>NZ_RDBP01000016.1:51200-121691 GCF_008042045.1 Streptomyces sp. T39
AGAGCGGGGTGGGGAGGGTGGTGCCGGCCATCCCCGCGGCGAAGACCGCGGCCGCCGCGAGGTATCCGGGGCGTCGGCGGGAGGTGCCGGTGGTGCCGGCACGCGGAGCGCTTCTGCTCATGCGGATCACCCTAAGGTCCGCCCGCAGCCGGGGCGCGCGGCGTCCGGTACGCACTCATGCCGCGTCGTCAGGCACCCGGGCACGTCCGGTGCGAGGAGGGTCCCGCGCCGTGCGACGGCACGCACCGGACGCCGCGCGCCCCGGCTGCGGGCGGACCTTAGGGTGATCCGCATGAGCAGAAGCGCTCCGCGTGCCGGCACCACCGGCACCTCCCGCCGACGCCCCGGATACCTCGCGGCGGCCGCGGTCTTCGCCGCGGGGATGGCCGGCACCACCCTCCCCACCCCGCTCTACGGCCTCTACCGCGATGAACTCGGCTTCTCGGAGCTGACGGTGACGCTGGTCTTCGCCACGTACGCGGCCGGCGTCATCCTCACCCTCCTGCTGGCCGGCAACCACTCCGACACAGCCGGCCGCCGCCCCGTCCTGCTGTGCGCGCTGGCGTTCGCCGCGGCCAGCGCCGTCTGCTTCCTCCTGGAGGACGGACTGCCGCTCCTCTACGCGGGCCGGCTGCTCTCCGGATTCTCGGCCGGGCTGCTCAGCGGGGCCGGCACCGTCACGGTCATGGAACTCGCGCCCCCCGGGCGACGGTCGCGCGCGGGCTTCGCCGCGACGGCGGCGAACATGGGCGGCCTCGGCTGCGGACCGCTGCTCGCCGGCTTCCTCGCCGAGTACGCGCCGTGGCCCCTGACACTGCCCTTCCTCACACATCTGGCCCTGCTGGCCGTCGCGGCGACCGTCGTGCTGGCGCTGCCCGAGACGGTCGGGAACGCCCGCCCCGGCGCCCGGCCCCAGCCACAGGGCCTGTACGCGCCGCCCCAGGTGCGGGGCGTCTTCGCCCCCGCCGCCATGGCCGCCTTCGCCGGTTTCAGCCTCCTCGGGCTGTTCACCGCCGTGGCGCCGAGCTTCCTCGCCGAGACCCTCGGCGAGAAGAACCTCGCGGTCTGCGGAGTGGTCGTCTTCACCGTCTTCCTCGCCTCGACCGGCGGTCAGGCGCTGACCGGCCGGTTCGCGGCCCGCACGGCCCTCCCGCTCGGCTGCCTGGTGCTGGTCGCCGGACTGCTGCTCGTCGGCTCCTCGCTCTGGGTGAAGTCCCTGCCCCTGCTGGTGCTCGGCGGGGTGTGCGGCGGCATCGGCCAGGGCCTCGCCTTCCGGTCGGGGCTGACGGCGGTCGGCGACGCCGCCCCCGCGGCGCACCGCGCCGCGACGGTCTCCTCGTTCTTCGTGGTGGCGTACGCGGGCATCTCGCTGCCCGTCATCGGGGTGGGAGCGCTGACCGTGTGGCTCGGCCTGCGGGACGCCGGCCTGACCTTCACCGCCTGCGTGACCGCGCTGGCCGCGTTCACCGGGGCGTGGCTCGCGCGGACCGCCCCCGGGCGCGACACCGCCTGACCGCCCGGCGCCCCCGGGCGCGACACCGCCTGACCGCCCGGCTGCCGGGCGGCCAGGTACGGAGGCGCCCCGCCCGCGCCCGCGCCGCACCGCGCCCCGCCCGCGCCCGCGCCGCACCGCGCCCCGGGCGCCCCGCGATGCCCTGCGCGCGACCGCTCACGGTCACGGTCCGTTCCCACGGTCTCGGCTAGGGTGATTTCGTACCAGACGTTCCCTGTGGTGAGGTCGTACCTTGGACGCGGACTCGCGGACGGACCGGACGCCGGAGCAGCCCCTGGATGCTGTCGGGTACGCCGGTGTGCTCCGCGAACTGCTCCCCATCGCCCTGTGGCGCGAGGACGCGGACGGGCACATCGTCGAGTGGTCGCTCGCCGCCCAGGACCTGCTCGGGCACCGGGGCGCGGACGTGCTCGGACGGCCCGCGGCGGAGCTGCTCGTCCCCGAGGGCAACCGGGAGCTCGCGGACCAGCTCACCCGGCGCGTCCACGCGGGAGAGACCGTGGTCGGCACGCTGTCGGTGCGCCACGAGGACGGGCGCCCCGTCACGATGGAGATGTGGATCGTGCCCGCCGCCGACGCGCAGGGACGCGCGGGAGCGCTGCTGATCGCCGTCGAGACCTCGCAGGTCCTGCGCATGCGCGACTCCCTGGCCGCCCTGGAGAGCCTCTTCACCCAGTCGCCCATCGGCCTGGCCACCCTCGGCACCGATCTGCGTTTCCTGCGGGTCAACGAGGCGCTCGCCCGGATGAACGGGGTCTCGGCCGCGGAGCACCTGGGCCGCAGGCTGACGGACGTCGTGCCGGGGGTGAACGCCGTCGCGCTGGAGGCCATGATGCGCGAGGTCATGGAGAGCGGCAGGGCCGTGGTCGACGTCCGCCGCACGGGGCGGACCCCGGCGGACCCGGACCGCGACCGCACCTGGTCCTGCTCGTACGCGCCACTGGTGGACGGGAGCGGCCGCACGCTCGGCGTCATCGCCTCGCTGATCGACATCACCCAGGCCCAGCGGGCGGCGGCTGCGGCGGAGCGCGCGCGGCGCCGCTTCGCCCTGCTCGCGGAGGCCGGCACCCGCATCGGCACCACCCTGGACCTGGGGCAGACCGCCGAGGAGGTCGTCCAGGTCCTGGTGCCCCGGCTCGCCGACTCGGCCGACGTCCAGCTCCTGGAGGAGCTGATCGCCCCCGACGACTCGGCGGCGTCCACCCGTGGTGTGGTGCGCCGCATGGCCGCCCGGTTCCCGGATCCGTCCGCGCCGACGGCGAGACTGGTGGCGGGCACGACGTCCCGCATCCCGAGCGGCTCGTTCTACGAGCGGGTCATCGCCGACGGGCGTCCCATGGACCTCGGCCGCGCCGACGTCCCGGCGCTCATCACCGACCCCCGCGCCGACCGGCTGCGCGAGTACCTGATGACCCTCGGCTCGGCGCGGCTGATCCCGCTGGTGGCGCGCGGCAAGGTGCTCGGCGCCGTCATCGTGACGCGGCTCGCCGGCCGCGAGCCGTTCGGCGGGCAGGACGCGGTGCTGATCGACGAGGTGGTGGCGCGGGCGGCCCTCAACATCGACAACGCGCTGATGTACACCCGTCAGCGCGCGGCGGCCCGCACCCTGCAGCGCAGCCTGACCAACAGCCCGCTGCCCACCGTCGCCGGACTGGAACTCACCGGACGCTATCTGCCGGCCGGCGAACACGACGTCGGCGGCGACTGGTTCGACGCCATCACCCTCCCGGGCGGCCGGACCGGACTGGTCATCGGGGACGTCGTCGGCCACGGGGTGCGCGCCGCCGCCGTCATGGGGCAGCTGCGCACGGCGGTGCGCACGCTGGCCCGGCACGACGTCGACCCCGCCGGAATGCTCCGGTCGCTCGACGCCGTCGTGGCCGACATGGGCGAGGACGAGATGGCGACCTGCGTCTACGCCGTGCACGACCCCGCGTCCGGCGGATGCCTGGTGGCCCGGGCGGGTCACCCGCCGCCCGTCGTCGCGTTGGGCGGATCGGTCGCCTTCCTCGACGGCCCGTCCGGCACGCCGCTCGGCACCGGCGGGCAGGACTTCCGGGCCGAGCACGTCGATCTCCCCCCGGGCAGCGTGCTGGCCCTCTACACGGACGGGCTCATCGAGACCCGTGGCAGGGACCTCGACCACGGCCTGGCGCGGCTCGCGTCGGCGCTGCGGCACCACGACCGGCCGCTGGACGCGCTGTGCGACGCCGTGCTCGGCGAACTGCTGCCCGGCCCGGCGCAGGACGACGTGGCGGTCCTGATGGTCCGCCCGCAGGGACGTTTTTGATCTTCGCCATGTCCATGCCCTAGGGTCCCGGTGGCACGAACGGGTGCGGTCCACGGGGGTAACACATGTACGGCGCAAGGAAGATGACGGCCGCTCTGGTCTCGCTGGCGGCGGTGCTGTCGCTGACGGCCTGCGAGGACGGCGACGCGGCCTCGGGCGCCGGGCGGGCTCCGGTCGGCCTCCCCGCCGTGGAGTCCCCGGGTGCGCAGGGGGCCGGCGCGGCGGAGGACGGCGCCGACGGGGAGTCCGCCGGGCGCAACGGAGGCGGCACCGGCGGCGCCGAGGGCCCCGACGGTCTCACCACCCGCGAGCGGTTCATGCTCGACAACCTGCCGGAGGCCGGGTCGGTCATGGCGGCGGGGGAGTACGTCCAGCGCTTCACGACCTGCGAGCAGTACAGCATCGACCCCTCCGACACGCGCTACTACGCCATGGACGAGAAGTTCGACGAGAGCTGGGGCGTCCGCTTCCGCGGCGTCTGCGACGAAGGGGGCGGCAGCCGCCTGCGCGTCTTCTTCACCGGCACCGGCGAGGGCATGAAGGCGTTCCAGAAGGCCTACCACGCCGACATCGCCGACCGCCTCGGCGCCGACCCCGATGCGGGGATCGACGGCGGGTTCGCCGTCGGCCGGGATTTCGCCGTCATCGCGGTCGACCCCGGCGTGCTGCGCCGTCTCTCCGCGTCGCACCTGCTCGTCCTCAACTGCAATCCCGCCTTCGAGGCCCGGGGCGACGTCAGGACCGCGCCCGCCCTCGTCGACGGGTGCGTCCTGACCGACGACTTCCTCTTCTGACACCGTTCGGCCGGAGTGAGGCGGGTGCGGAGGGCCGGGAGCCGACGGGACCGTCCTCGGACCGGGACCCGTCCCCGCGGGATCAGCCGAGCGCGCCGTCGAGGAGCGCCTCGCCCAGCCGGGTCCTGCGGTGGAGCACCCGCAGGCCCTGCCGCTGCGACAGGAGCAGTCCCGCCTCGCGGAGGACCGAGGCGTGCCGACTCGCCGTGGAGGGGGCCAGTCGAAGCGCGTTGGCGATGTCGGTGGTGGTCATCGGGTGGTTCAGCATCCGCAGCAGTTCGGCGCGCGAGGCTCCGATGAGCTGCGCCGCCGGCGCGGCCGTCGCGTCGCGGCGGCGTTCCAGCCAGCCCGGCGCGGGCGCGAGCGGATGGACGAGGACCGGCGGCAGCGACTCGTTCACGAGGACGAGCGGCGCGCGCACGCAGAAGAAGGCCGGCACCAGCGTCAGCGCCCTGCCGCGCAGCAGCAGCGCGCGGTCCACGGGGTAGGGGGCGCACAGCCGGCCCTGCCGGTACTCCCAGCCGGGCAGGTCGTCGTAGCCCGTCAGCATGCCCTCGGCGCCGTGGGCGAGGGCCGCCTCGGCCCGTCGCGCGCGGTCGGACGCCGCCTCGGCCCGCATCACCGGAAGGTAGGGCTCGACGGCGACGCGGTAGTACGCGCGCAGTGAGGCGCCGAGCCGGCGCAGCGCCTGCGGGGAGCCCTCGGCGAGCAGCCGCACACCGGGCGGGACCGGGCCCCGGGTGTGGGCGTGGAGCCGCGTCAGTTCGGCCAGCAGCCGGTGCCGGGGGGTGGCGAGCAGACGGTCGAGGCCGGTGTCGAGATCGGTGTCGCCGCGCCCGGGCGTCAGGAAGTCGGGGAAGTACGCGCCGTCGGGGCAGAGCCGCATCAGCTCGCGCACGGCCGGCAGCAGCCCGGAGCGCTGCAGCGCGGCGCCCACCTCGCGGCGCCAGGATCCGTAGGTGAGCGGAGCCGCCCGGTTCTGGAGCAGATGGAGGCTGAGCGCGGTCTCCCAGAGCGGGTCCACACCGGCGGCGACGCGCAGCCGGACCAGCTCCTGGCTGGTGAAATCCACCCGCAGCACTGTGCACCCCCGGTGGTCAGGGGCGCCTGACGGCGCCGGTCCAGCGGCAGTCTATGCGCGTTGCGCGGTTGGCGCAGCCATGTCATACAACCGGCCGCGGGCGCCGACGGGGCCGTCCGGATCCGGCCCGGACGGCCCCGCCCCGTGCGCCGCCGCGTACCGGCGGGCTGACGCGTCAGCAGAGGGGGACGCCGGGCAGCTGGGCGCTGGGATGGTCGATGTAGATGTTGCTGATGAAACCGTTCTGGTCGCGGAGCTTGCTCCACCAGTTGTTGGAGTAGCCCTCCGCGTTGACGGTGTCGCCCTGCTTCTGGCAGAGCACCCGCACGGCCGTCGGGCCGGCGAGCGTGGTCACGACGGCCGCGGAGAGGCGGGCGTCGGCACGGACGTTGACGCCGCTGCCCCAGGTGGTGAACGCGACGCCGCTGCCACCGCAGCCGTTGTCGCTCGTCAGGTACGCCTGGTGGTAGCCGCCCGGGTAGGACAGCCCGGCGCCGTTGATCACGATGTTCTGGCCCACACCGTTGTAGAGCTGCTCGTAGTGGATGTGCGCGCCGGAGGAGTTGCCGGTGCTCCCGGTGGTCCCGATCTGCTGGCCCTGGCCCACCCAGGCGCCGTTCGCCACCGAGTAGGCGGCCAGGTGGAAGTAGTACGTCTTCCAGCCGCCGCCGTGGTCCACCACGACGTAGTTGCCGGCGCCGCTGGGCTGGGAGTGCCGGGTGGCCGTGCCCGCCGCCGACGCGAGCACCGGAGTGCCCGCGGTCGCACCGCCGTCGGCGCGGACGAAGTCGAGGGCGCGGCGGACCTCCGCCGAGTGGTGGCTGTAGGTCCACCGCTGCCCGCAGGGGTACGGCGCCTTGAAGGCGGGCGCGGCGGTCACCGCGGACTCCCCGGCCTGCGCCGGGGACGCCGAGAGACCGGCCAGCGCCAGCAGCGCGGCGGCGGCCAGGGCCGGAAGTCGTCTGAGGAACCTCACGATTGCTCCTGGGTGGGGGAGGGCCGGGCGGCGACGCGCCGGGCCGGGGGCCTGTGAGACGTCGGGAACGTAACGGGGGGACGATGCCCTGACAAGCGCGCGACGGGCTTCTTCGACCAGGAACGAATCCCTTGCGCCGGACGCCGGTGCTCCTCACGCTGGCGTCCGCGCACCGGACACCCGACGGCCCGTCAGCCGTCCCCCCACACCCCCGAGGAGTCCGTGACCCATGCCCCGGCATCATCGGCCCGGAGCTCCGCCCCGGCACGCGACGGTGGCCGCCGTCACCGCGCTGCTCGTCGTGCTCACCGCCCTGCTCACCGGACCGGCCGCCGCCGTACCCCGGACGCCCCACCGGTGGCCCGCCGCCGCCCCGGCCGCGGCGCCGGGCCCGGCCGCCGAGAGAACGGAGGCCCGCACCATGCCCGACATCCCCGCCGGCACGACGGCGGGGGTCGCCGTGTACGACCGCGACACCGGACGGTTCACCGAACTCCACGACGCGGACCGGCGGTTCCGGTCCGCATCGCTGGTGAAACTGCTGCTCGCCCTCGACGTGCTCGGCGACGGCGGACCCGCCGCCCTGCCCGAGGCCGACCGGGTGCGCCTCACCGCCATGCTGCGCAGCAGCGACGACGCCGCGGCGAGCCACTACTGGGCCGCCCGCGGCGGCAGTGCCGTCGTCACCCGCACGGCGTCCCGCCTGGGGCTCACCGGCACCGTCCCGCCGCCCGCCACCCACCCGGGCCACTGGGGTTACACGGCGACGACGGCGTCCGACACCGTCCGGGTCTACCGCCACATCCTGGAGACCGCACCGGCTGCCGTGCGCACCTTCGTGATGGACGCGCTGCACTCGGCCACCCGCTGCGGGAACGACGGATTCGACCAGTACTTCGGCATCCCCTCCGCCTTCGACGGGCCCCGGGCGGTCAAGCAGGGCTGGTCCGGCTTCACCTCCGGAGGCTGCACCGCCGCCGCGCCTGCCACCGTGCCCAGGGCCGGCGCGCTCCACACCACCGGCACCGCCGCCGCGCCTGCCACCGTGCCCAGGGCCGGCGCGCTCCACACCACCGGCACCGCCGCCCCCGCCGCCTCCCTGGACCTGGTGTCCGAGGCGCTCCACACCACCGGCACCGTCGGTCCCGGCGACCGGACCGTGGTCGCCGTCCTCACCCTCCACCCCGACGGCACGCCCTACGGCACCGCGTACGGCAGGGTCACCCGGCTCACCGACTCACTCGACGTGCCCGGTGCCGTCCGCCCCGCGGGCACCCGGTTCGGCACCTGGGGGAGCGGTGTGCGGGTCCGGGCCGCGGCGAGTACCGCCTCCGCCCACCTCACCACCCTCCCGGCCGGCGTCGAGGTCCTGGTGGGCTGCCAGGGCCGGGGCGAACGGGTCACCGTTCCCCCGTACGACAACGACTGGTGGGCGTATCTGCCGCAGTACGGCGGCTGGATCACCCAGATCTACATCAGCTCGCCCGACAGCACGCTGCCGGGCGTCCCGGACTGCCCCTGACCCTTTCCCCCCACACCCCCCACGACCAGAAGGAGGCGCACCATGCGCCGCACCGACAGACCCCGCACCGCCCGGCGCCCCGGACGCCGCCTGCCCGTGTGCGCCGCGTCGCTGACCGCCCTGTCCGCCCTCGTCCTCGGCTCCGGCCCGGCCGCCGCGCAGGACCCGGTGGCGAACCGCGCTCCCGGGCCGGTGACCTGGCGGGCGGACCTCGCGGCCGGCACCGGCGACGAAGCCAACATCACCCGCGCCGACGGCTCCCTGCGACTGCGGGACGGCCGCCTGCGGCCCGCCTCCGTCCGGGCCCGCCAGGGCCAGGGCACGGCCGTGCTGCCCGCCCGCGTGCTCGACCGGGCCGTGAACCGGATCGCCGTCGACCTCGACGCCACCACACCGGCCGGCACCAGGACGGCCGTCGACGTGCGCGGGCGCGACGGCCTCGGCCGCTGGACCGAATGGCGCGAGGCGCGCGCCGGTGAACCCGCCGTACTGCCCCGGGCCGTCACCGAGGTCCAGGCCCGCCTCACACTCGTCGGCGCACCGGCGGGCACCACCCCGGAGATCCGCGGCCTCGGCCTGAGCGCCGAACTCGGCGCCCCCGCCGCCGGGGCCGGGGCCTCGGCCGCATCCGCCGCCGCACCGTTCTCCGCCCGGGTCTTCGCCACCCGCGAGGGACTGGTCGGCGGGACCACCGCCAACGGCCATGTGATCGTGCCCGACGACCACTTCGTCGCCCTGCCGTCGCGGCGCGGGCTGTCCCCCAAGGGCAGCGCCGAGTACTCCGTGCGCGTCTGCGGCCCGGCCCGGTGCGAGACGGCACCGGTCTGGGACGTCGGCCCCTGGAACACCCACGACGACCACTGGAACCCCTCCTCCGTCCGCGAGACCTTCAAGGACCTGCCGCAGGGCAAGCCGGAGGCGCAGGCGGCCTACGAGAACGGGTACAACGGCGGTCGCGACGAATTCGGACGCCGGGTGCTCAACCCGGCGGGCATCGACCTGGCCGACGGCACCTTCTACAACGTCGGCCTCGACGACAACGGCTGGGTCACCGTCACCTATCTGTGGACCGGCGACGGCGCGGCGACCCGCTCCTTCCCGACCTGGGGCATGGGCGTCAACATCCGCAAGCAGGCCACCACCGCCTCCACCCGGGTCGCCCAGCTCGCCGGCCCCACCACCGTCCGCGTCCAGTGCCAGGTCCGCGGCCAGCTCGTGCAGATCGACGGCTGGAGCAACGACGCCTGGTCCTATCTGCCGGACTACGGCGGCTACGTCTCCAACATCTACATCGACGTCCCCGAAGGCTGGCTCCCCGGCGTCCCGACCTGCTGAATCCCCGCGCCCGGCCGTACGGACGGCGACGGCACCGAGGGCCCGCGCCGCCCGCGGTGCCGCCGCCGGAAATCCCCGGGACGCCCTGGCCTGACCGGCGGCCCCCGTGCCGGACGGTGGTGGGGCTGTTCCCGCGGCCGGACGCGGTCTCCGGATGGGACGGGGACGATCCCGACGCCGTTCCCGACCCGCCGCCCACGTGGGCACGGGTGGTGGAGATCGGCACACCGTGCGACGGCCGGTGAACACGCCGCCGCGCCCGCACGGGAGCGGCGCGACCATGGCCGACAAGGCGCTGTTGACCCCCTTCGCCGCCGCGGCCGATTCTCGGGACACCGGGCCCCGGACTCCGCACCCGGGGACTGCCCCGGCGACCCAGGGAGGTCCCACGATGACGGCCACCGCCGAACAGACGCCCGTCCCGTACCCGTTCAACGAACCGGACGGCCTGGGGCTGGCGGACGCCTACCGCCAGGCGCTGGAACGCCCCGGCCTGATCCGGGTGCAGCTTGCGTACGGCGAGCCGGCCTGGCTGGCCACCCGGTACGCGGACGCCCGGCTCGTCCTCGGCGACCGCCGCTTCAGCCGTGCCGAAGCACTCCGCCACGACGAACCCCGCCAGTCCGAAGGACGCCAGGACAGCGGCATCCTCAGCATGGACCCGCCCGGCCACACCCGGCTGCGCACCCTGGTGGCGAAGGCATTCACCGTGCACCAGGTGGAGAAGTTACGGCCCGCGGTGCGCGCCCTGACGCATGACCTGCTCGACCGCCTGGAGGCGCAGGGGCCGCCGGCCGACCTGGTGGAGGACTTCTCCCTGCCGATCCCGGTGGCGGTCATCTGCCGGATGCTCGGCGTGCCGGAGGAGGACCGTCCCCGGTTCCGCGTCTGGAGCGACGCGGCGCTGTCCACCAGCTCCCTGACCGCCGAGGAGTTCCTGCGCAGCCGCGACGAGTTGCGCGCCTACATGCGGCTGCTGATCGAGGACCACCGGCGCCGTCCCCGCCCCGACCTGATGACGGGCCTCATCGAGGCCCGCGACACCGGTGACCGGCTGGACGAACAGGAACTGGTCGACCTGTGCGTCGGCATCCTCGTCGCCGGGCACGAGACGACGGCCACCCAGATCCCGAACTTCGTCCACGCCCTGCTCGACCATCCGGACCAGGCGAGACTGCTGCGCGAGCGCCCCGAGCTGATCCGCGGAGCGGTCGAGGAACTGATGCGGTTCGTGCCGCTGGGCAGCGGAGCGGGCTTCCCCCGGTACGCCACCGAGGACGTCGAGGTCGGCGGAACGCTCGTCCGCGCCGGTGAGCCCGTCCTCGTCGCGGTGGGCGCCGCCAACCGCGACGCCCTCAGGTTCGACGCGCCCGGACGGCTCGACGTGACCCGCACCGGGGTCCAGCACCTGGGCTTCGGCCACGGCGTCCACCACTGCCTCGGTGCGCCGCTCGCGCGGCTGGAACTCCAGGAGGCGCTGGAGGCGCTGCTCGTGCGCCTGCCCGGACTGCACCTCGCGGGGGACGTCGCCTGGAAGAACCGGATGCTCGTGCGCGGGCCCCGGATCATGCCGGTGGGGTGGTGAACCGGTGTCGTGGACCACGGAGGTGGACCGCGCGATGTGCATGGGATCGGGCATGTGCGCCGGAATCGCGCCCGATCTCTACCGGCTCGGGGACGAGGACCGCGCGGAGCCCGTGGACGGCCGGATCCCCCCGGACGAGCGGGCCCTCGACGCGGCGGACTCCTGTCCGGCGGCGGCGATCCTGGTGCGTGACGGCACACGTCTGATCGGCCCCCGCCCCTGACGCGTGCGGCCCGGCCCCGGGAGAGGGGACGGGCCGGGGGCCGGACGCGCCGGCTGCCGCCGGCGCCCCGCCGCGAACGCCGCACGGGCCGGGCGGCATGGCCGGCCGGCCCGTGCGGGCGGGATCAGACCAGGTCGAACCGGTCGAGGTTCATGACCTTGTCCCACGCCGCGACGAAGTCCGCGGCGAACTTCTCCTTCGCGTCGTCGCTCGCGTAGACCTCGGCGAGGGCCCGCAGCTCGGAGTTCGACCCGAAGACGAGGTCGGCCCGGCTGCCCGTCCACTTCACCTCGCCCGTGACGGCGTCGCGGGCCTCGAAGACGTTCGCGTCGGAGGTCCCCGTCCAGGTGGTGCCCAGGTCGAGGAGGTTGACGAAGAAGTCGTTCGTCAGGGTCTGGGGCGACGCGGTGAGCACACCGGTCTGCGAGCCGTCCACGTTCGCGCCGAGGACGCGCAGACCGCCCACGAGGACCGTCATCTCGGGGGCGCTCAGGGTCAGCAGGTTCGCCCGGTCGATCAGCAGGTACTCCGCGGGGAGCCGGTTGCCCTTGCCCAGGTAGTTGCGGAACCCGTCGGCGGCCGGCTCCAGGGCGGCGAACGACTCCACGTCCGTCTGCTCCTGCGAGGCGTCCACGCGGCCCGGGGTGAACGGGACCGTGATCTCGAAGCCCGCGTCCTTCGTGGCCTGCTCGACGGCGGCGGCACCGGCGAGCACGATCAGGTCGGCGAGGGACACCCGCTTGCCACCGGTCTGCGCGGAGTCGAAGGACTCCTTGATGCCCTCGAGGGTGCGCAGCACGGCGGCCAGCCGGTCGGGCTCGTTGACCTCCCAGCCGCTCTGCGGCTGGAGGCGGATGCGCGCGCCGTTGGCGCCGCCGCGCTTGTCGCTGCCACGGAAGGAGGAGGCCGAGGCCCACGCGGTGGACACCAGCTGCGAGACCGTCAGCTCCGAGGCGAGGACCTGTGCCTTGAGGGCGGCGATGTCCGCGTCGTCGACGAGCTCGTGGGTCACCTCGGGCAGCGGGTCCTGCCACAGCAGCGTCTCGCTCGGGACCTCGGGGCCGAGGTAGCGGGCGACCGGGCCCATGTCACGGTGCGTCAGCTTGAACCACGCCCGCGCGAAGGCGTCGGCGAACTCCGCCGGGTTCTCGTGGAAGCGGCGGGAGATCTGCTCGTAGGCCGGGTCGAAGCGGAGCGACAGGTCCGTGGTGAGCATCGTCGGCGCGTGGGTCTTCGACGGGTCGTGCGCGTCGGGCACCGTGCCGGCGCCGGCGCCGTCCTTCGGCCGCCACTGGTGCGCACCGGCGGGGCTCTTGAACAGCTCCCACTCATAGCCGAAGAGGATGTCGAAGAAGCTGTTGTCCCAGGCGGTGGGCGTGTCGGTCCAGATGCCCTCGAGGCCGCTGGTGATCGTGTCGGCGCCCTTGCCGGTGCCGTGGCTGTTGCGCCAGCCGAAGCCCTGCTCCTCGATCGGGGCGGCCTCCGGGTCGGGGCCGACGGCGTCCGCGGGGCCGGCGCCGTGGGTCTTGCCGAAGGTGTGGCCGCCGGCGATCAGCGCGACCGTCTCCTCGTCGTTCATCGCCATCCGGCGGAACGTCTCACGGATGTCGCGGGCCGCGGCGATCGGGTCCGGAGTGCCGTTGGGGCCCTCGGGGTTGACGTAGATCAGGCCCATCTGCACCGCGCCGAGGGGGCTCTCCAGCTGGCGGTCGCCGGTGTAGCGCTCGTCGCCGAGCCAGGTGCTCTCGGGGCCCCAGTAGACGTCCTCCTCCGGCTCCCAGACGTCCTCCCGGCCGCCGGCGAAGCCGAACGTCTCGAAGCCCATCGACTCCAGGGCGACGTTGCCGGCGAGGATCATGAGGTCGGCCCAGGACAGCGCCTGGCCGTACTTCTTCTTCACCGGCCACAGCAGGCGGCGGGCCTTGTCGAGGTTTCCGTTGTCCGGCCAGCTGTTGAGCGGGGCGAAGCGCTGCTGGCCGGCTCCCGCACCGCCGCGGCCGTCGCTGATCCGGTAGGTGCCGGCACTGTGCCAGGCCATCCGGACGATGAACGGGCCGTAGTGGCCGAAGTCGGCGGGCCACCAGTCCTGGGAGGTGGTCAGCACCTCCGCGATGTCCCGCTTCACGGCGGGCAGGTCGAGGGAGGTGAACGCCGCCGCGTAGTCGAAGTCCTCGCCGAGCGGGTTCGCCACGGCGGGGTTCTTGGCGAGGATCTTCACGTTGAGCCGCTCGGACCACCACTGGCGGTTACCGCCGCCCTGGGTCGGGTGGGGCGCGCGCCCGTGCGCGACGGGGCAGCCACCGCTCTCTTCCGTCTTGGCGTCGGTGACGATCGCGTCGGGGTTCTCGACCATGGTGGATCCTTTCGGACGGGCGGGATCGTGGTGCGCGGGGTACGTCGCCGACGCTCCGGGAACGGACTCCTGCCGCCTCCTGCCGCGCCGAGTGCTCCGGCTCCCTTGGCTATTGCCGGAACCGATCCTACGATGGACTCAGTCCAGGTCAAGAAGCTCGCGCGTTTCGTATCCCATCGGGTTCCGGACATTCCCCGGTGAACGCCGGGTGCCCGGCGACACCAGAAAGGGCGAACCGATATGAGTGACCTGCTGGAGCGGCTGCGGGCTCGCGGCTGGCGCGTGACCTCGCAGCGGCGCGTCGTCGCGGAAGTCCTCGACGGTGAGCACGTGCACCTCACGGCCGACGAGGTGCACGCCCGCGCGGCACAGCGACTGCCCGAGATCTCCCGCGCGACGGTCTACAACACGCTGGGCGAACTGGTCTCGCTCGGGGAGGTCGTGGAGGTCTCCACCGACGGCCGCGCCAAGCGGTACGACCCCAACGCCCACCGCCCGCACCAGCACCTGGTCTGCTCCGGCTGCGGCATCATCCGCGACGTGCACCCGGACGGCGACGCCCTGGCGGGGCTGGCCGGCCTCCCGGCGGCCGAGCGCTTCGGCTTCACCGTGGACGAGGTGCTGATCACCTACCGCGGACTCTGTCCGTCCTGCGCGTGACCCTTCTCCGTCCCCTTTTCCGTTCTTCCGTCCCCGGCGCGAGGCTTCCGTCAGCTCTGGAGCAGCGGCGCATACGCGTCCCCGGCGAGCCCGAAGGTCCAGGCGACCCCCTCGCGGGCGGTGCGGGTGGCGGGCGGGACACGAAGCCAGTACGTCCGGAAGGTGCCGTCCGGCTCCGCCGTGGAGTTGACGACCTCGACCATGACCACGTCCTCGTCGCCGTCCAGCGCGATCCGCCACAGCACGCCCGTCTCGTCCCGGTGCACCGGCTCGGCCCCTGACTCGGCGAGGTAGCGGTCGTAACCGTAGAACTCCAGCATCACCCGCCGCAGTTCGGCGTTCTCCTCGGCGCGTATGTCCTCGGGCGTGAGATCCGCGAGGCCGGCGAGGAACTCCGCGGGCACCGGCATGCCCCGCCAGGCATGCAGCGCGAAACCGTCGGGGAAGGAGAGCGCCGGCCCGTCACCGCGGTCCAGCCGGCCCGCCTCGTCCCGATGGAGCTCGACCGGACGCTCGCAGATCACCGCGGCGTCCTCGTAGGGCCACCACCATCCGGCGTGCCGCGCCACCGCCGCGAGCCCGTCCAGAGCGTCGCCGCGGTCCGAGAGGGCGGCGAGCCAGGCGGCGTCGTGCTGGCCGAGGACCGCGTCGAGCAGCAGCAGACGGACCTCGGGCGTGTCACCGAGCTCCTGCACCACCCCCGCCCGGATCCGGTCGGCCAGGGCGCGGGCCTGTTCCCACAGGCGGGCGCCGGTGGCCGCCCACATCTCCGCGTAGCCGCCGGGTCCCGACTCGGCGTGGACGCGCGCCCGTTCCGCCTCCCAGGGGCGGGTGCGGACCCGCTCGCGCACGCTGCGCCCGGTGACCTCGCCCCCGAGCAGGAGGGCCACCGCAGCGCGCGGCGAATCCGCCCACAGCACCCGGTCCGGCTCGGGGAGGCCCGCGGAGCGGTAGGCCAGGCGGACGCCGGCCTCGGCGGCAGTGCGTTCGGCCGGGCCGGTGGCCGCGGCCACCGCACGCCAGTCGGCGGCCACGGGCGCGGCGCCTGTGCCAGCGGTGGGGTTCGTCGGAAGGATGGTCATGGGTGTCCTCACAGTCCGGTTCACGTGGACGGGGTGTGCGCGCGGAGCGCACGAGGGGGCCGGATGCGTCCGGGTGCACGGGGACGGGCGCCCCGCCGCGCACACCGCGCGGCCCCGGGGGAGTGGGTGGCCCGGACGGCGCCGCCCAGTCCCCGGAGCCGGTGCGGAGCCCCGGGGACGCAGCGTGCGCCCCGGCGCCGGATCGCGGTCAGTCCGCGACGACGCGCACCGCTCCGGGGACGTACTCACGCTGGCACGCAGCGTGCGCCCCGGCGCCGGATCGCGGTCAGTCCGCGACGACGCGCACCGCTCCGGGGACGTACTCACGCTGGCGTATCACCCGGAACCAGCCCTTCGGCAGCGGAATCACGGCGTGCTCCTCGTGCACCACCCGCCCGCCCTGCGGCAGATGGAGCAGCATCGGGCCGAACTCCCCGCCCTCCCGCACCAGCCGGCCGGGCCCCGGCACGGCGTGCGCGTGCCCCGTCACCTCGCCGAGCGCGAGCACCAGCCGCCCGTGCCCGTCCCGTGCCTCGCCCGCCTCGCCGGCCACCCGCGCCGGAACCGCCTCGTCCGCGACGGGCACGATCAGGATGTCCCCCTGCCGGTACACGACTCTCCCCTCCCGCCGGCCCGCCCGGGCCGGCCGATCTCGTGTTCCACGCTACGGCGGGGGTCCGACAACGGAGCCGGACGGCGGTGCGAAGTCCCGATTCCCCTCACCGGGCGGAGGTGTTGTCGGCGGGGCTTGGTAGAACTGTCGTCGCCAAGTCCGACCACCGATTCCAGGAGCGGCGCGCATGACCATCGGCCACCACATGAGCGAGTGGGGCGGGCTGCCCGCCTTCGACTTTCCCCGGCCCGGCGAGGAGCCGGACCGGACGCTGCCCGCCGCCGGCTCCGTCGCGTGGCGCGTCTCGGCGGACGTGTACGACAGCGAGGAGGAATGGCCCGCCGCCTTCGCCCGGTTCGCCGAGACGGTGGACCTCTCGGAGGTCCGGGCACTCGTCGTCGGCGGCTGGACGGAGGCCTACGACTCGTCCAACGAGGCCGTGGTCAAGGTGCTCGCCGGGGCGGCGGACCGGCTGCCCGCCCTGCGGGCCCTGTTCGTCGGGGACATCACGTACGAGGAGTGCGAGATCTCCTGGATCCACCAGTCCGACGTCACCCCGCTCCTGACGGCCTTCCCGCGGCTCGAGGCCTTCGGCGTGCGCGGCGGTGAGGGCCTCGTCCTCCCGCCCGTCGCCCACCCCGCCCTGCGGCTGCTCCGCATCGAGACCGGCGGTCTGCGCAAGGAGGTCGTCCGCGGCGTCGCCGACAGCGACTTCCCCGCGCTGGAGGACCTCGACCTCTGGCTCGGCACCTCCTGGTACGGCGCGGACGCGCAGGTGGCGGACCTGGAACCGTTCCTGACCGGCAGCAGGCTGCCCGCCCTGCGCCGGCTCGCCCTGCGCAACAGCGAGATCCAGAACGAGATCGCCACCGCCCTCGCGGGCGCCCCCGTCGTCGCCCGGCTCACCGAACTCGACCTCTCCATGGGCACCCTCGGCGACGAGGGAGCGGCCGCCCTCCTGGAGGGCCAGCCGCTCACCCACCTGCGCCGGCTCGACCTTCACCACCACTTCATCAGCGACCCCGTCGCCGAGCGCCTGACCCAGGCGCTCGTCCCCTACGGCGTCGAGGTGGACCTCTCGGACGGCATCAGCGGCCGTGGCGGCCGCGAGGACCGCTACACCGCGGTGGCCGAATGATCCCCGCCCCCGTCGCCGCACGGCCGGGCACGGCGATCGTGGGGCACCCCGGCCACCGCCGGGTCACGCTCTTCCAGGCGGCGCTGCGCTCCGCAGGCCACCGGCCGGCGCGCGTCGTCCCCTGGACGGAGGTGCTCGCCGGCACCGCCCGGTTCCTGCCCGGCGAGACGGTGCGCATCGAGTCGCCCGGCGAGGACGGGCGCGTCGACCAGCTGCTCCGCGGCGTCACCGACCCCACCCGGGTCGAGGGCGGCGCCCGCTGGTACCGCGGCTTCCTCGCCGCCGTCGAGCGCATCGCCGACGACGTGCGGGCCGCCGGAGGCACCCTTCTGGGCGAACCGGCCGAGCTGGCCGTCCTGTTCGACAAGCGGCTGTGCCACGCCGCGCTCCGCCGCGCGGGCGTGCCCGTCCCGCAGTCCCCGACGTCGGGAGCGGCGGCGCCGGTGCGCGGCTGGCCCGACCTGCGCGCACTGCTGGCCCGCCCCGGTCTGCGCCGCGTGTTCGTGAAACCGGCTCACGGCTCCTCCGCCTCCGGGGTGCTCGCCGTCGAGACCGGCGCCGGCGGCCGGATCCGCGCCACCACATCGGTCGAGCGCACCCCCTCCGGCGCACTGCACAACTCGCTGCGGGTCCGGCGCTACGAGGACGAGAGGACGATCGGCGCCATCACCGACGCCCTCGCCCCCGACGGACTCCACGTCGAACGCTGGCTGCCCAAGGCGTCCCAGCACGACCGGTCGGCCGACCTGCGGGTGGTGGCCGTCGCGGGCCGGGCCACCCACGCCGTGGTCCGCACGGCCGCAGGTCCGCTGACCAACCTCCACCTCGGTGGCACCCGCGGCGACCTCGACGCCGTGCGCGCCGCGGCCGGCGTCCGCTTCGACGGCCTGCTGCGGATGTGCGAGGCCACCGCCGCGGTGTTCCCCGGCACTCCCTGCGTGGGCGTCGACGTGCTCCCGGCCATCGGCTGGCGGCGGTTCACCGTCGGCGAGGTCAACGCCTTCGGCGACCTGCTGCCCGGTCTCGCCGGACTGCCCGAGGGCCCCGCGGCGGGCGCCGACACCTACGCCGCCCAGGTCGCGGCTCTCGGCACCCTGCCCCGGGCCGTCCCCGCCCCGGGGCACCCATGACGCCGGCGGCCCCCGCCGCCGCCCGTACGACAGGAACCCCCATGGACAACCCACCGGCCGGCGGACCAGCCGGCGAGGCACCCGACATGCACGAGGTCGTCGGCCGTGACGACATCCTCCTCGTCACCCTGGACACCCTCCGGTACGACGTCGCCGAGCGCCTGGCCGCCGAGGGCCGCATCCCGCACCTGGCGGCGCACCTCCCCGTAGGCGGATGGGAACGCCGCCACGCGCCGGGCAGCTTCACCTACGCCTCGCACCACGCGATGTTCGCCGGGTTCCTGCCGACGCCCGCCTTTCCCGGACCGCACCCGCGGCTGTTCGCGGCACGCTTCGCCGGCAGCGAGTCGACGGCCGCGCGCACCTGGGTGTTCGACACCCCCGACCTCGTCTCCGGCCTCGCGGACGCCGGCTACCGCACCGTCTGCGTGGGCGGCGTCGGCTTCTTCAACCGCAGGGACGCCCTCGGATCGGTGCTGCCCGGCATGTTCCAGGAGGCCCACTGGGAGCCCTCGTACGGTGTCGCTTCGCCGACGTCCTTCGAGGAGCAGGTCGCCTGCGCCGAGCGTGTGGTGGCCCGACTGCCCTCCGCCCGGAAGCTGTTCCTCTTCGTGAACGTGTCCGCGATGCACCAGCCCAACTGGTTCCACCTGCCCGGCGCGACCGCGGCGGACGGCGACAGCCCGGAGACCCACGCGGCGGCCCTGGAGTACGTCGACCGCCATATCGGGCGCCTCTTCGACGCCATGCGCAGCCGCCGCCGCTGCTTCGCCGTCGTCTGCTCCGACCACGGCACCACCTACGGGGACGGCGGCTGGACGGGCCACCGGCTCGCGCACGACGCGGTCTGGACGGTGCCGTACGCGCACTTCTTCCTGGAGCCGGCCGYCCCCGCCCCGTCCCCCGCCCCCGAAGGAGCCCCGCGATGACCACGCCCGCCCGCATGGACGCGGCCCCGGACATCGCCGCCGCGACGGGCCCGCGCAGGCCCTACGAGAGCTATGTCTACGCCTACCCCCACAAGACCGCCTACCGGCCGCTCGCTGACCGGCCGGCGCTGCGCGACCTGTGGACGGACCGCCCCAAGGACGCCCTCGCGCTCTACGCGCACATCCCCTTCTGCGAGGTCCGCTGCGGCTTCTGCAACCTGTTCACCCGGATCGGCGCGCCGGACGGACTGGCCGGCGCCTACCTCGACGCCCTCACGCGGCAGGCCCGCGCGGTGCGCGAGGCGCTCGAAGCGGACCGCCGGACCGTCCGCTTCGCCGCCGCGGCGTTCGGCGGCGGCACCCCGACCTTCCTCACCGCCCCCGAGCTGTCCCGCCTCTGCGACATCGCCGAGCACACCATGGGCGCCGACCTGCGGGCCGTGCCCCTGTCCGTCGAGGCGTCGCCGTCCACCGCGACCGCCGACCGGCTGTCCGTCCTCGCCGAACGCGGCACCACCCGGCTGAGCCTCGGTGTGCAGAGCTTCGTCGACACCGAGGCCCGCTCCGCCGTCCGGCCGCAGAAGCGGGCCGAGGTCGAGGCCGCCCTGGGCCGCATCCGGGACGCGGCGATACCCGTGCTCAACATCGACCTCATCTACGGCATCGACGGCCAGACCGAGGACACCTGGCGCCGGTCCCTGGAGGCGGCGCTCGCCTGGCTGCCCGAGGAGCTGTATCTCTACCCGCTGTACGTTCGCCCGCTCACCGGTCTCGGCCGCCTGCACGGCCCCCTCTCCGACGAGGCGTGGGACACGCAGCGCCTCGGCCTGTACCGGTACGGCCGGGACCTGCTGCTCGCCGCCGGGTACACACAGGTCTCGATGCGGATGTTCCGCCGGTCCGGCGCCCCCGCGTCGGCTCCGGGCGACCACGCCTGCCAGACCGACGGCATGGTCGGTCTCGGCTGCGGCGCCCGCTCCTACACCGCGGACCTGCACTACTCCTTCGACTACGCCGTCGACATGCGCCGGATCCGCGCCATCGTCGACGACTACGTCGGGCGGGCGCAGGACGACTTCACACGGGCCGACCACGGCCGCTGGATCGACGGCGCCGAGGCCCGCCGCCGCCATCTCCTCCAGTCGCTGCTCCAGGCGGAGGGCATGCCGGTCGCCGAGTACGAGGCACGGTTCGGCACGGGGCCGTGGGACGACTTCCCCGTGGAGCTGGCCGAGTTCGCCGCGCGGGGCTGGCTCGCCGACGACGGTGCATCACCCGGCACACTGTGCCTCACCCCCGAGGGGCTCGCCCACTCCGACGCCGTCGGACCGGCCCTCTTCTCCCCCTCCGTCCGCGCGGCGATGACCGCGTACGCACGCAAGTGACGGGCCTCGCCATGGACCTGACGCTGCTCTACCGCGGGCCGCTTGCCTCCTGCGACTACGACTGTCCGTACTGCCCGTTCGCGAAGCGCCGCGACACCCGGGACGCCCTCACCGCCGACCGGGCCGCCCTGGAGCGCTTCACCGCATGGGCGGCGGCGAACACGACGGACCGGCTGTCGGTGCTGATCACGCCGTGGGGCGAAGGGCTGGTCCGCTCCTGGTACCGCAGGGCGCTCGTGGACCTCTCGCACCTCCCGCACGTGCGCCGGGTCGCCATCCAGACCAATCTGTCCTGCCGGACGGGGTGGACGGCCGACGCCGACCGCGACACCCTCGCGCTGTGGTGCACCTACCACCCGGGGCAGACGTCCTACGACCGCTTCCTCGCCAAGTGCCGCGAGCTGACGGCGGGGGGCGTGCGCCACAGCGTCGGGATGGTCGGCCTCCCCGGCCATCTGGACGAAGCCCGCCGCCTGCGACGCGACCTGCCCCCGGAGGTCTACCTCTGGATCAACGCCGCCGAGGGCCACGGCTACACGGACGCACAGGCCGCCCGCTGGACGGAGATCGACCCGCTGTTCCCCTACAGCCGCCACCCGCACCGCTCCGCCGGACTGCCGTGCCGCACCGGTGAGTCGGTGGTGTCCGTCGACGGCGAGGGCACGGTGCGGCGCTGCCACTTCGTCCAGGCCGAACTGGGCAATCTCTACGACGGGAGCTACCGCGCGGCCCTGCGACCCCGGACATGCCCGCTGGCGGTCTGCGACTGCCACATCGGCTACGTCCACCTGGAGTCGCTGCCCCTGTACGACGTCTTCGCCGGCGGTGTCCTGGAACGCGTCCCCGCGAGCCGGCCCCCGGCCGTCCCGGCCGCGCCGCTGCCGTAGGCTCCGCGCCGTGCACACCACACTGACCGAACACGCCCGCTGCCTCTACGGCGACGAGCACAGACCCACGCCGGAGTGCGGCGCGGAGCACAGCCTGCACTACTTCGTGGAGGAGCTGACCTTCGCCGGCGCGGACGAGGTGCTCGCCATGCTGCGGGAGCTCTCCCCGCAGCTCGTCGACGGATACCTGCCGGTCTGGGTGCGCAACCTCGCCTACCGCCTGGTCCTCCTCCAGCGGCCGGACGAGCCGGACCTGATGCGGGAGGCGGCCCAGAGCCTGTGGCTGCACGGCCCGGACTGGGACGCGATCGCCGAGGAGCTCACGAGCCGGGCCGACGCCCTGGAGGCCGCGCGGGCCGGGGAGCCGACGACGCGGGCCGACGCCCCGGAGACCGCGCGCGCCGGGGAGCTCATGCGCGGGGCCGACGCCCCGGAGGCCGCCCGCGCCGGGGAGTGACCGCGGGGGCCCGGTCGTCGCCGAGCGATGCGAGCTCCGCCGCCAGCGTGCCCAGCCAGTGCTCCACGTCGAGCAGCAGCGGGAGAGACCTGCCCGGCGCCGCGCTCTCCAGGCCCGCCGGGAGACGCACCGGGCCGGTCCGTGCGCCGCCCGGCGGGAAGCGCGCCGCGTCGACGACCGCGGCCGCGGTCGAGTCCGCCGCCTCGCGCGCCCACGAGGTCACGGCGGGGCCGATCCCGCCGTCCGGCGTGTGGCGGGCCGCGTTCCTCGGCAGCCAGTACGCGCCCACGAGGATGTGCACGCCGCAGTTGATCGCGGCGGGCCAGTCCGGACCGCCGTCCCGGCGACCGCCACCGGGCTCGCTGCGGTACTGCGCGTAGGCGGCCTCCGCGAGGCGCAGCCGGTGCAGCGTGCTCCGCCCGGCCGCGCCGCCCGTCCCGGGGGACTCGGGCCCACCGGCCGGGGCCGGCGCGAGCGAGGCCGCCACCGTGGCGGGCACCAGTGAGGCGGCCTCCCGCAGCATGCGGGCCATGCCCCGCCGGACCTCGGTGGCCGCCCCCGCCGGCCAGGCCAGCACCCCGCAGAGCAGCCCGATGCCGCAGCCGGTCAGCACGTCCACCACCCGGGCCTCGCCGATGCGCCAGGTGATCGGGGCGAGCTGGGCGAACGCCGTCGACACGACCAGGGTGAAGAGCCCCTGGGCCCAGGCCACTCCCGCCAGCGGCCCCACCGTGAAGGCCAGCACCATGGTGGGCGCCAGCAGCGCCGCGTACGCGTCGGTGGCCCCGCCCGCCCAGAGGACCAGGGCACCGGCCGCCAGCGCCCCGAGGAGTGTGCCGACCGCGGCCGAACGGACGGCCGACCAGGTGGCCCCCGCGGTCGTCCGCCCGAGGGTGAGGACGGCGAGCAGCACCCAGAAGCCGTGGGACAGGTCCAGTGAACCGGCCACCAGCCGCGCCGCCCCCAGCCCGAGCGCCGTGCGCACCGCGTTCTGGAAGACGACCGAGCGCAGGGTCGCGTTGCCTTTCAGCCGCCGCAGCCACAGGCTCGCGGACGACGGCGCGGCGTACCAGAGCTGCTGGGCCGGCAGGCCGGGGACACGGCGCCGCCCGCCGATCCCGATGGACAGGGCGGCCCGCGCCGTGACGGCCGAGGCGGCCTGGGCGAGGACGGCCGACTGCCGTCGCAGCACGTCCGCGGGAACGGGTTCGCCGGCGTCCGCCGACCGTACGCGGGCGCGGAGGAAGTCCTCGACCATCTCCTCCAGCAGCCCGGGTCCCGCCACGGGCCGTTCGCCGCGCAGGTTCCGGGCCATCAGGGCGCACTCCGCCGCGATCCCGCCGACCAGCGTCGCCGACACCGGGTCGCGGGCGGGCGGGGGCGAGGCACGCTCGGCGGAGCGCGCCAGCTGGTCCAGCAGCCGCCGGGTCGCCGATCCCGTGTGCGCCAGCGCCCGCTCGGTCCGGCCCGCGCCGGTCGGGCGCACCCCGGGTGGCAGCCGTGACAGGCGCAGGGCCTGGCCGGCGGCGCGCAGCTCCCCGGCCAGTGCCGGATCCGCCGGGCCGCCGGGCAGCGCCGCCCGGGCCGCGCGCGCCGCCGCCTCCAGCGCGCCGGCGACCCGCTCCCGGTAGGACACGTCGGCGGGCGCGGGCAGCAGCAGCCACTCGCAGAGCGCCAGCAGGACGCATCCCACCAGCAGCCCCGCGAGCCGCTGCGGCAGGGTGTCCGGCGCGTACGGCGGGAAGCACGCCAGGATGTAGAAGAGCAGCAGCCCGGGGGCCACCCCGGCGGGTGCCGGGCCGCACGCCGCCGCGAAGGAGAGCGCGAAGCCGACGAGCAGCATCCCCGCGACCGCGGGCAGGGTCGCGACGGCCAGCGCGGTGCCGAGCGCGGTGAGCGCGGCGGCGACCGGCAGCACCCGCAGCACCACCAGGGCGCGGTCCCGGCCGGAGCCGGGGATCTGCGACAGGATGCCGAGCGCCACCGGCGCGAAGAGGGCGTACAGCGCCATGGCGGGCTCGTCCAGCGCGTACACGGCCGGATAGAACCCGGCGCTCGCGGCGACGCTGACGCGCACCGCACGGCGCACGGCCCGCACACGGTCGGGGGACGACGGCCGCCCGGGCATGGCGCTCCTCTCCGCGGCCCCGCCCCGGGACGCCCCGCCGCCGTACTGTCCATTGTCGGCACCTGCGCGCGCCTGTCACCGCGACCCGCGCCGACCGCTTCGTCCGGTGGACGCCGGGGCACGCCTCCGGCATCCCGCAACCGCGCTGCGAAATGGCGCGTCTTCGACGCTGTCGGCCGCGGGCGCGGTCCGGCGAAGCGGACAAAGGGGGACGTGCCATGCAGGGGACGAGGGTCTGGCGGAGACGGGCGGTGTGGCTGTGCGCCACACTCGCCGTGGCGTCGGTGACGGTGGGGTGCCGGGACACCGGCGACGGCGGCGGAGCGGCTGTCACGCCCGGACCGGTCGCCTCATCGAAGACACCCGACGGCGACGCGGGCAAGGGAGGGGGCAAGGAATCGGCCACCCCGGCCCCGGACGCCTCGAAGACCCCGGGCGGCGAACCGGCGGGAGCGCTGACCTGCGCACAGCTGCGGAACGCAGAGCTCCAGAACGCGGAACTGCGGCTGCCCGACGCGCCGGAGGGCACCATCGCCTTCACGGACGGCCGCTGGGAGAGCGGCGACGGAGTGGTCGTCGAGCTGCAGCCGCAGTGCGGCGTCGGCGACATGACCGGTGACCCGGCGGCGGACGCGGTCGCGGCCGTCAAGGTCACCACGGGCGGCACGGGCAGGTTCTACACGCTCGTGACCTGGCGCAACGACGCGGGGACCCCCGTGCCGGCGGCCGCCGTGCCGCTCGGCGACCGGACGCCGGTGGAGTCCGTCGAGGTGAGTGCGGAGCCGGCGAGGCAGGCGACCGTCGTCTACCTCACCCGCGGGGACACCGACCCGGCTGCCGTGGTGACGATCAGGCGGACCGCGGTGTACCGGGTGGCGGGGCCCGCCATGGCCGAACTGCACCATAGCGACGCCCCGTACACGCCGTGACCGCGGCCCTCCGCCGCACGGCCGTCGCGGCCGTGCGGCGGACGGCCCGCTGCTGCGCCCCTACCAGATGGAGTCGACCCACTCCGGATGGTCGATGAACGGGTTCCGGTTCTTCTGGATGCCGAATATCGCCTCGTTGCGGTTCTGCTCCAGCGAGTCGGGCGGGTCCTGGGTGTGCCACTGCTTGAGCACCGAGAGACGGCCGATCGCGGGAGCCGACCCGTTGTCCACCTGGTCGTTGGGCTCGAGGTCGGCGAAACCGTCGTCCCCGTCGTAGCGGACGGCCATGTAGAGGATCATGCGGGCGACGTCGCCCTTGACGGCGTCACGCGGTTCGAAGGAGTCGGCGTCGGTGCGGTTGCCGGGCGCCTCGCCGACCTCGTCCCCGCCGTTGTCGAAGTCCTTGCTGCCGCGGGTGGCGTTGACGGACACGTCCGTCGGCCGCAGGTGGTGGATGTCGGTGCCGGGGCCGGTGGCGGTGCCGAAGTCGCCGTGGGACTTGGCCCACACGTGCTCGCGGTTCCACTGGTCCTCGCCGCTGCCGTTGTCGGACTTCGCCTGGGAGCGGCCGGTGTAGAGGAGGATCACCTTCGAGGGGTCGGCCGGGTCCTCGTCCGTGGTCTTCAGCGCGTCCCACACCTGGTCGTAGGAGAGCTTCGTCTGCCGGCCGACGATGGTGTGCAGGGCGGCCTTCAGGTCGGCTCCCGACCTGCCGAGCGCGTCCTGGTAGTAGGTGTCGTCGAGGGCCGGCGCGGTGGTGGTCGTGGGGGAGGGGGCGTGCTGGGTCGCCACGGCGGCCGACGGCACGGCGACGGCGGCGACGGCGACGAGTACGGCCGCCGCGCGCCGGTGGCGTCGGCGGGTGGTCAGGCGGTGAGCGGACATGTGGGGGGCGTCCTCTCCGGGTCGGAGCCGCCCGGCCGGCGGCGGAACGCGGGCGCGGACGGGCGGCTGGGTGGTCGAACTCGGGAGAATGTCACGCGCATGACACCTTCGGGTGGACACCTTGCGCCCATGTCGTGCCGGGACGGTGAATCAGGCAGGCGGCGGCGGGCCGCCCGCCGCCCGGCGGTCCGGGTTGACCTTTACGCGACGTCAACTTCTACCGTTGCGGTCATGGAGTGGTCGATCCAGGACATCGCGCGACGCGCAGGCACCACGAGCAGGACGCTGCGCCACTACGGAGAGCTCGGGCTGCTCACCCCGAGCCGTATCGGCGGCAACGGCTACCGGTACTACGGGCAGGACGAGCTGGTACGGCTCCAGCGCATCCTGCTGCTGCGGCGTCTCGGTCTGTCGCTGCCGGCGATCGCCGACGTCCTCGCGGGCGAACAGGAGACCGCCGAGGCCCTGCGGACCCACCTGGACCTGCTGGAACAGGAACGCGAACGCATCGGACGGCAGATCGCCGCCGTGCGGACCACTCTCGAGAAGACGACACGAGGAGAGCGGCTCATGCCCGAGGAAGTACTCGACGGATTCGACCACACGCGGTACGAGCAGGAGGTGACCGAACGCTGGGGCCGCGACGCCTATGCGCGCGGCGACCGGTGGTGGCGGTCGCTCACGGACGAGGAGAAGCGCGACGTCAAGGAACGGCAGGAGGCCATCGCGACCGACTTCGCCGCGGCCTTCGCCGCCGGCCGGGCGGCCGGCGACGACGAGGTGCAGGACATCGCCCGGCGCCACTGCGACTGGCTCTCCGGGCCCGTCCGGGTCACCCGCTCGTACGTGATCGGGCTCGGCGAACTCTACGTCGGCGACCCCCGTTTCGGCGCCCACTACGACCGTCACGCCGAAGGCGCCGCGGCGTTCGTGCGCGACGCGCTCACCCTCTACGCGCAGCGGCACCTCACCGACTGACGCGGCGGAACCGGCCGCCGCGGCCACCGGCGGTCCGGGCCCCAGGCCCCCGCGGCGCACCGGAGCCCGGACGCACGGCAACTCCCCCCGGCAAGGGGCCGGTCGAAGGCGCCGGGCGCACCCCGCCCGGCGCGGACCGTGGCAGAGGCGTGCGTCCGGGGCCGCATAGGGTGATCCGCATGTCTGCCTCATTGAGCCCTGCGAGAACCCGTGCCGCACTCCGTGCGTCGGCACGCATATCGACGGAGATGCTGCTGGTCCTCGTGGGGACGGCGGTGGTGCTCTGGCTTCTCGGCCGTATGTGGTCGATCGTCTGGCCCCTCGTCGTCGGCCTCCTCCTCACCACGCTGACCTGGCCCTTCGCGCGATTCCTCCGTCGGCACGGCTGGCCGCCCGCCCTCGCGGCCTCGGTGGTCACCGTGCTGTTCCTCGGCGTCACCGCGGGCGCCGTGGCACTCATCGCCGTCCCCGTCGCCTCGCAGTCCGGCGAACTGGCCGACGGAGTGGTCGAGGGCATCCAGCGGGTGCGCGAATGGGCCGCCGGGCCGCCGCTGAACATCGGCGACGACCAGATCACCACCGCGCTCGACTCCGCGACCGAACGCCTCCAGGGCAGCGTCGGCAGCATCTTCACCACCCTCGCCACCGGCGTGGGCACGGTGGTCGACGGTGTGGTGACCGCCGTCCTCGCGCTCTTCCTGATGTTCTTCTTCCTCAAGGACGGCCCCCGCTTCCTGCCGTGGCTCGCCCGGCAGCTCCCCGGCCGTCTCGCGGTCGACGTGCCCACCGTGGCGGAACGCGGCTGGGACACCCTGGGCGCCTTCGTCCGCTCGCAGGCGGCGGTCGGTCTGCTGGACGCCGTCCTCATCGGCATCGGGCTCTGGGTCCTGGACGTCCCGCTGGTGTTCCCGCTGGCCGTACTCACCTTCCTCTGCGCCTTCGTGCCCATCATCGGCGCCCTGTTCGCCGGATTCGTCGCCGTGCTGATCGCGCTGGTGTCGAACGGGGTGACGGACGCGCTGATCGTGCTGGCCGTCATCGTCGTGGTGCAGCAGGGTCTGTGTCTGGCGGGGACCGCCATGGGGCTGCACCACCAGCTGGCCCACGCGCTCGGCGGCACCTTCGACCTGCCCCACGCCCGGCTGCACGCGCTGCTGCTGCCGCACGTGATGGCGTTCACCCTGCCGTCCGCGCCGGGGGCCGCCGCCCGGCTGGGCCGGATCACGGGCGGCSACCCGTTCGGCGACGGCGGCCAGCCCGTCGCGGGGAACGCCCAGCGCGCCGAGCCCGGCCGGCCCGCCGCCCTGGCCGGCGAGCCGTCGCACGGCCGCCACCGGGTCGCCGCCCGTGATCCGGCCCAGCCGGGCGGCGGCCCCCGGCGCGGACGGCAGGGTGAACGCCATCACGTGCGGCAGCAGCAGCGCGTGCAGCCGGGCGTGGGGCAGGTCGAAGGTGCCGCCGAGCGCGTGGGCCAGCTGGTGGTGCAGCCCCATGGCGGTCCCCGCCAGACACAGACCCGCGAGCCAGGCGGACTCCTGGAGCCGTTCGCGGCCCGCGAGGTTCCCGAGGTCGCCGAGCACCTCCGGCAGGGCGGTGAGCAGCCCGGTAGCGGCCTCGGTCGCGAGCGCGTCGCTCACCGCGGAGGCGTCCGGGGCCCAGAGTGCCTCGACCGCGTGGGCCAGGGCGTTCAGCGCACTGGTCAGGGTGAGCTCGCGGGGCATCGTCAGCGTCAGTTCCGGGTCGTACACCACCGTGCCGGGAGCGATCGCCGGATCGCGCCGGGTCGTCTTCACCCCGTGCTCCGTCTCCCCGAGCACCGGCGTGGCCTCGGACCCGGCGTAGGTGGTCGGGACGGCGATCTGCGGCATCCCGGTGCGGGCCGACAGCGCCTTGGCGAGACCGATGGCGGAACCGCCGCCGAGGGCCACCACGCAGTCGGCGCGGACCCGCCCGACGATCGCCATGGCCTCGTTCGTCACGGTGACCGGGGTGTGCACGGCGGGCCGGCCGAAGCGCGCCGCGAGGCGCGCGCCGAGCGCCCGCGCCAGGTCGTCCGCGGCCCCGGCAGCGGAGGGCGCGGCGACGAGCACGATCCGGCGCGCACCGAGCCGCTCGGCCTCCGCCGGGATCCGGTGGCGCGCACCCGGCCCGGCCAGGACACGGGACGGGAAGGTCTCGTGGACGCCCACCCGGGCGGTGCTGGTCTCGGGCATCTGCCTGCGCCTCCGTCGGTTCGGGGCCGGGCAGTCGGGCCACCCGGGCCGCGGGATGCGGGCCCGCAGGTCAGGCCGCCGGGCCCGCCCGGCCGGGAACCACCGTACGGCAGGGCGCACGGCTCCCGCGGAGCGACGGGCCCGCACCCGTGACACCCCGCCCGGCCGGGCGGATACTGGCCCCATGAACGGGACCGCGCCCGCCCTCACCGAGCTGCGCGCACGGGTGGCAGCCGGGATCTTCCGCCGCGTCGCCGGTCCGTCGGGCCCTGCCAACCGGGACCGCATCCATCTCACCCCCGGACCGCGGTGGTTCGCCCCCGACCGGCCGATCCGGCGGGTGCACGGCGACGCCTCGATGTTCGTCGGCGGTCTGCGCGCCCTGCTGCTCCAGTCCCTCCACCCGCTGGCGATGGCGGCCGTGGCGGCGCACTCCGGCTACCGGGGCGATCCGTGGGGGCGGCTCCAGCGCACCAGTACCTTCCTCGCCGTGACGACCTTCGGCACCGCGGACGACGCGCAGGCCGCGGTGGACCTCGTCAGATCGGTGCACGGACGCGTCACGGGCACGACCGCCGAAGGGCTGCCCTACCGGGCGTCGGACCCCTGGCTGCTCGGCTGGGTCCACGCCGCCGAGGTCGACAGTTTCCTCCGGGCGCACCAGCGGTTCGGGGCGGTCCCGCTCGACCGGGCGGGCTGCGACGCGTACGTCGCCGACATGGCCCGGGTGGCGACGGCGCTCGGCGTCCCCGATCCCCCGCGCGACCTGCGCGGCCTGTCGGAACGCATCGACGCCTACCGGCCCGAGCTGCGCGGCACCGCCGAGGCCCGGCAGGCGGCGCGGTTCGTCCTCCTCCACCCGCCCCTGCCGCTCGTCGCCCGCGGTCCCTACGCGCTCCTCGCGGCGAACGCGGTCGCCTCCCTGCCGCCCTGGGCGTGCCGCGCCCTGGGCCTGCCGGGCTTCCCCGGACCGGCGGGCACCGCCGTCCGGGCCACCGGCCACGCGCTCACCCGCAGCATCCGCTGGGCGCTGTCGCCGCCCCCGGGCGCACCCGGCCGGCCCGATCCGCGCGAGTCCTCCTGAGCACGGCCCGCCCCGACTCGGGCAGCTCCTAGGAGCGGCGTCCCCGCTTGCCGCGCCCGGCGCCCTTGGCACCGCCGGAGCCACCCGATCCGCCCCGTGAGCCGCGGGCGCCCGCCCTGGCCCCGGACCCGGTGGACGGCTTCGACGAGGACGGGCCGCCCGACCGCCGGCCGCCCTGCTTGCCGCCCCCCTTGCCACCGCCCGCGCCTGCCGCCGCGCCGCGACCCTCCGCGGCACCGCGGCCCTGCTGGGCCGTGGCCGGCGGGCGTCCCCGGGAACTGTTGACGGTGCGGCCGCGCACGATCCCGATGAACTGCTCCACCAGGTCGGTCGTCGCGTCCTCGGGCCAGGAGAGCACGACACCGGACTGCGGCGCGTCGGTCACCGGGCGGTAGGTGAGGTCCCTTCGGTGGTGCAGGCGGGCGAGCGACTGGGGCACCAGCAGCACACCGATCCCGGCCGCCACCAGTTCGACGGCGTCCGCCGTGGTGGCCGGGCGCTCGAGGGCGGGCGTGCCCGGCGGGGTCTCCCAGCCGAGGGTGTCGAGGGTGTCGTCGAGGGGATGGAGCACGATGTCGTCGGCGAGGTCCTCGATGCCGACCTCGTCGGCGGCGGCGACCGCATGGTCCTTGGGCACCACGACGACCGTCGTCTCGGTGTAGAGCGGAATGGCGCTCAGCACCGTCCGGTCGACGGGCAGCCTCACCAGGCCCGCGTCCACGTCACCGTCCCGCAGGGCGGCGACCGCGTCGGCGGCGGGAACCGGGACGAGGGTCAGGGGGACACCGGGCATCCGCTCGTTCCAGATCCGCACCCATTTCGCGGGTGTCGCTCCTGGTACGTAAGCGAGCCGGAAGGAGAGAGCAGCTTGCGAATCCGTCACCCGCCCAGGCTACCCGCCGCCGTGGTCGGAACCGGCACGAGCGCTCGATACCCTTGACACCATGACGTCGCACCAGAACTCCCAGACGATGAAGCCCGCGACCGCGGCGAAGAAGCTGGGAGTGTACCTAGAGGCCACCCCCGCCGAGTTCCGGGACGGTGTCGTCTCACGCGCCGAGCTGAACACCCTCCAGTCCGACCCGCCCGAGTGGCTGAAGGAGCTGCGGCGCAACGGCCCGCACCCCCGTCCGGTCGTCGCGGCGAAGCTCGGCGTCTCCATCGCGGGCCTGGCGCGCGGCGGTGTCACCGAGGCGCTCACCACGGAGCAGATCGAGGAGCTCAAGCAGGAGCAGCCCGAGTGGCTGCTCAAGGAGCGCGCCACGCAGGCCGAGGTGCGCAAGGAGTCGGTGCGGATCAAGGCGAAGCAGGCCGAGCAGGCGGAGCAGCGCGCGCAGGACGGGCCGCGCGGCTGACCCTCCCCCGGACAGGCCCGACGGCCCACCCCGGAGAACCGGACACGCCCGGTGCCCCGCCCCCTGCGATGGGGGCGGGGCACCGGGCTTTCGGTGTCATCGGGCGAGCAGGGCGGCGGCGCACAGCGCCGCCGAGCAGAGGAGGGCGGCGACGCTGCCGCAGACCAGGCGGCGCCTGAGCTCCTCGTAGCGCTCGGTGTACTCCTGGCGGAGCTCGCCGGCCCGGGCGACCAGGGCGGCGAGGACCCGCCGGGTCAGCGCGATGCGGTCCTGGACGTAGTGGCTCACGACGTCCTCGCGCTGGGCGGTGGTCAGCCACGGCATGCGGTCGGCGAATTCCTCCGCCTCCCGCCGGGCCTCGCTCAGCCGGCCCTGGGCGAGCAGGTAGCCCTCCAGCCGGGCGATGCCGGCGGCCACGTCCGGCGCGGGGCCCTTCACGGAGCGGGGCACCGGCGCCCCCTCACTTGTCGCCGAGCGGCGGGGCGACCCCCTGGCCCGGTTCCACCACGTCGCGCCGGCCGGAGTCCGAGGCGTGGTCCAGCGAGGCCATCTCCGGGTGGTGCAGGTCGAACGCCGGGGATTCGCTGCGGATGCGGGGCAGGGTGACGAAGTTGTGCCGCGGCGGCGGGCAGGACGTCGCCCATTCCAGGGAGCGGCCGAAGCCCCACGGGTCGTCGACCTGGACCGGCTTGCCGTACTTGGCCGTCTTCCAGACGTTGTACAGGAACGGCAGCATCGACAGGCCCAGCAGGAACGAGCTGATCGTCGAGAAGGTGTTCAGCGCGGTGAAACCGTCGGCGGCCAGGTAGTCCGCGTACCGGCGCGGCATCCCCTCGGCGCCCAGCCAGTGCTGGACGAGGAACGTGCCCTGGAAACCGAGGAACAGCGTCCAGAAGGTCATCTTGCCGAGCCGCTCGTCCAGCATCTTGCCGGTGAACTTCGGCCACCAGAAGTGGAATCCGGAGAACATCGCGAACACCACGGTGCCGAAGACGACGTAGTGGAAATGCGCGACGACGAAGTACGAGTCGGAGACGTGGAAGTCCAGCGGCGGCGACGCCAGGATGACACCCGTCAGACCGCCGAAAAGGAAGGTCACGAGAAAGCCGATGGCCCACAGCATCGGTGTCTCGAAGGACAGCGACCCCTTCCACATCGTGCCGATCCAGTTGAAGAACTTCACACCGGTCGGCACCGCGATGAGGAAGGTCATGAAGGAGAAGAACGGCAGGAGTACGCCGCCCGTCACATACATGTGGTGCGCCCACACCGTCACCGAGAGGCCGGCGATCGCGATGGTCGCGCCGATCAGGCCGATGTAGCCGAACAGGGGCTTGCGGGAGAAGACCGGGATGACCTCGGAGATGATGCCGAAGAACGGCAGCGCGATGATGTACACCTCCGGATGGCCGAAGAACCAGAAGAGGTGCTGCCACAGCAGCGCGCCGCCGTTGCCCGCGTCGAAGACATGGGCGCCGAATTTCCGGTCGACCTCCAGGGTGAAGAGCGCGGCGGCCAGCACCGGGAAGGCCAGCAGGACCAGCACACCGGTCAGCAGGACGGTCCAGGTGAACATCGGCATCCGGAACATCGTCATACCGGGTGCCCGCATGCAGATGATCGTGGTGATGAAGTTGACCGCGCCGAGGATCGTGCCGAAGCCGGAGAAGGCCAGCCCCATGATCCACATGTCGGCGCCGACGCCCGGGGTGTGCTCCTGGTCGTTGAGCGGGGAATAGGCGAACCAGCCGAAGTCGGCCGCACCCTGTGGCGTGAGGAAGCCGGCGAGGGCGATCAGGGAGCCGAAGAGGTAGAGCCAGTAGGCGAACATGTTCAGCCGCGGGAACGCCACGTCGGGAGCGCCGATCTGCAGCGGCATGATCCAGTTCGCGAATCCGGCGAACAGCGGCGTCGCGAACATCAGCAGCATGACGGTGCCGTGCATCGTGAACGCCTGGTTGTACTGCTCGTTCGACATGATCTGCGTGCCGGGGCGGGCCAGTTCGGCGCGCATCACCAGCGCCATCGCGCCGCCCAGCAGGAACATCAGGAAGGAGGTCGACATGTACAGCGTGCCGATGGTCTTGTGGTCGGTGGTCGTCAGCCACCGGATCACCACATTGCCCGGCTCCCGCCGTTTGACGGGCAGCTCGTTCTCGTACGCATCCTCGTCCGCGACTGTGTTGATCGGTGAAGGCGACTCGGATACCACGTGAACTCCCCGCACAAGAGTGGGCCGTCTGGCTTCGCACAGATACAGCGGCAATCTATCGGCCGCGCCCCGCGAACAGGCTCCCAACATCGGCCGTCGGAGGGACGAAAAACCAGTACCACGCATTCGGGTGACATCCAGGGACGTGTATCGACGGGAAACCGTCCGCATTTCCTCGGGAGAAACGTATCGCTGTCGCATTTCCGATGAGATCACCGCGCCCCGGCCCCTGTGGACAGCGGGGTGGGCCGACGGCCGCCCCGGCCGGGGACCCCGCCGTCGCGGGCGGCCCTCGCGGTCATGGCGGCGACGGCTGCCGCTGACGTGGCGCGGAAGCCGAGCGGCGCGGCGCCGGTGCCCCCGTCGGCCCGGAACCGGCGCCGGTCCGCCTCGCCGGACGTGGCGACGCGCACCGGGACGCGCAGCCGACCGCGCATCCGGTGTGGCCGCGCCGGGCCCGTCCGGCGGGGTCCGCCGCCGTGGCGGACGCCACTCCGCGGACGTGTCGCACGTCATGGTCCCGGGGCGGCCGTCGCCGTAGCGTCGCGTGCCGGGACACGTACGGAAGCGACCTCGGATGCCTGCGGTGCACACAGACCTCTCCCCGCTGATAGCGGCGACCACACGGTGGCTCACCGGCGCCTACCCCTCGCCGGGCGGCGCCGCGTCGCGGGCGCTGTGCGAGGTCCAGGCCCGCCAGGCGGTGACCGTCGCGGCTCGCCTGCGCTACCCGACGTCCGTCGACGCCGCCCTGGTCGCCATGGCAGGGCCCGGCGGCTCCGCCCGGCTCGACACGGTCGCGGGGGCGCACGGGGCCGCTGCCGTCGGGGTCCAGGCCTGGCGCAGCTGGGTGGACGAGGTGGTCGCCAGCTGGGCGGCCTGCCTGCTGAGCTCGCCCGCCCTGGCCGGAGCCGCGGTCGACGCCCTCGGCGACGACGCGCGGGCCGGATTCCGGCGTCTGACGGCACCTGCGGCGCGCGATCTGGCCGCGGCGGCGCTGCTGCGCCACCCCGACCTCGTCGGGCCGGTGGCCGCTTTGCACCGCGGTGGCCTCGACGGCCGGCTGGGCCGGGGCCCCGCCCTGGCCTGCTGACGCCTCTCCCCCGCCGCCCGCCGGGACCGGCGGCGGAGGGCGGCGGCGCGCCGGGCCGTGTCAGCCGAGCGGGGCGACGCGGTCGCGCAGGGCCATGAGCGCGGGGGCGTACATCCGGGACTTGATGGTGCCGAGGGTGGCCCCTGCCTTGGCGACCAGTGCCGAGGCGAGCTCCACCGCGGTGTCGCGGACGGCCGCCTCCTCCACCGCCCGGTCCACGACGGCCGCGGCGAGGGCGTCGTGGCCTCCGAAGCGGCGCGCGGTCGTCATGGCCTCGTGCGCGGTCTGCGGCGTGAGCCTGGCCTGGATGAGCGCGGACATGCCGGGGGTGAACGGGATGTCGATGTCCGCCTCGGGCAGGCACCAGTAGCCCCGGTCCGCGCGCATCACGCGGAAGTCGTGCGCCAGGGAGAGCATGGCCCCGGCGGCGAAGGTGTGGCCCTGGAGGGCGGCCACCGTGATCACCGGCAGGGAGAGCATCCTGGCGAGGAGCTCGTGGACGGAGACGACGTAGTCCTGGTGCTGGTCGGCGTGGGCGAAGAGCCACTCCAGGTCGAGCCCGTTGGACCAGAACTTGCCGGTGGCGGTGGTGACGAGGGCCCGGGGCCCCTCGGCCTTCTCCACCTCGTCGAGCGCGGCATCGACCGCGGCGATCCAGTCGGGGTGGAAGCGGTTCTCGCCGTCCCCCAGGTCGAGCAGGTAGACGGTGTCCTGGCGGTCGAGCACGGGCATGGCGGCTCCCTCGGGCTGGGCGGCGGCGATCGGTGTGCCGGCAGGCCCGGGGACCGCCTGCGGCCCCCTCCGGGACGGCGCGGACGACGAACCTACCAGTCGGTAACTTATGCCGCCCGCCCCACCCCGCGCAAGAGCCCCGGCGGTCCCGGACCGACCCCCGGCCGCGACCGGGCCCCGGCACGGGCACCCGCGGTCAGCCTCGCGCCAGGGCCTCGGCGGCGAGGCGCCGACGGTGGGCGGTCACCGCGTCGGCGGTCTCCTCGGCGATCAGGTCGGCGTTGATCCGGGCCGCCGCCGCCGCGCCCGCCGCCGCGGCGCCCCCCACCTGCGCGACCGGATCCGTGACGTTGCCCGCGGCCCAGACACCCGGGACCTCCGTGCGTCCGGTCGCGTCGGCGGGGACGTGCTCGCCCGCACCCGAGGGGTGCTCCACCGCCCGGAGGCCGAGCTCGGCGAGGAATCCGGCGCGCGCCATCATCCGCGGCGCGACCACCACCGCCCCGGCGGCCACCGTCGTCCCGTCGGCGAGCCGCACACCCGTGAGCCGGTCACCGGCCGCCTCCAGTGCGGCGACCTCGCCCTCGACCACCCGGATCCCCCGCGCCGCGAGCTGCTCCGCCTCCTCGGCCGTCGGCGGTTCCACGGTGTGCGCGAAGTACGTGACGTCGTCGCTCCACTGCCGGAAGAGCAGCGCCTGGTGCACCGACATCGGCCCGGACGCCAGCACGCCGATGGCCCGGTCCCGCACCTCCCAGCCGTGGCAGTACGGGCAGTGGAGCACATCGCGGCCCCAGCGCTCGCGCACGCCGGGTACGTCCGGCAGCCGGTCGACCAGGCCGCTGGCCACCAGCAGGCGCCGCGCCCGCGCGGCCCGGCCGTCGGCGAGCCGGACGGCGAAGCCCTCGCCGTCCCGCTGCACCGAGGCGACCTCGCCGTCCACCACGTGCCCGCCGTAGCCGCGGACCTCGTCCCGCCCCCGCGCCAGCAGCTCGGCCGGCGTGACGCCCTCCCGGGCCAGCAGACCGTGCACGCCGCCGGCGGGCGCGTTGCGCGGGGCGCCCGAGTCGACGACCGCCACCGACCGCCTGGCCCGTGCCAGCATCAGGGCTCCGCTCAGCCCGGCCGCGCCGCCACCGAGCACCATCACGTCATAGCTGTTCGTCAGCCGATCGGTCACTGTGACCACCTCCGCGACGAGCATGCGGACAACGGCCGCCGTCCGGCAAACAGAGTTGCGGTTCCGGCAAACCCGGGGTCTACGGCGCGGCCGGGACCAGTCCGTCCGCCACCAGCCCGGTGAGCACGGCCTCACCGAGGGCGTGCACGGCGGACTGCGGGCGGACCATCACGGTGAACTCCTTGATCCGCCCGTCGTCGGCGAAGTGCAGGAGGTCGATGCCGTGGATCTCCCTGCCGCCGACGGCGGCCCGGAACACCAGGACCTCGGCGGGGGCGGCCGCCCCGTCGGTCCCCGTCTCCGCCGCGCCGGTGAACTCCCCCACGTACCGGAAGTCCTCGAACGTGCGCAGCAGCACACCGAAGAGGCCCAGCACCATGGGCCGACCCTCGAACGGGGTGAACTTCACCGGGCTGAAGAGGCGGATGTCCTCGGTGAACAGGTCCTCCAGCGCCGCGAGATCGCGGCTCTCGACGGCCGCGCGGAAGCGGTGGGCGGTGGTGGTCATGGCGTCTCCTCACCAGCGGGCGGGCACCGGCGGGCGGCCGCCGGGCATCGGCACGGGAATCCCGCGCGTCGCTACTCATCATTCAGAGTACTCATGGATATGAGTACCATGGGGGCCGTGGCCCGGGACAGCCCCGGGACGGAGAGGAAGCGGACCGGTGGCGTTGCGACATGCCGTCCTGGCGGCACTGCTCGACGAGGAGCTGAGCGGCTATCAGCTGGCGAAGGCGTTCGACCTCGGCGTGGCGAACTTCTGGCACGCCCAGCCGCAGCAGCTGTACGTCGAGCTGGCCCGGCTGGAGAAGGAGGGACTGATCACGGGCCGTGAGGTGGTGCAGGACAACCGGCCCAACAAGCGGCTCTTCCGGGTCACGGACGCGGGCCTCGCCGAGCTGGAGCGCTTCACGGCCACCGCCCCCAAGCCCTCCTTCATCCGCGACGACCTCGTGGTGATGGTCCAGGCCGCCGACCATGTCGACCCGGACGAGCTCATCCGCCAGCTCACCGAACGCGCCGTCTTCGCGCGGGCCAAGATCGACCTGTTCGACCGGCTGCTGCACGCCATGCGCGGTGACCGTTCCGAGGCCGAGTTCCTGCGCACGGGCACCCGCGTGGGGCCCTATCTGACGTGCCTGCGGGGGCTGGCCTTCGAGCGGGGCAATCTCGACTGGTGCGAGCGCACCGTCGCGGTCCTGCGCGAGCGGCCGCCCCGGCCCGAGTGACGCGTACGGCGCCCGGGCCGGGACACGTCAGGGGGCGACGCAGCCGATGGTCCGTCAACTGCGGTGCGTCGCACCGCACTTCGCGGACGCCGCACGGTGCGCCGAGGCGTGGGGCGGCCGTCGGGCGCGTCGCGTCGTCTGCCACAGTGTCGCCGTGCAGACCGCGCCCGGCGCCCGGGCGCTCCCGCCGTCCCACGCCTGGAGGCCCGCCATGACCGCACCCAGCACACCGGCTCGCAGACCCGGACTCCCGCCCGCCGTCCGCGCCTCGCTGATCAGCGGAGCCGTCGGCGGCGGGATCGGGGCCGTGATGAGCGCCCTCGTCAACCTCCTGGTCATCGGCATGCCGGACAGCGAGACGGTCAACGCCGTCAACCACGCCGTCTCCGGGCTCGTGAGCGGCTTCCTCGCCGGCTTCGCGGGCCTGTTCGCCCATCTGCGCCGCAAGCCCGCCGCACCGGAGGCCTGACGCCGGTGGCCGGACCGTCCGGTACGCGGCCGGCCGGCGCCCGTGCCCGGGCGCCGGCCGGTCAGGCCACCGGGGATCCGAGCGCGGCGAGGAGTTCGCGCTCACGGCCGGCGCTGAGGCCGGCGCGGCGGGGCCGGTCGAGCCCCTCCTCGCGCTCCCAGCGCAGGGTGTCCGCCACCAGTTCGGAGCGGGGGCGGTGGGTCAGCCCCGCCGCGACCGCCGCGGAGCCGTCACGGGCGCAGAAGCCCTCCCAGCCCGGTGCGACGATCCACAGGGGCAGCGACTCCTCCCCCATGAACTCGGCGACGCCCTGGTCGTGGAGCCACGTCGAGTCCGCCGGCACGACCGGGCCGGTGTGCCCGCCGGCCGCCCGGGACAGGGCGATCCACTCCTCGAAGGGCATGACCGGGCCGACCGCGTTGTAGGCACCGGTGGTGCCGCGGGCGGCCGAGTCGAGCAGCCAGGCGGCCAGGTCCCTGACGTCGATCACCTGGGTGGGCAGGCTGGGGGTGTCCGGCACCAGCAGGGGGTCCCGCGGGGCGCGCGCGGCGCGGGCCGCCCAGTAGCCGGTGCGGCACGAGTGGTCGCCCGGGCCGCCGATGAGACCGGCGCGCGCGATGAGCAGCCGGTCCCCCACGGCGGCGACCGACGCCTGCTCGCACGCGGACTTCGCCTCGCCGTACTCCTCGCGCCCCACCTCGGGCCGGTCGGTCGGCGGCAGCAGCGGCGCGGACTCGTCCGTGCCGGTCTCGGCGTGCGAGGCGTAGACGTTGCCGGAGGACACATAGCTCCAGTGACGGGCGCGCGGACCGAGCTGGGCGAGGGCGTCGCGCACGAACGCGGGCTGCCAGGACACCTCGACGACGGCGTCCCACGTCCGGTCCAGCAGCGGCGCGTACGCGCCGGGTTCACGCCGGTCGGCGGCGACGAGCTCCGCGCCGTCCGCCACGGCGCCGCTCTCGCCCCGCGCGAGGCAGGTCACCCGGTGCCCCCGCTCCAGGGCCAGTCGTGACACCTCGCGGCCCACCCATGCCGTGCCGCCCAGTACGAGAATCTCCATGTCCGCACTCAAGCACCCGCCCGAGCGCGTCTCCAAGCGGGTTCACCGAGAGCGGAGGAGCGGGTCACCCGGGGGCGGGACGCGGACGGAACGACCGGGCTCCGCACCGCCGGAGACGTCCGGGGCGGAGCCGTCCGCAGGGGGCCCACCCGGACGGACCCGCCCGGGCCCCACGCCCCCGGACACGGCCGGGCCGGAGCCGTCCGGCCGGGACGGACGACCGGGCGGCGCGGAGACGGCCGTCCGGGGCGCCGGGCGGACGGGAAAGGACCGGGCGCCTCGCCGCCGGACACGGCCGGGCCGGAGCCGCCCGTGCAGGGGCCCACCCGGACAGACCCGCCCGGGCCCCTGCGGACACGCCCCGACGGGGACGGCCGGGCACCTGCGGGGTCAGCGACGGGCGCAGGACCAGGCGCCCATGCCCTGGATGGCCGCGAGTCTCCTGGCCGTCGCGATCTGCTCCGACCGGGTGGCGAGGTCCGCCCGGGGCGCGTACCGGCGCCCGCCGGCGGCGACCCAGCTCGACTGGGTGAACTGGAGCCCGCCGTAATGCCCGTTGCCGGTGTTGGCGCGCCAGTCGCCGCCGGACTCGCACGCGGCGATGGCGTCCCAGTCCGTGGCGGCGGCGCGGGGGGCCGCGGCGTGCGCGGGGGCGCCACCGGCGGCCCCGGCCAGGGCGAGTGCGACGGCGGCGAGGGGACCGAGGAGGCGGGCCCGGCGGACGGAGGGCCGGACGAGGGACTGCTGACGGAACATCAGATGCCTTTCCCTGCAACGGTTCCCGCCCGGGACCGGGCGGTGCCCCCGACCCTAGGGTCGGGTTCCCGCCACGGCACGTGCTGTTGCGCCCATCGGGGAGGCCCCTCCCCCCGCCGCGTCCTGCATGCGGCCGGGGGCGCCGCCCGCCGGACGGCGCCCCGGCAGGTCAGCCGAGTTCGACCAGGAGGTCGCCGCCCTCCACCTGCTGGATCGGGTTGATGGCGAGGCGGCGCACCGTGCCGCCGCCGGGGGCGGTGATCGAGGCCTCCATCTTCATCGCCTCGATGGTGGCCACCGTGGCGCCGGCCTCGACGGTGTCGCCCTCCGCGACCGCGAGGGTCACCACCCCCGCGAACGGGGCCGCGACGTGGCCGGGGTTGCCCCGGTCGGCCTTCTCGGTCGCCGGGACGTCGGACGCGGCCGCCCTGTCCCGCACCTGGATGGGGCGCAGCTGGCCGTTGAGCGTGGACATCACGGTGCGCATGCCCCGCTCGTCCGCCTCGCCGATGGCCTCCAGCTCGATGAGCAGCCGCACGCCCGGTTCCAGGTCGACGGTGTACTCCTTGCCCGGGCGCAGACCGTAGAAGAAGTCCCTGCTGTCGAGCACGCTGGTGTCGCCGAACGCCTGACGGTGCGTGCCGAACTCCTTGGCCGGGCCGGGGAACAGCAGCCGGTTCAGCGTCGCGCGCCGGTCCTTCTCCAGCCCTCCGCGGTCGGCGGCGGACAGCTCCTGGACGGGCTTGGGGCCCGGCCGGCCCTTGAGGGCCCTGGTGCGGAACGGCTCGGGCCAGCCGCCGGGCGGGCTGCCGAGCTCGCCGTGCAGGAAGCCGATGACCGAGTCGGGCAGGTCGAAGGTGCCGGGATCCGCCTCGAAGTCCTTCGGCGACACGCCCGCGCCCACCAGGTGCAGCGCGAGGTCGCCGACCACCTTCGACGAGGGGGTCACCTTCACCAGCCGGCCGAGGATCCGGTCGGCGGCCGCGTACATCGCCTCGATGTCCTCGAAGCGGTCGCCGAGCCCGAGGGCGACGGCCTGGGTGCGCAGGTTGGAGAGCTGGCCGCCCGGGATCTCGTGGTGGTAGACCCGTCCGGTCGGGGACGCGAGGCCCGCCTCGAAGGGCGCGTAGACGCGGCGCACGGCCTCCCAGTACGGCTCCAGGTCGCCGACGGCCTGGAGGTCGAGCCCGGTCGGCCGGTCGGAGTGGTCGGTGGCGGCGACGATCGCCGAGAGCGACGGCTGCGAGGTGGTGCCGGCCATGGACGCCACCGCGCCGTCGACGGCGTCCGCGCCCGCCTGGATCGCGGCGAGGTAGGTGGCCAGCTGGCCGCCTGCGGTGTCGTGGGTGTGGATGTGCACCGGCAGGTCGAACTCCCTGCGCAGCGCGGAGACCAGCTTCGCGGCGGCGGGCGCGCGCAGCAGTCCCGCCATGTCCTTGACGGCCAGCACATGGGCGCCGGCGGCGACGATCTCCTCGGCGAGGCGCAGGTAGTAGTCGAGGGTGTACAGCGTCTCCGCGGGATCGGAGAGGTCGGACGTGTAGCAGAGCGCCACTTCGGCGACGGCCGACCCGGTCTCGCGCACCGCGTCGATGGCGGGGCGCATCTGGCCCACGTCGTTGAGGGCGTCGAAGATGCGGAAGATGTCGATGCCGGTGGCGGTGGCCTCCTCGACGAAGGCGGACGTCACCTCGGTCGGGTAGGGCGTGTAGCCCACGGTGTTGCGGCCGCGCAGCAGCATCTGGAGGCAGATGTTGGGCACCGCCTCGCGCAGCCGGGCGAGGCGCTCCCAGGGGTCCTCGGCGAGGAAGCGCAGGGCGACGTCGTAGGTGGCGCCGCCCCAGCATTCCAGGGACAGCAGCTGGGGGGTGGTGCGGGCCACCACCGGCGCCACGGCGAGGAGGTCCCGGGTGCGCACCCGGGTGGCCAGCAGCGACTGGTGGGCATCGCGGAAGGTGGTGTCGGTGACGCCGATCGTGGGCGACGCGCGCAGCCACCCGGCGAAGCCCTCGGGACCGAGCTCGGTGAGCTTCTGGCGGGAGCCGGCGGGAGGCTCGCCCGCCGGCAGGGCCGGCAGCTTCGTCGTCGCGTCGATGAGCCGGGGGCGCTCCCCGTGCGGCTTGTTGACGGTGACGTCGGCGAGGTAGGTGAGCAGCTTCGAGCCGCGGTCGGCGGAGTGCCGCGAGGTCAGCAGGTGGGGGCGCTGCTCGATGAAGGAGGTGGTGATGTCGCCGGCCTGGAAGTCGGGGTCGTCGAGCACCGCCTGCAGGAAGGGGATGTTGGTGGACACGCCGCGGATGCGGAACTCGGCGACCGCCCGCCGGGCGCGGCCCACCGCGGACGTGAAGTCCCGGCCCCGGCAGGTCAGCTTGACCAGCATCGAGTCGAAGTGCGCGCTGATCTCGGTGCCGGCGTGGGCGGTTCCGCCGTCGAGCCGGATGCCGGAGCCGCCGGGCGAGCGGTAGGCGCTGATCATGCCGGTGTCCGGGCGGAAGCCGTTGGCCGGGTCCTCGGTGGTGATCCGGCACTGGAGAGCGGCGCCGCGCAGCTGGATCGAGTCCTGGGTCAGTCCGAGGTCGGCAAGGGTCTCCCCGGCCGCGATGCGCATCTGGGCCTGGACGAGGTCGACGTCGGTGACCTCCTCGGTGACCGTGTGCTCCACCTGGATGCGGGGGTTCATCTCGATGAACACGTGCCGGCCCGACCGGTCGAGCAGGAACTCCACGGTGCCGGCGTTGCGGTAGCCGATCTCGCGGGCGAAGTTGACCGCGTCGGCGCAGATCCGCTCCCGCAGCTCCGGGTCGAGGTTGGGGGCGGGGGCGAGTTCGATCACCTTCTGGTGACGGCGCTGCAGCGAGCAGTCGCGCTCGAAGAGGTGGATGACGTTGCCCTCGCCGTCGGCGAGGATCTGCACCTCGATGTGGCGGGGTTCGACCACGGCCTTCTCCAGGAAGACGGTGGGGTCGCCGAACGCGGACTCGGCCTCGCGCGCGGCCGCCTCGATCGACTCGCGGAGCGCCGACGCGTCCTCCACGCGCCGCATGCCGCGTCCGCCGCCGCCGGCGACGGCCTTGACGAAGACCGGGAAGCCGAGGTCGTCGGCGGCCCGGACGAGCTCGTCGACGTCGGTCGAGGGCTGGGACGAGCCGAGCACGGGCACGCCCGCGGCCCGGGCGGCTGCCACGGCGCGCGCCTTGTTGCCGGTGAGTTCGAGCGTCTCGGCGTCCGGGCCGACGAAGGTGATGCCCGCGCGCTCGCAGGCGCGGGCCAGGTCCGGGTTCTCGGACAGGAAGCCGTAGCCCGGGTAGACCGCGTCCGCGCCCGCCCGGCGGGCGGCGTCCACGATCTGCTCCACCGAGAGGTAGGCCCGGACCGGGTGGCCGGGTTCGCCGATCTCGTAGGCCTCGTCGGCCTTCAGCCGGTGCAGGGAGTTGCGGTCCTCGTGCGGGAACACGGCGACCGTCCGCGCGCCCAGCTCAAAGCCGGCGCGGAACGCGCGGATGGCGATCTCCCCGCGGTTGGCGACGAGTACCTTGCGGAACATGCGCGATCCCTTCTGTCTGCCCTCTGCGACCGCGCCGCGGGGGCGGCGCGCTGCGGCGACGGCACGCCGCCCGGGCACGGCGGCCGGTCCGTGACCACCGATGTCGCCGGCGCCGTCCCGGTCCGCGGAGCGGCCCCGGTTCCGGTGCTGGCAGAGTAGAGGTTCCCCGCCGCGGCCTGTATGTGACCATGAGCACGCCGACGGGCAGGTGTGAAGGGCCCGGGACGGGTGAGGCGGGGCCCCGGGCGGCTGACGCCCGTGCGCGGTCGCGGCGGAGGGTCAGGCGTCCCGCCGGGGGCGGGTCGCCGTGACGATCCAGACGGCACCGGGGACGTGGACGCCGTCCGGGGTCTCGAACTCCCGGAGCGCCTCGCGCACCTCCGCGCGCACCCGGGCGACGGTGTCCGCGTCCACGTCGCGCAGGTTGTGGCGCGTCGGCCCCATCGCGAAGACGAAGGCGGCGGCGTCGTCGGCGTCGGCGCCGAGGGTCATGGGGCCGGAGCACGGCGCGATCCCGATGTCCGCGAACCCGGCCTGCGTCAGGATCTCGCGGATGCGCACGGGCTCCAGCAGCGAGCCCATGCCCCGGGCGGCGGGTGACGCCTCGCGCATGAAGGGGCCGAGGGCGGCGGTCGCCCTGCTCCAGGCACTGTCCGGGCCGCCGGGCTGGGGACCGAGGAAGGCGAGGCGGCCACCGGGCACGAGGGCGCCGCCCAGGTGGGTGAAGGCCGCCACGAGGTCCCCGAAGAACATCACCCCGCCCCGGCTGATGAGGACGTCGTAGCCGTCCCCGGGGAAGGGGTGCACCTGGGCGTCGCCCTGTTCGAAGGTGACGTTGCCGAGCCCCTCGGACGCGGCGTCGCGGCGGGCGCGTTCCAGCATCGGGGCGGAGATGTCGATGCCGACGACGTGCCCGCGCGGGGCGTGCCGTGCCGCGAGCCGGGTGGTCTGGCCGGTGCCGCAGCCGATGTCGAGGACCCGGTCGGCGGGGCGGATGCCCGCCGCCTCGAACAGGGGGGCGTTGAACGAGCCCATCATCCCGTCGTAGCGCTCCGGATGCTCGGCCCAGTGCACGCCCTCCCAGTCGTTCCATGCCTCGGCCTGCTGACGGTTGACGACGGTACCCACGGCTCACCCTGCTTCACTGGACTGTCCTTCTGGAACATTTCTCCAGAAAACGACCCTAGAGAGCCGCCGGACGCCCCACCGGCCACGGCACGCCGACGTCACTCCCCAGGGGCCAACGCGCCCGCACCCGCCGGCGACACGGGCAGGACACCGCGGATCGCGCAAAGTCTTGCGGAAAGAATCTGCACGATCTTGCCAGCGGGGTGGGGCCCTGCTTGACTCACCGTCACGCGGGGCGGCCGGACGCCGCCCCCGCGAAGCCGTCGGGGAGGAACAGCGGTGAGCAGCGAAGAGCACGACGTCCTCGTCCTGGGCGGCGCGGGGGTCGACACGATCGTCTACGTCCCGCAGCTGCCGCTCCCCTACGCGGACAGCTACATGATCGGCTCCGGAATCGAGACCCGCGCCGGCCAGACCGGCGACTTCGTCGCCCTCGGCCTGAGCTCGCTGGGGCTGCGGACCCACCACCTGGACATGGTCGGCGACGACGGGCCGGGCGAACTGGTCCGGGCGTTCCACCGGGAGCACGGCATCGCCCTGACCGAGGTCCCCGTCGCGGCGGGCACCAAGCGCGCGGTGAACCTGGTCGGGCCCGACGGCCGCCGGCTGTCGCTGTACGACGGCACCCGCGCGGACGCGGACGGCCGGGTGCCGGAGGCGACGGTCCGGACGCTCGCCGGGGCGAGCCGGCACGTCCACGTCTCCATCACCCAGCCGTGGGCGTCCGCCCTCCCCCTGCTGCGGGAGTCCGGGGCCATGGTCTCCACCGACCTGCACGACTGGGACGGCACCGACGCCTATCACGAGGCGTTCGCCTTCGACGCCGACGTCGTCTTCCTGTCCACGACGGCGCTGAGCGACCCCGAGGCGACGATGCGCCGGATCGCGGAGCACGGCAGGGCACGTGCCGTCGTCGCGACGGCGGGGGCACAGGGCGCCCGTCTGCTCGCCGGCGGGGTGCTGACCCACGTCCCCGCCGTCGCACCGCACGCGCCCGTGGTCGACTCCAACGGTGCCGGGGACGCCTTCGCCGCCGCCTTCCTCTTCGGCCTGCTGGCGGGCGAGCCGCTGTCCCTGTGCGCGCGCTACGGCGCCGTCGCCGGGGCGTACGCCTGCACGGTTCCGGCGACGCGCGCGCAGTGCATCGGCCGGGACGACCTGCTGCGCGGCGCGGCGCGGGTCCCCGCCGTCCGGCCGGCCGGCTGACCGGACCGGATCCGGCGCCCGCCGGCCCGGGACGACGCGCCGCAGGACGGGACGACCGGTTGCCCGGCCCCGGAGCGGGAAGCTGCCACAGTGGCGCATGCGCGGTTCCGGCCGGTACGGACGGGTTCGGACCGGTGGCGGCGGCCGATCGGCGAAAGGTGGCAGGCGTGACGTCCCCCAGCGGGCCCTCGGCGAACGGGGCAGGAACGACGGCGGGGGACGGCACCCCGGGGCGCGACCAGCGCTGGAAGGCACTCGCGGTGTGCCTGATCGCCGGTTTCATGACCCTGCTGGACGTGTCGATCGTCAATGTCGCGCTGCCGTCCATCCGCGAGGGTCTCGACGCCTCGGAGTCGGTGCTCCAGTGGGTGCTGTCCGGCTACGCGCTGGCCTTCGGCCTGGTCCTCGTGCCCGCCGGGCGGCTGGGCGACGCGCGGGGCCGCCGGGCGGTGTTCATGGTGGGGCTGGTGCTGTTCACGCTCGCCTCGGCGGCCTGCGGAGCGGCACAGTCCGGGACCTGGCTGGTCGTCGCCCGGGTGGCCCAGGGGTTCGCCGGCGGTCTGGTGACACCGCAGATCTCGGCGCTGATCCAGCAGATGTTCACCGGGGCCGAACGCGGGCGCGCCTTCGGCATGTTCGGCACCGTGGTGGCCGTCTCCACGGCCGTCGGGCCGCTGCTCGGCGGACTCCTCATCCAGTTCGCCGGGGCCGAGCACGGCTGGCGCTGGGTCTTCTACGTCAACCTCCCGCTCGGGGCGGTCTGTCTGGTGCTCGCCGCACGGCTGCTGCCGGACACCCCGTCGGCGGGGCGGCTGACCCTGCGCCGCCTCGACCCGGTGGGGGTGGTCCTCCTCGGAGCCGGCCTGCTGGCCCTGCTGCTGCCGTTCGTCCAGGCCCAGCAGTGGCCAGGATCCCGCAAGTGGCTGCTGCTGCTCGTGGCGGGAGTCCTGCTCGGGGCCTTCGCCCGCTGGGAGCGCCGCTGGGCGCACCGGGGCGAGGAGCCGGTGATCGACCTGACGCTGTTCCGGGTGCGCGGCTACTGGCTGGGATGCCTGCTGATCACGTTCTACTTCGCCGGGTTCACGTCCATCTTCTTCATCAGCACGCTGTACCTCCAGAACGGCCTCGGCTTCAGCGCCCTGCTCGCGGGTGCGGCGCTCACCCCGTTCGCCGTGGCGTCGGGTGTGTCGTCGACCGTGGGCGGGCGGCTGGTCGGCCGCTTCGGGCGGCCGATGATCGCCACCGGGCTGGCCCTGGTCGCCGTCGGTCTCGCGGGCACGGCACTCGCCGTCCACTTCGTCCCCGGGAAGGCGGTGGGCTGGGCCATGGCCGCGCCCCTGCTCGTCGCCGGTCTCGGCAGCGGGCTGGTGATCTCGCCGAACCAGACGCTCACCCTGGCGGAGGTGCCCGTGGGCCGGGCGGGCAGTGCGGGCGGGACGCTCCAGACGTCGCAGCGGGTCGGCTCGGCGATCGGGATCGCCGCGGTCGGCGCGGTGTTCTTCGCGCACCTCGGGCCCGACCGGTGGGCCGACGCCTACGACGCCGGGCTGATCGTCTCGGTGGCCTTCGTCGTCGCGGCGCTGGTCATCGCCCTCACGGACGTCCTCGGCGGCCGGCGGCCCGGCCGCGACGCCTCCCGGCGGACGGAGAGGCCGGGCACCTCCTCCCGGCGCGCCTGATCCCCCGGCGGCGCCGGGGAGAGCGGGGATCCGGCGCCCCCGCCCTCCCCGGCGGGTGCGGGGCGGGCCGTGACATCCTCGCGGGGTGCCGGGCGCCGCACCCTCCCGCCGGCGGACACGTGCGGTGCCGCCCCGCCGGCGGCCGCCCGGGCCGCCGCCCAGCGAAAGGTCCCCGCGTCATGAACCTGCCTCCCACTGGTCGCCGCGTCCTGGTCACCGGTGCCGCACGAGGTCTCGGCAGGGCCCTGGCCCACGTGTTCGCCGCGAACGGCGACCGGGTCGCCGTCCACTTCGGGAGCCGTGAGGAGGAGGCGCGCGCCACCCTCCGGTCGCTGCCGGGCGACGGGCACGTCCTCGCCGGCGGGGACCTCTCGGACCCGGCGGGCGCCGCCGCGGTGGCCGCGCTGGCGACGGCGGGGCTGGGCGGCATCGACGTCCTCGTGAACAACGCGGCGGTCAACGAGCGGCACCCGCTCGCCCATACCCCGTACGACGTCTGGGCCGAGACCTGGCAGCGGCACCTGTCGGTGAACGTGCTGGCCGCCGCCTGCCTCAGTCATCTGGCGGCCCGGGGCATGATCGAGGCGGGCACCGGCGGGCGGATCGTCAACATCGGTTCGCGCGGGGCGTTCCGCGGCGAGCCCGACCATCCGGCGTACGGGGCGACCAAGGCGGCGCTGCACGCGCTGGGCCAGTCGCTCGCCGTCTCCCTCGCCCCCCACGGGATCGGGGTGGCGTCCGTCGCCCCCGGCTTCTTCGCCACCGAACGGGTGGCCCACCGGCTGCGGGGCGCCGAGGGCGAGGCCATCGCGGCCCAGAGCCCGTTCGGCAGGGTGGGCACGGCCGGAGAGATCGCGGACGCCGTGCTGTGGCTGGCGTCCCCGGCGGCCGAATGGGCGTCGGGGACGGTGCTCGACCTGAACGGCGCGTCCCACCTGCGCACCTGATGTGCCCGGCGAGGTGTTCCGGGCCGGGGCTCCGCGGTGGACGGACGCTCGGTCGGACCGCCTCCGGGCGGGACGCCTCCGGGCGGGACGGCTCCGGGCGGGACGGCTCCGGGCGGGACGGCTCCTCCGGCGGACGCCGGCTTCTCAGGCAGCGGTGCGGGCGGTGAGCCGGGTCGCCCCGTCGAGGCACCAGTCGAGGACGGACGGCCAGGGCCCGTAGCCGTCGGGGATCGCCAGATGCCCCGTCCCGGGCAGCACGTCGGTGTCGCAGCCGAGGGGCAGGCCGTAGGCCTTGTCGGCGCCCTCGGGGCAGTACGGGTCGTCGTCGGAGCAGACCAGCCGGGCTGTCCCGGCGGCGAGGGAGAGGGCGTCCAGGTCGAGGGGGGCCGGTGTGAACGGGGCGATCACGTCCCAGGAGAAGGCACCGGGCCCCGGCGGGGCGACCAGCAGCAGCCGGTCGGCGAGTGTCGCGCCCCGCGCACGCGCCGCGAGATGGAGCCAGGTGACGCAGGCGAGGCTGTGGCAGATCACGATCCGCTCCCCGCGCATCGCCGCGAGCCCCTCCTCGACGGCGGCGGTCCACGCCGCGAGCGAGGGGCGGTCCGGGTCGGGCAGCTGGGGGTAGAGCACGTGCTCGCCGCGCCCGCGCAGACGCTGCGCCAGATCGTGCTGCCAGTGCTCGGCGGGCCGCCGGTTCTCCACGCCGTGGAGGATCAGAAAGCTGCGCATCCCCATGGGGCGCACTCTACAAACCGCTGTCACCGGCGCGAACACGTGTCCGCCCCGTGGACACGCGCCCTCCGGGAAGAGGGGATCGGCCAGGCGACTGACCCGCCTCAAGGGCCGGCCGCCCGCCGCCGAACCATGGGGAGACCACCGCTTCCCGGCGCCCGGTCCCGGCGCGCACCCGCCGCGCGGGCGGCCCGGGCGCGGTACCGACGGCACGGAGGAGAGACACACCATGGCGGAAGCGCGCGAGGGCACGCCGGTCTGGGCGGACGCGATGTTCGCGGACGTCGAGGCCGCGAAGACGTTCTACGCGGGCGTCCTCGGCTGGACGTTCGGCGAGTCGGCCCCGGAGTACGGCCACTACACCCAGGCGTACGCCGGCGGGAAGGCCGTGGCCGCCGTCGTACCGCCCATGCCGGGGCAGGACGGCATGGCCCAGTGGTGCCTGTACCTGGCGTCGCCCGACGCCTCCGCGGCGGCCGAGCGCATCCGGCGGCACGGCGGCACCGTGCTCATGGAGCCGATGCGGGTCGGTGACTTCGGCACGATGTGTCTGGCGCAGGACCCCGGCGGTGTCACCTTCGGCGTGTGGCAGGCCGGCCGCCACAAGGGGTTCGAGGCGACGGACGAGCCCGGCGCCTACTGCTGGGCCGAGGTCTTCACCCGCGAGCCGGCCGCGTCGGACGCCTTCTTCCCCGCGGTGTTCGGCTACGGGGTGCAGACGATGGCGGACGAGCAGATGGACTTCGCCGTCTACGGCTTCGACGGGGACCGGCCGGCCCTCGGGCGTATGGCGATGGCGGCCGGGGACTTCCCGCCCGAGGTCCCTTCGTACATCCAGGTGTACTTCGCCGTGCCGGACTGCGACCGTGCCGTGGCCATGGCTCAGGAGATGGGCGGACAGCTGGCCTTCGGGCCGATGAACAGCCCGTTCGGGCGGTTCGCGGCGGTCGTCGACCCGCAGGGCGCGGCGTTCGCCGTCATCGACGTCACGACGACCGAGGGCGAGATGCCCTCCTTCGCCTGAGCGGTGCCGTGCGGCGGCCGGCGCGCCGCCGGTGTTCCTCCCTGCTTCGCCGCTGCTGCGTCCCTGCTTCGTCCGAAAGGCGGCCCTGTTCGGGTGGCACCCGGCGCGCGAGGTGAACCGGTGGCACGGCGGTGGGAGTCATGCACCGGGCGCGCTTCCGCGCCCGTGAGGTCGTGAGACACAGAAGGAGCTTCCATGGGCCAGGGTGGCAATGTCATCGACGAGCTGACCGCCGATCACCGCGCGGTCGAGGATCTCTTCGAGCGGATCGCGGGCCTCGCCCCCGGCGATCCCGCGCTGCGCGGCCTCGCCGACGAGCTCACCAGGGAACTGGTCCGGCACTCGGTGGCCGAGGAGGAGCACTTCTACCCGGCTGTCCGCCGTTTCGTGGACGACGGCGACGACATGGCGGACAAGGAGCTGGCCGACCATGCCGAGGTCGAGCGGATGCTGAAGGACCTGGAGGACTGCCCCGCCGAGGACAGCCGCTTCGAGACGCTGATGGGCATGGTGCGGACCTCGGTGACCACGCACGTCTCCGACGAGGAGAAGCGGCTGTTCCCGCTGGTGGTGGAGTCGTGCCCGGCGCGCATCCTGGAGGAGCTCGGCGAACGCGTCCGCGCGGCCAGGGCGAAGGCGCCGGTGCACCCGCACCCGTCGGCCCCGGCGGGCGAGGCGTCCGGCCCGCTCGCCCCGGGAGCCGGCATGGTCGACCGCGTCCGCGACATGCTCGCCGGCCGCGGCGGCGCCCGCAGGTGACGGCCCGGCCCGCCTCGCCGCCCGGGGCGGCGCGGATACGTACCCCGCTGCGCGCCCCGGCGCGCCGAAGCCCCCGCGGCGGGCCGCCGCGGGGGACGTGAGCGTCGTGGGGGCGGCGGGCTCAGCCGCGCAGGAAGCCGTCGCCGTGGGCCGTGATGTGGCTCTCCAGCGCGGTCAGCGCCGCCTGGGTCCCCTCGGGCGTCCCGGTGCCGCGGCGTTCCGCGTAGTAGGCCGCCCCCAGCCTCTTCAGCAGGTCGTTGCCGGCCCGCTGCTGCTGGACCTCGTCCACCTTCTGCTTGCCCTGGTTCAGTGCCGACTGGGCCTGTTCCTTCGCGCGGTCCAGGAATCCGGACACGTTGCCTCCTCGTGGTCCTCGGTGCGGCCGAGTCGGGTCCTCGACGCTGCGGGAATGATCTCCGGACGGGCGGCGCGGCGCGCGGTGGCACGCCGGTGCGGCAGGACCGGCCGCCCGATCCGGTGGGCGGGGCGGCGCCGCCCGAGCGGGCCCGGCGACCGCTCCCCGGGTACCGTGCGGGCCCCGCACCACGCGCCCCGGCAGGGGCTGTGACCGGCTCCTGACCTGTCGTGACGGTCGGTTAGACTCGCGTGGATCACCGGCACACGACTGGCGGTGATCGCGCTTGTGCCGGTCCGGCGCGGCGGCCCGGCTCGCACGTGCCGGTGTCCCGCACCCGGCACGGCCGGCGGCGGCTCCCGCACCGAGTCCGCACAACCGGCGGGCGGCTCGTGCGTGGAACCGGGGTGAGGTGTGGTGCAACAGGTGCTCGTTGCCGGTCGTTACCGACTGGACAGACGCATCGGGCAGGGCGGCATGGGCGAGGTCTGGCAGGCCGCGGACGAGGTGCTCGGCCGGCCCGTCGCCCTCAAGCTGCTGCTCGGGGAGCATGCCGACGCGCAGGCCGCGGCCCGGTTCCGGCTGGAGGCGCAGACCGCCGCCCGGCTCAACCACCCGCATGTGGTCGCGGTGTTCGACTTCGGCACCTGGGACGGCCGCTTCTACCTGGTGATGGAGCTGATCCCCGGCCGGAGCCTGGCCGAGGAACTCGACGCCGCCGGGGGCCGCATGCTCGGCCCCGAGCGCGTCGCCGCCGTCGCGGCGCACACGGCGGCCGGCCTGGCCTCGGCGCACCGGCAGGGCATCGTCCACCGGGACATCAAGCCGGGGAACCTGCTGTCGGACTCCGAAGGCACCGTGAAGATCGCCGACTTCGGCATCGCCCGTTTCGTGAACGACCCGTCGGCCGCGCTCACCACCACCGGTCAGATCGTCGGCACCAGTCTGTATCTCGCCCCGGAACGCGCGCTCGGGCGGACGGCGGAGCCCGCGTCGGACGTGTACGCGCTCGGCTGTGTGCTCTACCAACTGCTGACCGGGCAGCCGCCGTTCCGTGCGGACACCCCGACCGCCACCCTCTATCAGCACATCGACGCGGTCCCCGTGCCGCCGGCCGAGCGGGGCTCCGGGCTCTCCCCCGCGTTCCAGAACTTCCTGCTCGGCATGCTCGCGAAGCAGCCGGAGGACCGGCCGGGCGCCGACGAGGTCGCCGCCTATTTCGCGTCCGACGCCTGGCAGGGCCGCTCCCGCCCGATGCCGGCCCCCCGGCCCGCGGCGGCGGCGCCCGCCGCTCCGCCGGCGGCGCCCGTTCCGCCCGGTGCCGGGGCGGGGCCGGCGACCACGTACATGCTGCCGGGCTCCCGGCCCCCCGGCCGCGGGCACCGCTCGCCGGGCGGCTCGCGGCCGGACGTGCGCGCCGCCTTCCGGCGCCGCCCGCGTGTGGCGACCGCCGTGGCGGGGGCCGTGGCGTTCACCGCGGCCGTGCTCATCGGCATGGCGCTCTTCTCCCCCGACGAGACCGCCGCGGGCACGCCGCTGACCGATCCCGCCCCGTCGGGGGCGGCGCAGGAGCCCGGAGGCGGGGCCGGGGCCACTCCCCCGCAGGATGCGCAGTCGGCGCCGCCCGGCACGGGCGCCACGGACGCCCCCGCGCAGGGCGTCACGGACGACGGCGGGACGCGGGACGACGGCGGCGCGCACAAGGACGGGCACAAGGAACGGAACAAGGACGACGACGAGGACGACTGACGTCCCGTCGGGCCGACCGCCGCCCTCGCGCGCCGTCCGGCCGGGGCCTCAGGCCGCGGACGTCCCCGGGGGGAACGCCTGCTCCGTCCAGATGGTTTTTCCGGACGGCGTGTAGCGGGTGCCCCACCGGTTCACCAACTGGGCGACGATGAACAGCCCGCGTCCGCCCTCGTCGTCGACGGTGCTGTGCCGAAGGTGCGGCGAGGTGTGGCCCGCGTCGGCGACCTCGCACAGCAGCGTGCGGTCGCGAATCAGGCGCAGTTGGAGGGGGCCCTCCGCGTACCGCACGGCATTGGTGACGAGTTCGCTGACGACGAGTTCGCAGCTGAACGCGAGATCGGGCAGACCCCAGGCGTCGAGCCGGCCGGTGACGAGTTCGCGGGCCCGGCCCGCGGAGGCCGGTTCGGCGGGCAGGTCCCATGCGGCGACCCGTTCCGCGTCCAGCGCCTTCGTGCGGACCAGCAGCAGCGCGGTGTCGTCCGGGGTGGTGCCCGGGGGCCGCAGTTCGGCCACCGCGCGGTCGCAGAGTTCCTCCAGGTCCGCCGTCGCCCGGCCGCCGAGCACGCAGCCGAGGGTGTCGAGGCCCTGATCGATGTCGCGGGAACGGGACTCGACCAGCCCGTCCGTGAACAGGGCCAGCAGACTGCCGACCGGGAGGTCGAACTCCATCGCCTCGAACGGCAGTCCCCCGAGCCCCAGCGGCGGCCCCGGGGGCAGTTCCGGGAAGGTGCGGCTGCCGTCGGGGTGCACGATCGCGGGCGGCAGATGGCCGGCCCGTGCCATGGTGCAGTGCCGCGAGACCGGGTCGTAGACGGCGTAGAGGCAGGTAGCGCCCGTGGTGACCTCGGGGTGGGGCCCGGCGGCCCCGCCCGTCCCCGCGGCGGCCCCGCCGGGCGGCACGGGTTGCGGATGGGTGTCGGGGGTGCGGCCGACCAGGTCGTCGAGGCGGGTCAGCAGCTCGTCGGGCGCCATGTCGAGCGTCGCGAGGGCCTCCACGGTCGTGCGCAGCCGTCCCATGGTGGCCGCCGCGGCGAGTCCGTGCCCGACGACGTCGCCGACGACGAGCCCGACCCGGGCACCGGAGAGCGGGATGACGTCGAACCAGTCGCCGCCCACTCCGGTGAGGTCGTCCGCGGGAAGGTACCGGTGGGCGACGTCGACCGCCGACTGGGGCGGGAGGTACTGGGGCAGCAGCTCCCGCTGGAGGGTGAGCGCGGCGGTGCGCTCCCCGGTGTAGCGGCGGGCGTTGTCGATGCCCAGGGCGGCGCGGGCGGTCAGTTCGTCGGCGAGCGCGACCTCGTCGCCGTCGAAGGTCCGGGGGCCGGCGGCGCGGCGGTAGCTGACGAGGCCCATCGTGGTGCCACCGCTGCGCAGGGGCACCACGAGGGTGGTGTCGTCGAGGACCCGGCCGCCGGAGGAGAGGCTGCGCAGCTGCGGCGAGCCGTCGGGGTACACCACGGCCTGCCCGTGCCCGGCGCGTTTCCCCGCCCCCGGTCCGGGGTGCTCCGCGGACCTCTCGGAGCGGGCGGCGACGCGGATCAGGTCCTGGGCCGCCGAGGGGCCGTGGAGGGGCTCGCCGCCCTCGACGGCGGCGCGCACCACGTCGACCGTGACCGAGTCGGCGAAGTCCGGCACGGCGACGTCCGCGATGGCCTGCGCGGTGGCGGGGACGTCCAGGGTGACGCCGATCCGCCGGCCGGCCTCGGCGAGCAGGGCGAGCCTGTTCTGCGCCTCGTGCCGGTCGGTGATGTCGAAGGCGTCCTCGCAGACGCCGAGGACGGTGCCGTCGTCGTCCTGGAGGCGGTAGTAGGAGCAGGACCACAGGTGGTCGCGCCGGGGGTCGCTGGGCAGTTTGGCGAGGAAGTGCAGGTCGAGGAAGGCCTCCCCGGAGTCGATGACCCGGCGCATGACCTCGTTGAGGGTGCGCGGCCCGCCCACCGTCCGGAAGACACCGTCGGGGTACAGCTGTTCGGCGGGTCTGCCCCGGTACTCGGCGAGGGGGCGTCCGACCTCGTGGTCGTGGGCGGCGTTGGCCCAGGTCAGCCGGAGGTCGGTGTCGTAGATCGCCAGCCCGAGCGGGGACTGGGTGGCCAGCCCGTGCAGCATCGCCTGCCGCGACCGGGCCTCCCGCGCGCGCTGCGCCTCCTCCATGACCAGGATCCTGGTCGCCCGGCCGCCGCCGGTCAGGGGGCACTCCAGGACGACGACGGGGATCCGCCGGCCGTCGGCATGGCGGGCGAACCGGGTGACACCGGCGTCCGGGCCGCCCGCGGCGTCGGCGGCGTCCGCGGGAGCCTCCAGGAAGGTGCCGGCGGGGCGCCCGGTGACGTCCTCGGCCCGGTGGCCGAGGAGCGCCTCCGCGGCCGGGCTCCAGCCGATCACGACATCGGGCGCGGCGAGGACCGCCGTGGCCGCCACGGCGATGTCGAACGGGCCGCGCAGGTCGGCGCCGTCCGGCGCTGTCCACGCGGTCCGCCTCGTCTTCGCCGGCGCCCACGGGTTCACGGCGGCCGGCACGGCACGGTTCATCCCCTCAAGAATCCGCCCGCCGGGCCGCCCCGCACAAGCCGGGCCGTGGCGCACCCGGCCCCTGCCGCAGGTCGCGGGGGTGCGCGGGGCTCGTCGCGAGGGCCGGGGGGCGGGCCGGTCAGGTGCCCGGAAGGGCCTGTTCCGCCCAGATCGTCTTGCCCGTGGGGCCGTACCGGGTGCCCCAGCACTCGGTGAGACTGGCGACCAGGAGCAGTCCGCGGCCGCCCTCGTCGAAGATCCGTGCGCGGCGCAGGTGGGGGGCGGTGCTGCTGCCGTCGGACACCTCGCAGATCAGGGCGGAGTCGCGGATGAGGCGCAGCCGGATGGGGGCGCCGCCGTAGCGGATGGCGTTGGTGACGAGTTCGCTGACCACCAGCTCCGTGGTGAACACGGCGTCGTCCAGTCCCCACTGCACCAGCTGCGCGGCGACGTGCTTGCGGGCCTGCGCGACGACGGACGGGTCGGCGGGCAGCTCCCAGGACGCGTGGTGCACCGAGTCGAGGCGTCCGGCGCGGGCGAGCAGCAGCGCGATGTCGTCGTCCGGACGCTCGGGGAGCAGGGCCGCCATCACGGCGTCGCAGGTGTCCTCCAGCGAACCGGACGGACGGGCGAGGGTCTCCCGCAGCACGGCGAGGGCCGCGTCGATGTCCCGGCCCGGGGTCTCGATCAGGCCGTCCGTGTAGAGGGCCAGGATGCTGCGCTCCGGCACCTCGAACTCCACCGCCTCGAAGGGCAGGCCCCCCACGCCGAGCGGCGGGCCGCTCGGCAGGGTGATGTGGGAGGCCGTGCCGTCCGGGCGGACGAGGACCGGCTCGGGGTGCCCCGCGCGCGCCATCGAGCAGCGGCCGGAGACCGGGTCGTAGACGGCGTACAGACAGGTCGCGCCGGCGACGGACGACCAGCCGCCCGGGTCGACCGACTCCTCCCGGTCCAGTTTGATCACCAGGTCGTCGAGCTGGGTGAGCAGTTCGTCGGGCGCCAGGTCCACGTCGGCCAGGGTGCGCACGGCGGTGCGCAGCCGGCCCATGGTCGCCGACGCCTGGACGCCGTGGCCGACGACGTCGCCGACGACCAGGGCGACCCGGGCGCCGGCGACGTCGCCGACGACCAGGGCGACCCGGGCGCCGGGCACCCACGGGCGGCGCGGGTGCGTCGGGGGCGGCGGCCGTGCCGGGGACCTGCTCCAGGGGGCGTTCGCCGCCCGTGGGTGCGGTGGTAGCCGGCGCCGTGGGCGCCGGGTTCCCGCCGTCGGCGTCCGGCGAGAGGGGCCGCACCGCGGAGCCCTCGCCCCCGGCGGACGTGCGGGCGGCCGCCGGCACGGTGTGGCTCGCGCCGCCGCCCCCGACGCACCCGCGCCGCCCGCCCCCACGGTCCCCGTGACCGTGTCCGCGCGCAGCCCGCGGGCCCTGCGGGCCCAGGCCCGCCGGCTGCACGCACGGGTGCGGGACGACGCCGCGCTGCGCCCCGTGGACGTCGGCCACTCGGCCTTCACCACCAGGTCGTCCCTGAAGAACCGCGGCGTCGTCCTGGCCGCCGACCGCGACGAACTGCTCGACGGTCTCGCCGCGCTGGCCGACGGCACGCCGTCGGCCCGGGTCGTCACCGGCACCGCCGCCGAGGGCGGCCGCGTGGTCTGGGTGTTCTCCGGCCAGGGCGCGCACTGGGTCGGCATGGCACAGGGCCTGTGGGAGACGAACGACGTCTTCGCCGCCCGCATGGACGAGTGCGAGCACCTGCTGCGCGAGTACGGCGGCTTCTCGCTGCGCGAGGTGCTCGGCGACGAGGCCGCGCTGCGGCGGATGGACGTCGTGCAGCCCGCCCTGTTCGCGGTCATGGTCTCGCTGGCCGAGGTCTGGCGGGCGGCGGGCGTGGCGCCCGACGCCGTCATCGGCCACTCGCAGGGCGAGATCGCCGCGGCGACCGCAGCCGGGATCCTCTCGCTGGCCGACGGCGTGCGCCTGATCGTCTCCCGTGCCCGGGTCATCACCGAGAAGCTGTCGGGCCGCGGTCTGATGGCCGTCCTCGATCTGCCCGCCGACCAGGTGGACCGGCCCGGGGTCGCGGTCGGAGCGGTCAACTCGCCCGGCACCGTGGTGATATCCGGCGACCCCGACGGGGTCCGCGCGGCCGTCGAGGACTGCCGTGCCAGGGACATCCGCGCCCGGATCGTCCCCGTCGACTACGCCTCCCACTGCGAGCACGTCGAGTCGATCCGCGACGAGGTCCTCGCCGGCGTCGCCGGCGCGGCGACGCGGGACACCGGTGTCGCCTTCTACTCCACCGTGGTCGCGGGCCGGGTCGACCCCTCGGCCCTCGACGCCGAGTACTGGTACCGCAACCTGCGCGAGCCGGTGCGCTTCGCCGACACCGTCCAGGCGCTGACCGCCGACGGGTACGGCGTGTTCGTCGAGGTCAGCCCGCATCCGGTGCTGACCATGCACATCGCGGCCACGGTCGGGTCGGCGATCGTGCAGCCCACGCTGCGCCGTGACGAGGACGAGGCCCGGCGACTGATGCTGTCCATGGCCGAGCTCCACAGCCGGGGCGTCGACGTGGACTGGCGGGGCCACTTCCCTGGCGCCCGGCGCGTGGCGCTGCCCGCGTACGCCTTCCAGCGCGAGACCCACTGGGTCGGCACGGCCGGTGCGGGGACGGCCCCGGTGCCGGCCGGCGCGCCCGTCCCGGCGTCCGCCGCCCCGGCCGCCGCGCGGTCGTCCGCTCCCGTGTCCGGCACGACCGAGCGGGACCTGTGGACGCTGGTCCGCGGCGAGGCGGCGGTGGTGCTCGGCCACTCCGACGCCGAACGGATCGGCGCGGACAGCACCTTCAAGGAGCTGGGCTTCGACTCGGTGACCGTGGTCCAGCTCCGCGACCGGCTCAACGCGGCGACCGGCCTGGAGATGCCCGCCTCGCTGGCCTACGACCACCCGACACCCGCCGCCGTCGTGCGGCATCTCGGCGAGCGGCTCCTCGGCCCCGCGGACGGCACGGCGGCCCGGGAGCAGACGGCGCCCGCACCGGCCGACGACGAGCCGATCGCGATCGTGGGCATGAGCTGCCGGCTGCCGGGCGGGGTGACCACCCCCGAGGACCTGTGGCGGCTGGTCGCCGACGGCGTCGACGCGATCACCGGCTTCCCCGAGGACCGGGGCTGGCGCACCGACGCGGACGCCGGTTTCCTCCCCGCCGGCGGATTCCTCGACGGCGCGGCCGACTTCGACGCGGGCTTCTTCCGCATCAGCCCGCGCGAGGCCCTCGCCATGGACCCGCAGCAGCGGCTCGCCCTGGAGGCGGTCTGGGAGGCGCTGGAGCACGCGGGCCAGGATCCGGCCGCCCTCCGCCGCACCGGCACCGCCGTGTTCATGGGCGCCATGGCCCAGGACTACCTGCCCCGTCTCCAGGACGTCCCGGAGAACCTCGCCGGGCACGCGCTCACCGGCGGGTCCGGCAGCGTGGTGTCCGGACGCATCGCGTACTCCCTCGGCCTGGAGGGGCCCGCGGTCACCGTCGACACGGCCTGCTCCTCCTCGCTGGTCGCCGTGCATCTGGCCGCCCAGTCGCTGCGGTCGGGGGACAGCTCCCTCGCCCTCGCGGGCGGTGTGACCGTGATGTCCACCCCCGGCATGTTCACCGAGTTCGCCCGGCAGGGCGGCCTCGCGTCGGACGGCCGGTGCAAGGCGTTCTCCGACGAGGCCGACGGCACCGGCTGGTCGGAGGGTGTCGGCGTGCTGGTGCTGGAGCGGCTGTCGGACGCGCGCCGCAACGGCCGCCGCGTCCTCGCCGTGCTGCGCGGCAGCGCGATCAACCAGGACGGCGGCAGCAACGGCCTCACCGCGCCCAACGGCCCCTCCCAGGAACGCGTCATCCAGCAGGCCCTCGCCGCCGCCGGTCTCTCCCCGGACGCGGTGGACGCGGTCGAGGCGCACGGCACCGGCACCGGCCTCGGCGACCCGATCGAGGCCCAGGCACTGCTCTCCGTCTACGGGCAGGACCGCGAGGACCCGCTGTGGCTGGGGTCGCTCAAGTCCAACATCGGGCACACCCAGGCGGCAGCCGGTGTCGCCGGCATGATCAAGATGATCATGGCGATGCGCGAGAACGTGCTCCCGAGGACGCTGCACGCCGAGCAGCCCTCGCGCCGGGTCGACTGGTCGTCGGGCGCCGTACGGCTGCTGGACGAGCGGCGCGACTGGCCGTCCCGGCCGGACCGCCCCCGCCGCGCGGGCGTCTCGTCCTTCGGCATCAGCGGCACCAACGCGCATGTGATCATCGAGCAGGGCGACCTCCCGGAGCCCGCCGCGCCCGACGCGGCCCCGCCCCGCGGCGCCCTGGTGTGGCCGGTCTCGGCCCACAGCGCCAAGGCCCTCGCCGCGCAGGCCCGCAAGCTGGCCGCAACCCTGACGGCCCCCGGCACCGACGCCACCCACGCCGGGACCGCGCTCGACGCCGGCACCGACGCCATCCACGCCGGGACCGCGCTCGACGCCGGCACCGGCGCCACCGCGTCCGAGGCCCCCGGCACCACCCCCGAGGCCGAGGCCTCCGCTTCCGCGCCGGCCCCCGAGGCGACCGCCCCCGCGGCGACGGCGGCCGGCCCCGAGGCGGCATCCCGCGCCGCCGGGGTCGCCGTGGCGCTGGCCACGGGCCGCACCGCCTTCGACCACCGCGCGGTGGTCGTCGGCGCGGACGGCCAGGACCTCCTCGCCGGGCTGGAGGCGCTCGCCGACGGGCGCAGGGACGCCGCCGTGGTGACCGGCCATGCCCCGGTCGCACCCGGTGTCGGCGTGCTCTTCTCCGGGCAGGGCAGCCAGCGCCTGGGCATGGGACGCGAACTGAGCGCCGCCTTCCCGGTGTTCGCCGCCGCCTGGCGCGAGGTCTGCGACGCGCTCGACCCCCTGCTGGAACACCGGATCGACGACGTGGTCGCGGCCGAGCCCGGTTCGGCGTCCGCCGCCCTGCTCGACGGCACCGCGACGACGCAGCCCGCGCTCTTCGCCTTCGAGGTGGCCGCCTACCGGCTGCTGACCTCCCTCGGCGTGGAGCCCTCGGTGCTCGTCGGCCACTCCATCGGCGAACTCGCCGCCGCCCATGTCGCCGGGGTGTTCTCCCTGGACGACGCCGCACGGCTGGTCGCCGCGCGCGGGCGGCTGATGGGCGCGCTGCCGCCCGGCGGGGCCATGGTGGCCGTGCAGGCCGGCGAGGACGAGGTCCGGGCCGCACTGGCCGGACACGAGCACGCCGCCTCCGTCGCCGCCGTGAACGGCCCGGCCGCCGTGGTGGTCTCCGGCGACGAGGACGTCGTCGAGGAGATCGCGGCGTCCCTCGCGGCCGAGGGACGCAAGACGAGCCGGCTGAGGGTCTCGCACGCCTTCCACTCGCCCCTGATGGACCCCATGCTGGAGGAGTTCCGGCAGGTCGCCGAGTCGGTCGCCTACGCCCCGGCACGCATCGCGGTCGTGTCGGACGTGACCGGCGCCGTCGCCGAGCCGGGGGAGCTGGAGAACCCCGAGTACTGGGTGCGGCACGTCCGCGAGGCCGTGCGCTTCGCCGACGGCGTCGTCGCCGCCGTCAAGGCCGGCGCCGGCGCGCTGGTCGAGGTCGGCCCGGACGGCGTGCTGTCCGCGATGGCGGGCGACACCCTCGCCGACACCGGTGCGACGGCGGTCCCCCTGGTCCGCAAGGGCCGTCCGGAGTCCCGTTCGGCGGCCGAGGCCCTGGCCCGTCTGCACGTCGCAGGTGTCCCGGTCGACTGGCGGGCCTACCTGGAGGCCGTCGGCGTGACCGCCGCCCCCGCCGCCCTGCCCACCTACGCCTTCGACCACCAGCGCTACTGGGCACGGCAGGCCGAGCCCGGGAGCGACGTCGCGGGCGCCGGACTGGACCCGGTCGCCCACCCCTTCCTCTCCGCCCTGACCGAACTCGCCGCCGGCGATCAGACGGTGTTCAGCGGACGGATCGACCCGGCCGCCGATTCCTGGCTCGCCGACCACGCGATCTTCGGCACCACCGTCTTCCCCGGCGCCGCCCTGGTCGAGACCGCACTGCACGCCGCCGGGGCCGCCGGCTGCCCCACGGTCGAGGAGCTGACCCTGCACGCGCCGCTGACGTTCGCCGACGGCGCCGTCCGGTTCCAGGTCGTCGTCGGCGCCACCGAGAAGGGCGGGCGGCGCCCCGTCGAGGTGTACTCCCGGCCGGAGTCCGCCCCCGCCGGCGCGTGGACCCGGCACGCCGCCGGACACGCCGTCCCGCGTCCCGTCGCACCGCCCGCCGCCGCGGAACAGTGGCCGCCGCGGGACGCCGTCCCGGTCGACCTCCCCGCGCTCTACCCGGAACTGGCCGGCCGCGGCTACGGCTACGGTCCCGCCTTCCAGGGGCTGCGCTCGCTGTGGCGCCTCGGGGACGAGATGTTCGCGGAGGTCCTGCTGCCCGACCACGTCCCGCACGCCACGGACGGGTTCGCCGTCCACCCGGCCCTGCTGGACGCCGCGCTGCACCCCGTGCTCACGCTGGTGACGTCGGACGACGCGGACCGGGCGATGCTGCCGTACGCCTGGTCGCACGTCTCCTGCCACGCGCCCGGCAGGGGTCTGCTGCGGGTCCGCGTCGCCCGGATCGGGGCCGCCGAGGTCTCGGTGGCGGTCACCGCCGCCGACGGCACCCCGGTCCTGACCGTCGAGTCGCTGGCCCTGATGCCCGCGTCGGCCGGCCGGCTGGCCGGCGGTTCCGCCGCCGACTCCCTGTTCACGGTGCGCTGGTCGCCGGTGGACGCCGGTGAGCACCGGGCCGCCGAGGGCGACGGGCCCGCCGACGTCGTGCACCTCGACGCGGGCCCGGGCGACGCCCCCGAGGCGGCACGGGCGAGCGCCCGCGAGGCGCTCGCACTGGTCCAGCGGCGCCTGGCGGACCACCACGACCGGCCCCTGGTCCTGGTGACCAGGAACGCGGTCTCCGTCCTGCCCGGCGAGACACCGGACCTGGCCCTCGCCCCGGTGTGGGGCCTGGTGCGCTCCGCCCAGGGCGAGCACGCCGGCCAGTTCGTCCTCGTCGACACCGACGGCAGCGAGGAGTCGCTGCGCGCCCTTCGGACCCTGGACGTCCGCGTACCCGAACTCGCCCTCCGTCACGGCCGTGCCTACGCCCCGGGGCTGATCCCGGTGCCCGCCCCGTCCGCCCCGCGCACGGCCTTCGACCCGGACGGCACGGTACTGCTCACCGGCGCCACCGGAGGACTGGGGGCCCTGCTCGCCCGGCACCTGGTCACCGAGCACGGGGTGCGCAGGCTGCTGCTGCTCAGCCGCTCCGGCGCGGCCGGCCCCGCCGCCGAACTCACCGCGCTCGGCGCCGAGGTCACGCACGCGGCCTGCGACGTCTCCGACCGGGACGCGCTGGCCCGTCAGCTGGCGCTCGTCCCGCAGGACGCGCCGCTCACCGCGGTCGTCCACATGGCCGGCGTGCTGGACGACACGACCGTCGAGTCGCTGACCGGGGAGCGCATCGACCGGGTGTTCGCGCCCAAGGCCGACGCCGCCTGGCATCTGCACGAGCTGACCGAGCACATGGACCTGTCGGCCTTCGTGCTGTACTCGTCGGTCGTCGGAGTGATCGGCAACGCCGGCCAGGCCAACTACGCGGCCGCCAACGTCTTCCTGGACGCGCTGGCCGAGCACCGCACCGCCGCGGGCCTGCCCGGACTCTCGCTGGCCTGGGGCCCGTGGGAGATCGGCATGGCGAGCACGCTCGGCCAGGCCGACCTGGCGCGCTTCCGCCGCCACGGCATGGCGCCGCTCGCCGCGGAGAAGGGCACCGCCCTGTTCGACGCCGCACTCGCCGCGGACGAGACGCTCCAGCTGCCGCTGGAGATCGACCGGTCGTCCCTGTGGCAGGACACCGTGCCCGCCCTGCTGCGCACGCTGGTCCGGCCCGTCCGGGCCGCCGTGCCCGCCGGGCCCCCGGCCGCCGCCGCCTCCGCCGCGGCGGAGGAGGAGGACGGTCTGTCCCCGATGGCGCGGCGGCTGGCCGCCCTCGAACCGGAGGAGCAGCGCGAGGAACTGGTGGCACTCCTGCTGGAGACGGCGGCCACGGTGCTCGGCTACCCGTCCGCCGACGACATCGACGCCGACATGTCCTTCCAGGAGATCGGGTTCGACTCCCTCAGCGGTGTCGAGTTCCGCAACCAGGTGAAGCAGGACACCGGTGTGCACGTCCCGGCGACGGTGATCTACAACTACCCGACCCCCGCAGCGCTGGCCGAACGCCTGCGCGAACTGCTGTTCCCCGAGCCGGAGTCCGCGCAGGACGCGGACGGGGCCGCCGGCCCGCCCGACGGCGGGGCCGGGACCGCCGGCCCGGACGGGACCGGCCAGGCGGACGAGATCGACGAGATCGACGAACTGGACATCGAGGCACTCGTGCAGCGGGCGATCTCCGAATGAGCAGCCCGTGCCCCCGGGTGACCGACGTGGAAGTGGTGGAGTGATGAAACCGGAAGACCTGAAGGCCGTGCGCGCGTTCGTCAAGGAGTGTCTCGACGGACGGCACGCGGAGCTCGACGCGCTCGACGACAAGCCGTCGGACATCTACGAGCGCTTCCGCGGGACCGGACTGGCCAACTGGTGGCTGCCCGAGGAGTTCGGCGGCCGGGGACTCACGCTCGAGGACAGCGTCGAGATCGTGAACGAGATCGCCTACGGCGACGCGGGCGCGGCCTTCACGCTCTTCATCTCGGTCCTCGGCACCAGCATGGTGCAGCTGTACGGCTCCGACGAGCTCAAGGCCCGGTACCTCGAACCGATGGCGGCCCGCGGCTCGTTCTGCGCGACCCTCGGCAGCGAGCGGAACGCGGGCAGCGAACTGGGCAGGATCGAGACGGTGGTCGCCGCGGACGGCGGCGAACTCGTCGTCACCGGAGAGAAGTTCTTCTCCACCAACACCGACTTCGCCGACTTCCTGATCGTCGTCGCCCGCTCGGCCGAGGACCCCGAGGCCTACCACGCCGTCCTGATCCCGCGCGACACGCCCGGCGTCGAGATCGTGAAGCGGTGGGACGTCATCGGCCTGCGCGCCTCGTACACGTACCAGGTCGCCCTGAACGGCTGCCGCGTCCCCGCCGGGAACCGTCTCGACGGCTCGGGTCTGCGGCTGCTGGAGATCGGCCTCAACGCCAGCCGGATCCTGATCGCCGCCACGGCCATCGGGATCGCCCGCCGCATCCGGGACCACTGCATGACGTACGCCCGGACCAAGCCGCTGCGCGACGGCGTCCTGATGGAGAACCCGGTCTTCGCACAGCGTCTCGGACAGATGGAGATGCAGATCGACGTCATGAAGAGCCACTGTCTGCGCGCCGCCCGCGACTACGACGCGATCATGGCGGACCCGTCCGCGCCTGCCCTCTTCCACCGGCAGGGCACCCTGAAGTCCGCCCTGACCGCCAAGATGTTCTGCGGCCAGGCGGGCTGGGACGTGGCCTCCGTGGGGTCGGAGATGTTCGGCGGCCTCGGCTACACCGACGAGCTGCCCATCGGGAAGCTGATGCGGGACATCCGCTACGTCTCCCTCGTCGAGGGCGGCGACGACGTCCTGCGCGACCTGCTCTACAGCCGCTACGTGATCCCGGTGCCGCGCCGCTCGTAGGAGGGGACGACGGCCGGCGCCCCGCACGGGGGCGCCGGCCGTCGTCGGTGTCTGAAGGGCCTTTCGTCCGGACCGTGGCACGCGCGAGCCCGCCACGATCGGGACGAGAGGCCCGAAGCGGGCTGCGGAAGGAGCGTCGTCCGCCCTAAGGACGGGCGGGACTCTCGCAGCACGCCCTACGGCACCTCGGCCTCGAAGAGGGCCGTGCTGCCGTGCACGGTGAGCCTGTGGCCGGGGAAGCGGGCGCCCAGCTCCGCGCGGAGGTCGTCGAGGCTGTCCTCGGCGTTGTGCATCACACCGCGCCAGTTCCAGAACGGGACGACGGCCCGCGCGGCCGGACCCACCGGGACGCCCTTGCCGAGCACGGTGGCGCCGAAGATCCGCCCGCCGGGACGGACGCACGCCGCGACGTTGTCCAGGACCACGGCCTTGTCGCGGATGGTGCCCGGCACACAGTGCAGCAGGAAGTTGAGCGACGCGGAGCCGAAGGACCGCTCCGGCAGCGGCAGCGGCTCCAGCGCGTTGGCCCGGACCGTGCTGACGTCGAAACGGGCCAGCCGGCGTGCCGCGTGCCGCAGCGAGTGCTCGTTCAGGTCCGCCAGGGTGATGGACTGCTGCGGCGCGGTGCGGCAGGTGTCCAGGAAGTAGCCGGTGCCCACCCCGACGTCCAGGTGCCGGTCGGACACGTTGCGGTCGAACATCGCGACCACCTCGGGCACCGGGACCCGGAAGAGGAACCGGCAGTTGATCTTGAAGGCCACCAGGTCGTAGAGGGGCAGCGTCCACGGCCGGTAGATGGCCTGGCCTGCGCGTACCTGGTCCGGGTGGGGCGAGGTGGTCACGTGGAACCTCCGGCCGGAGGGGGGCGAATCCGTCTGGCTCCGACTATACGCGGCGCAAGTGGCCGCACCCTCGGCGCACTTGCCCTCCGCGCACCGCGTCGCACGGTCCTCGCGGGCACGCCCGGGCGGTGCGTGCGCGGGCCCGTGCCGGACGCGCGCCGGCCGGCCCGGGGCGGGTGCCCGGACCGGCCGGCGGCGGTGTGCGGTGTCAGGCCGCGGCGCAGGCGGCGCCGTCGAGGGTGAATGCGGCCGGGGCCGGGTTCGTCGCCCCCTTGGTGCCGATGAAGCCCACCGTGACCGAGCCGTTCGGCGCGATGGTGGAGGTGTACGAGGCGGGGGAGACGCTCACCGTGCCGGCGGACTGCGTGGCGGTGCCGCCCCACATGGTGGCGACGGTCTGCCCGCCGGTGAAGGCGAAGCCCAGCCGCCAGCCGTCGATCGCGGCCGTGCCGGTGTTGCGCACGACGATCTCGCCCTGGAAGCCGCCCTGCCACTCGCCCACCACCCGGTAGCCGACCGAGCAGGCGGCGCCGGGCGTGCCGCCCTCGTCCGTGGTGACCTGCACCGTCGCGGAGCGCGCCGAGCGGTTGCCGGCCGCGTCGCGGGCGTAGACGGCGAAGGTGTAGGCGGTGTCCGCCGTCAGGCCGGTGACGGTGACCTGCGGGCTGACCGAGGAGGCGGCCTTCGTCTCGGTGGTGCCGCTGACGCGGACCACGTCGTAGCCGGTGACGCCGACGTTGTCGGTGGACGCCGCCCAGGCGAGGGTCGCGGAGTCGGCGGTCACGGCCGAGGCGGCCGGGGTGCCGGGGGCGGTCGGGGCCTCGTCGTCGCCGGTGGCGCCGCCGAAGACCGTCGCCTCCTCGGAGGTCTCGGCGATGCCGTTCACGCCGTTGAAGATGCGCTCGCCCCAGGAGCTGAGACGGCTCGGGTCGAAGTCGAGGACCAGGTCGAGGATCGGGTCGGTGTTGCCGCTCCAGGACCAGGCGAGGTAGCCGAGGTCGAGCCGCTCGGCGGCGGCCATCATGGTGTCCTCGTCGGGGTCGCCCCACTGGTCGCCCGGTCCGCCGAACTCGCCGATGAGGATCGGCAGTCCCGCCGCGACGAAGCCGTTCAGGTAGTCGTTGATCTCCTGCGCGGTGTCGAAGACGCTGTACATGTGGATGGAGAAGATCAGGTTGCCGGTGGTGTCGGCGTCGTAGACGGCCTGGGCGTTGGCCTTCATCACGCCCTGCCAGTCCTGGCCCCAGTTGGGGGCGTCCACCATGATCGTGTGCTGGAAGCCGGCGGTGCGCAGCTTCTTCACGGCGGCGATCGTCGGGTCGGTCCAGCCGGCCGGGTCGGTGTTGCCCCAGGGCTCGTTGCCGATGTTGACGATGACGTAGTCCTCCTCGCCGGCCAGTACGTCCTTCAGGCCGATCCAGTAGTCGGCGGCGTGGTCCAGCGTCCCGGCCGCCGCGTCCTCGCCGTAGCCCGTGGTGTCGTGCACCTCCAGCACGCAGATCAGCCGGTTGGCCTTGCAGTCCGCGACGACGGCGGCCACGTCGGCGGGGCTGTTCTCGGACCAGCGGTGGCCGTCGGAGAGGACGACCCGGACGCTGTTGGCGCCCTTGGCCTTGATGTCGGCGAGCGACTGCGTCTCGCCCGGGTACCAGGTGTGGGCGTGGTTGACGCCGCGCATCACGAAGTCGTTGCCGTTCGCCTCCAGCAGGCGCCCGTCGCTGATGTGCAGGCCCGTCGCGAGCGCCGCGGCGGTCCGGGCCTGCGCGGCGGTGGCGCCGAAGGCGCCGAGGAGGACGAACCCGACGAGGGTGGCCAGCCCCGTCAGCAGGGCTACGGCGGTTCGGGACCGTGTGGTGCTCGTACGCGTCGTGCTTCTCGTTCTCACTGAGACTCCAGAAGGTGGGCGCCGGGTCGTGGTCGACATGTGCATGGGAGCGCTCCCATGCGTGGGGAAAGGTGCGTGGGAGCGCTCCCATGAAGACAGGCCGCCGGTAACACGTCAAGAGTTCGGACAGCCCCTTCCGCCGTCCGCTTGCCCGACTGCGGGTTGCGCAGCGAACCGTCCGGCTGCGCCGCCCACCGCTGCGCACCCGACCCGTTGCACGTCCACCACTGCACCTTCGTGCCGTCCGCCGAGCCGCCGCCGCTCACGTCCAGGCAGCCGCCCAGCGCACGCACCGAGCCGTCACCCGGCACCTGCCACGTCTGCGCGGCGGAACCGTTGCACGTCCACAACTGCACCTGCGTACCCTCCGCGGCCACACCGCCCTTCACGTCGAGGCACTTGCCGTTCACCCCCTTCACCGCCGCGGACGCCGGCGGCGCGCCGGTGCTGCGGACGCGGATGTCGCGGAAGGAGACGGTGTCGCCGTCGCCGTGGTTCTGGAGGCCGACGTGGCCCTGGCGCAGGCTGCGGGCGGGGTCGGTGTTGGTGAAGTCGTTGATCCGGGTCCCGTTGAGGAAGACCTCCAGGCGTTCGCCGGTGACCCGGATCTCGTAGGTGTTCCATTCGCCGGGCGGGTTGAGCGCCGCGTCGCGGGCGGCGGTGTCGGCGGACCGGTATCCGTAGACCGAGCCGGTGGTGCGGTCCGGGGAGTCGGTGGCGTCGATCTGGATCTCGTAGCCGTTGTTCACGGCCGACCAGGGGTCGGTGGAGGCGGGGAAGCCGACGAAGACGCCGGAGTTGTCGTCGCCTTCGGCGCGCCAGTCGAGTTTGAGCGACCAGTCCCCGGTCAGTTCGCGGCCGGAGTACCACAGCAGACCGAGGCCGCCCTGTGAGGTGAGCGTGGAGTCGGCGAGCGAGAACGAGCCGGGGCCCGCCTGCTGCCAGCCGGCCGTGCTGCCGTCGAAGAGGGATTCGTACCCGTTCTCCGGGCGGCAGTCGGCCCGGGTCATGCCGGCGGCCCAGCGGATCCCGCCGAGGACGTGGCGCCGGAGGGCGGGCTCGGACCAGGACTCGTCGGTGTGGCCGCCGCCGGTGTAGAAGGCCCGGCCTCCCTCGTAGTCCTTGCACCAGGCGATCGGGTGGTCGCCGGACATGGAGCCGCCGGTGTAGCTGGACTCGTCGAGCGAGGCGAGGACGTGGGCGGTCGTGCGGGGGTTGGTGCGGTAGTTGTACCACTCGTCGAAGCGCTGCCAGGACGTGCCGAGGTGGGCGGTGGCGTCGTGCGCGCGGTTCTCGACCTTGACGGTGGCGGTCTGGTTGTGCGGGTGCGACTGGAACAGGGCGCCCGCCAGTCCTGCGTAGAAGGGCCAGTCGTATTCGGTGTCGGCGGCCGCGTGCACGCCCACGTAGCCGCCGCCGGAGCGGATGTACTGCTCGAACGCCGTCTGCTGGGTGCCGTCGAGCACGTCGCCCGTGGTGGAGAGGAAGACGACGGCCCGGTAGCGGGCGAGGTTGGCAGTGGTGAAGGCGTTGGGGTCCTCGGTGGCGTCGACGGTGAAGTTGTTGGCGCCGCCGAGTTGGTGCAGGGCGGCCAGTCCGTCGTCGATGGACGAGTGGCGGAAGCCGGCCGTCCTGGAGAAGGCCAGGACCCGGTACGCGGGGTCGGCCGCGGCCGCGGCGGGCGCCGGCCGGGGGGCCGGGGCGGACGGTGCCGCCGACGCCGCGGCGGGCAGGGCGGCTCCCGCCCAGAGCAGTGCCGCCGCGCCGAGCCAGGCGCCCGTGCGGGCCAGGGGGCGCCGCGTCCGGGCCGTCCGGGGCGTCGTCGTGTGCGTCGCGGTGTGCCGTGTGAGGTGCCGTGTGAAGTGTCGCATCGTCTGTGGCCTCCTTCCTGCTACGGCAGGATCCATCGCTGGTTCGGTCCGTCGTGGCAGGTCCACAGGTGGACCCGGGTGCCGTCGTTCCAGGTCGAGCCCTCCGCGTCCAGGCACTTGCCCGACTGCGGGTTGCGCAGCGAACCGTCCGGCTGCGCCGCCCACCGCTGCGCACCCGACCCGTTGCACGTCCACCACTGCACCTTCGTGCCGTCCGCCGAGCCGCCGCCGCTCACGTCCAGGCAGCCGCCCAGCGCACGCACCGAGCCGTCACCCGGCACCTGCCACGTCTGCGCGGCGGAACCGTTGCACGTCCACAACTGCACCTGCGTACCCTCCGCGGCCACACCGC
>NZ_RDBP01000016.1:121791-138802 GCF_008042045.1 Streptomyces sp. T39
CTTGCCCGACTGCGGGTTGCGCAGCGAACCGTCCGGCTGCGCCGCCCACCGCTGCGCACCCGACCCGTTGCACGTCCACCACTGCACCTTCGTGCCGTCCGCCGAGCCGCCGCCGCTCACGTCCAGGCAGCCGCCCAGCGCACGCACCGAGCCGTCACCCGGCACCTGCCACGTCTGCGCGGCGGAACCGTTGCACGTCCACAACTGCACCTGCGTACCCTCCGCGGCCACACCGCCCTTCACGTCGAGGCACTTGCCGTTCACCCCCTTCACCGCCGCGGACGCCGGCGGCGCGCCGGAGACGGTGAAGTGGAAGTCGTCGAGGTCGAAGAGCGATCCGGCGCCGCCCTTGAACACCAGGTGGAGCGTGGTGGTGCCGGCGGGCCGGTCGGTGAGGGGGGTGCTCACCTCCTGGAAGGTCTCCCAGCCTCCGGTCACCGGGACGGCGACCGTGCCCATCAGGGTGCCGGTGGGTGAGCCGGCGCGTACCTCGATGGTGCCTCCCGCGCCGCCGGACGACACCCGCGCGGTGAAGCGGGTGGCGTTGCCGAGGGCGTACGGGGTGAACGAGATCCAGTCGCCGTTCTCGATGTAGCCGACCGTCCGGCCGCCGTGCGCGGGCGCGTGGCTGACCACCTCGACGCCGGACGAGCCGCCGTAGTGCTCGCCCTGACGGTGGGTGGGCTGGCTGATGTGCTGGTCGTGGGTGGTGAGGGGCGGCTGCCCGCCCGCGCCGCCGTCCGTGTACTCCGCGTCCCACACGCCGAAGATGTTGGCGTTGGGGTCGTGCTCGCCGTCGGCGATGGTCTGCACCGTGCCGGAACATCCGGTGGCGGAGGTCTGGGGATGGCCGTGGCTGTCGTGGCCGATGATGAAGGTGACCTTCACCTTCGCGCAGTCGATGGCGGCGTCCTCGGGGTCGGTCACCGTCACCCTGAACGGCACCGCCGCGCCGGGGTCGATGATGCTGCCGTGCGCGGGGAGTTCGAGCCGCACGGTCGGGGCGGTGTTGCCGACGGTGATCTGCACCGAGGCGGTGGCCTGCTTGCCGGTGCCGTCGGTGACGGTCAGCTCGGCGGTGTAGCGCCCGTTGGCGGTGTACGTGTGGGACGGGTTCGGGCTCGTGGAGGTGGCGCCGTCGCCGAACCGCCACGCGTGGCGCAGCGTGTCGCCGTCGGGGTCGGCGGAGCCGGCGGAGGAGAAGGCCACCGTGAGCGGGGCCTTGCCCGAGGTGCGGTCGGCCGCGGCCCGGGCGACCGGCGAGCGTCCGTCCGTGACGTGTTCGATGCGGTAGAGGGCGGAGTTCTCGTCGCCGCTGAAGTAGCCGGTGCCGTAGTCGAGGACGTACAGGGCGCCGTCCGGTCCGAAGGCCATGTCCATCACCTGGGTGCCGGTCCAGGGGAAGGGGCTGATCGACTGGATGGTGCCGGAACCGTCCTGGGCGACGCGGCGGATCCACTTCCGGCCGAACTCCCCGGCGAAGAAGTTGCCGTCGTAGCTCTGGGGGAACTTGACGGCCGAGGCGGAGCCGGCGTCGTAGCGGTAGACGGGACCGGCCATGGGCGATTCCGATCCGCCGCCGAACTCGGGCACCGAGTCACCGTCGTAGGGCAGCCAGGCGGGCTGCGCGGGCGGCAGGTCGGTCAGGCCCGTGTTGCGCGGCGACGTGTTGCGGGGGGCCGCGCAGTCGAAGCGGGCACCGGAGGCCCCGGAGGCGAAGTCGTGGTCGTTGTAGGCGTCGTTGTCGCCGGTGCAGTAGGGCCAGCCGAAGTTGCCCGCCTTGGTGATGCGGTTGAACTCGACCTGCCCGGCCGGTCCTCGGGTGGCGCTCGCCGTGCCGGCGTCGGGTCCGTAGTCGCCGAGGTAGACGATGCCGGTCTGCTTGTCGACGCTCATCCGGAACGGGTTGCGGAAGCCCATGGCGTAGATCTCCGGGCGGGTCCTCGCCGTCCCGGGGGCGAAGAGGTTGCCCGCGGGCACCGTGTAGGAGCCGTCGGCCGCGACCTTGATGCGCAGGACCTTGCCGCGCAGGTCGTTGGTGTTGCCGCTGGAACGCTGGGCGTCGAAGGCGGGGTTGCGGGACGCGCGCTCGTCGAGCGGGGAGTAGCCGTCGGAGGCGAAGGGGTTGCTGTCGTCGCCGGTGCTCAGGTAGAGGTTCCCCTGGGCGTCGAAGTCGATGTCGCCGCCGACATGGCAGCAGATGCCCCGGGAGGCGGGGACGTCGAGGACCTTCTTCTCGCTCGCGGTGTCCAGGGTGCCGTCGGTGCGCAGGGTGAAGCGCGAGAGGCGGTTGACGCCGTCGAAGGGGGCGAAGTCCGCGGCGGTGCCGTCGCCGGGCGCGTCGCCGCCTGGGGTGGCGAGCTTGGGCGCGTAGTAGAGGTAGACGTGCCGGTTGGTGGTGAAGCCGGGGTCCACGCCGATGCCCTGGAGACCCTCCTCGTCGTGGCTGTACACGTCGACCCGGCCGGCGACCTTGGTGGTCCCGGCGGCGTCGGTGAGCCGCAGCGTCCCGTCGCGGGAGGTGTGCAGGACCGAACGGTCGGGCAGCACTGCCATGGTCATGGGCTCGCCGGTCTCGGCGACGCCCTTGGCGAGGGTGACCTGCTGGAACTCCTCGGCGGCGGCGGGGGCCGCCGCCTGGGCCGCCGGGACGGCCGGTGCCAGCAGGGCGGTGAGGAGCGCCAGAGCGGTGGCTCCGGCGGCTCTGCGGGCACGGAGGGATCTGTGGCGCACGGAAGTCTCCCAGGGGTGGGGGGTGCCGGCGGATCCACTGCGGATCCGCCGGGGAGAACGCGGGCGTGCGCCGTCACGCCGCTGCGGGCCGTCCGGTGTCAACTGGACTGGCACGTTTGGAAGTTAGCGCGCCGAAGGCGCGCTGCGTAAGCCCTTCGACAGAGGAATCGCCAACTTCTTCCACCCGGTGGACAAAGCATTTCCGGACACCGCCCCGGTGCGGGGGCGGGACGTCTCGTCAGGCGCCCGGCGGGCGCGTCCGGTCACCCGGCGCGGCCGGGCCGGCGCGGAAGGTCCTGCGGTAGGTGTCCGGCGGGACGCCGACGGTCCGGTGGAAGTGGCGGCGCAGCGTCGTGGCGGTGCCCATACACGTATCAAGATTCCTCCTCAACCCCGTTGCGGGCGCGTTCGACCTGAAACAAACGCGCCCGCAACGGGGTTGAGGAGGAATCTTGATACGTGGCCGAAAAGCCTGGGCCACCGCGACAGCGGTGCTCACGGTGATGGCGGCGGCGCCCGCGGTGGCGCACGCCGCCCCGGCAGCGCCCGGCACACGGACCGCGACGTCGGCGCAGGGGAACGCCGACGGGCTTCCGCCCGGGTGGCGGATCACCGGCGAGGACGGGGCGAGCCACCTGGAGTGGCGCTCACCGCGGCCGGTCCCGCACGGGGACGCCCGCGTCGAGTTCCGCGCGAACGGCGCACTGCTCGGCGTACCCGAGCCCCAGGACGACAACCGGACCTTCCGGCTCCCCCTCGACGGGGTGAGCGCCGCCGACCTGGACGATCTGCGGGTCGAGGCGGCCGGCCGCCGGCTCGACGCGGCCGCCGGCACCGGGAAGCACCGGGCGACGAAGCCCACCATCGTGAGGCTGCCGCCCGTCCAGCCCGCCGGAGCCGTCGACCCCGGCGCCAAGGGCCCGTACGCGACGACCACCGGCGAGTACGACCTGCCGTCCGTCAAGCTCCCCGGCATGTCCGAGCCCGTCGAGATGCGCGGTCTGGTCGTGGCGCCGAAGGACGCGACCGGTGAGCGGCCCGTCGCCCTCTTCCTGCACGGCCGCCACGCCACCTGCTACGTCCCCGGCAGGGGCGGCGACGAGGTGACCATCGACTGGCCCTGTGCCAAGGGCGCGCAGCCGATCCCCAGCCACAAGGGGTACCTGCGCGACCAGCAACTGCTCGCCTCACAGGGGTACGTCACCGTCTCGATCTCCGCCAACGGCATCAACGGCCAGGACGGCGGCATCGAGGACAGCGGCGCCCAGGCCCGCTCCTCGCTGGTGCGCAGCCACCTCGCCCGCTGGGCCGACTGGGCCGCCGACCCCGCATCCGCGCCCGCCGCGGTGCGGAAGACCCCGAAGCCGGACCTGTCCCGGGTGCTCCTCGTCGGGCACTCCCGCGGCGGCGAGGGCGTCAACCGCGCGGCCATGGACAGCCTCTATCCTCCGCCGCCCGCCCAGGACGGCGCGCCCGGCGACGCCCGCTGGACGATCCGCGGCACGGTCCTCATCGGTCCCACGATCTTCGGCCAGAACCCGGTCGCCGACGTCCCCTCGCTCACCATCCTGCCGGGCTGCGACGGCGACGTCTCCGACCTCCAGGGCCAGGTCTACGCCGACGGCACCCGCGGAGTGAGCCGGGGCAAGGCCCTGCACAGCTCGGTCTACATGGTCGGCGCCAACCACAACTACTTCAACAGCGAGTGGACCCCCGGCCAGGCCGCGGCCCCCGCCGACGACGACTTCTGGCACGACCCCGAGGCCCCGGACCCGCTCTGCTCCCCCGGCCGGGCGGGCCGCCTCACCGCGGACCAGCAGCACAGGGCCGGCGCCACCTACATCGCCGCCGCCGCGCGGCTGTTCGTCGACGGCGACGACCGCGTACGCGAGCTCGTCGACGGCACCGGACGCCGCGCGCCCTCCGCCGACCCGGCCCGGGTGCTGACCCACGCGGTCGGCGGCCACCGGAGCGCCGGCTTCCTGCCGGACGACCCGCTGAAGGTCTCCGGCGCCCGCCTCTGCGACGCCGTCGCACCCGGCGGCTCCGCCTGCCTCGGTGAGGGCGTCATCGGCTCCTCGCCGCACTTCGCCTACTGGCGCCCGGAGCACGAGGCCGGCCGCCGCGCGATCGCCCTCGCCTGGACCGCCCCGGGCACACCCGCCCGCGTGACGCCCGAGAAGCCGCTCTCCGCCAAGGGCTCGACGTCGCTCGCCCTGCGCATCGCCGTCCCGCCGAACAGCCGGGGCACCCAGTTCGACGTGGCCGTGAAGGACGCGACGGGCAAGCGTGCGGCCCTGGGACGCGTCCGCGTCGACGGCCTGCCCGGCACCGACCGCACCTCCTCCTACTGGGCCCAGGAGGTCCGCGTCCCGCTCACCGCGGCGAACACCGCGAAGCTCGATCTCACGCAGCTCGCCTCCCTCGAACTGCTCCCCGTCTCGCGCTCCGGCAAGGCCTGGTTGATGGACGCCTGGGCCTGGCAGCCGGGCACCCCCGCCGTCGAGGCCGCGCCGCTCACCCGCGTCGACCTCGGCCGCCTCACCGTCGAGGAGGGCGACTCCGGCACCCGCACCTACACGGTGCCCGTCCGCACCACCGGCGAGAGCACGGGCACGGTCCGCCTCTACGTCGTCGACCCGGCGACCGGTGCCACCACCAACCGCCTGGTCCAGGTCGGCCCCGGCACGGCGGGCATCGACGTCCAGGTCGAGGTCACCGGCAACACCCGCTACGGCTGGGGCACCGCGCACGACGTCCTGGTCAAGGCCGTCACGGGCACCGTCGTCGGCGCCGACTCCGGCGGCGTCACCGCGACCGAGGACGACCCCCTGCCGAAGGTCACCGTCAAGCCGGTGGCCGCCGACGTCACCGAGGGCCGGCCGCTGACCTGGCGGGTCTCCCTCTCCGAGCCGGCTGACGTCGAGATCCCCGTCGTGGCCGAGCTGTCCGCCGTCCCGGACGGCCGAGCGGAGCTCTCCACGGCCGACGTCGACCAGGACTGGCTGCGCATGCTCGTGGAAGAGATCCCGAACCCGGCCGTCCCGCTCTCGGAGCTGGAGTACCGCACCCTCTGGACCGCGGTCCCGGCCGGTGAGACCACCGCCGACCTGACCGTCCCGACCGTCCGCGACCGGCTGCGTGAGCCGGCCGAGTACGTCCGCCTCCAGCTCATCGACGACGAGGGCAGCCCGACCGGGCAGCCCTTCGAAGGCACCGTCCGCAACGTGCCGTAGCCCTCCTGGGCCCACGCCCCCACGGCCTCACGGCCTCCGGGTGAAGGAGCACCACACCACCTTGTCCGGCTCGCGCTCGTCGACACCCCAGGTGTCGGCGAGCGCGCCGACGATCAGCAGCCCACGCCCCGACTCCTCACCGAGCCCGGGCCCACCCGGAATCGCCGGCCGTCCGTCCCCGCTGTCGTGCACCTCGACGCGGAGACGGCGGCCGGCGTCCTCGTTCACCAGCCGCACCAGATAGCCGCGTCCGGGCGGCACCCCGTGCACGAGTGCATTGGCCGTCCGCGTTGAACACCCCACGCCAGGCCGAATGCCTCTCGGAGACCACTTTGCGCCAGTACCGACCGTTCACACGCCCCCTCAGCCAACAGGGTAGACAAAGTTGACGTGAGAGTTCACGAAGCTCCTCACGGATTGAAACCCTCTGCCATCAAGCACCGCGCATACGCTCGTACCTTTTCCCTGGAATCCGCGCTCGCACCGGCGGCAGGACTCAGGTATGCGGGGAGTATCGAAACCGACCAAATCCTGAGCGCAAGCGAGAGGTCACCCGTAGTTGATCTACCTAGAATCCGAAGGCAACCGAGCAAGATTCGCCGAATCACTTCGGAGTTCGCGGCAACCCCCTCACTCGGGGCAGAGAAGATCAGGGCCTGCGTGAGGCGCGAAAGCTGAATGTCAGATCCCGCCACGACCATCCTCTCGACATCATTCGAGGAAAATCCAGCCACCCCACAAGACCACATCACCAGCGCCGCAAGTGAGATCTCGTGCGGAGCCCCATACCCAAGGCTTTCAAAGATTGACGCTTCACTACGCGAGATTTTACTCAGGTTTTCGATCTGATCGAGAATTGCGGCCAACTCATCCTCGATCCCAGCAACGAACGATTGAAAGCTACGGGCTTCCACCGGCACCAGGTAGCCCGAATACCTGACGGCAGAAATCTCCAGGACGCCACCGAGCGGTCCAAAGATTTCCCTGGCCACCAATTCTCGACTCACAAAATCACCCTACGAGACTAGAAGTTCCCCATGAAATGCTCCATGACCGCTTGAGCCTGCGGAAGATGACGCAGTTGGGCATTGAGCAACGGAAGGTCACTTGAGGAGTTGACGAAATACTCCGGAAGATTCCCAGCCGGCCCCTCATGCAGACGCAACCACGCCTCGGCCCGATCGGCGGGGACCTCGACCCGAACCACCGTGCCAGATGGTCCAGCGTATTGAGTCGCCGCACGATTGAAATCATCCGTCAAATATATACCAGCATTCGGCGTGTACTCCCGCTTCACGTTCACATCAGGATCCAACGAAAAACTATCACCCTTCCACTCCTGAGCGCCGTGGTACAGCACTTTGTACGGAGAAAGACCCAAACGGTCGATCTCCGCATAAGGGTTGACAACATAGGTGACCGGATTGGATGCAGGAGCAATACCCAGTGGGTCCACAGAGCCGTATCGGGCTACAACTGGGTCGTAATATCGGAAATAGTTGTAGTGAAACCCGCTCTCTGAATCGAAATACTGTCCCGGGAATCTCATCGGAGTGTAGGCTGCGGCGTCAGCACGCCAAGCCGTCAGACCCCATAGGGACGAGCGCGCAAGCCACACAATTCTTCCACGCTCATCGGAAAGTTCAGCAGGTGTACCGGATGAGCTCGACAGAACATGGAGGATTCGCGTGCGCCCTGCCGGTCGATTGGACTGTTGGAACAGGCGCTCCACTTGAATTATCGGCCCGCGATTCCCGTCGTCCCACGTCAGTACGACCACATGCGGGGCCTCCATCCGGAAGGTCGTCTCCTCGCACAGCGTCGCCCCGTCCCACGTGAACCCCACCTCCTCCACGACGGCCTCCCCGTCGCCCCCCATCCGCCGCTTCGCGGTCCGCCGCCCCAGGGCGTCGTACGCGTAGTGCCACACCACCCCCTCCGGGGTGACGGCGGACGTCATGCGGTCCTCGGCGTCCCACGTGTACCGCCAGGTCGCCGGCTTCTTCGAGGGGCGGGGCTTCTGGCGGAGGGTGACGCGGCCGAGGGGGTCGTGTTCGTAGCGGACGCGGCCCGCGCGGGTGAGGGTGGTGCCGGTGTAGTCGCGGGTGCCGACGGCCTCCTGGCCTGGGTGTTCCGCGGGCCACGAGGCCTCGGTCTGGTTGCCCGCCGCGTCGTAGGCGTAGCGCTCGGTCCAGTTCGCCGCGTGGACGGCGGTGACCCGGCCGATCGGGTCGAGGTCGAAGGTCTTCGTGCCGTTCAACTGGTCCGTGAGCGACACCAGATGGCCGTCGGCCCGGTACGCGTAGTCGCGGCGCTGGATGCTGCGGCCCGCGGCTCCGGTCACCTGCTGGCCGGTGAGGCGGCCGAGCGCGTCGTACTCGTTGGTGAAGGAGAGGGTGTCGCCGATCCGCCGGGCGACTTCCTGCCCCGCCGCGTCGTGCTCGAACGTGATCGTCCGGCCGGCCGTGGTCAGGGTGTTGCGGCGGCCGGCCGCGTCGTACGTCCAGGTGCTGACCGCGCCCGTCGGTGTGGTCCGGCCCGTGCGGCGGCCCAGTTCGTCGTAGGTGAAGGTGATGGTCCGCCCGTTCACCGTCTCGCTGACGAGCCTGCCGAACCGGTCGCGGAGGAAGGTCACCGTCGCGTCCGGGTTCACCACCTCTGCGAGGCCGTCGGTGAGGTCGTACGCGAACGTCGTGACCTTGCCCGCCGCGTCCTTGCGGACCACCCGGCCGAGGACGTCCCGCTCGTAGCGGATCGTCTGCCCGAGAACGTCGGTGCGGGAGATCAGGGCCCCGGCGGCGTCCCGCTCGTACGAGAGCAGCCGGTCGTCGAAGTCGGACTCGGATATCAGGCGTCCGGCTGCGTCGTAGCCGTAGTCCCAGGTCAGACCCTGCGGATTCCGCACCTGGGTGAGACGCAGCCCGTGGTCGTGGGTGAACTCGTACCGCACGCCGTCCGGGCCCGTGCGGGCGGTGAGCAGGTCGAAGTGGGTGTACTCGAAGCGGGAGACCTGGCCGAGCGGGTCGGTGTGGGCGACGCAGTTGCCCTCGCCGTCGTACGTCCAGGACTGCTCGCTGCCGTCGGCCTCGACGCGGCGGGCGAGCTTGCCCTCCGTCGTCCACACGAAGTGCGTGACCGATCCCAGGGGGTCGGCGATCGACGAGGGCCTGCCGAAGGCGTCCCGTTCGACCCGGGTGACCGCGCCGAGCGGGTCGCTGATCTCGACGGGCAGGCCGGCGGCGTCGCAGCGCACCCGCGTGGTGTTGCCGAGTCCGTCCGTGGCCGAGGTGAGGCGCCCTGCGTCGTCGTAGGTCCAGCGGGCGACCGTGCCGTTCGGCGCGACCGCCTCCGTGCGGTTGCCGCGCTCGTCGTAGGCGTACCGGAGCACCGTGCGGTCCGGGTTGACGATGCGCACGGGCAGCCCGAGGGTGTCGTACTCCGCCTCCGTGCCGCGGCCGTCCGGGCGGACGGCGGTCAGCGGGCGGCCCGCCGCGTCGTAGGTGAAGCGTGAGGTCCGGCCCAGCGGGTCCGTGTGGCGGAGCAGGTGGTTGCGGTGGTCGCGCTCGTAGCGGGTGACGGCACCCACCGGGTCGGTCTCCTCGACCACCTGATGGGCTTCGTTGATCACGTACCGGGAGACGGCGCCCGACCCGGTGGTGGTCGTGGTGACCCGCAGGCCCGTGTCCGGGTGCGGGTCACCGTAGTCGACATGGAGCGTGACATGGCCCGCTTCGCCCTGCTCGGCGACGCAGCGGTCCAGGTCGTCGTACGTGTAGTCGTAGCGGCTGTCGTTGGTGTCGGTCCACGAGGTGACCCGGCCGCGCTCGTCGTAGCTGAAACGCAGCGGCAGGCCGGAGGAGTTGACGACCTCGGTGAGGTGTCCGCCGGTGTACCCGTAGCGGAGGATCTGCTGATCACTTCCGTCGGCCGCGCCCCCGGCCAGGGCCAGGGAGCAGACGCGTCCGGCCTCCGTGGCGATCACCAGGCGGTAGCCCCCACTGTGGACGATCGAGGTGGGAGCGCCCGCCTCGTCGTACTCGAAGGTGAGCCGGTGGCCGTTGCGGTCGTCGACCTGGACGAGGAGCGCGCAGTCCTCCGTCAGCGGGGAGAAGCGCAGGACACGGCCGCTGTCCGGGTCGGTGACGCTGTAGTCGCCGTCCGGGGAGCGGTCCAGCGGCCAGGGTGCGCCGTACCCCGGCAGGACCGGAACACCCGGTGCGGGATGGGGGTAGGCGATGAGCCGGCCGTCCTCGCGAACGAAGACGACGCCTTCCGCATCGATCTCCAGCCGCTGGTCCACGGTCGATGCCCAGGACGGGCCGAACCACTGCCCCGAGCGGTAGTCGGAGGCGACACGGCGGTGGAACGCGAGAGGAAGGACGCCGGGCAGGACGAGGTCCGTCTGCGGCAGGTACATGACGCCGGTCGCCAGGTCGATCGGGTCGGACGCGCCGTTCTCGACGGCGTGTTCGGGGCGGGACGTGCCCGCCGGGTTCTCCCGGGCGGCCTTCTGCGCGGCAGACTCCGCGCCCTCCGTCAGGGCGTGCTTGGCTCCGCTGCGCATGCCCGCGGTGGCGAGCCCCTTGACCGCTCCCGCGCCCTTGGTGCCGACGATCTCGGGGACCAGACGGCCGAGGAATTCGGACGGGTCGCCCTTCGCGGCCTCCCAGGCGTTCTTCAGCGCGCGGTCGGGATTGGCGGCGGTGGAGACGAGGCCGGCGAGCGTCATGTTGACGCCTTTGTAGTACTCGGCGGGGTGGGTCAGGTTGTACGGGTCGATCGGGTTGACGGAGCGGACGAAGTTGACGATGCCGGCGGTGCCCTTGATGATGCCGCCGCCGAAGTGGGTCAGCTCGATGCTCTGGCCGAGGGCCATGTCAGTCATTTCGAGCTTGAGCTTCTCGCGGCCGGTGGGCTCCTCGGGCGCATGGGCCATCGCCGCCGTGACCGAGCTCTTGGCGGTCTCCCCCGCGGTGTTGCGGGCAGCGCGGGCGTCGGCCAGGATCTCCCGGGCCCGGGCCCGTTTCTGCTTGCCCGGGTCGGAGAATTTGCCCGGGTGCGGAAGCGGGCTGTCTCCGTTGCGGGCCGCGTTGTAGGCGTCGACCTTCTTGTTGAAGGCGTCGACGGCCGTCTTCGAGTCGCTCTCCCCCTCCTTGAAGAGGGCGATCGCCTCGCGCGCCTTGCCCTGCGCCCCGACCATCGCCTTCGAGTAGCTCTCCAGCGCCTTCGCCGCGTCTCCGAACGCGTCGGCAGCCCGCAGCCAGTCCGTCGGCAGGGGAGCGAACTTCTTCCGGAACGCCTCGGCGGCCTCGCCCTTCCAATTCTTCGAGTCCAGACGCTTCATCCCCGCGCCGACGAGGCCGAACGCGGCCTGGAAGTCCCGCAGGTTCTTCACGGTGGCCGCGATCTTGTCCGGCTTGCCGTGGACCAGTTCGTCGGCCTCCTCCGTCTGCCCGAGCTGCTTCTCCCCGACCTCCGCGCCGAGGGAGGAAGCCGTGGCGTCGCCCCAGTCCTCGACGTCATCGGCGAGCGAGTCGTAGCCGTGGTGGCGGAGCCCCTGACCGGCCTTGTCGGTGACGTAGTCGACGCCCTCGCCGACGAGTTCCTTGCCCTTGTCGATCCCGCTGTCGACGGTGTCGACAATCTTGTCGGTCGCCTTGCCGGCCAGGTCGCCGACGATCCCCCAGTCCGGCATCAGCGGTCGTCTCCCCAGCGCGGCTCCTCGGCCTGCGCGATCGCGCCCTCTGACGGGTCGAAGGTCTCCCGCTGCTGCCGGTCGATGACCGCGCGCTCCTCCTCCGTGATGATCCCCGAACGCTCCATCGCGTCCATCTGGGCGTCCATCACGTCGTAACCGGTGTCCCGCCAGGTCTGCTTGACCTCTTCGTGCGCCTGGGAGAAGGACTCGCCGCTCCAGTCCGCGTCGTCCCACGTCCGCTGGTCGCGGATGGTCTCCCAGTCCATCCGCTTGACCTCGTCCTCGGACAGGTGCGGATTCCCGTTCAGGGAGTTCACACCGATCTTGATCGTGTCCTTGACGTACTGCTCCTGTTCGGCGAACGAGCCCGCCGAGAGCCCGACGCCCTGGGCGAAGGCGTTCCCCTCGAGCGTCAGCGCGCGCACGCCCCACTCCCACCGCGCGCAGAAGGTCTCGAACGTGCCCGTCAGACCGCCGTGTCCGAGCTCCAGCCCCGACAGCGCCAGATCGGAGAAGCCGCGTCCCGTGGACGCCTCACCGATCATGCCGAGCTCCTTGAGCTCGGCATGCGCCAGATCGATACCGGCGGCGATCGCCGCCAGCGCCAGTTCCGATGCCCGCAGTTCGGGCTCGCCACCGCTCATCGCGACCCCCCGAGATCCACTGCGACGGCGTCCGGCACGATGCCCGCGACCGGCGGGAACAGCATGCCGCCGTCGGCGCCCGCGTCCAGCGCGACTCCCGCCGGCCCTGGCAGCATCGGCACCATCACGTCCAGCAGGCGTGCGCCCAGCACCGTCCGGTAGGTCCGGACGCGGCCGGCTTCCCCGCGGGCGCGGGCGAAGTCCGCGAGGGCCGCCTCGTCCGAAAAGGCGCAGATCCACCGCACTCCGCCGAAGTCGGCCGTCCAGAGGCTGTCGTGCTCGTCGAAGGGCACCAGCACCGCCGTCCGCCGGAAGTCACCGAGCAGGCGCGCGAAGTCCTTGCGCGCGCGGGCGACATCGCCGGCGACGGCCTCAGCGCCGACGGCCGCGGCTGCAGCCGTGTCTGTGTCCGCTTCTGCTTCTGCTTCAACCGTGGCTTCCACGTCGGCCGAGGCGTCGACGTCGGCTGCGGTTTCCGCGCTGCCGGCCGCCTCGACAGTGGTCGGCGGCATGTGCGGTGACGCCGCTTCGAGCAGTCGGTCCAGACCCGAGGCAGGACGCTGCCCCGCCATTTCATCCCCGTTGTCCATCACTCGGGAGATGCTGTCAGCAGCGCTTTCCACGAGCAATCAGATAATCGGACAGACCTTCCATGGTGCCGTGCATCACACGTCAGGCGCCTGCTCCCCACCTGCTTCACGTACGCACATGCAACAACACCCGTGCGCACAGAAGCGATCGGAAGGACGCGCCGCGCATAATGCCGGGACGTCCTGGCGCATCGCCGAAAGAGAGGGAGCAAGCCATGACCGCAGACACCGGCCGGGTGATCGGCACCATCACCGTCTCGGCCGACGGGTACACCGCCGGGCACCACCAGACCGAGGAGCGCCCCTTCGGTGACGACGGGGGCGACGGGTCGGGCGCCGTGCTCCACGCCTGGATGTTCGAGACCCCGGACGAGAACAGGGCCGAGATCGAGCGGTTCGGCGAGGCTCAGGCGTACATCATGGGGCGCAACATGTTCGGTCCCGTGCGCGGCGGCTGGGACCGGCCGTGGGACGGCTGGTGGGGCGACGAACCCCCTTTTCACTCACCGGTGTTCGTCCTCACCCACCACGCCCGCGAGCCGCAGCCGATGGCCGGCGGCACGACCTTCCACTTCGTCACCGACGGCATCACCGCCGCCCTGGCTCGCGCCCGCGCATCGGCCGGGGACGGCGAGGTCGCGGTCGTCGGCGGCGCCACAACCCTCAACCAGTACCTCGCCGCCGGCCTGATCGACGAACTCCGCCTCGCCATCTCCCCGGTCACCCTCGGCAGCGGCACCCGCCTCTTCGAGGGCGTCCCGCCCCTGAAGCTGGAACAGCTCTCCTCCCGCGCGGCGAGCCTGGTCACGCACCTGACCTACCGCGTCCTGCGCTGACCGGCCGGGAGCACGCGCCGAGACGCACGCGCGGTACCGCGCTGCCCGCCGGGTCATGCCGCGCGTCTGATCACCGCCGGTCCGAGGAGTCGCCTCACGAGTTCCCCTTCGACTCGCGTGGATCGGAATCCCTGGCCGCGTACGGCCTCCGCGGCACTCTTCGCCTCCGCGAGAGTCAGGCCCAGAGCGTCCCGGAATGCCTTCAGGACCCGCCCGGAGTTCCGAGCGTCGTTCCTGAAAAGCAGCACAACCTCACCGTGCTCCGCAACGAGCGCCGCCCGGACATCCGCAGGAGCAGGCCCCCAGTCACCGTCGCACGCGATCGTCCCGCAGCGGGCGCACGAGTAGTCGGCCTCCCAGCGGAGCCGGTTCGCCCGGATGAGTTGCACGACCCACCGCTCACTCTCGGCCCCGCATGTCCCGCATGCGCTCACCGTACGAACCGCCTGCTCGTCCATCTCTGCTCTCTCCCGCCCCGCGTCGATATCAACCCCACCGAACAGTGGTTCGTTGGCCCCGGGCGCGAAGGCGCCCCTGGTGGACGCCGTCCTCGCCGATGGCCGCCACGCGGGCGCGCTCCAGTAGGAGGGCCGGGGTGCCAAGGCATCGTGCGGATGCCCCTACAGCTCGGAGAACGGCCGCTCCGTACCCCAGTCGAACGCGTACGCCCGGTGCCGCGAGCAGTACGTGACCCGTCCGGCGCGGCTCTCCCGCCCCAGCTCCGCGAGCAGGAACTCCTCCATGACCAGGGCCGCGACCTCCGGCAGGTAATCGGCCAGGGGATACGCGAGGGAGTCCACGACGACGGCCACGCCACCCGGACGGTCCTCGGCCGGCTCCCTGCCGCACAGGCTGACGCCCAGGCACAGCCAGGCGAGATCCTGCCCATGGACACCGCCCTTCGGAAGCACGAGCCACACACCTCTGCCGACGACGATCCCGGCGGGCGGCCTGCTCGTCACGGGCCTCAACTCCGGTGACAGGTCCGCCGCCAGACCACAGATCGGGCTCCTGAAGCGGAATCTGGTCTGCACGGGATCACCTCAGTGGAACCAGGCGACGAGACGGACGTTCTCCGCTCCATGGAGTTCGCCGAGGACGCGCATGACGTCCCACACCGGTCCCCAGTGCGTGTCCGGTCCTGCGGCTGACGCCCGGCTGCACCTGCCGGAGGCGTCCGTCTCCTGCCAGTCGACGGCAGCCAGTTCGGCCCAGCTCAGCCATGTCGTGCCGTAGACGTCCGGGGGGCCGCCGTATCCGGCGTACATCTCACGCAGCCCGTCAGACACGTCGTCCGGCAGGCCCCGGTCCTCCGCCAGGGGTCGGAAGCCGAAGGTATTGCGGATCCCGAAGAGGCAGGCCAGGCCGTCGTAGGCGTTGCCGGTGTTCAGCAGAAGGAGGTCGATACCGGCCTCCCAGACGGTGTCCTCGTCGTCGTGACCCCAGATACGGGCTCCCGGACGGCACTCGATCATTCCGCTGACATCGGTCGACATGGCCACGAGCGTGCCTGCCGGGCCGAGGAACGGCATCCGGTTTTTCGCCGCGGCGTCCGGTCCGGGCGGCACCGGGCAGGCGCACCCGACCGCTCGCAATGCCGCGAGCCCTGCTGTCGGCCCAGCCGTCAGCACTCCCCCGCCCGGCTCGTCACCTGGTGCGTGAACTCCGGGAGCCGCACCTTCGAGGACTCGCCCAGTCCGCCCGGGGCCACGGTCTCGGCCCAGCCGGTGTGGGCGCGGGTGACGTCCATGCAGAACCAGGCACTCGCCCCGTCGGCGGACACCGCGTACCGGGCGTGGTCCGCCGTCGCCTCGCCCGGCACCTCGGCGGACACCCCGAACTGCGGGGCGTCGCCGCTGCCTTGCTCCACGATCTCCTGCCGGACCTTGATGCCGCAGGCGCCGTCGAAGTCCTCGGGGGTGTCGGGTCCGTCGAGCGGGCTGCCGTGTGCGGAACTGCCGCTCAGGGAGGCGATGGCGCCCTCGACCGCCGAGCTCAGCTCCTCGTCGCTCCACCCGATGTCGTCCTGCGCCTTCAGCCCCTGGAACCCGGTGAAGATCCCCCCGGCTGCCATCGCGACCAGCAGGAGACGTGCCACGACGAAGGAGGCGTTCGAGACGTCGGGGGCCGTGGGGCGCGGTCATCCGGCGGGGCCGCCCGGACATCCCGCCACGGCGTCCGCGATGCGTGCCGTCTCCGCGTGCCAGTGGGGGTGTTCGGCCCAGAACTCCGGCGGCTGCGCGGCCACCGCCGCGAGCAGGTCGTCCTCGAACCAGCCTCCGGTCGCCTGCCGCGGCAGCGAGGCGCGCAGGAGGTCGAGCGCGACGGGGACCAGGACCGCCGCGCCCACGCGCTGGCCGAGGAGGCGGATCATGTCCCAGGTGCCGAGCGCTCCGACCGGGCGGCGGCGCAGCGCGTGGACAGCCTCGACCAGAGCGGTCACCGGCGGCCCGGGAGCCGGCCAGACGTCACCCTCCAACTCCTCCAACGACCGCGCCGTGTCGATGCCGTGCGCGGGGAGCGGGGGTGGCGGGGCCGCCTCGGGACGCACGGCGCGATCGACGTTCCACCGCACGGGCAGGTCCGCGTCGCAGACTGCGCAGACGTAGTGGTCGTCCTTGACGACGCAGGTGGTGCCGCACTCCTCGCAGCGGCGGAAGACCACCGCATGGGTGAAGTGTGCCGGGCGGGCGAGAGCGCAGGCGTCCAGAGCAGCCGCGACGCGGGGGAAGGACGCCGGCTCCGGGCAGTAGCCCGTCGAGAAGTTGGAGATCTCCTCGACCTCCCAGCCGCCGGAGTCCGGACGGAACAGGACCTCGCCCGCCCCGTGGACCGGGAGCCGCCCGGCGCAGGCGACATGCTCCGAACGCCGGGGGGCCAGGCGCAGCAGGCCGTCGGCGCCGACGGTGTACGTGAAGGGCTGCGCCAGGTCCGCCGCGGTCTGCTCCGCAGCCCAGCGCGCGAACTCCTCACGGGTGGCGACCGGGACGCCGCCGGGCGAGTCAGGGGCCGCGGCCGCGAGCTCGGGTGGTCCGATGTACGGGTACAGAAGCGGACCAGGCCCGGTGTCGCGAAGCGGGCGCGGCCCGGCATCCCGCAGCGGGTGCCGCCCGGCGGSGTCSCGGTCGCCACCCGTGAGGAGTTCGCGCGCTGGGCTGCGGAGCAGACCGCGGCGGACCTGGCGCAGCCCTTCACGTACACCGTCGGCGCCGACGGCCTGCTGCGCCTGGCCCCCCGGCGTTCGGAGCATGTCGCCTGCGCCGGGCGGCTCCCG
>NZ_RDBP01000160.1 GCF_008042045.1 Streptomyces sp. T39
CCCAAGCCACCCCGCGGACCCGTCCACCGTGGTGAAGGGGGATGAACCGGTCTGCACCCCGGTGGACCCATGACCGGCCTTGCCGGCTCGTGCGCGGCCTTCGGCCGCAACACATACACACGACGGCCCGCAGGGGCGATCCTTCCCCTGCCAGGACGGGCCGGTTCGCTCACGTCGACAGGGGCGCGGAGGGGGTGTGTGCGGGCGATAAAACGTCGTTGCGCTAGGGACCGGCCAACCCCGGGCGAGCCTCGCCCGCACACACCCCCGCAGCGCCCCAACGGCACACCCACGTACCCGGCCACACCCAGGCAACCCCAGCCCGTCCGGCGCTTGAGGACACGGCCGCAGGCCGTGCTGCAACCACCGGCCCGCACGAGGCGGACGAACCCGCACCGGAACAGCCCGTCCGGCGCCTGAGGACACCCGCGCGCAGCGGGGGTGCGAGCGACCACCGGCCCGCACCCGCACGAGGCGAACGAACCCCAAACCACAACAGCCCGTCCAGCGCCAGAGGACACCCGCGCGCCGCGGGAGTGCGAGCCACCACCACGCCCGCACGAGGCGGCCCCCCGGGCCGCCCCCCTGGCGGGTGCCCGCCATGGCAGCTAACCGCCAGGTCCCGCACGCCTCAAGCGCCCGCGCAGCCTCCAGACTGCTGCGCAACGCCCCGGCATCACCCCCGTCGACCGGGCGTGAACGAGGAGAGGCATCCCCATGACAAGAGCGCCAGCGAGGCGCCGGGCCCGGCTGATGGCCGCCG
>NZ_RDBP01000161.1 GCF_008042045.1 Streptomyces sp. T39
GGCGAAGGCCGACGTGAAGGCGCAGGCGCAGGAGAAGGCGACCGCAGCCAAGGAGAAGGCCGCCGACGCCGCCCACCGGGCGCAGGACAAGGCCGCGTTCCTCCTGCGATCGGCCAGGGACAGCACGCCCGAGCCGGTGCGGGAGAAGGCGTCGCAGGCCGCGACCGCGGCGAACCGCAACCGCGGGCCGGTGCTCGTCGGCGCCGGTGTCGCCGTGTTGGCCCTGGTACTGCTCCTGGGCCGCAGGTCGCGCGGACGTCACTGCTGACGTCGCGCGGGACGCCTGTCGCGGGATGACGGCCGGGCACGCACGGGCGGCTCCCTCACCTGTCGGGGTGAGGGAGCCGCCCGTGCGTGAGTAGGTCCCTGATCCGTGCGTGATTAGGTCCCTGAGCGGCGCCGCGCCCGCCCGTGCCGGCTCAGCCCTGGTGGCTCCGCCGGGCCGGGCGGAGCTACCCGATCAGCCGCCCGATCAGCCGCCCGATCAGCCGGGCGGGAACGCGGCCGGGGAGGCGAGCAGGTGCGCGGGATCGTCGTAGACGGAGTCGGCGCCCGCGTCCTCCAGGTCGGCCCGGGGGATCCCCCCGCAGAGCAGACCCACGCATCGCACCCCGGCCCTGCTGCCCGCCTCCATGTCCCACACC
>NZ_RDBP01000162.1 GCF_008042045.1 Streptomyces sp. T39
CCGCCGCTGGAACTCGTGGTGCTGCACCCGGACTACGCGGTGGTGAAACTGCCGATGACCGCGGTCGATCCGCTGCGGGACATCGGCGAGGAGTCGGTGGGTGCGGCCGCGTTCATCTGGTCGACGGTCCCGGACCGGGGCGGCCCGCGGGACGCCTTCAACGTCTACCAACTGCTGCATGAATGGCAAGATTTCAGCCATCGTCTGCACGAGGCGGGACATCAGCCGTACTGCCTGGTCTGGCCCTGACGGGGGCCTGCGGCACAGCATTCCGGCCCTGAAGGGGGCCTGCGGCACAGCAGGAGGAGGACGGGACCCGTGGGTCCCGTCCTCCTCCTGCTGTGCCGGCACACGGTGTCGGCGGCGCGCCCCGGGGCCCCGGGGCGGCGGCTCAGACCACCGGTGGGCGGCCCAGGCGTGCCATCAGCCACACGGTGCTCCACCGCATCGGGCGCCGCTCGCCGCAGGGCGTGCGGACGCCCTCGGCGAAGCCGCCGAACCAGGCGCGCAGGCCCGAGCCCGACCGGGTGCGGGCCAGGGTCAGGGCGGTCCACGACCCGAGGTAGAGCGGCACCAGCAGCGCCGGGAGGTTCCGCTTGGCGAGCCAGACCCGGTTGCGGGCCGTCATCCGGTAGTAGACCCCG
>NZ_RDBP01000163.1 GCF_008042045.1 Streptomyces sp. T39
TGACCGCCGAGAGCGCGGCCGCAGAGTACCGGCACGAGGCCCTGGTGATGCTCGGCCGCAGCGAGGACGCCCAGGCCGAGGCCCGCAAGGCGTACGCCACCGAGCTCGCCAAGCCCTGGTTCCAGGCGCTGCCCGACAGCGACGACGCCCAGCGTGCCGCGACCGAGGCCGCCGCGAAGGCGCAGACCCGCACCGCCGAGCACCTGCTCGCCGTGCGGCTGGAGCAGCTGCATACCCAGGCCCGCCCCACCCCGGTCCGGCCCGCGCCGTGGACCCAGCGCCTGCCCGACCTCGCCGCCTCCCGGGCAGCGAGCAGGGCCTGGCGGGCGAGGTCAACGCCGGACATCTCCGGGACGGCGCTCAGACGAAGAAGCCGAAGCGGCGCACCGGCACGACTCTGCGGCGGGACGGCCGCGAGCCGCTCGGGCTCGGCGCGGCGATCACGATGATGATGACCGAGCGCGGCCTGGTCGCCCCGGCCGCCGGCGGCAGCGTCCTCGCCCAGTGGGAGACCATCCTCGCCGCGGCCGCGCCCGAACTCACCGGGCACGTCCAGGCGGTGAAGTTCGATGCGGACACCGGCCGCCTGGAGGTCGTCCCCGACGCCCCTGCGTACGGCACGAAGGTGCGCTGGATCGCGCTGC
>NZ_RDBP01000164.1 GCF_008042045.1 Streptomyces sp. T39
AGGTCACGCGATGAAGGCGTCCAAAGTCGCCTACAAGCCGATCGGCATGGCCCTGGGAGCGGCCGGCGGCGCGCTCGCGGGCGCGCTGTTCAAGCAGGTCTGGAAGAAGCTCGGCCACGACGACGACGCCCCGGACGCCACGGACCCCGACCGCACCTGGCGCGAGATCCTGATCGCGGCCACGCTGCAGGGAGCCGTGTTCGCCGCCGTGAAGGCGACGGTGGACCGGGCCGGCGCGACCGCCGTCCACCGGGCGACCGGGGTGTGGCCCGGCTGACCGGAGCACCCGGCCGCCCGCCGCCCCGTCGCGCGAGGACGTCGCGCGACGGGGCGGCGGGCGTTTCACCCGCCCCGGCCGGCGGGGGCTGCCGCGACGGCCTCCCTACGGCGTCCGCCAGGTGTCGTCGCCGAGATGGGATCCCGCCATCGGGCCCATGCGGAGCATGCCGCCGTCCACGGGCCATGAGGCGCCGGTGACGTACGACGCGTCGTCGCCGGCCAGGAAGGCCACGACCGAGGCCACCTCGCGCGCGTCGCCGGGGCGCCGCAGCGGCACGCCGGGGCGTTCCTCGCCGCGGACGTCCGTGTCGGTCTGTCCGGTCATGGGCGTGGCGATCTCCCCGGGCGCGACCGCGTTGACGGTG
>NZ_RDBP01000165.1 GCF_008042045.1 Streptomyces sp. T39
TCCCGATCGTCCCGATCGTCCGCCGCCGGTCCGGCCGCGGCCTCACCCCGCGCAGGTGACCCGGCACGGGGCCGTGCGCCGGGACGCGGGCGCGCGGTCATGGTCTCCCCGGCGCGCCCGCGCCCTTCACGGACCGCGTGGCCGGGAGATTGCCGGTGACCAGCAGGCTCGCCAGGGTGATGCCGCCCGCCGCCAGGATGCCCGCGCGGAGTCCGTCGAGCTGCGCGGACGCGTACGAGTCGGCGAGGGCCTCGACCTCGGCCGGCGGCAGGCCGGCCCGCTCGGCCGCGGCCCGGCAGGAGACCGGCATCGCGCTGGAGGCCGGGATCGCCTTCGTTCCCACCGACGAGGTGCGGGCCGCGTCCGAGATCCGCGGATCGTCCTCGACACGGGTGGCGAAGGCGGTGGCCAGGGCGCCGATGAGCAGGGAGCCGATGAAGGCCGTGCCGAGCGAGGAGCCCAGGTTCTGCGCGGTGAACTGCAGCCCTCCCACCTCGCTCCGCTCGGCGTCGCCGGCACCCGACTGCACCACGTCGCCGAGCTGCGAGGCGAGCAGCCCCATCCCGGCGCCGAGCAGGGCCATGGCGCCGAGGAAGGAGCCGTCGTCGATCACCGGGTCGATGGTGGCCAGCAGCCACACCAC
>NZ_RDBP01000166.1 GCF_008042045.1 Streptomyces sp. T39
AGGCCCGTCGTCAGGTCCCCGTGGCCGCCGCCGTCCTCGCTGAGGGCCTTGCGCTGGCGCTCCTGGACGTCGGCGCGCAGTGCCTCCACGCTGCGCTCGAGGTCGTCGACGGAGTCCGTCTGCGCCTCGACCCGGTCGATCAGCTCCGTGCGCTCCTTGGCGAGCACCGGAGCCGAGATGCGGGCCTCGGCGGCTCCCACGGTCACCACGGCGGCCGCGAGGACGAGCCCCGCGGCGAGACCCAGCCGGGCACGCAGCGTCCGCGGCAGGCCGCCGCTCTCGGCACGGCGCGCCGACGCCTCCATGTCGCTGCTGACCAACGTCATGGAGCACAGCCTCGACGACGGCTACGCCGAGGCGTCGGGGCGCACGGGCGGTGAACCGGTACTCCGAACGGGGGGCGGCTGCGACATGCCGCACATCGTCGCACGTCGCAGCCGCTACCGCCGAATGGCCCCACCGGTGCCCCCGCGACCGCGCCATGCGGCGGCAGGGGGCACCGGTGGGGGTGTCACTTCCCGGCGCTGTCCACGACCGCGGCCCACTCGTCGAGCAGGGCCTGGGCGGAGGTGTCGTCCGGGCCCTCGGCCCACAGATGGGTGACGGCCTCCGCCGGGTCGGGCAGCACCATCACCCAGCGGCC
>NZ_RDBP01000167.1 GCF_008042045.1 Streptomyces sp. T39
ACGGACGCCGGCGAGCTGTTCGTGTGGATCCCGGTCCGGGCCGCGGACGTCCTGCGGCCCCGCCTGCTGCGCCTGTACGGGGCGATCGCCTACGCGCAGGCCCGGCGCATGCCGCTGACCGTGCGGGAGCTCGCCGACCACCTGCGCCACGAGTCCGGTGACCACCAGGGCGAGACGCTCACCGAGCGGCAGACGGCCCGGCTCCTGGACGAGCTCGCCGCCACCGGCTGGATCACCGTCCACCACCGCCAGGGCCCGCGCGGCCGCCATGCCTATGAGGCCAACCCCAGCCCGCTGCACGCCGTGCCCGTCCCGGCGGCCGCCACCGTGGTGGTCGTCCCGGCCCCGCCCGCGCGAAAGCGGGTGCCCGCCGAGGCGGCAGACGTCTGCCCTGACATCCGTGACGGATCGGGTCCCGAAGATCATGACGGGTCCCCCTGTGAGGAAGACCCGCCTACTGACCGACCCGACTACTGCCCGCCCACTGCCGTCTCGGGATCCGCCGTCAGGCGTCTACCGGTTGTAGCGGGGGGCCCTGTGGAAACTGTGGATAACCCGCCTGCCGCCCTGCGGGCCGACGGGGGCCGGGGCACAGACGGCGCCTGCAGCGGAGGCCCGGCTGACGGATCCGGTCCGACGCTGTCCGCCCGAGCATGGGCAGTCCTGGCCCCGGTACGGCACCTGCTCGGCCCCGACACCACCCGGTGGGAGATCACCCGCATCGAGCGGGAGATCCTCGCCCAGCTTGCCGCCGGCACCGGCATGCAGCG
>NZ_RDBP01000168.1 GCF_008042045.1 Streptomyces sp. T39
GTCGCCCGGGCCGAGGCGGCGATCGCCGGCCGGAACGACGACTGGCTGGCAGCCGTCCGAGCCGACTGGCAGAAGCACTTCGCGTCCTTCTACAGCGAGGCGCTCTACTTCTCCTTCCCCGGCTGACGGGCCCGCGGCGTCGCGGCCGCCCGGCGGGGGTGTTGCATCCCGGCTGCGCACTCCTGCCTCTCATGCGCCGAGCTGCCCTTCGTCCTGAGCCGTCCGGCCCGGCGTCGTACGCCCGGCGGCTGCTTCGGCCAACTCGTCGAACGTACGGTTCAGCACCGACCGCCGGTCCTCCTTGAAGCCCGGCGTGGGCTCCCTCCCGACTGCTCCGATGTGACGACGGCACCGGCCTGCCGCAGGACTCGCCCCACCTCGTTCCCCGGCGTCCGGCGACAGGTGTCGTGCCGCCGTTCAGCGGGAGTTCGTCGTTGAGGAGACCGCCTTCGAAGCGGTCCCGGACATGGCGCGACGCCGCGGGCCCGTCAGCCGGGGAAGGAGAAGTAGAGCGCCTCGCTGTAGAAGGACGCGAAGTGCTTCTGCCAGTCGGCTCGGACGGCTGCCAGCCAGTCGTCGTTCCGGCCGGCGATCGCCGCCTCGGCCCGGGCGACGGCGTCGGGGATGTCGYCGGACGCCAGACGCCGCACGCTCGCCGCCGGGTCGTCGTCCGTCAGCGAGACGATCTCCCCGGTCTCGAGGACGACGTACTTCGCCTGCTGCTTCTCGAGATGAGCCGTGGTCCGGGCAACGCAGTCGGCGAACTCGG
>NZ_RDBP01000169.1 GCF_008042045.1 Streptomyces sp. T39
GCCGCGCGCGGTCAGCGGGGCGACCATCGTGGAGTGGATGCGGTGCTCACGGATGCTGCGGGCCCGCTCGGGGTCGGTGATGTCCCACAGCCGCAGCGACTCCTCGTCGACGGGGTACCGCGCGGCCTCACCGCGCCCGAGGACGCGTCCGACCGCCGATTCGCGGTCGAAGGTGTGGCTGGTGCCGACGGGAACCACGGATTCGGGGCAGCCGTCCAGGACCGAGTGCTGGGCGGCCCGGTGGAAGACGATGGTGCCGCCGGGGGCCGGGGCGCGCGGTTCGTCGCCGGCGAGGACGGGGGCGAGCAGATCGACGGCGACGAAGTCGGCGAAGGTCTCGGTGGCCATTTCGGCCAGTTCGTCGGCGGTCGTGATGACGTCCAGCCGGCTGCCGATGCGCATGCTGGCCCGGTCCAGGACGGACAGGCGTTCGCGGGCCCGGTGCTGCTCGCTGGTGTCCAGGCTCACCACCGAGCAGCCGAGGACCTCGCCGTCGTGGCCGGTGATCGGGGACAGGACCGCCATCCACACGCGTTCCTGGGTGCCCTCGGTGCGCAGACGCGTCTCGTAGGTGCGGGACTCGCCCGCCGCCATGACCTCCTCGATGGCGGCCTCGAGCCCTTCCGCCCCGCTGATCACCACGCCCGGCGACACCTCGCCGGGCCGCAGGCCGACGAGTTCGTCCCCTGTCCTGTCCACCGCCGACAGGGCGGCCGGGTTGGCCGTCACGAACCGGGCCGAGCGGTCGAAGAAGGCCACCGGGACGGGCAGCTGCTGAAGGATCAGCCGGGGCAGGTCCCCGGTGCCGGCCTCGTCCCGGCCCGGCCGGCCGCTGATGTCTTCGTCCATGGGGACCTTCACTCGCCCTTCGCCGCGTCGCGGGCCCGTGGAGCCGGTCCCGGCCCCGCGCCATTCCAGCATGCTCCCGCTCCCGACGGCCCTCAACCACTCGCCACGGCGGCGACACGGGTGGCTTGTCCTGATCGGTGGCACCCGGACGCACTGCTAGAAGTGCGAGGTCATCACGGAGCGCGGGTGGCGGTCCACGCAGCGTACGGACGGGTGCCCGCCGGGGCGTCCGGTGCGGGGACGCCGAGGCGCGGGAACGGAAGGAGCGGCCGTGCCGGACTTCGAGATCAGGAACGCCAGCGCGCGGGACATCGGCCTGATCCGCGGGTGGGCCGAGGACGAGGGGTGGAATCCCGGCGACTCGGACCTCCAGGCGTTCACCGTCGCCGACCCCCGGGGCTTCCTCGTCGGCGTCCTGGACGGCGAACCGGTCGGCTGCATCTCGGCGGTGCGGCACGGCACGGGGTCGGGGTTCATCGGCTTCTACATCACGCGTCCCGCCGTGCGCGGGCAGGGGTACGGCCTGCGGCTGTGGCGGGCCGGGACCGGGCGGCTGGCCGGCCGGCTGGTCGGTCTCGACGGGGTCGTCGACCAGCAGGCCAACTACCGCAGGTCCGGGTTCGAGCGGGTGTGGAACAACGTCCGCTTCGAGGGCGTGCCGCGCGGCGGTGGCGTGCTGCCGCCGGGGGTGGAGCTGGTGGACGCCCGGACGCTGCCGTTCGGGGCGCTGGCGGCGTACGACCGCCGGTTCTTCCCCGAGGACCGTGACGCGTATCTGGCCGCCTGGACGGGGCTGCCCGGACGCACGGCGGTCGCCGCGGTGCGCGACGGCGGCCTGTGCGGCCTGGGCGTGGTCCGCCCGTGCAGCGGGGCCTCCCGGATCGGGCCCCTGTACGCGGACGGCCCCGGTGTGGCCGAAGGGCTGCTGGGGGCTCTGGCGGGGGCCGCCAGCGGCGGGCCGGTCGCCGTGGACGTGCCCGATCACAACGGCCCGGCCACCGGGCTGGTCACGGAACTCGGGCTCCGGCCCTCCTTCGAGGCGGCCCGGATGTACACCGGGCCCGCCCCGGAGATCGACCGGGCGGGGCTCTACGGGGTCACCAGCCTGGAGCTCGGCTGACGCGTCCGCGAGGGCGTGCTCCCGGCGGGGCGGGGTGTCACCTGCGCAGTTCGGCGGCCGGGCCCATGACGACGACGGGGAGCTTGTCCGGGTCGAGGGCGAGCAGCAGCTCGCGCATGTGCTCCTGCGCGAACGAGACGCAGGCCCGGGTGGGTCCCTCGTGGTCGACATGGATCCAGACCCCGCCGCCCCGGCCCGCGCCGAGCGGGCGGTCCTTGTCCAGCGGGGTGGTGCCGGGGACGCGGTTGTAGTCGATGGCGACCACATAGTCGAACGAGCCTTCGAGGGGCTCCCCGAGGAAGCCGGTTCCCGACGTGGCGAACTCGGGGTCCTCGTCGTACGGGAGCAGGGTGCCGGGGTCGGGCAGGCGCCCGCCGGCGTCCCCGAGGCGGAACACGCCGATCGGTGAACGCAGATCGTCCGCCACGTGCTCGCGGGTCCAGCCGCGCAGGGCGTTGTGCGCGGGCCACGGGCCGAGGACCGGGCGCCAGGGGGCGCGGGCGGAGTCGCGTTCCCAGAGCACGGCCGACGAGTCGCTGGAGTCGGGTCCCTCGCCGGTGACGACGAGCGCCTGCCGGTTGGCGTCGCCGACGGAGAGGGCCGTGGCGGGACCGAGGCCGGGGAGGTCGCGGGGCGGCGGCGCGGGCAGCGGGGTCGCGGCGTGCCGGGCGGAGTCGTCGGTGCCGGGCGGCGTGCGGAGGGCGCCGGAGGGTGGTGCCCCGTCCGCGCAGCCGGTGAGTACGAGTGCCGCGCACAGGGTGTGCAGCAGCAGCCGTACGGCTCCCTGTCTGACGGGCATAGGGCAGCATCCTCCGTGCTCGGGGAACAGTCCGGCCATGCGTACCCCCTGGGCGCGTGCGGGGTCCGCCCGCCCGGGCGGGCTCACTCTCGCGGGGTCGGCGGCGCTGGTC
>NZ_RDBP01000017.1 GCF_008042045.1 Streptomyces sp. T39
CGCGGCGGTGACGACGGTGCCCGCCGCGACGGCCAGCAGATACAGCCACGGGCTGCCGATCAGCGGCACCACGAAGATGCCGCCGTGCGGAGCGCGCAGGGTGGCCTCGAAGGCCATCGACAGCGCCCCGGTGACGGCGCCGCCCGCCATGGCGGACGGGATCACCCGCAGCGGGTCGGCCGCTGCGAACGGGATGGCGCCCTCGCTGATGAACGAGGCGCCGAGCACCCATGCCGCCTTGCCGTTCTCGCGTTCCGCCCTGCTGAACAGGCGCCCGCGCACGGTCGTCGCCAGGGCCATGCCCAGCGGGGGGACCATGCCGGCGGCCATCACGGCCGCCATGACCTTCAGGCTGCCGTCGGTGGGGGCCGCGAGGCCGCCGACCGCGAAGGCGTACGCCACCTTGTTCACCGGGCCGCCGAGGTCGAAGCACATCATCAGGCCGAGGAGCGCGCCGAGCAGGACGGCGTTGCCGCCGGACAGACCGCTCAGCCAGTCGGTCATCGCCCGCTGGAACGAGGCGATCGGCTTGCCGACGACGACGAACATCAGGAATCCGACGACCGCGGAGGAGACCAGCGGGATCACCACGACCGGCATGATCCCCCGCAGCACCGCCGGCACGGGGACCCGCTGGATCGCCGTCACCACGCCCCCGGCGATCAGGCCGGCGGCGAGCCCGCCGAGGAAGCCGGCCTCGATGGTGAGGGCGATGGCACCGCCGACGAAGCCGGGGACGAGGCCCGGCCGGTCGGCCATGCCGTAGGCGATGTACCCGGCGAGGACCGGGACGAGGAACGCGAAGGCCGCGCCGCCGATCTGGAACATCAGAGCGGCCCAGCTCGCCGACTCGGTCCACAGGAAGTGATCGGCTACGGAGGGGGCGTCGGCGATCTCGTAGCCGCCCACGGCGAACGCCAGGGCGATGAGGAGGCCGCCCGCGGCGACGAACGGGACCATGTAACTGACGCCGGTCATCAGCCACTTGCGCAGCCGGGTGCCGAAGTGGTCGCCGCCGCCTGCGTCGGCGGCGAGGGGGGCCGGGGAGGAGGGGGCGCGGGCGGGACCGGCGGCGGCCTTGGCGCGCGCCTCCGCGATGAGCGCGGCGGGGCGGCTGATCGCCGCCTTGACGCCGACGTCGACGGTGGGCTTCCCGGCGAACCGGTCCCGTTCGCGGACCTCCACGTCATGGGCGAGGATCACGCCGTCGGCCTCCGCGACGACGGACGGGTCGAGCCGTGTGAATCCGGCCGACCCCTGCGTCTCGACCTCGATCTCCACCCCCTCGGCCTCGCCCGCCTTCCTCAGCGCCTCCGCGGCCATGTACGTGTGCGCGATCCCGGTGGGACACGAGGTGACGGCCACCACCCTGAACGGCCGCCGCCCCTCGGGGGCGCCGCCGCTCACCTCGTCGTCCTCGTGGAGCAGCGCCAGCGAGGCGGCCCGGTCCACTCCCGCCCGCAGCAGCGCCTCGTCGGTGGGCTCGGCCGACAGGATCTCCTCCAGAGGCAGCCGCAGACGGACGATGACGGTGCCGCAGCAGAACCGGGGCGGGCGCCCGGCCGGGCACATGGTGGTCTGCGGGGACGACGGCCTGGCCCGCCGGCTCGCCGCGGAACTGCAGGACGTCTACCGCGCCCATGTGGTCCTGGTCGTGCCCGACGCCCTGTCCGGCACACCGGCCGGCGGACGGGGCGGCGATCCGTCGCGCGGCGCGCGGGCGGCCGGCCGGTTCGGCGTCGGCGCGCCGCGGCTGCCGACGCCGTCGCCCGACGACACCGTCGGCCGTCTGCGGCTGCCTCTGGAGGAGATCCTGTCGGCCGAGCCCACCGACGAGGCGCTGCTGCGGGCGGGAGTGGACCGGGCCGCCTCGCTGGCGCTGCTCCACGAGGACGACGAGGTGAACCTGCGGGCCGCGCTCGCGGCGCGTCGGCTCAGTCCCGGTCTGCGCCTGGTGGTGCGGATGTACAACCGCAAGCTCGGCCAGCACATGGAGGAGCTTCTCGACCAGGCGGCCCTGCTGGCGATGCCCGACGTGGACCGGGCCTTCCTCGACGCCTCCACCACGGTGCTGTCGGACGCGGACACCGCGGCTCCGGCGCTCGCCGCCACCGCGGCGGGCGGGACCAGCAAGGTCGTCCAGGCCGACGGTCTGCTGCTGCGGGCCGTGGAGCGGGCTCCGTCGCGTCCCGGCGAAGTGCCGGATCCCGGACTGTGCACCCTGGCGCTGCTCTCGTCCTCCACCGCCGACCCCGCGGGCTCGGAGGGCTCGGACGCCAGCGGGCCGGAGGGCCCGCTGCTGCTTCCCGACGACGCGACCGTCCGCGACGCCGCCGACCGGGGCACGGTCGTCCTGGAGACCGTGCGGTACGCGGGTCCGGCCCTGCCCTTGCGGCGCCTCGCGCGGCGCGGCGCGCCGCTCGGCGCGTTGCTCTCGCGGCGGCTGCGCCGGGCGCTGGCGGGCATCGTCGCCTCGGTGCTCGCGCTCAGTGTGACGGCGTCGGTGGCCACCGACGCCGATCCGGTGCACGCCTCCTACCTGACGCTGCTCGACCTGTTCGCGATCGGCGATCCCGCGGTCGGCGAGTCGACGGCCCGTCAGGTCCTGCAGCTGCTGGCCGGGCTGGTGGGTCTGGCGCTGCTGCCGCTGCTGGTCGCCGGGGCCCTGGAGGCGCTGGGCACCTTCCGTGCGGCGGGCGCGCTGCGCAGGCCGCCCAGGGGCCTGTCCGGGCACATCGTGCTGCTGGGCCTGGGGAAGATCGGCGCCAGGGTGCTGGCGCGGCTGCGGGAGCTGGACATCCCCGTGGTCTGCGTCGAGGAGGACCCCGAGGCCCGAGGGGTGCCGTTGGCGCGGAGCCTCGCGGTTCCGGTGGTCCTGGGCGACGTCACCGAGGAAGGGGTGCTGGAGGCCGCCAAGGTGCACCGCGCGCACACGCTGCTCGCCCTCACCAGTTCCGACACCACGAATCTGGAGGCGACGCTCTACGCCCGGACCGTCAAGCCCGACCTGCGGGTCGCGCTGCGGCTGTACGACGACGCGTTCGCGACCGCCGTCCACCGCACGCTGCGGGCGGCCCATCCGGGCGCCGTCACCCGCAGCCGCAGCGTCACCCATCTCGCCGCGCCCGCGTTCGCGGCGGCGATGATGGGCCGTCACATCCTCGGCGCCATACCGGTGGAGCGCCGGGTCCTGCTGTTCGCCGTCGTCCGGGTGAGCGGCACGCCGGAACTGGAGGGGCGGACCGTCGCGGAGGCGTTCCGCCCCGGGGCCCGGCGGATCCTCGCGCTGGACACGGCGGTGCCGGCAGCCCGGCACCCCGACCTCGGCGCGGTGCAGCACGGCGGCGACGAACCGCAGCTGCTGTGGGACCTGCATCCCGGCTATGTGCTGCGCTCGCAGGACCGGGTGGTCGTCGCCGCCACCCGCCGCGGTCTCGCCGAGCTGCTCGGCACCCCGGCGCGCCCGCACAGCGGCACGCACTGACACCGGGCCCGGCAGGCGCGGCCGCCGTGCGGCCCGGCGTCTGCCGCGTGCTCAGTTCCCGGACAGGCGGAGGTCGATCCACGGGACGGTGTCGCCCGGCAGCAGATACCGTTCGGTCTCCGTGTAGCCGTGCCGCAGGGCGAAGCGCAGGCCGTCCTCGTTGCAGGAGAGGACGACCGTCTCGATCACCCGGGCGCCGAGCTCGCGCGCGTGCGCGAGGCCGCGCTCGTGGAGCACCTCGCCGTAACCCCGGCGCCGGTGGGCGGCGAGGACGCGGGCGATCACGGTGGCCGTCCCGGTGCCGTCCGCCGGCGGGCGCACGGTGCTGCACCCCACCGGTTCGCCGTCCCGGTAGGCGATCTCCAGACGGTGCCGCTCCCGGCGCTCGCGCACGTCGTCGAGGGAGAGGGGGTGGGTGGGGATGATGACGTTGTGGATGTGCTGCCAGTCCCGGAGCATGGCATCGCCGTCGGGCCGCTGGATGACGAGATCGGACATCGCGCCAGGAGACCGGACCGCGCGCCGCGGCGTCAACCGGGTTTGTCCGAGGGCCTGTCCGGGCGGGCGGCGGTCCTGCCGGAACGGTGTGCGTACGCGCTTGACTTCGCGTGCACTCGAAGAAGCAGTCTTCCCTCCGAGGCCCGCAGCAGCCGGGTCCGCAGCACGAGGAGAGGGCTCCCCCATGAAGTACCGCACGATCGGCAGCGACCCCGCGACCAGCCGGCGGGTCAGCGTGCTCAGCCTCGGGGCGATGCTCTTCGGCACCCGTACCGACGAGAAGACCTCCTTCGCGATCCTGGACCGGTACGTGGAGGCGGGCGGCACGTTCATCGACACGTCGAACAACTACGCCTACTGGGAGGACGGCAGTCAGGGCGGCGCGAGCGAGAGCCTGATCGGCCGGTGGCGGCGCAGCCGCGGCATCGGTGACGAGGTCGTCGTCGCCACCAAGATGGGCGCCCGGCCCCTCGCCCCCGGGACGGGGTTCGTGGAGAACCGTGAGGGCCTGTCGGCGCGGGCGATACGCATCGCCGCCGAGCAGAGCCGCGAGCGCCTCGGCATGGACCGGCTCGACCTGCTGTACGCGCACGTCGAGGACCCGTCGACGCCGCTGGAGGAGACCGTGGAGGGGTTCGCGGCACTGGTCGCCGACGGCGGCGTCGGCCTGCTCGGCGTCAGCAACCACTGGACGTGGAAGGTGGAGCGGGCCCGCGCCGTCGCGGCGGCGCGAGGCCTCCCCGGCTTCGAGGTGCTCCAGTACAGCCACAGTTATCTGCGCCGCCGGACGGACCTGCCGGACGCGCTCTCCGCCGACGGCGCGTACGGGATCGTCAACGGTGATCTGCTCAGCTATGTGCGGGCGGAGCCGGCGCTGACCCTCGTCGCCTACACGCCGCTGCTCGCCGGGGCGTACGTCCGCGACGACAAGCCGTTCGGTGCGGACCTCGACCACGCCGGCACACCGGTGCGGCTCGCGGCGCTGCGGCAGGTCGCCGAGGAGACGGGTGCGACGGCCAACCAGGTGGTGCTGTCCTGGCTGATCGGCGGCGACGTCCCGGTGGTGCCCCTGGCCGGTGTGTCCTCGGTCGCCCAGCTCGACGAGAACCTCGCGGCGGTCGATCTGGAACTGACCGCCGAGCAGCGGGCCCGGCTGGACGGCGCCTACTGACACGGCGCGGCGGGGTCCGTGCGGTACCGGCCGGGTGCCGCACGGACCCCCATCGTGCGGCGTTTGCATGTAACCCGCGTCTGCAATTATTGTGGACGAGCGTAACCACCTCATGCAATCGGCCGCAAGGAACAGCGCGATGACCACAGTGCCCACCGTCCTCCTCAACGACGGGACCCGGATCCCTCAGCTCGGCTTCGGCGTCTTCCAGGTCCCCGACGACGAGACCACCACCGCGGTCGCCTCCGCCCTGGAGGCCGGCTACCGCTCGATCGACACCGCGGCCGTCTACGGCAACGAGCGGGGCGTCGGCAGGGCGCTGGCGGACTCCGGCATCCCCCGCGAGGAGCTGTACGTCACCACCAAGCTCTGGAACGCCGACCAGGGCTACGACGCCGCCCTCAAGGCCTTCGACACCAGCCTCGCGGCGCTCGGCCTCGACCATGTCGACCTGTACCTGATCCACTGGCCCGCCCCGGCGCAGGACCTCTACCGGGAGTCGTGGCGGGCCGTCGAGCAGCTCGTGGCGGACGGCCGGGTCCGCACCGCCGGCGTCTCCAACTTCGAACCCGCCCACCTGCGCCGGCTGCTCGACGGCGCGTCCCTCGTCCCCGCGGTGAACCAGATCGAGCTCCATCCCGGCCTCCAGCAGGGCGAGTTGCGTGCGCTGCACGCCGAACTCGGGATCGCCACCGAGGCGTGGAGCCCGCTCGCCCAGGGCGCCGTCCTCGCGGAGGAGCCCCTCACCCGGATCGCCGCACACCACGGGAAGTCCCCCGCACAGGTGGTGCTGCGCTGGCATCTGCAGCTGGGCAACGTGGTCATCCCCAAGTCGGTCACCCCGGCGCGGATCCGCGAGAACATCGACGTCCTCGGCTTCACGCTGTCCGACGGGGAGATGGACGCGATCGCCGGACTCGACCGCGGTCTGCGGACGGGCCCGCACCCTGACGAACTCGGCTGACCGCCGTCTCCCCCTCCCCGTCCGGGCGGGCGCCGCGGCGGACGCACCGCCGGGCCCCGGCCCGGTGCGGGCGGCGAAAACCGGAGGCGGACGGCGCCCCCGGCGGGCCATCCTGCACGGAACGGATTCCGGACGGGCCGCGCCCGCGAGACACCGAGGAGCTGCCTTGTCCCCGCACACCGTCCTGCTGTCCGGCATCGTCGGCTCCACCGCCTACGGCCTGGCCCACGAAGGGTCGGACATCGACCGCCTCGGCGTGTTCGCGGCGCCCACCGAGGACTTCCACGGACTGCACGCCCCCCGGGCCTCGTACGTCACCACCGCCCCCGACCGCACCCTGCACGAGGCCGCGAAATGGTGCCGCCTCGCCCTCGGCGGCAACCCGACCGCCGGTGAACTCGTCTGGCTGCCGGACGAGTTGTACGAGGTCCGCACGCCGCTGGGCGACGAACTCATCGCCGTCCGGTCCTCGCTGCTCTCGGCGAAACGGGTACGCGACGCCTACCTCGGCTACGCCACCCAGCAGGCCAGACGGCTGACGGACCGCGCGGTGGCGGGACCACTGCCCGCCGACGCCCGCGCGCGCACGGCCAAGCACGCCCGCCACCTCATGCGCCTGTGCCACCAGGGCCTCGGGCTCTACACCACCGGCCGCCTGGAGATCCGGCTCGAGGACCCGGACGCCTTCCGGGCGTTCGGCGAGCGGGTCGCCGACGACCCCGCGCAGGCGCACCCGCTGCTCGCGGCGTACGAGCGGGCCTTCGACGAGGCCCGCAGCCCGCTGCCCGACCGTCCCGACGAGGCGCCCGTGGAGGCGTGGCTGCGCCGGGTGCGCGCGCACCACTACGCGGCACAGGCGGCACCGTGAGCGAGCGTGCCGGTCCGCGGCACCCGTGTCACAGTGCCGCGTCGCGGGCCGTCGATCGGCCGAGGTACCGGACGGGACCGGGGTCCGGCACGGGCAGCAGCCTGAAGCCCAGACGGTCGTAGAACGCCCTGGCACCGGTGTTCGCCTCCACCATGCACAGGTGCACCGCCGGCACGCCCGCCTCCCGGAGCGCGTCCAGCAGCGTGCGCATCAGCGCGCGCCCGTGACCGCGGCCCTGCCAGGCGGGCAGCAGGTCGATGTGCAGATGGGCGGGATACGCGGCGACCTCGGGGCGCACCATGTGCTCCGGCCGGTGCAGCAGGCCGACGATCTCGTCGGACGGGGTGCGGGCCTCCCCGGTGGGCAGGGGGAAGCGGGAAGCGACCGTCGGCAGCCATTCGGCGCGGAACCTCTCGGCGAAGCGCGCGGTGTCCGGCGCGCCCAGCACGTAGCCGACGGCGCTGCCTTCGCCGTCGTCCAGGACGAAGGCGAAGTCCGGCTCCAGCGCCGCGTAGGGGTGGGCGAAGACCGACGGCATCAGCTCCGGGTCCGGATGGAGGACCGACGAGTCCCCGCCCTGGTGCGCCGTTCTGACGCATATCTCCGCGAGCGCCGACCGGTCCGACGGCCGGTAGCGGCGGATGTACGGGGTGCCGGCGGCGACACCGTCGGCCTGGGTGGCGGATGTGTGCTCCATGCCCTGATGATTCCGCGCCTGGGAGCGCTCCCACAACCGGTTTCACCGGCCCCGCCTCGCTGGCGGCGATCTGTCGAGGCGCCGGGGCGGGTGACGGGCCGCGGTGTCCGGCGCGGGTGCGGGCGGCCCGGCGTGTCGGGGCGGGGGCCTGCGGGGTCGGTCGGCGCGGGAGGTCAGCCCGGGGTGTCGGCGTGGCGGAGTTCCTCGAGGAGTTCGCTCTGCCCGGCCAGGAGTTCGGTGAGGATCCGGCGGGCCGCGCGCAGCAGTTCGGCGACGTCGCCGCCGGCGAGGGCGTAGCTGACGGTGGAGCCGTCCCGGATGGATATCACGATGCCCGAGCGGCGCAGGACGGCGAGCTGCTGGGACAGGTTGGAGGGCTCGATCTCGATCTCGTTGAGCAGTTCGCGTACGGGTACGGGGCCGTTCTGGAGCAGTTCCAGGACGCGGATGCGCACGGGGTGCCCGAGCATGCGAAAGAACTCCGCCTTGGCCTGGTACAGCGGTACCTGCATGCGACAACACTCCTGCCGGGTCTGGGTCGCTGGTGGGGGGTGGCAGCCCGATCTGCCGGGTGCCCGATGGCCGACGTCATGATCCTGCCGCTTCCGGCTCCGCCCCCACCCACAGCTGACCACTTTCGGATGTGCCGAGTTGAAGACTTCTGCAACTCGTGGGCGTGCGGAGCCGGGCGGCACGACGCGGGGTTACAGCTCCAGATCCGCTTCGACGCGCTTGAGCTGGTGCCGGGCCATGGCGAGGTTGGACCTCCCCTTGTCCAGGACGATGTAGAGGAACAGGCCGTTGCCGCCCTTGCCTCTGAGCAGCCTGATGAGGTGGTACTGGCTGCCGAGGGTGATGAGCACGTCCTCGATCTCCTCCTTGAGCCCCAGCATGTCCATCGCACGGAGCTTGGCCCGGATCACATCGGTGTTGCCGGCGGCCGCGACCGTCAGATCGAGGTCCTTGCCGCCGCCGAGCGTGCCGAGGGCCATGCCGCTCGTGTAGTCGACCAGGGCGACTCCCACGCTGCCCTCGATCGTCATCGCCTCCTTCAGAGACGTCTCGACGTTCGCCATCAGTGCTCACTCCCTCGACTCATGGATGCCGGACCGGGGGTGACCGACCGGCCGGCCTGTGGTCAGGACGCTACTGAGGCGCCGGAGGGCGGGACGCCGGTTGCGCGGAACCGTCCGAAAACAGCCCCTGGCGCTCCGGATCAGGTCATGCCGACGGTCCTTGAACGGCGGGGCGCAGGCCGTAGACGCGGGTCGCCGTACCGGCGAAGAACGCTTCCCGCTCCCCCGGGTCCAGCCGTGCGGTGAGCGCCCGGGCGGTGTCCAGCACCTCCGCGTATCCGGCCGCCGGCAGGCACACGGGCCAGTCGGAGCCGAACATCACCCGCCCGGGCCCGAACGCGTCGAGGACCGCGTCCGCGTACGGCGCCAGGCCGGCGACGGTCCAGCCGTCCCGGCCGGCCTCGGTGACCAGGCCGGAGAGCTTGCAGGTGGTGTTGGGGAGGGCGGCGAGGCGGCGCAGGTCGTCCGCCCACGGCGTCAGCCGCCCGGTGGCGACCGGTGGTTTGCCCGCGTGGTCGAGGACGAAGCGGAGCCCGGGGTGGCGGGCGGCGGCGGCGCGGGCGGCGGGAAGCTGGTGCGGCCGTACGACGAGGTCGTAGACGAGGCCCGCCCCGCCGACCGCGGTGAGCCCCCGGCCGACGTCCGGGCGCAGCAGCCAGCCGGGGTCGGCCTCCTCCTGCACCTGGTGGCGGATGCCCACGAGGCGGTCGCCGCCGGGGCCGGACCGCAGCTCGGCGAGGGCGTCGGCGACACCGGGGGCGGTGAGGTCCGTCCAGCCGACGACACCCGCGATCGGTCCGCCGGCCGCGGCCGTGGCGAGGAAGGAGACCGTCTCCCGGGTGTCGCAGACGGTCTGGACGAGGACCGTGGCGTCGACGGGGGTCCCGGCCGTGGCGCGTGCCAGGTCGGCGGGGAGGAAGTCGCGGCGGATCGGCTCCAGGGCGGGATCGTCCAGCCAGGGCAGGTCGAGGGCGGAACGGTCCCACAGATGGTGGTGGGCGTCGACGACGCGCGGCACGGCGAGCGGACCCGGGCGGCTGCCGGGGCCGGCCGGGACGGCGTGACCCTCCGCCGGACGGCCGGGCGCAGGGCGCGGGTGTGCGGCGCTCATGTGTCGTCCTCTCCGGGGACGGGGACGGTGTCCGGCAGCAGCCCTTCGGACCGGAGGTCCTGCCAGAGCGCGGGCGGGACGGGGCGGGCCAGCCAGGCGGCCGCGTCGGTGATCTCGCCGGCGTCGCGCGCCCCGATCAGCGCGCCGGTGACGGCCGGGTGCGCCAGGGCGAAGCGTACGGCCGCGGCACGCAGCGGCACGCCGTGGCGGGCGCAGACGTCCTGCATCCGCAGCGCGCGGTGCAGCATCGGCGGGGGCACGGGGGCGTACTCGTAGGT
>NZ_RDBP01000170.1 GCF_008042045.1 Streptomyces sp. T39
GCTCGACCCCGCCGAGCGACGCCGCGAGCGCCGGCCAGGTGGAGGTGGGGCCGGCCGCCTCGGAGCCGTGGCTGATGGGCTCGACCCCGCCGAGCGACGCCGCGAGCGCCGGCCAGGTGGAGGTGGGGCCGGCCGCCTCGGAGCCGTGGCTGATGGAGCTGCCGTGGTGCAGCCAGACCCGTCCCCGGTCGGCCACGCCCTCCACGGGGGCGTCGGTGCGCAGGGCGACGAGTTCGGTGGTCTCGTTGTGCGGCAGCCAGATCTCCACGGTCTTCTCGCGGTCCGGCAGGCCGGTGAAGCGGACCGTTCCGGGGTCACCGGCGCGGTACTCGGTCGCCCAGGTCTCCATGTCGATGGTGAGCGTGTTGCCGGCGGCGACGCTGCCGCGCCCGGCGGGCCGGCCGTCGACGAGCAGTTCGTAGACGCCGTCGGGCCGCGGCGGGGCCCCGGTGTAGTTCCGCTTGGTGGGCAGCGTGTCGAGTTCGACGGCCGTGGCCCGGGTCCTGAACACCAGGCGGACGCCCGAGGGCTGCGACTCGACCATGGCGAGCTGCGGGTCGGTGCACTGGGCGCGGGCCCGCGCGGGCAGCCGGTGGGGCAGCAGGCCGTGCTCGGTGCGCTCCAGGTCGAGCGCGCCCCGCAGGAGGCCGGCGGTGAGGGGGGTCGTGATCCAGTCGTCGCGGTCGGGTGCGGTGGTGTCCATGTCGGTGCCTTGCTGTTCCCGGCGGCGCGCGGACGCCGCCGTGTGGTGGGGGGCGGACGGGCCGCCGCCGGCCGCTGGGCCGCGACCGGCAAGGACGCCCTGGCCGCCTTCGCCGACGCCTACCGCGACTACGCCCGCGAACACCCCGGCCGCTGGGCCGCGACCCGCTTCCCGCTCGACCCCGCCGAGCGACGCCGCGAGCGCCGGCCAGGTG
>NZ_RDBP01000171.1 GCF_008042045.1 Streptomyces sp. T39
CCGACGCCACCCACCGCGCGCTCATGGGACAGGCGGGCAGGCTGCTCGCCGCCACGCCGCTCGCGGACTTCCGGCGGCCCCAGCCCATGGTCTTCGTGGTGCCCGAGCACACCGCCGCGACCGTGGCGGACCACTTCCTCGGCGGCACCCTCCCCGAGGCGGGACCCGACCGGCTCGCCGAACTCCGCACCGCCTGGCCCGGTTTCGCGCCGCGCCCCGGGGAGACCGTCCTCGACGCGGGGGACCGGTGCGCGCTCCTCGACGTACCCGGCTGGATCGGGGCCGTCCTCGGCGGCGCCCTGCCCGGTGTGCCCGCGCCCGGGACGCTGACCGGCACCACCGTCACCCAGGTGCACCGCGACGGCGACGCCTGGGCGGCCCGGACGGCGGAGGGGCCCGTGCTGCGCGCCCGCCGGGTCCTGCTGGCGACCGGCCCCTGGCCGGCCCCCGAGGTCGTCACCGCACCCGGCGCCGCCCCGGTGGCCACGCACCCCACCCGTGCCAAGCTCGTCGCGGCCCTCCACCTGCGCCCCGGCTCCGCGCCCGGCGGGCCGGGCGCCCCGGGGGCCGTGTTCCTGGAGGACGACCTCTTCGTCCTCCCCGGACCGGTCCCGCTGGTGAGCTTCGCCGCCCGACGGCTGCTGCACCACGGCGAGGCCCCCGCCGCCGGACTGCCCGACGACGAACGGGCCGAGGGCGTCCGGGCCCTCGCCCGCAGGCTGCCCGCACTCGCCGGCCAGGTCACCGGCGGCCGGTGCTTCCCCGACGCCTACACCCCCGGCCGGCTGCCCCGGGTCGGGCGGGCCGCCGAGGCCCCCGGCCTCGCCTGGATCACCGGCGGCTCCGGCTCGGGCGTCCGGTTCGCCCCCGCCCTCGCCGAACGGGCCCTGCACGCCCTCGGCCTGCCGGAGCGGCCCCACCACGGCGCCGCCGAGGACGGCCCCGATCCAGCCGGGTACGTCGAGGAGCGCGCACCGGTCCCCCGCGTCGAGGACGGTCTCCCCGGGGCGCGGCGCGAAACCGGGCCAGGCGGTGCGGAGTTCGGCGAGCCGGTCGGGTCCCGCCTCGGGGAGGGTGCCGCCGAGGAAGTGGTCCGCCACGGTCGCGGCGGTGTGCTCGGGCACCACGAAGACCATGGGCTGGGGCCGCCGGAAGTCCGCGAGCGGCGTGGCGGCGAGCAGCCTGCCCGCCTGTCCCATGAGCGCGCGGTGGGTGGCGTCGG
>NZ_RDBP01000172.1 GCF_008042045.1 Streptomyces sp. T39
CGGTGAGGCGACGGGCTCCGGCACGGCCACGCCCTCGTTCAGCCGGTCGAACTCGCCGTAGACCGCGGGCGTCGACAGCCCTCCGTCCGCCATCGCGAAGACCCAGTGGAACGCGCCGCCCACCTCCAGCTCCGTGAGGTGCTCGCCGCGCCCGGTGCCGAGCGCCGCCCCGCCGACCAGGCTGAACGGCACGTCCGACCCCAGCTCCGCGCAGATGGCGAGCAGTTCGGCGCGCGAGGATCCGAGCCCCCACAGCGCGTCGCACGCGAGCAGCGCGCCCGCGCCGTCGGCCGAGCCGCGCGCCACGGCATCGCCCCCGACGTGCACCTCCACATCGCCAAGGACATCCCCGTCGCCGCCCGGCACGTTCCCGACGCGAGAAGCCCCGCCGCCACCGCCTGCGCCGACTCCTCGTCCTTCGCCAGGAAGGCGGTCGTCGGACCGGAGCCCGACACGAGCGCCGCGAGCGCCCCCGCCGCCATCCCCGCGGCGAGCGTCGCCGCCAGCGAGGGCCGCAGCGAGAGCGCCGCGGGCTGGAGATCGTTGACGAGCGTGCCGGCCAGCGCCCCCGTGTCCCCGGTGCGCAGCGCGTCGAGCAGGTCCGGTGAGGCGACGGGCTCCGGCACGGCCACGCCCTCGTTCAGCCGGTCGAACTCGCCGTAGACCGCGGGCGTCGACAGCCCTCCGTCCGCCATCGCGAAGACCCAGTGGAACGCGCCGCCCACCTCCAGCTCCGTGAGGTGCTCGCCGCGCCCGGTGCCGAGCGCCGCCCCGCCGACCAGGCTGAACGGCACGTCCGACCCCAGCTCCGCGCAGATGGCGAGCAGTTCGGCGCGCGAGGATCCGAGCCCCCACAGCGCGTCGCACGCGAGCAGCGCGCCCGCGCCGTCGGCCGAGCCGC
>NZ_RDBP01000173.1 GCF_008042045.1 Streptomyces sp. T39
CGGGGGCGGCGGGTCAGCCGGGCGGACCGGAGCAGTTGCGCCTGCAGTGGCTGACCGCCCTGGAGGTGCGGGGCATACGTCCGTTCCTCGACCAGCAGCGGATGCTGTCGGCGGCGGCCCGGCCCGCGAAGAAGGCGGCGGCGCCCGCGCCGCGGCTGCGCGGCGCGGACCGCAGCGCGGCGGCACGCCGCAGGTCGGTGCTGGAGCAGTCGTTCGGCCATCTCCCCGACCCGCAGGGGCCGTTCGCCGGCCGCCGGGAGCATCTGACGCGGATCGCGCAGTGGGTGCACGCGGCCCGCACCGCCAGCGTCGTGCGCCCGGAGCCCGGGTCGCCGTGCAGCACCACCAGCGTCGGCTTCGTCTCCGTCGACGCGCGGGCCGCGCACCATCTGAAGGACCAGTTCCGGGGCGCCTGCGTGGTGGACCTGCGCGGCGAGAGCGGCCGGCCGCTCTCCACCCGGGACGCGCTGCTGCACCTGCTGAACCGGCTGGGCGCACCGCGCGAGCAGCTGCTGTTCCGGGAGCGGTCGTCGCCGGAGCAGCAGGTGCGGCGTCTCGGCGAGCTGTACCACCAGCATCTGACGGGCCTGCCGGTCACGATCGTGCTGGACGACGCCGCCGACCCCGAACAGGTGCGCACCCTGCTGCCGGAGCGGTCCGACTCCCTGGTGC
>NZ_RDBP01000174.1 GCF_008042045.1 Streptomyces sp. T39
CTTCCGGACCGCGAGAGCCGGGCCGTGCTGAGGCGGGTGATCCTGCCCACTGCCGCCGCGAGCGCTGCGCCCCAGGCCCGTCCGGTCGTGGTGTTCGTCGGTGGCCAGCCGGGGGCCGGGAAGACCAACGCCGCCGACTTGGTCCAGGCGGCACTCGGGCGGCGCGGTGGCTCCGTGCGGATCGGCCGCGACCTCTACAAGGCCGCCCACTGCCACTACGCCGCAGCGCTGGCCGCCGACGTCCGGACCTTCGCGCCGGCGGTCCGGACGTCGGCGCGAAGGTCCGGCCGGACACCAGCTTCTGGCAGGCAGCCGTCGAGGAGTACGTCCGTGACCACGGCCTGGACGCGGTCGTCGAATCCGCCCTCGCCGACCCCGATGACTTCCGTGCGTCGGCGGCGGCGTACCGCCGTTCCCGGCACCGGATCGAGGTCGTCGCGCTCGCGACGCCGGAGGCCTCGGTGAGGAAGCGATCAATGATGCCCAGCTGGCTTAACGCCTCCGGCGGGGCGGGTGGACGGTTCGTGACCTGGGCGAACCATGACTCCTGCGCGAAGAACATGCTCGCGACGCTCGCGGTCATCGAGGCCGAGCAGCTCGCCGACCGCATCACCGTGGTGACCCGCTCCGGCACGGTGCTGTATGACAACGAGCTCGTCGCCGGCGCGTGGCGGCGTCGGCCCGCCGCCGACAAGGCGGTCGCCCGAGGCCGCTCGCGCGCCTGGACGGCCCGGGAGACGGCTGTGTTCCAGCAGGAGATAGCCCGTGCCGGAGCGGGTCACCACGGTGATGCGGTCGGCGAGCTGCTCGGCCTCGATGACCGCGAGCGTCGCGAGCATGTTCTTCGCGCAGGAGTCATGGTTCGCCCAGGTCACGAACCGTCCACCCGCCCCGCCGGAGGCGTTAAGCCAGC
>NZ_RDBP01000175.1 GCF_008042045.1 Streptomyces sp. T39
TGGAGGTGTTGTCGCCGACCTGGACGTTCGGGACGGCGGTGAGGATGCGGCGCGCGGCGTCCAGGAGGACGTCGACGGCGCCGTCGAAGAGCAGGACGACGAACGAGAACACGGCGACGGCGGCGACGGCCTTGAGCCAGTTGGCCATGCCGTGCCACCCCCTTCCGAACAAGGAGCAGTCACCCCTTGGCACCCAACGACCCCACCCCGGCCGCCGACAACGACCGCCCGGCGGCGACGACGCAGCAGAAGAAGGAGCCCCGCCTCGCCGAAGCCCGTGCCTGGTGGAACGAAGCGTGGGACGACGGAGGCGTCTTTCACGAGATGTGGGAAGACGTACGGCGCGCACCCGAGGCCGGATGGCACGGCATGGCCAACTGGCTCAAGGCCGTCGCCGCCGTCGCCGTGTTCTCGTTCGTCGTCCTGCTCTTCGACGGCGCCGTCGACGTCCTCCTGGACGCCGCGCGCCGCATCCTCACCGCCGTCCCGAACGTCCAGGTCGGCGACAACACCTCCACCGGCGTGTGGGCCACGATCGACAACCCCGTCCGCTCCTACATCGCCGCCCACTCCGCCGGCCTGCCTATCAGCGCCTCCACCGTCTACACCCTGTGGCAGGTCACCGGCCTGTTCTCCCTGATCGCCGGGTTCATCACCCGCAGCAACGGGATCCGCCTCACCTGGTCGTGCTGGGGGTTCGCGGGCATCGCGATGGTCTGGACGACCACTCCGGACGCCTCGCGCACCGTCGCCACCGCCATTGCCGCCCTCGCGTGGACGGTTGCTTCGGCCTTCGCGATGCGCGGGCTGAACCTGCGCCCGCGCGTGTTCGCGCACGTCACCACCGGCGCCCCGCAGGTCACCGTCCAGCCCCAGATCCACATCCCC
>NZ_RDBP01000176.1 GCF_008042045.1 Streptomyces sp. T39
CTGGCGCTGGCGGCGGCTCCCTTCACCGCCGGACTCACCGCGCTGCTGGCGGGCGGGAAGATCGTCGCGACGCGGATCGCGTTCAAGAAGATCCTCAAGGAGATGGCGGAGGCCGCCGTCTCCGAGATCGTCGCCGTGCTCACCCAGCCCGCGGTGGCGGCACTGGAGAGCGTCGTCACCGATCTCGCCATCCAGACGGCGATGAACGTCACCGGGCAGCAGGACGGCATCGACGTCGACCAGGCGGTGCAGGCCGGCAAGGACGGCATGCAGATCAACTCGGCCGGCGGCGGCAAGCCGGGCGCCGGACCGGTGATCGACCACGACGCCCACACCAGCACCGGCGGCCGGCTGGCGGACGTGCAGGTGAAGATGAACTCCCGCGCCGCCACCAAGATCAGCCGGGCCAAGGGGCACCACGGCCGTGCCAAGGGCAAGGACGCGCTGACCGCCGCCCTCGACACCACCATCGAGGAGGTGGTGGAGAAGCTGGTCAAGGGCCACGGGCACATGGGCAAGCACGTGGGCAAGGACCTCCCCGAGGCCATCGGCCAGGGCTCCAAGCACCACCGCACCTCCGACCAGGGTGTCCGGGACCGCATCGCCAAGGCCCAGAAGACCGACGTCCCGGACTCCGGCCGCCGGTTCACCGGCACCGGATGGCCCGGCACCTGGGGCGGCGGCGAGGGAACGGGCTGGCCGGGCGGCGGCGTCCTTGCCCTTGCCCTTGGCACGGCCGTGGTGCCCCTTGGCCCGGCTGATCTTGGTGGCGGCGCGGGAGTTCATCTTCACCTGCACGTCCGCCAGCCGGCCGCCGGTGCTGGTGTGGGCGTCGTGGTCGATCACCGGTCCGGCGCCCGGCTTGCCGCCGCCGGCCGAGTTGATCTGC
>NZ_RDBP01000177.1 GCF_008042045.1 Streptomyces sp. T39
GCCCCTCCCTCCCGGTCGACGTGCGGGAGAAGGGCTGGGAACTCCTGGTCGCCGCCGGCGAAACCGGCTACGCGCCCAAGGCCCTGCACGAGATGCTCAAGCAGCTGCTCGGCGACGAGGCCACCCCGGCACCGCGCACGGTCGGCGGCTGGCTCCAGGCGTGGGCCAAGGACGGCAAGGCCATCAAGGACGACTCCGGGCAGTACACCCGCTACATCGCCCGGGAGGCCGCCGCCCAGCAGCCCAGCACCGCACCGGTCGAGACGGCCGGGACGGAGCTGCTGCCCGAGGGCATCGACGGAGGCCTGGTCCTCCAAGCCGTCGAACTGCTCGTCTCCACCCAGTTCGGGTCCGCCTCGATGCTCCAGCGCAAGCTGCGCATCGGCTTCGCCCTCGCGGAGCAGCTGATGGAGCTCCTCCACAGCCACGGCATCGTCGGCCCTGCCGAAGGCTCCAAGGCGCGCGACATCCTGGTCTCGACGCAGGACCTGGAGGTGGTAATGATGAGGCTGGCTGACGAACTCGGCTACAGCGCACGTGACTTGGGCGCGCTGGGCCTCGTGGCCGCCACCGCTTCGCACACCAAGGAGTGACCATGTCCTTCGAGACAGCGGACGAGGAGATCGAGCGCCTCGAGGTCGAACGGCACCGCTACAGCGAGACGTTCAAGAACACCGACCCGGCCGACGCTGTCACCCGCGCGCACCTCCAGGACGAGATGAACCGGCGCACCCAGCGGATCCAGGAACTCCAGCAGCACCAGCCGCTCGGGTTCCTCGCCCGCTGGGGCCTGCGCGCCGGCTCCCTCGCCCTGCTCTGGGGCGCCTGGCACGTCGGACCGTGGTGGGCGAAGCTCGGCTGCGTCCTTGCCGCCGCGTTCCTCGCCTTCTACAGCCCGGCTCATCCGTGGAACTTGTTGCGCCGGAAGACCGCCTTGCGGATGTTGACCGTGGTGCCGCCGCGCGAGGCTCCGCGTGCGGCGAGGGCGAGGAAGACGAGGACGAACAGGCCCGCCACGCTCATCACGACCTGGCCGGTCGCGGTGAGGATCGCGGGGAGCTGGGCGAGGGTGGGGGCCGCGGCGCCGATGCCGACCCCGGCGAGCGCGATGGAACCGCCGGTGGACAAGGCGAGGGCGCTGTACTTCCACACGAAGGCCGGCACCGCGCGCTGCGGCGCGACCATGGCGGGCGGGAGCGCGGGCACCGGGGCCGGGGCCACGATCTGGGGG
>NZ_RDBP01000178.1 GCF_008042045.1 Streptomyces sp. T39
GGGACGGATCGGCGAACGGCGTGGGGATCGCCCCCGCGGCCATGGCCACGCCGCCGAGCATCACCCCGGCCGCCTCCGCCCCCACCGGACAGCGGGAGCGGCCTCCTGCCGCCGAGGACGGCCTCGCGCACTGCCGGCGGTTCGCCGGGGGCAACGGGACGGGGTGGGGGCGGGATTCCGGCCATCCTGTGCGCGAGCGGCCGGCCCCGGCCGCGGGGGGRCCGGAAGAGATCGCCGCCGCCTGCGCGCGGCTCGTCGCGGATGCCGGGGCGGCCGGGAAATCCGGWGGGGCCGGAGGCGTCGGGGAAGCCGGGGAACGGGCCGCGGACGCTGCCGGGGTCGTGAGGTGCGGTGCCGCCTGCGTCGGGCCGTCCGGGGTTCGAGGATGCGGCGTCCGCCGCGGGGCGTGTGCGGTCGCCGGTGCGCGGCCGGGTTCGTGGGTGCGGCCGGGCCGGGCGGGGCGCCGCTCCGAACCCCGCGCGTCGATCGCCGGCGGGGCCGCGGCGGGCCGGCGACGTCGTCCTCGGTCGGTCCGGCGAGGACACGACCGCCGGTGCGCGGGTGACGACGCGTGAGGGGGCGTGATGGTTGCAACGGCCGCGCCCGACCCGCCTGTGAGAACGGACACCCGGCAGAACCGTGACGGTTCGGGGCCCTGTTGCGCTGGGACGGGGGAGGCCGCCGTGGCCTCACGGTTCGGGAGGTACGGATGTCGAAGGAAGGGCGTGCAGCGCAGCTGCCGGGCGCCGACGGCATGCAGGGGTATGCCGCAGGGTTCGTCGCCGAGTTGAGCGAGCGGAGCAGGCTTCCGCTCGACTACACGGTGGCCAGCCTCAGACTCGTGGACTTCGTCGTCGACGGACTCAGACGCAGCACCTCGGAGCGGGCCGCCGTCGAACGGGTGCTCCAGGGGCTCGGCGCGTACGCGGGGGAGGTCGTCGTCCGCCGGGCGGGTGCCCGGTGGGTGGACCTCGATGCCCGCCAGCGCGAACTCTTCGGACAGCCGGTGGGCATCCGCATGCCCGACGGCCGGGTCTGGAACCCGCTCGGAAAGGTCGTCAAGCGCTTCGAGCACGGCCCCGCGGAATCCCTGGAGCGCTTCTACCTGATGCTGCACGGCCGGCGCCGGCCGGGCCGTCCCGAGAAGCCCGGCCGGTGCGGCGGCGCCACCGAACGCGCCGCCTGCTGACGCCCGCCGGCCCGCGACGGGACCGCCCGGACGCCGGGCCGGGGGCGCGTCGACGGTGAACGCCGGGCCGGCGGCACCCGTATCTGTCGGCGGCGGGCTGCGCGAGGGCACCCCGCCGCCAGGCAGGCTAGGGAGGCATGTTGTGGCAGGCAGCGACGTCACCGCGCTGTTCGGCGCGTCCACCGCGCACAGCCCGTCGTACTTCACCCTCACCAGGGCCACCGGGGCACAGGCCGGGGAGATCGCCGACTTCTGCATCCCCTGCAACCCGTACTTCCCCACCCCCGCGATGTTCGACCGGCTCGGCGCCGGACTGCGGGAGATCCTGACGTACTACCCGAGCAGCGCGGACACCGTCACGGCCGAACTCTGCCGTCTTCTCGGCCTCAACCCGGCGACCGTGGCGATGGGCAACGGCTCCACCGAGCTGATCACCTGGATCGACCATCTGCTGGTGCGCGAGTCGCTCGCCGTGCCCGTGCCGACGTTCGGCCGGTGGACCGACCAGCCGATGGAGACCGGCAAGCGGGTGGACATGCTGCTGCTGCCGGAGGCGCGCGGATTCGCCCTCGACCCGGAGGCGTTCGTGCGCTTCGTCGAGTCCCGCGGCTCGCGCGTCGCCGTCATCTGCAACCCCAACAACCCTGACGGCGGCCTGCTCCCCAAACCGCAGGTCCTCGCCCTGCTCGACCGCCTCCAGGACCTCGATCTGGTCGTCGTGGACGAGTCGTTCCTCGAATTCGCCGACGAGGGCGAGGAGACCAGCGTGGCCGCGGAGGCCGTGCTGCGGACCAACGTCGTCGTACTGCGCAGCCTCGGCAAGAACTTCGGACTGCACGGCGTGCGCTTCGGCTATCTCGTCGCCCACCCCGGCCTGGCCGGCCGGATCCGCGGCGCTCTGCCGAAGTGGAACCTCAACTCCTTCGCGGAGGCGGTCGTGTTCATGCTGCGGGAGCACCGGCACGAGTACGCCGAGAGTCTGCGCCTGGTGCGCGGCGACCGGCACGAGATGATCCGTCACCTGGCACACCTGCCCGGTCTGACCGTCTATCCCTCGCAGGGCAACTTCGTCTACGTGCGCCTCCCGGCGGGAGTCGACGGCGCCCTGCTGCGCGACCGGCTGCTCACCGAGCACGGTGTGCTGGTGCGCGAGTGCGGCAACAAGATCGGCAGCTCCAGCCGCTTCGTCCGGCTCGTGGTGCGCCCGCAGGCCGATGTCGCCCGCCTGGTGTCGGCGATGGAGCAGGTCCTCTACGGGCGGACCGTCCGCACCCCCGCTCCCGCGCCCGAACCCGAGCCGCCGCGCCCGATGCTCGCCCAGGTGCCGGCCGGGCCGGGGCCCGGCTCCCGGCCCGCCCTGGACCGGCAGCCGGTCGACGCCCGCGGCCTCGTCCCCGCCGCGGCCCGGACCGGCGACCCCGTCCCTCCGGCGCAGCCCGCGCGTCCCGATCCGTCCGGCCGGCCCGCGCAGCCGGCGCGCACGGGTCTGGTCCGGGCCATGGCGGCGGGATACACCTCGGGCACGGCGGCGATCGACCGGCTGGTCGGCGGGGCGTGAGGCCGGCCCCGGGCGGGCCGGTGAGGAGCCCGGCGGCGGGCGACACCCATGGCGACGGCACATTCTCTCAAGAAGTTGCCCAGAGACGCCTGGTGACACTGGTCGTACCCGGGCCAAAGACGGTCTTCGCTGCCCGGGACGCCCGTGTGCACGCCGACCTGGGGGGCCCGAGTGAGCGCAGTGACCGTGATCGGCACCGGTGGGCGGGAGACCGGGGGTGACGGCGGGCGCCCGGCGAGCCGTCCGCGGGCGGCAGCCGAACCCGCCACCGTCGACGGCCTGTTCGCGCACGCCGCGGCCCGGCGTCCCGGCGAGGTGGCCGTCGTCGACGGCGGCCGGCCCCTGACCTACGGCGCGGCCCAGCAGAACGCGAGCCGGTTGGCCTCCGTGATGCTCCGCTACGGGGTCCAGCTCGGTGACCCGGTGCTCGTCCACACCGCCGACCACGCCCAGTCGCTGGTCGCGCAGCTCGCCGTGCTCGCCCTGGGCGGCGTCTGCGTGCCGGTGCCGGATCCGGCCGGCGAGCGGGAGCGGGCCCGTATCGCGGAGATGAGCGGCGCCACCCTCGTGCTGTGCAGCGGCGTCCACCGGGAGCGCTGGCCGCTGGACGCCATGGTGCTCGACGACGCGCGCACCTGGGCCCGCATCGCGCCGGTGCGCGTCGACGGCTCGCTGCCGCGATCCGGCCCGGACGATGTCGCCTACCTGCTCACCGAACGCGCCGACGACGGCGGCTGCGTGGGCCACCTCGTCGACCACCGCGCCTGGCTGCTCGCCACCGGTGCCCGCCTGCGCCGCGCGGGCCGCCCGGGGCGGGGCGTGTGGACCGGCCAGCGGCCGGGCGGGGCCCGGGGCCTGGCGGCCCTGTGGTGGGCGGTCTCGGCGGGGAGCCGGCTGAACGGTCCCGTGGCCCCGGCCACCGGACGGGACCACGCGGGGGCGGCCGCGGTGTACGGCCCCGAGGAGTACGCGGAGTTCCTCGCCGGATCCCGGCACGGCGCGCCCGCCGGGCCGGGCACGGCCCTGGTGATCGGGGGTGCCCTGCCGGCCGGGCTGGTGGAGCGCCATCGCGATGTCCTCCCGTACACCCGGCTGCTGGCGGAGTTCTCGCCGCGCGACGGGGCCATGCCGTGGACGGCCGTCGACTGCACATCCGCCGGCGGGTCCGGCGGATCCGGTGCGGGATCCGCCGTGCCCCGGGTGCGGGTGACCGTCCGCGACGAGGAGGGACGTCCGCTCCCGGCCGGCGGCACGGGGCAGATCTGGGCCGCGGGCACGGCTCTGCCGTTCGACCGGCTCTGCGACGGGTGCCGTGAACCCGCCGTGGGCCACCGCGGTTCGCTGACGTACTCGGGCTACCTGGGCCGGTGGGACGGCGACGGCACGCTGGAGATCACCGGCCGGGCCGCGCCCCGCACCCCGCCCGGCTCCGCCCGCACCACGCCCGCCCTCGCCTGTGCCGCCCACGGGCCGGCGCACCGGCCCCACCCGATGCCGACCAGGGCCTGACGGGGCGTTCCCGGCGGAGCCGGGCTCTCACCCCGCGGCCCGCCCGCGTCCGGCGTCGCGCGGACCGGGCCCGTGCCGTCGCGCGCCGGGCGGGCCGGGGAGACGCGGCGGCCGTGCCGCGGCACGGGACGGAGGGACCATCCGCCCGTGCCGTGCCCCGAAAGGTCGCACCCCGCGTCGCGGCGGCCGGGAGCGCCTCACGGCCGTCGCCGCGCGGCGTCGGGGGCCGTCGGCGCCGGGCGGGGAGCGCCCGAGATCACGCGCGATGTCCAGCCAGGCATCGGAGGCGACGTCCTCGGCGTCGTCCCCGACGAGTCCGCGCAGGAAGTTGAGGAGGGGCGGATGCACGATCCGGTACGCAGCCGCGAAGGCCGCCTCGTCCCCCTGCTGCGCCCGCTCGACCGCC
>NZ_RDBP01000179.1 GCF_008042045.1 Streptomyces sp. T39
GGCCACCTCCAGGTGGACGCAGCACACCAGTGGATCGCCACCACGACCGGCCGCCTCGCCCTCGACCCCTACAGCTGGATGCAAGCCGTCCACTGGATCGACGAACAGGCCACCCGCGGCGCCTACACCCCCTCCCGCAGCCACGGCCCCAAGTGGGGCCCCACCACCGTCGCCATCGCCAAGCTGATCTCCGCACTCACCGAATGCCGCCCTGGCATCGACTGGATCGCCCGCAAGCTCGGCGCGTCCGAGCGGACCGTGCAGTACCACCTCGACATGCTCCGCGAGACCGGACTCCTCGCCTACCGCAGCAAAGGCACCCGACTGTCCGGACGCGTGCGGCAGGCCTCGCACTTCGAGCGCATCATCCCCACGGCATTCGACACCACCCTCGGCATCCAGACGACCGGTGCCAGCATCGAGCGCCGACCGGTCCGCATCGCCGAGCAGTCCCGCAAGCTGATCGCCAAGCTCGCGAAGAAGGCCACCCGCAAGACCCGCCGCCGGCGCACCAAGGGCCCTGTTTCGCGGGGGTCGCGTTGCACCCCAATGCAGGGTGGTACCTCAACTGTTCCTACTGCCGGTACTACCTCGCTCCCCCCTGAGAGCAAGCTCGCAAGCGGGCAGACCGTTTCCCCCACCCCGAAGAGCAGCAGCAAGAGCACCCGGGTCCTGAACAAGGTCGGCCGCCGCCACCAGCTCGCCCGACAGCTCACCGCCCAGGTGCCGTGGCTGCAGCACGCCTCCGTACCGCGGATCGCGTGGATCGTCCGCCACGTCGCCGACGCCGGCTGGACCGCCACCGAGGTCCAGGCTATCGCCGAACAGGACCACCCGCTCACTGCTGCTGACGTCCGCCGCGCGTCCGGGATGCTCTCCCACCGGCTCAAGGGCGTCCATCAGCTCTACCCGCAGCCCGCCCAGCGGGCCCGGCTCGTCGACCACTGGCGCGACCAGCAGACCGCCACCCGCGCCCGGCACGACGGCTACGAGCACGGCCTCACCGGCGCCCCCGAGCGCATGTCCGTCCGCCGGATCCTCGCCGGCGCCGTACAGCGCATGAACGAGCTGGCCGCCGCCACCACGGTCGTCGACTCCGTCATCACCGCCGACGACACCCCCGCCCTCGACGACCTCGACCCGGCCACCGTCATCGACCTCCGTGCGGCCGCGGAACGCGACCCGGCCGTCATCCACGCCTGCATCGACACCGCCGGCGAGTCCTACGCCCGCCGCCTGTACACCAACCGGCTCGTCGACCAGGTCCTCGCCGCCGACCGCTCGAGCAACCTCCGCCTCCACACCTACGCCTGACAGGAGACCCGCCGTGACCGAGCAGACCACCCAGCCCGTGACCGGAGCCGACCTCGCCCGCCAGGCCCTCAACGGCTACAAGGCCGGCCGCACCCCCGGCACCGGCCGCGCCCCGCGGAAGAAGACCGGCAGCACGCGCACCGACCGGACCGGCGGCCGCGACCCCCAGCCCTTCGCCGCCATCCTCGGCCGCATGGCCACCGAACAAGGCTGGAACACTAACCTGCAGGGCGGCAACATCCTCGACCGGTTCGACGAGCTCTGCCCCCAGTACGCGGGCAAGGTCCAGGCGCTCGAGTTCCGCGAGGACACGGGCATGCTCATCCTCCGGCCCTCCAGCGACGTGTGGGCCGCACAGCTCCGCCTCCTCGGCGACCAGCTCCGGAAGCAGATCAACACCAAGCTCGGCTCCGAGGTCGTGAGGGAGCTCGGTCTGGCACGCGTCGGCAACCTCGACACCAAGCCGCCCGAACACACCCGCGCACCCCAGGAGGCGCCCGCGGCCACGACCCCGCCGGCCGCCCCGAACCCGTACTACCTCGAGACCCTGGCCGTCGCCCGCGCCCACCGCCCGGACCGGACCGACCACCTGGCCCCCGCCGTCCGGGACGCCGTCCGCGCCCAGGACGAAGCCCTCCGCGCCAACCGGGAGCCCGACGACGCATTCACCGAAGCGGCCGCGCAGCAGGAACTCCTCGAGCGCAAGGCCGGACCCCAGGCCGACAGCCCCGAAGCCATCCGCCTCGCAGCCATCGCCCGCAAGTACGCCGGCGACCGCGAACCCCGCCGCCTCTTCGCCGCCTCGTGACCCGGCTTTACCGCGGTAAAGCTCCGCAGGGGGGAACATGCATCACGATCTACGGCACCGTGGGACGCCGAACCACCCCCAGCGGATCGGAGACACCCCATGGCCCGCACCCGCAGCAACACATGGCACCGGCGGCAAGCCCGGCTCGAGCGCGCATGGCTCGACACCTGGGCCCGCACCCACCAGAAGACCCCGGAGTCCCACAGCAGCACGACTCCCGCCGCTCGCCACGGCTTTACCGCGGTAAAGCCCAGCGGCCCTTCGCCTGCCGCGCACCAGGCAGCGTGACGCCTTTACCGCGGTAAAGAACCCGTCCGGGCGACATGCCAGGCACAGGCAACTCCCGCGCCCAACGCGTCTGGAATGATGCTCCCTGCCCGAAGTACCGGAACCCACGGGAAAGCATACGGAGCAACAATGCCAGCAGCAGTACACGTCGTGTCCATCGACCCTCAGGCCTCCACCGTCTGGTGGGCCAACAGGATCAGCGACCTCCCCTTCGACTTCTCCCAGGAACACGAGTCCCCGGAGAACCTGTCGATCCTCAAGGACACTGGCGCCCAAGTCCACGTCATCGCCAACCAGAAGGGCGGCGTCGGCAAGACCACCGTCACCCTCAACCTCGGCGCCGTCGTGGCAGACGTCCTCAAGGACAGTGACGCTCTCCAGCACGTCTTCATCGACACCCCCGGCAGCCTCCAGGACGAGAACCTCCTCCTCGAGGCCCTGAAGTACGCGCACGATGTCATTGTCCCCATGCCGCCCGAGCCCCTCGCGTTCGACCCGACCGCCCGCACCATCCAGAAGGTCATCGAACCTGCCGGGCTGCCGTACCACGTCCTCGTCAACAACTGGGACCCCCGGGACGGCAAAGCCGACCTTGACGAGACCCGCGAGTACATCGAAGCCCAGGGCTGGCGCTCCCTGAAGGTCGCCATAAGGCGCTACAAGGTCCACACCAGGGCCTCCGCCGAAGGGCGCGTCGTCACCCAGTACGACGAGAACAAGCCCTCCTTCAAAGCGCGAGAGGACTTCTACCGCCTCGCCATCGAACTCGGCTACGGCGGAGGTAAGTGATGGCAGGCCGCCGCACCAGCCTGGCCTCCCTCGCCGGCGCGAAGGTCGACGACGTCCCCGGCCGCAGCGACCCCCTGCTGCTGCACCTCCCGCTCAGCAAGCTCGTGCCGACCCGGTTCAACCCGCGGCGGAACTTCGGCACCGAGCAGGACCTCCTCGAGTTCGGGCAGCGCCTGGAGCAGAAGCAGCTGCAGCCCGCAGTCGTCGTATCCCGCGCCGCCTACCTGAAGCTGTGGCCAGAGGAAGACCAGCACGTTGGCGACGCCTCCTACGTCATCGCCAACGGAGAACGCCGCTACCGCGGATCCCGCGCGGCCGGCAGGGCGACTCTCGCTGTCGTCCACGACGAAGAAGTGGCCACCAGCCGCGCCACGTTCCTCGACGCCGTCCTCTCCGAGAACACCGACCGCGAGGACCTCGACCCCATTGAACGGGCCCTCGGCATCCAGACGATGGTCGAGCAGCTCGGCGGCAAGGCGAAGGTCGCCGAGTACTACAGCAAGTCGGCCGGCTGGGTGACCCAGCAGACCCGACTGCTCGACCTGGTGCCGGAACTACAGGCGCTGGTGTCGTCAGGAGAGCTGCCGCTGCGGGAAACCCGCGAGTTGTACGGGCTGCCCCCGGAGCAGCAGGTACCGGCATGGGAGGCGCGGCTTGCGGCTCGGGAGAGTGACAAGGCCCGGCCCCGTGCAGCCCGTACCGCACCGGCAGGAGTGGAGGCCGCTGCCCCGCCGACCCCAGTGGCTCCTGCCCCGGCAGAGCCCTTTACCGCGGTAAAGGACCTCGAGCCCGTAGGGGACGGAGAACGTGCCGCCGCGGCAAGCCCTCCGTCGCTGACCGTGGTGCCCACCGTCGTGGCGCCGGCCGGTGAGCAGGCGGCCTTTACCGCGGTAAAGGCCGAGCCTCACGATGTGCCCGAGCCTCGTGCGGAGCAGCAGCTGGCGCCCGATCTGGGAGAGGTGCCCGAGCGGCGGCAGATCAAGATGCCGTGGGCGAACGGCGCGGAGGCCATGAAAATAGTCTTCAGGGAGCTGACCAAGCGCGACCAGCGGGCCCAGGCCCTCACCCAGTACGTCGAGTGCGTCGGCGGCCTCGAGCAGATGGCCGGCGAGCTGGCGTCGGCGCTCGACCGGGAGGAGCGGGCCGCCCTGATCCAAGCCCTCAAGTCCACCCTGTAGCAGCCCACACCACGGCCCCGCCCCCTCCACCAGCACGGTGGTCGAGGCGGGGCCGCCTTTTCGTTTCCTGGCCAGGCCATGCGGTTCGCGAAGTGTGCCGGGGTTTTTCGTTCACACGAACGAGTGGAACGTGTCAACAACTCTTCCAATAGCAGCCTGCGGCAACTTGGCTGGCCGTGCCGTCCGCCCGGAAGAGCGGCGGCCAGGGGGCGTCGGG
>NZ_RDBP01000018.1 GCF_008042045.1 Streptomyces sp. T39
GCCAGGTAACTGGTGGAGTTGACCGGTACTAATAGGCCGAGGGCTTGTCCTCAGTTGCTCGCGTCCACTGTGTTAGTTCTGAAGTAACGAACTCGCCTTTTGCTGGCTGGTAGTTCGACATCTTCATAGTGTTTCGGTGGTCATAGCGTTAGGGAAACGCCCGGTTACATTCCGAACCCGGAAGCTAAGCCTTTCAGCGCCGATGGTACTGCAGGGGGGACCCTGTGGGAGAGTAGGACGCCGCCGAACAATCATTGTGGGGAAGCCCCGGAACTGTGTTCCGGGGCTTTTCTGCGTTCCCGGGCCGGAACGGCCGAGGGAGGGGGCTCCAGCGCTCCGTTCCTACTGGGAAGGGTTCACCAGGCGGGTGTCGTACGCCAGGATCACGGCCTGGACCCGGTCGCGTGCCCCCGTCTTCGCGAGGATCCGGCTGACGTGGGTCTTCACGGTGGACTCGGCGAGATGCAGACGGCCGGCGATCTCCGTGTTGGTCCACCCCTGGCCGATGACGGTGAGGATTTCGCGTTCCCGTTCGGTCAGCCGGCTGAGCCGCTCGTCGGGGGCGTCCGAAGCCTCCGGGACGCCGTCCACCGCGCCGCCGGCCGGGAGATGGTGCACATACGTGTCCAGGAGCCGCCGGGTCAGGCTCGGTGCGACGACCGCGTCCCCCGCTGCCACGGCCCGGATGCCGGAGAGCAGTTCCTCGGGCAGGGCGTCCTTGACGAGGAAGCCGCTCGCACCGGCCCGGAGCCCCGTGTAGGCGTACTCGTCGAGGTCGAACGTCGTCACGATCAGCACCCGGGTGCGGTCACCTGCGGCGACGATCCTGCGGGTGGCCTCGATGCCGTCGAGGCCCGGCATGCGGATGTCCATGAGCACGACGTCCGGACGGAGTTCGGCCGCCATGCGGACGGCCTCCGCGCCGTTCGCCGCCTCGCCCGCGACCGTCATGTCGGGCTGGCTCTCCAGCAGCATGCGGAAGCCGAAGCGCTGCAAGGGCTGGTCGTCGGCGACGAGGACGGTGGTCACGGGGCGGAATCCTTCGGGAGACGGAGACGGACGCGCCAGCCGCCCGGTGGCGTGTGCCGGGGGCCGGCCTCAAGTGTGCCGTCGTACAGGGCCGTTCGCTCGCGCATTCCGGTCAGCCCGCGGCCGGGGCCCGCGCCGGGCACGGTGCCGTCGTGGCCGCCCGTTCCGGTGTCGGTGATCTCGGCCGTGACCGTGCCGTCGTCCGCGTAGGCGACCGCCACGTGCGCCGTCGCGTTCGGTCCGCCGTGTTTCAGCGTGTTGGTGAGGGCCTCCTGCACCACGCGGTAGACGGCCAGCTGCCGCCCCGCCGGCTGGGTGCCCGGATCGCCGTCGACGCCGAGGGTCACCGGCAGACCGGCCGCGCGGACGCCGTCCACGAGCCGTACAGGGCCGTTCGCTCGCGCATTCCGGTCAGCCCGCGGCCGGGGCCCGCGCCGGGCACGGTGCCGTCGTGGCCGCCCGTTCCGGTGTCGGTGATCTCGGCCGTGACCGTGCCGTCGTCCGCGTAGGCGACCGCCACGTGCGCCGTCGCGTTCGGTCCGCCGTGTTTCAGCGTGTTGGTGAGGGCCTCCTGCACCACGCGGTAGACGGCCAGCTGCCGCCCCGCCGGCTGGGTGCCCGGATCGCCGTCGACGCCGAGGGTCACCGGCAGACCGGCCGCGCGGACGCCGTCCACGAGCCGGCCGATGTCGGTGAGTGCGGGCTGGGGGGCGAGCTCGGCGGCCTCCGGGGCGTCGTCGCGCATCACGTCGAGGACTCTGCGCAGTTCGGCGAGTGCCTGTCGGCTCGTGGTGCCGATGGCTTCGAGCGCCTGGGCCGCGCGGTCCGGGCTGGCGGTGGCCGCGTAGGCGCCGCCGTCGGCGAGGCCGGTGATGACGGAGAGGTTGTGGCCGATGATGTCGTGCATCTCCCGGGCGATGCGGGCGCGTTCGGCGGACGCGGCGAGCCTGGTCTGCTGGTCCCGTTCGACTTCGAGGCGGCGGGCGCGTTCCACCAGGGAGGCCGTGTAGTCGCGGCGGCTGCGGACGACCAGGCCGAGGAGGGCGACCAGCGCCACCCCGTAGAGGTGCGGGACGAACTGCTGGTTCCAGCTGCCGACGGGATACCGGGTCGCCCCGATCGCGACCGGTACGAGCGCCGCGGCGCAGGACCACATCAGCGTGCGCAGCGGCAGCCGCAGGGCGATGTTGAACACGACGACGAGCTGGAGGTAGGCGGCCTGGAGGTGGGCGCCGGTCCAGGCGTCGACGAGGGCCGCCGCCAGCAGGACGCAGAGCACCGTCAGCGGTCGCGTCCGCCGCCACATCAGGGGGACGGAGAAGGCGAGGCTCATCAGGACGACGAGCCACCCGGGCACGTCCGGATCGAAGGCGATGGTCTTCCAGCCCCCGGAGGCGTCCACGAGGGCGGCGAGCACCAGGAAGCAGGTGAGATGGAGATCCCACCAGAGGGGGCGGCGCAGGTCGAAGCCGCGTATGCGCTCGCCGAGCCGGTGCATCCCGCCGGTCAGCGGCTCGGCACCCGCCGACCAGGAGGAGTGGTCGGGGGTGCCCGTGGTGTCCGTCGGCCGCGGCTGGTCCGTCACCGTCCCATCCTGGCCCGATCGGACCCGGCCCGGGGCCACGGCGGCCGAAGTCACCGGTCTCGTCCGGGTCATACGTCGCTTCGCCTCAGGCGCAGGGCGGCCGCGCCCAGTGCCGCCGCCGCCCACAGGATCAGGGCGAGCAGTGCGGCGGAGGGCGAAGGGGCCCCGGGGACGGGGGTGGCGGACAGCAGGACCTGCGTCGCGTTGTCGGGGAAGTACTCCAGGACGTCGTGGACAATGTCGTACGGGAGCATCCCGATCACCTCGGGGAGGACCATGACGCCGCCGATGAAGGCGCCGATGGCGCCGGGGACCGAGCGGAGGACGGCGCCGAGGCCGAGAGCGATCAGACCGAGCAGGGTCACGGCGGCGGAGCTGCCGGTCAGGGCCCGGATGATGCCGGGATCGCCGAACGAGGCCTCCTGGTCGGTGCCGTCGAAGAGGATCTGGGCGGCGGCGAAGGTGACGAACGCGGTGACGGTGGTGACGGCCAGCGTCACGGCGGTGAAGACGGCGGCCTTCGTCCACAGGACGGGAAGGCGCGTGGGGACGGCGGTCATGGTCGCCCTGATCATCCCGGTCGCGTACTCGCCGGCGCTCACCATGATGCCGAGCACACCGAGTGCGACATGGGCGAACTGGAGGCCGATGAGGCTCAGGACCACGGTGTCCACGTCGTCGTCGCCGCCACCGCTCTCGTAGGTGACGCCCATGACGATGCCCATGCCGAGCGTCAGCAGGGAGGCGGAGAGCAGGGTGATCCAGGTGGAGCGGACCGTCCACAGCTTGTGCCACTCGGAGCGCAGCACATGGGCGGGGGTGAGCAGGTGGCCGCCCSGGGCGGCGGACGGGTGGGCGGTCATGCGGCTGCTCCTTCGAGGGGGACGGCGGAACCGGCGGGGTTGCCGGCCTGGTACTCGACCGCGTCACGGGTGAGGTCCATGAACGCCTGCTCCAGGGAGGCGCGGACCGGGGTGAGTTCGTACAGCGGGATGCCGTGCTCGGCCGCCGTGGTGCCGATCCGGCTGCTGTCGCTTCCGCGGACGTCGAGTTCACCGGAGGCGCCGGGGCTGATCTCGACGCCTGGGCCCGCGAGCAGTTCCGCGAGTGCGCCGGCTTCGGGTGTGACGACGCGGACGGAGGCGGTGCCCGCGTGCCGGACGAACTCGTCGACCGTGGTGTCGGCGAGGAGGCGGCCCCGGCCGATGATGACGAGACGGTCGGCGGTGAGGGCCATCTCGCTCATCAGGTGGGAGGAGACGAGCACGGTGCGGCCCTGTGCCGCCAGGGACTTCAGCAGGGTGCGGATCCAGAGGACGCCCTCGGGGTCGAGGCCGTTGACGGGTTCGTCGAGGACGAGGGTGGCCGGGTCGCCGAGGAGCGCCGCGGCGATGCCGAGCCGCTGGCCCATGCCGAGGCTGAAGCCCTTCACCCGGCGGCGTGCGACCTCGGTGAGGCCGGTCGTCTCGATGACGGCGTCGACGCGGGAGGCCGGGATGCCGTGGGTGTGCGCCAGGGCGAGGAGATGGTTGCGGGCGCTGCGGCCGGGGTGCACGGACGTGGCCTCCAGCAGGGCGCCGACCTCGGTGAGCGGGGCGGTGTGGGCGCGGTACGCGCGGCCGCCGACGAGGGCCCGGCCCCGGGTCGGGGCGTCGAGTCCGAGGATCATGCGCATGGTGGTGGACTTGCCCGCGCCGTTGGGGCCGAGGAATCCGGTGACGGTGCCGGGCCGGACGGTGAAGGAGAGGTCGTGGACGACGGTTTTGCCGCCGTAGCGTTTGGTGAGGCCGACGGCCTCGATTCCGGTGCCGGTGGCGGCGCTTGTGCCGGTGCCGGTGGGCGGTGCCGGGTGGGGCCGCCGGGCGGCGGATCGCTGGGTGCTGGTCATGTCCTCGACGCTACGGAGCGGCGGTCGGGGCATCGTCCGACCACGGACGGCATCCCGTTCGGGCGCGTAGTACCCCGGTACGACGGGGTGCGACGGGAGCGGGCCGGGGAGGTGCCTTCCCACCGGCTGAAACCTCGTTGCCGTGCACCGGCCGCGCGGGACACCATCGGGCCATGGAATACGTCATCCGCCCCGTGCGCGCCGAGGAGTGGGCCAAGGCCCGCGAGCTGCGGCTCGATGCCCTGCAGGACCCGCTGGCCTCCATCGCCTTCCTGGAACCGTACGAAGAGGCCGCGGCCAAGCCGGACACCCACTGGCAGGAGCGGACCGCTTCGGCGGCCGCCGGCCGTGACGTGATCCAGTTCATCGCCGAGGCCCCGGACGGAGGGTGGGACGGCACGGCCACGGTGCTGGTGGAGCGGGCCGGCGAACCGGTGCGGGTGGGGAAGCCGTCGCCGGTGGACCAGACGCACCTGGTGGGCGTGTTCGTGCGGCGGACGGCACGGGGAGGCGGCATCGCCGACGCGCTGTTCCGGGCGGCGCTGGAGTGGTCGTGGGAGCTGACGTCGCCGCGGGTCGAGCGGGTGCGCCTGGTGTTCCACGTGGAGAACGAGCGGGCGGAGCGCTTCTACCGCCGTGCCGGCTTCGTGCCGAGCGACGATCCGTCCCCGATCCCCGGTGACGTGATGGCGCGCGAGTACGTGGTCCCGCGGCAGCGGCCGCTTCCGTAACCGCGCCCGGACGGCCCTTTCCTGCCGTACCTTCTGTCTGTCGGGGGACGGGCGCACGCTCCGTACCCCCTCCGTCAGGGGGACATGTGCAGGAGTTGACAGCGGACGACCCGGCGTCCGTGGGACCGTACCGGCTGACCGCCCGGCTCGGGGCCGGCGGCATGGGGGTGGTCTACCTCGGGGAGTCGCGCAGCGGGCGCAGGGTCGCCGTCAAGGTGATCCGCCCCCGGATCGCGGAGGATCCGGGCTTCCGCCGCAGGTTCCGGCGCGAGGTCGAGGCGGCCAGGACCGTCGGTGGTTTCTGGACGGCGCCCGTGGTCGACGCCGAGCCGGAGGCCGAGACGCCCTGGGTGGCGAGCGACTACATCCCGGCGCCCGACCTGCTGGAACTGGTGGAGGAACGGGGGCCGTTCGCGGAGCCCGAACTGCTGCGGCTGGGCGCGGGGATGGCGGAGGCGCTGCACTCGGTCCACCGTGCCGGGCTGGTGCACCGGGATCTGAAGCCCGCCAACGTCCTGGTCACGGACAACGGCCCCCGTCTGATCGACTTCGGGATCGCCAAGGCCCTCGACGGCGGGACGGCGATCACCGACACCGGCATGACCATCGGGACGGCCGGGTTCATGTCGCCGGAGCAGGCGTCCGGGGAGGCGGTGGGGACGCCGAGCGACATCTTCTCGCTCGGCGCGGTGCTGTGCTTCGCGGCGACGGGACGCAAGCCCTTCGGCGACGGGGTCGGGGCTGCGGTGCTCTTCCGGGTGGTGCACGAGCGTCCGGACACGGACGGGATGCCCGGCGGACTGCTGCCCCTGGTCGAGCGGTTCATGGAGAAGGATCCGGCACGGCGGCCGGACGCGGACGAGGCGCTGACGCTGCTGAGCGAGGCGGGACCGGTGGTTCCGGCGGCGCCTCGGGTGCCGGGTACGAGGAAGGGCGGTTCGCGGGACGAGGACGCCTCCGGCACCGCGGGCGGCGGGGCCGGAAGTCGCCGGGCCGAGGCGGACGGGACGACGTCCGCCGGGGTGGTCGGGGCCGAGGCGGACGGGCCGACGTCTGCCGGGGTGGCCGGGGCCGTGGCGGACGGGACGACGGGCTCCAGCGGCGTGGCCGGGCCGACGGAGGAGGCGACGCCGGCCCGGACCCGGGAGGAGCGGCCCGCGGCCGTACCCGACGCCGCGGTGGGGCGCGCGGACGCGCCGACCCGTCCTGCGCCCCTGCGGTCGGCGGACGGGCCCCTGGCGACGACGCCTCCGCCGGTTGCGCCTCCGGCGCCGGCATCGCGTCCGGCGGCGCGCCCTTCGGGTGCACGGATGCCCGTGACGCCCCCGCCCTCGCCGCCGCGCGCCGTCCCGGGTGCCGACGCCGCCCGCGCCGTGCGGCCTCCGGTGCCGAGACGGCCCGCCGGACCTGCCGCCGAGGTGACGTTCGTCCTCGGGCACGGGCGGGTCGCCTACGGGGCGGCAGCGGCGGGGGTCGTTCCGGCGGTCGGGGCCGTGATGCTGTTCGCGGGGAGCCCGATCGTCGCCGGGGTCCTCGCGCTCGCCGCCACCGCCTGCTTCGCCCTGGCCTTCGTGGCGCTCGGGCGGCCGGACCGGGGGCGGTTCCGGGTCGACCGCACGGGGATCGCGTTCCTCCGCGAGGGGCACGAGTGGTCGGCGCGGTGGGACGAACTCACGTCGGTCACGCTGCGGTGGGGCCGCTGGGACTCGGTGCAGGAGCTGATCGTCGTCGCCGAGGTGCGGCCGGGACTCGGCAACGTCGTCTGGGAGAAGTTCCGCACCGATCGCTTCGGGCCCCATGTCGCCGTCCTGCCGGTGCGGTTCACCGACAGCGCTCTCGCGTCCGGGGAGGCCCTGCGCCTGCACGGCGCGCTGACGGACGGGCCCGCCGGTGTGTACCGGCCCGACCCGGAGGTCCTGCTGAGGGCGCGCGGGCGCTGAGGAGTCCTGCGGGAGTGCCGGGTGCGGTCCGGCCGGCGCCCGGAAGGTGCGGGGCTCTCAGTGGGACGGGAGCGGCTCCGGCCAGCGTGCGCGGGCCTGTTCGGGGGAGCGCAGCAGGACGAGGGCGGGCAGGCCCTGCTCCGGGCCCGTGGCCATCAGCTGCGGGACGGCGGGGAGTGGAGCGACGGCCGCGACGTCGTCGAGGACGAGCGTGAGTGGTGGGTCGAGCCGACCGTCGGTTGACCGTGCGGCCAAGCGGCGGCCGTGCTCGACCACGTCGGAGGCGAGAGCCGTGAGGAGCGGCATCGCGCCGGGGCGGGTGCGAGGATCCTCGATCGCTTCACCCACCACATAAAGGGTGCCCGCTTCTTCGGCAAATGATTCCAAGGCGAGCGAATCGGTTCGGTTCGGTGTGCATGCCTCGCGGATATGGACCGTGGCGAGTGCGCCGAAGGCGCGTGCGGTCAACTCGACCGCGATGTCCCGGCGTTCGGGGTAGGCGGTGAGCGCGGACTCCAGCAGGCCCGCCGTCCCGGAGGCGGCCCTGGGGTGGGTGCGCAGGATGCGTACCGCCTCGTTGGCGCCGGTGCCCTGGGCCCAGCGGTGCACCTGGCGGAAGGGGCGGCCGTCGACGGCCGCGGCGTGGAGCCAGCACGTCAGGAGCGTCTCGGCGGTGTCGGCCATGGCGGCGTCGGCCATCGCCCGGGGGCGCACCGGGGCCAGCAGGGCGGCGGCGCGGGCCGCCGCGGTGCGGGCGTCCTCGCAGCCCTGTGCGGGTGCCCAGTGGAGCCGTGCGGGTGTGTCGCACAGGTGGCCGGGGTCGTAGACGAGGACCGGGCCGAGCTTGGCGCGTGCGTCCTTGGTCGCGGCCCACACCGAGGGGTCGGAGGTGACGACGAGCGCCGGACCCTCGGCGTCGAGGAGTGCCTGGACGGCGGCGGGGCGCCGGGTGGCCGCGTCGCCGTACACGACACGACCGGTGCGGAGCCGGGGGCCGGGGACGAGGGG
>NZ_RDBP01000180.1 GCF_008042045.1 Streptomyces sp. T39
CCGGCTGGTCGCGCGTCTGCTGTCGCACGGTCCCGAGGGCCCGCCCCGGCCGGAGCTGGCCGACCTGCTCCCGGACGGAGCCGCCCTGCCGTGGGAGCGGCGCCGCGAGCGCCTCGAACACGCCCTCGCCGCCGGTCACCGGCCCGTCCCCGCGGCGGTCCTGTGTCCGGGGGCCGTCGGGGTGGGGGGCGGCGCCGGGCGGGTGCGGCGACGGGGCGTTCCGTGCAGGGCCGGGCCGGTGACCGGCGGCGAGGGCGTGTTCGAGGCGCTCGCGGCGCCGCTCCCACGGCAGGGCGGCTCCGTCCGGGAGCAGGTCGGCCAGCTCCGGCCGGGGCGGGCCCTCGGGACCGTGCGACAGCAGACGCGCGACCAGCCGGGTGGCGAGTTCGTGGGCCGGCGCGTCGGACGCAGGCCCCGCCGCGACGCGGGCCAGGGAGCCGGCCGCGCCCTCGCCCGACTCCCAGCGCGGCACGCAGGTGAGCCGGAGCGGATGGCTGTCGACCGTGTCGTACGTGGCGAACGTCCACCGGCCGGGCAGCCAGTCGTGGAAGAGCAGGAACAGCCCGTAGTACACGAGCGGGGCGTCGGCCCGGCCCGGCCAGCCGGGCGCGGGCGTGCCGTCCGCGAGCAGCGACACCCGCTTGCGGGGGTCGCGCAGCCACTCGGCGGTGACCAGCACGAGTGCCTGTTCGACCTCCGGCAGCCGCTGCCCCATCTCCGTGAGGTGGCGCAGGGCGACCTTCTGGAGGCTGCCGGCGGGCACGGTGTCCTTCCGTCCCGACGCCTGCTCGGCCTTGGACCGCTCCCCCCAGCCCCCGTACGCGAGACTCAGGCAGGTGCGGGGGTCGAGGATCCGCCCCGAGCCGGTGAGCACATGACTCACGGTGCTCGGCCGGCCGCTCGGGTCGGTCGTCGGCCAGCGCTGCACCAGCATGACCTGGTTGTCCTGCGAGACCGTGCGCACGACGCTCGGCCGCGGATCGTCCGATCCGGTCACCCACAGCAACGGGCCGAGTTCGAGACCGAGTTCATCGGCCCGCCGGGGAGGACAGGAGTGGGCGACCGCCGTCATCCCGGTGGCCTGCCGGCCCTGGTTGCCGCCCCAGCGGAAGACCACCTGGTCCACCGATCCGGCGCGGTCGCCCGCCGTCTGCTCGTCGGGATCGCGTTCCCGCCGCACGTCACTCACTTCGCCGTCCCTCCCCGGTGTCCCCGGATCCCCCGGTGCCCCCGGACCGCTCCGTACCTCCGGCCGCCCTCGGCGGCACCGCCTCCAGCGCGGGGGCCGTCCCCACGGCGAACGCCTCGGCGCCGCCCGGCACATCGATCAGCCCGTGCATCGCGAACAGCGAGAGCAGGGGCTCCAGCACCCGGCGGGGCCGGGTGCCCGCCGGGTAGCGTCCGTGGTCCTCCTGGCCGCCCGTCGCCGAGGCGACGTGCAGGGTGCAGCGGCGGATGGCGTCGAAGGGACGCAGCCACGCCTGGCCGGCGTGGTGGCGCAGCAGCCCGTAGACGTCCCGGCTCTCCTCGCGCATCCGCTCCGGATCGAGCCGGCCCGCGGGCGCCTCGTCCAGCCACCGGTCGACGGGCGGCTGGAACCGCAGCAGGTCCGCCTTCCCGAGCACCACCGCGGCGGCCACGTCCAGGTACGCGCCGTTCTTCGGGAGCCGGTCGAGCACGGTGCCGAAGGCGACGTCGCCGTCCCGGTTCACCTCCAGTCCCCAGCGTTCCCGCGCGTGGTCCAGATGAGGGAGCGGCAGGGCGAGCGCCGGGTCGACGACGAAGACCATGGCGTCGACCCCGAGCAGGAACCGGAGCGCCGCGTCGGTCCGCACGAGGTCCTCGCCGCCGAGGTCGAAGAAGGCGACGGGACGCACCTGGCCGCGGACGTCGGTGATGAGCAGCGACTCCACGAAGCGGGCGAAGCCGTCCAGGCCGACCGTCCCGGTGTGGTCGAGCACCTTGCCGTTGCGCAGCGGCTGGACCCGTTCCCGGACGAAGCGCGCGTGCTGCTCGGGGTTGACGGACTGCCACTTCAGGCCGAACGGTTCGAGTCCGCCGTCCGTGATCTCGGCGATCATCTGCGTCAGCAGATGGCTCTTGCCGGTCGAGGACTGCCCCACCATGGCGACGGTGAGCGGCCGGCCGCTCGTCAGGTACGGCACCGGGATGTGGTGTTCGGGGAAGTCCGGGTCCGCGGTGCACCGCTGCACGGCCCCCCGCATGATGTCCGTCAGCCGCGGCGAGCCCGGCTTGTACCGCGACGGGTCGAGGGGCTGGTACTGCATCCGGTTGTCGGTGACGTACAGCGAGGTCAGGTCGAGCTGGATGTTCTCCAGGCAGTACGGGCAGAGCACTTCGCCCTGCCCCAGGCCCGCCGTGTACGAGGGTTCGGTGGGCGGCGCCTGCCGCTTGAGGTGGAGTGCGTGCTCGAACGCCTCCCCGTGGCGGCCCGTCTCGTCGGCCGGCACGGTGAGTTCGATGCGCCGGGCCGTGCCGGGGGCGAGCAGATCGAGCAGGCGGGCTGCCGTCGGCCGGTCCGCGGCGAGCGGCGCGAAGGCGCCCCGGAGGGTCTCGGCGAGCACCCGGTGCTGCGCCAGGTCGGCCGGCGGGCCGTCGGTGGGGCCGGGGCGGCCGGTCACCAGCTGGTACAGCACCTGGGCGGCGCTCCACACCGCGTCCCGCGGGTCGACGGTCCCGCCCGCCCGGCGCTGCTCGGGCGAGCAGTACGGCGGCCGGCCCCAGGGGGTGCGCGGCCTGCCGGTACGGGCCATCGCCTCCAGACCCCACAGCTGGAGGGACGTGCCGTCCCACAGGACGGTCGCCGGCGAGATGCCGCGGGGCACCATGCCCTGGCCGTCCAGCAGGCAGAGCGCCAGCATCAGGTCGCGGGCGAGGACCCGCTGGTCGGTCGCGGACATCACATGGGTGCGCGACGCGGGCAGGCCCCGCGGTGCCGCGTACAGCAGGTAGGGCTCGGCCGTGTCCAGCTCGTGGCCGACGACGGCCGGGAAGAGCCGCGCGTGGTCCGTGCCGTCGAGCGCCCGGTGCAGATGGAGCGCGGTGCCCGCCTCCGCGTCCAGCAGCGCGCGGGCCGCGGGATGGGTGGCCTCGGCGGTGGTCAGACGCACCTGGACGCAGCGCTGCTCCTCGTCGTGGAGCAGACCGTTGCGGACCCGCTGCGGGAGCAGCGGGTCGCGCCGGGACTCGGGGCCGAAGGTCACCGCCGTGGTGCGGCGCCGGCCCGAGGGGTCGGTGAAGGCGAGGGTGGTCCGCTGCGCGCTGTACGGCTGCTCCACCAGGTTCGAGTGCGAGGTGCTGGTCACCAGCCGTCGCCGTCCTCTCGTTCGTACCGCGGCTCGGGGCCGGACGCGGGCGGGCGCCCGCCCGGGGGCACGGGGCCCCGGGCGGGCGTGTTGCGGTGCGGGGACGCGGGTCCCCGCGCGGCCGCGGTGTCCCCCGCGGCCACGGGCGGGCGGACCGGCGCGGTGCGCCGGCGCCCGGTGCGTGTCACCACCCGTCGCCGTCCCTTCCGGCGTACGGGTCCGGCTCCCGGGTCTCCGGGTCGGCGCCGTGACGGGGGCGGACGGTGTCCACCACGCCCATCCGGAGCGGGGTCAGCCTGATCAGGCCCGCGTAGCGGCCGGTGGTCGTCCACAGGGGTTCCTCGTGCTGGTGGGTGCCGTTCGCCCGCCAGGCCGTCTCCACGTCGGTGCGCACGGCCTCGGGTGCGAACCGCAGCCACACGGCGGCGGCCGGGTCCCGGCTGAGCAGGGCGCCCTGTTCGGGGGAGGACAGCTGGACGACGGTGTGGCGTTCGGTGTCCGCGCCGACCAGGGCGGCGACCCGGTGCGGATCGGTGCCCAGCAGGTTCGCGGAGGTGGCGCGGACCCGGTGGGCGGCGGCGAACCGGGGCGCGGCCAGCACCCCGTTGCGCTGGAGATGGATCCGGGCGTCGGACAGCAGATCGCGCACCCGTTCCTCGGTGTGACGGGCGGCGAAGGCGCCGGCCTGGCCGCGTTCCACCGCTCCCCAGTAGGAGTCCATGGCGTCCATGGCGGCGTCCGTCAGGTCGCCCGCCAGGGTGGCGACCAGCTCGGGGCCGCCCTCGCCGGTCTCCCGGTGCAGCCAGCGCGGCACCCGGGCGGGGCGGCTGTCCCAGGACTCGGCGGACTCCGCCTGACGGGGGACGGCCGCCTCCGGGGCGGCGGGACGCTCCTCCCAGGCGTAGGCGCGCGCCCACTCGTTGTCGGCGTCCTCCGCGTCGCCGTAGGCGTCGGCCTCCAGGGTGGAGGCGCTGGTCAGCCAGTCGTCGTCGGCGGGCTCGGCGGCGGCCGCCGCGGCCGGGCTGCTGGGGGCGCTCTGGCAGGGCCCGCTCGCCGCCCTGGCCGCGCTGGTTCCCCTGGCCTTCGTCGTCACCGCGCTGTGCGGGGCGGCCCGGCTGCGGGACGCCTCCCGGCCCACGGGCACGGGCCGCCCGCCCCTCGGGCCGCAGATCGCCGCGGTCTGCGGGGCGGTGGCCGGCGTCGCGCTCGCG
>NZ_RDBP01000181.1 GCF_008042045.1 Streptomyces sp. T39
ACCCCGGCCGGCCGGGCGGCGGCTGGGAGGACGCCGACCCCGACCGCGGCCGGCCGGGCGGCGCCTCGGACGCCGCCGACCGCCCGGCGCCGCCGCCCACGGCACCCCCCGCCGCTCGCCCGGCCCGCGTCGACCCCGCCTGGACGGGCCAGGACGCGGGCCTCGCCCCACCCGCCGCGACGCGGCCGCCGGGGGCCCATGACGGCGCTCCGGCGTCCGCTCGGAGCCCGCTGCCGGGCAGCGGGACCGGGGCGTCCACGGACGCCGAGTCCGCCGCGCCCGGGCAGCGGGGCGGGCCCTCCGAGTACGCCGCGCCCGGGACCCGGGCGGACGGGCCGCGGCAGGCCGCGCGGAGCGGGCGGCTGGGGCGCGGGCTGGTCCGGGCCGCCGTCGTCAGCGGGGTGCTCACCGTGGCGGGGGCGGTGCTCGGGCTGCTGCGCGACCAGACGATCGCCCACCTCTTCGGGGCGAGTTCCGAGAGCGACGCGTTCCTCATCGCCTGGACGGTGCCGGAGCTGGCGGCCACGCTGCTCATCGAGGACGCCATGGCGCTGCTGCTGGTGCCCGCCTTCAGCCACGCCCTCGCCCGCCGCGACGAGCCCGAGGCCGTACGGGACCTGGTGTCCGCGACGTTCCCGCGGCTGTTCGCCGTCCTGGTCGCCGTCGCGGCCGTGCTGATGGCGGGCGCGCCGCTCGTGGTGCGGCTGCTCGCGCCCGGCTTCGACGACCCGCGGCTCGCCGTCGAGTGCACCCGGCTGACCGCGCTCACCGTCCTCACCTTCGGCGTCACCGGATACTTCAGTGCCGCCCTGCGCGCCCACGGCAGCTTCCTCGCGCCCGCCGCCGTGTACACCGCGTACAACGCCGGGATCATCGCCACCACCCTCGCCCTGCACAGCCTGTGGGGCGTACGGGCGGCCGCCGCGGGCGTCGCCGTCGGCGGGGCGCTGATGATCCTCGTCCAGGCCCCGGGGTTCGCCCGGCACCTCGGCGGCCTCGGAGCACTCGTCCGTCCCCGCAGGTCCCGCGGGACGCCCCTGATCGGCGCCGCGCTCCTCGCGCCCGTCGTCCTGTTCGCGGTCAGCCGCCAGGCGCAGGTCCTCGTCGAGCGCTTCCTCGCCGCCCCGCTGCCCGCCGGCGCGATCAGCCACCTCAACTACGCCCAGAAGGTGGCGCAGATGCCGATGGTGCTGTCGCTGATGGTGTGCACGGTCACCTTCCCGGTCGTCGCCCAGGCCATGGCCACCGGCGACCGGGAACGCGCCAGGCGGCGCGTCGAGGAGGACCTCGCCATGGCCGGCACCGTCGTCCTGCTCGGCACCGCGTACGTCGTCGGCTACGCCCCCGCGATCATCGACGTCCTCTTCCGCCGGGGCGCGTTCGACGCCCAGGACAGCGCCACCACCGCGGGCGTGATGCGGGTGTACGCCGCCGGGCTGCTCGGCCACTGCCTCGTCGGCGCACTCGGCCGCCCGTTCTTCTCGTCGGGCCGGCCCACCTGGTTCCCCGCCGCCGCGATGGCCGGCGGCCTCGCGGTGACCGTGGCGGCCGGCGCCGCGGCCGTCGGCCCGTACGGCGTGCACGGCATCGCCGCGGCGAACGCCGCCGGCATCAGCGTGACCGCCGTCCTGCTGCTGCACGGGCTCGGCTCCCGGATCGTCGTCATCGAGGTGCGCGCCATCGGCCTGCGGATCGGCCGGCTGGCGCTGGCCGCCGCGGCGGCCACCTGCGCCGCCCTCCTCGCCGCGCCCGCGACCGGCGGCCCCCTCGCCTCGCTGGCCGCCGGCGTCCTCCTCGTACCCGCCGTGTTCCTCGTCACCGCCCGGGCCCTCGGGGCACCGGAAGCCGTTCACCTGCTGGCCCTCGTGCACCGGAGGCTGCGTCATGACCGATGAGCAACGACCCGCCCGCGCCGAAGCGGCCGCCCGCCGGGCCTGGCCGTGGATCTGGATGTACCACGCGGTCGGCGACCCGACCGACGACCCCTACGGCATCACCGTCGCGCCCGAACGCCTCGACCGCCAGCTGCGGACGCTGCGCGCACGCGGCCTGCGCGGGGTGTCCGTGACGACCCTGCTGCGCGCCCACGCCCGGGGCCGCGCCGCCGGGCTCGTCGGCCTCACCTTCGACGACGGGTACGCCGACTTCACCCGCGCCGCGCTCCCGCTGCTGCGGCGCCACGGCTGCACCGCCACCCTGTTCGTGCTGCCCGGCAGGCTCGGCGGCGCCAACGACTGGGACCGGGAGGGCCCGCGCCGCCCGCTGGTGACGGCCGACCAGATCCGGGCCGCCGCCGCCCAGGGCACGGAGATCGGCTCCCACGGCCTGTTCCACCGCGACCTGACCGTGCTGACCGACGCGCAGCTGCGCGAGGAGACGGTCCGCTCCCGCGGCCTGCTGCGCGAGATCACCGGCCGCGCACCCGCGGGGTTCTGCTATCCCTACGGCACGGCCGACCGGCGGACGGCCGAGGCCGTGCGGGACGCCGGCTACGCGTACGCCTGCGCCATCGCCCCGGGTCCCGCGGCCGGCCCCTACGCCCTGCCCCGGACCCACATCAGCCACGCCGACCGGCGCGCCCGGCTCGCCGTCAAGTACCTGCGGCACCGGATGCGCCCCGCACCCGGGTTCGCCCCCGTCGCCGTGCCGCCGACGGCCCTGGAGGCCCCGCTGTGAAGGTCCTGCACATCATCACCGGGCTCGGCGTGGGCGGGGCGGAGCAGCAACTGCGCCTGCTGCTGCGGCATCTGCCCGATCGGTGCTCCGGCGACGTGGTGACGCTCACCAACCCGGGGGCGGTCGCCGACGGCCTGCGCGCCGACGGCGTGTCCGTCACCCACCTCGGCATGGGCGGCAACCGGGACCTCGGTGCGCTGCCCCGGCTCGCCCGCCTGGTGCGGCGCGGCGGCTACGACGTCGTCCACACCCATCTCTACCGGGCCTGCGTCTACGGGCGGATCGCCGCCCGCCTCGCGGGGGTGCCGTCGGTCGCCACCGAGCACTCGCTCGGCGAGGCGGAGATCGAGGGACGCCCCCTGAACCGCGCCAACCGCGCCCTGTACCTGGCCACCGAGCGCCTCGGCGCGGCGACCGTCGCCGTGTCCCCGACCGTCGCCGCGCGGCTGCGCGCCTGGGGTGTGCCCGGCCGCCGGGTCCATGTCGTGCCGAACGGCATCGACGCCGGCCGGTTCGCCTTCGACACCACGGCCCGCGGGGCCGTCCGGGAGCGGCTGGGCCTCCCGGACGGCGTGTTCGTCGTCGGCGGTGTCGGACGGCTGGTGCCCGGCAAGCGGTTCGACGTGCTCGTCGAGGCGGTCGCCGCCCTGCCGGACGCCGTGCTGCTGCTCGCCGGCGACGGACCCGAACGCGAGGCGCTGCGCGCCCTGGCGGTGCGCCTCGGCGCGGCCGGCCGGGTCCGGCTGCTCGGCGAGCGGAGCGACGTGCCCGCACTGCTCTCGGCCATGGACGCCTTCGTCTCGGCGTCCCGGGAGGAGGCGTTCGGCCTCGCCGTCGTCGAGGCCCTGGCCGCGGGCCTGCCCGTGCTGCACGGCATCTGCCCGGCCGTCGACGACCTGCCCGCGGACCACGCACCCGGCGCCACCGCCCTGCGCGGCACCGGCGTCCGCGAACTCGTGGACGCCCTGCGCCCCCTGGCCGCCGCGCGCCCCCGGCGTGCGGCCCCGCCCCGGGCGGTGGCGCACTACGACATCGCCCGCACCGCGCGTCTGCTCACCGAGGTGTACGCCCGCGCGGCCCCACGCGTCCCCCGCCCCACGAACCCGACCAGCCCGACCGCCGTCCCCACCGAGGAAGCAGTACGCCCATGACCGCCAGACACGAGCACGAGCGGCCCGCCCCGGCCGCCGGCCGCAAGCCCCGCCTTCTCGCGAAGTTCTCCTCCGGGCCCGCCTGGTGGCCCGTCCCGGTCTGCGCCGTGCTCGGCACGGCCGCCGGCCTGCTGCACGGTGTGGTCACGGACCCCGAGTACGCGGCGACCAGCTATGTCGTCGCCGTGCCCGCCAAGGGCGCGGAGCCGGGCGCCGCCCTCGGCTTCGCCCAGGCGTACGGCCGCATCGCGACCAGCGACGCCACCCTCGCCTACGCCCGGGTCGCGGCCGGTGTCCCCGCCTCCGAACTGCGCAGCCGGGTGACGACCGAGACGTCCCCCGACTCCCCGATGATCGCCGTCACCGGCACCTCCACGCGGCCCGCCGAGGCCGCCGACATCGCCAACGCGGTCGCCGACGCCGTCTTCGTCAGCAGCAACCAGGTCTCCAGGAACACCGGCGTGCAGCTGATGCTCTTCTCCCGGGCCGTCACCCCCGCCGAGCCCGTCTCGCCGTCCCTGCCGCTGGGCACCGCGGTGGGCGCCTGTGCGGGCGGTCTGATCGGCGGACTGGTGCTGCTGACGAAGACGGCGTCGGCGACCGCGTTGGCGATGTCGGCGGCCTCGGCGGGCCGCGTGGAGGTGCCGGTGACGGCGATCATCGGGGAGTCGGGGGACGTCTCGGTCGTCACCCGGCTGCGCAGTTCGGAGGCGGGGACACCGGCCGCGACC
>NZ_RDBP01000182.1 GCF_008042045.1 Streptomyces sp. T39
CTGGAGGCGCTGGCGTCGGGTGAGCCGGCCGCGCACGTGATCACCGGGACCGCGGACGTGGACGGCAGGACCGTCTTCGTCTTCCCCGGCCAGGGCCACCAGTGGACCGGCATGGGCGCCCGCCTCCTCGACACCAGCCCCGTCTTCCACCACCACATCGGCGAATGCGCCGTCGCGCTGAGGGCGTATGTCGACTGGGACCTGGTCGACGTCCTGCGCGGCACCGAAGGCGCACCCGGCTTCGACCGCGTCGACGTCGTCCAGCCCGCCTCCTTCGCCGTCATGGTCGCCCTCGCCCGCCTCTGGCAGCACCACGGCATCACCCCCCACGCCGTCACCGGCCACTCCCAGGGCGAAATCGCCGCCGCCCACATCGCCGGCACCCTCACCCTCGACGACGCCGCCCGCATCGTCACCCTCCGCTCCCAGGCCATCGCCACCCACCTCGCCGGCCACGGCGGCATGATGTCCCTCCCCCTCCCCCTCACCACCGTCGAAAACCACCTCACCGACCACCCCGGCATCGAGATCGCCGCCGTCAACGGACCCAACTCCACCGTCGTCGCCGGCGACCCCACCGCCCTCGACACCCTCCACACCCACCTCAACGACAACGGCATCCGCGCCCGCAAAATCCCCGTCGACTACGCCTCCCACACCACCCACGTCACCGCCATCGARAACGAACTCGCCACCCTCCTCGACGGCATCACCCCCCGCACCGCCGACATCCCCCTCCACTCCACCCTCACCGGCGAACTCATCGACGGCACCACCATGACCGCCGACCACTGGTACCAGAACCTCCGCCACCAGGTCCGCTTCGCCACCACCATCGAAAACCTCGCCCGCACCGGACACCGCACCTTCATCGAAATCAGCGCCCACCCCGTCCTCACCATGCCCATCGGCGACATCCTCGACCAACACGCCGACACCCCCTGGACCACCACCGGCGCCCCCGCGGAGTCCGCGGCCGCGACAGCGATCGTGTCGTCACCCCGCGGGGTGATCCGCACCCGCAACTGCC
>NZ_RDBP01000183.1 GCF_008042045.1 Streptomyces sp. T39
GGCGGTGTGTCGGTGCTCCAGCCCGGGCAGCGTCCGGAGCCGGCGCTGATCGCGGAGCTGTCGCGGCGGCACGGGGTGACGATGCTCCAGCTGTCGGCGAGCCTGTTCAACTTCCTGGTGGACGAGCATCCCGAGGCGTTCGAGACGGTCACGGTCGCGTTCACCGGTGGCGAGGCCGCGTCCCCCGCTCATGTCCACAAGCTCCAGGGCCTGGTGCCCGGGATCGAGGTGGTCAACGGGTACGGTCCGGCCGAGTCGATGGGCTTCACCACCACCCACGCCATCCCGCGCGGCGACGTCCCGCCCGCCCTGGTGCCCGTGGGGGTGCCGCTGGTCAACAAGGGCGCCTACATCCTCGATCCGTATCTGAACCTGTGCCCGCCCGGTGTGACGGGCGAGCTCTACCTCGCCGGCGAGGGCCTGGCCCACGGCTACCTCGGTCGGCCCGACCTGACCGCGACCCGCTTCGTGCCCGACCCGTTCGGCGGTCGCGGCGGACGGCTCTACCGCACGGGTGACCTGGCGCGTTTCGACGCCGAGGGGCGGATCGTCTACGAGGGCCGGGCGGACGACCAGATCAAGATCCGCGGCTTCCGTGTCGAGCCGGGGGAGACGGAGGCGGCGCTGCTCAGCCACCCCGCCGTCACCCAGGCCGTGGTCACCGTGCACCGCGACCGGCTCTCCGCCCACCTCGTCACCGAGGGGGAGACCACTCCCGACGACATCCGCCGCCATGTGGCCGACCGGCTGCCCGAGCACCTGGTCCCCACGTTCCTCACGGTGCTCGACCGGATGCCGCTGACGCCGAACGGCAAGGTGGACAAGCGGGCCCTGCCCGAGCCGGCCCCCCTCGCCACCGGCGGACGCGCCCCGCGCACCCCGCTTGAGGAGACCCTGCTCGCCCTCTTCACCGCCACCACCGCCGTCGCGAAGTCGGCGCCGCGCTCCAGCAGCACACCCGCCAGATCACCCCGGCCCAGCCCGTGGGACCGCAGATGACGGGCCAACCGGTTGGCGGACGCGTTCAGTTCGGCATAGGACAC
>NZ_RDBP01000184.1 GCF_008042045.1 Streptomyces sp. T39
CGGGCGCCGCCGGTCACCGCGCCCCGCGCGAGCTGCATCGCGGTGGCGTCGCCCTGCGCCGCGAGCGCCATGGCGAGGTCGCCGTAGCCCATCGCGGCGAGCTGCTGCAGGTCCGCCGAGAACTGCTGCTGCCCCTTGTTCACCCCGGTGAGCTGCTGGGTGAAATCGGCGAGCGTGGCCTTGGCCATGTCGCCGGTCTTCTTGAGCTTGGCGACGATGTCCTTGAACTGCTGATCGGAGGCGTTGGCGAGGGACTGGACGAGGCCGTACCCGGCCTCTCCCATCTGCTCGAGCATCTGCCGGACCTCGTCACCTCCCCTCGCCCCGATCACGGTCAGGTTGCGCCGCCACTTCTCCGTCGCGGCGAGGCTGTCGCCGAGCTGCTTCTGGTAGGCGGCGAGGTTGACCGGGCCGGTGGCCCGGCTGGCCCGGCCGGCGCCGGTGGCCTTCTGCGCCGCGGCGACGTCGGCGCGCTCCTGGCGCACGCGCGCGTCGGCCTTCCGCTTCGCCGCCCGGGCGTCCTCCACCTTCTCCCTGGCGGCCTCGATCTGCTTGCGGGTGCCCCCGTCCCGGCGGACCTTGGCGAGGTTCTTCTCCGCGGCCGCGAGCGCCTCCGCCTTCTTCCGGGCATCGCCGATCGCCGAGTTGAGGTCCGCCCACGCCTTCTGCAGGGCCTCGAAGGCCTTGTTGTAGCGCTCCATGGCGTCGCCGGGGCCGCCGAGGACGCTGGCGCCGGTCGGCGTGTAGGCGAACCCTGCGAGGCCCCCGGACACAGACCCGTTGGCGTTCCAGGCGACGCCCTTCCCACCGAGGCGCCTCACGGTCTCCTCGGCGATCGCGCGGGAGCGCGGCCGCTTGCTGGGCGCGAACGGGATGTAGGCCTCGCCCTGCGTCTCGTCCTCCGCCCACACGCGCCAGGTCCCGCCGCGCGCGATCTGCGCGATGTGGTTCTCCCGCCGCACTCCGCCCCCGGCGTAGAACTCGACGAGGCCTCCGTCTGCTTCGCGCAGGGAGGTGCCGTGCGAGCCGGTCTGGCGGGCGCCGGCGCCGCTGCCCACCACGACGTGCCGGGTGGTGACGGTGACGGTCTTGGAGCGGATCGCGTCGAGCCACCGCTGAATCGACGTGATCGCGGCCCGGGTGCCGCCGGTCGGGAGGTCGACCTTGACCTTGCCGTCCTTCATGTGGGTGACCTTGAACCCCAAGTCCTTCAGGTTCTTCTCGGCCGTCGCCGTCAACGCGTTGAGCGTGACGGACTTGCCCTTGGTGTTCCGGATCTTCTGCTGCAGGGCCTCGAGCTCGCCGAGGGCGGTCTTGACGTTGGTGTCCATGCGGGTGGACACCGTGTCCGGGACCTGCAGGTACGAGGCGGTGAGCTGGTCGATGACGTCCTTGTGGAAGCCGGCGGCCTTCATGCCGTCCCGCAGGAGCTTGATGTCCTTCTCCAGCGCCGTGTTACCGGCCTCGACGGACCCCTGCTGCTCGGCGACGGCCTGGGCGTGCTCCATCGCCGCGTCGGCGGCGTCGAGGAACGCGGACTTGACCTTGCGGCCGGCCTCGGACGTGATGTCCATGGACCGGCCGTTCTCCTTCACCGTGGCGTTGAGGTCGGCGAGCGAGCTCCGGAATCCGATCTCCGACTGAGCGGCGGAGATGCTGACTCCGTTCAACGTGTTGAGGGCGTCGGTGAGTTTCTCGGCCTCGGTGCGGGTGTCCTGCATCTCGTCCGCGGCCATGCTGGTGGCGTCGGCGAGCTCCCCCTGCCCGTCCGCGGCGAGCTTGCTCTGCGTGTCCGCCGTGGCGAGCGCGTCCGTGTAGCCGGGCAACAAGGTGCGGAACTTCTCCGTGGACGTGCCCCCGCGCTCCGCCTCGGCCGCGAACGCACGGAAGTTGACCGCAGCGGCTTCGGCGGCCCCGCTCGCGACGAGGGCGGCCAGGCCCTCGTCGATCGCCTTGATCTGCTCGCGCGCCGAGGCCAGCTTGATCGGGTCCGCCATGCCCAAAGTGAAGATCTCGTCCATGGCGTTGTTGAACCGCTCCATGCCCGTGGGGTGGGCGATGCGCTGGACGGCCTCACCGAGCCCGTCCATGTTCTCGCCGAACACACGGGACATCTCACCGACGGCCCGGCCCCTCTGCGCGAAATCGACCATGGACTGCGTCATCTTCGCGACGGAGGCCGGCGCCTCACCGAACCGCCGGGTGAGGTACTGGACACCCTCGCCGACCAGCGCCATCCCGGCCACGATGAGGCCCACCTTGCCCAGGCCCATCATCATGGTGCGGGTGCGGGCGGCGGTCATGCCGAGCGCGACCAGCTCCCGGCGCACCAGCATGATGCGCGGCAGCATCAGCAGCAGACCGGCGCCGATGAGACCGAGGACACCGACCAGGCCGGCGGCCACGGTCCGCGTATCCGGAGTCGTTGACGGCGCGGGTCCACTCGGTGACGCCCCCGGCCCCCGCCTCGTACAGGACCGTGGCCGCGCGGACGGCGTCCGATCCGAAGATCGTGGCCATCGCGGCGTTGCGGGCCTCCGGGGTGAGCTTGGAGAAACTCTCGCGCATCTGCCCGGCGAGGGCGGTCAGGCCCACGAACTCGCCGCGCGAGTTGTAGGCGGACAGCCCGATGGAGTCCATCATGCTGGCGGCCTCTTTGGACTGCGGCACCAACCTCTGCAGCATCACCTTGAGCGAGGTGCCCGCGTCGCTGCCCGTGAGCGCGTTCTGCGCGAACAGGCTGAGCGTGCCCACGGTCTCCTCGAGGGACAGGCCCGTCTGCGAGGACAGGAGCGCGGCCTGACGGAACGCCATGCCCATGTCGTGCACGTTCGTGGCGGACTTGCCGGCGCCCGCGGAGATGACGTCGGCGATGTGCCCGACCTCGACCCCGCTCATCTTGAACGCATTCATGGCCTGCGCGGAGATGATCGCGGCCTCGCCGAGCTCCAACTGGCCGGAGGCGGCGAGGTCGAGGGAGCCGCGCAGGGCGCCGCCGATGATGTCCGCCGTCGAGATGCCCGCACGGGCGAGCTCCGCCTCCGCCTTGGCGGCCTCGGTCGCGCTGTAGATGGTGGCCTGCCCGGCCTCCAGCGCGGCCGCCTCCAACTTGCGCATGTCGGCGGCCGAGCCGCCGGTGACGGCGCGCACCTCCGACATGGACTTCTCGAAGCGCGCGGCCGCGTAGGCGGCGAGGCCGAACGCGGCGACCAGGCCCAGCGACGCGCCGCGCATGGCCTCGAGGCTGCGGCGGCCGCCGGTGGCCACTCCCATGATCGAGGCCCCGGCCGCGTACCCGGCCAGCCGCATGGCGGCGAAGGACCGGCCCACGGCGGTGGCGGCGGCCGCCCAGCGGGCGGCGACCCATCCGGCCGCCGTCCCGGCCGCGGTGCGCATACCGGTGGTGGCCGCGGTGACGACGGCGCTGGTGCGGATCCACGCGCCGGACGCGGCCGCGGCGGCGGCCGTCCACCGGCCGCCGATCCACGTCGCGGCCGCGCCGGCCCCGGCCCGGGTCGCGGTCATCGCCGCGGTGATGACCGATCCCGCGCGCGCCCAGGCGCCCGACGCCACGGTCCCGGCGGCGGCCCAGCGGGCGGACAGCCAGCCGGCGGCCGCGCCGCCGACGGTCCGCGCGGTCGCCGCGGACGCGGACACCATCGCCGCCGCCCGGGCCCAGGCGGCCGAGGCGATCGCGGCGCCGGTCGACCAGCGGCCGCCGAGCGTCACCGCGGTGGTCGCCGCGCGCAGGGCCGCCGTGCGGATGGTGGTGAACGCGGCGGTGGCGCGGACCCCCATCGTGGTGAGGGCGGCGGATCCCATGGCGGCCGCGACGCGCAGCGAGATCCCGGCGCGGGCGGCCAGGGCGGGGATCGGCGCCAGGGCGGCCCGGACGGCCGCCGAGGTGCGCACGCTCATGCGGGTGACGTCAGCGCTCACGCGGGCCGCCATGCCGCGCACGGCGGCCGTGGCGCGGGCGGCCTGCGCCGCGGTGGCCCGGGCCATGGTGGTCATGGACGCGGTCGCCCGGGCGGACGCGGCGCGCATGCTGGTCTGGATCGACGCGGCGGTGGTGGCGGTGGTCCGGGCGGCCGCCCGCATGGCGGTGGTGTACGGCGTGACGGTGCCGGTCAGCAGCACCCGCACAGTGCGGACGGCCACGGCTACTCCTTCTTGTGGATGGACAGGTGGATGCCGCGCGTGTCGCCGTTGCTCTGCTCGAACGTGTGCGCGGTGGTCGCGCCGGCGGCGCACGCGTGGCAGCGCAGCAGCTCGGCCCGGTAGGTGCCTTCGGCCTCGGGCCGGGAGGTCTCGGACCAGGGATGGCCGCAGTCCGGGCACACGTCCCGCTCGACGTCCGCCAGGGCGAGCGCCCAGGCCCGGTCCTCGTCGGTCCACAGGGGTTCGCCCGGGGCGACCACACGGCCGAAGAACACGCTGCGTGGTACGCCCCAGGCGCGGGCGGTCTCTACTTCCCGTCGGTGAGGGAGGAGAGGATCCCGGAGGCGCTCAACGAGAAAGGGATGCTCGTCGCCTCCGTGTTGACCGCGTAAGCGCAGTCCCACAACTCCGTGCGCTGGCCCTCGTTGAGGACCTCGAACAGGGCGTCGAGCTGCTCCGGGGTCATGACCGGGTCCACCGCGCTGGCGGCGATCAGGGCCCGGGGGAACGTGTCCGGATCCCACATCAGGGTCTGCCCGCCGGGCCCCTGCTTCTTCGGCGGGTGGGCGGCGACGAGGTCGGACCATGCCCGGTCGCCGATCGACCGGAAGGCGAACTCGGTCTCGGCCTTCTTCATCTGCTCGCGCACGCTCTTGATCCGCTTGGCGATCTTCTCGCGCGGGTCGGTGGCGGCGAGCGAGTCCGGGGACCAGCCCTCGCCCACCTCGCGGAGCTCGCGCTCGAGGCGGTCGACCTCGGCCAGGAGGTCACCGGCCAGGCAGACCCAGACGGACTTCTGCCGCGGCTTGGCGCGCTTGAGGATGTCCTCGATGTTCGGCATCAGGCAGCCACCACTGCGTCGGTCGCCGGCGGGGCGTAGACCTTGATCGGCGAGTTGAACTTCATGACCTCGTTGGCCGCGGGGGACACGTTGGCGCGCTCGCCGCAGACGACGGGGTAGGTCTCCACCTGCTGCCCGGCCGTCCAGGCGGTCTCGACGTCGATGCCGCGGCGCACGATGAGCACGCCGTGCACCCCGTAGGTGAGGTTCTGGTATGGCCAGTCCTCCTGCGTGGTGGTACCGCGCTTGAAGGTCAGCTCGGTCTCGTACCCGACGCGTCCGACTTCCTTGGTGTCGAACTTGCTCGCCAGGCTGCCGGTGTCGACGTCCGCCGTCGACGGGTCGATCTTGAGGCCGTCGGGGGTGATGCGGTCGGTCAGCTCCTGCGCGGCGCCGAGCTCGGCGAGGCTCGGGGCGGCCAGGTTGGCGAGGCTGCTCGCCCAGGCGACCCGGGTCTTGCCGTCGCTGATGAGATCCATGAGAGGCCCTCCTTGGGGCATGAAAAACGCCCCAGGAGGGGCGGCGGATGGGTGAGCGGGCGGGTGGTCAGATGCGCAGGGCGGCGAGGGTGACCGAGGTGTGGGAGCTGTAGCCGATGGCCACCAGCCCGTCGGACGGGGAGGCGAACAGGTCGCGCGACAGGGGCCCGATCATCCGTTCACCGGAGGCCGGGACGGCCACAGTGACGTTGGCGACGGCCTGGCCGCGGACGTCCGCCGTGGTGGTCAGCGTGAGGGTGACCGGGGCACCCGCGCCGTTCTTGACGTGCAGGAACGTGCGGTCACTCGGGCTGACCTTGTCGCCGCCGGACGCGGCGTTCGCATAGGTGGGGTTGATGCCGGCCAGGCTGACGGCCTGGGCGCTGAGGGTGGCCATGGGGCACTCCTAGGTGGACTGGAGCCGGTACTGGACCGGCAGGTAGTAGACGGGCGGCGACACGTCGTCGTCGCGCTGGACGTACGGGCCGCCGAACTCCTCGGCCCTCCAAGTGGCGCGGCCCTCGACGACGAGGGGCCGGTGGAGGGCGTGGCGGACCTGCTGGGCGACCCACAGGCACGCGGTAGCCGTGGGGCCCACGCAGGTGATCTGAAACCCCAGGGTGAGCATCGTGCGCCGGTCCGCCAGGGACTCCGACAGGGACTGCCCGGGGTCGAAGTACACGGCCGCGTAGCGGCCGCCTGCGGGTCTGACCGCAGGCGCCCCTCCGTCGCCCACGGTCAGACCCTGCTCGGTGAGCCGGACGGTGACGGCCTGGATGTGCGGGCCGATGTCCGGCGCGGTCCCGGGGGGCATCACAGCCTCCCGAGCCGGGCGGTGAGGGCGGTGACGGCCGCGGCGAACCGCGGGGCCTCGGCCAGCAGCGCGCGGCCGCCGTCGTTGTGCCCGGCCTGCCGGGACGTCCCGTACTCGAGGATGTTGCCGAGCGGGCCCTGCACCCGCGTCTTGTCGGGCCCGATCTCCGCCTGCGCTCCGCCGGGGATCGGGACGACGTCGTAGCTGATGCTCCGCGGGTACAGCCGGGCGTGACGCCCCGCGGTCCGCTCGGCGCTCTTCCTCCAGTCGGTCTTCACGTTGAGGGCGCCCCGGGTGACGATCGCCGTCATCCCGGCCTCCGCCTCGACGAGGTTCCGCTCCAGGGCGCGGGCGAGCTGGCGGAGCTCGCGGGTGTCTGCCGTCACTGCCTGTCCTCCGCTCCGATCCGCCAGGCGGTCGCCGTCGAGCCGTACCCGACGCCGGTCACCCACAGGGTGAGGCCGACCATCCGGGCCTCCGGGCTGGCCAGGACCTCGATCCGGTCCCCGACCTGCGGCCGCTGCGCCAGCGCCGGGGTGTCCCAGTCGAGGGAGACGACGTAGTCCCGCAAGGTGACGTTCTCCTCGCCGGCGTCGACCTCCTCGCCCTGGTGCGCGGCAGCCTTGACCCGGGCCATGCCCTCGAACAGCGTCGCGCCGTCCGCAGGGGCCTCTTCGCCGGTCTCCCAGTCGATCCCGCCGGCACCCGGCCGGTACAGGCGGATCCGCTCACGCTGCAGCTCCCGGGCGGCCGCGCGGCCACGGGCGAGCAGCTGCTCCAGGCCTCTCATCCGGACACCCCCCAGGACGAGACGGCGAACGCCTTGCGGATCGTGTCCTCCTCACCGGCCAGGAGCGTGGCCCGGGCGTCGGTGAGGGTCTCGGAGTAGTCGTCGATCGACCTCTGCCGAATCATGTCCGGGTTGAGGAACAGGCGCTTCACGGCGTCGCAGGCGACCGTCGCGGCCACCTGGTACGCGGTCTCCTCCGGCAGGTAGCCGTGGGTGTAGGTGAGGGTGACCGCACCCGTCCAGCATCGGCCGTCGAGCCGGGTGAGCCGCTCACCTCCGTCCCACTGCCACTGCGCGGTCGTGAGGCCGGCCACCGAGGCCACCCCCGCGACCGGGCGCTGCGGCAGCACCAGGACGTGCGTGCCGGAGCCGCGCAGCAGGACGGTGTCGTCGACGACGCGGCTTATCTGCTGGTACCCGGCGGTCATCCGGATGAGGTTGGAGGCGTCCGCCAGGAGCCGCGGCGCGTGCTGGCGTTCCACATCCGTGAGGTCCCGCAGGGTGCGGGCCTCGAGGTCGTCGACCGTCGCGAACGCCTCCAGCGGCATCGGTCAGCCTCCGTACGTCTTGATGAGCTCGGCCTTGGTGGCCCTGTCGATCTCGGCGTGAACGGCCTCGTCCTCGACCTGGGTCTTGGCGTAGTCGCGCCACTCGCCGACCGTCGCGGCCTGCGGCGGGCGCTTCACCTCGGCGGGCTCATCGATCGTGGGGACCTCGCCCGTGCCGTCGTCGACGGGGTCGGGCGGGGCGGTGGGCTGCAGGCCTCCGCCGGGCAGGCCCGGCGCGTAGACGTCGGGCCCGTGCGGGTTGCCGTCCCCGGCGCCGACCGGCGGCCGGAAATCGCCCGGCTTCGGTTCGACCGCGGCGTCCCGCAGCGGGCCGCCCACCACCGTGGTGGTGACGTCGCGCGGGTCCGGGACGGACGGCGCGGGCGGGGCCGGCGGCTCCTCGTCGATGCCGTACCCGGCACCGCGGCAGTAGGCGATGACGGATTCGTTGTCGGTCTCGGCCGCGCCGTCGGAGAACATGACGCCTCCGGGGCCGGGGCCGCTGTAGTCACGGACAGGTGCGGTGATGCGTGCCATGTCGGCGGTTCTCCAATCAGGTCAAGGCCAGCAGGGTCAGCGGACGAGGATGTTCCTGAAAACCGCGGCCGCCTTGGTCCTCTTGAGGACGACGGCCGCCGGGCCGAGCTCGACCTCGCCCGTCTTGACGGCGCCCGAGGTCGAGAAATCCGGGAGCCACGTCTGCACCAGCGGCGCATCGGCCATGGACACCCCGTGGAACCCGTCGAGGCCGAACCTCAGCGCGTAGATGTCCGTGTAGTTGCCGGCCACCGTGGCCACCGTCTTGGACGTGGTGGGGATGACCAGGTTGTTCGACCCCGCCTTGGCGCCGAGGTCGACGAACGGGATACCCCGGTACGTCTCCACCTGCGTGCCGAACGCCGACGCGCTCCGGTCGTAGTACCCGGCCCGGCGGGCCAGGGACCGGATCCGCGCCAGCGAATCGATGTTGCCGAGGATCGCGTCCGCCTGGCCGTCGAGCATGGCGAGCCACGCGTCCAGCGCGTCCAGCGCGTCGTTCGCCTTGCCCGAGTCGGAGCCGATCGTGGCCCCGCGCCAGTCGGTGGAAACGGCCGCGCCGTACTCCGTCGAGGAGGCCGTCAGCGACTTGGAGAGGCCGTCGAACCCGTCGGCGTCCACGGCCACGTCGCCGTTGATCACGGCGTCGTTGAAGCGGGCCTGCGTGCCCTTGATCTTCTGCTGCATCTGCAGCGTGGTCTCCGCCGCGGCCGCTACCCGGTTGAGGACCCGGTCAATCTGGAAGCTCCCGCCCAGGGGCTTGAGGTCGACCGAGTACCGCTGCTTGGTGACCTCACCGGGCGTGTACTCGGTGTTGATCGCGCGGAACGCGGCGCCGGCCTGCGAAACGAGCCGGGTGTAGCCGTAGGTCAGCGTGGCCCCGGCGCCGGCCTGGTTGACGACGTCGTCGAACGTCATCGTCTCCAGCAGGTAGTTGTTCTTGGCGAACTCGTCGATGACGAAAGTGTCGATGTCATCGGTGGCGTTGAGCTTCGCCTGAGCGAGGGTTACGGGCATGGTGTGCCTCTCTAACGGCCGGGCTTACCGGCGAGTCGTGCGGCAACGGCCTCTTCCAGCGTCGTTGCCTTCTTGGTGGACTTGCGGGCGCCGCCGTCGGCGCCGCCCTCGAATCGCCGGCCGCCCTTGTCGTCCTTCGCGGACGCTGCGGCCAGGTACGGCTCCTCCTCGAGGAGTTCGTCAATCAGCTCGGTGAGCGTGGCCCGGTCGGGCCTGCCCTTGTCGTCCTCGCCGACGTCCTCGAGGTCGAGGAGCCGGGCGGCGAGCTGGGGGTTGGCCATGCGGCCGGAGGCGGCCGCGACGGCCGCCGACTGCACCCGCTCGGTCCAGACCTCGGCGCGCGCCTCCTGGCGGGCCTGCTCGCGGATCGCGTCGGCGTCGAGCTCCTGGCCCTCGCCGTCGCCGTCATCGGCCTTGGCGGCGCCCTTGCCCACACCGCCGGCCTTCCCGCCCCCGCCGGAGGGGGACTTGGCGCGGCGGAGCTCGGCCTTGAGACGGCGGTTCTCCTGCCGCACCTCACGCAGGGCCTTGAGGCCCTTGGCGCCGAGCTCCTCGCCGTCCTCGCCGTCGCCTCCGTCGCCCTGGCCGTCGCCATCGCCGGCGTCTCCGGCGCCGTCTCCGTCGCCGGAGTCGCCGCCGTCCTGGCCGTTGCCGGTCTTCCCGGAGCCGTCTCCGTCGCCGGAGTCGCCGCCGTCGGCATACAGGACGAACGGGTCGCCGTAGGGGTGCGCCCAGCCGGGGCCGTCGAGGACGGCGGCCAGGACACGGGTGCGGGTGCGGGTGTGCTTGAGCATCGCGCTCTCCATATGAGGGGTGAAGGGGTGGTGTGCGGCGTCGCGCCGCGTCATCGGATGTAGGCGAAGCGGCGCAGCATCCTGATCGCCTCGTCCCGGTTGCCGGCCGCCAGGTCGTAGATCTCCTCCGGCAGCAGCCGGGGGGTGCGGAGCCGGAAGCCCCGGCCGGAGGCGGGGACCTGGCCGCGGGCGATCGCCCGGGCCCGCTCCTGGTAGGCGAACAGGCCGCGCCTGGTGGTGCCCTCGCGGGTGGCGCGGACCTGGCGGCCGTAGGCGGTCGCCGTGTAGGTCGCACCGCGCCGCCGGGCGTTGACGACGGAGCTCATGTCCGCGCCGTCGCGGATGGCCCGGGCGCCTGCGACGGTGAACGCCCTGTTCTGCTCCCGCTCGGTCAGGGAGTCGAAGTAGGCCCGGGGGTCGACGCGGGCGCCGCGGCGGCCGCGGGTGGTCGGTTCGTGGACGCAGTGGCACAGCGGATGCCGGCGGAACGCCACCGCGCTCCCGTACACGTTGCCTGCGAGGACGACGCACCGCCCGCACGCCCCCGGGGCGACGACGCGCACGTAGCCGGTGCACGTCCGGTTGGACACGATGCTCGCCCCGACGGCGGACCGGCCGGCGTCGGCGACCTCGGTGGCCACGATCCGCCGGAGCTGCATCCGGCCCCGCTCCAGGGCCGCCTCCTCCGGCAGGCCTGCCGCTATCTCCGTGAGCGTGGTGACGGCCGGGAGCTCGAGGAGCGAGGACAGCGACCGGCCGTCCGCCGCCCACCCGGCGAACGCGGCCGGACTGAGCGTGCCCTCCTCCCGGGACTGCTCGCCCGTCGCCGCCACCACCGCGGCGACGTACTGCTGCGCGCCCTCGGCGGACGCCTGCTGCGCGGCGATGAGCATGGCGGTGAGCTGGGTGCTGATCCGCCGCCAGGACGGCCCGATCCGGCGGGGATCGACCTGGGACCACAGGGCGTCCGCCCGCAGCACCAGCGACAGGGCGAGCGCCTGGTGTTCGGCGGACCAGCGCCGTGCCTGCTGCGAGGGCCCGCTCACACCAGCTCACCCGCCCGCTCCTCCGCGCCGGCCCCGTCCTCCTGGCCGTCGCCGTCGTCGAGCGGCTGGAACGCCAGCGCCCTCGCGGCCCGGGCGGTGTCGGCCTCCAGCATCGCCTCCATGCGCGTGATCTGCGTCGGGGTGTACCCGAGGTCCTCCATGAGCTGACGCCACGGCACTCCCAAGGACTTTTTCTTCGCCACCGCGTCGACGTGCTGCGCTTCGGTGCGGTACTCGACGGGGGCCCAGATCGTCTCGGCGAGCGGGTCGTTGCCGCGCTTCGTGTCGTTCTTGACGAGGAAGCACAGCCGCGCCGCCTCCTCCCAGGTCTCCCCGGCGAACAGCGTCTTGTCCCTCGTCTTGCTGACGAGGCCGGCCTCGGAGGCGGTCAGCGTGTCCGCGCTGACGTTCTCGACCTTGCCCATGAAGTACGTGGGGGGCGTGCGGCTGAGGCTGCTGATGTGCTCGATCAGCAGGGTGATACCCGCCGCAAAATTCCGCAGGTCAGCGGCCTCGAAGCTACCGAATCGGGCCTGCGGGTTGGACGCGCGGAGCATCTTGGACACGGACAGCCGCCACAGCTCCGGGTCGTCGATCTCCTGACCCGTGCGCGGGTCCTTCGGCAGGTCGATGCCCGAGCCCCAGCGGGCCGGGAAGGCGCCGGCCTCGCTCGCGGTGAGCATGTCGACGATGAGCTTGTTCGCGGCGCGCTGCAGCGGCATCACGATCCGGTGCTCCGGCGTCGGGTCGTCGACGAGACGGGCCTTGTTGACCAGCTCCAGGAGCGGCACGCGCCCCAGCGGGTTGGGGATGACGGCCTGATCGTCGCGCGGGTGCCAGCCGCTGCCGAGCGCCAGGGAGGACGGCAGGATGAGACCGGAGTTGACCCGGGCCCGGCGCCACTTCCAGATCTGATCGCGCAGGTAGAGGGTCGCGTAGGCGTACCCGTCGTCATCGAAAAAGCGCTTGAGCCCCCACTTGCGCCGGCGCCGGTTGCCCGGCTCGTACTCCACGATGCACTGCGTGGCGTCCTCGACGGTGATCTCCGGCTCGGTCTCGTTGTCGGTCGGGTCCTCCGCCCACACCAGCAGGAACGACCGGCTCTTGACCATGGATTCGAGGTGCGCGATCCGGGCCCAGGCGTCCATGGAAGAGCCCTGCCAGAAGCGTTGCGCGGTCGCGTCGGCCTTCCGCGCCTCCTGGCCGTCCGTCGGCCCGAACCGGAAGCCAACCGGGGTCATCCTCTCCGCCGGGGCATCGCACACGACCGAGGACCAGTTGTCGGAGAACTCGTCGAAGAGTCCACCGAAAGCGGCCCGGAACCTGTCGCTGGCGTAGGCGAGGTTCTCCTCACCCTTGTAGAAGCGGTTCCACTCGCGGATGTTCGCCTGCCGGCGGTCGAGCTTCTCCTCCAGGACCCGGGTGATGCGGAGAGCTTCCTGCTCGCTGACGGGCACCGGGGCCCCCTCTCAGTAGGCGCTGAAGCTGGAGCTGGTCGCCGCGGCGGCGAGCTCGAGCTTGATGACGTCCGCGCGGGCCTCGAGGGCCAGGGCGGTGGTGACCGCAGAGTCGATCTTGCGGTCCTGGCTGGGCTTGGTGATCGCGATGCCGGACGGCCGGCGGATGGGCTGCGCGTTGCCGACGTGCTCGGCCATGGTCGGGTTGCCGTCGTGGGTGAGCTCCCCGGACCGCACGGCGGTGAGCATGCGGTCGAGCGCCGGGCACATGCGGGTGGCCACCCGCGTCTCGAAAATCAGGAAAATCTCGGCGCCGAACTCCTCGGCCCAGTCGTCGCATTCGTCGCGCCAGTCCGGCGGGTCGCCGTACGCGCGAGCCACCCGGTAGGTCTGGCGCAGGTACGTCATCGCGGCCCGAACCTCGGCGCGCGGGACGCGCCAGTTGTCGGGGTCGCCCTGGTCCCACTTGGTCCAGATCATCTGGCGGCCGTCGGGGAACCGCGGCGTGAACACGTACCCGTCGCTGAGTCTGCAGGCGGTGATCGCCGTGCAGTCGTCGTGGTCACTCCCGTCGAAACCGAGCGTGATCCGCTCGCCCTCGGCAACGTCCTGTGGGAGCTCGCACCGCTCCCACAGGTGCCTGCTGAGCCACGTCTCCGAGGTGGAGACGGCCAAGTTCAGGAAGTACCGGCGGAACTTGGCCCGGTCCTGCGAGGGCTTGTAGGCCTTCGCCATCATCCGGTCGAGGTCCATATGGCGCGCGAACGGCCCGTAGGCCTGCATGAGGCCGCGCTTGAGCTGCCCGGGGTCGTCGTACGCCTCGTCCTCGACGAGGGCGGCCGGCGCCTGGACGTGGTCGACGAGGAGCCGCGGTGCCTTGCGGGCCTTGTGGTCGCGGTGGGTGCGCTCGGCGACGGAGTCTTCGCCGATCGCGTACATCGTCGTGGTCTGCAGGAACCACGGCTCCGCGATCTTCCTCTTCATGGTGTTCTGCTGGACGGTGTCGTACATGTCGCGGAGCTCGGGCAGCACGTAGAGGTGCGTCTCGTCCGCGACGCTGAAACTCTCCTTGCCGCCGTCCTTCGCGGCGGAGCTCGCGGTGGACGGCCGGATCTCCCCCCCGCCGGGCAGGAACACCCTGGTCGACGTCTGCCAGTCGTTGCCGACGTCGACGCCCGGGTAGTCCTCCTGCAGCAGCTCGGAGTGGCTGAGCATGTAGGTGACGTTGGCGTACGTGTTCCCGGCCTGCGTCTCCTCGGTCGCCAGGCACCGGATGAACGGATACGTCACCGGCCTGCCGACCGGCTCACCCTTCTGGTACTCGTACCCCCAGTCCGACACCTCGCCGGCCTCGGCCCAGTGATCGAAACGGACCGGGGCGAGGGCCTCGGCGACCACCAGCATCCCGGCGATCTCGCTCTTGGCGCGGCCCTTGGCCCGGGACAGCATCGCCTCGTCGAAGCGCCGGCGCCCGTCGGCGCCGATGGCGTAGCAGCAGACGATGAAGCGGAGGATCTCCTCGTCGAGCTCGATCTCCTGGCCTTGGACGTCGCCGGGGCCGTGGACGAGGTAGAACTCGATCCAGTCCGCCAGGGCGTAGCCGAGAGATCGGCGGACGCCCGGGGTCCTCATTCGTCACCGACCGCCCGCAGCCGCGACCTCACGTCCCGGCCCGTGCGCGCCGGCCGGGCCGCCCGGGCCTCGGCCACCTCGTCCGAGGAGACCTCCCACCGTAGCCGCAGCATGGCGAGCGGGTTGAGGCCGAGCCGGTCGGCCAACATCCGGGACTCCTTGGAGGCGTCGAGGTCGCCGAGCTCCGCCGCGACCTTCCAGCGGACGTACTGCGCCACCTCCCGCACCCAGCCGTGCCGTTCCCACATCACGGCCTGCGGCAGCCGCCACAGCTCGGCCCACAGCTCGGCCTCCACCGAGGCCTGCGCCTCCACCTTCTTCGTGAGGATGTTGGCCTCGGTCACCGCGGCGTCGTGCTTCTTCTGGAGCGCGGTGCGGCGCCGGCCGGTGAGCTCCGGCTCGGTCAACTGGAGCTCGAGCTCGTCGGCCTGGCGGCGCGCGGCGTCGCGCCGTGCGGTCAGAGCGACGTCATCGACCAGCGGCCAGCGCGGTGCGTCGCCCGGGCGGCCGGCGGCCGGCAGCAGCGTCATCGGCAACGTGGCGTTGCGGCGCCGCGAGTTGGGGTTCGGGGCGGGGCCCATGCCTGCCATGTCGATCACTCTCCTGGTGCTGTCGCAGCACGTCAGTGCCCTGCCGTCGCGGCCGGGCGGAGTCACAGTGGGTCACGGTGGGCGCGTCGTCGTGGGACCCCCAGACCCGTACACGGCGCGATCGCCCTCCCCGGCGGTCCGTCAGCCCTCCGGGGGAGGGGGGTGCCCCCCGGTGCCGGCCGCTCCGCTCTCACCCAGCGTCACCGGGACCGCCCGGGCGAGCTCGCCGACCAGGGCCCGGCCGGCGGCCGAGGTCCGCCAGCAGGGCTCGACGACCGCGCGGCGGAGGCCGGCCAGCCAGGCCCGGGGACGGGCGCGGCAGAGCTCGGCCACCCGGCTACGGCGCACCCTGGCCGCCGGCAGCCTGGGCGGTGTCCTCGGGAGGGCATGAGGCGCAGCGGCGGGCGAGGGTGCAGGTGCAGGCGCGCGGCTGCGTGGTGTCGCCGAGGAGGGACGCGAGCGCGGCCGCCGGGTCGGGGCCGGGCTGGGTGATGAGGCCGCGGACCATGAGCAGCTCGCCGGTGTTGAGCCGGCGCAGCGGGTAGTCGAGGGCGTCGAGGGTGAGGAGCTGCTCGGTGGAGCGGCGGACGGTGAGGACCTCGCCGGGGTGGTTGGGGTCGGCGAGGTGCCGGCCGTGCTGGTCGGTCTGGATCTCGCGGTAGCAGATGCCGGTGCGGGTGCCGTGCTCCTCGATGGACAGCTCCCGGTCGCTCATGGTCCGCGGGTCGATGCCGTTGGCCTTGACCCAGGTGAGGAGCGCGGGGCGGTGCGCGTCGATCTCGGCGGCGGTCAGCCG
>NZ_RDBP01000185.1 GCF_008042045.1 Streptomyces sp. T39
GGCCATTGACCTGGGGCACCGTCAGCAGGTCCAGCGCTGGCTCTGTCTCCGGGTGGAGGACAGCGGGCGGGGGCGAGGTCATCAGCAGCCCTCTTCGGCGATGAACCGGCGTTCCAGTTCCCGGCGGTGCCAGACGTGGGCGGCGAGGAGCGCGCCGCCGGGGCTGTAGCCCGAGCCCTGGAAGGCCCAGTGGCCGACGACGAGGGTGGTGTCCGGGGCATGCTTGGGCAGGCCGGCGTGGGCGCGGGCCTGTTCAATGCGCCAGGCGCTGCGCGCCCAGGGTGGTCGAGTAGGCGCGGGACTTGGTGCCACGTGGCGCAGGTCCAGGGTGACCATTCGGGGCGTGTCCCTTCTGTCGGGGTGCCTGTTCAGAGTTTCTTCACTTAATTCAAGGGTGGCCCGCGTCAGCGGGCCACCCTTGAATTAAGTGAAGAAACTCTGAACAGGCACCCCGACAGAAGGGACACGCCCCGAATGGTCACCCTGGACCTGCGCCACGTGGCACCAAGTCCCGCGCCTACTCGACCACCCTGGGCGCGCTGCGCGCCGCTCGCCGCGCCTGGCGCATTGAACAGGCCCGCGCCCACGCCGGCCTGCCCAAGCATGCCCCGGACACCACCCTCGTCGTCGGCCACTGGGCCTTCCAGGGCTCGGGCT
>NZ_RDBP01000186.1 GCF_008042045.1 Streptomyces sp. T39
CCCCGTGGTCACCGGCGAACAGCACCACCCGCGGGCGGTCGACGGCCCGGACCGGGACGGCGGCCTGCGCCGCCGCCAGCCACTCGGCCAGCTCGTCGAGACGGCCCAGCGCCCCGGCCGGCACGACCAGCCGCTCACGCCGTTCCTCGGCGTCACGCCGCACGCCGCTGTCGGGGCGCTCGATCAGATCGGAGAAGTCGTCGAGATTCAGCCTGCTCATTCGCGGAACAGTACCGCCCCGCGTTCGCCCTGTGCGGGCCGGTGGTGGCTCGCACCCCCGCTGCGCGCGGGTGTCCTCAAGCGCCGGACGGGCTGTTGTGGTGCGGGGTTCGTCCGTCTCGTGCGGGCTGGTGGTTGCGCACCCCCGCTGCGCGCGGGTGTCCTCAAGCGCCGGACGGGCTGGGGTTGCCCGGTGTGGGCCGGGTWCGTGGGTGTGCCGTTGGGGCGCTGCGGGGGTGTGTGCGGGCGAGGCTCGCCCGGGGTTGGCCGGTCCCTAGCGCAACGACGTTTTATCGCCCGCACACACCCCCTCCGCGCCCCTGTCGACGTGAGCGAACCGGCCCGTCCTGGCAGGGGAAGGATCGCCCCTGCGGGCCGTCGTGTGTATGTGTTGCGGCCGAAGGCCGCGCACGAGCCGGCCGAAGGCCGGTCATGGGCCCACCGGGGTGCAGACCGGAC
>NZ_RDBP01000187.1 GCF_008042045.1 Streptomyces sp. T39
TCGACCCCATGAAGTCGGAGTTGCTAGTAATCGCAGATCAGCATTGCTGCGGTGAATACGTTCCCGGGCCTTGTACACACCGCCCGTCACGTCACGAAAGTCGGTAACACCCGAAGCCGGTGGCCCAACCCCTTGYGGGAGGGAGCTGTCGAAGGTGGGACTGGCGATTGGGACGAAGTCGTAACAAGGTAGCCGTACCGGAAGGTGCGGCTGGATCACCTCCTTTCTAAGGAGCACATAGCCGACTGCGAGCGAATGACTCGCACGGTTGCTCATGGGTGGAACGTTGATTATTTGGCGCGAGTGACCTGATGGTCTTCCCAGTACTGCTTCGGCGTGGAACGGGAGTCACGGAGGGGTGCTCGTGCCTGGCGCGCTGTTGGGTGTCTGAGGGTACGAGCGTTGCTCGTCCTTCGGGATGCCGGCCCCGGTGCACTCACCCGTTGCGGGTGGGGTGATGGGTGGCTGGTCGTTGTTTGAGAACTACACAGTGGACGCGAGCATCTGTGGCCAAGTTTTTAAGGGCGCACGGTGGATGCCTTGGCACCAGGAACCGATGAAGGACGTGGGAGGCCACGATAGTCCCCGGGGAGCCGTCAACCAGGCTTTGATCCGGGGGTTTCCGAATGGGGAAACCCGGCAGTCGTCATGGGCTGTCACC
>NZ_RDBP01000188.1 GCF_008042045.1 Streptomyces sp. T39
GCCTGGTCGCGCGGCGGGACGGCGCTGACCGCGGGACGGCGCTGACCGCGCTCCTCGGTGCGGCGGGCTGTGCCGTGTTCACCGCCGTGTCGGCCGCGGCGGCGGGCGGCGCCCTGGGCGTGGGGAGGCTGGCCGAGTTCGGCCCGGTGTGGTGGCAGGCGGGGGCCGCCGTCGTCGCCGGTGGACACGGGCAGGGCGTGCGCGGCGGGCGCCGCGGCGCGGGACGGGGCCGTACGGGCGGTCCAGTTCTCCGCGGGCAGGACGTCGTACAGCTCGAAGTCGTCCTCCAGGTCGAACACGTCGAGCGTGGCCCCCGCGGCCACCGCACCGCCGGGCCCGGCCTCCGCAGCCCCGGGGGCGTCCTGGCGCGCGTCGGCGTCCGCACCGGAGCGGTCGTCCCCGCCGCCCCCGCGCCCCACGCGCTCGCTCCGCGGCACCCGCACCCTCCAGGCCCGGATCCCCAGCGCGAGCGGGACGGCGAGCGCCGCCGTCCAGACGAGCGCGGCGGCCCCCGCCTGCCACCACACCGGGCCGAACTCGGCCAGCCTCCCCACGCCCAGGGCGCCGCCCGCCGCCGCGGCCGACACGGCGGTGAACACGGCACAGCCCGCCGCACCGAGGAGCGCGGTCAGCGCCGTCCCGCCGCGCGACCAGGCGTCGTCCCGTTCGCCGTACGCCGGGGCCGCCGCGCCCGCCGTACGCCAGGCGATCAGCAGGGCGGCCGCCACCGGGACCGCCGCCCCGGCCCAGTGCACGGCCTCGCCCGGACCGCGGCCCGGCAGCGCGGCGAGCAACGGGAAGTCCGGGAGCGCCGGCTTCCCGGTCAGTGCGAACGGAGTCGCCGTCGCCCCCGTGCCGAGCGCGAATCCCGGCCCCAGCCCGTAGGCCGCGCCCCACACCGCCGCGTTCGGCAGCAGCGCGACGGCCAGCAGCACCACGGCGAGCCGGCCCGACCAGTCGTCCGCGAGGCCGACCAGCGACGCCTGCGCCGCGGTGCCGTGCCACGCGAGGGAGGAGAGGGCCAGCACCGCGCCGCCGCCGAGCAGGACGCAGGTCGCGCCGGCCGCGGAGCGCAGCGCCACCGCCGCCCGGGTGCGCGCGAGGGCCACCCGCAGCCCCCGGGGGAGCCCGCCGGGCAGCGGCCCGAACGGCCGGCCGTGCGCGCTCCACGCGCCGAAGGCCGCCGCCCCGAACGCCACGAGCGGCAGGTGCACCATCGCGCTCACCGGCAGCGCGGCGAACGGACCGCCCGCCGCGTAGAGCACCACCGGTGCCGCGACCAGCATGTATCCGCTGGTCGTCGCGGCGAGCACGGCCGAGACGGACGGCGCGGGCCGCTCCTCGGCGTGCGCGTCGGTCCGCTCCAGCGCCTCACGCGCCGCCCGGTGCGCGAGCCACACGGGCAGCACGGTGAGCAGCAGCGGGACGACGCCCATCGGGGCGGTGACGCCGGAAACCGTGTCCGCGCGGACGAGTTCGGCGCCGTGGGCGAGCAGCCAGGTCGCGGCCGCGACGCGCAGCGCGCCCCCGGAGCCGCTGTCCGGGTAGGGAGAGCTGATCCACAGCACCATCACGAGCACCGTGATCGCGCCGAGTCCGAGACCGGCGGCCGTCGCACCCCGCACGAAGGCGCCCACGACGGCTCCGGACGCGCTTCCCTGAACGGCGGCCCGGTGTTCGGGGACCGCGAGGCTGTGGTCGGTCGTCTGGGTCACGCGGCCATGCTGCCAACGACACGCGCTTGGTCCGCGTAACGGGCGAATGACCGTTGTGTCGCACAAAATACGTTTGTCTAATTATCTGCCTGCTAGAGCGCTGCATGGAGCCTCAGATGACTCAGAGCACCGCACCGTCCGCGCCCGGGTCGCCCTTGCCGCCGCCCAAGGAACGCCGCAGGCTCCGCGAGGCCCGCTCCCTGACGGAGGCTCAGGTGGCCGCCGTGGTCGGCGTCACCAAGGCGACCATCAGGTCCTGGGAGACCGGCCGCACCAGCCCCCGGGGACGCAAGCGCGAGATGTACGCGAAGGTGCTCGCCGTCCACGAGGCGGACCTCGCCGGATCACCGGCAGCGGCGGCCGTGCCGGGAGGCTCCCCCGCCACGACGGCCCCGGCCCCCGGGCCGGGCGACGGGGCCGGGCCCGGCGGCGACTTGGTCCCGCGCGCGGCCGCCGCGGCCCGGGGAACGGACACGGTCGGCCGCGCCCCCGGTACGACGGCGGCCGGGCCCCTCGCGCCGGACGAGACCGGGCGGCCCACCGGACCACGCGGACGCGACACCACCGCTCCGCCCCACGGCGACGACGCCGGGCCGGTTGCGGCCGCCCCCGCAGCGGCCCGGCGTCGTCGCCGTGGGGCGGAGCGGTGGTGTCGCGTCCGCGTGGTCCGGTGGGCCGCCCGGTCTCGTCCGGCGCGAGGGGCCCGGCCGCCGTCGTACCGGGGGCGCGGCC
>NZ_RDBP01000189.1 GCF_008042045.1 Streptomyces sp. T39
CGGGCCGTGCACCGCACCCTTCGTCACCGCGCACCGGTGTGCAGGAGGCCGACGCTCCTCGTCCGGAGTGGCGGGCCGTGCACCGCACCCTTCGTCACCGCGCACCGGTGTGCAGGAGGCCGACGCTCCTCGTCCGGAGTGGGGGTACCCGACACGCAGCACGTCGCGAWCGATCCGGRSGGCTCAGAAGGCGTTCGAACCAGTCGGCGCACCGCTCGGCAAGCTCCTCGCTGCTGCCCGAGGCTTGGAAGAAGCCGTGGCCGGGCGACTCGTGGAGATGGAAGAGCTGGTCGCGGACCTTCCCCGCCCGCACCTCGCCGCCGGAGAAGTGCGCCGCCCACTGGCGCGCGCCCTGGGCGTCCAGCCATGGGGGACGGTCCGAGGACGGGACGTCCCTCCTCGTCCATGTCTCTCTTCTCGACGAGGACCACGGACTGATTCTCGGCCAGTGGGCGGTCCGGGCCCGCAGGGCCGCGAGGAAGGCGAGTTCCTCCTCGTCGAAGTCCCAGGGCTCCTCGCCGTACTCCGCCGGGTCCTCGACCTCGAACCAGCTGTTCTCATCCATGCCGAAACTCCGTTTGTTCAGGGTGTGCTCCTCTCCCGGGAGGCCCGTGAGGGCCTCGCCGCCGGGCAGTGTCCGAGCCCCATGGCAGATTGCAGGGTGTGACAACC
>NZ_RDBP01000019.1 GCF_008042045.1 Streptomyces sp. T39
AGACGTCGTTTCTTATGGCGTGATCGTTCGTTGAGCCGTGCATGACGGATCTCGTTGAGCGACTTGTGCCGGACGAGTTGTGGGTGCTGTTCCGGCGGGTGGTGCCGCCCGCAGTGGTCACGCGCCCACAGGGCGGTGGCCGACGGCGGGCCGGTGACCGTGAAGCCCTGGCCGCGATCATTTTCGTGGCAACGTCGGGCTGCACCTGGCGGCAGCTGCCGCCGGTGTTTGGTCCCGCCTGGCCCACGGTCTACCGACGCTTCGCTCAGTGGAGCCGGGACCGGGTCTGGGCCCGGCTCTACCGCGTGATCCTCGACGAACTCGGAGCGCGGGGTGAACTGGACTGGTCGCGGTGCGCGATCGACTCCGTTAGCCTGCGGGCGGCAAAAGGGGGCCTTTGACGGGACCGAATCCGACCGACCGCGGCAAACTCGGATCGAAGATCCACCTGATCTGCGACCGGAACGGGCTGCCGCTGTCCCTGGGGATCTCCGGCGCGAACATGCACGACAGCCAGGGCCTGGAGCCGCTCGTGCGTGGCATCCCACCGATCCGGTCCCGCCGTGGGCCCCGGCGCCGGAAGCCGGCGAAGCTGCACGCGGACAAAGGCTACGACTACGACCACCTGCGGCGATGGCTGCGCCGACGGGGGATCCGCCATCGCATTGCCCGCAAGGGTGTCGAGTCCTCGCAACGGCTGGGCCGACATCGGTGGGTGGTTGAGCGAACTGTGTCCTGGCTGGCCGGTTGCCGACGCCTCCACCGCCGCTACGAACGGAAGGCCGAGCACTTCCTCGCCTTCGTCGGTATAGCCGCGACTCTCATCGGCTATCGCCGCTTGGCCAGCCTTCTCACGGCCTGAGCCGGTTCTGCTGCACGTCGAAGCAGACCAGCCCCATGGACTCCGCGACGGCCGCCGCGTAGGTTGATGCCTCCTCGGCCATGCTCCACCGCATGGGAAAGTAGATCAGCGGACCGCTGGCTTCGCTGATCAACGGCCCGGTTGACCAGGGCGAGGTGTCCTCCTCGTCCTCGGTCAGATCGCACCACCGCTCAAGCAGCGCAGCCACGTAGGCCGCGATGCGTTCGGACGGAGGCTCTTTTCCCTCGCTGCCGATGTACCGGTCGTACAGGTCGTCGAAGACCTCGCCGGCGGTCTTGTCATCCGCCGGCCTCTCGCCTTCCCAGACAGCAAGGTCGTAGCTCATGCCAGGAGGCTCTCATGCCGCTCGGACAGCCATAAGAAACGACGTCTTCGGCTCGGACTCCCCAGCCGTCCGCCTCGGCGGCGTCCACGCCCTGGCGGGCCTCGCCGACGACGCCCCGGACGTCAGCCTGCGCCAGACGTGCATCGACGTCCTGTGCGCCTACCTCCGGCTCCCCTACACCCCCGACCCCGGCCCTGCCGATCTGGAAGGCCACCACCGCTTCCTCGCCCTCCGCGAGGTCCGGCACACGATCCTGCGCCTCATCGGCGACCACTACCGCCGCCCCGAAGGAACCCACCGCTCCTGGCAAGGCTGCGACCTCGACCTCACCGGCATCACCATCGACGGCCACATGGACTTCGGTGGCGCGATGTTTGCCAGCGGTGAGGTGTCTTTCAGCGGCGCTGCATTCACCGATGGCACGGTGTCCTTCCATGGCGCGACGTTCTCCGGCGCCGAGGTGTTCTTCGGTGGCGCGACGTTCGCCAGCGGTTCGGTGTCCTTTCAGGATGCGACGTTCTCCGATGGCGAGGTGTCCTTCGCCCGTGCGACGTTCTCCGGCGGCAGAGTGCTCTTCGGGCGGGGGACGTTCGCTGGCGCCGCGGTGTCCTTCACTCAGGCGACGTTCTCCGGCGGCAGAGTGTTCTTCGGTGGCGCGATGTTTGCCAGCGGTGCGGTGTCTTTCAGCGGCGCTGCATTCACTGATGGCACGGTGTCCTTCCTTGGCGCGACGTTCGACGGCAGCGAGATGCTCTTCCACGACGCGACCTTCGCCGGTGGCGAGCTGTCCTTCCGCAGCGCGAGGGGGGCGGCTCCAAGCGACCTTCTCGCCGCCGTCGGCAGTCCTGTACCGGCGGCGGTGACGCTTCCCTCTGCGTGGGCCCCGACTTCATAGATCCACCAGGGGCGTATGCACGCTGCCGTCGCGCGCTGGCTGCTTCGCCGTCAGCCGTCGAGGATGCCCAGTGCCGAGTCGGCCCGGCAGTGTGTGCAGGCCTCCACACCCTCCGCCACAGCGCCCGCAGGCTCGGCCCGCGTGATGCCGCGCACTCGTCTGCCGGCCATGTGGCAGCCGCCGATGTGGACGTACAGGCGCGGCCGGTCGGCGCCGATGCCGGTCTCGATCATCCAGTCCGGCACCGGCGGGGCGGCCGCGACGCCGCGGCGTCGCTCGGCCTCCCGGCGCTCCAGGGCGGCGATGCGGTCGGTGACCCGCTGGAGGGAGAGCTGGAGCCACATCTCCAGTACGCGGAGCCGGTCGACGTCCGGCGGCAGATCCGTCACGGCCTGGCCCTTCGTCATCCGGCGTGCCGGTAGGTCGCGGCCGGCCCGGCGGTGCGGGGCCCGAACCGCTTGTTGAGCTGGTCGACTGCCTTCTCGGCGCTCAGCCGGTGCGCGCGCTCCGGCTCGAAGGAGAGCTGCTCGGCGACGGCGGAAGCATCGACCAGGTCGTCGCACCGCAGGGCCAGGCCCCGCACCCGGGCGCGCTGGAGGCCAAGGGAGGCGAGCAGGTCGTAGCCGAGGTCGCGCAGGTCGTCGGTGTGTGCCGAGGCGCCGAGCGGCAGGCGGCGGCTGCGCTGGATCTGGTTGCCGCCCGCGAACGTCACGGTGAGGGTGAGACCGCGGGCGGCCTGGCGGCGGCCGCGGACCCGCTCGCCCAGCTCGACGGCGAGCGACAGTAGGACCGAGCGCAGCAGCTCGGGCGCGAGGGTGTCGGTGGGCAGGCGGCGCTGCGCGCTGGTGCTGCGGGGCAGGTCGGTGGCGACGACCTTGCGGTGGTCGACGCCTCTGGCCCGCTCGCGCAGCTCCCGGCCGGCGCGGCCGCCGACGACGCGCTGCACCGTTGCCTCGGGCAGGTGGGCGAGCAGTCCGATGGTGTGGATGCCGTAGGAGGTCAGGGTGTGCTCCTGCGCCGGGCCGATCCCGTCGAGGCGGCCGACCGGAAGGGGGTGCAGCCAGCCGGTCACCTCGTGCGGGGCGACGACGAGCACGCCCCCGTTCTCGGCGGCGGCCGCGCGCGACGCCATGGCAGCGACGGACCACGACGGGCCGACGCCCACCAGCAGCGGGACGCCGGCGTGCGCGAGGACCCGGGTGCGCAGCATCCGCGCCACCTCGCCGGGGCCGCGGTTGTGGTAGCGCAGGCTGCCGGTGACGTCGGCGATGAGCGCGGTGGGCGGCAGGACCTGGACGACCGGGGTCACGTCCTGGGCCAGGTCGATCACCTGCTGGCACCGGCCGGGGTCGACCTCGCGGGGCCACCTGACGTGCAGCAGCGCCCGGTTGCGGTGGAGCTCCGTCACGGCGATCCGCCTCCTGCCCGTCCCTCGCGGGCCGGGGCGCGCAGCTCGCCGAGGCTGCCGCCCGCCCCGGCCGGACTCGACCAGTACGGGTGGGCCGCCACCCGGGACGACAGGCGGATGACCCGTCGGCGCAGTTCCGTCGATCCGCCCGGGGCGGACCGGGCGAGCCGTGCGTAGGCCCGGACCAGGTCCTGCTGGGTCTCGATCAGGTCGTGCGGAAACCGGGTGTGCGCCATACCCCGAGTAAAACACCTGTTCGATTTTGGCTGCCACTCCGAACACAATCGTTCCCGTCAAGATCGGCGAGTGACCCTCGTCCAGCGCACGGTCTGACCGTCCCCCGGATGCTGAGACAGGAACGTCTGCAATCCCGGGGGAGCGCCCACGAACAGCCGCAACCGGACGGTGTGCGGGCTGCATCATGTCGGGCATGAGACTTCAGATAGCCCGCCGCCAGGCCGGTCGGCGGGGCCTACGCCTGTGGAACGTCGGCGTCGTCCTGGCGTTAGCCTTCACCGCCGCCCTCCTGGTCGCCGGGTTCGTGTTCAACACCGGCTGGGACCTCCTCGGCGCGAAGAAGCTGAAGACGCAATCAGAGATCGACTCCAAAACGCTGTTCGACCTGGTGAAGCTGTCGTTCGGTGTCGTGGCCGGCGCCGGTGCCCTCGTCGCCCTGGTCGTGGCCTACCGCCGCCAGCGCGTCGACGAGGACGGCGCCCTGCGCGACGCCACCCGCCTGCACACCGAACGCTTCACCGCCGCGGTCTCCCAACTCGGCGACGAATCCGCCGCCGTCCGCCTCGGCGGCGTCCACGCCCTCGCCGGCCTCGCCGACGACGCACCCACCCGCGAACTCCGCCAGACCTGCGTCGACGTCCTGTGCGCCTACCTCCGCCTCCCCTACACCCCCCAGGCCGACCTGCTCCCCAACGACACCGAGGCCCAACACGCCTACCTCTCCCTCCGAGAAGTCCGGCACACCGTCATCCGCCTCATCCGCGACCACCTCCGCCTCCCCACCGACCACCAGCACTCATGGGGCGAACTCCACCTCGACTTCACCGGCGTCGTCTTCGACGGCGGCGACTTCTCCGGGGCGAAGTTCTCCGGCGGCACGGTCAGCTTCTCCGGGGCGGTGTTCTCCGGCGGCACGGTCAGCTTCTCCGGGGCGGTGTTCTCCGGCGCCAGGGTTGACTTCGGCGGGGCTAAGTTCTCCGGCGCCAGGGTCGACTTCGGCGGGGCTAAGTTCTCCGGCGGCTGGGTCGACTTCGACGTGGCGAAGTTCTCCGGCCGCTGGGTCGACTTCGGCGGGGCGAAGTTCTCCGGCGCCAGGGTCGACTTCTCCTCGGCGAAGTTCTCCGGCGCTAGGGTCGACTTCGCCGCGGCGGTGTTCTCCGGCGGCACGGTCAGGTTTTCAGGGGTGGTTTCCTCCGGCGGCAGGGTCAGCTTCGTCGGGGCAAAGTTCTCCGGCGCCAGGGTCGACTTCATCACGGCGGCGTTCTCCGGCGGCGCGGTCGACTTCGGCAGGGCGGTGTTCTCCGGCGGCGCGGTCGACTTCGGCAGGGCGGTGTTCTCCGGCGGCGCGGTCGACTTCGGCGGGGCGACGTTCTCCAACAACACGGTCAACTTCAGCGGGGCGACGTTCTCCGGCGGCACGGTCGACCTCAGCAGGGTGTCGGGGGCAGCCCCGCACGGTCTGCCTAGCTCGCCCCCCGCAGGGCTCCTCTTGCCCACCCCGTGAAAGCGCTGGTGGATGCAACGCCGGGTTCCCCGTCGCTTCTCACGGCCAGACCAACTCGCTGCCATCCGCCTGGTCGGTGAGTCGCTGCCCAGGCCGTCACGGACGGCGTGGAGGCGTGCTCGCACTGCCGCGCCGACGCCGCCCTAGGCGGCCGTGTCCCGGCCGTGGCCAGCTCGTTGGACCGGGCGGTGTGGTCAGGGCCTGGCGTGGCCCTCCGTGCCGCGGCGGGGCCCCGCCCAGCTTCGACACCTGTCAGGGGCCCCGCCCCCGCGGTGCCGCCCGGATGCGACCTGACGCGCGCCCGGTCGGCACCCGGGCACCGGCCTACGGCGCCGTGGAGTAGGTGACGATCGTGGTCTCGCACGCCTCGGCGAACACCGCGAGGGTCTCCTGCTCCGCCTGGTCGACCGACAGGCCCCAGCGGAGCTTCGTGCCGACCCACTCGCCGACGTACCGGCAGTGCTGGTCCCCGGCCGGCGGCATCCACTCGGCCGGGTCCTTGTCCGCCTTCGACCTGTTCGACCGCGCGGTCACCGCGACGAGCGAGGTGTGCGCACCCTGGTCGTTCGCGTACGCCTCCCGGCGCTGCGCAGTCCAGGCACTGGCCCCCGAGTCCCAGCTCTCGGCTAGCGGCACGACGTGGTCGATGTCCAGGGAGCCCGCGGCCGTCACCGTCTGCCCGTCGTAGTACGACAGCCACGAGCCACCGGTGATCGTGCAGTTCGGGCCGACCTCCGGCGCGACCACGGCCTCGGCCAGGAGGACCTCCTGACGCGTGTTGCAGCCGTCGCCGGCGTCGTCGCCGCCGTTCCAGTGCCGGAACGAGGAGCGGGTGTAGCCGGTACGGTCCTCGACCGCGACGGGCAGCAGCTCGACCGCGGCCGCGAGGGGCACGGCCTCCAGCGCGTGGACCGGGGCGGCCGTTGCGACGAGCGGGACAAGGGTCAGGGCGAGCGCGGTGCAGCCGCGCAGCAAGTTCTTGATCACGCCCGTGTTGATACCGGCCCGGGCCGACCGCGTGCCGTCCCCGGCGTGTTTCGTCACCCGGACGGGAGACCACGTTCACCTGCTGAAACGTCCCCGCTTCACCCGCTGCGGCCTACCGGACGCGGGTGATGGTCACCACGGCGTGCCTCGTGGTCCCGGTCAGCGCCTCGACGAGGAACTCGGCCGGGGTGCCGGTGTAGGTCTGGCCGTCGTGGGTGCGCCCCCGGCGCCCGGCGCCAGCCGGCTGGAGGTAGTGCGCGGCCGCGGCCGCGAGCGGGCCGGTCAGGCGCTGCGAGAGGGCGACCTGGCCGTCCGGGCGGCGGACGGCGAGCGCCCGCGGCCGGGACCGGGCGCCGGTGTAGCCGACGACCACCAGGTCCTCGACCTCCGCGTGACGGATCTTCTGCCAGTCACGGGATCCACCCCGATAGGGGCTGCTGGCCCGCTTGGCCACGATGCCCTCGACGCCTTGGGCCTGGAGGGCGTCGTACCAGACGAGAGCGGTCTCGTAGTCGTCCGTGGCCGGGAGCGCCTGGATCGGGGGCCCGAGATCACCGACGAGATCCAGCAGCAGGCCGCGCCTCTCCATATACGGCCGTGATCGGACGTTGCCCAGCTCAGGGTGCACACGGACGTCCCAGACGGGGTACGACGCCGGCAGGTGCTCGGCAAGCGCCCGCGCCCGAGGCACGGAGGAGTTGGCGCGGGCCTGCACCGCGGCGAAGTCGAGTCGGCCGTCCCGCCAGATCACCGCCTCACCGTCCAGCACGGTCCCAGGCGGGAGCCGCATCCCGGCCAGCGCCAGGTCCATCCACACGGACGTGACGATCCGCCCGGACCGCGCCTGGAGGATCACGGACTCCTCGGTGCGGATCATCGCGACCCGGTGGCCGTCCATTTTCGGCTCGTACCACCAGCCTTCTCCGCGCGGGAGCTGCGGCACGGCCCGGGCCAGGGCGAGCGACACGACGGCGTCCATGCGATCACCCTCACCCCGCGCGGGCCCGGCTGCACCCCTGCCAGCCGCTCGACGGCGACCAGGGCCTCCCCGCGATCCCGGCCCAGCGCAAGGCACGCCGTGCGTACGAGAACCGCGTGAGCACGCTCACACCCGGGCCATGATCACCGGCTTGGCGTTAATCGCTGTGCCAATGTTCCCCGAGGCCGCACTCAGAACCGCTGGAAGACCGCCTCTACCAGGCGCACGTCGGGATCGTTGCTGTTCTTGTTCCGGCACCACCGGCTCACTGCGTCCGCGAATTCCGAGAATTGGATGTAGTTGTCCCAGTTCTGGTCCGCGCCGAGGAAGTCCTCATGCGCTGCCTCGATCGCTTCCATGCTGGTACCGCCGTGCTTTTGCAGGAAGTGGTAGTACTCCCTTGGGCCGATGAGCCCGTCGCCGTCGGCGTCGATCGCCTCGAAGGCGGCCTGCATCTTCTCCTGGCTGATGTCCACGCTGCCACTCATCGCTGATGCCTCTCTGCATCCGGTTCATTACTCTCCGTGGAGAGTAAAATCAGCGCACACCGGTGTTCGGCAGGCTCGCCCGAACCCGAGCCCGCCGGAGTAGCGTCAGGGATGCCTCACCCGTCGGTTCAGCGCTGAGCCTCCTTCGGAAAACTCGAACCCACGGCCTTTGGACATGCGCACCAGGACGTCCCGGGCCGCGAGCGCGTCACCGGCCGCACGGTGACCGCCCCCGAGACGCAGCCAGCGGGGCGAGCCGAGCCACGCGGCGTACGCCTCCATGAGGCAGTACCAGCTCTCGTAGGGCTCCAGGCTGGCAGAAGCCCGTCACCGCGGCGGCGCGGGTGGGCGCGAGCCGCGCGTACTCGCGCAGCGGGGACGGCTTGCCCTTGCCCACGCCCCGGGCGGCCTCCCAGTCAACGCCGGGCATGTCCCGCAGGTCGCGGACATCTCCGAGCCGGTAGAGCACCACGGTCACCGATCGCCGTCGGCCGACCTCCTTCTCGTAGGTCTCGGCGGGCTCGACCCATCCGGCCGCCTGCACCAAGCCACCGCGGAGCACGCTGCGCTGAACAGCTCGGCCGGCGGATCGCGAACCAGCCCTGATCATCGGCCGAGGAACAAACCGGCCCCCTGCCCCACGGAGTTGATCTCACTCCAGACTGGGGAATCGCGAGCAGGTGTGGGGCCACCCCTGAGCAGGGGGTGGCCGATTTCAAAGAGCGTCATCAGGGCCACGAAGCTCACATCGCCTCTCCGCCTGCCGTGAGACGGCGATGCCACCAGAGGTCAGCACGCCACTGCCGACGATCGGCGAAGGGATCAGGCAGAGTGCGGTCGAGGTATGTGGCGTCCAGGGAGGCCACCCGGTGTTTCAGCTCGGCGCGGGACCGGAAGGGCAGCTCTTGCAAAACTTCTTCGAGCACGTCACGGGCGTGACGCACGTCGTCGAATGAGCATCCGCGGCATGAGCAGTGGGCATCCTGGGGATACAAAGGCCGCCGCCCCGGCGGCTGCAGGAACGCTTGATATCGCCGCAGTGCGCGGGCAGTTGAACCAGGGAAGACGTAGTAGTCGCCCGAGAGGCGCTCTACTCGGTGTATTGCCAGGCTGGTACGGGCGGAGAGCCCGTGGATCCGAGTCGGCGGCGGGTCCTCCCAGATGCGAGGACCATGGTGCTGGGCGCGCAGGTCGCCGGGCCGCCTACGCGGCATCGGCCCTTCGGATCGTGGTCATGGCCGACATCCTGCCAGCCCCACGCCTACGCAGCCAGGGATTAACGGGACAGCCCTTAGACGTCGTTTCTTATGGCGTGATCGTTCGTTGAGCCGTGCATGACGGATCTCGTTGAGCGACTTGTGCCGGACGAGTTGTGGGTGCTGTTCCGGCGGGTGGTGCCGCCCGCAGTGGTCACGCGCCCACAGGGCGGTGGCCGACGGCGGGCCGGTGACCGTGAAGCCCTGGCCGCGATCATTTTCGTGGCAACGTCGGGCTGCACCTGGCGGCAGCTGCCGCCGGTGTTTGGTCCCGCCTGGCCCACGGTCTACCGACGCTTCGCTCAGTGGAGCCGGGACCGGGTCTGGGCCCGGCGGCCGGGGGGAACGCTGTCGGCGCACGGCCGTACCCTGTCCTCAGGACGCGGGGCCCACGACTCCCTTCAGGAGGAGCGATGTTGCACCGCCGCGTCCCCGCAGCTCAGTTCATCGGCCGCAAGCTCGGTGACCTCTACGAGACTCTCCTCGGCGGCCAGGATCCCGACGCCCTGCACCGCCTGCTGGCCACCGTGCTCGCGGACATCTGCTGCCCGCCCTCCGGCGGGACGGTCTCCTGGCTCACCGCCTACGACGCCGTCTGGCAGCGGCCCCTGCCGCACAAGGCGGATTGGCTCCTGGACCAGCGCGGCCGGCCGGCGCCCCTCCCCTGCCACCTCACCGGTCCCGCCCTGCGCCGCGCGCGGGCGGCGCAGCGGATCGCCGTCCGGATCCGGCGCGAGGCGCGGCACTTGCCGCTCGGTCTCCAGGGCTGATCGCCCCCGGGCGCCGGGTGCAGTTGGCAGCGGGCTGCGGTCGCTTTCTCGTGCTCCTGGTGCTCGTCATCGGCGGCGCCGGCGCAGGAAGACGGCCGCGAGGTCGGGCAGCGCGCGCACCACGGAGACGGTGTCCGTGCGACGTGCCCGCAGGAGCGCGACGACGCACACCACGGTCAGGCAGATCACGCCGAGCGCGAGGATCAGCGGCAGAGCGAAAAGCATCGCCGGGTCAAAGGTCATGGGGTCCTCCACAGGTAGAAAAAAGTCGTCCCACCCGGACCGGCCCGGGGCGGTGGGAGCACGTTGGAGGACCGGGCACCAAGCCCCGCAACCCTCCTCACTGTGGAGGTAGAGAGTCGATTGCCAGCAGCCGGCCCTTCATCCCCTGGGAGTTCTCTCGCGGCACCGGCGACGGGGCGGTGGCGGACCGCGGCCGGAACCGGTCCTCAGGCAGCAACGGGCACGGCTTCCGCAGGCTGTGAGGCCGGGCGTCCGCCCGCGACAACTGCACATGTGCTGGGCAGCCGGCGGGTGCGGGACTGGCGGATCCGCTTCTGCCGACGCCTGGACAACTCGTTGTAGCGGAAGGCTCGCTGCCCGCTGCTCAGGTGATGCCAAGGGCCGCGGCGGCGCCGCAGTGCGAACACGCCTCGACACCATCGGTCGCGGCCCGGGCCGCGACCTCGCGGGTGACGGCGTGCACGCGTTTGCCGGCCATGTGGCGGCCGCCGACATGGAGGTAGGGGCGGGGCCGGTCGGCGCCGATACCGGTCTCGACCACCCAGTCCGGCACCGGCGGCACGGCTGCGAGGCCGCGGCGGTGCTCGGCCTCCTGGCGCTCCAGGTCGGCGATGCGGTCCCGGACGCGCTGGAGGGAAAGCTGGAGCCATAGCTCCAGGACGCGGAGCCGGTCAGTGTCCGGGGGCAGGTCCCGCACGTTCCGGTCCTTGGTCATCCGGCGTGCCGGTAGGTGGCGGCGGGTCCGACGGTGCGGGGCCCGAACCGCTTGTTGAGCTGGTCGACGGCCTTCTCGGCGGTCAGCCGGTGCGCGCGCTCCGGCTCGAAGGAGAGCTGCTCGGCGACGTGGGCGGCGTTGACGAGGTCGTCGCACCGCAGCGCCAGGCCGCGTACCCGGGCGCGCTGGAGGCCGAGGGAGGAGAGCAGGTCGTAGACGAGGTCGCGCAGGTCGTCGGTGTGTGCCGAGGCGCCGAGCGGCAGGCGGCGGCTGCGCTCGACCTGGCTGCCGCCCGCGAAGACCACGGTGAGAGTGAGCCCGCGGGCCGCCTGCGCGCGGCCGCGCAGCCGCTCCCCCAGCTCGACGGCGAGCGACAGCACCACGGAGCGCAGCAGCTCAGGTGCGAGGGTGTCGGCCGGCAGGCAGCGCTGTGCGCTGGTGCTGCGGGGCAGGTCGGTGGCGACGACGGTGCGGTGGTCGATGCCGCGGGCGCGCTCGCGCAGTTGGCGGCCGGCGCGGCCGCCGACGAGGCGCTGGACGGTGGCTTCGGGGAGGTGGGCGAGCAGGCCGATGGTGTGGACGCCGTAGGAGGTCAGGGTGCGCTCCTGCGCCGGGCCGATCCCGTCCAGCGCGCGGACGGGCTGCGGGTGCAGCCAGGCGGTCACCTCGTGCGGGTCGACGCCGAGCACGCCCCCGTCCTCGGCGGCGTCGGTGGCGGCCGCGCGGGAGGCCATGGCCGCGACAGACCAGGACGGGCCGACGCCCACGAGCAGCGGGACGCCGCACCGGGCGAGGACCCGGGTGCGCAGCATCCGCGCGACCTCTGCGGGGCCGCGCCGGTAATAGCGCAGGCTGCCGGTGACGTCGGCGATCAGCGCGGCGGGCGGCAGGACCTGAACCACCGGGGTGACGTCCTGGGCCATCTCGACCACCTGCCGGTACACGGCGGGGTCGATATCGCGGGGGCACCTGACGTGCAGCAGCACGGGGCTGCAGTGGAGCCCCGTCATGGCGATCCGCCTCCTGCCGAGTCTGCGCGGGCCTGCGCGCGCAGCTCGCCGAGGCTGGCGCCCGCGCCGGCCGAGCTGGACCAGTACGGGTGGGCCAGAACCTGGGCCGACAGGCGGATGACCCGCCGCCGCAAAGCTGTGCTGCCGCCCGGCCCCGCGGGCCTGGCAAGGCGTGCGTACGCCCGGTCCAGATCCTGCTGGGTCTCGATCAGCTCGTGCGGGTAACGGGTCTGCGCCATACCCCGAGTAAAACACTTGTTCGATTTTTTCGGCCACTCCGGATCCCGGCCGCGGCCCCGGCCCTGCATTCGGCGCAGGTGCCTCCTCCCCCATTGCCCGGCCCTGGTGCACCACGGGAGCCGGGCGGTGTTCTCGCCGCGCCTGCCTCGTTGGACCCGGCGGCGCGGTCAGGGCCTGGCGGGCTCTGCGCGCCGCGGCGGCGGCGGGCTCTGCGCGCCGCGGCGGGGCCCCGGACGGCTTCGACACTGCAAGGGGCCCCGCCCCGCGTCCGCCGCCCGGGCGCACCTGACACGCGCCCGGGCCGGCACCCGGACACCGGTCTACGGCGCGGCGGTGTAGTTCACCACCGTCGTCTCGCACGTCTCGCCGTAGACCTCCAGCGTCGCCAGCTCGGCCTCATCGATCGCCAATCCCCAGCGCAGCTTCGTCCCCACCCACTCACCGATGTACCGGCAGTGGACATCGGCGGCCGGCGGCAGCCACTCCGCCGGGTCCCGATCCGCCTTCGCACGGTTCGACCGGGCCGTCACCGCAACCAACGAAGTCGCGGCGCCCTGGTCGTTCGCGTACGCCTCCCGGCGCGCGGGCGTCCACGAGCTGGCCCCCGAGTCCCACGCCTCGGCCAGCGGCACCATGTGGTCGATGTCGAGGGAACCGGCCACGGTGACCGTCTGTCCGTCGTAGTAGCTGGTCCACGATCCGCCGCTAATGGCGCAGCCAGGGCCGACCTCCGGCGCCACGGTTGCCTCGGCGATGAGCACCTCGGCGCGAGTGTTGCAGCCGTCGCCGGCGTCGTCGCCCGAGTTCCAGTGCTTGAACGAGGTGCGGGTGTAGCCGGTGCGCTCCTCTACGACCACGGGCAGCAGCTCGACAGCGTCGGCGAGCGGCACGGTCTCCAGGGCCTGGGCCGGTGCGGCGGTGGTCAGCGGGGCGAGGGCGAGAGTGAGCGCGGTGAGCCCGCGCACGAGGTTCGTGATCATGAGGACGTGGATACCGGCCGTGTCCGCCGTGACGGAAGCGCTCGGCGCACCCTCTACCCGAGCGGGTGAGTGCTTTCACCTGGTGAAACGTTCCACGAAGACGCACCGCTCAGCGAGGCCTTGAGCTGAGTCCGTCGCAGGGCGACGGTCGCTCTTCCATGGCTTCCTTCGGCCTCTGCTCCAGGAACCGCGGCTACTTGAGCAGACGTGGTAACCACTGAACCGTTCCGGACGAGGCTCACCACGTGAGGCCTACTTCTTTAGGGGAAGACGATGCGGCTGGCGTCGTTGAGCGGCGACGACATCGCCAAAATGCTGGCGATCCTGCTGATGTTCAGCGGCTTCGGCTATGCGATCGGCGCCTGGATCGACCACGAGCAGGCAAAGGATCCGACGCGCTCCGCCCTCACCATCCTTGCCGAAATTGCCGGGGTTGTCGGCCTTGTGATCGCCGTCATCCAGATCGCCACGGACTGAAGAACTCTCCTGCGGCGTCACGTCCGACACTGCAGGGGTCGACAGCACCCGCCGCATGGAGAGGCCGAGCGCCGCATGCAGGCGTAGGTGCGATCCCCTGCTCCGTGAACCCCCGGCTGGGACAGGACGTAGTCGTCGGCGCCAACGTCCGGGGCGTGTTCCCGCGTACCCCTTGCGGAGCACTAGCTTCGACTGTGCATCATCGACATCAGCAGCCTGTGGGTCTCATCGTCGGCGGCGACCACAAGCCCGTGACCCGCCTCACCAATCGGGGCACCGTCGATCCCGGTGACAACGCAGCCAGCAGCCCGACACACAGCGATACCGGCCGCGAAGTGAACGCTCCTGGAGAGGTCCCCGCCGTCGGTGACATACGCGGCGCGCTTGCCAGCAGCGACCCAGGTCAGCGCCAGGGTCGTGGACACGACCCGCGGCCGGAAACGTTCGACGAATTCAGGGTGGGTCAGCAGATCCACGGCCCGGTATCCGGGCGCACTCGGGAACGGCGGAACCAGGTTGACGTCCACCAATCGGGTAGCGGGCGAGGGCATCAGCACGACGTCGTCGGTCCCGTCACGCCGCACCCAGGCGGTCTCCCCGTCGGTGAAGAAGACCTCGCCGCTGAACGGGTCGGCCACCGCCGCCGCCCCATCGCGCAGCGCCACATTGACGGCCACCAGCATGCTCCCGACGGCGTAGTTCAGCGTGCCGCACAGGGGATCCACCAACCACTGGCGCACAGCGTCGGCGGCGCCCTGCTGCCCGCCTTCCTCGCCGAGCACCGCGTCATCGGGCCGTGCGGCACGAATGACGTCAAGGATCGTCTTCTCGGCCTCCACATCAGCGGCGGTGGCAAAGTCCCCGCCCCCCTTGTCGATGCGGGTGAGCCGCTGGCCGTACATGGTGCGGACCACGTCCGCGCCGGCCCGCGCCCCGGCTATTGCGACGGCAGCATCGTCGGAACTCGCATATGAGTTGATCACGCCGTGCAGACTATCGAGGCGAGGTCACCGCCCCGGCGAACCTTCCTGGTCAGAGCACTAGCGGCACAATGTGGTCGATATCGGAGGAACCGGCGACGCTCACCGTCTGGTTGTCGTGGCAGCTCGTACACGATCCGCCGCTGACTGGGCAGCCGGGCTCGACCTCAGGCGCCACCGCGGCCTCGGCGAGGAGCACCTCCTGGCGGGTGTTGCAGCCGTCGTCGGCATCGTCGCCCGAGTTCCAGTGCTTGAACGAGGTGCGGATGTAGCCGGTGCGGTCCTCGGGGACGACGGGCAGCAGCTCGACGGCGTGGGCGAGCGGCACGGTCTCCATGGCTTGGGCCGGTGTGGCGGTGGTCAGCGGGGCGAGAGTGAGCGCGGTGAGCCCGCGCACGAGGTTCGTGATCATGGATGTGGATACCGGCCGTGTCTGGCGTGGCAGTAGCGCCCGGCTTGCACTACCCGAACGGGTAAGTGCTTTCACCTGGTGAGAGGTTCCGCGACGGCGGGCGGACGTGACGTTCCGCGTGCGGTGTGTCCGGGGCTGAGTGGTCCAGGTGCCGGCTGGGGGCTGATGGCGTCGATGCCGGCGGGTCCGTCCCGGCGTGTGGTGCCCGTCAGGTTCCGGCATGCGGTGCTGGTCTGGCGGAGCGATATCTGGCCGACGTTCGGTGTCGCTCGGTGAGCGGCTCCGGGTGTCGGTGCTCTCCGCTACGGTCTTCGAGGTCCTCGCGCGTGGGGGCTTGAGCCGCTCCCGCCTGACCTCTAAGCCTGGTCAGGCGGGAGCGGTGATGCTCTGTCCCTGTTGTTCTCGGCACGGGACAGAGCCCTTCCGGATGGGAAGGCCGACACCTGGAGGTGTCCTGCATCCATTGACGTGGGTCTCCCGTGGGATTGCAAGGCCAACTGGGAACTTCTACCCGGCTGACGGACTGGTCGGGCGTCCTGCGTCCCGGAACGGTCATCTTTGTGCGCTTTGGGCTCGGTCTGCGACTGCCATTGTTCCGTGAATTCATGATCACGTGGCGTTACAACTCCGGTGTGCTCCAAGCTGGTTGCCCTTCCCCCGGAGAGCGGATTCGGCACCCGTGAACCGTGGGGCTTCGGATGGGAACCGATACCTATGGAGCTGCACATGACCCTCAATCAGATACTGATCATCGCGCTCGCGGCGCTTGCAGGGAGCATCGCGATGGCCGCCGCGGGACAGACTGCCACGATCGCGGCGCTGGCCCCTCTCGTCGTCCTGGTCGTGCAGCAGATCCCGCGCGGGACCCGCCGCCCGTCCCGGGGCGCGGCAAACGGCCGCGGGGACGGCACCTCCGGCGAGGAGGGCAGCGCACTGTGACGACTCCCCTGGAGCCGCCGGCGCAGCCGGCTCCTGTGCGGCCTGGCCGCAAGCTCGGGCCGATCGTGGACGGCGTGGGCAGCGTTCACCGGGCATGGCTGGAGCCTCTGCGGTCGGCCTACCTCGGCAGCGGGCTGACCATGAGCCACCTCAGCGTGATGGTGCCGCTGGCGAAGTCGAAGATCTCGGAGCTCCTGCGCGGGATCGGGCACTACCCACGGTGGGAGATCATCTTCAGTCTGTCGCAGCCACTGGAGGTGCCCAGCTGGCCCCTGTACCGGCTGTGGCGCCAGGCTGCGCTGGAGGCCAGGAAGTCCTCGGACTGGGTGGAGCAGTCGACCGACAGGGCGTCGGTGACCACGTCCCAGTCCCCTCCGCTCGACCATTGGGCGTTTCGGGAGACGGTGGAGAACATGTACCGGCTGTATGCGCAGGTCTTCCTCGACGACGACCAGCGGGACACCGCCATCTCCAACACGTTCGACATCCTGTGGCTGAGCTGGAACGACGCGCTGGCCAGCCCCGACATCCGGCGGTTCGCCTGGCAGGCGCTGCGCGCCACCGTCATGTCCCGTACGCCGCACATCGACGGCCGGCCCGAGTTCGGGGCCGCGGCCTTCGACACGATCGCGCTGCAGCAGCTGGACACCGAAGCGGACCAGGCCCATCAGATGGCGGAGAGCCTCCAGCTCTTCAAGGCCATGAGCTGGCTCCCCGAACAGCAGCTCGACGTCATGATCATGCGCCGCTCCTACGCCTTCCTCCCCGAGGAGGTGTCCGCGCTGCTCGGTGTGCCGCTGGCCGTCGTCCTGTCCAGCGAGCGGCACGCCACCCACTTTCTGGAGAGCGTCATCTGCCCGTCGACCGAGACCGAAGGGACAACCGCATGACACGCATCGAAGAGATCCTCTCCCGGGCCCTGCTGGTCCGGGACCGCTCCGTACCCCGGGACATCGTGCCGCCCGCCAAAGCCACGTACCCCGACCAAGGCCCTGGCGTTCCCATCGCCATGTCGGGGACGACGACACCCGTGTCCTCCGCCGCTGCGAAGGACCTGCGGGCCCTGTGCGAGACGCTGGTGACCCACGCGCCCGCGAACGACGTCGCGGACTTCGTCACCGAGCAGGTCCCCGAGCCCCGCAGCGCCATGATCCTCGCCTGCGTCCTCCAGCTCACGGACACTGACGACGGGGCCCGCTACTGGTGGCAGTACGCCTGGGGCGCCGGGCAGAGTGCGGCCGCCTACTGCCTCTACCTGCACCACCTCTCCCAGGGAGAGGCGCATCTGGCCGCGTGGTGGCACCGGCACACCGACGACGCTCGCACCGAGGCACCGCCGGGTCCCGACCCGTCGTCGGAGCCGGCCCAGACCTGGCATCCAGCCAATCAGCAGGTCACCAAGGCCTCCACCACCACCATGCTCCGTGTACTGCAGCACCTCGCGAAGCACACCACACGCACCTACTCCGCCGTGCTCGTCGAACTCATGGAATACATCCCCACCGCTGTCGCGTCCGGATACCTCCGTCAGCCCGACTGGGAGATGCCCCTGCCCGGCCCGGACTTCTCTGCCCGCGTCGCCCACCTCCTGGACGCCGCCACCAAACAGCCCGACACGCGGCGACCCAGCCTCCCGGCCCGCACCCCCTCGCGCACCCCGCATCCCACACCCGCAGCCCAGCAGCCGGCACCCACAGACGAACCCGAGCCGCATGCCCTGTCCACGGGCATCCGCGATACGGCGGCCCGCTAGAAACGGCAGTCCCCCGGCGACGGTGACGTGCCGGGGCTGGCCGGGCAGAGAGGGCCGCTGCCGGAGGCAGCGGCCGGCTGCTACACCTCGATGAACGCGACCACGACCACGGTGCGCAGCGCGGTGACCCAGTACACGAGCCGGACGTGTTCGACGTCGTCGGTGTACTGGCGCAGCTGGGGACCGGTGCTGTCGCCCGGGAGCGGTTCGCCGGCGTCGGGGTCCACGGACAGGACGACCAGGGAGCGGTCCAGGGCGTGCAGTTCGGCTTCGCTGGTGATGGCGTCCAACTGCTTGGCGGCGGAGTCGGAGAACGCGATCCGGGCCCGGCGCCGGCCGGGCGGTGCGGGCATCAGGCGACGGCCGGGCGCTGGGCGGCGAGCCGGGCGAGATGCTGCTCACGCAGCTCTTCCCACGGTATGCAGTCCTCTGCCGCGGGCAGGCCGTTGGCGGCGATGTCCTCCAGGACAGCGGCGAGCTGGTCGGCGCTCTCGCGGGTCCGGGCCGCGTACGCGCGCACGCCTTCGGCGGCAGCAGGTGTCAACTGCTGCCGGGCGGCGGTGTCGGCAGGGGCCGGCTGGTCACTCATCGAGTCCTCCCCAAACAGGCACTGAGCTCGTGTCACCACGGTAACCCCGGACAGCACCGCCAGAAGCGCAGTCAGACACTCGAGCGGCAGCAGAAGGAACTCGTCGTGGTCGTCCTGACACAGCAGGCAGGACGACCGCGGTCGCCAGGACTGGTGGTGCCCGGTGGAGAACCCCCGCGTCGGCAGGGAGGACGGCCAGGGCGTCACCGCGGCGCCACCACCGTTCGGAGCACCCCCGCGTCGGCGGGGAGGACGCGAGCGCGGTGTCGACCTCGCCGAGCGTCTCCGGAGCACCCCCGCGTCGGCGGGGAGGACCGGGACAGGGTGAGCGCCCCACCTCCGTAGACCGGAGCACCCCCGCGTCGGCGGGGAGGACGCCTCGATGACCACGCCGTCAGCCCGTGCCGCCGGCACCCCGCGTCGGCGGGGAGGACATCACGAAGGCCAAGCCCGGTGACCTGATCTACGGAGCACCCACGCGTCGGCGGGGAGGACATCGACTGGATGAGGTTCCACGGGGCGTCCGCCGGAGCACCCCCGCGTCGGCGGGGAGGACCGCGACGACCAGCTGCCCGACCGACTCGACCGCCGGAGCACCCCCGCGTCGGCGGGGAGGACACGATGAGTTGGTGGCGAGCCGCTCCAGGTGGCGGAGCACCCCCGCGTCGGCGGGGAGGACCGGCGCACGGATGAACACGGGAGCCCGGTCGGCGGAGCACCCCCGCGTCGGCGGGGAGGACACCTTCGCCGTCAGCCCGGCCGCCATGGCGTGCGGAGCACCCCCGCGTCGACGGGGAGGACGTGTACGTGATGAGGCGCGTGTAGCCGAGGGCCGGAGCACCCCCGCGTCGGCGGGGAGGACCCCGCCGACGCGGGGGTGCTCCGCTCCTTCACGGACGGCAGGGCGTCCCCATGCGAGGCGCCCCCGCTACGGCGGCGGGGAGGATTCTCTGAGGGCGAGCTATAGCCGTGCGCTTCGCGGAGCACCCCTGCGTTGGCGGGGAGGACTCTTCCTCGGAGTTTCCCGCGCGCCCGCCGGTGAGCTCATCGAGCGGGAGCGATACTGAGCAGTCCGCATCCGTAAGCCTTTCCCCGTCCGATTCCTTTGGCGAGCTTTTCGCGAAGCATTTCGGCGTCGAGGATTCTGGCTGTTCCGTCGAATTGTGTGCGTGCATGTTGGATTCGCTGCTCTGCCGCAGCGCCTTCGGAGCCTCGACGGCCGCGTACCATGGCGAGCGGGTGCGCGTTGATGTTCAGCGGTTCCAACCCGCTTGCGTTGGACTGACGTTCCCACCATTCAATGGCGGCGTTTCCGCTCAAGGCGACGATTGGCGGGAGACTGTCAGCTTGCCGGGTGGTAGCTCGTGGTTTGCGAACCGGGTTGGCCACGCATCGGTAGTTTACGACCATTCCCTTTTGCAGGTGTGACAGCAAGGTGTCAAGCGATCGCGTTTCGATGCTGCCGTAGCCGTCTGGCAGGCGCGAGGGATTGGGTTGCATGTGGCTCTGCAGCAGGATTTGCGGTCCCCGTGGGGTCTCCTCGGCGCGGAACAAGATTCCGAATGTGAAACGGGCTGGGCCTTGGACGCCGTCGGGGAACATTTGCAGCATGCGTTTGTGCAATCGGATTCCATTATCGTTGCCGCCGAGGTCTCGGCGGGCTTCGCGTGAACTGGGCGAGGGCACGATGCGGGTCAGCAACAAGGTCACCGTGCACTCCTCTCTGACGTGGCGAAATGTATTTCGATATATTTTTGGAGATTTTCCAGATAGCTGGTGCCAAATCCTGCGTGTGGGGCGTCGGGGAGGGTCACGGCGCGCCTGTAGAGCGGTCGGGGTCGATATCGGCGTTCCAGCGGCTCGAACGACAGCGGCTCGTCGGTGACTTCACCACTGTGGTGATCACCGTCACCACGGTCTGGAGCGTCAGGGTCAACAGGCAGCTGACCGAGGGGCTTGTCGCTGTAGAAGTCGGTCGGCTGCAGACCATGGCGCGGGCCTTTTGTTGCGAGCGGCAGCCGTACCAGGTGGTGCAGAGGATTTTCTACGTTTCCCAAGAGAACAGGACCCTCGGGCGGGCAGGACCGACGGCCTAGAAACAGGGGCCAGTACGGGTCCCGTAGGGCGCCAGCGCATAGGTGAAGCAGCTCTGCGTTGTCGGAGGTGAGCGCGAGGGTGAAAGCCGCGTCAGCGAGGTACTGGCGTTTGGACACCAGCGTGCCTTTTCCTTCGGGCCTGCGCTTTCCGTCCACGGTGATCACTTGCTCGTCTGCGGGCAGCCCGCCGCCTACGGTGTGGAAGTCGGACAGGACAACGCCGGGGCGGTCGACTCGTACTGTCATCGACAGCGAGGCGAGGTCGTCGAGGGGTGCTCCGCGCTCCCGCCCGAGAGCCGCGGCGAGCATGCCGACGACGCCGGATCGGGTGGGGAATCTGGCTGTGTCACGCCAGAGGTATTTGCTGTGCGTGCCCCAGGACTGCAGGGGGCCGGCCAGGCGCAAGAGCAGTCCGCGGGGTTGGTTCTCGGTCATTGCGGCGCCTGGGCCAGGGCAGCGTCGACGGCGGCGGTGACGAGAGCGTCGAAGGACGAGTGGCGCTGTCCGAGGTGCTCGAGTTTGTCGAAGTGGAGGGAAGCGTGTGCGGTGTGCAGGAGGCGGTCCGGGCCGAGGAGGATGTTTGCGGCCTTGGAGTAGGCGTCGATGCTTGCCACGGAGCGCGTGGCGTAGCCGCCCTGTTGAGCGGATCGTACGGGCTCCTCGAAGGCTGCGGCGAAGGACAGGGGCCGGTCGGAGCGGACTGCGACGTGGACCAGGTGGGGGATCGAGTGCGGGGCGGTGGAGTTCTTCTTGGCCTGGGGCAGTGACTCGATGAAGGAGCGCAGGAACTGGCCGGCGAGCTCGCGTGCGGCGCTGGCGGCGATGTCGTTGTCGTCGCTCAGGTTCTTGGCGAGTTCGTGGAGGTCGATTGTGGCGAACCGGTACAGGGTGCCGGTGCTGAACTCGGCGGTGCCCATGTGGCCGCTGCCGGTTTCGTCGCCCTTCGCTGCGGTGACGTCGTCGACGGCTGCGAAGTAGTCGAGTTCGACCTCAGTGGTGTGTGTGGTGAAGGCGTGTGCGACCTGGACGGCGCCGTCGACATTGGCCTGGTCGACCTCGGCGAGCATGCGGCCGAAAAGGTTGATGACGCCGTTCCTTTTGATGATAATGTTGTCGATCTTCCCTTTCAGTGCACTTTCGGGCTTCTTCTTTTCTTTGCCGGTGAAGTCGGTCGTGATCGCCTCCTTGTGGGCTTCGGCGATGTCAGCCAGTTCCTCGATGGCGTCTTCGGGGAGGTAGATGAGGGCGTTGGTCAGGACCTTGTTGGTGATGTGCTGCTTGTCTTTCCCTTTGGCCACCTCCCATTTGATGCTGCTCCCGGCCGCGACATGCGCACCGGCACGGTCGGCCAACGCGTCATCCCAGCCGCGGTGGCGGAGTGCTTCGGCGACCCGCTCGCCGATGCGGCGGGTGCGCAGCGTGTTGTCTTCGAGGGCGTCCTGGAGATGCTCGCGGATCGCACGCTTCCAGGACTGGCTGGAGATGCGGGTGCGCAGGGCATCGCCGTAGAGCATGGTCTTCACCGAGTTGGTGTCGTCCCGGTTCAGGTTCGCGTAGGGGATGGACTGGATGACGTGGATGTCGATGAAGCGTGGCTTGCGGGCCATCAGGGAACTCCTGTGGGTTAAGGGGGTCAGCCCTTGTCGGCTGAGGCGGTGATCCGGTAGAAGTCCTGCAGCCAGCGGCGGCTGATGCGCCCTGACTGGTACGGCCAGTTGATGAGGTCTGCCAGCAGTTGTCCCCAGTCGATGGTGGCGTCGGTGGTGCGCACCTGATTGACCGCTGCGGGGAGGTGGAGATGGATGCCGCGCAGGCTCTGCCGTGTCAGGAGGTTGATGCGGCTTTCTGCGGCGCTCTTGCGCATGGAAGCGCCCTTCGCGATGACGGCTTGGCCAAGAGTGGCACCGAAGGAGGTCCCGTACGGGGGGATCTCCGCGGAGGCGGCCGCCTCGGCCGGTTCTCCGCCGTTCTCGAGTAGCTGCTCATCCTGCTCCGCGGCAGTGGCTTCGTCGTCGTTGGGTTCGGGCGCGAAGGTGTGCCGGGGCTGGGCTGCAATGAGCGAGGCCACGGTGTAGTGGGCCTGCGCTGTTCGGTCATCGCACTGTTCTGGCAGGAGCGGGGTCAGCAGTCGGTGCATGGGGCGGGCGCGCGGGTGGTCCAGATCGCGGCGCAGGCCCGAGCGCAGGGCCGCGCGGGCTCCGGGGTCCTCACGGCACAGGTGCTCGACATCCCGCACGAAGGTGGCGTACGTGGTGCGCGTCTTGTGGCGCTTGTTCGGTTCCGCGGCGTGGGTGGTCACTGCCTGTCCTCAAGTTGGTGGGCGATGGTCACGGCTACTTGGCCGATCTGTTCGTCCTGGCCTTCGCCATCGCCTTGTACGGGTCGGCCAGGGCGGCGAGGATGAGCGCCTTTGCCTTGGTGACGGCCTTCGCGCCCCGTGTTGTACGTGTCACGGAGTCGGTCACCGACTCGTAGGCATTGAGTGCGTGCCGCCCGAAAGCCCTGCATGCGGCTTCGACGTCGAATTCGCAGTCCGCAGCACCGCTTGAGCGGGGCAGCTTCCGGAACCTGGACCAGAACTCGTCCTCCGCCGACGGCCAGTAGCGTGCCGCTACCGCGTCCAGCCAGGCTCCGGGGTCGTTCTTCTTGTCATCCGTGTACGTCAGCCAGGCTTCCTTCGTGGCCTGCTCCAGCCGGCTCCCGAAGAGCTCGCCAAGTTCACGGAGCTGGCGAACGGGCAGGTCGGTGCTCATCGCCTCTTCCTCGACTCGGGAGAGCAGTACCGGGGTGGTGGAGTCGACGAGCTGGTAGTTGGCCGCTTGACTGGTGTCCTGTTCGAAGCCGAGCGCCCGTACTCGTAGGTACTCGCTGACGTCGAAGGCGTGGTCCATCACCTTCGGCTGGATGGGGCTTGCGTCGTCCAGCTGTTTGAGCAGTAGGGCGTCAACGTCCCGCCAGAGGGATCGGGAGGAGCGTGCAAGCCGGGGGAAGGTCTCTCCGTCCTTGCCGATGTCCCAGATGAGGTAGTCGTCTTCCGGCCGGATCCGCTCGGCGTTGTAAGCCCAGGTGATGTATGCGTCGGCGGTGTGCCGGCCGTCCGGGGCGGGGACGAGGTACAGGGCGTGCTGCGAGCAGGCGGTGAGTCGTGAGCAGGGGCCCTGTGGTTCGGGCATCGGTTTGAGCGGGTCGGGGAGGTCGTCGCGCTCCCACGGGCACAGGTCGACCTGCCGGCTGACGTCGCCGTCCGGTGGGGTCAGGCCCGCCAGCAGCGTCAGGAAGAGGTTGTCGCACTCCGGGTGGTACGACAGTGCGGCCCGCAGTGGTGATGCCTTCGCATAGTGGTGGCTCACCTCCTCGACTGCGCGCCTCGAGAGGGCGCCGGGGGCTCCCCAGTAGTGCCAGGTCAGCAGCGACAGCGCTGTCTGCGAAAGGTCGGGGAGCACATGTTTGTCATGGCTCCAGTGCCCGAACCAGGACTGGTTGTTGCCCGCTGCCCGGCTCATGACCAGCTTGTGGACCCCGGCAGTCTGGTTCCTGTCGCACTGGTCGGGGAGGCGAGGGTCCTGGAGCCAGGGGCGATCGCGATCGAACAGGTCGAAGCGGTGGGTCCACTGGTCGAAGTAGCCGGCGATGCCGGCCCTGCGGCCGGCGGGAAGTTCAATGCTTCGCTCAGGAAAGCCCTGCTCGAGGACTTCCTCCCGCCGATCACCCCAGCTTCCGGGACCGGCCTCGTCCAAAGCGGTGATCCGGGCGGTGAGCGCGTACAGCACGCGCAGCAGCGCCGAGTGAGCCGGAGCCTCCGGAATCAGCAGCGTGCGAATGTCCTGGGCCTGCAGGAACAGGCTCCTTAAGCCCACTCTCGGTGGCCCTGACTTCCCCTCCAGCCACGCAACCGGGATCCATGGCTCATCGATCAGATTGAACGCAGGCGTTGACACGCCCCTCCCCCCATGGTCGAACGTCCACCGAATGCTAGACGGGCGTACACGGGCGGACTGGGCGTTTACGGCAACTGGTCGATCGTCAGGCCATGTTCGGTCATGCAGAACCGATGCTTCGGGCTGGTGTACACCCACTGACCGTCTTCCTGTCGCAGATTCAGTCGCAGGACATTGTTGAGGGCCGCCATACCGCGCCAGGTGGGGTTGGCATCGCCCTGAACGCCCTCGGTGAGTCGCTTCGGTACCGGGATCAGGTAGGGGACGAGCTGGCCCGGCGACGGTCTCTTCTTGTTTTTGCGCTCAAGCTTCTTTTCCGGAGCCCCAGCTTCCAGGAGATACGTCCAGTTCCGCTGCCGGTCGCACACGGAGTACAGGCAGACCACATGCACCATCTCCTCGCCCAGCACGGAGGAGAGCAGCTCGGGATCCACGCCGGGGTGGTCGCGGCTCAGCAGGCCGAGGTCGCCATCGAGCTCCCCTGGCCCAGGCACCGCCAGCCAGCGCGCAGTGCCGCTGGCTCTGCGTTCACGAGCCATGCGCTGGTTGTCGAGCTGCTGGAGTTCGTTCGCCGCCGGCCGCGCCAGCGAGTCGGCCATCTCGTCGGCATACACCGCATCCAGCAGCGAAGGCAGTTCTTCGGGCAGGGCAACGCTCCTGCCGGCCCCCAGGAGCAGGTCGGTGCGCTGCAGCAGCGCCGCATCGTCTCGTTCCGACGCGTTGTCCGCTCGGAGCACCAACAGCCTCGGCAGATCACCGGTGCTCTGCGCTGCACGGGCCAGCAGATCCGCGAGCGGTGCCGGTCCGGATATGACGAGGTCGAAATGCAGGGGCCGGGCATGTTGCAACATCGGCGTCGTCACCAGAACGGAGGGGCCAGGGACTCCCCCATCCCGGGCGAAGGCGCTCCGGCAGGCTGCTAGACGCTGCCACCGGTCCTTGTTGCGCATCTGTTCATGGACCAGGGTCACATCGAGACCGCGTGAATCCTGTGTGAGCTGCTGGAAGGTGCGAATCGCTTCCGCAGGCGTCGGTCGGTAGACAACCGCCCTTCCGCTGCCTGCTGCGACCATCGGTGCAAGCGCTGCCCGGATCTCTCCATCCGGCGATCCGTCGACGACCTTGATGCTGAGCGTGCCGGCACGAGAGGGGGCGGCGGGCTGCCGGGGCAGATGTCTGCCTCCGGAGTGTGCGTCCACGAATGACCACCCTGGCGACCGGCGAGGCTGCATCACTGGCTCGTTGCCGCCGCCTGCGCCTCGGCGGTAGGCCGCCAGCATCGCGTCCACCGACGTGTCCGCAGCCGTTGCTGCCAGGACCACGGGGATCCTCAACGCGGCGGCCCACTCCAGGAACCGGAGCATCAGCCGCTGCCCCCACGCACCGCGGGCGTGGGCTTCGTCCACCACGACGACCTTGCCGGAAAAGGCAAAGAGCCTCATCACATTGAACTTCACGGGCATGACAGCCTGCAGCAGCTCGTCCACCGTTCCCGTGCCGAGCGCGGCCAGGAGCGCGCGATGATGAGAGTTGAGCCAGCTGTTCGCTGCCGGGGCCCACTCCTCACCAGGCTCCGCACCGATGTCGTCGGGCGCATTGGCGTGCGCCCAGGACTTCGTGGCTTCTGCCGGCTTCATTCGGGAAGAGCTGTGGAGCAGCAGTGACCGCCACGGGCCCGTGAGCGCCTGCTCGGCAAACGCGTGCACCTGTGCCATGTGGCTGTCAGCGGCTGAACCGGTTGGCAGGGCATAGAAGAGCCCCCGCGCCTTCGCCGCATGCCCGAGGACGGCCGCTGCCCGAAGGGCCGCTTTCGTGCGGTCCTCCGATGACGGAGCCGTCACGACCACCATGCCCGGCCCGTGTTCGGCCACCATGTCGGGCACCTCGCGCGCCATGCTCGCCCCAAGGCCGATCTTGCCCACGCCCGGAGTGAAGCCCGGCGGTCGGGCGAAGCCCGTCCCCAGCAGGTCCGTCTGCTGCAGCAGGCGAGGAGCCGCGGCGCGGGCGACCTGCCAGTACGCGTCCAGATCATCCGGAGTACCCGCCCAGCCATCTTCTCTGAGACGGCTGCGGATGCCCTCCGGATAACTGGCCAGCCAGTCCGACAAACTCACCAACCCCGCCAGAACCACAGCCGCTCCCGGCGACATCCGCCCAGGCGGGACCGCCGTCGCCCCCAGCACTCTGCGCACCTCGTCGAAGTGGATCCGCCGCTGCTCCTCCCAGCTCCCCGCGCCCAAACCGGGGTGACGCGCCACGGGGCACTGCGAGTCCTTCTCGTGAAGCACCGGGTGGAAACGACCACCGTGCCCGCCGAGCAACTGCGCCACCGCATGACTGAGCTGGGTCTGCGGACGTCGCTTCGACGACGGATAGCCGGCCTCTTTGAAGACCCCCACCAGCCACCAGTGCGCCGCCGCTTCGTGCGACTGCCTGTCCCGCGCCGCGGCAGCGCCGAACCCGTACCCAGGCTCAGCAGACAACTCCTCAGCTCGCAGCTTCCCCTCACGCTTCGGCCCGCCCTCGTGCATCTGGAACGGCACGCTGATCTTCCCGATGTCGTGCAGCCCCGCCCAGAAGGCCGCAAGGACCCGCGCCTGCCCGTCCGGCACCTGCAGCGCTTCCACCACCATGCTCCGCTGGTGCGCGGTCAGCAGCTCATCCCAGACGACCTCAGCAACGGCCGCAGTGTCCAGCAGATGACAAACCAAGGGATGCGTACGGTCTGCTCCGCGAGCGTCCCTATGCAGCCCGGCGGCCTTGCCCCAGAGGCGGGAGTCCAAGGGCATGGCGCTCCTCGTCACAGGTCAGTGGAGGTGGCTTCAGACGAATCCGACAGGAAGAACTTTGTCCTGTAACAAGGCGTCACCCTGTCTCGTCCGCTTGAAGACCCGCAGAAGGGAACTCACCCAACCGCCAGTGCATCAACTTACCTTTCCGATACAGTACTTACAGCTGCACGCCTCCCCGGAGGTACGCGGAATCCCATTGGCTCTCCAGCCGCCGGCAGACCGAGATGAACGCACGACCCTCTCGAGGGATGTGCCCTCGGCCTGAAGGCGCTTTGGAGAAACAGTGTCCCGATTCCTGCGGAAGTTCGTCCTGCGACGCGAGGTCCTTCTCGAGGTCTCCCGCGTGGTGGTCAGCGCGGTATTCCGTTCCCTGATCAACGAACTCGTCAGCTGGCTCTTCTGAGCCACGGGTGACGGACCCTTATGGGTCCGTCACCTCTTTCGTCATGGCCACACTTCCAACCCAGGACACGAACTCGGGCCGGACCCCGAGCTCAGTCTTCGGAGCGTCAGCGCCACGACGTGGAAACCCACGAGTGCGGCCTTCAGCGCGGACCAGCTCACCGACTGGCCATCCTCCCCGCGGGGTGGTCCGACGATCTAGAGGCCGGGCCGGCGTGGCGTGCACGCCCCATCCGCCAACGTGAGGATGCTCCGATCATGGAACAGGACGGAGACCTGCCCGCGCGTCCTCCCCGCCACCGCGGGGGGTGCTCCGCCGTCGACCTGGTCGCGGGCGGTGCCCCAGACGTCCTCCCCGCCGACGCGGGGGTGCTCCGCTCTCCCGTGCGGGCCTCGCGCCCTGGTCCTGGTCCTCCCCGCCGCCGCGGGGGTGTTCCGGCCGACCAGGCCGTGGACCGCGGGCTCAACCAGTCCTCCCCGCCAACGCAGGGGTGTTCCGCTCTCCGCGTCGCTGACCTTCAAGGTCGCCGGGTCCTCCCCGCCGACGCGGGGGTGTTCCGACCAACGAGGACATCGGGCGCGAGCGCGAGAGTTCTCCCCGTCGACGCGGGGGTGTTCCGCGGAGTTGGCGCGGCGCCCGGGCGGTCGGCTAGTCATCCCCGCCGACGCGGGGGTGCTCCGCAGTTCGGCATCGGCGACATAGCCCGGTTCTTGTCCTCCCCGCCGACGCGGGGTTGCCCCGTTCGGGGGCTGGGCCGCGCTGAACCACGGCGGGTCCTCCCCGCCGACGCGGGGGTGTTCCGCCGATCAGATCCATCATCAGGTCTCAGACGGCGTCCTCCCCGCCGACGCGGGGGTGCTCCGCCCTTGTCGCCCGTCTCTCCCCCGGCGCGGAGTCCTCCCCGCCGACGCGGGGGTGTTCCGATCTCCACGATGTTGTTCGTCCCGGCCAGACCGTCCTCCCCGCCGACGCGGGGGTGTTCCGCCTGGGTTGCCAACGGCGGCGGCATCGTCATGGTCCTCCCCGCCGTCGCGGGGGTGTTCCGGACATCTCAGGGAACACAGTTGTGCTCTTCAGGTCCTCCCCGCCGACGCGGGGGTGCTCCGTGCCGACGGGCTGCCCAACCTGGTCGCGCTGTGGTCCTCGCCGCCATCGCGGGGGTGCTCCGCTCGACGCCGACTTCGCGAAGAACCTCGCCACGTCCTCCCCGCCGACGCGGGGGTGCTCCGCGTGAGGATGCCCGGCCCGGCGATCTGATGTTGTCCTCCCCGCCGACGCGGGGGTGCTCCGGGTGTGAGGAAGCCCCGGACCCGAACGGGTCCTCCCCCCGGAGCGGGGGTGCTCCGCTCGCCGTACCAGTCGTGGCCGGCAGCGTACGGTCCTCACATCTGCCGGAGGATGCTCCGGCAGAGTGCCGGGTTTGCAGGTCCCAGCTGGTCCTCCCGCCAGCGCAGGGCTGCTCCGTTGCAGAGTTTGTTGTCCGCGGACAACAAGCACGCCCTCCCCCACGCCGTCACGGGAGTGCTCCGCCAGCTGGGGCCGGATCCGTTAGACCATCTGATGTCCTTCCCGCCATCGCGGGGGTGTTCCGAACCGGGGCGACGGGGATGTGTATCTCGGCGCCTCCTCCCCGCCGCCGCAGGGGTGCTCCGCTGCTCGAAGCGGCTGCCGCCAAGCGCGACACGTCCTCCCCGCCGACGCGGGGGTGCTCCGTGCTTGTTGTGGTACTGACTGGCCGAGCAGTCGTCCTCCCCGCCGACGCGGGGGTGCTCCGTGCTCGACCTCCGCGCCCCCGGGGGCCTGGAGGTCCTCCCCGCCGACGCGGGGGTGCTCCGCTCAGACGCCGGCTCAACGCCCGTCTCGTCCTCCCCGCCGACGCGGGGGTGCTCCGCTGTTGGAGGGCGGGGCGATCCTGTGCGGGGAGTCCTCCCCGCCGACGCGGGGGTGCTCCGCGCTGACGGCAGCGCTCGGCCCGGGCGAGCGTGTCCTCCCCGCCGACGCGGGGGTGTTCCGGCGCCGGCAGTGGCCATGCCGACCGACACACCGTCCTCCCCGCCGACGCGGGGGTGTTCCGTTTTCGCGGGTGGTCTCGCCGGCCTGGGCGACGTCCTCCCCGCCGACGCGGGGGTGTTCCGGTCCACTGGGAGGGGACTCCCGTCCCGGCCTCGTCCTCCCCGCCGACGCGGGGGTGTTCCGTAGTCCTTGGGGCTCGTCCACTCGCGGTAGTGTCCTCCCCGCCGACGCGGGGGTATTCCGCGCTCGCCTTCATGCTCGACATGCAGACGATCGTCCTCCCCGCCGACGCGGGGGTGTTCCGCCCTTGTCGCCCGTCTCTCCCCCCGAGCCGACGTCCTCCCCGCCGACGCGGGGGTGTTCCGGTAGCCCTCGCGTCCGGACTGGACCGGCCCTCGTCCTCCCCGCCGACGCGGGGGTGTTCCGGTCCCGGCCGAGCGGTGACATTGCGTTCGCGAGGTCCTCCCCGCCGACGCGGGGGTGTTCCGATCTCGGTCATCTCGATCGCGGGCCGCATGAAGTCCTCCCCGCCGACGCGGGGGTGTTCCGCTCGCCGAGCACTTCGCCACCCTCGACCCGGCATCCTCCCGCCGACGCGGGGGTGTTCCGTACCGCGGCGAGGACGGGCCGTCGATCCGGCAGTCCTCCCCGCCGACGCAGGGGTGTTCCGCTGATGGGCGGGGTGAACGACCCCGTGCCGCTGTCCTCCCCGCCGACGCGGGGGTGTTCCGCGGAGAGGTTCGATCCGGACCCGATCACGGGGGTCCTCCCCGCCGACGCGGGGGTGTTCCGGCAGTCAGCGCAGACACCGCCGGGTGGGCGATGTCCTCCCCGCCGACGCGGGGGTGTTCCGGCCGTCTGCAAGCCCGACCCCGACACCTTCTTGTCCTCCCCGCCGACGCGGGGGTGCTCCGCTGGCCCGAGCCGAGAAGCTCGGCACGTTCTCGTCCTCCCCGCCGACGCGGGGGTGCTCCGAACGTCGTCCTGGCGCTCTTCTTCGGCGTCTTGTCCTCCCTGCCGTCGCGGGGGTGATCCGATCCCCGTGAGCGAGTACGAGCGGATCGTTCGGTCCTCCCCGCCGACGCGGGGAGTTCCGTCCGGTGATCACCTCGCGGGTGCCGGGGTGGTGTCCTCCCCGCCGAAGCGGGGGCGTTCCGTCGTGGGATCGCGCCCCGGGGCGGGTATCGGTGTCCTCCCCGCCGACGCGGGGGTGCTCCGTGCGCAGCCCACGCCCGCACCTCCCGGCCGGCGTCCTCCCCGCCGATGCGGGGGTGTTCCGGTGAGGACGATAGCTTCGGCGTCGTAGGCGGCGTCCTCCCCGCCGACGCGGGGGTGCTCCGGTCGGTAGCTGGGGTGCTGGCATCCTCATCACGTCCTCCCCGCCGACGCGGGGGTGATCCGACCATCCCGTCCACCAGCGTGTCGCGCACCACGTCCTCCCCGCCGACGCGGGGGTGATCCGCCACCGGGGTTGATGTTGTGCGTGAACTCTTGGTCCTCCCCGCCGACGCGGGGGTGCTCCGCTCGCCGTACCAGTCGTGGCCAGCGGCGTACGGTCCTCACATCTGCCGAAGGATGCTCCGACGCGGTGCCCCGGGGCGCAGGGACCCAGCTGGTCCTCCCGCCAGCGCAGGACTGCTCCGACGCAGAGTCTGTTGTCCGCGGACAACAAGCGCCCTCCCCGCCGACGCGGGGGTGCTCCGTCCATTAGGTTGTCGAAAACGACGACCTCGGGGGCCTTCCCGCAGTCGCGAGGGTGTTCCGGTCCTGGTCGCCTCCCTTGTCGACAGCGATCAGTCCTCCCCGCCATCGCGGGGGTGTTCCGGCCCCCGCCGACATAACCAGCGGGGGCCTTCTGTCCTCCCCGCCGACGCGGGGGTACTCCGTTTAACTTGGCCATAGGTTGCCCACGGACGGGGCCCTCCCCGCCGCCGCGGGGGGTGCTCCGTCCATTAGGTTGTCGAAAACGACGACCTCGGCGGCCTTCCCGCAGTCGCGGGGGTGCTCCGTCCTTCTGGAGTGGGGTGTGGTGTGCTGGCGGGTCCTCCCCGCCGACGCGGGGGTGCTCCGCCCCCGGTCCTTCTGGTCCGGGGGCTTCTCGCGTCCTCCCCGCCGACGCGGGGGTGCTCCGCCCCCGGTCCTTCTGGTCCGGGGGCTTCTCGCTCCTCCCCGCCGACGCGGGGGTGCTCCGGAGGCTCATGCAGCACGACTTCGTTGCCATCGGTCCTCCCCGCCGTCGCAGGGGTGCTCCGATCGCTGAGGAGGGCCGCCTCGCCCCGACCGGGTCCTCCCCGCCGACGCGGGGGTGTTCCGTACGCGGTGCAGGGCCTGCTCCGTGGGGACTCGTCCTCCCCGCCGACGCGGGGGTGTTCCGGCACCTGATGACCGACCAGAGCGAGACCGCCCGTCCTCCCCGCCGACGCGGGGGTGTTCCGCTCCTGCGCGCGGAGCCGGTCGCCCAGCAGATGTCATCCCCGCCGACGCGGGGGTGTTCCGCAGACAAGAACGGGATGTCGATGAACGACGTCGTCATCCCCGCCGACGCGGGGGTGTTCCGGAGATCAACGCCCTCAACGACAAGAGCGGCGAGTCATCCCCGCCGACGCGGGGGTGTTCCGGTTGACGACCCGACGAGCCGGCCGCAGACGCCGTCATCCCCGCCGACGCGGGGGTGTTCCGCCGGGCAGGGCGGTGATCGCCTCCGGAGGGAGGCCCTCCCCGCCGACGCGGGGGTGTTCCGGAGACGCCGTCCCCGTCGTAGGCCGACCGGCCGTCCTCCCCGCCGACGCGGGGGTGTTCCGTAAAGGGGACACGGCCCCGTACTCGATGTCCTGTCCTCCCCGCCGACGCGGGGGTGTTCCGTCCAGCTGGATTCGCGCGCACGCCAGGCCCGAGTCCTCCCCGCCGACGCGGGGGTGTTCCGTTCCTCGCCGACCTCGCACGCGCCCAGAAGGGGTCCTCCCCGCCGACGCGGGGGTGTTCCGACCAACGACGCCCGGGAGAGCATGATGACGGTGTCCTCCCCGCCGACGCGGGGGTGTTCCGCCTTCAGCGCGCGCTCCAGCCGTAGGGCGGTGGTCCTCCCCGCCGACGCGGGGGTGTTCCGCCCGGCTCCTGTCAGGCAGTCCTCAATGGCGCGTCCTCCCCGCCGACGCAGGGGTGTTCCGCCAGGCGAGCAGGAGGATCAGTTCGCGCGATTGTCCTCCCCGCCGACGCGGGGGTGTTCCGATGGTCTCCCACGCGGTGAGAAAGACGGTGTCGTCCTCCCCGCCGACGCGGGGGTGTTCCGCCGGTCGGTGAGGGTCATGAACTGCGCAGAGGGTCCTCCCCGCCGACGCGGGAGTGTTCCTGCGGACACCTTCGCCTTCGTTCGCTGGGGCTCGTCCTCCCCGCCGACGCGGGGGTGTTCCGTCGGCGAGTTGCACCTGCCCGTTCGGTAGCAGGTCCTCCCCGCCGACGCGGGGGTGTTCCGTGCCGGCGCCCGCTGCCGCCGTCGCGCGGGACGTCCTCCCCGCCGACGCGGGGGTGTTCCGTGTTGAGCGTCTAAATAAGCATGGCTTATGCCGTCCTCCCCGCCGACGCGGGGGTGTTCCGTTCTGGTTGGTGACGGGCGAGCTGCCGCTGTTGTCTTCCCCGCCGACGCGGGGGTGTTCCGTCGAGGTGGCGAACCTGTCGTTCGGTCAGCTCGTCCTCCCCGCCGACGCGGGGGTGTTCCGCACGGCTACATGCCCCTGGACATCGAGGTCATGTCCTCCCCGCCGACGCGGGGGTGTTCCGCTCACCGGCGGCTCGCTAACCACCTGGGGCTCGTCCTCCCCGCCGACGCGGGGGTGTTCCGACCCAGCCCTTCAGCGCCCGCTACTTCCTCGCGTCCTCCCCGCCGACGCGGGGGTGCTCCGTTGGGCGGGATGTTGAACTGCTGGTTCGCGCCGTCCTCCCCGCCGACGCGGGGGTGCTCCGCGGGCGCTGGCCGCTCTGGGGGCCTGGATGGGGTCCTCCCCGCCGACGCGGGGGTGCTCCGCCACGGGAACCGATTCCCAGCCGGCCCTCACCGTCCTCCCCGCCGACGCGGGGGTGCTCCGGCCTGGGTCGCCGCGAAGCTGTCCGCTGCGCAGTCCTCCCCGCCGACGCGGGGGTGTTCCGGTCCACTGGGAGGGGACTCCCGTCCCGGCCTCGTCCTCCCCGCCGACGCGGGGGTGTTCCGCGCGGGGCGACGATGGGCAAGCGGTGGAACCTGTCCTCCCCGCCGACGCGGGGGTGTTCCGGCCGACGCCGGCTGCGACCAGCCCGCGATGACGTCCTCCCCGCCGACGCGGGGGTGTTCCGCAGACCGGATCAACCGGCCTGACGAATCTCATGTCCTCCCCGCCGACGCGGGGGTGTTCCGAACTCCAAGACCGGCATCCACGCTGTCGCCGAGTCCTCCCCGCCGACGCGGGGGTGTTCCGCTCGCCGAAATGGGCGACGAAGACCGCGCCGAGTCCTCCCCGCCGACGCGGGGGTGTTCCGCGGCACACCGGCGGGACGGCCGTCCCGCTCGGGTCCTCCCCGCCGACGCGGGGGTGTTCCGTCGGCCCGCAGGTCCTGCGGATCGTTCGACGTGTCCTCCCCGCCGACGCGGGGGTGTTCCGATCAACGCGGATGGGCTGACCGGTGTGGGCAGGTCCTCCCCGCCGACGCGGGGGTGTTCCGCTGTTCTGCGACCGGGCCGACCCCGTGCTCGTGTCCTCCCCGCCGACGCGGGGGTGTTCCGGTCACCGAACACGTCATGCCGATTTTCACCGGGTCCTCCCCGCCGACGCGGGGGTGTTCCGCAGTCAGGGAAGGTGCAGACCCCTCCGTCGGGGTCCTCCCCGCCGACGCGGGGGTGTTCCGCCCTCGTCCAGCCGGTGCATCAGCTTCGCCAAGTCCTCCCCGCCGACGCGGGGGTGCTCCGTGTTCGTGCGCGTCACGAATACGGATGCGCTGGTCCTCCCCGCCGACGCGGGGGTGCTCCGGCCATCAAGGACGGGTACGCGATGGCCGTGCAGTCCTCCCCGCCGACGCGGGGGTGCTCCGTGGTCGACGACCCGGAGCTTTCCGGTGCTGGAGTCCTCCCCGCCGACGCGGGGGTGCTCCGTCCTCCAGCGCGGCTTCGGCACGTGCGCCGACGCGGGGGTGCTCCGATGCGGCTGCGGGGCGCGCGTCTGGCCTTCTGGTCCTCCCCGCCGACGCGGGGGTGCTCCGCTCACCGAGAACTCGGTCTCCGTCACCCGGGAGTCCTCCCCGCCGCCGCGGGGGTGCTCTGGTCTGGCTGGACAAGCAGGGGCACGCCCGGGCGTCCTCTCCGCCGCCGCGGGGGTGCTCCGACGACGCTGGCCTGCGCCGCTGCGCGCGGCTGTCCTCCCCGCCGACGGGGGGTGCTTCGTGGGAGCCCGCAGGGCGGCCGTGAGCGGGATTGCTCCGCCGGGCGGCGGATTGGAAACGATTGTTTCCAATGGCCCGCGCAGTCCTGCCCGCCGTCGCGAGGGTGCTCCAGTGTACGGGTTCGCGCCTAGCTTGATCATTAACGTCCGGCGTCGAATGTGCGGAGACGGACCGGTGAGCTCGCTATCCGTGCTGGTACTGGTGGGTGAAGCGCCACACCAGCCACCTCGCAGCACTTCGCCCCGCCGAGCTGACGCTCGGCGGGGCGAAGCAAGGGCCAAGTTGACCAACAGCTTCCCCTACATGGGTGCGGCCGTCGCTACTACGGTAGTTGTCGGTAAGTCACCAGGTTCCGGGGCGTGCGTACCAGGAGGGGATGGGTGAGTCGACGGTTCCGGACTCGTTGCCGTGGAAGGTGAAGACCTTGGTCTCGCCGGTTCCGTAGTTGTACGACACGGTGATGTCCGCCCGTCCGTCTCCGTTCACGTCTCCGGGCACGAGGTTGCCGGTGTTCGCCGCCACCCAGTGGCCGGCGGGGCGCGACCAGGGGGTGACGAAGCCGTCGAAGCCGCCGTCGGTGCGGGCGTGGAAGACCCTGAGGTCGAACGCGCCGTCGGCGTGCCCGTATGTCAGGGCGAGGTCGGCGCGGCCGTCCTTATTGAGATCCGCGGCGGCCAGCTTCACCCGCTCGCGTTCCCATGTGCCGGCCGGGGCGTTCCACGACTGCTTCGGGGCGTCCACGGAGCCGTCCGCCTTCGCGGTGAAGGTGTAGAGACCTGCCGCTCCGGTGGCGAAGCCGTAGAGGGCAATGATGTCGTCGCGTCCGTCACCACTGGTGTCGCCCATGGTGTAACGGACGTTCTCTGACCACCAGTATCCGGCGGGCGACTCGTACGAGAGGACGGGGTTCTCGAAGGAGCCGTCCGCCCGCGCGAGTGACCGGTAAACGCCTGTGACGCCGTTGCCCTTGTTGTAGACGAGGACAAGGTCGTCACGCCCGTCGCCGTTGGCATCGCCGGTCAGCACAGTACTTCGGGACCAGTCCCAGCCAGTCGGAATGACGACGCTCTTGCGGCGTACTGGAGGTCCGGCGGGTTGGGTGAGGAAGGACCATGCTCCGACGCCTACGGTGCCATAGTCGTAGAAGCCCACGACGTCGGTTCGTCCGTCACCGTCGAAGTCGCCCGTGCCCCACTTGGTGCGCGTGTAGTCGAAGTCTCCGGGTTCGTCGCTCCAGTATTCCTGGGGCGGATTTTGCCCGCCCTCGGTGCCCGCCTTTGCCACGAAGAGGCCGGTGGTCGCCTTCTCGTAGTCGTAGGCGGTGAGGATGTCCGTCCGGCCGTCCGCGTCGTAGTCGCCGCCGAGGTCGGTCCGCAGGTGCATCGTCCGGTCTGCCCACGCGTGGCCCGCGACGTGGCTGCTCTCCCGGTTCCAGCGGACGTATCCGTTCTGGAAGTCCGAGCGCCTGCCGCCCAGCACCTCGTATTCGGGAGATTTCGGGAATCCGAGGCTGCTGGTGTGGCCGCCGGCGCTCAGCCAGTGGCTGCGGATCGACCCGACGACCGGCCAGGCACCCGTGACATTGACGCTGTCCCAGTAGAACGAGACGTTGCTGCCGCTGCCGACCAGGTGCCGGAAGTCCTGGTAGTGACCCGCATTGCCCGCGAGCGGGGTCTCGTCGCCTGTCGGGTAGCCGAACTCACGCACGCCGCCGAGGGCGACGTACTTGCGGTAGACGGCACCCCGTACGGCGAAGGGACCCAGACCCGGCTTTCCGTAGATGGCGCTGGGCTTGCCCGTCTTGCTGAAGGTGATGTAGTTGCCTCCGTCTACGTTCGTGTACAGCGGGTCCGATGTCGGATACCCGAGGTAGCCGGTCTCCCGCCCGGCGCTGTTCCACTTGTCGAACAGGCTGTTGCTGACGGCCCAGGCGCCGGTGGTCCTGCTCCAGGAGATGGTGCGGTCGGTGGCCGTAGTGCCGGGCTGGGCAAAGTTGACGTATCGTCCGCCGTCGCTGACGGTGGTCACACCGGAGGTGGGCTTGCCGAAGGCGGCGGCTCCGCCGAGGGCTTCGTACTTGCCGAGGATGGGTCCGCAGACCGGGACGGGCGCGGTACCGGTCGCCGGGGCGAAGGACTTGCAGTCGGCCCAGTCATAGCCGGTGGTGGCGATGTGGCGGGCGGTCTTGAAGGACTGGCCGTTGACGGGTGCCTGGCCGGGGTATTCGACGGTGCGGCCGGCGCCGTCGCGGGACCAGAGGTCGGCGAAGCCGTCGTTTTCGAAGTCGCCGGTGGTGGACAGATGGGGGACGTCGGCGGCCGTGAATCCGGTGGCGATCGAAGTCTGGCGGACCGCGGGATCGCTGTAAACGGTGAGGTCAGCGAGGACGTGGCCCTGGCCGGGCGTGGTCGTGCGCTTGCTGGTGTACTGGTGGATGGAGCCCTTGAGCTTGTCGCGGGCCCAGATCTCCGGGAGCCCGTCCTGGTTGAGGTCACCCGGGGTCATGACGGTCATGTCTTGCCAGTCGGCGTTGCCCAAAGCGATGGGGCGGCTGAAGTTGTCCAGGAGTCCGCCGTAGCGGGAGCCGAGGTAGAGCCAGAGGTTGGCGCCTTCTTTTACCAGCAGGTCGGGGAAGTCGTCCGCCGTAAGCTGGTCATCCGGGCCGTCGACGGGGCTGTCGACCGGACCGTCGTCGTCGCTGAGGCTAGGGATGGAGACGATGTCGGCGCCCTTGGCCCAGTGGTTGTCGCAGTCGGGGCTGCCGGGGTTGTAGCAGTTGTAGTCGAGTATTTTCAGGTCCTGTCGGGCTGTGTCCCCGGTTTGGAGTTTGCCTCCGCCGTCTCCTAGGTGGGCCCACAGCTCGTAGGTGCTGGAGTCGTCGGCCGATGGCTGGAGGGAGATGACATCTTCGTAGTGGTCGTCGTCCCAGCTGCCGCCAACGGAGATGGTGGCCGAGGCGAACGACTCGTCCTTAGCCGCCTGACCGGTGCCGAAGGTGCCGTCACCACGGCTCGGGTAGGACCACAGCGTGCCCGAACCCGGATCGAGGGTGACCAGGTCGACCAGGGTGTCGCCGTTCAGGTCGCCCAGCTTGTCACGCTCGCTCGAGCGCGAGGGAACGAACAGGTAGGTCTTGACACTGGAGCGGTTGTTTGCCGCGTCCTCGCTGCGTACGTACAGGTACTGCGGTCCGTTGCCCATTGGCTTGACGCTGACGCTGACGGATCCGCCTGTTGCGGCGGGCTTGGCCCACTTTTCCCTGGTGTCGTCGTCGGTCCACCAAACGTATTCGGCGATGTCGTTGGTTTCGCCTGGTGCTGGGTTTGTCGTGAAGGTGAATGTGCCGCTGGTCCGTGCGGGCTTGGCGCAGGGAGTGCCTGCGGGCAGCTCGTCCGTGCAGCCCTTGCCCACGCCTTCCGGCCATTCGGCCGAGCTGACCTTGGGTGGCCTCTTCGGGCCGTTGGGGTCGTAGGTGAAGTAGCAGCGGCCTGCCCGCGGGCTGTTGCCGACGCCGTCCTTGACGACCGCCTCGTACCAGTACTGTGCGACCTTCAGTGTGGTTCCGGGGATACGCAGTTGGGCGGTGCCGCCGCTGCTCGCGTTCACGCTGGCCGTCGTGGTCGGCTGACCGGACGCCCCGTACCTGAACTCGACGTCCAGGTCGGCGTCCTCGTCGTCGTGGAACCTGGACGCGTTCAGGGTGACATGGTCGGTGATCCCGATGATGCCGCCGGCGCATGGTATCGAGGGATCGATGGTGAGCCGCGGCTTGCTCGGGAGCGTGTTGTACTTCGTCGAAACGCGCGCGGAGTTCGGGTCGAATTTTCGCCACGAGACGTCGACGGTGTTTGACTTCGACGTGAGGACGAAGGACCAGCTGCCCCACTTGTCCTCGACAGCGTCCTTGATCGCGCTCGTGACGCTGAATTCGACGAGGCCGGCTGAGTCGGAAGGGCAGTTGCGGCCGCCGTAGGACTCGCCGGAAGAGTCCACGAGGGCGCCCCACGCTGGCTGGCTGTTATAGGTGATGTTCTTGGGCAGAGCGCTGCCGATCGACTTGACCTGGACGTCACCCGATTTACAGGACCAGGACCCGGCGTGTGTCTGCTTGATGCGCAGCGTCGAGTCGATCACGTCTTTGCCCGCGAGGTTCCCGACTGGGATGCGAAAGTAGGTGTTCGCGCGGACGGTTCCGCCGTTGCTGCCGTCGATGGAGACGCCGATGCGCGCCTCGTCCGAGAGGGTGCCGCCGTTGTAGTAGACGGTATTGCCGGTGTCCGGGTAGGCGGAGTGCTTGTACGCGACCGACCAGGCGTTCTTCCAGGCATCGGGCGCCCATTTGGGGTCGATCACGACGGGGTAGACCGTGTCGGGGTCGTCGAGCATCTTGATGTCCGGCCTGAGCGTGAGCTTGGCGTCCTCGAGCTCCACGTCGAGCTTGGCCCGGTTGCTGCCGTCAGTTGCGCCCTCGAGGGTGTCGTGCAGCAAGGGGATGCCGGCCGAACTGGCGGCCTTGGGCGTCTTCGGGTCGGTCGCTGTGGCAGTGTCCGAGCCAGCGGAGTCCCACATGTGCGGCTGCGGCGCTGTGAAGAGCACGTTGTCTGAGGGTGTCTTGGCCAGGATCTCACCCGCCTCGCTCTGAGTGACCTGCAATCCCTTCGTCTGCAGCCCGAACTCGATGGACCGGACGGCCGGGTTCTCGGCCGCCTCCGGAGTCTTGACGACGAGAGCGTGGGAGAAGGAGACGTCATTGGCGGTGGCGGTGAGGTCGACGCCCGGCAGCACCTCGGCATACGTGGCGGTCCGGCCATTCACGCTGGGTTTGGGCAGTGCGCCGTGGGGCCACGTGAGCGTGACGGCCCGGCCTTCGCTGAGCATGGTTGCGAAGACGCTGTCGTCGCCGCCGGAGAACGACGCGGCCATCGCCGATGCTTTGGGTGTCAGACGCCCGTCGGCGCCCGCCGTCAGATCCGGGTCGATGTCAACGAGCTTGCTGCCCTGCCGGACGCGGACTGGGAGGATCGAGCGGTCGACCCGGGCGGTGCCGTCCGGGTTGATGAAGACCTCGTCGGTCTCCGTGCGCCGCGACACCAGCTCGACGGGCTTACCCGTCCGCTTGGCCTCCTCAAGGGCCTTCGCCGTCATCGCGGCATCGCCCTCGCTCTGGGAGGAGACCACGTTTTCGGTCGACCTGGCCTCTGCTGTGACCCCCGGCTGCGCGACAGAGAGAAGACCGGCCGACATCGCTGTGACGATGACGGCCGATACGGCTCGCCGCGTACCCCCCCTGGACTCGCCGTGCCTCAAAGAGAACTTTCGCATGAAGAGAGATTCGCCTCAGTTCCTATTGTTTTGTCCCGTCCCCGGAGTTGCCCGCCCAGCTCTTTCGGCTGCGGCAAAGGAAGACCCCCCTCGGCCATGTCTCCCAGGACGTGAACGGAATCGTTCAATGTGCTTTCTAGCAGCAGCTACCGTCACAAGGCACCCGCTAGCGGACCGACTTGACGCGCTGTCGCGTTCCTGACCTGCGGGTTGCGTTATTTTGCCCACCGAAGAGCCGATTCTGTCAGGTCGTCATCAAGACACCTCTTGTTGCCCTTGACAGCCGTGCGTACATTGCACGTGTTCACGTGATCGTTCGAATTTTTAGGGGTGGGGGCTCACGTGCCGTTTCGGCATGCGCGAAGACTTTTTAGACATACATCCTTGACATGGCGTTCCGGACTTTCCGCGCTTGCGTTGGCGCTACTGGCCTCAGGGGCGTCGCTGTCCCCGGTGCCCGCGCAGGCGGCGGAGACACGGGGGCTGGCCGAGCTGCAGAAGGTCACGGACGTTCCCGCGGCGCGCACGACCGCGAAGGGTCCGGCTGCGCCGCCGGACCAGACCGGGAAGGCGGAGCTCAAGGCACCGCCGAACGTCCACTGGCCCGCTCAAGGGACGGCCGAGGCGACGGTACCGAAGGCGACGGGGAACTCGCACACCGCACGCGGCGCGGCGGCGAAGCGGGACGCGGCGGCGGCCGTGGGGCCGTCGGTTCGCGCCGGTTCGCTGCCCGTGCGCCTGGCGCTGGGCAACAAGGCCGTGGCCAAGGAAGCGGCCGCGCCTGCGGCCGACGCCCCGCCGATGACGGCGAAGGTCTCCGTCTACGGCCAGGACAGGGCCCGCAAGGCCGGTATCCAGGGCGTGCTGCTGTCCGTGCAGCGCACCGACGGGGGCAAGGGCACCCATCCGCTCTCGGTCGAGCTGGACTACAGCGCATTCGTGCACGCCTACGGCGGCGACTGGGGTTCACGACTGCGCTTCAGTCAGCGCCCGGCGTGCGTGCTTACGACTCCGCAGAAGCCGCAGTGCCAGGGATCCGTCCCGCTGCCCAGCGTCAACGACAGCGAGGCCGGCACCCTGACCGGCACCTTCGCCGCACGCACGGCCGACATGAGCGCCGCCGGCCACAGCGCGAGGGGTGCCAGTACGAACGGTGCGGTCGTCCTGGCGGCGACAGCTTCGGCCTCGGGCTCCAAGGGCACGTACGCGGCCACATCTCTGAGCCCGACGGGTTCGTGGTCGGCCGGTGGGTCGACGGGTGACTTCTCCTGGACGTACCCCATGGAGATCCCGGCCTCTCTCGGCGGCCCCGGGCCGTCCCTGTCCATCGGCTACAACTCGGGCAGCATCGACGGGCGCACTGTCGCCACGTCCCAGCAGCCCTCGTGGGTGGGTGACGGCTGGGACACCGGCTCCAGTTTCATCGAGCGCACGTACGTGTCCTGTGCGGAGGACCGCAAGGCCGGCAGCGGGTTCAACAACCCCACCACCCATCCCACCGGTGACCTCTGCCACGGCCCTCCCATGGTCACGCTCTCCCTCAACGGTTCTTCCACCTCGCTTGTCCTGAACGACGCGGACAAGAAGTGGTATCCGGCCAACCAGGACGGTTCGAAGGTCGAACTTCTCACCGGCGCCGAGAACGGCGACAGGGAGAAGGAGTACTGGGTCGTGACCAACTCCGACGGCGTCAAGTACCACTTCGGCCTCAATCAGCTGCCCGGCTGGGCTACTGGCAAGGCCCAGACGAACTCGGCCCTCAACGTGCCGGTCTACGGCAACCACCAGGGCGAGCCCTGCCACGCCGCCTCCTACGCTGCTTCGGTCTGCGACCAGACCTACCGCTGGAACCTCGACTACGTCGTCGACCCCCGCGGCAACGCGCTGACGTACTGGTATGCCAAGGAGCGCAACTACTACGGCTCCAACGTCACCACCACGGGCACGTCCACGGCCCGTATCTATGATCGCGCCGGATACCTGACGCGCGTGGCCTACGGACTGCGCGCGGACGACCTGTTCGCGCCCGCACCGGCCGAGGTCATGTACACGGTCGGCGAACGCTGCCTCGTCACCACGTCGTTCGACTGTGCCGAGTCCAAGCTGACGTCCACCGCCACCTACGAGGTGGCCAGGAACTGGCCCGACGTCCCGGCCGACCAGCTCTGCGCCTCCGGCCAGACCTGCACCGACCGCTACTCGCCCGCCTTCTTCACCCGCAAGCTGCTCAAGAGCATCACCACCCGGGTTCTGAAGGACGGCGTCTCCACACCGGTCGACACCTGGACCATGGCCCACTCCTTCCAGTCCACGGGCGACGGCGCCGTCAACGGCGAGTACCCCCTGTGGCTGAAGAGCATCCAGCGCACCGACAAGGACGGCGCGCCGCTGGGCCTGCCGGCGGTGACCTTCATCGGCAAGCAGATGCCGAACCGGGTCGACAACGACACCGACGGCAACCCGCCCTACCTGCGCTGGCGCGTCACCCAGATCAACACCGAGACCGGCGCGCGGACCGTGGTCGCGTACGCACCCACAGAGTGCTCCAGCACGCCGGGCGCCGTGAAGCTGCCAGCCTCGCCGGACAGTAACACTCTGCGCTGCTTCCCTGTCGTCGTGGAGACCAACGACCCCACCGACCCGACGGGGATGAAGAAGAAGTACTCCACTGACTGGTTCCACAAGCACCGGGTCGACCAGGTCCGGGAGGAGGACAAGAACGGCACCTCACCGACCCGCGAGGTCAATTACACCTACCTCGGCACCCCGGCCTGGGCCTACGACGACGCCAGCGAGCTGACCAACAAGCCCGCCCGTACCTGGTCCGTTTACCGTGGCTACGGCGAGGTCCGCACCGTCCAGGGTGTCGCGCCGGACGTCCGCAGCCGCACCGAGACGCTGTACTACCGGGGACTCGACGGTGACCTGAAGGCTGACGGCACACGCCGGTCGGTCTCCATCACGGCTTCCGACGAAAGCTCTGTCAAGGACCACCGGATGCTCGTCGGCCAGGTCAGGGAGCAGCGCTACTACGAAGGCGTCGATGGCGGCCTGCACTCCGCGACCATCACTACCTCGCACCTGCAAGGACCGGTCGCCAAGCGCGATCGCTCCGCAACCGGTGCGTCCGACCTCGAAGCCTGGTTTCAGGGCCTGAAGTCGACGTCGTCCCGCACGATCCTCTCCGGCGACCGGGGTGAGCGGAAGACTGCTGTCGAACACGGCTACGACGACAGCGGCCGGCTGGAATGGACCTGGTCGAAGGGAGACACCTCCGACGCGCACGACGACACCTGCACCCGCTTCGACTACCTGAACGACACCGCGAAGTGGTTCAAGTCCCAGCAGACCCGCGTCCACACGGTCACGGCGGCGTGCAACGCTCCCATCGTGTACGGCCCCGGCAACGTCGTCTCCGACGCCAAGGTCGAGTACGACGCCGTCGGCAACGTGGTGAAGACCCAGTCACTGTCCGGGTTCACCGACCAGAACCTCCCGGAGTACATCACCCAGGGCACGGCTACCTTCGACGACTACGGACGCATCACCTCGGCGACCGATGTCTACGGCAAGACCACCACGACCACCTACACCCCGGCCTCCGGCTCGGTCGTGACGAAGACGGTCACGAAGAACATCCTCGGGCACACCGCGACGACCGAGGTCGACCCCGGCCGCGGACTGCCCCTGGTCCAGACCGACACCAACGGGCGCAAGACCGTCATGGAGTACGACGCGCTCGGGCGGATGAAGAAGGTCTGGTCCCCGGACCGCGATTCGCGCACCACCACGCCCGACGCCGAGTTCGAGTACACAGTCGGCCGTGACGCCCCGGTGGTCATCACCAACAAGCGTCTGAAGGAAGACGGCACCTACCGCGTCTCCTTCGACTTCTACGACGGCGCCCTGCGCCTCCGCCAGACTCAGAACCCGGCCATGAACGGCGGCAGGGTCGTCACCGACACCCACTACGACAGCCTCGGCCGGGTGTGGAAGGAGAACGCCGGCTACTACAGCAGCGACAGCGGCCCGGTGGCCACCATGTTCCCGCCGACCGAAACCTCCGTCCCCTCCTCGACCGTCACCACCTACGACGGCGTCGGCCGGCCGTCCGCCACCATCGCCCGCAGCAAGGGTGTCGAGACTTGGCGCACCACCACCACCTACGGAGGTGACTGGACCGCCGTTGATCCGCCGGCTGGCGACACCCCGACCATGGCAATCCTGGACGCCCAGGGCCGCAAGACCGAACTGCGCCAGTTCAAGGGCTCCGGCCCGACGGGCGACTACGACAAGATCACCTACAGCTACACGCGCAAGGGACAGCTCGAGAAGGTCACCGACCAGATCGGCAACGTCTGGTCCCAGACCTACGACGTTCGCGGCCGTGTGAAGACCCTGGTCGACCCCGACAAGGGCAGGTCCGACATCACCTACGACGAAGGCGATCGCGCCCTCACGATCACCGACGGCCGCAGCCCGCGCCGCACGATCGCCATGGCATACGACGCGCTCGGTCGTGTCACCGCCACCCACGAGGACTCGCTCTCAGGCACGAAGCTCACGTCGCAGACCTACGACACCGTCCCCGGAGCGCTGGGCCTGCCGGCCTCCTCGACCCGCTACGTGAACGGCAACGCCTACACCCAGGCGATCACGGCCTACGACACCGAATACCGCCCGACGGCGACGACGGTCACGATCCCCGCCAGCGAGGGCAAGCTCGCCGGTACCTACGCCTATTCGAACTCTTACACTCCGCGCACCGGCCTTCCGCAGACGACGAGGCACCCCGCGGTAGGCGGCCTGCCCTCCGAACGCGTCTCCATGGGCTACAACGGGCTGGACACCGTCAACTCCATAGCGGTCGACGGCCTAGCCTTCGTCGCGGCCACCGAGTACACCTCGCTCGGCGACGTCGTCCGCACGAAGGTCGACTCCTCCGGCAGAGCGGTTATCACCAGCAATACGTTCGACGAGCAGACGCGACGGATCACCCGTACGACGAACCAGCAGGAAGTCGGCACGGTCGACACGATCACGCTCAACGACGTGATCACCGACTATGACGCCGTCGGCAACGTCACTCGCATTACCGACAAGACCGGCGACAACCCGACAGCGGCCACCACCGACGTCCAGTGCTTCGCCTACGACCACCTGCGTCGGATGACCGACGCATGGACAGCGAGCGACGCCTGTGCACAAAGACCGGAAGCCTCCGGTCCGGGCTCGGCGCCCGCGGTCGGGGGCCCGGACGCCTACTGGCACTCCTACAGCTTCGACGCTGCGGGCAACCGTCTCAGTGAGACCAAGCACGACCCTCTCGGCGACACGGCGAAGGACGTCCACCGCACCTACACCTACGCTACCGGTCTCCCGACGAAGAGCCGCCTGGACAAGGTCACCGTCACCGGCTCCCAGGGCCAGCGCGAGGAACTCTACGGCTACGACGAGGCGGGGAACACCACCACCCGCACCATCCAGGGCAACACCCAGTCCCTCCAGTGGGACCTGGAAGGCCACCTGGAGAAGGTCTCCGCCGGCACGAACGCGTCCTCCTACGTCTACGACGCGGGCGGCAACCGCCTCATCGAACGCGAGGCCACCGGTACCACGCTCTACCTGCCCGGCACCGAACTCAAGCTCGACGCCGACGGCAACATCGCCAAGACCACCCGGTACTACACGCACCCGGCGGGCCCGGCCATGGTCAAGGTCGCCGAGGGCGGCACCATCAAGAAGTCGTACCTCCTGAGCGACCGCAACGGCACCGCCACCACCGCGGTCGACGCCGCCACGAAGACGGTCACCCGCCGCAAGCACACCCCCTTCGGCGAGGAACGCGGCACGGCCCTCACCATGTGGCCGGACGATAAGGGGTACCTGGGCGGCGCCAAGGACGCCACCGGCCTCACCCACCTCAACGCCCGCGAATACGACCCCGCCCTGGGCCGGTTCATCTCCGTCGACCCGCAAATGGACATCGCTGAGTCCCAGACGATGAACCCGTACGCGTACGGGAACAACAGCCCCATTACCTTTGCGGACCCCTCCGGCCGAGCGATGTGCGCCGACGAGGCCTGCACCGTCAGGGTCCAGACCGAAGGCCAGACCTTCGACCAGATCGTGGAGAACGCGGGCGGGACGGTTCCGCCTCCGCCTGATCCGCCGACGACGACCGTCAGCGAGGCCGACGTCAAGAAGGCGAACTCGATCCGCCAGAAGTCCAAGGCGGACATCATCCTCGAGATCGCCCTCGAGGTAGCCAAGGGAATCGCCGGATTCGAGGACATCCAGGCATGCCTCGGCGGTGACGTCTGGGCCTGCGGCGCCCTCGCCCTGGACGCCACGATGCCCTTCGCAGCCAAGGCCAAACGCACCGTCAAGGCGCTCAAGACCGCCTGGAAGATGTACGACCGCTGGGAGGAGGAGGTCCGCTGGGCCACCCGCACCCTCCGCCGGGCAGACGACGAAGCCGCCGCCATGGCGAAGTACATCGAGGACTACGCCGCCTGGGAAAAGAAAGCCGACGCCGCAAGAGCGGCCGAGAAAAAGGCTGACGCGGCAGCCGACGCCGCGAAAAAGTCCGACGGCAGCGGCGGAGGCGACAGTTGCATAAGAAACAGCTTCACCCCCGACACTGAAGTACTCCTCGCCGATGGCACCACCAAACCGATCAAGGACCTCAAGCCCGGCGACAAGGTCATGGCAACCGACGAGAAGACCGGCGAAACCACCGGCAAAAACGTCGCCGCCACGATCGTCGGCGACGGCGAGAAGCACCTTGTCCGCATCGCCGTCGACACCGATGGCGGCAAGGACACGGCCACCGCTCCCATCACCGCCACAGACGGCCACCCCTTCTGGGTGCCGACCCTCAAAAAGTGGATCGACGCCAAAGACCTCAAGCCCGGCCAGTGGCTCCGCACCAGCGCCGGCACCCACGTTCAGATCACCGCAGTCCAGGCCTGGACCCAAACCTCCAGCGTCCGCAACCTCACCGTCGCCGACTTCCACACGTACTATGTGCTGGCGGGCAAGACGCCGGTCCTCGTGCACAACTGCAATGACAGCCTGGACTTTGCTCACGGTACGACGTCGACGCACGCGGATGACATCCAGGCGAACGGGCTGAGTGGGGATGCAGCGCGCGCAAACGCGCACGGAGGATCACTGAATAAGCCGGGGAGCCTGTTCACCTATCGCGTCACACCGGGGGACGGCGAGACGCTGGACGCTACCGCATCCTTCGGCGCCTCGCGTGCGGGGCCCGGCGAGCGTCCAGCGCTCATGATCTTCAGGATATGCCGATGCGAGTATGACCGACTAACTGCCGCTGGCCACATCACAACTCGCGTAACCGACGAGGTCAGCGGAAGAATCGAGCACATATTCAGTCCTGAGGCGATGTCTTCGCTAAGCCTCGCGCAGCGACTGAACTTCTGATGCGCGATGTACCGAAAGAACGAGAGCGAGCTGAATGTGTCGAGCGCTGATGGCTACGACGAAGCGATGCCGGAGGTTCGCGAGTATGTCGCTGCGTACCAACGAGCACTTGAGCGTGTCCGGGCCAGTCACTATGGGCGGCCGATGGGCGAAGTGCGCCGGGCTCTCCTGGAGGAGTTCGAGGCTGAAGGGCTCCAAGTGTGGAGCGAGGTAGTAACAGATGCGGCGCGCATCATCGCTGGTGATGCGGACTGAAGTCCGGTGCCCTCAGACCGTTCCGACGTTCGCTTTAGTGAATAGTCGAGATCGGCACTAGTCCATTATCTGTCGTTATGCGTCACCTGACGGCAGTAGCGGACGGCAACGGCGGCGAAGTTCGCCGCCGTTGCTGTGCGCGGTCAGGGGCGGTCGAGGGCGTTCCCGAGCGTCGTCAGGGCCTCCCGTTGGAGGCGGAGGCGTACGTAGGCGTAGACAGTGGCGGTGACGCCGATGTGAGCGTGGCCGAGGAGTTCCTTGATCACGACGAGTTCGACGCCCTGTTCCAGGAGCAGGGTGGCGGTGGAGTGCCGGAGGTCGTGGAAGCGGATGCGGCGGAGGCCGGCCGTGCGGAGGAGCGTGATGAAGGCGCGGGTGAGGTTAGTCGGGTCGATCGGCCTGCCCTGCACCGTGGTGAACACGTGCCCGTCGCGCTGCCACGTGGTGCCCACGGCCTCCCGCTCGCGCTTCTGCTGCTCGTGGTGAAGCTTCAGCGACTGGACGCAGCGGGTGGGGAGGGCGATGCGGCGCTCGGAGGCGCGTGTCTTGGTGGGCAGCGTGGTGAGCCCGCCCGCGTTGGTGCGCTGGAGGGTTCGGCGGATGGCGGCGGTACCGGTGTCGAGGTCGAAGTCTTCCAGCGCAGGCCGAGGAGTTCGCCTTTGCGGAGTCCGGTGTGGAGGGCGAGTTCGAACAGCGCGCGTAGCCGGTGACCTTGCGCGGCGGTGAGGAACTGTCGGGCTTCGTCGGCAGTGAGGGGTTCGAAGCGGCGGGGCCGTGCGGTGCCGGTGCGGACGTTGCGGGCAACGTTGCGCGGGATCTCTTCCTCGCGGACGGCATGCTCCAGGGCGGACTTGAGCACGGAGTGGATGTAGGTGAGCGTCAGTGGGGAGAGCAGCTTGCGGCAGCACTGGCCGGCGGCGCAGCAGCCGGGCTGGTCGCGCCGGGCGTCGATACCCCGCGCGCAGCACTGGCAGGTGGTGCGGAGCTGGTTGAGCCAGGTGCGGACGTCCTTGGCGGTGAGCTTGGTGAGCTTTTTCTTGCCGAGGCCGGGGCCGAGGTAGCGGCTGACGCAGGTGGTGTAGCGGGTGTGGGTGTTCTCGCGCAGGTGGTGGATGGCGACGTTCTCCAGCCAGTACGTTCAGGTACGCGGCGAGGCTGCCCTGCGCGGAGGGCACGGGGAGGCCGCGGTTGCTGGCGGAGATCTTCTCGGTGAGCTTGGCCAGGGCCTCCTTCCGGGTGGTGCCGTAGACGCGGACGCGCTTTTGGGTGTTGCCGGGGGCGAGGACGTATCCGGCGGCTTCCCAGCGGCCGTCCTTGCGCTGGTAGACGGTTCCGTCGCCGTTGGCGCGCACGCGGCGGGAGGCGGGTGTGTCGCGGGATGTGGTCATCAGGCGGCTTCCTGTTCGAGTCGGGCGTGGATGAAGTCGGTGAGGGCGTGGGTGGGGATGCGGCGGGCGCGGCGGAGCGTGATGGAGGCGAGCTGGCGGTTGCGGAGCAGGGCGTAGACGGCGGAGCGGCCGAGCTGGAGGCGGGCCATGACCTGGGGCACCGTCAGCAGGTCCAGCGCTGGCTCTGTCTCCGGGTGGAGGACAGCGGGCGGGGGCGAGGTCATCAGCAGCCCTCTTCGGCGATGAACCGGCGTTCCAGTTCCCGGCGGTGCCAGACGTGGGCGGCGAGGAGCGCGCCGCCGGGGCTGTAGCCCGAGCCCTGGAAGGCCCAGTGGCCGACGACGAGGGTGGTGTCCGGGGCATGCTTGGGCAGGCCGGCGTGGGCGCGGGCCTGTTCAATGCGCCAGGCGCGGCGAGCGGCGCGCAGCGCGCCCAGGGTGGTCGAGTAGGCGCGGGACTTGGTGCCACGTGGCGCAGGTCCAGGGTGACCATTCGGGGCGTGTCCCTTCTGTCGGGGTGCCTGTTCAGAGTTTCTTCACTTAATTCAAGGGTGGCCCGCTGACGCGGGCCGCCGCGCGCCGGCGGTCGGTGACCGCCGCCTGCTCCTGTCTGCCGCCCCGCTGGCGACGGCCGCCGACCACTCGGCGCGCAGGGCCCAGGGGTATAGGCCGGACTGTCAATCGGAAGCCCCGCTGTCCGACCACTCAGCAGCAGACCGGCCGGATCCCCCGAGAAGCCGTACGGCGAGCTCGTACCGTGCAGCGTCGACGCCCCGGCGGAGCTGTCGTCCGGAACGCGGCCGTTGTGCCTGGCTGGGACCGTGACGAGGGAGATAACTGGAATGCTGCCGGCGCGGGGTTGAGCGAGACACACGTGACGGGTGATCGGTTGGCGCACCCGCCGTCGTGGCTAACTTTCGGGGGCTGAGGCCAGAACCTCACAGTCATGGGCGCGGCGCACACGTGAAGACCCGTCCCTGCCGGGGCTGACGAGTGCGGGGGAGCCTCGATCGGCCGCGCCCGGCAGGGACGGGAGTCGGGTGGGTCAGCGCGGTGCGGCGCCTGGGCGAGCGGTTGGGTCACGTCTGGCGCCAGGTCCGCCACGGGCGGGTGATGATCTCCCGGTGGGTGTGGTGGGACGGGTTCTGGCCGCAGTGCCGCAGTACCCAGTCCTGCGGTTCGGCGAAGTCCCCGCTTGTCGGCGAGGTCTCTCCGTCCACGGCGCACTGCATCGCGTACAGGACCGCCTCCGCGTCCGGCTCGCAGTCGGACTGGAGCGTCCAGGTCTCGTAGCGCAGTACCGAGCGAGGGGTCACCGTCCCCACCTCCGGTTGGCCACGGCCACCTTCGCGCTCAACTCCTCCGTCGGAGTCGGCGTACGTACGTCCTCGGGCGGCACGTCCCACTCTCGGCCACCGCGTGGCGGTCGAAGTCACGATCCGAGCCACCGAACTGGGGACGTTCATCCGTACCGAGCTGGGGCATTCCACTCGTACGCCGACACCAGGGCGTCTACGCCCGCGCCGCCGCCCTCGTCCACACCCTCGGTCGGCTCCGCTGGCTGGAGCACTCCAATCTCAGCGCGGCGTGTGCGGTGGCGGTGATGTATCTGGAGGCGAGCGGTATACCGGTGGCTCCGGACAGGGAGCAACTGTCCGCCCTCGCGCACGAGCTGTACGACCCGCAGTGCACGGCGGAGCGGATCGCCATGCTGCTGAGGACCTGGAAGGTCTGAGCCGGCCCGAGACGGCTGCTCCAACCAAGCACCGGCCTGCCGCCCAACACAGCCCCGCGCCCCACCTCAGCCCTACAGCTCCACGAGGAGAACGACGCGGTCGGCCCCAGCGTCGAAGCCGAGCACGGGATGGCCGTAGCCGCCCTCGGGTTCCATCAGCACTGGCTTGCCCAGCCGCCGCATCTGACGAAGGACGTCGCTGAACGCGTCGAGGCGCTCCTGGCCCTGCAACTCCGGCAGGTCGACGTCGAAGTCGATCTCCTCGTCGGAGTAGAACCGGAAGATCGCAAGCACACCGTCGACCGGCCAGACCTCCAGATTCGGGCACTCGGCTCCCGCCTGGCGGGACAGCGAAACGGCCGCCGGAGGCGTCTCGAGCATCGACTCCCCCTCGGAGTACTGGTGATTCCAGCCCTGCTCCACGACAAGATCGTGAACCGCCTGCGAGTCCCCCACCGAGGCACCCGGGCCCGCACGTCCGGCAGCGACCCCATCGAGTCAGGGTCGAGGAGCCAACACACCTCGTCCCACAGCAGATAAGCTACCCCGCCAGGCTGCCCGTTCCACTGATCCGACGCACCTTCATTTCCCCGAGCGGCATGCCGGATGACGTCGTCCCACACCCCTGACGGCGAAGGGCCGCGGTTCGCCCTGCTGGGGCCGCTACGATGACGTCACGTCAAAGAACGGTTTATTCGCGTCCTATGTAACGGGGCCCCTGTGCGCATCACCATCACCGTCGATCAACCCGACTCCGCGTTCCAGGAGAAGCTGCTCGCGCTGCTCGCCGAGCAGGCCGCGCATGTCGAGTTGGACGCGACATGGACTCGGGAGCGGGCCGAGGCGTACTACCGCTCGCTGCCGAGCCGGGCGCGGCGGATCGTCGCGCTCGCGGTGGCCGGTGACGGGTACGTCGCCTCGGACGATCTGCGGGGCGAGGAGACCACCAGTCTGCGCGGTCACTCGGCCGCGCTGAAGCGACTCCTCCAGCGGGGCGCCCTGCAGGGGCTGTGGCCGGAGAGCATCCAGCCGCCCATCACCCCGCAGGGGCCCGGCTTCGGCAAAGTCGCCGGATACGCCATGGACGAGGACCTGGTGCCCGTCTTCTTCGCCGCGCTCACCGGTGTCGAGAACGAACACGAGGAGTGGACGCGGCAGCGGATGACGCAGAAGGAGGCGCTGGAGCAGGCCGTTCGTGCGCACGGCGCAGGCGGCACCTGGGACACCCGGCGGGCCGTGACCGCGCTCGCGGCGGCCGGCCATCAGGTGGCCGACAAGCGCGCCCGGCAGATCCTCCGCGACCTCGCCGAGGCGGGAGTGCTGGTCACCGCGGACTCGGCTGGCGGCCGTGCCGTCTACCACGCGGCCGCACACTGAAAGGCCGCTCTGAGCCCGTGAGTCGTCCCTCTCCCCCGGGCTGCCGGGCGCCCTGTGGCTCCTGTGGCCTGGTCCCGGCGACTGTCCGAGGCGTCTGGCACGATGCGCCCCATGCGTACTGATGACCAGGTCGGCGAAGACGTTCCCCCGGAGTTCGCGACTGTTCTGCGCAGGGGTGACGACAGCCGTCACGTGCTGATCGCTGCCTGCGTGTGCGCCGAGTGCGGCGGCCGGGTGTTCTCCGTGATGGTCAACGCGTCCGGAGCAGAACGCGCCTGCATCAGCTGCGGGAGCCGGGCGTTCCTCGCCGACAGCGAGGAGTATTGGAGCGAGGAGTGCTGGGAGGACGACGAGCCGGTGCGGCCTGCTGCCCCTGCGAGAGCGAGGAGTTCGAGGCCGCGGTCGCGTTCTCGCTCGGCGCCGACGGAGAGGTCCGCTGGGTGGCGGTCGGCCTGCGGTGCACCCGGGACGGCTTCTGCGGAATCTACACCGACTGGAAGATCGACTACGGCCCCACAGGTCACCTCCTGACCTTGGTCTAGCGAAGACGCCCGGGCGACGGTCCGCGCGGCCAACGGCTCGGTGCCCGCACCCCGGGAAGGGGGACGGGCACCGAGCCGTTCAAGGACTACTTGCCCAGCAGCTCGCTCAACCGGCGGCGGAACTCGGCACTGGTCTCCGCGGCGAGGTCTTCCGCGAAGGCCTCGGCGCCGCCGACGAGTTCGACGTAACGGGCCAGCGCGGCCTGCCGCTGACCGCTGCGCGTCAGCTTGTCGAAGGCGATCTCCATCGCCGCTCCCCCGTCGTTCCACGGCATCTTGATCTGGGGCTTGGCCGCCAGCTCGGGTCGGGGATCCGGGACCTGTACCGTCTCCGGCTCATCCACCGCGACCGGTGTTGCGCCGCTCCCCTCCCCCGCTGCCGGCTCCGTCATTACGCCGTAATGAACGCCCTCGCCCGTCGCGGGCCCCGGCGCGCCGCCGTTCGACTCCACCGCAGCCTTCGTCGTAGGCACCTGGGCAGAGGGAGCCGCGGGTGCCGGAACGGCCGCCTTGCGCTGCTTCTCGCTCTTGAGGCGTTCGAGGTGCGCCTCCTGCTCCTCGGGCTTCTTGTTCCCGACCCGGCGCAGGAGTTCGGCGGGCTCCTCCCCGGCGACCAGTTTCTCCTGGAGCTCCGGCGTCAGGCCGAGGAGGGCGAGGCGCTGGGAGACCCATCCCTGCGAGCGGTGCAGCCGGGCGGCGAGCGCTTCCTGGGTGCCGTGCACGGCGAGGAGTTGTTGCAGCGCGCGGGCCTCGTCGAGCGGGTCGAGGTCGCGCCGGTGGATGTTGGCGACGAGCGCCGACTCCAGCACCTCGTCAGGATTGGTGCCGAGGTCCTCGTTGAGGGTGACCTTGATGTCGGCGAGCCCGGCCTCGCGGGCTGCCGCCAGGCGGGAGTTGCCGTCGATAGCGACGTACTTCGTGCCGGCTTCGAGCTGGTCCTCCCGGCCGGGGTTGGCCTCCAGGTAGGAGAAGCGGGACATGATGCTGATGGCCTGCTTCTGCCCGTGGTCGCGCAGGCTGCCCGCGAGCTGCGACAGGTCGCCCAGTTCCGAACGGGGGTTGCTCGGGTTCAGGCTGATGAGCGCGACGGGGAGCGTCACCGGCGGCGGGGTGCCCTCGGTCGGTGCGTTCGTCGCGGCGTTGATGGCCTGACGCCGGGCGCTGACGGACTGGGTCTGTGCGAAGGAAGCGCCCATCCCCAGCTTGGATGCCTTGCTCATACGATCTCCCGTGCCAGCGCGCGAAGGGCGACCGCCTGGGTGCAGCGCGGGGCGTAGGCAAGCAGCGGCTGCTTCATCCGGACGGCTTCCTTCTGTTCCTTCAGGTCCCCGATCAGTCCGACGACGCGCGGATCCCTTATGGCCATCCAGCTCTCGAGGGAGGAGGTGGCGATGAAGCCGCGGCGGGCGTCGTAGTGGTTGACGACGATGCCGAGGTAGTCGAGTTCGAGGTGCATGTCCGCGCGGAGGTCGCTGATCTGCGCGGTGAGGAGTCCGTAGGCGTCGGCCGAGCTGTCCTCGGCCTGGACGACGACCAGCACACCGGAGTTCCCCGGGGCCTCGCCGTCGCGGCGCCGGCCATAGTAGACGGCGGCGTCCATGCTCAGTCCGAGGCTTGGCGGGCAGTCGATGAGGATGACGTCGTAGTCCTCTTCGAGCGGCATCAGAGCCCGTTCGAGGGCGGCTTCACGGGCTCGTACCCCGGACAGCTTGACGTCCAGGAGGAAGGCGTCGGTGCACGACGGCAGAAGATGCAGCCGGTCGCCGAAGCGCTCGTCGTCGACGGAGACGACGAGGTCCTTGAGCTTGCCCTTGGAGTCTCCCGCCATGTGCTTGGTGAGGCTGTCGCCGTCCAGCGGAAGGAGTTCGTGGCCGAGCTGCTTGGTAAGGTGGCCCTGCGGGTCGAAGTCGACGAGCAGCACGCGCAGGCCGAGGCCGGGCAGTTGCTCGTGCGCGGTCTCCTCCCCCGTCGCGTCGTCAGCGCCGGCGCGCGCGTTGGCGAAGTGCTTGGACACCCCGACCGCGTGCAAACGATCCGGGTCCTCGGCGAGAGCCTGGCCCGCGCCCGCGGTGACGGCGGTCTTGCCGACGCCGCCCTTCTGGTTGCAGACGATCATCCGCTTCACGACCGTGGGGCGCTGCACTCCTGGTGCCGGGTTCGTCTCCAGCCACAGGGAGATGGACTGTGCGAGTCCCTGCACCAGGGACACGCCTCGGGCGGCGCAGTCGCTCCGGAATCCCTCCCACTGCCCGGACGGCAGCCAGGTGGAGAAGGACTTGGCGCCGGTGGTGTCGATGGCGGAGAGGTTGGCTCCGAGGCCGCGCCAGGCGCTGATGCCTTCTTCGACGGCGTGCTGGATGTCGATGCCCCGCTGGGCGGTGCGGATCTTCAGTTCTTGCTGAAGCGGGCCGGGCAGCTTGGAGACAACCTTTTCCCGGTCCCCGGATGATGGCGACGTCATGAGGACACCTTACTAACCTCTAACATCAAAAGCTGCATCGACGCGTTACCAAGTGTGTCCTGACACGCCTTCAGGAAACGGGCCGTTCTTCATTACGCCGTAATAACGTCATGGACGGCGGCCCGAGTCGGCCGGCCCCCCACTCCCCCACCAGGCCCTGCACAGGAACCGGGCCCTGATGATGGAATGGCTGCATGAAGGCTGAGTATTGCTCGACCAGGAACCACATCACGGTGTGGCACGACCGCGCGCTGCCGTCGGGCCCGGAGCAGATCGGGTTGTGGACGGTTCTGCGCGGCTCGCTCCTGCCGATCCTCGTCTGGAGCGCCATCGCCTGCGCCGCGTACGTCGTCTACAACCCGCTCGCGGGGATGGTTCTCGGAAGGATCTTCGCCTTGTTCTTCTGCCTCGGCTTCGGGCTGCGCCGCAGGGCAGGACACTCGGTCCGGTGCAGCATGCAGGGTGCCGTGGGCGGCCTCTTCGACAAGTCCATGGCCGGGTTCTGAAGCCCGCCGCCGACGGCGGCACCACTTATTACGCCGTAATGAAGGTGCTCGGGCTCGCGGAACTGGCGCCGACGCCACTGTCGGTGCCGTCGGAGATGATCACGGGCATGACGGCGACCGCCGCCGAATACCTGTGGTTCGAGCACAACTTCTCCGAACTCGCTAACGCCTACTGCATCACCCTGGTCCGGGGGCTGTCCCCCGCGGACGTCCTCCATCGTCTCGACGGCCGCCGGGAACCCCCGCGGACGGGCGCGGACGAGGCGGACGAGGCGGCGTACGACCTTCTGTCCGCAGACGATTCCCGGCAGCTACTCGCCATGACGACCGTGGGCGGCTGGACGCTGATCATCGAGCCCAACGGATACCTCGGGGTCAGCGAGGAGTGGGCCCTGCCGGCGCCCGCGGGCACCCGATGGGTCTCGCACTTCGTGAACATCAACGGCCTCGACGCGTTTGTGTGGGCCGAGGACACGACGAAGTGCCTGTGGTTCGAGCCGATGTTTCCGGACGAGCGGTTGGGCACGACCCCGGACGGACTCCTGCAGCCCATGCACGGCGTCGGCTTCCAGTTCTGGGCGGAAACCTCCGACACCGCCGACTCCCTGGCGGGCCCGGCGGCGTTCGCACTCGCCGGGTATCTGACAGGCGTCCGCGTCACAGCGGAGCTCCTGCGGGAGACCACGTTCGTCTGCGGCAGCGCCACGTGCAGGTGACGTGGCAGGAGGGCCCTCGTATTACGCCGTAATGAAGGCGGTCGCGCGGGACGTCCGCTGCTTCGGGTGTGACGGACGCAAGGGGAATGCTCCCGAGGGGCTGCATGTCACGTGTGTGGCACGAGGGCCCGGCCGATCGAACCATTCCGCACGGGGGTAGGTCTTCAGCCCTGACGTCACGACGCGGAGAGGGACCGATGGAGCCTTTGAGGGAGCCGGAGCAGCTTGTCGCCGGTGAGTTCCGGCTGGTGGCGGAGCTGGGCCGGGGCGGTATGGGGAGGGTGCTCCTCGGCGTCTCTCCGGACGGTCGGCTGGTGGCGGTCAAGCTGGTCCACGAGGAGTTCACGCAGGACGGCGGGTTCAGGGCGCGCTTTCGTCGTGAGGTCGAGGCGTCCCGCCGGGTCTCGGGCGCCTACACGGCAGCCGTGGTCGGTGCGGACGCGGGGGCGTCGCAGCCCTGGCTGGCATCGGTGTTCGTCCCCGGGCCCACGGTGAGGACGGTCGTGGAGCGGACCGGCCCGCTGCCCACCGCGTCTCTCCTGCGGCTGGCCTCCGGACTCGTCGCGGCCCTCACGGAGATCCATCGCGCGGGCCTGGTCCACCGGGATCTGAAACCGTCGAACGTCCTGCTCTCCGCCGACGGTCCCAGGGTCATCGACTTTGGCATCGCCCGCGCCGCCGACTCCGGTGACGGTACGGAGATCACCCGGACCGGTCTGGTCGTCGGCTCCCCCGCCTTCATGTCGCCGGAGCAGGCTGAGGGGCGCCGGCTCACACCCGCGAGCGATGTGTTCTCCCTCGGGGCGGTGCTGGTCCGGGCTGGCACGGGACACAACCCGTTCACGGGGGACTCGGCGCTGATGACGCTCTACAACGTGGTGCACGGCGAGCCCGACCTGACGGGCATGCCGGGACTGCTGCGGGAACTGGTCGAGCGGTGTCTGGCCAAGGATCCGGTAGCGCGGCCGGATCCCGGAGAGATCATGGATCTCCTGGGGCCCGTCCCGCCGTCCGTGCGGCCGTGGCCCGACGACGTCCATGCGCTGATCGACGCGCAGCACACGGAGATCGCCCGCGTACTGGGGTTCCCCGGGGCTAGGGACGTCCGGATTGGGGACGGCGAGGCGACCGTCACCGGCACTCTGCTGATGCCGCCCGAACCGCCTCCCGCGTGGCGCCGGCTTCCCGGCAGGCGGACGCTGCTGCTCGGAGGGGTCGGTGGTGCCAGTGCGATCCTGGCGACGGCGCTGGTCGTGGACAAGCTCACCGGGCCGTCGTCACGGAAGGGGTCGCACCCGACCCCTTCACCGACCTCCGCGTCGCCGGAACCCTCCGTGTCGGCGTCCCCCGGTAGCCGGTCCCGAACGGACATCCGCCTACACCCTCTCGGCGACGTTTCCGAGCTATCTCACCGCCGTCCGCTTCAGCCGGAACGGTCGGCTGCTCGCCGTCGGGGACCGCACAGGTGCCGTGCTCCTCTGCGACGCCACGACCCTTGAAGTCACGTCACCGCTCGTGGACGGTGAGTACGGCACCACCGGCGACGTGACGTTCTCCCCGGACGGCAGACTCCTCGCCAGCGTCGACGAGGACGCGACCATCATGCTGTGGGACGTACAGGGGCGCACGAGAACCGCCGAGCTCCGAGGCCTCAAGGAACAGGAGAACGCCATCTCGTCGTATTCGCTTGCATTCAGCGGTGACGGCGGGACCCTCGCCCTGGCCTCGAATCGGACGATCACGCTGTGGGACGTCCGCACCCGTGCCAGGATCGCCACGCTCCGGCAGCCCCTGGACCACACCGACCCTGGATGGGGTGACCTCGACGGGGTCGTGCTCACCAACCGCGGCCGCACGGCGATCACCGTAACGACCTCCGGCAACCTGCGCTTCTGGGACGTCGGACGGGGCACGATCACGGCAACGATCGGTGCCTACGCCGGCCTGGCTTCCCGTGATGTCGCGGCTACCCCCGACGGCAAGCTGCTGGCTGTCGGCGGCGACGGAACGGTCGGACTCTGGGAGGCCGCCAGCCGCCGGAAGGCAGACGAACTGGTCCTAAGCTCGGACGAGGACATCGTCTCCCTGGCGTTCAGTCAGGACGGGACACTCCTGGCGGGGGGAAACCGGTCCGGCGAGACGGGCGTATGGTCCACCCGCACCGGCAAGCTCCTTCGGACGTTTAACTCTGAGAGCGGTGGAGGCGGGACACAGCTCGGCAGGGCCATCGCCGGGGCGTCCCCGACCTCCGTCGATTTCAGTCCCGATAGGCGCAGCCTCGCGGTGGGCTACTACCACCACATCGTGCTTTGGAAGCTGCCGTGACGAACCGGGGCTCAGTCGTCCGCAAGAAGCCTCACCGCGATGCCGGTGAAGGTGCCGGCAGCCGAGCCCGTCGGCGACCGCGGTGAGCACCAGGTCGTCGGGGGTGATGAGATCCGCCTCGGCGCCCCGCCGCTCCTGGGCGGTATCGAAGCGGGAGAAGCTCGTGCGCATCTTCGCCGAACTGCTCCAGGAAGCCGTGGAGGCTTGCCGCCCTAGGGGGTCGGGGCCGTGCTGGAAGCCCCGCTGCCTCGCTCCGGCCAGCCATAGGTCGGGCTTGGGCCGCGCGCTGGCCAGGCTCGTATTACGCCGTAATACGAGCCTGGCGGTGGGGATAGGAACACGATGTTCGCTGCTGGCTGCTGTCGGGGAGGGGCGGAGCTCTTTGGACCCGAAGTGTCGGCACTGTGGTGCACTGCGCTGATGAGTTTGTCGACGAGGCCCCGGACTTCCTGGGGGAGTGCCCGCTGTTCCGCGAGAACCTGGAGAGGATCGTCGCCGAGACGGAACCGGTGCGGAGGGTCGCGGAACACTGGTCGGCGATCGAGGACCGCTTGACGACCATCGAGGAGGCTGCGAGGCGCGTGGGCGCTAGGGGTGGGGGAGTGCTCATCTGGTGACGGGCGCCGGCAGGCACCGTGCAGAGGTACTGCGGCAATGAGGCGGGCTGCACGCCGTCGTATTACGCCGTAATGAAACTCGAGCAGCTTCGCCTGGAGGAGTGCCTTCGGCAGGCGGGACCGACGGGCGCTCCACTGGACCGCGGGGCCGGCTTACCTCTTCTCTGCCGTCCGCGGCGGCGGCGCCATTACGGCGTAATGAAGCTTGGGAGGCAGCTCGGACGGGGTGTCCCCCTGCACGGAGGCCGCGAACCCGCCAGTAACGCAACCATCGCGCCGTATCGGGTGTCCCACCATCAACCGGACCCCGAGCCGAGTGTCGTCACCGACAGCGGCCGACCCCTGAGAGACCACATGACATACCCTCAGCAGCCCCCGCCTCCCTTCGGACACGGCCCAGGGCAGCCTGCGCAGGGCCGGACACCTCCGCCCGGAAACGGCTACCCCGTGCCGCTCAGCAGTACCCGGGCCCGTGGGGCCTGCCCCCTACCAGCCGCCGCGGCCGCCGAAGCAGGACCTCTCCGGATGGGCTACCACCGGCATCTGCGTTGGCGGGGTATTCGGGTTCATCCTTCTCCTGGGGGTGCTGTTCAGCGGGGGAGACGACTCGGGTGACAGGGCCGGAAAGCCCGCCGCCGTCTCCGAGGCGCCCGAGGCCGAATCGAAGCCGGACAGCAAGCCGGCGGATGCCAAGCCATGAAGCCGCCCGAGCCAGCGGTGCAGACCGGTGTCACTATCGCGGCGACCAAGACGGCGTTCAAGCCGGGCATCCTGCACGACGGCGGTGTCTTCACCAGCGTCCAGGTCACCGTCACCAACAACGGTGACGAGAAGATCAGCATCAACCCGCTCTATTTCGCGATCACCGACACCGACGAGTCGAGGCACACCGCGAAGTTGGGCGAGGACAAGAGCCAGATGGACACGACGGATCTCGCGCCCGGCGAGAACATCACGGGCGTCATCACGGGCGAGGGCAGCTTCACCCCGAAGTACGTGACATACATCGACGGTCTGTTCGGCGCGGACGTGCGGGGGAATGTCTCCTGATCGTGCCGGCGGAGCACGGCATCCCCAGGCAGCACGGTCTGCAGCGCGGCTTCATTACGGCGTAATGAAGACCCCCTCTGGCCGTCGGGCCGCGGAGTCAGCTCTCCACCGCGTCGGCCTGGCACTCGGAGAGGGTGATGCGGCGGCGGGGCGGGTCCACGGCGAGGACCTTCACACGGATCTCGTCGCCGACCGCGATGCCAGCTTGGGGATCGTCCGCCCGCCTACCGAGCAACTCATCGTTGTGCACGAGCCCTTCGAAGCCGTCGGGCCGGTCCTCGACGCGCACGAAGATGCCGAAGGGGATGAGCTTGGTGACACGGCCGCGGACCGTGCGGCCGACGAGCCCGGTCAGCTCCCACATCGGGTCGTCCTGCAAGCCTTTGAGGGACAGCACCAGCCATCCGCGCATCAAGTCGGCGTCCAGGACCTCCGCCCGGATCAGCTCGCCGACGGAGACGACATCGGAGGGATGCTCGAAGCGGCGCCACGACAGCTCGGGGATGTTGATGAAGGCCTCGAAGCCCTCGACATCGACGAAGGTGAGGCCATAGGACCCGATGCCGGTCACGGTCCCCGTCACGACCTGCCCGCGTCGCAGCGTCGTGAGGAAGGCCCAGGCGCGGTCGTCGGGAGTCGGGGCGGTGCCCCAGCGTGCGCGGACGACGCCGTCCTCGTCTGGCATGACGGCGGTGAACAGCGGCACCCGCTCATCGGCGTCCATCGACAGCAGGCAGGCGGCGATGGCACCGGACAGGCGGGTGGTCAGCTCGGCGAAGCTCTCCTCGTCCACGACGGCGCTGTGGATCCGGCCGTCGGCGTCCTGCCATACGCCCTCGATCAGCCCATCGTCGGGCAGGGCCGCGACGACTGCGCCGACATCGGGGGAGAGGGCTGGCCACACCGCCAGCCGGGCCCGCGGCGCCAGACCGGCGCGCACGGCGCCGAGGTCGGCGTCGAGGAGACTGTGCCACCGCACGGCGCCGCCGGCATACGTCTCCTCCAGAAGACCCGCGCACCCCGAGGAGACCGACCAGTCCAGCGCCGCCCAGAACGTGTCGTCACCCGGCCGCTGGATCTCGCCTTCGTTCAGCTCCATGACCAGGGGCGACGCGTCCACCGCCTCTGGAAAGAGCCCGAGTTCGCGGGTGCGTGCCAGTGCACGCTCGCTGGGCGCGCCGGTCGAGACGTAGACGTACTGGTCCCAGCCGACATGTACCGCGAAGACGCCCTCCATCTCCAGACGGCACCAGGCCCCCTGCTCCCGCAGCATGACCCGCACCAGCTCCAGCCCTGTGGCCAGGGAGACCACCGCCCCGTCGTGGAAACCGCGCACACCGCCGGGGATCAGCCCGTCCAGCCCGAAGCCCTCGACGAGCGGTTCGGCGCCGAAGTGGACGAGCGAGGGGACCGCCGGCTCCCGGACGTGCAACCACTCGACGCCGGCGTCCACCGCGAACGCCTCGACCGCTTGCAGGTAGGCCGCCTCACGCTCGCCGTGATCGGTGACCGGCGCCAGGGGACCGTTGTAGCGGCCGTGTTCGTCGCGGTGGGCGGGGTCGTACATGGTGACGCGGTAGACGGAGGTGAGCATGACGCCATCCTCGCGCAGGGCCGCGGTGTGGGGGAGTGGTGTGGCGGTTGCGGTCGTAGCGCGGTGAGCCGGGCGTGGCGGAGGCCTGGGGGCAGAGGAGATTGGCCTGGTGGACGGTATCCAGCCAGGGACCATCCCTGCCTCCACTGGGGATAGCTTCCAAGCCGAAGCCGATCGAGGCCAAGCGCGGGGCGCTCGCCAGGCAACGTTAGTGTCCGGTGCATGCCTTTGAGCCCGAGCGACCTCCTCACTGAGGCCGATGCGACGCGCCTGGCGGGAGGTGGCGTCATCGGTTGCGAGACCGACGGTGCCGTCGTTCTGCTCGGCGATGCCGCGACAGTGATCATCGCGGATGCCCGCGACGGCCTCGGCGTGAGCGGCGTGTGGAGCAGCCGCCGGTTGCACCTTTACGGCCCGTTCGTGGACGACGTCGGCCTCCGCCTGTTCGGGCATCCCTGGGGCGATCCTGGATCGAGTTGGACTCAGCGGCCGGACCCGCGGCCCGTCCATCTGTTGACCCGGTTGCCCGAAGGCTGTGTCTACCTGGGAGTCGCCAGGCAGGGGGCAGGGCAGGCCCGGTACACCGACGGGTCACTGACGCACGCGGCCCTCACCATCGAGCCGGAGCTGCCCTCGGATCTCCTCAACAGGGTCAGGCCGCCTGCTGAGCCCGAGGCGCTGGCTGATCTGGGGTGGCTCGCGCGCGTGCACACCAGCCCGCTCGAAGCGCTGACGGAGTTCGTGGAGGGCTGGATACCCGAAACCGGCGAAGACCTCGGCGAGCTGACCAGGGGCGCCTGCAACGTTCCGCCGCCACTGGCGGAGTTCTGCCGGCTGGCCCGCCGTCGGCCCGCGCTGCTCGGCGTGCAGAACCGACTGCGGACACCCTCCTCGTGGCGGGCCGCACGCGACGGCCTGATCGCTTTCGGGGACGAGAGCCAGGGCGGCTTCACCTGGCTGTTCGATCCGTCCCGCAGCGACCCTGAGGTGTGGATCGACCAGGACGGCCACGAGCCGCGCCGCGAGCACCAGCCCATGAGCGGCTTCCTGCTCCAGTTCGCCCTGTTCGAGACCATGAGGAATGCCCCCTACGTCGCCCAGCGCTCCGATCTGGCGGCCGAACACGTGGACAAGGTGACCACGGCGCTTACACCCGTCCCATGGGAGCCGTGGCGCTGGCCGAACGACTCCACACGGTTCCACGTGGCACCCGGCCTGATCGCCGAGACCACGGACCAGTGGCACGGGAACACTTCCGTATGGGCAGGTGCCGTGCATCGCAGCGTTCTGAAGCCGTTGGGGCAGCTGGGGATCCCCTGGACCACGTTCGAGGGATGAGCAGCAGTGGTTCGAGTATCGGCGGCCTGGCTCAGGAGACAACGGGGCACCGGTGTCACGGGCCCGACAGGAGTGCCCTGACGGCTTCCCGGTCCGGGGGCAGGCCAACGTCCTCGAACCATGAGGCGATGAGGTGGGTGCAGCGCCAGCACACGTCGCGTTCGACGAGGGCGCTCAGGTACGTGTGCTGGGCCGGGGTGAGCTCGGCGCCGGGGTGGTGTTTCCTGGGGAACGCAGCGGCGAGCAAGGGGCCCCAGTCGTCGGCGATAGTGAGGTTGCTGCAGAGCGGTGCGAAGGCCGTTGCAGTCGGCAGGAGTTCCTCGAACGAGGTGACGCGGTCGATCGCCGCGGTCAGGAGAGCGTGCCGGAGGCGGCCTTCGATGTGCGGGAGTGGTCTTCCGTCCCACGGATCGATGGAGGTGGGTCCACTGAACCAGGAGTCGACGGTGGTGGGTTCGCCTAGGGCATCGAGCATGACCCGGGTGGCGTCGGGGTTGTCGGCGAGGGCCGGTGTCAGGGCGGCGCACGCTCTCACGGCGGGGTCGGGGTCGGTGAGCGAAGAGGTGGTGTGGTGGCCCCAGAAGCCGATGGTGAGGACGATGGCGGCTCGTTCACGCCGGTCGGTGCTCTCGGCGAGGAGCCGGCTCAGGAGACGGGTCGCAGTGCCGGTTCGGCCGGTCAGGTCGGGAGACTGGAGGAACATGGCGACGGCGCCGAGGGCTGCTTCGCGGACAGCGGGTTCCAGAGCAAGGAGGTGGGGGAGGACGACGTCGAGGCCCGGTGCACAGACGGTACGGGCAGCGTCGGTGGCGACTTGGTCGTCGCCCCCGTCCTCGTCGGTCGTCTCCCCATAGGCGGCCGAATCCGCGATTCGGCCGAGGCACTCCAGCAAGGCGGCACGGAGCGGCCACGGGTGGTCGGCCAGTACCGAGTTGTTCTCGTGGACTGTCAGAGTCCGGGTGTCGTCCAGGACTCCTGCCACGTACAGGGCGGCCGGGGCTGTCGCGCTGTACAGGGAGTCCTGGTGCAGCACGGACATGCCCAGCATCGTGAGTGCCCATGACTGGACTTCCGGATCCTCGTCCAGGAGCTGGACCGGGCGCAGGGGCGTGTTCTCGGCCGGGCCGTAGGCATGCTCCAGCTCGCCCCAGTCGGTGCCCTCGATCAAGGAACGCGGCTCGGGCAGCCGTGCCCCTGTTTCCTCTCCGCTAGCGCATGCACCTCTCGGGTCGTCACGAGGACAGCATGCTGCCTGCCAGTGGCACACCCCCAGGGGCACTCACACTCCGGCTGGGTGCAGGAGCCTGGCCGCCGGGCGCTGCTATCCAGACCGGGCAGTCGCCCGGCTGCGGCGGCGAAGGCTGGAGCATCTACCGCAACCTGTACTGACAGACCGCACAGACGGAAAAGCAAGCCTGCCGGGGCGGATGCGGACGTCTGTTCGTCTTTCGTGTGCAGGAGCTTCTTCGTTGCGCGCGTAGACACCTTCGGACGGTCGGAGGAGTGCGGGTACGCGAGGAGGGTTTGAAGTGCTTTGGTCCCTCCTACGTTCAGTCCCTTCACGAAGGCGCAGGTCAAAGCGATCTGTCAGAGACCGAAGGGACTGAAGGGACCCAAAGTCCTAGTATCCAGCTACGTGGGGGCGCGCGTATGCGCGCGTACGTAAAGCTACGCATGCCTCTAGTCATACATATCGTGGTGCGCTGATAACTAGGGAATTGGGTCCCTTCAGTCCCTCCGAGATCCGTCACAGGGGATCTGACCTGCGGAAATGAGGGAGGGACCAGACAGGGACCGTTCAGTCCCCCGCCCCTGGCAGGCCTTCGGTCCCTCAGCACCACGGCGGGCCAGACGTCTTGATGCCTTGAGCGCGGAGGCCAGGGCCCGGGAGGGACCGAGGGACTGAAGGGACTCAGTTTCGAATAAGTGCTCATGCCTCCCACGGACTCGGGAACCCGTGCGCTAGGCTCAGCCCCCTATAAGGGAAAGTCAGTCCCTTCAGTCCCTCCAGGTCGGCTCAGACCGCGCTGACCAGGTAAAATGCCAGGGTCTGACGGAGGGACCGATTCTGCACGCACCAGAGGAACGGACCGACCACAGTGCAGCGCCACGTCGACACTGCTCCACCGGGAGTCGTGCAGCCGCCGCGACCTGCCGATGTCGCGCGGTGGCTGGCAGGCCGTCAGTGGCCGGTCCACCCACTGGCACCGGGACGCAAGACGCCGGCAGCCAACTGTGAGCGCTGCCGCGGACGTTCACACGAGCCTTCCCGGTGCCCCTGTCACGCCCAGGGCCGGTGGTGCCACGGCTTTCACAGCGCGACGACCGACGCCGCACTGATCGAGGCCTGGTGGGCCAGGGAACCCCGCGCGGGCGTCGGCGTGTCCTGCGGGCCGGCTCACCTCGTGGTCCTGGACGTCGACGCCCACGCGGCCCAAGTCCCGGAGCGGGACCGCCTGCTGCCGGGCATCCGGATCCCCGAGCAGGTCGATCTCGGGGGCCTCGCCTCGGGCTTTGACACCTTGGCACTCCTGGCCGCCTACCGACGGCAGCAAAATCCTGCGGAGGACGAGTCGACCTTGCGGGTCCGTACCCCGTCCGGCGGGTTGCACATCTGGTACGTCAACCCCGAGCCCGCGACCCGCTTTCGCTCGTCCGCAGGCTCCAGTCCCCGCACTGCCCTCGCCTGGCAGGTGGACGTACGGGCGCACGGCGGCTACATCGTCGCGCCCACCACGCGGACGCCCGCAGGCGTCTACACGCCCGTCGGCACGGTACGGGCACCCGCCCCTCTCCCGGCCTGGCTCGCCACTGAACTGACCCGCACGGGCCACGTCATACGGTCGTCGCCGCTTCCTGCGCCTCGCCCGGCGCCCAGGACTCGCAGACCCCGGCCCGGGGCCGTGGGGGGCCTGTTGCAGCAGCTGGTGGACAGTGTCCGGGAATGCGCCGCCCTGAGCGAGGGCACGGGTTTCACCGAGAAGCTCAACCGGGCCGCCTACACTGCCGGCGGACTCGTCGGAGCAGGCCACCTCAACCAGGATGAAGCCCGCCAACAGCTGGCAGAAGCCGCTCACTATGCTCGTCCCCACCAGACCCGCCGCAGTGAGACGATTATCGAAGCAGCCCTGTCCGCAGGCGCCAGCCGCCCGTTCCACCCTCAAGGACTCGCATGAGTAGCGCCGACAGCAGCCGCTTCGACGCCGCTGCCGCCGCTCAGCAGATGCTGGACATCGAGGCGGCCACCCCCGCCCCCACACGGGTACCGCCGCAGCTGGTCCAGACACCGGCCCCGGTCGACACCCCCGTGCTGCTGCCGCCCATGCTCAGCGACCGCGGCAACGCGAAACTGTTCGCCCAGCTCTACAGCGACCAGTTCCGCCACGTCGAAGGCCTCGGCTGGTACTCATGGGACCAGTTCCGCTGGAAGCGTGTCGGCCCACCCCGCGCTGGCACGCCTTCCTGGACGACACCTTCGGCGACGACGCCAAGGGCCAGGAGATGATCGACTTCCTCCACCTGCTGCTCGGGTACTCCATCACCGGAGACGTCGGCGCCCAGGTGCTGCCCTTCCTCTGGGGCAAGGGCGCCAACGGCAAGTCGGTCCTGCTCGACGTCATGATCCAGGTCATGGGCGACTACGCCGACGCCGCGCCGCCCGGCTTCCTGATGGACAAGGGCAACTTCGCCGAGCACTCGACGGAACTGACCGAACTCCACGGCCGCCGCATCTTCGTGTGCAGCGAGCTCAAGCCCAACGACAAGTTCGACGAGGCCCGGGTCAAGCTCCTCACCGGCGGCGACAAGATCAAGGCCCGCCGCATGCGGCAGGACTACTTCAGCTTCACCCCGACCCACAAGCTGTGGCTCCTCGGCAACCACCAGCCCGAAGTCGGCACCGGCGGGCATGCGTTCTGGCGCCGCATCCGCCTCATCCCCTTCGAGCGCGTCGTTCCCGCCGCCTTCGCCGGCCGCATCCGCCAGGAGGTCGGCCTCGCGTCCCCGGCCGAGATGCTCAAGTCCAGCGGCAAGAAGTACTACCCGGCGCTCGCTCTCCTTCCGGACGACGTCCGCTCCGAGGCCCCCGGGGGTGGGCGCCCGTGATCAAGTGCCTTCTGCCCAGGACCGGGCCGCCGTCCTACCATGGATGTGTCCAGACCTTCCAAGCCGTGCTGCCCGACCCGGGCGGCCGGGCCGCGCAACCGCACCGCCACATCACCGACAAGGAGCTGCGTCCATGAGCTCGCTGCTGCACGAAAGCCAGCTCGCACACGAAGCGAACGTGGTGTGGCTGGAAGACCTCGACGAACTCGACTACGTCCGCCAGGCACTCGACAAGAGCACCCGCCGCGGCGGAAAGCCTCGCTACGCCCGCGACGGACGCATGGTCGGCTATGCCGAACTCGACAAGGACGCCGAGGCCAACCCCGACAGCGGCCTTTTCCAGCGCCGCACCTTCTTCCTCCTCCCGCACGACCGCCCCAACGAACCCGACGGCCTCTACAAAGAAGGCGCCCCGGGCGAGGCCGTGGACCCGCGGACCATCGAGCCCCGGCGGGTGGGGGAGAAGACCCCACGGTCACAGGGAAAACGTAGAAACGAGATAGTGCCGTCCTGAACCGGGCCGGTCACGAGCGGCCCCGCATAACGTGTGTCCGAGAGGGAGACGTGCCGTAGTCGGGGCGGCCTGGAATGGCCCGACCCAGACGCTGTTCAGGACGTCAGAGCTTGGTATGGGGCGACCGTCATGTCTGCGACATGACGGTCGCCCGTAACGCCCGGTCACCACTTGAAAGCCGCGGCGGCACCAAGGGGAGGTCGCCCGGCGCCGGCAGCAGGCAGCAGGCAGATGCCAGGTGTCGGCCAGTCGGCAGGGGGAAGGTGGATTGACAAGGTCCGGCGCCCTTTCCCCCGGGGGCGCCGGACCTGATGCATGACGGTGGGGCAGCCCCGCGCAACGTGCGATCGGGACACGGGGCTGCCGGCCCGCTGTCCTGTCTGAGCGGGCACACCACTAGTGAACGTACGGGTACCCAGGTGCAGGCGCGCGCTGGAGTGCTCTGGGGGAGCAACCGCCAGCCGGTCACCTCCCGTGCGAACCGCCTCTTGGATCTGGTTCACCCGCCCATCAGGACAAGGCGGCGTGGCTCGTCGACGCAAGAGCGCTGGCTAAGCCGACGCCGATGATGGGCGCATCGATTTGTGCATGGAGCGGTCGAGGTATGCCACGGCGACGTAGCTGAGTCTGACCGACAGCGGAGAACAGCGTGTGGCCGGTGGCGTTGTCCTCTGAGGCCATGCTCAGCTGTGCGTGGGGTTCATGATCGGTGCCAGAGGAGGTGCCTTCAGGGGCGACTGAGGCAGGCCGCATCGTCAGCTTCCGTCTGAACTTGTGTTCTTTGCCACGGGCTTGCTCGACATTGTCTAAGATGACGACCCGTGAGATCGAGGGGGAACTGGGGGAGCTATGGCTACTGCTGAAACGGTGTTGATCGACCTCGGAGACGGTACGAAGGTTGCGGCGGAAGTCGTGGGCAGCGTGCCGTTCGAACAGAGCGAAGAGTTCGGGGACGCCGCGTTTCGGAAGAAGGCGGTGGAGAAGCTTGGCTCTGCCGTGACGATGAGCCTGGAGCAGGTGGGCACCACAGTTCAGGGTGTGGGTCGATGGGCTGCCAAGACCATCACCGAGGGGGAAGCCGGGAATCCGGACTCGTTCGAGGTGGAGTTCGGTTTGAAACTGGCAGTGAAGTCTGGACAGCTCCTGGGAGTCATTGCGGAGGCTGGCAGTGAGGCGGCCTTGACCGTGCGCCTGTCCTGGAACCTTCAGCCGTCGGGTGATCAGCCTCCGGCGTCTTCGTGATCCGTACTGGTCTAGCGGACACCATGGAAGACCAGCTTGCGTGCACCGTGTGGATCACCGCTGAGGACGAGTTCTGCGGCAGTGGCTTTCTCACGAGTGCCGGCACCGTGACTACCGCCGCCCATGTGCTCGTCGGCGACGGCACGCTCAGGGATCTTGTCATCCACCATGCCTCCGGCACCTACCCGGTAAACAGCCGGGACGTGCGTGCCGAGCCCAAGAACAGCGACGGAGGACTGTTCTACCCCTTCCCCGACCTCGCGACCGTGCACGTGCCAGCGCTGTCGGACTATCCGGTGCTGCCTCTGGCGCAGAGCGAAGCACCAATCGGCAGCGAGGTAACGTGCTTGGGCTACTCCTCGTCCGTCCTAGGTATAGACGAAGTTCAGCCCGAGACACTGCTCCTGCGGGTGGCGGGCGTCTCGGGCCCGTTTCGGCGGTTTCTCGGCGACGGTGTCCGGCCCGGGCACAGCGGTGCCGCGGTCCTCGGCCAGGACGGCGCGGTCTGCGGTGTGCTCAAGGGCAGCCGCAACTACAAGGATGATGCGGGCGGGTGGTTCGTCCCGGTCACGACGCTGGCCCAGTTCCTTGGTGTGCAGCCAAGGGCAGCTGCCGTACGCCGGCAGGAGCCGACGCAGGCCGAGGTTGTGGACGCGCTGTTGGCCTTTGGTGTCTTGGCCGGACCCGAAGCACGCTTCGACCTGCTCGAGATCATGGGCAAGCACCTCAGGCTGCCGCAGTCGTTCGACGCAGACTACCGCCCTGACCGTCGGGGTCACCTTCAGCGCATCGTGAGTCGTATCGGGAGCTTCTATGACAGGAGTGGCGCGTACCGGGCCCTGTACACCGCTATGGAAGAACTGAATCCCTACGACCAGGCCCTGAAGCGGCTGCACGAGGTCATCGGCCGGGCTATCGGCGGCTGGGAAAGCGCGTAGCCGATGACGCAGGTATGCGAGCCGGCGCACGCCGAGCCGTGGAGCCAGGACGCCCAGAAGCTGCTGTGCGACTTCCTCATCGATTTCGCCGACATGCGCCGTCCGGAATTCCGTACGGATTTGCTCGAGCAGGTGTCGAGGGATCCGAGGTGTCGTGACTTCGACGCCGCCGTGCAGCACGAGGCCTCGGCAAGGGGACACGTCCGCAGCATGCTGACCGCGGCCTCTGCATGGCGCGACCCGCTCGGGGCCGTTGAGGCGATCTGCGCTGCCCTGGAAGTGATGGCCGGAACCGATCGGGCATTCGCGTGGCTGCAGGTGGCAGTCCGGTCCGTGGTAGACGATCAGCCGTTGCCCGTGCAGCAGATGGAGCCGCTGATTCGCGTGCTGCGCGCCCTGAACCCGCAGCCCCGGCCCGCCGAACTCAGGCTCCATGCAGCCAATGCCGGCAAAGGGCTGACCGCCCTGGAAGGGCACGAGACTCTGCCGGAGATCCTTGCGCGCATAGCAGACCTGTGGGGAGACCAGGGGGCTGCCGTGCTGGCACGCTTCCTGCGGTCCTTGGCTGGCGACACCACCAGCCGCCACTACGACTCCCGCGCGTCCGTCCGCGAACTCCTTGACCGGATGGAGCTGCTCGAGGACGGGAGCGCGGCGCAGGTCACAGGTGACTACCGGCTGATCATCCAGGTCCGCCTCGAGCCCGAAGACGCGCCACATATCGCCGATGCGCGCTACGGGCTCTATGCGACGTGCTATCGCCAGCCGCAGGCCGGCGGGGTGTTCAAACGCGTTTCCTCTCTCACACGGCCCTTGTCCCTGCGGACAAGTGAACTCAACGCACACGGCAGTAACTCCCTGACTGCGTGGGAAGGTCTGGCAGACGAGCTCGATGCCGTGCCCGCTCCTGCGACTCGGGTCGAGTTCGTGCTCCCCTCCCCGCTGCTGGGACACCCGGCCGAGCTGTGGGCGACTGGCCCGACAGGCCAAGCCCTGGGCCACCACCACCCGGTTGTCGTTCGATCCCGGGAGCGGTACATCGACACCTTCATCAGCAGGCAGCCCTGGCAGGGGCGCTGGAGCCACTTGAGTCAGCGCGGTATCGACGGCGATGTGCTCGAACTCATCGGATGGCCGGTGATGACGCCGGGAAAGAACCACGAGTTCTCCTCCTGGATCATGGAGAGGCCCGACCTTGCCTGCCTCGGCCTGCGCCAGCCTTACGAGGAGCTGGATCCTCTCCTGCAGGACGCTGTCAACGCAGCGATGTTCACGGACGGAATCCCCGCCGTGATGTGGGTCCGCACCGCTGCTGAGCCAGAGACGCTCCTGCAGGCTCTGCGCCTGCACGAGCCGAGCTGCCTGACAGATCTTCCCGACATCATCCACCAATGCCGCCTGGAGGGGCGTGGCGCTGAAGACAGCGACGTGCGCAATCACATCACGCTGCTCTGGGAAGACCCGGACTGCGTGGACCGAAAGCAGGATCTTCGATTCACCGGGATGGTGACATGAACAGCCCGCACGGCAGCAATGAGGAGTCGGCGTTACCGGGTGAGGACTGGTGGATTTACCGTGGCTCACGCACGCCGCACGACGGCATCGAGGACCTCCCCGATACGCCGGCCTGGCGAGCGTTCGGATCATTCGACGACAGCGAGCTGCTGACGCCTCCAGCTGACACTCCCGCGGTCACCAACCGTCGGCTGGGGCGCACTCATCAGGCGGAAGCCTTCCAGGCAGATGTGAAGGACATCCAGCTGGTCAACCTGGCGCTCCATCTGCGCCGACCGCTGCTCATTACCGGCAAACCCGGTGTGGGCAAGTCCACCCTTGCGTACGCCGTGGCGCATGAACTGGGACTTGGGCCTGTACTGCGCTGGCCCATCACCAGCCGATCCACTTTGCGGGACGGCTTGTATGTCTATGACGCCATCGGCCGCCTGCATGACGCAGGTCTCAAGGGGTCGAGAAGGCCCTCGGCCAATCTGGCGATCGGCAAGTACCTGAGGCTCGGCCCTCTCGGCACAGCGCTGCTGCCGTGGCGTCGCCCTCGCGTCCTTCTGATCGACGAGATCGATAAATGCGATGTCGATCTTCCCAATGACCTGCTCAACGTCTTCGAAGAGGGGGAGTACACGATCCCCGAACTCTCCCGCCTGGGCCCCGGCAGACGGCAGGTGATGACCTTCGATCACGACGGCAAGGTGATGATCAAGGACGGCAGGGTCGGCTGCGCCCAGTTCCCCCTAGTCGTCCTCACCAGCAACGGGGAGCGCGAGTTTCCCACCGCTTTCCTGCGCCGGTGTGTCAGGCTCAAGGTTCAGCCGCCGGACGAGAAGCGGCTTGCGGCGATGGTTGCTGCTCACCTGGGTGGGAACACTGAAAGCGAGTCTGCACGGACCGAGTTGATCGCCGAATTCCTGCGCCGCCAGCGTGAGGAAGGGGCAGTCTTGGCAAACGACCAGCTCCTGAACGCGCTGCTCATGGCAGAGCGGGGACTGTGGCCCCACGACCCGGGCCGCAAGATCATCAAGGACGTGCTTCTGCGCTCGCTGAGTGACGGCCATGACTAGCCCGTCCTCCTCGCGCGAGCATTTGCTTGCGGCGCTCGCCGGGCTGCTGCAGACGGACGACGCAGACGGGCAGCATGCGGGCGTGGACCCCATGGACCTCGCAGACATTCTGTGGGTGTCGGGCATCATCGGCGGCCCGCCCTCGACAGGCAGCGCACCACTGAAGCCTCCTGCTGCCCCGACACAGGAGGATCCTCACGGGCAGGACGAACGCCTCGGTCGGACCGGCCCGGGGTCGGGCAGCGAGGACCTCGGTGCGACCTCGTCAGATCCCTGTGCCTTGAACCCCACCACGGTGCGCCTGCATGCTTTCGACGGCACTCGGGATGCCTCCCTCGGGCAAGGCTCCGCGCATGTAGTGCAGGTCAGCCGACCCGCTTTCCTGTCCGACCCGCTGTATCTCAACCGTGCCTTACGACCTCTGCGGCAGCTCGTGCCCGCATCCGGGTTACCTGTTCTCGACGAAGAGGCAACAGCCCAGGCAACTGGCGAAGCAGCCTGCCTGTTGCCCGTGTGGCGGCCCCCGACCAAGCCCCGCTTCGGCGTCGACCTGGTGATCGATACCGGCAGCACCATGGCTGTCTGGCACCACCTCGCCCGCGAACTCGGGACACTGCTCGAGCGCCACGGGGCCTTCGACGGCGTCCGTCAATGGGCGATGAACACGGACTCCGAGACACCGACCCTGACCCGCTTCCGCCGCAAACCTTCCAGCAGCCTGGCGGACACTCAGCCCTCCGCACACTGGCACCGGCCCCTGAAGGACACGACCGGCACCCGCCTGCTCCTGGTACTCACCGACGCCGTGGGGCCCGCTTGGTACGGACCGAGCCTGCCGCCGTTCCTCGCGCGCCAGACATCGAGACGCCCGGCCGCAGTGCTGCATGTGCTGCCACGGCGGCTGTGGCACCGCACAGCGGTTCCGACACAGAGTGTCGACGCCCGCATCACCAACCCCGCCAGACCTGTGCTGCAGTTCCGCACCCGCCACAGGCCGTCCCCACCCCCATCGGTCGCCGGCACAAGCGAAACGCAGATGCCCTGCACCCGGTGGCTGCCTGTCATGGAAGTGCACGGCTCGTGGCTTGCCCCCTGGGCCGAGCACCTGGGAGGCCGCAGCACCGACTGGGTGCCGATGCTCGCCACACCTCTCGGGGCCACGCCCCGCCCCTTTTCAGAGGGAGAGACCGGGGCAGAAGCAACCACCCCGGAAGAGCGCGTCGCACGCTTCCACGTGGGGAGCACGCCCACAGCGTTCCGCCTCGCCTGCTACCTGGCTGCCGTGCCGCTGAGCCTGCCCGTGATGCGCATCGTCCAGCACGAGCTCGTCCCGCAGTCGCAGCACACTGATCTTGCTCACCTGTTCATCTCAGGTCTCATTGCACGCCGGGGTCAGCAGCACTCTGGCCAGGCCCCGGACGACGTGGTCTACGACTTCCGCCCGGGCGTGAGGGAAGAGCTTCTCTTGGAGCTGACACGGCGCGAGTCCTTGCTGGTCCTCGAGGATGTTCTGGCCAAGGTCTCCAGTCGCGTTGCGGCGACCTTCGGCGGAACGCTGGATTTCCGTGCCCTCGCCTCGCTCGTCAGCAACGACGACCACCCTGGATCGTCACCGCTCGACCCGCGCAGCCTGCCGTTCGCGGAAGTTGCCGTCGCCGTTCTCAGCGGAGCCGGCGGACAGCACCGCTCCATCGCCCGGCGCCTGGAGCAAGCTGTCCTGGCTCAAGTCCAGCAGTCGTCCGRCGGCTCCGAACTTGCGCCGCGGCGCCCCTCCCCGTACAGACCGGGAGACATCGTCGACGGCACCGTCGCTGCTGCCCGGACGGATTCGTTCCTGATCAGACTGGGTGATGAGGAAGCGGTCCTGTCCCGTGCGGAGACGCAACCGAGAGTAGAGCCTGCCGTCGGCGACACCATCGAGGTGCTGATCCTCACGCGCCGGGACCCTGCCGGCCGCCGCCTCGTCTCGCATCGGCAGGCAGTCGAGCATCGGCGCTGGCAAACCCTGCGTGAGCGCTATGAACGGGACCGCGCCGTCAGCGGCACTGTGACTGAGGTGGTCAAAGGCGGCCTCATCGTCGACATCGGCGTCCGCGCCTTCCTGCCGGCATCTCTTGTCGAGACTCGGCGCGTCCGCAACTTCCGCGCCTACCTCGGGCGGACCCTGCAAGCCAAGATCATCGAACTGGACCCCGACCGCAAAAACATCGTCCTGTCCCGCCGCGCCGTGCTCGAGGAAACCGAGAGCGCAGCGCGCGCCCGCCTGCTCAGCACCCTCCACGTGGGCGATGTGCGCACTGGCACGGTCTCCTCCCTCGTCCCCTTCGGCGCATTCGTCGACCTCGGCGGTCTGGACGGTCTCGTCCACATCTCCGAACTGTCCTGGTCCCGCATCGAACAGCCCGAGGACGTCGTGGAACTCGGCCAGGAAATCGCGGTCCGGATCATGGAGGTGGACCGGGAACGGGAGCGGGTCACCCTGTCCCTCAAAGAGACTGAGGAGAACCCGTGGCGTGCCTTCGCCCGCAGGCACTCCGTGGGGGAGATCTTCCCGGCCATCGTGACCAAGATCGTTCCCTTCGGGGTCTTCGTCCGCTTGCCCGATGGGATGGGGGGCCTCGTCCACATTTCCGAGCTGGCCGAGCACCACGTGGACGACGCGGAGCAGATCGTGCGGGTCGGAGAAGAGATCTTCGTGAGCCTGCTACACGCCGATGTGGACCGCCGTCGCCTCGCCTTCTCCGTCAAGCAGGCGAACGCGAGCCTCGGCAGCGACCCGGCGAACGTCGAGTTCGATCCGACCTTGTACGGGATGACCGCGTCCTACGACGACGAGGGCAACTACATCTTCCCCGAAGGATTCGACCCCGACACCAACGAGTGGCTGCCCGGCTACGAAGCACAGCAGGAAGAATGGCTGGCCCAGTACAACGAAGCGCAGCGTCGATTCGAGCAGCACAGGGCCCAGGTCTTCCGGGCGCAAGAACTCGGCGCCGTGGCCATGGCGTTTGACCACCGTTGGCCTTCCGCTGCAGCGCTCGCGAGAAGCCTGCGCCGCCGGTTGAATCGTGAGGACGACTGACGTGAGGGCTGCGACTGCTCGCGGACCGTGCGGGGCCGCGAGCAGTATCGGGAGGGGCCGCTTCGACGCGCCGGCAGCTTCCGCGGGGCGCTATCCGGCACTGGCGCCCTGGGCGCCTCCGTGCCCCTGGACGATGGGGGGATGGTACGTGCGGGGCAGCCCCCGGGGGTTGCCCGCACGGGCGTTCCGCGGCTGCTGCGGAGGGTGCGGTGCGCTGTTGGGCGCCCGGCGCGCCGCCAGGGCGAGTGCTGCGGAGGCGGAGGATCGCCCAACGTCGGCGCTGCGGTCAGCGGCCGTGTCTTCTTGCGTCGCCGTGGCAGGGGATCGGAGGCAAGGCGTGGAGAAGCCCTGCACGTCAGCGCGGCGGTTCACGGATTTGAGCATCTCAGAGTGTGGGATGCGTCACGTCGCATTCATCCAGGCTTTGACGAGACGCGGTCATTTCTGTTGCTGTCAACGGTTTCTGACGTTCTATTACCGAACAGAGGTCTAGGCAGTGAAGGTCCTTCGGCTGAAGTGACATGTGTGTGACAGCAGTTCTATGGCTACCGCCAAGTTCTACCAATCGGTAACAAAGCGCCGGAGTCGCATCCTCCAGTTCTGTTGCACCCTCAGAACCCCCTCAGTCGAACGGCGTCGAGCAGTCCTTCACTCCGCCCGAATCGACTCACCCGCTAGAGTTGTGATGTCGCCTTGTCGCACGGACTCCGGAGAACCCCAAAGGGGGGCTCGCCGGGCCCGGAAGGGAGGTGATGGCCATGGCAGCTACCCGCTCCGCCCACGGGAGCGGGACAGACGACGAACCGCAAGCTCGCGAAGAAGGTTCTCGAGCGGCTAACCTCGAAGGCACTCGCTGAACAGGCCACCGCACACCGAGAATCTCCCTACACGGCGAACGGGCCCCCTGATGGCACAGGAAGCCCGTATGCGGAGCTGTCAGCTCCCGTAGCCGGCCCCATTCCCCGCTCAGGGTTTTCGCGAACCAAGGGGGTGGGGCCACCTTCTAGCACTGGACGCGCACACGTAAAAGTTGTAGCTGCACCGTGGCGCCGATGACGTCCAAGTTCCCGTATTGAGCCTTCGCGATCCAGGCGTATGGCCGCCCGATTGCATAACAGCGCTGATCAGAACGATTGTGACGCTGCGTCGTACCCCTCTGGACCTAAGAAGAAGTGCCCCTAAAATGGTCCCCTGAGGTGTCGCAAGGAGGCAGCACATGGCCCGTGGACTGGCCGACTTCGATCCGGCGGCGCTCCACGACGCCCGCAGAGCCCACACCGACCAGGGCGGGCACCCGCATCCGCTAAGTGCCGCACGGCTCGGAGAACTCGTCGGCGCGACCAAAGCACAGATCCTCGCCTACGAGCACGGTCACCGCACGCCCGACCCGGCACGGATCCGCCTGCTCGCCAAGCACCTGCGCATCCGCCCCATCGACCTCATGAAGCGCGACAACTGGCACACCTGGAACCTTGCGGACTGGCGCCGTGCCAGCGGACGCACCGCCCAAGAACTCTGTGCAGAACTCCACATCTCCCCAAAGTCCTACCGCAGACTGGAACAGCAGGGCATCGTCCCAGCCCGCAGGCCACGCTTCCTCGACGACGTCGTCGCAGCCCTCGGAATCCACCCCTCCCTCCTCGACAGCGCCATGGACAACATCCCCGCCGTAGCCGCCCGCCGCCAGGAGACCGAAAGCATCATCGAGCGGCTCGCCACCACCTACGTGAGCCGCCCCGGCCACTGGAAAGGGCCAAGCCCCGATGACCCAGGAGTGCTACGCCTCTCCCACCTCTACGGCCGGCCCGCCCAGCGCATACGGCGCATCCTCACCAAAGTCCTCGCAGAACTGCGCCTCACTACCGCCCGGCGCGAACGCGAACGCGTCATCGCCGACTTCGACCCCGAACCCACCCGCCAACTCAAGGCCGAACAGGCAGCCGAGCGATGGGAAGCCGTCTACCACGCAGAGCTAGCCCGAATCCCAGGACTCCTCGAAGGGTTCCACCGCAGCGCCCAGCCATCCGACACATGGCACGTCCTGGTCGCACTCCACGAAGTGGAGCCCCGCGCAGGAGCCTCATGGGTCCCCGCACCTCTCGTAGCCCGCCCCGAAACCCTTCAACACCTCCCTCCGTCCATGGTCGCCCAGCGAACCTTCGGAGACCTCCAAGCCATCCACCTCACCCCGACCGGCATCCGACACGTCACCAACTATCAGGAGTTCTACGCCGCCCTCTACCCCGGATTGCGCCGCCCCCGCCAGCGCACCACACGCCGCGGCGAGGCGAGCACCTGGTCTCCGGCACTGTTCGGAATCCCCGCCACCCAGGAACGCTTCACCGTCCCCCCGCACGTCTTGGAACGCCTCGTCCTTCGCTCCAACGGGGCCGGCCCATGGGACCTCTGGCTGTCCCCCACGATCCGGCTGACCATCAGCGCAGGCGCCGGACGCCCCACCGCCATCGCGTATGACGACATCCACCCCGCCGACCAGCCCTGGCCCCCACCACTGGACCCGGTAACCATGGCACTACGACAAGCAAGCACCCGTCCAGCAGGCTCGACCCAAGCCCCCACATAGCGGATGTCGCACAAGGCGCGGGATCACCGCAAGTGCGGCGATCAGCACGGCGTGATGTGCATGGCGCGCGTCATTGATTCCCCCTGATCTGTCTGCTGGACAACGCAATGATGCGTTTGTATTTGACCGTCGCCTGTGGCGGAGGCCGCATCTCCGCCGCATCGGGGAACATACGACCGAAAGAATTTCTCGTGGCGAAAAGGTGCCGGCCGGTGTCGGGCGGGTGTCGCGTCCGGTGGCGCACCCGGGCAGAGAGCGTGTGGCGGGAGCCACGGGGGCTGCAGACCCGGTAAAGCGATAGCAGGGCGGTGCCGGAGCCTCGTTTCCGTGCGCGCTCGCGGCGAGGATCACCACCCGCGGGCGAGGAGGCCGTCCTGGCGGGTGGGTCCCCGCATGATCATGGTGGATCGGAGCCGTGCCGGGACCAGCCGCTGGGGGAGGATGTCGTCGGCACGTCATGAACGTGGCGGCAGGTGTTTCTGTGTGAGGGGGCGGTATGGCCGGGACTTCCCGGGCTTCGGGCAATGAGCTGGATTTGGTGCGCCAGCATTTTCGAGATCCTTCGAGCGACGTCGAGGTCGGGCCCGGCTGGTGGTCGCTGGTGGCCGAGTGCCATCGAGCGGTTGTGGCGGAGTTCCCGGAGTACGAGCTCCTGGCCGTGAAGCAGAAGTGGGGGGTACTGGCTTTCCAGGCGTTTCCGCGGCCGTGGAAGCCGGGTGGCAACTGGACGAGTGCTGAGTACGCCCGCCTCGGCTCCCTCGCGGATGCCTTCGCCGACCGCAGCGGGACCGTCTGCGAACGATGCGGTGACGGGGGCTCGCAGCGGGAGAGCAGGCGGATCCATCTGGTGCTGTGCGACCGGTGCGAGACGCAGGTTCCGGAGCACGGCCGTATCTGATCTCCGCGGCGTCCGGTCGATGAGCCGCCCGGCAGGCACCGAGTGCAAGCACGGCCGCCCGGCAGGGAATGCCTGCCGGGCGGCCGTGTCGTGAGCGGGGGAGGGGCTCAGAACAGGGAGGCGTACGTCTGCCAGCCTCCGCCGATCTTCACCCGGCCCGCGAAATTGCCCTGGCCGGTGCCCGCGTGGCGCCACAGCACGCCGGCGGTGTCACGGGCGACGAGGTCGGACGTGCCGTCGCCGGTGATGTCGCCGGTACCGACGAGGGTGTTGAAGATCTGCCAGCCGGTGCCGAGCTTCACCCGGGCGGCGAAGGTGCCGCTGCCGGTTCCGTCGTAGCGCCACAGGGCGCCTGCCGTGTCACGGGCGACGAGGTCGCCCCTGCCGTCGCCGGTGATGTCGCCGACGCCGACGACGGAGTTGAAGATCTGCCAGCCGCCACCGAGCCTGACCCGGGGCGTGAGCTTGCCGCTGCCGTCGTCCTCGTACCGGTAGAACACGCCTGGGGCGTGGTACGTGAAGGGGACGTATGTGACCGGGGTGAGGGACGGGGTGACGGGGTACGACCCGGCGTCGGGTGCGGTGAGGTGGACGGTGCCGCTGCCCGGTGACCTGTGCGGTGCCTCGCCGACGGCCACACGCGACGGGCAGATCGCCGTCTCCTACGGCGCCAGGCCCGGGCTGAAGGTGCCCTCGCAGTTCGCCGTGATTGACGCGGCCGCCGGGAAGGTGGCCTGGCAGACCACGCTCAAGGGGCCTGCATCCCTGGGCCTGGGGCTGACCGTGGCGATCAGCGAGACGACGGCGGCGGTCGGCTGGATGCGCTCCAGCACCGCCAACGGCGGTGGCTCCCACGGTTTTGACCGCGCCACGGGCACGGTGATCTGGGACAGGTCGGCACCCGGCGGGGATGGTGAGGAGCACCGCAGCGCCGGTGAGGGCCTGGTCACGCACAGCGCCGGTCCGGAGCGATGGGTGGGCGTCACGCCGCTGCCGACCGAGCAGCGGGTCGGGGTCCGTGATGCGGTGACCGGTGAGGCGACGTGGCGGTACACGACGCGGGGGCTGGGCGCGTGGATCGTCTCTTCCGATCCGTTGCTCGTGGCCGTCGACACCGGCCTCCAGGACTTCGCTTCCGACCCGGATTCGCTGCGGTCCATCGCCGCGGACGGCTCCGTCCAGGCGCAGTGGACGCTGCGCACGACGAAGGGCAACAGCGACCGCTACATCCACGGCTGCGGCCAGCATTCCGCCTGTGCGTGCGCCAGCGCGGTGACCGCGAACGGCGTCCTGTACCTCGCCACCGACAACCCGGTCGGCACGAAGGGGGAGATGCACGCCCTCGATCTGCGGACGGGCAAGCGACTCTGGGCGTTCACGCCGAAGACCGACCACCGCAGTGTCGGGGTGGTCCCGCTGGCGGCGGACGCCAAGGGCGTGACCGTGATGACCCGCCCGAACGGCCTGCACGGCACGAAGGTGTACCGGGTCTCGGCGAAGGACGGATCAGCGCGTCTGCTGTTCGAGCGGGTCAACTCGGCGTTCCGCTCGCTGCCCGAGGAGGACATGTACGGGAGCTACACCGAGGACCCCGTCATCTACGCCGACGGACGCCTCTTCTTCCACCGCAACGACTTCCTGACCCGGTCGACGCGCCCATGACCCTGGCCCTCGGGGCCGCCGACGACGGCAGGTAGAGCACCGGGGACGTCACGGGGGAGGGCCCACGCCATTGCGCGGGCCCCCGGCTCCACGAGTTGCCCCCTGCTCGCTGCCCGCCCCCGCGAGATGAGGAGGCAGATAGAGGGCGCATGCCCAGGCGCAGACTGCCTGCGCTGTCTAGGCTGGTGGTGCCGCCTCGGCGGGCATCCCCCGTTCTGCCGAGGCGGCTCGCCGTCAGCCCGGATCCGCAGCAGGCACCGGACAGATTCTCCTCAGCGATCAAGGCCGCCCTCGTCACGGTGAGCAGGGCGCGTCGACAGCCAGCACGTGCCGCACGCAGTGCACCGTGAGCCACATGCCTCCCCGCTGCCTTGCCCCCACGGCCGTTCTCGTCCTGAGCCTCGCCCTGACCGGCTGTGTCACCACAGGCGGACCGGCCGTCCACGCGCCCGCCTCCACGGCGCCATCCGCCACCCGCCTTGACCCCGCCGGGTCTGCCTCTTCTTCCGCCCCTACCTCGTGGCCGTCCCCCTCACAGGCCCCCGGCCGTCACACGCTCGCCACCACGCTCCCCCAGCGGCCGAAGGCTTCCCCGAGGAAGCCGAAGGCCGTCGGCGGGAGCCGCCGCGGCCGCGCCGCCGAACCGGCACCCCGCCAGATGGCTCCGCGCCACCGCGCCCCCCCGCCCGGAAGCCGCGCCCTCGGAGAAGCGCCGCCGACACCATGCAGTGCCTCGTCGGCAGCTGCCCCACGGTGCTCCCTCAATGCGCCAGCTCTGCCGACAGTCCAGCGGCGTCACCTCCGCCGAACTCACCCGGCTCTGCCGCAGTACCTACGGCCGCTGAGCGCCTGCCCGGAGGCCTGGCGAACGTGAGGGCGGACGGGCGGACGGGGACTGAAGGGACCGAAGTTCGGGCATGCGGCCGGGACGCCCGGCTCCACCCCGCGGTGTGCGCGTCAGCCTAGGTTGGCTCAGGCCCCGTCGTTTCGGACGCCACCTGGAGCAGTCGCGCCTGCTGCAACCGCTGATCGTGAAGCCGTGTCTCCCTCCTCATGAGACGAAACCGAAGTCAGCAGTCAGCTCCGGACGATCGCGAGCTGCGTCTGTGGCGGGTCGGCCGGGTCTTAGACGTCGTTTCTTATGGCGTGATCGTTCGTTGAGCCGTGCATGACGGATCTCGTTGAGCGACTTGTGCCGGACGAGTTGTGGGTGCTGTTCCGGCGGGTGGTGCCGCCCGCAGTGGTCACGCGCCCACAGGGCGGTGGCCGACGGCGGGCCGGTGACCGTGAAGCCCTGGCCGCGATCATTTTCGTGGCAACGTCGGGCTGCACCTGGCGGCAGCTGCCGCCGGTGTTTGGTCCCGCCTGGCCCACGGTCTACCGACGCTTCGCTCAGTGGAGCCGGGACCGGGTCTGGGCCCGG
>NZ_RDBP01000190.1 GCF_008042045.1 Streptomyces sp. T39
GCGGTAGGCGTCGGAGTCGTACCAGGCGCGGGCGGCGTCGAGGGACGGGAACCCGATGACGACGACCGAGCCCGGCCAGTCGCCCTCCATGACCTCGTGGGCGGTGCCGTGGACGAGGAAGCGGCCCTCGTACGGGTCCATGGTGGCCTGGATGCGCTCGATGTAGTCGAGGACCTCGTCGTGGGGCTGTCCGGTGGGCATCAGCCGGGCGATCGCGTAGGCGGTCATCGTTCCTCCGTGCGGTGGGCGGTGGAGTGCGGGGCGCGGGTTCGATCGTGCCCGGGAGCGGCCGCGCCGGTCGATGACCCGGGAGGTCATCGACCGGCGGCCCCGCGGCCCTACAGCGTGGCCTGGAAGTAGCCGACGAGGCGTTCGCGCCGGTAGCCGAGGCGGTCGTTGACGGCCAGCATGGGGCCGTTCTCGTCGGCGACGGTCGTGCCGATCTCGCGGAGTCCGGGGCGTTCGTCGGCGAGGACGCCCATCAGATGGCGTTTGACGGCGCGTCCGAGTCCGCGGCCGCGGTGTACGGGGACGACGACGGTGTCGTACTGGAGCGCACGGGTGTCCGCCGGGTCGCGCAGCACGACCTCGGTGTACGCGGCCACGGAATCCGTCGCGGTGTGGAGCACCGCGGCGGTGTGCAGCACCCCGCCGCGCTCGGAGACCACGCGG
>NZ_RDBP01000191.1 GCF_008042045.1 Streptomyces sp. T39
GTCCGCGAGGGCCGGGGACGGGGCCGGGCCGGACTCCTCCGCCTCCACCTCGCGCTGGACACGGCGCACCTGGCGGGTGGGCTCGACGTCCTGCTCCAGCGGCGAGCGGCTCACCGCCGCCGTCAGCTCGCCGAGCGCCCGCGTCTGGAGCTCTGCCGCCCCCCGGACGACCGGGTCGTCGTTGTCGCTCCACTCGTCGAGCGACCGCTCCACCCGGTCCCAGTCCAGCGCCCGGCGCCGGCGCACATCGCCGACCGCCTGCTCCGTGTCGGCCTCCAGGGCCTCGGCGAACCGGCTCGCGCCGGGGGAGGGGCGGGCGTCCGGGCCGGGCAGATGGGTCTCCAGCAGCATCGCCGCCCGCCCCAGCGACGTCAGCGCGTCGTCCGCCTCCTCGGCCTCCTCGCGGGTCAGCCCCGGGTGGAGGACGGGCTCCTGCTTCGCCCGTACGAACGCCTCGTTCCACGCCGCGTCCGCCGCGCGTCCCGCGAGCAGCGCGTCGTGGACCGCGGCCCGGCTCTCCGTGGCCGGCTCCGCGTAGCCGCGCACCACCGCGGCCGCGTAGCGGCCGGTCCCGGCCAGCCGGTCCGCGAGCCGGTCGAGGATGCGCGGTGTCTCCCAGGCGGGGAAGACCGCGTACGCGGTCATGGCCATCGCGCCGCCGAAGAGGGTCAGCAGCACCCGGTCGCCGGCCGTCTCCTGCCAGGTCTCCCCGCCGAGCCCCAGCAGGAACACCACGTACGCCGCGGTGAAGCACTGGGACGCGGCGTACCCCGTGCGCATCAGGAGGTACGTGAGCCCGGCGGCGAGCACCGCCAGCCCTCCGGTGACCCACGAGCCGGGCTGCGCCACCTGCACGGCGGCCGTGGCGAGCACCACCCCCACCGCCGTCCCCACCAGGCGCGCCACCGCCCGCGCGTAGGTCTGGTGGAAGTCGGGGCGCATCACCATCACGGCCGTGATCGGCACCCAGTAGCCGTGGTCGGGCGAGACGGCGGAGCCGATGCCGTAGCCGGCGCACGCCACGGCCGACAGGCGCACGGCGTGGCGCAGCACCGGGGAGTCCGGGCGCAGCTCGCGCCGGAACGCGCGGTGCAGCACGGGGACCAGCCGCAGCAGCGTGGGCCGGCGCAGGGGGCGGCTCTCGCCCTGCCCGTCGGCGCGGGTGGGGGCCAGGGCGTCCCCGCTGTCCGCGATCTCCACGGCCTGCTCCAGCAGGTCGGCGAGGCGCTGGGCGGCCCGCAGCGCAGGCCCTTCGAGCGCCGCGGGGTCGATGGCCCCGTCGTACCCGGCGTATCCGGCGTACTCGGCGTATCCGGCGTCCCCGGAGCCCTCCGCGTCGGCGGTGTCGTCCGCGGCGCGGGTGTCGCGCCGCAGCGCCTCGACGGAGTGCTCCGGCACGCTCACCGGCTCCCCGCGGCGGATGGCGCGGGCGGCGGCGTCCAGGATCCCGGCGGCCGTGGCCAGCAGGTCCCGGGCGCGGTCGCGGCCCGGCCCCTCGGCGGGGGCGCCGACCTCGGGGTCGGCGAGGGCGGCCAGCACCGGCCGGATGCGTTCCGCGAGGCCGCGCGACCCGTGCAGCACGGCGGGGCGCCGCCGGGCCTGCGAGGGCGTCAGCGTCGCCGCGTCGCGGGCGGTGGTCATCGGCTCGGCGTCGAACGGCGCCTCCGGGTCGTGCCGCAGCCGCCGGGCGAAGTCCGCCAGCGCGGCGAAGGCGTCGGCGAGGGCGTCCCGGTGGGCGCCCCAGCGGCGGATGGGGAAGACCCAGATCAGCGCCGCCTGCACCACCCCGCCGAAGGCGATGACCCCGGCGTGCTCCAGTGCCTCGGCGACCGAGGTGGGCAGCGTGACGGTGACCAGCATCGCCGCCACCGTCGCGCAGGAGACGATCCCCGCCGTCGGCCCGGCCGACCACGCCATCCCGGCGAGGAAGGTCCAGACGGCGAGCACCAGCAGGAACGACACCGGGTGTCCGGCGGCCACGTACCCGCAGAAGGTGCTGACGGCCAGCCCGGCCCCGGCGCCCAGCGCGAGCACCTTCCGCGGGCGCCAGCTGCGCTGGAACGTCGCGGTGCCGGCGGAGAACGCGCCGAGCGCCGAGGAGGCGGCGTAGGCCGGGGAGACGAGCCACAGGAACAGCCCGACCACGATCGCCACTCCGGCCGCGGCACGCAGCGCCACCAGGGGTTCGAGCCGGGTGCGCTCGATCGTCAGCCCGGCACGCAGGATCGCCCCGAGGACCCGCAGCCATCTCACCCAGCCGAGCCTACGGGCGACGCAGCCGCGCTGCGGCCCGGTACGGGGTCGTGTCGGGGCCGGGGCGTCGGTTCCGCGCGGGCCGGTGGTCGCGGCACCGCGCCGCGCGCGGTCGTCCTGGGGCGCCGGGCGGGCTGGAGGATCCAGCCCGCCCGGCGCCCCAGGACACGGCGGCAGGCCGTGCGGACGGCGACGGCGGGCACCGCGACGCCGGCGCACCCGGACCCCCGCCC
>NZ_RDBP01000192.1 GCF_008042045.1 Streptomyces sp. T39
TCCGGGCCGCCCGCCCCCTCCCGCGGGCGGCCCGGACGTGTCACGGGGCGGCGACCGCCCTCGTGTCGGCGAACGAGTGGTGCTCGTGGGCGACCACCCAGCGGCCCCCCTCCCGGCGCAGCCCGACCGTCAGCCGCAGCCGGGTCTCCGGGTGCGCCGTCAGCTCCTCGGGCGTGCCGCAGAGCAGCAGCGCGTGGGCGAAGGCGGCGTCCTCTCCGGCCGTGACGTCGAGCGACACGATCTCGAACGCCGCGCCCTGCGCCTGCCACGCGAAGAACGGCGGCCAGGTCTCGCGGTAGGCGTCGATGCCCCGGACGCCGTCGTGCGGTGGCGGGACGTCGAACATCACGATGTCGTCCGCGTGGTCCACCAGCACGGCCGGGAGATCACCCCGGTGCACGGCCTCCGCCCACCGCGTGATCAGATCGCGGATCTCGGACTCGTCGTCGGTCATGGCCCCTCGCTCCTCGTGCGCTCGTGCTCGTGGGAACTACATCAGGGCAGACTCCCCTCCCGGGGCAGGCTCCTCGCCGTCGGCGGCCAGCACCTCACGCAGTCGGCCCACACCCGCCCGCCAGGCCGGCCCGGAGCCGGACTCGTCCCAGAGCTCCGGCAGCTCCGACGGCTTGCGCAGCGTCCGGTCGAGCGCGGACACGGCGAGCGCCCGCAGATCCTCAGGCAGGGCGGGTATCGGCTCGTCGGGGCCGTACGGCGTGGTCACCGGCTCCCCGCCGGGGCACTGGGCGGCGACGAGCGCCGCCGCGGCCACCGCCTCCGCCGCCTCGTCGCCGTCGAGGTATTCCTGCGTCCCGGCGACCCGCAGCAGCGTCTCGCGCAGGATGCCGGGACGGTCGGCCTCGGCCGCGTCGTCCAGTGATCCCGAGAAGTCCGCGGCCGTGTCGTTGTCGAAGTGCCCGATGTCCCAGGTGCCCATGGTGGAGTCCCCCGTCGTGCCGTGTGCGTGAAGCCGCCCGATGGTGATGCCAGTCTTGCAGCGGCCACTGACAACGGCCCCCCCGCGCAGGCCGGCCCGGCGGGGAAGGGCCGGGCCGGCCTGGTGAGGGGGCGTCAGCAGACCTCGGACGGAGCCGTCGTCAGCAGGCGTCGACCCAGGTGTGGGACGAGATCGAGTCGTTGACCGGCTCGCCCTGCCCGTGACCCGAGCCGAACCACTTCAGACCGTTCGCGCCGAGGTCCGGGATCGAGTCGCCCCGGTGCAGGCAGACCCAGGAGCCGGTCCACTCCAGGTCGTTGTAGAGCCGGACGTCCTCCCTGCGTCCGGGAAAGCCGTTGTTCCAGACGTCGGAGACCTTGTCGCTGCATCCGGCCCAGTTCGCGTTGTCCGCGTTCCACTTGCAGTGGGCCCCCTTCGCGTGCGGGTGCTCCCAGGCGTAGAGGAACCCGTCCGGCGCGGCGGCCGCCGCTGCCGCCGCTGCCGGGACCGCCGGCCCCGCCTCCGCGACGGGGACGGCGAGCGTCGCGACGGCCAGGGCGGCGAGACCGGTGGAAAGGGCGTGCGTCATGAACGTCATGGTGTGCTCCTTGGGTGGGGTGGGGTGGGTCGGGCGAGGTCCTGACGACCTCGCCGCCGGGCCCGTGCCGCCGGTTGCCGCGCGGGCCGTGGCCGCCGCGCCCGGAGAGGGCGTGGCGGAGTCGATGGGCGGGGCCAGGTGCCCCGCAGGGGCGCCCCGGTGCGGTGGGGCGCCCGGCGGTCAGGCCGAGCCGGGGGCGCGCAGGATCTGCCGGGCCCGGATCAGGGCCTTCGCCCGGAGCCGGTCGCGGGTGCCGACGTCCGCGCGGTACGCGTCGCGCAGCGCCGCCCCGTGCCGGGCGTCCAGCCGGCGGGCGGTGGCGCCGAGCCCCGACGACTCCGCGCAGGCGGCCTCGGCCAGGGCGAGCGCGATCTCCCGGTCGCGCGGCAGGGCGCGCTTCGGCCCCGCCGCCGCGGCCCGGGCGGCGGCCGGGGTCGCGTACGGGTGCCCGGCCCGCCGCATGCACAGGCTCCACGCCCGGAGCGGCTCCGCGTACGCCGGGTCGGCCACCACCCTGCTCCGGCGGATCCGGTCCAGGGCCTCGACCCGCGCCGACGCGCGGAACCAGGCGCCGTGGTCCCCGTACAGACGCCGCTCGGCCTCGGCCACGCACCCCCGGTCGCTGCGCCGCAGCTCGCCGCCGCCCGGCAGACGGACCGACAGCCCGCCGGGCGAGGGTCCGTTGGACACCACCAGGGCCCGCGCCCTGCGGTCGGGCGGCAGGCTCGCGAAGTAGGCCCGGTTCGGGTCCTCGGCCGCCAGCCGCGCCGCCCGCTCGGCGAGATCCCCGCCGTAGCCGTGGCGCCGTGCCCAGTCGGTGTCGTCGACCACGTACGGGAAGCGTGCCGCCGCCGACTCCTCGTCGAGGGGGAAGACCGTGTACGCGAAGCCGTGCCGCCGCAGGCAGTCGCGCAGCAGGAGCTGCTGCGCGTCGTGCAGCAGTCCGGCCTCCCCTGCCGACGGCGGCGAGGCCGCCTTCGCCATCGGCGGTCCCGAGCGGGCGGACGGGTCGCCCGAGCAGGCGATCAGCGTCGCGCCCAGCGCCGCGGCGAGGGCGGCCAGGGGGACCCGTCCGCCCGCTCGGGACCGCCGATGGCGAA
>NZ_RDBP01000193.1 GCF_008042045.1 Streptomyces sp. T39
CGCCGTCACCCATGGGCTCGTCCCGGGGCGGGACTTCCGCCTGGGGCTGTCGCTGCGCACCGACGGCACCGTGCGCGTCGAGGTGACCGACGCGCGCGGCGACCGCCTCCCCGTCGCCGCCACCCCGGGCGGGAGCGCGGAGTCGGGCCGTGGGCTGCTGCTCGTGGCGGCCCTGGCGGACCTCATACCGCCCCGATCTCCGCCCACACCGTCTTGCACGGCACGGGCCCGGGGGTGACGCCCCACCGGTCCGCCAGGGCCGCCACGAGCAGCAGCCCACGGCCCGACTCCGCGCTCCCGCCCGGGGTGGCGGCGACGGGGAGGCGGTCGCCGCGCGCGTCGGTCACCTCGACGCGCACGGTGCCGTCGGTGCGCAGCGACAGCCCCAGGCGGAAGTCCCGCCCCGGGACGAGCCCATGGGTGACGGCGTTGGCGGCGAACTCGGCCACGATCTGCTCCGCGGCGCCGTGCGGCCGCCCCCAGTCGGCGAGATGGGCGACGGTGAGCCGCCGCGCGAGCCGGGCACCCCTGCGGGTCGCCGAGAGCATGACGGTGACCTGCCGGACGGGTGCGGGGGCGAGGTCGGCGGCGGAGCCGCCGGTTCGGGTGATTTCCTGGTTCACGTCACTCAGCGTGGTCGAGCGTGCATACGCTGAACAGGGCCGCCGCCGGGACGTACGGCTTCTGTCCGGGCCGGGTCGGCGGCTGTCCGGCCGCGTACGCCGGACGACCGCCGAGCTGTGAAGGGCCGTGCGCATGGACGAGATGAATCCGCATGGCGCCGACGACGAGTCGGCCGCCGTCCTGAAGGCCGTCGGCCGCCAGATCAAGGCGTGGCGCGAGCGCGCCGGGCTGCGGCAGAGCGAGCTGGGCGCGGCCATCGGCTACGGCGAGGAGCAGGTGTCCTCCGTCGAGCGCGGACGCCGCGTACCGAAGCCCGAGTTCCTCGACAAGGCGGACGAGGTGCTGGAGGCCGGGGGGATCATCGCCGCGATGAAGCGCGACGTCGCGGAGGCGCGCTACCCGAAGAAGGTGCGCGATCTGGCGCGGCTGGAGGCGGAGTCGGTGGAGTTGGGGGCGTACGAAAGCCATAACGTGCACGGCCTTCTTCAGACGGAGGAACACGCGCGTGCGTTGTTCCGTATGCGCCGACCGGTACTCAGTGACGAAATCGTGGAGCAAGGCGTCATGGCCCGCCTCGCGCGGCAGGCCGTATTCGACGGTCCCTCGGCGCCGATCGTCAGTTTCGTCCAGGAAGAGGCGACGTTGCGGCGCCCACTGGGCGGGCGGCTCGTGTGGCGACGGCAGCTCGAACGCCTGTTGGAGGTCGGTGGGCTCCGGCACGTGGAGATCCAGGTCATGCCAACCGACAGGGCGGATCACGCCGGCATGGCCGGCCCTTTCCAACTCCTCAAGCTGACCAATGGGACGACAGTCGGTCACGTGGACGTGCAGAGGTTCTCCCGCCTCGTCGCGCACCCGCAGGAGGTACAGCCGCTCGAAATCCAGTATGGAATCATCCGGGCACAGGCGCTGACTCCTCATGAGTCCCTGACCTTCATCGAGAAACTGCTGGGGGAGACATGACCGACAGCGGCGCAGGTGATCTGCGTTGGTTCAAGAGCAGCCACAGCAGCAGTGAACCGGACTCCAGTTGCGTCGAAGTCGCCACGACCCCGGACACCGTTCACGTCCGCGACTCCAAGGACACCTCCCTCCCCGCGCTCGCCCTCGGCCGGAGCGCCTGGGCCGTGTTCGTGGAGTGTGCCGGTGAGTGACGACGAGGCCCTGACCCGCCAGGCGGCCTCCGACGCGGTCGGTCACCTCGGGTGGCGCTACCTGCTCGGGACGCTGCGGACCGCCGTGCCCGTGGCGTCGCTCGACCGTGCGGCCGAGGCGGTGCGGATCGCCGTCGAGGCGTGCGGGCACGACGCGGACGGGCACCTCGTGGCCGACCTCCGGTCCGGGCAGGCCGCGCTCACGCTCCGGTGCGCCCGCGCCGCGGCCGTCACCTGCCGGGACACGGAGCTCGCGCGCCGGATCACCGCCGCGCTCGGCGCGGCCGGGCTGCGGACGGAGCCCGGCGGGGCGGACGCGCCCCGGTCCGTCCAGTTGCTGGAGCTCGCGATCGACGCACTCGACATCGCCGCGATCCGCCCGTTCTGGAAGGCCGTGCTCGGCTACGCGGACGAGGCGGACGCCGACGGCTCGGCGGACGCGGTCGTCGACCCCCTCGGGCAGGGTCCGGCGGTCTGGTTCCAGCAGATGGACGTGGAACGCCCCCAGCGCAACCGCATCCACTTCGACCTCTGCGTCCCGCACGACGAGGCGGACGCCAGGATCGCGGCCGCGCTCGCCGCCGGGGGCCGGCTGGTGTCCGCGGACCGCGCCCCGGCGTTCACGGTGCTGGCCGACGCGGAGGGCAACGAGGTCTGCGTGACCACCTGGCAGGGCCGCGACGGCTGACCCGCCCGCCGCGCCGACCCCTTCCAGCACCTGCCGGAAGGAGGGCATCCCGTGCCGGGGCTCGGGCGGGAAGTACGTGCCGAAGTAG
>NZ_RDBP01000194.1 GCF_008042045.1 Streptomyces sp. T39
CTCTTCCGGCCGCGGACCGACATCTCCGCCGTGCCGAGCAGACTGACGCCGTGGCGGGCCAGCCGGCCGACGAGCCGGTTGAAGCGGAGGCTGATCGCGCCGCTCCGGCGGTAGTACGGGGTTCCCGGTGTGGGTTCCGGGCACTGCGGGCTTCGGCGGGGTGGGTTCCGGGCGGCGTGGGTTCCGGGCGCTGCGGGCTTCGGACACTGCGGGCTTCGGGCACTGCGGGCTTCGGCGGTGTGGGTTCCGGGCGGGATGGGCTTCGGCCCGGGGCGTCGCCTCGGGCGGGGGCGTCCCGGCCCGGGGCGTCGCCTCAGCCGGGAGGCGTCCCGGCCGGGGGCGTCGCCTCGGGCGGAGGCGTTCCCCCGCGTGCACACGCTCCCGCCTGGGCGGGAGCGTCACCCCCGGGGGCGGGAGCCTCCACCGGGCGGCGGGCGCAGGCCCACCTCGACGGCGAGGCGGTCGGCCGCGTGCCTGAAGAACGCCTCGCGCTCCTCGACGACCCGGTCGAACTGGCCGAACAGCTCGAACGAGAGCAGACCGAAGAGCTGCGCCCACGCGGCGACGAGCGCGGCGACCACCGGCGGCGGCAGATCGGGTGCGACGTCGTCGGCGATGCGCCTGGCCTCGGCGGTCATGGGGCCGCTCAGCGCCGGGACGGCCAGCCCCTCCCCGAGGTAGGCGTCGCGGGCGATGCCGACGAGGACGAGACCGACGCGGGAGGCCGGGCCCACGGTGTCCGTGGGGGCGCTGTAGCCGGGCACGGGGGAGCCGTAGATCAGGGCGTACTCGTGGGGGTGGGCGAGGGCCCAGGTGCGGACGGCGCCGCAGACGGCCGACCAGCGCAGGAAGTGGGCGCCGTGCGGGACGGGCTCCTCCCGGCCGGTGGCGGCGGCGCTCGCGGGGCGGGCGGCCGCCGCCTCGGCTGCGGCTCCCACGGCGTCGTAGGCGTCGATGATCAGGGCCGTGAGCAGCTCGTCGCGGCTCGGGAAGTAGCGGTAGAGCGCGGAGGAGACCATGCCGAGCTCGCGGGCCACGGCCCGCAGGGACAGTTTGGCGGCACCCTCGGCGGCAAGGTGGCGGCGAGCCTCTTCCTTGATGGCCGCGGTGACTTCGATCCGGGCCCGTTCCCTGGCCCCACGCACGCTTGTCATGCGGATCAGTCTGTCACGGTGCGGATCATCGCACTGCGACGTGAGCGCCGCACCATCACAAGAGCGATGCGCCATTCTGAGATCGGTGCCCACTGGCAAGAGCAGTGCCCCTTGGCAGGAGCAGTGCCCCATCTCAAGAGCGGTGCCCCACAAGGCGAGCACCACTCGGAAGCAAGAGCCCTGCCCGGGCTGGCGTGCACCGCTCGATGACGAGAGCGGGGCTCCGCCACGCCGAAGCGGCCTACCCGACGCCAGGCGACCCGGCCCCGAGGCCGAGCGCGGTCGCGCCGGACCCACCAAGGCCGGAGCAGCGAACCATTACGAGAGCACCGCTCTTGCTTCGTAGCGCCGATCCGTGCACACTGCTCTCAAGAGAGAGCAGTGCTCTCGAACTCCTGGACCACGCCGACCGACGAGGGACTTCAGATGCCGCAGACCCAGCACACGCCGCAGCCCACCCCCGCGCCTGCGTCGGCGCAGACGCAGACGTCGGCGTCGGCGTCGGCACCCACACCCGCCCGCACACCCGCACCGGCTCCGGCACCCACACCGGGAACCCCGTACTACCGCCGGAGCGGCGCGATCAGCCTCCGCTTCAACCGGCTCGTCGGCCGGCTGGCCCGCCACGGCGTCAGTCTGCTCGGCACGGCGGAGATGTCGGTCCGCGGCCGGAAGAGCGGCACCATGCAGCGCGTCCCCGTGAACCAGCACGTCCACGAGGGCACCCGGTATCTGGTCTCCGCCCGTGGCCACTCCCAGTGGGTGCGCAACATGCGTGCCGCGGGCGGCGGCGAACTCCGGGTCGGCCGGAAGGTGAAGACGTTCACCGCGACGGAGATCGCGGATGCGGAGAAGCCGGCGGTGCTGCGCGCCTACCTGGAGAAGTGGGGCTGGGAGGTCAACCAGTACTTCCGGGGCGTGACGGCGGCCTCGTCGGACGACGAACTGCTGGCCGCCGCGCCCGACCACCCCGTCTTCCGCATCACCCTCACCGGCTGACCGCCGGCCGCCGCCGTGCCGCCTGGTGGGCGGTCGGTCTGCTGTGGGCAGGGCATCTGCTCGTCGCGCACTGGCTCTTCCGCTGGCTGCCGCCGGCGGGGGACCGGGCCGCGCCGTGGGGCCAGGAGATCGTGGTGACGGCCTGGGTGG
>NZ_RDBP01000195.1 GCF_008042045.1 Streptomyces sp. T39
GGTGGGTACGGCTGGGGTCTGGTCTTCTTCGGGAGGTCGGGCCCCTTTGTCGTGCCCGGGATGAGTTCACTACCGTCTAACACATTGCGTACGCCATGGGTTAGCGGGTATGCTGGCAGGGCCGCCAACACCCCACCACCCCGCGAGGCCCACATGACCGCCACCCGCGAACTCCGCCTCCTCGACCCGAACGGCTACACCGTCAACGTCGTCACCGTCACACCCGGCACCGAAGACGACGTCCGCGACACCCTCCTCACCATCACCGCTGTCGCACACGCCGCCCAGTGGACCGAATACGACGCCCGCGACTACACCGTCACCCCGCCCAAGGCTGCCTAGGAGACCACGATGCTGAACCCGATGACCCCGTGGACGCCCGGCATGAACGTCCGCTACCACGGCAGCCTGACCAGCCTCCACGGCACCTACCAGGCACACCCGTGCACGTGCCTCCGCTGCAACGACCCCATCCTCGGGACCGTTCGCTACGCGCTTGTCGACGAGCAGGGCACGACCGTGGCCACGTGCGTCCGTGCCGGGTCGCTGTCGCTGCCCGAGGCCGTGGCCGCCAGCTCGGCCGGCTGACGGCTCTTCAGGCTGCCGCTCCCGTACCCCCGCGGTAGAGCGGCCCGGCGCAGCACCCCCACCCCAAGGGGGTGCTGCGCACCCACCACCACGCCTCGCCCCAGGCGCCCACCCCAAGCCCTAGGAGGGGCACATGACCACCCCGACCCTGCGCATCCTGAGCCTCGGCGCCGGCGTGCAGTCCACGACCCTGTTCCTGCTCATCCAGGAAGGCCGTATCCCGAAGCCGGACGTGGCGATCTTCGCCGACACCGGCTGGGAACCCGCGGACGTGTACGCGCACCTCGACCGTATCGAGCGAGAGATCGCCCAGCCGATGGGCATTCCGATCCTGCGCGTCACCTCCGGCAACATCCGCGACGACGCCCTCGATCCGGACCACCGATTCGTGTCCATGCCCACATTCACGATCGGCCCGTGCCAGACCTGCATCCCCCGAGGACACCTCGGCATCGTCTACGACCTCCCGCTCCCGGACGATGACGGCGACGGGCCCGCTACATACACCGGCACCTGCCTGAAGTGCCGCGGCACCGGCATTCAGCACGGAATGGGCCGGCGCCAGTGCACCAAGGAGTACAAGCTCGTCTGCATCAAGAAGGGCGTCCGGCAGGTCCTCGGCTACCCGCACCCCGTGCAGGTGCCGCGCGGCGTGTACGCCGAACAACTGGTCGGCATCTCCCGGGACGAGTTCGAGCGCGCCAAGGACACCGGACTCCAGTACCTGCGCTCCACGTTCCCGCTCCTGTACCTCGACGGGGCAGCCGACGGACGGGAGGGCTGGACCCGAGCCGACTGCCGCCGCTACCTGACTGCCCGCGGCTGGGGCTCCACGCCGCGGTCCGCATGCATCGGCTGCCCCTTCCGCAGTAACCGGGAATGGCGCCAGATGCGTGACACCCGGCCGACGGAGTGGGCAGACGCTGTCGACTTCGACCGCAGGCTCCGTGCGATGCCACGCGCCGACGGATTGCAGGAGTTCCTCCACGCATCCCGGGTCCCGCTCGACCAGGCGCCGATCGACCGGGTGTCCCACATCGAGTGGAAGGGCCGCCAGACCACGGTCTTTGACCAGATCGCCGACGCCGAAGCGGAGGAGACGACTGGGGGCTGCGGCCCGTGGTCCTGCCGTTCCGGAGAGCCCGTAGCCCCCGCCGCCTGACCCGCCCCGACCACCAGAAGGAGAAGCCGATGACCGAGCGCTTCCGCACTCGCCCCTTCGAGATCGAAGCCATCCAGTGGACCGGCGACAACATCGTCGCCGTCCTGCACTTCATCGACGCAGGGTCCAGCACCAACATCGTCAACATCAACTGCCCCGCTGACCGGTCGAAGGGATGGATCGACATCCCCGGTGAGAGCGGGACCACCCGAACGGCCGTCGGCGACTGGATCACACGCGGCTCGGACGGCCGCCTCGGCTCATGCAAGGCGGACCTCTTCGACGCCACGTTCGAGCCCGCCTCCCCGTGACCACGCGCAAGGGCCGCCCCGGGGAGTGCAGATCCCCGGGCCGGCCCGCCACGCAGCATCCCACACCCCCGCGGCCGTTCGGGTGGTCCCGCTCTCACCGGGGATGTCGATCCATCCCTTCGACCGGTCAGCGGGGCAGTTGATGTTGACGATGTTGGTGCTGGACCCTGCGTCGATGAAGTGCAGGACGGCGACGATGTTGTCGCCGGTCCACTGG
>NZ_RDBP01000196.1 GCF_008042045.1 Streptomyces sp. T39
CGCCGCTGCTCACCGGGATGGCGGCCGCCGACATCATGGTGGCCTCGGGCACTGGCATCCTGCGCACCCTGCCCACCGCCCCGGACGGGGCGGTGTCCCGGCTGCGCCGCTCGGCCGCGGCCCTGCGGATCGAGTGGCCGCACCACGTCTCGTACGCGGCGCTCGTCCGCTCCCTGGACCCGGGCGAGCCGCGCCACGCCGCCTTCCTCCAGGAGTGCACCACGCTGCTCAGGGGCGCCGGGTACTCCGCGTTCACCGGCGGCGAGCTGCCCTCGCCGTCCGTCCACGCCGCGGTCGCCCACGAGTACACCCACTGCACGGCGCCGCTGCGCCGGCTCGTGGACCGTTATGCGGGGGAGCTGTGCGTGGCGGCCCTCGCCGGCGAGGAACCGCCCGGGTGGGCGACGGCGGCCCTGGAGGCCCTGCCGCGGGAGATGGCGGAGGGCGCCCGGCGCGCGAACGCGGTGGAACGCGCCTGTGTCGACATCGTCGAGGCCGCGGTGCTGAAGGGCCGCGTCGGCGAGGAGTTCGACGCGGTCGTGGTGGACGTCAGGGAGAAGGAGCCCGACGTGGGCACCGTCCAGCTGGAGGATCCGGCGGTGGTGGCGCGGATCGAGGGCGACGGCGCCCCGCTGCCGCTCGGGGAGCGGCTGCGGGTACGCCTCACCCGTGCGGAGCCGGCCGGGGCGACGG
>NZ_RDBP01000197.1 GCF_008042045.1 Streptomyces sp. T39
CCCTCGACACCTACATCCAGCGCGGCAAGCAGTACCAGCAGACCGGCAAGCCGACCGCCACCCCCATCCCCGAGCCCGACCCTGCCGAAGTCGCCGCCTTCCTCGACCAAGTCGAAGGCCTCACCCGCCAGGCCGTCGTCAACCTCGACAAGCCCACCAAGAAGGACGCCCGCCACCCCCGCCGCGACGAAGTCTGCGCCTGGGTTCAGCAGGCCGGCGCGGACGGCATCACCGTCGCCGACGTCCGCGACCGCCTCACCCGCCAGTACCCCGGCGAGAAGCCCCCCTCAGACACCGCGATCCAGAACTGGTACGCCGACCACCCGAACATCACCAAGCCCCGCCGCGGCACCTACGTCTGGATCAACGAAACCCCGAACACCCAGGACCCGACCACCACCGACCCCGCGGCCGCAGTCAGCGACGAGGTCAAGGAACTGCTCCCCGCAGCCATCGAACTCCTCGTCTCCACCCAGTTCGGCTCAGCCAGCATGCTCCAGCGCAAGCTCCGCATCACCTGGGACCTCACCAACCAGATCCTCAACACCCTCGAGAACGCCGGCATCGTCGGACCCGCCGACGGCAGCAAGGCCCGCGACGTCCTCATCCGCAACGACCAGCTCGACGAGATCCTCCAGCAGTACCGCCACCTACGCCCACAGCCTCGCCGAACGGCTCGCGGAGATCCCCACC
>NZ_RDBP01000198.1 GCF_008042045.1 Streptomyces sp. T39
CGACCTGGTCGAGGTCGTGGCCGGACGCCTTGAGCAGGCCTTGAGCAGGGCCATCAACTGCCGCACCTCGTCCAGCGGACGTGCGACCGCCGCTGCCGGCAGGGCGACGGGGCCCGTGCCGGGGCCCCGGTCACGGGCGCGAAGGCCTCCGCCGCCCGCCGTCCGATTCCCTCTTCGCCCAGGACCGGGGTCCGGGGCGAAGAGTCCGGAGGCCGTATCAGATCCCGCATCCGCCGTACGGTCAGTGACCGCGGCCCCGACGGGCGGCGCCGGACCGGCTGGAGTTGAATGAAGGCTCGGGGGCCGAGCGCAGTGAACCCGCCGATCGCGGACCGCCAGGTCAGGGAGTGCCCCACGGGGATGATCGTCAGGCCTCTCGTTCGGGTCCTGCCGGGTTCGCGTGCCCTGATCCGAACGAGAGGGCCCAAGTGACTACTGGCGGCGACGCCCTCGCGGCGGACACGCGGCACCCGGAGGGCTGCGCGCTCCTGGTGGTGGCCGGCGACGGCACCGTCCTCGCCTGCACCGCCGACGCGGTCACGCTGCTCGGGGAACCGGCCGGGGCGCTCACCGGCCGCCGGGTCGAGGACCTGTTCGAGGACCCCGACCTCTGGTCGCGGCTGCTCGACCCGGACGCGGGTCCGTGCCCCGTCTCCCGGAGCGCGGTGCTCAAGGGCCGGCCGGAGACCGTGCTGTGC
>NZ_RDBP01000199.1 GCF_008042045.1 Streptomyces sp. T39
CCCCGAGTTCGCCACGTCGGGAACCGGCTTCCTCGGGGAGCCCCTCGAAGGCTCGTTCGACTATGTGGTCGCCATCGACTACAACCGCGTCCCCGGCACCACCCCGCTGGACAAGGACCGCCCGCTCGGCGCGGGCCGGGGCGCCGCGCCGTAGACTCGGGGGTATGCGCCGACGACATTGATCCTCCATCGCGGGTCCTGGTACGGACTGTCGCGGACCGCCGCACGGGTGAGCACCCGGCGTCCGCTGTCCGTCCCACCGAAGGACCTCTTCGCATGCTCACCCTGTCGTCATGCCCGAACGGCGCAGCCGTCCGGCGCCTGGAGCGCCGTCTCTGCCTCTACGCGGGCCTGGAGGACTTCGTCCTCCTCTATCCGCTCTACGCCCTGCTCTTCGCCGAGCAGGGGCTGAGCACGGCCGAGATCTCGTCCCTCTTCGCACTCTGGTCGCTCACCGGTCTGGTGGCCGAGGTGCCCTCCGGCGTCTGGGCCGACCTGGTGTCGCGCCGGCTGATGCTGGTCGCCGGCCCCTGTCTGACGGGCGCCGGATTCGCCCTCTGGTCGCTGGTGCCCTCGTACGGCGCCTTCGCCGCCGGTTTCGTGCTGTGGGGACTCGGCGGCTCGCTGCGCTCCGGCGCCTACGAGGCTCTCGCCCACGACGAACTCGACCGGCTCGGCGCGGCCTCGCGCTACGCGCGGGTGATGGGGCGCGCCGCGGCATGGAGCATGGCCGCCACCGCCACCGCCACGGCCGTGGCGGCGCCCGTGCTGGCGGTCGGCGGGCTGCCCGCGGTGGCCGCGGCGAGCGTCGTGGCGTGCGGGCTGTGCGCGGCGGCGGGCGCCGCGCTGCCGGAGCACCGGGAGGCGGTCGCGGCGGCCGCGGACGACGACCCCGCGGGCGCGTCCGGGACGCTGCGCGCCGGACTGGCCGAGGTCCGCGGCAGCGCGCCGGTGCGGCGTGCGCTGCTGCTCGGCGTGGCCGTCACCTCGCTGTGGGGGGCGCTGGACGAGTACGTGCCGCTGCTGGCCGCGGCGACCGGCGCGGCCGAGCCCGCGGTGCCCCTGCTGGTGCTGGTGGTGTGGGCCGGGGTGACGGCGGGATCGCTGCTCGTCGGGCGCGGTGAGCGGCTGACCGGCCGGGCCCTCGGACTGCTGGTGGCCGGCGGCGCCCTGGCCATGGCGGCGGGCGCGCTGTCGGGGCACCCGGCCGGTTTCGTCCTCGTCGGGGCGGGCTTCCTGGTGTTCCAGCTGGCCGACGTCCTGGTGGACGCCCGGCTCCAGGCGGCGATCACCGGCCCCAGCCGGGCCACGGTCACGTCACTGGCCGGACTCGGCTCCGGCGCCGCGACGCTCGGCGTGTACGGGGCGTACGCCACGCTGTCCGGCCACGCCTCCCATGCGACGGTCTTCGCCCTGCTGGCCCTCCCCTACCTGGCGGTCGCGGCCGCTCTCTCCGCCCGCCGCACTCCCCGGCCGTCACCGCCGGACGGCGCCGGCGGCTGAGGGGTCCCGCGGGGCGGGGGCGCCGCGCATGCCCCTGCCCCACGGGGCCGGGGCGCCCCGCGCCCCGGCCGGCTCCGCCGCCGCGCCCGATTAGGATGCGCCGGGGGCGGGGACCATGGCCCCGTCCGGCAACGGCGAGCCACGGGGGAAGAGTTGGACGAGTCCGACGCGCTGGCGACGGCCGTGGCCGAGGTGTGGCCCGCCGCGACGGAGCTGCTGAGCGGGCGGGACCTGGAGTCGTTCGCGTCCGAGGTCCTCGTCGGGCTGCGCGCGCTGGAAGCCGCCGCGCACACCGCACGGGCCACGCCGGGCGGCCCGGGCGCGGCCGCCGAGGAGGCGGAGGAGGCCGCGCGGCGGCGGCTCGCGGTGCTCTTCGCCGGCCGGCCGCCGCTCGGCGAGCGGCTGGCCGCGTCGTTCGACGCGCTGCTGACGGGCCAGGAGCGGCGGCACGTCCCGGCTCCGCCCGGCTCGCTGCCGTACCTCCGGTCGCTGATCGTCCCGGTGCTCTACGCGACCGACCGGGACGGCACGCCCGGCGGGGACGGCGGCGACGGCGGTTTCGGCGGCGGGCGGGGCGAACTCCGTTACGGCAAGGCCCTGGTCGGGATTCCCGACGACCACAGGCTCGGGGCGGTGGAGAAGCCGCGCCGCTGGCTGCTGCGCTTCCGCGGCAGCCCGGAGCGGGACGTCGTCCTCGGCGGGACGACGGAGCTGTCCGCGGCCGCCTTCGGGCAGGAGGCGCGGTCGCTCCTCGACGGCTCCGGTCCCCGGCAGGCCCTGGTCTTCGTGCACGGCTACAACGTCGGTTTCGGGGCCGCCGCGGTGCGCACCGCCCAGATCGCGTACGACCTCGGCTTCACCGGGGTGCCGGTGCTCTACAGCTGGCCGTCGCGGGGAGCGGTGCTCAGCTACGAGGAGGACGCCAACAACGCCCGGTGGACGGTCCCCCACTTCCAGGACTTCCTGCGGCGGACGCTGACCGGCTGCGGCGCCGACGAGGTCCATGTCGTCGCCCACAGCATGGGCAACCGGGTGCTGACCGAGGCCCTGGCCGGCTTCGACACCACCGCGCTCCCGCCGGACGCCGCACGGCTGGGGAACGTGGTGCTCGCCGCGCCCGACGTCGACGCGGACGTCTTCCGGCAGGTCGCCCCCGCCCTGGTCCGCCAGGCGCGGCGCTGCACGCTCTACGCGTCCTCCAGGGACCGGGCGCTGGGACTGTCGCGGCGGCTGGCCGGGTATCCGCGGGCCGGGCAGTCGGGCGAGGGCATCGTCGTGGTCAAGGGGGTCGACACGATCGACGCGACCGCCCTCGACACCGGCCTGATGAGCCATTCGTACATCGGCGACCACACCTCGATCCTGTCCGACGTCCATGCCGTCCTCCACCACGGCACTCCCCCGGCGGGCCGCTTCGGACTCGCGGCCGTCGAGCACCGTGACGGCGCGTACTGGGAGTTCCTGCCCCAGCGGCGCTGATGGCCGAAACGAGCCGTCCGGTCACGTGCCGCTGGGATGATCTGGATCACGGGGCCGGGGGCGACCGGTTGCACGAGGGGACCTCGGGGGTGGCGCGATGCGCCGGGACGACGCGCTGGAGCGGGCGATGAACGGCACCACGGGGCAGCACGGCGCCCACTTCCTGGACCGGGTGCCGTTCGACTGGAGTCTGCCGGCCTCCCGTGAGCTGCGGGACCTGCTCAGTTCGGTCCACTTCCGCGAGGAGCCGGTGATCGCGCTGGCGCAGCAGGCGGGCATCCCGCCGGCGTCCGTCCGCTGGGGCCAGCCGATGGCCGCCGTGTGGCACGACCTCATCGGCACGGCACGCAATCAGGACAAACTGCGGGCGCTGCTCGACCAGATCATGGCGGGCCCCGACGCGGCGCTCGCCGGACGCGTCGGCGAACTGCTGCGCGCCCAGCCGGTGGTGGAGGCGCCCGAACCCCCTGCCGACGCCGGCACCTGGCGGCACTTCCACGATCCCGACGCGGCGGAGCGCCGGATCTTCCGCACCGGTTCCTACCTCGACGTGTCCTTCCTGCGGCGGGGCATGGAGCTGTCGACGGCGGTCGCACGGCTGCTCGTCACGTTCCCCGACGGCAGGCAGTACCACGGCACCGGGTTCCGCATCGGCGAGGACATGCTGCTGACCAACCATCATGTGCTGTTCGACGGCTCCGACGGTGCGCGGCCCGCGGCCGCGGTCGAGGCGTGGTTCGGCTACGAGCGCGACCTCGGGGGCCGGGACCTGGCGCACGTGCGGGTGCCCTGCGCCGCGGAGTCGGCGGTGGGCGACGCGGCGTACGACTGGGCCGTGGTGCGGGTCGCCGCTCCCGTGCCCGACGGCACGGCCGTGGTGGAGCTGCCCGCGACAACCGACGTGGCCCCCGGCGACCGTGTCTACATCGTCCAGCACCCCCACGGCGGGGTGAAGAAGCTGGCGGCCCACCACAACGTCGTGCGCCACGCCGACGACGACGTCGTCCAGTACTGGACGGACACCGACGGCGGCTCCTCCGGCTCACCGGTGTTCGACGAGCGGTGGCGGCTGGTCGCGCTCCACCACCGGTGGGTGCGCATCGGCGCCCTCACCGAACCGCCCGAGTACCGCAACCAGGGCATACGCATCGACCGGGTCGCCGAGGGCGTGCGGCGCGCGGGACGGGTGTGAGCGCCCGTGGTGCCACTTCTCGACCGCACGGCGTTCTCCCTCCAGGACCCGGAGAGCAAGGTGCTCCTCGACGCGCTGGCGGGCCTCTACTACGCGGAGGCCCGGGTGCGCATGCTGACGGACGCCGCCGGGCTGCCGCCCGGGGAGTTCGCCTGGGGGGCCCGGGCGATCGACCTGTGGTGCGACGTCCTGCGGTGGGCGGCGCCCCGCAGGCGGCTCCGGCCGCTGATCGAGGTGGTGGCGGCGGAGCCGGACAGCAGCGCCCATCCGATCTTCAAGGACCTCGTCGCCCAGACGGCGCAGCCCTCCGCCGGGCGCGACGACGACCCGTGCGCCGTGCCGCTGATCGGGTACGGCAGGCCCCGTCCCTTCATCGACCGGGAGGAACTCCGCGGCCACCTGCGGGTGCTGCTGCACCGCAACGGCTGCCGGGTGCTGGTCGTCACGGGTGGCACGGCGACGGGCAAGACCTGGACGTGGCACCTGATCTCGCACGTGCTGGAGTCCGTGAGCGGGCGCGCCCCCTACCTCGTCGACTTCTCCCACTGGGCGGGGCCTCCCGCCGGGCCGGCCGACGTCATGGGCGAGATCGCCGATCTGCTGGGCTGGGAGCGCTTCCGGGTCGACGCCCGGGAGAGCGAGGAGACCCAGGCCCGGAACCTGCTCAGCAAGTTCAAGGGCCTGATCCGCGACCTGGGCGACCGCTGGTTCGTCTTCGACGCGCTGGACTCGCCCAATCTGACCGAGCCCGCACGGCGGCTGATCGAACAGATGGCCGTCGCCGCGGAACGCCGGGAGACGGGCGGGGGCCTGCGGGTGGTGCTGCTCGCCTACGACCGGCCACTGCCGCCCTCGGTCGCGGACACCGTGCTGACCGAGGACCTGCGCCCCGTGCGGGCCGAGGATCTGCGCGCCTTCTTCGGCCGCGTGGCCGAGGGAAGCGGCAATTCGCTCCCGGATGAAGCCGTGGAGCTCCTTGTGGCGTCCGTACTGGAGGAGGCACTCGGCGAACACGGCGATCCGTCCGCACCACTGCCGTTCACCCTGGTGTCCCGCGCCGCCGCAGACCGTGCGCGGCTGCTGCTCGTCCCGAGCGGAGGGTCCTGTGAGTGAACGACGTCTGACGGCCGACCGGGTCCGGGAACTGCTCGCCTCCCCGGCCACCGGCCCCGCAGCCGTGCCGGAACCGGTGCCGGCGGCCCGGTGGGCCCACCGGGAGGCGGCGGCGCTGCTCGGCGCGTTCGAAGCGGGAGCACTGCTCGCGGGCGCGGCGGGGCAGGCACGGCAGGGGCCCGACGACCCGGCGCTGCGGGAGATGCTCGCCTTCGACTGCGACCAGGTCAGTACCCGCGAGGGACGCCGCTGGCGGCTCACGCCCCAGGTGCGCACGGCCGCGCTGGAGCGTCTGCGGACCCCGGAGCGCATGCTGCGCGCCGCGCGGGCGGTGCCCGGCGACCCGGCGGACACCGCCCGCGCATGGGCGGAGCGGCTGCTGCGGGGGCAGGCGCGGGACCTGGCGTCGTACGGCGTGGACGAACTGCACGCGGCTCTGACGGTGACGCAGTGGTTCGCCGAGGCCCCGCTCGCCAGGGCGGCGCTGGCCCGGTGCTCCCTGGACCTGCCGGAGCCCGCCGTCGTGCGGGACCGGATCGAACTCGCCGCCCTGCTCCAGCCGTTACGGGCGCTCGTGGGCGACCGCTTCGTCGGACGGCACCACGAGCTGGACATGCTGGCCGCCCATGTGGGCGTGCTCCCCCGGCCCGGCGGCACGCCCCGGCCGACCCCGGCGGGACGTCCGCGGCTGATGATCCACGGGCCGGGCGGGGTCGGGAAGTCGACCCTCGTCGCCCGGTTCGTGCTCGACCACGCGGGCCGGCCGGGCGCGTCCGTGCTGCCGTTCGCCTATCTCTCCTTCGACCGGGCCGACCTGCTGCCCCAGCAGCCGCTGACCCTGCTCGCCGAGGCGGCACGGCAGCTGGGGCTGCTCCACCCCGAACTCGCCCCCGCGGCCGCCGAACTGGGCGCCGCCGTGCGCCTGACCCTGCTCGCGGACCACAGGTCGTCGGCCGAGACGGCACGGACGCACACCGGCGGCCGGCGGGGCCACGCCCGCGACGAGCGCAAACTCGCCGAACTCTTCGCCCGGCTGGCCGGCTCGGCGGCCGGCGGGAGCGGCGACGGGCCGGTGCTCCTGGTCCTCGACACGATGGAGCAGGCGCAGCGTCAGGGCGGCAGCGCCATGACCCGGCTGACGGAGTTCCTGGACGTCCTCCAGTCGGTGTGCCCCCGGCTGCGCGTGGTGCTCGCCGGGCGGGCGCCGCTCGACGACGCGTCCCGCAGCGCGTACGGCACCGAGTCGCTCGAACTGAGGGGGTTCGACCAGGCGCTGGCGCTGGCCTTCCTGCGCCACCACACCGGCGGGGACGAGGCCGCGGGCGGCGACTTCCTGGCGGGGGTGGTCCGCCGCTTCGGGACCAACCCGCTGAGCCTCAAACTGGTGGCGGAGGTGATCCGGCAGGAAGGTCCCGACGCGCTCGACGACCCCGCCTCCCGCCGGCACCTCTGGCTGCTCATGGACCCCGAGCAGCTCCAGGGCGCTCTCTACCAGCGCATCCTGGACCATCTCGGCGATCCCGCGCTGCGCCGGATCGCCAGCCCGGGTCTCACGGTCCGCAGGGTCACCCCCGACGTCATCCGCGAGGTCCTGGCGGGACCGTGCGGGCTGGGCGACGTCGACCCGGTCCGGGCCCACGACCTGTTCCGGCTGCTGCGCGCGGAGGCCTCGCTCGTCGAGGACGTCCCGGGCCGGGAGGCCGTGGTGCACCGGCCCGACGTGCGGCGGGCGATGCTGCTGCTGCTCCGCCGGGACGATCCGCGGCTGATGCGGCGGATCGACCGGGCGGCGGTCGCCTACTACGCCGGGCTGCCGGAGACCGACCCGGTGCTCACCGCGGAGCACCGGGCGGAGGAGCTGTACCACCGGATGGCGCTGGACCAGTCCGCCGCCACGCTCGACCGGCGCTGGCTCGACGCCGCCGCCCCGCTGCTGGAGTCCGCGCTGGACGAATTGCCGCCGCGCGCCCAGGTGTACCTCTCGGACCGGCTCGGGATCACCGTGGCGCCCTCGCTCAGGGCACAGGCGGACGGGGTGACCTGGGCACGGCAGGCGGAGACCGAGGCCGGCCGGCTCCTCGCGGACGGGCATCCCGAGCGGGCACTGGCCCTGCTCTCGGAACGGACCGGTGAGCACGCCGGGACCGTGTCCCTGGCCCTGCTGCGGCTGCGCGCCCTGGCCGCACTGGGCCGCACCGACGAGGCGCGGCCGCTGATCGAGCACGCCCTCGACCGGGCGTCGCAGGAGTCGGCGACGGCGTTCGTGGAGATCGCCGTGCTCGGCGCCCGGCTGGAGGAGGACGCGGGCCGGTTCGGAGCCTCCCGCGCCCTGCTGCTGGAGGCCCGTTCGGCGCCCTCGGCCCGGCACGACAGGACGGCGCTGCTGACGGTGGACGCCGCCCTGCTGCGGCTGCACCGGCGGACCGGCACGGCGGACGTGCCCGAGGCCCGGACGCTCCGCGAGGACGTGCTGGAACGCCTCGGTGGCTGGAGCACGCGGGAACTGGAGCGGCACCCGACGCTGGTGCGCGACCTCGCCGCGGAGGTGGGCGACGCGGTGCCCCGGCTGGTGCCGCTCGCCGCCCGGCTGCTCGGCGTCGATCTGGACAGCGGCACGGGGCGGGTCCTGGGCGACCGGCTCAGCACCGACGACATCGAGGACTTCACCCGGCTGACGGGTCCGGCGGAGCCGCCCGGTGCCCGCGACACCGCCTCCATGCGGCTGAGAGCGGAGCTGCCGGCCGTCAACACCGTGGCCCGCGGCGATCTGGTGTCGACCTATCTGCTCAGCGACGCGGCCCGGCAGGACTCGTGGCGCGACGCCCTGGTGGAGGCGTACCGGCACGAGGTCGACCAGCCGGACCGCGGGGGCCCCTCGGCGCCCGGCGGGCGTCCCGCCTTCACCCGGGACGCGGTGGTCGTCGTGCCGGGCTTCATGGGCAGCGAGCTGCTGGACACGCGGACGTCCTCGCTCGTGTGGGGGCAGTCCCCGGGCGAGCAGCTGGCGGCCTGGCGCGACCGGGACCACCCCGCGCTGCGGGTGACCGACGAGGACCGGGACGGCGCGGGCCGGCTGCGGGCCGTCCGGCTGCTCCGCAGACCCGTCTGGTCACCGTACTTCGGCGGGGTGGAGCCGTACACACCGCTGCTGGCGACGGTGCTGTCCCGGGTCGTCCACCCCGACGCGGTGCTGGAGTTCGCCTACGACTGGCGGCTGCCGGCCGCCCGCAACGCCGCGCTTCTGGCCGAGGCGGCGCAGCGCCATCTGACCGCCTGGCGGCGGAACCTCCAGCGCACAGGGCAGGCCGGCTCCGACACCTCGCACCCGCCCCGTCTGGTGTTCGTCGCCCATGCCATGGGCGGGCTGCTGGCCCGCGCCGCACTCGCCCGGACACCCGGGCTCGCCGACGACACCCGGGTGCTCGTGTCCATCGGCACCCCCTTCCAGGGGTCGGTCGCGGTGGCGGCGATGCTCGGCGACCGCGGGCCCCGGCCGGGCGCGGCGCGGCGCCTGCGCCGGGCCGCGCTGACCATGCCGGCCGTGTACGACATGCTCCCGGCCCTCCCCTGTGTGGAACGCGGCGGCGCACCGGTGCGCCTCACCCCCGCAGACGTGGCGGACATCGGGGCGGACCGCGAACTGGCCGCCTCGGCGATGGAGTTCCAGCGGGCCGTGCGCGGCGCGCCGGCCGGTCCGCCCGCACACCGGGGGGTGGCGGGCGTCGGGCAGCGGACGGCGCAGAGTCTGCGCATCACCCTCGGGGAGGCCGTCCCGCAGTACAGCGCGCTGCGCACCCATACGAACGGGGAGCTCCTGCGGCTGGCGGACGGCACCCCGGTCCGCTGGGACCGCAGCGGCGACGGGCTCGTCTCCCGGGACGCCGCGGCGCTCGGCGGATCGACGGCGGGGCTCTGCCATGTGACGGCACGCCATGGATCGACCGCGACGCATCCGGTGACCCTGCGGTACGTGGCGTCGGTGCTCACGGAGCAGCCGGGGCATGCCGTCACCCCCGAGTCCGTGGGTGCGGTCGTGCCGAGGACGGTCGAGACCACGGCGCCCGGCAGGGGCGGGGGCGCGGACCCCGGCCGGGCGATCGGGCTCGTGGCGGGCGGGTCGAACGGCATCGGGCTCGCGGTCCCCGACAGCGTGACCACGGGCGAGCCGTGGCCACTGACGATCACCGGCACCACGGACCTGACCGGACTCGGGTGCACGATCACCGATGTCGCGACGGGGCGCTCGGTGCTCGCCCCCGGTCTGCGTCCGGACGGCCAGGGCCTGTCCGGCTCCGTCACGCTGCCCTGGTCGGGGCTCTACCGGATCGCCGTGTCGCTCGACGACGAGCCGCCGGTCACCGAACTGACGGTGGCATCCGCTCCCTGACCGGCCGGGCCGCGGCGACGGCGACGGCGACGCCCTCGGGGGCACAGGGCTCGCGGGCGCGGGGCGGTGCGCGCGGGGCCGTGCGCGGGAGACCTTACCCGGGGGGCTCCGGTGGCGGGCTTCAGTGCGGGACGAGTCCGCGATCCGGGAGGGGCGCCGGCCGGTCGCCGCCGAGCTCGGTGAGCCGGGCAGCGAGGTCCTCCGCGTCCCGGCGGGGCACGGGCGCCGCTCTGTCGTCCGCCTCGACGGCGCAGGCGGTGATCGAGTCGAGCAGGCCGACCAGCCCCGTGGCGATGAGCTGCGACCCCGTGCTGTGCCGTGCGATCGTCGGCAGTTCGGCGGCCGACAGCCCGGCCGCCGTCTGCGCGGCAGCGGCCGCGCGGTAAGCCTCCCGGCGCAGGGCCCAGCGGCCGGCCTGGTCGCCGGGCGAGGCGAGGACGTGCTCCAGATAGCGCCGCGCGGCCTCCGTCGCGGTGTCCAGGCGGTGGCGGACGACGTTCCCGTGACGGCCCGGCAGGGGCAGGTGCCCGACGACGAGGACGGTCGCGCAGGCCAGCAGCGACTGCACCACCCGTTCACCGGTGGCGGGCGGCTCGCCCGCGAGGGCGACGAGGCACAGCACGAGCACCGTGACGACGGCCGTCTGGGCGGCGAAGTGCCGCGTGGCGAACGGGACGAGAGCGCCGCAGACGGCGACCGACAGGGTCAGCGCCTCCGGCCCCGGCCCGGTCAGCAGGAGCACGGCGCAGAGCAGGGCCCCGACGACGGTCCCCAGAGCCCGGCAGACGGCACGGGAGGCGAGGGGCCCGAGATCCGGCTTCACGAGGAACACGGCGGTCGCGGGCAGCCAGTACCAGTGCTGCTGTCCCAGGGCGAGGGCCAGCGCGGTGGAGGCCGCGCAGCACAGGCCGACCCGCGCGCCGTACTCGCGCCCGGCCGGCCCCGCCGCACGCCGCACCGCCCCACTCACCCGGCGCCCGACCCCGACGGCCCGTCCCGCACCGCCCCCGGGCGCCTGCCCGGGCGCCTGCGTCCCGAGCCGCGACGCCCCCCTCGCCCTGGGACAGCAGCACTGGTACTGGCTGCCCGCGACCGCCGTGTTCCTCGTGAAGCCGGATCTCGGGCCCCTCGCCTCCCGTGCCGTCTGCCGGGCTCTGGGGACCGTCGTCGGGGCCCTGCTCTGCGCCGTGCTCCTGCTGAC
>NZ_RDBP01000002.1:0-21677 GCF_008042045.1 Streptomyces sp. T39
CACGTACCCGGCCACGCCCAGGCAACCCCAGCCCGTCCGGCGCTTGAGGACACCCGCGCGCAGCGGGGGTGCGAGCGACCACCGGCCGCACGGGGCGGACCACCCCCACCAAAGCAGCCCGTCCGGCGCTTGAGGACACGGCCGCAGGCCGTGCTGCAACCACCGGCCCGCACGGGGCGAACGAACCCCGCACCACAACAGCCCGTCCGGCGCCTGAGGACACCCGCGCGCAGCGGGGGTGCGCCCACCACCACGCCCGCACAGGGCGGACCACCTCAGCTCGCCAAGCCCCCGCGAGGCCCCGCCCCGCAACCGGGTCCGAACGCGAACCCGCCCCCGCGGGGCTCCGCCCCGCACCCCTGCCGTCTGCGTCCGCACCGCCCCCATGCTCGCGGCGATCACCAGGGCGATCGCGGCGGCGTCGGCGAAGGACAGCGCCTGGTGCAGCACCAGGAACCCGGCCGTCGCGGCGACCGCCGGCTCCAGGCTCATCAGCACGGCGAAGGTGGCCGCGGGCAGGCGTCGCAGCGCCAGGAGTTCCAGGGTGTAGGGCAGGACCGACGACATCAGGGCCACGGCGAGCCCGAGCCCCAGTGTGGAGGGCTGCACGAGCTTCGTGCCGGCCTCCCAGATCCCCAGCGGCAGGCTGATCAGCGCGGCCACTCCCATGGCCAGGGCCAGCCCGTCGGCCTGCGGGAACCGCCGTCCGGTCCGGGCGCTGAAGACGATGTACGCGGCCCACATCCCGCCCGCCGCCAGCGCGAACAGCGCGCCCACCGGATCGAGCCGGTCGAAGCCGCCGCCGCTGAGCAGGACGACGCCGCCGAGGGCCAGCCCGGCCCAGAGCAGGTTCACCAGTCGTCGGGAGACGATCACGGACATGGCGAGCGGGCCGAGGACCTCCAGGGTGACGGCCGCGCCCAGCGGGATCCGGTCGACGGCCTGGTAGAAGAGGATGTTCATCGAGCCCATCGCGACGCCGAACGCCACGACCGTGCCCCAGTCGGCGCGCGAGTGCCCGCGCAGCCTGGGGCGGCACACCACGAGCAGCACCAGTGCGGCGAGCACCAGGCGCAGGGTCACCACGCCGAGGGCGCCGGTGCGGGGCATCAGCATGACGGCGACGGCGGCGCCGAACTGGACGGACAGCGCGCCGGCGACGACCAGCGACACCGGCCCCAGTGACCGCCCGCCCCGCCCGTCGGCGGAGGCCCCGCCGGTGGCGGGTCCTGCGGCCTCGGGCAGCACCACGGCCGCGCCCGCCCCGGGCCCGGGCTCCGGACCTCCGCTCGCCGCACCGTTCACCGCGACCACCTGCTGCCTCCTCGCTCCGTCCGCCGAACCCGGCGGCCCTCGCCGAACCCGGCGGCCCCCGCCGAACCCGGCGCCACCCGCCGAACCCGGCGGGGGCCGGGCCTCCACGTCTCCGGGCGCCAACGCGCCCCCGTCCCGGACGGCGGCCGCTCGGCGCGCGGCGGCGCGTCAGGAGACGCCCGTCCCGGGGCGGGCCCGTTCGGGCCCCCGTACGCACCCCTCCACGCTACGGACCCGGCCGTCGCGCGTGAAATGCCTTTCTCACTGCGGTTATGCTCCGGACGTATGAGCATCGAGCTGCGCCATCTCCGCTGCTTCCTCGCCATCGCCGAGGAATCCAGCGTGACCAGGGCGGCAGCCCGGCTGAACCTCACGCAACCCAGCGTCTCGCGGACGCTCGCGGCGCTGGAGCGCCGTCTGGGCACCCGGCTGGTGGACCGTTCCACGCATCATCTGGCACTCACTCCCGAGGGCCACGCCTTCCGGGACAAGGCGGCCGCCGCCGTCGCCGCGTTCGACGAGGCGCTCGACGCGAGCCGGCTGCTGCGCGCGCCCCTGCGCATCGGGCACGCCTGGTCCGCCCTCGGCCCGTACACGACGCCGCTGCTGCGGCGGTGGGCCCGCGAGCATCCGGGGACACCCGTCGAACTGCTCCGCATCGACGACCGGACGGCCGGGCTCACCAGGGGGCGGGTCGACGCGGCCGTCCTCCGCGGCCGGGTCACCGTGCCGGATCTCGTCACCGCGCCGCTGTTCACCGAGTCGAGGGTGGCCGCGGTCACCGCGGACGGCCCGCTCGCCCGCCGGGAGACCCTCGCCCTGGCGGACCTCGCCGCCGGGCCCATCGTGCTGAACACCGTGTCCGGCATGACGACGCTCGACCTGTGGCCGTCCGCCGTCCGCCCGACGGCGACGTTCACGGTCGGCAACACCGACGACTGGCTCACCGCGATCGCCGCGGGCCGTGGGGTCGGCGTCTCCGCCGCCTCCACGGCCGAGATGCACACCAATCCGGGCGTCGTCTACCGCCCGCTCTCCGACGCCCCGGCCGTCCAGGTGCACCTCGCCTGGCGGGCGGCGGCCCCGCATCCGGCGATCGCCGACTTCGTCGCACTGGTGCGGGAGGTGGCAGGACCCTGACGCGGGCGGGGGCCGAGGTCAGCCGAGACAGCCCCACGAGGGCGGTGGTTCCCTTACGATGACGCTCCGTCAGCACCTGCCATCGGGGGGAAGCATGTTCGAGATGAGCCGGCCGGACGACGAGGCCACCGGGGGCGTCGCACCCTTCGGGACGCTCCCGTTCATCGTGTCGGTCGACGGGCCGGATGTGCCCGAGGAGGCCGGACGCACCGGGGACAAGGGGATCTTCGGACGCCGTGGTGGCGACGACGCCGAAGGGTCGGGCACAACCTCCGTCCGCGACCTCCCGGTCGCGGTCCTGCGGGAGAACCTGCAGCGGGCGGTCGACGGACTCCAGCAGGTGATCGGCTCGATCACTGTTCCGGAGGGAGGCATGACACTGCGGGAGGCACAGATCTCCTTCGAGGTCACCGCGAGCGGCGGGATCGCCTTCGTCGGCACCTCGGCACAAGTGGGCGCGAAGGGCGCGATCACGCTCACGTTCGGCAACTGAGCCGGAGTCGGCGGCCATGGGTGAGGCGTCGTACAGGGCACTCCTGATCGGTGTGCCGTCCTACAAGGACGGTGCCATCAAGGATCTCCCGTTCATCGAGCAGGACCTGGCGGAGCTCGCTCAGGCGCTGGACGGATCCGGCTACGAGGTCGACGTGCACGACATCGAGCAGACCAGCCGTGACGAGATCGAGTCCGCCGTCGAAATCTTCTTCCAGGAGGCGGCGCCGGGCGAGACTCTGCTGCTGTTCCTCAGCGGGCACGGCATCCACCACAACGACACCGACTACTTGGTCCCCCGCGGGGCCCTCACCCGTGTGCACGACTTCCCCGGCAAGTGCGTCCCGATCGATTTCGGCCCGTACGCGGAGCGCAGCGCCGCCGGCGACGTCGTGGTCTTCGTGGACGCCTGCCGAGAGGGGATCGACCTGCGCGAGAAGGGCGTCGGCAACGTCCTGCGCTGGTCGGACGTGCGGGTGCGCCGGGTGGGCGACCGGCACTACTGCCATGTCTACGCCTGCTCCAAGGGCGAGTTCGCACGCTACGCGACGGCCGGCCAGAACACCTTCAGTCTCTTCTCACGCGCGCTGAGCACGCTCGTCGCGGACGTGTCCGGGCCCAGCAGCCTCGGGGAACTGGAGAAGGGTCTCCAGTCGGCGCTGGACCAGCTCACCGCCGAGCACGAGTGCCAGCGTCAACAGGTCCGCGTACGGACGGAGTCGGACACCGATACGTTCACCGTCTTCCCGCGTCCGCAGTCCGCACCGCCGCTCGCGCCGGGTGAGTCGCTGTGGGCTCGGCTGGCACTGCAGCACCCTGCCTGGAACCAGGTGGAGGAGAGTCCCGGGGCACGTCTGCTCAAGGAGACGGTCGTGAACCTGGTCGATCGGCTGCATGCACAGTCGCTCGCGGACAGGCGGCTTCTGGAGGACGACCCGTGGTCGCCGCCCGGACTCGCCGAACGGACCACGGAACGGCTCACCTGGCTGCTGTCGAAGGTGCTCAATGCCGAGAAGCTCGGCCTGTCACCGGCCGAGGCCTCGCTGTTGGTGGCGGTTCCCTTCCTGTCCTCCGCCTTTCGCGACCGTACGGCGGCACGGGCGCTGCACGTGGAGCCGACGCGGCTCACCCCCGCGCCCGGCGCATCGCCCGAGCGGGTCGGCTTCGAACAGTTCGTCGCGGCCAACTCCCGCTTGGCGCGGCGAGCGGCGCAGGCCACCAGGAGTGGCAGGACCGAGGGCGCCGCAGGGATCGCCTGGTGGCTCTTCCACCACTGGCTCGTACGGCACCAGTCCGCAGAGGACCGGGACGACGCGTTGGCGGAACTGCTCGCGCCGGTCCGAGAAGCCGGCCTCGCCGGCACGCAGGCGGAGAGGAAGCTCGTCGCCGACCTGTTCGACGGCGATCAGCTGTTCTTGCTGCTGCGCGGCCTTCTGGCGTCTCCGGACTTCATGGTGGACCGCCCGGTGAGGCGGGTCGCCGGGGCTTCGGAGCTGGAGCAGGACATCCGTGCCCAGCTCGTCTTCGCGCTGCTCACCATCGCCACAAGGTCGGCGATCGACCCGCTCGCTCTGGGGGACATCGTCGTCGACCACCTGGGCATCAGCTACGCCGTCTCGCTCCCACGACTTCAGGAGACGCTGGAGAAGGCGACCTGGGACCGCCTCGGCAGGACGCGGGTGCTGCGCGCCGAGTGCGAGCATCCGGCCGTGGGCCTGGCATTGCACCAGCAGGCCGCCGTACTCGACGGCATCTTCTCGTCCATCGACATTCGCGCGGCGACGGAACAGCAACTCGCCCCGCTGGAGGATCTGCCGGCCCACGCCACCGCGGACGAGGTGGTCCCCGCGCTGAACGCGCAGGGTCAGCGCATGTACGAGTCGACGGACCTTCGATTCCGGCTCGCGGACGATCGCATCCAGGAACTGCTGATGGGCGAGGAGCTCTACGGCGACCCGGCGCTGGCGATCCGCGAGCTGTACCAGAACGCCCTGGACGCCTGCCGTTATCGTGGCGCCCGCACGGCCTACCTGCGGGCGACGGATCCGGGCTTCACCGGCCGCTGGGAGGGATCGATCTCCTTCACCCAGGGGTACGACGACGGCCGGGCGTACATCGAGTGCGTCGACAACGGCATCGGGATGGGCAAGCGGGAACTGCGTGAGGTGTTCTCCCACGCGGGGATGCGGTTCGCCGACCTCCCCGAGTACACGGAGGAACTCGCGCGCTGGGAAACGGAGAACGTCGAGTTCCATCCCAACAGCCGCTTCGGTATCGGGGTCCTGAGCTACTTCATGATCGCCGACGATCTTCAGGTCACAACCTGCCGCCTCGATCCGGAAGGACATCCCGGGCCGCTCCTGCGAGTGGACATCGCCGGTCCCGGCGCCCTCTTCCACATCCAGGAGATCGGCCGGGGCCGTGAGGCGGGGACCGCCGTGCGGCTGTATCTCCGCGACCCGGCGACAGCTCCGTCCGCGAAGGATCTGTTGCGGCGACTGCTGTGGATAGCCGACTACCACGTGACGGCCGAGGACACGATGACGGGTCCTGACGCCACGCCGTTGACCTGGCTTCCCGAGGTGCTCTCCGAATTCGCCCCCTTGGGCGTCGAGGACGCGAGTGCTCCGACGGCCGCCCGGCACGGCGCCCCTCTGGTGGCGGCCACACGGCAGCCGACGACATGGTGGTGCAACGGCATGGGCGCGGTGCTGGCCGACGGCCTCTGGTGCGGCCTCCCCTCCTTCGGAGCGGTGGTCAACCTCACGGGCCGGCACGCCCCGCAGCTCACGGTCGATCGCAAACGGTGCATCGGATGGGACCGCGATCACGTCCAGCGGATGCTGCACACCGAGATCGACGCACTTCTCGTTGCGGACAGTGAGGTGCTCCGACCGCCGTGGCTGGCGACCCTGGCCGAGGCACAGGGCTACCGCCTCGCCGACGCGATCCTGCGGGCCGCCATCGCCGCGGACCACCGTCCGTGGGGGATGGGCGACCACGACGCCCCTCCCGCGATCATCGGCTGCTTCCCCGCGGATCTCGAGATCCCCGCCGCACCCGCCACCGCCCCTGACGGCGCCGTCCGGCCCGGTCACGGCCGCCGCCCGGCCGGCGGCGCGTCCCCGGCGGTCGGCGGGAGATCGCGGGGAGACTGGGGCGGGCGAAAGGAGTCTCCATGGTTCCCGGATTCCTCACCCGGGCGGTAGACGTGCTGCTCGGCAGGGAGGGGCGGTCGTTGCACCTCAGGGCGGCGGGCGCGGCGACGGCGGTCCTGGTGCTGGTGATGCTGGGTGGGTCGTGGGCCGTCGTGGCCGCCGAGGAAGGGGCGCACGGGGCGAATCTGACCTCGTACCCGAAGGCGTTGTGGTGGTCGATCGAGACGGCGACCACCGTCGGCTACGGGGACTTCTACCCGGTCACGGCGTGGGGCAGGGTCGTCGGCGCGGTCGTCATGGTCGTGGGCATCACCACGTACGGCGTGGTGACGGCCGCGCTGGCGACCTGGTTCGTCGGCCGGGAGGACCGGCGGCGCGGGCACACGCACCGGCTGCGCGAGGAGACCCGCGCCCTGCACGAGCGCTTCGACCGCATCGAGCGGATGCTGGCCGCCGAACGGGGCGGCGACTGAGCCCCCCGGAGCGGGCCGGGCCGTCGCGGGAGCCGCGGTTGCCGGCGCCCGGTGCGAACGCCGTCCGCCTCGCCCGCCCGCCCGCCCCTGCGGTGCGCGTGTGAGCGTCACCGCGTCACCGCGTCACCGCGTCACCGCGTCACCGGCGAAGCACGACACCGCCGAAGCCCCCGGGCGCCGGCGGGGTCCTGGACAGCCGGCGCCCCGATCCGGCGGAGGAGATATCCCGCCCGACCCGTGGGGCCGACCTGGTTCGCCGCCCGGGCATCGCCCTCGTCGCACGCGTCGTCACGGACGACGGAGCGGAGTCTGCTCCCTGCCGGCCGCATACGGCCGGGCCCGCCCGGCGCGCGTCACGCCGTATCCGTCCCGCCACGACGGAAGGCGCGGCGGCAGTGCGCGAGGGCCTCGCGCACCGCGGGGCCGTGGGACGTCCTCCACAGCAGGCAGAGCCGGGCGGGTGCGTCGGCGTCCTCGACGGGTCGGGCGGTGAGCCCGTCGTAGTGGGCGGCCATCGAGTCGCCGAGGACGGCGGCGCCGAGCCCGCGTTCCGCGAGAGCGGCGACGGCATCGGCGGCACTGGCCTGCAACGCGATCTCCGGCCGCAGGCCCTGGGCCGCGCAGGCGCGGTCCAAGACGGTGCGCAGCCCCGTCCCCGGGGGCATGCACACGATCGGGTGAGCGCACAGGTCACGGAGCGCGACCGGCCCGAGTTCGTCGCCCCCGCCGACTGAACCGCTCCCGGCGGGCTTGACCTTGATATCGGTGTGAAGCCTTAGCGTCCCGACCGTGCGCACGCCGTGCGTGCTTGCCCTCCACGACCAGGGAGCGTTTCATGAGCGCATTCGTCGTCCACCGCAACGGCCGGGACGCCACCACCGGGGACCTGGCGCCCCTCGCCTTCGCGGGCTACGCCCACTTCACGGCGATGCAGGTCCGCGGTGGGCTGGTCCGGGGTCTCGATCTCCATCTGGAGCGGCTGCGGGGCGCCTCCGGGGAACTGTTCGGACGGGCGCCGGACGACGCGTCCGTCCGGTCCTGGCTGGCGAAGGCGATCGACGCGTCCCCGGGCGACGCCTCGCTGACCGCCACGGTCTACTCCCCGGCCGGCGAGTTCACCGCGCCTGGTGCCGGGGACCCGGAGGTGCTGATCCGCACCGGGCCGCCCGCGGACGGCCCCGCCGGGCCGCTGGCGCTGTCGACCGTCACGCACGAACGCGTCCTCCCCGCCCTGAAGCACGTCGGCGAGGTGGCCAAGACCTACTTCCTCCGGCAGGCCGTCGCCCAGGGGTACGACGACGCCGCCTTCGTCGACCGCGGCGGCCGGCTCAGCGAGGCCACCATCTGGAACCTGGCCTTCTGGGACGGCGACGGTGTGGTGTGGCCCGAGGCCGAGATGCTCGGCGGGACCACGATGGGCATCGTCCGCCGGCAGCTCGACCGTCTCGGCGTCCCCCAGCGCAGGCGACGGATCACCGTCGACGACCTGCCCTCGCTCGCGGGGGCCGTCGTGATGAACTCCTGGACGCCGGGGGTGCCGGTGCACCGCATCGGCCCGGCGGCGATCCCCGCGGCGCCGTCCTTCGTGGAGCTGCTCCACCGCGCGTACGAGGCCGAGCCCTTGACGCACCCGGCCGGTCACGGGCAGGCCGCACCCCGCCCGTGACCGACACCCGCGTGACCGGTGCTCAGGAGACGCGCTCGGCCAGGAAGACGGGGATCTCGCGGTCGGTCTTCACCTGGTAGTCCGCGTAGTCGGGGAACGCCTCGACCGCCCGCTCCCACCACTCGGCGCGCTCCTGACCGGTGATCAGCCGGACCCGCATGTCCCAGACCTCGGTGCCGTCGCGCAGCTCGATGTCCGGGTTGGCGACCAGGTTGTGGTACCAGACGGGATGCTTCACCGCGCCGCCGTTCGACGCGACCAGCGCGTACGCGCCGTCGTGCTCCACCCGCATGAGCGGCGTCTTGCGGATCCGGCCGCTGCGCGCGCCGATGGTGGACACCAGGACGACGGGCATGCCCCGCATCGTCGTCCCCTCGGTCCCTCCGGACGACTCGTACAGCTCGACCTGCTCCCGCACCCAGGTCGACGGGCTGGGCTCGTACTCGCCTTCGAGCGGCATACGTTCGCTTTCCTCTCGTCGCGGGCACCGGTGCCCGGCGCACCGGCGTCCCTCCCGACGCTATCCGATCACCGGCGGCGGCCGCGGGACCGCGGACACGGCCGGTGCGGGGGTGGCCGCGGCCGGACTCCCCGCGTGCCCGGCCGGCCGGATCCGGGTGCGGGTGGCCGCCGCCGGAATCGACGCGGCGGTGCACGCGTGGCCGCGGCACCCGCCGGCCCCTGCCTCTTGGCGCCCCCGCCCTTCCTCCGGGCCGGGCGGGGAGGGGCGGTGGATTCGCCGACGCAACGTCAGCCGAGGCCGTGCACACCGGTGTTGGTCACATATCGCACGGAGTACGACTTTCCCGGGCGCTCATGCGAAAAGGTATGCCACAACAGGAATATCAATCCGGTCAAGGGAGTTCCCCGCTGATCAACAACCGCTCTATAGTGCGGTCGTTGCGACTCCCCCTCCCTGCGTGCCCGCTCCCGAGAGTCTGGTTGATGTCGGCGTCACCCACCCCCTTCCGCCCTGCCCTGACCGCCTCGTTGCTGACGGCCGCCGCGGGCGGTGCGCTCGCCGTGGCGGCGACCACCGCGGCTCCGGCCGGGGCCCGCCCCGAACTCGGGGCGGCCGCCGCCTGCGGTGTGCTGCTGCTCTGCGCGGCGGCGTTCGCCGTGACCTGGTACGCGAGGACCGCGCGCGCCCTGAGCCGGCGGGCCGCTGCCCTGGCCGCCGACCTCGCCTCGCGCGACGCCTCCCTCGCCGCCCACCGGACGGCCGCCGAACGCGGGGCGGCCGCGCTCCAGGAGCGCGCCGCCGCGGAGGCCGCGGCCTCCGAAGCGCGTCACACGGCCCGCACCGAGGAACTGATCCGCTCGCACGAGGCGCGCACCGGGGAACTGATGCGCTCGCACGAGGCGCGGACGGACGAACTCGTCGCCGCGCGGACCGCCGAGACCGAGGAACTGCGGGCGCGGCTGCGGCGCGCGGAGTCCGGCAGGTCCGCCGCCATGGCCGCCGCGGCCAACGCCGCCGGGCGCATGCAGGCCCTCACCACGAGCATGCTCACCGACCTGCGGGAGATGGAGCACCGTCACGCCGACGAGAACGTGCTCACCGACCTGCTCCACCTCGACCACCGCACGGCCCAGGCGGGCAGGCTCGCCGACTCCATCGCCGTGCTCACCGGGGCCCGCTCGGGCCGGCGCTGGGCGCGCCCGATCGTGATGGAGTCGATCCTGCGCGGCGCGATGGGACGGATCGGCGGCTACCAGCGGGTGCGGCTGCACTCCGGCAGCGACGCGGCGGTCGCGGGCCACGCGGCCGAGGGCGTCATGCACGCACTGGCCGAACTGATGGACAACGCCGCCAACTTCTCCCCGCCGACGGCCGAGGTGCACGTCTACGTCGAGGAGGTCCCGGCGGGCGTCGTGATCACCGTCGAGGACAGCGGTCTGGTGATGAGCGACGTGCAGCTGCGCCGCGCCCAGGCCGCCGTGGGCTCCTCCGCCCAGGACCTGGCCGGGCTCTCCGGCACCCGTCTCGGACTGGCCGTCGTCGGCCGGCTCTGCCGCAAGCACGGGCTGACCGTCTCCTTCCGCCCCTCGGCGCGCGGCGGCACCGGGGCGCTGCTGATGCTGCCGCAGGAACTGATCACCCGCGCACCGGCACACTCCCCCGCCACGCCCCCCGTCCCGGCCGCCGCACCCGCCGCCGCGCCGGTGCCGGCCGCCCCGCCGGTCCCGGAGCCCGAGGCCGAACACGGCTCCGCCGCCGGGAGCACGGGCGAGCACCCGCAGTTCGGCGAGAGCGGCCTGCCGCGCAGACGGCGCGGCCGCACCCTCGCCGCCGCCCGGCACGACGCCCCGCAGGCCGCCGGGAAGGACCGTCCCGCGGCTCCGCGCACCGGAGCCGCGGCGGGCGCCGCCTCCCGCTTCGGCAGCTTCCGCGCGGCCGTCCGCGCCACCGCCGCACCGGCCCCCGACGGTGCCACCGGCGCCACCYCGTCCCCGAACACCCCGCATCCGGAAGGCAACCCGCAATGACCGGCTCCACGACCGACGAGAAGCTCAGCTGGCTCCTGGAGGGCCTGCTGGAACGCACCCCGGGCACCCGCCACGCCCTGGTGCTCTCCCGCGACGGCCTCAAGCTCTGCCGTACCCCCGAGCTCTCCGTCGACCAGGCCGACCAGCTCGCCGCCATCGCGGCGGGCATCCAGAGCCTGTCGCACGGTGCCTCGGTCGAGTTCGGGGACGGCACGGGCGGGGTGCGTTCCGCGATGGCCGAGTTCTACGGCGGCATCCTGTTCATCGTGGAGGCGGGCGAGGGCGCGCACCTCGCGCTGGTCGCGGACGAGGACGCCGACGCGGGGCTCGTCGGGCACAACATGTCGGAACTGGTCGAGCAGCTGGGCGAGCACCTCGTCGCCAGGCCCCGGGGATGAGCCGCCCCAGACCGGGCCGGGACGACTCCCCGGACCGGCTCTACACGCTGACCGGCGGCCGCAGCCGGGCGGGATCCGACTCCTTCGACCTGGTGACGCTGGTCGTCGCCGAGAGCGATCCGGTGCCCGGCATGCAGTCCGAGCACGCCGCCATCCTGCGCCTGTGCCGCTTCCCCACCGCGGTCGTGGAGGTGGCGGCCGCCCTCGCCCTTCCGGTGTCGATCACCCGCATCCTGCTGACCGACCTGCACGACACCGGCCGGATCAGCGCCCGGCATCCCCGCCCCACGTACCGTCTTCCCGATCACGACATCCTGGAGCAGGTGCTCGTTGGACTCCGTAACCTCTGAACAGCGCCAGGCCCTGCACAGCACCGCCGACAACGGCCTGAAGATCGTGGTCGTCGGCGGCTTCGGCGTCGGCAAGACCACCCTGGTGCGCTCGGTCAGCGAGATCCGCCCGCTGAACACCGAGGAGACCATGACGCAGGCGGGCGAGGCCGTCGACGACACCGCCGGCGTCGCCACGAAGACGGCGACGACCGTCGCGTTCGACTTCGGCCGCATCTCGCTCGACGAGCGCAACGTCCTCTATCTGTTCGGAGCGCCCGGCCAGGAGCGGTTCTGGTTCCTCTGGGACCGGCTGTTCTCCGGCACCCTGGGGGCGGTCGTGCTCGTCGACACCCGCAGGCTCGCCGACTCGTGGTACGCCATCGACCGGCTCGAACACCACGGCACGCCGTTCGTCGTCGCCTGCAACGACTTCGGCGGCCCCGCCCACACCCCCGCCCAGATCCGCGACGCCCTCGACCTCGCCGACGAGGTCCCGCTGGTGCTCTGCGACGCCCGGTCGCGCGAGTCCAGCAAGCAGGTCCTGATCTCGCTCGTCGAGCATCTGCGGACCGTCACCGCCGCGGAACCGAAGCCGATTCCGGAGCCCGCCCCGTGACCCGTCCCGAGATCCGGCCCGTCCCGCTGAGCGGCCCCCGCTTCCAGACCGACCCCGCCGGGCTGTACCGGCAGATCCGCGGCGAGCACGGCGCCGTCGCACCCGTCGTGCTCGACGGCGACGTCCCCGCCTGGCTGGTGCTCGGCTACCGCGAACTGCACCAGGTCACCAGCGACCCGGTGCTCTTCTCCCGCGACTCCGAACTGTGGAACCAGTGGGACCGCATCCCCGCCGACTGGCCGCTGCTGCCGATGATCGGCCGCAAGCAGCCGTCGATCCTCTACACCGTCGGCGAGCGGCACCGCGAGCGCGCCCGGGTCGTCTCCGACGCCCTGGAGGCGATCGACCCGTTCGTCCTGAAGGAACGCGCCGAGCGCTTCGCCGACGAACTCATCGACGCGGTCTGCGCGAAGGGGTCCTGCGACATCATCGCGGAGTACGCGATGCTGCTGCCCGTGCGGGTGCTCGCCAGCGTCTACGGCTTCGCCGACGAGCAGGGGCCGGCACTGGTGAAGGCCCTGAACGACATGATCAACGGCCAGGAGGGCGCGCTGGAGGGCCAGCGCCACCTCGGCACGTCCATGGCCGCGCTGCTCGCCGAGAAGAGCGCGGCACCGGGCGACGACGTCGCGTCCCGGATGCTCGCCAACACCGCCGGGTTCACGGTCGAGGAGGTCGCCCAGGACCTCATGGTGATGATGGCCGCGGGCCACCAGCCGAGCGCCGACTGGATCGGCAACTCGCTGCGGCTGATGCTCACCGACGACCGGTTCGCCGCCTCGCTCTCCGGCGGCCGGCACAGTGTCGCCGAGGCGATGAACGAGGTCCTGTGGGAGGACACCCCCACCCAGAACGTCGCCGGACGCTGGGCCTCGCGCGACACCCACCTCGCAGGGCGCCTGATCGGGCGCGGCGACCTGGTGCTGCTGGGCCTGGCCGCCGCCAATTCCGACCCCCAGGTGCGCACCGACGCCGGGGCGCTCACCGGCGGCAACAACGCCCATCTCTCCTTCGGGCACGGCGAGCACCGGTGCCCGTTCCCCGCCCAGGAGGTCGCCGAGACCATCGCCCGGACGGGGATCGAGGTGCTGCTCGACCGGCTGCCGGACGTCGACCTCGCGGTGGCCGAGGACGCGCTCACGCGCCGTCCGTCCCCCTGGCTGCGCGGCCTCACCGCGCTTCCCGTGACCTACACCCCGACCCCCGCCCTTGGAGCCACGCGATGACCTGCCCGCATGCCGGAACCGCCGCGACCGCCACCGATGTGATCACGCTGGACCCGTTCGTCGCCGACCTCGACGAGGAGAGCGCGCGGCTGCGCGAGGCGGGCCCCCTCGCCCGTGTCGTGCTGCCCGGCGGGGTGCCCTGCTGGGCCGTCACCCACCATGCCGAGGCGCGGAAGCTGCTCACCGACTCCCGCCTGGTCAAGGACATCGGCGTGTGGGGCGCCTGGCAGCGCGGTGAGATACCCCTGGACTGGCCGCTCATCGGCCTGGCGAACCCCGGCAGGTCGATGCTCACCGTCGACGGCGACGAGCACCGGCGGCTGCGCACCCTGGTGGCGCAGGCCCTGACCGCGCGCCGGGTGGAGCGGCTGCGGGACGGGATCCGGGCCCTGACCGACGGCATGCTGGACCGCCTGGCCGCACTGCCGGCCGGCGAACGGGTGGACCTGAAGGCGGAGTTCGCCTACCCGCTGCCGATGAACGTGGTCAGCGAGCTGATGGGGGTCGACCCGGCCGACCATCCGCGGATGAAGGCCCTGTTCGACATGTTCTTCTCGACGCAGACGCCGCCCGAGGAGGTGCCGCAGATGATGGCGGACCTGGGCGCCCTCTTCGCCGGGATCGTGGCGGGCAAGAAGGAGCGGCCCGGCGACGACCTCACCAGCGCGCTGATCGAGGCGTCCGAGAACGGCGACCGGCTCAGCACGGAGGAGATCACCAACACCCTCCAGCTGATGGTCGCCGCGGGTCACGAGACGACCATCAGCCTGATCGTCAACGCGGTCGTCGCCCTGGAGACCCACCCCGAGCAGCGTGCCCTGGTGCTCGCCGGCGAGGTGTCCTGGGAGAACGTGATCGAGGAGACCCTGCGCTGGTCCACGCCCACCTCGCACGTGCTCATCCGCTTCGCCCGCGAGGACATCGAGGTCGGCGACCGGGTGCTGCCGCAGGGCGAGGCCCTGATCGTGTCGTTCGGCGCGATCGGCCGGGACGAGGCGCAGCACGGCCCGACGGCGGGCGAGTTCGACGTGACCCGTACGCCGAACCGTCACATCTCCTTCGGTCACGGCCCGCACGTGTGCCCGGGCGCGGCCCTGTCCCGCCTGGAGGCGTCGGTCGCCCTGCCCGCCCTCTACGCGCGCTTTCCGGGCCTGCGGCTCGCCGTCGCGCCCGAGGAGCTCCGCAACAAGCCGGTCGTGACGCAGAACGACCTGTTCGACCTCCCGGTCGTCCTCGCCTGACGTCCTGAACCGCTCCCGAGCCGGCTTCCCGCATCCGCCGGGCCGCGCCTCCTGAGTCGCCGCCTCGACCGGCGTCCCGGGCCGGTGTCCCGGGCCGGTGTCCGGCCGGGCCTGGCTCCCGCCGGCACGCCCTCCGGCCCGGCCGGGGGCGCGGCTCCTTCACGGGGCGAAGGGGCCGGCCGTCCCGCCGTCGGGGGGCGCCGGCAGCGGCCGTGCCGCCGGCCGGCGGCTCAGCGGCGCGCGTGGCGGACGGTCAGCCGGCCGAAGCCCAGGGTTCCGGTGATCGTGATCCTCGGTCCGGGGCCAGTCGGCACCCGGACCTTGTAGCGGGTGTCCTTCATCGGGGTCACCACTCCGTCGACGTCGACGACGGCGTCGCGCGGCACGATGATCCGTGCGCTGCCCGTGCCGAGCTGCAGCTCGATGCGGACCGCCGGGTGTCCCAGGACGGCCCGTGACAGGTCCAGGTGCACTTTCGCGAAGGCGGAGGCGACCGTGAGGGTGCGCGGGACTCTCCAGACTCCCCCGCGGCGGATCCGTCCGACGGCGGCGGAGATCGTGGCGGCGGAGTCGGCCTCCGCGGGGAGCGCGGCCAGCGCCGGCCCGAGGTCGCCGCGTGTCCGCGCGGTGAGGACCCGCTGGAGGCGCTCCTCCAACTCCTCGTGCGTGATGTGCCCTTGGCCGTAAGCGTCCTGGACGCGCCGCAGGGCGACGTCGCGGTCCTCGTCGGCGACGGGCGTCTGCGGATCCTCCTGCGAGAGCGTCACGGCGTCACCCTACTGCCGGGCCGCGCGGCGGGACCCGGAGCAGCGGCACGGGGGTTCGGGCTTCGCCGCCGTCATCCCCAGGTGAGCGGGTCGAGGTGGAGGTAGAACCGCAGACGGCCGGGGTCCGGGGCGAGGCCGTACCGCTCGGCGAACGCCGCGTCCGCGGCCCGCGCCCGTTCCTCGTCGGCCCATGTCTCACGGGCGGTGGCGAGCAGCAGCGCCACGTCGGCGTGGCGGTCGGCCCGCCCGAGGCGGCCGAGGTCGATGAAGCCCGACACTTCCAGGGTCCGAGGGTCGAGGACGATGTTGGGCAGGCAGAGGTCCCCGTGGCAGACGACCGTGTCGGCGGCCTCCTGTTCCCGTCGCCGGGGCACCTGCGCCACGACGCGCGCCAGCAACGCCCCCGGGGGCGTGTGCTGTTGCTCCTCGGGCAGGAACTCGGGCCGCACGGCGCCCCGGGCGACCGCGTCCCGCGCCGCGGCGACCATGGAGTCGAGGTCCCTGTCGAAGGGGCACGTCTCCACGGGCACCGCGTGCAGGCGGCGGACCGCCTCGCCGATGGCCCCCCACGCGGCCCGCAGGTCGTCCGCCGGCAGCCGGTCGGCCCCGACGCCGGGGACGGCGCTGGTGACCAGGCAGGCACCCGCGTCGCCGGAGTACCAGTCGAGCACCTGAGGGCCCGGCACGTCCTGGACCGCCAGCCAGTCGATCCGGTCGCGCTCGGCTCCCAGGGCGGCCGCATCGGCGACGGGGACGCACTTGGCGTAGCGGGTGGCGTCCGCGCTGCGGAAGACGGCGGCTCCCGACTCGCCCCCGGTGACGGGCAGCCAGTCGCCGTCCGCGCCGAGCGGCGCGGGCGCCGGGTCAGGAGGTGCCATCGGCGCGCTCCGGGGGCAGGCCGGCGTCGGATGGGGTCGTCCGGGGCATGGTGCGAGTGTACGAGCGCGCCTCGCCCTGGACGGCCGCTTCTCCCGCCCCCGCGTCCCGCGCCCGGCGTTCGTCACCCCCGCGACGGCGCCGCCGACGGGGAGGCCGGCCTGGAGCAGTGGTACGCGGAGCCGCTTCAGCCTGCCGGTTCCGGCGGTGACCGCGGCCGGGTGCCGCTCGGGGCTGTGGGGCCCTCGTGGCGCCGTGGACCCCTGCCCGGACACGGGGGCGACCCGTCACAACCGCTCGTGCGCCACGCGGTGTCGGTCACGGACCGGCGTCATCGGGACGACGGCGGCGGCGAGGGCCGCGCTCGGGCGTAGGCTTCGGTCCGCACGGACGCGTCGGGGGCGGAGGACATGGAAGCGACTGGGACAGCGGACAGGTGGGGGTCCACCCTCGATTCGGTCGTGGTGTACGCGCAGGGGGCACTGTGCCGGCGCCTCGCCGCGGGCCGCGTTCCGCGGGACGGCCGGGTGCGGGTGACCGGACTGCCGCGCGCGCTCGACCCCTCGTCGCTGCGCGCCCGCGTCACGGGCGCCGCGGGGGTGCGGGTCACCGAGGCCCGGGTGGAGGTCGAGGCCGAGCCGGCCGGCGCCGGCCCGCCCGGCGGGCTGCTCCGCGAGGTCGAGCGGCTGCGGGACGCGTACGCGGCGGCCCGCGCCCGCCTGGACCGGCAGACGGCCCTGATCGAGGAGGTCGGCGCGCTGCGTCCGGTCCCCCCGGTGCCCAGGCGGGGGGACCCGCCCCGGCGCACCCCCGTCGACGCGTGGCTGGAGCTCTCGGCATTCGTCGACGAGCGGCTCGCACGGCTGCACGCACGCCTCGTCGAGCTGGAGGACGCGCTGCGGGACGCCGAACAGGAGCTGGCCGTCGCCACCGACCGGCTCGCACGGGCGTCGACCGACGCGGCCCCGCCCCACGTCGCGACCACGGTGTCGGCCGTCCTCACCCTGGACGGCGCAGCCGACGCCCGGCCGGAGGTGGAGGTCGAGCTGGAGTACGGGGTGCCGGGGGCCGTCTGGGCACCCGCGTACCGCCTGACTCACCGCCAGGGAGAGGGCGGCGGGAGGCTGGTGCTCCGGGCCTCGGTCGCTCAGCGCACCGGCGAGGACTGGACCGGCGTGCGCATCGCTCTGGCCACCGCCGACTTGGGGCGCCGGACCGACCTGCCGCGGCTGCGCTCCGTCCGCATCGGGCGCCGCCAGCCCGTCCCCGCGCCCTCCGGGTGGCGCGAGCCCCCACCGGGCCTGGCCGGCCTGTTCACCGGATACGACGCGGCGGGCCCCCGCCCCGTCACCGGGCCCGGGCCGGTACCGGTCGCGGCCGGTGCCCTGCCCCCGCCGCCGCCTCCCCCGCCGCCGGCTCCGATGGGGTACGGCGGTGCTCCCGCCGCGCTCCCGCAGCCGGGCGGTGCCTACGGAGCCGCCCCGGAGGCCTTCACGGGTGCCCCGCAGCCGCCCGCTCCGGCGTCCCCGTCACACCGCGCGAGGACGGGTGCCGCCAGGCCGGCCCCTCCGGCCGCCATGGCACCGCCCCCGCCGCCGTCCGCGGAGCCGCCCGCCGGCCCGCCACGGCCGAGCGACGCCGAACTCGACTACGCCGCACTGGTGCTGAGCGGTGCCGACGGACCGGCCGCCCGGCGTGGCCGGCTGTTCCCCGGCTCGTCCGGCGACGCGGTGGCCGCCGAGTACCGGCGTCGCGCCGAGGCGGTGGCGTCGCTGCCGCTGCCCGTGCACGCCGTGCGCCCCCGTGTCTCGGCCGGATCCTTCGACCACCGCTTCGACGCCGCCGCCCGCGCCGACATCCCGTCGGACGGCACCTGGCACACCGTCACCGTCGGCGAGATCCCGGTCGGACTGCGTACGGAGTACCTGTGCGTGCCGTCCGTGGAACAGACGGTGTACGCGACGCTGGTGCTCTCCAACGCCACCGACCAGGCGCTTCTCGCCGGCCCGGTGGAGGTCACCGTCGACGACGAGTTCCTGCTGACCGCCGCCCTGCCGACCCTGCCGCCCGGTGGTGTCCGCCGGGTGGGACTGGGGCAGGCCGAGGGCATCCGGGTCACCCGGCGGACGAGCCTGAACGAGTCGGCCGCGGGCCTGCGCAACAACACCACCGTGCTCGACCACCGCGTCCATGTGGAACTTGCCAACCGGCTCCCCGGGCCCGTCACCGTGGAGATCCGCGAGCGGGTGCCGGTGACCTCCGAGCCGGACGTCCGGATCCAGGAGCGTGCCGACTGGGCCGCACCCGAGCCCGGCACCGAGTCCGAGCCCGCCGTCCCGGGCACCCGCGTCTGGCGGGCGGAGCTGCGCGCAGGCGGCACCGCCGTGTTCGACGGCGGCTACGAGATCCGCTTCCCGGCGGGCAAGTCCCTCGCCGGCGGCAACCGCAGGAGCTGACGCACCATGTCCACGGCCCCGCAGCCGATCCCTCTTCCCGTCACCGCCGTCACCTGCCTGGAGGACCGCGCCCAGGTCGAACGCACCGCCACCCTCGACCTGGAGGCCGGTGTCCAGCGGCTTCGCCTCGGGCCGGTCAGCGCGCTGGCCGTCGACCGCACCCTGCACGCCGAGCTGACCGCCGGTCACCGGGCGACCGTGCTCGACGTGCGGATCGTGCGTGCCTGGACGCCGCGCCCGCCGGTGCCGTCCGCGGGTGAGGACCCCGCCCTTCGCCTGCGCGAGCACGCCCTCGACGAGGAGCGGCGCACACTGGAGCTGCGCCGCGACCGGCTCCGCGCCCGTCTGGACCTGCTGGGCCGCCTCGCCGCCGATGTGCTGCGCGACGCCGGCGAGGGCGCGGGCGCGGGTGACTCCGACGCCGCCCGCTGGTCGGAGGACCTGGACCGGGTGGACGCGGAGCGCGACGCGTCCGGCGAGCACCTGCGTGCCGCGGAGGCACGGCTCGCTGCCCTGGGCGCCGAACTCGCCGATGTGCGGCGGGCGCTGGATCTCTGTGTCGAGGAGCCCGCGGAGCTGCTCGGCCACATCGAGCTGACCGTGGAGTCCGCGGCAGCGGGCCCGGCAGGACTGCGCCTGACCCATCTGACCCCCTGTGCCCTGTGGCGCCCCGCCTACCGGGCGGTGCTGGACGGGGGGTCCCTCACGCTGGAGACCGACGCGATGGTCTGGCAGCGCACCGGCGAGGACTGGCGGGACGTGCGCCTGACGCTGTCGACGGCCCGGTCGGCGCAGGCCGCCGAGCCGCCGCGGCTGTCCGAGGACCGGCTGACGCTGCGGGAGCGCTCCGCCGCCGAGCGCCGCACGGTCGACGTGGAACTGCGCGAGGAGGAGATCGGGGACCTCGGCCCCGCGGCCGTGCCGGGCCTGCCGGGCGTGGACGACGGCGGCGAGACCCGGGTGCTGCACTCCCCCGCGCCGGTCTCCGTACCGGGGGACGGACGTGCCCACCGGGTGCCCGTCTCCTCGTTCACGGCGGCGGCGGGCAGCGAGTACGCCTGCGCGCCCGAACTGTCCCCGCTGGTCACCCAGGTGGTGCGGTTCGACAACCTGGCCGGTCACACCCTGCTCGCCGGGCCGGTGGACCTGGTCCGCGGCAGCGGCTTCACGGGCCGCGGCACGCTGGAGTTCACCGCCCCCGGCGCCCCCGTGGAGCTCGCTTTCGGCAGCCGCGACGACCACCGGGTGGTCCGCAGGACCGAGGAGTTCCGCGACACCGCGGGGCTGACCCAGCGGACCGTGGTCTCCCGGACGGTCACCCTGCACCTGTCCCGCTTCTCGCCCCCCGGGGAGGAGGGCGACCGCGTGGTCGTCGTACGGGAACGCATCCCCGTCTCGGAGGTGTCGGCGGTGGAGGTGCGCCTGCGCGAGGACGCCTGCTCCCCCGTGCCCGACGCGGTCGACGCCGAGGGCGTCGTCCGCTGGGAGGTGCCGCTCCCACCCGGCGGCTCCCGCACCGTGACCCTGGCGTACGAACTCTCGGCGAGTTCCCGGGTCACCGGGCTCTGAAGGCGGCGCCTCCCGGCCGCCCGGGAGACGCACCCCTGCCCGCGCGTCCCGCGGGGTGCCCGGCCGCCGCCAAGGGTCAGCGGGGCCATCCTGAGGGCTCAGGGTGCCGGTCTCTGCGCGGAGAGGCTCAGGCGGGCTCCCCGGCGGCAGCGACCCACTCCACGAACTGGACGACTATGCCGTTGGGGTCCGTGATCTGGAAGAGGCGTTCGCCCCACGGCTCCTCCCGGATCGGCATGGTGATCGGCACTCCCTCGGAACGCAGGCGGGCCTCCTCGCCCTCCAGGCCGGTCAGGGTGAACGCCAGGATCAGCCCTTCGGCGCGGCGGTGGCGCTGCTCCTCGGGCAGGACGGTGATGCCCGTTCGCAGCAGGACGATGTCGACGGCCGCGTCCGGACGGCTCAGGGAGGCGAAGCCGTCGGCGGCGGCCTGCTCCTGGTAGCCGAGGTGCTTCGTGAAGAACTCCCGCGACGCCGGGACGTCGTCGACGGTGAGCGAGACGGTGGAGGCGGTGATCTGCTGCGTGGGCATGACGGCCTTTCATCGGGCGGGCGCCGGCGCCCCGGCCACGGGCCGATGCGAGGCGCGGGGTACGGCGGAGACCGAACCCCGAAGTAGATTCTTACGTTGGACGTAAAGTTACGTCGAACAGGCACGGGGTGTCAACATATTTTTGCCACGGGTGTAAGATTTCTTCATGGCCCATGACACGCACACCCCCGCCGCCGCACACCGGGCGCCGGAGCAGGTCCCCGAGCCGGAGGCCGGGACCGGGCTCCGGGAGTCCAAGAAGCGCGAGACGCGCCGCCTGATCTCGGACCAGGCCACCCGGCTCTTCATCACGCAGGGATTCGAGGAGACGACGATCGCCGAGATCGCCATCGCCGCCCGCGTCGCCAAGAAGACGGTGACCAACTACTTCCCGCGCAAGGAGGACATGGCGCTGGACCACCAGGAGGCCTTCGTCGGCGGCCTGGCCGAGGTCGTCGCGGCGCGGCGTCCGGGAGAATCCGCTCTGGGCGCCCTGCGGAGCGCCTTCGTGCGGGCCGTCGCCGAGCAGGACCCCGTCGCGGGATTCGCCGGCCACGAGTTCTCCCGCATGATCGCGGACAGCCCCACCCTGTCGGTGAGTCTGCGGGGGCTGCACGACCGTCGGGAGGACGCCCTCGCGTCGGCCCTCGCCGAGGCCACGGGCGCCCCCGACGGCGACATCACCCCCGTCACGGCCGCCGCCCTCCTCGGTGCGGTCCACCGCGTCCTGTTCGGGCGTATCCAGGACCTCACCCTGGCCGGACGGGGGAACGAGGAGATCGCGCACACGGTCGGTACGGAGGCCCGACGGGCGTTCGACGTCCTCGAACCGGCCCTGGGCGACTACGCCGTCGCCTGAGCGGCACGCCGCCCACGCACCTGAGGGCCCCTGCCCCGACCCCCCGGGGCAGGGGCCCTCAGGTGCGTGGGC
>NZ_RDBP01000002.1:21777-25668 GCF_008042045.1 Streptomyces sp. T39
CCGCCGACGGGCCCCACCCCAGCCGGAGCCCCTTCACCGTCACCGCCACGGGCGAGGCCCACACCGGACGGGCCGCCCGCCACGGTGGCCCCGCCGACGAGACCCGCCCCGGGCGGAGCGGCTGGACCACGACCCCGGCGGGCGGGACGCACCCCGGCGAGGACGGCTCCGTGACCCCCACGGACGCACCCCACCCCGAAGCCGGGTCCGGCTTCACCGTGACCGCGGCGGGTCCGGCGGCGTCCGGTGCGGCCGCCGGGGCCGCCGCACCGGCGGCAGCGCCGGTGCCCCTCGCCTCGGCGCCGCTCCCGGCGCAGCCCTCCGTGCGCGGGGTCGCCACGGCGGGCGGCCTGCCGGTGCGGCCCCCGGGCCGCACCATGGCCGCCGCGGACCGGGGCCGCCCGGATCCGCTGCCGGGCGCGGCGCCGCCCGCCCCCGCCAGGGACGCGGGCGCCGGGTTCGAGGCGTTCGCGCGCACGGTCGGTGCCCGCCGCCGCGCCCTCGGGGCGGGCGGCTCCCCGGAGGCGTACGACGCGACGCCCGCCGGGGGGACGTACCTCCCCGACGGGCCCGCCGGCGCGGAGCCCCGGCCCGCCCCGGACGCGCACCCGCTGCCCGAGCCGCGGACCCCTCAGGACCCGCCGGGCGACCCCTGACGGATCCCCGTGCCGGCCCCGCCCGGCACCCCCGCACCTCTCCCGTACGACGACACCGTGAGACAGGAGGCACGGGCGGCGGCGGCCCGCGGAGCGGGCGGTGCCCCGCCCGGCGTACACCATGCAGACCACCGACAACAGCCTCACCTGGCTTCTGGAAAGCCTGCTCGACGGGACCCCCGGCACCCGGCACGCGCTCGTGCTGTCACGGGACGGCCTGAAGCTGTGCTGGAGCCGCCATCTGACGCTGGACCAGGCCGACCAGCTGGCCGCGATCTGCTCCGGGATCCAGGCACTGGCACAGGGCGCGTCCGTGGAGTTCGGCGACGGCACCGGCGGCGTCCGGCACTCGATGACCGAGTTCCACGGCGGACTGCTGTTCATCGTGGAGGCCGGCGCCGGCGCCCATCTCGCCGTGGTCGCGGAGGACGACGCCGACCCCGGCATGATCGGCCACCGGATGACCGAGCTCGTCGAGCAGATCGGGGACCATCTGCGGGCCGAACCGCGGCTGCCCGCCCAGGAGACCGCCCTCTCATGACGCGTCGCCCCGTCGACGTCGGCGTCCCGGAGCGGCTCTACACCGTCACCGGTGGCCGCAGCCGGGCCGTGGACGACTCGTTCGACCTGGTCACCCTGATCGTCGCCGAGTGCGCACCGTCGGCCGGCATGCAGTCGGAGCACGTCCGGATCCTGCGGCTGTGCCGCACGCCCACGGCGGTCGTCGAGCTCTCGGCCGACCTGGGCATGCCGGTGACCGTCGTCCGGATCCTGCTCGGCGACCTGCTCGCCACCGGACGCGTCACGGCGCGGCATCCGCCTCCACCGGCCGGCGGCTCCTTCCCGCTGCCCGACTCCGCCCTCTTGAAGGAGGTGCTCGTTGGACTCCGCAACCTCTGAGCTGCCCGCGCGCAAACCGCTCGGCCGGGCGGCCGAGACCGGCCTGAAGATCGTCGTGGTGGGCGGCTTCGGCGTCGGCAAGACCACCCTGGTCCGCTCCGTGAGCGAGATCCGCCCGCTGAACACGGAGGAGGTGATGACCCAGGCGGGGGTGGGCGTCGACGAGACCGGTCCGGTGGCGACGAGGAAGACCAGCACGACCGTCGCGTTCGACTTCGGCCGCATCAGCCTCAACGACCGCATGGTCCTGTACCTGTTCGGAGCACCCGGGCAGGAGCGGTTCTGGTTCCTGTGGGACCGGCTGTTCACCGGGACCCTCGGCGCCGTGGTGCTCGTCGACACCCGGCGCATGAGCGACTCCTGGTACGCCATCGACCGTCTGGAGCACCACCGGACGCCGTTCGTGGTGGCCGTCAACCGCTTCGACGACGACCTCGCGTCGTTCTCCCTCGACGAGATCCGCCAGGCGCTGTCGCTCGCCGCCGACGTCCCCCTGGTGGAGTGCGACGCCCGGCTGCGCCACTCCGGCAAGCACGTCCTGATCACCCTCGTCGACCACCTGCACGCACTGGCCACGGCCCGGGAGAGAACCCCATGAACGACACCACGGGACCGGCGTCGCCGACGATGCCGCCCGCCGCCTGCCCCGCGCACGACGGCGCGGTCCGGCTGCGCGGACAGGAGTTCCAGCAGTCGCCCGCCGAGCTCTACCGCGCGCTGCGCCGGCGCCACGGGGCGGTGGCCCCGGTGCTGCTGGACGCCGACGTGCCGGCCTGGCTGGTGCTCGGCTACGCGGAGGTCACCTACGTCACGGCGCACGACGACCTCTTCGCCCGCGATTCCCGGCGGTGGAACCAGTGGGACGCGGTCCCGGCGGACTGGCCACTGCTGCCGTTCGTCGGGTACCAGCAGTCGGTGCTGTTCACCGAGGGGGCCGCCCACCAGCTGCGGGCGGGCGTCATCACCGAGGCGCTGGAGGTCGTCGACCAGTTCGAGCTCGCCCACCGGTGCCGCGGGATCGCCGGCCCGCTGATCGACGCGTTCGCGGGCAGCGGGCACGCGGAGCTGATGTCGGCGTACGTCCACGCGCTGCCGATGCGGGCGGCGGTCCGGATGTGCGGGATGCCCGCGGGAGGCGCGGACACCGAGGCCCTCGTGCGGGACCTGCGGATCTCGCTGGACGCCGGGCCGGGTGACGACCCGGTCGCCGCCTACGGGAGGGTGCAGGAGCGGATCCGGCGGCTGGTGGAGGAGAAGCGGGCGGCGCCCGGGCCGGACGTCACCTCGCGGATGCTGACGCACCCGGCCGGGCTGACGGACGAGGAGATCGTCCAGGACCTGGTCTCGGTGATCGCCGCGGCGCAGCAGCCGACGGCGAACTGGATCGGCAACACCCTGCGGCTGCTGCTGACCGACGACCGGTTCGCGCTGAACGTCTCGGGCGGGCGGCTCAGCGTCGGGCAGGCGCTGGGCGAGGTGCTGTGGCTCGACACCCCGACGCAGAACTTCATCGGGCGCTGGGCGGTGCGGGACACCACGCTGGGCGGCCGGCGGATCCGGGCGGGCGACCTGGTGGTGCTCGGCCTCGCCGCCGCCAACACCGATCCGCAGATCTGGCCGGAGGGCCACGCCGGAGAGGAGAACTCCGCGCACCTGTCGTTCGGCAACGGCGAGCACCGCTGTCCCTATCCGGCACCGCTGCTCGCCGACGTGATCGCGCGGACGGCGGTCGAGACGCTGCTGGAACGGTTGCCGGACGTGGTGCTCGCCGTGGAGCCGGAGGAGCTGGCCTGGCGGCCGTCGGTGTGGATGCGGGGGCTGACCGCGCTGCCGGTGCGGTTCACCCCCGTCGTGCAGTAGGCGCGCCGGCGGGCCGTCAGGCGGCGACCGGCGTGAACCGTACGGGCAGGGACTTCGGGCCGCGGGTGAAGACTCCTTCCTCGGCCGGTACGAAGCCGTCCGCGAGCCGCATGTCGGGCATGGCGTCCAGCAGTTGGCCAACCCCGGTGACCACCTCGGCCCGCGCCAGCAGCGCGCCGACGCAGAAGTGGCGGCCGAGCGCGAAGGCGAGGTGGTCCGCCGCGGCCGAGAAGGCCGTGGTGGCGGTCAGGTCGTCGCGGAAGATGTCGAAGCGGTCCGGGTCGCGGTAGCGGTCCGCGTCACGGTTGGCCGCGCCGATGAGGCAGGTGACCGTGGCGCCGGCGGGGATCGTGCCGCCGCTGACGGTGACCTCGGCGGCCGTCTGCCGCATGATCATGTGCACGGGCGGGGTGTAGCGCAGGGTCTCGGCGAACGCCCGGTCGATGAGCGAGCGGTCCTCGCGCACGGCGGCGAG
>NZ_RDBP01000020.1:0-18397 GCF_008042045.1 Streptomyces sp. T39
GGTCGTCGGCGCCCAGGTGTTCCGCAGCGGCAGCACCACCGGCCTGCGCACGGGCCGGGTCACCGCGGTGGACGCCACCGTCAACTACCCGGAGGGCACGGTGACCGGTCTGATCGAGACCACCGTCTGCGCCGAGCCCGGCGACAGCGGCGGGCCGCTCTTCTCCGAGGGCCTCGCCCTGGGCGTGACATCCGGCGGCGACGGGGACTGCACGGGCGGCGGTGGCCGGGGGCGGTGACGCGGGGTCCGTCCCGCCGGCCGGGGCGGACGCGGGCGTGATGCCGGAGAGCCGCATGCCGAGGGCCTCCAGCGCCGTGCCCACCGGCTGGAAGTACGTCGTGCCGCCGCCCGTGCAGTCCCCGTCGCCGCCGGATGTCACGCCCAGGGCGAGGCCCTCGGAGAAGAGCGGCCCGCCGCTGTCGCCGGGCTCGGCGCAGACGGTGGTCTCGATCAGACCGGTCACCGTGCCCTCCGGGTAGTTGACGGTGGCGTCCACCGCGGTGACCCGGCCCGTGCGCAGGCCGGTGGTGCTGCCGCTGCGGAACACCTGGGCGCCGACGACCGGCTCGGTGAGCCCCACGATCCGGACTCCCCGTCCGCCCCCGACGGAGACGACGTTGGTGCGGTCCGCCGCGGTGGGGGCCTCGTACCGGACGGCCGAGAAGTCGCTGCCCGGGAAGGAGGACACGACCGTCGTGCCCACCGTGGAGAGGGACTGCTCCCCCGTCGCCCAGGCCGCTCCCTCGGGGCCGCAGTGGCCCGCCGTGAGGAGGTAGGCGTCCCGGCCGTCGGTGACGTTGAAGCCCGCCGAACAGCGGCGCCCGGGGCCGACGATGGGGGCCGCGCCGTTCACCCGGGTGGTGAAGGACCCCCGGGTGCGCTCCATCCGCACCCAGCCGCCTATCGCCTCCGCGAGCGACGACATCCGGGACCAGTCGGCGGCCGTGACGGTGCTGTCGGCACGCACGGTGACCTCGTTGGCGGCGTAGTCCACCGACCACGCGGTGCCGGGCACCCGGGGCGCCGCGCGCAGCGAGGCGAGGGCGGAGCGCAGCCGGTCGGTGCTGTGCCGGACCAGTTCCGGACGGGCGCCCGCCGCCCGCACCTCCCGTGCCGCCGCGGTGTCGGTGACCGCGACCACGGTCCGCCCGTCGGCGGCGGTCCAGCTGCCGGCCGTGCGGTCGGTCCCGAGACGGGTGACGAGGTCGGACGCCCTGACGCCCGGCCCGTTCGCCGGTTCACCGGCCATCGCGCCGGAGGTCATCAGCCCGCCGAGGACCAGACCGCCGACCGCCGCCAGCCGTACCAGCCGCCGAAGGGTGCGTCGTGCGTGCCTCATGCGCGGCCCCTGAGTCGTCCGTTCCGGTGTGCGACGTTCCATACGCGGGGCGGCGGCGCCCTGTTCACGTGAGCCCGGCCGCACTCCGGTGGACGGGCCGTGAAGCCGGCCCCGGTGACGGCCCCCTGTGGAAGGATCGCCGTGTGGATGACCTGACCTCCGACGACCCCACGACGATCGGCCCGTTCCGTCTCATCGGCAGGCTGGGCACCGGTGGCATGGGCCGGGTGTACCTGGCGCGCTCCGAGGGCGGCAGGACCGTGGCCGTCAAGGTGGTGCACGCGCAGCTCGCCGGACAGGACGAGTTCCGCCGCCGGTTCGCCCGCGAGGTGGCCGCGCTGGAGCGGGTCGGCGGCGGGACCGCGCCGGTGATCGCCTCCGACACCGGGGCCGCCTCGCCCTGGGTGGCCCTGACCTACGTGCCGGGCCCCTCGCTGCGCAGCGTGGTCGGCGACGAGTTCGGACCGCTGCCCGCGGCCACCGTGCTGGCGCTGGCGAGCAGACTCGCGGGGGCGCTCGCGCACATCCACGCGGCCGGCCTGGTCCACCGCGACCTCAAGCCGTCCAACATCCTGCTGACCGTCGACGGACCCGTCGTCATCGACTTCGGCATCGCCCGCGCGGTGGACACCGTGACCGACGGCGGGCTGACGGGGACGGGGGCGGTCGTCGGCTCGCCGGGCTTCATGTCGCCCGAGCAGGTGCGCGGCGAGAAGCTGTCGCCCGCCTCGGACGTCTTCTGCCTCGGCGCGGTCCTGGCGTACGCGGCGACGGGCGTGGCGCCGTTCGGCTCGGTCGACAGCGGGGCCCACGCCACCATGTTCCGCATCGCGCACGACGAACCGGACCTGGACGGCCTGCCGGAGGAGCTCGGTCCGCTGGTCCGCGCCTGCCTCGACAAGGACCCGGCCCGCCGGCCGCCGGCCTCCGTGCTCGCCGCCGGAGAGCAGGGCCCGCCGGGGGCCTGGCTGCCCGCCGACGTCCTCGCGGGCCTCGGCCGCAGTGCCGCCCGGGTGCTGGACGCGGACACCCCGGTGCCCGGTGGCGCCGGGACCGCGTCCCTCACCGGTTCCGGCGGGCCGGCCACCGGCACCGGCACCACGTCCCGCCGCCGGCGTCTTTCCGTGCTCGCCGCCGCCCTGGCCGTGGTGGTGCTCGGGGGCGGCACGGCCGCCGTCGTCTGGCAGCAGCGCGACAGGGACCCGGGGCGCACCTCCGGCGGTGCCGCCTCCACCGGCAAGGGCGGCGACGCCACCCGCCCCTCCGGAGACGTGCCGCAGGCGTTCATCGGCGCCTGGGAGGGTGTGCTCGCCGGCACCGCCGACGTCCCCAAGTCCACCGGCCGGATCGAGATCGGCCAGGGCCGCCGGGGCGAGAAGACGGCCGTGTACGCCACCGTGACCGGCGAGCGGCTGTGCATGGGCCGCTCGGTGCTGCTGTCGGCGGACGCCGACCGGATCGTCTTCGGCGAGAGCGATGTGACGGTCAGCGTGCCGGGGAAGGAGTGCACCCCGGCCGCTCACCAGACCCTCACCGTCCGCTCCCCCGACGTCCTGGAGTGGACGTCGGGCGCGGTGACGGCGACGTTCCGCAGGGCGCCCACGGGGCCCGAGGTGATCCCGGCGAAGTTCCTCGGCGAGTGGCTGGAGGACGAGTCGGGTCCGCAGTGGGACGGCGGCCAGGCCGATCTCTTCGAACGCCGGCTGACGGTCACCCAGGGCCCGGTCGGCTCCTCGGTCGTCCGCTTCGAGTCAGAACTGCCGAGGACCGACGAGGAGACCGGCGAACCGACCGGCGGCAGCTTCCACTGCGCCTCCACGGCGGTCCTGGCGGGCGCCGGCGGTCTGCTGGTGCTGGGCCCGCCGGTCGCCGACGAGAAGGTGTCGGACGCCGAGTGCTGGGGCGACGGCAGCTCCCAGAACCTGCGGATCGCGCAGTACGGCGGCAAGGAACGACTGCTCTCCTACGGGATGGGCGCGGACGGCGAGCCCGGTGTGTACCTCCGCGACTGACTCGCCCCGGCCCCGCTGAACAGCAGCCGAACACCCGGCGACAACACGGACGTCGGCGTACCAGCGGCCGGAAACCGCCCTACCGTTGCGCCGTGGAGTGGCTGAGTCCCGAGAACGTCGTCGCCGTCACCACCGCCCTGCTCGGCGTGCTCGTCTCCTGCGGCGTGCTCTGGTACGAGCGCCGGGTGCCGCGCCGCCGGCGCATCGGCTACCGCGTCCAGATGGACACCGCCATCGGCAGCAGCGTCCGTGCCGGGCGGCCCAACTTCCGCCTCGGACTGTTCAACGAGGCTCCGGAGATGGCCGACGCCACCCTCGTCCTGCTGCGCATCGAGAACGACGGGTCGCAGAGCATCGCCGGCGACGACTACACCGGCCGCGAGATCCACGGCCTGAGCGCCGAGTTCACCGGCCGTACCGTGCGCGCCATAGCGGTCACCCAGCCGCGCGGCGCCGAGCATCTGATGGACCACTTCACCGCGGCGGCCGGCATGCGCCACAGCGGGGCCGTGATCCACCTGCCCCGGGTCCCCCTCAATCAGGGGCAGCACTTCAAGCTGCTCGTGCTGCTGACCGGAGGCCCGGTCGGCGGCGACATCACGGTCACCGGAGGCATCAGGGACGGCGACGTCCTGCCCAACCGGGCCGTTCCCACCGACGAGCGGCTTCCCCTCTTCAGCCGGGCGGCCCGGCTGGTGACGGTGCTGCTCACGGTCTGCGTGGTGGCCCTCGCCACGATCATCGTCGCCCGCGACGACGACCGTCCGCCCATGGGCTGCGCCACCGGCACCGTGACGCTGACCGGCTCGACCGCCTTCGAACCGGTCCTCACGGAGCTGGCGGAGAAGTACGAGAAGGACTGCGAGGGCTCGACCGTCGAGGTCGACGCCCACGGCAGCAACGCCGGCATCCGGGCCCTGGCCGACGCGGGCGCAGCCGCGAAGGGCGGCTCCCCCGCGGTGATCGCCCTCGCGGACGGCCCGAAGCCGGGCGGCCACCCCGCGCTGCGCGAACACCGCGTCGCCGTCTCCGTCTTCACCCTGGTGGTCAACGACGCCGTCCCGCTCAGGGACCTCTCGCTGGACGACGTCCGCCGTCTCTACCGGGGCGAGATCACCAACTGGCGCCAGCTCGACGGCGTCACCGACCTGCCCGTGCGCCTGGTCAGCCGGGACGCCAACTCCGGCACCCGCGAGGTCCTCCAGCGCCGCGTCCTGCACCGCAACGAGCCGGCCAACTCCTCGCGCGACTGCGTCACCAAGGACGATCCCGACGCCCCCGTCGTCCGCTGCGAACTGGACAGCACCCGGCAGGTGCTGGCCGCCGTCGCCGGACACGAAGGCGCCATCGGCTACAGCGAACTGCGCGCGGGCGACGACCTGCCGGGTCTCCACCGGCTGACGATCGACGGGGAGGCGCCCTCGGTGGACACCATCGACACCGGCGACTACCCGTACCGGGAGATCGAGTACGCCTACACCTACGGCCGGCCGCCGGCCGACTCACTGGTGTCCAGTTTCCTCGCCTACATGAGCCGCGGCGGCGGACAGGACGTGATCACCACCCACGGCCATCTCCCCTGCGCGACGCCCAGAGGGCTGCGGATCTGCGGCGAGGACAGTCCTTGAGCCGGCGCCCGCACCGCGTCACCGCCGGGCGCGGCCCGGGCGTCCCCCTGCGCCGACGCGCGTGCGGGGGGACGAGGAACCGGTGATCCGGTGGTCCGGCTCCGCTGACCGCCGGACGGTACGGCGGGGGCTCAGTCCTCGTCGTTGGGCATCACCTTGAGGACCTTGCCCTTGTGGTCGGCGGAGATGTAGCCGCTCTGGCTGTGGTCGTTGGTGAGGTAGGCCGACATGCCCTTCGGGTCGCCGAAGGTCGGATCGGCGCCCTCGACGAGGAGGTACCGCAGGCTGACGTCCGGCACGTTGAGTTCCTTGTCCGCGCGCTCGAAGAGGGCGGGTACGGCGTCCCAGTCGAAGTCGTCGACGTCGAAGGCGCTCTCCATGGGCGTCACGGACCCGCTGATGATGCCCTTCTCCGCGCCCTTCCCCGGACGGTAGGTCCAGGAGTCGTGCCGTGAGTTGCTGCCGTCGAGCATCACCTCGGCGGAGACGTACTCCGGGTAGACGCTCAGGCTGCACAACCGGTCCGTGCCGGTCGCCTTCTTGAGCGCCGCCACCGCCGTCCGGATGCCCTCGGGCGTCAGCAGGTTCACGGTGGCGTCACCCTGCTCCCCGCCGCCCCCGGAGCCCCCCGAGCCGCCGGGCGGGTCGGCCGCCGGCGAGGCGGACGGCGTACGGGACCCGGTCGCCGTCGGCCCCGGCTTCGCACCCGTGCCGCCGCCGGGGTCGTCCCCGGGGAGGAACCGCCACAGCAGGACGCCCGCGATCACCGTCGAGGCGAGCGAGGCGGCGACGACGATCCGCGTGACGCGCCGCCGGGTCCGCTCCGCCCGGGCGTCCCGCCCGTCGCCGGCGGCGGTGATCCGCAGCGCACGGTCGTGCAGGTCCCCGCCGGGCACCGCGTCCCGCACGGAGTGCGGGCCCCCGAACGGCGCCGCCGGCCCGGTCGGCCACCCCGTGGCCGCGGGGTGCCCGCCGGTCCGCTGCCCCGCCGGGCCGGACTGCGGCCCGGACTGCGGGTCGGCCGGGCGGACGGGCGGGGCCAGGTGGAACGACGTCGTGTCGCCGTCGCCCGCCGCGTGCGGCGCCGGGGTCCGCCCGGCCGCCGCTTCGGCGAGCATCGCGTCCACGGCGTCCGGCAGGGGCCGGGCCGCCGGGTCCTTCGCCAGCATCGCGACGAGCGCCGGGGCGAGCACACCGGCTCGCCGGGGCGGCGGCAACTCCTCGTTCAGGACGGCCGCGAGGGTCGCGAGCGTGCTGCCCCTGCGGAGCGGATGGTCGCCCTCGACGGCGACGTACAGCATCATCGCCAGCGACCACAGGTCCGCCTCGGGACCGCCGTCGCCGCCCGCGATCCGCTCCGGGGCCATGTAGTCCGGCGTGCCGATGATGGAGCCGGTCGCGGTCAGGGCGGTCGACTCACGGATGGCGGCGATGCCGAAGTCGGTGAGCACGGGACGCCCGTCGGGCCGCAGCAGGACGTTCGCCGGCTTCACGTCGCGGTGCTGGATCCCCACGGCGTGCGCGGCGCGCAGCGCGGCGAACACCTCACGGCCGAGCAGGGCCGCCTCGCGGGGCTCCATCGGGCCGCGGGCGAGCCGGTCGGCGAGCGAGCCGCCGGTGACGAGCTCCATCACCAGCCAGGGGTAGACATGTTCGCCGCCGTCGACGACATGGTGGATGGTGACGACGTTCGGGTGGTCGACGCGCGCCAGCGCCCGCGCCTCCCGCAGGACGCGGGCCCGCAGCAGCGCGGCGGCCGGGGGGTCGTACTCGGCGAGCCCCGGATCCGGCGGCCGGACCTCCTTCAGCGCGACGGCCCGGTCCAGCACCACGTCCCGCGCCCGCCACACCATGCCCATGCCGCCACCGCCGAGCCGTGCCTGCAGCTCGAACCGGCCGTCGATCACCCGTCTGCCGGGCTCCCCCTCGCTCATGGCACGGGAGCCTACGAGACGACGGTGACAGCGTCACCGCCCCTCCCGTACCGGCCGGTCACAAAGCGCGAGCGCGCCGGGGGCCTCAGTCGAGGGCGTCCGCGACCGGGCCCCACCCCCCGGGGCCCAGGTCCGGAACGTCGTCCGGGAGGGCCTGCCCGAGCCGGGCACGCTCGCGTGCGCGCCGCAGTCCGCGGAGCTCGAACAGCAGCCAGACCACGGCCACGACGGCGATCGCGCCACCGCCGGTGTCACCGAAGGCGGGCCAGGTCATGAAGGCGGCGGTGGCCCCGGCCGCCGCCGTCGCGGCGAGGACGGTTCGTATGGTTCGCATGATGTCCGGTGGGACCACCGGGAGGCCCGGAGGGTTGTGCCCGGGGCCCGGAGCGCCGCACGGCGGGGGCACCGACGCCCGGAGCGCCGCACGGCGGGGCCACCGGCACCGCGCGGTCCGGCCGGTCACTCCCGAGCGGTCCGCGCCGGCCGCCGGAGCGGCCGCCGCGGACCTGCCCCTCGGGGCTTCCAGCGTCCTGCGTCCGGTCCGCCCTCGCGAGTCGATCTCCGGCCCGGGCGGTCACCGTCACGGCGGGCGTGGCGCGAGCCGCCCGCGCCGCGCCCGGCCGCACCCCCGCCGCGGTGACCTGTGCCGGAGTGCGCAGGTCACGAGCCGGATACAGAAGTTCCCGATACGGCGACAGCCGCCACCTCGCGCCGGTGCTGTGCGAGGATCGGCGCGTGGATGAGCTGACACATGACGATCCGTCACATATCGGCCCCTACCGGCTTCTTGCCCGACTCGGTGCGGGCGGCATGGGTGAGGTCTACCTGGCGCGCTCGGCCGGGGGCCGCACCGTCGCGGTGAAACTCGTCCGCTCCGAGCTGGCCTCGGAGCCCGAGTTCCGCAGGCGTTTCGCCCAGGAGATCGCCTCCGCGCGGCGTGTGGGCGGCGAATGGACGGCGCCCGTGCTGGACGCGGACACGGACGCGGCCGCACCGTGGGTCGCCACCGGGTACGTGCCGGGCCCCTCGCTGCACGCGGTGATCGCGGGCCGCCCCGAGCCGCTGCCCGAGCGCTCCGTGCTCATCCTCGCCAACCGGCTCGCCCAGGCGCTCACGGCCGTCCACGGGGCCGGGCTGATCCACCGCGATCTCAAGCCCGCGAACATCCTGGTGACCATCGACGGCCCGCGGGTCATCGACTTCGGCATCGCCCGCGCGCTGGACGCGGTGACGGCCGACGGCAAGCTGACGCGCACCGGCGCGGTGATCGGCTCCCCCGGTTACATGTCGCCCGAGCAGGTGCGCGGCGAGGCGCTCACCCCGGCGAGCGACGTCTTCTCGCTCGGCTCGGTGCTGGCCTTCGCCGCGACGAGGCGGCAGCCGTTCGGATCGCCGGACAGCGGGATGCACGCGGTGATGTACCGGATCGCGCAGGAGCCGCCGGAGCTGTCGGGCCTCCCGGACGCCCTCGCCGGACTCGTGGGCGCCTGCCTGGCGAAGGAGCCCGCCGACCGGCCGTCACCGGCCGAGCTGGTCGAGCGGACCGCCGCCGTCGCGGCGGGCGCGGACACCGAGCCGTGGCTGCCGTCCGGTCTGATCGCGGAGCTGGGCCGCCAGGCGGCGCTGTTGCTGGACTCCGAGGCACCCGGCACCCGGATCGTCCCGCCCGCGCGGCCGGTGGCGACCCACGGTGCGGCCGCGTCCGTGTCCGCGTCCAGCACGGGCGCCGTCCATTCGCCGCCCACACGCCGCGCGCCTCAAACACGATCGCAGGCAATCCGGATGATTCGGTTCCTGACCGCGGAGTGCCCCGCCCCGGCCCGCCCGGGGCGGGGCACTCCGCGGTCAGGAACCGAATCATCCGGATTGCCTGCGATCGTGTTTGAGGCCCGCCTGTGCGGTCACGCGAGGAAGGAGCGCGTCCTGAGGGTGACGCGATGTCACGACATCAACTGCCAAGGGAGTGAAGCCATATGACCGACTGGCGCATCGAGGCGGCATGCCGGGACGTCGACCCGGAACTGTTCTTCCCCGTGGGTGGAAGCGGACCTGCGCTGCTCCAGATCAAGGCGGCGAAGGAGATCTGCCGTGGCTGCCCCGTCCGCGAGAGGTGCCTGGACTGGGCCGTCCGCGAGCACCAGGACTTCGGTGTGTGGGGCGGACTCGACGAGAACGAGCGCCGTGCGCTCCGCCGCCGGCAGGCCCGGCGCGCGAAGGCCGCCGAACAGGGCGCCCGTTGAGACGCCCGCGCCATGGACGGACGGCTTGTGACGCGCGGGAGCGGCCGCCCCGGACGAAGGTCCGGAGGCGGCCGCCCCATGCCGTCCTCGCCGGCTGACCGCTGCGAGCCGGGCTACCAGCGGTACCAGCGGCCGCGGCGGCCGCCCGTGCCCGCGGGCCGGACGACGAAGCCGAGCAGCCAGAGCACGACCACGATCACCGCGAGCCACCACAGTGCCTTGAGCGCGAAGCCCGCGCCGAAGAGAAGAAGCGCGAGAAGCAGGACCAGAAGAACGGGAACCATGTCGTATCAACCTCCGACGACCCGTCTGCCCCCTCCCGGGTCGCACATGCACGCGAGCCGTGCCCGCCGCCGCCCCGCGGCTCAGCCCGCCGGCGGCTCCGGATGCTCCCCGGGGTGCCCGAGATCGCGGTTCGCCAGCGGCGTCGGCGACAGCGACGTGCTCTCCTCACCCGGCTCCAGCAGGGTGTCCGCCGGACCGACGATCAGCGGATCCGGCCGGCCCACCACACCGGGATCCTTGCTCGTGTAGTCCAGGCGCCAGAGCAGGCTGCGCATGGCCTCCAGCCGTCCGCGCTTCTTGTCGTTGTTCTTCACGACCGTCCAGGGCGCGTGCGGGGTGTCGGTCGCCCGGAACATGTCCACCTTCGCCCGCGTGTAGGCGTCCCACAGGTCCAGCGACGCCAGGTCCGTCGGCGACAGCTTCCACTGCCGGACGGGATCCACCTGCCGGATCGCGAACCGGGTGCGCTGTTCGGCGCGGGACACCGAGAACCAGTACTTCACCAGCACGATCCCGTCGTCCGTCAGCAACTCCTCGAACAGCGGCGCCTGGCGCAGGAACGTCAGGTACTGATCCTCCGTGCAGAAGCCCATCACCCGCTCCACACCGGCCCGGTTGTACCAGGACCGGTCGAAGAAGACGATCTCTCCGGCGGCCGGCAAATGTCCCACGTAGCGCTGGAAGTACCACTGGCCGGCCTCCCGGTCGGTCGGCTTCTCCAGGGCGACGACCCGGGCGCCGCGGGGGTTGAGCCGCTCGGTGAACCGCTGGATCGTGCCGCCCTTGCCCGCCGCGTCACGCCCTTCGCACAGCACGACGACCCGCTGCCCGGTCTCCTTCACCCACTTCTGCAGCTTCAGCAGCTCGATCTGGAGCAGCCGCTTCTCCGCCTCGTACTCCCGGCGCCTCAGCTTCCGGTCGTAGGGGTAGTTCTCGCGCCAGGAGCGGATCGGGCGGCCCTGTTCGTCCAGCAGGACGGGTCGCCCCGGCTGCCGGCTGTCGATCGTCAGACCGTCGAGCAGTTCGTGGTCGTCCGCGAGCAGTTCGCCGGCATCGCCGGGCAGTTCGTTGTCTTCGTCCGTCACGACGTCATCTCTACCTCACCTGCGCCCGGCGATGTGCAGCTCCGCCGTCCGCGTTCAGAACGGCGGCTCGTCGGAGCCGGTGATCAGCAGCACCCCGGTGCCGAAGAAACGGCGGTTCACGACGAACGCCGCCGTCCGCCCGTCCGGCATCACCAGGGCCCTGTCCTCCGCCTCCATCACCTTCCAGGCGGCGCTCTCGCCGCCCGCCACGTCGATGCTGCCGTTCCAGTCCGTCAGCCCGTCCGCGATGTCCACGGCCCGCTCGGCCGCGCTCTCCTCACGGCTGTCCTCCGCCCAGGAGTGCAGCTCCGCCGCGGCCGTGTACTCCACACCGCCCGCGGTCACCGTCACATCGCCCTGAAAGTCGGCCATGCCTCCAGTGTGCCCTCCCCGGACGCGGCGCGCGGCCCGCGGCTCAGGACGGCAGCGGGACCTCGGCCCAGATCGTCTTGCCCTGCCCGGTGTACCGGGTTCCCCAGGCGGAGGCGAGCTGGGAGACGATGAACAGCCCGCGGCCGCCCTCGTCCACCGTCTGCGCGTGCCGCAGATGCGGGGCGCTCGGGCTCGTGTCGTGGACCTCGCAGGTCAGCGACGAGGTACGGATCAGCCGCAGGGTCACCGGAGCCGTCCCGTGACGCACCGCGTTCGTCACCAGCTCGCTCACCACCAGCTCCACGGTCCCGACGGTCTCGTCCGGCAGCCGCCAGGCCGTGAGCTGCTCCCGGGCCAGCGCGCGTGCGGCCCCCGGGTCGCGCAGATCGTGCGCCAGCTCCCAGGTCGCCTGCTGCTCGGAGGCGAAGGAACCGGTCCTGGCGAGGAGGACGACGGCGCCGTCGAGTTCGGGGGCGGGGAAGTTGTAGACGAGCGCGTCGCACAGGGCCCGCAGCGGGCGGTCCGGTGGCGTGAGCACCTCGCTCAGCGGCCGGGTGCCCGGTTTGTCGAGCAGGACGCGGCTCCCGCTGTACAGCGCGACGAGCGAGCCGGGTTCCAGCACGGCGGACAGGGTGCCGAACGGCGCGCGGTCGGACGAGGCCAGCGCGGGCCCCTCCGGCACGTTCAGCGTGGCGGTCCGCCCGTCGGGGGCCACGACCACCGGGACGGGGTGTCCGGACCGTGCCATCGTGCAGCGGCGGCTGAAGGGGTCGTAGACCGCGTAGAGACAGGCCGCCTCCAGCGGATCGGACGGGCCGTCGCCCACGGGCAGGGCGTGCCGTTCGCGGTCCAGGACCCGTGCGGTGTCGTTCAGGCGCGCCAGCAGCTCGTCGGGTTCGAGGTCGAGCGCGGCCAGCGTCTGGACGGCCGTGCGCAGCTGTCCCATCACCGCCGCCGTGTGGATTCCGTGGCCCTTCACCTGGCCGACGACCAGCGCGGTCCGCGCCCCCGACAGCGGGATGGTGTCGAACCAGCACCCGCTGTTGCGTCCGGGCAGATAGGCGTGGACGGCCTCCACGGCGACCAGGGCGCGGGACTCCGCGTCCGGCGGGAGGAGTCTGCGCTGCACCGTGGAGGCGATCGTGTGCTCCCGCTGGTAGCGCCGCGCGTTGTCGATGGAGACGGCCGTGTGGGTGGCCAGCGTGGTCGCGAAGGAGACGTCCTCCTGCGTGTAGGCGGGGTTCCCGCCGCGCCGGTACAGGCTGAGCAGCCCGAGGACGGTCCCGCGCAGTGTCAGCGGGAGGACGATCAGCGAGTGGGAGCCGTACTCCGCGATGGAGCGGGCGCGCGGGGGGTCGCCGGCCAGCCAGCCGCTGTCGGGCCCGACCTCCAGCAGCCGGGGACGCAGGTCGGACAGGGCGAGGCTGTACGGCGAGGGATGCGGCATGCTGCGCACGTCCCCGACGGGGTGCGCCGGCTCGCCGTCGTCGGGACCGGCGAACGCGGTCCGCCGCAGCGGGGTGTCCCGCCCGAGCGGCCCCGAAGGCGCCTCGGCGCCCCGCAGCACCTCGTCGACGATCTCGACGACGGCGATGTCGGCGAAGCCGGGCACCACCGCCTGCACCAGGTCCTCGCAGGTCGCGGCCAGATCGAGCGACTGGCCCACCCGCCGGCGCACGGCGTCCAGCGACGCCGCCCGGGCTCTGGCGCACTCCTGCTCGGTGACGTCGGCGACGAGGACGGCGATGCCGGTCGGCGGCTCCGCCGGGTCCCCGAGGGGGTGGAAGGACATCGAGTACGTGCGCGTCCCCTCCCGCTCCTGCGCGAGGGCCCGGCGTCCGCGGAGATGCCGGTGGAGGTGCGCCTGCCGGCGGAGCACTCCGGCCAGCAGCTCCTCCATCTCCGCCCGCCCGCCGCCGACGGGATAGACCTCGGCGAAGTGCCGGCCGAGGAGGAACTCCTCGTCGGCGGCCGCCGACGAGGAGTCGCGGGGGGAGTCGGCGCGGACGATGCGCAGCTTGTCGTCGAGCGCGTACAGCCGGACGCCGGTCCCGCCGGACAGGGCGTCCAGCAGCACGGAGTCGAGAGGGTCCACGGTCACTTGTCCACCGCCCTTCGGGGCACGGGTCGCGTACGGCGGGACCGGGTGCCCAACCTAGCCCGGCCGCCCTGGTCGCGCCTGCCGGGAGCCCGCGGCCCGCGGGGCGTCATGACGTCCGGCGGACGGCGAGCAGGGCCACGTCGTCGATGCGGCCCGGGTCGTCGCGCAGGGTGAGGAAGTCCGTCAGCGCCGTCAGGTCGATGTCCCCGGCGCCCCGGCTCCAGTCGAGGATGCCGTCCATCATGGCGCGCACGCTCACGTCGATGTCGGCGTCCCTGCGTTCGACGAGGCCGTCGGTGAAGAGCAGCAGCGTGTCCAGGGGATCGAGCAGGGAGGCGGTCGTCGGATAGCGGGCCGAGGGGTCCACCCCCAGCGGCGGACCGCCGGCCAGTTCCAGCTCGCTGACGCTCTCCGCGCGCACCCGCAGGGGGTGCGGATGGCCGGCCCGGGCGCCCCGCAGGACGCCGTCGGCCGGGCTGAGGACGAGGTAGGCGCAGGTCGCGAACCGGTCCGTGTCGAGGTCGCACAGCACACGGTTGACCTTGCCGAGCAGGGCGCCGGGGGCCAGGCCGGACTCGGCGCACGCGCGCAGCGCCACCCGCAGCTGCCCCATGACCGCCGAGGCGTGGGCGTCATGGCCCTGGACGTCCCCGATGACCAGGGCTGCCGTGCCGTCGTCCAGCGGGAGGACGTCGTACCAGTCCCCGCCGATGCGCATGCCACGGGTGCCGGGCAGGTACCGGGACTGCGCGCTGAGACTCGGCAGCGCGGGCAGCCGCCGCGGCAGCATCGCCTGCTGCAGGTCGGTGGCGCGCTGGTGCTGGGTGTCGAACAGCCGTGCGCGCTCCAGCGTCTGGGTGAGGATGACGGCCACGGCCGTGAAGAAGGTGCGCTCCGCGGCGTCGAACAGCCGCGGGCCGGCGAACGAGATCAGACAGGCGCCCGTGGCATGGTCGGCGGAGCCCAGCGACAGCACCACCCACGAGCGCGACGGCAGCTCGCCGACGAGAGCGAGACCCGGCACACCGTGCTCGCCGTGCCGCGCCAGGTCCTCGATGAACAGCGGCTCCTCCTGCGTCGCCGCGAACGCCATCACGTCCTGCGCGGGCACCCGCAGATGCTCCAGGGCGGGAGCGATGCGGCTCTCGCCGACGATCTCCAGATGGCCGCCCTCCATGATGCCGAGCAGCAGGTTCTCCGCCCCGAGCGCGGGCCGTGCCAGATCCGTCATGACCCGGGTGACGTCCTGGACCGTGACCGCCTTGGACAGGGCCCGGGTCAGCGTGAAGAGGAGGGAGTTGCGGGACCGGTCGGCCTCCGCGCCCGAGCCGCGGCCGGAGGCGGGGAGGTCGGCGCCGGCCTCGTAGACCACCCCGAGCGCCCGTGCCGGGCGGCCCTGGTCGTCGAGGAGGACGCGGCCGCACTCGGTGACGTGGTGCACGCTGTCGTCGGGGTGGATGACCCGGTACTGGAGGCGGTAGCGGCCCGGATCGCCGGTGGCACCCGCTCCCAGCGGTGTGATGGCGGCTTCCGTGACCTGGGCGATCGCCGCCTGGAGCACGGGGACGTCCTCCGGGTGCAGCAGGGCGAAGAAGGTGTCGCCCCGGCCGTCGAAGCGCTTCGGGTCCACCCCGTAGACGGCGCAGGTCCGTTCGTCCCAGAAGACGTTGTCCGCCGAGAAGTCCCAGGCGAAGACCCCCGCGGCGGCGGCCTCCAGGGCCGCCGCGAGGGGGCCCGTCCGGGTCTGGTGCCACAGTCCGAGGGCGCAGCTCTCGGCCAGCAGGGCGAGCCCGTCGGGGACGGCCCCGCCGGCCCCGGCGCCGTCGCCCTCCGGCTCCAGGGCGGCGCCGAGCGCGCCGCACACCTCGTCGTCGACGGTCAGCGGCACCACCAGGGTCCGCCCCTCGGGGCCGTCCACCAGCCGCGGCTTCCCGGTCCGCACGGCCTCGCGTGCCGCCGCGGCGAGGGCGTCGTCGCCCGGGGCGGTCGGGGGAAACGCCTCCAGCGCGGTTGCGCGCCCGACGTAGAGGCGGGTGCGCGCGGCGGGCAGGCCGCCGTCGGCGGTCAGCGCGCCGAGCATCTCCAGCGGGTCCCGGGCCCGCAGGACGCGTGTCACCCGGCGCATGAGGTCCGAGGGGTCCGCCATGTGCGTGCCCTGCCCTTTCCGCCACCGGATTGCCAAACAGCAGACGGTGCGAATTCTACATAACGGGCATGTCGCCGCAGAGTCGTCCCAGGGGACCACGGCCTCGCCGGGCGGACCCCCCGCCCCCGCAGGGCGGGCGCGGGGGGTCCGCCCGCGCCGGGTCAGGCCGCCCGCGCCGGGTCAGGCCGCCCGCGCCGGGTCAGGCCGCCGGCGCCGGGGAGTCCGCGTCCAGTTCCCAGGCGTGGCGCTTGAACTCCTTCAGGAAGTCCGGGTGGTCCTCCCAGTTGCGGGCCACACCGCGCAGCACGTCCCAGTTGTGCTCCAGCGCCTGGTCGACGACGGCCCGGGTCGCCGGGTCGGCGTCGTCACGGCCGGCCGCGACGCCCCTGACCGCCGCCGCGGCGCGCACGGTGTTGAGGAGGGCACGCAGGGCACGCGAGGTGTCGTCCATCCCGAAGCCGTGGTCGCTGCCGGTCTCCGCGTCGAACAGCGGCCGCAGCCGCGCCTCGACGAACGCGCTGATGCGCTCGAAGTGCTGGATGTCCATGGTGGTGCTCCGCCTTCCGTGGGCGGCCCGCGTGTGCGCGCGACCCGTCGTGCGATCTCGTCCCGGTGCGCCCGGAACCCGGTGCGCGTCGCACCGGGCGACCCGCATGGGCCATGATGCTGCACGGCGCCCGGTGATCATCGACGGGGCTCGTGAGCAGCAGGAGGAACCATGGACATCCGTGTCGGCGACAGTCCGCAGCGGTCGCGCTTCGAGATCTTCGCGGACGAGGAGCAGGCGGGATTCGCCGAGTACCACCGGTACGAGGACGAGATCGCCTTCATCCACACCGAGATCGACCCGCGGTTCGAAGGACGCGGACTCGCCGGCCGGCTCGCGCGGGAGGCCCTCGACACGGCCCGCGCGCAGGGCCTGGCCGTGCTGCCCTACTGCCCGTTCTTCCGGGGCTGGATCTCCAAGCACCCCGAGTACGCGGACCTCGTGCCCGCCGCGCAGCACGAGCGTTTCGGACTGACGGCCGCTCAGGCCTGACGCGGGGCGGGGGAGGGGCGCAGCGCGGGGCCGCTCCTCACCCCCGTGCCCCGGCCCGCACGTCCACCCGCAGCGGCGCCCGGAACGAGAGCAGACCCAGCATCGGTGCGCCGCCGTCCGCCAGGGACAGGTCCGGCAGCCTGCGGGCCGCCGCGCGCAGGGCGACCGCCGCCTCGGTGCGGGCCAGGGAGGCGCCGGGGCAGCGGTGGCGGCCGGCGCCGAACGCCAGATGGTGACGCACCTCGGGACGGTGGGGGCACATGCGTCCGGGCTCCGGGAAGACCTCCGGGTCCGATCCGCTGCCCATGAGCATCAGCAGCAGCTGCGCGCCGGCGGGCACGCGGGTGCCGCCGACGACGGACGGCCGCGCGGCGAGACGGCGCCAGGTCGTCACCGGGGGTTCGCGGCGCAGCACCTCCTCCACCCAGCCCTCGGCGAGTTGGTCCTCGTGCGCGAGCCGCGGCCACAGCCCCGGTTCGGCGAGCGCCCGGCGCAGCACGGTCGAGATCAGCTGGCCCGTGGTGGACTGGCCGGCGACGAAGACGAAGAAGCACGCGGCGACCACGGTGGCCGTGTCCACCGGCTCCCCGCCGGGGCCCCGGTGCCGGGTGAGCGCCCCGATGAACGTGTCCGGCGCCGCGACCCGGGCATCGTGCACCGCCGAGGTCAGCCACGTGTGGAAGGCGCCCGCCGAGGCGGCGAGTTCGAGCTGGCGCTCCGGCGAGGGGCGCCCCCAGAACAGTTCCAGGGACGCGTCGCTCCAGCGGATCAGGGTGGCCGGGTCGATGCCCGTGATCCCCAGCAGGTCCATCAGGACCCGGCACGGCAGCACCTGGGCGAAGCCCGTGAAGAGCTCGCACGCACCGGTCTCGCGCAGCTGCGCGGCGGCCGACTCCAGCAGTTCGTCGCCGATGCGTCCGATCACCGGCACCGCGGCCGCGACCCGCGCCGCGTTGAAGAACCGGGTCACCACGCGGCGCAGCCCCGGATGGCTGTCCGTGCCGTTGTTGGCGAGCGCGGGCGGCAGGGTGAACCCGGCCCGGGCGAGGACCCGCAGCGTGGCGGTGGGCAGACGGGTGACGGCGTGCTGGGCGTTGTCGGGGCGGAAGGCGGCGGTGTCGAGGAGCACCTGCCGGATGTCCGCGTGCCGGCTGACCAGCCACAGCCCGGTGCCGTGGTCGAGGTGCACCGGCGCCTCGGCGCGCAGGGCGTCCAGCCACGGGTGGGGGTCGCCCACGAAGTCGTCGCCGAACAGGTCGAGCGTGCCGAGTGCGTCGCGGAGTTCTGGCATACCTGGTCCGGTGAGGGGCGAAGAGGGACGGGAAGGCCGCCCCGTCCGGTGCCCGACCGGCGGCGGGAAGCCGCGGGCAGACGCTAACACGGCTCGCGCGCGGGGGATGTGGGCCGCGTCACCCCCTCCCCGCGCCCGTCGTCCGAGGGGCGCGGGCCCGCCCGCACGGCTGTCGGAAACGGACACGGCTGTTCCCGACGCACGTCTGATGACCTGCGGCGACGTGCGTGACACCGTCTCATCGACGTCCCGTACCCGGCCGTTCCCGGAGGTGTGCCATGAGCCCCGACCGCCCTCCGGGGACACCGCTCGGGCCCCGCGGCGTCCGCGCCGTCGCACCTCGGGCACGCGGTTCCTCTCACGCACCGCCCGTGCCGTCGCCCGCCGACAGCCGCACCGCGTACAGGGCGAGTTGGGCGCGGAAGCGGTCCCCCGGGTCGCGCAGGCGCCAACCGAGCCCCTTCTCCACCCGGGCCAGCCGCGCGGCGACCGAACTGTGGTGCAGATGGAGTTCGGCTGCCGCCTGCCGCAGCGTGCCCGTACGGCAGAACGCGGCCAGCGCCGCCAGGAGTTCGCCGCCCTGCCCGCCCCGGCCGCCGTCCACCAGCGCGGCGAGCCGACGCACGTCCGCCTGCGCACGCAGCCGCTCCACCGGGATGTCCGCCAGCAGGGCGACCGGCCCCAGCTCGTCGTGGTCCGCCACCGCGCCGCCGGGCGGGCCCGCCGCGGCGAACCGCAGCGCCGCGCGCGCCTCGGCCCGGGTGGAGAAGGGGCTCGGTTGGCGCCTGCGCGACCCGGGGGACCGCTTCCGCGCCCAACTCGCCCTGTACGCGGTGCGGCTGTCGGCGGGCGACGGCACGGGCGGTGCGTGAGAGGAACCGCGTGCCCGAGGTGCGACGGCGCGGACGCCGCGGGGCCCGAGCGG
>NZ_RDBP01000020.1:18497-67129 GCF_008042045.1 Streptomyces sp. T39
GTGGGCGACGGCGGCCCTGGAGGCCCTGCCGCGGGAGATGGCGGAGGGCGCCCGGCGCGCGAACGCGGTGGAACGCGCCTGTGTCGACATCGTCGAGGCCGCGGTGCTGAAGGGCCGCGTCGGCGAGGAGTTCGACGCGGTCGTGGTGGACGTCAGGGAGAAGGAGCCCGACGTGGGCACCGTCCAGCTGGAGGATCCGGCGGTGGTGGCGCGGATCGAGGGCGACGGCGCCCCGCTGCCGCTCGGGGAGCGGCTGCGGGTACGCCTCACCCGTGCGGAGCCGGCCGGGGCGACGGTGGTGTTCGCTCCCGCGTAGCCGTAGCCGTAGCCGTAGCCGTAGCCGTAGGAGGGGGCGCGTTGCCGCTGCCCGCCGTGCGGCCCCGGGTGTCGACCGCCGCGCAGATCGCCGCGTACAGCGCCTTCGGGTCGTCGGCGTGGAGGCGCACGGTCCGCACGGTGCGTGGACGGCCGAGGAACCCGGCGGCGAACGTCGCCGGCTCCGTGAGGTCCAGGGTGATCGACGTCTGCGACCCGACCGGCAGGTCCAGCACGTCGTCCCGCTTCTCGTGGGTGAACAGCGTCTCCCGGCGGACGGACGCGATCAGGGCGACCGGTATTCGCACATCCAGGTGCGCGCCCTGCCGCAGCCTCAGCGTCCGGTCGTCCAGCACATGCGGACGGGTCACCGCCGCGGCGTGCAGCCCGAGGACGAACAGCACGGTGTAGACGTCCAGGACGAGCACCACGGCGTGCACGGTGGGGACGTTCCGCAGCAGGAACGACAGGGCCACCGTCTCGACGACGGCCACGAACCCGAAGCCGAACAGCAGCGCCGCCTGGTCCCGGGCGTGGCCGAACGCGGTCGCGCCCTCGCCCACACCGTCCCGCCGCCCCAGCGGCCACCACACCAGGCTCCGCATCAGCCGCAGCTCGTGGCCGGCCAGGCGCAGGACGAGCGGCGGCACCAGCTCCTCCAGCGCCCGCCGCCGGGTCAGCCCGGACCTGCGCAGCCGCACGAACACGGTCGCGAAGCCGGCGGCCAGCAGGACGACTCCCGCCTCGACGGCGAGCAGCAGCCACCCGGGCACCCGGGTGCCGGTCGCCAGGCAGAGGACGAGGGCGAGCTCGGCGGGCAGCACGGCGTACCCGGCGGCCCGCAGCACGCCGATGGCGCGCCGGGTCACGGCGCCGACCCCGCGCCGGGGCACCGTGCCGATCCCGCGCCCGGTCACCGCGCACGCTCCCGCAGCAGGTGCAGCGCCCGGCGGACCACGGCCGACTGGGCCGGGGAGAGATCGGAGAGGAAGCCGTCGAGACGGGCCTCCTCGGCCGCGTCCGGCTCACCGATCCGCACGGCGAGCTCGTCGGGCAGGCTGTCCGAGAGCACCCGTGCCAGCTCCTCGACGCGTGGGTCGTCCGCCGGTGTCCCCGCGAGTTCGTCCATCCGCCGGTACAGCTCGTAGGCGCGTTCCATCCCGCCCGGCATCCGCGCCAGGTGCGTGACGGTGCTCATGATGGCCTCCCGTTCCTCCTCGGGCACCACCGTGTCGAGCAGTGCCAGCATCTCCCGGTCCACGGCCGCCATCGCGGGCTCCGGACCCGGCAGTGCGGCAGACGTCTCCGCCATCGCGGCGAACAGGTCGGCCACCCACGGCGAGACGGGCCCCTCCGCGGGGAGCCGCCCCGCGCGGGCCCGCTCCAGCAGGTCCGCGAGGCGTTCCCGGCGGGTCCGGATCCGCGCTTCCTGACGCCCGAGGTCGGCGTCCAGTTCCTCCAGGACCTCGGCGAGGTCCCGCCCGGCGTCCTCGGCGAGCACGTCCCGCACCTCGTCCAGCCCGACCCCCAGCTCCGTGAGCCGCCGGATCCGCGCCAGCAGTACGGCGTCCCTCGTCGTGTAGTCCCGGTAGCCGTTGGCCAGCCGCACGGGTTCGGGAAGCAGCCCGAGGTGGTGGTAGTGCCGGACGGCGCGGGTGCTGACGCCCACGAGAGCGGCGATCTCTCCGATGCGCATGAGCTCAGTAGAAACGTTGACGCCGCGACAAGGTCAAGCCGCGCCGCCGGTGGTCAGGGATGCCCGTGCATCGCCTTGATCATGTGCCACGATCGGGGGAACGACCCCCCATCCCCGGGACCGCGGGAGCAAAGATGTCCGATCATGACGGCCGACCGAGGGAGGAGCGCGACATGACGGCCATGCCGCACGAACCGCTCGCGCAGGAGGACGTCCTGCTGGAGGGCTTCCTTGCGCTGGACACGCCGGAGGGCTTCCGAGCGGAGTTGATCGAGGGGGAGATCGTCGTGACACCGCCGCCGGACGGGGACCACGAGGACTGCATCGACGTGGTTGCCCACCAGGTCATCAGGCGTTCACGGACCGACATGCAATTCTCCGGGAACAAGGGCCTTCGGCTGCGGAGCAGCCCCGGATGCACCCGGAACCACGTGATCCCCGACGCCACCTTCGCCCCACGGGAGCTGCGCCTGTTCCGGGGCGCGGAATCGTGGATGCCCGCCGACGGCGTCGCCATGGTGGTCGAGGTCACCTCGACCCGCCCGCAGGCCGACCGGGAGGCCAAGCGTCGCTGCTACGCGGGGGCCGGGATCCCGCTGTACCTGCTGGTGGACCGGGACGCCTCCTCCGTCACACTGCTCTCGGACCCCGGAAACGGCGACTACCGGCAGCTGTGCACCCTGCCCTTCGGCAAGCCGCTGCCGCTGCCCGAGCCGTTCGCCTTCGACCTGGAGACGTCCGACCTGGTCTGACGCTGCGGGTAGCATGTCCCCCACGGCAGACGAGCCGGGCGGGCGGCCGCGTGGGATCCCGGAAGGGGTCTCCCGAGGAACGTCCGGGCTCCACAGGGCAGGGTGGTGGCTAACGGCCACCCGGGGTGACCCGCGGGACAGTGCCACAGAAAACAGACCGCCGGGGGCCTCGGTCCTCGGTAAGGGTGAAACGGTGGTGTAAGAGACCACCAGCGCCTGAGGCGACTCAGGCGGCTAGGTAAACCCCACCCGGAGCAAGGTCAAGAGGGAGCACTCCTTCGCAAGAGGGGGCGTTCCTGCGCGGACGTTCGAGGGCTGCCCGCCCGAGTCCGCGGGTAGACCGCACGAGGCCGGCGGCAACGCCGGTCCTAGATGGATGGCCGTCGCCCCGACGACCGCGAGGTCCCGGGGCACAGAACCCGGCGTACAGCCCGACTCGTCTGCCCCTTCCACCGAGGGCCCCTCTCGCCGACGAAAACGCGATGAGCGTTCGCCTCCTCGATCTGTCCCCGCACCTTCGGGTGCGCATCCGGTGTGAAGAGGCGAACTCGTGGCTCCGCGGTTTGCCACCCCGCTTCACCAGGTGCGCACCCCCCGCGCACTAGGTGTGACGCTGGGATGACGCCACGTGGAGCGAGTGATCCGCTTCCCTCGCCGGGGAGTTCGGACCTCAGTCCCGACACGGTCTTCGCCAGTGAGGTACGGAAGTCCTGAACCGGCCCCTCACATTGGCCTCGATCCGGCGGGCCGGGTACATCGGCCGAGTGGTCGATCCGGCAGCCGACCGCCTCCAGGCCCAGGCTGCCCACGAAGGGGTGGACCAGCTCGGTGGTCACGGGGTCGCGACCTTCGACTCAGTGGCATCGATGGAGGGCGCCCGGAGGGGCCCCCGACTCTGGTGGGACACCACGGCCTGCTGCTAAACGTAGAGAAACGAGGGGGGATTCCAGGCGTGACGTTCGACCAGAGCCGAGCCGACAGGCTCGATGAGGCGTTGCTCGAATTGCTGCTGCCGGAAGGCGCTGTGCGATCCCTGGGCCAGTGGCTGGCCGACCCGGAACGCGGACGGCAGTACGCCCAGGGCAGCGGCTCTCACAGCGTCCCCTGCACCCCGTCCAAGTGGATGGCCGTAGCGCCGTGGCCCCGCACGTTCGCCGACCGGGCGGCGGTCGCTTCGGCCTCGGTGAGCCGAGCGCAGGTCGTGGCCGCGGTTCGGTGCGCCGCGCGCTCCGAGAGCTGGGCCGAAGCATTCGTGGCCACGCAAGTGTGGGGCTACGGAAGGGCAGGCTACGGCCCGTGCCGCACGGGCCAGGTGCTCGCCCAGCCGAAAGCCGAGGCTGTTTTCGCCGAGGCGGTGCGCCTGCTCGTGGATGAGGGCGCGGTCGCGGCCTACGACGTGCTGAACACTCTTGACGGCCTCGGCCCGGCGTTTCTCACCAAGTACCTCTACTTCGCGGGCCAGGCGCTGCCGGAGGTGAGGGGCCCCCTTCCCCTGATCCTTGACCGCGTGGTTGCCGGGGTGCTGCGCAGGCACGCCACAGCCGTTGGCCGCGCCGCTGGTTACGAGTGGTCCCAGGCGATTGCCGCGCGGATCTGGCGCGACGGCGGCTGGACTTCCCACCGCTACGGCGTCTACCTCAAGTGGATGCACGCGGCCAACGATCAACTCCCGGCCGCGTCGATCTCCTGGCCGGCAAATCCGGACGTGCTCGAGCTGGCGCTCTTCAGCGCTGCCTGGGACCCGGAATAGCCCCTCGCGGCGGCCTTCGTGCCGAATGGTCGGGCTCTCGTCATGGGGTCTCGTCCATGAGCGGGGAAACTGCGCGTACGCCCAGGTACCCTCGAACCCATCGTCAGCGCGGCCCGACGGGCTTCCGCTCCACCTCGGTGGAGTCTCGAAGGACACGCCCCCACCCGCACGAGTCACTTCGTGCTGCCTGGGGGAAGTCCTTGCTGTTCCGTGCGTCCGCCACGACGGTCGCCGTCATGGCATTCGACGGTTCACTGTTCCTGCACCTCACCGAGCGTTTCGTCCACATGCACGGCCATGGACCCAGCGATGCGGAGTCGCGCTCCTGGAAGCGCAGCATCCGGGAACTGGCCGCCGCGCTCAACGACGCCGGTCTGGGTGACGTCGAGGTCATGCTGGAGTACGCGCTGCCGCTGAACAGCAAGAGGGCCGACGCCGTGCTCGCGGGGGTGCACCCGGCCACGGGGGAGCCCTCCTATGTCGTGGTCGAGCTGAAGCAGTGGACCCAGGCGGCTCCGCACGAGGACGATCCCACCCTCTGCCATGTCGACCCTTACACCCACCCCGTGCTCCACCCGGTGGAGCAGGTCCGGCGCTACTGCGACTACCTGGTCAACTTCAACGGAGCCGTGGCCCAGCACCGCGAGCGGGTCCACGGTGTCGCATTCCTGCACAATGCGAACAAGCCTGGTGTCTCGGCCCTGCTGGGTGAGAAGGAGGGGGCGCAGGAGCTCCTCTACACGGCGGATGATCGTGGTGCCTTCATCGAGCACCTCCGATCAAAGCTGAGCGACAAGCACTCCGGTGCCCTCGCAGCAGACGAACTGATCGCGGGTGTCACCGCTCCTTCGAAGCAGTTGATGGCGGTGGCGGCACAGGAAGTGCGGGAGCGGGAGCAGTTCGTCCTCCTCGACGAACAGCAGGTCGCCTACCGCATGGTGCTCAACGCGGTGGAGAGGGCGATGCGCGCCGACCGCAAGGAAGTCGTCATCGTCACCGGCGGCCCCGGTACGGGCAAGAGCGTGATCGCCCTCCAGTTGCTCGGTGAGCTCTACCGCAGGGGCGTGGCAGCGGTCCACGCCACCGGCTCGCAGTCGTTCACCAAGACCATGCGCAAGGTGGCCGGCTCCCGGAAGCGGGAAGTCCAGGATCTCTTCAAGTACTTCAACAGCTTCATGGCAGCCGAGAGGAACAGCCTGCGCGCACTCATCTGCGACGAGGCGCACCGCATCCGGGAGACATCGGCCAACCGCTACACCCGCGCGGCACTGCGCACCGGCAGGGCGCAGATCGACGAACTGATCGACGTCGCCCATGTACCGGTCTTCTTCCTCGACGAGCACCAGGTCGTGCGTCCCGGTGAGATGGGTACCGTGGGCGAGATCCGTGAGGCCGCAGCCAGGCGGGGCATTCCCTGCCATGTGATCCCGCTGGACAGCCAGTTCCGGTGCGGAGGCAGCGACGCCTACCTGCATTGGGTGGTCCGGCTCCTCGGCCTGGAGGCAGGCGGTCCCGTCGCATGGGAGCCCGACGGGCGCATGCAGCTCCAGGTGGCCGACAGCCCGGAGGAACTGGAGGGGTTCCTGGAAGCCCGCCGGGCCGAGAGGTACGGCGCTCGGATGTCCGCGGGCTACTGCTGGCGTTGGTCGCCGGAGCCGAAGCCCGGCGACCCGCTGCCTCTCGATGTCGTCATCGGGCGCTGGGAGCGGCCCTGGAATCTGCGCGGGGAGCGTTCCGTCTCCGGCGCGCCCCCGTCCGCGCTCTGGGCTACCGACCCTGCCGGCTTCGGGCAGGTCGGATGCGTCTATACGGCTCAGGGGTTCGAGTACGACTGGTCGGGCGTCATCATCGGCCCGGACCTGGTCTGGCGGGGCGACCGATGGATCACCGACCGAGCCGCGTCCAAGGACCCGGTCTTCAAGAAGTCGACGTCGGACACCGATGTGGACCGTCTCATCCGCAACACGTACAAGGTGCTGTTGACGCGGGGCATGGTCGGCACGATCGTGTACTCGACGGACCCGGAGACCCGGGAGAAGCTGCGGGAACTGGTGCAGGGCGGGACGGAGGCACGTCCCACGGTGGCCGAGGAGTCCCTGGTGCGGCGTTAGGCACATGGTATCCGGCCAAGATGCCCGTGCTTCCGGCCTACCGACGGGTCATATGCGCCGGAAGGGCACTCGGTTTCCTATGATCCGAGGCGTCATCGCGGCCCGACGGGCTTCCCCTGTGGACACGCCCCCATCCGCACGAGTCACTCGTGCCCTTGGGGATCCCTTTCGTGTCCATGCTCCTGCTGAAGCTGGCGGCGCGTGATCTGCTGGCCCTGGACGCGAGGCGGCGCATGGTGCCCCACCTCGCGGCGAGGTGGAAGCACTTCCTCACCACCGACGCGTCGTTGAGCGAACGCTCCGCCTGGGCGGAGAGCCTGGTGCAGCTCGCCAAGGACCTGGTAGCGGCCGGCCGGGGGAACGTGGAGATGGTCGTCGAGTGCGCGGCGACGCTCGACGAGGCCGACCGGGTCGGCGCCCCGCGGCTTATCGACGTCGTCCTCGTGGGCCGTCATCCCGCGAGCAGCGGGCTGTCCGTCCAGCTCGTCGAGCTGAAGCGATGGTCGACAGTGACCCGGGTGGAGCGGGCGACGGCGGAGCTGGTCAGTGTCCCCGGCATGGGGGAGAAGAAGCACCCGGCGCTGCAGCTGCGGGAGTACTACGAGGCGTTCACCGGATCCCGCGGGCCTCTGCACGGTCTGGACTTCGAGTGCGGAGGCTTCGCCTATCTGCACAACGCCACCGACGCCTCCGTGCTTCCGCTGGTCGGCGTGGACGCGCCGACCGGCGCCTATGCCCGCGTCTACACGAACGACCGCCGCGCCCAACTGCTGTCCGACCTGGAGCGCAGCTTCGCGGCGGACGGTGCCGACTCGGCGGCCGAGATACTGCTGCGCAGCATGGGACTGCGCAACACCCCGCTGCTCGACGCCATGATCCGCTCCAGCGGCGAGGACACGGTCTTCACACTGCGCGGGCGTCAGAAGGAGGTCGCGGACCAGATCCTGGAGACGGCGGCCAAGGTCCTCCCGGACCCGGCACGGCCCGCGCTCCTTCCCGACGAGAGGCGCGTGGTGTTCCTCGTGACGGGCGGTGCTGGCACCGGCAAGAGTGCCATCGGCCTGCAGCTCAAGGCGGAGCTGGAGGCCGACGGACGCACGGTCAACTACGCGAGCGGCAGCCGGGCGTTCAACGGGGCTCTGCAGGAGCATGTCGGGTACGGCGACCGGGAGTTCAAGGAGACGTTCACCTACTTCAGCAACTACGTCGCGCCACCCGAACCGCCTCTGGACGTGCTGATCTGCGACGAGGCGCACCGGCTGCGCGAGAAGTCCACCAACCGATTCTTGAAGGCGAAGGACCAGGGCACCAAGCCCCAGGTGGAGGAGCTTCTCGACGCCTCCCGCCTGACGGTGTTCTTCCTCGACGAGGGGCAGTCCGTGCGCCCCCATGACGTCGGCAGCGCCACTCTCGTGGAGGACGCGGCGGAGCGCTACGGCGCCCAGCTGGTCCGCTTCCGGCTGTGGGAGCAGTTCCGGTGCGGTGGCAGCGACTCCTACATCCGCTGGGTGCGCGGCGCGCTGGGGGTGTCCGGCGCGGAGCCGGAGCTGTGGACGCCTGACGGGCTGATGCATGTCGAGGTCGTGGACACCCCGGAGGAACTGGAGCGGATCATCCGTTCCGAGGCCGAGGCGGGTGCGTCGGCGCGCATGGTGGCCGGCTACTGCTGGCCGTGGACGAAACCCCTGGGAGACGAGAAGCGGCTCGAGCTCGATGTCCGGATCGGCGGCTGGCACCGGCCGTGGAACGCGTACAGCGATTCCTTCTGCGAGGACAAGACCGTCCCACCGTCCAAGATCTGGTCCGTGCACGAGAACGGCCTGGGGCAGATCGGCTGTGTGTACACGGCGCAGGGACTCGAATGGGACTGGTGCGGCGTGATCATGGGTGAGGACATGGTCCGACGGGGCGACCGCTGGGTGTTCCGCCGGGGCAAGGAGCGGAAGGACGAGGAGGCCGGGGTCAAGCGTGTTGCCGCCCCCGGGTCGTTCGACCCCAAGGTGAAGCCGAGGAGCGTGGACGACGACGAGTTCGCCCGTCTCGTCCGTCACGCCTACCATGTGCTGATGACCCGGGCGAGCCGCGCGACCGTGCTCTACTCCACGGACGAGGAGACCCGGGCCCACTTGAAGAAGCTCGTCGGCGACGTCCGGATCGACGGGCTGCGACCCACCTGGGAGAACCTGCCGGAACAGGCGCGGCAGCCGCATCTGCCCCGTCCCGCCAAGGGAAGCGGCCGCAGGAGGAAACGCGGCAAGAATGCCGCTCGGCCCGGAGAGATGTTCCTCTTCTAGGCCGGGTGAGGCGAAGTGGCGGGCCCCCGGGGCCCGCCACCTACCCGGTCAGAAGACCAGGCGCGCTGCCGCCGTCAGTGCCGTCACCAGCAGGCTGGTGGCCGCACCCACGGCGACGTCGACCAGAATCTGGCGAATCCGGTCACGACGTGCAGGGCTCTGCTCAACGGGGTTCATCGGTTTCCACTCCTGGGCGTGAGCTGCGAATGGCAGGGATCGCCCTACCGGGCATCCGCAGTCACACCGCGTGCAGGACGCGGTGGAGACCATTCGTGCTCATGGCCGGGGAACGGCACCGGAACACCGCCGGCGTACCCTCCGGGAAGGTGCGCAGCAGACAACCATGTTAGTGCCCAGGAGAGTTGACGTAGATCGCTTTTCGTCTGCGCAGTGTCGCCGCGACGCGTCGGGTGCGACCGCTTCGGGTGCGGAGATGACCGACAGCTGTGGGGAGTTTGCGCATTGTCGCCCGAGGGGCTCTGACAGGCTCCAGGATAGTGATGGTGTCTGCACCGCAAGTGGGCGAATAAGCCTGATGGGTGAGGAATGTCCTGGAGTTCCGTCCTTCACTGTCCCTTTTCATGGTGCGGCCACCCACTAGGATTCGAGTCGAGGGCCGGACCATGGCAACCGGTCGCCCTCGCGGACACAAAGAGCGGGGAACAGGCATGCGGGAAGGCCGGTGGGTCACGGTCACCGAGTCCGAGTTCGATCATGAGCGGCGGGGCCTGGAGGCGATCCGGGAGAAGCTGCCGGACTCCGATCCCTGGCGGGCCTGGTCGAACTTCACCTTCACCGCGAACACCGGGCACGTGCGCGAGGTGGACCTGCTGGTCGTCGCCCCCGGGGGCGTCTGCATGGTCGAGCTGAAGGACTGGCACGGCTCGGTCGCCTCCGAGAACGGCACCTGGGTGCAGACCACTCCCGGTGGCCGCCGCCGTACGCACGGCAACCCGCTGCACCTGGTGAACCGCAAGGCGAAGGAGCTGGCCGGACTGCTCGCGCTGCCCGGGGGCAGGCGGGTGTGGGTCGCCGAGGCCGTCTGCTTCACGGACGGCGGCCTGCAGGTGCGGCTGCCCGCCCATGACCGCAACGGCGTGTACGGGCTCGACGAGCTGGTCGACATGCTGAAGCAGCCCCCGCGGGACGAGCGGCGCCGGATCACCGCGATCGGCTCGCGCGAGATCGAAGCCGCCCTCAAGGCCATCGGCATCCGCAAGAGCGACGCGCAGTACAAGGTCGGCCCCTACGAGCTGCAGCGGAAGTCGTTCGACTCCGGCCCCACCTGGGCGGACTACCTGGCCCGCCACAGCGACCTCCCCGAGGCCGCCCGTGTCCGCATCTACCTCAGCGAGCGCGGCTCAGACGCCTCCCTCCGCCAGTCCGTCGAGAACGCGGCCCGGCGCGAGGCCGCGGTCCTGGGCCGGTTCAAGCACCCGGGCGTGGTCCAGCTCAAGCAGTATTTCCCCTCCGGTCACGCGGCCGGCCCGGCGCTGATCTTCGACTACCACCCGGACACCCTGAAGCTGGACGAGTACCTGGTCCAGTACGGGGAGAAGCTGGACATCCTCGGCCGGATGGCGCTCGTCCGCCAGCTAGCCGAGACGATGCGCTCCGCGCACTCCAGCCGCATCCACCACCGGTCGCTCGCCGCCCGCTCCGTGCTGGTCGTCCCCCGCCCGCGCGGCCGGAAGGGCCGGGCGGTGGGGGAGGAGGCCGCCTGGCTCACCCCCCAGCTGCAGATTTCCGACTGGCAGATCGCCACCCAGCGCAGTGGCGACTCCTCCCAGGGCCAGGGCATGACCCGCTTCGCGCCGACCGCCCTCTCCGCGCAGCACATCGCCGAGGACGCCGACGCCTACCTCGCCCCCGAGCTGACCGCTCTCAAGCCCGACCCGGTCCACCTCGACGTGTACGGGCTCGGCGTCCTCACCTACCTGCTGGTCACCGGCAAGGCCCCGGCCGCCGGCCAGGCGGAGCTGCTGGCACGCCTGGAGGCGGGGGAGGGCCTGCGCCCCAGCTCGCTGGTGGACGGTCTCTCGGAGGACGTGGACTTCCTGGTGCAGGCCGCCACCGCCTACCGGCCCGGCCAGCGCCTGTCGAGCGTGGACGAGTTCCTGGAACTGCTGGAGGTCGTCGAGGACTCCCTCACCGCCCCCGCCCCGTCGGCCACCGGCGTGGACGGGCCGGGCGACGACGGCGACGAGCCCGTCGCCGACAAGGATCCGCTGGAGGCCGTCGCCGGTGACGTGTTCGCCGGCCGGTGGGAGATCCGCCGCCGCCTCGGCACGGGCTCCACCAGCCGCGCCTTCCTCGTCCGCGATCTCGAGTTCGAAGCCCGCAGGACCCGCCAGCTGGCCGTGCTGAAAGTCGCGCTCTCCGACAGCCGCAGCGAGATCCTCGCCCGCGAGGCCGAGGCCATGGGGCGGCTGCGCCCCCACTCCGGCATCATCCGCCTCGTCGAGCCCGAGCCGCTGCACATCGGCGGCCGGACCGTCCTTGCCCTGGAGTACGTAGGCGACGAGCGCGACGACGGCGGCCAGGCCGCGGAGGGCGGCGGGCGTCCGCGCCGCCGTGAGGAGACCGTCGCCCGCCAGCTCCGCGAGAGCGGCCGTCTCCCGGTCGACCAGCTCGAGGCGTACGGCGACTACCTCTTCGGGGCCGTCGACTTCCTGGAGGGCGAGGGCGTCTGGCACCGCGACATCAAGCCCGACAACATCGCCGTCCGCGTCCGCCCGAACCGCACCCGCGAACTCGTCCTCATCGACTTCTCCCTCGCCGGCTACCCGGCGAAGAGCACCAACGCGGGCACCGACGGCTATCTCGATCCCTTCGTCGACGTCATCACCCGCGGCTCCTACGACTCGCACGCCGAGCGGTACGCCGTCGCCGTCACCCTGCACCAGATGGCTTCGGGTGAGCTGCCCAAGTGGGGCGACGGCAGTGTCCTGCCCCGCATGACGGACGCGAAGGAGTGGCCGTACCCGACCATCGCGGCCGAGGCGTTCGACCCGGCCGTACGGGGCGGGCTGGTCGCCTTCTTCCAGAAGGCCCTGCACCGCGACGCCGGCAAGCGGTTCCGCGAGCTGAAGCCGATGCGGGACGCCTGGCGCAAGGTCTTCCTCGACGCCTCGCAGACCGTCCCGTCCAGCCACCGCTCCCGCCACCCGGCCCCCGTGGCCGGCGAGGTGATGTCCGTCGAGGGCACTGCCGCCGTCGCGATCGCGGACGCCGAGCCGGAGACGGCCGAGCAGCAGCGCGACCGCCTCGCCGCCGACGTCACCCGCGACACCCCGCTGACCGTCTCCGGCCTCACACCGGCCGCCGAGTCCTTCCTCTACGGCCTCGGTGTCACGACCGTCGGCGAACTGCTCGACTACAGCCGCCGCAAGCTCGTCAACGCCCCCGGCCTGGGCGCCAAGACCCGCAACGAGGTCCAGCAGCGGCAGCGCGAGTGGGGCGAGCGGCTGCGCGAGGCACCCGTCTCCCCGCTCACGGCCAAGGGCCGCGCGGAGGCCAAGGAGGAGCTGGAGCAGCTCACCGCCGCCGAGTCGGCCCTCGTCGGCGAACTCGCCACGGGCGCCTCGGCCGCCGCGCTCTCTCCGCGCACGCTGCGTTCCGTCAGCCTCGACACCCTCGCCACCGTCTTCGTGCCCGCCGTCAACAACAACGGCTCCAACCGCAACAAGGCGGAGATGGTGCGGCTGCTGCTGCGCCTGCCCGACGCGCACGGCGTGCTGCCGGACATCGGCGTCTGGCCGAAGCAGAAGGACGTCGCGGACGCCCTCGGGCTGAGCCACGGCCGCATCCCGCAGATCCTCAAGGAGGAGCGCAAGCGCTGGAAGGCGGAGCCCGCCGTCCAGGCCCTGCGCGCGGAGATCATCGACCTGCTGGCGGGCATGGGCCGGGTCGCCTCCGCGGTGGAGGTCGCCGACGCCCTGGCCATCCGGCGCGGCACGCATCTCGCTGGCCGGGAGCAGCGGCGGGCGATGGCACTGGCGGCCGTGCGGGCGGTGGTCGAGGTCGAGCAACTGCTGCCGCAGGAGGCTGAGTTCCAGCACCAGGCGAACCGAAAGGCGACGGACGAGTCGCTGGGAGCCGGCCTGCTGGCGCTCGACGTACGGGAGAAGGACGGCCCGGACACCCCGACCGCGCCCGGCCTGCTGGAGTACGCGACCCGCCTCGGCAGGACGGCCGACCGCCTCGCCACGCTGGACACCCTGCCCACGGCGGCGACGGTGCTCGCGGATCTCGGCGCGCTGACGGTGCCGCCGGGCACGATCGACTGGGACGAGCGCCGGATGGTGGAGCTGGCGGCCGCGGCCTCCGTGAACGCCGCCGCGACGCCGCGCCTGGAGATCTACCCGCGCGACCTGTCGCTGGTGCGGGCGCTGCGTCTCACGCAGGCGGGGCTGGTGCGCTGGATTCCGGGCATGCCGGAGGGCCGGCAGCCGGGCCTGACGGGGGAGGCCGTGCACGAGCGGGTGCGGGCGCGTTTCCCGGAGATGGTCGTGCCCGACGGGCGCGGCGGCACGACCCACGACCTGCCGACGGGCGGCCCGCTCACGAAGGCGCTGCGCGACGCGGGCTTCGAGCTGTCGCTCAGCACCCACGAGCGGGACGGCGTGCTGCGCTACCTGCCGACGCGGGTGGACGACGCGTCGAGCTATCTGACGACGGGCGCCTGGCGGCAGTCCACGCGCGCGGGCGCGGTGACGCGCTACGCCGACGACCCGCAGCTCGCGGGCGCGGTCCGCGCGGAGGAACGGCTCCTCACGTCGGCCCGCCGCGACGGCTACCGGGTGCTCACGGTCGGGCAGCGGTCGGTGCGGGAGGCCGTGACGGGGCTGGGCGGCGAGCGGCTGGGAGCGGAGGCGGTCTCGGTGACCGAGCTGTTCCTCCAGGCCCTGCACGCGCAGGTCACCCCGGGCACCAAGCCCACCTGGGAGACCCTGCTCAAGGCGGACGCCGCCGAGCCCGGCTCGAAGGGCGCGGTGCGGTTCGCCGAGTACGCGCGCACGGCGTGGGGCGTGGTGGAGCCCCGGATCGCGGAGCTGCTGGGCAACGGGGCGGACGGTGGCGGGGCGGCCGGTCCCGTGCTGCTGACGGAGGCGGGGGTGTTCGCGCGGTACGACGCGATGGGCGTCCTGGACCGGCTGGCGTCGGCGGCCCGGCGGGGCGGGCGGGGACTGTGGCTCCTGGTCCCGCAGAGCGACCCCGCGCGCGAGCCCCGGCTCGGGCAGGTGGCCGTGCCCTACCAGGCGGGGCTGGGGGAGTGGATTCAGCTTCCGGACACATGGGTGGGCAACGCCCACCGCGCGTCCGGCGAGGGCGCGGCGAGTGCCGGCGCCCGTGGTGGCGAGGGAGACGTCAAGTGATCGACCGCAAGGCTCTGTTGAACGACCTGAAGCAGCAGGTCAAGGCGGTCGAGACGGATCTCGGGCGCCAGGTGAAGGCGCTGGGCGACGTGAGCGCCCGGCTGCGGGCCGAGTACGACCAGGCGCGCAAGCTGGGGCGCACGGCGTCGACCTGGAACGCGTGGCTCGACGAGCGCATCACGCAGGTCGCGGTGGCGTGGGTGCTCGGCTCGGTGTTCGTGCGGTTCTGCGAGGACAACCTGCTGATCCCGGAGCCGTACCTGACGGGACCGGACGGCGACCGGCGGGAGCTGGCGGAGTCCCGCTACGACGCGTACGTGGAGACGGACGACGACCCGACGTACCGGGGCTGGCTGGAGAAGTCCTTCGAGGAGCTGGGCCAGGGGCAGGCGGGCCGGCTGCTCTTCGACAAGCGCCACAACCCGCTGTATCAGGTGCCGCTGTCGCACGACGGGGCGCGCGACCTGGTCGAGTTCTGGCGGGGGAGGGACGAGACGGGCGTCCTCGTCCACGACTTCACCGACCCGCTGAACGAGGACGGCACGGAGGGCTGGGACACCCGGTTCCTCGGTGACCTGTACCAGGACCTGAGCGAGGCCGCACGGAAGACGTACGCGCTGCTCCAGACCCCGGAGTTCGTGGAGGAGTTCATCCTCGACCGGACCATGAACCCGGCGGTCCGGGAGTTCGGGTACGAGGACCTGAAGATGATCGACCCGACGTGTGGGTCGGGGCACTTTGTGTTGGGGGCGTTCCGGCGGTTGGTGCGGCTGTGGGGGGAGGGCCAGCCGGGGAAGGACGTGCACGAGCGGGTGCGGGCTGCGCTGGACTCGGTGCACGGGGTGGACATCAACCCGTTCGCGGTGGCTGTGGCGCGGTTCCGGTTGCTGGTGGCGGCTATGGCGGCGAGTGGGGTAAGGACGCTGGGGGAGGCGGGGAGGTATGAGTGGCCGGTGCATTTGGCGGTGGGGGACTCGCTTATCAAGGCTCGGCAGCTTGAGCTGACTCTGGGCGGCGGGGAGGACGAATGCGAAGACCCTCTGGCCTCGTTTGCGTACGCCACAGAGGACGTGCATGAGCAACCCGATATTCTTCAACAGGGCCGGTATCACGTGGTGGTGGGAAATCCGCCATACATCACCGTGAAGGATCGAAAACTGAACGTATTGTACCGCGAGTTGTATGACGCTTGCGGTGGAATTTATGCACTCTCGGTGCCATTTGCCCAACGCTTCTTCGAGCTTGCCAAACGAGGGGATGCTGAAGGCCTTGGGTACGGCCTGGTCGGTCAGATCACCGCAAACTCTTTCATGAAGCGTGAATTTGGTGCGAAGCTCATTGAAAGCTACTTCCGTGACCGCGTTGAGTTGACTGAGGTGATTGATACCTCAGGGGCATATATTCCCGGCCATGGAACGCCCACGGTGATCCTTGTGGGTCGGCGGCGTGAAGGCAGTAAGCGATCGTCGAGCATTCGTACGGTGCGAAGTGTTCAGGGTGAGCCGACCGCGCCCGATAATGGTGAGGAAGGTGTTGTGTGGCGCGCGATTGTCGAGCAAATTGATAAGCCTGGCTCGCTGAGTCAGTGGGTATCTGTCGATGATTTGGATCGGGCTCGCTACTTCGCCAAGAAGCCGTGGATACTGGCCGATGGCGGGCTTGAATTGGTTGAATCTCTGTCAGTTGCCGCTGCGCGTATTTTGAAATCGAAAGTCATTCGAATCGGATTCTATGGCGATACGCATGCAGACGATGCGCTTACACTGCCGTGTCGGACGCTAAAGATGCGCGCTGCTGAAAGTGACTTTGTTAAGCCGATCGGCGTCGGAGATGAGGTTCGTGACTTCGTTATTGCGGACGGCGACTCTGTAATTCATCCGTACGATGCGTCGAGGTCGATCTCGCCCCTCAGTGTGATGCCAAATATCGAGCGCATCCTATGGCCTAGTCGAACGGAACTTGGAAACCGTTCGACCTTTTCCGGGCGCACCTACTTCGCTGAAGGTCGTCCCTGGTGGGAGTGGCACCAACTTCCCAAAGATGCGGGCGCCCATGCGTGGTCGCTTAATTTTGCCTTCGTGGCCACGCATAATCACGTAGTTCTTGACCGCAGTGGACGTGCGTTCACCAGGACAACTCCGGTGATCAAGTTGCCGCAGGGGGCAAGTGAAGAGGAGTATTTGCGGCTACTCGGAGTGCTCAACAGTTCCACCGCTTGTCTTTGGCTGAAGCAAGTGAGTCACAGCAAGGGAAATGCAACTGCCGCCAGCGGCATGCCTGACCAGCCGTGGTCCTGGAACTACGAGTTCACTGGTACGAAGTTGGAGGAGTTCCCGCTTCCTGACAAGTACCCTCTTGCTCTCGCGTCGGCCCTCGACACGCTTGCTCAGCAGCTCAGCGCTACCAGCCCCGCAGCTGTAGCTGCCACGCTCACGCCGACCGCTAGTGTTCTTCGTGAGGCTCGTGCTGCTTGGGAAAGAACTCGTGCACATATGATCGCAGTCCAGGAGGAGCTGGACTGGCAGGTCTACTCGATCTACGCATTGCACTCGGAAGAACTACGCGGTTCAGAGAGCGACGTACCTGAAATCGTTGCAGGACAACGTGCCTTCGAGATTGTCCTCGCCCGCAAAGTTGAGAGCGGCGAGGTTTCCACTAAGTGGTTCACACACCACGGCCACACCCCCATCACGGAGATCCCCGCCCACTGGCCTGCCCCCTACCGCGAGATCGTTCAGAAGCGCATCGACGCCATCGAGTCGAACCGTGCCATCGGTATGGTCGAGCGGCCCGAGTACAAGCGCCGCTGGGCCACCGAGGGTTGGGAAGCGCTCCAGGAGAAGGCACTGCGCTCCTGGCTGCTTGACCGGATGGAGAACCGGGACCACTGGTTCGACGAGAATGGGCAGCCCACCATCCTCACCTTGAGCCGGCTCACCGACGCGCTCTCCCGCGACGAGGACTTCGTCTCCGTCGCCAAGCTCTACGCGCCCCGCAAGGAACTCGCGAAGGTCGTCGCCGAGCTGATCACCGATGAGCATGTGCCGTTCCTCCCCGCCCTGCGCTACAAGCCCTCCGGCCTCAAGAAGCGCACTGACTGGGAAGAGGTGTGGGACCTTCAGCGCAAGGAGGACGCCGCCCCGGACGAGCCCGCCAAGCGGAAGATCCGTGACTCCATTCCCGTGCCGCCGAAGTACACCTCGGCCGACTTCCTCCGCCCCTCCTACTGGAGGGCACGCGGCAAACTCGACGTTCCTAAGGAGCGGTTCATCTCCTACGGGCAGACCAACGCCGCCACCCCCGAGCTGTACGGGTGGGCTGGCTGGGACCACCGGGAGCAGGCGCAGGCCCTCGCCACGTACTTCACCAACACCGCGCTGTCCACCGAGGAGATCACGCCGTTCCTCGCCGGCCTGCTGGAACTCCAGCCGTGGCTGGGGCAGTGGCACAACGAGTTCGACATGCTCTACAGCGGCTCCCCGGCGGACTTCTTCGCCGGTTACCGCCAGCAGAAGCAGGGCGAGCACGGGCTTACGGACGACGACCTCCGTGGCTGGCGTCCGCCGGCCGCGACCCGAGGTCGTCGCGCAGCAGCGAAGCAGTAGCCAGTAGGAGATTGACGTCCGTCGGTTCAGGGGCCACTCGCCGTGTGCGCGGGTGGCCCTGTTGCCGTGCGTGCAGCTCGGCCCACACCGTCTTGCCCGGCGCCGCCTCGCGAGGGTTGACGCCCCAGCCGTCAGCGAGCGCGGCGACGAGGTGGAGGCCACGGCCGGACTCGGATGCGGTATCGAGGGCTGGGGGAGCCAGCGGAGGCAGCTTCTCGGTCCGGGTGTCGGTCACCTCGATGCGGAAGGTGCCCTCGGCGAGGGTGAGTCGGACGTGGAAGTCTCGCCCGGGGACGTAGCCGTGCCGTACGGCGTTGGCGGTGAGTTCCGCCGCGATGAGCGTGAGCGCCTCGTTGACCGGAGTCGTGTAGGGGTGGCCCCAGTCGTTCAGACGGTGCGAGACGAGACGGCGGGCGAGGCGAGCACCCCGGGGCGTCGAGGTGAAGCGCATGGTGAACTCGCGTTCCGATGCGGGGTGCTGAGGCATATGCCCGTTCGGGGGAGTTGCTGAATTCATGGGGTCAACGCTCGCGGACTCTGCGTAGCGTTGACCAGGAGCGTTGCGCTGACGAGTACGGGCTGTACACGGGGGCGGAGGGCTTGTGTGCGGCGAGGGGCGTGACGGGTTTCCGGTGCCGAACGTTGGATCAGGTCCGGTGGGCGGTGCGGGGCGTAGGAGAGGAGCTGGCGCGTGGGCGACGAGGTTCAGCAGCCGGAGAACGAGGTCGGGACGGGCATGCTGTCCGTGTTCGGGCGGCAGTTGAAACTGTTCCGGGAGCGGGTGGGTATGGACCGCACGCGGTTCGGTTCGCTGACCGGGTACTCGGCCTCGACGATCGCCGCGTTCGAGCAGGGGAGGCGCATCCCGCCGCCGAGGTTCATCGACCAGGCGGACGAAGCACTCGGGGCCGGTGGGGTGCTGTGCGCGAGCAAGGAGGAGGTGGCGCGGGCGCAGTATCCGGCGTTCTTCCGCGACGCGGCGAAGCTGGAAGCCGAGGCCGTCGAGCTGCACGTATACGACACGCACGTGGTCAATGGCCTGTTGCAGACGGAGGACTATACGCGAGCCCTGATGGGGATGCGTCGTCCGCTGCTGGACGAGGCCACCATTGAGCAACGCGTTGCCGCGCGTCTCGCGAGACAGGAGATCTTCGACAGGTGGCCCTCACCATTGCTGAGCTTCGTGATGGAGGAGCCGGTGGTACGGAGGCCGCTCGGTGGGGAGCAGGTTTGGCGTGGGCAGCTCGAACAACTGCTGTTGCTTGGCCAGAAGCGCAACGTCGAGCTTCAAGTGATGCCGCTCGAACGCGAGGACAATGCCGGGGTGGATGGTGCGTTCACGTTGTTGATGCCCAGACAGGGAACGCAGGTCGGATACTTGGAGGTTCAAGGCCGGAGCACGCTTGTTACGGAGCGAGACGCGCTCCATGCGCTATCAGCGCGCTATGGGATCATCCGAGCGCAGGCTCTCACTCCGAGGGAGTCCCTTGCCTTCGTCGAGAAGCTGTTGGGAGAGAGATGAACGCTGAAACGAAGCGCAGTCCTGAGCTTGGCCTCGTCTGGGTGAAGAGCAGCTACAGCGGCGCTGAGGGCGGCCAGTGCATCGAGGTCGCCACCCGCCCCGGCACCGTCCACGTCCGCGACTCCAAGGACACCACCCGCACCCCCCTGGCCGTTGCCCCCACGGCCTGGACCACGTTCGTCCACTTCGCGGCCCTCTGACGGGCGCGGGCCCAGGGCGAGTTCCCGTGTGCGCCCTGGGCCGCGCCGACCGCGGCGTCGTCACCGCGCAGCCAGTGCTCGTCGCGCCGAGTTGATGACGTTCTGGGCCTCCGCCCCGTAGACCGCAGACTCGTTGAGGGTCCTCCAGACCCGCTTGTACAGCGCGATGTTGTCGGCGTCGTCCAGCCACAGCTCGGCGTGCCAGTCCTCGGCGATCACGAGCCTTTCATCGAGAATCCAGAAGCCGTTGGCCGGTGGAATCTTGAGTGAAGCGCCGAGCGGAACGACGCCCAGCTCCACTGTGTCCATGCCGATGACGGCCGTGAGGCGATCGAGCTGGCCGACGAGGACGGACGGGGGGCAGACCTGGGCGTGCAGGGCCGCCTCCCACAGCAGGGCGTGGAACGTGCGGCCCGCTTCGTACAGCCACTCCTGGCGTTTCATGCGGGCTCGTACGGCGGCCTCCGTGTCGCGGACCGACCCTTGGAGGTCCGCGTACCGCAGGAAGATGTGCCGCGTGTAGTCGGCTGTCTGCAGCATGCCGGGAACCACGGACTCCTCCCATGCGTGGATGGTCCGGGACCGGTCGACCTCAAGGTTCCAATTGTCCTGTACGGGCCGGTGTCCTGCGGCCAGCTGCCGCCGCCACGAGCGGATGTGTGACTCGAAGCCCTTCAGCCGGGCCTCCAGCTCACCGAAGACGTCCGGTCGGCCGACACCGCCGGCCCAGGCTCGCAGGTCTTCGCCGCTGGGGGTCTGCCGGCCGTTCTCCAGCTTGTAGACCTTGGAGTGCGGCCAGCCCAGCCGCTGAGCCAGTTGCGTGCCGGTGAGCCGCCCTCCCGGGGCCGACAGTCGAAGTTCCCTCAAGCGCAGCCCGAGCGCCTCCCTGGCCTGCTGGAAGTCTGTGCTCACTGGTTCCGTTCGCTAGTGGTGGGCACCGAGTCGCGCCGCGAACTCGTCGTACGGCACGGAGCCGTGCACCGCGGCGTCGCGTACCTGGCAGTACCGCAAGACCTCGGCCGGCTCCGTGATGACCTCGACGTCATGGAAGGCGTCGTCGTCATCGAAGCGCAGCACGGCCACCAGCCGGCTGTCGAAGATCCAGAAGTCCTCACTCGGCAGCCGGACCCGCTCCGCGTCCTCGCGCCACAGGTTGCGCACGTCCTCGCCCGTGGCCGCGTTGAACCTCGCGTAGTCGAGCAGGAACAACTGTCCTGCGGTCGGCGGGTTGTCGACGACGCGCACCCGCCCCACGTACTTCCCGTCGGCCGTCTGCCGTCGGATGTTCGCGCCCCATTCGCTGTCGAGGTCGGACGGGGCCGTGCCGGTCGCAAGGAACTCCGCGTACCCGGGATCCTCCCGGTCCGACGCGTAGCCCCGCCGTGTCTCCAGGTGCCAGGCCGAGTGGTCGAAGGTCTCGAAGAGCCGCCCGAACTCCTCCAGGTCGATCAGCTTGGGCACGCGAGTGACCTCCTTGGGCGCGTGATGGACGAGGAGTTCGCGTGGCACGACCACCGCGGCATCTCCAGGGCCGAAGTGCTGGAGCCGGGCGATGTCCTCGGGGTCGGTGAGGGGTGTTCCCTGCACGATGATCTCGCCGGAGTCGAGATCATCGTGTACGGCGGGGCAGCCGCCGTTCTTGCTGTCGGTTCCGATGAAGCGCAGTCGTCGGGCCACGGTTCGCCTTCCATGGTGTGCGGAGTGTCGTGATCAGCATGACCAGCCTCGACGCGCTTCCACCACAGCGTGCACTCCTTCACGTCAGACCATACGAGAACATTCGACATGTCCGGGAGAACACCCGAGAACATCGCATCGCGACGGGCAACTCCTTTTCCCTGCCGTCCTGTTCATGATCACTGCATGTGAGGGAGCCGATCCCTTCACCGCCTGTGGAATCCACAGGGGCGGTCCTCGGGCAGGCGCCTGTCCACCGGGTCGCGAGGCCGGTGTGCGGAGCGCTCCCGCCACCGGGACCGCCTCACTGTCCGCGGAATGCGCCGTCGCTCGCCTTCCCGACTACGCGGATCTGCACGCGGAGTGCCGCCAGGCCGTTGACGTACCTGTGCCCTGGACCATCGAACTGCTGCTCGTGCGCCGCTGCGGCTGCCTGTGCCACGGCTGAACCGCCGGGCGTCGGCAAACTCGTCGACATCGGCGTCCACCAGCTCATCCTCGACACGCCCGTGTGGTGGGCCCTCTGCGACGCCTACAACGAGGGCCGGTACAAGCACCACGCCCCGTTCGTCGAGCGCCGCCGCGACAGGCTCTGTCTGCGCACGGCAGACTTCCTGGTGTCCATCGGATTCGACGTCGACGAGGAGCTGTGGGCGATCGACGGCACGGAGTGCTCGCCGTGCGCCAACAAGGTCCCCGACAGCCACTGAACGACCCTGCGTAGGTCTGCTGTGCTCCGCTCCCGGAGGGCAGGAGGCCCGGCCCCGTGAAGAGGAACCGTCTTGCCCGCACACCACGACATCGCCGCCGAGACCGAGCTGTGGGACACCTTCGCCGCCTCCGCCTTCAAGGACGACGCGGAGCCCGGCTTCTGCTGGACCCAGTACTCCGGACACGGGCCCGGCCCGGAGCTGCTCGGCGACCCGCGCTCGGTGCTGGAGATCGGCTGCGGCACCGGCCGCGCCCTCGCCCACCTCGCCCGGCGTGGCATCACCGCCCGGGGCGTCGATCTGTCTCCCGTCATGGTGGAGAAGACCACCGCGCACTGGGGCGGCACCGGTGCGGAGTTCGTGTGCTCGGAGGTGCTGGAGTACTTGAGCGCGCACGAGGAGGAGTACGACGCCGTCTACTCGATCTTCGGTGCCGCATGGTTCACCGATCCGGGCCGCCTCTTCCCTCTCGTCCTCCGCAGGCTCAGGCCCGGCGGCGTCCTCGCGTTCTCGCAGCCGCCGGCCATCCCCGGCGCGTACGGGCCGCAGGGCATGTACAAGGGGGGCTTCGCCGGGAAGGCGATGTTCACCTACCGCTACAGCTACCGCCCGGCGGTCTGGGAGCGCCTGCTCACACGGGCCGGGTTCGCCACGGCCGACGCGCGAGTTCTCGACGCGCCTCACCCCGGGTACATCGGAACACTCATCGTGCGCGCGGTGGCTCCTTGACCGCCCTGGGGCTCCTGCGGAGATCGTGGGGAGGCGGGCTGGCACGCGCAAGTCGGTTGCGGTGCAGCTCTGTTGTGCATGTACGCGCTGTTTTCCCGTCCATGTGTCCGCGAAGCGAACCGAGTTGGACCAAGCCCGGTCATCAGGTGCCGGAGCTACTGTAGGTTCCTGGCATGAAGCAGGGTAAAGAGGTCGAGAACGCCGAGTCGCGTTTCTTCACGTTGCTGCTGGCGGCGGCGAAGCTTCCGGGTGTGCGGATCGACAGGGAGGCGTACCTCCGCAGTGCGCTGGCCCGTCGCTGCTCCGAGGAGCAGATTCGTCAGGCGATAGAGGAGACCCCCGCCGCGGCGGGAATCCCCGTCGACCTGCTCGACAAGGTGGCCGGCGAATCCATCCGCTACGAAACCGCCAAGGTCAGCGCCCTCTCCGCCGCGGCCGGGATACCCGGCATCATCGCCCTTCCCGCCACGGTGCCTGCCGACCTGGCCCAGTACATCGGCCACATGCTGCGCATCTCGCAGAAGCTCGCCTATCTCTACAGTTGGCCCGACCTCTTCTCCGGCGAGGGCGAGGACGTCGACGACGCCACCGTGAGCGTCCTCACGCTGTTCTTCGGCGTGATGTTCGGGACCCAGTCGGCGAACGCAGCCGTGGGGAAGGTCGCGGGGATGATGTCGGAGCAGGTGGCCAAGAAGCTGCCGCAGAAGGCGCTCACCCACGGCGTCGTCTATCCCATCGTGAAGAAGGTCGCCGCCTTCATCGGCGTCAAGATGACGAAGGAGTCCTTCGCGAAGACCGTCTCCAAGGCCATCCCTCTCGTCGGGGCCGCCGTGTCGGGCGGGCTCACGCTCGCGACCTTCCTCCCGATGGCCAAGAGGCTCAAGACGCACCTCGCCGACCTGCCGCTGGCGGACCCGTCGCACCGGGTGACGGACGGGGACATCATCGTCGGCGAAGTCGTGGAGGACGACACTTCCGTGACCCCGGCGCCCCCTCGCCAGCGCGATGCGGACGACAGCGCTGTGACGCGGGAGGAGTCCCAGTCCTGATGCCGAGCGCCGCCGTACCCGCCCGCGCGCGGCGGGTACGGCCGTCGCCCGCGTCAGCATCGGGCGCGGTGGTATCGCGGCACGGAGACTCACTCGTTCTCCCGCCCGCTGATCACCGGGAGCCGCGAGAGCCCTCCGGCGCACCGGTCACCTGTGGCGGGGCCAAGTCGGCGATCTCCCGGTCGAAGAACGCGCGGAACTCCTCGCCGCGCTCGTAGAGTGCGTCGAATCCCGCGTTCGTTTCCCGAATCAGAGAGCGATCGCCGTAGCGACGCGCCCCGTCCGCGTTTCCCTCGGCGTCGTACACGACCTCGTACATCACCACATCGCCGAGCACCACGACCTCCGGAACGGGCCGGGTCCGTTCGATGTCCGCGATCGCGCGAGCGTCGAGAACCCTGATGTCGTCACCCGCTTCCACGCGCACCCGCAAGACGTGCAATTCCCATTGCACATACGGCGTGACGGGGAATTCCACCACCCGCAGCCGCCGGTGCGCGACACCCGAGCGCGACGCCTTTCGCAGCTCCTGCGCGTACTCCTCACGCCGCTCGTCGGCCAGCGCCAGTGCCCGCTCCCAGTCGCCGGCGGCGAACGCCTCCCAGCTCGGGAAACCGCCCTCCTGGAAGTGCTGGCCGCGCTCCAGCTTGTTGAGGAAGTCGATCCCGCCACCGGAATAGATCCGGCCGAGGTCGGCGTGGTACGCGGGACGGTCCAGGCGGGTGGAAGGGGCGCCCGCGAAGGAGTCAAACACCGGGGATGTCCGGCTTCGCCGCGACGAGCATGTTCCTGGGGATGACGACGAGTCGTTCGTCCGATCCGATCGAGACACCGTCGGGCAGGTTCCTGCCGAGAGACTCGGTGAGGTCACGGCCGATGACGGCGATGTCGCCGTTGTCGAGTTCCCAGATGTCGGGGCAGTCGGGGGTTCCCGTGGTGTTGCCGAGTTCCTGGGGTGACTTTCCCAGGCGGCGCTTGAAGCCCGTCTCCGGATCCGCTTCCCATGGCCTGGACAATCCCATCGCCCCCTCGATCGGTCGAGTGACTCACTGTAGCCTTCATCGCGACGACCTGACCAGGCGTCAGACCCCGTTCCGGGGGGTGATGACGAGGACTGGTTCCTCTCTGTCTCATGACGCCCTGGACGGGAATGACCTCGGATGACATGACGATCGCACCGCACGCCTGACACTTGATGCTTTTCAGTTCCGCTGTCCGAAAACCGGTCGAACGGAGGGGTGGCTGTGGACCCGGAAGTGGCCTTGCTCGCGCAGAGCGCGGGGACCACCGTGGTCGTGCTGATGGCGACCGACGCATGGCAGCAGTTGCGCGACGGCATCACGCGCCTCTGGCGCCGGGCGCAGCCCGAGCGCGCCGACACCGTCGCCGCCGAGTTGGAGGCCGGTCGAGAGGACGTCCTGGCCGCCGTTGCCGCGGACGACCAGCAGACCCTGGACGAACTACGGCTCCAGTGGCAGGGGGCGGTCCGGCGGCTGCTCGTCGCCCAGCCCTCCGCCGTCGAGGAGTTGCGCGCACTGCTCGACGGACTCGACCCGGACGGGGCTGCCGCACGGCAGCTCAGCCAGCACGCCACCGCGTCCGGTCAGGGCAGGGTCTACCAGGCGGGGCGGGACCAGCACATCACCGAGCGATGACGGGCGGGACGGACGGTCACGCCGAGGACCAGGGGCGCGTCTACCAGTCGCGGGGCGACCAGCACATCACCGAGCACCACCACTACGGTGCCGGCCGGCCCGAGCCCGGCGGTCCGGACTCCGTGCGCCGCCCGGCGGTCGGCCGGTGCCCCGTCGCGCTGCGCGACCGCGGCGAGGTGATGGAACGCCTGCGGGAGAGCGTCCGGGCGGAGCGTGGAGGCCAGGTCTACGTGCTGCACGGCATGGGCGGTTCGGGCAAGACGGCGGTCGCCTGCGCCCTGTTCGACGAGGTCACCGGGCAACAGGGCCGGGTGGGGCTGTGGGTCAACGCCGCCGACCGTGCGAGCCTGCGGGCGGGCATGCTCGCCGTCGCCGCCGACCGGGGCGCGGCCGACGCCGAACTGCTTGCCGCGCGCAACGGGCTGCGCCCCGCCGCCGATCTCGTCTGGCAGTACCTCGACCGCTCTGCCGAACCCTGGTTGCTCGTCCTGGACAACACCGACGATCCGGCGATCCTGCGGGACGGCGACTGGCTGCGCACCAGCCCGCGCGGCACCGTCCTGGTGACCACACGCCGCGCCGGGCCCCGCTGGTGGCCGGGCGCCGAACTGCAGCACATCGGCGTCCTGCCCCGCGAGGACGCCGCGCTCGTGCTGCGCGACCTCGCACCGCACAGCGGGACGGCGGAACAGGCGGCGCGGGTCGCGGACCGGCTCGGGCGGCTGCCGCTCGCCCTCACGCTGGCGGGCGGCTTCCTCTCGAACCAGGTCATCGACCCGTGGACGCTGGACGCCTACGGGGACCAGCTGGACGGGGACGAACGGGTCCGGCTGATCGACCGGGGAGCTGACGCGCTGTCCACGGCCGATCCCCGCCACCTGGTCGGCCTGACCTGGCAGCTCACCCTCGACGCGTTCGAGGCGCGCGGTCTGCCCGAAGCGGCTGCCCTGCTCAGGCTGCTGGCCCGGTTCGCCGCCGAACCCCTGCCCCTGGCCCTGCTCAACCACGCCGGTGTCGACGCCGTGCTGCCCCGTGCCCGCACCGAGACCGCCCTGCGCGCCCTCCTCGACCAGTCACTCTCCGAGCTGGTCGACGCAGCCGGCACGCGGTGCGTCCAGAGCCACGGCATCCTGCTCGACAGCGTCGCCGCGGCCACCCCCGCCGACCTGGTGCCCGCCCTCGACACCACGGCCGCCCACCTGCTCGACGCGGCCGTGCCCGCCGTGCCCGACGCCGGGCCGCACGATCCCCGCCTGCGCCTGCTCGTCCCGCACGCGCTGGCCCTGTTGCGCCGCACCGGAGTGCCGTCCGCGGCCGACGCCCTGTCCCTCGCGACGCGGCTCGCGGTCGCCCTGCACCGGACCGGGGACTACCTCTCCGCCAGGGAGACCGCGAACACCGCGGCGGACCTCGGGCAGCGGCTCCTCGGCGCGGAGCACCGGGCGGTGCTCGCCGCACGCTCCCGGGCCGGGCGGGCACTCTTCCGGCTGGGCAGGTACACGGAAGCGGAGGAGGTGCTCCGTGCGGTCCGGGAGGCCCAGCAGCGCCTGCTCGGCGCCGACGACCCCGACACCACGGACACCGGCTACGGCCTCCAGCTCGTGCTGGCGAACCTCGGCCGGCGCGAGGAAGCCGTCGCCCTGCTCCGCGAGACCGTCGTGGGACGGCGCTCCGCGCTCGGCCCCGCGCACCCGCTGACCCTGCGGGCACGCGCCAGCCTGCTGGAGATGCTGCCGGCCGCCGACGTCGCCACGGAGGAAGGCGGCGCGCTGCTCACGCTGCCGTCGGAGTGCGAGCGGTACCTCGGACCCGACCACACCGTGACCCTGGGCGCCCGGCACAACCACGCCTGGGCGCTGTACCTGCTGGGCCGCCACGAGGAGGCGGACAGCGGGATCCGGTCCGTCGCCGACGCGTACGTACGGCGCTTCGGGCCCGACCACCCGGTCGTCCTCGCCGCCCGGCAGCTTCTCTCCCGGACCAGGGCCGCGCTCGGACACCGGGAGGAGGCGATCGCGCTGATGACCGACGTCGTCGAGCGGCGGGCCCGCGGCCTCGGCCCCGAGCACCCGTTCACGGTCGCGGGCCGGAACCTGCTGGACGCCCACCGGTCGGGACAGCCCCGGCCGTAGTACCCGGCCAAGGCGCCGCGGCCGGTCGCACGGAGGGTGCGCACCGGCATACGGCATGTGGTCGACGGATGTACGGATGTAGGCTGCTGGCGCGGGCCGTACGGGTGACGTTCAGGACGAGTCGGACCGGCCTCGGGGCCTTGGCGGCGGACACCGCGCGACACCGAGTACGAGCAGCAGAACCGACCACTGTCAGGGAGAGCGAGACCCGCAATGGCCCAGCCGCCCCTCCTCCGCGATGTCATCGACATCAAGAAGAAGATCTCCACCTCGGACTTCGTGCTGTCGCTCGCCGAGGCGACGACACCCGAAGGCGCGCGGAACGCGCTCAAGGACTACGTCGTCACCGAGCGGCTGCTGGAGAACTTCGACGAGGCGCTGGCGCTCATCAAGTCCTCGCTCGACGGCCACCGCTCCAAGGCTGCCTATCTGCACGGCTCGTTCGGTTCCGGTAAGTCGCACTTCATGGCCGTGCTGTACGCGCTGCTGAGCGGTGACCCGTCAGCCCGCGCCCGCACCGAGTTCGACCCGGTGCTGACCAAGCACGAGTGGCTGACCACGGACGGCAAGAAGTTCCTTCTCGTGCCGTACCACATGCTCGGCGCCAAGTCTCTTGAGCAGCGAGTGCTCGGCGGTTATGTCACCCACGTCAAGAAGATGTGTAAGGACGCTCCGACTCCGCAGGTGTACCGGACCGACGGTCTCTTCGACGACATTCGTGCCCAACGCGCCTCTTATGGTGACGAGGCGGTCATCCGCAACCTGGCCGGTGGGAGCGACGCAGAGGACGGCGAGGAGGACGAGTGGGGCGAGGGCTTCGCCTGGACCCCGCAGCTTCTCGACACCGCGCTCGCCGCCGAGGAGGACCACGAGGGGGGCACCCCGCTCGACCTCCGCAACCCCTCCACGCCGTCCGAACTGCGGGCCAAGCTGGTCAACGACGCCGCCACCCACCTCTTCCCCGGCTTCGCGAAGAACGCCGCCGAGGACGAGCACGGCTTCATCTCCCTGGACCCCGGCCTCTCCGTGATTGCCGAGCACGCCAAGTCGCTCGGCTACGACGGCCTGATCCTGTTCCTGGACGAGCTGATCCTCTGGCTCGCGACCCTCATCCACGAGCAGAAGTTCGTCGCGCGTGAGGCCAGCAAGATCACGAACTTCGTGGAGGGCGGCGACGCCCGCCGCGCCATCCCCGTCGTGTCGTTCATCGCCCGCCAGCGCGACCTGCGCGAACTCGTCGGAGAGGAGGTGTCCGGTGCGGCCGAGGCCTCCATCCAGGACACTCTGAACCTCGCCTCCGGCCGGTTCGACAAGATCACCCTGGAGGACCGCAACCTCCCCCAGATCGCCCACGCGCGCATCCTCAAGCCGAAGGACGCGGAGGCGGAACGGCAGGTCGAGGAGGCCTTCGAGAAGACCAAGAGGGTCGGCACCCAGGTCTGGGACACCCTGCTCGGGTCGGAGAAGGGAACGACCGGGGCGGACGCGGAGTCGTTCCGCCTGACGTACCCGTTCTCGCCCGCGTTTATGGACACCCTCGTCCACATCTCCTCCGCGCTGCAGCGCTCCCGCACCGGTCTGAAGCTGATGGGCCAGCTCCTCGCCGACCACCGGGACGAGATCCGGCTCGGCCAGCTCGTCCCCGTCGGCGACCTCTACCCGGTGATCGCCGAGGGCGGCGACAAGCCGTTCACCGACAGCCTGAAGGTCGTCTTCGACGCGGCCGACAAGCTCTACAAGACCAAACTGCGGCCCTATCTCCTCACCTCGTACGACCTCACCGAGGACGACGTCGAGCAGTACCGCGCCAGGCCCGAGACCGTCACCGACCCGCAGCGGGCCAACCGCTGCCGGATGTTCACCGGCGACAACCGGCTCGTGTGCACCCTGCTGCTGTCCGCGCTCGCGCCCAGCGTGCCCTCCCTGGCCGAGCTGACCATCCGGCGGCTCGGCGCCCTCAACCACGGGTCGGTCCTCGCACCGATCCCCGGGGCCGAGGTCGGCATCATCAAGAACAAGGTCGCCGAGTGGGCGGCCCGGTTCCCCGAGATCAAGGAGACCGGCACCGACGCCAACCCCGGCGTCCGGCTGGAGCTGTCCGGCGTCGACGTGGACTCCGTCATCGCCAACGCACAGGTCAACGACAACCCCGGCAACCGGGYCGCCCTCGCCCGGCGGCTGCTGTCCGAGGAACTGGGGGTCGAGCACGGCCAGTTGAGCGACCAGATCGGCTTCACCTGGCGCGGCACCTCGCGCACCGCCGAGATCGTCTTCGGCAACGTCGCCGACGAGGACGAACTGCCCGACCACGACCTGATGCCGCAGGAGGAGGGCCGCTGGCGGATCGCCATTGACCTCCCCTTCGACGAGGGCGAGTGGGGACCGGTCGACGACGTCAACCGGATCCAGCGGCTGCGCGAGCGGCAGCAGGGGGAGCGGTCCCGCATCGTCGCCTGGCTGCCCGCGCATCTGTCCGCGCAGCGCTTCGCCGACTTCCGTCGCCTCGTCGTCATCGACAAGGCCCTCGCCGACGAGCACCGCTTCGACACCCAGTACGCGGGCCACCTCAACGCCGACAACCGCAGCCGTGCCAAGGGCCTCCTGGAGACCCAGCGCGAGGCGCTGCTCAAGCAGGTCAAGGGCGCCTTCAAGCAGGCGTACGGGCTCGCCCAGAAGCAGGCCGCCGACGTCGTGGCCGACTTCGACCAGCACCTCGTCCCGCTGCCCGACGTCGACGGCCTCACGCTGTCGTTCGGCCAGAGCCTCCACGACGGCATCCGGCACATCACCGGCAGGCTGCTCGCCCACCAGTACCCGGCGCACCCCGACCTCGACCCCGACGCCACCGGCACCGCCGTCAAGTCCGCAGACACCCGCAAGGTGTTCACCCATGTCCGGGCCGCCGCCGAGGCGCGGGACGGGCGCGTCGAGGTCCCGGCCGCCGACCGCAAGCTCATGCAGCGGATCGCCGGGCCCCTGCGCCTCGGACAGCAGAAGGAGGCGTACTTCGAGCTGTCCCGCTACTGGGCCGACCACTTCCGCCAGCTCGCCAGCGCCCAGGGCGTCACCGGGGACCTGTCCCTGATCACCCTCACCGACTGGACGGACAAGCCCGACCCGCGCGGCCTGCCCGATTTCCTCGCCCGGCTCGTCGTCGGCGCCTTCGCCGAGATGGACGACCGGGTGTGGGTCCGCGGCGGCACGGTGCTCGATCCCGCGCCCGAGCTGTCGGCGATCAAGGACCACGACGCGCTGCGCAGCCAGCCCCTTCCGGCGGAGGCCGACTGGGACACCGCGCGGCAGCGCTTCGAGACGGTCTTCGGTGCGAAGCCCCCCGCCCTGCGGCGCGGCCGCATGGTCAACCAGTTCGCCCGCCAGATCATCGAGACGGCCCGCACCCACCGCGACCACGCGGCCGACCTGGTGCACCAGCTGGAGGCGCACGCCGCCTTCCTCGGCCTCGGGCAGACCACCGACACCGGACGGCTCGCCCTCGCCCGCCGTTCCCTGCAGCTTCTGGACGCGCTCACCGCCGAGGCGGGCAAGGGCGCGGCCGGTGCCAAGAAGACCGTGGAGGCCCTCGCCGGCTTCGACATCGGCCAGACCAGCGCCGACCGGTACGGGACCTCGATCAAGCAGGCCCGCAGTGTGGCGGAGGCCGTCGCCTCCGCGCCCTGGAGCACCCTGGAACTCGCCGCCGGGCTCGGCCCCGAGGGCGAGGCGCTGCTCGACTCGCTGCGCAACGTGGCCCGCGACGACCAGCGCACCGCGGATCTGCGCGACGCCCTCTCCCGCACCCAGCGCGAGGTCGTCGCCCTGGTGAAGCGCAGCCAGGCCGCCGCCGCGCCGACCGCCGCCCCCGTCGCGCCGCAGCCCGTGGCCGACGACCTGCCTCTGGACACGGTGTCCAGCGACCCGCGCATCCCGTACGCCCCGCCGGAGACGCCCGCGCCGGCTCCCGCCGGCGGCGGCACCGTGCGGAGGGCCGGCGGCCGTCGCACGACGGTGTCCCGCGCGGCCGCCGACCTGCGGGCGGAGCTGGCCGAACTGGCCGCCCGCCACCCGGACGCGACCGTCGAGATCACCTGGAAGGTCGTCGAATGACGGACACCGTCGCCGCCGCCCCGGGCGCCGTCCGGCTGAACACCGCGACCGTCACCCAGTACCTCTCCTCGCAGTCCTCCCTCGCCGCCTCCCTCACCGAGGACGGCGGCGGCAGGCGCCGGACCGTGCTGCTCCGGTCGGTGCCGCAGTGGGACGGCCCGGCCGAACCCGCCTGGGGGGACGGCCGGACGGCCGGTGTCGCGGCGGCGCCCTCGCCGCTCGCCGTCCACGAACTCGTCCTCGACCACATGGCGGGACGCCGCCCCGGCCCGGCCGTCCTGGTCGTCCTCACCGACCGGGAGCAGAGCGAACTCGACCCCGCGATCCTCGCCCGCGTCCACAAGCTGCGCATCGACACCGTCGACAGCTGGGACGTCGTGCGGGAGGCGTTCGGCGCCCGGCAGATCGACCCCCGCCTCAAAGACGTCAACTGGGCGGCCGAGGCGCTGCTCGACGCCACCCCGCCCGGCGGCTGGACACCCGTCCCCGGCGGCTGGCTCTCCCGGCAGTACGCCCTCACCGCACTCGCCCAGCGCCGCCTGCGCCTCGGCCGGTACGACAGCGAGGACGGCACGCGCGGAGCCGGTGAGGACCGGCTCGACGCACACACCCTGCTGCACTGGTCGACCCGGCCCGGAGCCCCCGAGCGGCTGCTCGGCCTGCGCGGCCCCGAGCGTGCCGGGCTGACGGCCTTCCTGGGCGAGCAGGACCAGGCCGGTCCCGCCGGACGCGCCCTGCTCGCCCTCGTCGACGCCGAGCGCGGCGCGGACGCCGCCGCCTTCGGCCTCGTGTGCGCCGCCCTGTGGCAGCACGCGGAACCGGCCCCCGAGACGTATCGGGCCCGTGGGCGGGCCGAACGCTACTTCGGCGACCAGCCGCCGGCGGTGGGCGAACAGCTCGACGCCCTGGTGGCCGCCTTCGGCCGGTCCGCCGAGGAGTACGCGGGCACCCTGCTGACGGCCGGACACCGGACCGAGGGGACCACCGCCGACCGGGCCCGCGAGGCACGCCGCACCAGCGGCACCGTGCTCGACCGGGCCGCCGTGCTGGCCCGCCAGTTCGGAGCCGAGGAGGCCGTCGCCACGAGCCCCGTCCTGCGCGGAGGGCTGGAGGCACGGTTCACCGCCGTCGGCAGGGCACTGGGGGGAAGCGACCCGGCCGCCGTGGAGGAGGCACTCCGGCGTCTCTCGGAGCACCGGCTCGCCGCCGATCCCGAGGAGTCCGCCCGCATCGAACGCGCCCGCATGGGGCAGCGCCTCGCCCTCTGGACGGCCGGCGAACCGCCGGTCGAGGAACGCTCCGTCGCCGACGCCCTGCAGCGGCACATCGACGAGACCGGCTGGGCCGACCTCGCCCTGGAGCACATCGAGGCGGGCGGCGACCCCGACCCCGTTCTGAAGGCCGCCTACGACGGCCTGGGCGCGCACGCGAGGTACCTGCGGCGTCAGATCGACGGAGCCTTCGCTCGCTCGCTGGCCGGCTGGACGCGGGACGGGACGCAGCCCGGCCGCATGCTCACCGTGGAGAGCTTCCTCGACCGGGTGATCGGGCCCGTCGTCCGGAGCGGGAGCGAGCGACGGGTGCTGCTGCTCGTGCTCGACGGCATGAGCGCGGCCATAGCGCATCAGCTCGCCGAGGCGCTGCGCCGCTCATGGGCGGAGTTCGACCCGCTGGACGAGGGAGCGCCCCGGCGGCGGGCGATGGCCGCAGCCCTCCCCACCCTCACGACCGTCTCCCGGACGTCGCTCTTCGCGGGCACCCTGATGAAGGGCACCCAGGCCGACGAGAAGCGGCTCTTCCCCGCACTGAAACTGTGGAACGGAGCCCCGGCCGCCGTCTTCCACAAGGACAGTCTGCGCACCGAGACCACCGGCGACGCCTTTGCCCCGGCTCTCACCGAAGCCCTCGCCGACGGCAGGACCCATGTCGCCGTCGTCCTCAACGCCATCGACGACCGGCTCGCCAAGGAGCAGAAGCTCGGCGACGGGGCATGGCGGATCGACGACGTGTCCGGCCTGCGCGACCTGCTGCGGGTGGCGTCCGCCCAGGGCATGGCGGTCGTCCTCACGAGCGACCACGGCCATGTCGTCGACCGTCACGGAGTGCCCGCCCGGGCGGCCACCGAGCCCGCGTCCGCCCGCCACCGGCTGCCCGGCGGCCCGCTCGGCGAACGGGAGATCACCCTCTCCGGCCCGCGCGTGGTCTGGCCCGAACCCGGCGCGTCCGTCGTCGCCCTGTGGGACGCGGACTCCCGCTACACCGACCTCAAGGCCGGCTACCACGGCGGCGCCTCGCTCGCCGAGGTCACCATCCCCGTGCTCGCCTTCCTGCCCTTCGGGGCCGACCACCCCAAGGGGTGGCGGGAGCTGGGGGACCAGCGGCCGGCGTGGTGGTCACGCGAGGCCGGGGGAACCCCGGTGCCGGACGGGCGGGCAGGCCAACCGACCGTCGCGGGTCCGAAGAAGGGAGCCGCGAAGCCGCGCAGGAAGCAGCCCGACCCCCAGTCGCTGCCCGACGCGCTCTTCGACGTGGAACTGGCTCCCGGCGGAGACGACGCCCTCCTCACCCCGACGGTCGTCTCCCGGACCGAGGCGCTCATCACCGCGCTGCTGGGGTCGGAGACGTACCAGGGGCAGCTCGACGGTCTCGCCCGCAAGCCGCAGCAGGAGCAGGTCCACAAGGCACTCGCCGCGCTGCTCGACGCGGGCGGCACCCTGCCCGTGACCGCGCTCGCCCAGCGCGCGGGCCTGCCCACCGGCCGGGGAGACGGCTTCGCGGCGGTCCTGAGGCAGCTCGTCAACTACGACGGCGTCCAGGTGCTGGAGACCCTGCCGGACGGGCGCACCCTCCGGCTCCACGAGGCGCTGCTGCGGGAGCAGTTCGGTCTTCGGGCCTGAGCCGGCAGGGGTGTCCCGGCACTAGTACCGGGACACCCCGACGCCTCACCCCGCGAACGTCCGCAGCAGCTTCGCGAAGGTCCGCAGCTCGTCGAGCAGCTCCTGCGGCAGCGGCTTCTCGTCGAAGTGGGCGATCCGGTTGCGGATGTCCTTCACCCGCCTCAGGCGGCCGAGGAACTGCTCCCTCGGCATGCTCGGCCACTTCAGGGCCGCCCAGTTGGCATCGGCACGCTCGGCCAGCGACGTCTTCGACTGGTCGCCGTCCAGCAGTCGCAGGTAATCGCCGAACATGAGGTCCGAGACCTTGCCCGTGCGCTGCTCGGCTTTCTTGTTCGTCTGGACCGCCTTGACCGCCTCCTCGTCCAGCGCGGCGCCCAGACAGCGGCGCAGCAGGGACTCGATCTCCCCGACGAGGAAGAAGGGCCGCGCCGCGCCTTCGAAGCGTTCCGTGACGTCCGCGGCGGTGATGATGCCCGAGAGACAGCCGTCGTCGCCGCGGACCAGGAGGTAGCCGTGCTCACGGATACGCGGAAGCTCGGAGAAGAACTCCTGACGGGTGTCGGCTTGGGGAACGGAGTCCTTCTCCATCGCGTTCTCCACCGTCGGCTCCTTGCCCGCCTCGTACATCCTCGCCACGGACGCCCAGGTGATCACCCCGTGGAGCTGGGCCATACCGGTCGTCACCGGGACCTGGGAGAGTCCGCTGGTGTGCATCAGGAACGTGGCATGCGAGAGAGGTGTCGCGGGGTTGACGGACTGCAGGCCGCTCCGCGCCGACGGGATGTCGCCGAGCAGCAGACGCTGCGGGAGCGCGGCCGAGGGCAGCGCCTCCTCGGTCTCGTCCGCCTCCGCATCGACGGGGCCCGCCTGCGCCGGGATCGACGCGAGCGGCACCACTTCGACGCTGCTCCGCTGCCCGCAGACCGCGAAGTCCGGCAGGGTCGTCAGCCCGGCGTCCGTGAGCGCCTGTGCGATGCGGTGCACCGTCCGGTGGTCGCGTACCCGGACCTGGAACAGGTCGAGGATGTCCTGCACCGGGACGGTACGGCCCTTGAGCGCGGCGATGTCCTGGCCGGTGGGTGTGCTCGTCATCGGGCGTCGTCCTCCGCGAGGTCGCGGAGCATGGTCCGCTTGCCCATGGCGGCGTGCACCAGATCCTGCAACTGACGGGAGCGGTCGCGGTAGAAGCGCTCGTAGTCGTTGTCCCGGAGCGCCTCCGGATCGATGAGATGGGTGGCGACGACGTCGTCGAACCACTCGGGGCGCATGTCGGACGCCGCGACCATGGCGGACAGGTAGGAGGACGGCGCCCCGGTCATGTCCATCGCAGCGCGGTACGACAGCGGGGTCTTGTTCACGATGGAGCTCGTCGGCAGGCCGCCGCTGTTGCCCCGCCGGAACCAGGTCTTGGGGAAGACCTGCCGGACGTCCACGCCGTACTCGTCCAGCCGGCCGGGCTTGAGCGGGCTGTCCGTGTGGTGCCAGTCCACCGCGCCCTGCTTGATCAGCAGGGCGTAGATGCCCTTGTAGGCCGCGCTGTTGCGGGTGGTGAGGCTGTCCAGGCGGTCGGCGATGAAGTATGCGTCCGTGACGGTGTCCGGCGCCCTGTCGTCCTGCGCGATCCAGGGGACGAGCTGTTCGACGTCACGGGTGAACCGGGTCTCGGTGGAGCCGCCGTACATCTCGCCGAGTACCCCGCACCAGAACCACTGCTCGGTCCTCTCCTCGGCGCCCAGGCCGTCGAGCGCGGCGTCCAGGATGGCCCGGACGGCGGCGAGCGGCACGAGCTGCGTCTTGTACGGCAGATCGTTCGGCCGGACGATGCACTGACGCTCCAGGAAGTCGCCCACCCAGGCGAAGGCGTCGGCGAGCTTCGGAGCCAGCCGGACGAAGTCGGCCAGGGGGAGGTCCAGCAGGTCGCGGCGCTTGCACGACACGGTCGCCCCGGTGCCGGCCTGCTTCCGCTCCCAGGTGCGCACCAGCGCGATGGCCTGCAGGAAGTCGATGCTGCTCAGACCGTTCTCGAGGCCGCTCTCCAGACGGCCGAACACCGGGTATTTGGCAGCCAGCGCCTGCTTGATCTCCCGCCACACCTCGGGCAGCTGGTAGTAGTCCCCGGTCCCGTCCACGTAGTCGCGGTCCCCGGCGTACGTGGCGGTCAGCAGCTCGAAGACGTTCAGGGGCACACCGCCCGTGTTGACCCGCTCGAACACCGCGCAGACGGCGTCCATGGAGGTGGAGGCGGCGAGCCGGATCATCGGGACCTGGAAGGCGCGGATCTGCTGGAGGACCACATCGTTGAACTGGCCCCACAGGTCCCAGTTCCGGGTCTCGTCCGCCTTGATGTACGCCATCATCCACTGGTTCACGCGCTGGGCGTCGAAGACCAGATGGAGCGGGAAGAGGCCCGCCGCGCACTCGCCCTCCGTGGTGCTCAGGTCCAGCAGCACCGTGCGGTTGAAGTCGCCGCGGAACACCTTGTCGGACGGGACGGACACAATGGCCTCGTCGCGGTCCGCGGACGGACCGATCGCCTTCTCGATGTCGACGTAGTACCAGCGCTGGATGGGCTTGCCCCGGGAGTCCGCCGTCTCCACCGGGGCGTCGAGCCACAGCGCCTGGAACAGTGAGGTGAGGCGCTGCTGCCCGTCCAGCAGGAGGAGATCGGCCTTCGGGTCGCCCGCCGGCTGCGCGCCCGTCAGAGTCCGCGAACGGAACCGGGTGGCGCCGCCCGTCTGCAGCGTCATCACCACGCCGAGCGGATAGTCCAGCGTCACCGTCGCGATGATGGCGCGGATACGGTCGTCGTCCCACTTCCAGTTCCGCTGGAAGTCGGGCAACTGTAAGGAACCGGATGCCACATCCGCGAGGACGTCCTTGAGTTTCACATTGTCGAGCGCCGCCACGTTCGTCCCACTCCCACCCTGAAATATGTACGGAGAGTGATTCCAGCAGCGTTTTCGGGTGACCGTCAACCGATTCAACGAAGTGGGGCCTGCCACGGTGTCGGTGGTGCGCGCCCGGGCCGTCGTCTTCCCGTCGCCGTCCGGAGACGACTGGGGAAATGGAACACTGGTTGCCGTGAGCACCACCGGATCCCCGCGCCCCGCCCAGGTGAGCGCCGCCCGCCGCCGTACCGTCATCGACGCGCTGCGACGCGGTGCCGTGCCCGACAGCGGACTCGACCTGCTCGCCACCGGACTCGACCGGTTCGAAGCCGCACTGGACGCGGAACTGGACGCCGTCGCGTCCGGCGGCTCCGTGTTCAAGGCCGTGCGGGGCGAATACGGGTCCGGCAAGACGTTCTTCACGCGCTGGCTGGGGGAGCGGGCGAAGCGCCGGAACTTCGCGGTGGCCGAGATCCAGGTCTCGGAGAACGAGACCCCGCTGCACAAGCTGGAGACGGTCTACCGGCGGCTCACCGAACGCCTCACCACCTCCAGCTTCCCGCCCAGCGCGCTGCGGCCCGTCGTCGACGCCTGGTTCTACGCGCTGGAGGAGGACTCCCTCGCGGACGGCGCGACCGAGGAGGAGCTTCCGGCCGCGGTGGAGAAACTGCTCGCCGCACGGCTCGCCGAGGTGTCGCGGCACGCCCCGTCGTTCGCCACCGCGCTGCGCGGCTACCGGGCCGCCCTCGCCGAAGGCGACGAGGCGACCGCCGCGGCCGTCCTGGCCTGGCTCGGCGGCCAGCCGCACGTGGCCGCCTCCGCACGGCGGTCCGCCGGAGTGCGGGGCGACCTCGACCACTTCGGCGCGCTCGGGTTCCTGCAGGGGCTGCTCACCGTGCTGAAGGACTCCGGACACAACGGGCTGTTCGTGGTCCTCGACGAGGTCGAGACGCTGCAGCGGGTACGCTCCGACGCCCGCGACAAGGCCCTCAACGCGCTGCGGCAGCTCATCGACGAGGTGCACTCCGGCCGCTTCCCCGGCCTCTATCTGGTGATCACGGGAACCCCGGCCTTCTACGACGGCCAGCAGGGCGTGCAGCGACTGGCCCCGCTCGCCCAGCGGCTGGCCACCGACTTCACGACCGATCCGCGCTTCGACAACCCCCGCTCCGTGCAGATCAGGCTTCCGGGGTTCACTCAGGAGTCGCTGACCGGGCTCGGCCGTACCATCCGCGACCTCTACGCCGATGCGGCACAGGCGCCCGAGCGGGTTCGGCAGGTCGTCGACGACGCCTATGTCGCGGACCTTGCGACGGCCGTCGGCGGGGCGCTGGGCGGCAAGGTCGGGGTGGCCCCCCGGCTGTTTCTGAAGAAGCTCGTCGGGGACGTGCTCGACCGCGTGGACCAGTTCGAGGACTTCGACCCACGGCAGCACTACCGGCTCACCGTCGCGAGCAGCGAACTCACCGACATCGAGCGGAACCTGGCCGCCACGGTCACAGGAGGCGCCGCGTCCGCCGACGACATCGACCTGGAGCTGTGATGGCGGACGGGAGACCTCGGGATCGAGGTGACGGGGGGGCCGACGTACTGGACCGGCTCGACCCCGTCGTGCTGCACCACATCGTCAACACCCTCGGCTGGCCCGATCTGCGCCCGCTGCAGCGCGCCGCGATCACGCCGCTCATGGCCGGGCAGGACGCGGTGCTGCTGGCACCGACGGCGGGAGGCAAGACGGAGGCGGCCTGCTTCCCCCTGTTGTCGGCGATGACCGAGCAGAAGTGGACCGGTACGTCCGTCCTGTACCTGTGTCCGCTCAAGGCACTCCTCAACAACCTGGTCGGCCGCGTCGACACCTATGCCCAATGGCTGGGGCGGCGGGCTGCGCTCTGGCACGGCGACACCAAGGAGTCGGTGAGGCAGCGCCTCCGGGCAGAGGCGCCGGACATCCTGCTGACCACGCCCGAGTCGCTGGAGGCGATGCTGATCGGCGTCAAGACCGATCATGCACGTCTGCTGGGGAGCGTGCGTGCCGTCGTCGTCGACGAGGTGCACGCGTTCGCCGGTGACGACCGGGGATGGCATCTGCTCGCCGTGCTCGAGCGGCTGGAGCGGGTCACCGGACAGGCCATCCAGCGCGTGGGGCTCTCGGCGACCGTCGGCAACCCCGACCAGTTGCTGCGCTGGCTGCAGGGCTCGGGAGCGGGCAGCCGTACCGGTCAGGTGGTCGCCCCGGCGGTGCTGTCGCCCCCTGCCGGAGGTGGGCACGACGACGCGGCGCCGCCCCGGCCCGCAGGCGAGGTGGAACTCGACTACGTCGGCTCCCTCGACAACGCGGCCAAGTTGATCGCCGCCCTCCACCGAGGGGAGAAGCGGCTCGTCTTCTGCGACTCGCGACGCCAGGTCGAGGAGCTGGGAGCCGCGCTCCGGGCGCGCGAGGTGACGGTCTTCCTGTCCCACGCCTCGCTCTCCGTCGACGAACGCACCCGTTCCGAGCAGGCGTTCGCCGAGGCCCGCGACTGCGTCATCGTCTCCACGTCGACCCTCGAACTCGGCATCGACGTCGGCGACCTGGACCGCGTCATCCAGATCGACTCACCGGCCTCCGTCGCCTCGTTCCTGCAACGCATCGGCCGCACCGGTCGGCGGGCGGGCACCCTGCGGAACTGTCTGTTCCTCACCACCAGCAAGGACACCCTGCTGCAGGCGGCGGGTCTGCTGCTGCTCTGGTCGCGTGGCTGGGTGGAACCCGTCGTTCCGCCACCGGAGCCGCGCCATCTGGTGGCCCAGCAATTGCTCGCCGTCACCCTGCAGCAGCACAAACTAGGGGACCGGCTGTGGGACCGGCAGTGGAACGGCCTCGCCCCGTTCGACCGGTCGGCCGCGCCCATCGTGCGCCACCTCGCCGACGAGGGCTTCCTCGACAGCGACGGCGGGATGCTGTTCGTCGGTCCCGAGGCGGAACGCCGCTTCGGGAAGCGGCACTTCATCGAACTGACCGCCTCCTTCACCGCGCCTCCGCAGTTCACCGTCCTGTCCGGACGCACGGAGATCGGCCGCACCGACCCGAGTGTCCTTACGGAGGAACGCCCCGGGCCCAGGCGGCTGCTGCTCGGCGGACGCAGTTGGCAGGTCACGTACATCGACTGGCTGCGCAAGCGCGTCTTCGTCGAGCCGGCCGACGGCGGCGGTGTGGCCAAGTGGATGAACGGCGGCGTCGCCGGGCTGTCGTACGCCCTCACGCGTGCCATGCGGGAGGTGCTGCTGGGCGCGGATCCGCCGGTCCTCCTCACCCGGCGGGCACAGGCACGTCTGGCCGAGCAGCGCGAAACGGACGCACCTGGCACGGTCCACTCCGGGGGCACCTTGATCACGCGTGTCGGCGCCGACGTCCGGTGGTGGACATGGGCCGGCTACCGGGCGAACGCGACCCTCGCGGCCACTCTCCAGGCGGTCGCCGACCCCGTGCAGCGGCCGACCGACAGTTGGCTGCGCCTGCGCGAGGACCTCACACCGGCAGCCTGGCATGCGGCCCGCGAGAGCGTCGGCGAGAACCTCGTACTGCCCGCTGTGGACCCTCGGGCGGTACGTGGCCTGAAGTTCTCCACCGCTCTGCCGGAGCGACTCGCGGTGGCCACGGTCGCGGCCCGCCTGGCCGACTTCGAGGGCGCCCGCTCGGTGCTCGGCGAGTCGGCCCGCCTCCAGCACGACGGGTGAATCGGAGAGCCGGCAGGCGGTCATGGGAGCCGAGGTCGGTGGGGCCCCCGGACGGAGGCTGCACGGTGTGTCCGCGCCTGTCACGGAGCGTGGCCGGGGTGGATGGCGCGTGGCGAGGGTCTCGGCGGTGGCGGTGCCTGCCGGGGCGTGGCCGGGGTATGCGGCGAATACCGGCGCCGGGACCCGGTCACCGACGGGCCCGGCACGACCCCAGGTGGAACCGTGACGAGTACATGTGACGAACAGAGACCCACGGCCCCGGCCGCCTCCCTCGACGAGCGCAAGCAGCGGATGCGGCGCCGGCTGGAGCGGTTGATCGGGATCGCCGCCACGGAGGGGAACGCGCTGCTGCCGCTGCGCAACGGGGACGAGATCTTCGCCGCCATGCTGGAGAGCATCCGCTCGGCGGAGCACACCGTGGACATGATGACGTTCGTGTACTGGCGCGGGGAGATCGCCCGGCTCTTCGCCCAGGCGCTCGCCGACCGTGCCCGTGACGGGGTGCGGGTGCGGCTGCTGCTGGACGGTTTCGGCAGCCGCCTCATCGAGGCGGACCTGCTCGATCTGATGGACCGGGCCGGGGTCGAGGTGGCGTGGTTCCGCAAGCCCCTGTACCTGTCGCCGCTCAAGCAGAACCACCGGTGCCACCGCAAGGTGCTGGTGGTGGACGAGTCGGTGGCCTACACCGGCGGCGTGGGCATAGCCGAGGAGTGGTGCGGCGACGCCCGGAACGCGAACGAATGGCGCGACACCCACGTGCAGGTCCGCGGCCCCGCGGTCGACGGCATCGCCGCCGCCTTCGCGCAGAACTGGGCGGAGTGCCACGACTGCCTCTTCGACGACCGGGACCGCTTCACCGCCCATGAGCCGCAGGGTGACGCGATCGTCCAGGTCGTCCGCGGGTCGGCCAGTTTCGGCTGGCAGGACATGCAGACCCTGATCCGGGTCATGCTCGAATCCTCGCAGGAGCGCTTCCGCCTGGCCACGGCCTACTTCGCCCCCGACCAGTACTTCGTCGACCTGCTGTGCGCGACGGCACGGCGCGGGGTCGAGGTGGAGATCCTGCTGCCCGGCCCCCACACCGACAAGCGGGTCTGCCAGCTCGCCGGCCAGAACCACTACGAGGAACTCCTCGCCTGCGGTGTGCGCATCCACCAGTACCAGCCGACGATGATGCACGCCAAGGTCATCACGGTGGACCGGATCGCCGCCCTGACGGGGTCCACCAACTTCAACCGGCGCTCCCTCGACCACGACGAGGAGGTCATGCTCGCCGTCCTCGACGAGGAGTTCACCGCCACCCTCGACCAGCACTTCGACGACGACGTCCGGGCGAGCGAGCTGATGGTGCCCGGCCGCTGGAAGCGGCGCCCCGTCCGCCAGCGGCTGGCCGAGCTGTCGGTCGCCCCCATCCGGCGCTTCCTGTGACCGGCCGGGGGCCGGAGGGGGAGATCCGCGGCCGTGGATCGCGAGTCGGTTCCTCGGACACGTGAACGCCCGTTGCCTGGGCACACGTTGAGTCAAGTGATCATCACAGCGCCCCGAGGGGCGTCCGAGGAGGGGGTGACCGCCGCGTATGACCGTACCCATCCGACGGCCACGGCCGGTGACGGCACGACGGGCCTTCAGTCTCCGGCAGACGGTGCTGTTCTTCGCGCTGGTCGCGACGGCGCTCTGCGGGGCCGCGCTCACACTGAAACTCATGGCCGGAGCGGTCGGCGACAACCCGGTGACGGGGGTGCTCGTGGCCGGTGCGGTGGTCGCCGCGGCGGCCTGGCTGCGCAAGGCACGCCGCCGCCGTGCCGCGGCCCGTCTCGCCGGAACGCTGGTCGAGGCCACCCACCGGGCCGCCGCCGAACTGCCCGTGCGGGAGCCCGCGCCGGCCGTACCGGCGACGGCGGGGGTCCTCCCCGATGAGCCCGAGCCGACGAGGATCCTCCCCGGGGCGGGGGACGTGCTCGTGGAGCCGCGGGACGTGGTCGCCGAACCGGGGGAGGTGTTCGCCGAGCCGGGAGAGGTGCTCGCGGAGCCCGGGGAGGTGCTCGACGACCCGGGGCCGGAGACCTTCGAGGCCGCCGACTACGGCGCCATGGACGCGCTCGCCTTCGAGCACGCCGTGGCGGCCCTGTGCGAACGGGACGGCTGCACCGACGTCGAAGTCGTCGGCGGCGCGGGCGATCTGGGGGCGGACGTCCTCGCGACCGCCCCGGACGGCCGGCGCGTGGTCGTCCAGTGCAAGCGGTACGGGCCCGTGAACAAGGTCGGTTCCCAGGAGGTGCAGCGCTTCGGGGGCACCTGCTTCGCCGTGCACGAGGCCCAGATCGCGGTCGTCGTGACCACGGGCGAGTTCACGCAGCCCGCCGCCGACTACGCCGAGCAGTGCGGGATCCGGTGCGTGGACCACGCCGGGCTGGTCGCCTGGACCGAGGGCAGCGGTCCCGCGCCCTGGGACGAGGCGGTGCCGGACGCCGTCTGAGGCTATGCCCGCGGCCCGGGCGGGGGTGCCCCCGGGTCGTAGCGCTCCTTGACCAGCTCCAGGTGGACCCAGCTCTCCACCTCCCGCACGCCGGCCAGCGCCCGCATGGCGTCGAGCGTGGTCCGCACCGCGCCCAGCGACTCCGCGGAGACGGTGCCGACCAGCTCGGCGCGCCCCAGGCAGGCCGAGAGGAACGAGACGCGGTCCCATCCGGAGAGCTCCGCGGCCACCGGCTCGCGCTCGCCGGTGAGGCGCAGCGCGAAGCCGCACAGGTAGCCGAGGCCCAGGACCTCGGGCCGTACCAGCGCGAGCACCTTCACCACTCCGCCGTCCAGCAGGCGCAGCGTCCGGGACCGGGTGGCGCCGGGGGAGAGGCCGACGCGTTCGGCGAGGTCGGCGAAGGGCAGCCGCCCGTCCTGCTCCAGCTCGGCGAGGATCCGCCGGTCCGTGTCGTCCAGGTCGCCCGCCGTCGGGCTCCGGGTGAGCAGATACGGGTCCTTGAGGTGTCGCGTGCCGATCAGCGGGTCCAGGGCACGGACGCCGGGCAGCGCCCGCACCCGGGCGATCGCGCGGTCCAGCGCGTCGAACCCCTCCGTGCGGAGTTCGGCCATCACGGCGTGACGGCCCGCGGTCAGCGAGACGAACGGCGCCTGGGGCATCGCCGCGATCCGGTGGGCGACCGCCTCGGCCGGCCCGTCGGTGCCGACCGACAGATGGGCGGACGCGGTCAGACCGCGCACCTCGGGGTGGACCACGGCGACGACCCGCACGGCCCCCGAGTCGAGCAGCCGCTGGACGCGGGCCCGTGTCGCCGGCCGGGACAGGCCCACCCGCCGGGCGAGGGTCTCGTAGGCGAGGCGCCCGTCGGTCTGCAGTTCGCGGACGACGGCCAGGTCGATGCGGTCCAGATCCACCTGGGCGGTCCCCTCGGGTCGGCGGCCCGGTCCGCGCGCGGCCGCGCCCGGGTCCGGTCTCATTCTCGGCCACGCGGCGCGGGGTCGGCCGCGAAGGTGATCGGTATCACGAGCGTACGACTCGGCGAAGAATGGACAAGCAGCTGAATCGAATCGTACGTTCACTTCGTCATTGACCGACGAATCATCTGTTGAGGGTCGTATGGATCAGCCCATCGCCGTGTTCACGGACACCGAGGACCTCGATCCGGAGCCCGGCGCACGGCTGCTCGCCGACGCCGGCTTCGACGTCCGGGTCGCCGGCAGCCGCGACCCGGACGTGATCGCCGCCGCGGCCGCCGGCGCCACGGCGCTGATCGTCGGCTACGCCCGCGTCGACGCCGGTCTGCTGGACCGGCTGCCCTCGCTGCGGATCGTCGCCACCATGTCCGCGGGGCACGACATGGTCGACACGGCCGAGGCCCGGCGCCGCGGCCTGTGGGTCACCCATCTTCCCGACGCCGCCACCGAGGACGTGGCCGTCCACGCCCTCGCGAGCACGCTGTCCCTCGTGCGGCGCCTGCCGCAGGCGGACGCCGTCGTCCGGTCCGGCGGCTGGAGCGAGGACTTCACCGCAGCCGAACTCCCGCGCAGGGCGAGCGGCCTCACCCTGGGGCTCGTCGGCTTCGGCCGGATCGCGCGCCGCTTCGCCGCGCTCGCCGCCCCGGTCCTCGGCGGCGTCGCCGCCTACGACCCGCACGCGGACCCGGCCGGATGGCCGGCCGGCGTCGCACGGTACGACGACCTCGGGGCCCTCGCCGCGGCGGCGGACGTCCTCTCGCTGCACGTGCCGCTGACCCCGGAGACCCGCGCCCTGGTGGACGCCCGGCTGCTCGCGCGGATGCGCCCCGGGTCCTTCCTCGTCAACGTCTCCCGCGGGGAACTCGTCGACGCCGCCGCCCTGCTGGACGCCCTCGCCTCCGGCCGGCTCACGGGGGCGGCCCTCGACGTCTTCCCCGTCGAACCGCCGCCCGCCGGCGACCCGCTGCGCGGCCACCGGCGGATCCAGCTGTCCCCGCACAGCGCCTTTCTGAGCGACTCCTCGCGCCGCGCCTACGTGTGCGGGCCCGCCGAGAACGTCGTGGCCTGGCACCGCACCGGCCGGCCCCTGACCCCGGTCGTCGACCCGACCGCCGGGCACCCCGTCGCACCGGCGGGACACGCGACCGCACCCACCACCGCATCCACCGAAGGGGCCCCCGCATGACCGCCGCACCGACCGCCACCCCCGCCGCCGCTTCCGCCTCGGACGCCACCCCCGCCGCAGCAGCCGCTTCCGCCTCGGACGCCTCCGCCGCCGATGCCTCCGCCGCCGACGCCGACGCGTCGGCGTACGCCGCCGAGGAGCTGCGCCTGCGGCGCGAACTGGCCGCCGTCTACCGGCTCGTGGCCCACTTCCGGATGACCGACCTCATCTTCACGCACATCTCGCAGCGGCTGCCGGGCCCCGAACACCACTTCCTCATCAACCCCTACGGTCTCCTCTTCGAGGAGATCACCGCGTCCAGCCTGGTGCGGATCGACCTGGACGGCCGTCCCGTCGGACCCACCCCGTACCAGGTCAACCCGGCCGGCTTCGTCATCCACAGCGCCATCCACGCGGCCCGTCCCGACGCCCACTGCGTCCTGCACACCCACACCAGGGCGGGCTGCGCCGTCGCCGCCCAGCAGGGCGGGCTGCTGCCGCTGAACCAGATGTCGATGGAGTTCCACAACCGGGTCGGCTACCACGACTACGAGGGCGTCGCCCTCAACCTCGACGAACAGGCCCGCCTGGTCGCCGGCATCGGCACGCATCCCGCGCTGATCCTGCGCAACCACGGTCTGCTGACGGTCGGCGAGAGCGCGGCGCAGGCGTTCCTGCGCATGTACTACCTGGAGAAGGCGTGCGAGATCCAGGTCACCGCGCAGGCGAGCGGGGTGCCGCTGGTGGTGCCGCCGGAGGAGGTGTGCGCGTACACGGCGCGGCAGCTGGCGGGCGAGGCGAGCGCCGACTTCCAGGACGACGACGCCTACGACCTCGCCTGGGCGGCGATGCTGCGGCTGCTGGACCGGATCGCGCCCGACTACAAGGACTGATCACCGGACGCCTGGGGCCCGGGGTGCGGCCCGGCCCCGTGACGCCGCCCGGCGGGGCCCGGCCCCCTTCGAGGGCCGGGCCCGCGCGGCTCAGCCCCGGCCGATGTACGGCATGTTCGTCGCCAGGACGGTCGCGAACTGCACGTTCGCCTCCAGCGGCAGCTCCGCCATGTGCCGCACGGTCCGGGCCACGTCGGCCGCGTCCATCACGGGCTCCGCCGCCAGTTCGCCGCTCGCCTGCCGGACGCCCGACTGCATGGCCAGCGTCATGTCGGTGGCCGCGTTGCCGATGTCGATCTGGCCGCAGGCGATCGAGTAGGGCCGCCCGTCCAGGGAGATCGATTTCGTCAGCCCCGTCAGCGCGTGCTTGGTCGCCGTGTACGGCGCCGAGTCCGGGCGGGGCGTGTGCGCCGAGATCGAGCCGTTGTTGATGATCCGCCCGCCCTGCGGATCCTGGTCCCTCATCTGCCGGAAGGCCGCCTGCGCGCACAGGAAGGCGCCCGTCAGGTTCACGTCGACGACCTTGCGCCACGCCTCGTGGGGCAGGTCGGCGAAGGGGATGCCGCCGGGGCCGAACGTGCCCGCGTTGTTGAACAGCAGGTCCACCCGGCCCCAGCGCTCCCGTACGGCCCCGAACAGGGCGGCCACCGCGTCCGGTTCGGTCACGTCCGCCGGCACGCAGAGCGTGTCCGCGTCCCCGCCGGCCAGCTCCGCCGTCTCCTGGAGCGCACCGGCCCGGCGGCCGGCCAGGGCGACGGCCCAGCCGGCGCCCGCGAGCTCCAGCGCGACACTCCGGCCGATGCCCGAGCCCGCTCCCGTCACCACCGCGATCCTGCGTACGTCGTCCATGGTCGCGCAGCGTACGCGCACCGGGCGGGTGCGGAACTCACCCGACCGCCATGCGGATGTCGGACCACGGACAACGAGGATTCGCCACGGGCCACTGCCATGGACGCGGACACCATCCGCCAGGGGAGGGCCCTATGACAACCGTTCAGCCGCACCACGCCGCAGAACTCAGAGCCGCCGCCGCGCACCAGCTCGGCCGCCGCTCCTTCCTCACCGTCACCTCGGCCGCCGCCGCGCTGGCCTTCAGCGTCGGCCTGCCCGGCACCGCGCACGCCGCCGAGGCCGACGCCCGGCGGATCGGCGCCGACCCGTTCACCCTCGGTGTGGCGTCCGGCGACCCGGGGCCCTCGTCCGTGGTGCTGTGGACCCGCCTCGCCCCCAGCCCCTACGAGCCCGGCAGCGGGCTGCCCCGGGCCCGCTTCACGGTCCGCTGGGAGCTCGCCCACGACGCCCGCTTCACCCGGGTCGTCCGGCGCGGCGGTGCCACCGCGCACCCCGAGTTCGACCACAGCGTCCATGTGGACGTCACCGGCCTCGACGCCGACCGCGTCTACTTCTACCGCTTCCGCGCCGGCGAGTGGATCAGCCCCGTCGGCCGTACCCGGACCGCCCCCTCCCGGCGCGCCCGCATCAGCGAGCTCAGGCTCGCCGCCGTCTCCTGCCAGGCCTACCACGACGGGTACTTCACGGCGTACCGTCACCTCGCCGACGAGGACCTCGACGTCGTCCTCCACCTCGGCGACTACCTCTACGAGTACGCCGTCACGGCCACCGGCGGCGCACGCAACGACACCGACCGCAGGCTGCCCGCCCACTACAACCGCGAGACGGTCACGCTGGAGGACTACCGGCTCCGCTACGGCCTGTACAAGTCGGACCCGGACCTGATGGCCGCGCACGCCGCCCATCCGTTCGTCGTCACCTGGGACGACCACGAGACCGAGAACAACTACGCGGGCGGGACCCCCGAGAACGACGTGCCGCCGGAGGAGTTCCTGCTGCGCCGGGCGGCGGCCTACCGCGCCTACTGGGAGAACCAGCCGCTGCGGACGCCGCAGCGGCCCACCGGCCCCGACATGCGGCTCCACCGCCGC
>NZ_RDBP01000200.1 GCF_008042045.1 Streptomyces sp. T39
CGCTGACCTCGACGACGGCCCCCTTGTCGTCGTTGGGGACGACGACGGGCTTGGTGAAGCGGACGCCGTACTCGACGACCGCGCCCGGGTCGCCGAGCCAGTCGGTGACCACGCGGATCGCCTCGGCCATGGTGAACATGCCGTGGGCGATGACGTCCGGCAGGCCGACCTCGACCGCGAACTTCTCGTTCCAGTGGATCGGGTTGAAGTCGCCGGAGGCGCCCGCGTACCGCACCAGCGCGGCGCGGGTCACCGGGAAGCTCGCCGGGGGCAGTTCGGTGCCGACCTCGACGTCCGCGGTGAGGTGCACGACGAGGCCGGCGAGCATGTCGTGACGGCGTGGATGAAGCTGGTGGCACGCGCCGCCGAGGAGGCGTGATGGCAGCGAAGATCGCGTACGCGGACGTCGAGGATGTCGTTCCCGGCAAGGGACTTGATCGCCTCGATGGTGGAGGTGACGGTCAGCCGGTCCCCCGCCCGCACCGGGCGGCGGTAGGCGAACTTCTGGTCGCCGTGCACCACCCGGCTGTAGTCCAGCCCCAGCTGCGGGTCCCGCACCACGTCGCCCGCCGCCAGGTAGGTGATGGCGAACACGAACGTGGGCGGTGCGATCACATCGGCGTGACCGAGCGCGGCGGCCGCGTCCCGGTCGGTGTACGCCGGGTTCGCGTCGCCGACGGCCTCGGCGAACTCACGG
>NZ_RDBP01000201.1 GCF_008042045.1 Streptomyces sp. T39
CGCTGCTCACCGGGATGGCGGCCGCCGACATCATGGTGGCCTCGGGCACTGGCATCCTGCGCACCCTGCCCACCGCCCCGGACGGGGCGGTGTCCCGGCTGCGCCGCTCGGCCGCGGCCCTGCGGATCGAGTGGCCGCACCACGTCTCGTACGCGGCGCTCGTCCGCTCCCTGGACCCGGGCGAGCCGCGCCACGCCGCCTTCCTCCAGGAGTGCACCACGCTGCTCAGGGGCGCCGGGTACTCCGCGTTCACCGGCGGCGAGCTGCCCTCGCCGTCCGTCCACGCCGCGGTCGCCCACCCGGGCGGTTCCTCGCCGGCGAGGGCCGCCACGCACAGCTCCCCCGCATAACGGTCCACGAGCCGGCGCAGCGGCGCCGTGCAGTGGGTGTACTCGTGGGCGACGGCGGCCCTGGAGGCCCTGCCGCGGGAGATGGCGGAGGGCGCCCGGCGCGCGAACGCGGTGGAACGCGCCTGTGTCGACATCGTCGAGGCCGCGGTGCTGAAGGGCCGCGTCGGCGAGGAGTTCGACGCGGTCGTGGTGGACGTCAGGGAGAAGGAGCCCGACGTGGGCACCGTCCAGCTGGAGGATCCGGCGGTGGTGGCGCGGATCGAGGGCGACGGCGCCCCGCTGCCGCTCGGGGAGCGGCTGCGGGTACGCCTCACCCGTGCGGAGCCGGCCGGGGCGACGGTGG
>NZ_RDBP01000202.1 GCF_008042045.1 Streptomyces sp. T39
GGCGCGGGCCGCGGCGGAGAAGTCGACCTCGCCGCGGACGGCGGCGGTGAGCGCGTGCGCCAGCTCGTCCGTATCCCCTGGGTGTCGCTCTCCTCCCGGGCCGCCGGGCCGCCGGCTGCTCCGTCCGCGGACCGGCTCGTGGTCCCGCTCGTGATCCTCGTGCGCCATGTCTCCCAGAATGGCCCGTGCCTCCGCCCGGTACACGTGCGGAAAGCGGGTCGGTTGCGGACGTTGTGAGCAGAAGTGCGAACCGGGACCGTCGGGGCCCTTGCCCAACTGATCGTCAACTCTCCTATAGTGACCACGGATTGACCTGAAACGTGATCAGAGACCAGCGGCTTCGGCTGCGCCCCTCGCACCCGCGGAAGGCATCGCCCGATGACCGGAACCCCCGAGGAACGATGACCCGCGCCGGGGCGCAGCTCAGCGCGACGAAGATCGTCGTGGTCGGAGGGCACGGCACCGGCCGCACCACGATGGTGCGCTCGGTCAGCGAGATCCGCTCGCTGCACACGGAGGAGACGATCACCGGCGCCCTGCCGGCCGTGTCGTTCCCCGCGAAGACGGCGACGACGGTGGCCCTGGACTTCGGCCGGATCACCCTCGACGACGAAACGGTTCTCTACCTGTTCGGCACCCCGGGGCAGGAGCGCTTCCGCTTCCTGTGGGACCGCCTGCTGAACGGCACCATCGGCGCGGTCGTGCTCGTCGA
>NZ_RDBP01000203.1 GCF_008042045.1 Streptomyces sp. T39
GGTCTCGCGGGCTGCTCCCAGGACGGCGACGTCCGGGCGGGGAGCGCGGCGGGCAACCGCAAGGAGCCGGTGGCGGCGACGAGCGCCGCGACGGCCGGTCCGTTCAAGGGGCTGAGCGCCGACCGGATCGCGGACAAGGCGGTCGCGGCCACGAAGGGCGCCGATTCGCTGCGGATGGCCGGGGCGATCGAGAGCGACGGCGACCCGGTCACCGTCGACCTGGCCATGGACTCCCAGGACAACTGCACGGGCGACCTCGGCGTCCTTGCCGAGCGTCATGCCGGTGGGCTTCTCCCCGTCGTCGAGTTCGGAGAGCATGGCGTCGAGGTCGCACACGCCCCGCATGTCGTCGATGGCGCTCCCGGGCATCTTGATCCAGCGGTCCGTCATCAGCTCGACGACGCCGTCCCCGCCGCCGTGCTGGTGAAGAAGGAGGGCCGCGAGACGACGACCGCGTACGTGACGAAGGAGGGCAGGCCCTACCTCCTGAAGGTCGTCAGGGCCGGCGGGGACGACGCGGGCACGGTCGCGTTCTCGGACTTCGACAAGCCGGTACGGGTCCAGGCGCCCCCGTCCGACGAGGTGGTCGACCTGGAGAAGCTCGGCGGGGAGACGGGGGCGGACCCGTCGGACGGGGCCTCGGCCGACTCCGACAGCGACTCCGGCACCGGGACCGGGCCGTCCACGGAGCCGTCGTCCCCGCC
>NZ_RDBP01000204.1 GCF_008042045.1 Streptomyces sp. T39
GCCACGCGCCCGCGGCCGGACACCGGATGCGCCGCCGCGCGGCGAGGTGGCCCGCCGACTGCCCGCGCGGGTCGCGGAACCCGCACCGCACACTGCGGGCAGTACCGCGCCGCCGGACCTCCGCGTTCCGTGCCGGGGCTCCGACGGCACCTCGGTCCGGCGCCTCGGTCCGGCGGCGCGGTACTGCCCGCGGTGTGCGGTGCGGGTTCCGCGACCCGTGCGGGCAGTCGGCGGGCCACCTCGCCGCGCGGCGGCGCATCCGGTGTCCGGCCGCGGGCGCGTGGCCGAACGGCCGGGTGTCGGTGGCCTGAAGTCGGCCGCGGCGAGGTCGCGTCCGGTGCCGCGGTCCGTCCGGGCCCGCCCGGACGGACCCGGGGGGACGCGCGCTCGGAGCGGCCGGGTGCGCAGCCGTGCGCGGATGTCCGTGGTGCTCCGGCAGGGGCCGGTGGGGCGATTGAGCAACCACGGAGGCGCTCCGCCGAGGCGGGCCGACGCAGACTCACCTGAGACCCGGTGATCCAGGAGCGGCAGTGGGCCGCTCGTGAAGGTGGGGGTGTTCGCGTGGTGCTCGGTAAGCATGCGGTTGTCGTCGGAGGCTCCGTCGCGGGGCTCACCGCCGCCGGTGCTCTGGCCGGCAGGTTCGAGAGAGTGACCGTGCTCGACCGGGACGTCCTGCCGTCCGACGCCGCGAACCGCAAGGGCGTCCCGCAGGCGCGTCACAGCCACGCCCTGCTGATCGGCGGCCGGCTCGCGCTGGAGAAGGTGTTCCCGGGACTGACCGCGGAGCTGACCGCGGGCGGCGCCGTCCCCTGGGACCCGGGCAACGACCTGCTCTTCCACCAGATGGGCGCGTTCCGCATCCCGTACGCCACGGGCATGATGGGCGTCAGCCTGACCCGGGCCTATCTGGAGCACTCGCTGCGGCGGCGGGTGGGCGCGCTGCCCAACGCCTCGCTGCGGGACGACGCGGCGGTCACCCAGGTGGTCGGCGTCCCCGGCCGGGTGACCGGGGTGCAGCTGGACGACGGAGAGGTGATCGAGGCCGATCTGGTCGTCGACGCCACCGGCCGCAGCGACCGCGGCGACCGCTGGCTGGAGCAGGTCGGCTGCCAGGCCCCCGAGGTCGACACGGTGAAGATCGACGTCGGCTACTCGAGCCGGATGCTCCACCGCTCACCCGGCGACCGCCTCACCGAGATGGGCGGTCTGCTCTTCCTCATGGCCTCGATCGGGCCGAACGACAAGCGCGCCGCGGCGGCGTTCGCGGTCGAGGACGACCGGTGGATCATCACCCTCGGCGGCTGGCACCGGTCCTACGCGCCGACCGACCCGGACGGCTTCGCCGAGTTCGCGGCCGGTCTGCCCACGTCCCACATGAAGGACCTGCTCGCCCGGTCCGAGCCGGTGGACCCCGGCAACGCCCTGCGCTACACGTACCCGAACTCGCGCAGACGCTACTTCGAGCGGCTGCGCCGGCCCCCGGCCGGATACGTCGCCATCGGCGACGCCGTGTGCAGCTTCAACCCGCTCTACGGCCAGGGCATGACCGTGGCCATCCTGGAGGCCCTCGAACTGGGCGACAGCCTCGACCGCTGCGGAGGCCCGACCGAGGAGATGACCCGGACGTACTTCCGGGCGGTCGGCAAGCTCCTGGAGATGCCGTGGCGCATCTCGACCGCGGGCGACTTCATCTTCCCGGAGACGGTGGGCCCGAAGGCATTCGGCACGGACGTGGCCAACTGGTACGTCGGTCAGGTGACCCGGGCCAGCCACACCTCGGTCGACGTGCACCGCGTCATGCTGGAGGTGCAGCAGATGCTCGCGCCGCCGTCCGCGCTGCTGCGGCCCGGCCTGATCGCGCGCTCGCTGCGCGCGGCCCGCAGATCCCCCGCCGTGACGCGCCGCCCCGATGCCGTGACCAGTCCGGTCGCGTGACGGGCCGCTTCGCGACCGCGCGTCCCGCGCATTCCCAGCCCGTACCACCCGGCCACCAGCCGGACGAACTCTGGAGGAAGCATGACGGAACAGCCTGTCGACACGGTGAAGCGCCTCTACGCGGGCCTGACCGCCTTCGACATCGAGATGGTCCTCGGGACGTGCGACCCCGAGGTCGAGATCGTCGCCCCCAAGTCACTGCCCTGGTCCGAGGGCGACTACAAGGGGCTGGACGGGGCCAAGGCGTACTTCGCCAGTGCCCTGGGGCACCTCGATCAGGCCAAGTTCGACGTCGAGGAACTGCTCCCGTCCGGTGACTGGGTCACCGCGCTCGGCTGGTGGAGCGGACGCTTCAAGGAGACCGGAAACGAGTTCAACGTGCGGTTCGTCCACTTCTGGATCATCCGCGACGGCAAGGTCGTCCGCGCCGAGGGAGTGTCCGACACCGTCCCGATCGCGCGCGCGGGCGAGCCGGCCGGAGCCTGAGAAGGTGCCGTGCCGGCACCCCGGCACACGGATCGAGCAGGGGAACCACTCATGAAATTCGGTGTGTCGGCGCTCGTCACGGACGAGGGGATCGGACCGGCGAGCCTGGGCAGGGCACTGGAGGAGCGCGGCTTCGAGTCGCTCTTCGTCGGTGAGCACACGCACATCCCGGTGAAGCGGGAGACCCCGTGGCCGGGCGGCGGGGAGCTGATGCGGGAGCTGTACCGCACGATCGACCCGTTCGTGGTGCTGACCGCGGCGGCCGTGGTCACGGAGCGACTGCTGCTGGGCGGCGGTGTCTTCCAGGTCGCGCAGCGCGACCCCCTGACGCTGGCGAAGCAGATCGCCTCCCTCGACCTGATCTCCGGCGGCCGGGTCGTGGCCGGGGTAGGCGCGGGCTGGAACCGCGAGGAGATCCGCAACCACGGGACCGAACCGAGGACCCGCATGGCGCTGATGCGGGAACGCGTCCTCGCCATGAAGGCCCTGTGGACCGAGGAGGAGGCCGAGTTCCACGGCGACTTCGTCTCCTTCGACCCGGTGTTCTCCTGGCCCAAGCCGGTGCAGCGGCCGCACCCGCCGGTGATGGTGGGCGGCAACCACCCCGCCGCCGTCGAACGGGTCCTCGACTACGGCGACGACTGGGGCCTGATCTGGCTGCCCATGATGAGGGAGGGCGAGCATGCGCTCGGTCCCGTCATCGCCGACTTCCGCCGGCGGGCGGAGGAACGGGGCCGGGGCTACATCCCGGTGACGGCGTACCAGGTGCCGCCGGACCGCGAGGTGGTCGCCTCGATCGTCGAGGCCGGCGCGGACCGGATCCTGTTCACGCTGCCCACCGTCCCCGAGGACGACACGCTGCGGAGCCTGGACGCGATGGCCGCGCTGTTCGTCTGAGGGCGGCGACGCCCCCACACGTGCCGGGGCCCGCACGCCCCGGCCGGTCACGTGACCGCGGTGCCCGCGTTCCTCGCGGGCAGGGGCCCGCACGCCCCGGCAGGTCCCGGGACCCGAGGTGCCCCTGACCGGTCGGCCGGTCAGGGGCACCTCTCTCTTCACGGTGGCCGTCTTCGCACGGTGGCCGGAACTACCCGCTGCCGGCGACGCCGCAGGGGTCGTGGACAACCGTGAAGGGGCATGATGCGTCCGGTCGCGGGGAGGGTCTCCGCCCTGTTCGTTCACGTGTCACCGGCCGCCTCCGAGCGGCTGTGACGGCTGAGCAATGTGGGCGGTGACAGGTGTTCGAATCATGGCTACCTTTGCTGGATGTTGCGCTGTGGTCAGCGCGCAATCAGCGCTCGGAGCGCAGATTGTGGACGAAGTGATACGGGGCGCGGGTGTGATGTCTGGGTAACAGTGGGGCGCGATTCTTCACCGAACGGACACGGCGCAGCGGCGCCGGTCCGGATGTCATCGGCGTTGTCGGACAAGGGGGATCATGCGGCTGGAACTGCTGGGCTCAGTCAGGGCTTGGTGCGACGGCACGGAGATACTGCTCGGCCCGCCCAAGCAACGCGCCGTGATCGGCGTGCTGGTGAGCCGGATCAACGAGATCGTGGGCGTCGAGGAGATCGTGGACGCCGTGTGGGGCAGCGCCGTCCCGCAGACCGCGGCGAACGGGGTCCACACCTACGTCGCCGGTCTGCGCAGGGTCCTCGACCCCGGACGGGGACGCCGTGAGTCGGGCGGAGTGCTCGTCTCGTCGGGCGGCGGCTACGCCCTGTGCCTGGACCCCGGCCACGTCGACACCGCGCTGTTCGAACGCCACCACGCCCAGGCCCGCCGGCTGCACGGCCAGGGCCGGCTGCCCGAGGCACTGCGCGAGTTCGACACCGCACTCGGTCTCTGGCGCGGCGACGCGTACGCCAACGTCCCCGGTCCGTTCGCGGAGATGGAGCGCACCCGACTGGGCGAGCTGCGGATGACCGCCGTCGAGGAGTGGGCGGCCGACATGCTGGCCGTCGGCCGGCACGCCGAGGTCGTCCCGGTCCTGTCCAACCTGGTCGCGAAGGAGCCCCTGCGGGAGAGGCTCCGCTGGTTCCTGATGCTGACGCTGTACCGCTGCGGCCGCCGGGCCCATGCGCTGGGCGTCTACCGGGAGACCCGGCGGCTGCTCAGCGAGGAGCTGGGCCTGGAACCCGGCATCGAACTCCAGACCCTGCACAGCCACATCCTGGAGGGCCACCCGGATCTCCTGGGCCGGGTCACGGACGTCGCCGCCCTGCGCGAGAGCTGTCGACCCCACACCAGGAACCCCGCACCACCCCTCACCGAGACCCTGGTCCGCCCCGCACAACTGCCGTACAGCGCACGGGGCTTCGTCGGACGGTCGACCGAGCTCGCCGAACTCGACCTGCTCACCGCGCAGAGCGGCGGGCGGCGCGAGATGCGCCCCACCCTGGTGGTCCTCGAAGGGGCCCCGGGAGTCGGCAAGTCCACCCTCGCCCTGCACGCCGCCCGCCGGCTGGCCGGCCGCTTCCCCGACGGACAGCTCTACGTCGACCTGGAGGGCAGCGCCCCGCGCCACCGGGCGCTGAGCGGCCTCGACGCCCTCGCACAGGTGCTGCGCAGCCTCGGCGTGCCGAACTCCCGCCTCCCCGACGACCTCGCCGGACGCACCGCGCTCTACCGCAGCCTGATGCACGGCAAGCGGATGCTCGTGGTGCTCGACGACGCCGTCAACGCGGAGCAGGTGCGCCCTCTGGTGCCCAGCGGCCCCTCGTGCGTGCTGGTCACCAGCCGGCGGGCCCAGCGCGGCCTGGTCGTGCGGGACGGCGCATACCGCATCGGGCTCAAGCCGCTCGACCTCGGCGAATCGGTCCGGCTGCTCACCTATCTCATCGGTGAGGGACGGATGGAGGGCCAGCGCGACGCGGCGGCGAGGCTCGCCGAGATGTGCGGCCGTCTGCCGCTCGCCCTGCGGATCGCGGCCGAGGGTCTTGCCGACCATCCTCGGCTGTCGTTCGCGGACATGGTGCAGCAGCACGCCGCCGAGGAGGGCCGCCTCGACCGGCTGGCCGTCGAGGACGACGTCGCCGCCAGCCTCAGGGCGGCCTACGACGTCGTCTACGACGCGCTGCCGGCGGACGCCGCCCGCCTCTTCCGGCTCCTCGGCCTCCACCAGGGCGAGCTGATCACCGTCGCGGCGGGCGCCGCACTCACCGAGACGGACCTCGCGACGGCGGCGCAGCTGCTCCAGGTCCTCGCCGACCACCACATGATCGAGGAGGCGGGCGGAGGCAGGTACCGCTTCCACACGCTGCTGAGGATCTACGCGGCCGAGTGCGCCGAGCGGGAACCGAGCCGTCATCGCACGGTGGCTCTCGCCCGATTACTCGCGGAAGAGGAATTCGCCTCCGCGATGTGACGAAAAGGATCAGTACGCCGTGCGTACGGTGGGCGTCGGCGACCCGAAAGGGGAGAGCCGACGTCCCCTGTCCGTATCACGGAATTTACACACCCCCCCTGTGTGCGCGCTGAGCAGAGCAATATCGGAGGTGCGTGCCCACACGGCCTCTGGGAAAGTTTCCACCACAGTTCGGTGCACGTGGATCGGGGGTTCCTCATGCGTGGTGCGGCAGGGCGGACGGACGCGGTACGACCCGCCGAAAATCCCGCGCCGGGCGGAACGGACGCGCAAGAATGCGAACCCGTGGCCGTCGTCGGATGGTCGTGCAGACTTCCCGGAGCCGATGATCCGGCGGCTTTCTGGCAGCTGCTGATCGAGGGTCTGAGCGCCGTTTCCCCCATGCAGGAGGAACGGAATGTACCCACCCTCCAAGGGGCCGCGGAAATTCCTGGGAATCGCGCGGGGAAGCCGGTCGGCGGATTTCTCGGCAATGTCGCCGAATTCGATGCGGAATTCTTCGGAATTTCTCCGAGGGAGGCCGCCGAGACCGACCCCCAGCAGCGCCTGCTGCTCGAACTCGCCTGGGAGTGCGCCGAGGACGCCCGGATGGCCCCCGGGTCGCTGAGGGACACCGCGACCGGTGTCTTCGTCGGAGCCATGGCGGACGACTTCGCCCAGCTCACCGCACGCCGGGACGCCGGCGCCACCACCCGGCACACGCTCGCCGGCACCCGGCGCACGCTGCTCGCGAACCGGATCTCCCGCACGCTGGGCCTCCGCGGCCCCAGCCTGTGCGTGGACACCGGACAGTCCTCCTCCCTGGTCGCCGTGCACCTGGCCTGCGAGAGCCTGCGCAGGGGCGAGTCGCGGACCGCGCTGGCCGCGGGCATCCACCTCGTCCTCGACCCCGGCGGCACCCTCGCGGTCGAGAGGTTCGGCGCGCTCTCGCCGAACGGCCGCTGCCGCACCTTCGACGCCGCCGCCGACGGCTACGTCCGCGGCGAGGGCGGGGTGGTCCTCATGCTCAAGCTGCTCTCCCGGGCGACGGCGGACGGCGACCGCGTCCACTGCGTCATCCGCGGCAGTGCCGTGAACAACGACGGCCAGGACAGCGACGGGACCGCCGTCCCCAGCCCCCGCGGCCAGGAGGCCGTCATCCGTGCCGCCTGCGCGGCCGCGCAGGCGGCGCCCGCCGACGTCCAGTACGTGGAGCTGCACGGCACCGGCACCCGCGTCGGGGACCCGGTGGAGGCCGCCGCCCTCGGCGCCGCCTACGGCAGCGCCCGCGACGCGCGCACCCCCCTGCTGGTGGGCTCCGCCAAGACCAACGTGGGTCACCTGGAGGGAGCCGCCGGAATCGTCGGACTCCTGAAGGCCGGACTCGGCATCGCCCACCGGCGCATCCCCGCCAGCCTGGGCTTCGACACCCCCCACCCCCGCATCCCGCTCGGCGAACTGCGCCTGCGCGTCGTCACCGGCCCGCTTCCCTGGCCCGACGGGGAACGCCCGCGCTGCGCCGGGGTCAGCGCCTTCGGCATGGGCGGGACCAACGCGCACGTCCTGCTCACCGAGGCGCCGGGGGAGCCCGCCCCCGCGGACGCCGCAACGAGCGGGCCCGCGGCGCGCCCGGCGGCCTGGCCCGTGCCCTGGGTGCTCTCCGGCCGCGACGCCGCCGACACCGGACGCCAGGCCGCGCGACTGCGCGACTTCCTCGCGACCGTGCCCGACGCGTCGCCGCGGGACATCGGCTTCTCCCTCGCCACCACCCGTACCCCGCTGCGCCACCGGGCCGTGGTCCTCGCCGACGGAGCGGACGCCCGGCTCGCCGCACTGGACGCCCTCGCCGACGGCGGCCGGCACACCGGCACGGTCACCGGCTTCGCCGGCGGACCGGACGGCGGCGCGGCGCCCCTCGCCTTCCTCTTCCCCGGCCAGGGCGCACAGCGCCTCGGCGCCGGCCGCGAGCTGTACGCGGCCGACCCCGTCTTCGCCGAGGCGCTCGACGAGGTCTGCGCACACCTCGACCCCCTGCTCGACCGGCCGCTGCGCGACGTGATGTGGGCCCGCCCCGGCAGCCCGGAGGCCGGTCTCCTCGACCGCACGGCGTTCACCCAGCCCGCGCTCTTCGCCCTCGCGGTCGCGCTCCACCGGCTCTTCGCCCACCGGGGCGTCGCACCGGACCGGCTCATCGGGCACTCCGTGGGCGAGATCGCGGCGGCCCATGCGGCGGGCGTGCTCTCCCTCGCCGACGCCTGCACGCTCGTCGCCGCCCGTGGCGACCTGATGCAGCAGCTGCCTGCCAGGGGCGCGATGGCCGCCGTCGAGGCCGCGGAGGACGAGGTCGTCCCCCTGCTGGACGGCGCCGGCGTCTGTCTCGCCGCCGTCAACGGCCCCCGCGCCACGGTCGTCTCCGGTGACGAGGAAGCCGTCGAGGCCGTCGCCGCGCACTGGCGCACCCGTGGCCGCCGCACCCGCCGGCTGTCCGTCAGCCACGCCTTCCACTCGGCGCACATGGATCCGATGCTCGACGACTTCGCCGCAGTCGCCGGGCGGCTCACCTACCGCGCCCCCGCGACGCCGGTGGTCTCCGGACTCACCGGCCGTCCGGCCGAGGGGATCGACACCCCCGGTCACTGGGTCCGCCAGGTCCGCGAACCCGTGCGCTTCCACGACGGCCTGCTGACCCTGCGCGACCTCGGCTGCGCGACCTATCTCGAACTCGGGCCCGACGCGGTGCTGGCGTCGATGGCGCGCGAGGCGCTGACCGCCGTGCCGGACGCCGCCTTCACCGCCGCGCTGCGGCGCGGCAGACCCGAGACGCAGACGGCGGCCGCCGCACTCGCCACGGTCCACGCGCAGGGCCGTGACCTGGACTGGGCCGCCGTGATCCCGGGCGGCCGCAGGGTCGCCCTGCCCACACGCGTCTTCCTCCGGAAAAGGCACTGGCCCTTCCCGGAGACGGAATCCGGACGGCACCACGCCGTACCGGATACGGCGGAACGGGCGCCGCAGCCCTCCCTTGCGGAGCCCGGTCCCGCCGGCGGCGCGGCACCCGGCACGACGGAACCGCTGCCCGTCGTGCCGGGTGACCGCGAGCACCATGCCCCCGCGCAGGCCGCCCCCGACCGGCGCCGGGTGACCGCCCTGGTGCGGGACGCCGTCGCCGAGGTCCTCGGGCTGGCACCCGGTGAACCGGTGCCGCTCACCCGCGCGTTCAAGGAGATCGGCTTCGACTCGCTCGGCGCGGTCGAGTTCCGCGACCGGATCGGCTCGGCCCTCGGGATCGCGCTCGCGCCCACTCTCACCTACGACCACCCGACCCCCGCGGCCGTCGTCGACCGGCTGCTGGCCCTCACCGCTCCGGTCGCCCGGGCCACATCACCCGGCCTGCCCCCCGCATTCCGCTCCGACGCCCCGGATCCCGCTCATGAGCCGGTGGCGGTGGTGGGTATGGGGTGTCGTTTTCCGGGGGGTGTGGTGTCTCCGGAGGGGTTGTGGG
>NZ_RDBP01000205.1 GCF_008042045.1 Streptomyces sp. T39
CTGCGACAGGATCCCGCCGGCCCGCATCGCCTGCCGCTGATCCGACAGCCACCTGCCCAGCGGAAACCCCGCCCCCGACCCGCCTGCGGCACCCTCCCCGCCCGGGATGCCGCCCTCGACGTGGTTGTACGGCACCGCGAGGTGCCCCTCCCGCCGCCGGTACGCCACCGCGGCGCGGTGGCCGGCGTTCCACGCCGCCGTCTCCGGCTCCAGCACGTTGTACTGCACCAGCCGCGCCACCAACACCGGATCCCGGTGTGTGCCGAACCGCAGCAGCAGCCGCTGCTCCTGCTCACCGTCGCTCTCGGGCGCCTCGCCCAGCCACGACGACGTCTGAGAAGCTGCAGCCGAGCTTTCCTGGGGAATAGCGAGCATTTCCACCGCGCGTTCATCATGCGCCCGCAGCCCGGCCAATACCTTAATCAAAGGGCGATACGAACCCGAATACGGCATGTCCTCCGGGGTCTCCTTATCCCCGAGGAAAACCGGAACGATCAGGGTCGCCAACTTGTCATCACCGGGCTTCTGCCGCAGCGCCCGACCGATTGCCTGGACGATATCCACGGCCGAACCCTTCGGATCGATCAGGGCCACACAGTCCACGCTCGGGACATCAACACCTTCACTCAGGACACGGCAATTCGACATCACGGCACGTGCTGCTCGGCGCCCGAATTCGCGGAGCTTGTCCTCACGTTCCTCTGCCGGGGATTCGCCGGACAGCCATCCCGACCACACCCGCGCGGGGTGCCGTTCCGGATCGGCCGCGTGCAGCCGGCGCGCCACCCGCTCCAGCCCTTCGGAGAACGCCCGCGCCTCCATGGTGCGGTGATGGAACGTGATCCCGCGCTGCAAACCGTGCTCGGCCATCGTCTCCAGCAGCGCGGCTTGGAGCACCGCCAGGCGCTCACCGCGCACGTGCTCATCGTGCCGCTGCTCGCCGTACAGCCGCTCCAGCGTCAGCGAAGGATCCCGCAGTTCCACCACCACGATCTGGTACCGGGCAAGCAGCTTTCTGGTGATCGCGCTGGACAACGACATCGCCCACAGAACGGGCCCAAAAATCGAAACGTCATCCATGGAACAGGCCAGCTCCTGCGGCAGCGGATCGAATGCCGCAGGCCCACCCGTCTCTTCTCGATCCGACCGCGGCGGCCGTTCCATCCAGATCCGCGGCGTCGCCGTCAAATACAACCGCCGCATCGCCGGCAACTGCTCCTGGTCGTGGACGGCGGCCCACGCCTTCCCCAGCGAACCCGACGTCCGGTGGGCTTCATCCACTGTCACCAGGTCGAAGACGTCCATAGGAAGGCCGTAGGCGCCTTCGTGTGCCTCGATCAGGACCGGCAGGGACGAGTACGTGGCGAACACGGTCACCGGCCCCCGGCCCCAGTGCAGCGCCAGCTGGGGCGAGCTGGTCGTAGACGGGACGCCGAGCGAATACAGCCGGGGATCGTCCTGCATCGAGCAGACCGCCACGATTGGACCCGAGTGCCCGAACTCCCGCCACTCCCGCACCGTCTGAGAAAGCAACGCCAGAGTGGGAACGAGAACCAGCACACGGCCCTTCGGCGCGATTCGCTGCGCGGCAGCAGCGGCGATGAACGTCTTTCCCGTTCCACAGGCCGCGTGGACCTGACCACGCAATCCATTCTCGGGAATGCGCTGACCGGGACGAATCTCCAGACCGGAAACGATAGCTTCCACCGCTTCCGTCTGATGCGGACGGAGCTTGATACCGCCTGTCATGAAGATCTCCAGTTGCCAGAGGTGGTGTGCCTTATTACGGGATACTACTTGCTGCATCACTAGTGATGCAGCCTCTTCGGCTGGTTGCATCACTTCGGCTGAAACCAGCCGGGCCCGGGCACGTAGGCCACGGCTACGGGTAAGCTGTCCAAGGTCGCACGAAGCGACGGCCTATCAGAAGTCAAGAGATCGGACGCGCTCAACTCCACACTCAACCCTGTACAGAGTTGAGCCCCTCCGAACGGTCCGAGGCACCTGGCATCGGTTCGGCCGGCCTCAGGGGGTGGTGCCCCAGAATCCGGGATCCTACCCGGTAGACGACATGATGCACCATCACTCCGTCCCTGCTGCTGCCCGGCGGAGCCGGTTGGGCGGGAGCGCAGCGGACGCCCCGTCCCGAAGCGCAGCACAGGGACGCACACTCGTGTTGGAGCGCAGCGGAAACACGATTTCCCGCAACGCGGGAAATATCAAGCGCGCAGCGCTTGACAAAGACGCGCAGCGTCTTCCCGCACCCGCGAAGCGGGTGCTTTTCTCTTCCCAGCGCGCAGCGCTGGTTTACCC
>NZ_RDBP01000206.1 GCF_008042045.1 Streptomyces sp. T39
CCGCCCGGACGGGCGCGTGCACTTCGTCAAGACTGGCACGGTCATCGAGTCGTACGGCTACGGCTTCGTGTTCAGCGAGGAGAACGGGCACTCGCGCCGGGTGCACGTCGCCTCCAGCGAGAGCCTGGCCAAGGGCATGCCCGGCTGGAAGCAGACCATCGAGCTTGCCTGACCATCCGTCGCAGCATCGAGCGCCCGTCTCGCACGGGCGCTCCCTTGCTCTTACGGATGAGAGCACGCTCCGACTGATCCTCGGAGCGCTGATCTTCAGGAGAGGGAGATCATGAGCGAGGGTGTGAGCTTGAAGAAGTGGTATGCGATCATCCGCCAGCCCGACGGCCTTTGGGCCGTTCAGCAGGCTCCAGGCGTCGTTGTGTACGTTCACCCGTTTCCTGTCTTCGGGGGGCAGGCGTGCCGCCGCTGGAGACTTCGCAAGGCGAACGGATTCAACCTGAGCTGATCCGCCGGAGACTTCAGCGCATCCCGCTCCCCCGGGGTGCGCTGGCTGGCTCTTACGGATGAGAGCACCCGCGGCTGATCCCCGCGGGCACATGGCTGCACTGGAGAGGACAAGCCATGAGCAAGACCATTCCCGCCCCGGGTGAGTACACCATCGAGGTCACACCCGGGGCCGCCCCGGACGGCGAAGGGCGCGTGCAGTTCATCGCCCGCTGGGCGGACGAGCACGCGCTCAACGGCTTCCGCGGCCAGGTCTTCCACACCAACATCGCCAGCTTCACGGCTCGCGCCGAGCGCGAGCGCATGAGCGTGCGCGTTCTGGAGGGCTGAACCATGGCTCTTCTGCTCCTGCTGCTGCTCTGGCTGAGCAGCGCGGCGCCGCAGTGCGCCGAGGAAGACGGCTCCACGCAGAGCGTGTGCGTGTGGAGCGACGGCACGGGAGCGCCCGTGCTGAACGCTGACCGCGGGCGCTACTGGCTCGTGCTGGGTGGTGAGTGATGGCCGCCATCACTCCGCGGATGACACTCAATGGGGCGATTGGCTCGCAGAACTGGGAGCGCGTGATTTTCGGTCGTCGCTACTGGTTCACCGCGACTCCGTGGGCGGTGAAGGCGTGGAGGCTCAGCCGCGACGGTGGCGAGCTGGTGCATTCCTGGGAGCCTGCGCCCGAGACGGTGGGGCGGTATGACTGCTTCGACAGCGCTACCCGTCCTGAACTCGGAGAGGTGGCATGGTCCCCTCACTGGTCACCTCGCAGCACGGAGCGGCAGTACTGGACAGCCTGCCGCGTCTGCCGCGAAGTCGTGGAGGTCACGTTTGATCAGCTCGTCGCGGACCACAAACCCAGATACGACGCGGGGGCATGTCCCGGTGCTGGTACAGCAGCGACCCTGAAGGCTGCGGTGGTTCGCGACGCGCAGCTCAACCCAGCCGAGAAGCGTGTGGCTTCGCGCGGGTATGCCTGGCTCATCTCCTGCAAGGGCTACCAGATGGTTTCGGACGGCAGCCGCGAAGACTGCTATCACCCCCACTGTCGCGAGCGGCTGGAAGCCGGCTACTCGTGGACGCTTTCCGGGTGGAAACGCAACACCGACTGACTGTCGGCCCATGTCGCCCCGCCTCCCCAATCCCCCGGGGGAGGCGGGGTCTCACGGGCTTGCATGCAGCAAGCGTCCCGCACGCGACTGATCATCGCGTGCGCACTGCCCATGGAGAGGGGCAGATCATGAAGGAACTCAACGCGCTCCCCGAGCGCGTCATCTACACCGCGATGCACGGCATGAAGCCGCGCACGGGTGAGGTGGACAACGTCCAGGCGTGCGCGACGATCGTTGGCGCGCTGATGCTGGACTACACCGTTACGGCCCGCACCTTCCAGCGCGAGGACTTCCGCCGGCCGCACACGGTCATCATCGTGGCCACGCCCGCCGGGCACGTCACGGGCGTGTACGAGTGGAGCGCCTGATGACCGAGACAACCGCACCCGCGGTGCCCACGCTCAGCGAGCGCATGCAGAGCTGGGCGGAGCACGGCATCACCGTGCCGCACATCATCGAGCGCGAGTGGCGGGGCATCAAGCCCGTCAGTCCCGACAACTTCCAGGCGGACATGCTCTATGTCGCGCAGCTGCGCGCCAGGGCCTACGAGTGGCGCGGCGCATGCCGCGACGGCAGTCCGCTGATCGTCGTGTGGTGGGCCGGCGCACGCGCCGGGCAGCTTTTCAGCGCGTACGAGATCACGCAGGAGGCCGGCGCATGAGCGAGATCCCACGCGAAGCGCTCGGCAAGGGGCACGACTTCGAGGACGACGCACCGCACGCGCTGTCCAGCGTGGAGCGCTGGACGTGCAAGCGCTGTGGAGCCGCGGTTCTTCGGAGCCGCGGCTACGTCTACGGCTCAGCGACGGAAGACCACTGCATCGTCAAAGTGACTGCCCGGTAGAGGGACCGGGCGAAGGAGGGCCCTGCTCGCCCCTGCGGGGCCCTCCTGCACGTCCCCGTGCACTCAGATGCCCGCATGCTCCGGCGACCTCTCCAGCCGTCGAGCATGCGGGTTTCCGATGGCACGGAGGCCATCCCTTGAGATCCTTGGAGAGGAAGTCTCATGGTCAACACCACGCTGCTGCGCCAGACCCTGGCGCACATCGAGGACAACCCCGAGCAGTGGGACCAGCGCCGCTTTCACCGCGACTTCGCCGGCTGGTCGCTGCGCCTGGCCAAGCCCGCCATACGCGAGCAGCGCGACGGCGCGGGCATCGAGGTGCTGATGGAGGGCGACAAGCCCCTGTGGATCTGCGAAATCCCGGCCCGCGCCGAGACCCTGCTGGGTCTCACCCGGGACCAGAGCGTCGCGCTCTTCTGCGCGGGTAACACGCTGGACGACCTGCGCAGGCTCGTGGGGCAGTTCACGGCGTGACACGCTCCCGCGTCCGCCCGGTGCGCATCCCGGGCCGGCGCGGAGGCATGACAAAGCCCCCTGCTCGCGCAGGGGGCTTCTGGCTGGCCGGCTCAGCCCTGCCAGCCGCAGTCCATGCACTTGCGCTGCCCGTTGGGCAGTGAGATCACGCTCTTGTGCCCGTTCGGGCACGTGCTGGCGAGCGTGGCGAGAGCGTTGATGAGTCGCTTGATCACGGATAGCTCCTGTATTCGTCGGGATGCCCGCCGTGTTCGTCCACCCACCACGCAACGCCGCAGTCAAGACAGCGGTAGCGCCAGCGCAGTTCGTCTCGGCGCGCATCGTGCGCCTTGGACATGATCACTGCCTGGGACAGGCACTTGAGGCACCTCACCGGCTCATTGACCGGTGCGCTGACCCTGAAGTCGTCGCTCATGGTGTGGATTCTCCCCCAGCGGATTGGGACCCGCCCCGGGCGGGGTGCTGCCATCGCGGGGATGCCCCGCCCGGGACGGGCGATCAGTTGGCCGGTGATGCCGGCCGGACCACGGCGTACGACTCGATCACCATGCGGAACACGGTGTGCCCGGAGCCCTTCGCGTGCGTCTCCTTGGCGTGCTCGATGGTCCAGCTCTTGGCGTGCTCGCTGGTGGAGTACCCGACAGAGGCTTCGTGGCACTTAGCACACACGGTCGAGTAGACGGGCGGATGCCCGTCCTGCGTGGTCAGAGCAGTGAAGCGGAATCGCACGAAGCGCAGCAGGCTCCTCCCTACTCGGGAGGGGGAAGCTCCCGCCCGTGCGCCTGGCGTACGTGGCGGCGGTACAAGACTCGACGGTCCACCTCCGCCGAGCGGTCCCGCATCACCGCTGCCTCGCTGATTTCGCACGTCAACTTCACGCACAGTGCACACCCCTTCACGGCTGGTTCCCACATAAGCAGAGCGTGACCTGCGCGAACGGGTGCTTCCACACCCGAAGAGCAGACATGGGAGACAGTCAGGCGCTAGGTTCGAAGTGCTCCAGATGTCGCAGGGGGAAGCCTTGAATACTGCGCTACGACGCGCTATGGACGACAAGCAGGTACGTCCGAGACAGCTCGCCACCCACCTCGGGGTGTCGCTCAAGACTGTGGAACGCTGGTTGGGGAACCCGGACCACGTTCCACACGCCCGGACCAGGGCGGACGCGAGTGACTACCTGGGGGTAGCGGAAGAGATGCTGTGGCCGAAGGCGGTGAGGACCGCGGTCAAGACCGGGCCGGACAGGGAGATCGTTGCGGTTTACCCATACCGGTCCGCATGCCCGAGCAACGTCTGGGCGCAGCTGGTGGACGACGCGAAGAAGGAACTGTTCTTCGCCGGCTACACCAACTACTTCCTCTTCCTCGATCAGCCCGCCTTCCACCTCACGCTCCAGCGCAAGCTCGCCGAAGGCGTCCGCGTCCGCTTCCTGCTGGGCGACCCCGAAGGGGTCGTCACGCGACAGCGCGAGGACATCGAGCAGTCTGCTCTGAGCGTGTCCACGCGCATCAGGATCACGCTGGAGAACCTGCGTAAGGTCGAGCGCAGCGAGGGCCTGGAGGTGCGCTACAGCGCACCTCAGGACGCGATGAACCATGTGGGGCTGAGCGTGTTCCGCTTCGACCAGGACGCGCTCGTGACCCCGCACCTCGCCCGCTTGGTCGGGCACGACTCCCCGATGATGCACCTGCGCCATCGGGAGCAGCACGGCATGTTCGACCGCTTTGCGGATCATGCCGAAGAGCTGTGGAGCAACGGCCTGGCGGCCGGCTGACTCCGCAGGGGGCTCGCACTGGCGCCGCGGGGTGATTCCCCGGGGGCGGTGCCCTGCTCGCGGTTCAATTCCGCGGGAGCCCACGGAAGCGTGGCAGACGCTACGAGGAACGCTGGGCAGCCTTCGGGCTGCACGTCCCGAAGGACCCAGCTAACGCCTTACGCGGGCCGGATGGCCCTCTAGCTTCCGGTGAGTTTCGCTCCAACTAGACAAGATCTGCCAGGAGGAGCTGTAAGGGTCCGGCCGGCCTGAACTGAAACCAAACGGCCACGGCAGCTCGTCCCCTCCCACAAGGGGGCGAGCTGTCTCAATCCAGCACAGTGAGCACAGTGCGCATCCGCCCCCAGGGACGACGCAGAATCAGCAGGTACGCCATTCAGGAGGCGTACCTGGCCGTGACTATTCGGTGAGCGGGATCAGACCTCTCTACGTAGTAGAGCGTGCACGCGTGGTCATCTTTTGGCCACTGGACTCCCGGGCGAGCGGTTAGTGCCACCCACCCGTCAGACTGTCAGTGCTGCCATCTACGTCTATCGAGGGGAACGACATGCCGCCGAGGAAGAAGGCCATGTTGACGGACCATGTGAGAGCCGCAGTTCTGGCCGACGTTGCACTCACGCACGAGGCGGCCATGGATGCCCTGGAGCGCGACAAGATCCGCATTTACCTCGCGACCGAGCAGGGGCTGGAAACGTACGAGATCGCCGAGAGGCTGGGCCTCTCTCGGACCTCTGTCAACAAGTACGCCAGGCAGGGCCGCGAGGCCCTGGCCTCGCGAGAGCGGAGCGCGGGTGAGCAAGCGGGAAGTGGGGGCGGTGGAGCAGATCCTGGCGGACCCAGAGAACTCCTCGCGCACGGCGTCTGAGGTCGCAGAGCTGGTCATCGAAGCTCTGGACGACATCAGATCGAGAACACATCGCCTGGCCGTGGTCGGCCAGATCGCATACGAGCCCCAGGGCCCCGTTCACACGGTGGTTCTGGGGCCTTTCAGTGCCCGGGGCATCCTGGACACCCAGGAGAAGTTCCAGAAGGCCACAGAGGGCGGCTGCGCCGCCCGCGGGGTGGGCGAGATGCTGGCCTGGGACACCAAGACCGGCAAAGGACGCGGGCGCTTCATGCTCGCGCCGGCATTCCTCAAGCCCCGCGACGCCTGGGACTTCTACCGCGGCGAGACCGCGGCCGAGCTTGCGATTGAGGCCGCGGCGGACCCCATCATCCGGGGCGTGGTCCCGGTGTGCCTGTGCGGCCTCAAGGTCAAGCCGCGCTGCCGCTGGTGCGGCGGCGAGTACGAGCACAGCTGCCCCCGGCACCAGCCGGACGCTGTGCTGCACCGATGCAAGCGCTGAGGAGGCTGTGATGCAGGACGGGGCATCAATCAGCGGAGACGACGCAGCCGGCTGGCTGCGCGAGCACTTCAAGGACGACCCGCACCCGGAGGTGCGCATCACCTCCGGGTGGAGCGATGAGCCGGCGGAACAGGCTTCACACCGAAGGGTGTTGGAGATCCTGTTCGCCCCGCGGCCTGACAGTCCTGCCGCATAGGATGCGGCGCACATGACAGACCCCGGCAGCGAGGCAACGCCACCGGGGTCTGTGCCAGTCGCGAAGGGACTGACGTGGGAAAGACTCTCACGGCCGCCATCAAGGTAGCCAACAGCCGCACCGCACCACTTCGAGCCGTCGCCTACCTCCGAGTGAGCACCGAGGAGCAGGCCCAGGGGCATGGCATCGGCTACACGAAGAAGCGGGTGCTCCGCCACTTTGAGAAGAAGGGGTATGAGCACGTCGGCACCTTCGCCGACGAAGGGCTGAGCGGCAGCCTGGAGGTTGACGACAGGCCGGAGCTCAAGCGGCTGATGGAGCTGGCCCGGCAGGAGCCCAGGCCCTTCGACATGGTCGGCGTCAACGAAGGCCGCGCCATCGGCCGCACTGGCCGCGCCTTCTGGCGCTGGGTGTGGGAGCTGGAAGACCTTGGGGTCTACGTCACCGTTGTGGATGGCGACTACGACAACTCAACAGGCGAGGGCCGCGCACGCATGCGCGATGCCGCCAGCTATGCAGAGAAAGAGCGCGAGCTGATCCGCGACCGCACCCAGGGCGGTATCCAGGAGACCGCCGAGGAAGGCATGTACCCGGGCGGTCAGGTGCCCTTCGGGTGGACCGTCAAGGACGGACGCTACGTCGTCGCCAGGAAGGCAGCCGCCACCCTTCAGCGTGGACGCGAGGTCTACATGGCCACGCGCTCATGGACCAAGGTCGCTCTCACCTGGAACAGCGAGGGGCGGCTGACCGCCACGGGCAAGCGCTGGACCCGCAAGAATGCGAGGCGGGTCATGCTCAGCGAGGCGACGCTGAACAACCGCGTCATCTGGCGCGGCAGGAATGCCATGCGCGACGCGGACGGCATTCCGCTGTACGGAGAGCAGGTCACCATCAAGCTGCCGAAGATCCTCAAGAAGCGCGAGGCAGCAGAACTGCGTGACGCTGCGGCCAACGCCCCCGCCAAGCGCGCCGCCCAAGGGCGGGCTTACCTGCTCACCGATCGGATGACCAGCCCGTGCGGGTCCAAATACCGCGGCCACAACCACCGGCCCGGCGTCTACGACTACGTCTGCAAGGGCCGGGACGAGCAGTACGCGGGAGCCGGCGGGAAGTGCGCCTGCCCCCCGCTCGACGTGGACACGGTGGAACGAGCCGTCTGGGCCGACGCCTGCGCGCTGCTCGGCGACGCCGAGCGCATGAAGGCCATGGCCAAGCAGTGGCTGGAGGCCACCAGCAGTGACCACGTGGACCACATTGGGCGCATCGCTCAGCTGGACCAGCAGATCGCGGAGCAGTCCGCGGTCATCGACGTGACGATCCCCGTAGCCGCCCGCCAGGCGGCCAAGCGAGGGCTCACCGGCAAGGACGCCGAGCTGGCCGTGGAGGCGGCCATCAAGCCCCTGACGGAGGAGCTGGCCAGCCTGGAGCGCCTGCGCTCCGAGGCGAGCGCCTGGCAGCGCGAGGCGGAGCAGGCGACGCAGAGGCTCAAGGACTTCGAGCGCCTGGCGGAGACGGCAAGGAGCAACCTTGCCGGCCTCACACCCGAGCTGCGGGCGGAGCTGTTCCACCACACGAACGCTCAGGCCGTGGTCACCAGCTGCGCGCCGAAGCGCAAGGGCGTCGCCTGTCGCATCACGGACTGGTTCACCAGCCGCGACCGGCCGGTGCCGGACCTCACGGACGAAGCATGGGCGAAGGTCGAGCACCTGCTGCGCCCGCGGCGCGGTGCCAGCCCGAAGCGGCCGGTGCTCGAAGCCCTACTGGAGAAGGCGCGCACGGGCGCCCGCTTCGCGGACCTCGCGGAGCGGTACGGCAATCCTGCATCGCTCCAGACGCAGGCGAACCGCTGGCTCGCCAGCGGGGCCTGGGACGCGGCTATGGAGCTGCTGGAGGGCATGCCGGGTCAGCCAGCCTGGCGCGTGCCTCCAGTGGAGATCAGCGTCACGTTCCGACCGCTCGCGGTCAGTGAATTCTGTGTCGGTGACGCGTCCTGCGACCCAACCGGCGGATGGCGGCGCATCTGCATTCCATGCTGCCCGGGGTGGCGATGAACACGGACGCCGAACCGGGCCCCGACCAGGGCTCGTTCCAGATCGGCTCCGAGCGCTACCGGATGGAGCCCGGCGCGGTCGAGTACGTGCTCCTGGCGCGGCTGACGAGCGGTCAGGACAACCGGCCGGTCTTCCTCTTCTGCGGCCAGCGCGCCATCACCAACCAGGCCGCGACCCGTTATCTGGCCCGCCACCACGAGAAGCTGGCGCGCAAGCACGGGACCGGCTCGTTCGTCCTGCTCCTGAAGGTCGTCAACTCGCAGGCGTACGGCCCCGATGTCGTCGAACTCGTCGCGGACGTGACCCGGCAGGCGCAGACGGCGCTGCCCGGCCCGCGTGCCTCGCACCGCGCCGCGTCCTCCTGACCGGGCGCGCGCGGGGCGCCGGAAGGCTTCCGTCCCCCTGTGCGCCAAGGAGAGCGGCGCCCCCCGCCGCCCGATTCGGCGGCGCGGGGCCCGCTCGGCCTCGGCAAGCCGGCCGGTGGTGCGCCGTGTGCCGGCCTGCATCGAGCACAACCCGTCCGGTGGGCAGCTGACCTTCTCCTCGCCGGCGGGCGGACCGTCGGTCCGACGGGTCCGCCGCACGGGGAGTGATCACCGACTGCCACCGGTCCCTGCTCCGGGCAGGAAAGGGCGATGCCCCATGAGCTGCTGCCCCCTGTGTCCCCTTGTCCGGGAAGCCGGGGGCGGCCGCACCATCACCACGGCGATGAACGGCACATGGTAGTCCGCTTCGCGCGCGGCGGGCGGGCGGACGGTAACGGACACCTCGTCAGCTGCACGGACGTCCCCCTCAGTGCTTGAGGATCTTGGAGAGGAAGTCCTTGGCCCGTTCGCTCTCCGGGTGGCTGAAGAAGTCGTCGGGAGCACGGTCCTCGACGATCCGGCCGTCGTCCATGAAGACCACGCGGTTGGCGGCCGAGCGCGCGAAGCCCATCTCATGGGTGACCACGATCATCGTCATGCCTTCGGCGGCGAGGCCCTGCATCACCTCGAGCACCTCGTTGATCATCTCGGGGTCGAGGGCTGACGTCGGCTCGTCGAAGAGCATGACCTTGGGGTCCATCGCGAGCGCCCGGGCGATGGCGACCCGCTGCTGCTGACCGCCCGAGAGCTGGGCGGGAAACTTGTCGGCCTGGTCGGCGAGGCCGACCCGGTCCAGCAGCTCACGGGCCCGGCCCTCGGCGTCCTCCTTCTTGCGGCCGCGGACCTTGACCGGGCCGAGGGAGACGTTCGAGAGCACCGTGCGGTGCGCGAAGAGATTGAACGACTGGAAGACCATGCCCACGTCGGCGCGCAGCCGGGCGAGTTCGCGGCCCTCGGGGGGCAGCGGCTCGCCGTCGATGACGACGGTGCCCGATTCGATGTCCTCCAGGCCGTTGACCGCCCTGCACAGGGTCGACTTGCCGGAGCCGGAGGGCCCGATGACCACCACCACCTCACCGCGGCCGACGGTGAGATCGATGTCCTTGAGGACATGCAGCTGTCCGAAGTGCTTGTTGACGTTACGCAGCTCGATCAACGGATCGACGGCCATACACTGCCCTGCCCCTGGTCGCTGTGTCGCGGTGATCGCAAACTATCCAGCCGGGAAAGGCACTTCGCACCCGACACGCATAAGTGACGCATAAGGCGTATGAGGCGAGAATATCCCCGCCCCGCGCCCGGCCCCGCGGCTCGCCCCGCGCCGGGCTCCATCCGGTAGCGCTCGGAGCCGATCTGGAACGAGCCCTGGTCGGGGCCCGGTTCGGCGTCCGTGTTCATCGCCACCCCGGGCAGCATGGAATGCAGATGCGCCGCCATCCGCCGGTTGGGTCGCAGGACGCGTCACCGACACAGAATTCACTGACCGCGAGCGGTCGGAACGTGACGCTGATCTCCAC
>NZ_RDBP01000207.1 GCF_008042045.1 Streptomyces sp. T39
CCCTCGGCGCTGGGCAGCGCCCGGTCGACGCAGACGAACGGGATGCCGTGGCGGCGGAAGGCGGCGAGGTTCCGGCCGGAGGCGTCCGCGGGCGTCACCAGCACCCCGCGGACCTCCTGCTCGCAGAAGAGCGTCAGGTACTCGGCCTCCTCGCGAGGGCTCTCCGCGCTGTTGCMGAGCATCACACCGAGGCCCGCGTCGCGGGCGGAACGCTCGGCGCCCGCCGCGATGTCCACGAAGAACGGGTTGGCCATGTCGAGGACGAGCATCCCCAGCGTGCGGCTGCGGCCGGCGCGGAGCTGGCGGGCGGACTCGCTGCGGACGTAGCCGAGGCGTTCGATCGTCAGCAGGACGCGCAGCCGTGTCTCCTCGGCGACGGTCTCCGGGCGGTTGATCACGTTGGAGACCGTGCCGAGGGAGACGCCCGCCGCGCTCGCCACGTCCTTCATGCCCACACCGCGCGCCATCAGCCGGCCCTTCCCGCGGGGCGGGGCGCGGACCGGCGGGCACAGGCCACGGACCGGCGGGCACAGGCCACGGACCGGCGGGCACAGGCCACGGACCGGCGGGCACAGGCCACGGACCGGCGGGCACGGGGCGCGGTGGTCGGCGAGCCGGACAAGGTCGGTCTGCTCCTTCGGGTGCGGGGCGGCCGGGCACGGCTGCTGGGCATGGCCGCCCTCCCGTCGGCGGTCTTCTGCGCCAACGACATGCTGGCCCTCGCGGCGGTCGCGGCACTGCGCGAGGTGCATGGGGCCGCTGACGTAGACGACCTCCCGGTGCCCGCGCTGCACGAGGTGGCGCACGGCGAGGGCGCCGCCCGTGATGTCGTCCACGGACACCGAGCAGCCCTCGGCGCTGGGCAGCGCCCGGTCGACGCAGACGAACGGGATGCCGTGGCGGCGGAAGGCGGCGAGGTTCCGGCCGGAGGCGTCCGCGGGCGTCACCAGCACCCCGCGGACCTCCTGCTCGCAGAAGAGC
>NZ_RDBP01000208.1 GCF_008042045.1 Streptomyces sp. T39
CGCTGGAGAGGAAGAAGTCCCCCGGCGTCACCTCGTTGCCGAGCATCACGTCGTCGTTGAAGTAGAGGAAGTGCTCGGACAGGCCCTCGATGTGGTGCAGCTGGCTCTCGATGGCGTGCGAGTTGAACGTCGGCAGCCCGGCCGAGGAGCGGAAGATGTCCTTGTGGCTGACCACCTCGATCCCCGGGACCGCGGTGTTCAGCCAGGAGGGCGTCTGGTCGTCCGTCACCAGGTAGACGGTGCGCACCCAGGGCGCGTACATGTGGAGCGAGCGCAGCGAGTAGCGGAGCTCGTCCCGGCTCAGGTAGCGGGCGGCGTTGGCGGCCTCCGCGTGGTAGCCCTCGCCGGAGAACTCGGCCCGCCGCCGCAGCCACGCGGGGTCGGCGCCGTCGACCCAGGTGTAGACGACGTCGACSGGGAAGTCGACGTCCCACATCAGCTTCTTGGTGAACTGGGTCAGCGTCGGGTAGGCGTGCTCGCCGACCTGGAGCTTCGCGGTGGCCTCGAGCGAGGGCAGCCGGCGGCCGAGGAGGGTGGCGGACCGGGGGCTGTTGCGCCAGCCGTCCTCGTCCTCGTCCCAGAACTCCACGGTGCAGCCGTAGGCGGGCCCGTAGCGCAGGGTCCGGCTCGGGCTCGTCACCGGCTTGAAGACCCGGACGCCGGCGATGTCGCCGACACCCTCCAGC
>NZ_RDBP01000209.1 GCF_008042045.1 Streptomyces sp. T39
GCGCCCCGAACGCTCCGACGTGGCCCTCTGGGCCCTCGACCTGCTGCTCCTGCTGCCCGCGCACCCGGCCAGGCTGCGCTACGAACGCGCCCAGCTCCTCGTCCAGCGCGGTGCCTTCACCGAGGGCGCCGCCGAGATGGACGCCTACGCCGACGTCGTGTCGGCGGTCGAGCCCACCACCGCCGACCTGGTGCGCGGCCGTGCCCGCGCCGCCCGCGCCATGCTGAACTGACCCGGCGCGGCCCAGGCGCGGATGTYGTTCAGGACGCGCGAGACGACCGCGAGCGGATCCGCGGGCCGGCTGCTCACGGCCGAGGACACCGCACTGCTGGTGACCGGTGCGACCGGGTCCCCGCCGAGCCCGTCGATGCTCCGGCCCGCGCCGAACGGGTCCGCGAGGACGAGGGACTCCGGGTCGCCGAAGCCGACGACGAAGTGGCCGGGCGGGCGACCTCCGTCCACAGGACGGAGAGGAGGATCGGCAGTCCGCGGCGGCGCCGCAGCACCTCGTGGAGCAGCGACGACTCCAGCCGCTGGTAGTCCCCCGGAGTGCCGTGGAAGCCCTCGCGGCCGCCCAGCAGGTCCCCGAGCGCCCGCGCCCACGCGTGCGGCCCGGACAGTCCGTAGGGGAGCATCCCCGCGAGCCGGTCCAGTTCGATCTGGGCGGAGTCGATGCCGGCCTGGTCCAGGGC
>NZ_RDBP01000021.1 GCF_008042045.1 Streptomyces sp. T39
GTCCCGGCACGCGGCGGGCGTCCCGCATTGACCCCTCGGGGCGAACCGCGGCGCCCGGACGGGCATTTCTGCGCGGTGGCGGGCTCGGGCCGTCCTAGGGTCGGGCCGGTAGCGGGGGGCCGTCCACCGATCGGAGCCGTTCGATGACCATGACCACCGTCCGCCGTGTCGGGCCGGCCGCAGGCCTCTCCTCCCGCATCGCCGCCGGCGTGCTCGCCGTCGGTGTGGCCCTCACGGTCGCCGCGCCGGCCGGCGCGGCCGCCCAGGCCGCCCCGCCCGCCAAGCCGTACGGCACCGTCGCCGCGCAGAGCGGCCTGAACCTGCGGGCCTACCCGAGCACCGACTCCTCCGTGAAGGGCACGCTGGCCAACCGCGCGCAGGTCGGGCTGGTGTGCAAGGTGCGCGCGCAGAACATCGCCGGCAACGACGTCTGGTACCTGGTCCGGGACAGCCGCAAGGTCTGGGTGCCCGCCCGGTACGTCGTCGCCACCGGCGCCGTGAAGTACTGCAAGGACGTGCTGCGCTAGCAACGACGTGCTGCGCCGGCAACGACGTGCTGCGTGAGCAACGACGTGCCGCGCCGGCAGGGACGTGCCGGTCCGGTACGGCGGGACCGGCCGCCGCCCCGGCCCGCACCCGGCCCTATTCGACGGGCCAGGTGTGGGCCGGTGCGTTGAGGTGCATGTAGTCGAGGTACTGCCGGGTCATCAGGCGCAGCGCCTCGTGCCGGCCGACCCTGCTGGTGCGGTCGATGTGGTGGAACATCTCCGTCTGCCACACGGCCCCGTTGCGCCCGGTGACGCACCGCTGCTCGATCACGCCGAGCAGCGGCTCGCGCCAGGGCGCGTCCATCCCCGACGCCTCCAGGCCCCGGTGCGCCAGGGGCAGCAGGCGGCGCAGCACCAGCTCGGCCACCGGCACCTCGCCCATGCCGGGCCAGTACAGGCGGGCGTCGATCCCGTGCCGGGCCGCCGCGTGCAGATTGTCCTCGGCCGCCCGGAACGACATCCGCGACCAGACCGGACGCTCCTCGTCCACCAGCGCGCGCGTCAGACCGTAGTAGAAGGCCCCGTTGGCGAGGGTGTCGGCCACCGTCGGCCCGGCCGGCAGCACCCGGTTCTCGATCCGCAGGTGCGGCTTGCCCTTGTCCACGGCGTAGACGGGACGGTTCCAGCGGTAGATCGTCCCGTTGTGCAGCGTCAGTTCGGCGAGCTGGGGCGCGTCGCCCCCGTCGAGGGTCTCCTTCGGATCCTCGTCGTCGCACAACGGCAGCAGCGCGGGGAAGTAGCGCAGGTTCTCCTCGAACAGGTCGAAGACGCCGGTGATCCACCGCTCGCCGAACCAGACGCGCGGCCGGACGCCCTGCACCTTCAGTTCGTCGGGGCGGGTGTCGGTGGCCTGCTCGAAGAGCGGGACGCGGGTCTCGCGCCACAGCTCCTTGCCGAACAGGAACGGCGCGTTGGCCGCGAGCGCCACCTGCACCCCCGCGATCGCCTGCGCCGCGTTCCAGTACGAGGCGAACCGGTCGGGGGAGACCTGCAGGTGGAACTGCGTGCTGGTGCAGGCCGCCTCGGGGGTGATGGTCTCCGCGTACGTCCGCAGCCGTTCCACCCCGTCGATCTCGATGCGCAGGTCCTCGCCGCGTGCCGCGAACACCTGCTCGTTCAGCAGGTGGTAGCGGGGGTTCTCGGAGAGCGAGGCGGCATCGACGTGGTCGCGGCGCAGGGTCGGCAGGATCCCGACCATCGCCAGGTGCGCGCCGACGTCGGCGGCCCGCTGCTCGGCGTGGTTGAGGGCGTCGCGGATCTCCTGCTCCCAGGAGTCCGGCCCGCCGGCGGTCAGCTGCCGCGGGGAGATGTTGATCTCCAGGTTGAACCGGCCGAGTTCGCTGTCCCAGGCCGGGTCGGCGATGGCCGCCAGCACGTCGGTGCTCCGCATCGCGGGCTCACCCGAACTGTCGACCAGGTTGAGCTCGATCTCCAGGCCCACCTGGGGCCGCTCGAACTCGAAGCGGGCCTCGCGCAGCATCTGGGCGAAGGTGTCCAGGCACGACTGCATCTTGGTGCGGTAACGGCGGCGGTCGTCACGGGTGAACACCAGCGCCGGGACGTCACGTCCCATCCGTCCTCCCGGGATCGTCGGGCAGACACCCCCGTCTCAGCCTGCCACTCACCGGCGGCCGGGACCAGCGAGGGGAGCGGCGGCGCCGGTGCGTGCCCGCGCGGTCACCCGCCGTCCGCCGCCGGGACACCCCGGCGGTTCACCGGCCTCGGCGCTCCAGGAGGCCGCGGACGAAGGCGGCCTGGCCCGCGTGCTGGAGGTCGTCCGACACCACGCTGACCAGCCGGACGCCCAGGGTGACCGGCGGTGTCCACGACGCGTCCACGACCCGGTCGAGCGCCTCGCCGTCGAGGGTGCGGACGAAGCGCAGGGTGGCGGCGTGCACGGCGTCGTGGTAGCCGAGCAGCTCGCTGGCGCCGGTTCGCACCGCGGCGACGTCGTCGGCCGAGTGCCCGTACCCCGTCGCCGACGGCGGGAAGGGCAGGGCGAGGCGGTCGGCCCAGCCGTCGGCCGTCCACACCTGCTCGGTGCCCGCGGCGTCGGCGAGATGGTCGTCCTGAACGCGGGTCAGATGCCATACGAGCCAGGCGATGGTGTTGCCGCCCGGGCCGGGCCGTGCCGTCAGGTCGTCCGCCGACAGGCCCTCCACCGTCTCGTGCACCACCTCGCGCACCCGGTCGAAGGCATCCGTCAGCAACTCGGTGCTGTCCATGGTCCGCTCCTCGGTCGTGTGCGCCCCATGCTGCCGCCCGACGGCGTGGAGGGCGGGCGGACACGCCAGTGCGCCGCCCGTCGAGAGCCGTCAATGAAGGTTGACACGCGAGGGTTGTCAACGTATGTTGACACCATGACCGAAGCAACCGATCTCGCCGAGCGCGCGGGCGACCGGGATCCCCGGATCGGGCTGAGGGCCGTCGCCGCGCTGCGACGGCTGCTGGAGCAGCTCGAGGCCGTCCAGGTCCGCAGCGCGCGCCATCAGGGCTGGTCCTGGCAGGACATCGCGGCGGAGCTGGGTGTGAGCCGCCAGGCCGTACACAAGAAGCACGGGAGGCAGTGATGTTCGAACGCTTCACCGGGGAGGCCCGGGCCGTCGTCACCGGTGCGGTCGCCTGCTGCCGGCGCACCGGCGAACCCCGCGTCACGGACGAGCACCTGCTGCTCGCGCTGCTGGACATGACGGAAGGGCGCGCGGCGTTCGCCCTGCGGGCCCTGGGGGCGGCCGACCGGCGCGACGGGCTGGAGGCCGCGCTGGCCGCGGCGCGGCGCCGCGGCGGGATGACCGCGGCGGACGAGCGGGCGCTCGCCGGACTGGGGGTCGACGTGGACCGGATCGTCGCACGGGTCGAGGAGGTGCACGGCGAGGGCGCGCTCGCCGCGTCCCCGGGCCCCCGCCGCCCGCGCTCCGGGCACCGGCCCTTCACCCGTGAGGCGAAGGGTGTCCTGGAGCAGTCGCTGCGGATCGCCGTCGGCCGCCGTGACCGGATCATCGGGTCGGAGCACCTGCTGCTCGCGCTCGCCGCCCGGCCGGGCGTGGTCGCCGAGGTGCTCGCGGACCACGGGGTGACCTACGGCTCCGTCGAGCGGGTCGCCTTCGGCGCGGGGAACGCCGGTCCGGCCCAGGCGGGTTGACACCTTCCCGCTGCCCCGCCGTTGAGTGGAGTGCGTGCCGCACGCCGCTCGACGGCGGGGCTTTTCTGCTGTTTCACGGTGCTTGTCGTGTCATCTGCGTCACGTCATGGCCAAAACTTGAAACCCTCCCGGTCCGTGGTGCGTCTGTCTGGATGGCACCGGCGGGGCATGTCACCGCCGATGCAGATGTTCGGATCCGAAGGTCTTTCCGTGCAGAGCTCTCGCAGTGTCACTCTGTGTGGTGAGACTGTGGCGGCTTCGTCACGTACCGTCATGAAGCCCGGGCGCTCGCGCGGGCAGGGGAGGAAACCAGCGATGAAACCGTTCGCGTGGAACTACGCACGCCCCGCCGAGCAGGCGCCGGCCCTGACCGCGTATGCGTACGACGCGGCGCTTCAGCTGAACGTGCTCTCCGACGGCCGTCCCGCGATCGCCGACCGTGCCCTGATGGCCGCGGCCGGCACGACGACGTCCAAGGCCGGCTCCGCCACCCACTTCGACGACTGACCGGCCCTCATGACCGGACAGGCGACCGGCCGGACGGACCCCGCGCCGTGACCGTACTGGTGCTGACGAGTGAACAGGACGTCACCGCGGACATGGTGGTGGCGCAACTGCACGAACTGGGCGTCCCGCTCGTCCGGTTCGACCCCGGTGACCTCCCCGGGGACGTCGCGCTGTCCGCCGAGTACGTCCGCGGTGAATTCCGCGGCTACCTCTCCACCGGCGGCCGGGTCGCGAGCGTCGAGGCGATGCGCTCGGTCTGGATCCGCCGGCCGGGCGAACCCGCCGCGCACGCACCGGAACCGTCCGCCTGGCTCACCGAGGAGAGCGGCCACGCCCTGTACGGGATGCTCGACTCCACCGCCGCCCGCTGGATGAACCACCCCAGTGCGGCGGCCCGGGCCCGCCGGAAGCCGTGGCAGATGCGCCTCGCGCACCGCAGCGGGTTCCCGGTGCCCGCGACCCTCGTCACCACCTACCCGGCGATGGCCCGGAAGTTCGCCGAGCAGTACCGGCACGTCGTCGTGAAGTCCGTGTCCGGCAAGTCGCCAGGCGATCCGCCCATGGCCCTGCCCACCACGCTGGTCCCGCCCGACGCGGACTTCTCCGGGGTCGCGGCCGGCCCCACCCTGTTGCAGCGCTACATCGCCAAGAGCGCCGACATCCGGCTGACCAGCGTCGGAGACGTCCACCTGGCGGCGCGCAAGACGGCGGAGGCCGGGCAGGTCGACGGCCGCTTCGGCGAGACCGGTCACACCTGGGAGCCCGTCGCGGTCCCCGCACCCGTCGCCCGGGCCGTGGAGCGTTACAAGAAGGAGGCGGAACTGGCCTACGGGGCCTTCGACTTCGCCGAGGACGCCACCGGCACCTGGTGGTTCCTGGAGTGCAACCAGGGCGGCCAGTTCGGCTTCGTCGAGCTGGAGACCGGGCAGCCCATCGCCCGCACCGTCGCCGAGTGGCTCGCGACCGAGCCGACCGCTTGAGAGGGCCCGGAGCGGGCCCTCACGGCTCGTGCCGGGGCGCCGCTCACTCCCGCCCGCGCCGCCACTGATCGACGACCGCGTCGGCGTCGTACGGCTTCAGGCCCAGCGGCGGCCCCGGGGGCGGGCGGAGCATCGCCGGGGTGATCCGCTCGTTGATGCGGCCGATGATCCGCCGCACCGCCGCCTCGGAGGGCGCCCGCAGCGCCTCCGCCAGCGCGTCCTCGGCCTCCTTGCGCAGCGCGAGGGCCGGCGGCAGGACCGACAGGCCCTCGCGGTGCATCTTTCCCTTGATCCACCACAGTTCGTCGTAGCCGCCCGCATCCTCGGGCAGCGGCTTGCCGAACCCCGGCAGATCGCGGAACCCGCCCTGCTCGGCGGCCACCCTGATCTGCCGGTCCACCCACGACTCGAAGCCGACGCCCGGCGGTTTGCGTTCGGTCATGACTCCCAGCGTAGCCCGCACTCAGCGCACGGTGAACGGGCCCGTCGCGCCGCTGAAGGCGGTCACCCTGCCGAGCAGGCTCCTGCCGTCGCCGTGGTGCACGATCCGGTAGGTCCCCGGCGCCGTGCCCGGCGCGATCCGCCAGGTGAGGACCGCCTTCGAGGTGCCGAGCACCCCGTTCAGCCGGACCCACCGGTAGGTGGTGTCCCAGTCCCCGTCGTCCAGCACACGGACCCACCGGCCGTCGACCTGCCGCTGCACCTCCAGGAAGGTGCCGCCCCTGCGCAGGTTGTTCTTCGGGTGCCCGGTCACGAACTCCGCCGTCACCGCCGACCCCCGCGCGTAGGACGGGGCCGGAGCGGTGAGGACGTCGCCGAACGACCTGCCGGCCGGCGGGTTGTCCATGACGACGCCCGTCTGCAGCGTGATCTGCCCCGCGGAGTGGTCGGCCGGCAGGGGACCGTGGTCCACCGGCGTGCCGTCGCGCAGCGCCGCCGCGAGCGAGGCGAACTCCTGCTGGTACGCGGGCAGGGTGTGGCGCCCGTAGAGCGTCGAACCCCCCTCGTACTGCTGGAGGTCGTACTCCTCCGGGGTCGTCACGTACTGGCTGTAGGCGTTCGCGTACCCCTGCATCAGCACGTTCTCCAGCGGCACGCCCAGCTCCGCCGCGACCGTCCGGCGGATCCGCAGGCCGGAGACGATCGTGTACTCGGCGGGCCCCGCCACCAGGTGGAACTGGCCGATCCTGACGATCTGCAGGGGCAGCACGCTCGGCGTCGCCGGCACCACGGAGGAGACGAGACCGGTCGGCACCAGGTTGGCCTTCGGGTACTGGCAGCCCACCAGCCACTCGGGCGGTTCGATGCGCAGCGGCTCCAGCAGCTTCGCCACGGGGCTGTTCATGCCCTCGGTGAAGCCCGGGATCGCCGGGCCGTCCTCCACACTGCCCGCCAGCGTGGACGCGCCGACCATGGCCGGGCAGGTCCGGTGCTCCCGCCCGTCGGGCGTGAACCTGCCGCCGACGGTCACCTGTTCCATGTCCACGTACCGCAGCCGCGCGTCCACGCCACCGGTCACCGGGACGGCGGCGCGGTCGTGGATCTCCTTGGCACGGGCGTACTGGCGGTCGCCGATGATGCGGGTGTTCTCGAACTCGTCCTCGGTGGGCCCCGATCCCGGCCTGAGGTTCAGATTCGGCGACATGTCACCGGCGTTGGTGTTCGGGAACGCCGCCACGAAGCCCTTGGCGTCGTCCAGGTAGCGCACGCCCTTGTCGTCGTGCTCCCACGCGTACGACGCGTACCCCTTGTTGTCGGGGCTGAGCAGCGTGTTCCTGTTGGTGAGCGAGGTGTTGTGGGTGGCGAACCAGCTGATCGCGCCGACGTCCTCGCCGCCCTGGCGGAAGCGCAGCACCGTCATCGACGGGTCGATGCCGCCGGGGAACGCGGCCCTGTCCGCCGCCGGGTTGCGGTCGAATGCCGCCTTCGACCGGTTGACGCTCGCGTTCGTCAGCTCGCCCCGGCCGAGGCTGATGGTGCCCGGCTTCAGGTCGTCGTGCGCCTTCGCGACCGACTCGACGATGCCGTCCACGATCGCCCGGTAGGTGTCCTTCTGGAACCCGAGCGACGCCAGGTTGTACGCGATGTGGTGGGAGTGCCCGCCGGACCCGGCGTGGGTGTGGGTCGCGGAGAGCAGCACGTTCCGCTCGCCGTAGAGGGTGCCGTAGCGCCGCCCGAGCTCGGCCAGGACTCCCTGGCGCACCGACTGGAAGATCATGCCGAGGTCGGCGTTGACGTAGACGACCCGGTTGCCGCCGGGGTCCGCGACGACGAACGCCCGTGAGCGCTGGCGCTGATGGATCCCGGTCGCCTTCTGGTCGAAGCTGGAGTAGCCCATCATGCCGACCTCGGCCGCCTCGCCGGTCACGTCCGCGATGCCGCGGCCTACCAGGTACGTCGTGCCGTCCGCGGTCGCGGCGGGGGCGGCCGCGGTCGCGGCGCCGGCGGGCGACGCGGCGGGGACGGCCGACAGGGTCAGGGCGCCGAGCGCCCCGGCGAGCAGCAGGGAGACCGCTCTCGCGCGCGTGGTGGGGGACCGCATGCCTTCTCCCTCGCGATGCAGTGGGACAAACGGATGTGACCGACGGTAAGGGCGGTTCCCGGGCGGGGAGGAGGACCGGACCGGCCAGTAACGGGACTTCACCGGCCACGCCCCCTGTCCGCCGCCCGGCCGAATGCCTAAGGTGACGGCCCGGAGGAGAGATCACATGACCCGACCGCCACCGCCGCCCCCGGGCCTGGCCGACCCCCGGTACGGATCGGCCACGATCACTCCGCACCTGCTGCGCTACCTCACCCTGGTCGCCGCCGAACGCGGCCACGACCTCGGCCCCGCGCTGCGCCGAGCCGGACTGAGCGAGGGCGCCCTGAGCGCCGTCGGCGGGCGGATCTCCTACCGGCAGGGCAGCACCGTGATCCGGGAGGCGCTCGCCGCCCTCGGCGACCCGGCGCTCGGCCTCGCCGTGGGCCGCCGTCAGCGGGTGACCGCGTGGGGGCTGGTCGGCTTCGGCCTGCTGGCCAGCCCCACCCTCGGCCACGCGCTCGACCTCGGGGTGCGCCACCACGGTGTCGCCGGCTCGATGCTGGACTACCGCATGGAGACCGCCCCGGGCGGCGCCGCGGTCCTGGCGACGGCCCGCTACACCGACTCGGGCCTGCGGGCCTTCCTGCTGGAGGAGGCGTTCGGCAGCATCGTCGCCCTGATCCGGGACTCCGTGGACGGGGCCTTCGCGCCCCGCGCCGTGGCCGTGCGGCACGCCCGCCCGCCGTACGGCCGGGCGTACGAGGAGTGGTTCCGCTGCCCCGTCCGGTTCGGTGCGGACGACGACCGGATCGAGTTCGCCGACGACTGGCTCGACCGCCCCGTGCCGAGCGCCGACGCCTACGCGCTCGCCCAGGTGGTCCAGCTCCTCGACGCGGCCCGTGACCGGGGGCGCGAACGGCAGGACCTGGTGGAGGGCCTGGAGGTGTCGGTCGCCCGCGGCGCGAGAACTTCGCCGAGCTGGCGCTCCAGCACATCGGCGCGCCGGTCCCCGAGGACGACACGCCGGAGCCGGTACGGCCGCTGATCCGGCGCGGGCTCGCGAAGGCGCCCGCGGACCGGCCGGCGGACGCCGAGGTGGCGGAGGGCGTCGGCGTGCCGGGGGCCGGGGGCGACTCGCCGGAGCCGGCCGGCCCCGCGCTGGTGGTGGCCACGGCCTCGGCCGTGGTCTCCCGCCGGTCCTCGCCCGCTCGCGCCGCGACGGCGGCGAGTCCGGCCAGCACCACCGCGACGATCGCCGCCACGATGCCCCGCAGCCCGGGGACCAGCCGCCCGGCCGCGCCCGGCGCACCTCCCGCGCCCGGCGGTGCCAGCGCGGTCGTCGCCGCGTCGGTCGTCCCCGCCGCCTGCCCGGCGGCGGACGGGAACAGCAGGGGGAGCAGCGCGGACAGCGCGGCGAGCCGCCCCCGGCCGCGCTCCTCCCAGTCCGGGCCGTACGCGGCCCCGGCGATCTCCTCCAGCTCCGCCACGAAGGCCGCGGCGTCCGCCGGCCGGTCCGCGGGCGCCTTCGCGAGCCCGCGCCGGATCAGCGGCCGTACCGGCTCCGGCGTGTCGTCCTCGGGGACCGGCGCGCCGATGTGCTGGAGCGCCAGCTCGGCGAAGTTCTCGCCGCGGAACGGCTTGCGCCCGGTCAGGCACTCGAAGAAGGTGGCCGTCGCCGCGTAGACGTCGGCGGCCGGCGAGGCCGCACCGCCCTCCCACTGCTCGGGCGCCATGTACGCCGGTGTGCCCGCGACCCCGGGTGTCGCGCCGTGCCGCGCGGCGATGCCGAAGTCGACCAGCTTGGACGAGCCGTCCGCGGCGACCAGGACGTTCTCCGGCTTGTAGTCCCGGTGCACCACCCCGCGGGCGTGCGCGGCGGCCAGCCCGAGCAGCGATCCCTTCAGTACGACGAGGGCCGCCTCCGGCCCGGTCGCGCCCTCCTGCGCCAGCAGTGCGCGCAAGGCGATGCCGTCGACGAGCTCCATCACGATCGCCGCGCCCGAGGGCGCCTCGACGTACTCGTAGAGGCGCACGACGTACGGCGTGTCCAGTCCGCCGAGCAGCCGGGCCTCCGCCCGGAACTCGCGCACGAAGGCGGTGTCGCGCCGCAGCCGCTCGCCGAGGTACTTCACGGCCACCGGCACACCCGTCGCGTCGTGCACCGCGAGCACGACCCGTCCGCCCGCGCCGGCGCCCAGCTCCCGGGACTCCGTGTAGCCCGGTACCGTCCACACACCCATCACGTTCCCCCCGAACCGGGCCGTCGCCGCCGCACACCGTAGCGCCACGGCCCGTCCCCGGCACAGACACCGTTTCTCCACGGGCGGTTCCCGCCCCCGGTGCGGACGGGAACGGCCCGGCGGCCCGCCCCCGGGCCCGGCGGACGGACGGGTTCGTGGGTGGCCGGACTTCGACGGACGTGCGGACCCGGCCTGCGATTGGCATGGACCTGTCGGGCGATCTCCGCTACGCTCCGGCCCGGGCGCCTCTGAGAGCGCTCTCAGAATGTGCGCGCCTGTTCCACCCCCACCTTTGCTGGAACAACCGAAAGGTCGACGCCATGAGACGTACCACCGTCCTGCGCACCGGTCTGTCCACGCTCCTGCTCCTCGGCGCCTGGGCTGCGACCGGAGCCGGCCAGGTCGCCGCCGCGACAACCGCGGAGAAGTCCCCGACGGCCACGGCCGAGGTCTCCACCGGCCTGGTCGAGGCCATGCAGCGGGACCTCGGGCTGACCGCGGCCGAGGCGCGCGAACGCATGGCGGCGGAGAGCGCCGCCGTCCGCGTCGAGCCGAAGGCCCGGCAGGCCGCCGGCGCCGCGTACGGCGGCTCCTGGTTCGACGCCGCCAGCGGGAACCTGACGGTGGCCGTCACCGATCCGGGCAAGGCCGCGGCCGTGCGGGCGACCGGCGCGGACACCCGCGTCGTACAGCACACCGAACGCCGGCTCGACTCCGTGAAGGCCGCCATCGACGCCCTGCCCGCACCGGACGGCGTCAGCAGCTGGCACGTGGACCCGAAGAGCAACCGGGTCGTCGTGTCCGTCGTCGCCTCCGAGCGGTCCGACAACGATGTCCGGCGCTTCCTGGACCGCGCCCGCGCGGCCGGCCCGGTCGCCGTGACGGAGGTCGCCGAGGCGCCGCGCACCTTCGCCGCGGGGACCGTCGGCGGCGACCCGTACTACACCGGCAACGTCCGCTGCTCCATCGGCTTCTCGGTGCACGGAGGCTTCGTGACCGCCGGGCACTGCGGCCCCCAGGGCCAGGCCGTGCGCGGCTGGGACGGCTCCCACATCGGCCACTTCCAGGGTTCGTCCTTCCCCGGTGACGACTACGCCTGGGTGAGCGTCGGCAGCGGCTGGTGGACGGTCCCGGTGGTCCTGGGCTGGGGCACCGTCCCGGACCAGCTGGTCCGCGGCTCCAACGAGGCGTCCATCGGCGCCTCGGTCTGCCGCTCCGGGTCGACCACCCGCTGGCACTGCGGCAACGTCCTCGCCAAGAACGAGACCGTCAACTACAGCCAGGGTGCCGTGCACCAGATGACCAAGACGAGCGTCTGCGCCGAACCGGGTGACTCCGGCGGCTCGTTCATCAGCGGCGACCAGGCGCAGGGCGTCACCTCCGGCGGCTGGGGCAACTGCAGCGGCGGCGGTCAGACGTGGCACCAGCCCATCAACGAGATCCTCGGCCGCTACGGCCTGCGGCTCCACACCGCCTGACCCGCCGCGGGTGCGGAGCACCGCCCGTCCCGCCCGCGCATCGCCCTGCGGACCGGGCACCGCGCCGCCGCCCCTCCCCGGGGGCGGCGGCGCGGTGCCCGCCCCGGACGCGCGGGCGGGCAGGGGCAGGACCGGCACGAGCATCCACACCTGAGACCGTCCACGGCCCGGCGCCGAGCGGCAGGGCACCCGGCGTCGGATACGGTTCCGGTGTGGTGATCACAGGGGACAACTCGGCGCCGGGAACGGCATTGCTGCTGGCAGCGGCCCCCGCGGGCAAGGGGCGGCTGATCGACGCGGCGTCCGTGCTGCCCTCTCTCGCCGCTGTGCCGGCGGAGGTCCTGACCGGGTCGGCGAACACGCCCGACCCCGCCACCGCGACGGTCGTCGAACTCGCCGACCCGCTCGATCCCCAGACCGTCCTGACCCGCATCCGCGCGGCCGCCGCCGCGCCGGGACCGCTTTTCCTGTATCTCGCGGGCCAGTTGCACCTCGACCGCAAGCAGCGGCGCCTGCACTTCGCACTGGCGCGCTCCACTCCCACGACGTTGCGCTACACCGCGCTGCCCTGGCACTGGCTGGCCGCCGAACTCGGCCCCCGCCCGCCCGGATCGACCACCGTGGTCGTCGATCTGGTGGCGGACGGCGAGGCGTGGCAGCAGGTGGGGGAGGGCCGCGCCGCCCTCGGCCCCTCCGTACTCCTGTACGGCAGGGCGGTACCCGCGCCCGGCCGCAGGAACCTCGCCCAGCCCGCGTATCTCAGGGCGATGGCCGAGATCTGGCGCAGCGGAGCCCGGCCTCCGCTGGCGGAACTCCACGAGGCGGCCCTCTCCCGGGCCGAACCGGTCGACGGGGCCCTGCTGTTCCCGCCGGCGCCGACAACCGCACCGCCGGTCGCCACGCCGTACGCGCCCCCTCCCGTGGCGACCCCGCCCGGGCAGGCCCCCGTACCCGCCGCACAGGCCGGACCCACGGCCGCCGCGTCCGTGCCGGCCGCCTCCGTTCCGCCGTCGTCGAGCCCGCAACCACCCGCCCAGCCGCGGTCCACGGCCGCCGCGCCTGCGTCCGGGCCGCCTGCGCCCGTCACGCCGCCCGCCGCGGCCCCGCCCGTGCCCACGCCCACGCCCGAGTCCGTGCCGGTCCCCTCCGTGACGACGTCGTCGAGCCGTAGGCCGCCGGCCCACCACGGGCCCGTCGCACCGGTCGTCGCGGTGCGTCCGCCCTCCTCGGCACCGATGCCCGCCGTCCAGCCGTCCGCCACCAGATCGACGACCACGGTGGTCGATCCGGGCGGGCGGGGGCCGAGTTCGGCGGCCAGCCAGTGCCAGGGCAGCGCGGTGTAGCGCAACGTCGTGGGAGTGGAGCGCGCCAGTGCGAAGTGCAGGCGCCGCTGCTTGCGGTCGAGGTGCAACTGGCCCGCGAGATACAGGAAAAGCGGTCCCGGCGCGGCGGCGGCCGCGCGGATGCGGGTCAGGACGGTCTGGGGATCGAGCGGGTCGGCGAGTTCGACGACCGTCGCGGTGGCGGGG
>NZ_RDBP01000210.1 GCF_008042045.1 Streptomyces sp. T39
TCTTTACGSCGTAAAGAGCGGCGCGGACGGCAGCCCTAAGTCCTTGCTCCTCCACCAGGTTCGGATTGCCCGTATCAGGCTCCCGAGGGGCGACCCGGCGATACCGTGGTGAAAGACACCAGTGAAGACCCCAGGAGTTGCCGATGAGCGAGCAGCCGGCCCTCGTGCCCGACCGCCAGCCCCTCGACGAGCAGGCCGCCGCCTCGGCCCGTGCGTACGCGGCCGACCAGCGCGCGAAGGTCGACGTCCTCGCCTCGGTGCTGGAGGACATCGCCGCCCACGGCTACCCGTCCCCGGAGACGGGCGTGCTGTGGGAGGAAGCCCGTGACGCGCACCTGGAGCGCCTGGCCGGCGAGGAGCCCCGTGTCGCCTGAGCACGCGCCGCGCCGGTCCCAGGTCGTCATGGTGGAGCCCGCGCTGAGCCAGTTGGCGAAGCTCACCGCCCGGGAGACGCACCGCCTGGACCGGGCGATCGTCGCGATCAGCGTCAACCCCGAGCTGGGCACCCCGGTGCCCGACACCCTGCTGCGCGACTACAGCGACGACGTCGACGGGGTACGGGTCATCTACTACGTAACCGCGCTGCGCCAGATCACGATCGTCGCCTACATCGAGGCGTAGCCTGCGAGGTACCCCGAGCAGAGCGCCCCCGGACCGCATGGTCCGGGGGCGCTGGTGCTTTCCCGCGACCGGACCACATTGCCTACAGTCCGCTCTACGGTTTCCCCTACAGTGCTCCCTACAGTGATCACGGATTCGAGGGTGGGGACCAGGTGACCGGTCGGCAGGTCTGGCGCTACAAGTCGACGGGCAGGGCCCGCGCCCTGGTGCTCCTGGCGCTGGGGGTGGTGCGGGTGGCGACCGCCGGCCAGCTGCGACAGCTCGTGCTCCCCGGCACGGCGGATGAGCAGACCGTCCGCAACGCGTGCAAGGACCTGCGGGATGCCGGGCTGACGGAGTCCGCGGGCCGCGCCTGGCGTCCCGGCCGCAACGGGGCACCGGTTGCTCAGGACCTGTGGTCCCTCACCCCGGCCGGGCAGGCCGCGGCCGCCACCGAGCTGGAGCGCCCGGTCGAGGAGATGGGCGCGACCGGTCGGGCCGCGGCACAGGCCGGCGCCGCGCACCAGCTCGCGGTCACGGACGTCATCGACGTCATCCGCCAGTCGCCCCCGCTGCCCACCAAGCCCGTGCCCCGCCGCACCACCGGCCCCGGCCCGCGGCGGGAGCTCCCGGTGCGTCCGCGCGGTATCGGGCACCTGCGCGGCTGGACAACCGACGTTGCTCTCCCCGGCGCGGGCCACCTGCGGGCCGATGCGGTCCTGACCGCCCCTGAGGACGACGTCCCCGTTTTGTTCGTGGAGGTCGACCACCACGGTGAGCCGCCCGCCGCCGTGGCCGCGAAGATCGCCGCCTACCGTGACGCCTTCCGCCTCCGCGTGACGGACCCGCACAGCCAGACCGCCGTGCCCCTGTGGTCGACGCGATGGCCGGCCCCCGGCACCGGGCATCCGCCGCTGGCGCTGGTGTTCGCCAAGGACGTCCCCCCGCCGGTCCTCGCCCGCCGTATCGACGCCATCCGCGACGCCTCCCGCTCCTGCTGGCAGCCACCGGCTGCGCTGGACACCTGGCCGGACGAGAGCGACACCGTGCCCCTGGTCACGACGACGCTCGCCCTGCTGCGCGAGCACGGGCCCCACGGACCGGTCTGGACCCGGTTCGGCCCCGCGCAGTCCCTCGCCGACGCCCTGGCCCACCCCGCCGCCACTCCCGCGGCGCGTGTACCCGACCAGGGTCACCGGCGGCGTGACGAACAGGGCGAGGACGTCGGTGACGACCAGGAGCAGGCCGGCCCGTCGGTCTGGGCGTGCCCGTCCTGCGGCGGAGCCACCGCCCCCGGTATGCCGTCCGGTCTGGACGGCTACCGGCCCGCCGTGCACGGCCGTTGTCCCCGCTGCGAGCAGGTTCACCGGGACCTCGCCCAGAAGCGGGCACAGACGGGTGTCCTCGCCCGCCTGCGCTCCCGCAGCGATGCCACCGCTCCGGCCCCGGGACCGGCCGCCGGCCGTTAGAGTCAGCGGCAGCCCGTGCCGATATGGCGTGCACGGGCGAGGCCCGGTGCCCAGACGCGCTCTGGGAGCAGTACCACCGGGCCGCCTCAACCTCGATGCCTGGTTGACCCGGTGCCTGTCCCCGGGGTGCCGGGGCGAATGTGGCAACTCGCTTCCGCCACATGTGTCCAGTGGGTTGCATACGCGCATGGACGTTCTGGAGGCATCGATCGCCGGGCTCGCCGCCGTCTTCTCGGCGGTGGCGGCGGTGGCGGCATGGCGGGCAGCGGTGACCGCGGATCGCAACGCGCGGACGGCGAACGAGACGGCGGACTCCGCCCGGCAGACCGCCGAGGTCGTGGCGCTGATCGAGCGCGACCGAAGGCACACGGAACTGACCCCGCGCGTGTTCCTCTACCTGACGACGCAGCAGGGGCAGGGCTGGGTCGACCTGGTGGTCCGCTACGACGGGCCGTCTGCCCTCGGTCGGCTGGACCGCTTGGAACTGGAGGTCCAGCCGACCGCGACCGCAGCAACACGTTTCTTCCTGCCGGGGGCCTGACAGCGGAAGAACGCGCGAACACGATCTGGGGCCCCTACCGCTTCCGGCCCGTGGACGGAGTGGACGAATTCGGCCGGACCGTTCAGCTTCCGCCCCTGCGGCCTGCGGAAGTGTTCCGGATCGGCCTTGAATCGTCACGCGCGCACCGGCACTTCAGCGGCGGGCAGGCCGGGTGGGAACGCGGACAGCGGGACAAGCCCTTCCGGCTGTGGGTCACCTGCCATGTCGACGGACACAAGCCGTGGCATCTGCACGCCGACGTGCCGCAGCGCTTCGGGGACACCCCGCACCACGCTCCGATGCAGGCGAGATGACGGTCCGCGCGGTGGGCGTCCCGGTGGTGGTCTCGGCGGTTCTGATCCGCGTGTACCCGATGTACCGGTCGGCCCTGAACGCAGAACTCGGGCCTGCCGCGACGGCGGCAGGCCCGAGTTCTGGTCGGTGGGCTGCTACTGCTGGCTCATCCCCCACCAGCCCGCGAGCAGGCCGGCCATCAGCGCCGCCAGCAGCGCGAGGGCTGCCGGCGACAGGTGGATGCGCAGGTGCATCTCCAGGTGGTGACCGATCTGGAAATGCACACCCTTCCGGGGGCCTTCCTCCGGTGGTGGGGGAGGAAGAACACTCGGGAGACGGCTCATGATGAATGGCCTTTCACTCGAAACGGCGTGCTGAAGTCCGACACCCCTCTGCGTGCTCCCGCCAAAGAAGACCGAGGTGTCGTGCGCGCCATTCTCGTACAGCCGAAAGCTCTTGGGATTCGGTCATGTCGGGCGAAAATCGTCTTACAGCAGGTCACGCCCTGTGTGCGCGCTGTGAGACTTTTTATGAGGCGTGGGTAACGTCACAATCAATTAATGGTGTGATTTAGATCACACCAGGACCGGAAAAAGCCCTGTTCAATCTGCGCAGATGGAACTTTTCTCTGTGCGAATTGAGCATTCCTCTCATTTGGTACGCCTGATGGGCGCGGCCCTTCCCTGCGGGCGGCGTTAGAGTGAGCGTCACTCACCGATGACCTATATTCACTCTCCGTAGCCATTTGGCTTCGGTCGGTGCTTCGAAGGTCTCCGGCGTGCTGAAAGCCCGTTGCCTCACCGCTCCCGCCAAAGAGACCGAGGCGACGGGCTGGCGCATATCAGGACCCATACCGAGCTGGTGCACATGGCCGCCTGCCGGGCGATCGTTCATGGCCGGGCAGAGCATCCTGGTGCCGGGTCGTCCGCGCACCGCCGCCTCGACGCCTGGGCCCGAGGAACGCTCTGCTGCCGAGCACCGGCGGGCCGAGGCTGGGCAGCGGCGCGCACGCCGACCGGAACCTGCCCCCCGTCTCCGCGCCGCCCGCCTACTCCAGCGTCCCCAGCAGCGCGTCCGGCCGGCAGAACTGGCACGCCCCCACCTCCACCACCCACCGCCGCGCCTCGCCTTCCGTGACCCGGCGGGTGCGCGGCCCGGTGACGGCGCAGTCCTCCACGTGCACCTGGAGCGGGCGCTGCGCGGCGCTGATGTCGTACTCGACCAGCCACGGCGGCCGGGCCGGCCGCACAGAGGGCGGGGGAGCAGGTGCCGTGCCTTCCCGGCGGGAGATCTCCGCGCGGACCGCTTGGAGCTGGAGATCGAGGAAGGTCTCGATCACGCGCAGCCGGTCGAGATCAGGCGGCAGGATATCGCTCACGCGTTCGATATTAGAGGTGTGGGCCGAACCTGCCCGCCGGGGCCCGTCCGGCTGCCAGGCTGACCGGCATGAGCGCCCCGGATCCCCGCCCCGCTGCCCGCGTCTACGGCTCCGAGCCAGGCGACCCCGATCCGGGCCCCCGCCCCGGATGCGACTACGCCGAACTCATCGGCGGCCCGCTCGACGGACTGCTCCTGGACGTCACCGGCTGGACGGAAGACGACCGGGCCACCGGAGCCGCCCTCATCACCCCCCACGGACAGTACGGCCCCGGCGGCCGCGCCCACTACGAACCCCGCCACCCTGCCGACCTGGACCGGTTTCACTGGACCGGCGACACCCCCTGACGACGACCGGTCGGGCGGCGAGCAGGGGCACGCTGGAAGGGTGGCCACACACAGCGCCCCCCGCTGCGCGCAGTGCGGCGGGCGTCTGCCTGCCGGGGCACGGCGCAACCGCCTCTACTGCTCGGCGGCGTGCAGGACCCGGTCCTGGCGTCAGGCGCGGGCCCGCGCAGCGGCGATCGACGCCGGGGGCGAGGCCCTGGCCGCGCTCCTCGAAGGCCGCCGGCATCCCTGGCCCCGCTCCCGCTGCCCCGAGTGCGGCCGTACCTGGTACGCGAGCGACGCCCCGCTCCAGCCCCGGAAGCGGGCGGACAGCCGGTACTGCTCGCCCCGGTGCCGCACCAGGGCCTGGCGTCGCCGTCGCGTTCAGCAGGCGTCACACGGTGACGCCTGCGGGTGACGGCACCGCGATGCCGGCGCACGGGTTCCGGCCGCCGCCGAGCCGGAGCGCCAACCGTTCTGCCGGATGCAGAAGGCCCGGCCCTGGCGCGCTAACTTGACTCTGAACGCAAGTTAGCGGGTCTCAACTTGCTTCTATCCGCAAGTTAGCGCGCCGCGGTGCCTGTGCGAGGTCCCGCCCTTCGCTCTCTACCGGACGCGCGTGATGGTGACGACGGCGTGCCGGGTGGTCCCGGCGAGGGCTTCGACGAGGAACTCGGTGGGGGTGCTGGTGTAGGTCTGGCCGTCGTGGGTGCGCCCGCGGGGCCTGGCGCCGGCGGGCTGGAGGTAGTGCGCGGCGGCGGCCGCGAGCGGCCCGGTCAGGCGCTGGGAGAGGGCGACCTGGCCGTCCGGGCGGCGCACGGCGAGCGCCCGGGGCCGGGACCGCGCCCCGGTGTACCCGACCACGACCAGGTCCTCGGTCTCCGCGTGGCGCACCTTCCGCCAGTCACGGGAGCCGCCCCGGTACGGGCCGCCGGCCCTTTTGGCGACGATGCCTTCGACGCCTTGCGCCTGGAGGGCCTCGTACCAGACCAGGGCGGTCTCGTAGTCGTCGGTGGCCGGTACGGCCTGGATCGGCGGCCCGAGGTCGCCGACCAGGTCGAGCAGGAGGCCGCGCCTGTCCGAGTACGGCCGTCCTCGGACGTTGCCGAACTGGGGATGCACCAGCAGATCCCAGACGGGGTAGGAGGCCGGCAGGTGCTCGGCGAGCGCCCGGGCCCTGGGCATCGAGGAGTTGGCGCGGGCCTGCACCGCGGCGAAGTCCAGCCGGCCGTCCCGCCAGATCACCGCCTCACCGTCCAGCACGGTCCCGGCCGGCAGCCGCATCCCGGCGATGGCCAGGTCCATCCACACGGGCGTGACGATCCGGCCGGACCGGGCCTGGAGGATCACCGATTCTCCGGTGCGGATCATCGCGACCCGGTGGCCGTCCATCTTCGGCTCATACCACCAGCCCTCCCCGCGCGGGAGCTCCGGCACGGCCCTCGCCAGCGCCAGCGACACGACAGCCTCCATGCGCCCACCCTCACCCCGCACCCGGCCGGCCGCACCCCTGCCGCCCTCCCGGCGCGGCGCCCCGTCCACGAAATAGAACAGACGTAGGATTCCGGGTATGGCTGACTCCGACTTCCCCGACGACCTCAAGGCCGCCCAGACCCGCCTGCACCAGGCCACCGCCGAACACGCCGCCCTGGTCCGCACCCTGCCCTGGTCCGTGGAGCCGCACGACGGGTGGCCCGGTATTGAGCACCCGCACACAGGGGAGGTCAGCGGTGGCCGGGAGCCCAGCCCTGGATGGACCGACGAGCAGAAGGCCGTCGTCGCCCAGCTCCGCCAGGAGTGCCTCGCGCTCTCGGTGACGGTCACCACCCACCCGCACTGGCAGACGCTGGCCGGTGAGGACGTCTACAAGGCGAGGATGCTGCTCAAGGCCCTCACCCGGCCCGAAGCGGTGCCCGCCGTCGACATCGTCACCGCGGCGTAGTCGGCCCGCCCGATACACGTGCCGCGGCGAACGCGGCCCCATCCGCCAGGTCTACGACGAGACAACGCCATGGCCCGGAAGATCCGTTCACCCGGCCCCTGGTCTCGCCCTCGCCGTCGACAAGCTGCTCGCCAGCGACCCGAGCGCCTCTGAGTGCGCCACGGCCGGACTCCTCAACTACGTAGCGGCGACCTGGGACAACCAGGACCCGCCACTGCGCGAACACGCCCATGTCGTCGCCCGCACCCAGTAGCAGCAGGGTGACTGACGCAACGTGGGCCGCCAGCCCCCTCCCCGGAGCCGCTGGCGGCCGGAGGGGCAACGCCCAATTCGTGTTGATCGAGCGTCGGTTGTCGGTGGTACGTGGCATTCTGTCGACGATGGCCGGGTTAGGCCATCTGTGTGAACGGAGGTGTCGGTGCCCGCTGCCCGAGATCGGAAGCGTTTGTACACCGCGGCAGAACGAACAGCGCTGTTCCTGGCCGCAGACGGCTGCTGCACCATGTGCGGCGATGAGCTTCAGCCCGGATGGCACGCCGATCACGAAGTGCCCTGGTCCAAGGGTGGGCGAACAGACATCTTCAACGGGCAGGCGGCATGCCCTTCCTGCAACCTCAAGAAAGGCTCCAACGGCGTGAAGCTTCGCAAGTGGCAGGAAGACGGACTCCGCAAGTTCCTGGGCATCCAGAACGACTTCCTCGCCGTCGCTACGCCTGGCGCGGGCAAGACCACCTTCGCCATCCTTGCTGCGAAGTCCATGATCGACCGGAGCGAGATTACGAACGTCTTCGTGATCGTTCCTACCGCCCATCTGCGGGGCCAGTGGGCCCGAGCCGCGGCCAGGGAAGGCATCCAGCTCGACTCCGAGTTCGTCAACCGCAGCCAGGAGAAGGCGAGCGACTTCGACGGCATCGTCGCGACCTACCAGTCCGTGGCGGCCAACCCGCTGCTGTGGCGCAAGCTCGCCTGTAACCCCCGCCGGCCGTCGCTGGTCATTTTCGACGAGATCCACCACGCCGGCGAAGCCGAACACCTCTCATGGGGAACTGCACTCTCCGAAGCCTTCTCCAACGCCCACCGCCGTCTGTCCCTGTCGGGCACGCCTTTCCGCAGTGACGGCAAGCCCATCCCGTTCCTCAACTACGGCCCCGACCGCCGCGTCGTGGCCGACATCAATTACGACTACGGGATGGCGCTCCAGGACCAGGAGGTCGTGCGCCCGGTGGCCTTCCCTGCCATGGACGGGGAAGCACGCTGGCGCTTCGCCTCCGAGCACCCCGTGTCGCAGAAGCTCTCCGAGGCCGACGCCAGCACCATCGCTGCGGCCCTGAAGACCGCCCTCGACCCGGGCGGCCAGTGGATCCCCTCGGTCTTGAGGCGGGCGCACGAGGAGCTGACGCTGATGCGCCAAGACAAGCCCGACTGTGGAGGGCTCGTTGTGGCGACAGACCAGGCGTCCGCGCACGCCTATGCAGATATCCTCCGGCACCAGACCGGAGAGGACGTGAAGATCGCGGTCTCCGACGATCCAGCCGCCTCGAAAGTCATCGATGACTTCGCCCGCAGCGACACCCGCTGGATCGTGGCCGTCCAGATGGTTTCCGAGGGCGTGGACATCCCCCGGCTTGGCGTCATCGTCTATGCCACCCGCATCCGTACTGAGATGTTCTTCCGCCAGGTCGTGGGCCGATGCGTGCGCAAGCAGGGCGATGAGGATGAGATGTGCGCCCGAGTCTTCATCCCGTCCATTGCGCAACTGCTGACCATTGCAGCGGGCATCGAGCGCACGGTTGATGCAGTCCTCGCCGACGAGGAGAGCAAGGTCCGCCGCGAGATGGCGGAAGACGAAAGCGACCCGCGGATGCTGCCGAGGACAGCCGAGGTCCTTGGATCATCCGCAGCCGCCCACGCCTTCACCATCAACAGCGGCGAGGCCTTCGAGGAAGCCGAGCTGCTCCATGCCCGTCGTCTGGGCCAGCAGGCCGGCCTTCCGGTAGGGACAGAGCCCTCCGCTATCGCTCGGCTCCTCCGGCTGAGCGGCGGATCCGCCCAGCCCGGGGCGGCCCCCGAGCCGCCTGTTCAACAGACCCGATCCGAGCGCAAGAAGGAACTCCGCGAACTCATCGCACGGAAGGTGGGACGGCTCAGCCGCCTGACCCGTAAGCCCCACAGTCACATCCACGCCGAGCTGAACCGCGAATGCCAGGAGAGGAAGATCGACCAGGCCACGCTGGCAACGCTGGAGAAGCGGCTCCTGACTCTCGACAAGTGGTTGCAAAGCGCATGACACAGTCACCGAAATCGAACGCTGTCCTTGTCCACGCTCTAGGTAGCGGCGTCCGCTCCCTCAGCAACGGTCTTGCAGACGTCCCCCCGCTCCTCGCCCGCGTACTCCAAGAAGAGGCATGGCGCGAGTTCACCACACCCCGTGGAGAACTCATCAGGCATGAGGAATTCTTGGACTTCGTCCTCGCCCCGCCAACTGCGGGACTGGGGGCAGACATCGAACTGGTTCGGCGGATAGTTGCTAACGACCCAGTGGCCCGTGAACTGCTCGAGCATGCCCTTAGAGACACACAGAGCCCTGACCAGAAAACCAGTGTCTCGGCGGGTGGAAGTCACGAAGAGAAGCAGCTCGGCAAAGCTCATCAAGCTGCGCTAAAACGTCTACACAGAGACGCGCCGGAGATTTACAAGAAAGTTGTCGCGGGTGAATTGAGTACAAACGCGGCAATGGTTGAAGCGGGATTCCGGACAAGAACATTCTCGGTTCCGGCAACCCGTCCAGAAGCATGTGCGCGCAGCCTGAAAAAGAATCTTAGCGAAGCTCATCTTCGCGAGCTCGTCAAGCTGCTTGCTGATACTTAGTCGATTGCTGGCCCGCAGCGACCCCTCGCTGCGGGCGCGCGCTTCTCTGCGCGGCCATGGAGAAACCCCACGTCCGGCCGACAGGTGCGGTGAGAAGCGCGAAAGAAGCTGTCCTTTTGCGGCTAGATTCGCCAGGCTGACATCGGAGGAAATTAGACTGTGAGAGAGCCTTGGGTACGCCGCGGTTACGATCAGACGCGTCTATGGATGCGGATGCCATTCGGCGCCACCAATCGAGCATGGCTGCACGGCGAGCTGGGCGATCGTATCCGTCCCGAGTGGAACAACACGGTGCGCCCCGGGCGGTGGGAGATAGCGAAGCCGCATCTGAGGACGCTCACGACGGCTCTCGCCAACCGGTTCGGAGAGGTTCACGTCTACCTGGAGTTTTCCACGACGGAGCGATGTGACCGCAAGTGCCAGACAGCAGCAGGTGACGACTGCACCTGCTCCTGCCGCGGTGAACATCATGGCGGCGGAACCTACTGGATGGACTGGCAACTCGTCGGCGAGGACACTCTCATCGGTCCAGTCGGTCGCGTGGAACGGCACTACATCGTGAGGCGCGGCGACATCGGCTTCTAGGCCGGTGTCGCACTGTGGTGGTCAACGGAAGGCGACATCACCCACCCGAGCACCAAGAGAACACTCACCACACGGCCGGAGTGCCCTCAGCCCCAGCCACTGCTATCACGCCCAGTCGACGCCGAGCGCGGTCAGCCGGCCGCGCTGCTCCTCGCTCAGCCCGGCGCGCCTGCTGCGGGTGTTGGAGAGCCATACACCGAGCCTCTGAGGTCCGTCCGGCAACTGCTCGACCCACGAGCGGGGGACCACGGCGCGGCCTTCCCGCTCGACGTACTGGGCGAGCGCCGAGACCCCGCGCTCGAACGCCGCGCTCGCCCCCTTCCCGCGCGCCGCGGCTGCGGGCTTCTCGGCCGCCGACAGGGGCCGTACGCCGAGCTGCTCCAGGCGCTCGCGCTGCCCCGGAGCGAGGCGGTCCCAGTCCTGCCTCTGCACAGCGAGCCAGCGCCCGACGTCCACGCCGCGAACCATGGCGCCCGGCTCCACGAACGCCAGCGCCCCGCCCTCACCCGCAGCCGGCCCGAGGGCGGTCTTCAGGGCGGCGTAGGAGCGTTGCCAGTCGATGGGCCAGTCCGGACGCCAGTCGGCATCGATCGCGGCCAGCAGCGCGGCCCTGCGGGCCGCCGTGGCAGGGTTCTTGCCGAGCCCGTGCTTCTTCCGCGCGTTCGCCAGCCATTGCCCAATGGGCTTGTCCATGATGGAGGCCGTGACCGGGGCGGCGAGAGTTGCGTACGCCTCGTAGTAGGCGCGCGCTGCGCCGAGGTTCTCCTCCCACGCCGCATCCGCCGGATCCCACACGATCCCCAGCTCTTCCAGCTTCTCCGCTCGCTGCGACAGGATCCCGCCGCCCCGGTCACGGCCTCCATCATGGACAAGCCCATTGGGCAATGGCTGGCGAACGCGCGGAAGAAGCACGGGCTCGGCAAGAACCCTGCCACGGCGGCCCGCAGGGCCGCGCTGCTGGCCGCGATCGATGCCGACTGGCGTCCGGACTGGCCCATCGACTGGCAACG
>NZ_RDBP01000211.1 GCF_008042045.1 Streptomyces sp. T39
CCGGGGCGTTGGGCGCCTTGTCCGGTGAAGAGGAAGGCGGTTTTGCCGGTTTGGGTCTGGGTGATGGGGGTGGTGGTGTCGGCGATGCGGTCGAGTTGGGTGAGGAGGTCGTCGCGGTCGGTGCCGATGGCTGCGGCGCGGTGGTGGAAGGCGGTGCGGGTGGTGGCGAGGGAGTGGGCGATGTCGGTGACGGTGTGTTCGGGGTGTTCGCGGACGTGGGCGGCGAGGCGGCGGGCCTGGTCGCGGACGGCGTCCTCGGTGCGGCCGGACACCACCCACGGCACCGGCCACGCCACACCCGCCTCTACCGGGGCCTCCACCGGCTCCACCACCGGCGCCTGCTCCAGCACCACATGCACATTCGTGCCGCCCATCCCGAAGGACGACACGCCCGCACGACGCGGGGTCCCGGACGCGGTCCGCCACTCCTCGAGCCGTGTCTGCACCCGCAGCCGGAGCGTGTCGAGGGGGATGTCGGGGTGGGGCCGGTCGAAGTTCAGGCTGGGCGGCAGCTGGCCGTGACGCACGGAGAGCACGGCCTTGATCAGCCCCGTGACGCCCGCGGCTCCCTCCAGGTGGCCGATGTTCGTCTTCACCGAACCGACGCGCAGAGGAGCGTCCTCGGGCCGCTCGGCGCCGAGGACGGCGCCGAGCGCCCGGGCCTCCACGGGGTCGCCCACCTTGGTGCCGGTGCCGTGCAGTTCGACGTACTGCACCTGCGACGGGTCGACGCCGGCGCGCGCGTAGGCGGCGCGGAGGACCTCCTGCTGTCCCACGGCGTGCGGGGAGGTGAGGCTCTCGCCGCCGCCGTCGTTGTTGGTGGCCGAGCCGCGGATCACGCACAGCACGTCGTCGCCGTCGCGCAGGGCGGCCGACAGCGGCTTCAGGACGACCACACCGCCGCCTTCGCCGCGGACGTATCCGTTGGCGCGCTCGTCGAAGGTGTACGCCAGGCCGTCGGGGGACAGGGCACCGAAACGGGAGGTCGTCAGGAAGCTGTCCGGGACCAGGTTCAGGTGCACACCGCCCGCGAGGGCGACGGCGGACTCGCCACGGCGCAGCGACTCGCACGCCAGATGCACCGCGGCCAGCGACGACGACTGGCCGGAGTCGACGGTGAGACTCGGTCCGCGCAGGGCGAGGACGTAGGAGATCCGGTTGGCGATGATGCTGCGGCTCAGACCGGTCAGCGTGTGCTGGGTGACGGCCGACGCGTCGAGGCGGTGCACCAGAGTGGCGTAGTCGTCGGATATCGCACCGAGGAACACACCGGTCCGGCTGCCCGCGAGCGCGTCGCCGCCGATGCCCGCGCGCTCCGTCGCCTCCCAGCACAGTTCCAGGGCCAACCGCTGCTGGGGGTCCATGGCGGTGGCTTCGCGCGGCGAGATCCCGAAGAACTCGGGGTCGAACGCGGCCACGTCGCCGTCGAGGAAGCCGCCCCGGACGGTCACCGCGCCGAGTTCCCGCAGGCTCGTCGGGTCGAATCGGTCCCCGGGTATTTCCGAGACCGCGTCCTTCCCTTCGACGAGAAGTCGCCAGAATTCCTCGGGATCCGTCGCACCGGGTACCCGGCATGCCATTCCGATCACGGCAATGGGTTCGTCAGGCAGCACGGAATTGTTCACCATTACGACCTCATACTCGTATCCGCAGCCGGCAATGACACGTGGGAGAATTCATGACCCTGGACGAAGCTATCCGCGCGTGATGCGCACGGACCACCCCTAACCCCTTCCTAGGGGGTGGGTTTCCAGGGGTGGGCGGCCCGGGCGCAGGGGGCCACCGCTATGCACGGTTGGCGATATACCACTTGACGGTCTCGGCGATTCCCTCGTCGAAGCCCACCAGGGGCCGGTAGCCGAGTTCACCGGAAATCTTCCCGATGTCGACGGAGTACCGGAGATCGTGGCCTTTCCGGTCCTCGACCTGCTCGACGCTCGACCAGTCCTTGCCGAGGCTCCGGAGGATGAGCGAGGTGAGCTGGCGGTTGCTCAGCTCCGTGCCGCCGCCGATGTTGTAGACCTCGCCGGGCCGTCCGGACTCGGCGACCAGGGCGATGCCCCGGCAGTGGTCGTCGACGTGCAGCCAGTCCCTGACGTTCTCCCCGTCCCCGTACAGCGGCACCGTGAGGCCGTCCGCGAGGCGGGAGACGAACAGCGGGATGACCTTCTCCGGGTACTGGTGGGGGCCGTAGTTGTTGGAGCACCGGGTGATGCACACCGGCAGCCCGTGGGTCCGGTGGTAGGCGCGGACCAGCAGGTCGGAGGCGGCCTTGGAGGCCGAGTAGGGCGAGTTCGGGGCCAGCGGGCACTCCTCGTCCCAGGACCCCTCGGCGATCGACCCGTAGACCTCGTCCGTGGAGACGTGGACGAACTTGGCGACCCCCGCGGCGTCGGCCGCCTTGAGCAGGGTCGCGGTGCCCAGCACATTGGTGCGGACGAACTCCATGGGGTCCTCGATGGACCGGTCCACATGGGACTCCGCCGCGAAGTGGACGACCAGGTCCGCGCCGTCGAGCACCTCGTCCACCACACCGGCGTCGCAGATGTCCCCCTGCACGAAGCGCATGTGCGGGCTGCCGGCGACCGGTGCGAGATTGTCCAGATTCCCCGCGTAGGTGAGTTTGTCGAGCACCACCACGTCGGCGTCCGCGAAGGCGGGATATTCGCCCGCGACGACCTTCCGGACGAAATTCGAGCCGATGAAGCCCGCGCCTCCCGTCACTACGATGCGCATGGCACTCCTCCAAGCCCTCTGGGAAAGGGGCGGTTGTCGGGAGAGTCCGTATTGACTCGCGCAGAACGTAGCAACGCCGATCACGGCCCAGCCAGGAAGCGGGGGAGTTCTAGGGGGAGACTCAGGGGTTTGCCCCGCGCCTCGGGCGTGTGCGGGCAATTCTGGTGCGGCGGCACGCCGCGGACGCCGCGGGCCCCCGCTTCCGGGGATCCGCGGCGTCCGGTGCCGGCGAAGAAGTCCTAGGCGATTTCCGTGACGGTCGACCGAAGCCCCGTCGGGAGTTCCTGACGGTTTCTGATGCCGAGCTTGCGGTAGATCTTCGTCAGATGCTGCTCGACCGTGCTCACGGTGATGTAGAGCGTGGCCGCTATCTCCCGGTTGCTGTATCCGTCCACGGCGAGCGCCGCGACCCGGGACTCCGAGCGGCTCAGCTTCACCGTGAACCCGCCGGGCCGCGCCTCCTTCAGGCTCAGCAGCTGGGCCACCGCCCCGTCCGGGACGGGATCGCGGTTCACCTCACGGTCGTCGCGCAGCGCACGCGCGATGCCGACGTAGAGACCGTCGGCACCGCACTTCCTGGCGACGCGCGCGGCGCTCGCGAGCAGCCCCCGCGCACGGTCGGTGTGTCCCTGCCGGCGATGGGCGTGGGCCAGGCTCACCTGCGCCCGGGCCGTCTCCAGCCGGTCGCCGCACTGCTGGAACTCCCTCACCGCCTGCGTGAGATGGAGGAGCACGTCCTTGCTCTTGGGGTTGGCGCAGGCGGCACGCAGCAGGAGCGCGGTGCCGCGGGTGCGCGAGGTCGTCGGGGAGCCGACCCGCAGCTGCGCGTCGATCAGGCCCTCCGCGCGGTCCCGCTTGCCCAGTTGCAGCCATGCCTCGGCGGCGTCGAGCCGCCACGGCAGGGGCGCCGGCCAGTCGACCCCCCACCGCTGGGCGAGCTGCCCGGCGAGCAGGAACTCGCCGAGTGCGGCGTTGGGACGGTTGACCGCCAGGTAGTGGCGTCCGCGGGCACGCCGGTAGGCCAGCCCGTAGGCGCTGCGGAAGAGGGCCTCGGGCACCGGCCGGCTCAGTCGCTGGGCCGCCGCCTCGTGCCGGCCCATGGCCGTGTACGCCATGATCTGGAAGGCCAGCGGCCCTCCGGTGAAGACACCGCCGTCCCAGCCGGGCACCGCGTTCTGCGCGAGGGTGGCGTACTGCTCGGCGTCGGTCAGATTGCCCTGGCGCAGCGCGATCTCGGCGCGCTTGGAGGCGAACATGGCGTGCCAGCCGGGGGACCGGCGGCGCTCCGCCTCGTCCATCAGGGCGTCGCACCGCTGCTCGGCCAGATCCAGTCGATCCGCGTAGATGAGGAGGTTCAGCGAATTGACGATGGTGTCGAAGGTGCTGTCGGTGAGCGGGTAGGTCTCCAGGGGGTGGACCGCCGCGTCGATCCGCGCCTCGCCGGGCTCGTCCGCCGCGGCCGGCGCGAAGCCGAGGCCGATGTCGGGGAGCAGCGCCGCCGGTTCGGCCTCCGCCGGCTCGTGCGTCTCGCCCGGTTCGCGCAGCCACAGGCTGCTGCCGTACTGCGGGGACAGCGTGCCCTCGCGGTCACCGGGGCCGCGGCGGCGCAGCGCGTCGCGGGCCTCGCTCAGCCTGCCGTGCGAGACGAGCAGTTCCACGAGCTCCTCGATCCGCGAGGAGGGCAGCGCCCCCGCGTGCAGGGCCGCCAGCGGCTCCTCCAGCATGCGTTCGGAGGCCGCCGGGTTGAGCCGCCACATCACGGCCGAGGCGAGCAGCCGGTTGCTCGCGCGGGTCCCCGGCTCCTCGCACGACTCGTAGGCGAGGTCGAGGAAGGCGGCGGCCAGGCGGGCGTTGTCCTGGGCGAGGGCCTGTTCCGCCGCGCTCTGGAGGACCGGCACGGCCCACCACTCGTCGGCGCTGCCTGCGTCGAGGAGCTGCCGGGCGATGAGCATCGACTGGGCGCCGCTGCGGTGCAGCAGCGCGGCCGCCCTGCGGTGCCGCTTCTGCCGTGTCTCACGGCCCATGTGCTCCAGCACCGCGGCCCTGATCCTCGGGTGGCTGAGCTGCGCGTCACGGGCGACGCCGACCTCGCGCAGGATGCGGATGCCACGTGTCACCCGGTCCTCCGGCATGGCCAGGAGCTCGGCGAGCCGGTCCGTGCCGGAGGCGGTGCCCAGCGTGGCCATGCCCTCGGCGAGCAGGGCCGCGGTGGGGCCGCTGCGCCGGATGCAGTCGATGACCGCCTGGAGGAAGATGTCGCCGATGACGGCGTCCACCGGCTGCTCCCCCTTCATGGGTTTCGTGGCAGCCCGCGAATCGTCCATGAGCGCGTGGAGGAGCAGGGGATTCCCGCCGGTGAGTTCGTGCCACTGGCGGACGGAGCCGATCTGCCAGGGCACGGCCGCATGAGAATTGAGCAGTCTCGCCGTGTCCCGAACGGAGAGGAGCTCCATTCGCAGGCGCGAGGAATTCGGGAGTCGCATGATGCGCGTGTCGAACGTGGGGTCCTTCGGCTCACAGGTCAGGTCGCGTGAGAACGCGATCATGAGCCGGGCCGAGTCCAGCTTCGCGGCGGCGTAGAGGAGGTACTGGAGCGAGGCCGAGTCGATGGACTGGAGGTCGTCGATGCAGATCAGAACCGGTCTGCTCATGACCAGTTCGAGGAGCGCGGCGCAGAAGTCGCGTGCGCCGCGCATGGGTTCGGGAGGGGGTGTGGGCGACCGGAGGGCGGTCGCGCCGGACCGTGCGGTGCTCAGCAGAGTGCCGTGGAAAAGAGCCCGCCGCATTCGGTCGGCCGTATTTCCCGGCAGGGTCGGACAATCGAGGAACTGGCGTAGCGCATCGAGTGGTTCGGGATTGTCGAGAAGCGCTCCGTGTGCCCACAGGACCACTGCTCCCGACTCTTTTGCGTACTCTTTCAAGAGTTCCAGGGCTGTCGACTTTCCACACCCCGCAGCGCCTTCGAGAAGGGTCACCCGTGTTTCGCCGGCGAGGCTGCGGGTAAATTGGCCGCGAAGGGCACCTACCTGAGCTTCGAACCCTTCCGTGCTGGCGAGTGTGCGTCTGAGCATTTTCATCCCCCGTGCTCATCGATGTCGTTCTGCACCTTGAGTACGGGCGAAATTCTAACGCATGTTCGTGTCGAACATCCATTGCGGACTGATGTAATCCGCTTCCCCGTCGCCGCCGGTGGGCGTGCGTCCCCGCCTCCCGAAGGCCGGACTCCGCAAAGGAGTCCGCACCGGGGCGAGTGCTCATGCAATGGTGCAGACCGTGCAGGTCAGCAGTGTATCGCCGCTGTGTTTCCCCGGAATGTCACGCGAGGCCCGTGCGATACGCGGCAGTGGTGCCGCCGTTTATTCACACCCTGAAGCGATATCCCGCCACGGAATCACAGGGTGCTGCGGGCGGGGATGCGAAATCCCTTTCCGCTCTTTCGTCCGGTGTATCCGGCGGCGACGAACTGCTCCAGTCGCGGCGCCGGCTCCAGCCAGGGCTCGCCGAACGTGCCGTGCAGGGAGCGCTGGATGGCGAGCGAGACGTCGAGGCCGACGACGTCCAGCAGCTGGAACGGGCCCATGGGGAAGACGTTGCCGTTCGACATGATCATGTCGATGTCGGCGGTCGTGCCCCGGCACTCCTGGAGCAGCGTCACGGCGTGGTTGAGGTAGGGGAAGAGCAGGGCGTTGACGATGAAGCCGATCCGGTCCTGGCAGTCGACCGTCCTCTTGCCCAGGGTCCTGGCCGTCGCATGGACCGTGGCGGTCACGTCCGGCGAGGTCAGCACCGTGTGCGAGACCTCGATCAGCTTCATCACGGGCGCCGGGTTGAAGAAGTGCATGCCGGCCACGTCCTCCGGCCGGGCGGTCGCCCGCGCGCACTCGACCACGGGCAGGCTGGACGTGGAGGTCGTCAGCACCGCACCCGGCCGGCAGACCCGGTCGAGCTCGCCGAAGATCTTCCGCTTGACGTCGATGTCCTCCGCGACCGCCTCGACGACGAGGTCGCAGCCGGCGAGCGCCTGCGGATCGGACGCGCAGGTCAGCCGGTCCATCGCCGCGTCACGGGCGTCGGCGGTGAGCTTGCCGCGCTGCACCCCGCGTCCCAGCGACCGGTCGACGGCGGCACGCGCGGACCCGGCCCGCTCGTCGCTCCGCGCGACGAGGACCGTCGGGTGGCCGGAGCGTGCGCAGACCTCCGCTATCCCGGCGGCCATCGTTCCGGAGCCGACCACGCCGATGCTCCGCACCTCCCGCGCCTGCCCCTGCCGGGGCGCCGCGCCGTCGGCGTCGGGCGACGGCGAGCCGTCCGTCCAGGAGTAGAAGCCGCGGCCGGCCTTGCGGCCGAGCAGCCCGGCCGACACCATCTGGCGCAGGCTCGGCCGCGGCAGGAAGCGCCGGTCGCCGGTGCGCGCGTGCAGTGCCTCCAAGGTGTCGAGGGCCGTGTCCAGCCCGATCGCGTCGAGCTGGGCGAGCGGCCCGCTGCGCAGGCCGCAGCCGAGCGACATCGCCGTGTCGATGCTGTCGCGCGTCGCGTAGCGCTGCTCGTGCATCGCGACCGCGTCGTTGAGGTACGCCAGGGTCAGGGCGCTGCCGACGAGTCCCGCGCGGTCCGCCGTCGTCACCGGGTGCCATCCCAGGCCGCGGACCAGTTCCCGCACGTCGTCGAGGACCGTGTCCACCGTCAGCGGGGTGGGCACGAGCTCCACCGTGAGCTCCTTGGCCTCCCCGTCCGGGAGGAACAGGTGCAGCCCGACGAGACGGTCGGGGCACCCGGCCTCGAACGCCAGCTCGGTGACCGGGAGTCCGCCGGACGTGGTGACGAACACCGTGTCCGGACCGCAGAGCGCGGCCGCCTCGCCGAGCACGGCACGCTTCACCGCGGCCCGCTCGGGCACCGCCTCGACGACCAGCTCCGCCTCGGCGGCGTCCGCGAGTCTGCCGGTGAACTCGATGCCGCCCGGGCCTCTTTCGCCGATCCGTCTTCTCGCCCTCTCGGTGGCCGCCGGATCGGTGTCGACCGCGACGACACGCCGTCCGCTGCCGACCAACTGCCCCGCAATCGCCGATCCCGTGGTTCCGAGTCCGATCACCGCGACGGTGGAGAGGTGCCGAGCCATGGAGGGGCGTCCCTTCGGGTCGTGGGCCACGGCCCGTGAACCGAAGGGGATGAGAACGGCTGTCCCCGGGGCCGCATCTGAAAACCGACGCTACGGTTTTACCGTTTGTTGAACAACCCCTATGCCCCGACCCCCTACTCCGCCCCGATCGCCGGCCCGGAGTTCCGTGCCCCCGGCATCATGTCGGGGCACGCCTCCCGCGGGGCCCGTCAACTCCCGCCTTTCTCGGCCCGGTTAACCGTCGTTCCTGGTCACAGCCGTGCGCCGGGCGCCGGCCGGGGGTCGCAGCCGCCGCGGACCGCCGTCCCGGCGAGCCTTCGGGCGGCCACCCCAGGCGCGTACCGGTTCCCCTGGCGCCCACCCCCTCACGGGGTGTCCCGCCGCGCCGGCCGAAGGGACGTATCGGAGCGATTCGCCCATCCCCCTGGTAAGGGGGCGGCTGGCTGATCTTCGGGGGGTCCCCGGGCTCCGCGGAACCCGCGGTTCACCGCCCGGTCGCGATGGCGCGGCGTGCACCGGCGGCCACGCTCCGTCGCCGTGCGGCCCGCGGGGGAGGGGGCCCCGTGCCCGGCCCCCGCGGCGCGGAACCGTGCGGCCCCGCGGCGCGGAACCGTGCGGCCGGCGAGGCGTGGAACCGTGCGGCCGCCGGTGCGGGCGGACCAGCGCCGAGGTGCCCCGCTCCCGGCGAGGGCGCATCCTGGCGTGTGGGAGCCTCCACGGCCGCGACCGACCCGCTGCCGCCGAACCAGGGAGCGATACGACGTGACACCTGCTCCTCGCGGCGAGAGAGCCGCCCGGGCCGGAGGCTGGGACCAGGACTCCGCCCTCGCCCGCGCGGTGCTGTCCCAGGAGCGCATCGCGGTCATGGAGTTCGACATGGACCTGCGCCCCGTCCGCGCGAACGGGGCCTGCGCGGCCATGCGCCCGGACGGGGCGGGCGAGGACTGGCTGCTGGACCTCCCCGGCACCGGCGCCCACGGCACGGTGCGCGCCTTCATGGCCCGGGTGGCCGAGACCGGGACGCCCGTGGTCGCGGCCGAGTACCCCCTCGGGCCGCCGGACTCCGACCGCATGCTGTCGCTCACCTGCATCCGCGTCACCGACCCCCTGGACGTGCCCGTCGGCATCGCCATCGCCGCCGTCGAGGTCACCGAGCGCCACCGGGCGCAGCGGCGGCTGTCGGCGGCCTACCGGGAGGCCTTCGAGATCGGTGGCTCGCTGGACGTCGTGCACAGCGCACGTGAGCTGGTCGCCGTCCTCGTGCCCGCCCTGGGCGATCTCGCGTTCGTCGACTTCCCCGACGACGTCCTCCAGGGCCGTGACCCGAATCCGGGCTACCGGGGCGCGGAGGCCTCGGCCGCGCGCCGGGTGGCCACGAAGGCGGCGAACGGCACCTGGCCCGCCGCCCTGGTGCAGGTCGGCGAGCCCGTGCCGAGCCCGCCCGAGCAGCCCGCGACGGCGGTCATGGCCGTCGGCGGAGCCCTCGTCGCGGACGCGGAGAGCGCCCGCCGCATCCTCGGCGACGACCCGCGACTGCTCGCCCGGCTCATGCCGGAGGGGATGCACCACGCGCTCGGCTGCCCGCTCCACCACCGGGGCCGGTTCTTCGGATACGCCCAGGTCTACCGCGTCGACGACCCCGCCCCGTTCGCCGACGCCGACATCAAACTGATGCAGGACCTGTGCCTCCGCGCGGCCCTCGCGATCGACAACGCCTTCCGCTTCACTCGCGAGCACCGGACGGCCGTCGTCCTCCAGCAGAGCCTGCTGCCCCCCTCGGCCACCGAGACGGCGGCCGCCGAGACCGCCGGCGCCTACCTCCCCGCGGGCGGCAGCGTCAGTGTCGGCGGGGACTGGTTCGACGCCTTCCCGATCTCCTCCCTGCGCATGGCCCTCGTCGTCGGGGACGTCATCGGCCACGGCCTGCAGGCGACCGCCACCATGGCGCGGCTCCGCACCGCCGTGCAGACCCTCGCCGACCTCGACCTGCCCCCCGACGAACTCCTCACCCGGCTCGACGACCTGGTGCAGCGGATGGTCGCCGAGTCGAGGGAGCCCGACACGGTCGGCGCCTCCTGCCTGTTCGCCGTCTACGACCCCGTGACGGGTGCGTGCCAGATGGCCAGCGCGGGGCATCCCCCGCCGGTCATCGTCCGGCCGGACGGCAGCGCCGAGTACGCGGCGGTGGTCCCCGGGCCGCCCCTGGGCGTGGGTGACAACCCGTTCGAGGTGTTCAGCACGACCCTTCCGGTCGGCAGCGTGCTCGCCCTCTACACCGACGGCCTGCTCCGGCGGGCCGGAGCGGTGGACGGGAGCGGTGCGCCGGCGGCCGCACCCGCCGACGGGCCGGACGGGGTGGAGGCGCGGCTCCCCGCGGAACTTGCGGGACTGCTGGCGGACGGCCGTCCCCTCGACCGGATCGCCGCCGAACTGACCACGCGGCGCGCCGCACCGGAGCAGCCCGGGGACGACGTCACCGTGCTGCTCGCCCGCACCCGTGTCGTGGCGGGACGGGACACGGCGACCTGGGAGTACGCCGCCGACCCGGCCGCCGTCCACCGGGCCCGTACCGACGCCCTGCGCCAACTGGACGCCTGGGGCCTGGCGGAGGAGTCCTTCGCCACCGAACTCATCGTCAGCGAACTCGTCACCAACGCGATCCGGCACGCGGGCGGCCCCGTCGTGCTGCGCCTGATCCGCGACCGGGTGCTCGTGTGCGAGGTCGCCGACCCGAGCAACACGCAGCCGCGCCTGCGCCGGGCGCTGAGCACGGACGAGGGCGGGCGTGGCCTGTTCCTGATCGCGCAGCTCTCCACCCGGTGGGGGTGCCGGTACGGCGCCCGCGGCAAGACGATCTGGACCGAGCAGGCCCTCGGACCGGGCCGGTGACCCGGCCGTCCCCGGCGGCGTCCGGCGGGCACGGGCGGGGCCCGGCGCTCACCGGCCGCGTCCGGCGGGCAGGGGATCAGCGGTCGCCGCGGCGGGTGGTCCTGCGGTAGCCGAAGGGCCCCGGCAGGTCCATCGACGTGGTCCGGCGGCCGGTGGACGAGTAGGTGTGACGCGGTCCCTTGCCCTTTCCGAGGGTGAGGGACAGGGACTTGCGGTTGATGTTGAGGCGGACACCGGGGAGGATCCGGAAGCTCTTGCGGAACGTGACGGGCACGGTGGGCTCCTTTCGTCGACGATGCGTCTTCCCCCGCTCGCCCCTACCACTCGGCACGTCTCCCGCGGGACGGTGACGGCGGCCCGTCCCCCTGCGCCTGACGGCCCGTCGGCCCGCCTCCCCCGGCGCACACGGCCCGCCTCGCCGTGCGCCGCCGGGCCGCGCTTGACCTCAACCAAAGTTGAGGTACCACGATCCCTCCCATGGACATCACGCATCCCGACACCTCCCCGTCCGCCCGTTCCGGCGTCCCCCTCCGCGAGTCCGCGCACGCGATCCCCTCCCGGGCGTCCCGGACGGGGACGTCGGCCCGGCGGCCCAGCCCCGGCCCGCCGGGCACCGCGACGGCCGCCCCCCGCCGTCCGTTCACGGCCTGAGGGGGACGGACGGATGCTGCTCCGACTCGTGGCCAGCCGGCTGCGCCCCTACCGGCGGACCCTCGCGCTCGTCGTCCTCCTCCAACTCGTCCAGGCCCTCGCCTCGCTGACCCTGCCCCGCGTCAACGCCGACATCATCGACAACGGCGTCCTGCGCGGTGACACCTCCCATGTGCTGACCGGCGGCGCGCTGATGGCCGGTGTCACCCTCGTCCAGGCGGCCGCCGCGGCCGCCGCCGTCCTGTTCGGCGCCAGGATCGCCATGGGCATCGGACGCGACCTGCGGGCCGACGTCTTCCGCAGGGTCCAGGCGTTCTCCGCCCGGGAGATGAGCCGCTTCGGCACCGCCTCGCTGATCACCCGCACCACCAACGACGTCCAGCAGGTGCAGACGTTCGCCGTCCTCATCCTGACCATGCTCGTCGCCGCCCCCCTGCTGTGCGTGGGCGGGATCGTCATGGCGCTCGACGAGGACGTCCCGCTCGCCCTGCTCCTCCTCCTGTTCGTCCCGCTGATGGCGGGCGCCGTCGGCACGGTCGTGCTGCGGATGCGGCCGCTCTTCCGCGGCATGCAGGAGCGCGTCGACCGGGTCAACCGGGTGGTGCGCGAGCAGATCACCGGCATCCGCGTCGTCCGCGCCTTCGTCCGGGACCGGCACGAGCAGGGGCGGTTCGCCGCCGCCAACGACGAACTCCAGGAGGTCGGCCTGCGGGCCGGCCGCCTCCAGGCGGTGATGTTCCCCATCGTGCTGGTGGTCTGGGAGCTGGCCACCGTCGGTGTCATCTGGGTCGGCGCCCACCGCATCGACTCGGGCGCCCTGCAGGCCGGTTCGCTCGTCGCGTTCCTCGGCTACCTGCTCCAGATCATGATGTCGGTGATGATGGCCCTCTTCCTGCTGATGCACATGCCCCGTGCCGAGGTCTGCGCCGAACGCATCCGGGAGATCCTCGACACCCGGCCCTCCGTCGCCCCGCCCGCGGCCCCCGTCCGGGCGCTGCGGGGACCCGGTGTGCTGGAGGTCCGCGAAGCGGGCTTCAGCTACCCCGGCGCCGAGGAGCCCGTGCTCCGCTCCGTGAGCCTCACCGCCCGGCCCGGCACCACCACCGCCGTCATCGGCTCCACCGGCAGCGGCAAGACCACCCTCCTCGGCCTCGTCCCACGGCTCTTCGACGCGACCGGCGGGACGGTACGGGTCGGCGGCGTCGACGTCCGCGCCATGGACCCCGCGCTCCTCGCCCGCACCGTGGGACTCGTCCCGCAGAAGCCGTACCTCTTCTCCGGCACGGTCGCGGGCAACCTGCGCTACGGCCGACCCGGCGCGAGCGACGCGGACCTGTGGCACGCCCTGGAGGTGGCCCAGGCCGCCGACTTCGTGCGCGCCCTCGACGGCGGCCTGGACGCGCCGGTCGCCCAGGGCGGCACCAACCTCTCCGGAGGACAGCGCCAGCGCCTCGCCATCGCCCGCGTCCTCGTCGCCCGACCGCAGGTGTACCTCTTCGACGACTCCTTCTCCGCTCTCGACAACCGCACGGACGCCGCCCTGCGGCAGGCCCTCGCGGAGGAGACCGCCGGTGCGACCGTCGTGATCGTCGCCCAGCGGGTCGCCACCGTCCGCGGCGCCGACCGGATCGTCGTCCTCGACCGGGGCAGGGCCGTCGGCAGCGGCACCCACCCGGAACTCATGCGGGACAGCGCCGTCTACCGGGAGATCGTCCTCTCCCAGCTCACCCAGGAGGAAGCCGCATGACCACCCGCACCGCGCCCGAACGCCGCGGCCCGGCGCCCCAGCAGCGTGGTCCCGGCCTCGCCGCCCCCGCCCTCGAACGGTCCCTCGACTTCCGCGCGTCCGGCCTGCGTCTGCTGCGCACCCTGGCGCCCGAACGGGCCCGGCTCGTCGCGGTGTTCGCCGCCGCCGCGGTCGGGGTCTCGTTCGCCGTCGTCACCCCCGTCATCCTCGGCCGCGCCACCGACCTGGTGCTCGCCGGCGCCGCCGGCGAGGACGGCGTCGACTTCCCGGCCCTGGCCGGAGCGCTGGTCACGGTGTTCGCCCTGGCCGTCGGCTCCGCCGCGCTCAACTGGCTCCAGCAGCGCCTCGCGACGACCGTGGTCCAGCGGACCGGACACCTGCTGCGCGAGCAGGCGCAGCACAAGCTGGCGCGGCTGCCCCTCGCCTACGTCGACGCCCAGCCCCGGGGCGAGATCCTCAGCCGCACCACCAACGACATCGACAACGTGACCCAGACGCTCCAACAGGCGCTCAGCCAGATGATCAGGGCGCTGCTGACCCTGGCGGGGGTGCTGGCGATGATGTTCTGGATCTCGCCGCTGCTCGCCCTGATCGCCCTGGCGACCGTGCCGCTCTCGGTGCTCACGGCGGCACGGATCGGCAGGCGCGCCCAGCCGCAGTTCGTGCGGCAGTGGTCCGTCACCGGCCGGCTGAACAGCCACGTCGAGGAGATGATCACCGGTCACGCCGAGGTCGTCGCCTTCGGACGGCGCGACGACGCCGTCGCACGCTTCGACGAACTGGGCGGGGAACTGTACGCGGCGAGCTTCCGCGCCCAGTCCGTGTCCGGCTTCATCCAGCCCGCCCTCACCTTCGTCGGCAACCTCAACTACGTCCTGATCGCGGTCGCCGGCGGACTGCGGGTGGCTTCGGGCACGCTGTCCATCGGCGACGTGCAGGCATTCGTCCAGTACTCCTACGAGTTCAACGGCCCGGTCACCCAGGTCGCGGCCATGGCCAATCTGCTCCAGTCCGGGGTCGCCTCCGCCGAGCGGGTCTTCGACCTCCTCGACGCACCGGAGGAGACCCCGGCGCCGGCCGGGCCGCTGCGCCCGGCACGGCCCCGGGGGCGGGTCTCGTTCGAGAAGGTCGCCTTCCGCTACGAGCCCGGCACCCCGCTCGTCGAGGACCTGACCCTGACGGTGGAGCCGGGACAGACGGTCGCCGTCGTCGGCCCCACGGGCGCGGGCAAGACGACGCTGGTGAACCTCCTCATGCGGTTCCACGAGGTGACCGGCGGCCGGATCACCCTCGACGGCGTGGACACCGCCCGGATGACCCGCGAGGACGTGCGGTCGGGGATCGGCATGGTCCTCCAGGACACCTGGCTCTTCGGCGGCACCATCGCCGAGAACATCGCCTACGGGGTGCCGGGCGAGGTCTCCCGCGAGCGGATCGTCGAAGCCGCCACGGCCACCCACGCGGACCGCTTCATCCGCACATTGCCCCACGGCTACGACACGGTGCTGGACGAGGACGGCGCCGGACTGAGCGCGGGCGAGAGGCAGCTCGTCACGATCGCCAGGGCGTTCCTCGCGGAGCCGGCGGTCCTGGTGCTCGACGAGGCCACCAGCTCGGTCGACACCCGCACCGAACTCCTCGTCCAGCAGGCGATGGCCTCGCTGCGGGCGGGCCGCACCAGCTTCGTCATCGCCCACCGGCTCTCCACCGTCAGGGACGCCGACCTGATCGTCGTGATGGAGGGCGGCTCGATCGCCGAGCAGGGCACCCACGAGGAACTGCTCGCGGCCGGCGGAGCCTACGCCGGGCTGCACGCCGCCCAGTTCGCGCCCGCCGCCTGACGGCACCGCGCCCGCGCGGCCGGAACGAGACGCAGCCCCCGCGGATCTGGTGGTCCGCGGGGGCTGCGCCCAGCCACTCCGGAGTGGGAGCGCTTGGAGTTAACGCCGTCATCATGCACGGGCGCGGGGGCGCCGGCCGGCGGGCGCTCCCGCCGCCGCCCGTGAATCCCCCGGACGGCGGCACCGGCGTCCCGGCCCGGCCGCGCCCGCCGGCCGCTGGCGCCCGCCGGCCGTGGGCGCTCGCCCGCCGGCCGCCGCCGGTCAGCGGGCGAGCACCGGGAGAGCGGGGTAGTCGGTGTAGCCCGTCGCGCCACCGGTGTACATGGCGTACTCGGCGCGCACCGGGTTGACCGGGCCGCCGGTGCGGATGCGGTCCACCAGGTCGGGGTTGGCGAGGAAGGGACGGCCGAGGGACACCAGGTCGGCGCCCGCGGCCAGCAGGCGCTCGGCGGCCTGCCGCCCGCCGTCCGCGGGGATCTGCTCACGCGGCAGCACCGGATTGGCGATGAGGGTGCCGGACCACAGCGCGCGCAGGCGGGCGAAGAGGGGAGCGGCGGGATCGGCGTAGGCGAGGTGCAGATAGGCGAGGCCCTTGCCCGAGGTGGCCGCCAGCAGCGCCGGGTACAGCTCGTCCGCGTCGGTGTCCGCGATGCCGTTGACCGTGTTCCCGGGGGAGATGCGCAGTCCGGTGCGCTCCGGCCCGATGGCGTCCGCGACGGCGTCGACGACCTCCGTGGTGAAGCGGATGCGGCCGGGGATGCCGCCGCCCCAGCCGTCGGTGCGGAGGTTGGTGTTCGGCGCGAGGAACTGGTGGAGCAGGTAGCCGTTGGCGCTGTGGACCTCGACCCCGGCGAACCCGGCGTCCACCGCGCGGCGGGCCGCGGCGGCGAAGTCCGCCACGGTGCTCTCGATCTCCCCGGCCGTCATCGCGCGCGGGATGACGGCGGCCTGGCGGCCGGTGGGCGTGTGGATGGTGTCGGGCAGCGGCACCGGCGAGGGCGCGACCGGTGTGTGACCGCTGGTGTCGGGGTGGCCCACCCGCCCGCCGTGCTGGATCTGCAGGAAGAGCGGCCCGCCCCCGGCCGCCTCGACGGCCCGCACCACCTCGCGCCAGCCGGCGGTGTGGGCGTCCGAGTAGAGGGCGGTGATGTTCGGGTAGGTGCGGCCGACGGCGCTCGGCGTGGAGGCCTCGGCGACGATCAGCCCCGCCGAGGCGCGCTGGGCGTAGTAGTCGGCCATCAGCGGCGACGGAGTGCCGTCGCTCGCCGCCCGGTTGCGGGTCATGGGGGCCATGACCAGGCGGTTGGCCAGGCGGTGGGCGCCCAGGGTGGCGGGTTCCAGAAGCGGGGAGGTCGTCGTCTCGGTGGTCATGCGGCTACCGTAGAAGCTGACACCAATGTCAGATTCAAGCGGGAAGGGTGTGATCCACGTCATGCGGATCGGAGAACTGGCCCGGCGCACCGGAGTGAGCGAACGCAGCCTCCGCTACTACGAGAAGGAGGGCCTGCTCTCCGCCGACCGCACGCCCGGAGGGCACCGCGAGTACACCGGGACGGCCGTGGACCGTGTCCGGCGGATCCAGGAGCTGTACGCGGCCGGACTGTGCAGCTCGAAGATCGGCACCCTGCTTCCCTGCATGCGCGACGTCGACGGAGGGCCGGCGACGCCCGACGACAGCCTCGTCAGGGACCTCACCGTCGAACGCGAGCGGATCGACCGCATGATCGAGGATCTGGTCCGCTCCCGCGCCCTGCTGGACGACGTCATCAGGGCGGCCGCCCACAGCCCCGCCGACGACCCCGCGCGGACCGCCCCGGCGGGGAGCGGAGCCGCGTAGGGCGTCCGTGTCCGCCGGGGGTACGGTGCCGGGGCACACCGAACAGGGGAGCGGGTCCCATGAAGGTCATACGCCGGCCGGCACTGTACGTCGCACTGACGCTGACGCTGGTCGCCGTGGCGGGCTGCGGCTGGTACCAGTTCAGCGACACCGGCAAGCGCTGGCGCTACGAGGACGCGCTCGCCGGCTACTGCCGGGGCCTGATCCCGTCGGCGGAGTCGGCCGTCCTGACCGGCTACGACACCGGGCGCGGCCTGCCCCTCGACGCGCACCGCGGCGGGCCCGGGGGGTTCGAGTTCTGCCGGGTCGGCCCGAACGCGCTCACCATCGCGAAGATCCCCGCCTCCGCCCGCGACGACGACGGGCCCCGGGGCGCCTTCGACAACCTGTGGCCCCAGCGGACGGGCACCCTGCCGCTGCCGCTCGGCGGCGGCTGGCACGGCTACACCAACCGTCGAAGTGCCGCGGTGGTGCTGAGGTGCGCGGACCAGAACGCCTCCGTCGTCGTCGGATCGGCGGCCGGCGGCTCCGTCGTGGCCGGCAGTGCCACCGCGCGGCTCGTCACGGCCACGGCGGTGCGCGCGGCCGAACGGTGGGACTGCGACGCCGAGGCCGGCGGCCCCCTGCCGGACGACTACGCCGAACCGCAGGAGAAGTCGCGCTTCGAGGCGGAGGGCACCTGCGCCGGGATCCCGCTGCGCGACCGGGACGACGTCGACTGGATCAAGGAGACGACCGCGTCGCCGGCGACGGCTCCGCTGGAGCGTTGTGTCCTGGGCGAGGCGCAGACCGAGAGCCGGACGGAACTGTTCACCCTCGACGCCTACTTCGGCCCCTTCGCCCAGTCCTTCGAGGAGACCGCCCCCGGCACCGGTGCGGAGGCGGGCGGCTCCCGCGGCAGCTTCTGGGCCACCGCCGCGTGCCCGGGCGACCGCGTCCGCGCGCGCTTCGCCGTCACCACCGCGGCCCACGCCGAACAGGGCGGCGACGCCTTCGCCCGCGCGGCGCTCAGCGCCTTCGCCGAACGCTCGGCACGGCAGCACGGCTGCACCGACCTCCGCGTCCCGCGCTGAACCCGGACACCTCCGGGCCGCCCCCGGCACCGGTCCGCGCCCCTCGCGACCCCTCCGCCCCAGGCACCGGTCCGCGCCTGTGGCGCCGCACCGTGTTCCGGGCCCACCCCCC
>NZ_RDBP01000212.1 GCF_008042045.1 Streptomyces sp. T39
AGCAAGAGCCGGTAGCCGCGTCTCACAGACGTCTCACGGACTCACTGAATAAGGGTGGCTCAGACCCCCTTTGACGTGCGGTTTTTCAGCGGCTGTGGACGCACGGCCCCGTCTGTGGACGCCCCGTAAGCTGGGGAGCATGGCCTACGAGATTCCGGTGACGCAAGCCCGCGCAGAGCTCGCCGAACTGATCAACCGCGTCGTCTACGGCGGGGAGCGCGTCGTCGTCACCCGCCACGGCAAGCCCCTCGTGGCGCTCGTCTCCGCCGCTGACCTGGAACGACTCGAAAGCCTGCGGCAGGCGGACGAGGAGCAGGTGATCAGCTCGGTCTCGTCGTTCGGGTCGGCGGCGTCCGCCGGAGGCGAACGCGGCCGCTTCGGCCTCGCGGCCGAACACCGGCCCCCGGACGACCGCCGCTCCTGACCGCGCGGGCGCGCGCCCGCACCCTGGGGTGCGCCGGAGCCGGCGCCCGCCGCCTGCCGTCCCCACCGCGCACACGCGGCCGTCCCCGGCCCGGGCGGAAGCCGCATGCCCGGCACGAGGCTGGGCTCGCACTGATGCCGGGCCGCGCCCGCCCGCGCGGGCAGGGCGCCCGGGCCCTGCTCATGCCCGGCCGCGCACGTGTCGTCGGCAGTGCCGGCCGCGCACCGGCCGGCCTCCGGCCCGGCGGCGCGCGCCCGCGCCGAGCCCGTGCACACGTGTCCCGCGCCCGCCCGCCGCAAGCGCCGCGCCGCGCATCCCCCGCGCGGCGCCCGCCCGTGTCGGCCTGCGCCCCGGGGGCCGCTCTCGGAGGTGCCCGCCCGTGTCGGCCTGCGTACCGGGGGCCGCTCACGGCGCGGCCCTGCCGCGCACGCCCCCGTGCCGAGCCCGTGCACACGGAAGAGCCGCGTGCCCCTCCGCTACAGGGGGCACGCGGCCGTTTCGGGGGTGCGGCGCCGCTAGGCCGCGGGCGCCGGGGTCGGGTGCTCCGTCTCCGGCCGGGCTGCCCCGTCGCGGGCGCGGAGGCGGGCGCTCACCAGGACCGCGGTGAGTCCGAGCGCCGCCCAGAGCGTCAGCGTCAGCACGGCGCCGCCCGACGCCCGCCCGTCGAAGTACGCGACCGACCGCAGCAGCGAGCTCCCCGCGCCCGGCGGCAGCCACTGGCCGACGGTCCCCGCCGGTTCGGGGAGCAGCTCCGGCGCGCTCGTCGCGCCCGCGAACGGATTGCCGATCAGCACCATGAGCAGGGCGCCGAGGCCCACCCCGGGGGCCCCGAGCAGTGCGGCGAGTCCCGCCACCCCCGAGCCGACTGCGAGCACGGTCAGGCCCATCGCGCCTGCCTCCGCCCACCAGTCGCCGTCCAGCACCCCGAGCCAGCTGTGCGCCAGCGCGGCCGCCGTGAGGCCGACCAGGGCCGCGGCGCCCAGCAGGGTGACGGCGGCCCTCGCCCCGCCCAGCCCGCTCAGCGTCACCAGGGCGCCCGCCGCCACTCCGGCCAGGGCGATCGGCAGGACGCTCGCCGCGAGCGCGCTGCCGCGCGGGTCGCCCGCCGGCAGCGACACGACCTCGGTCACCCGCACCGGGGCGTCCGCGGGAGCCCGCGCGGTCACCGCCTCCTTGAGCAGCTGGGCGACGACGGGGCTCGCGGCGGGGGCGGTGAGCAGGTGCGTGCCCTGCGCGCCGACGACCACGGCTCCGTATACGACCCGGTCCTCGACGGCGTCCCGGGCCGCGGCCTCGTCGTCGAAGCGGTGGACGTCGAAGGCGCCGGCCTGCCGCGTCAGACCGTCCTCGACGGCGGCGGCCGCGGTGGCCGGTCCGGCCACGCCGACGGGCAGGTCGCGGGGCGCGGTGCGTGCCGCCGGCCAGGCGAACGCCCAGAGAGCCAGGGCCACCACCACCGGTATCAGGACCATCACCGCGATCATGCGGCGTGCCGGTGCAGGGGACATGAGGACCTCCAGTTCACAGAGTGCTGGGGCGGGACGGTGGGTGGATCTCAAAGAGAAGGATCGTTCGTTTTACTGAGCGCCACTCTCCTCCGGGGTGCGGTCCTTGTCAAGAATGAACGTTCGTTTTAAGTTGGGTCCATGGCTCGTGTATCCCAGGCCCACCTCGACGCCCGGCGCCGTCAGATCGTCGGCGCCGCCGCCCGGTGCTTCGCCCGCAACGGCTTCCACGCCACGTCGATGCAGGACATCCTGCGGGAGTCCGAGCTGTCGGCCGGAGCGGTCTACCGCTACTTCCGCAGCAAGGAGGAACTGGTCGAGGCCATCGCCGTGGAGGCGTTCGCCGGGATCCGGACCGCCTTCGAGGACGCCGCCCGCACCACGCCGCCGCCCACCCCCGACCTCCTCATCGGCCGGGTCATGCGCCGCATGCTCGTGGACGAGGTCCCGGGCGGCGACCGGCAGGCGTTCGCCCGGCTCGTCGTCCAGGTCTGGACCGAGACCCTGCGCAACGAACGCCTGGCGGCCACGCTCGACGAGGGCTACGACACCATGCGCGCGGCCTGGGCCCGGCTCGTGCGCGCGTACCGTGAAGCCGGTCTGATGGAGTCGCAGGTCGACCCGGACCATGTGGCCCGCACCCTCATCGCCGCCGCGCAGGGCTTCATCGTCCAGCAGGCGCTCTTCGGGGACGTGCGGGTGGAGATCCTGGAGGACGGGCTGCGCGCCCTGATGTCGATGCGGAATTCCAAGATCAGTTAACGCGCCGGAAAAACTTGCGTCCTAACGTTCAACCCCTGGTCGAGAGATGACCGTGTCCGGGTCGGCACAACGTTGCACCGGGCTAGGGTCCAGATGCTCCTGGCGCGCCAGGGCCGGACGACGATGAGGTGGACGCGTGCAACTCTCCCCGCACGAGCAGGAAAGACTGCTCATCCATGTGGCCGCCGACGTGGCCGAGAAGCGCAGGGCGCGCGGGGTGGTGCTGAACCACCCCGAGTCCGTCGCCCTGATCACCTCGCACATCCTGGAGGGCGCCCGCGACGGGCGCACGGTCGCCGAACTCATGGCCTCGGGGCGCAAGGTGCTCACCCGCGCCGAGGTGATGGAGGGCGTCCCGGAGATGATCCACGACGTCCAGGTCGAGGCCACCTTCCCGGACGGCACCAAGCTCGTCACCGTCCACGACCCCATCGTCTGAGGCGGCGCCCGATGATTCCCGGAGAGATCCTCCTCGCCCCGGATCCCGTCGTCCTCAACGAGGGCCGTGCGCGGACCCGCGTGACCGTGGTGAACACCGCCGACCGGCCCGTCCAGGTCGG
>NZ_RDBP01000213.1 GCF_008042045.1 Streptomyces sp. T39
GGCCGACACCGGGGCCGGGATCACGGGGGGACTCCTCGTACGGGCAGGGGGCGGCGCACACCGCGGCGGAGCGCCGCGGGGGCCTGAGTAAGGGTCACCTTACTCATAATCGGGCGGCGTGCTCGCGAACCCCGGCACGGGCGCGCCGAGTTGGCAGAATAAGGCTTGCCTAACCTAAGCTCACCGGTCATGACCAGGAACGGGGCCCGGCCGGGTGCCGTCCGCCCCGACCTCCCGTGCGCGCGGAAGCGACCCCCTCGGCAGTGATCCCCCGGAAGTGACCTCCTGATGCAGCTCCATCTGCTGGCCCTCAACCCGACCGACTCCGTCACGGAGGGCTTCCTGCCCGCCGCGCGCGCCATGGGGCTCGACGTCACCGTGCTCACCGACCAGCCCGGGCCGCACCGCGCCGCCTACCCGGACACCGAGGTCGTCCGCTGCGACGTCCGCGACTTCCGCGCCGTGATCAGCGCCGTGGCCCAGGGCCCCGCCCCCGACGCCGTCTTCACCAACAGCGACCACCTCCAGGCCCAGGCCGCGCTGGCCGCCGACTGGTTCGGCCTGCCCGGCAAGGACTGGCGCGCCGCGCTGCGCGCGAAGGACAAGGCGCAGATGCGGCGCCGGCTCGCCGGGGCGGGCGCCGACACCGTGTGGGCCGCCGAGCTGGCCGCGGACCGCGAGCCGGCCGAGTTCCTCGACGGTCTCGCCGTGCCGTACCCGTGCGTCGTCAAACCGCGCGAGGGCGTGGCGGGCGAGGACGTCGTCCGCGCCGACGACCGGGCCGCCCTCCTCGGGCACTGCGAACGCATCAGGGACCGCCGGCCCGGCGCCGCGCTGGTCGTGGAGGAGTTCCTGCCCGGCGACCTGTACACCCTGGAGACCCTCGGGGACGGCGACAGACTGCACGTGCTGGGCGGCTTCCGCACCGAGCTGTCGCCGCCGCCCCACTTCGTCGAGGAGCGCCTCACCTTCGTGCCCGCCCACCCGGAGCCGGTGGTCGAACAGGTCCTCGGCCAACTGGAGGCGCTGGGCGTCGGGTTCGGCGCCTGCCACACGGAGTTCGTCGTCCACGAGGGGCGCGCCCGGCTGATCGAGGTCAACTACCGCGCCATAGGCGACCAGTGCGATCTGCTCCTCGCCGAACTGCTGGGCATCCCCTACTTCGAACGGGTCCTCGCCACCCATCTCGGCCGCCCGCTCCCGGACGACCTCGGTGCGCGCACCGGCCGCGCCGCCCGGCTGGACTACCCGTGCGCCGACCGGCCCGGCACTCTGACCGCGGCACCCGGACCCGCCGATCTCACCTTCGGCGACGTCCGCCTGACCTACCGTCCGGCGCGCGAGATCGGCGAGTGGCGCGAGGTCCACCACAGCAACCGGGACTTCCTCGGCATCGTGCGCGCGATCGGCGACAGCGCCGAGAGCGTCGACCGGGCCGTGGACGGCTTCCTCGCCGGCCTCCACTGGGAGATCACTCCGTGAGCCCGTTCGACCCGGCGGCCGGCGCACCCCGGCCTGCGGCCCCCGCCGGCGACCCGGCCGCCGCGCTGCTGCTGCGGGTGCTGGGAGCGCTGCTGCGCGAGGACGTCGCCGGGCTGCGCAGCCGCGCCACCCCGCACCCCGCGCCCGACGGCCTCTGGCTGCGCCTGGCCGGAGCGGACGGGGACGCGCTGCTGCTGCCGGTCCGCGAGGACGGCTTCCAGGGCGACCGGACGGCCCGGCTCCCCCTGCTGCGCCGCGAGAGCACCGGCACCGACCTGACCGGCTGCGACGACGTCCTCGCCGCGCTGGCCGCCCATGCGGACCCCGCCGACCGCCCCGGGTTCGACGCCTTCGCCCGCGAATGCCGCCACGCCCTCGACGCGGCCCGCCTCCACGCCGCCACCGCCGCCGGGACGGCCGCCGCACTCGGCGACCGGTACGGGCCCGACCCGGCCGGCTGGACCGGCCCGGCCGCGTCGCTCGCCTTCGACACCCTCGCCGCGCGCACCGACCACCCCGTGTACCCGGCCTCCCGCAGCCGCCTCGGGCTCGGCGAAGCCGAACTGCGCGCCTACGCACCCGAGTTCCACCCGGCGTTCGCCCTGCGGCTGCTCGCGCTCCCGGCCGGGGCCGTCACCGCGGCGGGCACCGCCGCGGCGGGGGTGCTGCCGGTGACGCCGTCCGCCGCGGGCCTTCCCGAGCGGCTCGACGCCGGCCACGTCCTGCTGCCCGTGCACCCCCTGACGGCCGCGGGACCGCTGCTGGACGCGCTGCGCGCCCGCGGCCTGCACGACCGCGCCCACCTGGCGCCCCCCGGGCACGGCCCCCTGGTGGTGCCCACACTGTCGATGCGGACGGTCGCCCTGGCGGCCGATCCCCGCGTGCACATCAAACTGCCGCTCGCCACCGCCACCCTCGGCCTGCTGAACCGGCGCACCGTCAGACCCGGCACCCTGCGCGACGGAGCCGCCGGGCAACGGCTGCTGGAGGCCGTCGTCGCCAGGGAGCCCCGCTTCAGGGACACGGTCCTGCTCGCCGACGAGACCGTGTACGCCCATGCCGGGCACGAGCTGCTCGCCGCCCTGACCCGCACCCTGCCCGCCGCGGCCGACGGCGCGACCGTGGTCCCGCTCGCCGCACTGCTCGCCCCCGCACCCGGTGGGGGCCTGGTGATCGACCACCTCGCCCGACGGCATTCCGCCGGGGACCCGATCGCCCTCCTCGACGCCCTCCTCACGCTGCTGTTCGACTGGCAGACCACGCTCTTCGGCTACGGCATCGCCCTGGAGTCCCACCAGCAGAACGTGTCCCTGGTGCTGGACCCCGCCGCCGCCCATCCCGTGCGGCTGCTCCTCAAGGACAACGACGGCCCTCGGGTCAACACCGTCCGCCTCCGCGCCCGCCTCGGAGACGACGCCCCGGACCCCGGCTTCGACGACCCGCGCGTGCTGTGCGCGGACGACGCTCCCGTGGCCGACCTGTTCACCACGATCACCCTGCATCTGTGCGCCGGCGCCTACGCCTTCGGCCTCGCCGCCCACGGCCGCGCCCCGCTGGCGGAGCTGCTGCGCCTGGTGCGCGACCGCCTGGACGAGGCCGTGTCCAGGCTCGGCGCCGCGCACGGCGGCGACGTGCTGCGCAGCCGGGTGCTGGAGGCGCCCAGGCTGCCCGTGAAGGCCATGGTCACCGCCGGCACCCTGCTGACCAAGGCCCGGTCGGGCGCGAGCGACATCAACAAGCACTACACCACCGGCCCCAACTACCTGCCGCGGGAGGCATGACCGACGATGCCCAGCACCACCCCCCGCCCCCTGCCCCGCAC
>NZ_RDBP01000214.1 GCF_008042045.1 Streptomyces sp. T39
CGCCCGCGAGGCACGCCAGATCGAGCGCCTCCGCCAGCTCGCCGGGAGCGCCAAGCTCGACCCCGCGTTCGCGGAGAAGCTGCTCAACTTCATCATCGCCGAGGTGATCCGCCACCACGAGACCATCGCGGAGAGCACCCCGCCCACGCCCGAGGGCTGACCCCGGGGGGGGCGGCCCCCGGGGTCAGCCCTCGGGCGTGGGCGGGGTGCTCTCCGCGATGGTCTCGTGGTGGCGGATCACCTCGGCGATGATGAAGTTGAGCAGCTTCTCCGCGAACGCGGGGTCGAGCTTGGCGCTCCCGGCGAGCTGGCGGAGGCGCTCGATCTGGCGTGCCTCGCGGGCGGGGTCGGCCGGGGGCAGCCGGTGTTCGGCCTTCAGGTGGCCCACCTGCTGGGTGCACTTGAAGCGTTCGGCGAGCATGTACACGACCGCCGCGTCGATGTTGTCGATGCTCTCCCGCAGGCGGGTCAGTTCGGCGCGGACGCCCTCGTCGATGTCCCTGGTGGTCATGGGCAGCGAGCTTACGTGGCGGGGCCGAGGACGGTCGGGGGGTGTTCGGGGTCTGGGACGCGGTTGCTCCAGCCACCGGGCACGACCCGGCCCTGCTGCTCCCTGAAGCGGATGGGGGCGAGGCCCACGCGGCGGGTGAACAGGCGGGAGAAGTAGGCGGGGTCCTCGTAGCCGACGCGGCGTGCGACGGCGCCGACGGGCAGGTCGGTGCCGGCGAGGAGCTCCTTGGCCCGGCCGAGCCGGATGCCGAGCAGGAAGTCCTTGGGGCTGCATCCGGCGGCCCGGCGCACGGCGGTGCGCAGGGCGGCGGGGGTCATGCCGTGGCGGGCCGCGTGGTCGGCGACGGTCAGCGGCTGGAAGGCGTCACGGGTCAGTGCGGTGAGGACGGGGTCGCCGTCGGCGTCGGTGTCGGCGCGGGCGCGGCGCAGTGCGACGAGGAGTTCGTGGACGGCCGCGGCGGTCTCGATCTCCATCAGGGGGTTGCCGCGGCGGGCGGCCCGGGCGATGCGTGCGACGACGGCCCGGGCGCCGGCGGCGTCGGACAGCGGGACGACCGGCCGGTCGGCCTCGATGCAGCCGAGTTCGGTGTAGGTGGCGGTGGCGGGGCCGGTGAAGTCGACGAAGCACTCGTCCCAGCCGGTGTCGGCGTCGGGTCCGTAGTGGTGCGGCACGGAGGGGGTGAGCCAGATCACGGCGGGTGCGGTGACCTTGGTGCGCCGTCCGTCGGCGGTGCGGTACCAGCCGCTGCCGGCGCTGATCACGACGGCGACGTGGTGGTCGAGCGTGCGGGGTCCGACGGTGGGCAGCCGGCCGTGCTGGAGGCCGACGCCGAGGCAGACGAGGCCGAGCCGGTGGTGGACCGGGTTGGGGGTGAAGTACCGCATCCAGGTGTGATACATGCCGGTCTTCTCTCCTTCCGCACCGTTTCGCCGTGGTGGTGCCGGTCCGTTCGTCACTGTTTCGCCGTGTCGGTGCCGGTCTGTTCGTCACCGTTTCGCCGTGTGTCCGTTCGTCACCGGTTCGCCGTGTCGGTGCCGGTCCGTTCGTTCCGTCCTCTTTCCCCGGGGCGTGCCGCACCGGGCCGCGGGGGCCGTGGACCGTGCCGAGTCCAAGCCAGGGCGATCTTTGTCCATGGACGCGCCGCACGCCAGGGGGCGATCGTTCCTCGGGTGAGCACGAGAGAGACGGACGGGCCGGTGGCGGACTTCACGGTGGGCGGGACGGACTTCCTGCTGGACGGGCGGCCGGTGCGGCTGCTGTCGGGCGCGCTGCACTACTTCCGGGTGCACGAGGAGCAGTGGACGCACCGGCTGGCGATGCTGCGGGCGATGGGCCTCAACTGTGTGGAGACGTACGTCCCGTGGAATCTGCACGAGCCGGAGCCGGGCCGGTACGCGGACGACGGCGCGCTCGGCCGGTTCCTGGACGCGGTGCGGGCGGCGGGTCTGTGGGCCGTGGTGCGGCCGGGGCCGTACATCTGCGCCGAGTGGGAGAACGGCGGTCTGCCGCACTGGCTGACCGGGCCGCTGGGGCGGCGGGTGCGCACCCGCGACCCGGAGTACCTGGGGCATGTGGAGCGCTGGTTCCGCCGGCTGCTCCCCCAGGTCGCGGCGCGCGAGATCGGGCGCGGCGGCCCCGTCGTCATGGTGCAGGCGGAGAACGAGTACGGGAGCTACGGCAGCGACGCGGGGTACCTGCGCGAGATGGTGGACCTGTTGCGCCACTGCGGGGTGACGGTGCCGTTGTTCACGTCCGACGGGCCGGAGGACCACATGCTCACGGGCGGCTCGGTGCCCGGTGTGCTCGCGACGGTGAACTTCGGGTCCCAGGCGGCGGAGGCGTTCGCCGCCCTGCGTCGGCACCGGCCGGACGGGCCCCTGATGTGCATGGAGTTCTGGTGCGGCTGGTTCGAGCACTGGGGCAGCGAACGGGTGGTGCGGGATCCGCTGGACGCGGCGGCGGCGCTGCGGGAGATCCTGGAGGCCGGGGCGTCGGTGAACGTCTACATGGCGCACGGCGGGACGAGCTTCGCCGGCTGGGCGGGGGCCAACCGTTCGGGCCCGCTCCAGGACGAGGCGCTGTCGGGGACGGTGACGTCGTACGACTACGACGCCCCGGTGGACGAGGCGGGACTGCCGACGGAGAAGTTCTGGCGTTTCCGTGAGGTCCTGGCCGAGTACGCGGACGGGCCGCTGCCCGCTCCGCCGCCCGCGCCGGTGCGGCTGGGGGCCCCGGCCGGTGCGCGGACGGAGCGGTGGACGCCGCTGGAGGACGTGGTGCGGGAGCTGGGCGGCAGGGAGTGGGAGGGTCCCGTTCCACCGACGTTCGAGGAGTTGGACGTGGACCGGGGCCTGGTCCACTACCGCCTGGAGGTGCCGGGGCCGCGGCAGCCGTATCCGCTGCGGGTGACGGGGCTGCGGGACCGGGCGGTGGTGCATGTCGACGGGGTGCGGGCCGGGATCCTCGACGAGGAGCGGTCCGTCCTGCCGGAGCCGGTGGGGGGTCCGGCGACGGTGGAGCTGTGGGTGGAGTCCCTGGGGCGGGTCAACTACGGGCCGCGCACGGGTGAGGCGAAGGGGATCTGCGGGGGCGTCCTGCACGAGCGGCAGTACGTGCACGGGGTGCGGGCGCGGGGGCTGCGGCTGGACGCGTTCGACGACCGGGCCGCGGTGGAGCGCCTGCCGTGGCGGGCGTGTCCGGGCCGGGAGGA
>NZ_RDBP01000215.1 GCF_008042045.1 Streptomyces sp. T39
CGGTGACACAGGTGATCGGGGCGTGGGCGTTCGGCATCCTGTCGCGATGTGTGGCACGACGGCTCTTTGCGACTCCTCAGGCACCGGTACTGACCGTTTATGACCAACCGGCGGTGTTCCTGTGCCCGCGCGTGTCCGCGAAGGGCGTGGGGGCGGGCTGTGAGTGGAAGCGGCGGATGGTCATTCATGCCCACAGGATTACTTTGAGGCATGGACTGACAGCGCTTCGTAGTACTGTCGGCCAACCCGGACGCCCCGGGGAACAGAAGAGACCCCGGCCCCTGGTTTGGACGCCCTCGGCCGGGGTCTCTCTCAGCCAGTCATCACGTCAGTTCAAACGAACACGAGGGAACCCCATGCATTTCGACCGACTGCGACGGCTCAATATCGCCCTTTCGGGAGACCTGAGCCGTGACCGTATCATCCCGTCACGAGCGGGAGTTCAAACCCGGACAGCCGTTGCCATGGCTGTCACCGTCCGCGGAAGTCTCCTCGCGGGCCTGGTGACCGCACCGTTCACCCTCACGCCGGACACCAGCACACCCACGGCGCTCGGCGCCGCGGCACTGCTGTGTGCCGCGGCACGCGGATCGGCCCTGGTCTACCGCCGGTTGCGCGTGAACTGACCTGCCGGCCCGGGGCCGCCGCACACGCATTCGTGTCCGGCGGCCACCGTGGCCCGCACGCCGTCAGCAGCCGCCCGCCGGGCATAAATGCCCGCGCGGCGCGGCCCACGCCGCCCGAAAGAGGAAGCTGTGCCCACCCCATCGAACCGTCCCGTCGCCCTCGACCCCGCCGTCGACTACCTCCGCCAGGTCATCGAGGACTACGCCTCCGCCTCCGGACGGAACCTGGAGCGGATCCTCGCCCGCCCCGACACCCCGCCCGTCCTCGACCTCCTCGCCAACGCCCGCACCCAGCTCGAACTGCACGACTACCTGGTGACCGCACTCGTCTGGGAAGGCCACCGCCAGAAGATTCCCCCCGGGCAGATGGCCCAGAACCTGGGACTCAGCGAGGACCGGCTGCGCAAGAAGTACCCGCGCAAGGAAGCCCTCGCCAAGCTCGCCGACCGGCGCCGCCCGGTCAACCGCCGCACAGCCCGCACCGTCGGCGCCACCGGCACCGGCGCCCGCGACCCCCGCCAGCGCCTCGCCGTCGCCCTCACCGAGCTCTACCGCCGCAGCGGCTTCCCCAGCCAGCGCGCCCTCGCCGACGAACTCGGCGTCGCCCCCTCCTACCTCTCACGCCTGCTGTCCGGTCACCGCGCCGCCTCCTGGACCCACGTCCGCAAGATCGCCACCGCAGCCGGCGAGCGCCCCGAAATGTTCAAGCCCCTCTTCGAAGTCGCCATCGACAGCCCACCCGGTATCGGCACCGACCCCGCCGCCTACCTCCGCAACTACCTCGCTGCCCTGCGCTACGCCGACGGCAACCGCACCGACCGCAAGATCATCACCTCAGCCAAAGGGGCCCTCAAGGAGAGCGACGTGCGCACCGCTTTCCGCGGCCCCCGCATCCCGGACTGGCCCGTCATCGAAGCACTCGTCATCGCCCTCTACGCCACCCCCGGCCCCGTCGAGCCCCTGTGGAAGGCAGCCCATGACCGCAGCGACTCCGGCCTCCCTGCCGAATCCTTCTGAACCGCCCCCGCCCCGCCCCTCCTGCACGCTGCTCGCCAACGCCTTCGACGCCTTCTACGACTTCCACCGTCCCCTCTACCTCGCCCACGCCCACGCCAGCCTTCCCCCCGACGAGGCCCGGATCGTCGTCAGTCTCCTCTTCGACCTGGTCGCCAGCGCCTGGTCCACCATCGTCGCCGACCGCCGCCCCGCCGCCCGCGTCTGGGACCTCCACACCCAGGCACTGGCCCGCCGAACCCGCCCCACCACCCCGATCGAGGAGACCGTCCTGCTCCACGAGCAGCTCCACCTGAGCATCGACCACATCTCCACCGTCACCGGCCGCGACCCGGCCACCATCACCGCCCACCTCGCGGCCGGCCGCCGCACGCAATGCCGCCGCAGCAGCCGGACAGGCCGCTCCACGACCCCGTGATGCCCGGCCGCTCTACCTCACGCGCATGACCGTCACCACGGCGTGCCGGGTGGTCCGGCCACGGGCGTCGACGAGGAAGCCGGCCGGAGTGCTGGTGTAGGTCTGGCCGTCGCGGGTGCGCCCCCCGAGGCCCGTCGCCTGCCGGCTGGAGGTAGTGCGCGGCCGCGGCCGCGAGCGGGCCGGTGAGGCGCTGGGAGAGGGCGACGGCCCCGTCCGGGCGTCGTACGGCCAGCGGCCGGGACCGAGCGCCGGTGTAGCCGACGACGACCATGTCCTCGGTCTCCGCGTGCCGGATTTCTTGCCTTCACCGCGCTTCTTGGCCGTGGTTGGCGCCGGTTTCCCGGAGGGCGACCGTCAGGTGGTGGGCGGTGGTTGCCCGGAGCACTGAGGCGTGACTGCCTCTCTGGCGGCGCGCCCGGTTCGTGCTCCGGCGCACGCTCCGGCGATGGTGCATGAAGGATCGATTCCTTCTCGCCCAAGCGGGTTGCCCACCGGGTCTGGGACCTGTGCGGCCGTGTGAGCAGGGCACTGTTCGGGGCGCGACACCGGCACGCATCCGCGGCGCATCGTGCGGACCGCTTCGGCCGAGGCGTCCGGCGAGGACATCAGACGCGCCTCTCACGCGTGCGGACACGCACAGCAGCATTCCGACGAGGTAAGGGAGGACACATGGTTCAGGACACGGCATCAGCAGCCGGCGCTCAGGAGGAGGATCCGACGCGCTACGACTTCGGGGAGCTCGCCCGGGGCACCCGGAGCGAATCCGCCGACGGCGACGCGAAGGTCACGTGCGAGACGTACTACTGGGGCTATGAGCTCTACCTCAACCGCTACGCCTTCAACAAGTTCGTCGAACTCGGGTCGGGGTTCATGGGGACGATCGTCGCCAACCTCCCCTACCCGGTGAACCTGATCGTCGGCGCGCATCTCCTCACCCGGACCGCGTGGGCGATCGCGGTGAACAAGGGCACGGGGGTGAAGTTCACTTCCTGGTGGCCGGTTGCGGGCGCGCTCGTCCCCTCCGCCTGGCACGACGGGGAAGACACCCGGCCCACGCGGTCCGGGTGAGGAG
>NZ_RDBP01000216.1 GCF_008042045.1 Streptomyces sp. T39
GTCTCGTCTCCTCCAGCGTCTCGCGCACGACGGCGGTCACGACGTCCTCGTGGGCGCCGTCGACATGACCGGACGGGGCGTGCCACATCCCGGCCGCGTAGACGGCACCCCGACTGCCGCAGGACCGGTCCGGGAGGGCTGGCTTCCGCCCGAGGAGTACGCGGCGACACTGCCGAAGGCGTCCGTATTCGGTGCGCTGTTCTTCACCGACGAGGACGACCGGCCGCTGCATCTGCGTGCCGTCTACGGGGCCGGCCATCACCCGTGGCAGTGGCCGGGCGGGACGGCGGACCCGGGTGAGCGGCCGTGGGAGACGGCCGTCCGCGAGACGTTGGAGGAGACGGGCATCCGGATGCCCGGCCCCCCGCGGTTGCTGGCCGCCGTGTTCGGCCTGCCGGGCACCGGCTGGCCGCTGGCGACCACCGGGTTCGTCTTCGACGGCGGTCGGCTCACCCGCCGTCAGATCGCGGGCATCGCCCTCGACCCGAGCGAGCACGACGAGGCGCGCGTCCTGCCGCTGGACGACTGGCGGCCGCTGATGCCCGCCCGGGACTTCGCCCGGCTCCGCGCCGTCCTGCACGCCCGGCGGACGGGGGTGCCCGCGTACTTCGACACCTGGGACTGGGACGGCTGAGTCACGCCGAACGCGCCCGCCGGGCACCCGCGGGAGCCGGTCCCGAGCCTCTCCGCCCGGCGCGGGGCCGGTCTCCTGCTGCACCGCACGGTCCGCCCGGCGCCCGCACGGTCCGCCCGGCGCCCGCACGGTCCGCCCGGCGCCGGCGGGGCCGGGCCTCCGGCGCGGGACAGCACCGGGCCGAACCGGTAACGTCACCGCCGCGCGGAGCGGGTCGGCGCAGGCGCGCCGGCACACGGGGGAAGCGGGGCACACATGCACGTCCTGGAGGCGGAGGATCCGCGGCGGATGGGGGACTTCACCCTGGTCGGCCGGCTGGGCGCCGGCGGAATGGGCCAGGTCTTCCTGGGACGCCGAGCCGACGGGCGGCCCGCGGCGGTGAAGGTGGTGCGGGCCTCGCTGGCCGAGGATCCGGAGTTCCGGGCGCGGTTCCGCCAGGAGGTCGCCGCGCTGCACCGGGTGGGCGGCGAGTGGACGGCGCCGGTGCTGGGCGCCGACACCGAGGCCACCGCGCCCTGGGTGGCCACCGAGTACGTGCCGGGGCCCTCGCTGCACCAGGTCGTCGGGGCGGGGTACGGGCCGCTGCCCGAGGCCACCCTGCACTCCCTGACGGGACGCCTCGCCCGGGCGCTGCGCGCCATCCACGGGGCGGGGCTGGTGCACCGCGACCTCAAGCCGTCGAACATCCTGCTGACCGTCGACGGCCCTCGGGTGATCGACTTCGGCATCGCCAGGGCGCTGGACACGGTGGCCGGCGGTCTGCGCACCTCCACCGGGGTCGTGCTCGGCTCGCCCGCCTTCATGTCTCCGGAGCAGGTGCGCGGTCTGCGGGTGACGCCCGCCGCGGACATGTTCGGCCTCGGCTCGGTGCTGGTGTACGCGGCGACGGGGCGGCTGCCGTTCGGCTCCGCCGAACTGGGGCTGCACGCGCTGATGTTCCGCATCGCCGAGGAGGAGCCGGACCTCACCGGGGTCCCCCACTCGCTGACGGGTCTGGTCACCGCGTGTCTCGCCAAGGACCCGGCGCTGCGGCCCACGGCCGAGCAGGTCGCCGCCCGCATCCGCACCGACGCGGCCGAGCCGTGGCTGCCGGCGGAGCTGCTGGCGGAGCTCGGCCGGCTGGCGGCCCGGGTGCTCACCGAGGGGACGCCGTCGCAGGACCCGGCGCCGGCGCCCCGGGTCGTGCCCGAGGACCCGGTGCGGTCCGCACGGCGGTGGCGGCCCGCCGTCGCCGCGGTGGTGGCGCTCGCGGCGACGGCCGCGGGCACGGCGCTGGCCCTGCGCGGCGACGGCGGGAAGGACCCGGCCGGGAGCGGCGCGCCGGGTGCGTCGCAGAGCGCCGCGCGCAGCGTGCCCGATGCCTTCACCGGTGCCTGGGAGGGCGTGGTCGAGGGCGACGTCGAGATGCCGAAGCGGGTGCTGCGGCTGGAGATCACGCAGGGCGGCCCGGGCGACCCGGTCGCCTCGTACATCGACACCGGCGGCGAGCAGCAGTGCGGCGGCCGCGGCGCCCTGGTCTCCGCCGACGCCGACACGCTGGTGGTCGCCGGGAGCAGGCTCACCGTCCAGATGCCGCAGGGGCGGTGCGGTCCTCAGGCACGGCAGACCCTCACGGTGCGCTCCCCCTCGATCCTGACCTGGGAGTCCGGCGGACTGACCGCCGATCTGCACCGGTCCACCGGCGGTCCGCAGGCCGTCCCGGACGAGTACGTCGGCGTCTGGGTGCCCGCCAACGAGCTGTACCGACAGCAGGGCATGGTGCGGATCGCCCAGGGACCGGCCGGGGGCCGCCTGGTGCGGATCGCGGACGAGGCCGGCATGGAGGGCGGCACGGAGCAGGTCTGCGAGAGCAGCTACGTCGTCGGCGCCGTGTCCCCGGTGCTGGCGCTCGGCCCCGGGACGTACACCGCGGAGTCGGGCGGGGACTGCCGTCAGCACGACGCCGTCTTCCTGACCGTCGCCGGCGACGAGCTGCTGCTCTACAGCATGGCCGTCGACGCCGAACCGGCGCACTACGTGCGGAAGTCGTGACCGGCGCGCGGGCCGCGCGCGCCCGTACCGGCCGTGGGGCCCCTTCAGCCGCTCTCGCGCACGAGGAACGTCTCGTCGGCGTAGCACCAGGCCCATGCCTCGTCGGGCGCCAGCGAGACGGCGACCGGGTGTCCGCTCGCCTCGTGGTGGGCGTACGCGTGCCGGCCGCGGGAGCTGTCGCAGCATCCGACGTGACCGCATGTGGCGCACTGGCGCAGGCGCACCCGGCCCGGGGCTCCGGGTGCGCAGTCCTCGCACTCGGGGCGATGCGGGGGCTCCGGCTGCACGACGTCCGCCGCGTGTCCGCACCGGCGGCCGTCGTGCAGCCGGAGCCCCCGCATCGCCCCGAGTGCGAGGACTGCGCACCCGGCCCGGGGCTCCGGGTGCGCCTGCGCCAGTGCGCCACATGCGGTCACGTCGGATGCTGCGACAGCTCCCGCGGCCGGCACGCGTACGCCCACCACGAGGCGAGCGGACACCCGGTCGCC
>NZ_RDBP01000217.1 GCF_008042045.1 Streptomyces sp. T39
GCCGACAGCATCCGCTGCTGGTCGAGGAACGGACGTATGCCCCGCACCTCCAGGGCGGTCAGCCACTGCAGGCGCAACTGCTCCGGTCCGCCCGGCTGACCCGCCGCCCCCGCCCGGCGGTGCGCGGCCGGCCAGTGCGACCCGGAACCCCTCGCACTTCCTCCCCGTGACGACGACACTTGACGGTGCGACAGATGGGTAGCACACGGGAACCGGGCTCTTCCCGGGGGACGGGGGACGCAGATGCGGGACAGCCATCGGGCCGAAGCGGAACGGCTGTTGGGCCGGGCCGTGGAAGAGGAGGTGCGGCGCAGCGGCGGGCGGACCGACGGGCAGCTGCTGCTGTCCCGTGCCCGGGACGAGCTCGACACCATGGCCGCGAGCGCGGGCGAGGAGTACGCGGCGTACGAGCGGGCGCTCGACGAGGCCCGGGCCGGTGCGCTGCCGCTGTCCGAGCGGTTCTCCCGGCGGCACGTCGGCACCCCCGCCCTGGTGACCGCGGTCGCCGCCGCGGCGGCCGTGGGGGCGGACATGGCGCTCGGCACGGCCACCGGGACCGCGCTCGGCGCGGGCGCCGTGGTCGCGGTCGCGGGGGCCGCGACCACGGTGGCGAAGGTGACCGCGTCGCACTGGCCGGCCGCGCACCGCCGGGCGGGGGCGGCGGGTCAGCCGGGCGGACCGGAGCAGTTGCGCCTGCAGTGGCTGACCGCCCTGGAGGTGCGGGGCATACGTCCGTTCCTCGACCAGCAGCGGATGCTGTCGGCGGCGGCCCGGCCCGCGAAGAAGGCGGCGGCGCCCGCGCCGCGGCTGCGCGGCGCGGACCGCAGCGCGGCGGCACGCCGCAGGTCGGTGCTGGAGCAGTCGTTCGGCCATCTCCCCGACCCGCAGGGGCCGTTCGCCGGCCGCCGGGAGCATCTGACGCGGATCGCGCAGTGGGTGCACGCGGCCCGC
>NZ_RDBP01000218.1 GCF_008042045.1 Streptomyces sp. T39
GCGTCGGGGAGGACGTAGAACACCGGGTCCAGACGGCGGTAGCGGCCGGACTCCTCGTTGTACGACCAGCCGACGCGGTGGCGCATGAACTCGCGGAAGACGAAGATCGGTGCGCTGATGAAGAAGGTCATCGAGTTGTGCTCGAAGGGGCTGCCGTGGCGGTCGCGCATCAGATAGTTGATGAGTCCCTTGGAGCGCTCGGGGTCCTTCGAGAGCTCGTCGAGCGACTGCTCACCCGCTGTGGAGACCCGGGCGGCCCACAGCACGTCGGAGTCACCGGCGGTGTGCTTCACCAGGTCGACGGTCACGTCGCTGCGGAAGGTGGGCGTGGGGGTGTCTTGCTGGGACATGGGCAGTACCTCGCGGTCCGGGAAGGGGATGCTCCCAGCGTTGCACTGCTCGGGGAAGATGTTCCCCTGGACGTGCCTGTGCCCCCGCCGCGGGGGCGGGGGCACAGGCGGGGTGTCAGCGGCTCATCAGGTAGGTGATGAGGATGCCGGCGCCCCAGCTGCCGAACTTGCTTACGGCTCCGTAGAGAAGGTGACGGCGGACTTCGCGCTGATGCCGGTCGTACCGGCCGCGGAGGTCCAGGCGCTTGATCGCGCGACGGCATGCCTGAGCAGCCCGTCGTGCGAATGTGACACAGGAGTTGCTAGTCTCATCCACGTGAATCGATTCCTTTGCTAGGAGGCATTGCTTCACGCTTGAGGAGCCTCACCCGACCATTGGCCTCGGAACCGGAGTCGGGTTGTGGCTCCTCCTGCATTGGTGGACATCTTAGAGGGGACGCGCAGGCCGTCCCCAATCGGACAGTCGCCACGAGTCGTGCTGTCAGGGCCAATTGGGTGGTGTCGGGGAACCCATAGGCACGCATCGGAACGCATCGGAACGCATCGGCACTGTTTAGCCCGTCCCGCACCGCGCCAGATTGTGTTTCACATCACATCGACGATCTTTGGGCTTCTGCATGCCGCCACCGTAGGCGAGTTGGGCATGACCGTGTCGGCGGGGGGGTGCGGTGACAGGCGTATCCTCGCCACCTGGAAATTACTACTTCCCCGGCAACTCGGACGAACTGGACGAGGGGAACGTCTGCGACGGCCGGCTCTACGCTCGCAGGGTGCTCCTTTCCGACCGTGACATCGAGGCCGCGATAGCTGACGGCCGTATCGGCATCACCCCGTACGAGCCTGCGATGGTGCAGCCGGCGTCGCTGGATGTGCGCCTGGACCGCCAGTTCCTGGTGTTCGACTCGCACCGGTACGACTGCATCGACCCGGCGGTGGAGCAGCGGGACCTGACGCGTCTCGTGGTGGTGCCGGAGGGGGAGGGGTTCGTGCTGCATCCGGGGGAGTTCGTGCTGGGGTCGACGTTCGAGGCGGTGGCTCTGTCGGCGGATGTGGCTGCTCGGCTGGAGGGAAAGTCGTCGCTGGGCAGGCTCGGGTTGATCACGCATTCAACGGCGGGGTTCATCGACCCGGGGTTCTCGGGCCATGTGACGCTGGAGCTATCGAACCTGACGCGGCTGCCAGTGAAACTGTGGCCGGGCATGAAGGTCGGACAGCTCTGCTTCTTCCAGTGCTCGTCTGCGGCGGCCGCGCCGTATGGGCAGGGTGCGCGGGGGTCGCGGTATCAGGGACAGCGCGGCCCGACCGCATCCAGGTCGCACATCGGATTCCACCGGACGGCGAGCCATGGTCCCCACTAGGCTCCCCTCATGGATGACGAGTGGGAGGCGGGGGCTGCACCGTGGCTGCGCCGCCAGCAGCCGAAGACAACGTATGCCAACGAGCCGAACCCAGTGCAGTGCATGTTCTGCGGCAGCCATACGGTCAAGCGATCCGCTTCCGATCGTGATGCAGACCCAGGGCGCCTTGAGTTGTACTGCGACAACCAGCTCTGTGATGCGCGCGAGATGGTGCTCCTGGTGAAGCGGGACGGCGCCGAAGCGATCTTTCGTGCCGACGTGAGGGCTCTCCATTTGATCGATAACGGAACCATGGACGTGCACGCAGTGTTCCCGCCTGAGGTCAAGTCCTACACAATGTCTGACCTGCTGGCTGATCACGGCAACGAAGTGGAGCGCAGGATGCGAAAGGCGCCCCCTGTCGTCGACTAACCTGCACGCGACGGTGCCCCGCCTGCTTGCTTCAGGCGGGGCACCGTCGCGTTCGGGGTAGTGCTCCTCACTGATCCGTGATGCGGATGGTAGTGCGGTCGGGGGCGGGACTCTTCTGCGCGTCGAGGATGTCCCGGACCTCGCGGATCGGTGTCTTGAAGCGCATGGCCACCTGCATCAGCGGCCCGTGCACCCAGCCCTTCCGGTAGTCGTGCTGGTACGAGCGGCTGCGCTTGAGGGACTTCCAGTACAGGTACATGCGACGCTCGCGGGTCTGCGCCATGGTCGTGGTCCTCACTGCTCGGTGATCTGTCGTTTCGGGTGCCGCGTCCGCCACTCATCCAACTCACCCTCTGGCCAGAGGGATGTGCGCCCGATCTTCTTCGGTTTCGGGAAGTCTGGGGAGCGACTGGCCAGGTTGTAGAGGCTCTGGCGGTTGATGCCGAGTCGTTCTGCTGCTTCGTCGGAGGTCAGGTAGCCGGTCAGGTCCATGGGTTCACCGTAGGCGGGGTGGAGTAGCTTGACTACTGCTACGCTTAGAGTAGCTCAACTACTCCAAGGGGGATAGGGGAACGATGCAGGAAGCGCTGACGGCCGAACTGGAGAGACGCTGCGGCTACTCGGGGTGTGAGGTCGAGTTGTCGACCGTCAAGGGGCTCCACCCGAAGTCGAAGTACTGCACTGACTTGTGCCGCAACCGAGCCCATCGGGCGAACCGCAGACAGATCGCCGCGAACCTGACCAGCAAGACCTGCCCCGATTGCAAGGAGGAGAAGGGGATCGACCAGTTCACCCGGCCACACTCGCCGTACTGCAAGGTATGCACCGCCGCTCAGCGCAAGGAGAAGTACAACCGGCCCGGCGGCGGCAAGGACATGGTGTACGCCAAGAACCTTGAGCGGAACTACGGCATGACCATGGAGCAGTATCAGGCGAAGGTTGCCGAGCAGGACGGGAAGTGTGCAATCTGCGGCATCACACCGGACCATCGCCTGCACGTCGACCACGACCACCGGACCGGTGCGGTACGAGACTTGCTCTGCCGTCCGTGCAACTACGCTCTTGGTAACGCTCAGGACAGTTTGCGCATAGTTCGGGCGATGGCCGCGTATCTGGAGTGCCACGCACGCAAGGACGCAGAGCCAGTCGACGAACAAGCCGCCGCTTAAAACGGCTCCTGACGAAGAATCGAACGGATCGAACGGGCCCCGGCGCGCTGAATGCGTCGGGGCATCCTTCTGTGATCTCCCTCGTATAATTTCCCTTGTAGGTGGCTCTTGCCTGAGCCGCCCTGAGAGGGGATCAGCGTGACAGGCGAACCGCCTCCCGAGATTGACGTGAACACCATGCGAGCGATCCGAGACGCCCTGCGAGACCGCGAGCAGCGCATCGTGGACGAGATGCTCCAGGCGCCCGACTACCCTCCGCTGCCGCCATGCCCCCACTGTGGTGCGGCATCCCAGAACATCGGGCATCACAAGGACCTCATGTGGTTCCAGCCTTGCGGCCACCGGTTCACAATCAGCATGGAAGTGAAGTTGGCGCTGCTCCCATGAGCGAGAACGACCAGGAGGTGGTCGACGCCGAGCTGGTGGACGACGACCACCTCCCCGCCCTCACCAGGCCCGCGCCGCCCGCCCGCCCGGCCGTCGACCGGCACACCGTGCTCTACCCCGGCCAGAACCTGCCCACCGAGGACGACGCCCCCCGGTACACCGAGCGGGACCTGTACGTCTCCGAGCGCACCGCCGAACGGCTGAAGAACCAGTCCGCGCCAAAGAACACGAGCGCGAACTACGAGTCGCAGCGGAACCTGTTCAAGGCATGGTGCGCCCAGCACGGCCGGGTCGCGATCCCGTGCACGACCGCGACCTACGTGGAGTACGTCGCCCACCTCATCGAACTCGGGCGGTCCCCGAACAGCATCAGCGCGGCCATGTCGGCGATCCGGACGGCGATGCCCGAGGACATGAAGCCCGGCACGAAGCAGGCCCGCGGCATGCTCAACGAGTACCGCAAGGAATGGAGCAAGCGGACCGCGGTGCGCAAGGCCCCGCCCATCACCGACGCCCTGCTGCGCGCCATGGTCGCCTCCTGTGACCTGACGACACCGGCCGGCGTGCGGGACCGGTGCGTGCTCCTCCTCGGCCGCGGAGCCCTCAACCGGCGTATCGAGCTCGCTGACCTGTCGATCGCGGACGTGTCCGTCGACGACGACTTCGTGACCCTGCACATCCGCTCCTCCAAGACCGACCAGGACGGCAAGGGCGAGCACACGGACATCCCCGCGGACCCGGATCCCCTGCTTGACCCGGTGGCCGCGGTCCGGGACTGGCTGACTGTGCTGCACCGTCTCGGGGTGAGCGAGGGGGCGTTCTTCCGGGCGCTCACGTCCCGCGGCACGCTGCAGAACCGATCTGTTGCGACCGAGCGCGGGAACTACGTGACCGGTGACGCCATCAACGACTGGGTCCGCGGCCGCGCGCACCGTGCAGGGGCGAAGAACTGGCAGCAGATCACCGCGCACGGGCTGCGCCGCGGCGGAGCTCAGGCCATTGCGGCCGTTGGCGGGGACCCGACG
>NZ_RDBP01000219.1 GCF_008042045.1 Streptomyces sp. T39
CTGGTCCGCCTCACCTCGCCCGATCCGGCGTCGGCCGCCTCCACCCTGCGCTTCCTGCTCTCCCCCAAGTCGGCCTACGTGAGCGGCCAGGTCGTCGAACTCACCGACGCCGCACCGGCCGACGCCGACCCCGACCGCCCCCTGGCCGGCCGGACGGCGCTGGTCACCGGAGCCGCCCGCGGCATCGGAGCGGCCGTCGCCGAGGTCCTCGTCCGCGACGGCGCCCATGTGGTCTGCCTCGACGTCCCGCAGGCCCGGGCCGACCTGGTGCGCACGGCCGACGCGCTGAACGGCACCGCCCTGCCCCTCGACATCACCGCCGCCGACGCCGCGGACCGCATCGTCGCCGCCCTCCCCGGCGGCGGGCTGGACGTCCTCGTCCACAACGCGGGCATCACCCGCGACCGCCGCCTCGCCAACATGCCCGCGGACCGCTGGAGCCAGGTACTGGACGTCAACCTGGCGGCCGTCCTGGACACCACCGACGCGCTGCTGAAGCAGGGCGCGGTCCGCCGCGGCGGGAGCGTCGTCGCCACGGCGTCCATCGCGGGGATCGCGGGCAACACCGGCCAGACCAACTACGCCGCGAGCAAGGCCGGCGTGATCGGCCTGGTCCGCTCGCTGGCGCCCCGCGCGGCCGCGGCGCACGGGGTCACCGTCAACGCCGTCGCACCGGGCTTCATCGAGACGAGGATGACCGCCGCGGTACCGCTGTTCATCCGTGAGGCGGGCCGCCGGATGAACTCGATGGCCCAGGGCGGACTGCCCGTGGACGTCGCCGAGGCCACCGCGTACCTCGCCGACCCGTCGTCGGGTGCGGTCAACGGGCAGATCCTGCGCGTCTGCGGCCAGAGCCTGCTGGGCGCCTGACCATGACGACCGTCACGCTCACCTCGGCCCCCTCCCTCGCGCCCCTGCTCGCACGCGGCGCCGCCCTGTCCCCGCTCAAGCGGGCCGGCGCCGGCGCGCCGCTGCCGAAGACCCGCCTGGTGCTCCCGGCGGCGCGCACCGACACCCGCCGCCTGGCCGCCTACGCCGCGGTCTGCGGCTTCCCCGCCACGGGCCCGCGGGAGCCGCTGCCCCTGACGTATCCCCACGTCCTCGCCTTCCCGCTGGCGATGCGGGTGATGGCGGACCGGCGCTTCCCCCTGCCGCTCCTGGGGCTCGTCCACACCGGCATCGACATCGCCCGCCACGGCCCGGCGCTGCTCCCCGCCGACCGGCCCGAACTGACCGTGTACGCCGAGGAACTGGTCCCCCACCGGCGCGGCACCGAGGTCGTGATGGTCACTCAGGCGTGCCTGGAGGGCGAGCTGGTCTGGGTGTCCCGCAGCACCTACCTGGCCCGCCACCGGGTCACCGGCGGCGCACCGGACGAGCGGCGGCCGGCACCCGAACCGCTGCCGGCACGTGCCGAGTGGCGGCTGCCCGGCGATCTCGGACGCCGCTACGGCGCGGCGTCCGGCGACCGCAACCCGATCCATCTGCACCCGCTGACGGCACGGCTGTTCGGCTTCCCCCGGGCCATCGCCCACGGGATGTGGACCTTCGCCCGGTGTGTGGCGCAGGCGGAGGGCGGGGGCGGCCCGTCGGCGGCAGCCCAGGCGGAGTTCAGCGCTCCGGTGCTGCTGCCCGCCACCGTGACCTACGCGTCCCGCCCCACCGGCGACGGCACCACGGCCTTCCAGCTCCGCACCGGCACCCGCCTCCACCTCACCGGCGAGGCCACCCCGCCCA
>NZ_RDBP01000022.1 GCF_008042045.1 Streptomyces sp. T39
CCCCTCCCCCGGCCTCCCGCTGCCCGCGCGCGGTGACCGCGCGCGGGCAGCGGGAGGCCGGGGGAGGGGAGGCGAGGGGGACGACGGGCCGGGCGGCCGGTGCGTCAGCGCAGGAGCGCGTCCGCCGAGCAGATCGTCGCCCCCATGTTGCGTTCCATCATCCGCAGCGCCGCGTCCGCCAGGTCCTCGTGGATGTGCGCCACCGCATCCTGCGCCACCGTCACCTTCAGATGGCGGATGTGGGCATCGAGCGCCGAGTACAGCACGCACTGCTCGGTGACCTGACCGCACAGGACCACCTGGTCGACACCCAGCGTGCTCAGCAGATAGGAGAGCGGGGTCTCGAAGAAGATCGAGTGCCGCGCCTTGACCACGAACAGCGAATCGTCCGTCGGCCGCAGCGGCTCCACGAGGTGGGCCCGGGGCCCCGCGAGGGCCGTGTCCAGGATCTCGCCGTGGTGCGAACGCCACTCGCCGAAGTTGTCGTTGACGTAGACGACCGGGACGCCGCGCTCGCGTGCCCGAGCCAGCAGCCGCACGATCGCGGGCACGGCCTTCTCGGCCGACGGGACCAGCAGATCGGCGTCCGGGTGGTCGTAGGTGTTGATCATGTCGATCACGATGACTGCGCACTTCTCCACGGGCCCATGCTGTCACCACGGGGACGGCGCCGCAGACCACCGCGCCGGGGCCGGGGTGCGGAGCGTCGCCCCGCCCAAGGACCCCGGCCCGGGCACGAAAGCGGCACGTCAGCCGGGCTGCGGCCCGCTGTCCGTCGTCATCAGGGCGCAGCGGGTCACGACCCGTCCGAGGCTCCCCTCCTCCTCCAGCAGCCGGCGCTGGACGCGGGCGCCGTTGCCGGTCTCGAGGAGGCGCGCCACACCGTCCCGGACGAGGTCGTCGTCGCCGTGCTCGGCCAGGGCGTCGCCCACGTGCCGGCACAGGGCCCGCACGGCGTCGGCGGCGGAGGTCTCGCGCATGGTCTCCGGATGGAGCAGGGGGCCGTCGAGCCCCGACCGGCCGGCCCGCCAGGAGGCGAGACGCAGCAGGCCGGTGCCGATCCTCGCCGGCGGCCGCCCCTCCTGCCAGGCACGGGAGGAGGTCTCGACCAGGCCGCGCACGAGCGCGGCCAGCAGGACGGGGGTCGTGGCGTCCAGGCACACGTCGGCGACCCGGACCTCCACGGTGGGATAGGCGGCGGAGAGCCGGGCGTCGAAGTAGATCATCCCCTCGTCCCGGAGCACCCCGGTCCCCACCATGGCGCTCACCTGCTCGTGGTACCGGTCGGCGGAGCCGAAGACGTCGACCGGGCCGGCGGACGGCCACCGGTTCCACACGCGGCTGCGGTAGCTGGCGTAGTCGCTGTCCTGTCCTTGCCAGAAGGGGGAGTTGGCACTCATCGCGGTCAGCACCGGCAGCCACGGCCGCATCCGGTCCAGTACGGCCACCCCCTCCTCGTCCGACTCGACCGACACATGGACATGGCAGCCGCACGTCAGCTGCTCCTGAGTGGTCAGCCCGAACTGCTCGCCCAGCCAGCGGTAGCGCGTACCGGTGTTCAGCGAGGGCTGCACGGGCAGCGGGGAGGTCGCCAGGGCGGCCACCTTGGCGCCGACGGTGTCCGCGTGGCGGGCCGCCTCGCGCCGGCTGCGGCTGATCTCCTCCTGGAGCCGGCCCATCTCCGTCACCGGACGCGTCGCGAACTCGAGCTGCTCCTTGTGGAGTTCGGATTCGAAACGGTGCTCCTGCACCCCCGGCCCGCCCGGCTGCCAGGACTGCCGGTCGGCCGCCGCCAGCACGGCGCCCGAAACCGCCAGAGGGTCACCGCTGACCGCGTCCACCAGCAGCAGTTCCTCTTCCACACCCACGCTTCGCATGCCGCCTCGTTCCAGCCGCTCGGTTGCTTCCCCTACCGCCTACCCGCCACGGCCGTGTCCAGCGCCGGACGGCGCGGCGAGGGAACCGGTCGGGCGACGGCAAAACCCGTCGGAGGGCGAGGGTGTGAGCCGCTGCGGCGGGGGCAGACGGAGTGCAGGGCTCCTGCCGTGTCTCCCCCGTCGCGGCAGGAGCCCACGCGTGTGCCGCCCCTCGGCACCCCGTCGGTCCGCCGCCATCGGGCGGGGAGGCCGGCAGGGCCGAAGGGGGCACCCGCCGTCCGTCGGGCACTCAGGAAGTGCCGTCCCGGCCGCCCTTGCCGAATTACGCCGTCCATGCATACGTCCGGGTCACTCGGGCAGGCGAAGCGCAGCCGTCGATGACGGACGAAGAACATCCTTCAGGAATTCCGGCGTGACGGGCGGAGATCATGAGCACAACCGATGACAGCAGAGAAAAGAGCGGCGAAGAAGGCTCCGGAAAGCGGCTGAGTCTTCCGGCCGTGATGCGGCAGGCCAGTGAACAACTCGCCGATCTGGTGCAATGCGAAGTGGGCGCGGTTTCCGCCATCAAAGCCAGCGACAACGGGTGGTCCGCCGACGTGGAAGTGCTCGAACTCGAAAGGGTTCCGGACACCATGAGCGTCATGGCCTCCTATCACGTGGAGCTGGACTCGGAAGGCTCGCTCGTCGCCTACGAACGCGTGCGCCGTTACGCCAGGGGCCAGATCGACCGCCGCTGAATCAGGCGGGCGCCCAGCAGCCCTCGACGGGCAGGGCGCCCGGGACGGATCAACGGAAAGAGCTCATCATGACCATCGTTCAGCAGAGCAGCGCCACCACCCGTGCAAGCGGGGGCGGCTCCGGAAACCTCTACGACGTCCTCGAACTCATCCTCGACCGCGGACTCGTCATCGACGCCTTCGTCCGGGTCTCCCTGGTGGGCATCGAGATACTCAAGATCGACATCCGGGTCGTCGTCGCCAGCGTGGACACCTATCTGCGCTTCGCCGAGGCGTGCAACCGCCTCGACCTGGAAGCCGGGCGCAAGGCGCCCAGCCAGCTCACCGACCTCGTCGGCGACATGACCGAGAGCGGGGCCAAGGGGAAGTCCAAAGGAGCGCTGACCGGCGCCGTCGAGGCCTTCACCGACTCCCTTCAGGGCAAGCGCGAGGAGTCCGAGGAGGAGCAGCCCCGCAAGCGCACCGCCCGCAAGTCCACCTCCAGCCGTCAGTCCGCCCAGCGTCGCGAGGAGTAGCCCGTGTCCACCTACGTCTACGGCATCACCGCTGCCGACCACCCCCTGCGCCTGGACGGCGTCCACGGGGTCGGCGAGCCCGCCGCGCCGCTGCGCGCGGTGCGTACGGACTCCCTGACCGCCGTCGTCAGCGACGCCCCTCCCGGCCTGCGGGCCAAGCGCCGCGACGTCCAGGCCCATCAGGGCGTGCTGGAGGCCCTGATGGCCGACGGCGCGACCCTGCCCATGCGGTTCGGCCTCCTCGCCCCCGACGACGACCAGGTCGCCACGGCGCTGGACGCGGGCGACGACACCTACCGGGCACGGCTGGCCGACCTCGACGGTCACGTCGAGTACAACCTCAAGGTCTCCCGGGACGAGGACGACCTGCTGCGCGAGATCGTGGCCGAGTCCCAGCAGGTGCGGGAGCTGCGCGAGCGGACGATGGCGGAGCCCGGCGCCCACGACGAGCGCGTGGCGCTCGGCGAGATCATCTCGCACGAGGTGTCCGCCCGCCGCAGCGCGGAGGGCGAGCTGCTGGCCGCGGCCCTGGCGCCGTCGGCGAAGCGGGTGTCGGTGGGCGAGCCGGCGGCGACCCACATCGTCAGCCTGTCGTTCCTCGTCCCCGACCAGGACGCGCAGTCCTTCGCCCGGGCCGTCCAGCGGGAGGCGGACCTGCGAGGGGACGCCTACACCTTCACCCTCACCGGGCCGCTGCCGCCCTACAGCTTCGTCTGACGCGCGGCCTCCGGGAGTTCACACGTCAGCGTGCCGGCACCACGCCGGCCCGCTCTCGACGGAAGGCAGGCCATGGGCCTCATCACCAGCATCGTGACCTTCCCGCTGGCCCCCGTCCGGGGGACCGCCTGGGTCGTCGACCAGGTGCTGAAGGCGGCGGAGCAGGAGTACTACGACCCGGAGCCCGTGATGCGGGAACTCGCCGAGCTCGAAAGGGAGCTGACGAGCGGGCGGATCTCCGAGGAGGAGTACGACCGCCGGGAGGACGAGCTGCTCGACCGGCTGGAGGAGATCGAGATCCACCGGCAGGAGAGCGGCGGCAGCACATGACAGGACACAGCGACCGACGGCGGGGAGAGACCGAGGTGCACGCAGCATGACGAAGAACGCGAAGATAGCCGTCGCTCTGGTGGGGGGATACCTGCTGGGGCGTACGAAGAAGGCCAAGATGGCCATCGGGCTGGGCATGTTCCTGGCCGGCAAGAAGCTCGACCTCGATCCCCGGCGGATCGGCAAGCTGCTCGCCGAGGCACCCGCTCTGGGCGGCCTGAGCGACCAGGTCCGCAAGGAGCTGGTCGAGGCCACCAAGTCGGCGGCCACCCAGGCGCTGACCCAGCGGGCCACCGGCCTGGCCGACTCCCTCGCCCAGCGCACCAAGGCCCTCGACGCGCCCGACGACACCGACGACGACGGCTACGACGACGAGGACGAGGGCGCCGAGGGCCGGGCACGCGACCGCGCGGCGGAGGGCGACGAGGACGCGGACGAGCGCGGCGGCCGGTCCTCGGCGCGGGAGACCGGCACGAAGAAGCGCGCCGCGTCGTCGGGCAGCCGACGGGCCCCCGCGAAGCAGGCACGCTCCGCCTCGGAGGGCGCCCGCCGGGCCTCCGCGCCCGCCCGCAAGCGGACGGGCACCGCCGCCTCGGGGGCCGCGAAGTCGGCCTCCTCCCGCGCCGGGGCCGCGAAGAAGCGGACGGCGCCGGCCCGGGAGAAGGGCGGTGACGGCAATGCCTGACTCCGCCCTCAACAAGGTCAGGAACGACGTGCTCGGCAGCCCTGCCGCCGACCGTCTGAAGGACGAACTCCAGAACTACCTCCGGGCTCGTGCCGAGCACACGGTCACCCGGCTGGGCCACCGGCTGGGGGAGGGCGTCAGCAGACTCGCCCAGCCCGGCAGCGGCGCCGGCGGCGCGCTGGGGAGCCTCGCCAAGGGAGGCCAGGCGCTCTCGGAGGGCAAGTCACCCGCCCAGGCCGCGGTCAGCGCCGCGGCCTCCCACGTCAAGGACACGATGAAGGACAAGGTCAAGGGCCTGTTCGGCAAGGGTCGCAAGTCGGGCGGCGGCAAGTCCAAGAGCGTCACCATCGTCGAGGACATCGACGTCGGCGTGCCCGTGCGCGAGGCGTACGACCAGTGGACCCAGTTCCAGGAGTTCAGCACGTTCGCCAAGGGTGTGGTGAGCGTGGAGAAGGCGGACGACACCACCAGCAACTGGAAGGTGAAGGTCGCCAAGTCCACCCGCAGCTGGAAGGCGAACGTCACCGAGCAGATCCCGGACGAGCGCATCACCTGGACGACCGAGGGCGCCAAGGGGACGGTCAAGGGTGTCGTGACCTTCCACGCCGTCACGGACGACCTCACCAGGGTCCTGCTGGTTCTGGAGTACTTCCCCAAGGGGCTGTTCGAGAAGACCGGCAACATCTGGCGCGCCCAGGGCCGCCGCGCCCGGCTCGACCTGAAGCTCTACCGCAAGTTCATCATGATGCGCGGGGAGGCGACCGACGGGTGGCGCGGGGAGATCCGCGACGGCGAGGTCGTCGTCGAGCACGACGACGCCGTCGAGCAGGAGCAGGCCGAGACCGAGGCGGACGCCGAGGGCGAGGAGGGGTACGAGCCGGAGGACGACGCCGGCGAGTACGCCGACGAGCACGACGACGCCGAGGCGTCCGACGAGCCGGACGAGACCGACGAGGCCGTCGAGGACGAGTACGCGGAACCGGCCGAGGACGAGGACGACGGCGAGTTCGCCGACGAGGCGGACGAGGCGGACGAGTCCGGTGAGGACGAGTTCGCCGACGAGCCGTACGACGAGGCCGACGAGGCGGAGGAGTCCGACGAGCAGGACGCCGCGGAGGAGGACGTGCCGGAGGACGACGCCCCCGAGGACGACGCGTCCGAGCACGACGACGAGCCGGCTCCCCGTTCCTCCCGCCGTCGGCGCACCGCCGACGCCGGGGCGTGAGCAGGGAACCAGCCGGAAGACAGGGATGACAACGTGTCCGATTCACTCGCCGGTCGTATGCCGGCCCCTCCGCGCACCGCGTCGCCGTACGGCGGCCAGGGCTCCACAGCGAACCTTGCCGACATCCTGGAGAGGGTCCTCGACAAGGGCATCGTGATCGCGGGCGACATCCAGATCAATCTGCTCGACATCGAGCTGTTGACCATCAAGCTCCGCCTTCTGGTGGCCTCCGTGGACAAGGCGAAGGAGATGGGCATCGACTGGTGGGAGCACGACCCGTCCCTGTCCTCGCGTGCCGTTCCGCCCTCGCGCACCCCGGCCGCCGACACCTCGCTGAGCGAGGAGAACCAGCGGCTCCGCGCCGAGATCGACCGCCTGCGGGCGTCGGCCGGCCTGCCGGCCGCCGGCGCCGCGCAGGACGGATCGGCGCGGGAGGCGGAACCGGTGGAGTCCGCGCGGGACGGATCGGCGCGGGAGAGGAACGGCGATGAGTGAGACACCCCTCCTGTACGTCTACGTGGTCGGCTTCGACGGGAACGGCCTGGACCGGGTGACGTCCCTGACCGCCGGCATCGACGGCGGGACCCTGCGGCCGGTCAGCAGTCACCGCGGGCTGACCGCACTGGTCTCGTCCGTCCCCGCGGACCGGTTCGGGGAGGAGAACCTCCCGGCACAGCTGGAGGACCTGGGCCGGCTGGAGGCCGTCGCCCGGGCCCACCACGCGGTCGTGGACACGGCGTTCGCCGAGACCACCGTGCTGCCGATGCGGCTGGCCACGGTGTACCGGGACGAGGCGCGGGTCGCGGCCATGCTCGACGAACGCCACGACTCCTTCGGCGCCCTGCTGCGCGTGCTCGACGGACATGTCGAACTGGGCGTCAAGGTCTACGCGGTGCCCCAGGCGGCACCGGCGCCGCAGGAGCCCGCGGAGGAGGCGGCGGGCAGTCCCGGCCGCGCCTATCTGCAGCGCCGCAGGGCGGCACGGCGCACCACCCAGGACACCTACCGTGCCGCCGCCGGCACCGCGGACGCCGCGGCCCGGCTGGCGGGCTCGATCGCATCGGCCCGCACGGTCCACCGTCCCCAGCAGGGCGAATGGTCCGCCGGGCGCGGAGAGAACGTGGCCAACGAGGCGTACCTGGTGCCGCTGCCCGAGGTGGAGCGGTTCCGCGCCGAACTGGGCGCCCTCGCACAGGACACCCCCGGGGTCGCCGTGGAGGTGACGGGGCCGTGGGCCCCGTACTCCTTCGCGACGGAGGCCGCCGCGGGCGGGGCGGCGGTATGACCACGCCGGGCGGATACGGCTCCGCGCCCGCACCGGGCCCGCAGATCGCCCTCATCGACCTGCTGGACCGGCTGCTGAACGGCGGAGCGGTGCTCACCGGGGACCTGGTCCTCAGCATCGCCGACGTCGATCTGGTGCACATCAATCTCCGTGCCGTCATCCGCTCCCTCACGTCCGACGAGCCGGCACCCCTGTGCGTGCCCGCACGGTCGCATCCCGAGGAGCTCTGAACCATGGCCGAGGAAAACCCCGCCGGCGCGCTCGCCGCCCATGTCCGCGATGCCGTGGACCGGGCCGCGGGGCCCGCGCACGGGAACGCGCAGGGAAATGTGCACCAGCGGCTGCGGACGGACCCCGACACCGTGGAGCGGGATCTCATCAAACTGGTCCTCACCATCGTCGAATTGCTGCGTCAGCTCATGGAACGCACCGCGATACACCGCGTCGACCAGGGCGACCTCAGCGACGACCAGGAGGAGCGCATCGGTATGACGCTGATGATTCTCCAGGAACGCATGGAAGAACTGTGCGACCGGTACGACCTGACGATGGACGACCTGAATCTGGATCTCGGCCCGCTGGGGTCATTGCTGCCGCGCGACAACTGAGAAGGCGTCAACCCCGTTTCATCGCCGAGCGAAAGGACAGAAGGAGCATCATGAGTACCGAGAGCAAGAACACCAGGAATTCGTCCGCCACGGCCGCCAAGAAGGCGGCGGCTTCCACCGCCTCCGCGGCCCGTGCGACGGCCGGCGACGCGAAGGGCACGGCGAAGGAGGCGAAGAAGACCACCGCCGCCGCCGCCCAGTCGGCGAACGAGGCGACCCAGCGCGTCTCCCGGATGGCGGCCGCCGGCATACAGAGCGGGCAGCAGGCCGTCACCGCCAACGCCGCGAAGGTCGCCGCGGTCGCGGGCACCGCCTGGACGGTCATCAAGAACCGCAAGGCCATCGCCGCGGGTGCGGCGGCGGGTGTCGCCGGCGTGGCCGGTGCGGCGTTCGCCGTGGGCCGCTCGACGGCCAAGCCGCCGATGGGCCCGATCACCCGGCTCTCCCGAGGCCGGATCTGAGCACACGGCGGCCGTCGTCCACCCCACCGCCGTCGAGCCCGCCTCGCCCCCGGCGCCTCCGGTCGCCCCTGTCCCGGCGGCCCCGTCCCGGCCGGTGGTCCAGCTCACCCCCGGCACCGCACTCGCCCTCGTCGGCGCGGGCACGGCCGTGGTCCTGGTCGTCGGCACGGTCCTGGTCTCGATGCTCCTCGCGACCGCCGTCACCGCCGCCTCGGTCGCCGTCTGCGCCCTCGTCGTCCGCTCGCTCATCGGCCAGCAGTCCAGGAGCCGTTGACCGGCCTCCGGGGCGGCCTCAACCGCCAAGTGTCGCCCGCCCCGGAAGCCGCGCCCCTGCCCGAACCCAACGATCCGGAAGGAACACCCATCATGACCCAGCCCACCGCCACCGCGGCGGGCCTGGACCCGGCCACCCTGGACGACGTCCTCCGGGTGGCCGGGTCTCCCGGCTTCGACCGCTGGAAGGACCAGGTGCACCGCACCGGCGGCTGCGCGGACCCCATCCACCTCACCGGCTGGACCCTCGCCAAGGACAAGACCAGCGGCGAGACCCTGCGCCGCTACTCCACCGACACCGAACCGGATGGCCGCCTCCGCGTCGCCTGCGGCAACCGCCGCGCCTCCCGCTGCCCCACCTGCGCCCACACCTACGCGGGCGACACCTACCACCTCATCCGCGCCGGCCTCTCCGGCGACGAGTCCAAGGACATCCCCGCCGCCGTCCGCGAGCACCCCCGCGTCTTCGCCACCCTCACCGCGCCATCCTTCGGCCCCGTGCACAACCGGCCCGATCGTGGCGTCTGCCGCTGCGGCACCCGCCACCAGGACGACGACCCCGCCTTGGGCACCGCCCTGGACCCGGCCACCTACGACTACGCGGGCACCGTCCTGTTCAACAACCACGCCGGACAGCTCTGGCAGCGCTTCACCACCCGCCCGCGCCGGACTCACCCAACGCGCCCTCAAAGATGCCCTCCGCGTCTCCTACGGCAAGGTCGCCGAGTTCCAGAGGCGCGGCGCCATCCACTTCCACGCCGTCATCCGTCTCGACGGACCGGACGGCCCCGACACGGCACCGCCGTCCTGGGCCACCGTCCAGCTACTCGACAACTCCATCAGGGCCGCCGTCGCCCACGCCTACACGACGATCACTGTCCCGGCCGCAGACGGACAGCCCTGCCGGCGCTTCCAGTGGGGCCGCCAGCTCGACATCCGCCCGGTCAAAGCCTTCGGGGACGGCAGCGACATCACCGAACAGGCCGTCGCCTCATACGTCGCGAAGTACGCCACCAAGGCCGCCGAGTCGACCGGCAGCCTGGACCGTCGCATCGGCAACCGGGAAGTCCTGACCCTGCTCGACGTCTCCGACCACCCGCGGCGCCTCATCGAAGCCTGCCTCGACCTCGCCCCGCTCTACCCGGACCGCAAGCTCGCCGCCTGGGCCCACATGCTCGGCTTCCGCGGTCACTTCTCCACCAAGTCCCGCCGCTACTCGACCACCCTCGGCGCACTGCGCCAGATCCGCGCCGACTACCGCGCCGCACAGGAACACGACGCCCTCGGCGACCCGGACACCGTCCTCGTCCTCGGCTCCTGGGAGTACGCCGGACACGGCCACACCCCCGGCGAGTCCGCCCTCGCCGCCACCATCGCCCGCGACATCCACCTCAACCGCCAGACCGCCCGCGAAGCCCTCGCCGCACTGCCCGACGACAGGAAGTGGTGATCATGCGTGCCCTGCCCGATAGGTATCTGACTCCGCTGGACGTCGCCGACCTCCTAGGCGTGCCCATCGAGACGGTCTACCAGTGGCGCCGCAAGCGAACCGGCCCCCGTGGCTTCCGCGTCGGCCGGCACCTGCGCTACGACCCCGCCGACGTGCGTGCCTGGGTCGAGTCCCTGATGGAAGGGGCTGCCGCCTGATGGCCGGACACGTCCAAGACCGCTGGTACCGGACAGAGACCGGGGCGGACGGCAAGGTCCGTAAGGTCAAGAGCGAACGCTACGGCTCGGGCCTGCGCTACCGCGCCCGGTATGTCGGCCCGGACGGCACGGAGAAGTCCAAGAGCTTCCCGGACCGTCAGAAGCGACTCGCCGATCAGTGGCTCGCCCACATCGAGGCGGACATGGCGCGCGGCCAGTACATCGACCCGCGCGCGGCACGGATCACATTCCAGCAGTACGCGGAGGAGTGGGTCACGACCCAGGGCGCGGACCCGAACACGCAGGCTTCCATGGAGTCGCAGCTCCGGCTGCATGCCTTCCCCTACCTGGGCTCCCGCCCGCTCGGTTCTTTCCAGCCGGCGCACGTCCGGGACTGGGTCCGGCAGCTTCAGGAGAACGGCGTCCGCGGCTCGTATGCGCGGACGATCTACTCCAACGTCCGAGCTGCTCTCAGCGCAGCGGTCGACGACGGCCACCTCCCCCGGAACCCTTGTGCGGCCCGCTCGGTCCGAGCGCCCGTGGTCGACATCAAGCGCGTGACGCCCTGGACACCGGAGCGGGTCTTCGCCGTGCGGGCGGGCATGCCGGAGCGGTATCAGGCAATGGTCGACCTGGGCGCTGGCTGCGGGCTTCGTCAGGGCGAGATCCTGGGCCTCGCCGTCGACGCGATCGACTTCGCTTCGGAGACGCTGCATGTGGTGCAGCAGCTCAAGCTGAGCCGCAGCAAGGCCGTGTTCGCCCCGCCCAAGGGGGGCAAGCTCCGCGACGTGCCGCTTCCCGGCCCTGTCGCGGATGCTCTCCGTGAGCACATGGAGCGGTTCCCGCCCGTCGACACCACCTTGCCGTGGAAGGTGGCTGGCGGCCCGCCGGTGACGAAGCGGCTGTTCTTCGTGGGGCCGCAGGGCGGTCACGTCTGGCGCACGTCGCTCAACGACGACGCGTGGAAGCCTGCCCTCGCCGCGGCTGGCGTCATCCCGGCTCGCGAGCATGGCCAGTCCTGGGCTGCCTCCCGTCAGGACGGCATGCATGCTCTGCGGCACTTCTACGCCTCGGTGCTCCTGGACGCCGGGGAGAACATCAAGGCACTCGCGGAGTACCTCGGGCACTCGGACCCCGGCTTGACGCTCCGGGTGTACGCGCACCTCATGCCGTCGAGCCAGGAACGCACGCGCAGTGCTGTCGCGCAAATCTTCAGCGGAAACACTTCGATAATAACTAGCGCCGATTAACGACGGGAATAAGCAACGCGATTATGGAACTCGATTATCCACGCGAATAACAAAGCGCCATTATGAGTCGAGATTATCCGCGCGAAGCTTCTAATATCTCAGCGCCGCGCCCGGCTCACCACCCGTCGGGCTTGCACGCATGCACGCCCGACGTGCACGCATGCAAGCCCAGACACGGGTCATCGAACAAACGGTCGAATACTCCAGCATCGCGCGCACGGCCCTCATCACGCATGGCCGGAAAGGCGATCCAATAACCGCTACATCTCCCACCTGCGAGAGTTGCCCAGGACCATCGGCACGAATAGTATTCACACGCAATTCAGGGCCGCTCCCCTGCACGGGAACGGCCCTGTCTCCATCGGTGCGCCTATCAAACACAACACATGGAGTACACCCATGCTCGCACGCGCGAGTCTCACGATCCACATCGCCCCGTACGCACTGCCGATGCCCTTGATCGGCTGCGGAGTGGCGACGCTCGCCAGCTGGGTCGACGTCCCCCTGGCCGCTGCCGCACTCGCAGGCTTCTTCATCGCGTTCAACGTGCGCGTGCGCCTGACACGCCGGCCCGCCCAGGTCTGACGGCCCAGCGACGGCCCACGGCCACGAAGAGACCCCCGCCCCGCGATTTCCTCGCAGGTCGGGGGCCTCTTCGTGCCGTCGGGCTACTTCTTGCCCTGGTTCTTCACGGCCTCGATCGCGGCGGCGGCCGCGTCGGGGTCGAGGTAGGTGCCGCCCGGGGTGACCGGGTGGAAGTCGGCGTCGAGCTCGTAGACGAGCGGGATGCCGGTGGGGATGTTGAGGCCCGCGATGTCGGCGTCGGAGACACCGTCGAGGTGCTTGACCAGGGCGCGCAGGCTGTTGCCGTGGGCGGCGACGAGGACCGTGCGGCCGGCGAGGAGGTCGGGGACGATGCCGTCGTACCAGTACGGCAGCATGCGCTCGACGACGTCCTTGAGGCACTCGGTGCGCGGACGCAGCTCGCTCGGGATGGTCGCGTAGCGGGCGTCGTCGGACTGCGAGTACTCGGTGCCGTCCTCGAGGGCCGGCGGCGGCGTGTCGTAGGAGCGGCGCCAGAGCATGAACTGCTCCTCGCCGAACTCGGCCAGCGTCTGCGCCTTGTCCTTGCCCTGCAGAGCACCGTAGTGGCGCTCGTTCAGCCGCCAGGAGCGGTGGACCGGGATCCAGTGGCGGTCGGCGGACTCCAGCGCGAGCTGCGCGGTGCGGATGGCGCGCTTCTGGAGCGAGGTGTGCAGCACGTCGGGGAGCAGACCGGCGTCCTTCAGCAGCTCACCGCCGCGGACTGCCTCCTTCTCGCCCTTCTCCGTGAGGTTGACGTCCACCCAGCCGGTGAACAGGTTCTTCGCGTTCCACTCGCTCTCGCCGTGGCGGAGGAGGATCAGCTTGTACGGTGCGTCGGCCATGCGCCCGAGCCTAATCGACGGTACGGGCCCCCCGCGCCGGTGACCGAGGAGCGGACTCGATTGACGGCTGCCGTCAATCGAGTGGCGACCCCGGACGCCGGGACCGTAACGTGCGGATGCCTGCCTGGCCACTTACATCTTCATGGGGGGATCCATGTCCGTCGTCGCTGTGCGGCGTGCCGTGAGCCAGAGCGTCTCGGGGCTCCCCCGTGAGTTCTGGTGGCTGTGGACGAGCACGCTCGTCAACCGGCTCGGCGCGTTCGTCGCCACCTTCATGACGCTCTACCTCACCCTGGAACGCGGCTACTCGGCCTCGTACGCGGGGCTCGTCGCCGCCCTCCACGGGCTCGGCGGAGTCGTGTCGTCGCTGGGCGGCGGCGTGATGGCCGACCGGCTGGGGCGCCGGCCCACCCTGCTGATCGCCCAGACGTCGACCGCGCTCTCCGTGGCGCTGCTCGGCTTCGTCGAGGACCCGGTGGCCATCCCGGTGGTGGCGTTCGTGGTCGGCATGGCGAGCAACGCCTCCCGGCCCGCGGTGCAGGCGATGATGGCCGACATCGTGCGGCCCGAGGACCGGGTGCGGGCCTTCTCGCTCAACTACTGGGCCATCAACCTCGGTTTCGCGATCTCCTCGGTCGCGGCCGGCTTCATCGCCGAGTACAGCTACCGCGTCGGCTTCCTCGGTGAGGCGGTGATGACGCTGGTCTGCGCGGTCGTCGTCTTCGTCAAGCTGCCCGAGTCGCGGCCGGACAGAACGGCGGCCGAAGCGGGCGGCGAACCGGAGACCGGGCTCCTCGGGGTCCTGCGCGACGGGCGGTTCATGTCGGTCGTCGGTCTGTCGTTCCTGGTCGCGCTGATCTTCATGCAGGGCCATGTGGGGCTGCCGCTGGCCATGGGCGCGGACGGGTTCAGCAGCTCCGACTTCGGTCTCGTGATCGCCGTCAACGGTGTGCTCATCGTGGTGCTCCAGATCCCCGTCACCCGCCTCATCGAGCACCGCGACCCGGGCAGGCTGCTGATCCTGTCCGCGCTGCTCGCGGGGTACGGCTACGGGCTCACCGCGTTCGCCGGCTCGATCGGCCTCTACGCGGTGACCGTCGCCGTCTGGACGATCGCCGAGATCGTCAACGCGCCCACCCAGACGGGTCTGGTCGTCCGCTTCTCACCGGTGCACGCCCGTGGCCGCTACCAGGGCATGTACAGCCTGTCCTGGTCGGCGGCCGCGCTGGTGGCCCCCCTGATGTCGGGCTTCGTCATCGACGCCTGGGGCACGGCGTGGCTGTGGGGCCTGTGCGCGGTGATCGGCACCGTGGCGGCGGTCGGGTACTGGCTGGTGGTGCGCGACCTGCCCGACGAGCGGCCGGTGCCCGGAGGCTCCGAACCCCTCGAGCACACCGGCGCCCGGGACGACGATGCCGGGCCGAGCGCCGCGGAACAGGTCGAGCAGCGGTCAGTTCCTGCGGCGGCGGGCGGCGTCGCGGTCGAGCGAGGCGGAGTCGACGCCGCCGCCTGACGCCGAGCCGCCCCGGGCCCCGTCCTTCGACGTGCCCCCCTCGGACTCCACCGGCGCCCCGGCGGAGGCCGGGCGGCGGTCGGCCCCGGCGGACGGGGAGGGACGGCCGGCCTCCTCGGACGCGGCGTCACCGGTCACCCGCGTCCCGGGGTGGCGCTGCGCGCACAGGAACCCGATGCCGAGCGCGATGGCCATCCCGTAGAACACCCACTGGTTGGCCTGGGCGAAGTCCATCCGGATCGCGTCCATCGAGTCGCGCATGGTGGTCGCGAGCGGCCCGGTGCCGCTCGGGGTCTGCCCGTCCGCGTGGCCCGTGACGGCCTCGCTCACGGAGCGGGCGGCGTCCTGCGCCGCCCCGGCCGGGACCCCCCTGCCCTGGAGCGTGTCCACCACCCGGTCGGTGGTGACATGGGTGAGGACGGTCCCGAAGACGGCCATGCCCACGGCTGCCGCGAAGTTGCGCACGGTCTGCGTGATGCCCGTGACCTCGCCGTAGGAGGCGCCGATGGCCCGGTTGACGGCGTCGGTCGACGCCGGGGCCAGCAGGAAGCCGATACCGGCGCCGGCGAGCGCCGCGTACGGCCACTGGTCGTGCATCGACAGGTCCGTCAGCTTGTTGGCCCACAGGGCGAACCCGACCGCGCCGAGCGCCGTGCCGATCTTCAGCGCCGGCTTGGCGCCGCGCCGGTCCAGGATCCGTCCGCCCCACTGGGACGCGACGGCGAAGCCGATGAAGAAGTAGAGCAGGAAGAGCGCGGCCTGGTTCGGCGAGGCGCTCAGCGACACCTGCGCGTAGAGGGACGCGAAGAAGAAGACCGGGACGAACGCGAGCATCGCGAAGAAGAGCACCAGGTTGTCGGCGGCGAACGCCTTGTCCCGGAAGACGCGCAGCTTCACGAGCGGCTGGTCGAGGGTGAGTTCGTAACGGCAGAAGAGCGCCAGGACGACCAGTCCGCCGACGATGCACGCCCAGGTCGGTACGCTGCTCCACCCCCACGCCGACGCCTGTTGCAGGCCCAGCACGCTCAGCCCCATGCCGACGGCGACCAGGACCGCGCCGGGGAGGTCGAGTTTCCCGGGACGGCGCGTGTCGGGGACGCGGGCCAGGAACGTGAGCACGAGCGCGATCACGGCGACCGGGACGTTGACCCAGAAGATCGCCCGCCACGTCCAGGCGGTGAGCCAGCCGCCGAGCAGCGGGCCGATCGCGGTCAGCGCGCCCGACAGACCGAAGAAGAGGGCGAGCGCGCGGCCGCGCTTCTCCACCGGGAAGACGTTGATGACGACGGCGAGCGCGGCCGGGAACATCAGTGCCGCGCCGAGGCCCTGCGTGGCGCGGAAGACGATCAGCCAGGTCTGTGCCGGGCCGCCCTCGGGGACGCACCCGCACAGCACCGAGGAGATGACGAAGGTGAGGGTGCCGACGACCATCATCAGCCGGTGGCCGAGGATGTCGGCGAGCCGGCCGCCGAGCGCGAAGAACGCGGCCAGCGTGAGCAGATAGGCGTTGACGACCCACTGCATCCCCGAGGAGGAGAGGCCGAGTTCGTCGATGATGGTCGGGGCGGCGATCGAGACGATGGTCTGGTCGATGAACGTCATCGACACCGCGAAGAGCATCGCGGCGAGAGCCAGCGTCTGATGCGGCGCATGGGATCCGGATGAGCGCGTCGGGGAGACCGCGGCAGACCTGTCGTTACCCATGCATTCGAGTCTGAACCCGTCCGTGGAGGTGCGCACATCCACACCGGGTGCGGCCGCCGGCGCCCTCGTCCGCCCGGGCGGCCTCGCGGGCGGGCGGTCTCGCGGACAGGCGGTCAGGGCCCGGACGTCAGTCCCTGGCCCAGGCGGCGGGCCGCTCACGGCCGCAGGTCCCGCTGCGCCACGCCGAGGTCCGCGGGCCGGATTTGAGCGGCCCGCAGCGGGTCCCCGCCGGGGCGGACGTCGAGTGGGGCGGACGCTCCGGTGCGACCTCGCCGCACCGCACGGAGACGATGCCCACCGGCCACTCGTGGGGCACGGAGGACGTCGGCTCCGTCGTGTCGTCCCAGGCGCACGGCCGTGAGCCCTCCGGCCGGGTGCGGGAGAGCGTCAGTCGGCCGGACGCCGGATCAGATGCGCGAACGCGTCCAGGTTGCGCGTGGACTCGCCCCGCGACACGCGCCAGGCGTACTCGCGTCGGATCGCGCTCTCGAACCCAAGTTCCAGCAGCGTGTTGAAAGCCCCGTCCGCTGCTTCCAGGATCGTGCCCAGCAGCCGGTCGAGCTCCTCGGGCGTGACCACGGACAGCGGCAGCCTGCCCACCAGATAGATGTCACCGAGCCGGTCGACCGCGTAACTCACCCCGTACAGCTTGAGGTTGCGCTCCAGCAGCCAGCGGTGGACGGCGGCGTCGTTCTCGTCGGGGTGGCGGATGACGAAGGCGTTGACGGACAGCGAGTGCCGGCCGACCCGCAGGGAGCACGTCGTCGACAGCTTGCGGGTGCCCGGGAGTTGGACGACGTAGGTGCCGGGTTCCGGGCTCTCCCAGTCGAGTTCGGCATCCCTCAGGGTCTGCTCGACGACCAGCGTGGTCTGCTCGGTGCGCTGCGTCGCGCGCTCTGCGTCAGCCATGGTGGGAGCGTACGTCAGTGGTGGTGCGACCGCGTGCGGTGGCGGTGCTCGTGCATCGCGGCCGCGTAGACGTCGGCCGTCGCCGAGGCCGCCGTCCCCCAGCCGAAGGACTGGGCGTGCCGGGCCGCGGCCTGCCCCATCCGCTCGGCGAGCGAGGGGTTGCGCAGGAAGGCGGCCAGCACGTCCGCGTAGTGCTCGGGGTCGTGACCGGGGACGAGAAAGCCCGTCTCCTCGTCGCGCACCGCCACGGGCAGGCCGCCGACGGCCGCGGCGACCACCGGTGTGCCGGCCGCCTGCGCCTCTATGGCGACCAGGCCGAAGGACTCGCTGTACGAGGGCATGACCAGCGTGGAGGCGGCCCGGAACCAGTCCGCGAGCAGCTCCTGCCCGACCGGGCGCCGGAAGTGGACGACGTCGGCGATGCCCAGTCGCGCGGCGAGCTTCTGCAGGCCCTCCGGCTTGGCCAGTCCGCTGCCGCTCGGCCCGCCGACGACCGGCACGAAGATGCGGTGCCGCAGCGACGGGTCCCGCTCCAGCAGGACCGCGACGGCACGCAGCAGGATGTCGGGGGCCTTGAGGGGCTGGATCCGGCCGGCGAAGAGGGGGATGAACGCGTCCTGCGGCAGTCCCAGCCTGGCACGGGCGGCCGCGCGCCCGTCGGCGGGACGGAACACGTCGAGGTTCACGCCCGGGTGGACCACGGCGACCTTGGTGGGATCCGCCTCGTAGAAGCGGACGAGTTCGTCGGACTCCTCCGCGGTGTTGGCGATCAGACGGTCCGCGGCGGCGACTATCTGGGTCTCGCCGATGACCCGCGAGGCGGGCTCGGGGGTGTCGCCCTCGGCCAGCGAGGCGTTCTTCACCTTGGCCATGGTGTGCATGGCGTGCACCAGCGGGACGCGCCAGCGCTCGGCGGCGAGCCAGCCCACGTGCCCGGACAGCCAGTAGTGCGAGTGGACCAGGTCGTAGTGGCCGGGCCGGTGACCGGCCCAGGCCCGCATCACCCCGTGGGTGAAGGCGCACAGCTGCGGCGGCAGATCCTCCTTGGCGAGCCCTTCGTAGGGGCCCGCGTCGACGTGCCGCACCAGGACGCCCGGCGCCAGCTCGACCACGGGCCGCAGGCCGCCGGTGGTGGCCCGGGTGAAGATCTCCACCTCGATGTTGATGGCGGCGAGGCGCTTGGCGAGCTCGACGATGTAGACGTTCATCCCGCCCGCGTCGCCGGTGCCCGGCTGGTGGAGCGGGGAGGTGTGCACGCTCAGCATCGCGACCCGGCGCGGCTTCCGCTGCCCGCTGGGGAACCGGAGACGCGGGGCCATCCGGCTGCTGCCGAATCGGGAGACGTACTGGCTCACGTCGGCGGTCCTCTCGGGTGCGGGCACGGCGATGGACGGGGGTGGGGATCCCCGCACGCCCCTCAACAGCGGAACCGGGTCTTCCATTTCCGGGACGGGACCACTTTGCCAAATGATTGCCGAGATGCTGTCAGGCGGACCCGTCTCTTCCTGTTCCGCTGCCGCTCCGGGCCGTCCGGGCCACGGCTCCTCCGTGCCTGCGCCGTGCCTGCGCCGTGCCTGCGCCGCACCTGTCCCGCGTCCGCTTCCCCGCCCGTCCCGCGTCCGCTTCCGGGCCGGGGGCGGCGATCCGGTGACGGTCCCCCGGGCGGGCGGGCAGGGTCACGGCGGGGGCCGCCCGACCGGTACGGGCCCGGCGGACGGTGGCCCCGCCCGGGTGGGGTGGCGGCGGGCGGTCCGACGGCCCCGAAGGGTGAACCGCTCGGGCTGAGGACGCGGCGCAGGGCTCGCTTACCCTCGATGGCATGAATCGCCCCGTCGGCACCGCCACCCGCGGGACGACCAACCCCAACCGTCTGCGCCGGATGGACCGCTGGATCGCGGCGGTCCACGGGCCCGCGCTGCGCCGCAGCGCGGCGCCGCCGGTCGCCGTCGACCTCGGGTACGGGGCGGCTCCCTGGACCGCGGTGGAACTGCTCCAGCGCCTGCGCACGGCCGACCCCCGCGTCGCCGTCGTCGGCATCGAGATCGACCCCGCCCGGGTCGCGGCCGCCGCACCCTGGGCGCGCGAGGGCCTCGCGTTCCGGCACGGCGGCTTCGAGGTGCCGACCGCCGGGCGGCCGGCGCTCATCCGGGCCGCGAACGTGCTGCGCCAGTACGACGAGGACGAGGTCGCGGCGGTGTGGGCCCGGCTGAGGGGCCGGCTGGCGCCCGGCGGACTCCTCGTCGAGGGCACGTGCGACGAGATCGGCCGGCGTCACGTATGGGTGGCACTCGGGCCCGAGGGGCCCCGATCGGTGACGTTCGCGACCCGGCTCGGCTCGCTGGAGCGGCCGTCCGACCTCGCCGAACGGCTCCCGAAGGCGCTCATCCACCGCAACGTCCCGGGGGAGCCGGTCCACGCCTTCCTCCGCGACTTCGACCGCGCCTGGGCGGCGGCCGCGCCCTACGCCTCGCTCGGCGCACGCCAGCGGTGGATCAGGGCGGTCGGCGACCTGGCCCGCGACTGGCCCGTGACGGACGGCGGACGGCGCTGGCGCCAGGGCGAGGTCACCGTGGCCTGGCACGCGCTGGCACCTGCGGCCTGACGCTGCGGCGCGGCCAGGGCCCGAACCCGGCGGCCCGCGGCCGCCGTTACCGCCCGCGCACCGGCCGATCCGGCACTCTTCACCGCGCTTCGCCACGAACAGGACACCCACACGGGTGAACCTGACGAACACGGGAACGGCGGGGCGTCGCCGCTCGTCAGTGACGGTGGAGCGGGGAGATGTGACACGCGTCGCGGATCGGCAGGCGGCGCGGGACGGGGCGGCGCGCACACGGGGAGCCGAACTGCCGTGCGGCTCTGTCGCTTTCGCCGGAGCCATGACACCATCACGGTCGTCACCGCTAAGTTACTGACCGTTAATCGGATTTCACGGGCCAGGTGTTCGCCCGGAGGGGGAGTCGTGCACCGTCGCCGCATCGCCACAGCCGCCGCGATCGCCGTCGTCAGCGCCCTGACCGCGCTGACCCTGTTCGCCTCGCCGGGCACGGCGTACGCCGCCCCCGATCCCCGGCCCGAGCCGCCCGCATCGGTCACCGTGCCCGGCGCGATGGCGCCGCCCGCGCCGAGCGCCTCGCTCGAAGCCGTCCGGCTGCGGATCGAGACGCTCTACCAGCAGGCCGCCTCCGCGACCGATGCGTACAACCTCGCGGAGGAGCGCACCCGCAAGCAGTCGGCGGAGCTCGTGACCCTGGCCGAGCGGATGGCCGCGGGCGAGGCCCGCATCGAGGAGCTGAAGAACCGCGCGGGTGCGGCCGCCCGCGCCCAGTACCGGGGCGGCGGCCTGCCCCCCGAGGCCCAGCTGGCCCTCACCGACGACCCGCAGCTCTTCCTGGACGGCATCGGCCGGATCCGCCAGGGCCAGAAGGCCACCAAGGACCTCATCGGGGAACTGAGCGAGGCCCAGGCCGACTTGGCCGCCTACAGCAAGGACGCCGGCCTCCAGTGGGAGAGGCTGGAGGACAACCGGGTCAAGCGGGAGAAGGCGCGCAAGGAGATCACGGAGAAGATCGCCGAGGCCAGGAAGCTCGAGGACAAGCTGCAGAAGGAGGAGCTGGAGCGGCTCCTCCAGCTCGAACGGCAGGCGCAGCAGCAGGCCCAGACGCAGTGGCTCGACTCCGGCATACTCCGCGAGATCGACGGCCGCGCGAGCGAGCAGGGCAAGAAGGCGATCGCCTTCGCCACCGCGCAGATCGGCAAGCCGTACGTGTGGGGTGCGGAAGGCCCGGCGTCGTACGACTGCTCGGGGCTCACCCAGTCGGCATGGGCGGCTGCCGGGCGGGGCATACCGCGCACCTCGCAGGAACAGTGGCGCCTGCTCCCCCGTATCGACATCAGGGACATGCGCCCCGGAGACCTGATCATCTATCACGCCGACGCCAGCCATGTCGGGATGTACGTGGGCAACGGCTCGATCGTCCACGCCCCCCGCCCCGGCCGCCATGTGACGCTGGCGGGCGCCGGTTCGATGCGGATCCTCGGAGTCGTACGCCCCGACAGGTGACACCCTCGGAGCCCAGCCGCGGTGCGTTCGGGAGCCGGGACGCGCCCCGGCTCCGAGTACGGGATCACGTGATCTGCGTCCCACCGCACGGTCGGTGAGGCGTCCGGCGAGGCGGGGCGAAGGGCGCCGCCGGGCCCGCACCGGCCCGGCACGTGAGCTGCGCCACCCGGCACAAAGGGCGAAAGGGACGAGGCGTCGATGAGCGCGTGACGTTCGTCATGGATCGGCGGCCAACTACGCCCCCATGCGCGGCATATGCCGCTGGCCTTTCGCCGATCACCATTCCGTTCGGCCGCCGCATACCGCTATGGTCCCCGTCTGGCGGGACGTCGTTCGTCGTCCTGCCGCGCCCTCGGGGGGAGGGAAGGAAACAACACCGATGCCCGTACCCGTACCGCGACAGAGGAACGCCCCCGTCGCGGAGACCGCCCCAGGCGGGGCTACCGGAAGCGACCTGACGCTTCTGGTCATCGAGGACGACCCGGCGGGCACCCTCAGCGTCCCGGAGCTCCTCGACGCGTCGGGCACCCGGGTCCGCATCCGCACCGCGCGCAACCTCACCGAAGCGGAGCGGCTCCTCACCGACGACGTGCACTGCGTGCTCGTCGACCTCGCCCTGCCCGGACGCACCCAGGACGAGGAGCTGGGCGCGCTCAAGCACGTCCTGCGCCTCGCGCCCCGGCACGCGGTGCTGGCCCTGACCGCCTCCGGCGACACCGAGCTGGCCGCCGAGGCGGTCCGCGTCGGCGCCCAGGACCACCTGGTCCGCGAGGAACTCGACGCCCGGCTGCTCACCCGCGCCGTCCGCTACGCGGTCGAACGCAAGCGCGCCGACGCCGCCCAGGTGAAGCTGGCCGAGTCCCGGCTGCGCGCCCAGGAGAACGCCCGGCTGGAGCGGGGCCTGCTGCCCACTCCCCTGCTGGAGGGCTCCGATCTGCGCTTCGCCGCGCGCTACCGCCCCGGCCGCTCCCGGGCACTGCTCGGCGGCGACTTCTATGACACCGTCCGCACCCCGGACGGCACGGTCCACGCCATGATCGGGGACGTCTGCGGCCACGGCCCGGACGAGGCGGCGCTGGGTGTGGAGCTGCGCATCGCGTGGCGTGCGCTGACCTTCGCCGGCCTCTGCGGGGACGAGCTGCTCTCCACGCTCCAGCGGGTGCTGGAGCACGAACGGGAGAGCGACGAGATCTTCGCGACGCTCTGCACCGTGGACATCGCCCCCGACGGGCGGCGGGCGGGCCTGTGCCTGGCCGGCCACCCGGCCCCGCTGATCGCCCGCCACGGCCGGGCGGCCCATCTGCTGCCGTACGACGACGACGGCGGCCCGGCGCTCGGCCTGCTGCCCCGCGCCCGCTGGCCGCGCCGTCAGGTGGAACTGGGCGGCGTGTGGAGCCTGATGATGTACACGGACGGTCTGATCGAGGGCCGTCAGGGCCCGGCCACCCGGCAGCGCCTCGGCCAGGAGGGCATGCTTGCGATGGTCAACCGACAGCTCGCGGCGGGCCTGGACGGCGAGGCGCTGCTCGAGGCGGCCGTCGGCGAGGTGCGCGAGATGAACGGCGGCGAACTGACGGACGACGTGGCGGTCCTGCTCCTCAGCCGGCACGCGAAGCCCGCCTGACCGCTCCCCCGTGGCCCCGGGCCTTTGCCCTCCGGCGGGGCTGTGCCGCGGGAAGGCGCCGGCCCCCTCCGGCGCGGGCGGCCGCCGTCCGGAGCCGCGGGCCCCACCTGCCCGGAGCCGCGGGGCGCGCCCCCGCTGCCCGCCGGGCCGAAGCCGACGCGTGCCGCACGCCGTCCGTCCCGCCCGGGACCCTGCCCGGACATGCCGACGGCGCCCGCGGAGCGGGCGCCGTTGCGGGTGGGCACAGGGCCGGCGGCGGGCGGACGCCCGCAGCCGTGGGCGGCTAACGGCCGCCGTTGTACGGGCCGTACGGTCCGTCGCTGCTCGATCCGCCGGGGCGCCGGCCGCCGCCCGAGACCTGCTGGAGGGCGGGGCGCACGTCCACGAAGAACACGATGGCGGCGATCAGTCCGGCGATCGACAGGAACAGCATCGAGAGCCACGGGATGAGGTTCACCAGGGCGGCGAGGCCGAGGACGATCAGCCAGAAGGACTTCGTCTTCTTGTCGGCTGCACGGTAGGCGTCCTCACGGGCCACAGCGGCCATGACCAGGGCGATCAGCGAGGTGGCGACGAACACCAGTTTGGTGATCATCCACAGCCCGAAGTCGAAATTTTCAGCCAACATCCTGGAACACCGCCTCGTCAGTCGTGTGTGCCGCCTCGCGGCCAAGGTACCTCCGGGGGAGCCGCCCGCGCGATGAGCCGGACGGGCACCGTGTCATGCGGCTCCCCCGCGGGTTTGCTCCCCGGGTCCGCGGGTCACTCCGCGGCGGGGGCCTTCTTGGCTGCGGCCTTGCGCACCGGCGCCTTGCGGGCGGCGGGCTTCTTGGCCCCGGCGTCCACGGTCTTCGGCGCGGCGGTCCCGGCCTGCCCGGCCTTCGGCTCGGTGTCGGGCTCGACGGCGACGGCGATCTCCACGATCTCCTCGGCCGTCTCGCCGCGCCAGGTCCTGACCGCCTGCTCGCCGTGCTCGGCGACCCGCTCGTAGGTCTCGCGGGCCTTGACCGCGTACTCGGCCGCCACGCCCACGCCGCGCAGGGCGAGGTCCTGGGCGGTCTCGCCGAGCTTCTTCAGGTCGGTGTCCAGGCCGCCGATCACCTCGGTCACCTTGGCTTGGATGGTCGCCTGGGCCTTGCCGGCCTGGGCGGACACCTTCTCCTGCACGACCTTGGGGTCGGTGTTGCGCACGGTCTCGAAGCGGCCGGGCGCCTCGGCGGCGAGCTGCTCCAGCAGCGCGGGCACCTTGCGGGCCTGCTGCACGGCGAGGTCGGCGGTGCCGGCGGCGAAGTAGAGGGGGGTCGGGTCGCTGAAGGTCTTGCGCAGGTCGTCGGTGATGGCCATGACTGTCGTCCTCCCGAACGCAGTGGGGTTCTTCTCAGGTCGACTTCGGTTCGGCTTCGCCCTCGCCGGCCGTGCGGGGGCCGTCCTCGGGTGTGCCCTCGGCGCCGGCCGCAGAATCGAGTCCGTTCTCCTTGCGGAAGGACTCGTAGATCTGCAGCAGCACCTGCTTCTGGCGCTCGTTGATCGACGGGTCGGCGAGTATCACCGCCCGCGTCTCCAGCGGGTCGCGCTCCTGCTCGTCGAGGATCCCGGCCCTGACATAGAGGGTCTCGGCCGAGATCCGCAGGGCCTTGGCGACCTGCTGGAGCACTTCGGCGCTGGGCTTGCGCAGCCCACGCTCGATCTGGCTCAGATAGGGATTGGACACCCCGGCGGCGTCGGCGAGCTGCCGCAGCGACAGCTGCGCACTGCGCCGCTGTTCGCGTAGGTAGTCACCGAGATTGCCGACGTTGAGCGATGCCATGCCCCGATGGTGCCGCATCTCTGCTAACTATTGCAAGCAACTGCTTGCAATAGTGTTCCACGCCACCCACACGCCCCGGCCCGGGCCCGCGCGCGGGCGGCGGCAGCCGCATCGCGGCCCGGACGGCGGGGCGGCCGCTGTGGCACGATTCCCGGGATGACCAGCAGACCGACCCCGGCCCAGCATCTGCGCGATCTCGCACTGCTGCGCCGCGTCCGCGACCGGATCGACCGGGAGTACGCGCAGCCGCTGAACGTCGAGGCCCTCGCCCGCGCCGTGAACGTGTCCGCCGGGCACCTCAGCCGCCAGTTCCGGCTCGCGTACGGCGAGTCCCCCTACTCGTACCTGATGACCCGGCGCATCGAACGCGCCATGGCCCTGCTGCGGCGCGGCGACATGAGCGTCACCGAGGTCTGCTTCACCGTCGGCTGCTCCTCGCTGGGCACCTTCAGCAGCCGCTTCACCGAGCTCGTCGGGGTGCCCCCCAGCGTCTACCGCCGCCAGGCCGAACAGGCCACGGCGGGGATGCCGCCGTGCGTCGCGAAGCAGGTCACCCGACCGATCAGGAATCGAGAAGCGCCGCCTTCGTGACGCCTCTAACGTGACTGCCATGGACATCAGCATTCACGCCAGTTTCCTCCCGCAGGACGACCCGGAGGCCGCGCTCGCGTTCTACCGCGACACCCTCGGCTTCGAGGTCCGCAACGACGTCGGCTACGAGGGCATGCGGTGGATCACCGTGGGCCCCGCCGGCCAGCCCGGCGTCTCCATCGTGCTGCACCCCCCGGGCGTCGACCCCGGCATCACCGACGACGAGCGCCGCGTCATCACCGAGATGATGGCCAAGGGCACCTACGGGAGCATCCTCCTGTCCACCGGTGACATCGACGGCATCTTCGAGCGTCTCCAGGCCGGTGACGCGGAAGTCGTGCAGGAGCCGACCGACCAGCCGTACGGTGTGCGCGACTGCGCCTTCCGCGACCCCGCGGGAAACATGGTCCGCATCCAGCAGCGGCAGGGCTGAGCCCGCCCGCGTGCCCGCCCCACAGATGGAGACACGATGAGCAGGACCACGAGGACGCGCACCCAGCCGTCCCCGCCGCACGCTGCCGACAGCCATGAACTGATCCGCGTGCACGGTGCCCGGGAGAACAACCTCAAGGACGTCAGCATCGAGATCCCGAAGCGCCGGCTGACGGTCTTCACCGGAGTGTCCGGCTCGGGAAAGAGCTCGCTGGTCTTCGACACGATCGCCGCCGAGTCGCAGCGGCTGATCAACGAGACCTACAGTGCCTTCGTCCAGGGGTTCATGCCCACCACGGCCAGGCCCGAGGTCGACGTGCTCGACGGGCTGACGACCGCGATCTCGGTCGACCAGCAGCGGATGGGCGGCGACACCCGTTCCACGGTCGGCACGGCGACCGACGCCAACGCCATGCTGCGCATCCTCTTCAGCCGGCTCGGCACGCCCCACATCGGCCCGCCGAGCGCCTACTCCTTCAACACCGCCTCGGTGAAGGCGGCCGGCGCCATCACCGTCGAACGCGGCAACAAGAAGGCCGTCAAGGCGACGTACGAGCGCAAGGGTGGCATGTGCACCCACTGCGAGGGGCGGGGCACGGTCTCCGACATCGATCTCACCCAGCTCTACGACGACTCCAAGTCGATCGCCGAGGGCGCCTTCACCATCCCCGGCTGGAAGTCGGACAACGTCTGGACCGTCGGCCTCTACGCCCAGTCCGGCTTCCTCGACCCCGACAAGCCGATCCGCCGGTTCACCAAGCAGGAGATGCAGGACTTCCTCTACGGCGAGCCGACCAAGGTCAAGGTCAACGGCGTCAACCTCACCTACGAGGGCCTGATCCCGAAGATCCAGAAGTCCTTCCTGTCCAAGGACAAGGAGGCGATGCAGCCGCACATCCGGGCGTTCGTGGAGCGGGCGGTCACCTTCACCGCCTGCCCCGAGTGCGAAGGGACGCGGCTCAGCGAGGGCGCGCGTTCCTCGAAGATCAAGAAGATCTCCATCGCCGACGCCTGTGCCATGGAGATCCGGGACCTGGCCGCCTGGGTCAGGGAACTGGACGAGCCCTCGGTGGCACCGCTGCTGACCGCGCTCCAGGGGACCCTCGACTCGTTCGTCGAGATCGGCCTCGGCTACCTCGCGCTGGACCGGCCCGCGGGCACGCTGTCGGGTGGCGAGGCGCAGCGGGTCAAGATGATCCGCCACCTCGGCTCCTCGCTCACCGACATCACCTATGTCTTCGACGAGCCCACCATCGGTCTGCACCCGCACGACATCCAGCGGATGAACGACCTGCTGCTGCGCCTGCGCGACAAGGGCAACACCGTGCTCGTGGTGGAGCACAAGCCGGAGGCCATCGCGATCGCCGACCACGTGGTCGACCTCGGCCCCGGCGCCGGAACGGCCGGGGGCACCGTCTGCTTCGAGGGCACCGTCGAGGGCCTGCGGGCGAGCGGCACCGTCACCGGCCGGCACCTGGACGACCGCGCCACGCTCAAGGACTCGGTGCGCGAGCGCACCGGCTCCCTGGAGATCCGTGGCGCCGACGCCAACAACCTGAAGAACGTCGACGTGGACATCCCCCTGGGCGTGCTCTGCGTCCTCACCGGTGTCGCCGGTTCGGGCAAGAGCTCGCTGGTGCACGGGTCGATCCCGGCCGGCGAGGGGGTGGTGGCGGTCGACCAGAGCCCCATCAAGGGGTCGCGGCGGAGCAACCCCGCCACGTACACCGGTCTGCTCGAACCGATCCGCAAGGCGTTCGCCAAGGTCAACGGGGTCAAGCCGGCCCTTTTCAGCGCCAACTCCGAGGGCGCCTGCCCCACCTGCAACGGTGCCGGCGTCATCTACACCGACCTGGCGATGATGGCGGGCGTGGCCACCACCTGCGAGGACTGCGAGGGCAAGCGGTTCCAGCCCTCGGTGCTGGAGTACCACCTCGGCGGCCGTGACATCAGCGAGGTGCTCGCGATGTCGGTGACCGAGGCGGAGGAGTTCTTCTCCGCGGGGGACGCGGCCACCCCGGCCGCCCACCGGATCCTCCAGCGCCTCGTCGACGTCGGCCTCGGCTACATCAGCCTGGGCCAGCCCCTCACCACGCTCTCCGGCGGCGAGCGCCAGCGCCTCAAGCTGGCGACGCACATGGGGGACAAGGGCGGCGTCTACGTCCTGGACGAGCCCACCACGGGGCTGCACCTGGCCGATGTGGAGCAGCTGCTCGGCCTTCTCGACCGCCTCGTCGACTCCGGCAAGTCCGTCATCGTCATCGAGCACCACCAGGCGGTCATGGCCCACGCCGACTGGATCATCGACCTCGGTCCCGGCGCCGGGCACGACGGCGGCACGATCGTCTTCGAGGGCACTCCGGCCGACCTCGTCGCCGCACGCTCCACGGTGACCGGCGAGCACCTCGCGGACTACGTCGGCGCCTGACGCGCTCCGCATGCGTTCCCCGTGCCGGGCGGGCATCGCCCGGCACGGGGAACGCCCGGCACGGGGAACGCCCGGCACGGGGAACGCCCGGCACGGGGAACGCCCGCGTCCGGAGCCGGGGCATACGAACGGCCTGGAACGCCGGTCACGGTCGGGTGTGGCCGGGGGCGGCCCGGCGGCGACGGGCTCGACCGGGAACCGGCGGGGTGGGGGCGGCGTCCACCCGGCTGTCCCCTACGACCCCCACGACGCCCCTGGAGCGACCGGCATGACCGAGGCCGCCACGCGCTACCTGTACCTCGCCCGGCACGGCGAGGCCACCCCCGACGAGAGCGGGCTCACCCCCGGCGGACGGCGCCAGGCCGAACTGCTCGGCCGCCGGCTGCGTGACGTGCCGCTGGCCGCGATCCACCACGGGCCGCTCCCCCGGGCCGAACGGACGGCGCACCTGATCGGCGGGCAGTGCCCGGGAGTCCCGCTCCACCGCTCCGAGGCGGCCGGCGACTACGTCCCGCACGTGCCCGCACGGGCGGAATTGCCGGCGGAGTCGGCCGACACCCTGCTGGCCTTCCTCGCCGGTGCCACGGAGGAGGAACGCCGCCGGGGGCCGGAACTCGCCCGCCGGGCACTGGAGTCGTTCACCGGACCGGCGTCCGGCGGCGAGGACCGGCACGAACTGGTCGTCACCCACGCCTTCCTCGTCGCCTGGCTCGTCCGGGCGGCCCTCGACGCGCCCGCCTGGCGCTGGATAGGGCTGCGGGTCGCGAACGCCGCGCTGACCGTCCTCGCGTACCCGCCCGGGAGGCCCTCGTCGGTGGTCCTCCTCAACGACATGCGCCACCTGCCGGAGGAGCTGCGCTGGACCGGCTTCCCGCCCGACCGCCACGACCGCCGCATCTGAACCGTGCACCCCGCCGCGCCGCGCACCCGGCGGGGGGCGCACCCGGCGGGGGCGCACGGCCCGGGGGCCTCCCGGCAGGCCCGGCGGCCGCAGGGCCGGGACATGGGCCGTAGCCCCGGTGCCCGCCCGGACGACCGGGCCGCGGTCACTCGCCGTGTGCGGCCCGGATCCGGGCATGCCGAAGACGCGGCCGGCGGCGGGCCGCACTCACCGACCTCCCACTCCCCCAAGGCGGTTGACGTCCATCCGCGCCCGGAGGGCATCAAGCGGGAGTCTCGCGGGAGGGGTTCCCCGAGGCGGCCGCACCCCGGGCACGGCGCGTCACCAGCACCTCGATCCCGTCCAGCACGCGTTCGAGGCCGAACTCGAACTCCCAGTTCTCGTCGTCCGGTTCGTACATGACCCGGCTCTCCAGGAGCCGGGCCAGCGCGGGATAGCGCACGGGGTCGGCAAGGCGTTCCAGCGTGCGGGTGTAGCCCCGCATGGTCTCCTCGGGCGTCCTGCCGCCCGCCGCGATCGCGGCGCTCAGGTCGGCCATGAGGAGGGCCTCGTTGCGCACGAACCCGCCGACGAGCAGGATCACCGAGATCTTCTCGCCCTCGTCGAGGGCGGTCTCCGCGAGCGCCGCGAGGCCCCGGTCCCACCAGGCGACGGAGTGCGGAGTGGCCGGCGGTCCGGAGATGGGGATGCGCAGCATCCACAGGTGGCGGTGGAAGACCTCGCGCTGGGCGCGGGCCCAGGCGTCCATGGCCTCCCGCCAGCCCGTGCCGGGGGCGGGCGGTGCGGGAGGCAGGCCCATGGCCGCGTCCTGCATCAGGATGTAGAGCTCGTCCTTGGCGGCCACGTACCGGTAGAGGGACATGGTCGAGACGCCGAGTTCCTTGGCGACCCGGCCCATGGAGACGGCGGCGAGCCCTTCGGCGGCGCCCACGGCGAGGGCCGCCTCGACGATGCGGTCGATGCCGATGCCCGGCTTGGGGCCCTTGCCCGGCCGCTGCCGGAGCCCCCAGGCCGCCTCCAGGCTCGCGGGCAGGGCGGAGTCCTCGTCCGCACGTGAACGCCCCGGTCCGCCGTCCGCCATGGCCGTCCGTCCTCCTTCGTCGCTTGACGCCCATCCTAGTTATGCGTAACCCTTACGCAGTAACGCGTATGCCATACGCAGAAGTGCCGGGCACCGCCCCGCGCACCGGACGTGAAGGGGACCAGGCCATGACCTCCAGCCGGCAGCCGCCACCCGCGGCCCGTACACGGAGCACCGCGCCCGCCGCCATCGAGGCCGAGGGGCTGCGCAAGGCCTACGGCCGGGTGCGGGTCCTCGACGGCATCGGCCTGCGGGTCGAGCGCGGCACCGTCTTCGCGCTGCTCGGCCCGAACGGGGCGGGCAAGACGACCACCGTGCGCGTCCTCGCCACGCTCACCGCAGCGGACGCCGGAACCGCCCGCGTCGCGGGCCACGACGTCGTCGCCGAACGCTCCCTGGTGCGCCGGGCCATCAGCCTCACCGGCCAGTACGCCGCGGTCGACGAGAAGCAGACCGGCGAGGAGAACCTGCGCATGATGGGCCGCCTCCGCGGCCTGTCCCGCCCCGGCGCCCGGCGCCGCGCCGCCGAACTGCTCGAACGCTTCGGCCTCGCCGACGCGGGCGGCCGCCTCGCCCACACCTATTCGGGCGGCATGCGCCGACGGCTCGACCTCGCGGCGTCCCTGGTCGGCGGACCGGAGGTCGTCTTCCTCGACGAGCCGACCACCGGGCTCGACCCGCGCAGCCGTCAGGAACTCTGGCAGGTCGTGCGCGAACTGACCGCCGGCGGCACGACCGTGCTGCTCACCACGCAGTACCTGGAGGAGGCGGACCGCCTCGCGGACCGCGTCGCCGTGCTGGACGCGGGCCGCATCGTGGCCGAGGGCACGGCGGCCGAGCTCAAGGCGACGGTCGGCGGCCACCGGCTCGACGTGGTCTTCGCCGACACCGCCGCCTATCTCCGCCACGCGTCCCGGGCGGCCGTGCACCGCTCCCCCGCCACGCTCACCGTCGGCCTGTCCACGGACGGGTCGGCGGCCCAGGTCCGCGCCCTGCTGGACGAGATCGACCCACGGCGGACGGACGTGGCCCGCTTCGCCCTCCACACCACCACGCTCGACGACGTCTTCCTGTCCCTCACGGGCGACGGCGGCACGGCGGGCGCCGGCCCGGCCTCCGCTCCGCCGCCCGGCACCGACGGCCGCCCCGCCTCCCGGACGGAGTCCACCCATGTCTGACGCACCCGGTCCGTTCATCCCGGCACTGACCATGGCGGGCCGCTGCGTCCGGCTCAGCCGGCGCGACGGAGACGCCCTGGTGACCTCGCTGATGCTGCCGCTGATGCTGATGCTGGTCTTCATCTACTTCTTCGGCGGCGCCATCGACACCGGCACGCAGTACGTGAACTACGTGGTCCCCGGCATCCTCGTGCTGTGCGCCGCCTTCGGCGCCGCGGGCACCGCGGTGCGGGTCAGCGAGGACATGAAGAGCGGCATCATCGACCGCTTCCGCTCCCTGGACATCGGCGGCACCTCGGTCATCGCGGGCCATGTCGCCGCGAGCACCCTGCGCAATCTGCTCGCGACCGCGCTGGTGCTCGGCGTCGGACTGCTCATCGGATTCCGGCCGTCCGCCACCGCGGCGGGCTGGCTCGCGGCGGTCGGGGTCCTGCTGGTGTTCCTGGTGGCGCTCTCCTGGCTGTCGGCCGCCGTCGGTCTGCTGGCCAGGACTCCGGAGGCGGCCGGCGGATTCACGTTCGTCATGATGTTCCTGCCCTATCCGAGCAGCGCGTTCGTGCCGATCGACACCATGCCCTCCTGGCTCCACGGCTTCGCCGACCACCAGCCGGTGACCCCGCTGATCGAGTCGCTGCGCGGCCTGCTCCACGACCAGCCGGTCGGCTCCTCGCCCTGGGTGGCACTGGCCTGGTGCGGGGGGATCCTGGCGGTGGCCGTCGCCCTGTCGCGCGTCCTCTTCGCGGCCCGCACCCGCTGACCCCCGCGGTGGTGCCGACCCGGCCGCCCGCACGAAGGCCCCGGCGGGGCTCCAACCCCCTGACCCCCGCGGTGGTGCCGACCCGGCCGCCCGCACGAAGGCCCCGGCGGGAC
>NZ_RDBP01000220.1 GCF_008042045.1 Streptomyces sp. T39
GGCAGGGCGCGCTTGTCGATCTTGCCGTTGGTGGCGGGGGAGGGGTCGGCGGTGGCGGGTGTGCTGCCGGTGGCGTCGTTCGGGCAGCGGCGGTTGTGGTTGCTGTCGCAGTTGGAGGGCGGGAGTGCGGCGTACAACGTGCCGATGGTGGTGCGGTGCGAGGGCTCTTTGGATGTGGGGGCGCTGGAGGCGGCGCTGGGTGATGTGGTGGGGCGGCACGCTCCGTTGCGGACGGTGTTCGAGGCGGTGGACGGGGAGCCGCGTCAGCGGATCCTGTCGCCGGACCGGGCCCGGGTGACGGTCGAACGCCGCCGGACGGATGCGTCCCGACTCGACGCGGAGCTGGCCGAGTTGGCCGGGACGGTCTTCGACCTCGGCACGGACCTTCCCCTGCGCGCCGCCGTACTGGTGACCGACGACGGCGCGACGACCCTCTCGCTGGTCCTGCATCACATCGCGACCGACGGTCTGTCCCATGCCGCTTTCTTCGGGGATCTGGAGCGGGCGTATGCGGCGCGGGTGGCGGGTGCTGCGGTGTCGGTGCTGGAGGCGCCGGCGGTGCAGTACGCGGACTATGCGGTGTGGCAGCGGAGGGCGCTGGGGTCGGCGGAGGACGCGGGGAGTGTGCTGGGCGGGGAGTTGGGCTTCTGGCGGGAGGCGTTGAGGGGGCTGCCCCAGGAGCATGGTCTGGGTCTGGACCGTCCGCGTCCGGCGGTGGCTTCGCACCGGGGTGGCCAGGTCCGGCTGGAGCTGGGGGAGGGGTTGTTCGCGCGGGTGGTGGAGTTCGCGCGGGTGGAGGGGTGCACGCCGTTCATGGTGGTGCATGCGGGTCTGGTGGCGGCGTTGTCGCGGCTGGGGGCGGGGGCGGATCTGGCGATCGGTTCGCCGGTGGCGGGTCGTGCGGACGAGGCGCTCGCCGAGCTGGTGGGGTTCTTCGTGAACACGCTGGTGCTGCGGACGGACAGTGCGGGTGATCCCACGTTCCGGGAACTGCTGGGCCGGGTGCGGTCCGCGGATCTGGACGCGTTCGCGCATCAGGAGGCGCCGTTCGATCTGGTGCTGGAGAGCGTCAACCCGGCCCGGACCCTCGCCCGCCACCCCCTCTTCCAGATCTGCCTCACCCTGGAGACGGGCGGCGCACCGGAGCTCGCACTGCACGGGCTGCCGACGGCCCGGGTGAGGACCGTCGCCGGCGGGTCGGCCAAGTTCGACCTGGAGTTCTTCCTCCGCTCGGACGACGGGAACACGCTGGAAGCCACCGTGCTCTTCGCCGCGGACCTCTTCGACGAGGTGACGGTGCGGCGGATGGGGGATGTGCTGGGGCGGGTGCTGTCCCAGGTGGTGGAGGAGCCGGAGGTCCGGCTGTCGCGTCTGGAGACGCTGTCCGCCGGTGAGCGGGAGCTGCTGACCGGTGCGTGGGCGGGGAGTGCGGCCGAGGTCGGGGACCTGTCCCTGGTGGAGCGGTTCGAGGCGCAGGTGGCCGAGCACCCTGAGCGGACCGCGCTGGTCGACGGCGAGAGGGCGGTGTCCTATGCCGAACTGAACGCGTCCGCCAACCGGTTGGCCCGTCATCTGCGGTCCCACGGGCTGGGCCGGGGTGATCTGGCGGGTGTGCTGCTGGAGCGCGGCGCCGACTTCGCGACGGCGGTGGTGGCGGTGGTGAAGACCGGCGCGGGATACACCCTGCTCGACCCGGACTTCCCCGACGAGCGGCTGCGCTCGGCCGCCACCGACGCCGGCATCACCCACCTCGTCACCACC
>NZ_RDBP01000221.1 GCF_008042045.1 Streptomyces sp. T39
GTCTCCGCCGCTCGCCCGCGCCTGGCGCTACAGTTCCCGCCTCTTCCTCCAGGCGTACACGATCTGCGGCACCGTCAGGTACTCCACCAGCGGCCCGAACTGGATGCGGCCCCTCGCCAAGGCCCTCCACATCATCTACCGGCCTGCCGCCCTGCTCGTTGCAGCATCCGGCACCTGGGGCTGGCTGAACCGCTGGATGTACACGCACACCTCCGGCGCCCAGGCCGTTGACCTGGTCACCGCCCGCACCACCCCCGCTGGCGCGGCCGCCGACCCCGACGCCCCGGCCGGCGAGCACGGCGACTGGACCGGCTTCACCGGCGTCCCCTTCAACCCGCCCACCGACCACTCCACCATCAACAGCCCCGTCACCACAGGAGCCCTCGTGTCCGAGTACGCCGCCCCCCTCGAGCAGGCCGTCGACGCCGTCCAGCAGGCCGGCGCCATGCTCATCAGCAACCCGGCGGAGAACATGGTCGGCTACGAGGCCACCCTCCGCGCCCTGTCCGACCTCCAGGCCGCCATCGGCGCCGTCGTCGCCCAGGCCGGCGCCACCACCCGCGAAAACTTCAAGGTCAACGGCCTGGGCGCCGGAGGTGTGCGTGTACATCCAGCGGTTCAGCCAGCCCCAGGTGCCGGATGCTGCAACGAGCAGGGCGGCAGGCCGGTAGATGATGTGGAGGGCCTTGGCGAGGGGCCGCATCCAGTTCGGGCCGCTGGTGGAGTACCTGACGGTGCCGCAGATCGTGTACGCCTGGAGGAAGAGGCGGGAACTGTAGCGCCAGGCGCGGGCGAGCGGCGGAGACAGCAGCCGGCTTGCCGCGCGGGCGGTACGGCGGGCGGGGCTGATGACCTTGCGGATACGCAGGCGGGTCTTGCGGCTGGTGTGCTTGCGGAGCTTGACGCCGGTCAGGTAGCTGACGCGCCGCATGCGGTTCATGTTCCGGGTCGGCTTCAGCTGCGGGGCCTTCCCCGCGTTCTTGGCCTTCTTCCGGTTGGGGGTGAGGACAGTCTTCGGCTTGAGGTGCTTCGACTTCGGAGTGCGGGGTGCGGTCTGGGTGGCGTTCTTGCGTGCGGCCTTGCGGAGCTTGTTGAGGGTGCTGGTCTTGCCGGTGAGCGTCTTGACGGGACCCTTGGCTGCGGGCGTCGCGGCGGTGGGCGTACCGGCCGGGCCGGAGGTACGCGGCGCGGGGGTGGGGGTCTTGCGGGACTTGATGCGTGACAGGAGACCCGCCTTCCCGCCGCTGTTCGCGGGGGTGTTCTTGCGGTGCTTCCCGCTACCAGCGCCCGTGGCGCCGCCGGGGCCGGCCGTCGGCCTCTGCCGGGGCAGCTTCGGCGTCCGCGTGTTCGTCGCACCGCTCGACTTCGGGGCCGGCTGGTTCTTCGGCGTGTGCTTGCCCGGGGTACCGGGCTGCTGACGACTGCCGCCGTTCTGGTTCGGCCGGGACGTCAGCAGGCTGCCGAGCCCGCCCCGGTTCGTCGACTGCTTCCCGCCGCGGCCGGACACACCCGGCACCGGCGTCGCACCGGTGCCGCGGCCGCCGCCGAGAGACAGCGGGGTCCTCGGCGCGGGCTTCGGACGCTTCGGATCCTTCGGCGACTTGAACG
>NZ_RDBP01000222.1 GCF_008042045.1 Streptomyces sp. T39
CGCGTCTTCGCGGGCGAGCCGGCCGCCGACATCGCCCGGGAGATGCTGAGCCTCGCCGCGCACGACGGCCGGCCGGCCCCCGGGGTCCGCACCCCCCGGCCCCGGCCGGCCCGCTCAGCCGCCCCCCGTGCGGCGTCGGCGCAGCAGGACGGCGGCTATCTCCCGGACGCCCGGCGCCCGGCGCATCCCGAGCACGGCCGCCGCCCGCCCGAGCACGGACTCCAGCTTGTACGCGGTGTCGCAGAGCGTTGGCAGGTCGAGAGGGCCCCGCCCGGTGCCGATGCCCGCCCGGACGACGTCGGTGTAGACGGACTGCACCCGCTTGTACGCGAGCAGCCGCGGCAGGTCCTCGCGCCACCCGGCCGAGCTCCCCGGCCGCGCCCGCTCCACCGCGTCCCGCCAGCGCTGTGCGACCGCCGCCTCCTGGCGGGCCGGGTAGCGCATCAGATGCAGATGGGTCGCCAGGTCGTAGAGCGGATCGCCGAAGGCGGCGAGCTCCCAGTCGATGGTCCACAGGCGGTCGTGGCCGTCGACGACGACGTTCTCCCGGTGGAGGTCGCCGTGGAGCAGGCAGAACGGCCGCGCGGTCAGGGAGCGCATCCTGCGGGCGAGGCGGGTGAGGCCGTCCTCCGGCACGCCCAGCGCGCGGAACAGCTCCCCGTAGCGCGGCAGATGCGCCAGGCGAACCTGTTCCTCGGTGAAGCGCAGCAGCTCGGCCGCGAAACCCGCGCTGTCCCCGTCGCCGACGGCCGCGTCCCCGGGCCCCGTCGACTCGACCCGCAGCGCACCCGGTCCGATCGCCGCCAGCTCGCCGAACAGCCGTTCCAGCTGGCAGAGATGGCGCTCGGCGACGGCGCTGCCCGGCCCCCCGTACGCGCCGAGGGTCGTCCCCTCGATGAACCGCTGGAGACCGATCCCGTCGACGAGCATGATCTCCGGCACGCTGGTCACCCGGCCGGCCAGCGCCCGGATCAGGGCGCCCTCCGACGCGAACCAGCGCCGGTCGAACCAGAGGATGCCGTCGCGCGGCTCCCGGCACTTCCAGCGGACCGATCCCGCACCGCCACCGGCACCGGGCAGCGGGAAGGCGTAGGTCTCGTGGTGGTACCCCTGGAGAGGCCCCTCGATCAGCGCCTCACCGGCACTGAGCCGTAAGGACGTCTGCCGGGCCCGCGATCCCGGTCCGGCGGTCGTGCTCGCTGCGCCCGGGTGAATGCGGCCGCCCCCCTGCCCGCGGGAACAGCGCCCCGCCACCGGTACCGGCACGGGACCGAGCGTCGCCCGTGCGGCGGGAGCTCACCGGTCCGCGGCTGCGACGAACGCCAGGAACTCCCCCATCTCCGAGGCGACCAGCGGGACTCCGGCATCCAGCAGCCGCTGCCGCCCCCTCTCATGACGGTGATACCCGCAGAACGGCATTTCGATCTGCCGGGCCGCGTGGAAGTCGGAGACCGTGTCCCCGATCATCAGATGGAGGCCGGCCGGCACGCCCGGGCGCATCGCCTCCAGAAGGGCACGGGGATGCGGCTTCATCAGGGTGGCATCGCCCGTCCGCCCGACGACGGGACCGTCGAAGCAGTCGCGCACGGACATCCGCTCGACGATCCGGACGGCGGCGTCCGCGTGGTTGTTGGTGGCGATCGACAGACCACGCCCCGAGGCATGGCACGCCCTGATGAAGTCCGCCGCGCCCGGCGTGGGTTCGGCGGACTCGGCGGCCTTGCGCTCGTAGGCGTCCAGCCGGTCGTGCAGGGCGTCGACGGTCCTGCGCCAGCCGGGGTCGCGGTCCCGCCGGAGCATCTCCGCCGTGTGGGCGTGCAGTACGGCGATCGGGTCGGTCGTGTCGCGGACCCCGGGGGCCGGCCGGCCGTCGTGCGCGGCGAGGCTCAGCATCTCCCGGGCGATGTCGGCGGCCGGCTCGCCCGCGAAGACGCGGGCGACGGGACCGTCGAGGTCGAGGACGACGCACCGGGCCCGGGTCACCGCCTCCCGGATCGCGAACGGCTGTGCCGGGGTGGCAGTGGCGTGTGGCACGGTCAGATGTCCGCCCTTACGGCTTGGTGGGTCCAGGTGTTCTCGAAGAACTTCTGCATCTGGCGCACGATGCCCACCTGATCGGGTGTGGAGTCGGCGGCGGCACGGAAGGGGAACAGGGTCGCCCCGGTGCCGTATGCGTCGAGGATGGTCACTTCCTCGCCGCCGGGGACCACGGTGACGTTGCCGAGGTCCGGCGGATAGAAGCCCTGCAGGGCGAGCCTGCGGTTCAGGATGTACAGCTTGATCTGCGGGGAGAACGGCACGAGCCGTACCTCCACCGAGACCTCGGGGACGAGCTTGCGGTTGCGCAGCTCGTACAGGGACTCCCGGAGGATGGTGGCGTGGGCCGTGAGGATGCCGTGCATCCGGTTGCGCACCCGCGGGTCGTCCGAGCCGTCGACCGGACGGGGGATGGCCAGGTGGCCCGAGGCCGTGTCGGGGAGGATCAGCCGCGCGGTGATGCTGCGCGGCGGCCGGATCACCCCGTCGAGGATGCGGTCCTTCTGGTGGGAGACCTGGGTGGCGAGGGACTCGGTGGTCATCGAGAAGACGTCCAGCGTCACCTCGGTCGCCTCGAACGCCTCCTCCAGATACGGCTTCAGCCGCACCAGAGGCACGTCCTCGGAGACGACGGCCCAGCTCTCGTCACCGCCGTCGGCCGTCTCCGGGGCCGGCTCCGTGCCCGTCGCGGACGCGGGGTCGCCGAGCTCGCGGACGAACGTGCCGCTGCCCTGCCGGACGCGGACCAGCCCTTCCTCGCGCAGGAGCGTGATCGCCTGGATCACCGTGCTCCGCGATACGTGGTACTGCGCGGCGAGGACCTCCTGAGTCGGGATGCGCTGTCCCGGCAGCCTGGTCCCCTGGTTGATCTCCTTGCGCAGCACGTCGGCCAGCTGCACATAGCGGAACTGGCCGTCCCTGGAGGCGGCTCCATGACTGGTCACCCCACAACCATACAACTACCGCACGAGCAGCCGGAGATACCGCGCCGGACCTGTCAACTCGGCGCGCGGTCATCACCTTCACAGGAACCAAACAACCGGACAAGTTTACGAGTGTGGCATGACGGGGCATCACAAGGTCAGGTCAACCGAACGAATTCTGCTCCGGGTTGCCCGCCCGACCGGATCGATCCCAGCAGCACAACGGTGTGCGCGCTCGGCCTCTCCCCACCGAAGGAGTGACACACCATGCCTCTGATCGCCCTCGTCGCCGAGCAGTACGTCCAGTGGAGGTTCGGCTTCGCCGCCGGGCTCGGTCTCGCACTCCTTGCGGTCGGCATCAAGGCCGACAACCCGACCTGCACCGGTGTCGGCGGCCTGCTGCTGGTCGCCCCGGCCGTCGGCGCCGGCTGAGCCCTGCGCCGCGCCGGGGCGACCGCGCCGGGCGGGCAGGCGTCAGAAGACGTCCGGGCACCACGGCCTGCGGGCCGTGCGGAAGGCGGTGTCCGCCTCCGTGACCGCGCCCGCGCGGTGTTCCGTCACCAGGCCCAGGGCGGCGAGCCGTACCGCCGAGGCGTCGCCGAGGTACAGCGCGCCCAGCTCGCGGACGTCCAGCGTCAGATCGGGAGCGGCGGCGGTCGGTGTGCAGGCGGCCTGCCCGGCGGCGGTGTCGAGGCGGAAGCGCCCGCCCGCCAGCCCCGCGGCGTCGACGACCTCCAGCACCAGGGAGGCCGGGGCCGCGTAGGTGCGCGCCTCCAGGGCCCGGACGGTGTCCAGGACGCGTACCCACAGGAAGTCGGCCGAGGTGAGGACCCTCGCCGCGCGGGGATCGGGGAGGAGATCGGGGAGCAGGTCGTCGGGGGCGCGGTAGCCGGTGCGGACCGTCGTGACCCAGTCGACCGAGCAGACGAAGTGCCACAGCGCCCGTTCCGCCTCGGGCGTCACCGCGATCAGGTCGCGCACGGTGGCGGTGTTCTGCGGCTGCTTCGCGTCGCCCCACCGGTCGTCGGCCGTCCAGGTCACCAGCCCCTCGGCCTCGCCGCCCGCCGAGCGGTACACCGCGTGGAACGGCTCCTTCCAGGAATGCGGGGGCGTCTCCAGCGATCCGGTGGCCCCGCCCCACCAGCGCTCGCTCCGGTCGACGACCCCGTGCCGTACACCGGCCAGCCGCTCGTGGAGCACCGGGCCGAGCTTGCGGACGTCGGCGCCGTCGACGAGGTCGACCCTGCCGCCGCCGTCCGGCACCGGACGCCGGGCGTCGAGGCCGGTGCGGGGCACGTCGACGGACCACTCGGTGATCCCCGCGGCGGGACCGAAGCCGAAACGGCCGTAGATCGGGTACTCGGCGGCGATCAGCGTGGACACGACGTCACCGCGTTCCCTGGCCGCGGCCAGGCCCGCGGTCATCATCCGGCTCAGCAGGCCGCGCCTGCGGTGCGTCGGGGAGACCGTGACATGGGTGACCGCGGTCGACGGGACCCGCGCGCCGCCCGGCACACTCAGCGTCTGCGCGAAGGTGCGGTGGGTCGCCACACACCGGCCCGCGTCGAACGCGCCCCGGACCCGGGCCATGTCGAAGTGCGCCCGCCGGGCGGCCACCTCCTCGTCCGTGACCAGCGGGGGGCGCAGGAAGCCGGTGGCCAGGGCTCGCAGCCAGTCGGACAGTTCGGACTCGGTGACCGGACGGATCTCGACGCTCATACCGTCACGCTAGGCAGACCGCCGCCCGGGCCGCACTCGGTTTTCGCGCCACCGGGCACGGGGCCGGGGCGTCGCCCGGAATCCGGGCCGCTCGGCGGCTCAGAAGGCCGCGCGGACCCGTATCGCGATGCGCGGCCCCGCAGCCCGTGCCCGTGCCCGCGTCCGGGCGGCCCCGGGCACGGTG
>NZ_RDBP01000223.1 GCF_008042045.1 Streptomyces sp. T39
GTGCTGTGCTGCTCGGCGCTGCGGACGCGGCGCGGCGGGGCGTCGGCGCCCCGCTGCCGCCCGCCGAGCGCGGGGACGTCGACCGCGCCGCCGCGGCGGCCCGCGCGGCGGGCCGGACGCCCTGGCCGGCCCGCTCGGCGGGCGGTTCCCCGTCCTGTTCGGCCGCGGGCGTCTCGGGGCCGGTGGCGGCGAGTGCGTCGCGGCCGGCGGACTGAGCGGCCGGCAGCGGGCCGGTGACCCCGGCGCCCGCGGGGGCGGCCCGCCCGGGTACCGGAGAGGGGGCCGGGCGCTCCCGGCCGGCCGTGGGGACGCTGACACAGCCGGAGGCGGCGAGCAGCAGGACGAGCACGGCGGGAACGGCGAGGCGGCGCAGGGGCATGCCGCCACGGTGCCGGACCGGCCCGGCCGGGCGCAGGCGGACGCGCGGGTCTCACCATGACGAGTGATCACCTCACGGAAGGGCGACGCGACGCGAGACGCGCGGACGCGGCACACGGAGGGCCGCCGGACGGGCAGGGGTGGCAACGCCCGGCCGACCCGGGCGCGTTGACGCGGGGGCGTCGGCCGGGTACGCGGGAGAGCCCTCCGGGGGCGCCCCGCGGCGCACACCGCGGGGCGCGGACGGATCGGCGGGCCGTGCGCCCCGGAGCACGGAACGTCACCGGCTTCTGGCAGTCTGATGACCATGAGCGCGGACAACAGCACACCAGTGGTACGGCAGTGGACAACCTGGATGCCGGTGCTGGCGTTGCTCGCACTCGCCTTCGGCTGGGGGCGCGACCTGCCGGCCCTCGGGGTGACCGTGGTGGCGCTGTGCCTGTTCAGTGCCGTGCTCGCGGCCGTCCACCACGCCGAGGTCGTCGCGCACCGTGTCGGTGAGCCGCTCGGCTCGCTGGTGCTGGCCGTCGCGGTGACGGTCATCGAGGTCGGACTGATCGTCATGCTGATGACGGGCGGCGGGGAGAAGGCGTCGACGTACGCACGCGACACCGTGTTCGCCGCGGTGATGATCACCTGCAACGGGATCGTCGGCCTCTGCCTGCTGGTCGGCGCCGTGCGCAATCGCACCGTGATCTTCAACGCGGAGGGGTCGGGCGGCGCGCTCGCCACGGTCATCACCCTCGCCTCCATGACCCTCGTCCTGCCGACGTTCACCACGGGCGCGGAGGGCCCCGAATTCACCGCCGGTCAGCTGGCGTTCGCCGCCGTCGCCTCGCTGGGGCTGTACATCCTCTTCGTCACCGTGCAGACCGTGCGCCACCGCGACTACTTCCTGCCCGTCGAACGGAGCGAGGTCCGCGGGGCCGCCGTGTCGCACGGGGCGGCGAAGTCCTCCGCGCACGGCGCCGCGGGCGGCGGCGGGAAGGACCGTGACGGGGACCGCGCCGCGGACGGCGACGTCCCGGGGGACGTCGACGAGGACGCGGACGTCGACGAGGACGGGGAGCACGCTCCGCCGCCGTCGAACCGTGCGGCCCTGACGAGTCTGGGGCTGCTGCTGCTCTCGCTCGTCGCCGTGGTCGGCAACGCCAAGGTGATCTCCCCGACCATCGAACGGGGTGTGGACAACGCCGGCCTGCCCTACGGCGTGGTGGGTGTGGTCATCGCCCTCATGGTGCTGCTGCCCGAGACGCTCTCCGCCGTCCGGTCGGCGCGTCGCGACCGGATGCAGACCAGCCTCAATCTCGCCTACGGTTCGGCGATCGCGAGCATCGGACTGACCGTCCCCACCATCGCGTTCGCCTCCCTGTGGCTCTCCGGGGACCTGGAACTCGGCCTCCAGCCGGTGCATCTGGTGCTGCTCGCCCTGACCGCCGTGGTGAGCGCGCTGACGGTCGTCCCGGGGCGCGCGACGCTGCTCCAGGGCGGGGTGCACCTCGCCCTTTTCTCCGCGTTCATCTTCCTGTCCCTCAGCCCCTGACACCGCGGGCGCCGACGGCGCCCGGCGCGAAGCGGCCCAGGACGGGACAGGCACGGCGCACGGCCTCCTCGGCGGTCAGGCGCGCCCCGACCCCGTACGCCGCCGTGAACCCGGGGCCGCCCAGGGCCGCGCGGGCCGCCGCGGCGGCGCGGTCGACGTCCCCGCGCTCGGCGGGCGGCAGCGGGGCGCCGACGCCCCGCCGCGCCGCGTCCGCAGCGCCGAGCAGCACGGCCGCGCACTCCGCGCCCGGACCGTCGCCACCGAGAGCGGCCGCCCCGGCGAGGCCCTCCAGCGAGAGGGCCATCGCCCGCGGCTCGCCGAGGGAGCGCGCCACGGCCAGACCCCGCAGATGGTGGGAGGCGGCGGTACCGGCGTCGCCGCGCAGTTCGGCGAGGAAGCCGAGCTCGGCGAGGAGCAGATGGTCGCCGGCCTCGGACGAGACGTCGGCGTAGCCGTCACGGATCCGTCCGAGGTGCGTCTCGGCGGCGTCGAGGTCACCGGAGCGGCGGGCGCCGAGCGCCAGGCCCATCTCGGAGTGGATCTCGCCGTACTTGTAGCCCTGTTCGGCCGCGATACGGCGGGCCTGTTCGTGCAGTTCCCGGCCGCGTTCCCAGTCCCGGGAGAGCAGGGCGAGGCGGCCGAGTCCGGAGAGCCTGGCCGACACCTCGGCCAGCAGGCCGAGTTCCCTGGCCATGTCGAGGCCCTCGCGCTGGCGGCGCGCGGCGTCCTCGTAGTCGCCCCGGATCTCGGCGAGCGCGGCGAGCGGGGTGACGGTCTGCAGTTCGCCCCAGCGGTCGCCCAGTTCACGGAAGAGGGCGGCGCCGCGGCCGCCGTCGCGGCTGACGCCGGAGAGGTCGCCGCGGACCAGTGCGAGGGTCGCCCGCAGACCGAGGGCGGCCGCGGTGCCCCAGCGGTCGCCCGCCGCCGCGGCCGACGGAACGGGTGAGGTCAGCACCACCGCTCCGCCGTCGCGCACCCGCGGCAGCAGGGGCCGCGCGGTCGACACGGCGTCGTCGAACAGCAGATCCGCACCGCCGGCCCCTTCCGCTTCGAGCAGCCGGTCGAGGGCGCCGAGCGCTCCGGGCGCGCCCCGTGCTCCGGGACCGGGGGGCGGCGTGCCGGGTGCGGGTGTGCTTCCGGGGACGTCCGGAGCGGGGGAGCCGCAGTGGGCCGTCCCGCCCGGGACCGGGCCGTGGGCGGCGCCCGAGGAGCCCGGTTCCGGGGGTGCGTGGGTGCCGGGGGCGTCCGTCGCCCCTTCGGCCGGCGCCCCCGCAGGGCGCGGCGGCCACCCGGGCCCGCCCGCGGGCGCCGTCGCGTCCAACCTCCCCGTCCCGCTCACCGGGCTCGTCGGGCGGGACGAGGCACTCGCCGAGGTGTCACGGTTGCTCGACACCGCCCGGCTGGTGACGCTCACCGGGGCCGGCGGCGTCGGCAAGACGCGGCTGGCGGTCGCGGCGGCAGCGGCGCGGGTGGCCGCCGGAGGCGTGGGCGAACTGCCCGACGGCGTCTGGCTCGTGGAGTTCGCCGGTGTGCGGGCGGGCGGCGCGGGAGACCTGGCGCAGGTCGTCGCCGCGACCCTCGGGATCAGGGACGGCGCGCCCGCCGCCCTCCCGGGCAGTGCGGCGGGCTGCACGGGCGCCCCCTCACCGGCGCACCGGCTCGCCGCCGCCCTGCGCGACCGCCGGGTCCTGCTCGTCCTGGACAACTGCGAACACGTCGTCGACGCCGCCGCCGAACTGGCCGCGCTCATCCTGCGGACCGCGCCCGGCCTGCGCGTGATGGCCACCAGCCAGGAGCCCCTGGACCTGGCGGGAGAGGCGGTCCACGTGGTGGAGCCGCTCGGACCCGACGCCGCCGTGCGGCTGTTCACCGAGCGCGCCGCCGCCCGCGACCCCGGTTTCGGCCGCGCCGTGACCGGCGGCGGGGACGCCGACCGGGAGGCCGTCGCCGAGATCTGCCGCCGGCTGGACGGCATCCCGCTCGCCCTCGAACTCGCCGCCACCCGGGTGCGCGCCCTGGGCGTGCGCGGGCTGGCGGACCGCCTCGGCGACCGCTTCCGGGTGCTCACGACCGGTGGCCGGGGCGCGCCCGCTCGCCAGCAGACGCTGCGCGCGGTCATCGACTGGAGCTGGGAACTGCTCAGCGCACCCGAGCGCATCGTGCTGCGCCGCCTCGCCGTGCACAGCGACGGCTGCGACCTGGAGGCCGCCGAGGCGACCTGTGCCGGTGACGGCGTCACCCGCGACGAGGTGCTCGACCTGGTGACCCGCCTCGTCGACCGTTCACTGGTGGTCGTGGTGGACGGCCCCACCGGGCGCCGCTACCGGCTGCTGGAGTCCGTCGCCGCGTACGCGACCGAGCGGCTCCACGAGATGGCCGACGTCACCGCCGTCGCCGGACGTCACCTGCGCCACTACCTCGCACTCGCCGAGCACGCCGAGCCCCTGCTGCGCGGTCCCGACCAGCGCTTCCTCCTCGCCCGACTGGACGCAGAGGCCGCCAATCTGCGCGCCGCGCTCGACGAGGCCGTACGCCGCGCGGCCGGCGGGGACTCCGGCCAGGCCGTCCGGCTCGCCACCGCGCTGTCCTGGTGGTGGCTGCTGCGCGGCCGCCTCACCGAGGCGCACCGGGCCCTGTCCGCCGTCCTCACCGCCTCCGCCTCGGGCCCCGACCCGGCCGCCTCCGCCGGCCGCGCGGCGTACGGCCTCGTCGAGCGCGGCGCGCAGATTGGCGGCCTCTGCGTCCAGTCGGGCGAGGAGGAAGCGCTGGTCGGGACCGCGCAGCAGGGGCTCGGCGTGCTCGGCGAGTGCGAGGTAGTGGCGCAGGTGACGTCCGGCGACGGCGGTGACGT
>NZ_RDBP01000224.1 GCF_008042045.1 Streptomyces sp. T39
ACCGACCGCGACCCGCTGCTGCGGGCCGTGCTGCGCTCCCTGGAGCACTGGTACGGCGACTGGCGCGCGGCGGGCGGCGACCCGGCCGCCTCCGGGCTGCAGGCCGCCTACGCGGCGGGCTGCGCGACCCTCGGCCGCTCCGTCCGGGCGGAGCTGCCGGGCGGCACGTCGGCGACGGGCGAGGCGGTCGCGATCGACGGCGACGGCCGCCTGGTCATCGCCCGGCCGGACGGCGCCCGGACCACGGTCGGCGCGGGCGATGTCGTGCACCTGCGCCCCGCCTGAGCCCTCCGGGGGGCGGGCCGCGGGCCCGCCCCCCGGGACCGGCGGGCTGTGGCCGTGCACCGCCGCCGTGCGCACGCGCTGTGAGCACGCACCGCGTACGCCGTATACCGGATGCGGCGCGGGCCGGGTCCGTCGCCGGGACGTGAGCTGGGGCACACCTGCCGTATCGTTGAGGCGATCGAGCGACAGATCGGCAGGTACGTGCGCAGGGAACGGGCAGGAGGCGGCTGGTGACCGTCGACGACACCACTTCCGGCGCGGGCGCGCAGCAGCCGCGGGACTCCGCGGGCGCGTCCTCACCGTCATCGGGCCCCCCGGGTGCCGTGCACCCGCCGCACCACG
>NZ_RDBP01000225.1 GCF_008042045.1 Streptomyces sp. T39
GCGCCACGCCCTGTGCACGGAGATCCTGTGCAGCGGCCTGTACCTCGCCTCGTCCCGGCACTGGTCGGGGCCCCCGGCCGACCCGGCACACCGCCTCGCCCGGGCGGGAGGGCGAGGACGCATGCGCGCAGCCAGTCCCCGAGCAGCGACCGGGGGTTCCGGCCGATGCGCTCCGCCAGACCCGTCAGGTCGTCCAGGTGCCGGGGGTCGCGCACCACGGGGACCACCACCAGGGCGAACAGCTCGGCCGCCCGGGCGAGGCGGTGTGCCGGGTCGGCCGGGGGCCCCGACCAGTGCCGGGACGAGGCGAGGTACAGGCCGCTGCGCAGGATCTCCGTGCACAGGGCGTGGCGCGCGGACGGGCCGAGCCGGTGGACGCGCAGACGCTCGGTGAGTTCGTCCAGCAGCACGAACACGGCCTCCATGGTGAGGTCCGGCTGCCGGAGCTCGTCCAGGAGTTCGTCCTCACCGGGCGACCCGAGCAGTGCGGGCACACCCGTGAGGGTGCCGCCGCGCAGTGCCGCGCGCAGGGGCTGCGGGGGCTCGGCGAGGTCCGGCGTGCCGGCGGCGCCGTGCGCGGCGTCCGGGCCCGGCGCGTCCGGTGCCTGCCGCGGGCGCGGTGGGGCCGCCGGGCCGGGCGGGGAGAGTTCCGGCAGCGGTCCGAAGAGATCACCGGACCGGGGGAGGCCGGACCCCCGCTCGCCCTGCCGGAGCCCCGGCTCCGTGCCGCGGCGCCGGTCCGGGTACGGCGCCGGGGCCGGGCCGGGGGCCCGCGCCGGGCCGTCCGGTGTGCGGTCGGGGGCGCGGTGGGGT
>NZ_RDBP01000226.1 GCF_008042045.1 Streptomyces sp. T39
GTTGTGGTGCGGGTTCGTCCGCCCCGTGCGGGTGCSGGCCGGTGGTCGCTCGCACCCCCGCTGCGCGCGGGTGTCCTCAAGCGCCGGGCGGGCTGTTGCGATTCGGGTTCGTCCGCCCCGTGCGGGTGCGGGCCGGTGGTCGCTCGCACCCCCGCTGCGCGCGGGTGTCCTCAAGCGCCGGACGGGCTGGGGTTGCCTGGGCGTGGCCCGGTCGGATGTGTGCCGTTGGGGCGCTGCGGGGGTGTGTGCGGGCGAGGCTCGCCCTATCCTGCGTTGCCCTAGCGCAACGACCGTTTTATCGCCCGCMCACRCCCCCTSCGCGCCCCGTCCCCCAAGCCACCCGCGGACCCGTCCACCGTGGTGAAAGGGGACTGTCGGTCTGCACCCCGGTGGACCCATGACCGGCCTTCGGCCGGCTCGTGCGCGGCCTTCGGCCGCAACACACATACACACGACGGCCCGCAGTCGAAGACTCCTCCCCTGCCAGGACGGGCCGGTTCGCTCACGTCGGCAGGGGCGCGGAGGGGGTGTGTGCGGGCGATAAAACGTCGTTGCGCTAGGGACGGGCCAACACCGGGCGAGCCTCGCCCGCACACACCCCCGCAGCGCCCCAACGGCACACATCCGACCGG
>NZ_RDBP01000227.1 GCF_008042045.1 Streptomyces sp. T39
CCCCTCCTCGCGGCCGGCGAGGACCCGGCCGCCCACCAGGAGGAGCTGGCCCGGTACGCGCGGTCCGCGGGGGTGAGCGGGCAGATGCGCGACGACTACCTCGATCTGTTCGGGGACGCCGGCCTGATCGGCAAACCGGCCGGGTCGGATCTGCGTTCGGGCCGCCGCAGCTACACGGTGTGCGCCGTCCTGGCCGCGACGAGCGGCGCGGAGCGTGAGCTGGTCGAGTCGGCGCTCGCCGGTCCCGGCTGTCCACCGGAGACCGTCGCCCGCATCCAGGACATCGCCCGGCACCACGGCGGATGTCCGCGCGCACCTGCTCGTCGACGCCGTGGTGCCGAGGAGGCGAGCGCGGTGGCGAAGGGCTGGCGGGGCCGCTGGCGGGACGACGCCGTCGAGTTCTTCGAGCGGCTGCCGCTGTGGGGTGCTCGGCGCGCCCTGTGACTCCCGGACGCGCCCGGTCCGGGTGCGTGGGGACAGGCGGTCGTCGACGGACCGCGGGCGGATGTGCGTACCGGGTCAGCCGGCGTCGCGGTCCCGGGCGTGCAGATGGCCTTCGAGAGGCTGCGGCGAGCGGGGCGGAAGCACGGCCCGCAGGACGTAGCCCGCTTTCTCGGCGACCCGGCAGGAGGC
>NZ_RDBP01000228.1 GCF_008042045.1 Streptomyces sp. T39
CCCTTCACCTGGTACCCGCCGCTGCTGGACTTCCTGGGCGGGAAGCTCGTCCTCCCCGAGCCGTTCGGCCTGCGCCACGCGTGGGCGGAGAAGCCGTGGCGGCACCGGTTCATGGCGGACGACGCGCTGCGGGCCGCGACGCCCGTCCTGCGCGCGGCCCATGCCGCGGCGATCCGGGTGCTCCAGGAGAACGGCGTGGACACGGAGCGCTTCGGCAACCGCTCGATGATGGTCAGCGGCGCGGTGCAGGACCCGTCGCCGGGGAAGGCCGACGTCTACGACGCGTAGCCGTACGCCGCGGGGGCCGGGAGGATACCCCCGGCCCCCGCGGCGTACGCCGCTCGGCGATCAGCGGGGCCAGGCGTCGGACAGCATCCGCCGGGTGTCCCCGAGCAGCTGCGGCAGGACCTTGGTGGAGCCGATCACGGGCATGAAGTTGGTGTCGCCGCCCCATCTCGGGACGATGTGCTGGTGCAGGTGGGCGGCGATGCCCGCGCCCGCCGCGCTGCCCTGGTTCAGCCCGATGTTGAAGCCGTGCGCACCGGACGCCACGCGCAGCGCCACCATGGCCTGCTTGGTCAGCCGGGCCAGCTCGGCGGTCTCGGCGTCGTCGAGCTCGGTGTAGTCGGC
>NZ_RDBP01000229.1 GCF_008042045.1 Streptomyces sp. T39
CACCGGCACCCGGGCGGGCGACCCCGTCGAGGCGAGCGCCCTGGCTGGCGGCCGTCCACGGCGAGCACCGCGACGCCGCGCGGCCGCTGCTGGTCGGCTCGGTGAAGACCAACATCGGGCACCTGGACGCCGCGGCGGGCGTGCTGGGCCTCATCAAGGCCGCCCTGTCGGTCCGGCACGGCGTGCTGCCCGCCAGCCTCAACTACGAGACGCCGAACCCGGACATCCCGCTGGAGCAGTGGAAGCTGCGCGTCAACGCGGCCGCCGGGCCCTCGAGGGGGTGGGTGCGGCCCCTCTCGCCGGACGCCGACGGCGGGAACCCGGCGCCGCGCCGGCGACCACCGCACCCACCCACGGGCGGCGAACGCCCCCTGGAGCAGGTCCCCGGCACGGCGCGGCGTCCAGGTGCCCGATGTTGGTCTTCACCGAGCCGACCAGCAGCGGCCGCGCGGCGTCGCGGTGCTCGCCGTGGACGGCCGCCAGGGCGCTCGCCTCGACGGGGTCGCCCGCCCGGGTGCCGGTGCCGGCCGTGCCAGGGACATCCGCGCCCGGATCGTCCCCGTCGACTACGCCTCCCACTGCGAGCACGTCGAGTCGATCCGCGACGAGGTCCTCGCCGGCGTCGCCGGCG
>NZ_RDBP01000023.1:0-5438 GCF_008042045.1 Streptomyces sp. T39
CCGCCCCCGCCCCGCGGAGGCGAGCCACCGCGGCGGCCACGCCCCGCTGACCGTCGACCCCGCCACTCACGAGGCGCTCGAATCCCTCGCCCGCGGCAGCGGCGCCACGCTCTTCATGGTCCTCCAGGCCGCCCTCGCCGCCGTCCTGACCCGGCACGGCGCCGGCACCGACCTGCCGCTGGCCACCATGACCGCCGGCCGCGACGACGAACTCCTCGCCCCCATGGTCGGCTTCTTCGTCAACACCCTGGTGCTGCGCACCGACACCTCCGGCGACCCCGCCTTCGCCGACCTCCTCGACCGGGTCCGGCGCACCGACCTCGCCGCCTACGCCCACCAGGAACTGCCCTTCGACCGGGTCGTCGAGCACCTCAACCCCGTCCGCACCACCGCCCACCACCCCCTCGCCCAGGTCGTCGTGCAGCTCCACCACGACTACGCCCGGGGCGTGCCCGGCACGGACGCCGTCCGGGGCCTGTTCCGCGACGACGCCCCCGCCCTCCTGACCACCGTCACCACCAAGTTCGACCTGACGTTCGCCCTGACCGACCTGCGCGACGCCGACGGCCGTCCCGCGGGCCTCGCCGGCGGACTGGAGTACGCCACCGACCTGTTCGACGCCCCCACCGCCGCGCTGCTCGCCGCCCACCTGGAACGCACCCTGCGCGCCGTCGCCGCCGACCCCCGACTGCGGATCGGGGAGGTGCCCCTGCTCACCGACGCCGACCGGTTCCGGCTCACCGGCGAGTACAACGACACCGCCACCGTCGTCGCCGGACGGGGCACCGTGCACGAGCGGATCGCCCGGCGCGCCGCCCGCACCCCGGACGCCCCCGCGCTGATCACGGACGAGGGCACCGTCGCCTACCGGGAGCTCGACGCCCGCGCCGAGATCCTCGCCGCCCGGCTGCGCGCCGCCGGCGTGCGCCGCGGCCACACCGTCGGCGTGCTGCTGGAACGCGGCGCGCCCCTCGTGGTCACCGCGCTCGCCGTCCTCAAGTGCGGAGCCGCCTACCTGCCGCTCGACCCCCGGCTCCCCGCCGCCCGGATCGCGCTCATGACCGAGGACGCGGGAGCCGTCCTGCTGGCGACCGACACCGCCCACGTCGCCGAGGCCCCCGGCCCCGCCGTGCTCCTCGTCGACGACCCGGCCGCCGGCGCCGCCCCCGCCGCGGAGCCCGCGCCCCCCGCGGGTCACACCGACGACCTGATGTACGTGATGTTCACCTCCGGCTCCACGGGACGGCCCAAGGGCGTCGGCGTCACCCACCGCAACGTGGTCGAACTCGCCGCCGACGGCGACACCGCCCGCGGCGGACCGCACCGGATGCTGGTCCACTCGGCCACCGGCTTCGACGCCTCCGTCTTCGAGATCTGGGTGCCCCTGCTGAACGGCGGCTCCCTGGTCGTCATGCGCGGCGACGGCACCGACCTCGCCGAGACCGCCCGCACCGTCCGCGAACACGGCGTCACCTGTGCCTACTTCACCGTCGGCCTGTTCCATGTGATGGCCGACGAGGGCCTGGACACCCTGCGGCTGCTGCGCGAGGTGTGGACCGGCGGCGACGTCGCCGCCCCGGCCGCCGTGCAGCGCGTGCTCACCCACTGCCCGGACACCGTCCTCGTCCACTCCTACGGCCCCACCGAGACCACCTTCGCCTCCCACAACCAGTGGTTCACCACCGGTGAGCGCACCCTCGGCGACACGGGCCTCCACCTCGGGCGCCCGATGGACAACACCCGCAGTCACGTCCTCGACGAGGCGCTGCGACCCGTGCCCCCGGGCGTCCCCGGCGAGCTCTACGTCGCCGGCGCGCACGTCGCCCGCGGCTACCTCGGCCGCCCGGCCCTCACCGCCGAACGGTTCGTCCCCGACCCGTTCGAGGCGGACGGCAGCCGCATGTACCGCACCGGCGACCGCGTCCTGTGGACCCCCGACGGCGCGCTGCGCTTCCTCGGGCGCGCCGACGGCCAGGTCAAACTCCGCGGCGTGCGCATCGAACCCGGCGAGGTCGAACGCGTCCTCGCCGCCCACCCGGCGGTCGGGCAGGCTCTCGTCGTCGTCCGCGAGGACCGGCCCGGCGACAAGGCCCTCGTCGCCTACGCCGTTGCCCGGGCCGAGGACACGGTCACCGAGGCCGAACTCCTCGCCGAGGCCCGCGCGCACCTCCCCGAGCACCTGGTGCCCGCCGCCGTCGTGGTACTCGGCGCACTGCCGCTGACCGTCAACGGCAAGCCCGACCGTGCCGCCCTGCCCGCCCCGAGCCGGCCGGGTGCCGAGGCGGGCGGCCGGGCGCCCCGCAACGCCCGCGAGGAGGTGCTGTGCGCCCTGTTCGCCGAGGTCCTCGGCGTCCCGCGGGTCGGCATCGACGACAACTTCTTCACCCTCGGGGGCCATTCGCTCCTCGGTGTGCGCCTGGTCAACCGGATCCGCCGCGTGCTGGGCGTCGAGCGCACCGTCCGCGACCTGTTCCGCTCGCCCACCCCGGCCGGGCTGCTCGGCACCGAGGACGACGACGCCACCGCCGCCCTCGGGGTGCTGCTCCCGCTCAGCACCCGCGGCGCCGACCGGCCGCTGTTCTGCGTCCACCCGGGCACCGGCGTCGGCTGGGCCTACGCCGGACTCGCCCGCCACCTCGGCGCCGACCAGCCGCTCTACGCCCTCCAGGCGCGCGCCCTCGCCGACCCGGGCCACCGGCCGCGCAGCATCGAGGAGATGGCGGACGCCTACCTGGAGCGGATCCGCGAGGTCCAGCCCTGGGGCCCCTACCGGCTGCTCGGCTGGTCCTTCGGCGGACTCGTCGCCCACACGATGGCGGTACGCCTGCGGGAGGCCGGCGAACACGTCGAGCTCCTCGCCCTGATGGACGTCCACCAGACCGGCCCCGGCAGCGTCTCCGTCCTGCCGCCCGAGGAGCGGACCCCCGCCCCGGCCGGCGACCTCGCCGAGGCGATGGACCGGATCCGCCGCGAGGACCCCGTGCTCGCCGGGTTCTCCGCCTCCGAACTGCGCGCCGTGCTCCGCGCCTCCGAGACCCACGCGGAGCTGATGTCCCGGCACGTCCCGGGCGTCGCCGACACCGACGTGCTGTTCTTCACCGCCCGCCGCGCGGGCGAACCCGACGGCGCCCTCGCCGCCACCTGGGTCCCGTTCACCGAGGGCACGGTGGAGAACCGCGCCCTGGAATGCGGCCATCTCGACATGGCCCGACCGGAATCTCTCGAAATCATCGGAAGAATTGTCTCGGAGAAAATCTCCGCCCTGCAGAAGAAAGAAACGAGGAGTACGTCATGAGCGAGTCCGTCAACCCGTTCGACAATGCCGAGGGTGTTTTCCACGTCGTCGTGAACGACGAGGGCCAGCACGCCCTGTGGCCCGCCTTCGCCGACGTCCCGGCCGGCTGGACCGGCGTCTGGGGGCCGGGCGAGCGCAGCCGGGCCCTGGAGTACATCACCGCCAACTGGACCGACATCCGCCCGCGCAGCCTCGTCGCCCAGTACGCCTGACCCACCCCGCCCGCTCCGGCGGACGCCTCACGAAAAGGCGCCGCGCCCCGCTTCCGCAGCGGGGCGCGGCGCCTTTTCCCGTGCCGTGGACCGCCGGGGGAATCAGCGGCGGAACAGGCAAAGTGCCGGTCGTTGCTGCCGCTCGCACTTCCCCTTCCGGCAGTCGTCGAATTCTATTCTTCGGGTATGAAGATTCTCCTGAGCGGAACCGCATCGGATTCCCACACATGGAATCTCGTGTATCTCCGTCTCTTCCTCGAGGAGCAGGGGTACGAGGTCGTCGGGCTCGGCCCCTGTGTCGACGCCGAGCTGCTCGTCGCCGGCTGTCTGCGGCACACGCCCGGCGCGGTGGTGCTCAGCAGCGTCAACGGCCACGGCTACCGCGACGGACTCACCGCGGTCCGCCGGCTGCGCGCGGAACCCGCGCTCGCCGGACTCCCCGTGGTCCTCGGGGGCAAACTCGGCGTCGCCGGCCACCGCCAGGAGTCCGACGTCACCGCTCTGACCGCGGCCGGCTGCGACGCCGTCCTCGGGGAGGACCTGGACGCCCTGCGCGGATTCCTCGCCGCCCGGGCCCGCAGGGAGGTGCCGGCTTGACCGCCCCCGCCTTCGGCGCGTTCGTCGCCGCGGCCTCGGCCGCCGGCCGGCTCGTCGTCCAGCCCCGCATGGGTTTCGGCGACCCCGAACGGATGCGCGCCGGTCTCGCCCGGACCAGGGCCGCCACCGCCCACACCGCGGGCACCCTCACCGTCGACAGCTACACCCGCGTCGGCGACCTGGCCGCCGCCCGGGCGGCCGTCGCCGACGGCGCCCGCCTCAACGGCTACCCGATCGCCGCCCACTCCCCGGCCACCACCCGCGGCGTCCTCGACGGACTGTTCGACGCCGACTTCCCCGTGCAGGTCCGGCACGGCTCCGCACGGCCCGAGGCCATCGTCCGCGCCCTGACCGCCGCCGGCCTCGACGCCACCGAGGGCGGCCCCGTCTCCTACTGCCTGCCCTACGGTCGCACCCCGCTGCGCGACTCCGTCACGGCGTGGGCCCGTTCCTGCGAGCTGCTGGCCACCGGGGCGCGCCCCGGCACCGTCCCGCACCTGGAGAGCTTCGGCGGCTGCCTGCTCGGCCAGCTCTGCCCGCCCGGGCTGCTGGTGGCCATGAGCGTCCTGGAATGCCTCTTCTTCACCCGGTACGGACTGCGCAGCGTCTCGCTCAGCTACGCCCAGCAGACAGACCCGGGCCAGGACGAGGAGGCCCTGCGCGCCCTGCACCGCCTGGCCGGCGAGTTCCTTCCCCCCGGCGTGGACCACCATGTCGTCCTCTACACGTACATGGGCGTCTACCCGCGCACGGAACAGGGCGCCACCCGGCTGCTGGAGGCGTCCGCACGCCTCGCCGTGCGCTCCGGTGCGGGGCGCCTCATCGTCAAGACCGCCGCCGAGGCACACCGCATCCCCAGCGTCGGGGAGAACGTCCGGGCGCTGGAGACGGCCGCCGCGGCCGCCGCACTCGCCGGTCCGGCCGCCCCCGGCACGGACACGGGGGAGGACGGCGAGATCTACCAGGAGGCCCGCACGCTCGTCGAGACCGTCCTCGGCCTCCACCCCGACCTGTCCCGCGCGCTGACCGCGGCCTTCGCCCGCGGACTGCTCGACGTGCCCTTCTGCCTCCACCCCGACAACGCCGGCCGCTCGCTCGGTTTCATCGACCCCGCAGGACGGCTGCGCTGGGCCCGCACCGGTGCCATGCCGCTGCGCGCCGACTCCGCGGCCGGCGTTGTCGGGGTGGAGGCAGAAGGGCACGTCGAGCAGTCCGCGGGCGAAGGCCGCGGTCAGCGCGCGGGACAGGTCGGGGTGGAGGCCGAGGACGGTCTCGACGAGCGTGCGGGCCTCCTGGTAGATCTCGCCGTCCTCCCCCGTGTCCGTGCCGGGGGC
>NZ_RDBP01000023.1:5538-8178 GCF_008042045.1 Streptomyces sp. T39
CACCCGCGACCCACCCCGAACAGGAGCCCCGCCATGGACCAGCCCCTCAGCACCGGCGCACCGGCCACGCCGCCCCCGCTCGGCGAACACCTGCGCTCGCCCCGGCTGCGCGCCGCCATGCTCGTTCAGCAGGAGGTCCTGTACGCGGCACGCGCCTACCTCCGCGGCGAGGGGTTCACCGAGCTGCTGCCCCCGCTCGTCGGGCCCGTCACCGACCCCGGCGGCCGCGGCGCCAAGGCCCTGGACGTCGACTACTACGGCCACCCCTACAAGCTGATGACCAGCGCCATCCTCTACAAGCAGGCGTCCCTGCACGGCTTCCCCCGGCTCTTCTACATCGCCCCCAACGTCCGCGTGGAGCCCGAGGAGACCGCCGGCACCGGCCGCCACCTCGTCGAGTTCCACCAGATCGACGTGGAGATCGCCGACGCGAGCCGCGAGGACGCCCAGGAGATCGCCGCCGGGCTGCTCACCCACGTCACCGAGCACGTGTGGACCACCGTCCCGGAGATACTCACCGAACTCGGCCGCGCGGAGGGCGACTTCGCCGACATCCGGTCCGGCAAGTACGACGTCCGCACCCACGACGAGGCCGTCGCCCGCCTCCTCGCCGAGGGCCACCCGCAGAACCCCGACGGGGAGATCGACTGGGCCGGTGAACGGCTGCTGTCCCTGGAGAGCGACCGCGCCTTCTTCGTCAACGACTATCCCAAGGGCTCCCGCGGCTTCTACGACCGCGAGGACCCCGCCAACCCCGGCGTGCTGCGCAACTTCGACCTCATCGCCCCCCACGGCTTCGGCGAACTGGTCTCCGGCAGCGAACGCGAGGCCGACTACGCCACCATCGTCACCCGTATGCGGGAGAGCGGCGAGAACCCCGCCAAGTACGCCTGGTACCTCAAGGAGGCCCGCGACGGCATCCCCGCCAGCGCCGGCTTCGGCATGGGTCTCCAGCGCCTGGTGCGCTTCCTCACCGGCCTCGACGCCCTCTGGCAGGTCTCCGCCTACCCGAAGCTCCCCGGGGTGGTGGCCCCGTGACCGCGCTCAGCGCCCCCGGCTTCCCCGAGGACTCCGTCCGCGTCCGTGCCCGCGACGGCGCCGCCGCCGTCTTCCCCGACCCCGCCGGTTACGGCACCCGCCTCTACGGCCCCGGCCCCGGCGCGGCGGGCGACGCGCTCGACCGCGCACGGATCGTCCCGCCCGTCTTCATGCCCGAACGGCTCGAGAAGCTCATCGACCTCGCCCGGGAGCCCGAGTTCTCCGACGTCGCCCTCACCACCGCGGTCGGCGGCTTCACCGCCCGGCTGCCGCTCTACCTCTCCGCCTTCGGCTCCACCCGCGCCGGGAGCGGCGACCTCTCCGTGCACGCCGCCCGCCAGGCCGCCCGTCTCGGCATCCCCATGGTCATCGGCGAGAACATGGTCCCCGTCCACGGCTACCGCCGTGCCGGTGATGCGGTGCGCTCCGCCCTGCGCGCCCGGATCGACGCCTACCTGGAGGAGGTCCCCGACGACTGCGGCGGGATCGTCGTCCAGCAGTCCACCGAGGACGCCGACTCCGAGGTGTGGAACCTCCTCTACAGCGACCCCGCCTTCCGCCCGCTCCTGGAGACCGGCCGCCTCGCCTTCGAGCTGAAGACCGGTCAGGGCGCCAAACCCGGCCTCGGCGGCATGACCGTCGTCGGCCGCGCCGAGGCCGAGCAGCTCGCCCGCCGCTTCACCGTCCGCGCCGTGTTCGGCGAGGACAGCGCCCACCGGCTGCGCTGCGCCACCCCCGGCACGTTCACCGACGAGATCCTGCGCCAGCAGCTCCGCTTCATGCGCAACAACTTCCCCAAGGCGCGCACCTGGGTGAAGTTCCACCCCGGCCGTGACATCGACCGGGCCGCCCGCACCGCCTGGGCCGCCGGCGCGGACGCCGTCACCGTCGACGGCGCCGAGGGCGGCACCGGCTGGGCCCCCGGCGTCTTCCTCGACCAGGTCGGCCTGCCGCTCGCCGAATGCCTGCGCCGCATCGGCCGCCCGGACGGCTGCCTGCTCGCCACCGGCGGCATCTGGGAGGGCGGACGCACCCTGCGCGCCCTCGCCCTCGGCGCCCGCGCGGTCGGCCTCGGCCGGGCCGCCCTCGTCGCCGTCGACGAGGACCCCGAGCACGGCCTGGAACGCCTCGCCGACGCCCTCGCCCTCGAACTACGCCTGCTCGTCAGCGCGCTCGGCAAGTACGACACCGGGGCCCTCGGCCCCGAGGACCTGTGGTGGCCCGACGGCCACACTGCCGCCCCCGCCCACCCGGCGGCGGTCACCGCTGCGCCGCCGCACGCGGCACGGCCCGCGGGGGGCACCGGATGAGCGCCCACCGCAGGCCCGGCACAGGCCGCACGGTCCACGCCCGCTTCCGGGTGCGGGAGATCCCCGGCATCACCGTGACGGCGCCCGACGACGGGGAGGCGGTCGGCGACGAGGGCGGCCCGGCCGAGGCCGACCGCGCGGGCGCCGAGGGCGAGGGCGCGCAGGGTGCGTCCGCCCTCCCAGATGCCGCCGGTGGCGAGCAGGCAGCCGTCCGGGCGGCCGATGCGGCGCAGGCATTCGGCGAGCGGCAGGCCGACCTGGTCGAGGAAGACGCCGGGGGCCCAGCCGGTGC
>NZ_RDBP01000230.1 GCF_008042045.1 Streptomyces sp. T39
ACCGACGTCCTGCGCGGCACCCACGGCGCACCGTCCCTCGACCGCGTCGACGTCGTCCAACCCGCCCTGTGGGCCGTCATGATCGCCCTCGCCGACCTCTGGCGCGCCGCCGGCATCACCCCCGCCGCCGTCATAGGCCACTCCCAGGGCGAAATCGCCGCCGCCGCCGTCGCCGGCGCCCTCACCCTCGACGACGCAGCCCGCGTCACCGCCCTGCGCAGCCAGGCCATCGCCCGCCACCTCGCCGGCCACGGCGGCATGATGTCCGTCGCCCTCCCCGCCGACGACGTCCGCGCACAGATAGCGGCATGGGACGGACGCCTCTCCCTCGCCGCCGTCAACGGCCCCACCAACACCGTCGTCTCCGGCGACCCCGAAGCACTCCGCGAACTCCAGACCACCTGCCACAACAACGGCGTACGCGCCCGCATCATCCCCGTCGACTACGCCTCCCACTCCGCCCACGTCGAAACCATCCGGGACGAACTCCTCGACCTGCTCGCCCCCATCACACCCCGCACCGCCGACATCCCCTTCCACTCCACCGTCACCGGCGAACCCCTCGACACCACCCGCCTCGACGCCCACTACTGGTACACCAACCTCCGCGAAACCGTCCGCCTCGCCC
>NZ_RDBP01000231.1 GCF_008042045.1 Streptomyces sp. T39
CCCGCCGGGCGTCGACCCCTGCCGCGGCGCAGGCCGCCAGCAGTTCGTCCAGCGCGTCCGCTCCGGCCGCGACGGTGGTCGACGCCGGGCCGTTGACGGTCGCCACGTACACGTGTCCACGCAGGCGCTGGATCAGGGGCCCCCGCCGGGCGTCGACCCCTGCCGCGGCGCAGGCCGCCAGCAGTTCGTCCAGCGCGTCCGCTCCGGCCGCGACGGTGGTCGACGCCGGGCCGTTGACGGTCGCCACGTACACGTGTCCACGCAGGCGCTGGATCAGGGGCCGGAGCGCGGCGGCGCCGAGTGCGACGGCCGCCATCCCGCCGTCGCCGGCCCGTGCGGCGATGGCACGGGAGCGCAGGGCGACCACCCGTGCCGCGTCGTCGAGACCGAGCGCGCCCGCCACATGGGCGGCGGCGATCTCGCCCTGCGAGTGCCCGACGCCCACCGAGCGCCACAGTGCCGCCAGGGAGACCATCACGGCGAACAGCGCGGGCTGGACCACGTCGACGCGGTCGAGCCCCGGGGCGCCCGGCACACCGCGCAGGACGTCCGTCAGCGACCAGTCGGTGTACGGCGCGAGCGCCGTACACCGACTGGTCGCTGACGGACGTCCTGCGCGGTGTGCCGG
>NZ_RDBP01000232.1 GCF_008042045.1 Streptomyces sp. T39
CCCCCCATGAGGGAGACGATGACGCACAGTTCCGTCGCGTGCTCCACCCACAGCCGGTCCCGCACGGGGTCCACGACGGGGATCGGCACCGGCAGCAGCGCGGCCAGGGCTCCGGCCGCGAGGAACACCATCGGCATCGACAGCGGCTGCCGGAAGACGAGCCGCGGTACCACGGCCGCACCGAGCGCGCCGATCCCCACGGCCAGGTACACGGCATCGGAAAGCGTCATTCGACCCATCCTGTCCCACCGCGCGCCCGTTGTGCGTCTTCGCGCCCCCGACCGGGGATGGCCCCGCCGAAGGACGGTGGCCGACGATGAGCAACCCGGGCCAGGGGGCGGTGTACGGGCAGGGACGGTGTGTCCACGCGACGTGGGGGGAATTCGATGGTGCGACGCTGGCTGATCACAGGGTGTTCCTCGCGGCCGGAGCCCTGGCCGCGCTGCTGCCGGTGCCGATCCCCGTCGTGGACCCCGTGCGGGACCGGCTGTGGGTGGAGCACGCGACGGAACTGTGCGTCATCGTCTCCCTCATGGGAGCGGGGCTCGCCGTCAACCGGCCGGTCGGCCTGCGGCGTTGGGCCGCTCCGTGGCGGCTGCTCGGCATCAGCATGCCCCTGACCATCGC
>NZ_RDBP01000233.1 GCF_008042045.1 Streptomyces sp. T39
TACTGCCCGCCCACTGCCGTCTCGGGATCCGCCGTCAGGCGTCTACCGGTTGTAGCGGGGGGCCCTGTGGAAACTGTGGATAACCCGCCTGCCGCCCTGCGGGCCGACGGGGGCCGGGGCACAGACGGCGCCTGCAGCGGAGGCCCGGCTGACGGATCCGGTCCGACGCTGTCCGCCCGAGCATGGGCAGTCCTGGCCCCGGTACGGCACCTGCTCGGCCCCGACACCACCCGGTGGGAGATCACCCGCATCGAGCGGGAGATCCTCGCCCAGCTTGCCGCCGGCACCGGCATGCAGCGCCTCACCGACCGCCTCACCCGCCGCTACGCCTGCACCACCCCGGTACGCGACGGCGGCCGCTGGATCCTTGGCGCGGGCCTTCCACGGCGCGGCTGCGGCCTCGACGCGTGCGAGGACGGGGTGATCTGGCACAGCGGCGCTCCGTGCGGCGTGTGCCTCGACCTCGCCCTCACCTCGCCGCCGGGCGAGCAGCAGGCGCCGGCGGCCGCCGAGGAGCAGCCCCCCGTCGCGGCCTCCGCGGCCGCGCCGCTCCCGGCACCGGCGCTCCCGCCCGGGCCCGTACCGCCGGAGCTCACCCGCGAGCAGCTGGCCGCGCTCCGGGCGGCCGCCGGGCCCGGCACGATCCGCGCCGCCGTCGCTCAGTACGGCCGCGCCCGAGCCACCTACCTCTACGGCTGGCGCGCCGTCGCCGCCCTCGACGACGCAGGAGGACCTGATGCTCAGTGAGCACGACGTGCAGACATGCGAGAGCTGCGGGGCCCGGATCCGGTGGACCGTCACGGCCGCCGGCAAGCCGATGCCCGTGGACGCGGACCCGGCTGCCGACGGCAACACGGCCGTCTACGCGGACGGCACCGGGCGGCTGCGGTCCCGTGGGCTGACCCGGGAGCGGCCCGTCCTGGAGCACGCCGAGTGGCTGGCCAAGCCTCACTTCGCCACCTGCACCAACAAGCCCGCCCGGCGGAGCTCCCGCCCCGGGGCCCGCACCCGGCAGGGCGTCCGCCCGACGCCGTGGCGGCCGCGGTGACCGCCCGCCCGGCGGTCACCGTGCCGGACGCGATCGCCGCGGTGGTCGCCGCCCAGGCCGAGACGTACGTGAACGCCCGCACCGCGGCCGGCCCGCTGCAGCACGGCGAGTTCGTCGCCATCGGCCATGCCGTCGTCGCCGAGCTCCGGGGCGCCGGCTGGCACATCGCCCCGCACCACGACCTGGAGGTCCCGACCGTGCGCCACACCCCCTGCCCCTCCTGCCGGCAGCCGAAGAGCCCTCGCCGATACCTGTGCCTGGCGTGCTGGTGCCAGCTGAGCGACGCCGCCCGCCGGGCCCTGTCCCGCCGCGACAGCCAGGCCATGGCCCGGCTCCGTGAGCTCCACCGCCAGCTCGAGGCCGGCGTACCGCCCGCCGACATCGCGGTCTCGCCGTGACCGTCGCCGCGCTCCTGGCGCTCCTCGACGTCGCCCGCCCGGGCGTCACCCGGCACCCCGCCCCGCTCATCCCGCACACCGCCCACCGACGACAGGACCCCGATGCCCACCAGACCCACCGGCGGCCGCTGATGGCCACCCAGCTCATCCTTCCCGGCGGCATCGCCTCCGCCGTCGACCTCGTCGACGCGCTCCTTGCCGCAGCCGACGCACGCGAGCGCCGGGCCCCGCGCCAGGCCGCCCGCTGGCGCGACCTCGCCGACCAGCTCGGCGACGCGCTCGACACCCTGCCCACCCCGGCGGGGGAGCGCACGTGATGCGGCTGCGCCTGGTGGCGCCGCGCGGTTCGGACGTCCGGCACGCCGCGACCTGCGTCGGCGCCGTGGTTGCCCTGGCCGTCTCGATCGTCTGCGCCGCGGCCGCCGTCTGGCCGCCGGCAATCACCACCTTCACGGTCTCCCTCGCTCTCGCGGGGTCCGCCGGCCGTCAGCACACCACCCGCACCGTCGCGGCCGCCGCCGAGCGCGCCGCCCGACCGAAGGACTGACATGGACCTCCCCCGCCGGCCTGTCTTCGTCCGGGGCCTGCGCCTGCGCCTGGCGCACGGCACCGTCCTCGAGGGCCTCGTCTGGCCGGACGGCCGCTGCCTCCTCTCCGAGGACCCCCTCTCCGGCTTGACGGTTGGCGCGCCCAGCCCCGAGGACCTCGCCCGTGGATTCGCCGGCGCCCGCGTCGAGTGGTGCACGCCCGCCGGCCTCTCCGTCCAGCAGCTCGTCGAGGAGTGGGCTGCCCGGCCCGACCGGTACGCCGCGCTGCAGGAACTGATGACCGCCCTGACCGACGACATGACCCCGTCTGGAGACCCGACGTGATCGACCCCTACGCCTCCACCACCCACCGCGCCGTCGACCCGGCCGCGGCCGCCGCCCGCGAACTCGCCGACGACGGCCACCACGTCCACCTCGTCGACGACGGCACCGCCACCTGCCTCACCAGCGACTGCACCCCGCCGCTCCTCATCGGCACCGGCCGGTAGCAGCCCAGCACCACAGGGTGCGCCCGCAGCCCACGGCCGCGGGCGCACCCCACCACCAGCACCACCGCTCAGGGAGTCACGCCATGATCAGCACCACCGAGTCGTCCGCCGCTCTCCTCGGCATCGCCCGCGCCTGGACGCCGCTCACCGAGGCCGTCCAGGACGCACGGCAGCACGCGTGGCCCCCGCTCACCCTGCGCCAGTACCTTGCCCAGCGCGGCGACGAGGAAGAGCTCGAGGCCCGCACCTGGCGCGCCGAGGCCCTGCGCGCCCTCGAGCGGGACCCGGCACAGATCGGCCGCCGGCCCGTCCCGCTGCGCCTGGACCTGATCGGCACCATCGCCCTGATCGAGGCCGGACTCCTCGAGCTCGCCGACACCACCGCCGCCCACGTCCAGCGCCCCCCGGTCTCCATGCCCCGGCCGCGCCGCGCCGCGTACGCAACGAGCAGGGCGCAGCGCATCGTGTGGGAGGACCACGCCCGCCGGGTGGCCGCCGCCCAGGCCGACGCCGCCGACCCCCGCCGCTGGCGCTACGCCGACCCGCGCACCGGACGGCACCGCCAGAGCGGCCGCGAGGCCGCCCTGTGGCTCCTCGGCCGCGTCACCGGCGCGCCCGGGCCCTTCCTGTCGCTGCCCGGCCCGCTGCGGGAACGTATCGCCCGGGCCTCCGTCCAGGCGGAGGCCTGCATCGACCAGGCCCTTGGCCTCGGCGCCGGCCACACCACCCTCGCCATGCCGTGCACCTGCGGCGGCCGGATCCGCCTCTACGGCGACGGCACCCTGCCCACCGCCATGTGCACGGGCCCGTGCGCACGCACCTGGCACGCCGCAGCCACGCCCGCATGACCACGCACGAGGGCCCCGCCGTGACGTACGGCGGGGCCCTCGACGGCCTGGGCATGACGCTCCACTCACGTGGAGACGGTGGACTCCTGAAGCATTTCAGCCCTGTTGTCCATCGGTTCACCTCCGCTGGCGCGGAGATCGGCACGACGGCCGGTGCGGATAGCCTGCCACAGTTTCAGCGTCGGCCGTCCCGAATTTGGTAGATCCGTTCGCGGGACAGACCGGCCAAGTGGGCGATTTCGGTGACCGGCACCGATAGCGCGAGTGCGGCGCGGATCCACTTGTCCCGGGTGAGGTCCAGGTCGGCGCTCTGGCGCTGGGCGGCCTCGCGCTGCCGGGTGATGTGTCCGAGCCAGAACCGGACAGCGTCCTCGCTGGCGGTCGTCGCCTCCGGCCGCTGGTTGTGGGTGGTCTCCCAGAGCATTTCGACGGTGAGGCCGCGCGTGATGATGTCGACTGCAAAATCCGGTCGGACGGTGATGTCTCGGCCGAAGAGGGCGCCCTGTCGGATGACGCCGTCGTCTGCCTTCGCGGTTCCGGGGAGCGTGGTGACGTCGTAGTAGCCCGTGACGCCGCTGGGGCGTGCGTCGTCGGCGGCGATGTAGGTGCGGCCGCTGTGGGTGAACTTGTCGCCTCGACGGATGTCGGCAATGGTGGCCACGGTGCTCCCTCTCGGCGCTACCTTGCGTAGCGCGCTACACAAAGCGTGCCCGGATGGGAGCCTCGTGTCAAGCGCGCTACATATGGCTCATCGTCGTCCAGGCGGGCCAGCAGGAACGCCACCGGGTCAGTCACCCTGTCCACCCTTCGCCCGCGGCCGGTTCCGGCCGGAGCCGGTGTAACCCCGCTCAATGTCCTGCACCGTCGCCAGCGACACCCCCAGCGCGGCCGCGATCCGCCGGTACGAGACCGGCGGAGTCTGCGCCCGCATGTCGAGCACGACCTGGCGGCGCAGCTCCCGCCACCGCGGGGCCCGCCGCGCCTGGTCTGCCATCACCTCGCCGATCGCCAGCGCGCGTTGCTGCGGGTCGGTCATCGCCTCCACGGCATCCATTGCATCGATCACGCGCTGCGCCTCCTCGGTCACACCCGGCCTCACTTCCTCGGTCGGGCCACTTGCCCAGAGTGTACGGGGCCCCGTACAGTCGTGGGAAGTAGCCCAGCTACCAACGCAGGTGGCCCCGGCCGGAGTTGCAGCTCCACATGGCCGGGGCCTGGCCTGCCCCGCAACCGTGACGAAGGAGACAGGCCGCATGGAGCGTACCGAGCCGTTACCCGACCAGCCCACCCCGYCAACCGCGCCCCGCCCGCACCCGTTCGCCGACCGGCCGGCCACWGTGGCCGACTGCGCCGCCGACTACGACCGTGGGGCGTCCGTCCGCAGCACCCTCGCGAAGCAGGAAGCGAGGCACCGCTGATGGGCTGGCTGACCGGCACCCCCAAGCCCAAGCGCCCGCGCGCCGCGAACCCCTACACCGACTGGCGAGCCGCGCCAGACGCCGCCGGCCGCAAGCGCCGCGCCTCGCACCACCGCACCGGCGCCGCCAAGGCGGACGCCGCCGGCTGGAAGTGGCTGCACCCGCGCGGCTGACACCCCACCGACCGGGCCGGGCCCTGACACCCCCGCAGGGCCCGGCCCTTCTACCTCGCTCCCGGAGGAGCAGCATGCGCACGCGCGCTACCACCCGCACCGTCCACGAGCCCCACACCATCGACGGCGTCACCGAGATGGTCGAGGTCCAGCGCACCGAGGAGACCCTGGCGCCGCCGCGCGACTGGGACCACCTCGTCCGCCAGGCCGTCACCGTCGGCGCCGTCGTCATGGTCACCGTCTCCGTCGTCTGGTCTACCGCCTCGATCGGCGACCTCCTCGCCCGCGTCACCGAGCCCCTCGCCGCCTACGGAGCCGCCGTCGCGTTCGACGCCGCCTGGATCATGTGCATGGCCGTGGAGTGGCTTCACCGCTACGACGCGCCCCGCGCCGCCCGGGCCCGGCGCGCCGGCACCGCGGCGCTGCTCCTTGCCATGGGCGCGGTCGCCGTCCACGGACACCTGGAGGGCACCCTCGTCATCGGCATCGTGGGCGCTCTCGTCTCCGCGCTCGCCAAGGGCTCGTGGGCGATCGCGATGTCCGTCCACGCCCGCACGCTCGACGCCCGCACGCAGGCCTGGGTCGCCGCTCGCCGCGCTCGCATCGACGCACAGCGCGCCATGATCCCCATCCGGCGGGACCTGCAGCGCGGGGAGGCCCTCGTCGCTGCCGAGCGCGCGGCCCTCGCCAGCGCGGAGCCGATCCGCACGAATCCGGATCCGGATCAGTCCGCGGAATCCGGATCCGAGATGGACGAGGAGTCCGGCCCGCCCGCCACCGGCCCCATGACCATCCTGGACGCCGTCCGGACCGCCACGGACTGCAACATGGGCGACCCGGATCAGGTCCTCGCCTACGTCCGGCAGGTCGCCGACGCCAACGCCAAGCCCGACACCGTCAAGCGGTACATGCGCCTCGCCAAGGTGGCCGGCTGATGAACCTCCACCGCCTCCGCAACAGGCTGCACCGCGCCCCCGCGGCCCAGGACGACACCCCGCCCCCCGGGCCCGCCCTGGGGCCCGATGAGCGCCGGATGCAGCACTACCTCCGCGTCCTGGTCGACGGCGAGCCCGTGCCCGTACCGCACGCCGACACCACGGAGCGGGCAGCAGGCGCGCAGGACCGCTCCCCGTACTGGCTCGACCAGCTGCTCGCCGCCCGCCGCCACACGCCGCCTCCGGGCCCCCGGCCGGATCCGGAATCCGCCCCCGTTCCGGATCCGGATCCCGTTCCGGATTCCGCTCCGGATCCGGATTCCGGGCCGGACACGGCCCGCCCCGCCACGGAGACCGGCCCGGGGGAGCGGAGCGCATGGTGGCGCATCGGTCCCCGCCCGGCCCTCCTGGCCCCGGCTCCGCCCGCACCGGAGCCCGGCATCCACATCACCGTGGTGCAGCACGCCGACCCGGCCGGGCCCACAGCCCGGGAGCGGGCCCGCTGGTGGGCCATCCGCCGCGGAACCGCCGGCGCCGTCGGCTACTGGCTGTTCGGCCTCGGCCCACTGGTCGCCCGCCGCCTCGAGGAGGCCGGCCCCGGAGCCATCGGGTTCGCCGTCCTCCTGTGGGCCGTCTGCTGGTTCGCGGCCGCCAAGGCCACCAGCCTCATCCCGGACAAGATCGCGCGCCGGATCACACCCGAGATCCGCATGGCCGCTGACTGGGCCCTGCACATCCCCGCCTCCACCGTCCTCCTGGCCCTTGCCCTGCACACCCCCGGAGCCACCCTGTGACCAGCACCGTCACCCTCGCCGCATCATCCGGAGCAGCCTTCGGAGCAGTCGGCACCGGCGGCGTGGCCCTCGTCTTCGCCGTTATCCTCGCCCTCGGCATCCGCGGAGAAGGCAGAGTCAAGCTCTCCGCCAACCCCGCCACCTACCTGGCGTTCATCGCCGCCACGGCATTCATGGCCGCAGGCCAGATGTGGTCCCACCCCGAAGCGCTGGTGGGCCAGGGCCTCACCGGCCTGGGCGTCGGGCAAGGCCCAGACGGGCCCTTCGGTAACGTCGGGATCGGGGCCGTGTGCCTGATCCTCGTGGCCGTCTTCCTCATGGCCAAGCTCTCCCCGCTCCTCGGCGCCGGCGTCGGCCTGGTCGCCGGCATCGTCTTCCCCGTCGCCGGGCCCGGCACCATCTGGCAAGTCCCCGTCCAGCTCGCCCACGCCGTCATCGGCATGCTCGGAGGCTGACATGGCCACCCCTCAGCAGCCCACGAACACCACGCCCGAAGCCTCCACCATCGCCGAGAAAGCCCAACCCCCGACCCCCGAGCCGCGCCCCGTACCGGACGGGTGGCTCCGCTTCTGGGCGACCGCATGGGACGTCCTCGCCGCCCTGTGGACCGGGTCCAGCCGCATCAGCAGCCGCATCGGAGCCTTCATCAGCGGCGGCAGCACCGGCGGCGCCCTCGCCCGAATCCTCGGCCTCGTCCTGGCCGCCGGCTTCATCTACGGCCTGCCCTTCACCTGGCGCATCCTCGGCCTCACCACCCTCGCCTGGGTGGTCCTCGCCCTCCGCATCGCCTACCGCCCCGGACGCGGCAGGCACAAGCAGGACGACCAGGAGCAGCCCGCCAAGGCCCCGAAGCGGACCATCAGCGACGTCACCCGGGACGAGACCGTGACCGCCCTCCACGCGCTCCTCCAAGCCTCCGGGGGAGTCCACCTCAAGACCCTCGGCAAGCACCTCACGAAGGAGCTCGGGGGAGGCCCGGTACGCACCCGCGAGGTGCGCGACCTCCTCACCCGCCACGGCATCCGCCACCGAGCCGGAGTGAGGCTGCCCGGGGAGAGCGGCCGGGAGGGTGTCCACCGAGACGACGTCCCACCCCTCCCCTC
>NZ_RDBP01000234.1 GCF_008042045.1 Streptomyces sp. T39
CAGCGGGTGCGGCATGTGCTTCATCTTCTGGACGAGCACCTTGCCGTAGCGCTCCTCGATCAGCCGGCGGTTGTTCTTGCCGGCCGCCGCGACCGGCGGGTCGCCCGCGGTCTTCTCGCCGAGCGGTACCAGGGCGGGCGAGGGGAAGAACTTGGTGAGGCCGCTGGAGAGGAAGAAGTCCCCCGGCGTCACCTCGTTGCCGAGCATCACGTCGTCGTTGAAGTAGAGGAAGTGCTCGGACAGGCCCTCGATGYGGTGCAGCTGGCTCTCGATGGCGTGCGAGTTGAACGTCGGCAGCCACTCGGGGTCGGTGAAGATGTCGCGGTGGCTGACGACCTCGATGCCGGGCTGGTCGGTGTCCAGCCACTCGGGGGTCTGGTCGTCCGTCACCAGGTAGATGGTGCGCACCCACGGGGCGAACATCGCCAGCGAGCGCAGCGAGTACCGCAGTTCGTCCCGGTTGCGGAAGCGGACGTCGCCGCTGTCGGCGTCGTCGACGGGCATGTCCATGCGCCGGCGGACGGTGTCCCGCCGCTCGCGCCAGGCCGGGTCGGTGTCGTCGACCCAGGTGTAGACGACGTCGACSGGGAAGTCGACGTCCCACATCAGCTTCTTGGTGAACTGGGTCAGCGTCGGGTAGGCGTGCTCGCCGACCTGGAGCTTCGCGGTGGCCTCGAGCGAGGGCAGCCGGCGGCCGAGGAGGGTGGCGGACCGGGGGCTGTTGCGCCAGCCGTCCTCGTCCTCGTCCCAGAACTCCACGGTGCAGCCGTAGGCGGGCCCGTAGCGCAGGGTCCGGCTCGGGCTCGTCACCGGCTTGAAGACCCGGACGCCGGCGATGTCGCCGACACCCTCCAGC
>NZ_RDBP01000235.1 GCF_008042045.1 Streptomyces sp. T39
CCGCTGCCGCAGGAGCTGGCGTGCTCGATGGATGACGAGTCGATTTTTGGGCCCGTTCTGTGGTCGATGTCGTTGTCGAGCGCCATCACCAGGAAGCTGCTTGCCCGCTATCAGATTGTGGTGGTTGAGCTGCGGGATCCTTCGCTGACGCTGGAGCGGCTGTACGGCGAGCAGCGGCACGATGAGCAAGTGCGTGGTGAGCGGCTGGCGGTGCTGCAGGCCGCGTTGCTGGAGGCGATGGCCGAGCACGGTTTGCGGCGCGGGATCACGTTCCATCACCGGACCATGGAGGCGCGGGCGTTTGCCGAGGGGCTGGAGCGGGTGGCGCGCCGGCTGCATGCGGCCGATCCGGAGCGGCACCCGGCGCGGGTGTGGTCGGGGTGGCTGTCCGGCGAATCCCCGGCAGAGGATCGTGAGGACAAGCTCCGTGAATTCGGGCGCAGGGCAGGGCGTGCCGTGATGTCGAATTGCCGTGTCCTGAGTGAGGGTGTTGATGTCCCGAGTGTGGACTGTGTGGCSCTGATCGATCCGAAGGGGTCGGCSGTGGATATYGTYCAGGCGATCGGCCGGGCGCTGCGGCAGAAGCCCGGTGACGACAAGCTGGCGACCCTGATCGTTCCGGTGTTCCTCGGGGACAACGAGACACCGGAAGACATGCCGTATTCGGGTTCGTATCGCCCTTTGATCAAGGTCTTGGCTGGGCTTCGGGCGCATGATGAACGCGCGGTGGAAATGCTCGCTATTCCCCAGGAAACCTCGGCTGCAGTGTCTCAGGCGTCGTCGTGGCTGGGCGAGGCGCCCGAGAGCGACGGTGAGGAGGAGCAGCGGCTGCTGCTGCGGTTCGGCACGCACCG
>NZ_RDBP01000236.1 GCF_008042045.1 Streptomyces sp. T39
GCTCCGCCCGCGCGGACTGTTCGCCCCCGACGCGGCGCCTGCCGGCGACCGCGCAGGGCAGGACGGCGCCGGGGCGGGGGTCGTCGCGGGTGCCGCGGCGGGTGCGGCGAGCAGGAAGGCGGCGAGTTCGGTGACCGTGGGGTGGTCGAAGACGTCCGGCACCTGCACGCTCGTGCCGAACTCCGCGGAGAGCCGCACGGTCAGGTCGACGGCCATGATCGAGTCCAGGCCGAGGTCGAAGAAGCCGACGTCGTCCCGGACGGCTGCGGCGTCGGCGTGGCCGAGCTGGTCGGCGAGGAGCTCGCGGACCCGGGCCCGGGCGGCGGCCGGACGCTCGGCCGGGGTCAGGTCGGCGAACGGGCCGCCGGCCGCCCCGGCGCCGTCCTGCCCTGCGCGGTCGCCGGCAGGCGCCGCGTCGGGGGCGAACAGTCCGCGCGGGCGGAGCCCGGTCATCACCTGGCGCAGCCGTGCCATGTCGAGCGGGCAGGCCACGAGCCGGCCGTCGGCGCCCGGGGCGCGGCCGGTCAGGGCCGCGCGGCCACGGGCCGCGTCGAGGGTGCCGATGCCCATCCGGGCCGCGCGGTCGCGCAGTCCGGCGTCGGCCATGCCGTCGTCGCCGAGCGCCCAGGGGCCGTACGCGATGCTCACCGCGGGCAGCCCGAGCGAGACCCGGTGTGCGGCCAGCAGGTCGAGGGCGCCGTTGGCGGCGGAGTAGGCCGCGCAGTCCTGGGTGCCCCACACCGCGGAGACCGAGGAGACCAGCACGAAGAAGTCCAGCGGCCAGTCCCGGCTCGCCAGATGGAGCCACCAGGCGCCCGCGGCCTTGCCGCCGAGCGCGTCCGCGAACTCCTCGGCGCCGGTGAGGGCGGCGGGGGTGTAGGAGACGGTGCCCGCCGCGTGCAGCACCCCGCGCACGGGCGGCATGCCGTCGAGCGCCGCACGGGCGCGCGTCAGGGCGTCGGGGGTGTCGCAGCCGCCGCCGCGGTAGACGACGCGGTCGGTGTCACGGCGCAGGGAGGCGAGGAACCCGGCCGCCTCGGGCGCGAGTTCGTCCTCGGCGCGGCGGCCGATGAGCAGCAGGTTGCGCGCTCCGCGCCGGACCAGGTCGGCGACGAGTTCACGGCCGACGGCGCCGAGGCCGCCGGTGACGAGGTAGGTGGCGTCGGCGCGGACGGTGAGGTCCGCGGGCTCCTCCGCCACCCCCGTCAGCCGGGGGACGAGGATCCGTCCGTCGCGCACGGCCGCGACGTCCTCGGTGCCGGGGGCCGCCGGCCGCGCCAGGACGAAGCCGAGCAGCGCGCGGGTGTCGCCCGGACCGGGCTCGGCGGGCAGGTCGACGACGCCGCCCCAGGCGGAGCCCAGTTCGAGCCCGAGCACCGGGCCGAGCCCGTGCAGCAGGCCGTGCGCGGTGGCCGCGGCGCGGTCCCCGTCGGCGGTGCGCACGGCGGCGCGGGTGACCGCGTGGACGCGGCAGCGGTCCCCCGCCGCCACGGCCGCCGCGGTCACGGCGGAGGCGAGCGCCGCCCCGTCGGTGACGGCCCGGCCGGCGTCGGCCGCGTCCGGGTCCTCGGGCAGCGGGGCGCCCCGCAGCGCGAGGACGAGCGCGGTGGGCGCGTCGCCGGAGCGTTCCGCCCAGAACCGCCGCCAGGCGTCGGGCCCTTCCGGCAGTCCTGCGGTGATCCAGCCGTCCGCCGCCGTGCCGGGGGGTACGGGGGTGAGCAGGGTCCCCCGCACCCCCCGGGCGGCCGCCTCGCGGAGGAGCTCCGTGAGGAGCTCGGGGTCGTCGCCCGCGAGGACGAGTGCGTCCCCGGCGTCCGCCCCGGGCGTCGCGTCACCCTGCGGCGCGGCCACCCACCGGGTGACATGCGCCACCGGCAGGCCGCCGTCGGGCGCGGGCGAGGCGGCGGAGCTGCCGCCGGGCGCGGGCGAGGCGGCGGGGGCGGCCCCGGCCGGGGCACCGGCCACCCCGTCCGAACCGGCGGCGGGGGCCGCAGTGCTGACGGCCGCCGCGGCGGAGCGGCTCGCGCCCCCTGTCGGCACGGCGGGGCCCGGGAGGGTCTCCGGGGCGAAGCGGAGGCGTTCCCAGGGGTAGGAGGGGAGGTCGATGACGGCGCGGGGCAGGGCCGGGAGCGGGGAGGCGTCCGCAGGGCTCCGGAGGGGGCCGCCGGCCGCGAGGGCGCGCAGGGCGCGGACCGCGTCCTCGGGGGCGGTGGAGGCGATCCGGGCACGGAATTCGTGGGCGGTGCGGCCCTCCCCCGCCGAGTAGGCGAAGGCGGCGTAGGACGCGGGGGCGAGGCCGGCCAGGTGCTCCGCGTACCGGCCCGCGAGGGCGCGCAGGGCCTCGGGGGTCTTCGCGGAGATCTCGAACCCGGCCACCGCGGGCGCGGGTTCGTCCCGGGGCGTCCCTTCGCCGGGGGGGCCGAGGACGATGTGCGCGTTGGTGCCGCTCATGCCGAACGAGCTGACGCCCGCGTGACGTCCGGCGTTCCTGGGCAGGTCGGTCAGGGTGTCCGGCACGGTGATCGCGGTGCCGGAGAGGTCGATCCGGGGGTTGAGCGTGCGGAAGTGCACCACGGGCGGCGCCTGGCGGTGCCCGACGCAGAGCATCGCCTTCACCAGTCCCGCGACGCCGGCGGTGGCCTCCAGGTGCCCGAAGTTGCTCTTCGCGGCCCCGACGGCGAGCGGGGCGCCGCCGTTGACCCTGCCGAGCGCGGTGGCCAGCGCCTCCATCTCGATGGGGTCGCCGAGCGAGGTCCCGGTGCCGTGTGCCTCCACGTAGCCGATGTCGGCGGGCTCCAGGCCGGCGTCCGCGAGCGCCCGTTCGATCAGGGCCACCTGGGAGAGCACGTTGGGGGCGGTGAAGCCGCCCGAACGGCCGTCCTGGTTGACGGCGGTGCCGTGGATGACGCCGTGCACCCGGTCGCCGTCGCGCAGCGCGTGGTCGAGGCGCTTGAGGACGACGACTCCGCAGCCCTCGCCGCGGACGAAGCCGTTGGCGCGGGCGTCGAACGCCTTGCACAGGCCGTCGGGCGCCAGGGAGCGCGTCTCCTGCACCAGGCGCATGGAGCGCGGCGACAGGATGAGGTTGGTGCCGGCGGCGAACGCCACCTCGCAGTCCCCGCGCCGCAGGGCCTGCGCCGCGAGGTGGACGGCGACCAGCGAGGAGGAGCAGGCCGTGTCGACGGCCATCGCGGGCCCGTTGAGGCCGAGCGCGTGGGCGACGCGGCCCGCGGCGAAGTTGTGCCCGTTGCCGGTGGTCCAGTAGGCGTCGGGCGCTCCGGCGAGCCAGTCGCGGTAGTCCTGCCACATGATGCCGAGGTACATGCCGGTCTGGGTGCCGGACAGCTTCCCGGCGGGCAGTCCGGCGTTCTCCATCGCCTCCCAGGCGACCTCCAGCAGCATCCGCTGCTGGGGGTCGAGGTGGCGCGCCTCCCGGGGGCTGATGCCGAAGAAGGCGGCGTCGAAGCCGAGCACGTCGTCCAGGAACCCGCCGCGCTGGGGCAGGGTGTCCCACTCCGCGGCGAACGGCTCCTTGCGGTGCGCGGGGACGGGGCGGACCAGGTCCCGTCCGGCGGTCAGCGCCTCCCAGTACCCGTCGAGGCCGTCGATGCCACCGGGCAGGCGCAGGCCGACGCCGATGACGGCGATCGGCCCGCTGCTCTCCTGTTCCTCGATGCGCCGGCGCAGGGTGCGGATCGTGGCGAGCGCCCGGGTGAGCGGTGTCTGCCCGGTTCCGGCGGGTGCAGCGGTCTCTTCCATGTGTCGGTATTCCTCGCGGTCGTACGACGGGGCGTCGTGGGTGACTGGCTGGGGGCCGGGCACAGGCGGGATCAGTCGGCGGCCGCCGGGTCGGGCAGGCGCTCGCACAGGGCGGCGGCGAGGGCCGCCGCGGTGCCGTAGGACCACAGGAGCGTGGGCGACAGGCGGAGCCCGAAGGCGGCCTCCAGCCGGTTGCGCAGTTCCAGGCCCATGAGGGAGTCCAGGCCGAGTTCCTTGAACGGCACCTCGCGTCCGACGCCCTCGGCGCCGAGGCGGAGCACCCGTCCGGCGAGCCGGCGGACCTCCTCCTCGGCGACGGCCGGGCGGTCGCCGGCCGGGGTGGCGAGCAGCCGGGCGAGGAAGTCCCCGCCGCCGGCGGACGCGCCGTCGTCGCGTGCGGCGGCGTGCAGGCGCTCCCAGCTGCCGAGCGCGGCGGTGTCGGGGTAGGCGTCGAACCAGCGGCGCAGGGCGATCGGCACGTAGCCGGTCACCGGCTCGTCCCGCTCCAGCATGCGCAGCAGGGCGGGCCAGGCGTCCTCGGGCGGGAAGCCGCCCATGCCGCGTTCCTCCAGCCGTGCGCCGCGCTGCTCCTCGCTCGCGGCGAGGCCGGTCCCGGTGAAGGGGCCCCACTGGACGCTGAGGGCGGGGCGGCCGCGGCGGCGGCGGGCCTCGGCGAGGGCGTCGAGGTAGGAGTTGGCGGCCGCGTAGGCGGCCTGGCCGGCGTTGCCGACGAGGGCGGCGGCGGAGGAGAAGAGCACGAAGAGGTCGAGGGGGTCGCCCTCGGTGGCCTCGTCGAGGTTGCGGGCGCCGGCGGTCTTGGGCGCGAGCACCCGGCTCACCTGCTCCTCCGTCAGGTTGCGGACGGTGGCGTCCTCCAGCAGTCCGGCGGCGTGCACCACGCCGCGCAGCGGCGGCAGCTGCTCACGGACGCGGGCCAGCACGGCGCGCACCGCGTCCGGGTCGGCGGCGTCGCACCGCTCGGTGGTGACCTGGGTCCCGGCGGCCCGCAGGGCCTCGACGCGGGCGGCGGCGTCCGGCCCCGGCGCGGACCGGCCGAGCAGGACCAGGCAGCCGGCGCCGTGTGCGGCCAGGTACTCGGCGAGGCTCAGTCCGAGGGCGCCGAGGCCGCCGGTGAGCAGATACGTGCCGTCCGGGCGGAAGCGTCCGCCGGACAGCGGCAGCGCCGTCACGCCGGTGACGTCCGCCGCGTCGACGAGCACGGTGCGGACGCCGCCCGCTGCCGCCTCGACGCTCTCGCGCAGTGCGGCGACGGCGTCGGCCATGGGCCGGGTCCGCACCGGCAGGGGGTCGAGCTTGCCGTCGGCGAGCAGGCGCCAGGCCGAGGCCAGGGCCGCGGCGAAGCGGCGGGAGCGGGGCCCGAGCAGGGCGGGGAGGTGGACCGCCGACAGGGTGAGACCCCGGCTGTACGCCTCGGCGCCGAGCGCCCGGCCGCCGGTGCCGCCGAAGGTGATGTACCGGCCGCCGTCGGCGACGGCGTCCAGCCGTCCGTCGCCGGGCCGTCCGGCCGGGGAGGCGAGGACGAGGTCGACGCCCCGGCCGCCGGTGGCGGCCCGCACGGCGTCGGTCCAGGCCGGGTCGGCGGGGTCGACGACGAGGTCGGCGGCGTCCTGGCCGGGGGCGGCGGAGGTGGTGACGATCCGGGCGCCCAGCACCCGGGCGACCTGCTCGACGGCGGCCCGCACGGCGACCTGGGGCGGCAGGTCGATCAGCACGGTCTCGCCCGGTTCCAGGCGTCCCAGGTCCGACAGCGCGTACCAGGCCGCGCCCATCGGCAGCGGCAGGGCGGCCGCCTCGGCGTCGCCGAGGGTGTCCGGGACGGGCACGGCGTGCTCCGCCCGTACGGTGACATGGCTGGCGAAGGTGCCGGCGGCGCACGCCGCGACCCGGTCGCCGGGGGTGAACGCGGTGACGCCGGGGCCCGCGGCGACAACCCGTCCCGCGCACCCGGAGCCGAGCGGCAGGGCTCCGGCGACGCCCGCCGGGGGGCCGAAGACGCGCTGGGCGTCGCCGTGGTCGAGGGCGACGGCGAGGACCTCGATCTCGATCTCGCCGGGCCCCGGGGCGCGGCGGGCGAGCGGCAGGAACTCGACCGCCTCCCGGGCGCCGGGACGGCGGGCCGCGGCGCGGAACGGCTGGCGTCCGGCACGGGGGACGGGCAGCGCGCCGCTCTCCGCGTCCGCGGCGCCGCGGGTCAGCCGGGCGGCGAACCGGCGGCCGGCGCGCAGCGCGACCTGGTCCTCCGCGGTGTCCTCGACGAGTTCGGCGGCCCAGTCGGCGCCGTCGTCGGCCGGGTCCACGTCGACCACGCGGGCGAGCAGTTCGGGGTGTTCGCGCCGGAGGACACGGGTGAAGCCCCAGTAGAGCGCGGCTCCGGGGTCGGGCGCGTCGTCGGCGCCGGTGGCCTGGGCCCGGCCGGTGACGACGGTGAGCCGGGGCGGTACGGGCAGGTCGGAGCAGGCACGGGCCAGGGCCGCGAGGCGGGTGAGGCCCCGGCGCTGCGCGTCCTCGCCGTCCGTCGCGTCCGGGGCGACGAACGCGACGTGCCCCGGGAGGTCACCGCCGTCGGGCAGGACGGCTCCGGCGGTGCGGGTGACCGTGGCCCCGGCGGCGGCCAGCGCGGCCGCGAGGCGGGCGGGCACGGCGGCCGGGCCGGTGCGCGCGGAGTCCTGCGGGCCGTCGGCGGGCACGGCGGCGGTGACCAGCCAGTTGCCGGTCTCCGCGGGTGCCGGGCGGGGAGCGGTGACGTCGGTCCACTCGATGCGGTGGAGACGTTCGGCGTCGGTCCCGGTGCCGGCGCCCGCGCCGGGGAGCGGGGTGAGGGTCAGTCCTTCCATGACGAGCAGCGGCCGCTCGGCGGCGTCGAAGATCTCGATGTCGAAGACGCCCTCGGCCCGGCGCACGGCGTGGGACCAGATGCGGGTGGCGGGTTCGCCGGGCTCGCCGGGGAGTTCGATGCGCTCGACGGCCGTGGGGACCACGGCGGCGCCCGGGGCGAGGTCCGCGCAGAGCGACAGGCAGACCTGGAGGGCGCCGTCCCACAGGGCGGGGTGCAGCGCGTGGGTGCGGTTGCCCGCGCGCAGCCGGTCGGCGAGGACGACCTCGCCGACGGCGCGGCCGCCGTCGGGGTCGACGACGAGGGTGCCGATCCCCTGGAACGCGGGCCCGTACTCGAGGCCGCGCGCGGCCCAGTCGCGGTAGAACGCGGCGGTGTCCTGGGGTTCGAGGGCGCCTTGCCAGCCGGGGAAGGCGGGGGCGGGCCGCGGGCCGGGCCGGGCGGCGGCGCGCGCCACGGCGTTCTCCTGCCAGCCGGCCGCACCTGCGGGCAGGGAGAGCAGCCGGAAGGTGCCGCCGTCCGCGCCGCCGCGCCATTCGGCGGTGAGGCGGGTGATCTCGTCGGTGACGGCGATCTCCTTGGCGAAGCTCACCTTCTCCAGCCTGCGCACGGGGGAACCGGGCAGCGAGCGGGCCGTGTTGACGGCGACGGCGAGCATCCCGGCGGCGGGCAGCACGGCCGTGCCGTGCACGCGGTGGTCCTCCAGCCAGGGCGGGTTGCCGAGGGAGAGTTCCAGCGCGCCGTGCCGGGCGTCCTCCTCGCCGGGGGCGGGCAGCAGGGGGGCGTCGAAGCCGCGGGCGGCGCCGGAGCCGCGGGGGCGGGCGTCGGTCCAGTGGCGCTCGGGGCGCAGCGGGTATCCGGGGACGCTCGCCGCGGCGTGGCGGGGCAGGCCGCCGAACGGCTCCAGGCCGGCGGTGTAGGCGCGGCCGAGGGCGGTGGCGACGTCGGCCGTGCCGCCGTGGTGGCGGCGCATGGTGGTCAGGACGGCGGTGCGGGCGGGGCGGCCGGCGGTGAGCTGTTCGACGGCCGCCCGGCCCGCACCGCCGTCCTGACCACCATGCGCCGCCACCACGGC
>NZ_RDBP01000237.1 GCF_008042045.1 Streptomyces sp. T39
AGTCGTCGTCCGGCGGGCCGTCAGGGGGTTGGGGGCACGCGGGYGAAGGAGCGGCGGTAGGAGCGGGGCGGCACCCCCCGACGCCGTACGAACTGCGCGCGCAGCACGGCCGCACTGCCGAAGCCGGCCCGTCGGGCGACCTCCTCGACCGGGAGGCCGGTGGTCTCCAGGAGCTCCTCCGCGCGGCTGAGCCGCAGCCCGAGCAGCCAGGCGTGCGGGGTGGTGCCGGTGGAGGCGGCGAAGCGGCGGGCGAAGGAGCGGCGGCTCATCAGGGCGCGGCGGGCCAGTTCCGCCACGGTGAGCGGCTCGTGGAGATTCTCCCGGACCCAGGCGAGGACCTCGGCGAGCCGGTCGTCCCGGGAGTCCTCCGGGACCGGGGCGGCCAGGTACTGGGCCTGCCCGCCGTCGCGGTGGGAGGGCAGGACGAGGTCCCGGGCGATCGCGTTGGCCGTGGCGGCGCCGTACTCCCGCCGCAGGAGGTGCAGGCAGAGGTCGAAGCCCGCCGCCGCCCCCGCGCCCGTGGCGATCTGTCCCTCGTCGATGTACAGGGCGCCGGGTTCGACGGTGACGGCGGGGTGGCGGTCGGCGAGCAGGCCGGCGAACCGCCAGTGCGTGGTGGCGCGCCGCCCGTCGAGCAGGCCGGCCGCGGCGAGGGCGAACGCGCCGACGCAGTGCGCCGCGACCAGCGCGCCGCGCTCGTGCGCTGCGGCCAGAGCGTCGAGCACGGCCGGGCCCGGCGGCGTACGGAACTCCGCCCAGGGCAGGGCCACCACGAGGTCGGCGGCGGCCAGCCGGTCGAGGCCGTGCTCCACGAAGAGCGGCAGGCCGGTGTCGCTGCGGATGCGCCCCGGCCGGTCGGTGCACAGGGCGAAGTCGAAGCGGGGCAGATCCGGGCCGCGACAGTCGAAGACCTCGGAGACGATGCCCGCCCCGAGCATGCCGACACCGGGCGGCGCATAGGCGGCGACGGACACGAACGGCCTCATGGGGCGAGTGTGGCACGGCTGGCACGATTCCTGCGATCACTGGCATCAGGGCCACTCGTGAGGCGGGCGCGCCCCCCCCCGGAGACTGGGGGCCATGACAGACGCACCGCTCGGCCGCAGCGCCGCATACACGATCCTGACCACCGGTTACACGCTGTCCACCGGACCCGGGGTCGCCGCCACCGTGTCCTACGTCCATGACGGGGACCGGCACGTGATCGTCGACCCCGGCATGGTGGCCGGCCGCGACCGGATCCTCGGCCCGCTCGCCGAGTTGGGCCTCGCCCCGGACGACATCACCGATGTGGTGCTCAGCCACCACCATCCGGACAACACCATGAACGCCGGCCTCTTCGGCCGGGCCCGCGTCCACGACCACAAGGCGATCTACGAGAACGACCAGTGGACCGACCGGGACGCCGAGGGCCACGAACTCGCCCCGTCCCTCCGCCTGATCCGCACCCCCGGGCACAGCGCCGAGGACATCACCCTGCTGGCGGGCACGGACGCGGGTGTCGTCGCCTTCGTCGGCGATCTGTGGTGGCGGCCCGACGGTCCGGTCGAGGACCCGGTGGCGCCGGACCACGGCGTCCTGACGGCTTCCCGGCTCCGCGTCCTGGACGCCGCCGACGTGATCGTCCCCGGCCACGGACCGGCGTTCCCGGCCGACGGCACCGCGCCGCGGTAGGACGTCTGCGTCGTCCTCGGGACGTTGCGGGACGAGGGCGTCGCAGGACGGGGCGTCGCCCGAGGGAGTGGGCAGGACGGACGGGGCGATGCCGG
>NZ_RDBP01000238.1 GCF_008042045.1 Streptomyces sp. T39
CCCCGTGGTCACCGGCGAACAGCACCACCCGCGGGCGGTCGACGGCCCGGACCGGGACGGCGGCCTGCGCCGCCGCCAGCCACTCGGCCAGCTCGTCGAGACGGCCCAGCGCCCCGGCCGGCACGACCAGCCGCTCACGCCGTTCCTCGGCGTCACGCCGCACGCCGCTGTCGGGGCGCTCGATCAGATCGGAGAAGTCGTCGAGATTCAGCCTGCTCATTCGCGGAACAGTACCGCCCCGCGTTCGCCCTGTGCGGGCCGGTGGTGGCTCGCACCCCCGCTGCGCGCGGGTGTCCTCAGGCGCCGGACGGGCTGTTGTGGTGCGGGTTCGTCCGCCTGGTGCGGGCCGGTGGTTGCAGCACGGCCTGCGGCCGTGTCCTCAAGCGCCGGACGGGCTGTTTGGGCTGGGGTTCGTTCGCCTTGTGCGGGCTGGTGGTCGCTCGCACCCCCGCTGCGCGCGGGTGTCCTCAAGCGCCGGACGGGCTGGGGTTGCCTGGGTGTGGCCGGGTACGTGGGTGTGCCGTTGGGGCGCTGCGGGGGTGTGTGCGGGCGAGGCTCGCCCGGGGTTGGCCGGTCCCTAGCGCAACGACGTTTTATCGCCCGCACACACCCCCTCCGCGCCCCTGTCGACGTGAGCGAACCGGCCCGTCCTGGCAGGGGAAGGATCGCCCCTGCGGGCCGTCGTGTGTATGTGTTGCGGCCGAAGGCCGCGCACGAGCCGGCCGAAGGCCGGTCATGGGCCCACCGGGGTGCAGACCGGACAGTCCCCTTCACCACGGTGGACGGGTCCGCGGGGTGGCTTGGGGGACGGGGCGCGCAGGG
>NZ_RDBP01000239.1 GCF_008042045.1 Streptomyces sp. T39
GGTGGTGACGAGGTGGGTGATGCCGGCGTCGGTGGCGGCCGAGCGCAGCCGCTCGTCGGGGAAGTCCGGGTCGAGCAGGGTGTATCCCGCGCCGGTCTTCACCACCGCCACCACCGCCGTCGCGAAGTCGGCGCCGCGCTCCAGCAGCACACCCGCCAGATCACCCCGGCCCAGCCCGTGGGACCGCAGATGACGGGCCAACCGGTTGGCGGACGCGTTCAGTTCGGCATAGGACACCGCCCTCTCGCCGTCGACCAGCGCGGTCCGCTCAGGGTGCTCGGCCACCTGCGCCTCGAACCACTCCACCAGCGACAGGTCCCCGACCTCGGCCGCACTCCCCGCCCACGCACCGGTCAGCAGCTCCCGCTCACCGGCGGACAGCGTCTCCAGACGCGACAGCCGGACCTCCGGCTCCTCCACCACCTGGGACAGCACCCGCCCCAGCACATCCCCCATCCGCCGCACCGTCACCTCGTCGAAGAGGTCCGCGGCATAGAGGATCGATCCGTGCAGTCGGCGGCCGTCGTCGGACCGCAGGAGGAATTCGAGGTCGAACTTGGCCGAGCCGGTCGGGGTGCCGTCGACGGTGCAGTGCCCGGTACCGGCCAGGTCGAGGGAGGGCAGGGTGCCCGCTTCGAGTCCGAGGCAGATCTGGAAGAGGGGGTGGCGGGCGAGGGTCCGGGCCGGATTCACGGCCTCCAGGACCAGGTCGAACGGCGCCTCCTGGTGGGCGAACGCGTCCAGATCGGCGGMCCGGACCCGCGCCAGCAGCTCACGGAAGGTCGGATCACCCGCGCTGTTCGTCCGCAGCACCAGCGTGTTCACGAAGAACCCCACCAGCTCGGCGAGCGCCTCGTCGGTACGGCCCGCGACGGGCGAGCCGATCGCCAGATCCGCCCCCGCCCCCAGCCGCGACAACGCCGCCACCAGCGCCGCATGCACCACCATGAACGGCGTGCACCCCTCCGCCCGCGCGAACTCCCCGACCCGGGCGAACAACTCCTCCCCCAGGTCCAGTTGCACCTGACCACCCCGGTGCGACGCCACCACCGGACGCGGACGGTCCAGACCGAGACCGTGCTCCTCCGGAAGACCCTTCAACGCCTCCCGCCAGAAACCCAACTCCCCGCCCAGCACACCGCCCGCGTCGTCCGCCGACCCCAGCACCCTGCGCTGCCAGGCCGCATAGTCCGCGTAGTCCACCGCCGGAACCTCCAGCACCGACACCACCGCCCCCGCGACCCGCGCCGCATACGCACGCTCCAGGTCGGCGAAGAACGCCGCGTTGGACAGACCGTCCGTGGCGATGTGGTGGAGGACGAGGGACAGGACCTGGGCGCGGTCGTCGGCGAGGTCGAGGAGCGTGGCGCGCAGGGGGGTCTCGGAGCCGAGGTCGAAGGGCGTGCCGGCCAGTTCGGCGAGGACCGCGTCGAGATCGGCGGAGTCGATCCGGCGACGCCGTACGACGACCCGGGCCTCGTCCGGCGACAGGATCCGCTGCCGCGGCTCCCCGTCCACCGCCTCGAACACCGTCCGCAGCGGAGCATGCCGCCCCACCACATCACCCAGCGCCATCGTCAGCACACCGACATCCAGCCCACCCGCACACCGCACCACCAACGGCACGTTGTACGCCGCACTCCCACCCTCCAACTGCGCCAGCAACCACAACCGCCGCTGAGCGAACGACGCCACCGGCAACTCACCCGCCACCGAAGCCCCCTCCCCCGGCACCAGCGGCGGCAGCACCACACCACCCACGTCCTCCCGCCCGGCCACCAACTCCGCGAGAC
>NZ_RDBP01000024.1 GCF_008042045.1 Streptomyces sp. T39
GCGCCCCCACACGACGCCCAGCAGCCAACGCCAACTCCACCCACGCCGTCCCCGGAACAATCACCGTCCCCAGAACCACGTGATCCAGCAACCACGGCTGGCTCTCACCCGACAGCCGACCCGTGAACACCCACTCGTCCCGGTCACCCAGCTGCACGGCAGCGGCCAGGACAGGGTGCTCCACCCGATCCAGACCCGCAGCCGACACATCACCCGCACCCGCCGACGGCATCAACCAGTAGTTCTCCCGCTGGAAGGCGTAGGTGGGCAGATCCACCCGACGCGCGCCGGTGCCGGCGAACACGGACGGCCAGTCGACGGTGACACCGGCGATGTCGGCCTGGCCCAGCGACAGCCAGAAGCGGGCGAGGCCGCCCTCGTTCCGGCGCAGCGAACCGGTGACGGACACACGGTCCGCCGCTCCGCTCGCCTCGACGGTCCCCTCGACAGCCATCGTGAGGACGGGGTGGGGGGACATCTCCAGGAAGCAGCCGGTGCCGTTGTCGACGAGCGCGGCGATCGCGGGTTCGAAGCCGACCTGGGCGCGCAGGTTGCGGTACCAGTAGCCGGCGTCCAGGCCCGCGGTGTCGAGGAAGCCGCCGGTGACGGTGGAGCGGAAGGGGACCCGGCCGCTGACGGGCTCGACGGGAGCCAGCGCCTCCAGCAGCTCGGTCCGGATGGTCTCGACCTGGGCCGAGTGGGAGGCGTAGTCGACGTTGACGCGGCGTGCGCGCACCCCGTCGCCCTCGCAGCGGGCGGCGATCTCGTCCAGCGCCTGCGGCTCACCCGCCACCACGACCGACGCGGGCCCGTTCACCGCCGCCACCGACACCCGGCCCGCGTACGGAGCGATCAGCTCCTCCGCCCGCTCCGCGCCCAGCGCCACCGACATCATGCCGCCCCGCCCGGCGAGCCGGTCGCGCACCAACTGCGACCGCACCGCCACGATCCGCGCCGCGTCCCGCAACGACAGACCACCCGCGACGTACGCGGCGGCGATCTCACCCTGCGAATGGCCCACCACGGCCGACGGCTCCACGCCGTAGGACCGCCACAGCGCCGCCAGCGACACCATCACCGCGAACAGCGCCGGCTGCACCACGTCCACCCGCTCCAGCGACGGAGCACCCGCAACACCGCGCAGCACATCCTCCAGACGCCAGTCCGTGAACTCCGCCAGCGCCTCACCGCACGCCGCGATCTCCGCCGCGAACACCGGCGAGGAATCCAGCAGCCCGACCGCCATGCCCTCCCACTGCGCCCCCTGCCCCGGGAACACGAACACCGGCTTCACACCGGACCCGGCGACCTGGCCCTCCACGACGTGGGCCGAAGGCTCGGCGGCGGCAAGGGAGGCAAGGCCGGCGAGCAGCGTCTCGCGGTCCGTCGCCGCCACGGTGGCGCGGCGTTCGAGCAGCGCGCGGGTGGTGGCGGCGGAGTGGGCGACGTCGGTCAGCGACAGGTCGGGGTGCGCGGTCAGGTGGGCGTGCAGACGCTCGGCCTGGGCCCGCAGGGCGGCGGCGCTGCGCGCCGAGACCACGACGGGGACCGGGACGAACGGCGCGTCCGGTGCCCCGGCCCCGTCGGCCGCGGGCTCCTCGGCCGGGGCCTCCTCCACGATGATGTGCGCGTTCGTGCCGCTCACGCCGAACGACGAGATGCCCGCCCGACGCGGCCGGTCGCCCGGCGTCCACTCCCGGGCCTCGGTCAGCAGCCGGACCTCGCCCGACTCCCAGTCCACGTGCGGGGAGGGCTCGTCCACGTGCAGGGTCCGCGGCAGCACACCGTGCCGCATCGCCATCACCATCTTGATGACCCCCGCGACGCCCGCGGCGGCGGAGGTGTGACCGATGTTGGACTTGATCGACCCGAGCCACAGCGGCTCACTCGCGCGCTCCCGGCCGTAGGTCGCCAGCAGCGCCTGCGCCTCGATCGGGTCACCCAGCTTCGTGCCCGTGCCGTGGCCCTCCACCGCGTCGATCTCCGCGGGCGACAGACCCGCGCTCGCGAGGGCGGCGCGGATCACCCGCTCCTGCGACGGGCCGTTCGGGGCGGTGATGCCGTTGCTCGCGCCGTCCTGGTTGATCGCACTGCCCCGCAGCACGGCCAGGACCTTGTGGCCCTTGCGCCGCGCGTCGGAGAGACGCTCGACGACGAGGACGCCGACACCGTCGGAGAACCCGGTGCCGTCGGCGCCCGCCGCGTAGGCGCGGCACCGGCCGTCGGTGGAGAGACCGCGCTGGCGGCTGAACTCCGTGAGCAGGAACGGCCCGGACATGATGGTGACGCCTCCGATGAGCGCCATCTCGCACTCGCCGGCCCGCAGGGCCTGGGAGGCGAAGTGCAGGGCCACGGCGGAGGAGGAGCAGGCCGTGTCGACGGACACCGCCGGACCCTCCAGACCGAGGATGTAGGCGATCCGGCCGGACACCACGCTGGTGCTGGAGCCGGTCAGCCTGAAGCCCTCGACCTGGGAGGCGGATCCGCTGACGCCGTAGTCGGACGAGCTGACGCCGCAGAAGACACCGATGTTGTCGCCCTTGAGGGACGTCGGCGCGATTCCGGCGTGCTCGAACGCCTCCCAGGACGCCTCCAGCAGCAGCCGCTGCTGCGGATCCATCGCGGTCGCCTCGCGCGGGCTGATCCCGAAGAAGTCCGCGTCGAACCGGCCCGCGCCGTGGACGAATCCACCGGCACGCGTGTACACGGTGCCCAGCTGGTCCGGGTCCGGGTCGTAGAGACGCTCCAGGTCCCAGCCTCGGTCGGTGGGGAACGGGCCGATGGCGTCCCGCCCCTGGGCGACGAGTTCCCACAGCTCCTCGGGCGTGGTCACCCCGCCCGGGTAGCGGCAGCTCATGCCGACGATCGCCAGCGGTTCGCCCGCGTCCGCCTGCTGCCTGCGCACCACGGTGCCGCTGCCGGACGCCCGCTTGGCCGGTGTCACCTGCGACATCAGGAACCGGGCGACCGCGGCCGGGGTGGGGTGGTCGAAGACGAGCGTGGCGGGCAGGCGCACGCCGGTCGTCCGGTTGAGCCGGTTGCGCAGCTCGACCGCGCTCAGCGAGTCGAAGCCGAGGTCCTTGAACGCGCGCTCCGGTCCGACGGCGGACGCCGAGGCGTGACCGAGGACCGACGCGACCTGCGCCTGCACCAGTTCGAGGACGATCCGCTCCCGGTCCGCCTCCGGCACTGCGGCGAGCCGCTGGGCGAGCGCACCTACGCCCCCGGCAGCACGTGCCGGCAGCCGCACCAGACCGCGCAGGAGCGGCGGGAGCAGCCCGGCCTTGGCCTGGCTGCGGAGCACGGCATGGTCCAGCAGGGTGGGGACGACCACAGCGGCGTCCACATCCAGGGCCTGGTCGAACAGTTCGAGACCGGTCTCGGCGGTGAGCGCCTTCATGCCCCCGCGCTCCAGACGGGCCAGTTCGGCTTCGTCCAGGGCCGCGCCCATACCGGCGCCGTGCGACCAGACGCCCCAGGCGAGGGCGGTGCCGGGCAGTCCGGCGGCCCTGCGGGACGCGGCGAGCGCGTCCAGGGCGGCGTTCGCTGCCGCGTAGTTCGCCTGACCCGGATTGCCCACGAGGGCGGCCATCGAGGAGAAGACCACGAACGCGGACAGGTCGGTGCCGGCGGTCAGCTCGTGCAGGTGCAGCGCCGCGTCCACCTTCGGACGCATGACCTCCGCGACACGCTCGGGTGTGAGCGCCTCCACCACGCCGTCGTCCAGCACACCGGCCGTGTGCACCACGGCGGTGAGCGGCTGCTCCAGGCTGTCGAGGACAGCAGCCAGTTGCTCCCGGTCGGAGACGTCGCACGCCACCACCCGGGCCTCGCAACCCGACTCGGCCAGCGCCGCGACCAGCTCGGCCGCACCCTCCGCCGCCGGACCACGACGGCTCAGCAGCAGCAGGTGCCGCACACCGCGGGCGGTCGCGAGGTGGCGGGCGAACAGCGCACCCAGACCACCCGTACCACCGGTGATCACCACCGTGCCGTCCACCGCGAACTGTGTCCCGCCACCACCGGCCGAGGCACGCACCAGCCGCGGCGCCAGCGCCCGGCCGTCGCGCAGTGCGAGCTGCGGCTCGTCGGAGCCGAGCACCACACCCCAGTCGGGTTCGGCGGCACCGTCCGCGTCGACCAGCGCGAAACGGTCCGGATGCTCGGACTGCGCACTGCGCAGCAGACCCCACACCGCGGCCTGCGCCACGTCCGGAGCCTCACCGTCCACCGACACCGCGCCACGGGTGACGACGACCAGCCGGGACTCGCCCAGCCACTCACTCGCCAGCCACCGCTGCACCAGCTCCAGCGCCTCACCGGTGGCGGTCCGTGCGGCGTGGGCCGCGGGACCGACGGGTGTGACGATGTGTGCCAGGACGGCATCGGGTGCCCGGCCGCCGTCGGCGACCGCGCGCTCCAACTCCCCGAGGTCGTCGCCGAGGACGGCGGTGCGGGCGGCGGCTGCGGTCGTCGTCCGGACGGGTGCCCAGCCGAGTTCGTACACCGGCTGTCCCGCACCACGACGCAGGGCTTCCAGCTGAGCCGGCTCGACCGGACGCATGTCCAACCGCTCCAGACGCAGAACATGCTCGCCCTCGTCCGACACCACATCCACCCGCAACGCCGCATCACCCGCAGGCGCGATCCGCACCCGCACCCGCGACAGACCCGAACGCCCCGCACTCACCCCGGACCACGAGAACGGCAGAATCGTCGACCCGCCATCCCCACCCCTGTCGGCGAACGCACCATGCAACGACGCATCGAACAACGCCGGATGCACACCGAAGCCCTCACCACCGGAATCACCCGGCAACCCCACCTCGGCAAACACGTGATCACCCACCGACCACGCCGTCCGCACACCCTGGAACACCGGTCCGTAATCGAACCCGAGCTCCGCCATCCCGGCATAGAGAACATCACCCGACATCTCCACACCCTTGGCAGGCGGCCACTCCCCCGGCACCCACGATGCAGCGGGCGCCGAGTCCTCCGCAGCCAGCCAACCCCGCGCATGGCAGGTCGTCCCGCCCCGCTCGTCGGCGTCGGCGCTCTCGGGCCGGGCGAAGACCGTCACCTCCCGGCGGCCGTCGTCCCCCGCGGGGCCGACCGTGACACGCAGCTGAGCAGCCGCACCCTCCTCCAACAACAGCGGCGACTCCATCACCAACTCGTCCACCACCGGCGCCCCCACACGACGCCCAGCAGCCAACGCCAACTCCACCCACGCCGTCCCCGGAACAATCACCGTCCCCAGAACCACGTGATCCAGCAACCACGGCTGGCTCTCACCCGACAGCCGACCCGTGAACACCCACTCGTCCCGGTCACCCAGCTGCACGGCAGCGGCCAGGACAGGGTGCTCCACCCGATCCAGACCCGCAGCCGACACATCACCCGCACCCGCCGACGGCATCAACCAGTAGTTCTCCCGCTGGAAGGCGTAGGTGGGCAGATCCACCCGACGCGCGCCGGTGCCGGCGGGCGCCCATGCCGGGGCGTTGGGCGCCTTGTCCGGTGAAGAGGAAGGCGGTTTTGCCGGTTTGGGTCTGGGTGATGGGGGTGGTGGTGTCGGCGATGCGGTCGAGTTGGGTGAGGAGGTCGTCGCGGTCGGTGCCGATGGCTGCGGCGCGGTGGTGGAAGGCGGTGCGGGTGGTGGCGAGGGAGTGGGCGATGTCGGTGACGGTGTGTTCGGGGTGTTCGCGGACGTGGGCGGCGAGGCGGCGGGCCTGGTCACGGACGGCGTCCTCGGTGCGGCCGGACACCACCCACGGCACCGGCCACGCCACACCATCCGCGGACACGGGCTCCACCGGCTCCACCACCGGCGCCTGCTCCACGATGACATGCGCGTTGGTCCCGCTGAATCCGAAGGCGGACACGCCCGCACGACGCGGCGCACCCGTCTCCGGCCACGGCTGTGCCTCGGTGAGCAGCCGGACCGCTCCCGACTCCCAGTCGACGTTCCGCGAACCCTCCTGGGCGTGCAGCGTCTTGGGCAGCAGCCCGTTGCGTATCGCCATCACCGTCTTGATGACACCGCCGACACCCGCCGCCGCCTGGGTGTGCGCGATGTTCGACTTCAGCGAGCCGAGCCACAGCGGGCGGCCGTCGGTGCGCTCCTTGCCGTAGGTGGCGAGCAGCGCGCCGGCCTCGATCGGGTCGCCGAGCGAGGTGCCGGTGCCGTGCGCCTCCACCGCGTCGACCTCCGCGGGCGTCAGGCCCGCATTGGCCAGCGCGGCACGGATCACCCGCTGCTGGGAGGGACCGTTGGGAGCCGTGAGACCACTGCTCGCACCGTCCTGGTTCACGGCGGAACCGCGGACCACCGCCAGCACGTGGTGCCCGTTGCGCTGTGCGTCGGACAGCCGCTCCAACACGAGCATGCCGACGCCCTCGCCCCAGCCGGTGCCGTCGGCCTCGGCGGAGAACGCCTTGCAGCGCCCGTCGGTGGCGAGCCCCCGCTGGCGGCTGAAGTCGACGAACGCGACGGGGGTCGACATGACCATCGACCCGCCGACCAGCGCCAGTTCGCACTCCTCGGCTCGCAGCGACCGGGCCGCCAGATGGATGGCCACCAGTGACGAGGAACAGGCGGTGTCCACCGTGATGGCGGGGCCCTCCAGGCCCATGGTGTACGAGATCCGCCCGGCGGCGATGCTGCCGGAGCCACCCGCCCCGACATAGCCCTCGACATCGTCGGGGACCTGACGCAGCCGCGACCCGTAGTCCTGGTACATCACCCCCGCGAACACGCCCGTCCTGCTGCCCTTGAGCGTGGAGGGCGCGATGCCGGTGCGCTCGACGGCCTCCCACGCGGTCTCCAGGAGCAGACGCTGCTGCGGGTCCATGGCCAGCGCCTCGCGCGGCGAGATCCCGAAGAACGCCGCGTCGAAGTGGTCGGCCTCCGTCAGGAAGCCGCCCTCCCGGGCGTAGCTCGTGCCGGGCGTGTCCGGGTCCGGGTCGTACAGGGCCTCCAGGTCCCAGCCCCGGTCGGTCGGGAATCCGCCCACCGCGTCCCGGCCCTCGGCCACCAGCTCCCACAGGTCCTCCGGCGAGCTCACCCCGCCGGGATAGCGGCACGCCATCCCGACGATCGCGATGGGCTCCCGGTCCCTGTCCACGGCATCCTTCAGCCGGCGGCGGGTCACATGGAGATCCGCCGTCACGCGCTTCAGGTAGTCGCGAAGCTTTGCCTCACTCACCGTTGCTCTTCCTTTCGTTCACAGCCATGGCGTGTCTCCGCGACAGCCGCCGGGTCAGAGGCCGAGTTCGTTCTCGATGAAGTCGAAGATCTCGTCGTCGGAGGCGGACTCGATCCGCTCCGCGTCCGCGTCCGCCGAGGCCCGCGCCGGGGCGATCTGCGCGAGCAGGGCCTCCAGACGGTCCGCGATCCGTGTCCGGGACTCCTCGTCCCCGGCGAGCCGCGCGAGATCCAGTTCCAGGCGGTCGAGCTCCGCGAGCGAGGCGAGAGCGGGACCGGCCGGTGTCTCGGCCGGCGCGATCTCCGCCTCCAGGTACTCGGCGATCGCCCGCGACGACGGGTAGTCGAAGAGCAGGGTCACCGGCAGCCGCAGACCGGTCGACTTGCCCAGCTGGTTGCGGAGTTCGACCGCGGTCAGCGAGTCGAAGCCGAGGTCCATCAGCCCCCGCTCGTGATCGACGGCCGCACTGCTCGTGTAGCCGAGGACACCGGCGACCGTCGTCCGGACC
>NZ_RDBP01000240.1 GCF_008042045.1 Streptomyces sp. T39
TCACACCCTCGCTCATGATCTCCCTCTCCTGAAGATCAGCGCTCCGAGGATCAGTCGGAGCGTGCTCTCATCCGTAAGAGCAAGGGAGCGCCCGTGCGAGACGGGCGCTCGATGCTGCGACGGATGGTCAGGCAAGCTCGATGGTCTGCTTCCAGCCGGGCATGCCCTTGGCCAGGCTCTCGCTGGAGGCGACGTGCACCCGGCGCGAGTGCCCGTTCTCCTCGCTGAACACGAAGCCGTAGCCGTACGACTCGATGACCGTGCCAGTCTTGACGAAGTGCACGCGCCCGTCCGGGCGGTAGCGCATGACCTTGATGCGGTCGCCAGTGTTGGGGCTGAAGGTCTCCACCATGATCAGTCCTCTCCAAAACTGATCAACCGGCCGGATCAGGGCCGGTGGTTCTGCTCGACTGCAAAACCAAGGGGGCGCCCGTACGCGACGGGCGCCCGATGGCTGGGCAGGCGAATCAGACGGCGCGGAACGCGTACTCGCCGTGCGGGTCGGCAGCTCGCGCACCGTCCCACTTGATCCAGTAGGTGACTTCGTCACCGTCGCGCTCAATGCGCTCGATGAAGCCCTGGTAGGCAGGCGTTCCGTCGTTCTCGTAGTCCACGCGCTCGACGCGCATGCCCTCGTTGACAATCATGATCATTTCCCCTCTCCAGGAAATGCCGGCTGGAATGCCAGTGATCTTGCCGTACTGCAAAACCAAGGGGGCGCACCCTCCAGGGATGCGCCCGATGGCTCGACAGGCTCAGCACTCCTCGGCGACGAAGAGCACCCATCCCCCGGGATAGTGCTGGGAGATGAGCGCCCTCACGCGCTCGGGGCGGTAGGCCGACGCGTCCACGCCGAATGCGTCGGCGATCCAGACGCGCGCTCTGGCCAGCATGATGAAGCGGTTGCGCATGGCGTCATCCGTTCCACTGCTGGGACAGGGACACGCCGTGCGTGTGGCACTCGACCACGAACCCGCCATAGAGCCAGCCCAGCCCCTCAGCGTCGTCCGTGGCGTCCACGGTGCGCATGGCGGTGGACCATGCGCCGCCCACACGGGCCGTGCACCCCTGGTGCTGCTTCAGCACCTCCATCATCGTGGGCCGCTGCTCGGGGCAGCGGTCACGGACGAACGCTTCCCAGCCACCCTCGTAGTGCTGCTGGATGCCCTTGACGATCTGTGCTCCGGTCAGCTCTGCAACCGCATCGTCGTCCATGTCGGCCCAGACGTGGTCGAGCACCCAGCGCTGCGCCTCATGCAGCTGCGGAATGGTGACGGTGCTCATGTCGATGTTGCTCATGATCAGTTCCTCTCCAGGCTGATCTGCGGACTCATCAAGCGGGCAGGGAGATCAAGCCCTGCCTGCATGACGAGTGACGGGCCGGAGCCCGTCACCGCCTTGCTTGTGTGTCCGCCTTGCTGCGGACCGCTCCCTTGCGGCATGTGCCCCCGGGAGTCTGGGGCTTGACGTCCTATCGCGTGCCGGTCATCGCGGGATGTCTGCCCCGCTCGGGTACACGCTCTCAGTGCCTGTGCACTCACCCGGTTAACGGTCGACGCTGCCGGGCGGACGCTGCTCTGCGGTTGTTTTCGCGCCATGGTCTGCCGCCCAACGGGGCGATCTGCCTTGCTCGCTCATCGGCGTGGAAGCCAACTGAGCCAGGGGCTCCGTGTGTGGTGGCTCTGTGAAGAGCCCGTCACACGCTCGCTCCGCTTCGCCCCGTTTCGGGGGCTCCTCGGTGCGATGAGAGAACTCTCCTCTTGAGCGCGAACGCGGTCAAGAGCTTCCCGGGAACTTTCTTCAAGATTCTTTTGGCATCGCTCTGACCTGCACTGGTATGGGTTGCCTTACCCCGAACACTTGTTTGTTGAGACTTGGATTGAAAGCGAATGCGTCTGTGTAGTCGAGCGGATGCGAGCACTCCCACATGTGAAGAGCTGCTGCATCTACGCAGGTAGAGGGCATGATCGCGTGCATATGCCGCTGGCTCACGGCACGTAATGCCGCTGTCGCATGCAGTGCGCGGGCACTCGGTGCCCGCAAGAGGCATTCACGCCAATCGCTCGCCAGCGACAGCTGGCTGACGGCTCCTCGCCCCGTGGGCGAGCGCTGGACGCACCGCGGCCCTGTGCGGACCGCTGAGCGCTCGCGACGGACGGCTGATGCCGTTCGGCCCGGAAGCTGTGGCAGTCGCTCACGCACGCGCGCACGCGCGAGCTGTCGCCCCTCAGGGCGACGGCTGTGCTGCTCCACCTTCGGTGGAGTGCGGAATGTGCGTGGGCATGCATGCGCAGCCGCTGTGCGGCTGAGCTGTGGGGGGAGCTGTGCACCACAGGTGCACGGCTTGCTCTATGCATGTGTGTGCCGGAGGCACACGTGCTCATGCTGATCGGGGAGCGAGAGCATGTGAGGCGGAGGATTGTCCGCCTCGCATGATCGAGCTCGGCCCCTGCTCTGTGGAGCTAGGGGCGTGCTGTCCACCTGCGGTGGACTGCTCAGCGCTTGACCCCGGGTGTTTAAACCCGGGGCCGAGCTCGATCGATGGTGTCCATCCATCGATCTATGCTCAACCCCCCAGCATTTGCTTGAGCCGCCCTGCGGGGGCGGCTCTCATGCATTCATGCGCGGCCTTTCGGGCCGCAGCTTGCCGCGCGCGAAGGCGCGCGAGCTGAGCCCCCGCGCCAGCGGGGAGCAGGGGAGCCCCTAGCAGGGGAGGACGCAGGGCATTACTCCTGGTCAGCGCGGCTTGTGCAACAGGTCTGGTGTGTGTCCGCCACGGCGCTCCTGCCTCCGGATCGCCTGTTGCTCGTGGGTGCGCCGGCCGAATCCGGGCGCGGTTATGCGGCGCCCTCTGACGGCCTGTGTCGGATTTCAGATCCGGCAACCGCGGAGCGTGCTCTCACGGCGGGGCGAAGGGTACGTGAAGTGCTCCGGGAAGGCTAATTGTCCGAACCGCCGTTCAGAGCTTTTCGCTGCTAGCAGAAAAGTGCTAGCACATGTACCCTCCGCCCTCGGCCGGCCCCCTGGAGGGGCCCCTGGCGTGGGAGGTGAGGGGATGGCCCGGATGCTCGGCACGTTCGCGCGCTCGTGGTGCCCCTCGTGCCGCCGCCGCGCTGGAGTGGACTGCGGCGACAGCAGCATGACCAAGAAGGCCCGTCGAGCGCTGGAGAAGCGCGCCTGGCGCCGGGAGGCGCAGTGGCCAAGCTGATCGTGGACAGCGACAAGCTGCCGCCCCTCAAGCCGCGGGACAGGCGCGTCTCGCGCGCCAGCTCGCAGGACAAGAAGCAGATCCTGATTGCTTCCGTCCGCCAGGGCTTCACGATCGCCGAGGGATGCCGCCAGGCCGGCATCAGCATCAAGACGCACGAGTACTACCGGCGCAGCGATCCGGACTACCGGGACCTCATGGACCGGGCCCTTCAGGCCCGCGTGGAGGGTGCTGAGGCGCAGCGCAAGGAGGTCCCGGAGTTCCCGGAGTTCTGCGAGAAGTACCTGGACACCAAGCTCTTCGCGCACCACCTCCAGTGGTACGACCTCCTGGAGGGCCGCGAGCCGCGGAACCTGCATCCTGCGCAGCGCTACATCAAGGGCGACCCGGACACGATCCTGGTCAACACGCCGCCCGAGCACGCGAAGAGCACCACGATCACGGTCAACTACGTGACGTGGCGCATCGTGCAGGACCCGAGCATTCGCATCCTGCTCATCAGCAAGACACAGAGCCTCGCCGCGAAGTTCTTGTTCTCGATCAAGCAGCGCCTCGCCGAGAGCAAGGCGTACGCCAAGCTCCAGCAGGACTTCGGGCCGCCCGGCGGCTGGAGCGAGGGCGCGTCCACTTGGACGAGCACGCAGATCCGTGTGGCCGGAGTGGACTCCGGCGAGAAGGACTACACCGTGGAAGCCGCCGGCATCGGCGGCCAGATCTACGGCACGCGTACCGACCTGGTCATCATGGATGACTGCGTGGACAACACGAACCACCAGCAGTTCGAGGCCCAGATCAACTGGATTCAGAACATCGTCAGCTCCCGCGTGGCCGACGTTGGCGGCCGGATGCTACTCGTGGGCACGCGTATGGCGACGGTGGACCTCTACTCCGAGATCCTGAAGCCGCAGTACTACTCGGATGACGAGAGCCCCTGGACATACCTGACGCAGCCCGCGGTGCTGGAGTTCGATGAGGACCCGGAGCGATGGGTGACGCTCTGGCCGCGCACCAACCGGCCGCCCGTCACCTCCGCGGCCCGCAAGCTCGTCCAGCAGGACGAGGACGGCCTCTGGCCGATGTGGACCGGACCTGCGCTCGCGAAGAAGCGCCGCAAGATGACGCCTCGCAACTGGTCCATGGTCTACATGCAGGACCAGGTGGCCGACGACGCGGTCTTCAAGCAGGAGGCCGTGCAGGGCTGCATCGACCGGGCCCGCTATCCGGGCCGCATGACCGATGGCCTCTCGGACCATCGGCGCTACGGCATGGATGGCCTGCTCGTGGTTGCCGGCCTGGACCCGGCAGCGGCTGGGTGCACGGCCATGGTGGTGGTCGGCCTCGACCGGCGCACCGGCCAGCGCTGGGTGCTGGACGTGATCAACAAGCGCGGCATGCCGCCGCACGAGATGCGCGGCGAGATCAAGCGCCTGACCGAGCGCTACGGCATATCGGAGTGGCGCATCGAGAAGAACGCCTACCAGGCGTCCATCACGCAGGACGCCGAGATCCGCCAGTACCTCAACGCCCGCGGGTGCCTGATCAGCCCGCATCACACGAACACCAACAAGTGGGACCCGGACTTCGGAGTGGCCAGCATGGCGCTGCTCTTCGACGGCTGGGAGACGGGCAAGAACACGATCCGCCTGCCGTCCAAGACTCAGTCCGAGGGCGTGCGCGCCCTCGTGGAGCAGCTGTGCTCCTGGTTCCCAGAGACCAAGGGGCTCACGGACACCGTGATGGCTCTGTGGTTCACGGAGATCCGCTGCCGCGAGCTGATGCTCAGCGACTTCAGCAACTGGCACACGAACAACACCGAGTTCACCTCGGAGCGCGACCGGCAGGGGCAGATGGTCGTGGACATCGACTTCGCCTTGCAGCAGCAGGGTGCGGGGCCGCGGGACGGCTCCATGAGCGGATGGTGAGGCACTGATGGCCTGGTACCCCGGCGCGACGAAGATGGAGCTGCTGCCCGAGAGCGACAAGCAGGAGGCCATCCGGCCGACGCAGCTCATCGTGCACTCGATCGTCGCTGCGTGGACGGCACGCAGGACGTACGAGTTCTGGCGCGACAGCACGAACCTGGAGAGCCACTTCGGCATCGGCTATGGCGCGGGCGACATCGCGCAGTACATGGGCACGGAGACCCGCGCCGACGCCAATGCCCAGGCGAACCGCCGGCCCGATGGGACCGGCGCCATCAGCGCGGAGACGGCGTCCAACTCCGAGGCCACCGACCCGTGGAACGCCTCGCAGGTGGAGGAGCTGATCAAGCTCGGTGTCTGGGTGCACAAGCGGCACAACGTGCCGCTACGCATCTGCCGCACGCACGACGACCCCGGCTTCGGCTACCACTCGATGTTCTCGCAGTGGTCGAGCAGCGGGACCGCCTGCCCCGGCAAGGCGCGCATCGCGCAGTTCAGGACCGTGATCTTCCCGGGCATCGTCGCCCGGGTGCAGGAGGAGGAAGCAGTGGCGCTGACCGACGCGGACAAGAAGTGGCTGCGGGACACCATCCGCAACGAGGTGGGCTACGCGGTGGCTGCCTGGAAGAACGAGGACATCGACTCCCGCGACGTGTTCCAGATCCAGCGGGACGCAGCGAACTACGCGAAGCGGGCCGCCGAACTGCTCGAAGGCAAGTAAGCGCTGAAACCGCTCACCAACCCTTACACTTCGCTCGCAGGAGGTGGGCATGGCCGATATCGAGAAGATCACGCGCCGCGTGGAGGCTCTGCGTCGTGATGCCTCCGAGCGTGACGCGAGGCACCAGACGGTCTTCGACGCTCGTGCGCAGAAGATCGAGAACATCGCACCCGGCAGCATGCCGGACGCTTGGCCGCGGCCGGTTACGGCCAACGCCATCGACACCGCATCGCGCCAGCTCGCCGAGAACCTGGCGCCGCTGCCGAGCATCAACTGCGCCTCCGGGGTGATGACCTCGGAGCGCTCCAAGCGCTTCGTGGGCCGCAAGACGAAGATCGCGTACTCATACGTGATCGACAGCAACTTGAAGGCCAAGATGCCGCAGGGCTGCGACTGGTACCTGATGTATGGCTCCATGCCGTTCGTCGTGGAGCCCGACTTCAAGGCCGGCCGCCCCCGCATCCGCATCGACAACCCCATGAAGAGCTACCCCCAGTTCGACCTCGCCGGCCGCGTCGTCAGCTACACCAAGGTCTGGCGCGAGCCGGCCCGCCAGCTTGCCGCGAAGTTCCCCGAGCATGCTGCCGCCATCATGGGCGGCGACTCGCCCTACGGCCGGCAGACCAACGGCGATGCCGAGCTGGAGCTGGTGAAGTACTGCGACAAGGACACCTATCTCCTCTACATGCCCGAGAAGCGCAATCTCGTGCTGATGGAGACGCCGAACCTGTTCGGCAAGGTGCCGGTCGCCATCGGGCTGAAGCCGAGCTGGGACGACCAGGACCGCGGCCAGTTCGATGACGTGGTCTGGCCCATGCTGGCCGCCAACCGCATGGCCATGCTCGGCCTCCAGGCCACGCAACAGACCGTGCGGGCGCCGCTCGCGCTGCCGCCCGACGTGCAGCGCATCCCCATGGGCGATGACGCGGTGATCCGCACCAACTTCCCCGAGAAGATTCGCCGCGTCGGCACGGACGTGCCGCAGGCCGCCTGGCAGCAGCAGGCCATGCTGGCCGGCGAAGTGCAGCGCGGCACGCGCACGCCGGCTTCGGCCACTGGCGATGTCGATGCCTCGATCATCACCGGCCGCGGCGTGGACGCCCTGAACGGTGGCTACGACATCCAGGTGGCCACCGGCCAGCTCATGATCGGCACAGCGCTGGAGCAGGCGCTGGAGCTGTGCTTCGAGATGGACGAGCGCTTCTGGCCGGACGCCAAGAAGACCGTCAGTGGCGTCATCAACGGCACGCCCTTCGAGGAGTCCTACACCCCCGCGAAGGACATCAAGGGCAACTACCGGGTCTCCGTCTCCTACGGCTTTGCCTCCGGGATGAACCCGAACCAGGCCCTGGTCTTCCTGCTCCAGCTCCGCGGCGACCAGCTGGTGCCGCGGGACTTCGTCCAGCGCCAGCTGCCCATGGACGTGGACGTGGCGCAGCTCCAGGCCCAGGTGGACATCGAGCAGGTACAGGACGCCCTCAAGCAGGGCATCTTCGCCATGCTCAGCTCCGCGGGGATCATGGCCCAGCAGGGCATGGACCCCACCATGGTGCTCGCCCAGGCGGCATCGATCATCGAGATGCGCGAAAAGGGCATCCCGATGCACGAGGCCATCCTGAAGGCGTTCCAGCCGGAGCCCCCTGCCGAACCCACGCCGGCAGAAGCGGCTCCCGGCACCCCGGGGCCAGAGGGCGGTCCCGGGGTGCCCTTCGGCATGAATGCGACCACCGGCATGCCCGGTGGCATTGCGCCGGGTCAGGCGCAGATGGGTCCGGGTGGCAAGCCCGATCTCATGTCGATGCTCGCGGGCATCAGCTCCGCGGGCCGGCCCTCCATGTCCGCATCCGTCAAGAGGCAGGTACCAGCATGAGCTGCAAGACGTGCGGCCACGAGCGCGAGGGCGATGTGCAGCCCCACAACGTCGGCTGTGCCGACTCGCTGGCGAGCAAGGCGCTGCGCGAGCACGCGCGCAACCTGGTCGAGCCGGACTTCGCCGGCTCGCTCTGCGAGCACGACGGGTGCTCGCAGCCGAAGAAGGAATGGTCCGGCAAGGGCGCCAAGCCCAAGTACTGCACCGCCGGCCACAAGTAGAAGGAGCAGGCCATGCACGACGACGACTTCCACTCGGGCAGCAAGCCCCAGGACAGCCTGAAGGGCGGCATGGAGATGCCCCACACGCAGGCACCCATGCACTCCGAGGCGCAGACCAACCCGCGCTCGGCGTCCGCGGACAACGTCGGCCAGAGCTGGGACTCCACGTCCCTGCGGCCGGGGCACACCACGCTCAACCCGGCCAACAGCCAGAAGGCCCACTGACCTCCTGACTTAGGAGGCACTTAGGAGGAGCTATGCCGAGCGGTGGATACCGCCAGCCCAGTTCCCCCGCCCCGGTCTCCGGGCCGGGGGCGCTCTCGAAGCGCACGGACGGCGGTCCGGGCAAGCAGCCGGTACGCGCCCCATCCGGGGGCGCGTACGGCGAGCGTCAGGAGCTGGAACAGCTCCAGCAGGGCGCGGCGCTTTCGGCGACGCCTGGCGGTGACGTGGGGGCTCCTGAGCCCGTGGACGTGACTGCCGACCTGGTCGGCTTCGGTGAGCCCACGCAGATGCCGGGCGAGCCGGTGACCGCCGGCGCGGACCTCGGGTCCGGCCCGGGGCTTGAGGCGCTGGGGCTGCCGAACCAGCCGGACGAAGACATGAAGAAGCTCGTGGCCTACCTGCCGGTGCTGGAGCACATGGCCAACCAGCCGGGCGCCTCGAAGGCGGCCCGCAATCTCGTGCGACAGCTGAAGGGGATGGCCTGATGGACTGGTTCGATCAGCTCGGCAACATGGTCGGCTTCTTCCCCGACACGCCCGCCCTCGCCTTCGACATGGCGCTGAACGGCTCCAACCCCGACTTGGTCGGCTACGGCCTGGCCTACGGCCTCCAGAAGGCGCGCACTCCCATCGACGTCTATCCGCCCGCGGAGATGTCCTTCCCTGCCGGAGGCGCGGGTGTCTGACGGCTTCACCGGCTTCCTGAAGGATGTGGGCGACGGCGTTCGGTACGTGCCGATCGTCGGTGCCTGGGTGGGCAACCTCATCCCTGTCGAGGAAGAGCACAGCGGCGCTACGCGCGCCATCGAGAAGTACTTCCTCAAGCCCGGCTCGGAGCCCATCGTCAAGACGATGCACGCCCTGAACTGGTTCTACGACAACGGCATCTCGCAACCCATCTCCACCGCACTGCTTGCCGGCACGAGCAGCGAGGATTCCGTGGGGGACCTGCTCAAGGGCAGCACCTGGTCCCACGCCTGGCAGGTTGCCGAGCACGTCAGCCCCGGGCAGGCATTCTGGGCGGACCACGATGAAGTGGACCGCATCCTGGAGAACCGCCCGCTGTACGCCACGCCCTCGGAGTCGTACCTGCCCCCGGGCTGGGACGACATGAGCGAGGACGAGCAGCAGTCACTGCTGGCCGAGGCCGGCATGCCGGTCATCGGCAACCGCGCGGTCGAGCAGATGCGCCGAGACCACGACTGGTTCACCTTCGCCAGCGGCGCAACGGACTTCGCCTTCCGCTGGTGGCTCGACCCCGTCGTGCTCGCCGGCAAGGGCATTGGCGCCGCCCGTGAGGCGACGATGGTTCAGCCCCGCCCGAAGGGCGGCTGGACGGGCGACGACATCGACCGCATGATGAACAGCTCGAACATGGCCAAGGCGCAGGACTTCCTGTGGACCAACCGAGCCAACCCGCAGCTGATCAACAACCTGTCCATGTTCAAGAAGAGCGCGCTCGGCCCCCGGGCCGGCGGCATCATCTCCACGCTGCGAAGCCCCGAAGAGGTCAATCTCTTCATGCGCACGGCGCTGGGCGACGTGAAGGCGCGAGCCGCGCTCCAGGAGCGCAACGCGCTTGCCGCGCAGCGTATGGACCAGGACACCGCGCGCCTTGCCGAGCTTGACCTTGCCCTGCCGCGCGTGATCGCGCAGAACAACCCGCGCGCTCAGGCGATGGTCGAGCAGCGCATTGACGACCTGCACCGGCAGGTCGCCGCTGACGAGGCGCTGACATCGCGCTACGGCGCAGCGCTCGCCCATTACGGCGAGCTGGATGCGCTGAACCTCACCCGCTGGAGCTTCAACCGCGCACACCGTCGCACGAGCGCGCAGGTGAACTACCGCACGGGCCCGGCGCTCGGGCAGTCCGCGGCTCGCCGCGGCCCGCTGAGCATCGCCCGGGTGTACGCCAACGACTTCTTTGGCACCAACCTTGTGGTCGTGCGCAGCTTTGCCGAGTCGCACCCCAACGGCCTGATGGCCGTGGACGACATCCACCCCGAAGCCGTGGACGAGCTGCGCGGCCACATCGCACGCATCCCGGGCATCGGGCCCGAGATCCGCGGCGACCTGCTGGCGAACTACCTCAAGACGACCACCGAGGGCGAGCGCCTGGCCCAGCTGGAGAAGATCCAGGCGCTCGGAGTCAACAAGATCGCCGAGAAGCACGGGTTCACCGGAGACGAGGCGCGCGCGCTCTACACCGAGTACATGGCCAACATCGTGGGCGGCCAGGACAAGCTGCGCCGGTACTCGGCCGGCTCCTTCCCGGGACAGGCTGTCCACCTGGACGAGTTCATGGACGGCGGCGGCAAGTTGTCCGTTCACCCCAACCTCGTCACCCGTCTGGTCAACGACCAGGTCATGATCGACCTGAAGGCGCTGGACACCACGCTCAAGCGTCACAGCAGCGCCCTGAAGGCGCTGCGTACCAGCTCGATCGGCAACAAGGACTGGCTCGTCAACGGCCTGGACTACTTCAATCATCTGTGGAAGTTCGGCACGCTTTTCCGCCTGGGCTACATCCCGCGGGTGCTCGGCGACGATATCGCCGGCCAGGTCGCCCGACTGGGCGCCGCGACCATGGCAGCCCGCGCCGGCTACGGCGTGAAGAACCTGGCCACCAACCTGGCCCACTGGCGCCCTGCCCGGCACTACGAGGCGCAGGCCGCAACGGCCCGGGAGGGCCTGAAGTACATCGATGAGGAGCTGGCCCCGCTCCAGCAGGCCGCAGCGCGCCAGCGCGCGCAGCTGTCCCAGCGCACAGCCGTGGCCGAGCGGGACGCGCAGCGAGCGCGCGACCGGCACCGCCGTGCGGAGAGCGCCCGGCGTCACGCATTGCCGGAGGACGGCTATAAGCGCATGCTCGCGCACTCCACTCTGGTGGGGCGCCGCGCTGCTGAGGTGGAGATGGCCGAGCAGGCCGTGCGCCATGTCGGCGCCGGCCGGCAGGCCCAGCTGACCCAGCTGGAGGAGCGCATTGCGGAGCTGACGACGCAGCGCGCAGCGCAGCTGTCTGCCGCCGAGGCGCTGGAGCAGGCCGCAGGCCGCGGCTTCCGGCAGTCGTCCCAGCTTCACAAGGGCGTGGAAGTGGCCCCCGGCACGGTGCTGCCCGCGGCCTTCGCGGGCGAGCGCGGCGAGTACTTCATGAAGATGATCAGCTCGGACGACTCGCTGCGCACACTGCTGTCGAAGAACAAGCAGGTCGTGCACTCGAACTTGCAGAAGGCGTACGGCAACCAGGGCGTTGCGATCAGCTTCCCGCAGGACCCGGTGAAGTTCGTGTCCTCCTGGAACCAGGCGATCAACAAGCAGATCATGCAGGACGCCTTCGCCGTCATGGCGGTCAAGGGCGCGTCCATTGACGAGATGGCGCGCTGGCTCACCCGCACCCCGCAGGGGCGGGCATATCGCAAGCGCCTGGGCATCAAGTACGCGCCTGCCGAGCGCCTGGCCGCCTCCGTGTGGCACGAGGTGGACAACTACCTGCCCACGGCAGAGATCCGCATGGCTGCCCTGGAGGGCAAGGCTGACGACGCCTTCCTGAAGGAGGCGGCCGAGCAGGGCCGCCGGCCCATGGACGTGCACACCACGCAGCTCGGGGAGAACCTGGCGGGCTCCAACCACATGAGCAAGGGGCTCGACCGCGTCGTGGACTGGTGGTACAAGTGGGCCGCCTCCATCCCCGCGGACCGCATGTCCCGGCACCCGCTGTTCAATCAGCTCTACGAGGGGCACGCGAAGTCCTTGGCGGCGCAGCGCACTGCGCAGGCGAGCGGGAAGCCCGTGCGCTTCACGCAGCAGGAGGCGGACGACCTCGCCGAGGCGGCTCGCCGCCTGGCGCTCAAGGACACACGGAGACTCGTCTTCGACATCGCCCACCGCAGCGACTCCGCGCACATGCTCCGCTTCATGAGCCCGTTCTTCGCGGCGACGACCGAGGCGTGGCAGAGGTGGGCGCGCATCATCGCTGACCGACCTCAGACGGTCGGCTACGCCACGATGTTCTTCAACGCGCCGATCTCTGCCGGCTGGATGCAGGACCGAGACGGCAACAAGATCATGCGTGACGGCACAGCAATGGTCTGGGACGAGAAGGCCGGCAAGCTCGTGCCCAAGATGGTCCCCAAGGGGGACAGGCTCATCATGGCCCGGGTTCCGAAGTTCATCGCAGAGGGCCCAGTGGGCAAGGCGTTCAGCATGGACTCCTCCAAGCGCTGGGCCGTCAGCCAGGACTCCATGAACCTGATCACTCAGGGTGACCCCTTCTTCAACCCGGGCACCGGCCCGATCGTCGCCATTCCGGTGAACGAGTTCGTGAAGGACAAGCCCAAGGCTGCCGAGATTGCGCGCCACCTTGGCGTGCTGCCCTTCGGGCCCACGCCCGGCAGTCCGCTCTTCGGCAACACGCCGCTGGGCCGCGTCGCTGACCTTTCGCTGCCGCAGACGGTGAAGAACTTCCTCACCTCCTTCGACACGACGGACGAGCGCTACCAGCGCGTCAAGCTCCAGATCATGCAGCAGGCTGCCTACGAGCACGCCGAGCTGGGCAAGCCCATGCCGTCCGCCCGCGAGATCGCGGACCGCACGAGGAACTTCTGGCTCCAGAGCGCTGCCTGGTCCTTCGTGCAGCCGGCCGCCACACAGCGGCCGGACAAGTACCAGTTCTACCGCGACCAGTACAACAACCTGCGCCGCATGGACCCACTGAAGGCGGACGAGCGCTTCCTGGAGCGCTTCGGCGAGAGCTACTTCATCTTCGCGCAGGCGACCTCCAAGAACGAGATCGGCGCCGAGGCGACGAAGAACGCCGTGGAGCTGAGCAAGAAGTTCGAGCAGCAGATCGCCGATCACCCCGAGCTTGGCGCCCTCATCATCGGCCCCGAGGGGGCCGGACCCTTCTCCCCGGAGGCGTACACCTACCAGCTCACCCACCCGCTCGTCCCGGGCGGGTCGGAGATGCAGCGCCGCAAGCTCGATGCCGAGGAGGCGATGCGCGAGAACCAGCGCCGGCTGGGCTGGGCCAAGTTCACGCAGATGCAGAATTTTGTTACCGCGGAGCTGCATGCCGCCGGCTTCCAGTCCTTCAGCGACCCGGGCGCAGAGGCCATCGCCTCGAAGCGTGCGGCCATTGCCAAGCTCTACGGCGAGCCGCTGCTGCCCACGGGCGAGGTGAACCCGTACTACAACGAGGAGTGGTCGAAGGACTTCTATTCCTTCGATGCCCGCAAGTACGACCGGCTCATCCCTGGACTGACCGCGGTGGCCTTCTCCGAGATCGCCGACAACCCGAGCCGCACCGACCTGCGCTCGCTCCAGACCTACCTCCAGGGCAGGCAGCAGATGATGCAGGAGCTGATGGCGCGCAAGGCGGCCGGCGGAGCCGGCACGCTCAAGGCGAAGGCGAACTCCGAGCTGGCCCAGACCTGGGCCCGCTTCGTGGACCACCTGCGCGAGCAGGACACCACCTTCGGCGACCTGCACAGCAGGTATCTTTCCCGCGACCTCGGGGTGGATCTCGATGAGGTCGAAGCGGAGCTGGAAGACATGAGCGATGAAGGGGAGGTCGCGTAGTGGCGATCAGCAAGCCCACCCCCTCCTCTTCAGGGGGCGCGCAGACGGACGTGCTCGCGGCATTCGCCGCCGCGGGCGGCTCCGGCGCCGCCACGCAGGGGCGGGTGTACTTCGGGGAGCAGGGCGGCTACCGCCCCAAGGGCGCGGAGGAGAAGGGCAGGCTGCTGCCCAAGCGCAGCGTCTGGCTGACCGAGGACGAGGCAATCAGCCGCTTCTTCGGCTGGAGGCAGAAGGACCAGCAGGACTTCCTCGCCAAGGGCATCGTCAGCGGGCTGCTCAAGCTGGGCGACGGCCCCATGGAAGCGAGCAAGCTCTGGACGAAGCTCGTAAAGGAGGCAGCCAGCTACGGCAAGGCCGGCAAGAAGGTGCACCCCTTCGACATCCTGGCCTCCTACGTGAGCGCCGCTGGCGGCACGCGCGAGAGTCAGTGGCAGTCCATGGGCGCGTTCGAGGTGAACGTGGCCACGGGCGAGAAGCGCTACGTCGGCCCAGGCACATACCTGGGTGACGGCAAGGCTCAGCAGATCGACACCCGCACGGACCTCACTGACCCCGATACCGCGCGGGCTATCGCCACCAAGCTCTTCCAAGACCTCATGGGCCGCGACCCCGGAGCGGGCGAGCTGGGCGCCTTCGCGAGCGCCCTGCACACCGCGGAGAGCAGTGCGCCCGTCGTCAACACCACCACGACGACGTACAACATGGAGACCGGCCAGCCGGTCAGCCAGGACACGCAGTCCTCCGGCGGCATGACTGCCGAGGGCAGGGCTCTGATCGGGGAGAACCAGATCAAGAAGAGCAAAGAGTACGGGGTGACCCAGGCGGCCACCACGTACCAGAACGCCTTCGAGAACCTGATCTTCGGCGCACCGGAGTAAGCCATGGCCCGCGGAGAAGACATTGTAGAGCTGGCCCGCAAGAGCCTCGGCGTGAAGTACGTCTGGGGCGGCAACAGCCTGACCTCCGGCATTGACTGCTCGGGCCTGGTCCAGCAGGTCTTCAAGGCGCACGGCATCGAGCTGCCCCGCGTCACCTATGACCAGATCAACGTAGGCCAGAGCGTGCAGCCCAACAAGCTCAGGCCCGGCGACCTCGTCTTCTTCGACACCGACCGCAAGAGGTCCGGCCCGGACCACGTGGGCATCTACATGGGCGGGGGCAAGTTCATCCACGCCCCGGCTCCAGGGAAGCCTGTGCAGATCAGCTCCCTTGCTGACGGCTACTACATGGACCGCTGGATGGGTGGCCGCCGCGTCAGCGGCGTCTCCGCCAGCGCCACCTCCGGTGGCGGTGAGGTCGAGGAGGTAGCGCCCAAGCTCGATGCGCACGAGCTGGCGGAGACCTACGGCATGTCGTACGCGTTCTTCAAGAGCCAGCCCGAGCTGTGGAAGGAGCTGAACGCTGCCGTCGAGGGGCAGTGGACGCCACAGAAGTTCCAGGCCGAGATCAAGAACACGAGCTGGTGGAAGAAGAACAGCGACTCCATGCGCCAGGCGCAGGTGCTCCAGAAGACGGACCCCGCCACCTACAAGGCATCCATGGAGGCCACCCGCGTGGCCGTGCGCGACATGGCCGTCAAGGCCGGCGCCATCCTCAGCCAGAAGAACGTGGACGCCCTCGCGAAGAACATGCTGCACCTGAACTGGAACGAGGCCCAGGTGGCCAATTTCCTCGGGCAGTACATCAAGTTCTCCGAGGAGAAGACGCTGGGCGGCATCGCCGGCCAGGCGGCCAAGGCCATCAAGCGCGCCGCCTACGAGAACGGCGTAGCCGTCACCGAGCAGTCCGTGCTGAACAATGCCCAGTACATCGTCCGGGGGCTGACGACCATGGAGCAGGTCACCGCGTCCATTCAGGAGCAGGCAGCCGGGCTCTACCCCGGCTGGTCCGAGCAGATCATGGCGGGTGCCTCCATCCAGGATCTCGCCCAGCCCTACCGGCAGATTCTGGCGCAGGAACTTCAGCTTCCCGAGTCCGACGTGGACGCTTTCTCCCCGAAGATCAAGCAGGCGCTCAACCACGTGAGCAAGGACGGCGTTCCCGCACCCATGGACCTGACGCAGTTCACGCAGATGGTGCGCAATGACCCTGCCTGGCGCAAGGCGCCCGGGACGGGCGAGAAAGCCATGGGCGTGGCCCGTGAGGTGCTGAAGCAGATGGGCCTGGTGAAGTAGATGGCGCTGTCCTTCGAGGCGTTCCTGTGGGCGCTCACGCAGCAGGAGTCCGGCGGCAACTACGGCGCCGTGGGCGTCTGGGTGGGGGGCGACCGCGCTTACGGTCGCTATCAGGTCATGGGGGCCAACGTTGGCCCCTGGACGCAGAAGTACTACGGCAAGCGCCTCACGCCCCAGCAGTTCCTCGCCAACCGCGCCGCGCAGGACGCGGTTGTACGCGGCGTGCTCGGCGGCTACGTCAAGAAGTACGGCTACCGCGGGGCCGCGTCCGCCTGGTACAGCGGCAACCCGAACCTGCACAACAGCACCCGCTCGCAGCCCGGTGGGCCCTCCATCAAGGGCTATGTGGACAGCGTCATGAACCGCGCCGCCGGCTACAAGGGCGGCAGCTCGGGCGTCAGCGACGCAGGCACGGCGGCTGCCGGCTCAGGCACGCCCGCCCAGCCCAAGCTCGACCGCGCGGAGCTGGCCGAGCAGTACGGCCTCAGCGCTGCGCTGATCAACAGCTCGGCCGAGCTGAAGAAGCTCTTCGAGCAGGCGGTGGCCGGCCAGTGGTCGCCGGCCCGCTTCCAGGCGAGCCTCAAGAACAGCAAGTGGTGGAAGAACCAGTCCTCCAGTCTGCGTAAGTACATCACCCTCAAGCACACCGACCCCGCCACCTGGCGGCAGAACTACGGCAATGCCGAGGCGAAGATCAACGCCCTTGCTGTGCAGCTGGGGCTGGCGAGCCAGTTCACCAAGGGCAAGGGCTCGGACCTGCTGAAGCAGGCCGTCTACAACAGCCTCGCGCTCGGCTGGTCGGACGACCGGATCAAGGACTGGCTCGGCTCCAAGGTCACCCTGCACGGGGACATCATGTGGGGCGAAGCCGGCGACGCCTACGACAAGCTGCACGAGGTGGCCTACCTCAACGGCGTGCAGTACTCGAACAGCTGGTACGAGAGCAAGGTGCGCGAGGTCATGGCGGGCAAGCTCGCGCAGTCCACGCTGGAGGATCAGATCCGCTCCGCAGCCGCAGGCAAGTTCAGCGCCTTTCGCGAGCAGATCATGGCAGGGCAGAACGCGCTCGACCTTGCGGCCCCGTACCTCAAGACCGTGAGCCAGCTCCTGGAGCTGGCCGAGTCGGACGTGGACCTGTTCAATCCGCACGTCTCCAAGGCGATGACAGGCTCCAAGGGTGTCGCCACGCCCTTGTGGCAGTTCGAGCGCGAAGTGCGCTCGGACCCGCTGTGGAGGAAGACAAACAACGGTCGGGAGAGCATGATGACGGTTGCGCACAGCGTGGCCAAGGACTTCGGAATGGCCTGGTGACGAGATGACGACGCCCGCGCAGTACGTGCCTGACGAGTTCCAGAACGTCATCAAGCTGCCGACCGGCCCCGACCAGGGCACAGTGACGCAGCTGAATGACGAGATTGCCCGCTACACGGCAGAGATCACCGCACTCCAGAAGCAGATCACCGCCGCAACCCCCGTCCACAACGGCAGTGCGCGCAAGATCCAGCGTCAGACGGCGCATCGGATGGGCGTGCCGCCCAAGGGCAATGCTGCTGCTCTCGCGTCGCTCAAGGCCCAGCTCGCGGGCGTGCAGGCGCGCCAGAAGCGCGCGCAGAAGCAGCTCTACGAGATCACGGGCCAGTTCGACCAGTTCCTGGAGGGCGAGGACAGGGACGCCTTCCTGGCGGTGAAGTCGCTTTTCGCGCAGTTCGGACTGGGCTCGCTCGCAGGCAAGATTTACGACTACGTCAAGGAGGGGTATGGCGCGGACACGATCAGCCTGCTCCTCCAGGACACCAAGGAGTACAGGGCCCGCTTTGCGGCCAACGAGGCCCGCGCGAAGGCGGGCCTGGCAGTGCTCAGCCCGGCCGAGTACCTGTCGGCCGAGTCCTCCTATCGGCAGATCCTGGAGTCCTCCGGACTCCCCAAGGGCTTCTACGACAACCCTGCCGACTTCCAGCGCTGGATCGCCGGGGACGTGAGCCCCACCGAGATCAAGAGCCGCGTGGACATGGCGCTGGAGGCCGTCAACCAGACGGACCCCACCTACCGTGGCGCGCTCTACCAGATGTACGGCATCGGCGAGAGCGGCCTGGCCGCGTACTTCCTGGACCGCAAGCAGGCCGAGCCCATCCTGAAGAAGCAGGCAGCAGCCGGCGCCATCGGCGCCGCGGCCCTGCGTCGCGGCTTCGCGCTCAACACGCTGGACCTGGAGGGCTACGCCTCGCTCGGCATCACAGGCCAGGACGCGGAGGCCGCGTACGGGCGTATCGCGGACAGCTTCGAGGGCATGCTGGGTCTCGCGGGCCGGTACGGCACGAGCTGGACGCAGCGCGAGGCGGAGCAGGAGGTCTTCACGCCCGGCTCTGGCCAGCTGAACGCGGAGAACGCGTTCGAGAAGGGCAAGCGGCTGCGCTCGCAGGAGCGCGCTCAGTTCGCTGGCGGCCGTGCATCCTCCAGTCAGGGCCTGGCTGCGGGGTATCGTCAGACCTGATCCGCGGAAGTCTCCCGCGACACCTGGCGGTGACGGCCAAGCCCCCGACTTCGGTCGGGGGCTTTGTGCTGCTCAGGAGCACTAGCAGAGTGATAGCACTTTTCTGCTAGCGCATGTACCCTCCCCGCCCGACAGATCGACCGGCCCTGTCCCCAGCGAAAGCCCGGTAGCGGAGCACAGACCTCTCCCCCGGGAGGCGAGTAGGCCGCGAAGGTGAAACGGGAGCGGCAATGAGCGAGTACAGCTTCGGTTACGACGACTCCGGCGAGCAGCCGGACCTGGGCGAGGCGGGAGCCGGTCAGCAGGGACCCAAGTGGTTCCGCGACGGACTGGACAAGCTCTCCAACCAGGTGCAGGAGCTGAAGGCGGAGAACGACCGCCTCAAGGCAGCTCAGGTCAAGGACCAGCTGAAGGACGCGCTCAAGGCCAAGGGCTACGACCCCGCAGCCGCAGGGCTGTTCGCGGGCACGCCCGACAAGCTGGACGACTGGCTGACCGCCCACGGCGGTGCTCTGGCCAAGCTCCCTGCCGAAGGGCAGGAGCAGGGCGAGCAGGCCCCCGCGGGGCCGCCGGCCTCCACCGTTCCGGCTGACGGTCAGGAGCAGATGCAGCGCATGGCCGAGGCAGGCACGCAGGGCGTGTCCGCCCCTCAGGGCAGCGAAGCAGAGCTGGTGCAGCGCCTCAGGAACGCCTCTACCGAGGCGGAGTTCAACGAGATCATGCGTGGCGCCGGCAACACCGCCTTCTGACCTCTCCCCACACATCCTTCGACGCCCCCAGAAGGGGGAGGTGAGAGGCCATGGCTAACGCCTACACGGACACCTCAGCGATGTCCAACGCGGTCCAGACCGCGTACGACAAGAAGTTCGAGTTCGCCCTGCGCTCGCAGCCGCTCTTCCGCGCCCTCGCGGACAAGCGCCCCGCCGACCAGGCGCAGCCTGGCAGCTCGGTCGTGCTGGAGATCTTCCAGGATCTCGCCGAAGCGACCGGCACGCTGACCGAGACGACCGACCCCGACGCAGTCGCGATGGGTAACCCGGCCACGAAGACCATCACGCTGAACGAGTACGGCAACCCCGTCCTGCGGACGCGGAAGCTGAACCTGTTCAGCCTCACCGAGGTGGACCCGGCCATCGCCAACATCGTGGCCTACAACGCGGCATCGAGCATCGACACCGTCGTGCAGACGGTGGTCCGCAGCGGCCCGCGGCTGATCCAGCGCAAGGCCGGCACGGTCACCTACGTCACCAACGCCACGGTCTCCACCGTCGCCACCACCATGGCGACCACGGACACCTACACGTCGGCCATGGCGCGCCTCGCGCCGGTCAAGCTCCGCGCCGGCCTCGCCGTGCCGAAGCGGGACAGCCTCTACGCCGCCTACATCCACCCCGAGGTCTCCCTGGACCTCCGGGCCGAGACCGGCGCCGCGGCGTGGCGCGACCCGCACAACTACAGCGCTGTCGGCAACATCTGGCAGGGCGAGCTGGGCATCTACGAGGGCGCCTTCTACGTGGAGTCCCCGCGCTGCTACAACGCCGTGGACGCCGGTACCGGCGACAACACCGTGCGCCGCTTCCGCACCTACTACGCGGGCCAGCAGGCGATCGCCGAGGCCGTGGCCGAGGAGTTCCACATGGTTGCCGGCCCGGTCGTGGACAAGTTGGCGCGGTTCCGGCCGCTCGGCTGGTACGGCGTGGCGGGCTGGGCCCGCTACCGCGACGAAGCCCTGATCCGCGTGGAGTCCACCTCCAGCGTCAACTCGGGCGCGTGAGCCATGAGCTGGGTCTTCACCACGCCGAGCGTTGATGAAGGCCCGGCTACGTGGACAGACAGGCTGTTCCTCCGCGTGAAGATCACGCGGGGTATCACCGTTCTGGAGAGCGACGGCACCTACCGTGCCGTCCGCTTCCCCACGCAGGACGAGATCGCAGCAGCCACCACCACCTACATGGGTGGCCACGAATACACCGTGGACGACGCCACGAAGGCCGCGCTCATCGCGGCCGGCGTCGGTGTCACCGAAGCCAACTTCACCGCTCTGTGAGGGCAGCCATGGACAACTGCGAGCCGACCACCACGGGCGGCGACACCACCATCCGCAACGGCGACGAGCAGCAGGTGCTCGATGCCTGCGTGGCCCGCGTCCCGCAGCGCGCCGAGGGCGCGCAGGAGCAGGACTTCCACTGATGTGCCGCACAGGATGCAAGACCCAGGACCACACGTCCTGGGGCGCCTGCGCCCGCGCAGCGAACATGCGCATCGCGTACTGCGGTGTCGGCGGCGGTGACGCCACCGCGCAGAAGCAGTGGGACAACGAGCTGGACCTGTACCGGCAGGCCCGAGCGCAGGGCGTGCAGCCCGACGGCACGACGCGCAACAAGGTCGAGCACGCGCTGAAGCTGAGCGAGAAGCGCGGCGCGGCCTACGGCCGCGATTTCGCCGTGGCCGACATGATCCCCGAGGACGTGTGACATGGCCGAGATGCGCGTGACGCTGGAGAGCGACAACGGCAACGAGCTGATGATGGACTCCGACGGCCGGATCACGGTCAACTCGGTCGGCCAGATCAGCAACACCATGTTCACCGAGGCCGCCACGGCCCGGACCACGTCCGGCAACACCAGCAACCAGGACTGGCTGAGCAACGCCAGCACATGCTGGGTGGGCGTGAACCTGACCGCCCTGTCGGGCGGCACCACGCCTGCTGTGACCGTGTCCCTCCAGCAGAGGGACGGCAACAACGTCTGGCACACGCTCGCCTCCACGAGCGCGCTCAGCGCTGTGGGCACCGCCCACTTCTCGGTGGGCGCCGGCACTGCCAATGCGCACATGCTCCGGGCCGGAGGTCAGTACCGGTTCGCCTGGACCGTGACCGGCACGCCGACCACCTGTACCTTCCAGATCGCGATGTCCGGGCGGTAGGCATGACGACCCTTGATCAGCTCGTGGCGCAGGTGAAGCAGAACCTCATGGGCTTCTCGCTCACGCAGGAGTCCATGACCCGCCTCATGGCGGACATGACCGCAGGCGATGGCACCTTCCAGGCGGATGGCGAGACCATCGACAACCTCAGCGCCGGCATTGCCGAGATCGATGACGAGCTGGTCCTGGTGCAGAAGTGGGACAGCATGTCCGGCACCGTCACCGTGCTGGGCGGCACAGCAGGCCGCGGCTACGCGGCCACCACTGCTGCTGCGCACACCACGGGGGCGCTCATCACGAGCGCTCCTGCATACCCGCGAGCGCGGGTCAAGGAAGCGATCAACAGGGCCATTGAGGCCCTGTATCCGCACCTGGTGGTCTTCGGGGAGCTGAACTTCCCGTACGTCAGCGCGCAGCTGGAGTACCCCGTCCCGGCTGACGCCATGGACATCTGGTACGTCACGCAGCGCTGGGTGGGCCCGGAGAAGATCTCCGGAGCGGTAGGGAACTGGCGCTTCAATCCCAAGGCATACGCGACGGACTTCCCCACGGGCAAGAGCATTCAGGTCTTCGACAGCGTCACCCCCGGACAGAACGTCCGGGTGATCTACACCAAGCGCCCCACGGCGCTATCCGCAGGCTCCGATGTCTTCAGCGACGTGACCGGCTACGACGACCGCATTGCAGACCTCGTGGTATGGGACGCAACCAAGCGCCTGCTGCCCAGCGCCATGGGCGCGCGCCTGCAACAGCAGGCAATCGAGGCGACAGAGCGCGCTGTGGTCGTCTCCTCCAGGGATGTGGCTGCTGCTGTGCAGATGTACGCCACGCTCTACGCCGAGCGCCTGGCGGACGAACGCAGCCGCCAGTTCACCGAGGACCCGAACTACGCTGCCTTCATGGGGAGCTGACCATGGCCGATGCCTACTACTCCAACCAGGCCGTAGCCACCACCCTGACGGGGAGCGTCAGTTCCGGCGCCACGTCCGTCAACGTGGCTGCGACGACGGGATTCCCCGGGAGCTTCCCGTACACGCTCGCGCTCGACTACGGCTCGGGCACCGAAGAGCTGGTGTCCGTCACCGCCGCCGCGGGGCTTACGCTCACGGTCACGAGGGGCTTCAGCGGGACCAGCGCGCAGAGCCACAGCCTGGGGGCTGTGGTCAAGCACGTCTACCACGCAGGCGACGCCACCGACTTCCGCACCCATCAGGACGCCACGTCCGGCGTGCATGGCGTCTCCGGCGCCCTGGTGGGCACCACGAGCACGCAGACGCTCACCAACAAGACGCTGACCGCCCCGGCCATCAGCGCGCCCACCGTGACCGGTGGCGGCTCGCTGGCGGGCACGTTCACGGGCACACCCACGCTGAGTGGCGCGGTGCTCTTCACCGGCACGCCCATCGTGCAGGCCGGCGCCGCCTCCACGGCGGCCCTGAACGCTCGCGTCTCGGGCGACTCGGTCGCCCGGCTGGAGGTGCGCGCTGACGGGCGCCTGTCCTGGGGCAGCGGAGCCGGCGCCGCGGACACCGTGCTCTACCGCGAGGGCACGGGCATGCTCACCACCGACAACATCTTCCGCGTCTACCGAGCCGCAGGCACGGACAGCGCTCTGTCCGTGCGCGTGAGCGGCGACGCGAACAGCCGCTTCCAGGCGCTCGCCTCGGGCGAGCTGACGTGGGGCGCCGGAGGCGGCAGCAGTGTCGACACCAACCTCTACCGCTCCGCGGCGAACACGCTGAAGACGGACGACGCCCTGGAGGTCGTCGGCAACATCAGCGCCGCCAACTACCAGAGCGGCGGATGGACCGCCTACTCTCCCGTCTTCTCCTCCACCGGCACGGCCCCGAACATCGGCAACGGCACGCTGACCGGGCGCTACGCCCTGTTCGGCAAGACCATGGCCCTGACCTTTGCCCTGACGGGCGGCACGACCACCACGCTGGGCACCGGCTCGCTGAAGATCGGCGTCCCGCTGGCCGCCGCAGGCGGCTCGTACTACGGCGTGTGCCGGCTGAACGGCGCGGACAGCTGGCCGGGCCAGCTGAGCCTGGGCCTGGGTGCCACGGAGATGGACGTAGCACTGGCCGCCAGCGCGACCAACCCGCGCCTGACCAACTGGACGGCAACGACCCCCGAGGCGCTGGGCGCTGGCGAGACGCTGCGCGGCACGATCATCTACGAAGTGGCCTGACATGGCGGGCATCGTCAGGAGCCTGCCGTTCCCCCTCTCGGGGAGAACCGCCACCGCCTCCAGCTCGGCCACGCTCTCGGGCGTCCAGTACCACTGGGCGATCGGCGGCATGCCCTTCCTCTCCGCCATCAACGATGAGCGCGCCATGACGCGCGCAGGCGCACCCATCCGCAAGGAGCAGATCGACCAGCAGCAGATCCCCGGCGAGCAGTCGCTCGCCAACTGGTGGCTGCGCTCCCAGCTCTCCTTCATCGGCGGGGCCGGCCTGCTCTACCAGGACCCCAGCTCGGACAACCAGTACGCCATCCGCTTCGGCGACAGCGTCGGCGTGAATCCCTGGGTGAACGGACAGCTCACGCTCCTGCGTGAGACCTCGCTGCGCGTCACGGACGTGACCGCGGACAAGCATCACGTGCTCGGCTGGAGCGACGGCACGGACCGCTACTGGTCCGCCGTGGGCAACGTGCTCAAGAGCGACACCGGCTCTGCCGTCACCACGATCACGTGGGGCGGCTCCGGCACGATTCGCTCGCTCACGAGCGACGGCACGAACTACTACGCCGCGGACTCCACAGGCGTCTACAGGGGCCCCGGCTCCGGCGCCGGGGCGCTGGTGTGGAACACCGGCTCCGCGAACACCGTAGTGCGCTGGGTGAAGGGCCGCCTCATGGCGGGCATCGGCCCGAGCATGTACGAGCTGGCCACTGGTGGCCCCGTGCTGCCTACGGCGAAGTTCACGCATCTCAACCCCAGCTGGGTCTGGACGGACATCGCCGAGGGCACCAGTGCCATCTACGCCTCCGGCTACGCCGGCAGCCAGGGCGGCATCTACAAGTTCGTGCTCGACACCTCGGGCAACGTGCCCACGCTCGCCTCCGGCGGCATCCTCGCGGCACAGCTGCCGCGGGGCGAGATCGTGCTGTCCATGACCTCGTACCTGGGGAGCTTCGTCGGCATTGGCACGAGCAGGGGCTTCCGTGTCGGCGAGATCGATGACAACGGGGACCTCAAGTACGGCCCCCTGCTCATCAGCAACGCACTCGGCGTGAAGAGCGTCGCTGCCTACGACCGCTTCTTCTTCGTCGGGGCGACGAACGCCATCGACGGCAGCAGCGGCCTCTACCGCGTGGACCTCGGCCAGCCCATCCAGGACAACGGCGGCTCTCCGAGCGTGCGCTACGCCTACGCGACAGACCTTCAGGCCAAGGTCGCGGGCGAAGTGTCGTCGGTGACGAACTTCGGCAACTCGGATCGCATGGTGCTGGCCGTCGTCGGCCAGGGCAGCTACCTGGAGAGCGCATCGACGCTGGAAGCGTCGGGCTACCTCACTACGGGCCGCGTGCGCTTCAACACGCTGGAGCCCAAGATCTACAAGTTCGTGGACGTGAAGACACCCAACAGCCTCATGGGCTCAGTAGGTGTCTCCGTCATCGACCCGGGCGGCGCAGACACGACCATCATCACCGTGTCCGAGGGCAGCTCGCTTGCTATTCAGGATGTCGCCCTCACCGCGCCGGCCAGCGCGGTGGAGTGGATCCAGCTGAAGCTCACGCTCGGTCGCTCGGCGACCGACACCACACAGGGCGGCACGATCAACGGCTGGCAGCTCAAGGCCATGCCCGGCGCCGTGCGCCAGCGCATCATCACGCTGCCCCTGCTCTGCTTCGACAAGGAGAAAGCACGCTCCGGCCTGATGATCGGCCGTGAAGGCCGATGCCTGGAGCGCCTGGAGGAGTTCGAGCAGATCTTCGCCCGCGGCGACGCAGTCGCCCTGCAAGACCTGAAGAACGACAGCTCAACGCTGGTCGTCGTGGACGACTACCGCTTCGAGCAGCGCACTTCGCCAGCCGCCAACGCCTCCGGCTACGGCGGCGTGCTCTGGATCGAGTGCCGAACCATCGCCGACGTGATCACGACATGAGGACACCCATGGACTTCGAGCTGGCGCAGCCTGGCGACGCGGAGCACTTCCTGAGCTACGCACGCGAGCAGCAGCGCGCGAAGGCGGAAACGGACCCCGATATCGGGGATGTCGTGCACCTGTGGCACGGCAACGCCTGCCGGGCCGCCATCGTCACGGCGGACGACCTGACGACGTGGTCGCTCAGCTTCCTCATGCCGGGCGAGACCTCCTGGCGCTGTATCGCCGAGGTCGAGCACGACGAGGGCAAGGGTGACAACACCTGGCACTGGCCCTGCGGGGGCCACTGATGTGGCCTCCTGAGCGTGTCATCATCCGCCCCGCCAACGAGGGCGAGCGCGAGGCTGTACGCCATGCTCAGCGCGCTCTGAGGCTCGATGCGACCGGAGACATGGATGACGCCACGGTCGCCGCTCTGCGAGGCACGCAGAAGCTTTTCAATCTCCCGGTCACAGGCGTCCTGGACCGGGCCACTGCCGAGGCGCTGGACCGCCTGCGGCCTCCATCCCTTCGGGAGGACTGATGGACAAGTACGCGGACATCGCAGCGCGCGCCGGCTGGACCGGCGCCGAGGCGGCCCTGGCTGTGGGTGTCACGGAGCTGGCCCAGGTCAGCGTGTGGTGGGCTGCGCCCCTGGCGCTGGTGCTCGCCGCGGCGAAGACCTGGGTGGTCAACCGCCGCAAGACCGCGGAGGCTGCATGAACGACGATGACAGCACAGGCTCGATCGCAGTCGCGTTGGCAGGGCTTAAGGGAGCCGTGGACACCGGCTTCGCGAAGCTCGACGGACAGCTGAACGTGGCGCTGGAGCGCCAGAACAGCACGGACCGCGAGATCAAGGATCTCAAACGGAAGTTCGCTGCGCTCCAGGCGCAGATGTGGAAGCTGAGCTTCGCTGCTGCCGCCATCGGCGGCGGCGGTGCCACCGGGGTGTGGCAGCTCATGCAGTAATTCGCTACTGTGTTCGATGGCAGCACATCCCCATGGATGGGCAAACGCAAAAAAGAGCCCCCACCGCCGAAGCGGTGGGGGCTCTCTGCTCCCTGTCCCGGATGATCAGTCCTTCGGAGTCGCAGCGACTCAGGAGCTGCGCGCGACCCTTGGTCCTTGGAGAGGAAGCCGCGCACGGGTCATTCTGCCACGCTCTCGCGCGGCTCCGGGATGTCGGTCTCGGTGATCGAGACCTCGCGCCTGACGCAGCGCACGGGCGTGCGCGTCACGCGGTAGACATCGAGAGTGGCGCCAGGCCCCGACTCCCCCAGACGCTCCCGGGCCGCCTCCAGGGCGGCTTCCAGGTTCGGGAAGTCCACCGTGATCGCATCGACCTCGTACCACTCCCTGGCCGGCTCAGCCATTGCTCACCTCCGGGTCGATCAGGTCGATGTACTCCGTGGCGAGGCACGCGGAGCACCCATCGCAGATGCAGTCCAGCTCGTAGCCTTGTCGGCGCAGGTGCTCACGCTGCTTCTCCGCCAGCTCGTGAGCGTGGGCCGCCTCGTAGGCGTCCAGCATCCCGGAAAGCTCCTCGGCCGCGATCCCGAAGGTCTCCCATACGGTCTCGCAGAAGTTGCTGCGCGCGCTCACTCCTGTCCCTCCGGCGGCATCAGCTCGTAGTCCGCGCCCTCGGGGATCTCGGGCGCAGCGAAGGCCGCCCAGCCGTTGCCCGTCTGGGGCGTCGCCAGCGCAGCAGCGGGGGTGCCCGCAGCCTGCGCGAGCGCGCTGAAGGCGGTGGGCGGAGCCTGCTCGCCCTCCACGAGGGCGATGACGCGCTTGAGCTTGCGCAGCATGACCTCGTCCGGGTCCGTGGGCTCGATGCGGACGACGGTCTCTGCGTCGTCGTCGGTCCACTCGAAGCTGACGGCCCCCTTGGCCGTCCGCAGCACCAGCGTCATCAGCTCTCCTCGGCGATCGTGACATCGCCAGTCACGGTGGCGACGTGGCCATCGAAGTGCTTGAAGGCCACGTTCAGGATGTCCTGCATGTCCTCGGAGGCCGGTTCGGCCTCGCAGTAGTAGTCCGTCACCATCACGGTGGCGGTGTAGGTGTGAGCCATCAGCTCTGCTCTCCTTCCAGGGGCCTGGCCTGCACGATGCCGGCGATGGGCCCCAGCGAATGCGTGATGATCAGGGCTCCGTCCACGGCCTTGACCGTGGCGTCACCAGGAAGGGCCACCTCGTAGAGGTGGCCCTGGACTGCGTAGGCGATGGCGACCGGCGGACGCCGGTCGGGCTGGGGCGGCGGAGGCTCCTCGCCCTCCGGGCGGTAAAGCGTGCAGCCGCAGGGCTCTTCCGTGCAGTACTTGCCGTTGATGTCATGCTCGGGCTCGATGTGCCCGCACGCGCAGGGCGCGTACTCGGGGCCTTCGGGGGGCGGCAGGGCCTCTTCCTCCTCCTGCGAGAGCGGAGCGTCCTCGGGCTCGAAGCTGTCGCAGGAGCAGGGCTTGCCGCCGCCGATGCACGGCGTGACGCCCTCGTCCAGCTCGCGATGCGAGCTGCGCGGATGGCTGCACACGCAGATCTCCACGGGCGCCTCCTGCGCGGGCGGCTCGGGCTCCTGCTCCTTCACCCAGTGCCAGTTGCACTCGCCCCAGACATGGCCGCACACCAAGCAGTGCGGCTTGCCGGGTTCGCCCCTGTGCCCCTGGAAGGGCCTGAAGCCATGCTCGCTGTAGCCGCACTGCTTGGGCTCCAGCGCCGGGTGCTCCGGGCACCCGCCTGCCGCGCGACATGTCTCGCTGATCTCGATCAGCGGCGTGAGCTGGAGGCAGCCGCAGCTGCTGCCATGCGCCAGCTCGATGCAGCGCATGCTGTGCGTGTTGTGTCCGCAGCCGTCGCATGCGCGTGCCTTGTGCGCCTCCTGCGCGGGGGGAAGCGTTGCATCTCGCAGCCCGCAGCACGGGCAGGGGTCCACGGCGTCGCAGTCCTCGCACATGCCCGCATGGTGCTCCAGCCGGGCTGTCTCGGCCGCGATGGCCGCCCTGCCCGCGCAGCGGTCGCAGTGCTCTGCGGACACGAAGGCGTGTGCACTGCATCCGCAGCCCTCGCCTTCGGTGTGACCGCAGCCGTTGCAGCGGCGCTCCTGCGCCTTGGGCTTGAAGTCATGAGGGCCGCAGAAGGCGTCCCCATGCCGGTCGGTCCAGTGGATTTCGCGAGTGTGCCCGCACTGCTCGCAGTATTCAGTCGATGAGTGCTCGGAGGGCATCAGCCCCTCCTTGAAGGTAGAGAGCGTTCACGTCCATGCCCTGCGGCATGGAGATGGGTCTGGCCCTGGCCTCCTTGGCCAGGAAGCTGCCGAACTGGCGGCCGGCCTTGTCGCCGTCGCCGAAGGCGTAGATCACGTCGAAGTCTTCGAGGCAGCGCGAGAAGTGCTTCTTCCACTGCTTGACGCCCGGCAGGCCGATGGCCGGCATGCCGCACATGCTGAGCGTGAGCGCGTCCAGCTCGCCCTCCACCACGCAGATGAAGGGCGAGTCGCGCTTGAGGTCGAGCACGTTGTAGATGTTGCGTTCCACGCCCTCGATGGGAAGGTACTTCGGGCAGCCGTCCTCGGAGCACACATGGCGCTTCAGGCAGCGGAAGCTGAAGTTCACCACGCCGGACGGCGTGATGTACGGGATGCAGAGCCTGCCCCGCACCATCTCGTGCCCGATGAGCGGCGCGCTAACGACGCCCAGGCGGAACGTATTTGCGGCTGTTTGGTCGAGCCCCCGGCTCGCCAGATACGCCTGGGCGCTGGTATCGGCCACGAGGGCGAGTTGGTAGGTCGATGCCGCTTGCTCGAAGAATCTTCTCTGCTCTGCTGAGAGCGTCTGCACGGTCGCAGCCTTCCATTGCCATGATCAGATGCAGGGCCGTGCCCTTGAAGTCGCAGGCATGGCAGAACGCCACGCCCTTCTCTGCATTGACGCGCATGCTTGCCCGGCGCTCGCCGTGCACCGGGCAGCACACCTGCTCCTCGCCCCAGCGGCCGGCGTTCAGCTCCACGCCGTAGTGCTCCAGCACCGGAGCGAGGGGGATCAGCTGTAGCCCATCGCGTGAAGCCACCTCACGGCGAGCCGGAGATCCATACGAACCCACTGCCAGTCCTCCAGCTCTCCGCCGAGCGTCATCTGGTCAGGGTCGCCCATGAGGCTCCATGGAACGTGGGCCTCCCAGCGCTCGACGGGCTTGTAGTCCACGCGGACGACCAGAAGGTACATGCCGGCCCCTGCGTTCCTCGCCTCCTCCACGGTCTCCGCCTTCCAGGCGGAGAGCTTGTTGGAGCGGTCGCCCTTGACCTCGATGCACACGCCTTCGATGCCGGTCACGTCGCCCTGGTCCAGGGCCCCCTTCAGGGCCCTGCGCTCGGCTCGACTGAAGCCCTCGGCGACCAGGTAGCGCACGACCTTGGTCTCCGTGTCGGTGCCGCGCTGCTTGGACCTGCTCATGCATGGCTCCTCATGTGCAGGCAGGCGGCCGTCTGGGCCTCCTGCCATCCGGTATAGCCGTTCGCGCCCATGTGCTCCGTGTCGGAGCACTGGTGCACCCAGCGCCAGCAGGCGTGCTCCTTGAACACCTGAGCCCGCCACCGGGTGGGCGACGGGCTCAGCGTGAGCGGGAAGTTCACGACGTATTCGGGCAGGTCGTGAGGGATGAGCGGAATCACTTGAACCCACCCCCCACGAAGCGGGCGTAGACACGCCATTCGCCGTTGACCTGGCGATGCGTGGCTTCGAAGTCGCCTGCCGGCAGGAAGGCGGGGATCTCGCCGCGCCTGATGGCGCTGGCGCGGTTCCGGGCCACCGCACTGCTGGGTGCGGTGCGAATGACGGCCCACGCTCCGGGTCGCTGGCGCAGCCTGCGCGCCGCGGGACCGTACTTGTGGTGCGGTCGGAACTCGCGGTTCGGGCCCGCGCCCGCAGGCGATGGCAGGAAGGGTACGAAGGCGAACTCGTCAGTCGGCATTGCCCGCCTCCCCGACGTAGCGGACGTAGACGCGGAACTCGCCGCCCACAGTGCGCGAGACGGCCTGGAAGGCCCCGACCGGACGCCAGGCGCTCCGAACGCCCTTCCTGATCTGCCACGCCACACTGGCGGCGGCATCCCGGCTGCCGTAACAGCCGATCCTGGCCCACTCGCCGGGGCGAGCCCGCACCGCCTCGGCGGCCTGGAGGTGCTTGGTCCGAGGCGGGGCCTCGAAGATCAGGAGGCCAGGCGGCTTCTCGAAAACCAGCTCAGGCTCATCCATGCTTGACCTCCCGCACCTTGATGCCCGCAGCGCGGGCGAGCTCCATCGTCATCTGCGTGCCGCTGCCCTCCGGCAGCGGGAAGGCCAGCACCAGATCGGCGCCGGCCTCCACCATGCGCCGGTTGCGCATGGGTCCTGCGGCCTTGCCGTGCGCTTCCCAGGCCGCAGGCCAGCGCTGCTCCGTGCAGCCGAGCTTCTGGCCCACGATGCTCCACCAGAGGTGGGCCAGCGCATCTGCTCCCGTGGAGCAGTCGCCGTGCACCAGCTCGAAGGGGCCGTGCTCCTGATGCACAGTCCACAGGGCGTCGTAGACGGCGGCCTCATCGGCCCACTTGCGCGAGCCCGTCACCATGACGCGCATGACAGCACGTCCTCTCTCGCGTCCACCACGTCGCAGACGCGACAGGTGCGTGTGTGCACCTCGAAGACGGCGATCTCGTCTTCATCCGGGCACTCCAGGATCTGGCTCGACCACTCGCCCCAGCGATGCCCGAGCAGAGAGCAGGGGGTCATGTGTCCCGCCTCCCTTCCAGCTCGTGTTCCATCTCCGCCCGGAGGGCGGTGACACCCTCGGGAGACTGGAGCATCTGGACCCTGCGTGGTGCCTCACCCTCGGGGTAGGAGCCGTCCGCTCCACACCCCGAAGCGAGGCAGTCCCACTCCCGCCCGCCGGAGAACGTCTTGTACGCCGTTTCGCTCCCACAGGACGGACACCGGTGGCTCACGACGCCTCCGCCTGCTTGATCAGGGCCGCATACGCGTCCGCCTGCTCCTGCGTCTCCCTGGCCTCGCGGGCCAGGCTCAGCGCCCGATGGCTCGTGCCGGGCACATAGCGCGCGCTGATGCGCAGCTTCTCGGCGCGCAGCTCCAGCTGCGCGTGCTTCAGGCGCAGCTCCTTGAGCATGAGGTCAGGCATCGAGCGCCACCGCCCTGACCCACGCCTGACGGGAGGCGCTGTCGGGATCTCCGGGCGGCAGCGCTGTGGCCGCCGCCAGGGCGAGGGTGGCGTGCACTTGCGCCAGCGCGATCAGCTCGACCTGCGCGGGCGAGCCCGAAAGGGTGGCAATGCGCGCCCCTGCCTCGGCGGCGCGCAATTGCTCCTCGGCCCGCTTGTAGTGCTGAGGTCCGGTCATGACCAACCCTCTTCCTGCCCCCACGGCGCATAGCCGTGCTGCGGGGCGCTGACGTAGTCCGTGACGACCGAGCACGCGGCGTCGAGCGTCATGGGGATGCGGATCTCGGCGTCCGCAGACGCCTTGGCGTGCCGGTTCTTCACGCACGCCACATGCAGGCCGCCGCTGTTGTCCACACCGCAGGTCACGATGACCTCGGGAATGGCGGCGACCTTGCCGTGGATGTCGGAGCGCCGCGGGCACGGGCGCTTGGTGCGCTCGCTGTCCGCGCAGTGATGCACGAGCAGCACATGAGCTTTCGTTTCGCGAGCGAGCACCTTGCTCTGGCGCATGAGGTCGCGCAGCGACCCCCACTCATCGCCCGTGTCATGCCCGATGTCCGAGGCGATGTCGATGACGATCTGCTCGGGGTAGCGGCCCTCGCGCTCGTGGTAGGCGTACGCCTCCAGCCACACGTCATCCAGGCTCGGATCGGGCCGGAAGCTCCACGACAGGTGGTCATACTGCGCGAGCACCTGCTTGCACTTCTCGGGCTCGGTGCGCAGCCACTCCTCCGTGAGCGAGGTGGGCTGGCGCTGGTTGATGGCCAGCAGCCGGCTGGCCACCGTGTCCTGGTCGGAGTCGGTGCTGAAGCAGAGCGTGGGCACGCGCATGTTGACCAGTGCATTGAGCACGATGCGCGTCTTGTGGGAGCCAGGGAGCCCGGCGAGCATGCTCACGCTCGCTCGCCGGAACTTGATGCCCTGCGCAGACCAGGTAGCGAAAGCGGGGGGCAACGGCTCCTTGCCGATAGCCCCCCGCGCCACGGAGCGGGACAGCGTCTGCATGCTCTAGCCGAGCATCCAGATTGCTGCGCCGATGATCGTAGCGAATGCGATCCAGAACAGCGGCAGCGCGTTGGCGCTGCGGGTCATGCTCGCCGGACGGCTGGTGGCCGTGGCGGCCACGTAGCGCTCGCTTGCATGCGGCGACGTTTGCTTGCGCACCAACGCCTCGAACTCCTCGTCTGTCATCCTCCCCTCCTCTCCTCTCCGCCTTGCAGTCTGGCGGGAGGAGAGTGAGGAGGTCCAGGAAACGGCTACGCAGGCACCGGGTTGAAGTTCGGGAAGGCCCCGGCGGCCTCCGGCGAGACCATCCAGCTCTTCTCTGCCTTGTTCCAGGAGAGCTGGCCGCCCTCGCTCGGGCGGCCCTTGCGGAGCTGGTACTGCGCCACGATGCCGTCGAACTGGGCCTTCTGCGGGTACGGCACGGTCAGCCGGTACCAGCCCGCCTGCCGGTACTCCGGCGACGCCTGGGCCGGCGCAGCCGGCGGCTGGGGCAGGGCGGGCGCTCCGCCCTGGAAGCCCGGCGCTCCGGGCACGCTCACGTTCGGCCCGAAGGGCGGGGGCGTCGGCGCACCCGGCAGGGCCGGCGGGCCGGCGGGCATCTGCGTGGCCGGGCCGAGACCGGCGCCCACGGCGACCTGCGCGCCGAGCGAGCTGTGGGCCATGCCCACGGCGTTGTAGACGTTCGCCTCCTCCAGCTCCTGGAGCGCTGCGGTCAGCTCGACCGCGGTGTGCGCCCGCACCGTGAGCATGGGCGCACCGCCCGGCTTGAACGTCACGCTGAAGCGGGCCTCCGGCAGGGGGCCGTTCTCCGGGTAGGTGACCGCGGGAGCCGCCTGGCTCCAGTCGTTGTTCTCGGTCTGCTCGGGCATGGTGTCGGTCATGACGCTCCGATCATGGTGTGCTGCTGAATGAACTGCCTGCCGATGTATTCGGTGTAGGCGGGAGGAATGCACTCGCGGATGCCGTCACGGTTCATCCACGTCACGCCCATGTCCTCGCGGACGTAGGCGACGTTCGAGAAGTTGCCGACTGCGTGATAGAAGTCGCCAGGCTTGAGAGCACGGCCCATCTTCACGGTGGATTGCAGGTGTGGCGGATGCCCCGGCGCCGCGAAGGAGAAGCCCCCGCCGGCCTCGAAGTACCTGTGCCGGTACGTGTGGAGCCCGAACATTGCGCCGCACAGCTCCGCGGGGTCTCTGAGCTTGGCGGCTGCGCCACCCACGTTCTCGATGACGTAGGGCAGGCCCAGCGCTTCCAGCGCATTGCGTGTCGGGCCGATCAGGTCCGGATGCTCCCGGCCCTGTATGCGCTGACAGTCGCTGTCGTGCTGGCACGGCGGCGACGCGTGGACCAGGTCCACGTGCTCGCGGAGGAAGTCCAGATTCTCCATCACGAACGCGATGGCGTCGCTCTGGCAGAAGTTGAAGGGGTAGCGCGGCTGCGGGTCCTTGTCCACCCCCAGCAGGACCGACATCCCCGCAGCCCTGAAGCCGGCGGACGCCGCACCCTGGCAGCAGTAGAGATCCAGGACTCTGGGCTTCACTTGTCCGGCACCCCCAGGCCGCTGATGCAGCCCTCGTAGTGCCCGCACTGCTCGCAGCACGAGCCGCAGTCGCAGAGCATCAGAAGATCTCTTTCCAGACGACCAGCGCTTCGTCCTCGCGAAGCTCGTCCACCTTCTCGATGAGCGCCAGCACGAAGCTCAGAAGCTCGTTGTCCAGGTTGCGGTCGATGTCCGGGCAGTCCTCGAAGCTGATCTCGGGGATGTGGAAGCCGTGCTCCACGGTCACCGGATCCTCTTGGGTGGCCAGCTTCGCCCTGATGTAGCTCATCAGTGCTCCTCGTCATCGCGGTGCACGTCGTGCGCGTGGCACCAGTCGGGGCTGAGCCGGGGATCACCCGGCTCGGGCATGGGCTCCGGCTCCGCCGGGGCGGAGCGGAGCACGAGCGGGTAGTACGCCTGGCCGAGCAGCCAGGCGAGCAGCAGGCCGGAGCCGAGCGCGTGGGCGATCACTCGCTGACCTCGTAGCAGCCCTCGCAGACCACCTCGCCGCCCACCCAGCCGGCTTCGTCGCCGGCCCAGATCTGCCCGAAGCAGCTACTGCACTCGCTGTCGTAGCGAGCGGTGAATGTGCCTGCCATCAGGCACTCCTTAGAACGGAGGGATGTTGGATGCGTGACCCGGCGAGTCCGGGTCGTAGAGGGGAGCCAGCGGCCCGCCCTTGGCGTGGCAGCTCGACTGCACGTCGCAGAGGAAGCAGTCGTTCTTGGCGATGCCCTCAGCGGGGAAGACCCCGCTCTGCACGCGCTTCCAGGCGTCGGCGAAGACAGCGCCCACCGCCTTCGGCGTGTAGCTCTCCAGCTCGAAGGGCGTGGAGAGTCTGCCCTTGCGGTTCATGAAGGCAGCGCCCCTGTCGGGGTGCTGGGACGAGCCGTACTTGACCGCCATCAGCGCGGCGTACACGCCGAACTGCTCCGCCGTCTTCGGCGGGCGCTTGCTGGTCTTGAGGTCCACGATCCACAGGCGCTTGAAGAGCGGGTCCCAGAAGACCCGGTCCAGATACGCCTTGATCTCGGGCTCGCATCCGGGCAGGCGCCCGGAGATGTCCAGCTCGATGGCAGGCTCGCCATCGGGCGTGGTCCACAGCTCCCACGGGCTCGCCTCGCGCCAGTCGATGTACGACTGGACGAACTGCAAGCCCATGACGCGCCAGCGCTCGATGTCCTCGCCTGCGCTGGAGCGCCACTTGTGCTCGTTGGCCTCCTTCTCGCGCAGCTTGGCGAGCTGGAGATCGAAGAAGCGCTCGTAGACCATTCCCGTCTGGAAGGCGTCGGCGTTGCCGACCGCAGACATCAGGTCGTAGTGCTCGGTCGTCTCGTGCACAGCAGAGCCCCCCGCCAGCCAGAGCGACTGCGCGCGGGGGGCTTCGGTGCGGTACTTGAGGAACCAGCTCTTCGCGCAGCGGTCCAGCGTCTCGCGGGAGCTGTGCGAGAGGTGCTTGATCTCGCTACGCAATGGCCGACCCTTCCTCGCGGTCGGGCCTGCGGATGTAGGTCTCAATGACCTTGGGCTGCGGGTGGTACTGCTTCACGTCCACGGCCGGCACCCACTTGTAGGTGGTCTCCCGTGTCGAGCGGAAGCCGACACGGATCCAAAGCCCGTCGTGCGTCTCGCCCTTGTAGTAGGCGTCCCGCATGATCGAGCCGTCCCGCACCCAGGCGGTCTTCTTGCCGGGCCGCTCCGGGAACGGCTTCTTCGGCCGCTCCGCGAGCGCGACAGCCGGAGCCTTGGGCTTGTGCAGCGAGCGCACATGCGCCCGCCACTCCCGCGCCAGCTGCTGCCCGAGCGTCGGGCCGAAGCCCGTCATCTCCGAGATGCGGCGCCAGATCACGCCGCCGCTCTCCAGAGCACTCAGCTCCTTGCCCCAGGCAAGGCGCTTCTCGACCGGCCACCGCTTCGCTGCCGCGGGCAGCCGCTTGCGCTCCGTCCTGCGCTCCTGCGGGTCGAGCCCGCCCCACACGCCGTAGCGCTCGCCGAGCGAGTCCCGGCGGCACTCCGCCATGACAGGGCAGTGCGCGCAGACCTGCTTCGCTTCCTCCCAGCTCTTGCGCACCGTGCCTTCGGCCTGCCGGCCGGTCAGCTCGGCCAGGAAGAGGCTCGCCGGCTCATCGCGGCACAGCCCACGCAGCGCCCATCGGCGCGTCGGATCGAACAGCATCAGGGGACGCGCCTCCTTTTCTTGGTCAGGTGCCAGGCGCTGCACTCCTCGCACCAGTACGAGGCCAGCTCGCTGCGGCCTCTCCTCCAGCACGCCAGGAGTGCCGTCCTCGCCTCCAGGCGGGAGGCGTACGGGACCTTCCGGCAGAACATCGGTCACCGCGCAGCCAGCCAGATGCTGACCAGACTGATGCCGACAGCCACACCCACAGCGCCCTCCAGGGCGCCCCAGTACAGGCTCTTGGCCCGGTCCGAGCGCAGGGCGCTGCCCACGCGACCCCTGACACGCAGAAGGCCGCCCAGAAGGCGGCCGGGGGGCTTCTCGTCGCTCATGTCGAGCGGTCCCTTCTCTTCGGTTGTCCGCGCCGCTCCCGGCGCGCGATGACGTGCATGAGCACGAGCACCCAGAGGAACGCCATGCCGATCACCACGGCGTAGCCGGCAGTGACGATGCGTTCGGGGCTCATGACTCAAGCCGGAACAGCTCGCGGAACAGCTCAAGCCGGAGAGCACTGCCGCGCTGGCCGGCGATGGCGTCACGCCACTCGTAGGCGACAGCGGTCTGGCCGCTCGTGTCGACCCAGACGCGATTGACGGTGACGGTGCGGGGCGGGCGGCCGCGGCGGATGTAGCGCTGGCCGACCTCGACAGGGCCCGGCTCGTCGGACGCGTGGTCCACGGGACAGGGGGCGCAGTCGCAGTCGCAGGAGTCCGACTCGCATGCTGTGCGACCGCAGGTGCATGCCTGCTCCGCCGCGTCGGCCATGCGGCGCAGCATGCGCGCGGCCCATGAGGCGCCGTTCCGCACTGGGGCAGGGAAGGTGTTCCCCGAGTCAACGGCGTCGGCGGCTTCCCGCAGCACCTCGGCGCGGTAGGCGTCGAGCGCTTCGCGCACCTCGCGGCTGGTAACGGGCATGTCCTGCGCTGCGATGCTGTACAGCTCCTCCCGCGCGCTCATCGCCGCCTCCGGCAGATGCAGTGCACCCGCTTGCAGTTGTGGCAGACCATCAGCTCTGCTCCTTGTCGTCTATGAAGTCATCCAGAAAGGCATGTATGGCCTGAATGGCCGCTCGGTCGCCGTAGTCCTCGACAACCTCCCGCATGCGTCGCATGCCATGGCGCAAGCGCTGGTTCTCTTCGACCAGGCGGTAGCCCGCCTTGCTCCCGCCGGCCTGGCGGCCGCGCTGGTAGGCCAGCTCGAAGTGCGGGAGCACTGCGGCCAGGACAGCGTTGCTTGCCGACTCCGGCACGTCGTCCGGCACGAAGATGTCCAGGGCGTTGCGGATGTCCCGCTTGAGGTCCAGGTGCATTTCGCTTCGAGGCATGTGCCCTCCAACGCGAAGAGCCCCCGCATCAGCGAGGGCTCTGCTTGGTATTTGCGCTGCTCAGGCAGCTGTGGTGAATGTGAGTTGTAGTGCGCTGGCGCTACCCGTGTCCGTTGGACACCGGCCCGCCGACACAGAACTCCGTGCGCTCGCCGAAGCCCTGCTGGGCTATGTCGTGCCAGATGATCTGCGCGTGCGCGCCGCAGTCCTTGATCAGCGCCGACAGCTCCAGCAGCGCGAACACGTCGAACCGGTGCACCGAACCGTCCCGGCCCGCCTCGCGGTTGACGACCAGCACACACTCCGAATTCCCGGGCATGCCGAAGAACGCCTGCTTGCGGCGGAGTCTGCGCCGCCACAGATGGGTGCGCGCGAGCCACCCGATCGCGGCGCTGATGCCCGCGGCCACCACGCCGAGCACGATGTTGCGTACGTCGTCAGTCATGGGGGCGCATGATAGTGCCCCTTCCGGCCGGC
>NZ_RDBP01000241.1 GCF_008042045.1 Streptomyces sp. T39
CGGTGCTGGATCGCGCCGGAGATGCCGGAGGCGATGTACAGCTGCGGGGAGACCGACTTGCCGGTCTGGCCGACCTGGTTGGTGTGCGGGTACCAGCCGGCGTCGACCGCGGCACGCGACGCACCGACCGCGGCACCCAGCGAGTCCGCGAGCGCCTCGATGACCGCGAAGTTCTCCGCACCGTTGACACCCCGGCCACCGGAGACCACGATCGCGGCCTCGGTCAGCTCCGGACGCCCGGTCGACTCCCGCGGCGTGCGCGCCACGACCTTCGTACCGGCCGCCTTCTCGGAGAACGACACCGACAGCGCCTCGGCCGCACCCGCGGCCGRCGCCGCCTCCACGGCCGCCGAGTTCGGCTTCACCGTGATCACCGGCACACCCTTCGACACCCGCGACTTCGTCGTGAACGACGCCGCGAACGCGGACTGCGTGGCCACCGGACCCTGCTCACCGGCCTCCAGGTCCACCGCGTCGGTGATCAGACCCGAACCGATCCGCACCGCCAGACGCGCCGCGATCTCCTTGCCCTCCGCGGACGACGGCACCAGCACCGCCACCGGCGACACCGCCTCCACCGCCGCCTGCAGCGCCTCCACCTTCGGCACCACCAGGTACTCGGCGAACTCCGGCGCCTCCACCGTCAGCACCTTCACCGCACCGTGCTCACCGAGCACACCCGCGGTCTCACCGGCACCCGCACCCACCGCGAGGGCGACCGGCTCACCGATCCGCCGCGCCAGCGTCAGCAGCTCCAGCGTGGGCTTGCGGACCGCACCGTCCACGTGATCGACATAGACGAGAACTTCAGCCATGGGACTTCTCTCCTGC
>NZ_RDBP01000242.1 GCF_008042045.1 Streptomyces sp. T39
GTCCGACCGGCCCGCTCCCCCGCAGCAGGAGCGCTCCGTGCGCCCGCAGAGTCCAGCCGTCGCGGCGCCGCGTCGTGAACCGTGACTCGTGCACCGCACGTCCCGCCGGGCCGGACGGGGGGCGAGCGGCCCGAGCGGGCCGGCCGGTGCGCGCGGACCTCACGCGGGTGCGACGGTGTGCACCGCCGTCACGGGGTGCGACGCGCGCCGGCCTCCACGAGGGCGACGGGGTGCACGGCGCGTGCAGGCATCACGACCGTGCGACGGCCCGGCCCGGCGGGACGTGCGGTGCACGAGTCACGGTTCACGACGCGGCGCCGCGACGGCTGGACTCTGCGGGCGCACGGAGCGCTCCTGCTGCGGGGGAGCGGGCCGGTCGGACCGGGATGCCGGTGCGCACGACGCGCGACGGTGCCGCGAGGACCGAGACGTCGGAGAGCGGGTCGCCCGCGACGAGGACCATGTCGGCCGCGTGCCCCGGGGTCAGCCGGCCGGCGGTGCCCGTCAGCCCGAGCAGCCGTGCGGCGCCGGTCGTGGCCGTGCGGATGGCGTCGAGGGCCGGCAGCCCCGCCGCGCGCATCAGGACGATCTCCCGGCCGATGGGGTCGACCGTGCCGCCGGAGGAGTCCGTCCCCGCGGCGAGCGGCACGCCGAGCTCATGGGCGGCGAGCACCGCGCGCTGGAGCACGGGGAGGTAGGTGCGCCCGCGCTCGGCCAGCACGGGGTCGGAGGAGTGCGCCAGGCCGGCGATGGCGGTGAGCGTCGGCGTGAAGTACGTGCCCCGGCGGTTCATCTCCCGCAGCGTGCGCTCCCCGACGAACACCCCGTGCTCCAGGGAGCGGATGCCGGCCGTCACCGCGTCGTGGCAGCCCTTCCGGCTGTAGCTGTGGCACAGCACCCCGCGTCCGCCCTTGCGCGCCGCGGCCACCACCTCGCTCAGCTGGGCGTGCGTGTACACCTGCGCCAGCGGGTCCTGCTCGGGGAGTCCGGCGCGTTCGTTGACGCGCGTCTTGATCACGTCCGCGCCGCGGCGCAGGTTGACCGCGACCACCCGGCGCAGTGCCTCGGGGGACCGCACGCCGTCCCGCAGCCGGGCCAGCGGGGTGAGATCGGGATCGGCGAGCACCGTGTCGCCGAGGTCGGGCGTGACGAAGACGCCCGCCGCGCGCAGGCGCGGCGCGAGGCTGGGCGCCCGGCGGCTCAACTCCCGTACGGCCACGTCCTGGTAGAAGGAGGTGGAACCGCTCCGGGCGCTGGTGGCGCCGGTGCGCACGGCCGAGCGCGCCTCGGCGGCGGTGGAGAGATGGATGTGCGCGTCGATCAGCCCGGGGAGCACCCAGTGGCCGTGAGCGTCGAGCCGCGGGAGGCCGTCGGGGATCCGCACCCGGGAGCGGGGGCCGGCGGCCCGGACGACACCGCGGCGCACGACGACGACCGCGTCCTGCGTGACCTCGCCGGTCGCCGGGTCGAGCAGGGTGCCGCCCTCCACGACCAGGTCGCCCTCGACGGCCGGGGCGCTCTCGTCCGCCCCGTCCGCCCTGCGGCGCGGCGCGGCCGCCGCAGGGCCGGCGG
>NZ_RDBP01000243.1 GCF_008042045.1 Streptomyces sp. T39
GGTGCGGCGGAGTGTCGGCGAGCGGCAGCAGCGTCTGGCGGGGGCCGATCGTGGTGCGCCGGTCGGCGAGCGGCACGGGCAGCCCGGTCAGCCGGTCCGGGTCGACACCGGCGAGGCTGTCGTACAGCCTCCGCCACCAGTCGGGTTCGCGCTCCAGGCCGGCCAGGCGGTCGACCGCCTCCGTCAGCGGCACCCGGGCGACGCCCAGGGTGCGCAGCTCGACCCGGCGCTCCAGACCGGCGGGCAGCAGGCTCGGCAGCACCTCGGCCAGGACGCGCACGGTCTCGGCGCCCGCGCTGCGCCCCATCGAGGCCGAGGTCCTGGAAGGCGCGGGCGGTGTCTCGCGGTCGGGCAGACCGGAGTCGTCCGCCGTGCCCTCGCGGGGCAGGGCGGGCTCCAGGAACGCGACCCGGGGGAGCCGCTTCAGGACGGCGGCGCGCAGCGCGCCGTCGAGTTCGCCCTTGCCCAGCGGGCCGGGCACCAGGTCGATGGTGCCGGTGGTCACCGGCCGCCAGTCGCCCAGCAGTTCGACGTAGGCGTCGGCCGCCCGCTCGACGAGGAAGTCGGTCAGCGGACCGGGCGCGGGGTGCCGCCGCGTGGGGTCCAGCGGCAG
>NZ_RDBP01000244.1 GCF_008042045.1 Streptomyces sp. T39
GCCAGCACCGTGGTCACGGCCGCGGCGGCGACGCCGGTGAAGGCCCGGCCCCTGCCGCCCCTGGCTGCCGGGGGCAGGTCACGGCCGCGGCGGCGACGCCGGTGAAGGCCCGGCCCCTGCCGCCCCTGGCTGCCGGGGGCATGCCGCCGTCCTCGTGGTCCCCGCCGTCCGGGCCGGGACCGCCGCGTTCGGGCTCCCGCGGCTCACCGGGCGGTACGGGTCCGTCGAACGCCTCGACGAACTCGCGCCGCGGGCCCGGTATCCGCGGCCCCGGGGCGGCCGGCGCCGGGGCGCTGCGCACCTGCGGCATCGCGCCGGTCAGGGGCGGACACCCCGAGCACCACGAGTCCGGCGGCGGCTGGGGCGACTGGCAGACCGGCGCGCCGGGGCCGGGGGCCGGTGCGTGCTGTTCGCCCGGCCTGCGGCGCCGGCCGCCGCCGGGCGCCGCCGCCTCCCGGGCACCGGGCAGCGTGCCGGGTGCGCCCGGCGTCCCGGTGCCCTTGGGTACGGGGCCCTTGCGGCTGTGTCGTCCCACGCCCCGGATCAGCTCCCACCGCAGTCGTCGAGCAGCTCCCGGATCGCCTGGGCGACCGTCTCCGGGTACTCC
>NZ_RDBP01000245.1 GCF_008042045.1 Streptomyces sp. T39
CGAACAGCCTCAGCGGCGGGGTGAACTCCGACGGCGACGACGTCCTGTTCACGGGCGCCTTCCGCACCCACACCGTCCCGGCGCGGATCACCGTGCGGATCGGAGACGGCGCGGTGCGGGACGCGGGCATGCTGAAGCTGCCCGGCAACCCCGGCTGGGGCACCTACCATCTCGACGCGGCGGGCGAGGGGCCGCTGGCGGAGACCGTGCGCGTCACCGCGTACGGTCCGGACGGCGCCGAGCTGGCCCGGCTGTCGTTCGACCCCTCACCGGCCGACGGCCGCTGACCCCGCGCACCGGTGCGCCGCCGGCATCCGGCGGCGCACCGACACCGTGTGCGCGCCGCGTACGGGCAGCGGCCCGCGCCGCGCAGGCCCGCGCACACGCAGAAGGCAGAGCACGCCGACGACGAGGACCCGAGTGAAGACGAGCGCGGAGGCGGACTTCCGGGCGTTCGTGGCCAGCCGCTGGCCCCGGATGCTGCGCACCGCCCATCTGCTGACCGGACACCACCACGACGCGGAGGACCTGGTGCAGGCCGCCCTGGCCAAGGCGTACGTGAAGTGGGACCGCGTGCGGCGGGCGGACGACCCCGACGCCTACGTGTGGCGCATCATGA
>NZ_RDBP01000246.1 GCF_008042045.1 Streptomyces sp. T39
GCACGATGCCGTCGGCCTTGCGGTCCTCCGGCAGCAGGCTGATCCCGGCCCGGATGGCGCTCGCCGGGGTGAGCCGTCCGACGGGGGCGCCGCCGACCGTCATCTCGCCGGCGTCGAGGGGGAGCGCGCCGGCCAGCGCCCTGGCGGTCTCGCTGCGGCCGGAGCCCAGCAGGCCGCCGAGGCCCAGCACTTCACCGGGGTGGAGTTCCAGGGAGACGCCGTCCAGCTGGTGTCCATGATGCTCGGCCGGGAGATCTCCGAGGTGCGCCGGCACGGCGTGACGAGCTTCGGCGAGGAGGGGCACGACATCGCGCGCACGCCCGTGCTCACCGCCGACGGTCTCTCCCGCAGGCACCAGCTGGACGCGGTCCAGGCCGGCCAGCTCGCCGGTGTGGATGTGCCGGCCGTCGCGCAGCACGGTGACCCGTTCGCAGACGCGGTACAGCTCGTCCATCCGGTGACTGACGTAGACGACGGCGATGTTCTTGCGCCGCAGGTCGCCGATGACCCGGAAGAGGGTCTCGACCTCGCGCGGTTCGAGCGACGAGGTGGGTTCGTCCATGATGACGACCTGCGCCCTGACGGAGACCGCCCGGGCGAGGGCGACCATCTGC
>NZ_RDBP01000247.1 GCF_008042045.1 Streptomyces sp. T39
AGGGCCAGAAGGGCCCGACGGCCGAGAACATCGTTTCCGCCTGACGCTGACGCGCACAACGTAGCTGGGGCCCGCATCCTTCGGGGTGCGGGCCCCAGCTGCATGCGCCCCGCGGGGCATGCGCTCAGGACCTGCGCCACTTCTTTTCTTTCGCCGGCCTGGGCGCCCGAAATTCTCTGCCGTGAACCGGCCGCTCGATTTCGCATGGCATTCGGCTCGTTCGTGGGAATCCCGCGGCTGTTGTCTCCTGCTGGAATTCCTCACCCGGGCGCCCCGCGCCCGCCCTCGTCCCGAACTCACCTGCTCGGCACGCGAAACCATCCCTTCTTCTCCCTGTGAGGCATCGTGCGCTGTGTCATCGCCCGTTTTCCCTTCGATTTCACCAAGAGCGGCGTCATGGAATCCATGAAGGGCGTCAAGGCCGAGGAGATCACCGGCGCGTCCGTGGTCATCGGGCGCCGCGCCTATCCCGCCAAGCAGGTCGGCCAGGTTCTCACCCGTCAGGACCGCCGCGACTTCAGCGCCGACGAGGTCCTGCGTGCCATGACCAAGCTCGGCTTCACCTGTCGCAGCCAGCCCCGGACCGCCGCGCCCGCCCGCGGGCTCGACCCCG
>NZ_RDBP01000248.1 GCF_008042045.1 Streptomyces sp. T39
CGATCTCGACGTGTTCGCGTTCGGCATCACCACCGACTTCCGCTCGAAGCTGTTCCCCGGCTCGCAGCGGCTCGTCGAACTCGCCGACCGTGTGGAGGTGCTCCAGGTCGAGGCACTGTGCTGGTGCGGCGCGCGCGCCACGCACAACGCGCGCACCGTCGGCGGCGTGATGGTCGTCGAGGGTGCGCAGGTCGTCGTCGGCGACGTCAACCAGGCGCCCGACGAGGTCGGTTACGAGGTCCTGTGCCGTCGCCACCACCGGCGCCGGATGACCGCCGCGAGTGCCCGGGCGGCCGCACCGCGTCCCGTCTCCTCGTGCTCCACGGGGAGGACGTCGGGCGACAGTGCGGCCGCCCGGACCACGGCCTGACACCTCGCCCGGTCAGGGCCCGGGCGACCGTCCGGTCACCCCGTCCCGCCCGTCGTCACCACGGTGAACACCGCGCCCTCCGGGTCGGCGACCGTCGCCTCCCGGCCCGCCGCGCCCGGCCCCGGCGGCCGGAGCACCTCGCCGCCCAGCCCGGTCACCAGCCGCGTCGCCGCATCCACGTCGGCGACCTCGAAGTACGTCATCCAGTGCGGGCCGCGGGGCCGGGGCAGCGCGGACCCGAGC
>NZ_RDBP01000249.1 GCF_008042045.1 Streptomyces sp. T39
GGGCCCCCGCACCGAGGGACGTGACCGTCATCGCCGTACGCCCGCAGCCGCCTGGCACGCCGCCCGCCCTCGTGCTCGACCGGGCGCAGGACCGCCCCGCGGCCGCCGTCCTGGTGCTCCACGGGGGCCGCGCCGACGGACTGGCCCCGCCCTCCGCCCTGAGCCTGGCCGGCGCCCGGATGCGCCCCTTCACGTCCGGGATCGCGCGGGCCCGGCGGGCCACGCTCCAGGATCCCCGGGGGTCCGTCACCCGGTCACGGTCGCCGTGGACCAGCACGACGTCCGTCCCGGCGAGGTGGGCGACGGGCTCGCCCCGTGGTGTCCCGAGGGCGACCACGCCCCGCACCTGGGGGTGCGCCGCGGCACTCAGCGCGGCCCTGCCTCCCATCGAGTGGCCGACGAGGACGACAGGGACGCTCCCGCAGGCGGCGGCCAGCTCGTCGAGGGCGCGAGCGGCGTCCCGGGCAGCGTCGGCCCGCTCCCCGTTCCAGCCGCGGTGGATGTAGCGGACGCGGCCCACCACGATCCCGTGGCCCGCCGTCGCCCGCGCGATCCCGGACGTGAAGGGGCGCATCCGGGCGCCGGCCAGGCTCAGGGCGGAGGGCGGGGCCAGTCCGTCGGCG
>NZ_RDBP01000025.1 GCF_008042045.1 Streptomyces sp. T39
CCGGGGGACCGTAGTACGCCCCCGGCCCCCGCCCGGTCACGAAGACGGGCCTCGACGGCCGTCGCCCGCTCGTTCCGCCGGGGTCGGGGTCCCGGTGCCCCACGACGCCAGCACGGCATCGATCGTCGCGGCCACCCGGGAGCGCGCCACGTGCCGGGCCACCCCGTCCATCAGCATCGCGTCGTACGCGGTGTCCCGATGGCGCACGGACGCCCGCACCGCGGCGCTGATTGCCCCTTCGTCCAGCGACCGGCCGGCGGCGGAACGGCCCACCCGCCCGCTGCCGCGTACCGAGGCGTGGGCGGCGATGTCCGCCGCTCGCTCGGCCGGGCAACCGGGAAACAGCCGCCGGATCTCCGCGGCGAGGCAGCCGGTGAACCGCACGTCCGCCGCCGCCCGGCGCTCCGCGTCGCGGGCCCGCCGCCGCGCACGCGCGTCGGCGTCGGCGAGACACGCCGCCTCGGCCGACGCCAGGGCCGCCTCCTCCACCAGCAGCCCCTGGCGTTCCCAGCGGCGCCGGCGGCGATTGCGTCGGACGACGACCGCATGCAGCGAACCGGCCTCGCGGGCCCGCCGGGTGAGCGCGGCATCGCCGCGCGGAAGGAACACCAGATGGCCGAGGTCGGCGCAGTCGAGGCAGACGGGCAGCCCGGCTTCGACCGCGTGCATCGGCAGCGGCCCCCGGCGGCACTCGGCACAGTGCCTGCCCTTCAGCGGCTGGACGACCACCAGGCCCATGCCGGGAAGATACCCATCGTCTGGGCTCGGCTCCCATGACGCTGCGCTGTGCCGTGCTCGACGGCTCCCAGGGCGTCGAGCTCTCCCTCGCGGACCGGTCCCCGCTCGCCCCTCCGTCGACGTCCGCTCGCTGAGCCGTGATCCCGGCACGGAGGACGAGGTGGTGGAGCCGGAACCTCACCGACGAGCGGGCCGCCGCCTGCAGGGCCGTGCGGGGCCGTGCAGGGCCGTGCGGGCCGGGCCCCTCGACGAGCTGCTGGAGGGCGGCGACTTCGTCCGAGGGCATCGCCGCCTGCCTGGCGGGCAGCCCCGTCCGGGTGCTCGTCGCGCCCTTCGGGCCCGATCCCGGCTAGCGGACTCCCGGCGCCGCGGCACCGATGAACTCGGACAGCGTCTCGCGGGCCTGCTCCGAGCGCCGGGAACGGTCCGACTCGTCCGGCGCCTCGTGCATGCAGTTGGTGACCTCGAACGCCTCGGCGGCCAGCGCCAGCGCCTGCGGGTCGTCGCACACCAACTGCACACGGATGAGGGCCTGGTGCGCGCCGGAACGCAGCCGGTACGAGTCGATCCGGGCCGCCTCGGCGACCGCGCTGCCCGGTACCTCCTGCGCACGGTGCCATCGGTCGTTCTGCCCGCGCCGGTAGTCCACGAGCGCGCCCGCGAAGGCGCTGTAGGCGGCGATCCGCTCCTGGCGCAGCTGCTCCTCGCGGGCGAGGGCGGCGGTGCGTTCGGTCGTCCGGTGCTGGAACAGGTGGGTCGCCACCGAACCCAGCAGGGTGCCTGCGACCGCGATGACGGTGGTCCACATGTGCGCGCTCCAGAACGGATAATCGTTCGATCAGGGCCGAGCGGACTTGCTACGTTCCTGTCGTGGCGAAACTCAATCAGATCATCGCAGTGGAGAAGGGCGTCAAGTCCAAAGCACACCAGGACCTGACGGCGGCGCATCACGGCCTCCAGAAGCCCGCGCTGCTCGCCGGTATCTCGCGCACCTACCAGCCCAAGGACGAGGAGGGCGAGCAGCTGCCGCCCGAGTCCACCCGCGTCCAGGTGAAGGCGGAGGACGTGCTGCGCGAGACGGCGAAGACGCTGACCAGGCTCTTCGACGTGACCGCCACCAAGGACTGGGCCAACTGCGCGGCCCGCGCGGACGTGAGCGTGGACGGCCGGGTGCTGGTGTCCGACGTGCCCGTGTCGTATCTGCTCTTCCTGGAGAAGCAGCTCACCGACATCAACACCTTCGTCCGGAAACTGCCGGTGCTCGACGCCTCCGAGTCCTGGACCCAGGACCCTTCCACCGACGCCTGGAAGACGGACGCGGTCCGTACGCTGCGCACCAGGAAGGTGCCCCGCAACCATGTGAAGGCCGAGGCCACCGACAAGCACCCGGCGCAGGTCGAGGTGTACTACGAGGACATCCCGGTCGGCTACTGGACGACGGTGAAGTTCTCCGGCGCGCTGCCGGCCCGGCGGGTCAACGAACTGCTGGAGCGGGTGGAGAAGCTCCAGCAGGCGGTGAAGTTCGCCCGCGAGGAGGCCAACGGCGCCGAGGTCACCGACCAGCGGGTGGGTGACGCCGTGTTCGGCTATCTCTTCGGATAGCCCCATCATCTCCCCGGGCCGCCTGTGTGCGGGCCGGGGTGCGCGAGGAGCGCAAAGCTGAAACTGAAGTTCGTCGTGATCACGCGGTGGTGGTGGAGGTTCGAATCCTCCCCCCGGCACTCGTGCCGGGGTGGCCCAAGTCAGGCAGAGGCAGACCGCGTTCAATCTCAGACTCTTGCTCCAGACTCAGCATTCGCCGCCGATCGCCGGATCGACCGGACTCGGGCTCCGGACGTCGAATTGCCGGTTCAAGTCCGGCCCGCGCAGCTCGATGCGCGGTGGTCCAAAGGCAGGACGCGACGACATCATGCTGACCCGGGTCCTCAAGCGTGCCGGCGTGCCGAACGGGCGGCATCACAGGGCTCGGGGGTCGGCTACGCCCCCGGGCCCGCTCCGTTTCCGTGCTACTGGCGGTAGCCCGCGAGGAACCGGCCGATGCGGCTGATGGCCGCGTCCAGGTCGTCGGCGTACGGCAGGGTGAGGATCCGGAAGTGGTCGGTCCGGGGCCAGTTGAAGCCCGTGCCCTGCACCACCTGGATCTTCTCCCTCAGCAGCAGGTCCAGCACGAACTTCTCGTCGTCGTGGATCGGGTGCACCTTCGGGTCGAGCCGGGGGAAGGCGTACAGGGCTCCCTTCGGCTTGACGCACGAGACGCCGGGGATCTCGTTCAGCTTCTGCCAGGCCCGCTCGCGCTGCTCGTACAGCCTGCCGCCGGGGGCGACCAGTTCCCTGATCGACTGGCGGCCGCCCAGTGCGGCCTGGATGGCGTACTGCGCGGGCGCGTTGGCGCACAGTCGCATGGAGGCCAGCATGGTGAGGCCCTCGAGGTAGTTGCGGGCCTGCCGGCGCGGACCGCTGACGACCAGCCAGCCGGAGCGGAAGCCCGCGACCCGGTAGGTCTTGGACAGCCCGCCGAAGGTCAGGACCACCAGGTCGGGCGCGAGGGCGGCGGCCGGGTGGTGGACCGCGTCGTCGTAGACGATCTGGTCGTAGATCTCGTCCGCGAAGACCATCAGCCCGTGGCGGCGGGCGAGGTCGAGGATGCCCTCGACGACCTCGCGCGGATAGACCGCGCCGGTGGGATTGTTGGGGTTGATGATCACGACGGCCCTGGTCCGGTCGGTGATCTTCGACGCCATGTCGGCCAGATCCGGGTACCAGTCCGACTCCTCGTCGCACAGGTAGTGCACCGCCTTGCCGCCCGCGAGCGTGGTCACCGCCGTCCAGAGGGGGAAGTCGGGCGCGGGGATCAGCACTTCGTCGCCGTCCTCCAGCAGTGCCTGGACGGCCATGGAGACGAGTTCGGAGACGCCGTTGCCCAGAAAGACGTCGTCGACGTCGACGTCGGCGAGGCCGAGCGCCTGGTAGCGCTGGGCCACGGCGCGGCGGGCGGACAGGATGCCGCGCGAGTCCGTGTAGCCGTGCGCCTGGGGCAGCATCCTGATCATGTCCTGGACGATCTCCTCCGGCGCCTCGAAGCCGAAGAGCGCGGGGTTGCCCGTGTTGAGCCGCAGGACGCTGTGACCCGCCTCCTCCAGCGCGTTGGCGTGCTCGATCACCGGGCCGCGGATCTCGTAGCAGACCTCGCTGAGCTTGCTCGACTGCCGGAACTCCATGCCGTGCCCTCCCCAGGACTGAATGTCGTACTTGGTTTTACCAAGTGTGAGCTTGGAAAGTCCAACAACATGTCTAGACTGCGTCGCATGCCACGTGAGACCCGCCGCCGGAGCTACGACCAGTACTGCGCCGCGGCCCGCGCACTCGACGCCGTAGGCGACCGGTGGACGCTGCTCGTCGTCCGGGAGCTGCTGGCCGGTCCCCGCCGCTACACCGACCTGCACGCCGACCTTCCGGGGGTCAGCACCGACGTCCTGGCGTCGCGCCTGAAGGACATGGAACTGGCGGGTCTGGCCGAGCGCCACCGCCTGCCGCCGCCGTCCGCCGCCCACGTCTACGAACTGACCGAGCGGGGGCGCGCCCTGCTGCCGGTCCTCGACGCCCTCGCCGCCTGGGGCGCGCCCSCGCTCGCCGAGCGCCGCGCCACGGACGCCGTACGCGCGCACTGGTTCGCGATCCCGCTGCTGCACGTCCTCGGAACGCCGGCCGCCGGCAGCGGCACCGTCGAGGTCCGCATCGACGAGGGCGTCTTCCATCTGCGCCTGTCCGCGGACGGCCCGCCGTCGTACGGCGACGGTCCCGCCGATGCACCCGCAGCCGTCCTCACCCTCGGCACGGAGACCTGCACCGCGCTGGTCGGCGGGGAGACCACCGTGGGGGAGGCGGTGCGCGCGGGGCGGATCACCGTGGAAGGGGACGCGGCGCTCATCGGCCTGCCCGACGGCGGACCGTGATGACGGCCCGGGCGGGCCTTGGCCTCCTGTCCGGCGGGAAGCCGCATTCCGGGCGGCCGGGTCGGCGATCCCCTCGCGTTCCGGGGTCCGGCCCGCAGGGTCAGGCCGCGCCCGGGTCATGATGGGCGGGTGAGCGTCGAACCGATCACCTGGGAGCTGCTGGCCGGACGGCTCGCCGAGCATGTGCAGACGTCGACGGCCGCCGACGGCGGCCCCTGGCTGCGCGTCGGTGTCGACGGTGCGCCCGCCGCCCGCCCCGGCGAGCTGGCATCGCGCGTCGCCGAGGAGCTGAGGCTGCGCGGACGCGATGTGCTCGTGGTGGGAACGGGCGGCTTCCTGCGGCCGGCCTCGCTGCGGTACGAGTTCGGCCGAGAGGACCCCGACACCTACCTCAGCGGCTGGTTCGACACCGGAGCGCTGTGGCGGGAGGTCCTGGGGCCGCTGGACGCGGGCGGGAGCGGACGGGTGCTGCCCGACCTGTGGGATCCCCGCACCGACCGTGCCACCCGCTCACCGCGCGTCGAACTGCCCCACCACGGTGTGCTGCTGCTGCACGGCCCGTTCCTGCTGGGCCACTGGTTCCCGTTCGACCTGACGGTGCATCTGCGGCTCTCCCCGGGAGCGCTGGAACGCCGGACCGCGGAGGAGAAGCGCTGGACGCTGCCGGCCTTCGCGCGCTACGAGGACGAGGTGGCGCCGGACCGGGCGGCGGACGTCGTCGTCCGCGCCGACGACCCGCGCCACCCGGCCTGGAGCGGCCTGCCCTGACCGCGCCCCCGCCCCCCCCCCCCCCCCCCCCCCCCCCCCCCCCCCCCCCCCCCCCCCCCCCCCCCCCCCCCCCCCCCCCCCCAGGCGGGGGTCAGCGGGAGGGTGTGATCGCCCGCGAGGTCGTACAGCTCCTGGGCGGTGGGACGGTCGGCCGGGTCCTTGGCGAGGCAGCGGGTGACGATCTCGGCCAGACCGGGCACGGCCTCGGCGAGGTCGCCCATGTCGGGCTCCTCGTGCACGATCCGGTAGAGCAGTTCGAGCCCGGAGCCGTCGCCGAACGGCGGGCGTCCGTTCGCCGCGTACAGCAGCAGGCTGCCGAGGGCGAAGACGTCGGCAGCCCCGGTGATCTGCTTGCCGGCGGTGGCCTGTTCGGGCGCCATGTAGGCGGGGGTGCCGATGACCATGCCCGTCTTGGTCAGCCGGCTCTGGTCGGCGGCGCGGGCGACGCCGAAGTCGATGAGGGTGACGCCGGCGGTGGTCAGCATGACGTTGGACGGCTTGAGGTCGCGGTGCACCATCTCCGCCGCGTGCACCGACCGCAGCCCGGCGGAGGCGTCGCGGAGCAGCCGCCACAGGCTCTCGGGCGGGAGCGCGCCCCCGTGCAGGCGCAGCGCCTCGCTCAGGGTGATGCCGGGGATGTACTCGGTGGCGAACCACGGCGGCCGCGCCGTGCGGTCGGACGCGAGCAGCTTGGCGCTGACGCCGCCGGGCAGCCTGGCGAGGTTGTCGAGCTCGTGCCCGAAGTGGCGGAGGAAGTCCTCGTCCTCCGCGAGCGCCGGGAGTACGCGCTTGACCGCGGCGTACCGGCCCTCGGTCGTACCGAGGTAGACCCGGCCCATGCCGCCGGAGCCCAGCACCCCGCGCAGCCGGAACGCGCCGATACGCCGCGGATCACCCGGGGTGAGCGGGGTGGCCCCGCTGCCCTGCAAACCTGAGATGTTGTCCGGCTCCCCCTGCATGGGCGAAGCGTAACCGAGTCGCCGCGCAGGTCGACGGAGCCGCAAAACCGTTGTTGTAGAGGACATGTGACGGTGCGTCGGGTCATGCGGAAGCCGCCCTGGAGCCGCCCTGATTCCGACCGGATCCGGCCCGGGGGCATCTGGCAGATTCAGGGCTGAACGCGGCACATACAGGGCAGAGTGTCCGAGGCCGGAGGAATCGCTGGGGCTGGGGAGTCGGCGTGGGGGAGCAGCGGTATCGGCGGTACGACCTGGACGGACTGGAGCGGGACGTCCGGCGGGCCGTTCGACAGGGCGTGGGCAGCGCGGAGGACCTGGCGCGCATCGCGTCGTTGATCACGGACAGGCTCGGTGCCGGCACGCCGGACGAGGCGTGGACGCGGCTGTGTGCGGACTTCAGGGCGGGCGCCCGAGGGACGCCCCGGTCCGGCATACGTGCCGGACAGATACTGCGGATGATGCCCTACCTGGGGTTCGCGGGCCCGCTGTCCGACGACGAGGCACGTGTCGGCCTGTGCGAGGAGGCCGTCGACCACGGTCCGGACGACCCTGGCTGGAAGTCGGGGGTCGTGCTCCTCTCGGCGTCGCACGGCATGCGCATCGGGACGGCACGCCCGGACGCCCTGGAGAGGGAGCTCGCCACCGTCGAACGGGTGCGCGGAACGGTGCCCGCCGGGACCGACGATCGGTACGGCCTCGATGTGGTGCGGGCGTTCATCCGGTTCCAGCTCGGTGTACTCGGCGGTGAGGACGACATCGACGCCGCGGTGGAGGAGATCGCCGCGCTACGGCAGGCGCCCGTGGCGGACGCCGAGACGGGTCGGATCCTGCGTGGATCCCTCGCGGCGCTCCGGGTGCAGCAGGCGCTGCGAAGGGCGGACGAGAAGGCTCTCGCACAGCAGGTGAGCGAACTGGACGCGGTGCAGGCCACGTTGCCCTTCGGTCATCCGGCCCGGCTCCGGTTCGAGATCGCGCGCGAGATGTCCTGGGAGATCCTTCAGACGCTTCGGGCCGCGCGGGGCGCGGTGCGCCTTCCCGGCGGGGACCGCCCCGTGCACACGGCCGACGCGGTGCGCGCCCAGGCACGGAGCTTCGCCGGACACGTGCGGCTGGCCGTGCTGTGCGAAGCAGGTGTGGCGCGCCTGCACAGCGCGGTGGCGACCGATGATCCGGCCGGTGCGCGGGAAGCCCTCTCCCTGCTCGGCGACGGTCTCGGCCTCCTCGCACGGGACGACCTGCGCTGGGCGTCCTACGCCTACCAGTTCGGGTGGGGCCACTGCTGGATCGCGGAGCGGGACGGCCTCGGCCCCCAGGGCTCGCGGGGGTCCGCCGACCAGGGGATCGACTGGCTCACGCGCGCCGTCGGGGTGGCAGGAGGGCCCGATCATCCGCTGTGGGCCGGTATGTGTTTCACCCTCGCCGAGGCCCTGCACACCCGGGCCGAGGCGTTCCCGCGCGAACCGTCCGCCCCCGGGGATCTCGACGCCGCCCGGCGGACGGGAGCAGCCGCCATGGACGGCGCCTTGTGGAACGTCCTGCTCCAGTCGGGCACGGACCACGCGGCGGAGAGCGCCCGGATGGTCGGTCGGCGGGCCGTCGACATCGCCGGCTGGTGCCTGGCCGCCGGCGCGCACACCGACGCCCTCCGCACACTGGAAGCCGGCCGGGGCCTCACCCTGCACGCCGCGACGGTGGGTGCGTCGGTGCCGGAGATGCTGGACGCGGTCGGCAGGCCGGACCTCGCGGGCGAGTGGCGTACGTCGGGTGCCCTCATGTCCGGATCTGCGTGGAGCGTCGCGCTTCCCCTGGCGGGGACCGGCACGGCAGGACCGTCGAGCCGTCTGCGCAGGCGAGTGCTGGAGGTGCTGGAGAACAGCCCGTACCGCGCGCGGCTGCGGGACGTGCCCTCGCCCGACGGGATGGCCGGTGCGCTGCGGGCCATGGGTCGCACGGCGCTCGTCTACCTCCTGCCGGGAAGCGGCGGGCGCCCCGGGGCCGCACTGGTGATCACGTGCGACGGTGACGTGCGGCCCGTGCCGCTGTCGAACCTGGACCTCGCCGCACCGGAACTCGTCGGCTACGGCGTCACCGGGGATGCGAAGCGGCTCGCCGGAGGGCCGCCCGGGCAGGACGGGGCACCGTCCGGTGATCCCGGGGCGCTCGACCGGCTGAGCGACTGGGCCGGGTGGACGGTCATGGCCCCGCTGCTCGATGCCGTGTCCCGACCCGATGGGCGGACTCCCTCGCTCGTGCTGGTGCCGATGGGCGAGCTGGGGGCCGTGCCGTGGCATGCCGCGCGGCTGCCGTCGGGGCGGTACGCGTGTCAGGAGGCGGAGATCTCGTACATTCCCTCGGCGCGACTGCTGTGCGAGGTGGCCGGGCGGCGGCCGACCGGGGTGCGGCGGGCGGTGGTGGTCGGCGATCCGACCGGGGACCTGGAACACGCGGGCGCTGAGGCGCGGGCGATCCACCGGGCGTTCTACCCGGAGGGCACGTTGCTCGGCACGGCCACGGCGACACCCGCCACCGTGGCGGGGAGGGTCGCGCGGCAGGGCGGAGGGGTGCTGCATCTCGCCTGCCACGGCACGGTGGAGGCAGGGCGCCGGCACAGCTCGTACCTGGAGCTCTCCGGGGGCCGGCTGCCCGCCGAGGAGTTGACGGAGGGGGCGTCGCGGCTGCGGGACCTGGAGCTGGTGGTGCTGGCCGCGTGCCGGACGAACGTCTCGGGGCACGGCTACGACGAGGCGTACAGCCTGTCGACCGCGTTCCTGGTAGCGGGTGCGCGGTCCGTCGTCGGGTCGCTGTGGCCGGTGCCGGACGACGCCACGTCCCGGCTGATGTACATGACGCACCACTATCTGAACCGGGAGGGGCTGTCCCCCGGATCGGCCCTGCGCCGCGCCCAGTTGTGGATGCTGGACCCCGGGCGTCAGGCCCCGCCCGGGATGCCGGCGGAGATGGTGGCCCGGGTGGGGGACATCAAGGCGGACGATCTCGTCGGCTGGGCAGGGTTCACCCACCTCGGGTGGTGAGCGGCACGGGCCCGCCCGACCCGGAATCGACCCGTTCCCGACCCGGTGCGGGCCGGGGCGGCAGCGCGCGGCGCGGATAGCCTGACGGAAGGGCCGGAACGCCTTGTGAGAGCCCCGTCACGCGCACAATCATGGCTTCATGTCACCTCGCGCTGGACAGTTCGACGTCGCGTCGGTCCTCCGGGAGGTGAAAACGGTGCGTTTGGAGGGGCTGGTCCGGATCCGGGACCTCGAACTGCCGCTGCTGCGACGGGCGGCCGTGTCCGTGCCCGGGGCGGTGACGGACGCCTGGCCCGTCGAGGTCGAGAACCTCTTACGCGCGGCCGTCTCCCGGCTCGGCGGGGGTGAACTCCAGGAGGCGGCCGGCCTGACCCTCGGGCTCGCCCACGGCATGCGCGACCGGCCCCCCGCCGACCGGCGCAGACTTGCCGCACAGGTCTACAGCATCAGCGTCGAGCGCTTCCGCAAGAGCCAGGAGGAGATGATCCTCGGGCAGATCGCCGAACAGGTGTGCTGGCTCGCCGGGACCGGGGCACGGGCCACCGCACCGAACGACGTCGGCCTGCTGCCACCCCGGCTCCAGCACCGGACGCTCCACGTCCCGAGACCCGGGCGCCCGCCCGCCGTCCTCACGCTCCACGTCCACCCCGTCGAACTGCTCCGGAACATGGACGTCGTCGTCTCGCCGAGCAACATCCACTTCGGGCTCCCGGAGATGTACAAGTCCTCCGTCGCCGCCTCGCTGCGGCGCGCCGGAGCCATGCGGGACGACGCGGGAGACGTCGTCGCCGACCCCGTGCACGACGAACTCCTCGCCTGGCGCGCCCACCACGGGGTCCTCCACCGGCCCGTGCGGCCGGGCACCGTCGCGCCGACCGGACCCGGCGCGCTCGCCGCCCGCGGCATCCGGCGGCTGCACCACGCGGCCGTCGCCGTCCCGAGACCCGGGACCAACGACTACGACGCCACCCCGCAGGACGTCGCCGCCGCCGCGGCCCGCGTCCTGGTGCTCACCGACCAGGAGAGCGCCGCGTACGACCCGCCGCTGCGTACCGTGTGCTTCCCGCTGCTCGGCTCCGGGCGGGGCGGGCTGCCCGTCGAGAGCAGCGTCAGCGCGCTGTGGTCGGCGCTCGCCCCGGCCGCCGGCCAGGGGCGCGAACTGCACCTGGTGGTGCGCCGTCCGCTGATCGCGGACCTGGTGACCGAGGTGCTCGGGGCGCGCCGGACGGACGACGAGGAGAAAGGACCGGACTGCGGGTGAACCCCCAGGTGAATCCCCAGGTGATGCTGGGCGCCGTCGCGGCCGACTGGCCCCGGCTGTCCCTGCTGCTCGGCCCGGCCGCTCTGGACAGGCTCGGCGCGCGCCTGGAGCGGCTGCGGACGGCTGACGGTACGGGGCCGACGGTCGCCCGCGCCGCCGAGGACGCCGTACGGACCGTGCTCGACGCCCTCCCCGACGACGAGGCGTCCCTGCTGCGGCGCGGCGCGGAGGGCACCGGGCGGTACGCGGAGAGCGGCGCGACGGCGACCGTCTCCGGCTACGGCGTCCAGGACCTGTGCATGCTGGTGCTCGACGGAAACCCCATGGTGGGGCCGGTGCTCGGCCCTGTCCGCGACCGGCTGCTCGCCGAGCCCGCGCTGCCGGTCGAGGGCGCCGCGGACCCGCGTCTCATCGTGCTCACCGGGGTGGACGGGGTGCGCCGGGCCCCGGCGTTCCAGTACGAGGCGGGCAGCATGCCGTGGCCCGTCGTCCTGGACGTCAACGCCCTGATCGGGGCGGACCGGGACCCGTGGGGCGCCGCCGACTGGTGGCTGTCGGCCAACGCCTGGACCGGCACCACGCCCGCCGGTCTGCTCGGGCGGGCCCGCGACCCCGAACTGCTGGGCGCGGCCCGCGCCCTCGGGGAGTGGTGAGCGCCCCCGTGCCCAAGTACCCGCCCCCCGACGCCCTGCCGGGCGAGCCCGCCCGCGCCGTGCTCGCCGCCGGCACGCCGGTCTACCGCGTCCACGGCACCCACCGGGACGCGACCGCCTTCAACACCCGGCAGGCGCACCCCTTCTACTACGGGGGCCGCTTCGACAGCACCGTGTACGAGCCGTACGGATACGCGTACATCGGCCTCAGCGTGGGCGCGGCGGTCTGCGAGGTGCTGCTGAGATCCGTCCCCTTCGAGGGGGACGGCTCGGTGCGGCTGCTGCCGCGGGCTTCCTTCGAGCGCCGCAGCCTGTCCTTCCTGAAGCTCGCCGCCGACACCGAGGTCGTGTCGCTGATGGCGGGGGCGGAGCTGGCCGCCGTGGCCCAGGACTCGTGGCTCGTCCACGCCGAGGGCGCGGACTATCCGCAGACGCGGGACTGGGGCCACTGGATCCGCCGCGGGACCGCGCCGTGGGCCCGGGGCTTCGTCTGGCCCTCGAAGCGCGAGCCCTCGGACCGGGTGGCGGTGCTCTTCGAGGACCGCTGCGGGGGTGCGGTCCTGGAGCCGGCGGGACCGCGTCCCGTGGACTTCGGCACCCCGGACGGGGAGCGATGGCTGAACGGGGTGCTGGCGGCGTACTGGGCGCAGGGGGCGCCGAGGGCGGGGGGAGTGCTGTGAGCGGGGACATCCCGTACGACCTGAACGCTCTGGTGTACGAGATCAAGCAACTCTCTGATGCGGACCAGGGCAGCGCGCAGGGCCTGTCCCGCCTCACCGAACTCGTTCTGGCACGTGTCGGGCGGCCGACGGCGCAGGAGGCGTGGCAGAGGCTGTACGACGACTGGAAGGAGTTGCCGCAGGGCACGGTGCTCTCCGGGATGCGAGCCGGTCAGATCCTTTCCATCCTTCCGATGCTCCGCTTCCAGCAGCGGGTGGACGACGAGGAAAAGGTGGATGAGCTGCGGCGGGAGTCCGCCGCCCATGGTCCGCGCAATGAGCGATGGCAGGCCGCGGTGACGTCCGTGGACGCCACCTCCGGCCTGCAGAGACTCGAATCCGCCGATGACATGGAGCAGGCGCTCGCCCGCCTGGAGGGGGCCCGGGCAGCCTTTCCCGACGGCAGTCCGGAGCGCGACGCGCTGGATGCGAGTCACGCGGGCATTCGAGCTCATCTCGCACAACTGGGAGGTGGCCACGACGATTTCGACTCCGCCGTCGAGGACCTCGAGAAGCTGAGGAACTCCCCGGCGTTCGACGCCGTGACCCGCCTCGGCATGGACGCCCAGCTGGGCGTGTTCCACGCGCACCAAGCCGTGCGTCGTGAGGACGAGACGGGGCTCGCCCGCCACATCCGTGAGCTGGAGGACGTCCTGGAGCGGATGCCCCACGACGCGATGGACCGGGCCGGGTTGGAGGCGAATATCGAGGTCGCACGGGGCAATCTGGGGATCCTGCAGGCACGGCGGGCGGGGTCGGACGGCTTCGACCGCACGGCTCTGGACACTTTCACCGACCTCCAGGAGACCCGCCGGCAGATCGCCATGCTTCCAGGAGAAGGGCAGATCGACCGGCTCGGAGAGGTCGGCACGGCTCGTTTGGGAAGGGCGCTCACGGCGGCCAACCCACAGGCGGCCAGGGAGGCGCTCGAACTGCTCCTGGACACCTTTGACCTGCTCGAACCCGACGACGAGCGATGGGTGCGAAACGCCCATGTCGTCGGGTCCGGTTACGTGGCGTTGGCCGAACTGCCCGGCGTGGGGATCGACCCCGGCCACTGTCGCGATCAGGGCATCGCATGGCTCGGTCACAGCATCCGCCTTGCCAAGGGTCCCGAGCATCCTCTCTGGGGTGCCATGAACATGTCGCTGGCCCGCGGCTATCGGCGTCGCGGTGACACCCTGCCGCTCCTCGACCCCTCGCGCCGTCTCAATCACGCCGCGGCGCGTCGTTCCGGCCTCGTCGCGACCCAGGCGGCGGCGTGGACCGTGCTTCTTCAATCCGGTACCGCTCACGGAGCCGAGTCAGGCAGGCTGGCAGGAGAAGAAGCGCGTGAGGTGGCCCGCTGGTGCATTGCGGACGGAATGCACGACGAGGCGGTTCGAGCTCTCGACACCGGGCGGGGACTCGTGCTGCACGCCGCGACAGTCGGGGCCACGGTGCCCGAGTTGCTCAGCGGTCTGGGGCAGACGGAACTCGTCGACGAGTGGCGGAAGCCCGCTGGCGGGGGTGACGCCGGCCCGTCGAGCAGGCTTCGCCGACGGGTGCTCGGCGCGCTCGGTGCTTCCCCGCACCGGCGGCGCCTGCTCGACGCCCCGACCCCGGAGAGGATCGGCACCGCCCTGCGAGCCATGGGACGGCGCGCCTTGGTGTATCTCGTGCCGCGAGGAGAGGGGGTCCACGGCGCCGCCCTCCTCGTCACCCCCGACGGCTCCGTGCGTGCCGTGCGGCTGCCCGGGCTGGACCCGGCCGCCACCGAGCTCGCCGACTACCGGGCGACCGGGGCTCCCGGGCGGGACGCCGGGGGGCCGCCCACGGCGGGGGCGGCCGTCCCGCGGGACGGCGCCTCGGCGCTGGCGCGGCTGTGCGACTGGGCCGGGCGGGTCGTGATGGAGCCGCTGCTYAAGGAACTGCCGCGCGGGTGGGGGCGGGCGGCCTCCGTCGTGCTGGTGCCGATGGGGGAGCTGGGGGTCGTGCCGTGGCACGCCGCCCGGCTGCCCTCGGGACGGTACGCGTGTCAGGAGGCGGAGATCTCGTACATCCCCTCCGCCCGGCTGCTGTGCGAGGTCGCCGAGCGCCCGGCGGCGGGAGCCCGGCAGGCGCTCGTCGTCGGCGATCCGACGCGGGACCTGCGGCACGCGGGCGAAGAGGCGGACGCCGTCCGCCGGGTGTTCTACCCGGGCGGAGAACTGCTCGGCCCCGGGGCCGCCACCCCGGCGGCCGTCAAGGAGTGGCTCGGGCGGCAGCGGGGAGGCGTGCTGCACCTCGCCTGCCATGGCGTGGTCGAGCAGGGCGGCCGGCACAGCTCGTATCTGCGGCTGGCCGGCGGACAGCTGCCCGCCGAGGAGCTGACGGAAGGATCGGACCGGTACCGGGAGCTGGAGCTGGTGGTGCTGGCCGCGTGCCGGACGAATGTCTCCGGGCACGGTTACGACGAGGCGTACAGCCTGGCGACCGCGTTCCTGGTGGCGGGCGCCCGGTCGGTGGTCGGTTCGATGTGGCCGGTGCCCGACGAGGCCACGTCACTGCTGATGTACATGGTCCACCACTTCACGGCCCGGGAGGGGATGCCGCCCGGACAGGCTCTGCGCGGAGCGCAGTTGTGGATGCTGGACCCCGCCCGCACGGCGCCGCCCGGGATGCCGGCGGACATGGTGGCCCGGGTGCGCAGGATCGACGCGGGGGATCTCGTCGGATGGGCCGGGTTCACCCACCTCGGGTGGTGAGCTCGGGGGTCACGGCACCTCGGTGCGGATCACCACCGAGGCCGTGCCCCAGCGGGCGGACCCGCGGGCGGGACCGCCCATGTCCCGGAGGCCGGTGCCGTTCAGGCGCACCAGGCGGCCTTCCCGGAGGGCCGAGGCGCCACGGGCCCCCGTGCCGGGGGACCAGGCGGGCAGCCGGAACGGCTCGGTGTTCAGCTCGTTCTCGGCCGCGATCACCTTGAGCACGTCACGGGTGGACGCGCCGCGCACCACCGTGCGTCCTGGGGGAAGGCGCAGCCAGACCGGTTCGCCGTGCCGGGCGGTGCCCGCGCGGCCGGGACCGACGAAGTCGCCCTCGTAGAGGTGCGGGGAGGCGGCATAGGTGTCCGTGAGATTCAGCAGCACGCACCACAGCTCGTCCACCCACAGGTTGCGGATCCGCACCCGGACCTGTGGCTCGCGGCCGTCGGGCGTGTACGAGCAGACGATCTCGTCCTCGGCGGTGTACCGCAGGTCGCCGACGAGGGGTTCGACGGTGATGCGGACCAGGGAGGACAGCGAGGTGTCCGGATTGGTGATGTCGCGCAGCTGGTGCCAGCGGGCGATGTGCGCGCAGCAGTCGGCGACGCGTGCGGCATCGGCGGGGGACCGCAGCGGGAGCGGGTCGACGGGGTGACCGGCGCCCCCGGTCACCCGGGCCCACCCGCCGCCCGTCTCCACCGACAGGGGAAGCCCCGGCCCGCCCGTGGCCAGCAGAGGTGAGACGGCGACGGCGTCCTCGACGAGACGGACGCCGCCCGCCTGCCCGGTCACCGTCACCGCGGCGGGCGGGAAGGCGAGGGCCGACGGGGTGACCGGATGCACGGTCCCGACGTCCTCGGCGACCGGCTGCCAGCCCAGGGGCTCGGCCAGGGAGGTCTCCGGCCGCACCTCGCGCACGGAGATCACCCGTCGCTCCCGTGCCCCCGGATCGAGGAGGGTGAACTCGGCGCCCGGCGCGCGCAGTCCGTGCGCGGCGCCGCAGTTCACCTCCCAGCCCTCGATCGTGTGCCGGAGCAGGAAGGGCGAGTCGCCGGTCTCCTCGCCGTGCAGGAAGCGCTGGGTGGACGGCCCCCGCAGTTCGGGCCGCTGGGGGTGGGTGGTGACACGGACACGTTCCTCGGCGAGCGCATGGGCCCTGCCGTATGTCGCGGTGGGGCCGAGGTGGTCGAGGGCGTGGAGCAAGGAGTGGGAGTACCAGCCGCGGCTCTCGCCGCCGATGACTTCCTCGTACGCCCGCTCGTGCGGGCGGCAGGCGGCGAGCAGGACATGCTCGGAGGCCGTCTCCGGTGCGGTGCCCCGGAGACTTCGCGCGCCGGCGGTGCGCCACCACGGACGCCAGTCGACTCCGCGGGCCGTCGGGCCGCGCGTCGCCCCTCCCGAGTGGCAGCAGTCCAGCACCGCGACGACATGCGCCCCCCGCCGCGCGATCTCGTCCAGCACGGCGCCGAGTTCGGTGTCCTGGAGCAGCGGTTGCCCGCCCTCGGAGAGACTGTCGTGGCACACCAGGGCCTGTGCATGGCCGGTGGACGCGAGTGGGTCGTCGGTGCGGCGTTCGCTGCCGTGGCCGCTGTACCAGAGCAGGGCGGTGTCACCGGGGCCGGCGCTGCCGAGGTGGGTCCCGATGCCCTGGACCATCGCGGATCTGGTGGCCCGCGCGTTGTGCAGGCGCCGGACGTCCGCCCGCACCCCCGGCTGCCGCAGCAGCCAGTCCTCGGCCGCCTCCGCGTCGTTCACACACCCCCTCAGAGGGGACTCCGGATAGGTGTCGATGCCCACGAAAAGCGCGTACACGGTCCGCATGCCGAAATTTTGCCACCGCGTGAAAGTGCCGTCCGGGCGGATTCCGGTTGTTTGCCGGGCAGATCGTGGGAGCACCGTGTGCGGATCCGTGCGCGGAGCGTCGGTGTCCTGGAATGATCGGTCGCTGTGCCGCGACGGTCCCGTGCGGACCGGCGCCGTACGACAGCGAGTTGCGTGAGAAGGGAATCGGCGTGACGTTCGGGGGACACAATCCGTATGGGCCGCAGCCCGGTAATCCGTACGGCGGCGGGCCGCCGCCGGGTGGCAATCCGTACGGGCCGCAGCCCGGTAATCCGTACGGCGGGGGGCCGCCGCCGGGCAGCCCGTACGTGCCGCCGCAGCCCGTGCCGCCGTACATCCCGCCCCACGTCCCTCCCCGGCCGCCGTCCCTGTGGCAGCAGTTCCGGTACGACGAGTGGCCGACGCTGCGGGAGCTGACGGTCCGTCTGCGGGGCAACGGCGCGGGGCTCGTTCCGCTGCTCTTCTGCTGTCTGCCCGGCTGGCTGTTCCTGCTGGCCTACCCGCTCGCGCGGTCGGCGCGGAAGCAGGCGCGCATCAAGTTCCCGCACGACCTGCACCGGCGGATCCACGATCCCCAGGTGTGGCGCGCCCAGAAGACGCGGGCCTACCTGGCGCTGGGCGCCTCCCTGCTGATCCTCGTCGCCTACGGCACGGGAGAGGACTGGGAGGAGATCCAGGACCAGTACATGATGCGTCTGGCGATCACGCCGTGGCTGCTGCTGCTGACGGCGCCGCTGGTGATCACCCTGCTGTTCAGGATGGCGCCGCCGGCCGCCCGGCCGGACATGCGGGCGCGGCTGCGGCCCTCGGTGCGGATGGTGCTCTGGTACTTCGGCGCGTTCACCTCGGTGCCGCTGCTGTTCGCGGGGGTGATGCTGCTCGGCGAGCAGTTCCAGGGGTACGCCTGGTCCCCGTTCCTGTCGCTGGCCCTGCTGGGGCCCGTGGTGTGGGTCCTCTTCTTCGTGGGCTTCGGCTCGTCGACGATGGTGCGCACGGCCTTCGGCACGTCCGAGGTGCACGCGGCGCTCCCGGCGCTGCTGACGGGCGTGCTCGTGTGGGAGCTGGCGGCGATCAACCTGGTGACGGTGGGGATGCCGCCCGGTCCGCCGCTGGTGCAGATCCTCGCGGTGATCTGCGGGCCGCTCTCCGTCTCGGCGATCGCGTGGTGGGAGATCGAGCGGCTGCGGACCCGGCACGGGGTGCGGCTGCGCGCCTGAACGCAGGGAGTCGACACGGCAGTCCGGACGCGCCGGCCCTTCGGGGCCGGCGCGTCCGTGTGTCGAGGCCGTGCCGACGGCCGGCGGGTCGGGTTGTCGCTCTGCGCCGACGGGACCACGCGCCCGGTCGGCCGGTGCTGCACGGGCGGGCCCGGGCGCGTCCGTTCCTGACCGGATCCGATCGTTCTCGACCCGCATACCGCACGCCGGGGCGGACGGCGACCCCCGAGACGCGGCAGGTCCCGGGGGGTCGGGGGAGAGGGTCCGGCAAGGGTTCTCCCTGTTTCCCCTCATGTCGCCGGATGGCTACGTTCCTCCAAGTGACATGTTCCGGCCATCCTTTGGCCGGGTCATGGACCCCCCACCAGTACGGCTGCTCCCTTGCGAAGAGGTGTGCGCACCCCTTCGCAAGGGAGTGCCGACGCCCGAGAGGGAACCACCACGTGAACAAGCCGACCCGAAGAGCCCTGTCCGCCGTCGCCGCCACGGCGACGCTGCTGGGTCTCGCGGCGACCTCCTCGACCGCGGTCGCCGCCACCCCGGCGACCTCCGGCACCGCATCCCCGTCACCCGCGGTGGCCGCAGAACGGCTGATCGTCGGTTACAAGTCCGGCGTCCAGGAGGCCCGTTCCAACGGCGTCGCCGCAGCGGACGCCCAGGACAAGGCCGCCGACGCCGGTCAGAAGCTCAGGTTCGAGCGCCGCACCGGCACCGGTGCCGCGGTCTTCGACCTGGGCGAGAAGAAGTCCAGGGCCGAGGTCGCCGACCTGATGGCCGAGTTCCGCGCCGACCCGGACGTCGCGTTCGTCGAGCCGGAACTCATCGCCCAGCCCCTGGCCGCCGCGGCCGACCCCGACGACACCGACTACGCCAAGCAGTGGGACCTCACCGAGGCCACCGGCGGCATGAACGTCCCCGGCGCCTGGCCCACCACCACGGGCTCCGGCGTGACCGTCGCCGTCATCGACACCGGCTACGTCGCGCACTCGGACCTCGCCGGCAACATATCCGGCGGCTACGACTTCATATCCGACGCCGCCCGCGCCCGGGACAACAACGGCCGCGACGCCAACCCCGCCGACGAGGGCGACTGGTACGCCGTGGGCGAGTGCGGCACCAACACCACGCCGTCCGACTCCTCCTGGCACGGCACCCACGTCGGCGGCACCATCGGCGCGGTCACCGGCAACGGCAAGGGCATCGCCGGCATCGCGTACGGCGCGAAGGTCCAGCCCGTGCGCGTGCTCGGCAAGTGCGGCGGCTCCAGCGTCGACATCGCCGACGCCATCACCTGGGCCTCGGGCGGCACCGTCCCCGGCGTGCCGGCCAACGCCAACCCGGCCAAGGTCCTCAACCTGAGCCTCGGCGGCGCCTCCTCGACCTGCCCCAGCACCTACCAGAACGCGATCGACGGCGCCGTCTCCCGCGGCACCACGGTCGTCGTGGCGGCGGGCAACAGCAACCAGGACATCTCCGGCTTCACCCCGGCCAACTGCAACAACATCATCTCCGTCGCCTCCACCAACCGTGAGGGCGGACGGGCCTTCTACTCCAACTTCGGCACCAAGGTCGACATCTCGGCCCCCGGCGGCGAGACCCGCCGCGCCACCGACACCCCCGGCACCATCACCACGCCGGAGAACGGCATCCTCTCCACGGTCAACGCGAGCAAGACCTCGCCGACCACCGAGACGTACAAGCCCGCCATGGGTACCAGCATGGCCGCCCCGCACATCGCCGGTCTCGCCGCGCTGATGAAGGCCGCCAAGCCGAGCCTGACCCCGGCCCAGATCGAGACCGCCATGAAGGCGAGCGCCCGCGCTCTGCCCGGTACCTGCACCGGCGGCTGCGGCGCCGGCATCGCCGACGCGGCGAAGACGATCGCGGCTCTCGGCACCACCACCCCGACCGATCCGAAGACCTTCACCAACGCCACCGATGTCGCCATCCCCGACAACGGCGCCGCGGTGACCTCCTCGATCGCCGTCACCGGTGTCACGGGCAACGCCCCGGCCACGCTGAAGGTCGCCGTCGACATCCGGCACACCTACCGGGGCGACCTGGTGGTCGACCTCGTCGCCCCCGACGGCACGGTGCGCAACCTGAAGGCGTACTCCGGCAGCGACAGCGCGGACAACGTCACCACCACCTACACCGTCGACGCCTCGTCCGAGGTCGCGAACGGCACCTGGAAGCTCCGCGTCCAGGACCGCGCCGCCCAGGACACCGGCTACGTCAACTCCTGGGGCCTGACCTTCTGACCGCCCCGGCAGACCCCCGCGGCGGTCACGCGTGAACCGCCGACCGCGGCGGAACCCGGCTGCCGCCGGGCCGGCGGAGCCCCACAGGGCCCCACCCGCCGGTCCGGTGGCGTCGACTCACCCGCGCGGCGGGCCCGGAGCCTCTGCTCCGGGCCCGCCGCGCGGTGCTGTGCGCGTGTGCGCGTGTGCGCAGGCCCGTGGGTCCGTGGGTCCGTGGGTCCGTGGGTTCGGGGGAGACCGGCCGGTTACGGGCGGGCGGTCACACCGGGTCGGGTACGGTCTCGGCGCCGGTCCGGGCCGGGGCGGGCGTGCCGCGCGTCCAGAGCAGCGCGCCCGCGAGCAGGATCGCGCCGCCCAGCAGCCAGGGCAGCGGACCGATCGGCAGGACGCCGGCGCCCAGACCCGCGAGGGCGCCGACCAGTTGGAGCGCGAGGGACTGCACGGACAGCGCCGTGGCGCGGACGGAACCGGTGACGCGGCGGTGGAGCAGGTCGTTCTCGTTGGGGCCCGCCGCGCCGAAGCCCACGTACACGAGGCCGTAGCCGACGGCGGCCCCTCCCAGCGCGAACGGGCCGGTGGACGCGGCCGTGGCGCCGAGGAGCAGCAGGCCGAAGGCGCTCACCGCGAGGGTGGCGAGCACGGCCCGTTCCCCGCTGCCCGTCAGCCGGGCCGCCCAGGGCGCGAGATGGCTGCCGAGCGCCGTGCCGGCGAAGCCCGCGCACGCCAGCACCGCGAAGAGCACCGCTCCCGACTCGGCCGCGCCGGTGAGCCGCGCGGCGCGTCCGGGGGTGAGGAGTTCGATGGAGGCGAGGGCCGCGCCGGCGGCGCCCGCCGTGAGCAGCAGCCTGCGCACCACGGCATCCCCCGCGCCGCGCCGCAGACCGCCCAGCACGGTGGCCGGGACGCCGCGCAGTACCGAGCCGAGGGAGGCGGGCGGCCGGGGCGGCTCCGGGAGGGCGGTGAGCACGTACGCGACGTAACCGGCGCACACCAGGGCGCCGATGAGCGCGGGGACCGACAGCGGCAGGACTGTGCCGACCGCCCCCATCCCGAGCGCGGAGAGGCCGAGCGGCAGGGAGCCGCCGAGCAGGGTGCCGACGGCCAGGGCGGCGGCGGAGGCGGTGCCGCCGCGGGCGAGACCCGTGCGCAGCTCCGCGCCGGGCCCCTGGGTCGCCTGGACCATGTCGACGTACCAGGCTTCGGCCGGGCCGCTGGACAGGGCGCGGCCCGACCCCAGCAGCAGCATGGCGCAGACCAGCATCCACACGCTGTCGCCGACCGCGGCGAGCAGCAGCGCGCCGACGTTCAGCACGCCCGCCGCGGCGAGCACGGGCCGCCGTCCGAGGACGTCCGACAGCCCGCCGGTGGGCAGTTCGAGCGCGGAGACGGTGAACGAGTGCACGGCGAAGAGCGCCGCGACGGTGGCCAGGGTCATGCCGCGCTCGGTGAACAGCAGGACCTGCGCAGGGATGTACAGGCCGACGGGGAGCCAGAAGAGGAAGGTCACGGCGGTGAAGCGGCGGCGGGCGACCGCCGGGTCGAGGACGCTCATGCCTGCTCCTCCCCGCTGACGGGGAGACCGGCGGCGAACAGCACGACCTGGGCGCCGCGTTCGTCGCCCTCGTCCCGTGCGGCCAGTTCGAGCGCCGTGCGGTGGAAGGTGTCCCACAACTCGCCCAGGGACTCGGGCGTCAGCCGCAGCACCAGGTCCGTGAAGCCGGACGGCTCCGTCCACTCGGGGCCGAGACGGCCCGCCGCGGTGTCCGCGAGGTGGGCGGCGAGCGACCGCTCCAGGTGCTCCAGCTGGGCGCGCCGGGCCGCGTCCACGAAGGCCCTGGTCTCCGGGGAGTCCGTCATCGCGGCGTTGGACCAGCTCGTGACGTCGTGCACCGAGCGCCAGCGGCGCTCGCGCCCGTCGCGGTGCTCCGCCTCGCCGATGAAGGCGTACTTGGCGAGGACGCGCAGGTGGTAGCTGGTGGACGCGGACGACTCGCCCGTGCGCTCCGCCAGTTCGCTGGCGGTCGCCGGGCCGTGCTGCCGCAGCAGCCCGAGCAGCCGGATCCGCAGCGGATGCGTGAGCGCCTTCAGCGCGGCCGCGTCCTGGCGGGGGTCGAGGACGCGACGGGTCAGGGGAGTGGGCATGGGGGGAGCGTAGAGCGGGAGGACGGTTCTGCAAAAGAGTTTTTGCAAAATTTGTTTGGCAAAAACGGCGGGGGTGTGGGCGGCGCAGCTCGCGCCTGAGGTAGGTGAAGAACATGGCGCGAACGTAGGGGCGCGGTGTGATGGCGGGTTAAGGCC
>NZ_RDBP01000250.1 GCF_008042045.1 Streptomyces sp. T39
CCGGAGGGTCCGGCGCGGTGATGATGGAGGGTCCGGTGGACGGCGCCTCCGGAATGGGCATCACCCTCGAACCGGCGGGCGGTTCACCCCGGCCGACGTCGGCACCGCTCGCGGTCATGGACTTCCCGGCCTGACGGAGGGCTCCCGGCGGCCGCAAGCCGCAGGCCCCCGCACCGTGCCGGAAGCCGCCGCGCCGGAGGCCCGGAGGGACACCGGATCCCGGCGTGCGCCGGCCTCGCCCCGTCCGGTGTTCCCGGGGACGGGGCGAGACCTCGCGCGCAGGCGCGCACCCCCGGCAGGTGCGCCGGGCGGCGCACCTGCCGGCCGGCAGCTCCCGCACCACGGTCCGGCCGGCACCTACGGTCCGTGGACAGCGATGGAGGCCCGGCGGATGATGGAGGAAACGGGGATCGAAGCGGACGAAAGGTGTGTCCTGCGATGTCCGAGCATCCTGACTGCGCCCTGGTGCGCCGGGGTTACGTAGCGTTCAGCGAAGGCGACATGGAGACCCTCAGCTCCCTGATGACGGCGGACGCCGTCTACCACGTCCCCGGCAACAGCCCCATCTCCGGGCACCACAAGGGGCGCGAAGCGATTCTCGGCCTGTTCCGCAGGCTCGGTGA
>NZ_RDBP01000251.1 GCF_008042045.1 Streptomyces sp. T39
CGTCGTGGCCCCCGCCCCCAGGGCGAAGGACCACGGCCTTCGGCGTGTCCGTGCACCGGAGGTGGGGCCGGAGGCGTTCCCGTCGAAGTCGAGGCAGCCCTCCACCGAGCGGCCGGTGGTGTCGCCCAGTCGACCCGCCACGCGTACCGGATGCGGTCGGGGCTCTCGTCCGGCATCCCCTTGGTCGGCAGCGAGCGGGCCTCGCCGGAACCGCCGGATCCGCCCGACACCGACGCCGGGGAGCAACGCCCCGGACGGCGCCTCGCACCCACGAGGTCGACGCCCCGGCACGGACACCGGTGTCCCCGGCGGGCGAGGCCCGCCGGGGACACCGGTGACGGGACGTCAGTGGAAGAAGTGCCGCGTCCCGGTGAAGTACATCGTCACGCCGGCCTTCCCGGCGGCCTCGACGACCAGCTCGTCGCGGACCGAACCGCCCGGCTGCACCACGGCCTTGACGCCTGCGGCCGTCAGGATCTCCAGGCCGTCGGGGAAGGGGAAGAACGCGTCCGAGGCGGCGTACGCCCCGCGGGCGCGCTCCTCACCCGCGCGCTCCACGGCCAGCTTCGCCGAGTCGACACGGTTGACCTGGCCCATGCCGACGCCGACCGAGGCGCCGTCC
>NZ_RDBP01000252.1 GCF_008042045.1 Streptomyces sp. T39
ACCCACAGCCTATCGGGGTGGCTCTTGTTGTCCGGCGGGCGAACCGGTAGACCCTGCGTACTGATCGTGTACCGCATCCTTCCGGCATCCGAAAGGTCCGTACCGCATGGGATCATCCCGACCCGTCGTGTTCCGTGCCGCGCTCACCACGCTTGCGGCCGCCCTCGCGCACGGGGTGGGGCCGGGGCTCGTCACGGCCGGGGGCCGCGGTGGCGGCGGGCGGGACGAGCAGGGTGCCCGCGAGGGCGGCCGCAAGCGTGGTGAGCGCGGCACGGAACACGACGGGTCGGGATGATCCCATGCGGTACGGACCTTTCGGATGCCGGAAGGATGCGGTACACGATCAGTACGCAGGGTCTACCGGTTCGCCCGCCGGACAACAAGAGCCACCCCGATAGGCTGTGGGTATGCGTGATCTCGGGGTGGGCTTCGGCTACTTGATGAAGGGCCAGCGGTGGGTCGCCGGGCACGGCCGGTGGTTCGGCTTCGGGCTGCTGCCCGGTCTGGTGACGCTGGTGCTGTACGCGGCGGCGCTCTTCGGCCTGGTGAACTTCGCCGACGATCTGATCGCCTGGGCCACGCCGTTCGCCGACGACTGGTCCTCGCCGTGGCTGGAGGCCTTCCGCGGCGCGCTGACCGCGCTGCTCTTCGCGCTGGGCCTCTTCCTGTCGGTGATCACCTTCACCGCGATGACGCTGCTGGTCGGGCAGCCCTTCTACGAGTCGCTCTCCGAGCACGTCGACCGGACCGAGGGCGGGGACGTCCCCTCCTCCGGGCTGCCGCTCTGGCGCGAACTGTGGATCTCGGCCCGCGACTCGCTGCGGATCGTGCTGCGCGTCGTCTGCTACGGGGTGCTGCTCTTCGCGTGCGGCTTCATCCCGGTGATCGGCCAGACCGTGGTGCCGGTGCTCGGCTTCTGCGTCTCCGGGTTCTTCCTCGCCGAGGAGCTGACCGCGGTGGCGATGCAGCGGCGCGGCATCGAACTGAAGGAACGGCTGCGGCTGTTGCGCGGCCGCCGCACGGCGGCCCTCGGCTTCGGCGTGCCGCTGGTGCTGGCGTTCCTGGTGCCCTTCGTCGCCGTGTTCCTGATGCCGGGCGCGGTGGCGGGGGCGACGCTGATGGCCCGTGACCTGGCGCCCGCGCCGGACGCCGGTGACGATGCCGACGGCGACGGCGGCGACAGCGGTGACACGGTCTCCGCGGCGGGCTCCGTCGCGGCCGGCGTCACGCCGCCGCCGGTGGTGTGGCCGGAGCCGGGGCAGGGACCGCGGCGCTGAACCGCGCACCGGCGCACAGGCCGGGCCCGGTGGGCGCTGGGCTGCGGGGGGTGCGGCGGGTGGTACGGCACGGACGCCGGTGGACGGGCGTCAGCCGATGTAGAGGCCGCCGGTGTCCCACAGCAGGCCGCGGCGGCCGTCCTCCGTCGTGGCGACCAGGGCCAGGCCGTACCGCCCGACCGCGCGGTACCAGACCCCGGGCCGCAACTCGGCGACCACGCGCGAGGTGAAGTCCTCGGCGACGAGCTGCCGGGGGGCGGGGACGGCGAACCAGTACGGCGTGAACGGCGCCGGGCCCGGCGGGGTGGTGGGGGATGCCGTCCCGTCGGAGCGGGAGGGCGCCGCGTATGCGGCGCCTCGGGCCGCGGGCTCGGGCTGCGGTGCGGTGGTCGGCCCGGGGGGCTGCGGGTAGACCGGGCCGGGCTCCGTCGCGAGGGCCCGCCCGCCCGGCAGCGACCGCGGGCCCTGCCCGGCGGCCGGACCGAGCGGCTGCCCCCACAGGGGTCTGGCCGTGAGTCGGGGGCCTCCCGCGTCCCGCACGACCTGGACGTCGCGCAGGGAGTGGGCGCTTCGCGCCGATGCCCCCTGCTGCCCGGCCGGGGTCCGCAGCGCGTCCAGCAACTCGTGCAGCTCGGCGGCACCCCGGTGCTTCGCCGCGGACTCCAGCACGAGGTCGGCGTCGTCGTGCCTGCCCTCGCCGCGCAGCCGGCCGCTCAGCCGCACCAGCTCCTGCGTGGCCAGTCGCCGCCCCGCCTCACGCAGCAGGCCGTTCGCCTGCGCCGGGTGACCTCCGACGGTGCGCAGCGCGGCAGCCGCCTCCGCGAGCTGGGGCGGCGTCAGGCTCTGTGCGGCCTTGACCAGGACGAGCAGACGGCTGTCCCTCCCCGCGCCGGCGGTGTGCAGGGTCTCCAGGAGGGCCACCAGTTCACGGACCGGTGCCGACAGCGGTGCCGCGGCCCCGGTCGTCCGAGGGACGGGCATCCCCCAACCGGGCCGGACGGCGGACGGTGGAGGGACCGGCGAGGGCCGGGCCGCCGGTGCGTCGGCCGTGGCCGGCGATGCGGGCTGCGGGCCGGAGCCCCACACGGGTCGCCCGGAGTGCGTGGCCGCGTGGGCCGGGGTGCCGGGTGGTGGGAAGGGTGACGGCCCTTCGGCCGGTGCGTCCGTCGTGGTCGGCGGGGACGCGGGTGGTCCGGGGCGATGCGGCGCGCCGTCGGCCGGGGCGGGGCCGGCGGCCTCGGACCCGCCTGCGGACGGGCCTTCGGCGCCGGGCCACGCGCCGGGAGGGTCCGTGAACCCGCGTCCGGCGACGGGTTCGCCCGGGCCCCGCCCCCCGCGTGCAAGGGGGCCTGGGGTATCGGCGGCCTCGTCGGTGGACCGGCGCAGGGCTGCGGTGTCCGCGGCGAACCTGCTCAGGAAGCGGGAGGGGTCACCGGAGCCGTGCACGGCGGCGGCGCGGTCACCGGACCACCAGCGCAGGGCGGTCAGCCCGGCCGGCGCGAGTCCCCCCGGGGGCAGGAACGGGAACGGGGACGGGACGGCCGGGAGCTGGAGGTCTTCGTCCCGGGTGCCGCCGACGGCCGCTTCACCCTCGACGGTGTCCGCTTCGCCGTCGCCGTCTGCTACGACAACCGCTTCCCCGAGCTGGCGGAGCGGGCGAAGGCGGACGGCTGCGCGGTGTACGTGGCGAG
>NZ_RDBP01000253.1 GCF_008042045.1 Streptomyces sp. T39
GAGGCCCTCAGCCTGGTCCCCGGCGGAGGCCGGGGCGCGAACCCCGGATGAACACGGAGGGCGAGGTCGCGCGCCGGGCTCAGCGGCTCCCGTCCAGCAGCACCCGCGCGACCAGCGCCGGATCGTCGTTCATCGGCACATGGCCGCATCCCGGCAGCCGCACCAGTCGCGCCCCCGGGATCGTCCGCTTGGCGCGCACGCCCTGGCGCCGCAGCAGCAGCCTGTCCCGCTCGCCCCAGGCGATGGTGACGGGCACCTCCCGCACGTCGTCGGTGAACTGCACGCTCCCGCCCGCGGCGGCGGTCGCCGAGACGCATGCGCTGCGCGAGGCCACCGGCTTCCACCGGACGCTCGCCGCGGGCGAACGGCGCCCGGGCCGCGCGTAGATGGAGCTCACCAGCACCGCCCGGCCCGCCGTGGTACGCGACAGCCGCTCGATCACCGGCTGCGGCATCGAACGGGCAGCCAGCCGCATCGCCCGCAGGGTGGTGAACGCGTACACCCGCTCGCGCTCCGACCAGAAGCCCGCGGGCGACAGGGCGGTGACGGACCTGACGAGCTCCTGGCGCCCGAGTTCGAGCGCCAGCAGGCCGCCGAGCGAGTTGCCCGCGACATGCGGGCGCTCCACCCCGATCTCCCGGCAGAACGTGT
>NZ_RDBP01000254.1 GCF_008042045.1 Streptomyces sp. T39
GGCGCTCCAGGCTCCAGGTCCGGTTGGAGAGGTACCAGAGCAGCGTGACGAGTGCCACGGGCACCGCCGCCGCGAGGGCGAGACGGCGCCCCGGCTGCGACCACCAGCCGCCCCGGTCGGCCGAGAGGAAGCCGAGCCAGGCCCGCTCCCCCGCGCACGCGGCGGAGCCGGCGCATTGCCAGGCGACCAGGTCGAGGGCGACCGCGCAGGCCGCGGCGGTGAGCAGCACGGTGAGGCTGAGCGCGACCAGCCTCACCAGCAGTCCGTAGAGGCGGGTGGTGCGCCGGCTGCCGCGGGCGCGCGGGCCCTGTGGCTGCTGCTCCTGCCGTTCATGGTCGCCAACCTCGCGCACTGGATGCGCCCGCGCGCCGTTGCCCGAGGTGAGGTTGGACCAGCAGTAGGCCTCGGGCACGGGCCGGTCGGTGTACCGCTCGGGCTGCTGCTCGGCCTCGGCGTCGTCGGTGCGGCGGTACACCGCCGCCTTCGTGTCGCCCGTTATCCGTACCGTGCGCGGGTCGCCGAGCATCTCCTCGGGGGTGGCTCCGCCGACGCCGTGGACGAGCAGTTCCAGGGCGGGGCCTTCGCCGTACGGTGCCTGGTGGGCAGGGGACACGGGCGCGGCTCGCTTTCCGTTCGGCTGCGGGATTCGGT
>NZ_RDBP01000255.1 GCF_008042045.1 Streptomyces sp. T39
CGCCCGTGCGTGAGTAGGTCCCTGATCCGTGCGTGATTAGGTCCCTGAGCGGCGCCGCGCCCGCCCGTGCCGGCTCAGCCCTGGTGGCTCCGCCGGGCCGGGCGGAGCTACCCGATCAGCCGCCCGATCAGCCGCCCGATCAGCCGGGCGGGAACGCGGCCGGGGAGGCGAGCAGGTGCGCGGGATCGTCGTAGACGGAGTCGGCGCCCGCGTCCTCCAGGTCGGCCCGGGGGATCCCCCCGCAGAGCAGACCCACGCATCGCACCCCGGCCCTGCTGCCCGCCTCCATGTCCCACACCGTGTCCCCGACGAAGACGGCGTGCTCCGCCGCGACGCCGACGAGTTCCAGTGCCCGCTCGACCGGCTCGGGCGCGGGCTTCCCCTCGGCCACGTCGTCGGCGCTCGCCGTCCCGGCGATGGCGTCGTCCGCGTCGATCGCCCGGCGCAGCGCCGACAGCTCGTGGCCGCCCGCCGACGTGGCCAGGACGACCTTCCAGCCGTCGCCCGCCAGACGCCGCAGCAGCCGCCCGGCGTCCGGCATCGGGGCCAGGCGCTCCAGGTACTGGCCGTAGAGGGCCTTGTGGGCTGCGCTGATCGAGTCCGCCTCCTCGTCCGCCCGTTCCCGGCCGAGCAGATGCGCGACCAGATCACCGGAGGCCAGGCCGATCGCGCGGTGGAGCGCGTGCGTCGACACCCGGTGGCCGGCCTGCCGGAACGCCTCCCACCAGGTCACGACGTGCAGATGGTTGGTGTCGACGAGGCTTCCGTCGACGTCGAACACAGCCGCCCGCCCGTGCGGACCCCCGGCCGCCGTGTCCTTCGGGTGCCCCTGTTCCATGAGCCCGTCACCTCCGGTCGATGGCGGCGCCCCGGACGTCGGGCGCCGCTCGCCGGGTACCCGGCGAGCGGCCGGGCACACGGAAGGCCCGGCCGGGCACACGGGAGGCCGGCGGCCGGACGCGGCGGCCGAGGTCAGGCGGTGTTGTTCGCCAGGGCGAGCAGGCGGCTCATCGAGCCGTTGAACTTGTTCCGGTCGACGTCCCCGGAGACACCGGCGACCCGGCCGGTGGCGGTGTACTGCCAGATGGTCCACGTCGGGAAGCCGCTGGGGACGTTGGGGCTGCTGACGCCCCAGTGGGCGATCCACAGGGGCGCCTTGGCCGACATGCCGGTCCAGCCGCCGGTGCAGGAGTTCCACCAGCTCGCGGTCGTGTAGACGACGACGTCGCGGCCGGTGCGCGCCTTGTAGGCGGTGTGGAAGTCGTTGACCCAGGAGCGCATCTGGGTCGTGGACAGCCCGTAGCACATGGCCCCCGAGGGATTGTGCTCGATGTCGAGCACGCCGGGCAGCGTCTGGTTGTCCCGGGACCACGCACCGCCGTTGGAGGCGAAGAAGTTCGCCTGGGTGGCTCCGTTCGAGGCGTTGGGCCGGGCGAAGTGGTAGGCGCCGCGGACCAGGCCGGCGTTGTAGGAGCCGGTGTAGTTCGCGCCGAAGCGCGAGTCCTTGAAGGTGGTGCCCTCGGTCGCCTTCATGTAGGCGAAGTCGATTCCGGCGCTCTTGACCGAGTTCCAGTTGATCGCGCCCTGCCAGTGCGAGACGTCGATGCCCTGGACGCCGCTGGTGTCCATCGGGGACACGGCGGCGCTGCCCGCCGCGGGCTGTTCGATGCGGGTGCCGGCGCCCATCCAGGCCTGACCTGGCCTGATGGTCTCGCCGGCGGGCGGCGGCGCCGCGGCTGCCGTGCCCGTGCCCGTCACGAGGAGTGCGGCGGTCGCGGGGAGGGTGCCCAGGAGGGTGAGCAGGCTCGGTCTCGCACGGCGGACGGATGCGCGGCGTGCTGCGGACATGGCTGCCTCCGGCTTGTCGTGGGGGGACGTGCGTGAGTGGGTGTCCGGCCACTGAGAGTCATGGACACGTCACGAGTAACGCATGGGTCCCCCGGGGCGTAAAGGGCTTCCGGGAACTCCCCCGGGTCCAGACCTCTGGCGCCTCCCGGGAGCTGGGACGACGGCCCGACGCGCCGGGAACTTTCACGCCCGGGGCGTCGGGCCGTCGTCCCAGCTCCCGGGAGGCGCCAGAGGTCTGGACCCGGG
>NZ_RDBP01000256.1 GCF_008042045.1 Streptomyces sp. T39
GAGGCCCTCAGCCTGGTCCCCGGCGGAGGCCGGGGCGCGAACCCCGGATGAACACGGAGGGCGAGGTCGCGCGCCGGGCTCAGCGGCTCCCGTCCAGCAGCACCCGCGCGACCAGCGCCGGATCGTCGTTCATCGGCACATGGCCGCATCCCGGCAGCCGCACCAGTCGCGCCCCCGGGATCGTCCGCTTGGCGCGCACGCCCTGGCGCCGCAGCAGCAGCCTGTCCCGCTCGCCCCAGGCGATGGTGACGGGCACCTCCCGCACGTCGTCGGTGAACTGCACGCTCCCGCCCGCGGCGAGCGTCCGGTGGAAGCCGGTGGCCTCGCGCAGCGCATGCGTCTCGGCGACCGCCGCCGCGGGCGAACGGCGCCCGGGCCGCGCGTAGATGGAGCTCACCAGCACCGCCCGGCCCGCCGTGGTACGCGACAGCCGCTCGATCACCGGCTGCGGCATCGAACGGGCAGCCAGCCGCATCGCCCGCAGGGTGGTGAACGCGTACACCCGCTCGCGCTCCGACCAGAAGCCCGCGGGCGACAGGGCGGTGACGGACCTGACGAGCTCCTGGCGCCCGAGTTCGAGCGCCAGCAGGCCGCCGAGCGAGTTGCCCGCGACATGCGGGCGCTCCACCCCGATCTCCCGGCAGAACGTGT
>NZ_RDBP01000257.1 GCF_008042045.1 Streptomyces sp. T39
AGCTCGTCCGTATCCCCTGTCCCCTGGGTGTCGCTCTCCTCCCGGGCCGCCGGGCCGCCGGCTGCTCCGTCCGCGGACCGGCTCGTGGTCCCGCTCGTGATCCTCGTGCGCCATGTCTCCCAGAATGGCCCGTGCCTCCGCCCGGTACACGTGCGGAAAGCGGGTCGGTTGCGGAYGTTGTGAGCAGAAGTGCGAACCGGGACCGTCGGGGCCCTTGCCCAACTGATCGTCAACTCTCCTATAGTGACCACGGATTGACCTGAAACGTGATCAGAGACCAGCGGCTTCGGCTGCGCCCCGGCGCGGGTCATCGTTCCTCGGGGGTTCCGGTCATCGGGCGATGCCTTCCGCGGGTGCGAGGGGCGCAGCTCAGCGCGACGAAGATCGTCGTGGTCGGAGGGCACGGCACCGGCCGCACCACGATGGTGCGCTCGGTCAGCGAGATCCGCTCGCTGCACACGGAGGAGACGATCACCGGCGCCCTGCCGGCCGTGTCGTTCCCCGCGAAGACGGCGACGACGGTGGCCCTGGACTTCGGCCGGATCACCCTCGACGACGAAACGGTTCTCTACCTGTTCGGCACCCCGGGGCAGGAGCGCTTCCGCTTCCTGTGGGACCGCCTGCTGAACGGCACCATCGGCGCGGTCGTGC
>NZ_RDBP01000258.1 GCF_008042045.1 Streptomyces sp. T39
GCTTCTCCTTGCGGCGCTTGACCAGGTCGGACATGACGGTCGGCACGTACTGGTTGCTCTGGAGCGCGGTCTCGGTGCCCCTGACCATGTCGCGGACGGCGGCGCCGATCGGCAGCGCGTCCTCCTCCGGGACGCCGAACTGCCGGGCGAGCACCAGGATGGGCAGCTTCTGCGCGAAGTCCGCGACCAGGTCGGCGCGGCCGGTCTTGGCGAACTCGTCCACGAGCTGGTCGGTGTAGCGGACGACGTAGCGGCGCACGCCGTGGCGGTTGAACCGGGCCAGGCTGTCCGTCACCGCCTGGCAGCCGCTGCTGGTCTTCGCCGACGGCGAGGAGCACGCCCGGCTGCGCGCGGCGGTGACGGRCAGCAGGGGCGAGTCGGCGGACAGACGTGTGTTCCATATGCGCGAGTCGCAGGACCACAGCGATGGTAAGCGCATGACCTCGAGGTTCTCCCGGTGGCCGAGCACGAACCAGGCCCGGACGTCGCCGGGGAGCAGCACCGGCGCGATCTGCCCGTGCTCCTTGCGGAGGGTGTCGTAGCGGGCGTACGGCATGTCCGCTGGCCGGTTATGGACACAGCCGCCGGTCTTCCGGGCAATTCCCGCACGGCGGGAGCCGGTTCGCGTCCGGCCCCGCCGGGGCGGCGGAT
>NZ_RDBP01000259.1 GCF_008042045.1 Streptomyces sp. T39
GCCCTCGTCGCGAGCCACTCCGGCACCTCCGGGGACCGCGCGTCCTGCTCGCCGGGGCGGACGTGGCCGCACCGGCCGCGCGGTCCCCGGAGGTGCCGGAGTGGCTCGCGACGAGGGCCGCCGGGACGGCGAGGGCCACCACCGCGGCGGCCGCGAGGGCGACGACGAGGCGCTTGCCCCGCGCGGACGGGGCTGCCCGCTCCGGCCCGGAGACCTCCTCCCCCTCCACCTCGGCCGCTTCACCCGCGCCGGACGCGGCCGGAACGGGGGAGCTCTGCGCCACCGGCGCGGGAGGGCCCGGGCGGGCGTGCCCGCCGCCGGACCGCGGGCCGTCTCCGGCGGCGGACGCGGCGGCCGAGCGGGGCTCCCCGTCCGGGCCGGAGCCCGCAGCCACGGCCGGCTCACCACCCGAGGCGGAGCCCGTGCCCGGAGCCACGGACGGCACCCCGTCCGGGCCGGAGCCCGTGGCCGCCGAAGGACCGGCCTCCGCCGGCCCCGTACCCGTCGATCCGAGGCCCGTCGGACCGGCCTCCGCCGGCCCCGTACCCGTCGATCCGAGGCCCGTCGGACCGGCCTCCGCCGGCCCCGTACCCGTCGATCCGAGGCCCGTCGGACCGGCCTCCGCCGCCGGGCCGGGAGCGGCTCCGGAGGCGGACCCGTCCCCCGGGACCGCCGCGGTTCCCGGACCGGAACCGGACGCCGGGCCGGAAGCAGGCACCGCGCCCGCGCCCGTCGCCGGCCCCGGCCCCGGCCCTCCGGACGCCACCGGGCCCGGACCGTGGTGGCCGGTCGCGGCTGGAGCGGCGCCCCGTGCCGCCTCCCGGGCCCGCAGGCGCGCCTCGTCCGCGAGGATCCACCGGCGGTGGAGCGCCAGCAGTTCCTCGCGCTCCGCCGCGCAGAGCCGGGCCAGCCGCTCCACCACCGCGAACTCCGCCGGTACGGCATCGCCGTTGCAGTAGCGGTGCAGCGTCGAGGTGCTGACGTGCAGCCTGCCCGCGAGCACTCCGTAGCTGTGCCCCGAACGCTCCTTCAGCCGCCGCAGCATCGCCGCGAACTCCTCGGCCTCCGGCGTCGTCGCCACCTGCCACTCCCCCTCGTCACGCTGTCCCGGGTGTCCCCGCGTCCCGGAACGGCGTTCCAGGCAAAGGCTTTTCGCCCAGCTCAGCGTACTCGCGGCCGTTCCACCGTCCCTCATGGTCCGCGGCGCGTTGCGGCCGGAACACGCCGCCCCGCACGCTGTTGATCACACCGCACAGCCCGACGGGACACCAGCCATGCGACCCAGCCTGCGCGACCTGTTCGTCGACCTCACGGCCGTGCTCGTGGTGATCGCGTCGACCGCGATCGTCACGCACCTCCTGCGCGGTCCGTGACCACGGACCCGCCGACCGCACACCACCGCTTCACCTGATCACGGGGAGAACCACCATGCGCATCAACCGCATCCGCACCGCTTCCGCCGTCGCCGCCACGCTGCTCGCGGCACTGTCCCTGACGGCCTGCCAGGGCGAGGACACGGCCGGCGACTCCACCGCGCCCGCGGCGAGCACCCCGCCGAGCGCTCCGGCGGACGGTCCCGCCGAGCAGCCGGCCGCGCCGTCGGGCTCCCCGTCCACCGCGCCGGACGCGTCCGGCGACGGCAAGGAGTCGGGCGGCGCCGGCGACGGCAAGGAGTCGGGCGGCACGGGCGAGGGCAAGGGCTCCGGCGGCGGTTCGTCCGCCGGCGGCCCGGGGGATGCGCCGGCCTCGTCCACCGCCTGCACCGGCGCCACCACCAAGGTCACCTACAGCCCGGTGTCCCGGCCGCTCAACCACGCGATCCTGACCGTCACCAACACCGGCTCGGCCCGCTGCGACGCCTATTTCGCCCCGCTGCTGCGGTGGAGCGACGACCAGCAGTCGCCCACCGCGATCGTCCAGGAGAGCAAGCCGCAGGCGGTGGTCTCCGTCGAGCCCGGCGGTTCGGCCTACGCCGCCGTGATGCTGGCCTCGGCCGACGGCAGCGGACGCAACGGCATGGAGCCCGCGACGCTGGAGGTGCTGTTCCAGCCGCGCAGCGGGGAGGGCTCGACCGGTGCACCGGTCACCCTGCGGCTGCCGGCCGGGACGTACGTCGACGACTCGGCCCGCGTCACCTACTGGCAGAGCTCGATGGACGACGCCCTCGGTCACTGACCCGGTCCGCCCCGTGCGTGAGGCGCCCCCGGTCGGACCGGGGGCGCCTCACGCACGGGGTGGTGGGCGGCCGCCGTCGCCCTCGTCGACCCTGTTCGACGGCGGCCGCCCCTGGAACGCCGCCGGGACCCGCTGCCCGGCTCCTCACCGCAGGAGCTCGTGCGAGGGCCTTCCGGCGGCGTCGTCGATCTGCTCGTGCGCCCTCTGGAGCAACTGCGAGGCGAGGTCCATCAAGGCGCGTGCGCCCGCGATCTCCTCGCCGACCATGAGTTGCGGCTGGTCGGAGCGGTGGCGGTTGGCGTTGCCGTGGCCCCGGCACTCCGTACCGTCGCCGAGCCTCACCATGGCGGCCGCCCTGGTCCGGTCACCGTCCTCACGGAACTCCATCTCGATGTGCCATCCGACGAGTGTCTGCATGCGGATCACCTCCGGCGTCATCCCTTCCAGGGTGCGCCGCGCGCCTGCTGATCGCGAGCGCTCAGGGGGCGGGGGATCCGCACCCGCGTCGCTCTGCCCCTCCGGCCCTCCCCCGGCTGGGGGGTGCCGCCGCCACCGCAGGTGTACGGATCCCAGTACCAGGTGCTGATCGTCGGGGAGTAGCCCGGATTGTCGTGCTCGGCGATGTAGTAGGCGCCGTTGTACCTGACAACGTTGCCAGCCGTGTACCAGGCGCCCTGCTGCCAGTTGGGGGCCGTGTCGCACGGGGAGGCGGCGGACGCGGACGGCGTCAGGACGACGGCGAGGCCCATGGCGACGAGGATCGCCGTCAGCAGGGCC
>NZ_RDBP01000026.1:0-13791 GCF_008042045.1 Streptomyces sp. T39
GGTGGGGGTCTGTTCGGAGGGGCGGGGCTGGTGGCCGTCCTGGCTCTGCAGGCTCTGGTCGCCACCGCCGTGATCGCGCTCGATCTGGTGTGGCCGCTGTGGCTCGCCGCTCTCGCGGTGACGGCCGCACTCTTCGCCGTCGCCGGTGTACTCTCCGTGGCCGGCAAGAAGGAGGTCGGGCAGGCGACGCCCGCGGTTCCGCAGCGGGCCGTCGACAGCGTGAAGGCCGACGCGGCCGCGATCAAGGAGAGTGCACACCGATGAACGACCGTCGTGACAACCGTGCTCCCGGCCCGGACGAGCTGCGCGAACAGGTCCGGTCGACGCGGGAGGAACTCGGCCGCAGCGTCGAGGCCCTGGCCGAGAGGGCCGATGTGAAGGCCCAGGCGCGCCAGAGGGCCGACGCCACCCGGGAGAGGGCCGTGGGAGCGGCCCATGACGCGCAGGAGACGGCCGCCAGGGCGCTGCGGACGGCGTACGAGAGGACGCCGGAGCCGGTGCGCGAGAAGGCGGCCCACGCCGCCTCGGCGGCCCGTGGCAACGGCGGACTCGTGCTCGCGGCCGCCGCCGCGCTCGCCGTGGCCTTTCTGCTGGGCAGGGGGTGCCGGCGATGAACACGCCCAAGGTGGCCTACAAGCCCGTCGGCATGGCCCTCGGAGCAGTCAGCGGAGTAATGGCGGGAGCCGTGTTCAAGCAGATCTGGAAGAAGCTCGGACACGACGAGGACGCCCCCGACGCCACCGACCCCGAGCGCACCTGGCGAGAGGTCCTGCTCGCCGCCACCCTCCAGGGAGCCGTGTTCGCCGCCGTCAAGGCGGCCGTGGACCGCGCCGGCGCAACCACCGTGCACCGGCTCACGGGCAGCTGGCCGGGCTGACGGGCCCGAGGCCCGGCAGCCGGCTGCCGGGCCGACCGGCCCGGGCACCGGAACCCACGAGTTCAGGACTGCCGGCCCGGGCGCAACGCGCCCCGCGCGGGATGCGCCGGACCGGGGCCGGGGGAAGCGGCGGCCCTCGGAGCTGTGCGTGGCTGACGACGGGGACGCCGGTCATCGCGACATGGGCGCGGCGACGGGACATGGGCAGTCGCCCGCTTCCGGTGCGGGAGGGTGCGGACGGAGCGGCAACGACGCTGCGTCAGGGCCGGCCGGCCTGCGCCGCGGCCTCCTCCAGGTCGGCGACGGTCCCCGACATGATCGTCCGTACGTGCCGGGTGATGTGCCCGACGGGCCAGTCCCACCAGGCGACGGCGAGGAGACGGGCGACGTCGTCGGCGTCGAAGCGGGTGCGGATGAGCCGGGCGGGATGTCCGCCGGCGATGCCGTAGTCGGGGACGTCGGAGGTGACCACGGCCCCCGCGGCGATGATCGCGCCGTGGCCGATGCGTACGCCGGGCAGGACGGTGGCGCCGTGACCGAACCACACGTCGTTGCCGACGACGGTGTCGCCCCGGCCGGGCAGGCCGGTGATCAGGTCGAAGTGGTCGGCCCAGGAGCCGCCCATGGTGGGGAACGGGAAGGTGGACGGGCCGTCCATGCGGTGGTTGGCGCCGTTCATGAGGAACCGGGTGCCGGTGCCCAGCGCGCAGTACTTGCCGATGACGAGCCGCTCGGGCCCGTAGTGGTAGAGCACGTTCCGCGTCTCGAAGGCGGTGGGGTCGTCCGGATCGTCGTAGTACGAGTAGTCGCCGACCTCGATCAGCGGGGACGTCACCAAGGGCTTCAGCAGGACGACGCGCGGGTGGTCGGGCATCGGATGGAGCACGGTGGGGTCGGCGGGAACGGGTGGCATCGTCGCGGCGGGTCCTCTCGCTCACTCACTAGTGCAACAACTGTTGCGTTAAGATGCTGACACAGCTCCGCATGTCGATCAAGCGGATCGAGGACCCGGCGGCGCGCCTGCCGCGTGCCGGTCGCGCGCAGCCACGCGGGGCGGTGCCGCGGGCGTCGCGATTCAGCCAACTGCCGTTCCCTACAAGGACGTTGTGACTGGATCGAGCCTCCGCAGCCCATGCCACTTCCGTCACACTGATGTTCCCCAGTAAGCGAGCGCGCTGACGCGAGAGGCCGATGGATGCAGCACGAGGTGACGCAGCAGCCGGTCGGTGAGGCGGCCGACCCGACACGTGAGACCGGTACACGCTCCGGTGGGCGCGCAACACTTCGCGGCGATCTGCGGGCGGCACTGCCCGACGCGTCCGCCGCCTTCGTGGTGACGGGGGCCGTGTTCCTGTTCCTGTACTTCCGGATGCGGGCGGGTGAGGGCGACACCGTCGCGGTGATGCCCTTCATGGACGACCCCAACACCTACTGGATGTACCTGCTCAGCCAGGCGTTCGGCTGGTCGGGGCTGCTCTGGGCGTGGGGGACGGTGATGCTGGGACTCCTCCTGTCCGGACCGGGGACCGGCGGGATCCCGGTGCCCCGCGCCACGCTGGAGCGCTGGCACCGCACCACCAGTCTGACCACCATGGCGCTCATGGCCGCACACGCCCTGATGTTCATGGCCGAACTGGTGCGGTACGAGGCCGCGCTGGGATGGGCCGAGCGCCTCTGGGCAGGCTTCGCGGACAGCTTCGTGCCCGGCTGGTACGACTCCGGCACCGGCCAGCTCGCGATTCCCATCGGGCAGGGCGCCCTGTACCTCGCCGTGCCGCTCGGGCTCCTCTTCTACGTGCGGCACCGCATCGGCGCCAACACCTGGCGCAGACTGCACCGGTTCGTGCTCGTGGTGTACGTGCTCAGCGTCTGGCACACCCTGCTGTACGGAACCAATGTCTGGTACGGCGACTGGCCCCGGACCGCGCTGTGGGTTCTCCAGCTCCCCATCGCCGTCCTGCTCCTGGTCCGGCTGATGCGTCCCGCCCGGCGGGCCGAGCGGCTGGGCGCCCCCCGTGGGCGGCAGGCGGCCGGCTGGGCGCTGCGCGCCGGGGGCCGGGTGCTCGTCCTCGCCGTGGTCGTCGGCATCCTCGCGGTGACGGTGTCGGGACGGGACGGCGGGCGGCCGCGGCCGGCCGGCCCGCCGGCCGCGGCGCCCCACGATCACGAGGACGGCTGATCCGCCACCGGGCCCACGTCCGCCGGGGGACCGCCGGGCAGGAACGTGACCTGCGGCGCCCCGGTGCGCGGGTGGACGGCGACGTCCGCGTCCACCCCGTAGACCTCACGGAGCAGCGTGGGGGTGAGGACGTCGGCGGGCGTGCCCCAGGCGACGAGCCGGCCGTCGTGCAGCACGTACAGACGGTCGCAGAAGCCCGACGCCAGGTTGAGGTCGTGCAGCGCCACGAGCACGGTCGCCGGCAGGCGGCGCAGGACGCCCAGGATCTCCAGCTGGTGCCGGATGTCCAGATGGTTCGTGGGCTCGTCCAGCACGAGCAGTGAGGGCTGCTGGGCGAGCGCGCGGGCCACGAGGACGCGCTGGCGCTCGCCGCCCGACAGCCGGTCGAACGCCCGGTCCGCCAGGTGGAGCGCGTCCACGGTGGCCAGGGACGACTCGACCAGACGGCGGTCCTCGGCGGTGTCGCCGTCGAGGAGTCGCTTGTGGGGTGCCCGCCCCATCGCCACGACCTCGCGCACGGCGAGGTCGACATCGGTCGCGGCGTCCTGCACCACCGCCGCCATGGTCCGTGCCAGGTGCCGCACGGGCAGCGTCCAGGTGTCGGCGCCGTCCACCCGCACGGTCCCCGAGGCGGGCCGCAGCATGCGGTAGACGCACCGCAGCAGGCTGGACTTTCCGCTGCCGTTGGGGCCGATCAGTCCGACGACCTCGCCCGGCCCCGCGCCGAGGGACACGTCCTCGGCCAGCCGGCGCGCGCCGGCCGTGAGCGTGACGCCCTCGACGGCGAGCCTGCTCCCCTTCATGCGGGGCCTCCGTCCGTGGTCCGGCGCGCATTGCGGCGCATCAGCCACAGGAAGAACGGTCCCCCGGTCAGTGCCGTGAGCACGCCGACGGGGATCTCCATGGGCGCCGCGACGGTGCGGGCGGCGATGTCCGCCCAGACCAGGAAGACGGCGCCGCCGAGCGCCGCCGTGGGCAGCAGCCGCCGGTGGTCGCCGCCCACGAACAGCCGCACGACGTGCGGGGTCATCAGTCCGACGAAGCCGATCGGGCCCGCCGCCGCCACCAGGACGCCCGTGAGCAGCGACAGCAGCACGAAGGTCCGCGCCCGGAAGCGGGCCACGTCCAGGCCCATCGTCGTCGCTGCCTCCTCCCCCGCCATCAGCAGGTTCAGCGAACGGGCCTGGAGGAGCAGGACGCCGAGGCCGAGCAGCAGTGCGGTGCCCGGCAGCCACAGCGTCGCCCACCGCACCCCGCCGAGTCCGCCCAGGGTCCAGGCAAGCACGGCCCGGGCCTCGTTGCCCCGCTCGCCGGTGAGCAGCAGCACGTTCATCAGCGCGGTCAGCACCGAGGCGTAGGCGACGCCCGACAGGACGAGCCGGGTGGAGGTGATCCTGCCGCCGGTCCTGGCCGTCGTGTAGACGAGGAACAGGGTGAGCAGGGCGCCCGCGAAAGCGGCGGCCGAGAGCGAGAGGTTCCCGAAGAGGTTCACCCCGAAGACGATCACCGCGACCGCGCCGAGCGACGCGCCGGACGAGACCCCGAGCAGGTAGGGCTCGGCGAGGGGGTTGCGCACCAGCGCCTGGAGCGCCGTGCCGATCAGGGCGAGCCCTGCCCCGGTGACCGCGCCGAGCAGCACCCGGGGGGCGCGGACGTCGAGCACGATGGTCTCGCGCGCCGTGGACCAGGTGGCCTGCGACCACTCCAGGCCCACGGCGTGGCTGACGATGCCCCACACCTGGCCGGCCGGCACGTGCACGGAGCCGATGGCCGTGCCCGCGGTCATCGAGACGACGAGCAGGGCGGCGAGGACCGCCACGGTGGATCCGAAGGCGAACCGCCGGGGCTCGCCGCCCGGGACCGCGGTCCCGGTGCGCGGGGGGACGACGGTGTCCTTCGCGGGAGCGGTCACCGGAACCGCTTCGGGTGCAGGCCGCGCGCCAGGTCCTCGACGGCGTGGGGCGCCCGCACACCGACCAGGGTGGCGGTCAGCGGAAGCACCACGAAGCGCTCGTTCCTCACCGCCGGGACGTCCGCGAGGGCGGGCTGGGAGAGCAGGAACCGCTTCTTCTCCTCGACGCTTCCGGCGCCGGCGTAGTCGTAGATCGCGATGACCTCGGGCCTGCGGGCGACGACCTGCTCCCAGGAGACGTCCCCGAAGACGTCGTCGAGGTCCGCGAACACGTTCCGCCCGCCCGCGAGGTCGATGATCTCGGTGCCGAGGCTCTTGCCGCCCGCGGTGAAGGCGCTCTTGTCCCCGCTGTCGTAGACGAAGACGGGGACCTCCCGCTCGCCCTCGACCGCCTCGGAGGCGGCTTCCACCCGGCCCCTGAGCTCGGCGACGAGGGCGGCGGCGCGGTCCCGCACCCCGAACAGCCCGCCGATGGCGGCGATCTCGTCGTAGGTGTCCTGCATGGAGACCTGCTTCTTCCCGCAGTACTCGCGGTTGAGATAGGTGTCGATGCCCGCGTCCCTGAACGCCTCGCGGGACCGGCCCTCGTTCTCCGCGAAGGCGCTGCCGTAGCCGCCGTAGACGAAGTCCGGCTCGGCGTCGAGGATCTTCTCGAACGACGGCTCCTTCTCGGCGAGTTCGGGGATGGACGAGAAGTCCTTGCGCAGGCCGGGCAGGACGTCGGAGTCGGGGAAGGCGGTGCCGATCATCCGGTCCTTCAGGCCGAGCGAGAGCATGAGTTCGGCCGGGTGCTGGTGGATGGTGACGACCCGCGACGGCGGCGCCTCGTACGTGGTGCGCACACCGCAGTTGTCCACCGTGAGGGGAAAGCCGTCCGCCGCGGCCGCCGCGGGTCCGTCGTCGTGCGCGGCGCCCGGCGCGCCGCATCCGGTGAGCAGGGCCGCCGACAGCGCCGCTGCGGTCCCGGCCGCGCGCAGGGCACGGCGGGCGGGCCGGAAGATGGGCAGGGCGAAGGGACGGGGCATGCCGTCGTACACGTGAAAAGCCTCCTGCGGAGTCCGCGCTCCTCGGATCGGGCCCGCGACAGGCCAGTGTCCTGACTTCCGGATCGGCGTTCCCCGGCCTTCCCGCGCTGGGCGCAGTGGCACATGAAAGGGGTCCGCTCCCCGGTCACAGTGGCGGGACCGTGCCGGATTCGCACCGGCCGGTGAGCAGGGCCGCCGACAGCGCCGCTGCGGTCCCGGCCGCGCGCAGGGCACGGCGGGCGGGCCGGAAGATGGGCAGGGCGAAGGGACGGGGCATGCCGTCGTACACGTGAAAAGCCTCCTGCGGAGTCCGCGCTCCTCGGATCGGGCCCGCGACAGGCCAGTGTCCTGACTTCCGGATCGGCGTTCCCCGGCCTTCCCGCGCTGGGCGCAGTGGCACATGAAAGGGGTCCGCTCCCCGGTCACAGTGGCGGGACCGTGCCGGATTCGCACCGGCTTCCTGTCTCCCGTCGCGGCGATGACCAGCTGATCCTATGGTCCTTCGGGAGAACGGCAAAGGGCGCACGCCTTCGGCCGTGCGCCCCGCGGCACCGTCAGGCCGTCCGGACGGCCCGCACCACGAGCCGCTCCGCGTCCTGGTCGTAGGGGCGGCCGTCGAATCCGCCGAACACCTCGACCTCGCCGAAACCGGCGTCGCGCACCATGGCGCGCAGTTCGACGGCGCTGTAGACGAACCACACCAGGCTCGCCCGGGTCACCCGCTCACCGCGCACCAGCACCCAGTCGCTCCGCAGCCGCGCCCAGTCGTCCAGCACCGTGTCCGTCTGCACCAGCAGGTCGTCGCCGCGCTGCACCACCTTCGGCGGGACGACCTTGCGGGCGAGCAGTTCCTTGCCCGCCAGGTCGAGCACCAGGACGCCGCCGGGGACCAGCGCGTCGTGCATGGTGCGCAGGACGCGGGCGTTGTCCGCCGGGTCCTCGAAGTACCCGAAGGAGGTGAACATGTTGAGCACGACGTCGTATGCGCCCTCGGCCCGGTACCCGAGCACGTCTGCCTCGACGAACCGGGGTGCGGCTCCCGCGTCGGCGGCGCGCTTGCGGCCCCGTTCCAGCAGGGCGGGGCTGCGGTCCACACCCGTCACGTCCATGCCCCGCAGCGCCAGCGGGACGGTGAAGACCCCCGGGCCGCAGCACAGGTCGAGCACACGCGCCCCGGCGGGGAAGGAGAGCAGGGGTGAGCCGTCGAGAAGTTCCTCGGCCTGGGTGTACCGCTGCTCCGAGAAGAGGAAGTCGTAGAACTCGGTCCAGAAGTCATCGTCCTGGAATCCGCCGGTTCGCGTCATCGGGGTTCGGGGTTCCTTTCGGTYCGGTGGGTGCGGTSGSTSCGGTGGGTGCGGTCGCTGCGGTCGTTGCGTGGTCCGCGGGCCGGGTGGCGTCGGTGCCCGTGGCCTCGTCCGCGGTGCCGGCGTCCGCCACCGGCGCGGGCGCGGGCGCCCGCCGCAGGGACATCAGGAGCCAGGGCAGCACGAGGCACTGGGCGGCCGCCAGCAGCCAGAACGTGCCGGTGTCGCCGCCCCGTTCCGCGAGTCCGTACAGCTGCCCGCCGAGCACCCCGCTCGCGCATGCGCCGAGCCCCGCGGCGAGCCGCTGCTGCCCGAAGACCACCGCGTCGGAACGGGGGCTGCGGGCCAGCGCCTCCAGGTCGTTCTTGAGGAAGAGCACGATGTCGCCGAGCGTGATCAGTGCTCCGCCGGCCAGCAGCGCGGGCCTCGTGCCGAGGGAGAGCACCGCGAGCCCCGCCGCGAGCCCGGTGAAGCCGACGGCCAGGGCGAGGGGGTACGGCATGCGCCGGATCAGCCCGGAGGCAGGCGGCTGCACGACGATGACCAGCAGGAAGCAGAGCAGCAGCACCAGGCTGTAGAACGACGCGGACGCCCGCTCCACCGCGTACACGGCGAGATAGTGCTGGAAGTGGAAGTAGAGGTAGAAGGCGAGCGCGTTGGCCGTGAACGGGAGCACGGCGATGCCGCTGAGCAGGCCCTGCCGGGGGCCGTCCGAGGCCGGCCGGTCCCCGCCGGAGGACGCCGGCAGACGCGCGTGCCCGAGGGTCACCACGGCGAACAGCGCGGTCACCGCGAGGAACAGCGGCGCGGGCGACGACAGCACGAACGGGCCCGCCACCAGCGGGCCCACCGCCATTCCCGCGTTGAGCGCCGCGTTGCCCGCGGAGAGGAACACCGGCCGGCGTTCCTCGTCCACGCCGTCCACCAGGTACGCCTTGTTCGCCGGCAGGTACAGCGCCGCCCCGCAGCAGGTGAGGATCAGCGCGCCCACGGCGAGCGGTGGCCAGCGCAGCGCCGCGAGCAGTCCCACGAAGCCCGCGGTCCGGATGACGAGCGCCCAGGTCATCGTCCTGCGCAGCCCGATGCGTTCCGCCACCGCGCCGCCGACGACGCCCCCGGAGAACTGCACCAGGGACGCCGCCGCGAGCACCACGCCGACCGTGCCGAGCCCCATGCCGAGGCGTTCGTGCAGGAAGACCGACATGAACGGCAGCACCATGAAGCTGCCGAGCGGGATCAGGAACGAACTCAGCAGCAGGAAGCGCAGCGGACCGGTGAAGGAGGCGAGCGTGTGCCGCAACCGTCCGCCGGCGCCGATGCGTTCAGCCACGGACCGGACGCTCCCCCGGCGCGTCCCCGGGGCCGGCCTCGGTGAGCACCCGCACGGTGTTGGCGGCCGCGACGGCGCGATGGGTGGCCAGTTCGGCGGTCTCGGCCTCGGCGTAGACGATGCCGGCGTACCCGCGGCTGTCGTCCAGGTGGTCGATGCGGTCGCCGACCTGCTTGACGGGGTACCAGGCGGGCGCCCCCGGCAGGTCCGCCAGCCGTTCGAGGCCCTCGACGCCGGTGAACACACCGGGCCGTGCCGGGTAGCCCAGCACGAAGGCCACCGCCGGTCCGCCGGGCAGGTCGGCGTCCATCAGCCGCGGCCGGCGGCCGAGCGCCGTCTCCGCCATCGCCTCGTAGACGTTGTAGCCCAGCGCCCGGCACATCCCTTCGCCGACCAGGGCGCCGCCGATGCGCGGGTTGATCTCGATCACCTCGGGGCCGTCCGCGGTGAGGGCGAACTCCACGTGGGCGAACCGGTCGGTGTATCCCACGGCCGCGAGGACGCCGTCGAGCCAGCGCTCCAGTTCCGCTACGACGCGCTCGGGGAAGGCGACGGGAAAGGCGGTGATCTCCTCGCGGAAGCGGGGCTCGGGGGACATCAGCCGGCTGGAGACGCCGAGCAGCCGGGTGGAGCCGGCCCAGGTCAGGGTCTCGGCGCTGTAGACGGGCCCGGGGAGGTACGGCTCGGCGAACAGGCCGCCCTTGAGCTGCCGTCCGGCGGCCTCCCGCAGGGCGGCGTCCAGAGCCGTCTCGTCACGGACGAGCCACACGTTCTGGCTGCCCGTGCCGGCGGTGTCCTTGACCACGGCGGGAAAGCCGGTCTCCTTGGCGACCAGGGCCGCGAACTCGGCCGCCGCCGTGTCCGGCGCCCGGACCGCCCGGGACCGGGTGAGTCCCGCGGCGTGCAGCAGGTCGCGGACGGCGGCCTTGTCCCGGGTCAGGCGCAGCACGGCGGGATCGAGCCCGGGGAGGCCGAAGCGGGCCGTCAGGTCGGCGCCGACCAGCATCCAGGTGTCCGTGGAGCCGATCAGTCCCCGCAGGTCCGGTGTGGCCGCGAGCAGCGCCGCCACCGCCTCGGTGTCGAAGGTGTCCACCTCCGTCACCTCGAGCGCGTCCGCGGGCAGCCGGTCCAGTTCGTAGCGGTAGTACGACGGGTCGCGTGTCAGCAGACGCAGCCGCTCGCCGAGGGCGTCGGCGGCGCGGACCAGATGGCCCAGGCCGAAGGAGAGCGATTCCAGGCAGACCAGGGTCACGCTGCCGATTCCTTCCAGTGTGCGGGGCAGGGGGTCCGGTTCCACGCCATGGTCGACCAGGGCATGGACATCTCGTCGGGAGAGCCGACCTCGACGGGTTTGAGCCCCGCCGGATCGAGGGCTTCGCCGTGACGCCGGTGCACGCGTTCGACGTAGCGGTGCCCGGTGTCGGCACCGATGACCAGGTGCAGCCGGTCGGGCAGGCGCCGGGACTCGTGGACGGCGGCGAGGTAGGCGGCGCCGGTGGAGAGCCCGGCGAAGACCGCGTGGTCGCGCAGGAGCGCCACCGTGCCCGCCATGGCGTGGGTGAAGTCCATCCAGTGCAGGGCGTCGTACAGGTGGTGGCGCACGTTGTCGAAGACGATCGACGAGCCGATGCCGGCGATGATCGCCTCCGGATCATCGTGGTCCTGGCTTCCGAAGGTGACGCTGCCGAAGGGCTGCACGCCCACCAGGCGCACGGACGGGTCGCGCCGTCGCAGGTGCTCCACGAGCCCACCGGTCGACGCCCCCGAGCCGACGCCCCCGACGACCGCCAGGGGTCGGTCCGGCAGGGCGGCGGTCACCTGGTCGGCCACCTCCCGGTAGCCGAGGTAGTGCACGTCGTCGTGGTACTGGCGCATCCAGTGGGCGTCCGTACGCCGGGCCAGGAAGGCCCGCACCCGCCGCACGCGCAACTCCTGGTCCAGCTTGAGGTTCTTCGAGGGCTGCACCTGCTCGACCGTGGCGCCCAGGATCTCCAGCTGGGCCAGGGTGCTGGCGTCCACGGTCGTGGACGCCACGACGTGGCAGTGCATGCCGTACCGGTGGCAGGCGAGGGCCAGGGCGTAGGCGTAGATGCCGCTCGAACTGTCGACGAGTGTCTGTCCCGGGGAGATGGTGCCCCGTTCCAGGAGGTGCCGGACGGCGGCGAGCGCCGAGTAGATCTTCATGGACTCGAACCGGAGCAGCACCACGGAGTCCGTCAGCCGGACGAGGTCGGGACGCTTGACGGCGTCTGCGACGTGCGGGTGGATCACGCGAAGCCTCCTTGGGCGAAGGTGCACTGGTGTCCGAGGGAGCGGAAGAAGGCGGAGAGTTCCCCTTTGAGCGAGGGAGCGGGCCGGTGGGCGAAGAGGTAGCCGACGAGGGAGCCGGTGTGCGCGACGAAGACGCCGTCCGCACCGAACTCGTCGCGGTGCGCGAGGACCGCGCCGAAGGTCTGTTTGGGCAGGGCTTCCTGGGACAGCACGGCGCTGGTGGTGGCGGCACGGGCGACGGCGGGCGCGTCCTTGGCGGAGAACCCCTTGAGCAGGTCCGTCAGACAGCGCTCGTACTCGTCGCCGCGGCGCCGGTAGTGCCGCAGCAGCACCGGTGTGGTGGCCGAGGTGTCGACGGTTCCCGGCTCCGTCACGAAGGCGGTGTGGAAGACGACTCCGGTGCCCAGCCGGCGCACCACCCGGTGGCGTGCGCTCAGATGGAGGGCGAACTCCTCGAGGAAGACGCTGTCCGCGCGTTCGATCGCGGCGAGCACGTCCCTCGTCGTGTCCGGGTCCTCGGGCAGGGAGAACACCCGGAACAGGCATCGCAGCGCCGCCACGATGTCGGCGGTCGAACTGGCCATTCCCACCCCGACGGTGAGATCGCTGTGGGCGCTGAAGCGCCCGGGTGGCAGTGTGCGCCCGTGGCGGTCCAGGAACAGCCGCACGGCCCGCTGCGTCTTCTCGCCCAGCGGCCCGGACGCGGTGCCGGGTTCGGGCCCGGACGCGGTGCCGGGTTCGGGCCCGGAGACGGGCTGGGGTTCGTCGCCCGGGGTGAAGTAGACCCAGGAGTGCCGGTCGACGGGGAAGGAGACCAGGGCGATGTCCGGGTCGGGCCCGGCGCGCAGCGGCCCCTGGTAGAGCTCGCCGAGCGTGCCGTGGCAGACGCCGGCGAAGCCGCGGCCCACCGCGGCGGCATCGGGCGTCAGCATGGGGTGCGGTGTACCGTGCGGGCCGGCACGGGCCGGTCGTCGAGGTGTGCGGTGGTCACGCCGTTTCCTCTCTCGTCGGCCGGACCCGGGGGTACGGGGGCGGCGAGAGCGCACGCGTGAGCGCACGGTTCCAGCGCACCGCCGACCCAACCCACGAGGCCGCTGTGAAGAGCGCATGCCGGTGGCACGCGCGCAGTGGCAGGTCTTCGGACTCGTGGGCGTGCCGGCCGGGCACATGGCCCGGTGCAGGCGCCTACCGGCCGTCGCTTCCCGGGGTCCCGCACGACCCCCCAGTGCTGATGACGGCTTTCGATCCCACTCACCGCTGCGGGACAGTCCCGGATTCACACCGGGTTCCCTCTTGCGACGCACCGTCTGGCCGACGGTGCGAACCGACTGCGCCGATCAGCGTAGGTGGCCTGTTCGTGTCGCGACAGAGCGCTCCGCAGATTGTCTCGTTGTGATTGGTGACACCGCGTGAGCGCATGCATCGGACCGCGGCGCCGGTGACGGTGTGTCAGTCCGCTTTATGCGTGCGCGTCGCCCTTTACCGGCACAGGAGGAGTCGCGTCGGCCAACGGCCCGGGGACCCGGCCTGACGCTGAGGGGTCCCCCTCGCGTGGCGGCACGGCGCGAGGAGCGGCTCCTATGCGCCATGCGCCGGATCGGAACTCGTCCCCGCCGGCGCCGGTCCCGTGCGTCCCGCAGGAGACTCGCCGACGGGGAGCGCGCCGGCGCCGCGCCGGTCCGCGCGGTTCCGGCGGCACGGGGCCGGGCATCCGGAGCACCCGCGTTGGGCAGGCCCGGGAGCTGGGCAGGGACCGGCGCCTCCTGCGGTGGTGCGGAGATCGTCGCGACCCGTTCGGCGGGAGCGATGCCGTCGCAGGAGCCCGGCGGCCGGGACCGGTGCCTCTCCGCACGGTCCCTCCGGTCGTCCTCGGCGCCGGCCGTAGGCGCGCAGCCGCGTGCCGGATGGCGTCGACGACCGTGCGCGGGCGATGAAAAGCAGCCATGTACGCGCCGGCGGACGCCCCTGACAACGGTGCGGGACGCACCGACGGACGCAGGGTCGTATCGCGGTGCGCCGCCGTCGGCAGCCGGTCTCCGTCCGAGGTCCGGGGCCCGAGGTGGGCTGTTCGACGCCGTCCACGGCGCCTCGGACACCCTGGTGTGACGCACGCCACCATGCCGCCCGGGAACTCGGCGGTCGCCGTGACCGACATCTGGTGTGCACACGACGGGAGTCCACCAGGGAGGTGGCGATGGTTGCCTCGGCGCCCGCCGGCGATCGCACCGGCGACCGCCGCGCCGCCCGGCATGTGGCGGGTACGGCTCCAGCCGCACCCCCTGGGCATGCGTCCCGTCGCACCGCCCTGCGCCGAACACAACGCCCCACCGGATCACGCCGGTGGGACCACTGTGTCGAGCGGAGCCGACGAGGAACCCCGCGTGCGGCGCAGGGCCGCGGTCCCCGACATGCGGGGGCGCGCCGCCGCGCGGCCGTGCGGAGTGCAGGCTGTGCGGTGCGCGGACCTCTGCAGCCGTTCGCCGTCGTGCGGACCTCGCGCCTCGACCCCGATCGGGTGACCCGCGCGGTGTGGACCCGTCCGGGTCACGGCCAGACAGGCGCCGCCGTGCCGAGCAGCGCGCAGGCGCGCTGGACGGGGTCGAGCCCGCGGGCGGGCGCGGCGGTCCGGGGCTGGCTGCGACAGGTGAAGCCGAGCTTGGTCATGGCACGCAGGACCTCGTCGGCGCTGAAGTCGCGGCGGTCCTGACGGGTGAGAACCTGGCCGACCTGCTTGGCGGGATAGGCGCGGCGCCCGATGACCACGGACGCGCCGGTGATCTCCTCGGCCTTGACGCCCTTCATGGATTCCATGACGCCGCTCTTGGTGAAATCGAAGGGAAAACGGGCGATGACACAGCGCACGATGCCTCACAGGGAGAAGAAGGGATGGTTT
>NZ_RDBP01000026.1:13891-26374 GCF_008042045.1 Streptomyces sp. T39
GCGCCGCAGGGCGGACGGGGCGGACGAGAGCGCCCCGGCCGTCGAGGGCGACCTGGTCGTGGAGGGCGGCACCCTGCTCGACCCGGCGACCGGCGAGGTCACGCAGGACGCGGTCGTCGTCGTGCGCCGCGGTGTCGTCCGGGCCGCCGGCCCCCGCTCCCGGGTGCGGATCCCCGACGGCCTCCCGCGGCTCGACGCACACGGGGGCTCCTCGGCAGCGGTGGCATGGCGGGCGGCCCGGAGGGCCGCCCCTCGTTTGTATACCAACGGCTGGAAGCCGACAAGATCGAGCAGGCTCATGCACGGTGATCCAGGGGCTGTGCGGTGATCGTTCGTCCGTCCTTCGAGCATTCGGTATACAAAAGTGGAGGCCGTGTGAAAGGTGGCTATCCGAAGAGGGAGCGCAGCGCGACCGTCCTGCTGTCGCGGACATGGAGCAGGGTGCTGGCCGCCGCCGACTCCTCGTCGCCCGCCGCGATGTGCCGGAACATCTCCGCGTGCTGCGACCGCATGTGGTCCGGCTCCTCGTGCAGGCCGAAGAGCAGCTGGAGCTGCCAGCTCAGCTGCTCCATGGTCCGGGCGAGGAGCGGATTGCCGCCCAGGGACACGATCTGCTCGTGGAACGCGGTGTGCGCCGCCACCTCGCGCTCGTCCTCGTCCGCCGCGGCCGCCTGTTCGGCCCGTTCCAGCAGGGCGGCCAGGGCCGCGAGACCCTCCGGTTCGCCCTCCGCCCGCGCGACCCGCCGCGCGGCCAGGCGCGACGCCTGCACCGCGAGGGGTTCCCACACCTCGTACAGGTGGCGCACGTCGGCGCGCTCCAGGCGCCGCACCCGCACCCCGCTGTGCGGCAGCAGCTCCAGCAGGCCCTCCGCCACCAGGGCCCGGAGCGCCTCCCGGACCGGGACGCGGGACATGCTCAGTTCCTCGGCGATCTCCCGCTCCACCAGGCGGGAGCCCATCGGGTACCGGCGGTCCACGATCCGCTGCCGCACCGCCTCGCGCGCCTGCGCGCTCAGCGGAGTGCGCCCGCCCCCGCCCGGCGCCGGGGCCGCCTCCGGTCCGCTGCCTGTCACGTGCACCGTCCTCCGCTCGCCGTGTCCTGGGCGAGGATACGGCGAGCGGGCCGGGCGAGGGACGGCGGTCAGCCGCGGCGGCGGGGGCGCGGGCGGCGGGCCCTCACCACTCGGAAGGCGGCGGTGGCACGACGACCGGCSGCCGGTCGTCGCAGGTGATGGTGTTGGGCAGCAGCCGGTCGGTGAGCCAGCCGCCGTCGTTGCCGCCCCGGTCGGTGAGGGTGAACTCCGATCCCGTCGCGGGGAAGTTGAACGCACCGCAGTTGTTGACGCCGACGGCGCCGACGTTGCGGGCGTCCACGTTCTCGAAGGTGGCCGACCCCTGTGTGCGGGCGCTGACGACGGAGTTGCCGGTGCCGTCCACGCGGATGTCCCGGAAGTGGACGGCGGGGATGCCGTACCGGTCCTTCACCCCGTACTCGCTCACCAGCATGATCGCGTTGTGGGTGCTGTCGAGGTAGTGGTCGCCGGTCACCCGGATGTCGGCGTCGATGCTCCGGTCGAGTGCGTAGAACCAGATCGCCCCGAGTCCGATCCTCCAGTTGAGGTCGAGGGTTCCGGCGCGGACCGTGGTGTTGCCGGTGAAGCGGAGGGTGCCGGTGAAGGGCTCGGCACCGAAGCGGGAACCGGCGTGCAGCGCGCTGCCCTCGCGGACCGGGTCGGCCACGAGATTCCCGCTGACGGTGTTGTCGGCGCCGCCGTAGAGGGCGATGCCGTTGGCCAGGGTGGGCGACTGGACGGTGTTGCGGGAGAAGGTGTTGCGCGCATCGGCCGTCGTGTCCGACCACATGGCGAGACCGTCGTCCCCGGTGTTGCGGACGAAGTTGTTGTGCACGAGCGAGTCGGTCACGCCCGTGTGGAAGTTGAGCGCGTCGGCGATCTGGTCGGCCACGATGTTGTTCGTGACCCTCACGTTCGACATCGGGCCGTCGAACCACAGGCCCACCTTGGTGTGGTGCAGGTACAGGCCGTCGATCGTGGAGTCGCTCATGGCCCCGCCGATCGCGTTCACCTGGTCGGTGTCGACCCGCTCCCGCACATCGCCCTCGATCGCGAAGCCCGAGAGGTGGACGCCGCGGCTGCCGCCCTCCGCCGCGCTCTTCCCGTACAGCCCGACCCCTGTCGTCCGGGAGCCGTCCGGGGCGGGTGCGCCGAGGGCCGTGGCGCGGCCCTTGAGGACGGTGTGCCAGTTGCCTGCGCCCACGACGGTGACGTCGTCCACGACGATGTGGCGGTCGACGCGGAAGGTGCCGGGCGGCAGGTAGACGGGCCGGTCGAGCCGGCGTGCGAGGGCGACGGCCCGCTCGATGGCGGGGGCGGCGTCGCGCCGGCCGGTGGGGTCGGCGCCGAGCATCCGGACGTCCACGCCACCGCGCTCCACGTGCGGCCTGGCGACCAGTTCGCTGTCGAGCAGGTCGACGACGGTCCAGGCGGCGGGGCTGCCGGCGGGCACCGTCAGCCGGACGCGGTCCCCGGCCCGGTACGTGCGGCCGAGGTGCAGCCGCTGCTCGTCGTAGAAGTGGGTGGGCCGGAAGGGCTTGGCGATCTCCGGCGCCGGTGTGGTGGCCGCGGGGACGCAGGAGCACTCCGTGATCCACCAGTCGGGGTGGAGCAGGCCGGCCCGGGGGTCGTCGGTGAACGGGTACTGGTTGTAGAGCCAGGAGTACTGCGAGGTCAGCGTCATGGTCCTGCGGTGCCGTCCGTCGACGGTGACGTCGAGCGGAGCGGTGATGCCGCCGCCCTCGGGGGCGTCGGGGATGCTGTAGCGGACGGTGATGGCGTTGGCGTCCCGGGGCAGCACGAATTCCACGTACCGGCCGGGTGCCAGGCGCACGGCGGAGCGCCCCGACGCCTCGGAGGCGAGGGTGTAGGGCGTCCGGTCGGGGCCGATGACCGTGCCGTTGCCGCCGGCGTTCTCCGCCTCCTGCTCGTCGAAGGCCACGGTGGCGCCGCGCCCCGCGACGAGCGAGGGGTCGACGGCGGCCCGGGTCACCACGGGAGTGTCCGGGCGCGTGGCGGGTGCGGCCGGCCGGCCCTCCGCTCCCGCCGCGGGCGTCGCGCTCAGGAACAGGGCGAGGACGGTGGTCACCAGGGCGGCTCGCCGGCCGCTCCGTGTGCCACGGCGGGCACGGTTCGAGTACATCCGGGGCTCACTTCCGTCGGCCGGCAGGGGTGCGCGCCGGGTGCGTGCGGCACGGGGCGGCGTGGGGACAGTAGGGCCCTGAGCGAGCAGTCCACAAGGGATCTGTCGAGAATTTGCGCGCTGGAATCGCAATGATTCATGAGAATGTTGCGGGCTTTCCGTCCCTCGGGAGCAGGGCGGCGAGCGCGGCAGCACCGTCGAGCAGGCCCCGGGACCGGGCGACGACAGCGGCCTCGCGGGCGTCCAGGGCGGACGCCACGTCCTCCCACCGGCGGCCGTGCCGCAGCTCCGGCATGAGGGCCCGCAGCGCCCCGATGCGGTAACCCGCCCTGCGCAGCTGGTGGACGACGCGCGCGTCCCGCACCTGGGCCGGCGAGTACCGCCGCGTGCCCCGCAGGGGGTCCCGGTCCGGGACGGCGAGGCCCTCGGCGTCCCAGTGCCGCAGCGTCGACGGCCGCACACCGAGCGCCCCGGCGAGCTCGGAGACGCTCATCGCGTCCGAGGCGCGCACGCCCTCGATCCGCTCGCCGGAGATCGCCCCGGCCGCCTCCCGCGCACGGCGCAGGTCCGTGCGCTCCGCGTCGAGCCGGGCGTGCGCCGCGTCGAGGAGCGCGAACACCTCCGGTGACGCGGGGAATCGGTGCGCGGCCCGCACGATCCGCTTCGCCTCGACCGGACCGGCGCCCGCGGCGAACGCCCGGTAGGCCAGCGCGGATTGCACGTGCCGCTCCCCGTACAGCCGATGGCCCGAGGGCGTGCGCGCCGCCGGCGGGAGCACACCGTCCCGTTCCAGGTTGCGCACCTGCTGCACGGAGTACCCGGCACGACGCGCGACGTCGACGGTGCGCAGACGCACCGATTGGAGACCTGTCATCCCCCAGCCCCTTCGATCCCGGCTCCCTGATGCCACCAAGTCTCCACAAGCACCTGAATGGAACGCTGGAGCCCATGACCCAGGACGAGATCATCACCTTCGTGGGCGGCATGGACAGCGTGCTGACCCTCCGCCCGGCCCCCGGCGACGGCTCGCCGGACATCAGCTGGGGGGACACGTTCTTCTACTACGCACCGGACGGTGTCGTCCCGGCGACGGCCCAGCCGTTCGCGACGATCACCACCAAGGACCTCCCCGGCGACGAGACGTCGCGCCTCGACCGCCCGGACACCTACCGGGTGAACATCGCCGCCGGCGAGGAGGCGTTCACCCGGTGGACCGGTCACGCGCCCCGCGAGCCGGCTCCCGAAGGCACCGACCCCGCGGCCGGCGACACCGTGACCGCCCACCCCGTCTACGGCTCCGCCGGCTGGCTGGCGGTCGTGAACCCGGGCCCGCGCACCCGCGCGGCGACCGCTGAACTGCTGACCGCCGCCCACGGCCTCGCCCGCGCCCGCCACGACCGGCGCTCCGGCACCACGGGAGACTGAGGGCCCCGGGGTGACCGCCGCCGCCGGCGGTCACCCCCCACGGCGTCCGTGGGCGGGACCGGACCGGCCGGTGACCCCGGTCGCGGCGGCACCGCCCCCGGCAGGGAGGGCTTCCGGGGTTCGCCCCCGCCCCCGCCCCCGCCGTCGGCGCGCTGCGGGCGGTCCGGCGGAGCCGGAGCACCCGGTGACCGCACGACGGGGCCCGGCAACCGCCTCGCGGTTGCCGGGCCCCGTCGTGCCGCGGTGCGCGGCCGCGGTCAGTGTCCGAAGCCGCCCTTGGGCTTCTCCTTGGCCGCACGGGCCTTGCCCCGGGTCTCCAGGGCCGCGCCCTTCGCAGCGGTCGTCTCGTTGCCCATCGCGTGGGCCGCCTTCCGCACGGCCTTCCCGACAACCTGCTCGGTCTTGGCCTTGGCCTTCTCTCCGGCGCTCATGTCGGTCCTTTCGTCGCTGCATCCTTGCTCACCGACTCGCCTGCCCGGGCTCCCCGGGGAGAAACGCCTCCCGCTCATCCCGGTGGACGAGGTGAGGGTTCCGCCGGGGGACCGTTCCCGGCGGGCGCGGCCGCTAGGGGAGGATCGAGTCGACGTAGCCCCCGTCGACCCGCAGCGCACCCCCCGTGGTCGCCGAGGCGAACGAGGAGCTGAGGTAGACGACCATGTGCGCGATCTCCTCGGGTTCGATCAGCCGCTGGATCAGCGACTGCGGCCGGTGCTCCCGCATGAAGACCCGCTGCGCCTCGTCCCAGGGCAGATCCGTGCCGACGAGCCCGTGGACGAAGTCCTCCACCCCTCCGGTGTGAGTGGGTCCCGCGATCACGGAGTTGACCGTCACGCCCGTGCCCGCCGCCTCCTTGGCGAAGCCGCGGGTGACGGCCAGCAGAGCGGTCTTGGTCGTACCGTAGTGGATCATCTCGGCCGGGGTCACCACCGCCGAGTCGCTGGCGATGTTCAGCACCCGGCCCCAGCCCCGCTCCGTCATTCCCGGCAGGCAGGAGCGGATCAGCCGGACCGCCGACAGGACGTTCACCTCGAAGTAGCGCCGCCACGCGTCGTCGTCGATCTCCAGCGCGGGGTGCGAACCGAAGATCCCGAGGTTGTTGACGAGCACATCGACCACGGGGAGCCGGCCCAGTACGTCGGCCGCCCCCTGTTCCCCGGCGAGATCGCCGGGCGCCGCGACGAAGTCGCCGTCGGGCACCCGTGCACGCAGCCGCTCCACGGCCTCCCCGGTCCGGCCGGGGTCGCGTCCGTTGACCGCGACACGCGCGCCTGCCGCCGCCAGACCGGCGGCGATCGCCGCGCCGATTCCCTGGGTCGACCCGGTGACCAGGGCGGTCCTCCCGTCGAGGGTGATCTGCATGGGGACTGCACTCCTCAGGTGAGCGGATCCGCCGGGTGGGCGCGGTGCACCGGTCCGGCGCCCGGCGGGATGGTGCGGTGCGCCTCCATTGAGGCACCCCCGCGCGGACCGCCGCGGCCGACACGCCAACACCTCCTGCGTCCCGGCCCGATGCCGCCGGGTCGCGGACACGGCGCCGCCGTGCCCGGCCCTGCCGGCCGGGAGCCGGTCACCGGCCGTGCGTGCCCGGCGCCCGATGCCGCCGGGGACACCGACACCGCGCAGGCGGGCTCGCGTTCGGGACCGGCGGTCACCGGATGTCCGACGCGGCCGCCGTCGCCGCCCGCCGTGCGACGGTCCGGTCCCGGATGAGAGGATGCCCGGCGACAAGGCGACGGCGGACGAGGAAGCCGGTGTGAATCCGGCGCGGTCCCGCCACTGTGATCGGCGAGCCGGTCCCGACGAGCCACTGCCCGCGTGCGGGTGGGAAGGCCGGGAGCGGCACAGACCCGAGAGCCAGGAGACTCACGCGGTCGCCTCCTCGACGAACCCCCGGGGCGGATCTCCCCGGAGAGAGGGACGGTGCGCCATGCCCGCCACCCCACCGACCGGAACGACGACCGGAGCGACGACCGGCAGCACGGCCGCCGGCCCGGTGCCGTGCCGCATCGTCGTCTGCCGCGACTGCTGTTGCGGCAGCCCCAAGGTGACCGGTGTCGACCACGACGCCCAGACCGCACGCCTGCGCCGCGCGGCGCCGGTGAGCGTCTCGGACTGCCTCGACGTGTGCGACCAGGCCAACGTCGTCGTCGTGCGGCCCTCCGCCGCCGGCAGGGCCGCCGGCGGGCGGCCGGTGTGGCTGGGACTGGTCAACGACGTGCCGGCGACCGAGGACGTCGTCGCCTGGGTCCGCGCCGGTGGGCCCGGCGTCGCGCCGCTGCCGGACATCCTCGACCTGTACACGTTCACCCCGCCCGGGCGGCGGGCGACCTCCTGAGGCGGTCCGGTGCCGCCCGGACGCAGCCGCCGAGTACGGCGGTCCGGGCGCCCGGGCGGTCACTTGACGGGGTCGTGCCCCCAGTTCATCAGCGAGTGGCGCCACTTGGTGTCCGTGACGTCCCCGTCGGGCCGCTGTGCGAGGTGACGGTGGACGTACCCGTTCACCTTCCGCATGTGCGCGATGTCGGCATCGCTCAGATCCGACTTCTTCGTGTTCAGCAGATCGACGATGCGGCGTCCCGACGCGTGGCCGACGCTCTCCCCGCCGTCCTTCTGCCCCACGGCCCCGGACTCGTCCGTGCCGAGCCACTCGGTGAGTTCGGACGCCGTCATGTTGACGCTGTCCCGGAACGCGCGGTAGGTCTCCTCCCGGTCCTCCGGCATCAGGATCCGCCGCCCTTCTTCCGCAGGGCGTCCCGCTTGTGCACGGCGTTGCGGCCGGACGTGTCGCTCTCCACCTCGTACTGCGGCTCCTCGGGCGAGGCGTCCACCGTCCGGCCCGCCGCCTCGGTGCGGTCCGTGTGCCTGCCGGTGACCTTGCCGGTCACCTCCTTGCCGTGACTGCGCCACGACACCTTGTCGCCCTTGCCGAGCCTGCTCTTCTTCGACATGTCGTTCCCTTTCCGGTCCGTTCTCCGTCCAGGGTCGTGCCGGCCGCCCCCGGACACCACTGCGCGGGCGCGGGCGCGCGGGACAGCGGAATGCGCAGGTCCTGGTCGGGGACGGTGTGCAGCGCGCCCGACAGCTCCGTGACGAGGGCCGCCGGCGGAGTGACGGTGATGTCCCCGCCGGGCAGCGGTGCCGGGTGCAAACACTCCCGCCGCCCCGCGGGACCGGCGCGCCGGGCGCGTCCGGCACCCCGTCGAAGCGGCCCGGACCGAAGCACGGGGTGACGGCCCTGCCCACCCGGCTGCCGCAACCGCCGCGAGCTCCCGGCGGCGGCCCGCCTTCAGCCCTGCCCGGGTGGGGGCTCGGGGGACCGGTCGGACGCCGGCCACACGTACGGCAGGTCGTCCGGGACGTCGGGGAAGCGGTCGCGGTAGTGCGCGGGATCCTTGCGGACCAGCGCCGACCGATGGCTGCGGTGGAAGTCCGCCGAGCCGAGCCAGGGCGGCAGATCCCCCGCCTCCGCGAGACGGTCCTGGCTGCGGGCCGTGGACAGCGCCTCGGGCGCCCAGGCCCTGTAGTCGTGCACGAGGGTCAGCGCGCAGCTGTCGGCGCGCCCGGCGTCCGTCCACACCTCGCACACGTCGAGCCCGTAGCGGACGAGCGCCTCCTCGTAACCGGCCCACATCCGCACGGCGGGATGCCGCCGCCAGCCGTACCCGGGCACGGTGAGGCCGCGCAGCACCTGGAGCGCCTCCACCCGCTGCTTGCCCAGCCTCCTGGCGTCCAGGGCGGCCGCCGACTCCCGGAAGTCCGGGTACGGCAGAAAGGTCTGCATCCCGCTTCACCTCCTGTACGGGTGCCTGCGAGCGGCGGGAGACGCTCAGATGCCGACGGTGTCCAGCGCCTCGCCCATGCACGAGGCCGACGGCACGGCCCGGCCCGCGCCGGAGCGGTGCAGCAGCGTCCGCACGGTGGGGGACGGTGCGGCGACGCACAGGGGCAGGCGCCTGCCGACGGCGGTGAGCCACTCCACCAGCGAGTCGTCGGCCGACGTCACGGCACCGGCGTCGACGACCAGGGCCGCGTCCTTCGCGGACGCGAGGTCGTCGACCGTGCGGACCACCCGGTCGAGGTCCCGGCCGCGCGGTGCGTCCCCGAGGGTGATCACCCACGCCCGGCCGCGTCGCCGGACCCCGGGGGCCGTGATGCAGGGGGTGCTCGCTGTCATCTGCGTCTCTCCGAACGGGTCGTGGGCCGGATGGGCGGACGGGGCCCGATCCCGCCGGCCCGGACGTTCCTGCACGGCGACCGTACGGCCGCCGCCCGTCCGGCCGGACTTCCGGGCCCGCGTACCCCCACCCGGCGAGTCCACACCCGGTACGGCGACGGCGCCCCGCGAGTGCCCCCACCCGGGGGACGCGGCCTTCGGCGCACCCGACCGCCGCTACGGGCGGCGGGCCTCCCAGTCCGCCTCCCCGCCGGCGCCCAGGACGCCCGATGCCCGGGCGAGTTCGCCGGTGTCCAGACGCTTCAGATGCCTGCGTGCCACCCGGGCCACCAGCGGCGGGAACAGCGGACGCAACGGCTGGACGAGCCGCAGCCACGGCGGGCAGTGGACACTCGTCGCACGCCGCGCGACACCCCGCCGCAGCAGGCGTGCCACCTCCTCCGGCGAGTGCACCCGCGCGGCGAAGCGCGGCTGGGACGAGCGCAGCGCCTCCAGCACCGGGTGCTCGTCGATGTCGCGGGTCATCTCGGTCCTCGTCCAGTGCAGATACGCGATCCCGACATCGATCCCCTGCGAGGCCACCTCCGCGCGCAGCGCCTGCGCGAAGGACTCCACCCCCGCCTTCGAGGCGCAGTAGGCGCTCATCATGGGCGCGGCGCCGAAGGCCGCGGTGCTCGCGATCTGCAGGAAATACCCGCGCGTCCGGGCGAGCTGGGGGAGGAAGACACGCGCGGTGGTGGCACTGCCGAAGAGGTTGACGTCCACGACGCGTTCCCACAGCTCGGGGTCGCCGCCGGCGAACGGCCCCGTCGCGGCGATGCCGGCGTTCGCCACCACCACCGACGCCGGGCCCATCTCCTCCGCCACCCGGGCGGCGGCAGCCTCCATGGCCACCCGGTCCGTGACGTCCACCGCGAAGCACCGGGCGTCCCAGGGCAGCCCGGTGGCGACGGCCCGGAGCGATTCGACCTCCCGGCCCAGCAGCGCGACGCGCAGTCCCTGCGCCGCCAGCTCCCGCGACAGAGCCGCCCCGATGCCCCGGGCGGCCCCGGTGACCACCGCCACCCGCCGGTGCGCGATCGCGTCGTCGTCCATCGGATGCCCCTCAGCCCGGGGACCGGTGGGTCGACCGCCGGTCCTGTTCGTGTGTGCGGCTCGTCCGTGCGGCGCGCCCGTGGGGGAGGCTCCCGGCCCCCCGCGACGGGGACGGCCGGTGTCCGTCCGGGAGGCCGCCGCGGCAGCCGGGTCCTGAGTACCCGGCAGGGCCCGATGCACACCGTCCGGACCCCGGACGGCCTACGCCTCGGGCACGCCACGCACGTCCGGCGGACGGCCGGGCGGCGCGGCGGCTGCCCCCACCCGAACCCGGACCGGTCGGTTCCGCGCACCCCTCCACCGGCGTCCCCACCGGCGTCGAGGGCTGACGGACCGCGGCCGCGGGAGCACCCGCACCGGGCGGCGCCCGCCAGGACGCGGCAGGCCCACCGGTCTACCCTGAACGGGTCCGGCAGCGCACCCGTCCGGCCCACTCCAGGAGGGCTCATGGCACTGCGACACCGACTCGTCCACCGCACCCCCCGGCAGGTGTGGGACGTCCTCTCCGACGGCGACCGCTTCGGCGAGTGGGTGGTGGGGACCACCCGGTCGGCGGAGCAGGACGGCGACTGGCCCGCCGAGGGGGCCCGCCTCGCCTACACCGTCCGGATCGGGCCGTGGGAGGCGGACGGCCGGACGGTCGTCCGCGTCAGCGAACCGCCCCACCGGCTGGAACTCGAGGCCTACAGCGGCCCGCTGGGCACCGCCCGCATCGCCTTCGAACTGCGGCCCTGGGGCGACGACACCCTGGTGCTCTTCGACGAGCACCCGCTGCGAGGGCCGGGCGGGGCCCTGCACAACGCCGCCTTCGACGCCGTGCAGCAACTGCGGCACCGCGCGCTGCTGCGGCGGTTCGCGGAGACGGTCGAGTCCTCCACCGTCCCGGAGCGGCACTGATGCCCGACGCGGTCGTGATCGGCGCCGGCCCCAACGGGCTCGTCGCCGCGAATCTCCTCGCCGACCGGGGCTGGAGCGTCGAGGTACTGGAGGCCCAGGACCGCCCCGGCGGGGCGGTGCGCAGCGACAGCGGTGTGCTGCCGGGCTTCGTCCACGACATGTTCAGCGCCTTCTACCCGCTGGCGGCCGCCTCCCCGGTGCTGGCCGGGCTCGAACTCGGCCGCGAGGGGCTGCGGTGGGCGCGCGCCCCGCGGGTGCTCGCGCACCACCTGCCCGACGGGCGCTGTGCCGTGCTGGACGGATCACCGGAACGCACCGCCGAGGGGCTGGAGGCCTTCGCCGCGGGGGACGGTGAGGCGTGGGAGCGCCTGTACGAGGTGTGGGAGCGCCTCGGGGACGACATCGTGCGGGCCCTGTTCACCCCGTTCCCGCCCCTGCGTGCCGCCGTGCGGCTCGCGGCGCGCATGCGGGGCGCCGGCGGGCTGAGCCTGGCACGGACCCTGGTGCTGCCCGTCCGCCGGCTCGGTGAGGAGCACTTCCGCGGAGAGGGCGGCCGGCTGCTGCTCGCGGGCAACGCCCTGCACGCCGACCTCGGCCCGGAGGCCGCCGGCAGCGGCGGCTACGGCTGGCTGATGTCCATGCTCGGCCAGCAGGTGGGCTTCCCGGTGCCCGTGGGCGGCGCGAGCGCCCTGACCGATGCCCTGGTGTCGCGTCTTCGGCGGCGCGGGGGCGCGGTGCGCTGCGGAGAGGAGGTCGTCGGCGTCGTGGTGCGCGGCGGCCGGGCCGTCGCCGTGCGGACCGCCGAGGGCGAGGAGGTGCGGGCCGGCCGCGCGGTGGTGGCGGACGTGTCCGCCCCCGCGCTGTACGGCCGGCTCGTGGACCCCGCCCACCTGCCGTCGAGCCTGCTGGTCGCGATGGACCGCTTCCAGTGGGACTTCGCCACCTTCAAGGTCGACTGGGCGCTCGACGGCCCGATCCCGTGGAGCGCCCCCCAGGCGTCGACCGCCGGGACGGTGCATCTGGCCGACGGCGTCGACGGACTCACCCGCTTCGCCGCGCAGCTGGCGTCCGGCCAGGTGCCCGACAGGCCCTTCGTCGTCCTCGGCCAGATGACGACCACCGACCCCTCCCGCTCACCCGCCGGTACGGAGTCGGCCTGGGCGTACACCCATGTGCCGCACGACGTCCGGGGCGACGCCGGGGCCGCGGGCATCGGCGGCACCTGGACCGAGGCCGAGCAGACGGCCATGGCCGATCGCGTCGAGGCCCAGGTGGAGCGCTGCGCACCCGGGTTCCGCGGCCTCGTCAGGGCCCGGCGGCTGCTCGCCCCGCCCACGCTCCAGGCGCTGGACGCCAACCTCCACGGCGGTGCCATCAACGGCGGCACGGCGGCCCTGCACCAGCAGCTCTTCTTCCGCCCGCTGCCCGGCACGGGACGTCCGGAGACCCCCGTCCCCGGCCTCTACCTGGCGTCCGCCTCGGCCCATCCGGGCGGCGGCGTGCACGGTGCGCCCGGCGCGAACGCCGCACGGGCCGCCCTGCGCTCCTTCTCGCCCCACGGGATGCTGGCGCGGGCCCAGCGCACCCTCGCCCGGCGCTCCGCCGAACCGCGCGCCTGACAAGGCCCCGCCCGCCCGGTCGGCGGTCTCGGGGCGGGATGCGGCGGGTGCCCCGGG
>NZ_RDBP01000260.1 GCF_008042045.1 Streptomyces sp. T39
GGACCGCCGTCGTCGTCGTGCCCGCGGTGATGTTCATCAGCGAGCGCGCCGGGGCGTATCCGGCCCGGGGAACCACCTCCGCGAGCAGCCCCATCCGGGTCCCCGTCCCGAGGGACTGGAAGAAGCCGAGCACCAGGAGCAGACCGAACCGGGCCGCCAGCGGCAGCCCCGGGAGCGCCTGGGCGGCGACGCCTGCCAGCGCCGCGCACTGGAGCACGACGAGGGTCCGGCGCGGGCGGCCCCCGTCCGCGACCGACATCAGTGTCAGCGCGCCGAGCACGGTGGCGAAGGTGGCGCCGTACATGCTGACGGCTGTCAGGAAGGGGGAGCCGGTCCGTTCGCCGACCAGGGAGCCGAGGGCGAAGCCCGAGAGGGTGCTCGCGGCCACCGAGAGGGTGAGCCCGGCGTAGAGGCCGGCGAACTCCCGGTTGCGGAGCAGGGCGCGGTAGCCGTGGGTCGCCGTCGTGCCCGCGGTGATGTTCATCAGCGAGCGCGCCGGGGCGTATCCGGCCCGGGGAACCACCTCCGCGAGCAGCCCCATCCGGGTCCCCGTCCCGAGGGACTGGAAGAAGCCGAGCACCAGGAGCAGACCGAACCGGGCCGCCAGCGGCAGCCCCGGGAGCGCCTGGGCGGCGACGCCTGCCAGCGCCGCGCACTGGAGCACGACGAGGGTCCGGCGCGGGCGGCCCCCGTCCGCGACCGACATCAGTGTCAGCGCGCCGAGCACGGTGGCGAAGGTGGCGCCG
>NZ_RDBP01000261.1 GCF_008042045.1 Streptomyces sp. T39
ACGTCGCCGCGCGGGATGGCGTGGGTGGTGGTGAAGCCCATCGACTCGGCCGGACCGTACCCGTTGACCACCTCGATCCCGGGCACCAGGCCCTGGAGCTTGTGGACATGAGCGGGGGACGCGGCCTCGCCACCGGTGAACGCGACCGTGACCGTCTCGAACGCCTCGGGATGCTCGTCCACCAGGAAGTTGAACAGGCTCGCCGACAGCTGGAGCATCGTCACCCCGTGCCGCCGCGACAGCTCCGCGATCAGCGCCGGCTCCGGACGCTGCCCGGGCTGGAGCACCGACACACCGCCGTGCAGCAGCGCCCCCCAGAACTCCAGACTGAACGCGTCCCAGGACACCGGCGAGCACTGCAGGAACACCTCACCCGTCCCGAACCGGCCGTAGGACTGACCACTCACCGTCGACACCAGATTCCGGTGCGACGACAGGATCCCCTTCGGCCGTCCCGTCGACCCCGACGTGAACATCACGCACGCCACGTCGTCCGCCGTGACCTCCAGGCCGAGGTCGTCCGGTGCGAGAGCGGCCAGGGCGGGCGCGGTGGCGGTGACCGTGGTCCACGGGCCGTCGACGCGTTGCGCGAGGCCGGTGGTGGTGACGAGGTGGGTGATGCCGGCGTCGGTGGCGGCCGAGCGCAGCCGCTCGTCGGGGAAGTCCGGGTCGAGCAGGGTGTATCCCGCGCCGGTCTTCACCACCGCCACCACCGCCGTCGCGAAGTCGGCGCCGCGCTCCAGCAGCACACCCGCCAGATCACCCCGGCCCAGCCCGTGGGACCGCAGATGACGGGCCAACCGGTTGGCGGACGCGTTCAGTTCGGCATAGGACACCGCCCTCTCGCCGTCGACCAGCGCGGTCCGCTC
>NZ_RDBP01000262.1 GCF_008042045.1 Streptomyces sp. T39
CCCCTCCCCTCCCCCGCTCCCGGCACCCCGCTGGAGGGCGTTGTTGTCGCAGGTCAGCCCAACAACAACGCCAACAACAGCGACCCGGGCGCCCCCGGAGAGGGGTTGTCGATCACCCAGGACACCAGCAACCCCCACCGCTGGAACGTCGGTGTCCGACCCCGCGCGTAGCCTCCGAGGCGTCCGTATCCACGCTCATGGCTGCGCGCGGCACACGGAGGACCACGGCCCCTCACCGCCCCCGTCGGTGAGGCGCTGCGCCGTGTAGTTGCATCGCGAACGATCACCGTGCATCCTGGAGGCGCTTTCGGCGTGCCCAGACACAGAAGCCCTACACCCTCCCGTGTGGGGCTTTTCGCATGCCCGCCGCACCCCCGCCCGCCCCCGCGCCGAGAGGGGAACCAGCGTGGCCCGACGCCGAGCACTCACCGTCTGCTCCCGCCCCGGCTGCCCCAACCTCACCCAGTCCGGCCGCTGCCCGTCCTGCCGGCAGGACGCCGAGCAGCAGCGCGGCACCGCACGCCAGCGCGGCTACGACACCGAGCACGAACAGCGCTTCCGCCGCGCCGTCCTCGCCCGCGACCCCGTCTGCGTCATCTGCCACGCCGCACCGTCCGTCCACGCCGACCACCACCCCATCGACCGGCGCACCCTCACCGCGAACGGACACGACCCCAACGACCCGGCCCACGGCCGCGGCACCTGCGCCCCGTGCCACTCCGCCGAGACCGCACGCCACCAACCCGGAGGCTGGAACCGATGACCGTGCAACTGCGGCTGACCGCCGCCGAGATCGACGCGCACCGCCCCGCGCTCCTCACCTGGGTCAAGGCCAACGGCATCGACCCGCGGACCATGAGC
>NZ_RDBP01000263.1 GCF_008042045.1 Streptomyces sp. T39
ACGCCGTCGGACGCACCCTCGCGGAGCGGCCCGAGGTGATGACCCTCGTCTCGATCACCGGCGACTACCAGGTCTGCGCCCATGTCGCACTCCACGACCCCTACCACCTGCAGGAGTTCCTCACCGGGGTGGTGGGGGCGCTGGACGGCGTCGGCGAGATCGACGTGACCATCCTGCTGCAGGTCTTCAAGCGCGGCGGCTTCGCCGCGGTGGGGGCGCGTGCCGCCGGCCCGGACGGGACACGTCCGCGGAACGGCGGCGCGCGGGAGGCCGGTCATGCGCCGACGGCGGCCCGGCCCACCGCCGCGGAGGGCACGGCGAAGCCGCCGCGCTTGAAGACCTGCAGCAGGATGGTCACGTCGATCTCGCCGACGCCGTCCAGCGCCCCCACCACCCCGGTGAGGAACTCCTGCAGGTGGTAGGGGTCGTGGAGTGCGACATGGGCGCAGACCTGGTAGTCGCCGGTGATCGAGACGAGGGTCATCACCTCGGGCCGCTCCGCGAGGGTGCGTCCGACGGCGTCGAGGCGGTCGTAGCCGACGTTCAGCCACAGCAGCGCCTCCGTGGTGCACCCGAAGAGCGACGGGGCGACGTCGGCGCGTATGCGGATGACGTCCTGTTCGAGGAGCGAGGCGAGCCGGCGGGAGGCGGTGGCCTGGCTGACGCCGAGTTCGGACGCCAGCCGGGTGGTCGACATCCGGCCGTCCTGCGCGAGGAGCGCGGCCATCCGCAGTTCGTCGGGGTGCAGCGTCACCTCTCCGCGCCGTGCGCCGAAGGGCGCACGGGAGGGCTGCCGCAGCGCCGCCTCCTCGGCGGGGGTGAGCGCGCCGCCGTTCCATTCGTGGCTGCCGGTGTAGAAGCGCAGGACGGGGTGGGAGGAGGAGCTGCGGACCTGGGGCGGCAGACCGTCGAACAGCAGGGTGCGCAGCGATTCGTCGCTCTCGGGGATCAGCTCCACGAAGTGGTCGAAGGAGCCCAGCAGTGCCATCACCGTCCGGGTCTCGTGGAGCCCGCAGAACCTCTCCGCGACCTTCCGGGCGTGACCGGTCTCCGTGCGCAGCCGCAGCAGCACGGGGGCGGGCCGGCCGATCAACTGCGTGTCGAGCAGCCCGACCACACGGATCAGGCCGGCTTCCAGCAACCGCTGGCCGCGACGTGCGACGGTGCGTTCGGACAGGCCGAGGGGCTGGGCGATCTGTTCCCACGGAGCTCGGCCGTGCAGTTGCAAGGCGGAGGCGATACGCCGGTCCGTGTCGTCTGCGATGTCATTGCTACTCATGCGTGGCTCCATCATGTCGAATCCATGCAGCGGATAGTAATCTCTTGACGGTTTGATTCATCAGATGTCAGAGTGACCGACGCATCGCACACCGTGTTGAGGGGGGTACGGGTGGAACGCGCGGCACAGGTGAAGGCCGGATTATCCGCGGGGGCGGGTACCGGCGACGGCCCGGGGCAGGCCAGTGCCCCGGCGGGCGTCGAGCCCCGCGGCCGGGCCGACGGTCCGGCCGCCCCCGGCTCCCCGGACGCCGCCCGCGATACGGCCGGCGGCCCCGAGACGGACGCCGGCCCCGAGGGCGCTCCCGCCCCCGGCCGGCGCAACCTCGTCGCCGCCACCGTGGGCAACGCCCTGGAGTGGTACGACTGGAACGTCTACGCGCTGATGGCGCCGTTCTTCGCTACGAAGTTCTTCGTCGCGGGGGGTGTCGGCACGGCATTGATGTCCTCGCTCGCGGTGTTCGCGGTGGGCTTCGTGGCCCGGCCGGTCGGCGGACTGGTGATGGGGGTGATCAGTGACCGGCGCGGCCGGCGCACGGCCATGCTCGTGTCGATCGCGCTCATGGCGGCGGGCAGCCTCATCATCGGACTGACCCCCGACTACGGGACGGTCGGTGTCCTCGCCCCCGTCCTGCTGGTGACGGCCCGGTTGGTCCAAGGGCTCTCCGCCGGCGGCGAGTTCGCGGCTGCCGCAGCCTATCTGGTGGAGTCCGCCCCCACCGGGCGCAAGGGCCTCTACTCCAGCTTCCTCTACATCGGCAACCTCGCCGGCACGCTCCTCGCCTCGGGGCTCGGCGCACTGCTCGCCCTCCTGCTCGAACACGATGCGATGCAGTCCTGGGGCTGGCGGATCCCGTTCATCGTCGGCGGCGTCGCCGCCCTGGTGCTCGGTGTGCTGCGGCGCGGGATGGACGAGACGCTCGGCGGGGAAGCCCGCCGCGCCGCGGCACGGGACGGCCTGTTCGCGCCGCTGCGGCGCAACGCGCGGGCGGTCCTCACGCTGTGCGGCCTCACCGCGGGCGCCACCGTCGTCTACTACACCTGGATCGTCGGCCTGCCCGCCCGGGCCACCGCGGAGGCGGGCGTCAGCCGCGGCCACGCGCTGCTCGCCACCACGCTCGCCCAACTGGCCCTGCTGGCGGCGCTGCCGGCCGCCGGCATGCTCGCCGACCGGATCGGGCCGCGCCGGATGGTGATGGTCTTCGCCGGCGGGTTCGCCGTCGCCGGCGTCCCGCTCCACGCCCTCGCCGGAGTCTCCTTCGGCGGACTGCTCACCGCCGAGATCACCGGGCTGCTCCTGTTCAGCGGTTACGGCGCCACCGCCGCCCTCGTGATGGCGGAGCTGTTCCCGCGCGGGGCCCGCGGCACCGGCATCGGTCTGCCCTACGCGGCGACCGTCGCGGCCTTCGGCGGCACCGCGCCCTACGTCGGCCTCTGGGCGAGCGACCACGCCCCCGACATGGCCTTCCCCGCGTACGTCGCCGTGCTGTGCGCGGTCACCTTCCTCGTCGCGCGCTTCCGTCTCGCCCCGGACCGGCCCGCCCCGCCCCCGGCACGCGGCCCGCACGCCCGGGGCTGAGCCGGACGGCCGGGCCGCGCCCCGCACCCACTCCTTCGTCTGCTGCCGCACCCGTATCGGAGACACCATGCCTCTCGACCTCACCACCGACGCGCAGGCCGGTATCGCCGCCCTCCGCTCCCGCATCGACACCATCGACACCGAGATCAGCCGTCTCGTGGCCGAGCGGCGTGAGCACTCCCACCACATCCAGCGGATCCGTCTCGACGGCGGCGGACCGCGCACCCAGCTCGGCCGGGAGAACGAGGTCATCGCCCGCTACACCGGCAGCCTCGGCTCCGCCGGCACCGCCCTCGCCCACCTCCTGCTCACCACGTGCCGGGGCCCGCTGCCGGCCACCGCGCAGGGCACCGCCGACGAGGACCCGGAGCACCGCGCATGATGATCGGCACCGAGGTGGTGGCGTCCTACGCCCTCGTGGCACTGCTCGGTGCCATGTCCCCGGGCCCGGACTTCGCCCTGGTCAGCCGCTTCGCGGCACTGCGGGGGCGGCTCGCGGGCCTGGGGGCGGCGGCGGGCGTCGCCGCGGGCATGGCGGTCAACACCGTCGCCGCCGTGGTGGGCGTCGGCGCCGCGCTCGCCGCCTCGCCCACGGCCTTCCGGGCGATCACGCTGGCCGGTGCGGCCTACCTCTGCTACCTCGGTGTCCGTTCCCTGCTCGCGGCCCGGGCGGCCGACGGCGGCGGTCTCCAGGACGCCGGCGCCGGGCAGGCGGAGGGCGGCGTGCGGTGGGCCGCGTTCCGGCAGGGGCTCATCACCAACGTCCTCAACCCGAAGTCGATCGTGTTCCTCGTCGCCCTGCTCCCGCAGTTCCTGACGGACCGTTCGACCTGGGCGGACAAGTCGGTGCTGGGCGCTGTCACCGTCCTCATGGTGTTCGTCTGGTTCTGCGCGGTCTCGCTCGCCGTGGGCGCCTTCCAGGCCGCCTTCCGGCGCCCCGCCGCCCGACGCGTCCTCAACGTCGCGACCGGCACGGTCCTCGTCGCCCTCGCACTCGTCATCGTCCTGAACGCCTGAACGCCTGAACGCCTGAACGCCTGCATGGCTAACGGCTGAACGGCTGACCGCCCGACCGCGGGACGTCCCCGCACCCGAACCCGTCTCCACCACCACGCCGGCCACCGGTCCGCGGACCTGCCGGAGCGTCGCTCCGTGCCCCGGCCCCGGTTTCCGGAGTCCTGCCCCGCGCCACCGCACCACCAGCAGCGGCCCGTCACACCGTCGTGCCGAGCCATCCGTCAGCGCACCAACGGACCGGAGGGGAACGTGCCCGCACACCCCTTGTACGACGTCATCGCCGTCGGCTGCGGCCCTTCCAACCTCAGCCTCGCCGCCCTCGCCACCGAGGTGCCCGGCCTCCGCATCGCCGTCCTGGAACGTGACACGGCGATGCGCTGGCACCCCGGCCTCATGCTCCCGGGGGCGAAGCTCCAGGTCTCGCCCTGGAAGGACCTGGTCAGCCTCGCCTCCCCGACGAATCCGCACTCCTTCCTCAACTACCTGGTCTCCAGCGGACGCATCCACCGCTTCCTGGTGAGCTCCCGCAGCGCCGTCAGCCGCAAGGAGTTCGAGCAGTACTACGCCTGGGCCGCCGACCGGGTGGGCTCGGTCCGCTTCGGCCAGGGGGTCCAGGCCGTGGAACGCGTCCCGGAGGGGTTCAGCGTCCACACCGCCGACACCACGTGGCGGGCCCGCAACCTCGTGCTCGGCGTCGGCCGGCGCCCCTACGTGCCCGCGCAGGTGCGGCCGTTCCTCGGCCCCGGTGTCTTCCACGCCCACGACTTCCTCCGGGCCCCGCGCCGTACCGGAGGAGCACGGGTCCTGGTGGTCGGCGGCGGCCAGAGCGCCGCGGAGATCGTCCACCACCTGCTCTCCGCCCCCGGCGCGCTGCCCGGCGAACTCGTGTGGGCCACCGGCCGGACCGGCCTCCCGCCGCTCGACGACTCCCCGTTCAGCAACGACTGGTTCACCCCCGGCGCGGTCGACCACTTCCACCGGGCCGGCCCCAAGGTCCGCGCGCGGCTGCTCGAAGCGCTCACCTACGCCAGTGACGGAGTCAGCGAGGGCCTGCTGGCCGACATCTACCGCCGTCTGTACGAGCTGGACTACCTGGAGGACACCGCCTTCGCCCACGCCGTCCTGCCCGGCTGCCGGCTCGACCAGCTGAACCGTGCGGAGCACGGCTACGAGGCCCTGCTCTCCGGGATGGGTCCGGGCGACGAGCGGATCGCCGCCGTCGATACCGTGGTCCTCGCCACCGGCTACGACTCCGGCGCACCCGAGTTCCTCGCCCCGCTCCTGGAGGAGCTGCCGCTCCACGACGACGGCACCTTCCGGACCCGCGCCGACTTCCGTCTCGACACGGCCACGGCAGCGGCGGAGCCCGGGGCGCCCGTCGGCACGGGCGGTGTCTGGGTGCAGAACGCAGCCCGCCACAGCCACGGCGTGGCGGACCCCAACCTCAGCCTCTCCGCCTGGCGCAGTGCGGTCATCCTCAACTCCCTCACCGGCCGGCGGACGTTCAGGACCGAGGGCTTCGACACCACCTTCGCCTTCGATCCGGCCGCCGGCCCGGCCCCCGCCCTGCGCCACCACACCCCGCCCGCCCTGGAAGAAGGGACGTTTCTCCCGTGATCGCCGTGCCCCACGTCCCGAGCGCGCGGACCGCCGAGGACATCGCCCACCTGCCCCGTACGGGGGTGCTCGGCGCCGAACTGCAACTTCACGGCGACGGCACCACCCTGCTGGAATTCGTGCTGCCCGACCGCTTCCCCGACGGCCCCGACGTGCCCGTCAAGGTGAACTGGTGGAGCCTCGACCCCGGCGAGAGCACCCCGGCCGAGAGCCACCGCGTGCACGAGATGTGGCTGGTCTCCGCCGGCGAGGCCGACCTGCGGCTCGGGGACGAGGTCATCCGGGTCCGCGCCGGGCAGAGCGTCTTCATCCCCTCCGACGTGCCCCACCAGGCCGTCAGCCGGGGGCCCGGGCCGCTCGTCGGCTTCGCCGTCTGGTGGGACCCCAGGTGACCGCCCGACCGGCCGACCTGCTGATCGTCGGCGGCGGAGTCATCGGGGCCACCGCCGCCTGGGCGGCCGCCCGCCGCGCACCCGGCACCCGGATCGTGCTCGCCGACCGGGGCCGGCCCGGCGGCGGCGCCAGCGCGCACTCCGCCGCCCTCGTCGTCCCGTACGCCCCCGACGCCACCCACCGCGCGCTCATGGGACAGGCGGGCAGGCTGCTCGCCGCCACGCCGCTCGCGGACTTCCGGCGGCCCCAGCCCATGGTCTTCGTGGTGCCCGAGCACACCGCCGCGACCGTGGCGGACCACTTCCTCGGCGGCACCCTCCCCGAGGCGGGACCCGACCGGCTCGCCGAACTCCGCACCGCCTGGCCCGGTTTCGCGCCGCGCCCCGGGGAGACCGTCCTCGACGCGGGGGACCGGTGCGCGCTCCTCGACGTACCCGGCTGGATCGGGGCCGTCCTCGGCGGCGCC
>NZ_RDBP01000264.1 GCF_008042045.1 Streptomyces sp. T39
ACGGGCCGGCGCCCGGTGGGGCCTGCACTACTACACCGGCTCCGTGGTGTCGGGGCTGATCGGCGACCTGGAGGAGCACGCCGCCCGGGCCGGCAACCCCGTGCTGCGGGGACCCAGCGAACACAGCCTCGCCTGCGGCGCGCTGGCCCGCTGGCAGCTCGACGGGGCGCCGTTCCTGATCGTGGTCACCAGCGGGATGATCGACGAGTTCCGCGGCACGCTGGCCAACCTCCGGGAGAGCCGCGCCCGCGGATTCATCGTCTGCGCCGACTCGTCACCCGGCGCCTGGTTCCCCTTCCAGGGCACGGTGCACGCCGCCGAGGACTCCCGCGAGGTGCTGCGGGCCCGCGGCATCCCCTTCCACCACCTCGACGACCCGGCCCGCCTGGACGCGCAACTGCACGCCGCGTACGCCTCGTTCGAGGAGGACCGCGGACCCGTCGTCCTCCTCGCCACGCCGGCGGTGCTGCGCGCCCCGGCGCGCGCCGGAAGCCGCCCGCCCGTGCCGCCTCCGCCGCCGCGGCCCCTCACGGCCGTCCGCGAGGACGAGCTGGCCCCCGTCATGGAGATCGTCAACCGCGGCCCGGACCGGGTGCTCTGGCAGTGCGGGCGGCTCGACGCGGAGGAGGACGGCCTGGTCCACGACATCGCGTCCCGCGCGGGCATCGCCCTGGCCGACTCGCTCACCCGGCCCGGCACCGTCGCCCGGTTCCGGGACGGCCGCGCCGTGCCGTACTACCTCGGCACGCTCGGGCTGTACGGATACGCGGACCGCGTCCACGACTTCCTGCACCGCGGGGGCAGCCTGCGCCCGCGGGACGAGCAGTGCCTCTTCTTCCTCAACAGCCGTGTCCCCGAGGCCGCCACCCCCTTCTCCCCGCGCGCCCTGGCCCGGTCCCTGCGCATCGTCCAGGTGACCCGGGAACGCGGGCACCTGGCCCCCTTCGCCGACCACCCGCTGGCGTGCGACGCGACCGCGTTCCTGCGCGCCGTCCGCAGCCGGCTCGACGTGCCGGACGAACTGCGCGCCCGGCGCGAACGCGCCATCGCGGAGAGCCGCGACAGTGCCTCCGACGTGGTGCACACCCTGCCGGTGCGGCCGATGAGCGCCAACTACTTCTTCGCCCGGCTCGGCGGGGTGCTCGACACCCTCGTCCGCCGCCACGGATACAGCTGGACCGGAGTCTTCGACGTCGGCCGCGGCGGACTGTCCGCGATCCGCAACCTGCCCCGCACCGGCCCCGGTTTCTCCGGCTGGTACGGCAGGGCCCTGATGGGCGACGCCCTCCAGGCGGTGCCGGCGCTGGCGCTCACCCGGGACGACAACGTCCTGGCGTTCGTCGGCGACGGGGCCGCCGCACTGGTGCCCGACATCGTGCCCACCCTGGTGCAGGAGGTCACCGTCAACGGGCACCGCCTCGCGGGGAACCTCAGCGTCTTCCGGCTGGTCGACGGCGGCCACTCGGTGATCCGCACCTACCGCGAGGGACGGCAGGCCGGAGCCGCCGGGCGCCAGACCCAGGTCCTGCACCTGCTGGACGCCGACGGTCAGGCCGACTACGGCGGCCTGACCGTCACCCGCCGCCGCCTCGACGACGTCGACCACGACGAACTCGCCGCCCGCCTGCGCAGACCCGGGACGGTCGACCTCTACACCGTGCCGCTGGCGCACAACAACGAGGGCGACGGCCTGAGTCTGCTCTCCTCGCTCGGCTGGCAGCGCGACCGCCTCCCGGACCTGACCTTCGCCATGGCCCGGCGCCCCGCCCACTGAACCTCCCCGCGTGCGGGCCCCACCCTGCTCCGCGCCCCCCCCTCCCGCCGCCGTCCCGCCGTCCGGCCCTCGCGCCCGCCGGCACCCGCTCGCCCGTTCCCAGACGAAGGAGAGCCCGGTGAAGTTCGGCTTCCTGGCCCACGCCGTCAGCTCCGCCCACCGCAACCAGGTGCGCGGCCTGGACCTGCTGGGCCGCCTCCTCGACGACCACCGCGGCACCGTGCGGGCGCCCGGCAGGCGGCTGCACGTCCCGCTGCCGATGCTCACCTCGGTCACCTCGCCGACCGGCGACCGGTGCGACGGCGAGGTCCGCGGTCTGGCCTTCACGGCCGAGCAGATCCTCGCGCGGCCCACCGCGTCCCGCGAGATGGTGGCCGCCGAGGTGGCCGCGCTGCGGGACGCCGGAGCGGAGATCGTCGGCCTGGGCGGCGCCACCTCGATCGTCGGCGACCGCGGGCTGTGGACCGCCGCCCGGGCCGGCGTCCCCGTCACCAGCGGCAACGCGCTCACGGCCTACGCCGCCCACGAGGCGCTGCGCCGCTGCGCGCGGCTGCTCGGCCCGGCGGCGTCGGACGCGCCCGTGGTGGTCGTCGGCTACCCGGGCTCGATCGCCCTCGCCGTCGCCCGGCTGCTGCTCGCCGACGGGCACCGCCTGGAACTGGTCGTCCGCCGGGGGCGCGCCGCCGGCGGGCTGCTGCGCTGGCTGGAGCCGGCGGAACGCGAGCGCGTCGCGCTCCTGGACGACATCGCCCACTGCTACGCCGCCCCGCGTCTGTACGTGGCGGCGACCTCGTCGGGCGGGGTCGTCGACACCGCCCGGCTGCACCCCGGTTCGGTGGTCGTGGACGTCGCCCTGCCCCGGGACGCGCCGCTGCCGCCCGCACGCCGCGACGTCCTGGTCGTGGACGGCGGCCTCGTCAGCGCCACCGACTCCGTGCGCATCGGCGACGGCGGCCTCCCCGCCCCCACCCAGCAGCTCAACGGCTGCCTCGCCGAGACCCTGGTGCTCGCCCTGGAGGGGACGGCCGAGAACTGGTCCCTCGGCCGGGAGATCGACGTGGACAAGGTGCGCCGCATCGGCCGGCTCGCCGCCCGCCACGGCTTCCTGCCCACCCCGCTCGCCATGTTCGGCCGCCCCCTCGCCGACGACGACATCGCCCGGCTCGGCACGCACCACACCCCGCGCCCCCGTCCCGGCACGCCGCGTCCTGCGGTCACCGGCGCCGCCGTGGACGCACGAGGCGCCGCGGAGGACATCGCCGCCGGCGGCGCACCGGACGCCGCCGAGGACATCTCCGCGGCGAGCCGGCGGCGCTTCCGCGATCACGTCAACCCGCCCCTGTCCCGGCTGTTCGCCGCCCACGGGATGGACCGGGTGTTCACCCGCGCCGAGGGCTGCGTGCTCACCACCGCGGACGGCACCGAGTACCTGGACTTCGTCGCCGGGTACGGGGCCGTCAGCCTGGGCCACAACCATCCGCGGGTGGTCGGGGGCCTGCGCGCCTTCCTGGAGCGGGGCGCCCCCGCCTTCAGCCAGTACGTCTCGGTGCCGGTGCAGACCGGCGAACTGGCCGAACGGCTGAGCGCCCTCTCCCCGGGCGGACTGGAGCGCGTCTTCTTCGGCAACTCCGGCGCCGAGGCCGTGGAGGCGGCGCTCAAGGTGGCCCGCGCCGGCACCGGCCGCACCCGCCTGGTCCACGCCGACAACAGCTACCACGGCAAGACGATGGGCGCGCTGTCCGTCACCGGACGCCGGGCGCACGGCCGGGCGTTCGCGCCGCTGCTCGGCGACGTCGTCTCCGTCCCGTACGGCGACACGGCGGCCCTCGCCCGGGTCATCGAGGGCGCCGCGGCGTTCGTCGTCGAACCGGTGCAGGGCGAGGGCGGCGTGGTGCTGCCGCCGCCCGGCTACCTGCTGGAGGCGCAGCGCCTGTGCCGCCGCGCCGGAGCCGCCTTCGTCCTCGACGAGATCCAGACCGGACTGGGCCGCACCGGGGCGATGTTCGCCGCCGCGCACGACGGCCTCGAACCGGACGTGGTGTGCCTCGCCAAATCGCTGTCCGGGGGGCTGGTCCCGATCGGCGCCACCCTGGTGCGCGCCGGGCTCTGGGACGCCGCCTACGGCAGCACCGACCGGGCCGTGCTCCACTCGTCGACCTTCGGCGGCGGCAACCTCGCCGCCGCCGTGGGCCTCGCGGCGCTGGACGCCGTGGAGGAGGAGAACCTGCCCGAGCGGGCCCGGGTGACCGGCGCACGGCTGCGCGAGGGACTGCGCGCCGCCTGCGCCCCCTACGGCTTCGTGCGCGAGGTGCGCGGCATCGGACTGATGAACGCCATCGAGTTCGACGGGGACTTCTCCGGCGCCGCGGGCGCCCTCGCCGACGAACTCCTCACCCGCCTCCCGGGCGATCTGCACGGCCTCGTCGACTGGCTGCCCGACGACGTGCGGACCGCGGTGCGCCGGGCCGGCGAGGCGCTGGAGTCCTCCCTCGGGGACATGCTGTGCCTGCGCTTCGCCGCCCAGCTCGCCCGCGACCACCGGATGCTCACCTTCGTCACGGCCAACAGCAACCGGGTGCTGCGCATCCAGCCCCCGCTCACCCTGACCGACCGCCAGGCCGACGCCTTCGTGGCCGCGGTGTCCGCCGTCTGCGCCGATCTCGCGCTGCACGCCGACACCGTCACCGCGCCCGCCGCACCCCTCCCGCCCGACCCCACCTCCGACCGAAGGACGAACCGATGACCACAGGAACCACCTCGGCCGACGCGATCCTCCACCGCGTGAGCGAGCTGCTGGAGGAGAAACTCGGCCTCCTCCCCGAGGAGATCACCCCGCAGGCCCGGTTCAAGGAGGACCTCGGCCTCGACTCGCTGGACATGGTCGAACTGCTGACGATCATGGAGGCGGAGAGCGGGCGGCCCGTCGACGACGACGCGGCGCCCGGGCTCGCCACCGTCGGCGACGTGGTCGGCTACCTCGTCGCGCACGGGAGCGGAGCGCAGCGGTGACCGGGCCGCGGGTGGTCGTCACCGGCGTCGGGCCCGTCACACCGATCGGCACCGGACGGCACGATTTCTGGCAGGCCCAGCTGAAGGGCGTCAGCGGGATCCGCACGATCACCCGCTTCGACGCCACCGGCCTTCCGGTCCGCATCGCGGGCGAGGTCGACCTGCCCCCCGGCCTCGCCCCCGGGCGGCGCGAGGAGCTGGCCACCGACCGCTCCACCCACCTCGCCCTCGCCGCCACCCGGCTCGCGCTCGACGACGCGGGCCTGGACCTCGGCGCCCTCGACCGCGACCGGGTGGGCGTGGTCATCGGCACGGGCGCGGGCGGTGCGAGCAGCTGGGAACGCAACGCCCGCCTGCTCCAGACGGACGGGCCGCGCCGGATCGGCGCCCGTTCGGTCGTGATGTCGATGGCCAACGCGCCCTCGGCGAACGTCGCCATCGCCCATGGGATCACCGGCCCCAGCACCTCCGTGGTCACCGCCTGCGCCTCCGGCGCCGAGGCGCTGATCACGGCCTCCCAGATGATCGTCTCCGGCGAGGCCGACGTGGTGCTGGCCGGCGGCGCCGAGGCGCCCGTCACCGCACTGATCGTCGCGGGCTTCGCCCGGGCCGGGGCCCTGTCGCTCCGCAACGCCGAACCCGAGCGCGCCGCCCGCCCGTTCGGCGCCGACCGGGACGGCTTCGTGCTGTCCGAGGGCGCCGCCGTCCTCGTGCTGGAGTCGGAGGAGCACGCGCGGGGCCGGGGCGCGGAGGTGCTCGCCGCTCTGGAGGGTTACGGGCGGACGTCCGACGCCCACCATGTGGCAGGCCCCCACCCCGAGGGCGCGGGCGCGGCCCGCGCGATCCGCCGGGCGCTGCGCTCCGCCGGCTGGGCGCCCTCGGACGTGTCCTACGTCAACGCCCACGGCACCGGCACCCGTTACAACGACGACGCCGAGGCCAAGGCCCTGCGGGCCGTGCTGGGCGGCGCCGCCGCGCACGTCCCGGTGTCGGCCACCAAGTCGATGACCGGTCACGCACTGGGCGCGGCGGGGGCCGTGGAGGCGGTGGCGAGCGTGCTGGCGCTGCGGCACGGGATTGTCCCGCCGACGCTCAACCTCGACTCACCGGATCCGGCCATCGGCCTCGACGTGGTGGGCGCCGAACCGCGTCCGGCGGAGCTGCGGGCCGTGCTGTCCGACTCCTTCGCGTTCGGCGGTCACAATGTGGTGCTCGCCTTCGGATCCTGACCCCCGGCGACCCGCCGTGACCTGCGCTTTCGCGAGCGGCTCCGGCTCCGGTCCCGGCTCCGTGCCGCCGAGCAATCTGGGAGAAGACGGGCCTTTGCCCGCTCTGCAACACTCGGCGGACCGGGGGCCGGAACAGGCCCCCGGCCGGGCCATGGCCAGGAAGGGCCGTCTTCTCAGCGAGCGGAACTGCTCCCCGAGTGCCTGCGGCTTGCGCCCTTCGGCCCACGGTTGAGGCGGTGACTCCTGGAATGGAACGGACTGCCGCACTCATCGGAAGGACACGACATGCACGACATGCACGTCACGCGTCCGGTCTGGGACGAGCTGAAGGTCTGGGACCGGCTGCCGGTCTGGGACTGCCTGCCCGTCTGGGACCGCCTGCCCGTCTGGGACGAGCTCAAGGTCTGGGACGAGCTGAAGGTCTGGGACTGTCTCCCCGTGTGGGACGAGCTGAAGGTCTGGGACCGCCTGCCGGTCTGGGACGAGCTGAAGGTGTGGGACGAACTGCCCGTGTGGGACGAGCTCACGGTGTGGGACGAGCTCACCGTCTGGGACCTGATCCAGGTCTGGGACGCCCACGAGCAGGGTGAGTCGACCAAGGTCTGGGACCTGGCCGCCGTCTGATCCCTCCTGGCCCGGGGTCTTTCGTCCGGATGAGGGCACGCGAGCCCGCCGAGATCCGGACGAGAGGCCCCAGGGGTGAACCGACCCCGTCCGGCCGACCGCAAGCACCGGTGCAGGGCCTGGGGCCCCCGGGCCCTGCACCGGCTCCACGGCGGCCGGGACACGACCGAAGGAACGACCGCCGTGACGCAGATGGACGACCCCCCGGCCCCCGCCGCGCGACCCGTGCCCGGCACCTTCACCGTTCGCCCCGGCGTACCGGACGACTGGGACGGCCTCCTCGGGCCCGGCTCCCCGGCGACGCTCAGCCGCCGCTGGATCACCCTGGCCGAGGGCCGCATCCCCGGCGGCGCCCGCACGCTGGCGCTGGAGGGCGAACACGGCCCCTCGGTGGCCCTCGTCGGAGGCCCGGTCGAGGAGCCCACCGGCCATGTGCGCTTCGACCCCTTCCGGGTGCTCTCCGGCGGCAGCGCCGGCGAGGGCGTCGCCGAACAGGGGCCGCACCCGTGGCGGGGACGCGCTCCCGAGGACGTGTTCCCGTGCTGCCTGCTGATGTTCCCCAACTACGAGACCGCCCCGGCGGGTCCGGACGCCCACGACCCGGCGGCCGTCGGCCGCTGGGTCGACGGACTCGTCGCCTGGGCCCGGGACAACGGCATGCGCTCCGTGGCCGGCCTCTTCCTGCGGCCCGACTTCCCCGCCTTCACCGGCGCCCTGCGCGAGCGCGGCTTCGACATCGTCCCCATGGTCGACCGCTGCGACATGGACGTCACCTGGCAGGACTTCGACGGCTACCTCGCCACGCTGCCGCGCAAGCGCCGCTTCGCCGTCCGCCGGGAACTGCGCGACATCGCGCTGCGCGGCGTCGTGGTCGGCGAGCGGCCCGTCCGCGACGAGGAGCCGGAACTGGTCCGGCTCCGCCACCAGATCGTCACCAAGTACGGCGGCGTCCCGGACGCCGAGCGCGAGGCCGGCTCGCTGCGCCACCTGCGCGACCACTTCGGCCCCGAGAACGTCACCGTCGTGGAGGCCCGCCAGGACGATGCGCTGCTCTCGTTCAGCATCCTCGTCCGCGACGGCGGGCAGTGGACCGTGCTGATGAGCGGCACCGACTACGACCGCCCGGACGCCTCCTTCACCTACTTCGCCACGATGTTCTACCGGCCCGCGGAGCTCGCCCCCCGACTCGGGATCACGTCGATGGCGTACGGCCTGGGGACGCTCCAGGCGAAGAAGCTCCGCGGATGCACCGTCAACACCCTTTCCGCGGCAGCCCTGCTGCTCGACCGATGAGGAGAAGTCCGTGCCGCAACAACCGGTACCGCACCACGACGGCAAGGTGCTGCTCGTCGCCGACCAGGGGCTCCAGTCCGGTGAGCACCTGACTCCGCAGCAGGTCGACCGCAAGGTGGAGGACTTCTACGAGGGCATCGGCGGCGAACCGTTCTTCCACGCGCTGGCCACCCGCTTCTACGAACTCGTCGCCGCGGACCCGGTGCTCGTCCCGCTCTTCGTCACGGACGACTGGGCGGAGCACAGCGCCCGCCTCGCCGGGCACTTCGTCCGCATGTACGGCGCCAACGACCTCACCGCCGCCTGGGACCCCCGGCTGCACCAGGCGCACAGCCACTTCCTCATCGGGCGCGACCACCGGGTGCGCTGGCTGGAGCTCATCGCCCGGGCCGGCCGCGACATCGGGGCCCCCGAGCCGCAGTTCGGCGAGTTCCTCACCATCATGAAGGTCGCCAGCGGCGAGATGATGGCCGCCTCGCGGGGAGCCGCCCTGGCCCGCGGCGAGCGCTTCCACTGGGACGGGACGCGGGGATGACCGGCACGCCGCTGCGGCATGTCGCCGTGGTCGGGGCGGGAGCGGCGGGGGCGTTCTTCACCCTGGAGCTCTCGCGCCTGAGACCGGACGTGACCATCGACCTCCACGACCGCGACGGCCGGGGGCCGGGCGCCGGCATCGTGATGTCCACCGAGTTCATGGACCGGGTGCGGGCCGGGTTCCCCGACGTCTTCGACCTGCCACCGGACGCCACCGGCACCTGGGACCGCACCCTGACGCGCTTCGGCGACGAGGACATCTGGTCCGGCGCCTACGGGACCGTGGGCCTCGGACGGCGGGCCTTCCACGCCCGCACGCGGGCCCTCGCGGAGGCGGGCCCCCGGGTGCGCGCGGTGCGCGGCACCGTCGCCTCCGCCCCCGGCCGGGCCGATGTGGTGGTCGTCGCCGACGGGGCCGGGAGCGCACTGCGCCGCTCCCGTGTCCAGGCGTTCGGCACGACCGTCACCGAGGGGCGGACCCACTTCCTGTGGGCCTGCGCGCCCGTGCGCCTCGAACCGCAGTTCGTCCTCAAGGACCTGCGCCCGGGGCTGCTGGTCGTCCACGCCTACCCGCACGGCGCCGAGGAGAGCACCTTCATCGTCGAGGCGGACCCCGCCACCCTCGCCGCGCACGGACTGGGCGGGGAGAGGCCCCTGGCGGAGGCGGAGAAGGAACTCGCCGTGATCTTCGCCGACGAGCTGCGCGGCGCGCCGCTGCACGCCCAGACCTCGCGCTGGCAGCCGTTCCGCACGGTGGTCAACGCCCGCTGGCACGACGGGCGGTGGGTGCTGGTCGGCGACGCCGCCCACACCGCGCACTTCTCCATCGGGTCCGGCACCAGCCTGGCGGTCGACGACGCCCTCTGCCTCGCCCGCGCCCTCGCCGGCGCCGGTGACGTCCCCGAGGCGCTCGACGCCTACGAGCGCGAACGCAGGCCCGTGGTCGAGGCCGCGCAGTCCGAGGCCGCGGAGAGCGTCGAGTGGTTCGAGACCCTCTGCCGTCGCGGTCGCGTCGACGGGCACCGCACGGTCTTCGCGTTGCGCAGCCGGCGGCGGATGAACACCTGGTCCCGGCTGCGCGAACGCGACCCGGACTTCGCCGCGCGGACGCTCGCCCACCTCGGGGGCGGGAGCACCGCCACGGCCCCGAGCGAGGTGCCCGCGGCCGTCGGCGCGCTGACGGCGACCAGCCGGCTCGCGGAGGCCGCACTCTCCGCGGACGCCGGCGCCCGGGGCGTCCTGGTGCTGCGCACCGAGGACGGCCCCGTGCGCTGCCCCCTCCTCGACGCGAGGGCCGACCCGTCCGCCTGGCGGGCTTCGGGCGCCCGCGCGGTGGGTCTGCTGGTGGACGCCGCCGGTGCGGCCGGCCTGGCCGGTTACGCCCCCGGTGCGGCGGGCTCGGTCGCGGATGCCACCGATGCCACGGCCCCCGCCGGGTACGCCCCCGGCGCGGCGACGGGTCTCCCGGCCGGCGCCGCCGGTGCGGCGGGCCTCGCCGGCGACGGGGACGGGGCGGCGGCGCTGTCGTCGAGGGCGGCCGGGCGGGGGTTCGACTTCCTCGCCGTGCCCGCGCAGCCCGGCGCGGGCCGTGTCTCGCGCACCCGGCGGGCGGAGGAGCTGACCGCCGCCGGGGTGCTGCCCGTGGTGCTGCTGGCGGACCCCGGACTGCCGCCGGACGAGGCGGACACCCTCCTCGCCGCCGGCCGCGCGGACCTCGTCGCCCGGTGCGCCGGAGCGCCCGGGGGCGCGGACGCGGTGGGGGAGGACGCCGGATGAGCGGCGCCACCCCGGGAACGGCCCCGGCCCGCGGCCCCTGGGGCCCGCCCCGAACGGGCCCCGGATCAGAAGTAGTCGCGCATCAGCTCGGCGGACCAGGCCGGCTCGCGGACCGTGCCCCGGGCGGCGAACCGGGGAAGATACGGCTTCACGTCGAGCACCGGGCTCCCGTCCAGCGCGTCGAGACCGCGCACCGTCAGCGTCAGCCCGTCCACGGCGAGCAACTCGCAGACGGTGACACCGAGATGGTTCGGCCGGTTCGGCGCCCGCTGGGCCAGGATGCCGACCCGCGGCCAGTCCGGGTTGCCGCGCGGGTGCTGCGTACCCCGGCACACCCGGTCGGTCAGGTGGAAGGTGAACACGACCTCCACGTGCGAGTAGTCCGACAGCCCGACCGTCGCCTCCGGCTCCAGCTCGCCGGGGCTCAGCTCGATCCGGCACTCGACGTCCCCCCAGTCGTCCTGTCTGGTCCCCTGCCGGGGTCCGCGGACGACGCCGATGGGCACGAACGCATGCGGCATGGAATCGCCTTTCGCCGGAAAAGTGTGGGTTTTTCCCGATCATGCCCGCGTCCTGACGCCACGTCAATCCTCGTATGCACCGGGAGTCACCGATGACCGAATCCGCGCAGGGGACCCGGCCGGGCCGGCGGTCCTTTCTGTCCGCGCTGCTGCCGGAACCGGGGCCCGGGCGGCTTCTCGTGCTCTGCACGGCCGTCGCCAGCCTCGGCAACGGCCTCTACATGGCGGGCGGCGCCGTCTACTTCGCGCGGGTCGTCGGACTGTCCCCCGGACAGATCGGCATCGGGCTCTCCGTCGCCGGTGTGATGGCGCTCGTCCTCGGCGTCCCCGTCGGCTTCCTCGCCGACCGCTTCGGACCGCGCGGCACGACCGCCGTCCTCGCCCTGTGCAAGGCGGCGATGCTGGTCTTCGCCGTCTTCGTCGACTCCTTCGCCCTGTACCTCGTCATGGCCGCGCTCCTCGGCACCGCCGAGCAGACCGGCCATGTCGCGCGCGGTGCGCTGGTGTCCGGCGTGATGGGACGCGAAGGCCGCGTCAAACTCTCCGCCTACATGCGGTCGGTCTTCAACGGCGGTTTCGCCGTGGCCTCGCTCGCCGCCGGCTTCGTGATCGCGGTCGACTCGCGCTCCCTGTACCTCGCGCTGTTCTGGGGCAACGCGATCGCCATGGTGCTCGTCGCCGGGCTCTACATGCGTCTGCCCAAGGTGCCCCCGCAGCCCCGGCAGCCACGCGGCGCGCGCGAGCCCTCGGCCGTCCGCGACGTCCCCTACATCATGGTCGCCCAGGTGTCCGGACTCGCCCGCATCGGCCCCACCGTGCTCGCCCTCGGCGTCCCGCTCTGGCTGGTCACCCACACCGACGCACCGCGCGCGATGGCCGCCTGGCTGATGCTGATCAACACCCTGATGGTCGTCTTCCTCCAGGTCTACGTCGCCCGCGACGCCGACACCGTGGCCGGCGCGAGCCGCCTCCAGAAGTGGACCTTCCTCGTGCTCGCCGTCGCCTGCGCGGTCGCCGCGTTCTCCGGCGACATCCCCGCCTGGGCGGCCGCGGCCACCCTCGCCGTCGCCACCGTGCTCTTCACCCTCGGCGAGATCTGGGGCGAGGCGGCACGCTGGGGACTGCGCTACGAACTCGCCCCGGAGAACGCACAGGGCCAGTACGGCGGGGTGTTCGCCACCGGGGACGCCCTCGCCGTCATCGCCGGCCCCGTCCTGGTGACCACCGTGCCGGACCGTCTCGGGGCGGCCGGCTGGCTGCTGCTCGCCGTGCTCTTCACGGGCTCGCTCGCCCTCAGCGGACCCGTGACGCGCTGGGCCGTGCGCACCCGCGTACCCGCCGCGCAGGCCGCCGAAGAGAGCAATCTGAAAGGCGCTCCGAGCACGGCGGCGCCGCAACAATGAGCCCCCGGCAGCCGGTTGGGTCCGGCTCGTGCAGAGGAGTCAGCGATGTCCAGTAACCTCCCCGCCTTCAAGGAACTGATCGGCCAGGCGAAGCACTCGGCCATCCACCTCGAGATGCGCGACACGTACACACCGAAGGGCCCGGTGTTCGTGGACTGGCAGGCCGGCAAGCCGATCGAGTACGACCGGCACCTCGACTGGGTCGAGCTCGTGCAGGAGACCCTCGCCCGGGGCGTCACCTGGCGCCGGCTGCGCATCGTCTCCGAGCCGGTGACCGACTTCATCCGGTACGAGTGGGAGACGACCACCATCGTCAACGTCCCCGCGGGCGAGGACGTGCGCTGGCTGCCCCGCAGCCGGGTGTCGGACCTGCTCTTCCCCGGCAACGACTTCTGGGTGTTCGACGGCAAGCTGGTCCGCTTCACCGAATTCCACGGCGACGGCTCCTGGGGGCCGCACACGCTGAACGAGGACCCGGCCATCGCCCGGATGTGCACGGACTCCTTCGAGGCGGCCTGGAAGCGCGGCATCGACCACGCGGACTACACGCCCGAGTGGACGCCCGCCGGGTCGAACGGCTGATCCTGCGGTGGCCGAACCCTACGCACCCATGCCCGGCGACTGGCAGCGCGCGCTGGCCGTCGTCGCCCACCCCGACGACCTGGAGTACGGTCCCGCGCTGGCCGTCGCGGCCTGGACCGCGGCCGGCCGCGAGGTGGCCTATCTGATGGTGACCCGCGGACAGGCGGGCATGGACACCCTGACGCCCGAAGAAGCGGGGCGCATCCGGGAGGAGGAGGAGATCCGGGCCGCCGCACTCGTCGGCGTCAAGGAGATCGCGTTCCTCGACCACCCCGACGGCACCATCGAGTACGGGCTGCCGCTGCGCCGGGACATCGCCGCCGCCATCCGCAGGCACCGCCCCGACATCCTGGTCACGCTCAACTTCCACGAGCGCTGGCGGGGCGGTGACTGGAACTCCCCGGACCACCGCCACGTCGGCCGGGCGCTCCTGGACGCCGCGAGCGACGCGGGCAACCGCTGGATCTTCCCCGAACTGGCCGCCGAGGGCCTCGAACCGTGGAAGGGCGTCCGCTACGTGGCGGTCGGCGGCTCCCCGTTCGCCGGCCACGCGGTCGACGTGACGGGGTGCATGGACCAGGGGGTCGCCGCGCTGGAGGCCCACCGCTCCTACCTCGACTACCTGGACGACCTGGGCCCCGGCCATCCGATGGCCGACGCGCGGGGCTTCCTGGAGAAGAAGGTGCGCACCTTCGGCGAACGGTTCGGGGGCATCCCCGCCATCGCCTTCGAACTGATCGGCGTCTGACGCCGGCGACGGACCCGCCGGGAGCGGAACGGACCGGGCCTTGCGGACACATGCTGTCCGCAAGGCCCGGTACCGTCAGGACATGGCCACCAAGGCGAACCCTCCCGTGCTCGGCGCCCGCGCCCTCAACCGGGCCACCCTGGAACGTCAGCTGCTGCTCCGGCGCGCGGCGGAGTCCCGGCCCACCGCCCGCGAGGCGGTGACGCACCTCGTCGGGCTCCAGGCGCAGAACGTCAAGCCGCCCTACTTCGCCCTCGCCGCCCGCCTCGCGGACTTCGACCCCCGGGAGCTCTCCGCGGCCATGGCCGCCCGCGAAGTCGCCCGCCTGGTGACCCTGCGCTCCACCGTCCACACCCACACCGCCGACGACTGCCTGACGCTGCGCCCCCTGGTCCAGGCGGCCCGCGACCGCGAACTGCGCCAGTTCCGCGCGGGACTCACCGGCGTCGACCCGACACGCCTGGCCCGCGTCGTGCGCGACCTCGTCGAGGAGGAGCCGCGGACCATGAAGCAGCTCCGCGAGGCCCTGCTCGTCCACTGGCCCGACGCCGACCCCTTCGCGCTCTCCGTCGCCGCCCGCTGCACCCTCCCGCTCGTCCAGGTCACCCCGCGCGGACTGTGGGGAGCGAGCGGACAGGTGGAACTGACCACCGCCGAACACTGGCTGGGCCGCCCCGCCGAGCCCGCGCCCGCCGCCGACGACACCGTGCTCCGCTACCTCGGCGCCTTCGGACCCGCCTCGGTCAAGGACATGCAGACCTGGTCGGGCCTGACCCGGATGCGCGAGGTCTTCGAACGCCTGCGTCCACGGCTCCTGGTCTTCCGCGACGAGCAGGGCCTCGCGGAGCTGCTTCATGGTCCGCGGCTCCTCCTCGACGAGGTCGCGCACGACGCGGGCCAGGCGTGTCGGGTCGACGCCGGTGAGTCCCGCGCGGAACTGGCGCAGTTCGCGGTCGCGGGCCGCCTGGACCAGGGGGCGCAGCGTCAGGCAGTCGTCGGCGGTGTGGGTGTGGACGGTGGAGCGCAGGGTCACCAGGCG
>NZ_RDBP01000265.1 GCF_008042045.1 Streptomyces sp. T39
CGAGCTCGGCGAGGCCAGGGTGGTGCCGCTCGGGACGACCGCGCCGATCACCCGGAAGCCGAAGCGGTCGGCGAGGTAGCCGAAGACATGGTGGTTGGTGACCAGGGCGCGCCGGTCCTCGGGGATCCGCTCGAACGAGGTCTCCATCCAGGCGGTGAGGTCGGCGAGTTGGCGGTCGTAGCGGGCGGTGTTGGCGCGTACGGCGGCCGCGTCCACCCCGTCGACGTGCTCGATCACCTGCGCGGCGATCAGGCCGGTGGCGGCCCGCACCCGGTCGGGGTCGGTCCAGAAGTGCGGGTCGGGCTGCCCGGCCTCGTCGCCGGGACCGCCGTCGTCGGGGGCCCGGAAGGTCATCGGATCCACCGCGTCGCCCACGCCGAAGGTGGTGACGCCGGCCGCGCGTGCGGCGTCGACATGGCGCAGGACGTTCTCCTCCAGGCCCAGTCCGTTGAAGACCACGAGGTCGGCACGTTCGAGTTCGGCGGCCTGCACGGCGGAGAGGCCGAAGGAGTGCGGATCGGCGCCCGGTTGCATCAGGACGCTGACCTCGGCCTCCTCGCCGACGATCTGCCGGGTCACATCGCCGAGGATGTTGGTGGTGACCACGACGCGCGGGCGGTCGCCGCCGGCGGCGCAGGCGGTGGCCAGGGTGGCGGACAGCGCGGTGAGCAGGAACACGATCAGGGAGCGCGGGCGGGCCGCGCGGGGTGTCGGCCTCATCGTCCCGTCTCCGCCATCAGCGCCGGGGTCATGTCGAGGGCGAAGGTGCGGGCGATCCGCAGTCCGTCGTTGTAGTCGATCTCGAACACCCTCTTGCCGGCGGGGTCGTTGACGTAGGCACGGCTGCGGTCGACCTCGACGAGCGGCGTCCCGGCGCGGTCGGCGCCGGCGTCCGGCGGGCCGGTCAGCAGCGGCCCGGTGCGGGCGGTGCGCTCGCCGGTGGCGATGTCGTAGCCGTGCAGGGCGCCGTCGGCGGCGAGGACCATGAGAGAGGAGCCCTCCCCCGCGGTGTTCGCCGCGACGACGGGTCCGGTCGCCACCCGGGTCCAGGTGCGGTCCGTCACGTCCAGCACCCACACCGCACGCGCGCCGGCCAGGGCGGTGAGGGTGTCGCTGCCCGCCCGGTGGCGGAAGGCGGTGGCGCGTTCCGCCGCGGGCACGTCCTCCCCGTAGGGGATCCGCTCGGCGGTGAAGCGGCCGCCCGACTCCCGCACCAGCAGCGCGCCGTCGGCGCAGCCGATGACGACACCGCGCCGGGTGACGGCGTCCCCGCGGGGCGACGCGCACACGGCGCCGGGGGCCGCCACGCGCCGGCCCTCGCGGTCGAGGACGACGACCCGGGGTCGGTCCGCGGCGGCCGAGAGGGCGACGAGGTGCTCCCCGTAGGGCACGACGGCTCCGGTGTACGTGCCGGGGAGGGTGCGGGGTGTGCCGGGCCCGCCCCTCTCCATGCCGGTGCGGTCGTGGACGCGGACGCGGCCCGCCGGGTCGGTCACCGCGGTCACCGCGGTGTCGCTGCGGACCTGGGTGCCGGGGCCACCGGGTATCCGGCCCACGTCGCGTATCGCGGCGCGGTAGTAGTGCACATGGTCGCCGTGGTCGACCGTCCAGGCACCCGTGTCGATCACACGGGTGCCGTCGGCGGTGGGGAGGAAGCCGAAGCGTCCGTCGCCCGTGAGCGCGGTGGCACCGGCCACCGGTGCCACCTCGTGCGTCTTCCCGGTGATCAGGTCGAGGACACGGGTGTCGCCGGTGGCCGGGTCGGCCAGCAGCAGCCGGGACTGCTGCTCGGCGGCTTCCTGCGCCCCTTCGACGTAGCCGTGGGGGGCGGCGGAGGAGGACTCCGTCCGCGGGGCGGGGGCGTCGTCGTCCCGGCCGGCGCAGCCGGTCGCGGCGAGCAGGGCGGTGAGCACCAGCGCGGCGGGGGCCCGCGCGGGGACGTTCCTTCGGGCGGGCAAGGGGTTCTCCATCCGGTGTCGGTGCGGTGTGTCGGTGTACGGGTGTGTCATTGCGTGTACGGGTGTGTCGTTGCGTGTACGCGTGTGTCGTTGTGTCGTCGTGTCGACATCGGCGCGCGTCGCGCATGTCAGCCTCTGTGTCGGTCCGAGGGAGCAGCCGGCGGCTGCCGGGAACGGGGTGGTGCCCCGGAATGCGGCAGGAAGCGGCAGGATCCGCGCGGGGGCAGGTGCGCGC
>NZ_RDBP01000266.1 GCF_008042045.1 Streptomyces sp. T39
GGGTAAACCAGCGCTGCGCGCTGGGAAGAGAAAAGCACCCGCTTCGCGGGTGCGGGAAGACGCTGCGCGTCTTTGTCAAGCGCTGCGCGCTTGATATTTCCCGCGTTGCGGGAAATCGTGTTTCCGCTGCGCTCCAACACGAGTGTGCGTCCCTGTGCTGCGCTTCGGGACGGGGCGTCCGCTGCGCTCCCGCCCAACCGGCTCCGCCGGGCAGCAGCAGGGACGGAGTGATGGTGCATCATGTCGTCTACCGGGTAGGATCCCGGATTCTGGGGCACCACCCCCTGAGGGCCGGCCGAACCGGTACCGGGACACCCGGACCGGTTCGGCGGGGCCCAACTCGGCAAGAGGTTCGGTGCCGAGTTGGGCCCGGTCCTCTCACTCGACTCTGACGTCCCGTCGCCCGGTGCCTGCCTGTGCGAGTGCCCGGAGTCGCACGCCCAGGTGCATGGCAGTCCTTCACGGATGACGCATCCTGATGAGCTTGCATCACGCGAGGATGCACCGGGTAGCATCCCGTGAAACTGGACACCCCGTCTGGGGTTCTTCACTTGCGTTCGATGTGGGCAACCCAGGTAACAGCCTGAACCTTGCTGGGGATCTCCCCGATTTCCTTTGCTGCGGCCCGGTAGCAGTCCGCGAGAACGTTGTACCGTCCGGCCGCTCCCAATCCTCGGTCCCGCTGTCCGTAGATTTCCCGGACGGCAATGTCGTGTGCGTGGCGGTCGATAACAACAGCGTGTTCGTTCTTGGGGTCGGCGATGCACAGATAGAAAAGTCCGGTCTTGATGTGCATGGGGAGAACGTGGCGCGGGTCGGTTCCGCCCATGATCCGGTTGGCCTTGGTGACCGCGTCCTTGACGTGACCGCTTGCGGTTCCTTCGGTGAATGCCTTTCGGGCGAGTCGACAGTTCTCCGACCATGACTTGTTTGCCGAGAGTGCGGCGAGAACACCAGCGCCCTTTACTGCGTTCCCGGCGGCGATTTCAAGGGCGAGCTTGTGTGCCGTCCCGTACCAGTTCCGTCCGCGCCGCTTCTGGTCGGGGGTGGCGGTGTTCCACATTTCGACAATGGCGCGGGTGTAGTCGGCGCGCTGGATTTCGGTGCTCTTGACCGGGATCACAGAGAAGTCCTCAGGGAGTGATGGAGGAAGGAATCGCAATTGGCGGTGAGGAGCGGGCGCAATGGCGGCTCAACTCACGGCGTGCGGGGAATGCCCGTGGGGTGCGGCGGGGACGCGGTGTCCCCGCCGCAGGGGTGTTTCAGGCGTGCAGGATGTCGTAGTCGGTGCGGTCTACGAGGTCGGCCGTGCGGTCGCCGTAGAGGGCGAGGAGGGTGATGGCTCCGGTCTCGCTTTCCCAGAGGGTGTCTTCGGTCTCGAATTCGGTGGATTCGGGGAATCGAGCCAGAATGGCGCGGGCAGCCTTCTGCTGTGCTTCTTCGTAGCTGTCGGCTTCGGTGATGACGGCGAAGCGGTTGTCCATGAGTGATGCGGTGATGTCGGCCCAGTCGCAAACAAGGGTGTAGATCACGGGGTCTCCCGGCTCAGATGTGAATGACGGGGGCGTCGCGGTGGTCTACGCCGGGTTGTGGGGAGATGGGATCGCCGGTGGTGAAGTCGGTGCAGTAGGCGTCGAAGACTTCGGCTGCGGTGAGCGGGATGGGGTCGCCGTCGCTGTTGAACGACCAGCCGCAGACGCTCTCTTCGCGGTGGCGGATGCTGCGCATGATCAGTCCGGCGTTTCCGGCCTTCCCGGTGACTGCGACGGCGAGGAAGCAGCAGAAATTGAGGGCGGTTTGTCCGTCTGCCTCAATTCCGGTCTTTTCGCTGCGCGAGTAGATGAGGTGCTCCATTTCGGCTCCTTCGCCGCTGTAGATGGCGAGGGTGAGGCTGTGCATTCCGGTCCCGGCCTTTTCCAGGAGCCTTTCGAAGATGTCGAATGCGCGGTCTGCGTCGCGGGTGGTGGGGGTGGGGTGGGTCATTTTCTGGCACCTTTCGCGTTGGCTGGACGACGGGGGCGAGAGCCCCCGCCGTGGGCGGCGTTGTTACTTGGTGCGCTGGCCGGGAATGGTGGCCGGGGCGGGCTCGGTGCGCGGGCCGGGAATGGGGATGTCGATTCCCAGGAGTTCGAGAAGGGCCGCAACGTTGTCGTCGGTGAGGCCGGTCGTGTCGCCGTTGGCGTCCGGCCCGCCGGTGATGACGGCAGTGCCGAAGTACGGCTGCATGAAGCCCGCGACGAGTGCCAGCAGGTTGGCGGACGGGTTGACGTCCGCGCCGTTGGGGACGCCTTCCTCGTCGACCCACATGGACAGGTCCGGGGAGAGGGTGACCAGCTCGACGTTCCGGCAGGTGATGGCGGTGTGGAGGGTGGCCAGGGTGCCCATGGTGGGCCACGGGATGACGGTGGCGGTCCGGTCGGGGCGCAGAACCAGGGCGAGGGATCGGGACATGGGTGTCTCCTTGAAGTGGGTGGGGATGGTGGTTCCGTTGGCCGACTGCCACCGCCGACCAACAAGACAACTTTAGCGCACTTCACTTGATTCCGGGGGGTTTTCTGCCGTGTTTTCGCAGGTCAACCCATACGGGGGTACTGCCGGGGCCCGGTCGAATCGCCGCCGCTCCTGCCGCGCAGAGGCAGGAGATCCGTCCGGCAGCGCGCAGCGCTCCGGGGTCGGCAGCGCAGCGCCGCCCCCGGTTGCCGGACGCCCGCCGCAGAGCGCAGCGGGCGGCGGGAGGTGGGAGTGGGAGCCCTGCCGGAGCGCAGCGGAGCGGGGCGAGCGCCCCAGCTCGGCGTGAGGGAGCGCAGCGGACGGCCGGGGGAGCGCAGCGGACCCGGCACGCCTGTGGTCGGGGTGGGGAGCGCAGCGGACCGCCCCGACTCGGCGGCGGGGCGGCCGGGCCCCGGCAGTACCCCCGGAAAAGGGCAGGAGCGGCGCGCTGCGCCCTGCGCTGCGCTGCGCCCTGCTGCGGGGCCGTGGGCCGGTGTGCTGCGCCCAGCTGGCGGCGGACGTGCGTCGGCCCCCAGGGGCTGCTCCCTGAGGGCCGGGCAGTGCTGAGGGGTGGTCAGGTGGTGAGAGCGGTGATCAGGTCGGCGGGTGTGGGGGTGGTGCCGGTGGCGAGGTGGCGGATGCCGTCGCCGGGCGGGGGCCAGGACCCTCCGGGCCCGATGGGGTGGCGGCGGGAGACGGCGGTGCGCCACCCGTGCCGTTCGTCCCACACGAGGGCGGGGGCCGGCGCGGTGGGCCCGTCCAGAATCACGGCCGCGACGCACGCCTCGCCGCCCACGCACTGAACGGTCGGCGCCGCCGGGGTGCTGGTCCAGCCCTGGGCGTGGAGCGACTGGGCGATGTCGGCGAGGTAGGGGGCGGCGGCGCGGCCGCGCAGGACGGTGGCGGCGCGCACGGTGGCGCGGCGGGTCTGGGAGGTGGGGTAGCCGAGGGTGTGGGCGGCCTGTTCGGCGGTGACGTGGTCGCGCTCCATGACGGTGGCCATCCGGTCGGCACGCAGGGCGGTGAGCGCGTCCTGGGCGGTGGTGGTGTGGATGCCGAGGGCCTCGGTGACGGCGGCCGCGGAGACGGCGGGGTCGGCGTCCAGGAGCGGGGCGGTGCGCTCGAGAATGAGGTCGCGCGGGACCTGGTCGCCCGCGTTCTTCGGCCGGCCGGAGCCCGCGGCCTTGCCCGGGCGGGCGGCCTTGACCTCACGCACGATGCCGCGGGGCCAGTGCTCCACCCCGCCGACGACCACCTGGTGGGCTTCGAGCTGCGGGGTGCGCTTGTAGGAGTCCCAGCTGCGCGGGGAGACGCCCCATGCGGCGGCGGCCTCACGTCGGTCCAGGAGGTCCTGGTCGTCGTCGACGTCCGGTAGCGCGGGGACGGGGCGGCCAGCGAGGTAGGCGTCGACCTGCTCGGCGTCGTACAGCCGGTTGCGGCCTTCGTTGATCGGCGGAGGGAACCCTGCGGCCTTGTGGGGGGCGTTGACGAGATAGGTCTGCGGGCGCACGCCCTGCTGGGCGGCGAGGTCGGCCAGGGTGCGCACCAGGTGCTGGCGGCCTGCTCGGATCACGGGAACTCTCCGGGGTCACGGGTACAGTGGCCGCCACAAGGGCGACCCTCTGGGTGTGGTCTTGGTTCGGCCGGCACCCTTGCCACCCGCTCACGCGGAATCGGGGTGCCGGCCACTTCCCTTTGCGGCGACTACAGCTCGAATTCGAGGTCGATCACGTCCGTGAGCTGCACTTCCTGAAGTGTTCCGGCGCGCCTGCCGTCGTCCTGGAAGTAGACCTCTTGCAGGGCCTGCGCGGTCAGCCGGCGCAGTTCGTCGTCGCCTGCGCCCTGCTGCTGTGCGTCGAAGAGGCGGGCCGCGTGCTGCGGGGGGAGCGCGACGGTGAGGTGGCGGATGCGTCCGTCGTCGGTCGTCCCCGTCGCGCCGCTGTACCCGAGACGCGCCTGGACGCTGATCATGATCCCCTCACTGGCTGCGGCCCTGGCCCGTGCCTGCGCCCGGACCCGCGGCTGCCACCGGTTCTTGACCTCGCGGTCCAGGCGGGCGGCGAGGTCGGGGCGCGGCTTCTTGATCTGGTCCTTCACGTAGCGTTCGACGGTGCGCTGGGAGATCCGCAGCATCTGTGCGACGGCTCGTGTGCCCTTCAACTGGCGCACCAGGTAGCGCATCTGTGCGCCGGGTGTCTTGGGTGCGGGTCGGGTGAACGCACGCTGCACAGCGGCGTCCAAGTTGGCGCCGAAGTCGGTGCTCATGGCCTCCCCCTTCTACCGGCCGCTGTCGTCACGGGTGACGTCGCCGGACTTGATGTAGCGGGCCAAATTCAGCTCCGGCGCCTGGTGCTGCTCGCGCAGCCCCCCGCCCCACAGGGCGTCTTGCGTGCCCTCCCACTTGACCAGGCCCGGGTTCACACCGAGCTTGAAGCCGCCCGGTACCGGCTTGCCGTCCTGGTAGGGGACGACGTCCAGCGGGCTGGGTCCGTCGGCTGCGTAGACGACGCAGTCGGAGAGGATCGCGACCGGGTACCGGCCGGTCGCGGCCGCGTGCTTGACGATCTTGCGGTGCAAGTTGATGCGGGTGCGGGCGATCACGGCGGCCCGGATGTCCGGCCGCCACGTCGGACGGGACAGCGCCCGCCACGGCTGCCCAGGACGCCAGCCCTCGCCGCGGGGCCGCTCGCGGAGCTTGCCCAGACCGCCCTTCACGGTCGCCTTGACGGCAGAGACGACGATCGCCAGCTCCGGGTCCAGGGCCCTGTGCCCCTCCATCGCCGCGAGGAAGTCAGCCGGGGCCAGGTCCGGAGTGACGCCGAGGTCGGCCATGGTGGCGAGGTACGCGTCGCGCAGCCGGGTGTACCAGCCGTCCAGGTACCGGCCGGACTCCGGCCTGACATACGCCTCGCTGGGGGCGACGTCGTAGCCGAGCTCCACCGCGTAGGCGACGGTCGGGGTCGCGTACCAGGCCGGGCCTTCGGGGCGGTCGCCCTTCGGTGTGAACGGCGACGGCAGCAGACTGCCGTCCAGCCCCACCCACGCCTTGCCCGCCTTCACCCGGGACAGGTTCACATGGCTGAGGTCGACCAGCCACGAGCCGGGCAGCTTCGGGTCGAACACCGGGTTCGTGACGTGCACGGGCGCGCCCAGGCCGACGTTGAGTCCGTTGGCGCCGGCGGCGAAGGCCATGTTGACGTCGATGCCGACCAGGTGGGTGCGCATGCATTCCTCGTCGGTGAGCGGCCGCGCCCAGTCGTAGGCCTCTTCGTCCAGCTTCTCGCCGGGGCCGCGGACGTGGAAGCGGGGCAGGTCCGCCAGCAGCGGGTGGCCGTCCGGGGCCTCGCACGGGGCGCAGTCCACCGGGTCGGTGCCCAGGCTGCCCGGGTTGTGCTGGGAGTGCCGGCGGCCGTCGGCGTCGGGCTGGGACGCGCGGGTCGGCGGGTGCAGCGCGGTCATCAGCTCCAGCCCGGTCACCGCGGTGGAGCCGCGCGGGGTCATCACCCGGGCCGCGTAGGTGCCCAGCACCCGGGCCAGGTCCGCGGGCGGCAGAAGGGCCGCGCTCCCCCAGTGCCGGGAGTCCAGCGCGTTCCACGACGGGATGCACAACTGCACGCACGCCCGGCCCGAGCCGGTCGCCGGGCGGTAGATCCGCGCCCACGGCCCGAACCCCCGCCGCGTCAACTGCCACTTGGCACGCACCAGCTGCTCGACGGCCTGGTGGCTCTCCGGGATCCGGCCGGCGATCCGCTCCTCCTCGCTCAGCGTGGCCGGCAGGCCGTAGTACGCCAGCGCGCGCATGGTGAGCACGAGCAGCGGGTCGGCGTCCTTGCCAGGGCCGGAGAGCCGCGGCGCGCCGAGGCGGGCCTCGGCGAGGGTCCACTCCACCAGCGACGGCAGGGAATCGGCGGGCACGTCCAGGACCAGGCCGCCTGTGCAGTACGCCAGCACCTGCCCGTCCGCGTCGACGTCGACCACCGCGAGCGGCCCGTTCGCGAACCGCGGATCCGCTGCGCCCGCCGGGGCGCCGGCGGCAGCCGGCTTCTGCGCCGCGGGGCGACGGGTCGGGGTGGTCGGGCCGCTGCGCGCGGCGGGCCGGGGCACCACGGCCGGCTCCGCCGCAGGCGCAGTCTCGTCCTCGCGCCGCTCCACCACGGGGGCGGCTTGCTCCGGAGCCGGGACGGCAGCCGCCGCATCGGCCTTCTCGGGCGCAGGAGCCGGGTCGGGTGCCGGGTACAGCTCCGCCAGCTTCTCCAGGAGCCGGGCGTACGCCTCACGCTCCTGCGGACGGGGCTCGGTCTTCCCGGCTTCCCAGCCGGACACCGTGGCACGCCGCACTTTCAGCGCGGCCGCGACCTGATCCAGGGTCAGGCCATGGGCTTGGCGCAGGCGCTTGCGTTCCTCGGCGGGCGGCAGCGGGACGCGGGACGCGATCAGCGCGTCCACCGCGTCGAACAGCTCGCTCATCAGGGTCTCGATTCGTCGTGATCATCAGTGGTCTTCTGCGAGCCGATCTCCGCCACCAGCGGCACGAGGGCCGCACGAGGGGGAGTTCGGCCGGGAGACGGGCGCACAGCCAGCCTCCTGGGGCAATTCAGGTCTTCGCCATGTCGACGAAGCGGGAGTAGTGCCCCTGGAAGGCGACGGTGACCGTGGCGGTCGGTCCGTTGCGGTGCTTGGCCACGATCAGGTCGGACTCCCCGGCGCGGGGGCTGGTCTTCTCGTAGGCGTCTTCGCGGTGCAGGAGGATCACGACATCGGCGTCCTGCTCGATGGAGCCGGATTCGCGCAGGTCGGAGATGACCGGCCTTTTGTCGGTGCGCTGTTCGGGCCCGCGGTTGAGCTGGGAGAGGGCAACGACGGGAACGTTCAGCTCCTTGGCCATGAGCTTGATGTTGCGGGAGATGTCGCTGACTTCCTGCTGCCGGTTCTCGGTGCGGCCGTGGGTCTGGAGGAGCTGGAGGTAGTCGATGACAACGAGGTCCAGGCCGCCGTTCTGCTGGAGGCGGCGGCACATGGCCTTGATCTGGGGAAGGGTGTTCACGGTTTCGTCGCTGATGACGATCGGCGCGGTGCGGACCCTGTCGGCGACGCGGGCCACCCGGGTCCACATGTCGGGGGTCATGGTGCCCGAGCGCAGGTGATGCAGACCGACGCGGGCTTCGGCGGAGATCATTCGCATGCCGAGTTCGTTCTTGCCCATCTCCAGGCTGAAGAAGGCGCTGCGCCGGCGGTGCTCGACAGAGGCGGCGCGGACGAAGTCCATGGCCAGGGTGGACTTGCCCATGGCGGGCCGGGCGGCGATGACGATCATCTGCCCGGGGTGCAGGCCGTTGGTGAGCGCGTCGAGGTCGATGAAGCCGGTGGGCAGTCCGAGGCTCTTGCCCTCGCGCTCGATGGTCTCCACCTCGTCGACCGCGGCCTGGAACACCTCGTCCATGCCGCTGTAGCCGTCGCTGCGGACGGTGGTCTTGGTGACCTGGGCGATGCTGACGGAGGCGGCGTCCAGAATCTCGTCCGCACGTCCCTCCCCCGCGCCGGCCGTCAGAGCGATCTCGATGCCGGTCTGCTGGAGGCGGCGGAGCTTGGCCCGGTCGAGGACGATCGCGGCGTCCTCCACGGAAGCCTGCACCACGCTGGGGCATGCCTCGATCAGCTGGGAGAGGTAGATCGAGCCGCCGACGCGCTCCAGCTCGCCGCTGACCTTCAGCTCGTGGGCGAGGGTGATGGTGGTGACCTCGGTGCCCGCCGCGTACATGGCGAGGATCGTCATCCAGATGGTCTCGTGGGCGGGCAGGTAGAACGCGGCTGCGCCAAGCGGTTGCAGGGCTTCGTCGATCTCGCCGATGGCCTCCTTGGACAGGATCGCGGCGCCGAGGACCGACTGCTCGGCCTCCCGGTGGTGGGGGACGCGGCCGCCGGGCATCAGGGCGTCGGCCTGCTCCATGCCCTCCTCGCTGCGCTTGCTGCGGCGGCGGTTCGGTACGGTCGTCATGTGCACTCCTGATCGGTTCGTAGCTGGTGAGGGTGCCTGCGGGTCGTCCCGTGCAGGGGGCGGCCCGCGCTTGTGTCTCTAGCTGCCGTCCGCGGTCCAGGCCGCGCGGTGCGCCTCGTGTCGCTGCCGCTCGGCGGCCAGGTCACGGTCCCGGTCGCTGACCTGTTGCCGGTCGCGCCGGGCGTCTTCCTCGTTCGCCGCCCCGGCCGCCAGGGCCCGGAGCTGGTCCATCACGTCTGCGGGAGCCCCGGCCGGCTGCTGCAGGCCAGCAGAGGGGGTGGCCTGCTGCTCCTGATCGCGGTCACGTTCGGCAGCCTGCCGCGCCGTGCGGCGGGCCTCGGCCATGCACGGGCTGCAATCGCCCTCGCGGAAACCGGGGTGCCGCCCGCACATTCCGGCCGGGACTTCCCGGCGGCGCTCAGGGCGACGGGTGAGGTCGGGCAGCGTCGCGATCCGCCGGTGCTCCAGCAGCCATTCGTAGTTCTGGCCACCGCCCGGATTGGACATCAGCTGCTGGCGCAGCCGCTCGTCGAACACCCAGCCCCGCTCGGACGCCCTGTCCGCGAGCAGCGGCGCAAGACGCTCAGCGACCTCGGGGCCCAGCGCCCACGGACCGTTCAGCGTGAGCAGGAACACCCGCGCCTGCTCGATGAGGTCGAGGGCCACATCCTGTCGCGGCACAGTGTCGCCGCGGCCGTGCTGATTGCCGTCAAGCACCAGCTGCTGCTGCCCGGGCACGCGGCCGGCCGTCGACCGCTCGCGCTCCTGCTCCAGGGCGCGGCGCGCGGCGCGGTAGCGGGGCAGGTCCTCGATCCGCTCCCGCAGCACCGACGGGGCGCCGCGCCGGGCCTGGGACCGGCGGGTCAGCTGCTGGACCAGATCGGTGCCCAGCTCCCAGCCCTGCGCCTGGGCCGCCTCAGTTAGCAGCGGTGCCAGCTCGCCGGCCGTCTTGCGTCCGCAGGCCCAACGTCCCGGGAGCTCCGCGAGGAACTCGGCAGCAGCCGTGACCGCTGCTGCGTCTGTTGGCTGAGCGTCGGCCGGGACGGCGGTGGTGGAGGAGGACTTACGGGAGGAGGAATCCTCCTCCTCCCTACGGGGGGGAGTGGGGGGGGCGGCATTTCCGCTTCGCCTGTCAGGAGAAGCGGGCTGACCTGCGGAAACGTCCGCCGACCCGCTTCGCCTGTCAGGCCGTGCGCTGTCAGCGCGTGCCTTGTCAGGAGAAGCGGTGTGACCTGCGGAAATGTGGTTACCCATCGGTAGGGTCGGAGCCGCTTCGCCTGACAGGCCAACCGGCTCCGACCAGCCACGATCCGATCCGGCCGCAGGCGTCCAGTACGGGTTCAAAGAGGGGAACTCGTAGAAGGTGTAGGACACCTTCCCGAAGCTCCCGCCGTTGCCCTGAGCGCGGTGCAGGAACCCGGCGTCCCGCAGCCGCGCCACGGACTGGTAGACCGCCTTGCTCCCGATCAGCCCCTTGCCGTTCGCCGCGAGAATCCCCTCGCTGCGCAGCGCCTCCACCAGGTCATCAACACTGAAACTCCGGCCGTCCTCGCACATGAAGTGGATGTGCGCCAGAGTCAGGAAATCCAGGGCGTTGGGCAGGCCGGCGCCGTACAGCATGTGCCGGTACAACGGCACCGACGGCCGCAGCGCCGGAGCGCGTCCCTCGATCCGCGCAGCGCCCGGCTGCTCCCCTGCGGGCGGGTTCGCGCTCATCGGGCACCGCCCCTCGGACGCAGACTCCTCGCTGCGATAGAAAGGCCGGCGGGCGCGACCGTCGATCGACGGCGCGGGTAGTGCATGTGGTACATGCGGGTCGTATCTCCCCAGGTTGGGGAGTCGCGTCTATGGCGGTGTGACCTGGTCTGGGCCCGGGATAGTGGCGTAGCGCGAACAGGCGCGCTTATCCTGGGTACAGGTGACCCACCGAGGACCAGCGGTCCGCGGGAATCACCCCGGCGAGGTCACCTCTCACCGGACACGACTCGGAGCTTGGTAGGCGAGCGAGTCGAATGCGAAGGGCGGCCCCGTTGTGGCGACGGGGCCGCTTCGTGTTTCTAGGGCGGCATAGGCATAGCGGTCATCATGCCGTACCTCACTCCCCCGGGAGGTAGTGGAACGTCGGGTGAGGGTGCATCAGGAAGTCGTAGTGGGAGATGTTCCACGCGTAGGCCCCGGACATCGAGAAGGCAACGACGTCTCCGACTGCGATGCGGGTGGTGGGGATGTTGCGGGCGAACACGTCCTTCGGTGTGCAGAGCTGCCCCACGTAGGTCACCGGCGCGTCCTCTACCGCAGGCCCTTCAGAAGTACCGGGCAGCAGAGTGAAGGGATGGTCATGCCCCTTCGTGACAGGTGTACGGATCTGCATGGTGCCGCCCCGGAGCACGGCGAACGCATCGCCGTGTGCGGCCTTCACGTCGAGGACGTCGGTCACGTACCACCCGGCGTAGACCGCCATGGAACGACCCGGCTCGATACGCAGCGTCTCGCCTGGCCGACTCAGCTTCGCAATGCCCTCCCCGTAGGTCTGCCAGTCGAACCGGCGGTCAGGGTGGGCGTAGTCGACGGCCATCCCGCCGCCCAAGTTGATCTCGGGGGATTCGACCCCAGCAGACAACAACCACGGGCGGGCCCACGCGAGGATTTGCTCGCTCTGTCGCAGCATCGCTTCAGCGTCCAGGCCGCTGGCCAGGTGCGCGTGGATGCCGCGGAGTCGCAGCCACGGCGAGGCGGCGAGGATTGGAAGGCACTCCTCGATTAGGTCGGGGTCCATGCCGAACGGCCCGGTCATGGCGAGTGCCGCCCCGGCTCGGTCGCCGGCCAGATTGACGCGCAGCATCACGTCGGCTCCGCCTCCGGACTGAGATAGGCGGGCCAGTCGCATCAGCTCATGCGGGCTCTCCACGTGCAGGCGCTCGACACGGAGCTCCAGGGCGTCCCGCAGCTCAGCGTCCGTCTTTCCGGGGCCGCCGAACGCGATCCGCGAGCCCGGCACCGCCTCCAGCACGTGGCGCAACTCGCCTCCGGACGCGACCTCGAACCCGTCGACGTACGGGGCGACGGCACGCAGAATCCGAGGGTCGGGGTTGGCCTTGGCCGCGTAGAAGATTTCAGGGGCGCCAGGGCTGGAGAGCGCGGATCGAACCGTGTGTGCGTGCTGCGCGAGAGCGCCCAGGTCGTAGATATAGGTGGGGAATTCACCCTGCCCAAGGCTCTCGATGTACCGGGTGACGGAGTCGGTGATCACAGGGGGTCCTATCAGTTCAGTGGGAACGCGTGCTCGATGACGAGGTAATGGGCGGGCGCGAGCGTGGTCGTCACCTCGACCGTCTGGCCGTCAGCCGTATGACCTGTGTGCACGATGTCCGTGACCGTGCGGTCCCGGCTGATTTCCAGAGCCTGAGCCTCATCTTCGGTCGGCAGCCTGCTCGGAACGATGCGCTCCCGGGCCTCCGACTGCGAGTATCCGAGACTCGCCAGCGCGCTTTTGACACCGCCGGTGATCACAGGGGCAGGCTCCTCCAGCACCGTGTCCGATGCGATCGAGAGCGGGATCCACGTTGCGCTCAGGCGGACCGGGATGCCGCTCGCGAGCAGCCGCCGACGCCTCACCAGGCAGTTGACCTCACCACGTGGCAGCCCTAGAGCGTCGGCCACCGTGGTCGGCGGCTCAGCGTGCTCGACAGTGATCTCGTGCGAGGGCTCAAGACCCAACGCCCGCACCTCGCTATCGAACGCGCCCTTAGCCCCGTTGTGCTCACGGACTGCCGTGCGGTAGCGATCCGGCGAGTGAAGCATCGGGGGCAGCCACGTCACGATCGTTCCGCGGCCCTGCCTGGGGCGGACAAGCCCTTCGGCAGCCAGCACGCTCATGGCGCGATTCACCAGACTTCGTGACGCGCCGTAGCGCTGCGCCAGCTCAGGCTCAGATGGCAGCAGCGTGGCCGGTGCGTACTGACCAGCCACGATGTCCGCTCGCAGGGTGGCCGCGATCTCGCGGAACCCCATCCTCTCGGGCATTGCCTCCTCCTTTCTGGGGTGCGATCGCCCCCAAGCTGACCACACCATAACGGAAACGCCAAACGTTTGACGACTGTTGACATGGCGTGAGGAGTTGTGCATGAATAGCTAAACGCCAAACGTTTGGCGTTAGCTTCATCGCAGGATGCGCCTCCCCTCACCGGGGAGGCCCAGGGTTGATAGCTCCACCAAATCCCCTGGGCCGGTCACCAGGCCGGATGCCTCCTGCTGCACGTCGCAGCGCTGATGCGCTGTCCGATCAGCCAGGACGCCGGCCTCGGTCGAACGCCTGGCGGTCGGAGAGCCCACCCGCGACGCACCCCACGTACCGGAGGAATCCCTCATGACCACGACCACTGTGGAACCCAAGGCCCGCAAGCGCCCGCGGAAAACGAGGACAAGGAACGTCAGCCCGCTGGAGCCGCTGATCGCCTCCCGGCTCACGGCCAGCCAGATCGACCTGACGCCGGGCAAAGAGCACGTGATCTGCCCGACCTGCCGGAACTGGACGCCGATCACCGGTGTCCTGGGCACCCCGGTGCTGGTCCCGCACCACACCACCCCGTACCACGACCGCACGACCACTCCCCGGCGCTGCTCCAACAGCAACCGCCGGATCCTGCTCGACACCCCGGTCGACGCCTGGCAGGCGGAGCGGGCCGAGCGGATCGAGGGGTCCGCGACGGTCGCCTCCCGCCGACCGACCCGTGTCACCCGCAAGCCCTGGCCCACAACCGCGCCGGCTGTCATGCAGATCGTCGGCGGCCTCGTCGACGACAAGACAGCGCGCCGACTGGACGAGGCGCACATCAGCGGCTGCTCCGTCTGCTCCGCCAAGGACAACAGGGGCACGGTGATTGGGGCCGTGGATGTCGCGTCCCGGTGCACGGACGGTCGCCGCCTCGCTCAACTGGCCGCGCACACCCGGCGTGCCGCGCCCGCCCGCCACACGGCCCAGATGGACCGGGAGGAGTGGAGCGACCGCTGGGAGCGGGGCCTTCAACTGCTCCAGCAGCAGCAGTGGGCCCAGACCGCCACGGCGGTGGCCGACACCGATCTCCAGAGGATCGACGACGCGTTGACCGCCCTGGTCCAGACGCTCAATCCCCGCACCACCGCCGCGCCGCCCCTGACGGACTGGGAACGCGCCGACCTCATGAGTGCGATCGCGCTCCTGGCGACACAGAAGGAGCAGCTGGCGCGCCGCCGCTAGACCCGCCGGCCGTCCGATCCGCCACGGCCGCACCCACCCCGCGCCACACGGGGTGGGCGCGACCGTGGCTGCTCGTACAGCAGCCAACAGGGGCCCGTGCCCCGAAACGACGAACCCCCGGGGATGCACCCCCGGGGGTTCGTCTTCGCAGGTCAACCCACCCTGAATGTGAGGACCTACGCATGCACAGCATGACACGCACTATCCCCGCCCCCGCGAGCAGCCTCTACGACGACATGGAGGACGAGGACAACCGTCGCGGCCCGGAACCGGAGGATTTCCACCGCCTGGTCCGTCACCTGGTGGCCGACGGAGACGCGCGGGCCGCGCTGGCCGGCCGCCGCGCCCGCCGCACCCTCGCGCAGATGGGGGCGACCCGGTGAACGCCATCATCAGCCTGACCGACGAGCAGCGCGCTGAACTCTCGCGCAAGAACGCGGAACAGAATCGCCGCTCGGAAGCCAACCGCCGCTGACCGCTTCCCGGCATTGCCCGTCGTCTCCGCGCCCCCACGGGCGGGGCCGGCGGAGAGCGCCGGGGAGCTCACCCGCGCTCCGGCCGCCTGGCCGCAGACACGCGAACAGCCCCAGGGATTGCGCCCCTGGGGCTGTTTTTCGCACAGACCTCCTGAGAGGCCCGCAATGAATCGCTCCATCGTACGCACCACCTACGCCCCCTCCGCCGACCTGCCGGTCCACACCGACTGGCGGACCGACTCCGCCTGCCAGGACGAGGACCCGGACCGGCGCCGGATGAAGCGCCGCGCCGCCCGCCGGGCACGCACCGGGTCGGACGCAGCGGCATGAGCGACTCCCCCACCCCTGAGCACCGCCGGCTCGTCGCTCCCGAGGACGACCCGGTCCTGTCGGCGGATGCCGTGCACTGGCCGACCATCGCCGAGCGCCGAGCCCAGCTCACCGTGGCAGACATGGACGACATCGCGTCGGGCCGCATGTGGGGACGGGGGACGGCATGACCGTCCTCTCCCACTCCACGACCGCGGTGCCGGGCGCGGCCGCATGGGACGCGCCCGGTGCGTGACCTCTACCCGCGCTACCAGGCCGCCGGCCGCGCCCTCACCGCGCACGACCGCGGCTGCGCCCCGTGCGCACGGTCGGTCGCCGACACCAGCGGCCGCACCGCCCGGTGCCCGGACGGCGCGCGGCTCGACGAGGCGCTTGAGCGGCTCCAGGCCGCCTACCTCACCCAGCTCAAGTCCCGCTGACGCCGACCGGCTGACCGTACGACGGAACGCCAAGCCAAGTTCCTGTTTCACCCGCTGCTACCTGACGAGGCCGGCCGCCCGCCAGACGGGCAGCCGGCCTTCCGCAGGCCGCTCGCCCGGGAAAGTCTCGGGCCCGCCCCTCCCAGGAGGACCCATGCCGCTCGACACCACTTTCACGCGCGATGAGATGCGCATCATCGTCGCCCGCATCCAGCCCTACCTGCCCCGCTTCCTGACCAGCTTCGAGCCCACCCCGACCGGCTTCCGGTTCACCCTCGCCGAGTTCACCGGGCGGGAGCTGCGCCCGGTCCGGCCCACCGTCCAGGACGACTCGAACCTGCGCTACGTCCCGGAGTCCGAGGACCCGGTCGAGCACCGGCTGCGCACCGAGGCCCGACACATCCTGACCACCGTCTGGGAGCGGGCCGGCGAGCAGTGGGCGAAGGCCGCCTACATTGCCGAGCTGGGCGACGCGGTTGGCAATGCGCCGGACCGGTGGAAGACCTACCGCACCGAACGCCGCGCGCTGGAGACGGCGTTCGGGTACCTGCGGGACCCGAACGCCGCAGCGGAGTGGCCGTCCGCACTGTCCCGTCTGATCGACGCGCAGGACCGTACCCGGGCCGCCGCCGAGGCGTGGGACATGCGGGCCCGGGAGATCGCCTGCGTGCACGACGAACACCGCGGCGCCGGCCTCACCCACGAGGCCGCGCTCGCTGCCGCTGGATACCCGGAGGCCGCCGAGTGGCACATCGCCGACCGCGAGGACTACCTCCGCAGCCACTTCAACAGCTGGGGCACGCCCCCGCTGACCGAGATGGTCCGGCGCCTGATCGAGCAGCAGGACACCCACATCACGAAGATCAACCGCCTGTCCGGCATGGGTCGCTGAGCCGAATGGAGGACAAGGAAATGGACAAGATCAGCAAGGCGCTCGGGAGGGTCTCCCCGCGCGACGTGGTACTCGCCGTCCTGGGGATCGTGACCCTCGGGGTCGCCATCCTGTCGGTGGCCGTCAGCTACCAGATCCTGGAACCGGTCTTCGGCGGCTGGGCCGTCCCGACTGTTTTCGCCCTCGATGCCCTCTGGGTCGTCGTCCAGGCCACCGAGGTTCTCGCCGGAAACAACGCGCGCAGGGCGCTGCGCGTGCGAGCGGCCGGCCTCGTCCTGACAGCGGTTAATGCCGCCATCCCGACCGCCGAGCTGCTGCTCCGCGACGGGCGCAGCGGCGTGGACCTGGCCGTGGTGCTCACCCCGCTCGCGATCGTCGCCACCAAGGCCGCGTGGTGGATCGTGCTGCCCGCCCTCGGGCGCCGCTCCTCTGCCGAAACCCGGCAGGAGATCGACGAGAAGGCCCGGCAGGTCGCGGACCGCCTGGAGGTCATGGAGGCCGACGCGGCCGCGAGGATCGAGCTGCTCGACGTCGCCCGCGAGCTGGAGCAGCGCGTCGCCAGGGCGGAGACCACTTACCGCCTGGCCGTGCTCAAGCGTCAGCAGGCCATGACTAAGGAGCTGTTCGAGCAGGCGCAGGCTACCGAGGAGACCATCGCTGAGATGCCGCTGCCGGCGTCCGTCACACGCATCGCCCTGCCGGTGCTGGAGGACTGGACGGCGGACCGGCCCGCGCTGCTCGCCGGGCGTGACGCCGTCACACCCGGCGACGCGGACGGAAGCGGCCGTCACAGCAGCGGCACGCAGGTCAGCGCTCCGGACCGGGACGGGCCGTCACACCCGACTGCCCACGCCGACACGCTCCAGCAGATCGCCACCGTGACGGGCGTGCCGGTGCCTGTCCCGGGCGAGCAGCTCACCAGCCAGCAGCTCGGTGTCGTCCTGCGGCACCTGCGCTACGCCGAGGACCCGCCCGCCTCCTACCGGCAGGCCGTGAGGGCCTTCCGGCAGGCCGGCTACGTCGGCAGCGAGGAGAGGGTCCGCCAGGAGTGGGGCGCGCTGATGTCCCGCGAGGAGCAGACCGAGGCGTCCGACGACGACGCCGAGGAGGAAGCGGACGCCTAAAGCGTCCAGCACAGGACGCGCCCAGCGTCCGGCACCACCTGTGAGGGCCGGCCCGCAGACCTGCGGACCGGCCCTTGCGGCGACTGCCGGAATGCAGTCGGCGGCGCGACCGGCGAGTGACCCGGCGAGCGAACACCGCGTTCGCAGACCCGGGGAGCAGACCCGGACGCACCACCACATCACCTCTGTCCCATCCGTACCGAGACGCAGAAGGAGAGCGCGTGGGGAAGAAGAGATCGCAGGAGGCAGAGCAGGACGCCTACGCCCAACTGGCAGGAGGCATCGGCGGTCTGGCCGTCGCGTTCGGCTGCATGGCGGCCCTCAAGGACGCGCTCGGCCTGTCCTGGCCGGGCACCATCGCTGTTGTCGCCGGGGTGCTCACACTCCTCGGCTACCTCGCCTACCGGGCCCGCAGGCTCTGGCAGCAGCGCGGGCAGCTGGGGGCGAAGCCTGCCGTTGGCGGGCAGCAGACGGCGGCCGCGGCCGCCCTGGCGCACGACCCGGCCCCGGTCGAGCAGGTGCCGGTGCACCCCGAGCTGACCAGCGCCCTGGTCAAGGCCGGCGCCATCGGCAGGGACCAGGTCATCCGGGCCGACGAGGTCACCATCACTCCGAAGCGGAACGCGACGGAGTACGACTTCCTCGTACCGGCCGGGCGGACCTACGCCGACGTCGATAAGAAGCTGGCCAACATCGCCGGAATGTTCGGCGTCACCCGGCTCCACCTCAAGCTGGAGCGCAGCCGGGACACCGAACGCAGGGCCCGGCTCCTGGTGCTGGACGCGCCCCCGTTTACCAGCGCGTTTCCCGTACCGACGAGGCAGCAGATCGCAGCACACGGCGGAGTGCCGTTCGGGCACGACGTCACGGGCGAACTGGTTGGTGTAGAGACCTTTTCCAAAGCGTCTCTGCTGATCGCCGGAATGACGCAGATGGGCAAGACCACCCTCGTCAACGGCCTCATTACCTGCCTGCTGATCGCCTACGAGGATTTCGACCTCTACCTCCTCGACGGGAAGCACTGCGGGCTGACCAAGTTCGAAAAGGTCTCCCTCCGGTATGAGGCATCGGACGATCCGTCCGTCATGGAGGAAATTCTCGACCTCCTGAACGATCGAGTGGCGCGCCGCTACAAGCGAATGCAGGAAGCTGTTCGCAACAGGGAGCCTGCCCCGAAGTTCAAGCCCGTCTTTTTTATCGTGGATGAGGCGGCCGACTTCTTCGCGAATAACGGAACGCCCGAGGGCATCAAGCAGGCTCTCCGCATCGCGGACAAGGCCCGGGCGCTCGTCGCGAAGGCACTGGAATCAGAAATTACTACGGTGATGCTGACCCAGCGGCCTGCGCAGAACGCCATTCCCGTGATGGTCAGGGACCAGTTCCTTTACCGCATGTGTCTTTATGTGGCATCTGAAGGAACAGCGAAGGTCGCTCTCGGTGACACGTACTTCGAGACAGTCGCCCCGATCAGCCCTGTCCTGCTCAACTCTCAGATCAAGGGGCAAGGCGTCCTCTTCGCACATGGAGAGTCCACGCTGATCCGTGGTTTCCACTTCCCCGACGAATTCATCTGGGAAGTGGTCGACGCGGTTCGCGATCGACAGAAGAAGGCCGCCGAAATGGCACCGGATTCGCCCCTCACAAAGGCGATCAAGCACCTGAAGGACACCGGTGCCGATTTCATGCTGTCAGCGGCTCTCGCCGACCACATGGGCATCCCCGAAGGCGACGCGGCAGAGCGAGGAAAGGCCCTGAGCAAGCTGCTCGGCGTCACCGCGGGCCGCGGGACAAAGGGAGTCCGCGGCTACCGCCTGGAGGACCTCACCGCAGCCGCTGCCTCCGAGCAGTGACCAGCATCCGCACCGCCACCCGGCACCGCACCCGGACCGCACCCGGACCGCACCCACACCGTCACCCGGCGACCCGGGTGACGGACAGGTGACGGACGGGTGACGGTGCAGGTGCGGTCCGGGTGCGGTGTGAGGTGACGGTCCTGAACTGCAAAAACACGACAGATGGCTCACAGGAGGGAGAAAAGCTTGAGAGCCGCCACAGCCGCCGTTGTAGGCGTGACAGCGACCGCGGCCGTTGTCGTCGCCTCGCTCGTCCAGGCCGCCGGCGACAACCCGATAGGCGCCGCCCTCACAGCGGCCGTCCCGGCCGAGTACCAGACGCTGATCGAGGAGGCAGGAGCCACCTGCCCGGAAGTCAGCCCGAATCTGCTGGCCGCACTGCTCCAGCAGGAATCCGGATTCAACCCCCGGGCCAAAAGCCCGGTCGGCGCACAGGGCATCGCGCAGTTCATGCCGTCCACCTGGGAATCCCACGGAATCGACGGCAACAACGACGGAGAGCGGGACGTGTGGGATCCCGAGGACGCCATCCCGTCGTCAGCGAAATACCTCTGCACCCTCGCCCAGGACGTGGAACACGTACCCGGCGACAAACAGTCCAACATGCTCGCCGCCTACAACGCGGGATCGGGCGCCGTCCGCAAATACGGCGGCGTCCCCCCATACAAGGAAACACAGAACTACGTCCGCAACATCAGCGCAGCCGCGAAGGGCGGCGGCAGCGGAAAGACCGTCACCGCTAAACAGGGCGCTGCCGCTCTCGCGGCGGCCCGCAAAATGCTCAACCAGCCCTACTCGTGGGGCGGCGGCACCGCTGAGGGGCCGAGCACGGGAATCTGTTGCTCACCGAATGGGAGCAGCGGAGAATCTATTCGCGGTTTCGACTGCTCTGGCCTCACGCTGTACGCCTACGCACAGGTCGGAATCACCCTGCCCCGCACAGCGGCACAGCAGTACGCCGCATCCCAGCCGATCAAGGCAAAAGACGCCCGCCCGGGCGATCTCATTTTTTACGGTTCCAGCGCCGCGACGATTCATCACGTCGGGATTTTCGTCGGTGACGGCGTCATTCTCGATGCGCCCAGGCCCGGCGAACACGTCCGGTACAGCCCCGTCTACACCATGACCGACCTCTATGCCGTCGCCCGCCCCAAGCAGAACACCAACAAGGAGATCTAAGAAATGCGCACCTCGACCAATCTTGCCGCACCCGTCGATATGAGCGGCGGATTCGCGGACTTTTTCGCCACCATCGGAATGACCGGCGGCGGCCTCGTCACCAAGGGCATCGCCGCGGTGATCGCGATCATCGCCGTCCGGATGCTGTTCACGCTGTCCCAGGACCCCAAGACCGCGCTGCGCAAGGGATCTATGGCGATCGGCACGCTGTTCGTCGCCGTGATCCTCGCCCTCTACGGGTCGACGCTCTTCAGCACCGTCACCCAGGCCCCGGTCACCGCGCCGGCCCCCAAGGAGTAACGCGCATGCCGGAGAAGAACGGCTGCGAGCTGCTCCCGGAGCGGCACCGGGACCTGTGTGACAGCGACGGCACCGGCCCTCCGGACGCCGGCACCGGCCCCGGCAGCGTGGGCGGCCTCACCGACGGAGCCGCCGACAGCGTCAAGGGGCTCGCGAACAGCTTGATCGAAGAGCTGGAACGAATGGTCGCGCCCGGCAAGGCATGGGCGCCCGGCGAGACAGACAGCGCGCTCTACGCGCCCTTCCTGTGGCTCGGTCAGCACCTCGCGGTCGCGATCTTCGTGTGCGTGGTCGTCGTGTGTGCCCTGACCGCATGGCAGGGCACACCGCGCATGCGCCAGATGGGAGCCTCCACCGGCTGGACCCTCGCCGCCATCGCAGCCATGGGCGCTATCCCCGGCGCAGTCATGCTCCTGCACAAGGCAGTCAGCGACGGATTCGTAGCTGCCTTCGACAGCAACGAGATGACTCTCTTTCAGGTCATCCGGGACGACCTCCAGGCCAACCGCAATGATCCGCTCGCGGTGCTGCTGATCGTGGCCGCTCTCGTGGTGGCGCTGGCGTTCGCAGGGCTCGTGTTTCTGACGCGCCAGCTCGGGATCCTGGCGTTCGTTTGCGTGGCGCCGCTCGTGTTGGCCTCGCTGGCGCGCGGTGGGGACACGACCGCCCTCAAGCGGTGGTGCATGCGCTTGTTGGGCCTGATGTTCGCCCCGTTCGCGCTCCTGCTGGTCACGCCGTTCGTGGCGCTGGCCAAGGGGTCGGTCGTGATGGACCTGATTCTGCTGGTCGCCGCTGACGCGATCATGCTGCGGATGATTTTCCACGGGGTCCCCTACATCGGGCCCCGGGTGGCCGGCGCCGCTCGCACGCTCGTGGAGCGGCACACGACCAACCCGATCGCCCGGGGGATTGTCCGGGCTGGTGTCCCGACCGTGTACGAGCAGGAGCACGCTCCGCGGGTGCCGCGCACGGTGGACACCCCGGGGCGCGCTGTCTCCCGGGACCGGGGGGTGCTGCTCGCCGCCTACGGCGTGCAGCAGCGTCAGCGCCCGGCCCGGCTCACCACGGAGTCGGTGGTGGCGCAGGTGCGGCGGGACACCGTCCGCACGGCGCAGATCACCCAGGCGCGCCGGGAGGCGCGGGCGTCGGCCGGCGTGGTCCCGCCCGTCCGGCCCGCCAGCCCGGCGCGGCCGGCTGCCCCGCAGCCGCCCACACCCGGCCCGGCTCCTGCCCGGCCGGGCAGGGCAGCACCGCCCAGTCCCAACCCGTAAGCCGCGTATCGGCTCCGGGCCCGCGCCGAAGCGCGGGCCCGGAGCCGTTCCCGGTGCCCTTCAAAGGAGAGACCGATGTACTCGCTGACGCCCGGCTACCGCGTCCCCGCCCTCCAGCGCGGCCTGAGCCCCGCCGAGACCCTGCTCACCAAACTCACCGCCGGTGCCGGAGGCGCGGTCCTGATGTCCGCTCTCGTCACCCCTCCCCCGATGTGGGCCCTCGGCGCGGTCGCGGGGGCCGCGGCGATGCTCAACCTCTCGCCCGGGCCGCGCTCGGCCGCCCGGTGGGCAGCAGTCGGATACCGCCGGCTGCGCGAGCGCACCATCCCGGCCTCCGCCGTCGACCGGCCCGGCGCGACGATGACCTGGACTTTCCACCCTGAGCACGGCACTGTCCAGGACCCGCTGCGCCGGGCGCAGTTCCACGACGCGTTTGGCCGCGCGCTGACGTGGGCGGGCAGCCAGGCCCGCACCGCAGGTATCCAGGTGCACGTCACCCACCACGCGGCCGTGGGCGAGTACACCGCCCATACCCAGACGATCTCCGTGTACGTCCCGAAGGGTTTGGGCCAGACCGACCGGCTGCTCGCGACGCTGGAGGGAGAGTTCAGTCGGCTTGGGGCCCTGATCCCGGTGGCGGTCGCGCCTCTCCCCGAGGTGGTGGAGCGGGGCCAGGGTTGGATCGGGCTGGACGACGGACGGTTCGCGGCCACGGCCCGGATCACCGGCTGGCCGGCGGAGACGGATGGCGACCTGATGCGCCGTCTCCTCCTGGAGGAGGGCGAGGCGATCCGGCAGGCTGGTACCGACCGGTCGATCGCCGTCCTCTACCGGCCGCTGCCCGCAGCCCAGTCTCGGCGTTCCGCGCGCTGGCAGTCGGCTGCCGCCGAGGCGTGGACGGCGGACAAGATCAAGCAGGACGCTCTCCAGGCCGCGAGCAGCACCACCCACGGGGCCCTGGTACAGGGCGCGACACTCGTCGACCTCGACGCCTACCTGACCGTCTGGGGCGACACCGCTGAGACCGTCACCGATGCCCGGTGGACCGCCTCGCTGTTGGCTGACCGGCATCGCATCCGCCTCGACTGGCTGCCCGGCCAGCAGCACCGCGCGCACGTCATGACCACCCCGCACGGCGCCTCCACCCAGAAAGGGACGATCCTGTGATCCGCCTGCCCACGACCCACGCCGCGATCACCGCGCCCCTCGTCGCCTCCAGCACACACTTTCCGGGAGTCCCGATCGGCCGCAGCCTCCTCGACGGCCGGGCGTTCCACCTCTCCCCCGTGCTGGCGCCGGCCGCGATCCTGCCCTCCACCAACTCCCTGGCGCTGGGCGGACTCGGCAGCGGCAAGTCCACGACGGCCAAAGCGCGGACGCTGCGGGAGGTTCGCGACCTCGGCCACCAGGCTGTCGTCATCGACTCCTTTGGGGAGGACGGCGCGACCGGCGAGTGGCGTCCGGTCGCCCACGCTCTCGGGGGCCGTGTCGTCCAGGCCGGCGATTTCCGGCTCAACCCGTGCTCCGAGCTTTTCGCACCTGCCGTGCGCGAGCAGCTGGTCCGCTCCCTGATCCTCGCGGTCGAGCCCGACGCGCTCACCACCCAGGCCACCCACGCACTCCAGCACGCCCTGAGCCACCCCAAAGCCACCGCGCTCACCGGTCTGGTGGACGCCCTGGTCAGCCCCCAGGACGGCCGCTGGCCGGCCGCCCGGCTCGCCGAGTGGGGAGAGGCCGCCGCGATGGCCCTGTCCCGCTACACCGAAGGCTCCCTCTCGGGCCTGTTCGACGGCGAAGACGCAGGCCTGCCCGAGACCGACCTCCCCATCGTCACCTTCGACTTCACTCGCCTCGATCGCAATTCGCCGGCTATCCCGTCGCTGATGGCTGCCGTCTCCTGCTGGGCAGAGCACGTCTGGCTGCCCCAGTCCACCGCGAGGCACCGGCACCTGGTGCTGGAGGAGGCGTGGCAAATCCTGTTGTCCCCCGCCACCGCCTCCCTGATCCAGAGACAGCTCAAGAACTCGCGCAAAGCGGCACTGTCTCTGGACGTCGTCATGCACACCCTCTCCGACCTGGGCGACGGCCGAGCGCAGGACCTCGCGCGTCTCTGCGAGATCGCCCACATCGGCCGTCTCGGCCCCGAGGAGGCGACGGCAGTCGGGGCGCTCCTCGGTCTGCCCCAGTGGGCCGTCGACGCGATTCCCGGCCTCGGCCCCGGCCAGGCTGTGTGGAAGGTTGGACCCGGCTACGTCGACATCGTGCAGACCGTCCTTACCGAGGAGGAAGCGGAGCTGACCGACACCTCCGCTCGGCGGCGCGCGGCGCAGCAGGTCCTCGTCCAGGACGACGAGACCGAGGTGCTGGAGACCGAGGTCGACCAAGAGGACACCGGCGTCGACCTGTCCGAGGAGCACCTGGGCGAGGAGCAGACCGACGCGGAGCCTGACCTCCTGGACGAGCTGCTCGAACCGCATCCGACCGATGCGGACGCGCGCGACGGGTGGGACTGGGACCTGCCGCCCAACGTCGTCGACCACGACACCGCCGCGACGCCTGTGTTCGCGGCGGGCCCGGAGGACGACCTCCGGCACGACCTGGCGCTCCGCGCCGCGTACGAGGGCCGGCACAGCGAGGCCGCCCAGATCGCAGCCATTGGCGAGCGCGAGGACATCACCGCTCACGGCATCAACTCCACGGAAGTCGCCCGCTGGTTGGTGACCCGGGCACAGATGGCTGATCTCAGCGGTGACCGCCACCAGGCCGCGACCTTGCGCGCTAGCGTCGTGCGCATGGGCAAGAATCTCGCGTGGTTCGAGCAGGAGCCGGAGCGCGACGGCCGGGAACAGGCGTGGTACCAGGGGGCAGACGCCCCTCCCACACCTGCCCCGACAGACGAGCCGCCCGCACGCCGCCGTCGGCGCTGGCCCTACGCAGCCACCGCCACGGCGGCCGCACTCTCCCTCGCCATCGTCGGCGTAGGGCACATGGGCGACAGCAACCTGGAGCAGGAAGACCGCAAGGCCAAGGCCGACGCATACAAAGGGCGCTCAGGGGCGAACGTCCGACTTGATGGCGTGAACGCCGATGTCGTCGCGCAATGGAACAGCGATGGCGACCAAGTCGTCATTGAACTCCGGAGCTACTTCGACCGTAACGCGCAGTACTTGCGACTCGATGCAGGAGGGAAGACCGCCAGCAGTGAGCGGCCCGAAGGCTGGTTTCCTCGGACCCCTGAGATCGCCCTGCCCGTCGATGACCCGCTGGCTGATGTGACCGTGCGCGTGGCGATCGGGGGCAAGAGCTGGGGACCGCGGACGCGGTCCCACTCCCAGGAGATCCGGCTCTCGCCCACCGGCGTCGCGTACGACGCGGAGACCGGGGAGCGGCTGCCCTCCGACCTCTGACCAGCCACCAACACTGACAAGGCCCACGCCCTCACGGCGTGGGCCTTCTTCGTGTCCGGCCGATCCGGCTGGTCCTCTTCTGCCCCAGGAGGAGAGGACCGGCCAGGCCGACCGGCCTCACGCACATTCCCCTGACCTCGACCTGAGGAGGAGTTCCTACCTGTGGCTGTCATAGGTGTGTTGACCGAGCCCACCCCGCCCAGCTGGTGGAAGGCCAACCGCCACAAGGTCCTGTTCGTGGTCGGCGGGGGTGCCGTCGTGGCACTCCAGGCAGGTGCCGAGGGTGCGCAAGGGTAAGCAGTGGTGATAGCGGCGGCCGCAAGGGCCGGGGCACTGCTGGCGGGCTGCCATGGCCCGGTCGAGGGCGGCCTCCTGGGCGAGCGTGGCCACTCGCTTAGGGAGAGCGAGGTCGATCCGGTAGAGCCACGCGAAACGGCGGCCGCCGCGGCACTCGATCCGCGCGGCGGGCTCCTGTCCGCCGGGGCGCAGGCCCATGGCGCGGAGCTGTCGGCGGGTGGCGTAGCCGGGGCCGGCCTGCCGCCACCGGTAGACGGGCAACGTCCCGTCGCCCGGGTCGTGCGGGTCGACGTCGACCAGCTCCTGGTCGTGCTCGGCGGCCG
>NZ_RDBP01000267.1 GCF_008042045.1 Streptomyces sp. T39
GACCCCGCCCCACCCCCYCCGTCACCGAGCACAGAAAGCCGAACCCATGGGATCGAACCCCGCCGCCGGTACACCGGGCGGCTCCGAGTCAGCCGTCGACTGGCGTCGCGTCAGCAGCCTCGTCGCCGGCCAGGCCGCCGTCCAGGCGGGCAGCTTCGCCCTGCTCATCGCCATGAGCTGGACGGCGGTCCAGCTCGGCGGCCGCGGCGCCGTCACCGTCGTGACCCTCGCGGCCACCGTCCCGCGCGCCCTGCTCCTGCTGTTCGGCGGAGCCCTCACCGACGTGCTCGGCCCCCGCGCCGTGCTGCTGCGCGCGACGAGCGTCCGGGTCGCCGTGCTGGTGGCCGGGGCGGCCGTCGTCGCCACCACCGAGACGCTGTGGCCGCTCGTGGTGATCGCCCTCGTCGACGGCGTCCTGCTCGGTCTCACCGGTCCCGCGTCCGGGGTGCTCCTGCCGCACCTGGCACCGAAGGACCAGCTCGGGCGGGCCAACTCCCTGTTCTCCATGGTCCTGCGGCTCGCCCCCATCGCCGGATCACCGCTCGGCGCCTGGCTCGTGGTGGTCGGCGGCCTGCCCGTCGCGATGGCCGCCGCGGCCGCCGGCTGCGCCGTCTGGCTGGGCTGCGCCGCCCACGTCACCCACGGCATGGCCCGCCCCGAGCGGACCGCGCAGGGGCCCTCCCTCGTGCGCCGCTCGGGGGACGGCTTCCGCCTGCTCGCCGGGCACCCGAGGCTGCGGTGGATGTTCGTCGCCTGCTTCGCCATGGACCTCGCGTTCCTCTGGCCGGCCGAGGTGGCACTGCCCCTGCGCGCCTCCGAACAGGGGTGGGGCATCGGCGCGGTCGCCCTCGTGCTGGCCGCGTTCAGCGCCGGCGCGCTCGCCTCCGCCGCGCTCGGCGCCGCGCTCGCCCACCACATCCCGTCCCACGTCAAACTGGTCCTCACCGGGACCGGACTCGCCGCCGGCATGGGCGCCATGGCCCTCGTCCCCTCGCCCGGCGTCCTCGCCGGGACCGCCGCCGCCGTCGGGCTGCTCTCCGGCCTCAACGGGCCGGCACTGGTCACCGCCTACCAACAGGCCGTCCCGGACGGCCGGATGGGCGCCGCGATGTCCACCTTCGCCCTCTCCGGCATCGGTGCGGCACCCCTGTCCCTGGCCCTGTTCACCCCGGTCTCGCTCCACCTCGGGGTGACCGGTACCTGGCTGCTCTGCGCGGGGCTGGCGCTGCTCTCCCCGATCGCCGCCGCCATCGCCCTGCGCTCCCGAAAGGACGCGGCCCCGCGGACCGGGGAACGCGCCCGCACCGCACCGGAGCCCACCGCCACGACCGTGTGAGGCACACATGATTGAGCTGGTCGTCCCCATTCCGCCGGACGGTCCCCGGGCCGGGTCCCCGCCGCCCGGGGACCGTCCGGCGGAATGGGGACGACCAGCTCAATCATGTG
>NZ_RDBP01000268.1 GCF_008042045.1 Streptomyces sp. T39
GCGGGTCGCGGAAGGCTGCGACACGTCTCAGGGCCCTTTGTCCGGGGGCGGGTCGCGGAAGGCTGCGACACGTCTCAGGGCCCTTTGTCCGGGGCCCGGCGGGCCACCATCGCCTCGATGCCCGCCACCAGCAGATCGAGCGCGACGGCGAAGTCCCGCTCGCGCATCTCCTCGACGGTGGTGCCGCCGCGGGCCTCCATGATCTCGGTCGCCTGCTCGAACTCCCGGCTCAGCTCGGGGCGTTCCTCGATGGTCCCCATCGCCCGGCGGAAGTACTCGTCCTGGCTGAGGCCCGCGGCGGCACCACCGTCGAGGAGATGCGCGAGCGGGACTTCGCCGTCGCGCTCGATCTGCTGGTGGCGGGCATCGAGGCGATGGTGGCCCGCCGGGCCCCGGACAAAGGGCCCTGAGACGTGTCGCAGCCTTCCGCGACCCGCTTCAGTCCTGGACGAGCCGGGCCGGGAAGCCGCCCGTCGCGATCGGGCCCCAGCGCACAGGGGTGATCCTGATGATGGACTTCCCCTGCTCGACCATGGCGGTGCGGTACTCGTCCCAGTCCGGGTGCTCCCCGGATGACGGCCGCGCCTCACGTAGGGTGCCGGGCATGGCACGCCACATCGCCACCAACACCACGGTGGACCTGGACCAGTTGCTCGACTTCGTACGCCCCCGTCACCGCGC
>NZ_RDBP01000269.1 GCF_008042045.1 Streptomyces sp. T39
CCGTCTTCTTCAACTACATGTGGAAGGACACGGTCTTCCTCTTCCTGCTGAACTCCTCGGGCGCGGTCGCGCTGTTCGTCTGGCTGGTCATCTGCTTCACCCAGCTGCGGATGCGCGGGATCCTGCTGCGCGAGGCGCCGGAGAAGCTGACCGTGCGGATGTGGCTCTTCCCGTACCTCACCTGGGCGGCCGCCGCGGGCATCGTCTTCGTGCTCGGCTACATGGTCTACGACGAGGCCAACCGCGAGGTCGCGCTGCTGTCGATGCTGGTCGCCGCGATCGTGGTCACCATCGGGCTGGTGCTGGACCACCGTCGCAAGCGCGCCGCGCAGGTCACCTCCGGCTGACCCCGCAACGCAGCAGCCCCGGTCCGCCGTCGCGGACCGGGGCTGCTGCGTTGCGGGGGGGGCTCAGCCGCGGCGGCCCACGAGCTTCCAGGCGGCCGGCAGGGCGCCCATCGCCAGGGCGGCCTTCAGCGCGTCACCGATGAGGAACGGGACCAGACCGGCGGAGACGGCGGCCGGCAGGGACATACCGGTGGCGAGCGCCAGGTAGGGCACGCCCACCGCGTAGATGATCACCGAACCGAGCACCATGGAACCGGCGGTGCGCAGCACCGTGCGGTCCGCGCCACGGCGGGCCAGGGCGCCCACGACGGTGGCCGCCAGCAGCATGCCGAGGATGT
>NZ_RDBP01000027.1 GCF_008042045.1 Streptomyces sp. T39
CACTCCTCTGCAGCGGGCCGCGCGCTCGCTCGCGGCCCGGTTCCTGGGCTCCTCGGGCCGCCTGCGGACGGGCGGGCCGGGAGAGTGAACGGCACGGATGCGGGCGGTCGCATCGGTCGGGGCGGAGCGGGTCGGGGCGGGTCGGATGGGCCTGCGCGGGAGGGGTCCCCACTGCCGGGGCTGGTGGAGATCGGGGCCCCTTCGCCGGGGCGGGCGCGGTCAGCGTGTCCTCCCGCGTCCCGAGGCCCAGGCGATGTAGCCGTCGGGCCGGACCAGCAGCGTGGGGCGGCGCCGTCCGCCGGTCCAGTGGGCCCGGACGACCGGGCCGGGAGGAAGCGGGGGCGTGGCCACATCGCCGTTCTCCGCTTCGATCAGGACGAACGCGCCCGCGCGCAGCAGTTCGTAGAGCCTGCCCTCGGCCAGTCGCAGGTCCGGGGCGCGCCGTCCGGTGAGCGGGTGGGCGCCACGGGGCGCGCGGTAGGCGATGCCGATGCCGGAGACCATGCCCATCGCCCGGCCGGCGGCGGGCCGGACGGAGCCCAGGAACCGGGCCGCGAGCGAGCGCGCGGCCCGCTGCAGAGGAGTGTGCGCCATGGCGAGGCGCACGATCGCGCCGCTGCTGCGCAGCACGGCCCGGCCCACCGGGTGACGCTCCGCCTCGTACGAATCGAGCAGGGCCTCGGGGGCGGGCGTCCGGCCCCGTATGACGGCGGCCAGCTTCCAGGAGAGGTTGGCGGCGTCCTGGAGGCCGGTGTTCATGCCCTGGCCGCCGGCGGGGGAGTGGACATGGGCCGCGTCGCCCGCGAGGAAGACCTGGCCCACGCGGTAGGCAGGGGCCTGACGCTCGTCGCTGTGGAAGCGGGAGAGCCATCGCGCGTCGTGCATGCCGAAATCGCTGCCGAGCGCACGGCGGGCGATGTCGCGGACCTCGTCGAGGTCGACGGGCTCGCCGTCGTCGACCTGACGGGTGCGGTCCCACCCCATGACGCGGTACCAGCCGTCCCCGAACGGGGCCATGAAGGCGAAGGTGTCGCCCGCGCCGTTGACCGTGAGCAGTTGGGCGGGCTCCTCGGCGAGCCGCACATCCGCGAGCACGATGGAACTGATCACGGAGGCACCGGGGAAGGGCAGCCCGAGGGCCTGGCGCACGGCGCTGCGGACGCCGTCGGTGCCGACGAGGAAGCGGGCGCGGAGCGTGGTGCGGGTGCCGTCGGACGCGCCGAGGACGGCGGTCACGGAAGCCTCGTCGACGGCTTCGGTGCGCTCAGGGGCGGATCGCGGGGTGACGGCGGTGCGAGTGGACGCCGCGCGGGCGGAGGCGGTCCGCGGGGTGGCGGGGGCCGCGTCCGGGACGAGGCCGGTCAGTTCGGTTCCGTGGAGGAAGACGACGCCGGCGGCGCGGGCCCTGCGCTCCAGCAGTCTCTCCACCTCGTACTGCGGAGTGATCAGCAGGAACGGGAAGCGGCTGGGAAGCCTGGAGAGATCGAGGGCGAGGTGACGGAAGAGGCGGAGCCGGGTCAGCCGGATGCCCGTCGCGACCAGTTCGTCGGCGAGCCCGCGGGCGTCGAGGGCCTCCAAGGTGCGGGCGTGCACCCCGAAGGCGCGGGTGAGGCTGCTCGTACCGGCGGGCCGGCGCTCGACGAGGGTGACGGCGACGCCTGCCTCTGCGAGGTCGCCGGCGAGCAGCAGCCCGGTCGGGCCCGCTCCGACGACGATCACGTCCGTCCGGGGTGTGTCGGCGCCGGACGCGTCGCCGCCCATGTCGTGCCTGCTTGCGCTGGTGGAGCCGGACTCGGCGGTGCCGCTCATGACTGCCTCCCGTATGTCGACGGCGTGCGGCTGCGGATGACGCACACACGACGGTCAACGACTGTTGGCCAACACTTGTTGGTCAACGCTTGTTGGCAAATGTAGGCGGGAAGGTCTGGCGCTGTCAACGGTTGTTGGCCTACAGTTGTTGGCATGACGACGGAAGCAGTCGGCGGTCCGCGCCGCTCCGATGCCACGAAGGCCGCGATCCTCGAAGCCGCGCGGGAGCGCTTCGCCGCCGACGGGTACGAGCGGGCGACCATCCGCGCCATAGCGCGTGATGCGGGCATCGACCCCTCGATGGTCATGCGGTACTACGGCAACAAGGAGGGGTTGTTCGCCGCGGCCTCCGAGTTCGACCTCCGGCTGCCGGGGCTCGGGGCCCTGCCCGGGAAGCACGCGGGTGCGGTCCTCGTCTCCCACTTCCTCGACCGGTGGGAGCAGGACGAGGTGCTGACGGCCCTCCTGCGGGCGGCGGTGACCAATCCGGTGGCGGCGGAGCGTGCGCGGTCGATCTTCAGGGACCAGCTGGGACCGATCGCGGCCGGCATGTCACCGGACCCGGCGGACGCCCCGCGCCGGGCCGCTCTGGTCGCCTCTCAGATCCTCGGCATGGCGCTGGCCCGCTACGTCCTGTGCCTGCCGCCCGCCGTGGACATGGAGCGGGAGGAGGTGGTCCGTTGGCTGGCACCCACCGTGCAGCGCTATCTCACGGCCGAGAACCCCTGAACGGGCGGACGGGGCGGCACTGATGGGTCCGGTCCGGCGGAGGGCTGCCGATCCCGGAGGCGCGGACSGCSGACTGCTTCCGTCGTCAWGCCAACAACTGTAGGCCAACAACCGTTGACAGCGCCAGACCTTCCCGCCTACATTTGCCAACAAGCGTTGACCAACAAGTGTTGGCCAACAGTCGTTGACCGTCGTGTGTGCGTCATCCGCAGCCGCACGCCGTCGACATACGGGAGGCAGTCATGAGCGGCACCGCCGAGTCCGGCTCCACCAGCGCAAGCAGGCACGACATGGGCGGCGACGCGTCCCTCCTACGACGTCTTCGCGCAGTGCACGGCGTGCGAACGCGTCTACTGGCGCGGCGCGCACCACGCCCGCCTGGAGACGATCGTCGAGTCGGCGATGCGGGCGGCCTCCCCGCCGGTGGGGGTGCCGGCCGCCCGCATCGCCGACTCGACGATCGTCTCCAGGCGGGCGTGGTGCGCGCCGCGCCAGTAGACGCGTTCGCACGCCGTGCACTGCGCGAAGACGTCGTAGGAGCGTTGCGTCCCCTGCTCGAGTCTGTTCTGCACGGAGTCCTTGTCGGCCTCCCGCAGCGGGCCGTTGCACGCGGTGCACCTGGTCCAGGGCGCCAGCGCCGGGGCGAACCGCTCCAGCACGTCCGTGAGCTGGTCGTCGGGACGGTCGCTGTAGACGTAGGCGCCGGCCCAGATCTCCCGTCGGCGAAGCAGCCCCCGGTCACGTGAGAGCAGTACGCGCCGCTCCTTCGCGGAGAGAGCGGCGAGGGCGGGGTCGCCGATGTCCTCGTTCTCGTACGCGGCGTCCACGCCGAGGAGGCGCAGTCGGCGGGCGAGCGTGCCGAGGTGGACGTCGAGGAGGAAACGGAGGGGTGCGCCGGGCACCGATTGGGGGCGTTCCACGCCGAGCACGTGGATGTGTTCTCCCGCGCGCGGGATGTGGGAGACCGGCACCGGGGAGCCGTCGGCCAGCAGGCGGCCCGCCTCCGTCAGCGGCACGCCCAGGGACTCGACGACATGGCCCAGGGTCGACGAGCCGTCCGTGACCACGGGGGTGCGTCCCTGGCGTCGGTCCGACGGGACGAACAGGCGCAGTTCGGGAGCGACGCTGAAGGAGATCTCCGGTCCGTTCACGGCGTCAGCATGTCATCGGGCGAGCGGCTCCAGCCACCGGATTGCGGCTGTCCCACGAGCGCGGAGGCGGCCTCGCGGGGCAGGCCGCGGCCCCGCCGACCCGGCGGCCGGTTGCAGGAAGGCCCGGCACGCGGTGGCCCGTCGCGGGGCATGCCGGCACGGGACGAACCCGCCGCGGGGCGAACGCGTCGCGCACCGGGCCCGGTGCGGTACTGACCCGCCACGGGGCGAACCCACGGGGCGAACACGTCCCGCGCCGGACCCGTCGCGGGGCGAACCCCTCAGGGGACGAACCGGAAGTGGGTCATGACCGGGGGGCCCTGCTCGCCGAGCACATGGAACGCGACGGCCGGCGGGGCGTCGCGATCGACGAGCGTGTCCCCGGGCTCCCACGGCAGGCGCACGGTCGACACGACACCCGGCGCGATGAGCAGCGGGAGACCGGCGAAGGTGGTGGCGGCGGGGGTGTGGGCGTGGCCGGTGAGGATGGCGGGGACATTCGTGCGGCCGGCCAGAACCTCCGCCAGGCGGTCGGCGTTCGTGAGGTTGATCGAATCCAGATAGGGGTGGTGGAGCACCGCGGGAGGGTGATGGAAGGCGGGGAGCGCAGGGGTGTCACCCAGGTCGTCGAGGGTGCGCTCCAGCCAGTTCAGGGTTTCGTCGTCGAACAGCCCCGCGTCCTCTCCGGGGATCGTCGAGTCGCACAGCAGGAGGGCGTGGCCGCCGACCGGATGCAGCCGGTTCACGGCCCCCTGGGTCCCCGTCTCGGGCGCGGTGCCGAGGAGGACCTCGCGATAGGCGGCACGGTCGTCGTGGTTGCCGGGGCAGGTGAGGTACGGGGCGGTGAGGCCGGAGAGCAGATCCGCCGCGAGCGAGTACTCCTCCCGTGCGCCGTGGTCGGCTATGTCGCCCGTCACCAGGACCGCGTCGGGCTGCCGGGTCAGGGAGTTGAGGTACGACACGGTGCGGGCGGCGCGGTCGGTCGCCCGGGCGTCGCCGTCCAGGTGCAGGTCGCTGATGTGGGCGAGCAGCATGAGTGAACCCCCTCCATGGCTAATGGTTCGATCACCCTATTCCATTAGTCGACCTCCGAGAAGCTGCGGGAGGGGAGGAGGCGCGCGCCGCCGAAGGATGTGGGGGCGGCTGTCATCCGCTCGTGGGGCGGCCGTACGCCGTGGGCGGTACCCCCACCGTCGAGGTGAAGTCCCGGACCAGATGCGCCTGGTCGCTGTAGCCGAGCTCGTCCGCGAGGGCGGCCCAGTCGGGTTCCCGGCCCGACTCCGCCCGTTCCAGGGCCTCGTGGATCCGGTAGCGCAGGATGACCCACTTCGGGCCGACGCCCACCTGCTCCGCGAAGAGGCGTTGCAGCGACCGCGCGGACACGCCCTCCGCCGACGCCAGTTCGGCCACCCGCCGGATCGAGCGGTCGGTGCGTACACGGTCGACGAGGGCGATGGCCCGCAGGGAGCTGTCCACGCTCGGCGGGTGCGGTCCGAGGCGGAGCAGCAAGGCGTCCAGCGCGGCGACCCGGGCGTCCTCGTGGTCCGGGGCGACGACGGCCCGCACCCCCTCCGGCGACGTCGGCGCAGGTGCCGAAGCGGTCGCGGCCTCCGCCTCCGCCCCTGCTCCGACTCCCGGCCCCGGTCCCGGCCCCGGTCCCGGTCCCGGGAACGCCTCGGGCAGCGGCACCCGCCGGCCCGTCCAGTACGACACCGGCCGGTCCGGCGCGAACGGGCGGAAGCCGCCCGGCCTGAACTGCACCCCGCACACCCGCCCGCGGCCCTCCAGTTTCTGGGTGAACAACTGCAGGCCGATGCCCGCGACCTCCGCCCAGGGCTCCGCGTCGCCGTAGTGCTGGAAGACCATGTTCACCGAGGGGTGCGGCACCACATGGGTGGCGTACGGCTCGGCCAGGTCCCAGTCGATGAGCCAGTAGTGCTCCAGGTAGGGGCGCAGCTCCGGGGCGGGTTCGCGGCGGCGGAAGTGGACCCGGGCGAGGAGTTCCCGCGCGTCGACGATGCCCCTCGTATCGCGTCGCGGACCCGGCATGTCCCGATCCTATGGCGCGGGCGGACGGGTGTCCCCCGGGCGGGACGGGGCTCCGAGGGGCGTCGTGTCGCGTTTTTTCAATACGCCGGGAAGGGCGGCTGCCACTGTGGTCCGTATGACGAACGCCATCAGTGAACTGCTCCGCACGGCATCGGAACGATCTGTTCCGGTAGTTCGCGGCATCGCCGACGACCGGCTCGGCGACGCGACGCCGTGTGCCGAGTACGACGTGCGACAGCTGGTCGACCACCTCTACCAGGTCGTGGTCAACTTCCAGGCACTCGCGGCGAAGAAGGACGCCGACTTCTCCCAGGAGGCCGCGTACGTCGGCCACGGGGACTGGCGTGCCGGGTTCGCCGAGGAGGCCGGGGCCCTCGTCGACGCCTGGGCCGCACCGGGCGCCGACCAGGGGGTGACCGGGCAGATGAACATGCCCGCGCCGCTGGTCGGCCGGATGGTCCTCGGCGACCTGACGGTCCATGCCTGGGACCTCGCCCGGGCCACCGGGCAGGAGTACGCCCCCGACGAGTCCGTGGTCGGCGAACTGCTCCCGGCCTTCGGGGAACTCGCGCCCACGGCTCGCGCGATGGGTGTCTTCCGGGAGGAGCACCCGTTGCCGGACGGCGGTGAGGGAGTGAGCGACTTCGACAGGCTGCTGGCGCTGACGGGGCGCGATCCGCAGTGGCGGCGGCCGTAGCGCACGGGTGACGGCGCCGGGGCATGACCCGGCCGCGGTGGCCGGCGAACCCGGCCGGCACGTCAGCCGTCTCGCCGGGCCCACGGCCACCCCGC
>NZ_RDBP01000270.1 GCF_008042045.1 Streptomyces sp. T39
GCGATCCGGCCGTTGGCGTTGAAGGCCGCGTAGGTCAGCGGCATGAGCTTCGCCCAGTGCCGTTCCATCTTCTCGCCGACCATCTCGATCTCCCGCTGCGGGAACGAGGGCACCGCGGCGTCCTCGTGCTGGGTGCGCAGCCCCAGGAAGTGCATCAGCGAGCGTGCGTTGCAGGTGGCGTACATCGACGAGAAGAGGCCGACGGGGAGCACCGCACGGGCCACCTCACGGGCGACGCCGGCGGCGAGCATCTCCTGGTACGCCTCGTACGCGTGCAGGTAGGCGTCCTCCATCACCCGGCCGGTCAGCTCCTGCTGCGCCTGGGTGCCCTCGACGAAGACGTACTTGCCGGGGCGGCCCTCCTGGACGAGCTTGCGCTCGGCGTCGGGGACGTAGAACACCGGGTCCAGACGGCGGTAGCGGCCGGACTCCTCGTTGTACGACCAGCCGACGCGGTGGCGCATGAACTCGCGGAAGACGAAGATCGGTGCGCTGATGAAGAAGGTCATCGAGTTGTGCTCGAAGGGGCTGCCGTGGCGGTCGCGCATCAGATAGTTGATGAGTCCCTTGGAGCGCTCGGGGTCCTTCGAGAGCTCGTCGAGCGACTGCTCACCCGCTGTGGAGACCCGGGCGGCCCACAGCACGTCGGAGTCACCGGCGGTGTGCTTCACCAGGTCGAC
>NZ_RDBP01000271.1 GCF_008042045.1 Streptomyces sp. T39
GGCGCGTACCCGTCGGGGACGCCGCGCCCGGCGCGTACCCGATGCGGGCCGCTCTCCCCGGCGGCCGGACCCCGCGCCGCCAGGGGCGCGCCGCGCCCTCCGGGCCCCGCTCACCCGTTGGGGAAGACCACCCCGCCGCGCGACCGGCGCCCCGTCGGGGGGATGACCCCGCCGCGCGCCCGGCGCGTACCCGATACCGACCGCTCCCCGCCGGCCGGACCCCACGCCGCCAGGGGCGCGCCGCGCTCTMCGGGCCCCGCCCACTCGTCGGGGACGACCACCCCGCCAAAGGCGCGCCCCCGCGCCCATCGCCCCCGTCAGGGACGACCGCCGCGCCGCGCGCCCGGCGCGTACCCGACGCCGACCGCTCCCCGCCGGCCGGACCCCACGCCGCCAGGGGCGCGCCSTTGGCGCGTACCCGTCGGGGACGCCGCGCCCGGCGCGTACCCGATGCGGGCCGCTCCCCGGCGGCCGGACCCCGCGCCGCCAGGGGCGCGCCGCGCCCTCCGGGCCCCGCTCACCCGTTGGGGAAGACCACCCCGCCGCGCGACCGGCGCCCCGTCGGGGGGATGACCCCGCCGCGCGCCCGGCGCGTACCCGATACCGACCGCTCCCCGCCGGCCGGACCCCACGCCGCCAGGGGCGCGCCGCGCTCTCCGGGCCCCGCCCACTCGTCGGGGA
>NZ_RDBP01000272.1 GCF_008042045.1 Streptomyces sp. T39
GCTGCCCACCTGGGCGGTGTCCATCGCGGCGGAGGTCGACGGCGAGACGGTCGTCGGCGTCGTCGAGGCCCCGATGCGCGGCGAGACCTTCCATGCAGTCCGGGGCGGCGGGGCCCGTCTCGGGGACCGTCCGCTGCGCTGCCGGCCCGCCCCGCCGCTGGACCAGGCGCTGGTGTCCACCGGCTTCAACTACGTCCACACCGTCCGCAGCCACCAGGCCGACGTCGCGCAGCGGCTGATCCCCCGGCTGCGCGACATCCGGCGCAGCGGCTCCGCCGCGATCGACCTGKCGGACGTCGAGCAGGCCGAGCTGGACGACCTGCACCGCCTGGCCGCCGAGCACGGTGTGCGGGTGAGCGCGGCCTGAGGCGTCCCGCCCCGGTCCGCGCGGGCCCCGCACCCCGCCCCCGCCGACCGGGCAGGATCCGACGACCGTCCGCCGCACCCGCGACGACCTGAGGCCCCGGCGCCGTACACACGGCGCCGGGGCCTTCGTCCGCGGCAGAGGCCCTGGTCCCGCCGTCGCGGGACCAGGGCCTCTGGCGCGTCTCCCGACGGGCTCACGCGCCCCCGTCCGGCCGGAGGGCCGGCGGTCAGTCGTGCCAGGCTCCCAGCTCCTCCAGCAGGGCCTGGAGGGGTTCGAAGACACCGGGCGGGGCCGCGACCGTCAGGTCGCCCGACGGCGCCCGGCCGGGGCGTCCGCCGGTCAGGGCGCCGGCCTCCCGGGCGATCAGGTCGCCGGCGGCCAGGTCCCAGGGGCTCAGGCCCCGCTCGTAGTAGCCGTCGAGCCGGCCAGCCGCGACGTCCGACAGGTCGATCGCGGCGGAGCCGCTGCGCCGGATGTCGCGCAGCCGGGGGATCAGCCGCTGCGCGACGTCGGCCTGGTGGCTGCGGACGGTGTGGACGTAGTTGAAGCCGGTGGACACCAGCGCCTGGTCCAGCGGCGGGGCGGGCCGGCAGCGCAGCGGACGGTCCCCGAGACGGGCCCCGCCGCCCCGGACTGCATGGAAGGTCTCGCCGCGCATCGGGGCCTCGACGACGCCGACGACCGTCTCGCCGTCGACCTCCGCCGCGATGGACACCGCCCAGGTGGGCAGC
>NZ_RDBP01000273.1 GCF_008042045.1 Streptomyces sp. T39
GTGTTTCGGGTGGGCTGGCACGGGATGCCGCGGGTGGGGGTGACATTTGCGGAGGATTCCGTCGCTCGGGCGCGCGGAAGGTGACATGCACTGGTGAGCTGAGGCACTATGTACCCGTCTTCCTTTGGAAGGTGACAAGCCGAGAGCCGGAGACGGCCCTTGGTGCAGGTGGTTCGGGAGAACCTGTTAGATCGCTCGACCTGATCGGCCCCGGTCGCCAAACCGGATCCGGAAGTCGGGCCTTAGCTCGGATCGCCAAATCCGAGCCGTAGGAAGTGGCCGCGCACGGTGCGCCAACACCAGCGGCCGGCGGTAGAGGATGAGCCCCCGCCAAGGGGCCCAGGACCTCCCGCCCAGGAAGTCGCTACGTCACTTGATCCCCCTCAACGGGTCGGGTCTGTCCTGCCGTCCAGCCGTAGCCTTCGGCAAGGTGCTCAACGACGGGACACACCTCGTGGTCGTAGAACCGGGCGTACTCGTCCAGGTCACCGTCGTAGTCGTAAGCGGGGCAACCGTGGCCCCGGCCGCCGTGCAGTGCGATGAGCTTCCGGTCAGCTGCGCAGCGGCGCAGGACCGAGGTCGGCCCTGCGCAGTCGCAGAGGGTTGCCTGGTGCAGAACTGAGACGTCGATGAGGCTGGTCGCGTGAACATCGCACTCAAGGTCGTGCCAGTGGTTGGCGCCCGCCTCGGCCTGATAGATGGCGCGCTCCAGGAAGGCGACGATGCTGTCGCCCTGGGCGGTCATGCGGCTGTGTGGGTCGAAGTGGCGGGGTTCGGCTGCGACAGCGGTGTGATGTTCACGCTGGAGTCCGAAGTCCACCTGTCTGCCGGGGGGCCGCCCCGGGTATCCTTCGCCATGTCGGCACCTTCGTGGAGTTGAGTGTCGGCCCGGCCCCGCTCCCGGTGTTACCAGCACCAGGACTACAGCGGGGCCGTTCCTCTTGGTTGTCGCCCCAGCCGGCCGTCTCGTGTGAGTGGTCGTCTGGCGCTAGGCGCAGCCTACCCGTTGGTGAATCCACTTGTCTGCTCCCTTGCGAGATCGTGTCGCATAGTCGGACTGGTCATCAGATCAGCAGGTCATCGCGCAAGTTCTGGCCTTGGCTTCTGTCCTACACTTTTCCGACGTTAATAACGTGATCATGCTCAGGCTGCTGCCAGAGGCACAGGAGCCTGCAGCAACAGCCGGGAAGGGCTGTCGGTTTGGGGCAGGTCGATGACCTGCCCAGGCTGGTCGGGTTCGGGGGTGGTGCGGCGTTCGGCGCGGCCGGCAGCGGCGGCGGCGGTGCAGTCGGGGCAGCGGCACTGGTGGTGGTTGTAGCGGTATTCGCCGTGGGGCAGCTGGTTGATGCGGGCCTGTTTTCCGGCTTTGCGGGCTTGGGTGACGGCGGTGGCGAAGGCGGGGTCGGCGCGTCCGAGCGGACCGTGCAGTACCACCTCGACATGCTCCGCGAGACCGGACTCCTCGCCTACCGCAGCAAAGGCACCCGACTGTCCGGACGCGTGCGGCAGGCCTCGCACTTCGAGCGCATCATCCCCACGGCATTCGACACCACCC
>NZ_RDBP01000274.1 GCF_008042045.1 Streptomyces sp. T39
GGCTACCGTGCGGACCGGGTGATCGTCGTCAAGCCCGCCACCCAGGTCGTCAACAACCTCCTGATCGTCAACCTGGCCGACGGCAGCTGGATCGAGCGGCTCGGGCTCGGCGGGCGCAGCGGAGGGGCTCGGGGTGCCGGCGCCGGTGCCCGCGGAGCCGGTGCGCGAGAGGTCGGAGAAGACCTCGGCGGCGTCCACCGGCGGCAGCACCTCGGGGCGGGCGTCCTCCTCGCCGCCGGTGCCCGTGGGCCGCTCGATCCAGCTGCCGTCGGCCAGGTTGACGATCAGGAGGTTGTTGACGACCTGGGTGGCGGGCTTGACGACGATCACCCGGTCCGCACGGTAGCCGGACCACGGCCTGCCCTTGGGGACGACGGCGGACGTGACGGCGATCGGCTGCCGCAGCGGGCTGCCGGCGGCGCAGCGCACGCGGGGCGATCCGTACTGGTCCACGAGCACGGCCGTACCGGCCTGGAGGACCCCCTGGTGGGCGGCGGCGCGGCCGTCGCTGTAGCCGTGGCCGGTGACCCGGGTGTCGGCGCGCAGCTGCACGGGGGTCAGTCCGCGCAGGAAGGAGGCGATGTCGCCCTCCTCGACGCCGGCCCCGTCGGCGAAGGCACGGGCGCGGGCCTTGTCCTTCGCCAGCAGGCGGACCTGCGCCTCGACGTCGCAGCCGGGGGTCTCCTGGGCCCCCGCGTAGAGGCCGGGGGTGGAGCCCGAGATCGTCCGCAGGGTGGTGCCGTTGCCGGAGGGGCTCTTGGGCGCCGGGGTCACGGGCGGGGGCGTGAAGGCGGTGGAGGAACGGGCGGTCGATGCGGTGAAGGGGTCGGGGCCGGGTGCGGCGAGCGCCTGGAGGAGCAGTTCCCCCGTCGCCGCCTCCCGGTCCCCGCCGCCGCATCCGGTGGCCAGCAGGCCCACGCACACCGCGGCGGCCGCCGCGTACAGACGATGCATCGGTGAACGCACCACGTCTCCCACTCCGTTGTCCCGCGCCGCACGCCCTGAGGGTGTCTTCGTGTTCTGTGTTCCTCCATTTCTGACGGATCGACAGAGGCGCCGCGACTTGAACACGGACGGCCCAGAGGTCCGGGGCGTCCGGCCGCTGCCCGGCGGTCCCGGGTCCGCACTGGTCAGCCGAGTGCGGACGCGCCGCAGCGGYGCGTGCCCGCCGGACGGCGCCGGGTGCGGGCCCGCCGCCATTCGGCGGGCACGCGCCGCCGTGCCGCGGCGGGCCGCGATACTGGGAGGGATGGAGTGGTTCGGCGACAACGCCTACTGGCTGAGCCGGCTGGTGTTCCAGCGGGCTCTCGCCGTCGTGTACGTGATCGCGTTCGTGTCGGCCGCGCTCCAGTTCCGGGCGCTCATCGGCGCCCGGGGCATGCTCCCGGTGCCGGACCATCTGCGCCGGGTGCCGGCCCGGACGGCGCCGACGCTGTTCCGGCTCCACTACTCGGACCGTTTCTTCGCCTCCGTCGCCTGGACCGGCGCGCTGCTGTCGGCCGCCCTGG
>NZ_RDBP01000275.1 GCF_008042045.1 Streptomyces sp. T39
GGTCGGGGAGGTGCCGGGTGCCGGACACGCCGGATGCGGGAAGACTCATGCGGCTCTCATCCGGGCCTTAACCCGCCATCACACCGCGCCCCTACGTTCGCGCCATGTTCTTCACCTACCTCAGGCGCGAGCTGCGCCGCCGCAGGAAGGCGGCGCTCGTCGTCGCCTCGGGGCTCGCCCTCGGCATCGCCCTGGTCATCGTCGTCAACTCCGTCTCGTCCGGCATGAGCCGGGCCCAGGACAAGGTCCTCGAATCCCTCTACGGACTCGGCACCGACATGACCGTCACCAAGGCGGCCGAACCGCCCGGCGAGGGGCAGACCGTGCGGCGGCCCCGGTTCGAGTTCGACGCACAGGACAGCGACGACGACGCCGAGCAGAGCCAGGACATCGTGATGGTCCAGGGCTTCGAGTCGCTCGCCGCGAGCACCGTCTCCGACGTCGCGGGACAGGACGGCGTCGCCGACGCCGTCGGCGGGCTCAGCATCCGCGTCATGAAGGTCGACGGCGCGTTCAAGCGCGGCGAGGTGCAGCAGGCGCCCCGCCAGGGCGGGCCCGGCGGCGCCGGCGGCGAGGGCGGCGGCGAAGTGCGCGGCGGCGGCGCCGCGTTCGACGTCGACTCGTACAGCGCGTACGGGACGGACGTGACGAAGCAGGACCTCGGCCCGCTGACCTCCTCGAAGATCACCTCCGGGCGCACCTTCGCGGAGAACGAGACGAAGGCCAAGGTGGCCGTCCTCGACAGCGCCTGGGCCAAGGAGAAGGAACTTGCCGTCGGCGGGACCCTCACCGTCTCGGGCACCGCGTACAAGGTCATCGGGATCGCCACCGCCGACAGCGGCGACGCCACGGCCGACGTCTACCTGCCGCTCGCCGAGGCGCAGACCCTCGCCGACGCCGCGGACAAGGTGACCACCGTCTACGTCAAGGCCACCGACTCGCAGCGGATCGACGGCATCAAGCAGGCCATCCAGAAGAACATCTCCGGCACCACGGTGACCACGTCCGCCGACCTCGCCGACACGGTCTCCGGCTCCCTGTCCACCGCGTCCGACCTCGCCTCCGGTGTCGGCAAGTGGCTCTCCTACCTGGTGCTCGCCGCCGCGTTCCTCGTGGCCGGACTGCTCACGTCGTCCGCGGTCAGCCGCCGCGTGCGGGAGTTCGGCACGCTGAAGGCGCTGGGCTGGCGCAGCGGACGGGTCACCCGGCAGGTCGCCGGCGAAGCACTCGTCAACGGGCTCGTCGGCGAGGTCGGCGGACGTGGTCACCGTGGTGCCGGAGATGTTCTTCTGGATGGCCTGCTTGATGCCGTCGATCCGCTGCGAGTCGGTGGCCTTGACGTAGACGGTGGTCACCTTGTCCGCGGCGTCGGCGAGGGTCTGCGCCTCGGCGAGCGGCAGGTAGACGTCGGCCGTGGCGTCGCCGCTGTCGGCGGTGGCGATCCCGATGACCTTGTACG
>NZ_RDBP01000276.1 GCF_008042045.1 Streptomyces sp. T39
GGTGTAGATGACGTACGCGGCCCCGCCGTCCCCCTCGGCCGTGCCGCGTACGTCATCTACACCTCGGGCTCCACCGGACGCCCCAAGGGCGTGGTGGTCACCCACGACGGGGTCGGCAGCCTGATCGCCACGGCAACCGACCGGATCGGCGTGGGACCGGACAGCCGGATCATGCAGTTCGCGTCCGTCGGCTTCGACGTCACGGTCTGGGATCTGATCATGTCGCTGTGCGTCGGCGGCCGGCTCGTCCTCGTCCCCGCCGCCCGGCGCGTCGCCGGGCCCGCGCTCACCGAGTACATCGCACGGCACCGCGCCACCCACATGATCCTGCCGCCCTCGCTCGTCTCCGCGCTCCCGGCGGAGTGCGAACTGCCCGAGGGCGCCGTGCTGGTGGTCGGCACGGAGGCCGTGCCGGCCGAGCTGATCGCCCGCTGGGCGGGGCGCCTGCGCATCGTCGTCGCCTACGGGCTCACCGAGGCGAGCGTCAACTCCACGCTCTGGTCCGCCGAGCCCGGCCGTCCCGGGCCCGCACCCATCGGCGGACCGGACCCCAACACCCGCTGCCGGGTGCTCGACTCCGCGCTGCGGCCCGTGCCCGTCGGCGTCGAGGGCGAGCTGTACGTGGCCGGGCGCGGCCTCGCGCGCGGCTACCTGGGCCGCCCCGGCCTGACCTCCGAGCGCTTCGTCGCGGACCCGTTCGGGGCGCCGGGCGAGCGCATGTACCGGACGGGCGACCGGGTCCGGTGGGGGGCCGACGGCAATCTGGACTTCCTCGGCCGGGCCGACGGCCAGATCAAGATCCGCGGCCACCGCATCGAACCGGGCGAGATCGAGAGCGTGTTCATGGCCTGCCCGGGCATCGCCCAGGCGGCCGTCCTCGTCCGCCAGGACCATCGAGGGGCCCCACGGCTGGTGGCCTATCTCGTCCCGGACGGCGGGGGCGGCGGGGCCGAGGCCGCCGTCGCCGACGCCCGGGCCAGGGCGGCCCGGACCCTGCCGGACGCCATGGTCCCCTCGGCCGTGGTCCCGCTCGACGGCCCGCTGCCGCTCACCCCCAACGGCAAACTCGACACCCGCGCGCTGCCCGAACCCCGATGGACGCCGCGGGGCGGCTCCACCGCCCCCACCACGCCCGCCGAGACGCTGCTCGCCCGGCTGTTCGCCGACGTCCTCGGGCTGGAGACGGCCGGCATCCACGACAGCTTCTTCGAGCTGGGCGGCGACAGCATCGTCGCGATCCACCTCGTCACCCGGGCGCGCGCGGAAGGGCTGGTGATCAGCCCGCGCGACGTCTTCCGCCTCCGCACGGTCGCGGCGCTGGCCGCGAGGGCCGCGGGCTCCCCGGGCTCGGCGGCGTGGAAGCAGAAGCCCTCCTGGAGCGGTGTGGCCGGGACGATGTCGTGGAGGTCCCCCAGTCCGGCACCGAGCAGGGCCCGCTCCTCGGGCGTCGTCGCCACC
>NZ_RDBP01000277.1 GCF_008042045.1 Streptomyces sp. T39
ACGGCAACATCGCCCCCGGCAACGGCAACATCGCCCCCGGCAAGAAGGTCACCGTGACGTACGCCTTCGACGCCCCGGCCGCCGCACCCGCCGCCTGGCCCTCCACCACCGTCGGAGAACTCGCCCGCGCCCAGGACCTCGTCCTGCGCTCCGGAGGCACCGGCACCGCCCGCGCCGAACCGTCCCCCGCCGTGCTGACCGAACAGGACGTGCTCGCGGGCCGGGGACCGACGGGCACCCTGCCCGAAGGCCCCGAGGAGGAGCCCGTGCTGATCGAGGAGGGCGACATCCTCGTCCCGGTCCTCGGCAGCGGCACGGTCGTCCGCGTCGCCGACGACGCCCTCGCCGGCGCCGCGCTCGGGCGCAACCTCCAGCTGCTCCGCCCCGATCCGGCCGCGCTCGACGCCTGGTTCCTGGCCGGGTTCCTGCGCGGCAGCGCCAACCAGCGGCAGGCGAGCAGCTACGCCTCGACGGCCACCCGCCTCGACGTCCGGCGGATCCAGCTGCCCCGCCTGCCCCTCGCCGACCAGCGCCGCTACGGCGAACGCTTCCGCGCCCTGGCCGAGTTCGAGGACGCGCTCCGCCTCGCCGGGCGCCTCGGCGAACAACTGGTGCAGGGGCTCTACGACGGCCTCACCGACGGGAGCGTCCTGCCGGAGTGACACGGCGCGCCGGGCCCGCGCGCCGGGACCGGGCGGGCGGGAGTGACGCATCGGACAACTGTTCCGTACAACCCGCGACCCCGCGTCGGTGTCGGTGTATACGCTTCAGTCCGCCTCAGTCCCGTCCGCCGCGTCCCCAGGCACCCCAGGAGCAGGAATGCACGGCCACGGCTTCGCACCGCCGCAGCCCTCGCGCCCCTCGACAGCGCTGCTCGTCGTCGTGCGCATCGTCCTCGTGGCCCTCGCGCTGCTCAGCTTCGGCCTGCTGGCCTGGGGCACGATGCTGCGCATCGCGATCATGCGCGGCAGGCGCTCCGACTGGGCGCTGTTCTGGGTCTCCCTCGTCGTCGCCGTGACCTCGCTCGTCGTGATGGGGGAGTTCAGCACCGAGGGCGAGGCGGTGTCGTCCCAGGAGGACCCGCGGCCCGTGGACTGGGTGTGCCTGGCCGCGATGGCGGGACTCGCGCTGGGCGTCCCCGTCCACTACCTCGTCGTCGACATCCGCCACCACCAGCAGCCCGGCCCGGCCGCCGGCCGGCCGCCCATGGCGACCGGTTCGCCGTACGGGCCGGCGGGCCCCGTCCCCGGCCCGTACGGGGCGCCGCCGCGGCAGCCCGTGCCCTCCGCGTACGGCTACCCGCCGGCGGCCGGGCCGGGCTGCTGGTGGTGGCGGATGTCGACGACGAGGTAGTGGACGGGGACGCCCAGCGCGAGTCCCGCCATCGCGGCCAGGCACACCCAGTCCACGGGCCGCGGGTCCTCCTGGGACGACACCGCCTCGCCCTCGGTGCTGAAC
>NZ_RDBP01000278.1 GCF_008042045.1 Streptomyces sp. T39
GAGTTCCTCACCGCGGCCACCGACCCCGAGCGGCAGCGCGTCATGCTCGTCGACGGCCCGGCCGTCCTCGGCTGGAGCGAGTGGCGGGCCATGGACGAGGCGGGTTCCGCACGGCACCTCGCCGAGGCGCTCACCGCGCTCGTCGACGCCGGCGTCATCGCCGGGCAGCCCRTCGCCCAGTGCCACGCCTCGTCGTGGAACACCAGCCCTCGCAGGGGCGTGTCGGGCTGGTACGGGTAGAACTCCATCGCCTCGGCCCCGGCGCGGGCCGCCGTCCGGCCGCCGTAGTGGCGCATCACCCAGGCGTACCGCCGCCGTTCACCGGCGAGGTACGCGACGTACTCCTCCTCGGTCCACCCCATGGTCACGGGCGCAGCGCGCCGAGGAGCCGCTCCAGCGCGGAGCGGGTCGGGGCGAGGTCCTCGGGGGCGGCGGTGGTGGCGAGCCAGAGGGCGGCCTCGTTCATCGCGCCGGAGAGCAGGTGGACGAGGGGGGCGACGGGCTGCCCGGCGATGACGCCGGCGTCGACGAGCGCGGTGAGCGCCTCGGCGAGGTGCCGTGCGGAACCCGCCTCGTCCATGGCCCGCCACTCGCTCCAGCCGAGGACGGCCGGGCCGTCGACGAGCATGACGCGCTGCCGCTCGGGGTCGGTGGCCGCGGTGAGGAACTCCTGGCATCCGGCCACGAGTTGCTCCCAGGGATCGTCGTGGGCGGCGGCCGCCGCCCCGACCCGCCGGGCGACCTCCTGCTGGGTCTCCTCCAGTACGGCACGGAACAGCTCGGTCTTGCCCGCGAAGTGGTGGTAGAGCGCCCCCTTGGTCACGCCGGCCGCGGCGACGATCTCGGCGAGCCCGACGTCCGCGTAGCCGCGTTCGGAGAAGAGGCGCCGCCCTTCCCCGAGCAGTGCCTGCCGGGTCTGTTCGCGCCGCTGGGCGCGGACGCCGTCCTGCCGCATGACGGACTCCTTGTTGACATACCGATGGTACGTGAATAGCGTGGTTGGCATACCGATGGTACGCGAAAGGGTCCGCCATGAGAACGACCAGCTTCTACCCGGTGATCGGCACCGCCGCCCT
>NZ_RDBP01000279.1 GCF_008042045.1 Streptomyces sp. T39
ACGGGGCGCCCGCAGCATCGGCAAAGAGGCCGGCCTCCCCACACCCACCCCGAATCCGAGATGAGGAGCACACCCAGCATGACCGATCGCATCCGCGCCATCGAGGGCCTCGCCCTGGCTGCCGCCCTGACCGCCGTCTTCGACGGAGTTCACAGCTTCGGGGACCAGTTCGTGCAGAACTCGCACGACGCTTCGACCAAGGGCATGCACGGCTCCCACCTGGTCTACAAGAACGACGGCTCCCGGGTGGAAGCGAACCCGTGGCGCCACGGCGCCGAGGGCCGCACCTGCACCGCCAGCGCGTACGGCCGCCGCTCGGTGAGCCGACACGTTGCCAGCTACAGCGCCGTGCAGCTCGCCTCCACCCTCGCCGTCACCCGCACCGTCGGCTACCGCGTCCCCGCGGCCGCGCTCCTCACCGGCGCCGCGATCAACGCGATCACCCACGGAATCCTGGACCGGCGCGACCCGCTCCTGTGGCTTGCCGAGAAGACGGGCAAGACCGGCTACATCAAGCACGCCACCGTCGTACGCAAGGCCGGCGGCGAGGGCACCGAGTACCCCGAGCCGGTCCAGGACGTCTCCGGGCCCGGCACGGCGCTGATGGAGCTGGACCAGTCGGCCCACCGCCTGATCGGCGTGGCCGCCGCCCTGG
>NZ_RDBP01000028.1 GCF_008042045.1 Streptomyces sp. T39
GGAGTGGTGTCCGACGAGGCGCTGTCGCCGTGCATGGCCGCAGCGCCGCCCGCCCATCCGTACCTGGCGCCCGGCGGCGCTGCGGCCATGCACGGCGACAGCGCCTCGTCGGACACCACTCCCCTCGCCGGGCCGGGCACCGAGGCCCTCACCTCCCGGCGGACGGCGCTCCAGTCGGCCTGCCCCACGATCCTCGCCGGGTCGGACGGCATCCCGGTCGCGGTCTGCACCGGCATGTTCGACCGGGCACCCCACGTCCATCTCCTCGACCCGGCGACCGGGGCCTCCGTGACCACCCTCGACCTCGAGAAGAGCAGCGTCCTCGGCGGCATCTACAGCTACCTCGACCACCTCGACCGCCTCGTCGTCGCCGACGGCTCCGGCGACCTGCTGAGGATCGCGCACGGCCGGGACGCCGAGGGCCGGTGGCGGCTGAGCATCGTGGAGCGCACGCCGTTCGGCGCCGCCCTGGCGGAGGGCGACTCGGTGGTCGGGCTCGCGCCCGACTGGCAGGGCCGGGTGTGGTTCGCCACCGCGCGGGGGGTCGTCGGAACGGTGGACACCGCCACGGGCGCCGTCCGGCACCGGGCGCTCGGCGAGGGCGTGGCCAACAGCATCTCCACGGCCCCCGGCGGGACCGCCGTCGCCACCGACCGCGCCCTGTACCTGCTCGACGCGGACGCCGACGGCACCCCGCGCACCGACTGGCGCCGCGCGTACGACCAGGGGCCGCACCGCAAGCCCGGCCGGCTGAGCCGGGGCACCGGGGCCACGCCCACCTTCTTCGGCCCGAGGACCGGAGCCGAGTACCTGGCGATCACCGACAACGCGGCGGCGCAGGAGAAGCTGATCGTGCTCACCGCCGACGGCGGCCGCACCGTCTGCGAGCTCCCGGTCCTCGCCGCGGACGGCAGCGGCACGGAGAACTCGCCCGTCGGCCACGGCAACAGCGTCTACGTCGCCGACACCTACGGCTACCCCTACCCCGCCGTCCCCGAGGGCGCCGGCGACGCGGTCCCGGCCACGGCGCCCTTCAGGGGCGGCGTGACCCGGGTCGACATCGACCCGGACGGCGAGGGGTGCGCGGTCCGGTGGACCGCCGCCGTGCGCTCGGCCGCCGTGCCCAAGCTCTCCACCGCCGACGGCAGGCTCTACACCGTGGAGCGGACGGGCGTGCTCGACCCCACCCGGACCGGCATCCTCGACCGCTTCGACGCCGTGTCCCTCGACAGCGCCACCGGACAGGTGACGGGCCGTCACCACCTGGGCACGGGTTTCCTGTTCGACACGCTGCAGATGGCCGGCAACGTCACCCGCGGCGGGGTGCTGTGGCAGGGCACGGTCACCGGGATCCTGCGGATCGCGCCCAAGGCGCCCTGAGTCCGGCGCGGGCGGCGGCACGTGTGAGGGGGGCGGCACGGCCCGCGGCCGCTTCGCGCCCCCGGGACGCCCCGCCGCTCACGCCACCGGGGGCGCGGTGATCACACCGCGCCCCCGGCCCACTCTTTCGGGTGACCTGGCACGATGCCCGGGTCCCCGGCGAGTGCGACGTGCGTCTCATCTCAGCGGCACCAGCACATGGACGGCCTTCCCCCCGGGCACGGAGACGATGGTGACATCCTTGCTGAGACGACGCACGACCCGCAGTCCGAACCCGCCGGGGCGCATGTCCCCCGGTGCGGGGTGGTGCGTGGTCGGCCACGCGTGGCTGCGGTCGGTGACCGTGATCCACAGGCCCTCGTCCGACACGGACGCCGTGAAGGACGTCACTCCGCCGCCGTGCCGGATGGCGTTGGTCACCAGCTCCGAGGTGACCAGCAGCGCGTCGGCGACGACCACGTCCTCGTCGGGCCCCGGCCACGTCCGGCAGAACTCCTCGTCCAGCAGCCGGCGCACCTCGTCCCGTGCGGCGGCCGCCGTCACGTCCCGTGCGCCCGCGAGCAGTTCGGAGCGGACCGAAGCCGTTTCGTCCGTGGTCATGGGCAGAACCCCCTGTCTCGACCTGAGTCCGTATGGTGTTCGTCTGTCCACGGAAGGGGCTTTGCACACGTAACCGATGCCGACGGATCACGTCCCGGACCGGCGAGGGCACGAGCGGAGGGGACGACGCCCGGGGCTGCTGGGACAGTTGCCGGGCGGCTACTATTCGGGCTGGCCGTGGGGTCGCCCAGGCACCGCAACACGCAGTCGTTCGAGAGGCGATGATGAGTTCCACCGAGTCCGCCGCGCGGGATCGTCTGGCAGAGGTACTGACACGACGGGGCACCGAGATCGCCGACCGGTGGGTGCAACTCCAGCTCGACCGGGTCGATCCCGGCGTCCAGCCCGTCCCCGAGGCCGACCTGCGCGAGGAGGCCGACGCACTCGTCACCGCGCTGGCCGCCGCCATGGCACGCGAGGTCCCGGTCACACCGCTGCTCACCGGACACCCGGAACTCCACGACACCGTCGTCGACATGTCGCTGCGCAGGGCCAGGTCGGGCTCCGTGGCGTCGGCTACGTCACAGGCCGTCCTCGGGCTCAAGGAGACCCTCCTGGAGGCCGTCCGGCACGAGGCGATCGGTCCCGAGGAGATGTTCCACGCGGCACTGGCGGTCAACCGGCTGCTCGACGCGGCGGGCGCGCTCTGTTTCGAGACCTACGCCGACGGCCGCGAGGAGATCATCCGCCGGCAGAGCCGGCAGCTGCTGGAGGCGTCCACCCCCGTGGTGCGGCTGTGGCAGGACGTCCTCGCGGTCCCGCTCATCGGCAACCTCGACACCGCCCGCAGCCAGGTCGTGATGGAGAACCTCCTGGAGGCCATCCAGCAGCACGGGGCACTCGTGGCGATCATCGACATCACGGGCGTCCCGATGGTGGACACCTCCGTCGCGCAGCACCTGATGCAGACGGTGAAGGCGGTACGCCTGATGGGCGCCGAGTGCGTCGTCAGCGGCATCCGCCCGGCCATCGCCCAGACGATCGTCCAGCTCGGCATCGACCTCTCGGACATCCTCACCCGGGCCTCCCTCGCCGACGCCCTGGCGACCGCCGTCCAGCTCACCGGCCAGGAGCCGGTCCAGGACACGGTGGCCGCCGCGTCCGCGGCGGCGGACGGCGGACGGAGCATGCGATGACCCTTCCGGACATCGGCCGGGTGCCGATCCTGAAGCTGGGGAACACGCTGGTCACCGGGCTCCTCAGCGAGCTCGACGACACCTCGGCCATGGCCCTGGCCGAGGAACTGACGGCCCGTATCGCCTCCGACGGCGCCCGCGGGGTGCTGATCGACATCTCCCGGGTACAGGTCATCGACTCGTTCGTGGCCCGCGCCCTGATGGAGGTCAGCACCATGGCCCAACTGCTCGGAGCCCGGGTGATCGTCGCCGGGATGAGCCCGCCGGTGGCCGTGACCCTGGTGGAACTGGGCATCGATCTCACCGGCGTCGAGACGGCGCTCGACGCCGAGCGCGGCATGGCCGCCCTCGGCTGGTCGCAGACCTCCGCCGCGTCCGTGCCACCGCGGCCGCGGGCCGTGGACGGGGCGGCCGGATGATGCGGTCCGACGAAACGGGCCGGCCGGGGGCCCGCGGTGCGTTCCGGGCGCCGGGCGGCGCCGTGACGGGCGAGGGACCCACCGTCGGCGCCCAGCGCGATCCCCTGGCCGCCGCCGGCACCGGCCCCGCCGAGTGCCCGGTGCGCACCGAGGAGGACCTGCTGACGGCCCGTCACGCCGTCCGGGCCGCGACCCAGCAGCTCGGCTTCAGCCTCGTGGACCAGACACGGGTCGTCACCGCGGCGAGCGAACTCGCCCGCAACGCCTTCGTCCACGGCGGCGGCGGCGTGCTGCGCATCGAGCCGCTGCGCCGCGGCGGCGGGACCGGCCTGCGCCTCACCGTCCGCGACGACGGACCCGGCATCGCCGACCTCGAAGGCGCCCTCACCGACGGGTTCACCACCGGCGGGGGGCTCGGACACGGGCTCGGCGGAGCACGCCGCCTGATGCACGAGTTCGACGTCCGCAGCACACCCGGCGAGGGCACCACGGTGACCGCCGTGCGGTGGACCGACCGGTGACCGCGTCCGCCGGACCGCTCCCGTCCACCGCCCAGGTGCGCATCGACCACGAGAGCGCCGTGCACCTGGCGGCCACCGTCGCCCGCGACATGGCCCGCCGCTGCGGCCTGGAAGGAGCCCGCCCGGACCGCGCCTCGGCCGTGGCGAGCGAACTGGCGAGCAACCTCCACAAGCACGCCAGGGACGGCGTCGTCTACGTCCAGCCGCTGGCCCTCGGCCAGGGGCTGGAGATCGTCGCCGTCGACCGCGGCCCGGGGATGGAGGACCTGCGGCAGTGCCTGGCGGACGGGTACACCACGACCGGCACGCTCGGCACCGGCCTCGGCGCGGTGCGCCGGGTCGCCACCGACTTCGTGATCCGCACCCGGGCGGGACACGGCACGGCCGCGTCCGCCCGCATCGCCGCCGCCCCGCAGCCGGCGGCCGCGGGCACCGGGATGGTGTGCCTGCCCGCCGACGGGGAGACCGAGTGCGGCGACGCCTGCGCCGTACGCGACACCGACAGCGGCCGCACCGGCGTCGTCGTGGACGGGCTCGGCCACGGCGAGCCCGCCGCCCGCGCGGCCCGCACCGCGCTGCGCGCCTTCGACACCGTCTGCGCCCTGCCGCTGCCGGACGTCATGCGGGCGCTCCACCGCGCGCTGCGCCACACCCGGGGCGCGGCGATAGGAGTGCTGCGCATGCTGCCCGGCCGTGCCGAGTTCTGCGGCGTCGGCAACGTCCGCATGTGCCTGCTGTCCCCCGAGGCCCCGCGGCAGCGGGTGGAGAGCCGCCCCGGCGTCGTCGGATGGAACCTGCCCACCCCGCACGTGCGCAGCACCCCGGTCGAAGCGGGCCAGCTCGTCGTGGTGCACTCGGACGGGATCGAGTCCCGGTGGGCCCACTCCCCGCCGCCGGCCCTGCTCCGCCTGCCCGCCGAACTCCTGCCCGCCGCGCTCGCCCACCGCCACCGAAGGTCTCGGGACGACGCCACGGCCCTGACCCTCACGGTGCCGCGATGACCGACCACACCAGCCGCCGGCGTCCGCTGGCGAGCCCGGCCGCCGTGCGCCGCGCCGTCCGCGGCATCGCCCTCCGGCACGGCCTGCCCGTGGAGACCCGCGCACGGCTCACCGCCTCCGTCGCCACCGTCGCGCGCCGGGACCTCGACCGGGGGCGCCCCGTCGGCCTCACCGCACGGCGGGGACCCGACGACGGCCCGGCCGCCGGCATCCTCACCGTCACGCTCAGCACCGCCCCGCCGGCCGACCCCGGCGCCCTGCCGCTCCTGCCGGCGCCCGCGGCCGCGGGCGCACGCCGGACCGAGTGGCGGCTCGCCCTCCCGTCGCCCCGGGTGCCCGAGGACGGGCAGGCCCCGGACGCCGACGCCGCGGAGGAGGCGGCCGAGGAGGAACTGGCCTTCCTCCTCGCCGAGACGGACACCCTGGCCGCCGACCACCGGCGCCTGAAGGACGAACTCGACGAGACCAACAGCGGAGTCCTCGCCCTCTACGTCCAGCTGGAGGAACGCGACGAGCGGCTGCGCCGGGCCCACGGCCAGATGCTGCGCGAACTGGAGGACGCCCTGCGGCCCCCGCCGCTGTGCGTGCCCGGCCTCGACCTCGCGGTGCACTACGCGCCCGCGGACACCGACGCCCCCACCGGCGGCGACCTGTACGACTGGTTCCTGCTCCCCGACGGCAGCGTCCACATCACCGTCGTGGACGCCCTCGGCCACGGAGTGGGCAGTACCCGCTCCGCCCTCGACGTCACCCACGCCGTCCGGACGCTCGCCCTGGACGGCTACCCGCTGAAGTCCATCGTCGGGCGCGCGAGCGAGGTGCTGTACGGCATCGACCCCCAGCTGATGGCGACCGTCCTGCTGGCCCGGCTCGATCCCGCGACCGGCGAGCTGCTGCTGGCCAACGGCAGCCATCCGCCCGCGCTCGCGGTGCGGTCCCGCGGCCGGACCGAGTACCTGGAGGTCCAGGGCCGGGGCGTCGGCTACCCGCTGCCGGGCAGCGACCACATCCTGCGCACCCGCCTGGACCCGGGCGACCTGCTGCTGCTCTACACCGACGGGCTCACCGAGAGCCGCCGTGACCCCCTGGAGGGGGAGCGCCGCCTGGCCGCCTCCGCCAGGCGCCACGCCGGCCGGCCGGTGGACGAGATCCCCGGCGCCATCGCAGGGGACATGCACACCCTGGTCCTCCACCCGGACGACACGCTGGCCCTCGCCCTGCGCAGGCGGCACGACGGCTAGAACCCCGGAACCCGGCCGGCCCCTGCCGACCGGACCTGCGAAGACGATCGAACGAGCCGCCCGCGCCATGACCGTCGCGGGGCGGCACACACGGGCGACCGCCGGGACACCCGGCGCCGAGAGAAAATGGACGACGTGGACAGATCTGCCGCTTTCGAGCGGGAACTGCGCGGTGCCGCGCCGCACGGGCTGCTGGACGTGGTCACCACCGCGCTGGCCGACCGCTACGGTGCCGAACGAGTCGACCTGCGGATGGCGGACTACGCCATGCGCTCGCTCCAGGCCGTCGGCGACCAACCGGGGACCACGGAGCCGGTCGCCGTGCACGGCACCCCCCAGGGACGCGCGTTCGGCGCCCAGGAGCCGGCCCTGACCCGGGACGGCGGGCACGTCGACGTCCACCTCCCCGTCACCATCCGCGGCGACCGCCTCGGCGTGCTGTCCGTGCGCCTGCCCGACGACCACGGCGTCCAGGAGCTCGTGCCCGAGCTCGAGTACGTCTGCCAGGCCCTCGGACACGAGATCCTGGTCGCCGAGCGCGACACCGACCTCTACGTCCTCGCCCGCCGCGCGGCCCGGCTGACCCTCGCCGCGGAGATGCAGTGGCAGCTGCTGCCGGGCCGGTCGTGCGAGCGCACCGAGTTCGCCCTCGGCGCGCATCTGGAACCCGCGTACGCCATCTTCGGCGACGCCTACGACTGGTCGGTGTCCGCCGACCACCTCACCCTGGCAGTCGCCAACGGGATGGGGGAGGGCATCGAGGCCGCCCTCCTGAGCAATCTCGCGATCAACGCGCTGCGCAACGCGCGGCGCGCCGGACTCGGACTGGCCGATCAGGCCGCCCTCGCCGACCAGGCGGTGTACTCCCACTACCAGGGGCGCGCGCACGTGTCCGTGCTGCTGCTGCGCTTCGACTGCCGCACCGGCGAGGTCGAGGCGGTCGACGCCGGGTCCCCGCGGATGTGGCGCCTGCGGGAGCGCAGCGTCGATGCGGTCCCCTTCGACCACCAGCTCCCGCTGGGCATGTTCGAGGACACCGTGTACACCACCCAGAGCTTCACGGTGCGGCCGGGCGACCGGCTGCTCTTCGGCAGCGACGGGGTGTACGACGCGGCGTCCCCGGGCGGGGAGCCGTACGGCGAACGGGCGCTCGCCCGCTCGCTCCTCGGCACCACCCTGCTGCCCCCCGCGCAGGTGCCCCACGCCGTCCTGCGGGAACTCGCGGGCTACCACGGGGAATCCCCGCTGGACGACGACGCGCTGGTGATCTGTCTCGACTGGTACGGGCGGCCCGGCACCGGGGACGCACCCGGCGTGGCGGTGGCGCCCGGGACCTGACGCACGGCTGTGGGGACGGCCGTCAAGGGCGCGTCGGCTCCGGTTCAGGCGGAGCGGGCGTCCTTGACCGCCACGGGTCTCCGGGGCGGCGTTCCCGCGTCGCCCAGGGCGTCCTGGAAACTCGACAGCCCCCGCAGGAGCGCGGAACGCGCGGACGGCGGCATCGCGGCGATCACCTCCAGCAGCGCCTCCTGCCGCTGGGACCGCAGATCACGCAGATACGTCCTGCCCCGGGGGGTGAGACGCAGTTCCAGTTCCCGCCGGCTGACCTGGCTCGGCTGGCGCCGCACGAAGCCCAGTGCCTCCAGGCGGTCGCACAGGCGGCTCACCGACGGGGGAGCCGAGCCCAGCACCTGGCCCAGGGTGCGCAGATTGATGCCGTCGTCACGGTCGAGGCAGTACAGGACCCGCAGTTGGGAGGCCGACACCGGCGCGGGCGACACCATGTCCTTGCCGCGTTCCCACAGCACCTCCAGGAGCTCGATCAGCTCACGGGCGGCGTCGGCGGTCGCCTCGGATCCGCCGTCGGAGGCGGGGCTGTTCGCGTCCATATCTGGTGACACTCCGAAATCAGACGTCCTCGGCCGGTGGCGCCGCGGGCGCTGCGCGCGCCTGCCCTTGCCTCTCCCGGAAAGCGTTGACCGTTCGGCTCCGCGGCGCGCACGGGTGGAACGCGCCGTGTGCGGAGCGCCGCTCCCGGCCGTGAGCCGGGCGCCCCGCTCCGCGCCCCACCATATCTGGCCACTCTCCGCGTCCCCGCAGCGGCGGCACGCGCCGTCCCGTGCCGGGGCCCATGACGGCCGGTCACGCTCAGGCGTTCCCGGGAGCGCCGAGGACGTCCGCCCAGACCCGTTTGCCGTCGGCGCGGTTGTCCACTCCCCACCCCGCGGCCAGATGGTCGAGAAGGTGCAGCCCGAAACCGCCGGACGCCGTCGCGACCCCCGGGGTGCGCCGGGCGAGCGGGGCCGGGCTCTCGTCGCGCACGGCGATGCGCACGCCGTCGGGGAGCGGCTCGACGTGGAGCCACGCGTCCGTCCCGGCGTGGCGGTGCGCGTTGGTCACGAGTTCCGAGACCAACAGGACGGCCACCTCGACCCGCTCGGACGGCCATCCCCAGGTGGCGAGGGCGGCGGCGGTCAGATCGCGGGCTCGGGCGAACGCGCCCGGCTCCTGCGGAATGTGCCAGATGTGCCCTTGTACGTCCATCACATCCCCCGCGTACCTCGCCCCGGCCAGAAAATACCGCAATGAAGGCTACGCGATGGCCGCACGGGCCCGCTCGCCCCCCGGGAGGACCGGTGCGGCGCCGGGGCGGGAACCACGGCTCCGCGGCGCCCGTCCCCGGCCGGGGACGGGCGCCGCGGAGCCGGGCCCACGGGTCACGCCTGCTCCTCCCCGGCCTGCCGGATGGCCTCGACGGCCGCCTCGACGTCGTTGTGCAGGGGAGTGGTCACGGTCAGGCCGGTGATCTCCAGCAGGCGCCGCACCGCCGGGGTCGGGGACACCAGGTGGACGTCCCCGCCCTTGTCCCTGGCCTCGCGGGACCCCTTGATCACGACGTTGAGGCCCGAGGAGTCCATGAACACGAGCGCCGACAGGTCCAGAACCAGGTGACGGCGCCCGTGGGTGAACTGGTTCGCCATGTGGTGGTGGAGGAAGGTGGCGGTCTCGATGTCCAGCTCGCCCCCGACGGTCAGCACGGCCGTCGCGTCGTCGCGGATGTCGACCTCGATGTCCAGGTTCTCTTCTCGAACGGCCATGGCTCTCCTGCTCTTCGATGGGAGGGACGTCCCGGGATGCGCACCCGGCTCCGGCCCGGACGCCGGTGGGCGCCCCCGCACAGATTGTCATGCGGCAACTGTCGCTGTCCGGCGGGGGCCGGGTCGGGCCGGGCATGCCCCGGGGGAACGGGGGCAGGCGAGGGGCAGGACGGCGGCCGGGCGGGGAGAACGTCACAGCCCCCGGCTGCCCCCGGACGAGAGGACGATGCACCATGACCGCAGGCGGTACTCCCATCCTGACCACGCTCACCGACGCCGAGCAGACCGTGGCCCTCGCCGAGGAGGACGTACGGGGCCGCAAGGTCACGGACGCGCAGGGCAACGACCTGGGACGCGTCGGCGACCTGATCGTCGACACCGACGAGCGCAAGGTCCGCTTCCTGCTGGTCGAACACGGAGGCTTCCTCGGCATCGGCGAGAAGAAGTCCTTCGTCCCCGTGGACGCCGTGGTGCGCGTCACCGACGACCGCGTCCACATCGCGCCCTCGCACGAGCAGGTCGCCGAGGCGCCCGCGTACGACCCCGACATCGTCGACGCGGACGCGTACTACGCCGGCGTGTACCGCCACTACGGCTACGCCCCGTACTGGGGCGCCGGTTACGTCTACCCGGGATATCCGTTCATCCGGTGACCTCCGCCCGCCGGATGTGACCGCGGTGTGAAGCCGGTGCGTGCCCCCTGTGTGGGTGTTGCCGTACGGCATCAATCACAGGGTGATTGCGGCGGCCCGGCTTGATGAGGCTTCGTCCGGTGGGCGATGGTGGCCTCACCCGTGATGTCCAGCGGAAGGGACAGGGCCGGCCTGCCGGCCCTGCACTTATGACAGTTCCCGAGGAGTCCCCGGTTCAACAACAAGGCATGCCGACCGTGAGCGCTTCCTGGCTGCGGGCGCCGTATCCGTCGTTCGTCGTCGACCCCGACAGCGGTGTGGTGGAGGTGAACGAGGCCGCCACCCGCCTCTTCCCCGGAATGATCACCGGCGCCTGGCTGGACGACGTCGCCCCCGCCTGGCTGGCCGACGCACACCGGCGGTTCGTCCGTGCCGCCGGCCGCCACACCGGACCGCCCGAAGGGCACCCGGCGGCGCCCGAACCCCCCAGCCTCCCCGTACAGGCCGCCCGGGGCCCCCACGACGGCCGGATGTTCGCGGCCCACCCCACCCCGTCGGCCGGCGGGGACGTGGCCTGGTGGCTGGCGGACGACACCGACCGGCACGCCGCCGAGGAGGCGCTGCGCGACGAACGGCGGCGGGCGCTGCTCCTGACGGAGGCGTCCTCCCGGCTGCTGGCCTCGCTGAACGTGGACCGCTGCATGGAGGTGACCGCACAGCTCGCCGCGGAGCACCTCGCCGACGCGGCCGTCGTCGTCGCGCCGCGCAACGGGCGCCGCCACACGGTCGTCGTCGCCGCCGACGGCCGGACGAGCAGACACCAGACCTCCATGGACTCCTCCCTCGTCCCCGGCCTCGCCGAGGCGCTCCAGGGGTTCCCGCCGGTGCCGTCCCGGTGGATAGACCCGCTCGCCCTGCCCGACTGGGTGGTCCCGGACGGATGGGACGGCCCGGTGGGCTCCGTGGTGGTCACCCCGCTCCCGGGGCACGGCGTACCGGCCGGGGCCCTGATCCTGCTCCGCCGCGACGGCCACGCCGCCTTCACCGCCTCCGACGAACTGTTCGGCCGCCTGTTCGCGGCCCGCGCCGGTGCGGCGGTCTCGGCCGCCCGGATGTACAGCGAGCAGGCGGCCGTCACCCAGACCCTGATGGCGGAACTCCTGCCCCCGCGCCTGCACCATGTGAACGGTGTCGACTTCGCCGGCGGCTACCGCGCGGCCCGCGACTCCGAACGCATCGGCGGCGACTTCTACGACGTCCACCCCGGAGCCACGCCGCACAGCCCGTCCCTCGTGGTGCTGGGCGACGTCTGCGGCAAGGGCCTGGAGGCCGCGGTGCTCACCGGCCGGATCCGCACCACGCTCCAGGCGATGCTTCCGCTGGCGGGGGACCACCAGCAGATGCTGCGCCTGCTCAACGGATCGCTGGTGACCGCCCGTCACACCCGCTTCGCCACCCTGGTCCTGGCCTCCGTGCAGCGCGAGGGCGGGCGCGCGGGCCTGCGGCTGACCAGCGCCGGCCATCCGCCGCCGCTGATCGTGCGCAACACCGGCGAGGTCGAGGAGGCCGACACCGCGGGCACCCTCGTCGGAGCCCTGCCGGAGGTGTCCGCCCGCACGGCGACCGTGGACCTGGCACCGGGCGAGACCTGCGTGCTCTACACCGACGGCATCACCGAGGCGCGCGGCGGCCCGCTCGGCGGCGACATGTTCGGCGAGGCCCGGCTGAGATCGGCGCTCGGGGAGTGCGCCGGGCTGCCGGCCGAGGCCGTGGTCGAGCGCGTGCAGATGCTCGCCTCCCAGTGGGTGGGCGACCGGGTGCACGACGACATGGCCGTCGTCGCCATCACCGCTCCGCACTCGACGCATCTCACGGCGGTGGACGGCCGGACCCGGGGCAGGTTCACCGCATGACCCCGCATCCCACGGCCTGCGACGGCTCCGCGGCCCCCGAGGGCGCCGGCACGGCGGCCGGTGACACCGCACGGACCTGCCGCGAGACCCGCGACCTGCTCTGGGCCGCCGTCGGAAGACGCGACGAACAGGCGGCCGCCCGCGCCGTGTTCGACGCCCTGGAGGCGGGCGTCACGACCGAGCAGGTGCTGCTCGACGTCATCGCGCCCGTGCAGGCGAAGGTGGGCGAGGAGTGGGCGGCCGCCCGGATCGGCGTCGCCCAGGAGCACGCCGCGACCGCCATCCACGAGCGCGTCATCGCGGCGATCGGCCTGCGCGCGGTGCCGCCCGGGAGCGCCGGCCGCGGCCGGGTCGCGGTGGCCTGCGTCGACGGCGAATGGCACGCGCTGCCCGCCCGGATCCTCGCGGAGGTCCTGCGCAGCCGCGGGTTCACCGTCGACTTCCTCGGCGCGCAGGTCCCCACACCCCACCTGATCGCACACCTCCACCAGACCGGCCCGGACATCGTCGCCCTCTCGTCCTCCCTGCCGACCCGGCTGCCGGCCGCCCACGCGGCCGTCTCCGCCGTCCAGGCCATCGGGCTGCCGGTGGTGGCCGGCGGCGCCGCGTTCGGCCCCGACGGGCGCTACGCGCGGCTGCTCGGGGCCGACGGATGGGCCCGCGACGCCCGCGACGCCGCCCGGGTCATCGGACGCACGCTGCACGGCGGCGACCGCACCGCCTTCCACCAGCCGATCGACGACCTGCCCCACCTGGCCGACCAGGAGTACACCCTGATCAGCCGCGGCCGCCCGGAACTGGTGCGCACCACCCTCAGGGGTCTGGAGGAGCGCGTCCCCGCCGTGCGCTCCTACACCGACCGGCAGCGCGAGCGCACCTCGGAGGACCTCGCGCACATCGTCGACTTCCTGGCCGTGTCCCTGTACACCGACGACCGCGCGCTGTTCGGCGGCTTCCTCGGCTGGACGGGCGACATCCTGGAAGCCAGGGGCGTGCCCGCGGCAGTCCTGCTGCCCGGCCTGGAGCTCCTGGCCGAGGAGCTCAAGGACTTCCCCCGCGCCCTCCGTCATCTCGCACACGGCCGCGCCACCGTCGCCGCCCGCCCGAAAGCAGCATCCGGACACCACGTATGACCACACACCCCGACGACATCCTCCGGCTCACCGTCGCCCCCGCCGACGACGGCGGCGTGTGCCTGCGCCTCGCGGGCGAACTCGACTGGGAGAGCGCGGGCGATCTCGTGGAGGCCGCCCGCGCCCAGCTCACCCGCCCGCCGGGACCGCGCACCGTGCACCTCGACTGCGCGCACCTGGCCCTGTGCGACTCCACGGGCCTGTCGGCCCTGCTGATGGTGCACCGCGACGTCACGGCCGCGGGCGGCCTCCTGCGCCTGGACAACCGGCCGGCCTTCCTCGACCGGATGCTCGCGCTCACCGGCACGCTGGACCACCTCACCGGCGCCGCGCCGCAGGCCGGACGCCTGGACGACGACGGGACCGACTCCCCGCGGTGAGCGTTCGCCGCGCCGGTAGCCACTTTTTTGTGCGTACTTGGCACCGGCACCGGCCCGCGCGAGTCTGGTGACGGGCGGTCGGCAGAGGGCCGCCGCCCCCACGGAACGGAGGTGACGACGTGTCAGGAGGCCGGTGACACCCCGGCCCCGGCGGACCGCCCGGCCATCATGTCCAGCCGGCGGTGACCCCAGTCGGACAGGGGCGCCAGCGCCTCGGAGAGATCGCGGCCGAACGGGGTCAGGGAGTACTCCGTCCTCAGCGGCAGCACATCGTGCACCTCCCGGTGCACCAGACCGTCCGACTCCATCTCGCGCAACGCCTGCGTGAGCACCTTCTCGCTCAGACCCGGCAACCGGCGGCGCAGTGCGCCGGGGCGCTGCGGACCCGACTCCAGCAGCCAGAGCAGCGCGGTCTTCCACTTGCCGTCGATCACCGCGATCGCGGCGGTCACCCCGCACACATCAGGATCCAGGGCACGGCTGCGCGTCATCGCCGGACTGTCCTCCTTGTTGTCATCGACCCACATTTGCACGGGAGTTGTCTCATGTCCACACACCCCCAGCCGTCCGACGTCACCGTACTCGGTCTGGGCCCCATGGGCCGGGCCCTGGCCGGCGCCTTCCTCGCCGCGGGCCTGCGCACCACGGTCTGGAACCGGACCCCGGGCCGGGACGGCGAACTGGCCGGCCGCGGCGCGCGGCGCGCCGTCTCCGCGGCGGAGGCGGTCGCCGCGAGCCCGCTGACCGTGATCTGCGTGGTGAACTACGACGCCGCCGACGCGGTCCTGCGCGGCGAGGCGGTGACCGCCGCCCTCGCCGGCCGCACCGTGGTGAACCTGACGGCGGACACTCCCGAACGCGCCCGCGACACCGCCCGGTGGGCCGCCGGGCACGGGATCCGCTATCTCGACGGCGCGATCATGACGCCCGCCACGACCATCGGCACACCCGACGCGGTCCTCATCCACAGCGGCCCCGAGGACCTCTACCGCGCACACGAGCCGGTGCTCGCGGCGCTGGGCGGCACCTCCACGCACCTCGGCGAGGAGATCGGCCGGGCGGCGGCGTACGACGTCGCCCTGCTCGACATCTTCTGGACGGCGATGGCGGGCTGGGCGCACGCCGTGGCCGTGGCGGGCGCGGAGGGGATCACCGCACGGGAGCTGGCGCCCTTCGCCCAGGGCATCGGCGCCATCCTGCCGCCCGTCTTCGCCGAGACCGCCGAGGACGCCGACAGCGGCACCTACTCCGGCGAGGGCAACCCGCTCACCTCGGCGGTGTCGTCGATGTCCCACATCGTCGAGACCTCCGAGGCGCACGGCATCGACGCGGGCGTCATGCGCGCCGCCGAGGGGCTCGCCCGCCGTGCCGTCGGCCTCGGCCACGGCGGCGACGGGTTCATGCGCGTCGCGGAACTCCTCACCCGCCGCTGAACCGCCCCGGCCGCCCCGGCCCCCGCCGCCCGGGGCGGGGGTGGCCGGAGCACCCCCGTGGGCGTGGCAGGATCGGGGGAATGGTGGAACGTATCATCGCCGCGTGTGACGGGGCGTCGAAGGGCAATCCCGGGCCTGCCGCCTGGGCCTGGGTGATCGCCGGTGCCGACGGCGAGGTGACCTCGTGGGAGGCGGGCCCGCTCGGGCGGGCGACGAACAACGTCGCCGAGCTGACCGCGCTGCGGGAACTGCTCGGGCGCACCGGGCCCGAGGTCCCGCTCGAGGTGCGCATGGACTCGCAGTACGCGATGAAGGCGGTGACCACCTGGCTCCCCGGGTGGCGCCGCAAGGGCTGGAAGACGGCGGCCGGCACACCCGTCGCCAACCAGGACCTGGTCATGGCGATCGACGCGCTGCTCACGGGACGCGACGTGCGCTTCGTCTACACCCCCGCCCACCAGGTCGACGGGGACGCGCTGAACGCGGCCGCCGACGCCGCCGCCAGCCAGGCCGCCCGCACCCAGGAGCCGGCCGGCTCCGCGCGGGGCTCCGCGCTGCCGCCGCCCGAGCCGCCGTCGAAGCCGGCCGCGGGTCGTGCGCGCCGTCCCGCCGCGAAGGGCGCCTCGTCCGCGAAGAGCGGCTCCCGCGGGACGCTCAAGGCCAAGTTCCCCGGCCGCTGCCGGTGCGGCCGCCCCTACGCCCAGGGCGAGTCGATCGCGAAGAACCCGGACGGCTGGGGCCACCCGGCGTGCGCCGTCGCCGCCTCGTCCGGCTGACTCCCCGCGTGCCGGGGCGGCCACGGCCGCCCCGGTCTCAGGAACGGCCCTCGACCAGCCGGGCCAGGTTGTCGAGGGCCATCCGCGTCCCGGTCTCGTTGTCCTCGGGCCGGACGGCGTCGGGCAGCCCCTCGTGCACCACGAGCACATCCGTCCCGCCGCCGGCGGCCGCGGCCAGCGAGGTCGTCATCGTCATCGTGCCGCCCAGTTCCGGGTCCGCGGACTCGAAGGCGAGCACCTCGACCACCTTCTCGCCGGGGACGAGTTCGGTGAAACGGCCGTGGTAGGTGTCGGTCCGTGCGTCCGACTTGCCCGCCGCGTCCGGGGCGTCGTACACGAGCGAGACCCGGAAACTGCCTCCCTCCCGGGCGTCGAACCCGTGGACGTGCGCGGTCATCCCGTCCGGCACCCGCCAGCGGGCGACGGCGTCCGGATCGAGCAGCGCCCGGTACACGGCCGCGGGGGAGGCGTTCACATGGCGGGACACGCGCGTCGTGTGCATGAGCCGAATCTAGCGCCGGGCGCGCGCCGTGCGCCCGCGCCGACGCCGGAGCCGGAGCCGGGGCCGGACGTCCGTGCCGCGTGCGTGCCCGCTCCCTGTACCGCACGTCCGTGCCGCGTGCGTGCCCGCTCCCTGTACCGCACTCCGTGCCGCGTGCGTGCCCGGCCTGTGCGCCCGACGTGCGCGGCGCGCGGCAGCCGGACGCTGCCCGGGACACCTCGTGCGCGGAGCCCGACCGCGGCGGGCGGCGCCTGCCTGCCCGGGGGCGCGGCCCACGGCCTACGCTGATGGCCGTGACGACGCGAGACAGCAGGCCGCTGGCCGTATTCGACCTCGACGGAACACTTGCCGACGCCGGACACCGGCAGCACCTGCTGCGGCGCACCCCGCGCGACTGGGACGCGTTCTTCGCCGCGGCGCCCGGCGACCCGCCGCTCGACGAGGGCGTGCGGCTGTGCCTCGACGCGGCGCGCGACTGCGAGATCGTCTATCTGACCGGCCGCCCGGAGCGGTGCCGCCGGGACACCGTGGACTGGATCGCCGCCCGTGAGCTGCCCGGGGGCCGGATCTTCATGCGGCGCAACGACGACCGCCGGCCCGCCCGCAGGACCAAGCTGGAGATCCTGCGGCGTCTCGCGGCCGGCCGCGACATCAGGATGCTCGTCGACGACGACGAGCTGGTGTGCCAGGACGCCGAGCGGGCCGGCTTCCCGGTGGTGCGCGCCGTCTGGGGCGCGCAGAGCACCGGTGCGGCCATGCGCGACGCCCAGGAGCGCGAGGGGCGCACCTGACGGCCCCGGGGGCGCCGGAAGCGCGCCCCGTCGCCCCCGGCGCGGGTTCAGGGCGTGCGCACCGGGGGCGCGCTCGCCCGTCCGGCGCCGCTCAGTCGCCGTCCTCCAGCCGGAATCCGACCTTCAGTCCCACCTGGTAGTGCTCGATCTCCCCGTCGACGATGTGCCCGCGTACCTGGGTGACCTCGAACCAGTCGAGGCCCCGCAGGGTCTGGGACGCCCGGGTGATGCCGTTGCGGATCGCCTGGTCGACACCGTCCGGGGAGGTGCCCACGATCTCGGTGACACGGTAGGTGTGGTTCGACATGCGCGTCGTGCTCCTCTCGATGCGTTCTCTCCACGGTGCCGCACCGCGCCCGGTCCCGCGAGGCGTCGCCCGCCGTGCCGACGGCGCGGTGTCCGCATGCTGGTCGGCCGCCGGGGGCCCGCCGGCGGCCGACCAGCATGCCCGAACGGCCGTGATCCGGCCACCGGATGACCTGCCGGTGACGCCGCGGACGACGGCGGTGTCCGCTGTCGGCCCCGTCATGCTCCGCTTTCCGGACTTGACCGGACGTTTGGTCCATACCAAAATCCAGCCAGCCCGTGCGAGCGTCAGCTCCTCCCCCCACGTCGGGTTCCACTCATGTGCCCCGACGCAGAAGGTGACCTCGTGAAGAACCGCTACCTCGCCCTGTCCACCGTGCTCGCGTGTTCCCTCGCCCTCGGCGGGTGCGGTCTGATACCCGGCGGTTCCGACACCCGCACCGTCAGCATCTGGCTCATGCAGAACAGCGTCTCCGACGACTGGCTCCAGCGCTTCACGGAGACGTTCGAGAAGGAACACCCCGACATCGAGCTCGACGTGACCTTCCAGGAGTGGACGGGCATCGGCAAGAAGGTCACCGAGGCCCTCAGGAGCGAGGACGCGCCCGAGATCATCGAGGTCGGCAACACCCAGGTCGCCGGCTACGCCGAGAGCGGCGGCCTGCGCGACCTCACCCTGGAGTCCGTGCGCGACCTGGGCAACGAGGACTGGCTGCCGGGCCTGGCCGAACCGGGCAGCGTCAACGGCTCCCAGTACGGCATCCCCTGGTACGCGGCCAACCGTGTCGTCATCTACAACAAGGAGCTGTTCGCCGAGGCGGGCATCACCGAGCCGCCGAAGACCCGCGCCGAGTGGCTGGAGATCTCCGAGAAGCTCGACCGGCCGGGCCAGGACGGCATCTACCTCTCCGGCCAGGACTGGTACACCCTCGCCGGCTTCATCTGGGACGAGGGCGGCGAACTCGCCGTGGAGAGAGCGGGGGAGTGGGAGGGTGCGCTGCACTCCAAGGCCGCCCTGCGGGGAATGGACTTCTACCAGGAGCTCCAGGCCCACGGCAGCGGCCCCAAGGACGGCGACGAGGAGACCCCGCCGCAGGCGGACGTCTTCGCCAAGGGCGACGTCGCCCAGATGATCGCCGTGCCGAGCGCGGCCACCGTCATCGAGAAGGCCAACCCCGAACTCAAGGGCAAGCTCGGCTTCTTCCCCGTCCCCGGCAAGACCGCCGCCGCGCCCGGATCCGTCTTCATCGGCGGCTCCGACCTGATCGTGCCCGAGAACTCCAAGGAGCGCGCCGCCGCCGTCGACGTGGTCTCCGCGCTCGCCGGCGACGAATGGCAGCTGGACCTCGCCCGCACCATGAACTACGTGCCCAACAAGGCCACCCTCGGCCTCGAACTGGAGGGGGAGAGCACATCCGCGATGGCGGCCGGAGCGGCACAGGGCCGGGCCACCCCCAACTCCCCGCAGTGGGCCGAGGTGGAGGTCGACAACCCGATCAAGCCCTACATGACGGCCGTCCTCCAGGGCCAGGACCCGGCCACCGCGGCCCGCAACGCCTCCACCCGGATCACCACCGCCCTGCGCCCCTGACCGTCCGGGGCATCCCGCGCCGGAGTCACGGAAGTCCGGCATTCAGCGTTCTCACATCCGCGCTCCGCCGGGCGGTCATGTCGAATCCAGCCTGCCACGGAAGAAACGAGGAGCCGGGCCGCCGCACCCGCGGTCCGTCCCCTTCGTCCGGCACAGGAGACCGTCATGCCCGCAACCCCCCTCGCCGAGCCCGCCCGGCACCCGGCACCCCGGGGCCGGCACGGCGGACCTCACACCGGGACCCGGCCTGCAGGACCCAAAGGACGCCGACGCGGCGAACGCACCCCGCRCCCCRGCCGGSSCCGGCMYGGGACCCACGGACCCSGCAGCCGGCACCCGGCACCCCGGGGCCGGCACGGCGGACCTCACACCGGGACCCGGCCTGCAGGACCCAAAGGACGCCGACGCGGCGAACGCACCCCGCTCCCCCGCCGGCCCCGGCGAGGGACCCACGGACCCCGCAGCCGGCACCCGGCACCCCGGGGCCGACCCGTCACGGCCCCACCCCGCCCCCGCGGACCGCGGCCAACAGGCCGGGGCCGGGGCCGGGCGGGTCGGTCGCGTCGTGGCGCGGATCGAGGCGGCGCTTCCCGAGGGCGTCGTCCATGTCGTCGGTTCGCGGCGGACGGGCTGTGCGCTGCCCGGCGCGGATCTCGATCTCGTCGTGGCCCTGCCGGGCGGTGCGACGGCGGCGGGGGTGCGGGCGGCGCTCCGGGTCGCCCTCCCCGACGCGGCCGGCCTCCGCGACGTGACCGGTGCCCGGGTTCCGGGGGTCCGTCTGACCACCGGCGGCCTGGCGGTGGATCTGGCCGTGGTGCCCACGGGCTCGACCGACCCGGCCGACGCGGTCGCCCGCCGTACCGCGCTGGGCGACGCCGCGGCGGTGGCGCTCAGCGCCGTCGGCGACGCGGAAGCCGTGATCGGCGCCGTCGCCGGCCGGGAGGCGGCCTTCGGCGCGCTCGCCCGCGAGGTGAAGGCATGGGCGCGCGCCCGCGGCCTCGACTGCGCCCCCTTCGGCGGGCTGCCGGGCATCGCCTGGGCCGTCCTGGCCGCCCGCACGGTACGGGACGCGGACGCCACCGGTGCCCCCACCGGCGGCCCCGCTCTGGCGGCGCGCTTCTTCGCCACCTGGGCGGCCTGGGACTGGCGCGTCCCGGTCACCCTGACCGGGGACCCCGGTCCCGGCAGCGGCACCGCACCGGTCACCGTCCTGACGCCCTCGGCACCCGTGCGCTCCTGCACGGACCAGGTCACCCCCGGCATGCGCGACCTGCTGACGCAGGAGCTGTACCGCGCCTGGGAGCTGACGGACACGGGCGGTGCCGGTGCCCGCGGGGAGCTGCACGCCCCGCCGCCACTGCACCGCCGGCACGCGGCGTGGGCGGTCGTGACCCTGGCGGAGGGCGCCGACGAGGGCCGGCTCCGCGGCCGGATGCGGGCCGTCGTCGCCGACCTCGCCGACGCCGCGCCCGCGGCCCACGCCTGGCCCCGCCCGTACTCCGCCTCCCCCACCCGCTACGCCGTCGGCCTCGGCCAGACCCCGCCCGACGGCGCCCGGCTCGCGGAGATCGCCACGGCACGCCTGCGCGGGCTGGACGGGGTCACACTGGCCCTCACCGGCGGCGAGGTCCCGAGCCTGCGGTGACGCCTCCGCGGCTCAGAAACCCGCGGCCGGCGGCGCGCCCTGCTCGGCGGGCGTGGCGGGGCCGCCGTCCGTGGCGGCCGTGGCGGGGTCGTCGTCCGCGGCGGCCGCGCACCGCCGCGCCAGCTCCCGGAAGGCCTCCCTGAGTTCGGGTGGCCCCACGACCTCGATGCCGCAGTCGAACCGGGCGACCGTGGCCGCGAGGGCCGCCCACGACCACGACCCCAGGACCAGCCGGCAGCGGTCCGGCCCGAGCTCCTCGACGAGGGCGTCATGGGCCCAGGGGGTCACGGCGGAAGCCGGCAGGGCGAGGACGACCTCCCCGCGGCACGGCCAGTCCCCGGAGCCCGCGGCACCCCGGAAGCGTTCGGTCACGAAGGCCGCCACATCCCCGCCGGGCAGTTCGCGCGGGGTGAAGCGCGGCCCCGTCGGCGTGCGCGGCGTGATCCGGTCCGCGCGGAAGGTGCGCCAGTCCTCGCGCTCCAGGTCCCAGGCGACGAGATACCAGCGCCCGCCCCGGGTGACGAGATGGTGGGGCTGCACCCGGCGCCGGGCGGTGGGCGCGGCCCCGGCGGCCGAGGCGTAGTCGAAGCGCACCTCCTCGCGGGCGTGGACGGCGGCGGCGAGCGCCATGAGCACCCCGGCGTCGGCCTGGGCGGCGGGCTCCGCAGGCGACCGTTCGACGGCGGTGACCTGGAGGACGTCGATCCGGTGGCGCAGCCGTGCGGGCATCACCTGGCGCACGGTGGTCAGCGCACGGGCCGCGGACTCCTCGATGCCGGCGCCGGAGGTGGTCGCGATCCGGAGCGCGACGGCGAGGGCGACGGCCTGGTCGTCGTCGAAGAGCAGCGGTGGCAGCTCGGCCCCCGCGTCGAGCCGGTAACCGCCGTCCGGTCCCTTGAACGCGACGACCGGGTAGCCGAGTTCACGGAGCCGGTCCACGTCGCGGCGCACGGTACGGGGACTGACGTCCAGGCGTTCGGCCAGCAGTGCCCCCGGCCAGTCGCGGCGGGCCTGGAGGAGGGACAGCAGGGACAGCAGGCGCGCGGACGTATTCGGCATGACTCCATCGTGGCGCGAGAAGAGGACACCTCCTGACCGCCACCTCTGGGACGGTGGTTCCCGCACGCACCGAGGACGACCGCGAGGAACCGACGACCATGACCACCCTGTCCGCTGCGCACCCGCTGCCCCGTGCGCGCTGGCACGAGCCGGGCGCGGTGCGGAGCGTGCGCGGGGTGCCGGCCCACCTCATCGCCGAGACCGCGCAGCATGCCGGGCACGCGGACATCCTGCGCGAGACGCTCGACGGGCGGACGTCGGGCCGACCGCCCCGGCGCCGCCCCCACCGGCTCGCGCGGCCACGGCGACCGCGGGGAGCGGCGGGACCGCACGGCCCTACGTCCGCCGGACCGCGGCCACCGCAACCCCGGCGGATCACGACCACCGGACGCATCGCGAACCACCGCGCGAAGCGCAGCAACCGCCCGGACCGCCCCGACCGAAAGGACCGCACCACCGTGACGACACACACCCCGCCGCGCCCCGGCCCGCCCGCCGGGTCCCCGCGCCCGGCCGGCAGCAGGGCGGGGGGCGGACGTCCCGCCGGCCCGCGCCGGTACCGGCGGGCGGAAGGAGGGGCGGCCCGATGACCGTGCTGTCGTCCCGGGCGCTGAACCGCGCCGCGCTCGCCCGCCAGTTGCTGCTCGGACGCGCCCGCCTGACCGCCCTCGACGCCGTCCGGCACCTGTGCGGACTCCAGGCGCAGGAGCCGCAGGAGCCGTTCACCGGACTCTGGTCCCGGCTGCACGGTTTCGCCCCCGCGGACCTCTCCGGCCTCGTGACCGGACGGCAGGCGGTACGCGTCCATCTGATGCGCCGCACCATGCACCTGGTCGCCTCCGACGACGCCCTCGCCTGGCGCGCCCGCCACGACGCCATGCTCCGCCAGCGGGTTCTCGGCACGTACCGCCGCGAGCTCGCCGGGGTCGACCCCGGCGAACTGGCCGCCGCGGGGCGGGCGGTGATGGCCGACGGCGAGCCCCGCACCATGGGCGAACTCGCCCGGGCCGTCGTCGGCCGCTGGCCCCAGGCGGGTCCGCGCCCGCTGGGCGAACTGCTGGTCGCCGCGCTCCTGCCCACGGTCCAGGTGCCCCCGCGAGGTCTGTGGCGCACGGCGGGCGGGGCGCGCTACCTCCTGCTCGCCTCCTGGCTCGGACGCGAGGTGGACCCGGCCGCACCCGACGGCACCGACCCGGTCGGCGAGGCCCTCGTCCTGCGCTATCTGGCGGCGTACGGGCCGGCCACCACCGCCGACCTGCGCGCCTGGTCCGGGCTCGCGGGGCTGCCCGGCGCGGTCGCCGCGCTCCGGCCCCGGCTGGTCGCCTTCCGCGACGAGGCGGGACGCGAACTGCTGGACCTGCCCGACGCGCCCCGCCCGGACCCGGACACCCCGGCCCCGGTGCGCTTCCTGCCGGCGTTCGACAACGCGGTCCTCGGCTACCAGGACCGCAGCCGGATCATCGACGACGAGCACCGTCTGCTCTCGGTCGCCGGTGAACGCGTCGTCCTGGTCGACGGCCGCGTCGCCGCGACGTGGACCGTCGACGGCGGCACGGTGACCGTTTCCCCGCTCGGCCGCGTCTCCCGCTCCGACCGCTCCGCCGTCGAGGAGGAGGGCTCGGCGCTGGCGTCGTTCCTCTCCGACGGCGCGGAGGACGGCGTCCGTATCGCCCCCTCCCCCTGAGCCCGCGCCGGCCCTCCGCACCGCGGCGCGTTCGCAAGCAACCCCGGGGCCCGAACATCCGTCTAGACCCGCGGGGAGATCAGCGCACGCAGCCGGGCCGCCCCGGGCGCCCGTCCGCTGCGGGGGGAAGCGGACGGAGCGACACCGGTGGACGAGAGAGCAGGCCCCGGCCTGCCCACGGCCGTGCCCGCACAGGGCCCGCGCGGCGAGGGGCACCACCGGAGCCCACGGCCCGATCGGCCCGCGGGGCAGGGGCAGCACGCACGGCACGAGCCGAAGAGCAGATTGACGTGCGGAGGCCAGCGGTGGATCTGCGGGTCGTTCTCCCGGCGGATCTCCTGGAGAGCCGGCCAGGTCTCCCGCGGCGGGATCCAGGCCAGTGCCGTCCGGACGGTGGGCGGGACGTCCAGGGC
>NZ_RDBP01000280.1 GCF_008042045.1 Streptomyces sp. T39
CCGACGCAGAAGTGGCGGCCGAGCGCGAAGGCGAGGTGGTCCGCCGCGGCCGAGAAGGCCGTGGTGGCGGTCAGGTCGTCGCGGAAGATGTCGAAGCGGTCCGGGTCGCGGTAGCGGTCCGCGTCACGGTTGGCCGCGCCGATGAGGCAGGTGACCGTGGCGCCGGCGGGGATCGTGCCGCCGCTGACGGTGACCTCGGCGGCCGTCTGCCGCATGATCATGTGCACGGGCGGGGTGTAGCGCAGGGTCTCGGCGAACGCCCGGTCGATGAGCGAGCGGTCCTCGCGCACGGCGGCGAGCTGTTCGGGGTGGGCGAGGAGGTTGGCGAAGATGCAGGCGATGGCCTTGTCGGTGGTCTCGCCGCCGGCCGCGAGGAGCAGGCTGCAGAAGGCCTTGATGTCCTCGTCGCTCATGCGCACGCCGTCGACCTCCGCGGTGCACAGGCCGGACAGCAGGTCGTCGCCCGGGTGGGCGCGCCGTTCGCGGATGACGGGGATCATGTAATCGGCGAACTCGGTCCGGGTGCGCAGTCCGGCGGCGGTGACGTCCGGGTCGCCCGAGAGGTTGCCGAGGAAGGCGACGACGCTGGTGTACCAGCCGTGGAAGCGGTCGTGGTCGGCCTTGTCGAGGCCCAGCATGTCGGCGATGACGTTGA
>NZ_RDBP01000281.1 GCF_008042045.1 Streptomyces sp. T39
CAGTACCGCTCCGCGATCCACACCCACTCCCCCGCCCAGGCCGCGTCGGCGGAGTCCTCCCGCGCCGCCTACCAGCAGGTCCTCAGCGGCTCCGGCTACGGCACCATCACCACGGAGATCCTCCCGGCCGAAGGCCGCCCCTTCTATCCGGCCGAGGCGTACCACCAGCAGTACCTCGACAAGAACCCGGCCGGCTACTGCGGCATCGGCGGGACGGGCGTGAGCTGCCCGATCGGCGTCGCGAAGGCCGACGGCTGAGGAGTGCTCCGCACACCGTGGCGGTGACCACCGCCGGGGGCCCGGGGAACCGGTSACCGGTTCCCCGGGCCCCCGGTCCTTCCCCGTGCCGGGCGGACGCCGGGGGCGGGCCGCCCCCCGCGGAACGCGAAACCCGGTGGGCCCGGACCGTGCCGCGCGGTAGCGTCCGGCGGGCGAGCCGCCCCAGGAGGCGGCTCACCCGTCCACGGCCATCCACGGAGACCACCATGCCCGGCACCCGCGCGACGACGACCCTGTGGCGGCCCACCGGGCCCCAGGAGCTGGATCTGGTGCGGGAGTCGGGGTGGCGGGCATGGCCGCCCCGGCTGGCCGAGCAGCCGATCTTCTATCCGGTGCTCGACGAGGACTACGCGATCAAAATCGCCCGGGACTGGA
>NZ_RDBP01000282.1 GCF_008042045.1 Streptomyces sp. T39
GTACGCGGCGGCGAGCTCACGGAGCTTGGCGGTGACGGCCTCGGGGGCCTCGACGGGGGTCATGTGGCCCATGCCCGCGAGCTCGACGAGTTCGAGGCACTGCGGGAGGTCGAGGGCGAGGCGCTTGGCGTGCACCAGCGGGGTCAGCCGGTCCGCCGTGCCGGCGACGACCACCGTGGGCACGTCGAGCGCCCGTACGCCCTCGTCCAGGTCGAGCTCGCCGAGCACCCGCGACCAGGCCACCCGGGCGGCACGCGGGCAGGCGTGCACGATCCGGGAGCACTGGTCCACCCGCTCGGCCCGGTCACTCCGCTCTCCCGGCGCATCCTCCGCTACGGGACGATGGGGCCGGGATCCGCGCCCGGCCCGCCCGCATCGGCAGCACCAGCGACTCGTCGACGAGCCGGGCGCTGCCCGTGCTGCACAGCAGTGCGGCGGCCGTGTGCTCGCGGAAGGCCGGCCGGGAGGCGGCGGCCATCATGGTCATGCCGCCCATGGAGTGGCCCGCGACGACGGCCTTCTCACCGGGGGCGAGGACGGCCGTGAGCACGGCCTCCAGGTCGTCGGCGAGCCGCTCGGTGCCGACGTCCGCGAGCGGGGTGCGGCCGTGGCCGCGCTGGTCGTAGGCGATGACGCGGTGGTCCCTCGCCAGG
>NZ_RDBP01000283.1 GCF_008042045.1 Streptomyces sp. T39
GCCCCTACCGAGTCGCCGTCGCCCCGAGCGGCTTCAAGGAGTCCCTCTCCGCCCGCCAGGCGGCCCTGTCCATCGCAGAGGGGCTGCGCCGGGTGGTCCCCGACGCCGAGCTCGACCTGATCCCGCTCGTCGACGGCGGCGAGGGCACGGCGGAGGCGCTGGCGGAGGCGGCCGGCGCAGGGGGTCCGGCCACGACAGGCCCCTACTCCGGGAGGACGGGCACGCCGAGGAGCGGCCAGAGGACGAGGGCGAACAGCAGCACCACGGCGGCGCTGAGGGGCGCCAGCACGGCGGAGAGCCGCAGCAGATCGCGCGGGGTGAAGGTGGGGACCCGTTCGGGCGGTTCGAAGAAGAGGGCGACCGGTTTGGCCGACGCGGGCAGGGTGTGGCAGAAGCCCGCCGCGGCCGTCGAGGCCAGAGCGGCGGCCACCGGGTTGACGCCGGAGCCGACGGCGGCCGCCACCACCAGCGGCACCAGCACCGACGAGCGTGCCGAGCGGGACTGGAGCACCAGATGGGCCGCCGTGCTGACCAGCACGACCACGGTCAGGAAGACCCACGGCGGCATCGAGCCGGGCAGCCCGCCCACCAGATGACCCGCGGCACCCGAGTCGACCAGCGCCACGCCCATCGCGGTGGTCGCCGCCATGAAC
>NZ_RDBP01000284.1 GCF_008042045.1 Streptomyces sp. T39
CTGTCCGGCGAGGAAGGCACCGACCGCCAGAAGCAGGGCGCGCTCGCGCTGGCCCTCGCCCGCTGCGAAGTCCCCATGACCCGAACCGACGGCACCGACTCCACCCACGCCCGCGCCTACGCGGACTGGCTGGAGACTCACACCGACTACCAGCCCACCGACCACGCGCCCGCTCCGACGGCGTAGAGCGGAGTGCACATGAGCACCGACACCATGACCCCGCCCGCCGACACGGGCCTCCCGACCCGTGTCCTCACGCTCGCCAGCGGCTCGGCCGGCTCCGGCAAGAGCACCCTGGCAGCAGCCCTCGCCGAGCAGGCCGCCGCACACGGCCGCACCGTCTGCGTGATCGGACTGGACCGGCAACGCGACGTCTCCCGCCTCCTCGGCTACGACAACCCGGACGCCGATGAAGAGCTGGCCACCCTCATCGACGTGGTTGACGAGGTCTGCACCCTCGAAGAAGCACTCGTTCCCGGACGTCACAGCAAGACCGGCGAGCCCATCCCGGGCCTCTGGCTCATCCTGGAGTCCGACAAGCTCGACTCCCTCAGCGTGAAGCTCGCGGGAGTCACCGCCCGGGAGATGTGGCTCCACCGACTGCTCCCGCAACTGCTCGGACGGTTCGACGTCATCCTGCTCGACTGCCCCGGCAACCTGGACCTCGGCACCCAGGGCGCCCTCATCGCCGCAACCGAGATCGTCGGATGCACCAAGAGTCAAGAGAAGGAAGCGCGCGGACTGACGGCGCTGGAGGACAAGATCGCTCACCTGCACAAGTCCTTCGGCTTCATGGGCATGCGCGACGGACTCGACTGGATCGTCATAGGGGAAGGCGTCACGGGCATCTCCCAGGGCAAGGTCTACTACGACATCGAGCGGCAGGTGCGAGAGGCGTACGGCGACCTCGTCGTCCAACCCACCATCCGCGACGACGTGAAGGTCCCCGAGTCGTACTCGGCCTCCCTCCCGGTCACGCTCTACAACCCCAAGGCCGAGGCCGCCACCGCATACGTCAAGGTCGGCAAGGCGATGAAGCTCTACGACTGACGTGTCTTTACG
>NZ_RDBP01000285.1 GCF_008042045.1 Streptomyces sp. T39
CCGGTCGCCCGGGCCGAGCTGCCAGGTCACGTGCTGCAGCAGCACCTTGGGCCCGGCCTGGACGGTCACGTCCTCCAGGTCGAACACGGTCCTGCCGAGCCGGGCCGAGGCGAACTTCATCAGCTCGGACGTGTCACGCGGCGGCGGCACGTCGGCGATCAGCTCGTTCGCCGCCTCGATGCGGTAGCGCGGCTTGGAGGTCCGCGCGGGCGCTCCGCGCCGCAGCCAGGCGAGCTCCTTGCGCATCAGGTTCTGCCGCTTCGACTCCTCCGTGGCGGCGATGCGCTCGCGCTCGGCGCTCGTCTGCGTCACCCACGACCGCTGGTTCCTCGACCAGGTCTGCACCCGCATGTGGGACGTGCAGCGCGGTGACGTGTACGAGTACGAGGGCGGCTACAGCGACTACGTCTTCGCCCGCGCCGAGCGCCGGTTGCGCAGGTGCTGCGCCAGCCAGGCGATGCCCTCCACGTCCAGGTGGTTGGTCGGCTCGTCGAGGACGATCAGGTCCTGCTCGGCGATGAGCAGCTTCGCCAGCGCGATGCGGCGGCGCTCGCCGCCGGACAGCGGGCCGATCACCGTGTCGAGGCCCTGCGGGAACTGGGACAGGTCCAGGCCGTCGAAGAGGCCGGTCAGCACGTCGCGGATCTTGGCGTTGCCCGCCCACTCGTGGTCGGCGAGGTCGCCGATGACCTCGTGCCGGATGGTGGCCTCGGGG
>NZ_RDBP01000286.1 GCF_008042045.1 Streptomyces sp. T39
CTCCCGGTTGTTGGAGGGGAGCATGGACAGGAGGTAGCGGACCTCGGCGATGCAGGTCTCCTCGTCGTCGTACGCGAAGTGCGCGACGCCCGAGGTCTCGGCGTGCACGTCCGCGCCGCCGAGCCCGTTCTGCGTGATCTCCTCGCCCGTGACCGCCTTGACCACGTCCGGGCCCGTGATGAACATCTGCGACGTCTCGCGCACCATGAACACGAAGTCCGTCAGCGCCGGACTGTAGGCGGCACCGCCCGCGCACGGCCCCAGCATCACCGAGATCTGCGGGATCACCCCCGACGCCCTCGTGTTGCGCTGGAAGATCCCGCCGTAMCCGGCRAGGGCGCTCACACCCTCCTGGATCCGCGCACCSGCACCGTCGTTCAGCGACACCAGCGGAGCACCCGCCGAGATCGCCATGTCCATGATCTTGTGGATCTTCGTCGCATGGGCCTCGCCCAGCGCACCGCCGAAGATCCGGAAATCATGCGCGTACACGAAGACCGTCCGGCCCTCCACCGTGCCCCAGCCGGTCACCACACCGTCCGTGTACGGCTTCTTCGCCTCCAGACCGAACCCCGACGCACGATGCCGCCGCAACTGCTCGACCTCACGGAACGAACCCTCGTCCAGCAGCAGCGCGATCCGCTCACGCGCCGTCAGCTTGCCCTTCGCGTGCTGCGCCTCGGTCGCCCGGTCGCTCGGGCCGCGCTCCGCCTGCTCCCGCAGGG
>NZ_RDBP01000287.1 GCF_008042045.1 Streptomyces sp. T39
GCGCGCCGCCCGCGACGCCGGCCTCGGCGTGATGCTCGGCAACAGCGCGGGCAGCGGCGACGAGGAGGCGTACTACCTGTCGCTCTTCGCCGAGCAGCGGGTACGGGGTGTCCTCGTCACCCCCGCCGACCACGGTGGCCGCCACGTCCGCGAGTTCGCCCGGCACGGCATCCCGTTCGTCCACGTCGACCGGGCGCTGCCCAGCGCCGAGGGCTGCTCGGTGTCCGTGGACGACATCACGGGCGGCGCCCTCGCCGTGCGCCACCTCGTGCAGCGCGGGCACCGGGAGGTCGTCTACGTCAGCGGCCCCATGCACCTCGCGCAGTGCCGCGACCGCCGCGAGGTGCATGGGGCCGCTGACGTAGACGACCTCCCGGTGCCCGCGCTGCACGAGGTGGCGCACGGCGAGGGCGCCGCCCGTGATGTCGTCCACGGACACCGAGCAGCCCTCGGCGCTGGGCAGCGCCCGGTCGACGYRGACGAACGGGATGCCGTGCCGGGCGAACTCGCGGACGTGGCGGCCACCGTGGTCGGCGGGGGTGACGAGGACACCCCGTACCCGCTGCTCGGCGAAGAGCGACAGGTAGTACGCCTCCTCGTCGCCGCTGCCCGCGCTGTTGCCGAGCATCACGCCGAGGCCGGCGTCGCGGGCGGCGCGCTCCGCGCCCTTGGCCACGGAGACGAAGAAGGGGTTGGCCATGTCGAGSACGAGCATCGCCAGCATCCGGCTGCTGC
>NZ_RDBP01000288.1 GCF_008042045.1 Streptomyces sp. T39
ACGGCCTGTCCGCACGGCCTGTCCGCCGTCCTGCGTCGCACGGCGGCAGAGCACGGCGGCATCGACGCGACGGGCGCGTCGGTGACGGCGCACCGGTGGAGCGGCCGCGTCGAAGCAGCCCTGGCCGCCCGCGACGTCGACGGCGCGCTCGCTCTGCTCAGGAGCCGTCCCGGTGAGCTGGTGCGCCGCGTCGACCATCTGCGTCTCGCGGTCGAAGCCGACCGGTCGGACGCCGACCGGTCCGACGCCGACCGGTCCGACGCCGACCGGTCCGATGCTCACCTGCGCGGCGCCGACCGGCCCGGCGCGGAGGCGGGCGCCCGGCGCGCGCGGGCGGTCGTCCGCGCGCTGGAGCACGCCGCGACCTCGGTCGCGCCCGCCTTGGGGAAGAACACGCGCACCGTGTGCTCCCKGTCGCGGACCCGCAGGGAGCCCAGCGCGGAGAGCAGAACGGCGGGCGCCGCGAAAACGCACGTCACCGACGACGACAGGCCGGTGCTGCCGTCCGCCGTCACACGGTCCGTGACCGAGGTCCTCACGGCGGAGGTCCTGCGCCGGGCCGGCCGCGGTGCCCCGGTCGGCGTCGCCGTGGTGGACGCCGCCCTGGACGGGGTGATCGCGCCGTTCACCGAACGGACCGCGTCCCGTGCCCTGGTGACCCTCCCGCGCGGCAGTGAACTCGCGCTGCCCGACGGCCGGTCGCTGCGGCTGTTCCTGACCTGGACGGAGAGCGAGGCC
>NZ_RDBP01000289.1 GCF_008042045.1 Streptomyces sp. T39
CGTCCGCCCGGTCTGACCCGGCTGCGGACCCGGCGCCCGTACGACAGGGGGCGGCGGCGGCCTCACCGGCCGCCGCCGCCCCCTGCGCGCGAGGCGGTCCGCCGCCCTCAGGTCCAGAGCGTCGCGATGAAGATGTTGGCGACCGTCAGGCCCCCGCCCTGCGCCGCCGCACCCGCGCGGGCGCCCGGCAGGGCGGCTGAGCGGCAGGGCGCGGGCCGCGAGGCCGCCCCTGCGGCTGCCGACGGGAGTCGGCAGCCGCAGGGCCGGCGGCGACCGGCCGCCGCCGCGCGCCCGTCGCCCCCGTCGGGGACGACCGCCCCGCCGCGCGCCCGGCGCGTACCCGACGCCGACCGCTCCCCGGCGGCCGGACCCCGCGCCGCCAGGGGCGCGCCGCGCTCTCCGGGCCCCGCCCACTCGTCGGGGACGACCGCCGCGCCAAGGGCGCGCCCCCGCGCCCGGCGCGTACCCGTCGGGGACGCCGCGCCCGGCGCGTACCCGATGCGGGCCGCTCCCCGGCGGCCGGACCCCGCGCCGCCAGGGGCGCGCCGCGCCCTCCGGGCCCCGCTCACCCGTTGGGGAAGACCACCCCGCCGCGCGACCGGCGCCCCGTCGGGGGGATGACCCCGCCGCGCGCCCGGCGCGTACCCGATACCGACCGCTCCCCGCCGGCCGGACCCCACGCCGCCAGGGGCGCGCCGCGCTCTCCGGGCCCCGCCCACTCGTCGGGGACGACCACCCCGCCAAAGG
>NZ_RDBP01000029.1:0-65692 GCF_008042045.1 Streptomyces sp. T39
CCGCCATGCCCTGCGGAACACCCCTCTGCCGGGCCCGCACCCCTCGGGCAGCAGGCCCGGCTCCTGACGAGCCCCGGCCCCGGGGCGCCTGCCGCCGTTCAGTCGCCGTCGGATCCGGCCGTGTCCGCATCGCCGCCGGCGGTGCCGTCGTCGTCGTCCTCCCAGCCGTGCCCGCCCGCCGCACGGCGCCGCGCCCGCACGCGGTCGGAGACGACGCCCCCGGCGATCAGGCCCGCGATGCAGGCCAGCACGAGGGCCGTCCCCATGAACAGCACGGCGCCCCACTGCGCGTCCGCGTCCGCGCCGAAGAGGAGGAGCAGCACCACGCCGGGGATGAAGGCGAGGAAAAGGACGCCGAAGAGCGTGGTCGTCGTCAGGCCCTCGTGGATGCCGGCGTAGTCCCTGACGTCCTGCGGTGTCGCCCTGCGTCCCGGTGACACGACGGGGAACAGGGCGACCGCCTGGCAGAACAGGCACGCGAGTTGGACGAGCAGGTAGTCGGCGAACACGAGCGGATCCGACCAGTGCCGCACCACCCCGGCGACGGCGCAGACGACGGTTCCCGCGTTGCCGACGGCCACCCAGATCGAGCGGGACAGCACGACGTCGACCAAGGGCTCGCCCACGTCCTCCCAGAAGGACCGCCAGGTCAGCTCCCTGAGTCTGCTGCTGTTCCTGATGCCGTCGAACATGCGCCCCCCGCGTCCTCGTCACCGCCCCTGCCGGACAGCATCCCCGCACGGGGCACGCGGTATTCGCGCAGGGCGGCCCAGCCGATCATGGTCAGTCCCTCGACCCGGGTGGGCTACGTCATCAACTCGATGTGCGGATGCTCGGGCTCCGCCGGGCAGACGAACAGGTGCTGCCGGTAGCCGCTGCCTATCTGGACACCGGTCGCGTTGTAGCCGCGGTGGCCGGGGTACGGTCCGGCGCCTGGGTGGGGGTGCGGAGACCAGCTGTTCCCGGCGTCGTCCCCTTCCTCGAACGTGGCGACCGTCATCAGGACCTCCATGCCGGTGCCGCACTCGGAGCAGGTGTGCGAGCTGGGGTCGGTGGAGTTCCAAGCGGGCCAGCCGCCGACCTTCCAGCCGGGTGCGTTGGACAGCACACAGTCGTAGTACGTGTCCGGGTCCATGTCTTCCTCTGCTGCCTGCGGCACACTCCATTGCCTGAGCTGCTCCCGCAGTTCTTCGCTCAGCTCCAGATGGTCGGGGTACTCGGTGATCCGCTCCGGTTCGAGCACGCACGGATCCGGCAGATAGCCGTCGAACTGCACCGCGGGCGGCTCGGGGGGCGCGTCGAGGACGTCGGTGACGGCGGCTGCCGAACGCCAGAAGAGCAGGGTCCTGGGCATGATCGGATGATCGAAGGGGCACCACAGAACCTGCAGCAGGTCCTTGCCCTCCGGCGGGCTCAGATCGGGCACGTCCTGTACGTACAGCTGCGCGACGGGCAGCATCGCCATGGGGCCGTCGTACGCCTGGACCGCGAGCCTCACCGGATACGTCCGAGGGGGTCGGATCCGCTCGAGTGTCTCCCTTTCCTCCGGAGTCAGGTCCCGGCCCTGCGAGGCGGCGAGGATCCGTCGTTCCAGCCGCAGATCCGCTGGGGACCGGGCTGGGTTGATGCCATCCACCACATGCGGTTCCTCGCAGTGTGGCCACGGCTCCTCGGCGGGCCACAGCAGCGGCCCGCCGATCGAGCTGTCGTGCCAGGTCGGCGTCCCAGGGCGGGGGTGCAGGCGGGTCGCCGTGCGGGCCAGCGGAGCCAGTTCGGGAAAGACCGCGGCAACGTCGATCGGCCGTGGCGGCGTGGAAGGAGTGACATGCATGGCCGCAATCTTGCCAATCGCCTCTGACAACGGCCCTTGTGACCGACCCACGAAGAGTTCCGGCACGGGCGGCACCCGGGAGAGCGCTACCGCCGATCCGTTGCCATTCGCAGTCCGCCTTCCATGGCTGCGGGTCACTCAAGGCTCCCCGCAGCGCTTCACAGGAGTGACAGTTGCTCGCCGGATACCGAGAGGTGTCGCCATCAGGAGGACACGGCCAAGCCCAGCGAGGCGACCGCAGTGGCGAAGTAGAAGCCGGGAAACGCGATGTTGTGGAGCACGCGGGCGCGCAGATGGAAGGTGATCGCGCCCAGGTAGAGCAGAGCGAGACCGCAGGCCGCGGCCACGCCGACAGGGCGTAGCGCAAGGTCGTGGAGGCCGAGGAGGAGGCCTGCCGCACCAGCGAGCTTGAGGGCCGCCAGCCGGGGGAGCCAGGAGCGAGGGACACCCACCTGTGCAGAGTTGGCCAGCACGAAGCGCGCCCGGGCGAGGTCCGCGGCGGCGATACCGACGTTGACGGCGGCAGTGAGCAGGGTGACGACGAGGAAGGCGAGCCGGGCAGCAGTCATGCCTTCAGCTTTCGCAGGCACCGTGCAACTGTCCAATGCCTGCTTCTATAACCTGGTGGCATGGACGTGGACACGCGCCTGCTTCGGTACTTCGCCGCAGTGGCGGAGGAGGGCAGCCTGACCGGGGCAGCGAAGAGGCTGTTCGTCTCGCAGCCCGCGCTGACCAAGCAGATCCGGCGCCTGGAGGATGATGTGGGGGTACGGCTCTTCGCGCGTTCGCGGTCCGGGATGGCACTGACCGAGGCCGGTCGAGAACTCGCCGCGCGTGTGCCCGCGCTGCTGGACGGCTGGGACGAGGCGGTGCAGGCGACCGGCAGGGCGGCGCGGGTGCTGCGTCTGGGCTTTCTGGACGCGGGCGCGGTGGGCGCCGTCCCCGAGGTCATCGCCGAGTTCCGCCGCACGCGGCCGGGATGGCAGGTGGAGATGCGACAGGTCGACTGGTCGGACCCGAGCGCTGGCCTGGCCACAGGGGAGATGGATGCCGCAGTGGTGCGTTTGCCGTTCCCGGGGCAGGAAGGCTTCGCGGTGCGGGAGTTGTTCACCGAGGAGCGTGGAGTACTGCTGCCGGCTCGGCATCCGCTGGCGAACAACGAGACGGTGGAGTTCTGCGAGTTGTGGGGCGAGCCGTTCGTCGCGGCCGGAGCGGAGACCGGAGCTTGGAGGGAACACTGGCTGGCCGCGGATGAGCGGGACGGGCACCCCGTCCGGGTCGGTGCCGTCACCAGCCGTCCCGACGAGTGGCTCGGAGCGGTGGCCGGCGGCTGCGTGGCGCTGGCCCCGGTGTCGGTGGCCCGCTTCTACTCCCACCCGGATGTGGTGTTCCGTCCGGTCCGCGGGGTCTCACCGAGCCAGGTGGCACTGGCCCGGTCTCGGCGGCGGACGCAGGAGGCGGTGCTGGATGAACTGCTCCAGGCCATCACACGGCGGCTGAGCCGGGAATGAGGACTGCGACGGCAGCTCACCGGCGTGCTGCCCGGCCGGGTCGGCACCGCGTGCCGCCGTGAGCTGTCGCAGGCGGGTGGTGGAGCACCGAGGGGGCCGAGCGCCTCATGGTCGTCCAGTCCGGGATCAGATGCCGGGAGAACGTCCGTCGAGCCCTCCGCCCCCGCGGCGCACGCGACCTGTGCGCGCTCCGCGGGATGACGGACCAGCAGCACGTCCACCCCCTTTGATGCAGATGGCCGAGGAATCAAGGCGGCAGGGCTGGTGGCCTCGCACGGCATGACCCTGGTCGTTCCGCCCTGCAACGTGCCTGTCTTCCCCCGCCTCGCCCCGACTGCGCCTCTGGGCCGCGTGCCTCCCACGGAGCTGCCCGTGGTCCTACGCGGCGTGCGCTGCGCCGGGTCCGTCCAGGTAGCGGTGGAAGTCCGCGTCGGGGAAGACCTCGCACGCGACGGCAAGGAATCTGCGGGGCTGCGGGCGCAGGTTGGCGAGGCCGGTCTCACGGGGGGAATCGTCCCCGCTGCGGAGGAGGTGGAGGCATGCGACGTCGACGAAGGATGTGTCGCGCAGATCCCATGTCACTGCGGTCACCGTGGACGGAAGCTGGTCCAGGCTGTGGCGCAGCTGGTCGAGGTGCTGGAAGTCGATGTCGCCGTGCGGCGTCAAAGTCGCGCTGGTGCCGTGGATCTCGGCAGTGATGTCCATGGCGGGCACCCTCCTTCCCGAGGGTTGATGAGCCCACGGACGAGGCGGCCCTGTGCTGCGGCCGACGACCATGGCAGGTCCCGGGATGCCCGGATCGGGGGCAGTACCCGGAAACCCAAAGGAGCCGGGCCTTGGCGGCACCGGCTCAGTCTCGTGTTCGTCCAGACTGGCACACCCAGTGCCATGAACGCCAGGAATGGGCAATCCTTGACCGGCCGTGAGGTACCGGAGCTCGCGCACGCACACCATGAGAAGGCACATGCGCCGTGAGCCCAGACATGCTGGATTCGAGGGCGGTCCGTTGGACGGGGGGCAATGGCGGTCGGCGCGGACGGGGAGGGTCTGCCGCCCTTCCGGGAGGAACGGCGCGGAGCCGTAGGCCGGGTGCCGTTCTGTATCGCACCGTCCGACGACCGGTGGCACTATTGCTGTCGCCCTGAACCGGCAGCGGGGCCGGGCCGCGGGCGAGAGTACGAGCGTCGACGAGTGCCGGCCGTAGGCCAGGGCGGGGCAGCGTGTGAGCGAGCGCACCACGAGACGTCAGGTTCTCTCGTCCCGCTGAGCGGCCGCGCACGGACGAGGATGCGTCTGTGGAGGTACGTTGCGGGTGTACGGGGGAGAAGAGTGGGGGGCCATGGACGATACAGAACCTGCGCCGGCCGGCGGCAGCGATGTCGGCACGAGCGAGCCGGTCTTCAGCGCCGCTCTGGACGGTGACGGCTCCTGCATCTCTACCGCGCGCCGTATGGCCGCGGACTTTCTCACCCGGGTCCAGGCCGTACACGGACTGCCGGTGTCGGAGCGTGCGATGGACCTCACCCAGCTGGTCGTCAGCGAGCTGGTCACCAACGCGTGCAAGTACGCCCCGGGCCCGATGCGGTTGGAACTGCGGATCCTCGGCGACCTGGTCGAAGTCGTCGTCTGGGACAGCGACCCCATCCTGCCCATGGCCCGCGCAGCGGACCCCACGCGCGTCGGCCAGCACGGCCTGGAGATCGTGATGACCGTCGCCCAGTCCTTCGAAGCGCAACGCCGGCCCGTCGGCAAGAGCATCACCGCCCGCATCGCCCTCCCCGACGACCCGGGCGGAGCCGTCGCCGGACGCCGCCCCCTGTAGGCGCGGCCCGCGAAACAGCCACGCAGCTGCCCCGTCGGAGGGACGGAAACGGTGTACGTGGTCGGGTCCTGAGGACGGGGTACGGCCGGGCGCCGGCCGTGTTCCCCCGGCCCGGCCCGCGGTGSCACCGCGGGCCGGGCCGGGGTCCAGGGCCGGGCCGATCGGCCTCGGCGTTGCCCGCGGTCGTCGCCAGGCCGAGAGCAGCCGGCCCCGGACGGCATACGTGCGGTCCTGTTCGACCGCAGGGGTCTCATCCTGCTGGACGTGGGAGGCCGTCTGCGTCGCCCTGTTCCATCTGACCGGCCCAGGGCGGGTCGGCGCCGGGGACGGAGCAGGTCAGAGCGGCGACGCGGGCTGCGAATGCGCAGGCGTCGTGGATGTCGTCGGGGGTCAGCGTGTCGAGCCGGCTCCCGAGGTGCCCGCGTGCGGCAAGGCGGTGGAGGAGGCCTGCGGTGAAGGAGTCTCCGGCGCCGACGGTGTCGACCACGGTGACGGGCGGGGCCGTGACGGTCACGCGTGTGCCGTCGAGGGACGCGAGGGCACCGTTCTTGCCCCGGGTGATGATGACGAGGCGGGCGCCGGCGGCGTGCCAGGTGTCGCATGCTTCGTCGAGTCCGGTGGAAGCTGTGACGGCGGCTGGTGAGGAACGGTCATGGTCCCGTCACACTCGCCGCGCGGTGCGGTCATGGATTGCTGGGAGTCTCCTGTGTGGCCCCGCGACAGGTCCGGGGAGATGGAGAGGCACAGCATGTCTTCGCAGAAGAAGAGGAATCCTTCCATGCAGAAAACCGCAAGCACGCTCCGCCTTGCCGCGGCCGCGTTCGGCGCCGTACTCCTGGCGGGCACGGCGCTCTCCGGAAGTTCCCACGCCGCGCCCGAGGGGAAAGCCGCCGCAGAGATGGGGGTCAAGGCCTGCGGCTACTACGAGACGCAGACAGACGCGTACTACGGACACTGCGGCAGCACGTGGGTCAAGATCCAGGTCGACATCGACTGGTGGCCGACCGACATCAAGAGGTGCGTCCCGCCGGGCGAGACCCATCTCGGGACGACCGACGGGATCGACAACGCATGGGCCATCGAGGGCACCTGCGGCTGAGTGCACGGCGGTCACGCTTCCGCTGCCCCGGGAGTGCGACAGGTCCTGGTACGCGAGCGACGCCCCGCTCCGGCCCCGGAAACGGGCGGGACAGCCGCTGTTGCTCACCGCGCTGCCGCACCAGGGCCTGGCGCCGCCGTTCGCGTCCGGCAGGCGTCACGCGGGTCCCCTGCCCGTGACGGGTACGCGTGCGTGCTCGCCCTCGCCCTTCGTCCTTCGGCAACGCCTGTTGCCGGCCGGCCCGCCCGGCGGTCGGCACCGGGCATGGTCCGTCGTGTCCCGGCCTGTCCCGGCCTCGCTGGTCCCCGCGGCACGGCGGCACGGCGGGGGCCTGGCGGTCTCCGCCGTGCCGCGAGGGGGCCCCGCCCGGTTTCGACGCTCCACGGCCTCGTTTTCTCGCTCCAACGGACGCGCGTGATCGTCGCTACGGCGTGCCGGGTCGTCCCGGCCAGCGCCTCGACAAGGAAGCCGACCGGGGTGCTGGTGCAGGTCCGGCCGTCGTGGCCCGGCACCGGCCGGCTGGAGGTAGGGGACGGCCGCGGCCGCAAGCGGGCCGGTGAGGGGCTGCGAGAGAGCGACCTGGCCGTCCGGGCGGCGTACGGCGCGTGCCCGCGGCCGTGACCGCGCGCCGGTGCAGCCGACGACGACCAGGTCCTCGACTGACGACAAGGTATCGACTGTTGAATGGCGCATTGTCTGCCAGTCGCGGGAGCCGCCCCGGTAGGGCCCGCCCGCTCGCTGACACGATCCCCTCAACACACTGCCCTTGGCGGGCGTCGTACCAGACCATCGCCGTCTCGTAGTCGTCGGTGGCCGGCCGCACCTGGATCGGTGGCCCGACTCCGCCGATCCAGGTGCGGCCGGGCCGCTCCGAGCACGGGCGTCCCCGGACGTCGCCCGGCTCGGGGTGGGCGAGGACGTCCCCGACAACGTACGACGCCGACAGATGCTCGGCGAGCGTCCGGGCCCCGGGAACGGGTGGAGCTTTTCAGACTGCGAGGTGTCTCATGAGACACCGGCGCCTGCGCTGCCCCTCTTGCCGCCAAGTGATTGGCTTGGCTCGGCCTGGCGGTCGTGCCCCGCTGGTCAGCAGACTGTCAGCACGAATCATCGGTGCCCGGAAGGCGAGAACCTTTGCTGCTTGCGACTGGCAGTGTCGTCATTTGCCTATGGCTGTTCCTCTTCACGTGGGTCGGCTGGCGGCGGCGCAGGCATGGCGGTGGCGGGGCATCCACTGCCGAGGCGTGGAGCGAGCTCTTCCATCCGTCACAGCGCCACGTGCACCAGGAGCGGGAACGCCGACTTGTTCTCCGGGACGACGCCGAATCCGGTGCACCCCCCAGCTCTGTGGACCTCGACTCCGGCACGGCGGTCATCCGCCCCGTGCAGGGCGCCGCGAGCAGGTACGACGCGCCGTAACGTTTTCCTGTGCGCCCGTGCTCGACTGCCGGGAGTTCGTCTTCGGCTCGTACCACCAGCGCGCTGCGATGTCGGGCGACGCCGCCAGCCGGGCAGCGAAGAGCCAGGCTTGCAGACACATGCACCACGAGACGGCAGGTGTGCCGCCGCCGCTGTCCGAAGCGGCACTGAACCGGGGCGGGCCCGACCCGGGGTTGCGGCAGGCGGGGCGGGCCGAGCATCACCCCTGGGACACGTCTCCACCCGCGTTGTGCAGCATGCGTTGCAGTACCTTCAGAGTGATCAGGTATTCCTGGTCCGGGATACCGGTGTGCACCTGTGTCCGGCTGGCGCGCTGCGTCTCGCCTGCACGCCGGTGCAGCGCCCTGCCTTCCTCGGTGATCTGGAGCCGGCCGGTCCCGTCCAGTACGAGCAGCTTCCGCTCCTCCAGAAGGTCGATGTCGGGAGCAAGGCCGGCGCCGACGTCCAGGTGGGCCTGGTGGGCACTGATGACCTCGTGCCGCGTGGCGCCGGCTTTGCTGAACAGCACGTGGTGCAGCACCCACCACTGAGGTTGGGTGATTCCGATGGCCGCGAGCCGCCCCCTGACATACGCCGTGAGAGTCTTGTTCGCGGCCCACGTCCAGTACCCGATCGGCTGGTTCACCAGCTCCTCGTCGTTGTGCGAGTACTCCATCACGCCACCTCTTCTCCGTGAGTCGGCTCACCGCGCCCTCCGAGCGGCCGTGCCACGCGGACGTCCTTGACGCCATAGCGGCTCACCTCGGTCATCGCTGCGGTCCGCATGGGGGGGACCGCAACGGCGTCAGTCGTCTGCGGCCACCGCTGGGAGCGTGCGCCCGTAGGCAAGCAGCAGGAGCTCTTGAGCGGGGCGCGCCACCCGGGTGCCCCCGCCGTACGTCCATTCCAGGTCGGTGGCCCGCAGTTCGACATCGTCGAGGTGCGCCCGGAAGAAGCGGAGCGTGCTCGGTCTGACGGTGTCCAGCACGATCCGCAGACGCTGCGGGGGGACCTGCCGTCCAAGCCGTAGCGCGACGGTGATGTCCAATCCGTGAACGACGTCGTGCCCGAGCGCCGTTGCCAGGCCGCCCACCGGCGGCTTCCAGGGGTGATGGGCGTTGTCCCGCATTGCTGTGGCGAGTTCATGGGGCATCAGGACGGAGGCGTCACGGCGCGCGACCCGGTCCGTCATCCGGTGCAGGTTGCCGCCCGACCGGGCAAGCTCCAGGGCAGTGCTGCCGAACGAATAACGGAATCCCATGCTCATGTGTGCGGCGACGTCCCGAACCCGCCACCCCTTGCACAAGGTCGGCGCGTCCCACTGCTGCTCGGTCAGTGTGTCCAGCACATCCGCCAGTTCACTCCGCTCGGCCGCGATCTCGGCACGGACGTCCACCGCTGCGCTCTCCATGATCACCAGCGTCTCCGGCGCTGGGCCAGAAGTCCAAGAGACAGCAATTCTCGCAACTAGCATCTCTGCTTATGGAACTCCGCCAGCTGCAGTACTTCCTCACGGTCGTCGAAGAGGGCAACTTCACCCGCGCTGCGGCGCGCCTGCATGTAGCGCAACCAGGGGTGAGTGCCCAGATCCGGCAGATGGAGAAGGAGCTGGGGCAGCCCCTGCTGGACCGGTCCGGTCGAAGGGTGACCACCACCGAGGCGGGCGGGGCTGTCCTCCCCTACGCGAGGGCAGCACTGGCGGCCATCGAGGGGATGCGGCAGACGGTGGACGAGTTCACCGGTCTGGTCCGAGGCCATGTCACCATCGGCGTCGTCTCAGGGGCGGCCACCGACGAGTACGACCTGGCCGCCCTGCTCGCCGATTTCCACGACGACCACCCGCAGGTCGAGATCTCCCTCACCGAGGACACCTCCGCAGGCATGATCACCGCCCTGCGTCGCGGTGAACTCGATCTCGCCATCGCCGGCGTCACCGATGAGGCTCCGCCGACGGGCATCAGCCTCCAGGTCGTGATCGACACTCCACTGGTCGCCGCCATGACGCCGAACGATCCGCTGTCCCTCCCCGGCCGCACAGTGCTCCCACTGGCGGCGCTCGCCGACCGCCCACTCATCAGCCTTCCACGCGGCACCGGCATACGCAGCGCACTCGAACGCGCCTGCCGACAGGCCGGTTTCCAGCCACGCATCGCGTTCGAGGCTGCCGCACCGAGCCTGCTCACACGCTTCGCCGCCCGCGGCCTCGGAATTGCCATCCTCCCGGAGATTCCCCCCGACGCCGCAGCAGCTCTCGGCATCCGCACCCTCCCCCTGGCCTCTCCCCGTGTCCGCGGCCGGATCGCTCTCGCATGGCGGACGGACGGCCCCACCACTCCGGCAGCCAGGGCACTCCTCAGCCGCATGCGAGAAGCGCTCCCGCCGGCCAGGCCTTTTGGGGCCTAGGATCCGGCCAGGCCGCTTTGGAGCATGCCGCTTCACACATGGCCACGCAGCCGTTCATGCCCCGGTACGCCGCAACCGCCTCGGTCGTCGCTGCACTCCCGGCGAACCCCCTCCATGAGGAATGACGTCATGAAGTTAACGTGAGCCCATGCACACTCCTGCATCCCCGGCTCGCGCGCCGTTCGCGCGGTTAGCCGCACGCTGGAATCCGCCCCCGCGGACCGTCCGCCGCGCCACGACGACGGCTCTGGTGATGGCGGTGGTGATCGTGGTCACCGGCGGCGCCGTTCGTCTGACCGGTTCTGGACTGGGCTGCCCCACCTGGCCGAGCTGCACCGACACCAGCCTGACCACCACCGCGGCCATGGGCTGGCGCGGCGCCATCGAGTTCGGCAACCGCCTGCTCGCCTACGTCCTGGCCGCCGCCGTCGGCTGGATCATCCTTGCCGCGCGCTGTACCCAGCCGGCCCGGCCCGATGTGCTGCGTCTTGGCTGGGGACAGTTCGCCCTCGTCGTGGCCAACGCCCTGCTCGGCGGCATCACCGTCCTGACCGGCCTCAATCCCTACACGGTCGCCGGGCACTTCCTGCTCTCCACCGCCCTGATCACCCTGGCGTACCTCGCCCGCAGCCGTACCGCACCCGCGCCCGTCGCCGTGAGCGACCAACCCTCTTGCGCGCTTGCCCGCGCCCTGCTGACCGCCTGTGCGCTGCTGATCGCCGCCGGAACCGTGGTCACCGGCACAGGCCCGCATGCCGGCGATTCCGGCGACGTCGCCCGCATCCCCCTCGACTGGACGCTCGTCACCCGCGTCCACTCCGCCCTCGCCTGGACCGTCCTCATCCTCGCCGTACTCCTCCACACACGCCTGCGCCGCACCGGCGCACCACACGTCACCTTGCGCCGTACCCGCCTGCTGCTCGCCGTGCTGGTGGCGCAGGGGGCCGTCGGGTATCTGCAGAGCGCGCTGGGTCTGCCCGAGCTGCTGGTCGGTGTGCACATGCTCGGCTCCTGCCTGATGTGGATCGCCGCGCTGCACGCGGCGGCCTGGCTCACGACAGCAGTCGGCCCCGGGGTGCGGGAGAACGGTGGGGCAGCGGCATGCACATCGGCGAGCAGCCGCCTCCTTGATCAATCGACGGCTGGAGGTCTGGACAAAGGCGCTGAACGTGTCGGTGGGTCATGAGGCTGGCTGCGAGGCCGAGGAGGGCGTCGTGGACGTCGTCGCGTCGTTCCTACCGGATTCGTAGGCGACCACAGCCGTGCAGCCAGGCGATGGTTCGCCCGGCGACCCACCGGTGCACTCCGAGGCCCGACCCGTGCGGGACGCCGCGGCGGGCGATCACCGGTGTGATACCCAGGGCAGGACGAGCCGGCGGTACTTGTCGTGGTCGTGGTCCTAGCCGCGGTCGCCGAGCACTACGTCAGGCCTTCGCCGCGGCCGCCCGGCCAGACCGGCGACGGACGGGACCTTGTCGAGGAGCGGCAGCAACTGTGTGACGTCGTTGCGGTTTCCGCCGGTCAGCGACACCGCGAGCAGGATGCCCTGTCCGTCGACGAGGACGTGGTGCTTGCTGCCCGGACGTGCGCGGTCGACCGGGCTGGGGCCGCTTCTGGGCCCCGCCGAGCGGCCCGCCGTGTCTGGGGCCGATCACCCCCTGTTCCAGTCGAGCCGGTCCGCCGCCCGCAGCTGCGACAGCAGGACGACGTGGAGCCGGTCCCACACGCCCGCCTCGTTCCAGGCGGCGAGCCGCCGCCAGCAGGTCATGCCGGAGCCGAAGCCGAGCTCCTGACCCGACCTTGCTCTTCTCCGAACTGCAGGTGAGCGAAATCCCGTTTGGGTGAGGCAAGCCGGTCTGGGCAGGCTCTCGCCGACTCAACCGCGCGGCACGTACTCCCACGGGATCCGGTGTGCAGCACGAACAGGATCCCCCACAGAGCCTGCCGGTCGGGGACCCTCGGCCGCGCCGCGGCCGACTTCGGCCCCGGCTCCGGCAACAACGGCTCGATCAACGAGCACAGTTCGTCCGACAGGATCTACGGACGCGAGTTCCTCTTCCCTGCGAACAGAGCAACGAGCATCCGAGCCGACGGTCACACCATCAGCCGCTGCTGTGACAACCTCTCACGACCTCACGCTCATCACGCACGAGGTCGTAAGGCTGGGCTTTCGGGCGTCGCGGGCAGGGCGGCCGCCACGACAGCGCACGTTCTGTCGGGCGGGCCTGCCATCACGGTCTCTCTCAGGTCTGCTCCTCGATACCGATGGCCGTGCGCAGGGCGCGCTGGGCCGGGCCGGGGGCGCCGTGCTGGGTTTCGATCAGAGCGGCGGCGATGGCGTCGAGTTTGCGCTGCACGGCATGCTCGGCCCGGCGTTCGCTGTTCTTCAGCAGCGCCAGCAGGAGGAGAGTCACCGCGGTCATGGACTCGCCGGCGAGCAGCATCCAGGTGAGCGGCGCCTTTGCGATGTGCACGCCGATGACGGTGCCGACCAGGAGCATGCAGATCCCGAAGAACGCCGGGCTGCTGGTGAAGTTGGACGCGCGCTCGGCGAGCCGCTCGAAGGGCCCGCGTCTGCTGCCACCGCGGTCGGCCGGGTGCTCCAGGGTCATGTGTCGCCTCTTTCGGTGCGGCTGGGTGCCGGTGCGGTGCTCCTGCCCGTTGGGCGGCGGACCAGTCCGGACCGGCTCGGGGTGGGCGAAGGCCGGGCCCTTCAGACCGTGTCCTGCGTGGTGAGGCGAGCGTTGGGCAGTTCATGGGGCGGGAGTTGGATTGTTCCGGACGGGCTGTGGGACATCGCGAAGCCGTTGATCCCTTCGTCGAGGGTGCGGTCGCAGGGCGGTGGGACTCGGGACACGCCTGATGAGACGGTGTTCGCGGCTCTCGTCTATGTGTTGGTCAGCGGTTGTGCCTGGCGCGCGTTGCCGCCGTGCTTCGGGATATCGAAGTCGACGGCCCATCGTCGGTTCATGATCTGGTCGAGGGCCGGCGTGTGGGACCGACTTCACGAGGCGGTCCTCGACCGGATCGATGAGTGCGGCCTCCTCGACCTGTCCCGGACGGTGCTTGACTCCGCGCACGTGCGGGCCAAAAAAAAGGGGGCGAACTCACAGGTCCGAGCCCCATGGACCGGGGCAAAGCAGGTTCCAAGATGCACGCCCCGTCGGACGCGAACGGACTGCCCCTGGTCGTCGGCGTCTCCGGGCGCGGCCGTGTGGTTACGGTGCCGGTGTGGTGTTTGATCTCGTCCTTGCTGTGGCTGAGGCGTTGGCGCGGGCGGGTTTCGAGGAGCCGGCGCCGGGGACGGACAGTCTGCGTCTGCTCGACGACGACGGTGCCAGTGACTATGTGCGAGGGGGCTGGCAGCCGGATGACCTGCTGCGCCCCTCGTGTGACCTCGAGGCCGACGCCCATCTGGTCGCAAAGGCCCTGGAGGGTCTGCACCGTGCTTTCGACAACGCGCGGACCGCGGTTCTCACCAGCGCGGGCGTCCATGTCGAGTCGTGCCCTGAGGGCTGATTGCGTGTCACCCGGCCCTGGGCGGGGCCCAGCCGGTCGGGGTACCGCCGCGAGTTCAGAGGGCTTGGCCCGCTCATGTCCCCGCCCCGGTTCGGGACGGTCCGGGGCGGGCATGGCCTACCGACCCTGCGGGGCCGTGAAACGGGGTGGCGTTCCGCCCAGGGGGTGCCGGTCGCGGCGGTCGTCGCGACCGGCACACCCTGGGTCGCGTCAGGCGCGGGACCAGCGCTGGTTGGTGCCGTTCGAGCAGGAGTAGAGCTGGATCTGGGTGCCGTTGGCGGTGGCGCCCCCGACCGCGTCGAGGCAGAGACCGGACTGGACGCCCACGATGGATCCGTCGGAGTTGAGTCGCCACTTCTGGTTGTCGCCGCCCCAGCAGCTGTAGATCTGGACCTTGGTGCCGTTGCCGGTGCCGGCGGCGTCCAGGCACTTGTCGCCGTAGCCCCTGAGCTCACCGGCTTCGGTGTACGTCCACTGCTGGTTGGCGCCGCTGTGGCAGTCCCACAGCTGGACCTGGGTACCGTCGGCGGTACTGCCGGGCACGTCCAGGCACCGGCCCGAACCGACACCCCTGATCGTCTCGCCGTCGGTGGGCGGAGTGGTGGAGCCGCCGTTGAGTGCGTTGAGGACGGCGGCGTATGCGGGCTTCTTGCTGCCGTCGTTGTAGAACAGCAGCGGCGTGTGCTCGGACCGCCACGAGTCGCTGTCACGCACGCCCCAGACGGTGACGCCGAGGCAGTGGGAGACGGCCAGGCAGTCGTTGACGACGCTGGCGTAGGTCGAGGACGGGGCCCCCTGGATGTCGAGTTCGGTGACGGCCACGTCGACACCGAGGGCAGCGAAGTTCTGCAGGGTGGTGCGGAAGTTGCTGTTGTAGGGGCTGCCGCTGTTGAAGTGCGACTGGAAGCCGACGCAGTCGATCGGCACGCCGCGCTGCTTGAAGTCCCGCACCATGGCGTACATGGCCTGGGTCTTGGCCCAGGTCCAGTCCTCGACGTTGTAGTCGTTGTAGCAGAGCTTGGCGGAGGGGTCGGCCGCGCGCGCGGCGCGGAAGGCCGCCTCGATCCAGTCGTTGCCGGTGCGCTGCAGGTTGGAGTCGCGTCGGGCGCCCGAACTCCCGTCGGCGAAAGCCTCGTTGACGACGTCCCACTGCGCGATCTTGCCCTTGTAGTGGCTCATCACACCGTTGATGTGGTCGATCATCGCCTGGCGCAGCGCACTGCCGCTGAGGCTCTGCATCCATCCGGGCTGCTGTGAATGCCAGGCCAGGGTGTGCCCGCGCACTTCCTTGCCGTTCTGCACCGCCCAGTTGTAGACGCGGTCGGCGGCTTGGAAGTTGAACTGGCCCCGCTGCGGCTGGGTGGCGTCGATCTTCATCTCGTTCTCGGCCGTCACCGAGTTGAATTCACGTGCGGCGATCGACGCGTAGGTCGCGTCACTCAGCCGGTTCGCGGCGACGGCGACGCCGAAGTAGCGGCCGCTCTGCGCCGCCGCCGCGCCGAGCGTGCTTTCGGCGGCCAGAGCGGGCGGCGGCGCGGACAGCGACGCGATCACACCGAGCACGCCGGCGAGCAGCGTGAGGAGCAGAGCTCGGGCCCCGCGTCGGCCGACGGGACTGGGACGGGCGTATGAGCCCATGACTGTGCCTCCAGGGTGATGATGACGGGATCAACGGGCACCGCGGTCCTGGGGCCCGGCGGGATCTCGGCGGGCCCGGGCGGGCCAGGCGGGCCGCCGGGTGAGGTGCCCCCGGCGGCGGTCTCACGCCCCGGGACACGCGGGCGGGTACTTCGTCGCGGCCCGCTAGGGAGTCCGCTCCGAGCCGTTCGAAATTTCGTCTTACGATCGGCTGTCCAGACAGGATGATTGAGGGATTGACGGTGACTCGTCAACCCTTGGGAGTTGGTCAGTTTCCGAATGTTTTTCGAAACTTGCGGGGCAGGTTGCAGGTCAGCGGATTGCCGGAACTGCAGGTCGCGCGACGCTCCACCTGGGGTCTTACATGGAATCAGGGATGGTCACGCCCAGGGGCGAGACGTCACCTCGCATCCGGAGGGACGACATCCCTTGACCTGAAGGCAAAGCGTTCCTACCTTGTGGCGTCACGGAACCGAAAGGTTTTCGAAACATTCGACAACGAGCCCAAGTGCGAAAACCGCCTGCGGTTCGGCGGCATCTCGCTCCCGCCCCCAAGGAGGCCCTGATGTGGTTCCACCCCCCGTCCCCGGTCCGTCCGCGACGATTACTCGGCGTCCTCGCGCCCCTGTTGCTGGTGGCCACCTTCCTGGGCGCCCAGCCCGCCGAGGCCGCGGCTGTGGACCCCAACGCCTCATATGTGCTGGTCAACCGCAACAGCGGCAAAGCCCTCGACGTCTACAACATGGCGACCGGAGACGGCGCCCGCATCACCCAGTGGACCAGGAACGACCAGAGCCAGCAGCAATGGCAGTTCGTCGATTCCGGCGACGGCTACTTCCGCCTCAAATCCCGTCACTCGGGCAAGGTTCTGGACGTCTACAACTGGTCCACCGCGAACGGCGGCTCCATCGTCCAGTGGGCAGACCTGAACGCCGCCAACCAGCAGTGGCGGCTGGCCGACAGCTCCGACGGTTACATCCGGCTCGTCTCGCGCCACAGCAACAGGGCCCTCGAAGTACAGGGCGCCGCCACCGCGGACAACGCGAACATCGTCCAGTACGACGACTGGGGCGGCGCCAACCAGCAGTGGCGGCTCGTCAAGGTCGGCGCAGACACCCCGGGCACGTGTGATCTTCCGTCGGCCCTCCGCTGGACCTCGACAGGCGCACTGGCGCAACCCAGACAGGGCTGGGCCTCGCTCAAAGACTTCACCGTCGCCCCCTACAACGGCGGCCAACTCGTCTACGCGACCACGCACGACACGGGGACGCGGTGGGGGTCGATGAACTTCGGCCCGTTCACCAACTGGTCGCAGATGGCCTCGGCCGGCCAGAACGCGATGTCCGTGCCGACCGTCGCACCCACCCTGTTCCACTTCGCGCCGAAGAACATCTGGGTGCTCGCCTACCAGTGGGGCGGAACCGCGTTCTCCTACCGCACGTCGAGCGACCCCGCCAACCCCCATGGCTGGTCGTCCGAGCAGGTGCTCTTCTCCGGAACCATCCCGGACTCCGGTACGGGGCCCATCGACCAGGCACTCATCGGTGACGGGACGAACATGTACCTGTTCTTCGCCGGCGACAACGGCAGGATCTACCGTGCCGGCATGCCGATCGGGAACTTCCCGGGCAGCTTCGGCTCGACCTCGACCGTGATCATGAGCGATTCGACGAACAACCTGTTCGAAGCCCCGCAGGTCTACAAGTTGCAGGGCCAGAACCGCTACCTCATGATCGTCGAAGCCATCGGCGCGCAGGGCCGTTATTTCCGCTCGTTCACGGCCACCAGTCTGACGGGCTCCTGGACACCCCACGCCACGACCGAGGGCAGTCCCTTCGCCGGCAAGGCCAACAGCGGCGCCACCTGGACCGACGACATCAGTCACGGTGAACTGCTCCGCACCGGCGCCGATCAGACGATGACCGTCGACCCCTGCCGTCTGCAGTTTCTCTACCAGGGACGCAGCCCCGACTCCGGTGGCGACTACGGCCTGCTGCCCTATCGCCCGGGTCTGCTGACTCTGCAGCGCTGAAACATGACCAAACGGTCGTTCCAGATGGGCTGATCCTCTCCCGCGCAGACACAGCGCTCGGCGTCGGGCAGCGCCGCTCTCTCACGGCCGGGACACGGCCACCGGAAAGCCCGTTCGACCCGGCGGCGCGGCAGACCCTGGCGGGCTCCGCCGGACCGTGGCGGCGCCCCGGACTGCTTTCGACACGGCAAGGGGCTCCGTCCCCTTGCTCCCTACCGGGCGCGCGTGATGGTGACGACGGTGTGCCGGGTGCCGCCGGTCAGCGCTTCGACGAGGAAGCCGGCCGGGGTGCTGGTGTAGGTCCGGCCGACGTGGGTGCGCCCAGGGGGAAGCACCAAGCCCCCGGCCGGTGGCCGGGGGCGAGGGTGGCTGCTCGTGCTGAAGGGCGTCGGTGACGTGGTCTGCTCAGCGGTGCTGGTTGGTTGGAACTGTCGTGCGCTCGATGACGCTCGACTGGGTTGGAGCGGGATTCCGTGAGTGGGGCGTTGGCCGTGGCGCAGGTGCTTCCGGCGTCACCGTGGACCTCGACCGTGAACGGGACGGGGCCGAGGTCCTCGAAGGACAGGGTGACCAGTACGGGTCACGCATGATCACCCGGTGAATGCTTGTTCATCGCGGTTGGTGGGTGGGGAGGGGGTGGCACCGAACCGACGGTCGCGGCGGGTGTAGGTGTCGATGGCCTGCCACAGGTGGGTGCGGTCGGTGTCCGGCCACAGGGTGTCGAGGAAGACGAGTTCGGCGTAGGTCGACTGCCAGGGCAGGAAGTTCGAGGTGCGCTGTTCGCCGCCGGTGCGGATGAGCAGATCCACGTCCGGCAGGTCGGGGTGGTGGAGGTGGGCGGCGAGGTGGCGGGGGGTGATGTCCTCGGGCTGGAGGGTCCCCGCGGCCGCTTGACGGGCGAGTTCGCATGCGGCTTGGGTGATTTCGCTGTGGCCGCCGTAGTTGATGCACATGTTCACGGTCAGGCCGGTGCGGTGGCGTGTGAGGTGCTCGGTCTGGCGCAGTGCGCGCACCAGGTCAGGTGGCAGGCCTTCGGGGAGGCCGGACCAGCGCAGCTGGACGTCGCGTCGCCAGACTTCCTCGGTTTCCATGACGAGGCCGTCCTGGACCAGGCGCAGGATGGCCTGGATCTCGGCGGCGGGACGTGCCCAGTTCTCCGAGGACAGGGAGTACAGGCTGAGGTGGGGCAGGCCGATTTCGAGGGCGCCGTAGATGACGTCCCGCACCGCGAGCTGGCCGGCTTTGTGGCCGGCGGTGCGCGGCTGGCCCCGGTGGGTGGCCCATCGTCCGTTGCCGTCCATGATGATCGCCACGTGTCGGGGGATCAGGTGGGCGGGCAGTTGGGGCGGCTGGACACCGCTGGGGTGGGGCACCGGTGGGAGCGGAGGGGTCGTGCGCGCTGCGTCGTGGTTGCCTTCTGCGGGGTGCGGCAGGTGGATGGTGGAAGGAGTGGTGGTAGCGGTCCGGGTGCGGCGGTGCCAGGCCCTGGCCGTGCGGAGTCGGCCGCGCGCCAGCGTGAGGTGGAAGCGGACCGGGTTGGCCCGGGAGCGGCGCTGCAGCAGTGCGTGGGGTTTGCGGTCGATGCGGTCCAGTTCGAGCAGGTGCAGGTCGATGACGGTTTGCAGTGCTGCGGCCATGGGTGGGTGCTGGGCGCCGACGGTCGCGGCCTGGGCCAGCCACTGGCGGGCCTTGGCGGTCATGGCATGGACCATGTCGGCATACCGGCCGTCCGCCTGGCCGTGGGCGAGGGCTCCAGGGCTGACGTCGTGCTCGTCGAGCACGGCGGCGGGCAGCTTGACGAAGCCCTCCGCGGCGTCTTCCCGTAGGTCGCGCAGCACGTCGATGAGGTTGAGCGCGTCGGTCCACACGCGCAGTGCCTGAGCGTCTTCGGGCGTGAAGTCCAAGCCGGGGGTGGTGAGCAGGGCCATCAGGCGCTTCACGCCGAAGGGGAAGGTCAGGGCGTGCCAGTAGGTGTACCAGTCGTCCCAGGAGGTGATGGCACTCTGGCCCTTGGCGTCCTGGCGGTATACGGCGTTGAGTGCGGTTACTCCGTCGCTGGGCAGGTCCCAGGTCCATACGGCGTGCACGAAGGCCGCGCGAAGGGCGTCTTCGCTGTGGCCTGCCCGCAGATCGGCCTCCAGGAGTTCGCTGAACCGGCTGACGCGTTCGACTCGTTCCTGCCGGTCGAGGTGCTGGGTGTCGGAGAGGTCGTCGAGGTGCCGGCCGTATCCGTACATGGCCCAGAACAACGGTCGCAGCCGGCCGGGCAGGAGCTTGGTGAGAGCTGCTTCCACCGGACCCGACCGGTGCATCAGGCGGCGGCAGATTTCGTAGCCGGTGATGACCGTGGTGTCGTGGATACCGGCTTGGCGGTAGATGTGCGTGCGGACCGGGTGCAGTAGACGCAGGGCGATCCGGCGGGCGCGGGGCCCGTTGGCGCGCCCGCCCAGGAGTCTGTGTGTGATGGTGCGGCGGCTGGTGCGGGCGGTGAAAGCAGCCAGGCCGGCGGCGGTCAGTCCTGCCGACCAGCACAGGCCGAGCAACAGGTGCCGCCAGGGGGTGTGGGGGAGGTCGACCGCGGACACGGCGGACTGCATTGCCCCGTAGGCGGGCAGCCACTTCAGCAGCGGACTGTCCGCAGAAGGGTTGGCGACGGGGTTCTGCAGCGTCAGATCGATGAAGCTCAGCATGATGACGGAAAACATCCCCGCCAGCTCACTGCGCAGCAGCGCCGCCAGGAGGATCCCGACGCCCCCGTACGTCAGGGCTCCCACCATGAACGCCGCCGCCAGGACGTCCAGGCGCTCAGGCCGGTAGAAGAAGCACACCCATGCCGTGGCATACGAGGCGGTCAGTGCCGCGGTGAGGAGCAGTACGGTGCTGCGAGCCAGCAGCAGGCAGATGCGCGGGTAGCCGGCGAGCACCATGCGGTGGTCGAATTCCGCGGAGCGGCTGGCAGCGAGGAACATCATGAACCCGACGATCAGCGCCAGGGAGTGCAGCCCACCCGACAGCTGGCTGACCGTGTTGGCACCCAGGGCCACAGGCTGATCGGCCGCGCGCAGGAAGAACCGGACCGGGTCGCTGGGCAGGACCTGGTAGGCGAGCGTCAGCCACAGCGGAACGAAGAAGAGCACCAGGACTAGCGCGAGTTGGTTGCGGGCCTGCTCCAGCGCAGCGTGGCGCACCGCTGTCCCCAGACACCGCCCCCACCACCTCATGCGGCATGCCCGGTGACGCCGCGTCGGTCGGCGGTCGGAACGCCGTCCTGCGACCGGTGCAGGTGGCCAGGGTTGTGCTGGGTTGTTGACACTTTCACTCCACGAATGCGGTGGGAGGCCGGCTCTGGCCCCAGGGGTGCGCACGGGTGACGGGACACGGTCACTGCGAGAGCGGCGCCCGTCATGCGGTTCGGTTGTGCACGGCCTGGTTCAGGTCGCGAGCAGCGCGAATGCCGCCGCGGCAGGCAGGTGGGCGTGATGCAGGCGTTCCAGGGCCTGGTGGTGGCGCTCTTGGATGAGGTCCTCCACCGCWTGYCGGGCGCCGCACTCCTCCAGCAGCCCCTGGACGCGGGCTGCCGTATCGGCGTCCGGATCCGCAGCGCCGACCGTGCTGAGAAGCAGTTCCTGACCGGCCCGGTTTGCCCGGCGCAGAGCGCAGGCGAGCAGGGCTCCGCCGGAGCCCACGGAGCGGGCAGGGCACAGCAGCGCGGACATTGAACTGGAGGCGTCGTCGCGCACCGCGGTGACCGGAGACTGCCGTCGGCTCATGCGACCCTTCCCGCGGCGCTGCTGTGGTCGACGGCCAGAACGCCGTCCTGGAGCCGGTGCAGCACGTCCAGACGCTCGCGGTCGTAGGCGAGGTGGGAGACGACCACGACCGCCCGGCCCCGCTCCCGCAGCCTCTGAGCGATGTCCCAGAACCGCAGGTAGGTCTCCCAGTCGAAACCCTGATACGGCTCATCCAAGAGCAGCACCTCAGGGTCGTGCATGAGCCCCAGGGCCAGGTTCAGCTTCTGCCGCGTCCCGCCGCTGAGCGTGTGCATGCGGCTGCGAGGGCTCTCGTCGAAGCCCAGCTCTTCCAGCAGCTCCCACACGCGCGCACAGCTTTCGAGCCGGTAGGCGGCCTGGAAGGACCGCACGTGCTCAGCGACCGTGAATGCCGGGTGCAGCACAGTATTCTGCGGGCAGTATCCGATGCGCCCTCGGCACTGGACCGTCCCGCTGTCGCCCGCGGCCTGACCCGCCAAAATGCGCAGCAGTGTGCTCTTGCCGGCGCCGTTCGCGCCGACGATGCCCAGCAGACAGCCCCGCGGCACGTCCAGGCTCACCCCGCGCAGTACCGGGCGCCGGCCATAAGCCTTACGGACGCCATGGAGACGCAGAAGGGTACCTGCGGACGCCCGGGTTGAATTGTTCACACCATGAGCAACGACTGGGCTGCGCGATGGTAGCGCGGTCACAAGCGCTCCATAGCGTGCGACCAGCACCCGACGTCCACGGTGCCACCCATCAACCCTGCGAACCCGCTCGCAAAGCCCGCCCCTGGCACCTCCGACACTCGGGTTCAAGCGTGGGCACTCCCCAGATTCCGCGAACCCGCGTGCTTCGGGGAGGCCGGCGCGGAATCGTCCTCCGGCACGCAGGTCCTCGACGAAGGCCGTCACGGTCTGGCGGAAGCGGCGGCGCTGTTCCGGCGTGAGGCGATCCAGGTCGTTGGTGAAACGAGGCAACGTCTCGCAGGTCGGCACGTCGGTCCTCCAGGCAGCAAGACGCCCCCGGCGCTGCCGGGGGCGGAGAGTCGGTGACGTGGTGCAGGGGGCGGCGTCCTTGGCTGCCGGGTGGGGGAGCGGTGCACAGGTGTTCGCTGGTTGACGGTGGAGTCAGTATGTGAAGAATCACGGCCACCTGCCCGGCGAGCGCGGCCGTCACCAACTGGGCCGGTGGGCGGCGCAGGAGACCCGGCCCGCGAAGAAGCAGAGCGGACCGGCTACGTATGGTGCTGACCCGTCGCCGTCCTTGACGACCCTGCCAACGGCCAGTTGATCGACGACGGCGAGGACCGCCCGCTGTACAGAGCCGCCGTCCACTGACGTTGCCGTCAATTCTGCCGTCAGACACCTCTGTGGGCCCGCCGAGCGTGCACCGGCCGAAGCGATACAGCCGACGCCTCCAACGCTTGGCGGCGGCCCGCGAGGCCGGGCTCGCAGACATCAAGGTCACCCTCAACGAGGACCTCGGCACCAACTCCGACGAGGTGCTGGAGTCGGCGCTTGTCGCCAACGTTCACCGGCGCGACCTCGACCCGCTCTACGAGGCCCGCGCGCTGCAGCAGCTCCTCGAGGGGGTTCATTACGGCGTAATGAGGGAGTCGGCAGCGGGGGAGGGGAGTGGCCCTGCACCGGCCGTGGTGGAGGAGCCGGAGACGGTACAGGTCCCGGACCCCCGTCCCGATCCGTCGGCCAAACCGCAGATCAAGATGCCGTGGAACGACGGGGGAGCTGCGATGGATATCGCCTTCGACAAGCTGACGCGCAGCGGTCAGCGGCAGGCCGCACTGGCCCGTTACGTCGAACTCGTGGGCGGCGCGGAGGCCTTCGCTGAGGACCTCGCCGCTAGACCGAGGTCAGGAGGTGACCTGTGGGGCCGTAGTCGATCTTCCAGTCGGCGTAGATCCCGCAGAAGCCGTCCCGGGTGCACCGCAGGCCGACCGCCACCCAGCGGACCTCTCCGTCGGCGCCGAGCGAGAACGCGACCGCGGCCTCGAACTCCTCGCTCCCACAGGGGCAGCAGGCCGCACCCGGCTCGTCGTCCTCCCAGCACTCCTCGCTCCAGTACTCCTCGCTGTCGGCGAGGAACGCCCGGCCCCCACAGCCGGCGCATTCACGCTCTGCTCCGGACGCGTTGACCAGCACCGAGAACACCCGGCCGCCGCACTCGGCGCACACGCAGGCGGCGATCAGCACGGGACGGCTGTCGTCACCCCTGCGCAGAACAGTCGCGAGCTCCGGGGGAACGTCTTCGCCGACTTGGTCATCAGCACGCATGGGGCGCATCGTGCCAGACGCCTCGGACAGTCGCCGGGACCAGACCACAGGAGCCACAGGGCCACCGGGAGCCCGGGGGAGAGGGACGACTCCCGGGCTCAGGGGGGGCCTTTCGGTGTGCGGCCACGTGGTAGACGGCACGGCCGCCAGCGTGCGGGTTCGGGTGACCCACTCTGCGATGCGGCAGCCGTAGGGCAGGAGGCCGCACACTAGCGGCTCGTCCACCAAGCGAGGGTGAGCGCCGCATTGCATGCTCACATGCATCGCACTCCACGGGCGGATCCTCACCCGCCTCCACGCATGCCTGCAATCCGCTCACACCTCGTGACTTACCGAACACCTCCGCCGGGACAAACGCTCTTCGCGGACTTGGGCGCGACCATCGCGGTCGGCATGTGGCCACCACTTCGAGGGGGTGAGTGGCAGGGGAAATCCCTTTTCCGCCAGCGTGAGAGCCCTCCGGATTGACGGCAGGATGCGCGAGTTGCTCCCGCACACTCTGGAGTTCTCCATGTCGCAGTCCAATCCGCCCACGTCGTCGCCTCCCCTCGGGCCTGCTCGACCGCCCGTTCCGCCTGGACCTCCTCGGCGACGGCGGATGCCGGTCGTGGTGGCCGCCGCCGTCGCCGGGGCACTGCTCGCGGGCGGCGGTCTCGTATGGCTCGTCCGGGACCAGGGGCAGCAGGACCGTTCGTCCAACCGGCCGGCGACGGCCTCGCCCTCTCCCAGTGTGCCGGCGGGCCCGGTCCGTGCCCGGCCTGTCTGGGAGGTCGAGAAGCCGGAGGCCGACCCGAAGCAGCGGGAGGTCAGTGCTGACGGGGCGTGGTACGTGAAGGGGACGTACGTCACCGGGGTGTTGGACGGTGTCACGGGATACGACCCGGCCTCGGGGGCGGTGAAGTGGACCGTGCCGCTTCCCGGTCATCTGTGCGATGCGTCGCCGACGGCCACCCGCGACGGGCAGATCGCCGTCTCCTACAGCACCGGGACCGGGCTGAAGTCCCCCTGCTCGGAGTTCGCCGTCATCGACGCGGCCGCAGGGAAGATGGTCTGGAAGACCACCCTCACGGGGCCCGCCTCGCGGGGGCTGGGGCTGACCGTGGCGATCAGCGAGAAGACGGCGGCTGTCGGCTGGATGCGTTCGAGCGAGCGGGACGGCGGCGGCTCCCACGGGTTCGACCGCGCCACGGGCCAGGTGATCTGGGACGAGTCCGCGGTCGGCGGGGACGGCGAGGAACACCGCAGCGCCGGAGAGGGCTGGTCACGCACAGCTTCGGCCTCGAGCGCTGGGCGGGCTACTCGTCGCTGCCGACGGAGCAGAGGTTCGGGGTCCGGGACGCGGTGACCGGTGAGGCGACGTGGCGGTACACCACGCGCGGGCTGGGGGCGTGGATCGTCTCGGCCGAGCCTTTGATCGTGGCGGTCGACACCGGTCTCCGGGACTTCCCCGACAACCCGAACTCGCTGCGGTCCGTCGGTACGGACGGCAGCGTGTCGGCGCAGTGGACGCTGCGCACGAGGAACAGCGACCGCTACGTTCTGGGCTGCGGGGAGCACTACGACCGCGGGTGCGCCAGCGCGGTGAGCGCGAACGGGATTCTCTACCTCGCCACGGACAACCCGGTCGGCACCCAGGGCGAGATCCACGCCCTCGACGCGCGCACGGGCGGGAAGCTGTGGTCGTTCACGCCGGACACCGATCACCGCAGCGTCGGGCTGGTCCCGGTGGCCGCGGACGGGGAGAGCGTGACCGTGATGACCCGCCCGGAGAGCACGCGGGGCACCAAGGTCTACCGCGTATCGGCGCGGGACGGATCGGCCCGCCTCCTGCTGGAGACGACCAAGGCCTCCACCTTCGGGTCCGCCCCTGAGGAGGACATGTACGGGAGCTTCACCGAGGACCCGGTCATCTACGCCGACCGGCGGCTGTTCTTCCACCGGAAGAACTTCCTGGCTCCGATCGACGCGCCGATGACGATGGCGCTGGCGGCCGCCGACGACAGCAGGTAGAGCCCGCGGGCAGTCACGGGTCGGGGGCCCACGCGAGTGGCGTGGGCCCGTTCGCTGTCACCGTGATGGCGCGATAGCGGCTGGGTGGCGTCGGCGCGGGTGCGGGAACAGCGCCAACTGGGTGTGGGGCGGCTGCTCGGGTTCGGCGTCGATCTCCTGGAACGTGAACGTGGAGTGCTGGAGCGCGGGCGTCATGAAGCCGAGATGGAGCTGGGTGACGATGAGGGCGTTCACCGGGCGGCCGATGCGCGGGTCGAAGAACCGGCGGGGGATGGGCTTGATGACGATGTCACCGTTGGCGGCGATCCAGGCCGGGACGGTCTGGTAGGCGCGGTGGATGGCAGGCCGTCTGCGGATCTCGGCCAGGATGTCCAGGAGCTTCGGCTCGCCGGGCTGCTGCTCCATGGTGGCGCTGAAGACCGCGAGGGCGGGCATGAGCCACTGCTCCCGGTAGGCGACGGGATCGCTGGCGCCCAGCAGCAGGGGGGCGTCGGGGTGGAAGAAGATGAAGCGCTGCGTGTTGCGGGTCGGGTGGGCCATCGTGTGCCGGCGCACGCTGCCGAACACGTCGCGGAACGCCTGGTTGGTCAGGACGACGTCCCAGCAGGTGGTGTGCACGACGGACGGGTGGCGCATCCCCTCGATGAGGTCCTGGTAGACGGCCATCTCCGGGGTGCGGCGCAGCTCGCCGACCGGCGGCGGGGGCGGCATGTGGCCGGTGAGCATGAAGAGGTTGGCCCGGTTGTCCCCGTTCAGGTCCAGGGCGTTGGCCATGCGGCCGACCTCGGTCGCGGTCCAGGGGGTGTCTCGGGCAAGCCAGTAGCGCAGGGTGCGCGGGGTGATGCCGATACGGGCGGCGAGGTCGTTGGCGGTGAGCTTCTGCGCGCGTCGCACGTCGCGGACGAACTTGGCGACGAGCGAGTCCTTGCCGCCACCGGCGGCGCGGCCCTCGGCAGTCACGAGGCGAGGCCTTCGGCGCGGGGGGCCGCGGACCGCGGGGGAGGGCAGGCGCGCGTGGCCGGGTCGTAACGGAGCTCCGTCACGGCGGGCACTGTGGCGTGGCGGGCCTTCCGGCCGCCTGTGCTGCGGGCACGGACGCGGCGGCCGGCCGTTTCGGGGCCTGCCTCTGGTGCGACGGTCCTCACGGTCGCCTCCCATTCCCCTGGTCACGCGTCATTCCGGCACCCTATGGGGCTGCCGGGACGAGAGGAAATTGCGTTTCCTCTCGCTGGCATATTCAAGCCGCAGGGCAATGATGAAGCCACAGTCGGGCTTCGCCCACAGGCCCACCGTCGCCGAAACAGCCGCCGCCGCATCGGTGTGCGGCTCGCAGGGGGTCCAGGACCAGTGCCCCCGCCGGCGTCGCAGCCGCCACGTGGCGGCACCGTCGTCCGCGAAAGGATCCCCGTGACCTCCCTGCAAACCATTCCGCCGGCCAAGGGCGCTGTGCCCGTCCTCGGCCACCTCCCGCGGCTCATGCGCGACCCGCTCGGCGTGCTCAGGTCCCTGCACGCCGAGGGGGACATCCTCGTCCTGCGGGCCGGGACGATGCCCATGGTCTACGTCACCAGCCCGGAGCTGGTGAACCAGGTGATGGTCCAGCGCGCCCGGTCCTTCCGCAAAGGCCGTCTGTTCGACCGCGCCCGGCTGCTCGTCGGGGACGGGATAGCCAACTCGGAGGGCGCCAAGCACATCCGCAACCGGCGTCTCATACAGCCCATGTTCTACAAGGAACGCCTGGCCGGGTACGCCGACCTCATGAGCGCCCGGGCGCAGGCTCTCTCGGACTCCTGGCGGCCCGGCATGGAGGTCGACGCCACCGAGGCCATGTCCCGGCTCGCCATCGAGATCCTGGCCGACACGCTCTTCAGCCACGACATCAGCGAGCAGGCGGTCAGATCCGTGCAGGAGGACCTGCCCGTCATCATGCGCAACGTCCTGCGCCGCGCGCTGGCGCCGCAGTTCATGGACTCCTGGCCCATCTGGTCCGACTTCAACAGGGCATCCGCCCGGATGCGGGCGGTGATCGACGAGGTGATCGTCAAGACCCGCGCTTCCGGTCCCGAGGACCGGTCCGACATGCTCAGCCTGCTGCTCGCGGTGAAGGACGACGAAGGCGTGGGCTTCACGGACGACGAGATCCGCGACGAGCTGACCACGTTTCTGTTCGCCGGCACGGAGACCCCCGCTTCCGTGCTGGCGTGGGCACTGCACCACCTGTCCGAGGAACCCGATATCGAGCGGGCCGTTCTGGACGAGATCAAGGAGGTCGTCGGGGACCGCCCGGTCGACTTCGACGACGTGATGCGCTTGCCCACCCTGACCCGGGTCCTGGACGAGTCGCTGCGGCTGCACGGGGTGGTGACCCTGATGCGGCGCTCGACCGAGCCCGTCACGCTCGGCGGCCACGAGATCCCGGCGGAGACCGAGGTTCTCATCAGTCTCTATGCGCTGCACCGGCATCCCGAGCTGTACCCGGACCCTGAGCGCTTCGACCCGGACCGGTGGCTGCCCGAGCGGGTCGCGGCCCGGCCACGTGAGCACGCCGTGCCGTTCGGTGCGGGCAACCGGCGCTGCATCGGCGACAAGTTCGGGTGGATGGAAGGGGTTATCGCGCTGACCACCCTCCTGCCGCGCTGGAAGCTCGCGCCCAACCCGCAGCGGAAGGCGCCGCGCGAAGCGACCGCGTCTATGGCCATGCCCACCCGGGTCGACCTCGTCGTCCATCCCCGCGACGCCGCCTGACGGTCGTCCACGAAGCCGGGCGGTCGGAGGTGCTGGTGAACGACGAAAGGCCGGACCTCGACGAGGGGTCCGGCTCTTTCGGTCGTCTCACCGGCACGCGACGGGGACCAGCTCCTTAGCGCCGACCCTGTACAGACAACGGGCTTCGCCGACGCTCACCCGGTCCACCGCGGCTTCAAACCTCAGCTCCAGGAACGGGTCCAGCCTCTCCCGGTCACGCGGCGCAAAATCGATGGTCACCGGACTGTCCGTGCCTATCGCGCCGAGCGTCTCCAGCCGGACGCCCGACCAGCCCATCTCGCCCTGATCCCACACGCTCACGCGGATCGCAGGATGGGCATTCACCCGGTGCACACGGATGTCGGCCCGCCGACCGTCGTGCCGCAGCGGGGAGCACCGGCAGTACATGCTCCGCACGGGATGCAGCCGGATATGCCGGTGGGCCCGCACCGCAAGGGAGATGTGGGGGGTGAGGCGCTTCCGGGCCACTGGCGCGATGTGCACCTGCACCTGGGCCTCGAATGGGCTCGCCTCGATGAGCCTCAGGTCGAAACGATCGCCCTGCGTGCTGGACAGGCCAAACACCCGAGACTCCTCTGCTCGCGAAATGGTCGGGACCGGCTGGCACCCGTTACTAGGGAACCTCAACTGTCACATTAACTCGACGTAATGTCGGCCGAGTTGGCGAGATATCGCCCCCTCTTCTCGTGATTAAGGGGCGAGATAGGGGGAGGTGTACCCGACTCCGGGCACTCGCGCGCCATAGCCTGGCCGTGTCGCCTCGGCAGGCATCCCCCGTACTGCCGAGGCGGCTCGCCGTCAGCCCGGCTCTGCAGGCACCGGGCGGATTCTCCTCAGCGATCGAGGCCGCCCCGGACGATCACTCGCGACGGTGAGCAGGGTGCGTCGACAGCCAGCACATGCCGCACGCAGTGCACCGTGAGCCACATGCCCCCCGCCGCTTTGCCCCCACGGCCGTTCTCGTCCTGAGCCTCGCCCTGACCGGCTGCGTCACCACAGGCGAACCGGCCGTCCACGCGCCCGCCTCCACGGCGCCGTCCATCGCCCGCCTCGACCCCGCCGGGTCTGCCTCCTCCCCGGCCCCGACCTCGTGGCCGTCCCCCTCACAGGCCCCGATCGCACCCGGGGGGCGGCAGTTCACCGCGGAAGGAGTGCCGTGTCGGCTTGGACCTGCGAGACCTGCGGCGAGGAAGTGCCGCAGGCAGACGAGGAGACCACGCATGCCGCCGTGCGTCGGCACGCGCGCGGCGCGGATCACGACGAGGCGAGCGTGAGCCGGACCAGTGGTGGGGCCACGCAGCGGTGGCGTGTGCCGGAGGAACGGGAACGGGAGCGAACGGCGTCACGCGATAGGGCCGGGACAGCGCGGCTGCGGGCGCAGCGGGCGGAGGCCGAGCACGCGAGTACCGCTCGAACCGGAAGGGAACGGACCCGCCGCTCCCCGGCTCCGGGGTGGGTCGAAGTGCCCCGCCGCCCACCCGGACCGTGGCGGAGACGCTGGGACGCGCTGCCGCTGTCGGTCCGAGTGTGCGCGGTACCGGCCTGGCTGGCGTTCGCGCTGATGATGGGCACGATACTCGCGGAGTCCCTGGAGTCACCACCACCACCGTGCCACCGGTACTACCCTCGCGGTCCCTGCTGATCAGCACGAGCCCCGTGGCAAGTCACGCGGTCCGTGCTGAGCCTGCGGCCGGTCAGCGCCCGATGAGAGAGCGGAACCAGGACGGGCGGGCCGAGCGCGGCAGTTCGGCCYGCGGGGGCTGTGCGGCTGCGGCCGGGAGGGGCTGGGCCGCCGGTGGGGGCGCTGCCGAGGGCATGGAGGCGCCCCTCGGGCGCGGGGGCGTGAAGTGAACCGGGAGGGAGGCCGGGCGGCGGGTCAGCCAGTCGGCTGCGATGCCGACCTCGTCGGCGCCGATGGAGAGTTGCAGGTCGGGGAGCAGGGCGAGCAGTTCGTCGATACCGGTCTCGGCGATCGACCGTCCGATGTGCCCGCCCGGGCACTCGTGGGGGCCGGCGCTCAGGGCGAGGTGCGAGCGGTTGCCGTGCATCGGCACGGTGAGGTCGGGCCGTTGCTCGGGGTCGACGTTGGCGGCCGCGAGGCCGATGAGCAGGAAGTCGCCCTTCTTGATCTGCTGGTTGCCGAGGGTGGTGTCGCCGGTGGCCCACCGTCCGGGGATCACGCTGATGGAGGGGTTGTCCCACATGACCTGGTCCAGGGCGTCGGGGAGCGTCATCCGGCCGCCGGACAGGGAGCCGCGGAAGCGGGCGTCGGTCAGCACCATGCGCAGGGTGTGGGCGATCAGGTTGACGGTGCCCTGGTGGGCGGCGACCAGGACCAGGCGCAGGTGCTCGACGACCTCGGTGTCGGAGAGCTGGGCCTCGTGCAGGATCAGGCGCGAGGCGAGGTCGTTGTCACCCGGCTCCGCCCGCTTGCGGGTGACCAGGTCGCGGAGGACCTCGGTGACCAGGGCGTTGCTCGCCGCTGCGGTTTCGCTGCCGCGCATGAGGTCAAGGGTGGGCTCGACGAGGGCCGGTCCCGCGTCGGGGGCGATACCCAGGGCGCGGCTGATCACCAGCATCGGGAGCGGCTCGGCGAAGTCCCTGACGAGGTCGGCCCGTCCGGTCCGGGCGAATCCCTGGACGATCTCGCGGGTGTAGGCGGCCACGTAGTGCCGCATGCCGCGGCGGCTGAACTGGTTCAGCCCGTCGACCACTGCGGAGCGCAGCCGGGCGTGCTCCGGCCCGTCCGCGAAGACGCACAGGGGCTGCCAGCCGATCATCGGCATCAGGGGCGAGTCCATGGGGACGCGGTTCTCGCGGAACTCGGTCCACAGGCGGGAGTCGCGGCTGAACTTGGACGGGGTGTGCAGGACGTCCAGGCACTCCCGGTAGCCGAGCACGATCCAGGCGGGCAGGTCGCCGTAGAGGAGTACCGGGGCGACCGCGCCGTACCGCTCGCGGAGTTCCTCGTAGAGCCGGGCCGGGTCGGCTGTGTCGGTCAGCCGCTGGAGACCGGATGGGGCCTGGCCGTGTGCCGGGCAGCCGGGAGGCGGGGCGAGGGCGTCTGCGGGTAAGCGGTGCGGGGTGGTCACGTGGCCTCCGGGGTGATGGCACCCCTTCACGTACGTCGTTCGGGGACGCTCATGGTCGCCTGCCGGCCGCAATCGCCGCGGCCGTGCCTCCGGCCGCGCAAGGCGCGTAATCCGGGGACGGTGGGCAGCATAACGCGGCGGCAGGATCACCTGACAAGCAGTCAGACTGCTCAGTTGGGGACGGGGACCGGCCTCCGGGCCGGGCGTCGTGCCGGGCACCGGAGGCCGTCGCGCGGCGTGGGTCAGCGGTTGCCGGTGAGCGAGCGCCACCAGGATCCGGAGGAGCGCTCGGGCGCCGGTTCCGCCGGCGCGGCCGGTCGGCCGGTCGGCTCCGCGATAGGCGGCAGTGGCTGCGCGGCGGTGGGGGCCGGGCGCGGGACGACGGCGCGTCGCGGCGGGGTGAAGCGGACGGGCAGTGTGGCGGGGCGGCGGGTGAGCCAGTCCGCGGTGATGCCGAGAGCGGGGCCGGGAACGGTGAGGGCCATGTCCGGCAGCAGGGTCATCAGCGAGTCGATGCCGGTGTCGGCGATGGCGCGCCCGATGTCGCCGCCGGGGCACTCGTGGGGGCCGCTGCTGAGAGCGAGGTGGGAGCGGTTGCCGTGCACCGGGGTGTCGAGGTCGGGGCGGATCTCGGGGTCGACGTTGGCGGCGGCGATACCGAGCAGCAGGAGGTCTCCCTTGCGGATGTCGACCTGCCCCAGCTTGGTGTCGCCCGTGGCCCAGCGGCCGGGCACGATGCTGATGGACGGGCTGTCCCACATCACCTGCTCCAGCGCGTCCGGGAGCGTCATCTGGCCGCCGGCGAGGCTGCCACGGAAGCGGCGGTCGGTGAGGACCATACGCAGGGTGTGGGCGATCAGGTTGACGGTGCCCTGGTGGGCCGCGACGAGCACCAGGCGCAGGTGCTCGACGATCTCCTGGTCGTTCAGGGCGGAGGCATGGCCGATGAGGTAGGAGGCGAGGTCCTTGCCAGGGGTCACCTTCTTGCGCTGGACGAGGTCCTCCAGCACCCGGGTCACGACCGCGTTGCTGGCGGCCGCGGTCTCGCTGCCGCGCATCAGGTCGAGGGTGGGCTCGACCAAGGCCGGGCCGTCCTCCGGCTCGATGCCGAGCAGGCGGCTGACGACCAGCATGGGCAGCGGCTCGGCGTAGTCGCGCACGAGGTCGGCCGTGCCGTTGGCGAATCCGTCGACGAGCTGCTGGGTGGCCTGCGTGACGAGCCGGCGCATGCCGTGGCGGTTGAAGGCCGCCAGGCCGTCGACGACGGCGGAACGCAACCGGGCGTGGTCGGCGCCGTCCGCGAACACGCACAGCGGCTGCCAGCCGACCATCGGCATCAGGGGCGAGTCGGCGGGCACCTCTTGGTTCAGGAACGGCGTCCACCTGCGGGAGTCGCGGGAGAACAGGTTCGGGGTGCGCATGACCTCCAGGTTCTCCCGGTAGCCGAGCACCAGCCAGGCACGTATGCCGTGGTAGAGCTCGACGGGGGCGACAGGCCCGTACTGGGAGCGCAGCCGCTCGTAGGTGGTGGCGGGGTCCGTCACGTCCGGAAGGCGGATCAGCATCTCGCCGACGCCACCGCCCCCGCCGCCGGCGTGGGCGGGGCAGCCGGGCGGCGGCACGGACGAGCCAGCCGCTGAGGGAGTTTCAGGAGTCACGGGGGCCTCCGAGTCGAAGGAGCGGCCCGGGAAGGGGGATCCGGGTGCGCGCGTTTCAGCGTGGGGGTCGGCCGTTTCGACGGGCCGGTCCTGATCTACGAAGCTGCATAAGATCAGATTCGGCAGAAGCATATCCCTGGGCCGGATGCGTGTTCGTCGGGCCTGCCGGAGCGTGAATCCCGTTACTCGGAGCAGACTTTGAGCCGCAGACTCACCCTGCATAGCCGACCGGAGGCGTGCTCAGGCGGGCCGCGCCCCCGCAGTGCTGCGGGGGTTCACCGGGCGTCTTCGCCCTTCCCGGCCAGGGCCCGGTGCAGCGCCATCTGCTGGTCCTGGGACAGGGCGGTACAGAAGGCGGCCAGGGCCGCGTCCTGGTCTCCCCCGCGGTGCAGGGCGAGCAGCATGAGAGCTGCGGTGTGCTGCGCCTGGGAGCGGGTGGCGGCGTAGCGGAAGGCGCGGCCGGCCGGATGGCGGCTCAGATGTCCCTTGCTGTGGAGGTTGTCCATGACGGTGGCGACCGTGGTGTAGGCGAGGGGGCGGTCCAGCCTGCGGAGTTCCTCCATCGTCTCGCGCACGGTCATCGGCGTCTCGGCACGCCAGACCAGGCTCATCACGGTCGCTTCCAGCTCCCCCAGGTCCCCATTCACCCCGGTCACCCTAGTGGTCCAACCCGCCGCGGACCGCCTCGCCATCCGGCCAGGACGCCTCGGGAATCCGCGCGAGGTTGCCTCTTCAGGCAGCACTCATCCGGCGTCTACGATGCCGATTAGTTGATCGGTAAGGACAGCACTCCCGAGCGCCGGGGCCACCGGTGCGCGTCGCTCCGTGAAGGGATCCCTCGTGTCTCTGGCAGACATACCTCCAGCCGCCGGTGCCTGGCCCGTGCTCGGGCACGTCCCGCGCCTGGTACGCGATCCGCTGCGCGAGCTGAGAGCCATGCACGCCGAGGGCCCCGTACTGCTGATGCGGGCGGGCAGCATGCCAATCGTCTACGTCACGGATCCCGAGGCCGTGCACGAGGTCACCGTCGAGCGGGCCCGGTCCTTCGTGAAGGGGCGCCTGTTCGACAAGGTTGCCAAGCTGGTCGGGGAAGGGCTGGCGAACAGCAGCGGACCGAAGCACCTCCGCAACCGGCGTCTCGTCCAGCCCCTGTTCTACAAGGAGCGCTTGGCGCAATATGCCGAGGTGATGAGCGCCCGGGCGCAGGCTCTGTCCGACTCCTGGCGCCACGGCGAGGAGCTCGACGTCACCGAGGTGATGGGGCACTACGCGATCGAGACGCTCGCGGCCACCCTGTTCAGCGCCGACATCGGCGCCGCAGCAGTGAAGGCGGTCCGCGAGGACCTGCCGGTCATCCTGAAGAACATGCTGAGGCGGGCCCTGGCCCCGCAGTTCATGGACTCGTGGCCGCTGGTCTGGCGCGACTTCGACCGCTCGGCCACCCGGATGCGGTCCGTGATCGACGACGTGATCGCCACGACACGCGCGTCCGATCCGGCAGGCCGCACGGACCTGCTGTCCCTGCTGCTGGCCACGCGAGACGAGGACGGCGTCGGCTTCACCGACGAAGAGATCCGCGATGAGCTGACCACCATGCTCTTCGCCGGCAGCGAGACGATCGCCGGCACGATGTCCTGGGCGCTTTACCACCTGGCGCAGAACCCCGAGGTCGAGCAGGAAGTGCTGCACGAGCTGAAGACCGTGGTCGGGGACCGGCCGGCCGTCTTCGGCGACGTGATGAACCTGCCCGTGCTCACCCGGGTGCTGGACGAAACGATCCGCCTGCACGGAGTGGTCAGCCTGATGCGCCGCGCCACCGAACCGGTGACCGTCGGAGGGTACGAGATCCCGACCGGGACGGAGGTGCTCATCAGCCTGTACGCGCTGCACCGGCACCCCGGCCTGTATCCGGACCCCGACCGCTTCGACCCCTCGCGCTGGATCCCGGACCGGGACAACCCACGGCCGCGCACGCACGTCATCCCCTTCGGCGCGGGCAACCGGCGCTGCATCGGCGACAAGTACGCATGGATGGAGGCCCTGTTGACCCTGGCGACACTCCTGCCGCAGTGGAGGTTCACGCCCCGGCCCGGCAGCAAGGCTCCGACGGAGGCCATGGCGGCGATGGCGCACCCGACGCGCGTGGAGATGGTGGTGCACCGGCGCGACGCCGGCTAGCCGCACAAGCCTCCCTGTGGGGCCTCAGGCGCGAGGGAGGGGTGACTGCCGACGGGCGGTCACCCACTCGTCGTTCTGCTTCTTCAGGCGGCCACGGGCGGGGCGATGGTGAAGACAGGCGCCGGGAGCCGGTCCACGATCTCGCCGGTGTACTCGATCCGCACCGGCGGGAACTGCACCGGCAGCTCGGTCGGCAGGCCGGACGGGTCGAGGGCCAGCTCGGCCCGGGGCACCCGCAGCCACAGCCGGGGCAGGCGCTCCAGCAGCCGCGCGACGGCGGTGTCGCCGATCAGGTCGGCGAGCGCGGCCGCGGTACGCGGCGGGCCGGAGAAGGCCATGAGGTCCGTGGGCGAGTCCCCCGGTGTGCGGCCGGGCCCTGGGAGGCAGTCCGCGAGGGTGCTGGAGATCCTGCCCGCGGCCAGTTCGGCGACCTCCAGCACGAGGCTGTACAGCCGGTCCACGACGTCCGCCTCGGGCCCGCCAGCGTGGTGGTTGACCGTCCAGGACACGAGATCGGGACCGGGGTCGGCCGCCATCTCCGCGACGAGCCGCGCCAGGAGGGTCCTCAGGTTCGACGCGGCCCGGGCCGGGTCGACGGACTCGCCGAGCAGCGCGGGCAACGCCCGCCCGGCGCCTGCCGCGTAGCTTTCGTCCATTCCGCAGAACCCCGGCATGGCGAGCACGGGGACGGGGACGGCGAATCGCAGCACCAGGTCCTCACGGCCTGTGGGCGCGAACTCGTCGATCACCTGGTCGACGAGCTGCTGAATGTGGAGCGGCGTACAGACGCCCAGCTCGGCAAGGGCTGCACGGACGACGTCAGGGGCGGGCACAGGAATCTCCCGTTTCTCGGTGTTACTACCACAAGCGCAGACGGCTCATCCCGAGACCGGCATGCGCGGTGCTGGCCTGCACCGCGATGCCTCCGTCTCCGACAAGGGGGAAACTGCGTTTCCTCCTTGTTGCGCATCTGCGAGGACTGGCAAAGATGGGTCCTCGGCAGACGCGGTAACCCGGCCGACGAGCTGCTGCTCTCAATGGAGCGCAGCTCAGTCGCGTGCCCCGGTGTGCCTGCACCGGGGTTTCGTCTGTCAGTGGGTAATTAGCGGCCGCCTTGCACCACTGGGGTATCCGGAGTCCAACCAAACCGCTGGCGTCTGTGGGGCGTAGTCGACACGCCCCGCAGGCAGCATAGCCGCCGTGCAACGGAGGTTGGGAGCGTCTGCTCCCACAGCACATCTGGCCAGTGGGCCCCGAGAGCATCGGCGGCCCACGATGCGGCACACCGTTCCTTCACACCTGCCAGGCCTGGGCCTGGCGAGGGGAGTCGTCATGACCGTCATCGCCGTCCACCCGGCAGAATGCAGCCCGGCACGCGATCGGAGGCTGATCGTCTTCCTGCGCGAGCGACTAGCAGAGACTGACCAGTCCGGTTGCGGAGGTGAACGGCAGTTCGCCGGAGGCATCTCCCACCTGTTGTCGGACTTTGACCGGCTGCTCGCACGAACCTATCGCGGCGAGGGCGACGAGTACCTGTGCGGACAGATAGATGCCCTGCGCCTTTGCCTCCAGAGCCTCGCGGCAGCCGTCTATCTCGCGCATCCCGATGCACCCGCAGCCCTCACCAAGGCAGTCCAGGCCCCGCCGGCGCCCGACACCGCGTGATGTGAGCTGGCTGCCTTGGCCGTACACGGGCGAACGCCTACCGGACGGCTCGGGCAAGGGGTTCTGGATGCCTGTGCCCACGAGGGGGAGGGCGCAAGGCGGGTTCAGGGGCACCGCTGCGGCTGCCAGGTTCGGGGCATTTGACACCGAGGCCGCCAGGTGCCGGAGGGCCGGCCGTCGCCGGGTAGCGGCGGCACCGGAAGGTGAGGAGCTGCGACTCCGGCAGCATCAGGGCCGGCTCGTCACCTACGGGAGGTCGCTCCGCGAGGGGGCGCCGGCCAAGATCGGCGACGGTGACCCGGGCCCTTCGCAACCCGGTTCACCGTCGGCCGGACCGCGCCGCGCGTAGCCCGAGCGGTGCCCGTGCCATGCCCGATGCGTCCGCGGCCAGCTTGGAGACGAGCCAGGAGCGTCGTCCGCCAGGACGTCGACACCCATATGTCCAGCATGTCATGCATCCCTTGCCAAGCCAGCGAGGCGGACTCCGAGCAGAGCCGGCCAGCCGATACGGCTGGCCGGCTCTGCTGTTTTGCCGCGGCACTACTCTTTCGGCACAGTGTGATAACTGGTGGTCAACGTCCACTCAAAAGTGTGCCGGGACGACCCCGGAGTGCGGAAAGAGTGACGTCAGCAGGTTCGGATACGCACGTTCGAAAGACGGCTGTGCGTCGAGGACATGGCTCAGCCGTTCTCGCCTCAGGGTTGGCTCCAGGAGCATCCCACGCAGGTGTGGCACTACCTGGCGCGACTCGGGGCGCCCTGGAAGGACGCTGCAGATTCGGTGAGTCCGGAACTGGCGGAGGGGGCTGCGCTCGATGGCCTTCGTTGAGGGGCTGGTGCCGGAGGGACTGTGGGAGTTGTTCCGGGCTGTGAGACCGTCGATCCCCACGAGGCCGCAAGGTGGTGGCCGTCGGCGAGCCGATGATCGCGCGGTGCTCGCCGCGATCATCTTTGTCGCCACCTCAGGGGGCACCTGGCGGCAGCTGCCGCCGGTCTTCGGAGCCTCATGGCAGACGGTCCACCGGCGGTTCTCCGAGTGGACCGCTGCGCGGGCTTCGACCTTTGGCGGCTGCGCTGGTACGGGCTGAGCCTGCCGGAGCCTCTTGACGTCACGGATCAGGACCTGCGGACCGCAGTGCGGTCTCTGGAACCGCTTCTGACCGGTTCGACGTGGAATTCGACTCGGAGCTCCCGCTGGCCGCGGACTTCCGGGCGTTCGTCGAGCGCCTGACAGCGTCCCCGTCGTTCGACGACGTGGACTGCAGCCGATCGGTATCGTGAGCCGGCTCCGTACGCCGCGGGTCTGGCCCATGGAGCGACAGGGACGGGGATGCTGAACTTCGACGAGAACGAGCCGCAGTCTGTTCGCGAGGAGCGCTTCGCCGCCGAGCGGGCCAGAACCCGAGCGGCACGGAGGGCCGCGCCGCTCGATCTGCGGGGAGCCCACCTCGGGGCGCTCATCGTGACTCTCGTGGCGGTCGTGCTCGCCTGGAACGGCGAACGGGTCGCCCTCGGCATCGCCGGAGGAATCGTCCTGCTCTGGTTCGCCATCGGCCTCGCATGGGCCTACGGGGACGGCGATCACGGCCGGCACGCGCTGCAGCGCGCTTACAACATCACCTTCGGGTGGGCCGGCGGACTCTGAGCGCGGTGCCTCGAGCCCGGGCAGGCGAAGGCACCTCATGCTCGCGGACAGCCTGCGCGACGACACCGGACAGCGGACCTCGCACCGCCGGAAAACCGGCTCGTCCGCCCCGGCCGGGCACCCGGCGCGGTGTGCGCGGGGTGCCGGTGCGGAGTGTGACACCCCGAGTCGTCCGGGCTGCCGGGGCGGTCTGGGGGACGCGGATGGTTTCGGGTCAGCGACGCCGCCCGCGGAGCCGGCGCATCGCGGCGACGGAAAGGGCCAGGACGGTGGCCAGCGTCAGCACGGCGGCGACCTTGGTCGCCATGTCCATCGCTCCGAACATCATGATCCCCCTGTTCAGCGGCGGTCGGCCCGGCGCCTGCCTCGCGGAGCACGACCATGACGTGCCGTGCCGTGCCGTGCCGTGCCCGCGGACGGGGACGGGGATTCGTTGAGCCTTTCCTGAGCATCCGGTCGCTCCGGAAGGGGCGGTCGTCGGCACCCCGGTCGCACCTTCGCCGCCCCGGACTCGTCCGTCACCGGGCCGTGTGCCGGAAGTCGCCCGGAGGGGCGCCGCGGCGGGGCCGGAGCGTCCGGGCCGCGCCCCTTGCGGCTGTGGCGCGGCCCCCGAGGCGGTGCCCCCGGGGCCGCGGCGTCGCGCTACCCCTGGTCGCGCAGCCGCTGTGCGAGGGACGCCAGTTCCTCGCTCTCCTCGGTGTGACCCAGCTCGGTCAGCCGCCGGGCCGCGGTGTCGAGGCGGGACAGCGCGGCGGCGGTGCGCTCCAGGTAGATGCCCTCCACGGCTCCCGCGAGGCGGACGCATTCGGTCCACTCCCCGGCGAGGTCCGTGTCCTCCCCCGGGTCGCCGATGAGGCCCATCCCCCGGTCGAGGGCCACCAGGGCCTCCTCGTACTGCCCCGCGTGCGCGTTGACCCGGCCGTGCTCGTAGGCCAGGGCGGTGTCCAGGGAACGGCCGCGCGCCGTGTACCCGGCCTCCCGTGCCTCGTCCGCGATCCGGGCCGCCACCGCGAGGTGTTCGCGGGCGCCGGGCAGGCCCTCGGGTCCCTGCTGCTGGGCGCGCAGACGGGCGATCTCCCGCAGCGCGTTGCTGAGCTGCTCGTAGCGTGGGGCCCGGCCGTGGGCGGCGACCGCCTGCTCCACCGCCTGCCGGGCGCGGTCGAACTCCCCGGCCTCGGCGAGGAGTACGGCCGTCTCCGCGGCGATCATGGCGTGGCTGCCCGGGTCGTCGTCCCAGCCGGACGACTCGGCCGACAGCGCGAGGAACTCCGCCGTCGCGGCCTTGAGGTCGCTGCCCGCGTGCAGGGCCCGGGCGCGCGTCAGCCGCAGCTGGGCGAGCAGCCGGTCGTCCAGCTGCCCCGCCACGGCGTCGGGTTCGGTGAGGAGGGAGTCGAGCAGTGCGATGGCGTCCTCGATCCGGCCGAGGTCGAGGCTCAGCTGCGCGGCGTTGCCGTAGGCGCAGAACGCGTCCATCCGGGACCCGGCGCGCAGGTCGATCTCGGCCGACCGGGTCAGGTGCCGCAGGGCGTCGCCGGGGCGGCCCAGGTGTAGGCAGGTGTCGGCAGCGTCCGCGTGGAGCCGGGCGGTCGCGGCGAAGCTGTCCGGCCAGTCGGCCGCCAGCCGCAGGGCCTCGGACTGGTCCGCGTACGCGGCGTGCGGATCCTGCAGTCCGCGCCGCACGCGGCCGCGCAGGGCGAGGGTGCGCGGCAGGTACCAGGCGGGGCCGTGTTCGGTCAGCCGCTGCTGGAGAGCGTCGAGCCCGGCGGCGGCGGTGGGCAGGTCGCCGGAGAGGGCATGGGTGCCCGCGCGCAGGATGAGGGCGCCGGCGGCCTGCCCGAGGAGGCCGTGCCGCACGGCGAACTCGTGCAGCAGCTCCGCCTCGGCGGCGGCCGGGGCGACGTGCTCCTTCCGCCCCGAGACCTGGAGCCGCATGCCCAGCACGGAGGCCCGTACCCGCAGGAGCCGGGCCTCCTGCTGCGGGGTGAGGGGGGAGGTCTCCTCGTGCAGCCGGACCACGGCGGCGTGCGCGGCGGTCAGCGCGGCCGCCCTGCTCTCGGCCTCGTCCTGCTCCGGCCGGCTCGCGTCGCCCCGCGCGTCCGGTCCGGGGCCCGGCTCCGTGCCCTCCGGGGGCGCGGGCGGGAGCTCGGTGGCGGACAGCAGGGCACACGCGCGGGCGACGGCCGCGTCACCCGGCTCGCCGGCGTCCTCGTAGAGCCCTGCGGCCTCCTCGTAGAGCCCGAAGGCGGTCTCCGGCTCGTCCCGGTCCCTCGCCAGGCCCGCCTCGTCGTCGAGCAGCTCCGCGCAGAGCCGGACGAAGGGCCCCAGCTCGGGGTCGTCGGGGTGGGTGTATCCGGGGGCCGCGACGAGTGTGCGCAGACGCGCCCAACAGGCGGCGGCGTCGGGATGTCCCTCCAGGTCCAGCGCCCGTGCCCGGCGGATCAGTTCGGGCACCGACGCGGGGAGGGGGGCGGCCCCCCTCGACGGCCCGGCCGCGGCGGTGGGCGCGGGCGCGCCGGGCGCGGCCAGGTCGTCCAGGGCCCGGGTGCGCAGGGCCAGTTCCAGGGAGTCGAGCAAGGGGGTCCGGTCAAGGCGGGCCCGGCGGCGGTCGGTGTGGGCGGTGGTGCCGTTGCGGGCGTCGAAGCGGGCGGCGAGGTCGTCGGCGCGGGTGGCGGCCTCGGCGCACAGCGCGGCGACCGTCCAGGTGCGGCCCGCCCAGCCGGCGGCGGGCAGTTGGCCGTGGCCGAGGTGCTCGACCCGCCGCAGCAGCACCTGCACCCCGGTCAGGAAGTCGAGCAGGTCGCGCGGCGATTCGACCTCGTCGAAGAGGGCCCGGTTCTCGGCGAGCAGCTCCAGGCCGCGGGCCTCGTTGCCGGTCAGCGCGCAGAACTCCAAGTGCCGGCCGACCTCCGGGGCCATCGCGGGGTTGCGGCGGCAGGCCCGGTAGCCGGCCAGGTGGAGTTCGCGGGCCCGGTCGGCGTGCCCGGTGCGCAGCAGCGGGAGCAGCGCGTACGAGACGGAGCGGGCCGGCTCCTCCTGGCAGGACTGCTTCCCGTCCAGGACGGGGTCCCAGGCCGTCAGCGCCCGTCCGTCGTCGCCCGCCGCAAGGTGGAACAGGGCGCGCTCGCAGATCTCGCAGGCCTCGCAGTCACTGAGCCGGGTGCGGGCGCGGCCCGCCCACAGCTCGTAGGCCCGGGTGGTGTCCTCGCCGAGGTGGACGGCCAGCTGGTACGCCTGCCCGTAGCAGGGCTGGAGGCCGAGGCCGGCCTTCTCGTAGCGGTCGCGCATCTCCCGCTGCCACTGGCGCAGGCCGGACAGCGGCACCTCGGGCAGGGCGCGCAGGGCGCCGGCCACCCACTTGAAGCGCCAGAAGAGCAGGTGGCGCATGCGCTCGTCGAAGACGTCGGGCTGCTCGTCGAAGAGGTTCAGCAGGCGGGCGAAGACGACGGGCGACTTCCGGGGCTCGGAGCCGTAGGTGTACGCCTCCTGGAGATCGAAGAGGGCCCGCACGAGAGCGGTCGTGTCGTCGAACTGCTCCGCCGCGTCGACCAGTTCCTCGGCGGTGACGGTGCGGGGGCGGCCGTAGGGACGCGCGTCGTTGTCCCGGAGCGCCGCGTACAGCTCGTCCGTGCTCTGGGGGTGGGTTGCGGTCGGCATCGTCAGTCCTTGCGGAGGTCAGCTCTTGCGGAGGGCGTGGGCGAGGAGGTCGAGGAAGGAGCGGTTGATCAGGCTGGACTCGGCGGGCCGCAGGGGGCGGCGGGACAGCAGCGCGGCCTGCCCGTAGAGGGCTTCGGCGCTGGTCCGGGCCAGCTCGGGTTCACCGATGGTGACGGCGGTGCGGACCAGCGGGTTGTACTGGTTGAGGATCAGCTGCGCCCGGGGGGCCTCCTGGCGCAGCGCGCCGAGGATGTCGCCCCACAGCCCGCCCTCCTGTTCCCGGGCGAGCCGGGAGCGGGTGCGCTCGTGGCGTGCCTCCCGGCTGTCCACGAGGAGGGCGGGAGCGGACGCCGGCTGGAAGGCCCGCAGGGCGACGTCGCAGTCGAAGACGGCGAGGGCCTCCCGCGCGAGGGCCAGGTAGGCCGCGGCGGCGAGTTCCGTCTCCCGGTCGACGGGGTCGAGGTGCGCGGTGAGGGTCGCCGGGTCCAGATCGGCGACGGAGACGCCGGGGGTCACCTCGGGCAGCCGGTGTACCAGCGCGCGGTCGTAGGTGTATCCGCCGTTGACGACGCCCAGCCCGGCGGCCGAGGCGATCGCGGCGACCTGCCGGAACTCCTCCACGCTCGACGTCACCAGCACGGTGCGGTGGGTGCGGGCGAACTCGTCGAGGGTGGTGTGCCCGGCGGTGGTCTCGAACGGCAGCCACGGCAGCAGCATCCGAAGGATCTCGTCGTCGTGCACCGCGAGGGACTTGACGGCCAGGTGGTGGGCCTGGAGGAAGCGGCCGAGGAGTTCGGGGTCACTCGCCGCGGCGCGCGCGATCCAGGCGCGCAGCCGATCGGCCAGCGCGTCCCGGACGGCCGCCAGGGTGTCGTCCTCATACAGCGCCTCGCGGGAGGCGGTCGGGCGCAGGCTCTCGACGTCGACGACGCAGCGGACGAAGAAGGCCCAGTCGGGCAGGATCTCCGCGGCCTGCTCTGACAGCAGCATGCCCTTGACGTGCACCCGGTGGCCGTTGCCCCGTCCGGCGGGCACCGCGTCGGGCAGGACGCAGGCGATGCCGCGGAGGCCGACGGCCGGCAGGTCCAGCTCGATGGTGTCGAGCGGCGTGAAGCCGAGGACCTCCTCGCCGTAGGCGGCCAGGGCGCGGGAACGTGCCCCGGGCGTGGGGTGGTCGCGGGTCCATGGCGCCGGTTCGGGATTGACCGGGACGACGGGCCCCCGGCCGCCGTCGTCGAAGGTCACGGGGTGGCGCAGGAGGGAGCCGAAGTGGCGGGCCAGGCCGTGGACGCGCGTCGCGGAGGTCCACTCGCCCGCGTCGGCGCGCGGGGTGAGGGTCACGGTGGTACCGGGCCGGGGGCGCGCGGAGGCGGCCAGTGTGCGGACCGTGTAGCTTCCGTCGCCGCGTCCGCGCCATTCGACGGCGGGCGCGTCGGGGGTGCGGGCGGATCGGCTGAGGACGTGGATCTCGTCGGCGACGAGGAAGCAGGACAGCAGTCCGATGCCGAACTGGCCGATGAAGTCGCCGCGTTGCTCGGCGATCTCGTCGGCGCGCTTGCTGCTGCGGCCGATGGTGGCGAGGAAGGTGTGCACGTCGTCGACGGTGAGGCCGACGCCGTCGTCCTCCACGCGCACGACGGAGCCGTCGGCGTACACGCGGATGCCGGGGACGGGTTCGCCGGCGGCGGGCCAGGTACCGGGGGCGCCGGTGGCGCCGGTGGCGCCGGCGGTGGCGGTTCCGGTGGTCACGAGGGTTCCGGTTCCGGTTCCGGCGAGGGTGTACCGGGCGGTCAGCGCGTCGACCGCGTTCTGCAGCAGCTCGCGGAGGTAGACGCGCGGGCTGGAGTAGAGGTGGTGGGAGAGGAGGTCGACGAGTCCGCGCAGATCGACCTGGAAGGTGCGTTCGGCGGCGCCGTCCGGGGTCGCGGCGATGTCAGGAGGCGTCATCGGGGCATCCGGGGGTGTCAGAGGGTGGCCAAGGGGAGGGCGGAGCGTCGGCGGTCCGGCCCGACAGGCCGGCCGGCACGACTCCGGGGAGGCGCGCGGGCGGCGCGGGCGCGGTGCCGGAAGCATCCGGCGCCGGGCCCGGCAGCGTCAGGCGCGGCGGTGCGCGCGGGCGAACTGCTTCTCGGGATCGGAGAAGTAGGACCAAGGCTGCTCGGTGTACGCGCCGTCGAGGGCCTGGAAGACCCGCCGGACGGTGTGGGTCTCGCCGGCCAGTACCAGGGCCATGCCGAACAGGTTGAACTCGTACTGCCAGCCCGGCTGCCGCACGTACGAGGGATGGAGGATGCTGCGGTCCGCCGCGTTCCTCAGTTCGGCCCGGATCTCGGGGGTCTCCACGACCTCGGGATCGTCGGATTCGACCCATTCCTCGATGTAGGCCATCGCGATCACGCAGCCGAGGGGATGCCCTTCCGGCGCGCGGGAGAACGCCTGGCGCGCGAAGGCGAGAGCTTCGCCGGGACCGCCTCCCCAGCGGGGCTGCAACTGCGAGAGCCAGGCGAGGTGGGTCGCGAGGTCCAGGTCGTCGCGGCGCAGAGCCGCCTCGAAGCGCGCCTCGGTGACCGCGGGACCGAGCGACATCCCTCGCCCCGAGGTGAGCAGTTGCCGCCACGGCGCGATCCACCCCGGCTCCAGCTCTGCGGCTTCCAGCAGCTGCTCCTCGGCGATCTCCAGCCTCTCGTGGAACACCCGCCACTGCTCCCGGGTGACGTCCACGGCACGGGCGGAGGTGCGTGCCTCCCAGCCCCAGACGATGTGGCGCGCCCCGGATATCAGCAGCGCCGTCGCCCGGTGCTCCTTGTCCTCGGCGGCCGGCCGTCCGATCCACTCCTCGAGACGGGGCAGGTCGCTCAGTTCGCCGAGGAGGTGGTTGTCGTGCCCGAGGTCGAAGGGGGCCATCGCCTCCTTGAGAGCGGGCCAGTTCCTCGACCCTGCGGCCTCGATCATCCGCAGCACCCGCCGGTCACCGAGCGCGTGCAGCCGGTACGTGCCGTTCCGCTCCCGCTGGGGCGGGGGGAAGGCGTGCGGATCCGCCGGGGTCCGTTCCCCGCCGCCACCGCCGAACAGCCTGCCGAACATGCCGCACCCTCCCCTGGCCCCGCGTGATCTGTGGGCGCATCATAAGCGGCCTCACCGCCTCCGTTTCCACAGGGTCTTCACCACTGCTTCACGAAGGTGGCGCGGGGAGCCGCGCGCCTTCGTGAACCGCGGCGTGCAGGGCCGCACTCGTCCGTGCGTCGGTCGCGGTGCGGTGGCGGTGCCGGCGGCGCTCGCGGCGCCGGCTGCGGCCGGCCCGGGGCATGCGACCGCGTCGGGATGCTCCTGGTGAAAGGTGCTGGTCATGCCGCAGATGTCGAAGGTCGAGTTGTACGCGGCGATCCGGCGTGACCACCGTGCCGGTACGTCGATGCGAGCCCTGGAGCTCAAGTACGGAGTGACGTACCGGATGGTGCGGAAGGCGGTGAACTCCGCCTGGCCGGAGCCTCGGAAGAAACTCCCGCCGCGTGCTACCGCGCGCTCGATCCGTACGAGTTCGCAATCGACCAGATGCTGCCCTGGCAAGAACCGCAGTGCTGTCAAGACTCGGGTTCTGGCTCAGGTTCTGTGGAGTGGTCACGGCTAGTGAGCGAGCCGCTGCCGAATCGGGTGTGCTCGGAGCTGGGGTGAGGTGAGCGCCAGAGCTCGGTTGTCCTGTCCGGCAGCCATGTGGTTGAGCCATCGTTCATACCAGGCGAGAAAGTCCGGGGCTGAGGAGACGTTCGGGCCCCAGAAGCCGTCTGCGTTGCCGGTGAGCATGCGCCCGGTGAGAGGGCCGGTTATGCCTATGAGGACGAGATCGCTGCAGCCGCGTTCGATGACGTGCAGGAACAGGTCACCTCGGCGGGTGGGGCGATAGGCCCGGCTGAATCCTCTTGAGCCCGTGCTGGCGTCTCTGGAGTTCATCGTGAAGAGCGTGCAGTCCTCCAACGGGATCAGTCCGTAGTACGGAGATGCACCACTGCCGCCCATGTTGGTGAGGAAGTCTCAATAGGGCTGCGGGAGTTCCACGTCATGCTCGGCCTGAAAGGCTTCTGCCTGACGTTTGGTGAGGCGGGGGGCGAGACGAAATTCGTGCCGCTCCTCCCCAAAGGAGTGGCTTCGGTTGGGCGCGTAGGGGATGCGTGCCAGCTTGCGTCGCAACCGCGGGATGCGGGAGTCCATGCGAGCTCTTCTCTCGTGTCGCCCGCAATCTATCGCACGGCACCAGAGCTCATCCTGCGAGCAGGACTCGCTTCCTCAGCAGCTGGAAGCCGGCCCGGCCGAACATCTGACGCTTGAGCATCTTGATCCGGTTGACATGCCCTTCGACGACGCCCGAGTTCCAGGGCAAGGTCAAGCCGGCGATGACGGCGTCGCGGTCGCGGTCGATGCCCGCGGCGAGGGTGTGGAGGCTAGGCAGGTCGTCCTGCCGGACGGCGTCGAGCCAGTCGGGCAGGCGCTCGCCCTGGCGTTCGGTGAGCATGGTCGCGAAGGAGCGGACGTGCCCGGTGAGGGCGTCGAGTTCGGAGCAGTGCGTCCGAACGGCCTTGAGCTGGAGTTGCTCGGTCTCGGTGAGGGTGTCCGGACGGCGGAGATCCATTTGGCGACGGTCCGGGGCGAGGGCGGCCGGGCGGTCACCGGCTGCGGTGAGGTGCGCTTGTCGTGCAGGTAGGCGCGAACGCGCTGGTAGCTGCCCTTGTAGCCGAGTGGCACGATCTCCTCCCACAGCTTCCAGGCGTTGGTGCAGCCCCCGCTCCAGCGGTCGTCCAGATAGGGCTTGTAGTCGTGGAGGACGGAGGGCCGGTTCTGCCACTGACCGGTGAACAGTTCCTCCGGCGTCGCGGCGTCGGCGAACTGCTTGACGGTGCGGTAGGTCATCCCGAGCTGCCGCTGGACCGAGCGCCGGCTGTGTCCCGCCGTCAGCAGTGCGTGGACGGCGGCATGCCGGGCTCGGGTCCGGTCGGCGAATCCGTGCCCGCGCGGCCAGGGAGAACCGGACGAGTCCGCGGCCGGAACAGCCTTGGGTTCGGGTCCGGGTTCGGGGACCGTGGGGACCAGAGCGCGGAGGCAGCGACGGTGCTGGGCGACGCTCCGCTCGGTGGCCTCGCTGACGTTGTGCCAGAGGTGCCACCGGTCTGCGACCTGGACGGCCTGCGGTGCACCGGCGGTGGCGCCTTCGGCGAAGAACGGCGCGCGGTCCCGGCAGACGACCTCGACGCCAGGTCGCTGGGCGAGCCAGGCCGCCAGGCTCGATGCCTCCCGGTCGGGCAGCAGGTCGACAGGGCGGCGGGTTTCGACGTCGACGAGAACGGTGCCGTAGTGGCGGCCCTTGCGGGTGGCGTACTCGTCAACGCCGACCACACGCGGGGCGGGCACTTCCGGCTCGGGAAGGGCGTCGACCAGGCGCAGGACGGTGCTCCGGCTGACGCAGACCCCGAGCGCGGAGCTCAGGCGGGCGCCGGCACGGCCCGCCAGGGCGAGACCGACCGCGGCCAGCGTCGCGCGCAGCCGCTCGGTCCGCTGACCGTGCCGACGGGTCAGGCCGGGGATCTGCTCGACGAAGGTGCGGCGGGTGCACCCCGAGTTCCCGCAGGCGAACCGGCGGACCCTCAGCTGAAGAACAACGCTTCGTCCGGCGCTGGGCAAATCAGCGGGAAACCGCAGGTAGGAACCATGAACCCGGTTCGACCAGACCCCACACGCCGGGCAAGCGGCACCGTTCGCAGCGCATTCCGCGTCGACCCGCACTATCGCGATGCTCACGTCCACCGACAGCACCGCAACGTCCGCGATCGACGGGAACAAGAGCTCCTTCAACCGGAGCACGATCTCTTCCACGGCCCCGAACTGTCATCCCAAACTCCTTGACCACGGCTCATTTTCGGACGACTTCACCTACTGCCCGGAGAAGCTCAGCCGTCACTCAGCGTGGCCGCGTCACAGAAGTTGAGCCAGAACCGCTACCCGTGAACAAAGCCAGACGGCTGGTACTCGTATCCTCTGATCGGCGAGCACTGCGAGGTCGAGGTTCGGCTTGCCCGCACGGTCGGCGGCGATGGGGTCAGGCTGGCCGAGGATGGGGCTCTGACGCCCGAACTGGAAGTCCGAGCGGACACCTTGATGGCCGCTTTTGCAACTGGCTGACCAAGGTCAACTTGATGCATGAAGTGCCTCATTCCTTGAGGAATGAGAGGTGTTTGGTCTTCTCCCGGAGCCTGTGCCTGGTGTCCGTCACCGTCGCCGTCGTCATTGAGACGTGCGCGCTCCTCGGATGGAACCGAGGCCAGCCCCCGTCCGAGCTTCGTGTCTGAAGTTGGGTGCTGGGTGTGCAGTTGTGTGTGTGCCCTGCGTCGACGGATCGTTCGATGACGTCCGTTGGCCTGTGTCCTTTCTACTGGTGTGCCAGGTGAGTGGTGGGCGGGATGGGGCTGGCTGCCGGAACTTCGTGTCTGAAGTTGCTAGGGTGTGGCTATGTCACAGCCTTCTGGGGGGCACGAGCCTCCACCGATTCGGCGGATCGTCGACGACTTGCGCCGGCGTATTGCCGCGGACGAGTTCCGGCCGGGCAGCAAGCTGCCGAGCACGCGGGAGCTCGCTGCTGCTTACGGGGTGGATCCCAAGACCGTCTACCGGTCGATCGCGCTGCTGAAGGAGGCTGGGCAGGTGGTCAGTCGACAGGGGGCGGGGGTGTATGTGTGCGGCCCGCAGACGCAGGACGCCTCGGAGCAGGAGCGGGTGCCTGTTGCGGTGGCGCAGCGACCCACGGCCGGAGCAGGTGGGGAAGGGGCGAGCCGTCGCAGGGGCGATGTGGCGAGTGAGCTGTTCGATGCGGTGGACGCGCTGATCGCGTCCCAGGTCCCGCTGCCGGCCCTCGAGGAACGCACGCGCCTGCGCCAGGCTCACGGCCTGACCCTGGACCAGGTGGCGGTCGCGCTGAAGGTGCAGCGAGCCACGGTCTCCGGATGGGAGGCGGGGAGGATCGAGCCTGTGCCGCCGGAGCGTGAGGCTTACGCCCGGTTGTTGGAGAAGCTGGCGGAGCTGTACCCCGCCCCTGCCCCCGCCTCCGCTCCCGCTCCCGCTCCTGCACCCGACCCGGCTCCTGCGCCCGGGACGGCGGGCGAAGCGGTTGTCGGGCGGGCTGTCGTGCCCGCTTCGGGGCGGGTCGTTCCTGCGGCGGAGCGGCGTGAGGGCAATGCCGGGTTTGCGGAGCGGGCCGTGGCGCCCCGGCCCGCTCGCACCGATCGCACTGCTCCATCCACCCCGGCTTCCCGTCGGCCCGCGGCACGGAAGCCGGCTGCGGCCGGTGCCCCGTCGGGCGCAGCGGATCCGCGGTTCGAGAACGGGCCGCTCGCCGTAATCGACGTCGACGCGGACGGGCAGGTGCTGGCGTACTGCACGGGCGGCCTGGTCCTGGACGTGCCTGCCGGGTCCCTGCCGTCGCTGGTGGAGTGGACCCTTGCCGAGGCCCGCCTCGGCGCGCCGCGGCTGGCCGGCCCTGGCAAGGATGCCGACCCGCTGCTCGTGCTCACCGCGCCCGCGCTGGAGCACTACGGCCTGCCCGTGACGCTCGGCGAGGAGGAGCGGATCGCCGGCCGGATCCCGGAGAGCCACCAGGCCGTCAAGCAGCTGGCGCGTGCCGAGTGGCAGTTGACGAAGCGCGGGTTCGGGCCGTGGGCGCGGATCTATCGCCCGGCGACCGGCTCGGAGCGGGCGTGCGTGCAGTTGTGCATCCCGTCGTGGAACGCGCTGGATGCCCGGCACTGGGGGAGCGCGGCCGCTCTGCCGCCCGCGGACCTCGCCCGTGTGCTGGGCACTTACGCGGCCCGGGTGTTGACCCCGCGCGGTTCCACCGCGGTGACCGGGCTGGAGTTGATGACCGCGCTGCACCCGCCGACCCGCGCCTCGCAGCCCGACGCCGACGGCCGCCGGCACTCCCAGCACAACCCGGGCAGCCTGGGCACCGACCCGGTGGACTGCGCCCCGTGCGAGGCCCCGGACGGGCACCCGCTCCTGGCGGACCTGCCCCGCTTCCATGTCCGCGGCCCCGCCGAGAAGCTGGACGAGGAGGCCTACGACTGGGCACGGCCGCTCACCGACGAGGAATGCATGCGCACCCACCTGGTCGGCATCGACGTCAACATGGCCTTCGCCGCCGGCGCCAACGGTCTCAATGTCGGCCTGGGCGCGCCCGTGCACGTCACGAACCCGGTGTTCGACCCGAAGCTGCCCGGCAGCTGGCTGGTCGACCTCAGCCATGTGGACCTGTCCCGGGTGAAGATCGGCAAGGAGTGGACGGGGCTGGACGGCAGTCTGCTGCCGTCGCCGTTCACGCCGAGGGGCGAGTCCCCGACCGGCCCGGCCTGGTATGCCACGCCTACCGTCGCCTACGCGGTGGAGCTCGGCTACCACGTCGCCCCCGGCGAGGCCTACGTCAGGCCGGAGTCCGGCCGTTATCTGGACGGCTGGTACGCCCGGCTGCGCGACGCCTACCTCGCCACCATGGCCGACCTCGGCGTCACCCCGGACCTGGCCCCGGCCGACTTCCTCACCGCGATGCAGGGGCACAAGACCCGCGACCCCGATCTCGCGATCGTCGTCTCCGCCGTCAAGGCCACCGTCAAGGGCGGCCTGGGCAAGCTCCGCGAACGCCCCCGCGGCGAGGCATGGCGCCCCGGACAGCCGTGGCGCGCCCTGTCCCGTCCGACGTGGCGGCCGGACATCCGAGCAGCAGTGATCGCCCGCACCCGCATCAACCTCCACCGCAAGATCGTCAAGCATGCTGCCGCGACCGGCCGGTACCCGGTCGCGATCCTCTCCGACTGCGTCGTCTACGCAGCCGACGGACCCAGCCCGCTGGACGTCGTCCCCTACCGGGACGGCAAGCCGCTGCTCGGCGGCTTCAAGCTCGGCGTGAACCCGGGCCTGGTCAAGCACGAAGGCACGCAGGAGGTCCTGTGGGGCGAGGGCCTGCGCGAGCAGCACCAGGCCCCGGAGCTGAACCTGGCCCGCTACATCAAGTCCGGCGACGTCCGTGACGACAGCGGCCGGTAGAAGGAAGCCACCATGAGCACCGACTTCGCCACCGGCCTCGACGCTGCCGTACAGCGCGCCTTCACCCGCCCCGCACCCAGAACACCCGGCGCACAGATGCGCTACCTCGTACGCCAGATGAAAGGCACACGAGCCGTCGCGCAACTGCTGCGGATCTCCCAGCGCACCGTCGAACGCTACGTCAAAAACGAGATCAGGAAACCACGTCCCGACCTCGCCGCCCGCCTGGAACGCGAGGTCAAAACGCGCTGGCAGCCACGCATCCGCGCCCAGGCACGCGCCAGAGCCGCAGCCACCGACGGAATCATGATCAGCGTCCAGGCCCGCCTCGGATACACCGGCGCCCCAGGCACCACAGACGACGGACGTATCCGCCACCTCACCGTCGCGCTCCCCCCACAGCACGCAGCCCGCCTCTTCGACGCCCAGCAACAAGGAGCCGGCGACGACCAGCTGCGCCGGCTCACCGCCCAGGCCCTGCAAGAGGTCTACTTCCAGGACGACGGCAGACGCGCCGGAACGCTCCAGGAAGTGCAGCTGACGGACGTGATCGACCTGGAATTCGAGCTGTAGGCGCCGCACCGAGAAGCGGCCGGGCCCCGATGCCGTCTGAGCGGGTGCCGGCACCGGCCGTCGCGGGCGGGTGGAGCACTGGCCCCGCGGCACGCGGTGGTGGCGCGGGGAGTGCTGGCTGGCCACCACGACGCCACGGGGAACGGAGACAGCGGCAACGACCGTGGCGGACGACAGGACGGGTGAGCAGCTCGCCGAGAGCCCGCTGAACAGCACCTTCGATGAAATCCGGTCGACCTGGCCGTGCCGTGAAGGGAATCATGGATGAGTGATGCCGACCGAAGCAGCAGCAATCGCTCTCCAGGACCATGCCGCTCTCTGGAGCATGGGGGAAATCCGCGCGAGCGACGTGGTGAACGCTGCCTGTGATGCGCTCGTCGCCGGACTCGACACCCCCGGCCTTCGGATTCTCGCCGCCTGCACGCGCGCCGAGGCGGACTACGACGTCCACGACCTGCTTCCCGAAGCACTCGACGAACTCGGCCTCGCCTTCTATCCGGTCGGCAGCGAGGCCGGTCAGGAGGCCGTCGCCCGAGCCCTCGCACGCCGCATGCTCATGGGAGAGCTCACACCTCGGGAGTTCACCTTCCGGATTCACCAGCGCCACGGACACGGGCTGCCCCTGACCGAGCGCCTCGCTGAACTCGACGACGAGTACGACATCCTCGAATACGGCGACAGGACCGTGGACCAGGTGGATGCCGAGGTCACCGCCGAAGCCCGCCGCCTCGCAGCCCACCCCACGGTTCGCGCCGAACCCACGGATTCGCGCAGCTGATGCACACGGACCGACCCGCGAGTTCCCGCTGAACACACTTCGGTTTTCCTGAAACCGCGGGCCTCTCCGGCCTCGGGACTGGTAGGCCCACATGGTGAGGTGTTGCGCGTTCCTGCTTGGACGGCTCTCGTTGGTCACTCTGGGTGGCGAGGCCAGTGTTATTGGTCTGTTCTCGGACGGATAGGCTCACCGTGGTGTGTTCGAGCCACGTCTGGAGGGGTCACCGGTGGACATTGCCGCGATCATGGAAGCGTTGGCCGAGCAGGGCATAACCGTGCTGTTCAAGGCTGATGCTGAGCGGATGGCAGAGAGGCGGAAGCCCTGGACGTTCGTGGCCAGTGGCGCTCCGTTGCGTGATGACATTCTCGTGCGTACCGACGCTGCGTCGGTGGAACAGTGCCTCGAAGCCTGCCTGCCCCGCCTGCGCGAATTGGGCTTCACTTTTCCCGAGTGACGAGGCATGCCGGCTGGAGCGGCGCGACGACTCACCGTGTGTGGGGTCACCGGGGGCGTATCGGCCCCAGGTTCCGCCGGCCTCGGTGACCAGGCGGGTGGCGGTCTTGTTGTGACAGCCGAGTGCTTTCGCGATGACGGGGGCCTGGGCTTGGCGGACGAGCTGACGGATCGCGGAGGTCCTGCCGCGCTGCGGAGGGACGCGGATCTCACGCAGGTGGACTTGCAGGCTGACCGGGTTCATCGTCTGTCCGGGCTGACGGCCGGGAAAGGACCGCTGTGAGCTGCATGAGGACCGGCCGGATGCCCCGCCTCACACTGCCGCCCGCGGTCATCACCCAGCACCTGGAACCGCTGCACCAGCACCGCCGGCTCGCGATCCTCCGCCGGGTTCTCGATGACGTCTCCTTGCCCCCGGCGGGCCCGCGTTGCCGCCGCCCTCGTCCTCACCAGCGCAGGAATGACCGGGACGGACGGCGGGTGGCCGGACTTTCGGTGTGCCGTGCATCGATGTCGGCCTGCTGACACTGCCCGATTGTGCGCCCCCGGTCGGCGAGCCGTGCGAGGAAGGCGCCGGCCTGGGTGACTTCCTGCTTGGTGTGGTTGGTCTGGGAGCGTCCCAAGGGGTGCCTTCTCGGCCTTTGCCCGCAGGCGCCTCAACTGGTGCCAGATGGCGAAGTGCCGGAGAAGCTGGTGGTGTTCGGGTTCCTCGATGCTGGCGAGGCGTTCGGTCAGCCAGCGCTTGTAGAGCAGGAGCTGCCGGTCGACTCGCGGGAGGACGCCGCTGTCCATCAGCAGGTCACGCAGGTGGGTAACGGTTCGCCAGGGGGTTTCCTGGTGCAGCCCGTCGTGGGTGAGCGGAATGCTGCCGGTGGCCAGGCCCCGCAGGAGACGGACGACGTTGGGGTTGCGGAGCCAGATCAGGCGGCTCTCGGGCAGGTCCACGTCGTGTGGTTAACCTGCCGGTGCAAACACCGTCAGGCGCAGCACCGCGGTGAGGGCGATCAGTGCGGGCACGATGAACCACCAGCGGCGCAGCCAGCCTGCCTTGACGAAGAGAAGCGTCAGGATGCCGGTGACCGTGGTGACGCCCGCCCCCAGGCCGGCCGCGACGCCGGAGTGCGTGGTGGTCTCCGCGGTGCCGGGCTCGACCATGTAGGCGAGCAGGATCAGATACGCGGAGGCGAGGTGTCCCACGCTGATCAGAACCCCGCACGTGATGGTTCCGATGCGGCCTGCGCCGCGGCGTTCGGCAGGATGCCCAGGGGTGGTGCTTGCTTGTGTGGCAATCACCGCAAGGACTCCTTCGCATCGTCCAGGTGCTGATCGAATTGGCGGCCGTAGCGCTGGGCGTCGGCGCTCTCGTAGTACGGGCCGCCGTTGTAGCGGGCGGCGAGTTCCTGCATCTGCTCGCGTGTCATCTTCTCCGGCGGGACGTCGGCGAAGCCGCTCTCCGCCTTGAGCTGCGCCAGGTACTCGGAGGCGATGAAGATGTTGGTCGCGGGGTCCTTGACGGCGTCCACGACGACAGCGCGTTGCGTGTCCGTCAGCGTTTCCGGGTCGTAGCCGAGGACTTCGGCGGCGCGACGGATCTGGATGGCCATGGGCCCCATGGAGGTCCGGTCCGGGTCTTCGCTGCCGGGGAGGATCTTGCGGCCTTCGAAGGCCGCGTCGTCCAGCAGGCCGGGGTCACCTGCCACTTCCTTCCAGGCTATGCCTGCCACCATTTCCGGGGGGAGTCCGGAATCCGCCGCTGCGGCCTTGAGGAGTTCCTTGTTGGCCGCGATGTACTCGCGACGGTCCTCGTCCGACGTGGACAGCCACCAGTAGTTGTTGCCCACGCCGTCCGGCAGACTGTTCACCCGCGTCTGGATGCGGAACAGCGCCTCCGACATGTACACGTGCTCACCCACGGTGGGGATCGAGTCGATCTTGGGGCCTGCTCCCGGCAACTGGGTCCCGGGGGTGCCCCTGGCTTCCAGAGCCTCCGTCTGGAGTGGCCCGAGGCCCTTCAGGAACGCCGTCATGTCGGGCACCGTGCCCTTGAACTCGGGTATCGCCTTGTAGGCCGCCTTCAGGTCGGCCACGCACAGTCGGCGGGCGGCGGACTCCACTCGCAGTGCATCTCCGTAGTGGTCCTTGGTCTGGTTGTAGAGACGTTCGGCGTCCTCACGGATCGCGTCCACGTCTACGGTCGCCTCGGCGAGCCAGTCCATGACGCCTGTACTGGCGCGCAGGTCTTCCCACTGACGCAGGGGTTCCGCCGCCCGTGCGGTGGGGGTGATGGCCGACGCTTCCCTGGCCATGACCTCGGAGAGCTTGCTCTCGGAAGCCCAGCCGTTCCGGTAGTGAGTCTTCGCGGTCGCGACGGCGTCAGCGTACGTGGCGAGCGCTGCCGCGGCCTTCCGGAACGCGTCCGATAGACCATCGGCCAGCGAGCGGCTTTCCTGGAGCCGCTTGGCATACCGATCGCGCGCCGAGCTCACCCACGCGATCCGCCCCGCCTTGCGGAAGGCGTCGTCGGTGGATTCGAGGAGCGTGTGCAGTCGCCGGAACTCGGCGGCGTTCCGGTCGATCAGTGCCGGATTCGCTTCTTCGAGGAAGGCGACGTCCGCGTGATAGGCCATCGCCGGTCACCTGCTTTCGGGCGGGACGAAGGTGCCGCAGTCGAGGATCGAATCCATGCGGCCCTGCACGCCCTTGTCCACGGTGACGTAACTGCTGCCCGCTGCCTGCAGCTTGGTGGCGAGGGACGCCAGGAGAGCGACCATGTCGTCGTACTGGTCCTGTGCGAAACGGGCGAGCGTGTCGACCTGCGCGGCCACTTCGTCGTGGGCGCGGGGAACCCGGGCTTGAGTGGCATTCTCGCCGTCCATGCGGCCCTTGTAGAGGAGACCGGCGATCTCCATGAGGAGGTGCGAGCTGCCGTTGATCGACGACTTACTGACGGAGTATCCGCCCCCTGCACCACCCGCCCCACGGGAACCTGTGTCCGTGACCGGCACCCCGTTGAGTTGCATCTGCGCGGCATCCCGACGCCGCGCGAGCGCGGCCTCCTTGAGGCTCGCCCACTCCTCATCGAACGACATCGCTCTCCCCCTGAGCTCGCACATCCGCCGGTCTGACCATCAGTTCATTGACGATCAGGATGTCACAGGTCGACGGTATGGTCCGGCCAGCATTGCGCCAGGAAACATGCACCCCGCCGGAAACCCCGGCGCTGCGCCGTGCGCGGAAGGGAACCTCGCCCCGGATCTCCTGCAGGGACAGTGATCGTGCGAAGACGGATGCGCGTCAGTGCCACGGTCTCCGGCTCGGCGTGCGACGCTTCGGGATCCGGGTCGTCGTGCCGGAGGCTCGCTCCAGCGCCGCATCCTCTTCCTCATCCCGCACGACCGCCCCAACGAACCCGAAGGCCTCTACAAAGAAGGCGCCCCGGGCGAGGCGGTCGATCCGCGGACCCTCGAGCCGCGCCGGGTGGGGGAGAAGACACCGCGCTCGCAGGGGAAACGCAGGAGCGAGCTAGTGGTGTCCTGACGGGTGATGACGGGTGCCGTCGACCGCCGTCGCTGCCGCGGGCATGTGCTGCCCGCTCCTTCACCGGCATGAGCAACTCGGGCTTCGGCCCGCCCAGTATGCGCCACCGGCCAGGTCTGCTCACCTGAACAGCATTCCCGGCTCAGCAGGCCAGGTCCTGACGTCGAACGCATCGGGGCGCTGCGTTGCCGGCCTACGACCACGCCCCGTCTTCGGTCAATGCCGTGTAGGCAGCCTCGGCCCGGCGTGCTGCCGGCGCGGAATCCGGCGCGTGTGCGAGGAACGCGGCTGCGGAGCCGGAGAAAGTGATCGTCCCCCTGGCGAGGGTGGTGACATGGTGCGCTTCCTCCGCGAGGTCGGCCACGTCGTGTGTCGAGAGCAGCACCCGTATGTCCCGGGAGGCCAGCCCGAGGACGAGGTCGCGGAAGACCCGGCGCTGCGTGGGGTCCATGCCGGCGGTGGGCTCGTCGAGGAGCAGGACCTCGGCACCGTGCACCAGCGCGGAGGCGACGCCGACGCGGCGTAGCTGTCCACCGGAGAGCCGCTTCGTCCTGGTGTCGGCGTGTTCCGTCATCCGAACCCGTTCCAGGGCGCCCAGGGAGGCGTCCCAGGCGGCCCGGCGGCTCATTCCCTTCAGCCAGCCGGTGTAGGAGACCTGTTCGCGGGCGGTGAGGCCGGTCATGGCGGTGACCGTCTGCGGCATCCAGGCGACCTTCGTGCGGAACGCCTTGGAGTCTGAGGCCAGCGGCCCGAATCGGACCGTTCCCTGATCGGGCTGGTGCACCCCGGCGGCGAGCTTCAGCGCGGTCGTCTTCCCGGCTCCGTTGGGCCCGAGGAGGATTGTGAAGCCATCGGGGACGGTGTAGCTGAACACGGAGAGGATGCTGCGGGATCGGCGCCCGTACGCGTATGAGACGGCGTCGAGTTCGATGGACACGAGGCTGACGGGCCTTTCAGGCGGTGGGATGGCGGCGGGTGTGACGGAGGGCGGCCAGGCCGCAGAGGAAGACCGCCACGCAGAGGAGGAACGTCGGCAGGTAGCCGGCGGGATGCAGAGTGACTGCCCATGGCCAGGGGCGTCGCACATCGCGATAGCCGACGAAGGCGGCGATGAAGACCCAGGCGACGGGGGCGACCACCGCGGCCTGCGGATGCACAGCGCCCGCCGTCAGCATGAGGCCGGTCAGGAAGAGGGTGTTCCGCGCGGCCTCGAATGCTGTCGGTGAGTCTCCGAGCGCCCCGACGAGCGCGGCGGCCGAGGCCGCGGCGGTGGCGGTGAGGAAGGCCAGTGCGATGTCGTACCGCGGGAGTGGACGCGCTGACAGATCCTCCGCTTCTGGCAGCCGCTGGGCGAGGCTGTGCCCGAGGACACCGGTGACGATCAGCGGCGTGAGATGCATGAGGAAGAGAAGGTTGTCCCCGGGAGTCAGCAGACCCGGGAGGGTCACCGAGTCGCCGTGCGCGAGGGCGGCGAGCAGCACGAAGGCCAGCAGCCCTGGCACGACGACCGTCGTGACGCGGCGCCCCTTGCACCACCAGATCACGAGTCCGCTCCCCGTGGACTTGTGCCCGCAGTGGCGCCGGACGGTTCCGGGGCCAACCGGCAGGCCCTGGCCTGCTCCTGCTCGAACCACGCCGTACGCTGCGCGGCGGTGGGCAGTGCCAGGCCCTCGGCGGCGCGTTCGCGTACCTTCGCCAGAACCTCGGCGCCGTTCGCGAACTGGCCGTACTCGTCGACCCGCCTCTGGAGGTACGGGTCCTGAACGTTCAGGGCATGTGCGGCCCACAGCATCGCGGCGTCGTGGTTGACGATCCAGTGGGGAGAGTGGCCCGGGGCGTTTTGCCCGGGGAACGAGCAGGGGAAGGTCACGGAGCTGAGCAGGACGGACAGGCGGATTCCGGGAAGGCGTCCGCCGGGGCTCGCCGCCTCGGCCTGAGCGGTCAAGGGCAGCCACCAGGTCGAGGGCGTCGAACGCGGCCGGGTGCTGCCGCGTTCGTACAGCAAACCGTCCGTGACGGTTGACGGGACGCGGACACCGATGCCGGCAGTCCGGAGCTCCTGCAGGGAGCTGGTGACCTCTGCCCGCACATCACCGAGTCGCTCGATCGCTCCCCCCGAATCGGCCATGCAGACCCGGGGCGCCGTCCCGACGCAGCGGGCGGGCGCGTGACCCGCGCTGACTGGGCCGTCGACCACGCCCCAGCCCGACGCCGCCCGTGCGCTCAGGACAGCGGTCACGAGAGCCGTCACCATCGCGAGGAGCCGCAGGGGAAGACGCGGAGAGCTCCACCACACCACGGCCGCCAGGGCGATGGCGAGGGCGAAGAGAAGGGGGGCGAGCACCGTGGGGGCCGAGTAGTGCTCCCCGAAGGCGATGCTGGTGCTGAGTTGCCCCGAGACGTGCCGTGGCCAGACCGGATTGCTGTACGTGCTGGTCTTGCTGATCACGTAGTAGGCGGCGACGGCAGCGGCGGGCGCGGAGATCACCCGTGGTGTGAGGTGCCCGAGTACACAGCCGACCGCGGCGTACGCGCACACGATGCCCATCCCCATGAGGAGGGGGGACAGCGCGGGCAACGTCGGCACGAGCCCCGTCTCGACCATGCGCATGGTGACGGGCAGCAGCAGGATCGCCCACCCTGCCCCCAGCACGGGCGCCAGCGTCTGCGCCGCCACGGCCCATCGTGCCCGTCCGGGTGCCAGGTCCCACACGCGGTCCTGCCGCAGTCGCCCGCCCTCCCAGACGGCGAGGCCCAGAGTGATCGCGTAGGAGAAGGCGTAGAAGTAGTTCAGCGCGATGCTCACCTGTTGCGCGCCCCATAGTGGCCCGCCGACCACTTCCTCGTACGGGTCCTCGAGGTGCAGGGCGTAGAAGAAGTAGAAGGCCACGATCCCGCACCAGACGGGGGCGGTCCACAGCGCGGCGGAGGAGCGCAGGAGGGCTCGGAACGTCAACGGGGCACCGATCTTCGCTGGAAGGGTGGGCCGGGAGGCGAAGCCGCTCTCCCGGCCCGGGTACGGCTGGCGCGGTGGTCAGTCTGCCGCAGTGGTGTCGACGTACACCTGGCGCACGGAGACCGTCGTTCGGATCGTGCTCGAACCATTGATCGCCGGGAGCGTGAAGTACCTGTTGTCACCGTCGGCGTAGTAGGCGTTCCACGCGCCGCGGGAGCTGGCGCTGTAGCCGTTGAAGCAGTTGGCGAAGGTCTTGTTGCCCATGTCCTTGTCGAGGTTGAAGGGGATCGCCTGCCACAGCTTCACGCTGACGGACAGTCCGGTTCCCGAGGACACCGTGCAGTCGGTGAACTGGACCTCCGTGTAGTCGTTGTCGGCCCAGTGATGGGACTCGTGGTTCCCCGGCCCCCAGCCAGTGAGAGACCCCGACCAGCTCATCGCGGACACCTGTCCCGGTGCGGGGGTCGAGTACAACTCGAAGAGGCCCTGCTCGTTGGGGCTTGCGACCTGTGCGTCGTCGCTCTCGGGCGACGTGCTTGCGGCGTTGGCGGTGCCGGCGAGAGTCGTCGCCGCAAGTGCGGCGATCAGCACGGCAGTGATGTGCGTGGCACGCGTCATTGATTCCCCCTGATCTGTCTGATGGACAGCGCAATGATGCGTTCGTATCCGACCGCCGCCTGTGGCGGAGGCCACACCTCCGCCACGTCAGGGAACATACGACCGAAAGATTCTCGCGTGGCGAAAAGGTGATCGTCCGGTGACGGGTCGGTGCGGTGTCCGGTGGCGCACTCGGGCAGGGGGCTGTGGCGGCAGCCACGGGAGCTGCAGACCCGGCAGAGCGAAGCCAGGGCGAGAACGATGCGGTGCTGAGGGCTCGCAGCGGGAGGGCAGGCGGATCCGTCCGGTGCTGTGCGACCGGTGCGAGACGCAGGTTCCGGAGCACGGCCGTATCTGATTTCCGCGGCGTCCGGTCGACGAGCCGCCCGGCAGGCACCGGGTGCGAGCACGGCCGCCCGGCAGGGAAATGCCTGCCGGGCGGCCGTGTCGTGAGCGGGGGAGGGGCTCAGAACAGGGAGGCGTACGTCTGCCAGCCTCCGCCGATCTTCACCCGGCCCGCGAAATTGCCCTGGCCGGTGCCCGCGTAGCGCCACAGCACGCCGGCGGTGTCACGGGCGACGAGATCGGACGTGCCGTCGCCGGTGATGTCGCCGGTACCGACGAGGGTGTTGAAGATCTGCCAGCCGGTGCCGAGCTTCACCCGGGCGGCGAAGGTGCCGCTGCCGGTTCCGTCGTAGCGCCACAGGGCGCCTGCCGTGTCACGGGCGACGAGGTCGCCCCTGCCGTCGCCGGTGATGTCGCCGACGCCGACGACGGAGTTGAAGATCTGCCAGCCGCCACCGAGCCTGACCCGGGGCGTGAGCTTGCCGCTGCCGTCGTCCTCGTACCGGTAGAGGTCACCCGCGGGGGTGCGGGCGATCAGGTCCGCGCGGCCGTCGCCGGTGATGTCACCGGGGGAGGTCAGCACGTCGTAGGCACCCCAGCCTCCGCCGAGCACGATGTGCGGCGACGCCGGGGCAACCGCCTGGCCGCAGCCGGGCCGGTAGGAGCGCAGAGTGCCGTCGGTCATGCGGACCAGGACGTCGTTGCACCCGTCGCCGTTCATGTCGCCGAACGGGACCGCCGTCACCTTGGCGGACCAGCCCGACGCGCCGGTGGTACCGGTGAACGTGCCGGGCAGCGCGCCGTGCCGGAAGGCCAGGACGCCGCCGGAGGTGAGCGTCAGCAGGTCACCGGGCCCGTCCGGGCGGCCACCCGTCCCGGTGTGGTCCCGGCGTGCCGCGGTCACGGTGTGCGCCGCGGACTCGGCCGTGCCGCTGGGGCGTCCGGCCTTGCTCGCCGTGACCTCCACGCTGATGTCCGTGCCGAGGAGCGAGGCGGGGACCCGCCAGGTGGCGCTCGTCGCCCCGTCGACGGGCTGGCCGTCTGCCTTCCACCGGTAGGTGTACGCGTCCGGTGCGGGGATCCAGGTGCCGGTGCCGGCCGTGAGGAGCGAGCCGACGTGCGCCGCGCCCTTCACGACGGGTACGGCGGTGTTGAGCACCGGTCCCGGGGTGACGGTGAACGTGCCGCGGCTGTACTGCCGGGAGTTGTGGGTGATGACGCTGAGGGTCCAGGCGCCGGGGGCGGCGCCTGTCAGGTCGAGGACGGCGGTCAGGGTCCGGCGGTCGGCGGACACAGAGGTGGTCGTCGACTCAATCGTCTTGTCGGCGTTCTCGATCCTGACCTTGGTGCCCTCGTGCAGAGCTGTGCCCGTCACCTGGACCGTCACCTTCGAGCCGCCGGTGCCGTTGGTGGGGGTCACCTTCCCGACGCTGATCGTCTCCGCGCCGCAGAGAGTGGTGGAGCAGCGGAGTTCAGCGCGGTAGTCGGTTCGGGGTGCCTTCTCCGGGAGCCCGATGACCAGGATGCTGGGGGCTGAGTCGCCGTATGGGCCCGACTCGGCGACGCGGCAGACGTAGCCGTCTGGGACGAAGTAGCGGCATCCCTCGTACAGGGAGGAGGTGCCGTACAGAGCCGGGACCGCGGTCGTGGTGGCTCCGGACGTGTCGGTGATGTCGATGTCGAACGAGTCGCTGTTCCCCGTGGGCAGTGCCGCACAGGTGGCGGTGTGCTGCTCGTCGAGGGCGCCGTTGAGCGGCCCGTGCCCGTAGCTGACGTTCGGCACCCGCACGCATTCGGGCGCCGGGCCGTCGGAGGTGGCGATCCGCAGGGCATCGAGACGGTAGGAGTCCGCGGACTTCTGCGACGTCGGCACGGTCAGGATGACCTGGTAGGCGGTGGAGCCGGTGACGGCGCACGCCGTGTTGCGGTAGCTGCAGGACCCGACGTCGCCCTGCTCGTCGAACGCCAGGACGCTGATGGTGCCCAGCGGGTCACGGACATTGAGGTGCAGGGCGTCTCCCGCGTCGCTGGTGGTCACCTGGTGGCAGAGCAGGTCGCCGGGGGCGGGCGGGGTGCCACCGGTGGAAGGACCGCCCACTGCGATGGCCGGGGTGGTGGTGCAGCCCTTGGCGGTGCTGGTCACGTCGCGCCGGGTGAGGGTGTAGGAGGCCGGCGTGTCCCGGCCGGTGAACAGCACTGTGTACGCGGAGCCCGCGGTCAGGTCGCAGCTCGTCCAGGCGGAGCGGGCAGGATAGGTCGAGCACTTCTCCCGCCCGTCGGGTCCGTAGACCGCGAACTGCGCGGTGGAGGTACCAGAGACGGTGTTCAGCTGAAGGATCTCCCCGACACTGTGATCGTCCGCCGGGATAGTGAGGCAATGAGTGAAGACGCCATCGCCCGTACTGAGACGGGACGCGGCACTGTCCGCACTGAAGGAGCCTGCAGGAAGTACGGGGCATGAGCTCTCCTGGTCCGCGCGGTACAGGACCAGGCGGTAGGGACCGGTGCCGGGCTCGGTCTCGTCACTGGAAACCAGCACGCGGAACGGGGCGGTGCCCGTCAGTTCGCAGGTACCGGTGGAGTCACTCGAGTAGTCGCACACATGCGTGCCGCCGGCGTCCACCACGACGACGTCCGGGTGCGGTCCCGGGCTACTGAGCGGCTTCAGCACGGCCAGGTGGGCGCCCGCGGGCAACGGCAGGATCAGGCAGTCGATCTCACCTGCGACGGCGAAGGTGGCGTCGACGGTACGGAGTTCCGTCGGCGTACATCCCTGGGCGGAGGCACGGTCGAGGATCAGCACGGCGTCCTTGGTGAGGAGCGTGTAGGTACCGGCGGCGGGCAGCGTGCAGGCCAGCCAGGACTTGCAGACCGTCTTGCCGGATGCGTCGTAAACGGTGAGCCGCGTACGTTCCTCCCACGCCACGCGGTAGATGTCGTAGCGACCCGCGGCAGGAGCATGGAAGACCCGGCAGCCCGTACTTGGTGCGGCGGCCGTCGGCGGCGCGCCCCAGGCGTTCACCGAGGCGGGTGCGCAGCCCGCCGGGTCCGAGAGGCGCCGAATCGTCTGCCGGTAGTCGGCGGGGAAGTCGCCCTCGGCGGACCTGACATGGGTCAGGACGCGGTAGGGCCCGTCGCCGGGGAGGGTACAGCCGAGGCTGCCGTCTTCGTTTCTGGAGGGGCAGATCCGCTCACCGGTGTCGTTCGTGATCCACGTCGTGGCCGAGCCATGGCGGACTGTTTCGGCCTCCGCGAGGATGCGCTCTCCGGGCCGGCCGGTGAAGCGCTGGCATATGAGGGCCAGGGGACTGAGTGCCGTAGCTATGAGCTCCGGCTGGTCGAAGGCGGTGCCGATCTCCGGCTTACAACCTTCCGTGGTCCGCAGCGCGGTGACGCTGACCGTCACTGTTGGGGTATCGGGCCAGCCGATGTTGACGATCTGGAGGGTGAAGTCCCCAGCGCGCGGCAGGTCGCACCAGCCCTCACCCCAATTGGGATGGTGACACTCCACTTCTTCCGCTCCGTCGAAAACACGGGGGTAGATGTCGGGCCCGGACGCCTTTAGCAGGACTCTGTGCATGCCGGGCTGCGCGGCGCTGATGGCGAAGCACGCGGACGTCTCCGGCGGGACCGTCGTACGGCCGACTGCCGTGCCCGGGTCGTTGTACGGGGCGATTGCGAGGGGCTCACACTCTGCCGACGCCGGTGCGTCGGCCGGCGTCTGCTCATTGTCGCTGGTGCCCGCGTTCCTTGCGGCGCCTGGTGACGCTGCCGCTGAGGCGGCGGGCTCGGAGACAGCGCGCAAGGCTGGTGCGGGTGGCGGTGGGGCAGCCGCCGTGACGGTGGCGTCAGGGCCGGCCCAGGCTGCTCCGGACGGGACGAGTGTGGACAGCAGCACGGCCAGCGCAAGCGTCGTTGCAAGGCGCGGCGCGCGTCTTTCGCGCATGCGGAATCGGTTGAGCATGCCGTTCCCCCCCCAGGACCGGTCGGATGAATGTGTGGCGGCCTCGTATCCGCTCGATGCGAGAACCACCAGCAGACCGGGCCGAGAGCGCGATGATCGCACACCCGTGCCATGGCGAGAAGACAGGGTGTGGGGCGAGGCGCAGGGCGTAAAGCAGGACGCGTCCCCTTCCCTTGGAGTCTCCTCAGCGCGGCTGCCCGAAGGCATGCCACCTCGCTAAGAGAGCAGGTGCATGCCTTCGCGTGTGTAGGGCAGGCCTCCGGTGGTCGGTTGGGCAAGCCCTGCGCGGCGTTGGGCAAGCCTCTAGCAACCGGTCGGCGTGCGTCTGGGCAAGCCTGCGAGGTAGCGGGCACCTCCTCTCAGGCGGTCTGCGAGGCGGCGGGAGGGTGGATCGGTCACGCTAGGCGGGGTCGATGGGCGGCTCGGGGTATGGCCTCGTTCCAGAGTGCGACTTAACAGCAACGGCTGGCTCGGCGGCAGCGCCTGGTATCGGCACGTTGAGCCGGAGCGCTGACTGGCGCGGCTCGCGCTGTTCACAGCCCTTCGAGGGTCTTAGACCGTGTCCTACGTGGTGAGGCGATCGTTGGTCCGCTTATGGGGCGGGGTACGTGGAGTTGGATTGTTCCGGACGGGCTGTGGGACATCGCGAAGCCGTTGATCCCTCCGTCGAGGGTGCGGTCGCAGGGCGGTGGGACTCGGGACACGCCTGATGAGACGGTGTTCGCCGCGATCGTCTACGTGCTGGTCAGCGGTTGTGCCTGGCGGGCGTTGCCGCCGTGCTTCGGGATGTCGAAGTCAACTGCTCATCGACGGTTCATGATCTGGTCGAGGGCCGGCGTGTGGGGCCGGCTTCACGAGGCGGTCCTCGACCGGATCGATGAGTGCGGCCTCCTCGACCTGTCCCGGACGGTGCTCGACTCCGCGCACGTGCGGGCCAAAAGGGGGGCGAACTCACAGGTCCGAGCCCCGTGGACCGGGGCAAGGCGGGTTCCAAGATGCACGTCCTGTCGGACGCGAACGGGCTGCCCCTGGTCGTCGGCGTCTCCGCGGCCAACACCCACGTCAGCCAAGCGCTGAAGTCCATGGTTGCTGGCCTCCAATCGAGACACGATCCCCATCGCGGCTGGCACTACAAGGCCCGCAAGCTCCACGCGGACAAGGCCTACGACGTACCTGAGCTGCGGAAATGGTTACGTGGCAAGCGGATCGGAGTCCGTATCGCACGTAAGGGCATCGAGTCATCGGAACGGCTCGGAAGGCGCCGGTGGGTGATCGAGCGGACCATGTCATGGCTCACGGGCTACCGCCGCCTCAACCACCGCTACGAACGCCATCCCCGCAACTACCTGGCATTTCTCGGCCTCGCCGCCGCCATCTGCTGCTACAAGCGACTCGTCCGCCTCACCACGTAGGACACGGTCTAAGA
>NZ_RDBP01000029.1:65792-86596 GCF_008042045.1 Streptomyces sp. T39
CCGCGGGCGGACGAAACCCTGCGGCGGGCCGGCGCGGCGCGGGCGTCCGGGGGCCCTGCCCGCATCGCCGTCGCCGCAGGTGGGGCCATGCGCCGACGGCGATGCGGGCAGGGCCCCCGGACGCCCGCGCCGCGCCGGCCCGCCGCAGGGTTTCGTCCGCCCGCGGGCGGACGAAACCCTGCGGCGGGCCGCGGACGAGCCGGCACCCCGTCCGCCCCGCGGCGCGGACGTCAGTCGGTGACGAGGTCGTCCGGGGCGGAGCGGGCGAGCGCGGCGAGCGTGGTGAGCGCCTGGGAGAGGACGTCCGGCCGCGGGGAGGCGAGGCCCACGCGGATGGCGTTGGGGGCGTGTCCGCCGGCGGAGAAAGCGGCCGCGGGGACGACGCCGACACCGTGGCGCGCGGCGGCGGCGACGAACGGGTCCGCTCGCCACGGACGGGGCAGCCGCCACCAGCAGTGGTAGGAGCGCGGATGGCTCCGCACGTCGAAGCCGGCGAGGTGCCGGTCCGCGATCTCCTGGCGCACCGCGGCCTCCTGCTGCTTGGCGGCCACCAGCTTCCCGACGGCACCGTCGCGCTGCCAGCGATGGGCGGCCTCCAGGGCGAAGCGCATGGGGGCCCAGCCCCCCGATCGCAGGGCGCCGGAGATCTCACCCGCCAGGGCGTCGGGCGCCACCACGAAGCCGAGGGTGAGACCGGGGGCGACGCGCTTGGACAGGCTGTCGATCAGGACGGTCCGCTCGGGGGCGAGGGCGGCGAGCGGCGGCAGTTCGTCGCGCAGGAAAGCCCAGACGGCGTCCTCGACCGCGAGGAGCCCGCTCCGGTGCAGGACGTCGGCCAGGTGCTCGACTCGGGGTCCGGGCATCGTCAGCGAGAGCGGGTTGTGGAGTCTCGGCTGCACGTAGACGGCGTGCAGCGGGGCCGCGGCGTGGGCCTCCTCCACCGCCTGCGGGATCAGTCCGTCGTCGTCCATGGCGAGCGGGACGAGGGTGATGCCGAGCCGTGCGGCGACGGCTTTGACCACGGGGTACGTCAGTTCCTCCACGCCCAGGCGTCCGCCGGGCGGGACGAGGGCGGTGACGACGGCCGAGAGGGCCTGGCGCCCGTTGCCGGCGAAGAGGATCCGCGCGGGGTCCGGCCGCCAGCCGCCGCAGGCGAGGATGCCGGCGGCGGACTCGCGCAGGCCCCTCGGGCCGGACGCGCCGGCCGGCCCGAGGGCGTGTCCGAGGACGTCGGCGCCCAGCATCCCCTCGAGCCCCGCCGCGAGCAGCGCACTCTGCCCGGGCACGGCCGGGTAGTTGAGCTCCAGGTCGATCCGGCCCGCGGCCGGCTCCGTGAGCGCGGGGCGGGCGCCGGGCTCCGGGGAAGCCGCCCGCACGAACGTGCCGCGCCCCACCTCGCCCACCGTCAGACCGCGGCGGGCCAGTTCCCGGTAGACCCGTGCGGCGGTGGAACCGGCGATGCCGCGCTGGCGCGCGAACGCGCGCTGCGGGGGGAGCCGGTCGCCCGGCCGGAGGGCGCCCGACGCGATCTCCTCGGCCACCGCGTCCGCGACGCTCCGGTAGTCCCTGGCCACGCGCGTCCTCCTCGTCCGGCGGCGGGCGTTCATCCCACCACATCATTGCACCGAGTGCAATATGTCAGTTGCATCGAGAAATGCCCTCGCCTACGCTCCCAGCATTGCACTCGCATCCGACGGAGGGGTCCTGGGGTCCGTGGACGTCATGCCGGCGCACAGCAGCCCGTCACCGCTCGGCCGCACTCCCCCGCCGGCCGACTGCCGCCACTGCGGCTTCACGTCCCGCTCGATGGGAAGGGACGAAGCCGCCGACACGCTGCGGGAGTTCACGGCACGGTGGCAGCGCGTCCTGCGCGACCCGTCGCTCGGCCACCGCCGTACGGGACTGCCCGCCTGGACACCCCTGGAGCGCGGTCGTCACATCCGGGACATGTGCCTGCTGTTCCACTTCCGCCTCGATGCAATCCTGGGCGTCCCGGCACATGCACCGGGCCGGGTGACCGGCCGGGCGGGTGCGCCGACGGCGCACCCGGGCACCGGCGATCAGCACCGGGACGAGCAGCCCCGGCACGTCGCGGACGACCTGGGCCGGGCGGCCGAGGCTCTGGCGCGGCGCCTGGCCGGGTTCACCGCCCACGACTGGGAGCGCGGGGACCCCCGCCTGGCCGACCCGCGGCTCACCGTCGACTTCTTCACCCGCCACCTGCTCCACGACATCACCCACGACCTCGCCGAGGCCGCGGACACGGACGGTGCCGAAGCGGCACGCCGGGACGACAGCGGCGCGGTGCGCCGGGGGACGAGGAGGACCGGTGGTTGAGGCGAGCGGAATCCTCGGTGTGACGCTGGTGGCACTCGGCATGGTGCTCACCCCCGGGCCGAACATGATCTATCTCGTGTCCCGCAGCATCACCCAGGGGCGGCGTGCCGGGCTGATCTCCCTCGGCGGCGTGGCCCTGGGCTTCATGGTGTACCTGGTCGCGACGAACGTGGGCCTGTCGGTCGTGTTCGTCGCGGTGCCCGAGCTGTACGTCGTGGTGAAGCTCGCGGGCGCCGGCTACCTCGCCTACCTGGCGTGGAACGCCCTGAGGCCGGGCGGCCTCTCCGTCTTCGACCCGCAGGAGGTGTCGCGCGACTCGCCGCGCAGGCTGTTCACGATGGGCCTGATGACGAACCTGCTCAACCCGAAGATCGCCATCATGTACCTCTCCCTCATCCCCCAGTTCATCGAGCTGGACAACGGGCACCTCCTCCTCCAGGGCCTCGTCCTCGGCTCGTTCCAGATCGTGGTGAGCGTCGCGGTGAACCTGGCCATCGTGCTCGCCGCGGGCACGATCGCGGGCTTCCTCGCCCGCCGCCCCTCGTGGCTGAAGGTGCAGCGCTACCTGATGGGCGGGGTGCTCGGCGTCCTCGCGGTCTCCCTGGCCGTCGACACCTCGCGGCCGGCCGCCCCGAGCTGACGGCCGGCGGAGGGGAGCGCACCTGCGCACGCCCCGGGCGCCGGCCCTCAGGACGGGATGGAGAGCGACCAGCCGACGATGTCGGCGAGCCGGCCGCGCCACAGCTCGTAGTGCATCGTCTGGGTCGTGGCACCCGTCAGGAACGTGGCGTTCCGCAGATGCACCCATCGCGGGAGCGGATCCGCGTCCCGGTCGTCCCGCTGCTCCTGCAGGACCTCGTTGATCAGGCGCGGGATGCGGGCCAGCGACTCCGCCCCCGCCCCGGGAAGGTCGCGCAGCGAGGACTCCCACTCCTGCGCGTAGGCCTCGCGGCTGATCACCTGCCCGTAGATCACCCCACCGGGGATGTTCAGCGACACACCGAAGTGCGACCGGTTCTCCTCGTCCTGGTCGACGAGCCTGACCAGCATGCGCAGCTCCATGTCCAGGAGCGGCTCCACCACGTCCGGGTAACGCGCCTGCTCGCCGCCCCTGCCTGCCTGCTCGTCGGCCATCCGCACATCCTCTCGACGGGGGCGGGCCCCGCACCGGGCCGCCCGTGGGGAACGAAAGCTCGATCGACAGCTGCCCAGGCGTACGCGTCACATGCGAGAGCGCCCGCGATCCGGCCGGCGCCGCCGGCCGTAGGCTGGCTCGCGCAACCCGAGGACAGGAGACCGCAGTGGGCCGGACGGATTCCGGGGCGGAGACGGCGATGGCCGGCGTGCTGGCCGAGCTGGCCGGACTCGAGGACGCCCGGGCACGCGCGGTGAACGAGCGGCACGGCGACGACCACGGCGTGAACCTCACGAAGCTGCGCGCGCTCGCGAAGAGGCTGAAGACGCAGCAGGACCTCGCCTGCCGGCTCTGGGAGACGGACGACTCCGCGGCGCGGCTGCTGGCCGTCCTGATCTGCCGCCCCAAGGCGTTCGGCCGTGACGAACTGGACGCCATGCTCCGCTCGGCGCGCACGCCCAAGGTGCAGGACTGGCTCGTCGCCTACGTGGTGAAGAAGAGCCCGCACGCGGAGGACCTGCGGACCTCCTGGTTCGCCGACCCCGACCCGGTCGTCGCGAGCGCGGGCTGGGCGCTCACCACGGAACGCGTGGCGAAAGAGCCCGCGGGCCTCGATCTCGCCGGCCTGCTGGACATCGTCGAAGCCCGTATGAAGGACGCCCCGGACCGTCTGCAGTGGGCGATGAACCACTGCCTGGCCCAGATCGGGATCGAGCACACCGAGTACCGGGAACGCGCCATCGACATCGGGGAGCGCCTGCGGGTGCTCGAGGACTACCCCACTCCCCCGGGCTGCACGTCGCCGTTCGCCCCCGTGTGGATCACCGAGATGGTGCGTCGCCGGCAGCCCCGAGCGCGGATGACCGGGCGCGGATGACCGTTGTGCGGATGACCGTTGTGCGGATGACCGGGCGCGGGTGACCGTTGTGCGGGCGGCCGGCCCGGCGGTCGCGCACACCGTTCCGGTCGACGCCCGTGCGGCGAACACGGCACAACACGGAGCGGGCGGGTCTGCGAGCGGTTTCCCGGGGCAGACGCACCGATGCACCGATGCGAACCGTCCCCGCGCACAGAGGAGTCGTCCCATGCTGGGCATAGCCGCCGCCGTTCTGTTCTTCATCTCCTTCCTCATCAACGCCGCCGATCTCGGCACCAACGACGTGTTCTCCTCGGGGAACATCATGCTGCTGGGGCTGATGCTCCTGGCGCTGCACGTGTCGGGGGTGGGCACCTCCTGGCGCTCCGGCCGCCGGCGCTGACGCGTCGCGGGGAGAGATCGCCGCCGTGCCCGGACGCCGGGCGGGCGGCGATCGTCGTGCCCGCGTGCGTGCGGGGGGATCTCCGCCTCCGAGGGACCGGAACGGGTGAACCCGCGGGCTCCGATAACATGTTCGGGCTCGCGAAGAGCACCTCGTCATTTCGGCGGAATTTCCCTCACATCGGTTGAAAAATTGATATCTAAGGTCTCGCGGGCTCTCTCGCGAAGAGGCGGCGGCGACGCACGCGCCGTGTGGCGCCGTCCACGGGTCCTGCTGTGGACCGCGCTCGGCGTGGTCGCCCTCGCGTTCCTCGTCGCGCTGGAGATCGCCGCGCGCCGGTACGGCGTGCGGGGGCCGATCTCCAACCAGGTGCGCGAGGTGCTGTTCGCCCCCAAATCGGGCCCGTTGCTCTACGCCGGCCTGGCGTTGACGACGGTGGTGCTCAGCTGGCGCCGGCGGTTCGTCGCGTTCGGCGCCGCGATCGCGGCCGACCTCGTCCTGTGGCTGGTGCGGTGGGCCGTCGACGCCCCGATGATGGCGGGCACCGGCGCGTTGTGGGTGCTCCTGGCCCATGCGGTCGTCGCCGTCACCCGCCGCACCGGGGACGAGCGTGTGCTGCTGCTGAAGGCCGTCGGCCTCGGTCTGCTGCTGGTGGCCGGCCGCAAGGCCGGGGACACCTGGCTGCTGATCACCTCCAAGGCGCGGCCCATGGTGCTCGACCCGTACATGGCGGCCGCCGATCACGCGCTGGGCAGTCCGTCGTGGCTGGCGGGCCGGATCGTCGGGGCCACCGGTCCGGTCGGCGCCCATGTGCTCGACTGGGTGTACGTCCAGCTGGGCGTCGCGGCGGTCGTCGTCGCGCTGTACCAGCTGCGGAACGCGGGGATCGAACGGCGCTTCCCCGGCCACCATCTGGTGCGCACGTTCCTGGTCATCGGTCTGCTCGGGCCGGCCGTGTACATGATCTTCCCGGTGGTCGGGCCCATCTACGCCTACGGCGCCGAGGGCGGGCAGTGGGCGGTGGCCCACCTGTGGCCCGACACACCGCCGCCGGTGGTCGCTCCGCAGCCGATGCCGTTCGACGGCATCACCCCGCGCAACTGCATGCCCAGCCTGCACACGGCGTGGGCGACCGCCATCTTCATCCACTCCCGCAAGGGGCCACGGGCGCTGCGGTACGCGGGCACGCTGTGGCTGATCACCACACTCGGCGCCACCCTGGGCTTCGGCTACCACTACGGCGCGGACATCATCGCCGGTGTGGTCTTCACGCTCACCATCGAAGCGGCGCTGCGCGCACTCGACCGCGGCTGGGACCGGCGTGCCGTCCGGCTCGTCGCCGGGGGCGGCGCGGTCTTCGTGGCCTTCCTCCTCGCGTTCCGCTTCCTGAGCATGGAACTGGCGGCGCACCCGTGGGTGTTCGGACCGCTGCTCGTCCTGGCCACGCTGGCCGTGATGTACGACTACACGCGCGTCACCCGGCAGTGGGACCGGGAGACCGCGGCGGCGCACATCCCGGCGCAGCGCCACCCGTCGCGGACCGATTCGGCGGCGGGCGCGTCACCGTCCGGGAGCGCGCCGGCCGGCGGCAGCACCACCGCCCCGGTGCCGCCGCGGGAGACGGCCGCGGCGGACCGGGCGGGACCCGAGCCGCGCGAGCTGGAGGCCAAGGCGCCCTGACGGGCGACGGACGCGTCACGGGCCGGGGCCGGAGAGACGTTCTCCGGCCCCGGCCCGTCGGTTCATCCGTAGACGACCGTCACCGAGCGGAAGCCGAGCGAGCCCAGCAGCCCTTTCAGCATGGCCGTGGTGTTCTTCTCCGCCCGGGCGGTCAGGCCGCTCCGGCGGGCCGCCTTGTCGATGTGATCGGCGGCGAGACGGTGCACCGCCCGCTCGTCGGCCGGGTTGTCGGAGAACAGGTCGCCGAGCCGGTCCAGCAGGCCCCGCTCCTTGGAGACCGCGTACGAGCGGTCCGGGTCGAGGGACGCCGAGCCCAGCCGGGCGTGCGGCAGCCGGACGGTGGCCTCGGTCCGGTCCTCGTTCACCCGGACGCTGTCCTCCCGGAGGGAGCCGAAGTCGACGTAGGCCGAGACGCTGCCCGCGCCGACGAAGAGGGTGCGGGTCCCCCTGATGGCGTCCGGCAGGAAGCGGGTGTCCTTCTCCAGGTCGACCACGACCTGGAAGTCGCCGGCCGCGCCCTCGTAGCGGTCGAGGTCGCGGACCGACTTCAGCAGCACGGGGCCGGTCCGGTCCTCGGTCCGCTCGCCGAACAGGTCGCCCAGCCCGCCGAACGGGTTGAACCCGATGAGCAGGGTGACCACCAGTGCCAGACACAGGACCGCCGCCACGACGACCGCGACCGTGCGCCGGGCACCACGCACGACGGCGGGCGCCGGGGCGGAGCCGTCACTCTTGCGCAGAAGCTTCGTCATGGTGTGCGGATGCCCGCACCGGCGCGGATCAGGCCGGGCCGACTCCGGGCGGATACGGACGAGTTCGGCCGGGGGCTCGGGCGGGCCGGACGCGTGCGGCCACCGGGGCTCCGGCGGCGCCGAACGTATCACCATGTGGACTAGACCAATTTCGCGCACCCGCCCCGCCGACCTGCGGCGCTTCGACCGCGACCTGCGACGGTCCCGGCGAACCGCCGCACCCGGCCGCCCCCCGGGGCGTCTATTGGTCTAGACGTTTCCCGCGGGCCGTCGTTACGTTGTCCCGCGCACGATCAAGGGAGCTCCCGAACCGCCGTATCCGTCCTTCCACGTCATCGGAGGAACTTCATGGTCAAGAGTCTGTCCGCCTTCGCCGGCCGCGCGCTCGCGCGGGTCCTGCCGCAGGAGACCGCGGCCGCCGCGTGCGCCTGCCCGGCCGGCAGCTCCAGCTGGTGTTCGGGCGAGAACCTGTACACCCGCTTCTGCTGCTCCTGGAACTGCGCCGCCGCGCCCACCTGCACGGTCACCGTGGTCTACGGGGCCTGCTGACGGACCGGCCACCCCACCGGGTCCCGGCGGCGGCTCCGTCCGCCGCCGGGACCCGGCACCGCCGGCCCGCACGGAGGCCGGCCCCGCCACAAGGGACGGACAGGACGACGGACATGGAATACCTGCTCTTCGGCGCACGGTGCGCCCTGGCCCTGACCCTGCTCGCCTCGGTCACCGGCAAGCTGCGGGCGCCCGGTGGCCTCCACCGGACCGTCGCGGACCTGGACATCGTGCCGCGACGCCACGCGGGCAGGGTGGCCGTGGGCGTGGTCACCGCCGAGACGGCGGCGATCGTGCTCGTCTGGCTGCCGGGACCGGCCGGTGCCGCCGCCTTCCTCGGCGCCGCCGCGCTGATCGCGGCCTTCACCGCGGTGCTGGTCGTCCTGATCCGCAGGGACGACGACGTCTCGTGCGCCTGCTTCGGCGCCTCCCGCACACCGGTGGGGCGCGCGCACCTGGTGCGCAACGGCGTGCTCCTGGCGGTCTGCGGTCTCGGCGCCGTCGCGGCGGCCGCGGGAGCCGGCGCCGCCCTGCCGCCCGAACCGGCGGCCGCGTTCGCCGCCGGGCTGGTCGCGGTCGTCACCGGCGCGCTGCTGATCTCCACCGACACCCTCGCCGGCCTCTTCGCCCGCCCCTCCTGACACGGGCCGCGCCGTCCCGGCGGCCGGCGACCGCGCGCCGCGCGGGCACCCCGCCGCCTACCGCACCGTCCGAGAACACCGGCACCACCGCATGCCGGCCCCGTGGCCGTCCGGTCACCGTCACGCGCATGGAAGTGAGGCACCGTTGTCCGTCACCACCACCGTCGTCGTCTGCGTCAACGCCGTCGTCGGCGTGCTCAACCTGCTCCTGCTCCTCGCGCTCGCCCGCCGCATCGCGGACGGCGGGCACGCCGGTCACGGCGGGCCGGCCGGGGACCCGGCCGTCACCGTCCCGGAGAACCGTCTGGCCGACGGATCCCCCGCCCCGGCCTTCCAGGTGACGACCCGTCAGGACGGTCCCCTCGGGGACGCGGGCCTCCCCGGCCCGGCGGCCGTCGGCTTCTTCTCCACCACCTGCCGCCCGTGCCGCGAACAGGCCCCGGGGTTCGCCCGGATCGCGGCCACGGTCCCCGGCGGACGTGACCACGTCGTCGCCGTCATCAAGGGGTCCGGCCAGGTCGCCGACGATCTCGCGGAACTCCTGGCCCCCGTCGCGCGCGTCGTGGTCGAGGCCGACGACGAGAACGACCCGACCCTGCGGCCCGGCATCGCCCTCGCCTCCGAGGCGTTCGGGATCGTGCGCTGGCCCAGCTACGTCGAGATCGGGGCGGACGGTCGGATCACCAACCGGGAGTCGGCGTCCGACCTGTTCTCCGGTTCCGCCGCGCGGCCCGCCCCGCAGACGGTCTGAGCACCGCCGTGGACACCGCACCGGGCGACGTCCGGCGTCGCCGCACCGCCGAGGCCCTGCGCTCCGCGTCCGCCGCCTTCGCCCTGGCCTGGCGGGCCGGACCGGCGGTCGTCGCCGCCTACGTGACGGTCAGCGTCGTCGCGGGCCTGCTCCCCACCGCGGCGGCCCTGCTGGTGAGCAGCCTGCTGGACCGGCTCACCGCACCCGGCGGCGGTCCGCTGACGCCTGTCGCGCTGCTGCTCGTGGCGGTGACCCTCGGCACCTCGCTCACCACCCCCGCCGCGGAGTTCCTGCGCAGCGAGAGCACCAGGGCGCTGCGCGTGCGGGTGCAGGACGAGATGCTGAGCGGGGTCAACCGGCTGCCCGGCATGCGGCACTTCGAGGACCCCGCGTTCCAGGACCGGCTGCGTCTCGCCCAGCAGGCCGCCGGCAACGCCCCGGACCTGCTGGTCGGTTCGGTCGTCAGCGGCCTCCAGGCCGCGGTGCTGCTGGCCGGCTTCCTGGTCACCGTCTTCGTGATCAACCCCGTGCTCGGCGCGGTCACCCTGCTGCTGGCGGTGCCCGCGCTGCGGACCCAGCTGGCAGCCGGGCGGCGGCGCGCCGAGGTGCTGCGCGACACGATGGGCAACAGCCGCCGCGAGATGTTCTACGGCAGCCTCCTGTCGGACACCGACACCCTGAAGGAGATCCGGCTCTTCAACCTTCAGCGGTACTTCACGGACCGGGCGGCGGCCGAACTGCGCACCGTCGTGCGCGCCGAGCGCGGCACCGACCTGCGCAGTCTGCGCGAGCGCGTCCCCGACCTGCTGCTCGGCGCGGCGGTCTTCGCCGCCGGACTGCTGTGGGCGGTGCGCGCGGCGGGCCGGGGCGAGCTGACGGTCGGCGACCTGTCCGTCTTCGTCACCGCCACGGCCGGAATCCAGCGGGGCGTCGCGCAGCTCGCCGCCACGGCCGCCACGGCCTACCAGGCGGCCCTCACCTTCACCTTCTTCCGCACGCTGCGCGACGTCCCCCCGGACCTGGTGCTCGCCCCGGAGCCGCGCCCCGTGCCGGACCTCGCCGGACGCATCGAGCTGCGCGACGTGTGGTTCCGCTACACGCCCGAGTCGCCGTGGATCCTGCGCGGCGTCGACCTGAGCCTCGTCGCGGGCGAGGTGACCGCGCTCGTCGGCGTCAACGGCACCGGGAAGAGCACCCTGGTGAAGCTCCTCTGCCGGCTCTACGACCCCACACGCGGACGGATCCTGTGGGACGGCACGGACCTGCGCGACGTCGATCCGGCCGACCTCCGCGAGCGCCTCGCCGCGGTGTTCCAGGACTACGGGCGGTACGACCTGACGGCCGGCGAGAACATCGGCATCGGCCGCGTGGCGGACATCGGGCGCGAGGACCTGGTGGCGGGCGCCGCCGAGGCGGCCGGAGTCCATCCGCGGCTCTCCCGCCTCGGGCAGGGGTACGCCACGCTGCTCAGCCGGATCTTCGCGTCCGCCGGGTCCGCGGGCGCGGCCGTCGGCGAGCTGCTCTCCGGAGGCGAGTGGCAGCGCGTGGCCGTGGCACGGGCGTTCATGCGCCGCGACGCCGACCTGATGATCCTCGACGAGCCGAGTTCCGGTCTGGACGCCGCGGCCGAGCAGGAGATCCACGACAGTCTGCGCACGCTGCGCGCCGGGGCGACGGTCCTGGTCATCTCGCACCGGCTCAGCACCGTCCGCGACGCCGACCGGATCGTCGTCCTCGGCGACGGCCGCATCACGGAGAGCGGCACGCACGACGAGCTCATGGCCCGCGACGGCACGTACGCCCGCCTGTTCCGCCTCCAGTCGGCGGGGTACGCCCCGGCGGGGGCGATCACCGGGGTGGAGGTGGCCGCCGGGCCGCCTTCGGCCGTCACGCCCGTTCCGAGCGGCGGCGATGCGCCCGGCGGTGCCGGCACGCCGCGCGGCACGGACGACGGCGCCGGCGCGGTCGTCGACAGCCGGCAGCCCCCCGCCGCGGCCGGGGCCACCACGCCGTGACCGCCGCCGCGCCGCACGAGGGCCGACCCGCGGCCGCGGCTCCCGCAGCGCCACCGGTGCGGGCCCGCCCGCACCCCCCGCCCGACGGCGCACACCCCGTGCCCGGACCGACGCGTCACGCCCGAGCCCCGAACCCCGAGCCCCCGAGCCGAAGGACCTGCGCGCCGATGACCGCAGCCACAGTCGCCGTGTCCACCGTCGCGGTCCTCGCCGTGCTGTTCGCCGCCGCCCGCCGGGTCCTCCTCGTCGTCACGGTGCACGGCGCCAGCATGTACCCGGCCCTCGCCCCCGGGGACCGCATCCTGGTGCTGCGCGGCGCCGCCGCCCGGCGCCCCCGCGGCGGGCACGTCGTCGTGCTGCGTTCCGACCGCATCCCCGGGGCGGGCCCCGGTGGTCTGCTCGTCAAGCGCGTCGCCGCGCGCCCCGGGGATCCCCTGCCGCCCGGCACCGGCGCGGGGTTCGTCCCGGACGGCCACCTGGCCGTGCTCGGCGACAATCCCGAGGTCAGCACCGACTCCCGCGTCTGGGGGCCGGTGCCCGCCGCGAGCGTCGCCGGGGTCATGGTCGGCCGCATCCTGCGCGCCGGCCCGCGGCATCCGGCGCCTCCGCGCGCCCCGCACCACACCTGACGCAGGGGCCGCGACGGCGTCGGCGGACCGGGGCCGGGCGCCACGGGCGGGAGCAGGGGCGGCGGAGGACGACGCCCGGCAGATCGAGGGCCGGCCCGCACATCTGCGGGACGGTCGGCGTTCGCCGACGCCGTGCACGACGAGCGCCGCCTCCCGGACCTTTTCACCACCGAGGAATCCGCCTCCCCGGAGACCCTCCTCACGACCTGGCCCGCCCGCATGGACGCTCCCCCGCCGGCACCGGTCCGCCCGGCCTCGCCCGGGCACCGATCCGGGAGCGGACGGACGCCCGCGGCCCCGGGCCCGCCCGCGCGGAAAAGCCGTTGCCCTCGGCGGACGCGCTCGCGTTGGCTGGGCGGCATGCCCGAACTGCGCACCTCACGACTCGTCCTGCGCCACTGGCGCGACTCCGATCTCGCGCCCTGGGCGGCGCTGAACGCCGATCCCGCGGTGCGGGAGCATCTGGGCGACCTCCTCACCCGGGAGGAGAGCGATGCCTCGGTGGCCCGTTTCCGGGCGGACTTCGAGCGGCGGGGCTACGGCTGGTGGGCGGTCGAGGTGTGCTCCACGGGCGAGTTCATCGGGTTCGCCGGCCTGGACGACGTCGACGAGGACACACCGTTCACCGGGGTGGAGATCGGCTGGCGCCTGGCCCGGCCCGCCTGGGGCCGGGGGTACGCCACGGAGGCCGCCCGGGCGGTGCTCGCCCACGGCTTCGGCGCCCTGGACCTGCCCGAGATCCTCGCTGTGACGACGGCCGCCAACCTCCGCTCGCAGGCCGTGATGCGGCGGATCGGCATGGTCCGGGATCCGGCCGCCGACTTCGACGACCCCTCCGCGCCCGAAGGGCCGCTGCGCGGGCAGGTGGTGTACCGGATCGGGCGCGGTGCGATGCCCCCGCCGCCTGCCTGACCCGGGCTCAGAGCACCCCGGCCAGGGCGGCGAGGGAGGCCCGGCGGTCGGGACCGGCCGGAATGAGCACGGCACTGGTGACACCGGCGGCGAAGAGCTCCTCGATGCGGGCGCGGACGTGGACGGCGGTGCCCGCCAGAGCGAGCTGATTCACCCACTCCCCGGGCATCGCCTGCGCGAACGCACGGCCGTCCGCACAGGATCTGCGCAGCGCGGCGAGTTCCTCGTGGAATCCGAGCGGCACGATGTGCGGTTTCCAGTCGGCGTCGCCCAGTGCCTGGAGCGCCGGGCGCACGGCGGCGACGGCCGCGCGGGGGTCGTCGCCGACCGCGGCGACGTTGTAGGCGGTGAGCCGGTGCGGGCGCCGGGGCGCGATGCTGCGCAGGGCCTCGCGGACGTACGGGGGTGCGACCGGCTCGGCGAGCAGGGTCCCGTCCGCCGTCTCGCCGGAGAGGGCGAGCGACTTGGGGCTGCGGACCCCGGCGAAGACGTCGGGGACCTGTTCGGGCACCGCCGAGGGGTGCAGACGCACCCCGTCGAGGCGGACGTAGCGGCCGTCCGCGTCGGCCCGGCCGCCCGACAGGAGTGTCCTGAGCGCGTGGATGTATTCCCGCAGCAGCGTGAGCGGGCTGCGCGGCCAGGCGCCCGCGTCGCGCATCCAGTCGGGCATGCCGTGGCCGACGGCGATGTCGACGCGGCCGGGGTGCAGCTGGGCGAGTGTGGCCGCCTCCATCGCGGTGAACGCGACGTTGCGCGCGCCGGCGGGCAGCAGCCCGACGCCGACGCGGATGCGCGGGGTGCAGGCGAGCACGGTGGCCGCCTGGGCGAGCCCTCCGCGGTGTCCGAGGTCCTCGGCGACCCACAGTTCGTCGAAGCCGTAGGCGTCCGCCTCCTGTGCGAAGGCGACGATGTCGGCCGCGGGAAGGTCGCAGGGCAGCAGGACGCCGATGGCTCCGGGCTCGACGGTCATCGGTGGTCTCCCGTGTCCGAGGGGTGCTTCGCGGAGGTGGCCGTCGGCTCCGGCGGCCGGGGCAGGACCGGGCCGGCCGTCGCAGAGGTGCGGGCGCCGGCGGCGGGGGCGAGGAGGACCGCGGAGGCGACGAAGACCAGGACCACCGCCATCGCGGCGCGCAGGCCGTAGTGGTCGCCGAGGAACCCGAGGGCCGGAGGTCCCACCAGGAAGGCGACGTAGCCGATGGTGGCCACCAGCCCGACCCGGGCGGTCTTGCCGGGGCCGGAGTCGCCCGCCGCCGACAGGGCGACGGGGAAGCCCAGCGACGCCCCCAGCCCCCAGAACAGGACGGCCGCCGCGGCCACGACGGCGTTGTCGGAGAAGACGACCAGGACCAGGCCGACGGCGCCGGACACGGCGCTGGCGCGCACGACCGCCGCCCGTCCGTGGCGCGCGATGAAGAACGAGCCGCTGAAACGTCCCAGGGTCATGGCGGCCGCGAATCCGACGAAGACCAGTGAACCGAGCGCCGGGTCGAGCCCGTGGCCGTCGACCATGAGCAGGGGGAGCCAGTCGTTGGCGGCTCCCTCGGCGAGCGCCATGGCCAGCACGATGGCGCCGATCAGCAGGAGCCTGCGGTCCTTCCACACGGGTGCCCCGCCCTCGGCGGCCGCGCCGCCCGGGTCCCCGGAGCTGATGCCCGTGCCGGCCGGGATCGCGCGCAGGGCGTGGACCATCATCGCCGTCGCGACGGCGCCGACGGCGGACAGGTGCCAGTGGGCGGGGAACGCGCCGGCGGTGGCGGCCATGCCGAGCAGCCCGCCCACGACCGTGCCCAGGCTGAAGCAGCCGTGCAGCGCGGGCAGCACGGCGGTGCCGGTGATGTGCTCGACATCGGCACCGTCCACGTTGACCGCGACCTCCCCGCCGCCCATGCCCGCGCCGAACACGCCCAGCCCGGCCGCGACCAGCGGTGCGGAGGAAGCGGCGCTGCCCGCGGCCATGACGAACACCCCGGCGATGATCAGAACGGTGCCGACGGCGATGACCGGCCTGGTCCCGCATCGCGACACCAGGCGCCCCGAGCACAGGATGCCCGCCATGGAGCCGACGGACAGGCCGAAGAGGATCAGCCCCATCTGCCCGATGGACACGCCGAGTCCGTCGCGGATGTCCGGGGTGCGCGTGATCCACGACGACATGGCGATGCCGTTCAGGAAGAAGAAGACGTAGAGGGCCCGACGGCGTCGGCGCACTGCGGGGTCTGTCACGGGGGCTCCGCTGGTTTCGGACGTATGGTCCGGCAGACACCAGGTACGAGCACCCGCCGAGTATGCACAAATGTACATACCCTTGGGGTGCCGGTGAAGAGAGGCAGGCTCGGCGATGAGCGGCAGCACCCGCGGCCCCAACGACCCGCGACGGCGTGAGCGCATCCTGGACGCGGCGCTCGACGTCGTCGCGGAGCACGGGGCGATCAAGGTGACGTTCCGCCGGATCGCCGAGGCCGCCGGCGTGCCGCTCGGCTCGCTCACCTACTACTTCGACGACATGGAGCACCTGCTCACCGCCGCGTTCGGCAGGCTCGCCGAGTCCGTCTCCAGCCGTTACGGGGCCCTGCTGGAGGCGGCCCGCACACCCGAGGAGGCGGAGGCCGCCGTCGTCGAGATCATCTGCGGCAAGGTGTGGGGCACCGACCGCGACCTGCTGCTCAGTTACGAGCTGTACGCCTTCGCCACCCGCCACCCCGAGCTGCGCGAGGTGATGCGGGCCTGGATGCGGGCCAGCCGGAACTCGCTGGCCAGGCACTTCGACCCGCTGACCGCCAGGGCGCTCGACGCGCTGGTCGAGGGGCTGTCCATCCACAACTCCGTCGACGCGGAACCGGCCGACCGCGCGGACGTGGCGGCCATCGTGCACGCCGTCGCCACCCGCCGCGACCGCTGAGCCCCCTGGCCGCGCAAGGGCAGCGGAGGGCGGTTCGACGCTCCCCGGTGGGCCGGACACTCCCGCCACGGCCCCTGGGGCCGTGGCGGGAGTGTCCGGCGCCGCTTCGGTGGATCAGGGCTGCCGGCGGGCCTGGTCGGTGGCGCGGTCGGCCGCCTCGCTCTCGGTGGTCGCGCCCCGGGTGCTCAGGCCGCCGGTGGACTCCAGGTGGGCCCGCACGAACCACTGGAAGAGCTCCAGGCCCCGCAGCTGCTCGATCAGCATGTCCTGGGTGACCGGGTCGGACGTCTCGGTCGCCTGCATGGCCTCGCGGTGGTCGGTGATGACGTTGGTGTAGACGATGTCGAGGGCGCCGAGGTGCGCGATGGCCTCCCCGCGTCCGATCGAGTAGTCGTTCCACGTGCGCTGGTCGACGAGCGCCCCGGGGGTGCCGTTCGGTTCGCCCCCGAGGGTGGAGATCCGTTCGGCCAGGTCGTCGGTCATGGCACGGACCTGGTCGACCTGCGGGTCGATCATCTCGTGCACGGCGATGAAGTGCGGCCCCACCACGTTCCAGTGGATGTGCTTGAGGGTGAGGGCCAGATCGTTCAGGGAGTGCAGGCGCATCTGGAGGAGCTCGATGATCCGGCTGCTGTCCTCCCCGGTCATGCCGGGGACGGTGTAGGCGAGGTCGTCGTTCTTCGGGGTCACGAGGGTGCTCCTTGAGTCGGTCGCGAGATGACCCGGTGGACGGGGAGGCCCGGAGTCACGCGGGGGCCGGTGCCACGGCGGCAGGCGGCGCCGGGCGGAGGCACCGGACGGCACAAGCCTGTCTATGGCGTGCCGCGACCGGCCGCAACTCCGGGCGGCGGCGGGGGCTGGGCCGCACGGGTGAGCCCCGGGGGGCGACCCGGGCCGCCCGGGCAGGGGTCGGCCCGTCCGCACCCGCACCGGCGGGAGAAGGTCCGGTGCGCGGGGCGACGGACGCGCACGGACGCGCCCCGGCGCCGAGCCCTCCGGCCGGAGGGCTCGGCGCCGGGGTGCTCAGCGAGGCGGTGTGCTCGGCGTGTGCGGGTCGTTGCGGGCGACGAAGGTGTGCACGATGCCGGTCTGCCATCCGGCGACCGGTACCGCGCGCGCGTCGCGGAAGCCGGCGTGCGCCAGGCGGCGGGTGAACGCGGGGGCGGTGTCGAAGTCGAGGACGCTGTGCCACAGATGGCGGTAGAGGGCCCGGTCGCCGCCGAGCGTGCCCGCGGGGACGATCACCCCCTGGCACACCGCGGTCCACAGGGCACGGTGGACCGCCGAGCCGCTGAGGCTGTACTCGTGCACGGCCAGCCGTCCACCGGGACGCAGCAGGGCGCGAACGTTCGCGAGGACGCGGTCCGGCTCGGTGAGGTTGCGGAACAGGTAGGCGGCGAAGACCGCGTCGAACGGTCCGGCGGTCTGCGGTGTCAGTTCCTCCGCGGGCAGGTGGCGGAAGTCGACGTGCTCGGGCCACCGTTTGCCGAGTGCCCGCCGGAGCATGCCCTCCGAGGCGTCCACGCCGGTGATCCGGGCACGCGGCGCCGCCCGCAGCAGCGCCAGGGTGGAGGCACCGGTGCCGCACCCCAGATCGAGGATGTGCAGCCCGGCGCCGTCGTCGGGCAGCCGCAGCCGGCGTGCGGAGCGCAGGAGGTCCGCACGGTATCCGGGGTTGAGGGCGGTGAGGCGGTCGTAGGTCCGCGACGCGTGGTCGAAGGCCCCGGCCAGCTCGTGGTCGTGCAGCAGGGTCATCGGTGGATCTCCTCCGGTTCGGTGGCGGCGGTGTCGGCGGGACGCGGTCGGCGTGGCAGGAGAGGGAGTTCGGCGGCGGTCCGGAGCATCGGCAGCACGGGGCCGCGCAGTCCGATCCCGCACTCCTCCCGGAGCGACGTGCCGCCGTCCAGGAAGCGCAGGATGCGCTCGGCGGGCGTGGTGCGGAACAGGTGGGTGACGTAGGCGGGGCCGTCGATCCGTCCGGTGTCCAGTGCCCGGAGCAGTACGGCGTCCATGGCCGGGGCTCGCCGCCCGTACGGGGCCGGGACGGTGGTGCGTCCGTCGCGCAGGGCGTCGGCGATGACCCGGGTCTGGCGCCGCACGGCCGCGAAGGTGTGACCGGTGGACGGCCGGGGGGCACCGCCGGCGGTCCCGATCCGGAAGACGCCGGGCTGGATCCGGCGCGGGAAGCGGGCGTCGGTCATCGGGACGGCGCCGTGTTCCGACGCGTCGACGGTGAAGGCGCCCAGGCCGAGGATCTTGCGGCAGTAGTGGCTCAGCGCCGCCGCGTACGCCGCCGGGGTCAGCGGGGCCCGGGAGAGCTGCGTGTACTCCACGAGGGCCCGGTCGGACGCCAGCGGCAGGACGTGGCCGAAGGCGAGACCGCGGGACGGCTGGGGCACCCGGAAGTCCATCAGGTCGGCGACGGCGGGGTCGAAGCGGCCTGCCGCCGTGCGCACGAACCAGCCGCAGAAGTGCCGGAGCAGTGCGGTGCGGGCGGGGGGAGGTTCCCGCAGGGGGCGCGAGTCGAACACGAGGCGTGCGTGCAGGGTCAGTTCGCGTCCGTCCGCCGCCGAGCACCGCACGTCGGCGCCGTCGCCCGCGCGGCGCACGGCGCCCGGGGTGGCCCGCAGCACGTGCGCCCGGGGGGACGCGGCGAGGCGTGCGTGCACCAGCCGTTCGAACGACGCGGAGCGGAGCATGCGGTAGCGCAGGGGGTGCGGGTCCACCGTGGTCGCTCCGCCGTCGGGGGCGTGGATCCGCAGGCGCGACCAGGACGCCTGGACCACCGGTTCGACGTCGGCCGCGTCGGCGTCCCAGAAGCACCAGGTCCTCTCCGGTGGCCGAAGGGGCCCGTCCGGCGGCTCCACCACGGTCACGCCGGCGGTGCCGTCCCGCGTCAGGCGGTCGGCGAGGCCGAGTCCCGCCGCTCCCCCGCCGAGGATGACGATGTCGGGGAATCCGGCGGTGCGCCGGTCCGCGCCGCGCCTCACCCGGTTCGCCGTCCGGCGGTCCGGCCGGGGTCGGTTCCACGGGTGGCGCCGGTGGAACCGGTCGCAGGGAGTTGTGTGCCGGGATCGTCCACGCCTCACTCCGGTAGTCCGCTGCCGCTCTGCCGTGTCGCGCCGCGCCGTGTCGCGTCGTGCTCGTCGGTGCTGTTCCGTGCTCGTCGGCGTCGTTTCGGGCCGTGTGCCGTCCGTGGATGCAGGCGGGCGGACGGGGGCGGAGCGACCGGCAGGGCGTGCGGCCACGGCGTGGACGGCCCGCCCAGCGTGGCACACGAGCCCGTGCCCGGCGGGTAGCGGCACGTCCCCGGCGCCCGGCCGGGAGACCCCGGCGCCGTGGCGTCGGCGGTCCCCGCGCCGGGCAGGCGGATCCGCACAGGGGCTTGACGGTCTGTCGGGCGATCACGGGGTGCGGAGGCCCGTGGGGGAGCCGGTGGGCGGGCGGAGCACGAGCAGGCGGCTGCGGAACGTGACGTCGTCGGCGACGGGGCCGCGGTCGCCGGGCGTGGTGCCGGTGAAGGTCAGCGTCGCGGAGGTGCGGAGCACCGTGGCGAAGTGGGGCGTGCGGCCCACCCTCCGCGCTCCGACGTGCCGTTGGGGGCCGGGGACTGCCCGTGCCGAAGCCGCGGCCCCGGCACGACCGGCCACGGGCGCGCGGTGCGCGCGTCAACCGGTGCCGTCGGGACCTCCCGCTGGGCCCGGACACGGAACTTCCCCCGGTGCTCAGGCATGGGGCGGCCGGTGGGGGTTACCAGTCGTCCATGACCCAAGAGCAGACCCAACGCGACGGCGCGTCCCCTGCGAGGGCGGACGGCGAGACGCCGGACACCCCCGCCGACCTCGGCAAGAAGTCCTGGCGCGCGGTGCTCAAACGCACCGTGCAGGAGTTCCAGCGGGACGAGTTGACCGACCGGGCGGCGGCACTGACGTACTACGCCGTGCTGTCGCTGTTCCCCGCACTGCTGGTGCTGCTCTCCCTTCTGGGCATCGCCGGGGACTCGGCCACGGAGTCCCTGCTCGACAGCATCAAGAAGCTGGCGCCGGGGCCGGCGCGCGATGTGCTGACCGACGCGGTGACGCAGTTGCAGGGCAGCGCCGGGGTCGGTTCGGTGCTGGCCGTCGTGGGTCTGCTGGGTGCGCTGTGGTCCGCGTCCGGCTACGTGGCGGCGTTCATCCGCACCTCGAACGCCGTCTACGACCTGCCCGAGGGCAGGCCCATGTGGAAGGTGCTGCCCGTGCGGGTCGGCCTGACCCTGCTGCTGATGGTCCTGGCCTGCGCCACCGCGCTGATGGCGGTCTTCACCGGGGGCCTGGCCCGCGAACTGGGCTCCGTGCTCGGGATCGGTGACACCGCGCTGACCGTGTGGTCGATCGCGAAATGGCCGGTGCTGGTGCTGCTGGTCGCGCTGATGCTGGCGATCCTCTACTGGGCCGCGCCCAACGCCAAGGGCCGCGGCTTCCGTTTCGTGACGCTGGGAAGCCTGCTGGCGCTGTTCATCTGGCTGATCGCATCCGCCGGCTTCGCCCTCTACGTCGCCAACTTCGGCTCCTACAACAAGACCTACGGCACGCTGGCCGGCGTCATCGTCTTCCTCGTCTGGCTGTGGATCACCAACCTCGCCATCCTGCTCGGCCTCCAGTTCGACGCGGAGATGGACCGCGAGCGGGCCATCGTCGCCGGCCACCCGCCGCGGGAGGAGCCGTACGTGGAGCCCCGGGACACCCGCAAGTGGAGCGACGAGGACCGGCGGGCCATGGGCGACACCGGTCCCGCGGACCCCGACGGCCAGCGGAAGGGCTGAGACACCGGTCCCGGGCGGCGACCGCGCGGGGAATGCGCGTCGCCGCCCCGGGTACGCGGGGCTCAGGAGGCCGGTGTACCCGGCCGCCGACGGCGCGGGCCGCCCGCGGCCCGCGCACACATCAGGCCGTCGATCCGAGGAGAGGTCACGCGATGAAGGCGTCCAAAGTCGCCTACAAGCCGATCGGCATGGCCCTGGGAGCGGCCGGCGGCGCGCTCGCGGGCGCGCTGTTCAAGCAGGTCTGGAAGAAGCTCGGCCACGACGACGACGCCCCGGACGCCACGGACCCCGACCGCACCTGGCGCGAGATCCTGATCGCGGCCACGCTGCAGGGAGCCGTGTTCGCCGCCGTGAAGGCGACGGTGGACCGGGCCGGCGCGACCGCCGTCCACCGGGCGACCGGGGTGTGGCCCGGCTGACCGGAGCACCCGGCCGCCCGCC
>NZ_RDBP01000029.1:86696-87933 GCF_008042045.1 Streptomyces sp. T39
GTCACGCTGGAGGACTACCGGCTCCGCTACGGCCTGTACAAGTCGGACCCGGACCTGATGGCCGCGCACGCCGCCCATCCGTTCGTCGTCACCTGGGACGACCACGAGACCGAGAACAACTACGCGGGCGGGACCCCCGAGAACGACGTGCCGCCGGAGGAGTTCCTGCTGCGCCGGGCGGCGGCCTACCGCGCCTACTGGGAGAACCAGCCGCTGCGGACGCCGCAGCGGCCCACCGGCCCCGACATGCGGCTCCKCCGCCGCGGTCGTGAACGAGGCAGCCGTGGAGACCGAACCGCCCGGCCTCGTGACGAAGTCCAGCGTCCGGAAGTCGGCGCGGGCCTGCCGCTCGTCGAGCGTGACGGTCACATAGCCGCGCCGCCCGTCGTAGAACTTCAGGTGCGGGTTGGCCCGGGTGTACGTCTCCCAGGTGGCCGGCCGCTCGGCGCCGTCCTTGCCGCTGGATATGGAGGTGGCGACGATCTCGGTGCCGACCACGCGGGCGTCCGGGGCGTCCCAGTCGCGCTTGATGTCGTACGCGTACCCGACGTGCACGTCGCCGGTGAGGACCAGCAGGTTCTCGACGCCCGCGGCCTCGGCGCCGTCCAGGAAGCGCTCACGGGCCGCCGGGTAGCCGTCCCACGCGTCCATGCTCACCTTGGCCGGCACGTTCAGGTCGAGCCTGCGCCGCGAGAAGTTGACCTGCTGCGGCACGACGTTCCAGGTGGCTTCGGACGCCTTCCAGCCGTCGGTGAGCCACCGCTCCTGCGCGGCCCCGAGCATGGTGCGCGACGGGTCCTCGGACTCCGGCCCGGGGACGTGGGCCTTGTCGCCGTACGCCTGGTCCGAGCGGTACTGCCGGGTGTCGAGCACGTCGAACTGCGCGAGGCGGCCGAAGTGGAGGCGGCGGTGGAGCCGCATGTCGGGGCCGGTGGGCCGCTGCGGCGTCCGCAGCGGCTGGTTCTCCCAGTAGGCGCGGTAGGCCGCCGCCCGGCGCAGCAGGAACTCCTCCGGCGGCACGTCGTTCTCGGGGGTCCCGCCCGCGTAGTTGTTCTCGGTCTCGTGGTCGTCCCAGGTGACGACGAACGGATGGGCGGCGTGCGCGGCCATCAGGTCCGGGTCCGACTTGTACAGGCCGTAGCGGAGCCGGTAGTCCTCCAGCGTGACCGTCTCGCGGTTGTAGTGGGCGGGCAGCCTGCGGTCGTCTCGCGGTTGTAGTGGGCGGGCAGCCTGCGGT
>NZ_RDBP01000029.1:88033-140705 GCF_008042045.1 Streptomyces sp. T39
GCCGGGGGAGACGGAGGCGGCGCTGCTGGGTCATCCGGCGGTGACGCAGGCAGTGGTGACGGTCCATGAGCAGCGGCTCGCCGCCTATGTCGTCCTCGGCGCGGAGGCCGAGCCCGACGGGATCCGTCTCCATGTGGCCGACCGGCTGCCCGAGCACCTGGTCCCCACGTACCTCACGGTCCTCGACCGCCTTCCCGTCACCCCCAACGGCAAGATCGACAAGCGCGCCCTGCCCGCACCCGACCCGGACCGCCCCGCCACCAACTCCGCGAGACCCGCCACCGTCGGACGCGCGAACACGTCCCGGATCGTGAGCCGGACACCCAACGCCTCCGCCACGCGATTCGTCAGCCGCGCCGCCAGCAGCGAATGCCCGCCCAGGGAGAAGAAGCTGTCATCGATGCCGACGGGACCGGTGGCGCCGAGCGTCGCGGTGAAGAGACGGAGCAGTGTCGTCTCGGTCCGGTTGCGGGGGTCGCGGATCGCGGTCCGGAGCGCGACGGGTGCGGGCAGGGCGCGCTTGTCGATCTTGCCGTTGGGGGTGACGGGAAGGCGGTCGAGGACCGTGAGGTACGTGGGGACCAGGTGCTCGGGCAGCCGGTCGGCCACATGGAGACGGATCCCGTCGGGCTCGGCCTCCGCGCCGAGGACGACATAGGCGGCGAGCCGCTGCTCATGGACCGTCACCACTGCCTGCGTCACCGCCGGATGACCCAGCAGCGCCGCCTCCGTCTCCCCCGGCTCGATGCGGAAGCCGCGGATCTTGATCTGGTCGTCCGCCCGGCCCTCGTAGACGATCCGCCCCTCGGCGTCGAATCGCGCCAGGTCACCGGTGCGGTAGAGCCGTCCGCCGCGACCGCCGAACGGATCCGGCACGAAACGGGCCGCGGTCAGGTCGGAACGGCCGAGATAGCCGTGGGCCAGGCCCTCGCCTCCGACGTACAGCTCGCCCGTCACACCGGGCGGGCAGAGGGCCAGGCGCGCATCGAGGATGTAGGCGGGCTTGTTGACCAGGGGCCGTCCGACGGGGACGGCGGCGCGGGTGGTGTCGTCCTCGTCGACGGTGTGGGTGGTGGCGAAGATCATGACCTCGGCGGGGCCGTAGCCGTTGAGGACGCGGATGCCCGGCGCCAGCCGGCGCAGCTTGTGCACATGGGCCGGGGACGCCGCCTCACCGACGGTGAAGGCGGTGGTGACCGTCTCGAACGCCTCGGGGTGCTCGTCCACCAGGAAGTTGAAGAGGGTGGCGGAGAGCAGGAGCGTGGTGACGCGGTGCCGGCGGGTGAGGTCGGCGACGAGGGCGGGTTCGGGCTTCTGGCCGGGCTGGAGGACGGCGGACCCGCCGTGCAGGAGCGGGGACCACAGCTCCAGGCTGAACGCGTCCCAGGAGACCGGCGAGGACTGGAGCCAGATCTGCCCGGGGCCGTCGGGGAGGTAGGGCTGGCCGATCAGGGTGGCGACCAGGTTCCGGTGCGAGGAGAGGATGGCCTTCGGCCGCCCGGTCGAGCCGGAGGTGAACATCAGGCAGGCGGGGTCGTCGGGGTCGATGGGCAGGCCGAGGTCGGCGGAGTCGTCCGGGGCGCTGCCGGCCGGGGCGGTGCCGCCGGGTTCCGGGGCGTGGACGGTCCAGGGGCCGGTCACACGTCCGGTGAGGCCGGGGCGGGTGACGAGGTGGGTGATGCCGGCGTCCCCGGCGGCCGAGCGCAGGCGCTCGTCGGGGAAGTCCGGGTCGAGCAGCACGTGTCCCGCGCCGGTCTTGAGGACGGCGAGCAGCGCGGTGACGAACGGGATGCCGCGTTCCAGGAGGACGCCGGCCAGGGCGCCGCGTCCGAGACCGCGGGCGCGCAGTCCGCGGGCCAGGCGGTTGGCGGCGGCGTTGAGTTCGGCGTAGGTGATCTCGCCGGCGGTGTCGACGAGCGCGGTCCGGGCGGGGTGGGCCCGGGCCTGCTCCTCGAACAGCTCGACGAGTGTGGCGTCCACCGGGTCGGCGGCGGGTCCGGCCCACGGCCCGGTCAGCCGGGCGTGCTCCTCCCCGGTGAGGACCGGCAGGGCGGCGACGGGCCGGGCGGTGGGGTGGTCCGCGGCGAGGACGGTGGAGAGGAAGGCGGCGAACCGGTCCTGGTGGGCGGCGACGGCGTCCGGGTCGACGCCGTCGACCGGGGTGTCGAAGTCGATCCGCAGCCCGTTCGCGGCGCCCAGGTCGAGGACTGCGACGGAGAGGTCGTCGACGGGACCGTTGCTGACGTTGTGGTTGACGGTGGGATGCCCGCACACGGTGAGGTCGCCGTGGAACCCCATGATGTTGAGGACGGGCGAGGCCAGCCGGCGCGAGCCGTCGATGACGCCGGTGTCGCGGCAGAGGTCCTCGTAACGGGTCAGCTGGTGGCGCAGGCCGTGCTTGACCTCGGCGGACACCGTGCGGACCAGGTCGCCGAGCGGGGCGCAGGGGTCCACCCGCAGCCGCAGCGGCACCACGTTGGACGCCATGCCGGGGGTGCTGCGGGAGAGCCGGGTGGTGCGGCCGGTCACCGGCAGCGCGATCACCAGTTCGTCGCGCCCGGTGACACGGTGGAGGTAGACGGTGAACAGTGCCACCAGCAGGACGGACCAGGTGACCCGTTCGCCGCGTGCGACGGTGCGCAGCCGCTCGGCGTCGTCCGCCGCGACGTGCACGCTGCGGCGGGCGAAGGCCAGGCCGCCGTGGGCGGGGGTGGCGTGTCCGGTGCCGCGGACGAGTCCGGCGGGCGCGTCGGGGGCCCCCGCCAGGTGGTCGCGCCAGGCGGCGCGGGTGGTGGCCGCCTCCTCGGAGCCGCGGTAGGCGGCGTCCTCGGCGAGCAGGTCCGCGAGGCTCCCGAACGGCGATTCGCCGAAGGGCTCGCCCGCCACGGCGTGTTCGTACAGGGCGACGAGGCGGGAGAGGGCCATGGAGACGCCGACGCCGTCCACGACGAGGTGGTGGAAACCGTAGAAGTAGAAGTACCGCTCCTCGCCCAGCCCGATCAGGGCGCAGCGCACGGGGGGTGTGCGGGCCAGGTCGAAGGGTGCGGTGATCAGCTCGTCGATCAGCCGCCACGCCGCGGCCTCGGGGTCGTCCGCTGCGCTGACGTCGGTGAACGGCAGATGCCGGTCGCCGGCGTCGGGGTCGATCAGCTGCCACACCTGCTCGCCGTCGTCCTCGAACCGGGAGATGCGCAGGAAGTCCGCCTCGTCGACCAGCCGGCGCCAGGCGATGTCCATCAGCACCGGGTCGACGGGGCCGTTGATCTCGCGGCATTCGGCGACGTTGTACTTCACGCCGCCGGCGTCCAGGGTGTGGGCCGTCCAGATGTCGCGCTGGGCGACGGAGAGCGGCAGCCGGGCAGGGGCCTGTGCGGGTGCGACGGGCGGGTCGAACGGCATGGGGGCTCCTGGAGAGGTCACGGCTGCTGCTGCTCGGGAAGGGCGGGGCTGCGCCCATACAACCCGTGGACGGGCGGCGGGAGCGGCAGTTGATCCGGCGGTACGGGAGCGGAACGCGGCGGCTGCGGCAGTCAGGCGGCAGCCGAGGGGGCAGGAACGGCCGCGGGGAGTGCGGCGCGCACCACGCACAGCACGCGGAAGGCGGCACGGCCGCTGTCGGTGCTGGGTCGGACGACGCCGCTGATGAGGAGGTCGCGGATGACGCGGCCGCAGTGCGGCAGCGGGCCTCCGGTGAGCCGCAGCACGTCCTCCAGGACGAACTCCTCGGCGCCGGCGGCGCACAGACCGGCGATCAGCTGCCGGTGGCCGGCGGGGAGCGCGGCGAGGGTCCGGGCGACGCGATCCTGGAGGCCGGGGCCCGAGCGGCCGTCGGCGAGGGGGTCGAGGAGGGCGGCCGGGTCGGAGCCGACGATGCCGCGCAGGGTGCGGAGATCGCAGACCGTGAGCCAGGAGGCGGCGGCGGCAAGGGCGAGCGGATGCCCGTCGAGGCGGTGGCAGACCCAGGCGATGTCGGCCATGTCCCGCTCGTCGGGGACGAGATCGGGGCGCACCCGGCGCAGCCGGCCGAGGAAGAGGCGTACGGCGGGGGCGTCCGGGCGGATGCCGGCCGCCGGGTCGGGAGCGTCCAGGGGGGAGACGAGGAAGAGCCGTTCGCCGGGGACGTTCCACGGTTCACCGGTGGTGAGGAGCAGCCGCAGGCCGGGGACCTCGCGCTGGAGACGGGCGAGCCGGGGGAAGGCGAGGTCCGCGGTGTCGACGCCGTCGAGGACGAGGAGGGAGCCGCGGTCGCCGAGAGCGACGGCCAGGGAGGGGGGCAGGTCGTCGGCGGAGCCGTCGCCGCGGAGATAGTCGGCGCAGTCGGCGGTCAGGGCGGCGAAGGACTCGCCGGCGTCCGGCAGGCAGTCGGCGACGGCTCCGGGGGCGGTGTGCCACAGGACGGGGAAGCCCGCGTCGTGCAGCCGGGCCGCGGTCTCCAGGGCGAGCCGGGTCTTGCCGACGCCGCTGAGTCCGACGAGGGTGACGAGCCGTTCGCTCCCCGAGCGCAGTTCCTCGGTGAGGACGGCGGCCTCCGCCTGGCGTTCGACGAGGGGGTGGAGCGGGGAGGGCGGTGCGGCGCGTTCGGCGGGCCGCTGGCGGTCGGCCCCGCCGCGGTGGCCGCGTCTGACCGCCTCCTCCAGGGCGGTGCGCGCCCGGGGGCCGAGGCGCAGGCCGTCGGCTATCAGGCGGATGGTGTCGGTGCGGGGGCGCTGGGCCTTCCCCTTCTCCAGGTCGCGGATGGCGCGGACGCTGATGGTGGAGAGGTCCGCGAGTTCCCGCTGGGTCAGGCCGATGCGGAGCCGGTGGCCGCGGATGAGGGTGCCGAGGGCGGCGATGGCCGCCGTGGTGCCCTCCGGGGAGAGGCCGGTCGTCATGGAGGTGCTCCCGCTGGTCGAGTGGGGGCGAGGGCCGGGGACGGGCCCGAGTCGGGCCGCTGTGTGCCTCGCCTTCTGCACTCACTCATCCTCGGGACGCGCCTATCGGAGGGGCATCCCGTCGTTAACCGGCCATGGACGGGGTGTGAGGGGCTGTTGTGATGGCTGGGACGCGTGGGTGATAGCGGCCATCGGCCCGTGATAGCGGAGGGGCGGGGGCCGGGCGGCGCGCGCCCTCCGTGATAGCGGGGTGATAAGGCAGCGAGCGGTCCCGTGAATCCGGCCGTTCCTAGCGTGGTGGTCACAAGGAAACGCCACCCCGCAGAATCCAGGGAGAGCCCGATGTCGAAGACCGCCGCCACCCGCAACGCCCTCCGCGCCGCCGCCGTCTCCGCGCTGATCGTCCTCGCCACGGGTGCCGGGATCCAGGCCGGCTGGGCCGCCGAGGCGCCGGCCTCCGCCGTCACGGCGGCCGCGCAGGACACCACCACCGACGAGGGCGAGGGCGACACCACCGGCACCGGCTCCACCGGTGGCACGGGCTCGGGCTCCACCGGTGGCACGGGTTCGACGGGCGGCACCACCGACAACAACCCCTGGGACTGAAGGGGCGCCGGACACCGGCCTCCCGTCGGGTCAGCAGACCCCGAGCAGCCGCTCCGCCTCGGCGAGCTCCCGCACCATCCGCCGCTCGCGGAACACCTCGACCGCCGGCGTCAGCACCTCCCGGGCACGCTCCGGGCGTTCGGTCCCCAGCCGGGCGAGCTCCAGGCGCGCGAGCGCGCCCCCGCTAAAATCCATGATCCGTTCCCGTGCCGACACGGCACGGTCGTAGAAGTCCCTGGCCCTGTCCGGGCGCCCCATCACGGCGAACGCCCGCCCCAGGTCGTGCAGCAGATGCCCCTCGCCGATCACGTCGCCCGACTCGCGGCACAGTTCCAGCACCTCGGTGAAGGTGAGGACCGCGAGGTCGCTCCGGCCCTGCTCCAGCAGCAACTGCCCGACGCGCCGCAGGGTCCTCGCCCGTCCCCCGGTGTATCCGATGCCCTCGTAGACGTCGAGCGCCTCGTCCAGCTGCTTCTGCGCCACGTCGATCTCGCCCCGGCGCATCCGGATGTGGGCGCTCTGGGTGAGGACGATCGCACGGCCCACCACGTCCCCGGCCCGGTCGAAGTCGGCGAGTGAGCGGCCGTAGAGCTCCAGCGCGCCGGCATCGTCACCGCTCGTGCGGGAGATGAGCGCGAGGTCGCGCCGGCACAGCGCCTCCCCCATGGGCTCGTCGAGGGCCTGGAAGACGTCGAGTGCGGAGGTCAGCGACTGGCGCGCGGTGTCGAACTGGTTGCGGCTCATGTAGAGCGAGCCGAGTGAGGCCCGGATCGCGGCGGTGCCCCGCAGGTTGCCCGCCTTGCGCACGGCGGACAGCGCGGTCAGATGGGTCTGCTCCCACAGGTCGTAGAGGCCGCGGACCTCGAAGAGGGTGACGAGCGAGGTGGCGAGGTCCCAGCTCAGGTCGTGCAGTCCCTCGTCAGCTGCGTGCCGGACCATGCCGCACAGGGCGGCCTGTTCGGCGTCGAGCCAGGCCAGCGGGTCGGCGAGCACCTCGTCGGTGTGGACGGAGGACGGCTCCCAGCGCGGGGCGTCGCCGTGCAGGACGGTGAAGTCGCCCCCGTAGACCGTGCGATGGGCCTGCTGGGCGAGGTGCATCCATCCCCCGGCCATGCGGACGAAGGCCGCCTGCCGTTCCTCGGCCGGGTGCTGGGCGGCGAGCTGTTCACGGGCGTAGACCCGGATGATCTCGTGGAAGCGGTAGCGGAAGCCGCCGGCCGGTTCGACGCCGGCGACGTCGAGCATCTGCACGTCGACGAGGGGTTCCAGCAGGTCCGAGGGGAAGGGGCGGCGGTCGTCGAGCAGGGCGCCCGCGAGCCAGCTGGGCAGGGTCGGCGCCTGTGCCATGGAGAGCAGCCGCAGCAGGCCCCGGTCGCCGGGGGCCAGCCCTTCGTAGGTGAGGGAGAGGCTGGCCCGCATGGTCATCTCGCCGTGGGCGAGTTCGTCGAGGCGGTGCCGTTCGTTGGCGAGGCGCTGCACCATCGAGGCGAGCGGCCAGTGCGGGCGGGCCGCGAGGCGGGCGGCGACGATCCGCAGGGCGAGCGGGAGGCGTCCGACCGTGCGGACCAGCGCCTCGGCGGCGACCGCCTCGTGGGCGACCCGTTCGCGCCCGACGATCCGGGCGAGGAGTTCGAGGGCCCGGTCCTCGTCGAGCACGTCGAGCTCCACCCGGTGGGCGCCGGGCAGGGCGGTGAGGCGGGCCCGGCTGGTGACCAGCACGGCGCAGCCGCGACTGCCGGGAAGCAGGGGGAGGACCTGGCCCTCGCCGGCCGCGTCGTCGAGGACGACCAGGACGCGTCGGGAGGCCAGGCGGGTGCGGTACATCTCGGCGCGTTCGTCGAGGGATTCGGGGATCAGCTGGCCGGGGATGCCGAAGGCGCGCAGGAACCGGCCGAGGACCTCGACGGGCGGGGTGGGGGTGCCGGTGGTGCCGCGCAGGTCGCAGTAGAGCTGGCCGTCGGGGAAACCGGTCTCGGCGAGGGCGTGGGCGATGTGCACGGCCAGGGCGGACTTGCCGGTGCCGGGCTTGCCGGTGACGACGGCGAGACCGACGCTGCGGCCCCCGGCTCCGGTGAGGGCGCGCTCCAGGGCGGTGAGGGATGCGGGGTCGGCGACGAAATCGGCCGCGTCGGCGGGGAGCTGGTGGGGTACCGCGTCGGTGGACGAGTCCGAGGCCGGGGCGGCGGGGGGCGGCGGCTCGGGAGCCGTCACCCCCTCCGTTCTCTGCCGAACCGTTTCCTCGACGGGTCTCTCCGCGGGGGCGTGCCGCTGGACGGCACCCGTGGGCGGCGAAAGTTCGCCGGCGAGGATCGCCGACTCCAGGTCGCGCAGCTCACGGCTGGGCTCCAGGCCGAGTTCCTCGGCGAGATAGGTGCGGGCGGTGCGGAACGCCTCCAGCGCCTCGGCCTGCCGGCCCGACCAGTACAGGACCTGGATGAGCAGGCCGTGCAGCTTCTCGCGCAGCGGGTGCTCGCAGGTGAGCCGCTGCAGTTCGCCCACGAGACGGTCGTGGCGGCCGAGTTCGAGTTCGAGCCGGATGCGCAGCTCGACGGCGGCGAGGCGTTCCTCGTTGAACTGGCGGGCCTTGTTGGCGAGCGGTCCGCTGTCGAGCCCGGAGAGGCAGTCGCCCTGCCACAGGGCCACGGCGCGGCGCAGCAGCCGTACGGCCTCGTCCGGCTCGCCGCGTTCGCGCAGCCCCCGGGCGCGCTGGACGAGGCCGGTGAAGAGGGCGGCGTCCACGTTTCCCGTGTCGGTGTGGAGGACGTAGCCCGGCGGGCGGGTGGTGATCGAGGCCTCGCCGCTGGCGGCGGCGAGCAGTTTGCGCAGCCGGGACACGCAGATCTGCACCTGGGTGCGGGCGGTCTCCGGCGGATTGTCCTCCCAGATGAGGTCCACCAGATGGTTGGTGCTGACGACGCGGTTGGACTCCAGCAGCAGCGCCGCGAGGATCACCTCCTGGCGGCCGGGAGGCACACGCAGGGGACGTTCGCCGGTCCCCTGGACCTGTAACGGCCCCAGCACCCTGAAGGTGAGCGGCGACATGTCCGGGAGGTCCTGGTCTCTCTCCGCGATGCCGTCCGCCACTGATTCCCCCACGGAAAGATGAGCCGACAGGCCACGATCGCGCCGGCACGCCGGGATGTCAGGATCAAGTGAGGACAGTCTCCACATCTCTCCCCCTTATGTCCATGCCGTGAAGATCCCGGCCCGTGGAGATCCCCCGCGGGGATAGGACGGCGATAACGCCGGGTTGGGAGCGGGGCCCAGGATCGGTACGGAACGTGAGAGGAGGCTCGACAGGTGAACAGCCATGACGACACGTCAACCGCCCTGTGGGGTCCGGTGGATCTCGTCACCGCGGCGGGCATCGACCATGTGCGGCTGGTCTACGACTACCTCGACGCCGGCGACCCGGACGCGTGCGCGTCCCTGCTGCACGACCGCGTGGTCTTCGAACTGCCCGGACTGGCGCCGGCGCACGGCCGCGCGGCGGTCCTGGAGGCGCATCTGCGGCACACCCGGCCCGCCGTCCGGCACGAGATCGACCGGGTCGTGGCGCAGGACCGGAGCGTGGTCGCGGCGGGGCGGCGCGTCGTCCCCGGCCGGGACGCACCGGAGCAGCGCTTCGTGGACGTGTTCACCATCGCCGACGACGGGATGGTGAGCGGCTGCACCCGCTACTACCACCTCGCACCGCAGGACCCGCCCCCCGCCGGGCCCTGAAGCCGCCGCCGCGCGGGCCGCCGGGCCCGGGCGCTCCCCCGGGCCGCCGCGTCCGGGCGGACAAGTCCCCGAAACGAACCCCGCGGACGCGCGGACGCCGCCGGGACGAACGAGTCGGCGGCGACGGAGGGACACAAGGTATGGCGAACCACCCCCGGGGCAGGCCGATACATCGAGCACACCGTCCCCGCGTCCGAGGCGGGGGCGGCGACCGATGCCCTGTGCACTCCGGTGCGGCGAGGCGCGCCCGGCCGGCGGGGAGATCCCGTCGCCGGGCCCGCACGACCGCGTCGCCCCGGCGGTGGGACGACAGGGCTGAACAGGAGCGACGCACGGTGAGCGGCATGCACGCGCCGGCTCACCGGGAAGGAACACTTCACGTGAGGACGCACGTCGACCACGGTGTCACCGCCCGTGCCGAGGAGACATCGCCCCCCGCGAACGAGCCGGAGCCGGCAGCATCGCTGCCGCCGGGTGCGGCCGACGGTCTGGCCGTGGCGCCTTCCGACGCCCGCCGGCTGTCCCGGGTCTTCCTCAGCCGCCTGCGCCGCCTCGACGAGGGCACGCCCTCGTACCAGTACACCCGCAACACGCTCATCGAGATGAACGTGTCCCTGGTGAAGTTCGTCGCCGGGCGCTACCGCAACAAGGGGAACGGCGACCTGGAGGACGTCATCCAGGTGGGCACGATCGGGCTGATCAAGGCCATCGACCGCTTCGATCCCGACCGGGAGACCGAGTTCACCTCGTTCGCCATCCCGTACATCAACGGCGAGATCATGCGGTACTTCCGGGACACGAGCTGGGCCGTCCACGTGCCCCGCCGGCTCCAGGAACTCCGCAGGGACCTGGTGACGGCGACGGAAGCCCTCGCCGCCCGGCTGGGCCGGGACCCCACGGTGGCGGAACTGGCCGCGCACCTCGGTCTCCCGCAGGAGGAGGTCGCCGAGGGCATGAAGGCCAAGGCCGCCTACACGGCGTCCTCCCTGGACACGCCCGCGACGGACCACGACGGTCCGCACGACGACGGCCGCGCGCTCGCGGAGACGATGGGCCTCGACGACGAGCGCCTCGACCTCTTCGAGGACCTGCACACCCTGGCGCCGCTCCTGGAGACGATCTCGCCCCGCGACCGCGACATCCTCCGGATGCGGTTCGGCCAGGACATGACCCAGCGGGAGATCGGTCTGGAGCTCGGCATCTCCCAGATGCACGTCTCCCGCCTCATCGCCCGCGCCCTGGAGACCCTGCGCGCGGGGCTGTTGCGGGACTGACCTGCCGGGAGGGGGTGACCTGCCGGAGTCTCCGGAGCGGGGCTCCGGCAGGTCACCCGAGCGCGATGGCCTTTCAGGCGGCCCTGGCGAGTTCGGCGCGGCCGAAGAGCAGGGCGTACCCGCCGGGGAGCCCCGCGAGGACGCGGTCGAGGACGTCGGGGCCCGCGAGGTGGGCGACGACGCCGAGGACGGCTCCGGTGTCCCAGCGCGCGGTGGCCTGGGTGCCCCCGAGGCGGCCGGCGAGATCCTTGACGAAGCCCCATCCGGACAGCTGCTCGACGCCGGGCGCCTGCGAGGTGAACTCCCGGGCGGCCTCCTCCGGCAGGCAGGCGGCGAGAGCGACCCGCTCGTCGCCGGTGACCTGACGGCCGAGTGCGGCGAGGACGGCCCGCACGGTGCGCTCGGCCCGTGCGCGCGTGGGATAGGCGCCGTCGTACCGGACGCGCTCCAGCATCTGGTCGAACGTCATGCGCTGCGTGGCGGGTGCGGTGGCCTGGACGAGCATGGTGCGGGAGTGCCTTTCTCGGTCGGGGGCGGCGCGCCGTCGCCGCCCGGATGACGCGTCGAGGTGGGGAACCGGCCGGAGGCGGCCGGTGGGCCGCGCCGGGGCACGTGCGGAGGGCCCGGGCGCGGCGCGTCCGGGCCCGTCCGTTCGGTGTCCCGGGCGGACGGCCCGGTGGGTGCGGAGCCGGGAGCCTCGGCCGGAGGCGGCGGCGTGCCGCCCATGTCGGGGGTGTGCGGCCGAGGCCCGGCCGGCGCCGGTCAGCCCGCGATCTGCTGCCGGCCGGAGCCCGTGCCCACGGAGATGCGGCGGGGCTTGGCGCGGTCGGCGATCGGGATGCGGAGGGTGAGGACGCCCGCTTCGTAGTCGGCCGTGATGCGCTCGGTGTCCAGCGTGTCGGCCAGCACGAGCTGCCGGGAGAAGACGCCCAGGGGACGCTCGGAGAGCTCCATCGTCGCGTCGTCCGCCCTCGTGACCGGTCGGCGCTCGGCCTTCACGGTGAGCATGTTCCGCTCGACGTCGATGTCGATCGCGTCGCTGCTGACACCCGGGAGGTCGAGGGCGATCACGTACTCGTCGCCTTCGCGGTAGGCGTCCATCGGCATCGCCGAGGGCCTCGACCAGGTGCCGTTCGCCCCCAGCAGCTGCTGGGTCAGGCGATCGATCTCACGGAACGGGTCGGTGCGCATCAACATCGGGAACACCTCCAGCGGTCAGGGCGGACAGCCAATGCGCTTCACCTGAGCACTGTTCTAGCATGTCATCCAGACGATGACAAGCTCGATGTCGTGCATCGGATGACAGGCGTCGCGTCATCCACCCGACGACCGGCGCGGAGACGCCGTGGGCGCAGCCGAACCCGGCGCCCGGCCCGCCCCGTTCCCGGGCGGGGCCGGGCCGCTGCGCCGCCCTAGAGGTCTTCCTCGTCCACCACGTGGACCGCCGCCTCCTCGGAGCTCGCGGCGCCGGCGTCGATGCCGACGTCCGACGCGAGCAGATCCTTCTCGGTGTCCGCGCGGACCCCGTCGTCCGGTGCCACCAGGCGTCCCGCCCGCTCGGCGCCGGCCTCCGGGTCGGCGGGCTCGCCCTCGCCGCCGGGCAGGTCGCCGATGCCGTCCCCGTCGTCGTCGGCGGTCGTGTCGGGAACCTCCTGGGCCAGGCGCTCGTCCAGCGTCTCCCCCTCGTGCTGTTCGGCCGCGGTGGTGCCCACCTTGGTCACCCCGAGCGGCTTCTCGGGAGGCGAGTACCCCTCGTCCAGGATCTCGTCGTAGTCGCGCTCGTCCACGGCGTCCTGGAGGTCCAGCGGCGCGGCGTCCTCCTGCTCCTCGTTCGAGCCCGTGGGCTGGTAGACGTCGTCCGCCATGTTCTCGTCGGTCATGGCCGCCTCCTCTCTCCGGGCCCCGCCTCCTGCCCCCGTCCACGGGCAGGAACGATCTTCACGGGGACGGTCCGGGACTGTTACCCACTGCCTCGCGTCACACGCCTGGACCGCCGGCGGGGGCCCGGCAGCAGGCGGCCCGCCCCCGCGGAAACCAGCCGCTGCCGCCCGCCCGGGCGTACCGGCGAGGGACCGGGGCAGGATCGGGCAGAGCGCCGCGACACGACGGGACCAGGTGATGGAGAGACTCTCCTTCGACAGCAGCAGCCTCGACGCGACGGAGGAGTTCCTTTCGCGGGCCTACACGCCGATGCGCATCGGCGGCCGCCCGCAGGAGACCGGCGCCCGGATCGAGCGGCGCGCCGTCGGGGACCTCGTCGTCGACAAGCTCGACTTCGACTACACGATGGCCTACGACGCCGGCAGCCTGGGCAAGGTCTGCCTGATCACCCTCCACCGGGGCACGATGGCCGACACCACGGACGGGCGCGACGCCGTGTACGGCCCCGGCGACACCTTCCTCGTCGCCCCGCCGGACCGCCCCTACACCGGGGAGCTCCGCGCGGCCCGCTACACGATCACGATGTTCGACCCCGCACTGCTCGGCCAGGTCGCCGCCAACGGCGGACGCCACGAGGGGCCGGTCGCCCTGACCGGGCTCCACGCGAAGGATCCGGCGGCGAACCGGCGCCTGGGGTCCACCGTCGCGTTCCTGCGCGACCATGTGATCGACGCCCCCGATCCCGGCGGCCTCGTGGTCGCCACGGCCGCCCGGCACCTGGCGGCGGTGGCCCTCTCCGCGTTCCCGAACTCGCTCGACGACGACACGCCCCACCCGGCGGACAGCCGTGACGCGGGCACGCGGACCCTGCGCAGGGCGATCGACTTCATCGAGGAGAACGCCCACCGGGACATCGGCCTCGCCGACATCGCCGCCGCCGCGTTCGTCACCCCCCGGGCGGTCCAGTACGCCTTCAGCCGGCACGCCCGCTCCACGCCCCTCGCCCATCTGCGGCGCGTGCGCCTCGCGCGCGCCCACCGGGATCTGGCGGCGGCCGACCGGCGCACCACCGGCGTCATGGACGTGGCGGCGCGATGGGGTTTCGCCCATCCGGGCCGCTTCGCCGCCGCCTACCGCGAGGTCTACGGGACGACGCCCTCGGCCACGCTCCGCAAAGGCCCCTGAACGGGGGTCCGGGCCGTCGGACCGGAGCCGCCGGCGCGGTGGGCGCATCGGCGGAGCACCGGAACACGGCTCCCCCGGTGCGCCGCCGCCGGTGTCCCGCCGCGCCGCGACGCCTCCCCGTCGGCGCACCCGGCTGTTACCATGGCCGTGACCTTGATCGTTTGCAGAGGAGCCCAGACATGGTGGTGGACGACGACATCTCCGGGTGATACCCGGATCCGACAGGCCACCGGCCGGTGCGCGGAAGCGCCGCCGTCGTGGCCTCGCTGTCGTCTCCTCTTCCCCCTGTCCACCCGGGGCGGGAGTCTCTTCCCTGCCCTCTCCCTCCGAGGTCACCTCCATGTCCGACGCCTCCGTCGTCTGTTCCCACCTGTCGTTCTCCTGGCCCGACGACACCCCCGTCCTCCAGGACCTGTCCTTCGCCGTCGGCCCCGGCCGCACCGGGCTCGTCGCGCCCAACGGCAGCGGCAAGAGCACGCTGCTGAAGCTCATCGCCGGGGAGCTGCGGCCCGCAGCCGGGTCGGTGACGGTGTCCGGCACCCTCGGCCATCTCCCGCAGACCCTCCCCCTGTCCCGCGATCTCACCGCCGCGGAGGTCCTGGGCGTCGCTCCCGTGATCCGGGCCATCGACGCCGTGGAATCGGGAGACGTCGACGAGAAGCACTTCGAGACCATCGGCGACGACTGGGACATCGAGGAGCGCACCCGCGCCCAGCTCGACCGCCTCGGCCTCGCCGGCCTCGCGCTGGACCGCACCCTGCGCACCCTCAGCGGCGGCCAGATCGTCTCCCTCGGCCTGGCCGCGCAGCTGCTGCGCCGGCCGGACGTGCTGCTGCTCGACGAGCCCACCAACAACCTCGACCTCGACGCCCGGCGCAAACTGTACGACGTGCTGGGCGACTTCGGCGGCTGTCTGCTCCTGGTCAGTCACGACCGGGCCCTGCTCGACCGCATGGAACGCATCGCCGAACTCGACCGTGGCGAACTGCGTCTGCACGGCGGCAACTTCACCGCGTACGAGCAGGCCGTGGCCGCCGAGCAGGAGGTCGCCGAGAAGAACGTCCGCAGCGCCGAGCAGCAACTGAAGCGGGAGAAGCGGGAGATGCAGCAGGCCCGCGAGCGCGCGGAACGCCGGCAGAGCAACGCCGCCCGCAACCTGAAGAACGCCGGGCTGCCCCGCATCTTCGCCGGCACCATGAAGCGCGGCGCGCAGGAATCGGCGGGACGGGCGGGGCAGATGCACGCCGGCCGCGTCGGCGAGGCGCAGGCACGGCTGGACGAGGCGGGGCGGGCCCTGCGCGACGAGCAGCGCCTCGCACTCGACCTCCCGGACACCCAGGTGCCCGCCGGGCGGAACCTCTTCCTCGGCCGGGGGCTGCGCGTCCGGCTCGGTGACGCGGACGTGTTCCCGGGCGCCGGGGTCGACCTCACCGTGCGGGGACCGGAGCGCATCGCGCTGACGGGTCCCAACGGTGCCGGCAAGAGCACGCTGCTGCGGCTGCTGAACGGCGACCTGGCACCCGACGGCGGCGAGGTGCGGCGGGCGGACGGCCGCATCGCCTACCTCTCGCAGCGACTGGACCTGCTGGACGACGGCCTGACGGTCTCCGAGAACTTCGCCGCCCACGCTCCGCAGCGGCCGGAGGCCGAGCGGATGAACCTGCTCGCCCGCTTCCTCTTCCGCGGTCCCCGCGCCCATCTGCCGGTCGGCGTGCTCTCCGGCGGCGAGCGGCTGCGCGCCACCCTGGCGTGCGTGCTGTGCGCGGAACCCGCTCCCCATCTGCTGCTCCTGGACGAGCCCACGAACAATCTCGACCTCGTCGGGACGGGCCAGCTGGAGAGTGCGCTCGACTCCTACCGGGGCGCCTTCGTGGTGGTCAGCCACGACGAGCGGTTCCTGCGCGAGATCGGGGTGAAGCGGTGGCTGCGGCTGTCCGGCGGCGCGCTGACGGAGACGGGTCCCCCCGAGGTGTGACCCGCCGGTGATCCGAACCGGCCCTCGTCCGGGCACAGCGCCCCGGACGAGGGCCGTCGGATCACCGAGGGCGGCCCCTGCCCCTCGCCACGTCCCCCTCCGCCCGAGGGCGGCGTCACCTCGCGTGCCCGCCCCGCGCCGGGGGGGCATCCGGTGGGCCGGGCGGGGTAGCCGGAGGCGGAGAGTCGTCCGCGAAGGAGCCGTCATGGATGTGTCGGGAGTTCTCAGCGCGCTGGTCGCCGGAACGGCGGTCGGCGCCCTGGGGCGGCTGTTCCTGCCCGGGCATCAGCACATCGGTGTCCTGTGGACCCTGGTCGCCGGCATCGCCGCCGCCCTCGTGGGGTCGCTGCTCGCGGCGGCGTCCGGCGTGGGCGACGGGGCGGGCGGCGACTGGCTGGAGTTCCTCGTGCAGGTGGTTCTCGCGGGCATCGCCGTCGCCGGGCTCGACCGCTGGCTCCGGGCGAGCCTGTAGGGCGCACGGCGAGCGGGCCGCGGGCGCGCGGCATGCCGAGGCACGGATGACGGGGCCGGGCGGGGAGCCGGGGCATGCCGGCGGGCCGCCCCGGACCCGTCAGCGTGCCTCCGCCGCCCCGGTGAGATGCCGCTGCATCCAGTCCGCGGCGGTGCGGCGGAACAGCCGGCGGGTGTGGCCGTGCCGGAAGTCGTGTCCCTCGTCGGGGAGGACGAGCAGTTCGGCGGCGAGACCGCGCTGCTTGGCCGCGCGGACGATCTGGCGGGACTCCTGGGGCGGCACGTTGGTGTCGTGTTCGCCGTGCACGGCCAGCAGCGGCACGCGCAGGGCGTCGACGCGGCTCATGGGTGACAGGGCGCGCAGCAGTTCGCGGTCGCGTTCGGGATGGCCGTACTTGTGCGCGGCGGACTCGGCGAGCCACGGTTCGGTGCCCTCGAAGAAGGTCCCCAGGTCGGACATGCCGCAGACCGTGATGCCGGTGCGGAAGAGGTCGGGGTGGTGGACGAGGGACGCCAGGGTGAGGTAGCCGCCGTAGGAGTGGCCCATGACCGCGAGCCGGGTGGGGTCGGCGAGGCCGCTGGTGACGGCATGTGCCGCGCAGTCGGCGACGTCGTCGATCGCGGCGAAGCGTCCGGTGCCGAGGTCGGCGTCGACGAACGACCGGCCCCAGCCGGAGGATCCGCGCACGTCGGGGGCGAAGACGTCGAGGCCGCGGCCGAGCAGTTCGTGGTAGAGCGGGTCGAAGACCGGACGCTCCTGTTCCTCCGGTCCCCCGTGCAGGTGGACGACGCAGGGCGCCGGGTCGCCGGGCCCGCGGCCGGGGGCGCGGTAGTACCAGCCGCCGAGCCGCAGCCCGTCGCGGGCGGTCGGCCGCTGCGCGGTGGGCCGGACCGGCGGGCGGCCGGGCGGGACGGTGTCCTCGTCGCGGGAGGACCAGGGGGTGCGGGCGGGCGGTGCCGCGGGCGGCACCAGCCAGATCCCCGGCCGCCGCTGGGACCCGGAGAGCGCCAGCAGCATCCCCGACGGTCCGGCCGGGGCGACCCGGGTGACCACCTCGTGCTCCAGCGCGATCGGACGGGCGGGGCCGTCGCCGTCCAGCGCGAGCGTCTCCAGTTCCCCGGCGCCGGCGGCGTTCCAGGACACGGCCGCGCGCCCGTCGTCGGGGAACGCCAGCAGGTCCATGTCGGAGCCCTCGCGCTCGGCCGCGACGGACAGGCCGGCGGGTTCTCCGTGCTCGTCCAGGCCGAGGGCCATCAGGGCCGCGAACTCGCGGTCGTGGTCGCTGCGCAGCCACGCGGTGCGCCCGTCGGCCGAGAACCGGCCGATCCAGGGGTCGCCGTCGGCGGCGGCCAGCGTGCACGTCGCCCTGCGGTCGGCGGTGTGCCAGACCACGGCGCGGCGTCGCCCGCGCGGGCCGCGCCGCAGCAGGGCGAGCCGGCCGTCCGGGGTCAGGTCGCAGACGCGCAGGGTGGCCGCCTCCTGCTCCGTCGCCAGCAGGACGGGCGAGCGCGCACCGTCCGGGTCGACGAGATAGGCGCTCAGCACTCCGGCCGGCGCGCCGCCGGGGTGCCGGGCGCGGCTCTGCGCCGCGTGCGCGTCGTCCAGCAGCACGGCGGTGCCGTCGCGGTGCGTCCAGGCCTCGTCGGCCCGGGCCCCCGCCGCTTCGGCGGGGGCCGCGTCGCCCACGGGCTCGGCGACGGTGACGGCGAGGGCAGCACCGTCGCGGGTCCAGCACCCCAGGTGGGCCGAGCTCCCGGGGACGGCCCCGGCCACCACCCGCCGGCCCGAGCCGTCGGGGCGGACGCACAGCACCCGGGTGTGTCCGCTGCCGCCCGGTGCGACGGTGTAGGCGATCCAGCGGCCGTCCGGCGACCACGACACCTCGGTGACCGGCTCCGGGTTCGTGTCGAGGAGCCGCGCCTCCCCCGCGTCGGGCGGTCCGGCCCACAGCTGGGGGACGCCGCCGCGGTCGCAGATGAAGGCCACCTGCCGGCCGAGCGGGTCGGCGGACGGGTACCAGCAGCCGTGGGCCGCCGCCGACGGCGTGTCCCGGCCGCCCGCCGTGTCGGCGAGCAGCTCGGGTACGGGGGCCCCGGACGCGCCCGGGGTCATCGGATCCCGTGCGTCTGGAGCCACATCTCCAGCAGCGCCACCTGCCACAGGGCGTTCTGGCCGCGGTGGGTGCGGTGGTCGTCGGGCCGGCTGAGCAGGCCGGCGACGAAGTCCTCCCGGTAGATGCCCCGGGCCCGTGCCTCCGGTGCGGCCATCGCCTCCTTGACCCGGGTCAGCACCGGGCCCGCCATACGCCGGATGGCGGGCACCGGGAAGTAGCCCTTGGGCCGGTCGACGACGCTGCGGGGCAGGACGGTGCGTCCCGCCTCCTTGAGGACCCCCTTGCCGCCGTGCGCCAGCTTGAGTTCGGGCGGACAGGCGGCGGCCAGTTCCACCAGTTCGTGGTCGAGGAACGGCACCCGGGCCTCCAGGCCCCAGTCCATGGCCATGTTGTCGACGCGCTTGACCGGGTCGTCGACGAGCATGACGTGGGTGTCGAGCCGCAGGGCGGCGTCCAGGGCGGTCTCCGCGCCGGGCGCGGCCATGTGGTCCTCGACGAAGGCGCCCGAGGCGTCGTGGCCCGGCAGCACTCCGGGGCGCACGATGCGGGCGAGGTCCGCGTGCGGCCGGTCGAAGTAGACCTCGGCGTACCGCCGCGGCTCCTGCTCGCGGGTCGCGTCGGCCATCGCGGGGTACCAGCCGTAGCCGGCGAACACCTCGTCGGCGCCCTGGCCGCTCTGGACGACGCTGACCTCCTTGGCGACGCGCTCGGAGAGCAGGTGGAAGGCGACCACGTCGTGGCTGGTCATGGGCTCGCTCATCGCGGCGACGGCGCCGTCGAGGGCCGTCGAGACCCGGTCGGACGGCACCATCAGCTGGTGGTGGTCGGTGTCGTAGTGTCTCGCCACCAGGTCGGACCAGCGGAACTCGTCGCCTTCCTCGCCGCCCTCGGAGTCGAAGCCGACGCTGAAGGTCGCCAGGTCGCGCTGCCCCTCCTCGGCGAGGAGGGCGACGATCAGGCTGGAGTCCAGGCCGCCCGAGAGCAGCACACCGACGGGGACGTCCGCCACCATCCGGCGGCGCACGGCGGTGCGCAGCGCGTCCAGCACCGCGTCGCGCCAGTCGTCGGCGTCCATGCCCGCGTGTTCGGGGCGCCGCGTGTAGGACGGCTGCCAGTAGACGTGGTCGCGGTGGGTGCCGTCCGGCTCGACGACACGGACGGTCGCCGGGGGCAGCTTGCGGACGCCGTTGAGCACGGTCCGCGGGGCGGCCACGGTGGACTGCCAGCTCAGGTACTGGTGCAGGGCCACCGGGTCGAGCGAGGTGTCCACACCCCCGGCGGCGAGCAGGGCCGGGAGAGTGGAGGCGAACCGCAGACGGCCGGGGCTCTGTGCGAGGTAGAGCGGCTTGATGCCGAGACGGTCGCGGACGAGGACCACCCGCCCGGTGTCGCTCTCGACGATGACGATCGCGAACATGCCGATGAGGTGGTCCACGAAGTCCGTGCCCCAGTGCCGGTAGGCCTTGAGGACGACCTCGGTGTCCGAGGTGGTGGTGAAGCGGTGGCCCAGGCTCCGCAGTTCCTCGCGGAGCTCGCGGTAGTTGTAGACGCAGCCGTTGAAGACGCCCGTCAGCCCGTTCTCGGAGTCGGTCATGGGCTGGCCGCCGCGCTCCGACAAGTCGATGATCTTGAGGCGGCGGTGGCCGAGTGCGACCGGCCCCTGCGACCACATGCCCCGGCCGTCGGGACCGCGGGGCGCGAGGCGGTCCGTCATCCGCTCGACCGCCGCCAGGTCCGGACGTCCACCGTCGTAGCGGATCTCACCGCTCAGGCCGCACATGGTCCACCCTTTCCGTCACCGGTCGACTGTGTGAGGGGCGTCGTGCCCGGCCTCCCGGGGGAAGTGCCGGGGCGACGCCGTCGGGCCCGCTGCCGCGGAACCCGTGCGCCGACCGGGCGCCCCGCACGGCCTCGGTCCGGCCGGTGGGACGGGGCGTCCTCCTTCGGAGTGCCCGGATCGGTTCGTTCCACGCCCGGGCGGGGGGAGCCGGGCGCGGTGTGCCCGGTCACGGGCGGTCGTCCGGGCCGGGCGTCGTCCAGGAGTCCTTCCTGGCCGCGGCGGGTCCGGTCTGGTCGGTCGTGGCGGGTCGCGGCGCGGGGTCCTTGCGCTGGGCGGCACGGCGGCTGCCGAGCCAGAACGCGCCGAGCAGAAGGACGACGACGGCGACACCGACGATGAGGAGGAGCGACGCGGAGCCGCCGGCTGCGAGAGAAGTGGATGCGATCATGACTGCCGTCTACCCGGCATCGGCCCGCGCATTGCGGTCCGATGCCGGGCCGTGTGCACCGGGCCGCGGTGCCCGCCGCCCCGTAGGACGGCGAGGTGCCGGCGCCACCGCCCCCGCGGCCGCACCGGTGTCCCCGAGGGGCGGGGGCTGCCGGGAAGCCGGTGCGGGACGCACGGCGGCGGGTGGGGCGGTCCGTCGGGGCCCGGCCGGCACGGGCGACCGACGCCAGCACGGCAGCGGACCCGGCCGGGGTGGTGATGCCCGGCCGGCACGGGCGACCGACGCCAGCACGGCAGCGGGCCCGGCCGGGGCGGGCGACCGGCACCAGCACGGCTGCGAACCCGGCCGACACGGGCGACCGACGCCGGCACGGCAGCGGACCCGGCCGGGGCGGGCGACCGGCACCAGCACGGCAGCGGACCCGGCCGACACGGGCGACCGACGCCGGCACGACAGCGGACCCGGCCGGGGCGGTGATGCCCGGCCGGGCCCGCGAGGTCCCGCTCGCCCGTAGCCGGCGGCGCGGATGCCCGTCGTGTGCGACGGGCATCCGCGCCGCCGGCTCGTCTCAGGCGGCCTGCGCGGCGGGCGGTGCGGCGAGGCTCCCGCACGCCCGCTCCAGGCTGGGGTGGACGGGGATCGACGCCTCTCCCCCGCCGGTGAGGGCGAGAAGGCGCCTGATCTGGTCCGGCGGCGAGACCAGGACGAGGGTGCCGCCCCCGTCCACGACCGCGCGGCGGTGGAGCCGGAGCAGCGCGTTGAAGCCCGAGGAGTCGCAGAAGCCCACCTCGCTCAGGTCGAGGACGAGCGCCGTGCCCTTGCCGACGGCGTCCAGGCCCCGCCGGTAGAGCACCGGGGCGGTCTGGAGGTCGAGTTCGCCCCGCGCGGCGAGGACGACGCAGCCGTGGTCGTGCCGGACGAGGTCGATGCTGACGGAACTGTTCATTCAAGGCCCTTCCGCCCGAGGTGAAGCGACACCGGTGTCCGCGCGCCCCGGCGTACGCCGGGGCACCGCTCGGCACTCGTCTACCTCGGTCCTGGTGTTCTACGCCTCGGTCCTGGTGTTCTACGCCTGCGCGGGCGGCCCCGGTACCGGCGGCCCGGGTGCGCCTCGGTTCGCCGGCCTCAGCGCCGGTAGCGGGTCGGCGGGAACGGGTCGCGTTCCCCCCGGGTGGCCGCGGTGGTCATCTCGCCCGTGCCCACCTGGCGTTCGACCTCGGCCCGTGCCTCGCGGTACACGGTGTCGGACTCCTCCGGCGCCCGGGCGGGCAGCCCGGCCTCGCGCCGGTCCCGCAGCGTGCGGCGCTCCAGTTCCGCCTCGTCGGGCCGCCGTGGCAGGCCCCGGCCCTCGCCACCGCGCAGCGGGTCGCTCCCGACCTCGCGGTTGGACTTGTGGTGATGCGCCATGCGTCCGCCTCCTCACTGGGCGCCGGGCCACGCCCTGCGCGGGCATGGACGCGGCCGTGGCGCCGTCCGTCCGTCGTTCCATCGTGCGCCGCCACGGGTCCTGCCGCGCGGGCGCGGCCAGGGCCTGCGACGATGCGCCGGCGGGAGCGTCGCGCGGCGCCCACGGGAGCGGCTGCGCCGGGACGAGGTCACCGGAGCCCGCTCCGCCGCGTCGGCCGGTGACACCGCCGCCCGCACGGCGAGCCGGACGGGAGAACGCCGACGCACCCCGTCAGCGGGCACGGGAGCGGGTCGAACAGGCCGGCCTCCGGATGTCCGCGGCTTGAGCAGCGGCTCGCCGCGTCGCGCGAGGAGTTCCGCTCCCGCGGCGCGGGCGTGGCGGGAGGGCCGGGCACGCCAGGCGGCGGGCCCCGTCCGTGGCAGGCCGACGTCGCGACGGCGTGGGCCGCCGGGCGGCCGCCCTTCCGACGGTGGGTGACGGCGGAGCGCGCGAGGCGGCGTGCCCGGGACGGCCCACGAGGAGGCTCCCGCGGCGCACAGCGCCGCGGGAGCCTCCTCGTGGGCCGTCGTCAGCGCGGGCGGCGGCCCGCCCTGCGGCGGATGCGGAGAGGGATGACGACCCAGCAGACGGCGAACCAGAACATGACGGTGGCGACGAGCGCCGTGGCCGCCGCGCCCGGCAGGACCACGTCGAGTATCAGCATGAGGGTGCAGCCGATGGTGAGGGCCAGCATCACCATGCCGCAGGCCATGAACCGCCCGGCCGCCTGGACGACTTCGTGCTTCATGCGCAGCCCGGACAGGATGCGGTGGATCGCCACGGGCGCTATCAGCGCCGCGGTCGACGAGGCGCCCAGCACGACCGTCGCCACGTACAACCCCTGGTCGAAGCCGTCCAGTTCGCGGAAGAGCGGGGTGAAGGCGACACTCAGCAGGAAGCCGAAGAGGATCTGCACACCGGTCTGCGCGACCCTGGTCTCCTGGAGGATCTCGTTCCAGCGGCGGTTCACCCGCTCGTGCGGGGTCTCCGGTTGCTCCCGGTCCGAACCGTCCGCGTCGTGGGGGCCGTTCGGCTCCGCGCGGTCGATCTCTCTGTCGGGGTGGTCGGTCATCGTCATGCGTCCTCCTCCAGGTGACTCTGCGGCTACCCGGCCGCCCGCCGGATACGCCCTCCGGCCTGCAGTCATCCCTGACTCCGCCGCCGGGCCGCGCCTCGCCGCCGTGCGGCGGCGGCCGGCGGATCGACGAGGACGCCGGGGTTGAGGATGCCCCCGGGGTCGAGCGTCCCCTTCACCGCGCGGAGGGCCGCGGCGAACGGTTCGGGGCGCTGGCGGTCGTACCAGGGCCGGTGGTCGCGGCCGACCGCGTGGTGATGGGTGATGGTGGCGCCCGAGGCGATCAGCGCGTCGGATACCGCCGCCTTGATCTCGTCCCACTGCTCCACCGTCCTCCCCCATGTGCCGGAGGCGTACACGCCGAAGTAGGGTGCCGGGCCGTCGGGGTGGACATGGGTGAACCGGCAGGTGACGACGCCGGTGACACCGGCCCGGCGCATCGCGTCGCGGGCCGCGTCGTCCACGGCGGCGCGGACGGTGCCGAACCGGTCCCAGGTGCACGCGGTCTCGAAGGTCTCCACGATCATGCCCTGGGCCGCGAGCGCGTCGCGCTGGTACGGCATCCTGAGGAACGAGGAGCGCCAGGTGTCGGCCGCCGTGCCGGCCCGGGGGCGTTCGCCGCCGCCCTCGGTGAGGCGCACCGGTCCGGTCGGGGTCCCGCCGTGGTCGCGGCACAGCTCCAGGGCGCGTTCCGCCCGGGCGGTGACGGGGTGGTCCGCGGACTCGAAGCCGAGCACGAGGACGGCTGTCGGGGACCCGGCGTTGAGCTGCGCCTCCATGGGGTCCAGGAGGCGGCAGTTGGCGGGGTCGAGTCCGGACTGCGCCACAGCGCGCACCGCGTCCACGCCCTCCTCGTACCGGGCGAAGGCCACCGACGCGTCCGCCCGCAGGCGGGGGCGGTCCTGAAGGCGGACCCAGGCGCGGGTGATGACACCGAGGGTCCCCTCGGAACCGAGGAACAGCCGGTCGGGGGACGGCCCGGCTCCCGAGGCGGGCAGCCTGCGGGACTCGACCGTGCCGGACGGGGTGACGACCCGGAGCGATTCGACGAGGTCGTCGATGTGGGTGAGCGTCGTCGCGAAGTGGCCTCCGGCCCGGGTGGCCAGCCAGCCGCCGAGGGTGGAGAACTGGAAGGACTGGGGGAAGAAGCGCAGGGTGAGGCCGTGCGGCCGCAGTTGCTCCTCCAACGCCGGGCCGAGGACACCGGCCTGGACGAGTGCGGCCCGGCTGGTGCGGTCGACCTCCAGGACCCGGTTCATCGCGGTCAGGTCCAGGCTGACGACGCCCCTCCAGTCGCCGTCGATCCTCGGCTCGACGCCTCCCACCACCGAGGAGCCGCCCCCGAAGGGGACGGCCGCGATGCCCGCGTCGCCGCACCAGTCGAGCACCTGCACGACCTCGGCCTCCGACGTGGGCCGCACGACGAGGTCGGGCACGTGCGGCAGCCTCCCCAGCAGCGCCCTGACCACATCGCGGAACGCCTGCCCGTGACTGTGCGCCAGCCGGTCCCGTATGCCGTCGCAGGCGAGCGGCGCCAGTGCCCGCGGCGCCCGGATCCTGCTCGGGCCCACGCCGAACGCCTCGACGGGCGGCGGCTCGTGCACGGTCAGGTCCGCGCCCGGCAGCAGTTCCGCGACCCGGCGGGTCAGCGCGTCGCGTTCCGCGCCGGTGACGGCGTCCTCGACGTTGCCCCATCCCCACCAGGAACGCGTCCCGCCTCGCACGATCCGTCCACCACCGATCTGAACCAGGGGTAAATTACCGATCGGTCAATCTGGCATAGGATGCCGCCATGGGCAAGGAGGACGGGCGAAAGAGGGTCACCAGCGGCGCGGGCACCAAGGGCATGCCCCGCAGGGAGCGCGAGCTGCTGATCCTCGAAGCGGGGGCGGAGGAGTTCGGCGCCAAGGGGTACGCGCGCGGTTCGACGGCGGCGGTGGCCGCGCGGGCGGGGATCAGCAAGCCCATGATCTACGAGTACTTCGGGTCCCGGGACGGCCTCTACCTGGCCTGCCTGGACCGGGCGGGATCCCGGCTCGTCGCGGCCGTGGCCTCGGCCCAGGACGGCTCACCGGACGCCGCGCGTGCCACGCGCACCATGGAGGCGATCTTCCGGGCGCTCGAATCCCGTATGCGCGACTGGGAGCTGGTCCACGACACCACGCTGCCCGAAGGCGGCGACCTGCACACGGCGGCCGTCGTCCACCGGCGGGAGCTGAGCCGCATGGGAGCGGTCGGAGTGGCCGAGGTCCTCGGCGCCGCCGCGGTCACCGAGCCGCTCGACGCCGATCTCGCCACGCACCTCTGGTACGGGACGGTGGGCGCCGCGATCCGCTGGTGGCGGCATCACCCCGAGCAGTCCGCCGACGAGATGGCCGCACGCTTCGGGCGGGTCGCCGGAGCCCTTCTCGCACCGGCCGGGGGCGGATCGCCGTCGGCGGGGTGAGCGGCATCCCGGCACCGGGCGTCCGGCCGGCCCCCACCGCCGATCGGTCAGCCGCTGCGGTGGAGGGCGTCCGTGGCGCAGGGCGGGCCCGGCGAGGAGCGTGCCGGGGCCGCCCAGCGCCGCGGACGCCCACGCACTCGGCAGCTGAGCCGAAGGCCGGGTGGAGGGCCACCACTCGTATGACCCACGTCACAGATGATTCCTGTCAGACTTCGCGGCGCTGTCCCGTCAAGTCACCGGAAGCAAGCGACTCGACAGGAGCGGGACATGAAGCATCGCATCGTCGTCCTCGGTGCCGGCTACGCCGGGGCCCACGTGGCCGGGTCCCTGGCCCGCCGGCTGTCCCCGGGGGACGTCGGGATCACCGTCGTCAACGCCGAGCCGGACTTCGTCCAGCGGCTGCGGCTGCACCAGCTCGCGGCCGGTCAGGAGATCGAGGCTCCGCGGCTCGCCGACGTCTTCGCGGGCACGGGGATACGGCTGCGCCTGGCCCGGGTCACCGCCGTCGACCCCGAACGCCGGGCCGTCACCGTGGCCGACGCCGCCGGCGGCGGGGAGATCGGTTACGACACGCTGGTCCATGCCCTCGGCAGCCACGGGGCCGACCACGGCGTCCCCGGCGTGGCCGAGCACGCCTTCGACGTCGCCGGCCGGCCGTCGGCGCGGCGTCTGCGCGAGCGCCTGGACGTTCTGAGCAGGCGGGACGAGGGGGGCAGTGTGCTGGTCGTCGGCGACGGGCTGACCGGGATCGAGACCGCCACCGAGATCGCCGAGTCCCGGCCCCGCCTGTCGGTGACGCTGGCCGCCCGCGGGGAACTGGGTGCCAGGCTCTCCGCCGGGGCCCGCGGCCACCTGCGCCTGACCTGCGGCCGCCTCGGCATCACGGTGCTGGAGAACACCGCCGTCGCGGCCGTCGAAGCGACGCGAGCGCTGTGCGCCGACGGCACCGTCCTGGCCTCGGACGCCACCGTGTGGACGGCCGGGTTCGCCGTCGGCGACATCGCCCGCGTCGCCGGGCTGGAGGTCACCGAGGACGGGCGGATCGTCGTCGAACGCACCATGCGGTCGGTCTCGCACCCGGACGTCTACGCCGTCGGCGACAGCGCCCACGCCGTGGGCGACAACGGCCTGCCGCTTCCGATGTCCTGCGCCACGGCCGGCTACACCGGCCGACGGGCCACGGACGCGATCGTGGGACGCCTGACCGGCCGCGAGACCGCGGACAGCAAGCTGGAGTACCTGGGCAACCACATCAGTCTCGGGCGGCGGGACGGGATCCTGCAGATGGTCGACGGCGAAGGGCGGGCGAAGCCGACGTACATCGGCGGGCGGAAGGCCGCGCGCATCAAGGCGGGCGTCCTCGCGATGTCGCTGTGGGCCACCTCGCACCCGACCTTCGGTCTGCCCAGGCGCAGGCACCGCCTGACCGCCGTCGCGCCTGTGTCCGCCGGGGCGGTCGTATGACCCGCCGTCCGCGCCGCGCCCCGCGGTGTCCCGGGTCCGGGCGTCACCCGGCGCGTGGTCGTCGCCGGCGCGCCCACCGCGGCACGCGCCCGCCGCCTGACACGGCGCACCCGACGGCCTTCCGGCGACCCGTGCCGTGAGACATCCGCATCCTCCCCATCCGAGCGCACCTGAGGTGGTCCGCGTGGACAGCACCGCCACTGACCGTTTCGACACCGGCCGGTTCGAGGCCGGCCGGAACAGGCTGGCCTCCCTCGCGTACCGGCTGCTGGGCTCCGCCACCGACGCCGAGGACGCCGTGCAGGACGCGTTCCTGCGCTGGCAGGCCGCCGACCGCCGGCGGATCGAGGAGCCGGAGGCGTGGCTGACCAAGGTCGTCACCAACCTGTGCCTCGACCGGCTGCGCTCCGCACGGACCCGCCGCGAACGCACCGTCGGCGCCTGGCTGCCCGAACCCCTCCTCGACGGCGACCCGATGCTCGGTCCGGCCGACACCTTCGAGCAGCGCGAATCGGTCTCCCTGGCCGTGCTGATGCTCATGGAACGCCTCTCACCCGTGGAACGGGCCGTCTACGTCCTGCGCGAGGCGTTCGCCCACGGCCACGCCGAGATCGGGGAGATCCTCGGCATCACCGAGTCCGCGAGTCAGCAGCACCTCCACCGGGCCCGGCGCCGCATCGGCGCCGGGCGCCGCCCGGGCGGCCGTGCCGACCCCGCATCGGCCCGCGGCATCGTCGAGGAGTTCCTCGCCGCAGCCTCCTCCGGCCGCACCGAACGCCTGGTGGCACTGCTCACCGACGACGCGACCGCGATCTCCGACGGCGCCGGCCTGGCCGCGAAGCTGCTCCGGTTCGACACACCGCAGCGCATCGCCTCCGTCGTACGGGCCGGTTTCACACCCACGCCGGCGAAGCGGCGGCTCGCCGGCGGCACGCCCGCCCTCCACTACGCGGTCGTCAACGGCGCCCCCGCCATCCTCTTCGTGCCGGGCGACCGCGTCGTCGGCGCGGTGACGTTCGACATCGCCGGCGGCAGGATCGCCACCGTGCGCGGGATCGCCGCCCCCGCCCGTCTCGTCCGCCTCGCCGGCGCCTGGCGGCAGCACGAACCGGAGGCGCCGCTCGTCGCCGAGTGGTGAACGCGGCGCCGGCCGCGGCCCGTTCGGTGCCGGCGTCACGAAGGGTCCCGGCACCGGCGTCCGCGCGTCAGTAGCCGGTGCCGGCCTTGACCCGGGCCCGCTCGGCTTCGTGGGCCGAGCCCTTGTCGTCCAGGGTGCGGCACGCGTCCTCGATGTCCTGGCTCAGGCGGTCGACCTGCTCCCTGCTCAGGGTCTCCTTGACCAGGGCTCGCAGGATCTTCACGCGCTGCGCGTCGGGCGGGAGCGTGTAGGCGGGGACCATCCAGCCCCGCTCGGCGGAGAGCTGCCAGGCGATGTCGGACTCGTCGTAGGCGTGCTTGCCGGCGAGACGGAAGGCGACCAGCGGAAGCTGTTCGAGATCGCTGCCGATCACTTCGAAGCGGCCGCTGCCGCTCAGGTTGTCCGCCAGGGCGCGGGCGTTCTCCTGCATCATCTTCATGACGTAGGTGTAGCCCTGCCGGCCGAGCCGTACGAAGTTGTAGTACTGGGCGAGCACCATCGAGGCACCGGTGGAGAAGTTCAGCGTGAACGTCGCGTCCCTCTTGCCCAGGTAGTTCTCGTAGAACACGAGGTCCTCGGCGAGGTCGGACTCCTCGCGGAAGACCAGCCAGCCGATTCCCGGATAGACCAGGCCGTACTTGTGTCCGGAGACGTTGATCGAACGGACCTGTTCCAGCCGGAAGTCCCATGGCGAGTCCGGGTAGAGGAAGGGCCACACGAAGGCCCCGCTGGCACCGTCGACATGGATCGGGATGTCGAGGTCCCGCTTTCGGCGGATGTCCCGCAGCAGTGTGTCGATCCCGACCACGTCGTCCTTGTGACCGGTGAAGGTGGTGCCGAGGACGGCGACGACCCCGATCGTGTTCTCGTCGAGGTGCGGCTCCACGTCCTCCGGGCCGATCGTGTACTTGCCCTCGGACAGCGGCACGATGCGCGGTTCCACGTCGAAGTAGCGGCAGAACTTCTCCCAGACCACGTGCACGTCCCCGCCGAAGACCAGATTCGGCCGGTCGGCCGGCAGGTTGGCCGCCTGCCGGCGTTCGCGCCACTTCCACTTCAGCGACAGGGCTCCGAGCATGATCGCCTCGGACGAGCCCTGGGTGCGGCATCCGGTCGTTCTGCCCGGAGCGTGGAAGAGGTCGGCGAGCATGCGCACGCACCGCTGCTCGATCTCGGCCGAGATGGGGTATTCCGCGTGATCGATGAAGTTGCGGTGGAGGTTCTCGGCGATGAGGCGCTGCGCCTCCGGCTCCATCCATGTGGTGACGAAGGTGGCGAGGTTGCGCTGCGGGTCGCCCTCCATGGCGAGATCCACGTCCACGAGCCGCATCGCGTCCGTGGCGGACATGCCTCCCTCGGGAAAGGCGTCCGAGGGAGCGGGCGCGGTCAGGAATCGGTTGCCGAAAAGGGCCGCGTCGTCGCGCTTGGTCATACGGCGATTCAAACAGCGTCCGCGCCGCCCGGATGAGGGACACGCCGCGGCCGAGCGGCGGGACGCCGCTCGCGCAGGTGGGCCCGCGCGGCGGTCCCGCCCACGGCACCGCGGCGCGTCACCCGGCGCGCCGCACGGGGGCGGGCCCGCTCGCCCCGGACGTCTCACCAGTCCCCGGACGAGGAGCGGGTGGTCCTCCCCGTCACGTCCGGCCTCCGAGGGGCGGACCAGCCACCCGTCTTCCGCTCCTTCGGCCCGGGCCGGAGGCACGGGAGCCCGCTCCCGGTCACACGGGCTCCGTCCAGCCGTGACGGACGGCGTGGGCGCCCAGCTGCATCCGGGTCCGCACACCTGCCACGTCCATGAGGCGGCGCAGGCGCCGGTGCAGCGTGCGGGGCGACAGCCCGAGTTGGGCCGCGGTGGTCAGGTCCGTGAGGCCGGCCAGGAGCAGTGTGAGGATCTGCCGGTCGAGGTCGCTCGGCCCCTCCTCGCCGCGTTCGGCGGCGATCTCCCCCGCGCCGGCGCCCGGCAGCTCCAGCGGGCGGGCCGCGCGCCACACCGTCTCGAACAGCGCGTCCAGCGCTTCGAGCAGGCCGCTGCGGTGCAGCAGCACGGCCCCGGGCTCCCCGGCCGGTGTGACCGCGAGCGGGACGAGGCCGAGGTCGGCGTCGGCCAGCACGAGTTTCATCGGCACCTGGTCGGCGACCCGCAACTGCACCCCGTTGCGCAGCGAGTCCATCGCGTCGTGGACGATGCCCGGCTCCGCCAGCACGGCCCGGTCCAGTACGGCCCGGAAGCGGACTCCCCGGCCGAGAGCCATGGGCTCGGCCGTGTTCTCGTCGGGAGGCAGGGCGACGAACGGCGCGGTGATGAAGGAGCGGACCTCCGTGCGGGCCGCCTGCTGCACCTGGAGGAAGCGATGGCGGATGGCGTCGACACCCGTGACGACCTCGATCAGATCGCTGATGCTGCTCCCGGTCATGGCCGCCCGGTGCTCCTCGGCGAAGCTCGCGAGGGCCTGTTCGGCCGTCCGCAGCCCGTCCCGGCGCTGGCTGATGAGGGCTCCCAGTGCCACCGCCGGCGGCGCGGCGGTGAAATCGCCGTCGGGCGAGCCGGTCACCAGCCCCCAGCCCACCAGCCGGGTCAACGCCCCCTCGACGCGGGGCACCGGCACTGCGAGCGCGCCGGCGAGCAGGGGGGCGGGGGAGCCCGGCCGTCCGAGCAGCGCCCGGTAGACGCGCTCGTCATCGGCTCCGAGGCCCAGGACATCCAGCATCGGCGACCGACTCTCCTCCGTTTGCCGCAGCGGGGAGAGTATGCGCCATGGCGGCAGACCCCCGGAAGTCCCTGGTGGGGGAGGTGCCGACGGGAAGGGCCCCGGGGCGTCGCCGCCCCGGGGCCCGTCGGTGCGGTTCATCGCAGACCGTACGCCCGGATGATCTCGTTCTCGACGCCGAAGCCGCTGTCCGTCGCGGCACTCGCGCGCAGCGAGACGAAACCACCGGCCTTCGGCGTCCTGAACACCCCGGTCCAGGAGCCGTCGCCGGCCTTCGCCAGGGTCACCTTCCGCCAGGTGGCGCCGTCGTCGTACGAGACGTCCAGCGTCACCCGGGTGACGGTGCCCGGCACGGTGCCGCGGCCCATCGACACCGGCGAGAGCGCGATCCGCTGGGTCGCGTTCGTCCTGAGGTCGCCCCGCAGGTCCGTCTCCAGCCGGTAGTCCAGGTTCAGCACCGGGAACGGCTCGAAGGAGTCCGAGTCGACGGTGCCGGAGCGGAAGGCCCACTCCGTGTGGGTGCGCGTGGACAGCCGGAAGAGGTCGCCGGGCCGCTCCACGTCGAGCACGGCGCGGTAGGGGAGGTCGCCCGGCGGGACCTCCTCCCACTGCATGTCTCCGCTGACCGGGTTGTCGTGGATCAGTGTGTCGCCCTGGTAGATCCGCAGGTGGGAGGGGGTCTCGCCCCAGGGCAGGTAGCCGCCCAGCCGCATGGTGCCGCTGGCGGAGGCCCAGGCCTGCACGTTCCACGTCATGTGGTTCTGCCAGCGGGAGTTGTACACGCCGAAGGACTCGCTCTGCGCGGGCCGGGTCGCCGGAGCGAACCAGTCCAGCCGGGTGGTGCTGCCCTTCGCGTAGGTGTTGTCGCCCGACACCATCGACCACGGCAGGGCCGTGTCGACGCCCTGTGTGTGGAACTCCCGCCAGACCTGGCCCGGCGTCACCCACTCGGTGCGGGTGCCCGGGTGCTGTTCGCGCTCGGGGAGGTTGAACGACGGGCTGAGGGTGAAGTCGGACCGGTAGCCCTCCGCGGCACGGGTACCCGCGGCCGCGTAGTAGCGGGCGTCGATCCGGGCGAGGTCGGCCCGGGACGGCTTGTAGACGAGCGCGCGGTCCGGCACCCGGCCGGGGTAGTCGCGGGTCAGGTCGTAGACGAACGGCGTGTGCTCGGTCTGCTCGACCGTCAGCCGCAGGACACCGGCCCTGGCCACGGCGACCAGGGTCCTGCCCGCGTCGCGGTGGACGGCGGCGACCGGGACGGCCGACTCCCCGACGTACTCCATCAGCGGGCCGACACCGTCGTTGACCACGATCAGCGCCTTCGCCCCGGCCTCGGCCGCGGCCTCGGCGCGCTCCTGCGGCGAGACGGCGTCGCTGCGCTCGACGACCGCGACCCTGCCCTCGGCCTTCGTCCTCGCGTACGCCGCCGCCGAGCCGTCGCCCGCGTACACGACGCCCAGCGTGTCCCTGGCGGTGCCCAGGGCACTGCCCGCCTGCACCCGCGCGTCGAAGCGGAGCAGTCCGCCCAACGCGCTCAGCGCGAGCTGCGGTTCGCCCTTGCGCCAGCGGGTGGTCAGGATGAACTCGCCCCGCTCCATGGTCTCGGTCGGCGCGACGTAGACGTCGTCGTACGTGGGCGGCAGCACGTAGGCGCTGCGGTAGTCCAGGTACGGGTCGTGTCCCGCGTAGTGGACGTTGAAGTCGACCTTCCGCTGACGGTCCTCGGTGCGCTGCGGCGCCTCGGTCTCCAGGAGACGAGCCTTGCTCGCGTCGAGCACGACCTCGGCCGACCCGCCCTCCAGGACGGTCTCCGGGTCGACCAGCACGGCCAGACCCGAGCGGTCCGCCTTCTCTCCGGCGACATCGAGGTATCCCGCCACCGTGTACAGACCGGGTGCCATGCGCATGGTCGTCGAGCCCTCGACGTAGACCGACCACGGCCAGACGTCACCGGCCAGGTTGATGCCGACCCAGCCGGAGGCGGGCTTGCCGTCGCGGCCGACGAGCGTGATGTTCAGGTCGTATCGCTCCTCCTCCCTGAGCAGCGCCACGGACGTGCGGGTCACCCGCTGCCCGGTGGCGGCGTCGGTGGCGACGACGTATCCGGCGTGCCGGCCCGCGGAGGCGGTCCGCGGGTCACCGGTCACCGGCACGGCGGCGATGCCGCCCGCGGGGACGGTCACCGAGGAGGCCCCCAGCGTGAAGGGCCCCTCGCCGCCGGTGAGCGCCAGGTCCAGGGTGACGTCCGCGGAACCGGTGTTGGTGAACGTCAGATCCTTCGTGACGGCCACGTCGCCCGGCTCGTGCGGCCAGGTGTGGTTGCCGAAGAAGAGCGATCCGGTGGCACGGACCGAGGTGCGCACGGCGGCGGCCACGTCGAGCCGGCCGGTGCCGACCTCGTACGGCGAGTACCCGCCGTCCAGGCCCTTCGCGGTGCTCGTCAGATGCTCCTTGAGCTGCGCGCCGGTCCAGTCCGGGTGCTGCTGGGCCAGGACCGCCGCCGCGCCGGCCACGTGCGGGGTGGCCATCGAGGTGCCGCTGATCGTGCGGTACGGGCCCTCGCCGCCGTCGGTCATCTCCTGCGAGCGGGCCGCGGTGATGTCCACGCCGGGGGCGGCGATGTCCGGCTTCATGCCGCCGGACACGGCCAGCGGGCCGGTGCTGGAGAAGGACGCGAGCCGGTCCTCCTTGTCCGTGGCGGCCACGGTCAGTGCCGAGGCCGCGGCCCCCGGGGCGGAGATGCTCTCGGGGCCCGCGTTGCCCGCGGCGACGACGAACAGCGTGCCGTACCGCTCCGAGAGCGCGTCGACGGTCTGCGACATCGGGTCGCTGCCGTCGGTCGGGTAGGAGTCACCGAGGCTCATGTTGACCACGTCCGCGCCGGATTCGGCGGCCCACTGCATGCCGGCCATGACCCACGAGTCCTGACCGGAGCCCTCCGCGCCGCCGAGCACCTTGCCGACGAACAGGTCGGCGCCGGGCGCGACGCCCTTGTGGTCGCCTCCCGACGCGGCGCCCGAGCCGACGATCGTGCCCGCCACGTGTGTGCCGTGGCCGTTGACGTCGGTGACGCCCTCGCCCGGCACGAAGCTGGCCGTGCCGTCGATCAGACCGGCGAAGTCGGGGTGGCCGACATCGATGCCGGTGTCGAGCACCGCGACCTTCACGCCCTTGCCGGTGTAGCCGGCCGCCCAGGCACCGGGCGCGCCGATCAGCGGCACGCTCTCCTCGAGGCTGGGCTTCACCCGGCCGTCGAGCCACAGCTTCGCCACGCCCGCGCCCAGCGTCGAACTGCCCTGCGGCGCGACGGTGTTCCAGAAGGTGCGGGTCCGGCGCTTGTCGGTGCTGAGCACGGCGCCGCGGATGCCCTCCAGTCTGCGGGTCAGCCTGCTGCCCCGGGGGGCCGCCGGCTCGGCGGCCGCGCGGGAGGTTGTCCCGGAATACGTCGCGATCAGCGGCACCGCCGCCGAACCGGCGTCGTCGTAGCCCATCTCGATCAGGTCCGTGACGTTGAACAGCCGCTTGTCGAGCCTGCCCGCGCCCAGCAGCGGCGCCGCCTCGTCGGGGACGACGAGCAGATCGCCCTTGATCTTCTGGAGTTTCACGCCGCCGACGGCGCCGACCGGCCGGTCGACGTCGGCGGTCTGCCGGCCGTCGGCCGCCGTGGTGACCGTGACGACGTCCCCGGTGACCAGGGTGACCTTGTGGGTCGCCGAGGGCTCGGCGGGGACGGCGGGCCGTGCCGGGGCGGCCTGTGCGGGCGCCTGCAGGACGGTGAGGACCGAGGCCAGCAACGGCACCGCGACGGCTGCGGAGACGAGCCGTCGCCCGCGCCGGAAGGCGGAGGGCTGAGAGGGGGAGGACATGGCACGGGTCTATCCGGCCGCGGGCACCGCCGGACAGGCCTTGCCGCGGCAAGTCCTCGCCATGGCAAGGACTTGCCGGTGACGAACCGCGCGAAGCCGGACGGGAGGGGGCGCCGGGGTCCCGCCGCAGGGCCCGCCGGACCTCCGCCGTCAGCTCGGATCGTGGTGGGTGACGCTTCGGGATCACCGTCGTGGAGGGGTACGGACTCTCGGAGACGAGCAAGCGTGAACTGCGCGACGAGGGCGGCCGTGTGAGGGGCGCCGCCCGGTGAGCGAGGCGCCCCCGCCACACCGCCGGCACCGCCGCCTGAGCCGTCACGGCGGCGCCGGACCGGACGGACGCGCGAATCCGCGCCCGTCCGGCCGCGGCACGTGGAATGCTCACGCCACGGAGTCGGACGAAGGAGGACCGGGGTGACGGGCGCGCGACGACGGTGGGCGGCGGCGGTGGTGGCCGCCGGAGTGCTGGCGGCGGCAGGGCTGTACTGGTTCCAGCCGTGGAAGCTGTGGCAGGACACGAAGGTGTACGAGTCCCTGCCCGCGGCCTCGTCGCCCGGCAGCGGCGAGGCGACGGAGCCCGGTCGGCCCGCGCCCGAGGGCGGCGACCGGCCCGTGACGGTCGCGAGCGGGGAGTTGATCAGCCACGAGCACGCGACCACGGGGACGGCCCGGCTCGTGCGGCTGGCCGACGGTTCCCACATCGTCCGGCTGGAGGGTCTCGACACCAGCAACGGCCCGGACCTGAAGGTGCTGCTGACCGACGCGCCGGTCACGAAGGGCCGGGCGGGCTGGCACGTCTTCGACCAGGGCGAGCACGTCTCCCTCGGCAAGCTCAAGGGCAACCGGGGGAGCCAGAACTACCCGCTTCCCGCAGGCGTCGACCCCGCGGCGTACAGCAGCGTCAGCATCTGGTGCGACCGCTTCGACGTGTCGTTCGGGGCCGCGGAACTGATCGGCTCCTGACGCCGCCCGCCCCGGCTCGCACCCGGGTCGCACGGCCGGGCCGGGCCCGGCCATGCGTGGGCGGGCCCCCGACAGAGGCGTCGGCGGGCCCACAGGGCGTGCGCACCGCCGAGGTTCCCGTCCGCCGTCCCCGTAGCCCCCGCAGGCGGGCGCTACTGCCCCACGCGGCCGTCGACGCACTCGCGCAGCAGGTCGGCGTGGCCGCAGTGGCGGGCGTACTCCTCGACGCGGTGCACCCACAACTCCCGGACGGACGTGTCCTCGTACTCCAGGCGGGCGCCCAGGTCCGCGTGGGCGGCCAGCGCCGCGTCCGTCGCCGCCTGTTCACGGGAGAGATCGGCGAAGGCGCTGTCCACGAGTTCCCGCTCCGCGAGAGCGCCCTCGAAGTCGCCGTCCTTCTCCCCGTACAGCCGGGGCGCCCGTTCCTCGGGCACGATCCAGTTCCGCCAGTCCCGCTCGACCTCGGCGAGATGGCGGACCAGCCCCAGCAGGGACATCGTCGAGGGGGGCACGGACCGGCGCGCCAGCTGCTCCGGGCTCAGTCCCTCGCACTTCATCCGCAGGGTCAGCCGGTAGCCGCTCAGGAAGTCCTTCAGCGTCTCCAGCTCACCGTCCGGACTCGCTCCGCCACTGTTGCGGGGGTCGTCGTCCGGGTCCGCCCACATGTCGGGGTAGACGCTCGCCTGGGTCCAACGCTCGGGTAGGTCGCTCACCGGCTGGATGATCCCCCTCACCGGACTTGCAGGCAACCGAATATCCGGCGAGCTGTCCCGCCATGGGCGGCGGGCGTCCGGACGCGCAGGCACCGGCGCCCCTCCCCCTCCGGCTGATCAAGGACGTGCGGACGCTCACCTTCGAAGCGAGCGACTCCAGCCCCGTCTCACCTCTATGCTCGGCGACCGTGGTCTCGGACACGCACCAGGGGACGACCTCGTCCGCCCTCGCACGGCTCAACTTCCATGCCGCACGGCTGCTCGGCGTACCCGACACGGGATACCGGCACCTGCCGGGCCTGGCGCCCGAGCACCTCAACGACGACCGGTGCCGTACCCCCGCCTCCACGAGCGTCCGTATCGCGGAACTGGCGACGGGGCACACGCCGTGGCCGGAGCTGTCCCGGCTGCTGGCACGGGAGTCGGGCATCGGAAGCCTCGGTGTCTGGGACTACCTGATCACGTCGGCACCGACCCCGCTCGAAGGGATCCGGGACGCCTCCTCCTACTTCGCCACCGTCGCCGACGTCGCCACGGACACCCTCCGGATCACCGAGGACGGCGCCCATACCGTCATCAGCCATGTCAACCGGGCGGACCTCGCCCACGAGGCGGCCTGCGCCGTGCGCGCCTACGCCCTCGGTCTCTACCAGCGGCGCCTCAGCGAGGCCGCGCAGCGCCGGCTCGTCCCCCTGCGCGTCACGCTGGCCGCCGAAGCACCGGGCCGGCACGGCGCCTTGAGCGAGCTGTACGGGACCCGCACCATCGACTTCGAAGCCCCGCACACCTCGATGACCTTCCTCACCGCCGACCTGACGACGCCCAGCCCCTGCGCCCAGCCGGGGCTGCCCGCCCTGCTGCGAGGCCACGCCGAGCGGGCCCTCGCCACCGCCGTCCCCCTGCGCGACTGGCTCGACCTCTTCCGCACCGCGCTCGCCGCCGCTCACGACCGGGGCACACCGACCCTGGCCGCGGTCGCCCACCGCCTGGACGTCAGCCCACGGACACTCCAGCGCCGCCTCGACGAGCACGGCACCACATGGAACGGCGAAGCCGAGACGCTGCGCCGCGACCGCATCACGCAGTTGCTCCACCACACCGACCTCACCGTGGACGCGATAGCCGTCCGAAGCGGCTACGCCGACGCACGAGCCCTGCGCCGTGCCGTCCAGCGGTGGTACGGCACCACTCCCGCCGCGCTGCGCCGCGAGGGGACGGCGCCCGCCCGCGCGGTCGTGACCGAAGGCGTGTGAACGCCCGGGTGTGACGGACGGACGGGCTCCCTGCCGGCCACGGCGGACGTCCGCCCCCGTTCCGCCGGGTCACTGGGGCGCGAGGTACCCGCCCCACGTGTAGTTGCCGCTGTACGGCGGCAGCCACGAACCGGACTGCATGATCGCCGGTGCGTTTCCACCGTTGCGCAGGGAGCACTGGCTGACGTACCTGCCGGTGTACGGCATCTCCGCGCTGATCGTGCAGTACCAGGTGTACGTACCGGCCTGGAGGTAGATCCTGCGGCTGGCCAGGCTTCCGTCCACGTGGGCGCCGTTGCTTGCGTCCGAGGTGGACAGGGCCCAGACGTAGGTGCCGTCGGCCAGGTAGATGCTCCGGACCTGCGAGGTGATGGCGCTGGACTCGGGTGAATCGGTGATCCACTGGGTGCGGTTGAGGTAGGCCGTGGACGCCGCGGAGGCCTGAGTGACCGTCAGCAACAGCGCGGCCGCGGCGGCCGCGACCGACGCCGCCCACCGCCGTCGGCCCGTTGCCGGGGCGCCGAGGATGCGATGCGTATTCATGACTGCTCCCAGAACGGTCCGGTGACAGGGCAGGCGGTTCGCACTGCCGGGAATGCCGCCACGCTACGGCCGCGGGGATCACCCGGCACGGGACATCACGCGCCGGTCAGGGGACCCCGCGTGCCACGGGGCCTGCGGCGTGACGTCGCAGGGCGGGCCCCGGAGGCCGGGGGTTCCGGGAGCAGGCGCGGACCGCCGCTTCCCGTGCGCCGGGGCCGCGATAGTGGTTCCTGTGCCCGGCGCCGGGCGCAGGGCACGGCGCCGGGTGCCCGCCGGGAGGGCCGGCCGGTCGAGGAGGGTCGGCGACGCGGCCGGTTCCAGGTGTCCAATGGCCGACGCCGGGTCAGGCACCGCCGGAGGCGTGCGCCTGCAGAAAGGCCCCCGCGTGGGCCGCGGCCTCCTCCTTCGTCGCGTGCCGCGCGCCGTCGGCGGTTCCGCCCCGCACCCCGTCCGCGCCCGTGCCGGCCCACCGCCAGCCGCCGGACGCGGGGTCCCGCGCCAATTCGGCGGACCCTCCGCACAGTTCGACCCTGCCGTCCGTCCGTGCGGTCGTGGTCGCCGGCCGGCTGACGGCGTCGGGCCACTTCTTGCGGGCGCCCTGCCGCGTGATGCCCCAGACGGCGCCCATCTGCTCGTAGCTCGCGCCGTAGGACCCGGCCGTGCCCGCCGCGATCGCCGTCAGCCGTTTGACTTCGGCGTCCACCACCTTCCATGCGGCCAGGACGGAGAGCGTGACCTCGACGGGGTCCGCGTCCCACATGCGGTCCTCGGGCTGCCCCGTCGTGCGGGAGCGCACGGCGGAGGCCAGGGGGTGGAGGGCGTCGTGCAGCGCAGTGTCGAGTGCCGCACGTTCTTCGGGGGTGATCTCGAAGGAGGCCATGTGGCAACCATAGTTAACGTCGCCTCATGTGTAAACCGAAGTTGTCGCACGGTCCTCCGGGGTCGCGGCGCGGACGTCACCCCCCGGGCGGCATGCGTCGCCAGACCTTCCGTCACAGATGCCGGCTCTCGTGGTAGATCCGCCGGTGCCACCACCCGTCCCCGCGCCACGGCCGGCGGTGGGCGAAGGGGTCGGGGAGGGTCCTGCGGGACAACTCCTCGTCGAGGGGCGCCAGCAGCGCCGCCAGCTCCTTCCGGGCGCGCGGCGGCAGTCGTCGCAGGACCAGTTCGAGGACGTCCCGCGCGGCGGCGACGTCGTCCTGGAGGTCGCACCCCGTGCAGCCGCAGATCGACAGTCTCAGATACAGCGGGCGGCCGGGGAGGGCGAGGAAGCGGCGGTAGGACTCCAGGGCCGTGGCGGTGGCACCGGGCCACAGGCCCTCGTCGTACGGCCGCCGGCACTCGGTCCGGTGGACGGCCGACACCGAGCGCCCGGAGAGGCGGTCCAGACGGGTCGGCCAGGGGACGGGGAAACTCTCGTTCCACCAGGGGCGCGCGCCCCGGTGGAACACCGGGGGCTCCTTCTGCAGCGCCCGCAGGGCGCCGGGCCGCTTACGCGGCATGGGCCTTTCGGTCAGTGATCATGGGGGCGATGGTGACACCGGGCCCGGTCTCCTGTCCAGAGGCGGGCGCCTTCCCCTGCCCCCCGCCCGGAGCACCGGCGCAGCGGGAGGGGGTGTCCGGGCCTATCCCCTCGACGACGCGGGCGTCGGCCGTGCGGTCGAGGCGTTGTGATCCCGGCTGGTACCGGTGGCCATCGCCGTCTGTCAGAAGCCGAGGTCGCTGAGCCCCGGGGAGCGGTCGGGGCGAGGGCCGAGCGGCCAGAAGCAGGTGCGCTCCGATGCGGCGATCGGCAGGGTGTTGATCGAAGCGTGGCGGGTGTGCATCAGTCCGTGCTCGTCGAACGCCCAGTTCTCGTTGCCGTACGAGCGGTACCAGTTCCCTGCGTCGTCGCGGTGCTCGTAGGCGAAACGCACCGCGATGCGGTCGTCGCCGTAGGCCCACAGCTCCTTGATCAACCGGTAGTCGAGTTCGGTGTTCCACTTGCGGGTCAGCAGCGCGACGATCGCCTCCCGCCCGGTGGCGAACTCCGAACGGTTGCGCCAGCGCGAGTCCACCGTGTATGCCAGCGACACCCTTTGCGGGTCACGGGAGTTCCATGCGTCCTCGGCGAGGCGGACCTTCTCGACGGCGGTTGCGTGGGTGAACGGCGGGACGGGCGGGCGGGTGTCGCTCATGCCGGCTCCTTGCTCAGGGTGCACCGTCGCTCCGGTGCATCCGTCCAACGGGGAGAACGAGCGTTCTCCCCGTGTCCGCTAAAGTAGAGAACGCTGGTTCTCCAGGCAAGGGGCAGATATGTCGGATCACGGAGCGGCGCAGGAACGGGCACTCGACGCAGCCGAAAGCCTCTTCTACCGCCGTGGCATCCAGGCTGTGGGAATGGACGCCGTCCGCAACGCCTCCGGCGTGTCCCTCAAGCGCCTCTACCAGCTGTTCCCGTCGAAGGAGGCGCTCGTGCTGGCGTTCCTGCAACGGCGGGACGAGCGGTGGCGGCAGGCGCTGGCCCACCACGTGGAGGCACACCCCGCACCGGACGAGAGGATCCTCGCGGTCTTCGACTGGCTGCACACCTGGTTCTCGGAACCGGACTTCCGCGGGTGCGCCTTCATCAACTCGTTCGGCGAGCTGGGCGGGATCTCGCCCGGGGTCGCCGAGCAGGCCATGCTGCACAAGCGTGCCTTCCGCGAGTACCTCGCGGCCCTCGTCACCGCCGCCGGGCGTCCGGCGGACCTCGCGGACCACGTCGCGCTGCTGGCCGAAGGAGCCATGGTCACGGCCGCGATCACCGGCAGCCCCGGACCGGCTCGCCAGGCGCGCAGCGCCGCACGCCTGCTCATGGGCGCGTCCTGAAGGGTGAAGCGGCGCCACGGGTGACCGTCCTGGAGCGGCCGGCACGGCGGGGGCCGGGGCGGCGCTCTCCGTAGAGTGGGGAGTGTGCCGCTCTCCGTACATGCCCTCGCCCACAGGCTGTTGACCGTCGAGGCCGTCGCCGAACTGGTCGGTCTGCCTGCCGAGCCGAAGATCCCCGACGAGGCCGTGGCGGAGGCGGTGCGGCGGCGCGGATGGAGCTGGGAGCACGACCTGGTCGGCGACGCGTTGGTCACCGGGCACGGCCATGTGCTGTGCAGCGAGGGATACATCCCCTTCGGGGCCCCCGGGGACCGGCAGTTCCTGGTGTTCGGCGAGGTCTACCCCGTCGACCCGGACGACGACGACATGCTCAACGGACCATGGCTGTTCGGCCTCATGGACGACTGGCAGGGGCAGCCCGGCTGGACCGGGACGCGGCCGGCGACCGTAGAGGACTGCGAGGACGTACTGGCCGGTGCGGCCCGGGCCGTGACCCTGTGTCTCGGCTCTGCTCCCGAACGGACCGTCGTGTCGGACGCCGCCGTCGTCACCGGCCCCGCCATGACCCACCGCGTGTGGCGCACCCCCACCCACGCCCTGATCCTCGGCCCCTGCGCCGACAACGGCCCCTACGGCTACCTCACCCACCTCCAACTGTCCTGCACCCCCCTCGCCTGCGGCCCCGACCTGCCGCCCGCGACGGACGAGGACGCCCTGGAGAAATGGATCACCGCTCACGTCGACTGGTGACCGGTGCGGTCGCGGCGTGCACGCCCCCTTCGCCCCCGGGCAACCGGCGCCCGCTTCCGGGGATGTCGGCCCGCATACGGTCCGCGGCCATACATCAGGGCGATCGGGGCACCGGAGCGGGCAGGGAAGATCTCCCCTCGTTCGGCCGGGTACCCCCGGCCGGTGGACAGGAAGGAAGTTGTCGTGTCGCAGGTCGAAGAGTCCGTCGAGGTCGCCGTTCCCGTCCGCACCGCATACGACCAGTGGACCCAGTTCGAGTCGTTCCCGAAGTTCATGGACGGTGTGGAACGCATCGAGCAGCGCACCGACTCGGTGACGCACTGGGTGGCGAAGATCGGAGGGGTCACCAAGGAGTTCGACGCGAAGATCACCGAGCAGATCCCCGACGAGCGCGTCGCCTGGACGACGCTCGGGGGCGAGGTCGAACAGGCCGGCGTGGTCACCTTCCACCGCCTGGACGACGCGCGGACGAAGGTCATGCTGCAGCTGGACTACGACCCGGACGGCATCGCGGAGAACGTCGGCGACAAGCTCGGCTTCGTGCAGCGGCAGGTCACCGGCGACCTGAAGCGGTTCAAGGAGTTCATCGAGGATCGCGGCCACGAGACCGGTGCCTGGCGGGGAGAGATCTGACCCCGGCCCCCGCACGCTCGACACCGCACCGGCCGGTGCGCCGACGGCGCCGGTGCGGGACCGAGGCGACGGCCCGCGCCCTCCGGCGCGGGCCGTCGCTTTCCGGACACCTGGTACGCGCATGCATGCCGGTCCCGGGGGAGTGGCACCCGCACCTCCAGGGACCGGCCCGACGAAGGAGCCCGCATGAACGACAAGAAGCACGAGACCGCCATGGACGAGGTGCTTCGCGAAGCCGAGAAGGCCGCAACCGGCCGGAACCGCGCACGGCGCCGGGACAAGGACTCCGAGGAGGCGGATGCCCTGTCGCCCAGCGTCGAAGCCCAGGAATCGGTACAGAGGGACGACGGACGCCGCGGCGACCGCTGATCCGCACGGTGTCGTCCGGGGTTGCCTCCGCGCGACGGAGCGACCGCCCGCCCGCCGGGGCGGCGGGGGACGGCCCGGCATCGGGCGTCCGCCCCGCGCTCGCTCGTGCGGCGTTCCGCGGCGCGGGGAAGGCCCGGACCGCACAGGCCGTGCCCCCAGGTCCCGGCTCGTGAGGTCGGGTCCGCGCTGCCGCCTTCCGCGTCGGCGACCGCGATGGGCGCTCGGTCACGGCCGGGCCGACGGACTGCCGTCACCACCCACTGGGCGTATTGTCCGATTATGAGTGATGCTCGGTGCGACTGGTGCGGTGCGTCCCTGCCCGCCCCGGCGGCACGCGGTCGCCGGTACTGCCGCGCCGCGCACCGGCAAGCGGCCTGGCGGGCCCGGCGCCGGTGGGAGCGCGCCGCGCGCGAACGGAGCGAGATGGCCGTGGCCGCCACCGGTCTCCTGGCCCGCGTGCAGGCCCTCGTCGCCGAGCAGGGGAGCGGGCTCCCTCCGGCGGACCTGAGCGGCGGGTGCCACTGCGCCGCGGCGGCCGACGTGCCCCAGTGGGCCGCGCAGCTGGTCCGTTCGGCGGTCCGGGCCGACCGGAGGGCAGGGGTGAGCTGGGCACAGATCGGCGGCGCCCTCGGCATCAGCGGGGAAGCGGCCAGGGCTCGTTACGGGCGGACGCGCGCATCCCGGCGCTCCGTTCCGCCGGGCGGCGCCGCCCGGCGCATCGCACCACCGGCCCCTTCGCGGGTGCGGGCGGGCAGCTGATGGACACCGCCCTGACCGACCTGCTGGGGGAGTGCGGTGCGTCCGCCGGGCTCCTGTACGTCCTGGCACCGGACGGCGACGCCCTGTGGCTCGTGGTGATGACCGGTGCGCCGCCGGAGATGGCGGGCCCCTGGCGGCGCGTGGCGCTGCACGACCCGGTGCCCGTCGCGGACGCGGTGCGCGAGCGGCGCCTGGTGTGGGTCGGCGGGCAGGAGGAGATGGCACGCCGTTACCCGAGGCCGGCGCTCGTGCTGCCGTACGACTTCGCCCTCGCCGCAGCGCCGTTGACCACCGGCACGACGATCCGGGGCGGGCTGGTCCTGCTGTGGCCGCACGCCCACCCGCCGACGCTCAGCCCCGAGGAGCAGGACGCCATCGACGCGGGCTGCCGCCGGTTGGGCCACCTCCTGCTGCAGGCGGCGGACCGCGGCGATCCGCTGCCGCTCGGCCGGACGCGGATCCTGCCCCCGCCACCGGGCCCGGCCCTCTCACCCGCCGAGGCCCAGGCCGTCGCCGGATTCCTCGACCGCCTGCCCGGAGGCTCGTGCGCCCTCGACCTCAACGGCCGCATCACCTTCGTCACCCCGGCCGCCGCCCGCCTCCTGGGCGCCGATCCGGACGGCCTGGTCGGAGCGCTGCCCTGGGAGGCCCTGCCCTGGATGGACGTCCCCCAGGTCGAGGACCGCTACCGAGCCGCCATGGTCAGTCGGCAGCCCCAGGCCTTCACGGTCCTGCGCCCGCCGGACAGCTGGCTGTCCTTCGAGCTGTACCCGGACGCCACCGGCGTCAGCGTCCGCATCACCCCCGGCGCGGCCCAGGACACCGCTCCTCCGACGGCGGCGCCCGCCGCCGGCCCCGGCCGTGCCACCGTGCTCTACCACCTGATGCACCTCGCCACCACCCTCACCGAGGCCGTCGGCGTGCGGGACGTGGTCGACCAGGCCGCGGACCAGCTCATGCCCGCCCTGGGCGCCCAGGGCATGGTGCTCATGACCGCGGAGGACGGCCGCCTGAGGATCCGCGGCCACCGGGGCTACCGCGACGAGCTGATGAGCCGTTTCGACAACACTCCGCTGAGCCCGGACATCCCCGCCGCCGACGTGCTGACCACCGGCGACCCCGGCTTCTTCCCCACCATCGCCGACCTGCGGCGCGCCTACCCGGCCACCACCCACGAGGACGGAATGGCCGCCTGGGCCGTCCTGCCGCTGATCGCCTCGGGCCGCCCCATCGGCTCGCTCCTCCTCGCCTACCGGCACCAGCACCCGTTCGCGCCCAGTGAGCGGGCCGTCCTCACTTCCCTGGCGGGCCTGGTCGGCCAAGCGCTGGACCGGGCCCGGCTCTACGACAGCAAGCAGGAACTGGCCCACCGGCTCCAGTCCGCCCTCCTGCCCCACACCCTGCCCCGCGTCCCCGGTCTGAAGGTCGCCGCCCGCTACCTGCCCGCCGCCCGGGGCCTCGCCATCGGCGGCGACTTCTACGACCTCATCCGTCTCGACGCACACACCGCGGCCGCGGCCATCGGCGACGTACAGGGCCACAACGTCGACGCCGCGGCCCTCATGGGGCAGGTCCGCACGGCCGTCCACGCCCACGCCACCGTCGGCGCTCCGCCCGACCACGTCCTCGCCGCCACCAACCGGCTCCTCACCGACCTCGACCCCGGCCTGTTCACCAGCTGCCTGTACGTCCACCTCGACCTCGCCCGGCAACGCGCCTGCCTGGCCACCGCAGGCCACCCGCCGCCCCTGCTGCGCCACGCGGACGGACGCACCGAACTCCTGCGGGTCCCGCCCGGCCTCCTCCTGGGCATCGACCCCGACACCCCGTACCCGACACTCGAATTCGCGCTGCCACCAGGATCCGTGCTCGCCCTCTACACCGACGGCCTCGTCGAGGCCCCCGGGGTCGACCTCGACGACGCCATCGCCGCACTGGCCGGACTCCTGGAACAGACGGATCCGGCCGACCTCGACGCCATGGCCGACACCCTCATCCGGCACGCCCCCGCCCCCGGCGACGACATCGCCCTGCTCCTCCTGAGCCCCCGGGCGCCGGACCGGGCGGCCGGCCCCTGACGGCAGCTCACCGCACGACCGGCCCTGCGTTCGGGGACAGATCCGGACAGACCAATACCCGGTTCGAACGCACCGGTACGGGACACAGGTGTAGGGCACCGTCCCCTGTGTCTGGAGAAGCGATGTCCGAGAAGAACCCGGTAGAGGCGGTCGCCGACGCGATCGCCGACGTGCTGCACACCGGCCCGGCAGCGGCCGAGGGCCCCGAGGAGGGAGTCCCGGGAAAGCCGGGCCCCGTTTCCCCGCAGGTGGCCGAGCCGGTGGAACCGGTCGAGCCGCTGCCCCCGAAGGCCGACCAGAGCGGCCCGGAGACCGTCGGCCCGACCGGGCAGCCCACCGGCGCGGAGCAGGCGAGGGTCGCCCAGAGCGGCGCGTACCTGACCACCGCGCAGGGCACTCGCGTGCGCGACTCCGACCACTCCCTCAAGGCCGGCCCGCGGGGACCCGTGCTGCTGCAGGACCACCATCTGCGAGAAAAGCTCATGCACTTCGACCACGAGCGGATCCCCGAGCGCGTGGTCCACGCCCGCGGCTCCGCCGCCCACGGCGTCTTCCAGTCGTACGGCACCGCGCAGTCGGTCACCAGGGCGGCGTTCCTCGCCAAGGACGTCGAGACGCCGGTGTTCGTGCGGTTCTCCACGGTCCTGGGCTCGCGCGGCTCCGCCGACACCGTGCGCGACACCCGCGGCTTCGCCACCAAGTTCTACACCGAGGAAGGCGTCTTCGACCTGGTCGGGAACAACATCCCCGTCTTCTTCATCCAGGACGCGATCAAGTTCCCCGACGTCATCCACGCCGGCAAGCCGCATCCGGACCGGGAGATCCCCCAGGCACAGAGCGCGCACGACACCTTCTGGGACTTCGTGTCGCTGCACACGGAGGCGACCCACCACACCCTGTGGAACATGTCCGACCGCGGCATCCCCCGCTCCTACCGGATGATGGAGGGCTTCGGCGTCCACACCTTCCGCCTCGTCAACGCCGAAGGCGTGACCACACTGGTGAAGTTCCACTGGAAGCCCAGGCTCGGTGTGCACTCCCTGGTGTGGGAGGAGGCGCAGATCATCGCCGGGGTGGATCCCGACTTCCACCGCCGCGACCTCTTCGACGCCATCGAGTGCGGGGCCTTCCCGCAGTGGGAGCTGGGCATCCAGACCTTCCCCGACAACGACGACCAGATGTTCGAAGGGATCGACCTTCTCGACGCCACGAAGATCGTCCCGGAGGAGCTCGCGCCGGTACAGCCCGTCGGGCTGCTGACGCTGAACGCGAACCCGTCGAACTTCTTCGCCGAGGTGGAACAGGTCGCCTTCCACACCGGCCACTTGGTCCCGGGCATCGACGCCACCGACGACCCGCTGCTCGCCGGACGGAACTTCTCCTACCTCGACACGCAGATCACCCGCCTCGGCGGCCCCAACTTCCCGCAGCTGCCGATCAACCGCTCCCACGCGCCGGTCAACGACATGCAGCGCGACGGCATGCACCAGACCGCCGTGCACCGTGGCGTGGCCCCCTACAAACCCAACAGCCTCGACGGCGGCTGCCCCTTCTTCGCGGGCGCCGACACCGGCGCGTTCATCGAGGTACCGGTGGAGCTGCCGGCAGGACGCAAGGTGCGCGAGGCCCCCGCGTCCTTCGCCGACCACTACTCCCAGCCCCGGATGTTCTGGCTCAGCATGAGCCCCGTCGAGCGCGAGCACATCATCGCCGCCTACACCTTCGAGCTGGGCAAGTGCTACGAACAGGCCGTCAAGGAACGCACGCTCGCCGTGCTCGCCAACATCGACGGCGAACTGTGCGCCCAGGTCGCGGCAGGACTCGGCCTGCCGACACCCGCCGCCACCGAGCCCCTGGCCGACGTCGGTCCCAGCCCCGCCCTGTCGCAGGTCGGCCGCACCTGGCCGCTGGACGGACGCGTCGTCGGCATCGTCGCCGATCCGTCCGCCGACCTGAGCGGCGTGGGCGAGATCCGCGAGGCCGTCCTCGACGCCGGCATGGTGCCGCTGGTCATCGCCCCGGCGGGCGGAGTGCTCGACGCCGATGGTGCCGCGGTCACCGTCCAGCGCACGTTCGCCACCGCCCGCTCCGTCGAATTCGACGCGCTGGTCTTCGCGGGTGTCCCCGCGGCCGGCGCCGACGCGTACGGCGCCCGCGACGCGAAGGCGGGTTACCCGAGGCCCGCCACGACCGATCCGCGAGTCCTGGCGCTGCTGATCGAGGCGTATCGGCACGGCAAGGCCCTGGCCGGCTGGGGTGGTGCCCGTACCCTCTTCGAAACCGCCGGCATCGCCGCCGACGCCCCCGGCGTCGTCGTCGCGGACGATCCGGGCGGTGTCCGGCCCCTGATGGAACTGCTCGCCGCCCACCGCGTCTGGGAGCGGTGCCCCGGCGCGGTGTGACACCCGGCCGGCGGGGTGCGGACCGACGCCACGGTCCGCACCCCGCCGGCCCGCGGCCCGCCCTGTCGTGCCGGACCCGCACCTGCGCGGCACGGCGTCCCCGCGCGGTGGGGTGTCAGCGTGCCAGTCGGTCGAGGGCGGCGAGTACCGGTGCGACGCCGTCCTCCGCGGCCAGCCGTCCGGCGAGCACGCGGGCCCGTTCGCGGTGGGAGTCGTCCGCGGTCGCCCGGCGCACAGCGGCGGCGAGGGCGTCGGAGGTGAGCCGGCGCAGGGGAAGGACTCCGGGCGCGGTGCCCAGGGCCGTCAGGCGTGACGCCCAGAAGGCGGCGTCGAACTGGACGGGCACGGGCACGGTGGGGACCCCGGCGCGCAGGACGGCGCCGGTCGTGCCCGCTCCGGCATGGTGGACGACGGCGGCCATCCGGGGGAAGAGCAGCGAGTGGGGCACTTCGCCGACCGTGAGGATGTCGTCGCTCCCGGCGCTCAGCCCCGCCCAGCCGCGTTGCACCACGCCGCGCACGCCGGCCGTGCGGAGTGCGGTGACGATCTCGCGGCTCACCCGCCCGGGATCGGGAACGGTGGCGCTGCCCAGGCCGACGAAGACCGGCGGGTCACCGGCGGCGAGGAACTCCTCCAGCTCGGCCGGGAGCCGCCCGGTGTCCGGGGGCCACCAGTACCCGGCCACCTCCAGACCGGGCGGCCAGTCGCGGGGCCGGGGGACGACGAGCTCGCTGTAGCCGTGCAGGACCGTGCGGACCCGCGGGGGCCGGGACGGGTCCGGCGCCGCCAGCCCGTGGCGCCGCAGCGACCGGACGGAACGGGCGAACACCAGCTGCATCGAGGCCGTCACCGCCCGCCCGCTCAGCCGGTTCCCCACGGTGCCCCACGACCGCGTGCCCAGCACCGGGGCGACGAACTCCCCGGTCGGGTGGAGCGGTTGGAGAGGCAGCCCTACGGCGGGCAGCGACCGGCGCTCGGCGATGGCGTGGCCGAGTGGCCCCAGCGCCCCACCGACCAGCAGGACGTCGGCCGTTCCCGACGCCTCCACCAGCGCCTCCGTCAGAGCGTCGGCGGCCTCCCGGGCCATGGACACCAGCCGTACGAGCTTGCCCGCACCCGTCCTCGCGTCGTGCAGCCGCCGGCCCCGCCGGGAGTGCAACTCGGCCCGGGGATCGACGGGCAGCGGATGGAAACGCACTCCGGAACCGGCCGCGAGCGGCTCGAACACCGCGTGGGCGGCGAGCGTCACCTCGTGCCCGGCCCGGACGAGACCGGCGCCCAGACCCGCGTAGGGCGCGACGTCACCCCGCGATCCCGCTGTCATCACCACGATGCGCACACCGCCAGTGTGGCCCATCACCGGCGGGCGGCCCGGAAGGACGTGCCGTACCTGCCCGGCCGCTCAGCACTTCGGCGGCGGATGCGCAGCCGGCCGCACGGTCCCGACGGCGGACTCCGGCGGACTTCAGGCGCCCGGCAGGAAGAGGCAGAACAGATGGCCGTGGGGGTCGCGGAGGACCCGGACGTCCTTCTCGGGCTGGTGCTCCTCCAGCGTCGCGCCGAGGGCGCACGCCCGCTCGGTCTCCGCTGCCAGGTCGTCGACCTGCAGGTCCAGGTGTGCCTGCATCTGCTGTGTGCCGGGGCGCTGCGGCCACGTCGGGGGAGTGTGGTCGGTCTCCAACTGGAAGCTGAGGCTGGGCCGTTCCCGTTCCGGATCCTTCAGACGGACCCATTCCGGTGCGCGCTCCGCCTCCTCCCAGCCCAGCATGGCCCGGTAGAAATCCGCGAGCGCGGGGGGATCAGGTGTACCGAGGACAAAGGCACCGAGCGATGTCGTCATGTCTCCAGTCCTGCCCTCCGCGCCTGCCTCCACACACCCGCCCGGTTCCTCGACGGTGCCCGCCGGGCGAGGCCCGCCGGGCCCGAGGGAGATCTCCCTGACCGGCGGGCAGCGCGCGGGAACGGTCGGGGCCACGGGCACGTGGCCCGGGCCCCCGCCGGTCAGATGAGGGCGTCGTTCACGCCGTCGTCCCCGCCGCCGGCGCCGGGGCGATCTCGGCGATCAGGGCCTCGACGAGGGTCCTGATCTCGTCGCGGATCGGGCGGACGGCCTCGACGCCCTGTCCGGCCGGGTCGTCGAGTGTCCAGTCGAGGTAGCGCTTGCCGGGGAAGACGGGGCAGGTGTCGCCGCAGCCCATGGTGATGCAGACGTCCGACGCGCGGACCGCGTCGACGGTGAGGATCTTCGGTGTCGCGGCGGAGATGTCGATGCCGACTTCGGCCATGGCCTCGACGGCGGCCGGGTTGACCTGGTCGCCCGGGTCGGAGCCGGCGGAGCGGACCTCGACGCGGTCGCCGGCCAGGTGGGTCAGCCAGGCCGCGGCCATCTGGGATCGGCCGGCGTTGTGGACGCAGACGAACAGGACGGACGGCTTGTCGGCCATGGTGATCGCTCTCTCCCGTCGCACGGCGGACCCGGCCGCCGATGACTCCGCAGCCCGTCGTATCAGCGGGCGGTGATGTGACAGTATCAGCGCATGCTGACTTCAGTCGATCCTGATGTGATCCGGGCGCTGGGCGATCCGCTCCGCCTCCGGATCGTGACCCTGCTGGCGCGCGAGACGCTGTGCACGACGCACCTGGTCGAGGAGACCGGAGCCAGGCAGACCAACCTGTCCAACCATCTGAAGGTGCTGCGCGACGCAGGGCTGGTGGAGACCGAACCGTGCGGCCGCTTCACCTACTACCGGCTCAGGCCCGACGTCCTGGCCGGGCTGTCCGGGCGGTTCGCCGCGCTGGCCGACGCCGCCCGCACCGCTGCCGAGAACAAGAGGGCCTGCCCGTGACCTCCACCGAGCCCGCCACCGCCCCCGCTCCGGCCGGCGGAGGAGACGACTCGATCGTCAGCAAGCTCTCCACCCTCGACCGCTACCTCGCGGTGTGGATCCTGCTGGCCATGGCCGTCGGTCTGGGCCTGGGCCGCCTCGTCCCGGGGATGGACGAGGCGCTCGCGAGGATCGAGATCGGCGGGATCTCCCTGCCGATCGCGCTCGGCCTGCTGGTCATGATGTACCCGGTCCTCGCCAAGGTCCGCTACGACCGGCTGGACCGCGTCACCGGCGACCGCAGGCTGCTGATCTCCTCGCTGGTCGTCAACTGGGTCGTCGGTCCGGCGGTGATGTTCGCGCTCGCCTGGATCTTCCTTCCCGACCTGCCCGAGTACCGCACCGGGTTGATCATCGTCGGGCTGGCCCGCTGCATCGCCATGGTCATCATCTGGAACGACCTCGCCTGCGGCGACCGTGAGGCCGCCGCCGTCCTGGTCGCACTCAACTCAATGTTCCAGGTCCTCGCGTTCGGCCTGCTGGGCTGGTTCTATCTCGATCTGCTGCCTGGCTGGCTGGGCCTGGGCGACGGCGAGGGCCTGGACGTCTCCATGGGGGAGATCGCCCTGAACGTGGTCGTCTTCCTCGGCGTCCCGCTGCTGGCCGGCTTCCTCACCCGCCGGGTCGGTGAGAAGAGGATGGGCCGCGAGGGCTACGAGCAGCGCTTCCTGCCGAGGGTCGGACCGTGGGCGCTGTACGGACTGCTCTTCACGATCGTGATCCTCTTCGCCCTGCAAGGGAAGACGATCACCTCCCAGCCGCTGGACGTCGCCCGGATCGCCCTGCCGCTGCTGGTCTACTTCGCTGTCATGTTCTTCGGCGCCTTCCTGCTCGGCAAGGGCCTGGGCCTCGCCTACGACCGCACAGCGACCCTGGCGTTCACCGCGGCGGGCAACAACTTCGAGCTGGCCATCGCGGTCGCCGTCGCCACCTTCGGCGTCACCTCCGGCCAGGCCCTGTCCGGCGTCGTCGGACCCCTCATCGAGGTCCCCGTGCTGATCGGCCTGGTCCACGTCGCGCTCGCCTGGCGAAGGAGGTTCGCCGCCGGTGCGGTGACGACGGCCCCGTGACGCGGCACGGGGACGCGGCGGCGGCCGGGCGGGCTCGCCGGACCGCTGATTCCCCTCCGCCGGGCGTCAGGCCGTGGCGGGTACGGTCAGCAGCTTGCCCATCGCGGCGAGCACGGCCGGCTCGACCCGGTAGTACACCCAGGTGCCGCGCCGCTCGGAGCTGAGCAGACCGGCCTCCTTCAGCTTCTTCAAGTGGTGGGAGACGGTCGGCTGGGAGACGCCGACGTCGGAGATGTCGCACACGCACGCCTCCCCGCCCTCGTGCGAGGCCACGGCCGAGAACAGCCGCAGCCGGACCGGGTCGCCGAGCGCCTTGAACATCCGCGCCGCCGTCTCGGCCTCCACGGCGGTCATCGGGCGCTCGGCCAGCGGCGGGCAGCACGGCACCACATCCGGACCGTCGGCTTCGAGCAGCGGCAGCACCTTGACGTTCGACATGCGTCTATGTTGACACACGTCGAACCAAAGCGTCGCGGGGTGTCACGCCGGATGTCCGCCGCCTTCCCCGCCGCAGGCGACGACGGGGAAGGCGGGGAAGGCGGGGAAGGCGGGGAAGGCGGCGGCGTAGCGCCGGGCGGGCCGTTTCCCCCGCTTCTCTAATTCGATGAATGTCTATGTTGACGTTCATCGATGCGAGTGCCATGCTGGGAGTGCAATCCATCGACAGACGTCGAAACAAGCTAGGAGTCGCCGTGACCCCGCCCGCCACCACCCAGCTGCCCGTCATCGTGATCGGGGCCGGCCCCGCCGGTCTGGCAGCCGCCGCCCACCTCGTCGGCCACGGGCTCGATCCCCTGGTCCTGGAGGCAGGCCCCGCTGCCGGCGCCGCGGTGCGCGAGTGGGCCCATGTGCGCCTGTTCTCCACCTGGGGCGAGGTCGTCGACACGGCCGCCCAGAAGCTCCTGGCCCCCGCCGGCTGGACGAGCCCCGCC
>NZ_RDBP01000029.1:140805-146299 GCF_008042045.1 Streptomyces sp. T39
CGGCGGGCGTCCCCTGCCCCGTGGGGGGTTCGGATGTCCTCGGCGACGCTCAGTCGATCTCGGCCGACGCCTGCGGCAGCGGGGGCACCGTCGCCGTCGTCGGCCCGCGGACCGCTTCGATCACCGCGTCGTGGAGATCACGGCTCGCCGTCTCGGACGGGCACGGTGCCGGACTGCCCGACATCGTGAACCAGTCGGCGGCCCCGGTGTACTGCACCGTGACGGCCGCCTCGCCATCGACCCAGGTGGTGTGCACCGTGAGGTCGCCGGACACGACGCCGACCTCTTCGGTGAGGACGCCACCGTGTCCGGAATACACACCAGGAGTAGTCCAGGATGCCCAGCTCATGCATCCAACGTCACACTCCTCCCGCTTGATCGCTACCGGCGGGGCGAAATTTCCGGAACGGGTTCGGGACACAGCACCCGCAGCGCACCCGGCTGTACCCGCACGGTCACCGGCAGTGTCGCGTCCACCTCCCCGTCCGCCCCGTAGGGCAGGGGGCGTTCGGCCTCGATGCGGATCTCCCTGCCGCGCAGGATCTCCACCTGGGGGCGTCGCACGTGGGCGCCGGTCTTCAGCTCGTTCATCATCGCGAAGAACAGGCGCTTGGGGGCGTCGTGGATGACGACCACGTCGAGCGTCCCGTCGTCCACGCGCGCCCCCGGGGCGATCCGCCGGTTGAAGCCGTAGAAGCCGGAGTTGGCGGCGACGACGGTGTAGCCGCGGCGTTCGTGCAGGACGCCGTCGACGGTGATCCGGTACGACGCGGGCCGCCAGGCCGTGACGGCCCGCAGCCCGCCCGCGTAGTACGAGGCCGCCCCGCGCAGCAGCCGGGAGGTGTTGGCGTGCCGGTTGGCGACCGCGTCGACGCCCGCGTACACACTGCCGAGCACCGATATGCCGTCGTGCACGGCGGAGGTGACCTCGATGGTGTCGACGGGCCGGGCCGCGCCGTCCAGCAGGACGCCGGCCAGCCCGGGCGGGTCGGACGGGAGCCCCAGCGCCCGGGCGAAGTCGTTGCCGCGGCCCGCGGGCACCAGCCCGAACTCGGTCTCGGTGCCGCTGAGCGCCCCGCCGATGCAGCCGGCCATGCCGTCGCCGCCGACGGCGAGCACCACCCGGCCGTGCTCCCCTGCCCGGCGGGCGAGTTCACGGGCGTGCTCCAGGCTGCGGCTGTACTGGGTGTCGATCTCCGCGCCCGCCTCGCGCAGCAGGCGGGCGACGGGAAGCAGGGCCGCCGTACCGCTGGAGCCCCCTGCGGTGGGGTTGACGACGGCGGTGAACTGTCGCATGGGTGCGCCTCCGGGCGGCTTGGCGGTCAGCGGACGGGGAGCAGGACGCCGGGGCTGAGGACACCGGCGGGGTCGGTCTCGGCCTTGACGGCCTGCAGCATACGGAGGCCGACCGGGCCGATCTCCCGGGCGTACCAGTCGCGGTGGTCGGTGCCCACCCCGTGGTGGTGGCTGATGGTGCCGCCCGCCGCGAGGATGGCCTCGTTGGCCGCCCGCTTCGCCGTGTCCCAGTGCGCGAGAGCGTCCTCGCCCTGTGCCGAGACGACGGTGAAGTACAGGGACGCGCCGTTCTCGTAGACGTGCGAGATGTGGCACATGACCAGCGGCGGGGTGCCGCCGGCGGTCAGGGTGTCGGTCAGGGCGGTGCGGACCGCCGTGTACAGGCCGGGGACGGCCGACCAGAAGGCGGCGGTCTCCAGCGTCTCGGCGAACGCGCCCGCGTCGAGCAGCGCGTCGCGCAGATAGGGGGCGTCGTAGCGTCCGTGCGCCCACCGCTCGCCGGGCTCCGCGCCGATGAGCTCGCCGCCGAGCCCGGCGAGGACGGCGGCCGCCCGTTCCCGTCGTTCCGCGGTGTCGTCGGCGGTGCCCTCGTACCCCGCGATCGCCATGCAGCCGGCGGCCGCCGGAGCCTGCGCGCTGCCGATGGCGTCGGGCTGGGCCAGCCCGACGAACGTCTCGGTCTCGTCGGAGAGGCGCAGTACGGTGGGACGCGGCCCGTCCTGGGCGAGGGCACGCAGGGCGGCGGCGCCGGCCTCGAACGAGGGGAAGCGCCAGCCCTCGTAGACGCGGCGCTCCGGAAGCGGCCGGACGCGCACGGTGACGGCGGTGATCACGCCGAACGCGCCCTCCGAGCCGAGGAGGAGCTGGCGCAGGTCGGGGCCGGCGGCCGAGCGGGGCGCGCGGCCGGTCTCCACCGTGCCCTCCGGGGTGGCCACGGTCAGACCGAGGACCATCTCGTCGAAGCGGCCGTAGCCCGCGGACGCCTGGCCGCTGGACCGGGCGGCGGCGAAACCGCCGACCGTCGCCCACTCGAAGGACTGCGGGAAGTGCCCGAGCGTCCAGCCCCGTTCGTTCAGCAGCGCCTCGCACCGCGGCCCGCGCAGACCCGGCTGGAGAGTGGCGGTGCGGGAGACCTCGTCGACGGAGACCAGCCGGTCGAGCCGGCGCAGGTCGAGGGCGACGAACGGCCGCCCGCCGTCCGGCGCGAGACCGCCGACGACGGAGGTGCCGCCGCCGAACGGCACGGCGGACAGGCCGTGTCCGGCGCAGGCGCGCAGCACGGCGAGCACCTCGTCGTGGCTGCCGGGCAGGACCACGGCCGCGGGGAGGTCCGCGACGTCGCCCGCCCGGATGCGCAGCAGGTCGGGGGTGGACTTGCCGCGGGTGTGGCGGACGCGGCTCTCCGCGTCGGTGGCCACGTGCGCCTCGCCGCCGACGCAGGCGGCCAGCGCGGCCAGCGCCTCGTCCCCGAGGGGCGAGGCGGGGACCTCGACGGCGTCCAGCGAAGCGGGGCCCTCCTCGCGGCGGGTGACGCCGAGCAGATCGCGCAGCAGGCCGGTCACCGCGTCGGGCAGGGGGGCCGCCTTGGCCGGGTCGCCCCAGCCGCTCCACAACATGTCCACGTCGCTCTTCCTCACCGTCGGTTCGCGGGGTGCACTGCCGCGCGGCCCGCCCTGGCATTACACTGTGACAGATGACGCCCATTCGTCACAACCAGTCGGACGCAGACGCCGTGCTCGATGCCGCACGCGACTGCGTCCTCGCCGTCGGCGTACGCCGCACGACCCTGACCGATGTCGCCCGGCGCGCCGGGGTGTCCCGGATGACGCTCTACCGCCGCTGGCCCGACGTGCGCAGCCTCGTCGGCGACCTGATGACCCGCGAGTGGATCGCCCTCGCCGTCGGCTCCATGCCCGAGCAGGCGGCCGGCGTCCCCACCCGGGCCCGGATCGTCGACGGGCTGGTCGCCGGAGTCGCGGCGTTCCGCGGGCACCCGCTGTTCCACAAGATCCTCGACGTCGACCCCGAGCTGCTGCTCCAGTACCTCCTCGACCGGCGCGGGGCGAGTCAGGACGCGCTGCTCGGCCTCATCACCGGCGGGCTGGAGGACGGGCACGCGGACGGCTCGGTCCGCCGCACCCACACCGTCCGGCAGGCCCGGGCGCTCCTGCTCGTCGTGCAGTCCTTCGCCATGTCCCTGCGCACGATGACCGACGAGGACGACGAGGAGCTCACCGACGCGGCCTTCCTCGGCGAACTGCGCACCCTTCTGGAGAGGACCCTCGCACCGTGAACGCTCAGGCCCCGGCCGCCGCCTCGCTCAACGCGGCCCGCCGCACCCGTGAACTGACCGCCCTCGCCGACGCGCGGACCGAGGTGGACGTCCTGGTCGTGGGGCTCGGCGCGACCGGGGCGGGCGCCGCGCTCGACGCCGCCTCCCGCGGGCTGAGCGTCGTCGCCGTGGACGCGCACGACCTCGCCTTCGGCACCTCCCGCTGGAGCTCCAAGCTGATCCACGGCGGACTGCGCTACCTCGCCACCGGACAGCTCGACGTGGCCCACGAGAGCGCCGTGGAACGCGGCGTCCTGATGGAGCGCACCGCGCCCCACCTGGTGCGCGCCCAGCCCTTCGTGCTGCCGCTCACCCCCCTGGTCTCCCGCGGCCAGGCCGCGCTCGCCCGGGCCGGGTTCCGGGCGGGCGACCTGCTGCGCGCCGCCGCGGGCACCTCGCGCGCCACCCTGCCGGCGCCCCGCACCCTGTCCGCCGTCGAGACCCGCCACATGGCGCCCGCCCTGCGCCCCACCGGCCTGCGCGGCGGGCTCCTGTCCTGGGACGGGCAGCTGACCGACGACGCCCGGCTGGTGACCGCCGTCGCCCGCACGGCGGCCGCCCACGGCGCCCGGATCCTCACCCGCACCCGGGTCCTCGCCCTCACCGGCGGCGGCGCACGCGTCCGGGACGAGACGACGGGCGAGGAGTTCGACATCCGCGCCCGCACCGTCGTCAACGCCGCCGGGGTGTGGGCCGGCGACCTGGTCGGCGACATCCGCCTGCGCCCCTCGCGCGGCACCCACCTGGTCCTGCGCTCCGAGGCCCTCGGCGGACTCGCGGCCGGGATGCACATCCCCGTCCCCGGCGAGGCCAACCGGTTCGTGCTCGTCCTGCCCCAGGGCGACGGCCGGGTCTACGTCGGCCTCACCGACGAGCCCGTCGACGGCGACGTCCCCGACGTGCCCGAGGTCCCCGAGACCGACATCGGCTTCCTCCTCGACGTGCTCGGCTCCGCCCTCGACGTCGTCCTCGGCCGCGCCGACGTCGTGGGCGCCTTCGCCGGCCTGCGCCCCCTGCTCGACACCGGCGGCGGCCCCGGGCGCACGGCCGACATCTCCCGCCGCCACGCGGTGATCACCTCGCCGCAGGCCGTCGTCACGGTCGTCGGGGGCAAGCTCACCACCTACCGGCGCATGGCCCAGGACGCCGTCGACGCGGCCGTCCGCGCGGGCCGTCTCCCCGCGGGCCCCTGCCGCACGGCCGCCCTCCCGCTCGTCGGCGCCGCCCGCCCCGCCGAGCTGGCGGCACTGGACGTGCCGCGCCGGCTGGTGCGCCGCTACGGCGCCGAGGCCCCGGCCGTCCACGCCCTCGGCGTGGCCGACCCGTCCCTGTCGCTCCCGGTCGTGCCAGGCCACCCCGTCACCGGCGCCGAGCTGGTGTGGGCCGTGCGCCACGAGGGAGCGCTCGACGAGTCCGACGTCCTCGACCGCCGCACCCGCATCGGCCTGATCGCCGCCGACCGCGACGGCGCCCGCGAGGCGGCGGCCGCGGCCCTCGCCGCGGCCTGACGCCCCGAGGCGGCTCCCGCGGCGCCGGCCGGGCCCCGGCCGGCGCCGCGCGCGGCGTGCGCCGGGGCTTCGAGATGCGTGCGCGCAGCGGCCCTGTTTCGCTGGGGGGTCAGTGCTCGACACGTCCGAGGAGTGATCATGAGCGGTACCGACGAGTCCCGCGGCCGGGTGCGGCAGATGCGGGAGAAGGCCAAGGAACTGGACGAGGCGGCGAGCCGCAGCAGCGACCCCAAGGAACGGCAGCGGCTGAAGGACAAGGCCCAGCGGCTCAAGGCCCAGTCCGACCAGGAGTCCGCGATGGGCACCGGGGACATCTACCCCGACAGGTGACCGGCGGCACGCGCACGGTCCCGGCACG
>NZ_RDBP01000290.1 GCF_008042045.1 Streptomyces sp. T39
AGGCGATGAAGGAGAAGGGCTACGCGCTCGGCGGCGAGCAGTCCGGCCACGTCATCGTCCTCGACCACGCCACCACCGGTGACGGCACGCTGACCGGTCTGATGCTCGCGGCCCGGATCGCCGCCACGGGCCGTTCCCTCGCCGACCTGGCCGGTGTGATGGAGCGGCTGCCGCAGGTGCTCGTCAACGTGCGCGACGTCGACAAGTCCCGGGTGACGACCTCCGCGGAGCTGTCCCAGGCCGTGGCCGAGGCCGAGCGCGAGCTCGGCGCCACCGGCCGGGTGCTGCTGCGCCCCTCGGGCACGGAGCCGCTGGTCCGCGTCATGGTCGAGGCCGCCGACCTGGAGCAGGCGAAGAGCGTCGCCGGCCGGCTGGCCGACGTCGTGAAGTCGGCGCTCGGCTGACCGACCCGTACGCACGAGGGCGCCCCCGGACACGGTCCGGGGGCGCCCTCGTGCGTACGGGTCCGCGGAATCAGCCGGTGCGCTCCGCCCGGCGCCGGCTCCGGCGCCACAGCGCCTTCTGCACCAGCAGGGTCGCCGTGCCGGCGAGCACGATGCCCGCGAGGTTCAGCAGGAGCTGCTCGGTCGAGCCCCACGCCTGCGCGTACTCGCGGTAGCTGAAGGCGACGGCGGCGTTGGCCGCTGCCGGGACGGTCGTCACCGAGATGGCCACGCCGACCAGGGCGCCCGACTTGGCCGACGTCAGCGAGAGCATGCCGGCCGTTCCGGCGAGGGCGGCGACGACG
>NZ_RDBP01000291.1 GCF_008042045.1 Streptomyces sp. T39
CGGCCGGTGTGGTCCCGGCTGCCCTTCGAGGCGGCGCACGGCCGGTGTGGTCCCGGCTGCCCTTCGAGGCGGCGCACCGCAACTTCGACACGGCCTGCCGGTACGGCATCGACGCCGAGCTGGAGTGGCCGCGTCCGGGGCGCGGAGGGGTCACCAGGGTCCCCGTCGTCAAGCTCGTCCGCGACGAGCTGCTGCCGCTCGCCGCGGCCGGGCTCGACGCGTGGAACATCGAGCCGGCCGACCGTGATCTGTACCTCGGGATCATCGAGGAGCGCTGCCGGCGCCGGACCAACGGCGCCTCCTGGCAGTCGGACACCTTCCACCGGGCACTGGAGGCGGGCCTTCCGCGGGACGCCGCGCTCGCGGCCACCACCCGCCGGTACAGCGAACTGATGAGGGAGGGCCGTCCGGTGCACACCTGGGAGGTGGGCTTCCYCGGCCAGCGCGCGGACCAGACCGTAGTAGAAGGCGGCGTTGGCGATCACGTCGGCCRSKGTGGTCCCGGCTGCCCTTCGAGGCGGCGCACCGCAACTTCGACACGGCCTGCCGGTACGGCATCGACGCCGAGCTGGAGTGGCCGCGTCCGGGGCGCGGAGGGGTCACCAGGGTCCCCGTCGTCAAGCTCGTCCGCGACGAGCTGCTGCCGCTCGCCGCGGCCGGGCTCGACGCGTGGAACATCGAGCCGGCCGACCGTGATCTGTACCTCGGGATCATCGAGGAGCGCTGCCGGCGCCGGACCAACGGCGCC
>NZ_RDBP01000292.1 GCF_008042045.1 Streptomyces sp. T39
ACCGGGACGAACTGCGGTACTCGCTGCGCTCGCTGGCGATGTTCGCCCCGTGGGTGCGCACCATCTACCTGGTGACGGACGACCAGACCCCCGAGTGGCTGGACACCGACCAGCCCGGCATCGAGGTCGTCAGCCACCGCGACATCTTCACCGACCCCGAGTGGCTGCCGACGTTCAACTCGCACGCCATCGAGAGCCAGCTGCACCGCATCGAGGGCCTCTCGGAACACTTCCTCTACYTCAACGACGACGTGATGCTCGGCAACGAGGTGACGCCGGGGGACTTCTTCCTCTCCAGCGGCCTCACCAAGTTCTTCCCCTCGCCCGCCCTGGTACCGCTCGGCGAGAAGACCGCGGGCGACCCGCCGGTCGCGGCGGCCGGCAAGAACAACCGCCGGCTGATCGAGGAGCGCTACGGCAAGGTGCTCGTCCAGAAGATGAAGCACATGCCGCACCCGCTGCGGCGCAGCGTGCTCACCGAGATCGAGACCGAGTTCGAGTTCGAGTACCGCGCGACCGAGGGCAGCCGGTTCCGGAGCATCGACGACATCTCCATCGCCTCCTCGCTGCACCACTACTACGCGTACCACACGCGGCGTGCCGTGCCGTCGGCGCTGCCCTACACGTATCTCGACCTGACGCATCCGTGGACGGAGGCCCGGCTCGGCCGGCTGCTCGCCAACCGCGACAAGACGGTGTTCTGCGTCAACGACACGGTCTCCACCGAGCAGGACGTGACGGGCCAGAAGGA
>NZ_RDBP01000003.1 GCF_008042045.1 Streptomyces sp. T39
GGCGGTGTGTCGGTGCTCCAGCCCGGGCAGCGTCCGGAGCCGGGCGGTGTGTCGGTGCTCCAGCCCGGGCAGCGTCCGGAGCCGGCGCTGATCGCGGAGCTGTCGCGGCGGCACGGGGTGACGATGCTCCAGCTGTCGGCGAGCCTGTTCAACTTCCTGGTGGACGAGCATCCCGAGGCGTTCGAGACGGTCACGGTCGCGTTCACCGGTGGCGAGGCCGCGTCCCCCGCTCATGTCCACAAGCTCCAGGGCCTGGTGCCCGGGATCGAGGTGGTCAACGGGTACGGTCCGGCCGAGTCGATGGGCTTCACCACCACCCACGCCATCCCGCGCGGCGACGTTCCGCCCGCCCTGGTGCCCGTGGGGGTGCCGCTGGTCAACAAGGGCGCCTACATCCTCGATCCGTATCTGAACCTGTGCCCGCCCGGTGTGACGGGCGAGCTCTACCTCGCCGGCGAGGGCCTGGCCCACGGCTACCTCGGCCGCCCCGACCTGACCGCGACCCGCTTCGTGCCCGACCCGTACGGCACCAAGGGCGCCCGCCTCTACCGGACCGGTGACCTGGCGCGGTTCGACACCGGGGGCCGGATCGTCTACGAGGGGCGGGCGGACGACCAGATCAAGATCCGCGGCTTCCGTGTCGAGCCGGGGGAGACGGAGGCGGCGCTGCTGGGGCATCCGGCGGTGACGCAGGCGGTGGTGACGGTGCATGAGCGGCGGCTGGCCGCCTATGTGGTGCTGGATGCGGTGGCCGAGCCGGAGGAGATCCGCCGGCACACCGCCGACCGGCTCCCGGACCACCTGGTGCCCACCTTCCTCACCGTGCTGGAGCGGATGCCGCTGACGCCGAACGGCAAGGTGGACAAGCGGGCCCTGCCCGAGCCGGCCCCCCTCGCCACCGGCGGACGCGCCCCGCGCACCCCGCTGGAGGAGACGCTGCTCGCCCTCTTCCGGGGCACCCTCGCCACCACCGCCACCCTCACCGTCGACGACGACTTCTTCCACCACGGCGGTCATTCGCTGCTGGCGGCGCGGCTGGTGAATCGGGTGGCCGAGGCGCTGGGTGTCCGCCTCACGATCCGGGACGTGTTCGCGCGTCCGMCGGTGGCGAGGGGGGCCGGCTCGGGCAGGGCCCGCTTGTCCACCTTGCCGTTCGGCGTCAGCGGCATCCGCTCCAGCACGGTGAGGAAGGTGGGCACCAGGTCATCACCCACCTCGTCACCACCACCGGCCTCGCGCAACGCGTCGACGGCCCCTGGGCCGTGCACACCGCGGCACGGGGAGACCTCCTCACCCGGCGCGCGGACAACCTCGGCGTCCCCGTCGGCCCCGAGGACTCCGCCTGCCTGATGTTCACGTCGGGGTCGACGGGACGGCCGAAGGGGATCCTGTCGTCGCACCGGAATCTGGTGTCGACGGTGAGTGGTCAGTCCTACGGCCGGTTCGGGACGGGTGAGGTGTTCCTGCAGTGCTCGCCGGTGTCCTGGGACGCGTTCAGTCTGGAGTTCTGGGGGGCGCTGCTGCACGGCGGTGTGTCGGTGCTCCAGCCCGGGCAGCGTCCGGAGCCGGCGCTGATCGCGGAGCTGTCGCGGCGGCACGGGGTGACGATGCTCCAGCTGTCGGCGAGCACTGCAGGAACACCTCACCCGTCCCGAACCGGCCGTAGGACTGACCACTCACCGTCGACACCAGATTCCGGTGCGACGACAGGATCCCCTTCGGCCGTCCCGTCGACCCCGACGTGAACATCAGGCAGGCGGAGTCCTCGGGGCCGACGGGGACGCCGAGGTTGTCCGCGCGCCGGGTGAGGAGGTCTCCCCGTGCCGCGGTGTGCACGGCCCAGGGGCCGTCGACGCGTTGCGCGAGGCCGGTGGTGGTGACGAGGTGGGTGATGCCGGCGTCGGTGGCGGCCGAGCGCAGCCGCTCGTCGGGGAAGTCCGGGTCGAGCAGGGTGTATCCCGCGCCGGTCTTCACCACCGCCACCACCGCCGTCGCGAAGTCGGCGCCGCGCTCCAGCAGCACACCCGCCAGATCACCCCGGCCCAGCCCGTGGGACCGCAGATGACGGGCCAACCGGTTGGCGGACGCGTTCAGTTCGGCATAGGACACCGCCCTCTCGCCGTCGACCAGCGCGGTCCGCTC
>NZ_RDBP01000030.1:0-65760 GCF_008042045.1 Streptomyces sp. T39
CCGCAGACCCGGACCGCGCAGACCCCCTCCGTGCCGCCGCCGCCCCGCGTCCCCGCCGGCCCGGTGCGCGGCGTGATCGCCGCCGTGGGCAGGCCCGTTCATGCGCCGCCGGCCCCCGCCGCAGCGCACGACCCGCACGCCGCGATCCTGGACGCCGCGCGGGCCGGGCGGCATGCGGAGGCCGCCGCGGCCGCCGCCGCGTGCGAGGGGGATGCGCTGCGCACCCACGGGCCGACCTCCGCGCAGGCGCTCCACTGGCTGGAGGTGCGCGCCGATCTCGCGCGTCTCGCCGGCGATCCGGCGCGCAGTTGCGAGCTGTGGATGACGGTCGCCGACGGCCGGCTCCGCCGGCAGCAGACCACCGACGACCCGGACGTCGAGGGCGCCGTCGACCGCGCGCACCACCAGTGGGAGCAGATCCGCGACGTGGCGCGGGCCCGTCGACTCGCGCCGCCCCTGGTGCAGTTGCGCCGCCGCGTGCCGGGACGGCAGCGCGGCGCACTGAAGTTGCTCCAGCACCGGCTGGAGCAACTTCAGCACCTGGGGTGATCCGGCGGCGACGGGCCCGGCGGACCAGGTCCGCTCGTTCGGGTGGGCGGCCTCGGCTTCCGGGGCCCGTCGTCACCGCCTGGCGTCAGGCCGGGCGCTCACGCCCCTTCTCGTCGGGGATGTCGGCCTCGATCATCTCCTTGCGGACACGGCCGGTGACGGTGGTCTCCTCCGTGCGCTCCTCGACGGTGAGCCGGACACGCTCGACGGGCTCGGCGCGGGTCTCGACGACCGCACGCTCCTCGTAGAGCGTGACGTCGTGCTCCGCCTCCGAGATCTCCGGGCCGGAGAGCGCCGAGTCACGGTTGGCCTCGGTGATGGGCTCACGTTCCAGGCGCACCTCGGTGTGGCGCAGCGGCACGCTCTGGCTCTCCTCCTCGGTGACGACGTACTTGCGCAGCCGTGCGTGGCCCACCTCGTGGCGCTCGGTGCCGACGTGCATGTGCTCCTCGGACCGCGTCATCGCCATGTCCGTGTCGCCGGTGCCGTGCGCGGAGGCCGCCGCGGTGTCGCGCCCGGAGGCCGCCGCGGTGTCGCGTCCGGACGCCGTCTCGGCGCCGCCCGGCATCGCGGTCGTTCCGGCCACCGTCGTGTCCTTGGCCCGTGCGTGACGCGCCGTGCCGGCCGCCCCCGCGGCTCCGCCGCCGCCCCGCTTTCCGCGCGCCCCTGCCGCACCGGCGGCACCGGCCGCACCGGCGGCACCGGCCGCGCCTGCGGTGCCCGCGTCGCCGGGAGCGCCCGCGGTGCCCGCGTCCCCCGCGCCGTCCGTGGCCGAACCGTCCGCCGCCCAGCCCTTGTCGGGCCGGTTGGCATCGCGCCAGGCGGCGTCCCAGTCGAGGCTGTAGTGCTGGTAGAGCCGCTCCTCCTCCTGCCGGGAGAGGTGTCCGCTCGCATCCACGTCGACGTCGGGCGCGTCCTTGATCTTGTCCTTCGAGTACGGCACCTCCAAGTGGTCCTCGACCATCGTGGCGTTCTGTATCGGGACGAACGATTCGCCGGTGCCGAGCAGGCCGGTCTGCACGCTGACCCAGTCGGGCTGCCCCGTGGCGTCGTCGACGAACACGTGCTTGGCGTTGCCGACCTTGTTGCCTTCGGAGTCGAACACCGGGTGGTCCAGCACCTTCGGGATCTGCTCTCGCGTGATCATGTCTCTCCCTCTTCCGTGGAGTCCCTCAGCAAGCGGGTAACCATGACAAAACACCCCAAACGCCATATGCGGCCCCGGCGTTCCCGTGTTACGATCCGTTCCGCAACGGAATGGAACTTCGGGGAGGGTCATCGTGCGCGTCAAGGATTTCGATCATGTGGTGCTCAACGTCGAGGACGTCGAGCGTTCGCTCGCGTTCTACTGCGGTCCGCTCGGTCTGGAGCCCGTCCGTGTCGAGGAGTGGCGGGCCGGGAAGGTGCCCTTCCCGTCGGTGCGGATAAGCCCCACCGCGATCATCGATCTGTTCCACCGCCCCCGTGGCACGTCGAACGTCGACCACATCTGCCTGGTCGTCGACCCGCTCGACTGGCAGGAGGTCATCGACTCCGGGCGGTTCACCGTCCTGGACGGCCCGGTCGGCCGGTTCGGCGCGCGGGGTGACGCCCAGTCGGTCTACGTCGAGGACCCGGACGGCAACACGGTGGAGCTGCGCTGGTACCCGCAGGACGTCCCGGCATGAGCCACGTCGCGGCCGGCCGCCCCCGGGACCCGGCGATCGACGCCTCGGTGCTGGCCGCGACACTCGACGTCCTCCGCGAGCACGGGTACGGCGGCTTCACCCTGGAGGCCGTCGCGGCCAGGGCCGGGACCACCAAGCCGACGATCCGGCGCCGCTGGCCGGTCCGGCAGAACCTCGTGATCGACGCGCTCGCCGCGGTCCTCGTCGCGCCTCTTGCCCCGGACAACGGCTGTACTCGCTGCGATCTGACCGCCAGCGTGCGTCTGCTCACCGAGGCGCTGGACGAGCGCCTGCCGCCGGGTGTGCTCGCCCCGCTGCTCGCGGACTGCTCGCGCGACCCGGAACTGCACCGGCGTCTCGTCGAGACGGTGGTGGAACCGAGCCGGCAGGCGGCGGTGACGGCCGTGCGCCGCGCGGTCGGCCGGGGCGACCTGCGTGCGGACGTCGACCCGGACATGCTGGTGGACCTGCTCGCGTCCGCGGTCTATCAGCGGGCGTTGCTCGGCGGCGGCGCGCAACGGCCCGTCCCGGCGCAGCCGTTGGCCGACCTGCTGCTGCGGGGGGCAGCCGTCGACTTCGACCGGCTGGTCCGCATCAGCGAGTTGCCTCCCGAGGAGCGGCACGCCCACCGGCACTGACACGGCCCGTCCCGGGCGTATCCGCCCCCGATCACTGTCCGTATTCGACAGATATGCGAAGAATGCACGGCCGTGCAAGGCTGATCCCGCCCCTACCCCACCTCGAAGGAGAGACTGATGGGTATCAAGGACCAGTTCCAGGACAAGGCCGAGCAGCTCAAGCAGGAAGCGCAGAAGCGCAGGGGCGACGCCCCGGAGCGCGGCCGCCAGGACCGGGAGAACGACCGGCAGGAGCAGGAGCGCGGACGTCAGGAGCGTGAGCCGCGCCAGCAGATGCTGGACGAGGACCAGGTCCGCCACCAGAACTGATCCCGCTGCGCGAAGACCTGGAGGGGCGCACCCGTCACGGGTGCGCCCCTTTCCCGTCCCCGACGCCCCTCCGCGCCGAGCGGACGGAGTCACCCGTTCCCCCGCGCCGGCGTGCCGGCGAGGCCCGGCCGGACTTCACTGTGTGCGTCCCCTCCGTCCCGCCCGCACGGCCCCAGCCCATCCACCGCTTCGCCTGCCGGAGCCCGACGTCCCGGAGCCCCGATGTCGTCAACGGCGTCCGCCCCGACCGAGCGGCCCGGAGCGCCGCGCCCCGGGGGAGCACTGCGGAGTGTCGGTGAATGGTGCGCCCGCCACTTCGTCGTCGTCCTCGTGCTGTGGGTCGCCGCCGTCATCGGCGCGCAGGCGCTCGACCGTGTCTGGGGCGGCGACTACTCGGACAACTTCGCCCTCCCCGGCACCCAGTCGCAGGACGGCCTCGACGTCCTCCAGGCCCATGAACCGTCCGCCGGCGGGTACGGCTCGCAGATCGTGCTGCACGACCCGGACAAACCGCTGACCGACGTCTCGGACCAGATCTCGACCACGGTCGCCGACCTCCAGAAGCTGCCGCACGTGCTGTCCGCGCAGAATCCGCTGCCGCCGCCCGGCACACCGCCCCCGTCCTCCGGCACCGCCGACGTCGGCCCGCTCTCCACCGACGGGAAGACCGCCTACATCACGATCCGGTTCGATCAGCAGCCCTCCGTCCTCGGCTCCTCCTACCTCGGGGGCATCGACGACTCCGTCGAGCCGCTGCGCTCCGCCGGCGTCACCGTGGAGTACGGCGGGTCCCTCGGCGAACTGGCCCGGCCCGAGGCCGACGACCGCACCAGCGAGGCCATCGGCTTCGCCGTGGCGATCGTCGTCCTGCTGATCGGCTTCGGCAGTGTGGTCGCCGCCGTCCTTCCGCTGGTGACCGCCCTGCTCGCGGTGGTCTGCGGCCTCGGGCTGCTCGGTCTGCTCGCCGCGGCGACCACGTTCGCCACCGTCTCGCCCACCCTGGCCACCATGATCGGCCTCGGCGTCGGCATCGACTACGCCCTGTTCCTGATCACCCGCCACCGGCAGAACCTGATGGACGGACAGGATCCGGTCGCGGCCGCCGGACGGGCCGCGGCGACCAGCGGGCACGCCGTCCTGGTCTCGGGGTGCACCGTCGTGATCGCCCTCTCCGGGCTCTGGGTCTCGGGCATCTCGTTCATCGGCAAACTCGGTCTGGCCGCCGCCGTCACCGTGGTCACCGCCGTGCTCGGCGCCCTGACCCTCGTCCCCGCGATGCTCGGCCTGATCGGCCGCCGCATCGACCGGCTGCACGTGCGCAGACCGGTGGCCGAGACGGAGACCTCGCCCGGTGAGGAGGTCCAGGGCACCTGGCACCGCTACGCCCAGCGGGTCGAACGGCGGCCCTGGTGGTTCCTGGGCGGCGGGGTGGCCGTCCTGGCCGTGCTCGCCATCCCGTTGTTCTCCATCCAGCTCGGCCACATCGGCGACGGCGCCGACCCCGAGTCCTTCACCGACCGCCGCGCCTACGACCTGATGTCCTCGGCCTTCGGACCGGGGTCGAACGGCCCGCTGACGCTGGTGGTCGACCAGACCTCGGTGCCCCAGTCGGACCGCTCGGCACTCGCCGGCCAGGTGCAGGACGCACTGAAGAGCGTCCCGGACGCCGCCGTCATCACTCCGCCCGAGGCGACGTCCGACGGCGACGTCCTCATCGCCACCGCGTACTCCGTGGCACCTCCGCAGGACGAGCGCACGACACGGCTCACCGACCACCTCGCGGACGACGTGCTGCCCGGCGCCGTGGCCGGCACCGACGCCACCACCTACGTCACCGGCACGACGGCCGCCCAGGTGGACTTCCTCGACATCGTCTCCTCCCGGCTGCCGCTGATCATCGCCGTCGTCGTGGGGCTGGCCTTCCTGGTGATCCTCGCGGTCTTCCGCGGAGTGCTCGTCGCCGTCAAGGCCGCCGTCCTCAACGTGCTGTCGATCGCCGCGTCCTACGGCGTCGTGGTCGCCGTCTTCCAGTGGGGCTGGGGCGGCCCCGCGCTCGGCGTCTCCGGCGACGTGCCCATCGAGAGCTATGTGCCGATGATGATGTTCGCCATCGTGTTCGGGCTCAGCATGGACTACGAGATCTTCCTGCTGTCCCGGGTCCACGAGGCATGGGTGCGCACCGGGGACGCCAGGGCCGGTGTCGCCCACGCGCTGGAGATCACCGCCCGGGTCATCACCTGCGCCGCGCTGATCATGGTGAGCGTCTTCGCCGCGTTCGTCCTCAGCGACAACATCGTCGTCAAGATGCTCGGCCTCGGTCTCGCCGCCAGCGTGCTCATCGACGCCACCGTGGTCCGGCTCCTGCTCGTCCCGGCCGCCATGACCCTGATGGGCAAGGCGGCATGGTGGACGCCGAAGTGGCTCGACCGGCTGCTGCCCCACATCGACCCCGAGGGCCCTTCGGACACCGGGGCACGCTGAGCGACCCGCTCCCGCAGCGCGCGCCCGTCCCGCCACATACCGGCGGCCACAGGGGGTAACCGCACCCCTGTCGTGGACACAGCACAGCGGGACGAAGTGGGGGCAGTCATGGGGCGCTCGGGAGCGAACACCGGCAAGGACTCGTCAGCGGTCGAAGGGCCACCGGGCGACGCCGCCCCCGCGGGGCCGTGGTTCCGGGCCGCCGCCGTGCTGCTGGCGTTCGCCGGCACGGTGGCGTTCAGTCTGGTGCTCGCCCGGCTGACCCTGGAGCCGTCGGCCGCCTCCGAGCACCTCACGCACAGCAACCTCCAGCCCGGTGACTCGATCCGCGCCTATCTCTCGCAGCCCGCGCTGAAGGACACCGTCAAGCAGCTCGGCGGCAACATCGCCCTGGGCGTGCCGTTCGGGGTCCTGCTCCCGGTCCTCGCGCCCCGCGCCCGCGGCCTGGTCCGGGTGGCGGTGCTGACCGCCCTCGTGATGGTCTGCGTCGAACTGGTCCAGGGCTCGGTGATCACCGGTCGCGCGTTCGACATCGACGACGTCATCCTCAACACCAGCGGCGCGCTGATCGGCTATCTGCTGCTGGGCCGCCGGCTGGGCCGCGCGGTGCACCCGCGCCGGACCCACTGGTGGCACCGCTGGACCCGGCGGGCCTGACGGGCCGCCCCGGCGGCCGTCACGGCTCGCGCAGCACACCGATCTTGTCGATCCGGTGCTCCGGGTTGCCCCGGTCGTCGCGCCAGTGATTGCCCGCCGCGTCGTCCTCGGGGGTGGCGCACGTCGAGATCGTGATCATGGCCCGGGTCGGCTCGCGGCCCGGGTGCCCGGGCACCGCCGCGCGCTGCTCGGCCAGCGAGCGCTCCGAACGGAACGAGGTCTGCCGCGTCCCGGTGATCTCGTACTCGAAGACCTCGCCGCCGAGGGTGACCCGCACGACGTCGCCCTCGTCGAGCGCCGGCAGATCGCGCAGCGGCCCGCCGGCGGACAGCCGGTGGGCGGTGACCAGGTAGTTCCCCACCTCGCCGGGGCCGACGCCGCCGTTCTCGCCGTACGGGGACGCGCCGAGCCCGCGGTTCTGGATCCGGGTGCCGGGCCAGTCGTCCGTCGTCCCCTTGTACGGCACGACCTCCAGGGCCTCCAGTCCGATCTCCGGGATGGACAGCAGCGCCGCCCGTGTCCGGGGGTCGGGGGCGGGGGAGGGCTCGGCCTGCGCCGGCCGGCCGGCCGGTCCGCTCGCCGCGGTGAGCGGCCGCTCGGCGGCCGTGGCCGCGGTACGCGGGGAGGACGCGGCCGGGGCGGGGGACCGCTCGGCGGCGGGCGCGCCGGCGCAGGCGGCCAGCGGCAGCAGCAAGGCGCCCGCGAGGGCGGCGGGAAGGATGCGCAGTGCAGTCATGGGCGTTCCGGATCGGGGCCGGGGACGGTGGCGGCACCCCGCGCCGGGGCGGGTGACCGGGTCTCGCTCAGATGTTCCATCGTATCGGACATCGCGGACATCCGGTTGTCCCTCCATCGGGGGAAGGCCGCCGGGTCGGCGTCGCGCGGGCGCCGGGCGTGCCACGATGACGATCATGCCCGGGGCGGCCCGGGGGCTCCTCCGGTGTGCCTGTCCGTCGCCCGTACGCCTGTGACAGAGAGCGAGCCCGGCCCGTGCAGTGCCGCCGATCCGCCGCCCCCGTACTCGCCGCTCTGCTCGGCGTCATCGCGCTGCTCGGCGGCTGCACGTCACGCGAGCCGGTTCCCGCCGGGAGCGCGGCGGCCCTGCTGACGGTGCCGGGCGCGGGCGCCGGCGGACGGAGCACGGCGGACGAGTACGCCCGCCGCGTCGTGACCCTCGTCAACGCCCACCGCGAGCAGGCGGGCTGCGAGCCGCTGCGGGTCGACGACCGGCTGGCCGCCGCGGCCCGCGCGCACGCCGGCGACATGGCGTCCCGCGGCTACTACGAGCACAGGAGCCCCGAGGGCCGCGACGGAGGAGACCGCATCACCGCCGCCGGGTACCGCTGGAGCCGCTGGGCGGAGAACATCCACAAGGGCCCCGACGGGCCCGAGGCCGCCGTCACGGGCTGGCTGGCGAGCCCCACCCATGAACGGATCGTCGCCGACTGCGCGTTGAAGGACACCGGCGTCGGCGTCAGCCTGGAGCCGGGCGGCCCGTGGTGGGTGCAGGACTTCGCCACGAGCGGCTGACCGCGCGGCCCTCCCGTGCCGTCAGGCCCGTGCTCCGGAGTCCCGGCCCGGGGCGCCGGCGTCCGTGAGCAGGCCGTACGCGACGGGGATAAGCCGGTCCCGCAGCCGGAACCGGCGCGTGGACACGGCCACCAGCGCGGTGCCCGTGTCGGGGCTGAAACCCAGGAACGCCTGCTGCCCGCTGGTCGCGCCGGAATGGAAGTACACGTGACCGTGGTCGGTCGCATGACGGAACCACGTCAGCGTGTGCACATGGCGGTGCCGCGGCCCGCGCCGCAGCACCGGCCGCCGCACCTCGCGCAGCGCCCCGGCCAACGGATGGCCCTCCGGACGGAGATGGGCCTCCAGATAGCCGAGCAGATCGTGCACGGTGGCCCGCACCGCGCCCGCCGCCGCGAAACCGCCGATGTCCAGCGGGGGAGTACGCCGCACCCCGTCCGCGCCGTGGCCCGTGGCGTCCGTCCCCGGTCCGGCGGGCCGCAGCGCGGTCCCGGACAGGCCCAGCGGCCGCAGCACCCGGGAGGACAGCAGCTCGTCCCACGGCGTCGCCTCGGCCACCGACAGCGCGTGCCCGAGGGAGGCGACGGCGAAGTTGGAGTAGCGCCACCGGGTGCCGGGCCGGTGGCGCGGCCTCGCCCGCAGAAAGGCGCGCACCACCCGGTCCGCCGGGTAGTGCGCGTACGGATTCGTCGCCCAGCGGCGCACCGCCTGCGGATAGAAGTCCGCGGGCAGCGGCGGCAGCCCCGAGGTGTGGGTGATCAGATGCGCCAGCGTGATCGGGTTCCGGCCGAGGGCGCGCCGCGGGTCGAAGCACCGCGCCGCGGGCTCCGCCCCCGACAGCCGCCCCGACGCCTCCAGGTGGGCCAGCAGCAGCCCGGTGAAGGTCTTGGACGCCGAACCGATCTCGTACCGCAGCCGCTCACGCGGGACGGCGGGCGCGCGCCCGGTCCCGCCGGTGAGCACCGTGCGGCGGCCGTCGCGCGAGAGGCCGAACACCACGTCCGGGGCGTCCACCGCGTCCACCGCACCGGCCAGCGCCTCCTCGTCGTCGACCGCCCCGGCCCCCGGAGCGGCGGTCATCCGGCGAGCCGGTCGAGCGACCGCGAGGTGGCGAGGACGGAGGCGAACGCGGCGACCAGCGTGGGGTGGTACAGCACGTCGAACACGTCCTGCGGGTCTCCCGTGGGGGCCTCTCCCACCGCCGGCATCGAGCCGTCCGGCAGCTGGGCCGCGGCGAACCCCTCCCACACCCGCTCGTCGAGCGCCGGCCGGGGCAGACAGGCGTCCACCACCAGCAGTTCGCCGAGCAGGTCCCACCGCCGCAGGTCGAGCCAGTCGTCCAGCCACACCGGCAGCCACTCCGCCAGATATCCGGCCAGGTCGTCGGGAAGGCCCTCGGGGCGCTCGCCCCAGTCCGTGAGATGGAAGACCGTGTGGGTGACGGCGTACGCCGTGTGCCCCTCGACGGTCCACGGCTCCGGTCTGCGGCCCAGCCAGGTGCGGCGCAGTGCCTCCGCCGGATCCAGCGAGCACTCCAGCCCGAAGCGCCGCTCGAACGCGGAGAGCCCCAGCCGGCGCACGGCGGTGACCTCCAGCGCCGCCCAGCTCGTCAGCCGGTGGTTGAGCCGCACCGCCTGCTCCAGCTCCGGCTGCGAGTAGCCCAGTTCCCTGAACGGCAGGTAGACCTCGAACGGTACGGGGGAGACGGGCTCGGTCCGCTGGGCGCGCACCAGCATCCGCCCCCCGTCCAGCACCTCGCGCCAGGCGTGGTCGATCAGCGCCCGCGCCATCGCCGACTCCCGCGAGCCGGAGACGCCTTCGCGGAACAGCACCTTGCAGATCAGCGCGAGCTCGCCGACGGGCTTGAAACGCTCCAGGAAGCCGGTCTCCGGGTCGGCGTCGGGCTCCAGACGGAAGCCGTCGCGGTGGGTGTGGAGCCAGGCCACCGCCCGCTGCCCCACGTCGTGGAAGAGGCGGGTGGCGGTGGTCATGACGGGACCTCCGGCCGCTCGGGGGAGCCGGAGCGGGCGAGCGCGAGGGCCGAGGCGAAGACCGCCATCAGCGTGGAGTGGTAGGTGCCCGCGAAGTCGCGGCGCACGGGACGCCCCGTCCGGCCGGGCCCGACCTCCGGGATCGCACCCGACGCGTCCTGCACCCCGGAGAGTTCGGCGAAGGCACCGGACAGCATCCCCGGGTCGGGCACGCTCGGCAGGGCCGCCGCCACGGCCAGCAGTTCACAGCTGAGGTCCCACTGCTCGTCCTCCAGGCACGTGTCGAGCCACGGCGGGAGCCAGTCGTCGAGATAGGCGACGACGTCGTCCGGCACGGCCCCGATGTCGTGGCCCCAGTCGGTGAGATGGAAGACCACGTGGGTCAGCGTGTACCCGGCGGCGCGTTCGAAGGTCCACGGTTCCGGCAGGCCCCCGAGCCAGGTGCGCCGCAGCACGGCCCCGGCGTCGTCGGGCACCGGCAGTCCGCAGCGCCGCGCGGAGTTGAGGAGGCCGAGCCGGCGGTTGGGCTGCTGCTCGGTCAGCCGCCAGCTGCGGGTGCCCGCGAGCAGGGCCGCGTAGGAGTCGTACCCCGGGTGCCGCAGGCCGGCCGAGGCGAAGGCGGCGTAGATCTCCAGGGGATAGGTGGCGGCCGGTTCGAGCCGCTGGAGGTCGAGCAGCAGCGCGCCCTCGCGGGTCTGCTCCCAGGCGAAGGCCAGCAGCCTGCCCGCCCGTTCGTGCAGGGCGGTGCCGGGCGCCGTCCGCGCCTGCACGGTGACGCAGACCTGCGCCAGCTCGCCCAGCGGCTTCCAGGAGCGGTTCACGTCGGCCTCCGGGGCGAGCGCGTCCTCGCCGAGCCGGAAGTCGTCCCTGTTCTCGGACACCCAGCCGAGCGCGGAATCGGCCAGGGCCCTGATGCCGGCAGCGCTCACCGCGGCTCCCCTTCCCTGAGCAGGCGTGCCGCCTCCAGGTGCAGCAGCACGCGGGCGTCCGCGCCGCCCATCTGCCCGACGAACTCCAGCCCGGCGTCGAGGCCGAGCGTGTCGGGGACGCCGTCGGACAGCACCAGCCAGCGCCCGGCCGCCGCGGCCTGGAGCCAGTCGCGCCGCCGCAACGCGCGCACGAAGCCGCGGGCCACGTCCAGGGGCCGCTCCCGGGCCGCCCGGGCGACCGCGGAGGGTGAGCCGGGCAGGGCGAGAGCGCCCAGGACCGCGAGTTGGTGGGTCAGCTGCTGCCAGGGGGCGCCGTCGAGCCAGGAGGCGTCGGGCTCCGCCTCGCCGGCCGGGGCGGCGGCGGACCCGCCGAGACGCGCCAGCGTCCGCGTCATCGCCCAGTGGCTCCAGCGGGTCGTGGGCGCGGCGTCGGGGGCCGGCGGGAAGCCGACGACGGCCTTCTCGAAGCCGGCCAGGTCCTCGGGAGCGGACCTGCCGCCGGGCAGGAGGGCCGGAAGCATGGCGTCCGCCCCCAGTACACGTGTCGCCGCGAGGGCGAGATCCTCGTCGCCGGCCGGACCGGTGGCCGTGCGGAACGCCACCAGGTGGTCCCCGCTCCGAAGAGCGGAGACCACCTGCGAAGCGAGTTCCTGCACTGCCTCCGTCAGACGGGACGTGCCGGGCTGCTCCATTCGTGACTCCCGTCAGCCCTTCTTGGGCCGCGGCGTCGGGGGCGAGAGCAACAGGGCTCCGCCGCCCGAGATGAGCGCCAGAGCCGCGCACTCACGGGTGTCACGGTAGAAGCCCTCGGGCTCGACCGGGTTGAGCGCTGCTTCGAGGTCGGTGTCCAGGGCCGTCGTACGCGGCTGCTGAGTCACAGGCTTCGTGGAAGACATGCCATCCCCTTTCGGGATCCATGAGCAGATGCAGTACCAGTGGAACGCAGTCGGCAGAACCTCGCAAATGGCGCAGACCTGCGCGAATGTCGTGAAATATTCAAACGCCCGGCGGCACTTGGTCGCGTGCGCCCGCGTGCGCCATCGGGTCGCGCGCGAGGCCGCGCAATCAACCACGGCGGAAACAGGCCGAGTTGTCACCGTCCTCCCCAGAGACTCGGTGAGGCGGACGCACGGGGGCTCATACCCCGGGGGCGCTCGCGCCCCGTCGGTTCACGCCCCCCAGCGCCGACACGGACCGTGACGAACCGGCCGGGGCGGCGCGCCGCGCGCCGGGGGTTCGGCCCAACGGCGTCCCCCGATGGAGCGGTTCCGCGGGTGTGCGCGCCGCGGCCCCGTCCGTCTTGGGCAGGGGACGCATGTCCAGGAGGTTCGCCATGACCGCCCCCGTGTCCGCGTCCGTGCCCGCCGTGCCGTGCCCGCGTGCCGCCCGGCGGGTGCGGGGGCCGGCGGCACTGTTCGTCCTGCTGTCCCTTTTCTCCCTGTTCGCCGTCGCCGCCGGCGTAGCCCCGGGTCCGGCTGCTGCGCTCGATGCGCGCGCGCCGGTGCAGGCGCCGCTCGACACGGGCGGTCAGGGCGAGGAGGCCGAGACGGGGCAGGCGTCGGCGCGCCCGGACCGGGCGCGGTCCCGGGCCGCCTGCCCGGCCCGCAGGGTGGTCCGCGCCTCCCGTGACGACCGCCGCTCGGCGCCGGCCGCGAGGCGCCCGGCGCCCGGCGTCACCGCCCGCCCCGCCGCCCGTGCGGTGAGCTGCACGGTGCTGCGCTGCTGAGGGGGCCGGGCCCGGTGTCACCGGGCCCCGCCCGTCCGTCATCCAGCGACAGCAGTGAGGTGTACGCCCATGCCCATCGATCCCTTCGCGGCGCTCCACGCGATGGTGCGCGCCGAAGCCGCCAGGACCGCCGTGCCCGAGGACGCCGACCACCGTGCCGAGCCGCGCGCCGAACGGCGACCGGACGCCCCGGGGGAGCCCCGCCGCGTCATCGGCGGGGAACCGGCGGCGAGTTGACCGCACCGCGCCTCCCGGCCCGTCCCGGGAGGCGCGGCTCCCCGCCGCCGGATACGGGTGTCAGCCGGGGAGGGACAGGGTCGCCCACACCGTCTTGCCGCGTGGTTCGGTCGGACACCAGGACCAGCTGTCGCACAGCGCGCCGACCAGCGCGAGCCCCCGCCCGCCGGACGACGAGGCGTCCGCGGCCCGGGGCCGGGGCGGTTCCGGGCTCGGGTCGGTGACCGCGCACACCACATGGCGCGGGTGCCGGAACAGGCCCAGCCAGACCGGGTAGTCCGACCCCTCCGGGGCGCCGGGTCCGAGGGCGTGCCGGACGGCGTTGGTGACGAGCTCGGTGACGAGCAGATGCATGTCGCCGGTGAGCACCGGCAGCGACCACCCGTCGAGGGTGGCGCTGACGAAGCGCCGCGCCTGCCCCGCGTTGCGCGGGTCGCCGTCCAGACCGCACGCCGCGAACCCGCCGAGCGCGCAGGGCGGCGCGTGCCCGCAGAACTCCGTGGAACGCGCGGGTGCCACCGCCTCCGTGCCGGCGTGCCCGATCGCTTCTCCGTGCCCTGTGCCACTGCTGACGCGGTGCGGCAGATGAATCGTCACGGGTCATGTCTCCCTGGAGGATTCGCTGTTCGACAGCCGGCGCTGGACGAGTATTGTCGACCCGTGTCCCATCATGCAATTGCATCTGGGATTGCACCGGAGGAATGGCGGAACTGGCGTACGACTGGCGAGGGGCTGGTACGAGTGGAGTTCATCAACGGAATGGCGGCCGGGGAGCTGACCGGAGCCGTCTGGGTCAAGAGCAGTCACAGCAACGCCACGGGCAACTGCGTGGAGCTCGCGGCGCTGCCGGACGGGAGCGTGGCGATGCGCAACTCCCGTGACCCGCACGGTCCGGCCCTCGTCTATACGCGGGACGAGGTCGCCTCGTTCGTCGCGGGCGCCAGGGACGGTGATTTCGACGCCATGGTTGGCTGAAATCTTTTCCTGTCGGGGCTGTTCGGCCATTGGTGCGAGCGGCGATGTGCTGGGATACTGGCGCCTTCCATAGTCTCCGCAGGAGTGTGCGATGACTGCCGCCGATCCGAGTCCGTCGCTGTTCGTCCGGCCGCTGGGGGCGGTCGAGAGCAACCCGACCGCCCTGAAGCTCATCCTGGGCGGCAAGTTGCGCGAACTGCGGACCGGCGCCGGCCTCGACCCGGCCGACGTCGACGAGAAGCTCGGCTTCTCGCGGTCCAAGACGAGCCGCATCGAACTCGGCAGGCACGGGTGCAAGCCCTCCGACGCCGAGGCGCTGCTCGGTCTCTACGGCGTGCGGGACGAGGAGGACGTCGCGGAGTTCATGCGGCTGGTGCAGCAGTCGCGCCAACCGGACTGGTGGCGGTCGTTCGGCGACGTGCTCTCCGACTTCTTCACGCCGCTGGTCGCCCTCGAGGGCGCCGCCGCGACCATCCGCACCTATGAACCCTTCTACATCCCCGGACTGCTCCAGACCTCCGCCTACACGCGGGCGGTCATCGAGTCGGGGCCCGGCCATCTGCTGGCGCACGAGATCCGGCGCCGGGTGGACCTGCGGCAGGAACGGCAGCGGCAGCTGGACCAGCCGGACGCGCCGCGGCTGTGGGCCGTGATCGACGAGTCCGTGCTGATGCGCTCGGTCGGCGGGGCCCAGGTGATGCGCGATCAGCTGGTCCATCTCCTCGCGATGATGCGGCGCCCCGGGTGACCCTCCAGATCGCTCCGCTGGACGTGACGGCCGCGGTGGGCGTGGGCACGGGCGTCAGCTATCTCCGCTTCGCCCTCGGCGACCTCAAGGACGCCGTCTACATCGAGCACCTCACCGACAGCACGTTCTCCCAGAAGCCCGCGACCGTCGAGCAGTACCGGGACATGCTGGACCGCCTCGGCGCCTGCGCGCTCACTCCCAAGGAGACGACGGAAAAGCTGGAGGAGCGCCTCTCCTCGCTCGGCTGAGCGCCGCCGCGGCACCCGCACAGCGAGAAGCCGGTCCGGTGGCCGCCCGCCCGGGCGGCCACCGGACCGGCATCCGGGGTCCTACACGATCCGGGCGACGCCGCCCCACTCGATCCACTCGTCCGTCTGCTGCACGGGGGCGAGGTCGGTGTCCGGACGCCAGGTGGACACCTCCACCAGCCCCGGCTCCAGGATCTCCAGGCCGTCGAAGAAGCGCGTCACCTCGTGCTCCTCGCGCACCCGGCCCCAGTGGCCGCCCGTCGCCTGCTCCATGAAGTCGGTCACGAAGGCCCTGATCTCGGGCCGGTCGCTGACCAGCTGACACACCACCAGGAAGCTGCCCGGGGCGAGGCGTTCGGCCACGCGGCGGACCAGCGCGGCCGGGTCGTCCGCGTCCGGGATGCAGTGCATCACCGAGACGAACAGGGCGGCGACGGGCCGGCTGAGATCGATCAGCCGCTTCGTCTCCTCGTGACCGAAGACGGCCTCGGTGTCGCGCATGTCGGCCTGGATGACCGCCGTGCGCTCGTTCTCGTCGAGCAGCGCCCGCCCGTGCGCGAGGACGATCGGGTCGTTGTCGACGTAGACCACCCGTGAGTCGGGGGCCACGGCCTGGGCGACCTGGTGCACGTTGTCCTGCGTGGGGAGGCCGGAGCCGTGGTCGATGAACTGGCGTATGCCGTAGTCGGCGGCGAGCATGCGGACCACCCGCCGCAGGAAGCGGCGGTTGTTCACGGCCAGGACCTTGGTGCTCGGCACCTGCTGGAGCAGCTGCTCGCAGGCTTCACGGTCCGACTGGTAGTTGTCGTCGCCCCCCAGGAAGTAGTCGTACATGCGTGCCACGCTCGGCACCTTGGTGTCGATGGCGTCGGGGCTCCACGACTCGCGTTGCATCCAGTCCTCACCCGCGTCGATAAAGATTCGGCCGTTGGGACGAACATGCTAGGGAGCGCGCGGACACCGGTACAGGTGATTGGCCGAGCCCGGGGCCCTGCCGGTCGCCTTTCGGCCACACACTGGCCGATGCGCGCGCGGCGGCCCCGTCCGCGGCCGTGCGCCCCCCCGGCGCCCGGGGTCGTCCGCCGCCGGGCGGTCCCGGGGTGCGGGGCGGAAGCGGGGGCCGCCGACATGCGGGCAGGTGGGGACCCCGTACACTCGCCGGTGCTCTGACGGCAGGGGGCGATCCCCGTGCCGTCGGGCGAACCCTGCAACCGACGAAAGGACCGACAGTGAGCTCCGCCGACAGGGCTGACGCACCGATCTACGACGGCCTGGTCGAGGAACGCGGCGACGTCCCCGCCGATGTCCGGCGCACCGCGGAGGAAACCCTTCGCGAGGTGGGCCGCACGCTCGACTTCGACCTCCAGGGCGCGGGCGTGCTGCGCTGACGCCGCCCCGGCGCCCGACTGCCCGAACCGGGTCCTTTCGGTCACTCTGCCCCGCCTTGCCCTGCTTTGGCGGGAGGCGCAGAGTGTACATAAAGGACCGAATCGTCACGGAATCGGGCATTCACTGGCGTCGAGACGCACCGGGCGGGCACTGTGCAGCAGCCTCCAACGCGCGACAAGCCGCCCGGCCCCGGTCCTGCGAACCGCCCTGCCCTCCGCACGGGCAGCGACGATCCGCCCGCCGCCCACCGGCGGATGATGCTGATCTACGTCCTGTGCGTCATCCCGCCGACCATCGTGTACCTGGCGGTCCCCGAGCGGCACACCGTGGCCTGGGCGGCCATCGGTCTCGGCAGCGTCGTCGCCATCCTCGCGGGCATCCATGTCAACCGGCCCGCACGGCGCTGGCCCTGGCTGCTCCTGGCGGCCGCCAACTTCACCTTCACCGCCGGTGACACCTCGTACAACATCCTGGAGACGTTCACCCACCAGGAGAACCCGTTCCCCTCCGTCGCCGACCTGCTCTACCTGATCACCTATCCCCTCTTCGCCGCGGGGATCTTCGGCTTCATCCGGTTCCGCTGCGTCTCGCGCGACATCGCCAGCCTCCTCGACGCCCTGCTGCTCACCAGCGGCCTCGCACTGCTCTCCTGGGTCCACCTGATCCACCCGCTGTCCGAGGACAGCTCGATGAGCTGGTACGAGAAGGCGATCACCATCGCCTATCCGCTCGGCGACGTCCTCATCCTCGCCATGCTCGTACGCCTGCTCACCCTCGGCGGGATGCGCGACAGATCCGTCCAGCTGCTCACCCTCGGCACCATCGGAATCCTCGCCAACGACGTCGTCTACGGCCTCCTCCAGCTGGAGGGCACCTGGCGGGTGGGCACCTGGATGGACCTCGGCTGGGTGGTCTTCTTCACCGCCTGGGGCCTCGCCGCCCTGCACCCGTCGATGGTCAGACTCACCGAGCGGGCGCCCGAGCAGCCGCCGGGCATCGCCCACCGCAGGCTCGCCGTCCTGGCCGCCGCCTCCCTCGTCGCCCCCGCGATGCTGCTCTTCCAGTCGCTGCGGGGCAATGCTCAGGACACGGCCGTCACCGCCGCGTTCTCCGCCGTGATGTTCCTGCTGGTGCTGGCCCGGCTGTGGGGACTCGTCACCGACCACCGCAAGGCCGTCACCCGGGAGCGCGGGCTGCGGGTCGCGGCCGCGTCGCTCGTGGGGGCCGTCACACCCGAGGACGTCGCACGCTCGGTGCACGCCGCCATCGGCGCCCTGTTCACCCGGCCCGTCGAGCACAAGGCGCTGCTCCTCGTCGACGTCGGCGGGCGCCTGAGCCCGGTCCCCGCCGAGGACGGCACCTGGCACCGGCATCTGCCGCGCGCCGGGGAGGAGGGCGCCGACGGGGACGGGAAGCCGCCGGCCCTGCCGGCCCGGGGGACGAGGCTCGTCGCCGTCGACGAGCTGGGTCCGGAGATCGCGGCCGCCGCGGCGCCGCTGCGCACCGGGCTGCTGTGCCCGCTCGTGGTCGAGTCGTCCGACTCGCGGTCCGACGTCACCGGCGCCCTCCTGCTCGCCGCCTCGGAAGAGGTCGGGGACCTCGCCGGAGCCGTCGAGTCCCTCGCCTCCCAGGCCGCCCTCGCCCTGGAACGCGTCGGGCTCAGCGAGGAGATCAACCGGCGCAAGAGCGAGGCGTACTTCCGCACCCTGGTGCACAACACCTCGGACGCCATCCTCATCCTGGACGACGACAACACCGTCCGGTACGCGAGCCCCTCCGCAGACGGCATGTTCGGCGGCACCTCCTTCGACGCCACACCGCTGACCCGGCTCGTCGAAGCCCGCGACCGCGAGCGTGCCCTGCGGACCCTCGCCCGGGCCCGCCAGGCGGACGCCCCCGACCTCCACGACGACTGGCGCGTGCTGCGCAACGACGGCTCCGGGGTCGACGTCGAGGTCCGGTGCAGCAACCTCCGTCACGAGCAGACCGTGCACGGCATCGTGCTCACCCTGCGCGACGTGACCGAGCAGCGGCAGCTGGAACGCGAGCTGACCCACCGTGCCTTCCACGACGCGCTCACCGGCCTGCCCAACCGCCTCCTGCTGCTGGAGCGGATCGAACGGGCCCTGCTGCGCGGCCAGCGCAACGCCACCCTGACCTGTGTCCTCTTCGTCGACCTCGACGACTTCAAGGTCGTCAACGACATGATGGGACACTCCGTCGGCGACGAACTCCTGGTCGCCGTCGCCCGGCGGCTCACCGGCACCCTCCGGCTCAGCGACACGGCCGCCCGGCTGGGCGGCGACGAGTTCGCCGTGCTCATGGAAGGAGTGAAGGAGCCGTACGACGCCGAGGTGCTCGCCGCACAGGTCGTCCACGCCCTCGGGCGCCCGTTCCGGCTCGGCAACGGCTCGCACAGCGTCTCGGCCTGCGTCGGTGTCGCCACCGCGGCGGACGGGGCGCAGGCGGAGGAGCTGCTGCGCAACGCCGACCTCGCCCTGTACGCGGCGAAGACCGCAGGCAAACGGCAGTGGCGCCGCTACCGCCCCGACCTCCACACCGGCATGGTGGAACGCCACGAGCTGCAGGCCAGCATGGACACGGCGATCAGCGAGGAGTCGTTCGCCCTGCGCTACCAGCCGATCGTCGAACTGGCCGGAGGCACCGTCGCCGGATTCGAGGCGCTCGTCCGCTGGCCGCACCGCAGGCGGGGACTGGTGCCGCCCGCCCAGTTCATCTCCCTGGCCGAGGAGACGGGTCACATCACCCCGCTCGGCGCCTGGGTGCTGGAGCGCGCCGCCACCGAGGTCGCCCGGTGGCAGCGGGCGCGCCCCGGCTCCGCGCCCTTGTACCTCAACGTCAACGTCTCCCCGCGGCAGTTCGCCGACCCCGGGTTCGTCGACGGCGTGCGGCGCGTCCTGGAGACCTCCGGCCTCGCTCCCGGGTCGCTGGTGCTGGAGCTCACGGAGTCGGTCCTGGTGCGCAACGAGCAGATCCGGGCCGCGATGCAGGTCCTCAAGAGTCTCGGGGTGCAGCTCGCCATCGACGACTTCGGCACCGGGTTCTCGTCGCTGAGCTATCTGCGCGAGTTCCCCATCGACGTCCTGAAGGTCGACAAGTCCTTCATCGACGACATCGTCACCGACGGCCAGCAGGTCGCCCTGGTCGAGGGCATCGTCCGCATCGCCGACGTGCTCGGGCTGCAGGTCATCGCCGAGGGCATCGAGAACGGCGGCCAGCGGGACCTGCTGTCCGCCATGGGCTGCCGCTTCGGACAGGGCTTCCTCTTCGCGCACCCCATGACCGCCACCGAGGCCCAGCGCTTCCTGGACGAGGGGCACACCTGGCAGTCCGCGCGGGTCGCCGGCCGCCAGGGCCACCGGGGCCGCGGCCGCCGGCCCGCCGGCAGCGGCGTGCGCAGCGAACAGCGCTGGCGCGACCTGGCCAGGCTCCAGCAGTCCAGCCGGATGTGCGACGCGGTGATCGACGAGGTGCGGGGCCGGCGCATCCGCAGCGAGGGGCAGTGGCTGATCGACTTCGCCTCGTGCAACTACCTCGGGCTCGACCTGGACCCCGAGATCATGGACGCGGTCGAACCGCAGATCCGGCGCTGGGGCACCCACCCGAGCTGGTCCCGCCTGATCGGCAACCCCCGTCTCTACCCCGAGATCGAGGAGCGGCTCACCGGCCTGCTCGGCGCGCCCGACACCCTGCTGCTGCCGACGATCACCCTCATCCACGCGTCCGTCATCCCCGTCCTCGCGGGCCGCGGCCAGGTGTTCGTCGACGCCAGGGCCCACCGGACCATGTACGACGGCTGCCTGGTGGCCCGTGGCCAGGGCGCGTCCGTCATGCGCTTCCACGCCGAACGGCCAGAGGAACTGCGGCAGTTGCTCGCCGAGGCGCCACGCGGCGTCCCGCTGCTCGTCTGCATCGACGGCGTCAACAGCATGACCGGCAACCTCCCCGACCTCCAGGCGCTGGCCCGCATCTGCCGCGAACGCGACGCACTGCTGTACATCGACGACGCGCACGGCTTCGGGGTGATCGGCGAGCGGGACGCCGAGGAGACGTCCCCCTACGGCGCGAGGGGCAACAGCATCGTGCGGCATCTGGGCATGTCCTACGAGAACGTGATCCTGGTCGCCGGCTTCTCCAAGGCGTACTCCTCGCTGCTGGCGTTCCTGACCGCCCCGCCGGCGCTCAAGGCCCATCTCAAGGTGGCGGCCGCGCCCTATCTGTACTCCGGACCCTCGCCCACCGCGTCCCTCGCGACCGCGCTCGCCGGCCTGCAGGTCAACGACCGGCGCGGCGACGAACTCCGCTCCGACCTCTACCGCAAGACCGCCCGGGTGCTGGACCACGTACGCGGGCTGGGCCTCGCCACCCCGAACACGGACGGACTGCCGATCATCGAGCTCCCCCTCGGCGACGACAGCGACCTCGACGCCGTCGGCGACTTCCTGTGGCACCGCGGCATCTACGTCACCCTCGCCGCCTATCCGCTGGTACCGCACGACCAGGTGGGCTTCCGCATCCAGATGACGGCCCTGAACACCGACGAGGAGATCGACGAACTGAACGAGGTGCTCACGGCGCTGACCGACCGTTTCCCGCTCAAACGGCTCTCCGGCCCCCACGGCGAGCCCCTGGCACCGGTACGGGCCGAACGCTCCGTGGCCCGCCGGCACCTGCCGTGAGCGGCCCCGGACCGGAGCCCCCGGGCGGCCGCGCGCCGCCCGTCGCCGCGCGGCGCAACACCGACGCCGACTGGGACCGCTGGCCCGTGCACGACTACCTGCGGGAGAACTACCGCGCACTGCACCCGTGCGACGCGGCCGTCATCCGCCATCACGCCGCGTTCTACCGCACCCTGCCCCCCGGTTCCGTCGCCGCCTCGGTCGAGTGCGGCGCCGGGCCCAACCTCTATCCGCTGATGTCGGCCGCCGCGGCCTGCCGCCGCATCGACGCCCTGGAACCGGGCGCGGCCGGACGGGCGTACCTCCGCTCCCAGCTCTCCGGACAGGCCGACGCGAGCTGGGAGCCCTTCTACGCGCTGTGCCGCGAGCACGACCCCGCCCTGCCGCCCCGGCTCGACCAGGCGCTGGCCCGGGTGCGGGTGGTGGCGGGAGACCTGTCGGGCGCGCCGGAGGGCGCCTACGGCCTCGCGTCCATGACGTTCGTCGCCGAGAGCGTCACCGAGAGCGGCGAGGAATTCGCCCGCCTGTGCCGTGACTTCGTCCGCCAGGTCCACCCCGGCGGGCTGCTCGTCGCCGCCTTCATGGCCGGGATGCCGAGCTACCGGATCGGCACCGGCCCCGTCTGGCCCGCCTTCCCGGTCGACGCCGCCGCCGTGCGCGACGCCTTCGCCCCCCACACCGAACGGCTGCGCCTCACCCGGGTCCCCAAGGACCCCACCCTGCCCGAGTACGGGGACGACGGGATGGTCCTGCTGCGTGCGGTGCGCCGCGGCCGGCCCGGGCCTCAGCCCAGCAGCTCGCGGTAGAGGCGCGTGTACGCGGCGGCACACCGGTCGGAGCCGAAACGGCCGGCGACCGTGGTGCGCCCCCGTTCCGCGATCCGGTCCCACCACCAGGGACGGTCCAGCAGCTGACGCAGCAGATGACCGGTGTGGTGGGGGTCGGCCGCCGGGGTGCGCAGCACCGTGTCGCTCAGCCCGGCGAACTGCGGCAGATCGCTGAGGATCACCGGCCGGCCCGTCGCCAGCGCCCGCAGCACCATCGGCGGCACGTCCGCCCGCCCCGTCATCCGCCGCGGCACGTACAGCAGCACGTCCGCCGCGGCGAGCAGCCCGGGGAGGTCCCCGATGCACCGCAGGACCTCCATGTCCAGCAGCCCCTCCCGGGCCGCGATGCCGCGCAGCAGGTCCTCGGGCTGCCGGCCGCCCGGACCGTCCCCCGTGAGCGCGAGCACCAGCTGGAACTGGGCGCCCGCCCGCGCCGCGACCCCGGCGGACAGCATGGCCTCCTCCGTGCCGCCGTCGCCGATCGCGAGGACCATGGGCGGCGTGCGGTCCTGCCGCCGCCGCAGCGGCCACAGGTCGAGCCGGATCGAGGGGTTCACCACCCGCACGTCGCCGAAGCCGGCCGCCGTCAACTGCCGGGCGGTCGCGTCCGACAGGGCGACCGTCCTCCCCAGCGGCCGGCAGCCGGCGAGATCGGCGGGCTCCACCGCGGCGGGGACGGTGTGCAGCACCGGGCGGCGGCCCGCCACCCGGGGCCACGTCCGGGAGAAGGCGGCGAAGCCGGGGCCGACGGGCAGCACGGCGTGCACCAGATCGGTGCGCCGGGCCGCCAGCAGGGCCGCGGCGAGGATCTGGAGCCGGACCGAGGCGGACGGTGTGCCCTCGCGGCTGACCACGGACACGCTCTGTCCGCCGGGTGCGTCGTCCGCCCGCCGGGGCCTGCCCCACCAGCGGCGGAACCACGCGTACTCGATGTGCGGCACGGTGCAGAGCAGTTCGCGTGCGAGATCGGTGCCGGGGCTCTCCGGGCCGTCCAGAGGCGTTCCGGTCAGCAGCAGCACCCGGGCGGCGGCACGGTCAACGGACATGCGGCCCACCCCGCCGGTGCGCGGGACCTGACGGTCCGGTGGGTCGTGCCGGCCCCGCGCATCGCCGCGGACCGCGGTCGTCGCCGGTGCGGCGGTGGTGCCGGGTGGTGCGGGGGCCGTGCCCGCCGTAGGCCGGGGCGTACAGGCGGGTCGTGCGGCCCGGGGCAGGGTCTGGACAGCCGTCCGAGTCGTCGGACCCGCGCCCTGCGGCGGAGCGCGCGGCGACCGAACGGGAGCGCCTGCGCCGTGCCGTCGCGCACCGGCCGCGGGCGGCGGGGCGCCGGTCCGGCGCGGCGTGGGGCGGGCGGTCGGTGGCCCGCCGTGCGGGATGCGTCCCCGCCGGCCGGCGCGTGGCGAGGGCAGGATGCGCGGGCCAGTCGGACACCCGGCGCAGCGGGTGCGGGACCGGCGGCGCCGCAAGGCGGCTGACCTGCTGTGAAGGCATCCGAACCTCTTCCCGTACCGCTCGCTGATCCGTACCGGGCCCGAGCAGGAAGGGCCGCGTACGGCACAGAAGCCTGTGATTCAGCCTAAACCCATAGTTTTCCGGGCGTCAATGATGCCGCTTTCCCCGGGAACCCGGGGGCGACCGCGGCGCTCACACCCTGTCGCCGGACGTCGGCACGGTGCCGTCGCCGTGCGGCGCGCTCCGGCCGGGAAAGCGCCCGGGCCGGGCCGGCAGCAGCCGCAGCAGGCGCGGCAGCCCGCTCCGGGGACGTTCGCGCAGCATCGTGCGCAGGATCCGCGTGCCGTCGCGGAAGGTCGCGGCCCGCAACGCCTCCGGGGGACGGGCGTGTTCCATCCCCGGTACCTCCGTGACCCGCAGCCCGTAGTGAAGCGCGTGGACGACCATCTCCGCACCCAGCTCCACGCCGTCCGGCCGCAGGTCGAGCACCGGGACGAACTCGCGCCGGAAGGCGCAGAAGCCGTACCACAGATCGGTCAGCCGCTGGCCGTACAGCCGGCGCGCCACGAACAGCAGCAGCACGTGCCCGGCCCTGCGGACCAGCGGATAGCCCGCGCTGCACCCGCCGGCGATGAAACGCGAGCCCTTGACGAAGTCGTAACCGCTGTCCAGATAGTGCACGTAGTGCGGGATCTCCTTCGGCGACATGCTCCCGTCGGACGCGATGAGCACCAACCGCTCGCCGCAGGCGGCGAGCATCCCCGCGTGCGGCACGTCGCCCTTCCGCGCCCCCGGCTGCTCGACCCTGCGCACGGACGCCGCGACCGCCGCGGGCACCCGGACGCGGTCCAGCGCACGCGCGTCTCCGACCAGGACGATCTCCTCGACGCAGTCCGGCACTTGTCCCAGGAGCCAGGCCGCCCCGCGGGCGTCGCCCCGCACCGGGACGACGAGGGAGACCGAAGGGCGCGACGGAGCGGGGACCGGGGCTGCGGTCGCGGCCGGGTCGGGGGCGCGGTCCGTGGCCCGGCGCAGCGGATGACTGACCAAGGCGATCGCCTCCGGCGGAGCCGGCCCGTGCACCGACTGGTGCACTCGGCCGTTTTCATGATGCTGCCGACGCGCACGGAGGGTCAAGCGGGCCGGGTCCCGCCCGCGCCGAGCGGCGCGGAGGGTGTCGACAGGACTAGAATTCCGGCTATGGCCGGGCGAATCGAGGACTACGCCCTCATTGGTGACCGGGAGACAGCCGCCCTCGTCGGCGCCGACGGGTCGATCGACTGGATGTGCGCGCCCCGCTTCGATTCCCCCGCCTGCTTCGCCGCCCTCCTCGGCGACGAGGAGAACGGTCACTGGTGGATCGGGCCCCCCGACCGCCGGCGGTGCACCCGCCGCGCCTACCGCGGCGACACCCTCGTCCTCGACACCGTGTGGGAGACCACCGCGGGTGCGGTGCGGCTGACCGACTTCATGCCCTCACGCGGCTCCGGCCCCCTGGTCGTGCGCATCGTCGAAGGACTGTCCGGCCGCGTCGAGATGGGCAGCGAACTGCGGCTGCGCTTCGACAACGGGCGGATCGTGCCGTGGACCTGGAGCGCGGACGCCCGGACGGCGGCGGCCGTCGCCGGCCCCGACTCCGCGTTCCTCCGCACCGACCGGACCCTCGGCACGGACGTGGGCAGACGCTGCACCTCGACGCGGTTCACCGTGGCGGCCGGGACGCGGATCGCCTTCGTCCTCGGCTGGAGTCCCTCGCACATCCCGCCGGACATGACGACGGACCCCGCCGAGGCCCTGGAGCAGACCCTGGCGTTCTGGACCGGATGGGCCGCGAACTGCCGCTACCGCGGGCCCTTCTCCGACGCCGTCATGCGCTCCCTGATCACGCTCAAGGCGCTGACGTACGCCCCCACGGGCGGCATCGTCGCCGCCGTCACCTCGTCCGTCCCCGAGGACATCGGCGGCGAACGCAACTGGGACTACCGCTTCTGCTGGCTGCGCGACTCGACCTTCACCCTCTCCTGCCTGCTGCGCAGCGGCTACCGTGAGGAGGCCGTCGCCTGGAAGGACTGGCTGGTCCGGGCGATCGCCGGGGAACCGGCCGACCTGCAGCCGCTGTACGGCGTCGGCGGCCAGCGCCGGCTCGTCGAGAGCAGCGCCGAATGGCTCGCCGGCTACGAGGGCTCGCAGCCGGTGCGCTTCGGCAACGCCGCCGTCGGACAGCTCCAGCTGGACGTGTACGGAGAAGTCGTCAACACCGTCTACTCGGCGATGCGCGCCGACGTGCCCATCGACCCGCACGTCTGGTCCCTGCTCGCCTCCTTCATGGACTACCTGGGCAGGCACTGGACCGAACCCGACGCCGGGTTCTGGGAAGTGCGCGGCCCGCGACGCCACTTCGTCCACTCCAAGGTGATGTCCTGGGTCGCGGCCGACCGCGCCCTGCGGATGGCCCGCGTCGCCGGCCTGCGCGGATCGGCGGAACGCTGGCGGGCGATGCGCCGGGACATCGCCGAGGAGGTCTGCCGGCTCGGCTGGGACGACGAGCGCAACACCTTCGTGCAGTACTACGGCACCCGCCACGTCGACGCCTCCGCACTCCTCCTGCCGCGCCTCGGCTTCCTGCGCCCCGACGACCCCCGGCTGATGGGCACCATCGAGGCCGTGCGCAGGCTCGGCGACGACGGCTTCCTGCGCCGCTACTCGACCGGCGGCGACGGGGTGCACGACGTGGACGGCCTCACCGGCGGCGAAGGCACCTTCCTCGCCTGCTCGTTCTGGTTCGCGGACGCCCTCGCGCTCACCGGCCGGCGGCACGAGGCGCGCGACGTCTTCGAACGCGTGCTGGACGTCCGCAACGACGTGGGACTGCTCGCGGAGGAGTGGGACCCGGCGGTCCGCCGGCAACTCGGCAACACCCCGCAGGCGTTCAGCCACGTCGCCCTGGTCAACGCGGCCTTCGCGCTGCACGGGACCAGGGAGAACGGGCGGCGCCGCGGAGCCCCGCGCCGTCCGGCCGGGGCGCACGCATGACCTGCCGCGTGCCGGGCCGCCGCACGCGGCCACAGCCGCACATCCCCAGGCAATCCCCGAGAGACAGGAGACCCCCATGGGCAGACGGGGCGTACGACAGCGGGGACGCGGCGCCGCCGCGGCCGCCGCGTTCACGGCCACGGCCCTCGCACTGGGGCTGGTGGCCGGATGCTCCGGCGGCGCTCCTTCCCCCACGCCGTCCGGCGAGCAGGACACCTCGTACTTCACCGGCCTGCCCGCACGCCAGGGCCCGGTGCTCGCCGTCAAGATCGACAACGTCCGCCCCGCCCGCCCCCACACCGGACTAGGCCAGGCCGACCTCGTCTACGTCGAACAGGTCGAGGCGGGCCTGACCCGGCTCCTCGCGGTCTTCTCCTCCCGGCTGCCGCCCCGTGTCGGCCCGGTGCGCAGCGCCCGCGAATCGGACCTCGAACTGCTGCGGCAGTTCGACCGCCCGGCCCTCGCCTACTCCGGCGCGCAGTCCGCGCTGCGCCCGCTGATCGACGCCGCACCCCTGGAAGCGGTGCCGCCCGGCCGGGCGCCGCGCGCGTACGAGCGCTCCGGCGACCGGCCCGCGCCGCACAACCTCTATCTGCGCCCCGAACGCGCCCTGGCCGCGGCGGGCGACGCCGGCGACTCCTCCGACATCGGCTTCCGCTTCGGCCCCGCGCCCGCGGAGGGCCGCCCCGCCGCCGCGCACACCGTGCGCTACCCGGCCGCCCGCTACACCTTCACCTGGTCCGCGGCCGACAAGGGCTGGCGCGTCGCCATGGACGGCACGGCGGCGGCCACCACCGACGGCGGACCGCTCGCCCCGGCCACCGTGGTCGTGCAGTACACGACGATCCGCCCCTCCGAATTCGGCGACCGCTTCGGCGGCGTCACGCCCTACACGCAGACGGTCGGCTCCGGCCGGGCCCTGGTGCTGCGCGACGGCCGCGCCGTCGACACCCGCTGGGAACGGCGGACGGCGACGGGGGACACGTCCTTCACCACCGCGCAGGGCGAGCGGATGACCTTCGCCCGCGGCCAGGTCTGGATCGTGCTCGCCCCGGGGTGACCCGCCGACGGCCACGTCGCGGCCCGCCGTGCGGCCGGGGCGCCGATGTGATGACGTCGGAAGAAGGCGGCGCAGGGAGGTGGCCTTGTTCCGGATGCACGGGCGGCGCGACCGCGCGCGGGCCCGCCTGCGGGCGGCCGAGCGCGCGCTGGACGCCATCGGCACCACGCTCGACGAGCGGCAGCTGTGCGAGGAGCTCGCCGGCTTCCTCTGCCCCGGCCTGTGCGACGCCGCCGCCGTCGACGTCCTGCCCGGCGACGACGCCACCGGCACCGGGGCCGCCGCCGAAGCGGCCACCGCGACGGGAACCCGCGCCCCCGGACTTCCCGGTGCCGCGCAGGCCCTGGCGCGCGCCACCGCACAGGGCCGCACGGAACTGCTCGACGCCGAGGGCGCGCGTCCCGCACACGGACGGCTTTTGGACGGCCGCGCGCCCACCGTGCTGCGCGTCCCGATGATCGCCCACGGCCGGGTGCACGGGGTGCTGGTCGCCGCCCGCGCGGGCAAGGCCTTCACCGGGGACGAGACCGAGACCCTCCGCTACGCGGCGCATCTGACGGCCCTGCTGATCGGCCACGCCCGCTCCCACGCCGCCGCACGCGGCACCGCGCTCAACCTCCAGCGCGCCCTGCTGGCCGAGCCCGGCAGACCGCACCCCAACCTGGAGATCGCCACCCGCTACCTGCCCTCCGGGCGCAGCAACCTCGTCGGCGGCGACTGGTTCGAGACGGTCCGTCTGCACTACGGGCGCACCCTGCTCGTGGTGGGCGACGTGATGGGCCACGGCCTCGACGCGGCCGTCGACATGAACGCCTACCGGTCGGCGCTGCGCTACGTGGCCTCTGCGGACCTGCCGCCGCACCGCGTGCTGCGGCACCTCGACGCCACCGTGTCCGCCATGGCGGACCGCCGGCCGGCCACCTGTCTCCTCGTACGGGTGGACCCGGCGCGAGGGACGGCGACCTTCGCCGGCGCCGGCCATCTGCCGCCCGTCCTGTTCACCGCCGACGGCGAAGCCGAGCTGGTGCCGGTACCGGTGGGGCCGCCGCTCGGCACCGGCGCCGGCGGGTACGAGCCCCTCACCCGCGCGCTCACCGGCACCGAGACGCTGCTGCTGTTCACGGACGGTCTCGTGGAGCGCAGGAACGAGGACATCGACGTCTCCCTCGCACGCGTCACCGGACGCTGGGCCGTCCCCGGCATCGGCGCGGAGGAACTCGTGGACGCCGTCCTCGCGCGGTGCGACGCCGAGCACGCAGAGGACGACGTCGCCGTGCTCGCCGCCCGGGTCCGCCGGCGAGCCGCCGGCGGTCCGGCCTGCGCGGGCGCGCACTGAGCCACCGGCCGCGGTATCGGCGTCCGCCGCCGGGCCGGGGACCGCCGTGCCATCCACCCGTCCCCCTAAGCCCGGCGCACGGACGGCAGGAGGAGCAGGAGGCACGTCACCGCCACGCCGATCACCGTGCCGCCCGGCAGCACAGCGCCCCGGGGTCCTCCAGCAGGGCCTGCACCGTGTTGGTGACGGCGTTGATGCTCGTCTCGTGACCGGCGATCAGGATGAGGAACAGGGTCTCCACCAGCTCCTGCTCGCTCAGCCGGTCCTCGTCGTCCTTGGCCTGGATCAGGGCCGTGGTCAGATCGTCCCCGGGCGCTGCGCGTTTGGCGCGGATCAGTGCGCCGAGGGAGGTGTGAATGGCCCCCACCACCTCCTGGATGTCGACGCCGTCGCCCGGGGCGCGGGGGGTGACCAGTTGTTCGAAGCGGTGGCGCAGCTCCGACACCGCCGTGTCGGGCACACCGAGCAGCTCGCAGACCACCCGCACCGGCAGCGGCCACGCGTAGCTCTCCCGCAGATCGATCACCCCGCCGTCGACGCGGTCGGCCGCGTCCAGCAGTTCCCGCGCGATCTCCGCCACCCGCGGACGCATCGCCTCGATCGGCGCCCGGGTGAACGCGGCACTCGCCAGGCCCCGGAGTCTTCGGTGGTCCTCACCCCCCTGATGGAGCATCGCCGCGCCGCGTACCACGGCGATCAGCTCCCAGTCGTCCGGTATCCGCCCCTCCACCAGATCGGGCCAGTGGGCCGCGTCCTTGGTGAGGTCCTCATGGGCCAGCACCCGCTGCGCCGTCACCAGATCGGTCGCCGACCAGGCGGCCACCCTGCCCGGCAGCTCGACCGCGACCAACGGTCCGAGTGCGCGCAACTCCCGCGCCTGGCTGACCGGATCGGCCTGCGGGTCGAGCACGTACGGCTTGCGACGCTTGAGTTCCACGAATGCTCCATGGCTAGAAGTAGACTTTTCCGGCGCAGCGTAATCAGGCCACGGCGGTGATCACAGAGGCCACCGACCCCTGTCGACGCAGACAGGTGGTGCCGGGCGGGCATGGCGGCGCCCGCAGCGGGCACCCGGGCGACTGGGCAGGCAGCGTCGCGTCTGCTGGCGGAGAATCATCGTGCTGGCGGCTCGCCCCACGCCCCGCCCCACGGCCCCCGCCGCCGGGACAGGGGAGACACCGCAGCCGGCGAGGAGACCTCACCGTCGCAGAAGGGACACAGAAACCGTGGCACGACCGACGATTCTCGTGGTGGGCGCCGGCTTCGCCGGCGTCGAGTGCGTACGCCGCCTGGAGCGCGAACTGTCTCCAGGGGAAGCCGAGATCCTCCTGGTGACGCCGTTCTCCTACCAGCTCTATCTGCCGCTGCTGCCCCAGGTCGCGGCCGGCGTGCTGACACCCCAGTCGGTCGCCCTGTCCCTGCGGCGCAGCACCCGCCACCGCACGCGCATCGTCCCCGGCGGCGCCATCGGCATCGACACGGCCGCCAAGGCGGTCGTCGTCCGCAAGATCACGGGGGAGACCGTCGTCCAGCGCTACGACCATCTGGTCCTCGCGCCCGGCAGCATCACCCGGACCTTCGACATCCCCGGACTGGTCGAACACGCGCGCGGGATGAAGACGCTCGCCGAGGCCGCCTACATCCGCGACCACGTCATCGCCCAGCTCGACATCGCGGACGCCAGCCACGACGAGGCCGAGCGGGCCTCCCGGCTCCAGTTCGTGGTCGTCGGCGGCGGCTATGCGGGGACCGAGACCGCGGCCTGCCTCCAGCGCCTCACCAGTGCGGCCGTCAAGCGCTACCCGCGGCTCGACCCCCGCCAGATCAAGTGGCACCTGATCGACATCGCCCCGAAGCTGATGCCCGAACTCGGCGACCGGCTCGGCGCCGTCGCCCTCGACATCCTGCACCGCCGCGGCATCGAGGTCTCGCTCGGCGTCTCCGTCGCACGGGCCGGCGCGGAGACCGTCACCTTCACCGACGGCCGCGAGCTGCCCTGCCGCACGCTCATCTGGACGGCCGGCGTCGCGGCCAGCCCGCTGATGGCCACCCTCGGCACCGAGACGGTCAAGGGCCGGCTGCTCGTACGGCCCGACATGACCGTCCCTGGCGCGGACGGCGTCTTCGCGCTCGGCGACGCGGCGGCCGTGCCCGACCTGGCGAAGGGCGACGGCGCCGTCTGCCCGCCCACCGCCCAGCACGCCATGCGCCAGGGCCGCAAGGTCGCCGCCAACGTCATCGCCTCCCTGCGGGGCGCGCCGCTGACGCCCTACGTGCACAAGGACCTGGGGCTCGTCGTCGACCTGGGCGGCAAGGACGCCGTCTCCAAGCCGCTCGGCATCGAACTGCGCGGCCTGCCCGCGCAGGCGGTCGCGCGCGGCTACCACTGGGGCGCCGTGCGCACCGGCGTCGCCAAGACGCGCGTGCTCACCAACTGGCTGCTCAACGCGGTCGCCGGGGACGACTTCGTGCGCACCGGCTTCCTGGCCCGCAAGCCGGGGACGCTGCGGGACTTCGAGTACACCGACGCGTACCTCAGCGACGACCAGGTCCGCGAGCACACCGCGGCGCTGCGCGCCGGGATCTGACATCCCGTCGGGACGGGCGCCGCCGCGCCCGTCCCGGGTCCGCCGTGCGGTCAGGCGCCGGGCCCGGACGACGGGGCGTACGGCGTGGGGCGGGCCACCCACCCGGCCGACAGCACCAGCGACGACGCGCGGTGCACCGTCAGGAACCCGAACGGACGGTCGTAGACGGCCTCCACCCGCCGGACCACATGCCGTGCCGCCCGGGGACCTCGGCCCGTCCGGGTGCCGACGGCCGACACCGAGGCCGTCTCGAATCCCTCGGCGTCGAACACCGCCATCGCCGACTGCGCCGCGGCGCCGAGCACCGGCGGCCGCGGGCCGATCCCCGGAAAGCGGCCGCCGCCCAAGGCTGCCGACAGCCCCGCCGGCGCGTCCCGCTTCAGCAGGTCGTGGTCCGAGCGCAGCCGGAACGGGCTGACCAGCGCGTGCAGTTGCGGGTTCGGACCGGTGCTGGGAGCGGTGGCGACGACCACACCGGGGCCGGCGTCACCGATCGGCAGCCGGTCGGCCGGCACGGCGGCGCACCGGCCCGACAGCACACCGACACCGCCCTCCAGCACCGCGCCCGGCGCCATGCCCGCGTCGCCCAGCAGCAGATGGACGTCGACCCCGGTGTCGCCCAGCACCCTGAGCACGGACACCGGTCCCGCGTCCGTCGCCGCCACGCCCAGACCGGCGAGCAGTGAGGTCGTCCTGACGAGCCCGGCCAGGGTGCGCCCCGCCCAGGGGCCGTCGGACGGACGCAGCCGGCTTTCCCGGAAGCCCTGCAGCCACCGGGTGCGCAGCGCCTGCGCGGCCGCGAGCACCAGCTCCGTCCGCTCGGTGCGGACCGGCGGCATCGCCCCGATCATCCCGCCGGTGCGCGCCGAGGCCCAGGCGTCCAGGGCCGCACCGTCCGCCACCGGGTCGCCCGTCAGCCGGCCGAGCACGTCCGAGGGCAGTCCCGCCACCCACGCGGGCCGCAGCGGCAGTCCTTCGGCCGCCCACAGTCCGGTCGCCGAGCGCATGCCCCGCACATCGGCCAGAGCGGCCGTCAGTTCCCGTGCCGCGGGGGCCGCGTCGCGGACGGCCATGCCGACGGCGTCCTCCAGAGCGGGCCGGGTCCGTTCGTCGGCGGCGTCGCCGAGGAGGGCGAGCAGCGGCCACAGCCCGGCCGCCGAGAACACCGTGTCGTCGTCCCCGTCCGCGGCCGCCGCCCAGCGGGCCGTCAGCCCGTTCACCGCACGCACAGCCCGCTCCGCCGGTCGCATGGGCGTCCCCCTCCCGTCGCCGCGCGGCCCTCCGGGTGGGGCGCGCGGCAGCACGGTAACCCCCGCGGCCCCGTGCGGCCCAGAGCATTCCCGGCCGTCGCACGCGCATGACCTGCGCGGACGCCGACCGCCCGCGGTTCGTCGCGCGGAGCCCGTGTCCCCGGCGGCGCCCGCGCAGTTGAAAAGGGCATGAAGAAGCGCAGCATCCTTGCCGTCATGTCCTTCGCCACCGGCGCGGTGATCGCCGCCGTGAGCCCGCCGCCCGCGGCCCAGGCCGGCACCCTCGACGAGGCGTTGAACACCGGGGACGGCCTCAGCCGCCTGGACACCCTCCCGACCGACCCCGCGGGCGACACCACCGCGGTCGCCGGCGACACCGTCACCGGCCGGGGCTGACCGACCGGGCTGACCGACCGGGCCGACCGACCGGGCTGACCGATCGGGTGAGCAGGCCGGCGGGGAGCCGAACCCACGGCGGGTGAGAGCGGGCCGGCGGCGCGCGACACCGCCCCCGGGGTGCACCGAGCCCCCGTTCGGCGGAGCGCAGACGGACGCCCCGCCCCCGTGGCGGGGGCGGGGCGTCCGGGGCGCGCAACCGTCAGCCGCGCGACTCGATGTACTCCTTCGACGCGGGCAGCTCGTGGGCGTCCTCCACCAGGACCGTCCCGCCGGCCGCCTTCTTGTCCGGCTTGGTGATGTACGTGTGGTACGTCGCCGGACGCGACACGTCCGAGAAGTTCTGCGGCGTGCCGAGGCCGGTGTCCACCGCCGACTGCGAGCGGTGCGCCTTCACCAGGCCCTCGCGGCTCAGGTCCTTCGCCGCGCAGGCCGCCTTCAGGTCGGCCGCCATCAGCTGCGCCGCGTTGTAGCCCGACAGCACACCGGAGTCCACCGGGGAGCCCGGGTACTTCTTCGTGTAGTCGGCCACCATCTTCTTCACCGCCGGCAGGTCGGAGCTCACCGGCGGGGCGGCGCTGACGACGTGCAGCATCGCCGTGAGCGCCGGCTCGGCCGGGGTCTCCATCAGCTGCGGGGCGAAGCCGGGCGCGCTGGTCACCACCGGCACCTGCATGCCCCGCGAGGCGGCGACACCCACCAGGGACGCGGTCTGCGCCGGACCGGCGCTGATCAGCACCGCCTTGACGCCCTCCTTGCGCAACGCGGTGACCTGGGCGGACAGGTCCGTGTCGGTGGCCTTGATCTTCTGCCCGACCACCGTGACCCCGGCCTTCCCGGCCGCCCAGGTGGAACCCTCCAGGGCATTGGAGCCGTAGTCGCCCTCGAAGTACACGTGGCCGATCTTGTCGCCCTTCTTGACACCCTTGGTGCGTGTCAGGAAGTCGACCGCGCTGATCATGTCGATGTCGTACGTCGTGCCGAGCACCTGGACGGCGTCCTTGCCCAGCAGCGAGGCGGCCCACGCCTGCGGGAAGGTGAGGACCTTGTCGCGCTGGATGTCGTCGAGCAGACCCGCGACCACGGGCGACCCGATGACCTGCGGCATGGCGACGATCGACGGCGAGATCTCGGTGTACGCGGAGACCGCCTTCTGCACGTCGTAGCCGTGGTCCTTGACGGTGATCGCCACCTTGCGGCCGCAGATGCCGCCCTGGGCGTTCACGTCGTCGGCCCACATCTGCTGGGCCTGCACGATGCTCTTGCCCAGGGTGGCGTAGGGACCGCTCAGGTCGGTGAGCGCGCCCAGGGTGATGGCGTCCGCCGTGACCCCGGGGCCGCCCTTGACCCCGTCGGTGCCGGCGTCGTCGGTCGAGCTGCCACCCGACTTGGTGCTGCATCCGGCGCCTGCGAGGACGAAGGCCGCGCAGGAAGCGGCGAGGACGGTTCTTGCGGTGCGGTTCACGAGATGTGCTCCTTGGGTCGGGCGGCGGGGCCGGAGGGTTCGGACGGTGCGGCAGCGGCGGGTGACGGCGTCCCGGAGGGGCCGCGGCGCAGGCGCTGCCGTGCCCTGCGTGCGAGACCGTGCAGGCCGTCGGGGGCGAAGAGCAGGATGAGGATGATCGCCGCGCCGTAGAGGTAGCGGGACGCCTCGGTCGGGCCCACGGCGTGGCCCGGGGCACCCGGCGCGGCCACCAGGGGGAGCTGGTCGGCGTAGCGGGCCATCAGCAGCGGCAGCGCGGTGACGAACACCGCGCCGGCGGTGGCTCCCGCCACCGAGCCGAGTCCGCCGATGACGATCATGGCCAGATAGTCGATGGACAGCGCCAGCCCGAAGTAGTCGGGCACGATCCGGCGGAACGCGAGGGCGAGGAGCACCCCGGCGAGCCCCGCGTACATCGACGACAGGACGAAGGCGGACGAGCGGTGCCGGGCGAGGGAGACGCCCATCACGGCGGCGGCCGTCTCGCTGTCGCGCAGCGCGGTGAGCGCCCGGCCGGGACGGCCGCGCAGGACGCCGCGGGCGGTGAACCAGGTGAGCGCGAGCAGCGCGATCCCGAGGTACCACAGCCGCTCCTCGGCACCGAAGGGCACACCGAGGACGACGAGTTCGGGGTCGGTGGCGGCGAAGGTGAACCCGCCGATCTCCATCGGCGGCACCGAACGTCCGTTGAAGCCGCCGGTGACCGGCTCCGCGCTGAGCATCACATGGTGCCCGATGAACACCAGCGCCAGCGTGGCCACCCCGAGATAGACACCGCGCACCCGCGCCGCGACCGGGCTGAACAGGCCGCCCGCCACCCCGGCGAGCCCCACGGCGAGCACCAGCGCCACGGCCGGCGGAAGACCGGGTCCCGGCTCGCCCGCCAGCCACACGTACCCGTACGCGCCGACGGCGAGGAAGAAGGCGTGGCCGAGGGAGAGCTGGCCCGCGGTGCCCGAGAGCACGTTGAGCCCCACGGCGCCGATCGCGGCCGCCATCGCGAACAGGCCCACCTGGAGCCAGAAGGCGTCGACGTACAGCGGAAGCACACACAGCAGGACCAGACCCGCCGCTTTCACGATGCGGTCAGACACGGACGGACTCCTTCGCACCGAACAGCCCGGCGGGCCGCACCAGCAGGACCAGCACCATCACGGCGTACGGCGCGACGTCGCCGAACCCGTCGCCGAGGACGGACAGTTCGGACTGGTAGCCCGCGACCACGGCCTCGGTGACGCCGATCAGCAGACTTCCGGCGAGCGCGCCGGGCGGCGACGTCATCCCGCCGAGGATGGCCGCGGGGAACGCCTTCAGCGCGATCTGCCCCGTGGTGCGCTCCAGGCCCGGCGCCGGGAAGGCGGCGAGGAACACCGCGGCGAGCGCCGCGAGCAGACCCGCGAGGCACCAGGAGAGCGTGCGGATGCGGTTCAGGCGGATGCCCATCAGCGCCGCGGCCTCCCGGTCCTCGGCCGCCGCCCGCAGCGACAGACCCCAGCCGGTGTACCGGAACAGCGCGAACACACCGCCGATGACGAGGACGGAGGTCACGATCGCGGCGATCCGGCTGTGCGCGACGGTCACCGAGCCGAAGGTGGCGACCGAGCCGCCCCACGGGTCGCCCAGGGTCAGCAGGTCACCTCCGATCCGCCGCGCCAGATCGGTCATCAGGACGATGTCCACGCCGATCGTCAGGATCGTGAGCACGTGTGCGGTGTGCGGGTCGGTGCCGAGCCGCCGCAGCAGCACCCGGTCCACCAGCCCGGCGACCGCCGCGGTGGCCAGCACCGCCACCGCCAGCGCGCCGGCGAAGCCCAGGCTGTCGTGCAGGATCGCGGTCAGGTAGCCGCCGAGCAGCAGCAGGGAGCCGTGGGCGAAGTTCATCACGCCCGAGGCCTTGAAGATGATGACGAAGCCGAGTGCCACGAGGGCGTAGACCGAGCCGAGGGCCAGCCCGTTCAGCACGATGTCGAGCACGGTGTTCATGGGGTTCGCTCCTCGGTGGCGGGGGCGCCGAGATAGGCACGGCGGACCTCCGGGTCGGCCTGCACGACGTCGGGCGCGCCGGCGGCGATCCGCCGCCCGAAGTCGAGGACGGTCACGTCCTCGGCCAGGCGCATGACCAGCGCCATGTCGTGCTCCACCAGCAGTACGGACAGGCCGAGTTCCTCGCGCACGGTGCGCAGGACCTCGACGGTGCGGGCGCGTTCGCCGCCGTTCATGCCGGCGACCGGCTCGTCGAGCAGCAGGACACGCGGTTCCAGACACAGGGCGCGGGCCAGTTCGACCCGCTTGCGGTCCCCGTAGGAGAGCAGGGCCACCGGGCTGTCGAAGAGCGGGCCCAGACCCGTCAGTTCCGCTATCTCACGGGCCCGCGCGCGGTGTTCCCGCTGCTCGCGGACGGCGCTCGGCAGCCGCAGCGCGCTGGCCGCGAAGCCGGCCCGGGACAGGGTGTGCCGCCCGAGCATCAGGTTGTCGCCGACGGTGCCCGCGGTGACCACGATGTTCTGGAAGGTGCGGGCGACTCCGAGGGAGGCGATCCGGTGGACCGGCAGGCCGGTCAGCTCCCGCTCGCCGAGGCACACCGTGCCGGAGTCGGGACGCGTCAGGCCCGACAGGACGTTGAAGCACGTCGACTTGCCCGCGCCGTTGGGGCCGATCAGCGCGTGGATGGTGCCGGGGGCGACCGTGAACGACACGTCGTCGAGCGCGGTGAGCCCCGCGAAGCGCACCGTGATGCCGCGCACGTGCAGCGGCGGAGGAACAGTGCTCACGCTGCGCCCTGCCCTTCGTCACCGGCGGCGGTCACGGGGCCGGTCGCCGCCGCGGCCGGGGCGGCGACCTCGCCGGGGGCCGCGCCCGGGTCCTCGCCGAGGTACAGGCGGCGCACGGCGTCGGTGCGGGCCAGCTCCTCTGCGGGCCCGGACAGCCGCACCTCGCCGACGTCCAGGACGTACGCCTCGTCGGCCAGCGCCAGTGCCATCGCCGCGTTCTGCTCCACGAGCAGCACGGAGGTGCCCTGTGCGTTGATCTCCCGCACCACCTCGGCGATCCGCTCCACCATCAGCGGGGCGAGGCCGAGGGAGGGCTCGTCCAGCAGCAGCAGCCGCGGAGCGGCCATCAGCGCGCGGCCGATGGCGAGCATCTGCTGCTCGCCGCCCGACAGCAGCCCGGCCCGCTGGGCGGTGCGCTCGGCGAGCCGCGGGAACAGCCCGAACACCCGGTCGCGGGCCTCCCGCACCTGTGCCGGAGCCCGGCGGCCGAGACCGAGCCCGCCGGCCCGCAGGTTGTCGTCGACGCTCAGGCCGGCGAACACCCGCCGGCCCTCCGGCACCTGGACCACGCCGGCCCGCACGGCGGCGACCGGGTCCTGGCCGTCGAGCGTCACTCCGCCGTAGCGGATGGTGCCGCCGGTGACGGCCCCGTGGTGCATCCGCAGCGTCCCGGAGACGGCGCGCAGCAGAGTCGTCTTGCCCGCGCCGTTGGCGCCGAGCAGGGCCACGACACCGCCGTGCGGCACGTCGAGCCGCACACCGTGGAGGGCGGTCACGGCCCGGCCGTACTGCACGTCGAGGGCGTCGACGTGCAGGGCCGGACTGCTGTCGGGGGGTGGTTGGGGCATCACGGCTCCTCGGTTCCGCGCGGCGGCGGAGTCGGACGGAGGGGAGTGGGACGGCGCTACGAGAACACGCCCGCGACGACCCCGTACAGGCGCATGAGCAGCCTCAGGGCCGGTTCCCAGACTCGGCGGCCGGCTGCTGTGCGGCTGCCCAGTCCGCGGGGTCCCGCCCGGCCCGTCCGCCACGGCGCGCGTGCCACCGGGAGCCGAGCACGCACAGCGCGAAGCCGACGGGAACGGTGATCAGCCCCGGCGTCTGCAACGGGAACACATGGAAGTCCCGATCGGGGAAGAGCGCCGTGGGGATGCCCGACGTGGCGGGGGACAGGGCCATCAGGACCGCCGTGAGCACCGGCGTCCCGTACAGCGCCCACCGCACCCCGCGCGCGGTCGTCCCCGGCAGGAAGAGGGTGCAGAGCACCACCGGGGCGATGGCCGAGGCGGCGACGGCGAACGTGAAGGAGAACAGGATCTGCGGATTGCGGTGCTGCGCCAGGACGGACAGCAGGACCGCGAGGGCGCCGACGGCCAGGACCGCGCGGCGGGCCCGCCCGGTCTCCGGCATCCCCGCGGGCCGGCCCCTGCGCCGCACGGCCGGGGCGAGGTCGTGGGCGAGCGAGGCGGCCGCCGCCACGGCGATGCCGGCGACGGCGGCCAGGGTCGTCGCGAACACCGCGATCGCCACGAACGCGAACAGCACGCTGTGCGCGGGCGCCACGCCCGGGTCCAGGGCGCCCGTGACCATCAGCAGCGCCGTCCCGCCGGCCGGGTCGGCCGCCCGCAGCGCCTCCGCGCCGACCAGGGCCGCGGCTCCCATGCCGACGACCACGATGCCCGCGCACACGACGGCCACGGCGCCCACGGCCCACCCCATGGTGGCGCGGACATGGCGGTCGCCGCGCATGGGGTGCAGGCGCATCATCACGTGCGGCATGCACGCCGCACCGAGCGCGAGGGTCATGTGGAAGCCGATCAGATCGAGCGTGCCGACCGCCGAATCGCCGAACTGGAGCCCCGGCGTTCCGTACGCGGAGCCCTGTCCGCTGCCACCGGCGGCAGCGTCCCACAGGTTCAGCGGATTCCAGTCGAAGCGGCTCAGCACGAGCCCGGCGAGCAGCAGGACCGCCGCCACCAGGACCACCGTCTTCAGGATCTGGACGTAGCCCGTGCCGCGCATGCCGCCCGACGCGGAGAAGCAGACCATCAGCGCCCCGGTGGCGATCGTGCAGCCGGTGAGGGCGTCGTCGGGGAGGTCGAGCATCACGGTCATGATCTCGCCCGCCGCGGCCAGCTGGACGACCAGCAGCGGCAGCACGGTCACCAGGACGGCCACGCCCATCGCGACCCGCACCGACCGGCCGCCCAGCCGCTGGGTCAGCAGGTCGCCGAGGGTGAAGCGGTTCCTGCCGCGCAGGGGCCTGGCCAGCACCACGCCGAGCAGCGCCAGCGACAGGACGGTCGCGAACGCGAAGAGGATGCCGTCGTAGCCCACGAGCGCGACCGAGCCGGTGGTGCTCAGGAGGGTGGCGACCGAGATGTAGTCGCCGGCGACGGCCAGACCGCTCGCCGCCGGCCGGGCGGTGGCGCTGCCGGTGTAGAACTGCGCGGGGTCGTCGGAGTCCGCCGCGGCCAGCCCGCACAGCAGCAGCGACACGGACACGAAGGCGACGAACAGGACCAGTGCCAGGGCGTGCCCGTCGATGCTTCCGCCGGTCACGACGCCTCACCGTCCGCGCCGCGGGCACCGCGGCCCTCGTTCACGAAGGCGAGGACGCACCACACGAGCAGGCCGGCGTCGGCCACGGTGAGCAGGAACAGCAGGGGCGCCGTGAGACCGCCCGTCACGGCGCCGGCCGCGATCAGGGCGAGGTGGAACGCGAGCAGGCGGGCCGCCCACCGGAGTTCGCGCGGGTGGCGCGCACGGGGTATCGACATGACGGTCACGGCACCACGCGCCCGCCGCGCCGACCAGCCCCCGGCGCGCCGACGGTGCACCCGCACGGCACGTGCGCTGCCGTGCTGTGCGGGCTCACAACGGGCTTACGCGGCAAGGACGTTGGCCTCTGACGCTCTGACGCTCTGGCGCTCTGGCGCGCTGGCGCTCGGGCCCGGTGCGCAGGAGCGGCGGGAGCGTGCCGCGCCCGGCGCGGCCACGCGGTCGGCGGCGGGGCCGGGGTGCGCGGCGGCCGGTCCTGCCGTCGGCCGGTGGGGTGGGGTGCGCGTGGGCCTGCCCCGCGGTCGGCGGTCGGCGGTTGGCGGTCGGCGGCGGGGCCGGGCCGCGCGCCCGGCCGGCCGTGCAGCCGTCGGGTGGCGGTGTGCCCCCGGTGACCGCGCGGTGGCGGGTCGTGCCGCGCCCCCGCCGGCCGCGCATCGAGGGTCAGACGCGCAGCAGACGGCGGGCCGTCAGGGCCAGGGAGATCTCGACGACGTCGGCCGGGCGGGCCAGCGAACGGCCGGTGAGCTGTTCACAGCGGCGGAGCCGGTTGAGGACGGTGTTGCGGTGGCAGTACAGCCGGCTGCTCGCCCGCTGGGCCGAGCCCTCGCAGTCGAGCCACACGGCGAGCGTGTCCAGCAGCAGGTCCCGGTCGGACGGGTCGAGCCGCAGCAGCGGTCCGAGCACCCGGTCCGCGAGCGCGGCGCCGAGCGCCGGCGCGGACACCACCAGCGCGGCCGGCAGATGCTCGTCGAGCAGCACCGTCCCGCCGCCCTCCGGGCAGGCACGCAGTGCGGTCTCCGCGAGCCGGCGGGCGTCCCCGACCGAGGCGAGGCCGTCGACGGCGGAGCTGATGCCGATCCGCGCGCCCGGCGGGCCGGCGACGTCCCGGGCCAGTCTGTCCAGCGGACAGTCGGCGCCCTCCTCGCCGGAGAGCAGCACGATGCCGAGTTCCACGTCGGCCCCGGTGTGCCACACCACACGCATCCCCGGCAGCACGGCGGCGGTCCGGGCGCCCGCGTAGGCCGCCCCCGGGCCGTCGACGAGCACCACCGCGTACCGCCCCTGCTCGGGCAGGTCGAGCGCCGCGGAGACCTCGGCGAGATCGGCGATCCGGGTGGTGCCGTCCAGGAGCGCGGTGGTCATCACCCGCAGCCGGTTCTCCCGGCGCCAGGTGAGGCGGCGCTCCACCTGGCGGTACGCCTCGGCGACGAGCGTGCAGTGCTCGTCCACGAAGTTCCACACGTCGGCGGCCACGTGCACGAGCAGCCGGACGTCGTCGGGGCGGTGACGGGCGGTCTCCTCGACCAGGCCCTGCCACACGAGCGCCCCGCCGAGCCGGAAGGCGTGCAGCAGCGCGTCGAGCGGCAGCCCCTGTTCCGCCCGGCTCGCGCCGATCTTCCACGAGCACCGTCGGGCCGCGTCGCGGCTGCTGCGCGGGTCGATGAGGGAGTTCACGCTGTGCCGCAGCGACCGGTGCACCTCCTGCCACACCTCGGCCGCGTCGGACTCGATCGCCGCCTGGTAGGCCGGCTCCTGGTCGCGCAGCTCGGCCACCAGCCGGTCGGTGAGTTCGGGCAGGTCGTCCAGGAGCACCCGGGCGGCCCGGTGGAGCACGCCGAGCGCCTCGGCGTTGACGAGTGAGCGGACACGCGCCGTGCCGTGTGCGACAGCGGACGGGATGTCGGGCAGCGCCCGGATCCGGCTTCGTACGACGTGCTGCATCGCGGCCCTCCACCGAAATCGGTTCCGTCCGGCGTGGGGGAGCGATCCCGCGAACCGGACAATGCGTCGAACCCGAAGGATCGCATACCGTCCGGTCGGTCCCTAGGGGTGTGACCGACTCTTTTCGGCACGGTCGACCAGACGGGACAGCTCGACACGCGAGCGCACACCGAGGGCGGCGAACACGTTCCGCAGGTGGTGGTCGACGGTGCGGGGGCTCACCGACAGCCGCAGAGCGACCTCCCGGTTCGTCGCGCCGTCGGCGACGCAGCGCGCGATCCTCAGCTGCTGCGGGGTGAGACGCTCCAGCGGCCCGGCGCTCTCGCCCGTCGCGCCGCCGGTCGCCCGCAGCTCCGACCGGGTCTGATCGGCCCACACCAGCGCCCCGCAGCGTTCGAAGGCGCACAACGCGTCCCGCAGGCGCCCCCTCGCCTCCCGCAGCCGCCGCCGGCGACGCAGCCACTTCCCGTACAGCAGCAGCGTCCGCCCCCGCTCGAAGTCGCCCCCCGCCAGCTCGTGCCGGGCCAGCGCCTGCGCCCAGTACTCCTCGGCCGTGGCCACCGGTGCCAGCAGCGCCCGGCAGCGGGCCAGCTGCGCGGACGCCTGGGGATCGGCGCCCTGGGCCGCCCAGAGGGCGAACTCCTCCACGGCGGCGGCCGTCTCCTCCCGCTCACCGGCCAGCACGGCGGCCTCCACGAAGCACGGCAGCGCCAGCCAGCGCAGCGCGAAATGCCCGGTACGGTGCCCCGGCCGCACCAGCGGCCCGAGCCGCGCCACCGCCTCCGCGGCCAGCCCCCGCCCCAGGTCGGCCAGCCCGCGCGCCCACTCGGCGAGCGTCGCCGCCTGCGCCAGACCGTGCGGGCCGGCCACGGCCAGCGCCGCGTCCGCGTGCCGGGCGACGGCCGCCGCGTCCCCCTCCACCGCCGCCACGAACGCGAGCACGGAGTGGTGGTGCGCGGCGGTGTTGCGCTGACCCGCCCGGTGGGCCACCCGCAGCCCCTCCTCCGCATGGGCCCGCGCCCGCGTGTGCCGGCCCGCGCGCAGTTCCGCGTAGGCCAGCTGCTCCAGCGCCCGGGGCACGAACGCCGCGACGTCGTGCGACCTCGCCGCCGCGAGCGCCCGCGCGCCCAGGTGACACGCGCCCGCGATGTTCCCCAGCACCAGCGCCGCGCTGCCGGCCTGGACCAGGCGCTCCGGGTCGTTCTCCGCCTCGGCGCGCTCCATCACCCGCCGCAGCGGAGCCCGCGCCTCGTCCAGCCGGGCGCTCAGCGCCGCCAGCATGCCGGTGCGGTAGTCGTCGGCCGGCCCCCGGCCGACCCCGGAGAGCGCCGCGACGCAGGCCGCCGGGTCACCGGCGGACCAGGCCGCCGCCAGTGCCGTGAGCCGCGCCACGAGCGCGCGTTCCGGATCGTAGGGGCCCAGCAGCGACGCGGCGAGGAGCAGACTGCCGTAGGCGTCGCCCACCGGACCGTCCTGGAGCGTCAGCGTGCCGCGCACCAGCTCGGCGGAGCCGCGCACCGCGTCGTGGGCCGGCCCCTCACCCGCCGCCGCGAGCAGCTCCCGGGCCCGGTGCGGAAGCCCGGCGAGCCGGGCGTGCTCGGCCGCCGCCGTGAACCGGGCGGTGCGCGCGCTGCCGGCGGCCGACAGCTCACCCGCCCGGGAGAGGGCGACCGCCAGCTCCCCGTGACCCGCCCGGATGTCGGGCGACGACGCGACGGCCGCGAGGACCGCGGCCAGCCGCGGGTCGGGCCCCTGGGCGGCCATCGCCCGGTGCAGCAGGCGCGGCAGCCGGTGCCGCACTCCGTGGAGCGCCGCGGCGAGCAGACTGTGCGCGGCCCGCCGGCGCGACACCGGCGCACCCGCGTGGACCGCGCGGCGCAGCAGCGGGTCGTCGAAGCGGATCCGGCTGCCGGCACTCCGGACGATCCCGGCCGCCTCGGCCGCGTCCAGCGCCCCCGCCGGCACCCCGGCGGCCTGCGCCGCCCGCAGCACGAGCGCCGCGTCCGCGCCGGGGCCCTCGGGAGCGAGCTCCTGGGCGGCGGCCACCAGCAGCAGCAGCGTCCCCGCGTCCGGCGGGAGTTCCGCGAGCCGTCCGCCGGCGACGCGCATCAGGACACCGCCGTCGGCGAGCGGCCGGGGGAGCGGCGCGACCCCCGACAGCTGGGCCGCCGTCAGCCGGTCCGCCAGCGCGGTCAGCAGCGCGGGGTTGCCCGCGGCCTCGTGCAGCAGCTCCTCGCGGACGGCCGCCGGGCACGCGCCGCCGGTCAGCTCGTCGAGCAGCTCCCCGGCCGCGCCGTCGTCCAGCGGACGCAGCCGCACAGCGGGCACCCCGGCGAACTCGGGACTGTCCACCTCCCGGCCCGCCACCGTCAGCAGCAGACCCACGCCCCGCAGCCGGCCGGCGCGGCGGGCGGCGAACCCGAGCGCGGCGCGGGAGCCGGCGTCCCACAGGTCGGCGTCGTCGACGCACACCAGCAGCGGCTCCCCGGAGCCCTGCCGGTTCCCGAGCGCGTCGAGCAGGTCGGCGGGTTCCGGCGGACCGTCCGGGGAACGCGGCGGCGGGCCGAGCACCTGGGTGTGGGAGGCCAGCAGCGACCTCAGCCCGCTCGCGGGCAGATGGCGCTCGCCCGGCTCGGCGCGGACCAGCATCGCCGCTCCGGTGCCGAAGTCGCGCATCGCGCGCTCCAGCAGGGCACTGCGCCCGAGCCCGGGGTCTCCGGCGACGACGAGGGCGCCGCCCGGGCCGGACCGCAGCCGCTCCAGCAGGGCGGCCACATCGGCCAGTTCGGTGGTGCGGCCGTACAGCCGCAGGGAATCCTGTGCGGTCATGTTTCCGGTCACGCCCGGTACGTTACGTCCGCGTAACCATTCGGGGAAGCTGCTGCTCCGCATGCCCGTTGGCCGATAGCACCCCGGCTGACCTGCGTCGACGGCCGCGGTCGCCGTCCGGGTGCTGGCCGGACTCCCAAGCCGGACGGGGCAACTCTGTGCGCCGGCACAGGCGTTCCACGCCCCGCGGCGGATGCCGGCCCGGGCGCCGCCGGCGGTGTCCGGACGCACGAAGGCGGCGGGCGCGCGCGGGGCGCGGCCGCCGCCTGGCGGTGTGCGGTGGTTCAGGTTGGTCAGGTGGTGCGGTGGGTCAGGTGGTGCCGTGGTTCAGGTGACGCGGTGGGTCAGGAGGTGTGCGGGCAGGTGCCGCGGTATTCCTCGATGGTGAGGCTGGGGCGGGGGATGGGGCAGAGGAACTGCTCGTAGCGGGTGTCGTTGTCGATGAACCGCTTGAGCCAGGAGATGCTGTACTTCGCGATCGTCGTGTCCGACGTGTTGGGTGCGAAGTGCGTGGCGTTGTTGAGTTCCAGGTACGCCTTGTCCAGTGAGCTCGGCAGCGACTGGTAGAACGGCTCCGAGTGCGAGGAGACCGGCGCGACGGAGTCGCCGTCCGCGCCGATGACCAGGGTGGGTGTCCTGACCTCGGGCCATGACTTGTCGAGGTTCCAGGGGGTCAGCGGGATGGCGGCCTGGAGGGAGGGCCGGCTCTTGGCGGCCTCCAGCGTGCCGCCGCCGCCCATGGAGTGGCCCATCACACCGAGGCGGGAGGAGTCCACCCGGGAGCGGACCAGGCTGCGGTCCGTCAGGTAGTCGAGGGCGGCCAGCAGTTGACGGCCGCGGCTGTCGGGCTGGTCGAGGGTGGTGTTGGTGTCGATGGTGAAGACGACGAAGCCCTGCGAGGCGAGGCGCGGTCCGAGCCAGGCGATGGACGACTCGTACGCGGTGAACCCGGGCGAGACGACCACGGCGCCGAACGTGCCGTCGGAGGTCGTCGTCGGGTAGTAGATGGTGCCGCCGCCGAAGCCCGTGACGCTCAGCGAGGAGACGCTGGTCTGGGACACGGAGTACGGGCCGCGCAGGGCCTCGATGCTCGACGTCGACGGCGCCGGGCCGCGCTCGTAGGGGTTGTCCGCGGCCTGCGCCCCGGGCACCGCGACGGTGGTGAGGGCGGCCGCGGCCGCCGTGGCCAGCAGCCCGGCCATGAGCCTGCTGCGACGGCGCCGTCCGGCACGGTCTGCCGGCACGGGGGAGGCGGTGGGTCTGGCGGTGTCGTCCTTGTCCTGCACGGGGGTCGTCCTCTCGGGAAGGCGCCGCGGCGGCCCCGGCACGTCCCGGCTGCGTGCCGGAGGGCGTGGAGGGGCCGCGCACGGCGTCGCGGCGGGTGTGCGGGGAGGCCACTGTCGGGGTGCCGCGGCCCTGGCGGCATCGGCGTATTCGCCGGTCCCCGTGCCGGGCGGCGGGCGCGTGGGGCGCGGCCGCCACCCGGCGGTGGTGGGTCAGGTGGTGCGGTGCGTCAGGAGTGCGGGCAGGTGCCGCGGTATTCCTCGATGGTGAGGCTGGGGCGGGGGATGGGGCAGAGGAACTGCTCGTAGCGGGTGTCGTTGTCGATGAACCGCTTGAGCCAGGAGATGCTGTACTTCGCGATCGTCGTGTCCGACGTGTTCGGCGTGAAGTGCGTGGCGTTGTTGAGTTCCAGGTACGCCTTGTCCAGTGAGCTCGGCAGCGACTGGTAGAACGGCTCCGAGTGCGAGGAGACCGGAGCGACGGTGTCGCCGTCCGCGCCGATGACCAGGGTCGGGGTGCTGATCTCCGGCCAGCTGGTGTCCAGGTTCCAGCCGGTCAGCGGGATGGCGGCCTGGAGGGAGGGCCGGCTCTTGGCGGCCTCCAGCGTGCCGCCGCCGCCCATGGAGTGGCCCATCACACCGAGCCGGGTCGTGTCGATGCGCCCCCGCACCGAGCTGCGCTGGGTCAGGTAGTCGAGGGCGGCGAGCAGCTGACGGCCGCGGCTGTCGGGCTGGTCGAGGGTGGTGTTGGTGTCGATGGTGAAGACGACGAAGCCCTGCGAGGCGAGGCGCGGTCCGAGCCAGGCGATGGACGACTGGTAGGCGGTGAACCCCGGGGAGATGGCCACGGCGCCGAACGTGCCGTCCGCCGTGCTGGTCGGGTAGTAGATGGTGCCGCCGCCGAAGCCCGTGACGCTCAGCGAGGAGACGCTGGTCTGCGAGACCGCGTACGGGCCGCGCGTGGCCTCGATGCTCGACGTGGTCGGCGCCGGGCCGCGCTCGTAGGGGTTGTCCGCGGCCTGCGCCCCGGGCACCGCGACGGTGGTGAGGGCGGCCGCGGCCGCCGTGGCCAGCAGCCCGGCCATGAGCGTCCGGTGACGGCGCCGTCCGTGACGGGACCCGGGGGATGTGGGGGAGGTGGTGGGGGTGAGCTGCACGACGGAGTCGTCCTCTCGGTCGTGGCGGCTTCACGGGGAACGGCCGACCGGCCGGGGAGGACCGGGGCCGTCGGGGATCCCGCGAGTGGCGCCGCCGTGTTCGATGGCGGTGCCACTGTCAGGGCGCGGCGGACCGGTGGGCATCGGCGTAATCACCGGTGTCGCGTGAGCCCCGAGACCCTCAGCGGACGTGCCGCTCCCGCGATGCGCAGGCGGCGGCGGGGCCGCCCGCCGGACGTCGCACGCGGGGCGACTCCTCGCGGCAGGCATCCGTCACGGCCCGGTGCACGGCGCGCGCCACCCGGGCGCCCCAGACGGACCGGGGCCCGGCGAACGGCTCCGGCGGCCGCCCGTCGACGGGCCGGACGGCGGCCACGCAGACCGCGTCGGTCGGGGTGCCGGAGGCGTCGGCACCCGTCTCCAGCAGGGCCTGCACCTTGGCCTCGGTCGCGGTCGCGACCGCGTTGACGAGGGCGGCGTCGCTCAGCGGCACGGGCACGGAGACCACGATGTTGATGGTGCCCGCCCGCTGCGGGCCCGGTTCGCCCGGCGCGGGTACGGCGGCCCAGCCCCGCACCCCGATCCCGGCGGTCACCAGGGCCTCCACACCCTCGTCCGCGGCCCAGCGGCGCGCGCGGACGTCGGCGGCCGTCATCAGGCCGACCCCCGGCCCGGTGGCGCCCGCCGCACGTGCCAGTGCGGCGAGGTGGGCCGCGGGATCCATCCGCCGGTAGCCGGGCGGCACCTGTGCGTTGAGGACCCACTCCCGCTCACCGGTGCCGCCGCCGAGGAGGGCGCTGGAGATCATGCGCATGCCCCGGCCCGGGGCCCAGAGCAGCATCGGCCACCGGCCGCCGCTCTCCTCGCGGGTCAGCAGAAGGGCGTCGCGCAGCGCGGTGACGGGGGGTGCCGCGGCGCCGTCCGGCGGCGCGGCGCCGGCGGGGCCGCGCACGGGAACCGGCGGGGGCGAATCAAGCACCCCGCACCCTAACCCGGCGTGCCGGACCGCCGCCGGGGTGGCCCCGCCCGGCCGCGGATCAGGCGCTGCGGCGGGCGGTGACCAGCAGGTACTCCCATTCCATGGCGCCCGAGGGGCCGGCGTGCCGGCGGGCGAGATCGGTCAGTTCGCGGTCGAGTGCCGCGGTCCGCTCCCGGTCGTCGGCGATGTTGCGGTAGACGGCGATGGTCGGCCCGTAGAACGTCGTGAAGAAGTCACGGAACGCCTCGGGCGTGGCGAACCGGTCCACCGTGACCGTCTCGCGCCGCATGTCGAGATCCGTCACCCCGTCGCCGAGGAGCGCGCGCACATGCTCCTCCTGCCCCCACAGCGGCGGCGGCTGGGCACCGGGCGGCGGCGCGGGGGCGTACGGCTTCATCGCCGCGAACATCTGCCCGATGAAGCCCTCGGGGGTCCAGTTGATCAGGCCGATGGTTCCCTCCGGGCGGCACACCCGGACGAGTTCGGCGGCCGTGGCCGCGTGGTGCGGCGCGAACATCACGCCCACGCACGACATCACCGTGTCGAACTCGCCGTCGCCGAACGGGAGGGACTCCGCGTCGGCCTCCCGCCATTCCAGCGTCGCGCCGGCCCGGTCCGCCGACTGCCGCCCCACCTCCAGCAGTTCGGGGGTCAGATCGCTCGCCACGACGTCCGCGCCCGCGAGGGCGGCCGGAATCGCGGCGTTGCCGGATCCGGCGGCCACGTCCAGCACGCGCTGTCCCGCGCCGACGGAGCAGGCGGCGACCAGCCTGCGGCCGAGTTCGGGGATCAGCTCGGCGGCCACCACCGGGTAGTCGCCGAGGGCCCACATCGCACGGTGCTTGCTCTTGAGGGCACGGTCGGCCTCGACCGCGTCGATCGCTCCGGTCATGACAGCTCTCCTCACGGGGCCCTGAGCGGCCACCGCCCGACAGCCGTCAGAAGTCACAGGTCGCGTATGCACTCGTTCCTCCAGCGTAGGAGCGTTCGCGGATCGGCCCCACCGCACGAGCGCAGCGCCACCGTCACCGCACGCCCCGTCACCGTTTCCGGGGTGCGCCCACGCCCGCATAGGCTGACCGCCGTGACGATCAACGGGACGGACGGAACGCACGACGTGACGGGCCACCAGGGCGGACGCGGAAACGGCCTCCTCTACGGCTGCATGGGACTCGGCGGAAGCTGGGACCCCGGGCCGTACGGCGCCGAGGACATCGACCACGCCGAGGCGGCGGTGTCCGCGGCGCTGGAGAGCGGGATCACCGCGTTCGACCACGCGGACATCTACCGGCACGGCAAGGCCGAGGCGGTCTTCGGTGAAGTCCTGGCACGCACTCCCGGCCTGCGGTCCGGGATCGTCCTGCAGACCAAGTGCGGCATCCGGCTCGCCGACGGGGAACGCCCCGGCATCTACGACCTGCGGGGCGCGAGCATCACGCGCCGGGTCGAGGAGAGCCTGACGCGGCTGCGCACCGACGTCCTCGACGTCCTGCTGCTGCACCGCCCCGATCCGCTCGCCGACCCGGACGACATCGCGGCCGCCCTGACCGCTCTGCACCGCCAGGGCCTGGTGCGCGCCTTCGGGGTGTCGAACATGGACGCGGCGCAGATCGAGGCCCTGCGGACACGCCTCGACGTGCCGCTGGTCGCCGACCAGTTGGAGATGAGCCTTCACCGGCGGGACTGGCTGGAGGCGGGGGTCCTGGTCAACACCCCGGCGGCGGCCGGGCTCGGGATCGCCCCGGGCACGGTCGAGTACTGCGGGGCGCACGGAGTCGGCCTCCAGGCGTGGGGCGCCCTCGCCCAGGGCCGCTACTCCGGCCGGCAGGAGACGCCCGCGGAGCATGCGACCGCCCGCCTGGTCGCGGCGCTCGCGGAGGCGAAGGGCACCACGCCGGAGACCGTGCTGCTGTGGTGGCTCCAGCGCCACCCGGCGGGCATCGTGCCGGTGATCGGCAGCGCCCGCCCCGAGCGGATCCGCGCCTGCGCGGACGCCGCGCAGGGGGAGGCCCGGCTGACGCACGAGGAGTGGTACGAGCTCTGGATCACGGCCCGCGGCGAGCCCCTGCCGTAGGCGCCTTCGCGGGGAGCGGGCCGCCGGGGGCGGCCGCCCCCGGGTGCGGCCCTGCCCCTTCGCGGGCGGCGGTGCGGCTCGGGTGCGCTCCGGCCTCCGCCTCCGGCTCCGCCTTCGCCTCCGGCCTTCGCCTCCGGCACGGCTCTCCCCGGCCGGCGTGTGGCTCCTGAGCCCACAGCCTGCAGCCCGGGCCCGCCGGGCGGCGCCGGCGGTGGAGCGCACCCGGGGTCCTCGTGGGGCCCGCGGCGCACCCGGGGCCCTCGCGGGCCCGCCGGCCGGCTCGGGGCCCGGCTCGGGGTCCGGCGAAGCAGCGCCGTCCGCCCGGAGGGCGTGCCCGCGGCGTCCGGTGGGCGTGTCCGCGAGGCGGAGGGCCGTCCGCGTACGGGGGCGTACCGGGACGACACCACGGCTCGGGGGCATCCCCCGACGGCAGCTGGGGCACGCCCGACCCGCCCTCGGGGCGGGGTTGCCCCGCCCCTCCGCGGGCGGCCCCGCGGAGGGGCGGGGCTCAGCCGCGCAGCGGGGCCGCCGCCAGCCAGCCGATCACGCTGTTCACCACCCTGAAGTCCAGCCCGGCGATGTCGGCGACGGCCTGCCGGTCCGACTCGGTGAGCCGGATGCCGGCCGCCTCCAGCGCGCAGTGGAGCAGCACCCGGTGCGCGTCGGCCGGCGGCAGCTGCCGCCCCGGTTCGACCGCGAGGCCGGGCACGGTCACGGGAAGCACCGGCGTACGCGCCGGGGGCTCCTGCGGCGACGGGCGCGAGCGCCCACGCCACCTCATGAGGGCCGGTCCGGCCGTGGCGCCGAGCCCGGCGACATGTCCGGCCCGAGAACGGTGCCGAGGCGGCTGAGGGCACGGCGGCGCAGCGCCTTCACCGCGCCGGGCGTGCGCCCGCCCAGGGCCTCGCCGATGCGGTCGTTGGGCCAGCCCGCCCAGTACTGGAGCACGATCGTCCTGCGGTGCTGGGCGGGCAGCGCCGCCACCGCGTCGCGCACCGGCTCCCGCAGCAGCACGGCGAGCGCGCTGTCCTCGGCGGAGGCTGCCGTGGTGGTGCTGAACACCCGGCAGTCGGCGACCAGCACCTCCCGGCGCACCCGCGACGACCGGTAGTGGTCGATGACCAGGTTGCGGGCGATGGCGCAGAACCACGCGCCGATGTCCGCGCCGGTGGGGGAGTAGCGGCCGATGGCGCCCAGCGCGCGCAGAAACGTATCGCTTGTGAGGTCCTCGGCGAGGTGCGCGTCGTGCACGCGGGCACGGACGAATCCCAGGACCTCCTGGCGGTAGGCGCCGTACAGGAGCGCGAACGCCTGCTCGTCGCCCTCGCGGGCGTGCTGGACCGTCATATCGGGCGCTGACCGGGGGGTTCTTCGGATAACCTGTTGATTCAAGGCCTTCCCCATTTCTGGTTGCGGGGTGGTCGATCAGGGGTCGCCGGGTCGCATCCGGCGGCCCCCTTCGCTGTGTCCGGCGGGGGCCGGACATCTGACCTGTGCTGTCGCGAACGCATCGCGCCCGAGGAGTGAACCCCGGGCGTCGCGGCGGCTGTTGGACGTGTCCGTGGATGCTCCGGAGCCGCCGCCGGCGTCGTGCTGCGGAACAAAATGTCTGAATCTTGTGGACTATGCCCCGGGAAACATTGATTCGTTATCCGATGGATACTTTGCGGGTCTGTACAGGCGGTCGGTGCGCCCCGCGCGCGTCTCGCCCGTTGGAGAGGCATGCACCCGACACCGCCCCCGCAGGGGCCGCCCGGACCGCCCCGCCCCTCACCGCGACCGGAACCCCCCGATCCCGCGCATCCGCCGCAGCGGCAGGGGGAGTCGCAGCCACCGGTGACGCTGTGCGGCGCACCGATCCACGACGCGCTGGTGCGCTCGTGGCGCGAGGACGGCCGCAGCGTGCCCGGCCGGAGCGGCGGCCCTTCCGCGCGGCACCCGGCCGGGGCGGAGGCACCCCGCCGGAACGCCCGCGGGGTCCGGCGTCCCGTCTACGAGATCAGGCCGTACGGCGTGGCCCTGGCCAGCTTCAGCGACGGGTGAGCAGGTCCGGCACCGGTGGCCCCGCCCCGCCGGGATCCGCGGCGGCCGGAAGTCTGCCCGCCGCCAGGGCGGCGCGGAGAGCGGCATGGTCGGCCGCCGTGCGGTCCGCGTACCGCAGCGCGAAGTCGCAGACCGCCCGGTCGAAGACGTCCCCGCCGCCCAGATAGGCCGCCAGCGCGATCCGGTCCCCGCCCCGGGCGTGCGCCCGCCCCAGCGCCGCGCCGCAGAGCGCCGCGTGGCGCCGCAGCGCCGCGGGGGACATGCCGGGCACGTCCGCCGGCCCCCGGACGTCGCGCAGCCGGGACCACGAGAAGTGCCGTCCCAGCGGGCCGGTGACCCACCCCGTGAGGAGGTCGTCCTGCGCCTGGAGCAGCCGTCTGCCCGCCACCACCCGCCGGCCCGCGTGCGGGTGCGTCCCCGGCCCCAGATGGGCCTCCAGCATCGCTGCCCGGGCCTCCTTGAACTGCAGGAACAGGGTGTCGTCGGCGTCCCTGCCCTCCAGCAGCAGGACGAAGCACCGGACGCCGACGCCGGCGACTCCCGTCGCCGTGCGCGCCGCGCCGACCGCGTGGAAGCGGTCGAGGAGGCGCCGCCGCTCCCCGCCGAGCGTGGAACGGTGGTCGGCGAAGACCTTGAGCAGCACCGAGCGGTCCGCGTCCCCGGCCGGCACCAGCAGCGGCGGCACCGGGACGAAGCTCCGCCGCCCGTCCACCACCCCTGTCAGGCGGCCCAGCGCGGGGAGCTCCGTGCCCCGCCCGGCGGCGTCCGCGCGGGCGGGCGGCACCGGCGGCATGCCGCCGGTGTCCACCTGCGTGCACCAGGCCGCGAGTTCGCCGAGTCCGGCCAGCCGGCGCACCGTGCGCCGGTACGCGAGGACCGAGGCCCGCACGCCCCGCCGGGCGGCCTCGTGGCCGTGTCCGTTGTCCAGGGCGGCGACCGCGACACTCGCCGCCAGCCGCTTGACGTCCCACTCGAACGGGCCGCGCAGGGTGTCGTCGAAGTCCTCGACGTCGAACACCGGCGGCCGCTCCGGCGTCGTGTGCAGCCCGAAGTTCTGCAGATGGGCGTCGCCGCACAGCTGCACCATGAGACCGCTGTGCGGCAGCGCGGCGAGGTCCGCGGCCGTCACGGCCGCCGCACCCCGCAGGAAGGCCGCGGGCGACGCCGCCATCCGCGCGTAGCGCAGCGGCAGCAGCTCCTGCACCCGCCCCGCGTCGTGGCGGGTGAGGACCCCGACCGGGTCGGGGCGGTCCGCCGACGGGATCCAGGCGCCGTGCGCGGAACGGGACAGCCGCTTGCGCGCGGCCCTGCCCGCCCGCGCCCGCTCCTCGGCGCTCCGGTGCGGCGTCATGCCTACGGCACGATCACCGCCCGGCCGCGCACCGTGCCCGCGGCCAGCCGTTCGTACGCCCTGGGGGCGTCGTCGAGGCCGTACGTCTCGACCTCCACGGACACCTGACCGCGCCGGGCCAGCTCGAACACCTCGATCAGCTCGCTGCGCGAGCCCCAGTACGGCGCGCGCACGTCCACGTCGTAGGCGATCGTGCCGAAGCCCACCGGCAGCATCCCACCGCCGATGCCCACGATGGACACGTCGCCCTCGACGGCGGCGGCCGCCCCGGCGGTGGTCACCGTCTCCGGCCGGCCGACGAAGTCGAAGACCGCCTCGGCGCCGAGCCCGTCCGTGAGCTCGCGGATGCCGGCGACGGCCTCGCCGTCGCTGAGCAGGGCGTGGTGGGCGCCGACCTGCCGCGCGAGCTCCAGCTTCTCCTCGTTGACGTCGAGCGCGACGACCACCGCCGCGGACAGGACGCGCAGCAGCTGGATCGCGACATGGCCGAGGCCGCCGGTGCCGATCACCACGGCGGTGGTCCCCGCACCGAGTTTCGGCAGGGACTTCTTGACGGCGTGGTAGGGCGTCAGCCCCGCGTCCGTCAGCGAGACGTTCTTCACCGGGTCCAGGCCGTGCAGGGGGACGAGATGCCGGGCGTCGTCGATCAGCATGTACTCGGCCATCGCCCCCGGAGCGCCCAGCCCCGGCGGCAGGATGCCCTCGGCTGCTGCCCGGGTGCAGTAGTTCTCCTTGCCCGCCGAGCAGTTGAGGCACCGGCCGCACCCCCATGGCCCGTAGACGGCGACGTCGTCGCCGACCGAGACATGGGTGACGCCCGCCCCGGTCCCGGCGACGATCCCCGCGCCCTCGTGCCCCAGGGTCAGGGGCAACTCCCCGAAGGCCCACTGCTCCTCGGGGACGTTCATGACGAACTCGTCGGAGTGGCAAACGCCGGCCGCGGTGACCTTCAGCAGGACCTGCCCCGGCCCCGCCGTGGGCTTCGGGACGTCCACCACCTCGGGACGGCTGCCGATCGTCCGGTACTGGAGTGCTTTCATGCGCGGCTCCCATGCTCGAGCGTGCGTGCCCGGACGGGGACGCGTATCCGCGGGACCGGATACGGCGGCGCCCGCCCGGTGTCGAACCCCTGTTCATGCTGGCAGGCCCCCGCCCACCGTGCATGTCCGGGACGGAGGGGCCGCCCGACGGCGCGCTGATCGGGCATCCGGGACATCGGGTGGCAGAATCCGCAGAGATGTGCAGGGCGGGCTGCGCGGTCCTGTCCGGCCCTCGTAGGGAAGGAAGGTCCTCGCGATGGCGAGTGCAACGAACACGGCCGCCGGGCGGGTGCACGGGGTGCATTCGGAGGTCGGCAGACTGCACAAGGTGCTCGTCTGCGCCCCCGGGCTCGCGCACCGGCGTCTCACCCCGACCAACGCGGACGATCTGCTGTTCGACGACGTCATGTGGGTGGACAACGCGCAGCGCGACCACGCCGACTTCGTGAACAAGCTCGTCGCGCGCGGGGTGGAGGTCGTCGAACTGCACGATCTGCTGGCGGCGACGATGGCGCTGCCCGGGGCGAAGGACTGGCTGCTCGACCGGAAGATCGTGCCCGACGAGGTCGGCCTCGGACTGGTCGACCCCACCCGGGCGTTCCTGGAGACCCTGGAACCGCGCCGGCTGGCGGAGTTCCTCATCGGCGGGCTCGCCACCTCCGACCTCCCCGACGACTTCCGGCCCGGCTACGTCGCCCTGGCCCGTGAGTCCACCGGCGTCCGCGAGTACCTGATGCCGCCGCTGCCCAACACCCTCTACACCCGCGACACCACCTGCTGGCTCTACGGCGGCGTCACCCTCAACCCCCTCTACTGGCCCGCCCGCCACGACGAGACCCTGCTGATGAAGGCCGTCTACCGCTTCCACCCCGACTTCAAGGACTCCACCGTGTGGTGGGGCGACCCCGAACGGAACTGGGGGCAGGCCACCTTCGAGGGCGGCGACATCATGCCCGTCGGCGGCGGTGTGGTCCTCATGGGGATGAGCGAACGCACCTCCCGCCAGGCCATCACCCAGGTCGCGGCCGCCCTGTTCGAACAGGGCGCCGCCGAGCACGTCGTCGTCGCCGGGATGCCCAAGCTGCGGTCGGCGATGCATCTCGACACCGTGTTCACGTTCGCGGACCGCGACATCGTCACCCTGTACCCGCGCATCATGGACGGCGTCCACACCTTCTCGCTCCGGCCCGGCGGCGGCCGCGTCCCGGTCGACATCACCGACGAGGGCTCCCGTCCCTTCACCGACGTGGTCGCCGGCGCGCTGGGACTGCCCGGCCTGCGGGTCATCGAGACCGGCGGCGACGTCTACGCCTCCGAACGGCAGCAGTGGGACAGCGGGAACAACGCCGTGGCGCTGGAGCCCGGTGTGGTGTTCACCTACGACCGCAACACCCAGACCAACACCCTGCTGCGCAAGGCCGGCGTCGAGGTCGTCACCATCGTCGGCGCCGAACTGGGCCGCGGCAGGGGAGGCGGGCACTGCATGACCTGTCCCCTCATCCGGGACCCTGTCGGCTTCTGACCGCGGCGGGCACGGGGACGCCCGGCAGGCACCGGTCGTGGGTCTCCTCGTCGTGGAGCCCGGGCGCGCCCGCGGGCGCCGCGGCGGGACGCGGGGCGACGAAGTACTCGGCGTCCTTGGGGCGTTCGTCGGGCGAGAGCCGCGGACGCGGGGCGGGTTCGAGGTGCGGGATGTGCTTCGAGCAGTGCACGTACGCCTCCTCGACCGTGATGTGCACCCACAGCTCGGGCCGCCGGCCGGGCGCGGTGTCGGTGCGCAGCTGCGGGTGGGCGCGCCGCTGCTCCTCGTCGGTGCGCAGCCGGGCGGTGCCGTTGACGTGCAGTCCGATGTGGTGGTGGGTGAAGTCCATGAAGAGCATGCCGAGGTGGGGGTTCTCGGCGATGTTGCCGGCGCTCGCCATCACGCCGTTGCCCCGGTACTCGGGGTAGGTCAGGGTGTGCCGGTCCAGGTCGACCACGAATCCGGGCGGGCCCGCCCGGAAGGTGGAGTCGCATTCGCCCCGGGCGTCCGCGGTCGAGAGGAAGACCATGGACTGCTGCTGTATGAAACGGCGCATCCGCGGTGTGAGCTGGGGCTGCACCTGTCGCCCGTAGAAGGCGTCGGCCCGTTCCGTGTTGCCGAGATGGTTCTGCAGCATGCGCTCGCCGGCGGATCCGAAAGGGCTGCTGTGGGGGGTCACGTGCGGTCGTCCTCTTCCTGTGGGCACCGGCGGAGCCCGGCCGGAAGGGGATCACCCGGCGGCCGGGCCGATGGGTCCATCGTGCCCCCGGCGGGACTTTCGATGGGGGCGAAGCCGTCGCACAGTTGTGAAGATCCATCGGAGCACCGCGCCCCGCGCCCGGGTGCCACAGCGGGCGGCACCCAGCCCTCACCGGGCACGATGGTAGGGGAATGTCCGTTGTGCGGTCGTTTCCACCGTGGCCGGACGCACGCTCACGTCGCCCGGCGCGTCGACGGCGAGGAGAGGCACAGTGATCCAGAGCGCTGACATCCGAGAGTGGCGCAACCAGGACGTGCTCGACGACGAGGACAAGAAGATCGGCACGCTCGAGGCCGTCTACGTGAACACCCGGAGCGACGAGCCGGCGGTCGTCACGGTGGCGATGGGCCTGCCGACCCGGCGCCGCCTGGTGTTCGTCCCGCTCGCCGGAGCGGTCGTCGGCCCGGGGTACCTCCGCGTCGCCTACGGGAAGTCCGTGGTGAAGGATGCCCCGAGCATGGGGACGGACGACGTGCTGCCCGCGGAGAACGAGAGGGAGATCTTCGTCCACTACGGCCTGCCGTACGAGCCCGGCGCGGGCGGCGAGCGCCAGCTCGCCCGCCGCTGACCGGCCGGCCGGTCCCGCCCGGGGCGTGCGCCAAGCACGGCCCGGGAGGTCAGCGGGCGTGCTCCCCGGCCCGGCCGTCCAGCACCGCCGACGCGACGGCGGCCAGCGGCGGCCACGACCACCGTCCGGCCCGCGCCAGCAGGAAGGTGCGGCGGGTGCCCGCCAGCGGATCCAGCGGCCGGAAGGCGACGTCCGGCCGGTGGCGCTCGATCCCGGACTCGGCGAGCAGCGCCACCCCCAGACCCGCCCCCGTCAGACTGTTGACCAGGCGCAGGCTGTCCACCCGGTGCGCGATGCGCGGGGTGAAACCGGCGACGGCGCACACCCGGTGCACCAGCTCGTCGTCGTCGGTGCCGCGCGAATTGGTGATCCAGCCCGACTCCGCGAACGCGTGCAGCTCGGGAACGGTCACCGGCCGGTCCGCGTCCGGATGGCCCGCGGGCACCGCCAGGAACAGCGGCTGCTCCTCGAAGGCGCGGGCGCTCAGCTCCGGCGGCACCGCCCTGGGCACCAGGCTGTAGTCGTAGACGACCCCCAGATCGACGCCTCCCGAGCGGAGCAGCTCGGCGGTGCTCTCCGGCTCGTGCTCGTGCACCTCCACCACCACCCGCGGGTGCTCCTCCCGCAGCCGGGCGAGGGCCGGCAGCACGACCGGCTCGACGGCCGTGAAGAAGCTCGCCAGCCGCACCCGGCCCGCCGGGTCGGTCCGGCCGCGCAGCTCCGACTGCGCCTCCTCCACCGCGGCGAGGATCCCCACGGCGTGCTCCACCAGGCGCTCGCCGGCCGGTGTGAGCCGCACCCTGCGCCCGTCCGGCGTGAGCAGCTGCACGCCGACCTCCTCCTCCAGCACGGCGAGGTGCTTGGAGACCGCCGACGTCCCGTAGCCCGTCCCCGCCGCGACGGCCGCCATCGTGCCGAGCCGGCGCAGCTCGACCAGCAGTCGCAGACGGCCGAGGTCGGGCAGCCGTTGCGTGAGATCGGGGAGCCGGTGCATGTCGTCCGCGTCCATGGGGCCATCGTCCACCATCAGTGGCTGATCCATCCACTTTCGGCCCGTGGACAGAAACGGACGCCGGACGATCCAATACCCCGGTGACCACCTCGCCTGCCGCCCCCGACGCCACACCCGCCGCGCCTGCCGCCCTGTCCGCCGCCGACGCCGCGGGCCCCTCCGCCCTGCCGGGCGGCCGCCGGCAGGTGCCCGGCGCGGTACTGGTGCTCGTCGCCATGTGCCTGCTGCACACCGGCAGCGCGCTCGCCACGGAGCTCTTCACCACCCTCGGCCCGGCGGGCACCACCTGGCTGCGCCTGACCTTCGCCGCGCTCCTGCTCGTCGCCTTCACGGGGCCGTCCCTGTGGCGGACCCTGCGCGCGACCGGCCGGCGCGACCTGGTCGCCACGGTGCTGCTCGGCGCCGTCAGCGCGGGCATGATGCTGCTCTTCTCCGAGGCCGCCGCCCGGCTGCCCCTGGGCACGGCCACCGCGCTGGAGTTCCTCGGCCCGCTCACCGTCGCGGTCGTCGCCTCGCGCCGCCCCAGGGAACTGGCGTGGCTGGCGCTCGCCGCCGCGGGCGTCGTGCTGCTGACGTCGCCCTGGACGGGCGCGACGAGCCTGCCCGGCGTGATGTTCGGCCTCGGCTCGGCGGCCTGCTGGGCGCTGTACGTCATCGGCACGGCCCATGTCGGCAGCAGGCTGCCCGCGCCGCACGCCCTGGCCGTGTCACTGGCGGTGGCCGCCGTGGTCGCCGCACCGTTCGGGGCGCCGGCCGCCGTGGGCGGCCTGACGTGGGGGACGGCGTTCGCCGCGCTCGGCATCGCCGTACTCATGCCCCTGCTGCCCTTCCTGCTGGAGATGCAGGCGCTCCAGCGCATCGGCAAGACCACCTACGGGACGCTGGCCGGGCTCGAACCCGCCGTCAGCCTGGTCGCCGCCATGATCCTCATCGCGCAGACCCCGCTGCCGCTCCAGATCGCCGGCACCCTCCTGGTCGTCGCCGCCGGCATCGGTGCCACCCGCGCGGAGGCCCGCGCGCGCCGCTGACGCCTCCGCCCCCGGGGTGGACCGCCCGCCCCGGGGGCGACCCCGCTCGTTGACAGCCACCCCCCTGGACGGAATGCTGGGAGAGCGCTCTCCGAGCGCTCTGGGGAGGGGTGTGGGATGACCGGGGAAGAGATCGAACGGCTGGTCGGCAAGCTGGGACTGGCGGAGAAGGTGCGCCTGCTCACCGGCGCCACGACCTGGCGCACCGCCGCCGAGCCCGCCATCGGGCTGCGCGAGATGGTGATGTCCGACGGCCCGGCCGGGGTGCGCGGCGAGTCGTGGGACGAGCGGAGCACGTCTCTGCTGCTGCCGTCCGCCTCCGCGCTCGCCGCGCTCTGGGACGACGCGCTGGTCGAGCGGATCGGCGGACTCCTCGCCGGCGAGGCCCGCCGCAAGGGCGTGCACGTCGTCCTCGCGCCCACGCTCAACCTGCACCGCACACCGCTCGGCGGACGTCACTTCGAGTGCTTCTCGGAGGACCCCGAGCTGACCGGCCGCACCGGGGCGGCCCTGATCCGCGGCATCCAGGCCGGCGGCGTGGCCGCCACCGCCAAGCACTACGTCGCCAACGACTCCGAGACGGACCGCCTCACGGTCGACGTCCGCATGTCCGAACGCGCGCTGCGCGAGCTCTACCTCGCCCCCTTCGAAGCCGCCGTGGATGCCGGCGTCCGCCTGGTGATGGCCGGCTACAACGCCGTCGACGGCGCCACCATGACCGCCAGCGCGCTGCTAACCCGGCCGCTGAAGGACGAGTGGGGATTCGAGGGCGTCGTGGTGTCCGACTGGGGCGCCGTACGAGACGCCGGGCGGTCCGGCGCATCGGGTCTCGACCTCGCCATGCCGGGCCCCGAGAGCCCCTGGGCCACCGGGCTCGCGCGGGCGGTCGAGGCGGGCGAGGTGCCCGTGGAGGCCGTCGACGACAAGGTCCGCAGGCTGCTCGCCCTCGCCATGGCGACCGGCGCACTCGGCGATCGGGCGCCCGGACCGCGGCCCCGGCCGGTCACCGTCGTGCCGGCCGCCGTGCGGACCCTGCTGCGGCGAACCGTCGCCGCCGGATCCGTGCTGCTCCGCAACGACGGTGTGCTCCCCCTCGACGCCACGCGGCTGCGCACCGTCGCCGTCATCGGCGCGCACGCGGCCCGACCGCGTGCCCAGGGCGGCGGCAGCGCCGGGGTGTTCCCGTCCGCCGTCGTCACCCCGCTGGACGGCATTCGCGCCCGGCTGCGCGGCCGGGCGCGGGTGCTGCACGTACCCGGCCCGTCCGCGGGTGCCCCGCCGGAACCGCTGGACACGGCGCTGTGCCGGGATCCGCGCTCGGGCGTCCCCGGCGTACTGCTGCGCGTGCTGGACGCCTCCGGGGCGGAGCTGTACGCCGAGCACCGGCTCACCGGACGCCAGCTGGAGCCGGATCTGGTACCCGGCGCGCGGACGGTGGAGATCAGCGCCCTCCTGCGGCCCACGACGACCGGCGAGTGGACCTTCGGCGTCGCCGGTTTCGGCAGGATGAGCCTTGCGGTCGACGGCGTTGCGCTCGTCGACGGCGACTTCCCCCGCACCACCGACGACCCGGCCGTCGTGCACGTCGACCCGCCGGCGGTGACGGGCCGGCTCCGTCTGAAGGACAGGCGGGCCGTCCATGTGGTCGCCCGGCGCGAGCTCGTGCCCGGCTGCGGCCGGGCGACCGTCGTCACCGCCGCGCCCCCGGAGCCGGACGCCGAGCGCGCCGTCGCCGACGCCCGGCGGGCCGCGGACGCGGCCGACGTGGCGATCGTGGTCGTCGGCACCACCGAGCACAGCGAGTCCGAGGGACGCGACCGCGAGGGACTGGCGCTCGACGGGGCCCAGGACGACCTGGTCCGCGCGGTCGCCGGGGCCAACCCCCGGACGGTGGTCGTCGTCAACAGCGGGGGCCCCGTCGCGATGCCGTGGCGCGACGAGGCGGGAGCCGTGCTGCTGACCTGGTTCCCGGGGCAGGAGGGCGGATCCGGCCTCGCCGACGTGCTGTTCGGGATCGCCGAGCCGGGCGGCAGGCTGCCCACCACCTGGGCCGCCGAGCTCGCCGACGCGCCCGTCACCCGCACCCTGCCGGCCGGCGGCCGGCTGGAGTACGACGAGGGCCTGCACATCGGCTACCGGGCCTGGCTGCGCGAGGGCCGCGAGCCCGCGTACTGGTTCGGCCACGGACTCGGCTACACCAGCTGGGAGTACGACGCGGTGGACGTCCCCGCAGGGCCGGGGCACGGCGAACCGTTCACCGTGCGCGTCCGCCTGCGCAACACGGGCACCCGCCCCGGGCGGGAGGTGGTGCAGGTGTACCTGTCGGCCCCCGAGTCCGGCGTGGAGCGCCCCGCGCGCTGGCTCGCCGGCCACGCCGCGGTCCACGCGGAACCGGGCGCCACGGCCGTCGCCGAGGTCCGCGTCCCCGCGCGCGCCCTGCGCCACTGGTCACCCGCCGACCACGCCTGGCGGACCGAACCGGGCCGCTACCTGCTGCACGTCGGCCGCTCCGTCGGCGACGAGCGCCTCACGGCGGTACTCGTCGTTCCGCACTGAGCGCAGGAGGGGCGGGGCCGGCGAGTTTTGGCGGAGGGCCACGCGGGCCGCCCACCACCCCGCCGGGTGACCGGCCCGCGTGGCCCTCCGCCAACGGCCAGCAGGCCGTGACCGCCACCATCTCCGTCTCCGGCACCCTGGACGGCGGGATGAAGCGCTACTACGGCAGCGGCGCCCTGGGCGACGACGGCCAGAGCGAGGACCTGCCCGCCCTGTTCGAGCTGGCCGACGGCGCCACCCTGCAGAACGTGATCCTCGGCTCGCCCGCCGCGGACGGCGTCCACTGCAAGGGCGCCTGCACGCTCAAGAACGTCTGGTGGGAGGACGTGGGCGAGGACGCGGCCACCTTCCGCGGCAGCTCCGCCTCGCTGGTGCGCACCGTCGACGGCGGCGGCGCGAAGCTCGCCTCCGACAAGGTGTTCCAGCACAACGGCGCCGGCACCCTGGTGGTCAAGAACTTCCAGGCCGACGACATCGGCAAGCTGGTCCGCTCCTGCGGCAACTGCTCCACGCAGTACGCACGCCACATCCAGGTGCAGAACGTGTGGCTGACGGCACCGGCCGACTCGCTCGTCGGCATCAACACCAACTACGGCGACACCGCGCGCCTGAGCGCTGTCACGGTGTACGACGACCCCGGCCGGGACATCGAGATCTGCACGAAGTACAAGGGCACCACCAGCGGTGAGCCCAGCAAGATCGGCAGTGGGCCCGACAGCACCAACTGCCTCTACCGCGAGTCGGACATCACCTACGTCGACTGATCCGGCGCCCGCACACCAGGCCGCGCCCTCCGCCCGCTGTGGGGCGGAGGGCGCGGTCCTCGCCGTCCCGGGGACGTAGAGTCCCGTCGGTGAGGCGACGACACACCACCCCCGCGCCCCTCCCCCAGCGGGACGGCATCGACCCGGCGCGGGTGCGGCTGCCCGAGGACCCCGCGGGTGCCTGGCCGACCGTCCGCGACCATCTGGTGGCGCGCTACGGCGGTGCGATCGGGACGGACCGGGTGGACGCGATGCTCGCGCAGGGGCGCTTCGTCGACCGGGACGGGCCGGTCGGCGGCGCGGAGCCGTACACGGCGGGACGGACGCTGTGGTTCCACCGCGACTTCCCGCCGGAGGAGCCCGTTCCGTTCGACATCGGCATCGTCTTCCGCGACGAGCGTCTCGTCGTCGCGGACAAGCCGCACTTCCTCGCGACGATGCCCCGGGGCAGCCATGTCACCGACACCGCGCTGGCGCGGCTGCGCAGGGACCTCGGGCTGCCGCTCCTCCAGCCGGCGCACCGGCTGGACCGGCTCACGGCCGGCCTGGTGCTGTTCGTGGTGCGGCCCGGTGACCGGGGGGCCTACCAGACGATGTTCCGCGACCGTGCGGTGCGCAAGGAGTACGAGGCGCTGGCCGTGCACGATCCGGACGTGGCGCTGCCGCGCACCGTGCGCAGCCGGATCGTCAAGGAGCGGGGCGTGCTCGCCGCCTACGAGGAGCCGGGCGAGCCCAACAGCGAGAGCCGTGTGGAGCTGACCGAGGTGCGGGAGGGGATCGGCCGGTACCGGCTGCTGCCGCGTACCGGCCGGACCCATCAGCTGCGGGTGCACATGAACGCGCTGGGACTGCCGATCCTGGGCGACCCGCTGTACCCGGTGGTGCGGGACGAGGGGCCGGAGGACTTCGGGTGTCCGCTGCGACTGCTCGCGCGGACGCTCGAGTTCACCGACCCCGTCACCGGGGAGGAGCGCCGCTTCACCAGCCGGCGCGAACTGGACCCCCTCCGCCACGGCGCGCCGGGCGGGCGTGCCGGACACGGTCCCGGTCAGTGGCCGCGGTCGAGCCACTCCTGAAGGTGCGGCGCCTCGTCGCCGACGGTGGTGGAGTCCCCGTGGCCGGTGCGCACGACGGTCTCGGGCGGCAGGGTGAGCAGCCGGTCGCGGATCGAGTCGACGATCGTCGGGAAGTGCGAGAAGGACCGTCCGGTCGCGCCGGGTCCGCCCTGGAAGAGGGTGTCGCCGGTGAAGACGGTGCCGAGCTCCGGGGCGTGCAGGCAGACGGCTCCGGGTGCGTGGCCGGGGGTGTGCAGCACGGTCAGTCCGGTGCCGGCGACGGTGATCGTCTGCCCGTCGGCGAGTTCGCCGTCGGGAGCCCGGTCGGGGTGGGTCTGCTGCCACAGGGGCAGGTCCTCGGGATGGAGCAGGACGGGTGCGCCGGTCGCGGCGGCGAGGGCCGGGGCGGCGTCGATGTGGTCGTTGTGCGCATGGGTGCAGACGATGGCGCGCAGGGTGCGGCCGCCGAGGGCGGCGAGGATCGCGTCGGCGTCGTGGGCGGCGTCGACGACGATCGCCTCGGTGTCGTCGCCGACGATCCAGACGTTGTTGTCGACGTCCCAGGTGCCGCCGTCGAGGGAGAAGGTGCCGGAGGTGACCAGGTGGTCGACGCGGACGGTCACAGGACCACCACCGAACGCAGCACGTCGCCCTCGTGCATCCGCGCGAACGCCTTCTCGACGCGCGGCGGCGAGGGCCGGGGCGGCGTCGATGTGGTCGTTGTGCGCATGGGTGCAGACGATGGCGCGCAGGGTGCGGCCGCCGAGGGCGGCGAGGATCGCGTCGGCGTCGTGGGCGGCGTCGACGACGATCGCCTCGGTGTCGTCGCCGACGATCCAGACGTTGTTGTCGACGTCCCAGGTGCCGCCGTCGAGGGAGAAGGTGCCGGAGGTGACCAGGTGGTCGACGCGGACGGTCACAGGACCACCACCGAACGCAGCACGTCGCCCTCGTGCATCCGCGCGAACGCCTTCTCGACGTCGCCGAGGCCGATGGTCTCGGTGACGAAGGCGCCGAGGTCGATGCGGCCCTGCTGGTGGAGGTCGATCAGCATGGGGAAGTCACGGGAGGGCAGGCAGTCGCCGTACCAGGAGGACTTGAGGGAGCCGCCGCGCCCGAAGACGTCGAGCAGCGGGAGTTCGAGCTTCATGTCGGGCGTGGGGACGCCGACCAGGACGACGGTGCCGGCGAGGTCGCGGGCGTAGAAGGCCTGGGCGTAGGTCTCGGGGCGGCCGACGGCCTCGATGACGACGTCGGCGCCGAAGCCGTCGGTGAGCTCGCGCACGGCCTCGACGGCGTCGGTGGAGCGGGAGTTGACGGTGTGGGTGGCGCCCATCGCGCGGGCGGTCTCCAGCTTGCGGTCGTCGATGTCGACGGCGATGATCTTCGCGGCCCCCGCGAGGCGGGCGCCCACGACGGCCGCGTCGCCGACTCCGCCGCAGCCGATGACGGCGACGGTGTCGCCCCGGCCGACCTGGCCGGTGTTGACGGCGGCCCCGATGCCGGCCATGACGCCGCAGCCGAGCAGTCCGGCGACGGCCGGGGAGACGGCCGGGTCGACCTTGGTGCACTGGCCGGCGGCGACGAGGGTCTTCTCGGCGAACGCCCCGATGCCGAGGGCGGGCGACAGCTCCGTGCCGTCGGCGAGGGTCATCCTCTGCTCGGCGTTGTGGGTGTCGAAGCAGTACCAGGGGCGCCCGCGGCGACAGGCACGGCAGCGGCCGCAGACGGCGCGCCAGTTGAGGATCACGAAGTCGCCGGGGGCGACCTCGGTGACGCCCTCGCCGACGGACTCCACGACTCCGGCGGCCTCGTGCCCGAGGAGGAAGGGGAACTCGTCGTTGATCCCGCCCTGCTTGTAGTGCAGATCGGTGTGGCAGACACCGCACGCCTGGACGGCCACCACCGCCTCCCCCGGCCCGGGGTCGGGGATGGTGATGGTCTCCACCCGTACCGGCTCGTTCCTCCCGGGTGCGATCACACCGTTCACCTGCTGCGGCATCGCAGAACCTGCCCTTCTCACACGTGATGTGGCTCCACACTATGGCCTGTTCAGCGCTCGTGCCGCGCTGTCCCGGCAGGCCGGAGCCCCGCGGGTCGCAAGGGTCCGCGGGGCTCCGGCCTGCCGGGACAGCGCGGCACGAGCGCTGAACAGGCCATAGTGTGGAGCCACATCACGTGTGAGAAGGGCAGGTTCTGCGATGCCGCAGCAGGTGAACGGTGTGATCGCACCCGGGAGGAACGAGCCGGTACGGGTGGAGACCAT
>NZ_RDBP01000030.1:65860-75753 GCF_008042045.1 Streptomyces sp. T39
CCGGCCGAGGGCGGTCAGCGGGGTCAACTCCACCGAGAAGCCGGCGTGGTGGAGGTCGGTGAGCACGCCGGAGAGCGGGAACGTCCGGTAGTACATGATGAACCGCGGCCGCCACAGGGCGTTGCGCACCCGCATGGTGGCGTCGAACCCGAGCAGGGCCCAGTACAGCCAGGAGGCCGGTCCGGGCGGCGCCAGGACCGGGAAGGCGAAGCGTCCGCCGGGACGCAGGGCGGCATGGGCCCGGGCGAAGAGCAGCGGCCGCTCCTCGGGGAGAAAGTGCCCGAACGCACCGAAGCTGACGGCGAGGTCGAAGGCGCCGTCGAAGGGCAGGGCGCGCGCGTCGGCCTGCACCCAGTCGACCGGCGGACCGGGCACGGACGCTGCCGTGCGGGCCGCGACGCCGAGCATTCCGGCGCTGAAGTCGACGCCGGTGACGCGCTCGGTGCACACCTGCCGGAGCACGCCGACGCCCGCGCCGGTGCCGCAGCAGATGTCCAGCCCCGTACCGAACGGGCCGATGGCCGCCAGCGTCTCGCGCACCGGGTCGAGGATCGCGTCCGGCGTGCGGAAGGGGGTCCGGTCGAACCTGGGCGCCAGCAGGTCGTAGCCCCGCCGCGTCGAGGAGAGGGCCTGGACGGCGAGCTCGGTGAGGGTGGGTCCCTGTGCGGTGAACATCGGTGCTCAGCCTACGGGCCGTCCCGGCGCCGATGCGGGGCGCCGGCCCAGGGGCCCGGTTTTTCGTCTCCTTGACGACAAGACGTTCGACCGAATATCGTCATCACGACGAAAAGGGGAGGTTCTCATGGCAGACATCACCGCGCGCCTGGGCTGGCGCCACCTGCGGGCCGCACCCACCGCCCATGTGCGGTGCCACCGGCGCGGCCGGCTCGTCCACGACGGGCCGGGGCTGAGCTTCTGGTTCCGCGCACTGACCGCCGCCCTGTCCGAAGTACCCGTGGACGACCGGGAACTGGCCGTCTCCTTCCACGCGCGCACCTCGGACTTCCAGGACGTCGGCGTCCAGGCGACCGTGACGTACCGGATCCACGATCCGGCGACGGCGGCCGCCCGTCTGGACTTCTCCATCGACCCGGACACGGGCGCCTGGCGCGGTGCACCGCTGGAGCAGATCGCCACCCTGCTCACCGAGTCCGCCCAGCAGCACGCCCTCGACGTCCTCGCCCGCACGACGCTCGCGTCGGCGCTGGCGGACGGTGTCGCCACGGTGCGCGAACGGGTCGGTGACGGGCTCGCCGCCGAGCCCCGCCTGCCCGCCACCGGCATCGAGGTGGTCGCGGTGCGCGTGGTGGCGATCCGCCCCGAGCCCGAGGTCGAACGCGCGCTGCGCACCCCGGCCAGGGAGCAGATCCAGCAGGAGGCCGACCGCGCCACCTACGAGCGCCGCGCGGTGGCGGTCGAGCGCGAACGCGCCATCGCCGAGAACGAGCTGGCCAGCAAGATCGAACTCGCCCGCCGCGAGGAGCAGTTGGTCGAGCAGAGCGGCATCAACGCACGCCGCCGGGCCGAGGAGAGCGCGGCCGCCGACGCCGTACGGGCCGACGCCGAGGCGTCGCGGACGGTGCGCCTGGCACGCGCGGAGGCCGAGGCCGCCGAGCGCGTCGGCGCGGCGCGGGCCGAGGCGCAGGCCGCCTGGCTGCGGGTCCACTCCGACGCCGACCCGGCGACCCTGCACGCCCTGGCGGTGACCCGGCTCGCCGAGAACCTGCCGCGCATCGACAGCGTCACCCTGTCGCCCGACGTGCTGACCGGACTGCTGGCGAAGCTCGGCGCGACGGGCACCGGCACCGGCCCTGCCGCGGGCGCCGGGGACGGGGCGGGCACCGGGGACGGGCCGGGGGCGCGGCCGTGAGTCTCGCCCCGCGCGCCGTGCTGGTGCACCGGACCACCGAGTACGAGGAACTGCTCGCCCGCCACGGCACCCGCGGCCAGGCGGAGTTCTTCCTCGCGTCCCGGGGCCGCGGCATCGCCGAGGTGGCCGAGCGCCACCACCGGGCGGCGCAGGCGGTCGCGGACGTGGCGGCCGCCGTGCCGCTCACCTGGCGCAGGGCACGCGTCGAGCGGGCGGATCTCGACCGTTTCCTCTTCGGGCCGGAGGACGTCGTGGTCGTCGTGGGTCAGGACGGGCTCGTCGCCAACACGGCGAAGTACCTGTCGGGTCAGCCGGTGGCCGGGATCGACACCGATCCCGGCCGCAACCCGGGGGTGCTCGTGCGCCACCGCCCCGCGGACGCGGGGCGGCTGCTGCGGTCCGCCGTGCTGCCGGGCACGGCGGCGGACGAGCTGGCGATGGTGGAGGCGGTCGCCGACGACACCCAGCGCCTGGTCGCCCTCAACGAGGTCTTCCTCGGCCCGGCGGGCCACCAGACCGCCCGCTACCGGGTCGGCCCCGACCGCGACGGGGCCGACCCGGAGGCGCAGGCGTCGTCCGGCATCGTCGTCGGCACCGGGACCGGGGCGACGGGCTGGCTGCGCTCGCTGTGGCTGGAGCGCGGCAGCGCCCTCCCGCTGCCCGCTCCGGCGGAGCGGCGCCTGCTGTGGTTCGTGCGCGAGGCGTGGCCGTCGCCCGCGACGGGCACCACGCGGGTGGCGGGGAACCTGTCGGGCACGGAACGGCTGCGGGTCACGGTGGAGTGCGACCGCCTCGTCGCCTTCGGCGACGGCATGGAGTCGGACGCGCTCACGCTGACGTGGGGACAGACCGTGCGCGTCGGCGTCTGCGACACCGCCCTGCGCCTGCTGGTCTGAGGCCCGCTCCGCCCCGCGCGGCACACCGGCCGCGGCGCACACCGGGACGCGGCGCGCACCGGGCGCGGCGCACACCAGCCGGGCGAGGCTCTCCGGAAACGGAGGGTCGCGAACGCACGCCGGGCCGGGCGCCGCGCCCCGGAACGGAGTGTGCCGTGCACCGGGGCCCCCGTCCGGCGGGGCGGTTGCGAGCCCCGCCCGGCACCCGGCGCACGCCGTGCCCGACCCACCGGCCGCGCGACGCTCTGCACCGCTTTCGCGAGGCGGTGAGCCTGGCACGGGGAGAGCCGGGCGCGGGGAGAGCCGGCCGAGGGGGAAGGGAACGCGAAAATCCGGGGGCGCGGGGTGAGCCGGGGCCGCCCGTGCGACGGGCCCGCCGCGTCTCCCGTCCCCGGAGGGCCGGGCTCAGCCTTCCTCGGCCACGCTGTCGCCGGAGGCGGGGGCCCGCCTTCTTCTGCGGTGCACCACGGCCCCGCACATCGCGAGGAGGAGGACGGCCCCGGCGGACGCCCCGAGGGCCGGCCGCTCGGCGAAGAGCCTTCCCACCACCGCCAGCACGCCGAGCCCTGCGGTCGCGTAGATCATCGCCCACGCCGCTCCGCCCAGGAACAGAGCGGGAAGGTAGCGCGGCAACGGCATGCGCATGCTGCCCGCGAGGAAGTTGGCGGCGGTCTGGAATCCGATGGTCAGGAAGGAGACGGCCACCACCGGCGCACCCCACCGCTGGATCGCCCGCTCGGCGCGCAGGAACTTCGCGGAGGAGATCCGCGCGGCGAACCTGCTGCGCCGGGCACCGGCGCCGGTGAGCCACCCGACGGCGAACGTCCCTCCGGCGCGGAGCAGGACGATGACGTACAGGACTCCGGCGGTGACGGCGACCTCACCCACGACGCCGCGTCCCGGGCGCCGGGCGGGCACGCGCGCTCCCCGCCACCCGCAGGGGAGCCCCGGCCCGCGCACGGGGCCGGTCACCGTCTCTCATCAACGTCCCGCCTCTGCCCGTTCCGTCCCTCGGGTTCCGCCGTCGGCACCGGAACCCGGACCTGCACGCCCGCGACGCCGGACAAGGGCAGCCTAACCTAACGGTCCTGCCGCAGGTTCGCGGGCACCGGACCGGCCCGGTGGGCGGCGGCCCCGGCCGGGGCCGCGGCGGTGCGGGCCCGTGCCGGGGAGCGCGCAACGCCGGTCCCGGCCACTTCCGGGGGCGGCGGAGGGCCGTCATTGGCCGGGCATCGTCCTGCCCGGCGGCCCCGGGACTCTCTAGCATTCGACCACTCCCCGCCTCCGGACCCGGGCGGGGCGATACGAAAGAACTGACATGTACATGATAGTTCAACCATCGTGGCCATGCCAGCCCCCGTTCCGCCCGATCCGCGGACTCGACCAGCTCCACGAGCGCAACCGGCTCCACGATCACCACGCACTCCACGAGTCCTGCGCGATCCGGCGCAGCCGGTCCGTGACGGCCACCGCCCCGCGCGGTGTGCCGCACCCCCCAGCCTGCGGGCCGGCCCCCGTGGACCGGACCGCCCGGCACCGAAGCCATGGACGGAGAACCATGAGAGCACCGCTCCTGGTGGGCGCGGCGACAGCCGCGCTGTTCACCTCCGCACTGCCCGCTCAGGCCGGCGGGTCGTCGATCGTCGACCCGCCGCCGGACAAGATCGTCATCGATGTCGCCACCGTCAACGGGTCCGGGTGTCCGCTCGGCACCGCGGCCGTCGCGGTCTCCGAGGACAACACCGCGTTCACCGTGACCTACAGCGAATACCTCGCCCAGGCCGGCGGCGACGCCGCCCCCACCGCGGGGCGCCGGAACTGCCAGCTCAACCTGCTGGTGCACGTCCCGCAGGGCTTCACCTACGCCGTCGCCAGCGCGGACTACCGGGGCTACGCATCCCTGCAGCCCGGCGCGAGCAGCACGGAGAAGGCGTCGTACTACTTCCAGGGCTCGCCGAACACCGCGTCCAGGACCCACACCTTCCGCGGCCCCTACGAGGACAACTGGCAGGCCACGGACGACACCGACTGGGCCCAGCTCGTCTGGGCGCCGTGCGGTGTGCAGCGCAACTTCAACATCAACACCGAGCTGCGCGTCAGCGCCGGCACCTCGGACCCGGCCACCACCAGCTACATGACGATGGACTCCACCGACGGCGACATCAGCACGATCTACCACCTCGCCTGGAAGGAGTGCCCCGGACGCTGACCGGTCCGGGTCCTCGGACAGCCCCGGCCGGGCCTCCCCCTCCCGGCCGGGGCCCCGGGCATGTCGCGGACGTCCCCCGCCGTACCCGCGCCCCGCACACGGGCGGGCGTCGCGGGCGCCGGGTCCGGCCGCCCTGCGCCCGGCGGCCCGCGGCTTCGCCTACGCTGAGCGGCGACAGACCACGGACGGACGGGGAGGGCGCTGATGGACCGGCGTGTGCGCCGCACCGCGGCCGCGGCCCTGCCCTCCGTCCTTCTCGGCGTGTGGGCCGTCCTCCTCGTCCTCCTCGGCACGACGCCGGCGTCACCGGCCGTCCCCGGGCAGGCCGCCACGGCCTCCCCCGCCACCGCCCCCGTGCGGGGCGACCGGCCGCGCACCGAGGTCCGGGCGCCCCAACGGTCCGCGGCGGACACCGCCGTGCAGCAGACCGCCGCCGCCGAGCACACCGTGCGGCTGCCCGGCGCCCCGCCGGCCGTGGCCTCGGCCGTCCACACGGCGCCCCCGGCGCACCTGCGGGGCATCGCCGGCGCGGGCCCCCGCCAGGAGCGGGCGCCCCCGCGGGACACCTACGACCCGCGTCACACGCGCGGTCCCCCCTCCACCCGGCACAGCTGACGTTCCACGCGCCCGCCGTCCCGGGAGCCGCGGCCTGTCCGCGGACCGGCGACGAGGGCCTCACGTTCGGATCCCGGCGGACTCGCGAGCCCTGCTCCGGACGACAGGCCCCAGGGGTGCCCGGCCACCGTGCGCCGGCGCCCGGCGGGTGCGCCTTCCCCTGCGTCCGCCCGTCCCCGGGTGCGGCGTCCGCCATGGCGCGGGCGTCCCGTCCCCGCGGACCGCCCGTGGAGTACTCATGTCATCTCGCCGTGCCACGTTCTGGCGCGCGCTCGTCGCGCTCGCCGTCGTCGGCCTCTCCCTCTACGTCGCCCTGACCACACCCGCCCGGCTCGGACTCGATCTGCGCGGCGGGACCCGCATCGTCCTGGAGACGGAGAACTCACCCACCGTGCGCGCCGACGCGGCCGCCACCGACCGCGCTCTGGAGGTGCTGCGCAAGCGCGTCGACGGTCTCGGCGTGGCCGAGCCGTCGCTCGCCCGTTCCGGGGAGCGGCGCATCGTCGTCGAGCTCCCCGGCGTGCAGGACCCCCGCAAGGCCGCCGAGGTCATCGGCCGCACCGCCCAGCTGACCTTCCATCCCGTCACCGGGGCCGCCGGCGCGGCCGACGCCGGACCCCCGGCGGCGGACGGCTCGCGCGTCCTGGCCGACCCCGGCGCTCCCGGGAGCCACCTGCGGCTCGGGCCGCCGGCCCTGACCGGGGACGGCGTCGACGACGCCGAGGCCGTCCTGGACACCCAGTCGGGCCGTGGCTGGACGGTCGACCTGTCCTTCCGCGGCAAGGCCGGCGACACCTGGGCCCGGCTGACGGGCGAGGCGGCGTGCGCCGCGCCCTCGGACCCCGGCCGCCGGGTGGCGATCGTGCTCGACGACCGGATCCTGTCCGCGCCCGGCATGGAGAGCGGTGTGCCGTGCGGGGCGGGGATCACCGGAGGCTCCGCGCAGATCACGGGCGGCTTCTCGGCGGGCGAGGCACGCGATCTCGCGGCACTGGTCAAGGGCGGCGCCCTGCCGGTGCCGGTGACCGCGATCGAGCAGAGCACCGTCGGTCCGACGCTCGGCGCCGAGGCGATCCGGGCCAGTGCGGCGGCCGCGCTCATCGGCCTGCTGTGCACGGGCGTCTTCATCGTCGTCGTGTACCGCCTGCTGGGCCTGCTGGCCACCGTCGCGCTCGGGCTGTACGGCCTGATCTCGTACGCCGCGGTGGTCGGGCTCGGTGCGACGCTCACCCTGCCGGGCCTTGCGGGGTTCGTGCTCGCCATCGGGATCGCCGTCGACGCCAACGTGCTGGTGTTCGAACGGGCCAGGGAGGAGTACACCAAGCCCGGGGCCGGGAGCCGCGGCACGGTGCGCGATCTGCGACGACCGCTGCGCACCGGCTTCGCCAAGGCGTGGAGCGCGGTGGCGGACTCCAACGTGACGACGCTGCTCGCGGCGGGTCTGCTGTTCGCGTTCGCCACCGGGCCGGTCAAGGGCTTCGGCGTGACGCTCGTCATCGGTGTGCTGGCGTCGATGGTGTCGGCCATGCTCATCACGCGGCTGCTGGCGGAGTGGGCGGTGCGCAGGCGGTTCGTCGCCCGGCGGCCCGCCCTCACCGGGATGGCGACCACCGGCCGGCTGCGGGCGCGCCTGGTGCGCAGGCCGCCCCGGCTGATGCGTCACCGGCGGCGCTGGCTGGGGATCTGCGCCGGGCTGCTGATGCTCGCCCTGGGCGGGATCGGTGCCCGCGGGCTGGACTTCGGGGTCGAGTTCACCGGCGGACGGGTGGTGCAGTACACCGCCGAGCGGCAGGTCGACGCGGACGCCGCCAGGGCGGCGGTGGTCGGCGCCGGCTTCCCGCAGGCGGTGGTGCAGACGACCGGTGACGAGGGCGTGTCGGTGCGCACCAAGGAGACCGGCGACGACCAGCAGGAGCGCATCCGGGAGGCGCTGACCGGGGCGGTGGGCGAGGTGTCGGTGGAACGGGACGACCTGATCGGCCCGAGTCTCGGCGACGAACTGCGCACCTATGCGCTGATCGCGCTCGCCCTGGCGGTGACGGCGCAACTGCTGTATCTGACGCTGCGGTTCCGGTGGACGTTCGCGGCGGCCGCGGTGGCGGCGATGGTGCAGGACGTCCTGCTGGTGGTCGGGCTCTTCGCCTGGCTGGGCAAGCCCGTCGACAGCGTCTTCCTCGCGGCGCTGCTGACGGTCGTCGGGTACTCGGTCAACGACACCGTGGTGGTCCTGGACCGGCTGCGCGAACTGCGGCGTACGGGAACGACGCTGAGCTGGGCGGAGCTGGCGGACCGGGCGGTGGCGCAGACGCTGCCGCGTACGGTGAACACCGGTATGGGCGCGCTGTTCGTCCTGGTGGCGCTGGCGGTCCTCGGCGGGGACTCGCTCGCGGACTTCTCCGTGGCCCTGCTGGCGGGTGTCGTGGTCGGCATGGCGTCGACGGTGTTCACGGCGATGCCGGTGACCGTGCTGCTCCAGGGCCGTTTCCCGGAGCGCGAGCGGCCGGGGGCGGCGTCGCGAAGCGGCGGCGGTGCGCGCGGGGGCGGCCGCCCGCGGGCGGGGGACCGCAGCGGGGCCGTGGTCTGACCGTCCGCCGGCGCAGGGCCGGTTCCCGTGTGGCGCGTTCGCGCGGTGCACGGGGACCGGTCTGGACCAGGCTCTTGACACCCCCTTATTTCACTTCTTGAATCACATGCTGAGGCAAGCCCGTCCCCCAGGGGCTCGCCGCCGCTCCGACCTGTCATATGCACGACAGACCCTTCCACCCCCACGAACCGGAAGGGAGAGTCATGGACTCCCCGCGCTTTTCCCGGCGTCTGCTGAGCCGCCCGGTGACCGTACTGGCGCTCGCCGCCGCCATGGCCGGCCTCCTGGGCGGCGCCCCCGCCTCCGGCGCCGACCGCGCACCGGCGCCCGCGGCCGCCGCGGCGGTGACCTTCTCCGACACCTTCGACGGGCCCGCCGGCGCCGCCGTCGACTCCGGCAAGTGGCAGATCGAGACCGGCGACAACGTCAACAACCACGAACGGCAGTACTACACGGCCGGCAACAGCAACGCGGCGCTGGACGGGCAGGGTCACCTGGTCATCACGGCACGCCGGGAGAACCCGGGCAACTACCAGTGCTGGTACGGCCGGTGCGAGTACACCTCGGCCCGTCTCAACACCGCGGGGAAGTTCACCACCACGTACGGCCACGTCGAGGCGCGCATGAAGGTGCCGCGCGGTCAGGGCATGTGGCCGGCGTTCTGGATGCTGGGCAACGACATCGGCCAGGTCGGATGGCCGGCCTCCGGCGAGATCGACGTCATGGAGAACGTCGGCTTCGAGCCCTCCACCGTCCACGGCACCCTGCACGGGCCCGGGTACTCCGGCTCCGGCGGCATCGGCGCGGGCTACACCCTGCCCGGCGGGCAGGTGTTCGCGGACGCCTTCCACACCTTCGCCGTCGACTGGTCCCCGAACGAGGTGACCTGGTCGGTGGACGGCACCGTCTACCAGCGCCGCACCCCCGCCGACCTCGGCGGCCGGCAGTGGGTCTTCGACAAGCCGTTCTTCCTCATCCTGAACCTGGCCGTCGGCGGCTACTGGCCGGGCGACCCGGACGGCAGCACGGTCTTCCCGCAGCAACTGGTCGTCGACCATGTGCGGGTCACCACCGGTGACGCTCCGTCGGCGGGCGGGCCCATCACGGGCATCGGCGGCAAGTGCGTGGACGTCGCCGGGGCGAACAGCGCCGACGGCACCCCCGTACAGCTCTACGACTGCAACGGCACCGCCGCCCAGCGGTGGACCGTCGGCGCCGACGGCACGATCCGCGCCCTGGGCAAGTGCCTCGACGTCGCTTCGGGCGGCACCGCCGACGGGACGGTCGTCCAGCTGTGGACCTGCAACGGCTCGGCGGCCCAGCGATGGGTCGCCAACGCGGCACGCGACATCGTGAACCCGCAGGCGAACAAGTGCCTGGACGCCACCGGGAACAGCTCCGCCAACGGGACCCGGCTCCAGATCTGGACCTGCGGGGGAACCGCCAACCAGAAGTGGACGGTGACCCGCTGACCCTCCTGCACCCACGGACGGGCCGCCGCCGGGCGGCGGCCSGTCCGCAGGACCACGGGCGCCCCGGTCGGGCGCGGCGCCCGTGGTCCTGCGGACCGGCCGCCGCCCGGCGGCGGCCCGTCCGTGGGTGCAGGAGGGTCAGCGGGTCACCGTCCACTTCTGGTTGGCGGTTCCCCCGCAGGTCCAGATCTGGAGCCGGGTCCCGTTGGCGGAGCTGTTCCCGGTGGCGTCCAGGCACTTGTTCGCC
>NZ_RDBP01000031.1 GCF_008042045.1 Streptomyces sp. T39
GTCGGGAGCGGTGCCCCCGGCGGCCTCCCGCAGGAGCCCGGCGACCCGGCCCCCGGCGGCGTCGTCGGCCGCGAGGTCCAGACGGACGACCCGCGCCCCGTGCGCCCGCAGCGCCTCCTCGCACCGGGCGGCCTCCGCCGCCCCCCACACCCACGCCATCGGCTCCCTGCGCCGCCACGACGGAGGGGCCCGGCGCTTCGCCGCGTCCCTCGCCGAGGCCCATGTCCGCGGCGCGGCGGTCGACTGGAGCCCCGCGTTCGGCCTGGCCGGCGCGCCGCTCGTGGACCTGCCGACCTACGCGTTCCAGCGCGGGAGCTACTGGCTGCACGACGAGGCGGCGACGGTGCCGCAGACGGCAGGCGACCCCGCCGAGTCCGCTTTCTGGAGCGCCGTCGAGGGCGAGGACCTGGACGCACTCGCCCGCGCCCTCCAGTGGGAGACCGCGGGATTCTCCGATGTCACCCTCGGCTCGGTGCTCCCGGCTCTCGCGTCCTGGCGCAACCGGCTGCGCCGCACGGGGGCGCTCGACTCCTGGCGCTACACGGTGACGTGGAAGCCGCTGGGCGAGGTCGGGGCGTCCCCGCGCGACCAGGTGCTGGGCGGGCGGACCTGGCTGCTCGCCGCACCGCGGGGGGCGGCGGAGGCCGCCCGGTGCGAGGAGGCGCTGCGGGCGCACGGGGCGCGGGTCGTCCGTCTGGACCTCGCGGCCGACGACGCCGCCGGGGGCCGGGTCGCCGGGCTCCTGCGGGAGGCCGCCGGGGGCACCGCTCCCGACGGGGTGCTCTCGCTGCTCGCCCTCGACGAGGAGCCGTACGCGCCGGGCAGCGCGCAGCCCGCCGGCCTGGTGCTCAACACCGCGCTGGTGCAGGCGCTCGCGGAGACGGGCACCGACGCGCCGCTGTGGTGCGCCACGCAGGGCGGTGTCCCGGTCACCGGCGCGGAGGGCGTCGCCCGGCCGCTCCAGGCGACGACCTGGGGACTGGGCCGGATCGCCGGGATCGAGTATCCGCAGCGGTGGGGCGGCCTCGTCGACCTGCCCGAGGAGCTCGACGCCCGCGCGGCCGACCGGCTGTGCGCGCTGCTCGCCGGACACGCCGACGGCGAGGACCAGGTCGCCCTGCGGGCCTCGGGCGCGTACGGCCGCCGACTGGTCCGCGCCGCCCCGCACTCCGGCGGCGGCAGCCCGTGGACGGCGCGCGGCACGGTGCTCGTCACCGGCGGCACCGGCGGCCTCGGCGCGCAGCTCGCCCGCCGGTTCGCGGCCGACGGCGCCGAACACCTCGTGCTGACCAGCCGGCGCGGCCTCGACGCCCCCGGCGCGCCGGAGCTCGCCGACGAACTGCGCGCCACGGGTGTCCGGGTGACCGTGGCCGCCTGCGACACCGCGGACCGCGAGGCGCTCGCGGCACTGCTGGCCGGACTCGCGGAGCAGGGCGACACCCTGCGCGGCGTGGTCCACACCGCCGGGGTGCTCGACGACGGCCTGATCTCGGCCCTCACCCCCGAGCGCGCCGCGGGTGTGCTGGGGCCGAAGGTGGACGGAGCAATCCATCTGCACGAGCTGACCGCGGATCTCCCGCTCGACGCGTTCGTGCTCTACTCCTCCTTCGCCGGCACGGTCGGCGGCCCCGGCCAGGGCAGTTACGCCGCCGCCAACGCCTTCCTCGACGCGCTCGCCGCCCGGCGCCGCGCCGACGGGCTGCCCGCCACCTCGGTGGCCTGGGGGCCGTGGGCCGGAGGCGGCCTGGTGGACGAGGCGACCGAGGCGCGGCTGCGCGGCACGGGCATGCCCGCGATGGCGCCCGGGACGGCGATCGACGTGCTCCACCGCGCCCTGGAGGCGGGGGACGTCCAGGTGGCCGTCGCCGACATCGAATGGGACCGGCTCATCGCCGCCTCCCCTCATCTGCAGTCCGCGGCCCTGCTGCGCGACCTGCCCGAGGCACGCGCCACCGGCGCCGGGCGCACGGACACCGCGGACGGCCCCGCACCCGCGGGCGAACTGGCCCAGCGGCTCGCCGCCCAGCCGAGGGAGGCGGCGGCGGCCGACCTCGCCGCCGTCGTGGCCACGGAGGTCGCGGCCGCGCTCGGCTTCTCGGGGCCCGAGGACGTCGAACCCGAGCGTGCCTTCCGGGAGCTGGGATTCGACTCGCTCACCGCGGTCGACCTGCGCAACCGGCTGAGCACCGCCACCGGCACCCGGCTGCCCGTCACCCTGGTCTTCGACTATCCGACGATCACGGCGCTCACCGCCTACCTGCTGACCGAACTGATCGGCGACACCGGCGCCGACACGGCGTCCGGCGCGCCCGTCCTCGCGCCGGCAGCCGCCGACGACGACCCGATCGTGATCGTCTCGATGAGCTGCCGGCTGCCCGGCGAGGTCCGCAGCCCGGAGGAGCTGTGGGAGCTGCTCGCCGAGGGCCGCGACGCCGTGTCGGACTTCCCCGCCAACCGCGGCTGGGACATCGAGGGCACGTTCGACCCGGACCCGGACAAGCCCGGGACGTTCTACGCAACGGCCGGCGGATTCCTGTACGACGCCGACCACTTCGACCCGGCGTTCTTCGGGATCTCCCCGCGTGAGGCGCTCGCCATCGACCCCCAGCAGCGACTGCTGCTGGAGACCACCTGGGAGGCGTTCGAGCGGGCCGGGATCACCCCCGAGAGCGTCAAGGGCACCAGCACCGGTGTCTTCCTCGGCGCGAGCTACAACGACTACGGTTCGCGCTTCCGGCGTGCGCCGGAGGAGTTCGAGGGCTACCTCGCCACCGGCAGCGCGAGCAGTGTCGCCTCGGGCCGCATCTCCTACACGTTCGGTCTGGAGGGCCCGGCGGTCACCCTCGACACCGCATGCTCCTCCTCCCTGCTCGCCCTGCACCAGGCGGCGCAGTCGCTGCGGCAGGGCGAGTGCACGATGGCGCTCGCCGGCGGTGTCGTCGTGATGTCGACGATGGACACGTTCATCGAGTTCTCCCGTCAGCGGGCGATGGCACCGGACGGGCGCTGCAAGGCGTTCTCGGCCGACGCGGACGGCGCGGGCTGGGCCGAGGGCGTGGGCATGGTGCTGCTGGAGCGGCTGTCCGACGCACGCCGCAACGGCCACCGGGTGCTGGCCGTGGTCAAGGGCTCGGCGGTCAACCAGGACGGCGCGAGCAACGGCCTCACCGCGCCCAACGGTCCCGCGCAGCAGCGGGTGATCCGTGCCGCCCTGGCCAACGCGGGCCTGACGCCCGCGGAGGTCGACGCGGTGGAGGCGCACGGCACCGGCACCTCGCTCGGCGACCCGATCGAGGCCGGCGCCCTGCTCGCCACGTACGGCAAGGACCGTCCCGCGGACCGGCCGCTGTGGCTCGGCTCGCTGAAGTCGAACATCGGGCACACCCAGGCGGCGTCGGGAATCGCGGGCGTCATCAAGACGGTGCTCGCCCTGGAGAAGGGCGTGCTGCCCAAGACGCTGCACGCCGAGGTGCGTTCACCGGACATCGACTGGTCCTCCGGCGCTCTGGAGCTGCTGACGGAGGCCCGCGACTGGCCGGAGACGGGTGCGCCGCGTCGTGCGGGCGTGTCGTCGTTCGGCGTCAGTGGCACGAATGTGCATGTGGTGCTGGAGCAGGCGCCGGTGGTGGAGCCGGTGGAGGCCCCGGCCGCGGATGGTGTGGCGTGGCCGGTGCCGTGGGTGGTGTCCGGCCGCACCGAGGACGCCGTCCGCGACCAGGCCCGCCGCCTCGCCGCCCACGTCCGCGAACACCCCGAACACACCGTCACCGACATCGCCCACTCCCTCGCCACCACCCGCACCGCCTTCCACCACCGCGCCGCAGCCATCGGCACCGACCGCGACGACCTCCTCACCCAACTCGACCGCATCGCCGACACCACCACCCCCATCACCCAGACCCAAACCGGCAAAACCGCCTTCCTCTTCACCGGACAAGGCGCCCAACACCACCCCCCTCCCCACCTACCCCTTCCAACGCCACCGCTACTGGCTGGAGGCCACGGACGGAGACGGGGACGTGTCGTCCGCGGGGCTGGACACGGCCGGGCATCCCCTGCTCGGCGCGGCCGTCACGCTCGCCGACTCCGACAAGCTGGTGCTGACCGGCAGGCTGGCGGTCGGCAGCCAGCCGTGGCTCGCGGATCACGCGATCTCCGGCTCGGCGATCCTGCCGGCGACGGCCTTCCTCGAACTGGCCGTCCAGGCGGGCGACCGCGTCGGCTGCGACCGTGTGGAGGAGCTGACCCTCGAAGCGCCCCTGCTGCTGTCGCAGCGGGGTGCGGTGTCGCTGCAGTTGGTGGTGGACGAGCCGGACGGGAACGGCAGCCGCTCCCTGGCCGTGTATTCGCGCCCCCAGGACGCGGAGGCGGAGCTGCCGTGGACGCGGCATGCCTCCGGTGTCCTCGCCACGGGCGTCGCCGAGGGCGAGGACGATCTCGCGGCGTGGCCGCCGGCGGGCGCGGAACCCCTCGACGTCGACGACCTCTACGAGCGGTTCGCCGCCAACGGCTTCGCCTACGGCCCCGCCTTCCAGGGGCTCACCGCGGCCTGGCTCCGCGGCGACGAGGTCTTCGCCGAGGTCCGCCTCCCCCAGGAGCAGCACGCCTCCGCCACCTCCTACGGCCTGCACCCCGCGCTCCTCGACGCCGCCCTGCACACCATCGCGCTCGGCCCGAAGCTCCAGAACGACGAAGGGCTGCTGCCGTTCTCCTGGTCCGATGTCGCGCTGCACGCGTCCGGCGCGGCCGAGCTGCGGGTGCGGCTGACCGGGCTGAGCGCCGACTCCGTCTCCCTGACGGTCGCGGATGCCCTCGGCCGGCCCGTGGCCACGGTCGGCTCGCTCGTGCTGCGTGCGCGCCCGGCACGGCTCGGCGCCGCGCCGGGTGCGGGCCCGGACGCGCTCTACCAGCCGGTCTGGGTCGGCCTCGCCGCCCCCTCGGAGCCGCGCGAGGCGCCGGTGCTGCCGGGCTTCGAGGTGCGCGAGCCCGCTGACCTGGAGCGTCTGGCGCAGGCGGCACAGGTGCCCGACGTGGTCGTTGCGCCGTACGTGCCGCAGGACGGCGCGACGGCCGACATGGTCCGCGCGGCCGTGCACCGGGCGCTCGCCCTGGTCCAGAGCTGGCTGGCGGAGGAGCGGTTCGCGGGCGCGCGGCTGGTGTTCGTGACGCGCGGCGCCGTGGCCACCGAGCCGGACGGCGACGTGGCGGACCTGGCGCACGCGGCAGTCTGGGGCCTGGTGCGGTCCGCCCAGTCGGAGAACCCGGACCGTTTCGTCCTCGCCGACGTCGACGACGACCCCCGGTCGCTCGGTGCGCTGGCCCTCGCGCTCGCCGCCGACGAGCCGCAGTTCGCCGTGCGTGAGGGGCGGGTGACGGTGGCCCGGATCGCCGTCGCGACGGCCGCCCCCGTCGCGGACGTCCCGTCGTGGGACACGTCCGGCACCGTGCTGATCACCGGCGCGACAGGCACCGTCGGCGGCGTGATGGCCCGTCATCTGGCCGCGTCCGGCGCCCGGAACCTGTTGCTGACCAGCCGTCGCGGCCCCGCCGCCGAGGGTGCCGAGGAGCTGCGGGCGGAACTCGTCGCGCTGGGTGCCGAGGTCACCGTCGCGGCCTGTGACACCTCCGACCGGGACGCGCTGGCGGCGCTGCTCGCCACGGTGCCGGCCGACCGCCCGCTCAGCGCGGTCGTCCACACCGCCGGTGTCCTCGACGACGGGATCGTCACCTCGCTCACCCCCGAGCGGGTGGACCGGGTGTTCGCGCCGAAGGTCGACGCGGCACTGCACCTGCACGAGCTGACGGCGGAGCACGGCGTGCCGCTGATCCTGTTCTCCTCGATCGCCGGATCCTTCGGCGGCATGGGCCAGGGCAACTACTCGGCGGCCAACGCGTTCCTCGACGCCTTCGCCCAGCACACGCGGGCCCGGGGGCACGACGTGCGCTCGATGGCGTGGGGACTGTGGGAGGAGCGCAGCGAGATGACCGGCAAGCTCGGCGGCAGCGATCTGGGCCGCCTGGCCCGGGGCGGCATCGTGCCGTTCTCCTCCGCGGACGGCGCGGAGCTCTTCGAGCGGGCCCGGGCACTGGACGCGGCGGTCGTCCTGCCGGCGCGGTTCGATCTCGTCTCGCTGGGCTCGCGCGGTACTGTGCCCGCTCTGCTGCGGGACCTGGTTCCGGCCGGCCGCGGCCGCGCGCCCGTCCGGCGGGCTGCCGCGGGCGGCGGGGCGGCTCCGGTGCGCGGGGTCAGGGAGCACCTGGCCACCCTGCCGAAGGCCGAGCACGGCCCGTACCTGCTCGACCTGGTCCGGACGACGGTCGCCGGTGTCCTCGGCTACACGAGCAGTGCGGCCGTCGATCACGAGCGGGGGCTGATGGACCTCGGCTTCGACTCGCTGACCGCGGTCGAACTCCGCAACCAGCTGGGCAAGTCGACCGGTCTGCGGCTGCCGGTGACCCTGCTCTTCGACTACCCGTCGTCGCGGGCGATCGCCGAGTACCTGGAGGCGGAGATCGCGCCGGCCGAGACACCGGCCGGTCCCGCTCTCGCCTCGCTCGCGGAGCTCGACCGCCTGGAACTGGATCTCGCGCGGCTCGCCGGGG
>NZ_RDBP01000032.1 GCF_008042045.1 Streptomyces sp. T39
TCTTCCGCTTCAAGGGCCCCTTCGGCGCTCACTGGGAGAACATCTCCGCCGGCGCCATCCTCGTCATCCTCCCCACCCTCCTGCTCTTCCTCTTCCTCCAGCGCTACATCTACAACGGCTTCACCAACGGCGCGACGAAATAGCCTGTCCGCAGGGCCGGTTCACGGCCGCGGTGCCCGGCAGTGGTGCGCCGGGTACCGCGGCCGTGAACCGGCCCTGCGGACAGGCTATTTCGTCGCGCCGTTGGTGAAGCCGTTGTAGATGTAGCGCTGGAGGAAGAGGAAGAGCAGGAGGGTGGGGAGGATGACGAGGATGGCGCCGGCGGAGATGTTCTCCCAGTGAGCGCCGAAGGGGCCCTTGAAGCGGAAGAGCGCGGTGGAGATGGTGCCGAGCTCCTGGGACGGCATGTAGAGGAAGGGGATGTAGAAGTCGTTGTAGACGGTGATGCCCTTGATGATCACCACGGTGGCGACGGCGGGTTTGAGCATCGGCAGGATGATCTTGCGGTAGATGGTGAAGGAGTTGGCGCCGTCGAGGCGTGCGGCTTCGTCGAGGGAGACCGGGATGCCGCGGATGAACTGGAGGAAGATGTAGATCGACACGATGTCGGTGCCCATGTAGAGCAGGATCGGGGCCCAGCGGGTGTCGAAGAGCTCGAAGCTGTTGATCACCTGGAAGGTGGCGACCTGGGTGGTGACGGCGGGGACGAGGGTCGCGATCAGGAACAGGGCCATGACGAGCTTCTTGGCGCGGAAGTGGAAGCGGTCGATGGCGTAGGCGGTCATGGAGCCGATGATCACGGTGCCGGTGATCGAGAAGAGCAGGATGAACGCGGTGTTCCCGAAGGCGGTGAGCATGTTGCCGTCGGTGAAGGCCGTGGCGTAGTTGGAGAAGTTGAGCCAGTCGCCCGGCAGGGACATCGCCCCGCCGTCGGCGACCTCCTTCGACGTCTTCAGCGAGGTGAGGAAGACGACGGTCAGCGGGAGCAGGACGACGAGGGCGGCGGCGACCAGGGAGAGGTAGACCAGGACGCTGCCGAGCGGGAGCCGGCGCCGGGCCCGCGGGGCCCTGTCGTCGAGCACGGGGGTGCGGGTTGCCGGGGTCATGCGAGGTCCACCTTCTCATCGGGCACGAGGCGGCGCTGGATCCAGGTGATGAGCAGGATGATCAGCAGCAGGACGACGGCGGCCGCCGAGGCCAGACCCGTCTTGTTGAACTGGAAGGCGAGCTTGACCGTCTGGATGACGAAGGTCGAGGTGCCGGTGGCGCCGCCGGTCATGATGTACGGGATCTCGAAGACGGACAGTGATCCGGAGATCGCGAGGATGATGCTGAGGCTCAGCACGGGCTTGATGCTCGGGGCGATGATGTGGCGGAACTGCTGCCAGCGGGTGGCGCCGTCGAGCTGGGCGGCTTCGTAGAGCTCGCCGGGGACGGACTGGATCGCGCCGAGGAACAGGACGAAGTTGAGCCCGGTGAAGCGCCAGACCGACACGCCGGCCAGGGAGGTGTTCGCCGAGGTGGGGTCGCCGAGCCAGGCGTGGTCGGGGTCGGCGCCGAACCAGGACAGGACCGAGTCGAGGGTGCCGCCGTCCTGGAAGAAGTACAGGAACACGAAGCCGATCGCCACACCGTTGATCAGGTAGGGGAAGAACAGGATGCCCTTGAACAGGTTCCGGAAGCGGAGGCTGAAGCTGAGCACGGTCGCGAAGTAGAGCGCGACCACGATCTGCACCACCGACGCGGCGAGGTAGTAACCGCTCACGAAGAACACCCGGAACAGCTCGGGACGGGTGAAGATCTGCGTGTAGTTGTCCACGCCGGTGAAGTTCCGGTCCGGACTCACACCGTCCCAGTCCGTGAAGCTGTAGAACACCATGTTGGCCACCGGCACATAGGTGAACGTCACCAGGAACACCAACGGCACCACCAGGAAGAGCCACGGCGTCAGGCGCTGCAGCAGCCGTCGCCTCGTGGTGTCCCCCGGCCGGTGTGTGCGGGGGCCGGCGGTTCGCCGGGCGGCTCTCCCTCCCCGGGAGTCCGCGGCGTGCGGTGCCTTCGCGGTCACCGTCTCGGTCGTCTCAGTCATTCTCGCGGCCTTTCGTCGTCCGCTGGCGCGGCAGGCTGAAGGGCCCCGGCCGGTGTCGCGCGGCCGGGGCCCGCCTCCGCCGGGTGTCAGGAACCGGCGGTCTTCGCTGCCTCGTCCCACTTCTTGTCGAGGTCGGCGAAGAAGTCCTCCACGCTGCCCTTCTGGGCGCCGCGCGCGATGTCGATCAGCTTCTGCCGGTAGTCGGGCTTGTTCAGGCCGATCTCGGCGGCGTTGTCGATCGCGTTGACCTCGCCCGTCTTCGCCTCGGAACGGTCCAGGAACGTGACATCGTTGTCAACGAAGTCCTTGAGCGTGGCGGGCATCTCCGCCGCCTTCACCGCGGAGATGGCGCCCTCCTTGGCCGCGTAGCCGGACTTGTCCGTGAACCAGTCGATCCACGCGCGGGCCGCGTCCTTGTGCTCGGAGTGGATGTTCACGGCCTGCTGGTAGTCGGAGCCCACCATCGCGCAGTACCTGCCGTCCTTCTGTGCGGGGAACGGCATGTACCCGATGTCCTCGGGGCTGGTGCCGGCCTTCTTCGCGGCGTCCTGCATCTGCGTGATCGCCCACGAGCCGAGCTGCATCGTGGCGATCTCGCCCTTGGCGATCATGCCCTTGGACGCTTCCCAGTTGGTCGTGGAGGGGTCCTTCTCGGAGAGGCCGCCCTTGACCGTGTCGTGCAGCAGGGTGTCGATCAGCCGCAGCTCGCCGCCCTCCTTCCACGGGGAGACCGCGCCCGCCAGCTTGTCGCCCGCCGCGCCGTCGCAGCTGACCGAGCCGACGTTGTTCGTCCAGGAGGTGAGCGGCCAGGCGTCCTTGAAGTTGGTGTAGTACGGGATGGCGTCGGTCTTCTCGGCGATCGCCCTCAGCCCGGCGAGGAACTCCTCCGGCGTCTTCGGCCACTCCGTGACACCGGCCTCCTTCCAGACGGCCTTGTTGTAGACGAAGCCGTTGGTGTTGCCGAACTGCGCCACACCGTAGACCTTGCCGCCGACGTCGGTCTTGTCGGTGAAGCGGTACTTCGGGGCCAGGTCCGCCGTGTCGCCGAGGGGGGCGAAGAACTTCGGGTAGTCGTTCTTGGCGATGACGGCGGGGATCATCAGGACGTCACCGTAGTTCTCGGTGTTCATCCGGATCTTGACCTCGCCCTCGTAGTCGGTGAGGCCCTCGAACTCCACCTTCACCTTGGGGTAGGTCTTCGCGAACTCGGCCGCGTACTCCTTCATCACACCGTTCTGGACGAGGTCCGTACGGTGGGTGAGCACCTTGATGGTGCCGGACACCGAAGCCGGGTCCGTGGGGGCCGCGGCGGTCTCCTTCGACGCCGTGCCTCCACCGCTGCACCCCGCGACGGTCAGTGTCGCGAGAGCGAGGAACGCGCCCGCGAGCGCCTGCTTCTTCCCCATGTGTCCAACTCCTTCAGGATGGTGCGGCTCGGAACTGTGGGTGGGATGCCGGAACTATGGCAGGGAGTGCCTGAACCGGTAAAGCTCTGATTTCCACTACGATGCGCAATCGTTACCGGAGTGCGACGGTGGGGCGGTGGAAGAGGGTTTGAGTCGCCGAGACGGGGGCGGTCGGTTGACTAGACCGGTTTATGGACATGGCGTGATGCGGCGGTTAGGTTGTGCAACGTCGTACACAACACCGGCCTGCGCCAGGCGATTGGAGCCGCACCATGAAGGACGTCACCCCGCTCACCGACGGCTGGAGCCTGCGTCACGGCGATGCGCTGCTCCCCGCCGTGGTCCCCGGCTGCGTCCACACCGATCTGCTCGCCGCGGACCTCATACCGGACCCCTTCACCGGTCTGAACGAGAAGGAGGTCGCCTGGATCGGCCGCAGGGACTGGACCTACCGGACGGACGTCGCCCACGACAGCGGCCACGAGCGCACCGACCTCGTCTTCGAGGGCCTCGACACCGCCGCGCGCATCACCTTCGGCGGCCGGGACCTCGGCACCACGCGCAACATGCACCGCACGTACCGCTTCGACGCCACCGGGCTGACCGGTGAGCTCCAGGTGCACTTCACCTCGGCCTACGACGAGGCCGAAGCCGTCCGGCAGGTGACCGGAAGCCGGCCCAACGTCTACCCGGAGCCCTCCCAGTACATCCGCAAGATGGCCTGCAACTTCGGCTGGGACTGGGGACCGACGCTGGTCACGGCCGGCATCTGGCGTCCGGTGCGCCTGGAGCACTGGTCCACCGCGCGCATCGCCTCGGTCCGCCCGCTGGTCACCGTCGAGAACGGCACGGGCCGGGTCGAGATCCGCCTGGCCGTCGAGCGCACGGCCACCGGCGCCGGCCGCGAACTGACGGCGCACGCCTCGGTGGACGGCCGCCGCGCGCAGGCCGCCTTCGAGGGCGACGAGGCCGTGATCCGCCTCGACGTGCCCGGCGCCCGTCTCTGGTGGCCCCGCGGCTACGGCGAACAGCCCCTGTACGACCTGGAGGTGTCGCTCGCGGCGGACGGCGCGGAGCTCGACGCCTGGCAGCGGCGCATCGGCTTCCGCACCGTCGAGCTGGACCGCTCCGCCGACGAGCACGGCACCGGGTTCACCCTCGTCGTCAACGGCGAACGCCTCTTCGCCCGCGGCGTCAACTGGATCCCCGACGACGCCTTCCCCACCCGGATCACCCCCGAGCGCTACCGCACCCGCCTCGCGCAGGCCGCCGACGCCAACATCGACCTGGTCCGCATCTGGGGCGGCGGGATCTACGAGGACGACGCCTTCTACGACGCCTGCGACGAACTCGGCCTGCTGGTCTGGCAGGACTTCCTCTTCGCCTGCTCCGCCTACCCCGAGGAGCAGCCGCTGCGGGGCGAGATCGACGCCGAGGCCCGCGACAACGTTGTCCGACTGATGCCGCACCCCAGCCTGGTGCTCTGGAACGGCAACAACGAGAACCTGTGGGGCTTCCGCGACTGGGACTGGGAGCCGGAGCTCGCCGGCGACTCCTGGGGCGAGGGCTACTACCTCGGCCTGCTGCCCCGGATCGTCGCCGAACTCGACCCCACCCGCCCCTACACCGCGGGCAGCCCCTGGTCCGGCTCCTGGGACCACCACCCCAACGACCCCGCGCACGGCACCCACCACTCCTGGGAGGTGTGGAACCGCCAGGACTACGCCGAGTACCGGGCGGACGTGCCCCGGTTCGTGGCCGAGTTCGGCTGGCAGGCCCCGCCGGCGATGGCCACCCTTCGCCGCGCGCTGCCCGGCGAGGAACTCGCGCCCGACTCGCCGGGCATGCTGCACCACCAGAAGGCCGAGGACGGGAACGGCAAGCTGAACCGCGGTGTCGCCCGCCACTTCGACCTCCCCGAGGGCGACTTCGACCGCTGGCACTACCTCACCCAGGTCGTCCAGGCCCGCGCCGTCGCCGCCGGCATCGAGCACTGGCGCTCCCACTGGCCGGTGTGCGCGGGCACGGTCGTCTGGCAGCTCAACGACTGCTGGCCGGTCAGCTCCTGGGCCGCGATCGACGGGGACGGCCGTCTCAAGCCCCTCCACCACGAACTGCGCCGCGTCTACGCGGACCGGCTGATCAGCCTTCAGCCCGCCGGCGAGGGCGAGAGCGGCCCGGTGCTCGCCGTCGTCAACCAGGGCTCCGGCACCTGGCGGACCGCGGTGACCCTGCGCCGCCTGGAGGCCGACGGCGGCGTGCTGGGCGAGGAGGTGCTGGAGGTGAGGGCCGCCCCCCGGTCCGCGGTGCGCCTGGCGGTGCCCACCGGGCTGCTGCCCGACGCGGACTCCGGCAAGGAACTCCTGGTCGCCGACGCCGACGGCCTGCGCAGCGTGTTCCTCCCGGTGCCCGACAAGGACTTCGCCTACCCGAAGCCCTCCTACGACGTCACGGTGGAACCGGTGGCCGGGCAGAGCGATAAGCTCGACGTCGTGGTGAGCGCACACACCCTCCTGCGGGACCTTCTCCTCCAGCCCGACCGCCTCGGCCCCTCCGCCGCGGCCGATCAGGGCCTGCTGACGCTGCTCCCCGGTGAGCGGACCCGGATCCGTGTCAGCGGCAGCGGCCCCGTCACCGAGGCGGACGTACGCGCGGCGCTGTTCTGCGTGGACGTGGTGTGAACAGCCCGGCACGCGTCACCATCAAGGACGTCGCCGCCCGCGCCGGAGTCTCCAAGGGCGCGGTCTCGCTCGCGTTCAACCAGAAGCCGGGCGTCTCGCAGGCCACGCGGGAGCGGATCTTCGAGGCGGCCCGGGAGCTCGGATGGGCGCCGAACGTCACCGCGCGCAGTCTGTCCAGCCAGCGGGTCGACATCCTCGGCCTGGCCCTGTGCCGTCCCGCCCGGCTGCTGGGCCTCGAACCGTTCTACATGGACTTCATCTCCGGCATCGAGAGCGTCCTCGCCGAACGGTCGTGCTCGCTGCTGCTGCGTCTGGTGCGGGACCTCGACGAGGAGATCGAGCTGTACACCACGTGGTGGCGCAGCCAGACGATCGCCGGTGCCGTCCTCGTCGACTTCCACGAGCGCGATCCGCGGGTGCCGTCCCTCCAGGCCATCGGGCTCCCCGCGGTCGCGGTCGGCCACCCGTCGCTGACCGGCGGTTTCCCCACGGTGTGGACGGACGACGCCACGGCCGCCGCGGAGGCCGTCCGCTACCTGGCGGCCCTCGGCCACCGGCGCATCGCCCGCGTCGGCGGGCCGGCGGGTCTCGGGCACAGCGCCATCCGCGCGGCGGCGTTCGCCACCACGATGCGCGAACTGGGTCTGGAGGAGGGGCGGCAGATCGCGACCGGGTTCGACGGCAAGGAGGGCGCCAGGGCCACCCGTTCCCTGCTGCTCTCCGCCGAGCGGCCCACGGCCATCGTGTACGACAACGACATCATGGCCGTCGCGGGGGCGGGCGTCGCCGCCGAGATGGGCTTCGTCGTCCCCGACGACGTGTCCCTGCTCGCCTGGGACGACTCCCAGCTGTGCCGCATCACCCACCCCACCCTGTCGGCCATGAGCCACGACGTGCACCACTTCGGTGCCGAGGTGGCCAGGACGCTCTTCGGGGTGATGCGGCACAGCTGGGAGTCGTCCCAGGCGAGCAGGGACACGTCGTCGGGGACGACGAAGCCCATCTCGGCGGCGACGCCCGCCCCCGCGACGGCCATGATGTCGTTGTCGTACACGATGGCCGTGGGCCGCTCGGCGGAGAGCAGCAGGGAACGGGTGGCCCTCCTCCCCCGGGAGGCCCCCGCCTCCCCTGCGCCGCGCACGCTTGCTCACCGGAAGAGGCCCCCGCCTCTTCCGCGCATGACATTCCGGTTGGTGCCGGGCTGTGCGGACAGCCCACCCCGCCGGCAGCGGACACACGTGTCCTGCCGGTTCTCCGAGGAAACACGGAAACCCGTCGAAACCCCGGGTGCTCCCCACACCCGAAGCGCCTTACCGGGCTCCTGTAATCGATCACCCCCACGTCCGGCGCGGGGACGCGAATGCTGGTCTTCCGTAGCGCCGGACCTAAAGATCGTTTGACGGTCGCGTCGTGCCCGAACAGCTGAAGCACGGTCAATCTAGACCATCGGGACGAGTATGGAGAGAGGATGTGTGTAATTCGTGTTCAAGCTTTGCGAGTTGATCCATGGCACGGTCATATTCATGTGACGCGTGATGCCGATGGGACTTCGGCAGCCCGCCGCACCGGGCGCGGCACCGGGCGGAGATGATCGGTGAGCTGCGACGGAGCCCTCACGGCCCCGGTTCGGCGACCACCCGGCCGCCACAGCCCCCTCGGCACCCGGCATCGGTGCCGGACAGCCCGGAGGAACCGCATGACCCGCACCACACCGCCGCGTCCCGTCGATGCCGAGGCGCTCTTCCCCGCCCTCGCCGCCCACCGGCGGACCGCGACACGCCTGCACCCGCGCCCGGGTGCGCCGACGGCGCAGGAGAGCTCGGTCGCCGGGCCGCTGCTGTGGCCCGCCGGTGAACCGTGGCCGGTCTGCACCGCGGTCCACCCGAAGGGCACCGGACACCTCCTGTCCGACGTGCGCCGGCGGCGGCGCATCCAGGACGGGGCGCGGGGCCGGGAGTTCACCGGCGAGGAGCTGCGGATCCTGGAGGGCATGACGTCCGGCACGCACGCCCCGGAGCTGGGCGACGCCGACCCGCTGCCGCTCCTCGCCGTGGCCCAGCTCCGGACCCGTGACGTGCCGGACCTCGCCGGGCCGCACGGACACGACCTGCTCCAGGTGTTCTGGTGCCCCTTCGAGGTGCACGGCCCGGACCGCACGATCGACGTGGTCCTGAGGTGGCGGCGGTCCGAGGACGTCGGCCCCGTCCTGACGCCGCAGCCCGAACCGCCGGTCGCCGGCCGCGAGGAGTGCGTCCCGACCACCTGCGTCCTCCACCCGGAGCAGGTCCTCGAGCACGAGTACCTCGGCCTGCTGGACGAGGACCTCCAGGAGGAGATCGCCGACTGGGAGGAGGGCCTTCTCGACGAGGACGGAGACGGGGACGAGGACGGGGAGGGGGGCCGGGACGGGGAGGACGCCCCGGCACCGGAGCGCTACGCCGGCTACGAGGAGTACGAAGCGGCCATGGCGGCCGCCCGGGCCGGGGAGCCGGACGAGATCGACTACATGAGCGACCTCTCCGTCGCCCCCGGCTGGAAGGTCGGCGGCTACGCCTCCTGGCACCTCACCGGCCCGGCGCCCGTGGACTGCCCCCGGTGCGGGAACGCCATGCCGCCGCTGCTCACCGTCCACACCTGGGAATGCGACGGCGCCTCACGCAGCTGGCTGCCCGTCGAGGACCGGGCGGAGGACATGACGGCCGTCGTCCCCGTGGGGGTGTACCTCGGCCGCGGGCTGATGCGCATCCACACCTGCCCGGACGACCCGGACGTCCCGCACCGGCTCAGTTTCCAGTGACCGCGGCCGGGAGACGCCCAACAGCGTGCGGTCCGCCCGTACCCGCCCGGGTACCCGGGCGGGCACGCGGCTCAGCCGGGCAGCGCCCAGCGCTGGTTCGCCCCGCCGGTGCAGTCCCAGATCTGGAGCCAGGTGCCGTCGGCGGAGGTGTTGCCGGTGACGTCGAGGCAGCGGCCCGATGCGGGGTTGCGCAGGGCGCCGGTGGACCCGTCATGGCGCCACTGCTGCGCGGCGGAGCCGTTGCAGTCCCAGAGCTGGACGGGTGTGCCGTTCGCCGTGGCGCCTCCGGCGATGTCGAGGCACCTCCCGGAGTGGGGGTTGCGCACGGTGCCGTCGCCCGCCGCGGACCAGGTCTGGGCCACACCGGGTGCGCAGGTGTAGAGCTGCACGACGGTGCCGTTCGCCGTGCCGGAGGCCCGTGCGTCCACGCATTTCGCGGCCAGACCCGTGATGGCGCCGGTGGTCGCTGCCGAGGAGGGTGCGAACTCGCCCTGGTTCAGCACCCGGGGGTGGAAGTACGCGGCCTGGGTCTCGGCGTCGGTGTTGTTGCCGCGCAGATGCTCGGACCACATCATGAACCACGCCCACTGGGGCTGGGATTCCAGCAGTGAGGCGGTCGGCATCTTGCCCGTCTCGGCGAGGGCCATCGGCTTGGTCCCGGCGATGCTCCGCATCTGCTGGTAATCGGCCGCACTGGGGTGGTTCTTGTACCAGACGTCCAGCGAGACGACGTCCGCGTACCCGTCGCCGGGATAGTAGTGCGACCAGCCGCCGGCCGGATTGTCCTGCACGTTCCAGACCCAGATCAGATTGTCCAGCCCTCGGGTGCCGGCGAGGTGGTCCCGGGTGATCTGATAGAGGCGTGCGCTGCCGCCCGGGCCGGGCCGGTTTCCCCACCAGTTCCAGGATTCGTTCATTTCGTGCAGGGGGCGGAAGAGCACGGGGATGCCGGCGTCCTTCAATTGCCGGAGATAGGGGACGGCCTCGTCGAGGCGCTGCTTCCACGCGGAGTTGAGCGCCGTTCCCTCGGTGACGGTCTGGGTGAACTGCGCGTCCGTGATCCGCGACTTCACCCCGCCCTCGAAGGCGCAGCTGCTGCCGCCGGTCGGCGGGCAGACGTGCCAGGTGAGGCTGACCAGCGAGCCGTTGGCCCATTCCGTCTTCGCCTGGTCCACGACCCGCTGCCGGTTCGCCACGTCCGCAGCGGTGAACATCAGGTCGCCGCCCCACAGGCCCGGGTACTGCCCGGTGACGTCCTTGACCTGCTGGGTGTACTGGCCCGGCGCTGAGGCCGGTTCCTTGTTGTGCTGGCCCGAGATGATGTGATTCCCGGAAATCGAGCGCAGATGATTGAGCACGTTCGCCTTGGGAGTCGGCGGGAATGCCTGCGCGTCGTCACTCGCCGGCCAGACGAGTAACGCCGCCACAAGAGCGGTGGCGGCCGACGCGGAGAAAAGGAGATGCCGGATTCGGGGCATGGTGGATTCCGTCTTCCGTGATCCGCTGGGAGGGTGGAAAGGGATACCTCTTCAGATGTCGAAGATGGCCGCCCGCTCCGTTCCCGTCAACGGTCGCGTTCGTTTGGCAACGACCCGGCCGGTTTCTTTGCCAAACCCATTCCTAAACTCTGCCGGAATTCCCGGCGTTTGGGTCGCATGTGCGTTTCGCGCACGGGTGGGGCGGCGCCCTCGACGCCGTGCGCGGGCACGGTGCGGCGGGCGAACCGCAGATGCCCGCGGCGGACGGTCGTGGCGATGTGGGCGGCGGCGGAGAGAAGGCGGAACCGGCGGCGGGGCTCCCACCCGCGGATTTCGCCGGTAGGAGCGGATGCCGTCCTCGGCCCGCGCCCGCCGGCTGTCGTAGCTCCGGTGCCGCGATCGGCAGGGCGGTGGTGTTGGTGGCGAAGCAGGTCAGCCGCAGTCCATCGGCGTCGGTGATGCGCAACTGTGCGCCCGGGTGCGGCCGTTCCTCCCGCACGATCAGCCGCAGTCCCTTCGGCCAGCCCCTCGGGACCTCGCCGGACAGTTCGGCGACCCGGGCGCCGTCGCGGACCTGCCCGTCCCGTTCGATGGCCGGGGTCCAGTCCGAGGCCGGAACCAGGAGCACGGCACGGTGGATGGCCTCGGTGACGGTCGTGCCGACCGAGT
>NZ_RDBP01000033.1:0-42818 GCF_008042045.1 Streptomyces sp. T39
AGCCGGGGCGCCCGCCCACCCGCCGGCCGGGCGCCCCGGCTGCCCCGTGCCGCCCGTCGCGCGCCCGCGCCTCGGGCGGCACCCACCGTGGCGGACACGCCGTACCCCGTCGCGGGGTACCGGGCCCCCCGCTTCGGGCGGGCCCTCACGGTCAGGCGGTGGCGGGGGAGCGGTCGAGGTTCTCCTCGACCCACGCGCGGAGGGCGCCGAGCGGGACGGCCGCGCCGTGCCCGAGCGCGGTCAGCTCGTACTCGACGTGCAGCGGCACCGCCGGGTAGACCGTGCGCTCGACCAGACCCGCGTCCTCCAGCCGGCGCAGGGTCTGCGTCAGGACCTTGGGGCTGACCCCCTTCAGCCGGCGCTGGACCGCGCCGAAACGCTGCGGGCCGCCCTCCAGCGCGCCGATCGCCAGCGCGGCCCACTTGTTGGCGAGCAGGTCGAGCATCGCCCGGCAGGGGCACTGCGCCTCGTACACGTCGTGCGGGTCGTGCGCGCCGTTCGTGCACCGCGTGGTCACGGGACCACCCCCTTCGGAACTCTGCATACGTCACTCTTCATACTTCCCGAAAGATAGCAGTGTCCCTTGCGGGTAACTACACCCCGTTGGTTAGCGTGCGGGAGACGCGCCGGACAGCGGCAGCGTGACGGCGGGAGCCGTGCACCCACGATCAGGAGTCAGACGTGACCAGTCCCATGATGCGCGCCGTGCTGCAGGACACCTTCGGAGGTCCCGAGGTGCTGCGGGTCGCGGAGGTGCCGCGGCCCGCGCCCCTGCCCACGGAGGTCCTGGTGCGGGTGCACGCGGCGGGGGTCAACCCCGTCGACTGGAAGACCCGCGCCGGCGGCGGCATGGCCGGTGTCCTCGGCGACCCGCCGTTCGTCCTCGGCTGGGACGTCTCCGGAGTGGTGGAGGAGGTCGGGTTCGGCGTGACCACGCTCGCCCCGGGCGACGAGGTGTACGGGATGCCCTGGTTCCCGCGCCGGGCGGGCGCCTACGCGGAGTACGTCACCGCCCCCGCCCGCCAGTTCGCCCGCAAGCCCGCCTCGCTGAGCCACGCCGCGGCGGCGGCCGCACCGCTGGCCGCCCTCACCGCCTGGCAGATCCTCACCGACACGGCGCACGTCGCTCCGGGACAGCGGGTCCTCGTGCATGCCGCCGCGGGCGGGGTCGGGCACTTCGCCGTCCAGTTCGCGCGGCACCTGGGCGCCGAGGTCGTCGGCACGGCGCGCACGGCCCGGCACGAGTGGCTGGCCGGGCTCGGAGCGGCCCGTGCCGTGGACTACACCCGTGAGCGGTTCGAGGAGGCCGTCGACGGTGTCGACGTCGTGATCGACCTGATCGGCGACCACGACGACACGAGCCGCCGGTCGCTGCGGACGCTGAAGAAGGGCGGGCTGCTCGTCGCCGTGCCCGCCGGAGTGAGCGAGGAACTGCGCGGTGCGGCGGAGGAGGCGGGGGTGCGCACCAGCCCGTTCCTCGTCGAGCCGGACGGGCACGCCCTCGCCGAGATCGCGCGCCTGATCGACACGCAGGGCGTGGAGGTGGCCGTCGAGGAGACTTTCCCGCTCGCCGGCGCCGCCCGCGCCCACACCCAGGGCGAGCAGGGCCGCACCCGGGGCAAGCTGGTCCTGGACGTGCGGAGCTGACCCCCGTCCGCGGCCGTCCGCCGCGGCCCGATCCGGGCGGGAGCGGCGGCCCCGCGGCCCCTTCTCGCGCCGCCCCGCACCGTTCCTACTATGGCGGCGTGGACGACATCGACGCGATCGCGGTGCTGCAGGATCCGGTGCGGCGCAGGCTGTACGAGTACGTGGCGGCCCAGGGCCGTGAGGTGGGCCGCAACGAGGCGGCCGAGGCGGCGGGCGTGACCCGTACGCTCGCCGCCCATCATCTCGACAGGCTGACCGAGGCCGGACTGCTGGACAGCGGCAGCCGCCGCCTGACCGGCCGCACGGGCCCCGGAGCCGGGCGGCCCGCGAAGGTGTACACGCGGGCGCGCACCGAGCGGTCCGTGTCGCTGCCCGCCCGCGACTACCGCACCGCCGCCGAACTGCTGGCCGAGGCCGCCGAGCAGGCCGGCCTGGACGTCCCTCTGCGCGAGGCCGCGCGCCGCCGGGGGGAGAGCCTGCGCGGCTCGGCGGCGCCCTGCGGAAGCCTGGACGAGGCGAAGGAGATGCTGGCCGCCCGCGGCTACGAGCCCCATGAGGAGGAGGCCGAGGGTGCGCCGCGGGTCGTCCGGATGCGCAACTGCCCCTTCCACGACGTCGCCGAACGCTTCCCGCCGCTCGTCTGCGGCATGAACCTCGCGCTGCTGGAAGGGCTGTTCGGTGCGGACGGGCCTGTCGCGGCCCGGATGGACGCGCGGCCGGGGGAGTGCTGCGTCGTGGTCGAGGATTCTAAAAACAAAGATGATTGACATAGAAAAGCGGCCCGTGCTGGGATGAGGACATGACCGCAGCCGCGCACGGCGCCCACCTCGCCCAGCTCAACGTCGCCACCCTCCGTCACCCCCTCGACGACCCGCGCATCGCCCCCTTCGTCGACCTGCTCGACCCCATCAACGCCGCCGCCGACGGCACGCCCGGCTTCGTGTGGCGGCTCGTGGGCGAGGGGAGCGACGACGCCACCGCCCTCCGCCCCGCGGGCGAGAACGTCATCGTCAACCTCACGGTGTGGGAGTCCCAGGAGGCCCTGTGGGACTTCACCTACCGCAGCGGCCACCTGGAGGCCGTGCGCCGCCGTCGCGACTGGTTCGCACGGCATGTCGAGGCACACCTCGTCCTCTGGTGGATCCCGGTGGGACACATCCCGTCCGTCGCCGAGGCCCTGGAGCGCCTCGCCGGCCTCCGGACCCACGGCCCCACCCCGCACGCCTTCACCTTCACCTCCTCGTACACCCCCGCCGAGGCAGCCGCCCACGGGTCCGTCCCCCTGCCGGCCGGTGACACGGCGGCGCCGTAGCCGCGCCGGCGGGCGGCGGAGCCGGCCCGCCCGCTCCCCCGCGTTCCGGGGATCGGATTCCGGGTACTCGCGCGCACATGACGTACGTGACCGCAGGCCAGGAGTACACACGCGACAGCCGCTACCTCGCCACCCGGATCACCGCCGACGGGCGCGAGGGGTACCCGGTGGAAGCCGGCCGGTACCGCCTGGTCGTCAGCCGCGCGTGTCCATGGGCGAGCCGGGCGGTGATCGTACGGCGGCTGCTCGGACTGGAGAAGGCCCTGCCGATGGCGATCGCGGGACCCACCCACGACGAGCGCAGCTGGACGTTCGACCTCGATCCCGGCGGCCGCGATCCGGTGCTCGGCATCGAGCGGCTGCGCGACGCGTACCTGGCCAGGGACCCGGGTTACGACCGGGGCGTCACGGTGCCCGCCGTCGTCGACGTGCCCACCGGCGCGGTGGTGACCAACGACGTCTCGCGGATCACCCTCGACATGTCCCTGGAGTGGACCGCGCACTGGCGGGAAGGGGCGCCGCTGCTCTACCCGCCGGCGCTCCGTTCGGAGATCGACGCGGTGAACGACGTGGTCTACCGCGAGGTGAACAACGGCGTGTACCGGGCCGGATTCGCCGGGTCGCAGGAGAAGTACACCGAGGCGTACCAGCGGCTCTTCGCCCGGCTCGACCGGCTCTCGGAGCGGCTGGAACGCAGCCGTTACCTCGTCGGCGACACCCTCACCGAGGCCGACGTCCGGCTGTTCACCACCCTGGTGCGCTTCGACGCCGTCTACCACGGGCACTTCAAGTGCAACCGGCAGAAGCTGTCGGAGATGCCGGTGCTCTGGGCCTACGCCAGGGACCTGTTCCAGACGCCCGGTTTCGGTGACACCGTCGACTTCGACCACATCAAGCGGCACTACTACGTGGTCCACGACGACATCAACCCGACGGGGATCGTGCCCGAGGGCCCCGACCTGGCGGGCTGGCTCGCACCGCACGGACGCGAGGAGCTGGGCGGACGGCCGTTCGGCGACGGCACCCCGCCCGGGCCGCCGCCGCCCGCGGAGGTGGTCCCGGCCGAGCACGCTCCGCGCGCCTCCTGAGCCCGGCCCGCACCGGCGCCGCGCGCACCCCACGGTGTTCGTCATTCCTGACGAAGGGGGTTCCGGGGACGCGCGCGGCTCACGTCGGCAGCTCGTGGCCCGACCTCAGGTCGGCTTGCGCCACACGGAGATGTGCTTCGCCGAGTCCTGGGTGAACGGCGCCCCGTCCCAGTCCGCGACGCGACGTTCCAGCTCCAGCCCGGCGATCCGTGCCATCAGATCGAGCTCCGCCGGCCAGGCGTACCGGTGCCGGGAGGTGCCGCGACGGTAGCGGCCGTCGTTTCCGTCGCGGGTGAAGTGGTGCGATACGAGAATCTGCTCGACCAGGTCGAGGGTGTCGAAGCCGAGATGCAGCTCGGAGACGTCGAACGGCACCGCGACCTGGCCGGGCGGCAGGAACCGCAGCGGCGGCACGCCCAGCTCGACCACGAACCGGCCGCCGGGCTCCAGATGACGTGCGGCGTTGCGGAAGCACTCGACCTGCTCGTCCTGGGTGAGCAGGTTCGTGATGGTGTTGTAGACGAGATAGACCAGCGTGAACTCGCCGGCGACGACGGTGGTGGCCATGTCCCCGATGGTCACCGGGAGCGTGCCCTCGTCGATCTTGCGCCGCAGTACCGCTGCCATGTGCTCGGACAGTTCGATGCCCACCACCGGCACGCCGCGTTCCCGGAGCGGGACGCCCACGCGTCCGGTCCCGATGGCGAACTCCAGCGCCCGGCCGTCACCGGCGAGGTCGGTGAGGAAGGCGAGAGTCGGTCCGAGAACGGCAGCCGAGGACATGCCGGTCTCCTCGGCGTCGTAGCGGTCGGCGGTCGCACGGGTCCACAGCTCACTGCTCGTCACGGGCGGCCACTGTGCCGGGTGCCGAGGGGCGCTGTCGACGCATTTACCGTCCACCGGCCCCGGTCCCACGGTGCGGGGCGAGCCGGTACGGACCGTCCGGGGCATCCTCCGGCCCGGAAGCGCGCCGTGCCTGCGAGGGGGCCGGCGCCGGCGTCCCGTTACCCTCTCGGGGTGACCCAGCACCCCGTACGCGACGAGCGGCGTCCCGCCAACGAAGGACGCCGGGCCGCCGCCCGCAACCGGGCCGCCCTGGTCGCCGCCGCGCGGGAGATCTACGCCGAGGACGGCCTGGACGCTCCGCTGTCCGCCGTCGCACGCCGCGCCGGGGTGGGGCAGGGCGTCCTCTACCGGCATTTCCCCGACCGGGCGGCGATCGCCACGGCCGTGCTGGAGGAGAACGTCCGGCAGATCGAGCAGGCGGCGGCCTCGCACGGGACGGATCTCGCCGGGACCCTTGGTGTCCTGACGTGGCATCAGGCGGAATCGGCGGCGTTCGTCGGCATCCTGCACGCCGTGGGCGCGGCCGCCGGATCCGTCGTCCCCCCGTACGCCGCCGCGCTGTCCGTGCGGGTCGAGCGTGCGCTGCGGGCACTGCTGCCGCAAGGGCACCGGCTGGCGGCGGAGGAGGACGATCTCATGATCGCCGTAGCCATGGTCTCCGGCGCCGTCACCGGCCCCACCCGCGAGCAGCGCACGCGGCGTGCCCTGGCGGCGTGGCGGCTGCTCGGTGTCGAGGTGGGACCGGTGCGGCCCTTCGAGGACCGTGACGGCTGACGGCTCCTTCCTGCCGGCGGGCGACGGGCGACGGCCCTCCTCCGGCCGGTGGGGCACCGGCCGATGCCCCTTCCCGGCCTGCCGCGCGACAGCAGGCACCCGACGCCACGCATCGGCGGGCATCGGCGCGGATCGGGGCGGCGTCAGCCGCCGTTGGACTGGCGGACGCCCTTCCCCGGTGCGTCGAAGGCGTAGAGAAAGCCCCCGGCGGGTCCGCTGACGGTCAGGTAGGCCCTGGTCCCGCCGGGCGTGATGGCCACGTTGGTGGCCGATTCGAGCCCTTCGGCCTCGCGGCCCCGGACTTCGACGGTGGCCAGGCGGTCGCCGTGCTTGTCGTACACCGCCATCGCCGGCCGGCCGTGCAGGGCCTGGTACACGTTGCCGTCCGCGTCCACGGCGATCGAGTCGGTCCGGGCGATGCCGCCGTCGACCCGGATGGCGGTGTGCCGGGAGGCCACCGTGTCCTTCCCGTCGAGGAGCAGGTAGGAGACACGGTTCTCGGTCAGCTCGCCGACCCACAGACCGCGGTACCTCCCGTCGAACGAGATGCCGTTCGGCGCCGCCAGTCCACCGGCCAGGACGGTGGCGCTCCGCCCCTCGCGGTCGATCCGCACCACGCGTCCGATCGGCTTCCCCTCGGACATGCCGCGTGAGTCGCTGATGTACAGATCGCCGTCCCGGTCGAAGGCGAGGTCGTCGGGGTTCATCGGCGCCCCGTCGACCGGGCCCGAGAAGAAGGTGCGCCGGTCGGTGCCGTCGGGGGAGAGGCTCACGATGTCGCCGTGGACGAAGTCGGTCAGGTACAGACGCCCGTCGTACGGGCTGAACTGGGCCGAGGTGTAGGCGCCGCGATCGTCGGTGTGCACCGGGCGCGACGTCTTCCGGCCGACGTCGACACGCAGCACCTTCGGTGCGCCGGCGGGGGCCGTGACGTCGACGACGAGCAGGTCGCCGTTCTCGTCGAACACCGGTCCTTCGAGCAGCGTCATGCCGGTCCCTTCGTGCACCTCCGTCAGCTGCATGACCTTCTGCGCGCGGATGCTCCGGTCCCCGCCGTGGCCGGCCGGTGCGGAGGCGCCCGGTCCGGCCGTCTGCGTCCCGCACCCGGTGAGGGCCGCCAGGCAGACGGCCGTGAGGGCGGCGAGGGATCGGATCGGGAGTCGTTGCATGGGTCGCTCTTCCTGTCCGAGGGTGCGCGGAAGCGGTCTCCGCCTCAACCGGACAGTGTTGTCCGGTACTTGCTACGGTAGAGCATGCCCGCTCAAGTCCCCTGTCTGCGGGCCTACTTGCCGGACGGCGTGCCGTTCCGGCGCGACCCGGAAGGAACGAGGTCCCCCCACATGACCCATGCTGACGCACTGTCACCCGAGGCGCTCGCCGCTCTGCGGCGGCGCTACGGCCTGGAACGGGAGCGGCGCGTGCGGCCCGACGGCGTGCGGCAGTACCTCGCCGCCGACGCCGGCTTCGGCTACTACGCCGACGACCCTTGCGCGGCGGCGGACACCACCGGCCGCGAGCCGTTGCGCGACACGGTGGACGTCGCGGTCGTCGGAGGCGGCTTCGGCGGCATCCTCGCGGGCGCGCGGCTGCGTCAGCGGGGCGTCGCGCGCATCCGGGTCGTCGAGAAGGGCGGCGACTTCGGGGGGACCTGGTACTGGAACCGCTACCCGGGCGTCCACTGCGACGTCGAGTCGCACGTGTACCTGCCGATGCTCGACGAGACCGGGTACGTGCCGGAGTGGAAGTACGCCCCCGGCGAGGAGATCCGGCGGCACGCGGTGCGGATCGCGGAGATGTCCGGACTTCGCGAGGACGCCCTGTTCTCCACCTCCGTCACCTCCCTGAGCTGGGACGAGGCGACCGAGGAGTGGATCGTCGCCACGGACCGGGGCGACGAGTTCCGGGCCGCGTACGTGATCACGGCCACCGGCACCATGTCCGAGCTGAAACTCCCCGGCATCCCCGGCATCGAGGACTTCGAGGGCCACACCTTCCACACCTCCCGCTGGGACTACGCCTACACCGGGGGCGGCCCCGACGGCGGCCTGACCGGACTGGCGGGCAAGCGGGTGGGGGTCGTCGGCACCGGCGCCACCGGAGTCCAGGTCGTGCCCCTGCTGGCCGAGGACGCCGGACATCTCCATGTCTTCCAGCGCACCCCCTCCAGCGTGGACGTGCGCGCGAACCGCCGGACCGACGCCGCCCATGTCGGCGCCGGCCGCCACGGCTGGGCGCGCGAGCGCCGGGACAACTTCCTGCGCATCGTCTCCGGCGAGAGCGTCGAGACGGATCTCGTGGCCGACGGGTGGACCGCTTCGGCCGTCCTGCTGGAGAAACTTCTGCCCGGCTTCCGACGCCCCGGCGGGCGAGAGGGCTTCGAGGCGGCCTACGAGATGGCGGACGCGGTCAAGATGGAGGAGATCCGCGCCCGCGTCGACTCGATCGTCACCGACCCGGACACGGCGGAGAAGCTCAAGCCCTGGTACCGCTACGCCTGCAAGCGCCCCACGTTCTCCGACGCCTACCTCCAGGCGTTCAACCGGGACAACGTCACCCTGGTCGACACGGCGGACACGCACGGCATCGAGAGGATGACCCGGCGCGGTGTCGTGGTCGGCGGCACCGAGTACGCACTCGACTGCCTGATCTTCGCCACCGGCTTCTCCGTCGGCGTCTCCGGCGTGCACTCCGGCAGGCTGCCCGTGTACGGCCGCGACGGCGTCCGGCTCCAGCACGCCTGGCGGCAGCGGGGGCCGCGGACACTGCACGGATTCACCGGCCACGGCTTCCCGAACCTGATCCACCTGGGCGGTGTCCAGGGAGCGAGCAGCGTCAACTTCACCCATGTGCTCGACGAACAGGCCGAGCACGCCGCGGCGCTCGTCGCCGCCGCCGAAGCCGGGGGCGCCGTCGTCGAGCCGTCCCCCGAGGCCGAGGACGCCTGGCTCGCGGTGCTGGCGGCGGACGGTCCCGACCACGAGTGGTTCCATGCGGAGTGCACGCCCGGCTACTACAACGCCGAGGGCCGCGGCCGGCCGAACGGGCCGATCGCCTACCCCCATGGCGCGGTCGCCTTCCACGAACTGCTGCGGCGGTGGCGCGAGGAGTCCGTCGGCGAGGTCCTCCGGCCCCGCCGGTCCCCCCGGCGGTAGGGGGCGGCCGCGTCGGCGTGCGAGCCCGGCCGCCGCCCGGCCGGGCTCCGCCGCGAGCCGCGGCGAAGGCGTCCGGCCGCCCGTGCCGTCCGGTGGGGAAGCGTCCGGCGGTGCGGCGTCCGGCGGGGAAGCGTCCGGCTGTTCGTGCCGTACGGCGGTGCGGCGTCCGGCTGTTCGGGGGGAGGCGCTCGTCGTCCGCGCCCGTCCGTCGCGCCACCCGTGCCCGGCCGCCCGTGCTGCCCGGCCGCGAGGCCCTTGCCGTCCGGGGCGAGGTGCCCGGCCGCCCGCTCCGGCGCCCCCCGTCGCCGCCGGACGGCACGGACGGCCCGGCAGTCCCCCGCCGGCCGGGGACGATGCCTCGTCACACGGCGGACCAGCCGTCGTCCACGGGCAGGATCGCGCCGTTGACGTTGCTCGCGGCGTCCGAGGCGAGGAACACGATCGCCGCGGCCTGCTCCTCGGGCCGCGACACCCGTCCGAGGTTGACGAAGTGCGGGCCGAGCGTCGACGGTCCGTGGGCGGCCGGGTCCGCGGACACCGTGATGCCGGTCGCGGTGCCGCCCGGGCATATGGCGTTCGCGCGGATGCCGCTGCCGCGGTACATCACCGCCAGCGACTTCGTCAGGCCCACCACCCCGTGCTTCGACGCCGTGTACGCGGCACCCGCCGCGCTGCCCCGCAGGGCGGCCTCCGACGCGGTGTTCACGATGGCGCCGCGGCCCGCGGCCAGCATGTGCGGGAGGACGGCGCGGGCGAGGAGGAAGGGCGCGGTCAGGTTGACCCGGATGACCCGCTCCCATTCCGCGTCGCTCACATCGGCCGGTGCCGACATGCTGTCCATGATCCCGGCGTTGTTCACCAGGACGTCCACCCCGCCGTACCGCTCCACCGCGGTCCTCGTCACCCGGTCCACCACGGTCTGCTCGCTCAGGTCGCCCGGCACGGCCACGGCGACGCCCTGCGTCTCCCGGATCTCCGCGACGACCGCGGCGGCCCGCTCGGGATCGAGGTCCGCCACCACGACGCGGTCGCCCCGGGCCGCGAAGGCCAGGGCGGCCGCCCGCCCGATACCCGATCCCGCGCCGGTGACGATCACGCTGCGTCCGTCCACACCGCCGTCCATGGGGTGCTCCCTTCACGAAGGTGCCTGCCCGGTGCGCCGGTGCGCACCGCTGCGGCAGCCTAGCAACTTTATGTCTCTGTGTGACATAAAGTCCTGGTGGAGAATGCGGGGACACGGACCACCGGCGCCGGAGGGGAAGATGACCGCAGCTCACGGACGGACGGGGCGTCCTCCGCTGACCGAGGAACGCAAGGCCGCCATCCGGCTGGAGATCGCCCGTGCCGCGGTCGAGCTGTTCATCGCCCAGGGAGTCGGCGCCACCACCGGCGAACAGATCGGACAGGCCGTCGGCGTCTCGTCCCGCACCGTCTGGCGCTACTTCCCCACCAAGGAGTCCTGCGTGCGGCCGCTGCTCTCGACCGGCATCGACACGATCGCGACGGCTCTGCGCCGGTGGCCGCCCGGGCAGCCTCTCGACGAGGCGTTCGACGGGCTGTGGACCGCGGACGCCGCCCTGCCCGGTGCGGACGTCGGCGCCCTGGTGCGGCTCACCCGCACCGAACCGGGCCTGCGCGCGGTCTGGCTCCAGACCCACGACGAGGCGGAGCCCGCCTTCGCACGGGCCCTGGCCGAGCGGGGCGGGCTGCCCGACGACGACGTCCGGCCCGCCATCTGGGCCGCCATGCTCAACGCCGCCCTGCGCGCGGCGGTCGAACAGCACGCCTGCCGGACCGGCCCGGGCGCCGAGCGCGCCCGGGCCGATCTCATGGCGACCCTGCGCACGGCCCTGGCCGCCGCCGCGGCCGGAATCTCCTGAGGCCCGCGATACCGCACCCAGCGACACCGCACCCAGCGACACCGCACCCAGCGACACTGCACCCTGCGATACCGCACCCCGCGATACCGCACCCAGCGACACCGCACCCAGCGACACCGCACCCAGCGACACCGCACCCCGCGACGCCTCCCCGGTGCCCGCCGGGCCACCGTCTCCGCCGGGCGTGCACCTTGCCGGAGTGTCGTCCCCGCGCGCCCCGCCTGCCGGTCACCGGCGCCGCGGGCCCCACAGCCGGGTGCCCGACGGCGCTTCACGGACGCGGGCCGGTGCCCGGGCGGGCCGGGGCGGTGAGGGAGGCCGTGAGCGGGTGCCGCGGAGCGGTCAGCACCTCGTGGGCCGGCCCCTGTTCGACGAGCTCCCCGCCGTCCAGGACGGCGATGCGCGTCGCCACCGCGGCCACGTCCATGTCATGGGTGACCAGGACGAGGGACAGCTCCGGGCGCTCTCGCCGCACGGCGGAGAGCAGCTCCAGCAGGGCGCGCCGGGTGACGGTGTCGAGGCCGGAGGTGACCTCGTCGCAGACCAGCACCCTGGGGTGGGCCAGCAGGGCACGGGCGAGGGCGGCGCGTTGCAGCTCGCCGCCGGAGAGCCGGGCCGGCCGGCGCCCGGCCGTCTCGCCCGTCAGGCCGAGGCCCTCCAGGGTGTCCAGGGCCTCGGCCCGGGCGTCGTGCGGTGCGGCTCCCCGCAGCCGCACCGCCGTGCGGGCCACCTGCTCCAGGACCGGGCGGTGCTCGTCGAAGGCGGCCCGCGCGTCCTGGAAGACGTACTGCACGGCGGACAGATGGTCACGGCCGCGGGCCCGCACACTGCGCGGCAGCGGGACCCCGTCCAGCAGGATGTCGCCGTCGTGGTCGCGGTGGAGTCCGGCCAGGCAGCGGGCGAGCGTGGTCTTGCCGCTGCCGGAACGGCCGACGACGGCGAGGACCTCACCCGCGCCGAGCGACAGGGTCTCCGTGCGCAGCACCACGGTGCTGCCGTGCCGGGCCGTGAGGTCACGGGCCCGGAGGACGCCGGCGCCCCGCCCGTCCCCCGCGGTGTCCGCGGGCCCGGGCGCCGTGGTGAGCAGCGCCCGGGTCCACGGGTGCCGCGGCGCGCGCCAGAGCCGCTCCGGCGGCCCCGACTCCACCACCCGGCCCTCGTGCAGGACCAGGACCTCGTCGGCCAGGGCGCGCACGACGTCGAGGTCGTGGCTGAGCAGCACCACCGCGATGCCCTCCGCGGCGACGTTCGCCAGCTGTTCCACGATCCCGCGCTTCGTCAGCGGATCCTGGCCGGTGGTGGGTTCGTCCGCGACGATCACCCTGGCGCCCAGCAGCAGCGCCTGCGCGAGGACGATCCGCTGCTGCTGCCCGCCGGAGAGCTGGTGGGGGAAGCGCCCCAGCAGCTCCTCGCCCTCCGGGAGCCGAGCGAGCTTCAGGGCGCGCACGATGTGCTCGCGCGCGGCGGCCCGGCGTGCCGCACGGGGCAGCGTCCGGACCCGCGCGCGGGCGATGTCCCGCAGCAGGGCGCCGACCCGGCGTGCCGGGCCCAGCACCGAGCCGGGGTGCTGGGGGACGTACCCGACGAGGCCCTCCGGCACCCGGACATCGCCCCGCACCAGGGCCCCCGGCGGGAACTCGCCGAGCAGCGCGAGCCCCGTGGTGGTCTTGCCGCTGCCGGACGCGCCGACGAGCGCGGTGATCCTTCCGGGGACGACCCGCAGGTCCACCCCGTCGACGACGGCCCGGCCGCCCGCCTCGACGCGCAGGCCGGTGATCTCGGCGACCGCGGTCATGCCCGCCTCCTCTTCTGCAGCAGCGCGTCGACGAGCAGGTTGCTCCCCATGGTCAGCGCGACGATCAGCAGCGCGGGCACCACGACCGCCCAGGGCTGCACGAACAGGCCCGTGCGGTTGCGGTCGACCATCACCGCCCAGTCGGAGGCGTCCGGGCCGACGCCGACGCCCAGGAACGCGGCGGTCGCCACGAGGTACAGCACCCCGGTCAGGCGGACGCCCGCGTCGGCGGCGAGCGTCCGGCCCAGGGAGCGGCCCACGTACCCGACGGCCGTGCGCCACCAGCTCTCGCCCTGCATGCGCAGTGCCTCGACCGCCGGCCGGGAGGCGACCTCGGCCGCCGCGGCGCGCACGATCCGGGCCGCGTCGGGGATGTTCACCAGCGCGACCAGCAGCGTGAGGCCCGCCGGACCGGGGGTGAGCACCGAGGCCACGAGCAGGATCGTCAGCAGCGACGGGACGGCCAGCAGCACGTCCAGCGGCCGCATCAGCAGCTCCTCCAGCCAGGCGCGGCCGGTGAGCGCGCAGACCAGCCCGACCGGCAGCGCCACCAGGTAGGCGAGCACGGTCGCGGCCAGCGCCACGAGCACCACCGACCGGCCGCCGAGGAGCACCTGCCGCCACACGTCCCGCCCCGTGAAGTCCGTGCCGAGCCAGTGCCCGCCGCCGAGCGTGAAGGAGGCGGCGCGCGGCCCCGGCTCGCCCGCGAACAGCGGCCCCAGCAGGGCCAGGACGAGCGGTACCCCCAGAAGGAGGGCGCCCAGCGCGAAGCGCGGTTTCACGCCGCCACCCCCGCCCGGGGAGCGAACCGGCGCGTGACCAGGTCGGCGCCGAGGTTCAGCACCACGGTGGTGACCCCGAAGACCACCGCCAGGCCCTGCACCACGGGCACGTCCCGCTCGGCGACCGCGTTGATCAGCACCGTCCCGAGCCCGGGGATCACGTACAGCGCCTCCACGACGACGACCCCGCCCAGGAGCCAGTCGACCGTGCGGGCCAGCTGCTGGGCGGCGGGCGCCACCGCGCCCGGCAGGGCATGGGCGTACCGGACGCGTGCACCCGGGACCCCGTAGCGCCGGGCATGGGCGACGTACGGCGAGGCCAGGGCCTCGATCATGCCCGCCCGCACCAGACGTGCCAGGGAGCACACCGGCCGGGACAGCAGGACGACGACGGGCAGCACCAGCGCCGCCGGGTGGGCGAGCAGGTCCGTGCCGTAGCCGACGGCGGTCGGCGGCAGCCAGCCCAGCCGCAGCGCGAACACGGTGGTGAGCAGCACCCCGAACGCGAACTCCGGCACCGCGTAGACACCCAGCGTCGCGGAGCTGACGAGCCGGTCGGCGAACCGCCCCTCGTGACGGGCCGCCAGCACCCCCAGCCCCACCCCCGCCGGCACCAGCAGGGCCACCGTCAGCCCGGTGAGGAGCACGGTCGGACCGAAGCCGTCGGCGAGGTACGCGGTCACCGGCCGCCCCGAGACCAGGGACGTGCCGAGGTCGCCGCGGAGCAGACCGGCCGCCCAGTCCGCGAACCGTTCGTGCGCGGGCCGGTCCAGTCCCATGGCCTCGCGGGCGGCCGCGATCCGTTCCGGGTCCGGCTGGTCGCCGGCGAGCGCCACGGCCGCGTCTCCCGGCAGCGCCTCGGTCAGGGCGAAGACGAGGAGCACGACGGCCGCCGTCTGCCCGAGGCCGAGCAGCAGCCGCCGTGCGGCCCAGGGGACGGGTGCGCTCACGCCATCCACACCTTGTCGAACCGCGCCCAGTCGAGGGAGTTGGCGGGCGCCTCGGCCTCGACGCCGCGGACGCCGCGGGCGGTGCCGATGATCCAGTCGGCGAAGCCCCAGACCAGGAAGCCGCCCTCGGCGTGCAGCCGCCGCTGCATCCGCGTGTAGACGGCCGCGCGGTCCCCGGCGTCCCTGGTGGACTGCGCCTGCCGGTAGAGGGCGTCGAAGTCCTTGTGCCGCCACCGGGTGGCGTTGGTGGTGGAGTCGGTGAGCAGCCGCTGCGAGATGTGGGACTCGATGGGCATGGCGCCGGACCGGTAGGAGGCGAGCGTCCCGGAGTCGAGGATGTCCTTCCAGTAGCTGTCCTTGCTGCCGGTGCGCACGGTGACGGTGACGCCCGCCTTCGCCGCCTGGTCGCGGAAGATGGTCGCGGCCTCGGTGAACCCCGCGGCGACGGGCGAGGTGTCGAGGGTCACCCGCAGCCCCGCGGCGCCGGCCTCCCGGAGCAGGGCCCGGGCCCTGCCGATGTCCTGCTGCCGCTGGGGCAGGGCGGCGGCGTAGTACTCGCAGCCCTTGCCGAAGAGATCGTTGCCGATCTCGCCGGCCCCGGACAGGGCGCCGTTCACCAGTTCCTCGCGGTCGGCGATGAGGAAGAACGCCTCCCGCACGCGCCGGTCGTGGAACGGCGGCCGGTCCGTCTTCATGACGAAGGACTGCATGGCACTGTTGCGCAGCCGCACGATCGTGATCCGGTCCGATCGCTCGTGGGCGCGTGCGGTGGTGGGGTTCAGCTCGTGCGCGTACTCGACCTGGCCGCCGAGGAGGGCGTTGACCCGCGCGGACTCCTCGTTGGCGACGAGGAACTCCAGCTCGTCCAGGTACGGGGCGCCGTCCCAGTAGTCGTCGTTGCGGGCGACGACGGTGGAGCGGCCGGGTGCGAACGACACGAAGCGGAAGGGCCCGCTGCCCACGGGGGCCGTGTCGAAGTCCTGAGGGCGCTCGGGGACGATGTAGGCGCCGAACGCGGCGAGCACATTGGGGAATTCGGCGGTGGGGCGCTTGAGGACGAACTCCACGGTGCGTGCGTCCGGGGCGCGGCTGGCCCGCAGATCGACGGGCTCCAGCGACGCCTTGGCCCGGAACGCCTTCGCCGGGTCCGTGATGCGCCGGTAGCTGTACAGGACGTCCTGGGCGGTGACGGGCCTGCCGTCGTGGAAGACCGCCTCGCGCAGCGTGACCCTCCAGCGGGTCAGGCCGGAGTCGGGCTCCCACGAGGCGGCCAGACGCGGCCGGGCGGAGAGGTCCGGCCCGTAGTCGGCCAGCTTGTCGAAGAGGGCCTTGGAGCGCGCCACGTCGGCGAAGAGGTTGCCGAGATGCGGGTCGAGGGTCTCACCGGCGCCCCCGCCGGCGAAGGCGGCACGCAGCCGTCCGCCGCGGCGCGGGGTGCCGTCGCCCTTGCCCGGGGCGTCGGAGGGGGCGCCGGCGCAGCCGGTGAGCGCGAGGGCCCCGAGGCCGGCCGCCCCGCCGGCGGCGGCGAGGAAGCCGCGGCGGTGCAGCCCCGGGAAACGGTGCGCGCGGGCGGAGGGGGCGGGAGTTTCGTGCATGGCGGTGTCCTTGCGGTACGGGGGGACGACGGGGCGGTGTCCTTGCGGTACGGGGGGACGACGGGTGGGGGTGGCGGCGGGCTGCGGGAGCCGGGTCAGCCGCGGTTCCGGAGGCGGTGTCCTTGCGGTACGGGGGGACGACGGGTGGGGGTGGCGGCGGGCTGCGGGAGCCGGGTCAGCCGCGGTTCCGGAGACGGGCGACGAGATGGAGCCGGTCCGCGTCGGCGGTCCCGGCCGGGACGTCGCCCTCGCGCCACGGCGGATCGGTGCGGGGCCCCGGGCGGTCGTACAGGCCGAGCACGTCGAAGCCGTGCGCGGTGAGGAAGCGGCGCAGTTCCTGCGGGAACAGCAGCCGCCACGCGGAGCGCTGCTCGACCGGCGGGGCTCCGTCGTCGCGGGTCCACACCCGCGTGCGGCGCAGCAGTTGGGCCGCACGGTCCACGGACAGGGTGGTGACGGACCGGTGGACGACGCCCTCCCAGGTGAAGCTGTCGGCGCGGGGCGCGTCGAGGAGTTCCGTCCGGCCGAGGAAGAAGGCGCCGTTGCGCATCTCCGCGACGAGCAGACCGCCGGGGTTCAGGGACCGGCGGCAGGAGTCGAGGAAGCCGTCGAGCTCGTCGTTGGTGTGGCAGTACAGCAGTGCGCTGTCCAGGCACACGACGGCGTCGAAGGCGTCCTGTCCGAGATCGAAGCGGCGCAGGTCGGCCCGGACGTAGCGGGGGCCGGGGTGGTGGACGCGGGCGTGGCCGAGCATCGCGTCGGACAGGTCGGCGCCCGTGACGGTGCGCCCCGCCCGGTGCAGCTGCCCGGCATCGCGTCCGGTGCCGCAGCCGATGTCCAGGACCCGGGGGCCCGCCCCGTACCGCCGCAGACACGCCTCGGCCCAGCGCCCGGCGAGGCGGTGCGGGTCCGGGAAGCGGGCTTCGTAGAGGGCGGGGTGGTCGGTCAGCAGATTGGCGCCGGTACGGCGGCCGTTCATGGTTCGCTCCTTCTCGCAGAGGGGTCGCATCGCCTCCGGGACGCGCTCGGCTCACCCGGCACGGGCACGGGCACGATCACGCTGTCGCCACCGCCGCGGGGCGGCCGGGCAGGATCCGCAGGCGGTGCAGCCAGACGACGGCGGCCGCGGAGGCGAGTCCGACGGTGAGGCAGCACACCCACGGCAGCCAGGGCGCCCCGCTCCGTTCGCCGGTGTCCATGGCCCAGCCGACGACCGTGTTGCCGACGGCCGCGGCGACACCGGAGACCAGGTAGAACACGCCGAAGCGGGTGCCGGTCAGTTCGGGGCGGCCGAAACCGGGGATCAGCTCCATCACGAACGGCTGGGCGACCATGACGCCCACGTACAGCAGCAGGGCCCCGGCGAGCACGGGGAGCGCGCGGAGCACGGCCTCACCGGCGCCGTCCGGGGACGGCGCGCCGCCCGCGACCGCCATCGGCGGGACGAAGGAGAGCCCCATCAGCGCCAGGCCCGCCGCTATCCACCGGGCCCGGCTGCCCCGCTCCTTCAGCCGCCGGGTGAGGGGCAGTTGCAGCCACAGGCCGGCGAGCGTGCCGGTGAGGAAGACGACGGCCGCCGCCCCGTCCCAGCCGGTGGCCCGGCGTGCCCCGTCGGGAAGGAGCAGGTACAGCTGGCTCTCCAGGGTGAACAGTCCCGCCATGGCGAGGGCGAACGCCAGGAAGGCGCGGTTGCCCGCGACGTCGCGCCAGTCGGTGAGGACACCGTTCCCGCTCCGGACCGCCTCGCGGTGCGGCAGCACCACGGCCTGGGCGACGGTGAGCACGGCGAATATCCCGGCGGCGGTGAGCGCCGACGCCCGGAAGCCGACCAGCAGCAGCACGCTGCCGAGCAGCGGCCCGAGCAGGGAACCGGCCGTCGCGAACACGTTGAACAGGGCGAACGCCTCGGCCCTGCGTTCCCCCGCCTCCAGGGTGAGGAAGGTCCGCACGGCGGGGTTGAACAGGGCCCCGGCCAGACCGCTGAGCACGGAGGCGGCGAGCAGCACCACCAGTCCGTCGTCCAGGGCGAACAGCCCGAAGCCGACGGTGCGCAGAGCGCATCCGGCGATGATGACGCCACGCGCGCCGAGCCGGTCGGAGGCCGAGCCGCCGATGAGGAACAGGCCCTGCTGGCTGAGGTTGCGGACACCGAGCACGATGCCGACGGCGGCCGCGGACATGCCCGCGTTCTCCGTCAGGTGGACGGCCAGGTACGGGATCAGCAGGTAGAAGCCGGTGTTGACGCCCAGCTGGTTGACCAGGAGCAGGCGGATGGCGAGCGGGAAGGAGCGCAGCTCCCGCCAGGTCCTCATGTTCCCGTCCCCGTCCTCGACCCTGCCCCCGTGGGCTCGTCGGCGGCCGGCCGGACGCCGAGGCCCGGCGAGCGGCTCGCCCGTACGGTGCCGTCCGCGCCGCCGATGCCGGTCCACGGGTCGCGGGCGAGGAGGAGGTGGCCGTCGAGGTCGGCCCAGCGGGCCCGGTCGGCGATGTGGACGGCGGGGGAGATGCCCAGGGTGCTGGCGGTCAGACAGCCCAGCATCAGATCGGTGCCGCTGCCGGCCAGGAGCTCCGCGATGCGCAGGGCCGCGGTGACGCCACCGCACTTGGCCAGCTTCACATTGATGCCCTGGACGCGTCCGGCGAGCCTGCGGGCGTCCTCGGGCCCGGCCGCGTCCTCGTCCGCGACGACCGGCAGCGGTGAGCGTTCCGCCAGACGTGCCAGGGCCTCGGGATCACCGGGTGCCAGGGGCTGTTCGACGGCCTCGACGCCCAGGTCGGCGAAGAGCGGCAGCAGCCGCTCCGCGTCCCGGGGCGTCCAGCCTCCGTTGGGGTCCAGGAGCAGCCGCACGCGCGGAGCGGCGGCACGCACGGCCCGGACGCGTTCCACGTCGTCATGCGGATCGGGGGAGCCCGCCTTGACCTTGAGGATCGTGAAGCCGTCTCGGGCGAGGCGGTTCGCCTGGGCGGCCGCCCGCCCGGGCGAGGTGATGCCGATGGTGCGTGCGGTCCCGACGGACGGCGGCGCCCCGGTGCCGAGGAGCCGGTGGACGGGGACCCCGGCCCGCTTGCCGCAGAGGTCCAGCAGCGCCGACTCGACCGCCGCCGCCACCGCGGGCGGGACGTCCTGGTGCCACTCGCCGGAGCGCAGCGCGGCCAGCGAGGTCTCCGGATCGGGGAAGCGCGCGAGCTCAGGGGCGGCCTCCTCGCTCAGCAGCCGGCCGATGGTGCCCGCGTCGAGGCCGTAGTAGACGCTGCTGACGACCTCGCCCCACCCTCGCTCTCCCTCGTGCTCGACGCGGAGCCACACCGCGTCGCGCGCCGCCATGGTGGAGCGGGAGATGCGCAGGGGCTCGGTGAGTTCGAGGCGCACGGTGCGCCGGGTGACCTTCACGGGGTGCCCTCCGGTATCGGTGGCGCGGCGCGCTTCGCCAGCGGATCGGTGACCGCCCGGCACCGGACCCACCCGGTGGCCTCCACGGCGCGCGGGTGCGGGATCTCGACGGGCCGGACGGCCGCGGTGCCCGGGTCCAGGCCGTGGGCGGCGACGAAGTCGTCGTCGTAGACGCTGCCCAGGTAGCGGTGCGGTCCGTCGGGGAAGACGGTGGCGACCACGGCGCCGGGGTGGACACGGGCGGCCCAGGCGGAGACGAGCGCGACGGCGCCGGTGCTCCAGCCGCCACTCACGAAGGCGCTCCTGGCCAGCCGCCGGCACGCGCCCGCGGCCTCCGCCGGACCGACCCAGTGGACCTCGTCGAACGCCTCGTAGGCGACGTTGCGCGGGTGGATGCTGCTGCCCAGTCCGCGCATCAGCCGCGGCCTGGCCGGCTGGCCGAAGATCGTCGATCCGGTCGCGTCCACGCCGATCAGCCGCAGCGCGGGCCAGTACCGGCGCAGCGGGGCGACGACTCCGGCGCTGTGACCTCCCGTCCCCACACTGCACACCAGCACGTCCAGATGGTCGAGCTGGGCGGCGAGTTCGGCGGCCAGCGAGGCGTATCCGGCGTGGTTGTCCGGGTTGTTGTACTGGTCGGGCCAGTACGCGTCCGGGAGCCGCTCCAGCAGGTCGCGCAGTCGTGCCAGGCGGGCGGCCTGCCAGCCGCCCTCGGCCGCCGGGCGGTCCACCAGCTCCAGCCGGGCGCCGTGGGCGCGCAGCAACTGCCGCATCGAAGGCTCCAGTTCGGCGTCCCCGACCAGGACGACGGGATGTCCGAGGGCCTGGCCCGCGAAGGCGAGCCCGATGCCCAGGGTGCCGGAGGTGGACTCCACGACCGGGGCGCCGGGCAGCAGTTCGCCCCGCTCCTCGGCGCCGCGCAGCATGGAGACGGCGGCCCGCGCCTTCATGCCGCCGACGCCGAGCCCTTCGAGCTTCGCCCAGAAGCCCGGCTGGGGGCAGGGCAGATCGGCGGTGATGCGGGCGAGAGGCGTCCGGCCCATCAGGGCGAGCAGGTCCCGGTTGCCCGTGGGGGCGAGCACGGCGGCGGTCATGACGCCACTCCGCCGTACCGGTGCACGGTGCCGGGGCCGCCGTCGAGCCAGAAGAAGGGGTAGGGCTCCGCGCACACCGCGCTGACGCCCGCCCCGATGAGACGCGGCAGTACCGCGCTGCCCGTCTGCGCGAACATCACCAGCGGCTTGCCGTGCAGCAGCGCGTGCTCACGCAGCGGTTCGAAGGTGCTGTTGCCCAGGGTCATGCCGGACACCAGGAGGGTGTCGCACCGGTCGAGGTGGGCGAGGGCGTCGGTGCGCACCGGCTCGTCCCACTCCGTGGTGCCCCCCTTGAGATCGCAGGGGATGTAGGCCAGCCCCCGGTCCCGGAGCGCCTCCAGCAGCGAGTTCACCACGCCCACCACGAGCACGGTGCCGCCCGCGGGCGCGTCGAGAAGCGCGGCCACCGCGCGGGCCCTGGCCCGGGACTTCTCCAGGGACGTGCCGGCGGGCAGCGGGCAGGGCCGTGCCCCGTTGGCGGGGGTGTGGGGCAGGACGTGGGACAGGTAGGCGTCGAGCGCCGCCACGCGCACCGGCGCCAGGTCGTGCGCCAGCAGCCGCGCGACGTCCGCCCCGACGCAGCCCTCGACCGTGGCGTCGGGCAGTTCACCCGGCTCGACCGCACAGGACCCGACCGCCTCGGCGACGCGCAGGCTCAGGACCTCGTTGCGGTAGCCCCCGCCGCGCCCGTCGTGCCGTACGCACTGACGGGTCGTGAACGCCACGGAGACCCGCCGCGTCCGCGGATCGGGGCCGAAGTCGCCACGGAGCACGCGCTCGACGAGTTCGCCGTACGACGCGGCGCCGGCCGCCGGGGCAGTGGCCGCCGCCCTCATCGGGCCACGACCCGGGGCGAGAGCGAGGCGAGCAGGCTCTCGGCCCGGCCGCGGGCCCCGAGGCCGGCCGCGTCCCCGGCCATCACGTGCCCGAGGTACTCGTTGTTGCTCACGGCGGCCTCCACCGCCCTGCCCGGCTCGGCGAGCTGCAGTTCCAGCAGGCCGGGCGCGCCGCGCACCTCCTCCGCCCCGTCGATTGCCTTCAGTTCGCCTCCGGTGCGGGGGACGAGGAACGCGATGGCGGCGCTGCGCAGCCCGGTCCCCCGGGGACGCAGATCGGGCCGGTGGCCGAGGGCCACGTCGACGCAGGCGGCGGCGAGATCGATGCCGGTGACGTGACGGACGAGTTCGGTGATGCGGTTCCCTGCGGGCCGGGGGTTGACCTCCACGACGCGGGGGCCGCCGGCCGTCAGTTTGACCTCGGTGTGCGAGACGGCAGTGTCCAGGCCGAGCGCGTCGAGTGCGCGCAGGGCCGTCTCGCGGGCGGCCGCGGCGTCCGCCGGGGTGAGCGCGGCAGGGAACATGTGCCCCGTCTCGACGAAGGCCGGCGCCCCTCCCGTGCTCTTGTCCGTGACTCCGACGACATGGGAGGCGCCCTCGAACGTGACGGTCTCCACGCTCACCTCCGGGCCGTCGAGGAACTCCTCCAGAAGGACCGCGGGAGCGCGCCGCTGCCCCCGCGCGTTGACGGGGAACGCGGCGAGCGCCCGGAAGGCGGCGGCCAGTTGTTCCTCGTCGTCGATGCGCCGTACGTACATCCCGGCGCACAGGTCCACCGGCTTGAGCACCAGCGGGTAGCCGATCCGGTGCGCGGCCGCGGCGGTGTCGGCCCAGTCCGCGCAGACCGCGAAGCGGGGGCCCGGCACACCCGCGTCGGCCAGGATCCGCCGCGTCGCGTCCTTGCGGCACGCGGCCTCCACCGCCTCCGGAGGCGAACCGGGCAGCCCGAGCCGGGCGGCGATCCGGGCGGCCGCCGGCAGGTAGTAGTCGCAGGACGTGATCACACCGTCGAAGCCCAGCGCGCCGTGCGCCCGCTCCACGAACGGCAGCAGCGACGCACCGTCGTTGGTGTCCGCCGTCAGTATGTGGCGGGCCGCGAGCAGGGGGTGTGCCGTTCCCTCCGGGGCGGAGCGCAGGTAGTGGTGGACGTCCCGGGTGAGGAACGTGAATTCGTGCCCCGCTTCGCGGACGGCTCGCGGCAGCAGCCTGCTCATCGATCCGACCCAGCTTTCGAGCATCAGCAGATGCGCCACGGCTTCCCCTGTTCACAAGGCGGTTGAGGATTCACACGGTCCGGCGGCGCACCACGGGGGCGCGGCGCCTTGACCGACGCGCACACTATCGACAATGGTTGTCGTTGTCATCTGACACCCGGTCGGTTTCTCGTGATGCGAGACCCCGGCTCCCGCCCGGACGCACCACCTCCCAGCGAAACGGACGCCCTGATGCCCGACGCCCCGCACAGCCCCGCGTACACCGTGCGGCCCGCCTCACCCGCCGACGTGGAGGGCGCGCGTCGCCTGATGCTCGACACCTTCTACCGGGACTTCGGCTACGGCTACGTGCCCGCCTGGCACCGCGACGTCGTCGACATCACGGGCACCTATCTCGACGATCCCCGCCATCTGCTCCTGGTGGCCGTGCACGACGGGGAGGTCGTCGCCACCACGGGCGTGAGGGCGGGCGGACCGGTGCACCCGCCGCACCCCCGCTGGCTGGCGGACCGCTATCCGCCGGTGTCGACGGCCCAGCTCGTCCGGGTGTACGTCCGCCCGGAACACCGCCGCCACGGCCTGGCGCGGACGCTGGTGCGGCGGGCCTGCGACTTCGCGGCGTCGGTCCCCGGATACGACACCGTCTACCTGCACACCAACGTCGACGCGGAGGGCGCCGAGGGCTTCTGGCGGAGCACGGCCAAGGAGATCTTCGACGCCCGCACGACCGGTGAGCACGGCCCCGGAGTGGCCACGGTGCACTTCGAGATCCCCATGCCGCACTGACGGCACCCGGTGCGCGGTTGCGCGAGCGGCTCCCCCGGGGGGCCTCCCGGGGCGACGGCGGCCGGGTCGGTGCCTCCCGGGGGACGGCGGCCGCCGAAGCGCCGGCGGTGACGGACGCGCCCCGCCCGCCGTCTCAGCCGCGCAGGCGGAGATACGCCTCCAGCTCCGCGGCCCCCGTCAGCATCGCCCGTGCCCGGGCGGTCAGCCGGCCGCGCCAGTCCCGCAGCGCGGCCTCCAGCGGCGCCGGCCCGCCCGCCTCGCGGACCTGCCGCAGCAGCGGGCCGATCCGCTCCAGCGGATGACCGCCCCGCCGCAACTGGTGGGCCATCCGGGCGTCGAGCACATCGGCCTCGCCGTAGATCCGGTACCCGGTCCGCGGGTCGCGGCGCGGGCGCAGCACCCCCGCGCGCTCCCACTTGCGCAGCGTCGCGGGCCGGATCCCGAGCTGCGCCGCCAGCGGGCCGATGAACGTGGCTCGGGGTCCGGGCGGGCCGGCCGCCGGGGATGCGGCGGCCGTCGCGGCCGTTGCGGACTCCAGGTCGCCCAGGGCGCTCTCCACCGCCCCCAGGGTGCGCCGGTCGTCGAGGAGCTGGGCGTGGCTCCCGTCGACGAGCCGCAGCGCCTCGTCCACCGAGCCCTCGTTCACGGCCCGCATGATCGACGCCGCCACCGGGTGTCCGTGCCCCGGCACCAGGGCGAGGAACGCGCGCAGGGCGCCCGCGTGCAGCGGGGTGTAGGCGCGATAGCCGTTCGGCGTGCGAGCGGCGGCCGGCAGGATGCCGGCCTCCTCGTAGTTCCGCACCGCCTGGGTGGACAGACCGTGCCCGCGCGCGAGATCCACCGGTCTCAGCCGCTCACCGCTTTGAAGGTTTTGCCCCATGAGCCCGACGGTATCGCCGAAAAGTCTCCACCGACGGTTCAACGATACGGTTGAAGCCATGCCCACCGACATCAAGGAAACCGCCCACGCCGTCCGAGCAGCCGCCCTCATGGGGCTGTTCGCCACCCGGCCCCGGCTGCTGGCCCTGGGGGAGCCGACCCACGGCGAGGACGCTCTGCTCGCCCTGCGCAACGGGCTCTTCCGGCAGCTCGCCGAGGAGGAGGGCTACCGGACGATCGCGATGGAGAGCGACTGCCTGAAGGGCCTCCTCGTCGACGACTACGTCACCACCGGCACGGGGACCCTCGACGAGGTCATGGAGCACGGATTCAGCCACGGCTGGGGCGCCTCCGAGGCCAACCGCCAACTCGTGCGCTGGATGCGCGCCCACAACGACGGCCTGCCCCCGTCCGGCCGGCTCCGCTTCGCCGGGATCGACGGCCCGCTGGAGATGACCGGTGCCGCGAGCCCGCGGCAGGCGCTCACCGCACTCCACGGCTACCTGGCCGGCCGGGTGGACCCGGCCCTGCTGCCGTGCACCGCGCGGACGCTCGACCGACTGCTCGGCGCCGACGACCGGTGGACCGACCCCGCCGTGATGACGGACCCTTCGCGCTCCGTCGGGACTTCGTCCGAGGCCGGCCGGCTGCGCCTGCTCGCCGACGACCTGGTGGCGCTGCTCGACACCCATGCACCGCATCTGCTCACGGTGACCTCCCGGGACGCCTGGGACCGTGCGTGCCTGCACGGGCGCACCGCGGTCGGTCTGCTGCGCTACCACGCCGCCATGGCCGACCCCTCCGCCGCCCGCCTGACCCGGCTGATGAGCGTGCGCGACCAGATGATGGCCCACAATCTGCTCGCCGTCGCCGACCGGGCCCCGGCACTCGTCCACGCCCACAACTCCCATCTCCAGCGCGAGAGGAGCACGGTCCGGATGGGCGGGGAGCCGCTTCAGTGGTGGAGCGCCGGCGCCCTGGTGAACTCCCGGCTCGGCGCGGACTACGCCTTCGTGGCCACCGCCCTCGGCACCCTCCGGCACCGGGGCGTGGACGCACCGCCGCCGGACACCCTGGAAGGACTCCTCTACGCGCTTCCCGGCGACCGCTGCCTCGTCGACGCCCCGCGCCTCGCCGGTGTGCTCGGGCGGCAGTTGCCCGCGCCCCGCCCGTCCCCGTGGTTCGGCTACGCCCCGCTCGACCCGGCCCATCTGCCCGCGATCGACGGGATCGTGTTCGTCAAGAACGTCCCGCAGACCTGACGGGCCCCGCGGCCGGCACGGGCCGGGTGCGAGCGGTGCGCGCGGCGGGCGTGGTGCGAGCGGTGCGGGGCCGCGGGGGCCGTACGCGCGGTGCGGGCCGTGGGGGCCTCGCGCACCGCTCAGCCCTGCGGGCCGTAGTGGCCGCCGATCCGGTTGCGGTAGCCCAGGTCGTCGAGGTGCCGGTGCCGGTCGAACTCCGGTGCGTTCTCGATCTGTTCCCGGGTGCGGGCGACGTGGATCGTCTCGGCCTGCTTGTCGATGGTGGTGACGGTCCCGGCCGGCAGCAGGACCTCCTTGCCGAAGATCCACACTCCCGTGTCCACGACGAGATGCTGGGAGCCGATCTCCTTCGAGTGCTTGTCGACCTTCCCGACGGGACCGTCGGTGGCCTCCACCTTGTAGCCCGTCAGATCCACCTCCGGCGTGTAGCCGGCGGCGGTGGCGAAGGTCCACATGTCGTCACTGGTCATCGCTGTCTCCCTTCCCTGGACACCTGGCCACGGCCGCGGTCCGCGGCACCGCAGGCGCTCCACGTCCTGCACCGCTGCTGTCCCGGACGCCGCCGCCGAAACCCGGCGCACGCGCGGTGTCTCGGAGAGGCTCCACCCGTGCGCGCAGCAGACAGAACTCGTTGCCCTCGGGGTCGGCCAGGACGTGCCAGCTCTCGTCGCCGGTCTGGCCGACGTCGACGGGAACGGCCCCCAGCGCGAGCAGCCTCGCCAGCTCCGCCTCCTGGTCGCGGTCGGTGGCGTTGAGGTCGAAGTGCACCGGGAGTTTCCCGCGGCGGGGGTCGCGGCCCGCGTTGACGACCACGGTCGGCAGCATGCCGCCGGCTCCGGCGTCGGGAGGGCCGATCTGGATGCTGCCGTCCTCCTCGCGGTCCAGCTCGACGTAGCCGAGCACCTCGCACCAGAAGGCGGCCACCCGGCCGGGATCCGCTGCGTCGATGACGAGTTCGGTGATACGGCAGGCCATGCCGCGATGATAGGCGCCCCCGTCCGGTGGCGGACCGGTACGCCGGAGGCCCGGTCATCCGGCCGCGCCGCCTCCGGTCTCCTCGGCCGGCGGGGGAGCGGGGTCCCCGATCCAGCCCTCCAGCCGGTACGCCGCGTGCACGTCCCGGTGGACCGTGTCCGTCTCGACCGGCGCGGGCAGCCCGGCGCGGCTGCTCCGCGTCGCCGAACAGGGGGCGTCGACGGCGATGCGCGTGCGGGGGTGCTCACGGAAGCGCAGACGGGCCGCGCTCACCGCGGCGTCGATGCCGATCTCGGGCGGGCGCGGCCTTCAGGGCGGCTCGTCCCCCTCGGGGGGCCGCCGCTCGGGCCGCCGGGCCGGGCGGCGGGTGCGCTTCGACGGGGCGGCTTCCTCGTTTCCCCCGGAGCGGCGCGTCCGCGTCTTCTTGCTGCGCGGCGCGGGGCGGTCGCGGCGGCCCTCGCGGGCCGGCCGGCGTCCCGCCCGGTCCGGTGTCTCCTCCCGGTCGTCCCGGTCGTCCTCTTCCTCCCGGTCGTCCCGGTCGTCCGGGCTCTCGGGATCCTCAGGGGCGAGGGTCCTGCCGGCCGTCGAGAGCCCCTCGTCGACGACGGACCCGGCAGCCGAGTCCGCGGTGTCGGCGAGCTTTCCCGCGCCGCGGCCGACTTCACCGACGGCGGAGCGCGTGCCTTCGCCGACGTCCGCCACGGCCCGTCCCACACCGCGGCCGGCCTCGTCGACCGCGCGGCCCACGCCCGCTCCGGCCTCCTGGACCGCCGGTCCCACCGCCGAGGTGACGTCGCGCAGGATCCCGGGGTTGCGGTCGATGGTCGTCAGGACGCGCCCGATGATCTCGGTGACATTGTCCAGGCGCACCTTCAGCAGCGCCTGCGCCTCGACACCCTTGATGTCGAGATGCACCGAGCCGAGCTCCACCTCCGCCCCGACGTGGAGCTTCACCAGATCGAGCACGTCCGCCTGGAGCGACACCCGGGCCTTGAGGTTCTCCACGTCGAGGGTGATCTCCTCGACCTGGAGGTGGGGGACGTCCAGCAGGACGTCGGGCTCGGCGTTCCACTCCTCCGCCGCGTCCTCGTCGGCGTATGCGTCGGCGCCCGGCTCCTCGTCCTCGCCGGTCGCGTTCAGACCGTCACCGGTGTCGTCCATGCGGCTCCCCTGCGATCGGCGGCAGACTTCCTCCGATGCTCGCACCGGCGCCGCCGCGCCGCCTTCCCGCACCTCCAGGCGGAGCACACGGGCCCGTGTGCTCCGCCTGGAGGTGCGGGACACACGGGCCCGTGCCGTCAGCGCAGATCCAGGGCCCAGGTCTGACCGACGACGTCGTGGCCGAACGCGTGGCGGGGTTCCTCGTCGACGAGGCGGAAGCCGGCGTGTTCGTAGATCCTGCGCGCGGACAGCAGGTCGGCGGTCGTCCACAGCGTCACCTGCCGGTACCCGGCCCGGCGGGCGAAGGCCAGCGACTCCTCGACGAGGCGGCTGCCGAGACCGAGGCCCCGGGCCGCCGGGGTGACGAGCAGGACGCGCAGTCTGGCCACTCCGGGGCTGTCGTCGGCGACCAGGAGCACGGAGCCCGCGCGCTCGCCGTCCACCTCGGCGATCCAGGCCGCCTCCGTTGCCGGAGAGTGCCGTGCGGCGTAGGCGGCGACGACACCGGCGGCCAGGGCCTCGAACTCGGTGTTCCAGCCGAACTCCCGGGCGTACTCCTCGCCGTGGGCCATCACGATCCAGCCCAGGTCGCCCGGCCGGTCGGCCCGGCGGATCAGGACCTGCCGCCGCTCGACGCCTTCCACCATCACACACGCTCCGAAGTCATTGATCACTTCCCGTTACTGACACGACTGTGTCAGTCGCCTAGGCTAGGTCCATGCCCCCGCGCACCGCAAACCCGTCCGCCCGCCGCACCGAGCTGCTCGACGCCGCCTACGCGTACGCGCTCACCCACGGCCTTGCCGACCTGTCGCTGCGACCGCTGGCAGGAGCCATCGGCTCCAGCACCCGGGTGCTGATGTTCCTGTTCGGCAACAAGGACGGACTGGTACGGGCGCTGCTCGCCCGTGCCCGGACCGACGAACTGGCGCTGCTGGAACGGCTCCGCCGCCCCGAATGCCCCGTCGGCCTGATCCCGGCCGCCGAGCACGTATGGACCTGGCTCGCCGCCGAGGAGCACCGGCCGCTCCTGCGGCTCTGGGCCGAGGCGTACACCCGCTCGCTGATCGAGCCCGAGGGCCCCTGGGCCGGCTTCGCCGAGGACACCGTGACCGACTGGCTCGACGTCCTGGCCGCCTGCCAGCCGCAACCGGAACGGGACACCGAGGAGGGCGCCGTCCGCCGCACCCTGACGCTGGCGGTGCTCCGCGGCGCACTGCTCGACCTGCTCGCCACGGACGACGCGCCACGGCTCACCGCCGCCGTCCGCCGCCACCTGGCCCTCCTGCGAAGCGAGGACGGCCTCGGCGCCTGACGCCCCGCCGACAGGACGACGCTCCGGCCGGCGGGGGCGGGGGAGCGGGGCGGCGGAGGCGGGGGAGCGGGCGGTCCTGCCGGCCCGTGGCCGGTCCGCTCACTTCCCGTCCGGCCCGTCCGCCCTGCTGTCCCCGTCGTCCTCCGCGGGGACGGCGGCGCGGCGCAGTGTGCGGATCGCCGGGGTCGCGAACAGCGCCACGCAGCCCGCGAGACAGGCGCCTGCCGACACCAGCAGCAGGTGCTCAGGGGCGGCCAGCGCGGTGGCCGGACCCGCCAGCATCTGGCCGACGGCTATCCCGGACACCGAGCCGGCCAGCTCGTACGCCGTGACCCGGTTGAGCACCGCGGGCGGGGTGTGCGTCTGCACGCTGGTCGCCCACATCACCGACCAGAACGCCACGGCCGCTCCGCCGAGCACGTGTCCCGCCAGCAGCACCGGCAGCCCGGTCCCCAGGGCCACGGAGAGCGGCAGCAGGGTGTACACCGCGACGGCCACCGCGCCCGCGGCCAGCGGCCGGGCCGGGCGGACGCGCAGCGCCAGCAGGCCGCCGAGGACCGTTCCGGCGCCGAGGAAGGACACCGCCAGGCCGTACGCGTCCGGGCCGAGCCGCTCGCCGATGAGTGCCGCGCCGAGCGGGACCAGCGGACCGAAGACGAGGATGCCGCAGCCCATCCAGATGAGGATCACCGACCACATCCAGGTGCGCGCGCGGAACTCCTGCCAGCCCTGGCGCAGGTCGCGGCGGAGCGAACCGCCGGTGCCGCCGGACGCGCCGGTGGGGGCGAGCCGGATGAGCGCCAGGCACAGCGCGCTGAGCAGGAAGGTGCCTGCGTCGATCGCGTACACGGTCCCGGCGCTGGTCAGCGCGAGGAGGACCCCCGCCAGGGCCGGGCCGAGCAGATGGGCGAGCGCGTCGGCCACCTTGAGGGTGGCGTTGGCCCGCTGGGGCTCCCGGGCGACCAGCGGGACCATGCCGTTCGCCCCCGGCAGGAACATCGCGACGGCGGCACCCGCCAGCGCCGCCATGGCCACCAGCAGCCAGAACGGCGGCGGCCCGGCGAAGAACGCCACCGCCAGCACGGCCTGGGTGAGCACCCGCACGAGGTCCGCGACGACCATCATCCGGCGCGCGCCGAACCGGTCGGCGAGCACCCCGCCGAACAGCACCAGGAGGACGAAGGTGCCCGTCCAGGTGCCGAGGACGAAGCCGACGCCGGAGACCCCGTACAGCGCGCCGACGGCGAGCGCCGCCGCCACCGGCATCATCGCGTCGCCGAACAGCGAGACCGCGCGGGCGACGAAGTAGAGCGTGAAACTCCGGTCCCACAACGGGGGACGGGCGGGCGGCCCGGCGGTCGCCGGGGCGGGCGGAAGGGACGGTGCGTGCGTCTGAGAGGTCGTCACGGCACCGATACTGGTCTGGACCATTCGCCGTGTTCCAGTGTCTCGAACGACGTCATGGGGTACTTTCGCGCCATGACGCCACGTCCGCTGCCGACGACCCCGGCCCCGCACCGGGTGGTGGCCCTCCTGCGGCCCCCGCAGGCGACCTTCCCGCTGGCCTGCGCGGCCGAGGTGTTCGGGGACCACGGCCCGGCGGTCCCCGCCCGCTACACCTTCGAGATCTGCACCGAGCACCCCGGCCCGGTGCGCACCGGTCTCGGCCACGACCTGCTGGTCGCCGTGGGCCTGGACGCGGTGGAGCGCGCGGACACCCTCGTGGTCCCGGGCTGGAGCCAGGAGCCCGGCGCCGAGGTGCCCCCTGCGGTCGTGGACGCCGTCCGCGGGGCGCACCGGCGCGGCGCCCGGATCGTCGGCATCTGCACGGGCGCCTTCGTGCTCGCCGCCGCCGGGCTGCTCGACGGCCGGCGGGCCGCCACCCACTGGGCCCGCGCCGCCGAACTGGCCTCCCGATTCCCCCGGGTCCGGGTCGACCCCGCCGTGCTCTACGTGGACCACGGCGACGTCGCCACCAGCGGCGGATCGGCCGCCGGTGTGGACCTCTGCCTCCACCTGGTGAGCGCCGACCAGGGCTCCGCGTACGCCCTGCGGATCGCCCGGCAGCTGGTGATGCCGCCGCACCGCGAGGGCTGCCAGCTCCAGTACGCCGAACTGCCCGCGTCGGGACCGGTCGGCGACTCCCTCGCCCCGCTGCTCCAGTGGCTGTCCGAGCGTCTGGACCAGCCGGTCAGCGTGGCCGACATGGCCGCCCGCTCCCAGGTCTCGGCCCGCACCCTGACCCGCCGCTTCACCGAGCAGCTGGGCATCAGCCCCGGACGCTGGCTGCTGGACCGGCGCATCGCCGCGACCCGCGCGCTGCTCGAGGAGACCGACCTGTCCGTGGAGTCCATCGCCCGCCAGGTCGGGCTCTCCTCCGCCGTCAACCTGCGGCGCCGATTCCACGAAGCCCTCCGCACGACCCCCGCCGCCTACCGGCGCGCCTTCCGCGCCGGCACGGCCGGCCGTGCCGGCCGCCCCGCCCTGACCGGATCCCGTCCGGACGCTCCCGAGGACGCGGGCATCCACGACAACCTGGCCGGCAGGGTCGAGGGCTGACGCGCGGTCCCGTTCGCCCGGCTCCCGGCGGCTGAGTACGAGCGCCCATGCCCGCCTGGGGATCTGACCGGATGCCGGCCCGGTCCGCCCGTCCGTAGCGTCGCCGTGTGAGCGAAGACAAGAACGACGCCTCTCCGCAGGGCGTCTCGTGCACCCGGGCGCTCGGCGTCACCGTGGCCGTGGTCGTCGGCCTGCCCCTCCTGGCCGTCCTCGGGGTGCTGGTGACCTTCGCGGTGCAGCGCTCGGTGCCGGAGGACTATCCGACGGTCGCGCCGCGGGTGATGGCGGACCGGGTCGGCGCGCGCTCGCAGGAGGCGTACTCCGTGCTCGGGCTCGGCTCGGAGCTGGCGCCGGGGGCGGCCAACTCCTTCTCCTCCGACGTGTGTTACCCCGACGGCCTGGAGTCGGCCGCCGACGAGCCGGCCCCCGGCTCCTATGCGCTGTCGCACTCATGGGACCTCGGCGGAATCCCGCGGGAGGAAGCGGTCGAAGGGCTGGAGCGGCTGCGCGACCGGCTGGTGGCGGACGGCTGGCGGATCGTCGCCCACGACGTCGCGCCGGGCGATGCGGACCTGGTGCTGCGGGCGGAGCACGACGACGAAGGCCGACAGGTCTACACCTGGACGCCCGGCGACGGCCGCTTCCGGGGAGGGGTGCACGCCGCCTGCGCGTTCGATCCGTCGGGGGAGGAGAGCTGGGACGTCTCGGCGGGTCTGCTCCCGCCGGTGCTCGGCCGGTCCTGACCCCTCCGGGGCCTACGCGGCGCCCAGGTCGGCGTGGACGATGTGGTGGTCCGAGTACGCGCTGGGGCGGACGCGGTGGTCGAGCGGGACGATGCCGCGCAGGAAGATGTAGTCGAACTTGCTCTGCCAGTCCGTGGTCGGCGCACAGTCGCCGACGGGCGAGGGGTGGCACTGCGGGTCGGTGTCCTTGGCCAGGGCCCACACCCGGGCGAGTTCGGGGGAGTCCGGCACGGCGTTGAAGTCGCCGAGCACGATCGCCCGGTCGTGCCGGGCGACGGCCGCGGCGAGGACGCGGGTCTGGTCCGCGCGGACCGATTCCTGACGCCGCTGGGCGAGGTGCGTGTTGAACACCCGGACCCTCTCGCCGCCCACCGTGGTGGTGACGGCCAGGTACCCGCGGTCCTCGGAACCTCCGTCGGGGTACTCGACGTTGACCCGGTCCGTCATCGGCGCCGCCGACAGGATCGCCTGGCCGTAGCCGCCCGGATCCCACGGCAGCCCGCCGCAGCGGCCCCAGTTCTGCAGCACCGGGCCGTATTCGACGTGGTAGACCAGCCCGTGGATGCGCTCCAGGTGGTCCCGGATCTGCCGCACGTCGCTGACGCACGCCTCCTGAAGGCCGATGACCTCGGGCGCGTACGCGGCGATGTCCGCCGCGCGGTCGCCGTTGCCCGCGTCGCAGGGGTTGCAGATGTTCCACGTCATGACCCGGTTCGGCACGACGTCCCGGACGTCCTCCGGGGGCAGCGAACCCGCGGAGAGGGCACCGCTCGGCGCGCTGGGGCCCAGAAGCACCATGCCGGCCACGACCGCGGCGCCCGCGAGCAGCCGCGTGCCCCTTCCGAACACCATCGCCTCCCGGTGGTGACCCCACGCCTTGCGGCGTCCCACGCACGAGGTTATGCGATGGATCCGACGGCAACGCGCGCAGGTCCCGGTCCTCCGCGCCCCGGCGAACGGGTCGCCCGCCGCGCGCCGCGGACACACGGCGACGGCTCCCCTGCCGCCGTGGGGCGGGAGGGGAGCCGTCGGGATCCGCTCGGGCGCGTGCGCCGCCGACGGGTCACGCGTGGCGGCGCGACCGGTTGCCGGTGACCAGGCGGTAGAGGGCGAGCAGGATGAGGGAGCCGACGATCGCGGCGATCCAGGTGGAGAGTTCGAAGAAGCCGTCGACGGAGTCGACACCGAAGATCACCTTGCCGAGCCAGCCGCCGAGCAGACCGCCCGCGATGCCGATGAGCATGGTGATGATGACGCCGCCGGGGTCCTTGCCCGGCATGATGGCCTTGGCGATGGCGCCGGCGAGCAGGCCGATGATGATCCACGCGATGATGCCCATATCGCATCTCCGTCCCGTCGTACAAGAGCTGTCTCAGTCATCGTCTGCACCGTTTGCGTCCGGACAAACGTCCGGTTCCGCATCCGTTCCGACCCGCGGCCGTCAGGCCTCCCGGCGGTCCGCGTCCCGGGGCGCGGAGGTGTCCTCGGCGGGAGGTGCGGTGGCGGGACCGGCAGCGGCTCCCGTCCCGGAGCCGAGGAGGGCGCGGGCCTGTTCGGCGGCGCGGCCGAGGCTTTCGCCGACGAAGTCGAGGAAGCGGGCGACGTTCTCCAGCCGGTCGGCGGCGGGGGTGCCGCGGCCGAGGACGCCGACGCCCTGGCGTGCGATCTCGACCTGCTGGGCCAGGGCGCGGACGCTGGCCTCCGTGGACTGGTACCAGAGGTCCTCGTCGATGATGTAGCGCTCGCGGCGGCCCTCGTCGCGCTCCCTGCGGACGAGGGCCTGGCTCTCCAGGAAGGTGATCGACTTGGAGATCGTCGCCGGGCTGACCTCCAGGCGCCGGGCGAGCTCGGCGGCGGTCATGCTGCCGGTGTCGGTGAGGAGGAGGGCGACCATCACCCGGGCCATCATCCTGGGCAGGCCCGACTGCATCATGACGGTGGTGAACGCCTCCTCGTACGCGCGCACCGCCTCCGCGTCGCGCCCGTGCGGCAGAGGGGCCGGCCCCGAGCCCCGGGGCGCGGCGCTCCTGCGCCGGTGGGCGCGCTGTTCCGTGGCGCGGTGGGCGAGATCGGCGCGGTATCCGGTCGGGCCGCCGTTGCGCATCACTTCGCGGGTGATCGTCGAGGTCGGACGGTCGAGACTCCTGGCGATCTCCGCGTAGGCGAGCCCGTCGGCCAGCCCCAGGGCGATCTGCTGGCGGTCCTTCTGGGTGAGCCTGCCTCCCGGCACCGCGGCCTCCTTCTGTCGTCTGCGGCCGTCAGCATAGCGTTCACCGCATCTTCATTGCAACACGTCTCGGGATTCCGTGTTGCGTTACATGGCGGGTCGATGCAACGAATACGCGCCGTTCAGCTGCAATGATGCATGTTTTATGCAACGAAGGACTTGCCGTATCCGTGAACGCAACGTAGCCTTTCCATTGACAGAAACAACAACCAGCCGAGGAGAACACCATGCAGACGTTCGACACCCCCGCCCCGGTCTCCGCCGTCCTCGACGTCCCCGCGGGCCGCGTCCAGGTCATCGCCGCCGACCGGTCGGACACCGTGGTCGAGATCCGGCCCATGGACGCCTCGAAGAGCCGCGACGTGAAGGCGGCGGAGCGGACCGGGGTCGCGTACGCGGACGGCGCCCTGCGGATCGAGGTCCCGGTGAGGAACCGTCACCTCGGCCCTGCCGGGGCCGTCGAGGTGACGATCCAGCTGCCCGCCGGCTCCCGCGTCGAGGGGAAGGCGGCCGCGACCGAGTTCCGGGGCGTGGGACGCCTCGGAGACGTCGCCTTCGACGGCGCGTACCGGCGGATCAAGATCGACGAGGCGGCGAGCGTCCGCCTCACCGCCGTCGACGGACACGTCGAGGTCGGCCGGCTCGACGGTCCCGCGGAGATCAGCACCCAGTGCGGCGACATCCGGATCACCGAGGCCACGCGCGGCGCGGTCGTCCTCAGCACCCGGTCCGGTGACATCTCGGTCCAGGCCGCCCCCGGAGTGCCGGCCGCCCTGGACGCCGGCACCTCCTTCGGACGCGTCAGCAACGAGCTGAGGAACGACGGCGCCGCCGTGCTCAGCATCCGCGCGACCACCGACCACGGCGACATCACCGCCCGCAGCCTCTGAGGGCGGCGCGCACGCCGGAGCCCGCCCCGCGGCCGGCCGCCGGACTCGCGGGAAACACCCCTGTGCCGATTGCCGGCAACCGACACAGTTAGCCTGCCTCGCGAGGGGTACACGGGCCCGCATGAGGACCGATCACCGCAAGCCCGTGAAAGCCGTGCGCCAACTGCGCAGGATCCGCTCCTTCTACACCGGCGGCTTCCTCTTGTGGGCCGCCTCGGCCGCCTGGACAGGGTGGGACTCCCCGGGCGGCCGCCAGATGTGGGCGTCCCTTCTGCTCCTGGCACTCTTCGCCGCGCTGCTGCTCACCGCCTCCGTCCTGCTGCGGCGCATCGAGGCCGCCCCCTCCCGGCCGTCGCACGGTGCCGCACCGCGAACGCCCGCGGCAGGGACGGCCACCGCACTCGCTCCGAAGTGACGCCACCCGGCTCGTGCCCACGGGCCCGCTCCGACCGGGCGCACGCGCCGTGGCGGCCCGGTGCCCGCGACGGCGCGTAGGGAGGGAGCGGGCGCTGTCGGCGCGAGCCGGTGCGGCGCCCGTCGACCGGGCCGTGCCTGCGGAGGCGGTTCGGGACGGCGGGAGCGGGCACGGCGTGCCGCCGCTCCTCGGCCGGGAGGACCTTCAGGCGGCCACGCGCTCCGTCTGCGCGTCCAGTGCCGCGCACAGCCAGTCGTGCGCGGCCCCCGGCGTCGGGGCCGACGGTCCGAAGAGCACCGCGGCGTGCTGCCAGTACAGGTCGATCCGCGGATCGGCGGCGAGCTGACCCCCCAGCCGCCGCCGGAAGTCCGCGGTGTCCCGCTCACCGCTCGCCCCGGCGTAGACGGCGACGAAGCTGTCGAGCGCCTCGCCCGGGCCCGGGGGCCGCTGCGCCAGCAGCTCCGACGCCGCCAGCGCGTACGCCTCGGGCAACCCCTCGTACAGCACGGCAGGCCGGTAACCGCCACCGCTGCGGTGGGCGGCGGGCTGGCACGGAATCCCGCCCGTGCAGGGGCCCGACACCAGGGCGTGCAGCCGCGCGAAGGCCAGCACCTCGGCCGGTGTCGGATCGTCGGGCGGCTGCGGCACGGCGTGCTCGACGACGGCCGCGACCACACCGGCCGGGAGCCTCGGCGGCAGCCAGCGCCGCCAGAACCGGGCGAGCGAGGCGGTGCTCGGCGGGGTGGTCACCGCCCCCACCAGGCGCAGCCGCTCGGCCCGCTCCGCGGGCGGGCACTCGCCGACCAGCCGCAGTGCCGCCTCCCGCCAGCGCAGGGCAGCCAGTTGGGAGCCGACCTCGCGCAACTGCCCCGCGACGGCGTCCTCCAGGACCCTCCCCGGCACCTCCTCCTCGGTGTCGAGGACCCGTGCCACCTCGGACACCCCCAGGCCGAGCGCACGCAGCGAGCGGATCAGGCCGAGCCGTTCGAGCGCCTGCGGACCGTAGCGCCGGTGGCCGCCCGAGCTGCGGCCCGCCTCGGGCAGCAGCCCGCGGTCGGAGTAGAAGCGGACCGTCTTCACGGTCGCCCCCGCACGGGCCGCGAGTTCGCCGATGCTCCACCGGCCGTCGGGCATCACGTCTTGAACCTCCCTCAGGGGGAGTTCCTACCGTACCGGCGTCGGCGGCTGCACCTCCACGGTGGGGCCGCACCGCACGACGCACACGAGGAGGCGTTCATGACCGCGTTCGTCCTGGTATCCGAGGCGCACACCGGCGGCTGGATCTGGCGGGAAGTGGCGGTACGGCTGCGGGAGTCGGGGCACACCGCACACCCCGTGACCCTCACGGGCATGGGGGACCCGCAGCGTCCCGCCGGACCGGACACCGACCTGGAGACCCACATCGAGGACGTGGTGCGGGCCGTCGACGCCCTGCACTCCGCCGACGTGGTCGTCGTGGGGCACGGCTACGGCATCCACCCCGTGCTGGGGGCCGCCGACCGGCGCCCCGGACGGATCGCCAGAGTGGTCCACCTCGACGCCGGCCTCCCCAGGGACGGCGACCCGCCGCTCGTCCTCGTCCCCGACGAGCAGGTCCGCGAACGGCTCGCGGCGGACGCCGCGGACACCGGCGCGGCCGAGGGCGGCGCACGGCTCGTCCCGCCGCCCGAGCCCGGCGCCTGGCACCGCTGGGGCAGCACCGACGGGATCCCCGCCGAAGCGCTGGACCGCCTTGCCGAGCTCGCCGCACCGCAGCCCGCGGCCACGCTCACCCGGCCGCTCCACCGCTCCGGCACGGCGTCGGCCCCGCCCACGACGGGCGTCCTGTGCACCGGCAACGGGTCGAGCATCGCCCTCGTCGAACACGTGGTGAGCCTCGGAGACCCCCGCATGCAGGCCCTCACCGAGCCCGGCGTCACCTTCTTCGAACTCCCCACCGGCCACTGGCCGATGCTGTCCGTGCCCCGCGAACTGGCCCGCGTGCTGGAGGAGGCGGCCCGGGGAGAGGGCCACCGGATCACCAGGACCGCGGGAGAGGACCCCCCGCACCTGCAGCCCTTCATCCTCGACGTCCCCCCGTGCCCGCGCGAACGCTCCGGCACCCTCGACCGCTACCTGCCCGAGGCGGACGGACCGGCGCCCGCCGTGATCCTCGTCCACGGCGGCCCCGTCCCCGCCGGCGCCCGGCCCACTCCCCGCGACTGGCCCGCCTTCGTCGGCTACGCCCGGTGCATCGCGGGCAGCGGCGCGATCGCGGTGACGCTCGACCACGGACTGCACGACGTCGCGGACTACGGGCGCGCCGCGGACGACGTCGCCGAGGCGGTCGCGCTCGTGCGCGCCGATCCGCGCGTCGACCCGGACCGGATCGCGCTGTGGTTCTTCTCCGGCGGCGGACTGCTCTGCGCCGACTGGCTCGCCGCGCCCCCGCCGTGGCTGCGGTGCGTGGCGGCGAGCTATCCCGTCCTCGCGGCGCTGCCGGGCTGGGGATCCACCGGGCGGCCGTTTTGCCCCGCAGAAGCACTGCCCGCATCGGGCGGCCTGCCCTTCGTCCTCACCCGCGTCGGGCGGGAGCATCCCCCGATCGCCGCCACGGTCGCCGCGTTCACGGCGGCGGCGGACGCGTGCGGGGCCGCGCTCGACGTGATCGACGTCCCGCACGCCCACCACGGCTTCGAGACGATCGACCACACCGAGGAGGCACGGGAGGCGGTGCGGACCGCGGTGGCCGCCGTGCGGGGCCACCTGGGCGGCTGACGCGCGTCCGACCCGGCCATTGCGGTGACATCGGGTCCGTGCGGGGAACCGTGCGGGCCCGGTGTCGTTGGTCCCGGCATGCGAAAGATCACCCGCGCGGCCACGACCCTGGCGACCACCGCCGTCCTGCTGACCTGCACGACCGGCGGCCCCGCCGTCGCCGCCCCCGTCACGGACGGCGGCGCGGGCCAGGGCCTTGCCGCCCTGCAGCCGGCCCTCGTGGCGCTCCTCGCCTTCGTCCGCCGGATCCTCCTCTGACCGCAGCCGCCCGCGGGCGCGGTCAGAGGCCGCCGACGACGTCGTCGACGGCCTGGTCGAGGAGGGCGAGGCCGAGGGAGAGCTCGTCCTCCGTGATGGTCAGCGGCGGGGCGATGCGGAAGACACCGCCCATGCCGGGCAGCTGGACGATGTTCATGTGCAGACCCAGCTCCAGGCAGCGGCGGGTGATGCGCGCGCCCAGCAGATCCGTGCTCGCGCCGGTGTCGTACGACGCGTCGAGCTCGATCCCGGCCAGCAGGCCCCGGCCGCGCACGTCACCGACGACCGGGTGCCGCCGCTGGATGTCGAGCAGGCCGTCGCGGAGCAACCCGCCCAGCGCGGCGGCACGTTCGTCGAGCCGTTCGGCGATCAGGACGTCGAGCACGGTGTTGCCGACCGCGGCGACCAGCGGGTCGGCGACATGGGTGGTGAAGAAGAGGTAGCCGCGCTCGTGCGCGGCCTGCTCGATCTCGGAGCTGGTGACCACGGCCGCGAGCGGCAGACCGGCGCCGAGGGTCTTGGAGAGCGTGAGGATGTCGGGGACGACCCCGTCGCGTTCGAACGCGTACCAGGTCCCGGTCCGGCACAGCCCGGTCTGCGCCTCGTCCAGGATGAGGAGCATGCCGCGTTCACGGCACTTGGCGCGCAGGGCCGCGAAGTAGCCCGGCGGGGGCTCGATGACACCTCCGGAGCTGAGGATCGGCTCCACGATGCACGCGGCCAGGCTGCCGGTGGACTGGGCGTCGATCAGGTCGAACGCGAAGTCCAGCTGGCGGCGCCAGTCGTGCGAGCCGTCGGGCAGGGTGAAGTCGGGGCGGTAGGCGTGCGGGGCCGGGATGGCGAAGTTCCCCGGGGCGCCCGGACCGTAGCCCTTGCGGCCCGCGCTGTAGGTGGCGGACGCGGCCGCCTGCGTCATGCCGTGCCAGGACCGCGCGAACGAGACGATCTCGTGGCGGCCGGTGACCAGCTTGGCCATCCGGATCGCCGCCTCGTTCGACTCCGCCCCGGTCGTCAGCAGCAGGGCCTTCTCCAGCGGCGCGGGCAGTGTGCCGGCCAGCCGCCGCGCGAGGTCCACGACGGGCCGGCTGAGCATGCCGCTGTAGAGATGGCTGACGGTGGTGATCTGCCGCTGCACGGTCTCCACGATCGCCGGGTGCCCGTGCCCGAGGATCGCGCTCATCTGGCCGGAGGTGAAGTCGAGGATCCTCCGGCCGTCCGCGGTGAAGACGAAACTGCCGGACGCGTGGTCGATCACCTCGCGGCAGAACTCGCCGCCGTAACGGACCAGATGCCGGTCGGCGTCCGCCCAGAAGGCGTCGTCGTCCGACAGGGGGGAGGGGGAGGCGGCCGTGCCCGTCGAAGAGGTCATGCCGCGACGGTAGGCGCCGTCCGAAGCACACGTCCATCGAGTCTTTCCGGCTTTCCTGTTCGGAGGATCCGCACAACAATGGCGGCGTGATGAACCCGTGGAGGCTGCGGCTGCTGAGCCAGCTGGACGCGCTGGGCACCGTCCGCGCCGTCGCCCAGGCCGCCGGACTGAGCCCGTCGAGCGTCTCCCAGCAGCTCGCCGTGCTGGAGACCGAGATGCGCACCCGGCTGATCGAGCGCACCGGACGCCGGGTCCGGCTGACCTCGGCCGGGCTGGTCCTCGCGCGGCGGGCGCGGGACATCCTCGACCACATGGACAGCGTCGAGGCGGAGCTGCGCGGATTCGGGCGGGAACCCGCCGGGCGGGTGCGCCTCGGCGCGTTCCAGAGCGCGATCCACACCCTCGCCGTCCCGGCGGTCACCCGCCTCGCGTCACTCCACCCCCATCTGGAGGTGGAACTCCTCGAACTGGAGCCGCACGACAGCCTGCTGGCGCTGCGCGGCGGAGGTGCCGACATCGTCATCACCACCACCGACTTCGACGAGCAGCCGCTCGGCCCGGACATCGACCTCCTGCCGCTGGCCACCGACCCGGTCCTGCTCGTCCTCCCGCCCGGACACCCCACCGCCGCACGCGGCCCCGCCGACCTCGCGGCGTACGCGGACGAGCCGTGGGCCTTCGACGTGCCGCAGTCGTACATGGCGAACCTCGCGATGCGGCTCTGCCGCCAGGCCCGCTTCGAACCGCGGGTGGTGAGCAGGTTCGGCAACTACATGCTGACGCTGCAACACGTCGAGGCGGGCCTCGCGATCGCCCTGCTCCCCGGCATGGCGGTCGACGCCGGCCGCCACCGCGTCGCCACCCGCGAACTCGCCGCCCCGCTGACCCGCTCCATCACCGCGGCGACCCGCCGCACCTCCCCGCCGCGCACAGCGGTCCAGGCCGTCCTCGACACGCTGCGCCGCGTCTCGGGGCCCGCCGCCGACGAGGGCTGAGGGCCCGCGAGGGCCGGTTCGCGGGCCCGGGCGGCGCGAGCAGGTTCAAACCGGCGCTCGGTGCATGCGGCCGGGGCGTGGTGTCCCGCGCGCCGGACGCGGTGATCCCGTGCGCCGTTGGGCGGAGGGCGCAGACGGGCAGGTACTTCCCCAGCACAGTGAGCGAGGAGGCTTGCGATGGCCAGTGGTTTCCAGTGGACGAAGGTGCAGGCGATGTTCGACGCCTTCGACGCGGACGGCAGCGGATACCTGGAGCAGCGCGACTTCGAGGCTCTGGCCGCCCGGTGGCGCCGGCTGCCGCGGGTCGCCGGGGGACCGGAGCTGACGTCGAGGGTCGAGGCCGTGATCATGGGGTGGTGGCGGCAACTCGCGGCGGCCGCGGACACGGACAAGGACGGACGGATCGACATGGGCGAGCTGATGGCCATGGTCGACCGGCTGCCGTCGATGCGGGAGGACGTCGCGGCGACCGCGGACACCATCTTCGACGCCGTGGACGAGAACGGCGACGGCCGGATCTCCCGCGCCGAGCACCAGCGCCTGATCGACACCTGGCACGGCCGCCCCATGCCGACGGGCGACGCCTTCGACCGCCTCGACGCGGACGGCGACGGCTACCTCAGCCGCCCCGAGTTCGCCGTGCTGTGGACCCAGTTCTGGATCAGCGACGATCCGGACGAGCCCGGCAACGTGATGTGCGGGCCGCTCGCCCCGACCGCCTGACGCACCGGCCGGGGGCCGGCGACCGGGCGCGGGAAAAAGGGGCTGAGGAGCGGAGCGGCTCGTGCTTCGATGGGCCCCATGGTGTCTGCCGAGCGGTTGCTCGCCTTCGCGGCGATGTCGTTCCTGCTGATCGTGATCCCCGGACCGAGTGTGCTCTTCGTCATCGGACGGGCCCTCGCCCAGGGCCGCCGTGCCGCGCTCACCACGGTGGTGGGGAACACGCTGGGCGCCTGTGTGCTCGTCGTGGCGGTGGCCCTGGGCGTCGGGTCGGTCGTCGAGCGGTCCGTCCTCGTCTTCACGCTGCTGAAACTGGCCGGCGCCGCCTACCTGGTGTACCTGGGCGTCAGGACGTGGCGTCGGCGCCGCTCGCCGCAGACCGCGTTCACCGGTGACCGGGCGGCGCAGGACAGCCTGCGGCGCACGCTGTGGGAGGGGTTCGCCGTAGGGGTGGCCAACCCCAAGACCATCGTGTTCTTCGCCGCCGTGCTCCCGCAGTTCGTGGACCGCTCCCAGGGGCACGTCGTCGTCCAGATGCTCGTCCTCGGCCTGGTCTTCAATGTCATCGCGGTGGCCTCCGACAGCCTGTGGGGACTGCTCGCGGCCACCGGACGGGACTGGTTCGCCCGCTCGCCCCGGCGGCTCTCCCTGGTCGGCGGAGCAGGCGGCCTCACCATGATCGGCCTCGGTGTCACCGTCGCCGCCACGGGACGCAAGGACTGACCCGGCGCGCCGCGGCCGCGGACCCTCCGACCGGCGGGCGCCCGCGCTCGGGGCCGTGCGCGGACAGGCTCAACCGGACGGCGTGGCAGGCCGGACGGCGTGGCAGGGGAGCGCACTTCGGACCACTGCCCGGCGCCGTACTCCTCCGACCGTTGCGCCTCGGCGGAGCCCGGCTTCTCCGCCCGGTGGCGTGCGCCCCTCGCGGGCCGGCGACCGTGCCCGTATCAGGCGCTGTCCTGGTCCGCCGCGGGCAGCCGGGAGGCYGGGGGAGCGGGGGCGGGGAGGGTCGCGGCGACGACGATCACCTCGTCGGCGTCGTCCCATTGTCTGGCGTACGCCTTCGGGGGGTTGATGCGCACGCCGTGGTGCGGGGGCTCCCCTGCCACGCCGTCCGGCCTGCCACGCCGTCCGGTTGAGCCTGTCCGCGC
>NZ_RDBP01000033.1:42918-77934 GCF_008042045.1 Streptomyces sp. T39
GGCCTCCCGAGGGGGAGGAACAGTGCGGGGCGAACACGTCGAGCCACTGGGGACCTTGGGGGGTTCAGTGCGGCAAGGGGGATTGGTCAGCCCGTTTCCGTCTGCGCGCGGGCGTCTGGCTGACGGGACGATCAGCCGGCCGGCAAGCGACTGGGAACAGCGCTACCGGCGCACCGTGATCATCAGCGACACCGTGGCCACCGCATTCGTGGTGGCGGCCATCGGCAATTTCTTCGGAGCCCGGGACGCTGCCAACTGGCATGAGAAGTGGGGCATTCTCGCATTCGGCACCGAGTTGCTGGTGCTGGGCGCGCTCGCGGTGAGCAGGTCGTGGGCGCCGGCTGTTCTCGGCCAGGGAGCGGAGGAATTCCGCCGGCTCGGGCGCTCGCTCTTCGCGGCGACCGTCGTCCTGGCACTCGGCGGAATAGCCCTCACCTCGCGCAACATCAAACTCTGGATCTTCGTCGCCATTCCCGCCATCGCGCTCGTCACCATGACCGCGCGGTATCTGCTGCGCCTGTGGCTGCACAAACAGCGCAACGAGGGGCGGTGCCTGCGACCGGTGCTCGCCGCCGGCAGCCCGGCCACCGTGAGCGATCTGATCACCCGCACCCGCAAGTTCCCCCACCTCGGCTGGCGGGTGGACGCGGTGTGCACGACGGACGGTCTCGGGCCCGACGGGGACCATGTGGACGGAGTGCCGGTCGTCGGTCCGCTGGCGGACGTCGCCAACCACGTCCGGCGCGACGGCTACCGGGTCGTCGCGGTCACACCGGACCCGCACTGGTCGCCGGACCGGCTGCAACGGCTGGCCTGGAACCTCGAAGGCAGCGACGCCGAGATGGTCGTGGCCCCCGTGCTGATGGAGGTGGCCGGCCCGCGGCTGCACGTCGACGCGGTGCTCGGCATCCCGCTGCTGCGGGTCAGCATGCCGGCCTTCACCGGGGGCCGCCGGGCGGTCAAGGCGGTCGTCGACCGGATGGGCGCCGCGGTCCTGCTGACGCTGTTCGCGCCGCTGATGGTGCTCGTCGCGCTGATCGTGCTGGCGGACAGCCGGGGCGGTGCGTTCTACCGACAGCGCAGGGTGGGCAAGGACGGGCGCGAGTTCACCATTCTGAAGTTCCGCACCATGGTCGCCGGGGCACACGGCGCCCGCGCCGCGCTGGCCGAGCACAACGAGGGAGCGGGACTGCTGTTCAAGCTGCGCCGGGACCCGCGGGTGACGCGGGTGGGGGCGGTGCTGCGCCGGTACTCGCTCGACGAGCTGCCGCAGCTCTTCAACGTGCTCACCGGATCGATGTCGCTCGTCGGGCCGCGGCCCCCGCTGCCGGAGGAGTCCGCGGCGTACGGCCCGGACATCCGGCGCCGGCTGCTGGTCAAGCCCGGGCTCACCGGGTTGTGGCAGATCAGCGGGCGCAGCGACCTGTCGTGGGAGGAGGCGGTCCGGCTGGACCTGCGGTACGTGGAGGACTGGTCGCTGGCCCTGGACACGGTGATCTTGTGGAAGACGCTGCGCGCGGTGCTCCACGGACAGGGGGCCTACTGATGCGCCGGAGGCCGCGACCGGGCGGCCCCGCCGACGCATGGACCGCAGGCCCCGAGGGCCTGCCTGGGGGGAGGAACGGGTCATGAGAGTGAGCGTTTTCGGGCTCGGCTACGTGGGCTGCGTGTCGGCCGCGTGCCTGGCCAGCATGGGGCACGAGGTCGTCGGGGTGGACGTGAACCAGGTGAAGGTCGACCTGGTCAACGACGGCAGGGCCCCGGTGGTCGAGGAGCGGATCGGCGAGCTGATCGCCGAGGTGGTGCGGACCGGTGCGCTGCGCGCCACCGGTGACGTCCGCGAGGCGATCCGGGACAGCGAGGTGTCGCTGGTCTGCGTGGGCACGCCGTCGGAGCCCAACGGCAGTCTGTGCACCACGTACTTGGAGCGGGTCACCCAGGAGATCGGCGCCGCGCTGGCCGAGCGCGGAGGGCGGCACACCGTCGTGTTCCGCAGCACCATGCTCCCGGGCACCTGCCTGAACCTCCTGGTGCCGATCCTGGAGAAGTACGTCGGGGGCACCGCCGGGGTGGACGTCGGGGTCGCGGTCAACCCGGAGTTCCTGCGCGAGGGCACCAGTGTGAAGGACTTCTTCGACCCGCCGAAGACCGTCGTCGGCGAGCTCGACGAGGCGAGCGGCGACGCGGTGCTCGCGCTGTACGAGGGCCTGCCCGGCGAGGTGTTCCGGGTGCCGGTCGCGACGGCAGAGGCGATCAAGTACGCGGACAACGCCTTCCACGGCCTCAAGATCGGCTTCGCGAACGAACTGGGCGCGGTGTGCCGGGCGCTCGGGGTGGACTCGCACCAGGTGATGGACGTGTTCCTGGCCGACCGCAAGCTCAACATCAGTTCCGCCTACCTGCGGCCCGGCTTCGCCTTCGGCGGCTCCTGCCTGCCCAAGGACCTGCGCAGCCTGGTCCACGCGGCGCAGCGGGCCGACGTCTCGGTGCCCATCCTCTCCCATGTGCTGCCGTCGAACGCCGACCATCTGCAGCGTGCGGTGGAGCTGGTCGAGCGCACGGGGAAACGGCGGGCGGGCATCTTCGGGCTGTCCTTCAAACCCGGCACCGACGACCTGCGCGAGAGTCCGCTCGTCGAGCTGGCCGAGCGGCTCTTCGGCAAGGGGTACGACCTCAGGATCTACGACGCCAACGTGAGCCTCTCCCGGCTGCTCGGCGCCAACCGCGAGTACATCGAGAACCGGCTGCCGCACCTCGCCCAGCTCCTCGCGGACTCCGTCGAGGAGGTGCTGGACCACGCCGAGGTCTGCCTCGTCGGGACCAGGGACCCTCAGGTGCTGTCGAAGCTGCCCCGCGGCGGCGACGGCCCGGTCATCGTCGATCTCGTCCACCTTCCCGACGCCGACGCGCGGCGGGCCGAACCGGGGTACGTGGGCCTTGCCTGGTGACGCGTCGTACGACGAGACGGCCGGCGGCGGACGCCGCGCGCTGGTCCTGGTGGAGAACCTGTCGGTGCCCTTCGACCGGCGGGTCTGGCAGGAGTGCACGACGCTGCGCGACGCCGGCTGGCGCGTGCACGTGATCTGTCCGCAGGGCAGCAAGCGGGACACGGAGCCGGAGGCGGAGATCGACGGGGTGCGGATCCACCGCTACCCGCTGCGCGCGGCCACCGGCGGGCCGGCCGGCTATCTGCGGGAGTACGGATCCGCGCTGTGGCACACGGTCCGGCTGGCCCGCAGGGTCGGTCCCGTCGACGTGGTCCACGCCTGCAACCCGCCCGACCTGCTGTTCCTGCCGGCGCTGTGGCTGAAGCGGAAGGGCGCGCGGTTCGTCTTCGACCAGCACGACCTGGTGCCCGAGCTGTACCTCTCCCGGTTCGACCGCGGCAAGGACCTGCTCTACCGCGCGGTGTGCGCGCTGGAGCGGCGGACCTACCGGGCCGCGGACGTCGTGCTCGCGACGAACGAGAGCTACCGGGACGTCGCGGTGCGCCGCGGCGGCCGGCGGCCCGAGGACGTCTTCGTGGTGCGCAGCGCTCCCGACATCGACCGGTTCCACCCGGTGCCGCCCGAGCCGGAACTGAAGCGCGGCAAGCCCCATCTGCTGTGCTACCTGGGCGTCATGGGCCCGCAGGACGGCGTCGACTACGCCCTGCGGGCCCTGGCGACGCTGCGCGACGAGCTCGGACGGACCGACTGGCACGCGGTGTTCGTCGGCGCCGGTGACACCTTCGACGCGATGGTGGAGCTGTCCCGGCGGCTCGGGCTCTCGGAGCAGGTGGAGTTCACCGGGCGCATCCCGGACGCCGACCTGGTGCGCTACCTCTCCACGGCGGACGTGTGCCTCTCCCCCGACCCGCACAATCCGCTCAACGACGTCTCGACCATGAACAAGGTCCTGGAGTACATGGTGATGGGCCGGCCGATCGTCTCGTTCGACCTCCGGGAGGCACGGGTCTCCGCCGGTGACGCCGCCGTCTACGCGCCCGCCGACGACGAGGCCGCGTTCGCACGGCTCGTCGCGCTGCTGCTCGACGACCCGGAGAAACGGGCCCTGATGGGCAAGATCGGGCAGGAGCGGATCAGCGGGCACCTCTCCTGGCGGCACTCGCAGGCGTCGCTGCTCGCCGCGTACGCCGCCGCCTGCCGTGCCGGCGCGGGGGCCGGCGGCACCGGCCGGGCAGGGAAGAGGCCCCGCCGTTGAGCGACGACACGATACGCCTGGTCACGATCGGGCGGATCATCCGCCGGCGCCGGCGGCTGCTCACCGTCCTCGCGGTGGTGGGTGCGCTCGTCGGCTACGGCACCTCGCTGCTGCTCCCGCCGCGGTACACGACCTCGGCGTCGGTGCTGCTGCCGGGGGCGTGGGAGGAGCGCGAGCTGCTGACCCAGGCGGAGATCGCGACCAGTTCGGTGGTGGTCGACCGGGCGGCCGCCGCGCTCGACTGGAGCGGAACCGACGGCGTCGAACTGCGTGACCAGGTGGCCGCGAAGACCGCCGACGGCAACATCGTGAAGATCTCGGGCACGGCCGACACCCCGGAGCGGGCGCAGCAGCTCGCCGACCAGGTGGCCCGCCAGTTCGTCTCCTTCGCCGCGCGGATCGCGGGTGACGGCACCGACTCCGAGGCCGTGGCACAGCCCGAGGCACTGCGGCAGATGGTGGTGCAGACGAGCCGCCGCATCACCGAGCTGGCCGAGGACAGTACGGGACGGACCGTGGAGAGCGTGCAGACCCGCACCGAGCTGGCCAAGCTGCGCACCGCCCTGCAGGAGGCCGTCAGGAAGCTCGACGAGGCCGATGCGGCCGCCGCCCAGGCCGACATGGTCGTCATGGGCCCGGCGGCCCGGCCGACCGGCGAGGCGCCGCCGACGCGAATCCAGCTGGTCGCCGGCGGGGCCCTGCTGTTCTTCCTCCTCGCGGTCGTCGGGCATCTCACCGCCGCCCGGATGAGCCGCCGGCTGCGCACCGAGGCCGAGATCGCGGCGGCGCTGGGCGCGGCGCCGCTCGGCACGGTGGACGTGCCCGCCGGCCCGGCCGCGCACCGGCCGCAGGACACCGGTCGCACGGCCCGGATCCGCCGGCTGCTGGGCGCCGACATCCGGTGGGACGTACCGCCGACGCAGGAGTCCGGCGACGAGGAGGGCCGCCGGATCCGCTGCCGACGGGTGCACGCACGCCTGCGGGAGCGGCTGCCGGAGGCCCGGGAGCTGCTGGCCGTCGTCCCGGACGGCGACGAGAGCGCCCTGCGGGCCGCCGGGCAGCTGCTCGCGGAGGCCGGCGGCCGGGGCCCCGTGCTGCGGACGGTCCGGGTCCCGGTGTCCCGGCCGATGGTGCCGGACCGCGACGAGGAGTCCGGCGCCCTGGTCGTGCTCAGCGCCGGCCTGTGGACGGCGGAGGAGCTCGCGGGCCTCGCCGACGCGTGCGCCGACGCCGGGCACGAGGTCGTCGGCATCGTGCTCGCCGGCACGGGGTGGGCCCGTACGGCACGGTCCGCCGACCGCCCTCGGCACGCCGCACCGGCACTCGCGGTGGGCGAGGACGCGAGGGGGGTCTCACGGTGACGACGAGTACGGAGTCCCGGCCGCCGGCCGCCGCTCCGCTGCTGGACCTGCAGGCGCTGGTGGTCGCGGTGCGCAGGCGGCGGCGCCTGTGGTGCTCCGTGGCGCTGCTGGGGCTGCTCGCCGGTGTGGCGGTGGCGGTCCTGCTGCCGCCGCCGCCGACCGCCGTGACCACGGTCCTGGTCGCGCACCAGGAGGACCAGCCCAACGACCCCGGCACGCTGATCCGCACCGACGTGGGGCTGCTGCACACCACCCGGATCGCCGGCAAGGCCCTCCAGTCCCTCGGTTCCCCTCAGAAGCCGGAGGACTTCATGGAGGACTACGAGGGCGCCGGCCTGACCAACAACCTGCTCCGGATCACGGTGTCGGGCGACAGCGACGCGCAGGCCGTGGCCCGTGCCGGGGCACTGGCCGACGCGTTCGTCGCGGACCATGTGCGGCGGATACAGGAGGCGGCGAACGCCGAGGCCACGTCCCTGCTCGACCAGCGCGACCGGATGCGCGAGGACCTCGCCCAGGTCGACCGGGCGATCGGGGACGGGGCCTCGCAGACCGGGCCCGAGGCGTCGGCGAACATGGAGTCGCTCTTCGCCCGCCGCGCCGAACTCACCTCGCGGATCGCCGACTTCGACCAGCGCGCCGCGGAGGCGCGGAGGGGCGCGCCGCGGCTCGTCGCCGGCACCCAGGTCGTGGACGCCCCGCGTGCGGTGCGGCACTCCCTGGTCAGAACCGCCGCCACCGACGCCGCGATCGGGCTCGTCCTCGGGCTCGCGCTCGGACTCGCGGCGGCCGCGGTCGGCACGGTGGTGGCGGACCGCCCCGTGCTGCGCCGCGACATCGCGGCGAACCTCGGCGCCTCGGTCGTCGCGGAGCTGCCCCGCCGGTCGGCCGGGCGGTGGCGGCGCCGGCGGACACGGGCGGCGCACGCACGGCTCACCACGTCCCTGGCCCGCACCGTGCGCGGCTCCGCGGAGCCGTTGTCGCTGCTGGAACTGGGCTGCGCGCGCAGCACGGGTGTGCTCGCGGTGGACCTCGCCCGGGCACTGGCGGCCGAGGGGCCGGTGGTCGTCGTCGACGGCCTGCCCGGCGCGCGGCTCGCCCGGCGCCGCCCGGGGCCCGGGGACCCGGCCGTGGTCGGCGGCGAGGCCGCCGAGGCGGTGCCGGCCGGGGAACGCCCGCTCGGCGTGGGCTCGGTGGCGCCCGGCACGGCGTGGACCGACCTGCGGTACCTCGGCACCCGGACCGTGCTCGTCGTGCGGACCGGGCACGGCAGCACCGCATGGCTGCACACGGTGGCACGGCAGCTCGCGGACCAGCGCATCACGGTGCTCGGTGTGGTGCTGATCGACCCCGATCCGCGTGACCGGACCGACGGCACCCTGTGGGACGGTCCGCCCGCCCCACGCGTCCGAGGCGGGCCGCCCGCCCCGCGGAACGGAACGGAACGGCCGCCGGAGCGGCGGCCGAAGTGGGCGGCGCGGGTCCCGGACAGCGACCAGGAGGCGAGGTAGGACATGTGCGGCATCGCAGGCACGTACCGATGGCCGGACGGGAAGGCCGTGGCCGACCGGCTCACCGAGACCCTCGCCCACCGCGGTCCGGACGGGTCGGGCCGGTACGGCCATCCCGTCGGTGACGGCGAGGTGCACCTCGGGCACCGCCGGCTGGCGATCATCGACCTGTCCGCGACCGGCGCCCAGCCGATGGTCTCGGACGGCCTCGTCCTGACGTACAACGGCGAGCTGTACAACGCGCCCGAGCTCCGGGCCGAACTGGCGGCCTCGGGGGTGCGTTTCCGCGGCACCTCCGACACCGAGGTGCTGCTGGAGGCGTGGCGGCGCTGGGGCACGGACTGTCTGCCCCGGCTGCGCGGCATGTTCGCGTTCGGTGTCTTCGACGAGCGGACGGGTGAGCTGGTGCTCGCCCGCGACCAGCTCGGCATCAAGCCGCTGTTCCTGCTCCGGCGCGGCGAGGGGCTGGTGTTCGCCTCCGAGCTCAAGGCGCTCGCCGCCGTGACCGGCGGTTCGCTGGAGGTGGACCACGCCGCGATGGTGGCGTCGCTGCTGTACTACTGGGTGCCGGACTCGCGGTGCGCGTTCCGCGAGGCGGAGAAGCTGCCGCCGGGGAGCTGGCTGCGGTGCCGGCCCGACGGCCGGGTGGAGCGCGGCACGTTCTGGAGCCTGCGCGAGGTGGCGGCGGAGGGCCGGGAGCGCGCCCTCGCCGGCGAGCGGCCGGACATCGCCGCCGTCGTCGAGGAGTCGACCCGCAGGCATCTGCTCTCCGACGTCCCCGTGGCGACCTTCCTCTCCGGCGGTCTCGACTCCAGCTATCTGACGGCGCTGGCCGCCCGCGACCGGCCCGGGATCTCCGCGTACACGATCGGTTTCCGGGCCGAGGACGCCCGGTTCGAGGCGATGCCGGACGACCTGCGCTACGCCCGGCAGGTGGCCGCGCGGTTCGGCGTCGACCTGCACGAGATCGAGATCGCCCCGGACGTGCTCGACCTGCTGCCGCGGATGACGTACCACCTGGACGAGCCGATCGGCGACCCCGCGGCGATCAACACGTTCCTGATCTGCTCGGCCGCCCGGGAGGCCGGGGTCAAGGTGATGCTCTCCGGCATGGGCGCCGACGAGCTGTTCGCCGGGTACCGCAAGCACCTGGCCAACCTGCTCGCGCTGCGCTACCAGCGCGTCCCGCGGCCGCTGCGGCGCGGTCTGGCCGGGGCGGTGGACCGGCTGCCGGTCGCCACGTCGCGGCGGGGGTACCGGTCGGTGCGGTTCGCCAAGCGGTTCCTCTCCTTCGCCGAACTGCCGGAGGAGACGGCGTTCCGGCGCAGCTACACCATGTACGACCGGGACGAGCTGCTGGGCCTGATCGATCCGGACCTGGCCGGGACGGTCGACGACGTGCTGACCGAGCACGCGGACGTCTACCGGGACAACGAGCTCGACGACTTCGTGAACCGCATGTGCCTGGGCGACGCCCGGATGTTCCTGCCGGGCCTGAACCTCGCCTACACGGACCGCTCCAGCATGGCCGCGTCGACCGAGGTGCGGGTGCCGTACGTGGACGTGGAGGTGGTCAGGGCGGCGTTCGCCGTGCCCGGTGACCGCAAGATCGTCGGCCGGCAGGGCAAGGCCGTCCTCAAGGAGGCGGCCGCGACCGTCCTGCCGCGGGAGATCGTGTACCGGCCCAAGGGCCTGTTCAGCGCCCCGCTGCGGGCCTGGATGAGCCGGGATCTGGCACCGCTGGTGCGCGAGGTGATCCACGACGGCGAACTCGTCAGGTCCGGCTTCCTGCGCCGTGACGCGCTGGCGCGGCTGGTCGCCGAGGACGCCGCGGGACACCGGGACCACTCCAAGCATCTGTGGCACGTGCTGACGCTCGAGTACTGGTATCGCGGCGCGACCTCAGGGGCCGGCCGGAGCACGCGGTCGACGGCTCAGTAATCCGACGGGAATGCGAACGGGAATGCGACAGGAGTTCGGGTGAAGCAGGTCGTACAGAACTACAAGAGCGGCGAGCTGGCGGTGCTGGACGTACCGGTGCCGGGGTGCAAGCCGGGCGGTGTGCTGGTGCGCACCGCCTACTCGCTGATCTCCACCGGGACCGAGCTCATGAAGGTGTCCGAGGCCGGCATGTCGATGGTGGGCAAGGCCCGTTCCCGGCCGGACCAGGTGGCCAAGGTCATGCAGAGCGTGGCCGTCAACGGGGTGCCCGCCACCTACCGCAAGGTGATGGGCAAGCTGGACTCCTGGACGCCGCTGGGCTACTCGCTGTGCGGGGTGGTCGAGGAGGTCGGGACCGGGATCGACGACGTGAAGGCCGGCGACCTCGTGGCCTGCGCCGGCAACGAGCACGCGCTGCACGCCGAGGTGAACTGGGTGCCGAAGAACCTCTACGCCCCGCTCCCGGACGGCCTCGCGCCGCGGCACGCGGCCTTCGGCACCGTCGGGTCGATCGCGCTGCAGGGCGTCCGCCAAGGCGAGTCCCGGCTCGGCGAGACGGCGCTGGTCATCGGCCTCGGCCTGATCGGTCAGCTGGTGGCGCAGCTGCTCACCGCCTCGGGAGTGCGCGTCGTCGGCGCCGACCCGGACCCGGCACGCTGCGAGCTCGCCGAGCGGCTCGGCGCCGCGGCCTGCGGTGATCCCTCGTCCGCTGCCGTGGAGAGGGCCGTCGCCGAACTCACCGGCGGCCACGGCGTGGACCAGGTGTACCTGGCGGCGGGCGGCGGCAGCAACCAGCCCGTCGAGCTGGCCGCCCGGCTGTGCCGGGACCGCGGCCGGGTCGTCGACATCGGCAAGTGCCGCCTCGACCTGCCGTGGAACGCGTACTACGAGAAGGAGCTGGACGTCCGCTTCTCCCGCAGCTACGGCCCCGGGCGCTACGACCCGGAGTACGAGCTTCAAGGACGGGACTACCCGATCGGCTACGTCCGCTGGACCGAGCGCCGCAACCTGGCGTGCTTCCTCGACCTCGTCGCCCGCGGCAGCGTCGACGTGGAGCCCCTGGTCTCCCATGTCGCCGATTTCGACGACGCCGTGGAGACGTACGGGAGCCTGAAGGACGGCGGACTCAAGGCCGTGGCCGTGCTGTTCCGCTACCCGGGCCAGGAGGCGGACGCGGAGGGGACGGCGGCCCCCGAGGTGACCGTGCCCGCGGTGAGGCTGCCCGCGGCCACCACGCGGCAGCGGCCCGCCCGGGCCGCCGGGAAGCCGGTGCGCCTCGCGTTCGTCGGCGCGGGCAACTACGCGACCTCGATGCTGCTGCCGCACCTGGCACGGCGCGACGGCGTCGAACTGGCGGCGGTCGTCACCACGACGGCGCTGTCCGCGGCCAACGCGCGGCGGAAGTTCGGCTTCGCCGAGGCCACCACCGACCTCGACACCGTCCTCGGGGACGACGGCGTCGACGCGGTGTTCGTGGTCACCCGGCACAGCTCGCACGCCGAACTGACCCGCAAGGCGCTGCTGGCCGGCAAGGCGGTCTTCGTGGAGAAGCCGCTCGCGCTCACCGGCGACGAACTGGCCGGTGTGCTCGCGGCGGTGGAGGAGTCCGGCAACGACCGGATCCAGGTCGGCTTCAACCGCCGGTTCGCCCCGCTGCTGCGGGAGGCGAAGGCACGGTTCGGTGCCAGGACCGGCCCGGCGAGCCTGCGCTACCTGGTCAACGCGGGCGGCCTGGCGCACGGGAGCTGGTACCTCCAGCAGAACACCGAGGGCTCCCGGTTCGCCGGCGAGGGCGGGCACTTCATCGACACCGCGAGCTGGCTGCTCGACGCCGATCCGGTCTCGGTGTACGCGCTCACCACGCCCGGCAACGAGGACCTCCAGGTCGTGCTCGGCTACCCGGACGGCTCCACGGCCACCATCAGCTACGTCACCACCGGCGCGCCCGGCTTCCCCAAGGAGACCCTGGACCTGGTCGCCGACGGCCGGGTGCTGCGACTCGACGACTTCGTCCGCGCCAGCGTGTACGGCCGGAAGAAGTGGGTCAGTTCGCGGCTGCCCAAGGCCCGGGACAAGGGCCAGTCCGCCGAACTGGCGGCCTTCGTCCGGGCCGTGCGGACCGGCGGCCCGATGCCGGTGCCGCTGGAGTCGCTGGCCGCCACGACGGCGGCCACCCTCGCCGTCCGGACCGGTCTGGCGAGCGGCCTGCCGGTGACGCTGGCGGGGGCCCGATGACCGTGCGCTCCGGCAGCCCGGGCTGGTACCTGCGGCGGCTGTCCCGGATGGGGCCGCGGGAGATCGGCGGCCGGGTGGCCGACACCTTGCGCCGGCGGCAATGGCGTGCCGCGCCGCCCGCCTGCCCGGAGGTGACCGGCGCCCGGTTCACCGCGGTGCTGCCCGCGGGGACGCTCGCCGCCGTGCCGGCGGACGCCGCGAAACGTCTCGTCGCCGAGGCCGAGGGGCTGATGGCCGGTCACGCCGAGTTCTTCGGCGTGGTCCGCGACGACCTGGCCGACCCCGACTGGTGCCTCGACCCGAAGACCGGACGCCGGGCGCCGTGGGGCTACGCGTTCGACGTGCCGTACCGCGACGAGGACGCGGTCGGGGACGTCAAACAGATCTGGGAGCCGTCCCGGCACCAGTACCTCACCGTGCTCGCCGCCGCCTACGCCCTCACCGGGGACGAGCGGTACGCCGAGCGGGTGGCCGCGCATCTGCGGTCGTGGTGGGCGGCGAACACCCCGCTGCGCGGGGTGCACTGGACCAGCGGCATCGAGCTGGGGATCCGGCTGCTGTCCTGGGTGTGGATCCGCCGGCTGCTCGACGGCTGGCCCGGCGCCGCCGCCCTGTTCGAGGACAACCCGGTGGCGCTGAACCAGATCTGGCACCACCAGCGCTGGCTGGCCGCCTTCCCCAGCCGGGGGTCATCGGCGAACAACCATGTCGTCGCCGAGGCCGCCGGGCAGCTGGCCGCGGCCTGCGCCTTCGGCTGGTTCCCGTCCTCGGCACGCTGGCGGGACCGGGCGCTTCGGACGCTGGAGCGGCAGCTGCGCGCCAACACCTTCGCCTCCGGCCTCAACCGCGAACTGGCCACCGAGTACCACGGGCTGGTGCTGGAACTCGGCCTGGCCGCGGTCGCCGAGGCGGACACGGCCGGCGTGCCCGTGCCCGCCACCGCCCGGCTGGTGCTCCTGCGGATGACGGACGCCCTCGCGGCCGTCGTCGACGACCGGCTGCGGCCGCCGCGCCAGGGCGACGCGGACGACGGGCACGGTCTGGTCGTGGACGGCGCGGGCACCGACCGCTGGGGCTCGCTGCTGGCCACCGGGGAGGCGGTGTTCGGCCGGCTGCCCTGGTGGCCCGAGGTCACCGGCACCGATGTGCGCACCCCCCTGCTGGCCGCGCTGCTCCGCCCGTACGGGACGGACGTGTCGCGCCCGGCGAGCCGGCCCGCCCACTTCGCCGACGCCGGTCTCACCGTGCTGCGCGGTCCCGACGGCATCTGGTGCCGCTGCGACGGCGGCCCGCACGGCTTCCTGTCCATCGCCGCGCACGCCCACGCCGACGCGCTGTCCGTGGAGGTCCGCCAGGACGGTGTCGACGTGCTCGCCGACCCGGGGACGTACTGCTACCACGGGCAGCCCGCGTGGCGGATCTACTTCCGCTCGACCCTCGGCCACAACACCCTGGAGCTGGACGGCACCGACCAGTCCGTCTCCGGCGGCCCGTTCCTGTGGACCCGGCACGCCCGCAGCCAGGTCCTGGCGGTGGAGCCGTCCGCCGCCCTCGCCGGGGGCACGGCCCGCTGGTGCGCCGAGCACGACGGCTACCAGGGCTCCGCGCACCGCCGGCAGGTGGAACTGACGGCCGCGACCCGGGAGCTGAGGATCACCGACGAGGTCGGCGGCCCGAGCCGCGCCGTGCGCCTGGCGTTCCACCTCGGTCCCGCGGTCACCGCCGACCTGGCGGGCAGCCGGGCGCTGCTCACCTGGACCGGGGACGGCGGGGAGCGCTCCGCGGTCCTCGACCTGCCCGCCGGGCTGAGCTGGCGGGCGCACCGCGGCGAGAGCGAACCGCCGCTGGGCTGGTACTCCGCCGGTTTCGGGCGCAAGGAGCCCAGCACCACCCTGGTCGGCACCGGCTTCACCGACGGCGCCGCGCCGTCGGAGAAGTTCACCACCGTCCTCGGGTTCCGCGGTCGGGGGGCCTGACACGTGGGGATCAAGTGGCGGCACCGGGCGTCACCGGCGGCACCGCTGGTGCTGCTGGCCCTGCTGGCGGCGACCGGCTGCGAGGGCACGCCGGACGCCCGCCCGCGGGCGGGCGCCGCGCCGTCCGCGTCCGTGGCCCGGGTGTGCGCCGGGCCCGCGGCCGGGCCGGCGACGGCACCGCCGGGCGCGGTGACGGTCGACCCCGCGGTCCCCGGCGATCTGGCCGTGAAGACCAGGAACAGCCCCGCGCGCACCACGTTCTGGCTCCGGCCGGGCACCCACACCCTCCCGCCGGACCGCTTCGCCCAGGTCGTCCCCAAGGAGGGGAACAGCTACCTCGGCGCCCCGGGCGCGGTGCTCGACGGCCGGAGGACCAACCAGTACGCCTTCGGCGGCGCCGCCCGCGACGTCACCCTGCGCCATCTGACCGTGCAGGGTTTCGTCGCGCCCCACGACGAGGGCGTGGTCAACCACGACTCCGCCGACGGGTGGCTGATCGAGCACGCCACGATCCAGGACAACTCCGGCGCCGGGCTGATGGCCGGCGCCCGCCAGCGGGTCCGCGCCAGCTGCCTGCGCGGCAACGGCCAGTACGGCATGAACGCCTACAAGGCCGGCGGCCCGCTCACCGGCCTGGTGGTCGAGGGCAACGAGATCACGGGCAACAACACGGACGACTGGGAGCGGAAGCGGCCGGGCTGCGGCTGCACCGGCGGCGTCAAGTTCTGGGCGGTCGACGGCGCCGACGTCCGCGGCAACTGGGTGCACGACAACCGCGGGGCCGGGCTGTGGGCGGACACCAACAACAACGACTTCCGCATCGAGGGCAACGTGCTGGAGTCCAACGACGGCGCCGCGCTGATCTACGAGACCAGCTACAACGCGGTGATCCGCGGCAACACGATCCGGCGGAACAACTGGGTCGAGGGCCGCCGGTACGCCGACCGCGGCGACACCTTCCCGTTCGCGACCGTCTACGTGTCGGAGTCCGGCGGCGAACCGCGGATCCGGGCCCGTACCGACAGGATCGAGATCCACCGCAACGTGCTGGAGGACAACTGGTCCGGGATCACGCTGTGGGAGAACGCCGACCGGTTCTGCAACAGCCCCGCCAACACCTCGTCGGGCCTGTGCACCCTGCTGGTGAAGGACACCGGCCGCTGCGCGCAGCCCGCGATCGCCGCCCCGCCGCTCTACGACGACTGCCGGTGGAAGACCCAGCGGGTGGAGATCCACGGCAACCGCTTCGTGCTGGACAAGTCCGTCGTCCACTGCACGGTGAAGTGCGACCGCATGGCGGTGCTGGCCAACTACGGCACCTACCCGGACTGGTCGCCGTACCAGGGCGAGCGGGTGGCCGAGGCGATCACCCGGGAGCAGCACAACCGCTGGTACGACAACGTCTACATCGGGCCGTGGACGTTCGTCGCACACGACCCGAGCCGGATCCTCGACCCCGGGCAGTGGCAGGGCACGCCGTACCAGCAGGACGCGGGCAGCACCTTCCGCGCACGGGACGGTGGGTGAGATGACCGCGGACCGCACACCGAGGGTCGTCGGGACGGCCTGGGGACTGCTGATCCTCAACACACTCGGCTCCGCCGGGGCGAAGACCATCGTCCCGCTGCCCCGCTCCCTCATCCAGATGGTCACCATGGGCGCGCTGGTCGCCGCGTTCGCGCTGGCCCTCGCGGTCAATCTCCGGCTGCGTGTCCGGCCGGGCGCCTACGTCTTCCTGCTCACCCTGCTGCTGGTGCCGAGCGTGCTGTCCAGCGTGCACCTGGAGTCCGGGTTCGGCGCACTGTTCCGCTGCGCCCGGCTGGGCCTGTTCGTCGCCACGCTGTGGCTGCTCAGCCGCTGGTGGGACGGCGGGCTGACGTTCGTCCGGCACCACATCCGGATGTACTTCGCGGTCCTGTGCTCGGTGGCCGCGGGCGCCCTCCTGTCGCCGGGCGCCGCGATGCCCGAGCTCTACGGCGGGCGGCTGGTCGGCGCGCTGTGGCCGCTCACCCCGCCGCAGATCGGGCAGTACGCCGCGGTGATCACCGGGCTCGCCGTGCTGCTCGTGCTGGGCCGCCGGACCGACGGGCGCAGCGCGGCGGTGGTCGTCGTCCCCGCGCTGGTGCTGCTCGCGCTCACCCACACCCGGACGGCCACGATCGGCCTGCTCGCCGGGCTCGTGCTGGCCATCGGTTCGCTCGTGCTGACCAGCGCCGCCGCCCGCCGGTTCTTCGCCTGGGCGGTGCTGTGCGCCGTGGTGGCCGCGGTCGGCTTCGGCTCCCTGGTGCAGGCGTGGTTCCTGCGCGGGCAGAGCCAGGAGAACTTCTCCAGCCTGACCGGCCGGGCCAAGGTCTGGGACGCCCTGCTGGCGGCACCCCGGACGGCCACGGAGTACCTGTTCGGCGCGGGCCTGGGCGACAAGTCGTTCGGCGGGCTGCCGATCGACAACAGCTGGCTGGCCGTCTACCACGAGCAGGGCGTGACCGGTGTCGTGCTGGTGACCGCCGTGTTCGTCGTGCTGGGCGGGGTCGCGCTGCTGCGGCCGCCGTCGCTGTCGAGGGCCTGCGCGATCTTCCTGATCAGCTACTGCGCGATCGCCTCGTACACCGAGGCGGGGCTCGGGGACGCCTCGCCGTACCTGCTCCATCTGGCGGTGGCCGCCTCGCTGCTGGCGGCGCCCGCCGCTCCGGAGCGCCCCGCCGCGCCCGGAGTCCCCCGACAGGTCCGCACACCGGAGGTGACCTGAGCATGCACGTCCTCGTGGTGCACAACCGCTACGCGTCGGCGCAGCCGAGCGGCGAGAACAACGTCGTCGACCAGGAGGTGGCGCTGCTGCGCGGGGCCGGCCACCGGGTCGGGCTGTTCGAGCGGCGCAGCGACGACATCGGCGCGCTGTCGCTGCCGCGCAAGGCGGCGCTGCCGCTGCTGGTGCCGTGGAACCCGGCGGTGCGCAGGGAGCTGGCCGACCGGCTCCGCGCCGAACGCCCGGACGTGGTGCACGTCCACAACGTCTTCCCGCTGCTGTCACCGGCGGTGCTGGCGGCCTGCGCCGACGCCGGCGTGCCCGCCGTCGCCACCCTGCACAACTACACCCAGGTCTGCCCGCCCGGCACACTCCAGCGGGACGGCCGGCCGTGCGCCGAGTGCGTCGGGTCCGCACCGCTGCCCGCCGTCCGGCACGGCTGCTACCGCGGCTCCCGGCTGGCGACGGTGCCGCTCGCGGTGAGCCTGACGGTCAACCGGCGGCGGTGGTGGTCGGGTGTGGAGCGGTTCTTCTGCATCTCCGCGGCGCAGCGCGACGTCCTGGTGCGGTCCGGGATGCCGGCCGAACGGCTGGCGGTGAAGCACAACTTCGTGCCCGACCCCGGCGCCCGGCGGGAGGGCGGCGGGGAGCACCTGCTCTTCCTCGGCCGGCTGGCGGAGGCCAAGGGCGTACGGCTGCTCATGGCCGCGTGGGACGAGATCGCCGCGGGCGGCGGTGTCGGCGTACCGCTCGTCATCGCCGGCACCGGGCCGCTGGAGCGGGAGGTGACCGCCTGGGCGGCGGGCCGGGACGACGTGCGCTGCGCGGGCCTGTACGACGCGGAGCAGTGCCGGCGGGCCGTGGCACGGTCGGTCGCCGTGGTGGCGCCCTCCACCTGGCTGGAGGCGTTCGGCCTGGTGGTCGTGGAGGCGATGGCGGCGGGGGTCCCGACCGTCGCCGCCGGGCACGGCGCCTTCACCGAACTCGTCGACGACGGGGTGACCGGGCTGCTGCACCGGCCGGGCGAGACGGCCTCCCTGGCGTCGTGCCTGCGCCGGGTCACGGCCGACGCGGACGGAAACCGGGAGATGGGGCTGGCCGCCCGGCGCCGCTACGAGCAGGGCTTCAGCCCGGCCGTCGGGCTGGAGCGCCTGGTGGAGGGGTACCGCGCCGCGCTCGCGGGGCGGTCCGGCGGCGGGGGCACCCCGCCGCCGGGAGGGGACACGAGGACTGGCCCGCGGCGGGGACACCCGTCCGGGCGGGATGGGGGCAGCAGATGACACGATGCCGACTCTGCGGTTCGGCGGCGCTGGAGAGCGTCGTCGATCTGGGGGCGACACCGCCGTGCGAGAGCTTTCTCGCCGCGGACCGACTGGACCTGCCGGAGCCGGCGTACCCGCTGCACCTGCGGGTGTGCACCGGCTGCTGGCTCGCGCAGATCCCCCCGCTGATCACACCGGAGGAGACGTTCAGCGAGTACGCGTACTTCTCCTCCTACTCGACCTCCTGGGTGGAGCACGCGCGCACCTTCGTCGACGGCGCCGCCGAGCGGCTGGGCCTCGGCGACGGCTCCTTCGTCGTCGAGGTCGCGAGCAACGACGGATACCTGCTGAAGCACGTGGTGGACCGCGGGATCCGCTGCCTCGGCATCGAGCCCTCGGTGAACGTCGGCGCCACGGCACGGGACGCGGGGGTGCCCACGCTCACCGCGTTCCTGGACCCGGCCACCGGCGAGGGCGTCCGCGCCGAGCACGGCCCGGCGGACCTGGTCGTGGCCAACAACGTGTACGCGCACATCCCCGACGTGGTCGGTTTCACCCGGGGACTGCGCGCGCTGGTCGCGGACGACGGCTGGGTCTCGATCGAGGTGCAGCACCTGCTGACCCTGATCGAGGAGAACCAGTACGACACGATCTACCACGAGCACTTCCAGTACTACACGGTCGCGTCCGCGGCCCGGGCGCTGGCGAGCGGCGGACTGACGCTCGTCGACGTCGAACTGCTGCCCACGCACGGCGGCTCCGTCCGGCTCTGGGCCAGGCCGGCCGAGGCGGCCGGTGAGCCGAGCGGCCGGGTGGCCGAGGTGCTGGACCGCGAGAAGGCCGCCGGGCTCCAGGAACTGTCCGGGTACACCCAGTTCTCCGCCCGGGTGGCCAAGGTCCGCCGGGACCTGCTGCGGTTCCTGATCGAGGCGGCCGAACGCGGCGAGACGGTCGTGGGCTACGGGGCCCCCGGCAAGGGCAACACCCTGCTCAACCACTGCGGCATCCGGCCCGACCTGCTGCCGTACACGGTCGACCGCAACCCCTACAAGCACGGCAGGTTCACCCCGGGCACCCGCATCCCGGTCCTGCCGCCCGAGCGGATCGCCGCCGACCGGCCGGACTACGTCCTCGTCCTCCCGTGGAACCTGCGGGACGAGCTGATCGAGCAGCTCTCCTTCGTGCACGAGTGGGGCGGCCGGCTGGTCTTCCCCATACCGGAACTGAGCATTGTCGAGGTCACGCGATGAAGGTCGTCCTGTTCTGCGGCGGTTACGGGATGCGGATGCGGAGCGGTGCCGCGGACGACGTCCCCAAGCCGATGGCGATGGTCGGCCCCAGGCCGCTGATCTGGCACGTCATGCGCTACTACGCGCACTTCGGGCACACCGAGTTCATCCTCTGCCTCGGCTACGGCGCGCACCACATCAAGGACTTCTTCCTCGGCTACGAGGAGACGACGTCCAACGACTTCGTGCTGCGCGGCGGGCGGACCGAGCTGCTGTCCACCGACATCTCGGACTGGACCATCACCTTCGCGCAGACCGGCATCGAGTCGCCGATCGGGGAGCGGCTGCGCCGGGTGCGGCACCACCTGGACGGCGACGAGATGTTCCTCGCCAACTACGCCGACGTGCTCACCGACGCCCCGCTGCCGGAGATGATCGACCGCTTCGCCCGGCGCGACGCCGGTGCGTCCATGATGGTGGTGCCGCCGCAGTCCTCGTTCCACTGCGTGGACCTCGGCGAGGACGGCCTGGTGGGGGGCATCACCCCGGTGAGCGAACTGCCGCTGTGGGAGAACGGCGGCTACTTCGTGCTCCGCCAGGAGGTCTTCGACCACATCCCGGAGGGCGGGGACCTGGTCGCCGACGGGTGTGCGCAACTGGCCAAGCAGGGGCGGCTGGTGGCGCACCGGCACCGCGGGTTCTGGAAGCCGACCGACACCGTGAAGGAACGGGCCGCGCTCGACGACGCCTACGCCCGGGGCGACCGCCCGTGGGCCCTGTGGGAACACGACGACACCGCGGTGAGGTCCGCGTGATCCGGCTCGGCGCCGGGCGGCTGGAACGGGTCGTGGCCGTGGGCGCGCACTGCGACGACATCGCCATCGGCGCCGGCGGCACCCTGCTGACGCTGTGCCGCGCGCGGCCGGGTCTCCGCGTCGACGCGCTGGTGCTGTCGGGCGGCGGGGGCGAGCGGGAGCAGGAGGAGCGGGCCGCGCTCGCCGCCTTCTGCCCGGGTGCCGACCTGCGGCCGACCGTGCTCAAGCTGCCGGACGGCCGGATGCCCGCGCACTGGGAGGAGGCCAAGTCCGCGGTCGAGGAGCTGCGTGCGCGGACCGAGCCGGACCTGATCCTCGCCCCGCGCACCGAGGACGCGCACCAGGACCACCGCGGCCTGGCGCAGCTGATGACCACCGCGTTCCGCGACCACCTCGTGCTCGGCTACGAGATCGTCAAATGGGACGGCGACCTCGGCCGCCCGGTGGCCTACCAGCCGCTGACGCCCCGGATCGCCGAGGAGAAGGTGCACCTGCTGCAGGAGCACTACCCCTCGCAGCGGCACCGGCCCTGGTACGACCGGGAGGCCTTCCTCGGGCTGGCCCGGATCCGCGGGATCGAATGCCACGCGCGCTACGCCGAGGCGTTCGCCGTCACCAAACTCACTCTCGACCTGGGGGAATGAACTGTGCGCGTACTGCTGACCGGACATCAGGGCTATCTGGGCACCGTGATGGCCCCGGTGCTCGCGGCCGCCGGGCACGAGGTCACCGGTCTCGACGCCGGCCTGTTCGCCGACTGCGTGCTGGGTCCGCGGCCCGCGGACCCGCCGGGGGCGCGGGTGGACCTGCGCGACGTCACGGCCGAGCACCTGGCAGGGGTGGACGCCGTGATCCATCTGGCCGCCCTGTCCAACGACCCGCTGGGGGCGCTGGCGCCGGATCTCACCTACGACATCAACCACCACGCGTCCGTGCGGCTGGCCCGCCTCGCCCGCGACGCCGGAGTGCGGCGGTTCCTGTACGCGTCGACCTGCTCGGTCTACGGGGCCGCCGGCGGCGGCGGCCTGGTCGCCGAGGACGCCCCGCTGCGGCCGGTGACGCCGTACGCGGAGTCCAAGGTGCGGGTGGAGGACGACCTCCACGCGCTGGCCGACGGCGACTTCAGCCCCGTGTACATGCGCAACGCGACCGCCTTCGGCCACTCGCCCCGGCTGCGCGCCGACATCGTGCTGAACAACCTGGTGGGCCACGCGCTGCTGTCCGGCGAGGTGCTGGTGCTCTCCGACGGCACCCCCTGGCGCCCGCTGGTGCACGCCGCCGACATCGCCCGGGCCTTCACGGCCGCGCTGACCGCCCCGCGCGAGGCGGTGCACGACCTGGCCTTCAACATCGGCAGCGAGGTCAACAACGTCACGGTCGCCGAGATCGCCGGGCAGGTCGCCGAGGCGGTGCCCGGCTCCAGAGTGGTGATCACCGGGGAGAACGGCGCCGACCCGCGGTCGTACCGGGTGGACTTCTCCCGGTTCCGCGCCGCGATACCCGGCTTCGACTGCGAGTGGACGGTGAAGCAGGGCGCCCTCGAACTCGCCGACGCCTACCGGGAGCACGGGCTGACCCGGCAGGACTTCGAGCAGCGCTTCACCCGGCTGGCCGTGCTCCGCGCGGCGTCCGAGGCCGGCGACGTCGACGACACCCTGCGGTGGCGCCGGTGACCACGCCCGGCGAGGAGATGCACGCCCTGGTGGAGCGGCTGTACCCGCTGTGCCGGAGCATCACCGGCGACGGTGTGCGCGCCACCCTGGACATCGTCGACGAGTACATCCCGCTGCGGACGCACGAGGTGCCGACCGGGACCCGGGTGCTCGACTGGACGGTGCCGGAGGAGTGGAACATCCGGGACGCGTACATCGCCGACACCGACGGCAACCGGGTCGTCGACTTCGCCGCGTCCAGCCTGCACGTGCTCGGCTACAGCGTGCCGGTGTCGGCGACCATGCCGCTGTCCGAGCTGCGCGGACACCTGCACACCCTGCCCGACCACCCGTCCTGGGTGCCGTACCGCACCAGTTACTACCGGCGCGAGTGGGGATTCTGCCTGGCGCAGGAGACCCTGGACGCACTGCCGGACGGCGAGTACGAGGTGCGCATCGACTCCACCCTCACCGACGGGCACCTCACCTACGCCGAGCACGTGGTCCCCGGACAGGTCGCCGACGAGGTGATCGTCTCCTGCCACGTCTGCCACCCCTCGCTGGCCAACGACAACCTGGCCGGCATCGCGGTGGCCGTGTTCCTCGCCCGGGCGCTGGCGGAGCGGACGCCCCACTACACCTACCGGTTCCTGTTCGCGCCCGGCACCATCGGGGCGATCACCTGGCTGGCCCGCAACGCGGAGCGGATCGAACGGGTCAAGCACGGTCTGGTGCTGGCCTGCGCCGGCGACCGGGGCCGGCTGACGTACAAGCGGAGCAGACGCGGCGACGCGGAGATCGACCGGGTCATGCGGCATGTGCTGGCCGCGTCCGAACGGCCGCACCGCATCGACGAGTTCACCCCGTACGGCTACGACGAGCGGCAGTTCTGCTCGCCCGGGTTCGACCTCGGCGTGGGCTCGCTCAGCCGGACCCCGTACGCCGGCTACCCCGAGTACCACACCTCCGCGGACAACCCGGACTTCGTCACCCCGGAGGCGCTGGCGGACACGCTCGCCGTCTGCCGCGAGGCGTTCGCCGTGCTGGACCGCAACCGGCGGTACGTGAACCTCAGCCCCTACGGCGAGCCGCAGCTGGGCCGGCGCGGGCTGTACGACTCGCTGGGCGGCCGCAGCGACGCGCAGCAGGCCCAGATGGCCATGCTCTGGGTGCTCAGCCTCTCCGACGGCGAGCACGGCCTGCTGGACGTCGCCGAGCGGTCCGGGCTCCCGTTCGACACCGTCGCCGACGCGGCCGACGCCCTGCACGGCGCCGGGCTGATCAAGGCGTGACGCCGATGACCACCGGAGGAGAGCAGGCGACGGCACCGGCGGCCGCGGGCGCGGACGCCCGTCGGAGCGCCACCCGGGCCGTCGTCGGCCGGCTGTCCTGGGGACTGGCCGACCAGGCGGCCTCCAGCATGACCAACTTCGCGGTGGGCATCTACGTGGCGCGTTCGCTCGGACTGGCCGCCTTCGGCGTGTTCAGCCTGGCCTGGGTGACCTACGGCGTGGTGCTCAACGTCTCCCGCGGAGTGGCCACCGACCCTCTCGTGGTGCGCTTCAGCGGCGTACCCGACACACCCTGGCGCCGGGCGGTGGCCCGGTCGTCGGGCACCGCGCTCGGCGTGGGCGCCGCCACCGGCGCCGTGTGCCTGGCGGTCGGCCTCGCCCTCGGGGGCCGGGTGGGGCCCGCGTTCGTCTGCCTCGGCGTCATGCTGCCGGGGCTGCTGCTCCAGGACGCCTGGCGGTACGCGTTCTTCGCCGCCGGCGCCGGGCGGAAGGCGTTCGTCAACGACGTGGTGTGGGGCGTGGCGCTCGTCCCGGCGATGGTGGTGGCGGCCCGGGTGGGCAGCGTGGCCGCCTTCGTGCTCGCCTGGGGCGGGTCCGCCGCGGTGGCCGCCGTGTACGGCTGCTTCCAGTCCGGCATCCGGCCCCTGGCGGCAGGGGCGCGCGAGTGGCTGCGCGAGCACCGCGACCTCGGCTACCGGTACCTCGTCGAGAACGTCAGCAACAGCGGCGCGAGCCAGCTGCGGGCCTACGGGCTCGGCGCGATCGTCGGGGTCGGCGCGGTGGGGGTGATCCGGGGCGCCGAGCTGCTGCTCGGCCCGTTCCTCGCCGTGCTGATGGGGCTGTCCCTGGTCACCGTCGCGGAGGCGGCACGGGTGCTGCGGCGCGCCCCGCACCGGCTGGGCCCGTTCTGCCTCCTGCTGGGCGGCGGGCAGGCCGCCGCCGCGCTGCTGTGGGGCGGGGCGCTGCTGCTGGTCCCGGACCGGGCCGGGGAGTTCGTGCTCGGCGGCGTCTGGAGCGGCGCCTCGGAACTCGTCGTGCCGGTCACCGTCGGCGTCGCGGGCGCCGGCCTCGGCACCGGGGCGGCGGCCGGACTGCGCGCGCTCGGCGCGGCCCGGCGCAGCCTGCGCAGCCAGCTGTTCGCCTCCGCCTGCTACGTCGCCGGCGGGCTCGGCGGCGCGGCCGTGGCCGGTACGGCCGGCTCGGCCTGGGGCGTCGCCGCGGCGACCGTCTGCGGCTCGGCCGTGTGGTGGCTGCACCTGCGGTCCGCCCTGCGCGAGCACCGGAAGGAAACCGTCCCGGACGTCGCGAGCGCCGGAAGGAAACCATCCCCGAAATGAGGACGCCATGACCGACCGCCCCAGGCTGAGCATCGGCCTGCCCGTGTACAACGGCGAGGAGTACCTGGCCGAATCCTTCGACGCCCTGCTCGGCCAGACCTTCGAGGACTTCGAACTGGTCGTCTCCGACAACGCCTCGACCGACGGCACCCAGGACATCTGCCGCCGGTACGCGGCCCGCGACTCCCGCATCCGCTACCTCCGGCTGCCCCGGAACATCGGCGCCGCGCCCAACCACAACCATGTGTTCACCGAGTGCCGCGGCGAACTGTTCAAGTGGGCCTCGCACGACGACCTGTACGCCAGGGACCTGCTGCGGCGCTGCGTCGAGGCGCTCGACGAACGGCCCGAGATCATCCTCGCCCACTCCGGCCAGGCCGTCATCGACGGCGACGGCCGGGTGAAGGTGCCCTACGAGTACGGGCTCGCCACCGACTCCCCGCACGCCCCCGAACGCTTCCGCAGCCTGCTGTTCGAGCCCGGCGGGGACGACTTCTACGGGGTGATGCGGGCCGACGTGCTGCGCCGGGTGAAGCCGCACGACAGCTACCACCACGCGGACCGCACCTTCGTCGCCGAGATCACCCTGCACGGGCCCTTCCACCAGGTGCCGGAGCTGCTGTACTTCCGCCGCGACCACCCCACCCGCGCCGAGCGGGCGAACCCCTCCAAGCGCTCCCGCTGCGTCAACCTCGACCCGCGCCGGGCGGGCCCGCTGCACCCGACGCCCCGGCTGCTCGCCGAGTACGTCTGGGGCTTCGCCTCCGCGATCCGGCGGGCGCCGCTCTCCCCCGCCGACCGGCGGGAGTGCCGCCGCCACCTCGCCGCGTGGATGACCAGCAGGGCGAGGCCCGGCGCGGGCGAACGGGTCGAGGACCGCGCCCCCGTCGACCCGGCCCGCCTCGCCGTCTCCGTCGATGCCCTCGTCGCCGGACGTGAAGGGAGGCGGGCGTGAGGGCCGTCCGCGTCGGGGTGTTCGGCCTGCTCGGCTCCGGCAACCTCGGCAACGACGGATCGCTGGAGGCCCTCCTCGGCTGGCTCCGCGCCGAGCACCCCGACGCGGCCGTCGACGCGCTGTGCGGCGGCCCCGAGACCGTCACGGCCCGGTACGGCATCCCCGCGACGCGGCTGCACTGGTACCGCGGGGAGTACCGGACGGCGTCCCGGGTCCGTTCGATCGCGGCGAAGGGGGCGGGCAAGCTCGTCGACGTCGTCCGCACCGCCGCCTGGGTGCGCCGGCACGACGTGGTGATCGTGCCGGGCATGGGCGTCCTGGAGGCCACCCTGCCGCTGCGGCCGTGGGGCTTCCCGTACTCGCTGTTCCTGCTCTGCGCGAGCGGCCGGCTGCTGCGCACCAAGGTCGCCCTGGTGGGCGTCGGCGCCGCCCCGATCGCCGCCCGCCCGACCCGGGCCCTGGTGCGCTGGTCGGCGCGTATGGCCGCCCACCGGTCGTACCGGGACACCCGTTCCCGTGACGCGATACGGGCGATGGGCGTGGACACCACACGCGACGAGGTCCACCCGGACCTCGCGTTCGCCCTGCCCGCGCCCCCGGCGGGCGCGGTGACGGGCGGCCCGCCCGGCACCGTCTGCGTCGGCGTCATGGACTTCCACGGCAGCGACGACGACCGCGCCCGGGCCGAGGGGATCCACCGCCGCTACCTCGACGGCACGACCCGCTTCGTCCGCGCGCTCGCCGAGGACGGCAGACCGGTCCGGCTGCTCACCGGCGACGCCTGCGACGCACCGGTGGTCGCCGCGATCCTCGACGCGGTGGACTCGCCGCTGGTCACCGCCGCCGAAACGGCCTCGCTGGCCGACCTGATGAAGGAGACGGCGGCCGCCGACGCCGTGGTGGCGACCCGCTACCACAACCTGATCTGCGCACTGAAGGCCGGCACACCGACGCTCGCCCTCAGCTACGCGGCGAAGAGCGACGCCCTCATGGAACGGATGGGCCTCGGCGCGTACCGCCACCCCGCGGGCGAGGTCGACGCCGACCGGCTGCTCGCCCAGTTCCGGGAACTGGAGCGGAGTTCGGCACAGGTGCGGCGGACCCTGACCGAGCGGAACCTGGTCACCGCCCGGCAGCTCGCGCACCAGTTCACCCTCCTGTCGGCGGCCCTGTTCCCGGCGGCCGCCCACGCACACGTCCACGCCCAGCGGGAGACCCAGTGAAAGCGACCGCCGTCCCGGCCATCGCCGGCGCGTACCTCTTCGAACCCACGCCGTACACCGACGAACGCGGCTTCTTCTGCCGCACCTTCGACGCCGAGGTGATCCGCTCGGTGGGACTCGACCCGGACGCCTTCGTCCAGGACAGCATGTCCCGCTCCCTCCGGGGCGTAGTGCGCGGCCTGCACCTGCGCTCCGGCGCCGGCGAGGCCAAGCTGGTGCGCTGCTCGTACGGGCGGGTCTTCGACGTCGCCGTGGACCTGCGGGCCGACTCGCCGACCTACCTCGGCCGGGCCTTCGTCGAACTGTCCGGCGAGACGCAGACGACGCTGTACATCCCGGCGGGGTGCGCCCACGGGTTCCAGGCGCTGACGGAGACCGCCGACACCTCGTACCGGATCGACCGCCCGCACGACCCGTCCGAGGACGTGACGATCGCCTTCGACGACCCGGATCTCGCCATTCCGTGGCCCCTGCCGGTCACCTCGGTGTCCGACCGGGACCGCGAGGCACCGGGCCTCGCCGCATTCCTCAAGCACAGGGAGGGCTGAGGCCGCCATGGGAACCGAACACCCCGCGGAGACGGCCGTGACCACCGGACACCCCGCGGAGGCCGCCGTGACCACCGAACACCCCGCGGAGACCGCCGTGACCACCGGACACCCCGCGGAAGCGGACGAGTTCGCCCTTCCCCGGTCCAGGGCGGTCAACGAGCGGCTGCACGCCATGATCCCGGGCGGCGCGCACACCTACGCCAAGGGCGACGACCAGTACCCCGAGAACCTGGCCCCGGTCATCAGCCACGGCCGCGGCGCCCATGTGTGGGACGTCGACGGCAACCGCTACATCGAGTACGGCTCCGGCCTGCGGTCGGTCAGCCTCGGCCACGCCCACCCACGCGTGCTGGAGGCGGTACGGCGGGAACTCGACCGCGGCGGCAACTTCGTCCGGCCGTCCGTCGTGGAGGCCGACGCCGCGGAACGCTTCCTGGCCACGGTGCCGACCGCCGACATGGTGAAGTTCGCGAAGAACGGCTCCGACGCCACCACCGCCGCGGTGCGCCTCGCCCGCGCCGCCACCGGGCGCCCCCGGGTGGCGCTCTGCGCCGATCACCCGTTCTTCTCCACCGACGACTGGTTCATCGGCACCACACCGATGTCCGCCGGCATCCCGGACGCCGTCAACGAGCTCACCGTGTCCTTCCCCTACGGCGACCTGGCCGCCGCGGAGGCCCTGCTCACCCGGTACGAGGGCGAGGTCGCCTGCCTGATCCTCGAACCCGCCACCCACACCGAGCCACCGCCCGGCTACCTCGCCGGGCTGCGCGAACTGGCCGACCGGCACGGCTGCGTCCTGGTCTTCGACGAGATGATCACCGGCTTCCGCTGGTCCGAGGCGGGCGCCCAGAGACTGTACGGCGTGGTCCCCGACCTCTCCACGTTCGGCAAGGCGCTGGGCAACGGCTTCGCCGTCTCCGCGCTGGCCGGACGCCGCGCACTGATGGAACGGGGCGGACTGCGCCACCGCGGCGAGCGGGTCTTCCTCCTCTCCACCACGCACGGAGCGGAGACCCATTCCCTGGCCGCCGCGATGGCCGTGCAGACCACCTACACCGAGGAGGGCGTCACCGCCCGGCTGCACGCCCTCGGCGAACGCCTGGCCGCGGGGGTCCGCGAGGCCGCGGCCGGCATGGGCGTCGCCGACCACCTCGTCGTCCGGGGCCGCGCCAGCAACCTGGTCTTCGCCACCCTCGACGCGAACGGACGCCCGTCCCAGGAGTACCGCACCCTGTTCCTGCGCCGGCTCCTCGCGGGCGGGGTGCTGGCCCCGTCGTTCGTGGTGAGCGCCGCACTGGACGACGCCGACATCGACCGCACCGTCGACGTGGTGGCCCAGGCGTGCGCGGTGTACCGCAAGGCGCTGGACGCGGGCGACCCCGGGCCCTGGCTGGGCGGAAGGCCGGTGAAGCCGGTCTTCCGCGCCCGCGTCTGACGTCACGTCGCCCGCCCCCGCGCCCGGCCGGGGTGCTCCGGGACGTCAGGTCCGGCGGTCGGCCGGCTCCCCGGCGGGCCGGTCACCACCGGCCGGGGAGCCGGGCGGCCCGCCCCGGCCGGCCTCCTGGCCCACCACCCGGCCGACCAGCCACGCGGCCACCGGCACCACCGCCAGCGCGGTGCACCAGCCGCCCACGGTGTCGGTCGGGTAGTGCGCGCCCAGGGCGACCTGCGCCCAGCCCATCGCGGCCCCGGCGACCAGCGCCGCGCCGAGCACGACCACGGGACCGGCCGCCGCAAGCAGCGCCACCACGACGGCGAGCGCCGTGAGGAACGCGGTGTGCCCGCTCGGGAAGGACAGGTGCCCGTCGTGGATGGTCCGGCCCACCAGGGGCTTGAGCAGCTTCGTGACCAGCACGGCCGCCCCGGGGCCCACGACGACGAGCACCGCGGCCCGAGGGCGCCGCCGCAGCAGGCAGGCCGCCACCAGCGCCGCCACCAGGGCCGCGGCCCCCACCGGCTCCCCGAGGAAGTCCACGCCCAGGGCCACCTGCCGCCACGGCGTACCGACGCCGTCCACCCCGCCCTGCACCCACGTGTCCGGCCCGCCGGGCCCGCCCTCCCCGGCGTACAGGACACCGAGCCCCAGCACCACGAACGCGGCGAGGGCCGCCACACCAGAAGACGAGGAACCCATGCGCACCCGCGCCGTCGCCGCACTCATCGCCGCAGGCTTGCTCGCAACGCTCACCGCGTGCAGCAGCGACCCGACGTACACCGTTGTCGATGTGCGAGACAACGGCATTATGAGGATGGCGGACCTGCATCTGCGCTGGCCAGTGCGGTGCCGAGTGCGACCGCGGCGCGCACCCGGTCACGTGGTTCGGCGGGCAGGTGCTGTGCCTCCGCGAGACGGGCGATGGCCGCGGCGGCGTCGGCCGACGCGTACTCCAGGGAGCCCAGTTCGGTGAGCAGCCGCTGGCGGAGGTCGTCGGCGAGCGGTTCGGCCAGAGCGCGGCGGAGATAGCCGGTGCGAACCTGGCCGGTCTGCTCGCCGCGGCGGCCGGAGCCGACCCCGCCCGGGTCGCCGGCTGGCTCACCGCCATGACCCGGATCGGCATGCTGCGCCACGACGCCTCGGGCCGGCCCCGCTACGCGCACCCGCTGCTGCGCGACGCCGTGCTCACCGGCTGGCCGACGCACCGCCGGGAGGCCGCCCACCGGGCGGCGGCCGAAACGATGCTGCATCGCGGCGAGCGCGTCGAGACGATCGCCCGGCATCTGCTGCGCACACCGGCCGTCGGCCTGCCCTGGGCGCTGCGGGTGCTGCGGGACGCGGTGACGGTCGCCGTGCACGACGCCCGCCCCGAGGACGCCACCGGCTATCTCCGCCGCGCTCTGGCCGAACCGCTCGCCGACGACCTCCGCCAGCGGCTGCTCACCGAACTGGGCTCCCTGGAGTACGCGTCGGCCGACGCCGCCGCGGCCATCGCCCGTCTCGCGGAGGCACAGCACCTGCCCGCCGAACCACGTGACCGGGTGCGCGCCGCGGTCGCACTCGGCACCGCACTGGCCAGCCGCGGTGAGGTCCGCACGGCCCTGCAGGTCCTGCGGCGCACGGAGGGCCGGCTGGACGGCCACCCGGGACTCGCCCGGACCGTGCAGACCGCCACCGCGCTGCTGTCGGACCTGGACCTGGCCGCGCGCCAGGAGACGTACGGCCGGCTCTTCGAGACCGACGGGCGCTCCCCCGAACTCGTCGGCACCGCAGGGCAGATCCTGCTGGTGCGGTACGCGGCGACGGCCGCGCTCATCTCGGCCGGGGAGGCGATGACCCGCGTGCGGGCCCTGCTCGCGCAGCCGGCCGACCCCCTCGCCGAGCCCTTCCTGCTGGGCACCGCCGCCGCGATCGCCCAGTGGGCGGACGAACTCGACGAGGCGGACCGGCTCGTGGACCGCGGCCTGGCCGAGCAGCATCCCGCGCTGCTCCACCCCATGCGGCACGCGCTGCTCAACACCCGCGCCGACATCGCGGGTGCCCGCGGCGACCACGCAGCCCTGCTCGCCGACGCGGACGGCGACCCGGCCGTCCCCGCGCGGTCGTGCACCGGGCCGACCAACCGGGACGCCCATGTGCTGATGGCGCTCGTCCACACCGGGCGCGCGGCGGACGCCGCACGGCTCGCGAACGCCTTCGACCTGAGCCGGGCACCGGAGTCCTGGGAGCTGAACCGCTTCCTGTACGCGCGGGGTGTGCAGCGCGCCGCCGCGGGCGACCACGCGGGCGCGGTCCACGACTTCCTGGAGTGCGGACGCCGCCAGTCCGCCCGCCAGGTGATCAGCCCGGTCGTCACGCCCTGGCGCACGGCAGTCGCGGAGTGCCGCCTGGCACTCGGCGGCGGCCAGGAGGCGCTGGACCTGGCCGCCGAGGAACTGCGCCTGGCCCAGACGTGGAACACCCCGCGGACGGTGGGCCGCGCCCTGCGGGTCCTCGGCAGCGCGACCGGCGGCCGGCGGGGACTGAAGCTGGCCGGGGAGGCGGTGGACATCCTCCGGGAGGCACCCGCCGACACCGGAACGGAACTGATCGAGGCGCTGCTCGCCCAGGGCCGCCAGCTCCTCGCCGCCGGTGAGCGCGGACGAGCCCGGGACCGCCTGCGCGAAGCGGCCGGCCTGGCCGAACGCAAGGGCGCGGTGCGGCTGTCGGTCCTCGCCGGACGCGCCCTGCGCGAGGGCGGCGCCCGCGGCTCGGTGTCGTCACGGACCGGCTCGGGCGCCCTGACCGGCAGTGAACGCCGCATCGCCGAACTGGCCGCCGGCGGACGGACGAACACGGAGATCGCCGAACTGCTGCACCTGGCCCGGCGCACCGTGGAGACCCATCTGACCAGCACCTACCGCAAGCTGGGGATACGCCGCAGGACGGAACTGCCGGCCGCCCTCGTCCACGGCGGCCGCCCGGACTCCGGCGGGCCGGGGCAGGACTGAGCACGCGCCGCAGGCGGCACCCGCGGCGACGGGGCCACGAGGGTGCCCGCGGCGACGGGCGCACGGGGGACACCCTCGGGTGACGGCGCACGGGGACGCCCGCGGTGACGGGGTCGGGCCCCCGCCCGCGCGGACCCGGGCCCGACCCGCGCGTGCCCGTCACATCCTCTCGGCGCCGGCCCTGATCGCCTCGCGGATCCGCGGGTACGTCCCGCAGCGGCAGATGTTGCGGATGCCGTCCAGGTCGGCGTCGGTGACCTGGCGGCCCTCCTCCCCGACGCGCCGGACCAGGGCGACGGCGGCCATGATCTGGCCGGGCTGGCAGTAGCCGCACTGGGCCACGTCCAGGTCGAGCCAGGCCTCCTGCATGGGGTGCAGGTCGGCGCCCACGGTGGCCGGAAGCCCTTCGATGGTGGTGATCTCGTCGGACGGCCGGAGGTCCTTCACCGGTATCGCGCAGGGGTTGGCCGCCCGCCCGTTGAGATGACTGGTGCAGGCCTTGCAGACGTTGATGCCGCAGCCGTACTTCGGCCCCGTGAGGCCGAGGATGTCGCGCAGGACCCACAGCAGCCGCTCGTCGTCGGCCGCGTCGACCGTGACCTGCTCGCCGTTGAGTCGGAAGGTGTGCTGAGGCACGGAAGCTCCAAGCGGTGTCAGCGGACGTGGTCGAGGCCGTCGGTGGGGGAGGCGGGGACGGGCGGGACGGTGGGTTTCGGCTCGAAGGACAGCGTGCCGTGGTTGACGGGGAACACCGTGGGCATCGTGCCGGTGGCTCGCCCGTAGGCGCAGGCGACGGCGGCCATGGCGGCGGCCACCCCGAGTTCCCCGGCGCCACCGGGCCGATCGCCGGTGGAGGGCAGGACGACGACCTTCAGCTCGGGCGGGGTGTTCCACTGCCGGGTGTAGAAGTAGTTGTCCCAGCTCGCTTCGAGGAAGTGACCGTCGCGCAGGTGGAGGCTGGAGGTCAGGGTCAGCGCGATGCCGTCCATGACGCAGCCCGTCATCTGCGCCTCCAGCCCGCGCGGGTTGACGGCGAGGCCCACGTCCACCGCGACGACCGCCTTGGTGACGCGCGGCCCGGTGACACCGTCCCGGACGGGGCGGCCGGTCACCTCGGGACGGCAGTCGATCTCCACCAGCACCGCGCAGGCGGAGTGGTACTCGGCGTGGAAGGCGATGCCCTGTGCCGTTCCGGCGGGCATGGTCCTGCCCCAGTCGCCCTCCTCGGCCGCCGTGTCGAGGACGGCGCGGGCGCGGTCGTCGCGCAGGACGTCGTGGCGGAACCGCCAGGGGTCCTTGCCCATCCTGGCGGCGAGCCGGTCGACGAGGAGCTCCCGGGCGCAGGTGACGTCGGGGGAGTAGACGCCCCGCATGCTGCCGGTGTTGAACCTCTTGTCGGTCTCGCTCAGGAGCCGGCTGTTCACGCCGAAGTCGTAGGGCATCGACTGCGAGAGCTGGAAGAAGGTCTGGGAGAAGCCGATGTCGCCGACCGGCAGCCGTGCGGCCAGCGCGGTGAAGATCTCACCGAGTCCGTGTCCGAGGTCGGTCGAGACACCGGTGTGCCGCTGTTTGTAGCCGAGCACGGTGTCGCCGAGATAGGAGATGCGGACGCGCGAGGTGGCCATGGGGTGGGTGCGCCCCTGACGGACGTCGTCGGCGCGGTGCCACATCAGCCTCACCGGCTTGCCGATCCGCCGGGAGACCTCGACGGCCTCCAGCGCGGCGTCGAAGAAGAGCTTGCGCCCGAAGGAGCCGCCCCCCTCGGTCACATGCACGGTCACGGCGCCGAGCGGCAGGCCGAGCCTGGCGGCGATGGCCTCCTTGGCGACGACGGGCGCCTTCAGGCTCGACCAGATCTCGGCCCGGTCGGGGCGCACGTCGGCGATCGCGCAGTTGGGCTCCAGGGCGCTGTTGCTGCGGAAGTGGAAGGTGAACCGCTCCTCCACGCTCGGGGTCAGCGGAGGCAGCCCCATGGGGAGTTCGGCGTCCCGCAGGGTCGCGAGCACGGAGGCGTCGGAAGCGCCCTCGGCGCTCCCCGGCCGCCAGGTCACGCGCAGGGCGCGCACGGCGTCGATGCACCGGCCGAAGGTGGTCGCCCGCACCGCCACCCCCGTGGGGATCACGACGACGTCGGTGACTCCGGGCATCGCACGGACCTCGGCGGCGTTGGACACCGATCCGACGGTGCCGTTGATCGTCGGCGGACGGCACACCATGGTCGGCAGGGCGTCCGGGACGTCCAGGTCCATCGTGAATTTCTTCCGCCCGGTGACGGCCGCGAGGGCGTCGACCCGGCCGTGCGGGCGGCCGACGACCGCGAACGACCCGGGATCCTTGAGAGCGACGGACACCTGCTCGGTCCGGGCGCCCGCCGCCGCGGGGGAGAGCGCCCCGATGCCGGCGCTCCGGCCGCCGGGACCGGTGACGACGCCGTCCTTCCAGGTCAGTTCGGCGACGGCGACGCCCCAGTCGTCCGCCGCGGCCCGCAGCAGCCTGCTGCGGGCGATCGCGGCGGCGACCCGGATCGGGGTGTAGGTGGAGAACGTCGTGTTCGACCCGCCGGTGAGCTGGTTGAACAGCAGTTCCGGCCGGGCGTCGGCCAGGGTGACCCGCACCCGTGCGAGCGGCACGCCGAGTTCCTCGGCGATCAGCATCGCCGTCGAGGTGGTGATGCCCTGTCCCACCTCGGTCCTCGGCAGCGCGAAGGACACCGTTCCGTCGGTGTGCACCTCGACCGTGATCAGGCCGGAGGTCGGCAGGGCGGCCGCCGTCATCACGTCGTTGAGGTCGACCAGTTCGGTGAGCTCCGGCGAGGGGATCCCCGCCTCTCCCCGGTCCGCCCCCGCCTCTTCCGCCCGTGCCCCGGTGGCGGCCGCGAGCGGAGCGGCCGTCAGCAGGGTGGGGGCGGCCAGTACGTATCCGAGGAAGCGGCGCCGGCCGACGGGCTGCCGGCCGGGGTCCTGCCGGGGCGGGCGCTCGGCGCCGTCACCGGGTGTCGTGGTCATCGTCTCCACCGGCTGGTTCAGGAGGGGCGGTTGGCGTCAGGGATCTCGATGTGGATGCCCCGTCCCTCGGAGAGGTAGAGCAGGACGAACTTACGGAGGGCCTCCTCCACTGTCCAGGCCGCCTGCGGGATCAGCGGCAGCGGGATGAGCCCTTCGCGGAACGCCACCAGCAGCGGCCAGGCGCCGCTGATCAGCGGCTGCCAGAACGGCTCCCGGTCCAGCCCGATCAGATCGCCCGTCCGGTCGCCCAGGGTGTAGCGGGCGAAGGCGTTGATGAGCGGGCGGGTGAGACCGGCGTCGAGTTCGGCGACGATGTCGAGGAGGACGTCGGTGAGTTCGTTGCCCTCGGGTGTGGACGCCAGGACCGGGTCGAGGACCTGCCGGGACTGGGACTCGGCCTCGGCCCAGGAGGCGGGGATGTACTCGTCCAGGACGCCGAGCATGTGCGCGGTGACCTGCCAGACGTGCAGAAAGCCCTCGGATTCGGCGGTGGTGACCGGCACCCGCCAGTCCCGGAGTTTCCGCATGACGAAGGTGGCCAGGCTGTGCCAGGTGACCATGACGTCGGCCTGGCTGATGGGGATCGTCTGGCCGCCGCTGGTGCGGTCCCAGCCCGGCGACTGGGGCAGCAGATGGCGTACGGCCGCGTGCACCATGCGCGTCTTCACGGCGGTGACGATCATCCCGCCGCTCGGCCGGTACGCGTCCAGGTCCCCTACGTCGTAGCCGAGTTGGGCCGTCTTGGCGATGCGGTCCTTCATGTCCGCGCCGCCCTTGGAGTAGTAGACGGCGCGCGCCTCCCTCGGGATGGCCGTGCTCATCAGACCGCTGCCCAGGCCGTACAGGGCCCCGGTGTAGATCCCCTTCTTCGTGGTGAACCTGGCGGCCGCGGCCAGCTTGCCCGCGTCGGCCCAGGACGGCAGCCGCCGCGCCGACTCCATGAAGTCGCGCACGTCCGCGGGGAGACCGGACGGCAGCGGCTGGTCGTTGCGGGTCCACTGCCGCAGGTAGGCGTTGAATTCGGCCGGTACGCCGCTGGGCAGCGGGTCGTTGTTGTTCACCCAGGACGCCCACGCGGTGTTGATGGCCGGTACATGACCGCCGGTGATCATCTTCGCCATCAGAGGGTCCGCCGCGGAGTCCCAGATCCACTCCGGCCCGGTCGCCGCGGCACCCTGGGCCCCGGGTGCCGCCGCCCACGCCCTGGCGGGGTTCGCCACGCCCACGAGGCCGAGCGCGACACCGAGGGACAGTGCCTTTCGCCTGCTGAGGTTCTCCATTGACTTACCTGCTTCCC
>NZ_RDBP01000034.1:0-12425 GCF_008042045.1 Streptomyces sp. T39
GGAAGGGGAACCAGGCGCCGGGTGACGAGTCGGCGCAGACGATGAATCCGCGGGCGCGGCTCTCCCGGAGGTTGGCCAGCGTGCCGCGGAACTCGTCGATCATCCCGCTGGTGACCACGATCAGGAACGGCGCCCCGTCGAGCTGCCAGCGGGCCAGCGCGCCGCAGGCGAGGCTGTGTTCGCTGGGTCCCCGCAGCACGGGGTTGCCGGCCCGGGCGGCGTGCTCCTCCAGGTCGCCGATCAGCCCCGACACCACGGAGCCGGTGTAGTAGTGCAGGCCCCACCGGGCGCCGGCCCGTGCGTCGAGGAAGGCGGCCAGTTCCCCGCCGAGCAGCGACGGGCCGGCGGCCGACGAGCCGCGCAGCGCCGAGGAGGCGTAGTCGAGCTGGACCCAGTCGGTGAAGGCGACGACGACGTCGGAGGCGAGCACCCAGTCCCGGTCCGGGAGTTGTCGGCGTCCGTAGGGACCGGCGATGAGGGTCCGGCCGAGCGGGGCCCGGTCGTAGACGAGGACGGTGCGGGAGGTGAAGGTGTGGCGCACGCCGTCGAGCGCGTCGCCGAGCAGGGCGAGCCCGGCGGTGACCGCCTCGTCCGGCTGCCGGCCGGGGCCGTCGGTCTCGACGAGGACGAGGGCGAGCAGGTCGTCGTCGCGCCGGCCGGCCCGCGCGGCGGCCAGCGCGCGGGCGGCCTCGGGGAAGCTGCCGGCGCCGAGGTGGCGGACCGTCGCGTCGGGCACCACCCGGTCCAGGTACCTGCGGGCCCGGCTGACGACGGTGTGCCAGTCGGCGTGATCGGGCGGTGCGGGCACGGGACCGGGGACGCCGGTGACGAGCCGGCGGCCGGTGCGCGTCCCCTCGGGGCCGTCGTCCGGAGGCTCCGCCAGCCCGCTCAGCGCGGCGGCGACCACCGCGTGGAACGCGGGGCGGGCGCCCACCGTGACGACGAGGAACCTCGGCCGTTCATCGCTGTCACTGCCGCTGTCCACCCTTGCCACTCCCCCGTCGACCTGCAGGGCCGCTGTGCCCGCTCAGCAGTCTGCATCGCGTCGGCTGAAGGCGATCTGCATAACCTCTACAGGCGCCGGGCGGGCCGTCAGGCGCCCTGGATCAGGTGGCAGCAGAGGCTGTCGTAGGCCCAGTCCTCCCACTGCTCCCGCGTCCAGTTCCGTTCCGTGGCGAGCAGGTGGTAGAGCTCCGGGCCGAGCAGCGCGCCGCAGATGTCGAGGGCCCGTTCGTGTCCGAGTCCTTCGCGCAGCACCCTGTGCTCGGCGAGGGAGTCGACGAAGTGGCCGTGCAGCGTGCGCCGGCGGTCCCGGTTGACCTGCCACTCCTCCATGCCGTCCCCGTAGGTGACGGCGGCGTTGCGGAGCACCTCCAGCAGCGGCGCCGCCTGGGCGTTGACCGTGCTCATGAGCTGGGCGAGGTGCCGCATCTGCTGGCGGGGGTCGCGGACGGCGAGGGCCTCGGAGACCCGGGTGAAGGAGGTCAGCCCCTCGGGGCCCTCGGTGCAGGGCAGATGGAGGTCGATCAGGTGGCCGAGCAGGCGCTGTTTGTTGCCGAAGGAGAAGTAGACCGTCTGCACGGCCACGCCCGCGTGGCGGGCGATGGACTCGATGGTCGTGGCGACGTAGCCGTGGTCGGAGAAGAGCTGCATGGCGGCGTCGAGGATGCGCTGACGTGTCAGCTGTGCCCGCGTGCGCTTGACGTCCTTCGGGGTCGGCACCGGAACTCCTCTTGCTATAGTCGCCGTCTAGAGTCGCCATATATTCACATCGACGGACCAGGGGTGCAAGCGTGACGGCTGATCCCGGCGAAAAGACTCCACCGCGCACCGCACGTCCCCCCTCGGCTCTCCTCGCCCTCCTCACCGGCGGCATGGGCCTGTCGATGTTCGTCCTCTACGCCATCGGCGCGCTCGGGCCCTTCCTCGTCGACGACCTCGGCCTCTCGGGCCCCCGTCTCGGCCTGCTCACCGCGGTGACCTTCGGCACGGCGGCGCTGCTCTCGCTGTACGCGGGCCATGTCGCCGACCTGGTCGGCGGGCGGCGGGCGCTGGCGCTGCTGCTGGCCCTGGTCGCCTGCGCCTTCGCCGCGCTGACCGCGTCGCACACCTACGGGCTGCTGCTCGCCGCGCTGGTGCTCGGCGGAGCGGCCCAGTCGCTCGCCAACCCCGCGACCAACAAGCTGATCGCGGCCCATGTTCCGCCGCCCCGCCGGGCGATGGCGGTCGGCGTGAAACAGTCGGGCGTGCCGCTCGCCGCGTTCACCGCCGGTCTGGTCCTGCCCTCCCTGGCGCAGGCCACCTCCTGGCGCACGGCGCTGGCGCTGGTGGTGCCGCTCGCGCTGGCCGCGGCCGGGGCGGCGCTGCTGCTTCCGCCGGACGGCCCGCCGCCGGCCGGGGCGGCCCTGTCGCTGCCGTCCCCGCCGAACGCGCCCACCCGCTGGCTGATGGGCGTCTCGTTCTTCATCGGCTGCGGCCTCGCCTCCCTCACCACGTACCTGCCGCTGTACGCCCATGAACGGCTCTCGCTCGGCGAACGCGGCGCGGGCGCGCTGATCGCCGCCGTCGGGGTCTCCGGCATCGCGGCCAGGCTGCTGTGGTCGAAGTACAGCGACCGGCTCGACGTCCCCCGCTCGCTGCTCGTCCTCGCGGCCGGCGCGGTGGCGTCGGCGCTGCTGCTGCCCGCCGCCGGGTCGCTGACCTGGCTGGTGTGGGCGGGGGCCGTGGGGCTCGGCGGGTCGGCCGCGGCGGCGAACGCGATCACCATGGTCGCGGTGACCAAGGGCAGCGGCTTCGGACGGACGGGCCACGCCTCGGCCCTGGTCTCCCTCGGCTTCTTCGCGGGCTTCGTGGCCGGGCCGCCGGCCTTCGGCCTGCTCGTCGACTCGTCCGGCGGCTGGAACGCCGGCTGGGCCCTGGTGACGGCCGCCTTCGCCGTGGCCGCGGTGCTCTCCTGGGCGGGGCGCGGGCCGGTGCGCCGCAGCGTCTGACCGGGGTGCGCTCGGGCACGCGCGGGCCCGGAGCGCGGCCCCGGGCACGCCTGCGGGCCCGGGCGGGGCTCCCGGGCCCGCAGGCGCGTCGCGGGGGTCAGGACATGAAGTCGTAGTCCAGGTGCCGGTCCTCGTCCGTGTCCGTCCAGAAGCCGTAGCGGCGCATCCCGTACATCAGCGGGAGCTGGAGCTGGAGCTGGGTGATGGCGGCGACGCGCCCCATCACCACGGCGTGGTCGCCGACCTTCTGGATCTCGTGGACCGCGCAGTCGGCGATGGTGTGCGCCGCCTCGTGCAGGTGCGGACCGCCGATGTCGCCGACCGTGCGCCAGGCGACCTTGTCGAAGCGTTCCCGCGCACCGGACGCGAAGAGTTCGGCGGTCGCGCGGGCCTGGCTGTGCAGCAGGTTCACCGCGAACGCGCCGCTGCCCTGCACGGCCTGGAGCGTGGGGCTGCCCTGGCGCAGGCAGACCAGCAGGGTGGGCGGGTTCAGCGCCACACTGCACAGCGAGGTGCAGGTCATCCCCCACGGCTCGCCGTCGGGCGCGACGGCGGTGATCACCGATACCCCGGTGGGGAAGCCCGCCATGAGCGGACGGATGTCGGGCTGCTCGGACTGCGGCGTCATGATGGGGGCCTCCTGCGGGGTGTCACGTGGACGTGCGGACGAGATCGGGCGAGGCGTGGGCCCCGGGCGGGAGCGCGGCCCTCACCTCGTCGGCCAGGTCCCCGGCGAAGGCGCCGAACGCGTCGCCGAGGAAGTGGAAATGGCCGCCGGGATAGACGCGTTCGGTGAAACGGGACCGGGTCTGCCGCGCCCAGGGCGACATCGCCACCATCGGCGCCCAGGAGTCGTGCGTCGCCGCGAAGACGGTGACGGGGGCGGCCATCGGCGTGCGGTGGGCGTCGGGCCGGTAGCCGGCGACGGCCCGCAGGTCGCTGCGGACGAGCCGCAGGAACCGGTCGCGGAAGTCGGGGACGGCGTCCAGCTGCTGCGGCATGCCGCCCATCTCCCGCAGCCGCGCCAGCAGTTCCGCGTCCGGGCTGTCGGGATCGGGCAGCCGGGTCAGCACCTCGTGGCCGGGCGCACCCCGGCCCGAGACCCCGACCCAGCGGGGGCGGACGCCCAGCTCCTCCAGCGCCCGCGCCGTCTCGTGCGCGACGATCGCGCCGAGGCTGTGCCCGAAGAGGACCAGGGGCGCGCCCTCGGCCCACGGCAGGACGTTCTCGGTGGCGGTGGCCACGATCTCGTCCATGGACTCCAGGGCCGGTTCGGTGTGGCGTTTGCCGCGTCCCGGGAGGTCGAGCAGGAGCACGTCCCAGCCGGCCGGGAGGTGACGGGTCAGCGGGAACCAGGAGGCGGCGGAACCACCGGCGTGGTGGAAGGCCACCAGGCGGACGGCGGGGTCGTCGATCCTGCGCGGGCGCACGAAGTTGCTCATGCGTCCCGCTCCTGGGCGCCCCCGGCGGCAGCCGTCTCGGCGATGTCGTCGGCGAGCCTGGCGAAGAGCTCGCCGAGGGGCAGGTCCAGCGGCAGTTCCTCGGCGGTCAGCCGGAGCCGGTAGTTCTCCTCGACCTTGGTGATGAACAGCACCGACAGGAACGAGTCGCCCCCGGAGTCGAGGAACGACAGAGCCGTGTCGGGCTCCTCGGACGCGTGCAGCGCCTCGGTGAGCTCGGCCAGCAGATAGGCCCGCACGGCCTCCCGGTCCCCCGGGGCGGGCGCGCCGCGCTTGTGCTCGGAGGCCGCCGCGGCGGCCTCCGGGCCCGCACCGGTGAGCGGCTCCTCGATCCAGAAGCGCTTGCGCTGGAACGGGTAGGTCGGCAGGTCCGGGGTGAACCGGGCGCCCGGTGCCCGCAGCGCGTCGAGGCGAAGGTCGGCCCCCGAGGTGAACAGCCCGCCGAGCGCGGCGGACAGCAGCGCGGGCGCCTCGCCGGGGTCGTCGCCGACGAGCGGCGCCGTGCGGGTGGCGCCGCCCGCCTCCCACTCCAGCCGGGCCGCCTCGCCGAGGTCCGCGTCGAGCTGCGGGCGGACCCGTACGCCGAAGGTGCCGAGCAGGCCGGCCAGCCGGGCGGCCGGGGCGCCCGCCCCCTCGGCGGCGCCGGCCGCCGAGGGATACGCGGCGGCGAGGGCGGCCAGCCCGGCGGCGAGCCGCTCCTCGTCGCCGGAGATCCGCAGCACGGCCGTCCGGGGCGCGGCGGGCGCCCGGGTGTCCTCGGCGGCGGTCCGCGCGTCGAGGGCCGCCCCGAGGGCTTCGCCCAGTTCACCGGCGCTGGTGCCGGTGACGGCGAGGCGGTGGGCGAACGGGGCCCGGCCGGCGCGCAGGGTGTGGCAGACGGAGGACAGCTGCGCCGGTTCGGTCTGCTTCAGTGCGGCCCGTACGGCGCCGGCCAGCTCCGCCAGGGCGACCGGGTCCTTCGCGGAGAGCGTCAGCAGCTCGGTCCCGGTGTCGCCGGCGGGGGCCGGTCCCGGGGCGTCGTAGCCCTGGAGGACGACATGGGCGTTCGTGCCGCTCATGCCGAAGGAGTTGACGCCGGCCACCCTCGGCCCGGACGGCCAGGGCCGGTTGCGGCGCGGCACCGTGACGGAGAGCCGGTCCCACGGGATGTGGGGGTTGAGCGCCGACCCGTCGTCCGGCAGCGCCGCGGGGATCTCGCGGTGCCGGAGCATCAGGACGGTCTTGATGACGGCGGCGATGCCGGATGCCGCCTCCAGGTGCCCGAGGCGGGCCTTGACGCTGCCGATGGGCAGCGGCGCGCCGCGTTCGCGCACCGCGTCGCCGACGACGGCGTCCAGGGCGCCGACCTCGATCGGGTCGCCCAGGGCGGTGCCGGTGCCGTGCGCCTCGACGTAGCCCAGTTCGCCGGCGCCGACCCGGGCGTCGGCGAGGGCGGCCCTGAACACCTCCTGCTGCGCGGGCCCGTTGGGCGCGGTGAGGCCGGAGGCGGCGCCGTCGTGGTTGACCGCCGAGCCCCGGACGGTGGCGAGCACCTGCCGTCCTTCCGCCTCGGCGTCGTCCTGGCGCATCAGGACCAGGACGCCGACGCCCTCGCCCCGGCCGTAGCCGTCGGCGGTGGCGAGGAAGGACTTCGACCGGCCGTCCGGCGACACGGCGCGCGTCTGGCAGAGCGACACCATCAGACTCGCCGACAGCAGCAGGTTGGACCCGCAGACCAGTGCGTAGCGGCACTCCTCGTTGCGCAGCGCGCGGACGGCGAGGTGCAGCGCGGACAGCGAGGAGGAGCACGCCGTGTCGACGCTCAGCACCGGGCCGCGGAAGCCCATCACATGGCTGATGCGGCCCGCGCCGAAGCAGAGTCCGCCGCCGGTGGTGTAGTACGGGTCGATCCGCGTCATGTCGGCGCGGTCCTCGAGGCGTTCGCCGTACTCGGAGGCCATCATGCCGAGGAACACCCCGACGTCGAGGCGGTCGGAGCGGCGGACGGCGACGCCCGCGCGCTCCAGGGCCTCCCAGGCGGTCTCCAGCAGCATCCGCTGCTGCGGGTCGAGCAGCTTGGCCTCGCGCTGCGAGATGCCGAAGAAGTCGGCGTCGAAGTGGGAGATGTCGGAGAGGAAGCCGGCCCGCTGGACGTAGGAGCGGCCGGGCCGGCCGGGCACCGGGTCGTAGACGGCCCGCAGCCCCGGGCGTTCGGCCGGGATCTCCGAGTCGGCCGTGCCCTCGGCCCGCAGCCAGTCCCAGTAGGCGTCGGGGGTGTCGAGGCCGCCGGGCAGCCGCAGGCTCATGCCGACCACGGCGAGGGGGGCGTGCCGGCGGTCCTCCAGCTCCTGGATGCGGGCCTGCAGCCGCCGGGAGTGCTTGAGCTGCTCCTCCATCAACTGGCGGATCTGCGCGGGTTCCATGCTTCGGGCACTCATATCTCTGTCCCCACATCTGCCTGTACGGCTTGGACGAGTTCCTCGAACGACAGTTCCGCCGGGTCCGCCTCGGGTGCGGTGTCCTGCGCGGCGGTCGCGGGGGCCGTGTGCGCCCCGGGGGCCGCCGCCCGGGCCGGGTCGGCGGCGTCGCCGGGCGGTGCCGGCGCGGCGGCGGGCTCCGCCGTGAACAGCAGGCCGGTGACGTAGGCCACCAGCTGGGAGACGGTGGGATGGTCCAGCGCCACCGTCGCCGGCAGATCGGCGCCGAGTGCGTCCGACAGCCGGGTACGGAGGTCGATCACCATGATCGAGTCCAGGCCGGTCTCGGTGAATCCGACGTCGTCGGCGATGGCACCGGGGTCGCCGAGCACCTCGCCCGCCAGCGCGCGGATCTCCCGGTGCAGGCGCTCGCCGCGTTCCTCCGCGTCGAGTCCGGCGAGCTCCGCCGCCAGCCGGCCCCGGCGCGGCTGCGCCGCCGCGGTCCGAGCCGTCCGGGAGACGAGCTGGCGCACCAGGGCGCCCCGGCGGTGGCCCTCCAGCTGCCCCGCGTAGCCGTCGCGGTCCATGGCCACGGCGACGAGCCGGCCGCCGGTGCCGCCGGCCAGGACCGTGGCGAGCGTCTCCTCGGCCTCCTCGTCGGTGAGGGGCCGCAGGCCGCGCCGTTCCATGGCCCGTCCGGTCGCCGCGGACGCCGCCATGCCGCCCCGTGCCTTCGGCGCCCAGGGGCCCCAGTCGACGCCGGTGGCGGGTATGCCGCGGGCCCGCAGCAGGGCCGCGAGTCCGTCCAGGTACCCGTTGGCCGCCGCGTAGTTGGCCTGCCCGGCGGAGCCGAGGACGGCGGAGGCGGACGAGTAGAGGACCAGGGCGTCCAGGTCCTGGCCGTCGAGGGCCGCCACCAGGTTCGCGGCGCCCTCGGCCTTGGCGGCGAAGACGGTGGCGAAGGCGTCCTCGTCCAGCCGCTCGAAGGTCCGGTCGTCGTTGACGCCCGCCAGGTGCAGCACGGTGCGCAGCGGGGCGTGCTCGCCGGCGGCCGCCACGGCCGCCCGGCACGCCTCGGGGTCGGTGACGTCGCCGGCGACGACCGTCACCCGGACGCCCCGCGCGGTGAGTTCGTCGACGACCGTGCGGGCGGTGGCGTCCGGAGCGGACCTGCCCATGAGGGTGAGCGCGGTGATGCCGGCGCGGGCGAGGAAGCCGGCGCTGCTCAGCCCGAGGGCGCCGAGGCCGCCGGTGATCAGTGCGGCGCCGCCGCGCCCCGCCGGGCGGCCACCCGCGCCGTCGGCCCGCCCGGTGTCCCCGTCGTGGGGGACCAGCCGGGCGACCGAGACGCCGTCGCCGCCGACGGTCAGCCACGGTTCCGGGACACCGGCCGTGACCGCCCGGGTCACGGCGGCCGCCAGCGGGGCGGCCTCCCAGCCGGGGCCGAGCCCGACCCGCAGCAGCGGCCGGTCGGTCTGCTCGGCCTCCAGCGAGGCGAGCATGCCCCACAGCGTCTCGCGGACCGGCGCGCCGGCGGCGTCCGCCGCGGCGAGCACCGCGTAGGGCACCGTGCGCTCCGACGCCCTCAGGGCGGCGGCCAGTTCGAGGGCCGCCGCGCGGGCGGCCGAGGGGCCGGCGGCCCGCTCGCCGTCCTGCTCCGCGGTGAACCGGGCGTCCAGGACGAGGTCCGGCCGCGGGCCGCCGCCGGCGCCGGTCACGGCGTCCACCAGGTGGCCCTGTGCGGCGAGCGCCGTGTGCAGGGCCCGGCCGGCCGGTGTCGTCTCGCCGAGCAGGGCGATCCGCAGCGCCCGCGCCGCGGTGCCGTCGACGGCCGCGGGGGCGTGCTGCGGCGTCCAGGCGAGCCGGTAGGTGTGCGCGGCGCCGTCGCGCAGGGAGCGTTCCAGGACGGCGCGCGGCGCGCGGCGGAAGCGGAAGTCGTCCACGGCGAGGACGGTGGCGCCGCTGCCGTCGAACATGTGCAGGTCGGCCGCCTTGACCTGGAGCAGGCCGTCGTCCGTGCCGTCCTCGACCACCGCCCGGACGTGGCCCCACAGTTCCTGGCCCGGGACGGGCCGGCGGGGGAACGAGAGGCGGGCCACGGCGAACGGGATCGCCAGGCCGTCGTCCTCGGACACCTCGTCGCCGGTGACGGCGAAGGCCACCGCGCTCTGGAGGCAGGAGTCGAGCAGGCCGGGGTGGATCTCCCAGCCGTCGGGGGACTCGTTCATCTCCGCCGGTTCGACGAAGCGGACGAGTGCCTCCTGGCCGCGGATCCAGACCTCCCCGATCCAGCGGAAGGACGGCCCGAGGTGGTAGCCGAGGGCCCGCAGATGGGCGTAGAAGGCGTCGCCCGTCAGATGCCGGTCGGCACCGGCGGCGAAGGACACCGGGTCCGGCGGCGCGGCGCGGCGGGCGTCCGCCGCGGCCGGGCCGGACGGTTCGCCGATCCGTGCGGCCAGGTGCTGCTGCCAGCGCCCCCGCTCCGGGTCGAGCAGGCTGTGGACGCCGATGCCGCGTGCGCGCCCCTCGTGGGTCTCCTCGACGATCTGGAGGTCGTAGTGCTCGCCGTCCCGCAGCACCAGGGCGCGCGGGAAGTGCAGGTCCTCCAGGACGACCGGCGCCCCGCCGCTGCCGAGCGCGGACAGCACGGTGGCGGTCTGCGAGGCGCCGGGGACGGAGACGACGCCGAAGAGCCGGTGGTCGGTGAGGTGGGCCGGGTACTCGGTGCTGCGCGCGGTGGTCCAGACCCGGCCGCCGAACGCGGGCGAGCGCAGCGGGCTGCCCCAGGCGGGCGCCTGTGCGGCGGGCCGCCGCACGGCCGGTGCGCCGGCGCCGCCCGCGGCGGCCCAGTGCCGGGTCCGGGCGAACGGGTAGCGCGGTGCGGGCGTCCCGGTCACCGGGCGCCGCGGGGCGATGCGCGACCAGTCGATGTCCTGTCCGCGCAGGTACAGCTCCTTGGTCGCCGCGAGCAGCGCCGCGGTGTCCCCGGTGCCCCGGCGCAGGGAGGGGACGGTGGCGGGCGCGGGGTCGAGTTCGGCGCCCGCGACCAGGTTGACCAGAGTGCGGTCGGGGCCGATCTCCAGGCAGACGTCGACGCCCAGCCCGGCCAGGGCCCTCGCCCCGTCGTGGAACCGCACCGGCAGGCGCGCGTGGCGGCGCCAGTACGCGGCGTCGTACTCGCCGGGGCCGGCGAGCCGGCCGGTCACGTTGGAGACGACGGGCAGCACCGGCTCGCGGAACGTGAGCGGGGCGAGGACCTCGTCGAACGCGGCGAGGGCGGGGTCGAGCAGCCGGGAGTGGAAGGCGTGCGACACCCCGAGCCTGCGGGCCCGTACGCCCTCGTCCTTCAGCCGGGCGGCGAGCGCCTCCACCGCGTCGACGGAGCCCGACACCACCACGGAGCGCGGTCCGTTGACGGCGGCGACGTCCAGATCCGTGCCGGCCGTCCACGCGACGACCTGCTCCTCGGTGGCGACGACGGCGAGCATCGCGCCCCGTTCGGTGGCCTGCATCAGCCGGGCCCGGTGGGCGATCAGCTCCAGGCCAGTGGGCAGGTCCATCACCCCGGCGGTGACGGCGGCGGAGATCTCGCCGACGCTGTGGCCCATGACGACGGCGGGCCGCACGCCCCGGGACTCCCACAGCGCGGCGAGGGACAGCTCCAGGGTCACCAGGGCGGGCTGGGTGACCCGGGTCTCGTTGACGGCCCCCCGGTCGTCGCCGTAGTGGAGGAGGTCGGCGAGGGAGGCGCCGAGCGTGGGGGCCAGGATCCGGTCGCAGGCGTCGAACGTCTCCCGGAACACCGGTTCGCTCTCGTACAGTTCGCGCCCCATCCCGAAGTACTGGCTGCCCTGCCCGGAGAAGAGGAAGGCGATGCGCGGGGCGCCCGCGGCAAGGAGCGCCGGGGTGCTCAGCTGCTCCGCGAGCTGCCCGGCGGTCGTGCCGAGCAGGGCGCGCCGGTACGGGAAGTGGGCCCGGCCCGCCTGGGCCTGTGCCGCGAGCGCGTCCAGTTCCTCGTCGGCGGCGTCGCCCAGGCGCACCGCCCAGGCGGCGCCGAGGCGGTCGAGGCCGTCCGGGTCGGGGGCGGAGAGCGGGATCAGCCGGGTGGCCGGCCGGGCGGGCGGCTCCTGCGGCACGGGTGCCGCCGCGGGCGTCTCGTCGGGGGCGTCGGCGACGAGCAGGTGCGCGTTGGTGCCGGTGAAGCCGAAGCCGGACACACCGGCGACACGGGGACCGTCGCCGCGGCGCCACACGGTGGCGGTGTCGACGACCCGCACGTTCATGCCGGACCAGTCGACGTGCGGATTGGGCTCGGTGAAGTGAAGGTTGGCGGGGATCAGGTCGTGGCGCAGCGCGAGCACCGTCTTGAAGAGGGCGGCCATGCCGGCGGCGGACTCGCAGTGGCCGATGTTGCTCTTGACCGAGCCCACGTGCAGCGGGCGGCCGGGCTTGCGCCCGGGGCCGAGCACCCGCCAGGCGGCCGCGATCTCGACCGGGTCGCCGAGCGCGGTGCCGGTGCCGTGCGCCTCCAGGTAGGAGACGTCTCCGCCGTCGACGCCGGCCTGGTCGAGCGCGGCGCGGAGCATGCTCTCCTGCGCCCGGCCGCTGGGCACGGTCAGTCCGGAGGAGGCGCCGTCCTGGTTGACGGCGCTGCCCCGGATGACCGCGAGCACCCGGTTGCCGTCGCGGCGGGCGTCCGAGAGCCGCTTGAGCACCACGACGCCGCAGCCCTCGGAGCGGACGAAGCCGTTGGCGTCGGCCGAGAAGGTACGGCACCGGCCGTCGGGCGAGAGCATGTGCGCCTGGCTGACGGCGGCCCAGGAGGCGGGGTCGAGCATGACGTTGACGCCGCCGGCGAACACGGCGTCGCTCTCGCCGTTGCGCAGCGAGCCGACGGCGAGGTGCAGGGCGACCAGCGACGAGGAGCACGCGGTGTCCACGGCGACGGCGGGGCCGTTCAGGCCCAGGGTGTAGGCGATCCGTCCGGCCGCCGCGTTCAGCGCGGTGCCGGTGCTGTAGTAGGCGTCGACCTCGTCGGGCCCGTCCGCGGCGAGCAGGCGGGCGTAGTCGCCGTAGCTGACGCCGACGAACACCCCGGTGCGCGTGTTGCGCAGCGACCGCGGGTCGATGCCGCCGTCCTCCATGGCGTGCCAGGCCGATTCGAGGAGGATGCGCTGCTGCGGGTCGAGGTTCTCGGCCTCGCGGGCCGGGACGGAGAAGAACCCGGCGTCGAAGCGGTCGATGTCGTCGAGGAATCCCCCCTGGTCGGTGGTGACCGTGCCGGGGGCGAGGGCGTCGGGGTCCCAGCGGCCGGGGGGCACCCGGGTCACGCCGTCCCGGCCGTCGATCAGCAGGTCCCACAGGTCCTCGGCGGTGCGGGCGCCGGGGAAGCGGCCGGCCATGCCGACGATCGCGATCGGCTCCGGTGCGCCGGGGGGTGCCGCGACGGACGGCGGGGCGGACGCCGCCGCGACGGCGGGGGGCGGTCCGTCCGGCCGGGGCGCCGGGCACGGTCAGTCCGGAGGAGGCGCCGTCCTGGTTGACGGCGCTGCCCCGGATGACCGCGAGCACCCGGTTGC
>NZ_RDBP01000034.1:12525-67019 GCF_008042045.1 Streptomyces sp. T39
TCGACGGCCGGGGCGAGGACGGGGTGGGGGCTGATCTCGACGACATGGGTGATGCCGTCGTCGAGGACGGCCTGCATGGCGTCGGCGAACTGCACGGGGCTGCGCAGGTTCTCGACCCAGTAGGCGGCGTCCATCTCGGGGCCGGCCAGGCGGGTGCGGCGCACGGTGGACATCAGCGGGATGCGCGCCTCGCGGGGCCGGACGGGTGCGAGGGCGGCGAGCAGGTCCTCGCGGAGCGGGTCCATCTGGGGGCTGTGGGAGGCGTAGTCGACGTTGACCAGCCGGCAGTAGGTGCCCTCGGCGTCGAGGAGTTCCTTGAGGGTGAGCACGGCCTCCTTCTCGCCGGACAGGACGCAGGAGTGGGGGCCGTTGTGGACGGCGAGGGAGACGCTGTCCTCGAAGCCCTCCAGGGCGGCCAGTGCGGCGTCCCGGTCGAGGTCCACCGCGAGCATGCGGCCCTGGCCGGAGGTGCGGCGGGCGATGGCGCTGCGCCGGGCCATCACCAGGGCTGCGTCCTCGTAGGAGAGGATCCCCGCGACGGTGGCGGCGGTGATCTCGCCCTGGCTGTGGCCGAGGACGACGTCCGGCTCGATGCCGGCGGCGCGCCAGAGTTCGGCGAGTCCGAGCGACATGGCCCACAGGGTGGGCTGGAGCATGTCGATGCGCCGGGTCCAGGTGTCGTCCGCGCGGCCGGAGAAGATGTCGAGCAGGTTCCAGTCGGTGTGCGGGCGCAGGGCGTCGGCGCAGCGGGTGACGACGTCGGCGAAGAGCGGGCTGTCCCGGAACAGCCCGGTGCCCATGCCGGTCCACTGGGAGCCCTGGCCGGGGAAGACGAAGGCGGTGCCGCCGCCCGGCACGGCGCTGCCGGTGACGAGGCCGGGTGCCTCCGGCTCGCCGTCGGGGGCCTCGGCGAGTGCGGTCAGGGCGGTGCGCAGGGTGTCGGCGTCGGTGGCGACGACGGCGGCGCGGTGGGGGTGGTGGTCGCGGCGCCAGGCGAGGGCGCCGGCCTGGGCGGCCGTCCCTTCCGCGGTGGCGGGGACGAGCGGGGCGAGGTCGGCGGCGCGCCGGCCGAGGGCGACGTCGTCCTTGGCGGAGAGCGGCAGCACGGCGGGCAGTCCGGTCGCGGGACCCTCGTCGGCGGCTGCCGCCTGCTCCGTCCCGGGCGGGCTCAGGAGGACGACGTGGGCGTTGGTGCCGCCCCAGCCGAAGGAGTTGACGCCGAGGCACAGCGGCCCGGTGGGCGGCAGGGGTGTCGCCTCGCGCACCACGCGGACGTTGATGTCGTCGAAGGGGATGGCCGGGTTGAGCTCCGCGGAGTGGAGGCTGGGCGGCAGCACGCGGTGGCGCAGCGCGAGGAGGTTCTTCATGAGGCCGGCGAGTCCGGCGCCGGCCTCCAGGTGCCCGATGTTGGTCTTCACCGAGCCGATGAGCAGCGGGGTGTCGCGGTCGCCGCCGAGGACGCGGCCGATGGCGGTGGCCTCGATCGGGTCGCCCCGGCCGGTGCCGGTGCCGTGGGCCTCGACGTAGTCCGGGGCGCCGGCCGGCACGGCCCCGGTGCGGTAGGCACGGCGCAGCAGGTCCTCCTGCCCGGCGGGGCTCGGCGTGACGAGGCTCTCGCCGCCGCCGTCGTTGTTGACGACCGTGTTGGCGACGACGCCGTGGATGCGGTCGCCGTCGGCCAGCGCGCGGGCGAGCGTCTTCACGTAGAGGGCGGCGACGCCCTCGCCGCGCACGAAGCCGTTGGCCGCCGCGGAGAAGGTCTTGCAGCGTCCGTCCGGGGAGAGTCCGCCGAAGTGGGTGAGCCCGACGGTCACATGCGGGTCGAGGATGAGGTTGGTGCCGCCGACGACGGCCGCGTCGATCTCGCCGTCGCGCAGCGCCTGGCAGGCGAGGTGGAGGGCGACCAGGGAGGACGAGCAGCCGGTCTCCACGGTCATGCTGGGGCCGCGGACCTTGAGGAAGTACGACAGGCGGGCCGCGATCACGTCGAGGGCGTTGCCGACGAGGCTGTGCGGGGTGGGCCGGGCGTCGCGGTCCTTGCGCAGCAGTTCGTAGTCGTGCCAGGAGGCGCCGACGTAGACGCCGGTACGGGTGCCGGCGAGCGCGTCGGCCCGCTGGCCCGCGTCCTCGAGCGCGCGCCAGCCGACCTCCAGCATCAGCCGCTGCTGCGGGTCGATGGCCTCGGCCTCACGGGGCGAGATGCCGAAGAACTGCGCGTCGAAGCGGTCGACACCGTCGATGAAGCCGCCGACGGCCTGGATCTCCTTCTCGGGGTCGAGTTGCGCGGTGCTGTCCCAGCGGTCGGCGGGGACGGGGCCTATCGCGTCCACGCCGTCCATCAACAGAGTCCAGAAACTGTCGAGATCAGGCGCACCCGGAAACTTGCCGGCCATGCCGACAATGGCCGTAAGATTCGCCGGGTCACGGTCTGCAATCGCGTCCATGTGCCGTCGCCTTCTCGTCTCGCAACCGAATACCGAAGCAATCCGTCCGAACCTACAACTGCCCATAATCAGGGGAACACCCCTGACATTTCAGGGGTGTTCCCGGGGGCCCCTAAGGGTCTGGCCGGCTGGTCCGGAGGGGGACCGCCGTGGGGTGGGCTCAGCCGCGGAAGCGGGTCCTGACCAGCCCCTTGCTGGCGTTGATCATGCGCGGGCCGATCTCCGGGGGAGCCTCCCTGCGGGACCAGACGGCATTCATCGCCATCTTGGCCGGACTCATGGCGAAGCAACGGGTCGGCTCTTCACCGAGACGGAACGAAGGCGAAATGAAGTCGGCATTCTCGATGTGCTTGAGAATGCGCTTCGCTGCGTCACCCGGGGAAATGGTCCCCTCTTCGACGGATTGGCAGAGATCCCGGGTGAGAATTCCCATCTCATTGAATCCGGCACTGACCGGGAGCGGGGAGCCGGGGTGCTTGCTCTGCTCCAGGTCGAGGAAGACCTTCTCGTCGCCGGTGGTGTCGTACCGGTAGTACGCGTCCTCCAGCATGACGTTGCCGAGCATCGTGCCGAGCATCCAGGTGCGGTTGACGGCGTTCCACAGCTCGTAGTCGCGGAAGCCGACGAACGAGCTGTAGACCAGGTTGTCGTGGAAGTCGAACAGCCCCTGCTGGAGGTTCTCCAGGTAGGAGAAGCGCTCCAGCGACCAGTCGCCGTCCCGTGAGGCGGCGATCAGACGCCAGCCGAGCGCGTTGACCAGCTCCATGGTGTTGGTCAGGCCCCGTGAGTAGAGGGCGTCGATGAAGCCGGCCGCGTGCGACGTCAGGCAGAACCGCTCCCCCACGACCTGCTTCGCCGAGTACTGGAGCCGCCCCGTGGACACCCACGGCCTGACCGCCTTGGCGCCCTGGAACTGCCAGGCGATCTCCGGGTACCGCTTGAGGAAGTCGTCGAACTCCTGCTCCGGCGTGGCATCGCCCTTGGGGAAGGCCCGCGGGTCGTAGGTCAGACCCACGCTGCACAGGGGGTTGAGCGAGTCCTCGTGGTTGTCGAACGGGATGACCCACAGCCAGCCGCCGTCGAAGACGTGGTGCAGGGTGCCGTTGTGCCAGGGGTTCGGCTGCTTGTGCTGACGTCCGTTGGGCGAGCGGTCGTAGGGCTTCACACCGACCATGTGCGTGAACATGCTGCGGGAGTGGGTGCGCGCCCGGGTGGGCGTCTCCCGCAGGCCGAATTTCTCGGCCAGCGGTGAGCGGAAGCCGCTGCCGTCCACGACGTAGCTCGCCCGGAACTCCTTGCCGCTCTCGGTGCGCAGCACCGCCCCGCTGTCCGGGTCGATCTCGATGTCCGCGATCCGGGTGGCCAGCTGCGGCACGGCTCCGTACTTGACGGCCAGGTGGAAGAGGTAGGCGTCGATGTCCTGCCGGAAGAGGTGGGTCTCGGTCCTGATGGCCGACGGGACGACCAGCTGGTTCACCTCCGCCGGGTTCTGGGCACGCCCCTCGCGGTGGTAGACGAAGCCGAAGTTCTGCTTCTGTCCGCAGTTGCGGGAGACCTCCTTGCGGATCCCCTTGAAGCTGGAGAGGGCCTTCAGCTCGGGAACCTTGTAACGGTCGGCGATCAGCCGGGTCATGCCGGACGTGTACGGGATCGTCGACTCGCCCACCGCGAAGCGGGGGTGGGTGCCCGCGTCCAGCAGCAGGACCTTGACGCCGTTGCGGGCGAGGACCGCGCCCAGCATGCCGCCGGCCATGCCGCTGCCGAGGATCGCCACGTCGTACTGGTTCTCGGGTGTCTTCTTCGTGTCCTTGCGCGGCACGCCGCTCACCTGTCTCTCGTCGATAGGAAAAGGTGCCTGCTCATCTCGCTGCCGCTCCCAGGAAGTAGGTTCTCGGCAGTTCCTTCCGAGTCCGGATGCCGAGCTTCCGGAAGGCCTTCGTGAGGTGCTGCTCCACCGTGCTGACGGTGACGGTCAGGGCCCCGGCGATCTCCCGGTTGGTCCTGCCGTGCGCGGCGAGCGCGACGACCCGGCGTTCGGCCCAGCTCAGCAGGGCGAACGCCGCGCTGTCCGGCTCGGCGACCCCCGCCGTGCCGTGGACGACCGGGGCGGGCCTGCCGACGCCGCACTCGCGCCGCAGGCGCTCCGACTCCTTGAGCACGGCGAGCCCCCGGGCGGTGTGCCCCGACTCGGTGTACTCGTCGGCGAGTTCGCCGAGGGCGCCCGCGAGCTGGAAGCGGTCGCCGCAGGCGCGGAAGATCTCGACCGCCTCCTCCAGCAGCCGCCCCCGACGGCCCTCCTCCGCGACCGCGGCGCAGACCCGCAGGGAGATGCCGCGGGCCCGGGTCGGGCGCTCGCCCGCGAGCGCGAGCTGCTGGTGCGCGAGCTCCCGCGCGGGCCGCGGGTCGGACAGGGCGAGATGGGCGCGGGCGGCGCTGCTGCGCCACGGCACCAGCGTCGGCTGGTCGAGGCCCCACTGGGTCATCAGCTCGCCGCAGCGGCTGAAGTCGTCGAGCGCGGCGTAGGGGCGTCCCGTCTCCAGGTGGTAACAGCCCCTGGCGTGCAGGTAGTAGAGCCCGAAGCGGCTGGAGAACATCCCCTCGGGCACCGGCTGGGCGACGTACTCGGCCGCGGCGCCGAAGTCCCCGGCGGCGGTGGCCGCCTGGACCAGGTTGGCCAGCGGGCCTCCGATGCACACGCCCCAGCTGTCGGCCGGGACCTGGGCGAGGGCCGCCTCGGACAGCAGGCGGGCGTGCGACAGGTCGCCCTGCCGCAGCGCGATGCCCGCCCGCAGCGAGGCGAACTCGGCAGCCCAGAGCGGCACCTTGCGGGCCCGCGCCTCCTCCAGCCAGTGGTCGCACCAGCGGGCGGCGGCCTCCGGCCGGTCGGCGAACGACAGGGCGGCCACCGCGCACATCAGCCACTCCTGGGTGTGCTTGCCGAGCCGCATCGCGCGCAGCGCGCTCTCGGCGTCGGCGACCGCTCCGTCGTCCGGCCCCTGGGCGAGCACCTGCGAGAGCGCGGTGACGCCCAGCAGGCGCGGGTCGCCGGCCGCCGTGGAGCCGAGCGGCGGCGGGGGCTGGACGACCGGGTAGGTGACGGACAGCAGTTTCCAGGTGGCGCGCACCTCGGCCGCGTACCCCGGGTCCCGGAGCTCGTCGGTGTCGTCCAGCTGCGCCACGGCGCCCACCGCCTCGTCGAACCTGCCGTGCCACAGCAGGTACTTGGCGAGCATCAGGGTGGGCCGGGCGGGCAGCCGGCCGTCGCGCAGGGCGATGGCCAGCTCGCCGAGGTGGGGCGTGCTGATCGACGGGTTGAGCATCCAGGCGGTCGACGCCAGCAGGGCGCGCAGACCGACGCGTTCGCCGTCGTCGGTGCCGAGGCGCAGGGCGGCTTCGAGGCACGAGTGGGCCTCGGCGACACGGTTGCCGTTGAGATGGCGTTCGGCGGCGTCGCGCAGGACCGGCACGGCCCAGGTGAGCGACCCGTCGTCGTCGCAGTTGCGCAGGTGACGGGCGGTGCGGGTGGCGGCGACGCCCTCCTCGTAGCACATCAGGGCGGCGTGCCGGTGGAGTGCGGCGCGCTCCGCGGCGCTCAGCCCCTCCAGCACCGCCTGGGCGGCCACGGGATGCCGCAGGCGTATCCCGTCCAGGAAGCCGGCGGCGGCCAGCTCCCTGGTGCCGCGGACCACGGCGCTGGGCTCCTGCCCGGTGAGACGGGCGAGGAGGGCCGGGGCGTGGATGTCCCCGTCGAGCGCGGCGAGTGCCTGGGCGAGCCGCAGCAGCGCGGGGCGGCCCCGGTGCAGGCAGCTGAGCAGGGTGTCGCCGTAGGTGTCCGCGACGACGACGGTGCCCGGGTCTGACGCCTGCCGTGAGTCCTCCAGCAGTGCCCGGACGAGCAGGGGGTTGCCGCCGCTGACCCGGTGGCAGCGCTCCGCGAAGACGGGGTCCGGCGGTGCGCCGCGGTGCAGTGCCAGCAGTGCGGTGGTCTCGGTCAGGGAGAGCGGCCCGAGGTTCACACTGCGGTAGCGGGGCTGGCGCAGCAGCTCCGCGTGCAGCTGCGGGTGCGCCGGGCGGGACAGCGGGCATTCGGTGAGCGCCAGCACCACCCGGGCCCCGCGCAGCTGCCGGATCAGATGGAACAGCCAGTGCAGGGTGAGGTAGTCGGTGAACTGCACGTCGTCGACGCACAGCAGCACGGGCACGTCCTCGGCGGAGCGGACCACCTCGGCGCAGAGTTCGTGCAGCACGTCGGTGGTGTCGGCGTCGAGGGTGAGCGGGGTGTCGCCGGCGGCTCCGGTGACGTCCTCGCAGGTGCCGCGGAGCCGGTCGAGGAGGACCGCGGCCGGGCCGGGGGCTCCGGCCGAGCGCAGCAGCTGCGCCAGGACGCTGCCCGGCGACAGGCGCTCGGGCCACGAGCCCACGGCGTCCAGGACCGCGAAGCCGCCCTCGCGTGCCGCACCCTTCAGCGCCGTCAGGAGCTCCGTCTTGCCGCAGCCCATGGCGCCGCCGATCATCGCCACGCCGCCGCCGTCGCCGCGTGCGCAGGCGTGGAGGAGATCGTTCAGCTCGGACAGCTCGCGGTCCAGCCCTATCAGCCGCATGTGTTCCTCTCCTCCTATCCTGCCGACGAGGTCACGCGTTCCGGTTCCGCGGTGCCCTCCGGGTCGGGGACCTCGACCGGCTTGCGGTAGATGCGGGAGAGCAGCGGACCGGTCATGGCCGTGGTGACGACCGCCATGACGACCATCAGGGAGTACAGATCGGCGTCGAGCAGCCCGAGCTGGAGTCCGACGCCGAGGATGACCAGTTCGGTGAGTCCGCGGGTGTTCATCAGGACGCCGAGGGCCGCCGACGGGCGCGGTGGCAGCCCCTGGGTCCGGGCGCCGGCGTAGGTGCCGCCGAACTTGCCGATCACCGCGACGAGCATGATCAGTCCCAGCTCGGCGAAGTCGGAGGCCTTCATGGAGCCGAGGTCGACCTTCAGCCCGGCCACCACGAAGTACACCGGCAGCAGCAGGGAGGTGACCTGCCCCATGCGGTCCTCGATCTCGCTGCGTACGAGGAGGGTCTTCTCCCTCGGCATGACGGTGCCGAAGAGGAAGGCGCCGAAGATGAAGTGCATCCCCATCGCCTCGGTGGCCGCCGCGGAGAGAAGGACACCGATGAGGACGAGGGCGAGGTGCCAGGGCGCGAAGGGGACGGCCTCCCCGTTCCTGACGAAGACCCGGCGCAGCAGGGGCCGCACCACGAGCAGGGTGACGAGGACGTACGGCACGGCGAGCGCCACCCGCCAGTGGTCGCCGCCGCCGCCGACCGACGCCTGGACCGCCGCGAGAGCGGTCCAGGCGACGACGTCCACGGATGCGGCCGTGGCCAGGGCGATGCCGCCGATCGTCGTCCTGCTGAGAGCCCGCTCGGTGAGGATCCTGGCGAGCACGGGGAAGGCCGTCACCGAGACGGAGAGACCGATGAACACCACGAACGCGGCGGTGCTCGTCACCTCGTGGGTGCGCATCAGGTAGAAGGCGAGCCCGATGCCGAGCAGGAACGGGACCACCGTGGAGCCGGTGACGGCTCCGCCGGTCACCCGGCTCCTGCCGCGCAGCGTGGCACGGTCCAGCTCCATGCCGACCGTGAACATGAAGAGTGCCACGCCGACGTCCGCCATCCCGGTGAGCAGCGGACGGATGTCCGCGGGGAAGAGCAGATCGGATATCGCCCCGTTGAACAGGGTCGGCCCGAGCAGGATGCCCGCGACGATCTCGCCCACCACGGCCGGCTGGTTCACCCGGGCCGCGAGATGGCCGAGAGCCCTCGCGAGGAAGAGGATCAGCCCGAGGTCGATGAAGAGCAACGTGATCTGATGACTGCTCATGACGGCGGCATCCTGCCCGTCCTTGTCTCGTGGGGGCGGGTGGTCAGCTCTCGGCGGCCTCGGTGCCCTGCCCGATCAGGTCGTCGATCTGGAGGGTGAGCATCGGGTGCTTGCCGCTCAGCCCCGAGATCAGCTGCACGAAGTTCGAGGAGGGCGTGCGCTCGCGGTCCGGGTCGACCATCTCCGTGGCGAGGCTGTGGTAGAACTCCTTGTACTTCGTGCGGTCGTAGAACCGCTCGACGAAGACGCGGATCTCGTCGAAGAAGGCCCGGTAGGCGGTGACGTACCGCTTGAGCGCCTGCTCCTCGATCTCCGGGTGCTGGATGATCTGGTCGACGATCTTCGCCAGGGTGCTGCCGGCGAGCGTGGCCAGCGCGACACCGGTGGAGAACAGCGGGTCGACGAACGCGGCGGAGTCGCCGACGCACACCCAGCCGTTGCCGTTGAAGCTCTGGCTGGTGTACGACCAGTCGCGGGCCGTGCGCCAGCCTGCCGACTGGTTGGCGCCCGCCAGCATCTTCTTCAGCTTGGTGGACTTCTCCACCTCGCCCTTGAAGAGGTCCTCCAGGGACTGGCCGTCCTTGCCGGCGTCCGCAGAGCGGGTCACGTAGCCGACGCTGACCGTGCCCTTGTCGATCGGGATGGCCCAGAACCAGCCGTCGTCGAGACTCTCGATGAGGATGTTGGTGTACTCGTCGCCGCCGAGCCGCTCGCAGTTGTCGAAGTACGTCCAGACGGCGACGTTGCGGAGCTCCTCGTGCCAGGTGATGTCGGCGTAGCGGCGGCTGAGGAGGCGCGCCTGGCCCGAGGCGTCGATGACCAGCTTGGCGCGGGCCTCGTAGGAGCCGTCGGTGCCGCGCAGCGTGTAGCGGACGCCGGTGACGCGGCCCTCGGTCTCGATGGGCTCCTTGACGGTGGCTTCCTCGATGACGAACGCGCCCAGTTCACGGGCCCGGTCGAGGATCAGCGAGTCCATGTCGGCCCGCCGGGTGTGGTACGCGTACTCGTGGCTGCCGCCCTCGATGAACGAGAAGTTCCACGGCACCTGGGCGTTGCCCCAGACGAGCGTGCCGCCGTACTTGCGCTCGAAGCCGCGGGCGTCCATGCGCTCGGTGATGCCCAGTTCCTCCATGGGGCGCATGAAGGCCGGGATGAGGGATTCACCGACGTGGTAGCGGGGGAACCGCTCGCGGTCGAGGACGAGGACGCGGTGTCCGCGCTTCGCGAGAAGTCCCGCGGTGGTCGAGCCGGCCGGCCCCCCACCGATCACGATGACGTCGTATTCGTCAGGTACTCCGTGAAGAGTCGACGACATGACACTTCCCTTCTTGCTTCGACAGACGTGCCCGCTTTGCGCGGAGCTCGCACCGGCATTCCTCAGAGCCTGACGTGTGGCCCATAAAGGTCTTCTGGACTATCTCTGGATTTCAGTTCAGAGACTGCTTCACAGGCCGTGGACCCCGGGCGGGGCGGCAGCGCAGGCATGCCGCGGCTACCCGTCCGGGTCTGACCAGGAAGGACATGACGGACCCGCCGCACCGCGCACGGGGGCGGCGGTGAGGTGAGGACGGTGTCCGCAATTCACGCCGCACAAGAGCAGCGCAAAGGCAGGAGATATCCGGGGTCACGACGAACCGGAGTTCCGGGAGAATGGCCGGGCCGCGGTACGGGCCGACTCATTCTCTCCGTCCGGCACGCCATTCCTTTCGTCCGGGATGATTTCCGCCGTCCCTATGATTGTGGACTGGCGTTCGGACGGTGGCATCTCCCGTGTTGCTCTCCCGTCACGGGGCGCGGCGGTCCTGTGCGTCCCACCAGCCGGGGTGGTCGCGGTACCAGGCCACCGTCTCGGCGAGGCCCTCCTCGAAGGGCACGACGGGCTCGAAGCCCAGTTCCTCGCGGAGCTTGGTCCCGTCCAGGGAGTACCGCCGGTCGTGGCCCTTGCGGTCGGCGACCGGGCGGACCCGGTCCAGGCCCGCGCCGCAGAGGTCGAGCAGCCGCTCGGTGACCTGCCAGTTGGTCCGCGGCGTGCCGCCGCCGACGTGGTACACCTCTCCGGCACGGCCCTTGGCGAGGATCAGCTGCAACGCCCGGCAGTGGTCGTCGACATGGATCCACTCGCGCACATTGGTGCCGTCACCGTAGAGCGGCACGCTCTCCCCCGCGAGCAGCCGGGTGGTGAAGAGCGGGATGAGCTTCTCCGGGTGCTGGTGCGGCCCGTAGTTGTTGGAGCAGCGGCTCACGGACACGTCGAGGCCGTGGGAGTGCCAGTAGGCGCTCGCGACCAGGTCGCTGCCGGCCTTGGTCGCCGCATAGGGCGAACTCGGGTCCAGCGGCCACTCCTCGGTCCACGAACCGTCGTCGATCGAGCCGTACACCTCGTCCGTGGACACATGGAGCACCCGGGGCACCTCGGCGTGCAGACACGCCTCCAGCAGCGTCTGGGTGCCGGCCACGTTGGTCCGCACGAACGCGGCGGGGGCGGACAGGGACCGGTCGACATGGGACTCGGCGGCGAAGTGCACCACCGCGTCGTGTCCCGGCAGCAGGTCGAGCAGGGCCGGCGCGTCGCAGATGTCCCCCCGGACGAATCTCATCCGGGGGTGCGAGGCGGGCAGGTTGCCGCGGTTGCCCGCGTAGGTGAGCAGGTCGAGCACGGTGACGTGGGCGTCCTCGTAGCCCGGGTACTCGCCCCTGAGCAGGGCGCGGACGTAGGCGGAGCCGATGAACCCGGCTCCGCCGGTCACGAGAATTCTCATCCGGTCAGCCTCATCAGGTCGTCTGGAGGCGGACGCTGGCGTGGTCGCCGACCATCAGCCGGTGCCGCCGTTCCGGTCCGGAGGACATCACCTGGGCCGCCCGGCCGATCACCGAGCCGTGCAGCCCCTCGACGCCGTCGACGGTCGCGGCGTCGAGCACGATGGAGAACGACACCTCGGAGCCGGTCACCACGCAGCCGTCGCCGATGGTGGTGTCGGGGCCGAGGACGCTGTCCTCGACCACGGTGCCGCTGCCGATGCTGACCGGTCCGGTGACGGTCGAGCCGACGACGCGGCTGCCGGCCCCGAGCCGGACGGCGCCGGTGATCCGGCTGGTGCCGTCGACGGTGCCCTCGACTCCGGGGGTGAGCGTGCGCAGCATCTCCCGGTTGCACTCCAGCATGTCGTCGACGCTGCCCATGTCCCGCCAGTAGCCGGTGTAGCGGGAGGCGCGGACCTCGTCCCCGCGGTCGATCAGCCACTGGAGGGCGTCGGTGATCTCCAGTTCGCCACGGGCACTCGGCCCGATCGCGGCGACGGCCTCGTGGATGCGCGCCGTGAACACGTACACCCCGATGAGCGCCAGGTCGCTGCGCGGCCGGGCCGGCTTCTCCACCACCCGTACGACCCGGCGCTCGGCGTCCAGTTCGGCGACGCCGAACGCACGCGGGTCGCCGACCGGCTGGACGGCGACCCGCGCGGGCGTGCGACGGGCCCGGAAGTCGTCGAGGATGCCGCCGATGCCCTGCGGCAGCATGTTGTCGCCGAGGTACATCACGAAGTCGTCGTCGCCGAGGAAGTCCCGTGCGACGGCCACCCCGTGGGCCAGGCCGCGGGGCGCGTCCTGCGGGAGGTAGGTGATCCGCAGGCCGAGGGCGCCGCCGTCGCCGAGGGCCTCGGCGATGTCCTTCGCGTAGCCCCCGACCACGATCCCGGTCTCGGTGACGCCCTGGGCCCTCAGGTCCTCCAGGATGTGCACCAGCACCGGCTTGTTGGCGATCGGGATCAGCTGCTTGGGCATGGTGTGGCTGAAGGGACGCAGCCGGGTGCCGGTGCCCCCCGCCAGGACGAGGGCCTTCACGAGGCGGCCCCCGTCCCGGGGGCGGACCGCGACACGGGCTCCGCGGCCGGCGCGGCCGGCGGGGCCGTCCGCCCGCGGCCGTAGACCAGGCGGCGCATCAGCGCGTCCAGCGGGCCCTGGCGTCCGGCGCGTTCGAGTGCGACGGCGACGGCCACCACGGTGAGCCAGACCGCCACCGCGACCGCGGCCGCGCCGGTGGCGTGGATGTGGTCGCCCAGACCGAAGGCGACGCGGGCGAGGACCAGTGCGAGCAGCGCGGACTGGAGCAGATAGCTCGTCAGGGACCGGCGGCCGACCGCGGCGAGCGCGCGGCTCACCGGCCCGGGCTCCAGCCCGCGGTCCCGCAGCCGGGCCACCAGGAGCCCGAAGAGGGCCGCGTAGGCGAGGCCGCCGCCGAAGCCGGTGACCACGTGCAGGCCCGTCACCAGGCCGGTGGCCAGGTCGTCCGCCCGCCATGTGCCCGCGCCGACGAGGGCGAGCGGCACGCCGCCGAGCACGGAGGCCGTGCCGCCCCACACGGCGACCCGCCGCAGCAGCGCCCGGTGGGCGACCGGGTCGTCGAGGTACCGCTTGCGGGCGGCCCACGCGCCGACCAGGATCGCGGCCGGGATCGGCCAGCCGAGCAGGATGTGGAGCGAGGCGAACGGCACCTGTGCCAGACGCTCGCCGAGCGCCGCCACGTAGTCGTCGGCCCACACCGTGCCGCGCACGGCCGCCGCGTCCTCGGTCTGCTCCACGGCCACGGCCACCGACAGCAGGACGGCGGTGACCGCGCCGACGGCCGCACTGATGACGATGCCCCTGCGCAGCGCCCCGTCCCCGCGGGTGAGCAGCCAGCCGAACAGCAGGGCGGCGACTCCGTAGGGCGCGAGGATGTCGGCGGGGAAGATCAGCACGAAGTGCACGAAGCCGAACAGGACGAGGAACAGTCCGCGCCTGCGCAGCAGCCGGCCGGACGCCTTCGCGGAGGTGCCGGCTGCCTGCTGCCGCATGACGAGCATCGCCATGCCGTAGCCGAAGAGGGCGGCGAACATCGGATAGGCCCGGTTGTCGACGAGGTCCAGGCCGAGGAAGGTGATCGTGCGGTCGAGCGCGTCACCGCCCTGCGGGTGGGTCACCGGGCCCGGGTCGCTGCCCGTCACGTACATGGGTGCGTGGGCCAGGGCGATGAGCAGCAGCATGAAGCCACGCGCGATGTCGGGTGCCGGGGAGCGTTCGGCGGCGGTCACCCCCCTGCGTCTGACCGGCGTGTGCACAGTCCTGCGGGTCGCCATGGAGTCCTCCGAGGGGTGGTGTCCGGCCCGGGCCGGGTCCCCGCGGCCGGGCATGGGGTGTCTGCTCACCGGGACAGTGCCCGGCAGGCCGCGTAGTCGGGCAGCAGGCCCGCCGCGCGGGCCTCGGCGAGGGTCGGCGCGGCGGTGTCGCGCTCGGACATGACCGGCTCGATTCCGTCCGGGAGGGGCAGCCCCAGCGCGGGGTCGAGGACGGAGAGCGCCCGTTCGTCGGCGGCGACGTAGCTGCTCGTCAGCATGTAGGACATGACCGTGTCGTCCTCCAGCGCCACGAAGGCGTGGCCGACGCCGACGGGGAAGTACATCGCCCGGAAGTCGACCTGGTCCATCAGGACGGCGTCCCACTTCCCGTAGGTCGGGGATCCGACGCGGATGTCGACGACGATGTCGAGGGCCGCGCCGCGCGCGCAGTAGACGTACTTGGTGGTGCCCGGCGGCGTCGCCGTGTAGTGGATCCCGCGGACGACTCCCCGCGCGGACCGGCTGTGGTTGGTCTGGGCCGCCCGGAAGTGCCGGTGTCCCACCGCCTTCTCGAACGCCGCCGACTGGAACGGCGAGACGAACAGGCCGCGTTCGTCGGGGAAGACCGTCGGGGTGAACTCCACGGCTCCCTCGACGGCGAGTTCGCGTATTTCCATGGCTCCTCCGGGGCACGGGCCCGTCGCGGTCGCCGACGGGAGGGGGCGGGACGGTGGCGGCTGTCGCGGCTAGAGCGCCGCCAGCACCTCGCGCAGGACGCCGATCACACGGTCCTGCACGGCGGGCGCGAGCGAGGGGTACATCGGCAGCGAGAAGATCTGGCCGGCCAGTGACTCGGTGACGGGCAGCGAGCCGGCCGGCACCCCGAGGCCGGCGAAGCCGGACATGGTGTGCACCGGCCACGGATAGCTGATGTTGAGGTCGATGTCGTGCTCCCGCAGGGCCGCCAGGATCCGGTCCCGCTCGGGGTGGCGCACCACGTACACGTAGTAGACGTGGTCGTTGCCGGGGGCGAGGGCGGGCAGGACCAGGTCGGTGCCGGCCAGGCCCGCGGCGTAGCGCTCGGCGACCGCGCGCCGGGCGGCGACGTAGGCGTCGAGGCGGGGCAGCTTGCGGCGCAGTATCTCGGCCTGGACCTCGTCGAGCCGGGAGTTGTGGCCCGGGGTCTCGACGACGTAGTAGCGCTCCTCCATGCCGTAGTACCGCAGCCGGCGCAGCCGCCCGGCGGTGTCGTCGTCGCGCACCAGGACGGCGCCGCCGTCGCCGTAGGCCCCGAGGACCTTGGTCGGGTAGAACGAGAAGGCCGCGGCGTCACCCGTGGTCCCCGCGAGGACGCCGTCGTGCCGTGCCCCGTGGGCCTGGGCGCAGTCCTCCAGCAGGGCCAGCCCGTGCTCGGCCGCCACCGTCCGCAGCGGTGCCAGGTCGACGCACTGCCCGTAGAGGTGGACCGGCAGCAGACAGCGGGTCCGTGCCGTGACGGCCGAGGCCACCTGCGCGGTGTCCATCAGGTACGTGTCGGGGTCGACGTCCACGAACACCGGCTTCGCGCCCACCGAGTCGATGGCGACCACCGTGGGCGCCGCCGTGTTCGAGACGGTGACCACTTCGTCGCCCGGCCGGACGCCGAGGGCCTGGAGCGCCAGCTTGATCGCGTTGGTGCCGTTGTCGACGCCGACGCAGTGCGGCATGCCGTGGTAGGCGGCGAACTCCCTCTCGAAGCCGTGGGTGCTGGCGCCGAGGACGAGCCGGCCGGAGGAGAAGACGGTCTCGACGGCGTCGAGGATGTCCTTCCGCTCGGCGGCGTACTCCTCCAGGTAGTCCCACACTCTGGTCGTCACGGGCGGTCCGTTCCTTCCTTCACGCCGAGGAACAGGCCACGGCCGGACTGGGAGCCTTCGATGAACTCGGGCGTGAGCCCCGCGTCGCGCAGGGTCCGCTCGTACAGCGCCCGCGGGAAGAGCTGGTGGACGTAGGACTCCGTGAAGTGCCGCGCCCCGGTCTTCGGGTCGGCGACGACGTAGTGCACGTCCATGCGGGAGGCGTCGCCCTCGCGGGTGGTGTGGGAGAGCCGGGTGACGGTGCGGTGGTCGGGCCGCAGGACGTCGGCCGCCACGTAGCCGTCGGTGAACGTCTCGGGGAACCACCACGGTTCGACGACCACGACGCCGCCGGGCCGCAGATGGCGGGCGAAACAGCGCATGGTGCCCCCGAGTTCGGCCGGGTCCTGGTGGGCGACGGCGGCGAACAGGCACACCACGGCGTCGTAGGTGCGGCCGAGGTCGAAGTCGCGCATGTCGCCGTGGTGGAGGCCCGCCTCGGGCAGCCTGTCCCGGGCGACGGAGAGCATCGCGTCGGACAGCTCGACGCCCTCGGCCCGGTCGAACATGCCGAGGAAGTGCCGCAGATGCCCGCCGGTGCCGCAGGCGACGTCGAGGACCGATGACGCCCCGGGCACGCGTTCGCGGATCAGCCCGGCGACGTACGCGCTCTCCGCCGGGTAGTCCTTGCCGCGCAGTGTGTACACGAGGTCGTAGATCTCGGCGAACTCCGGTCCGTACACGGTCGTCCCCTCACTCGGATGTCATGGTGTCGGCCAGGGCGGCCACGGTCCGCTCCAGACCGGCGCGCAGCCCGGTCACCGGCTGCCAGCCGGTCACGGCACGGAACGCGGAGGAGTCGATGGTGACGCTGCTGAAGTCCGTCGCGGGCGCGGTCGGCGGCGGCTCGACGGAGACGACCGGCACCGGGGGCCGGCCGAGCCGCGCCGCCACCAGCCCGGAGACGGTGCGGCACACCTCGCCGAGCGGGTCGCCCCGGCCGGCGCCGAGCAGCCAGTGGCGTCCGGTCAGCGCGTCGCCGTGGCCGAGTGCCGCGACGAACGCCTGGGCCACGTCCTCGACATGGACGAGGTCGCGCTTGACGCTGCCGTCGTGCCAGAGGGTGAGCGGTTCGCCGGCGAGGGCGCGCCGCACCATGAAGGAGACCACCCCGCGGTCGGCGCCGTGGGGGGCGTCCACGTATCCGTAGACCGTCGGCAGACGCAGGCTGACGCCCCGGACGGCGCCGTCCGCGGTGGCGTCCATCAGGATCCGCTCGGCGGCGAGCTTGTGCTCGTCGTAGGCGGTGTGCGGGACGTCGGGCTCGCTGCCGTCGATGGGCCGGTCGGGCGTCAGGCCGACCTGGGAGGCGGCACCCGCGTAGAGGACCAGGGGCGGCGGGCCGTCGCGCCGTTCGGCGCGCAGGATCTCGCAGAGGTCCTCCATGACGCCGACGTTGGCCGCGCGGGCCGCCGGGTCGCTCTCGGCGGCGCGCCAGCCGCCGCTGTGCATCACGAGGTGCACGATCACGTCCGCGCCGGCGACCGCGGCGGCCAGCTCCCCGGCGCCGGTGAGGTCGGCCAGGCGGACGTCCGCGGTGACCCCCGGGGCGAGGGGGACGCTGCTGCGGCGCCGGGCGACGGCGCGCAGCCGCACGGGCCGCCCGGCGAAGGCGGCCGTCACGGCGGAGCCGACGAATCCGGACGCGCCCAGGACGACGACGTCGAGCGGACGGTGCGGGTCGCGCTCCGGTGCGCCGTGGCGCTGTGCCGTGGTGGTCATGACGACTCCCCCCGCCCGGACTCCCCCGCGCCGTACGCCGGGTGCTCCAGGGCGTGCAGACAGGCCAGCAGGCTGCGCGCCTGCATGGTGACGTAGTGGCTGTGGCGCAGCAGCGCGGACAGCTGGGCGGGCGTCGTCCAGCGGTAGCCGGGCGGCTCCGGCAGGTGTCCGGTCTCGACGATCAGGTGCCGGCTGCGGGTGTGGTACAGCCGGCCTCCCTCGTCGGACAGGACGGTGTCGAAGAGGGTCCGTTGCGGCCCGGCGCCGAGGACCTCGTCGAGGAAGCGCGGCCGTTCGCCGCCGGAGGCCGCCTCGTGGTCGCGCGGGGTGCACTGCACGGTGGGCCCGAGCTCGACGACGTCCACGAAACCCGGCTCGACGCGCTGCTGGACGAGCACGTGCAGCACGCCGTCGACGCGGGTGACGAGGAAGGCGACGAGGCCGGGCCCGTGGGCGGCGATCATCGGCTGGGACCATTCGGCGACCTCGCGGCCCGCGGCCTTCACCCGGACCCCGATGACGTCGAAGAAGCGGCCGCTCTCGTGGGCGATGGCGAGCGGGTCGCGCCGCCAGCCCTCCAGCCGGGGCAGCGGCAGGCGTTCGGTGGTGACCTCGATCCGGCTGCGGGCCTCGGTGATCCAGCTGAGGATGCCGGCCGTGCCGGAGCGGTCCGGGGGCGTGGCGGCGGACGCGGGCGGGAACGGCAGACAGGCCAGCACACTGCGGGAGTCCATGCTGACCAGGTCGTCGAAGCGGAGCAGTCCGAGCAGTTCGCCGAGCGGCATCCAGCGGAACCCGTCCGCCGCCTCGACCGCGTCCCGGGTCTCGACGATCATGTTGCGGTTCCGCTTGCGCAGGAACCAGGATCCCTGTTCGGACTGCCGGGAATCGGCGATGATCCGGTGTCCGGCGGTCTCACGGAAATACCGGAGATAGGGAACCGCTTTTCCGCGGTGCACACCGGTGAAATTGCTCCGGGTGGCCTGAACCGTGGGGGAAAGCTGGAGCCCATTGATGTTCCCGGGCTCGGCTTTCGCCTGCATCAGGCAGTGGAGTTCACCGTCGACGCGGCGTACGAGAATTCCGAGTATTCCCGTCTCCGGCTGGTTGATGACGGGCTGGTCCCAGCGCTCGACGGGGCCGCCCACATGGTGGGTCCGGATGCCCTCGACGGAGAAGAACCGGCCGCTGTGATGCGTCAGGGCCGGGGCGTCGGGGTCGCAGTGCCAGCCGCTCACCGAGGCCAGCGGGACCCGCTCGACATGGGTGGAGATGCTCCTGCGGGCGTCCTCGAACCAGTGCCGGAAAGCTGACGGCACGGATGGTGAATCACCCATTGATGCATTCATCAGCAACTCTCGGGGACTAGGTCGGGACTGCGGCATCACATTTCGTGGTGCCTGATTTTCTCGCAGTCCGCGCCCTTGTGGCGTCTCCCAGATTGCTCACACCGGGGCGTTCGGCAATTGCCGACCGGGCAGTGGCGGCCGGCCGGGGCCGGCCGCCGGCGGGATCATTCCCGGGCGCCGGTCAGATGATGGCAATGGCCCTCGTACACCCACTCTTCCCATTCCTCGGGCGTCCAGCCGCGTTCGGTCACCAGCAGATGGAACAGCTCCGGTCCGAGGAGGACGTACGAGATGTCGACGGCCCGCTCGACCGACAGGTCCTCGCGCAGCGCCTTCTTGGCGACCAGCGACTCGACGAAGCGCCGCTGGACGACCTGTCGCTGACGCTTGTTCGCCTCCCAGAGCTCGGCCCCGTCGCCGCTGGTCGTCGCCGCGTTGCGCAGCACCTCCAGCAGCGGGCCGACGCGTTCGTAGACGACGCGCGTCAGATGCACCTGGAGCCGGAGCTGCTGCCGGGGGTCCTCGGCCTCCAGCGCCTCGACCACCTGGGGCCGTTCCAGGGTGGGCACCGGGTCCTCGTCACCCGCGATGTGGACGTCGATGAGCTCCTTGAGGATCTGCTGCTTGCTCCCGAACGAGAAGTAGATCGTCTGCACGGCGACCTTCGCCTCACGGGCGATGGAGTCGATCGTCGTGGCGCCGTAGCCGTGCTCGACGAACAGTTTCATCGCCGCTTCCAGCATCCGGTTCCGGGTCTGCTGCGCCTTGAGCCGGCGGCCGGGGGACTTGCTCACCATCGTCGATCACTTCCTCGTCACTGCTACGGCGTCCGGCGCCACGGGGTCGGGGGCGGAGGACCGCCGGGCCGGTCGCCGCCGCACCGGCAGACCAGGCAAGTATGACTGCCGGCCGCCGGCCCCGGCGGACGCCCCCGCCCGGGGGCCGCAGGCGTGCGGACCCCGGCGGGGCGGGCGGTCAGTCAAGGGCCGTCCCCCGGCCGGCCGCCGGTGAGCGGCGCGCCGCGATCAGCGACCGGACGACCCGGTCGGGGCGGACGACGGCGGCGGGCTTCGCCAGCAGGTGCTGCACGTCCAGCATGACGCGGTGCGCGGGCACCGAGACATGACTGGCGAGCATGACCTGGCGCACGTAGCGGTTGAGCAGGTCCGTCCCCACTCCCTTGGCCCCGACCGTCTCGGGGTACATGAAGTCGCTGCTGGTCGACATCTGCCACGGCGTGTCGATCACCCGGGACGCCGCGCGGTAGAAGCGGCGCGCCATCGCGGGGGTCGCGGCCTTGTGCCGGTCGAGGCAGCGGGCGAGTTCGACGGCCTCCAGGGTGGCCGCGGTCATGCCCTGGCCGTACAGGGGGTTGAAGCTGCAGATGGCGTCGCCGAGGGCGACGAAGCCCTCCGGGACCTTCTTCAGGCGCTCGAACCAGCGCCGGCGGGCGGCCGGGTAGGTGAAGCGCTCGGCGTCCCCGTCCTCGACCGGCTTGGTGCGGGCCAGCAGGTCCGAGACGATGGAGGTGGGGAGCCCGTCGGCGAAGGCGGCGAACCCCTCCGGGTCGACCGGGGCGTGCGCCCGGTGCCACCCGCCGAGGGTGACGATCCAGCGGTCGCCCTCGACCGCGAAGATCGCGGCGGCGCGCTTGTCGTGGGGCGGCACCGCGGACATCAGGAACAGCAGGGCGTCGTCCTGCAGTTCGCCGCCCTGGCGGTGCATCACGCGGGTGGTGTAGCCGACGTCGATCTTGACCGTGGTGGTCTTCGGCGCGGGGCAGTCCAGCTCCTCCAGCCAGCGGTCGGTCCGTCCTGCGCTGCGGCCGGTGGCGTCGACCACGAGTTCGGCGCCGAGCCGGGAGCCGTCGTCGAGTTCGACGCCCAGCACCCGGCCGGACACACCGAACAGGCCGTTGACGGCGGTCCGGTCGCGGATCTCCACGTTCGGCAGGGCCGCCACCCGGCGGCGGACGGTGTGCTCCAGGTAGGCGCGGGTGAGGCTGATGCCCAGCTGGCCGCTCTCGAACCGGGTGCGCAGCGCGCCCATCTGGTGGAAGAGCAGGTCGTAGCCGGGGTCGAAGGGCACCGCGCCGCCCGCGATCAGCTCGTCGGTGAGGCCCGGGAACAGCCGGTCGAGCTTCCGGCGCCCGCTGATGAGCAGCGCGTGGGCGTGCGGGCTCTGCGGCACGCCCTTCCGGTCCGCGGCCGTCTCGGGGAGCGTGTCGCGGTCGAGGACCGTGACCGATTCGAACCTGCTGGACAGCGTGCGGGCGGCGACCAGGCCGCCGATCGACCCTCCGATGATCACCGCGTGTCCGCCGATGACGCCCACGTGCCCTCCCCAAAAAGACAGCAAATGCGGTGCGAGTGCACCGCCCGGCACATTCTCGGCACTCCGCCCCGAATATGTCTTCTCCAGGGTTGCTCAGCCGCCGCGGATTGGGTCAGGAGGCGAAGAGTTCCGGGAGCGCGGCGCCGATCGTGGCGCGTTCGGCATCGAAAATCCTTACCCGGGAGGGGGGTTGCAGCACGAGGTCGACGGTCACCGTGGAACCCGGCGATATGTAGAAGGGGCCGGCCGTGCCGACGGCAATGGGCTGTTTACCGCCGCCCGCTCTGCGCGACACGGCCTGAATGTGCCACGGGCCTTCCGGAACGTATTCGATGCGCCATGTCCCGGTGCCCTGTTCCATTCGGCAACAGCGGGCGGGGCGTTCCTGCCGGGTGAGCGGGGGAATGGCGGCGACGAAAACCGGCTCGTCCTCCTGGCCGTCACTGCGGAATATCCTCCCGCGGAACGATCCGTAGGCGAAAGGCGCGTCGTCCTTGCGGCCCGCGGTGAAGTCGACGGCCGCGGGGCCCAGCTGGGCGAGCCGTCTGAAGCGCCCCGGCGAGACGCCGACACTCCTGGTGAAGCGCGTCGTGAAGGTGCCGAGGCTCGAGTAGCCCACCTGCACGGAGATGTCCGCGACGCGGTCGGAGGTGCACAGCAGCTTGCGCTTGGCGACCTCCTGCCGGACCGCCGTCAGGAAGCGGGCCGGCGGCAGCCCGGTCTCCTGGCGGAAGATCCGGGCCATGTGGAAGGAGCTCAGCCGGGCCGTGTCCGCCAGGACACAGAGCGACAGCTCCTCGTCGTACCGGTGACGTATCGCTTCGACGACGCTTTCGATCTCGGGCCGCATGCAGGACTCCCCGTGAGGTGTACGCGCACCTGCACACCCCTGCCGGGCCGGGACCGCGTGGCGGGCGGACTCCGGGGGCGGAGCGTGCCGACATCTGTGGAGCCGCTGGTCACCGCGGGGGTTCCCGAACGGCTTGCCTGTTTGCGTAGTGTACCTCTAGAGTCCGACATGAGACAGTGACTCTAGAGAGGGACTTGGCCATGACCGTCGTCCGGATCACGCGCTTCAGGACCGACCCCGCCAACGACGCGGAGATGATCGACAAGCGGGCCACTCTCATCGCCGCGGTCCGCGAGTCCTACCCGGGGCTCACCGAGGCCCGTCTCGGCCGCCTCGAGGACGGCACCTGGGTCGACCACTGGTACTGGGAGTCCGCCGAGCACATGCAGAAGGCACTGGCCGCGGCGCCCACCATCCCCGAGGCGGGCGCGGCGTTCGCGCTCACCACGGACACCACCGCCGAGTCCGCGGAGATCGTGGCCGTCGTCTGACCCGCCCGCCGGCCCGGCCGCCGGCGGACCTGCGCTCCCGCCTCCGCCCGCACGATTCGATCGTGCGGGCGGGGGCTTTTTTGCATTGTCTTGGTGAACTCACCGCGCGCCGCCCGCGTCCGCCGTCGCCGGCATCCCCGAATAGGGCGCGCTATTCGTCCGGACAACCGGACCTCTTTACCGTCCCGAAGGTGCGCGGACATTCCCGAAGGGGCCCAGAAGGGCAGGCGGGACCGAAATCCGACATCCCCGCCATACCGCTGCGGCAGGGGGTACCCCTAAGGGGGGAACCGCAAGAATGAAGAAGACACGGCGGACGGGGTCTGCGAGGCTCTTTGGGTAAGGGCAGTCCACCGTAGCCGATGCGGATCTCACCCCTGACACAGCCGGTGAGCCGATTTCGAGAATCACGCGCACTACGTGAGAACCATCGCGTCACACCACCTTCGCGCTGTTGATCGCACACCGCAGAGACAGCCGCCCCGGACATTCCGCCACGTTTTCCGGGGCCCGGCAGATCATGCCCACGGAGCCGTCTCACGTCCGGGTCTACGCGCGACACATCGCGCCGCACGGACGCTCCTGTTCCACGGAGTTCCACGGACTTCCACAAAGAAGAATCCACATGGGGGCCATCATGGAGTACGCAGTACAATGCGCAGTGAAAACGATTCGAGAACGGTACTTCGAGCCGCTGACGCTGGATGAGTTAGCCCACGCCGCGATGGTGAGCAAGTTCCACTTCCTTCGTTCCTTCCGGCGGATCACCGGCGTCACCCCCGGCCGTTTTCTCAGCGCGATACGTCTCCATGAGGCGAAGATCCTGCTGCTCACGACCTCCCTGAACGTGAGCGACATCGGCGCCCAGGTCGGCTACAGCAGCACCGGCAGCTTCACACGGCGATTCAGCGAGTCCGTGGGCTGCTCCCCCACCCAGTACCGGCACTCCGGGCACGGCCAGAACCCGCCCGTCGACCCGGGCGCCGCCCTCGCGGGCGAAGGTCTCGCCGAGCAGCGGGAGATGGACCTCCTCCCGGAGGCCGCGCCCCGGCGGGAGCAGGAACAGGGCTGTGTCACCGGTGTGGTGAAGTCGCCCGGCAGGACCGCATCCGGCATCTACATCGGCGTCTTCGAGAGCCCCATCCTGGAACGCACCCCCGCGGCCCGCGCCGTGGTCGCGCACTCGGGCCAGTTCCGGATCGGCGGTGTCCCGGAGGGGACCTGGTACGTGCACGCCGTGGCCCAGGGCGCGCACGCCGGCGCCGCCGGCGAGAGCACCGCGCACCAGCTGCTGGTCGGCACCGCGGGGCCGGTGCAGGTGGGGCCCGGCACCGACCCGATCGTGCAGATGACCCTGCATCCGCTGGGCTGGTCCAACCCGCCGATCCTCTTCGCCTTCCCCGGCGAAGGGGCGGCCTGACCCGCCGGGACGGGCCACCCGCGGACCGCCCGCCCGGTGCGGGGCCGGCGCCTCCCGGGGCCCGGCGTCCGGATCCTTCCCGATCCCACGCCGGGCCCGGGGCCTGCCCCGTGAGCGCCCTGAAGGGCCGGTCCGGATGCGCGGCGCGCATCCGGACCGGCCCTTCAGGGCTGCCGTGCGGCCGGGCGGATCAGAAGCTGTACTCGCCGAAGCGGCCCCAGGCGACGAACGCCGCCAGCGCCAGCAGGACGAGGTTGACCACGACGGCGGGCGCCTCCTTGCGCCGGACGTGGACGACCGCGGCGAGGGCCATGGTGACGGCGAGGCCCGTGGCGGCGACGGGCACCAGGCCCGGGGCGATGTCGAGGACCGCGGGCAGCACGAGGCCGATGGCCCCGAGCACCTCCACGGCGCCGATCCCCTTGACCGCTCCGTCGGAGAAGTCGGCGGCCCACGGCATGTTGCCGGCCGCCAGTTCCGTCCTCGGTGTGACGACCTTCATCAGGCCGACGGCGGCGAACAGGAAGGCGACGATTCCGGCGACGATCCATAAGGTGGTGTTCATGTCTGTCTTTCCTCTGCTTTCTCATCGGTGAGCACGGGTCGAAGGCTCCCCCCGAACGCCTCTGCGCTTCTGCGTTGCTGTGGAAATGGGCCGGATCGCCGCACGGACAGGCCGGAGCCCCGGCACGGATCTCCCGTGCCGGGGCCACGTCACAGGGTGCGGACGCCGACCGTCACACCTCCCCCTCGATGTGCGAGCGGACGAATGCGTACGCCCGGTCGCCGATCGTGCGGCCCATGGTCCAGGAGGCCTCGATGGCCGGCATGAAGTGCACACCGCCCCAGAACCTGCTGAGCCCGCAGTCCCTGGTCCAGTCGGTCCAGGAGGTCCAGTGGAGTTCCATCGGCTGACGGGGCGTCGCTCCCGGTTCGACGACCGAGGAGTTCACGGCCCGGGTCACCTTGATGTCCACCGCGTCCGTCCCCAGGAACCGGCGGACCGACTGCGCCTCGGCGGCGCACAGCGAGGTGGAACCCGACGGGTACTCGGGGTGGTCGGGGGTGCCCAGGTAGCTCTGCCACTGGTCCGCCGGGAGGGAGACGGTCCCCTTGCCGGGGCCGCCCCAGGCGCGCACGGGGCGGCGTCCGTACACGTGGCGGATCGCGGTGTGCGGGCGGACGGCGTCGTAGACGACCTTGTTGTACCAGGCGAAGATGCTGGCGTCGAAGGTGGCCGTGTCGGCCACCGTGTGCAGGTGCACCCAGCCGTCGAGGTCGAGGCCGGCCCTGTCCGACGCCGAGCCGACGGCCGCGCCGAGGCTCATGAACTTGTCGTCGAACATCTCGCACTTCATCTTCTGCTCGTCCGTCAGATTCGCGGACGCGGCGAGGATGCCGTCCACCTGGCGCCGGTACTCGGCGCGGTTGTGGTGGTCGCTGGCCCGCGGGACGGGCGCCCGGAATTCGCTCGGGTCGCTGTAGGAGTAGGGCCGCACCCGGGCGAGCTGGGGCGTCACGAACTGCTGGACCTGGAAGACCCCGTTGCCCTTGGTCACCACGAGCGGCTGCCACCGGGACGCGTTCCGCAGCCGGTAGGCGGAGTTCTCCGGCTGGTAGCCGGTGTAGTCCGCGTAGGGCAGGCGGTTGTACTCGCGGCCGCCGTGGTCGCCGAGCTGGTTCATGCCGTCGTGCAGACGGCTCTCCAGGACGTGCCGGGCCGCGAGGTTGCCGATGCCGACGGGTGACCCGGTGTTCTCCCGGGCGTCGTCGGGGTCCATGCCGACCGAGACCATGGTGTCCCGCCACAGCTGCCGGTGTCCCGGCAGCAGGACCTCGTACATCCGGTACGTGGCGTAGAGCAGCGCGATGTTCTTGTTGCGGTTGGTGACCGCCTCGGAGGCGGGACGGCGTCCGAGATCCGAGTGGATGCCCACCGCGGTGGGGTGGTACGGCGCGATCGCGTCGAACCAGGCGTGGGCCACCAGGTTCGCGAAGCGGATGATCAGCGAGGCGTCGCTCGGTGCCACGGCCGCCCGCGCGGGCCCGCCGGAGACCGGCCCGAAGACGTCCAGCGCGGCGTTGCCCCGGTCGAAGTCGAAGTGGTGCCTCGGCGTTGCGGCGGCCGCCGGGCGGGCGGCCGGTCCGAGGCCGTCGGTGGCGGCCACGCCGGCCCCGGCGGCGATGCCGAGCAGGACCGACCTGCGCGGCGTGCCCGGTCTTCCGTTCACTGTCCATGCGCTCATCGCGAACCCCCCTTGTCCGGAAAACGACGGCGGATGTGCCGCCGGTGCACGACCTTCACAGGGGTCACGCAGGGTGTCGCCTCCTGGATTGCTCAGGCGCACGGCGCGCGCCACCGACCCCCCTGCCCCATTCACAAGAGGGAGACACTAGAGCCCTCATATAGTAACGTCTTCTGGCGACCGGGGTCACGTGGGAACGGGACGAGTCCGAGGACCCGTCCCGTCCGTGTGCCGCCCTCGGTGCGGCTCCCCGCCGCCCGGGCCGGGCCGGGGTCAGTCCGGGGAGGGGGGCTCCACCACGCCGACGAGGTGGACGTAGACGACGGAGGAGTCGACGCCGTCGAGCCCGAGAGCCGCGTTGACCGTGTCGTCGTAGAAACCCCCGATCCCCACCGACGACTTGCCCAGCCACGTCGCGACGAGCGCCAGGTTCTGCGCGAGGTGGCCGCTCTCCTGAAGGACGAGACGATAGGAGCGCAGGCCGTAGTGGAGCCTCTGGAAGGTCAGGTCCGCGACCGTGAAGACCCACAGCGGGCAGTCGTCGACGTGCAGGTTCCCGCCGGCCTTCGGCGGGAACACCACGCTCGGGTCGGTGGCGGGCGCCATCCGCATCAGCTCGGCGCAGATGTCCTGGTCGCCGATCAGTTCCAGTGCGTGGCCGGCGGCGTCGTAGAGGTAGGTCCCGCGCTCCAGCCCTTCGACGTCGTGGCAGTAGAGCAGGACGCGCAGGGGGTAGCGGGTGCCGCCGCTCGGATAGGGCCGGACCGGGTACGAGGCGTCCGCGCCGGGCATGGTCTTGTGCGCCGTGACCCCGGCCGAGAAGTGGAGCAGGGCACCCAGGTCGCCGAGGGTGAACGGCCCGCGATAGGTGCCGTACGCGCTGCGCCGGGCGAGCAGCACCTCCTCGAACGGCGGGGCGCCGCCCGGCACGGCGGGGCGCTCCAGCGCGATGCGCGCGAGCGGCGCCGGGAGCTCCTGGCGTCCCTCGGCCGTCGCGCCGGGCATGTCGGGGCGCTGGTCCATGAGCCGGGCGCCGAAGAACTTGCCGTGCTCGTGCAGCAGGCGGTCCGGGGACACCTGGGTGTCGGCGAAGTAGGGCAGCCGGGGACCGCCGGAGACCAGGTCCATCGACACCAGCCAGGCGGCGTACGCCTCGTCCTGCGCGGTGAGCCCCAGCTGGTTCGCCAGCAGCCGGGCGAAGGTGCGCAGCACCTCGCCGGGGGCGGCGGTGAGCACTCCCGCCTCGTGCGCGGGCGCGAGGGCGGCCCGCAGCGCGCACTGGTCCCGGTACCAGTCCCCGGCCGTGGTGCCGGGCAGGGCCAGTTCGGCCCGGGTGGCGGCGTGCCGCTGCCGCCATTCGGCCTCGTTGCGGAAGTGGTCCTGCTCCGCACCGCTGCGCGCCGCGTGCCGGTCGGCGGCCAGGGTGGAGGTGTGGGTGCGCAGCCAGGACGCCGCGCGCCGGGGCTCCGGATCGGCCGCCGTCGCGGAGGCGAGCAGCAGCGCGGCCGCGGCACGCAGGCGCTTCTCGCGCGACGGTGCGGCCCGCAGGGCGGCGAGGGCGGTCCGCGCGGTGCGGGCGAGGTGCGGCACGCAGCGGGCGAACCCCTCGTCGCCGCCGAACAGGGCGGCTGCCGGGCCGGGCCGGACACCGTCCGGGCCCTCGGCGACGGCCGCCGGATCGGGCACCGCGGCACGGAGCGCCTCGCCGAGCGCCGCGACGGCGCGGCCGTCCGGTGCCCACACGTGGACCGTGAGACGCCCGCCGTCCTCGTCCGTCCGCTCGGCGAACCAGCCGCCGACGTCACCGGCCGCCTCGCGCGCGGCCGCCCAGGGGGCGACGGTGCCGAGCAGCAGGCGTTCCGCCGCCGCCTCGTCCTTGTCGAGCGCCACGTGCAGGGAGTGCCGGCGCTCCGCCGCGCCCTCCGTGCCGTCCGCCCGCGCCAATGTCGTCATTCCGTCACCCGTCCTCGGTCCGCGGATTGTCCAGGAATTCATCTGTGCCGCTTCGGAATTGGTGACGATAGCCGCGCCGCGGCAGGGCCCACAAGACCGGAACCAACCCGCCCGACAAAGCAATTTGGGATATTCTCGCACCGCCCGCCACATGCGAAAATGCCCCTTAATACACAAGGGAGCCACCCCTCTCCCGGGAAAGTACGTCGCAGCACCAGGTAATCGCGGGAAAAGCCGCTCCACTACCTCCCGGACGGACGTCCGGGCTCGATTCGCCGCCCTGCGCACCCCGGCGGGCGGTGGTGTTGAACGTGGCAGAAGACAGCTCGTCCCCGCTCTTGACCGGGCCGGGGGCATCAGCTCGGGAGACTCGGAAATGAAGTCGATCAAAGTACTCGTCGCCGGCGGGGGGATAGGCGGGCTCGCCCTCGCCGTCGCCCTGCGCGAACGCGGCATCGCCGTCGAGGTCTTCGAACGCGCCAGAGGCTTCGGGAATACCGGCTCGGGCATCGAACTGACGCCCAACGGCGTGAAATCGGTGGACCGGATCAGCGCCGGGCTCGGCGAGGCCGTGCGCCGGGCCGGCTGGTCCAGCGAGAGCCACGCCGGCGACATGCCCATCATGTCCTCGGAGGGCAGACTCCTGAAGAGCCGGGAGGTCGGTAACTTCCCCGCCAAGTGGGGCGCCCCCATGATCGGCATCCTCCGGGCCGACCTCCACCGGATCCTGGCCGACGCGGTGAGCCGCCCGGGCCCCGCGCCCGTGACGGTGCATCACCAGGCCGCCGTGGTCGGGGCGGCCACCGACGGGCGGACCGCGAGCCTGACCCTGGCCGACGGGCGCACCGTCACCGGTGACGTGGTCGTCGGCGCGGACGGTGTGCGCTCCACCCTGCGCGGCATCGTGGCGGGGGAGGTGCCGCCGCGGTACCTCGGGTTCACCTCCGTCCGCGGCATCTCCAAGCGGCCCCCGCAGCACGGCGACGGCTTCGTCTTCGTCGGCCCGGGCGGCCACTTCTTCGCCGAGGCGTTCGACGACACCCGGCTGTTCTGGACCGCGACGGTGAACTCCCCCGAGCACGTCTGGCCGGCCAAGCCGGTGGAGCAGGCCAAGGCGGACCTGCTGGAGCTGTGGGGCGGCTGGTCGTCCCCGCTGCCGGAGACCGTCGCCTCCTGCGCGCTGGAGGACATGGTCGTCACCGACGTCCACGACTGCCCCCCGCTGAAGCGCTACCACACCGGCCGGCTCGTGCTGCTCGGGGACGCCGCGCATCCGATCGGCCCGGTGCTCGGGCAGGGCGCCAACATGGCGCTGGAGGACGTCGCGACGCTGGCCTGCCTGCTGGCCGAGCAGGACGTCCCGGCCGCGCTGCGCCTGTACGGGCGGGTCAGGTCCCGTCGCGCCAACAAGATCGTCCAGCACTCCCGGCTGCTCGCCCGGCTGGGGCACACCACGAACCCCCTGGTGGGCCGGATCCGCGACGCGCTGATCAGTTCCATGAAGCGCCGCGAGGAGACCTACCGGGACAAGGAGCTGTTCAGCTTCAGCCCTTGAGTCCCGCAGCACCACCGACAGCAGCGCCATCCGCCCCGCACCGCGACGCCGGTTCCTACCACGACGAAGGACAACGATGACCAACCTCGCCGACTACGTGTTCCACAACGTCCCCGCGCAGCTGAGCCCGCTGGAGGAGTTCCTCGACCCCTTCACCCGCGCCGAACTCGCCGAGATCGCACCGGCCCCGGGCGGCCGCTTCCTCGACCTGGGCGCGGGCGGCGGCTCGGTGACCCGGATGCTGTCCCAGATCGCCGGCGAGTCGGGCAGCGTCGCCGCCGTCGACCAGGACACCCACATGGTGGCGCCCGCCCCCAACGTCTCCATATACACCCAGGACCTGAGCACGGGTGAGCCGCTGCCCGCCGAGGGCCCGTTCGACCTGGTGCACGCCCGGCTGCTGACCCACCACCTGGAGAACCGGGTGGAGTTCGTGCACCAGCTGGCCGGTTCCCTCAAGCCCGGCGGCTGGCTCCTGCTGGGCGAGTTCGTCCGCTCGGCACCCAAGGTCGTCTCGGCGCCCAGCGAGAAGCACGCGGAGGCGTTCGTGCGGGTGCTGGACGGCCTGTACGACGTGATGACGGCGCGTCACACGCACGGCGCCTGGGGCCACGAGGTGCACGCCACCATGCTCGACGCCGGGCTGACCGACGTGCGCACCCAGTGGCACTACCAGAGCTGGACGGGCGGCGGCCACGGCTGCCGCCTCTTCGAGAACAACGTCAGCCAGAAGCGCGACGCCATGATCGAGGCGGGCTTCGACGCCGCGGACATCGACCTGTTCCTCGCCTCGATGCACGACCCGGCGATGGTCGTCCGCAGCCACGAGTTCGTGTCGATCCGTGGCCGGCGTGGCTGAGGGAGGTCCCCCCGTGAGCAGTCGCAGGCGGCACATCGCCTTCTTCAACGTCCCCGCCCCCGGGCATCTGATGCCCACGCTCGCGGTCGTCGAGGAGCTGGTGCGCCAGGGCCACCGCGTGAGCTATCCGGCGACCGCGGCCCACGCCGACGACGTGGCGTCCACGGGCGCGGACGTCGTCCCGTACGAATCCACCATCGACGTGCAGCGGGACTTCCCGGCCGGCACCGAGAACTGGCTGGCCAAGGTCCTGCTGAGCGGCGTGCGCGAGGGGATCCACACCACGCCCCTGTTCGACGCGCACTTCGCCGGCGACCGCCCGGACGCCGTCGTCTACGACGGCTACGTGCGGTGGATCGGCGAGCTGCTGGCCGAGAAGTGGCAGGTCCCGGCGGTCCGGCTGTTCCCGGTGGGCTGCGTCAGCCAGCACGTCACACCGGCCGCCGTCGGCGACGCAGCCTATGCCGAACTGACCGCGGAGATGCACCGCTTCGCCGCGATGAACGGCGTCGACCCGGCGTTCGGCTTCCACGGGCTGAAGGGCGACCCGGAGGCGCTGAAGATCGTCTTCTATCCGAAGCGGTTCGGGTACGTCGACGCCGAGACCGACGACAGGTTCCGCTTCGTCGGGCCGTGCCTGCGGACCAAGTCGCTGGAGGGCGACTGGCAGCCGCCGGCGAGCGGGAAGCCGGTGGCGCTGCTGTCCCTGGGCACCAGCTTCAACCAGCAGCCGGAGCTCTTCCGGATGTGCATCGAGGCGTTCGAGGACCTGCCGTGGCACGTGGTGGTCGCGGTGGGGCCCGGTGTCGACACGGCCTCCCTGGGGCCGCTGCCGCCGGACGTGGAGGTGCATCCGTGGGTGCCCTTCCAGGCGGTGCTGGAGCACGCGCGGCTGATGGTGTGCTCCGGCGGTACGGGCACCGTGATGCACGCGCTGCACACGGGCACCCCGCTGGTGGTGCTGCCCCAGCTGGCGGCGGCGGACGGACTGGCGCGCCAGCTGGAGGAGTTCAACGTGGGGCGGATGATCGGCAGGGAGGAGGCCTCCGCGAAGGCGGTGCGCGCGGCGGTGCTCGACCTCACCTCCGACGAGTCCGCGGCGGCCGCCACCCGGGACATGCAGAGCCATGTCCTCGCCTCGGGCGGCGCGGTGCGCGCCGCGGCCGAGATCCTGGCGCACATCGACGGCGCCGCGTAGGCGCGGGAGGGACCGGCCGCGGCGGCTGCTGGACCGGGAGGTTCAGGAGCCGTCGTAGTCGGTGCCCGACAGCTGCTGCGCGAAGTTGATGAGCTCGGTCTCGAAGAGGGCGCCGCTGTCGGTCACCGCCCAGTCCATGTGGCCGAAGATCTCCATGGCGATGATGCCGTAGAGCCGTGCCCAGGCGGCCAGGAAGGCGAAGATGACCGGGAGGGGGAGCCCTTCCTGTCCCTCCAGGTAGTCCCGCAGGCCCGGGGCGAGGCGGTCCTCGATGAGTTCGACGGGCGGGGTGCGCAGCTGGCCGCGCCGGTCGAGCTCGGCGATCTCGCCGAGGAAGGTCACGCCCACGCAGGCCGGCGCGTAGTCCGGCTCGGGCGAGTCGCCCTGTTCGGCGCCGGGGGGCGGCGGTCCGAGCATCAGCCCGAACTCGGCACGGTGCTCCAGCCCCCAGTCCCGGAAGGCGCGGGCCATCGCCAGCAGGCGCGGCAGCGGGTCCTTGCCGGGAACGCCGTCGCGGGCGAGGGTGGTGACGGCGCCCAGCTCCTTGAAGAGGTCGCTGCGCACGTCCGCGAGCAGCGCCTCCAGGCTCGGGTAGTACCGGTAGAGCGCCGAGGGCGTCATGCCCATCTCGCGTGAGATGGCCCGCAGGGACACCGCGCCCGGACCCCCCTTGACCAGCAGCTCCTTGGCCACGTCCTTGATCTCGGCCACGGCGGACGCCCGCCGCTTCTCACGCCAGTTCGTTGCCATCCGCCTGCCCAGTCACTCGGTTCCGACCTGTGTCCCAGCATTCCACGAGCAGCACTCTGCGAGAACATGCTTGACAGTAGAGTACAGCGAGCTGCAAAGTGAACAGTGTTCTCGTTTCGGCGCAGTGTTAACGCGATGAAGGTGCGAATGTGAGTACCCAGACCCAGGCACCGGCGGGCCCCGGCCGGCCGGGAGACGTCACCGCAACCCCCGCGATCGAGATCAGCGGGCTGACCAAGACGTACGGCTCGTCCGACACGCCGTCCGTCGACAACGTGTCCCTGTCGGTCCCGGCCGGCACGGTCTTCGGCTTCCTGGGCCCCAACGGCGCGGGGAAGACCACCACGATCAAGATCCTGGCGGGACTGCTGTCCGCCACCTCCGGCAGGACCCTGCTGAACGGCTACGACGTCACCAAGCAGCGCTCCGCCGCGATGCAGCAGTTCGGCGCGGTCCTGGAGGGCTCCCGGAACGTCTACTGGACCCTGACCGCATGGCAGAACCTCCAGTACTTCGGCCGTCTCAAGGGCATGCGCAGCGCCGACGTCCAGGTGCGCGCCGAGGAGCTGCTCAAGGGCCTCGACCTCTGGGACCGCCGGGACGAGAAGGTCGGCGGCTACTCCCGCGGCATGCAGCAGAAGGTCGCGGTGGCCACCGCGCTCATCGCCGACCCGCCCATCGTGCTGCTCGACGAGCCCACCCTCGGCCTGGACGTCGAGGCGACCCGCACCGTCATGGAGTGGATCCGCACGCTGTCACGCGAGCGCGGCAAGACGGTCCTGCTCACCACCCACCAGATGAACGTGGTGGAGGAGCTGTGCGACCGGGTGGCGGTCATCCGCAAGGGACAGGTCATCGCCGACATGTCCACCGAGCAGCTGCTGTCGCAGTTCCGCGAGCGCGACGCCTACGAGGTCCGCGTCGAGGGCGATCTGCCGGAGCTCTCGCTGCCGGCCGGTTTCACCGCCAAGAGCGTCGAAGGCGCCACGATCGTCACCGGCCGGGTGGCCGAGCCCCAGGAGATCTACACGCTGGTCGACCGGCTCCGCGAGCAGCACGCCGTGGTGCAGTCGCTCTCCCAGGTGGCACCCGACCTCGAGGACGTGTTCATGGGTCTCATCAAGGCGCCCGCCCATGACTAGCCTCGCCCCCCTCCCCGCGCAGCGCGCCGCCCGCCCGGCGGTCGGCTGGAAGCTCACCCCGCGCACCGGGATGAGCGTGCTGGGCGCCGAGATCCGCAAGGGTCTCCTGTCCCAGCTCGCCCACCCCGTCGGCCACATCATCATGCTGACCATCAGCACGGTGCTGTACCTCGGCATGCAGTACGTGATGGGCCAGGGCGAACTGCGCCGCGACCTGATCCCGGAGACCCTGGTCGCCATCAGCGGCTACTGGTTCCTGCACTACGGCAGCCTCGTCATGGTGGCGGACCTGGTCGAGGAGAAGCGCGGCGGGACGTACGCCCAGAGCCACATGTCGCCCGCTCCCCCGTGGGTGTTCATGATGGGGCGGCTGTTCACGGCCTCCCTGATGGGCCTGATGGTCGCCGTGGTCGCCACCCTGGTGCCCATGCTGGTGACCGGTGTGACGATCCCGCTGAAGCTCGCGGCGCTGATCCCCTACGCGCTCGTCGTGGTCAACGTGCTGGCGTTCACCTTCGTGCTCGCCGCCATCGCGATCAACTCGCCGATGGTCGGCGCCCTGCACTCGCTGTTCACCTCGCTCGTCATCCTGCTGAACGGCTCGATGATGCCGCTCGGTCTCTACCCGGACTGGCTGGCGATGGTGGCGCGCTTCCTGCCGACCACGCTCGGGATCGAGGCGACGACGAAGGTCCTCTTCGACGGGGCGTCGCTCGGGGACATCTGGTCGGACGGGACGCTGCCGTGGCTGCTGGCGTACACGTTCGCGCTCGTCCTCTTCGGAGGGTGGATCTTCGCCCGTAACCAACGCCGTGCCGTCCGCGACGGCCGGCTCGGCCAGTACTGACATGAGCGGGGACCTGTCATGACGACGCTCACTCCCATCGCCGACCGCGTCGGCCCGGCCCCGGCCGCCGGCCGGCCAGGCGCCGCCACGTACTACAACGGCTTCAAGAACGAGGTGCACAAGGGACTGCTGAACTTCGCCGCCGGCTGGCGCGAGGTGGTGATCCAGATGATCACCTTCCCGATCTTCTTCCTGCTGCTCGTCCTGTTCATGGGGAAGGGCCAGCTGAAGGACGAACTGCTGCTGCCGGGACTGCTCGGCATGGTGTCGCTGACGTTCATCCACGAACAGGTGAACCGGGCCTTCTGGAGCTACCTCGGCGACATGCAGTCGGGTGTGCTGGAGCAGACCTATCTGACGCCGCTGCCGTCCTGGACGCTGATCCTCGGCCGACAGGTCGCCGCGGTGGTCTCGGCCCTGCCGAGCGCGCTGTCGGTGCTCGTGGTCGGTGTGATCACCATCGAGGCACGCGGCGGGGACACACCCTTCGACCTGCAGATCCTGCTGCCGCTGGCGTCCATCGTGCTCGGCACCTGCGGGCTGGCGCTGATCCTGTGCGGACTGACCCTGGTCTTCAAGCGCATCGAGATCATCACGCAGTTCTCGATGGCGATCTGGTTCATCGCCGGCGGCACCTTCGTCCCGCTGGACAACATGCCGGACGTCACCGCGTTCCTCAGCCGGCTGCTGGTGCCGATCGCCCCGGGCATCGAGGCCATCCGCGACATCCTGGTCGGCGGCCACTCCCTGCTGGACCTCCAGACCGGCTGGGGGCTGTGGTGGGTGATCCTCCAGCCCCTCCTGCTGGTCGGCGTCGGCGTGGTCCTCTTCGGCCGGCTGGAGCACGTGGCCAGGCGGCGGGGCACCCTGGGCCGGTACTGACACCGGCCCCCTGACCCTCCGGGCCGTCGGCGAAACGGCGTCAACCCCCGTCCGAGACGCTGTGCCGGGCATCCCCCGTACCGGCCAGCCAACGGATGACGCTCCCGCCGACGGCCCGGAGTCCTCCGTCCGCGACGACCGAGTAGTGGTCCCCGTCCAGGAACTCGACCTCGGTCCGCGGGCACAGCGCCCGCCACTGAGCCCCCGGTTCGTGCACGTCCCCCTGCCGGGCCCGCGCGACGAACAGCAGGGCGGGCACGTCGCAGGGGGACGGACGGTAGGCGGCCAGCACCGACAGGTTGTGGGCGTGGACGCCCGCCAGCCGTGCGAACTGGTCCCGGTCGACCTCCGGAGGGAGCAGCCCGTGCGCGACGGCCGCGGCCCTGGCCGCACCGAGGACGTCTCCCCCGGCCGCCCCGTGGACGGCGGCGGCCAGCCCGGCCGGCGGACGTCCGCCCGCCAGGTCCCCCAGGAACTCGACGAGCCGTGCGGCCTCGCCGCGCGGCTGCCGGCCCTCGGCCACCAGCGCGTCGATCATCACCACACGGCAGTCGTGGCCCTCGGCGGTCAGCTGCCGGGCCGCCTCGTAGGCGAGCACCCCGCCCATCGACCAGCCGCCCAGGAGATACGGGCCCTCGGGCACCAGCGCGCGCAGCTCCCGCACATAGGCGGCGGCCATCGTCTCCAGATCGGCGTCGCCCGCGGCGCCGGAGCCCTCGACGAGCATCCGGCTCTGGAAGGCGTGCACCGGACCGGGCCAGACCTGTGCCAGATCCCGGTAGGAGGCCACCGAACCGCCGACCGGATGGAACAGCACGAGCGGCGGCGCGCCGGCCGGGCCCGTGCCCTCGTGGAGCGTGACCGCGCAGGGCGCGGGTCCGGCGCCTTCGTGCACGGCCGCGGCGAACGCGCGCAGCGTGGGCGACTCGAAGATCCTGCCGAAGGGGACGGCCGTGCCCAGTTCGGTGCGCACCCGGTTGACCAGCCGCAGCGCGAGGAGCGAGTTGCCGCCGAGGGCGAAGAAATCGCTGTCCGGGCCCACCTGGCCGACGTCCAGCAGTTCCTCCCACAGTTCGGCGAGGCGGCGCACGACCTTGTCGTCCGGCGGCGGTCCGTCCGCGGCGCCCGCCGCGGGCGCCGACAGCAGCGCCGCGATCCGGCCGGTGTCGACCTTGCCGTTGGCGGTCAGCGGAAGCCGGTCCACGACACCCAGCTGTCCGGGCACCATGTAGGCGGGCAGCCGCTCCCGCAGATGCTCCAGGATCCGCGGCGCGTCGGTGGCCGCGCCCTCCTCGGGCACCACCAGGGACACCAGACGCAGCGCCCCGCCCGGCGAGGGCGCCGCGCAGACCACGCACTCGGCGACGTCCGGGTGGCTGCGCACGGCGGCCTCGACCTCGCCCGGCTCGACGCGGAAGCCCTGGATCTGGACCTGGCGGTCCTCCCGGCCGAGGAACTCGATGGTGCCGTCGGGCCAGTAGCGGCCCAGGTCGCCCGTCCAGTAGAGCCGTTCACCGGTGTGCGGATCGCGCACGAAGCGTTCGGCGGTGCGCTCCGGGTCGCCCGCGTACCCGTCGGCGAGACCCGCTCCGCCGATGTGGATGCGGCCGGTGGCCCACGGCGCCCTGACCCGCATGTCGTGGTCGAGCACCCGCATGGTCTGCCCGTCGAGCGGGGTGCCGTACGGGATGCTGCGCCAGGACGGGTCCACCCGTCCCACCTCGAACCAGTTGGACCAGATGGCCGCCTCGGTCGCCCCGCCGAGCGCCAGCACCCGCACGCCGTCCCACAGGGCGCGCATCCGGTCGGGAAGGGTGACGGGGATCCAGTCGCCGCTCAGCAGGAAGGCGCGCAGCGGCGGCAGGTCCGCCGCCGGCGGCTGGGCGAGGACCTCGACCAGCATCTCGGCCAGCGCGGGGACGGAGTTCCACACGGTCGCACCGTGCGCGGCGGCCGCCCGTGCCCAGCCCTCGGGATCGGGGCGCCCGGTGGCCTCCGGCAACACGAGGGCGGCGCCGGCGGCGAGGGTGCCGAACACGTCCCAGACCGACAGGTCGAAGCTGAGCGAGGAGATGCCGAAGACCCGGTCGCCGGAGACGAGGCGCAGCCGGCGGTTGATGTCGGCGACGGTGTTCAGCGCCGCGCCGTGCGAGATCATGACGCCCTTGGGGTCGCCGGTCGACCCCGAGGTGTGGATGACGTAGGCCAGGTCGCCCGGCGCCCCGGTGCGCGCCGTGAGCGGCGGCCCGCCGGCGGCGACCCGGTCCACGGGCAGGGCGGGCCGGTCCCCGAGGACCGCGGCCCCCGGCGCGGTGCCGGACTGGACGAGCACGGCCCGTGCGGCGCACGCGTCCAGCAGGCGGCCGATCCGCGCCGGCGGCAGGTCCGCCGCCACGGGGCAGTAGGCGGCGCCCGAACGGAGCACACCGAGGACGGCGGCGACCTGCTCCCACCCCTTGGCCATGACCACGGGCACCGTGTCGCCGGGCCCGATGCCCCGGCCGGCGAGCCAGTGGGCCACCGCCCGTGACGTCTCCTCGAGTTCCCCGTAGGTGAGGGTGCGGTGCGCGGTGAGCACGGCGGGGCGGCCCGGCCGCGCGGAAGCCGTCCGCAGGAAGCCGTCCTCCAGCCGGCCGGCCGGGGGCTCGGCCCCGGTCGCGTTGAGCGTCGCGACCAGTGCGCGGTGGGCCGCGCCCGGCGCCTCGGGCGGGGTGTCGGCGCCGCCGGGGGCGGCGAGGTGCGCGAGCATGCGCCGGTAGGCGTCGAACATGGCGTCCGCCATCCCGTCGGGGAACGCCTCGTCGACGGTGTCCCAGACGCACTCGACTCCGCCCCCGGGGGCGTCCTTGACCTGCTGGTCGACGAGGACCTGCGGGGTGCGCAGGGCGGAGGTCACGGTGCGGCAGAAACCGCGTCCCCCGGCGGGGCGTTCCGCCGGCTCCAGCATGCTGTTGAAGACGTACGGCAGGGCGGCGCGCGACGTCCAGCCGCGCCGGGCGGCCAGTTCGCGGGTCACCCGGATCGCGCTCACGTCGGAGTGGCGCATGTCCTCCCACAGGCGCTTCTGCAGCGCGGCGGCGCGGGCGAAGAAGTCCGGGGACCGGGTCAGGTCCACCTCCAGCGGCAGCGTGGCGCTGAACTGGCCGACCACCCCGGCCGCCTCGGGGCGGCGCGTCACCCAGTTCTGGTGCAGCACGTTCACGCAGAAGCCGGGCTCCGCCGCCCAGGCGCCGAGGATCTCGGCGTACACGTGCAGCAGTCCGGTCGTCGGAAGGACGCGGTGGGCGCGGAAGTTGGCGCGCAGGCGCTGCCATTCGCCGGGGCCGAGCACGCAGGAGCGGCGGGTGAGGCGGGCCGAGGCGATGCTGCTCTCCGGGCGGGCGAGCGGCAGCCGCGGAGCGCCGGGCAGTGTGTCGAGGCGTTCCTCCCAGTAGCGCCAGTGCTCCTGGTGCGCGGGGGTGGACTCGTCGGCGGCGCGGGCGAGGACGCTCTCCCGGAACGTGCCGGACACCTCCGGCAGTTCGGCGTCCGGATCGCGGTACAGCGCCCACCACTCGGCCTGGAGCCTGCGGGTGCTCGCCGAGTCGAGCAGCAGCAGACTCATCGCGAAGTGCACCCGGGTGCGGTGCCGCCGCACCCGGTTGGCGGTGATCTCGAACAGCGGCCACCCGGTGGGCGCGGGGCCCTCGTCGCGCATGCGCTCCCGGGTGCGACGGAGTTCCGCCTCCCGCTCGGCCGGGGCCAGGGCCGTCAGATCGGCGGTGCGCAGCCGGAACGGCGTCACCTCGCCGGGGCCGAGGACCCGCTGCCCCTCCTCGGACATCACGGTGCGCAGGTGTTCGTGCCGGGCGATCAGCAGGTCGACGGCGCGGCTCGCGGCGCGGGGGTCGAAGCCGACGACGTCCATCTCCGTGTACAGGACGGGCCGGAATCCTCCGAGCTCCATGAGCGGGCTCGATCCGACCAGGTAGGCCGCCTGGAGATCGGTCAGCGGAAAGGGGTCCCCCGGCGCGGCGGGCGCGGCGGGTGTCCGGTGGGGTTCCGTGGGGTTCACTGCTGCCTCCCGGTGAATGCGCCGCTCGGCGCGGGCAGGTGTGCGGCGAGCGCGGACAGGACCTGTTCCCGGGCGCCCTCGTGCAGATAGAAGTGACCGCCGTCGAAGAGCCGGACCTCGGCCCCCGCGGTGGTGTGCTGCTGCCAGCGGGCCAGTTCGCCGGGCGTCGCCAGCGGGTCGTCCCGGCCGCCGAAGACGGCCACGGGGCAGTCGAGCGGGCGTCCGGCCCGCCACCGGTAGGTCTCGGAGACGGCGAAGTCGGCGCGCACCATCGGCAGCAGCGCGGACAGGGCCGCGGCGCTGTCGAGCACCGCGGCGGGGGTGCCGTTCAGCTCCCGCAGGTGGTCGACGAGTTCGCGCTGGGGCGCGGCGTGCACGGCGGGCTGCCGGGACGGCAGATGGGGGGCACGCCGGCCCGAGGCGATGAGCAGCTCGGGGGGTCTGACGTCGCGGTCGCGCAGCCGGCGGCACATCTCGTAGCCGATCAGCGCGCCCATGCTGTGGCCGAACCAGGCGTACGGCCGGTCGAGCAGCGGTTCGACGGCGTCGGCGAGTGCGCCGGTGAGCTCGTCGAGGCAGCGGTAGGGCATCTCGGTGAACCGCTTCTCCCGGCCGGGGAGCCGGATGGCCAGCACGTCGGCCCGCGGGGCGAGGCGCTCGGCCCAGTGCCGGTAGAGCGCGGCGCCGCCGCCCGTGTGCGGGAGGCAGAAGAGCCGCAGGGGGGCGTCGCCGGAGTCGGCCCAGCGCACGCACCAGTCGCCCCGCCGTCCGCGGTCGCGTGCCGCAGGGGCGGGGCGGGACGTCAGCGGCTCCACGACGCCGCCCTCTCGCCGAGCATGATGGCGCTGAGGTTGACCGGCGCCGCGGGGACGGTGGGCATCACGGAGGCGTCCACCACGCGCAGACCGCTCAGCCCGTGCACCCGCAGCCGTTGGTCGACGACCGCCTCGCGCCGGGAGGCCGGGCCCATCGCGGCCGTGCCCGCCGGGTGCCAGGACGGGCAGACGAAGCGGGTGACCGCGCGCCGCAGCAGGTCGTCGTCGCGGACGGTCCTGTCGGTCCACAGGAAGAGACGTTCCGTCAGCGGGGCGAGGTGCTCGCCGGTGACGGCGGACCACAGCATCCGGACGCCGGCCATCAGGCGTGCCACGTCCTGGGGGTCGCCGGCGAGCCCGAGTTCGATCACCGGCGGGCCGTCGGGCGCACCGAGGGTGACGCGTCCGCGCGAGCGGGGCGACAGCAGCGAGGCGTGCAGCGAGAAGGCGGTGCGGCCGCGCAGCACGCCGGCCATCCCGGGCACGTCGAGGCCGGTGACGGCGTTGACCAGGGTCAGGTTGAGCTCGGGGACGCCGTCGGCGTCCGCCACCCGCGCGAGCACCTGGTGCATGGCCTCCCCCGCGCCGGTGGCGCCTTCGGCGGGCAGCGCCCACAGCGCGACCAGCGGATGCTCCATGAGGTTGGCGCCGACGCCCGGCAGATCGGCCACCGGGCGGATGCCCAGCCTGCCGAGGTCGCCCGCGGGGCCGACGCCGGACCGCAGCAGGAGGGCGGGGGTGCCGACGGCCCCGGCGGAGAGCGTGACGCGGTCCGCGCCGATGCGCAGGGGCCGCCCGTCCCGCACGGCCTCCACGCCGACCGCGGTGTCGCCGTCGAAGAGGACCCGGTTCACCTGGCAGTCCGCCGCGACGGTGAGCGACGGCCGGGACCGGGCGGGCGCGAGGTAGGCCTCGGCGGTGGACACGCGCCGGCCGCCGGCCTCGTTGCGCGGTATCGGCCCGGCGCCGGCCGTGCAGCCGGGGTCGTTCAGGTCGGCGGCGGCCGGCACGCCGAGGTCGCGGCAGGCGGCGAGGAAGCCGCGGGACAGCGGCCCGTAGGCGTCCTCGGGAAGCCGGCGGACCGGCACGGGGCCCTCGACGCCGTGGGCGGGACCCTTGAAGTCCGCGTCGGCCTCCAGCCGGACGAAGTGCGGCAGCACGTTCTCCCAGGACCAGTCCGGGTTGCCCGCGGCCGCCCAGGCGTCGAAGTCGGACGCCAGGCCGCGCAGCGCGAGGGCACCGTTGACGGCCGAGGAACCGCCCACGGCCCTGCCGACGGCGTAGGGGTAGCGGCGTCCGTCGCCGCCCCGCAGGCCGACGTACGCCGAATGGTCCCAGTTGGCCCCCGACAGCACCGGGTTGTCCGGGGAGCCGGCGACCCGCCCGTCGGGCCCGGCCTCCAGCAGCAGCACCCGGCGGCCGGGGTCCTCGGACAGCCTGCCCGCGAGGGCCGCGCCGGCCGAGCCGGCGCCGACGATCACCTCGTCCCAGTGGCCCTCGACGGTGTCCACGGCGTTCGCCCTCCCTTGTGTCGCGTCGTCCGGCACGGCGTCATCGCCCGGCGGCGAGCCGGCCGGCGAGTTCGGCGATGGTGGGGCACTCGAAGAGCAGCCCCAGGTCGTCCTCGGTGTCGTCCGAGAGCCCGATCTCCTCCCGGATCCTGGTGAGGATGAGGACGGCGTGCAGCGAGTCGCCCCCGAGTTCGAAGAAGTTGTCGTCGACGCCGAAGTCCTCCCGTTCGAGCACCTCGGTCCACATCCGCATCAGCCGCGTCTCCAGCTCGTCGCGGGGCGCGGTCTGCTCCTCGGGCGCCAGCGAGGCCCACGGCACCGGCAGCGCGGAGCGGTCCACCTTGCCGTTGGCGCTGAGCGGCACCGCGTCGACGAAGAGGATGTGCTGCGGGACCATGTAGTCCGGCAGCAGCTTCTCCACGGCGGCGCGGACGGCGGCGGCGTCCGCGGTGCCGGGCGCCCCGGCGGGGCGCACCACGTGGGCGACGAGCTGGCGCCGCCCGGTGGAGGGGTTGCGTTCCACCCCGGCGAGCGCCTCGGTGACGTCCGGCGCCGAGCGCAGCGCGGCCTCGACCTCGCCGAGTTCGATGCGGTAGCCGTTGAGCTTCACCTGGAAGTCGGCGCGTCCGAGGAAGTCGATGTCCCCGCCGGGCAGGTAGCGTCCGAGATCGCCCGTCCGGTAGAGCCGTTCGCCGGTCGCCGGGTGGACGACGAAGCGCTCGGCGGTCAGTTCGGGTGCCGCCCAGTAGCCGCGGGCCACACCGCTGCCGCCGATCCAGATCTCCCCGGTGGTCCAGACCGGACAGGGCGCCAGATGCGCGTCGAGGACGTACAGGGTCTGGTTGGCCAGCGGCTTGCCGTAGGGGATCCGGGTCCACTCCGGCGGCACCTCGCCGATGGGGTGGTGCACGGACCAGATCGACGCCTCGGTGGCGCCGCCGAGGCCGACGACCCGCGCCCCGGGGTGCTGGGCGCGGACCGCGTCCGGGAGCGTGACGGGTATCCAGTCGCCGCTCAGGAGCACCAGGCGCAGCGGGGAGCCGGCCGGTGCCCCGTCCGGCGCCGCGGCGCGGGCCTCGGTCATCGCCTGCATCAGGGCCGGGACCGAATTCCAGACGGTCACGCCGTGGCGGCGCACGAGGGCGTCCCAGTGCAGCGGGTCGTGTGCCTGGCCGGGGGACGGGAAGACCACGGCGGCGCCGGCGGCCAGTGCGCCGAAGACGTCGTACACCGAGAGGTCGAAGCTGAGGGCCGACAGGGCGAGGATCCGGTCGGCCGGGCCGACGGCGAAGCGCCGGTTGATGTCCTGCACGGTGTTGGCGGCGGCGCCGTGGTCGATCATCACGCCCTTCGGCTCGCCGGTGGAGCCGGACGTGAAGATGACGTACGCCAGGTCGCCCGGCGCGACGCCGGCCTCGGGAGGCGTCGGGTCGGCCGCGCGCACCTCGGGGTCGTCGGGGGTGACGACGTGGACGCCCTCGGGCCAGTCGAGCCCGTCCCGGCCGGCGCGGTCCGTCACGGCGATCCGTGCCGCGCCGCGTTCGATGAGCCGGTGCCGCCGGGCAGCCGGCCAGTCGGGGCTGATCGGCAGGTAGGCGCCGCCCGACAGGGCGACGGCGAGCACGGCCATGACCTGCCCGGCGCCGCGTTCCATGACGACGGCGGTCAGGGTGTCGCGGCGCGCGCCGAGTCGGACGAGGCGGCGGGCCAGCCGTGAGGCGCCGGCCAGGATGTCGGCGTAGCTGTGGGAGCCGCGCTCGTCGACGACGGCGACCGCGTCGGGCCGGCCGAGGGCGCGGGAGACGACGAGATCGCCCAGGGTGCGGGCGGGGATCGGCTCGGCGGTGTCGTTGGCGGCGTCCCGCTCGGCGCGCTGCCAGTCGGGAAGCCGGCCGTCCGGGCCGGTGCGGGTCCAGGCGTCCGGGTCGGCGGCGAGCCGGTCCAGCAGCGTGCGGTAGGCGGCGAACATGTCGTCCAGCAGACCGGCCGGGAAGAGCGCCTCGACGGCGTCCCAGTTGTACAGCAGGGCGCCGCGTTCCTCGGTGACCTGGTGGTCGAGCCAGACCTGGGGGGTCTGGGTGATGCCGTACACCTCGTCGCCGAAGAAGCGGATGCCCTCCGACGGGTCCGCTCCCCCGCTGCCGAGCACCAGGGCACTGGTGAAGACCACGGGCATCGACGCGCCGGGGCCGCCGCCGCCCCGGCGGGTCCGCTCGCGCAGCACCCGCACCCCGCTGAACTCCGGGTGCTCCAGGTCGCGCATGAGCTGCTGCTGGAGACGGCGCACCCGGTCGCCGAAGGACTCCTCGGCCCGTGCGGTGACCGCGAGGAGCGACACGGAGGTGAAGTCGCCGATGAGTTCGCCCATCCGCGGGTGGGACTGGGGACGGTTGAAGAGGGTCAGGTCCAGGGTGAAGTCCGGCTCGGTGGACCAGGTCCGCAGCACGTCGGCGTAGGCGGTCATGAGCACGGCCGACGGGGTCACCCCCGCCTGCCGGGCGCGCTCCTTCAGCGCCGTCCACCGCTCCGGCTCCAGCCTGCCCCCGCGGTGGGAGAACTCGGGACGGCCGATCGTGGCGGGCTGCACGGCGAGGGGCAGCGCGGGCGCGGCGGGCAGGCTGTCGAGACGGTCCAGCCAGTACGCCTCGGCCGCACGGTAGCGGTCCGAGTCCTGGGCCGCCGTCTCCGCCAGCACATGGTCGCGGTAGCTCAGCTCCAGCGGCTCGGGCGACCAGTGGGGGTCCTCGTAGAAGCGGCGCCAGTCCTGGAAGAGCAGGTACATGCTGTAGCCGTCGAGGATCAGGGTGTCCAGGCTGATGTGCAGCCGCAGCCGTCCGGCGTCGAGCCGGGTGGCGCGGATGTCGAAGAGCGGCCAGCGGTCCGCCGGCAGCACCTGGTGGTCCATCTCCTGCCGGGTGCGCAGGATCTCCTGCTCCCGCTTCTCCTCGGCGAGCCCGCTGAGGTCGGCGACGGGCAGCCGGTAGGCGGGCACCTCCGCGAGGACGCGCTGCCGGCCGTCCGGCGCGATGACGGCCCGCAGCATGTCGTGCCGGGCGATGACCGCGCGCAGGCTGCGCTCCAGGCGGTCGGTGTCGAGTCCGGTGCGTTCGAGTTCGAAGTAGATGTGGGTGGAGACGCCGCCGAGTTCGACGGCGGAGCCGCGCCCCACCCAGTAGGCGTGCTGGATGTCGGTCAGCGGGAAGGGCTCGTGGCGTTCCTCCGGGCGCGGCACCAGGGCGGGCGCCGCGGGCGCCGCGGACATCCGGAGCATGGCCACCAGGTCGTCGCGGTGGGCGCGCAGGTCGTCGCGCAGCCGCGGGGTGAGGGCGCCGGCCCCGCCCCGGCCGGCGGGGGCTGCCGCGACGGCCTCCCTACGGCGTCCGCCAGGTGTCGTCGCCGAGATGGGATCCCGCCATCGGGCCCATGCGGAGCATGCCGCCGTCCACGGGCCATGAGGCGCCGGTGACGTACGACGCGTCGTCGCCGGCCAGGAAGGCCACGACCGAGGCCACCTCGCGCGCGTCGCCGGGGCGCCGCAGCGGCACGCCGGGGCGTTCCTCGCCGCGGACGTCCGTGTCGGTCTGTCCGGTCATGGGCGTGGCGATCTCCCCGGGCGCGACCGCGTTGACGGTGATGCCGTGTTCCGCGAGTTCGAGTGCCATCACCTGGGTCAGGAGGCCCAGGCCCCCTTTCGCCGCGCAGTAGGGGGCGGCGCCCACGCGGGGCGCATGCTCGTGCACCGAGGTGATGTTGACGATCCTGCCGCCGTCCCCCTGCTCGATCATGTGCCGGGCGGCCCGCTGCGAGCAGAGCAGCGGCCCGACGAGGTCGACGTCCAGCACCCGCTGCACGGTGGCGAGTTCGAGGTCGAGGAACGGGGTGGCCGTCCCCGTGCCGGCGTTGTTCACGAGCACGTCGACGCGTCCCAGCTCGCGGGCGAAGACGTCCACGACGTCCGCCGCGTCCGGCAGGACGGTCAGGTCGCAGTGCTCGACGACGGCCTGCCGGCCGTGCTCCCCCACTTCGCGGGCGGTCTCCTCCGCCCCTCGTTCGTCGGAGTGGAAGGTGATGCCGACGTCCATCCCCAGGGCGGCCAGCCGGACGGCGCAGGCGCGGCCGATGCCGGAATCCGCCCCGGTGACGACCGCCACCCGCCGGCCCGTGTACACGTCGGACATGGGGTCTCCTTCGCCGGGCCGGCGCCCCGGACGGGCGTCGGCGTCGCGGAACGGGCGCCGGGTGCGGGGACGGCCGATCGGCCCCGCACCCGGGCGGTCAGCGGCCGAGTGCCTTGCGCAGCTCCTGCTTGTTCATCGAGGAGCGCCCTTCGATGTTCTTCTTCTTCGCCTCTTCGTACAGCTGGTCCCTGGTGGGGCCCTGGGCGCCCCGGTGGGAGCGCTCGCCGCCGCGCTGCGAGGCCGACTTCGGGTCCTTCGTCGAGGTCCTGCTCGCGGTCCTCGACTCGCCGGACCGGGCGCGTTCCTTGTTGACCGTGCGGGCGGCGATCTCCTTCGCGCGGCCGGTGGACTCGCCCCGTTGCTCGGCACTGTCCTTGATGTGCTCGTACTGCCGTTCCCTCTTGGCGCTCGATCCTGCCGGCATGACGGCCTCCGATGTGATCGCTCCGTCCGGTGCTGTGACCGCTTGCGTTTCCCGGGTTCCCGGCCCGCCCGCGCGCATGCGGGCCCGCCGGTGCGCGGGGTTCAGCCGCCGCTGCGTGTGCCGGGCGGGTCCTGGGGGTCCACGCCGGTGGACGCCGAGGCGTCCTTCGTCCCGCTGGGCCGCTGCGAGCGGCCGCGGCGCCCGGTGGAGTGCATGCCCTTCTCGCCGGACCCCTGTTCCTGGTTCTCGCCGCGCTCGCTCGTGCTCGGGACGGTGTCCCCGGGGACGCCCTTCCTCTCCTCCTCGGACACCTTCCTGCCGGGGCCCTTCTCCGGGGCGTGCCGCTCCGGGTGGAAGGAGCGGTGGGCGCTCGGGTTGTCCTGCCGGCGCGTCTCGTCCACGTCCGGCGACCAGCCGTGCTGGGCGCCTCCGTGCCTGCTCGGCCCCTCGCCGTGCGAGGAATCGGATGACTTCGACTGGTGGGACATGTCCTCACCTGCTCCCTTCCGGAACGCCCCCTTTGCCTGCCTCTCGTATGCAGTGTCCGGATTCGGGCGAAGTAGTCCTGCGTCCCCAGGGGCGGGCGCCGCGCCGGCTAGAGCAGGTCGTAGATCTGGAACCCCTGGCCGATCCTGACCGGCTTCCCGAGGACGGCCGGGGCCTCGCCCGTGCCGGGGTACCGGTACAGCTCGCCGTTCGGCTTGCGTGCGACCAGGTCCGCCGTGCCGTCCGCGTCGAGGTCGCCGACCGACAGCAGCCGGTCGTACGCGTTCCAGCCGCCGCCGACGGGCGTGCGGGGCGCGAAGGGGGCCTTGCGGTCCCCGGTGCCCGGGTGGAGCCACAGGACGCCGGAGGCGTCCCGGGCGACGATGTCGGCCCTGCCGTCGCCGGTGAGGTCGCCCTGGCCGGCGAGCTGCGTGTACACGCCCCAGCCCCCGCCGACACGGGTGCGTGCCGTGAGGGAGCCGTCCGGGCGGGCGAGGTGCACCCACAGGACGCCGTCCTCGTCACGGCCGACGAGGTCGGCCTCCGCGGCGCCGCCGAGGTCCCCGGGGGACAGGACCGCCGTGTAGACGTCCCAGCCCGTGCCGACCTGCTTGCTGTGGTACGCGAGCCGGTCGTCGGTCCAGCCGTAGTCGAGCGTCCCGTCCTTGTACAGGTTCCAGGTGCCGTCGCTCCAGCCGTCCCCGTCGTTGTCCACGTCGATCGAATCGGCGAAGGTGCCGTAGCCGACGGCCACGTGCTCCCGGGGTTCGAAGCCGCCCTCGCGGTCGGGGACGTACAGGTACGGCTCAGAGGTCTGCCGGTGGACCCCCTTCATCGAGAAGTGGGGGGTCTCCGCCCCTCCGCCCGGTGCCCCGCCCGCGGCGAGGGCGCTCACGGCCGTCGCGGCCAGGACAACCGCTGCGGCGGTGGCCACGAACGCGCCCCTGAGCACATGCCGGCGCCGACCGATGATCATGGAAACCCCCTGCCGTGTCCCCGACGGCCGTGTCGCACGGCCCCGATGATCAGCAGCCTCTCACAAGGTTTCCGCGCGGCGTAGACCCCCGCCGCCACGGGCCGGTGTGCGCGGAGGGCCGCGCCCGGCACCGCCGTGGGGCCCCGCTGCGGGCCCGTCGCCGGCCGTGGCTCCGGTGGGCCGGTGCCAGGCCCGCGAGGGAGCGGATCAGGCAGCGCTCCAGTGGTGTGCGCGGCCGCCTCGCCACTCCACCCAGCGCGGGTCGTCCAGCACCGTCTCCGGATCGAGGATCCCGGCGGCCTCCAGGAACACGACCAGATCGTGGTCCGAGTAGGCGGTCCCGAGGATCTCGTCGCGCCCCTGGGTGTGGACGGTGACCCGCCGGCCCCCCGACCCGGAGGGCCTGTGCACGATGATCGGCGCAGTTCTCATACGTCCCAGGCTGCGCCGCGACCGCCGGGGCGGGCCACCGCACCCGCCGCCCCCGGCGGGGCGGCGGGCGCGCCGGCCGTGCGCGGTGCGTGCCCGGTGCGTGCCCGGTGCGTCAGACGGTGAAGGCCTCGACGAGGGTCCAGACGGCGAGTCCGGCCATGCACAGGGCGCCGATGCGCTGGACGGTCCTCAGGGGAACGCGCTGCGCGATGAAGCGGCCCACCAGCAGGGCGAGGGCGGAGACCGACATCAGGGCGAGCGCGGAGCCGATCGCGGTCGACAGCCAGCCGTTGGTGGCGGCGAGATTGGCGGTGGTGATCTGCGTGAGGTCGCCCCATTCGCTGATGAAGACGGCCGTGAAGGCGGTGGTGTAGACGGGCCAGAACCCGGTGACGGTCTTCGCCCCGCCCTCTTCGTCCTCGTCGTCCCCGCCCCGCAGCAGGACGAACGCGCCGAACGCGAACAGGGCCGCCGAGACGAGCTTGACGGCCATCTCGGGGAGCAGGCCGAGCAGACTGCCGGCGCCGACCGCGATGACGACGTGCACGACGAAGGCCGTGGAGGTGCCGAACCACACGTACAGCGGCCGCATCCGGGTGCCCATGGCCAAGGAGGCGAACATGGTCTTGTCGGGGAGTTCCGCGAGGAAGATCAGCCCGAAGGCGGTGAGGATCGCCAGGGGGTCGAAGGTCATTCCCTTGCTTTCTGCTGGGGCCGGGCCGTCGGCTCGTACGGCACCCAGGGGCGACGGGAGGAACCACTCGGCCCGGCACGACGGAGTGACCCGCACACAGGTGGGGCCGCATCATGCATGGCCGAAGGTCTCGTCCGCCCCCGCATCGTGTGCGGGCGGCCCGGTGGCCGGGGTACCCAGGGGCACCCAGTGTGTCGACCAGCGGTTCTCGGGACTACTCCCCTTCGCTGCCGACCAGGGTAACAGCACGGGAACGGCGCCCTGAGCGGACCGGACCGGGGCCGCCTCCGGGCCGCACCGGGCAGGCGGACAGGGCTCCGGTGCGCAGGCGTCGGCGACGACGCGGGGACCCGGGCGCCCTGTGGGCCCCCGGCCCCGCCCGGCGGGAACCGCCGGGCGGGGCCGGGCGTCCTCGTCGCCGTCAGCTGTGTGTGCGAACGGGGAGGCCGTCATCACCGCGATCACTTCCGAGCCGGCCGGTCGGGCCGTGCGGCCGGACCGGTGGGACGGTGTCGGCAGGGTGCTGCTGGGGATGGTGGGCGGCATCCTGCTGACGGCGGTGTTCATGACCGTGATGTGGTGGCCCCGTCACGAGGTGGTGCACCGGACCGAGGCGCCCTCTTCGGTGGTCTACGAGGACGAGTCGCGCCACTTCCTGGGGCTGGTGCACGAGTACACGCGGTCGGGGCGGCACACCTACCGGCTGGTCATCGGCAGGGATCCCGGCCTCTCCTACGGGCACTGGGTCGAGGTCGGCGGCTTCCACGCCGTCGAGGGCGTCGAGTCCACGGTGTGGACGGTCGCGGGGGTGCGCGTCCGCTTCCGGACCGGGCACGAGGTCTTCGTCCCTGCGGAGTACTTCCTCTTCGGACGGTGAGCGGGTTCGCGCGGTGAGCGGGTTCGCGCGGCGAGCGGGGAGCTCCGGGCCGGGGGCGCGGCGGAAACCCGGTGGCCCCGGGGAGCCGGTCCCCGCGAGACTCACCGTGTGATGCTGCACGAGAACGAGGTCCCGGTCGACGGAGCGCTGGTGCGCGAACTCCTGCGCGCGCAGCGGCCGGAGTGGTCCGCGCTGTCGCTGTCGCCCGCGGGCGCGGGCACGGAGAACACCATGTACCGGCTGGGTGACGACCTGCTCGTCCGGCTGCCGCGGACCGCGGGGGCGGCGAGGTCACTTGCCAAGGAGCGGCACTGGCTCCCCCGCCTCGCGCCCCTGCTCGGGCGGGCCGTGCCGGAGCCCGTCCACGCCGGGGCGCCCGGCCCCGGCTATCCGCTGCCCTGGTCGGTCCACCGCTGGATCGACGGCGAGGAGGCCGGGCCGGGCACCGTCCGGGACTGGGCCGCCTTCGGGGCCGATCTCGCCGCGTTCGTCGCCCAGTTGCACGCCATCGGCCTGATGGAGGCCACCCGTACCGCTGACCTCGCCTGGTACCGCGGGGGGACGCTCGGGGCGTGTGCCGGGTGGGTGGAACGCGACTTCGGCACGTGCCGCGCCGGCGGGGACACCGGGCTCGACCTCGACACGCTGGAACGGCTGTGGACCGCCGCACTGGACCTGCCCGACTCCCGGGCGCCGCACGTGTGGCTGCACGGCGACCTGAAACCGACCAACCTCCTCGTACGAGGAGGCCGTCTGCACGCCGTCATCGACTTCGGCGCACTGTCCGTGGGCCTGCCGGACGCCGAGCACTCCACGGTCTGGGACCTTCCGGCCGCGGCCCGGCACGCGTACTGGGACGCCCTCGGCCTCGACGACGCGACCCGTGCCCGTGCGCGGGCCTGGGCCGTCGCGGTCGGTGTCAGCGGCATCGCGTACTACCGGCACACGTTCCCCGCCTTCGTCGACGAGTGCACGGCCCGGCTGCGGGCGATCCTGGCGGACGCCGCAGGAGCGTGAGCGGGGCCCACTGCGGGCGCGCGGAGGTCGGCACGCCTGTGCGTCAACCGCCGCTCGCATAGGGTGATTCGGCCACGGAGAAGGCGCGGCCGCGCGCCCGTTCGACGGAGGAGTCATCGAGCTTCAGGAGCAGGACCGCGACCCCTCCCGCGCGACGGCGGTGCCGGGCGAGCCGCCGTGGACACCGCCGGCGGGACGGGGCGTGGTCCTCGCGCCGGCCCTTGTCGGGCTGGCGCTCGGGCTGTGGGGCATCACCCGGCAGGGGACCATGTGGCGGGACGAGTCCGTCACGTACCAGGTCGCGCACCGGAGCGTGCCGGAGATCGTGGACCTGCTGCGCCATGCCGATGCCGTGCACGGCCTCCACTACCTCCTCATGCACGCCCTGTTCGGGGTGTGGGACGGCGGTCTGCCCGCGTTGCGTCTGCCGTCGGCGGTGGCCACCGCCGTCGCCGCCGGGCTGGTGGCCGCCACCGGGCTGCGGCTGTCGGCCCGCCCGGCGGTGGGCGTCGTGAGCGGGCTGGTGTTCGCGGTGACGCCCGAGGTGCAGATGTACGCCCAGGAGGGCCGCTCCTACGCCCTGGTGTGCGCTCTCGTGGCGCTGGCCACCTGGCAGTTCACCGGTCTGGGCCCGGACGCGCCCGTGGCCCGCTGGTGCCGTTACGGGGCGGTCGTGCTGGCGGCGTCGCTGCTGCACGAGTTCGCGGTCCTCGCGCTGCTCGCCCACGGCGTCGCGCTCCTCCTCTCACCCGACGCGACCTCCCGCACGCGGCGGTGCTTCGCCGTCACGTCGGGGGCCGTCGTCGTGGCCCTGGCGCCGCTGGTCGTGTGGAGCACGGCCCAGTCGGGCCAGGTCTCCTGGATCAGCGGCCCGAGCCTGCGCGAGTGGTGCGAGATCGCGGGGTTCGCGGCCCTGGCCCTCGGCTGCCGATGGTGGCTGACCCGGCGTGCGGGGCGGGCGGGGCGGACGGCGACCGTCTGCCGGCTCGCCCTGCCGCTGGCGCTGCTGCCCACCGCGGTGCTGCTGTCGGCCGGGGTGCACGAACCGGTCTACGTGGACCGCTATGTGCTCTACTCCCACATCGGTCTCGCCCTGCTCGTCGGTACGGCGCTCGTACGGGCGGCGGACGCCGCGGGGCGGGTGGTGCGCGGCCGCGCCGCCCGGGCGGTGGCCGTGGGGGCCTCGGCCCTGCTGTGCGGGGCGGCGCTGCTGCCGGTCAGTGTGCAGATGAGGACGCCGGAGAGCCGCAAGGACGATGTGACGGCCATCGCGGAGGAGGCCGGACGGCTGTCGGCCGGCGCGGACGCCGTCCTGTTCACCCCGGCCAGGCGCCGTGAGTGGACGCTGTCGTACCCCGGCCGCCTCCGGGGGACGACCGACATCGCGCTCGCGCGGTCCCCCGCGGCGTCGGGGACGCTGCAGGGCGTCGAGGCGGCGCCGACGGAGATCGGGCGGCGTCTGGCGCTCTCCCGCGTGGTCGTCGTGCTCGGCGATCCCGCGGGGCAGCCGCCGGACACGGATCCCGGGGAGCGCGTCAAGCGGCACGTGCTGGCACGTGACTTCGTCGTCTGCGCCCGCACCGACCTCAAGGGCGGGCGTGTCACGCTCCACGCCCGCACCGTCTCCCTCTGCCCTGCGCCCGCCCGCTGAGCACGCCGCCGGGTGCGGTGCGCGGGACCGTCCGCGACGGCCGCGGTGGCACCGTTGACACCCGAGGCTAATGACCTTAGCTTTATGGCTAACAACATTAACTTGCGGACATCGACTCCCTGGGGTGGATCATGACCGAGTTCCTGGAGACCGACGGCGGCCGGCTCGCGTACGACGTGACCGGCGAGGGGCCGCTGATCGTGCTCGCACACGGCATGGGCGACAACCGGGCCGCGTTCCGCGCCCTGGGGGCCCTCCTGGTGGAAGCCGGCCACCGGGTCGCCGCGGTGGACCAGCGGGGCCACGGCGAGTCCAGCACCGGCTGGGCGTCCTACACCCGCACCGACGCCGCCGCCGACCTGCTCGCCGTGATCCGCCACCTGGGCGGCCCCGCCGTCGTCGTGGGCCACTCGTTCGCCGGGGGCGCCGCCACCGTCGCGGCCGCCGAGGAGCCCGAGCTGGTCAGCGCCGTGGTGGAGATCAGCCCGTTCACCCGCGCGCAGAAGATCGACACGCGCGCCCTGCTGTCCGACGCCCGCTACCGCAAGGGCATGGCGCTCCTGCTGGGGACGGGGCTGCTGCGCAGCGTCGGTCTGTGGAAGCGCTACCTGGACCACGCCTGCCCGGGAGCGAAGCCCGAGGGGTACGCCGCCCATGTGGCCGCGCTGGAGGCCGATCTGCGCAGGCCGGGCCGGATGGCGGTCGTCAGCAGGATGGGCATGTCCGCCCCCACCGACGCGGGCGCCCGGCTGGGCGACATCCGCTGCCCCGCGCTGGTCGTCGAGGGCACCGCGGACCCCGACTGGGCGGACCCGAGGGCCGAGGGCGAGGGCATCGTGGGGATGATGCCCTCCGGGCTCGGCCGGCTGGAGATGATCGAGGGGGCGGGCCACTACCCGCACGTCCAGGCCCCCGCCGAGGTCGCCGCCGCCGTCCTGGCCTTCCTGAAGGACACCTCCCGTGCCTAGGGCCTCGCTGTCCGCGGACGCGGTCGTCGCCTTCGCCCTGGAGACGGTCGACGAAGGGGGCCCCGCCGCCCTGACGCTCTCGGCCGTGGCGGGCCGGGCCGGCGTCGCCACCCCCTCCCTCTACAAGCACGTGCGCAACCTCGCCGAGCTCCGCGACCTCGTCTCGGCGCGGATCATGAACGACATGGCGGACGAGGTCGGACGGGCCGTGCTCGGCCGCGCGGGCGAGGACGCGCTCCGCGCCTTCATGAGAGCTTGGCGGACCTTCACGCTCCGCGAGCCGCACCGCTACGCCGCGATGCTCCAGACACCCGAGCCGCGGACGGCCGAGGCCGGGGAGCGTCTGCTCGACATCATCCGCGCCGCGCTGCGTTCGTACGGCATGACGGATTCGGCGGCCGTCCACATGGCCCGCTGTCTGCGCGCCGCCGTGCACGGCTTCGCCGTCCTCGAGACCGACGGCGCGTTCGGGCTGCCGGAGAGCTTGGACGAGAGCTACGAGCTGCTCGTGCGCATGGTGGTCGCGGGGGCGGGGGGTCCCGGGCCGCACGGGTAGCCGGACGGGAGCGCGGCGCCGGAGCACGCCGGCGGGAGCGGCCCGGCGAATGGCGGCGCGGCCGGGTGCGGCCCCGGCGGGTGAACGGGCGCGGTGCCCGATGAGTTCCGGCGGCGCGGCCGGTCACACCTCGTACGGACTCCGGGACGCGCCCGGAGCCCGGAAGCGGGCCGAGGAGAAGCCGTGAACGACGACGTATGGCCGATGGTGCACGCCGAGCGGGCGGCGCTGATCGAGGACCTGGCCCGGCTCGACGACGAGCAGTGGCGGCAGCCGTCGCTGTGCGCGGGGTGGACCGTGCACGACGTGGCCGCCCATCTCGTCGACACGGCGCGCACGACACGGCTCGGCTTCGTGGCGGGACTGGCCCGGGCCCGGTTCGACTTCGACCGCCAGAACGCACGGGGCGTGGAACGGGAGCGCGCCGGCTCTCCCGGGGAGACGCTGGAGCGGCTGCGGCGGGTGGCGTCGCGGAGGTCCACTCCCCCGGCGCCCCTCGACAGCCGCCTCGTCGAGGAGGTCGTGCACGGGGAGGACATCCGCCGTCCGCTGGGCCTCACCCGCGCCTATCCGCCGCAGGCGGTGGTACGAGGGCTCCGTCTGCAGCTCCGCACCCCCGCGTCGTTCGGCGGGGCCAAGGAACTGGCCTCCCGGGTACGGCTGATCGCGACGGACGCCGAGGTCCTGGCCGGCGACGGCCCCGAGGTGCGCGGCCCCGCACTCTCCCTGCTGCTGGCCGTCTCCGGGCGGCGGGTGGCCCTGGACGAGCTCGACGGGCCGGGGCTTGCCACGCTCGCGGCGCCCGCCTGACCGGCTCGGGAGGGCGACCGCCCGGTCAGTGGCCGTAGGCGCTGCGGCACAGGCGGGTCACCTGCGACGAGGTGACGCCCTCCGACGCGGCGCAGAGCCGGCGCATCGCGGGGACGTGCCGGGCCGGCGGGGTGCGCCGG
>NZ_RDBP01000034.1:67119-70423 GCF_008042045.1 Streptomyces sp. T39
GGACTGGAGCAACAAGCGGCTGCCCGTGCCCGCCGGGCTCGCGCAGGCCCAGCTCCTCGACGACGTCACCGATGTCGCCCTGCCCGCCGGGCACCGGCTCGCCGGCCGCGACGAGGTCGATCTGGCGGAGTTCGCCGACGACGACTGGGTCTCCTGGCCGGAGGGGGAGTTCTGCCACGACTGGCTGCTGTTCGGGACGGCGGTGCTGGCGGTCGCGATGGCCGTGCGCCGCGAGCGGCTGCCCCGGGGGCTGCGCACCTGGGGCCACCTGACCGTCGCCGCGTTCCTGCTGAACGCGCTGCCGTTCTCGCTCTTCGCCTACGCGGAGCTGACGATCCCCTCGACGCTGGCCGGCATCTGCAACGCGACCTCACCGCTGTGGGGGATGGTGCTGTCCCTCGTCGCGCTCTCCGAGGACCGGCCCACCCGCCGGCGGGTCGCGGGCCTGGGCATCGGATTCCTCGGCGTGCTGACCGTCCTCGGGGCGTGGCAGGGTTTCGCCGGGCTCGACGTCCGGGGCACGGCGATGGCGCTGCTGGCCTCGCTCAGCTACCCGATCGGCTGGATCTACGTCCGCCGCACCCTGGCGGGCTCCAGCCACTCGCATCTGTCGCTGACCGGGGCCCAGCTGGGGCTCGCCACGCTGCAACTCGGGCTGGTGACACCCCTGTTCACCACGCTGCCCACATCGTTCCCGGTGGTCCCGCTGCTGGCCGTGGTGGCCCTCGGCACCCTCGGGACGGGGCTGGCCCTGCTGATCCAGTACGGGCTCGTCGCCGAAGTGGGCCCGACGACCGCGCAGATGGTCACGTACTTCATCCCGGTGATCGCCACGGCCGCGGGCGTGGCCGTGCTCGACGAGCCCCTGGCCTGGAACACACCGGTCGGGGCCCTGATCGTGCTGGTCGGCGCCGCCCTGACGCAGAGCCGCCCCAAGCCGCCGGCCGGGACGTCCGGCCCCGCCGCGGCACGGCCGGCGCCGGCCGCTCCCGCCGGCCCCGAACCGGCCGCTCCCGCCGGCCCCACCGCGCCCCGGGAGTCCGCCGCGGCCTGCGGTGCGACCCGATGACCGGCCGGTGAGTGCGGCGGTGGCCGCGGCGAGGGCCCCGGCCACCGCCGCCCCATGTGCCGCCCCCACGGGGGGCGGCCCCACACCGTCACCCCACCCCGGGCGTGGGGTCAGCCGTAGGTGCGCGCGGGCACGGGGCCGCACGCCTCGGCCACGGCGGCGGCGAGCGGCTCGATGTCGTCCGCCGTCAGGCCCGAGACGGTGACGCGGACACCCGGCGGCGCCGCCAGGCGGAACCGCGCTCCGGGCGCCACCGCCCAGCCCGCGCGCAGCAGCCGGGTGACGACGCCGGTCTCGTCGGCGACGGGGATCCAGACGTTCATCCCGCTGCTCCCGTGGGACACGACGCCCCGGCGGGCGAGCGCGTCCACCAGCGCCCGGCGCCGGACCCCGTAGGCACGGGCGACGGCCGCCGGGTCGACGGCCGCGGACTGCCACAGACCCGCGACGGCCTGCTGGAGGATGTGGCTGACCCATCCCGGCCCGAGACCGAGCCGCCCGAGCACCCGGTCCACCGTCACCGTGTCGCCGGTGATCACGGCCACCCGCAGATCGGGCCCGTACGCCTTGGCAGTCGAGCGCACGAACGCCCAGTGCGCGGTCGTCCCCCCGAGGACGTGCAGATCCTGCTCCACGATCGCGTGCCCGTGGTCGTCCTCGACGAGGAGGGTGTCCGGGTACCGGCCGAGCACCTCCCGCAGGGCGGCCGCGCGCGCGGCGGTCACGGCCGCGCCGGTCGGGTTCTGGGCCCGGTCGGTGATCACCGCCGCGCGGGCCCCGCCCGCCAGGGCGCGTTCCAGGGCCGCGGGGAGCGGGCCCTCGTCGTCGAGTTCCATGGGCACGGCCGTGAAGCCGAGCGCGGTGACGAGGTCCAGCAGGCTGCCCCAGCCCGGGTCCTCCACGGCGACCCGGTCGCCGGCCCGCAGGTGGGCGGCGAGCACCCGCTCGATGGCGTCGAGGGCGCCGGAGGTGACGGCGAGGGGGCCGGCGGGCACGCCGTCGGCATCGAGCGCCGCCCGCGCCTGACGGGCGAAGCCCGGGTCCACCGGACCCTGCCCGTAGAGCACGGGGGCCTCGTCGTGCCGTGCCGCGGCAGCGGTGAACACCTCGCGCAGGGGCGGCAGCAGCGCCGTGTCGGGGTCGCCGCCGCCGAGATCGCGCACTCCGGGCGGCGCCTCGACGCGGATGGCGTTGCGGGGGGTGCTCGCCGGACGGGGCCGCACCCGGCTCCCCCGGCGGCCCGCGGTCTCGATGACCCCGCGCTCGCGCAAGGTGCGGTAGGCAGCGGCGACGGTGTTCGCGTTGACTCCGAGGTCGGCGGCCAACTCGCGCATGGGCGGCAGCAGTTGCCCGGGATCGAGGCCGCCGTCGCCGACCGCGCGCTCGATGCTCCCGGCAATCTCCGATGCGCGCCGTCCGGTGATCCGATACTCTCCTAGCACAAACAATATTATGCACTAGTGCAATGGAGTTCGCAATGCCCGACCACGCCCAGCCGGACACCGCCGCCTACGGACCGACGGAGCGCACGGTGCCGACCCGTTCCCGTGACCGCGCGTCGTACGACCGGGAGACGGTCCACGCGATACTCGACGAGAGCTACCTCTGCCATCTCGGCTTCGTCCGCGACGGCGCCCCCGTCGTCCTGCCGACGCTGTACGCGCGGGTCGGCGACGCGCTCTACGTCCACGGCTCGACCGGCTCCCGGCCGCTGCGCATGGCGGGCGAGGCCGACCCCGGCCTGCCGGTGTGCCTCACCGTCACCCACGTCGACGGTCTGGTGCTCGCCCGCTCGGCGTTCCACCACTCCATCAACTACCGCTCGGTCGTGGTCCACGGCACCGCCCACCAGGTGACCGACCCGCAGGAGAAGAACCTGGCGCTCGACGCCCTCGTCGACCAGGTGGTCGCGGGGCGCTCCGCCGACTCCCGCCCGGCCAGCGCCAAGGAGCTGGCCGCCACGGCGGTGATCAGGCTGGACCTGACCGAGGTCTCCGCCAAGGCCCGCACCGGCGGGCCCAACGACGAGCCGGAGGACATGGAACTCCCCCACTGGGCCGGCGTGATCCCGGTGGCCCGCACCTACGGCGCGCCCGTCCCGTCCCCCGACCTCGCGGACTCGATCCCGGGCAACTGCTGCCGCCCATGCGCGAGTTGGCCGCCGACCTCGGAGTCAACGCGAACACCGTCGCCGCTGCCTACCGCACCTTGCGCGAGCGCGGGGTCATCGAGACC
>NZ_RDBP01000035.1 GCF_008042045.1 Streptomyces sp. T39
GGGCCGCGTCCGGGTCGAGGATGCGGTGGACGGAGGCGGTCCGGCTGAGCGTGTCCCCGGGGTAGGCGAGGGCGTTGCGGATGCCCATGACCTGGAGGTCCTTGGTGTACGGGTTGGTGATCTCGCGGTCGCGCGCCTCGATCTGGCGCTGGAGGTCGGCGAGGTCGATCAGGTTGTCGCCGGTGAGCCGGTTCATGCCGTGCACCAGCTCGGGGAGCGAGGAGGCGACGACGAAGTCCTCCCCGTACTTCTTGAAGCGCTCGATCGGCTCGGGCGTCTGCCAGATGCGGGAGAGCAGCATCAGCAGGTCCTTCTTGGTGAGGTCGGGGTTCTGCTCCGAGCCGGAGAGGGCGAACTCCTTGGCGATGATCTTCTGCGTGGTGACGAACCACGAGTAGTCGTGGCCGCCGGCGGTGATCGACTTCAGGGTGTGCAGGGTGTCGTAGCCGGGGAGGTCGGGGGCGCCGAAGCGCTTGCCGGTGGCGTCGAACCACATCGAGGACGGTCCGGGCAGGATGCGGATGCCGTGGCCGGGCCAGATGGGGTCGTAGTTGCGCAGGCCCTCCGTGTAGTGCCACATCCGGTCGGGGTTGACGATCCGGCCGCCCGCGCGTTCGGTGATGCCGAGCATCCGGCCGTCCACATGGGCCGGGACGCCGGTGATCATGGTCTTGGGCGGGGTGCCGAGACGAGCCGGCCAGTTGCGGCGCACCAGGTCGTGGTCGGCGCCGATGCCGCCGGAGGTCACCACGACGACCGGCGCGCGGAGTTCGAAGGCGCCGACGACCGTGCGGGAGCTGGGCCTGCCGCGGGCGGCGCCGCTCGGCTCCAGGACGGCGCCCCGGACACCGGTCACGGTGCCGCCGCTGGTGATCAGCTCGTCGACCCGGTGGCGGAAGCGGAACGTCACCTTGCCCGCCGCGACCGCCTGCCGGACCTTCTTCTCGAAGGGCTCCACGACGGCGGGGCCGGTGCCCCAGGTGATGTGGAAGCGGGGCACCGAGTTGCCGTGTCCGTCGGCGAGGCCGCCGCCGCGCTCGGCCCAGCCGACGATCGGGAACCACTGCATGCCGAGCCCGGCGAGCCAGGACCGCTTCTCCCCCGCGGCGAAGTCGACGTACGCCTCGGCCCACTTGCGCGCCCAGTGGTCCTGCCCGGCCGGGTCGTCCACGCCGCGGTCGAAGCGCGCGGTGCCGAGCCAGTCCTGCCAGGCGAGGTCCTTGGAGTCCTTGACGCCCATCAGGCGCTGTTCGTGGGAGTCCACGAAGAAGAGGCCGCCGAAGGACCAGAACGCCTGGCCGCCGAGGCTCGCCTCGGGTTCCTGGTCGAGCAGCAGGACCTTGCGTCCGGCGGCGGCGAGTTCCATGGTGGCGACGAGTCCGGCGAGTCCGTGGCCGACGACGATGGCGTCGGCGGACTGCGGCTCCGCGCCGAAGGCGGGGGCGGCCGAGGCGACCGCGGCGGCGGCGAACGCGCCGCCCGCGACGGTCAGGGCGTGGCGGCGGGTGACGCCGGAGGGGGCGGCGGGACCGGTCTGCGATCCGTTGTCCGTGCTGGGGCTCTCCACCAGTGACTGCCTTCCGGGACGGCCGCGGGCACGGCTGGGCACACCCGCGGGAGGGGGGTGGGAGGTGCGGAGGAGACTGCCGGGGCGGCAAGGGTTACCGACGGTAGCCCATGGTGGAAGCGGTCAGCCAGAGGCGTGCAGCGCCTTATTACCGGCGAGTTCGGACCCACCGCGTCCGCGGCGGCTCCGACCGTGCGCGATGTCACTCTGGACAGCTTCGACAACCGCCCGGTAACTTGGACTGAGCAAGCGCTTAGATATATCCGTGACACATCCGTGTGACCACTACGAGGGAGGCGTCCGTGCGCCGTACCGTTTTCAACGAGGACCACGAGGCGTTCCGGGACACGATCCGCGCCTTCATCGAGGCCGAGGTCGTCCCCGTCTACGACGAGTGGTTCGCGGCCGGGCAGGCGCCGCGGGACTTCTACCTCAAGCTCGGCGAGCTGGGCGTCTTCGGCATCAACGTGCCCGAGGAGTTCGGCGGCGCGGGCCCCCCGGCCCCGGTCCGCGCCTGCCGCGCCCAACCCGCCCCCGGCAGGGGCCCGCACGCACCGCCGCGGCGGCATGGGATCATTGCGTGTCACCCGCGGCGCCCGTCGTCGAAGCCATGCGCCGCCGGGGCGCCGGCGCGCGACGGAGCGCACACGCCGTGCCGTGAGAAGAACAGCCCTCCGGCCCGGCCGGGGCGCCCTGCGCAGCAGTCGCACCCGCAGCCCCTGCCACCAGCGAGGAACCGATGGCCCTCCAGTTCACCGCCACCAACCCCGAGCACCCCGCCCTGCTCCTCGAACTCCCCTGGCACGCACCGCTGGAGGAGTGGCCCGAGCAGCACCTGGTGCAGCTGCCGCGCGGCATCTCGCGCCATGTGGTGCGCTACGCCGCGGCGGGCACGGAGATCGTCGCCGTCAAGGAACTCGCCGAACGCCCGGCCGTGCGCGAGTACGAACTGCTCCGTGACCTCCACCGGCTCGGCATACCCGCGGTCGACCCGCTCGCCGTCGTCACCGGCCGCACCGGGCCCGGCGGCGAGCCCCTGGAGCCCGTGCTCATCACCCGCCACCTCGGCGGCTCCCTGCCCTACCGCTCCATGTTCGAGACCACCATGCGCCCCGCCACCGTCCACCGGCTGATGGACGCCCTGGCCGTGCTGCTCGTCCGCCTGCACCTGGTCGGGTTCGCCTGGGGCGACTGCTCCCTGTCCAACACCCTCTTCCGCCGGGACGCCGGGGCCTACGCCGCCTATCTCGTCGACGCCGAGACCGGCGAGACGCACGCGCGGCTCAGCACCGGCCAGCGCGAGTACGACATCGAACTGGCCCGGGTCAACATCAGCGGCGAGATGCTCGACCTGGAGGCCGCCGGCGCGCTCCACCCGTCGGTCGACCCCATCGCGTTCGGCACCGAGATCTGCCGTCGGTACGAGGAGCTGTGGCGCGAGCTGACCCGCACCTCCGTCTATCCGGCGGGCAAGTACCACTACATCGAGCGCCGGGTGCGCCGGCTCAACGACCTCGGCTTCGACGTGGCGGAGATGCAGATCGCCACCTCGCCCGAGGGCGACACGGTCACCTTCGTCCCCAAGGTCGTCGACGCCGGCCACCACCAGCGCCAGCTGCTGCGCCTCACCGGCCTCGACACGGAGGAGAACCAGGCCCGCCGGCTGCTGGCGGACCTGGAGAGCTGGATGGCCACCCAGGACGACTACGCCCCCGGTGATCCCCTCGGCGCCCGCCCCGAAGTCCTGGGCCACCGGTGGGTACGCGACGTCTTCCGCCCCACCGTCCGCGCGGTGCCCCTGCGGTGCCGGGGTTCCCTGGACCCGGCCGAGCTCTACCACCAGCTCCTGGAGCACCGCTGGTTCCTCTCCGAGCAGGCCCAGCAGGACATCGGGCTCCAGGCGGCCGTCGACGACTTCGTCACCACCGTCCTCGCGAAGGCCGACGACGGGCGGGAGGCAGCGGAGGAGTAGCCGACGGGGCTCCGGGACCACCGG
>NZ_RDBP01000036.1:0-1087 GCF_008042045.1 Streptomyces sp. T39
GCCTCGCCGTCGCCTTCGCGGGCTCCATCGAGACGTTCGCGCTCTTCCGGTTCGTCCAGGGCCTCGGGATCGGCGGCGTGGTGCCCGTCGCCGCGACGTACATCAACGAGATCGCCCGCTCCGACAAACGCGGGCGCTTCGTGCTCCTGTACGAGATGATCTTCCCCGCCGGTCTGGCCACCGCCACGCGGCCGCGGGCGAGCAGCCAGCGCGGGGACTCCTCCACGTGACGGGGCAGCGCGGCGGCGAGCAGCACGGGCAGGGTGCCGATGACGAACATGGCGCGCCAGCCGAGGTTGGGGACGACCCAGACGGCGACGAGGGTGGCGGTGGCCAGACCGGCGGGGAAGATCATCTCGTACAGGAGCACGAAGCGCCCGCGTTTGTCGGAGCGGGCGATCTCGTTGATGTACGTCGCGGCGACGGGCACCACGCCGCCGATCCCGAGGCCCTGGACGAACCGGAAGAGCGCGAACGTCTCGATGGAGCCCGCGAAGGCGACGGCGAGGCTGGCCGCACCGGTGATGCCCACGCCCAGCGCGACCGTGCGCACCCGGCCGATCCGGTCGCCCAGCCAGCCGGCGGCCAGGGCGCCGAGCAGCATGCCGACGGAGGCGGCGGTGACGGCGAAGGTGGCCTGCCCGGTGGACAGGTTCCATTCGTCCATCAGGACGGGCAGCGCGGAGGCGGCCAGCAGCTGGTCGAACGCCTCGAAGAAGGTGACGGCGCCGATCAGGAAGCGGACCTTGACGTGCCAGCGCGAGTGCGGCAGTCGTTCGAGTCGCGCGGCTATCGAGCCGAGGGCTGGCTTGCCGGCCACAGTCGTCATGGAGGGGTCCTTCCGCGAACAGGGAGTTGCGGCGACAGTAGGGTCAAGTACCTAAGCGGTCAATGGTTAAGAGCTTAGGAATCTTTCGGCCATCCGCTCGTGACACATCCTTCACATGACGCATGCCGGGCTCAAGACCTCCTCCACAACGATTCCACCTCGGGGTCTTGCGTCGAGAAAGTTAAGCCCTTAGATTTCTAGCACTTCGAGAACGGAGCCCCGGCGAAACGGCCGAGCCCCTGGTCCCGGCCCCTGCGC
>NZ_RDBP01000036.1:1187-26374 GCF_008042045.1 Streptomyces sp. T39
AAGTCTCCGGACCTCCTGCCGAGTTGTCCGCGTCCCCCCGCCCGCCGCACCGACCGGAGGAGCCGCAGTGCCCCACTACCCCACCGACATCCTGATCGCGGGCCAGTGGCGGCGCGGCGCCGGCGAGCCGGTCGACACCGTCGACCCGGCGACCGGCCGCGTCCTCGCCACCGTGCGCTCCGCGTCCGCAGACGAGGTCGGCGAGGCCGCCGAGGCGGCGGCCGCCGCGGCCGCGGACCCCCGCTGGCGCGATCTGCTCCCGCACGAGCGGGCCCGCGTGCTGCACCGGATCGGCGACCTCGTCGAGGCCGCGGCCGACGAGCTCGCCGCGGTGCAGACCGCCGACACCGGCAAGACCCTGGCCGAGACCCGGGCGCTCGCGCTCAGCGCGGCCGGCACCTTCCGCTACATGGCGGCGGCCCTGGAGACGGCCGAGGACGCCCTCACCCCCTCCCGGGGCGCCTACGTGACCATGAGCGTCCACGAGCCGGTGGGCGTGGTCGGAGCCGTGAACCCCTGGAACTCCCCCGTCGCCAGCGACGCCCAGAAGATCGCCCCGGCGCTCGCCGCGGGAAACGCCGTGCTCCTCAAGCCGGCGGCCTGGACGCCGCTCGTCTCCCTGTGCCTCGGGCGGCTGATCACCCGGGCGCTGGAGGAGCACGGGCTGCCCACGGCACTGCTGTCGGTGCTCCCGGGCAGCGGCCGGACCGTCGGCGACGCCCTCGTGCGCCATCCGCTCGTCGCCCGCATCGGCTTCACCGGCGGCACGTCCACCGGCCGCGGGATCGCCGCCGTCGCCGCGCAGAAGCTGGTGCCCGCCTCGCTGGAGCTGGGCGGCAAGTCGCCGACCATCGTGCGCGCCGACGCCGATGTGGAGCAGGCCCTGGCCGGTGTGCTGTTCGGGATCTTCTCGTCCAGCGGGCAGTCCTGCATCGCCGGCTCCCGGCTGTTCGTCGCCCGTGAGCTCTACGACTCCTTCCTCGGCAGGCTGGTCGAACGCGTCCGCGCGCTGCGGGTCGGCCCCGGCACCGATCCCGCCACGCAGGTCGGCCCGCTGGTCCACCACCGCCACCGCGACGCGGTCGCCGCCTACGTCGACCTCGCCCGCTCCGAGGGCGCCAGGGTGCTGTGCGGCGGCTCGGCCCCGGAGGGCGAGCGGTACCGCGACGGCGCCTACTACCTGCCGACCGTCCTCGACGGCCTGCCCAACACCTCCCGGACCTGCCAGGAGGAGATCTTCGGCCCGGTCCTGGTAGCCCTCCCCTACGACGACGAGGACGACCTGGTCCGCCAGGCCAACGACTCCGTCTACGGGCTGGCCTGCGGCATCTGGACGCGCGACGCACGCGCCGCGTGGCGGCTCGCCCGCCGGATCGAGGCGGGCACCGTCTGGATCAACACCTACAAGCAGTTCAGCGCCTCCACTCCGTTCAGCGGATGGAAGGACAGCGGCCTCGGCATGGAGAAGGGCCGCGACGCGATCCGCTCCTACCAGCGGCAGAAGTCCCTGTACTGGGGCACCTCCGACGCCCCCCTGCCCTGGGCCGGCTGATCCGGCGCACCCCCCGCCGGCCGACCCGCCCCGCACCCGCCCGTCTGGAGACACTCATGCACCGTCCACCGCCCGGTCCCATCGCCCGGCTCCGCCATCTGCGCTACGTGGAGCTGCACACGCCCGCCTTCGCCGAGGCCGCCGGCTTCTACGAGGACGTCTGGGGCCTGACGACCGTCGAGTCGGACACCGGCGCCCGCTGGCTGCGCGGCACGAGCGACGAGCACCACGTGCTGCACCTGACCGAGCACGAGCGCGTGGGCCTCGGCCGGATCGCGTTCGCCGTCGGCACACCCGGCGAGGTCGACGAGGCCGCCCGGCGCCTGGAGGCGCGCGGCATCGTCCCCGTCTTCGGCCCCGGCCCGCTGGAGCAGGCGGGCGGCGGCTACGGCGTGCGCTTCACCGACCCCGAGCGGCGTCTCGTGGAGATCAGCGCCGACGTGCACGCCGTGGTCCCGCGCGGCCGGGACGGCGCGGTGCCGGTGGGCGTCACCCACGCGGTGCTCAACACCACCGACATCGACGCGGCCGTCGCCTTCTACTGCGACGTCCTCGGGCTGCGCGTCTCCGACTGGTCCGAGCACCAGATGGCCTTCCTGCGCTGCAACGCCGACCACCACTGCATCGCGTTCAACCAGGCGGAGTGGACCTCCCTCAACCACGTCGCCTACGAGATGACCTCGGTCGACCACTTCATGCGCGGTCTGGGACGGCTCCGCCACCACGGCATCACCCCGCAGTGGGGCCCCGGGCGCCACGGCCCCGGCAACAACACCTTCTCCTACTTCACCGACCCGTCCGGGCTGGTCTGCGAGTACACCTCCGAGGTCGCCCAGATCGTCGAGGACGCCTGGATCGCCCGGGTGTGGCGGCGGGTGCCGGAGCTGTCCGACCTGTGGGGTACGGCCGGGCCGCCGTCCCCGGAGATCCGCTGCCGCATGGCGGGCACACCGGACCCCGGCCCGCTCGCCCCACTCCCGCACGACGCCCTGGCCCGCGGCCTCCACGATCAGGTCGCACAGCTCCAGCGCCTCCTCGAAGGGGACCTGCCGGGCCGGCGCGGCCTCGCCGAGGGGGCGGTTGTCGACGACGCACGCCAGCTCCGCGCCGGGCAACCGGCCCTCGGCGAGCGCGGTGCCGACGATCCGGCCGATCGCGCCCCAGCCGACCACGCCCACCTTCCGTGCGGTGCTCATGCGGCGTCCTCCTCCTCGTCCATCCAGGGCTGTTCGAGGGTGGCGGGCAGCTTGGTGGTGGTGAGCCGGACCTCGTCCAGCGGACCCAGCGAGCGGGCCGCCTGGAGCAGGTCGAGCCCGCCGACCGCGCCGCCGGTGAAGTAGACCCGGCCGGGGCCGGCGGCGAGCAGCCGCTTCGCCAGCTCGTCGTCGGTGAGCGCCCCGGTGGAGGCGACCAGCAGATCCGTGCCGGAGGCCAGGATCCGCTCGCCCCACTCCCGCACGACACCCGGGAGGACGCCGCATGAGCACCGCACGGAAGGTGGGCGTGGTCGGCTGGGGCGCGATCGGCCGGATCGTCGGCACCGCGCTCGCCGAGGGCCGGTTGCCCGGCGCGGAGCTGGCGTGCGTCGTCGACAACCGCCCCCTCGGCGAGGCCGCGCCGGCCCGGCAGGTCCCCTTCGAGGAGGCGCTGGAGCTGTGCGACCTGATCGTGGAGGCCGCGGGCCAGGGCGTCGTGCGGGAGTGGGGCGAGCGGATCCTGGCCTCCGGCACGGATCTGCTGGTCGCCTCCACCGGGGCGCTCACCGACGACGAGCTGGCGAAGCGGCTGCTCGCCGCCGGCCCCGGCCGGGTCTACTTCACCGGCGGCGCGGTCGGCGGGCTCGACCTGCTCCAGGCGGCCCGCTCGCTGGGTCCGCTGGACGAGGTCCGGCTCACCACCACCAAGCTGCCCGCCACCCTCGAACAGCCCTGGATGGACGAGGAGTTGCTGACCCGTATGCGGACGGCGACCGGCCCCGTCGAGGTGATGTCCGGCACCGCCCGCGACGTGCCGGTGAAGTTCCCGAAGTCGACGAACGTGGCCGCCTCGGTCGCGCTGGCCGTCGGCGACCTGGACACTGTGCGGGTCCAGGTCGTCGCCGACCCGGCGGCGGACCGTACCCGGCATGTCGTGGAGGCGTCCGGCCCGCACGGCGCGTACCGCTTCGAGGTCGCGCACCTGCCGGACCCGGGCAACCCCGCGACCAGCCAGGTCGTGCCCTACGCGGTGCTGCGCTCGCTCGGTGCGCTCGCCGGGCGGACGGGACAGATCCTGTGAGCGCCGCCGCCCCCGCCGTCCATCTGGAGGAGGCGGGCGACCGGGGTCCGCTGCTGCTGTGCCTGCACGGCATCGGCTCGTCGTCCGCGGCCTTCGCCCCTCAGCTGGCCGGGCTCTCCTCCTCCGTCAGGGTGGTGGCCTGGGACGCGCCCGGCTACGGCCGCTCCCCCGATCCCGCCCGACCGCTGACGCTCGACGACTATGCGGACGCGGCGGCCGCCGTCATCCGCGAGCGGGGCGCCGGCGCCCATGTCCTCGGCGTCTCCTGGGGCGGTGTGATCGCGCTGCGGCTCGCCACCCGCCACCCGGAGCTCGTCGACTCGCTGATCGTGGCCGACTCCAGTCCCGGTTCGGGCACGGACGAGGCCAGGGCCGCGGGGATGCGGGCGCGGGCCGCCGAGCTGGCCGAGCGCGGGGCCCGCGCGTTCGCCGAGGCCCGCGGGCCGCGCCTGGTGTCGCCGGGCGCGCCCGGGGACCTGGTGCGCCGGGTCGTCGACACCATGGCGGCCGCCGTCCGGCTGCCCGGCTACGCGTACGCCGCCGAGTCCATGGCCCGCGCGGACCTGCGCGCCGAGCTTCCCTCCGTGACCGCGCCCCTGCTCGTGCTGTGCGGCGAACAGGACACGGTCACCGGCGTCGAGGCGAGCCAGGTGCTCGCGGGCGCCGTCCACAAGTCCGCCTACGTGATCGTCAAGGACGCCGGTCACCTGGCCAACCAGGAGCAGCCGGGGCGCTTCAACGCCTGGGTGCTCGCCCATCTGCGGATCACCGCCGGTGTCCCCGACACCGCGGCCCCCACCGAACAGGAGCTGTCCTCATGCCTCTGACCACCACCGAGTACGACAACGGCGGCGACCTCTCCGCGTACACCGACTCGCTCATCGCGACGAAGGACTCCCGGGTCGCGGACTTCGGCACCCTCTCCTTCCAGGAGAAGGCCGGCCCGCAGTACCGCCGCGGCCAGATCCGCTACGTCGGCTCCGGCGCGACCGGCAACCACGAGAACGACAACCGCATCATCCCGTCCGGCGGCTTCACCTTCTCCAACATGCTGCTGCCGCCCGGCGCCGAGGGCCCGGCCCACACCCACCACGACGTCGAGGAGGCGTTCTTCGTCCTGGAGGGCGAGGTCAGGGTCGGCATCCACCGCGGACCCGACGAGGCCGAGTACCGCACCCTGGGCTACCGCGACATGATCGTCGTCCCGGCCGGTGTGACCCGCTCCCTGAAGAACGAGGGCGACACCGACGCCCTGTTCTGCGTCGTCATCGGCACCCGGAAGCCGCAGGTGCCGTCCTACCCCGAGTACTCGCCGATGCACGGCGTCACCCGTGACTGACATAGCCGAGGGCGGCGTGCGCACCGTCGTCGTCACCGGGGCGGGCCGTGGCCTGGGACTGGCCATGGCCCGCCGGGCCGGCGCGGACGGCTTCCGGGTCGTTCTCGCCGAGCTCGACCCGGAGCGCGGGGAGCGGGCGGCCGCGGAGCTCCGCGCCGAGGGGGCGGACGCCCGCTTCGTGCACTGCGACGTGGCCGACCCCGCCTCGGTGGAGTCCCTGGCCGCCGCGGTCGCCGGGGCGGGAGGGCTGTACGGGCTCGTCAACAACGCGGCGCTCGCCAACGGCGTGGGCGGCAAGGAGTTCCAGGACATCGACGTCGAGGCGTGGGACCGGCTGATGACGGTCAACGCCCGCGGCCCCTGGCTGGTGGCGAAGGCGCTCCACCCGTATCTGGGCTCCCCCGGCCGGATCGTCAACATCGCCTCGGACGCCGCCCTCTACGGCTCCCCGCGCCTCGCCCACTACATCGCGTCCAAGGGCGCGGTCATCGCGCTCACCCGGGCGATGGCCCGCGAACTGGGCGACCGGGGCGTCACCGTCAACGCGGTCGCCCCCGGCCTCACCGAGTGCGAGGCCACCGAGACCGTGCCCGCCGAGCGGCACGACCTCTACCGCATGAACCGGGCCGTCTCCCGCGCGCAGCGGCCCGACGACCTCATCGGGATCGTCTCCTTCCTGCTCGGCGAGGAGTCCCGCTATCTGACCGGACAGGTGATCGCCGTCAACGGCGGCTTCACCATGAACTGAAGCGCAGGAGCACCCATCATGGATCTGGGACTCGCCGGCCGCACGATCGTGGTCACCGGCGGCAGCTCGGGCGTCGGCCTGGCCACGGTCCGCGCCCTGCTCGACGAGGGCGCCCGCGTCGCCACCTGCGGGCGCGACGCCGAACGGCTGGCGAAGGCGGCCGCCGGCCTCGGCGCCGGGCCCGGCCGGCTGCTGACCGCCGTGTGCGACGTGCGCGACGCCGGCGCGGTGCGCGGCTTCGCCGCCCGCGCCGCCGAGGAGTTCGGCGGGATCGACGGACTCGTCAACAACGCCGGGCAGTCCCGGATGAAGGGGCTCGACGACTCCACGGCCGAGGACTGGCGCGACGAGCTGGAGCTGAAGTTCGCCGGTGTGCTCCATCCGCTGCACGCCGCCCGCCCGTATCTCGCCGCCTCCGACGCGGCGAGCGTCGTCAACATCAACGCGGTGCTCGCCAAACAGCCGGAGACCCGGCTGATCACCACGAGCGCCGCCCGCGCCGGCATCCTCAACCTCTCCAAGTCCCTCTCCACGGAGCTGGCCGGCGAGGGCATCCGGGTCAACTCGGTGTGCCTGGGACTCGTCGACACCGGCCAGTGGACCCGCCGCCACGCCGCCGCCGGCGGCCCGCTGGGCTACGAGGAGTGGCAGGCGGAGCTCGCCGCCGACCGGGGCGTCGCCCTCGGCCGGCTGGGGCGGGCCGAGGAGGTGGCGTACGCGGTCGTGGCGCTGCTGTCGCCCCGCGCCTCGTACATCACCGGTACCAGCATCGACGTCTGCGGCGGCGTGAGCCGCTCCATCCTCTGAGGAGACACCATGCGTCACGACAACGGAGGCGATCTCCTCGTCGCCGTCCTGCGCGAACTCGGCATCGACACCGTCTTCGGCATCGTCAGCGTGCACAACCTGCCGCTGGTGGAGGCGGTCGACCGCGAGCTGCGCTTCGTGCCCGTGCGGCACGAGGCGTCCGCGGTGAACGCCGCCGACGCCTGGGGCCGGGCCCGCGGCTCGATCGGCTGCGCGCTGACCTCCACCGGCACCGGCGCGGGCAACGCGGCCGGTTCGCTGATCGAGGCGCTCAGCGCGGGCAGCCCGGTGCTGCACGTCACCGGCCAGATCGAGAGCGGATACCTGGGCAGCGGACGCGGCTTCATCCACGAGACCAAGGACCAGCTGGGCATGCTGAAGGCCGTCTCGGCGTACGCGGCCGGGGTGCCGGACGCGCGGTCGGCCGGCCGGATCCTGCGCGAGGCGGCGCACGCCGCGCTGGCCGTGCCGGGCGGTCCGGCCAGCGTGGAGTGGCCGATCGACCTCCAGTACGCGGAGCAGACGGACACCCCCGCGGCACCCGCCCCGCAGGTGCTCCCCGTCCCCGGCGACGGCGACACGGCGGCCGCCGGCGCCCTGCTGGCCTCGGCCCGGCGCCCGCTGATCTGGGCCGGCGGCGGCGCCCGCACCGCACGCGGCGAGCTCACCGCGCTCCTGGAGGCGACCGGCGCGGGACTGCTCACCTCCAACTCCGGGCGCGGGGCGGTGCCCGAGGACCATCCGCAGGTCGTCGGCAACTTCGCCACCGCCCCCGCGGCGCGCGCACTGCTCGCCGACGCGGACGTGCTGCTCACGGTCGGCACCCACTTCCGGTCCAACGAGACGGCCGACTACACGCTGGAACTCCCCGCGGCCCACATCCAGATCGACGCCGACCCCGCCGCCCTCGGCCGGGTGTACCCGGCCGCCCACGCGCTGCACGGGGACGCGGCGGCTGCCCTCGCCGCGCTGCTGCCGCACGCCCGGACCGCCGACGCCGAGTGGACGCGCCGGATCGGCGCCGTACGGGACGACGTGCGGGCGGCGCTGTACGACGGGATCGGCCCGCAGGCCGCGATCCTGACGGCGATCCGCGACGCCCTGCCCCGCGAGGCGGTCGTCGCCCGGGACGTCACCATCCCCTCCAGCAGCTGGGGCAACCGCCTGCTGCCGATGCACGACCCCCGCGACAACGTGTTCCCGCGCGGCGGCGGCATCGGCCAGGGCCTCGGGATGGGCATCGGCGCCGCGCTGGCACGCCCCGGCACGCCGACCGTGGTGATGGCCGGCGACGGAGGGCTCGCCGTCCACCTCGGCGAACTGCTCACCCTCGCCCAGGAGCGGCCCCGGCTGACCCTGATCGTCTTCAACGACGGCGGCTACGGGGTGCTCCGCAACATGCAGGACCGCTACGCGGAACGGCGTTCCGGGGTCGACCTGGTCACCCCCGACTTCGAACTGCTCGCCCGGGCCTGTTCGCTGCCCTACCTGCGGATCGCCGCCGAGGACCACGCGGCTCCCGTCATCGCCGAGGCCGTCGCGACCGACGGGCCGGTCCTCGTGGAGGTCGACCTGGCGGCGCTCGGACCGATGAAGAACCCCTTCACCCCGCCCGTGAGGATCCCGGGCCGGTAGGCCCGGCACCACCCCCGTACTGCCCGACTGCCGGTAAGGAGGCACCAGGCCAATGAGCGACAACCCGCTGAAGCTGATCGTCCGCCGTATGACGTGGGAGGCCGAGGGCGTCCTGTCCGTCGAATTCGCCCACCCCGAGGGCAAGCCGCTGCCCGCCTGGACGCCCGGCGCGCACCTCGACGTCCATGTCGGCGGCCAGATACGCCAGTACAGCCTGTGCGGCGACCCCCAGGACCCGGACGTGTACCGGGTCGGCGTCCTCAACGAGCCCTCCTCGCGCGGCGGCTCGCGCTACGTGCACACCACGCTTCGCCCCGGGCAGCTCGTCACCGTGTCCGCACCGCGCAACCACTTCGCGCTGGAGGACGCCGCGGGCTACGTCCTCGTCGCCGGCGGCATCGGGATCACCCCGCTGCTGGCGATGGCCCGCGAGGCGGCCCGCCGGGGCGTGGCGTGGCGGCTGGTCTACGGCGGCCGCAGCCGTGCCTCGATGGCGTTCACCGGCGAACTCGCCGCGCTCGGCGGCGAGATCGCGCTCGTCCCGCAGGACGAGCTCGGTCACATCGACCTGGACGCGGCGCTCGCGGACCTGCCGGACGGCACGCTGGTCTACTCCTGCGGCCCGGAGCCGCTGCTGGCCGCCGTCGAGGAGCGCTGCCCGGCCGGTGCGCTGCGGCTGGAACGGTTCGCCGCGCCCGTCGTCGAACGCACCGGCGACGACGCGGCCTTCGAGGTCGAGTGCCGTACCTCGGGCGTGACCTTCGCCGTCGGCCCGGACACCTCGATCCTGGAGGCCGCCGAGTCGGCCGGGCTGAGCGTGAACAGCTCCTGCCGCGACGGGATCTGCGGTTCCTGCGAGACCAGGGTGCTCGACGGCACCCCCGACCACCGCGACTTCCTGCTGAGCGAGGCCGAGCACGCGGCCGGCGCCAGCATGATGATCTGCGTCTCGCGGTGCGCCTCCGGCCGGCTCGTGCTCGACCTGTGACCCCTTCCGTCCCTCCGCGTTCCCCGCGTTCCCCGCACCGTCAGGAGACATCGTGACCGACCCCGTGAACGGCGCCTGGCCGTACCTGGACGTCCACCAGTCCCGTACGCACGAGCCGACGCCGTACGAGTACAAGCTCGCCGCCACCCTGGAGGAGGTCTTCACCCACGAGGGCCACGAGCTGGCCGATGTGGTGCGCGGCCTCAACGCCCGCCAGGTCCACGCCGCCGACGGCGCCCCCTGGACCGAGGAGTCCTTCCGCGCCGAGATGAACCGACTGGGAGCCTGACCATGACGCTGTCGACGTCCGCCACCGCGGACCACATCTACGCCCACGGCCTGCGCAACCAGTGGCACGCAGTCGTCCCCTCCCGGTTCGTCGCGCCCGGCGGCATGCGCAAGGTGACCGCGCTCGGGGAGCAGTGGCTGCTCTTCCGCCGGTCCGACGGCACCCTGGCGATGCTCGCCGACCGCTGTCCGCACCGCGGCGCACCGCTGTCGCTCGGCAAGCACCTCGGTGACCGGGTGGCCTGCTGGTACCACGGTGTCGAGGTCGGGACGGACGGCACGGTCTCCTCCGTGCCGGGCCTGCCCGGCTGCAACCTGGAGGGGAAGAAGCTGGTCACCTCGCTGCCGGTGCGCGAGGTGTCCGGCGCGATCCTCGCCTGGTTCGGCGACGAGGAGCACCCGGAGCCCGCCGAGCTGGCCCTGCCGGACCCGCTGACCGACCCCGAGGTGGACGCCTTCCTGTGCTACGCGGAGTGGAACGTGCCGTGGCGCTTCGCCATGGAGAACCTGCTCGACCCGATGCACGGCGCGTTCCTGCACCACGACTCGCACACGATGTTCGACGGTGACACGACGGCGAAGTTCCGCATCCGGGAGACCGACCGCGGCTACTTCTTCGAGAAGACCGACCAGCGGGGCGTCAACTTCGACTGGGTCGAGCTGTGCCGCACCGGCGCCGACTGGGTCGACCTCTCCATCCCGTACCCGCCGTCGGCGGGCCCCGGCGGACCGTTCGGCATCGTGGGCATGGCCTGCCCGGTCGACGCGGGACGCACCGGGGTCTTCTTCTGGCGCTACCGCCGGGTCCAGGGCTGGCAGCGGGACGCGTGGCGCTTCCTCTACCGGACGCTGATCGAGGAGCGCCACTGGGACGTGCTGGAGCAGGACCGCGTGATGCTGGAGGCCATGCCGGCCGACGCGGACCAGCGGGAGAACCTCTACCAGCACGACCTGGGGGTGGTGCGGCTGCGCCGCCTGTACCGGACGGCCGCGGAGGCCCAGTCCGCCTGATTGCCCGGGCCCGGGCCGCCGCCCGGGCCCGCCCGGCGGGGCGGCGGGGGCGCCGCGTCGGGCCACGGCCCCGGAATGCGGGCTCCGGGTCGCGGGGGTATCAAGTAAGGACCCCTTCACCTGATCGGAGCCGAGTGCCATGGACGACTACCCGCTCCTGAACGTCTTCCTCTCGATGCTGTGGTTCTTCCTGTGGGTCATGTGGTTCTTCCTCCTGTTCAAGGTGTGCACCGATCTCTTCCGGGACCGCTCCATGGGCGGCTGGGCCAAGGCCGGCTGGCTGGTCTTCGTGCTCGTCCTGCCCTATCTCGGCGTCTTCGTCTACCTGATCGCCCGGGGCCGGAGCATGGGCGAGCGGGACGTGGAGCAGCTCAAGGAACAGGACGCGGCGTTCCGCCAGTACGTGCGCAAGGCCGCGGGCACCGAGGGCGGCGGAACGGTCGACGAACTGCACCGGCTCGCCGCGCTGAAGGAGAAGGGCGACATCACCCAGGACGAGTTCGAGCGCGCCAAGGCCCAGGTGCTCTCCGGCGCGGCCGCCCCGTCCGCAGGTGCACCGGGCGCCACGGGTGGCAGCACCTCTCCGTCCGGCACTCCGGGCGGCCCGGCCCGGGGGGCCTGAAGCGGACGCCGCCACCCCTCGATGCCGGCGCCCCGCCGCCCCTCGGCGGCGGGGCGCGCGGGCATATGATGGTCCGCCCGGTCGGACCGACGAGAAGTGGCAGGACGCGTGGCGCAGACGGTGAGCATCAAGGAAGTGGCCCGGCTCGCCGACGTCTCGGTCGGCACCGTGTCCAATGTGCTCAACCGGCCGGAGAAGGTGGCGGAGGGCACCCGGATCCGGGTCCAGCGGATCATCGAGCAGACCGGGTTCGTCCGCAGCGAGTCGGCCCGCCAGCTCAGGGCGGGCAGCAGCCGGATGCTGGCGATGCTCGTGCTCGACATGGCCAACCCCTTCTTCGTCTCCGTGGCCAAGGGCGCGGAGCGCGCCGCCCGCGACGCCGGCCTCGGCGTGATGCTCCCCCAGTACGCCACCACCCTCGCCGCCCGCGGCCGCGCCCTGCCCTGGCCTCCGGCGAGGTCGGCGGGCTGCTGGTGCGGGTCGGGGAGGCCGTACCGGGGGTGTCACGGGGGGTGAGTCGTTGGCCGGTGGCGGGCGCGGTAGCAGCAGTGTTGCTACCGCCCGCCACCGCGTAACGGAATCCCTACTGCCCTGTCCGTGACGCCTGATATCACTGGCGGGACGCAACGGGGAGGGAACGCAATGCCAGGTCCCATGGATGCCGATGAGCCGGTGACCGGTCTGTACGAGCAGTTGGTCACGCTCCGGGTGGAGAAGCAGCTCCAGCAACTCGACGGAGAGCGTTGGCGTGCCGTCGACGGCGAGGTGGGGGCAGAGTCGGGTCCGCATGTCATGGCCCGCCATGTGGCAGAAACGACTCGGCGCGTCCTGGAACGCCTGCCTGTGGAAGAGCGGGTGCACGCGGCCAATCACATCCTGGAGTCCATGAGCTCCCTCGACGGTGCTCGCGAGTGGGTGGACCTGGTCGCCGAAGGGCCGCGGCAGCTTCTCGCCATCGCGGAGAAGCAGGCCGAAGGCGTCTACGCGCTGCGGCCCGCGACGCCCCTGTCCGACGCGTCTCTCATCACCAACTCGCCCGGGGACCCGAGCTTCGGATTCGAATTGCGGGCAGAGCTGGCAACTGCCGATCGGGTGGACCTGCTCTGCGCGTTCGTCAAATGGCACGGCCTGCGGGTGATAGAGCAGTCGCTGGAGGCGGCCCAGGCCCGGGGTGTGCCCATGAGGGTCATCACGACGACCTACATCGGAGCCACTGAGCGCAGGGCGCTGGACAGGCTCGTGCAGAAGTACGACGCCGAGGTGAAGGTCAACTACGAGCTGCGCTCCACCCGGTTGCATGCGAAGGCATGGCTGTTCCGACGCAACAGCGGCTACGACACCGCCTATGTCGGCAGCTCCAATCTGTCGAAGGCCGCGCTCCTCGACGGCCTCGAATGGAATGTGCGCCTGTCGTCCATCGCCACGCCGAATGTTCTGCGCAAGTTCGAGGCCACCTTCGACTCGTACTGGAGCGAGTCGGCGTTCGAGTCCTACGACCCCGAACGGGACAGGGCCCGGCTGGACGACGCCCTGCGGCAGGCCGGTCAGGGTCCTGGAGCCCGGTCGGACGGCAGCCGCCCCATCACCCTCTCCGGTCTAGAGGTGCGGCCCCACCCGTATCAGCGGGACATGCTGGAACGGCTGGAGGTCGAGCGCACGGTCCACGGCCTGCACAGGAACCTTCTGGTCGCCGCCACGGGCACGGGTAAGACGGTGATGGCGGCGCTCGACTACAAACGGCTCGTCCGACAGCACGGGAGGAAACTCCGACTGCTCTTCGTCGCCCACCGCCAGGAGATCCTGCGCCAATCACTGCGGACGTATCAGGATGTCCTGATCGACGCCAATTTCGGCCAAGAATTCCACAGCGGCCTGGCACCCACGGAGTGGAACCATGTTTTCGCCAGCGTGCAGTCCCTCAACGCCCGCGCCCTGGAGCAGCTTGCACCGGACCACTTCGATGTGATCGTGATCGATGAGTTCCACCATGGCGTCTCCCCGACGTACCGGCGGATCATCGACCATTTCACGCCCGTGGAACTCCTCGGTCTGACAGCCACTCCTGAGCGCATGGACGGCCGTAACGTCCAGGACGAGTTCTTCGATGGGCGCATCGCGGCGGAGATGCGGCTCTGGGAGGCGCTGGAGAACGAGCTCCTCAGTCCGTTCCACTACTTCGGAGTATCCGACTCTACGGATATGAGCGCTGTGGCCTGGCGGCGCGGAGCCTACGACTCGGCCGCTTTGAGTGAGGTGTTCACCGGCAACAAGGCACGTGCCCGCCTCGTAGTGCGGGCTGTCCAAGACAAAGTGGCGGATCCGGACTCCATGCGGGCGCTCGGTTTCTGCGTGTCCGTGGCCCATGCCGATTTCATGGCCGAATTCTTCAGGGCAGCCGGCTTCGCAGCCGTGGCGTTGTCGGGCGAGACACCGCGAGACCGCCGCAAGGCCGCGCTGGACGACCTCCGGTCCGGTGAACTCCAGGTGATCTTCTCGGTGGACCTCTTCAACGAGGGCCTGGACGTGCCCGACGTCGACACGCTGCTCCTGTTGCGCCCGACGTCCAGCGCCACGGTGTTCCTCCAGCAACTCGGACGCGGGCTGCGGCGCAGCGAGGACAAGGCCGTTCTCACCGTGCTGGACTTCATCGGCCAGCACCGCGCGGAGTTCCGGTTCGAGGAGCAGTTCCGGGCCCTCACCAACCTCACGCGCAATCGGCTGTTGGACCACATCGAGCACGACTTCCCGCAGCTTCCCTCCGGCTGCCAGATCATCCTTGAGCGCAAGGCCAAGGAGCTGATCCTCAGCAACATCCGCAGCCAGATCGGCGTGAACGTCACGCAGCTAGCCCGGGAAGTGCGGCAATACGCCGAACCTCGACTCTCTGCCTACCTCCGCGAGAGTGGACGCGAGCTCAAGGAGCTCTACCGCGGTACCGGGACCTGGACAGGTCTGCTGCGCAGAGCTGAGCTCCTGCCCGCTACTGCACCCGAGGGGGAGGCAATGCTACTCAAGCGGGCCTCGGCCTTCCTCCACGTGGACGACCCGCACCGTGTCGCCGCATACTCCCTGCTGCTGTCAGACGACGCGCCCGCGTACACGGAGCTGGATGCCCGCGGGCAGGCGTACGCCCGCATGCTGTTTTTCTCCCTTTGGCCCCTCGGTGGCTTCGCGGGCTACCAGGAGGGGTTGGACGCATTGCGGCGGCAGCCTGCCTTCCGGGACGAGTTGCGCCAGGTTCTCGCCTACAACCTCGACCACACTGACCACGTTCCGGTTCCCCTCCTGGGCGAACTGGCCAACCTACCGCTGACCATCCATGCCACTTACAGCCGTGAGGAGATCCTGCCCGCATTGGGCCAGTCGTTCATCGGTGGGTTCATGCCGGGCCACTTCCGCGAGGGGGTGAAGTGGTGCGAGAACATCGGAGCCGACGCCCTGCTGATCACCCTGGAGAAGGACGAGAAGGATTTCTCCCCGCAGACCCGCTATCACGACTACGCGCTGAGCGACCGCCGATTCCACTGGGAGTCCCAGAACCAGACCTCGGAGACCTCCCCCACTGGCGTGCGCTACCGAACCCATGGGGAGCTCGGCACCCACATTCTTCTGTTCGTGCGCCGCTACAAGAAGACCGACATCGGCGGCCCACAGCCCTGGATGCTTCTAGGCCCCGCCGACTATGTCGAGCACAAGGGCAGCAAGCCCATGGGCATCACCTGGGAACTTCAGCACCAGATGCCTGCGGATGTGTGGACGTACTCGACGATCGCGGCAAGTTAGCCACCTCGACGGCTAGAGAGGCCTACGTCACCACGTCAAGGTGCCCCTGCGCCCGGTCAAGCGCCTCGTCCACATCGCAGCCGTGGGCGCGGAGCCAGAGGAGGAGGTCGGTGATGACGGCGATCACCGACTCCTGGGCCGTGGCGACGGTCAGCCGCGTGCGCGGGGTGCCCGCGGGGTGGCGGACGGAGCCGTAGAGACCGAGCAGGGCCTCGGCGCGGGTGACTCCGGGGTGGCCGACGTGGCCGTCGGCGGCCGTCAGGCCGGTGGCCAGTTCGCACCAGGTGACCTTGGAGTCCGCGCGGAGGATCACGCCCCAGCGGTCCGCCGCGGCGTCGACGAGGGCCATGCCCCGGCCGCCCTCGGCGTCGGGGCCGGCCGCGAGCAGGGTGGGGAGGGCACGGGTGTCGGGGTCCTGGACTTCGAGGCGCAGGAAGGTGCCGTTCATCGAGACGGTGAGCGTCGTCGGGGTCAGCTCGCCGACATGGCGGATCACGTTGGAGACGAGTTCCGTGACGCAGGTCTGGGCCGGCTCTGCAAGGTGGGGGATGCCCCACAAACCGAGGTGCATGCGCAGGAGTCGCCTGAGACCCGCCAGTTCTCGCGCCTCAGCCAGGAACGGCAGTTCCCACGTTCTACGGGCCACTGCAACGCGGCAATCACCGATCATCACGTGTCCTTCCAAAGCCACAGTCGACGCGACCCAGGTAGTCGCCTCGCCACATAGCGTGACAGTGAAACTCTCAGAATGGAACTCTCATAGAGCTGGGGCGGGAGCACGGCCCGCTCCGCACGCCCCCGGCGCACACCGGCTTGTCGTGGCCATCGCCGGCCGGGCAAGCTCTCACGGATACACGTAGGAGGGTGTTCACCATGGCTCTGGGACCGACGACGCGCAGGCGTCAGCTGGGGGCAGACCTCAGACGCCTGCGGGAGCGCAGGGGCCTCACCCTCGAAGAGGCCGGAGCTCGGGTCGGCATCTCGAAGGCCACGCTCAGCCGGTACGAGCGCAAGGAGGGCGCGGTCAAGTGGCCTGCCGTTGAGGCTCTTTGCCGGGAGTACGAGGCCACCGACGCCGAGCGGGAAGCGCTCGTCGAACTCGCCAAAGGGGCGAGGATCCAGGGGTGGTGGCACTCACTTGCCGATCCGATCCCCGAGTCGATGAATCTCATGCTCACCCTGGAGGACGAGGTGGTCCGCGAGGACCACTACGCCTGCATGTACGTCCCCGGACTGCTCCAGACGCGGGCGTACGCCGAGGCTGTGCACCGCGCTTCGGAGATGCGCTGCAGCGAGGCCGAGATCACACACATGGTCGACATCCGCATGAAGCGGCAGGAGTTGCTGAACCGGGAGGCTCCCCCGCACATCTGGGCGGTGATCGACGAGGCGGTGATCCGGCGTGTGGTCGGTGGGCCGTCGGCGATGCGCGAGCAGCTCGACCACCTTCTGTCCCTGATGGCCTCCCCGAACCTGACCGTTCAGGTACTGCCCTTCGCCGGTGGCGCCCACGCAGCGGCGGTGGGCAGCTTCGTCGTGCTCGGCGGCCCATCACCCGAACTCGACGTCGTGTACGTGGACATCATCGGCGGCGGCCTGTTCATGGAGAAGCCGGAGGAACTCGAACGCTATAGGTTGGCGTTCGACTACCTGCGCGCACAGGCGTTGGACATCCCCGCGTCGGTCGCGCTGTTGCACCGGGCTCGCAAGGAGTTGTGATGGAACGCGACGACCTCCACTGGTTCACGTCCTCGTACAGCGGCGGCAGCGGGACCGAATGCGTGGAGGCGGCCCGGCTACCCGGCGGCGCGACGGCCGTGCGGGACAGCAAGCTTCCAGGCCGGGCCCGGCTCGCCTTCTCCGGAGCGGTGTGGTCGGCGTTCCTGAACACGCTCAGCGGTAGTCATGAGGGTGGTCCTGCCCCCAGGTCTTGATGCGGTCGTGCACGCCGATGGCGGATGAGCACCTCAGCCCGATGACGGCCACGTCCCCATCGCCATGGCCAGCCGCTCGTGCTGGGCACGACTGATGCCCTGGGCGATGCGCAGGCCGTTGCGGGGGCTGAGGGGGCCGTCGCAGCACAGGACGCCCTCGTACGGGTCGCCGGCGCCGCTGAGCGGGGAGGCGGACGGGAAGGTCCATGCGGCCGGCGACCAGAACGGGTGGTGCGCGAGCAGGGCGGACGCCAGGGCCGGGGCCTCGTCCGACGGAGCGCCGATCGCGGTCAGAGCCGCGGCGACCTCGGCGCCGGCGTCGCCGGGGAGGTCGGCGTCGCCCAGGGCGGGCAGCAGGAGCAGCAGCCGGGTGTGCGGGTCCTGGACGCCTGGGGCCGAAGGGTCCGGGGTGCGGGCGATGTGGTGGAGCTCGCGCCAGGCGAGTCCGGGGCCGGCCTGGTGGCCGTCGATCGTGGCGAGGTGGCCCCGGCGGCCGCCCCACTCCGGGTGGGTGACGAAGAACTCCACGCCCGCGTCGTCCTCGAAGTTGCGGTAGAGCACCACCGCCGTGTGACCGCCGCCGAACGGGATGCGGAGGACGGGCCAGCGTTCCTCGTCCATGACCGTCTCGAATGCCGCGTCGGCGTCGGCCGCGTCGGTGCCGAAGGTCTCGGGGCGCGTGCCGGACGGGCCGAGGAAGCCCAGGTGGCAGAGCCAGAAGCCGGGCAGCGCGAGCAGGTCCTCGCCCGCCACGAGCGGGTCGTCGGACTCGGGGTCGTGTCCCTCGATGAGCATGGGTTCAGGGTGCCGGACGGGTACGACAACGCCGTCCGCGGGGGTCAGGCGACGGTCTCGACGCCGTCCTTGACGAGGGTGCCGTCGGCGGCGACGGCGAACCACTCGCCGTCCAGGCCCTGGCCGTTGACGTCCCCGGGGAGGACGTCACCGACGTAGTAGTAGAGCGGCCAGTCGCCGTAGACGGCCTGTTCCGCGCCCTCGCCGAGCCGGGTCTCCCCGAGCAGGGCGGGGTCGGCGGTGCCGGTGGCGGTGAGCTCGGCGGCCGAGGTGAACGCGGGCCAGACGGCGATGCAGTCGGCGTCGCAGGTGGTCGTGCCGGGCTTGTCCTTGGTGAAGGCGTAGAGCGTGCGGCCGTTGCTGTCGGTCAGGATCGTGCCGAGGTCGGACTCCGCGGTGGTCACGGAGGCGGGTGCCGTGCCCTCGTCCGGGGCGGCGTCCGAGCCGGCGTCGGCGTCGGCGTCGGGGGCCTCGGAGGACGCGGGGGCGCCGGCGTCGGGCGCGGGGGCCTTCTCGCCCGCGGCGGCGTCCCGCTGCTGCGCCGCCGACGGGGACGCCGCCCCGGCGCCGTAGCCCGAGCCCTGTCCCGAGTCCTCGCACCCGGTCGCGCCGAGCAGCGCGAGGGCGACCAGCGGGGCCGCGAGAAGGGACCTGGTCCGGGCCGGGTGGGGGGTGCCGCGCATGCTGGACTCCTCGTTCGCGGTGGGGTGTGGCCGGTTGCGTACGGCCGGTGATACGCGGCGCACCGCCGGGGCGTTCACGCCCGTTCGCCGGACGTCCGCGTTGAACGACGGTCGGGCACGACCCGTACTGGACCCCGACCGACGGCCGGCCGCGCCGCTCCATGACACGGCCAGGGGACGAGGGCCGGCCCCGACGGGAGGACCTCCCCATGCACACGTTCCGATTCCGCCATGCCTCCGTGCCCGCGGCGCTGATGGTGCTGGCAGCGGCGGCAGGGGCCGCCGCCCCCGCGTCAGCGCACGACGGCCACGGAGGGGGCCGAAGTCCCGACCGGGCCGAGGCGGCGGCGTTCACCACCAAGGGCAAGGGCCGAGCGGTGACCTTCGCCGTCGTCATGACCGGCGCGCACGAGGTCCCCGAGAAGGGCGGCCCCGCCGTGAACGACCCGGACGGGGAGGCCGTCGCGCTGGTGAAGATCAAGGGCGACCGGATCGTCTTCGCGATGCAGTGGCAGGGCTTCGTGCCGAGCCAGGGCCACATCCACCAGGGCGCGGCCGGGCAGAACGGCGAGGTGCGGGTGCCGCTCTTCGGCACGGAGATGCCGGGCTCCGTCCATTCGGCCGCCGGGCACGGCGTGATCAAGGACGCGAAGCTGGCGGACCGTCTCCGGGCGCACCCGTCCGGCTTCTATCTGAACCTGCACAGCGCGGAGTTCCCCGGTGGGGCGGTGCGCGGGCAGCTGAAGCGGCTGAAGCGGAACATCAACCCGCTGCACATCATCAAGGGCGGGAAGCTGCGGGCCCTGTCCAACGGCGTCCAGGAGGTGCCGGTGACGGATCCCGCCAAGGTGGGTGACGACGACGGCTTCGCGGTGACGTTCCTGCATCCGTCCGGGCGGTCCGTGGACTTCTCGCTGGCCTGGGTGAACATCCAGCCCCCGCAGGCGGCGCACATCCACCGGGGCGGTTTCGGGACGAACGGCGACGTCGTGCTCGGGCTGCTCGACAAGCCGGTGCCGGAGGGGGTGTTCGCCGTGTCGGGCCGGCTGGAGCACCAGCACAAGGGGGTGCTGGACGAGATCCGCAAGCAGCCGTGGGAGTTCTACTCCAACATCCACACCGAGAAGTTCCCGGACGGGGCGGTGCGCGGCCAGCTCCTGCGCTGAGGCGCGCGGGCGGTGCCCGGGGGTCCGGGCCCTCGGGCGGGCAGCCGCCCGGCACTCCCGGCCCCCGCGACGGGCGCCCCGCGGCGGGTCCTAGGCTCGGCGGCAGAGCCGGAAGGCATGGACGACCAGCAGGGCGACCAGGACGGCGACGAAAGGTGGCGGCATCATGGCCAGGGTTCCCGCGGCAGCGGTGGCGGCAGGCGGTCTCGTGGGCGGGTACGCGGTCGCCCGCTTCACCGGGAAGCGGCCCCTCGGGGGCGTGGCGCTCGCCGCGGCCGGCGCCGTCGCGGCGCGTCAGTGGCACCGGGACGCGGGGCCGAAGGCGGCTGCCGGGCTGAGCGCCGCGTACATCGCCGCGTTCGCCGGTTCGCACCCGCTGGCGAAGAAGGTCGGCGCGTGGCCTGCGGTGTTCTCCGTCGCCGCGGGGGTGGCGCTGGCCTCGGTCGCGGTGTCGCGCCGGGAGCGCTGAAACGGGGGCCGGACGGACTGAACGGTTCGGCCGCCGCGTCCGTACTGAAGGGCACCTCCCCCTGGAGGCGCTGGGCGCGGGACCGTCAGGCAGGGACCGGTCACGCGCCCGGCGCGTCCGCCCCGGCCGCCGAGCCGGCGCCGGTCCGGGCGGCCACCGGGCAGCACAAAGCCCGCGGTGCAGCACAGGACCCGCGGTGCAGCGTGCCCGGCAGGCGCCGGGCACCCCGGCAGCGACGGGCACCCGAGGAACGACGGGGCCGCCCCGGCACAGCAGCCGCCCACGGCACACCCCGCCTCGGCGCGGCGGGGGCAGTCCGCCGCGCCGGCCCCCGCGCGGCATGCGGGGGGACCCCGCCTCAGCGCGGCGGGGGCGGTCCCTGCCGGCGGATCATCCGTTCCAGGCCGGCCCGGTCCGAGCCGACCTTGCGGTAGATGTCGGACATCAGGCGCGTCACCACCGACAGCGGCACCCCCAGCTCCGCGGCCATGCTGTCGTCGGACCGGCCGGCCACGGCCCACTCCGCCACCTGCCGCTCCTGCGTGGTGAGCAGCCCGGTGTCGTCGGAGCGCAGTTGCAGCGGCCACAGGCCGGCCGCGTCGAGTTCCTCGCGGGCGCGGGCGGCCAGGGCGTCGGCGCCGCACTGCGCGGCGCCCTCCAGCCCCCGGTGGAGCTGCTCGCCGGCCTCCTGGCGCAGGCCCGCGCGGCGCAGGGCGATGCCGTGGTCCACCAGGGCGCTCGCGAGGTCGAAGCCGGCGGGCGAACGCTCCAGGTGCGCGACGGCGTCCGCCAGCAGCCGCAGACGCTCGGCGGCGCTCTCGGTGATCGACGCGGTGGTGTGCAGCGCCTGCCCGATCGCCGACTGGGTGCCGAAGCGGCGGGCGATCTCCAGGGCCTCGGCGGCGAGCGCGGTGGCGTGCTCCGGGTTGTCGGTGGACCGGGCGAGATGGAGCCGCCACGGGCACCAGGCGGGGTTGCGCATGCCGCGGGGTTCGAGTCGCAGGCCGACCCGTGCCAGCTCGTACTCGGCCTCCCGCCGCCGGCCGAGGGCGAGCAGCAGCTCGCTGTGGACCGTCTGCGCGTCGGGGTAGACCACGGCGCTGGGCACCACGTCCCCGTAGCCGTACTTGACGGCGACGTCGTGCGCGTCCTCGGTGCGTCCGCGGCCGAGCAGGATCTCGATGAGGATGCCGATCGCGAAGTACTGGGCGGGCACGTTGCGCCCGACCCGGTCCGCGATGCGCAGCCCCGCGCGGACCAGGGTCTCGGCCTCGTCGAGACGGCCCCGGCGGTAGCGGATGTAGCCGAGGAGCGTGAAGCCGAACGACAGGTGGGCGCCGCGCCAGCCCTTGCGTTCGCACTCGGCGATGCCGGCGTTGAAGAGTTCCTCGGCCTGCCCCGGCTGGTCGCAGTACATGAACGTGAGCGCGACGAGGACCGGGACCTCGAACCCGTACTGGTCGTCGGTCAAGCTCATGCCGTCGCCGAGGGCCTCGCGCGCGTAGTGGAGGGCCGTCTCGGCGGACTCGCCGCGCACCATGGCGTCCCAGGCCCGCAGGCCCAGGATGTAGCGCTCGGCGAGGCTGCGTCCGGAGAGGTGCTCGGCGAGGCGGGCGAGCCGGCGCGAACGGGCCGGGGAGTCGGGCTCGTCGGCACGGAAGGCGTTCCACATGAACTGCTCGGCCTGCATGTGCAGCCGGGTCCTGGCGTCGGTGGCCTCGCGGGCCGCCTCGGCGACGGTCTCGGCGGCCTCGGCCATCCGGTCCGAGTGGCCGAGGGCCTGGGCCAGCCGGTAGACGATCATCTCGCGCAGGGCGGGGGCGAGGACCGGCTCGTCCAGGGCGGCACGCAGGTGGTTGACCGTGGTGGCCGGTTCGGTGAGCAGGGCGGAGCAGCCCAGTTCGAAGAGCACGTCCGCCCGCTCGTCCAGGGCGGGAGGTTCGCGCAGCGCGCGGGCCAGGCAGCGCCGTGCCGCCTCCGGAGCCCCCGACCTGAGGTAGTCGCGGGCGGCCTCGCGCAGCTGCCGCACGACCCAGGGGTCGCTCTCCGGGTGCACCTCCAGCAGATGCCGGGCGACGCTGGTGACGCCGAGGCCCGCCGTCGAGACGACCGCCGCCGCCTGGCCGTGCATGGCGACCCGGAACGCGGCGGGTATGGCGCGGTACACGGCGGTGGCCACCAGCGGGTGGAAGAACTCCAGCCGGTCGTCGTCGGGGTCGTCGGCCGGCGGGGCGGCGAGGATGCGGGCCTCGCGCAGCCGGGCGACGGCGTCGGCGGATTCGGCTTCGCCCAGGCCGCCGACGCCCGCGGCCAGACTCCGCGACGACTCGGCGCCGAGGACGGCGGCGCTCCAGGCGAAGCGCACCGTGGAGGTGCCGAGCCGCTCCAGCCGGTCGACGAGTCCGCTGCCCTTCACCGCCGAGGCCAGTTCGCGCAGTTCGGCGACGTGGACGTCCTGGGGCTTCAGCCCGCGGTCGGCGAACTTCGCCGCGACCTCGACCGTCTCGAAGGGGTTGCCGCCGGTGACGGCCCACGCCTCGCGGCAGAAGCCCTCGTCGGCCTCGTCCCCGAGCGCCTCGCGGACCAGGCTGCCGACCGCGCCGGGGGTCAGGGGCGCGAGGTCGAACGGATGCGAGCCGTGGCGCTCGGCGAGGCCGGCGAAGGCGGCGGCGTCGGCGGGGAGTTCGTCGGACCGGTAGGCGACGACCAGCAGCATCGGCAGCTCGGTGACCCTCGGGGCGAAGCCCGTGAGCCAGGCGAGGGACTCGGCGTCGGTCCAGTGGACGTCGTCGAGGATGACGACCAGCGGCGCGTGCTGCACGGCGAACCGGGTGGCGATCCAGTCCAGGCCGTCGCGGACGCCCTGCGGGTCGGGGGTGCCGGCGTCGCCGCGCGCCACCAGGCCCATGGCGGGAGCGACGATGTCGTACCAACTGCCCAGCAGACGGCGGTGGTCCTCCTCGTCGGAGGCCGCCAGCAGGGGCTGCACGAGCTGCCGTACGACGTGGAAGGCGACCCCCTGCTCCTGCTCGCCGCCGCGTGCGGCGAGCACCGTGCAGCCGCGGGCGGCGGCCTTGCGGCGCACCTCGTTCAGGAGCGTGGTCTTGCCGAGCCCGGCGGGCGCCGCGAAGGCCAGCAGCGCTCCCGCGGCCGGGCCGCCGGACCCCTCCACCGATCCCGAGAGCTCGGTCAACAGGGCGTCCACCGCGCTGAGTTCCGCGTCTCTTTCCAACAGCTTCCGGCGGGGGCGTCCCGGCCGGTCTCCCGTAGGGGCCACTTCTCTTCCTTCGACCGCAGGGACACGGGTACGCGCGAAAGCGTACGCCCACGGGGAGTTGTGTGTCCGCGACTGTGCGTTCGGGCCGCACGCCCCGCGCGGAGCTGGTATCGGAAACGGGCGTACGCCCGGCGCACTCCGCCCCGGCCCGGCCGGTCGTCACGCCTGGCACAGGGGCACCTCCCGGGGGGCGTGCGCCGGTAGCGTGCACCGATTGCCGCCATCCGATGCCGCCACGAGGCGCGGAAGCCTCCCGGATCGGGGCCGTTCCCCCTAGCCTCGTAAGGCTGCGAAGACACCTCGGACCTGTGCCCCGAGTCATCCGGGGGCGCCACGACACCAGGGGGCACGTATGGCGAACGCGACGGACTTCGGCCACTTTCCCACCCCCGCGGATCCCACCCGGCGCACGACGGCGGTCAGGATCCCGTTCCCGGCCCTGCTCAACCCTCATGCGGAACGGGCCCGGCGGCACACGCTCCAGTGGGGACAGACGACCGGACTGCTCGGCGGGGAGGCCGCGACCGCGGAGTACGACTCGCTCCGGCTGGAGCGCCTGATGGCGTACTTCTACCCCACGGCGAACGCCGCCGATCTGGAGCTGGCAGCCGATTTCAACGCGTGGTTCTTCATCTTCGACGACCAGTTCGACGGCGGGCTCGGCATGCGGCCGCGGGCGATAGAACGCCTGGTGGACAGCCTGGGGCGGATCATGACGCCCGACGACACCCTGCCGGTCTCCGGGCCGCCGCTGGTCCGGGCGTTCGGCGACATCTGGCGCCGCTCCACGGCGGGCAGGGCGCCGCACTGGCGGCGCCGTTTCCGCGCGCACTGGCTCGCCTACATGGACGCGCACCAGGGGGAGGCCCGCAACCGCAACGCGGACGGCCTGCCCACTCCGGAGGCCTTCCTGGAACTGCGGCGCCACTCCATCGGCGTGCAGCCGTGCCTGGACTTCACCGAGCGGTGCGGGGGCTACGCACTGCCCGACGAGCTGCACGGGACGGAGCCGCTGCGGGAGATGCGGGAGGTCACGGCCGATGTGGTGATCTTCGTCAACGACATCGTGTCGCTCGTCAAGGAGATCGCCGCGGGCGACGTCAACAACAGCGTGCTGGTGCTGCGCGGGCACAAGGACTGCTCGCTGGACGAGGCCGTCGACCTGACGGCCGCGCTCGCCAACCAGCGCATCGCCCGCTTCGGCGAGCTCGCCGCGTCCCTCCCGGCGGCGCTGCACGCGCGCCGCGTCCCGGCGGAGGTGCGGGGGCACGTCGACCACTACGTCGACGGCATGCGCCATGTGATGGCCGGGAACCTGGCGTGGTCACTGGCGACCTCCCGCTACGACGAGCGCGGCATCGCCGCCGTCAGCGGCGGACGCCAGCGCCCCTGGGGCGCCCTCGCCGCCCAGCCGGACGCCCGGGCCGGGGGCCGCTCCCTCTCGGGCCCGTGGCTCCGGGTCGGGTCACTGACCCAGGCCGGGGCCGCTCCCTCTCGGGCCCGCCACCGCGCCCGGTGCGGGTCACCGGCCCGGGCCGTGCCGCCGGCTGCCGCGCCCGTCCGGGTGCCCGGTGAGGCCGGGGTCCGCGGCTCCGATGCCGTCTCTTCTCCGACCGGCTCGTGGCGTCCCGGCCCGCCGCGCCGGGACGGAGCCGGCCGGCCGCGCCGGGCACCGTGGCCAACTGCCCGGGCCGTGGGCCGCTCCCTCTCGGCCCCGCCACCGCGCCCGGTGCGGCCCCGGGACGCTCACTGCCCCCGGCGGGGCGCGCTCCGCTGGCTCGGGAAGGCGTCAGGGGCGGGGGAGCCCGGGCGG
>NZ_RDBP01000037.1:0-39569 GCF_008042045.1 Streptomyces sp. T39
CCCGGGGACGTGGGCCTTGTCGCCGTACGCCTGGTCCGAGCGGTACTGCCGGGTGTCGAGCACGTCGAACTGCGCGAGGCGGCCGAAGTGGAGGCGGCGGTGGAGCCGCATGTCGGGGCCGGTGGGCCGCTGCGGCGTCCGCAGCGGCTGGTTCTCCCAGTAGGCGCGGTAGGCCGCCGCCCGGCGCAGCAGGAACTCCTCCGGCGGCACGTCGTTCTCGGGGGTCCCGCCCGCCCCCGCACCGGGACGGGTCAGGCGCCGGCGGTCTCGCCCGGGAAGCGGACGCCGATCCGCTCGCGCACCGCGTCGAGCGTCCGCATCACCGCCAGCGTGCCGTCCAGCGGCACCAGCGGCGACTCGGTCTCGCCCGCCCGCAGCGCACGGATCACCTCCGCCGCCTCGTGCTCCAGGGAGTCGCGCCGTCCGTCGAAACGGAACTCCTCCGGCTCCGCGCCCGAGCGGTGGAGCACGAAGCGCTCCGGGAAGAAGAAGCCGTCCGGGACGTCGATCCGCCCCTCGGTGCCCGTCACCGAAGCGGTCACCGGGGTGCCCGCGGTGATCGAGCAGCTGAGCAGCGCGGTGGCGCCGCCGTCCCAGCCCAGCAGCATCCCGGTGTTGAGGTCGACGCCCTCCTCGGACAGCAGCGCGTCCGCCTGGACGCGGTCGGGTTCACCGAGCAGCAGCTGCGCGAAGGAGACCGGGTAGACGCCGAGGTCGAGCAGCGCGCCGCCGCCGAGCGCGGGGTCGCGCAGCCGGTGGTCCGGGTCGAACGGGCCGGCCAGGCCGAAGTCCGCCTGCACGGTGCGGACCTCGCCGACCGCGCCGTCGCGCACCAGGGAGGCGATCTTCCGGACGGCCGGGTGGCAGTACATCCACATGGCCTCCATCAGGAAGGTGCCACCGGAGCGGGCCAGGGCGACGAGCTCGGCCGCCTCGGCCGCGTTCAGGGTGAACGGCTTCTCGCACAGCACCGGCTTCCCGGCCTCCAGGCAGAGGCCGGCCGCGGCCCGGTGGGCCGAGTGCGGGGTCGCCACGTAGACCACGTCGACGTCCTCGTCGGCGGCGAGGGCGGCCCAGTCGCCGTAGGCGCGGCCTATGCCGTGACGGTCCGCGAAGGTCTTCGCGGACGCCTCGCTGCGCCCCGCGACCGCGACCACCTCCGCGTCCGGCATCGCGAGCAGGTCCTCGGTGAACCGGGCCGCCATCCCGCCGGTCGCCAGCACCCCCCAGCGCACCGGGCGGTCCGCCGGCAGGGACGCGGACCGGGGTGCCGCGGTCTTCGGTCGCACGGTGTCGTTCATCGCGAGAGCCCCCAGAGGCGAAGGCGTCGCGGCGGCACGTGACGGCGTCACGGCGGCGACGACGCCAGATGGATTCGATCAAGCGGACGAGCTGAGATCATAGTTGTTGAAACCAGGAACAGGAGCTGTCGATGCCGGAAAGCGGCCAGCGCAAGCAAGGACCCGCCCCTCGGGCCGTCTCCCCGGTCGACCCCCCGGCCCTCCCGCAGGCACCGCCCGCCACCGGCCCCGTGCGGGCCGCGCGCCGGGCCGGACTGCTGGTCACCCTGGTCCTCGGCGGTCTCACCGCCATGCCGCCGCTCTCCATGGACATGTACCTCCCGGCCCTGCCCGCGGTGACCGACTCGCTGAGCGCACCCGCCGCCACCGTGCAGCTCACGCTCACCGCGTGCCTCGCGGGCATGGCGCTCGGCCAGCTCGTCGTCGGACCGATGAGCGACCGGTGGGGGCGGCGCAGGCCGCTCCTCGCGGGCATGGCCGTCTACGTCGTCGCCACCGCGCTGTGCGCCTTCGCCCCGAGCGTCGAACTGCTCATCGCCTTCCGTCTGCTCCAGGGCCTGGCCGGCGCCGCCGGCATCGTGATCGCCCGCGCCATGGTCCGCGACCTGTACGACGGCGTGGAGATGGCGCGCTTCTTCTCGACGCTGATGCTGATATCCGGGGCCGCGCCGGTCGTCGCCCCGCTGATCGGCGGGCAGGTGCTGCGGATCACCGACTGGCGCGGCATCTTCGTCGTGCTGACGGCCGTCGGCATCCTGCTCACCCTGGTCGTCGTGAAGTGGCTCGGCGAGACCCTGCCGGCCGACAGGCGCCACTCGGGCGGTGTCCGCGAGGCGCTGCACACCATGCGGACGCTGCTCGCCGACCGGGTGTTCACCGGCTACATGCTGGCGGGCGGGCTCGCCTTCGCCGCGCTCTTCGCGTACATCTCGGCCTCGCCGTTCGTGGTGCAGGAGATCTACGGCGCCTCGCCCCAGACGTTCAGCCTGCTCTTCGGCGTCAACTCCATCGGGCTGATCGTGGTCGGCCAGATCAACGGCAAGGTGCTGGTCGGCCGGGTCAGTCTCGACAAGGCGCTCGGCGTCGGCCTGACGGTGATCGCCCTCGCGGCGACCGCGCTGCTGCTGATGACGGCCGGGGTCTTCGGCGACGTCGGTCTGTTCCCCGTGGCCGCCGGGCTGTTCGTGCTGATGTCGGCGATGGGCCTGGCCATGCCGAACACCAACGCGATGGCGCTGCTGCGGACCCCGCACGCGGCCGGGTCGGCGTCCGCGCTGCTCGGCACGTCCTCCTTCCTCATCGGCGCCGTCGCCTCGCCCCTGGTGGGCATCGCCGGGGAGCGGACGGCCGTCCCGATGGCGGTGGTGCAGCTCGTGTGCGCCCTGGCCGCGCTGGCCTGCTTCGTGGGGCTGTGCCGGCCCTGGCAGCACAAGCAGCGGATCATCTGAGGCGGATCCCGCCGCCCGCCGGGGCCGCTGCCCCGTGGCGCGGCGGGCCGGTGAGCCCGTTGTGCGGACCGGGGGGCCCGTGGTGCGGCGGGCCGGTGAGCCCGTTGTGCGGACCGGGGGGCCCGTGGTGCGGCGGGCCGGTGCGGGTCAGGTGCGGCGGGGGTGGCCCAGCAGGTGCCGCCGGTCCTGCGGGTCCGTCCAGAGGAACAGCCCGGTGTCCGAGATCTCCGCGTCCGGCACCCGCACATGGGCGGGCAGCGGCTCGGGCTCGGCCAGCGCCAGATCCACCGCGAGCGGCCGGCCCGTCCCGGGCACCGTCCCCGACGAGCCGTACGCCATGCCCTCGTCGGTCACGGTGGTGAGCGTGAGCGCCGGGGTGCCGTCCTCCCGCTCGTAGCAGCGGCCCTTGCCGAGGCTCAGGTCGAACGCCAGGCTGCCCGCGACGAGATGGCCGCCCGCGGGCGAGCGCACCGCCTCGGGGAAGGCCCCCGGCTCGATCTCCGGCTTGTGGCAGCGGACCGCCACCAGCGCCTTGCCCGACGCCGCGTCGTGCACCGCCCAGATGTCGTGGGTGGCGGCCTGCCTGTCCTTGCGCGCGGGCTGCCAGCGGGCCAGCACGTAGCCGTCGGTCACGGACACCGGGACCCCGGAGGCGGCGTCCGCGCCGCGCGGGGCGACGGAGGCGCTCGACCAGCCGTCGCGCACCCAGAAGCCGGGGGACCCGCTCACCAGCAGCCCCTTGTCGGTGACTCCGCGGACCTCGGTGAGCCGCCGGCAGCCCGCGCACCCGCGGGGCGGGCGCAGGTCCTTCGGGGCGACGGTGGACACCGCGCCGGTCAGCGGGTCCACCACCGCGCTGCGGGTGCCGCCGTCGGTGATCAGCACGCCGGGCCCGGTGGCGGACACGGTCGGCGGGGCGGGCCAGGGGACCTCGACCCGCTGACGGGCTCCGTCGGTCGCCGCGTACAGGTCGACGACGACGGCCGTGCCGGCTGCCCCGCCCGGGCCGCCGGACCTGCCGAACGACCAGACGGCGAAGTACTCCACGCCGTCCCGGGTGACGTCCAGCAGCCGGGGCCGCCCCGAGGGGGCGCCGGCGTGCCGCGAGGCGGGGCCCGCCCAGCCGCGCCTGCCGGTCGCCGCGTCCAGGGTGCGCAGCCGGTAGCGGTCCGCCCCGGCGGCCTCCAGGTACGCGACGGTGCCGAGCCCGTCGGCGACGGCGTAGTCCCCGACGACGCCCTGTGCCTCCCAGCCTCGGGAGGTGTCGTAGGCGGCCGGGGCGCTGACGGGGGCCGGGGTGCCGGAGGCGGAGGCCGTGGGTGGCGGGGCGGCGGTGCCCCGGCGCTCGCCGTCGCCGTCGTCGGCCGTGCCCCCTCCGCCGCACATGGACAGCAGGAGCAGCATCGCGAGCACGACCACCCCGCCCACCAGGGCGAGGCGCACCACGCGCTGTCTCATGGTCCCCCCAGAGCCGTGCTGCCTCACTGTGTGTGTGCGGCGAGGGCCGTCAGCGTAGCAACAGGCCCGGCGGCGGGGGCGGTTGAACGCCGGGAGCGGCGGGGGCGGCCCCGGGTGCCCCGGGGCGCAGGCGCCGTCAGCCGGCCGCCTCGGGGGCGGCGCCGGCCGCGGGAGGCCCGCCCATGACGCGGTACATGCCGATCGAGTCGTGCGCGGCGGTGTCGGCGAAGCCGAACTTCTCGTAGAGGAAGCGCGCGGGACCGTCCGCGATCAGCGAGACATAGGCGGTGGCCGGTGCGCGGCGCTCGAGTTCCGCGGTGAGCGCGGCCATGACGCGGTGGCCGAGACCGCGTCCCTGGTGCGCCGGGTGCACGCAGATGTCGACGATCTGGAAGGCGGTGCCGCCGTCCCCGATGACCCGGCCCATGCCGACGGGCTCGCCGTGGTGCCGCAGGACCACGCCGTACCAGGTGTTGCGCAGGGCGGGGGCGACGGCCTCGGGGGCCTTGTCCGAGAGCCCGGCGTCGGTGCGCAACCGCCGGAACACCTCGACGGAGGGCACACCCGCCACGAGATCGTAAGGGTCTTCGATGGTCTCCATGTATTACACCCTAGCCGCCCGGGCGGGGTGCGGGCCATGCCTCCGGGCAGGGCGCGGACCACGTGTCCGGGCGGTGCGGGAGCCCTGTCGCCGCGCACTACACTTCTCCGGTGAACGCCTCCGCCCCCATCGCCGAGACCCTCCGCGGCACGCTCGCCGGGCTGCTGGACGGGCTGCCGCCCACCCGGGCCGCGCAGGCCGTCGAACGGCTGATCGCGAGCTACCGGGGCACCACCCCGACCGACGCGCCGGTGCTCCGTGACCGGTCCGACGTCGTCGCCTACGCCGCCTACCGGATGCCCGCGACCTTCGAGGCCGTCCGCTCCGCGCTGGCCGCCCTGTGCGCCGCCGCTCCCGGCTGGTCGCCCGCCACCCACACCGACGTCGGCGGGGGCACGGGCGCGGCGAGCTGGGCGGTGGCCGACGCCTTCGGCGCACCGCCCGCGACGACCGTGCTGGACTGGGCCGAGCCCGCCCTGGCGCTCGGCCGCGAGCTGGCCCTCGCCTCCAAGGTCCCGTCGCTGGGCGCGGTCGACTGGCGGCGCGCACGGATCGGTTCGGCGCTCCGGATCGAGAGCACCGATCTCGTGACGGTGTCGTACGTGCTCAAGGAGCTCACCCCCGCCGACCGCTCCGCCCTGGTCGCCGAGGCCGCCCGGGCCGCGCAGGCCGTCGTGGTCGTCGAGCCCGGCACCCCCGACGGGTACGAGCGGATCATCGCGGCCCGCGACGCACTCGTCGCCGCCGGGCTCACCGTCGCCGCCCCCTGCCCCCACAGCGGTGCCTGCCCCATCGAGCCCGGCTCCGACTGGTGCCACTTCTCCGCCCGGGTGTCCCGCTCCTCCCTGCACCGGCAGATCAAGCAGGGGTCGCTGGCCTACGAGGACGAGAAGTTCAGCTACGTCGCCGCCGTCCGCTTCCCCGTCGGGCCCGCGGCCGCCCGGGTCACCCGCAGGCCCCAGATCCGCAAGGGCATGGTGCTCCTCGACCTGTGCGCGGAGACCGGCGGGCTGCGCCGCGAGACGGTGACCAAGCGCCACGGCGGCCTCTACCGCGCCGCGCGCGACACCGCGTGGGGCGACGCCTGGCCGCCGCCCGCCGAGGACGCCGACTGATCCGGGGGACGTGGCGTCCGGGGGTTGCCGCGGACGCGCACACGTCCCCGGCGCGTGGGTGCCGGGGACGGCCCCGGACGTCTCGCGCCGGGGACGGCCCGAGACGTCTCGTCTCCCCGATTGCTAGATTGGCCGCCATGACCGAGGCCAAGGCACCCGACTCCTCGCGGCGCAGCGAACGCTCCCGCCGTGCGATCTACGACGCCGCGCTCGCCCTCGTCGGCGAGACCGGCTACAGCCGCACGACCATCGAGGGCATCGCGTCCCGCGCGGGCGTCGGCAAGCAGACCATCTACCGCTGGTGGCCCTCGAAGGCGGCCGTCCTGATGGAGGCCTTCCTCGACCTCGCCGCGCAGGCGGCCGAGGCCGCCGGGGGCGGACCGGGGGACACGTCCGAGTACGCCATCCCGGACACCGGCGACCTCCGGTCCGACCTGCGCCTGGTGCTGCGCGCCACCGTCGACGAGATGAACAGCCCCGTGTACGACGCCCCCGCCCGTGCGCTCGCCGCCGAGGGCGTGATCGACGCCGAGCTCGGGGCGCAGTTCGTCGAGAAGCTCCTCGAACCGCAGCTCCGGCTCTACGCCGACCGGCTGCGCGCCGCCGAGGCCGCCGGGCAGGTCCGGGCCGGCCTGGACCCGCGCATCGCCCTGGAGCTCTTCGTCGGACCGCTCACCCACCGCTGGCTGCTGCGCACCCTGCCGCTCACCCACGCCTACGCGGACACGATCGTCGACTACGCGGTCGACGGCCTCGCCCCCCGCGGCTGACCACCGGGGCCGACCACCGGGGCCGGAGACCCTCCCACCGCTGCCCGCACCCTTGCCGGGACCGCCCTCCCGCGGCGTCCCCGCGAGCCCCGCGCCGGGCCCCTCGCGGCCCGGCGCGCCCCCTGCGCCGAGCCGCTGCCGCCGTGCGCCCCCGCGCGCCGGGAACAGAAGGCCCGGGGCCCCGGTTGGGGACTGTGTCCACCGGCAGCGCAGGATGGTGGGACGATGGCAGAGTCCGGCACGGGCGAGCACGAGGTGTGAGGGGATAGATGGGCGACGGTATCGGCCGCTTCCGCGGCACGGACGGCAGGACCTCCGGGGAGAGCAGGCTGGCCCAGTGGCTGCGCCGCCGGACCGGGACCGCGGACACGCAGGCGGAGGACTCGCGGCGCGAGGATCTGCTGCTGGCCGCGGCTGCCGTCGGACTGCCGCTGGCCCCCGCCGCGCACCCGGTCGGATTCCGCTGTTCCTGCGAGCGCATCGGCTGTCCGACGCCCGCCACGCATCCGCTGTCGTTCGCCTGGCAGACGCAGTCGACCACCGACCGCGGCCAGATCGAGCGCTGGGCCCGCAACCAGCCCGAGGCCAATTTCATCACCGCGACCGGCATGATCCACGACGTCCTGGACGTTCCGCTGGAGGCCGGTCGCAGTGCTCTGGACCGGCTGCTGGAGCGCGGCGTGGACGTCGGCCCCGTCGCCGAGTACGACGCCACCGGCGACCAGGCGCGGATGCTGTTCTTCACCGCGACCCGCGGCACCCCGGAGGACGAGGACGAGTGGTGGCCCTGCGAGCTGGACTGCCACCCCGAGACCATGGACGAGCACCCCGGCCTGCGCTGGCACTGCCGGGGCAGCTACGTCCTCGTCCCGCCGGCCCGGCTGCCGGGTGACGGCGACCGGCACGTCGAGTGGGTACGGGGCGTCGAGCACCCGCTGCCGGACCCGCTGACCCTGCTGGAGACGCTGACCGACGCGTGCGCCCGCTACGCCGACGAGCGGCAGGACACCGACCACCACCGGGCCGCCTGGCCGCTGGGCCGCTGAGCCCGGCCGGGGGCGAGGACCCGGGGCTGAAGAGCTAGGAGCCCTTGGCCGAGGTGAGCCCGGCCATCCTGCCGAGTATGTCGGACTGCCCGCCGCCGCCCGTCGGGATCGACACCAGCTGGCTGGAGACCCGCTCCTTGGTGAGGGTGGTCTTCACCTCACCGGTGAGCAGCGCCTTCACGTCGGGGACGACCTTCAGCTGCACGCCCGGCGCGGCGGTCTGGCGTTCGAAGTTCTTCACCGCGAAGAAGACCAGCGCTCCGCCGTCCTGCTGGACGAGTCCCAGCGGAGCGAAGGAGCCCGAGTCCAGCGCGTGGTCGATGTACTGGGTGGACAGGCCGGGCAGCGAGGTGTTCTTCGCCCGGGTCTGCCGCCAACCCGTGGTGTGCGGGCCCGCCTTGAAGTGCTCCGGGCTCCCGTTCTGGAGGTAGGCGGCGTAGTCCTTGCTCAGGTCGCGGGGCGCGACGGCGAGCGCCGCGTCGTCCGGGGCGACGGCCTGCGCGTAGCCGTCCCCGTCCCGCTTGAACTCGGGGATCCGGTCCGGGGCGACGATCGTCAGGTAGGCGGCCTTCCACGTGTCCTCGACGCTCGCGCGGACGAACACCAGCAGCCAGCGGTTGTCCAGCTGGCCGCTGTTGTCCCGGTCGCGGTTGGAGTCGGTGTCGGCGAGGAACCAGCGCGGCCAGCCCGCCTTCCTGGGGATGACGAACTCGGCGTCCGTCAGCTCCAGCGGCACGTGCTGCGGGTTGCCGTCGGGGTAGTTGGTCTGCCGTGCCTTCAGCCCGGCCTGGTTGACGGCCCCGAGGGCGCCGGTGACATGGTCGGCGTCGAGGGCCGGATCGTACGCCTTGTCGGCCTCGTTGTACGCGGCCGTGAACGCCTTCAGCGCCTCGGCGGCCTCCGCCTCGGTCGCCGTCGGGACGACCTCCCGCTCCCCGTGCACGGTCACGCACGCGCTCGCCGTCAGGGACAGCACCACTGTCGCCGCGAGCCCCGCCGCCGCCCGACCCAGCCTTCTCATCGGTTGCCTTCTGCTCCTCGCCCCGCACTGACCGTTGGAACCCTACCGGTGCCCGGGGCGGGCCGGGTGCCGGGACCGGCCACAGCGTCCACACCGTGACCTGACGGGCACGGCGGCTCCGTACGGGTGTGCGGGGGTGCGGCGGCGGTCCGCCGCCGCGCTCAGGGGGAGCGCAGCGGCAGGACCAGCGGGACCCCGGTCCGCGGGTGCGGCAGGACCTCGACGGGCTGCCGGTAGACGCGCTCCAGCAGCCCCGGGTGCAGGACCTCGGCGGGCGGACCGTCGGCGGCGACCCGGCCGTCGTGGAGCACCGCGATCCGGTCGGCGCAGGCCGCCGCGAGGGAGAGGTCGTGCAGCACGACGACCACGGCGTCCCCGGCATCGGCCCGTTCCCGGCAGATGCGCAGCACCAGTTCCTGGTGACGCAGGTCGAGCGCGGCGGTCGGCTCGTCGAGCAGCAGCAGCCGCACCCGCTGGGCCAGCACCCGGGCCAGCGCCACGCGCGCCCGCTCGCCGCCGGAGAGCGCGGAGAACGTCCGCCCGGCGAACTCCGCCACCTCGGTGGCCGCCATGGCCGCCCCGACGGCGTCGTCGTCCTCGGCCTCCGCCGGCGTGCCGTGCCACGGCGCGCGGCCCATCCGGACGACGTCGGCCACCCCGAAGGGGAAGGAGAGGTTCGCCGACTGCGGCAGTACGGCCCGCCGCAGGGCGAGTTCGGCGGGGGACCAGTCGCGGGCGTCCCGGCCGGCGATCCGCACCGTGCCGTCGGCGGCCGGCTCGTCGCCGGCCAGCGCCGACAACAGGGTGGACTTGCCCGCACCGTTGGGGCCGACGAGCGCGAGCACCTCGCCCGCGCGCACGGCGAGCGACGCGCCGCGCAGCACCGGCCGGCCGCCGAGCGACAGCCGTACGCCGTCCGCCTCGGCCGCGGCCTCGGCGCTCTCGCCGGGCTCCGGCAGTTCGCGGGCCCGGCGGCGGGAGAAGGGGAGTGTCAGCATGCGGGCCTTCCCTCGGGCGGGGTCGTGGTCGCGGCGGGGTGGGCCGACCGGATCGCGGTGCTCCACGACGGCCGGGTCGCCGCCGACGGTCCGCCCGCCGAGGTCTCCCTGAGGAGACCCCCGATCATGGCCGTCACACGCCGCCCCAGAACCGTCCTCGCCGCAGCGGTCGCCACCGCCGCCCTCGGGGCCACCGCCTTCGCCGTGCCCGCCCTCGCCGCGGACGCCGCCCCGGCGGCCGCCCCCCAGCTGGAGATCGTCGACGGCAGCCTGGTGTGGGGCGTCAAGGAGTCGTTCCGCAAGTACCTCGCCGGGCCGATCGCCCAGGGCAGGATCACCGTGTCGGAAGGCGCCCGGCAGGCCGAGGGCAACGGCCTGTTCACCTTCGCCGGCGGCAAGGGCACGTACGACACCGCCACCCATGCCTCGAACACCGGCTTCGCGGGCGCGGTCCGCTTCGAGGGCCACCACGGCGTGCTCGACTTCACGCTGAGCGACATCAAGGTGGGCACCGGCCGCACCGCCGGCACCATCACCGCCGACGTCAAGGGCAACAACAACGGAACCCCGTCCCAGAAGGACGACGTGGTGATCGCCGACCTCGACCTGACCGGCATCCGTCCCGGCCAGGGTGACGGCGGCGCGATGGTCTTCGCGAACATCCCCGCCACGCTCACCGCCGACGGCTCGGCCGCGTTCGCCGGGTTCTACCCCGCGGGCACGGCGCTCGACCCGGCCACCCTCTCGGTCAAGGCCGCGGCGCCGTCGCCCACCCCGTCGCCCACTCCGCCCCCCGGCCCGTCCCCGGACCCGTCGACGACGCCGCCCACCACTCCGTCGCCCGTTCCGTCCACGACGCCGCCCACCGACCCGTCGCCGGACCCCTCCGTCACTCAGCCGGCCGAGGCGCCCCGGGGCACCATCACCGACGGCAACCTCGACTGGGGCGTCAAGGAGTCCTTCCGCGGATACGTCACCGGGCCGATAGCCAAGGGCAAGGTCGAACTCGCCGCCGGTGCCGCCGCGTCCGGCGCGGGCTACCGGTTCCCCGCGGGCGAGGGCACGTTCGACGCGGACGCGCAGACCCTGTCCGCCGAGTTCGCCGGCGCGGTGCGCTTCCTCGGCCACCAGGAGGCGAGCGGCGCCTACACGCTCGACCTGACCCTCAGCGGACTGGAGGCCGAGGTCGTCAAGGGCCGCGGCACCCTGGTGGCCGACGTGAAGTCCAGGAACCGCGAGACCCACCAGGTGACGACCTGGACCGACCTGGAGATCGCCTCGCTCGACCTCCCGGACGGCGAACTCGCCGCCGCCAAGGGCGTGCTGACCCTGGACGCGCTTCCCGCCGTCCTCACCGCCGAAGGTGCCGAGGCCTTCGCCGGCTTCTACGAGGCCGGCGCCGCGCTCGACCCCGTCACCGTCTCCGTCTCCCTCGACGAGGACGCCGAACTGCCGGGTGGCTCGGCCGGCGGCAACGGCACGGGCGGCTCCACCGGCGGAGGTTCCACCGCGGGCGGTGCCACCACCGGCGGCGGCACCGTCGGCGGCGGCACCGGCGCCCTCGCGAGCACCGGTGCCGGCGCACCCGCCGGCGCCCTGCTGGCCGGCGCGGGCGTGATCGCCGCCGCGGGCGCGGCCGTCGTCGTGGCCGTGCGCCGCCGGAGCGCGGACCCCACCGCCTGACCTGCCGCTTCCCCCGCGCGACGCGCCGCCGCTCCGGGCCGCCCACGGCCCGGAGCGGCGGCTGTGCGCGTCCCGGCACCCCGCCGGGGAGAGAGGAGAAGGGGGACGACGGCGGACGGATGCAGGGGGCGGGTGCTTCAATGCCGGGGTGAACGAACTCGACGTGCTCCAGGTCTTCTGCGCCCCGGACGGCGGTTTCGGCAACGCACTCGGTGTCGTACGCGACCCGCGCCGGTACCCGGGCCAGGCGTCCCGTCAGGCGCTCGCCGACGAACTCGGCTTCAGCGAGACCGTCTTCGTCGACGACCCCGAGCGCGGTGTCGTCGACATCTACACACCGGGCGCACGGCTGCCGTTCGCCGGCCACCCGCTCGTCGGGGCCGCCTGGCTGCTGGACCTGGAGGCGGTCAACCCGCCCGCCGGCGAGGTGTGGGCCCGCAACGACGGGGAGTTCACCTGGATCACCGCCCGCGCCGAATGGGCCCCGCCGCGCACGCTGGAGCGGTACGCCTCACCGGCCGAGGTCGAGGCCCTGCCGGCGCCGCCGCCCGGCGAGGGCTGGCTCTACGCGTGGGCCTGGGAGGACGAGGCGGCGGGCCGGGTGCGGGCGCGGGCCTTCCCCCGCCGGGAGGGCGGTGTCGTCGAGGACGAGGCGACGGGCGCCGCGGCCCTGCTCCTCACCGACCTGCTCGGCCGGGCCCTCAACATCACGCAGGGCCGCGGGTCGCAGATCCTCACCGCGCCCGGCCCCGACGGCATCGTGGAGATCGGGGGCCGGGTCCGGCTCGTCTCCGCGGCCGGCACCGGCGCCCCGGCGCCGGGCCCCGGGCGGGCCGGCGGCCGTGCGGGCTCCCGCATCGCCCCCGTCGAACGCCTCACCCGCTCCCGGCTGCCCCACGCGGTCACCCTGCCCCCGTCACCGGTCCCGGCTCCCTGAGAGCCCGCCTCCCGCGACCTGGCGCGGCGGGGCCGCGGCGCATGGACGGGGCGGGGCGCGGCCGCAGTCCGGCCGCACCCCGCCCCGTCCGCCGCGGGGCGCGGGTTCACGCGCTGAGGGGGAACTCCGCGTCCAGCTCGCGGAAAACGGCCCCGTTGTAGTCGAAGGCGCGCTTGCACTCGTCGACGATCCGCCGGCGCTCCAGCTCGTCCGCCTCCACGGCGTCCAGCAGCTCGCGGTAGAGGCGCTTGAAGGCGGCCGGGTTGGCGATCTCCTCGAAGACGTAGAACCGCACGCCGTCGCCCTTGCGGTCGAAGCCCCAGGTCTTCTCGGCGCGGTCGCGGATGATCTGGCCGCCCGAGAGGTCGCCGAGGTAGCGCGTGTAGTGGTGGGCGACGTACCCGCTGGTCCAGCCCTCGGCGCACTCCGTGACACGGGCCGCGTAAGCGGCGGTCGCCGGGAGCGCGGTGAGACCCGCGCGCCAGTCCGGGCCGCGCAGATGCGCGAGATCGCGCTCCAGGGCCGCCGTCCGCATCAGCTCCGGCCGCACGAACGGGCCGGCGACCGGGTCGTCGCCCAGCGCCGCCGCCGAGTCCTCCAGCGCGCGGTACACGAACCACAGCTGCTCGGTGTAGCGCGCGTACGCCTCCACGCCGAGCCTGCCCCCGAGGAGGTGCGCCATGAAGGGCGAGGTCTCCGCCTCGGTGTGCTGCTCGTGCGAGGCGACACGGATCTGTGTGGAGAAAGGCGTGTCCAAGGCGGACCTCCGGAGCCGGAACGGGACGGGAACTGCTGGGATCATCCCAACTTAGGCTTACCTAAGTCAACTGGTTCCCGACGGCCTGTCGGTAAAAAGGGCCCAGGTGATTCCGCTCCCGGCGCCGCGGCTCTCGCGCTACGGCAGGGTGAGGATGTCCGCGCCCGTGTCCGTCACGACCAGGGTGTGCTCGAACTGGGCCGTGCGCTTGCGGTCCTTGGTGACGACGGTCCAGCCGTCCTCCCACATGTCGTACTCGTGCGTCCCCAGCGTCAGCATCGGCTCGATGGTGAACGTCATGCCCGGCTGCATGACCGTGGTCGCGTGCGCCGCGTCGTAGTGCGGGATGATCAGGCCGGAGTGGAACGACGAGTTGATGCCGTGCCCGGTGAAGTCGCGCACCACTCCGTAGCCGAAGCGCTTGGCGTAGGACTCGATGACCCGGCCGATGACGTTCACCTGCCGGCCCGGCTTCACCGCCTTGATCGCGCGGTTCAGCGACTCCCGCGTGCGCTCCACCAGCAGGCGCGACTCCTCGTCCACGTCGCCGCACAGATAGGTGGCGTTGTTGTCGCCGTGCACCCCGCCGATGTACGCGGTGACGTCGAGGTTCACGATGTCGCCGTCGCGCAGGACCGTGGAGTCCGGGATGCCGTGGCAGATCACCTCGTTGACCGAGGAGCACAGCGACTTGGGGAAGCCGCGGTAGCCGAGCGTCGACGGGTAGGCGCCGTGGTCGCACATGAACTCGTGCGCGACCCGGTCCAGTTCGTCCGTGGTCACCCCGGGGGCGATGTGCTTGGCGGCCTCCTCCATGGCCTGGGCGGCGATGCGCCCGGCGACGCGCATCCGCTCGACGGTGTCGGCGTCCTGGACCTCGGGTCCGGTGTACGGCGCCGGCGCCGGCTTCCCGACGTACTCGGGGCGGCGGATGGAGGCGGGAACGGAGCGGTGGGGGGAGAGCTCCCCCGGTACGAGCAGCGACTGGCCAGACATGCAGCGAGTCTAACCAGGCATCGTGGGGCAGCATGGCCTGAGAAGCCGTTGCCCGGCCCGAGCCCGGTGGGGGACGGACGACGGCTTCCGAGAGGAAGGAGCGGCCGATGGCCCTGTTCAAGAAGCGCACGGTGGGCAAACCGGGCGAGTGGTACTACTGCCTGGAGCACAAGAAGGTCGAGGAGGGGCCGGAGTGCCCGGCGAAGGACCGTTTCGGACCGTACACGTCGCGGCAGGAGGCGCAGCAGGCGATGGAGACGGCCCGTGAACGCAACCTCGAGTGGGAGAACGACCCGCGCTGGCACGACGCGCCCGCGCGCCCCGAGGAGTGAGCGTGCGCTGCGCGGGACGGTGCACCCGTACCCGCGCAGCGCGTCACGGCGCGGCGCGTCTCACCGCTGCGCGGCGGGCTCCTCGCCGGCGGAGTCACCCGCGTTCCCGGCGCCCTCGGCGGCCTTCGCGCCGGCCTGCTGGGCGCGCCGCCGCAGGGCGTCCTCGTCCGTCAGCGCGTCGTAGGTGACCAGCTTCGGCAGCGTGGCCGCCAGCAGCCCCACGGACACCACGCACACCAGGCCGCCGGACCAGATCGCCGGACGGGTACCCGTCCAGCCCGCCATCGCCCCCGCCCGGACCTGGCCCAGCTGCGGGCCGACGCTGTACGAGAGCACCTCGATGCCCGCCAGCCGGCCGCGGAGCTCCTCCGGGATCGTCTGGTTCCAGATGGTCGAGCGGCCGAGCCCGCTGAGCATGTCGCCCGCGCCGGCGAAGGCCAGGCACACCAGGACCAGCCAGACGTTCGAGAACCAGCCCGCGGCGAAGATCGCCAGGCCCCAGCCCGCCGCGCCGAACACCACGAAGAGGCCGTGCCGCCGCACCCGGGACGTCCAGCCGCTGGTCAGGCTGAGCACGACCGAACCGACCGACCCGGCCGCGTACATGAGACCGAGCGACCACTCGGCGTCCAGGTCGTCGGCGAGGAACGGGAAGATCGTGTTGGGGAAGGCGAAGAGCATCGCCGCCAGGTCGATCGCGTACGTCCCCAGCAGCACCGGCCGGCTCCACGCGTAGCGTGCGCCCTCCGCGATGCCGCGCAGCGACGGCTTGTCGGCCCCGTGGGCGGGCGGCGCGGGCGACAGGCGCAGGCACAGGACCACCGAGACGGCGAACCCGGCGATCGTGATCCCGTACGCGGTCGCGTGACCCGCGTACGCGACCACGACACCCGCCAGCGCGGGGCCGGCGATGGCGCCGACCTGCCAGCGCAGCGCGTTGAGCGCGGCGGCGGCCGTCAGCTGGTCGTGGGGCACGATCCGGGCCATCAAGGAGTCCAGGGCGGGGCGCTGGAGCCCGGCGAGGGCGGAGACGCCCGCGGCGACCACGTACAGCGGCCAGAGCATGGGCTCCGGCAGCATCGCGTTCACCAGCAGGATCACGGCGAGCAGGCCGAGTCCGGCCTCCGTGCCGAGGATCATCCGGCGGCGGTCGACGGCGTCGGCGAGCGCACCGCCGTAGAGGCCGAAGACGATCAGCGGCACCAGTTCGACGGCGCCCATCGCTCCGACGGCGAGCGGTGAGTCGGTCAGCTCCTTGATCTGGAGCGGCAGCGCGATCATCGCCATGAAACTGGCGAAGTAGGTGACCAGCCCCTGCACCCACAGCAGCCGGAAATCGGGTGAGGAACGCCATGGCGAGAGGTCGGGCAGCACGGCGGAGAGCTTTGAGGTCACAGAGGGCCATGCTCGGCGCAGACGGTCGTCCGAGGCAACCGAATTTGGCCAAGATCACAGGTAGGGGCGCTGCCGGGGGCGCGGCGCGCGGCTACCAGAGCGCCGAGGGAGGGGCCGTCAGCTGGTCCGCCAGGCGGGAGAGCCGGTCGCGCAGCCGCGGCCGGGCGCCGCCGCGCGGGGCGGGGACGCCGTTCTCCCCGGCCGCCGCGCTCACCAGGTGCTGCACGGTGTCGATGTCGACCTCGCCCGACGCGGGGACGGTCAGCGCCTCGTGCGCCAGGCCGTGCACCTCCGGCTCCCCGCCGTCCACGGCGAGTACCGTCGCCCCGGCCCGCCGGGCGTCGTGGACCCGTTCCAGCAGGTGTCCGCCGGGCAGGCCGGGCGCCACGAGCAGCAGCGTCTCGCCCCGGCCCGCGGCCTCCAGCCGGCCGAGACCCACCGCCAGATGCGCGGGATCGCCGGGCCGCACCCGGTGCCGGACGAGGGTCGGGTTCAGCTCCGGCCGTCCCGACCACGCCGCCTCGTCCACCAGATGGGCCGCCAGGTGCCACGGCTCGTACGCCTCGGTGCCCACCAGCAGCAGCCCGCCGCCGCGCCGCGACAGGGAGGCGCGCAGCGCGCCGGCGAAGTGACGGGTGGCCGCGGGCCACTCGGTCGTGGCGAGGACCTCGCGCAGCAGCGCGACACGTACGGCATCCATGCGGCCCCATGCTGCACCTGCGCCGGGGCCGGGCGGGCACGGTCGCGGCCCGGTCACTCTTTCGGGAGCCCGGCCGGAGCCCTACGGGAGCGACCGGACTCGCCAGTAAGGTCGGGCCATGACTTCCACAGAGAACACGGGAACCGCTGCCAAGGCCCCGGCGAAGGACCCCTGGGACCTCCCCGACGTGTCGGACCTCGTCGTCGGCGTGCTCGGCGGCACCGGGGACCAGGGCCGTGGGCTCGCCTACCGGCTGGCCCGGGCCGGCCAGAAGGTGATCATCGGCTCGCGGGCCGCGGAGCGCGCCGAGTCCGCCGCCGCCGAGCTGGGTCTCGGTGTCGAGGGCGCCGACAACGCCGAGTGCGCCCGCCGCAGCGACGTCGTGATCGTGGCCGTGCCGTGGGACGGGCACGCCAAGACCCTGGAGACGCTCCAGAAGGAGCTCGCCGGGAAGATCGTCGTCGACTGCGTCAACCCGCTCGGGTTCGACAAGAAGGGCGCCTACGCGCTGAAGCCGGAGGAGGGCAGCGCCGCCGAGCAGGCCGCCGCCCTGCTGCCGGACTCCCGGGTCACCGCGGCCTTCCACCACCTGTCGGCGGTGCTGCTCCAGGACCCGTCGATCGACGAGATCGACACCGATGTGATGGTGCTCGGCGAAGCCCGGGCGGACACCGACGTGGTGCAGGCCCTCGCCTCCCGCATCCCCGGCATGCGGGGCGTCTTCGCGGGCCGGCTGCGCAACGCCCACCAGGTCGAGTCGCTCGTCGCCAACCTGATCTCGACGAACCGCCGCTACAAGGCGCACGCCGGGCTCCGCGTCACCGACGTGTAGGCCCCCGGGGGCCTCTCGCGAGGCCGGGGACCTTCTCCCGACCCCGGGGCCTCTCGCGAGGCCGGGAACGGAGCCGTCCGGCGTCCCGTCCCGGGCACCGTCCCCCATGCCCCGCCTCGCTCTCTACTCCCTCGTCGTCTGTGTGCTCGCCGTCGTCGCGGCGGTGGTGTCCTTCTCCCAGGGCATGTGGTTCGGGATCGTGTGGGTGCTGCTCGCCGGTGTGTCGTCGAACATGGCCTGGTACTACCACCGCCGTGCCAGGGCCGAGCGCCAGGCGTCCGCCGGCGCCGCCTGAGCCGCGGCCGCCCGGCCGGCGCGGGCACGGCGGCCGGGTCAGGGCGCCGTGCAGTAGTCGCTGGTGCCCTCCCAGAACATGAACAGGTCCCGGCCGCACCAGATCTCCGCCTCGCGGACCCCGAGCGCGTCCATCACCACGTAGACCGCGTCGAAGAAGGCACCGTTCACCGCCGGGATCCACAGCACGGCGAAGACGGCCAGCAGGCCGAACGGGGCGAACGGCTCCACCTGCCGCCGTAGCCCGTGCGACAGCCACGGCTCGATCACGCCGTAGCCGTCGAGGCCCGGGACCGGCAGGAAGTTCAGGATCGCCGCCGTGACCTGGAGCATCGCGAGGAACGCCAGGGCGAACCGGAACGGCCACGGCACCCCGTCCAGCGCGCCCAGCCAGAACGGGGCCGTGCACACGACGGCGAACAGCACGTTGGTCAGCGGGCCCGCCGCCGAGATCAGGCTGTGCCGCAGGCGCCCCCGGATGCGGTGGCGCTCGATGAAGACCGCGCCGCCCGGCAGGCCGATCCCGCCCATGATCACGAAGATCACGGGGAGCACGATGCTCAGCAGGGCATGGGTGTACTTCAGCGGGTTCAGCGTCAGATAGCCCTTGGCGCCGATGGAGATGTCGCCGCTGTGCAGGGCCGTGCGGGCGTGCGCGTACTCGTGGAGGCAGAGCGAGACGATCCACGCGCCGACCACGAAGAGGAAGACGGCGAGGCCGGGGACGGTGGAGAAGCCCGTCCACACGGCCCAGCCCGACACCGCCGTGACGGCCGTGATCCCGAGGAAGACGGGACTGATCCGTCGGTCGCTGTGACGCCGGGCGGCGAGGGTCATGGGCGCGTCTCCTGAACGGGGCGGGTGTGTGCGGGCCTGACTCGGCGGCGCGGGGGACGGACCGCGAGGGTGACAGGGGGACAACGTGCCCGTCCCCGCGCCGGTTCCTGCCGCCGGCCCACGCCGCTTCCCGGCGTCTGCCCGGCCCGTGGCGTCGGGAACAGGCGTTGCCCGGCCCGTGGCGTCTGCCCGGCCCGTGGCTTCGGGAACAATGGGCGGCGTGCGCTTCAGTCTCCTCGGTACCACCCGGGCCGTCCACGACGACGGCAGCCCCGTCGCCCTCGGCGGCCCCCGGCTGCGCGCCCTGCTGACCGTGCTCGCCCAGCGGGCGGGGCGCACCGTCCCCGTGGCCGTCCTCGTCGACGAGGTGTGGGCCGGCGACCCGCCCGCCGACGCCCCCGCGGCGCTCCAGGCGCTCGTCGGACGCCTTCGGCGGGCCGTCGGGCACGCGGCCGTCGCCTCCGCGGACGGCGGCTACCGGCTCGTCGCCGACGCGGACGACGTGGACCTGCACCGCTTCGAGCGGCTCACCGCACAGGGCGTCCGGGCGCTCGCCGACGGCCACGCCGGCGAGGCCGCGGCCGTCCTCGACGAGGCGCTGGCGCTGTGGCGCGGGCCCGCGCTCGCCGACCTGCCCGACCGCACGGCCGCCGAGGCCCGCTGGGAGTCCCGCCGGCTGGACGCCCGCCGCGCCCGGCTCGGCGCCGCCCTCGCCCTCGGCCGTGCCGGGGAGGCCCTGCCGGAGCTGACCGGACTGTGCGAGGCCCATCCACTGGACGAGTCGCTGCACGCCCTGCGGATCCGTGCCCTGCGGGACACCGGCCGCGGCGCGCAGGCCCTGGCCGCGTACGAGGAGGTGCGGCGCGATCTGGCGGAACGGCTCGGCACGGACCCCGGCCCGGAGCTGACCGCCCTGCACACGGCCCTCCTCCACCCGCCGGCGCCCGCCCCGGCGGAAGCGTCCGCCCCGGCGCCGTCCGCCCCCGGGCCGGCGGTGCCGTCCTCCGGAGCCGGACCCGCCCGGGCGGCGGCCCCGCGGGGCAATCTGAGGGCGCGGCTCACCAGCTTCGTCGGCCGCGACCCCGAACTGCGCGCCCTCACCGCCGATCTGTCCGCCGCCCGGCRCGWGYKGCMRCWCGYGCCGGGCGGGGCGGGCAAGACGCGTCTGTCCCAGGAAGCGGGCGAGGCCCTCGCCGACCACTGGCCGGACGGCGTCTGGTTCGCCGAACTCGCCCCGGTGGAGGACCCGGCCACCGTGCCCGAGGCCGTGCTCACCGCGGTCGGCGGGCGCGGGACGGTGCTGCGGGCCGGCGGCGCCGAGGAACTGCGGGCGGCCGACCGCCACGGCGACGACGCGACGACCCGGCTGGCCGAACACTGCGCCCGCCGCCGGATGCTGCTGCTCCTCGACAACTGCGAGCACGTCGTCGGAGCGGCGGCGGCCCTGACCCAGCGGCTGCTGGAGGAGTGCCCCGGGCTGACCGTGCTGGCGACCAGCCGCGAACCGCTGGGCGTGCCGGGGGAGTCCGTGCGCCCGGTGGACCCGCTGCCCGATCCGATGGCGGTCCGGCTCTTCGCCGAACGCGGCGCCTCCGCGCGGCCCGGCTTCCGTGCCGACGCGGACGAGGAGACGGCGGCGGCGGTCGCCGAGATCTGCCGTCGCCTGGACGGGCTCCCCCTCGCGATCGAACTCGCGGCGGCCCGGCTGCGCATGCTGACGCCACGCCAGATCGCCGACCGTCTCGACGACCGCTTCCGGCTGCTCACGACCGGCAGCCGCACGGTCCTGCCCCGGCAGCAGACCCTGCGCGCGGTCGTCGACTGGTCCTGGGACCTCCTCGCCGACGACGAACGCGCGGTCCTGCGCCGCCTGTCGGTCTTCGCCGGCGGCTGCGACCTGGAGGCGGCGGAGTCCGTCTGCGCCGGGAGCACCGCCGCACCCGCCCGGGGCGGCGCTCCCGCGCACGCCGTCGCCGGGAGCCCCGGGGCGACCGGCCCGGTCCGGGTCGCGGGGGAGCGGAGCGGCCCCGGGGCCGGACGGGACGGTTCGCCGGACGGCGGCTCCGCGATCCCCGCCCGGGGCGGCGCCCTGCGGGCGGCGGACGTCGCGCAGGCCGTCGGGGCGCTGGTGGACAAGTCGCTGGTGGTCGCCGAGCCGGCGGACGACGGGCGCATGCGGTACCGGCTGCTGGAGACCGTGGCCGAGTACGCCGCGGAACGGCTCGACGAGGCGGGCGAGCGGGCCGCGGCGGAGCGGCGGCACCTCGTGCACTACCGCGAACTGGCCCGCACCACCGACCCCGAACTGCGCGGGCACGGCCAGCGGGCCGCCCTCGCCACGCTCCGGCGCGAGTACGAGAACCTGCGGGCCGCCGTCCGCCGCGCCGTCGCCGGCGGCGACGAGCAGGAGGCGATGTGCCTGCTCATCTCCCTGTCCTGGTACTGGCAGATGCGCGACCTGCGCGCCGACGCCCGCCAGTGGACCGCCGGCGTCGCGGCGCTGCACGAGGACCCCTTCGCGGCGCCGCTGCGCCCCGCGCCCCCGCTCACCGCCCGCTGCACCGACGAACCGCCGCCCTTCGCACCGGACATGCTGGCCGAGGCCAGACGGCAGGTCGCGCTGATCCGGATGGTCAGCATGGACTACGGCGCGGAGGACTGGACCGCGCCCGACAAGAGGGAGTGGCTGGGCCGCGTCGTCCAGGTCTACGGCCCCCACCTGCCGCAGGCCTGCCGCTTCCCGGCCTCGCTCTGGTTCTACGCCGTCCTGCTGACCGGTGACGGCGCACGCATCAGCGGCATCCTGGACGAGAGCGTGCGCACCGCCGAGGCCGCGGGCCACGAGTGGGATCTCGCCGTCACGCTCCAGCAGCGCGCCAACCTCCTCGCCAACCGAGCACAGTGGGCGGGGGACGCGCTCCGGGACGCCGACCGCAGCCTGGAGATCTTCGAGCGGGTCGGTGACGCCTGGGGCGTCGCCGAGGCGCTGTCGTCGCGGGCGGAGGCCCACGAGCGGCGGGGCGAGTTCGTGCAGGCCGCGGCGGACTGCCGGGCGGCGATCGCCCATGCGCGCGGGATCGGCGTCGGCGGCCAGGTGGACCTGCTGCGCGCCCGGCTGGCCAACACGCTCGCCGAGAGCGGGCAAACCGGCGAGGCGGAGGCGATCCTGCGCGAGGTCGTCACCGCCGGAGGCGACGCGGCCCACGAGGCCCTGCCCGCGGCCCGTCTCTTCCTCGCGGTGCTGCTGGGCCGCACCGGCCGGACCGACGAGGCCAGGGAGCAGCTGCGGCTGCTGCGCAAGCAGCTCAGCGGGGAGACGCTCGTCCTCTTCCAGGCCATGGTCACCGGCCTGGTGGCCTGGCTGGACCTCCGGGAAGGCCGGGCCGCCGAGGCGCTCGCCGGGGCGCGGGAGGCGCTCGCGACCGCCATGGAATCGCTGTCGATGACCATCGCCCCCCAGCTGCCGGCCATGCATGTGCTCACCGCGGCCGGTGCCCTGACCGCTCTCGGCGGCGAGGCGGCCCGCAGGGGCGCGCTGCTGATCGGCGCGCACGCCGGCCTGCTGCCGCCCGGCCATGTCGCCACCGTCACCGAACGCGAGGACCGGCGCCGCGCCGAGGCGGCCGCCCGCGCCCGGCTCGGCGACGCCTTCGACACCCTGTGCGGAGAGGGCGCCGGCCTCACCCTGGAGGAGGCCGCCGCCCTCGTCCGCGCCCCGCACTGACCGGCCGGGGCGCCGTGCCGGTCAGGTCTTGCGGCGGAAGCGGGCGACCGCCAGCGGGGCCGTGACGACGGTGATGCCGACGGCCCAGGCCAGGGTCGTCCAGACCGAGTGGGCGACGGGCCCGCCGGACACCAGCGCGCGCGCCGCGTCGGCCAGGTTGGACAGGGGGTTGTAGTCCGTGAACGTCTCCAGCCAGCCCGGCATCGACTCGGTGGGCGTGAAGATCGACGAACCGAACTGCAGGGGCATCAGCACGAGCATCGCCACTCCCTGGACGGACTGGGCGGTCTGCATGGTCAGACCGAGCAGGATGAAGATCCACATCAGTGACGCGCCGAACGTCATGGACAGGGCGACGGCGGCGAGCAGACCGAAGACGGACGTCTCGACCTCCATGCCGAGCAGGAAGCCCATGGCCAGCAGAATCGTGATCGCGATCAGCATCCGGCCGGCCTCGACGACGATCTTGGCGATCAGCACCGACGAGCGGGCGATGGGCATGGTCCGGAACCGGTCCATGACGCCCTTGCGGAAGTCGTCGTTGATGCCGGTCCCGACGGCCATGGCGATGTTCATGCCCATCATGGCCATCAGCCCGGGGACCAGATAGCCGACGTAGGCGTCCTGGTTGCCCTTGCCGGAGATCGCGCCGCCGAAGACGTACACGAACAGCAGCGTGAAGACGACGGGCATCAGCAGGACGTCGAACATCGACTCGGGGTCCTGCTTGATCTGGAGGGCGTTGCGGCGCACGAGCGCGCCGACGTGCCGCAGGTTGGCCCGCGGGCCGATCCGCCCCTCCGATGCGGGCAGGGCGGTGGGGACGGTGGGTGCTGCCGCGCTCATGCCGCGACCTCCTCGGGGATCGTGCCGGTGACGGCGGGGGCGGCCGGCGTGGTGCGCCCGCCGGTGACGGCGAGGAACACCTCGTCCAGGCTGGGCAGTTGGGTGGCGATGTGGGCGATGCCGAAGCCGCGTCCGGCGAGCAGGCCCACCACGGCGGTGAGCTGCTCGTCGGTGAGGACGGGCACATGGAGCTCTCCCTCGTCGGGCACCGCCCGCACACCGCCGATGCCGTCGAGCCCGGCCTCGGTCACCGCCCGTGCCATGGCGGGCAGATGCGCCGGATCGCCGGGCCTGATCAGCAGTGTCCGGCCGCCGACGGTGCCCTTCAGCTCGTCGACCGTCCCGCCGGCGATGACCCGCCCGCGGTCGATGACGGTGAGCTCGTCCGCGAGCTGCTCGGCCTCCTCCATGTACTGGGTGGTGAGCAGCACGGTCGCGCCCTCGGCGACCATGCGCCGGACCTCGCCCCAGACCTCGTTGCGGGTGCGCGGGTCGAGGCCGGTGGTGGGCTCGTCCAGGTACAGCACCGCCGGCCGGCCGATCATCGAGGCGGCCAGGTCGAGCCGGCGCCGCATGCCCCCGGAGTACTGCACGGCCGGACGCCTCGCCGCGTCGGTGAGCGAGAAGCGCTCCAGCAGTTCGTCGGCGCGGGCGCGGGCGTCCTTGCGGGAGAGGTCGAGCAGCCGCCCGATCATGTAGAGGTTCTCCCGGCCGGAGAGCTTCTCGTCGACGGAGGCGTACTGGCCGGTGAGCCCGATCCGGCGGCGGAGCTGCCGCGGCTGGCGCACCACGTCGCAGCCGGCGACGACGGCGTGCCCGGCGTCCGGGACGATCAGGGTGGAGAGGCAGCGTACGAGGGTGGTCTTGCCGGCGCCGTTGGGGCCGAGGACGCCGAGGACGGTGCCCTCGCGGACGTCGAGGTCTACGCCGTCCAGCGCCTTCGTGTCGCCGTAGTGCTTCACGAGGCCCCGGACCTCGACGGCGTGCTTGTCGATGCGTGTCATGGCGACGACGATGCCGGTGCTCGCCGACAGACCGCCGACAGACCGCCGACAGACCGCCGACAGGCCGCCGACGGACGGCCGACAGGCTGTCGGGAGTCTGTCGGGGAGCCGTCGGCGGAGGGCTCCCGCGCGGCCGGGCGCCGGGGCGTGGCCCGCGCCGGGGGCGGGCGGCGGCGTACCGTGGAAGACGGACTCGGGAGCGTCCCCACGGAGCCAGGAGGCGGTTCCCATGGCGGGAATCGTGTGCAGGAATTTCGACAGGGCCGACGAGACCCGGCCGTTCGAGGACGGCAAGGGGAGGCTCGACCTCCTCGACACCCCGCACGGCCCCGTCGGCAGGGCCGTCTTCGAACCGGGCTGGCGCTGGTCCACCCACGTCAAGCCGCTCGCGGGCACCGACAGCTGCATGGCGGCGCACGTCGGTTACATGGTCAGCGGCCGGATGAAGATCGTCATGGACGACGGCGAGACCGACGAGGCGGGCCCCGGCGACTTCATCTCGATCGCCCCCGGGCACGACGCGTGGGTCGTCGGCGACGAGCCCGCCGTCACGCTCGACTGGGTCGGCTTCGGCGAGTACGCGAAGCAGTAGCGCCGGGGCGTGTCGCGCAAGGTCCCGCACACGGCGACAGCCCGCCGACGGGGGACGATCGGCGGGCTGTCGTGGTGCCGGAGATGGTCAGTGGAAGGTGTGCTCCGCCGCCGGGAACGCACCGCCCGCGACGTCCTCGGCGAAGGCCTTGGCCGCGTCGCCGAGGGTCTGGCGCAGGTTCGCGTACTGCTTGGTGAAGCGCGGCACCTTGCCGCCCGTCAGGCCCGCCATGTCCGTCCAGACCAGGACCTGGGCGTCCGTGTGCGGGCCGGCGCCGATGCCGATGGTGGGGATGTGCAGGGACCGGGTGACCTCGGCCGCGACCTCGGCCGGCACGAGCTCCAGCACGACGGCGAACGCGCCCGCGTCCTGGGCGGCCTTGGCGTCGCGCAGCAGCCGGTGGGCGGCCTCGTCGCCGCGCCCCTGGACGCGGTAGCCCATGGTGTTCACCGACTGCGGGGTCAGGCCCAGGTGCGACACGACGGGGATGCCGGATTCGACGATGAGCTCCGTCTGGGCGAGGGAGCGCTCGCCGCCCTCCAGCTTCACCGCGCCGACGCCCGCCTCCTTCACCAGCCGGGTGGCGTTGCGCAGTGCCTGGACGGGGCCCTCCTGGTACGAGCCGAAGGGCAGGTCGCCGACGATCAGGGCGCGCCGGGTGCCGCGTACGACCGCGGCGGACAGGACGGTCATCTCGTCCATCGTCACCGGGACGGTGGTCTCGTAGCCGAGGTGGCAGTTGCCCGCGGAGTCGCCGACGAGCATGACGGGGATGCCGGCCTCGTCGAAGACGGACGCGGTCATCGCGTCGTAGGCGGTCAGCATGGCCCACTTCTCGCCGCGCTCCTTGGCGGCGGCGATGTCGTGGACGGTGATGCGGCGGTTGCGGGCGCTCCCGTAGAGCGACTTGGTGCTGTCGGCGGGAGGCGTGGCGGCGGTGGCGTTCTGCGCAGCCTGAAGCGTCATGGCTGATCGGCTCCTTGTTCGTCATCTCGAGGCGCCCTGACGGCGTCCCCGGACCGACTCCATGGTGGCACTTCGTGCCGTCCTGGCGGAAGGGGGCCCGCCGCGGCGCCGGAACCCCCCGGTAATCCCGCAGGTGACAGCGGTGGCGGTGGTCCGCGGCGGCCCCGCGGGACGGCCCCGAATGTGCGCGTTTCGTCACAGGGGCGGTCCTCGCGGCGCCACCAGGAACCCCGTGCGCCCGCGCTTCGTCATCGCACCAGTACGGCCGTCCCCCGACGCCTGGCGCACGGCGGGGCGGCCACCGGTCTTCGCCCCCGGCGCGCGAGGGTTCTAGGGTCCTGTCAGGGCCCGGTGCCCGAGCCCCGCCCGCGGGACGGCGGACCGGGGTGACAGCACGGCAGTGAGCACGGCAGTGAGGACGGCTTCATGACGCAGGCGTACACGACGGAGACGGGGAACGGCGTGGCGGCCCCGCGGCCGTCCGGCTCCCGGCTGCGGGGCCTGCTCGACCGGTGGCGGGACGACCGGGGCATCTGGCGCCGGGGTGTGCTGCTGGCGCTGTTCGCCGTGGTGATCGCCCTCCTGATGATCCTGCACGCGCAGATCCCGAACCGGATCGGCAACCTCGGCAGTCTCACCGAGACGTTCCTGCCGTGGTCCGGCGTGTTCGTGCCGCTGATCCTGGTGGGCGCGCTGGTGCGCCGGTCCGCCACCGCGCTCGTGGCCGTCCTGCTGCCGCTGGTCGTCTGGCTGAACCTCTTCGGCGGTCTGCTGACCGGCAAGTCCTCCGCGACCGGCGGCGACCTCACGGTCGCCTCGCACAACGTGAACGCGGACAACCCCGACCCGGCCGGCACCGCGCGCGAGGTCGCCGCGTCGGGCGCCGACGTCGTCGCGCTCCAGGAACTGCCCGCCGGGCAGGTCGGCACGTACGAGAAGGCGCTGGCGCAGACGTACCCGTACCACGCGGTCGAGGGCACCGTCGGCCTGTGGAGCAGGTACCCGCTCACCGGCGAGGCCCCGGTGGACATCCGGCTGGGCTGGGTCCGTGCCCTGCGCGCGACGGTCATGGTGCCCGGCAAGCCGGTGGAGGTCTACGTGGCGCACCTGCCGTCGGTGCGGGTGAAGCTGAACGCGGGCTTCACGGCCGGCCAGCGCGACGCGAGCGCGGACGCCCTGGGCGAGGCCATCGCGGGGTCGCGGCACGAGCGGATCGTGCTCCTCGGCGACCTCAACGGCACCATGAACGACCGCTCGCTCAACGCGGTCACCTCGCAGATGCGGTCGACCCAGGGCGCGGCCGGGGACGGCATGGGCTTCAGCTGGCCTGCGGCGTTCCCCATGGCGCGGATCGACCAGATCATGGTCCGCGGCGTCGAGCCGGTCTCCTCGTGGACGCTGCCGCGCACCGACAGCGACCACCTGCCCGTGGCGGCGCGCGTCACCCTGTGACGGGGCGCCGCGGGGCGCTCCGGGCCCGGCGCGGTGTGAGACGTGTCGCACCCGGCGTTCGCAACCCGGTGTTCACCGGCGGGAACGAAACCTCTGCGAGAATTTGTTCCGGACAAGAACTTATGGTGGGGGCCGCTCCCGGGAGCCACCCCGCCGCCCGCCCGGAAACCGCTCGAAAGGTCCCCGCTCCATGCCCATGGCGCTGCTCGCCCTCGCACTCTCCGCCTTCGGCATCGGAACCACCGAGTTCGTCATGATGGGCCTCCTCCCGGAGGTCGCCGGCGATCTGGGCACCTCCGTCCCCACCGCCGGGTACCTGGTGTCCGCCTACGCCCTCGGGGTCGTCGCCGGCGCCCCGCTGCTGACCGCGCTGGGCTCGCGGGTCCCGCGCAAGCGGATGCTGCTGCTCCTCATGGCGCTGTTCACCGTGGGCAACCTCGCCTCCGCCCTCGCGCCCGGATTCGCGACCCTGCTCGCGGGCCGCGTCCTCGCCGGTCTGCCGCACGGCGCGTTCTTCGGCGTGGGCGCCGTCGTCGCGGCCCGGCTGGTCGCCGAGAACCGTCAGGCCAGGGCCGTGGCCACGATGTTCCTCGGACTGACGGTCGCCAACATCGTCGGCGTGCCCGCCGCCACCGCCCTCGGCCAGCACCTCGGCTGGCGTGCCACCTTCCTGGTGGTCACGGCCATCGGCCTGGTCTCCATGGCCGCACTCGCCCGGCTGATCCCCGCCACCCCGCCCGACGCCCACCAGGGCATCGGGCGCGAGATACGCGCCCTGGGCGACCGGCAGGTGCTGCTGGGGCTGCTCACGGCAGTCTTCGGCTTCGCCGGCGTCTTCGCCGTCTACTCCTACCTCGCCTCCATGACGACCGAGGCCATGGGCTTCGGCGAGTCCGCGGTGACCCTGGTCCTCGCCCTGTTCGGGATCGGCATGACCCTCGGCGCGCTCGCCGCGGGACCGCTCACCGACCGGGCGCTGCGGCCGACCCTCTACGGCTCGCTCGCCGCGCTGGCGGTGGTGCTCACCGCGTTCCCGTTCGCCGTGCGGATCCCGTGGCTCGCCCTGGTCACCGTCGTCGTCCTCGGCGCGGTCGGCTTCCTGACCACGACACCGCTCCAGATGCTGGTCATGCGCAAGGCGCAGGACGCGCCGACGCTCGCGTCGGCCTCCAACCACTCGGCCTTCAACCTCGCCAACGCCGGCGGGGCCTGGCTCGGCGGCGTGGCCATCGCGGCGGGCTGGGGCTGGACGTCGCCCGCCTTCGTCGGCGCCGGGCTCACGGCCGTGGGTCTGGCGGTCGCCGTCGTCGCGGGACTGCTGGACCGCGGCCGCACGGCGAAGGGGGCCTCCCGCCTCGTGGCGGGAAGCCCCCTCGGCGCGGAGCGGCCGGTCAGCCCGTCGTCTCGCGCCAGCGGTTCGTGATCGGAAGCCGCCGGTCCTTGCCGAACCCCTTCGCCGAGATCTTGGTGCCCGGCGGGTACTGGCGCCGCTTGTACTCCGCCGTGTCCACCATCCGCAGCGTCCTCGCCACCAGCTCCTCGTCGAAGCCGGCCGCCACGATGGCGTCCTTGCCCTGGTCCCGGTCGACGTACAGCTCCAGGATCCGGTCCAGCACGTCGTAGTCGGGCAGCGAGTCGGTGTCGACCTGGCCGGGGCGCAGCTCGGCGCTCGGCGGCTTGCTGATCGACGCCTCGGGGATCGGCGGGGTCTGCCCCCGCTCCTCGGCGGCCCTGTTCCGCCACCTCGCGAGGCGGAAGACGGTCGTCTTGTAGACGTCCTTGATCGGCCCGTACGCGCCGACCGAGTCGCCGTAGAGGGTCGAGTAGCCGACCGCCAGCTCGGACTTGTTGCCCGGCGCGAGGACGATGTGGCCCTCCTGGTTGGAGACCGCCATCAGCATGGTGCCGCGCAGCCGCGACTGGAGGTTCTCCTCCGCCAGCCCGGTGAGCCCCAGCGAGCCCATGTACGCGTCGAACATCGGCTCGATCGACACGGTGCGGAAGTTGAGCCCGGTGCGGCGGGCCAGTTCGGCCGCGTCGTCCTTGGAGTGGTCCGAGCTGTACTTGGACGGCATGGAGATGCCGTAGACGTTCCGCGCGCCCAGCGCGTCGCAGGCGATGGCGGCGACGAGCGCGGAGTCGATGCCGCCGGAGAGGCCCACCAGCACCGAGCGGAATCCGTTCTTCGCCGCGTAGGCGCGCAGGCCCACCACCAGTGCCGTGTACACCTCCTCGTCGTCGTCGAGCCGGTCGGCGTAGCCGCCGCCGAGCTCCGCCTCGTACGCGGGCAGCGGCTCCTCGGAGAGCACCACGCGGTCGATGCGCAGTCCGTCGTCGACCACGCCGGTGGCCGGTTCGGCGGCCGCGGCGGGCAGCTCCAGATCGAGCACCACGCTGCCCTCGGCGAACTGCGGGGCACGCGCCACGACCTCGCCGTCGGCATCGACCACGATCGAGTCCCCGTCGAAGACGAGCTCGTCCTGGCCGCCGATCATCGCGAGGTACGCCGTGGTGCAGCCGGCCTCCTGGGCCCGCTTGCGCACCAGTTCCAGGCGGGTGTCGTCCTTCTCCCGCTCGTACGGCGAGGCGTTGATCGACACCAGCAGACCGGCGCCGGCACTGCGGGCCGCCGGGACGCGCCCGCCCTCCTGCCACAGGTCCTCGCAGATCGCCAGCGCCACGTCCACGCCGTGGACCCGGATCACCGGGAGCGTGTCGCCGGGGACGAAGTAGCGGAACTCGTCGAAGACGCCGTAGTTGGGCAGGTGGTGCTTGGCGAAGGTCAGCACGACCTCGCCGCCGTGCAGCACGGCAGCCGCGTTGCGCGGCGACCCGGCGGGCTGCCCGTACCGGACGCTGCCGCTCTCCGAGCGGTCCAGGTACCCGACGATCACCGGCAGGCCGCCGAAGCCCTCGTCCGCGAGCCGCCCGGCGAGCGCGCGCAGCGCGGAACGGGAGGCCTCGACGAAGGACGACCGCAGGGCCAGGTCCTCGACGGGGTAGCCGGTCAGCACCATCTCGGGGAACGCGACGAGATGCGCTCCCTGTTCGGCGGCGTGCCGGGTCCAGTGCACGATCGCCTCGGCGTTGCCGGTGAGGTCGCCGACGGTGGAGTCGATCTGATTCAGGGCGAGACGTAGTTGAGGCACGCCGCCCAGTGTAATCGTCTGACTGACGCGATGTCCCGTCCGGGGGCGTGCGCCGTCGCGGCGGGCGGGCCGGTCCCGGGCCGGCGGACCCGGCGCCGGGGCGCGCACGCCGGGCGGACGGGCCGGGGACGAGAGGTCCCGGGCCCGRCCGCCCGGTGCCGGGGTGCGGGTTGCGCGGTGCGGTGGGTCAGCGGGGGCCGCTGTGCGCGTACACCCGCTCCGCCCACTGCGCGATCTGGGGCTCGCTCAGATGCTGCGCGAGGTCCGCCTCGCTGATCATCCCGACGAGCCGCTTGTTCTCGATCACCGGAAGCCGCCGGATCTGGTGGCCCTGCATCTCGCTCAGCACATCGCCCACGTCGGCCCCGGCGTCGATCCACCGCGGGGTGCCCTGCGCCATCTCGCCCGCGGTCACCTGCGACGGGTCGTGCCCCATGGCCACGCAGCCGACGACGATGTCGCGGTCCGTGAGGATGCCGCACAGGCGTTCGTCGGCGTCGGCGATGGGCAGGGCGCCCACGTTCAGCTCGCGCATCAGCTGCGCCGCCCGGTCGAGGGTCTCGTGGGCGGGGATCCACTGGGCCCCCGCGTGCATGATGTCCTTGGCCGTCGTCATGAGGTGTGCCTCCTGGATGCCGTAGGCCCCGAGCCATGCCATTCTCGTTGGGCCGTTCGGCGTACGCGACCGGGGACGCCCCCGGCCCCGGCGGCCCGCCGTACGCGCCCCGCATGCCGACGGCCCGTCCCGCGGGTGCGGGACGGGCCGTCGTGCCGGCCGGGGCCGGTGTCAGACCAGCGGCTGCGCGCCGCGCTTCTTCAGCAGACCGACCATCAGCTCGACCTCCGAGCGCTGGGCGTCCACCATGCCCTGGGCGAGCGAACGCTCGGTGCCGACCTCGCAGAGCCGCACACAGCCCTCGGCCATCGCCACCCCGCCGTTGTGGTGGGTGATCATCAGCTGGAGGTAGTAGATCTCGGCCTCCTTGCCGCTGAGGCCCGCCAGCTTCGCCATCTCGGACCTGGTCGCCATCCCCGGCATCAGCGGACCGTCACCGGCGTCGTCGGCCGCGCCGTGGCCCGCGTGACCGGACGCCGCACCGTCCTCGTGCATCCAGGCCATCGGCTCGCTGCCGGCCACGACCTTCGGCAGGCCCCACAGGTCGAGCCAGCCCAGCATCATGCCGCGCTGGTTGGCCTGGGTGTTGGCGATGTCGTAGGCCAGCCTGCGGACCTCCTCGTCCTCGGTCCGGTCGCGGACCACGAACGACATCTCGACCGCCTGCTGGTGGTGCACCGACATGTCCCGGGCGAAGCCCGCGTCCGCCGACGCGGAGGACGGCGTGCCCGCGGCCGGCGCGCTCCCGCCCGCGGAGGCCACGGTGGCGGCCCCCGCGAACAGCAGCGCGAGCACGACGGCCGTGACGGCGGCCCAGTGCGTGCGGGTCATGCCCGTCACTTGCCGCTCAGTCCGCCGGTGCAGGCGGCGCCGGGCTCCGGCGTCTGCGGGCCCTGCACGTACTTGGTGAAGAACTGGTTCACCCGCGGGTCGTCGGCGGAGTCGACGGTGACCTGCTTGCCCCAGGCGCTGAGCATGATCGCGCCCTTCTGGTCCTTGTAGGGGCTCATCAGGGTGTACGGGGTCTCCTTGACCTTCTCCCCGAGCTTCTTCACCTCGGCCTCGGCGGCCTTGTCGGTGTACGTCACCCAGACCGCGCCGTGCTCCAGGGAGTGGACCGCGTTCACGTCCGGTATCGCCTCGGTGTAGACGTCGCCGTCGCAGTTCATCCACACCTGGTTGTGGTCGCCGCCGACCGGGGGCTTCATCTCGTAGGTCACCGCGGTGTCCACGTGGTTGCGGCCCAGCTTCTCGGCGTCCCAGCTCTGCTCGCCGGTGACGGGCGCCTTCGCCGCCGCGGCCTCCTTGTCCTGCTCGTCCGACTTCTTGTTCAGGACGAACGCGCCGAAGCCGACGAGGGCGGCGACGACGACGGTGCTGACGCTGATGGTGATGATGCGGTTGCGGCGCTCACGGGCCTGTTCGGCCTTGCGCATCTGCTCTACGCGGGCCCGGCGCTCGTTGGTCGTGTTGCGGGAAGCCATGGTGGGGTCGTCCTTCGTGAGGATGGGGGATCTGCGGTGTGCGTCTGTGCGTGTGCCGGGTGGCGTGCGGGCCGTGTCACGTCCGCAGCACTTGAAGGACGTGCAGATCGGGCGCGCGGGGCTGCGCCGCGGAGCGCCGGGGGCCGCCGGGTACGGCGGGCGGCACGGTGTAGGGGGGTTCGGCGCCGGCCTGGAGCGGGGCGTCGATCGGCGGCGCGGTGAGCACGGCCGGGCTCAGCACGGGCAGCAGACCGCAGTCGCCCCGGTCGTACGGGCAGCCGAAGGCGGGCGTCGGGCCGTGTCCCGGGGCGGCGACGCCGAAGACGCCGCGTCCTTCCCCGGCCGGGTGGTGCGCGGGCGCGGGCCCGGCGCCGAGACAGAGGAAGAGCGCGCCGATGAGCGTCGCCACGGAGCTCACCAGAGCCGTGGGACGCACGCCGTGCGAGACGCGGACCCCCCGCGAACCCCTCATGGCCCGAGATCGTAGTGGGCGAGGCGGAAGGCCGGGAGGGCTGGTCCGTACCGGGAGGCGAACCCGCTCTCCGGGAGGGCGGACAAGCAGGGACGAAGCGCCCCAAGGGCCGCCGCGTGCCGCGGGGTTCGGTGGCCGGGGGCTCCGCCTCCCTGCGCACCCCGCGGGGCCGGCTGCCGGATCCCGCCCGGACGGGGGTGCAGCGCGGACCGGGGCCGTCCGCCGGCTCCGGCGCGGGTGCCGGCTCCCGCCGGGAGGGGGGTGCAGCGCGGATCGGGGCCGTCCGCCGGCTCCGGCGCGCGCACCGTGGAAGGGGCCCCGCCGCTTCCTGCGGCGGGGCCCCTTCCACGGTGCGCACGCGAATCCGGTGCCGGGCCCCGGGTCAGGCCGGCTGCGACGCCCGGGCCCGGCCGGACGCCGCCCCCGCGGCCCCGTCCGCCACCGCCCCCGGGGTCCCGCCGCCGGTCCGGAACAGCCGGCCCGGCCACCAGAACCAGCGCCCGAGGTCGAGCGCGAGCGCCGGCACCAGCACCGTGCGGACCAGGAAGGTGTCCAGCAGCACCCCGACGCCCACCAGCACGCCCAGCTGGGCCATCGTCACCAGCGGCAGGACGGCGAACACGGCGAACGTCGCCGCCAGCACCACACCGGCGCTGGTGATCACGCCGCCGGTGGTGGTCAGGCCCTCCAGCACGCCGCGGGCGAGTCCGAGGCGCTGCGACTCCTCACGGACCCGGTGCATCAGGAAGATGTTGTAGTCGATGCCGAGGGCCACCAGGAACACGAAGCCCATCAGCGGGATCGACCAGTCCACCCCCGCGAAGCCGAGGACGTGCTCGAAGAGGAGATGGGAGGCGCCGAGCGCCCCGAAGTAGGAGACCACGACGGTGGCGAGCAGCAGGACCGGCGCGACGACCGCCCGCAGCAGCCCCACCAGCACCAGCAGCACGACCACCAGCACGGCCGGGATGACGGTGCGCAGGTCGCGGTCGGCGGCCCGCTGGGTGTCCAGCGCCTGCGCCGTGGTGCCGCCGACCAGGGCGTCCGCCCCCTCGACCGAGTGGGCCGCGGCGCGCAGCGCGTCCACGGTGTCCTTGGCGGCGTCCGAGTCGGGGGCGTCGGTGAACACGACCCTGAGCGTGGCGAGGCGCCCGTCGCCGGTGCGCTCGCCCGTGTCGACACGGGCGACCCCCTTGACGCCGGCCAGTGCCGAGCCGACGGCGGCGGCCCGGGCCGCGTTCGTCACCACGGTGGCGGGGTCGGACGCGCCGGACGGGTAGTGCGCCGAGACCCGCTCCTGGGCGACGACCGACTCCGGCTTGTCCTGGAACATCTCGGCCTGGGTGAGGCCGAGCGAGATGCCCGTGGCGCTGAGTGCCAGCACACCGGTGACCGCGAGCGACATCAGCCACGACCAGCGCGGACGGCGGGCCACCGCGGCGCCAATGCGCGACCAGACGGTGGCCTGCCTGCGGACGGGCGTGCCGGCGTGCGGGACGAAGGGCCAGAACACCCAGCGTCCGGCGACCACCAGCAGGGCGGGCAGCACGGTGACCATCGCCAGGAAGCCGCACACCACGCCGACCGCGCCGACGAGCCCGAGGGAGCGCGAGGAGTTGATGTCGGCGAGCGACAGGCAGGCCAGGCCCACGGCGATCGTGCCGGCGGAGGCGAGGACGGCCGGGCCCGAGCGGCGCAGCGCCCGCCGCATCGCCGTGTGCCGGTCCTCGTGGCGGTGCAGCTCCTCGCGGTAGCGGGCGATGAGCAGCAGGGCGTAGTCCGTGCCGACACCGAAGACGAGGACCATCAGGATGCCCGCGCTCTGCGGGTCGACCGGCAGCCCGGCGTGCTTCGCCAGCAGATAGGTGCCCACCTGGGTGAGGACGGCGGCGAAGCCGACGGCCAGCAGCGGGAAGAGCCAGAGCACGGGGCTGCGGTAGGTGAGCAGCAGCAGCACGGCGACCACCAGCGCCGTGGCGAGCATCAGCGTGGAGTCGAGCGAGCCGAAGACGGCGACCTGGTCCATCAGGGATCCGGCCGGGCCGCCCACCGCCACGTCGAGACCGGGCGGTGCGTTGGCGGCGGCGATGTCGCGGATCTTCTCGACCCGGTTGCCGAGGTCGTCCCCGAGCGGCACGACCACCATCAGCGCCCTGCCGTCGTCCGACGGCAGCACCGGGGACATCCGCTGCCCCGGGGCGACGTGCTCCGCGAAGGCACGCCGGTCCGCCTCCGCCTCGGCGCGGGCCTCCGCGCCGAGGACGTCGTCGCCGGTGTAGACGGCGACGACGGGCATGACCTCGTCGGTGCGGAACTTCTCCAGCTCGGTGTTGACCAGGGCCGACTCGGCCCCGCGCGGCAGGAACGCGTTGGGCCCGGTGTCCTCGACCTCGCCGAGCTTGCCGGCGAGCGGGCCGAGGGCGACGGCCAGGATCACCCAGCCGACGAGGACCAGCCATTTGGTACGCCGCCCGCCCGGCGCCGAGGCCAGGCGCTTGATCAGCGCTTTCATGAGTAGTCTCCTGTGTGTGGAGTGCGTGGCGCACCGCTGCGCGCCGCGGCGCGACGGTTTGCAGACCTGCCGCGGTGCGGGCGATGTGCCTGGGACGTGATCTCCATGGGTACGGCCGGGAGTTGCAGCTCCTGGCCGTACCGTGTGCCGGGTGCGGTCCGCGCCGGCCGCGGGAGCCGTGGCTCCCCGCCGGGTGGTGCGACGCCGGGGGAGTTGCAGCTCCCCGCCGTGGCGTCCGCCGGTCCGGCCCGCACGCGCGGGCCGTGGTGCGCGGTGCGGGCGCCGTCACTCGATCTCGCGCATCATCCGTTCCATCGAGGTGAGCGAGGACCTGGTCCGGGACAGCTCGTCCAGGGTGCGCCGGTGCAGCTCGGTGCTGTCCTCCAGCAACTGCGCGTACTTCTCCGCGAGTTTGCGGTACTCGGTGTCGCGCGTCGCCAGCGCGCGGGCCCGCCAGGTCGCGGCGACCTGCCAGACGATGACGATGCACAGCAGGAAGGCCCCGGCGGCCCCGACCGCTCCGACCACGTCGCCGCTCATTCCGCCTTCTCCTTCATCGTGTCCTTGTCCTTGTCCTTGTCGCCGCCCGGGCCGCCGGCGTCGTCCGTGAGCGTCCGCGCCGCCCGCGCGACGACCTCCGGGGTCAGCGCGTAGCAGAACGGCGTGAGCTCGAAGTACTTCATCGCCTTGCCGCCGTCGGAGAGCTCCAGCCGGCCGCGGACCAGCCCGGCCGCCTCCAGCCGCTGGAGGTGCATGTGCAGCAGGGGGCGTCCGATGGCCAGCTCGCGGGCGAGCCGGCTCACGTAGTCGCGGCCGTCGAGCAGGGCCGCGACGATCCGCATCCGGTGCGGATTGCCCAGTGCGGTAAGGATCTTCAGCAGTGCGTCGCCCGTGAGCTCCGGGCCCTGTGGCGGGTCCGGGTTCTCGCTCATCGCGTCCCCTTCACTCGGGTGTGTCAGTTCAGGCTGACACACCCGGCGAGCACGTGTCAAAGAAACCTGACACATGTCCGGGTCGAGTGAGGGACCCCTCAGGGTCGTCCCCGGGTGTGCCCTGACACACAATGGGCTGAGCCGCGGTGCGCGCAACGCGCCTGAAACCCGGGAATGGCATCCTCGGGGCGGCAGCACGCGGCGGGACCGGCAACGATGGGTGGAATTCTCGAATGGACAAGCAGCAGGAATTCGTGCTCCGCACGCTCGAAGAGCGCGACATCCGCTTCGTGCGCCTGTGGTTCACCGATGTGCTGGGCTTCCTGAAGTCCGTCGCCGTGGCGCCCGCCGAGCTGGAGCAGGCGTTCGACGAGGGCATCGGCTTCGACGGTTCGGCGATCGAGGGCTTCGCTCGTGTATACGAATCGGACATGATCGCCAAGCCGGATCCGGCCACTTTCCAGATCCTGCCGTGGCGCGCGGAGGCCCCCGGCACGGCCCGGATGTTCTGCGACATCCTCATGCCCGACGGCTCCCCGTCCTTCGCCGACCCGCGCTTCGTGCTCAAGCGGATCCTCGCCAAGACCTCGGACCTGGGCTTCACCTTCTACACCCACCCCGAGATCGAGTTCTTCCTGCTCAAGGACAAGCCCGTCGACGGCAGCCGCCCCACGCCCGCCGACAACTCCGGCTACTTCGACCACACCCCGCAGAACGTGGGCATGGACTTCCGCCGCCAGGCGATCACCATGCTGGAGTCCATGGGCATCTCGGTGGAGTTCAGCCACCACGAGGGCGCGCCGGGTCAGCAGGAGATCGACCTCCGCTACGCCGACGCGCTGTCCACGGCCGACAACATCATGACCTTCCGCCTGGTCATGAAGCAGGTCGCGCTGGAGCAGGGCGTCCAGGCCACCTTCATGCCGAAGCCGTTCTCCGACTACCCCGGCTCGGGCATGCACACCCACCTCTCCCTCTTCGAGGGCGACCGCAACGCGTTCTACGAGTCCGGCTCGGAGTACCAGCTGTCCAAGGTCGGCCGCTCCTTCATCGCCGGCCTGCTGCGCCACGCCGCCGAGATCTCCGCCGTCACCAACCAGTGGGTCAACTCCTACAAGCGCATCTGGGGCGGCTCGACCCGCAGCGCCGGCGCGGGCGGCGAGGCCCCCTCGTACATCTGCTGGGGCCACAACAACCGCTCCGCCCTGATCCGCGTCCCCATGTACAAGCCCGGCAAGACCGGCTCGGCGCGCATCGAGGTCCGCTCCCTGGACTCCGGCTGCAACCCCTACCTCGCCTACGCCGTCCTCCTCGCCGCCGGCCTCAAGGGCATCGAGGAGGGCTACGAACTGCCCGCCGGTGCCGACGACGACGTGTGGGCGCTCTCGGACTCCGAGCGCCGCGCCATGGGCATCACCCCGCTCCCGCAGAACCTCGGCGAGGCGATCGACCTGATGGAGCGCAGCGAGCTCGTCGCCGAGACCCTCGGCGAGCACGTCTTCGACTTCTTCCTCCGCAACAAGAAGCAGGAGTGGGAGGAGTACCGCTCCGAGGTCACCGCCTTCGAGCTCCGCAAGTCGCTGCCGGTGCTGTAGGCGCAGGCCGGCGGGCGGGGCTCCCGCGACGCACGTGAGTTCGGGGCCGACGGTCGGGGACCGTCGGCCCCGAGTCGTCCGCCGCCCCGGCCGCCCCCGGGCCGTCCGCGTCCGGCGCCGCGCGTCGTGGTGCGGGGCGGGAGCCTGCCGGGCGGGGTCCGCGGGCTTCCGGCGACCGGGCGGGGTCCGCGGGCTTCCGGCGACGWGGACCGGCACCGGTCCCGGAGCGTCATCGAGGACAGGTCCGGTCCTCGTCGCGGGTTCCTGCGGATGCGCTTGTCCCGGAGTGCGCCGACCCTGGAGAGGTGACGGGGGACTCTGCGTCGAGGAGGAAAACCCCATGTCCATGATGGACAAGCTCAAGAACATGCTCAAGGGCCACGAGGAGCAGACCGGCAAGGGCGTCGACAAGGCGGGAGACATGGTCGACGGCAGGACCCAGGGCAAGTACTCGGGCCAGGTCGACTCCGCCCAGGACCGGATGAAGCAGCAGTTCGGAGGCGGGGAGCAGGACAAGCCGCCCTCGCAGTGACACCCAGTGACACCCAGTGACACCCACGTACGCGGCCCGGGCCGGGGCGCACTCCCCGGCCCGGGCCGCCGCGTGTCCGGGGTCTCCGGCGGGTTCAGGCCGAGCGCTCCCACTCCTCGGCCGAGACGGGGTGCGCGAACGGCCGCCCGGTCACGTACCGCTCCAGTTCGTCGGCGGCCGCGGCCGCCATGCGGTGGAGTTCGTTGCCCAGGGAGCCGGCGACGTGCGGGGTGAGCAGCACGTTGGGCAGGTCGTAGAGCGGCGAGCCGGGGGGCAGCACCTCGGGCACGGTCACGTCGAGCACCGCGTCAAGACGCCCGGAGACCAGTTCGCCGGTGAGCGCCTCCTGGTCGACCAGCGACCCCCGTGACGTGTTGATCAGCGTGGCCCCGGTCCGCAGCGCCGCCAGCCGCTCCCGGCTCAGCAGATGCCGGGTGGCGGGCAGTTCGGGCGCGTGCACGCTCACCACGTCGCTCCTGGCGCACAGTTCGTCCAGGTCCACGGCGCTCGCGCCGAGCCGTTCGGCCTCGCCCGGCAGCAGGTACGGGTCGTGCACCAGCAGCTCCAGGTCGTGCGGCCGCAGCAGCTCCAGCACCCGGCGGCCGATCCGGGACGCGCCCACGATGCCCACGGTCCTGCGGTAGTTGCCCGCCGTGGCGTACGCGGCCTGCCAGTCGTGCGCGGCCCGGCGGCTCCGGTAGTCGTCGCGGATCCGCAGCAGGTCCTTGCCGGCGAGGAGCACGAAGGCGACCGTGTACTCCGCGACGGGCAGGGCGTTCGCCCACGCCGCCGAGGTGACGGTGATGCCCCGGCGCCAGCAGGCCTCCGTGACGTGGTGCTTGACCGATCCGGCGGCGTGGATCACCGAGCGCAGCCGGGGGGCGCGGTCGAGCACCTCGCCGGTCAGGGGCGGACAGCCCCAGCAGCTGATGAGCACCTCGGCCTCGCGCAGGGCGGCCGCCGAGCGCGGGGCGGTGAAGTCGTCGGCCACCAGGGACGGATCGAGATCGGCGAGGGCGGTCAGCCGGCGCATCGTCGGCCCGTCGATCAGCTTGGCGGCCAGGTCGGCGTGCATGGCGAGCAGCGCCCGTGGCCGCCCGTCCGCCGTCCGGGAGGAGGTGGTCGCGGGGGCGGGCACGAGGTCCGGCTCCGGGACGCGGGCGGTTTCCCGG
>NZ_RDBP01000037.1:39669-81649 GCF_008042045.1 Streptomyces sp. T39
GGGCACGGGCTGCTCCCGGAGGGGGTTGTGCGCTGCGCGCGGCTGGGGTGCGCGGACGACGGGGGTCACTTGACCGCTCCGGCGGTCATGCCCGCCTTCCAGAAGCGCTGGAGCGCGACGAAGGCGACGACCAGCGGCACGACGGCGAGCAGCGATCCGGTCACCACCATGGGGTAGTACTCGGGGAAGGCGCGGGTCTGGGTGTTCCAGGCGTACAGGCCGAGGCTCACCGGGAAGAGCTCGGTGTCGGAGAGCATCACCAGCGGCAGGAAGAAGTTGTTCCAGATGGCCGTGAACTGGAACAGGCAGATGGTGACGAAGCCCGGCATCACCATCCGCAGCCCGATCGACCAGAAGGTGCGCAGTTCGCCGGCCCCGTCCACCCGCGCGGCCTCCAGCACCTCCCCGGGGATGTAGCCGCGGCAGAAGACCCGGGCGAGATAGACCCCGAAGGGATTGACCAGCGACGGCACGAAGACGGCCCAGAAGCTGTTGACGACACCGGCCTTGGAGGCGAGCAGGTACATCGGCAGCGCGAGCGCCGTCGTCGGCACGAGCACGCCCAGCAGGACCAGGCCGAACAGCTTCTCCTTGCCGGGGAAGCGGTACACGTGGAACGCGTAGCCGGCGGCGACGCAGACGAAGGCGCAGAGCACGGCGCCGACTCCGGCGTACAGCAGCGAGTTGAGGTACCAGCGGAAGTAGATCCCGTCGCCGGTGGCGGCCAGGTCGGCGAGGTTCCGCCCCAGATTCCAGCGGTCGGGGGTGAGGGTGCGGCCGCCGAGCAGGTCGCCGGTGTTCTTGGCGGCGGCGGTCAGCAGCCAGAGCAGCGGCAGGACCGTGTACAGCGTGGCCAGCAGCAGGACGCCGTTGACGGCGGCCTTCGACATGGACCGGTGGGAGCGCCGGCCGGTGTCGAGCGGGGGCGGGGGCGCGGCCCTGCGCTGCGGCCGGCGGGGCCTGGCGGGCGCGGCGGTGCTCATGCGTGTTCTCCCTTCGCGGAGCCGGAACGGCCGCCGGAGAACCGGGTGACCAGGAACGAGAGGGCGGCCGCGGCCAGCGCGAGCAGTACGGAGGAGGCCGCGGCGAGCCCGTAGTCGTTGCGTTCGAACGCGGCGTTGTAGGCGTACATGGTGGGCGTCCAGGTGGTGACGACGCCGGGGGCCGCGCCGTGCAGGATCATCGGTTCGGTGAACAGCTGGAGCGAGCCGATCACGGTGAAGAGGCCGACCATGGCCAACGACGGCCGGATCAGCGGCACTTTGATGTTCCAGGCGGTGCGCAGCGGTCCGGCGCCGTCGATGACGGACGCCTCCAGCACCTCGCGCGGGATCGCCTGGAGGGCGGCGAAGAAGATGATCACGTTGTAGCCGGTCCACTCCCACAGCGCGATGTTGACCACGGCGGGCACGGGGGTGCCGAGCATGTCGGCCTGGACGCCGGCCGCGTCCAGCGCCCCGATCACCGGGCTGACGCCCGGGGTGTAGAGGTACATCCAGATCAGCGCGGCGATGATGCCGGGCACCGCGTGCGGCAGGAAGAGCCCCAGCTGGAAGAAGCGCTTCGCGCGGGCGAGGGTGGAGTCGAGCAGCAGGGCCAGCAGCAGCGACAGTCCGGTCATCAGGGGGATGTAGAGCAGGCAGTACAGCGCGAGGTTGAGGAAGCCGTCGCGGAAGGCCGGGTCGCCGAGCGCGGCCGTGTAGTTGCCGAGTCCGCTGAAGATGCGTTCCACGCCGCCGAAGCCGAGCCCCGACCGCTGCTCGCTGTAGAGGCTGAGGCGGACGGCGTTGCCGAGGGGGATCAGCGTGCAGACGGTGAACAGGACGAGGAACGGGAGCAGCAGCACGGCCGGGGCCCCCGGCCGCCGGCGCCGCCGGGGGGCGGGGCGGGCGGCCGGGGAGCCGGTGCTCAGGGGCACGGACATCAGCGGGTCACCTTGATCCCGCGGTTCTCCAGTTCCTTCACCGTGGCGGCCTCGGCGCCGCGGACGGCGGTCATGATGTCGGCACCGCCGCTGTGGACCTCGGCGAAGGAGTCCTTCAGCGCGTTGTTGGTGGTGCCCATGACGGGGCCCCAGGTCCAGTCGGCGCGGATGGACCCGGCGGCGTCCGCGAAGAGGCCGTAGAGGTCCTGGTCGCCGAAGAGGGTGCTCTTGAAGGAGCTCTCGGCCACCGGGACCAGGGCGGGCGCGGCCGGGTAGGCCGACGACGTGCCGCTCCCGATACGGGCCTTCATGCCGTCCTCGGTGGTGGTCGCCCACCGGGCGAACGCCACGGCCGCCTCGGCCTTGTCGCTGTCCTTGGACACGGCGAACGTGGTGCCGCCGAGCATGCCGCTGGCGGGCTCGCCGTCGAAGGTGGGCATCGGCGCGGCCGCCCAGGTGCCGCTCTGGTCGGGAAGCGTGCCGCCGAGCACGCCGGCGCCCCAGCTGGCGCCCAGGTAACCGACGGTCCCACCCTTCTGGAGGGAGGCGGTCCACTGCTGCGAGAAGGACGGCGCGACCTGCACCAGGTCGTCGTCGATCATGCCCTGCCAGTAGTCGGCGGCCTTCTGCGTGCCCTCGTCCCGGAAGGCGACCTTCCAGGCGTCGTCCCCGGCCTTGAACCACTGGGCGCCGGCCTGCCAGGCCATGGCCTCGAAGGTGTTCGGGTCGTCGGGGAAGAAGGTCGCGATGCGTGCCCGGGGGTCGGCCTTCCGTATCTTCTCGGCGTCCGCACGGAACGCCTCCCAGGTCTTCGGCGGGGTGGTGATCCCGGCCTTCGCGAAGACGTCCTTGCGGTAGTAGAAGACCTGCGGCGCGGCGTCCAGCGGGAGGGCCCAGGTGGATCCGCCGAGGGTCGTCATCCGTATCGCCTGCGGCAGGTACTGCGCCTTCAGGTCGTCGGAGACGTGCTCGCCGATGTCCTGGACGGCTCCCCGGCTGACGAAGTCGGGGAGCTGCGGGTACTCGACGTTGAAGACGTCGGGGGCGTTGCCCGCCTTCACGGCGTTGGAGATCTTGGCGTAGCCGCCCGCGTTGCCGGAGGGGATCTCCTGGAAGGTGACGCGGATGTCCTGCTGGGAGGCGTTGAAGGCGTCCACGACCTCCTGGGTCCCCTTGGCCCAGCCCCAGAACGTGAGGGTGACGGGGCCGTCCTTCGCGGAGGCGTCGGCGCCCTGGCCGGACCCGCAGGCGGAGAGCGTGGCCAGGCACAGCGCGGTCGCCGCCGCGATCAGGCCCGAACCGTACGTTCTGCGGCGGGCGGCCCGGCGGGGGAGGGAGGAGGAAGGCATGGCGCGGCTCCTTGGAGAGGTCACGGGCACCGGAGTCCGCCCGGCGCTGCGAGGTCACGCTGAATCGACGGCCATCCTGAGCGGCGGTTCGATCGACGTCAAGACCTTTCGATCGAATGATCTGATGTGATCGAGTCGGCCTGCGGGTGCCGCCGCACCTAGCGTGCGTTCTGGACATGCGAAATGCGGCTCTTCCGTCCGCAGGTGCGGCCCTGCTACCGTGCGATCGATGTGATTACTTGATCAGAGCGGCGTCGTGTGCTGTCATCCGCGCGCCGCGCTCCGCATGTACGGCAGCCCGTCCGCCGCCTCCGGGCAGCCGCCGACGAAGGGCCCCGCCATGCAGCTCCCCGACGAGGACCGCACCCGCAGCCCCCGGACCGGCTGGACCAGGAGCCACTGGGAGGCGGCCGCCGACGCCCTGCTCGCGGCGGTGCGGCCCCACGCCGGTCCCCGCCACGCGCTGATCGACCTCCCCGGCCCCCGCCCCAGCGTCTCCGGCCGCCGCTCCGACGGCCTGGAGGGCTACGCCAGGACGTTCCAGCTCGCCGCCCTCCGAGTCGCCGGCGCCGACGGCGTCGACCCCCACGGCCTCATGGAGCGCTACGCCGAGGGGTTGGACGCGGGCACCCGCACCCCCACCGCCGAACGCGACCTCGCCGACGGCGACACCACCTCGTGGAGCGTCGTCACCGACCGCGGCCAGGCCATGGTCGAGGCGTCGTCCGTCGCCCTGAGCCTGCGCCTCACGCGCCCCTGGCTGTGGGACAGGCTCGACGACGACGTCCGCGAGCGGGCCGGGCGCTGGCTCGCGGGAGCCCTCCACCACCGGCCGCACGACAACAACTGGTGGCTCTTCCCCCTGACCGTCGGCGGCTTCCTCGCGGAGGCCGGCATCGAGACCGAGGCCGCCGGGGCCGCCGTCGACCGGGGGCTCGCCGCGATCGAGACGTGGTACCTCGGCGACGGCTGGTACACCGACGGGCGCCCGCGCGCCTTCGACCACTACAACGGCTGGGCCCTGCACCTCCTGCCCGTCCTCCACGCCCACCTCTCCGGCGACGCGGAGCTGACCGCCCGGTACGGCGACCGCCTCGCGGCCCATCTGGACGGCTACGCCTCGATGTTCGGCGGCGACGGGGCCCCGGTCCACCAGGGCCGCTCCCTGAGCTACCGGTTCGGCGCCGCCGCCGCCGTCTGGGCCGGCGCCCTCACCGGCCGCACCCCCCTGACACCCGGCACCACACGCCGGATCGCCTCCGGGGCACTGCGCTACTTCCTCGACCGGGGCGCTCTCGACGACCGGGGACTGCTCACCCTCGGCTGGCACGGCCCGTACGCCCCGCTGGTGCAGCCCTACTCGGGCCCGGCCTCCCCCTACTGGTCGGCCTGCGGCTTCCTCGGCCTCCTGCTGCCGCCGGACCACCCCGTCTGGACGGCCACCGAGGAGCCGGCGCCGGCCGAACGAAACGACCGCGTACGGGAGTTGCCGGGGCCCGGCTGGCTGCTCCAGACCACCGTGGCGGACGGCGTCGTACGCCTCCACAACCACGGCAGCGACGACCAGCCCCGCGACGAGGTCACGCCCGACGATCCGCTGTACGCGGCCCTCGCCCACTCCACGGTGACCGGCCCGACGGCCGATCTGCCGGACAACCGCTTCGGACTGGAGACGGGGCCGGACGGCGCGATCAGCGAACGCGGCCGGATCGAACCCCTCGGCGCGGGCCCGGGCTGGGCCGCCTCGGTCCACCGCCCCCGCACCGGCGGCCGCCCGGTGCCCGGCGTCACCGTCACCGCGCTGACCCTCGCCCACGGGGCCGACGAACTGCGCTTCCACGCCGTCTCGGGCGCCGCGCCGGGGACCGCCGTCGTGCACGGCGGCTGGGCGGTGACCGGCGAGAGCGTGGACACCCGGGTGGACACCGGCGACGAGCCCGCGGGGCTCGCCGTCACGGGCGCCGGACTGCGCTCCGAGGCCCGGTGCCTGTGGGGGCTCACCGAGGCGGCGGTGCGCCGCTCCGGCGCGGCCACGGCCTTCGGCCCGGTCGCGGCCGCGCCGGTGCTGCGGGGCGTCACGACGGACGGCGTCTGCCTGTTCGCCGGCGCGTTCCGCCTGGACGGGCCGGGCGCGACCCCCGGCGACGGCCGCGCCCGGGCCCGCGTCGCACCGCTCCCGGACGACGGCTGGTCCCTCACGGTGACCTGGCCGGACGGATCCGCCCACCACGCGGAACTGCGCCCGGAGCGGGTACGCGTGACGGCGTCGCCGCACGGGTGAGGGGCGTCGCGGCGGCCCCTCCGCGGGCGAGGCATGGGGCGGCGGCCGGGGCGGGTCCGGCGTGTCCGCGGGGGAGGCCGGCGGTSCGWCGCGGGCCGACGCGCCCGTTCCGTGGGCGCCCGGGCGGGGCCGCGCGCCGCCGGGGCCTGGTCGCCGGACACCCGCGCGCCCCCGGCGCCGCCCGTGCGGCTGCTCCCAGGGGCTCGGACGCCGGGCCGGAGAGTGGGCCCGCGTGTCCCGGCGGCGCGTCCCACGGGGCCGGGAGGGAAACCCGCCGGGGCGGGTCGCCGGGCCGGGCGAGGTCCGTTCCGGACGCTGCCCGTGCTGCCCGACTCAGGCGATCGGCTCGCCGCAGGACTTGCGGATCTTGAGCGTGGGGAGCAGCTCGGTCCGGTGGACCGGCAGGGTGTCGCCCTCCGACAGACGGCGCAGCAGCAGGCCCAGCGCCTCCGAGCCGACGGCCCGCTTCGGCGGGGCCACCGCGGTCAGCGGGGGTTCCGACAGGGCGGCGTACACGTCGTCGTAGGAGATCAGCGCCATGTCCTCGGGCACCGTGAGGCCGTGCGCGCGCAGCAGCGGCGGCAGCTGGATGGCGTCCTGGTCGTTGTGCACCAGCACCGCCCGCACCCCCGAGCGGGCGGCCTCGGCGATCCGCGCGGCCAGGTCTCCGTCGTCCCCGGGGGAGCGCGGGCCGGCGGGGGAGGGCACGTCGACCACGGGCAGCTCCGCGAGTCCGAGCTGCCCCACCGCCGCCGCGTATCCCGCGCGGACCTCGTGCGCGGTGCGGGTGTCGGCGCGGGCGGCGAGGAGCACCGACGTGTGGCCCAGCCCGGCGAAGTGGCGCAGGGCGAGCAGCACTCCGTGGCGGTGGTCGGAGCAGACCGCGTCCAGGCGGGCCGCCGGGCTCGCCGGGGCGGCCCGGCGCTCGGCCAGGACGGCCGGCACGGGCAGTCCGCCGAGCCAGTCGCTGCCCACCAGCCCTTCACCGGGCGTCCAGTTGGGGGTGAGCAGCAGCCCGTCGACGTCCGACTCCAGCAGCCGCTCGACCTGGGCGCGGTCGCTGTCGGCCCCGTACGGGGCGATGCCGAGGATCACCCGCGCCCCGGCCGCCGTCGCCGCGGCACTGGCGCCGGCCACGACCTCGTCGAAGTACTGGCCGACGGTCGGCACCAGCATGCCGATCAGCCGGCCCTGCCCGCCGCCGGCTCCGCCGGGCAGCGCGACCGAGCCGTGGGTGCGCTCCAGCCTGCCGTCGTCGGCGAGCGCGGCGACGTCGCGCCGGACGGTGACGGCAGGGATGCCGAGGCGCTCGGCGAGTTCCACGACCCGGATCGACCCGGCCTCGCGCACCACGTCGAGGATGCGGGTGCGCCGTTCCTGTGCCGAAGCGGCCATGGCTTCTCCTCTGGTGGATGTCGGGCGCCGGGAGGCCGACGGGACGCGGCCGTCCCGCCCGGTCGGAGCCGCCGGGGGCGGGCACCCCTCGGTCCGAACGTATCTGATCACGGGCAGGTCATCTGATCAAACCTGTGCACCGGGGAAGGCGGCCTCCGGTGCGACGGGACCTTCTACGCGAAGCACTCCAGGATCAGCGGCAGGTCCTCCAGCCACTCCTGGAGGCGTGATCGGCGGCGGGCGGCCAGCAGGCAGTGGTGGACGGCGCCGTTCCGGAGGCGGACCACGATCCGCAGGTGCTTGGGTCCCTCGGCCGCGTACTCGACGGTGCCGATCTCGGCCCAGGAGACCTGCAGATGCCAGTCGTCCGATCCCAGGGCGACGCCCGCGGAGTCGATCAGCACGGACGCCCTCGGGTCGGCAGCCGCGAACACGGGCTCCGCGCCGGCGGCCGCGTCGCCCAGGGGCGCCGGGGAGGTGGGCGCCTGATGGAGCGGCGCCGCCCCGTACGGCCCGCCGAACGGCGGTGTCCCGTACGCCGCGGGACCGGGAGGCGGCGTTCCGTACGCCGTGGCCCCGTACGGCGGAGTCCCGGCCGGCGGAGGCCCGAACTGCGGAGGCCCGAACTGCGGGGCCGCCGAGGGCGCGTAGGAGGGCGGCGGCGGTGCCGCCACCGTGGGCGGGTGCGCGGCGGGGCCGGGCAGGAACAGGTCCAGCAGGGCCTGAGGCGTGGGCCGCCGGCCCGGCTCCTTCTCCAGGCACGACGCCACGGCCGGCCGCAGTCCCGCCGGCACCGCGGCGAGGTCCGGCGGCTCGTGCACCGACCGGTACATCAGTCCCATCGGCGTCCCCGCGCCGAACGCGCTGCCGCCCGCCGCCGCCACGAGCACGGCGCCCAGCGCGAAGACGTCGGCGGCGCCGTCGACCTCCTCCCCCTGGGCCTGCTCGGGAGCCAGGAAACCCGGTGTCCCGAAGGCCGTCCCGGTCGCCGTCAGCCGGGTCGACTCCAGCGCCCGCGCGATGCCGAAGTCCAGGACCCGCGGGCCGTCCGCGGCCATGATGATGTTGCCGGGCTTCAGGTCGCGGTGCACCAGCCCGCAGGCGTGGATGGCCGCCAGCGCCTCCGCGAGGGCCGCGCCCAGCTGCCGCAGCCGTGCCTCGTCCATCGCCCCCTCGGCGGCGATCAGGGCGGACAGCGTCGGCCCGGGAATGTACGCCGTGGCCAGCCAGGGGGCCGCCGCCGCAGGGTCCGCGTCCACCACCGGGGCCGTGTGGAAGCCGCCCACGCTGCGCGCGGCGGCGACCTCGGCACGGAACCGCTCACGGAAGTGGGGGTCGGAGGCGAGCTCCGGCCGGGCCACCTTCACGGCCACGGCCCGCCCGCCGCGCGACCGCGCCAGATAGACGGTGCCCATCCCGCCGGCGCCCAACTCCCGCTCCACGGCGTACCCGCCGATACGCTCCGGCAGCCCCGCGCCGTCCGCCCCGTGCACCATCCGCTGCATGCCCCCTCGCACTGTGGCGCACAGTATGACGCACCGGCCGCCCCCGTCCGGCGGCCGTGCCGCGACCTCGCCGGGCGGGCGGCGTCGCAACGGCGTCCCCGCGGACCGCCCTGCGCGCCGCCGGGCATCACGGCCGCGAGGGCGGCGGGCCGTCCCGGAGCGGGACGGCCCGGAGCGCCCGGAGCGGGACGGCCCGCGGACGCCCGCCGCTCAGGCGGCCCTGCGGAACAGCGCCGTCCAGAGGAAGGGTTCGCCGAAGTGCGGCGATGCGTCGGACTCGTCGTGCATGCGCCGCAGCTCGACCTCCTGGAGGTCGCGGAAGATCCCGCGCAGCGACTCGGGGGTGTAGGCGAGACCGCCCTGGAGACGGCCCTCGCGGTAGAACTCCCGGTCCGGCAGCTCGGATCCCATGCCGCCGGCCGCGAAGCACGTCAGCGCGAGGTGACCGCCGGGGGCCAGGACCCGGTCGAGCAGCGAGAGGTAGCTGATCCGCCGGTGCGGCGGCAGATGGTGGAAGCAGCCCGAGTCGAGGACCAGGTCGTACGGGCCGTCGAGACCGGCCTCGAAGACGTCGGCGCGCAGGAAGCGGACGTCCGCCCCCGCCTGCCGGGCCCGCTCCCCGGCCCAGGCGATCGCCGTGGGGGAGAGGTCGACGGCGTCCACCGTGAACCCCGCCTCGGCGAGCCGGATCGCGTTGCGCCCCGGCCCGCAGCCGAGATCGAGCGCCCGGCCACGGGACGGGACGAGCCCCCGGTCCAGGTACGAGACCAGGCTCTCGTCCGGCTTCGAGACGAAGAACGGCACCGGTGTGTCGCGGTCGGCGTAGAAGCCGTCCCACCAGTCGGCCCCGCCCTCGCTCCACCGGTCGGCGTCGGGCGCGAACAAGCCGTCGAGAAGCGCGAGCACGTCCTCGACGGTGCGGATGCTGCGGTCCATCAGATCCCCTTCCCTCAGAGCGCAACGCTATGGTCCGAGGGATGGAAAGACCAGGTCAGAGGCCCATTGCTCCGGCCGTGGGCGCCTGCGCACGGGCCTGCGGCACTCCTGTCGAGGTCCCGCCTCCCCCCTGCCGGGCACGCCCGCCCACACCGCCCCCGAAGGCCCTCCCGGGGCCGTTCCGGGCGGGGCCGGAGCAGGTTTTCCCGCGAGTTCCGGCGACGCCCGCCCGGCCGCTGCCGCGGGCCTCCGGCGAGTTGGCGGCGACGGGGCCGGCCCGGGATCGCCGCGCCACCGCGAACGCAGCGGACTCCTTAGGGCCGAGCGCGACGTCGACGGCTGCCGCCGCTTCGCCGACGGCGGCGTCGTCACCGTGCACCGCGTCCGGCACCGGCCGGCGCTGCGGCCGAACGTCAGGACCGCGGCGGAACTCCTGCCGTGCGTGGGCGGGAACACGACCTGCGACGAGGCGCGCCCAGTGGTGCGGGAACAACTGGCGCGCCTCGACGAGCAGATCGGGCTGCTCAGCCGGCAGCGGTCGGGCCGGAGGTGCTCGCCCGGGGACGCGAGCCAGGGAGCGCCTGCCGCCTCCCCGGGAGCTCGTCAGCGCTCCGACAGGGGCGCGGGCGCCTCCTGGACGCACCAGGAGTTGCCGTCGGGGTCCTGGAAGAACATGAACGAGTTCCACTCCTGCCCCGGCCCGTCCTCCCACCCGGTCGCCCCCACGTGCTGGACCGCCGAGACCGGCACTCCGCGCGAGCTCAGCTCGGCGTGGGCAGCGGCGATGTCCGTGACGCACAGCTGGAGCGCGTGCAGCGATCCGGGCGCCATCTCGGGCTGTCCCGGATTGCGCGGCATGCCGCTCATCAGGACGACGGAACAGCGTGACCCCGGCGGGGTCAGCTGCACGATGCGCATGCCGGGGGCCACCTCCTGGTCGAGGTCGGCCTTGAAGCCCACGGCGTCGGCGTAGAAGGCCTTCGCGCGGTCCAGGTCGGTGACCGGGATCGTCACCACTTCGAGCGTCATGTCCACAGCGTCCTGCTCTCGGGTCGGTCGTGCTCGGGTCGGTCGTGCGCGCGGTTCGGCCGCCCGCCGCCGTGCGGGAACGCCGGCGGGTCCGGCCGAAGGGGCCGCCCTTCACGCTGCCGGAGGCCGTCCGCGGCGCCACCCGGAATACCAGGGCCGCGCCTCCGTCGCGGGAGAACACGCCGTCACCGGCCCCGAACGTCCAGCCCGCCCCGTACCGTTCGGCGTAGACCGACGCCGAGATCCTCACGGGGCCGGGCGCCTGCTGCGCCCGCGAGGACCCGGCGCCGGTGACGCGCTCGCCCCCGGGCCCCCGTGCCGTCGCCCGTGCCCGGCCCGGCGGGCTCAGCCGACCGCCGTCCAGGTGCCCGGCGCGCCCGGTGACGACCAGTACAGCCTGCCGTCCTGGCCCACCGCCCCGAGGCCCGTCCCCGCCCCCGAGGGGGCGCCGACGAACAGCGGACCGCCGGCGTGCCACTGCCCCGCGCCGCSSGCGGCGCGGCCCGCCGTCCCCACGCCACCGCTCCTGCCGCTCCCGCCGGTCTTGCCGGTCCCCGCCACGGGCAGGGACGACAGACCGGGGACGCCCGTTCCCGAGCGGGCGGCCAGCAGCGTGTGGCCGGGACCGGACGCGCTGACGGGGCCGAAGCCCGCGGGCCCGCCGAGCTCGGTCACGCCCGAGGCCACCGGGCCCGAGAAGCGGGCGGTGCGGACCGCTCCGGAGGCGGGCTTGCGGAACCAGAGACGCACGCCGTCGCCGTCCCCGGCCGCGCTCAGCGCGAGCGTCGTCGGCGGCAGCCCGGTCGCCGCGGGGCCGGTCAGCGGGGCGCCGGGTGCGGCCTGGGTCCAGGACCAGACCGTCGCGGGCGCGGCCGCGAAGACGTGCTGGCGGCCGGTCGCGTCCGAGGCCACCGCCGGATCGCCGTGCAGGTCACGGCCGCCCCGGTCGCGCCACGCGGTCCAGGTGCCGTCGGTGCGCTGGGCGAGGGAGCTCAGGGTGCAGCGGCTGGTGCGCAGGTAGACCGTGACCCGGCCCGCCCGGTCGACGGCCGCCGCGGGCGCGCTGATGTCGGACAGGCCGCTCGCGTCGTCGCGTTCCGGCGTGCCGAGGGACCGCCACGGGCCGAACGGCCCGTCCGGTGTGCGCTGGACGGCCGTGACCACGTCGCGGCCGTAGTCGCCGGGGCGCTCGCCCAGCGTGGTCCGGGTGGCGAAGACCGCGACGCGGCCGTCCTTCAGCCGCACGGAGGTCACCCCGCTGTCGAGGCCGGTGCCGGGCAGGAGCTCCGGACCGCTCCAGGCGCCCTGCGCGCCCGGCGCCCGGTGCCAGACCGCGAGGCGGGTGTCGAGCACGGAGAACGCCCACAGCCCGCCGTCGCGGCCCGGCTGCACCCAGGACGTCGACTCGCCGCGGGTGTAGCGGACGGAGTCGGTCCAGCCGTGGCCCCCGGGCCTCGCCGCCACCTTGCGGTCGCCGCAGCCGGCCGGCGACCCGCAGTAGTTCTCCTCGTCCATCCAGGCGTAGGTGTGCATGGTCCGCAGCTTCGCCGCGGCGGTCGCCGGGTCCAGGGTGTGCGGCAGCCCGCCGGTGGAGTACCCGAGGTAGTTCTGCACGCCGAACGCGGGACGGTCCGGCGTCCGCGCGTACCGGGCGAGGGCGGCCTGGGCGAAGCGCGCGCCGTAGAGGTGGTCCTGGTGGTCGGTGTACGGGCCGGTGCCGCCGACCCGTCCGGGCGTCGGGTCCTGCATCCGCACATGGGTGGGCCGGAACCGCTCCAGCAGCCCGGACACCGTCGCGACGACCTCCTCCTTGCGGTACGCGAAGTCCTGCCGCACAGGGGAACCGGAGGCGAGCTGCGAGGGGAGGGCCGCTACCCGGCCGTCCCAGAGCCCGTGCAGGCTGACGGGCCGGTCGCCGGTGATCGACCCCGCCTCCCGCAGCTGCACCCACACGAGCGCGATCTCCGGGCGGGCGGCGAGCCGGTCCAGCTCGGCGGTGGCGCCGCCGGCGGTGGGTATCTCGGTGCGCCGCCACGGGCTGGTGCGGTCGCCCGTCGCCATCTCGGCGTAGGCGGCCCGTATGCCGTTCTGCCGGGCCTCCGCGTAGGCGGCCTTGTCGGCGGCGGGTCGTTCGGCGGGGCGGTACGCGCCGCTGCGGGCCGCGTTGACGCCGTCCGACTCGCCCGCGGTGAGGTAGACGGAGGTCAGGCGGGAGCCGGAGACGACGGACTGCCGGGTGTCGGGGTTCATGAAGAACAGGTCGTCGTCGGGGTGGGCGACGATCTGCACCACCGACGACGGGCCGTGGGAGGCGCGCACGGGAGTTCCGCCGGTCGCCTCCTCGGGCGCCGAGGAGCGCGCCGGGGGCCGCGGCGCACTGTGCGCGGTCACCGTGTCCCCGGCCGGACGGGGGCCGGGCGACACGCCGCCGGCGGTGCCGGCGAACCAGCCGGCCACCGCGACCGGGGCGATCAGGAGTGCTGCCGTCGGGCCACGACGGGACAGCAGGGCGGAGCGGAGGCGGGGCCCGGACGAGCGCATGGCGGTGGTGCTTTCGGTGTTCAGGTGGAAACAGGTACGCGTCCCCGGCCGTGTGCGGCCGGCCGGACCGGGAAGGCGCCGGGAGCCGGTGCCGGGGCGCCCGGCTCCGGGGGACGCCGGACGGAGCCGGGCGGCACCGGGGTGCCGCGGCGGTCCGAAGGCCCCGAAAGGCGGCGAACGGCACTGTTCGCCACCGACCGGTCAGGAGGACGGAAACACCGATCATGCGGTTCACCGAGGCGTTTGTGCCAGGAACATGGCATATCTCACGCGCCGCGCACGTCACTCCCGCCCCATCGATGATCATGGGCCTGCCCTCGGGGGCTCCCGTCCGGATCGTGCACGGGCTCACGTGCTCGTCCCGGACGAAAGGCCCTAGTCTCGAACCGGAACCCGGTCCACGCGGGCAGGGCGGAACAGGAGTGACGGGATGACCCCGGGGCGCAGGAGCAGCACCTTCAGCCGGCTTCTCCGGCACGGCTTCACCGACCCGTCCGCCGCCGAGCGGCTCCTGGACCTCCCCGAGATGTCGACCGTCCGCGGCGACGCCGCGCTGCTCGACGCGCTGGGGGCCACCGCCGACCCCGACCTGGCGCTGCGTTCCCTCGTCCGGATCGCCGAGGCCCACGGGGACGCCGAACGCCGGCGGTTCCTCGACACCCTGATCACCGCCAAGCCGCTGCGCGACCGGCTGCTCGGCGTCCTCGGCGCGTCCGAGGCCCTCGGCGACCACCTGGCCCGCCACCCGCACGACTGGCAGTCCCTCTACACCTACGAGTCCACCGACCTGCACCCCGGCGTGGCCGACTTCGAACGCGGCCTCGCCGACGCGGACGACGCCGTCTCGCTGCGCGTCGCCTACCGCCGCTGCCTGCTCGCCATTGCCGCCCGCGACGTGTGCGGCACCACCGACGTGGCCCAGGCGGCCGCCGAACTCGCCGACCTCGCCACCGCCACGCTGCGCGCCGCGCTCGCCATCGCCCGTGCCGCGGCCCCCGAGGACGCCGCCCTGTGCCGGCTGGCCGTGATCGCGATGGGCAAGTGCGGCGGACACGAGCTGAACTACGTCTCGGACGTCGACGTGATCTTCGTCGGCGAGCCGGTCAGCGGCGCCGACGAGGCCAAGGCGATCCAGGCGGCGACCCGGCTCGCCTCCCATCTGATGCGGATCTGCTCCGAGACGACCGTCGAGGGCACCATCTGGCCCGTCGACGCCAACCTGCGGCCGGAGGGACGCAACGGCCCGCTGGTGCGCACCCTCTCCAGCCATCTGGCCTACTACCAGCGCTGGGCCAAGACCTGGGAGTTCCAGGCCCTGCTGAAGGCCAGGGCGGTCGCCGGCGACCTGCCGCTGGGCGAGGAGTACATCGAGGCCGTCTCGCCGCTCGTCTGGCAGGCCGCCGAACGCGAGAACTTCGTCGCCGACGTCCAGAAGATGCGCCGCCGCGTCGTCGACAACATCCCGGCCGCCGAGATCGAGCGCGAACTCAAGCTCGGCCCCGGCGGCCTCAGGGACGTCGAGTTCGCCGTGCAGCTGCTCCAGCTGGTGCACGGCCGCAGCGACGCCGGGCTGCGCAGCGGCACCACCCTGGACGCCCTCCAGGCGCTCGCCGCCGGCGGCTACGTGGGCCGGGCCGACGCCGCCCAGCTCGACGACGCCTACCGCTTCCTGCGCGCCATGGAGCACCGCATCCAGCTGTACCGGCTGCGGCGCACCCACCTGGTGCCCGAGCAGGAGGCCGACCTGCGCCGTCTCGGCCGCTCCCTCGGCCTGCGCACCGACCCGGTCACCGCCCTCAACCGGGAGTGGAAGCGCCACGCGTCGGTCGTGCGCAGGCTGCACGAGAAGATCTTCTACCGCCCGCTGCTCGACGCCGTCGCCCAGCTCGGTCCCGGCGAGGCCCGGCTCAGCGCCAAGGCGGCCGGCCAGCGGCTGGAGGCCCTCGGCTACGCCGACCCGGTGGCCGCCCTGCGGCACCTGGAGGCGCTGTCCTCCGGGGTCAGCCGCAAGGCCGCCATCCAGCGCACGCTGCTGCCCGTGCTGCTCGGCTGGTTCGCCGACTCCGCCGACCCCGACGCGGGCCTCCTCGGCTTCCGCAAGGTCTCCGACGCCCTCGGCAAGACGCCCTGGTATCTGCGGCTGCTCCGCGACGAGGGCGCGGCGGCGGAGAACCTCGCGCGGGTGCTGTCCGCCGGACGCCTCGCCCCCGACCTGCTGCTGCGCGCCCCCGAGGCGGTGGCCATCCTCGGCGACCCCGGCGGGCTGGCACCGCGCGGGCGCGACCACCTGGAGCAGGAGGTGCTCGCCGCCGTCGGCCGCGCCGACACCGCGGAGGCGGCGGTCGCCGCCGCCCGCGGGGTCCGCAGGCGGGAGCTGTTCCGTACCGCCGCCGCCGACCTCATCGGCTCGTACGGCACCGAGGAGAGCCCCGCGGAGGCCGACCCCGGCGCGCTCGTCGACCGGACCGGCACCGCCGTCACCGACCTGACGGCCGCCACGATCGCCGGGGCGCTGCGGGCCGCGGTCCGCGCCCAGTGGGGGGACACCCTGCCCACCCGGTTCGCCGTCATCGGCATGGGCCGCTTCGGCGGCGGGGAGCTGGGCTACGGCTCCGACGCCGACGTCCTGTTCGTGCACGAGGCGCGCGAGGGCGTCGACGAGCAGGAGGCGGCACGCGCCGCGAACACCGTGGTCGCGGAGATGCGGCGGCTGCTCCAGCTGCCGACCGCCGACCCGCCGCTGCTCATCGACGCCGACCTGCGGCCGGAGGGCAAGAGCGGTCCGATGGTCCGCACGCTCCCCTCCTACGAGGCGTACTACCGCCGCTGGTCCCTGGTCTGGGAGAGCCAGGCCCTGCTGCGCGCCCGCCCCATGGCCGGCGACCCCGAGCTGGCCGCCCGCTTCATCGCCCTGGTCGACCCGCTGCGCTACCCCGACCAGGGGCTCGGCGAGGACGGGGAGCGCGAGATCCGCCGGCTCAAGGCCCGGATGGAGTCCGAGCGGCTGCCGCGCGGCGCGGACCCGACCCTCCACGCCAAGCTGGGCAGGGGCGGCCTCAGCGACGTCGAGTGGACGGTGCAGCTGCTGCAGATGCGCCACGCCTGGTCGGTGCCCGCACTGCGCACCACGGGGACCCGCCAGGCGCTGGCGGCGGCCCGGGACGCCGGTCTGCTCGCCGCGGACGACGCGGCGGTCCTCGACGAGGCCTGGGTACTGGCCACCAGGGTGCGGGCGGGCGTGATGCTGGTCCGCGGCCGGGCGGGCGACACCTTCCCCTCCGACGGCCGCGAACTGGCGGCGGTCGGTCGGTACCTGGGCTACGGGCCGGGACACGTGGGGGACATGCTGGACGACTACCGCCGCGTCACGCGCCGGGCACGGGGCGTGGTGGAGGAGGTGTTCTACGGGGGGTGACCCCCGCGGGGCTCAGGCGCGGGTGCGGCGCAGGCGTCCGAGGCGGGTGCCGAGCGGCGTGCGCGGGGTGTTCAGGTCCGCGGGGACGTGCTGCGGCAGCCCCTGGGGGAGGGCCCGGTACCAGGCGTAGGAGACGCCGAAGCCGAACGCCAGGCAGATCATCCCGCCGACGGCGTCGAGCCAGAAGTGGTTCGCGGTCGCCACGATCACGACCAGGGTGAGCGTGGGGTACAGCGCGCCCAGGATCTTCGCCCACGGGGCCGTCGCCAGCGCGCAGATGATCAGACCGCACCACAGCGACCAGCCGATGTGCATCGACGGCATCGCCGCGTACTGGTTGGACATGTTCTTCAGGTTGCCGGAGGCCATCGACCCCCAGGTCTGGTGCACCAGCACGGTGTCGATGAAGTCCTGCCCGTTCATCAGCCGGGGCGGCGCGAGCGGATACAGGTAGTAACCGACCAGTGCCACACCGGTGGTGGCGAACAGGACGAGACGGGCCGCCGCGTAGCGGCCCGGATGCCACCGGTAGAGCCAGACCAGGACACCGATGGTCACCACGAAATGGAGCGTCGCGTAGTAGTAATTCATCGCCACGATCAGCCATGTCACCGAGTTCACGGCATGGTTGACCGACTGCTCCACCGCTATGCCGAGCGTCTTCTCGGCCTCCCAGATCCAGTCCGCGTTGCGCAGGGCCTGCTGCTTCTGCTCGGGCACCGCGTTGCGGATCAGCGAATACGTCCAGTAACTGACCGCGATCAGCAGGACTTCGAACCAGATCCGCGGACGGCGGGGCGCCCGCGGGGTGCGGGAGCGCCGGACGTCGTCCGTGCGCGTGGCGGAGACCGCGGCCTCGTCGTCCACGATGGGTGACGGGGTCGCCGTCCGGCTGTCGAGAGTCTTCACGGTCGCTTCACCCATGGGACGAGAGTCTGCCAGAAACACGGCCCACCCTGATCATCCCTCGGTCGGGTCATCGCCGCACCCGGTCCACCCTACGGACGAGGGGGCACCCGGGGGTCCGGCAGGGTGGCCTGCCGGGGGGCCGACGCGGTGGAACCGCGCACCACCAGCTCCGGCATGAACACGAATTCCCCGTGCACCGGGGCCCTGCGGCCGGCGCCCTCGCCCGAGTGCGCGTCGCCGATCTCCTCCAGCAGCGCGCGGACCGTGGCCTGTCCCATCGCGGGCACCGGCTTGCGCACGGTGGTCAGCGGCGGGTCCGTGAAGGCGATCAGCGGTGAGTCGTCGAAACCGACGACGGAGACGTCGTCCGGCACTTCGAGCCCCCGCTGCCGGGCGGCCCGTATCGCGCCCAGCGCCATCATGTCGCTGGCGCAGACGACGGCCGTGCACCCGCGGTCCATGAGGGCCGAGGCGGCGGCCTGACCGCCCTCCAGGGTGTAGAGCGAGTGCTGTATCAGTTCGTGCTCGACCGTGCGCGGATCGCAGCCGAGCTGATCGCCGACCGCCTGCACGAACCCCTCGATCTTCCGCTGGACCGGCACGAAACGCCTCGGCCCCACGGCCAGTCCGAGCCGTACGTGACCGAGCGACACCAGATGGGTCACCGCCAGATGCATCGCCCCGCGGTCGTCGGGCGAGATGAACGGCGCCCGCACATGCGGCGAGAAACCGTCGACGAGGACGAACGGCACGCCCTGGGCACGCAGCCGCTCGTAGCGCTGGGTGTCCGCGGTGGTGTCGGCGTGCAGACCGGAGACGAAGATGATGCCCGAGACGCCCCGCTCCACCAGCATCTCGGTCAGTTCGTCCTCGGTGGAGCCGCCGGGGCTCTGGGTGGCGAGCACCGGGGTGTACCCCTGGCGGGTCAGCGCCTGCCCGATCACCTGCGCGAGCGCGGGGAAGATCGGGTTCTCCAGCTCGGGCGTGATCAGGCCGACCAGCCCCGCGCTGCGCCGGCGCAGCCGGACGGGACGCTCGTAGCCGAGCACGTCGAGTGCGGCGAGTACGGACTGGCGGGTGGTCGCGGCGACTCCGGGCTTCCCGTTGAGAACCCGGCTCACCGTCGCTTCGCTGACCCCCGCCTGGGCGGCGATGTCGGCCAGGCGTGCGGGTGCGGTCACGATCGGACTGTACCCGCAGGCGCCCGCGGCTGCCCACACCGCCCCGTGCGCCCGGCGCGCCCGCGGCCCGCGGCCGCCGGGCGGTCCGACCGGAGGGCGAAGTGCGCGTCGACAGCGGGTAGTTCATCGGTGCCGTCCCCCGTACGCACACGCGGGCACCGTTCACCCCGGGCGCATACGCTCGCCTCGCACCGGTGCCGCGGGGGCGGCACGGCCGGAGGACCGGCGGGCGGGACCACGGGGGGAATGCCATGTCAGGAACACTGCCGTCACGGCTCGTAGCCGGGAAGCGGTGCCGGGTGCGCCGCGCCGCGAGGGCGGGCTGCGCGGCCGCCGCCGTCACGGCGGTCCTCGCCGGATGCGGCGGACAGGAGCGCACCGCGACCGGGGGCGCCACGCCCACGGCCTCCGCCGCACCGTCCCCGGCCGCCTCGCCGACGCCGTCGCCCACTCCGACGACCGGCGCCCTGCCGGACGCCTACGACTTCGCACCCGACCCGGCACGTGTCCCCAGGACCCCGGAACGGGCCCGCGAACTCACCCGCAACGCCTTGCTGGAGCCCGCCGACTGGACCCCGGGCATGGTCCGCCACGACCCGTACGAGAGCGCCGGGACGAGGCCGTTGCTCCCCGCGTCCTGCGTGTGGACCCGCACCGGGCTGCCGCCCGGGATGCTGGACAGCCGCACCCGGCGCATCGACCTGCCGGCCGAGGACGGCAAGGGCCGTGTCCAGGGCTCCCTCACGGTGACCGTGCACCGCGACGAGACGCTCGCGGACCGCGAGATGAAGGACACCGTGCAGGAGAGCTTCCGCTGCCCCGTGCAGCAACTCGGCGGCGGGCAGCGGCTCGACGGCCTGATGTCCATGCACCTGGACCCCGACGACGTGAAGAACGCCGACGCCACCCTCTTCGAGGCCGGCACCTGGACCGGCCCCGGCTCCGGCGGGCCCCAGGAATACGTCTGGAGCAAGTCCCGGATCGGAACCGTCACCACGGCCGTCTCCGTCAAGGGAGCCGAGGGACACACCGTCAGCGACCTGATCCGCTTCGCCGCGGAGGCGGGCGCCAAGATGCTCTACCGCGTCGAGTTGGAGCTGAGATGAGCCACCTGGAGCCGCCCGGACTGGGCGACCCCGCGCACGTCGCCGGCTACCGCGTCGTCGGCCGCCTCGGCGCCGGCGGCATGGGCGTGGTGCTGCTGGGCCGTTCCCCGGGCGGCGCCCTCGTCGCCATCAAACTGATCCGGGCCGAGTACGCGGGCGACGCCTCCTTCCGCACCCGCTTCCGGCGCGAGGTCGCCGTCGCCCGCCGGGTCACCAACCGGTACGCCGTGCCCGTCGTCGACGCCGACACGGAGGCCGCGGCGCCGTGGCTCGCGACGGAGTTCGTCCCCGGACCGGCGCTCGGCGACGCGATCGCCCGCACCGGACCGCTGCCCGCACCCAGCCTGCGGGCGCTCGGCGCGATGCTCGCCGACGCCCTGGACGCCGTGCACCGGGCGGGCACGGTGCACCGGGACGTGAAGCCGGGCAACGTGCTGCTGGCCCCCGACGGGCCGCGCCTGATCGACTTCGGCATCGCCCGCGCGCTCGACGACACCGTGCTCACGGCGACGGACATGGTCGTCGGCTCGCCCGGCTTCCTCTCGCCCGAGCAGGCCACCGGGGCCCGGGTCGGCCCGCCGAGCGACCTGTTCTCCCTCGGCTGCCTGCTCGTCCACGCGGCGACCGGGCAACGCCCCTTCGGCAGCGGCCCGGTCGAGGCCATGCTCTTCCGCACCGTGCACGACGAGCCGCGGCTCGACGACGTCCCCGACGACATCCGCCCCCTGGTGCGCGCCTGCCTCGACAAGGATCCCGCGCGCCGGCCGGACGCGGCCGCGCTGCGCGCCGCCTGGGCCGCCGACAGCGCGGACGGCGGCTGGCTGCCCGCGTCCGTCAGCCATCTCATCGCCGAGCGGTCCGCGCGGATGCTGGCCCTGCCCGACATCGAGGCCACCCACGTCCCGCCGCCCGMCCCGGACGCACCCCCCGTGACGCCCGCCCGCGGACCCGGATCGCCGCGAAGACGCCGGATGCTGGCCTGGCTCGGCTCCGGCGCGGCGGTCCTCGCGACCGGCGGCACGACGGCCTGGCTCATCGCCAGGGACCGGGACCGCGGCACGGGCGGGACCGCCCCGTCCGCCAGGCCCGTGCTCCGCCTCGGGCTCCAGGCCGACCTCAGCGGACCGGGACGGGCGGCGGGCACGGCCCACGAACGGGGCATGCGGCTCGCGGTCGAGGAGCACAACGCCCGCTCCGGGGAGCCGTTCACGCTCGCCCTCACCGTCGCCGACGACCGCGGCGACCCCGAGGCCGCCCGGAGCGCCGCCGGCCGGCTCGCCGCCGACGAACGGATCGCGGCCGTGGTGGGGGCGACCGGCACCGACGCCGCCGGCGCCGTGCTGGGCGCGTACGACGAGGCGGCGCTCACCCTGGTCAGCGCACTGGACGGCGACACCCGCCACATGAACCGCGTCTTCCTGTGCGCCCGGCCCAGCAACGCCCTGCAGATGTACCCGGTCGCCCAGTACCTCGGGCTGCACGGCCTCGACGACATCGCGCTCGTCGACGACGAGAGCGAGTACGGACGGCAGACCACCCGCTTCCTCGCCGAGGGGCTGCGCGGCGCCGGCGGGCGCACCGTCCTGGCGGAGACCGCCCCCGCGGGGGCCGCCGATCTCGACGCCCGGGCACGCGCCCTGGTCGCGGCACGGCCGGGAGCCGTGGTGCACGGCGGCGGCGCCGAGTCGGCCGCCGCCTTCGCCCGTGCCCTGGCGAGGGCGGGCTACCGCGGGCCGCGCATGGCCGGCCAGGCCGCGCACGATCCGGGCTTCCTCGCGTCGGCGGGGGCCGCGGCCGACGGCTGGATCGTGGTCTCCACCGCCACCGACCCGCTCGCCGCCCCCTCGGCCCGCGCTTTCACCCGCGCGTTCCGCACCCGCTGGGACGGCGCCGCGCCGCCGCCGTTCGCGGCGGAGGCGTACGACACGGTCCATCTGGTCGCCTCCTGCGTCCGCGCCCTGGGCAGGGAGCGCGTCACCCGCGGGGACCTGGTGCCGGTGCTGCGCAGGACCCGCTACGAGGGTGTCTCGAAGACCTACGCCTTCGAACCGGAGAACGGCGCCTTCGTCGGCACCGGCACCTTCTTCTACCGGGCCACCGGCGGCGCGTTCCGCTTCCTCGGCCCGGACCCGAAGGCGGTGTGACCGGCCGCCCGGTGGCCGGAGTGAACCGGTCATGGCAACCGGGCCTTGATGGAAAGGGCTTTCTGAGATCATGGGGGCGTCATCGTCCCCGCAGCCCCGGAGCCGCTCCGTGCCCCAGATCACCGTCGACTGCTCGCCCGGCGCCCGATCCGCCCTCGACCGGCGGAAGTTCGCGCTCGCACTCCACCACCTCGTCGTCGACACCGTCGAGACCCGGCTGGAGGCGTGCAAGACCCGATTCCGTCCCGCGGAGGAGACCGTCGTCGGCGACGGCGGGACGGACGCCCCGCTCGTCCACGTCGGCATCGCCCTGCTGCCCGGCCGCAGCGAGGAGGTCAAGGCGAGGCTGTCACAGGCCGTGGTGGACCTGCTCCTGGAGCACCTCGCCACCGCCGGCGGCGCACCGCCGCACGTCTCCGCCGAGATCCGCGACCTCGAACCGTCCTACCGCAAGCGCTGACCCGGCACCACCAGCGGACCCAGCCGCACCAGCCGGCCGACGAGATCACCGAACGGGCCGTCGGCCGGCTCCCGGGACAGGATGTCCGCCAGCACCCGCGCCATCTCCTCGTCGTACGCGGCGCTCACCGCCGCCAGCGCGGCGAAGTCGTGCACCAGCTGCAACTCCAGCTCGGCGCGCGGGACCAGCCGCCCGTCCAGCCAGATCAGCGCGGTCGACTCGGCGAGCGACACCCAGGAGCGGACCACCAGCGCGAGACGCGGCGAGGGCTCGGCGACGCCGAGGTGCGAGAGTATCTGCTCGTACGCGGCCTGCCGCACCCCGTCGATCATCGCGTGGGTGGTGGACGAACCGACCGCGGGTCCGCCGCGCATCAACGCGGAGAACCCGGGGCCGTGTTCGTCGACGAAGTCGAAGAAGCGCCCCATGACGCGCAGCAGCCGGGCGCCGAGCGGGCCGTCGTGCGGCTCCTCGAAACGCCCGGCGAGCTCCTCCGCCGCCCGGCGCAGCGCCGCCTCGTACAGGCTCTGCTTGCCGGGGAAGTAGTGGTAGACCAGCGGCCGCGAGATGCCGGCGGCGGCCGCGATCTCGTCGATGGAGACGTCGTCGGGGGAGCGGTGGCTGAACAGCTCCAGCGCCACGCCGATCAGCTGCTGCCTGCGTTCCTCGACGCCCATCCTGCGCCGTACCCCGGTCGTCATACGAACACCCTACCGAGTGCCGGCACCCCTCCGACCGGGGCCCGTCCGCGCCCCGGGCCGGTCAGGGGCGCAGCAGCAGCACCGTGCCGAGCGACCGCTGACCGGTCGAGTCGGAGGGGCGGTTGACGATCCCGGTGCGCGCCGTGGCCATGACGCTGGAGCCGCCGCCGTCGAGGTTCATCGCCTCGCGCGCGCCGAGCTGCCGCATCAACTGGGCCGCCTGCGCGACCCCGAGGCCCTCGCTGTACCCCGCCTGGCGGCCGTCGACGACCACGAGCAGCAGACGTCCCCGGTCGTCCACCCCGATCATCGAACGGGGGTTGGCCCGCACCGTCCAGTTGTACGTGAAGGTCTGGTCGGGCCCCTGGCGGACGATGCCGTCGCCCACGGCGTTGACCGACACCCGGCCGTCCCGGACCAGGGACGGCCCGACCTGGAGGATCGTCGTGTCCGGAGTGAGCGCCACCTTGAGGCCCCTGCTGTCCCGCACCTCCTCCGTGACGGTCGCGGTCCCGCCCTGCCGCACGTGCTCCAGCAGCCAGGCGGCGCTCGCACCGGTCGCCTGGATCGTGGAACCGCCCGCCGGGACGCGCGCCCCGCGCGAGGTGTTGACCGCGGTGACCGTGCCGTCGGCGTCCAGGACGGCCTCCGCGCCGGCGCCCGCCGGGGGCTGTCCCCACTCCGGGGTGAACCGCACCAGTTCGCTGTCGTCGGTGCACTTCACGTCGTGCTGCGGCTTCTCGGTCGGCAGGTCGCCGCCCACGCCGCCGCAGTTCCACACGTCGCCGGGCACCCGGTTCACGCCGTCGATCTCGGCGGTCGCGCCCCCCGCGCTCAGGGTCACCCGCGCCCGGAAGGTGTCCACGTCGAAGGTGCGGCCGCCGCCGGAGAAACGGATGCCCGCCCGGCCCTGGGTCGCCGAGCCTATGAGCCGGCCGTCCTTCACGTACAGGCCGCCCGGGGCGTTGTTGTAGAACCACTGGGCGTTGACACCGGCCGTGGCGCCCGCCGCCGCCATGAGGTCGGTGAGCTTCTCGGTGCCGTTCAGCGTGGGCCCGAAGTCCGTGTCGAGCGAGCCGCGGAAGGCCGCGAAGTCCACCCGCATCACATGCACCTTCTGCGGTGCCCGGAAGTCCGTCCCGTCCTGAGGGAGATAGCGCGTGCCGCCGGTGAAACCGGCCGCCTTGACGCGGGCGAGGTCCGCCGACGCGCCGGCTTCCTGCGCGTACCGGCCGATGCGGACGGTCCAGCCGAGCGAACCGGCGCGCAGATCCGCGTACGAGGGCGTCCAGACCTCCTCGACGCGCGGCTCGAACCCCTTGTCCCGCAGGGCGGCCGCCACCCGGTCGGCGGTGGCCCGGGGGCCGAGTGCGGTGTTCGCGGAGGAGAGGGGCCCGTCCGGGTCGACGGGCAGATAGACGTGCACCGTCCACGGGTCGTCGGCGGCCTGGCGGCCGAACGCCATGGAGGTCACCGTGACCCCGTGCGCCACGGTGGTGGTGACCGGCGGTGCGCTCTGCTGGAGCGGGCGGATCGCGGACGGGGGCTGGGGCCGGACGGCGGACGGCGGTTGCGGCACGGCCTGGGCGCCGGGCACGGCAGTCACCGCGCCCAGCACCGTCGCCGCTGCCGCCGCTGCCAGGGAAAGAGACGTGCGCTGCATGAGCGTCCTTCCGTCGTCGGAACGTAAGGCAAGGCAAGGCGCAGTCGATTGCGGGCAGATGTCTCGGAGTACAACAGCCGTGGCAGCCCGGTGGAAGCCTCCGGACCGGCCATGCAGAATGAGCCATTCCTGTCCGTGCGGGGCCGGCTGACGCGGCATCGGCAGCACACCGCCCCCGTGCGGGGCCGGCGCCCCGGGCGCGCCCACCGCGCGGGGGCGGCCGGGCCCAGGCGCGCGGGGCGCGGGAGCGCGGTCGGGTTCGCGCGGGGGAACGGAGCGCGTCGGGCCTCCGGCCGGGGGTCGCGGGGCGCCGGTGCCCGGGTGATGGCCCAGTTCCACCCGCCGGCCGACCGCCCGTCCGCTCCGGGCACGGTCGTGGCACGGGCCGAGGACTCCGCAGTGGTTCCCGCCGACGAGGGCGGTGGCCTGATGCGTGCCGATCTGCTGACCGACGCGGTCGACGGCCTCGACGAGGCGCTCGCGGCCGTCGACGCCTTCGACCGGGCTCTCCGCGGCGGGCTGCTGCGTCCGCAGCCTGCCCAGGCCGAGGGACTGGCCGCGCTCGCCGGCGCCGTCGCGGGGACACCGCTCGCCGAGCGGGTCGCCGAGGCCGCCGCGAAGGCCGGCGCCGGAGCGGCCGGCGAGGACCACCTCACCGCGCTCGCCGCCGCCCGCACCGCCCTGCTCGGCGCCGTGCACGACGCACTGCTCGCCCGCGCCGACGAGGCCACCGGACGGAGCCGGGCCGACGGCACCCCCGCCGCCGCGGCCGGCGCGCACGGGGCCAACCTGCGGGCCGCCGCCCGCGCCTGGCTCTGCGACCTCGCCCGCGCCGGCTGGCACGGCATCGACCACGACCTCGTCTCCCAGGCGGACACGGTCGTCGCCGCGATGCTGCCCGACCCCGCCCTGCGCCGCCTCGCGGCGCTCCTCGACGGCTTCGCCGCCGAACTCGCCGCCTCCTGCCCCGGAGCGAGCCCGGAGCGCGTCCCCGTGCGCCGCTGGGCCGACCTGTGGGCGCGTGCGCTGCTGCTGACACAGCAGGGCGCGCCCGCCGCCCCGGCGGCCGGCACCGCGACCGGGCGGCTGCTGCCGCTCGGCGTCGACCTCCAGGAACACCCGACCGCCGTCCAGGCCCAGGTGCACGCGGTGTTCGAACCGGCGGACGGCACGACGTCCCGCCTGGTGCGCGCCTCGGTGTCGGCGCCCAAGCCCGACACCATTGTGGGCGCGGGTCTGTGGCAGCTGCTCCGTCCCCGCACCGCCCTCCTGGCGGCCGCCGGGGACGGCCGGTCGATGGAGCTCGACGCGATGCCGGTCACCGCAGGCGGCGACCTGATCTGGGACGACGCGCACGCGAAGCCGGGTGGGACCGCCGACCCGTTCGCCACCGCCCGGGTGGCCCTGTCGACCGCCGCCGCAGCGGCGACCGCGCCCCTGGACCGGCATCCGGCCGTCATCGCCGAGCCCGTCCTGCTGGAGGGGTACACCGCCCGGCAGGACGACGACGGCACCCTCGTGTTCGACCTGGCCGGGCACCTCCTCGCCGTCGACGCCGACCGGATCCCGGTCGCCGGTCCGCTCACCCCCGAGGCCGTCGCGGCCTCCGGCGCCTGCATCGGACTGCTCCGCTGGGACGCGGGCGGGTTCCGCGTCCAGCCCCTCGCCGTGGAGACCACCGTGCGCCGCAAGGCGGTCGCGGTCCACGCCGGGGCATGGGCGGCGGGCACCGCGGACAAGGCCGGGGCCAGGGCCGAGAAGGCCGCCACCGACGCCGTCTCCGTGCTGCGCGAACGCGCGGGAAGGCTGCTGCGCGCATGACCGACACCCCGACCGCGCCCGGCACCCCGACCGCGCCCGGCGGCGCCGGGGCGGACGCGCCGACTGCGCCCGACCCGCACGACAGCCGTAGGCAAGTGCTGTACTGGCGCCTGCTCGCCCGCCTCTTCGACCACGAGGAGCAGCCGGCGCTCGAATCGGCGAGCCTCGCCGTCGTCGAGGACATCGGCCTGCCGTCCGCGCTGCTGGACCCCGGGGCGTCCGTCGACTCCGTCGTCCAGCGGCACCCCGGACTCGCCGCCGAGCTGGACGGGCTGATGAGCCCCGGGCCCGACGGCGACGGGACGCGGGACAGGGCCGCCGAGGTGCGCCGTGCCGCGCTCGCCTCGAAGGTGCTGCTCAACGTCTTCGCCACCGGGTCCGGCACGGTCACCGCGGGGCAGCTGGCCCGCTGGCAGTCCGACGCCGGATGGCTGGAGCGCGCGCTCGGCTGTCCGCCCGGCGGCCTGCGCGCCGGACGGTCCGGGGCCGCCGCCGGCGGCGGCGTCGCGGCCCTCGGGCCCGAACTGGGCTCCGTCGAGGCCGGTCTCGTCGCCCGGATGCACCTGCGGGAGGTCCTCGCCGATCCCGCGCTGGCCGCACAGCTGACGCCCAGCATGTCCCTGATCGAGCAGCTGCTGAGGGACAAGGACAACCTCTCCGGCGTCGCCCTGGCCAACGCCAGGTCGCTGATCCGCCGGTACGTCGACGAGGTCGCCGAGGTGCTGCGCACCCAGGTGGAGAAGGCCACGGCCGGCGAACTGGACCGCTCCGTTCCGCCGAAGCGCGTCTTCCGCAACCTCGACCTCGACCGCACCATCTGGAAGAACCTCACCAACTGGAGCCCGGAGGAGGAGCGGCTCTACGTCGACCGCCTCTACTACCGGCACACCGTGCGCCGCACGACACCCCAGCGGCTGATCGTCGTGGTGGACCAGTCGGGCTCCATGGTCGACTCGATGGTCAACTGCACCATCCTGGCCTCGATCTTCGCCGGACTGCCGAAGGTGGACGTCCAGCTGATCGCGTACGACACCCGCGCCGTCGACCTCACGCCCTGGGTGCACGACCCCTTCGACGTGCTCCTGCGCACCAACCTCGGCGGCGGCAACGACGGGCCCGTGGCGATGGCCATGGCCCGTCCGAAGATCGCCGAGCCGCGCAGCACCGTGATGGTGTGGATCTCCGACTTCTACGAGTTCGGCCGTTCCCAGCCCCTCTACGAGGGCATCGAGGCGGTCCACCGCTCCGGGGTGAAGTTCATCCCCGTCGGATCGGTGACCAGCTCCGGACGGCAGGAGGTCAACCCCTGGTTCCGGGAGCGCTTCAAGGCCCTCGGCACCCCGGTGATCTCCGGGCACATCGACAAGCTCGTCCACGAGCTCAAGACCTTCCTCACCTGAGACGTATTCGGAAAGGCCCTCCCATGACCGACCTGTTGCGCGCCCCCGCCGAGATCAAGTACGCCGAGGAGCTGGACTGGCTGGAGTCGGTGGACGACAGTCCCAAGCCCTTCTCCTGGCGGCTGTCCCCGAAGATGGTCCGCCTGTTCATCCTGGGGTCCGAGCGCTCCGACGGCCTGGACCGGGAGATCTCCCCGAAGTGGTTCGGCGACCGGAGCTTCGTCGAGCGCTCCATCGTCACCCTCGCCTCCGACCGCGGCCTGCTGCTCATCGGCGACCCCGGCACCGGCAAGAGCTGGCTGGCCGAGCTGCTGTCCGCCGCGATCAGCCGCAACTCCACCCTGGTGGTCCAGGGCACCGCCGGCACCACCGAGGACCACATCAAGTACTCCTGGAACGTGTCGATGGTCATCGCCAAGGGGCAGTCGCGCGCGTCGATGATCCCCTCGCCGATCATGACGGCGATGGAGACCGGCGCGATCGGCCGCTTCGAGGAACTCACCCGCTCGACCAGCGACGTCCAGGACGCCCTGATCTCCATCCTGTCGGAGAAGTACATCTCGGTCCCCGAACTGGACAGCGACAGCAGCGACAACATCGTCTTCGCCAAGCCCGGCTTCTCCGTCATCGCGACCGCCAACAGCCGCGACCGGGGCGTCAACGACCTCTCGTCGGCGCTGAAGCGGCGCTTCAACTTCGTCCGCATCCCGGTGGTCACCAACAAGAAGAGCGAGGCGGAGATCGTCCGTTTCCGCACCGAGGAACTGCTCCGCCGCCACGCCATCGACCTGGACGTGCCGCCGACCCTGCTGGACGTGCTGCTCCAGAGCTTCGCCGACCTGCGCGCCTCCGCCGCCGCGGCCGGCAGCGACGACGAGAAGCTGGAGTCGGCGCTCTCCACCGCCGAGCAGATCGGCGTGCTGGAGGACGCCGTGCTGCACAGCAACTTCTTCGGCGAACGGGCCCTCACCGCACGGACCCTGGCGTCCTCGCTCGTCGGCTCGCTGGCCCGCCGCGAACCGGAGGACCTCGCCATCCTCAACAAGTACCTGCACGGTGTCGTCGAGCCGCGCAGCAAGTCCGAGGGCGGCTCCTGGCCGGAGTTCCTGGAGGGCGGCCGCGACGCGATCGCCACCCTGTCATGAGCGGAGCACAGACCGGCGCACCGCCGTCCGCCGCCCCCGGCAGCACCTTCGAGGCGCTGCGCGGACAACTGCACCGGGCCGCCACCGCGTTCGCCGACGGCCCCGGCGCCCTGGAGGGACTCCTCCTCGGCATGGTCGACGACGTCGACCGGGCCGTGCGCGAGCCGCTGGAGATCTTCCCGGTCTGCCACCACTCGCCCGCGTCGGCCGTCGCCATGGCACGCCGGCTCCGGGAGAAGCGGCCCACGGTCGTCTACCTGGAGCTGTGCGAGGACATGGCGCCGCTCCTCACCGAGCTGCGCAACTGCCGGCTCCCGGTGGCGGTGCAGGCGTTCGCCAGCGAGGTCCGCGACTTCCCGGCCGAGTGGTCGCCGCTGTCGGTGGTCGCCCCGATCACCGAGGCGTCGGCCGAGTACCAGGCCATCGCCTACGCCCTGGACACGCCGGGCGTCGAGCTGGTCCTCGTCGACCGCTCATCGGACCACGTCTTCCAGTGGGACCGGCGCGGCGACGACCCCGGCGGGCCCGCCGCCGGGCCGCAGGGGGCGGCCGCCCCGCCCGCCGGGGAGGAGGCCGCGCTGCACGGCGAGGCGGTCGGCGTGGAGATCGGCGACCTGCGCCCGCGCTTCGCCGAGCTGGAGGAACACCTGCTGCACCACGGCCGGGTGCGCCACTGGTCGGAGTGGTGGCACCAGTACGTGGAGCTGCCGCTCGGCGACGGCGACCACGACACCTACCGGCAGGTCATGCTGCTCATCGGCAGCCTCTTCCGCCGCCTCGCCCCGGGCGACCCGCGGCGGATGCGGGTGGACGAGGACCGGGAGCGGTACATGTGGACGCGGATACGCGAACATCTGTCCGCCACCGGCACCGACCCCGCGGACTGCCTCTACGTCTGCGGCGCCTTCCACGCGGTCAGCCGGGTGGCCGAGTTCGGCGTCGCGGGCGCCGACACCTACGAGATCGGTCCGCGCACGGCCACCACCTGGCAGCACGGACTGATCCCGTCGAGCCATGCGGCGATCGAGGCCCAGTTCGGGCTGGCCCCGGGGTCGGTCTCGATCGCCGCCACGACCTGGGCCAAGAACCTCCGGCGCACGCGGGTGGAGCCGTACCGGCTCGCCGGGCAGGCGGGCGCGGCGAAGCCGCGGGCGAAGAGGGCCCCGGCCCCGCCGGCGCCGCCGGCCGAGAAACCGGCCGAGGACCGTCTCTCCGGGTTCCTGCGGCAGCCGCCCGTTCTCGACCACCTCGACGAGGCCGAACTGCTCGGCTGGTCGGTCGACATCGTGCGCGCGGCCCGCCGCAACGGCTACCTCGCCTCCACGGCCGACGCCATCGCCGTCTTCGAGACGTCGATCCTGCTCGCCGGCATGCGCGACCGGGCCAGGCCCACGCCGTACGACTTCCAGGACGCGGCGATCACCTGCATCGAGAAGGACGCGGTGCCCGGCCGCCGCGACGTGCGCCGCCTCGTCGAGATCATGATGGGCGGCGACCGGATCGGGCAGGTCGGCTACGACGCGCTGCCCCCGCTGGCGCGGGACGTGCACGACCGGCTCGCGCCGCTCGGCCTGCCACTGGAGAAGCGCGGTGTGCGGCGGGCGCTCCTCGACCTGGCGTCCCGGCCCGAACTGGCGGCCTGTTCGGACGTGCTGTGGATGCTGCGCCGGCTGATGCCGCACGGCGCCGCCCGGCCGATCATGGGGGAGCGGCGGCTCGGCGGGACGTCGATCCAGGAGTCCTGGGACGTGGCGCTCGGCACCCACCAGCGGGCACTCATCGAGCTCGGCTACGAGGGCGTCAGCATCGAGCAGGTCCTGGAGCAGCGGCTGCGCCGGGCCGCCTGGGACGCACAGGCCCGTACGGCGACGGTACTGGCCGCCGTCGAGGACGCCGTCCTCCATCTGCGCAGCCGCCGGCTCGCCGACGAACTGGGCACCCGGGCCCTGGAGGTGCTGAGCGCCGAGCGCAGCGTGGACGGGGCCCCGGAGGTGCTGCGACGGGTACGCGGTCTCCTGGCGTACTACCGCACCGGCGAGCCGGTGCTGCCGCCGTGGATCGAGTCCTTCGTCAGAACCGGCTACGCGCACTACTGCACGCAGCTGCCCACGGCGTTCGCCGACGAGGACGCGACCGTCGGCCAGGTGGCGGCCATGCTGGGCTTCCTCTTCAGCATGGAGAGCCTCGCCCTGTCGCTGGGCTGCGACCGTGCGCAGCTGGAGCTGGCGGTGGCCCAGTGCCATCCGCGCGACCCGTCGAAGACGGCGCTGCTGTGGGCGGCGCAGGTGCAGCTGGGCACCCTTTCCCGGCAGGAGCTGCGCGAGCGCTGCGACGCGCTGCTCGCCGACCCGATGGTGGTGCCGGCCTATCCGCGGTACCTCAGCGGCTTCGTCCATGCCCTGGAGCCGGTGCCGGCCCTGGCGGACGTCGTGGTGGAGGCGGTGTCGAACGCGTTCGCGCGGCTGCCCGATCCGGTGCTGCTGCCGTGGCTCCCCGGCCTGATCACGACCCTGCGTTCGACGGCCGCGGAGCTGGCCCCGCTGCTGATCCGCGAGGCGGGCCGGATCTTCCCGGGCCGGCTCGCGGCCCTGGACGCGTGGGTGCCGCCGTGGCGGGAGCGGCCCGGCACGGCACCCGTCGCGCCCGGCCGGGCCGGTGGCCCGCGCGGCTCGGCCCTGCTGCGGGCCCACCGGGCGACCGGTGACGCGGTGGCGGAGCTGCTGAGCTGGGAAGGGGCGTGGGAGCCGGCGCTCCGGGAGCCGCCGGGCGCCGCCCTGGTCGCCCGGCACCCGGTCACCGCGACGGCCCTGGAGGCGCTGCTGTCGGGGGGCTGAGGGCGGCACGGGAGGGTGCGGCCGGCGGAGGGCCGGGGCGGAGAGGCTGCCGGCTGGCACCTGACCACGACGGCCGGGCAGGGCGCTGCCGGTGGGGGAGCTCCGTCGCGCTTCCGCCGTCCCCGCCCGAGGACGCGCACGGCGACCTGCCGCCGGTGCGGCCGGTCGCCGTCGGCGTGCGCGGCGCGATGTCCCCGCCGGGGATGTGCGCCGCCGGGCGCGCGGGCCGAGTCGCCTGCCCCGTCTCGGCGGCGTGGGCGTCGGTGGCGTCCCGCCCACCGGGCGGCCGGAGCGACGACGGCGGACCGTCCGAGGCCCGGGCGGGCCGCCTCCCCGTCGCTCAGGCGTCGGTGGCGGCGCGGGTGGGGGAGGAGGCGGTCGAGCCGCGGACCACGAGTTCCGGCATGAAGACGAACTCGCTGTGGGGCGCCGGAGTGCCCCCTATCTCCTCCAGCAGGGCCCGCACGGACGCCTGCCCCATCGCCTGGACGGGCTGGCGGATGGTGGTCAGCGGCGGGTCGGTGAACGCTATGAGCGGCGAGTCGTCGAAGCCGACGACGGAGATGTCCTTCGGGACGTGCAGTCCCTGCTGCCGGGCGGCGCGGATCGCGCCGAGCGCCATCATGTCGCTGGCGCAGACGACGGCCGTGCAGCCGCGGGCGATCAGTCCGGCGGCGGCGGCCTGGCCGCCCTCCAGGGTGTAGAGGGAGTGCTGGATCAGCTCCTGCGACTCCTCCGCCCCGAGGCCGAGCCGCTCGGCCATCGCGTGCTGGAAGCCCTCGATCTTGCGGAGCACCGGCACGAAGCGGCGGGGCCCGAGGGCCAGGCCGATGCGGGTGTGGCCGAGCGCGGCGAGGTGGGTCACCGCCAGCTGCATCGCGGCACGGTCGTCGGGCGACACGAAGGGGGCCTGCACCTTGGGCGAGAAGCCGTTGACCAGGACGTAGGGCACCCCCTGGGCGCGCAGCCGGTCGTAGCGCTGCATGTCGGCCGTGGTGTCGGCGTGCAGTCCCGAGACGAAGATGATCCCGGAGACCCCCCGGTCCACCAGCATCTCGGTGAGCTCGTCCTCGGTGGAGCCGCCCGGGGTCTGGGTGGCGAGCACGGGCGTGTACCCCTGGCGTGTGAGGGCCTGGCCGATCACCTGCGCGAGCGCGGGGAAGATGGGATTGTCCAGCTCGGGGGTTATCAGCCCGACCAGGCCGGCGCTGCGCTGGCGCAGACGTACCGGTCGTTCGTAGCCGAGCACGTCGAGTGCGGCGAGAACGGATTCGCGGGTGGACGCGGCCACGCCGGGCTTGCCGTTGAGCACGCGGCTGACTGTGGCTTCACTGACCCCCGCCTGGGCTGCGATGTCGGCGAGCCGCGCGGTCATGGAAGTGGACTGTACCGGGCGGGCGCACGATTGCCCACCAGATGCGGAATTCAGCGGTTTCGGGCCTCCCGGGGCGAGAGTCGTGTCACATCGCTGCAAAGCCTTGCGAGGCTCTTGCCGGGGCCTTGCAGCAGGGAGCACTCTGGTTCCCGGCCGTGTCAAGGGATGTGTCGGCAACTCTCAGGACACGCGGATGTAACGATCCCCCGCCCTTGCAGAAATTTGCCGCAAGGTCTTTCCGTTGGTTTTCAGCCCTGTTACGTTCCTGGCAACCCGGCACCGCGAGGGAGCGGACGGCGGGGAGGCAGGTCTGCGCCTCCACCCTTGTCGGGCACATCGAAGGAGTTCACATGCGGCGTGGCATAGCGGCCACCGCTCTGGTCGCGGCACTGGCCGTGTCGGCGACGGCGTGCGGTGGGGACGACGGCGGCGACGGCGGCAGCAAGAGCTCGGGCGAGCTCAGTGGCACCGTCACCTGGTGGGACACCTCGACGGTCGGCAGCGAGGACAAGGTCTTCAAGAAGATCGCCGAGGACTTCACCAAGCTGCACCCCAAGGTGAAGGTGAAGTACGTCAACGTGCCCTTCGGCGAGGCGCAGAACAAGTTCAAGAACGCCGCGCAGTCCAACTCCGGTGCCCCCGACGTCATCCGCTCCGAGGTCGCCTGGACCCCCGAGTTCGCGGACCTCGGCTACCTCGCCCCGCTCGACGGCACCGCCGCCCTGAAGGAGGAGGACGACTTCCTCAAGCAGGCCGCCGCCTCCACCAAGTACGACGGCAAGACCTACGCCGTGCCGCAGGTCATCGACTCCATGGGCATCTTCTACAACAAGAAGATCTTCAAGGAGGCCGGTGTCGAGGTCCCCAAGACCATCGACGAGCTGAAGACCGTCTCCGCCGCCATCAAGGACAAGACCGGCAAGACCGGCCTCTACCTCCGCGGTGACGACGCCTACTGGTTCCTCTCCTTCCTCTACGGCGAGGGCGGCGACCTCGTCGACGCCAAGGCCAAGTCGGTCACCATCGACAGCCCCGCCGGCACGAAGGCCATGACCGTCGTCAAGGACCTCGTCGACTCGGGCGCCGCCAAGACCGACGCGACCGACGGCTGGAACAACATGCAGACCGCCTTCAAGGAAGGCGAGGTCGCGATGATGATCAACGGCCCGTGGGCCGTCGCCGACACCTACGCGGGCGCGCAGTTCACCGACAAGGCCAACCTCGGCATCGCCCCGGTCCCCGCGGGCTCCGCCGGCCAGGGCGCCCCGCAGGGCGGTCACAACCTCGCCGTCTACGCCGGTTCGAAGAACCTCGACGCCTCCTACGCGTTCGTCGACTACATGACCAACGCCGACAACCAGGCCAAGGTCGCCCAGGAGCTCAGCCTGCTCCCGACCCGCAACTCCGTGTACGCGCAGCCGGGTGTCGCGAGCAACGAGATCGTCGGCTTCTTCCGCCCGGTCGTCGACAAGGCGGTCGAGCGCCCCTGGATCCCGGAGACCGGCAGCCTCTTCGCGCCGCTGGTGACCGAGTACACCAAGGTCCTCACCGGCCAGACCACCCCCGAGAAGGGCGTCAAGGCCACCGCCGAGGAGTACCGGAAGCTCCTCAAGGACTGGAAGTAACCAAGGAAGGTTGACCGGCTGATGGCTGTGGACACCAGCAGCCAGTCGGTGGCGAAGGCCGCGGGCGAGACCGCCCGCGGCCGGAGCCGCCGTCCTGGCAAGCCCGAGGGAAAGGTCCGCCGTTCCCTCTCCACGCACTGGTACGCGTGGGCGATGGTCGCTCCGGTGACGATCGTGATCGCCGTGATCATCGGATACCCGCTCCTGCGCGGTATCTACCTGTCGCTCACCGACGCCAACGAGCGCAACGTCGCGCGGTCCATCGGCGTCAACGAGATCCCCGCGACATACGAGTTCGTGGGCCTCGACAACTACAAGGACGCGCTGACCGGATCCCAGTTCTTCGAGGCGCTCGGCTGGACGCTGGTCTGGACGGTCTCCTGCGTCGCCGTCACCTTCGCGCTGGGTCTCGCCCTGGCCAACATGCTCAACCGCCGCATAGCCGGGCGCTCCTTCTACCGGATGTTCCTCATCCTGCCGTGGGCGGTGCCGGGCTTCGTGTCCGTCTTCGCCTGGCGGTTCCTCTACAACGAGAACAACGGTCTGCTCAACCAGATGCTGGGCGGCGTCGGCATCGACGCGGTGCCGTGGCTCAACGACCCCACCTGGGCCAAGCTGTCGGTCATCGCCGTCAACGTCTGGCTCGGCATCCCGTTCATGATGGTCGCCCTGCTCGGCGGTCTGCAGTCCATACCCGGCGAGCTCTACGAGGCCGCCGAGATGGACGGCGCCGGCCCCTGGCAGCGGTTCCGCAACATCACCATGCCCGGCCTGCGCTCGGTGAGCACCACGGTGATCCTGCTCAGCACCATCTGGACCTTCAACATGTTCCCGGTGATCTTCCTGCTCACCCGGGGCGGGCCCGGCGAGGCCACACAGATCCTCGTCACCCAGGCCTACAAGTTCTCGTTCGAGATCAGCCCGCGCGACTTCGCGCAGTCCTCCACGTGGGGTGTGCTGATCCTGGTCCTCCTGATGCTCTTCGCCGCGGTCTACCGGCGAGTCCTCCGCAAGCAGGGAGAAGTCTGGTGACCACCGCAGTCGAGTCCCCGCGCCGCAACCGCGGCCGGGGCCACCGTTCGCCCCTTGCCTCCTTCGGTCTGCACGCCGCACTGCTCGTGGCGTCCGTGATCGCGGTCTTCCCCGTGCTGTGGGTCCTGCTGACCTCGCTCAAGCCGGCGAAGTACGCGACCACGACGGACTTCGTCAAGGAGACGACGCTCGAGAACTACACCGGCCTCCTCGAGGACACCCCGTTCCTCACCTGGTTCGGCAACTCGCTGCTCGTCGCCGCGCTGACCACCCTCCTCGGGGTGTTCATCGCCTCCACGACCGGCTACGCCGTCAGCCGCTTCCGCTTCCCCGGCAAGCGCGGGCTGATGTGGACCCTGCTGATCACGCAGATGTTCCCCGTCGCCGTCCTGATCGTGCCGATCTACAACATCATGGCGACGATGGGCCTGCTCAACGAGCCCGCCGGCCTGGTCATCACCTACCTGACCATCGCCGTGCCGTTCTGCGCCTGGATGATGAAGGGCTTCTTCGACACCATCCCGATGGAGATCGACGAATCGGGCCAGGTCGACGGGCTCACGCCGTTCGGCACCTTCTGGAAGCTGATCCTGCCGCTCGCCAAGCCCGGCATCGCGGTGACCGCGTTCTACTCGTTCATCACCGCCTGGGGCGAGGTCGCCTACGCGTCCGCCTTCATGGTCGGCGACGAGAACATGACGCTCGCCGGCGGTCTCCAGAAGTTCGTCAACCAGTACGGCGCCCAGTGGGGCCCGATGACCGCCGCCTCGGTGCTCATCGCCGTCCCCGCCGCGATCGTCTTCCTCTTCGCCCAGCGCCACCTGGTGACCGGCATGTCGGCCGGCGCCGTCAAGGGCTGAGCACCCGCGCGCATGAAGCCGCGGCGCCGGTCCGTGCCTGTACCCGGACCGGCGCCGCACCCGACCCCCAGACTTCCAGGGATGACATGACCCAGCACCTTGCTGCCCCCGCCGCCCCCACCTCCGGCACGGACACGGGCTGGTGGCGCGACGCTGTGATCTACCAGGTCTACCCGCGCAGCTTCGCCGACGGAAACGGCGACGGCATGGGCGATCTGGAGGGCATCCGCAACCGGCTGCCGTACCTGCGCGACCTCGGTGTCGACGCCGTCTGGCTCAGCCCCTTCTACGCGTCCCCGCAGGCCGACGCCGGCTACGACGTCGCCGACTACCGCGCCATCGACCCGATGTTCGGCAGCCTGCTGGACGCCGACGCCCTCATCCGCGAGGCCCACGGTCTGGGCCTGCGCATCATCGTCGACCTGGTGCCCAACCACTCGTCCGACCGGCACGAGTGGTTCCAGCGCGCGCTGAGCGAGGGGCCCGGCTCCCCGCTGCGCGAGCGCTACCACTTCCGTCCCGGCAAGGGGAAGAACGGCGAGCTGCCGCCCAACGACTGGGAGTCCATCTTCGGCGGTCCCGCCTGGACCCGCACCGACGACGGCGAGTGGTACCTCCACCTCTTCGCGCCCGAGCAGCCCGACTTCAACTGGGAGCACCCGGCCGTCCGCGACGAGTTCCGCTCCATCCTGCGCTTCTGGCTGGACATGGGCGTCGACGGCTTCCGGGTGGACGTCGCCCACGGCCTGATCAAGGCCGACGGCCTCCCCGACATCGGCGGACACGACCAGCTCAAGCTGCTCGGAAACGATGTCATGCCGTTCTTCGACCAGGACGGCGTGCACGAGGTCTACCGCAGCTGGCGCCAGGTCCTCGCCGAGTACGACGACAACCGGGTGCTCGTCGCCGAGGCCTGGACCCCCACCGTCGAGCGCACCGCCAACTACGTGCGCCCCGACGAGATGCACCAGGCGTTCAACTTCCAGTACCTCGGCACCCACTGGGACGCCGCCGAGCTGCGCAAGGTCATCGACGCCTCGCTGGAGGCGATGCGCCCGGTCGGCGCCCCCACCACCTGGGTGCTCTCCAACCACGACGTGACCCGCCACGCCACCCGGTTCGCCAACCCCGCGGGGCTCGGCACCCAGCTGCGCGAGGCCGGCGACCGCGAGCTCGGCCTGCGCCGCGCCCGGGCGGCCACGCTGCTGATGCTGGCGCTGCCCGGCTCGGCCTACATCTACCAGGGCGAGGAGCTCGGCCTGCCCGACGTGACCGACCTGCCCGACGAGGTGCGCCAGGACCCGTCGTTCTGGCGGGCCAGCGGCCAGGACGGCTTCCGCGACGGCTGCCGGGTGCCGATCCCGTGGACCGCCGAAGGCTCCTCGTACGGCTTCGGCAGCGGCGGCAGCTGGCTGCCGCAGCCCGCCGAGTGGGGCTCCCTGAGCGTCGAGACCCAGACCGGGGACCCCGGTTCCACGCTGGAGCTCTACCGCAGCGCGCTCGCGGTGCGCCGGGTCCAGCAGGGCATGGGCGCCGGGGACGGTGTCGAGTGGCTCGACGCCCCCGAGGGCGTGCTGTCGTTCGCCCGCGACGGCTTCGTGTGCACCGCCAACACCACCGGCGAGCCGGTGCGCGTCCCGGCCCACGGACGGGTGCTGCTCTCCAACGGCACCGTGCGCGTCACCGGCGCCGAGGCGGAGCTGCCCGCGGACACCACCGTCTGGTGGGCGGTGTGACGCTTCCCCTGCCTCGGGACGGCGCTCCCGCCGTCCCGAGGCTCGCCGATCTCGCCCTCCAGGCCGGGGTCAGCGAGGCCACCGTCAGCAGGGTGCTCAACGGCAAGGCCGGAGTGGCGGCGCCGACGCGCCACCGGGTGCTGGCGGCGCTCGACGTCCTCGGCTACGAACGGCCCGTGCGGCTGCGCCGGCGCAGCGCCGGGCTGGTCGGCCTGGTCATCCCCGAGCTGACGAACCCGATCTTCCCCGCGTTCGCCCAGGTCATCGAGCAGGTGCTGGCCGGGCACGGCTACACCCCCGTGCTGTGCACCCAGATGCCCGGGGGCGCCACGGAGGACGAGCTCGTCGAGCAGCTGGAGCAGCGCGGCGTCACCGGCATCATCTTCATGTCGGGGCTGCACGCGGACACCGCCGAGGACCCGGCGCGGTACGCGGCGCTGTCCTCGCGCGGGGTCCCGTTCGTGCTCATCAACGGGTTCAACGAGCGGATCGACGCGCACTTCGTGTCGCCGGACGACCGCAGTGCCGCCCGGATGGCGGTCCGTCACCTCGTGGACCTCGGCCACGAGCGCGTCGGACTGGCCGTCGGCCCGACCCGGTACGTCCCCTCGCGCCGCAAGGCGGAGGGGTTCACCGCGGCGGTGCAGGCGCTGCTGGGGCTGACGCAGGAACAGGCCGAGGAACTCGTGACCTCCACGCTCTTCACCGTGGAGGGCGGGCAGGTGGCGGCCGGTGCGCTGCTGGACGCGGGCTGCACGGGCATCGTGTGCGCCAGCGACCTGATGGCGCTCGGCGCGATCCGCGCGGTGCGCAGCAGGGGGCTCGACGTGCCGGGTGACATCTCGGTGGTGGGCTTCGACGACTCGCCCCTGATCGCGTTCACCGACCCGCCGCTGACGACGGTGCGTCAGCCGGTGCAGGCGATGGCCACGGCCGCCGTCGACGCGCTGATCGAGGAGATCGGCGGAAACCCGGTGCAGCGTACGGAGTTCGTCTTCCAGCCGGAGCTCGTCGTGCGCGGCTCGACGGGTGCGCCGGGGGCGCGGGTGCTCTGAGGGGGGCCGCACTCGCCGTGCGGTGTGGGGGAGGAGCCCGGGGCCGGGCCGGTCCGCGTGTCGTCGCGGCCGGTGCCGGCCCTTCGGCGTACCCGGCGCGGGGCGGTCGCGGGGTGGGCGACGCGTCCTCGTACGACCCGGGTGACCGGCCCGGCCGGCCGGGCGCGTGAGGTGCCGGCACTGACCGGAACCCCCGGCCGGCCGGACCGGAGTCGTTGTTGAACGTAACACCGCTGCAATGACTTGCGAAAGAGTTTGCGGACACGGAACGGATACGTTTCCCGGCCGTCATATAGCGGTCGACGAAGGTGTGTGCGAAGGGTTGACCGGGCGGCGGCCGCGCCGTACGGTCTCGACCGCAACAAGTTTCAGACTTCTTGCGTAAGAACTCTCAAAGGCCTTGCGGGCATGGCGCGTTGCCGTTCGAGGCTTCCCCCTCGTATCCCCACCTCCCTCTCGGCAGGAGGAAAGAATGGCCAGAAGAACCGTGGCCGCGGCACTCGCCGTTGTGGCAGGAGCCGCTGTCGCCGTCACGGCCCCCACCACCGTCGCCCAGGCCGCGCCGCCCGGCGACAAGGACGTCACCGCGGTGATGTTCGAGTGGAAATTCGACTCGGTCGCCAAGGCGTGCACCGACAGCCTGGGACCGGCCGGTTACGGCTTCGTCCAGGTCTCCCCGCCCCAGGAACACATCCAGGGCGCTCAGTGGTGGACCTCGTACCAGCCGGTGTCCTACCGGATCGCCGGACGCCTCGGCGACCGGGCGCAGTTCAAGAACATGGTCGACACCTGTCACGCGGCGGGCGTGAAGGTCGTCGCCGACTCGGTCGTCAACCACATGTCCGCGGGCAGCGGCACCGGCACCGGCGGATCGTCGTACACCAAGTACACCTACCCGGGCATCTATTCGGCGCCGGACTTCGACAACTGCACCACGCAGATCGGCAACAACTACGGCGACCGCGGCAACGTGCAGAACTGCGAGCTGGTCGGGCTCGCGGACCTGGACACCGGCGAGGACCACGTCCGCGGGAAGATCGCCGGCTACCTCAACGACCTGCTGTCGCTGGGGGTCGACGGTTTCCGCATCGACGCCGCCAAGCACATGGCGGCCGCCGACCTGGCGAACATCAAGTCCCGGCTGAGCAACCCGAACGTCTACTGGAAGCACGAGGCCATCCACGGCGCCGGCGAGGCGGTCTCCCCCTCCGAATACCTCGGCAGCGGCGACGTCCAGGAGTTCCGCTACGGACGCGGTCTCAAGCAGGTCTTCCAGAACGAGAACCTCGCCCATCTGAAGAACTACGGCGAGGGCTGGGGCTTCATGCCCTCGGGCCAGTCCAACGTGTTCGTCGCCAACCACGACACCGAGCGCGGCGGCGACACCCTGACCTACAAGAACGGCTCCGCGTACACGCTCGCGCACGTCTTCATGCTCGCGTGGCCGTACGGGAACCCGGACGTCCACTCCGGGTACGAGTTCTCCGACCACGACGCCGGCCCGCCCGCCGGCGGTCAGGTGGCCGCCTGCTGGAGCGACGGCTGGAAGTGCCAGCACGCCTGGCGCGAGATCTCGTCCATGGTCGCCTTCCGCAACACGGCGCGCGGCCAGGCCGTGACGAACTGGTGGGACAACGGGGGCGACCAGATCGCCTTCGGCCGCGGCGGCAAGGCGTACGTGGCGATCAACCACGAGGGCTCGTCCCTGTCCCGTACCTTCCAGACGTCGCTGCCGTCCGGCGCCTACTGCGACGTCCAGAGCGGCACAGCGGTCACGGTGAACGGATCCGGCCAGTTCACCGCGACACTCGGCGCGGGCACGGCCGTCGCGCTGCACGTGAACGCCCGGACGTGCAGCGGCGGCGGCACCGACCCCGACCCGGTGGCCTCCGGGGCGTCGTTCGCGGTCAACGCCACCACCGTGATGGGCCAGAACATCTACGTCACCGGCAACCGCGCCGAACTCGGCAACTGGAACCCGGGCAGCGCCCTCAAGCTCGACCCCGCCTCCTACCCCGTGTGGAAGCTGGACGTGAACCTGCCCGCCGGCACGTCCTTCGAGTACAAGTACCTCCGCAAGGACGCCGCCGGCAACGTCACCTGGGAGAGCGGCGCCAACCGCACCGCCACCGTCGGCACCAGCCGCGTCGCGCTGAACGACACCTGGCGCAACTGACCGTACGGGGGCGCCCCGGGCGCTCCCGTACGCCTCCCCGGCGCCGCCCCGCGTCCCTCCCCGGACGCGGGGCGGCGCACGCACCGCACCTCACCCTCAGGAGAGAACCGCCTTGACACGCCCTCGTATCCCGCTGCGCTCCGCAGCCGCCGCCGCACTGGCGACGGCGACGGTCGCGGCGCTGGTCTCCGCCCTGCCGGCGGCGGCCGCGCCACCGCCGCCCGCGCCGCCGTCGGACAGATCGCTGGCCGCCGAACCGGCCCGTCACGACCTGACCCGCGAGCAGTTCTACTTCGTCCTGCCGGACCGTTTCGCCAACGGCGACGCGCGCAACGACCGCGGCGGCCTGACCGGCTCCCGTCTCGCCACCGGCTACGACCCG
>NZ_RDBP01000037.1:81749-95529 GCF_008042045.1 Streptomyces sp. T39
CCGCACCTCACCCTCAGGAGAGAACCGCCTTGACACGCCCTCGTATCCCGCTGCGCTCCGCAGCCGCCGCCGCACTGGCGACGGCGACGGTCGCGGCGCTGGTCTCCGCCCTGCCGGCGGCGGCCGCGCCACCGCCGCCCGCGCCGCCGTCGGACAGATCGCTGGCCGCCGAACCGGCCCGTCACGACCTGACCCGCGAGCAGTTCTACTTCGTCCTGCCGGACCGTTTCGCCAACGGCGACGCGCGCAACGACCGCGGCGGCCTGACCGGCTCCCGTCTCGCCACCGGCTACGACCCGACGGACAAGGGCTTCTACCAGGGCGGCGACCTCAAGGGCCTGACCGAGAAGCTGGACTACATCAAGGGACTCGGCACCACCGCCATCTGGATGGCGCCGATCTTCAAGAACCAGCCCGTGCAGGGCGAGGGCAAGGACGCGTCGGCCGGCTACCACGGCTACTGGATCACCGACTTCACCCAGGTCGACCCGCACTTCGGCACCAACGCCGACCTGGAGCGGCTGATCGACAAGGCCCACGCCAAGGGCATGAAGGTCTTCTTCGACGTCATCACCAATCACACCGCCGACGTCGTCGACTACGAGGAGAAGTCCTACGGCTACCTCTCCAAGGGCGCCTTCCCGTACCTGACGAAGGACGGCGTCCCCTTCGACGACGCCGACTACGCCGACGGCGAGCGGCGCTTCCCCGCGGTCGACCGGGACTCCTTCCCGCGCACCCCCGTCGTGGCCGCGGACAAGAAGGACGTGAAGGTCCCGTCCTGGCTCAACGACCCGACGATGTACCACAACCGGGGCGACTCCACCTTCGCCGGCGAGTCCTCCGAGTACGGCGACTTCGTCGGCCTGGACGACCTGTGGACCGAGCGCCCCGAGGTCGTCGAGGGGATGGAGAGGATCTACCAGCGCTGGGTGCGCGACTTCGGCATCGACGGCTTCCGCATCGACACCGTCAAGCACGTCAACACGGAGTTCTGGACCCAGTGGGCCACCTCGCTCGACGAGTACGCGGCCAAGCGCGGCCGTGACGACTTCTTCATGTTCGGCGAGGTCTACTCGGCCGACCCGGCGATCACCTCGACGTACGTCACCGAGGGCCGGCTCGACGCCACCCTCGACTTCCCCTTCCAGGACGCCGCCCGCGCCTTCGCCTCGCAGGGCGCCGGCGCGGACAAGCTGGCCAACCTCTTCGGCCAGGACTACCGCTACACGACGGACAAGGCCAACGCCTACGAGTCGGTGCCCTTCCTCGGCAACCACGACATGGGCCGCTTCGGCATGTTCCTGAAGCAGGACAACCCGAAGGCCGCCGACGCCGAGTTGCTGAAGCGCTCCATGCTCGCCAACGAGCTGATGTTCCTCACCCGCGGCAACCCCGTCGTCTACTACGGCGACGAGCAGGGCTTCACCGGTCCCGGCGGCGACAAGGACTCCCGGCAGACGCTCTTCGCCTCGCGCACCGCCGACTACCTGGACGACGACCGGATCGGCACCGAGCGCACCCACGCGGAGGACGCCTACGACCCCGCGCACCCGCTGTACCGGCAGATCGCCGCACTCGCGAAGCTCACCCGCGAGCACCCGGCGCTGCGCGACGGCGTCCAGCAGCAGCGGTACGCCGAGGGCTCGGTCTACGCCTTCTCCCGCACCGACGCCCGGGCGAAGGTCGAGTACCTGGTGGCGGTGAACAGCTCCGCCGAGGCGAAGACGGTCGAGATCCCGACCGCGTCGGCCGGCACGGCCTTCTCCGCCGTCCACGGCGGTGACACCCGGGTCACCAGCGGCGGCGACACCAAGGTGAAGGTGACCGTCCCGGCGCTCGGCTCCCTGGTGCTGAAGGCGGCGAAGCCGCTCGGCGCGCCCGCCGCCGAGCCCTCGCTGACCCTGAAGGCCCCCGCGGACGGCGCCACCGGCACCGTCGAGATCTCCGCCGACGTCGACGGCGGGCAGCTCAACCGCGTCGTCTTCGCCGCCCAGACGGGCAACGGCGCGTGGCAGGTCCTCGGCTCCGCCGACCACGCCCCCTACAAGGTCACCCACAAGGTCACCGCCCCCGCCGGCACGGCTCTGCGCTACAAGGCCGTCGTCGTCGACAGCGCCGGCCGCACCGCGAGCGCCACGGCCGCCTCCACCAGCGGCGCGCCCGCCGTCGAGCAGCCGCCGACCGCCACCCAGCGCGACTACGCGATCGTCCACTACAAGCGCACCGACGGCGACTACGACGACTGGGGCCTCTATACATGGGGCGACATCGCCGACGGCGAGGGCACGACCTGGCCGGCGGGCAAGCCGTTCACCGGCCGTGACGCCTACGGTGCCTTCGCCCACGTCAAGCTGAAGCCCGGCGCCTCCTCGGTCGGCTTCATCGCCGTGAACAAGGACGGCGTCAAGGACACCGACGCCGACCGGAGCGTCGATCTGTCCAAGACGGGCGAGGTCTGGATCGAGCAGGGCAAGCCGGAGGTCTCCACCACCGCGCCCGAGGGCGCCTACCCGCCCCAGGACACCTCGAAGGCCGTGCTGCACTACCAGCGCGCCGACGGCGACCACGCGGGCTGGGGCCTGCACACCTGGACCGGCGCGGCCGAGCCCACCGACTGGAGCAAGCCGCTGGAGCCCGTCCGCACGGACTCCTACGGCGCGGTGTACGAGGTGCCGCTGGCCGCCGGGGCGACCTCGCTCAGCTACATCCTGCACAAGGGCGACGAGAAGGACCTCCCCTCCGACCAGTCGCTCGACCTCAAGGCGAACGGCCACGAGGTCTGGCTCCTCGGCGGACAGGAGAAGTACCTGCTGCCGCAGCCCAAGGGCAGCAGCGCCGCCCTCGACCTGACCAAGGCGCAGGCGGTGTGGATCGACGAGAACACCGTCGCCTGGAACGGCAGCGCGGCCGCCGCCTCCAGCGCGCTCCTCTACTCGCGTGACGGTTCCGTCGCGGTGAAGGACGGTGCCCTCACCGGCGACCGCAAGGTGCTGCGCCTGAACGCCGCCGAGCTGACCGCCGCGCAGAAGGCGAAGTTCCCGCACCTGGCCGGATACACCGCATGGTCCGTCGACGCCCGCGACCGGGACCGGGTCCGCGAGGCGCTCCGCGGCCAGGTCGTCGCCGCCCAGTACGCGGCCAACGGGGCGGCGCTCACCGCCACCGGCGTCCAGATCGCCGGCGTCCTCGACGACCTCTACGCGGCGCAGGCGACCAGGGCCGACCTGGGCGCCGTCTTCGACCGCAAGGGCGTGCCCACGCTGAGCCTGTGGGCCCCCACCGCCCAGCAGGTCTCCCTGGAGATCGACGGCCGGAACGTCGCGATGCGCCGGGACGACGCGAGCGGCGTCTGGTCGGTGCGCGGCAGCAAGGGATGGAAGGGCGACACCTACCGCTACCACGTGAAGGTCTGGGCCCCCAGCGTCCGGAAGGTCGTCACCAACAAGGTCACCGACCCCTATTCGCTGGCCCTGACGGCCGACTCCGAGAGGAGCGTCGTCGTCGACCTGACGGACAGGTCCCTCGCCCCGAAGGGCTGGTCCGGCCTGAAGAAGCCCGCCGCCGTACCGCTGCGGGACGCCCAGATCCAGGAGCTGCACATCCGCGACTTCTCGATCGCCGACCCCACCGCCGACGACAAGGGCACCTACCTCGCCTTCGCGGACAAGGACAGCAAGGGCTCGCGGCACCTGCGCGAGCTGGCCCGTGCCGGCACCTCCTACGTCCACCTGCTGCCCGCCTTCGACATCGGCACCATCCCCGAGAAGAAGTCCGACCAGCAGCAGCCCGCGTGCGACCTGCTCGTCCACGCTCCCGACTCCGAGGAGCAGCAGGCGTGCGTCGCGAAGGCCGCGGCGAAGGACGCGTACAACTGGGGGTACGACCCGCTGCACTACACCGTCCCCGAGGGCTCCTACGCCACCGACCCGGACGGCACGAAGCGCACCGTCGAGTTCCGCCGGATGGTCCAGGCGCTCAACGAGGACGGGCTGCGCACCGTCATGGACGTCGTCTACAACCACACCGTCGCCGCCGGTCAGTCGGACAAGTCGGTGCTCGACCGGATCGTCCCCGGCTACTACCAGCGGCTGCTCGCCGACGGCTCCGTCGCCACCTCCACCTGCTGCGCCAACACCGCGCCCGAGAACGCCATGATGGGCAAGCTCGTCGTGGACTCGGTCGTCACCTGGGCCCGCGACTACAAGGTCGACGGCTTCCGGTTCGACCTGATGGGGCACCACCCGAAGGAGAACATCCTCGCCGTCCGCAAGGCGCTCGACGAGCTCACCGTGGCTCGCGACGGCGTCGACGGGAAGAAGATCGTGCTCTACGGCGAGGGCTGGAACTTCGGCGAGATCGCCGACGACGCCCGCTTCGTCCAGGCCACCCAGAAGAACATGGCCGGCACCGGCATCGCGACCTTCTCCGACCGCGCCCGTGACGCCGTGCGCGGCGGCGGCCCGTTCGACGAGGACCCGGGCGTGCAGGGCTTCGCCTCCGGTCTCTTCACCGACCCCAACACCTCGAAGGACAACGGCACCGAAGCCGAGCAGCGGGCCCGGCTGCTCCACTACCAGGACCTGATCAAGGTCGGTCTCTCCGGCAACCTCGCGTCGTACTCGTTCACGGACACCGCGGGCCGCACGGTCAAGGGCTCCGAGGTCGACTACAACGGCGCCCCGGCCGGATACGCCGCGGCCCCCGGTGACGCGCTCGCCTACGCGGACGCCCACGACAACGAGACGCTGTACGACGCGCTCGCCTTCAAGCTCCCCGCCGGCACCTCCGCGGCGGACCGGGCCAGGATGCAGGTGCTCGCCATGGCCACCTCGGCGCTGTCGCAGGGACCCGCGCTCTCCCAGGCGGGCACCGACCTGCTGCGTTCCAAGTCGCTGGACCGCAACTCGTACGACAGCGGCGACTGGTACAACGCCATCCACTGGGACTGCCGCGACGGCAACGGCTTCGGCCGCGGCCTCCCGCCGGCGGCCGACAACCAGCCCAAGTGGGGCTTCGCCAAGCCGCTGCTGACGGCGCCGTCGCTCACCGTGGGCTGCGCGCAGATCGACGGGGCCGCGGCCTCGTACCGCGACCTGCTGCGCATCCGCACCACGGAGAAGGCGTTCTCGCAGGCCACGGCGGAGGACGTGCAGTCCGCGCTGTCCTTCCCGCTGTCGGGCACCGAGGAGACCCCGGGCGTGATCACCATGCGTCTCGGTGACCTGGTGGTCGTCTTCAACGCCACGCCCGAGCAGCAGGCCCAGAAGGTCCCGGCCCTGGCCGGCAGCGGCTACGCCCTCCACCCGGTGCAGCGCTCGGGCTCCGACGCGGTGGTGAAGTCCGCGGCCTACGCGAAGGATTCGGGAACCTTCACCGTCCCGGCCCGGACGGTCGCCGTGTTCGAGCGGAGCTGACCGTTTCGTGATCCCCGTGCCTCTCACCCGTGTCGCTGTTGGGCCGAACGGGTGAGAGGCGCGAGGATGGACCCATGAGCAGGTACGAGAGGTACGACGTCACCGACGAGCAGTGGGAGGGCCTGGCCCAGGTGGTGCCGCTGCGCGGCCGCGACGCATGGCCGTCGCGCGTGGACCACCACACCGTCCCCGAGCGGTACGCGCCCGCCGACAACCGCCGCTTCGTGGTGCTGCGCGTGCAGGTGTTCGCCGACGCGCGCGAGGTCGCCGATCACCTCGTCGACCGGACACCGGTCCTGCTCGACCTCAGCAGCGCCGACACCGATGTGGCCAAGCGCATCCTGGACTTCAGCAGCGGGGTCGTCTTCGGACTCGGCAGCGGCATGCACCGCGTGGACCGCAACGTCTTCCTGCTGACCCCGGCCGGCACGGAGGTGGAGGGGGCCGCGGAGGAGGCGGCCGTGCCCCACGCGTAGGCCCTGTCCCGTGTCCAGGGCGTTGCCCCCTGCGCGGGTCGTAACCCGACCGCAGGCCGTACCCCATTCGTAGGAAGGACGCCGGGCTGTAACGGTTCGGCGTGGATCTTGGTGCGTACGGTCCGGCCATGGATCCCCACCCCTTCCCGGCACCGGGCGCCGTACTTCCCGGCCCCGATCCCGCCCCCTCCTCCTGCGCCTCCACTTCTACGCGGGGCTGCTCGTCGCCCCGCTGCTTCTCGTGGCCGCCGTCAGCGGTCTGCTCTACGCCCTCTCCTTCCAGGCGGAGAAGCTGGTCTACCGCGACGAACTCCGCACCTCCGTCGGCGAACGGGTCCTCCCGCTCGCCGACCAGGTCGCCGCCGCCCGCGCGGCCAACCCCGACGGCACGGTGACCGCGGTCTGGCCCTCGTACGAGGACGGCGCGACGACCCGGGTGCTCATGACCTCCCCCGAGGTCGACGAGGGGCTCTTGCTCGCGGTGTTCGTCGACCCGTACACCGCGCAGGTGCGCGGCGAACTCGCCTCCTACGGCAGCTCCGGCGCGCTCCCCCTGCGCACCTGGCTCTCGCGGCTCCACGTCGACCTGCACCTGGGCGAGACGGGCCGCCACTACAGCGAACTGGCCGCGAGCTGGCTGTGGGTGGTGGCCCTCGGCGGGCTGCTGCTCTGGGTGGGGCGCCGTCGCCGTGCGCGGCGCGATCTGGTCCTGCCCGACCGCACCGCGACCGGACGCCGCCGCACGTTGTCCCGGCACGGGGTGGTCGGGCTGTGGGCCGTGACCGGCCTGGTGCTGATCTCCGCGACCGGCCTCACCTGGTCGCGCTACGCCGGCGAGAACATCGGCGCCCTCCAGGACCGTCTCGGCGGTGCGACCCCCTCCGTCTCGGCCGCCCTGTCACCGGGGGCCGGGGACGGCGGCGGGCACGAAGGGCACGGCGACGGGGACCACGCCGGCCACGGCGCCTCGCACGACGGTGCCGACATCGGCATCGACAACGCGGTGGCCGCCGCACGTGGTCACGGCGTCGACGGCAGGATCGCCGTGACCCTGCCCGCGGAGGGCACCGGCTACGTGGTCAAGGAGACCGACAACCAGTACCCGGTCCACCTCGACTCCGTCGCCGTGGACCCCGCCGACGGCCGGATCGTCGACGAACTCCGCTTCGACGACTACCCGCTGCTCGCCAAGGCGACCCGCCTCGGCATCGACGTCCACATGGGCGTCCTGTTCGGACTGGTGAACCAACTGGCCCTGGCGGCGCTGATGGTGGCCCTGATCCTGCTGGTGGTGTGGGGCTACCGGATGTGGTGGCTGCGCAGGCCGACCAAGGACGCCCGCCTGTCCTTCGGCCGCCCGGTGCCGCGCGGGGCGTGGCGCAGGCTGCCGGTGACCACGCTGCTGCCCGTTGCCGCGGCGGCGGTCCTCGCCGGCTGGTTTGTGCCCCTGCTGGGCATCAGCCTGTTGGTGTTCCTGGCCTTCGACACGGTGCTCGGCGCGCTGTCGAGGACCGGGAAGGCCCCGTCCGGGGAGGCGGGCTCCCCGTCCGGGGCCGACACCGCCTAGGGTCTCCCGCCCGGATCGTTCCGGCCCCGTGCTCCACGGCACCGGAACGATCCGCCCCGGTCCGTGCGCTCCGCACGGCCCGAGGATCCGGACGGCGAGCCCTGGACGCCGGTCACGGCGTGTACTTGTAGCCGACCCGCCGCACGGTCTGGATCGTGCGGCGGTGCTCGGCGCCCAGCTTGCGCCGCAGCCGGGCGACGTGGACGTCGACGGTCCGGCCGTCGCCCACGTGGCCGTAGCCCCACACCGTGGTCACCAGCTGGTCGCGGGTGTGCACCCGGTTCGGGTGGGCGACGAGGTGCGAGAGCAGCTCGAATTCCAGGTACGTGAGGTCGAGCAGCCGCCCGTCGACCTCGGCGGTGCGCTGCACGGAGTCGATCAGCACGGGCCCGTCACCCGCCGGCTGCTGCTGCTCGGTCACCGCACCGAGCAGCGCCTGCTGGTCCGCGGGCACCAGGACGAGGTAGCCGACCATCGGCGGGCGTCCCGGCAGCGAGGGCAGTGCGTGCGGGGGAGCCGGCAGCAGGGTCGCGCCCGGCGGCAGGAAGTCCGTGACGTCCACGACCTCGTCGGGATCGACGGCACGGAGCCGGTGCCTGCCGAGGAGAGGCGGCACGGCCGTGGCGGGGGCGCCGGCCGAGCGGGCGGCGGAGACGGCGGAAACGGTGGAGAGGGTACGGGTGTTCACCATGAGAGGTCAGCTCTTTCGCGCGGAAGGAAGACGGACGAAGACGTACGTACGTCGTGCGCGCCGGCCGAAGACCCGGTCGAGCGGCGGAGAGCCGGTCGAGTGGCTTTAGAGGGCCTGCGCGTTCACCGCGCGGCAACACACCCGGTCGAAATCGTGGTGCTGACGGGAAGGCCAGAACGGCTCGAGGTCGGTGCGCCCCGCCGCCGTGTACTGCTGTTCGGTCCTGACCATGGCTTCATTGAAGCAGACGCCCCGCGTTTGCAGCACACCCGTCCCGCACATCGGGATGTGATCCTCCCTTCACAGTCGGCATTCGGCCACCTGCGCGGCCGGCCCGGCCGTGTTCCCGGCGGGCGCGCGCACCGGTGTCGCTCCTGGCGGGACGGGCGTCACCGGCCGGCCCGGCGGGTGCGCCGGCCGCGCCCCACCGCGTCGAGGACGCACCACGACCGACCGGAAGCCACCGCTTCGCCCCGCCGAGAGCGGGAAGCGCAACACCCCTGCCGCGCCTCCCCGTTCAGGCCGTCCCGGTCCCGCCGCGCCCCGCGTGCCCGTCACCCGGACCGGGCACCCGCCACCGCCTCCGGCGCCGTCGTCACCGACCCCGGCCCCGCCTCCCGTCCCGTGTCCGCCACCGCGAGCAGCCGCCGCGCCACCGCCCTGGCCTCGGTGTCGATGTGCGGTTCGCCGTCCGGGAACAGATGGGTGACCACCCGCCGTTCGGAGTGCGCGAGGCGTTCCACGGCGGGCCTGGCCGGGTCGGGCAGCACGCCCATCGCGAGCAGCACCCGCACCTGTTCCACCTGCGGCTCCCCGAAGCCGCGTGCCCGGCCGAGGGCTCCGGCCACCACGGGGGCCGTGGTGTCCGGGCGGCCGGTGATCCGCCAGAGCGCGGCCGCCGCCCCGGCCGCGGCCGCCCGGGCCCCGGGCCGCCGCTCGGCCCGCGGCGCGATCACCGGCTCGATCAGCGGGACGAGCGGCGCGCCGGCCGCGCCCAGCGCGCCCGCGGCGGCCAGGTCGTCGGTGGCCGGCTCCGCGCCCAGGCGCCCGCGCAGGAGCGCCACCGCGGGCGAGGCGTCCCCGGCGACCCGGGCGAGCGCGAGGGCGGACGCCAGGTCACCGCGCTCCGCCCGGGAGCGCAGTGCCCGGGCGGCCTCGCGTCCCGCCGCCGGCCCCGCCGCGCCGAGCGCCCGGGCGGACGCGGGCAGCAGGGCCACGAGGGCGTCCGCGGACCCGGCCGCGAGCTCGGGGAACGCGCGGAGCACACCGGTCCACCGCGCCCGGGGCGCCGCCGCCACCTGGGCCGCCACCGGCTCCGCCGCGTCCCCCCAGGACTCGACGGCGGCGCGGACGACGGTGGCCGTGGCGATCCGCGTCCCGAAGTCCGCGTCCTCGTAGTCGGGCAGCTCGTCCATGAGCGCCAGGACCCGTTCGAGCGAGCCGGGCAGCCGCAGCCGGACCGCGGCGAGGGCCGCCGCCACCCGCATCCCCGGGTCGGCCGCACCGAGATACGGCTCCAGCCAGGAGGCATCGGCGGTGCCGGGCTCCAGTGCGGGGCCGATCCGCGCGATCGGGAGCAGGTCGTACCGGTGGCCCACCCCGGCCGCCAGCGCGGGCAGCGCGTCCGCCTCGCAGTCGCGCCAGACGTCGGTGAGCCGCTGCGCGATCGGCACACCCAGGGAGACGGCCCGCCGTGCCGCCTCCCGGTCGTCGAGCAGCCGTTGTGCCAGCGGGACGTGGGGACGGGGCCAGACCCCGCCCTCGTCGTCCGCCGCCGCGAACACGGCGGCGGCAGCGTCCACCAGTTCGTCGGGGAACGGCGGCTCCGCCGTGCGCAGCACGTCCGTCACCGCCGCCCTGCGGACCGGAGGTTCGGGCGCGGACAGCAGTGCCGTGTTCCGTGCGGTGCGGGCCGTGTCCGAGACGTCGAGCAGGCCGAGTGCCGTGACGAGGTGCGCCCGCAGTTCCGGATCGCGTTCCCCGTCCAGCCGGGCCCGCAGCAGCGGCAGCAGCGGCACGGCGCGGGGGCCCGTCGCGGTGACCAGCTGGACCATCGCCTCCCGCACGGCGGAGTCGTCGTCGGCCGCGAGGCGCAGCAGCGGGGGCAGCGCGCCGGCCACCGCCCGGCCCACCGCCTCCCGTTCGGGCCCGTGCCCGTCGGCGGCGGCCGCGAGCAGCCACAGACGCCGTACGAGGCCCTCGCCCCCGGCCTCGGCGAGCCGGGCCACGAACGGCACGGCGGCGGCCGTGGCCCCGTACACGTCTCCCTGGTGGCACAGGGACGAGAAGAGATCGTCGCAGGCGGCCTCCCGCTCGTCCGCGTCCGCCGAGAGCGTCGCCCGCAGCATGTCCGGGACGTCGTCCGCCGGTCCGTACGCATGGTCCAGCGCGGCCCAGTCGACGGCGTCGACCCCCTCCAGCGGTTCTGTCATGGCCCCGAGGCTAAGGGCTGCACGGCAGAGGGGGCGCCCGCCTGGTCGGCGGGCGCCCCCTTCACGGAGCGTGCGGTGCTCAGACCTGGCCGGCCTTCTCCAGTGCCGAGCAGCAGGTGTCCACGATCAGACGGGTCACCAGGTACGGGTCGACGTTGGCGTTGGGACGGCGGTCCTCGATGTAGCCCTTGCCGTCCTTCTCGACCTGCCACGGGATGCGCACGGAGGCGCCGCGGTCGGAGACGCCGTAGCTGTACTCGTTCCACGGGGCGGTCTCGTGGAGACCGGTCAGACGGTCGTCGATGCCGGCGCCGTAGTTCTTGACGTGGTCCAGCGGCTTGGAGCCCTCGCCCAGCGACTCGCAGGCGGTGATGATCGCGTCGTAGCCCTCGCGCATCGCCTTGGTGGAGAAGTTGGTGTGCGCGCCGGCGCCGTTCCAGTCGCCCTTGACCGGCTTCGGGTCGAGGGTGGCGGCGACGCCGAAGTCCTCGGCGGTGCGGTAGAGCAGCCAGCGGGCGATCCACAGCTGGTCGGCGACCTCCAGGGGCGCCAGCGGGCCGACCTGGAACTCCCACTGGCCGGGCATGACCTCGGCGTTGATGCCGGAGATGCCCAGGCCCGCCTTCAGGCAGTTGTCCAGGTGCGCCTCGACGACGTCGCGGCCGTGGATCTCGTCGACGCCGACGCCGCAGTAGTAGCCGCCCTGCGGGGCCGGGAAGCCGCCCTGCGGGAAGCCGAGGGGGCGGTCGCCCTCGAAGAAGGTGTACTCCTGCTCGATGCCGAAGATCGGCTCCTGGGAGCCGAACTTCTCCGCTACCTCGACCAGTGCGGCGCGCGTGTTGGAGGAGTGCGGGGTCATGTCGATGTCGAGGACCTCGTTGAGCACGAGGACGTTGTCCCCGCCGCGGATCGGGTCCGGGCAGACGAAGACCGGCTTGAGCACGCGGTCCGAGGCGTGGCCCTCCGCCTGGTTGGTGCTGGACCCGTCGAAGCCCCAGATGGGCAGGTCGGCGAGGGCCGTGGAGGTACCGGCCGCGAGGATCTTCGTCTTGGAGCGAAGCTTGGCGGTCGGCTCGGTGCCGTCGATCCAGATGTACTCAGCCTTGATGCTCACGGGTCTCATCCTTTGCGGGTGCAGCGGTATGCCGCGCAGCTTCGCAATACGCGATTTCCCGGCCGTTGCCCGTTTGTGAACCCCACGTTACGTGCGAAACACACCGGTCCGGGCCGGTGTGTCGGGCGTGCCGCGCGGTGGTCTCCCGCCGGGCCACGAGCCCCCCGCGGCTCCGTCGTATACAGGCGGGGCCCCGGGGAGGGGGGCCGTGCGCCGCCGGGCCGCGCCCCCGCGTGCACACTGGTGCGCATGACCAGACACCTGCGTATCGGCCTCGTCGGGGCCGGGCCCTGGGCGGCCATGACCCACGCGCCCGCGCTCGCCGGACACCCGGACGTCGCTTTCGGCGGAGTGTGGGGCCGGCGGTCCGAGGCCGCGGCCGCGCTCGCCGACGCCCACGGCACCACCGCCTTCACCGGCGAGGACGGACTCGGCGAACTCTTCGCCGCCAGCGACGCCGTCGCCTTCTGCGTCCCGCCGGACGTGCAGGCGCAGCTCGCCGTCCGGGCCGCCGCCGCGGGGTGTCATCTGCTGCTGGACAAGCCGGTGGCCACCACCGTCGCCGACGCACGGGCGACGGCCCGCGCCGCCGAGGAGGCCGGGGTCGCGTCGGTGGTCTTCTGCACCCTGCGGTTCGCCGAGGAGACCGCGGAGTGGGTCGACGCGCAGAGCGCGGTGGGCGGCTGGTTCACGGCCCACGCCCAGTGGCTCGGCTCCCTCTACGCGCCGGGCTCGGACAGCCCGTTCGCCGCCTCCCCGTGGCGGCGCGAGAAGGGCGGCCTGTGGGACGTCGGCCCGCACGCGCTCTCCGCGCTGCTGCCGGTGCTCGGCGACGTCACGTCGGTGACGGCGGCGCGCGGCCCCGAGGACACCACGCATCTGGTCCTGCGGCACGCGACGGGCGCGTCCAGCACGCTGACGCTCGGTCTCGGCGCCCCCGCGAAGGCGGCCGCGGTGGAACTCGTCCTGCGGGGCGAGCACGGCAGGTCCGCCATGCCGGACGGCTGGGGCGACCCGGTCGTCGCCTTCCGCAGAGCGGTGGACGAACTGGCCGCCGCGGCGCGGACCGGACGGCCGCACGCGTGCGACGTGCGGTTCGGGCTGCGGATCACGGAGATCCTCGCGGAGGCGGAGGAGCGGCTGCGCCCCTGACGCCGCCCGCCGCGGGACGACGCCCACGGGACGGTGCCGCCGGGCCGCGCGGGGACTCCGCGCGGCCCGGGCGCTCCGCCCGGGGTGGTGGGGAGGGGGAGCGGGGGCACCGTCCCGCGTACCGGACGCGGCCGGCCCCGGGGACAGTGGACGGGGCCCGGGACCGGCCCGACCGGGGTCAGCCGACGCGCTCGATGCGCGCGTTGCGGATCAGGAACTTGCCCGCCTCGCGGACCTGTTCGAAGGCTGCGTCGTTGAGCAGGGCGCAGCTGCCGGAGACCGAGGTCACCTCCACGGTGGTGGACTTGTCGTTGTCGAGGTTGGTCACCCGCAGCCGGGTGCCGAGCGGGAACTGTCCGCTGGAGGCGGCCGGAGCGCCGCCCTCGCCGGAGAGCGTCACCGTCGACCCGGCGCAGACGACCTCGCCCGCCGCGCCGCCGCCCGCCTGACCGCCGCCGGCTTCCTGGCCGCCGTCCTGCTCGCCGCCGGCTTCCTGGCCGCCGTCCTGCTCGCCGCCGGCTTCCTCGCCGCCCGCCTGCTCGCCGCCGCCCGCTCCGGCGCCCGGCGCCTGTCCGGCCGGGGACAGGAGACCTTACGTGTCACGCAGGAAGACCCTCGGCGTCAGGAAGAAGATCGCCCTCGTCGCCGGTGCCGCGGCACTGGTCGCCGGCACCGCGATCGTCATGACCGGCACCAGCCAGGCATCGGTGGCCTGCGACGGCCTCGCCCAGGCGGTCCGCAACAACGAGAACTTCATCGCCGGTCAACGGGCCGCTCCCGACGCCCAGGATGGTTCCTCGTGCCCTTGTGTACGAGGCTCCGCGGGCCACCGCTCAGCGCACCGGCCGCCACTTCCTTAACGTTCCTTAAGGCGGCGGGGCCGGCGCGCGGGCGCGTGCGCCCTCAGGGCGCCGGCCCCGCCGCCTTAAGG
>NZ_RDBP01000037.1:95629-128735 GCF_008042045.1 Streptomyces sp. T39
ACGAGGAACCATCCGGCCGCCCCCTCGGCCGGGGACAGGAGACCTTACGTGTCACGCAGGAAGACCCTCGGCGTCAGGAAGAAGATCGCCCTCGTCGCCGGTGCCGCGGCACTGGTCGCCGGCACCGCGATCGTCATGACCGGCGATGAAGTTCTCGTTGTTGCGGACCGCCTGGGCGAGGCCGTCGCAGGCCACCGATGCCTGGCTGGTGCCGGTCATGACGATCGCGGTGCCGGCGACCAGTGCCGCGGCACCGGCGACGAGGGCGATCTTCTTCCTGACGCCGAGGGTCTTCCTGCGTGACACGTAAGGTCTCCTGTCCCCGGCCGAGGGGGCGGCCGGATGGTTCCTCGTGCCCTTGTGTACGAGGCTCCGCGGGCCACCGCTCAGCGCACCGGCCGCCACTTCCTTAACGTTCCTTAAGGCGGCGGGGCCGGCGCGCGGGCGCGTGCGCCCTCAGGGCGCCGGCGGCAGCGCCCGGCACAGCAGGTCCAGCGCCCCCGGGTACAGGTGCTCCGGCGGCGTCGCGTACCCCACCACCAGCCCGTCCCGGACGGGGCCCCGCCACCGAGGGTGCCGGTACAGGGACAGCCCCTCCACCGCGAGGCCCTGCCACGCCGCCGCCTTCACCACCGACCGCTCGCTGCCCTCGGGCAGGTCCAGCACGGCGTGCAGCCCGGCCGAGATCCCCGACACCCGTACCTGGGGCGCGCGTTCGGCCAGCACCGACACCAGCAGGTCCCGCCGGCGCCGGTGCCGCTGCCGCATCCGGCGGACGTGCCGGTCGTACGAGCCGCAGGCCAGGAAGTCCGCGAGGGTGAGCTGTTCCACGGCCCCGGCGTACGGCTCCCGTTCACCCTTCGCGGCCACGACGTCCGGCACGAGGCGTCCGGGCAGTGCCATCCAGCCGATCCTCAGTCCGGGGGACAGGCTCTTGCTCACCGAGCCGGTGTACACCACCTGTTCGGGGTCCAGGCCCTGCACGGCCCCCACGGGCCGGCGGTCGTAGCGGAACTCGCCGTCGTAGTCGTCCTCCACCACCACACCGCCGCCGGACCCGGCCCAGGCCACCGCGGCCGAGCGCCGCTCCGGATGCAGCGGTCCGCCCGTGGGGAACTGGTGGGCGGGCGTGAGCAGCACGGCCCGCTCGCCGCCGAGGCCACGCGTGTCCGCCCCCTCGCCGTCGACGTCCAGCGGCACCGTCCGTACACCGCACTCCGCCAGGAGCCCCCGGTGGAACGGCAGTCCGTACGCCTCGACCGCCCAGCTCCCGCCCAGTACCCGGGACAGCAGCCGCAGCGCGTGCGCGGCCCCCGAGCAGACCACGATCCGTTCCGGCGTCGTCCGCACCCCGCGCACCCGGGCCAGGTACTCGGCGAGCGCCCGGCGCAGTTCCGGACGCCCCTGCGGATCACCGGGCCCGAAGGCGTCGTGCGGCGCCGTGTTCAGCGCCCGGCGCGCCGACGCCAGCCACGCGCTCCTCGGGAACGCCGACGGATCGGGCTGTCCCTGCACCAGGTCGTGGACGGGACGCGGCGGCGGGGCGGTCGACCGGGGCCGTGTGCCGGACGGCAGCGGGACGACCCGCTCGGCGACCCGTGTCCCGGACCCCTGCCGGGCGGTCAGCCTGCCCTCGGCGACCAGTTCCGCGTAGGCGTCGGCGACCGTGTTGCGCGCCACCGAGAGGTCGGCCGCGAGCGAGCGGTACGGCGGCAGCAGGGTGCCCGGCGCGAGGCGTCCGCTCTCGATCGCCTCCCGCAGGGCGCGCATCAGCACCGCGCGGCGGCTGCCCGTCCCGGCCAGCTCCAGATGCAGATCGGCGCCGAGCCGCTCCGCGAAATTGACCCATGATTCCGGCATGACAATGCACCCTACAGCCGGTCGCCCGTCCCCGTAGATTCATGGTCATGACGACGAACGAAGCACCGGTGAACAGCAACGACACCGCCGCCGCCACGTCCCCGGCAGCCGGGCGGATCAACTTCGCCAGGACGGCGCCCAAGGTCTTCCGGGCCGTCATCGGCCTCGACAGCGCCGCTCGCGAAGGACTGGACCCGACCCTGGTGGAGCTGGTCCAGATCCGTGCCTCCCAGCTCAACCACTGCGCCTACTGCCTCCACATGCACACGAGCGACGCCCGCAGGGCCGGTGAGAGCGACGAGCGCATGCACATGGTGGGCGTCTGGCGCGAGGCCCGGCACTTCTTCACCGAGAAGGAACAGGCCGCCCTCGCCCTCACCGAGGCGGTGACCCTGATCGCCGGCGCCGGGGTCCCCGACGACGTCTACGGGCGGGCGGCCGCCCACTTCGACGAGGGCGAGCTGGCCCAGCTGCTGGCCCTCGTCCTCACCATCAACACCTGGAACCGCATCGCCCTGGCCACGGGCAAGGTCGCGGGCACGGACGAACGCTGACCGCCGGCGCCGCCCCCACCCGTCAGCGCGCGACGCCCTCGCGGTCCAGCAGGGCGTGCATCTCGGGTGCGGGGAGCGCCGGGTTGGCCGCCGCCCGCCGGCCCAGCTCCGGATCGCCGAGGAGTTCCAGCAGCCGGGGCCGCGGCAGCCGGGGATCGGCTGCCGCGGTCCAGCTCCCGGCGAGCGCGTGCCGCACCCGGCGGTCCGGATGCCGGGCCATCGCCACGGCGACCTCGTCGGGCATCGACGCACGCCACCGCAGGCGCTCGGTGACCTCGAAGCCGCCGTGGGCCAGCAGCCTCAGAAGCACATCGGCCGGCGCCGCCGGGTTTCCCGCCAGCGCCGCCGCCGTCCCGCTGATCCCCATCCGGCCGTCCCCCCCGTCCCCGTCCCCGTTCCGGCCGGGCGGGTCCGCCCGGCCGTGCCCTTCCCGTCCCGTCCGCGCGGTCAGCCGCGCCGGAGGGCGTCCCGTACCGCCTCCTCCGTGCGCGCCACCACGGCCGAGCCGTCGTCGGCGGTGATGATCGGCCGCTGGATCAGCTTCGGGTGCGCGGCCAGCGCGGCGATCCACCGGCCGCGCGCACCCGCGTCCCGCGCCCACTCCCCGACCCCGAGTTCCTTCGCCGCCGCCTCCTGGGTGCGCGTGATGTCCCACGGCTCCAGGCCCAGGCGCTCCAGCACCTCGCGGATCTCGTCCTCGGTCGGCACATCCTCCAGGTAGCGCCGCACGGTGTAGTCGGCGCCCTCCGCGTCGAGCACGGTGAGCGCGCTGCGGCACTTGGAACACGCGGGGTTGATCCAGATCTCCATGGCGCCCACGGTACCGTCCGAGGGGTCCTCAAACACCGTCTGGCCAGGGCCGATTGTCAGTGCCCGGCGGTAGAATGGACAGTAGTTCGGGATGGTCCCGCCACCGCGCCAGGAGGTTGCCGATGGCCGTTGCCACACTCACGACAGAGCCCCTGTTCCCCACGCCGACCGCAGCGAAGAAGCCGCTCCCCGCAGGACAGCCGCGCGAGTGGTACGTCTCCCACAACCGCCGTCTGAAGGCCATGCGGCTCACGATCGCCCTGCTCGACTCGGGCGTCTACCACCCCGCGACCGCCGACAACCGCCGGATACGGGCCACCGCCGACCGCATCGGTGTGCACGCTCCCTCCGACACCACCTGCCGGATGGTCAGGGCCCTGATCCGCTACGGCCGCTGACTGGGCACGGCATGCTCAGGGGGCGGGGCGCCCGGGATCGGGCGCCCCGTTCTCGTACCACTCGGCCTCCACCGCGTCCCCGACGGACAGCACACCCTCCCGGAGCACGGCCGCCTTCAGGCCGAAGCTGACCTTGTTCTCGTAGCGGGGCTCGCGCCGGTACGCCGACAGCGTCCGCACCGGCTCGGGCCCGGACCGCACCCCCGTGCTCTGGTCGACCATCGGCACGGCGCAGCGCATCGCCCTTACGGAATGGGCCAGTTCGACGCTCCCGGCCGTGATGCGCCGCATCAGGTCCTCGTCGTGCGGCGCACCGCAGCCGGCCAGCACGATGTTGGGCCGGAAGCGGTTCATCGGCACGGCGGTGCCCCCCGCCTCCTCGATGCGCGCGTTGAGCCCGTCGAGCGAGGCGAGTGACGCGACGAGCACGGCGTGCGCGTCCGCGAAGTTGACCTTGCCGGGCGTCTCGCCCCAGCCGTCCCGGTCGAAACCGTCCCGTACCCGCACCAGCCGGGACGGCGCCCCGAGCACCTCGGAGAACCACCCGGCCGCCCGGTCGCCCTGGTCCACCGCGTCGCCCACGGGGGTGCCGAACAGCGACACCGGCATCCGCCTGCCCTCGGGATCCACCTCCAGGACCAGTTCCCCGGCCCCGTCCGCGTCCAGCCGCAGCACCCGCCCGCCGTCACGGACCTCCGGGCGGACGGCGGCCATCGCCGGCAGCTTGCGCTGGCTGCGGAACGACCCGTCGACGGCGTCGACGACCATGAACACCCGGTCGTGCTCCAGCCCCGCCGCCCCGGCGCGCGCCGTGTCCACCGCGGTCCCGGCGCAGCCCTTCACCGGGTAGTACGTCAGCTCATGAACGGTCATCCCCATGGGCCGATCGTAGTGCCCCGGGCGGGGCCGCCCGGCGGCCCCGGGAACGCGGCGAGGGCCGCCGCCCCGTGTGGGGGCGGCGGCCCTCGCCGTACACCTCGGCACTCCGGCCCGCGCGGCCGGCGGTGGTCCTAGAGGTCGAAGTAGAGCTCGAACTCGTGCGGGTGCGGGCGCAGCTGGATCGGGGCGATCTCGTTGGTGCGCTTGTAGTCGATCCAGGTCTCGATCAGGTCGGACGTGAAGACGCCGCCCGCCTGGAGGTACTCGTTGTCCGCCTCCAGGGCGTCGAGGACCGCCGGGAGGGAGGTCGGGACCTGGGGGACGTTCGCGTGCTCGTCGGGGGCGAGCTCGTAGAGGTCCTTGTCGATCGGCTCGGCCGGCTCGATCTTGTTCTTGACGCCGTCCAGGCCCGCGAGCAGCAGCGCGGAGAAGGCCAGGTACGGGTTGGACGACGGGTCCGGGGCACGGAACTCGACGCGCTTGGCCTTCGGGTTCGAGCCCGTGATCGGGATGCGCATGGCCGCGGAACGGTTGCGCTGCGAGTAGACCAGGTTGACCGGGGCCTCGAAGCCGGGGACCAGGCGGTGGTAGGAGTTCACCGTCGGGTTGGTGAAGGCCAGCAGCGACGGGGCGTGCTTGAGGATGCCGCCGATGTAGTAGCGGGCGGTGTCCGACAGGCCGGCGTAGCCCTGCTCGTCGTAGAAGAGCGGGGAGCCGCCCTGCCACAGCGACTGGTGGACGTGCATGCCCGAGCCGTTGTCACCGAAGATCGGCTTCGGCATGAAGGTCGCGGTCTTGCCGTTGCGCCAGGCGACGTTCTTCACGATGTACTTGAAGAGCATCAGGTCGTCGGCCGCGGCGAGCAGCGTGTTGAACTTGTAGTTGATCTCCGCCTGGCCGGCGGTGCCGACCTCGTGGTGCTGGCGCTCGACCTGGAGGCCGACGTTCTCCAGCTCCAGGGAGATCTCGGCACGCAGGTCGGCGAAGTGGTCGACCGGCGGGGCGGGGAAGTAGCCGCCCTTGTAGCGGACCTTGTAGCCGCGGTTGTCCTCGACCGCGCCGGTGTTCCAGGCGCCGGCCTCGGAGTCGATGTGGTAGAAGCCCTCGTTCGCGGCGGTGCTGAAGCGCACCGAGTCGAAGACGTAGAACTCCGCCTCGGGGCCGAAGTACGCGGTGTCCGCGATGCCGGTGGAGGCGAGGTAGGCCTCGGCCTTCTTGGCGATGTTGCGCGGGTCGCGGCTGTACTGCTCGCCCGTGATCGGGTCGTGGATGAAGAAGTTGATGTTCAGCGTCTTGTCGCGGCGGAACGGGTCCAGGCGCGCGGTCGACAGGTCGGCGCGCAGCGCCATGTCGGACTCGTGGATCGCCTGGAAACCGCGGATCGACGAACCGTCGAACGCCAGCTCCTCCGACGGGTCGAAGGCCGTCGCCGGGATCGTGAAGTGCTGCATGACGCCCGGAAGGTCGCAGAACCGGACGTCAACCATCTTCACGTCGTTGTCGGCGATGTACTTCTTGGCCTCGTCGGCGTTCTGGAACATCCAACTCCTCCTACTCCCACCCTGGGGAGGGGTGGGGTTGCAGCTCGTCCGTGCGGCCAGTGCGGTGGCACACGCTGGACCCGACCATAGGCAGACCGGATTTCTCAAGCATGACCCATTTGTTTCGGTGACGTTAACCGGGACGGCGGCCGGGGAGGCCCCGGAAGGACCCGGGGACCCGGGCCGAAGTGATCGAAAGCGGGCACAGTACCGTGGTCGGGTGGACAACAGGCAAGCAATCGGATCGTGGCTCTCCGGGCCCCGCGCTGCGGCCGAGGAGATGGGTGTCGACTTCGGGTACCGGGGCGAGCGCCTCGGGCTCCCGGAGTCCGGACCGGGTTCCGTCGCCCCGCTCGGGCGACGCTTCGGAGCACTGTTCCTGGACTGGGGGCTGTGCTTCCTGATCGCATACGGCCTGTTCGCGGGGAGTAGTCAGCAGGCGACCTCCAACCGCGCCCTGCTGATCTTCTTCATCGTCGCCGTGCTGACCGTCGGCACCATCGGCTCCACCCCCGGCAAGCGGATCTTCGGCCTGCGGGTGATCTCGGAGAACGGCGGCCGCCTCGGCTTCGGCTGGGCCCTGGTGCGCAGTGTGCTGCTGTGCATCGCGATCCCCGCGCTCGTCTGGGACCGCGACGGCCGCGGCCTGCACGACCGCCTCGGCCGCGCGGTCCAGGTCAGGATCTGACACCGGCCCCTCCGGCGCGGACCCGCGGACACGAGAGAGCCGGCCAGGACATCGTCCTGGCCGGCTCTCTCGTGTCCGTGCCCGTCCCCGCGAGGAGGTCAGCGCATCTTTCCGCCGCGCGGCATGCGCATGCCCTTGGGCATGGGCCCCTTCGGCAGCGGCATGTTGCTCATCAGGTCGCCCATCGCGCGCAGCCGGTCGTTGGTCGCCGTGACCTGCGGGCCGGTGAGCACCCGGGGAAGCTTCAGCATCGTGGTGCGCACCTTCTTGAGCGGCACCTGACCCTCGTCGTTGCCGACCAGGATGTCGTGCACGGGGACGTCCACGACGATGCGGTTCATCTTCTTCTTCTCGGCCGCGACCAGCGTCTTCAGCCGGTTCGGGTTGCCCTCGGCCACCAGGACGATGCCCGCCTTGCCGACCGCGCGGTGCACGACGTCCTGGTTGCGGTTCATCGCGACCGCCGGGGTCGTGGTCCAGCCGCGCCCGACGTTCTGCAGGACGGCCGCCGCGGCGCCCGGCTGACCTTCCATCTGCCCGAAGGCGGCGGTCTCGGCCCGGCGGCCGAAGATGATCGCCATCGCCAGGAAGGCGAGAAGGAAGCCCAGGATGCCCAGATAGATGGGGTGGCCGATCAGGAAACCGATCCCGAGGAAGACACCGAAGGTGACGATTCCCACAGCCGCGACCACCAGACCGACCTTCGGGTCGGCCTTTCGGGTCATCTTGTACGTCAGAGCGATCTGCTTCAGTCGCCCGGGGTTCGCAGCAGCGTCACTGCTGTCTGATTTTGCCTTCCTCGCCATACGAGGAAGTTTACGTGCCCTACGAAGTGCGGGCAGCCACGGCCTCGAGTACGTGCTCGGCCTCGACCCGGTCCTTGGCCCGGCGGCGGTCCTCCAGCACGGCGGCCCAGGCGTTGCGGCGGGCGGTGCGCTGGCCGCTGCTCAGCAGCAGGGCCTCCATGGCGCGCAGGGCGCCGGTCACGGTCGGGATGGCGGTGGCGGTCACGGGACGGACAGGAGCGGCCTGCATGGTGGGACTCCCGGAGTGGGCAGAGGGGGAAGCTGAGTGTGCAACGAGCGTCACAGATCGGTGTTACCAGGGCGTGACCGGGCGGTCAAACCACGATGAAACGTCGGGGCGTGATGTCCACGCCCTCCCGGTGGCACGCCCGCGGCCCGCACCCGGCCCCGACCTGCGGGGAGGATACGGGCCGCGCGCCAACTCGCTCTCACCGGGCGGCAGTTGCTTGTGCCCGAATTCACACGGTTCCCGGCGGCCTCCGGCGACGGCCCCGCCACGACCCGATTGCGCCGCCCGGGGCGCCACGCCGGGCGGACCCGCGACCGACGCTGCGGTCGGTCGCGCTCCGTCTCGCCTGCGCTGCGGCCGCGTGCCCGCCCTCGTCCCTCGGGCGGACCCGCACCCTACGCTGCGGCTCGGCTGCGCCGCGCGAGAGCGGTCGGTCGCGCTCCGTCTCGCCTGCGCTGCGGCCGCGTGCCCGCCCTCGTCCCTCGGGCGGACCCGCACCCTACGCTGCGGCTCGGCTGCGCCGCGCGAGAGCGGCCGGTCGCGCTCCGTCTCGCCTGCGCTGCGGCCGCGTGCCCGCCCTGGTCCCTCGGGCGGACCCGCACCCTGCGCTGCGGCTCGGCTGCGCCGCGCGAGAGCGGTCGGTCGCGCTCCGTCTCGCCTGCGCTGCGGCCGCGTGCCCGCCCTCGTCCCTCGGGCGGACCCGCACCCTACGCTGCGGCTCGGCTGCGCCGCTCCATGGCCTGCTGGAAGAGGCGTCCCGCCCGGTAGGACGAGCGGACCAGCGGGCCCGACATCACGCCGGAGAAGCCGATCTCGTCCGCCTCCTCCTTCAGCTCCACGAACTCCTGCGGCTTCACCCAGCGCTCCACCGGGTGGTGGCGCACGGAGGGGCGCAGGTACTGGGTGATGGTGATCAGCTCGCAGCCGGCGTCGTGCAGGTGCTGCAGCGCCTCGCTGACCTCCTCGCGGGTCTCGCCCATCCCGAGGATCAGGTTCGACTTGGTCACCAGGCCGGCCTCACGGGCGCGGGTGATGACCTCCAGCGAACGCTCGTACCGGAAGCCGGGGCGGATCCGCTTGAAGATCCGCGGGACGGTCTCGACGTTGTGCGCCAGCACCTCCGGCCGCGAGGAGAAGACCTCGGCCAGCTGCTCGGGCACCGCGTTGAAGTCGGGGATCAGCAGCTCGACCTTGGTGTGGCCGCTCTCCCGCTCCGCCGTCATGGCGTGGATCTGCCGCACGGTCTCCGCGTACAGCCACGCGCCGCCGTCCTCCAGGTCGTCGCGGGCGACACCGGTGATCGTGGCGTAGTTCAGGTCCATGGTGACCACGGACTCCCCGACGCGGCGGGGCTCGTCACGGTCCAGCGCCTGCGGCTTGCCCGTGTCGATCTGGCAGAAGTCGCAGCGCCGGGTGCACTGGTCGCCGCCGATCAGGAACGTGGCCTCGCGGTCTTCCCAGCACTCGAAGATGTTGGGACAGCCCGCCTCCTGGCAGACCGTGTGCAGGCCCTCGCTCTTGACCAGTTTCTGCAGCTGGTTGTACTCGGGGCCCATCTTCGCCCGGGTCTTGATCCACTCGGGCTTGCGCTCGATGGGGGTCTGGCTGTTGCGGACCTCCAGGCGCAGCATCTTGCGTCCGTCGGGTGCGACTGCGGACACGACCGGCTCCCTACAGCTTCGATTCTTCGGCGAACACCAGAGTACGCCCGATAAAAGTGCGGCCTTACGCTTGGCCAACCCATGGCCCGGGGTACGCATTCCCCCGGCCGCGGCGCGGGCGTCAGGCGGTCGCCCGCTCGACGGCTCGCGGCTGCGGGTCCGCGCTCTCCAGGACGTCCCGCAGATGGCCCTCCAGGACCGGCAGCACCTCGTCGATGGTCACGTCGCGCCCCAGCTCGCCGGCGAGCGAGGCGACCCCCGCGTCGCGGATGCCGCACGGCACGATCCGGTCGAACCAGGTGTTGTCCGGGTTCACGTTCAGGGCGAAGCCGTGCATCGAGACGCCCTTGGCGATGCGGATGCCGATCGCGGCGAGCTTGCGGTCCTCGCGGCGCTGGCCGGCGTTGGACGGCGCGTACTCCGGGCCGTTCAGCCGGGGGTCGAACTCGTCGTCGTGCAGGCGAGGGTCGAAGTCGAGCGACAGTCCGCCGAGCGCCGGGCGCTGCTCGACCGGATCGCCCAGCACCCACACGCCGCTGCGCCCCTCGACCCGTGAGGTGGCCACGCCGAAGTCCGCACAGGTGCGGATGAGCGCGTCCTCCAGCCGCCGCACATGGGCGATGACGTCCACCGGGCGCGGCAGCTTCAGGATCGGATAGCCCACCAGCTGGCCGGGGCCGTGCCAGGTGATCTTGCCGCCGCGGTCCACGTCGACGACGGGTGTGCCGTCGAGGGGGCGCTCGCTGTCCTCCGTGCGCCGTCCCGCCGTGTAGACGGGCGGGTGCTCCAGGAGCAGACAGGTGTCCGGGATCTCGTCGGCGAAGCGGGCGGCGTGCACGTCGCGCTGCTTCTGCCATGCCTCCCGGTACTCGACGGCGTCCTCGCCGAACCCCAGTCGGACGAACCGCAGCTCACTCACGGCTGTGCCTCCCTCGAACCTCTGCCCGGCGGTGGCCGGGCCCCAGCCACTGTACGGCGGCCCGGAAACACCCGTCCGGGCAGGTGGATACCCCCGGGATCCGGCACGGACCGTCCGCGGATCATCCGTGCATTCCCGGTGAACACCGTCAGCGCCACGGTCAGTGACGCCATCAATCCTCACACGATCGGATGAATGTGGGGCGAAGGCGGCGGAAGGGGCTGGTCGGACCGCTAAATTCGCGCCGTTCCTTGAGGGCTGCTCCCGGCCCGGAAGTCAGGAGACCCCACAGCAGATGACGGAACGAGCCCCGCAGCGCACGCCCAACCGGCAGCTCGCAGCGCTTATCGCCGAAGCAGGCTTCTCCCATGCCGGGCTCGCCCGCAGAGTCGATCAGCTCGGCCTCGAACACGGCCTCGACCTGCGCTACGACAAGACTTCGGTCACCCGCTGGCTGCGCGGGCAGCAGCCGCGCGGCACGACCCCGGCGCTGATCGCGGAGGTCTTCACGCGCAGGCTCGGCCGGCGGCTGTCCGCCCAGGACCTCGGCCTCGACGCCTGCGCCCCGGTCTACGCGGGCCTGGAGTTCGCGGCCACCCCGGAGGAGGCCGTCGACATCGTCAGCGGTCTGTGGCGCAAGGACTCGGGCAACCACGCCGAGCTCAGCAAGATCGCCTTCACCCCGGCCGGTCTGGTCGTCCCGAGCCGCGACTGGCTGATCGGCCGCGCCGACGAACGGGTCGGCCGCGGGGAGGCCGGGCCCGCGGGCTCGGGGCGGGTGCCGATGCAGGGCGCCCGGATCGCCGTGCCGCGCCAGCGGGGCACCGAGCGCGGGCCGGGGCAGAAGGTCTCCGGCGGCGACATCTCCGCGCTGCGCTCGGTCGGCGAGCTCTTCCGCGCCCTCGACCACGCCTACGGCGGCGGCCACGCCCGGCAGGCCCTGGTGCGCTACCTGGAGCACGAGGCCGAGCCCATGCTGCGCGGCACCTACGGGGAGACGGTGGGCCGCCGTCTCTTCGCCGCCGCCGCCGACCTGACCAGGCTGGCGGGCTGGACCTCCTACGACATGACGGCCCACGGCCTCGCCCAGCGGTACTACGTCCAGGCGCTGCGGCTGTCGCAGGCCGCGGGCGACCGCGCCTACGGAAGCTATGTCCTCGTCACCATGAGCCGCCAGGCCGTCTACCTCGGGCACGGGAGGGAGGCCGTGCAGCTGACCAGGGTCGCCCAGCAGGGGGTCGGCTCCGCCGCGCCGCCCCAGGTGCAGGCGCTGCTGCACGCCGCCGAGGCCCGGGGCCACGCGGTGCTCGGCGAGGCCCGGGCGTGCAATGCCGCGCTGGCCCGCGCCGAGCGTGCCCTCGACTCGGCCCGGCCGGGCGACGACGTGCCCCACTGGGCCCGCGGGGTCGACGAGGGCCAGCTCTCCGACGAGATCGGGCACTGCCACCGCGACCTCCAGCAGTACCGCTCCGCGGCGCAGCACGCGGAGCGCTCCCTCCAGCTGCGCCCGCCCGCGCTCGCCCGGAGCAGGCTTTTCACCCGCGTCGTCCTCGCCACCTGCCGCCTCGGTCTCGGCGAGCTCGAGCAGGCGTGCGCCCTGGGGGCGGAGGCGGCGCTCCAGGCGTCCGAGATGCGCTCGGCACGGGCATCCGAGTACGTGCGCGAGTTCGAGCGCCGCTTGGAGCCGTACCGGGACGCAGGCCCCGTCCGCACCTACCGGGACCGCGTCTCGGCCCTCGGGTAGGTCTCCAGTCCGGACCGGGCGGGGCACGAGGGCCCTGGTGCGGCGCGTCCGCACCCGGGGCCGCGCGCCCCGCCCGACCCGCGGCCCTCGTCCGGGGGCCGCGCACGCCTCAGGCCGCGGCCGTCAGCGCCGCCGCCGCGTGGTCGTGCCGGAAGCCGAGGTCGGACAGGATCGACCCTGCCGCGCGGCGGCCCGAGAAGAGGGCGCCCTGCACGGTCGCCGTGTCCCGGTGGGCTCCGCAGACGTAGAGGCCCGCGAGCAGCCGCACCGGGCGGCGCGGATCGTGCGGCGGCGGCATCGCGGGGACGGCCTCCGCGTCGTGGTGGACCGCCAGCAGCTCCCAGTCGTCCGTGGGCGTCCCGTACAGCGCCGACAGATGCCTGCGCACCGCGCGGTCGGCGTCGCCCGGCGGAGGGCCCAGCACGGTGGACGTGACCAGTGCCCGGCCCTCGGGTGCGCGCAGCGGGTCGACCTCGCTCATCACGGCCGTGTACGCCACCGGGCCGCCGCGGTCCGCGTCGAGCAGCAGCGAGGGATCGGTGAGCGGCGCCTCGGGGGCCGCGTGGTGCACCACGGTCAGCGGGCGGTACGACGGGACGCGGAGCCCCGGCAGCAGGCCGGCCGCCGCCCGGCCGCCCGTGGCCACCAGCACGGACCGGCACGAGATCTCGCCGTGCTCCTCGGTCCTGACGCGGTTCACCGCCACGTCCGTGACCCGGACGCCCGTCCGCACGGTGCCCTTCGGGAGGGAGTCGGCGAGATGCAGCGGCAGCGCGTCGGCGCCGCCCGCCGGGACGCACAGCCTGCCCCGGGCGTACCCGCGCAGCACCAGGTCGGCGCAGCGGCTGGACGTCGTCAGCTCCGGGTCCGCGAGGAGCGCCGACAGCAGGGGGTGCAGGAAGCCGTGCACGGTACGGGCGGGCAGGCCCCGGCCGTACAGCGTGTCGGCGACCGTCCGCTCGGGCCGGGCCAGCAGCTTGCGCACGGGCGTGCCCGCCAGACGCGCCAGGGACGCGCTCAGCCGGGCCTGGTCGAGCTGGCGCGGCCGGGGGGCGCTCGCGAGGGCGCGCGCCACGGTGAACGCTCCCCCCACGCCGCGCAGGGCGAAGGGCGAGCTGCCGGTCTCACCCGTCCGCTGCAGTCTCCCGCCCTGGTGCACGAGCACCCCGGGCGAGAACGTCCGCAGCGCGAGGTCCTCCAGTGCCCCGATGCGGCGGAGCTCCGGATAGGCGCTGCTGAGCAGCGTGCTGGTGCGGTCGAGCCGGAATCCGTCGATCCGCTCGGTGGCCGTTCCGCCGCCCACCACGGGGGCGGCCTCCAGGACGCTGACCCGCACTCCGGCGCTGGTCAGTCGATGGGCCGCCGCGAGTCCGGCGAGCCCGGCCCCCACGACGACGACGTCCGCGTGATCCATGTGATGCGCGTCCTCCGCTTGCGATGCGGTGCTGAGCACATGCCCCTCCCCGAGGCCGGCGCGGCTGAAGGGAGGGTCATGCCCCCAACAGGCCCGAGAAATGCCCGAGTTGCCCCGAGCCTAGGCAGCCGTGGCCCGCTCCGCAGTCGCGCACGCCCCGGGTCACCGGAGCGCGGGGGCGCACGCCCCCGGCGCCCACCGCGCGCGCCGCCCGCGCCCGGCGCGTCAGCGCAGAGCCGCGGCGATCGCGTCGTCGACCCGGGGGAAGGCGAAGGTGAACCCCGACTCCAACAGGCGTACCGGCAGCGCCCGCTGACTGCCCAGCACGTCCGACGCCATCCCGCCGAGTGCCAGCCGCAGGGCCTGCTCCGGCACCGCGAACAGGGTGGGGCGGCCGAGCACCCGGCCCATCGCCTCCGTGACCTCACGGTTCGTCACCGGCTCCGGCGCGGTCAGGTTGACCGGCCCCGACAGCGAGGGGGTGTCCAGCGCGTGCCGCAGCGCCGCGACCTCGTCGTGCAGCGAGATGAAGCTCCAGTACTGCCGCCCGCTGCCCAGCCGCCCCCCGAGCCCGGCCCGGAACAGGGGGAACATCCGGCCCCACGCACCCCCGTCCCGCGAGACGACCAGGCCCGTGCGGGCGAAGACGGTGCGCACCCCCGCCTCCTGCGCCGGCGCCGCAGCCTCCTCCCACTCGACGCACACCTGGGGCAGGAAGCCCTCCCCGGGCGGCGCGTCCTCGTCCACGGCACGGTCGCCGGTCTCGCCGTAGTAGCCGACGGCGCTGCCGCTGACCAGCACCCGCGGCGGCTCGTCCAGCGAGGCCAGGGCCTCCGCGACGGCCGCCGTGCCGAGCACCCGGCTGTCCCGGATCTCCTTGCGGTACGCCTCCGTCCAGCGGCGGTCGCCGACCCCCGCGCCCGCGAGGTGCACCACCCCGTCGCACCCCACGAGACCGGCCGCGTCGACGTACTGACGCCGCGGATCCCACGCGACCTCGTCGTCGGCGCGCGGGGTGCCGCGCACCAGGCGCACCACCTCGTGACCGTCGGCGCGCAGGGAGCGCACGAGTGCCCTGCCGATGAGCCCGGAGGCGCCGGAGACGGCGATACGTGATCTCTGCATGCCTCCATCGTGCCCCACCCGCCCCGGTGTTCCGCCGCGCGCGCCCGCCCGGCGCGGGAATGCGGCGGCGCCCGGCGCGGGGCGCGTGACACAGTGGGCCGTATGCCCGCCGCGCACACCGACCCCGCCCCTCGCACCGGCGCCCCGAGGGTCCGCCGGGCGCGCCCGTCCGACGACGCCCCGCTCGGTGAGCTCGACCGCGCGACCTGGTCCCCGCTGCACGCCGTGACGCCGCGGCCGCAACCGCCGTACGGGCCCTTCTTCGACGAGGCCCACCGTCCCGCGGACGTGCTCGTCGCCGAGGACGCCGACGGCACGGTCCTCGGCTACATCCGCCTGGTCGCCCCGACCCCGCTGGCCTGCAACCGGCACGTGCGCCAGATACAGGGCCTGGCGGTCTCCGGCGCCGCGCGCGGCCGTGGCGTGGGCCGGGCGCTGCTGCGGGCGGCGTGCGACGACGCCGTCCGGCAGGGCGCCGTCCGCATCACCCTGCGCGTCCTCGCCCACAACACGCCGGCCAGGGCGCTCTACGCGTCGGAGGGCTTCGCGGTGGAGGGCGTGCTCCCCGGCGAGTTCCATCTCGACGGCCGGTTCGTGGACGACGTCCTGATGGGCCGCGCCCTGCCGCGCTGACGCGGCGGGTCCGCGCCGGGAGGGGCCGGGCGCCGCGCAGTCGCCGGCGGCGCACGGCGTGCGGCGACGGGCCGGCCCCCGAGCCGTCGCGGCACGCTCCCGCCCGGTGCCGGGTCACGGCGCGCCGAAGCGCTCCCACAGACCCGGGAAGCGGACGGCCAGAGCGGCGTCGTCGTCGAAGTCGAACGGTGTGCCCGCGGGCTCCGCCGCCTGCGGGGGGACGCCGAGATCCGGCGCGTCCGACCCGGTCAGCCGCTCGTACGCCTCGTCCGCCGCGTACCCGAGCTCCTCGCCGTCCCCGTCGATGTCCTCGTCGAAGTCCTCCAGCAGGTCCGCCAGCGTGTCCGGGTCGTGCACGCCCCCCTCGAAGACCTCGCGGCCCTGGCCGATCAGCCAGCAGCGGAACGAGTCGAACGCGTCGTCGCTCGCACCGCCGAGCAGCACGGCGGCGGCCCCCCACAGGTCCCAGGTGTACGCGCGGTTCCAGCGGGCCTCGAAATGGCGGGCGAAGTCCAGCACGGCCTCGGGATCGAGCCGCAGCAGCCGCTCGACGAGCAGGTCGGCGTGGTCGTCGGGGTCGCCTTCGGCGGCCTCACGGGTGCTGTCGACGATCTCCCAGAACTCCGTCTCGTCCATCACGGGACAAGCATCGTGGCTCGGGGGAGGCCGCGCACGCGGAAGGCGCGGCCCCGCGCGCCGTCGGTCCGGCGCGACCCGCCCGGAAAGCCGGACAGAAGGTGTCGGGTATCCGTGCGACGGTCGGTGCATGACGACGAACGAGACGTCCCCGGCCGGCACGCACGGCCCGGCGGACACCGCCCCCACGCACCTCACCGCGTCCTCGGCCGGCACCGGGCGGACGCCCGCCGACAAGCCGCTCACCGGCAGGATCGCCCTGGTGGCGGGCGCCACGCGGGGCGCCGGGCGCGCCATCGCCGTGGCCCTCGGCGCCGCCGGGGCGACGGTCTACGCGACCGGCCGCACCACCCGCGAGCACGTGAGCGAGATGGGCCGCGCCTCGGAGACCATCGAGGAGACCGCGGAGCTGGTGACCGCCGCGGGCGGCGAGGGGATCGCCGTGCCCACCGACCATCTGGAGGCGGACCGGGTCAGGGCCCTCGTCGCCCGGATCGACCGCGACCACGGCCGGCTGGACATCCTGGTCAACGACGTCTGGGGCGGGAACCCGCTGCTCGACTTCGACACCCCCATGTGGGAGGTCGACCTCGACCGCGGTCTGCGCATGATCGACCTCGGGACCCGCACCCACATCATCACCAGCAGCATCGCCCTGCCCCTGCTGGTGCGGAACCCGGGCGGCCTGGTCGTCGAGGTCACCGACGGCACGGCCGAGACCAACAAGGGATTCCGCGAGAACTTCTACTACGACATCGCCAAGAACACCCCGATCCGCATGGCCTACATCCTCGGCGAGGAACTGCGGCAGGTCGGCGGCGTCGCCGTCGCGGTCACCCCCGGATTCATCAGGTCCGAGGAGATGCTCGACACCTTCGGCCTCACCGAGGAGACCTGGCGGGACGGGATCGCGAAGCAGCGGCACTGGGAGCTGTCCGAGTCGCCCGTCTACATCGGCCGCGGCGTGGCCGCCCTCGCCGCCGACCCCGAACGGGTCCGCTGGAACGGCCAGTCCCTCGACAGCGGGCGGCTGGGCAGGGAGTACGGCGTCACCGACGCGGACGGCAGCCGGCCCGACGTGTGGGGATTCATGATGGCCGAGAAGGCGGGGGAGACCCCGTCGGCCGCGGACTACCGCTGACACGACGGGACATGACCGGCCGGGCTCCGTTCCCCTCACCCGTCGCGGTGAGGGGGACGGGCCCCGCCGGCCCGTGCACCGAGCCTGTGCCGCCGGGCCGTCACGCCGGTCCGTCCCGCAGGGCGGCCTCAGCCGTACAGCTCGCGCAGTCCCGCCGCCGCCCGGGCGAAACGCTCCCTGAGTTCCGGCGGCCCCAGAACCTCCACCTCCGGCCCCAGGGACAGCAGTTGGGCGTACGCGACGTCCAGCGACTCCACCGGCAGGGTCAGCGTCACCCGGCCCCCGGCGTCCGGCGGGCCGGCGGCGGCGAGGGCCTCCTCGGCCGCCGCGCGGTCCGTCACCCGGGGCAGCCGCCGGGCGCCGTCCCCGGTGACCCGGACGACGGCCTCGGCGCGCAGCAGCGAGCGGGCGAAGGACGCCGCACGCTCCGACCAGAACGACGGCAGGTCGAAGTCCTCGTCGCGGGTGAAGACCTCCCCGTCCGCCTCCACCGAGGCGAACCGGTCGATCCGGTACACCCGCGGCGCACCGTCCGCGCGGGCGCACAGGTACCAGACCCCCGCCTTCAGCACGAGGCCGTAGGGCTCCAGCTCCCGCTCCACCTCGCCGTCCCTGCGCCGGTACACCGCCCGGACGCGGCGGTCGCCCCACACCGCCTCGGCGACCACCGGCAGCAGCGGGGGCGTGCTCGGCTCCTGGTACCAGCCCGGCGCGTCGAGATGGAAGCGCTGGGCGGCGGACTCGGAGGCGTCGCTCAGCGAGGGGATCAGGGCCGCCGACACCTTGAGGCGTGCCGCCGACGCCGCGTCCTGCAGGCCCATGTCGCGCAGGGCCCCGGGCAGTCCGGAGAGGAACAGCGCCGCCGCCTCGTCGCGCCCGAGCCCCGTCAGGCCGGTGCGGTAGCCGCCGATCAGCCGGTAGCCGCCGGTGCGCCCGCGGTCCGCGTAGACCGGGATGCCCGCCTCCGACAGGGAGAGGGCGTCCCGGGCCACGGTCCGTTCGGACACCTCCAGCTCCCGCGCCAGTTCGGCCGCCGTCATGACGTCTCTCGCCTGGAGCAGCAGCACCATCCTGATCAGCCGGGCAGCGCGCATGCGTTCATCATCGCGCAGCCCAGCAGCCCAGCAGCCCAGCAGCCCAGCAGCCCGGCGGCCCAGCGGCCCGGCGGCCCAGCGGCCCGGCGGCCCGGCGGCCCGGCAGCCGGCCGATCCGGCCGCCGGACCTCCGGGGGCTCAGGCGAGCGGCTCCTGGAGTTCGGTCACCCACTTCGCCGTGTCGGGCGGGCACTCCAGGTACACCTCCCGCGCGTACCCGGCCGAGCGGTGGCCGCCGGCGTCGATCCACTGCGCCAGGCTCTGCTCCGTCGCCAGCACGTCGTCCATCGGACCGCGGTGCACGATCGTCGCCGCGCGCTCCACACCGGGCAGGTCGACGACGTCGAAGTCCGGCCCCGCGGGGACGTCGTGGCCGACCGTGCAGCCCGCGTGGACGCGGATGGCGCCGCCGCCGTCCGGGGCGTCCTCGTAGTACGCGACGCCCGGGCCGGACGGCGTGACACCGGCCGCCTCCAGCCGCCGGAACAGCTCCTCGTACAGCGGGCCGATCACCGGGCCGATGTGCTCCGGCTGGTAGCTCGCCGCCGTGCCGGACAGCTCGGCTACGCGCACCGGGGGGATGTTCTTGATCATGATGTCCTGGGTGGGCATGTGCCCCTCGCTCTCGATGGACCGGAGCCTCGCCTCGACCTGCCTCAGCCGTGCCGCGGCCGCGGCCACGGCCTCCTCCAGCTCGGCCCGGCGCAGCGCGAGCATCCCGCGCAGTTCGTCCGGGCCGGGCCGGTCCTCCAGGATCCGGCGCACCTGTTCCAGCGTGAAGCCGAGGTCCTTGAGCGCGACGATGCGGTTGAGCCGCGCGAGCTGGGCCGCCGAGTAGTGGCGGTAGCCCGTGAACGGGTCGGTGCGCTCGGGGCGCAGCAGCCCGATGGCGTCGTAGTGGCGCAGCATCCGGGCCGACACACGGCCGTGCCTGGCGAAGTCTCCGATGGTGAACATGACGTCTCCCAGTGCACGGGTTCACACGGTGTCAGGGTCAAGCATCCCCGTCCGGGGACCCGTTGCGGCGGCCCGCGGCCGGATCGCGCGACGACGGTGTCCGTCCGTGCCCGGACGGACACAGAAGGCATACTGGGGACCCTGTCGCGTCGGTGGGGAGGGCGGTATGCGGGGGGCGGTGCTCGACGGCCGGTACGAGCTGACCGAACGCCTGGGCCGGGGCGGCATGGGGCAGGTGTGGTCCGCCCGCGACGAGCGCATGCAGCGCGAGGTCGCCGTCAAGCTGGTGACCGCGCTTCCCGACGCGGGCGAGGAGGAGACGTTCCTCCGTTTCCGGCGGGAGATCAGGTCCGCCGCGAACCTGCCCGGCCGGCACACCGTGACCGCCCACGACTGCGGCGAAGCCGTCATCGACGACGAGCCCGTCCTCTACATGGTGATGGAACGCCTGACCGGCCGGACCCTCGCCCAGGAGATCCGTGCCGCCCGCCCGCCGTGGCGCACGGCCGTGCGCTGGGCGCACCAGGTGGCGACGGCCCTCCACGCGGCGCACACGCTGCGGATCGTCCACCGGGACATCAAGCCGGAGAACGTGATGTTCGCGGCGGACGGCGACGTGAAGGTGCTCGACTTCGGCATCGCCAAGTTCCTCGGCGACACGGCCCGGGCCGGCGGCCTCACACGGACCGGGGTGCCCATGGGAACCCTGCTGTACATGTCGCCCGAGCAGGCGCGGGGCGACACGGCCGTCGACCACCGGACGGACCTGTACTCGCTCGGCTGCCTGCTCTACTTCATGCTCACGGGCCGGCCGCCGATGGTCGCCGACAACGTGCTCGCCCTGCTGTACCTGCACGCCGAGGCGGACATCCCCCCGCCGCACGCGCTGGTGCCCGAGACACCGTCCGGACTGAGCGCCCTCGTCATGGAGCTGCTCCAGCGGCGGCCGGAGGACCGGCCCGACTCGGCGGGCGCGGTGCTGGAGCGGCTGAAGGAACTGGGGACCGCCCGCCACCGCGCGGGGACCGCGGTCCCGGCCTTCACCGGCGCCCGCGCCGAGGCCGAGGTCGCGGCGAAGCTCGCCGGCGCCCAGGAGATCTACCAGGCGTCCATCCGCGACGCGAAGGCGCGCGAGGAGGAGGCCGAGGCGGCGCTGAAGGCGGCGCGCAGACAGGCCGACCAGATGCTCGCCCGGGCCGAGGACGACGCGGGCGTGGTGCGCGCCGAGGCCGAGCGCTACGTGGCGGACCTGCGGCACCGCACCGAACAGGAGATCCTCGCGCTGCGCAACCGCGTCGAGCGGGACGTCGGGGACAGGCGCGCGGAGGCCGACGCCCTCTTCGAGGAGACCCGGGCGAAGGCTGCGCAGGCGGCCGCCGACTTCGAGACCGCCCTCGCCAAGCGCCGGGAGCAGGCCGAACGCGACCTGACCACGCGCCGGGTGACGGCGGAGAAGCGCCTCGCCGAGATCGAGCACCGGGCGGCGCAGCTGGCGCTGGAGGCCGAACGCCTGCGCACCGACGCCGAGGAGCGCGCCCGGCGCACCGTGCAGTCCGCGCAACGCCAGGTGGAGAACGTCCTCCAGGACGGCAACGCCAAGGTCGCCGCCGCCCGCACCGAGGCGGAGCGCGCGATGAACGCCCTGGCCGAGCTGCGGACTCGGGTGGCGGGCATGCTCGCCGACAGCCGGTTCACACCGCTCGACGACCTGAAGGAGCAGCGAGCCGAGATCCTGGGACGGCTGACGTCCCTCCAGGACGCCCTCGCCGTCACGGCCCAGCGGCATGCCGCGGCCCACGGCTACGCGTACCGCGACGACGTGCCCCCGCCCGAGCCCGCGGCCCCGGCGTCCCCGCGGGCGTCCGGCGGGGGTCCGGAACCCTGGCTGCTGCCGGAGTCGGACGTGGACCGCACCGAGCACCTGCGCCGTCTGCTCGGGCCGCGCGACGGCACGGCGCCGCGGCGGCGCCCGGAGCGGGAGGAGCATCCGGAGCCCGTGGGGGACGCCGACCGTCCGGCGCACCCGCCGTCCCGGACGTCCCCGGAGGACCCCGCGTCACCGGCGCCCGGCCGGGGCTGACACCCGGCCGGCCCGGAGACGGCCCGGGCATGGCACAGGGACCGGCCTCACGAGGAGGACGGCCCCTGCGGGACGGCACCGGGCACGGGGCGGGCCGCGACGGGCCCGCCCGTTCCCGCTACAGGCCGTAGCGCTCGCGCGCCTCCTTCACGGCGGACGCCGGGACCTCGCCCCGCTTGGCCAGCTGGGCCAGCGCGGCGACCGTGATCGACTGGGCGTCGACGCCGAAGTGACGGCGGGCGGCGTCACGGGTGTCCGACAGACCGAAGCCGTCCGTGCCCAGCGACGACCAGTCCTGCTCCACCCACTGGCTGATCTGGTCCGGCACCTGGCGCATCCAGTCGGACACCGCCAGCACCGGGCCGGGGGCGCCGGCCAGCGCCTGGGTGACGTACGGGACGCGCTCCTCGCCGCGGAGCAGCGCCTCGTCCGCCTCCAGGGCGTCCCGGCGCAGCTCGCCCCAGGAGGTCGCGGACCACACGTCGGCGGCCACGTTCCAGTCCTTCGCCAGCAGCTCCTGGGCCTCCAGGGCCCAGTGGATCGCCGTACCCGAGGCGAGCAGCTGGAGACGCGGCGCGTCCGCGCCCGCCGAGCCCTCGTTGAAGCGGTACAGGCCCTTGACGATGCCCTCCTCCACGCCCTCCGGCATGGCGGGCTGCGGCTTCGGCTCGTTGTAGACCGTCAGGTAGTAGAAGACGTCCGAGTCCTCGCCCGGGGCGGTCTGGCCGTACATCCGCCGCAGACCGTCCTTGACGATCACCGCGATCTCGTACGCGAAGGCCGGGTCGTAATTGAGCGACGCCGGGTTGGTGGCGGCGATCAGGTGCGAATGGCCGTCCGCGTGCTGGAGGCCCTCACCGGTCAGCGTGGTGCGGCCGGCCGTCGCGCCGACGATGAAGCCCTTGCCGAGCTGGTCGGCGAGCTGCCACATCTGGTCGCCGGTCCGCTGCCAGCCGAACATCGAGTAGAAGATGTAGAACGGGATCATCGTCTCGCCGTGCGTCGAGTACGACGTGGCGGCGGCGATGAAGTCGGCCATGGCGCCGGCCTCGGTGATCCCCTCGTTGAGGATCTGGCCGTCCTTGGCCTCCTTGTAGTACATCAGCTGGTCACGGTCGACCGGCTCGTACGTCTGGCCCATCGGCGAGTAGATGCCGGCGGACGGGAACAGCGACTCCATGCCGAAGGTGCGCGCCTCGTCGGGGACGATCGGCACCCAGCGCTTCCCGGTCCGCTTGTCCCGCATCAGGTCCTTGACCAGGCGGACGAACGCCATGGTCGTGGCCATCTCCTGCTTGCCGGAGCCCTTCTTCAGCGCGGCGAACGCGCGCTCCTCCGGCTCGGGCAGCGGGGCGACCGGGTGCACCCGGCGGGCCGGGGCGGGGCCGCCGAGGGCCGCGCGGCGCTCCTGGAGGTAGCGGACCTCGGGGGAGTCGGCCCCCGGGTGGCCGTAGGGCACCAGGCCGTCGGCGAAGGCGCTGTCGGCGATCGGGAGCCCGAGCAGGTCGCGCATGCCCTTGAACTCGTCGGCCGTCAGCTTCTTCATCTGGTGGTTGGCGTTCTTGGACTCGAAGCCCTTGCCGAGCGTGAAGCCCTTGACCGTCTGCGCCAGGATCACGGTCGGCGCGCCCTTGTGGGCGAGCGCCGCCTTGTACGCCGCGTACACCTTGCGGGCCTCGTGGCCGCCGCGGGAGGTGTGGAAACACTCGGCGATCTTGGCGTCCGTCAGCAGCCTGGCCAGCTCGACGAGGGCCGGCTCGGCGCCGAAGAAGTGCTCGCGGATGTAGGCCACGTCGCGGGTCGCGTACGTCTGGAACTGCGCGTCCGGGACCTCGCGCAGGCGGCGCACCAGGGCGCCGGCGGTGTCCAGCTGGAACAGCTCGTCCCAGGCCGAGCCCCACAGCGACTTGACGACGTTCCAGCCGGCGCCGCGGAACTGGGCCTCCAGCTCCTGCACGATCTTGAAGTTGGCGCGGACCGGACCGTCGAGGCGCTGCAGGTTGCAGTTGACGACGAAGGTCAGGTTGTCCAGGCGCTCACGGGAGGCGAGGGCGAGTGCGGCCGTCGACTCGGGCTCGTCCATCTCGCCGTCACCGAGGAACGCCCAGACGTGGGAGTTGCTCGTGTCCTTGATGCCGCGGCCCTGGAGGTAGCGGTTGAACCGCGCCTGGTAGATCGCCGACAGCGGGCCGAGGCCCATGGAGACCGTGGGGAACTCCCACAGCCAGGGCAGCCGGCGCGGGTGCGGGTACGAGGGGAGGCCGTTGCCGCCGGCCTCCTGGCGGAAGTTGTCGAGGTGCGCCTCGGTGAGGCGGCCGTCGAGGAAGGCGCGGGCGTAGATGCCGGGGGAGGCGTGGCCCTGGATGTAGAGCTGGTCGCCGCTGCCGTCCCCCTCCTTGCCGCGGAAGAAGTGGTTGAAGCCGGTCTCGTAGAGCCAGGCCGCGGAGGCGAAGGTGGCGATGTGGCCGCCGACGCCGAACCGGGAGCCCCGGGTCACCATGGCGGCCGCGTTCCAGCGGTTCCACGCGGTGATGCGGGCTTCCATCTCCTCGTCGCCGTCGAGCGCGGGCTCGGCGGCGGTGGGGATGGTGTTGACGTAGTCCGTCTCCAGCAGACGGGGCAGGGCGACGCCTGCCTTCTCGGCGTGCTGGAGCGTGCGGCGCATCAGGTACGCGGCGCGGTGCGGGCCGGCGTGCTCCGCGACTGCGCCGAGGGACGCCGCCCACTCGGCGGTTTCCTCGGCGTCGCGGTCCGGGAGCTGGTCGAGCTCGCTCGGAAGCTTGCCTACGGGGTCGGTCATGATCGCCGCCTTCCGGACAGGAGGGGGGTGGAGATAAGGGGGTGCCGTGTCTGGCAGGACAGGGCGAACGGGTCGGTGGACCCGCCGAAGACTGTAAGTCTCTGATCGATGATCGATCAAAGCCTGGGGAGAAATTGGCATCCGGTGCCGCAAAAGTGGGCACGGGGTGCCGGGGCAAATGCCCCCGTACCCCCTCTTCTCCCGGGGGTCGCTTCCGCCTCGACCGCCGCACCTCCGGCCGCGACGAGGGCGCCGGCGGCGGGCTCCTGCCCGGCGGGGGCCGGCCGCCCGGTGCGCGCGCCGGGCCGGGCGTCCCGCGCCTCGCCGGCGTTCGAGGCGCGGGGTGCGGGACGGAGCCCCGCCGGACCGGGTGGCGGGTGCGGACCCGGCTGAGCGCCGGTGGTCGCGGCAGCCGGACGGCTCGAAAGCCGCGCTACGCGCGCGGCGCGCAGCCGAGGACGTGCGCCTTCACCAAGGCGCCGATCTCCGGGTCACGCCGCCGGAACGCCTCCACCAGATCCTGGTGCTCCTCCGCGTAGGACTTCTGCACCGTCCCCAGCCACCGGATCGACAGCGCCGTGAAGACCTCGATCCCGAGCCCCTCCCAGGTGTGCAGCAGCACACCGTTGCCCGCCGCCTTCACCAGCTCCCGGTGGAACGCCACCGTGTGCCGCACCTGGGCCGTGCCGTCGGCGTGCCGGTCCGCCTCGTAGAGGGCCGTCACATGGGGCTCCAGCGCCGAGCAGTCCGCCGCCAGCCGCTCCGCGGCCAGCTCCGCGGCGATCTGCTCCAGACCCGCCCGGACGGGGTAGCTCTCCTCCAGGTCAGCGGCCGTCAGATTCCGCACCCGCACGCCCTTGTTGGGCGCCGACTCGATCAGCCGCAGCGACTCCAGCTCCCGCAGCGCCTCGCGCACCGGGGTCTGGGAGACCTCCAGTTCCGTCGCGATGCGGCGCTCGACGATCCGCTCCCCGGGCTTCCAGCGCCCGCTGACGATCCCCTCCACGATGTGCTCGCGGATCTGGTCGCGCAGCGAGTGGACGACGGGGACGGTCATGAATGCGCTCCTCACCAGATGGCCGACGCCGAGGTTACCGGAGAGGAATGCCCGCGCACCCTCCGTGGGAGCCTCGCGCCGCCCCCGTCCGTGAGGCCGCCTCCCGGCCCGGCGGGGACGCTCCCGCGCCGCGAACCCGCACGTCGTCAGGGTGCGGCCGGGTCCGCGACGGCCGGGCGGCCGTCGGCCACCACGGACTGCAGCAGCGCGGTCAACTCGGCCGTGTGACGCGGATAACGGCCGATCAGGCCCGCGATCTCGGCCACGGCCGCCGCTCGCTCCCCCGGCCCGGGCACCGCCCGCACCGGCGGCACGTCCTTCCGCCCCGCGAGGACGGCGGCCACCGCGTGGTGCACGTCCGCCGCGAACGCGTCGCCGAACCGGGTCCGCTCCAGTTCCGCGCACAGGTCGAGCGTCTCGGTGTCCGGCTTCCTCCCGGCGCAGGCGCGCCCGATCCGGCGGCGGAGCGCTTCGCGGTCCTCCGCGCAGCGGTAGGCCTCCTCGATGCCGTCGAGGACGGCGAGGCCGAGCAGTGCGTGCAGCGGGGTGCGGGTCGTGCCGCTGCGTGCGGTCAGGACGACCAGGGCGTTCGGGTCCACCAGCATGTCGGCGTGGGTCACCAGCAGGTCGCGCGACTCCCGCAGCGTCCTCGCCGCGGCCCAGGTGTCGACCAGCTCGATCAGCAGGTGCAGGTGGAACGCGACGTCCGGCCCGTGCTCGACGGCCGCGCTCCACAGCTGCAGATGCGTGGCGACCTCCGGCTGGACCGTCAGCAGCTCCCCGAGCGCCACTCCGGCCTGCGGGGACCGCAGCCACGGGTGTGCGTCCCAGTAGGCACGGGATGACGCCCAGTCCCCGCAGTCGAACCAGCCCATCAGCGTCTGCAGCGCGTGGGCGGGCAGGCTCAGCCACGGCGGCGGACCGGCCGCCTCCGGATCGGCGTCCCGCACCAGCCGCCGGACCAGCACGGCCTCGGCCTCACCGCGCTCCGCGTGGTGGAGCAGCAGCTGACGCGCCTGGAAGGCCCGGGAGTGCCGTCCCGGCGCCGTGGAGCCGTCATCGTCCCCGTCCTCCGGACCGGTCCGGTCCGGCCGGGTGAGGGGCACCAGTTCGTGCACGGCCTCCTCGGCCCGTCCCGAACGGAGCTGGTGGGCCAGCCGGAACAGACGCACCTGCCAGGCGGCCGCGGGATGCCCGGCCACCGCGCGCTCGGCCCGGCGGATCGCACCGAGCGCCGCTCCGGGGTCGCCCGCGGCGGTCAGCACCTGGTCGAGCCCGGCCAGTGCCTCCCGCAGCGCGCCCGCATGGGCCCCCGGATGGGCTTCGGCGCAGACGGTCAGCAGGGCGACGGCGTCCTCGGCCGCGGCCCGGGCGCCGTCGTGGTCACCCGTCTCGCAGAGCCGCCGCCCCAGGGTGCCCACCGCCGTCGCCAGCGGCGCCGTCCAGTGCGCCGGCTCGTCCTCGGCCAGTTCCCGGAACATCCGCACGGCCTCGCGCACCGCGGCCAGCGACTCCTGTTCCCGGGCGGTCTCCGCGAGCCGGAGCGACAGGTTGTAGTAGGCGCTCGCCAGCACCGGCGGACCCGCCCCCGGCACACCGGCGGTCCGTTCGCGCTCCATGTCCAGGCCCTCGCGGGTGACCGCGAGCGCCTCCTCGTGGGCGCCGGTGCACGCCAGACGGATGCCCAGATTGCCCAGCGAACGCGCCAGACCGCCCCGGTACCGCGCCGGTTCGTCCTCGGCCAGCTTCCGGTAGAGGGCCACGGCGTCGCGTGCGTGCACCAGCGCCCTGTCCCAGTCGCCCAGGTCGGAGTGGCGCGAGCCGAGGGCGTCGCAGGCGAGGGCGAGGTCGCCGAGGTGGACCGCGGGCAGGGCTCCGGCCAGCCGCCGGTACAGCTCGGCGGACTCCTGCGTCGCCTCGATCGCGGCGACCGGGTCGCCGGCGTCGGCGTACTGGTTGCCGAGGTTGTGCAGGCACAGGGCCAGTTCCGCGCGATGGGCGACGGGATCGCGCTCGGCCGCCGGACGCAGGAGCCCGACGGTCTCGACCCCCGCGGCGAGGGCCGCCCGGTAGTCCCCCCGTCTGCCGAGCGCGGTGGCCAGCGTGCTCAGCGAGAGCGCCAGACGACGCGGCGAGGCCGCCGGGTCCGCGGCGGCCGGAGCGCGGTCGAGGTCCACCGCCTCCCGCGCGTGGACCAGCGCCTCCCGGTGCTCCCCGGCGGCCAGCAGCCGTCCCGCGAGCACGCCGAGCGCGTCCGCCAGCGCGGCCCGTCCGGCCACGGGGGCGGCGGCGGCCACCCGGCGCGCCGCCTCCAGCCCTTCCCGGGCGGCGGCGAGGGAGTCGCCGTCGCGCCCCGCGGAACCCAGCAGCACCGCCAGGTTCCCCAGGGACTTCGCCAGGCGCGGCAGATGGTCGCCGGGACGCTCGGCGGCCGGGGCGCGGTGCAGTTCCACCGACTCCTGGGCGGCGGCGAGGGCTTCCCGCGTCCGGCCGACCCTGTCGAGGGAGACCGCGAGATCCCCGAGCGCCGTCGCGAGGAGGAACAGATGGGCCGCGGGGGCCTCGTCGGCCAGCCCCCGGGCCACGGCGACGGCCTCGGCGCAGGCGTCCAGGGCTCCGCCGTACCGGCCCACGGCGCCGAGGTGCGCGGAATGGTTGATCAGGAACTGCGCCAGCCGCGGCAGATGGACGGACGGGTGACGGTCCGCCAGCTCCCTGCACAGGCCGACGGCCTCCTCCGACCGGGCCGCGGCGGCCTCGCGATCGCCCGCCTCCGACAGCCGGGCGGCCAGGTTGCCGAGGTACGAGGGCAGTCCGGGCCCGAAGGCGCCGGGATCGCCGGCGGCGAGGTCCCGCTGGACCTCGGCCGCCTCCCGGGCCGCGTCCAGGGCTCCCGCCCGGTCCCCTGCGGCGGCCAGCCGGTGCGCCAGGCCGTCGAGTGCCCAGGCCAGCCCGGGGCGGTGGGCGTGGGGATCGGTGCCGGCGAGCTCGCGCTGCAGTGCGGCGCCCTCCCGTGCGGCGTCGACGGCCTCCCCGGCCTGTCCGCCGTCGGCCAGCAGCGCGGCGGCCTGCTGCAGGACGAGCGCGAGCACCGGACGGAACACGCTGCTGTTGCGCCGGTCCAGGTCCCGGACCAGCAGGATCCCCGGGGGGCCCGCCGACAGGGCGTGGGCCGCGAGACCGGTGAGGAGATAAGGATTGGCACGTTCCGGTTCCCGCGCGCCGTCCGTCTGCCGCAGCAGGACGCCGACCAGGGCGCGGGCCACCCTCTCCCCGGCGAGCGGACCGTGCCCCGGGGAGGCCCCGGGGGCCAGGGGATGGTGCGGAGGTCCCGCCTGCCCCGCCCTCCGCGCGGACGGCGCTGCTTGCGCACCACGCCCCAGGCCCTGCAGATGCTCCGCGAACTCCCGGTGGTACAGCCGGTACACGGCCTGCGTCCCGTCGGTGTCCTCCACCACGAACGCGCCGAAGGCGTCGAGCAGCCAGTCCACGTCCTCGGGACCGTAGACCGTCCCCTGCTCGGCGAGGCCCGTGGCGGCGCCCTCCCAGACGCCGCGCGCGGGCATGCCCCGGCCCGCGCTCCAGGCCAGGGCCGTGAGCAGGTCCGTGGCCGCGCTCGGCAGTTCGGCGCCGTCGCGCAGCCGCCGCGGTCCCCGCGCCAGCTCCTCGGCGAAGGCGGCGCCGACGGACGGGGGCAGACCGGGCAGCCCGCCCGGTGCCTGCGCGTCGTACCGCGCGACCAGCGACCGGGTCACCAGGCGCGCGAAGAGGAACCCGCCGTCGTCGCTCACGGCACGCTCGGCGACCCGGCGGGCCGCCGTCTCGCACACGTCCGCCGGCAGGCCGCCCAGCGTCAGCCGCCGCCGGGCGTAGTGGGCGATGTCCTGCGCCGTGCCCGGCTGTTCGTCGAGATCGACGCGGCGGATCCGGGCGCCGAGCCACCGGCTCAGCGTCCCGTCCAGGCTCTCCTGCGGTGCCGCGTGCGGACGGAACGGCCGGGCGCGGGAGCCGAGCAGCACCGTCGCGATCCGGCTGAGCGGTACGAGCAGCTGCTCGACGACCGCGGGTGCCTGCTCGCCGGCCGCCTCGTCGAGCCCGTCGAGCACCAGCACCGGCGGGCGTCCCAGGTCCAGCGTCTCCATCTCCGCGATCAGCGCCGCGGGGGTGCGCGGTGCCGGGAGCCCCAACTGCCGCGCCAGGGCCTCGGCGAGGCGCTGCGGGTCCGTGCCCCGCAGGTGGAGCGAGGCGTCCACCGTGTTCTCGCCGGGGTCGGGGTCCCCCTCCCGCAGCGCCCCGTGGGCGCGGGCCTCCGCGCGCCGCCGGGCATCCGACAGTGTGGCGACGCGCCCCAGGACCGCCGACTTCCCGCTGCCCGCGGAGCCCGTGACGAGGAACAGCCCCGGCTCCCCGGCGGCGAGCCAGCCGACGATCTCCGTCAGCACCGCGTGCCGGCCGGTGAAGAACCACCCCTCCTCGGTGCGGCCCGCGCCCCGCGCGGCGAGGACCAGGTGCTCCACCAGCTCCTCGCCCGGGTCCCGGCGCAGGCGGGGGTTGCGGAACATGGGCAGCGCCCGGCCGGTGGTCACGGCGGCCGGACGCTGGCCGTCGTCGTCCCAGCGGGCCAGCACGGCCTGGACGACCGCGTCACCGGTCACGCCCTCGTTGCGCACGCTCCACTCGTGCCGGTACCCGCCGGCGCCCGGCCCGTCGCGCAGCACCGCCGCGAGCGTGTCCAGCAGCACGCCGCGCCCCGCGGCGCGTTCGCCGGACTGGCAGCTCGCGACGACACCGAGCCACTGGGCCCGGCCCTCGGGGAGCGAGGTGCGGGCGAAGTCCTCCATGGCCCGGCGCAGCGGCTCCAGCACCCCCGCGCCGGAGTGGCAGGTGTCCACGACCAGCAGGATCTGGTCCGCGCCGGACCGCAGTGCGGCCGCGGTCAGCAGCTCGGTGCGGTACACCTGCTCCTCGTCGTCGGGGTCCTCGGTGTCCCCGGTGATCAGGTGCAGCCGGCCGTCGTGCACCTGCGCGTGCCCGGACCACACCACCACGGCCGGGCCGCCGCCGCCTTGTGCCGCATGCCGGCGCGACCAGGCGCGGAGCCGGTCGAGGACCGTGCCGCGGTCCGGGTCGGCCACCGTCTCGGCCGGGCAGCCGCAGGCGGTGAGCAGTCCGGCGAGCGCGTCCAGCTGGGCCCGCGCGCCCGGCAGGTCGGGCACCAGACCGCCGCGGTGGAGTGCGACCACGAAGCCGATCGCCGTGCCCGCGGCCGCGTCCCCGCCGGGCGAGGGCGCGGCTTCCCCGTCACGCATCGGCGGTGCGCCCCTCGGCCGGGTCCCCGTCCCCCACCATGACCAGCGCCGTCACCGCCGCGTCCGGCCGCCCGGCCGCCTGCACCACCAGCCGGTACGGTCCGGGCCGGGGAGGGTCGGGGAAGACGCCCCCGTAGCGGCCCGCTCCGCGGTTGCGCAGGGTGCGTGACGTCGCAGGGCCGCCCTCCGCCGGGTGCAGTACGGCGGCGACCGCCAGCCGGTCGCCGCCGGGGGTGCCGTCGGCCGTCACGGACAGCTCCAGCCGCTCGCCGGCCGGCAGATGGGCGGGTGCCGCGACGCCCAGCCGCACCGGCCGCGGCGCCGGGTCGCGGTACACGGCGGGCGCGGGCGCCAGCAGGCCCCACAGGGAGTCCCGCACACCGGGGTTGTTCTGGAGCGAGCCGTGCTGCTCACAGGGCGTGTGGCCGTGCGCGGCGCCGGGCGGGTGCGCCGACAGCCGGGGCACGGTGCCGTCCCCGCCCTCGGCCCGCAGGCCGGCCGTCGTGGAGACGAGCAGCCGTTCGCCGTCACCGGCGACGGACGCGGTGGTCGCCGTCGGCTGGAGCACCCCGGCGATCGGCACGAGGGCCGGGTCGGTGCCGCCGGTGCGTCCTCGGGCCGCGTCGCGTATCTCCGCGTGGAAGTCACCGGCGTCGCGCAGCAGGGCCGGGTCGGGTCCGGGCAGCGCGTACGGCAGCTCCCGCGGGTAGAGCAGCCCGCCGGGGGAGTCCAGACAGGCGTAGTCGGGCGTCAGCTGGTGCACCGACGGCAGCGACCGGGCCAGCCGGGTGATCGCGGCCCGCACCGGCCGCGGGCCGACGCCGTGACCGTCGACCAGGGTCTCCAGCGCGTCCAGCGAGCCCCGGTGCGGGGTGCCGAGGGTGATGATGCGGCGGACCGTCTCGTGGCCGCCCAGGCACTCGGCCCAGTAACGGGCGACCAGGCCGCCCATGGAGTGGCACACCAGGACCACGCGGGCGTCGCGCCGTGCGGCCGCCGACGCGCGCCAGCGGCCCAGTTCCTCGTCGACGACCGCGCCCAGCCGGGCCGCGTTGAACCGGCAGGACAGCCGCCAGTCGTAGGCGAACGCCACCAGGTTGGCGGCGGCGGACGCGGGCTCGCCCGCACCCCGGCGGCGCAGGGTGAAGGAGGCTTCGAGCCAGTCCAGCAGCCCGCTGTAGCCGTCGACCAGGGCCCAGCGCCCGGGCAGCGCGTAGAGGTCGCGCAGGAGGCCCGTCGGCCGCACCCCGTCGCCGGGATGCGCGTCGCCGAGGTCCGCCGGCAGGGTCAGGCCGGTCACGGACCGTCCGAAGGTGCGGATGCCCTGCCGGAGCGCGGCGCCCGAGAGCCCCCACACCTCGCGGCCGTCGCGGTCGGCGAGCGCGCTGCCCATGATGCCGGGCACCACGACCACCAGGTCGTGCGTCGGCTGACGTGCCATGCGTACCGGCCCCCCCTCCGGGCCCGCCGTCCGGCCCCGATTCCCCCGTGCCACGGTATCCGCGCCCCGGGCACGGGGAGGGGCGAACGGCACAACGGGGCACGCCCGCGGACACGGACGTGCCCCCGCCCCGGATCGCTCCGGGACGGGGGCACGCGTGAGGCGGACGACCGGCGGCCGCGCGGGCCGCCGGTGACCTACAGGCCGAGCTCGACCTCGAACTCGCCGGCCTCCAGGATCGCCTTGACCGCGGTCAGGTAGCGGGCGGCGTCCGCGCCGTCCACCAGACGGTGGTCGTAGGAGAGCGTCAGGTACGTCATGTCCCGGACGCCGATGACGGTGCCCTCGGCGGTCTCGATGACCGCCGGACGCTTCACGGTGGCGCCGATGCCCAGGATGGCGACCTGGTTCGGCGGCACGATGATCGTGTCGAACAGCGCACCGCGCGAACCGGTGTTGCTGATGGTGAAGGTCGCACCGGACAGCTCGTCCGGCGTGATCTTGCTGGCCCGGACCTTGCCCGCCAGGTCCGCGGTGGCCTTGGAGATGCCGGCGATGTTCAGGTCGCCCGCACCCTTGATGACCGGCGTCATCAGACCCTTCTCGGAGTCCACGGCGATGCCGATGTTCTCCGAGTCGAAGTACGTGATGGTGCCCTCGTCCTCGTTGATCCGGGCGTTGATGACCGGGTGGGCCTTCAGCGCCTGGGCCGCGGCCTTCACGAAGAACGGCATCGGGGAGAGCTTGACGCCCTCGCGGGCGGCGAAGGAGGCCTTCGCCTGCTCGCGCAGCTTCATCAGCTTGGTGATGTCGACCTCGACGACCGAGGACAGCTGGGCCTGGCCGTGCAGCGCCTTCATCATGTTGTCGCCGATGACCTTGCGCATGCGGGTCATCTTGACCGTCTGACCGCGCAGCGGGGACGCCTCCGCCGACGGCGCCTTCGACGCGGCCGGGGCGGCCGCGGCGGGGGCCGGGGCGGCGGCGGCCTTGGCGGCCTCCGCGGCGGCGACGACGTCCTGCTTGCGGATGCGGCCGCCGACGCCAGTGCCCTTGACCGAGCCCAGGTCGACGCCGTTCTCGGCGGCGAGCTTGCGGACCAGCGGGGTCACGTACGCGTCGCTCGACTCGACCGCGGCGGGCGCCGCGGGCGCGGCCGGGGCGGCCTGCGGAGCCGCGGCCGGTGCCGGGGCGGCTGCCTGCGGGGCAGGAGCCGGAGCGGCGGCCGGAGCCGGAGCGGGCGCCGGGGCTGCGGCCTGCGGGGCGGGAGCCGGGGCCTCCTGCTTCGGGGCCTCCTGCTTCGGAGCCTCCTGGGCGGAGCCTCCTGGGC
>NZ_RDBP01000037.1:128835-143402 GCF_008042045.1 Streptomyces sp. T39
GGCGCCGGAGCCGTCGTCGATCACGGCCAGCTTGGCGCCGACCTCCGCGGTCTCGTCCTCGCCTACCACGATCGAGGCCAGCACGCCGGAGGCGGGCGCCGGGATCTCGGTGTCGACCTTGTCCGTGGAGACCTCGAGCAGCGGCTCGTCCTCCGAGACCTCCTCGCCGACCTCCTTCAGCCAGCGGGTGACGGTGCCCTCGGTGACGCTCTCGCCGAGCGCCGGAAGGACCACGTCGGTGCCCTCGGCGGAGCCGCCGCCCGAGGCCGCCTCGGGGGCGCCGGAGCCGTCGTCGATGACGGCCAGCTCGGCGCCGACCTCGACGGTCTCGTCCTCGGCCACCTTGATCGAGGCCAGCACGCCGGAGGCGGGGGCCGGGATCTCGGTGTCGACCTTGTCGGTGGAGACCTCGAGCAGCGGCTCGTCGGCCTCGACGCGCTCTCCCTCGGCCTTCAGCCAGCGGGTGACAGTGCCCTCGGTGACGCTCTCGCCGAGCGCCGGAAGGGTTACGGAAACCGCCATGGTTTCAGGTGCTCCTTACAAAAGTGCGGTAGTGGTCTGTCGCGCCCGTAACTGACTAGTCGTGGGAGTGCAGCGGCTTGCCGGCCAGCGCCAGGTGCGCCTCGCCGAGAGCCTCGTTCTGCGTCGGGTGCGCGTGGACGAGCTGCGCGACCTCGGCCGGCAGAGCCTCCCAGTTGTAGATCAGCTGGGCCTCGCCCACCTGCTCGCCCATACGGTCACCGACCATGTGGACGCCGACCACGGCACCGTCCTTGACCTGGACGAGCTTGATCTCGCCCGCGGTCTTCAGGATCTTGCTCTTGCCGTTGCCCGCGAGGTTGTACTTCAGGGCGACGACCTTGTCCGCACCGTAGATCTCCTTGGCCTTGGCCTCGGTGATGCCGACGGAGGCGACCTCGGGGTGGCAGTACGTCACCCGGGGCACACCGTCGTAGTCGATCGGGACGGTCTTCAGACCGGCCAGCCGCTCCGCCACCAGGATGCCCTCGGCGAAGCCGACGTGCGCGAGCTGAAGGGTGGGGACCAGGTCGCCGACCGCCGAGATGGTGTCCACGTTGGTCTGCATGTACTCGTTGACCAGGACGTAGCCGCGGTCCATCGCGACGCCCTGCTCCTCGTAGCCGAGGCCCTGCGAGACCGGGCCGCGGCCGATGGCGACCAGCAGCACCTCGGCCTCGAAGGTCTTGCCGTCGGCGAGGGTGACGCGCACGCCGTCCTGGGTGTACTCGGCCTTCTCGAAGAAGGTGCCCAGGTTGAACTTGATGCCGCGCTTGCGGAAGGCGCGCTCCAGCAGCTTGGAGCTGTTCTCGTCCTCGACCGGGACGAGGTGCTTGAGGCCCTCGATGACGGTGACGTCGGTGCCGAAGGACTTCCAGGCCGAGGCGAACTCGACGCCGATGACGCCGCCGCCCAGGATGATCGCCGACTGCGGGACGCGGTCCAGCGTCAGCGCGTGGTCCGAGGAGATGATGCGGTTGCCGTCGATCTCCAGACCCGGCAGGGACTTCGGCACGGAGCCGGTCGCCAGCAGGACGTGCCGGCCCTGGACGCGCCGGCCGTTCACGTCGACGGAGGTGGGGGAGGACAGACGGCCCTCGCCCTCGATGTAGGTCACCTTGCGGGAGGCGACCAGACCCTGCAGGCCCTTGTACAGGCCGGCGATCACGTCGTCCTTGTACTTGTGGACGCCCGCGATGTCGATGCCCTCGAACGAGGCCTTGACACCGAACTGCTCGGCCTCGCGGGCCTGGTCGGCGATCTCACCGGCGTGCAGCAGGGCCTTGGTGGGGATGCAGCCGTTGTGCAGGCAGGTGCCGCCCAGCTTGTTCTTCTCGATCAGTGCGACGTCCAGGCCCAGCTGAGCTCCGCGCAGGGCCGCAGCGTAACCGCCGCTACCGCCGCCGAGGATCACTAGGTCGAAAACGGTGCTGGCGTCGTTCGCCACGTCACGTCCTCCATGCATGTGCGCCGTTCGCCCCGGTCCTCGATGACCGGGCGGCGGCTGGTGTTCGGCCGCTTAGTCTTCGGCCCTGTGGTGGGGGCCCTGTCCTGCCGAGAACCCATCTTTGCACTTGTTGCCGGGACGCGGGACGCGGGGCCGGGGCTTGGGATGGTGAGCTTGAGCGCTTTCAGGGCTACCGGGTGGTAGAGAACGCGCCGCGGGCCCGTGCTGTTCCCGCCGCAGGCCGGGGCCGCGCACGCCCCGGGCCAGCGACGCGGCGCGTGACGGCCCGGGAGGCGTGAGGGGCCCGGGGCGTGCCCCGGGCCCCTCACGTCCGTGTGCCGGGAACCGTCCCCGGCCGGTGTCAGAGCCCGAGCTCGCCCGCCGCGGTCCGCTCCGCGAGACGGACCAGCGTGCGCACCGCCGAGCCCGTGCCGCCCTTGGGCGTGTACCCGTAGGGCGCGCCCTCGTGGAACGCCGGACCCGCGATGTCCAGGTGGGCCCAGGTGATGCCCTCGCCGACGAACTCCTTCAGGAACAGGCCGGCCACCAGGCCGCCGCCCATCCGCTCGCCCATGTTCGCGATGTCGGCGGTGGGGGAGTCCATGCCCTTGCGCAGGTCGGACGGGAGCGGCATCGGCCAGGACGCCTCGCCGACCTCGCCGGCGATCTCGTGGATCGAGGTACGGAAGTCGTCGTCGTTGGCCATGATGCCGAAGGTGCGGTTGCCGAGCGCCAGCACCATCGCGCCGGTCAGCGTCGCCACGTCCACGATGGCGTCCGGCTTCTCCTCCGACGCCTTGGTCAGCGCGTCGGCGAGCACCAGGCGGCCCTCGGCGTCGGTGTTGAGCACCTCCACCGTCTTGCCGCTGTACATGCGCAGCACGTCACCGGGGCGGGTGGCCGAGCCCGACGGCATGTTCTCGGCGAGCGCGAGCCAGCCGGTCACATTGACCTCCAGGCCCAGGCGCGCGGCGGCCACGACCGCGGCGAACACGGCGGCGGCGCCGGACATGTCGCACTTCATGGTCTCGTTGTGGCCGGCCGGCTTCAGCGAGATGCCGCCCGAGTCGTAGGTGATGCCCTTGCCCACCAGCGCCAGGTGCTTGGCGTCCTTGGCGTGGGTGTAGCTGATCTTCACCAGGCGCGGCGGGTTCTGCGAGCCCTGGCCGACACCGAGGATGCCGCCGAAGCCGCCCTTGACGAGCGCCTTCTCGTCGAGCACCTGCACCTTGAGGCCGTGCTCCTTGGCGGCGGCCGTCGCGACGGCCGCGAACGCCTCGGGGGTGAGGTCGTTCGGCGGGGTGTTGATCAGGTCGCGGGCGCGGTTGATCTCCTCCGCCACCGCGGCGGCACGCTCGGCGGCGGCCTTGAAGGCCTTGTCGCGGGGCCTGGCGCCCAGCAGGGCGACCTCGGCCAGCGGCTTCTTCCCGCCGGCGGCGTTCTCCTGGTAGGCGGTGAAGGCGTACGCGCCGAGCAGGGCGCCCTCGCCGATCGCCTGCGCGTCCTCGGCGGCCTCTATGGGCAGCGCGAAGGCGGCCTTCTTCGAGCCGGCCAGGGCGCGCGCGGCGCTGCCCGCCGCACGGCGCAGCGCCTCGGTGCCGTACGCCTCCCCGTCGCCGGGCTCCGTACCGAGTCCGACCGCCAGCACGACCGGCGCCTTGAGGCCGGCCGGGGCGGGGAGCTTGGTGACCTCGCCCTCGGCACCGCTCGCGCCGAGCGTCTGCAGGACAGTGGCGAGCTTTCCGTCGAACGCCTGGTCCACTGCCTCGGCGCCCGGGGCGACGACCGGGCCCTTGGCGCCCTTGGCGACGCCGACGACGACCGCGTCGGCACGCAGCGTCGCTGCGCCTGCGGTGCTGAGAGTGAGAGCAGTCACGGTGGTGAAATCTCGCTTCCTTGAGTTCCGGGTCCGCCGGGACGCCGTGTGGACGGAAGTCCGGTGGGCCGGAAGACATACCCCTGGTTGGTTGTGCACGGGAATGGATCCCATCGCCATGCCGGAGAAGAGCCTACGCGTGGCCATATGTCTCGCTCACGGCGGCGGCGGTTCACTCGTCCGTGGTGTCTCTTCCATGTTTCGGGCGAACGCTGGGAGAGCTCAGCCACACTCGGGCCATTCGGGCAAGGGGGCCGCGCGCTCCTTCGCATCATCTCCACAGGTCCCAGGTGCGCCGGGGAGGCGCACGCGGGACGGCGACGCGTCCGGGGAGGACGCGCAAGGGGGGAACCACATGGACCTGTACCGACCCCGCACGGGCAGAGCCGCCGCGGCGGCGCTCGCCGCCGTGCTGCTGGCCACGGCCGTCCCCGCGGCGGCATCGGCCGCTCCGGCGCCGCGCGTCGACCTGACCGTCCTGGTCGTCGACGACGGCGGCGCCGCCGTGGACGCGATCGTCTCCGAACTGGAGTCGACCGGCGTGCCCTTCCGGCGCCTGGACCTCGGGGACCCGGACCGCCCCACGGTGGACGCGGCCTTCCTCGGCGACACCGTCGACGGCCGCCCGCGCGCCAGGTACCAGGGCGTCGTCGTCCCGGACGAGGACCCGTTCGGCTCCGGCACCGCGGCCGGCGCCGCCGAGAACGAGGCCCTCTTCGCCTACGAGCGGACCTTCGGCATCCGCCAGGTCGACGCCTACACCTGGTCCCACCCCGGCGTGGGCCTGGACCACGTGGACGACGGCGGTCACGCCGGCGTCCTCGACGGGGCGCCCGCCGCGCTCACCGCCGCCGGCCGCTCCGGCCCCTTCGGCTACCTCGACGGACCGGTCGCCTTCGAGGACAACTCGCCCCAGGTCGCCGAGAGCTACGGCTACGCGGGCAGGCCGAGGGAAGGATTCACCAGCTACCTGGACCTGCCCGTCGGCGACGGCGCAGGGCGCGGCAGCCTGGTCGGCGAGTACGCCCACGACGGACGCCGCGAGCTGGTGGTGACCTTCGCCTACAACCGTCACCAGCGGCAGTTCCGGGTGCTGGCGCGCGGCATCGTCGAATGGCTCACCCAGGGCGTCCACCTCGGACAGAGCCGCAACTGGTTCTCGGTCCACGTCGACGACGTCTTCGCGCCCGACGCCCGCTGGGACACCGAGCGCAACTGCACCCCGGGCGACATCGACTGCGTCGGCGGCGGCGAGGAGGCCGCGCCGATCCGCATGACCGCCGACGACGCCGCCTACGCCGCGGCCTGGCAGCGCACTGCCGGATTCACCCTCGACATGGTCTACAACGCCGGCTCCGGGGAGGAGTGGAAGGCCGCCCACGGCGGCAGCGACCCGCTCGCCGACCGGCTGCTCGCCGACCGGGCCCGGTACCGCTGGATCAACCACACCTGGACCCACCCCTTCCTCGGCTGCGTGCAGGACGTGTCGGTCGTCCCGTGGCGGTGCGCGAAGGACGGCGCGGGCGCCACCCGGTGGGCGGGCCGGGCCGAGGTGTCCGCGCAGATCCGCGACAACCACGACTGGGCCGTGCGCAAGGGCCTCCCGGTGGACCGCACCGAACTGGTCACCGGCGAGCACTCGGGGCTGCGGACACTGCCGCAGCAGCCCGCCGACAACCCGAACCTCGCCGGAGCCCTCGCCGACAACGGCGTCACCTGGATCGCGAGCGACAACTCCCGGGAGCCGCAGCAGCGTCCGGTCGGCTCCGCGCTGACCGTGCCCCGCCACCCGATGAACGTGTACTACAACGTGGGCACGGCCGAGGAGATGACGGACGAGTACAACTGGATCTACACCTCCGCGGCCGACGGCGGCAGCGGCGTCTGCGAGACGAACCCGGCCTCCACCTGCCTGCCCGCGCCGCTGGACACGGCCACCGGGTACGCCGCGCACATCGCGCCGCAGGAGGCCCGCACCGCTCTCGGCCACGTCGTCGCGAACGACCCGCGCCCGCACTACGTCCACCAGTCCAACCTGGCCGAGGACCGGCTGCTCTACCCGGTCCTCGACAAGGTCCTCGCCGACTACCGCGGCCTGTTCGCCGACAACACCCCGCTCGTCAGCCCGCGCCAGCGCGAGGCCGGCGAGGAGATGAAGCGGCGCGCCGCGTGGCGGACGGCGCTCGCCGACGGTGCGGTCACCGCGTACCGCATCGGCGACACCGTCACCGTGAAGGCGCCCCGCGGGGTGGCCGCGCCCGTCACCGTCCCGGAGGGGACCCGCAGGCAGCACCTGCTGACCACCTCGGTGTTCGGCGGCGCCTACGCCGGCACCCGCTCCGCGTGGGCGACGCCCGAGCTGCTCCAGACGGCCGTCACGCTCCGCCTGCCCGTCTGATTCCCGCGCCACCGCGGCGCACCCGTCACGCCCGCCGGCGGACGACGACGTCCCCCGGCGGGTGCCCGCGCGTGCCCGGGCGCCCGTGTGCGCGCACCACGGGCGGGCCGCGCCTCCGCGCGCGACGGACCACCGTCGCGGCATACCCACCGTCCGCCGACCACTGTCCTTGGGGGGACGAACCGATGCTGAGCAGCGGTCGCCACGTCACCATGCTCACCGAAGGCACCTATCCGCACGTCCACGGGGGCGTGTCCACCTGGTGCGACCAGCTCGTACGCGGCATGCCGGAGGTCGACTTCCAGGTCGTCGCCCTCACCGGCAGCGGCCGGGAGCCGGTCACCTGGGAGCTGCCGGACAACGTCTACCGGCACGTCTCGTTCCCGCTGTGGGGACCCGAGCCGGCCGGCCGCCGGCTGCCGCGCCGCGAGCAGCGCCGCTTCCTCGACACCTACGAGCAGTTCCTGCTCGCCATGCTCGACCCGGACGCCGGCTGCGACTTCGGCACGGCGCTGGACCGGCTCGCCGGCTGGGCCAGGGAGGGACGGCTCACCTCGGCACTGCGCTCGGAGGCCGTCCTGCGGTCGCTGACGTGGATCTGGTCCATGCCCCACCTGCCGACGGCCGCCGCACGGCCCACCGTGCACGACGCGCTGACCGCCACGGACCTGCTGGAGCACGCCCTGCGCCCGCTGGGCGCCCGCATACCCGACGACGCCGTCGCCCACGCGGTCAGCGCCGGCCTCGCCACCCTGCCGGCGCTCGCCGCCCAGCACTTCGAGCGGGTGCCGTTCCTGCTCACCGAGCACGGCATCTATCTGCGCGAGCGCTACCTCGGCTACCGCACCCACCCGCAGCGCACCCCCGTGAAGACCCTGATGCTGGCCTTCTACCGGGAGCTGAACACCCTCGGCTACCGCCGCGCCGACCTGATCACGCCGTGCAACCGCTACAACCGGCGCTGGGAGGAGCACGGCGGCGCACCCGCCGCCCGCATCCGCACCGTCTACAACGGCGTCGACCCCGGAGCCTTTCCCGACGCCGGCGCCGAACCGGACGTGCCCACCGTCTCCTGGGCCGGCCGCATCGACCCCATCAAGGACCTGGAGACCCTGATCCGGGCGTACGCCGTCGTCCGGGCCGAACTGCCCGCCGCCCGGCTGCGGCTGTTCGGCGGCGTGCCCGAGGGCGGCGAGGCGTACCGCGTCCGGCTGGAGAAGCTCGCCGCCGAACTCGGCGTCGTCGACGGCATCGTCTGGGAGGGACGCATCTCCGACGTGGCCCGCGCCTACGGGGCCGGCAACGTCGTCGCGCTCTCCTCGATCAGCGAGGGCTTCCCGTTCTCCCTGATCGAGGCGATGTCCTGCGGCCGGGCGACCGTGTCGACCGACGTCGGCGGGGTGCGCGAGGCGGTCGGCGACACGGGGGTCGTCGTCCCGCCGCGCGAGCCCGCCGTGCTGGCCGCCGCGCTGACCGCGCTGCTGCGGGATCCGCAGCGCCGGGCCGCGCTGGGGCGCGCGGCACGGCAGCGGGTCGTCGACCGGTTCACGCTCAGCCGCTCCGTGGACGGCTTCCGCCGCATCTACCGTGAGCTGGCCGGCTTCCCCGACACCGGCAGGGACACCCCTTGCGCCACCGGCTTCGCCGTGCCCCGCCCCGAGGCGGTGCTGCGATGAGCGGCCCGCTGTGGCAGGAGCCCGGCGACCACCTCGACACCCTGCCCGCGCTGCCCCGCCGGCGCGGCCCCGCCCCGCGGACCGGCGTGGCCGCCGACCCGCTGGACGACCTGGCGCGGCGCCTGCGCGAGGTGATCGCCGCGGCCGTGCACCCCGACGAGATCGCCGCGATCCTCGAGTCCGACGGCATGACGGACGATCACATCCGCCTCGCCTACGGCCGGCCCGACTCCTTCGCGCTCGCCGCCGAGCTGTTCGCCACGGTGCCCCGCAGCCACCCCGAGCCACCCGTGCCCCCGGCCGCGCCGTGGCACACCGGACTGCTCGGCTCCCTGCTGCGCGGCCTGCTCTTCGCCCTGCCGGGCCTCGGCTGGCTCCTCGCCGCCCCGCTGCTCGGCGAGCCGGCCCTGCCGCCGCTGCTCGCGGGCGCGCTCACCGGCTGGATGTGGAACCAGGCCATGGCCCACCGGGCCTACTGCCGCCTGGGCCTGGGGGACCGCCCGGGGGCGGCCCGCTGCCTGGCCGTCGGGGCCCCGGCCGGCGCCCTGCTCTCGACGGCCGCGACCGCCGTGTGCACCGGCCCCGGGCAGTGGCCGTCGGCCGTCTTCTCCGCGGCCCAGGCGGTGTACCTGGGCGCGGCCACGGCGCTGCTCGTCCTGGGCCGTGAACGCACCCTGCTCCACTGCCTGCTGCCGCTTCCCGCCGGCACGGCCGTCCTCCTCCTCCACGACCTGCCCGTCGGAGCCCGCGCCCTGCTGTCGGCGGCCTCCCTCACGGCCACGGTCCTGACCGCCGCCGCCCTCCTCCGCCGCACCACGTCCGTGCCGCGCCCGGCGGACACCGGCCGAGGGACGCCCCGTCCCGCCGAGCCGCGGCTGACCGCGTCGCTGCCGCACGGGCTGTTCGGACTCGGTGCGGGCGTGCTCGTGCTGCACACCGCGCTCGGCGACGTCTTCCACGCGGAGCCCGGCGCGGTGGTCGCCGGGCCGTCGGCGGTCGCGCTGACCCTCGGCAACGGGCCCGCCGAGTGGCTGCTGCACCGCTTCCGGAGCGGCGCTCTCACCGGGCTGCGGTCGGTCACCTCGCCCGCCGCCTTCCGGCGGGCCGCGGTCCTGGTGCTCACCCGCTGCCTCGCCGCCCACCTCCTCGTCCTGTGCGCGCTCGCCGCCGCCGGCACCCTGCTGTGGCCCGGCGCGCCCGCCCTCGGCGGCGCACCCCTGGTGACGCTGCTCCTCGTCGGCGCGGTGCTCTGGACCGGGCTGCTGCTCCAGGCGTTCGGCGCGGTGACCGTCGCGGCGGCGGTCTGCTCGGTCGCCGCGCTGGTGCAGACCGCCCTCGCGGCGGCGGGCGCCGGGGCCCCGGAGACCGTCGGGCTCGCCGTCTCCGCCCTCGCGGCCGCCGCCCTGCTCGCCCTGGTCTGCGTCCTGCTCGGCCGGGCCACGGCCCACCGCCCGTGACGGGCCTGCTGGTGCCGTACTACGAGCACCCCGCCGACCGGCCCGCCGCCTGGGACCGCCTGGTGGCCGCCGCGCCGCTGCTGCACGCCGTCGTCCTCAACCCGGCCAGCGGCCCCGGCACGGCCGCCGACCCCGCCTTCGCCGCGGTGGCGGGGCGGCTGCGGGAGGCCGGGGTGCCCGTCCTCGGCTACGTCGACACCGGCTACGGCCGCCGCCCGCACGGGACCGTCGTCGGGGAGGCGCTGCGCCACCGCGACTGGTACGCGACCGACGGCGTCTTCCTCGACCAGGTGTCGTCCGGCCGCGACGCGCTGGCGCACTACACCCGGCTGACCGTCGCGGCACGGGTGGCGGGCGCGGCGACGGTGGTGCTCAACCACGGGGTGCCGCCCGACCCGGGCTACGCCCGGCTGGCCGAGCTGCTGGTGACCTTCGAGGGCCCGTGGGACGCGTACGACCCGGCCGCCGCGGCCCCCGCCTGGACGGCCGCCTTCCCGCCGGACCGCTTCTGCCACCTCGTCTACGCGGCCCCGCGCCACGCCCGCCCCGCCACCGAGGTGCACTGCACGGTCCCGGGCACGGGCGCACACCCCTGGGGCACGCTCCCGCACGGGGTGGGCGACCCGTGAGCGCGGGGCTCACCCCAGGACCAGCACCACCAGCGCCGCCGTTCCCGCCGTCTCCGCCAGGGCGCCGAATACATCGCCCGTCACGCCGCCGAGCCGCCGCACGCACCGGCGCAGCAGCAGCTCGGCGGCCGCCAGGGCGACGGCCACCGCGAGCACCGCGTGCAGGGCGGCGAGCGCGCCGCCCAGCACGGCGGCTGCACCCGCCGCTGCGGCCGTGACCAGGGCGGCCGTGCCCAGCGCGGCGCGAACGGGCACCGCCTCGGCGACGGCCGCGCCGAGACCGTCGGGCCGGGCGGCGGGCACACCCGTGCGCGAGGCCAGGGTCAGGGCCAGCCGGGCGGCCACCCCGGCCAGCACGGCGGCGCACGCCCCGCGGGCCCACCCGGCGGCGTAGAGCTCGCTCAGGGCGGCGACCTGGGCCAGCAGCGCGAGCAGCACGGTGACCACCCCGAAGGGCCCGATGTCCGACTGCTTCATGATCCGCAGGGCGTCCTCGGCCGGCTTCCCGCTGCCGAGGCCGTCGGCGGTGTCGGCGAGCCCGTCCAGATGAAGGGCCCTGGTGAGGACCGCGGGCACGGCGGTGCCCGCCACGGCCGCGAGGAGGGGGCCCGAGCCCAGCAGCACGAGGAGTCCGCCGGCCGCCGCGGCGCACAGCCCGACGACCAGCCCGGCCAGCGGGGCCCACAGCATCCCGGCCCGGCCGGCTTCACGGTCCCAGCGCGTCACCCGCACGGGCAGGACGGTCAGGGTGCCGAAGGCGAAACGTATGCCGTGCGAGGAGTCCACCGCGCGAGGGTAGCCCGTCGGCCGCGTCCGCCCGCAGGGGCCCGCCGGTCCCGAGCCGCACCCCGCCACCCGGCCCAGGCGGCGGTAAATTGCGCAAAACGCGCGAATCGGGAGCAAACGGCATGGGCCACTGGTTTTACCGCAACATCGTCGAGCCGGGGAAGCTCCCGATGTTCCTCGCGCTGGTCTCGTTCGTCCTCACCTTTCTCCTGACCCGGGTGATCACCCGCATGATCCGCGCGGGGCGGGGCCCCTTCGGCAACGTCAGTCCGGGCGGCCTGCACATCCACCACGTGGTCCCCGGTGTCGTGCTCACCGTCGTCGGGGGCTTCGGCGCCGTCGGCAGCGGCCGGCACGGCGTCGCCTCGGGGGTCTGCGCCGTGATCTTCGGCATCGGAGTCGGCCTCGTGCTCGACGAGTTCGCCCTGATCCTGCACCTGGACGACGTCTACTGGACCGAGCAGGGCCGCCAGAGCGTCGAGGTCGTCGTCCTCGCCGCCGCCCTCGCCCTGCTGGTGCTCAGCGGCTCCTCACCGCTCGGGGTGGACGGCCTGACACCGGACGAACGCCAGAACCGCGCCTCGCTCCTCCTCACCGTCGCCGCCAACTTCCTCTGCGTGCTGATCGCCCTCGTCAAGGGCAAGGCCCGGCTCGGCCTGCTCGGCGTGCTCGTCCCGTTCGTCGCCCTCGTCGGCGCGGTGCGCCTCGCCCGCCCCGGCTCGCCGTGGGCGCGCCGCTTCTACCGCAACCGGCCGAAGGCCAGGGCGCGTTCGGCGCTGCGCGCCATCCGCCACGACCGCCGCTGGGAGCGGCCCCGGCGTGCCTTCCAGGACCTGATCGGCGGCGCCCCCGACACGCCGGCCGACTCCACCGACCGCGAGCTTCCGTGAGGCGGCACGCCCTACGGCGGGCCGCCGCGCCCAGGGGCGCCGGACCGCGCCCGGCGGTGCCGCAGGCCGCGCGCCAGGGCGTCCGCCGCGCACAGCACCGCGGCCGCCGCGACGGCCGCCAGATGCTCCTTGCCCGCCAGATCCGGCCGCACGATCACCTCGGCGACCATCGCGGCCACCACCAGGGCGGCCGTCGCCCACGCCCGGTAGCGGTAGCAGACGCACAGCGCGAGACCCACGACGGCGGCCGACGGCCCCGAGTCCACGACCGCGGCGTTCGACGCGGGCAGCCCGAACGCCCCGTCCGGCCCGACCGCGACGCCGATCCGCGCGTACACGGTGCCCGCCAGCGTCGAGACGTACGCGATCACCACCAGCGCCACGCGCCCGAGCGTGATCTCCGCGACGCCGAACACCACGAGGATCTGCACCAGCGCGCCCCACACCGGCAGCTGCGGCGCCGGGACGAACGGCGACAGGGGCGTCCGCAGCAGGGCGAGCCACAGCGGGTCCCCGGCACGCACGAAGCCCACCGCCTCCACCACGGGCAGTCCCCAGGACCGGTGTTGGAGCGCGAAGGCGACGGCGGTCAGCCCGACCGCCACCAGGGTGAGCGGGACCGCCCGCCAGCTCCTCGCCACGAGCGCGGTGTGGACCACCCCGTACAGCGGCCCCCATTCCCGGCGGGCGAAGGCGGACGCGGTGTTCACCGACCGCTCTCCAGCCGACGGCGGCGTGCCCACTCGGGCAGCCCCGGGGCCTCCAGGAATCCCTCGGCGCGCGCGGAGGCGACACCGATGCGCGGCAGGTCGGAGCTCTTCTCGAAGAGCATGTACCGCGGCTCCCAGATCGGCCGGTACTTGGCGTTCGCCCGGTAGAGGGACTCGATCTGCCACCAGCGCGAGAAGAAGCCGAGCACCGAACGCCAGAGCCTCAGCACCGGCCCCGCACCGAGCCTGGAGCCCCGTTCGAAGACCGACCGGAACATCGCGAAGTTCAGGGAGACCTGCGTGATCCCGATCTCCTCGGCGCGCTGGAGGAGTTCGATGACCATGAACTCGGTCAGCCCGTTCTCGGCCTCCCGGTCACGGCGCATCAGATCCAGCGACAGCCCCTCGGGACCCCACGGCACGAAGCTGAGCAGCGCCTTCGGTGTCCCGTCGCCGTCCGAGCACTCCAGCATCACGCAGCGGCCGTCCGCCGGGTCGCCGAGCCGCCCCAGGGCCATCGAGAAACCGCGCTCGGTCGCGCCGTCGCGCCACTCGTCGGCGCGCCGCAGCAACGCGGCCGCCTCCTCGGGCGGGATGTCCTCGTGGCGCCGGATCCGGACCTGGTACCCGGCGCGCCTGACCCGGTTGTACGCCTGGCGCACGGACCGCATCGCGCGCCCCTCCAGCGTGAACTCGTCCGTGTCGACGATCGCCTCGTCGCCCAGCTCCAGCGCGTCCAGGCCGTGCCGGGCGTAGACCGTGCCCGCCTCCTCGCCGGCGCCCATCACCGCCGGCACCCAGCCGTGCTCACGGGCCTGGGCCAGCCAGGGGGCGATCGCGCCCGGCCATGCCTCGGGGTCGCCGATGGGATCGCCGGACGCGAGCGACACCCCGCCCACCACGCGGTACGCCACGGCCGCCTTGCCCGTCGGCGACCACACGACGCTCTTCTCGCGCCGCAGCGCGAAGTACCCCAGGGAGTCGCGGTCGCCGTGCCGTTCCAGCAGCGCGCGCAGCCGGGCCTCGTCGTCCTCGGTGATCGGGTCGACGGCGCGGCGCGAGCGGAACGCCGCGTACAGCACGGCGAGCACCAGCAGCGTGGACATGATGTTGATCAGGACGTCGACCCACCCCGGGGTGGTGATCGTGGGGAAGCGGTCGTCGTCGACGGCGACGGAGACCAGCCGCATCGCGCCGTAGCGCCACTTCTCCAGGAACGTCGAACTCTGCGGCGAGGTGTTGGTGAGCGCGACGAGACCGGTGGCGAGCAGCGACGTGACGAGGAGTCCGCCGACGGCGACCCCGGTCGCCAGCTTCGGGTTGGAGCGGTCGCCCTTGGCGTAGAACTCCCGGCGACCGGCCAGCAGCGCGGCCACGAAGGCCGCGGTGAGGACGAACGAGATCCAGTTCTGGGCGTGCCCGCGGATCTCGGGGAACACCAGCGCGACGGCGAACAGCAGCAGGAACAGACCGCCGAGCACGAGGTTCAGGATCCAGGCGGCCCGCTTGCGGCGCCGCATGGTCACCGCGAGGAAGAGGGTGAAGACGCCGGACGCGAAGCCCGCGGTGAGCAGATAGGGCGTGAAGTAGTTGTCGGCGTTGTGGCGGCGCAGATCCTGGCCCAGCGACACCCACACGGCGCTCAGGAAGTTCACGAACGTCACGATGCGCAGGTACCACACAGCGAACGCGGCGGCCCGCCGCGCGCGGGCGCCGCCGCCCCGGCCGGTGCCCTCGTCGTTCTCGCGGACATCTCCCATGAAACGGGATCATATGGGGCGCCGTCGGCGTGTGTACGGACAAGCCGAAGGCCGCCCCCGGACGGACCGGCGGCGGCCTGGAGGTCTTCCTGGCGCATCCCTCTCGGGGCGGGCGGSCSSTSTCCGTGCTGGCCCGCCGGTCGGGTGTCCCGGTGCGGATCGTCGACGCCGGTCTGGACTGCGATCCGGAACTGCTTCCCGAGGACGTCACCCGCCACCGGGTGCGGCGCGGCAGCGGGCGCATCGACATCGAGGACGCGCTCACCGTCGAGGAGGCCGAGCAGGCGGTGCGCCTCGGCATGGCGATCGCCGACGAGGAGGCCGACTCGGGCACCGACGTGGTCGTGCTCGGCGACCTCAGCGTCGGCGGGACGACCGCCGCCGCCACGCTGATCGCCGCCCTGTGCGGCACGGACGCG
>NZ_RDBP01000037.1:143502-153926 GCF_008042045.1 Streptomyces sp. T39
AACGAACCCCAGCCCAAACAGCCCGTCCGGCGCTTGAGGACACGGCCGCAGGCCGTGCTGCAACCACCGGCCCGCACCAGGCGGACGAACCCGCGCGTCACCCTCGCAGGGGCACCGCCTGCCCCGCCACCACCAGGAGGACATGCTCGCACTCCGCCGCGAACGCCGCGTTCAGACGGCCCAGTTCGTCGCGGAAGCGGCGCCCCGAGGCGGTCGCGGGCACGACGCCCGCGCCGACCTCGTTGGTCACGGCGACGACCGTGCGGCCCGTCTCCCGTACCGCGGTGAGGAGTTCGGCCGTGCGCTTGCGCAGGGCCCGCTCGCCGCCGGCCGCCCAGTGGTCGTCGTCCCAGGCGCCTGCCTGGTCCATCGCGTCGGTCAGCCAGAGCGACAGGCAGTCGATGAGCAGCGGCGGGCCCTCGGCCGCGAGCAGGGGCACCAGGTCGCAGGTCTCGGCCGTCCGCCAGGAGCCCGGCCGCCGGTCGCGGTGGGCCGCGACCCGGGCGGCCCACTCGGTGTCGTCGCCGCGCGTCCCGCCCGTGGCGACGTACAGCACGTCAGGGAACGCCTCCAGCCGCCGCTCGGCCTCAAGTGACTTGCCGGAACGGGCCCCTCCGGTGACCAGCGTGCGCCGGGGCACGTCGGGCACGGCGTGGTACTCGCCCACGATCAGCGTGGTGCCGTCCGGGACCGCCCGCGCGCCCGCCGCGGCGAGCCTGCGCCGCAGTTCGGCGCCGCCCGGCACCTCGTGGCCGAGATGGACGGCGATCACGTCGGTGGTCGCCCCGATCGCGCCCGCCGCCCGCAGCCGGGCGACCGCGTCCGGACGCCCGACGACGTCCGCGACGACCATCTCGTACGCCGCCGGCCCGTCCGCCAGCCCGGCCGGTGCCGCGCCGGGCGGCAGGTAGAGCAGGCGTTCCCCCTCGGGGGAGGTGACCTCGTACCCGGTCCCGGGATGGTCGACGGACACGGCGCGCACCCGGTGGCCGCTGATCAGCGTCAGCACCCGCCCGTCCGGGACGCGGCCCGCCGTCGGCAGCCCGGCGGGCAGTTCCACGGCGGGGCCGTCGTGAGGATGGGTCAGCAGCACCTGGCGCACCCCTGCCAGCGAGTGCCCGGCCCGCGCGGCGGCCAGGGCGGCCCCCGGGGTGAGGTCGAGCAGCAGCGCACCGTCCACCAGGAGCGCCGTCGCGGCGCGCGCCTCGGGGCCTCGGGCGGTCGCGCACACGGCGCAGGGGCAGCCGGGGCGGGGGAGTCCGGCCGGGGCGCCGGTGCCGAGCAATGTCAGTTCCACGCCCCCGATCCTCCCGTGTCCCCGCGGCGGGTGCGCGCCCGGCTACGCTGCGGGCAGCACCGAATGATCAGCTGTACGACCCCAGGTACCCGGGAGGCGCACATGGCATGGACGTGGCGGTTCGAGAAGGCCGACGGTACGGAGGTCCAGCCGGCGGTGGAGCCGGAGGAGTTCAGCACGCAGGGCGACGCGGAGTCCTGGATCGGCGAGTACTGGAAGCCGCTCCACGAGGGCGGCGCCGACCAGGTCGTGCTCTCGGAGGACGGCACGGTGATCTACGGGCCGATGAGCCTGCACGCCGAGGAGTCCTGACGGGCCTCCCGGGGTCCGGGGCGTCCGCCGCGGACCCCGGGAGCGCAGGTCCGCGGGAGCCGGGCGCCGGTGTGCGGCGCCGGCTCCGCCGTCAGGCCCGCCGCACTCCGCACAGGTGCAGCAGCGCGGCCACCCTGCGGTAGGGGTCGGTGCGTCCCGCCCGTTCCTCCGCGGCGAGGAGCCGCTGGAGTTCGTCGGCCGGCGGCGTGACGGCGTCCTCGCCGGCGCCGTCCGTGAAGACCCGCACTCCGTACCAGGCGTGCAGCGGCGCGTTGATGCCCTCCAGCGTGGCCGTCAGGGCGTCCAGCCGGTCGGCCCGCACGGTCAGCCCGAGCCTGTTGGTGTAGGTGTCGGAGGTGAACGCCGCCTGGGCGCCGGCCCAGTCCCCGGCGAGTCCGGCCCGCATCGCCAGCGCGTCCCCGTTGCGCACGAGCAGCGACAGCAGACCGCCCGGGGCCAGCATCCGCGCCAGGCCCGCCAGCATGGCGTCCGCCTCGGCGACGTACATCAGCACGCCGTGGCACAGCACCACGTCGAAGCTGCCGGGCAGGAAGTGCACGCCCGTGTCCCGGCCGTCGCCCTCCACCAGGCGGACCCGCTCGCGGATCCCCTCGGGCTCACCCGACAGCGCCTGCCGGGCGGCGTCGAGCATGACCGCGTCGGACTCTATGCCCGTCACCGCGTGCCCCGCCCGTGCCAGCCGCAGTGCCTGGGTGCCCTGCCCCATGCCGACGTCGAGCACCCGCAGCCGCTGCCCGACCGGGTAGCGGGCGGAGATCTGCTCCTCCAGCTGACGGGCGACGAGCTCCTGGCGCACGATGTTGCGCAGCCCGTCGACCCCGGCCAGCCACTCGGCGGACGCCCCGGCGAAGCCGGAGGGCACGGCCGAGTGCGGGCTCAGGGCCGCTCTCCGCGCTTGACCTGGGGCTTGGGCAGACGCAGACGGCGCATCTGCAGCGTGCGCATCAGGCCGTAGGCGACCGCGCCGCGCTTCGGCTCGTCGGGGAAGCGCTCCCTGAGCTGCTTCTTCAGCCGGATCGTCAGACCGATCGAGTCGACGACGATCAGCACGATCACGCCGAGCCACAGCAGCAGCGCGACGTTCTGCAGCTGCGCGACGCGGACCATGCTCAGGACGAGGATGACCACCGCGAGCGGCAGGAAGAACTCGGCGATGCAGAAGCGGGAGTCGACGAAGTCCCGGACGAAGCGCCGCACCGGGCCCTTGTCCCGGGCCGGCAGATAGCGCTCGTCACCGCTGGCGAGCGCCTCCCGCTGCTTGGCCAGGTCCGCCCGGCGCACCTCGCGCTGGCGCTTCATGGCGGCCTTGCGGTCCAGGGGCGCACTGTTCGCACGAGCGCGACGGTGGCCCTGGGCCTCGCTGCGCTTGGGCGTCGGGCGGCCCTTGGGGGCCTCGGGGTCTCGGGGCTGCTTGGAGAGGTCCGCCGTCACCTTGCCGGTGGGGGCCTTCTCTTCCTTGGAACGGCTACGGAACACAAGGCCCAAGGGTACGGGGTGGCGCGCCGGTCCGGGACAGGAGGTGTGCCACAGTCCCCGGCGGTCCGCGCATGGACACCGCCGCCGCGGGGAACGATCCGGCCACACCGGGCGTCCGTACTGGACAGAACCACCACACAGTGGACGCAGGGTCACGGATCCCTGACGCTCACCTACTCCCTGGGCCGGAGCGGAGCCGTTCGCAGTCGTCCTTGGGGATGAGCGCATCCGCGCTCGAACAGTGCGGTAATGGAAGCAGGGCCCGTACTGTGGGTTCTGTTGGAGTGCTGAAGCCGAGTCCGTCAGAAGGGGGCGCGCGAAGCCCATGAGCGGTGTCATGAAGCGTATGGGGATGATCTTCCGCGCGAAGGCGAACAAGGCCCTGGACAGGGCCGAGGACCCGCGCGAGACCCTCGATTACTCCTACCAGAAGCAGCTGGAGCTGCTGCAGAAGGTGCGCCGCGGGGTCGCCGACGTGGCGACCTCCCGCAAGCGCCTCGAGCTCCAGCTCAACCAGCTCCAGGGCCAGTCCTCCAAGCTGGAGGACCAGGGACGCAAGGCGCTCGCGCTGGGCCGCGAGGACCTGGCCCGTGAGGCGCTGTCCCGCCGGGCCGCCCTCCAGCAGCAGGTCACCGACCTGGAGACGCAGCACCAGACCCTTCAGGGCGAGGAGGAGAAGCTCACCCTCGCCGCCCAGCGGCTCCAGGCCAAGGTCGACGCCTTCCGCACCAAGAAGGAGACGATCAAGGCGACCTACACGGCCGCCCAGGCGCAGACCCGGATCGCCGAGTCCTTCTCCGGCATCTCCGAGGAGATGAGCGACGTCGGCGTCGCGATCCAGCGCGCCGAGGACAAGACCGCGCAGCTCCAGGCGCGGGCCGGGGCGATCGACGAGCTCCTCGCGTCCGGCGCGCTCGACGACCAGTCCGGTCTCGCCAAGGACGACATCCAGGCCGAGCTCGACCGTCTCTCCGGCGGCACCGACGTCGAGCTGGAGCTCCAGCGCATGAAGGCGGAGCTGGCCGGCGGCCCGGCCCCGCAGCAGGCGATCGAGGGCGGCGCGCAGCGCCAGGACGCGTCCGGCCAGCAGCAGAGCACCCCGAGGTTCGACAAGCAGTGACGGCCGTGCCGTCGGCGCTCCGGCGCCGGCGGCCCCGCCGCCCGCCCGGTCCGGGCAGCCGGTGCCCGGACAGTTCCCGGCCAGTGAGGAATCGTCATGATCGTCCGGATCATGGGGGAGGGCCAGGTGGAGGTGGCGGACAGCCACTTCCCCGAACTCGACACGCTCGACGACGACCTGCTCGCCGAGATGGAGAGCGGTGACGGCCCCGGTTTCCGGAGCACGCTGCACGCCCTCCTGGAGAAGGTCCGCGAACTCGGTGAGCCGCTGCCCGCGGACTCGCTCGAACCGTCCGAGCTCATCCTGCCGTCGCCCGACGCGACCCTCGAAGAGGTCCGCGCGCTGCTCGGCGAGGACGGCCTGATCCCCGGCGCCTGACACCCGGCCCGGCACTCCACTCCACCCGTGCCGCCGTGCGGACCACCCGGTCCCGCACGGCGGCACGGGCATGTCAGCCCGCCGCCCGCGGTGGCCGGATCCGCCCGCCGGCCCGGTCCGGCGGCACTGGCGCAGCACGTAACGTTGGCTCCCGTGACCGCATTCGCCGACCGGCTCGCCCGCACCCAGCGCTGGCTGCGCGCGCACCCGCTGGCCTTCGACGGCGGACTGGCCCTCGCCGTCCTCGTCTGCATGGTCGCCGGATCGTTCGCCGACCCGAACGGTCCCCACGGCCCGACGTTCGGCACCCGCACGCCCGAGGCGCGCAGCGCCCTGCTGATGGCCGTCGCCGCCGGCGCGCTGGTGTACCGGCGGCGGGAGCCGATGGCCGTCCTCGCCGTCACCGGCGGCCCGGTCCGGCGGCACTGGCGCAGCACGTAACGTTGGCTCCCGTGACCGCATTCGCCGACCGGCTCGCCCGCACCCAGCGCTGGCTGCGCGCGCACCCGCTGGCCTTCGACGGCGGACTGGCCCTCGCCGTCCTCGTCTGCATGGTCGCCGGATCGTTCGCCGACCCGAACGGTCCCCACGGCCCGACGTTCGGCACCCGCACGCCCGAGGCGCGCAGCGCCCTGCTGATGGCCGTCGCCGCCGGCGCGCTGGTGTACCGGCGGCGGGAGCCGATGGCCGTCCTCGCCGTCACCGGCGCGCTGTCCGTCATCGAGCTGGTCGCCGGTGACCCGGCCGCCCCCGTCTCCATGAGCGCCGTCATCGCCCTCTACACGGTGGCCGCCCGCACCGACCGGCCCACCACCTGGCGGGTCGGCCTGCTCACCATGGCCGCGCTCACCGGTGCGGCCATGTCGTTCGGATCGCTGCCCTGGTACGCGCAGGAGAATCTCGGCCTCGTCGCCTGGACGGGCATGGCCGCCGCCGCGGGAGACGCGGTCCGCAGCCGCCGCGCCTTCGTCGACGCGATCAGGGAACGGGCGGAGCGCGCCGAGCGGACCCGGGAGGAGGAGGCCGGGCGGCGGGTCGCCGAGGAGCGGCTGAGGATCGCCCGCGACCTCCACGACGTCGTCGCCCACCACATCGCCCTGGTCAACGTGCAGGCCGGGGTGGCCGCCCATGTCATGGACAAGCGCCCCGACCAGGCCAAGGAGGCCCTCGCCCATGTCCGCGAGGCGAGCCGCTCCGCGCTGAACGAACTGCGCGCCACCGTCGGTCTGCTGCGCCAGTCCGGCGACCCGGAGGCGCCCACCGAACCGGCTCCCGGGCTCGGCGTCCTCGCCGAACTGGTCACCACCTTCCGCCAGGCGGGTCTGACCGTCGAGGTCGCCCGCGCCGACGAAGGGGTGACCCCGCCCGCGGCGGTCGACCTCGCCGCGTACCGGATCATCCAGGAGTCGCTGACCAATGTGCGCAAGCACGCGGGGGCGGACGCCAGGGCGGAGGTGAGCGTGGTCCGGGTCGGCTCCACGCTGGAGGTCACCGTCCTCGACAACGGCGTCGCCGGCCCCGCCGCGGCCGAGGGCGGCGGTCACGGACTGATCGGGATGCGCGAGCGGGTCGCCGCGCTGGGCGGGGCGCTCACCGCGGGCCCCCGCTACGGGGGCGGCTTCCGGGTGCAGGCGATACTGCCCCTGACGACGGGCGCGGACGGCGCCGGTGCCGCGCGGCGTGCGGCCCGGGCCTGCCGCGCGGGGGAGGACGCATGACGATCAGGGTGCTGCTCGCCGACGACCAGACGCTGCTGCGCAGCGCGTTCCGGGTGCTGGTCGACTCCGAACCGGACATGGAGGTCGTCGCGGAGGCCGCCGACGGCGCCGAGGCCGTCGCCCTGACGCGCTCCGCCCGCGCCGACGTGGTCCTGATGGACATCCGGATGCCCGGCACCGACGGGCTCGCCGCCACCCGTCAGATCAGCGCCGACCCCGAGCTGTCCCACGTACGGGTGGTCATGCTGACCACGTTCGAGGTCGACGAGTACGTCGTGCAGTCGCTGCGCGCCGGCGCCTCCGGCTTCCTCGGCAAGGGCGCCGAGCCCGAGGAGCTGCTCAACGCGATCAGGGTCGCCGCCGGCGGGGAGGCACTGCTGTCCCCCGTCGCCACCAAGGGGCTGATCGCCCGGTTCCTCGCGCAGAGCGGCGGGGCGGCGGACGGACCGGAGTCCGCGGGGCGCTCGGAGCGGCTGGCCGCGCTGACCGGCCGCGAACGGGAGGTCCTGGTGCTCGTGGCCGGGGGCCACTCCAACGACGAGATCGCCGTCCGGCTGGAGGTCAGCCCGCTGACGGTGAAGACCCATGTGAACCGGGCGATGGCGAAACTGGGCGCCCGTGACCGCGCTCAGCTGGTCGTCGCGGCGTACGAGTCCGGGCTGGTACGTCCGAGGGTGGACTGAGGGCGGCGCAGCGTACTCCAGCTGCGGTATGCGCGGCGTGAGGAACGGGACCTGGGGGCTACGGATGCACCGCCCCCGGTGCCCCAAGGTATAGAGGCTGGCCCCCGGGCCGTCCCTCCCCGCGTACGCCACAGAAGAGAGACCCCATGTCCTGGCTGTCCAGATTCAGCCTGTCGCAACGGGCCCTGATCGGGCTGATGTCCATCGTGGCGATCGTCTTCGGCGCGATCTCCATACCCCAGCTCAAGCAGCAGCTGCTGCCCTCCATCGAACTTCCGATGGTGTCGGTGCTCGCCCCCTATCAGGGTGCCTCCCCCGACGTGGTCGAGAAGCAGGTCGTCGAACCGCTCGAAACCACCATCAAGGCCGTCGACGGCATCAAGGGCATCACCTCCACGGCGAGCGAGGGCAACGCCGTGATCATGGCCAGCTTCGACTACGGGGACGGGACCAAGCAGCTCGTCGCCGACGTCCAGCAGGCCGTGAACCGGGCCCGCGCCCAGCTGCCCGACGACGTCGACCCGCAGGTCATCGCCGGCTCGACGGACGACATCCCGACCGTCGTCCTCGCCGTCACCTCCGACAAGGACCAGCAGGCGCTCGCCGACCAGCTGGAGCGGACCGTCGTCCCCGCGATCGAGGACATCGACGGCGTCGGCCAGGTGTCCGTCGACGGTGTCCGGGACCTCCAGGTCTCCGTCACGCCGGACGAGCGGAGGCTCGCGGCGGCCGGCCTGAACACCATGGCGCTCTCCGAGGCGCTGCGGGCGGGCGGGGCCACGATGCCGGCCGGCTCGTTCTCCGAGGACGGCAAGAGCCGCACGGTCCAGGTCGGCGGCGGCTTCACCAGCCTCCAGCAGATCGAGGAGCTGCGGATCGTGCCCGCGCAGGGCGGCAAGGGCAAGCCCGTCCGTCTCGGCGACGTGGCGGCCGTCGAGCAGACGGAGTCGACGCCCGTCTCCCTGACCCGCACCAACGGCCGGCCCAGCCTCGCCGTCTTCGCCACGATGGACAACGACGGCAGCGCCGTCGCCATCTCCGAGGCCGTCCAGGACAAGCTGCCCGGTCTGCGCACCGACCTCGGCGCGGGCGCCGACATCACCGTCGTCTCCGACCAGGGCCCGGCGGTCTCCAAGTCGATCTCGGGTCTCACCACCGAGGGCGCCCTCGGCCTGGTCTTCGCGGTCATCGTGATCCTGGTCTTCCTCGCCTCGCTGCGCTCGACCCTGGTGACCGCGGTCTCCATCCCGCTCTCCGTCGTCCTGGCGCTGATCGTGCTGTGGACCAGGGACCTGTCCCTCAACATGCTGACCCTGGGCGCCCTGACCATCGCCATCGGCCGGGTCGTCGACGACTCGATCGTGGTGCTGGAGAACATCAAGCGGCACCTCGGCTACGGCGAGGAGCGCGAGAGCGCCATCATCACCGCGGTGAAGGAAGTGGCGGGCGCCGTCACCTCCTCCACCCTGACCACCGTCGCGGTCTTCCTGCCGATCGGCCTCGTCGGCGGCATGGTGGGCGAACTGTTCGGCTCGTTCAGCCTGACCGTCACCGCGGCCCTGCTCGCGTCGCTGCTGGTGTCGCTGACCGTCGTCCCCGTCCTCTCGTACTGGTTCCTGCGCGCGCCGAAGGCCGTGCGCGGCATGGATCCCGAGGAGGCGCGGCGCATCGCCGAGGAGAAGGAGACGAAGAGCCCGCTCCAGCGCGCCTACGTCCCCGTCCTCCGCTTCGCCACCCGCCGGCGCGTGACCAGCGTCGTGCTGGCCCTCGTCGTCCTCTTCGGCACCTTCGGCATGGCCGGACTGCTCAAGACGAACTTCTTCGACCAGGGCGAGCAGGAGGTCATGTCGATCAAGCAGGAGCTGGCCCCCGGCACCAGCCTGGCGGCGGCCGACGAGTCGGCGAAGAAGGTCGAGAAGGTCCTCCAGGGCATCGACGAGGTGAAGGACTACCAGGTCACCGTCGGTTCCTCCGGCTTCATGGCCGCCTTCGGCGGCGGCACCGGCGCCAACCAGGCGTCGTACCAGCTCACGCTGAAGGACGCGTCCGCGTACGAGAAGGTCCGCGACCGGATCGACGAGGAGCTCGGCGCGCTCGACGGCATCGGCGAGACGACGATCGCCTCCGGCGACGGATTCGGCAGCCAGGACCTGAGCGTCGTGGTCAAGGCGTCCGACGCCGAGGTGCTCCAGAAGGCGTCCGAGGCGGTCCGCGCCGAGGTCGGCAAGCTCGACGACGTCACCGACATCCAGAGCGACCTCGCCCAGTCCGTCCCCCGTATCTCCGTCAAGGGGACCGCGAAGGCGGCCGACGCCGGCTTCACCGACGCCGCCCTCGGGATGGCCGTCGGCCAGGCCGTGCGGGGCACGCCCGCCGGCACGGCGATCCTCGGCGACGCCGAGCGCGACATCGTCATCACGTCGGCGAAGCCGGCGCAGACCATGGAGGAACTGCGCGCCCTGCCGCTCGGACCGGTGAAGCTCGGCGACATCGCCGAGGTGAAGCTGGTCCCGGGCCCGGTCTCGATGACGCGGATCGACGGTTCGCGGGCCGCCACGATCACGGCCAAGCCGACCGGTGACAACACCGGTGCGATCGGCGCCGAGCTCCAGACGAAGATCAACGCGCTCGACCTGCCGGAGGGCGCCTCGGCGTCCATCGGCGGTGTGTCCGAGGACCAGGAGGAGGCCTTCCTCAACCTGGGGCTCGCGATGCTGGCCGCGATCGCCATCGTCTTCATGCTGCTGGTCGCCACGTTCCGCTCGCTGATCCAGCCGCTGATCCTGCTGGTCTCCATCCCGTTCGCGGCGACCGGGGCGATCGGCCTGCTGGTCGCCACGGGCACGCCGATGGGTGTGCCGGCGATGATCGGCATGCTGATGCTCATCGGCATCGTGGTCACCAACGCGATCGTGCTGATCGACCTGATCAACCAGTACCGGGCACAGGGCCTCGGCGTCGTGGAGGCCGTGATCGAGGGCGGCCGGCACCGGCTGCGCCCGATCCTGATGACCGCCCTGGCGACGGTCTTCGCCCTGCTGCCGATGGCGCTCGGCGTCACCGGCGAGGGCGGCTTCATCGCCAAGCCGCTGGCCATCGTGGTCATCGGTGGTCTGATCACCTCGACGCTGCTGACGCTGCTGCTGGTGCCGACGCTCTACGCGATGGTGGAGCTCCGCAAGGAGCGCCGCCGTGCCAAGCGCGAGGCCAAGCGGGACGCGAAGCGCCAGGCGGACCAGCCGGGCGAGACGGCGCCGCTGGAGCCGTCGAACGCGTAGCGGCCCCTGCCGCACGACCGGCGCACGACCACAGGGCCCCGCGGCCGCAAGGCCGCGGGGCCCTGTGGCGTGCGGGGCCCTGTGGCGTGCGGGGCCCTGTGGCGTGCGGGGCCCTGTGGCGTGCGGGGCCCGTGCCGGGGG
>NZ_RDBP01000037.1:154026-187848 GCF_008042045.1 Streptomyces sp. T39
ACACCGGCACACCGGCGGCTCGCTCTCGCGRCGGCGATCGCCGCCGCGAGAGCGAGCCGCCGGTGTCGTCGGGGGGACCTGGGCGCCACATGTCCCACCTTAAGGTGATGCGTGACGGAGCAGGGGGCGCCCCGCACGGTGTGCGTGGCGCCCCCGGGCGGCCGGCGGTTACGGCAGGGCCAGCATCCGCTCCAGCGCGAGCTTCGCGAAGCTCTCGGTCTCCTTGTCGACCTCGATGCGGTTGACCAGGTTGCCCTCGGCCAGGGACTCCAGGGTCCACACCAGGTGCGGCAGGTCGATGCGGTTCATCGTCGAGCAGAAGCAGACGGTCCGGTCCAGGAAGACGATCTCCTTGCCCTCCCCGGCGAAACGGTTCGCCAGGCGCCGGACCAGGTTCAGCTCGGTGCCGATCGCCCACTTCGAGCCGGCCGGGGCCGCCTCCAGGGCCTTGATGATGTACTCGGTCGAGCCCACGTAGTCGGCGGCCGCGACCACCTCGTGGCGGCACTCGGGGTGCACCAGGACGTTCACGCCCGGGATCCGCTCACGCACGTCGTTGACCGACTCCAGCGAGAAGCGGCCGTGCACCGAGCAGTGCCCGCGCCACAGGATCATCTTCGCGCCGCGCAGCTCCTCGGCGGTCAGACCGCCGTTCGGCTTGTGCGGGTTGTACAGGACGCAGTCGTCCAGGGACATGCCCATGTCGCGGACCGCGGTGTTGCGCCCGAGGTGCTGGTCGGGCAGGAAGAGCACCTTCTCGCCCTGCTCGAAGGCCCAGTCCAGAGCCCGCTTCGCGTTGGACGAGGTGCAGATGGTGCCGCCGTGCTTGCCGGTGAACGCCTTGATGTCGGCGGAGGAGTTCATGTACGAGACGGGGACGACCTGCTCGGCGACGCCGGCCTCGGTGAGCACGTCCCAGCACTCGGCGACCTGCTCGGCCGTCGCCATGTCGGCCATCGAGCAGCCGGCCGCGAGGTCGGGCAGGACGACCTTCTGGTCGTCGGTGGTGAGGATGTCGGCGGACTCCGCCATGAAGTGCACGCCGCAGAAGACGATGTACTCGGCCTCGGGGCGCGCCGCCGCGTCCCTGGCCAGCTTGAAGGAGTCACCCGTCACGTCGGCGAACTGGATGACCTCGTCGCGCTGGTAGTGGTGTCCCAGGACGAAGACCTTGTCGCCGAGCTTCTCCTTGGCCGCGCGGGCGCGCTCCACCAGGTCCGGGTCGGAGGGGGAGGGCAGGTCGCCGGGGCATTCGACGCCGCGCTCGCTCCGGGGGTCGGCCTCGCGGCCGAGCAGCAGGAGGGCGAGCGGCGACGGCTGGACGTCGAGCTCGGTGGTCTGGGCGGTGGTCACGACACGCACCCTTTCTTCGTCTGACAGGAGACTTCTCGTCTATATGACGCTATCTATCATAACCGGTTCACGTCACTTTGACGACGGCCATAGCGTCGATGTGACGCACCCCCTCCCCGCCGCGCCGGTACCCCGCGCCCGGCCGGTGTGCGAGCATGAAAAAGGGAAAGACCCCGGCTCCGGAATGAATCCGCGGCCACGCCGGTTGCAATCGTCGGCAAGCAGTCTCCGTACAACCCGGGAGAGAAGCAGATGTCCGTATCGGACGAGAAGACCACAGTCAGCGACGGCATCCTCCTGTCCGACGCCGCCGCGGCCAAGGTCAAGGCCCTGCTCGACCAGGAAGGCCGCGACGACCTCGCGCTGCGTGTCGCCGTTCAGCCCGGCGGCTGCTCCGGCCTGCGGTACCAGCTGTTCTTCGACGAGCGCTCGCTCGACGGCGACGTCGTCAAGGACTTCGACGGCGTCAAGGTCGTGACCGACCGCATGAGCGCCCCCTACCTGGGCGGCGCCTCGATCGACTTCGTCGACACCATCGAGAAGCAGGGCTTCACCATCGACAACCCGAACGCCACGGGTTCCTGCGCCTGCGGCGACTCCTTCAGCTGAGCCGCCCGCTCCGCACACGCCGAAGGGCGGCGCCCCCGCACGGGGCGCCGCCCTTCGGCGTGCTCGGGACCTACTTGCGCAGCGGGAGCTCCTTGCCGTTGCTCGCGTCCACCACCGCGCGGTCGCCCAGCGGCGCGTCCAGCGTCACCTTCACCGACTGCTCCTCGGCCACGGCGATGCAGACCCGGTCCGGATCCGGATCGACGGCCTCGACCTCGACCGTCACCTTCCCGGCGCTCTCGTCGGCCTCGCCCCGGTAGGTGTCGCACACCCCGCCCCAGAAGGTCACCGTGAGGGTCCTGTCGTCCGCGGTGTACGAGGTCCCCGGCAGCGGCGGGATCCCGTCCGGGTCCCCGGAGCGCGGGATCTCCCGGGCCGGCGGCTCGTCCGCCTTCACGTACCGGGGCTCCACGGCCGTGCGCGGGAGGGTGAACGTCGTGTCCCCGCCGTCGCCCCTCACCTGGAACAGCCAGGACGGCACCAGCGCCGGCCGTCCGTCCACCTGCCCCGCGGCCAGCCCGAAGACGGCCTCGGTGACCGTCAGCGTCCCGGGGGGCGTCCGGTCGTCCGTCGACCGGCAGGGCGCCTCCGGCTTCCCGGGGGCCGGCTCGGCGCCCGGCCGCAGCTCGTCCTGGTGCGGCACGGGTGTCGCGCAGCCGCCGATGCCGATCCGGCCGTCGCCCTTCGCCGCCTCGTTGAGCACCCGGACCGCCTCGTCCGCGGTGACCACCGGATAGGCGTGGCCCCGCACCGGCTCCTTCAGCCGGCCGCTGCCGCCGACGACCTGTCCGTCGGGGCCCACCTGCACCCCGGTCGACCAGCCGTACGTCGGGAGTCCGCCGACCACCGGGTCGGCGTTGACCACCCGGACCGCGCCCATCAGCTGATCCGTGCGCAGTGCCGCGTCGCCCTGGCCGGCCGCCTCCAGCACCGGGGCCGCCGCCTTCCGGGCGGCCGCCTCGTCCACCGCGCCGCCCGGGTCGCCGCCCGGGGACCCGCCGTCGGGGCACGGCTTCCCGCGGGGGCAGTCGTCACCGCCGGGCGCCGTGCCGAAGCGGTGGAACGTCCAGGTGCCGGGTGCCTCCTTGCCGACCTCCAGCACGGGACCCGAACCGTCCTGCGGCGCCCCGGCCTTCCACGCCGTGCCCTCCAGCCTCGGCGCGTCCGCGATGCCGAGCGCCTTCGCCAGCCGGGCGACCTCGGCCTCCGTCACGGAACCCGTCGCCCGGTGCACGGCCGCCCTGCCGGGCCCGTCGGGCAGCTCGCCCGCGGCCCGCAGGACCACGCCCCGGCCGTTCGGGTCCGGCTCGCCGGGGGCGATGCCGCCGCCGGCCGTGTCCAGGGCGAGCAGGGGAGCGGGGCCGGAGTCCTCCCGGGTCTCGCTCCTGCCGCCCGCCGCGCCGTCGCCGCCGGATCCGGCGGCCGCGAAGTACGCCCCGCCCCCGCCCGCGACCAGCACCGCCGCCACCACCGAGGCGACGACGAGCGGGGACCGCCGGCGGGGGCCGTCGTGCGCTTTCTCCGTGCTGCTCACCGCATCGCTCCTTGTCTCCTGCCTCCTGCGCCGGAGGACACGGATGAGACGGGGCAGGGGAGCGTGCGGTTCCCGGGGGTCAGTCGCCGTAGACGGACATCGCGTCGACGAGCCGGGCGGACGCGGGAGGCACGACGACCCCGTGGATCAGGGACGGCGGTACCGGCGCCGGTGCCTGGACGGCCGGGACCACCCAGTGCGGGGCCATGCGGGCGCAGTCGCCGCGCAGCTGGGCCAGGCTCATCTCGGACTCCCGCGACTCGCGCGCGGCGATCTGCTTCGTCATGGTCGCACCGTACGCATCGATCACCGAAGGAAAAAAGCCCTACTATCGGGTAGTTTCCGTACATGGCCGGATGGCGCGACCCGGTAGCGTGGACTGTCACTGTCAGCCCTCCCCAGGAGCGCATCACCGTGCGTATCGCCGTCACCGGCTCCATCGCGACCGACCATCTCATGACGTTCCCCGGACGCTTCGCCGATCAGCTGGTGGCCGACCAGCTGCACACGGTGTCCCTGTCCTTCCTCGTCGACACCCTCGACGTCCGCCGGGGCGGTGTGGGCGCGAACATCTGCTTCGGCATGGGCCAGCTGGGCACCGCCCCGGTCCTCGTCGGCGCCGCCGGCTCGGACTTCGACGAGTACCGCGCGTGGCTCGACCGCCACGGCGTGGACACGGCGTCCGTCCGCATCTCGGAGGTCCTGCACACCGCCCGCTTCGTCTGCACCACGGACGCCGACCACAACCAGATCGGCTCCTTCTACACCGGCGCCATGAGCGAGGCCCGCCTGATCGAGCTCAAGTCGGTCGCCGACCGGGTCGGCGGCCTCGACCTGGTGCTGATCGGCGCCGACGACCCCGAGGCGATGCTCCGGCACACCGAGGAGTGCCGTTCGCGGAACATCCCGTTCGCCGCCGACTTCTCCCAGCAGATCGCGCGCATGTCGGGCGACGAGATCCGGATACTGCTGGACGGCGCGGCCTACCTCTTCTCCAACGAGTACGAGAAGGGCCTGATCGAGTCCAAGACCGGCTGGAGCGAGGAGGAGATCCTCGGCCGCGTCGGCCACCGGGTCACCACCCTCGGCAAGCGCGGTGTGCGCATCGAGGCGGCCGGCTCCGACCCCATCGAGGTCGGCTGCCCCGACGAGGAGGCCAAGGTCGACCCGACGGGCGTCGGCGACGCCTTCCGCGCCGGTTTCCTCTCCGGTCTGTCCTGGGGCGTCGGCCACGAGCGCGCGGCCCAGGTGGGCTGCATGCTCGCGACGCTGGTGATCGAGACCCTCGGCACCCAGGAGTACACGCTGCGCCGCGCGAACTTCATGGACCGCTTCACCAAGGCCTACGGCGACGACGCCGCGGCCGAGGTCCGCGCGCACCTGGCCTGACCCCCTCCCGCCCGGGGGTGCGCCCCGGGCGGGGGACGGTGCGCCGGCTACACCAGCCGGCGCACCACGTACGTCCCGGGCTCCGGTTCTCCCACGTACTCCTGCCCGCGCATCGCGCACCACGCCGGGATGTCCAGCCGCGCGGCCTCGTCGTCCGCGAGGACCGTGACCGTCCCGCCCACCGGCACGTCACCGATCACCTTGGCGAGCTCGATCACCGGAACCGGGCAGAGCCGGCCCACCGCGTCCACGGTCAGCGAGGAACCGGAACCGCCGGGCACGTCCCGGTCCGCCGACCGCACCGGGGCGCCCAGCCGCTCCCGCACCTCGGCCACCACGCCCGGCAGCACCTCCAGGAAGCGGTCCACGTCCGCCGCTGCGGTCCCCGCCGGCAGCGACACCCGCACATTGCCCTCCGACAGCACCCCCATCGCCCGCAGCACATGGCTCGGGGTGAGCGTGCTGCTCGTGCAGGAGGAACCGGAGGAGACGGAGAAGCCCACCCGGTCCAGCTCGTGGAGCAGGGTCTCCCCGTCGACATAGAGACAGGAGAAGGTCACCAGGTGCGGCAGCCGCCGCACCGGGTCGCCCACCACCTCCACGTCGGGCACCAGCTCCGGCACCCGCGACCTGATCCGGTCGACGAGGCCCCGCAGCCGGGCGTCCTCCGCGGCGGCCTCCGCGCGCACCGCCCGCAGCGAGGCGGCCGCCGCGACCACCGCCGGGATGTTCTCGAATCCGGGGGCGCGCCCCGACTCCCGCTCGCCCGCGGGGCCCTGGGGTGCGAACCGGACCCCCTTGCGCACCGCGAGAAGTCCCACCCCGGCCGGCCCGCCCCACTTGTGGGCGCTCGCGGTCAGCAGGGACCAGCCCTCGGGCACCGCCTGCCACGCCAGCGACTGCGCCGCGTCGACCAGCAGCGGCACGCCCGCCTCCCGGCAGGCAGCCGCGGCCGCGGCGACCGGCTGGAGGGTGCCGACCTCGTGGTTGGCGGACTGCAGGCACGCGAGCGCGGTGTCCACCCGCAGCGCCGCGGCGAACGTCTCCGCGTCCACCGCGCCGTCCCGCCCGACGCCCACCTCGGTGACCGTCCCGCCGTCGGCCTGCCAGGACGCGGCACAGTGCAGGACGGCGGAGTGCTCCACCGCGGACACCACCAGATGCCGTCCGACACGCCGACGTCCGGCGAGGGCGCCGGAGATGCCGGAGTGAAGCGCGTGCGTCCCCGAAGGAGTGAAGACGAGCTCGTCGGGTCGGCAGCCGACGGCCTCCGCCGCGGCCTCCCGGGCGGCGTCCAGCAGGAGTCTGGCGCGCCGCCCCTCGCGGTGGAGCCGGGCGGGGTCGGCCCAGCCCTCGTCGAGCGAGGCCTGGAGGGCCTGGCGTGCGACGGGGTGCAGCGGGACGGAGGATGCGGCGTCGAAGTAGGGCACGTCCTCACGCTAACGCCGCCGTGCCGCCCAGGTGCCGCAGGGCACCCGCCGGCCGCGGCTCCGCCGCCGGCGGCCGTCCGGCGCACCCCGCCGGGCGCCTCTCGCGCCGGGCGAGGGGCCGTCAGACCACCCCCGGAGTGGGGCATTCCGGGGGCTTTCCGGAACCTCGCACCCCGTCCGCGGGCAGGCACGACACCCCTTCGGGGTGTCGGACGGCGCGTTGGGCACCCTCCCCGCGCGACCCCAAATAGCGTCCAGTAGGGTTTGGTCCGCATAAACATCCAAACCCCTGCCCGCGTCAGGGCCGGCGACCGACCAGCGAGACGGCCGCAGCCCGGCCGCGCGGGCCGAGACTCTCGGGAAGGCGCTACGTGAGTCCCAACGGCTCCGACCGCTCGTCGCGGCGCCCGATGCGGCGGAAGCTGCCGCAGGTGCTGACTGCGGGCCTGATCCTGGCTACCGCCTCCGGTTGCTCATACAACTGGGAGGATTTCCCCCGCCTCGGACTGCCCACCCCGGTAACGGAGGAGGCGCCGAGGATCCTCTCCCTCTGGCAGGGCTCGTGGGCGGCAGCGCTCGCCACGGGCGTGCTGGTGTGGGGCCTGATCCTCTGGAGCGTCTTCTTCCACCGGCGCACCCGCACCAAGGTGGAGGTACCTCCGCAGACCCGGTACAACATGCCCATCGAGGCGCTGTACACCGTGGTTCCGATCATCATCGTCTCGGTGTTCTTCTACTTCACCGCGCGCGATGAGTCGAAGCTGCTGGCCCTCTCGGACAAGCCCGCCCACACCATCAACGTGGTCGGCTACCAGTGGAGCTGGGGCTTCAACTACCTGGAGGACGTGGACGGCAACCCCGCCACCGGCGACGCTCAGGCCCAGAAGGAACTGAACGCGATCCCGGACAAGTACGGCAACGACTTCCCCGAGGGTGCCGAGGGCGTCTACGACGCCGGCATCCCGGGCACGCGGAACCCGCAGACCGGCAACCCCGGCCCGACGCTGTGGCTCCCCAAGGGGGAGAAGGTCCGGTTCGTCCTGACCTCGCGCGACGTCATCCACTCCTTCTGGGTGGTCCCCTTCCTCTTCAAGCAGGACGTCATCCCCGGCCACACCAACGTGTTCGAGGTGACGCCCACCCGGGAGGGAACCTTCCTCGGCAAGTGCGCCGAGCTCTGCGGCGTCGACCACTCCCGGATGCTCTTCAACGTCAAGGTCGTCTCCCCGGAGCGCTACCAGCAGCACCTGAAGGAGCTCGCCGAGAAGGGGCAGACCGGCTTCATCCCGTCGGGCATTGAGCAGACGGACCCGGCCAGGAATGCGGAGAAGAACCAACTGTGAGCATCCTCAACGAACCCCAGGGTGCCGCCGACGCAGCTGAGGACTCGTACGAGAACGAGCTGCCCGTCCGGCGCAAGCAGCCCGGCAATGTCGTCGTGAAGTGGCTGACCACCACCGACCACAAGACGATCGGCACGCTGTATCTGGTCACGTCGTTCGTGTTCTTCTGCATCGGCGGTCTGATGGCGCTCTTCATGCGCGCCGAACTGGCCCGTCCCGGCACGCAGATCATGTCGAACGAGCAGTTCAACCAGGCGTTCACGATGCACGGCACGATCATGCTGCTGATGTTCGCGACGCCGCTGTTCGCCGGATTCGCGAACTGGATCATGCCGCTGCAGATCGGCGCGCCCGACGTGGCGTTCCCGCGGCTGAACATGTTCGCCTACTGGCTCTACCTCTTCGGCTCGCTGATCGCGGTGGCCGGCTTCCTCACCCCGCAGGGTGCGGCCGACTTCGGCTGGTTCGCCTACTCCCCGCTGTCGGACGCCGTCCGCTCGCCGGGTGTCGGCGCCGACATGTGGATCATGGGTCTGGCCTTCTCCGGCTTCGGCACGATCCTCGGCTCGGTCAACTTCATCACCACGATCATCTGCATGCGCGCGCCCGGCATGACGATGTTCCGCATGCCGATCTTCACCTGGAACGTCCTGCTGACCGGTGTGCTGGTCCTGCTGGCCTTCCCGGTGCTGGCCGCCGCGCTCTTCGCGCTGGAGGCCGACCGCAAGTTCGGCGCCCATGTCTTCGACGCGGCCAACGGCGGCGCACTGCTGTGGCAGCACCTCTTCTGGTTCTTCGGCCATCCAGAGGTGTACATCATCGCCCTGCCGTTCTTCGGCATCGTCTCGGAGATCATCCCGGTCTTCTCCCGCAAGCCGATGTTCGGCTACATCGGCCTGATCGGCGCGACCATCGCGATCGCCGGTCTGTCGGTGACGGTGTGGGCGCACCACATGTATGTGACGGGCGGCGTACTCCTGCCGTTCTTCTCCTTCATGACCTTCCTCATCGCGGTGCCGACCGGTGTGAAGTTCTTCAACTGGATCGGCACGATGTGGAAGGGGTCGCTGTCCTTCGAGACACCGATGCTCTGGACCATCGGCTTCCTGGTCACCTTCACCTTCGGTGGCCTGACCGGCGTCATCCTGGCGTCGCCGCCGCTGGACTTCCACGTCTCCGACTCGTACTTCGTCGTCGCGCACTTCCACTACGTCGTCTTCGGCACCGTGGTGTTCGCGATGTTCGCCGGCTTCCACTTCTGGTGGCCGAAGTTCACCGGCAAGATGCTGGACGAGCGGCTCGGCAAGATCACCTTCTGGACGCTGTTCATCGGCTTCCACGGCACGTTCCTCGTCCAGCACTGGCTGGGCGCCGAGGGCATGCCGCGCCGGTACGCCGACTACCTGGCCGCCGACGGCTTCACCGCGCTGAACACCATCTCCACGATCAGCTCGTTCCTGCTGGGCCTGTCGATCCTTCCGTTCATGTACAACGTCTGGAAGACCGCCAAGTACGGCAAGAAGATCGAGGTCGACGACCCGTGGGGCTACGGCCGCTCGCTCGAATGGGCGACGTCCTGCCCGCCGCCGCGGCACAACTTCCTCACCCTGCCCCGTATCCGCAGTGAATCCCCGGCGTTCGACCTGCACCACCCGGAGATCGCGGCGCTCGACCAGCTCGAGCACGGCGGCGTCCCCGCCGGTGTCGTCCCCGCCGGTGTCACGGCCGGTGGCAAGGAGGAGAGCAAGTGAAGATCCAGGGCAAGATGTTCCTGTGGCTGAGCGTCTTCATCCTGGCCATGGCCGTCCTGTACGGCGTGTGGTCGAAGGAGCCGGCCGGTACCACCGCGCTCTTCCTGGCCTTCGGCCTGAGCGTCATGATCGGCTACTACCTGGCCTTCACGGCCAAGCGCGTCGACGCCATGGCCCAGGACAACAAGGAAGCCGACGTGGCGGACGAGGCCGGCGAGGTCGGCTTCTTCTCCCCGCACAGCTGGCAGCCGCTCTCGCTGGCGATCGGCGGTGCGCTCGCCTTCCTCGGTGTGGCGATCGGGTGGTGGCTGCTCTACTTCTCGCTGCCGCTCATCCTCATCGGCCTCTTCGGCTGGGTGTTCGAGTACTACCGCGGTGAGAGCCAGAACCAGTAACACCGCGTAGCGACACGACGATCGGGCCCGGGTCCCCTTCCCTCCAAGAAGGTGGATCCGGGCCCCTCGTTTGGAGTCTTTCAGCGCGCCGCGCCTGACAGGCGTTCATAGCGTGTGCTCATGAACCACACGCCGCACTTCCGCACCGTCGTCAGCTGCATCCTGCTGGTCGTGACCCTCGGGACGGTCGCGACCGCATGCGGCGAGCCCGACGAGCACCCGCTGTCCGCGCAGCCCTTCGACGCCGCCGGACAGGTCTCCTTCAACACGAAGGCAGGCAGCAGCAAGGTCGACCCGGACAAGCCGCTCGAAGTCACCGCCAAGGGTGACAGCGGCCGGATCACCGATGTCACCGTCACCGACGACGCCGGACGCCGCCTCGCGGGCGAACTCTCCGCCGACGGCGTCCGCTGGCGCTCCACCGCCCCGCTGGCCGCAGGCGCCCGCTACACGATGCGGGTCTCCACCGAGGACGAGGACGGCGCGCCCGGCGTGCGGGTCCTCACCTTCGAGACCACCCCCGCCAAGCGCTTCCTCACCGCCGAGTTCGGCCCGGAAGCGGGCACCTACGGCGTGGGGCAGCCGATCACCGCCAAGCTCAGCATGGCCGTGAAGGACAAGAAGGCCCGGCGCGTCGTCGAGCGGGCCCTCAAGGTCGGCTCCCGGCCCGCGACGGAGGGCTCCTGGTACTGGGTGGACGACAAGATGCTCCACTACCGCCCGAAGGAGTACTGGCCCGCGGGAGCGACCGTCACCGCCTCCAGCAACCTCAAGGGCGTCAAGGTCGCCGGCAAGCTCTACGGCGGCAGCTCCAAGCCCCTGAAGCTCACCATCGGCGACCGCATCGAGGCCATCACCGACGCCGCGTCGCACTCCATGGTCGTCAAGCGCAACGGCGAAGTGATCAACACCATTCCGGTGACCACCGGCAAGCCCGGCTTCGACACCCGCAACGGGGTCAAGGTGGTGCTCGCCAAGGAGCAGTTCGTCCGGATGCGGGGCACCAGCATCGGCATCGCCGAGGGCAGCGCCGAGTCCTACGACCTGCCCGTCTACTGGGCCACACGGGTCACCTGGAGCGGTGAATACGTCCATGCGGCGCCCTGGTCCGTCGGATCACAGGGCTCGGCGAACGTCAGCCACGGCTGCACCGGGATGTCCATGTCGAACGCGGAATGGTTCTTCGAGACCGTCCGCCCGGGGGACATCGTCCAGGTCGTCAACAGCTTCGGCAACATGATGGACACGTTCGGGAACGGCTTCGGCGACTGGAACCTGTCCTGGGACAAGTGGCGCGAGGGCAGTGCCCTCAGCGGCGCCACCCCCGAGGAGGCCGGCCCCTCCGCCGCCACCGCACGGCTGCGGCCCGCTGTCTAGACCGGCCGGGGCCGTCCGAGGGCTCGCCTCACGCCCCGGACGGCCCTCAGGCGTCCAGGGAGAGCCTGTCGCGCAGGAGGGCGGCCAGGGCCTCGGGGAACTCCACCGGGTCCACCGGCAGCGTCACGGCCGCCTCGGCGCGGCTCCAGGTGGCGAGCCAGGCGTCCTGCGGGCGGCCCATCAGCAGCAGCACGGGCGGGCAGTCGAAGATCTCGTCCTTGATCTGCCGGCACACGCCCATACCGCCCGCCGGAACCGTCTCCCCGTCCAGCACGCACACGTCGACGCCACCGGCGTCCAGGGCCGCCAGGACGGCGGGCAGCGTCGCGCACTCCAGGAACTCCACCGGCGGGACGTCCGCCGCCGGCCTGCGCCCCGCGGCCAGCCGCACCTGCTCGCGGGTGTTCGCGTCGTCGCTGTAGACCAGGACCGTGGCGCTCGACTGCATGGTTCCTCCGCCTCGTACGAACAGGGCTTGTGCCGCGGATGCTACTCCTCCCGACTGGCTGTCAACACCGGTTCGGACACCTCTTCGATGGGCCGTTCGAGGTCGCTCCCGTTCCCGGTGGGGGGCACCAACACACCGAACGGCACCCCCCGGAGTGAGGGCGGGATAAGCGACCGACATAATGTCGGTCGTGGCGACAGCAACGACAGTAGAAACCGGGCACGCGCACCCGTCGGTCAATCGACCGAACCTCACCAGCGTCGGAACCATCATCTGGTTGAGTTCCGAGCTGATGTTCTTCGCGGCCCTCTTCGCGATGTACTTCACCCTGCGATCGGTGACGGGTGCCGAGTTCTGGTCCGAGAAGGCGGACTCGCTGAACTTCCCGTTCTCGGCGACCAACACCACGATCCTGGTGCTCTCTTCCCTCACCTGCCAGCTCGGCGTCTTCGCCGCCGAGCGGGGCGATGTGAAGAAGCTCCGCACGTGGTTCATCATCACGTTCGTGATGGGTGCGATCTTCATCGGAGGCCAGGTCTTCGAGTACACCGAGCTGGTCAAGCACGAGGGGCTCTCCCTCTCGTCGGACCCGTACGGCTCGGTGTTCTACCTGACCACCGGCTTCCACGGTCTGCACGTGACAGGCGGTCTCATCGCCTTCCTGCTGGTTCTCGGCAGGACGTACGCGGCCAGGAGATTCACCCACGAGCAGGCAACCGCCGCCATCGTCGTGTCCTACTACTGGCACTTCGTCGATGTCGTCTGGATCGGCCTCTTCGCCACGATCTACATGATCAAGTAATCGGCGCGGGCGGCCGTCACGACGACGGACCGCCTGAAGCAGACACAGTCCAGAAGCATCGACGCAGAAGATCCTGACACCGGGGTAATCCGTGAAAAAGCTCTCCGCACGACGACGCCATCCGCTGGCGGCGGTCGTCGTCCTACTCCTCGCGCTGGCGGCCACTGGGGGGCTGTACGCCGCGTTCGCACCCGCGGACAAGGCGCAGGCCGATGAAACCGCCCAGTCCCTTGCCATCAAGGAGGGCCAGAAGCTCTACACCGTCGGCTGCGCCAGCTGCCACGGAACCGGCGGTCAGGGCACCTCCGACGGCCCGTCCCTGGTCGGCGTCGGCTCCGCGGCCGTCGACTTCCAGGTCGGCACCGGCCGTATGCCCGCCCAGCAGCCCGGCGCGCAGGTGCCGAAGAAGCCGAACATCTACTCCCAGAAGGAGATCGACCAGCTCGCGGCGTACGTCGCCTCTCTGGGAGCCGGTCCGATCACTCCGACCGAGGAGCAGTTCGACCCGGCCGAGGCGGACATCGCCAACGGTGGCGAGCTGTTCCGCACCAACTGCGCCCAGTGCCACAACTTCACCGGTGAGGGCGGCGCGCTGACCGAGGGCAAGTACGCCCCGAGCCTCGACGGCGTCAGCCCGAAGCACCTCTACGAGGCCATGCAGACCGGCCCGCAGAACATGCCGTCCTTCCCGGACACCGTGATGCCCGAGCAGGAGAAGCGGGACATCATCGCCTACGTCAAGGCCGTCAACAGCGACGACACCCCGACCCCCGGAGGCTTCGCCCTCGGCGGTCTCGGCCCGGTGGCCGAGGGCCTGTTCGGCTGGATCTTCGGTCTGGGCTCGCTGATCGCTGTTGCCGTCTGGGTTGCGGCCCACACCGCTAAGGCCAAGAAGTCATGAGTAGCCAAGAGAATTCAGAAGAGAACCTGCCGGCAGAGCAGGGCACCGCGCACGCCGCGGCACACGGCGGCGGCACCGCCGTCGCACAGCATGACGAGGACCCCTTCGCGGATCCCGGACTGCCGGCCCACAAGCCGCGCATCCAGGACATCGACGAGCGGGCCGCCAAGCGCTCCGAGCGCACCGTGGCCCTCCTCTTCACGCTGTCGATGCTCGCGACGATCGGCTTCATCGCCTCGTTCGTGATCTTCGACGTCGAGAAGATCGTCTACATCTGGCCGCTCGGTCACATCAGCGCGCTGAACTTCTCGCTGGGCGTGACCCTCGGTCTGGCGCTCTTCTGCATCGGCGCGGGGGCCGTCCACTGGGCGCGCACCCTGATGTCCGACGTCGAGGTCGCCGACGACCGGCACCCGATCCAGGCGTCCGAAGAGGTCAAGGCCAAGGTCATGGCCGACTTCGCGGACGGCGCGCGCGAGTCCGCGATCGGCCGCCGCAAGCTGATCCGCAACACCATGTTCGGCGCGCTGGCCATGGTGCCGCTCTCCGGCGTGGTGCTGCTGCGCGAGCTGGGCCCGCTGCCCGAGGACAAGCTCCGCAAGACGCTGTGGGCCAAGGGCAAGCTGCTCATCAACATGAACACCAACGAGCCGCTGCGTCCCGAGGACGTCGTCGTCGGTTCGCTCACCTTCGTCAAGCCCGAGGGCCTGGAGGAGAGCAATCACGACTTCAACAACGAGATCGCCAAGGCCGCCGTGATGATCGTCCGGATCCAGCCGGAGGACATCAAGGACAAGCGCGAGCTCGAGTGGTCCGTCGACGGCATCGTCGCGTACTCGAAGATCTGCACCCACGTCGGCTGCCCGATCAGCCTGTACGAGCAGCAGACGCACCACGTCCTCTGCCCGTGCCACCAGTCCACCTTCGACCTCTCCGACGGCGCCCGCGTCATCTTCGGTCCGGCCGGTCACCCGCTCCCGCAGCTGCGGATCGGCGTGAACGCCGAGGGCAACCTCGAGGCGCTCGGCGACTTCGAAGAGCCCGTCGGTCCTGCCTTCTGGGAGCGCGGATGAGCACTGTGACAGACACGAAGAAAAAGGCACCGGCCGGCGAGAAGGTCGCCGACTGGGCCGACGGCCGGCTCGGGATCTACTCCCTGGCCAAGGCCAACATGCGCAAGATCTTCCCGGACCACTGGTCCTTCATGCTGGGCGAGATCTGCCTCTACAGCTTCATCATCATCATCCTCACGGGTGTGTACCTGACGCTGTTCTTCCACCCGAGCATGAACGAGATCGAGTACCACGGCTCGTACGTGCCGATGCAGGGCATCCGGATGACCGAGGCGTACGCCTCGACGCTGGACATCAGCTTCGACGTCCGCGGTGGTCTGCTCATCCGGCAGATCCACCACTGGGCCGCGCTGATCTTCCTCGCCGGCATGTTCGTGCACATGATGCGCGTCTTCTTCACCGGCGCGTTCCGCAAGCCGCGTGAGATCAACTGGCTGTTCGGCTTCCTGCTGTTCGTCCTCGGCATGTTCACCGGTTTCACCGGTTACTCGCTCCCGGACGACCTGCTCTCCGGCACCGGTGTCCGCTTCACGCAGGGCGCGATCCTGTCGGTGCCGATCGTCGGCACCTACATCTCGATGTTCCTGTTCGGCGGGGAGTTCCCGGGCCACGACATCATCGCCCGGTTCTACTCGATCCACATCCTGCTGCTGCCGGGCATCATGCTCGGCCTCGTGGTGGCCCACCTGATCCTGGTCTTCTACCACAAGCACACGCAGTTCGCGGGTCCCGGCAAGACCAACAAGAACGTCGTCGGCATGCCGCTGCTGCCGGTCTACATGGCCAAGGCCGGAGGCTTCTTCTTCCTGGTCTTCGGTGTCATCGCGATCATCGCCGGCCTCTTCACGATCAACCCGATCTGGGCGCTCGGTCCGTACCGGCCGGACCAGGTGTCCACCGGCGCGCAGCCCGACTGGTACATGGGCTTCGCCGAGGGTCTGATCCGTGTGATGCCGGGCTGGGAGATCAACCTCTGGGGCCACACGCTGGTCCTGGGCGTGTTCATCCCGCTGGTGATCTTCGGTGTGGTCCTCGGGGCCATCGCGATGTACCCGTTCATCGAGTCCTGGATCACCGGCGACAAGCGCGAGCACCACATCCTGGACCGCCCGCGCAACGCCCCGACGCGCACCGCACTCGGTGTCGCCTGGGTCGTCGGCTACGTGATCATGCTGCTCGGTGGCGGCAACGACATCTTCGCGACGCACTTCCACATGTCGATCAACGCGATCACCTGGTTCGTGCGCATCACGTACTTCGTCGGACCCGTCATCGCGTTCATCGTGACCAAGCGGATCTGCCTGGGTCTCCAGCGCCGCGACAAGGAGAAGGTGCTGCACGGACGCGAGTCCGGCATCATCAAGCGCCTGCCGCACGGTGAGTTCGTCGAGATCCACGAGCCGCTGGCACCGGGCGACCGCTACAAGCTGACCGCCCACGAGCAGTACGAGCCCGCGGAGATCGGCCCCACGGTCGACGAGAACGGCGTGAAGCGCAAGGTCGGCGCCGTGGAGAAGCTGCGCGTCAAGCTCAGCAAGTCCTACTACGGCGGCGACAGCCAGATCGCCAAGCCCACCGCCGACGAGTACAAGGAGATCACCAGCGGCCACGGCCACCACTGATCACCTGACCCGAAGGTCGCCACAGCCCCGCGAGGGGCGCCGAAGGGCCCCGTCCATCCGCTGGACGGGGCCCTTCGGCGCGCCCGGGGCTGGATAGGGTGGAAGGCATCCTGTTCGTAGCTGTGGACCCTGGAGCGGACCATGAACGTTGTGACCCCGATCGGCGGCGACAGCGTGGCGGCCCACTCCTGGCCCAAGGTGCTGAACGCCCTGCTCGACAACCGTGACCAGAGCGCGGACGCGACGGCCTGGGCCATGGACCGCATCCTCAGCGGCGAGGCGACGAACGCGCAGATCGCCGGCTTCGTGACCGCCCTGCGGGCCAAGGGCGAGACCGTGGAGGAGATCTCCGGACTGGTCCGCACGATGTACGAGCACGCCAATCTCATCGACGTGCCCGGCCCCAGCGTCGACATCGTCGGCACCGGAGGCGACGGCGCCAGGACGGTGAACATCTCCACCATGTCCGCGATCGTCGTCGCGGGCACCGGCGCCAGGGTGGTGAAGCACGGAAACCGTGCCGCCTCGTCCGCGAGCGGCTCGTCCGACGTGCTGGAGAAGCTCGGCGTCAACCTGGAGCTGAGCCCCCGCCGGGTCGCCGAGGTGGCCGGGGAGGCGGGCATCACCTTCTGCTTCGCGGTCAAGTTCCATCCGGCGCTGCGGCACGTCGCCGTCGCCCGCAAGGAACTCGGCATCCGCACCGTCTTCAACTTCCTCGGTCCGCTCACCAACCCCGCCCGGGTCACGGCGCAGGCCACCGGTGTCGCCGACACCAGGGTGGCCCGCATCGTGGCGGGCGTCCTCGCCGAGCGAGGCTCCTCCGCGCTGGTCTTCCGCGGCGACGACGGACTGGACGAGCTGACGACGACGGCCACCTCCCGGGTGTGGGTGGTCCGGGACGGCTCGGTGACCGAGGAGTCCTTCGACCCGCGGGACATCGGCATCGGCCTGGTGCCCGTGGAGGCCCTGCGCGGCGCGGACGCCTCCTACAACGCCGACGTGGCCCGCCGGCTGCTGGCCGGCGAGCAGGGCCCCGTGCGGGACGCCGTCCTGCTGAACTCCGCCGCCGCCCTCGCGGCCCTGGAGCCGTCCGGCGCCGGCCTGGCCGAGCGGCTGGCGGCCGGGGTCGAGCGGGCCGCCGAGTCCATCGACTCGGGAGCGGCCCGGGCGACGCTGGAGCGCTGGGTGGCCGCGAGCAACGCCTGACGCGGCGGGGCGCGGTCCGGATCGTGGACCGCGCCCTTGCGCCGTACAGGACATGTGGCAGGATGCTCTCCAAGGTCATGAGTGACAGCGATTACGGCCCCGGCCCGCTGTCCGGCAACCCTCCGTCCGTGGCGGGGTGCCCCGGGTGAAGACCAGGCCGCAGGCAGCGAGGTCTGTGGCAAGCGCGGACCCCTTCACGGCTCTGGGGTCCTGGTCCTCGAGGAGCTGTCCCGTGAGCAAGCGAATGCGATAGGGCGTTTCCGCCCCTTCTCCACCCTCCGCACCGATTCTCCGTGTGCCGAGGCATCACACCCGCACGTCCGTCGCGGGTGAGCAGAAGTCACTTCGCCCTTCACTGCCGGGAGTTACCGCCATGTCCGTGCGCCCYGACGCCGTCGTCCCCGCCGCCGCCCTCGTCCCCGCCCCCGTCGCCCCGGCCGGGACCGCCACCGCCACCGCGTCCGACGCCGAACCCTGCTGCGACGCTCCGCTCCCGGTCCTCGGCCGCGACGTCACCGTGCCGCTGGTGACCGGCGGCGAGGTCACCTACGCCGCACTCGACTACGCCGCCAGCGCCCCCGCCCTCCAGCGCGTGTGGGACGACGTCGCCGCCTACGCCCCCTACTACGGCAGCGTCCACCGCGGCGCAGGATACCTCTCGCAGCTGTCCACCGACCTGTTCGAGAACAGCCGCCGCACGGTGCACGAGTTCCTCGGCTGCCGCGACGCCGACCAGGTCGTCTTCACCCGCTCCACCACCGACTCCCTGAACCTGCTCGCCGCCGCGCTGCCCGCCGGATGCCGGGTCTTCGTCTTCGAGACCGAGCACCACGCCTCGCTGCTGCCCTGGAGCGACGCCGACGTCACCTACCTCGACGCCCCCCGCACGCCGGCCGACGCGGTGCGCACCCTGGAGCGGGCGCTCGCCGACCGGGACCCGCACGGCCCCGCCCTGGTGTGCGTCACCGGCGCCTCCAACGTGACCGGCGAGCTGTGGCCGGTGCGGGAACTGGCCGCCGCCGCCCACGCCCACGGCGCCCGGATCGTGCTCGACGCCGCCCAGCTGGCGCCCCACCACCCGGTGTCCGTGCGGGAGCTGGACGTCGACTGGGTCGCCTTCTCCGGACACAAGCTGTACGCGCCGTTCGGATCCGGGGTGCTCGCCGGCCGGGCCGACTGGCTCCAGGAGGCCGAGCCCTACCTCGCCGGCGGCGGCGCCTCGCGCACGGTGGCCCGGCGCGCGGACGGCGGCGTCGACGTCGAGTGGCACACCACGGCCGCCCGCCACGAGGCCGGATCCCCCAACGTGATCGGCGTCTACGCGATCGCCTCCGCCTGCAAGGCGCTCACCGAGGCCGGGTTCGAGTCCCTGGTCGCCCGCGAGCGGCACCTGATCGCCAGGGTGCGCGAGGGTCTCGCCGAGGTCCCCGAGGTGCGGGTGCTCTCCCTCTTCGGCGACGACGCGCCCCGGGTCGGTGTCATCTCCTTCGTCGTCGACGGCTGGAACAGCTCCCACTTCGCCGCGGCGCTGTCCGCCGAGTACGGGATCGGCGTCCGCGACGGGCTCTTCTGCGCCCACCCGCTGGTGCGCACGCTGCTGGGCAGCGACCCGCAGGACGTCGGCGAGTGCGGCGCGCCGGACGCCGCCCCCGGGGAGCGGTCGCTGAACGCGATCCGGGTGAGCTTCGGCGCCGGCACCCCCGACGAGCACGTCGAGCGCTTCGTGACCGCGGTGCGCGAACTGGTCCGCGAGGGTGCGCAGTGGAAGTACCGCACCGAGGACGGCCGCTGCGTGCCGGACCGCGGCTGACGTCTCAGGCCGCGAGCCGGGTGCCCACCAGGACCATCCGCAGGGTGCGCTCGGCGGCGTCGGCGAGGAACTCGCCCGCCCGGTCCAGCGCTTCGGGCAGTCCCACGGGAGAGGGCAGGATCGACCCGTAGGCGTCCACGCCCGCGGCCGTGACCTCGTCGACCCCCTGTCCGAGCGTGCCCGCGAGGGCCAGCACCGGCACGCCCAGCGCCTTCGCCCGGCGGGCCACCTCGGCGGGCACCTTGCCGCGCACGGTCTGCCGGTCGAGCGAGCCCTCGGCGGTGATGACCAGATCGGCGCGGGCGAGGCGGGCGTCGAGGTCGATGTGGTCCAGCAGCACGTCGAAACGCGGCAGCAGCCGGGCCCCGAGCGCGGCGAGGCCCGCGCCGAGGCCGCCCGATGCCCCGGTGCCCGGGGCGGTCCGCGGGTCGATGCCGGGCGCGAGGTCGCGCGTCAGCACGGCTGCCCAGCGCTCCAGGGCCGCCGACAGCCGCTCGACGTCGGCGGGGCCCGCCCCCTTCTGCGGCCCGAAGACCCGTGCCACTCCGCGCTCGCCGCAGAGCACGTTGAACGGGTTGCAGGCCACCAGGATCTCGGCCGGCCGCAGCCGCGGGTCCAGCCCCGAGGCGTCGATCCGGGCGAGCCGGGCAAGTGCCGCCCCGCCGTGGGGCAGTTCCCGGCCCTGGGCGTCCAGCAGCCGGGCGCCCAGCGCCTGGAGCGCGCCGGCGCCGCCGTCGCTGGTGCCGGAGTCGCCGCAGCCGACGAGTATCCGCCGGGCGCCGGTGCCGAGCGCCGCCCCGATCAGTTCGCCCACGCCGAAGGTGGTGGTGGCGCAGGGGTCGCGGCGGTCGCGCGGCACCCGGCCGAGCCCGGCGACGGCAGCCATCTCCACGACGGCGGTGCCGTCGCCGAGTACGGCGAAGTGGGTGCGCACCGGCCGCCCGACCGGCCCGGTCGCCGTGCACGGCACCAGCCGGCCGCCGGCCGCCTCCGCCAGCGCCTCCGCCGTGCCCTCGCCGCCGTCGACGAGCGGGATCAGGTCGAGCTCGGCGTCGGGGACCACCCGGCGCAGCCCCTCTGCGATGGACAGGGCCGCCTGGCGGGCGGAGAGGGACTCCTTGAAGCCGCTCGGGGCGACGGCGACTCGGTAGGGGCGGCGGTTCATGGCGGCGACCACCGCGATGGGCGTGGCGCTGGTCGACTCGGGTGCCGCGGGTCATCTGGTGGGCGGGCTGCCCGGCTCGATGCCGCCGTGGGTCTTCCTGACCGTGGTCGTGCTGGTCAGCACGGCGGCCCATCTGGTGCTCCAGTCCCGCTCGGCACGCTCGTCGGTGCTGGTGCCGCTGGTGGTGGCGGCCGCCGTCGGCTCCGGCGTCAACCCGGTGGCCGCCGCTCTGGCCTCGACCGGGGCGGCGGGCTTCTGCCACACCCTGCCCGCGTCGGCCAAACCGGGCGACCGGTTTGGCCGACGCGGGCAGGGTGTGGCAGAAGCCCGCCGCGGCCGTCGAGGCCAGAGCGGCGGCCACCGGGTTGACGCCGGAGCCGACGGCGGCCGCCACCACCAGCGGCACCAGCACCGACGAGCGTGCCGAGCGGGACTGGAGCACCAGATGGGCCGCCGTGCTGACCAGCACGACCACGGTCAGGAAGACCCACGGCGGCATCGAGCCGGGCAGCCCGCCCACCAGATGACCCGCGGCACCCGAGTCGACCAGCGCCACGCCCATCGCGGTGGTCGCCGCCATGAACAGCAGCAGCGGCCAGGGCACCGTCCGCAGGCCGTCCTTCAGCCGGACGGTGCCGAGCGCGGGGGAGGCCGCGACGACGGCGCCGATCAGCGCGACCAGCGCCGGCGGCACCCCGTGCAGCGGCTCGCTGCACCACAGGGCGACCACGGTGCCGAGCAGCACCGAGCAGCGGGCCTCCGCCGTGGTGAGCGGTCCCGTGACCGGGGTGGGGGAGTGCTCCTGCAGCTGCGCGCCCGTGATCCGGACGGGCCCGGAGCGGTCGGCGCGCGAGGTCGTCGTCAGCAGCACCGCCTCGGCCGCCAGATGGGACGCGACGACCGCGAGCGGCAGCCCGAGCACCAGCCACTCGACGAAGCCGATCCGCTGCCCGGTCTGCTCGAACAGCACGCCCACGGTGATGAGATGCGCGCCCGCGCCGATGAGCGTGGCCACCGCGGAGAGCAGGATCACCGTCGGGAAGAGCAGTGCCAGCATCACCACCAGCCGCCGCCGCTCCGCGAGCGCCCGGGCGAGGGCCAGGAAGACGGGCAGCGCCAGGGCGGCCCGGCCGGAGGTGGCCGGCACCGCGAACGCGGTCACCACCAGCGCGGCCGTGGTCAGGTGCACCAGCTGCCGCACGCTGCGCGCCCCGCTCACCAGGAAGGCGGCCGCCCGCCCGGCGAGGCCGGTCCTGGTGACCGCCGCGGCGATGACGAACGCACAGATCAGCAGCCAGATCGTGGCGTCCCCGAGGGTGGCGAAGAGGGTGTCGGAGCTGATCACGCCGGTCGCGGTGAGCGCCAGGCCGGCGCCCAGGGCGACATAGGTGTCGTCGACCGGGGCCGCGATCCAGGCGCAGGTGGCGAGCGCGAACACGGCGAGCGTGAGCCGCGCGTCACCGCCCAGCGACGGGAAGGTGCCGGGGACGGCGAGCAGGGCGCAGACGCTGAGCGCCGCGCAGAGCCAGGCCGCCTGGCGCAGGGAGAGGTTCACGGCATTCAGTCTTCGGCCGGGCGGTGAGCCCCCGATGAGCCGTCGATGAAGGGAAGTTCATGGACGCCGCGAGCCGTCCGCGGCCCGGGTCAGGGCAGGCGGTAGCCCATGCCCCGCACGGTCTCCAGCCGTTCGGCGCCCAGCTTCCTGCGCAGCGCGCGCACGTACACGTCCACGATGTTGGAGCCCGGGTCGAAGTCGTAGCCCCAGACGTGGGAGAGGATCTGCTCCCGGGACAGCACCTGCCCCGGGTGCCGCAGGAACAGCTCCAGCAGCACGAACTCACGGGCCGTCAGGTCCACCGTGCGCTCCGCCGCCCGCGCCCGGCGGGTGCGCAGGTCGAGGGTCAGGTCGCCGCTGCGCAGCACCGTGACCTCGGGTGCGCGGGCCGCGGTGCGCAGCCTCAGCCGCACCCGGGCCAGCAGCTCCTCGAAGCGGAACGGCTTGGTCATCCAGTCGTCCGCCCCGCCCTCCAGTCCGGCGACCGTGTCCCGTACCGAGTCACGGGCGGTGAGCACGACCACGGGCAGGGTGACCCGGGCCTCGCGCAGCTCCCGCAGCACGGTGAATCCGTCCCGGCCGGGCAGGCCGATGTCCAGCAGCATCAGGTCGAAGCCGCCGCTGACGGCGTAGTCGAGCGCGGTGTCGCCGTCGGCGGCGACGGTGGTCGTGAAGCCGTTGGCCCGCAGCCCCTTCTCCACGAAGGAGGCGATCCGGTCCTCGTCCTCGGCGATCAGAATGCGGTTCACAGCGCTTCCTCCATGACGAGTACGAAAACGGCGCCGCCGGCCGGGCCCTCGGCGGGGCGCAGCTCCACGCTGCCGCCGCGGTGGCCCTCCGCTATGGCGCGGACGATGGACAGGCCGAGGCCCGCCCCGCTGGTGCGGGTGCCGCGGCGGGCCGTGCCGCGGCGGAAGCGTTCGAAGATCACCTCGGCGTCCTGCGGCTGCACGCCGGGGCCGGTGTCCGCGACGTACAGTTCGACGCGGCCGTCGGCCTCGCGGGAGCCGATGCTGATCCGGGCCCCCGGGACGGTGTGCTGGACGGCGTTCTGCGCCAGCTGCACCATCGCCTGGGTGATGCGCTGGGGGTCGAGCTGGACCTCCCGGTCGGCGACCCGGTCGAGCACCCAGTCGCGCTCGCCGAGGGCACGGGCCTTGACGAAGACGTCGGCGGTCAGCTCGCCGAGCTGGACCGGCTCGGGGCGGACGAAGTCCGGCCGCTCGGCCTTCGCCAGCAGCAGCAGGTCCTCGACGATCCGGCTCATCCGGTCCAGCTCGTCGGTGACCAGCCGGACCGTCTCGCGCTGCTCCGCCGGGTCGTCGCCCATCAGCTCCAGATGGCCGCGCACGATGGTGATCGGGGTGCGCAGTTCGTGCCCCGCGTCGTCCACGAACTGGCGCTGTCCGGCGAACGCGCGCTCCAGCCGGTCCAGCATGGCGTTGAAGGTCTCGGCGAGGGCGGCGATGTCGTCGCGGCCCTGCACGGGTATGCGCCGGGTCAGGTCCTGCTCGGTGAGTTTCTCCGCGGTGGCCCGCACCACCCGCACGGGTGCCAGGATGCGGCCCGCCACCGCCCAGCCGATGCCGGTCGTGGTGATCAGGGCGACCCCGGAGATGGCGAGCAGGGTGCGGAACGCCTCGTCGGCGAGGGCCCGCTCGCGGTCGGAGTGGAAGGCGACGACGAAGGCGGCCTCGCCGCCGGGGACCGCCGTCCGGATCGGCACCTTCGCCCAGCGCACCTCGCCCCGGGGGCGGCTGAGCACCCCGCCGGAGCCCTCCGCGTCGAGGATCGCGGTGAGCGAGGCCCGGTCCGGGTGGAGCGCGATGTCGGGGCGGATCTCCCGGGACTGCCGGATCACATGGACGCGCTGCCCGGGGGCGCGGGTCAGGCCGAGCAGTTCCTCGTCGGGGTCGGAGTACTGGCGCTGGAGGAAGACCCGCAGGAGCTTGTCCGGGTCGGTGAAGGTGCGGCCGGTGTCCGGGTCGACACCCTGCGGCACGAAGTTCGCGAACTCCTGCGTCTCTTGGGTGAGCAGCTGGTTGATCCGGTGGTCGATGTCGCGCAGCAGGAGCGACCTGGTGGTCATGGCGACGGCGGCGAGCGCCACGGTCATGACCAGCAGGAGCCAGAGCAGGATGCGGACCCGTGCGGATATCCGGCGGTCAGTTCTCGTCACCGGAGTCGTCGGCGTCGTCGTTGCCGTCGTTGCCGTCGTTGGTGTCGTCGTCGGTCGCCGCCGGGCCGGGGACGACCGCGTCCCCGGAGGGCGCGGGGGCCGTCGGGACGCCGGAGGGGTCCGTCGACGGCGTGCCCGAGGGTGTCCCCGAGGGCGGTGGCGCCGGGCGAGGGGTCGCGTCCAGCTCGACCGCGGGCGGCACCTCCGGGGCCCCCGGCGCGTCGGTCAGGGCGTAGCTGGTCGCGGCGATGCCGAGCGGGATGGCGACGACTGCGGCGAGTGTCGCCATGCGGTGGGTGAAGGCCATGCCCGTCATCCTGCGCCGCGCCGGGAAACGCCGGATGAGGCGGGGATGAGGATTCCTTCATGTGCGGGGCGGGGCGGGCGGCGCCGGGGGGTGCCTAGGCGTCCAGGCCGATGGCGAACGCCGCCTCCAGATCGTGCTGGGAGTACGTGCGGAACGCCACGTGGGTGTCCGTCCCCTCCACGCCCGGGATCTTGCTGATCCGGCCGGGGATCACGTCCGCCAGGTCGTCGTGCCTGGCCACCCGGACCATGGCGATCAGGTCGTAGGTCCCGGTGACGGAGAAGACCTCGCTGACGCTGTCCAGCGCCGCGATCGACTCGGCGATCTCGGGGATGCGGTCCACGCTGGTCTTGATGAGCACGATCGCGGTGATCACGGCTGTCCTTCTCCCTCGGTGGCCGCTGCAGAGGGGGTGCTGCAGACGGGGCCAGCCTACTCGTCGGCCGGCCGGCTCCGGCCGGGGGAAGCGGTGGCCGGGGGACGCCGGAAACGGGCCCACGCCCACAGGAAGCCCGCGGAGAATCCGGCCAGGTGCGCCAGGTACGCCACTCCGGGGCCGCTTCCCGCGTTCTGGGCCGCCACCCACTGGAGGGCGAACCAGAAGACCAGTACCGCCCAGGCGGGGAAGCGCAGCGGCAGGAAGAGGAGGAAGGGGAAGAGGCTGGTGACCCTGGCCCGGGGGAAGAGGAAGAGGAACGCGCCGAGCACCGCCGAGATCGCCCCGGAGGCGCCCACCAGCGTCTGGGCGGACTCCGCGTTGGCCACGGCGAACGCCAGCAGCGCCACATAGCCGGTGACCAGATAGAAGAGGGCGAAGCCCACCCGTCCCATCCGTTCCTCCGTCATCGCGCCGAAGACGTAGAGGAAGAGCATGTTGCCGAGCAGATGGAGCCAACTGCCGTGGATGAACAGCGCGGTGAAGGGGGTGAGCAGGGCGCGGGGGTCGGCGGACATCAGTTCGACGGGGATCACTCCCCAGCGCTCGAAGTACCCGGCCTGCGCGGCCAGCACCTCGTCGCCGATGCCGTAGGCCGGGTTCAGACCCGAGACGGGACTGACGGCGAAGACCGCGCAGCACAGGGCGATCAGCCCGTACGTCACCGCCGGCCCCCTCACCGCCGACCGGAGCGCGCCGCGCGCCGCCTCCGCCGAGACCCACCGACTGATCATGGACAGAGCATGGCGTAGCGGGACCGAACGGTACAGAGTGCCTCGCCGTGACCGCGCGTACCCGTGAGGCCGTAGGGTTGCAGGCAGTACATCCGCAGTTCGACGGCGCACCGCGGGTACCCGGATCCGTACGACGAAAAGGACGGCACGATGACGACGGTTCCCTCGCCGACAGCCGACACCAGGTGGCGCTGCACGCTCTGCGGCAACCTCACGCGCTTCGACGTCACGCGGTCGTCCAAGGTCGTCGAGTACGTCCATCTGGACCTCGCGGGCGAGCCGACCGTCGAGGAGCGTGACGTCGTCAGTGAGACCATCGAGTCGGTCCGCTGCCGCTGGTGCAACGCGGTGGACCAGATCGAACTGGTGGACAGGCCGGGCGCCGCTTCCTGAGAGGGGCGGCCCCGCACGGGTGGCAGGGGTGACGGATCGTGGAGCAGCCCGCGAGTGGCGCGGAGCCGGCCGGTGCGGCCGGTGACGCCGCCGAGGCGCTCGACCGACCCCTGCCCGAAGGCGTCAGGCGCCGTGTCGTCGCGCTGGTCTCGGACGCCTTCGGCGGTCTGACCGTCACCGAACTGCCCCCCCAGCTGCGGCAGTACGCCCGTTTCACCCCGAGCCGGCGCGCCAAGTTCGCCGGGAACGCCATGGCCGCGGCGCTCGACAGCGACCCCGTCTTCCGCCAGCGGATCGGCGAGCGGCTCGGCAAGGGCCAGCCGGAACTCGCGCGCGCCCTGGAGTCCGGGGCGCCGCCCGCGGCCGCCGACCCGGTGGACGTGGCCGCCGCGGCCTATGTGCTCAGACCCTCAGGATGGGTGAAACTCGTCGCCGCCGCGGGCGAGGAGGTCCAGCGGGCCGACGCCGAGCGCGCCGACGAGGAGGGCCGGCGCGAGCTGGAGCGGCTGCGCGAGGAACTGGCCGAGGCCCGCACCCAGATCAAGTCGGAGACCGACCGCCTGCGCGCCGAGCTGGAGGCCGCCCGCAGGGAGAGCGAGTCGCTCGCCCGCAAGCTCCGCAGCGCCCAGGCCGACCTCAAGCGCGGCGAGGCGGCTCTGCGCCGCAGCACGGGCGAGATGGAGTCGGTGCGGGCGCAGGCGGCGGCCCAGGTGTCGGCGGCCGAGAGCGAGAGCAGACGGCTGAAGGCCCGTCTCGGCGAGGCGGAGGCCGCCGTGGAGGCCGGACGCCGTGCGGCGCGCGAGGGCCGCTCCGTCGAGGACATGCGGCTGAGACTGCTGCTGGACACCGTGCTGGACGCCGCGCAGGGCCTGCGCCGCGAACTGGCGCTGCCGCCCGCCGGGATGCATCCGGCCGACACGGTCGACGCCGTCGAGCCCGGCCGCATGTCGCCCAAGGACATCGCGAACAGGGCGCTGTCGGAGACCGACCCGGCCCTGCTCGACCAGCTGCTCGCGCTGCCCCAGGCCCATCTGGTGGTCGACGGCTACAACGTCACCAAGACCGGCTATCCGACCATGCCGCTGGAGAAGCAGCGGCTGCGGCTGCTCGGCGGTCTGTCGGTGCTGGCCGCGCAGACCGGTGCCGAGGTCACCTGTGTCTTCGACGGCGCCGAGCTGGCGGCTCCGGTGCTGCTGGCGCCGCCGCGCGGTGTGCGGGTGCTGTTCTCCAAGGCCGGGGTCACGGCCGACGAGCTGATCCGCCAGCTGGTGCGCGCCGAGCCGCCCGGCAGGCCCGTGGTGGTCGTCTCGACCGACCGCGAGGTGGCCGACGGGGTGGCCAAGGCGGGGGCGCGTCCGGTTGCGTCCGCGATGCTCCTCAAGCGGCTTTCGCGCGTCTCGTAACGTCCGTACCCAATGCCCGTATTGGGGGTCGAGGGTGCGGGACGGTGTGTCAAGTGGCCACTACTGCGCGTGTGATGTGAGTAAAGAATGCCCGCGCGGGCCGAGAATTTTCCGATGAGGATTTGAACTGATCACAAGAAGGTCACTAGGGTCGGCCTTCGAACCTTCGCGCGGTTGATCACCCACCCGGGGTGGCAGCGAAGGAACCGCCGAGTTCGTACAGTTCGACCCTATTTCCCCCAGGGACCCGACGTGCGGACGCCGGGGTCTCGAACCCCCCACAGCCCGGTAGGCGGCTCGAGGAAGAAGGAGCTCGCCTTCGTGGCGTCCCACCGTCGTCCCAAGCAGCCGAGCCGCACCCGCGTGACCGTGCTCACCGCGACCGCCGCAGCCGCCGTCGCGCTCTCCGCCCAGACCGCCCAGGCCGACCCGAAGCCGAGCAAGAGCGAGGTCAAGGAGAAGGTCGACAAGCTCTACGAAGAGGCGGAGCAGGCCACCGAGAAGTACAACGGGGCCAAGGAGAAGCAGGAGAAGCTCAACGAGGAGATCGACGCGCTCCAGGACCGGGTCGCGCGCGGTCAGGACGAGCTCAACACCCTGCGCAACAGCCTCGGTTCGGTCGCCAGCGCGCAGTACCGCTCGGGTGGCATCGACCCCTCGCTCCAGCTCTTCCTCTCCGGTGACCCGGACACCTACCTGGACAAGGCCTCCGCCCTCGACCAGCTCGGGGCCAAGCAGACCGACGCCATCCAGGACATCCAGGCCAAGCAGCGCACCCTCGCGCAGCAGCGCCAGGAGGCCCAGGGCAAGCTGAAGGACCTCGCCGACACCCGCGAGGAACTCGGCAAGAAGAAGAAGGAAGTCCAGGGCAAGCTCGCCGCCGCGCAGAAGCTGCTCAACTCCCTCACCGCCGCCGAGCGTGCCGCGCTCGCCGCCGACGACACCCGCGCCAACCGCGCCAGCTCCCGCGCCGACCTCGGCAACTCCGTGCCCGCGTCGCAGCGTGCCGCCGCCGCGTTCGCCGCCGCCCAGTCGAAGATCGGCAGCCCGTACGTGTACGGCGCCTCCGGCCCGAGCTCCTTCGACTGCTCCGGCCTCACCTCCTGGGCCTACGCGCAGGCCAACGTCTCCATCCCGCGCACCTCCCAGGCGCAGGCGAACGCCGGCACCCGCATCTACTCCCAGAGCCAGCTCCAGCAGGGCGACCTCGTCATCTTCTACGGCGACCTGCACCACGTCGGCTTCTACGCCGGCAACGGCCAGGTGCTGCACGCGCCGAAGCCGGGCGCGAACGTGCGCTACGAGTCGATCAACAACATGCCCTTCCAGTTCGGTGTGCGTATCTGACGGATCGTTCGGTGACGGGTGGGGGAGGCTCCCACACCCGTCCGAACGGGGGAATTCCGTCACATCCCGCTGACGTCGCGCCCCGCCGGTGACCTGTGGTTCCGGCGGGGCGTCACTGTGCGTGCCCGCCGCGGTCGTTGGCCGCCGCGTGATCGCACGGCTACTGTCTGCCGCGCAACATCCCCAGTCCTTCGCGTTCAGCGACGTGTGCGGAAGGGAGCGCGGCACGTGGTGTCCCACCGCCGACCCTCACAGACCGGTCTCCGATCGAGTGCCCGGAGCACCGTGCTCTCCGCCGCCGCGGCGGCCACGGCGGCCGTCGGCCTCGGCGCCACCCCGGCGGGGGCCGAGCCCCGCGAGCCCGCCCAGACCGCCCGCGCCCGGGTCGACCTGCTCCACCAGCAGGCGGAGCAGGCCACCGAACGCTTCAACAAGGCCCGTGAGGACGCCGGCCGGCTGCGCGAACGGGTGGCGCACGCACAGGACAGCGTCGCCCGCGGCCAGGAGCGCATCAACCGGATGCGGGAGGCGCTCGGCACGGTCGCCGGCGCCCAGTACCGGTCCGGCGGTGTCGACCCCGCGCTCGAACTCCTCCTCTCCTCCGACCCCGACACCTACCTGGAACGGGCGTCCGTCCTCGACCGCCTCGGCGACCGCCAGGCCCACACCCTGCGCGAACTCCGGCACGAGCAGCGCGACCTCGGCCAGGAGCGCGCCGAGGCCGCCCGCGACCTCACCGAGCTGGAACGCAGCCGCGCCGAGGTCGCCCGCCACAAGCGCGCCGTCGAACGCAAGCTCTCCGAGGCCCGCCGTCTGCTGAACAGCCTGCCGGACGCCGAACGGGCCGCCTTCGACCGCGCCTCGCGCAGCGGCCGCGACGGAGCCCTGCCCGGCCTGGACGGCCTCACGGCGAGCTCCCGGTACGCCTCGGCCGCAGCCCTCGCCGCCCGCGGCGCGGTGGGCCGCCCGTACGTGTGGGGTGCCAACGGGCCCTCGGGATTCGACTGTTCCGGCCTGGTGCAGTGGTCCTACGCCCAGGCGGGGGTGGGCCTGCCGCGCACCTCCCAGGCCCAGGCGAACGCGGGCCGCCGCATCCCGCTCTCCGAGGCGCGGCCGGGTGACATCGTCACCTACCGCGGCGACGCCAGCCACGTCGGGATGTACATGGGCAACGGCCAGGTCGTCCATGCGCCCTACCCGGGTGCCGCGGTGCGCTACGACCCCGTCGGGATGATGCCGATCCACGCCGTCACCCGCGTCTGACCGCCCCCGCGGGCCGTTCCCGCCCCGGGGCCGCGCGGCCCCCCGCCGGGTGCCCGGAGGGCCGGGAGCGACCGTTCGGCCCGCCCCCTCGCCGCCGGGTTACGTACGATCGGCAGCGTGGCAGGTCGGAGGCGCACAGCGCGCGCGGTGGCACGGCGTACGGCGGGGTTCGGCCTCACCGCGCTGCTGCTGGTGCCCGCGTGCACCTCCCGGACCGCTCCCGTGGACCCGACCGCCGAGGCCGTCCGGCGCACCCTGGACGCCCGCGCGGACGCCGTCGTCCGCCACGACCGGGACGCGTGGCTCGACGCCGTCGACCCCGCGGCCACCGCCCTGCGCGAGGCCCAGGGCACGGAGTTCGACAACCTCCGCGACGTGCCGGTGGGCACCTGGGAGTACACCGTCGAGGGCGTGCGGCACCAGGACGGCCGGGCCGTCGCCGACACCCGGCTGCGCTACCGCATCGACGGCTACGACGCGGCTCCCGTCGTCGCCTCCCGCATCGTGGAGTTGGCCGAGCGCGACGGCCGCTGGTACATCACGGCCGACCGCCCCGGCAGCGGGGCCCCGCAGCAGCTGTGGCAGCAGGGCGACGTGGAGGCCGTCCGCGGCAGCCACAGCCTGGTGCTCGGCGTCGGACAGGACGGGAAGCGGCTGCGCGACCTCGCCGCCGCGGCCGACCTCGCGGTGCCGGCGGTCACGGACGCCTGGCCCGAGAAGTGGGCCGGCCGGGTGGTCGTGCTCGTGCCGCCGTCCCTGGAGGACATGGGCAGGCTGCTGGGCGCCCCCGCGGCCGGCTACCGGGGCATCGCCGCCGTGACCACGGGCGAGAGCGGCGGCGGCCCGGACGCGCCCGCCGACCGGGTGGTCGTCAACCCCGAGGCGTACGGACTCCTCGGCGCCTTCGGCCAGGACGTCGTGCTCACCCACGAGACCGTCCACGTCGCGACCCGGGCCCACACCTCCGCCGCCACACCCATGTGGCTCTCCGAGGGCTTCGCCGACTGGGTCGCCTACCGGGACAGCGGCCGCACCGCCGAGGAGAGCGCACCCGAGCTGCGCGACGCGGTCCGGGGCGGCGACGTGCCGGCCTCGCTGCCCGAGGACGAGGCGTTCTCCTTCGGCGGGGACGCCGGCGCGCTGGCACGGGCCTACGAGGGCGGCTGGCTGGCCTGCGAGCTGATCGCCGAGCGCTGGGGCGAGGAGCGCCTCACCGCCTTCTACCGGACGGTCGGCGAGGCGGAGCACCGCGACGGCGCCGTCGAGCACGCCCTGGCCCGTGAGCTGGGCGTCACGGTCGAGGACTTCACCGCGCAGTGGCGCGACCATCTGCGCGAGCGGCTGGGCTGACCCCGCCCGGCGCCGCCGCCGGCCCCTGCCACAGCCGCCGCCCGGCGGCCACGGCCGCGGCCACCAGCAATCCGTTGCGCGCCACGAGCAGCCCGATCCCGAGCGCGTCGCTCGCCACCACATGGCCGAACCAGACCGGGAACTCCAGCACGGTCACGGCGGTGGCCGCGAGCACCAGGGCCGCCGGACGCCCCATCCGGGTCTCCGGCCGCACCAGGCACACGGCGGCCAGCCCCACCAGCCACACCAGGTACTGCGGGCTGATCACCCGGCTGGTGACCGTGAACAGCAGCACCGCGGTGAACGCCGCGTCCGCCGGCGTGGCGGGCCCCCAGGTGCGCGCCCGCAGCCGCCACACCACCAGCCAGACGACCGCGGCCGCGCTGAGCGCGAGCGCGAGGGCGCTCACGAGCCCCACGTACGGGCCCATGAACTCGACCGACCCGTAGTTCAGCAGCACCTCGCCCCGCCACCCGAGATGCCGGGCCACATGGAACACCAGCGCCCCCAGCGACTCGACCTCCGTGCCCCGGTCGCGCTGGAAGCCGAGGAACGCCGTCGCGCCCGGCATCGACGCGGCGAAGGCGAGCGTCAGGGCCGCCGCCGTCACCGCCGCCGTCCCCCACGCCCGGCGGGCCGCCCGGCCGCGCTCCACCCCCACCAGCAGCAGCACCGGCCACACCTTCAGCAGCGCCCCGAAGGCCGCCAGCGCCCCCAGCACCCGGGGCCGCCGGGCGCCCGCGAGCAGGGCGGCCACGGCGACCGCCGTGACCATCAGGTCGTACCGGGCGTAGACCGTCGGCCCCAGCAGCGGCACCCCGGCCACCCACGTCCACACCGCCCGGGGCGCGGCCCCCGGCCGCTGGGCCGCCCGCAGCATCAGCAGGACCAGCAGGTCGCACAGGAGCACCAGGACGAAGAAGGCCGTGTCGTAGGGCAGCCACGGCAGCAGCCCGGGGGAGAGGATCGCGAGCGCCGCGGCCGGCGGGTACTGCCAGGTGACGTCGTCCAGCGGGAAGGAGCCGGTGCGCAGCACCTCGTACCAGCCCCGGTAGATCACCGACACGTCCGTGGTGACGTCCGGGCCCGGGAAGGTGAGCGCGCCCAGGACGAACAGCAGCAGTGCCGTCCGGGTCAGCGCCCACACCGCCAGGGGGAGGGCCGTGCGCCGGGGCGCCTTCGCCATCTGGTGCCCTCCGTCTCCGCCGCCGAGGCTGCCCATCATGCCGGGCGGGGCCCCGCGGGCCCGGTAAGGCGCATTCGGTACTGTCGGCGGCGATGCACAAGACGCTGATCGTGACGAACGACTTCCCGCCCAGGCCGGGCGGCATCCAGGCCTTCCTGCACAACATGGCGCTGCGGCTCGACCCCGGCCGGCTCGTCGTCTACGCCTCCACCTGGAAGCGCGGGCGCGAGGGCGAGGAGGCGACGGCGGCCTTCGACGCCGAGCAGCCGTTCACCGTCGTGCGCGACCGCACCACGATGCTGCTCCCGACCCCGAGGGTCACCCGGCGGGCCGTGGGCCTGCTGCGCGAGCACGGCTGCGAGTCGGTGTGGTTCGGGGCGGCCGCGCCGCTCGGGCTGATGGCGCCCGCCCTGCGCGGCGCGGGCGCCCGCCGCATCGTCGCCACGACCCACGGCCACGAGGCCGGCTGGGCCCAGCTGCCCGCCTCCCGGCAGCTGCTGCGCAGGATCGGCGAGGGCACGGACACCATCACCTATCTGGGCGAGTACACCCGCTCCAGGATCGCCCGCGCGCTGACCCCCGAGGCCGCGGCCCGCATGGTGCAGCTGCCGCCGGGCGTCGACGAGAAGACCTTCCACCCCGGATCGGGCGGCGACCGGGTCCGGGCGCGCCTCGGGCTCAGCGACCGCCCCGTGGTCGTGTGCGTGTCACGTCTGGTGCCGCGCAAGGGCCAGGACACGCTGATCGAGGCGATGCCCGCGATCCTGGCGGAGGTGCCGGACGCCGTCCTGCTCGTCGTGGGGGGCGGCCCGTACGAGAAGGACCTGCACGCCCTCGCGGCCCGGACGGGCGTGGCGGACTCGGTGCGCTTCACCGGGGCGGTGCCCTGGTCGGAGCTGCCCGCGCACTACGGCGCCGGCGACGTGTTCGCGATGCCGTGCCGGACGCGGCGGGGCGGGCTCGACGTCGAGGGCCTCGGCATCGTCTACCTGGAGGCCTCCGCGACCGGCCTCCCGGTCGTCGCGGGCGACTCCGGCGGTGCGCCGGACGCCGTGCTCGACGGCGAGACGGGCTGGGTCGTCCGCGGCGGCGAGCCCGCCGACTGCGCCGACCGCATCGTGACCCTCCTGCGGGACCCGGACCTGCGCCGCCGCATGGGCGCACGGGGCCGCGCCTGGGTCGAGGAACGCTGGCGCTGGGACCTCCTCGCGGAGAAGCTGCGCGAGCTTCTCTGACCCGGCGCTCTCGCGGGAGGGGCCGCCCTGTGCGGCCCCGGGGCGAGGCGCTCTCGCGGGTGGGGCGCCTCTGCGGGATGTGACGGAATTCCCCCGTTCGGACGGGTGTGGGAGCCTCCCCCACCCGTCACCGAACGATCCGTCAGATACGCACACCGAACTGGAAGGGCATGTTGTTGATCGACTCGTAGCGCACGTTCGCGCCCGGCTTCGGCGCGTGCAGCAC
>NZ_RDBP01000037.1:187948-243537 GCF_008042045.1 Streptomyces sp. T39
GGCGGCCCCGGGTGCTGGGGGCGCTGGCGGCCTTCGGGGCGCTGCCTCGGTGTCCCTGCGCGTCAATCGTCGGCGGGGCAGCTCTGTCAGCCCGTCCGGCGTTTGAGGACACCGCGCGAAGCGCGGTACGGGTCCGGGCGGAGCCCGGTTTCGGGAAGGGGCGGGGTGGGGTGAGGCCCGCCGCAGGCGCCCCCCGCCCCGGGCCGAGGAGCTCTCGCGGGCGCGGCGCCTCCGCGGGGACGCTGCCCCGGCGCCCCCCGGGCCCCGCACGCCGGCGGGGCCGGCACGTCGCCCGGGCCGGCACGTCGCCGCAGGCAGGGGCGAGGCCGGGACGTCGCCCCGCGCCTCACACGCCGGCGCGAGCCGGGACGTCGCCCCCGACGCCGGCGGCACCGAGAGCCCGTCCCGAGCGCCCCCTTCGGAGCCCGGTGACGGCCCCCGGAGGGGGTCAGCCGCGGTACAGGGACTCGATCTCGTCCGCGAAGTCCTTCGCCACCACGTTCCGCTTCAGTTTCAGCGACGGCGTGATGTGCCCCGCCTCCTCCGTGAACTGGGTCGCGAGGATGCGGAACTTGCGGACGGACTCCGCCTTGGAGACCGCCGCGTTGCCGTCGTCGACGGCCTTCTGGATCTCGGCCAGCAGCTGCGGGTCCTCCCGCAGGGCCGCCGCCGTGGAGCCGGCGGGCTTGCCGTGGTCGGCCGCCCAGCGGACGAGGAAGTCCTCGTCGACGGTGACCAGCGCGCCCACGAAGGGGCGGCCGTCGCCGACGACCATGCACTCCGCGACCAGGGCGTGCGCCCGGATGCGGTCCTCGATGACCGCGGGGGCGACGTTCTTGCCGCCGGCGGTCACGAGGATCTCCTTCTTGCGGCCGGTGATGGCGAGGTAGCCGTCCTCGTCGAGGGTGCCGATGTCGCCCGTGTGGAACCAGCCGTCGGCCAGCGCCTCCGCCGTCGCGGCCTCGTTGCCCCAGTAGCCCGAGAAGATGTGCTCGCCGTGCAGCAGGACCTCGCCGTCGTCGGCGATGCGCACGACCGAGCCGGGCAGCGGCTGGCCGACGGTGCCGATCTTCTGCCGGTCCCACGGGTTGAAGGCGGTGGCCGCGCAGGACTCGGTGAGGCCGTAGCCCTCCAGCACGGTGAAGCCGATGCCGCGGAAGAAGTGGCCGAGCCGCTCGCCGAGCGGGGCTCCGCCGGAGATCGCGTACTCGCCGCGCCCGCCGAGCACCGCGCGCAGCTTGCCGAAGACCAGCTTGTCGAAGACCTTGTGCTTCAGCCGCAGGCCGATCGAGGGGCCGGACGGCGTGGCGAGGGCCTGGCTGTAGGCGATCGCGGTGTGCGCGGCCTTGTCGAAGATCTTGCCCTTGCCGTCGGCACGGGCCTTGGCGCGCGCCGAGTTGTAGACCTTCTCGAAGACCCGCGGCACGCCGAGGATCAGGGTCGGCCGGAAGGAGGCCAGCTCGTCCGTGAGGTTCTTGATGTCCGGTACGCAGCCCAGCTTGATGGGCGCCATCACCGAGGCGACCTCGACCAGGCGGCCGAAGACGTGCGCGGTGGGCAGGAAGAGCAGGACCGAGCACTCGCCGGTGCGGAAGAGCGGCTTCAGGCGCTCCACCACGTTGCCGCACTCGGCGAAGAACGCCCGGTGGGTGAGCACACAGCCCTTGGGCCGGCCGGTGGTGCCGGAGGTGTAGACGATGGTCGCCGGGTCGTCCGCCTTGGCGGCCGAGCTGCGCTCGTCGACGACCTCCTCGGTGATGTCGGCGCCCGCCGCCTCCAGCTCCGCGACGGCGCCCTCGTCGAGCTGCCAGACGTGGCGCAGGTCCGGCAGGGAGCCGCGCACCGACTCCACGGCGGCGGCGTGCGCCTCGCTCTCGACGATGGCCGCGACGGCGCCGGAGTTGCCGAGGATCCACTGGACCTGCTCGGCGGAGCTGGTCTCGTAGACGGGGACGGTGACCGCGCCCGCGCTCCAGATCGCGAAGTCGAGCTGCACCCACTCGTAGCGGGTGCGCGACATCAGGCCGACCCGGTCGCCGGGCCGGATGCCGGAGGCGATGAGCCCCTTGGCGGCGGCCCGCACCTCGGCGAGGAACTGCACGGCGGTGACGTCGGTCCAGGCGCCGGCGACCTTGCGGCTCATGACGGCCACATCTGGATGCTGAGCGGCATTGCGGCGGATGAGATCCGTCAGGTTGCCGTCCGTCGGGACCTCGTACAGGGCCGGAAGGCTGAACTCGCGCAAGACTGCTGCTCCTCATCGGGCTCCGGCGCCACGGCTCTGTGTGATGCACCGGCTGCGGTCCACGTCGGGCAGGTGCTCGGTGGGGATGAGCACGACTGGACTTCCCGGACGTTACCCATCAGTAGTCGGTTCCCGGTAGGGGGTCCCGGCCAATGTTCCCTGCGTCACACGGCTGCGGCTGGACGTCGGGGGAAGTATTCCACCCCCAGATGTCGCGCGAGTAACCGCAGGTGGAGCCCCTCTGTCCAGGCGCTGCGGACGGGTCGTAGGGTGCTCGCCATGGCAGGCATGCGAGTCAATGTGGTCAGCGACGTGCACGGCAATGCGAAGGATCTCGCCACCGCGGGCGACGGCGCGGACGCCCTGATCTGCCTCGGCGACCTCGTGCTCTTCCTCGACTACGCCGACCACTCGCGCGGCATCTTCCCCGAGCTCTTCGGCGTCGCCAACGCCGATCTGATCGTGGAGCTGCGCACCGCCCGCCGTTTCGACGAGGCCCGCGACCTGGCCCGCCGTCTCTGGGCCGAGCTGGAGGTCGACCGCGAGACGGCCGTCGCCTCGGCGGTGCGGCGGCAGTACGCCGAGATGTTCGCCGCGTTCCCCGCCCCGACGTACGCGACCTACGGCAATGTCGACATCCCGACCCTGTGGCCCGAGTTCGCCCTGCCCGGCACCACCGTCCTCGACGGGGAACGGGTGGAGATCGGCGGCCGGGTCTTCGGCTTCGTCGGCGGCGGCCTGCGCACCCCCATGCGGACCCCGTACGAGATCTCCGACGAGGAGTACGCGGCCAAGGTCGAGGCGCTCGGCGAGGTCGACGTCCTCTGCTCGCACATCCCGCCCGACGTTCCCGACCTCGCCTACGACACGGTGGCCCGCCGCTTCGAGCGCGGCAGCCGCGCCCTGCTCGACGCGATCCGGCGCACCCGGCCGCGCTACGCCCTCTTCGGGCACGTGCACCAGCCCCTGGCGCGGCGCATGCGGATCGGCGCCACCGAGTGCGTGAACGTGGGGCACTTCGCGTCCACCGGGAAGCCCTGGACCCTCAGCTGGTGAGGGCGCCGCGACTGCGGGTCACAATGGCGCGATAGCCTGCACACCACCACACGACCCCGGTCATCACCTTGCACTGTTGAGGAGCCGCAGCGATGGCGGAACACACCAGCTCGAGCATCACGATCGATGCGGCGCCGGCCGACGTCATGGGCGTGATCTCCGACTTCGCGCGCTACCCGGAGTGGACGGGCGAGGTGAAGGAGGCCGAGGTGCTCGCCACCGACGCCCAGGGCCGTGCCGAGCAGGTCCGCCTCGTCCTCGACGCGGGTGCGATCAAGGACGACCACACCCTCGCCTACACCTGGCACGGCGAGAACGAGGTCAGCTGGACGCTCGTGAAGTCCCAGATGCTCCGGGCCATCGACGGCTCCTACCGCCTTGCGCCCGTCGGCGGCGGCGACCGCACCGAGGTCACCTACCAGCTGACCGTCGACGTCAAGATCCCGATGCTCGGCATGATCAAGCGCAAGGCGGAGAAGGTCATCATCGACCGTGCCCTCGCCGGTCTGAAGAAGCGCGTCGAGAGCGGCGCCGCCGCCTGATGCAACGGGTCCTGGTCACCGGCCTCGGCGGCGCGGGCCGCACGACCGTCGCGGCGGCCACGGCACTCGCCGCCGCCTCGGCGGGCCACCGCACCCTGCTGCTCTCCGCGCAGGCCCTCACCGTCCTCGGCGTCCCCGTCGACGGCCCGCCCGAACGGCCCGACCCCGTCGCGGACGGCCTGTGGGCGGCCCGCATCGACACCGCGGGCGACTTCCGCGCCGAGTTCCTCGACCTCCAGGACCGCGTCTCGGCCGCCCTCGACCTGCTCGGAGCCACCCCGTTCGAGGACGAGGAGCTGACCGAGCTGCCCGGCAGCGGTGAGTTCGCGCTGCTGCGCGCGCTGGCGAACGCCTCCCACGGCGGCTGGGACGTCCTCGTCGCCGACCTGCCCCCGCTCGACGAGACCGTGGCGCTGCTCGCCCTGCCCGAGCGGCTCCGCCGCTATCTGCGCCGGCTGCTGCCGCCCGAACGGCAGGCCGCCCGCGCGCTGCGGCCCGTGCTCGCCCAGCTCGCCGGCGTCCCGATGCCCGCCCAGTGGCTCTACGAGACGGCCGGACGCTGGGACACCGCGCTCGCGGACGTCCAGGCGGCCGTCGAGTCCCCGGGCACCCGCCTCACCGTCGTCGCCGAGCCGGGCCCGGCCGCCGCGGAGCGGCTGCGCGCCGTGCGGCCCGGCCTCGGCCTCTTCGGCCACGCCGTGCACGCCGTGGTCGCCAACCGCATGGTGCCGGCCGACTCCCCGGACCCCTGGGTGGCCTCCCTCGCCGCGCAGCAGGCCCGGTGCCTGAAGGAGTGGCACGGCGCCTGGCCCCCGGCGGCCGCCGTCGGCGCCCTGCCGCACCTGGGGCGGGACCCGCGCGGTCTCGGCGACCTCGGCCGGCTGGCCGCCCTCCCCGTCCTCGCCCCGCCCACCGCGGCGGGCGCCCGCGAGGGCCTTCCCGAGCCCGTGCACGGCGACGGCGGCACGCTCGTCTGGCGCCTGCCGCTGCCGGGCGCCGTCAAGGAGGAGCTGTCCCTCGTACGCCGCGGGGACGAACTCCTCGTCACCGCCGGTCCGTTCCGCAGGATCCTGCCGCTGCCGCCGGTGCTGCGCCGCTGCACGGTGGCCGGCGCGGGGCTGGCCGACGGGACGCTGAGCGTGCGGTTCACGCCGGACCCCGGCCTCTGGCCGCGGACACGCTGAAGCCGGCGGGGCCGTTCGGGTACCGTCGAAGGCAAGCAACCCGCTGCCTGCCGCAGGAGTACGCCATGAGCGATGCCACCGAGCGTCCCGACGTCGACGACGACGCGTGGGCCACGGCGTGCGAGGAGGACCTCAGGGCCGAGCAGGCCCGCCGGCGGGCCGAGGCCGGGCAGCCGCCCGAGTCCGCGGCGGAGGAACTCCGCAAGCTTCTGGGCGCCGTCGCCGACAAGGTGAGCGCCTTCCAGTCGTCGCTGCCGGGCATGGCGGCGCAGAGCGCCGTGCACCAGTTCGTCAGCCAGGCCAAGGCCGCCGTCGAGCCGGTCATCGAGCGGAACCCGCAGGTCTTCGACCATCTCGCGGCCGCCGGCGGCGAGCTGCTGGCCGCCTACCGGTCCGCGGTGCAGGCCCAGGAGAGCCGCTGGACCAAGCAGAGCCGTCCCGCCGAGAAGCGCGACGACCCGCGCGACGAAGGCCCGGGTCCGAGCGAGCACATCGACCTGGACTGACCGGCCGGGCCCCGCCCTCGGGTACCGTTGCCCCTAGCGGGGCTCGACCGAATACTGAGGGACACATGGGACTCACCATCGGCGTCGACATCGGCGGCACGAAGATCGCGGCGGGCGTGGTCGACGAAGAGGGCACCATTCTCGAGACGCACACCGTGCCCACGCCGTCGACTCCCGAGGGCATCGTCGACGCGATCTGCTCGGCCGTCGCCGGTGCCGGCGGGGGGCACGAGATCGAGGCCGTCGGCATCGGCGCGGCCGGATACGTCGACGACAAGCGCGCCACGGTCCTGTTCGCGCCCAACATCGACTGGCGCCACGAGCCGCTCAAGGACAAGGTCGAGCAGCGCGTCGGCCTCCCCGTCGTGGTCGAGAACGACGCGAACGCGGCGGCCTGGGGCGAGTACCGGTTCGGTGCCGGGCAGGGGCACGACGACGTCATCTGCATCACCATCGGCACCGGTCTCGGCGGCGGCATCATCATCGGCAACAAGCTGCGCCGCGGACGCTTCGGAGTGGCGGCCGAGTTCGGCCACATCCGGGTCGTGCCCGACGGGCTGCTGTGCGGCTGCGGCAGCCAGGGCTGCTGGGAGCAGTACGCCTCCGGCCGGGCCCTGGTCCGGTACGCCAAGCAGCGCGCCAACGCCACCCCCGAGAACGCCGGCGTGCTGCTCGGCCTCGGCGACGGCACCGTCGACGGGATCCAGGGCAAGCACATCAGCGAGGCCGCCCGGCAGGGCTGCCCGGTGGCCGTCGACTCCTTCCGGGAGCTGGCCCGCTGGGCCGGCGCGGGGCTCGCCGACCTGGCGTCCCTCTTCGACCCGTCGGCGTTCATCGTCGGCGGCGGTGTCTCCGACGAGGGCGACCTCGTCCTCGACCCGATCCGCAAGTCCTTCCGCCGCTGGCTGATCGGCGGCCACTGGCGGCCCCACGCCCAGGTGCTCGCCGCCCAACTCGGCGGCAAGGCCGGTCTTGTGGGCGCCGCCGACCTGGCCCGCCAGGGCTGAGTCCCGCCGCCGTGTGCCCGCCGCGTCCTCACCGGATCGCGGCGGGCACCGTCGTATCTTGATCCGCATGGCCATGAGCGTGAACGAGCTGCCCGCGCTGCCCAACTCCCGTACGGAGGAAGACGGTTCGGCCGTCATCCGGGTACTGGGCTACAACATCCGGTCCCTGCGCGACGACGAGGAGGCCCTCGTCCGGGTCATCCGGGCCTGCGAGCCCGACCTCGTCCTCGTCCAGGAGGCCCCGCGCTTCTTCCGCTGGCGCAAGCACGCCGCCCGCCTCGCCGCCGCCAGCGACCTGGTGATGCTCTCCGGCGGGGCGACCGCCGCCGGCCCGCTCCTGCTGTGCTCGCTGCGGGCGACCGTGGAGCACACCGAGGACATCCTGCTGCCGCTCACCCGCGGGCAGCACCGGCGCGGGCTCGCCACGGCGGTGGTCCGCTTCGGCGGGGCACGGCTCGGCGTGGTGAGCTGCCACCTGAGCCTGACGTCCGCGGAGCGCTTCGACCAGGCGCGGATGCTGCTGGACCACCTCGCCTCGCTGGACGTGCCGCACGCGGTCGTCGCCGGGGACATCAACGAACGCCCCGAGGGGCGCAGCTTCCGGATGCTCGCCGGCACGCTCCAGGACTGCTGGACGGTCAACCCGTGGGGCGACGAGCACACGTCGACACCCGCCGACCCCCGGCAGCGGATCGACGCCGTGTTCGCGACGGAGGGCGTGGAGGTCCTCGGCTGCGGCGTCCCGCGGGGGCTGCCGGGTCTGACCGCCGAGGACCTGCGCGCCGCCTCCGACCACCTCCCGGTCCTCGCGGCCCTGCGGGTGCCGGCCTCCTGACGCCCGCCGGGCACCGGCCCCGCGCCCGCCCGCCGGGCACCGGCCCCGCCCGCCGCGCCGACCGGCAGGGATGGCCCCCCGGGGACGCGCAAGGGGCGGGCCGGGGACCACGTCCCCGGCCCGCCCCGTGCGGGACAGGCGCCCGCTACACCACCGCGCCCCGCCCGGGGTCGTCCATGTCATCGTCGTCGTCGGGCGACATCCGGGCGACCAGCGTCGCGAAGCCGCCCAGGAAGCCGCCGACGCACACCGTCGTCAGCCACCACGTCATGTCCCAGCGCAGCAGCACGGCGAGCAGCATCAGCACCGGGCCGCCGATCACCGCCAGCCAGGCGAACTTCGCCGTGACGTCGGCCTCCGGCAGCGGCGGGGGCTCGGGGGGGACGAAGTGGCCCTCGTCCGACTCGTCGAAGTCCTCCTCCTTGGCCTCCGCGACCCGGTAGTCGCGGGGACCCGCGACGCCCGGCGCGAAGGTGATCGAGCTGCCGAGCGCGGGCTTCTCCTCCGGGTCCTCGTCCGCCGCCGTGTCCCGGGGCGCGTCGGACGCATCCGGTGCGTCGTTCGTCCTCGTCTCCAGCAGCGCGAGGTCCTCCACCGACTTGAACGGCTTCGCCCCCGGCGGGTCGGCCGGCTCATCGCCGTACCCTGCGACGATGGCGGCCCAGGCGGCCTCCTCGTCGATCGGCTGCGGCTCACGGTCCGCGTCGTGCTGTTCAGCCACCGGTCGTACTCCCTCCCCATGCCTCCGCCGCGCGGGACCCGCCGGCCCCGGCCTCCGGAGCGAGCCGGCCGATGAACGCGTGACTCTCCTCGAAGATCCGCTCCGCATCGTTGTCCAACGTCGCGACGTGGTAGCTGTGTTCCAGGAGGACCTCGGTGACATCCGTGGACGACACCCGGCGCAGGATCCGCGCGGAGTCCGCGGGCGGGACGACGTGGTCCTGCGGGCTGTGCAGCAGCAGCATCGGCTGGGTCACCTGGGGGAGCTCGCCGTCCACCAGGCGGAAGAACTGCCGCACCGAGTGGGCCGCGTGCAGCGGCACCCGGTCGTAGCCGACCTCCTCGACGCCGGGCTTGGCGATGTCGCTGGTCAGCCCCTTGGTGGAGGGCACCAGATGGCGGACGGCCGGCAGCAGCGACGCCATCGCGCCGTGCACCCTGTTCGCCGGATTGACGACGACGACGCCGCGCACGGCGTCCCCGTGCCGGGCCGCCAGCCGCAGGGTCAGCGCCCCGCCCATGGAGAGGCCGAAGACGAAGACCACACGGCAGCGGTCGCGCAGGGCGTTCAGTTCGCGGTCCACCTCCGCGTACCAGTCCTGCCAGCCGGTCACCTGCATGTCCTGCCAGCGGGTGCCGTGGCCCGGCAGCAGCGGCAGCGACACCGACAGGCCGCGCTCCGCCAGGTACTCGGCCCAGGGCCGCAGCGACTGCGGGGAACCGGTGAATCCGTGACAGAGAAGGACGCCGACCTCGCCGCCGTCATGGCGGTACGGCTCGGCTCCGGGAAGGACCGGCACCGGGGTCTCCTGTTCGTGAGGTGTTGCGTGAGGTGTGCGGAGCGTACGGGGACGCGCTGGGCCGACGGCCCGAAGGGTGTACTTCACGGTACGCGACCGGGCGGACACCGACCAGGGCCGTCACGGCCCGGGCGTTCACCGGAACGGGGGACCGGCCCCCGGCACGGGATAAAGTCTGTTCGAGAACACACAGGAGGATTTCGAGTTGATCTACGGCGCCATGAAGTTCTCCATCGGGGGCTCCCTGAAGCTCGCCTTCCGGCCCTGGGTGGAGGGCCTGGAGAACATCCCGGCCGAGGGCCCGGCGATCCTCGCGAGCAACCACCTCTCGTTCTCGGACTCCTTCTTCCTGCCCGCGGTCCTCGACCGCAAGGTCACCTTCATCGCCAAGGCGGAGTACTTCACCTCGCCCGGCGTCAAGGGCAGGCTGACCGCCGCCTTCTTCAAGGGCGTCGGGCAGCTGCCCGTGGACCGCTCGGGCGCGCGCGGCGCCGGCGAGGCGGCGATCAGGGCGGGCATACAGGTCATCGAGTCGGGCGGTCTCTTCGGCATCTACCCGGAGGGCACCCGGTCGCCCGACGGGCGGCTCTACCGCGGCAAGCCCGGCGGTCTCGCCAGGGTCGCGCTCGCCACCGGGGCTCCGGTCGTCCCGGTCGCCATGATCGACACGGAGAAGATCCAGCCGCCCGGCAAGGTCGTCCCGAAGCTGATGCGTCCGGGCATCCGGATCGGCGCGCCCCTCGACTTCAGCCGCTACCACGGCATGGAGGGCGACCGCTTCATCCTGCGTTCGGTCACGGACGAGGTCATGTACGAGATCATGAAGCTCTCCGGCCAGGAGTACGTCGACATCTACGCCACCGCCGCCAAGCGGGCCATCGCCGAGGCCGAGAAGGCCGAGAAGGCGGCCCGGGCCGAGGCGGAGAAGGCACAGAAGTCGCAGCGGCCGGCCGCGTAGCGGGTCCCGTCGCAGGGGCCCTGGGGGTGGGGGAGATGACCGGGCGCGAGCGCGTCGTGAGGATGTCGGTGGAGCTGCCGCTGTGGCGCGCGCTCATCGGCTACCGGCTGTTGACGACCGTGTACGCGGTGCTGCTGTTCGTCTTCACCCGGGAGAAGTTCGAACGGCCCCAGATCGCGGCCGCATTCCTCGCCGTGATGGTCCTGTGGACCCTCGCCACGCTGCCCCGGGTGAAGAACGCGGCCCGCTGCACCCGCCCCTTCCTGATCGCCGACCTCACCGTGGCGCTCACCGGCATCCTGCTGACGCCCCTGGCCGACGCCCAGGCGCAGAGCGTGGACGGCCCCACCCTGCCGTCGATCTGGACGGCCGGCGCGGTCCTCGCCTTCGCCCTCAAGGGCGGCTGGCGCTGGGCCGGCTTCGCCTCCTCGCTGGTCGCCGTCGCCAACATCGTCGAACGCGGCGAGCCGAGCCGGGACACCCTGCACAACGTGCTGCTCGTCTGGGTCGCCTCCATCGCCATCGGCTACGTCGTGGAGGTCGCCCGGGCGTCCGAGCGCACCCTCGCCCGGGCGCTGGAGATCGAGGCGGCGACCAGGGAACGGGAGCGGCTCGCCCGCGACATCCACGACGGCGTCCTGCAGGTGCTGGCGATGGTGCAGCGGCGCGGCACGGCGCTCGGCGGCGAGGCCGCCGAACTGGGCCGGATGGCCGGTGAGCAGGAGGTCGCCCTGCGCAGCCTGGTCGCCGGCGGGCTGGTGCCGCCGTCCCGGCTGAGCGACGACGGGGCCCTGGGCGCCGTGGTGCGCGAGGCGGAGGCACCGGACGACGACGCACAGGGCGGCCCGGTGGACCTGCGCACCCTGCTGACGCCGCACGCCGGAGCCCGGGTGACACTGTCGGAGCCCGGCGCCCCGGTGCTGCTGGAGCGTCCGGTCGCCAGGGAACTGGCCGCCGCCGCGGCGGCCGCGCTGGACAACGTGCGCCGGCACGCCGGGGCTCAGGCCCAGGCGTGGGTCCTGGTCGAGGAGTGGCCCGACGAGGTGATCGTCACCGTCCGGGACGACGGTCCTGGCATCGCGGCGGGCCGGCTCGCGCAGGCCGAGGGCGAGGGACGGCTGGGGGTGGCCCAGTCCATCCGCGGCAGACTGCGTGACCTGGGCGGTACGGCCGAGCTGATCTCGGTCCCCGGCCAGGGCACGGAGGTCGAGTTGAAGGTTCCACGGGGGAAGGCGGAGAGATGAGCGAGACGCAGACGATCAGGGTGATGGTCGTCGACGACCACCCGATGTGGCGGGACGCGGTGGCCCGCGACCTGACGGCGGCGGGCATGGAGGTCGTGGCCACGGCCGGTGACGGCGCCCAGGCGGTCCGCCGGGCGAAGGCGGTCGTCCCCGAGGTGCTGGTCCTGGACCTCAACCTGCCCGAGCTGCCGGGGGTGCAGGTCTGCAAGGAACTGGTCGCGGCCCTGCCCGGGCTCCGCGTCCTGGTGCTCTCGGCCAGCGGGGAGCACGCCGACGTGCTGGAGGCCGTGAAGTCGGGCGCGACCGGCTATCTGCTGAAGTCGGCCAGCACCGAGGAGCTGACCGACGCGGTCCGGCGCACCGCGGTGGGCGACGCGGTCTTCACCCCGGGGCTCGCCGGACTGGTCCTCGGCGAGTACCGCCGACTGGCCTCCGAGCCCGGCCCGGCGTCCGGGGCCGGCCGGCCGAAGGCCCCGCAGCTGACCGACCGGGAGACCGAGGTGCTGCGTCTGGTCGCCAAGGGGCTGTCGTACAAGCAGATCGCCGAGCGGCTGGTGATCTCGCACCGCACCGTGCAGAACCACGTGCAGAACACGCTCGGCAAGCTCCAGCTCCACAACCGCGTCGAACTGGTGCGGTACGCCATCGAGGCGGGCCTGGACGACGTCTGACGGGCACCGGCCCCCGCCCCGCGGGGCGGGGGCCGGCCGCAGCGCGCCCCGCCGCGGGCCACCGGCCGGCCACGCGCCCGGGAATTGACCATTCGCCGCATATCGGAGTGACCTGGATCACCATTAGCGTGACGGTTCTCGGGCTCACCTGGCGAAGGGAAGCTTCCATGCGCGTCGGAGTACTGACCGGGGGCGGCGACTGCCCCGGCCTCAACGCGGTCATCCGCGGTCTCGTCCGCAAGGGCGTCCAGGAGTACGCGTACGAATTCGTGGGGTACCGCGACGGCTGGCGCGGGCCTCTCGAAGGCGATCTGATCCCGCTCGACATCCCCGCCGTCCGCGGCATCCTGCCCCGCGGCGGCACGATCCTCGGCTCCTCGCGCACCAACCCGCTGAAGCAGGAGGACGGCATCCGGCGGATCAAGGAGAACCTCGCCAAGAACGAGGTCGACGCCCTGGTCACGATCGGCGGCGAGGACACCCTGGGCGTCGCGGCCCGGCTGTACGAGGAGTACGGCATCAAGTGCGTCGGCGTGCCGAAGACCATCGACAACGACCTCTCCGCCACCGACTACACCTTCGGCTTCGACACCGCCGTCGGCATCGCCACCGAGGCGATCGACCGGCTCCACACCACCGCCGAATCGCACATGCGTGTCCTGGTCGTGGAGGTGATGGGCCGCCATGCGGGCTGGATCGCCCTGCACTCCGGCCTCGCGGGCGGGGCCAACGTCATCCTCATCCCCGAACAGCGCTTCGACGTCGACCAGGTGTGCGCCTGGGTGTCCTCCCGTTTCCGTGCCAGCTACGCGCCGATCGTCGTGGTGGCCGAGGGCGCGATGCCCAAGGACGGCGACGCGGTCCTCAAGGACGGCTCGCTCGACTCCTTCGGGCACGTCAGGCTCTCCGGTGTCGGCGAATGGCTCGCCAAGGAGATCGAGAGGCGGACCGGGAAGGAGGCCCGTACGACGGTTCTCGGCCATGTGCAGCGCGGCGGCACCCCGAGCGCCTTCGACCGCTGGCTGGCCACCCGCTTCGGTCTGCACGCCGTCGACGCCGTGCGCGACGGCGACTTCGGCACGATGGTCGCGCTGCGCGGCACCGACATCGTCCGGGTCCCGATCGCCGAGGCCACCGCACGGCTGAAGACCGTGGACCCGGCGCTGTACGAGGAGGCCGGCGTCTTCTTCGGCTGACCCGTGCCGGGCCGAAGGGCCGGCCCGCGCTGCGAGCCGTATATTCGCGATGTCCGATCCGCCTGCATTCGCGCCGTACGGCTCGCAGTACGCATCCGGGAGAATCCGTGGAAGTCCTTGCCTTCGGGGTCCAGGCCGACGAGAAGCCGCTGATCGAGGCGGCGTTCGACGGACGCCACGAGGTGCGCTGCGTCGGCGTCTTCCTCGACGCGGACACCGCGGCCATGGCCGCCGGCTACGAGGCGATCTCCACGAGCGTCAACGCCCGCCTGGACGCCGGGGTGCTCCAGACCCTGGCCGTCGGCGGCACGGCGATGATCGCCCAGCGCTCCACCGGCTTCAACAACATCGACCTCGACGTCGCCGAACGTCTCGGGCTGACCGTGGCCCGGGTGTCCTTCTACTCCCCCTACTCCGTGGCCGAGTTCGCCTGGACGCTGGCGATGGCGGTCAACCGGAGGATCGTCCGCGCGTCCAACCGCACCCGCGACTTCGACTTCCGTCTCGACGGCCTGATGGGGCGCGACCTGCGCGGCCGCACCGTCGGCGTGGTCGGCACCGGCAAGATCGGCGAGGCGTTCACCCGGATCGCCCACGGCTTCGGCATGCGTCTGCTGGGCTGGGACATCGCCCCCAATCCCGCCTGCACCGAGCTGGGCATGACGTACGTGCCCAAGGAGGACCTGTTCGCCGAGGCCGACCTGATCAGCCTCCACGTGCCGCTGCTGCCCGCCACCGAGCACCTGATCGGCGCCGACGCGCTGCGGCTGATGAAGGACGACGCCATCCTGGTCAACTCCAGCCGGGGCGGCCTGATCGACAGCGACGCCCTCGTCACCGAGCTGCGCAAGGGCCGGTTCACCGGCGTCGGGCTCGACGTCTACGAGGCGGAGGCCGGGCTGTTCTTCCTCGACAAGTCGCTGGAGGCGGTCGACGACGACACCCTCGCCCGGCTGGTCACCTTCCCCAACGTGGTCGTCACCTCCCACCAGGCGTACTACACCACGGACGCGGTCGCCCAGATCGTGGACACCACGGTCGCCAACATCGACGACTACGCGGCCGGCAGGCGCAGCGAGAACGTCCTGGTCCCCGCCGCGCCCGCGCCCTGAGCCGGTCAGCCCACGAGCACACCCGCCAGCAGCGTCGCCGTGAGCGCGGCGCCGTTCATCGTCAGCACCGACTCGGGGTGGAACTGCACGCCCGCGAAGCCCTCGCCGCGCAGGGCGTGCACGTCGCCGCTGACCGGGTCGCGGCTCAGCTCGATCCGGTGCGTCGCCAGCTCCGCCGCCGTGCCCGCGTCGCAGCGTGCGGTGTAGCTGTTGTAGAACCCGACCGTCTCCGGGCGCCCGAAGAAGTCGATCCGCTCCTGCGCGCCCTGGTACGGGGCGTCCTTGCGCACGATGTCCAGCCCCAGCTCCGCCGCCAGCAGCTCGTGGCCCAGGCAGACGCCGAGCAGGGACGGACGGGCGGCCGTGCCCGGGGCGGGCGGGGCGGCCCCGGGCCGGCGCCCCGTCAGCAGGTCGCGGGTGAGCCCCCGCAGGAACGCCATCCGGGGGTCGGCGACGTCGGACGGGTCACCCGGCCCGGGCCCCAGCACGACCGGCCCCCCGTGGGCGAGCGCCGCCTCCCGCAGTCCCGGGGCGTCGAAGCGCGCCACGGTCACCTCCAGGCCGGTCGACCGCAGCAGATGCGCCAGCATCGCCGTGAACGTGTCCTCGGCGTCCACCACCAGGCAGTGCCCGTCGAGGTCGGCCGACCGCTGCTGCATCCGCAGCCAGAACGGCGCCAGCCGGGATCTGCGGGAGTCCAGCGCAGCGCGCACCCGGGGATCGTCCGCGAGACGGGGCGCGTCCCCGGCGTCCTCGGCCCGCCCCGGCCGTACGCCCAGCGCGGCGAGCACCGCCGCTGCCTTGGCGTGCGTCTCGGCGACCTCGCCCATCGGATCGGAGTGCCGCACCAGGGTCGCCCCCACCGGAACCCGCAGCGCGCCGTCCGGCCGGATGTCGGCGGTACGGATCAGGATCGGCGAGTCCAGCGTCTGCGCACCCGTCGCGTCCCGCCCGATCAGCGCCAGCGCCCCCGCATAGTAGCCGCGGCCCACCCCGTCCGGCCCGACCGGTTCGTGGCGCTCGATGACCCGGCAGGCGTTCTCCAGCGGGGAGCCGGTCACGGTGGCCGCGAACATGGTCTCCTTCAGCACCTCGCGCACGTCCAGCGAGGTCCGGCCGCGCAACTCGTACTCGGTGTGCGCGAGATGGGCCATCTCCTTCAGCCGCGGCCCCACGACCACCCCGCCCATGTCGCCGACCGTGCACATCATCTTCAGTTCCTCGTCGACCACCATCGAGAGCTCCTCGCGCTCCTTGCGGTCGTCCAGGAAGGCCAGCAGCGATGCGGCGTCCGGACCCTCGGGCGGGTAGCGGAAGGTGCCGCTGATCGGGTTCATCACGACGGTCCCGCCGGACATCCGCACATGCACCTCGGGGCTCGCCCCGACCAGCGTGCGCTCCCCGGTGTGCACCACGAACGTCCAGTACGCGCCCCGCTCACCGGCCAGCAGCCGCCGGAACAGGGCCAGCGCGTCCGCCCGCCCGAAGCCGGGGATGCTGCCGGTGAAGGTCCGCCGGATGACGAAGTTGGCGCCCTCGCCCCGGCCGATCTCCTCGTCGATCACCCGACGGACGATGGAGGCGTACTCCTCGTCCCCGGTGTCGAACGCGCCGTCCTGGACGTGTACCGCGTGACGGGGGAGCGCCTCCAGGGCCTCGGCGAGCGGGAGTTCACAGGTCTGGCCGGCGACCAGCACGGCGAGCGGGGTGCCGTCGTCGGTCACCCGGAAGCCGCGCTCCGCGATCTGGCGGAACGGGACGAGCGCCAGCACGGGCGTGTCGCCGACCGGGATGTCGGCCAGGCGGGCCGCCTCGTGGACGTCGCCGATCAGCACCTCGACCGTGTCGTGGTCGCGGCCGGGCGTCCGGCGGTGCAGCAGGGCGAACGGGGGGCAGTCGTCGTCGAGCAGCCTGTCGATGATCATGCGAGGTGTTCCTTCCGGGTGGGAGGAACGGCCGCGGTCCCCGGAGAAAAGGGAGAAGGCCGCCCCTCGGGCGGCCTTCGTGATCCGGTGCTGCGCGCGATCAGGAGGTGGGCCGCCGAAGAGCGGGCCACCACCAGTTCTGGATCTGCTGCGCGAACATGACGCAGACCCTAACGCATCCGCCCGCGCCGGCGGGGCGCGTCCCACGAAGAGGGACGGCCCCGCCGGCGCGGGCGGAGGGCGGCCGTTCGCCGGCGGGGCCGGCGTCCGGTCAGACCAGCGTGTTGTAGATCTGCCAGCCGTTGCCGACCGAGGAACGGGCGGCGAAGGGGGTGACCGGGTTGCCGGTGCCCTTGTAGAACCAGAGCGCGCCGGACGGCTCGCGGCCCACCATGTCGGGGAAGCCGTCCTTGTTCAGGTCGCCGGTGGCCACCAGCGCGTTGAACATGTTCCAGCCGCCGCCGACCTTGACGCGCTTGGCGTACGGCGCGGCGGCGTTGCCGGTGCCCTTGTAGAACCACAGGTAGCCGGCGGTGTCGCGGCCGACGGCGTCGGCCTTGCCGTCCTTGTCGAGGTCACCGAGGGCGAGCAGCATGTTGTACGTCTGCCAGCCGTCGCCGATCTTCACCCGGCGGGCGAACGGGGCGGCCGGGTTGCCGGTGCCCTTGTAGTACCAGAGCGCGCCCGACGGCTCACGGCCCAGCATGTCCGCGAGGCCGTCGCCGTCGAGGTCCTGCGAACCGACGATCATGTTGAACATGTTCCAGCCGGGACCGACCGCGACCCGGGCCTTGAAGGGCTGGTCGGGGTTGCCGCTGCCCTGGTAGTACCAGAGGTTGCCCGAGGCGTCCCGCGCGACGATGTCACCGGTGCCGTCCGCGCGCAGCGGGCCGAAGTCGGTGATCGCGGTGAAGCCCTGCCAGCCGCCGCCGATCCGGTAGCGGGAGAAGAACGGCGTCGTCGCGCTGCCGGTGCCCTGGTACTGGTACAGCGAACCGGAGGCGTCCCGGGCGAGCGCGTTGAACCGGGTGGTGCCGTTGTCCGCGGCGGTGGGCGCGGCCTCGGTGAGGTCGGTGGACTTCACCCAGGCGAGCCGGTGGTTCCAGCGGATCGGGACGTAGGTGTCGGTGGTGCCGACCACCCGCACCTGCGCGGAGCCGAAGAAGTCGTCGCCGACGACCGCGTCACCGGCCTTCGCGTACGCCTGGCCGCTCGCGACCGTGTACTTGGAGAGGTGTGCCGGGTTGTCCGTCGGCGCGGACTGACCGGTGCCGGTGTACGCCGACGCCTCGGGGAAGGTCCGGCCGTAGATCTTCGCCCCGGTCACGGGCTTGACCAGGGTCCCTCCGGTGACCGGAGCGGTGAACTGGCCGCCGGGGTTGCGGAACCACGCCTTCTTCCCGCCGTACCAGATCGCCGTCCAGTCGTTCTTGGCCTCGGCGACGACATAGGTGCCGCCCGCCACGACCTTGTTGCCCCAGTTCGGGCCCTCGGACCAGAGGTAGGACGGGAAGTACGGGTCGGTGATCGTGGCCGACGAGGTGGACGCCGAGGAGTAGAGGTACAGGAAGTTCGACGGGCGCGGGTCGACCGGCTTGGACGCGCCGCCGTAGGTCAGCGTGGGCTGGTTCGCCGTGGTGAACGGCGGCACCACACGGACCAGCTGGCCCGCCTTGAGCGGACCGCCCGCGCCGCCGGCGCCGGTGGGCGCGCCGAGCAGCGACATGTAGTGGTTCCAGTCCCAGTAGGGACCGGCGTCCCAGTGCATGCCGGAGACCTTGTCGTCCAGCTGACCGGGGACCTCGTCGTGGCCGACGATGTGCTCGCGGTCCAGCGGCACCCCGTACTTCGCCGCCAGGAACTTCACCAGCGCGGCGGAGGACTCGTACTGCGGCTCGGTGTACCAGCTGCCCGCCTTGATGGCGTAGCCCTCGTGCTCGATGCCGATGTCGTGCATGTTCGCGGTCCAGTTGCCCGCGTGCCAGGCGATGTTCTTGTTCTCGACCATCTGGGTGACCAGACCGTCGGAGGCGCGGATCAGGTAGTGCGCGCTGCCCCGGGCCGTGGCGCTCTGGAAGGCGCTGATGGTGCCCGCGTAGCTGCCCTCGGTGTCGTGGACGACGATCCGGCGGACGTCGAACCCGCCGGCCTGGGCGGAACGGTTCGCCAGGGTGTAGTTGCGCTGCCCGGTGCTCGGGACCTCGGCGGGGACGTAGTTGCAGTTCAGTCCGGCCGGGCACTCGGGCGTCGGGAGGGCCGTGGTGCTCGCGGTCGTCGCCAGCGGCACCTTCGACGGCTTGACCGGGGTGACGGACGGGTCGGCCGGCAGCGTGAGCTGCTCGCCGTCGGCGGTGACCCGCTTCTCGCCCGTGCGGATCGACTCGAAGACGCGCTTCGCGAAGAGGTCGGCGCCCTTCCTGTCGGGCGACTGGCTGTAGCGGGCGACGGCCGCGTACCACTGGTCCGCGTCGTCCGGCAGGTCGCCGGTGGCCTGCTTCTGGTACTCCGCGAGGAGGGCGGCGCCGGCGCGGATGCTCTCCCCGGTGTCCGACTTCACGGACTCCTCGGAGCCGTCGATCAGCTGCGCGGCCTCGTCGAGGGTGTGCAGCCGGGGGTCGTCGGTGTCGACCGTCTCGTCCGGCAGCGCCGCGAGGGCCGCGGCGGCGTCGAAGGTCTTCTCGATCTCCGGGTTGCCGCTCGCGTTCAGGTGCGCCAGGCGCTCCTTGCTGTCGTGCTGCTCGACGTCCCCGGGCTCCACGCTGGTCAGCCCCATGACGTTGTACGCGCCGGTGACGCTGGGCTCGCCGGCGTGCGACTCCCAGCGGGTCTGCCGGTAGGAGACGGCCATGAGCACGCTCTGGGGCACGTCGAACTCGCGCGCCGCGTCCGCGAACTGCGACTGGAGCGTCTCGGGCCGGGCGGGGCCGGCCTCGTCGCCGATGCCCACGAGGCCGGGCGAGGCCACCGCGACGGTGCCGATGGTCGCGGTGGCGACGACAGCGGCCGCCGCACCGTAAAAGAGTCGTTTCTTCTTGCGATCTCTGCGGTGACCCTGACTCACGCCCACCCCTGGTCTGTGTTGTGTTGTGATCGGTTTCGACAGCGCGCCGCAGGGTAACACCACTCGTTCGAGCGAATACCCTCGGGGGACATTCCGGGCGGCCGTCTCAGTGACTGGGCAATGGGCCGGACACTTCCCGCAACCCCGTAGTGTTGACGGCGTGACCGTGAACGCTAAGACCACCGCTACCGGTGGCAACACCTGGCGACACCTGCCCGCGGCGCAGCAGCCCGAGTACCCGGATGCCGAGGCTCTGCGCGATGTGATCGCGGACCTCGAGTCGTATCCGCCGCTCGTCTTCGCGGGCGAGTGCGACCAGCTGCGCGCCCGGATGGGAGCCGTCGCCAAGGGCGAGGCGTTCCTTCTCCAGGGCGGCGACTGCGCCGAGGCCTTCGACGCGGTGTCCGCCGACCACATCCGCAACAAGCTGAAGACCCTGCTCCAGATGGGCGCCGTGCTCACGTACGCCGCCTCGGTGCCGGTGGTCAAGGTCGGCCGGATCGCCGGCCAGTACTCCAAGCCGCGCTCCAAGCCGACCGAGACCCGCGACGGGGTCACGCTGCCCACCTACCGCGGCGACTCCGTCAACGGCTTCGACTTCACCGAGGACGCGCGCATCCCGGACCCCGAGCGCCTGAAGCGGATGTACAACGCCTCCGCGTCGACGCTCAACCTGGTGCGCGCCTTCACCACCGGCGGCTACGCCGACCTGCGCCAGGTCCACGCCTGGAACCAGGACTTCGTGAAGTCGTCCCCCTCGGGCCAGCGCTACGAGCAGCTCGCGCGCGAGATCGACAACGCGCTGAACTTCATGAAGGCGTGCGGCACCGACCCGGCGGAGTTCCGCACGGTCGAGTTCTTCGCCTCCCACGAGGCGCTGCTGCTGGACTACGAGTCGGCCCTCACCCGTGTCGACTCCCGTACGGGCCACCTGTACGACGTGTCGGGCCACATGGTCTGGATCGGCGAGCGCACCCGCCAGCTGGACGGGGCGCACATCGAGTTCGCCTCCCGGATCCGCAACCCGATCGGCATCAAGCTCGGCCCGACGACGACGGTCGACGAGGCCCTGAGCTACGTCGACAAGCTGGACCCCGAGCGCGAGCCCGGCCGGCTGACCTTCATCGTCCGCATGGGCGCCGACAAGGTCCGCGACAAGCTCCCCGAGCTGGTCGAGAAGGTCACCGCCTCCGGTGCGACCGTTGCCTGGGTGACCGACCCGATGCACGGCAACACCTTCGAGGCCGCCTCCGGCCACAAGACCCGCCGCTTCGACGACGTGCTGGACGAGGTCAAGGGCTTCTTCGAGGTCCACAAGGCGCTCGGCACGCACCCGGGCGGCATCCACGTCGAGCTGACCGGTGACGACGTCACCGAGTGCGTGGGCGGCGGCGACGAGATCTTCGTCGACGATCTGCACCAGCGCTACGAGACGGCCTGCGACCCCCGGCTCAACCGGAGCCAGTCGCTGGACCTCGCCTTCCTGGTCGCGGAGATGTACCGCGACCAGTAGCGACGGCATGACGACGGTGGGGCGCGGATCGCTGTGATCCGCGCCCCACCGTCGTTCTCCGGGCTTTTGTGCGCCGCACCCGGCGGGTAAGGTTAGGTTAGCCTCACCGATCCACGGAGGGGTGACCCTTCGATCCGGCGCCGCCCCGGGAGGTGAACCGCGTGTACGTCTGCTCGTGTTTCGGCATCACGGAGAAGCAGGTCAAGGAGCACGCGGAGGCCGGGGCCTGCACCCCCCGCCAGATCGCGTCGGTCTCCAAGGCGGGCACCGACTGCGGATCGTGCGTACGCCGTATCCAGGGCCTGCTCGGCCGGGGCGCCTGCCCCCGTCGTGAGCTGCTCGACCAGGGCGAGGGCGCGGGCGTGCTCGCCGCCGACCCCCTCGCATCCCCGCTGCCGGCCGCCGCGGCGCTCGACGAAGCGGCCTGAGGCCGGCCGCGGCGCTCGACGAAGCGGCCTGAGGCCGGTCCGCGCGCCGCGCGACGGCCCCGCAGGGTCAGCTCTCCGGCTGCTCGATCAGCTGGGCGATGTAGAGCGGCTCCCCGAGCTTCTCGACGAGCTCCAGCTGGGTGTCGAGGTAGTCGATGTGGTGCTCCTCGTCCTCCAGGATGGACTCGAAGATGTTCGCCGAGGTGATGTCCCCCTTGGCCCGCATCACCTCGATGCCCCGCTTGAGGCGGTCGATCGCCTCCACCTCCACCTGCCGGTCCGCCTGGAACATCTCCGTGACGGTCTGGCCCACGCGGACGTGGAACAAACGCTGGTAGTTGGGCAGCCCGTCGAGGAAGAGGATCCGGTCGGTGAGGACCTCGGCGTGCTTCATCTCGTCGAAGGACTCGGCCCGGGTGTATTTGGCGAGTTTGGTCCAGCCGAAGTTCTCCTGCATCTTCGCGTGCAGGAAGTACTGGTTGATCGCGGTCAATTCGGCGGTCAGCTGCTCGTTGAGGAACTCGATGACCTCGGGGTCGCCCTGCATCGCAGAGGCTCCTTCCGCACGTATGACTGGGCAGGTCCCGCATCCTTGCACCGCGGCCGGTGACCGTCCAGTAAGTGCCTCCTTAGTAGGAGTTGCCCGAATGGGCCCGTACCTGGTCATGACCACCCCTCGCGGTCTGTCACCATGGATGACATGGGTCAGCCGGAAAGCCGGGAATACCGCGCACCACAGGGGTCCGAGCTTCCGCCGGGGCAGCGACTCCAGCGCGGCTGGCCGGTCACCCACTACGGACCCGTGCCCAAGTTCAAGCCCGACCGCTGGGAGTTCAGGGTCTTCGGCGCCACCGCCGACGGGGACAAGCGCTGCTGGAACCACGAGGAGTTCTCGGCCCTTCCGTTCGCCACCGTGGTCGCCGATCTGCACTGCGTCACGAAGTTCAGCATGCTGGGGGCCGAATGGGGCGGTGTGGCCGCCCGGACCGTGGTCGCCCTCGCCCCGCCCGCGCCGGCCGTCTCGCACGTCATGGTGTGGGCCGAGTACGGCTTCAGCGCGAATCTGCGGCTCGACGACTTCGTCTCCGAGCGCACGATCTTCGCCACGCACAAGGACGGCGAACTGCTCACCGCCGAGCACGGTTTCCCGCTGCGGCTGGTGGTGCCGCAGCTGTACGCCTGGAAGGGCCCCAAGTGGGTCCGCGGCATCGAGTACATGACCGCCGACCGGCGCGGATTCTGGGAGGAGCGCGGCTACCACAACGTCGGCGACCCCTGGAAGGAGCAGCGCTACTCCTACCAGGAGGAGCCGGGGGACGGCCCGGAGCTCTGAGCCGCCGGGCGCCTCAGTGGTACCGGTGCACCACCGCGTGCCCCTTGCCGCGGCCGATCAGCCACTTGTTCACCGGGGTGGTGACCAGGAAGGCGACGAGGAAGGCGAAGGCGAGCGCGCCCCAGAAGAGCCCGTCGCCCAGATGCGCATCCATGGCGCCCGGGACCAGGAGCAGGACGCCGTTGTCGACGATCTCCATCACGGTGATGGAGAGGGTGTCGGCGGCCAGGGCGACGCCGACGGCGGCCCGCAGGCCCAGGCCGGCACGGGTGACCGACCGGAGCGTCAGCGAGTAGCCGAAGAGGAACGCCAGGGCGATCGCGAGAGCCATCGTGGGGGCGTTCCCCCAGCCCAGGGCCGTGCCGATGATCATGCCGAGCACCTCGCCGATGGCGCAGCCGGTGAGGCAGTGCAGGGTGGCCCGGACCGCCGTCGCCCACCCGGTGGTGGCGTGCGCGTCGTGGTCCCCGTGGCCGGTGTGCCCGCCGTGCTCGTCGTGACGGGCGTGGTCGCCGCGGCCGTCGGGGTGTCCGGTGCGGTGCTGCGACCGGTGCTCGTCGTGCGGTCCGTGCTGCTCCATGGCCGTGCCCCCATGTCGGATGACGGTTCCTGTCGTACCCGGGAACCGTATACCCCCCAGGGGTATTCCTCAAGCGGAGACGCGCACGTCAGCGCAGTGCCTTCAGCCGTGCCACGTCCGCGGCGTGCCCCTCCTTCCCGCCGGGCGTCTCGATGATCAGCGGCACCCCCGCGGTGGCCGGATGGGCCATCAGCGCGGCGAACGGCCGCTCGCCGATCGTCCCCGCCCCCACGTTCGCGTGGCGGTCCTTGTGCGCGCCCGCCACGTCCTTGGAGTCGTTGGCGTGGATCAGTTTCAGCCGGCCGTCGCCGACGGTGGCCACCAGCTCGTCCAGGGTGCGCGCCACCCCGTCCGGCGCCGCCAGGTCGTGACCCGCCGCGTGGATGTGGCAGGTGTCCAGGCAGACCCCGAGCATCGGATGCGCGTCCAGCGCCGCGAAGTACGGCCCGAAGTCCTCGGCCAGGTAGCACAGCGACGATCCCTGGCCGGCCGTCGACTCCAGCAGCAGGAAGGGGTCGTCGTCATGGGTCAGCTCGTCCAGCAGCGGCAGCATCCACTCCCGCACCTGGGCCAGCGCCACGTCCCTGCCGCGGCCGCCGGTCGCCGAGCCCGTGTGCACCACCACCCCGCGGGCGCCGATCTGCCGGGCCCGGCGCAGCGAGTGCCGCAGCGACAGCACGGACTGCTCGACCGTCGCCACGGTGTGCGAGCCGAAGTTGATCAGATAGGGCGCGTGCACCCAGGCGGACATGCCCTCCGCGGCGCACTCGGCCCGGAACTTCTCGTCCTCGGCGGGGCTGCCCGTCGGCAGGGCCCAGCCCCGGGGATTGGCCACGAACACCTGGACCGCCTCGGCCGCCAGCTCCCGCGCGTAGGCGAGACCGGTGGTGGCGAGACCGCCGGCCACGGGGACGTGACCGCCGACGGGGTTGCGCATGCGTCCTAGAGTCCCTTGATCTTGATGACGATCTCACTGCCCTCGGGGGCCTGGTCGCCGCCCGTGACGGACTGGCCCTCGACCGTGTCGCCGAGGAACGGGAACTTCTTCTCGACCTTCACGGTGAAACCGGCGTCCTCCAGGGCGGCGGTGGCGTCGTCCACGCTGTCGCCCACCACGTCCGGGACGGCGACCAGCCGCGGGCCCTTGGAGAGCGTCAGGGTGATGGTGTCGCCGCCCGCGAGACGGGTGCCCTCCGCGGCCGACTGGCGGGCGACCGTCCCGGCCTCCCCGGCGGAGTGGACGCGCGCCTCGGCGATCACCACCTTCAGCCCGGCCCCTTCCAGCTCCTCGGTCGCGGCCTCGGCCGGTTCGCCCGTCACGTCGGGGACCTCGACCGGGGCGCCCCGGCTGACCACGAGCGCGACCGCCGAGTCCGGACTGCGGCTGCTGCCGGACTCCGGGTCGGTGCGGATCACCGACCCCTGCTGCACCGTCTCGTCGAACTCCCGTGTCACCACACCCGGTGCGAGCCCCGCCTTGCGCAGCTCGCGCCGGGCATCGGCGAGCGGACTGCCGGACACGTCGGGGACCGTCACGATCCGGGGGCCGCGCGAGACGATCAGCGTCACCGAGCCGTTGCCGCGGATGCGCTCGTTGGTGCCCGGGTCGCTGTTGATCACCGATCCGCGGGGCACCGACTCGCTGAACTCCTGCCGTACCGTCCGCACCTCCAGCCCGGCCGCGTCCAGCCGGCCGCGGGCGTCGGTCTCGGTCTTGCCGATCAGGGCCGGCACCCGTGTGAACTGTCCCGAGTTGATGTACCAGACACCGGTGCCGATCCCCAGCACGGCGACGACGGCGATCACCAGCGCCAGCACCCCGCGCCGGTGCGCGAGCGCGCCGAAACCGGGCAGGACGCGGCGCGGCGGCCGGGGCGGCGCGGCGGCCGCCGGCGGGACGGTGAGCCGGGCGGTGTGCCGGACCCCGGGCTCCTCACGGGGCACGGCGCGCGGCAGCACGTCCGTCCGCTCGTCCTCCTGGGGCGCCGGCCGGACGTCGGCGTCCTGGGGGTGCCCCGCCGGGAGCGCGTGCGGCGGCACCGCGTCGAGCTGCGCCTCGCCGATTGCCGCACGCGCCGCGCGGGCCTGCGCCAGCAGCGCGACCGCGTCGTGCGGGCGGACCTCGGGATTGCGGGCGGTGGCGCTCGCCACCAGCTCGTCCAGCTCGACGGCCAGGCCGGGGAAAGCGGCGGAGGGGGCCGGGACGTCCTCGTTGAGGTGCCGGTAGAGCACCTGGGCCGGGGTGTCCCCGCCGTGCGGCTTGCCACCGGTCAGCATCTCGTACAGCACCACGCCGCAGGCGTAGACGTCGGCACGGGTGTCGGCCGTGCCGTACTCGATCTGCTCCGGGGCCAGGTAGGAGACCGTCCCGAGGACCGTGCCCGACGTGTTCGTCACCGAGTCCACCGCGCGGACGAGGCCGAAGTCGGCGACCTTCACCCGGCCGTCGTCCCCGATCAGCACGTTCTCCGGCTTCATGTCGCGGTGCACGAACCCGGCCCGGTGGGCCGCGCCCAGCGCGGCGAGCACCGGCTCCAGGATGTCCAGCGCGGCCCGCGGCGGCAGCGCGCCGCGCTCGCGCAGCACGTCCCGCAGGGTGCAGCCCTCGACGTACTCCATGGCCAGATAGACGTACGCGCCCTCGGCGCCCTGGTCGAAGACGCCCACCACGTTGGGGTGCGCCAGCCGGGCGACGGACTTGGCCTCGCGGATGAACCGTTCGACGAAGGTCGCGTCCGCGGCCAGCTCGGGGTGCATCACCTTCAGCGCGAGCACGCGGTCGAGGCGGGTGTCGACGGCCCGGTAGACCGTGGCCATCCCGCCGACGGCGATGCGCCCCTCGACGCGGTAGCGGCCGTCGAGCAGCTGCCCGACGAGGGGGTCCTTGAGGGTCGTGTCCACGGGGAGAGTCTACGAGCCGGTACGGGAGCGGGGGACGGGCCGGTGAGCGCTGCGACGGAGCTGTGACAGGGGACGCTCCGGCCGTGACGGGGGACGCTCCGGCCGGGGCCGGGGAGCCCGGCGTCCGGGCCGGGACTCAGAACGCGGGGCGCTCCGGGTCCAGGGCGGCCCGGCCCTCGTGCGGGGAGGACGCCTCGGCGAAGTGGCGCACCGGGATGCGGCCGGCCCGCCGTGCCAGGCGGCCCGCCTCGACCGCGCGCCGCATCGCCTCGGCCATCAGCACCGGCTCCTGCGCCCGGGTCACCGCCGACGCCAGCATCACCGCGTCGCACCCCAGCTCCATCGCCAGCGCCGCGTCCGACGCCGTCCCGGCCCCCGCGTCGAGGATCACCGGCACACCCGCCTGCTCGACGATCAGCCGGAAGTTGTGCGGATTGCGGATGCCGAGCCCGGACCCGATCGGCGAGCCGAGCGGCATGACCGCCGCGCAGCCCACGTCCTCCAGCTTCCGGGCGAGCACCGGGTCGTCGTTGGTGTACGGCAGGACCGTGAAGCCGTCGTCGACCAGCGTCTCCGCGGCCTCCAGCAGCTCGACGCCGTCCGGCAGCAGAGTGCGCTCGTCGGCCACCACCTCCAGCTTGATCCAGTCGGTGCCGAGCGCCTCGCGGGCCAGACGGGCCGTGAGCACCGCCTCGCCCGCGGTGAAGCAGCCGGCGGTGTTCGGCAGCACGCGGATGCCCAGCCGGTCCAGCACGGACAGCACCGAGCCCTGCACCGTCGGGTCGAGCCGGCGCATCGCCACGGTCGTGAGCTCCGTGCCGCTCGCGACCAGCGAGCGCTCCAGCACGTCGAGGCTCGGCGCCCCGCCGGTGCCCATGATCAGGCGCGAGGCGAACGTCGTGCCGCCGATGGCGAGGAGGTCGTCCGCCATGACTCAGCCCCCCTGCACCGCGGTCAGGACCTCGACCCGGTCGCCCTCGCCGAGCCGCGTCGCCGCCCACTCGCCGCGCGGCACCACGCTCTCGTTGACGGCCGCCGCCACACCCGAGGGGGCGGCGCTCAGCGCGGCCACGACCGCGTCCAGGGTGGTGCCGGAGGCGAGCTCCCTGGCTTCGCCGTTGACGGAGATGTTCATACGGGCTGTTCCTGTCGTACGGAGGGGATGCGCGGGAGACCGCCGGCGAACCGGCCCGGTCCGAACGGGCGTGCCTCGTCGGGCACGTCACCGTCGGCCAGGGCGGCGGCCATCACGTCACCGGTCACCGGGGTGAGCAGCACCCCGTTGCGGTAGTGGCCGGTCGCCAGCAGCAGGCCGGGCAGCGCGGTGAAGCCCAGCAGCGGCGCGTTGTCGGGGGACCCGGGCCGCAGTCCGGCCCGGGTCTCGGTGAGCGGCAGTTCGGTGATGCCGGGCACCAGTTCATGGGCGTCGCGGAGGAGTTCGTACACCCCGCCGGCGGTGACCGCGGTGTCCCAGCCGAGCTCCTCGCTGGTCGCGCCGACCACCAGCTCGCCCGACTCCCGGGGCACCAGGTACACCTGGCTGCCGCGCACCACGGCCCGCACGGTGCGCGAGAGGAACGGCGCGTACGCGGGCGGCACGGTCAGCCGCAGCACCTGGCCCTTGACGGGGCGCACCGGCGGCAGGACGTCGTCGGGCACGCCCGCGAGCCGGCCGCTCATGCTGCCGCCCGCCAGGGCCACCTGCCCGGCTGCCACCCGGGTGCCGTCCGCCAGCACCGCGCCGGCGGCCCGGCCGTGCTCCACCGTCAGCCGCTGCGCCCAGTCGCGCAGAAGGACGACCCCGGCCCGCTCGCAGGCCGTGACCAGCGCCGAGGCGAGCAGCCGGGGATCCACCTGGTGGTCCCCGTCGACCCGCAGGCCGCCGCGCACCCCCGGCGCGAGCATCGGTTCGAGCCGGCGGCACTCGCGGCCGCTGAGCCAGGTGGACTCCAGTCCCGACCGGGTCTGGAGGGCGTGCAGCTCCCGCAGATGCGCGCGGTCGTCCGCGTCGAGCGCCACCGCGAGCGTGCCGCATGCCCGGTAGCCGACGCCCCGGCCGCTCGCCTCCTCCAGCTCCGCAACGAAGTCCGGGTAGCGGCGCGCCGATTCGAGGTTGAGGGCGAGCAGCGTCTGCTCCCCGTAGTGGAGTTCGGTGACCGCGGCCAGCATGCCGGCGGCCACCCTCGCGGCCCCGCCGCCCGGCTCCGGATCGGCGACATGGACCGTGAGCCCGCGCTGCGCCGCCCGCCAGGCCGTCACGAGGCCGATGATGCCGCCCCCCACGACCAGGACGTCCGGCTGGTTCGCTGTACGGGACATGGGCGTCCAACCCCTCCCTTCGCCGGCATGACCCGGATCAGGTTCGTACGGTCGGAGGCCGGTCAGCCTCCCTCTCAGCCCGGTGCGTCCGGGCTCCCGCGAGTGTTCTACGGTGGCCACCCTAACCCCCCGGCGCACGGCTCAGTAAGGGAGCCGCCCCCGTCGCGGGGGCGCGTACGGCACAGGAGGTCCCCCCGTGGTGAGATCGCTCGACGGCCTGGTGATGGCACCGGTCGAGGACCAGGCCCCGGGCCAGGTCGGCACCCGCACCCGCTTCACGTACCACGAGCGGGACGGCCGTGTCTGGGCCGAGTACGAGGGCGGCGACATCGTCCACGGGCACCTGGTCGGCACCCGCGAGGGCGACCGGCTCGACTTCCGCTACGTGCAGTTGAAGACCGACGGCACCACCTCCGGCGGGCACTGCGTCTCCGCCGTCGTGGCACTGCCCGACGGCCGCGTCCGGCTGGAGGAGACCTGGGAGTGGGAGTCGCAGCCGGGCAGCGGCACCAGTGTCGTCGAGCAGACGGCCTCCTGATGACCCGTCGGGTCCACCGGGCCTCCCGTTCCGGTCCCGGCCCGCTCGCGTGCCCCGGAAGCCGGTCCTGCCCGATCCCCACCGAAGACCCTAGGGTGGCCGGGTGAGCGAGCGAATCGGCGGGACCCCGGAGCGCGACGGCCGGACGGTGGTCGTCGTCGGTGCCGGCATGGCGGGGGTGCAGACGGCGGTCGCCCTGCGGGAGGCCGGCTTCAGCGGACCGGTCACCGTCATCGGCGCCGAGCCCCACCAGCCCTACGACCGCCCGCCGCTGTCCAAGGCGGTCCTGCTCGGCACCGCGGAGGGCTCCGCCTTCGACGTCGACTTCGACGACCTCGGCGTCGGGCTGCGGCTCGGCTGCGAGGTCACCGGCGTGCGCCCCGCCGACCACGAGGTGGACACGGAGGCCGGACCCGTCCCGTACGACGTGCTGGTCCTCGCCACCGGCGCCTCCCCCGTCGCCCTGCCGGGGGCGGAGGGCGTGCCCGGCGTCCACCTGCTGCGCACCCTCGACGACGCCGCCCGGCTGCGGCCCGTGCTCGAACGGCGGCACGACATCGTGGTGGTCGGGGCCGGCTGGATCGGCGCCGAGTTCGCGACCGCCGCCCGGGAGGCGGGCTGCGCGGTCACGGTGGTCGAGGCCGCCGGACGCCCGCTGGCCGGGGCTCTGCCCGCCGAGGTCGTCGCGCCGATGACCCGCTGGTACGCCGACGCCGGGGTGACCCTGCTGACCGGGGAGCGCGTGGTCGCCGTGACCGGGGACGCGGTCGTGCTCGGGTCGGGGCGCACCCTCCCGGCGGAGGCGGTCGTGGTCGGCATCGGGGCGCGTCCCGCGACGTCGGCGCTGGCGGGCAGCGGCATCGAGGTGGGTCCGGACGGGGCGATCGTCGCCGACGAGCGGCTGAGGACCTCCGCGCCGGACGTCTACGCCGTGGGCGACTGCGCCTCCTACCCGTCCGCTCGCTACGGCCGACGGCTGCTCGTGCACCACTGGGACAACGCGCTCCAGGGGCCCCGGACGGTCGCGGCCGACATCACCGGCGGCGGGGCGGGGGCCGAGGCGTACGACCCGGTGCCCTACTTCTGGTCCGAGCAGTTCGGCCGCTTCGTGCAGTACGCGGGCCATCACCCGGCCGGCGACACCCTGCTGTGGCGGGGCGACCCGTCCGGCGACGCCGGCTGGTCCGTCCTGTGGCTGCGCGGGGGCGCCCTGGCCGCCCTGCTCACTGTCGACCGGCCGCGCGATCTCGCCCAGGGCCGCAGGCTCCTCGCCTCGGGCGCGCCGCTTGACCCGGTCCGCGCCGCCGATCCGTCGGTCCCGCTCAAGGCCGCCGTCGTCTGACGGGGCGGTGCCCCGGCGCCGCCCGCCCGCCCCGGCGCCGACCGCCCGCGTCGGGGCCGACCGGCGGATCGGGCGCCCGCTCGGAGGCCGTCGGGTACCGACTGTCCGTCCAGGATGGCAGGCTTGTTCCCGTGACCGAGATTGACGCAAAGACCGATGCTCTCGTCCCCGCCTGGCTCCACCTGCCCGACATCGCCGAAATGCTCGATGTCGAGGTGACGCGCGTGCGGCAGCTGGTCAAGGAGGGCCAGCTGATCGCCGTCCGCCGTGGTGAGAACCGGACGCTCCAGGTGCCCGCCGCCTTCATCGACGGCACCAAGGTGGTCAAGGGTCTCGCCGGGACCCTGACGCTGCTGCGGGACGACGGCTTCACCGACGAAGAGATGCTGGAGTGGCTCTTCACTCCCGACCCGACCCTGCCGGGCACCCCCGCGCAGGCCCTCGGCGAGAATCGCGGCACGGAGGTGAAGCGCCGGGCGCAGGCGCTCGCCGTCTGACACTCTGCCGCAGTTCCGTTCCGCACCACCGGAGCGCGGGTGCGGGCAGGCCTCCCGGCCGCCCGCGCCCGCGCTCCGTCCGCCGCACCACCCCGGGGGGAAGCACCCATGTCCGTGTCCCGTGAGCAGCTCGCCGACGCCCGTCTGTACCTGTGCACCGACGCCCGGAAGCGCCAGGGCGATCTGCCCGCCTTCCTGGACGCCGTGCTCGCCGGCGGCGTCGACATCGTGCAGTTGCGCGACAAGGGCATGGAGGCGGGGGAGGAGCTGGAGCACCTCCAGGTCCTCGCCGACGCCTGCCGCCGGCACGGCCGCCTCCTCGCGGTGAACGACCGGGCCGACGTGGCGCACGCCATCGGCTCCGACGTCCTCCATCTCGGGCAGGGCGACCTCCCGGTCCCCGCCGCCCGGGCGATCCTCGGCGACGGGGTGCTGATCGGCCGCTCCACCCACGCGGAGGCCGAGGTGGACAGGGCCGCCGCCGAGCCCGGCGTCGACTACTTCTGCACCGGCCCCTGCTGGCCCACCCCCACCAAGCCCGGCCGCCACGCCCCCGGCCTGGGCCTGGTGCGGTACGCGGCGTCGCTCGGCACCGGCCGGCCGTGGTTCGCGATCGGCGGGATCGACGCGGGCAACCTCGACGAGGTGCTGGACGCGGGGGCCCGCCGGGTCGTCGTCGTCCGGGCGATCACCGAGGCGGACGACCCGGGGGCGGCGAGCGCGGAGCTGGCGAAGCGGATCAGGGCCCGGGTCTGATCCGCGGCGGCGGCCCCCTCGAAGGCCGCCCACCGGGACCGTCAGGCCCTTCAGGTGTCTCACGGGTGTCCAAGGCGTGGACAACAGACCGGCAAACCATGACAAAAACCCCTGATCCGGTTGGGGGACCCGCCCCGCATGGCTAACCTGCCGTTATGGCCCTCGGCACTGCTTCCACCAGGACGGATCGCGCGCGCACCGTGCGCGACATGCTCGCCACCGGCGAGACCACGTATTCCTTCGAGTTCTACTCGCCCAAGAGCGACAAGGGCGAACGGAACCTGTGGAACGCGCTGCGCAGGGTCGAGGCGGTCGGGCCCGACTTCGTCTCCGTGACCTACGGCGCCGGTGGCTCCACCCGTGCCGGGACGGTGAAGGCCACCCAGAAGATCGCCTCCGACTCCACCCTCACCCCGGTCGCCCACCTCACGGCCGTCGGCCACTCGGTGGCCGAACTGCGGAACATGGTCGGCCAGTATGCGGACGCCGGTATCAGGAACATCCTCGCCGTGCGCGGTGATCCGCCCGGTGACCCGATGGCCGACTGGGTCAAGCACCCCGAGGGCGTCACCTACGCCGCCGAACTGGTCAGCCTCATCAAGGAGTCCGGCGACTTCTGCGTCGGCGTGGCCGCCTTCCCGGAGATGCACCCCCGCTCGGAGGACTGGGACACGGACATCCGGCACTTCGTCGACAAGTGCCGGGCCGGCGCGGACTACGCGATCACGCAGATGTTCTTCAGCCCCGAGAACTATCTGCGGCTGCGTGACCGGGTCGTCGCCGCCGGCTGCGAGACCCCGATCATCCCCGAGATCATGCCCCTGACCAGCGTCCGGCAGCTCGAACGTTTCCCCCAGCTGAGCAACGCGCTGATCCCCGACGATCTGAAAGACAGGATCCTCGCGGTCAAGGACGACGCGGCCGCTGTACGCTCCATTGGCATCGAGTTCGCGACGGAGTTCTGCGCGAGGCTGCTTGCCGAGGGTGTCCCGGGGCTGCACTTCATCACGCTCAACAACTCCACGGCGACGCTCGAGATCTACGAGAATCTCGGACTGCACGAGCAGTTGTGACCGGCCGACTGCGCCCCGACCCGGGGCGGCGGCCGCTGGAGAGGGGCGGACATGGGCTGGACGGTCCTCTACATCGCGTTCGGCATCGTCGCGCTGTGGCTGCTGGGTGAGGTGCTCCTGCAGTACAAGGCGAGGCTGCGCTGGCGGTTGCTCGCGTTCGGCGGCTTCCTCCTGGTCGTCATAGGCGTCCTGCTGCCGTCGGTGCCGGTGATCGCCCTCGGCGCCGCCGCGTTCGCCGTGGGGCAGACGTACGTGACGCTGTCGTTCCGGCGCGGTTTCTCCACGGGCTGGGCGATCGGCGGCAAGCCCGGCGCGAGCAGGCGCCGCAGGTCCGGCGGACCGCAGGCGGAGCGGGAGCCGACGCTGGAGGTCTCGGACCTCTCCTACGAGCAGGACCCCGACGAAGGGCGCCCGGCCCCCGAGGCCCCCGAGGTGTACGAGCCGGAGCCGATGCCCGACGACACGGGCCAGTACGGGATCTACTCGCCCCAGGCGTACGGCCAGGGCGACGCCCAGGGGCCGGACGGCGGCCAGGGCAGCGGGCACGCCTACGCGGGGGGCGCCGCGGGATACGGCGCGTACGACGCCTACGGCGACTACGGGCAGCAGCAGCCGGGTTACCAGGAGCCGGCTCCGGCGGCCTCGTACGACTACGGCGCCGGACAGCAGCACTACCCGGCCTACGACGATCCGTACGCGCAGGGCGGGCAGCAGCAGTACGCGGCCCAGGCCGGCTACTACGACGGCGGGGCCTACGCGGACCCCTACGCGCAGTACCCCGCCGACACCCCGCCGGGAGGCGTGTGGGTGCCGCAGCAGCGGGACAACGACCAGGGCGTCCCCCCGATGCCGCAGGGGCAGCCGTCCCCGTACGGCTACGACGCCGGCTACGACGAGCAGCAGCAGTACCGCTACTGAGCGCACCGCTCCCGCCCGGGAGCGCGCCGGTCCCGGGCGCGGGGCATGACGGGGGGCGTGCTGCCTTCACCGGCCGGCCGCCGGCGGCCGTACCCTCCGGGCCGGCCGCGGGGCGCGGACGCGACCGGGGGCGGAGACGCCCGCCGACGGAACGCGGGGCGCGACCGGGCGGCCGCGACGCACACGCGGACCCGAAGGGGACGGCCCGGCGGCCACGCGCCTCCGCCGGTCACTGCGACCCGCGGAAGCCGGATCCCTCGACGATCAGACCGGACACCAGCGCCCCGGACATGCCCGCGTGGGCCAGCCCGCCGCCCGGGTGGGCCCAGCCGCCCGCGAAGTACAGCCCGGGCAGGGGCGAGGTGTTGGAGGCGGGCAGCAGGGCCCCCGCCGCGCCGGCCAGGGCGGGCGGCGGGACCACCGGCGAACCCGTCGCGGCGCGGATGTCGTCCGGTGTGCGCACCTCGCGCCACAGGATCCGGTCGCGCAGCCCCGGGACGGCCGCCTCCGCCGTCGCCACCATCAGCTCGGCCACATCGGGGCCCGCCTCCGCCCACGACGCCCTGGCGGCGGGCACGGCGGGGACCGTCGCGGTCAGCGTGACCGGCTCATGGGCGTCGTCGGGCCGCAGCAGCGGATCGTCCGGGCGCAGCACCGTCACCGTGGGCCGCGGTGCGACCCGTCCGGCCGCGACGGCGTCCCACTCCCCGGCGGCGTCCGGCGCGTGCACCACCGTCCGGTGCGCCGCGTCCCCGGGGCGGCCGCCGCGCAGCGCGAGCAGCACGGTCACCCGGCCCGTCCGCACCGGCGACTGCCAGTGCGGCCACTCGTCCTGCCGCTCCCACGCGACGACCTGCTCCTCGTACAGCGACGGGACGGGGGCGCCGGAGACCACCGCGTCCGCCTCCACCGGGCCCTCGACGCCGGTCTCGACGCCCACCGCGCGGCCGTCGCGCGTCATGACGCCCGTCACCGCGCAGTCGAAGACGAAGCGCACCCCGCGCGCCAGGCACCTCTCGTACACCGCGTCGGCGAGTGCGCGGATGCCGCCCGCCACGTACCAGGAGCCGAACGTCTGCTCCATGTAGGGCAGCACCGCGGCGGAGGCGGGCGCGGTGCGCGGATCGAGTCCGTACGCCGTGGCATGGGAGGCGAGGAGCGCCGCCAGACGCGGGTCGCGCAGCTCGCGGTCGCCGATCTCGCCGAGCGTGCGCGCACCGCGCCGCAACAGGCCCCGGCGCAGGGCCGGATACGGGTCGTCGTGGCCGAGCGTGCCGCCGGCCGGCCGGGGCTCCTCCAGCAGCGGACGCCGCGAACGCTCCCACGCCTCGCGGGCCCGGCCGAGGAACTCGCCCCAGCGCTCGCCCGATCCCGCACCCAGCGCGGTGTCCAGGGCGGAGACGACGCCCGCGCGGGAGGCGTTCGGCAGGGCGACGGAGGTGCCGTCGGCGAAGACGTGCCGGCTCGACGGGTCCACCTGGGTCAGTGTGACGGTGCGCTCCAGCGGCTCCTTGCCCGTCTTGACGAAGAAGTCGCGCCAGACGGCCGGGAGATGCAGCAGACCGGGGCCCGTGTCGAAGCCGAAGCCCGCACGGGTGAAACCGCCCACCGAGCCGCCGTGGGCCGCCGAGCGCTCGTACACCGTCACCCGGTGGCCCGCCGTGGCCAGCCGGGCGGCCGTCGCCATCGCGCCCATCCCCGCGCCGATCACCGCAATCCGTGCCATGCCCCGACCCTATCGACCGGGGCGGGCGCTCATCGCCCTGGCCCGCGCCGGACCGCCCTGCCCGGCAGGGGTCTCCCCTTCCGGCGCTGTGCCCGGCGTCGCGGGAACCGCCGGATCCGGGACGCCGGGAGGATCTGAGCGCGGTGGAACCGCCCGGCACCCCCGGGCGGCGATCCGTGCGTCGGTGCGCTGCGACGGCTCCGGCACCTCGTCGCCGACGCCGGTCGCGCCGAGGACACCGAGGAGCAGGACGACCGCGCAGGCGTTGAGCGCGCCGGCCCGGCCGCCGGCGAGGAGGAGGGGGAGTACGGACACGGACGCGATCGTCACCAGTGCCCCCGCGCGCGGGTGGGGACCGGGACGAGTGCCTGAGTATCCGTACTCAGCCGCCCAGGTGAGTAGGGGTGCGGATGGCCCGCGACCTGCGCGGACGGAAGAGTAGGGGGCACGGCAGGGGGGCGGCTCCGCACCGGCGGCACGGGGCGCCGGAGCGGGACGCACCCCGGCCGTGACGGGGAGAACGGCCGGAGAGCCCACGACCACGGGGGAACAACGGGGGGACCGGGCTCTTCGGACCAGGGGGACAACGGGGAACAACGGGGGTGTACGCCGCAGGGGCCCGGACCGGTCGGTGACCGGTCCGGGCCCCTGCGGCGTCGCCGGGCGGGAGCCGGCCGTCAGTCGCGGCGTCCGCTCACCCGCCCGTGCAGCAGCAGCGAGAGCGCACCGTGCACATCGTCCAGCGACCGCTCCCGCTGGAACGCCTGCCAGTCCAGGGCGGCCACCAGCACCATGCCGACCAGGGCGGCGGCGGTGAGCGGGATGTCGATCTCCTCGCTCAGCTCACCCGACCCGACGCCCTCGCGCAGCACCGACTCCACGACGGCGACGGCCTCCTGCCGGACCACCAGCAGCGTCGACTGCCAGGCCCGGTTGGTGCGCCACAACTCCGCGACGTAGAGCTGGGTGAACGCCGGATAGCGGTCGATGAACACCAGGCCCGCGCGGATCATCCCGTCCAGCGCCTCGACGCTGGTCCCGCCGCGCTCCGACGCCTCGTCGGCGGCCTCCCGCAGGGACGCCGTCAGCAGGCCGACGCCATGGCGGAGCAACTCCTCGAAGAGCTCGGTCTTGCTCTTGAAGTTGTAGTAGACCGTGCCCTTGGCGACCCCGGCGCGCTCGGCGATCTCGTCCACCGTGGTGGCGGAGAACCCCTGCTCGGCGATGAGGGTCACCGCGGCCTCGTAGAGCTTGGCCCGGGTCGCCCGGCGTCTGGTGCTGCTGCTGTCCATGAGGTCGATTCTCACAGGTCGCGCGAGGCTCACAGGCTCAGCTCCGGGTGGAGCCGGTCCAGTGTCCACACCTGCCGCCGGCGGGCCGACAGGGCGGTCAGCGCGAGCGCCGCCGCGGTGAAGGCGGTCAGGACCGCCACCGCCTGCCACACCGGACCGAGCCCGCCGCCCGTGATCAGTCTGCGCAGCGCCTCCACCACGTAACTCATCGGCAGGAACGGGTGGATCGCCTGGAAGAACGCGGGGCTGGTCTGCACGGGGTAGGTGCCGCCCGCGGAGGTCAGCTGGAGCATCAGCACGGCGAGCACCAGGATCCGGCCGGCCGCCCCGAAGCGGGCGTTGAGCCACTGGACGATCGCGGTGAAGCAGCACGTGACCAGGGTCAGGAAGGCGACGGTGCCGGCCGCCCGTGCGGCCCGCAGGCCGATTCCCCAGTGGAGCACCGCCATCAGCGCGGCGACCTGGAGCACCCCGACCGCCGCGACCGGCAGCCAGCCCGCCAGCGCGATCCGCCAGGCGGACGCGCCCGCCGCGAGGGCCCGCCGGTTGAGCGGCTGGATGATCATGTAGGCGACCATCGCGCCCACCCACAGGGAGAGCGGGATGAAGTACGGCGCGAAGCCGGTGCCGTAGTTGGGGGCCTCGTGCAGGGACTGCGACGCGAGCCGGACGGGGTCGGCCATCACCTCGGTGCGGCGGTCGCGGTCGTCCTTGTCGTAGTCGGGGATCCTCCCCACGCCGTCGCCCAGTCCGTCGGCCAGCTCCGCGGAGCCGCCGGAGAGCTGGAAGAGGCCGCCGTTCAGGTCGCCCGCGCCCTTCTTCAGCCGGCCCACCCCGCCGTCCAGATCCGCGGAGCCGGTCCGGGCGGTGGTGAGTCCGGTGTGCAGGGTGTCGGCGCCGCCGGCCACCTTCCGGGCGCCGTCGTTCAGCTCGTTGATCTTGCCGACCGCGTACTCCAGGTCCTCGTCCAGCCGGGGCGCCCGCTTCGCGAGATCGCCGGCCTGCTTCTCCAGCTTCCGCAGGTGCCCGTCGAGGGTCTTCAGATCGCCCTTGCTGTTCGAGACCAGGGCGTTGACGTCGTCGGCGACGGCGGCGACATCGGCGGCCGTGACCTCGGCCCGCTCCAGAGCGGGGCAGAACGACGGGTCGGGCAGCACGTTCTCCTCGCACCGGGTCCGGTACATCGCGCTCAGCTCGTCCGCCGACTCGTGGGCGAGCTTGGCACTGCCCGGCGCGGTCCGCACCAGGACGTCGAGGTTGTGGCGCACGGCCCGCGAGGAGTCGGCGACCAGCCGCGCCGTGTCGCCGATCGCCTTCCCGTTGTCCTTCACATACGGGCGGACCTGGTCGGCCACGCCGTTGACCTTGTCCGCGAGCTGCTGGGTGCCGGTCGCGACCTGGCGGGAGCCGGTCTCCAGCTGGGCGGCGCCCTTGTCCAGACGCTTGAGGCCGGCGGCCAGCTTCCCGCTGCCGGCCTTGGCGTCCTTCAGCCCGTCCGCCAGGTCCTGCGAGCCCTTCTTCGCCTTGCCGACGCCGTCCTTCAGCTGGTCGGCGCCCTCGGCGGCCTTCGCGGTGGCGTCGTGGATGTCGGAGAAGGAGATGAAGATGCGGTCGAGGAAACCGCGCGAGGCGTTGGTCGACGCCGCCGTGCGCACCTCGGCGAACACCGTCCGCGATATCTGGCCGACGATGTAGTTGTTCGCGTCGTTGGTCCGCACCTGGAGCGCGCCCGTCTCCGGGCTGTCACCCGAACTGGAGGCGATCCGGCGGCTGAAGTCCTCGGGCATCGTCAGCGAGAGGTAGTACGTGCCGTCCTCGACGCCCTCGCGCGCCTCGGCGGCGCCGACCTCGTGCCACTCGAAGACCTCGCTGTCGCGCAGGCCCTCGGTGATCTCGTCGCCCGCGCGGACCGTCCGGCCCGCGGCGGTCGCCCCCCGGTCGTCGTTGACGAGGGCGACCGGGATCCGGTCGAGACGGCCGTACGGGTCCCAGAAGGACCACAGGTACAGCGCTCCGTAGAGCAGTGGCAGCAGCAGCACCGCCACGAGCGCCGCACGCGGCAGCTTCCCCCTGCCGAAACGCTTCAGCTCAAGCGCGGCCAGTTTCGGCGAGCGCATCGGCCGCCCCCTCCTCGGTCGTGTCCTGCTCGTCGGTGGTGCGGGTGGTGGTGCCGGTACGGGCGGCGGCCGGGCCGGCGCCGGCGTCGTCCCGGGCGGCGGCGGTGCCCGCGTCGCTCACGTCCTGGGCGGCATCGGTGCCCGCGTCGCTGACGTCCCGGGCGGCGGCGGTGCCCGCGTCGCTCACGTCCCGGGTGACGCTGTCGCCGCCGTCCGCGGTACCGGTACCGGGGCCGCCGGCGTCCGCGGCGGCGGTGCCGCTGGCGGGGCCGTCGGCTTCCGGGGTCTCGTCGGCGTCCGTGGTGGCGGGGCCCGGGGGCGCGGTCCCGGTGCCGGCGGGCCCCTCGTCCCCGCCGGCACCGGTGGTCTTCGTCGTGGCCGCCCCGGGCTCCCCGGCGCGGACCACCACCGCTCCGGCGCCCCGGGGCGCCTGGCTGCACACGGCCAGCACGGTGATCCCCGAGTCGGCCACGGTGCGCAACAGCTCCCATGCCTCCGCGCGTTCGGCGTCCGACAGCTTGAGATCCGTGTCGTCGACGGCCAGCAGCCGCGGCCGGCCGACGAGGGCCAGCGCGACGCACAGCCGGAGCTCCTCCAGGCGCTCCAGGTCGCGTACGGCCGTGCGTCCCTGCTTCGGGAGGGTCTCCAGGTCGAGGCCGGCCGCCGACAGCGCCTCGCCGACCCGTTCCCCGGCCTCGGCCCTGGTCGCGCGCGGGTGGAGCAGGGCGCGGAACGGGCCGCCGAAACGCCGCTCGAGCAGGGCGCGTTCCCTCAGGTGCTCGGCGACGGTCAGCGCCGGGTCGAGGTCGGTGACACCCGGCACCGGGCCGAGCGCGCTGATCCGGCGGACCGCCGCCATCCTGCGCGGCAGCGCAAGACCGGCGACCTCGGCGCGGCCCTCGCACGGGCGCATCCGGCCGGTGAGGGCGAGCAGCAGAGAGGTGCGTCCGGAGCCCGAGGGGCCCTCCAGCGCCACCAGCGTGCCCGCGGGGACATCCAGATCCATGGAGCGGAAGGCCCACCCCCTGGGCCCTCTGAGCCCCAGCCCCTCGGCCGTGACGGCCGCTCCCCGGATGTTCTCCACGGTGCCCACCACCCCCTGCTCCCGCACTGCACTGTTTTGCACTGACTGGTCAGTGCAGAAACTACCCCTGGACGACCTTCCGGGGCAAAGCCGGGTGTCCGGTCCTCGTGAACCTGGCGGATGTGCACCGAACCTGGCGAAGTGTCCGCTTCGCGTACCGCTGGAGTTGGCGAAGGTGGCGAAGGGTGCGGCCTCAGAGGATCGAGACGTGGTCGTCACTGGCTTTCGCTGCTCGAACCCCCAGGTCACAACTGTCCATCCGCTCCCTGCGGCCTTGGGTGCTCCGATGGGTCGTGCCGGTACGATCGCTCGCGCGCGTGCCGCCGTGGCGGAGTTGGTCTACGGCTCTGCGCGCCCACGGCCGACACGCACACCAGCGCGCGTACAACGTCACTTTCGGATGGGGCGACGGGTTCTGAGCACCAAGGCCAAAGCAGAGGGGGCGATTTGACGTTCGAGGTGTTGAGGTCCGCTCTGGCCCGGAACGGCTCCATCAGCGGGCCCGCGGCCTTGGCTGCTCTGCTGTCGGGCGCGCGGTGGGAGGTGCCTTCGAATACGGCTTCGGCCCGCTCGTTGTGGGCGATCTGGTGCGACCGGCTGGACATGTTGGTGGAGACGGGAGAATCTGATCCGAGTCTGCTGGAGAGCCTGGCTCAGGCCGTGGACGGGCTCCACGATGCAGGAGACTCACGGGTGTACATGGCCACGGTGATCGACCCGCCACGCCGGTTTCACGTCTACCTCTCAGAGGACCTCGCCCACTGTGTCGGGGCGTGGGAGGGCCGAGTGAACGAGCAGGCTCCCCGAACGGCGACCTGAACCGAGGCGGCCAGATCTTCCTGTGAGAACTGGCGAACCATGAACCGCTCGTCCCGGTGAATCTGGCGAAGGTGGCGAGCAAGGTGGTTCGTAGCTCGCCACCGTGGAGGCATGGGTGCGGTTCTGAGATCAGTGACCGGGGGCGTCCCTTCTCCGGGCGCTGGGTTCGAGGTGGCATACATCGACGGGGACGGTGGTGAACACCGCGTAGACCTGTGCGACGTGGCGGCGGTTCCGTTCGAGGGCTGCCGCCCGGTGAGGTCGTTCCCGTCGTGGAAGGGCCAGCGCAACTATCCGGGGTTGTGGTGGGCGGCCACGCTCGGCCGGCACGTCGGGTACGAGTCCTGGCTGGAACGGGATCACGCGATGCTGTTGGACTTCGACCAGCAGGTCACAGCATTCGCGTCGCAGCCGATGTGGCTGTTCTGGACATCCGGCGGGCGCCGCCGCTCGCACGCTCCGGACTGGTTCGCGCGAAAGGCGGACGGCACCGGGCTGGTCGTGGACTGCCGGCCTCTGAACCGGATCAAGCCACGGGACGCGGAGGCGTTCGCCGCGACTGAGCGGGCCTGCCGGGAGATCGGTTGGGAGTTCCGTCTGTCCGGGGCGCCCGACGGCATCCTGCTGGCAAACGTTCGCTGGCTGGCGGGATATCGGCATCCTCGCCATCTAGTAGGCGCCGTCGCGGACCGGCTGCTTGGCGCCTTCGGCCACGAGAGAGCCTTGCGTGACGGGGTGGAGCGGGTGGGCGATCCGATCGCGGTCCTGCCGGTGCTGTTCCATCTGCTGTGGTCAGGGCGCCTGGCGGCGAATCTGTCCGTACTTCTGGGCGAGTACACCCTGGTCCGCAGGGCGGAGGCGGAGTGATGGCTGGTTTGTCGTCCCGGCCTGGGGTGCTGCGGGTCGGTGACCGCGTGCGGTTCGAGGAGACCGAGCACACGGTGGTCGGCATCGAGGGCACCGCCGTGCGTCTGCACGGCGACGACGGGCGGGACCAGGTCGTCCTGCTGCCCTACCTGCTGGCCTCGGACGGTTTCGCGCTGATCGGCTCTGCCTCGGACCCGGAGGAGTTTGCCTCGGTCGGGGTTCTGGAGTCGTTGCCGCCTGCGGCAGTCATCGAAGCCCGGTTCTGGGAACGACATGTGACGGAAGTCGAGTGCGGATTGCCTTGCGATGCCGCCCCGGGCAGTCATCCCCGCCCGGATTACGATCCGGCCCGCACCTCGCTGGCGGAGCGGGAGCGGACCAAGGCCGATGAACTGGCGATGCTTGGGCAGCCGGTGGGGAGGCGCACGCTGCAACGGATGCGGGCCCGCTACCGGGCGCAAGGCTTGCTCGGCCTGGTGGACCGCCGGGCAATGCGCCCTTCGTCTCCGACCGGACGAGCCGACCAGCGGGTGATCGATGCGCTCGTCCGCGCGATCGGCGAGGAGACCGACGTATCCACGGGCACCCGCTCGCGCCTGATGCGGCGAGTCCGGCAGATCCTGGACGACGAACACGGGCCCGAAGCGGTCCCGACGCCAGCCCGGACATCCTTTTACCGCCTGGTCGACCAGTTGTCCGTGGGGCGACACACCTTCGCCGCGGCCACCACCCGGCGGCAGAACGCCAACCGGCCGATAGGCCCCTTCACCCCGACCCTGGCCAGCCGTCCGGGCGAACAGGTGCAGATCGACACCACCAAGCTCGATCTGCTGGCCGTCCTCGACGACGGAACCATCCGCCGGCCGGAGCTGACCATCGCGGTCGACATCGCTACACGGACGATCTGCGCGGCAGTCCTGCGGCCGGAGAGCACGAAGGCAGTGGACGCCGCCCTGATGCTGGCGAAGATGCTGGTGCCCGAGCCGATGCGGCCGACCTGGCCCAAGGCAATTGCCGCGTCGGCGTCCAGGCTTCCACACGCCCGGCTGATGGAGATCGACGCTCGGTTCGAGCACGCTGCCGCGAAACCGGTGATCGTCCCGGAGACCATCGTCACCGATCACGGCACTGTCTATTTGTCCCAGACGTTCACCGCCGCCTGTCAGCGCCTGGGCATCTCCGTCCAGCTCGCCCACCCTGGCACCCCGACCGACAAGGGCGTCGTCGAGAGAACGTTTTCGTCAATCAACACCCTGTTCTGCCAGTACGTCGCCAGCTACACCGGACGGGACGTCAGCCGGCGCGGCGTCGACCCGGCCCGCAAAGCGGCCTTCAGCCTTGCCGAACTCGACGACCTACTCCAGGAATGGGTCATCGCCGGGTGGCAGATGCGCCCGCACGACGGACTGGTACACCCCTTCCTGCCCGGCCGGTCCCTGTCACCCAACGACGCTTACGCGCTCCAGGTCGCCGCCAGCGGCTACCTGCCGATACCGCTCGGCCCATCCGACTACATCGAGCTGCTGCCGGTGACCTGGCGGGTGATCAACGAGTACGGCATTCGTATCGCCAACCGCACGTATAACGCGCCCGAGTTGGCTGCCCACCGAAGGCAGTCCTCCGGTGTCGCGGTCCAGCGCGGCAAGTGGGAGGTCCACTACGACCCCCACGACCTCAGCCACATCTTCGTACGCAACCACCGGCAAGGCGGCTGGATCACCGCTGAGTGGACCCTGCTACCTCTCGTCGCCCGCCCGTTCTCCGACGCACTCTGGCGTCAGGCACGGCGCCAGGTCGTCGAACGCGGCCAGGACGGCGACGACCAGACTGCCATCGCCAGGGCCTTGGACGCGTTGCTGCGACGGGCAGAACGGCAGGCGGAGTCCCGCAAGATTCCGCCGTGGGCGGGGACGAGAAACGTGCCTGAGGCGATTCCGCTGCGGACGGCCCCGGAACTCGACATGGACGACAGCGGCGACGACCAGGACGAGACCGCTCCGACGGAGCTGGCTAAGGTCATCCCGTTCGGCGTCTTCGACCCCTTCAGTGAGGAGGACTACCGGTGACCGCCACCGAGACGGCCGACCGCGAGTTCCCCCTGACCACGAAGGAGGGATGGAGTCGCTTCGTCCAATACGCTCCGGTCAGCACGCCCCCATTGGACCGTTCTGCGCTGCTGGCCCTCAGCGACATCGAGCGCGAGCTCTACGACGAGGCCCGGGCTGAGCACCACACCCAGCTGTTCGTCGCGAAGACCCCGACCATGATGGAAGTGATCCGCACCGGTCGGGAACTGACCCTCCTCAACCGCCGCCAGGTCTCCGCCCGCCGTGGCCTGATCGTCTCCGGCGAGCCCGGCACAGGCAAGACGACCGCGATCACCCAGCTCGGCAAAGCCCACGAACAGCACGTCCGCCGCCGGCTGCCCGCTGGCTGCGGGCCCCGGCTGCCCGTCGCCTACGTGACCGTTCCCCCGGCCGCCACCCCGAAGATGCTCGCGGTCGAGTTCGCTCGGTTCCTCGGCATCCCCCTCTTGCAGCGCATGAACCAGACCGAGATCACCAACGCGGTCTGCGAGGTCCTGGCCGAACTGCGCTGCGAACTGGTCCTGGTCGACGAGATCCACAACATCTCGCTCACCACCAGATCCGGCGCCGAGGTATCCGACCAGCTCAAATACCTCTCCGAGCGGATCGCGGCCACGTTCGTCTACAGAGGCATCGACGTGGAGTCCGCCGGACTGTTCGCCGGCACCCGCGGCAAGCAGATTGCCGGACGTTTCGTCAGCATCCACGCCGAAGCCTTCACCATCGCCACCGCCGCCCAGCGTCAGGAATGGCTCGCCCTGCTGGCCACCATGGAACAGTCCCTACGGCTCCATCGGCACACCCCCGGCCTGCTGGCAGCCCACGCAGACTTCCTCTACCAGCGGACCTCCGGCATGATCGGCAGCCTCGCGCACCTGATCAGGGCCGCGTCCCTGCGGGCCATGACCTCCGGCACCGAGAAGATCACCAAGCAGCTGCTGGCGGAGATCCCCCTCGACACCGCAGCCGAGACGAGCGCACCGCTCAGCGCCCGTTCGAGCCGAGCCCGCACCGCACAGCGCCGAGCCGCCGGATGAGCCACATCCCACTCGGCTCCGAGGCCTTGGCGCCAGCCCGGAGCCTTCCGATCTCAATCCGACCCTGGGGACGCGAGTCCCTGACTTCCTTTGTTGCCCGGCTTGCCGAGGTGAACCGAACGCGTCACACCGCGCTCTGGCGCCATATCGGTCTGCCCTGTGTCAGAACGGTCGGCGCCACGCTGTTGACCAAGGAGGCCGTGCTGAACGGGCTGGCCGTCGAACGACTGGCGATCATGTCCAGCCTGTCAGAGGAACGACTGCGGAGGTCCCTTCCCGCGCTGTCCTGGTCCCATCCCTATCCGCCTTACCTTCCCGCGAACATTCCCTCGGTCTACATGAGTGCCGCGAAGGCCCCATCCGGTGTGATCTGCCGTGGCTGTACCACCAGGCGCGGGATCACCGCCGATGTCCGTGCCCACCTGGCGCTTCCTGACATTGTGTGTCTCCAGCATCGCGTCTGGCAGTCGTCCGCTCCTTGCGATGTTTCGGGGTCGCCTGAAATCGAGCGAGCACAAGCCACCCTCCGACGGATCCGGAGGCTTCATGGCAACCGCGGGATGTCCCTCGGTGTTCGTGACGCTCGCTGGATCATCGCGGCTTGGACCAGCAATGTGTGCAGGGAGCCGGAACTCACCGATCGCTGGAACTCACGGAGAGTAGTCCTCGGCTTGGTGCCGTGGCACCGGAGCGACGACCTATCGGCTCGGATTGTTACCCACCCAGAGGTTGCGATCCTGGCAGCCGCCCTGGCACCCAACTACACGGACCCGACCTACTTCACGCGCACCGGGTTTCAGCTCCGGAGATTCAGTGCCTACCTCCGCGCCAGTCTGGACCTGCAACCCATCCCGCACTCGATGAACGATCCCATCAGGGCGTTCGTCCGCATCGTCCAGAACAACCGGGCCCGCTGGCGCGACCCCAAAAGCGTCATGATCACGGAGACGGCAACACCCAGATACACCTAGTGAACTTGGCGAACTCCAGCTCAGACGAGGGCCCCTTCGCCACGCATGCGAGGAAAGAACACCGGGGGCGGCGCGACGGACGAAACGCGCCGTCCCCCGGCGTATGGGAGGAAAAGTGCAGGTCAGGGCGATTGTCAGTGGGGGGTACCACCATGGACACATACGGCCACAGCGCCGTCACACGACGACAGGAGGCTCGTCATGGCCAGCCACTCCGCAGCCGCCGCCGCGCGGCGCCGCGTCACCGGCCCTGCCCCCTCATCGACCGGACCGGCGCGTGACGTCCACCCGGTCCTGCGCCGGGAGTCCGCGCCGCCCGCCGCCCTCGACCTGCTCGCCCAGGCCCGTGCCGGTCTGGACGAGGCCGCTTCCCTCCCCGTCCCCAACGAGCGGTACGCCACGGCCCATCTCGCCGCCCTGCGCACCGCGGCGGCCGTACTGGCGGCGCGCGGCCGCCCCGAGGCGACCACCCGGCGGCGCCGGCGCATACGCAGCGCCTGGGAGGTCCTGCCGGAGATAGCACCCGAACTGGACGAGTGGAGCATGCTCTTCGCCTCGGGGGCCGAGCGGCGTGCCCGGGCCGAGGCCGGCATCCGCGGCGCCGCGACCACCCGGGACGCGGACGATCTGGTGCGGGACGCGGCGATGTTCCTGCGCATCGTCGAGCGGCTGCTCGTGCTCCAGCCCGTGCTGCCCCGGCCGCGCCACGACCGGCCCGATCCGGAGGGGGAGGGCCCCGTGGGCTGACCGGCGCCGGGGTCGCGCGGCGCCGTACGGGGCGGGGCCGCGGGGCCGCCGCCCCCGTGCGGCCCGCGGCCGTGGCCGGCTCCGGCCAAGGGTGGGAGGAGGGGCACCGGCCGGGTGCACGGAGGCACGGTGCGCGAAGGCAATAGGGTGGGCGGCAGATCGCCAGCACACCGCCGCACACCGCCCGAGGAGCCAACTGCCGTGCCGGACCCATCTCCTGCCTCCGGTGGGGAGACCCCACCGCGACCCTCCCGCGCGTCCCTCCGCACCTCCGTGGTCTGGGAGGTCCTCCAGGAAGCCATCGACCGCCGGGTCAAGGCCGCCGGGACGGACCGTCTGGACGTGCTCGACACCGGCGGCGGCACAGGCAACTTCGCGGTGCCCGTCGCCCGGCTCGGCCACCGGGTCACCGTCGTCGACCCCAGCCCCAACGCCCTGTTCGCGCTGGAGCGGCGCGCCGCCGAGGCGGGCGTCGCCGACCGGGTCCGCGGCGTGCAGGGGGACATCAACGGCCTGTTCGACGTGGTCGACCGCGGCGGGTACGACGCGGTCCTGTGCCACGGCGTTTTGGAGTACGTCGACGACCCGGCCGACGGTCTGCGCAACGCGGTCGCGGCGCTGCGCCCCGGCGGCTCCCTCAGCCTGCTCGCCGCCGGGCTCGGCGGCGCCGTGCTCGCCCGCGCCCTGGCCGGCCACTTCGGCGAGGCCCGTCAGGCCCTGGGCGACCCGGACGGACGCTGGGGTGCGGGCGACCCCGTGCCGAGACGTTTCACCGCCGACCAGCTCACCGAACTGGTCGCCGGAGCGGGTGCGGAGGTCTCGGCCGTGCACGGTGTACGGGTCTTCGCCGACCTCGTCCCGGGCGTCCTCGTGGACACCGAGCCGGGCGCGCTCGACGCGCTGCTGAAGCTGGAGGCCGCCGCCGCGGAACTCGCGGCCTTCCACTCCGTCGCCACCCAGCTGCACGTCCTGGGCGAGAAGCGCGCCTGATCAGGGGCGCAGCCGCAGATGGAGTACGCCACAGACCCCCCGATCGTGGGCTTCGCCACGTATGATCGGGGGACACCGTCCGGCATGACGGATCGGAGGTTGGGGAATCAACGCCTCAGGACTTCGATCGGCATGGCGGCCCGGACTGGCGTTGGGCGAGAGGCGGGTTTCACGGGGGCGAATCCCTGCCTATCCTGAAAGGGCCGCATACCGGTCGCCCCCGCGACCGACGACGAGGAGGACTCCGTGCCGCTCTCGGAGCACGAGCAGCGCATGCTCGAGCAGATGGAGCGAGCGCTGTACGCCGAAGATCCCAAGTTCGCTACAGCGCTCGAGGGAAGCGGGCTGCGTACGTACACCCGGCGACGGGTCTACCAGGCAGTCGCAGGCTTCCTGGTGGGTATCGCGCTCCTCATGGCCGGAATGGTCGCGCAGCAGATCTGGATCAGCGTGGTGGGCTTCCTCGTGATGCTCGGCTGCGCGGTGCTGGCGGTCACCGGCTGGCGCAAGGCCCCCAAACCGGGTGAGCAGCAGACGCCCGGTGCGCCGGCCGCACGCCGGCAGCATCATCCGCGCAGGTCCATGATGAACAGGATCGAGCAGCGGTGGCAGCGCCGCCGCGACGAGCAGCAGGGCCAGTGACCCGGGTCCGCCGCCGAGTGCGGCGGACAGGGCGACGCGTCGGTTGACGCTTGCACTTACGGCTGAGGGGCGACGCGGGCGCGTCGCCCCTCACTCATGCGTGCAGTGAGTCAGCCGGCAGGTGGCTGCGTACCGGCCCGGCCGTCGAACAGCCGTCCAGCAGGCGCGTCCGCGCGGCGCCGGTCCGCGGACCGCATCGGACCCCTCCGGGCCGCCCGGGAGACGTGCCGCTGTCCAGCAGGGCGCGCCGGGGGTGGCCCGTGGCGTGCCCCGCCCCCGTGGGGGAGCGGGGCACCCGGGTCAGCCGCGCTGCCGCGTCGGGCGGCGCAGGAGCGACTGCAGCCGGTCCAGCGGGAGGCGGCGGGGCGACCAGCGGTCGGTGAGGTCCGACCAGCGCTCCGAGAACGCCCATATCACCCGAATGGACGAACGGGGCAGGAGCAGGGCCCGCAGCCGGATCCAGGTGCCCACCTGCTCGCGCAGCCCGGAGCGGATCAGCCGCGCGTCCTCGGCCAGGCCCGTGGCCGGCCTGGGGTCGGGCGCGTAGAGCACCTCCTCCACCGCACGGGCCGTCCGGTGCACCGCGGCCGCCGGCTCGTCCGTCAGCCCGCCCTCCGAGACCAGACGAGCCGCCGTCTTCCGCGGGGTCAGCGACTCGTCGGGAACGATGCCCAGGTCCCACGCGGTATCGGTGATCTCCTGCCAGACGGCGAGCGTGCCCGCCGGGTCCCGGGCCGGGGTCACCGCGCCGGTGACCGGCTCGCCGGCGGCCGCCTCCCGCGGCGGGACGGCTCCGGAGGAGCCGCCGGGCGGCACCGGCGGTGCCGCCGTCCGCAGCGCGTTGAGCCGGCGGGTGCGGGCCATGATCCGCCACAACAGCGGCAGCAGGAGCAGCAGCAGGACCGCCACCGCGCCGATGATCGTGAAGAGCACCGTGGCCCAGGGGAAGCCCTGCTCCTCCTGATCCTCGACGTCGCGCGGCGTCGCGGCCCCGCACTCGCCCAGACGCCGTTCCGGCTCGGGGCAGGCGTCGGGGGACGCGGGGGCCTGGGACGGCTGGGCGCTCGCATCGGTCTCCGGGCGCGCCGGGTCGGTCGCGCCGCCCGCCGGGGTCTCCTCCTGCGCGTACTCCGGCGTGCTGCCGCGGCTCGGCGTCGGCTCGAAGCGCGTCCAGCCGATGCCGTCGAAGTACAGCTCCGGCCAGGCGTGGGCGTCGCGCAGACCGACCGACATGGTGCCGTCGGACTGCGGGCTGCCCGGGGTGAAGCCCACCGCGACGCGCGCCGGGATGCCGAGCGTGCGCGCCATGGCCGCCATGGAGAAGGAGAAGTGGACGCAGAAGCCCTCCTTCTGCTCCAGGAAGCGGGTGATGGCCGCGGCGCCCGAGCCCGAGCGGACCTGCGTGTTGTAGGTGAACCCGCCGTCCTCGGCGAACCACTTCTGGAGCTTGGTGGCCCGCTCGAAGTCGTTCGCCGAGCCCTCGGTGATCCGGCGTGCCGTCGCGGCCACGGAGTCGGGGAGTGCGTCCGGCACGCTGGTGTACTCGCGCTTCAGCTCGGACGGCGGGGCCAGGGCCTGGGCCAGCTGCTCCCGGGTCGGGCGGACCACCAGACTGCTCACCGAGTACTGGACGCCGCCCGTGGTCTGCCCGCGGTCGCCCACCAGCGTCCGGCCCGCGGGCTCGTAGCGCCAGCGGCCGTCGATGGTCACCTTCGTCGCCGGGTACGGCATCGGCAGCCAGCTCTGCTTGTACGAGCCGGCCGCGGAGAGGTTCGTGCGGACCTCGGTGACGGCCACGGCGGGGCTCAGCCCGGACGGCTCGGGGAGCCGGTCCGGCACGTTCTCCACCTTGCGCTCCGACGAACGCCAGGACGTGCCGTCGAAGCGGTCCAGGGCGACGATCCGCAGGTACATGCCCTTGGTGTCGGGCGCGTTGGTGCGGTAGCGGAGCACCTCGCGGTTGGTCGGCTGGTTGAGGCTGCTCTGGAGCGAGACCAGCGGGTTGACGGCCGAGATGGTGCCGCCGCCGCCCGACCCCCGGCCCGGGCCGGTGCCCGTGCCGTCGAACAGCCCGCCGTCCAGGGCGGGCAGCACGGCCGGCACCACCAGAGACACGCCGAGCGCGACCACGCCGATGCGGCGGCCCGTGCGGACCGGGGCGTGCGCGGGGCCGCTCGCGTCCAGACCCGCGTTCTGCCGTCCGCGGCCGCGCGGCGCGCCGCCGAAGACCCGGCCCCACTGGGAGAGCCGGTCGCGGCCCTCGGCGAGCAGGAGCAGCAGGTAGCCGACGGCGGCCAGCACGAACCAGAGCCAGTTCGCCCCTCCGTCGGACAGGCCGGCGGCGACCGTGTAGAGCGCGAGCAGCGGCAGCCCGGCGGGGGCGGCGCTGCGGTAGGTCACCGCGAGGGCGTCGACCACGAGGCCGACCACCAGCACCCCGCCGATGATCATGAGCCGGATGCCGTCCGTCGCCGGGGCGGGGATGGCGTAGCGGCTGACGTCGTCGTACCCCGCGCCGAAGAGCTCCCCGAAACGGGCGAACGCCTCGGGGCCGGGCAGCAGCCAGAGCACGGCGGAGTCCCGGACGAACAGGACCGTCAGCGCCAGCAGCGTCACCAGTGCCTGCAGCGCGATCGTCAGCGGCCTGGCCAGCGGCACCCGCCGGGCCAGCGCACCGGCCCCGGTCTGGAGCCCCAGCAGGACCGCCGCCTGGATCATCCAGCCGGACTCGCCGACCAGGGGCAGCAGGGCCCCCGCCGCCAGCAGTGTCGCCGCGTAGGCGCACAGGGCGAGCCTCACGCGACCGCTCATGACCAACCCCCTGAGTACCCGCCGGAGCCGTCGGACATCCGGCTGCGCTCCTGGCCCGCCTGCTGCCACAGATCGCCGAGCGCCGCGCCGGGCCGCACGGGCAGCGCCGTCCAGCCCGCCTCGCGCAGCTGCCGCAGCCGTTCGTCGACCGCGCCGGACACCGCGCCGGACACCGCTCCGGGATCCGTGCGCGGAGCCTCCCAGTCCATCAGGAAGGCGACGGCCGCGCCGGTGCGCTGCCGCATCCGGGCCGCCAGCGCGGCCTGGTCCTCGTCCAGGTCGCCGAAGAAGGCGACCAGCAGTCCTTCGCCGCCGCCGCGCAGGGCGTCGTGGGCCCTGGACAGGCCCGCCCCGTCGGAGTGCTCGACGACCGCCAGGGTGTCCAGCATCAGACCGGCCGAGTCGGCCGAGTCCTGGGGGGAGCCGGCGAATCCGTCGGCCCCTTCGCCGGGCACGGACGTCCCGGTGTCGGTCAGCAGACGCACCGAGAAGCCCCGCTCCAGCAGGTGCACCAGCGCGGACGCCGCGCCGGACACCGCCCACTCGAACGCGGAGTCCGGACCGCCGCCCTGGTAGCCCGTCCGCCGGGTGTCCAGCAGGACCGTGCAGCCGGCCCGCTGCGGCTGCTCCTCGCGGCGGACCATGAGTTCGCCGAGGCGCGCGGTCGAGCGCCAGTGCACCCTGCGCAGGTCGTCGCCGTACCGGTAGGCGCGCGGAATGATGTCGTCGTCCCCGGCGAGCGCCAGGGAGCGCCGCAGCCCGTCGCCGTAGCCCGAGGCCTCGCCCGCCAGCCGCACCGGCGGCAGCGGCTCGGTCCGCGGGATGACGGTGAGCAGGTCGAAGGCGCTGAAGGAACGCGTCAGTTCGCACATCCCGAAGGGGTCGCTCAGGCGCAACTGGAGCGGCCCCAGGGGATACCGCCCGCGCAGGTCCGAGCGGACGCGGTAGGAGACCTCGCGCCGGCCGCCCGCCTCGACCCGGTCGAGCACGAACCGGGGCCTCGGGCCCAGGACGTAGGGCACGTGGTCCTGGAGCATCAGCAGGCCCGTGGGCATCCGGGAGATGTTGTCCATGCGCAGGTGGACCCGTGCCTCGGCGCCCGCGGGCACCCGCCCGGGGGACAGCCGCCGGCTGGCCGCGACCCGGTAGCGGGTGCGGTAGAGCACCACGACGCAGATCAGGGGCAGCACGGCGAGCAGCAGCCCGACCCGCAGCAGATCGCTCTGGCCGAGCACGTAGGCGCAGGCCGCGGCGGCCACACCGGCGGCGAGGAAGGAGCGTCCGCGGGTGGTGAGCCCGGACAGCGCCGCCCGCACCCCGCCCTTGTCGTCGCCCTCCGGGCCCGCGGGTGCGCTGGGCCGTCCGGCGGACATCACAGCCGCCGGGCGCCGGGCTGCTGGCCGTAGAGCGGCTGCTGTCCCGGACGGCCCGGGACGTACGCGCCGTCGGCGCTGCCGGTCGTGGGCACCGGGGTGCGCTGCACGATGTCCAGGACGACCTGCTCGGCGGTGAGCCGGTTCAGCTGGGCCTGGGCGGTGGGGAGCAGCCGGTGGGCCAGCACCTGCGCGGCGAGCCCCTGGACGTCGTCCGGCAGCGCGTACTCCCGGCCGCTGAGGGCCGCGGACGCCTTGGCGGCGCGCAGCAGGTGCAGGGTGGCCCGCGGGGAGGCGCCGAGTCTGAGGTCCGGGTGCGTACGCGTGGCGGAGACCAGGTCCACCGCGTACTTGCGGACGGACTCCGCGACATGGACGCCGCGCACGGCCTCGATCAGCTTGACGATGTCGTGCGCGTGGGCGACGGGCTGCAGGTCGTCGAGCGGGTTGACCGCGCCGTGCACGTCGAGCATCTGGAGCTCGGCGCTCGCGCTCGGGTACCCGATGGAGACGCGCGCCATGAAGCGGTCGCGCTGGGCCTCGGGCAGCGGGTAGGTGCCCTCCATCTCCACCGGGTTCTGGGTGGCCACGACCATGAAGGGGTCGGGCAGCTCGTAGCTGTGCCCGTCGATGGTGACCTGGCGCTCCTCCATCGACTCCAGCAGCGCCGACTGCGTCTTCGGCGAGGCGCGGTTGATCTCGTCGCCGATCACGATCTGCGCGAAGACGGCACCGGGCTTGAACTCGAACTCGCGCCGCTGCTGGTCGAAGATCGACACACCGGTGATGTCGGACGGCAGCAGGTCGGGCGTGAACTGGATGCGCCGCACCGAACAGTCGATGGACCGCGCCAGCGCCTTGGCCAGCATGGTCTTGCCGACGCCGGGGACATCCTCGATCAGAAGATGTCCCTCGGCGAGCAGCACGGTCAGAGAAAGCCGTACGACCTCAGGCTTGCCCTCGATCACACTCTCCACCGACCGGCGCACCCGCTCCGCCGTCGATGTCAGATCAGTGAGGCTCGCTCGATCGTCATAGGTCGTCACCGGCCCTCCTCGGCCACTTTCCTGGGCCTGCGCACCACGGACGGCGCGGCCCACCAAGAAATACGGACGCCGCCACCGGAACGTTCCGGACCGGCGTCACTTCCGCATTCTTGTTGGCGTCACCGCGTCGTGTCACTTGCCTGTGGATAACTGGGGGCGAAATGACGATTTTGATCTGATTTATCGGGTGCTCGGCCGCTCACGCAGCGGGGTCGATCTCCCGCAGCGCGCCGGACTTCACGTCGAAGACGAAGCCGCGGATGTCGTCCGTGTGCAGCAGGAACGGCGAGGTGCGCACCCGCTGCATCGACTGGCGGACGTCCTGGTCGACGTCGCGGAACGCCTCGACGGCCCACGACGGACGCTGGCCGACCTCCTCCTCCAGCTCGATCCGGAAGTCCTCGGTGATCGACTCCAGGCCGCAGCCCGTGTGGTGCACCAGGATCACGCTGCGGGTGCCGAGCGCCCGCTGGCTGATGGTGAGGGAGCGGATCACGTCGTCGGTGACGACACCGCCCGCGTTGCGGATGGTGTGGCAGTCGCCCAGCTCCAGACCGAGGGCGGCGTGCAGGTCGAGCCGGGCGTCCATGCAGGCCACCACGGCCACCTGGAGGACGGGCCGGGCGTCCATGCCCGGGTCCGTGAAGGCGGCGGCGTAGCGGGCGTTGGCCTCGACGAGGCGGTCGGTCACGGTGCCGGCCCCGGGGACGGAAGCGGCGGCGGGGGCGTTCGCAGAAGTCGACATGGCACGAAGGTAACCGTCACAAGGCGGTCAGGCCTGTAGTGAGAGCGGACAAAGAACATCAACGCGATGTGTTTGTGAGGTAACCCACAGGCCCTGGAGCGCAGCCCGCGACGCGCTGCCCGGTTGATTGACCGACCGCACCTGTGGACTAAAGTGACGCGGAGTTCCGGGACGTCACCAGCGCATTCGGCGACACCCCTGACGGAACCCCGCATCGCGCATTCCGCTCCACCTCCCGCAGTTCCCGCTCCACCGCATTTCCCGCATACCCGCGTGCGCGGCGTAACGCACGGCCCGGCCCTGCTTCGCCCGCCGGACCTGAGAGGGCGCATGAGCCAGACCCGACACGTCCCGGTGATGCTCCAGCGGTGCCTGGACCTGTTGGCCCCCGCCCTCCAGCGGCCCGGCGCCCCCGCCGGCGAGGGGCCGGTCGTCGTGGACTGCACCCTGGGTCTCGGCGGACACAGCGAGGCCCTGCTGACCCGCTTCCCCGAGGCCAGTCTCATCGCCCTGGACCGGGACACGGAGGCCCTGCGGCTGTCCGGCGAGCGCCTCGCCCCCTTCGGCGACCGCGCCACCCTGGTGCACGCCGTCTACGACGAACTCCCCGACGTGCTCGCCCGGCTCGGCGTGCCGAAGGTCGACGGCGTCCTCTTCGACCTCGGCGTCTCCTCCATGCAACTCGACGAGGCGGACCGCGGGTTCGCCTACGCGCAGGACGCACCGCTGGACATGCGGATGGACCAGACGACGGGCGTCAGCGCGGCCGAGGTCCTCAACACCTACCCGCCGGGCGAACTGGTGCGCATCCTGCGGGCCTACGGCGAGGAGAAGCAGGCCAAGCGGATCGTCTCCGCGATCGTGCGCGAGCGCGATCGGGAGCCCTTCGCCCACAGCGCCCGGCTCGTCGAGCTGATCCGCGACGCGCTGCCGCAGGCCGCCAAGCGGACCGGCGGCAATCCGGCCAAGCGCACCTTCCAGGCCCTGCGCATCGAGGTCAACGGCGAGCTGACCGTCCTGGAGCGCGCCGTCCCGGCCGCGGTGGCGGCCCTCGGCGTCGGCGGGCGCATCGCCGTCCTGTCGTACCACTCGCTGGAGGACCGGCTGGTCAAGCAGGTGTTCGCGGCGGGCGCCGCGAACACCGCCCCGCCCGGTCTGCCGGTGGTCCCGGAGGAGTACCAGCCCCGGCTGAAGCTGCTCACCCGCGGCGCCGAACTGCCCACCGAGGAAGAGGTGGCCGAGAACCGCCGGGCCGCACCCGCGCGTCTGAGGGCAGCGGAACGCATCCGCGAGGACGTGGCCTAGGCGCACACGGGCGGACGGGCGGCGCGGGCGGCACGGAGCGATGCGGAGGACACGGTGAGCACAGCGGCCAGGGAGCTGAGAGGACGGGCCGCGCGGCTGGCCCGGCTGATGCCGTCCGGGCCCAGCAGCGCCGCACGCACCCCGTTCGTGCTGCTGGTCGTGCTGCTGCTGTCCGGCGGCCTGATCACCCTGCTGCTGCTCAACTCCTCGCTCAGCCAGGGCTCCTTCCGGCTCAGCGAGCTCAAGAAGCAGACCACCGAGCTGACCGACCAGGAACAGGCCCTCCAGCGCGACGTCGACAGCCGCTCGGCCCCCGACGCCCTGGAACGCCGGGCCCGCGAACTCGGGATGGTCCCCGGCGGGAGTCCGGCCTTCCTCGGCCCCGACGGCACTGTCCGGGGCGTCCCGGGGCGGGCCACCGCCCAGCCCGCGCCCACGCCCTCGGCCGGACCCTCGCCCGACGAGGAACCGGCCGGGCAGCCCGCCGCCCCGGCCACGCCCTCCGTGTCCGCCCCGGGACGCCCCGGACAGTGCCGTCGGGGCCGAGGAAGGCCGGACTCCCGCCGGGGACCATCCCGAGTTCGCGGGCCCGGCGTTCCAGGGCGTCGGGGGCCGAGCGGCTGTCGACGTCGCGCTGGAGGGCCTGTTCCTGGTCGGTCAGCTCGGTGGT
>NZ_RDBP01000037.1:243637-256103 GCF_008042045.1 Streptomyces sp. T39
GGATGACGCGGGGCGCGGGACGGGGAGTGCGGGACGTCCGTACCGGCGCCCGCCGTCCCGCACTCCCCGTCCCGCGCCCCGCGTCATCCGGCTCGGCAGCCCGCGTCCGCGACTGCGTCTGGTGAGCCTCGGGCTCACCCTCGTGATGATCGCCTTCGTCGTGCGGCTGCTCCAGGTGCAGGCCGTCGACGCCGAGGCGCTCGCCGGCAAGGCGGACAGGAACCGCTACGACAGCGTGACCCTCGCCGCCGAACGCGGCGGGATCACCGACCGGTCCGGCGTCGCGCTCGCCATCTCCGTCGACGCGCACGACATCACCGCCGACCCGAAGATGTTCACGCCGAAGGAGAGCAAGGCACCCGACGCGCCCGAGCAGGCCGCCGCCCTGCTGGCGCCGATCCTCGGCACCGACGCCGCCGGCATCGCCGCGAAGCTGAAGAAGCCCGGCTCCCGGTACGCCGTCCTCGCCCGGCGCCAGACGCCGCAGGTGTGGAAGCAGATCAAGGATCTCAAGAGCGTGTACGCCGAGAAGGCGGCAGCCGACAGGAGCGCGGGCGGCCCCGGCGCCAACGTGCTGGCCGGCGTCTTCCAGGAGCCCAGCAGCAAGCGCGTCTACCCCAACGGGACGCTGGCCGCGGGGATACTGGGCTACGTCAACGCCGAGGGCCGGGGCGGCGGCGGGATCGAATCCCTCCTCGACAAGACGCTGGCGGGCCAGGACGGCACCGTCACCTACGTCCAGTCCGGCGGCCGGCGCATCCCGACGGCCGGCTCGCAGGAGACGCCCGCCGTCCCCGGGTCGGACGTCGAGCTGACCATCGACCGGGACATCCAGTGGGCCGCCCAGAAGGCCATCGAGGACCAGGTCGCCACGTCTCGGGCCGACCGCGGCTACGTGATCGTGCAGAACACCCGCACCGGCGAGATCCTCGCCATGGCCAACTCTCCCGGCTTCGACCCGAACGACCTCGGCCAGGCCGACGCCACCGCCATGGGCAACGCGGCGCTCCAGGACGCCTACGAGCCGGGCTCCACCGCCAAGGTCATGTCGATGGCGGCCGTGCTGGAGGAGAAGAAGGCCACCCCCGGCACGCACGTCGTCGTCCCGAACCGGCTGCACCGCGGCGACCGGCTCTTCAAGGACGACATCGACCACCCCACCTGGTACCTGACGCTCAACGGCGTCCTCGCCAAGTCCAGCAACATCGGCACCATCCTGGCCACCGGCCAGCTGGGGAGGACCCAGCAGGAGGCCAACCGGGTGCTCCACTCCTACCTGCGCAAGTTCGGCCTGGGCAGCACCAGCGGCCTGGGCTACCCCGGCGAGACCGCCGGCATCCTGGCGCCCCCGTCGGACTGGTCGACCTCGCAGCAGTACACGATCCCGTTCGGCCAGGGCCTGTCCGTCAACGCCCTGCAGGCCGCCTCCGTCTACTCGACGATCGCCAACGGCGGGGTGCGCATCCAGCCCACCCTCGTCCGCGGCACCAAGGGCCCCGACGGACGGTTCACCGCCGCGCCGGCGCCCGAGAAGACGCGGGTGGTCAGCGAGAAGACCGCCGACACGCTGGCGGCCATGCTCGAATCCGTCGTCGACGACCGGGAGGGCACCGGCACCAAGGCACGCATCCCCGGCTACCGCGTCGCCGGCAAGACCGGCACGGCCAACCGCGTGGACCCCGAACTCGGCCGCTACAAGGGATACACGGCCTCGTTCGCCGGATTCGCCCCGGCCGACGACCCGGAGATCACCGTCTACTGCGCCATCCAGAACCCCACCAGGGGCAGCTACTTCGGCGGCCAGATCTGCGGACCCGTCTACCAGAAGGTCATGGAGTTCTCGCTGAAGACCCTGCAGATCGCACCGACCGGCAAGGCACCCGCCCGGCTGCCCGTGACCTTCGAACCCGGCGAGTGACCGGAGGAACCACCAGTGACGACCATCACCCCCGATCCCGGGAACCGCCCCGGGCCCGGCACCTCTTTTTCCCCAGGGCCGTCCGCGCCCGGTACGCTCACCGCCGTGCCACACGCTGATCAGCCCTCACCGCCCCAGCCCGCAGCCGACCGCCCGGGAGCACCCCGCCCGGACCGGCCCCGCCCCACGGACCTCGGGGAGCTGGCGGCCCGGCTGGGCGTGCGGGCCCCGGACGGGGTCCGCGTCACAGGCATCACCCACGACTCCCGGGCGGTTCGGCCCGGTGACGTGTACGCGGCCCTGCCCGGCGCCCGGTTCCACGGCGCGGACTTCGCGGCCCAGGCCGCCGACCTCGGCGCCGCCGCGATCCTCACCGATCCGTCCGGCTCCGAACGCGCCGCCGCCACGGGCCTGCCCGTGCTCGTCATCGACGACCCGCGCGGCCGGATGGGCGAACTCGCCGCCGAGATCTACGGCCGGCCGGGTGCCGATCTGCTCCAGATCGGCATCACCGGCACCTCGGGCAAGACCACCACGGCCTACCTGGTCGAGGGCGGTCTGCGCGCCGCGGGCCGGGCCACCGGTCTGATCGGCACCGTCGAGATGCGGGTCGGCGACGACCGGATCAAGTCCGAGCGCACCACGCCGGAGGCCACCGACCTCCAGGCCCTCTTCGCCGTGATGCGCGAGCGGGGCGTCGACTCCGTCGCCATGGAGGTCTCCAGCCACGCGCTGGTGCTCGGCCGGGTCGACGGCTGCGTCTTCGACGTCGCGGTCTTCAACAATCTCAGCCCCGAGCACATGGAATTCCACTCCGGCATGGAGGACTACTTCCAGGCCAAGGCGCAGCTCTTCACACCGCAGCGCAGCCGCGAGGCCGTCGTCAACCTCGACGACGAGTACGGCCGCAGGCTGGTCGAGGAGGCGACCGTACCGGTCACCACCTTCTCCGCCGAGGGGCACCCGGACGCCGACTGGCGTGCCGAGGGGGTCGAAGTCACCGCCATCGGCTCCACGTTCACCGTGGTCGGCCCCAAGGGCGAGCGGCTGCGCGCCGCGGCGCCGCTGCCCGGCCCGTTCAACGTCGCCAACACCCTCGCCGCGATCGTCACCCTCGCCGTGGCGGGGATCGACCCGCAGACCGCCGCCGACGGCGTCGCCGCCGTCCCCGGTGTGCCGGGCCGCCTGGAGCGGGTGGACGCCGGCCAGCCGTACCTCGCCGTCGTCGACTACGCGCACAAGACGGACGCCGTCGAATCGGTCCTGCGCTCCCTGCGCAAGGTGACCGGGGGCAGGCTCCACATCGTCCTCGGCTGCGGCGGCGACCGGGACGTCACCAAACGCCGGCCGATGGGCGCCGCAGCCGCGCGCCTGGCCGACACCGCCGTCCTGACCTCGGACAACCCCCGTTCCGAGGACCCGCTCGCGATCCTCGCCACCATGCTCGCGGGCGCCGCCGAGGTGCCCTCGCACGAGCGCGGCGACGTCCTGGTCTTCGAGGAGCGGGCCGCGGCCATCGCCGCGGCCGTCGCCCGCGCCGGGGCCGGGGACACCGTCCTCGTCGCCGGCAAGGGCCACGAGCAGGGCCAGGACATCGCCGGGGTGGTCCGCCCGTTCGACGACCGCCAGGTGCTGCGCGCGGCGATCGAGGACTCCTCCGCGCACCGGGACGCGTCGCCGGACCGCCCCGTCGGAAACGAGAACAGTCAGGGATGACCCAGTGATCGCCCTCTCACTCGCCGAGATCGCCGAAATCGTCGGCGGGAAGTCGCACGACATACCGGATCCGGCCATTCTCGTCACCGGTTCCGTCGTCATCGACTCCCGCGCCGTCGAGCCAGGGAGCCTCTTCGCCGCCTTCAGGGGCGACAAGGTGGACGGCCACGACTACGCCGAACGCGCCGTCGCACAGGGCGCGGTCGCCGTGCTGGCCACCCGCCCCGTCCCCGCGCCCGCGATCGTCGTCGACGACGTCCAGGCCGCACTCGGCCGCCTCGCGCGGGCCGTCGTGGAGCGCCTGGGCACCCAGGTCGTCGCGCTGACCGGATCGGCCGGCAAGACCAGCACCAAGGACCTGGTCGCCCAGGTGCTGCGGCGCAAGGCGCCGACCGTCTTCACGCCGGGCTCGCTCAACAACGAGATCGGGCTGCCCCTCACCGCCCTGACCGCGACGGCCGAGACCGAACACCTCGTGCTGGAGATGGGGGCGCGCGGAATCGGCCACATCCGGTACCTCACGGAACTCACCCCTCCGCGGATCGGCATGGTCCTCAACGTGGGCTCCGCGCACATCGGCGAGTTCGGCGGCCGCGAGCAGATCGCCCTCGCCAAGGGCGAACTGGTCGAGTCCCTGCCCTCCGCGGAAGCGGGCGGCATCGCCGTGCTGAACGCCGACGACCCGCTCGTCCGCGCCATGTCCACCCGCACCCGGGCACGCGTCGTCCTTTTCGGGGAGGCCGCCGACGCCGCCGTACGTGCCGAGAATGTCCGGCTCACGGAGCACGGACAGCCCTCCTTCACGCTCCACACACCCACCGGGTGCAGTGACGTGACCATGCGGCTGTACGGTGAGCACCACGTGTCGAACGCGCTCGCCGCGGCCGCCGTCGCCCATGAGCTGGGCATGCCTGTGGACGAGATCGCCCTCGCGCTCTCGGAGGCGGGCACCCTCTCCCGCTGGCGTATGGAGGTCACCGAGCGTCCGGACGGCGTGACGATCGTCAACGACGCCTACAACGCGAACCCCGAGTCCATGCGCGCCGCGCTGCGAGCGCTGGCCGCCATGGGCGAGCCCGCACGGGCCAAGGGGGGCCGTACGTGGGCGGTGCTCGGCATGATGGCCGAGCTCGGGGACGAGGCGCTCGCCGAGCACGACGCGGTCGGACGGCTCGCCGTCCGGCTCAATGTCGGCAAGCTCGTCGCGGTCGGGGGCAGGGAAGCGTCCTGGTTGCAACTGGGCGCATACAACGAGGGTTCGTGGGGTGAGGAGTCGGTGCACGTGTCCGACGCGCAGGCGGCGGTCGACCTGTTGCGCAGTGAGCTGCGCCCGGGTGACGTCGTGCTGGTGAAGGCGTCCAGGTCGGTGGGCCTGGAGAAGGTCGCCGAGGCGCTGCTCGAGGGTGAGGGTGCCGTCCGATGAGGCAGATCCTGTTCGCGGGAGCCATCGGTCTGTTCCTGACCCTGATCGGGACCCCGCTGCTGATCAAGCTGCTGGCCCGCAAGGGATACGGCCAGTTCATCCGCGACGACGGCCCGCGTACGCACGGCAGCAAGAAGGGGACGCCCACCATGGGCGGCATCTCCTTCATCCTCGCCACGCTCATCGCGTACGCCCTCGCCAAGGTGATCACCGGCGAGGACCCGACGTTCTCGGGCATCCTGGTGCTGTTCCTGATGGCCGGCATGGGACTCGTCGGCTTCCTCGACGACTACATCAAGATCGTCAAGCAGCGGTCGCTCGGCCTGCGGGCCAAGGCGAAGATGGCGGGACAGCTGATCGTCGGCATCGCCTTCGCGGTGCTGTCCCTCCAGTTCGCCGACGCACGCGGCAACACCCCGGCGTCCGACAGGCTGTCGTTCATCACGGACTTCGGCTGGTCCATCGGCCCGGTGCTGTTCGTGATCTGGGCGCTGTTCATGATTCTCGCCATGTCCAACGGCGTGAACCTGACGGACGGCCTCGACGGGCTCGCCACCGGCGCCTCCGTGATGGTCTTCGGCGCCTACACCTTCATCGGCCTGTGGCAGTTCCAGGAGTCCTGCGCCAACGCGCAGACCCTGACCAACCCCAACGCCTGTTTCGAGGTGAGGGACCCACTCGACCTCGCGGTCGTCGCCTCCGCCCTGATGGGCGCCTGCTTCGGCTTCCTGTGGTGGAACACCTCGCCGGCCAAGATCTTCATGGGCGACACCGGTTCGCTGGCCCTCGGCGGCGCGCTGGCGGGTCTCGCGATCTGCTCGCGCACCGAGTTCCTGCTCGCGCTGCTCGGCGGACTGTTCGTCCTCATCACCATGTCCGTGGTGATCCAGGTCGGTTCCTTCCGGATGACCGGCAAGCGCGTCTTCCGGATGGCACCGCTCCAGCACCACTTCGAACTCAAGGGGTGGTCCGAGGTCCTTGTGGTGGTCCGTTTCTGGATCATCCAGGGCATGTGCGTCATCGTGGGTCTGGGCCTCTTCTACGCGGGATGGGCAGCCGACAAGTGAGCGACTGGCAGGGCAGGAAGATCACCGTCGCCGGCCTCGGCGTGAGCGGCGTCAGCGCCGCACGCGCCCTGGCCGGGCTCGGTGCGCAGGTGACCGTCGTCGACGGCGGCGACGGGGACACGCACCGGGCCCGTGCGGCCGAACTGGCCCCCCTGGGCATCGCGGTACGCCTCGGCGACGCCGAGACGCTGCCCGACGGCACGGACCTGGTGGTCACCTCGCCCGGCTGGAAACCCTCCAGCCCGCTCTTCGCGGCCGCCGCTGCCGCCGGCGTGGACGTCGTCGGCGACGTCGAGATCGCCTGGCGGCTGCGCGGCCCGGACGCGCCGCCGTGGCTCGCGGTCACCGGCACCAACGGCAAGACGACCACGACCCGGATGCTCGCCTCGATCCTGACGGCGGCGGGCCTGCGGACGGCGGCCATCGGCAACATCGGCACGCCGATCGTCGACGTCGTCACCGGGGACGAGCCGTACGACGTCCTCGCGGTCGAACTCTCCAGCTACCAGCTGCACTGGGCACCGTCCCTGCGGGCCCACTCCGCGACCGTGCTCAACCTCGCCCCGGACCACCTCGACTGGCACGGCTCCATGGAGGCGTACGCCGCCGACAAGGGGCGGGTCTACGAGGGCAACACGGTCGCCTGCGTCTACAACGTGGCCGACAAGGCGACCGAGGACCTGGTGCGCGAGGCGGACGTGGAGGAGGGCTGCCGGGCCGTCGGCTTCACGCTCGGCACACCGGGTCCGTCCCAACTCGGCGTCGTCGAGGGGATCCTGGTCGACCGCGCCTTCGTGGCCGACCGGCACCGGCAGGCGCAGGAGCTCGCCGAGGTCCGGGACGTCGTCCCGCCGGCCCCCCACAACATCGCCAACGCCCTGGCCGCCGCCGCGCTGGCCCGTGCCTTCGGCGTCGCGCCCGCCGCGGTGCGCGACGGGCTGCGGGCCTTCCGCCCCGACGCCCATCGCATCGAACACGTCGCGGACGTCGCCGAGGTGGCGTACATCGACGACTCCAAGGCCACCAACACCCATGCCGCGCAGGCGTCGCTGGCCGCGTACGACCCGATCGTCTGGATCGCGGGCGGGCTCGCCAAGGGGGCCACGTTCGACGAACTCGTCGCGGCGTCGGCGCAGCGGCTGCGCGGTGTCGTGCTGATCGGCGCCGACCGCGCGCTGATCCGCGAGGCCCTCGCGCGACACGCCCCCGAGGTCCCGGTGGTCGACCTCGACCGGACCGACACTGAGGCGATGTCCGCGGCGGTCGCCGAGGCGGCGGCTCTCGCCCGGCCGGGCGACACGGTCCTGCTGGCCCCGGCCTGCGCCTCGATGGACATGTTCACCGACTACAACAAGCGGGGCGAGGCGTTCGCGGAAGCGGTCCGCGCGCTCGCCGCCGAGCGCGGCTGACAGCCACCGGGTCCGGCTGGCGCCGGGCACGACTGGAGGGGACAGCACCGATGCCGCCCACCACCCCCGGCCCCACCCCGGCCCCGTCCGAGCCCTCGGGGCGCACGTCCGGTGACGCGGGAGCCGCGCCGGACACCCGTTCCCGGCCGTCCGCGGCCCCGGCCCCCTTCGCGGGGGCCGCGCGGCGCCGGCGGGCAGCACGGGCGGGCCTGCCCGCCCCGGCGTGGACGCCCGCGTACGCCGGGGCGGGCATGCTGCTGCGCGGCGGCGCGGGAGCGCGGGACGTCGCGCGTCCCAGCGCGCCGCGGGGCGGCTCGGGTGCGTCCTCCGGGGGCGGCCCGGCCGTCCCCGGAGGACCCCGGCGGCTGTACGAGCAGGCACGGCGGGCCTGGGACCGGCCGCTGACCGCGTACTACCTCATCCTCGGCAGCAGCCTGCTGATCACCGTGCTGGGCCTCGTCATGGTCTACTCCGCGTCGATGATCCAGGCGCTGGAGTACTCGCTGCCCGCCGCGTACTTCTTCCGCAAGCAGTTCCTCGCCGCCGCGATCGGCGCCGCGCTGCTCCTCCTGGCGTCCCGGATGCCGGTGCGACTGCACCGCGCCCTGTCCTACCCGCTGCTCATGGGCGCGGTGTTCCTCATGGTGCTCGTGCAGGTGCCCGGGATAGGGCACGCGGTGAACGGCAACCAGAACTGGCTCTACCTCGGCGGCCCGTTCCAGCTCCAGCCCAGCGAGTTCGGCAAGCTCGCCCTGATCCTGTGGGGCGCCGATCTGCTCGCCCGCAAGCAGGACAAGCGGCTGCTGACGCAGTGGAAGCATCTGCTGGTGCCGCTCGTCCCGGTGACCTTCCTGCTCCTGGGACTGATCATGCTCGGCGGGGACATGGGCACGGCGATCATCCTCGCCGCCATCCTCTTCGGCCTGCTGTGGCTGGCCGGTGCGCCCACCCGGCTGTTCGCCGGGGTGCTCGGCGTCGCCGTCGCGGTCGGTCTGCTGCTCATCAGGACCAGCGCGAACCGGATGTCCCGGCTGCAGTGCATCGGCGCGACCGACCTCGGACCCCAGGGCGAGTGCTGGCAGGCCGTGCACGGCATCTATGCTCTGGCCTCTGGCGGATGGTTCGGTTCCGGTCTCGGTGCGAGTGTGGAAAAATGGGGCCAACTGCCCGAACCGCACACCGATTTCATCTTCGCCGTCACCGGCGAGGAACTGGGCCTGGCGGGGACGCTGTCGGTGCTCGCCCTGTTCGCGGCTCTAGGCTATGCGGGTATCCGCGTTGCCGGACGCACGGAGGACCCCTTCGTGAGGTACGCAGCCGGAGGCGTGACCACCTGGATCACGGCGCAGGCCGTGGTCAACATCGGTGCGGTGCTCGGCCTGCTGCCGATCGCCGGAGTGCCGCTTCCGCTGTTCTCCTACGGCGGGTCGGCCCTGCTGCCGACGATGTTCGCCGTGGGGCTGCTGATCGCGTTCGCGCGACAGGATCCCGCCGCGAAGGCGGCCCTGGCCGCGCGGAGGCCCGGGGTGAGATGGAAGTCGATGAGACGGCGCGTGAAGAAGCGTCCGTCCGGAGAGCGGTGAATTTCGGTGCATGTCGTACTCGCCGGTGGGGGGACCGCCGGCCACATCGAGCCCGCGCTCGCCCTCGCGGACGCCCTGCGCAGGCAGGACCCGAGCGTGGGCATCACGGCCCTGGGCACGGAACGCGGACTGGAGACCAGGCTCGTCCCCGAGCGCGGTTACGAGTTGGCGCTCATCCCAGCGGTCCCGCTGCCCCGCAGGCCCACGCCCGAGCTGATCACCGTCCCCGGGCGGCTGCGCGGCACCATCAAGGCCGCCGAGCAGATCCTGGAGCGCACCAAGGCGGACTGTGTCGTCGGCTTCGGCGGCTACGTCGCCCTGCCCGGCTACCTGGCCGCCAAGCGGCTCGGTGTGCCGATCGTCGTCCACGAGGCCAACGCCCGCCCCGGCCTCGCCAACAAGATCGGCTCCCGCTACGCGGCGGGTGTGGCCGTGGCCACCCCCGACAGCAAGCTGCGCAACTCCCGCTACATCGGCATCCCTTTGCGCCACTCGATCGCGACCCTGGACCGCGCCCGCGTGCGCCCCGAGGCGCGCGCGGCGTTCGGCCTCGACCCGAACCTGCCGACGCTGCTGGTCTCCGGGGGCTCGCAGGGCGCGCGCCGGCTCAACGAGGTCGTCCAGCAGATCGCTCCGGTCCTCCAGCGCTCCGGCATCCAGATCCTCCACGCGGTCGGCCCGAAGAACGAGGTGCCGCGCGTGGACAACATGCCCGGGATGCCGCCCTATGTGCCGGTACCGTACGTGGACCGGATGGACCTCGCGTACGCCGCGGCCGACATGATGCTCTGCCGCGCGGGCGCGATGACCGTCGCCGAACTGTCCGCCGTCGGCCTGCCCGCCGCCTATGTCCCGCTGCCGATCGGCAACGGCGAACAGCGGCTCAACGCCCAGCCGGTGGTCAAGGCGGGCGGCGGCCTGCTGGTGGACGACGCCGAGCTGACCCCCGAGTGGGTCCACGGCAACGTCCTTCCCGTGCTGGCCGATCCGCACCGGTTGTACGAGATGTCGCGCGCGGCCGCGGAGTTCGGCCGCCGGGACGCCGACGACCTGCTCGTCGGCATGGTGTACGAGGCGATTGCGGCACGCCACCAGGCGTGAGAAGGCAGGGGAGCGTGGCCGGACCGACCACCGCCGAGCGCGGTGCGGAAAGACCCCCCGGCGGATCCGACGGGTCCGGGGGGCCGTCCGGCCCGCCCGCCCCGGACCCCGTCCGGCGGCGGCTCCTGGTGCGGCGCGCGCTGATCGCCGGCGCCGCCGCCGTGCTCCTCGCGGCGGGGCTCGTCTGGGTCCTCTACGGCTCCTCGTGGCTGCGCACCGAGGAGGTGCGGGCCACGGGCACGAAGGTGCTCACCGCACGACAGGTCGAGGAGGTGGCGGCGGTGCCGGTCGGCGACCCGCTGGTCTCCGTCGACACCGACGCCGTCGAGGCCCGGCTGCGGGCCCGGCTGCCGCGCATCGCGTCCGTCGACGCGGTGCGGGCCTGGCCGCACGGCATCGAACTGCGGGTGACCGAACGCACTCCGGTCCTGCTGCTGGAGAAGGGCGGGCGGTTCGTCGAAGTGGACGCCGACGGTGTGCAGTTCGCCACGGTCGACAAGGCGACCCGGGGCGCCCCCGTGGTGCGCCTCGACATCGCCGGGTCACCGGGCGCCACGCGTTTCGACGCCGGCCGGCTGCTCGCCGAGGCGGTGACCGTACGGGGTGATCTGCCCTCCCGGGTCGTACGCGAGACGACCTCGCTGGAAGTGCGTTCCTACGACGACATCTCGCTGCGGCTGACGGGGGACCGGCGGGTGCTGTGGGGCAGTTCCGAGCACGGTGCGGCGAAGGCTCGCACACTCGGAGCGCTGATGAAAGCGTCTCCCGGGGCGCGTCAGTTCGATGTGAGCGCCCCCACCGCCCCTGCCGTGGCCGGGAGTTGACGCGCATCTGCCCAGGCCAGCACCCTGGTTGGGCATTGCGCAGCGTGATCACATAGGGTGAAAAGAAAAACGGGAGGTTCGGCGTGTTCGTTGAACGGGCGCCTCGTGTCGACTTAGTGTCCTGTTCGGAAGAGTCCAGGGAACAGACACACTGATAACCCTAAACTTCACCGTTAGGGTTCGGGTCGGCAGCCGGGCTGGTCGGGCCGTCCCCATTCGACATCAGTCGTCGCACCGCGGTCCCGCGAGGCGTCGACACGTAACTCGAGGCGAGAGGCCTTCGACGTGGCAGCACCGCAGAACTACCTCGCAGTCATCAAGGTCATCGGTGTCGGCGGCGGTGGTGTCAATGCCATCAACCGAATGATCGAGGTCGGTCTCAAAGGCGTCGAGTTCATCGCGATCAACACGGACGCGCAAGCGCTGTTGATGAGCGACGCCGACGTCAAGCTCGACGTCGGCCGCGAACTCACCCGCGGCCTCGGCGCCGGAGCCAACCCGGCAGTCGGTCGCAAGGCGGCAGAGGACCACCGCGAGGAGATCGAGGAGGTCCTCAAGGGGGCCGACATGGTCTTCGTCACCGCGGGCGAAGGCGGCGGCACCGGCACCGGTGGCGCCCCCGTCGTCGCCAACATCGCGCGATCGCTCGGCGCCCTGACCATCGGCGTCGTCACCCGCCCCTTCACCTTCGAGGGCCGCCGGCGTGCCAACCAGGCGGAGGACGGCATCGCCGAGCTCCGCGAAGAGGTCGACACCCTCATCGTCATCCCGAACGACCGCCTGCTGTCCATCTCCGACCGCCAGGTGAGCGTCCTCGACGCCTTCAAGTCCGCGGACCAGGTGCTGCTGTCGGGTGTCCAGGGCATCACCGACCTCATCACCACCCCCGGCCTGATCAACCTCGACTTCGCCGACGTCAAGTCCGTGATGTCCGAGGCCGGGTCCGCCCTCATGGGCATCGGCTCCGCCCGCGGCGACGACCGCGCGGTGGCCGCGGCGGAGATGGCCATCTCCTCCCCGCTGCTGGAAGCCTCCATCGACGGCGCCCGCGGCGTCCTGCTCTCCATCTCCGGCGGCAGCGACCTCGGTCTCTTCGAGATCAACGAGGCCGCCCAGCTGGTGAGCGAGGCCGCCCACCCCGAGGCCAACATCATCTTCGGCGCCGTCATCGACGACGCGCTCGGCGACGAGGTCCGGGTCACCGTCATCGCGGCCGGCTTCGACGGCGGCCAGCCGCCGACCCGCCGGGAGAACGTGATCGGCTCGGCGTCGGCCAAGCGCGAGGAGCCGGCCGCGCCGCAGCGCCCCGAGGCGGTGCGCCCGGCGAGCGGACTGGGCACCGTCGGCGTCCACTTCGACGAACCGCCCGCCCTTCTCCAGCAGCAGGACCGGAGTGCGTTCGGTCACCCGCAGTTCGATGCCGTG
>NZ_RDBP01000037.1:256203-315101 GCF_008042045.1 Streptomyces sp. T39
CCGCAGGTCCCCTCGGCCCGCCCCTACGACACCCAGGCCGAAGAGCTGGATGTCCCCGACTTCCTGAAGTGACCGTGGAGCACGACGCGATACACGCGAGCGGCGCCCACTTCGCCTTCACCGACAGGTGGGGCGGGGTGAGCGCCGTTCCGTACGAGGAGCTCAACCTCGGCGGCGCGGTCGGCGACGACCCCGGCGCCGTACGGGCCAACCGGGCCGTCGCCGCGCGGGCCCTGGGCATCGACCCGGCCCTGGTCGTCTGGATGAACCAGGTGCACGGCAGGGACGTGGCCGTGGTCGACGGCCCGTGGGGGGACTCGCCCGTCCCGGCGGTCGACGGTGTGGTCACCGCCCGGCGGGGACTGGCGCTCGCGGTGCTGACCGCGGACTGCACCCCCGTCCTGCTGGCCGACCCGGTGGCGGGTGTCGCCGGCGCGGCGCACGCGGGCCGGCCCGGCACGGTCGCCGGCATCGTCCCGGCGACGGTCGAGGCGATGACCGCGCTCGGAGCAGAACCGGAACGCATCATCGCCCGCACCGGACCGGCCGTCTGCGGTCGCTGCTACGAAGTTCCCGAGCAGATGCGGGCAGAAGTCGCCGAAGTGGAACCGGCCGCATGGTCCGAGACCAGCTGGGGCACCCCGGCCGTCGACGTGACCGCGGCGGTGCACGCCCAGCTCGCCGCACTCGGCGTCACGGACCGGCGCGCGTCGGGCGTCTGCACCCTGGAGTCGCGCGACCACTACTCGTACCGCCGCGACCGGACCACCGGGCGGCTCGCCGGATACGTCTGGCTCGAAAGCCGGGAAGAGTCATGACGGACCGCACCACCGAACTCGCCGCCAACCTGGCCCGGGTGGAGGACCGGATCGCCGCCGCCTGCGAGGCCGCGGGCCGTGACCGGGGCGAGGTGACCCTGATCGTGGTCACCAAGACCTACCCCGCGTCCGACGTGAGAATCCTGCACGGACTCGGCGTCCGGCACATGGCGGAGAACCGCGACCAGGACGCGGCCCCGAAGGCGGCGGACTGCGCGGATCTGGACGTCCACTGGCATTTCGTGGGTCAGCTGCAGACCAACAAAGTCCGTTCTGTAGCGAGTTATGCCGATGTCGTGCAGTCCGTCGACCGGCCGAAGCTCGTCTCGGCCCTCTCCGCCGCCGCGGTGCGCGCGGGGCGGGAGATCGACTGCCTGGTCCAGGTCGCGCTCGACGCCGAGTCCGGGCAGCAGGGCGAGCGCGGGGGCGTGGCGCCCGACCGCATCGAGGAGTTGGCCGGCGCGGTGGCCGCCGCGCCGGGACTGCGGCTCGGCGGACTGATGACCGTCGCGCCGCTCGCCGGCCCTTACGCGGGGCGGCAACAGGCGGCGTTCGAGCGGCTGATGGAATTCTCATCCGGCCTGCGCGCGGCTCATCCGGCTGCGAACATGGTGTCAGCAGGGATGAGTGCGGACCTCGAGCAGGCCGTGGCGGCCGGAGCGACACATGTGCGCGTCGGTACCGCGGTACTCGGAGTCCGACCGAGGCTCCGGTAACGTCGCGAAGCAAGTCGGACCACAGTAGAAAATATGGTCATTCCCGCCGCAAGCGGGGCGGACCGAGTGGATACGGGCACTTGGTGACGAATGCCGATCCACCACAGAGCGGAGGACTCAGAGAATGGCCGGCGCTATGCGCAAGATGGCGGTCTACCTCGGCCTCGTGGAGGACGATGGGTACGACGGCCGGGGCTTCGACCCCGATGACGACTTCGAACCCGAGCCCGAGCCGGAGCGCGACCACCGGCGGCACGCGCCCCCGCACCAGATCGAGCGGGAGGAGCCGGTCAGGGTGGCCGCCCCGCCCGCACCGCGCGAGCCCATCGCCCTGCCGGTCGAGAGCCCGCGCCCGGCGCGTATCGCCCCCGTGGCATCCATCACACCTGAACGCCCGAGCCTGGAGAAGAACGCACCGGTGATCATGCCCAAGGCCGTGTCCGAGCGGGAGCCCTACCGCATCACCACGCTGCACCCCCGGACCTACAACGAGGCCCGTACCATCGGGGAACACTTCCGTGAGGGCACCCCGGTGATCATGAACCTCACGGAGATGGACGACACCGATGCGAAGCGACTTGTCGACTTTGCCGCGGGACTCGTCTTCGGCCTGCATGGCAGCATTGAGCGAGTGACGCAGAAGGTGTTCCTGTTGTCGCCTGCTAACGTCGATGTCACGGCTGAGGACAAGGCCCGCATCGCAGAGGGCGGATTCTTCAACCAGAGCTGAGGAAAGACACCGGGAACGACCCGGCCGCACGGCCGGCAACACGAGAGACCAGGGGAGAGGGAAGCGCGGGATGGGCGTCGCACTACAAGTGATCTACATCGCGCTGATGTGCTTCCTGGTCGTGTTGATCTTCCGGCTGGTCATGGACTACGTCTTCCAGTTCGCACGTTCATGGCAACCCGGCAAGGCGATGGTGGTCGTTCTGGAGGCCACCTACACTGTCACCGATCCACCGCTCAAGCTTCTGCGGCGATTCATCCCGCCGTTGCGTCTCGGGGGCGTGGCACTCGACCTGTCCTTCTTCGTTCTGATGATCATCGTCTACATCCTGATCTCCGTCGTCCGCGGCGTGGGGAGCTCGATGTGAGCGATACGGTCCTGCCGACTGCCGACGACTACGTAGAGGTGAAGAAGAGATGCCGCTGACCCCCGAGGACGTGCGGAACAAGCAGTTCACGACCGTCCGCCTCCGAGAAGGCTATGACGAGGACGAGGTCGATGCCTTCCTCGACGAGGTCGAAGCAGAGCTGACCCGTCTGCTCCGCGAGAACGAGGACCTGCGCGCCAAGCTGGCCGCAGCGACCCGTGCCGCCGCGCAGAACCAGCAGCAACAGGGCATGCGCAAACCGCCGGAGCCGCAGGACGGCCGCGGTCCCGGCGCACCCGTGCCCGCCGCCATATCCGGACCGCCGGTCCAGCAGCAGCCCCCGCAGATGGGTCCGCCCCAGCTGCCCGGTGGTGCTCCCCAGCTGCCGGCCGGTCCCAGCCACGGCGGCCCGCAGGGCCCCGGCGGCCCCATGGGCCCCGGCCCGATGCAGGGCGGCCCCATGGGCGGTCCGATGGGTGGCCCCATGGGTCACGGCGGCCCGCAGGGTCCCGGTCCGATGGGCCAGGGTCCGATGGGTCAGGGCCCGATGGGTCAGGGTCCCGGCGGCGACAGTGCCGCGCGCGTGCTCTCGCTGGCCCAGCAGACCGCCGACCAGGCGATCGCCGAGGCCCGCTCCGAGGCCAACAAGATCGTCGGCGAGGCGCGTTCGCGCGCCGAGGGCCTGGAGCGCGACGCCCGCGCCAAGGCCGACGCCCTCGAGCGGGACGCCCAGGAGAAGCACCGCGTCGCCATGGGCTCCCTCGAGTCCGCGCGCGCGACGCTGGAGCGCAAGGTCGAGGACCTGCGCGGCTTCGAGCGCGAGTACCGCACCCGCCTGAAGTCCTACCTGGAGTCGCAGCTGCGCCAGCTGGAGACCCAGGCCGACGACTCGCTGGCCCCGCCGCGCGCCCCCGCGGCGGCGTCGCTCCCGCCGTCCCCGGCGCCCTCCATGGCACCGGCCGGCGCGAGCGCCCCGTCCTACGGCGGCAACCAGACGATGGGCGGCCACGGCCCCTCGCCGTCCGGCCCTTCGTACGGCGGCCAGCAGCAGATGTCCCCGGCGATGACCCAGCCGATGGCACCGGTGCGGCCGCAGGCGCCGCAGCCGATGCAGCAGGCGCCGTCGCCGATGCGGGGCTTTCTGATCGACGAGGACGACAACTGACGGCCCGCGCGTGACGGTCGGCAGACCCAGGGCCGGGCCCGGAAGCACACCAGTGCTCCGGGCCCGGCCCTTTTTGCGTGCGGGGGTGCGCGTTCCTGGGCGGGGGCGGGGCCGCTGCGCGGGGCTCTCCCCTCCCCGCCCCTTCCCGAACCGGGCTCGGCCCGGACCCGCACCGCGCTGCGTGCGGACCGAACGGGGCTCCGCGCGGACCTGCACCGGGCTGCGTGCGGACCTGCACCGGGCTGCGTGCGGACCGAACGGGGCTGCGTGCGGACCTGCACCGGGCTGCGTGCGGACCCGCACCGGGCTCCGCCCGGACCTGCACCGCGCTGCGCGCGGACCCGCACCGGGCTCCGCCCGGACCCGCACCGCGCTGCGCGCGGACCCGCACCGGGCTCCGCCCGGACCCGCACCGCGCTGCGCGCGGACCCGCACCGGGCTCCGCCCGGACCTGCACCGCGCTGCGCGCGGTCGCCTCAATCGCCGGCGGGGCTGGGGTGGTGGAGAGTGTCCGGCCGTGAGCACGGTTCCGCCGAAGTGGTCCGTCTCACGCGCCCATGGTCTCCGCCCGGGCCCGTGCAGCGCCGCGCACGCGGTGCCCTCAAGCGCCGGGCGGGCCCGGGTGATGGTGTGGGCCGGGAGCTGTCGGCCGTCGCTGGGGCGGTCGCGCCGGCCTATCGGCTTCTGCGCGCGCCCAGTCCGCGGGCGCTGCGCCCGTACTGCGCCGCGCACGCGGTGCCCTCAAGCGCCGGGCGGGCCGGGGGCTCGGGAGCTGTGGCCGTCGCTGGGGCAGGGCGGTCTCGCGGGCGGATCGCTCTCCGCCCGGGCCCGTTCCGCGCTGCACGCGGGTGCTCAAGCGCCGGGCGGGCCGGGTGGGTCGGTGTTCGCCGGAGACGGAGATGGCGGCCGGTCCGCCGGGAAGCGGGGCGACAGCCGAGCGGGGACCGGTATGGGGGGCGTCACCCCCGCCCCGGCGGCGGCTGGGGCGGCTTGTCGGCCTCGCCGGCGATTGAGGCGCGGGGGTGCGGGGGCAGCGCCCCCGTGAAGCGGAAGGGCCCGGCGGTGCCGGGCCCTTCCGAAGCGTCGTGCCCGTGCAGCGGGAGGGCCCGGCGGTGCCGGGCCCTCCCGGGGGTCACGCCTTGCGGAGGCGGAACGTCAGGGACAGGCCCTCGTCGGTGAAGGCCGGGCCGAAGGACCCGTCCCCGTCCCCGGCGGCGAAGTCCGTCGCCAGCACCTCGTCCGCGATCAGGGTCGCGTGGTCGGCCAGGGCGGAGTCGACCTCGGGGTCGGAGGACGACCAGCGCAGCGCGATCCGGTCCGCGACGTCCAGGCCGCTGTTCTTGCGGGCCTCCTGGATGAGGCGGATCGCGTCACGCGCCAGACCCGCGCGCCGCAGTTCCGGCGTGATCTCCAGGTCGAGGGCGACCGTCGCGCCCGAGTCCGAGGCGACGGACCAGCCCTCGCGCGGGGTCTCGGTGATGATGACCTCCTCCGGCGAGAGGGCGATCGTCTCGCCGCCGACCTCCAGCGTCGCCTCGCCCGAGCGCAGTGCCAGCGAGAGCGCGGCGGCGTCCGCCGCCGCGACCGCCTTGGCCACGTCCTGGACGCCCTTGCCGAAACGCTTGCCCAGCGCCCGGAAGTTGGCCTTCGCCGTGGTGTCGACGAGCGAGCCGCCCACCTCGGAGAGCGACGCGAGCGAGGAGACGTTCAGCTCCTCGGTGATCTGCGCGTGCAGCTCGGGGGAGAGCGTCTCGAAGCCGGAGACGGCCACCAGGGCGCGCGACAGCGGCTGGCGGGTCTTGACGCCGGACTCCGCGCGCGTCGCCCGTCCCAGCTCCACCAGGCGCCGCACCAGCACCATCTGCTGCGACAGCGCCGGGTCGATCGCGTCCAGGTCGGCGACCGGCCACGAGGACAGGTGCACCGACTCGGGGGCGTCCGGGGTGACCGGGACGACGAGGTCCTGCCACACCCGCTCGGTGATGAACGGCGTGAGCGGGGCCATCAGCCGCGTCACGGTCTCCACGACGTCGTGCAGGGTGCGCAGGGCCGCCGCGTCGCCCTGCCAGAAGCGGCGGCGGGAGCGGCGCACGTACCAGTTGGACAGGTCGTCGACGAAGGCCGACAGCAGCTTCCCGGCCCGCTGGGTGTCGTAGGCCTCCAGCGCCTGGGTCACCTGGTCGACCAGGGCGTGCAGTTCGCTCAGCAGCCACCGGTCGAGGACCGTGCGGTCGGCGGGCGCCGGGTCGGCCGCGGAGGGCGCCCAGTTCGACGTGCGGGCGTACAGCGCCTGGAAGGCGACGGTGTTCCAGTACGTCAGCAGGGTCTTGCGCACGACCTCCTGGATCGTGCCGTGACCCACGCGCCGCGCCGCCCACGGCGATCCGCCGGCCGCCATGAACCAGCGCACCGCGTCCGCGCCGTGCTGGTCCATCAGCGGGATGGGCTGGAGGATGTTGCCCAGGTGCTTGGACATCTTGCGGCCGTCCTCGGCCAGGATGTGCCCGAGGCAGACCACGTTCTCGTACGAGGACTTGTCGAAGACCAGCGTGCCGACGGCCATCAGCGTGTAGAACCAGCCGCGGGTCTGGTCGATGGCCTCCGAGATGAACTGCGCCGGGTAGCGCTTCTCGAAGACGTCCTTGTTCTTGTACGGGTAGCCCCACTGCGCGAAGGGCATCGAACCGGAGTCGTACCAGGCGTCGATGACCTCCGGCACGCGCGTCGCCGTGGCGGAGCACTGCGGGCAGTCGAAGGTGACGTCGTCGATGTACGGGCGGTGCGGGTCGAGGCCCGACTGGTCCGTGCCGGTCAGCTCCGAGAGCTCGGCGAGCGAGCCGACGCAGGTGAGGTGGTCGTCCTCGCAGCGCCAGATCGGCAGCGGCGTGCCCCAGTAGCGGTTCCGGGAGAGCGCCCAGTCGATGTTGTTGTTCAGCCAGTCGCCGTACCGGCCCTGCTTGACCGAGTCGGGGAACCAGTTGGTCGCCTCGTTCTCCGCGAGCAGGCGGTCCTTGATCGCCGTGGTGCGGATGTACCAGGACGGCTGCGCGTAGTAGAGCAGCGCCGTGTGGCAGCGCCAGCAGTGCGGGTAGCTGTGCTCGTACGGGATGTGCCGGAACAGCAGCCCGCGCGTCAGGAGGTCCTCGGTCAGCGCCTCGTCGGCCTTCTTGAAGAAGACACCGCCGACGAGCGGCACGTCCTCCTCGAAGGTGCCGTCCGGGCGTACGGGGTTCACCACGGGCAGGCCGTACGCACGGCAGACCTTGAGGTCGTCCTCACCGAACGCGGGTGACTGGTGGACCAGACCCGTACCGTCCTCGGTCGTGACGTACTCGGCGTTGACGACGTAGTGGGCGGGGGCCGGGAACTCCACCAGCTCGAACGGCCGCCGGTACGTCCAGCGCTCCATCTCGGCGCCGGTGAACGTGGTGCCGGTGGCCTCCCAGCCCTCGCCGAGCGCCTTCTCCAGCAGCGGCTCGGCGACGACGAGCTGCTCGGAGTCCTCGTCGCCGGTGCGGCGTGCCACCGTGTAGGTGACCTCGGGGTGGGCGGCGACCGCCGTGTTGGACACCAGCGTCCAGGGGGTGGTCGTCCACACGACCAGGGAGGCCCGGCCCGCCAGCGGGCCGGAGGTCAGCGGGAAGCGCACGTAGACCGACGGGTCCACGACCGTCTCGTAGCCCTGCGCCAGCTCGTGGTCGGACAGGCCGGTGCCGCAGCGCGGACACCAGGGGGCGACCCGGTGGTCCTGGACGAGCAGGTCCTTGTCGAAGATCTGCTTGAGCGACCACCACACGGACTGGATGTAGTCCGGGTCCATCGTGCGGTAGGGGTCGTCCATGTCGGTCCAGTAGCCCATGCGCGTCGTCAGCTCGGCGAACGCGTCCGTGTGCCGGGTCACCGACTCGCGGCAGCGGGCGTTGAACTCGGCGATGCCGTACGCCTCGATGTCCTTCTTGCCGGAGAAGCCGAGCTCCTTCTCGACGGCGAGCTCGACCGGCAGGCCGTGGCAGTCCCAGCCGGCCTTGCGGGCGACGTGGTAGCCGCGCATGGTGCGGAAGCGGGGGAAGACGTCCTTGAAGACGCGGGCCTCGATGTGGTGCGCGCCGGGCATGCCGTTGGCCGTGGGCGGGCCCTCGTAGAAGACCCACTCGGGGCGTCCCTCGGACTGTTCCAGGGACTTGGCGAAGATCTTGCTCTCGCGCCAGAAGTCGAGCACGGCGTGCTCGAGCGCGGGCAGGTCTACCTGGGCGGGCACCTGGCGGTACTGCGGCGGCGTCATCGGTCTCCTCCGGCGGACTGTCGCTCGTTCCGTCGGAGGGACGAGAGCCGACACGCTGCGCTCCCGCGGTACCACCCTCCTTGGCCCCGGGCCCGCAGACCCAGGACCCCCTCATTGGGGTCGCGATGCCGGTTCTACTCGCCTGGGCGGCTTTCTTCCGGCGGCTCCGGGGTGATGCTTCGCCTCGCGCTCGCCCCCGGGCTCTCACCGTCCCCGGGTCGCTCATGGCTGCGTACGACGCTACTGGTCCCCATCCATGCCTTTCGCTGCGCCCAGTGTAAAGGCCCGGCGCCCCCGTCGCGGACCGCATTTCCGGGCACGGGGCGAGGGCGGGCGCGGGCCGCGGCCGGAGCCGGAGGGTTGGGCCGAATGCCGCATGGGAGGCGCGGGGGCGTGCCCCGCGCGCCGGGGGCGGATTACGGGGCGGGGAGCTGGGCACAACCGATGCAGACCCGGCCTCCCGCAGCCGTGACCGGGCCGAAGCGGCGGCGTGCCCCGTTGCCGCCGGGCTGGTGTCGATTTATCGTCCCAGCACGATTCGCGAGCAAGATCACAAAATGTGAAGGGGCCGCGGCCATGGTGGCGAAGAAGACCGCCGACACATCGGCGCACTCCCGTTCCGCCGCCGCGTCCGCGCCGGCGGGGGACCACGCGAAGAAGACCGCGAAGAAGGCACCGGCGAAGGCCGCCGCCAAGAAGACGGCCGCACGGAAGACGGCCGCGAAGAAGAGCACGGAGAAGGCGCCGGCCAAGGCAGCGGCGAAGAAGGCCGCGAAGAAGACGGCGCCGGGCGGGACCGCGGCGGCGGAGGCCGCGGCCGCGACGACCACCGCGGGCACGGTGCCCGCGGACACGGCGTCCGGGGCCGGAGGTCCGGGCCCCCGGACGGCGGGGGGACCGGCCGCCGCTTCGGCGGCCGGCGAGCAGGCCGCGAACGCGGCCGCGACGCAGACAGGAGCCAGGACGGTGGGAACGAAGAAGACCGCGGCCGAGAGCGCCGCAGGTGTGCCCACGGCCCGTACGGCGGCCGCCACGCCGCCCGGTGAGCTGGCGGTGCGCCCGGGGGAGGACCCCTGGACCGCCGCGGAGGTGGACGAGGCGCGCACGGACCTGGAGGGCGAGGCGGCCCGGCTCACCGCCGAGATCACCTCCTCGGAGAGCGCGCTCGCTGGGCTCATGCGGGATTCCGGCGACGGCGCCGGCGACGACGAGGCGGACACCGGCACCAAGAACATCACCCGCGAGCACGAGATGGCCCTCGCCGCGAACGCCCGCGAGATGCTGGAGCAGACCGAGCGGGCGCTGGAACGGCTGGACGCCGGGACCTACGGACTCTGCGAGAGCTGCGGAAACCCGATCGGCAAGGCCCGGATGCAGGCGTTCCCCCGCGCGACGCTGTGCGTCGAGTGCAAGCAGAAGCAGGAACGCCGGGGCTGATGCCGCACGTGTGTGCCGTACCCTCGTGCGCAGGGACCCCGTCCGGCTGGTGTCACGCCGGACCGTGACGCCCGCACGACACGTCGCCGCGCCGCCGGCGGCCCCGCGGCCCTGCCGCCGGGCCACCGGGGCGCGGTGCGGCGCGTCGTCGGCGCCTCGCGGGGCCCGGGCCGTGCGGGACCTCGTCCCGGCGGCCCGGTCCGCCGGACGGCCCGCTGTCAGGCACCTAGGTTGAGGGACTCACGTGGCAGAGGCGGAGCGCATCATCGGTACGCCGGATGGTGACGACGAGGCGGCGGAGCCGGCCGAGCAGCCCAAGGGCAGGCGCAGGATCGTCGCGCTGTTCGTGGTGGCGGTCGTGGCCTATCTGTTCGACCTGATCAGCAAGATCATCGTGGTCGAGAAGCTGGAGCACCACGAGCCGATCGAGATCATCGGCGACCTGCTCAGGTTCGAGGCGGTGCGCAACCCGGGCGCCGCGTTCGGCATGGGCGAGGCCTTCACCGTCATCTTCACCTTCATCGCCGCGTCCGTGATCGTCGTGATCATCCGGCTCGCGCGCAAGCTGTACAGCCTGCCCTGGGCCATCGCCCTCGGTCTGCTGCTCGGCGGGGCGCTCGGCAACCTCACGGACCGCGTCTTCCGGTCGCCCGGCGTCTTCGAGGGCGCGGTCGTGGACTTCATCGCGCCCGCGCACTTCGCGGTCTTCAACCTCGCCGACTCGGCGATCGTCTGCGGCGGCATCCTCATCGTGCTGCTGTCGTTCAGGGGCCTGGACCCCGACGGGACGGTCCACAAGGACTGACAAGGCATACTCGACGGGTGAGTACCCTTCCCGAGATCCGCACCCTGCCCGTACCCGACGGCCTGGAGGGCGAGCGCGTCGACGCCGCCATCTCCCGGATGTTCGGCTTCTCCCGTACCAAGGCGGCCGAGCTGGCCGCGGCCGGGAAGGTGCAGGTCGACGGCTCCGTCGTCGGGAAGTCCGAGCGGGTGCACGGCGGTGCCTGGCTCGAGGTCGAGATGCCGCAGGCGCCCGCGCCCGTGCAGATCGTGGCCGAGCCCGTCGAGGGCATGGAGATCGTGCACGACGACGACGACATCGTGGTGATCGTCAAGCCGGTCGGAGTCGCCGCCCACCCGAGCCCCGGCTGGACCGGGACGACCGTGATCGGCGGCCTGGCCGCCGCCGGGTACCGCATCTCCACCTCCGGCGCCGCCGAGCGCCAGGGCATCGTCCACCGGCTCGACGTCGGCACCTCCGGGCTCATGGTGGTCGCGAAGTCGGAGCGCGCGTACACCCTGCTCAAGCAGCAGTTCCGGGAGCGGACGGTCGACAAGCGCTACCACGCGCTGGTGCAGGGCCACCCGGACCCGCTCAGCGGCACCATCGACGCGCCCATCGGCCGGCACCCCAACCTCGACTACAAGTGGGCGGTCACGGCCGAGGGCAAGCCCTCGGTCACCCACTACGACCTCATCGAGGCGTTCCGCGCGGCCTCGCTCCTCGACATCAAGCTGGAGACCGGCCGCACCCATCAGATCCGGGTGCACATGGCCGCCCACCGGCACCCCTGCGTGGGGGACCTCACCTACGGCGCCGACCCCACGATGGCCAAGCGGCTCGGACTGACCCGGCAGTGGCTGCACGCCGTGCGCCTCGGCTTCGAGCACCCCGCCGACGGGCAGTGGGTCGAATTCGCCAGCGACTACCCGGACGACCTCCAGCAGGCCCTCGACAAGATCGCGGCAGAGAGCGCGTGAGCGGCTGGAGCATCCGGGTCGCCGTCGGCCCGGCCGACCGCGAGGCGTGCTTCGCGGTCCGCAAGGAGGTCTTCGTCGCCGAGCAGCGGGTGCCCGAGGACATCGAGTACGACGCCTTCGACGCCGAGGGCTCCGGCACCGTCCACGTCCTCGCCGTCCGGGACGACGGCGTGCCGCTGGGCACGGGCCGGCTGCTGCACGGACATGCGGCCGCCGGCCGGACCGGCGGCGACCTTTCCGTCGGATCGCTCGGCCGGCTCGCGGTGTCCCGGGCCGTCCGCGGGCTGGGCATCGGCAAGGCGCTGGTCGGCGCGATCGAGGATGCGGCCCGCGAGCGGGGGCTCGCCGCCGTCGACCTGCACGCGCAGTCGCACGCGCTGGGCTTCTACGAGCGTCTCGGCTACGTGGCGTACGGCGAGGAGTACCAGGACGCGGGCATCCCGCACCGCTCGATGCGGCGCTCGCTGAGCGGCTGAGGCAGGGACGGCCGGGTCCGCGGGCGGACGCGGAAGCCTGCGCGGCGGGTGACCGCGGGGCGGGGCGCCGGCGCTTCGGCGGCAGCCGCGGTGGCGTCGCGCCGGGTTCGGCCGGGCCCCGTGGCAGGGTTGGGACCTCGATCGCCGAGGTCTTGATCCGCCGGAGGACGCACCGTGGACCAACTGGCGCTGCTGTTCGCGCTGTTGTTCGGAGCGGTGGTGACCGTGCCGCTGGGCCGGCGGCTGGGGCTGCCGCCGCCGGTGCTGATGACCCTGGCCGGCATCGTGCTGGCCTTCCTCCCGTTCGTGCCGAACATCGAGGTGCCGCCCGATCTGATCCTGCCGCTGCTGCTGCCGCCGTTGCTCTACGCGGCAGTCCAGCGCACCTCCTGGCGCCAGTTCGCCGCCAACGCCCGGCCGATCCTGCTGCTCGCCGTCGCGCTGGTCTTCGTGACCACCGCCGCGGTCGCCGCCGCCGCCCACGCCGTGGTGCCCGGTCTCCCGGTGGCCGCCGCCGTCGCGCTCGGCGCGCTCGTCGCGCCGCCCGATCCGGTCGCCGCCACCGCGGTCGCCGGTTCGCTCGGGCTGCCGCGGCGGCTGGTGTCGATCATGGAAGGGGAGGGGCTCTTCAACGACGTGACCGCCATCGTGCTCTACCACGTGGCGATCGCTGCGGCCGTGAGCGGCGAGTTCTCCGTCGGACGGGCAGCGGGCGAGCTGGTGCTGTCGGCGGTCGTCGCCGTCGCGGTCGGTCTCGCGCTCGGCTGGGTCTCCAACAAGGTCATGGGCCTGCTCGGCGACCCGACCCTGCAGACCGGCCTCACCGTGATGGTGCCGTTCGCCGCCTACGTGCTGGCCGAGGAACTCCTGGGCTCCGGGGTGCTGGCGGTGCTGACCTGCGCCCTGTACCTCGCCGAGCACACGGCCGACGCCGACGACGTGATGGGCCGGCTGGCCGGGAACACCTTCTGGGAGATCCTCGACACCCTGATCACCGGGATCGCCTTCGGGCTCATCGGCCTCGAACTGCACAACGTGTTCGGCACCGCGGAAGGGCACCTGGGCGAACTGCTCGGCTGGAGCGCCGTGGTGGTCGCCGTCGTCGTCGGCGTACGGCTGCTGTGGCTGCTGCCCGCCGCCTGGCTCGCCAAGCGCCTGCACCGCAAGCGCGACTACGACGAGGACGTGCCGACCAGCTGGCGGGAGACCGTCGTGCTGTGGTGGGCGGGGATGCGGGGCGTCGCCTCCGTCGCGCTGGCCCTCGCGATCCCCCTCACGACGGACGCGGGCGACGAGTTCCCCCTGCGGGGCGAGATCGTCTTCATCGCGTTCGCCGTGATCATGGCCACCCTGGTGTGCCAGGGCATCAGCCTGCCGTGGCTGGTGAGACGCCTGGGCGTGCGGGCCGACGCCGGGGCCGAACGGGAACTGGAACGCAGCCTCGCCCTGCGCGCCGCGAAGGCGGCGAAGCGCCGGCTCAAGGAGATCGAGGAGACGGAGGAACTGCCCGAGGAGGCCAGCGAGCGGCTGCTGCGCGGCGCCTTCGACATCGGGGCGCGGATCAGCCCGGACATCGTCGACGACGAGCGCCGGGAGTGGTTCGCCAAGCGCGTCGAGCGGTTCGCGACCGTGCAGCGCATCCAGCGGGAGATGCTGTCGGCCGCCCGCCACGAGGTGCTCGCGGCGCGCAGCGAACCCGGCGTCGACCCGGAGGTCGTCGACCGGGTGCTGCACCACCTCGACGTGCGCAGCCTGCGCTGACGCCGCCGGGCGGCCCGCCGGTGTGCGGGCCGCCCGACGCCTCAGCCGCGGCCCGTGCGGGGAGCTTCGCCGTTCGCGGAGGCGCCGTCGGGCCGCAGGTACTCCTGGGAGTTGTCGCTGTGCACCTCGGAGGCGCGGGGCGCCCCGACGCGGCCCGTCGCGCCGCCCGCGGGCCGTTCCGCGGCCGGGGAGGTGATCACCCGCGGCAGCGCGTACGGGTGCTTCTCGCAGAGCCAGGCGAGCAGTTGCTCGCGCACCGTGCAGCGGGCCGTCCAGATGTCGTCGGCGTCCTTGGCGGTGACGACGGCGCGCACCTGGATGGTGCTCGGGGTGGTGTCGGTGACCGCGAGGCTCCAGTCGCGGCGGTCCCACGCGGTGCAGTCCTCCAGGATCTCGCGCAGCTTCTCCCGTATCAGCGGCACCGGCGCCGAGTGGTCCAGGTGGAAGTAGACGGTGCCCGTCATCTGGGCACCGCCGCGCGACCAGTTCTCGAACGGCTTGCTCGTGAAGTACGACACCGGCATGGTGATCCGGCGCTCGTCCCAGGTGCGGACCGCGAGGAAGGTGAGCGTGACCTCCTCGACCACACCCCACTCGCCGTCGACCACGACCGTGTCCCCGATGCGCACCATGTCGCCGAAGGCGATCTGGAAGCCGGCGAAGAGATTGCCCAGCGTGGACTGCGCCGCGACACCGGCGACGATGCCGATGATGCCCGCGGAGGCCAGCATCGAGGTGCCGATCTTCTCCATGCCGGGGAAGGTCAGCAGCATCGAGGCGGCCGCCACCACGGCCACCACCGCCGTGACGATCCTCATGATGAGTGTCACCTGGGTGCGCACCCGGCGGACCCGGGCGGCGTCCCTGGTGGCGGACGCGTAGCGTGCGTAGGTCGACTCCACGGCGGCCGAGGCGATGTGGACGATCAGCCAGGCGCTGGCCGCGATCAGCACCAGGGACAGGACGTGGCCGATCCCCGCCCGGTAGTCCATGACGAGGGGGTGGCGGATCTCGCCGTACGCGGCGCGCAGCAGCGCTCCGAGCAGCACCACCTGCAGGGGGAACCGGCAGCGGCGCAACAGGCCCCACAGCGGCGTCTCCGGGTGGCGGGCGTCGGCGCGGCGCAGCACCAGATCGACGGCCCAGCCGACGCAGAGCGTCAGCAACACCGAGCCGCCGACGACGATCAGCGGGCGCAGTACGTTCTCCATGTCTCCCTGACTCCGTGACGGGAAGGCTCCTCGCGCGAGGCGCCGCGGTGCGCGGCAGCCCCGCGGCCGGAGCCGCGGTCGTGCCGGACGCCCTGGCAGGATGGCCGGATGAACATCGTTCTCCTCCACTCCAGCTACGGCCTGCGGCCTGCGGTGCACGCCGCCGCCGACCGTTTGCGGGCCGCCGGGCACGAAGTGCGCGTGCCCGACCTGTACGACGGGCAAACGACCGACTCCGGCGAGGAGGGCCGGGAGATCACGGAGCGGATCGGTCACGAGGAACTGCTGCGCCGGGCCGTCGCGGCCGCTGCGCCGCACTCGGAGGAGGGTCTCGTCTACGCGGGATTCTCGCTCGGCGGCGCCATCGCGCAGAACCTCGCCCTCGGCGACGAGAAGGCACGTGGTCTGCTGCTCCTGCACGGCACCTCGGACCTCCCGGAGGACGCGCGCGCGGACGGGCTGCCCGTCCAGCTGCATGTCGCCGATCCGGACCCCTCGGAGTCGGACGACTGGCTGAACACCTGGTACCTGGGGATGCAGCGGGCGGGCGCCGACGTGGAGATCCACCGCTACGCGGGCGCCGGGCACCTGTACACCGACCCGGGGCTGGACGACTTCGACGAGCAGGCGGCGGAGCAGACCTGGCGGATCGCCCTCGCCTTCCTCGACTCGCTGGCCGAGGTCTGACGCCACGCGCCGGAGCCCGGCGCGGCCCCGCCGCCGCGGCGGGCGGCGGGGCGGCGGCGGGTCAGCGCACCGGCTGCTGCACCCGCTCGACCTTCTGGGTGCCGCTCAGCGTGCGGTACGAGCGGGTCCAGGCGGCCGTCGCGTCCCGCTTCGTCTTGTCCGAGACGGTGTAGTAGTCCATCTGCGTGCGCTCCGGCGTCACGTCGAGCACCCCGTAGCCGTGCCCGTCCATGTCCACCCACTTCACATGGCGGTTGGCGGCCCGGACCGCGGTCTGGGCGACCAGCGAGACCGTGCCCGGTGCGACGTTCAGCACGTCGTCGAGGTTGTCGGAGGTCACCGACGTGACCACGAACTCGGTGGCGGCCGACCGCGACAGCGGATAGGTGGCGGCCTGCACCGGGACGTCGTTCGCCCACGCCATGTGGATGTCGCCGGTGAGGAAGACGGTGTTGCGGATGTTGTGGGCGGTGAGGTGGCCGAGCAGTTCCCGGCGGTCGTCGGTGTACCCGTCCCACTGGTCCACGTTGACCGCCAGGCCCTCCTTGGGCAGGCCCAGCAACTCCACGAGCGGCCCGAGGAGATAAGCCGGCAGCGACCCGAAGGCGACGGGCGAGATCATCACCGAGGTGCCCACCAGGCGCCAGGCCGCGTCCGAGCCGGCGAGGCCCGCCTTCAGCCAGTCGAGCTGCGCCCGCCCGGTGATGGTGCGCTCCGGGTCGTCGGCGTCGCCGTCACCGATGCCGGTCTGCTGGGAGCGGAAGGTGCGCAGGTCCAGCAGGTGCAGGTCGGCCAGTCTGCCGAAGCGCAGCCTGCGGTAGACGGTCCCCTCGGTGGAGGCGCGGACCGGCATCCACTCGAAGTACGCCTGCCGGGCCGCCGCGGCGCGGGCCGCCCAGTCTCCCTCCGTGCCGGGCGTGTGGTTCTCCGCCCCGCCCGCCCAGGCGTCGTTCGCGATCTCGTGGTCGTCCCAGATCGCGATGACCGGGTGGGCGGCGTGCAGCGCCTGGAGGTCGGGGTCCGTCTTGTAGGTGGCGTGCCGGGTGCGGTAGTCGGCGAGCGTGACGATCTCGTGCGCCGGCGCGTGCGCCCGGACGCCGTTCTCCCCGGCCGGGTAGCCGCCGGCCGCGTACTCGTAGATGTAGTCGCCGAGGTGCAGGACCGCGTCCAGGTCCGCGCGCGCGGCCAGGTGCCGGTACGCGGAGAACCAGCCCGCCTCCCAGTTGGCGCAGGACACCACGCCGAACCGGATGCCCGGGGCGGTCGCGTCGGCCGCCGGGGCGGTGCGGGTGCGCCCGGCGGGGGAGACGGTGCCGCCTGCCGTGAAGCGGAAGTGGTAGACGGTGGCGGGGCGCAGACCGCGCACGTCGGCCTTGACGGTGTGGTCGCCCGCGGCGCGGGCGGTGACGTCGCCGCGGGCGACGACGCGGGTGAAGTCCCTGTCCTCGGCCACCTCCCACCGCACCGGGGTGTCGGCGCCCCGGCCGGAACCGGGGACGGCCCCGGGGTCGGGGGTGACCCGGGTCCACAGCAGGATGCCGTCGGGCAGCGGGTCGCCCGAGGCGACGCCGTGGAGGAAGGCGGGTGCCAGGTCCGCGGCGGTGGCCGGGACGGCGTGGGCCAGCGCGACGGGCGCGGCGGCTGCGGTGGCGGCGACGGCCTTGACGACCGTGCGGCGACGGGGAGTTGAGGAAAATCGACTGGTCACGGCCGATCAGACTACTGATCGGTAGGTCGAATGGGCGGGCGAACGGAAAAAGTTCGCCCGCCCATGGCGCGGAGGTGCCGGTGCGTTCGCCCGCCGGTCCCCGGGGGCGCCGGCGAGAGGCCGTCAGCCCTGCAGTGCCTTGCCGATCGCGGCGTCGAACTGCTCGGCCGTCATGGGTGCGGTGTCGCTGCCCTCGGCGGTCACCTTCTTGCCGTCCATCATCAGCGTCGGCGTGCCGCCCACGCCGCTGGCGTCGAACTTCTGGGACATCTTCATCGCCCAGGCGTCGAAGGTCCCCTCCTCGACGTTCTTGCGGAACTCCGCGTTGTTCTTCAGCGCGGGAACCGTGTCCGCGACCTCCAGCAGATAGGAGTCCTTGGCGAACGAGTCCTCGTTCTCCTCGGGGTGCCACTTCTCCGAGTAGAGGGCCGTCTTGTAGGCGGTGAACGCCTCCGGGCTCACGTCCAGCGCGGCGCCCAGCGCGCTCAGCGCGTTCTTGGAGCCCTCGCCGCCCGCGGCGTCGTCGATGAACGTGGCGCCGATGTAGGCGACCTTGTACGAGCCCGACGCGACGCCCTTCTCCACCGACGCCCCGACCTCCTGCTCGAACACGGCGCAGACCGGGCAGCGGGAGTCCTCGTACAGCTCCAGGGTCTTCTCGGCGTCCGCCTTGCCGATGACGACGGTCGTGCCGTTCTCGCCCTCGGTGTTCTTCGGGGCGGTCACCGAGGACGCCTTCGCCGCCGACTCCCAGTGGGACGGCTTGTTGGCCTGCATGATGCCGTAGCCGATACCGCCGGCGAGGGCGAGGACCAGGACGCCGCTGCCGGCGACGATCAGCTGCCGGCGGGTCCGCTCCTTCCTGGCCTGGTGCTCGCGCTCCAGACGCAGCCGCTCGCGTGCGGCCGCCTTGTTGGCCTGGTTGTTGCGCTTGCTCATGATCGATCACTCCGTACGGGGACGTGGAAAACTGCGGAAGGGGAGACTCCGGAAGGTGGTGTGCCTGCGCTCACGCGCAGAGCGCCACCGGACGCGGAGGTCCCCTCCGTCCCACGGAGTGCACCAGCAGCCGGGCGCGGCTCGGGCGCGGTGCACGGTGCCCGGCACGGTGCGGGAGCCGCCGGGCGGGTGTGCCGCCCGACACGGCGGCCACCGCCAGCAGCAGCGGCCGGAACGCGAGGGCGCCCGCCGCCCGCAGCAGGGACGCCAGCGCCGCCTCGCCCCGGCGCAGCCAGGCGGCGGCGAGGAGGCCGACGCCGATGTGCGCGGCCAGCAGCAGCAGGGGCACGGACGGGTCGGGGGAGGCGAGCAGTGCGCCGGGCCCCGCGGCGCCCGCGGGATCGGCCACCCCCGGCAGCGCCGTGCCGAGGCCGCCGCCGCAGAGCACGTCGAGCCCGAGGGTGCGCAGCGATCCGGCGACCGGGCCGCCGGTGGCGCCGTAACAGGTGTGCTGGCCGAAGGTGAAGACGGTGTCCGCCGCCAGTTCGAGCGGGACCAGCAGCGCGGCTATCCGCCGGAAACCGCGCTCCCGGCCCGACAGGGCGTAGGCGGCCGCGAAGACGGCCGCGGCGAGCAGCACGACGGTCGGCAGCGGCAGCGGGGCCCGGGACAGCAGCACATGGGACGCGGCGGACAGCGTCACGGCCAGTGCCGTGAAGACCGCTGCCCGCAGCGCCCTGAGCTGCGTCCCCGATATGTCCATCGCCGGTGAGTGTGCCATGCCTTCCTGTAAGGACTCCCTAAACGGCCGCCGGGCCGCCTTCGAGGCCCGGGATCCTGCCGTTGCGGAACAGGTCCACGAAGATCTGGTGGTCACGGCGGGCGCGGGCGCCGTACTCGTGGGCGAAGCCCGTCAGCAGGTCGCCGAAACCGTCCTCGTCGGCCGCGATCGCCGCGTCGATGGCACGCTCGGTGGAGAACGGCACCAGCGAGTGGCCGCTCTCGTCGTCCGCCGCCGCGTGCATCGTGGCCGCCGCCCGGCCGAGGTCCGCGACGACCGCCGCGATCTCGGCCGGGTCGTCGAGGTCCGACCAGTCCAGGTCCACCGCGTACGGCGACACCTCGGCGACCAGCTGGCCGGTGCCGTCCAGCTCCGTCCAGCCGAGCCACGGGTCGGCGTGGTCCTGGAGGGCGCGCTGGGAGATCACCGTGCGGTGCCCCTCGTGCCGGAAGTAGCCGCGGATCGCCGGGTCGGTGATGTGCCGGGAGACCGCCGGGGTCTGCGCCTGCTTCATGTAGATCACGACGTCGTTCTCCAGGGCGTCGCTGTTGCCCTCCAGGAGGATGTTGTACGACGGGAGGCCGGCGGATCCGATGCCGATGCCCCGCCGGCCCACCACGTCCTTCACCCGGTAGGAGTCGGGCCGGGTGAGGCTCGACTCCGGCAGCGTCTCCAGATAGCCGTCGAAGGCCGCCAGCACCTTGTACCGCATGGCCGCGTCCAGCTCGACCGCCCCGCCGCCCCCGGCGAAGCGGCGCTCGTAGTCGCGGATCTCGGTCATCGAGTCCAGCAGCGAGAACCGGGTCAGCGACCGGGCCGTGCGCAGCGCCCCGAGCAGCGGGCCCTCCGCCGTGTCCAGCGTGAAGGGCGGCAGCTCGTCCGTCCGGGCACCCGCCGCCAGGGCGTGGATGCGCTCGCGGTAGGCCGCGGCGAAGATCCGCACCAGGTCCGTGATCTGGTCGTCGCCGAGCGCCTTGGTGTAGCCGATCAGGGCGAGCGAGGCGGCGAGCCGCTTCAGGTCCCAGGTGAAGGGGCCGACGTACGCCTCGTCGAAGTCGTTGACGTTGAAGATCAGGCGGCCGTTGGCGTCCATGTAGGTGCCGAAGTTCTCGGCGTGGAGATCGCCGTGGATCCACACCCGGCCGGTGCGCTCGTCCAGGAACGGGCCGCCGTGGCGCTCGGCCTCCAGGTCGCTGTAGAAGAGGCAGGCCGTGCCGCGGTAGAAGGCGAAGGCGGAGGCGGCCATCTTGCGGAACTTGACCCGGAAAGCGGCCGGATCGGCGGCCAGGAGCTCGCCGAAGGCGGTGTCGAACACGGCGAGGATCTCCTCGCCGCGCTGCTCGGCGGTGGGCTGCGGGACCGGCATCGCGGGGTGCCTCCTGGTGCATGGCGTACGGGACTGCGTTTCCGTCCCGTACCAACGCGCGGCGCCGCGCCCGAGTGCCCGCCGGCGCCGCGCCCGGGGTGCCGCGCCGGCCGGCGCCGGCCCCGGTCCGAGGTCCGGCTGTCGGCCCGGGCACGTAGACTTCCACGCTGTTCCCCCAGAGCGGGGGGCCGGGGGCTGCCCCCGGAAATCTGCAGCCCGGAGGCGCACCGCCGTGACCAAGCCGCCCTTCACGCACCTGCACGTCCACACCCAGTACTCGCTGCTGGACGGTGCCGCGCGGCTCAAGGACATGTTCGACGCGTGCAACGAGATGGGCATGACCCATATCGCCATGTCGGACCACGGCAATCTGCACGGGGCGTACGACTTCTTCCACTCCGCGAAGAAGGCCGGCGTCACCCCGATCATCGGCATCGAGGCCTATGTCGCCCCCGAGTCCCGGCGGAACAAGCGCAAGGTCCTGTGGGGCCAGCCGCACCAGAAGCGCGACGACGTCTCCGGTTCCGGCGGTTACACCCACAAGACCATCTGGGCGGCGAACGCCAAGGGTCTGCACAACCTCTTCCGGCTCTCCTCCGACGCCTACGCCGAGGGCTGGCTCCAGAAGTGGCCGCGGATGGACAAGGAGACCATCTCCCAGTGGTCCGAGGGTCTCATCGCCTCCACCGGCTGCCCCTCAGGCGAGCTCCAGACCCGGCTGCGGCTCGGCCAGTTCGACGAGGCGCTGAAGGCCGCCTCGGAGTACCAGGACATCTTCGGCAAGGACCGGTACTTCCTGGAGCTGATGGACCACGGCATCGAGATCGAGCGCCGGGTCCGCGACGGCCTGCTGGAGATCGGCCGAAAGCTCGGCATCCCGCCCCTGGTCACCAACGACTCGCACTACACCTACGCGCACGAGGCGCAGGCGCACGACGCCCTGCTGTGCATCCAGACCGGCAAGAACCTCTCGGACCCCGACCGCTTCAAGTTCGACGGCACCGGCTACTACCTGAAGTCGACCGAGGAGATGTACGCGATCGACTCCTCCGACGCCTGGCAGGAGGGGTGCGCCAACACCCTGCTCGTCGCCGAGCAGGTCGACACCGAGGGCATGTTCGTCGCCAAGAACCTGATGCCCAGGTTCGACATCCCCGAGGGGTACACCGAGGTCTCCTGGTTCCGTGAGGAGACCATGCGCGGCATGGCCCGCCGCTTCCCGGACGGCATCCCGGACGACCGCATGAAGCAGGTCGAGTACGAGATGGACACCATCATCTCGATGGGTTTCCCGGGATACTTCCTCGTCGTCGCCGACTTCATCATGTGGGCCAAGAAGCAGGGCATCGCGGTCGGCCCGGGCCGTGGTTCCGCGGCCGGCTCGATCGTCGCCTACGCCATGGGCATCACCGACCTCGACCCGATCCCGCACGGCCTGATCTTCGAGCGCTTCCTCAACCCCGAGCGCATCTCCATGCCCGACGTCGACATCGACTTCGACGAGCGCAGGCGCGTGGAGGTGATCCGGTACGTCACCGAGAAGTACGGCGCCGACAAGGTCGCCATGATCGGCACGTACGGCAAGATCAAGGCGAAGAACGCCATCAAGGACTCCGCGCGCGTCCTCGGCTACCCGTACGCCATGGGCGACCGTCTCACCAAGGCGATGCCCGCCGACGTCCTCGGCAAGGGCATCGACCTCAACGGCATCACCGACCCGTCCCACCCGCGGTACAGCGAGGCGGGCGAGATCCGGGCGATGTACGAGAACGAGCCCGACGTGAAGAAGGTGATCGACACCGCCAAGGGCGTCGAGGGCCTGGTCCGGCAGATGGGTGTGCACGCGGCCGGCGTGATCATGTCCAGCGAGCCGATCGTCGACCACGCCCCGATCTGGGTGCGCCACACCGACAACGTCACCATCACGCAGTGGGACTACCCGCAGTGCGAGTCGCTCGGCCTGCTGAAGATGGACTTCCTCGGCCTGCGCAACCTCACGATCATGGACGACGCCGTCAAGATGGTGAAGTCCAACAAGGGCATCGACATCGACCTGCTGGCGCTGCCGCTGGACGATCCGGCCACCTTCGAACTGCTCCAGCGCGGTGACACCCTCGGCGTCTTCCAGTTCGACGGCGGCCCGATGCGTTCGCTGCTGCGGCTGATGAAGCCCGACAACTTCGAAGACATCTCCGCCGTGTCCGCGCTCTACCGGCCGGGCCCGATGGGCATGAACTCCCACACGAACTACGCGCTGCGCAAGAACAAGCAGCAGGAGATCACGCCGATCCACCCGGAGCTGGAGGAGCCGCTCCGGGAGGTCCTGGACGTCACCTACGGCCTGATCGTCTACCAGGAGCAGGTGCAGAAGGCCGCCCAGATCATCGCCGGGTACTCGCTGGGCGAGGCCGACATCCTCCGCCGCGTGATGGGCAAGAAGAAGCCCGAGGAACTGGCGAAGAACTTCGTCCTCTTCCAGAAGGGCGCCCGGGACAAGGGGTACAGCGACGAGGCGATCCAGGCGCTCTGGGACGTGCTGGTCCCGTTCGCCGGCTACGCGTTCAACAAGGCGCACTCCGCCGCGTACGGCCTGGTCTCCTACTGGACGGCGTACCTCAAGGCCAACCATCCCGCCGAGTACATGGCGGGCCTGCTCACCTCGGTCAAGGACGACAAGGACAAGTCGGCCGTCTATCTGAACGAGTGCCGGCGCATGGGCATCAAGGTCCTGCCGCCCAACGTCAACGAGTCCATGTCGAACTTCGCCGCCCAGGGCGACGACGTGATCCTCTTCGGCCTCACCGCCGTCCGCAACGTCGGCCAGAACGTCGTCGAGTCGATCATCAAGTCGCGCAAGGCGAAGGGGAAGTACAGCTCGTTCCCCGACTTCCTCGACAAGGTCGAGGCCGTCGTCTGCAACAAGCGCACCGTCGAGTCGCTGATCAAGGCCGGCGCCTTCGACGAGATGGGCCACACCCGCAAGGGGCTCGTCGCCCACCACGAGCCGATGATCGACAACGTGGTCGCGGTCAAGCGCAAGGAGGCCGAGGGGCAGTTCGACCTCTTCGGCGGCATGGGCGAGGAGGAGTCCAGCGAGCCGGGCTTCGGCCTCGACGTGGAGTTCTCCGACGTCGAGTGGGAGAAGTCATACCTCCTCGCGCAGGAGCGCGAGATGCTCGGCCTCTACGTCTCCGACCACCCGCTCTTCGGCATCGAGCACGTCCTGTCCGACAAGACGGACGCCGCGATCGCCCAGCTCACCGGCGGGGAGCACGCCGACGGCGCGGTCGTCACCATCGGCGGCATCATCTCCGGGCTCCAGCGCAAGATGACCAAGCAGGGCAACGCCTGGGCCATCGCCACCGTCGAGGACCTCGCGGGCTCCATCGAGTGCATGTTCTTCCCGGCGACGTACCAGCTCGTCTCCACCCAGCTCGTCGAGGACACCGTGGTCTTCGTCAAGGGCCGCCTCGACAAGCGCGAGGACGTGCCCCGGCTGGTCGCCATGGAGCTGATGGTCCCGGACCTGTCGTCCGCCGGGACCAACGCCCCGGTGGTGGTGACCATCCCGACGGTCAAGGTCACCCCGCCCATGGTCAGCCGCCTCGGCGAGATCCTCAGCCACCACAAGGGCAACACCGAGGTGCGGATCAAGCTCCAGGGCCCCCGCAAGACCACCGTCCTGCGCCTCGACCGGCACCGGGTCCAGCCGGACCCCGCCCTCTTCGGCGACCTCAAGGTGCTGCTGGGACCGTCCTGCCTCGCCGGCTGATCACGGGTCGCCGGACGGCAGAAGGGGCGCGCCCGTGGTCACGGGCGCGCCCCTTCTGCCGATCGGACCTGTCGCGAGGCCTCAGTTGTGGCCGAAGCGCTTCTGCCGGCCCTTGTGCGCGATGTCCGAGGGCGTGACCTGCGACATGCGCTGCTCGGCCTGCGCCTCCATCGAGGACTTCTCCGCCTCCTGCCGGCCGCGCTCGGCCGGGGACGACTTCTGCTGACTGCGTTCGCGGTTCTTGTTCTTGGCCATGGTGGTGCCTCCGTGAGGGTCTAGGGGCCAGGGCCGGGACCAGACTCACATATGCGTATTTACAGCGCATTTTGGATCATTGCGGACGGTAGTCGGCGAAAGGGAAGGCCGTCGGGCCGGATCCGCCACGCCGATGATCGAGTTCCGGCCGTTAACCCACCCGTGGTCGGGCAGACTCGAGGGAAACCCGGAACAATCCCCGATCCGGACCTTTGCCGACCCCGCGTTCCCCGGAGCGCGGGGGGTTCAGGCGACCACCGCCGAGGGCCCCGGAAGAGTTCCCGACGAAGTCCCGAAAGAGGGTGGAACGCGTGGACCGCTGCGTCGTCCTGGTGGACGCCGGTTACCTGCTGGGTGCCGCCGCGAGCCTTCTCGCGGGAGAACCGGCGCGCTCACGGATCACCGTCGACCACGCCTCCCTCATCCAGGGCCTGCGTGAACTCGCCGAGGCCGACACCGGACGTCCGCTGCTGCGCATCTACTGGTTCGACGGGGCGCCCGACCGGGTGCCCCAGCCCGAACACCGCAGACTGCGCGTGATGCCCCGGGTCACCGTCCGCCTCGGCGCCCTGACCCGCAGCGACGGCCGCTGGGCCCAGAAGGGCGTCGACGCGGCCATGCACGCCGAGCTCACCGAACTGGCCAGAAATCGCGCCTGCTCCGACGTCGTTCTCGTCACCGGCGACGGCGATCTGCTCCCCGGGCTGATGTCCGCCAAGGAACACGGCGTCGCCGTCCACCTCTGGGCCGTCCAGGCCGCCGACGGCGACTACAACCAGTCCGAGGACCTGGTCGCCGAGGCCGACGAACGCCGGGTGCTCGACCGGGTCTGGATCACCCGCGCCGTCCGCGCCAAGGACCTCACCGGCATCTGCGCACCGCAGCCCGCCACCCGCCCCGACATCGCCGCGATCCTGTCCGCGCCGCTCCCCGAGTCCGCGCTCGCCTCCGCCGCCGGGCAGCGCGCCGAGGCCGCGGGACGCAACGGCGCCGCGGCCGCGCCGGCCGAGGACCACACCGACAGCGCCCCGCCGCCCGCCAGCAAGGGGGTGCCCACCCCCAAGGACCTCGCGTCCCTCCGCTCCCACGGGCAGCACCCCGCGCCGCCCCACACGGCGGGCGCCACGCTCCGCTGGTCCTCCGACCGGGGCTGGATCGAGCGGTCCGGCGGCGCCCTCGGGGAGCCGCCGGAGAGCGCCTCGCTGCCCACCCTCGCCCAGCTCACCAGCGCCGAGCAGCGCTGGGCCGACCGCGAGGAGGACATCACCACCGTGGGCGGCGACCCCTTCGAGGTGGGCCAGGTGTTCGCCCGGCGGTGGATGGAGCGGCTGCCGGAGAGCGGCCATGTGCAGAAGCTGTCCAGCATGTACCCGCGCATCCCGCACCGCATCGACGGCGAACTGCTGCGCTACGCCGCCCGCTTCGGCCTCCTGGCCCACAAGGACGACCAGATCGACGAGCACGACCGCTATGCGATCCGGGCGGGATTCTGGCGCGAGATCGACGTCTGCACGGCCGCCGAGCACCCCGCCGCGGCGGACCAGCCGGGGCCCGAGGGCATCCGGGGCGGGCGGACCCCGTAGTCTCGTACCTCGTGAGTACGGTGTGTGTGGTGCGGGATCTGGTGAAGACGTACCCGGCCGCACGGGGACGAAGGGGTACGCCGGGGACACCCGAGGTGCGGGCCACCGACGGGATCAGCCTCGACGTCGGGCACGGCGAGATCTTCGGGCTGCTCGGACCCAACGGCGCCGGCAAGTCGACCCTGGTGCGTCAGCTCACCGGGCTGATGCGCCCCGACTCCGGCAGCGTGGAACTCCTCGGCCACGATCTCGTACGCCACCCAGAACGGGCCGCGCGGCTGATCGGCTACCTCGGCCAGGAGTCCACCGCCCTCGACGAGATGACGGTCTCCCTCGCCGCCGAGACGACCGGCCGGCTGCGCGGACTGAGCGCGAAGCTGGCCCGCCGCGAGCGGGACGGCGTCCTCGACGAGCTCGGGCTCGGCGCCCTCGCCGCCCGCCCCATCCGCAAGCTCTCCGGCGGACAGCGCCGCCTCGCCTGCTTCGCCGCGGCGCTCGTGGGCCACCGGCCCGTGCTCGTCCTCGACGAGCCGACCACCGGCATGGACCCCGTCGCCCGCCGTGCCGTGTGGGCGGCGGTCGACCGGCGACGCGAGGAGCACGGCGTGACCGTGCTGCTCGTCACCCACAACGTCATCGAGGCCGAGTCGGTCCTCGACCGGGTGGCCGTGCTCGACCGCGGCCGGGTCATCGCCTGCGACACCCCCTCCGGCCTGAAGGAACGTGTCGCCGGGGAGGTGCGCGTCGAGCTGGTGTGGCGCGAGCGCCCCCCGCTCGACGTGCCGGAGGTCGCCGCGCTCCGCGACGCCGCGCAGGAGTCCGGCCGGCGCTGGACGCTGCGGCTCGCCCCCGAGGAGGCCCGGGCGGCCGTCGCCGCCGTGACCGGAGGCGAGGCCTTCGCGGCCCTCGACGATTTCACCCTGGCCACCCCCAGCCTGGAGGATGTCTACTTGGCACTCGGCGGGAACGCGACGAAGGGGCTGGTCAAGGCGTGAGCACGGTGTCCGCTGAGTCCACCGGGACGACGAGAGCACCACACGGCACGCCCGAGCGCGCCGCCCCGGCACCGCTGGCCCCGGCCGCGCGGCTGCTGCCCGCGCTCGGGGCCGTCTACCGGGCGCAGCTGTCCCGGGCCAGGGTGGCCCGGATACCGCTCCTGTTCGTCGCCACCTTCCAGTCCGTCGGGATCATGGTGCTGATGCGCGGGGTCGTCGACGGCGGCAGCGAGGCACGCGCGGTCGTCGCGGGGGCCAGCGTGCTCGTCGTCGCGTTCGTCGCGCTGAACCTGCTCGCCCAGTACTTCGGGCAGCTGCGGGCACAGGGCGGCCTCGACCACTACGCCACGCTGCCCGTGCCGCCCGCGGCGGTCGTCCTCGGCGCGGCCGGCGCGTACGCCTCCTTCACCGTGCCCGGCACGATCGTGACCGCCGTGATCGGATCCGTCCTCTTCGGACTGCCGCTGACGCACCTGTGGGTCCTCGTGGCCGTGATCCCCCTCGCCGGAGCCGCCCTGGCCGGTCTGGGCGCGGCCCTCGGGCTCCTCGCCCCCCGCCAGGAACTCGCCACCCTCCTCGGCCAGCTCGGCATGTCCGCGGCACTCCTGCTCGGCGTGCTGCCCGCCGAGCGCATGCCGGGGCCCATCGTCTGGGCCCGCGATCTGCTGCCCTCGACCTACGGGGTCGAGGCCATGGCCCGGACCTTCGACGCCCACCCCGACTGGCCGGCCGTCGCCCTCGACCTCGCGGTCTGCGCCGGTGTCGGCGTGGTCTCCCTGGCCGTCGCGACCTGGGCCTACCGGCGGGCAGCGGTCCGGTGAGGCGTCGCCCCACCCGGCCTGGCACGATGGCGGTGTGACCGCACCTCTGACACCGCCCCACCAGCCGGACCGGCCGTCGTCCTCGTCGGGTCCGCCGGCCTCGTACGCCTCGGCCTGGACGGACGACGCGCACCTGGCGAAGCAGGCGGAGCTACGGCGCGACCTGCGGGACAGCGCCGTGGTGCTCGCCGCGGTGACGGTGCTCGGTGTGGCGCTCGGCCTGCTGTGGCTGTGGCTGGCACCCCGGGTGCCGCTGATCTCCGACGGGGACGCGGTCTTCCTGGAGAACACCGAGGGCGAGGAGGCCATCGCGGCGGACGGAACGTTCGTCCTGCTCGCGGTCGGGCTCGGCGCGCTGAGTGCGGCCGGGGCCTTCCTCTTCCGCCGCCGCGGGGGCATCGCCCTGGTGATCGCGCTCGCGGTGGGCGGCCTGCTCGCCTCCCTCCTCGGGTGGGGCATGGGCGTGTGGCTCGGTCCGTCCCAGGACGTGGCGGAACACGCCCGCCAGGTCGGCGAGGGCGTCACCTTCGACGCCTATCTCCAGCTGCGGGCGAAGGGGGCGCTGCTGGCCTGGCCGCTCGCGGCCATGGCGGTGCACCTGGGGCTGACCGCGCTCTTCGCCCCGCGCGACCCGGAGCCGGTCCACGACCCGTACGACGCCGCCCCCGCGTGGCCCCCGCGCGCTCCCTGAGCACGCGCCCCGGGCGGAACGGGGTCGCTCCGCCCGGGGCGCTGACACGTGTCCACGCGGGATGCCCGGCAGGCGGGGAAGCCCGGAGGCGGGGGAGGCGGGGCGCCGGCTACGCGCGGGCGATCGGCGCGCGGACGGCGGAGGTGAGGGTGCGCAGCGCCTCGGCGGCGAGTTCGACCTCCAGGCCGCGCCGCCCCGCCGAGACGCAGATCGTCTCGTGGTCCCAGGCCGAGGCGTCCAGCACCGTCGGAAGACGCTTGCGCTGGCCGAGGGGCGAGATGCCGCCGCGGACGTAGCCCGTGGTGCGCTCGGCCGCCGCCGGGTCCGCCATCGTGGCGCGCTTGCCGCCGACCGCCGAGGCGAGGGCCTTGAGGTCGAGCTGGCCCGCGACCGGGACGACGGCCACCGTCAGGGCGCCGTCGACGTCGGCGACGAGGGTCTTGAAGACCCGGGCGGGCGACACCCCGAGGGCCTCGGCGGCCTCCTCGCCGTACGACGGCGAGGCCGGGTCGTGCTCGTAGGCGTGCACGGTGAAGGGGGTGCCGGCCGCGGTCAGGGCGACCGTCGCCGGGGTGCCCCCGGCCTGCTTCTTCGGCTTCTTCGCCACCGCTGGGGATCCTCGCGTCAGTTGGGGTTCGTCGGCTGCCGGGTCAGCTCCACCGCCGGCAGCGACGGCAGGTGCCGCAGCACCGCCGTCTCGGCGCGCAGCAGCTTCAGCTCCTCGCGCAGCCGCGTCGCGGTGTCCGGCGCCTGGAGCAGCCGCTGCTTGGCCGGGGTGTCCAGGATCGCCGCGGCGGCGACGAGATAGGACACCACCGAGGGCTCGTCCGGCAGGTCGGCGCCGGTCGCCGTCGACCGCTCCCTGGCGCCCGCCAGCCGCTGCTGGTAGGCGCGGAACGCGCGCAGCACGCCCTCCGCGAGTGCCGCCGCGCCGTCGCCGGGCTCCTCGGGCAGCTCCTCCAGCTCGGCGGTGAGGAACGGGCCGCTCGCGTCCACGGACAGCAGCCTGACGCGGGTGGTGCCGGTGGCCAGGACCTCGAAACCGCCGTCGGGGCGCTCCCGGACCGTCGCGGCGTCGGCGATGCAGCCCACCCGGTGGAACGCCTGGACGGGGTCGGCCCCGAAGCCCGCCGCCGGGCCGCGGGCCACCACCGCCGTCGGGTCCGGCATGCCCGGCGCGGTCGGGGCGACCTCCCGTCCGTCGCGGATGGCGACGACGGCGAAGCGCCTCGGCTCCTCGCCCTCCGTCTTGAGCAGCTCGCGCATCATGGCGCGATACCGCTCCTCGAAGACGTTCAGGGGCAGCACGAGCCCGGGGAACAGCACCGAGTTCAGCGGGAAGAGCGGCAGGCGAGCGGTGGTCACAGCGGTCAAGCGTAATGGGCGGCGGAGCGGCCCCCGACCCCCCGCAGGGGCATCGTGGACGCGACCTCCATGCGCACCCCGTCACGGGCGCGCAGGAACTGGCCCAGCGGGTCGTCCGTCACCGAGGTCCACGGGAAGGACGTGGCGTACGGGCCGATCCGCCGGAACTGCTCCAGCGCGTCGGCCCAGCGCCCGCGGGCGACCAGCACATGGGTGAGCACATTGCGCACCTCGGCGGGCCAGGGGTCGCCCCGCTCGTAGCCGGCGGACAGCTCCACGGCGAGGTCGGCCGCCCGGTCGATGCGGTCGTTCTGCACGGAGGTGACCGGCTCGCCGGTCAGCAGCTGCGCGAACGCGGCCCGTACGGGCAGCGCGCGGACCAGGGAGCCCGGCAGCGCGTCCTCGGCCGCGTCCTCCGCGAAGTCGAAGCACTCTCGGTGCGATCCGTACCACTGCGCGGACAGGTACTGGAGCGCCGCCACATGGCAGCCGTAGTGGTGGGAGGAGCGCCGCACCGCCTGCGCCCACAGCCGCTCGAACGCGGTGTGGGTGGCGTGCGTCCCGCGCGCGTGGTCGAGCGCGAGGCGCCAGGGCACCGGGTCGCCGGCCTCCGCCTCGGCCGCGGCGTCGATCAGCGGACCGACCTCGCGCAGCCGCTCCGCGCGGGCGGGCGACTCCCAGGCCCGGTCGACGGCGAGCTGAGCCTTCACCAGGAGGGCGTCGGCGTCCCGCGGTGAGGCGGCGAGCCAGCCGGTGAGCCATTCGTCCCGGTTGCGGGCGAAGGCCGCGAGCCGTGTCACATAGCGGTCGCGGTTCTCCCATTCGGCTGATTCCCGTGTGGTCGCCAGCAGCTCGGCCGCCGTGCCGTACTCACCGGCTGCGGCCGCGACGAGCGCGGGACCGAGGCGCTCGTCGGGGGCGTCGAGCAGTACCGCGTCGTCGGGCACGAGGCTCTCGGACAGCCGGGGGGTATGCCGGATCATGCGCGCGAGGCGCATCGCGGCGTGCAGCATTGACATGGTGCGGACCATTGAAAACCGCAGGTGAACGAGTGCGCCAGAGGCTCCGCTGTGAAGCTTTGGTGGGGGTGGAAAGGTTGCCCGCCGCTTGGTCAAGGGCGGGCAAAGAAGCGTGCGGTTCCGCCCCCGCGGCCTCAGCCGCGCCGCAGCAGACGGGACGCCCCGGCCGCCACCGTGGTCGCCAGGATCCACCCGAGGAGCACCAGCACGGCGGCGGCCCACTGCCACCGTCCGTCGAGCCGCCAGTAGCCGTCCTGGCCGAGATTGATCACCGGGACGAGCAGATCGAGGGCGTAGAGGGCCGGATTCCAGACAGGGTGCTCCTCCTTCTTCATCGGCGCGGGCTCGACCTGGGCGAACGCGAAGGTCCCCGCCGCCCACAGCACCGCCATCCACAGCGCGGCCCGCCCCGGCCGGTACCCGTAGGCCACGGTCCAGTCCTGGAGGTACCCCCAGAGCTTGGCCGCCAGCGGCAGCGTCTCGCGTCTGCGGCGCTGCTTGGCGAGCAGCACCTCGCGCGCGTCGGCGTCCTCGCCGCTGTTGCGCAGCACGGTGGCGAGCCGCTCGTACGGCTCGGGCGAGTACTCCGGCGTCGCCGACGCCACCCATTCCAGACGGCGCGAGAGCGGGAACTCCTCGTAGGGCACGAGGTTCTCGTAGACGAAACCGCCCATCGCCAGCCCGCCGGGCCCCGGCCAGCTCGCCGCCAGGTCGATCAGCGTCACCACCTTGGCGCCGTTCAGCACGACCCGGCCCTCCTCGGGCCGCTCGGCGTTGAAGCGCAGCTCGGGGGCGGTGATCCGGCGCAGCGACAGCTCCTCGCGCGGGCCGAGGACGAACCGGGCGCCGTTCAGGTCGACCGCGTCGCCGAACCGGCCGTCGTCCAGGCGCACCCCGCCGTGGCACTCGAACTGCTGGAGCCGCGACCCCCGCGCCATGCCGCCGGTGTTGATGCCGAACGGGGGAGTGGCGCCCTGGTTGCCGGTCGCCTCGCTCACCCACGCGCCGGTCAGGTAGAGCGTCCGCTCCACGCTCAGCTGCGGCGCGTTGAGCGCGCGCCGGTCGCCGGCCGCGCGCAGCCGCGAGCCCCGCAGGCTCAGCGACACGCCGACCTTCGCGCCCCGCATGCTGAACTCGCCGTACGTCTCGATCAGCTCCGCCTGGAGGTCCTGGGCGACCGACAGGCCGTCCGCCGTGATGGCCCGGCCCCTGCGGTCGGGCCGCACATGGATCTGGTTGATCAGCAGGTCCGTGCCGATCTGCGCGTCGGTCAGACGGATGCCGTGCTCCACCCGGCAGCGCGGCAGATGCAGATCGCCCTCGGTGCGCAGCCGCGCCGCCTCGATCCGCGGCACGGCGCAGCTGATCAGCCGCAGGGTGGCGAAGTGCGCCTCCGGCATCAGCAGTTCGCTCTCGAAGCGGCAGCCGTTCAGCTCCACGTACGGGGCGATGCTGCCGCCGGCGAGCTTGAGCGTGCCGGTGATCTGCAGGCCGCGCAGCTTGAGCGCCGCGACCCGGCCCGGTCTCGCCTCCGGCCCGTTGAGCAGGAGCCGCGCCACCACCCAGGCGCGGACGATTCGTTCGGGACCCCAGGGGAAAGGCGAGAAGGGATTGTTCTGCAAGGGGTCGGTGTCGCTGAGGTCGAATGTGCTGCCGTCCCGGAACGCGTTCCACATGGCTGCTTCGGCAGGGCTCACTCCGTCCGGAGGCCCGCCGTCCAGCGGCTCGGTCACTGCCGCCCTCCGCTTCCTTGGCTCGTACAGCTGTTCTTCCCGCTGAGTGACGGCCTGAACGCTAGTGGTGATGGTCGTCCCGCGGGAAACGGGGTGACTCGATCGAGCCGCTGTGAAGGACGGTGCGCCCGGGACGGGCGGTTTCGTATCAGCCACTGATACGGAAAACGACCGCCCGCCCCGGTCTGCGAGAATTGACCCCGTGATCTCGCGAATCGACCTGCGCGGCGACGCCCTCCCCGAGGGTGGCGCACTGCGCGACCTGCTGCCCCGTGCCGACTTCGACGTGCAGGCCGCCCTGGAGAAGGTGCGGCCGATCTGCGAGGACGTGCATCATCGGGGCGACGCGGCGCTGATCGAGTACGCGAAGCGGTTCGACGGCGTCGAGCTGGACCGGGTCAGGGTCCCGGCCGCCGCCCTGACCAGGGCGCTCGCCGAGCTCGACCCGGAGGTGCGGGCCGCCCTGGAGGAGTCGGTGCGGCGCGCCAGGATCGTCCACCGCGCCCAGCGCCGCAAGGACCACACCACCCAGGTCGTGCCCGGCGGCACCGTCACCGAGAAGTGGGTCCCGGTCGACCGCGTCGGGCTGTACGCGCCCGGCGGCCGCTCCGTCTACCCCTCGTCCGTGATCATGAACGTGGTCCCGGCGCAGGAGGCCGGCGTCCCGTCCCTCGCGCTCGCCTCCCCGGCGCAGCAGGAGTTCGGCGGACTGCCGCACCCCACCATCCTCGCCGCCTGCGCCCTGCTCGGCGTCGACGAGGTGTACGCGGCCGGCGGCGCCACCGCCGTCGCGATGTTCGCGTACGGCACCGAGTCCTGCGCCCCGGCGAACATGGTGACGGGGCCCGGCAACATCTGGGTCGCCGCCGCCAAGCGCTACTTCACGGGCCGCATCGGGATCGACGCCGAGGCGGGCCCCACGGAGATCGCCGTCCTCGCCGACGCCACCGCCGACCCCGTGCACGTCGCCGCCGACCTCATCAGCCAGGCCGAGCACGACCCGCTCGCCGCCGCCGTGCTGGTCACCGACTCCGAGGAGCTCGCCGCGGCCGTCGAGCGCGAGCTGGAGCCGCAGGTCGCCGCCACCAAGCACGTCGAGGACCGGATCAAGCCCGCCCTCGCCGGCCGCCAGTCCGCGATCGTGCTCGTCTCCTCCGTGGAGGACGGCCTGAAGGTCGTCGACGCGTACGGCGCCGAGCACCTGGAGATCCAGACCGCCGACGCCGCCGGGCTCGCCGCCCGGGTGCGCAACGCCGGCGCGGTCTTCGTCGGGCCGTGGTCCCCCGTCTCCCTGGGCGACTACGCGGCCGGGTCCAACCACGTCCTGCCGACCGGCGGCTGCGCCTGCCACTCGTCGGGCCTGTCCGTGCAGTCGTTCCTGCGCGGCATCCACATCGTCGACTACACCCGCGACGCGCTCGCCGACGTCACCCACCACGTGGTCACCCTCGCCGAGGCGGAGGACCTGCCGGCGCACGGCGCGGCCCTGAAGGCCCGGTTCGGCTGGAAGGTGCCGGGCCGGTGACCGACCAGGCATCCGCCGGCATCGGCATGGACGACCTGCCGATCCGCGACGAACTGCGCGGCAAGTCGCCCTACGGCGCCCCGCAGCTCGACGTCCCCGTCCGGCTGAACACCAACGAGAACCCCTACCCGCTGCCGGAGCCGCTCGTCGAGCGGATCGCCGAGCGGGTGCGCGAGGCCGCCCGCGGGCTCAACCGCTACCCCGACCGGGACGCGGTCGAGCTCCGCACCGGCCTGGCCGCCTATCTCACCCGCACCACCGGCCACCCGGTCACCCGGGAGATGGTCTGGGCGGCCAACGGCTCCAACGAGGTCCTCCAGCAGCTGCTCCAGGCCTTCGCGGGCCCGGGCAGGCTCGCCATCGGCTTCGAGCCCTCGTACTCCATGCACGGACTCATCGCCCGCGGCACCGGCACCGGCTGGATCTCCGGCCCGCGGCGCGACGACTTCACCGTCGACACCGACGCCGCCCGCGCCGCGATCGCCGAGCACCGCCCGCACGTCGTCTTCGTCACCTCGCCCAACAACCCGACCGGGACGGCCGTCGACGCGGACACCGTGGTCGCGCTGTACGACGCGGCCCAGGCTGCCCGGCCCTCACTGGTCGTCGTCGACGAGGCGTACGTGGAGTTCAGTCACCGCCCCTCGCTGCTGTCGCTGACCGAGGGCCGGCCGAACCTCGTGATCTCCCGCACCATGTCCAAGGCGTTCGGCGCCGCCGGACTGCGCCTCGGCTACCTGGCCGCCCACCCCGCCGTGGTGGACGCCGTCCAGCTGGTGCGCCTGCCGTACCACCTCAGCGCGGTCACCCAGGCCACCGCCCTCGCCGCGCTGGAGCACACCGATACGCTGCTCGGGTACGTGGAGCAGCTGAAGACCGAGCGCGACCGGCTGGTCGCCGAACTGCGCGCCACCGGCTACGAGGTCACCGACTCCGACGCCAACTTCGTGCAGTTCGGCCTCTTCGAGGACGCGCACGCGGTCTGGCAGCGGATCCTGGACCGGGGCGTCCTCGTCCGGGACAACGGCGTACCGGGCTGGCTGCGGGTCACCGCAGGCACCCCCGAAGAGAACGACGCGTTCCTCGACGCGGTTCGTGAGTTGAAGAAGGAGCAGAGCGCATGACGCGCGAGGGTCGCATCGGAAGGGTCGAGCGGACCACCAAGGAGACCTCGGTCGTCGTCGAGATCGATCTCGACGGCACCGGCAAGGTCGACGTCGCCACCGGCGTCGGCTTCTACGACCACATGCTCGACCAGCTCGGCAGGCACGGCCTGTTCGACCTCACCGTCAAGACCGACGGCGACCTGCACATCGACACCCACCACACCATCGAGGACACCGCCCTCGCCCTCGGCGCGGCGTTCCGGCAGGCCCTCGGCGACAAGGTCGGCATCTACCGCTTCGGCAACTGCACCGTGCCGCTCGACGAGTCCCTCGCCCAGGTCACCGTCGACCTCTCCGGCCGCCCGTACCTCGTGCACACCGAGCCGGAGAACATGGCGCCCATGATCGGCGCCTACGACACGACGATGACCCGCCACATCTTCGAGTCCTTCGTCGCCCAGGCGCAGATCGCGCTGCACATCCACGTCCCGTACGGCCGCAACGCCCACCACATCGTCGAGTGCCAGTTCAAGGCCCTCGCGCGGGCCCTGCGGTACGCGTCGGAGCGCGACCCCCGCGCCGCCGGCATCCTTCCCTCCACGAAGGGCGCGCTGTAATCCGATGACGGGTCTGTCCACCATCCTCATCGTCGTCGGGCTGTTCCTCGCCGGCGGTGTGTACTCCTTCTCCAAGCAGGGCATGCCGAAGGGCGTCATCGTGCTGCTCGCCGGCGCCTCGTTCATGTGCCTGCTCGCCGGCGTCCTGCGGATCCAGGGAATCTGGGGGTAGCACGATGAGCGCAGCAGCCAGGAAGGTCGTCGTCTTCGACTACGGCTTCGGCAACGTCCGCTCCGCCGAGCGGGCCCTCGCCCGGGTCGGCGCAGACGTCGAGATCACCCGCGACTACGACACGGCCATGAACGCCGACGGACTGCTGGTCCCCGGCGTCGGCGCGTTCTCCGCCTGCATGGACGGACTGCGCAGGGCCCGCGGCGAATGGGTCGTCGGGCGCAGGCTGGCCGGCGGCCGTCCCGTCATGGGCATCTGCGTCGGCATGCAGATCCTCTTCGCCCGCGGCATCGAGCACGGCGTGGAGACCGAGGGCCTCGACGAATGGCCGGGCACCGTCGGCCCGCTGAAGGCCCCCGTCGTGCCCCACATGGGCTGGAACACGGTCGAGGCACCCGCGGACAGCGCCCTGTTCGCCGGGGTGGGCGCCGACGAGCGCTTCTACTTCGTGCACTCCTACGCGGTGCACGACTGGGAGCTCGAGATCACCAATCCCGCCATCCGCGCACCCCAAGTCACCTGGGCCACGCACGGCGAGCCCTTCGTCGCCGCCGTCGAGAACGGCGCGCTGTGGGCCACCCAGTTCCACCCCGAGAAGTCCGGCGACGCCGGAGCCCAGCTCCTCACCAACTGGATCGGAACACTGTGAGCAGCACGCTTGAACTCCTCCCCGCCGTCGACGTCCGCGACGGCCAGGCCGTCCGTCTGGTGCACGGCGAGTCGGGCACCGAGACCTCCTACGGCTCCCCGCTGGAGGCCGCACTCGCCTGGCAGCGGTCCGGCGCGGAGTGGCTGCACCTGGTCGACCTCGACGCCGCCTTCGGCACCGGCGACAACCGGGAGCTGATCGCCGAGGTGGCCGCCGCGATGGACATCAAGGTCGAGCTCTCCGGCGGCATCCGCGACGACGCCTCGCTCGCCGCCGCCCTCGCCACCGGCTGCCGCCGCGTCAACCTCGGCACCGCCGCACTGGAGACCCCCGAGTGGGTCGCCAAGGTCATCGCCGAGCACGGCGACCGGATCGCCGTCGGCCTCGACGTCCGCGGCACCACGCTGCGCGGACGCGGCTGGACCCGCGACGGCGGCGACCTCTACGAGACCCTCGCCCGGCTCGACTCCGAGGGCTGCGCCCGCTACGTCGTCACCGACATCGCCAAGGACGGCACCCTCCAGGGACCCAACCTGGAACTGCTGAAGAACGTCTGCGCGGCCACCGACAAGCCCGTCGTGGCCTCCGGCGGCGTCTCCTCCCTCGACGACCTGCGCGCGCTCGCGGGCCTGGTCCCCGTGGGCGTCGAGGGCGCCATCGTGGGCAAGGCCCTGTACGCGAAGGCGTTCACCCTGGAGGAGGCACTCGCGGCGGTGGCGGCATGACCGGACCCGTACGCCGCGTCGCCTCGGGCGGCCCGTGGGAGGAGTCCTTCGGCTACTCCCGTGCCGTCGAACTCCCCAACGGGCTGGTCCTCGTCTCCGGCTGCACCTCCGTCGTCGGCGGCGAGATCTCGGCCGGCAGCCCGTACGAGCAGACCCTCACCGCGTTCGGGGTCGCCGTCGACGCGCTCAAGCAGCTCGGCCTCGGCGCGGCCGATGTCGTGCGCACCCGGATGTACATCACCCACGCCCGCGACATAGACGACGTGGGCCGGGCCCACAAGGAACTCTTCGGCGACGTGCGGCCGGCCGCCTCGATGCTCATCGTCTCCGGTTTCGTCGACCCCTCCCTCGTCGTCGAGGTCGAGGTCGAGGCGTACCGGCCCGCGGGAGGTGCCGCATGACCGTCGCGGTACGCGTCATCCCCTGCCTGGACGTCGACGCCGGACGGGTCGTCAAGGGCGTCAACTTCCAGAACCTGCGCGACGCCGGCGACCCCGTCGAGATGGCCAAGCTCTACGACGCCGAGGGCGCCGACGAGCTGACCTTCCTCGACATCACCGCATCCTCGGGGAACCGGGAGACCACCTACGACGTGGTGCGCCGCACCGCGGAGCAGGTCTTCATCCCGCTCACGGTGGGCGGCGGCGTGCGCTCCGCCGACGACGTGGACCGGCTGCTGCGGGCAGGCGCCGACAAGGTCGGCGTCAACACCGCGGCGATCGCCCGCCCGGAGCTGATCCGCGAGATCGCCGAGCGCTTCGGCCGGCAGGTCCTGGTGCTCTCCGTCGACGCCCGGCGCACCCCCGCCGGCACCTTCGAGGTCACCACCCACGGCGGCCGCAAGGGCACCGGCATCGACGCCGTCGAGTGGGCGCACCGCGCCGCCGAACTGGGCGCCGGCGAGATCCTGCTCAACTCGATGGACGCCGACGGCACCAAGGACGGCTACGACACCGAGATGATCGCGGCCGTGCGCGCGCAGGTCTCGGTCCCCGTGATCGCGTCCGGCGGCGCCGGCCGGCTCGCCGACTTCCCGCCCGCGGTCGCCGCGGGTGCGGACGCGGTCCTCGCCGCGTCCGTGTTCCACTTCGGCGACCTGCGCATCGGTCAGGTCAAGGACGCCCTGCGCGAATCGGGCCACCCGGTCCGCTGACGCCCGCACCGGGGGCCTCCGGGACAGCCTCCCGGGGGCCCTCGGCACGTCCCGCGCCGGGGGCCTCCGGGACAGCCTCCCGGGAGCCCTCGGCACGTCCCGCGCCGGGGGCGGGGTTGTTTCGCCCGGGCTCGTGCCGGGGGGCCGGGCGGGCCTGGTGGCCGCGCCCGGGCGCCGAGCGCCCTGCCCGCGGCGTGTGCGTCGCGGAGGCGGCGTCCGGTGCCGGCCGTGGCCGGTGGTGCGTGCGCGGCGGCTGGTGGTCGTGCTCGGGTCCGGCGGTGCGGGTCCGCGCCGGGTGCCCGGCCCGGGGGCGGGCGCCTGGCCGGTGTTCGGTGGCCCGCCCCGTGCGGGGACGCCCCCTCCCGGGTCCGTGGCCGGTGGCCGGCGCGTGGGTGGCGGCCGGGGCTCGTGCTGCTCTCCCGTACCGGCCGGCCGGCCGCCCCGCCCCGGGTCCGTGGCCGGTGGGGCCGTGCGTGCCAGGGGTTCGTGCCGGGGGCCCGTGACCCGTGGCCTAGGCTTGCCGACCTGTGGGCGGACGCCTCACCCGGTGCCCCTGGCCCGTGGCGTGTGCGCAGGGCCCCGCATCCTCCCGCGCCCCGCGCGGCCCCGTCCCCGTTCGAGAGGTTCCACCGCCGTGCCCGCCGACGCGGGGCTTCCCGCCCACCGCGACCCCCATGTCCTGCGCTGGCTCGGCGCCTACGCCCTGTCGGCCACCGGCGACAGCGTCTACCACGTCGCCCTGACCTGGGCGGCCACCCGCGGCGGCAGCGCCGCCGAGGCGGGCGCCGTCCTGGCCGCCGGCGCCGTCCCGCGTGCCCTGCTCATGCTCGGCGGCGGCGTCCTCGCCGACCGCGTCGGGCCGCGCACGGTGGTGCTCGTCAGCGACACCGCCCGCTGCCTGGTCGTGCTGGGCCTCGCCGTCCTGCTGTGGCTGGCCACGCCGGGGCTGTGGGTGCTGGCCGCGGTCGCCGTCGTCTTCGGGATCCTCGACGCCGTCTTCATGCCGGCCGTCGGTGCGCTGCCGCCCCGCATCGCGCCCCGCGGCCAGCTCGCCCGGGTCCAGGGCCTGCGCGGTCTCGCCGGCCGCGCGGCGACCGTCGCCGGAGCCCCGCTCGGCGGCGCGGCCACCGCCCTGTCCGGCGCACCCGCGGCGTTCGCCGCGGCGGCGGCGCTGTTCGCGCTCTCCCTCCCCCTCCTCATGACCCTCCGCATCGCCCCGCTGCCGGCCCGGACCGCCGACGACGGGCCCGCCACCCCGTCGGAGAACGGCCACGGAGAGGACGCGCTCGGGGATGCGCGGGCGGCCGTCGCGGGCGTGGCCCGGGGCCGCGAGGCGGGTTCGTCCGCGGTGCCGGGAACGAACCGCTCCGGGCCCGCGCCGCGGGCACCGGGCGCAGCCGTCCTCGGCGGGACCCGCCGCGACGCCGCGGCCTCGCCCGGCGCGCCCGAGGTCTCCCGGCTGCCGGAGGCCCGCCGCGCGCCGGGCGCCGAACCCACCCCGGAACCGGAGCCCGCGCGCGCCGACGGCCCCGAGGGTGCTGCCGAGGCCGGGACGCCGACCGGGCCGGACACGTCACGGCCGGCGGAGCCCGCTCGTCCGCGCCCGTCGGGAGCGCGGGTTCCGGCCGCAGCGGCGCGAGTCGCCGCGGCCGCGCGCGCCGGCGGGGCGTGGCGGCGGCTGGGGGGAGACCTGCGCGACGGGGTGCGCTACGCGCGCCGGCACGACGTGCTCGGGCCGCTGATCGTGGTCGTCGCCGTCAGCGACCTCGGCTTCGTCGGCCCGCTCGGCGTGGGCGTCGCGCTGCTCGCCGAGGCCAGGGGGTGGGGCGCCCCGGGGCTCGGCTGGCTGCTCGCCGGCTTCGCCGCCGGATCGGCCGCCGCCTCCCTGCTGCTGGCCGTCCGCGGCCGGATACCGCGGGCCGGTCTCGTCATGGGCCTCGCGCTGGTCGGCGGCTCGGCGGCGATCGCCGCGCTCGCCCTCGTGCCCGCCCTCGCCGCCGCCGTGGCCGTCGCGGCCCTCGTCGGCGTGCTGACCGGTGTCAGCGGGTCCCTCTGCGGGGCGCTGCTCCAGACCGCGTCGGACCCCGCCCACCTGGGCCGCGTCACCTCGCTCGCCACCTTCGTCAGCCTCGGCCTCGCGCCGCTGAGCTTCCCGCTCACCGGCGCGGCCCTCGGTCTGTGGGGCGCCGCGCCCGTCTTCGCCGTCAGCGCCCTGGTGTGCGCCGCGGGCGCCGTGTACGGCCTCTGCTCGGCACACCTGCGCCGGGCGGAGCTCCCGCACTGACCGGAAGGCGAAGGGCCTACACCCCGAGCCGCGCCGTGCGCACCCGTGCGATGGCGTCCTGCTCGCCCTCCAGGTCCACCCGGGCCGCGTCCTGCCGGCCGAACGCGAACAGCGTCAGCTCGCCGGGCTGGCCCGTCACCGTCACCACCGGCGTCCCCCGGTGCGCCACCACCGTCTGACCGTCGGGCCTGCGCAGCACCACGCCCAGCGGAGCCCGCCGGCCCAGCAGCCGCGCGCCCTTCTCCAGACGCGACCACAGCACGTTCTCGAAGACGGGGTCCAGGTCGCGAGGCGTCCAGTCCGGCTGCGCCCGGCGCACGTCCTCGGCGTGCACGAAGAACTCGATCGTGTTGGCCGCCTCGTCGATCTGCTTGAGGGAGTACGGCGACATCCGGGGCGGCCCGGTGCGGATCATCCGCAGGAGCTCTTCGTACGGCTGGGCCGCGAACTCGGCCCGGATCCGTTCCGTCCGGTCCGCGAGGGCCTTCAGGAGCACCCCGCCCGCCGCGTCGGGCCGCCGCTCCCGCATCACGACATGCGCGGCGAGGTCACGCGCCGTCCAGCCGTGGCACAGGGTCGCGGCATCCGGGCCCGCCGCCTCCAACAGGTCGGCGAGCAGAAGTCGTTCACGCTTGGCATGGGTCGACATGCCCGCCAGCGTACGGGGGCGGGGGCCGGGGCGCCCGGCGGACGGGGTCCCCGGCCCCGGAGGCCACCCACGCGCCGGCCACCGGCCACGGACCCGGGAGGGGGCGTCCCCGCACGGGGCGGGCCACCGAACACCGGCCAGGCGCCCGCCCCCGGGCCGGGCACCCGGCGCGGACCCGCACCGCCGGACCCGAGCACGACCACCAGCCGCCGCGCACCGGCCCCCGGGCCGCCCCGGCGGCCCGCGCGCCCGCGGGTCCGGCCCGTGGACCGACGCCCGCCGGGCCGGTGCGACACGGCACAATGGCCACCATGACCAGCAGCGTCCCGCCGAGCTCCCTCGACCCCGCCGTAGCAGCCCGCCTCAAGCGCAGCGCCGACGGCCTCGTGCCCGCCATCGCCCAGCAGTACGACACCGGCGAGGTGCTCATGCTCGGGTGGATGGACGACGAGGCGCTGCATCGCACCCTGACCACCGGCCGCTGCACCTACTGGTCCCGCAGCCGCGGGGAGTACTGGGTGAAGGGCGACACCTCCGGCCACGTCCAGCACGTGAAGTCGGTGGCCCTGGACTGCGACGCCGACACCCTCCTCGTGAAGGTGGACCAGGTGGGCGCGGCCTGCCACACGGGCGCCCGCACCTGTTTCGACGCCGACGTGCTCCTGGCCGAGTAGGGTCTGCCGCCATGGATCTCGAGACCTTCCGCAAGCTGTCGGCGGACCGCCGCGTCATCCCCGTCAGCCGCCGGCTGCTCGCGGACGGCGACACCCCCGTCGGCCTGTACCGCAAGCTCGCCGCCGAACGGCCCGGCACCTTCCTCCTCGAATCCGCGGAGAACGGGCGCTCCTGGTCGCGCTACTCCTTCGTCGGCGTACGGTCCGACGCCACGCTGACCGCCCGCGACGGCGAGGCCCACTGGATCGGCACGCCGCCGGTCGGCGTCCCGACCGCGGGCGACCCGCTGGTCGCGCTGCGGGAGACCGTCGAGACCCTCCACACCCCGCGCGACCTGGCCTCCGGCATGCCGCCGTTCACCGGCGGCATGGTCGGCTACCTCGGCTACGACATCGTGCGCCGCCTGGAGCGCATCGGCCCCGGCGAGCGCGACGACCTGCGCCTGCCCGAGCTGACCATGCTGCTCACCTCGGACCTCGCGGTGCTCGACCACTGGGACGGCACCGTCCTGCTGATCGCCAACGCGATCAACCACAACGACCTCGACACCGGCGTCGACGAGGCCTACGCGGGCGCCGTCGCCCGCCTCGACGCCATGGAGGCCGACCTCTCCCGGCCGCTCGCCTCCGCGCCCGCCGTGCTGCCGCCCTCCGAACTGCCCGCGTTCTCCGCGCTGTGGGGCGGCGAGGACTACCAGGCGGCGGTCGAGGACATCAAGGAGCGCATCCGGGCCGGCGAGGCCTTCCAGGTCGTCCCCTCGCAGCGCTTCGAGACGCCGTGCGCCGCGAGCGCGCTGGACGTCTACCGCGTGCTGCGGGCCACCAACCCCTCGCCGTACATGTACCTCTTCCGCTTCGACGGCTTCGACGTCGTCGGATCCAGCCCGGAGGCGCTGGTCAAGGTCGAGGACGGGCGGGCCATGGTCCACCCCATCGCCGGCACCCGGCCGCGCGGCGCGAGCCCGCAGGAGGACCACGACCTCGCGGAGGAACTGCTGGCCGACCCCAAGGAGCGCGCCGAGCACCTGATGCTCGTCGACCTCGGCCGCAACGACCTGGGCCGCGTCTGCGCCCCCGGCTCCGTCGAGGTGGTCGACTTCATGTCGATCGAGCGCTACTCCCACGTGATGCACATCGTCTCCACCGTCACCGGCCGGATCGCCGAGGGCCGCACCGCCTTCGACGTGCTCACGGCCTGCTTCCCCGCGGGCACGCTCTCGGGCGCCCCCAAGCCGCGGGCCATGCAGATCATCGACGAGCTCGAACCCTCGCGTCGCGGGCTCTACGGCGGGGCCGTCGGCTACCTGGACTTCGCGGGCGACTCCGACACGGCCATCGCCATCCGCACCGCGGTGCTCCGCGACGGCACGGCCTACGTCCAGGCGGGCGCCGGCGTGGTGGCCGACTCCGACCCGGTCGCCGAGGACACCGAGTGCCGGAACAAGGCGGCGGCGGTCCTCCGGGCCGTCCACACGGCCAACCGGCTGAACGGATGACGGACCGGTAGGGGATAGTGGGGCAGGTGAGTGCTGTTCCCGTACCCCAGCCCCGAGCCTCGGCCGCCACCCCTGCGGCGGCGAGCGGCAGCCGCCGCAGTCTCGCCGCGGCGCTGCTCCTCGGCGCCGTCGGCGCCACCGTCGTCCTGCTCGCCGCCGGCCGGACCTGGGCCGAGGGCACCGCGTCCGTCGGCGGCGGGACCGTCGCGCTGGACGCCAAGGGCGGCGACGTCACCGGCGTCCCGACCGCCCTGGCCATCGTCGGCCTCGCCGCGCTCGTGGCGGTCCTCGCGGCCCGCCGCGGCGGCCGGCTGCTCGTCTCCGGCCTGCTGGCGCTCAGCGGCGCCGGCGCGACGGCCGCCGCGCTGCTCGGCGCCTCCGACACCGAAGCCCTCGACGCGAAGGCCGCCCGCACCACGGGTGACGCGGCCGCTGCGGTCGACGCGCTCACCCACACCGCCTGGCCCTACGTCACGGCCGCCGGCGGACTGCTGATCCTGCTGGCCGGCGTGCTGGCACTGCGGTACGGCAGGCTCTGGCCCACCATGTCGGGCCGCTACGAGCGCGACGGCACCCCCCGCCCCCGGCGGGCCGCCGCGGTGGATCCCGACCGCCCCGAGGATCTGTGGAAGGCACTGGACCGCGGCGAGGACCCGACGCGCGAAGGGTGACCCCAGCTCATCCGCCGTGCCGGCGTACGGGACAATGACACCGGGCCCCCGGCCCGACCCACGAGCACCGGGCCTCAGCGGCCCGAGGGCATCAGCTCACGACAGCGCACCAGAAACGAGGAGCACACTCATGGCGGGCAGCAGCCACGGACACACCCCGGCCGCCTGGACCGGCGTCATCATCGCCTTCATCGGCTTCTGTGTCGCAGGCGTCTTCATGGTCGCGAACAACCCGGTCGGTTTCTGGGCCGGTTCGGCCCTCATCCTGCTCGGCGGGGTCGTCGGTGGAGCGATGAAGGTCGCGGGCATGGGCACGCCGAAGGAGCCGGAGGCCGTCGTCGAGGCGCGCGCCCGCGCCGCCGCGCGGGAGAGCGCCTCGGCCTGACGCGGTGACCGTGTGACCACGACGGCGGCGCAGCCCGGCCCCCGCGTGACGCGCACGACACCTCCCCGCCGGGCGCGGGCGGCGTGCCCCGCGCGCCCGGAGCGGTCCCGCAGCTGCCCGGCGGGCGTCCCGTGGCCGGGGCGGTCCCCGCACGCGCCGTGTCCGGCACGGCGGCCGGCGAACGCTCCGCGACCGGCGCGCTCCCCGAGCCCCCGTCGCCCGGCGCATCGGGCGGGCCCTCGGGCGCGGGAGCGGTCGAACCGGCCCCGCCGGGTGCGGGCGACACGACCCGTGCGACGGGTGGGCACTCGGCCGCGGGTGCTGTCCACGAGCCCCCGGCGTCCGGCGCGCACCCGGCCGCGGGAGCGGTCGAACCGGCCCCGCCCGGCACATCGGGCCGGCATCCGGCCGCGGGAGCGTCCCACGAGCCCGCGCACCCCGGGCACGGCGGGTGGGCGCCGGGCGGCGGGCTTGCCGTGCGCGTCGCCGCTCCGCCGACGACGGCGCGGCGGCTCGTCGGGCCGCTGGCCACGTTCGCGGGCGTCGCGGCCGCCTTCGCGTACGTCGGGAGCGTCGACCCCAACGAACCCGGCCACTACCCCGTCTGCCCGCTGTACGGCATCACCGGCGTGCTCTGCCCCGGCTGCGGCGGGCTGCGCAGCGCGCACGCCTTCATCCACGGTGACCTGCCGACCGCGCTGGGTGCCAACGCCGCCGCGGTCGCCGGCTATCTCGTCTTCGCCGTGGTGTGGGTGATGTGGCTGGTTCACGCCGTCCGTGGCAGGCCGTTCCGCCTGCGCGTCGCCCCCGTCGCGGGCTGGACCGTCAGCGCCCTCCTGGTGATCTTCGCGGTGGTGCGGAACCTGCCGTTCGGGGCCGCGCTCGCTCCATAAGAGTCCCAGCTGGTGGGACGGCGGCCATCCGGATGCGAGGCCTCGGCCCCGGTGCGGATACCATCGAGGTGGCTGATCCCGAACTGTCACCGTCCCGGAAGGGGGCCGCTCGCGTGAGTGTGCTCGACGAGATCATCGAAGGTGTGCGCGCCGACCTGGCAGAGCGGCAGGCGCGTGTCAGCCTCGACGAGCTCAAGGAGCGCGCCGCCAAGGCCCCCGCCGCCAAGGACGGGGTCGCCGCACTGCGCGGTGACGGCGTCAAGGTGATCTGCGAGGTGAAGCGCTCCAGCCCGTCCAAGGGCGCCCTCGCCGCCATCGCCGACCCGGCCGCACTGGCCGCGGACTACGAGGCGGGCGGCGCGGCGGTCATCTCCGTGCTGACCGAGCAGCGCCGCTTCGGCGGCTCCCTCGCCGACCTCGAGGCCGTCCGCGCCCGGGTCGACGTCCCCGTGCTGCGCAAGGACTTCATCGTCACCGCGTACCAGCTCTGGGAGGCCCGCGCCTACGGGGCCGACGTGGTGCTGCTGATCGTCGCCGGACTGGAGCAGGAGGCGCTGGTCTCGCTGATCGAGCGCGCCGAGTCCATCGGGCTCACCCCTCTCGTCGAGGTCCACGACGAGGACGAGGTCGAGCGCGCCGTCGACGCCGGAGCGAGGATCATCGGCGTGAACGCGCGCAACCTCAAGACCCTCAAGGTCGACCGGTCCACCTTCGAGCGCGTGGCCCCCGAGATCCCGTCGCACATCGTCAAGATCGCCGAGTCCGGTGTGCGCGGCCCCCACGACCTGATCGCCTACGCGAACGCCGGCGCCGACGCCGTGCTCGTGGGCGAATCCCTCGTCACCGGCCGTGACCCCAAGTCGGCCGTGGCCGACCTGGTCGCCGCCGGCGCCCACCCGGCACTGCGCCACGGGCGGAGCTGACCCCTCCGTGACCGCCGCACGCCGCCGCCTCCGCCGACCCGCCCAGGGCGTGTGCCCGGGCCGGGCCGGTGTGCCCGCGGCGCCCGGCGACGCCTACGCCCGGCTGGCCCGCGGCTGCCGTCCGCGGGGCTGCCGCGCACCGGCACGCCGGGTCCACGGCCGGCGCGTGCGGTACGTGATCGGCGACGAACCGGGCCAGGTCAACGGCATGCGATGGCGCCGCGCGCCCGAGGCCTGCCGACAGGCCGTGCGGAGCGGGGTCCCCACCCCGCCCCGGCTCCTTTCCTGACCGGGCCCGGCCCGGCACCCCGCCGCGTGCACGCGGCGTCCCCGCACGACCCGGCGGCCCGACCGGCCGCCGGCACCGGCATCCCGGACGGCACGTGGCCCCGCCACGGCGACCGGCCGCGCCGGTGAACGGGGGCAGCGGGGCGGCGGCGTAGCCTCCGTACGGGAAGGGCGCGGGCGCGGCGGGCTCCGGCCGCGGGCGCGACGCACCCGTACCCATCACCCGACACGTCCCGGAGCGGCACACCCGCCCGGATACGAGGAGTTCCGTCGCCATGTCCAGCGACTTCTTCATTCCCGACCCCGACGGTCATGTCCCCAGCCCCGAGGGCTACTTCGGAGCCTTCGGCGGCAAGTTCATCCCCGAGGCACTCGTCGCCGCCGTCGACGAGGTCGCCGTCGAGTACGAGAAGGCCAAGGCCGATCCGGAGTTCGTCGCCGAACTCGGCGAGCTGCTCGCCGACTACACCGGCCGCCCCAGCGCCCTCACGGAGGTGCCCCGCTTCGCGGAGCACGCCGGCGGCGCACGCGTCTTCCTCAAGCGCGAGGACCTGAACCACACCGGCTCGCACAAGATCAACAACGTGCTGGGCCAGGCGCTGCTCACCCGGCGCATGGGCAAGACCCGCGTCATCGCCGAGACGGGCGCGGGCCAGCACGGTGTCGCCACCGCCACCGCCTGCGCGCTGTTCGGTCTCGAATGCACCATCTACATGGGCGAGATCGACACGCAGCGCCAGGCGCTCAACGTCGCCCGGATGCGCATGCTGGGCGCCGAGGTCGTCGCCGTGAAGTCCGGCAGCCGCACCCTCAAGGACGCCATCAACGAGGCGTTCCGCGACTGGGTCGCCAACGTGGACCGCACCCACTACCTCTTCGGCACGGTCGCGGGCCCCCACCCCTTCCCCGCCATGGTGCGCGACTTCCACCGGGTCATCGGCGTCGAGGCCAGGCGCCAGCTGCTGGAGCGGGCCGGACGGCTCCCCGACGCCGCCGTCGCCTGCGTCGGCGGCGGGTCGAACGCCATCGGCCTCTTCCACGCCTTCATCCCCGACACCGGCGTCCGCCTGATCGGCTGCGAGCCCGCGGGCCACGGCATCGGCACCGGTGAGCACGCGGCCACCCTGACCGCGGGCGAACCGGGCATCCTGCACGGCTCCCGGTCCTACGTGCTCCAGGACGACGAGGGCCAGATCACGGAGCCCTACTCGATCTCCGCCGGCCTCGACTACCCGGGCATCGGCCCCGAGCACTCCTACCTCAAGGACTCGGGTCGCGGCGAGTACCGCGCGGTCACCGACGACGACGCGATGCAGGCACTGCGCCTGCTCTCGCGCACCGAGGGCATCATCCCGGCCATCGAGTCGGCGCACGCGCTGGCCGGTGCGCTGGAGGTCGGCAGGGAACTCGGCAAGGACGGGCTGATCGTGGTCAACCTGTCCGGCCGCGGCGACAAGGACATGGACACCGCCGCCCGTTACTTCGGGCTCTACGACACCGACGCCCGGGTCGAGGCCGACGCCTCGGCGGACAACGGCGCCGCCGAGATCCAGGGGGACGCCTCGTGAGCGGCAATCTCGACCTGCTGAACACCACCCTCGCCGCGGCCCGCGAGGAGAACCGGGCCGCGCTCATCGCCTACCTCCCGGCGGGCTTCCCGAACGTCGACACCGGCATCGAGGCGGTCAAGGCCGCCTTCGACGGCGGCGCCGACGTCGTCGAGGTCGGGCTGCCGCACAGCGACCCCGTCCTCGACGGGCCGGTGATCCAGACCGCCGACGACATCGCCCTGCGCGGCGGTGTGCGCATCGCCGACGTGATGCGCACGGTGCGCGAGGCGCACGCGGCGACCGGCAAGCCGGTCCTGGTGATGACCTACTGGAACCCGATCGACCGGTACGGCGTCGAGCGGTTCACCGCCGAACTCGCCGAAGCCGGCGGCGCCGGGTGCATCCTGCCCGACCTGCCGGTCCAGGAGTCCGGCCCGTGGCGGGAGCACGCCGAGAAGCACGGTCTGGCCACCGTCTTCGTCGTCGCCCCCAGCAGCAAGGACGCGCGGCTCGCCACCATCACGGCGGCCGGCAGCGGCTTCGTGTACGCCGCCTCCCTGATGGGCGTCACCGGCACCCGGGCGTCCGTCGGCGCCCAGGCGGAGGACCTGGTGCGGCGCACCCGCGCCACCACCGACCTCCCGGTCTGCGTGGGCCTCGGGGTCTCCGACCCCGCCCAGGCCGCCGAGGTGGCCGCCTTCGCGGACGGGGTGATCGTCGGCTCCGCGTTCGTCAAGCGCATGCTCGAGGCGGACGACGACACCGCGGCCGTCGCGGCCGTACGGGAACTGGCGGGCGATCTCGCCCGGGGCGTACGCGGCACCGCGTAGCTCGAACGGGTGGAAACGGGACCGGGGAGGCGTGCAGACGCCTCCCCGGTTCGTTTGCGGTGGTGTGAGCGACAACCAAGAACGGAAGCGGACCGCCCGCGAGCGGATCCAGCGGGAACGGCAGTTGGACAAGGCCCGTGAGCGGCGCCGCAGGACCTTGATCGTGGCGTCCGCCGTGGTCGGCGTCCTCGGTCTGGCCGCCGTCGTCGGCCTCGTCGCCGCGAACAGCGGCAAGGACGAGGACGGCTCGTCGGAGGCCGGTCCCCTCAGCGCACCCAGCGGCGTGCAGGGGGAGGAGCAGCTCGCCATCCCCGTCGGAGCGAGCGACGCGCCCTCCACCCTGACCGTGTGGGAGGACTTCCGCTGCCCCGCCTGCGCCCAGTTCGAGAACGCGCTGCGCTCGACCGTCCACGACCTCGTCGCGGCCGGGAAGATCAAGGTCGAGTACCACCTCGCCACCATCATCGACGGCAACATGGGCGGCAGCGGCTCCCTGCGCGCGGCGAACGCGGCGGCCTGCGCCCAGGACGCCGGCAAGTTCGCCGAGTACCACGACGTGCTCTACATGAACCAGCCCCCGGAGCCGGACGACGCCTTCGCCGACAACGGCAAGCTGATCGAGCTCGCCGGGAAGGTCGAGGGCCTCGACACCCCCGCCTTCCGCACCTGCGTCAACGACGGCACGCACGACAGCTGGGTCGAGAAGTCCAACACCGCCTTCCAGAACGGCGGCTTCCGCGGCACGCCGACGGTGCTGCTCAACGGTGAGTCGATCTTCCCCACCAAGGGCGAGGAGCAGATCTCGGTGCCCAACTTCAAGAAGTGGGTGGAGGAGGCCAACAAGGGCAAGCAGCCCGGCACGCGGCAGCCCTCGCCCGCCGGCAGCGCCCCCGCGGACACCCCGGCGTCCTGACGCGCGGGGCCCGTGAGGCGATGCGCGGTGCCGGGGCCCTCGTTATGCAGACGTTGCCGGGTGGGTTGCCGCACGCCCCGCCCGGCAGGGTAGCGTCAGTGCTGCCATGGACATCGCTTACATCCCGAGCCCGTCGACCGGAGTGATCCACCTCGGACCGCTCCCGCTGCGCGGCTATGCCTTCTGCATCATCATCGGCGTCTTCGTCGCCGTCTGGTTCGGCAACAAGCGCTGGGTCGCCAGGGGCGGCAAGGCCGGCACGGTGGCCGACATCGCCGTGTGGGCCGTGCCCTTCGGCCTGGTCGGCGGCCGGCTCTACCACGTGATCACCGACTACCAGCTGTACTTCAGCGACGGTGAGAACTGGGTCGACGCCTTCAAGATCTGGGAGGGCGGCCTCGGTATCTGGGGCGCCATCGCACTCGGCGCGGTCGGCGCCTGGATCGGCTGCCGTCGCCGGGGCATCCCGCTGCCCGCCTGGGCGGACGCCCTCGCGCCGGCGATCGCCCTCGCGCAGGCGATCGGCCGCTGGGGCAACTGGTTCAACCAGGAGCTGTACGGCAAGGCGACCGACCTGCCGTGGGCCGTCGAGATCACCGAGGGCGCAAACCGCGAGGCCGGCTACTACCACCCGACGTTCCTCTACGAGTCGCTGTGGTGCATCGGCGTCGCCCTCCTCGTGATCTGGGCCGACCGCCGCTTCACGCTGGGCCACGGCCGGGCCTTCGCCCTGTACGTCGCCGCGTACTGCGCGGGCCGCGGCTGGATCGAGTACATGCGGGTCGACGAGGCGCACCACGTCCTCGGCCTCCGGCTGAACGTGTGGACGTCGATCCTGGTCTTCGTCCTCGCCGTCGCCTACATCGTGATCTCGTCCCGGCTGCGCCCGGGCCGCGAGGAGACCGTCGAACCGGCCGCCGTCACCCTGACGAAGTCCTCCTCCGACGGGGACGCGGACGAGGACAAGGCCGAGGGCACGGCCGACGCCGGCGCGGAGGCCACCGACGGGGACGCCGACGCGGAGCCGGACGACACCTCCGCCGAGGACACGTCCGCCGACGCCCGCGCGAAGCCGGCCGGAGGCAAGGGCTAGAGACCCGGCGCCCACCCAGGTCCGGCGCCGGGCCCCGCACATGAGAGGACCGCCACGGGCAGCTGCCCGTGGCGGTCCTCTCATGTGCGGGGCCCTCCGTCGACGGGCCGGGCGCTGTCGTCAGGGGATCTCGCGGGCCGCGATCGCGAGGGTGCGCTCCGCCGCCGCGACGACCGCCGCGTCCACGAAGCGGCCGTCCGGAAGGGCCATCGCCCCCGTGTCCGACGCCGCCGCCTTGACGATCTCCTCCGCCGCGTCGATCTCCTCGGGCGTCGGCCGGTAGGCGCGTTCGATCACCGGCAGCTGGCGGGGGTGGATGGCCGCCCGGCCGAGGAAGCCGATCGAGCGGCCGTGCGCGCAGGACGCGTGCAGTCCGTCCAGGTCGACGATGTCGGGGAAGACGGACTGCGCGGGCGGCGCGAGCCCCGCCGCGCGCGCCGCGACCACGATGCGGGTGCGCGGCCAGTCCAGTCCCGTGTCGCCGCGCACTCCCAGGTCCGCCCGCAGGTCGGACTCCCCGAGCGCGATGCCGCGCAGAGCCTCGTGGGCGGTGGCGATGGCGTAGGCGTGCTCCACCGCCAGCGCCGACTCCAGCAGCGCGTACAGCGGGACGCCCGGGGCCTCGGCGGCGATCCGCTGGACATCGGTGGCATAGGCCACCTTGGGCAGGCGCAGCGCGGCCAGACCGGGCAGCCCGGCCAGCGTCGCGACGTCCCGGGGGGAGTCGATCCGCACATGGACGGGGAGCGGCAGGTGCTGCGACAGCAGCTCCGCCGTGGCCGCGAGGGCGTACTCCTTGCGGTGTCCGGCCACCGCGTCCTCGAGGTCGACGATGACGACGTCCGGGCGGGCGGCGATGGCCTTGTGCACCACCTCGGGACGGTCTCCCGGGGCGTACAGCCAGGTCAGCGGGATGGTCATAGCGCTCCTTCCGTGCGCAGCGCGGTGATGTCGGCGGGGGAGAGCCCGAGTTCGGCCAGCACCTCGTCGGTGTCCGCGCCGTGCGGACGCCCGGCCCAGCGGATCGCCCCGGGCGTCTCGGAGAGCCGGAAGAGGACGTTCTGCATGCGCAGCGGGCCGAGCTCGGGGTCGGGAACCTCGGTGATCGTCCCCAGAGCCTGGTACTGGGGGTCGGCGTAGACGTCACGGATGTCGTAGACGGGCGCGATGGCCGCCTCGGCCTTCTCGAAGGCGGCGATCGCGTCGGTGCAGCTCTGCCGCGCGATCCAGCTCCCGACGGCCCCGTCGAGCTCGTCGGCGTGGTCGGCCCGGCCGCTGCCGGTGGCGAACCAGTCCTCGTCGACCAGCTCCGGCCGGCCGACCAGGTGCATCACCCGCTCGGCGACGGACTGGGCGGACGTGGAGACGGCCACCCAGCCGCCGTCCGCCGTGCGGTAGATGTTGCGGGGCGCGTTGTTCCGTGAGCGGTTGCCGGTGCGGGGCTGCACATAACCGAGCTGGTCGTACCAGAGCGCCTGCGGGCCGAGCACGGCCAGGATCGGCTCGATGATCGCCAGGTCGACGACCTGGCCGCGGCCGGTGACGGTGCGGGCGGCGAGCGCGGTCATCACGGCGTAGGCGGTGGCGAGCGCGGCGACGGAGTCGGCGAGACCGAACGGCGGCAGCGTGGGCGGCCCCTCGGGCTCCCCGGTCGCCGCCGCGAAACCGCTCATCGCCTCCGCGAGCGTCCCGAAGCCGGGCCGGTGGGAGTAGGGGCCGAACTGCCCGAAGCCGGTGACACGGGCCAGGACGAGCCGCGGGTTGGCCGCGCCGAGCTCCTCCCAGCCGAGCCCCCACCGCTCCAGGGTGCCGGGGCGGAAGTTCTCGACGACCACGTCCGCCGTGGCCGCCAGACGCAGCAGGGTCTCCCGGCCGCCGGGGGTGGAGAGGTCCAGCGTGATGGTGCGCTTGTTGCGGCCGAGGACCTTCCACCACAGGCCGACGCCGTCCTTGGCGGGCCCGTGCCCGCGGGAGGGGTCGGGCCGGGTCGGGTGCTCGACCTTGACGACCTCGGCCCCGTAGTCGCCGAGCAGCGTGGCGCACATCGGGCCGGCGAACAGGGTGGCCAGGTCGAGGACGCGCAGGCCCTCCAGCGGCGGCGCACCGCTCGAAGCGGCGCTCGGCGGGGTCATGACGCGGAGTCGATCTCGGGGCGGTACGGCATGGAAGTGGACGCTCCCGGGCGTTGGACGGACAGGGCTGCGGCGGCGCACGCCCAGACGAGGGCCTGCTCCACGGGCCGCCCTTCACCGAGGGCGACGGCGAGCGCGCCGACGAAGGTGTCACCGGCGGCGGTGGTGTCGACGGCGGTGACCTGCGGGGCGGGCACGGCGAGCGGGGCGGCGTCCCGGGCCGCGTGGAGGACGCCCGCGGAGCCGAGGGTGATGACGACCTCGGGCACCCTGCGCAGCAGGGCGGCGGCGGCCTCGTGGGGGTCGCCGAGGCCGGTGAGTTCGGCGGCCTCGTGTTCGTTGGGGACCAGCAGGTCGACCGCGGCGAGCAGTTCCGGCTGAAGCGGCTGCACCGGGGAGGGGGTGAGCACGGTGCGCACCCCGTGCCTGCGTCCGGCCAGGGCGCCGTCGAGCACGGCGGTGAGGGGCAGTTCGAGCTGGAGGAGCAGCAGGTCGGCCGCGGCGATGACGGCCTCGTCGCCCGGTGCGAGCGAGGTGACGGTGCCGTTCGCGCCGGGGACGACGACGATCGAGTTCCCGCCGTCGTCGTCGACGACGATGTGCGCGGTGCCGGACGGGCCGTCGGCCGTGCGCAGCAGGTCGGTGTCGACCCCGGAGGCGACCAGGGTGTGCCGCAGCCGGTCGCCGAACTCGTCCGCCCCGACGGCCCCGATCATGGTGACGTCACCGCCCGCGCGGGCGGCGGCGAGGGCCTGGTTGGCTCCCTTGCCGCCGGGGACGGTGGTGAACTCCCTTCCGGTGACGGTCTCCCCGCGTCCGGGGGGCCGCGCCACATAGGCGACGAGGTCCATGTTGGTGCTGCCGAGCACCACGATGCCGGTCATGGGCGCAGTGCCTCCTCCACGGTCAGACGGGCGAGGGTGTCGAATCCGACGCCGTCGAAGCCGGCGACGGACGTGGCGAGCCGGTTCTTCAGCGGCGTCGTCCAGCGTGCGGGCAGGGCGTCGGGGCTGCCGGCCAGCAGCCCGGCGACCGATCCGGCGGTGGCGCCGTTGGAGTCGGTGTCCAGACCGCCCGACACCGCGCGGCAGACGGATCCCGCGAAGTCGCCGTCCGCGTGGGTCAGCGCGGCCGCGAGCAGCGCGGCGTTGGGGACGGAGTGCACCCAGTGCAGTGCGCCGTAGGCGTGGTGGATCCGGTCGACGGCCCGGTCGAAGTCCACCTCCTCGCGGGCGGCGGCGATGCCGAACCGGACGGCCCCGGCCAGCCGCGAGCGGGGCGGCACCACCGCGAGCCCGGCGGCCAGCGCCTCGTGCACCCCGGCCGCGCCGCCGGCCGCCGCGGCCACGGTGGCGGCGACGAACATGGCGCTGTAGGCGCCGTTCGCGGTGTGGCTCAGCGCGGCGTCGCGGAAGGCCTGCGCCGCGGCCGTGGCCGGGGCCCCGGGGTTGGTCCAGCCGTGCACGTCGGCCCGGATCGCGGCGCCGATCCACTCCCGGAACGGATTGCGCCGGACGGCCGTGTGCGGTGGCTCGACCCCGCACAGCAGATTGCGGTAGGCGACGCGTTCGGCGGTGAAGGTCCGCCCGGCGGGCAGTTCGTCCAGCCAGAGCGCGCCGACGTCGGCGGTGGTGAAACGCCGGCCGTGACGCCGCAGCAGCACCAGCCCGAGCAGCGGGTAGTTGAGGTCGTCGTCCTCCGGCATGCCGTCGATGTTCTCGGCCAGGCTGGTGGCCGCGCTGCGCCGGTTCCAGGGATGGGCGGCGGCCAGTTCGGCGGGCACCCCGCGGGCGGTGAACCAGTCGGCGAGCGGCCAGTTGCCGGTCGCCCGGGCCAGGGCCCGGATGGCGTCCAGCGGCAGCTTCTCCACCGGCTTGCCCAGCAGACAGCCGGCGGCCCGCCCGAGCCACGCGGCGTGCAGGGCGTCCTCACCGGGCGCGGTACGGGGGGCGTGGGGTGCGTCCTGGCCGTGCTCGGCCCCGGACGCCTGCCCGTGCCGGGCGGCGCGCGAGGCGTCCTCGCCCGCCGCGACCCCGTCCGCGGTCGGGGGTGCCTGCCCGTGCCGGGCGGCGCGCGAGGCGTCCTCGCCCGCCGCGACCCCGTCCGCCGCGCGGGGCGGGGTACGGTCCGGGGCCGGCCCGTGGGGCCGCGCGGCCTCGCCGGCGGGTCCGGACGCGAGCGCGCGGTGCGGCCCGGGGGCTCCGCGGTGCACCGGTCCGGGGCCGGCGGCGGGCCGGTGCCCCAGGGCCGGGCAGGCCGCCACGATCGACGGCCAGTCCACCGGCTCGTCGGCGGCCAAGGGGGAGGGGAGCGCGGCGAGTTCGTCGAGGAGCCGCTCCGCGAGCGCACGCAGGCGGGGCGGCGCCGGCTCGCCGGACGCGCCCGCCCGCACGGGCGCGGGGGCGCCGCCCGCCGCCAGCCAGCGGTCGCGGATCGCGGACGCGTCGCGCCCGTCCTCGTCCGCCTGCCGCAGCTCGTGCCCGACGAGGTCCTCGGGCTGGACCCAGGTCAGGCGCAGGGTGGCGGTCACCGGGCGTCCGCCAGTGCGGCGAACGCCGCCTCGTGGGCGCGGCGGCGCGCCAGGTCGCGCGCGTGGATCTCGCGGGCCACCGCCACGAGTTCCGCCGCGGGGGCGCACAGGTCGACCCGGCTGGCCCGGGCCACCTGGTCCGCCCAGTCGCCGGGCACCGCAGCCCGGCCGTGCATCGCGCCCACCAGCGCGCCCGCCATCGTGGCGATCGAGTCGCAGTCCCGCCCGTAGTTGACGCAGGCGAGCACGGTCCGCCGGAAGTCGCCCGCGCCGACCAGCAGCATGCCCAGGGCGATGGGCAGTTCCTCGATGGAGTGCAGCCGTGAGGGCCGCCGGGCGCCCAGCGAGGGGGTGCGGTAGTCGGGGCCGACCGTGTCGAAGGGCGCCACCGCCGCGCGCAGCGGCGCGAGCGCCGACTCGGCGTCCGTGTGGCGGACGGCGGTCTCCGCGACGGCCTCGATCGCGGCCTGGGTGCCGTCCTTGGCCAGCGCGAGCGCCGTCTCCACGACGGCCGCCGGGGTCGCGCCCGGCGAGGCCGCCGCGGCGACGGCGGCCGCGAAGACGCCCGCCGCCTCCCGTCCGTAGGAGGACTGGTGCGCCCCCGCGATGTCGAGCGCCTCCTGGTAGGCGGCCTCCGGGCAGGCGGCGTTGACCAGGCCGACCGGCGCCATGTACATCGCCGCTCCGCAGTTGACGATGTTTCCGACCCCGGCCTCACGGGGGTCGTTGTGGCCGTAGTGCAGGCGGTGCACCATCCACTTCTCGGCCAGGAAGATCCGCTGGAGGGGAAGGGCCTCCGCCTCCAGTTCGGGGATCCATCGGGGGGTGGTGATCAGGTCGGGCACGAGATGGTCGGCGACGGCATAGGCGTCCAGGTGGTCGCGGACGGCCGCGTAGACGCGCACCAGCGCGTGGGTGAGGAGGGTGTCGTCGGTGATGTGGCCGTTGCCCTTGTGGTACGGGGCGATCGGGCGCGCGGTGCGCCACGCGTCGCCGTTCCAGGGGCCGACGATGCCCTCGACGCGGCCGCCGTGGCGCTCGACGATCTGCTCCGGCGTGTAGCCCTCGACCGGTCCGCCGAGCGCGTCGCCCACGGCGGCTCCGACCAGGCTGCCCGTGAACCTGTCGTCGAGAGAGAGGGAGTTGGGGGTCGCCGATGGAGTGGCCGCGTTCGCCGTCGCTGTCGTCATGCCCGGATTGTCCCCCTTGCTCCGTCGTGTGCGGCGCACCTCGGACGGGGATTCGGCCGCTGTCCCTCCACGGCGCCCCCGACCGTCCACCGTGCGGACTCCTGCCCGCCGGGGGTACGCCACACGCGGGCGGTGCCCCGGCGGGGGCGCGCGGGAGGTCGGGTGCGCTGCGCACGGCCCGGGGGTGCGCTGCCCGTGGGTGGGTGCCGACCGCGACCGCGGGTGCGCCGTGTGCGGGCGCGGCGCCCCGGACGCGGCACGGTCCCGCACGGGCCTGCTCCGGCCGGCGGTTCGGCTGTCGGGGTCTCGCCGGGCTCGCCGGGGCCTGCCGTGCCGACGGCGTCCCAGCCGCGGGTTGCCCGCACGAGGGGGTGGCCGGGCCGTCGAAGGACTGTCCGCCGGCGAGGCCGCCCCCGGGCGGCCGGGCGCTCCACGGATGGGCTGCCGGTTCCCGGGCCCGGCTCCTGCCGGGGCGCTCCGGGCAGAGGTCGACCGCACCCTCCGGGCCGGCTCCCGGGGCCGCCCCCCTGGCCGGGCGACGGCCCGGGCGTGGGCTACGGGAGGGGCTCCCCGTCCCCGCCCGTGGCGGTGAGCAGTGCGGCGAGGTCGACGAGGTCGGTGCCGGCGAGGTGGGGGAGAGCACAGCCGGCAAGGACGCGGCAGGCGTTGCGCCAGCCGGCGGGCACGCGGTCGCCGCCGCCCAGTACGCCCGTCAGCGCCCCGGCCAGCGCGGGTGCCGAGTCGGCCACCCGCGAGAGGCACGCCGCCGTGGGCACGGCCTCGGCCACGCGGCCCCGGGCGGCGACGGTCACGGCGAGCGCCACCGGCACGGTCTCGGCGGCGGCGATGCCGTAGCTGTAGACGTGGTCGACGATCTGGTGCTCCAGCAGGGGCACCAGATCGAAGGCGCAGTCGGCGTCACGGGCGAGGGCGAGCGCGTGGCGGGCGTTGCGGCCGATCTCGGTGGACTCGGGCAGCTGCCCGAGCGCGGCCGCCACGGCGGTGTCGACGTCCCCTCCGCCGAGGGCCGCGGCGACGGCGGCGGCCATCGCGCGGGCCCCGTGCACGCCGTCGCCGTCCTGCGTGTAGCGGGCGTCGAACTCGGCGAGTCCGGCCGCCGCGTCCGGGTCGCCCGGGTGCACGACGGCGAGGACGGCGGCCCGCACACAGGCGGCGTCGTCGAAGTAGTGCGGATTGTCGTGCCCGGTCGCGGGCGGCCGCAGGCCGGTGGCCAGGTTGCCGAGTCCGGCGCGCACGGAGATCCGGGCCCGCAGCGGCAGTACGGCGGACTCGACCTCCGGCGCCCGGGCGGCGGCCGCCGCCACCTGGCTCGCGAGCGCGTTCCACGCGAGGTCGACGGCCGCCCGGATCCGGCGGGCGGGCGGCAGCCCGCGGAAGTCTTCCCCGCGCGAGGTGAGCACGATCCCGGCCGCGAAGGCGGCCCACTCGGCGTCGTCGGACGGCCCGAGACGCAGCGGCTCCGGCGGCTGGTTCAGCGCGATCGGCACCGGGAGCGTGGTGGTGGCGTTCTGCTCGGCGAAGGTGTCGAGCTCGCGGGTGAGCCGGCGGGTCCACTCCGGCATCCGGGCCGCCCGGTGACGTGCGGCGGGCCAGCCCGCGGCGTCCCCGGCGGCGAGCCCGAGCAGCAGCCCTTCGAGCGGACGCACCACCGCCCCGCGGGGCGGGCCGGTGCGGACGGCGGTCCCGGGGCGGCCGGCTGCGGGGGCGGTCATGAGGTCTGCGTCTGCGGGGTCAGGAGCGCGGCCACGTCGAGGACGTGCCGGCCGCGCATCGAGGGCAGGCAGCTGCCGCGTACCGGGCCGATCGCGCCGGCCCACTCGGGCGGGATCGCGCCCGCGCCCCGGACCGCTCCGGCGAGCGCGCCGGCGACGGCCGCGGTGGTGTCGGCGTCCCGGCCCATGTTGACGGCCGTCAGCACCGAGAGGCGGAAGTCGCCTCGTGCCGCCGCGAACGCGCCGAACGCGAGCCCCACGGCCTCGGGCGCCAG
>NZ_RDBP01000037.1:315201-377228 GCF_008042045.1 Streptomyces sp. T39
CTGGCGCCCGAGGCCGTGGGGCTCGCGTTCGGCGCGTTCGCGGCGGCACGAGGCGACTTCCGCCTCTCGGTGCTGACGGCCGTCAACATGGGCCGGGACGCCGACACCACCGCGGCCGTCGCCGGCGCGCTCGCCGGAGCGGTCCGGGGCGCGGGCGCGATCCCGCCCGAGTGGGCCGGCGCGATCGGCCCGGTACGCGGCAGCTGCCTGCCCTCGATGCGCGGCCGGCACGTCCTCGACGTGGCCGCGCTCCTGACCCCGCAGACGCAGACCTCATGACCGCCCCCGCAGCCGGCCGCGAAGACGCCGAAGGGGGCCGCGCGCATCGCCAGCCCGTCGCTCCAGGCGTGCCGGTGCTGGGCGGAGATCGGCGCGGCCAGCCCCCGCCGCAGGTTCTCCAGCGTGCCGCGTTCGCTGAAGCCGGCCCCGCGGAACGGCCCCTCGTCCCGGTCCGCGATCCACTCGTGCCAGGCGGCCTCGACATGGGCGACGGTCAGCTCCGAGCCGTGCCGGGCGAGCAGCAGGCCGGAGAGGATGGCGTACTCGGTGTCGTCGGTGCCGGCCGGGTCGTCGCTGACGAAGCCCTCGATACGGCCCCAGCGGCGGCGGATCTCGGACGGCCGCATGTTCTCGGCGGGGGCGCCGAGGGCGTCGCCCACCGCGAGACCGAGCAGCGCCCCGCGCGCCCGGTCGGCACGGTCCGCGGGCGGGGCGACGGCCGTGGCGGGGGCGGACACCGGGACGGTGGACCGCCCTTCGGTGTACGTCTCGGTCAGCAGCTCCATGAGGGCCCTTTCGCGCGCGCGAGCCTGGTCCCGGATGTGTGCCACGCTCCGCCCGGCCCGCATCAGAGAAACGTTTCTGTCACCCGACCCGGCGTACGCCGGGAGCCGCCGGCGACTCCCTCCGGGCCCCAGGTAAGTACGGCCTGCCTTGCTGGCGCGCCCCTTACATCGGGCGTACTTTCGAGGTCAGAGGGCCGCGGCGCACCAGGCCGCGGTCGAGAGGGGAGAGCTGTGTCCATCATCGAGACCGAGGCCGCGCTGCACGAGGCGCACCGCGACAACCACACCCACCGCGACGTGAACGGGGGCTGGCTGCGTCCGGCGGTTTTCGGGGCGATGGACGGACTGGTCTCCAACCTGGCGCTGATGACCGGCGTCGCAGGCGGCGCGGCCTCGCAGCAGACGATCGTCGTCACGGGCCTCGCCGGGCTGGCGGCGGGCGCGTTCTCGATGGCGGCGGGGGAGTACACCTCGGTCGCCTCGCAGCGCGAGCTGGTCCAGGCCGAGCTCGACGTCGAGCGCCGTGAGCTGCGCAAGCACCCCGTGGACGAGATGGAGGAGCTCGCCGCCCTCTACACCGCCCGGGGCGTGGATCCCGAGCTCGCCCGCGAGGTGGCGATGCAGCTCTCCCGGGATCCCGAGCAGGCCCTGGAGATCCACGCCCGCGAGGAGCTCGGCATCGACCCCGACGACCTGCCCTCGCCCACCGTCGCCGCCGTCTCGTCCTTCGGGTCGTTCGCACTCGGCGCGCTGCTGCCCGTGCTGCCCTACCTGCTCGGGGCGAGCGCCCTGTGGCCCGCCGTGCTGCTCGCCCTCGTCGGACTGTTCGCCTGCGGCGCCCTGGTGGCGAAGGTCACGGCCCGCGGCTGGCTGTTCAGCGGCATGCGCCAGCTGGCGCTCGGCGGCGCCGCCGCGGCGGTCACCTACGGCCTCGGCATGCTGATCGGCGCCGCGGTCTAGCCGGGCCCGCACCCGCACCCCGTCCCCGCCGTCCGGCTCCCCACCGGGCCCCACCYGCACCCCGACCCTGCCGGGCCCGTCGCCCCTCGCGGCGGGACGCGACCGCGCCGCCCCCGGCTCAGGGGCCGGTGCGGTCGCGCTTTGCCGCTCCGTCGCCGACCCTGTGACGTACGTCCCCTCCGCCGAGCGGCGCAACAGTGAGACACTATGCAAGGCACAACATAGGTAGCCGTTACCCAGTGGTTTCGTCCTCGCAACCACCGGGCATGAGCCGGAAGCGCTCCGGGCAACGAAGCCTGTCCGCGCCGGTCCTCCGGTACCGCGATCCGTCCCCTTCATCCGGTTCGTTCGCCCCGGGACCCCTTGTCACCGCGCTCAGCGGTGTCCGCATGCTGGAATGGTCTATCCGCTTTCCGAGAAGCACTCCATCATGTAACCTGCACGAAATTTCGCCAGGGCCAACGTCGTCCCTCGGCACTGCACATGCCACGACGACGACGGGAGAGCCGATGCGTTCCGACGCCTGGTCGCCCATGGACGGTCGCCCCGCCCCCCAGGGGATGTACGACCCCCGTAACGAACACGACGCCTGCGGTGTCGGGTTCGTGGCCACCCTCACCGGTGTAGCCAGCCATGAGCTGGTCGAGCAGGCGCTGACCGTACTGCGGAACCTCGAGCACCGCGGCGCCACCGGCTCCGAGCCCGACTCCGGCGACGGTGCGGGCATCCTCCTCCAGGTCCCCGACGCGTTCCTGCGCGAGGTGGCCGGATTCGACCTCCCCGAGGCCGGCTCCTACGCCGTCGGCATCGCCTTCCTGCCGGCGGAGGACAGCGCCGAGGCCGTCTCGCGGATCGAGACCGCCGCCGCCGAGGAGGGCCTCACCGTCCTCGGCTGGCGCGAGGTCCCCGTCGCCCCCGAACTGCTCGGCAACGGCGCCCGCGCCACCATGCCGGCCTTCCGCCAGCTCTTCGTCGCCGACGGCGAGAACTCCGGCATCGCGCTGGACCGCAAGGCGTTCGTGCTGCGCAAGCGCGCCGAGCGCGAGGCGGGCGTGTACTTCCCGTCGCTCTCCGCCCGCACCATCGTCTACAAGGGCATGCTGACCACCGGCCAGCTGGAGCCCTTCTTCCCGGACCTGTCCGACCGGCGCTGCGCCACCGCCGTCGCCCTCGTGCACTCCCGGTTCTCCACCAACACCTTCCCGAGCTGGCCGCTGGCCCACCCGTACCGCTTCGTCGCGCACAACGGCGAGATCAACACGGTCAAGGGCAACCGCAACTGGATGCGCGCCCGTGAGTCCCAGCTCGGCTCGGACCTCTTCCGCGAGGGCAGCCTGGAGCGCATCTTCCCGATCTGCACCCCGGATGCCTCCGACTCCGCCTCCTTCGACGAGGTCCTGGAGCTGCTCCACCTCGGCGGGCGGTCCCTGCCCCACTCGGTGCTGATGATGGTCCCCGAGGCGTGGGAGAACCACGACTCCATGGACCCGGCCCGGCGCGCCTTCTACCAGTACCACTCCACGATGATGGAGCCCTGGGACGGCCCGGCCTGCGTCACCTTCACCGACGGCACCCAGGTCGGCGCGGTCCTCGACCGCAACGGTCTGCGCCCCGGCCGCTACTGGGTCACCGACGACGGCCTCGTCGTGCTCTCCTCCGAGGTCGGCGTCCTCGACATCGACCCCGCGAAGGTCGTCCGCAAGGGCCGCCTCCAGCCCGGCCGGATGTTCCTCGTCGACACCGCCGAGCACCGCATCATCGAGGACGACGAGATCAAGTCGGCCCTCGCCGCGGAGAACCCGTACGAGGAGTGGCTGGAGACCGGCGAGATCGAGCTCGAGGACCTGCCCGAGCGCGAGCACATCGTCCACACCCACGCCTCCGTCACCCGCCGCCAGCAGACCTTCGGCTACACCGAGGAGGAGCTGCGCATCATCCTGGCGCCGATGGCCCGCACCGGCGGCGAGCCGCTGGGCTCCATGGGCACGGACTCCCCGATCGCGGCCCTGTCCGAGCGCCCGCGGCTGCTCTTCGACTACTTCACCCAGCTGTTCGCGCAGGTCACCAACCCCCCGCTGGACGCCATCCGCGAGGAGCTCGTCACCTCGCTGTACTCCTCGCTCGGCCCCCAGGGCAACCTGCTGGAGCCGACCGCCGCGTCCTGTCGCAGCGTCACCCTGCCGTTCCCGGTGATCGACAACGACGAGCTGGCCAAGCTCATCCACATCAACGCCGACGGCGACATGCCCGGCATGAAGGCCGCCACGCTCTCCGGCCTCTACCGGGTCTCCGGCGGTGGCGACGCACTGGCCGCCCGGATCGAGGAGATCTGCACCGAGGCCGACGCCGCCATCGAGAACGGCGCCCGGCTCATCGTGCTCTCCGACCGGCACTCCGACGCCGAGCACGCGCCGATCCCCTCGCTGCTGCTCACCTCCGCCGTGCACCACCACCTCATCCGCACCAAGCAGCGCACCCAGGTGGGCCTGCTGGTCGAGGCCGGCGACGTCCGCGAGGTGCACCACGTCGCCCTGCTCATCGGCTACGGCGCCGCGGCGGTCAACCCGTACCTGGCGATGGAGTCCGTCGAGGACCTCGTCCGCGCGGGCACCTTCATCGACGGCCTGGAGCCCGAGCAGGCCATCCGCAACCTGATCTACGCCCTCGGCAAGGGCGTCCTGAAGGTCATGTCCAAGATGGGCATCTCCACCGTCGCCTCCTACCGGGGCGCGCAGGTCTTCGAGGCCGTCGGCCTCGAGGACGCCTTCGTGGAGAAGTACTTCAACGGCACCGCCACCAAGATCGGCGGCGCCGGACTCGACGTCGTCGCCAAGGAGGTCGCCGCCCGGCACGCCAAGGCGTACCCCGCCACCGGCATCCCCTCCGCGCACCGCGCGCTGGAGATCGGCGGCGAGTACCAGTGGCGCCGCGAGGGCGAGCCGCACCTGTTCGACCCGGAGACCGTCTTCCGCCTGCAGCACGCCACGCGCACCAAGCGGTACGACATCTTCAAGAAGTACACGGACCGGGTGAACGAGCAGTCCGAGCGCCTGATGACGCTCCGCGGCCTGTTCGGCTTCACCTCCGACCGCCCGTCGATCCCCGTCGACGAGGTCGAGCCCGTCTCCGAGATCGTCAAGCGCTTCTCCACCGGCGCCATGTCGTACGGCTCCATCTCCAAGGAGGCGCACGAGACGCTCGCCGTCGCCATGAACCAGCTGGGCGGCAAGTCCAACACCGGCGAGGGCGGCGAGGACCCGGAGCGCCTGTACGACCCGGAGCGCCGTTCCTCCATCAAGCAGGTCGCCTCCGGCCGCTTCGGCGTCACCAGCGAGTACCTCGTCAACGCCGACGACATCCAGATCAAGATGGCCCAGGGCGCCAAGCCCGGCGAGGGCGGCCAGCTGCCCGGCCACAAGGTCTACCCGTGGGTCGCCAAGACGCGTCACTCGACGCCCGGCGTCGGCCTCATCTCGCCGCCGCCGCACCACGACATCTACTCCATCGAGGATCTCGCCCAGCTGATCCACGACCTCAAGAACGCCAACCCGGCCGCCCGCATCCACGTGAAGCTGGTCTCCGAGGTCGGCGTCGGCACGGTCGCCGCCGGTGTCTCCAAGGCCCACGCGGACGTCGTCCTCATCTCCGGCCACGACGGCGGAACGGGCGCCTCCCCGCTGACCTCCCTGAAGCACGCGGGCGGCCCCTGGGAGCTCGGCCTCGCCGAGACCCAGCAGACGCTGCTGCTCAACGGCCTGCGCGACCGCATCGTCGTGCAGACCGACGGCCAGCTCAAGACCGGCCGCGACGTCGTCATCGCCGCGCTGCTCGGCGCCGAGGAGTTCGGTTTCGCGACCGCCCCGCTGGTCGTCTCCGGCTGCGTCATGATGCGCGTCTGCCACCTGGACACCTGCCCGGTCGGCATCGCCACCCAGAACCCGGTGCTGCGCGAGCGGTTCTCCGGCAAGGCCGAGTTCGTCGTCAACTTCTTCCAGTTCATCGCCGAGGAGGTCCGCGAGATCCTCGCCGAGCTGGGCTTCCGGAGCATCGAGGAGGCCGTCGGCCACGCCGAGCTGCTGGACACCACGCGTGCCGTCAGCCACTGGAAGGCCCAGGGCCTCGACCTCGCGCCGCTGTTCCACGTGCCCGAGCTGCCCGAGGGCGCGGTGCGCCACCAGGTGACCGCGCAGGACCACGGCCTGGAGAAGGCCCTCGACAACGAGCTGATCGAGCTCGCCGCCGAGGCACTGAACGCGGCCACGGCCGAGGGCGCACAGCCGGTCCGCGCGCAGGTCGCCATCCGCAACATCAACCGGACCGTCGGCACCATGCTCGGCCACGAGGTGACCAAGCGGTTCGGCGGTGCGGGCCTGCCCGACGACACGATCGACATCACCTTCACCGGCTCCGCCGGCCAGTCCTTCGGCGCCTTCGTGCCGCGCGGCGTCACGCTGCGACTGGAGGGCGACGCCAACGACTACGTCGGCAAGGGCCTGTCCGGCGGCCGCGTGATCGTCCGCCCGGACCGCGGCGCCGACCACCTCGCCGAGTACTCGACCATCGCCGGCAACACCATCGGCTACGGCGCGACCGGCGGCGAGATGTTCCTGCGCGGCCGCACCGGCGAACGCTTCTGCGTCCGCAACTCCGGCGCGCTGGTCGTCTCCGAGGGCGTGGGCGACCACGGCTGCGAGTACATGACCGGCGGACACGCGGTCGTCCTCGGCGAGACCGGCCGCAACTTCGCGGCGGGCATGTCCGGCGGCATCGCGTACGTCGTCGACCTCGACCGGGACAACGTCAACTCCGGCAACCTGCAGGCGATCGAGACCCCGTCCGACGCCGACAAGCAGTGGCTGCACGACGTCGTGCGCCGCCACCACGAGGAGACGGGCTCCACCGTCGCCGAGAAGCTGCTGGCCGACTGGGACACCAGCGCCGGCCGGTTCAGCAAGATCATCCCGACCACGTACAAGGCAGTGCTCGCCGCCAAGGACGCCGCTGAGCTCGCCGGTCTCACCGAGCAGGAGACCACCGAGAAGATGATGGAGGCGGCGACCAATGGCTGACCCCAAGGGCTTCCTGACCACCGGGCGCGAGGTCGCCGAGACCCGCCCCGTCGAGGAGCGCGTCAAGGACTGGAACGAGGTCTACGTCCCCGGTTCCCTGCTGCCGATCATCAGCAAGCAGGCCGGGCGCTGCATGGACTGCGGCATCCCGTTCTGCCACAACGGCTGTCCCCTCGGGAACCTCATCCCCGAGTGGAACGACTACGCCTACCGCGAGGACTGGTCGGCGGCGTCCGAGCGCCTGCACGCGACGAACAACTTCCCGGAGTTCACCGGGCGGCTGTGCCCCGCGCCCTGCGAGGCCGCGTGCGTCCTCGGCATCAACCAGCCGGCCGTCACCATCAAGAACGTCGAAGTCTCCATCATCGACAAGGCATGGGACTCCGGCGACGTCACCCCGCAGCCGCCGGAGCGCCTGTCCGGCAAGACCGTCGCCGTCATCGGCTCCGGCCCGGCCGGCCTCGCCGCCGCCCAGCAGCTGACCCGGGCCGGCCACACCGTGGTCGTGTACGAGCGCGCCGACCGCATCGGCGGCCTGCTGCGCTACGGCATCCCCGAGTTCAAGATGGAGAAGGTGCACATCAACCGGCGCATCGAGCAGATGCGTGCGGAGGGCACCAAGTTCCGCACCGAGGTCGAGATCGGCACCGACATGCCGGCTGACGCGCTGCGCCGCCGCTACGACGCGGTCGTCGTGGCCGCGGGCGCCACCGTCTCCCGCGACCTGCCCGTCCCCGGCCGCGAGCTGAACGGCATCCACTTCGCCATGGAGTACCTGCCGCTCGCCAACAAGGTGCAGGAGGGCGACTTCGTGGCGCCCCCGCTCACCGCCGAGGGCAAGCACGTCGTCGTCATCGGCGGCGGCGACACCGGCGCCGACTGCGTGGGCACCGCCCACCGCCAGGGCGCCGCCTCGGTCACCCAGCTGGAGATCATGCCCCGCCCGGGCGAGGAGCGGGTCGCCGGCCAGCCCTGGCCGACCTTCCCCATGCTGTACAAGGTCACCTCGGCCCACGAGGAGGGCGGCGAGCGGGTCTACTCCGTCTCCACCACCCACTTCGAGGGCGACGAGGACGGCAACGTCCAGTTCCTCCACCTGGTCGAGGTCGAGTTCGTTGACGGTAAGCTGACCCAGAAGCCCGGCACCGAGCGGAGGATTCCGGCACAGCTGGTCACGCTGGCGATGGGCTTCACGGGCACGGACCAGTCCAACGGCCTGGTCCAGCAGTTCGGCCTGGAGCTCGACGAGCGCGGCAACATCGCGCGCGACGCGGACTTCGCCACCAACGTCGACGGCGTCTACGTCGCCGGAGACGCGGGCCGCGGCCAGTCGCTGATCGTGTGGGCGATCGCCGAGGGCCGCTCGGCGGCACGCGGCGTCGACCGCTTCCTCACGGGAGCGAGCGCCCTCCCGGCGCCGATCCGCCCGACCGACCGCGCGCTCACGGTCTGACGACCCGAGCACGCCCCGGCCCCACGGCCGGAACGCACGACCGGCCCCGGCCGCGTCGCGCGGACAACCCCATGACGTCCCGTACAACGGCGTGCGGAACTGAACACGGCGCCTGCCTCGTCCCCGACCGGATTCGGCAGGCGCCGTGGTATGTCCGGGGGCGGCGGACGCGGTCGCGCGCGACACCGGCACGCGGTGGCTCCACCGGCGCACCGTCAGCGCCGGGGCGCCCCTCGCCGCGCGGGTCGCGGTCGGCGGCGGCTGACAGGTACGACCTCGTGCGGCGACCTCCGGGGGTGCGGCGGCGCCGACGAGGGGCAACCTCCTTCGGCAAGGGCCTCGTTGGCGCCGCGTGTGACCGGATATCGTCGGACGAACAGGACAGTGGACGCGAACACGGAGGCACGCCCCATGACCACGCAGACCACTCCCGGCCCGGCGATCGGTCTGCGCAAGGTCGAGGAGCGTGCGCCCCGGATCGTGTCGCTGTACAAGAGCGCCGGGGTGAGCCTGCGCAAGCACGGCATGGACGGGCAGCGCGCCGCCGTGTACCTGGTGGTCGACTACTCGGGGTCGATGAAGGACTACTACCGGGACGGCAGTGTCCAGGCGCTCGCCGACCGGGTGCTCGGGCTGTCGGCCCATCTCGACGACGACGGCGTCGTGCCGGTGGTCTTCTTCTCCACGGACGTCGACGCCGTCACCGACATCGCCCTCGACGACCACCACGGCCGTATCGACCGGATCGTCGCCGGACTCGGGCACATGGGCAGGACCAGCTACCACCTGGCGATGGACGCCGTCATCGACCACTACCTCGACAGCGGTTCGACCGCCCCCGCGCTCGTCGTCTTCCAGACCGACGGCGGACCGATCAGCAAGCACGCGGCCGAGCGCTACCTCTGCAAGGCCGCCAGGCTGCCGCTGTTCTGGCAGTTCGTCGGCTTCGGCGACAAGCGCAGCTCGCAGTTCGACTTCCTGCGCCGGCTCGACGACCTCGCCGTGCCCGCCAGGCGTCCCGTCGACAACGCGGGCTTCTTCCACGCGGGCGAGGACCCGAGGCGGGTGCCGGACGACGAGCTGTACGACCGGCTGGTGGCCGAGTTCCCGCGCTGGCTCGCGGCCGCACGCGCCCAGGGCATCGTGAGCTGAGCCCGCCCCGCCGCGCGCGGTGCGTCCCGGGCGTCAGGCTGCCCCGGGGATCCAGAAGTTGTGCACCTGCCGCGTCCGGGGGCGTTCCGGCCCCGCGGGCAGCCCCTGCTTCTCGGCCACCGGCATGACCACCGCGGCGAACGTGTCCATCGCCTCCTCGGACTCCCACACGTCGTAGATCTCGATCCCCGCCTCCGACGGCACGCAGGTGTGCGAGAGGCACCCGGCGAACGTGTCGCCCGGCAGTGACCGCAGTTCCGCGTTGAGCGCGTCGTACTGCGCGGGCGTGACGCCCGGCAGTGTCGCGTGCATGAAGATCGTCATCTCGCCACTCCTCGACGACGGGTCCCGCACCCCCCGTCGCCCCGGCGGCGGCCCGGTACCCGGCCTGCTTCCAGCACACCACCGGAAACCGCCGTCTGCATCCGTCCGGAGGACGGCTCGTACCGCGCCCCGGCGCCCCGGCCCACCGCTGCAAACGGTCCGCCGCCGCCGGTGCCACGGTGCGACCCGCGGGGCGATCCGGGGCCCGATCAGGGGAGTGACCTGGCCATCTCCACCGGGCGTGAGGCGGAACACAGGGTGTCCGTGACGATTCGTGCTACGGTAGCGACGTTGCAGTTTTGGTACCCATGAACTTTGTGTGCGCCTGACGGGAATGCTTCGTCAGGCGCATGTTTTGTTTCCGGATTCTCCGGATGGGGTCAATGCAGCGACGGGGAGTCCACGAGGTGTGGATTCCCGGCTTGCCCCGTTTGAGGAGAATGACATGGCAACTGGAACCGTGAAGTGGTTCAACTCGGAAAAGGGCTTCGGCTTCATCGAGCAGGACGGCGGCGGCGCCGACGTCTTCGCCCACTACTCCAACATCGCCACCTCGGGCTTCCGTGAGCTCCAGGAAGGCCAGAAGGTGACCTTCGACGTCACGCAGGGCCAGAAGGGCCCGCAGGCGGAGAACATCCTCCCGGCCTGATCGCCGGAGGACCCGCTTCATCGCAGCCGGGGCCCGCACCGCACGGTGCGGGCCCCGGCTCGTCCCTGTCCCAGGGCCTGGAAGGCATTTCTCGTACATGAACCGCTCCGAACGCCCGGCACGCAAGCGCCCGACCGAATCCCGTACGGACTCCCGCCCCGCGCGCGGCACCGCGCGCACCCAGGGGTCCGCAGGCAAGGGCGGCCGCTCCAAGGGCGCCGCCCGCCCCGTGGCGCCGCCGCAGGAATTCACGCTGCCCGAGACCGTCACCCCGGCGCTGCCCGCCGTGGAGGCGTTCGACGAGCTGGAGATGCCCGCCGCGCTGCTGAAGACGCTCGCGGCCCAGGGCGTCACCGAGCCGTTCCCCATCCAGGCCGCCACCCTGCCGAACTCGCTCGCGGGCCGCGACCTCCTGGGGCGCGGGCGCACCGGCTCCGGCAAGACGCTCGCCTTCGGGCTGGCGCTGCTCGCCCGCACCGCCGGCCGCCGCGCCGAGCCCGGGGCGCCGCTCGCGCTCGTCCTGGTGCCCACCCGTGAACTCGCCCAGCAGGTCACGGACGCCCTCACCCCGTACGCCACCTCCGTGCAGCTGCGCCTCGCGACCGTGGTCGGCGGGCTGTCGATCGGCAAGCAGGCGGGCACCCTGCGCCGGGGCGCCGAGGTGCTGGTGGCGACGCCCGGACGGCTGATCGACCTGGTGGACCGCGGCGACTGCCGACTCGACCAGGTGTCGGTGACCGTCCTGGACGAGGCCGACCAGATGGCCGACATGGGCTTCATGCCGCAGGTCACCAAGCTGATCAAGCAGGTCGAGCCGGACGGCCAGCGGATGCTGTTCTCCGCCACGCTGGACAAGAACATCGACCGGCTCGTGCGGATGTTCCTCACCGACCCGGTGGTGCACTCGGTCGACCCGTCGGCCGGTGCGGTCACGACGATGGAGCACCATGTGCTGCACATCGCCGACGAGACCGAGAAGAAGGCCGTCGCCCTGCGGATCGCCGCCCGCGACGGACGGGTGATCCTCTTCGTGGACACCAAGCGGTCCGCCGACCGCTTCGCGAAGCGTCTGCTGGCCAGCGGTGTGCGGGCGGCCGCCCTGCACGGCGGCCGTTCCCAGCCGCAGCGCAACCGCACCCTCGACCAGTTCAAGAACGGGCAGGTCACCGCGCTCGTCGCCACCAACGTGGCGGCCCGCGGCATCCACGTCGACGATCTCGACCTGGTCGTCAACGTCGACCCGCCCGTCGACCACAAGGACTATGTGCACCGCGGCGGGCGCACGGCCCGCGCGGGCGAGTCCGGCAGCGTGGTCACGCTCGTGCTGCCCGCCCAGCGGCGTGAGATCACCCGCCTCATGGCGGACGCGGGCATAGCGCCGAAGTCCACGCGGCTCTCCTCGTCGGACGAGGAGCTCACCCGCCTGACCGGCGCCCGCGAGCCGTCCGGCGTGCCGGTGACCATCGAGATCCCGCAGCAGGCGGCCGCGCCGTCGGACGGCGCGGGGACGTCCACCCGCCGGCGTTCCTCCCGCGGCGGGCGCAGGCGCACCGAGAGCGGTACGGCGCAGCGCCAGGCGGCGCCCAGGACGGGGCGCGGCACGGCCGCGTCCGGCGGGGCGTCCGCCGGCGGGCAGGGCGAGACGGCGAGGCCGTCCCGCCGAGGAGCGGGTGCGGGCCGCGCGTCCGCCGGCGGCGGTCAGGGCGAGGGCCGGCGCGGCGCCGGTGCCGCTTCCGCCTCCGGGGCGCAGGGCGAGGGCCGTGGCGGCCCCCGCTCGCGGACCCGCCGCGCCCGGGGGACCGGCGCCGCCTGAGTGTTCCGCCCCGACGCGGGCCGGCCTCCCTTCGGGGAGACCGGCCCGCGTCGTGCTGTGCGGCGGGACGGCTGCGCGGCAGCAGGGGCGGCAGAGGCAGGACGGGCGGTGCCGCGCGTGCTGCCGTCGGGCTGTCCGGCCGGGCCCGTGCCCCGCGGGCCGCACCCGTCCTCAGGGGCGCCGGGGGGTGATGGATTCCAGGCGGGCGCGGAGGCGGGGGTCCGTCAGGTGGCCGACGGCGTCCGTCGCCGTGCGGTGGGCGTGGGTCTTCGGCGGCTGGTCGGCCAGCAGGCGGGAGAGCGCCGCCTCGGCGCGCGGGTCCTGACGGATCGCCAGGCCCCGTGCCGCCTCGGCGGCGGTGTCCGGATGCGGGTCGTCGAGGCGGGCGGCCAGTGCCGCGCGTATCTCCGGGGTGTCCGCGGCGACCCCCGCGAGGCCCGTCGTCGCCCAGTCCCTGACCTCCGCGTCCGGGTCCGCGCCGAGCGTGATCAGGGCCGCGAGCCCCTCCGCGTCGTCGCCGGCGACCAGGCCGCACAGGGCCGTGGCCACCCTGCGGCGCACCGGCGCGGCGGGGTGTGCGGCGTGCCGCACGATGTCCGCGACGGCCGCCGGATCGGCGTAGTGGCCGAGCGCGTTGACGGCCGCCTGCACCAGTTCCGGGTCACCGGCCTCCCGGGACAGCTCCCGCAGCAGCGGCAGGGCGCGCGCCGCGAACGGGCGCTCGACGCCGTCCGCGTGACGCACGGTCCCGTCCCGGGCGCGCAGCACCCGCCCGGCCGCCGGGTCCGCCCCGGCACCGGCGAACCCGAGCTCGGACAGCACGTCCGCGGCGAACGCCCGGCGCAGCGGGTCGTCGCTCGCGCACCAGGCGGCCGCGGCCTGGAACGTCTCCTCGTCGCCGCGCCGCCACAGCGCCGTCACCGACTCGATCCAGTCGTCCCGCTCCGGGTCCCCCTCCCGCAGCGCGCGTTCGGCGAGGGTCGCGTAGGGCGTGCGGACGCCCAGCTCCGCCTCCAGCAGCGTGGCGATCGCGCCGTGCCCGGTCTGCTGCTCGTTCCCCGCCGCCGGGCGGCCGTCGCGCAGCACCTCCACGATCACCGTGACCCCGCCGTCCTCCGCCACCCGCCGCGAGACGGTCCCGGCGTCCTGCCCGTAGGCGGTGAGCAACGCCTCCCGCAGCGAGGTCTCCACGTCCCGGCCCAGCCACGCGCGGGCCTCGTCGAGGGCCTCGGTCCGGGAGCCGGCCCCGTGCCGCAGCAGGGCCCGCACGGTCGACGGGGAGCCGCGCCGGGCCGCGACCACCAGCGGCGCCTCGCCGCCGGGGCAGGCCAGGTCCGGGTCCGCGCCGTGCTCCAGCAGGGCCTCGACGGTGCCGGCGTGGCCCTGTCCGACGGCCCAGGCGAGCGCCGTGAAGCCGAGCGACTCCCGCAGGTCGGGCGAGGCGCCGGCGGCGAGCAGGGCCCGGACGACCTCGGTGTGGCCGCCGACGGCGGCCCCGCACAGCGGCAGGTCGTCACGGTCGGGTCCGCAGGCGCGGTCCGGGTCCGCGCCCGCGACGAGCAGGAGCCGGACGATGCCCGGCTCGCCCGCGACGGCCGCCAGGTAGAGCGGTGTCTGCCCCTCCTCGTCGGTCGCCTCCGCGGGGGCGCCCGCGCGCAGCAGCGCGAGGACGCTGTCCTCGGTACCCCCGTACAGCGCCTCGAAGAGTGCGTGCGCCCGGCCGGTCTGTGCGTCGTCCATACCCCCGACCCTACGGATCGGGGGTCAGGTGTCGCATTCGAGAACCGTCCGGCACAGGCCGCAGCGGGCCCGCACCCGGCCGCTGACCGGCACCCGGATCCGCTGGTGGCAGATGGTGCACGGGAAGGAGACCCGCAGTCCGCCGGGGCCCTGTTCGAAGGCGTAGGCGTCCTCGGGCCCCGTGCCCGCCGGGTGCCCGGCGAGGGCGTGGCGGCGCTCCCGGGCGTAGCGGAGGCGGCCGACCCGCCCGGCGGTGGTGAGCGGCGGGTGCCGTGCGTCGCGCAGCGCCTCGGCGCGGCCTGCCGTCCAGGCCCGGTAGCCCTGCGGGCTGGTGAACCACGTCGAGGGGTCCTCGCCGAAGACCATGGCCCGCCCGGCCAGGACGTAGCCGAACTCCTCCGGGGTGAGGTAGCCCAGCTTCTGGCTGGTCAGCGCGTCCTCGCGGAACGCGTCGAGCAGCAGCCAGCCCGCGCCGAGATAGGTCGTCACCGTGTCGGTGAGGATCTCGTTGTCCCGGGTGCCGGGGAACGACAGTCCGAGCCGGTGCAGCAGGACGTGGGTGATCTCGTGGGCCAGCGCGGCGCCGATGTCGCGGCGGTGGCTGCGAAAGCGGCTGTTGAGCTCGATGAAGTACTCGGGGCCGGCGGTCAGTTCCACGCTCGCCGCGTGCTCCATCTCCCGGAAGCTCACGATCATCCGGGCGTCGGGGAGCCGCAGATGGGAGACGAGCGCGCGGGCCACCCGCTGGGTGCCCAGGTACAGGTCGTCGTCGGGCGAGAAGGCCACGTCGCCGGGGAGCACGCTGGGCGCGAACCGCTGCACGCCGTCGGCGGAGAGCCTGCGGTACAGGGCCGTCACGGCTGACCTGACCGTGTCGAGGTGCGGGAAGCCGCGCACCACCTCGCCGCCGTTCGCCACGTCCGCACCCCCTGCACACGACCGCCGCCCGCGGTCCACTCTACGACCGCGGCGTGCGGCCGCGGGGACGGGCCGCGCCGGTGCGGGGTGTGCCCCGAGGGGCGTGTGGCCGAAACCCGCTCCTTGTCGGGCCGCTGACCCACTGCCCATAATCCGGTTCACGTCTTGTCGGGCGCATGTCATTACGGGTCCGGGCGCACGGACACGTGACTCCGCACGCCCCGGCGCGGACGCACAGGTCAACCCCCCACGAAAGGCAGTCCGTTGAAGCAGCTCCTGCGTGCACTCAAGAGATGTGCGGCCGCCGGCGCGGTCATCCTCGCCGCCGTCAGCCTCCAGCCCTCGTCCGCCTCGGCCGCCGCCCCGCCCGTCGTCGGCGGCACCCGCGCCGCCCAGGGCGAGTTCCCCTTCATGGTCCGGCTCTCCATGGGCTGCGGCGGCGCCCTCTACACCAAGGACATCGTCCTCACCGCGGCCCACTGCGTGAACGGCTCCGGCAACAACACGAGCATCACCGCCACCGCCGGCGTGGTGGACCTCAACAGCTCCAGCGCCGTCAAGGTGCGCTCCACCAAGGTCCTCCAGGCCCCCGGCTACAACGGCAAGGGCAAGGACTGGGCGCTGATCAAGCTCGCCCAGCCGATCAACCTGCCCACGCTGAAGATCGCCGAGACCAGCGCGTACAACAGCGGCACGTTCACCGTCGCCGGCTGGGGCGCGGCCCGCGAGGGCGGCGCGCAGCAGCGCTACCTGCTCAAGGCGCAGGTCCCGTTCGTCTCCGACACCTCCTGCCGGCAGTCCTACGGCAACGACCTGGTCCCCGCCGAGGAGATCTGCGCCGGCTACTCCCAGGGCGGCGTCGACACCTGCCAGGGCGACTCCGGCGGCCCGATGTTCCGCCGGGACAACGCGGGCGCCTGGATCCAGGTCGGCATCGTGAGCTGGGGCGAGGGCTGCGCACGGCCCGGCTACCCCGGCGTCTACACCGAGGTGTCCGCCTTCGCGGCCGCCATCAAGTCGGCCGCCTCGACGCTGTAGCGCGACCCCGCGGCGCGGAGGCCCGGCGCCGGGCCTCCGCGCCGCGGGCGCTCAGCGCAGGCGGACCTCCCCGCCCGCGGCGGCGTCCTCCAGCTCCAGCACCCACACCTCGTTCGCCCCGGCCCGCAGCACCGGCCCCGGCACGAACAGCGCCCGCTGCGGCCCCGCCGACCAGTAGCGGCCCGCGCAGAAACCGTTCACCCAGACGAACCCCCGCGTCCAGCCGGGCAGTTCCAGCCAGGCGTCCCCCGGCTCCGCCACCTCGGCCACCGCCCGGAACAGCCCCCGCGTGCCCCCGGAGCCGCCCGCCTGCGCGACGGCCGCCCGGCGGCGGGGAACGAGCAGCAGACCGGGCACGGCGCGATCGCCACGCTGCTGGAGGCGGAGCTGGGCGTCCGCACGCCCTACGCGACCCTCGCCGAACGCGCGCTGCGGGAGGGGGACCCGGAGCGGGACGACTGGATCGAGTCAGCTCACGATGCCGACCTGGATCCAGTTCGGCGGGCTTGATCTCGACGAAGGTGTCTCCGGCCGCGCGCGCGGTGAAACGGATGACGGTGCGGGAGTCGAAGGTGTCGTCACCGGTCGTCAGGTCGAGTTCGATCGTGTASCGGACAGCGCCGATCGGGCAGCATGACACCCATGTCCGTACTGACGCGCGACGAAGCGCAGACCCGAGCCCAGCAGATCGACGTACACCGCTACACGATCGAACTCGACCTGACGACCGGTGACGACACCTTCGACTCCCGCACCGTCATCCGTTTCACCGCGCGCGCGGCCGGAGACACCTTCGTCGAGATCAAGCCCGCCGAACTGCGCTCCCTCACGCTGGACGGACAGCCCCTCGACCCCGCCGCCCTCGACGGCAACCGCTACCCCCTCACCGCCCTCCCGGCAGGCGAACACGAACTGCACGTCGACGCGGCCATGCGCTACTCCCGCACCGGCGAGGGCATGCACCGATTCACCGACCCCAGCGACGGCGAGACCTACGTCTACACCCAGCTGTTCATGGAGGACGTCCAGCGCGTCTTCGCCGCCTTCGACCAGCCCGACCTCAAGGCCGTGTTCGAAGTCGCCGTCACCGCCCCCGACGACTGGACCGTCCTCGGCAACGGCATCGCCACCCCCGACGGCAGCGGCCGCTGGACCTGCGCACCGACACCACTGCTCTCCACCTACCTCGTCGCCGTCGCCGCCGGACCCTGGCACTCCGTGCGCGTCCACCACGCCGGCCTGCCCTTCGGCCTCCACGTCCGCCGCTCCCTCGCCGCCCACCTCGACGCCGACGCGGAGGAACTCCTCGAGGTCACCCGGCGCTGCTTCGACCGCTACCACGAGAAGTTCGAGGAGCCGTACCCCTTCGACTCCTACGACCAGGCCTTCGTCCCCGAGTTCAACGCCGGCGCGATGGAGAACCCCGGCCTCGTCACCTTCCGCGACGAGTTCGTCTTCCGCTCGGCCGTCACCGGCACCCAGCGCCAGACCCGCGCCATGGTCATCGCCCACGAGATGGCCCACATGTGGTTCGGCGACCTCGTCACCCTCCGCTGGTGGGACGACATCTGGCTCAACGAGTCCTTCGCCGAGTACATGGGCTACCAGACCCTCAACGAGGTCGCCACCGCCGGCGGCACCCCCCTCGGCGACTGGTGCGCCGACACCTGGGTCGACTTCGGCATCGCCCGCAAGGCCTGGGGCTACGAGGCCGACCAGCGGCCCTCCACCCACCCCGTCGCCCCCGACCCCGCGGCCGTGCCCGACACCGCGTCCGCCATGCTCAACTTCGACGGCATCTCCTACGCCAAGGGCGCCTCCGCACTCCGCCAGCTGGTGACGTGGATGGGGGAGAAGGACTTCCTCGCCGGCATCAACACCCACTTCGCCCGCCACAAGTTCGCCAACGCCACCCTCGCCGACTTCATCGACTCCCTCGCCGGGGCCACCGACCGAGACGTCCACGCCTGGGCCGACAGCTGGCTGCGCACCACCGGCGTCGACACCCTCACCCCCACCGTCACCCAGACCGACGGCGGCTGGACCCTCGGCATCACCCACGACGGCAGCCGCCCCCACCGCATCAGCGTCGGCGCCTACGACCGCGACCCGATCGAACCCGGCACCCTCGTCCTGCGCGAGCGCCTCGACCTCGACGTACCCCTCGCCGCACCCGAGACCCGCCCCGGCCGCCGACCCGCGCTCGTCCTCCTCAACGACGCCGACACCACCTACGCCAAGGTCCGGCTCGACACCGACTCCTGGGCCACCGTGCTCACCTCCCTGTCCGGCATCCCCGACCCGCTGACCCGCGCCGTCGTCTGGAACGCCGCCCGCGACATGGTCCGCGACGGCGAACTCGCCCCCACGACCTACCTGGAGGCCGCCCGCGCCCACCTCCCGCGCGAGACCGACCTCGCCGTCGTCCAGGGCGTCCTCGCCTTCGCCGCGGGCCCGATCGCCGACTGCTACCTGCCCGCCGACCAGCGCCCCGCCGCACTCGCCCTCCTCACCGACACCTGCCGCGCCCTGCTGCGCCGCACCGAGGACGGCAGCGACCCCGGCCTGCGCCTCACCGCCGTACGCCACTTCGTCGACGCCGCCACCCAGCCCCACTCCCTCCAGGAATGGCTGAACGACGGCAACGTCCCCGGCGGCCCGGAACTCGACCCCGAGCTGCGCTGGCGCGTCCTCACCCGGCTCAGCGTGCTCGGCGCCGCCGGTGAGAAGGAGATCGCCGCCGAACTGGAACGCGACCCCAGCGCCACCGGCCAGGAAGGCGCCGCCCGCTGCCGCGCCGCCCTGCCCACCGCCGAGGCCAAGGCCGCCGCATGGGCCCGCCTCTTCGGCTCCGACGACCTGTCCAACTACCTGTTCGCGGCCACCGCCCAGGGCTTCTGGCAGCCCGAACAGGCATCCCTGACACGGGAGTACGTCAGCCGCTTCTACCCCGACGCCGTCGCCCTCGCCGCACGCCGGGGCCCGGCGATCGCCGAAGCGGCGGGCCGCTGCGCCTTCCCCTCCCACGCCGTCGACAACGAGTCGCTGCGCCTCGGCCGGTCCTGCCTCGAAGCGCAGGACATCCTCCCCGCCCTGCGCCGCAAACTGACCGACCAACTCGACGACCTGGCGCGGGCGCTGCGCGTCCGGGGGGCGTGAGCCCACCTCCGACCGGCCGCGCGGCGCGGGCCCGGGGGCCGCGCCACACGGCCGGGTGAGCGGAACGGGGCCCTGCGGGGCGGGGCCGCGAGTGCGTCGGGCCCGGGGCTCCGGGCCCGCGAGTGCGCCGGCGCCGGGCAGCACGACGAAGCCCTGCGCGTACGTCACGAACATCGTCTTGCGGACGAAGAAGCAGCGGTACCGGCCGGTGCGGAGCTGTCCGCCGGGCCGGGGGCGACGGTGCTTCGGTGCTTCGGTGCTTCGGTGCAGCGGTGCTCGCGCCGCTCACCGCGCGCTGATTCCGGCCGGTGCGGAGCTGTCCGCCCAGCCGGGGGCGACCGTGCCGCGGTGCTTCGGTGCTTCGGTGCCTCGGTGGCCGCGCCGCTGACGGCGCGCTGGTTCCGGCCGGTGCGGTGCTGTGCGCCGGGCCGGGGGGCGACCGTGCCGCGATGCCGCGGTGCCCGCGCCGCTCAGGGCGCGCTGGTTCCGGCCGGTGCGGTGCTGTGCGCCGGGCCGGGGGGCGACCGTGCCCCGGCGCCCGGCTTTCGTGTTGCGCGCGGTGCCTCGTCCCGGCCGCTACCGAGGTCCCCGCCGACCCGCGGGCGCCCTGACCCCGGCCCGGGACCGTGCCGCGCACGGTCCTCGATCGCCGGGCGGGCCGGTCGCCCGGGCCACCGGCCGTCCGGCTCGTGCCACGACCACCGCCCTCTCCGGCCGCCGCGCCGCGCGGCTCGTCCGCGCCCCGCCGCACTCGCCCTCCTCACCGACACCTGCCGCGCCCTGCTGCGCCGCACCGAGGACGGCAGCGACCCCGGCCTGCGCCTCACCGCCGTACGCCACTTCGTCGACGCGCTCTCGATCGGCTGCGCGCGGGCCCCGGTGAAGAGGACGTACGTGATCCCCGAGGGGGCGCCGCCCGTCGTGGGGTGCGGGTCGATGCCGAGCGCCTGCGCCGCGGCGTACGACGCCTCGCCGATGATGTCGGCGGGGCCCGTGTCGCCGACGACCGCGTAGACGACCCTGCCCCGGTACACCAGCGCCGCGACGCTCCCGCCCCGGACCCCGGAGGACCGGTGGTTCCACACGCCGCTCACGCCCGGCACCACCGGCGGAACCGAGTCCAACCAGCTCGCCCTGCTGCTCGCCAGGGAACGCACCCCGGGCGCGCCCCTGCGCGTCGTCTGCGGCCCCGACACCCACCACTCCGTGCACCGCGCCACCTGGCTCCTCGGCCTGCCCGCACCGGTCACCGCACCCGTCCACGACCCGGCCGCCCTGCACAGCACCCTCACCGAGGTCCCCGGCCCCGCCCTCGTCGTCGCCACCGCCGGCACCACCGACACCGGCCGGATCGACCCCCTGAGCGCCATCGCCGATGTCACCGCCCACCACCGGGCCGGCCTCCACGTCGACGCCGCCTACGGCGGCCCGCTGCTGTTCAGCCCCACCCGGCGCCATCTGCTCGACGGGCTCGACCGGGCCGACTCCGTCACCCTCGACCTGCACAAACTCGGCTGGCAGCCCGTCGCCGCCGGACTCCTCGCCGTACCCGCCGCCGACCGCACCGGCCCCCTCGCCCACACCGCCGAATACCTCAACGCCACCGACGACACCGACGCCGGCCTCCCCGACCTCCTCGGCCGCTCCCTGCGCACCACCCGCCGCCCCGACATCCTCAAGATCGCCGTCACCCTCCGGGCACTCGGCCGCAGCGGCCTCGGCGACCTCGTCGACCGCGTCTGCACCACCGCCCAGGACCTCGCCGGCCTCGTCGACAAGCACCCCCGCCTCGACCTCTACGAGCGGCCCACCCTCTCCACCGTCCTCTTCCGCCCCACCGGCGCCACCGACGAGACCACCGCGGACATCCGCCGCACCCTGCTCACCGGCGGCCGCGCCGTCCTCGGCCGCGCCCGCGCGGACGGCCGCGTCTGGCTCAAGGCCACCGTGCTCAACCCGCACACCACCCCCGAACGGCTCGACACCCTGATCGCCCTCGTGGAAGGCAGCACCCCTCGATGACCGCCACGCCCGCACCCGAGGCCGCCCCGGCGGAGGCCGACTTCGTCCGCCCCCACGACCTCGTGGGCATCGGCATCGGCCCGTTCAACCTCTCCCTCGCCGCCCTCGCCCACGGCGTCCCCGGCGGACTCGCCACCGCCTTCTACGAACAGCGGCCCGCCTTCCGCTGGCACCCCGGACTCCTCATCGAGGGCACCACCCTCCAGGTGCCCTTCCTCGCCGACCTCGTCACCCTGGCCGACCCCACCAGCCCCTGGTCGTTCCTCAGCTACCTGCGCTCACGCGACCGGCTCTTCCCGTTCTACTTCGCCGAGACCTTCCACATCCAGCGCGCCGAATACGACGCCTACTGCCGCTGGGCCGCCGACAGCATCCCCGGACTCCACTTCGGCCACCAGATCGACGCCGTCCGCTGGAGCCCCGAACGCGACCTGTTCGAAGTCGACTACACCCAGCTCGACCCCACCGGGGAAGCCGAAGCCCTCGGCCGCGCCTACACCCGCAACATCGTCCTCGGCGTCGGCACCGAACCGCACGTCCCCGAACCGCTGCGGCCCCTCGCCGACGCCCCCGGCGTCCCCGTCATCCACGCCGCCGACTACCTCGACCACCGTGACACCCTCGCCGCCGCCGGCCACGTCACCGTCATCGGCTCCGGCCAGTCCGGCGCCGAGATCTTCCTCGACCTGCTCAGGGCCCGACCGGCAGGCGCCGAACGCCTCCACTGGCTCGCCCGCACCGAGTCCTTCGCCCCCATGGAGTACTCCAAGCTCGGCCTCGAACACTTCACCCCCGACTACACCCGCTACTTCCACGCCCTGCCGGAACGCGTGCGCAACGACCTCGTCCCCCGCCAGTGGCAGCTCCACAAGGGCATCGACGCCGCCACCATCGACGCCATCCACCAGGAGCTCTACCGCCGCACCCTCGGCGGCGGCTGGCCCGACGCCGTCCTCACCCCCGGCGTCACCGTCCGCACCGCCGGCCGCGTCGCCACCACCAAGGTCGAACTCCACCTCGAGCACGCCCAGCAGGGCACCCGGTCCCGGCTCACCACCGACGCCGTCGTCCTCGCCACCGGCTACCGTGAACGCCCCCTCGGCAGGCTCCTCGCCGGCATCGACCCCTACATGCGCCGCGACAGCGCCGGCCGCCCGATCGTGGACGACCACCACCGGCTGAAGCTCGACCCCTCCGTCACCGGAACCGTCTACGTCCAGAACGCCGAACGCCACACCCACGGCGTCGGCGCCCCCGACCTCGGCCTCGCCGCCTGGCGCAGCGCCTCCATCCTCAACACCCTCACCGGCAAGGAGCCGTACCCCCTGCCACGGCGCACCGCGTTCACCAGCTTCGGCCTCGAACGGCGCGAGGCACCCGGCATCCCCGGCCAGGCCCCCGCGCTCACCCCGCTCCAGCAGCACTGAACCACCGCGGTTGCCCCGGGGTSACCCCGGGGCAACCGCGGCATCCGGGACGCCCCGGGCCCGGACGGACCCAGGGCGTGCTGCCAAAGCACGCCCCGGGCCCGGACGGATCCAGAGCGTGCTGCGAAAGCCCCGCCTGCCCAGCGACGCCCGGGACGCCCTAGAAGACCGGCACACCCTCCCGGGTCAGCCGCCAGCCCACCGACGCGAACGCGGCCGGATCGATCGTCCCCTCGGCCTGCACCCAGCCGATGATCGTGTTCCGGATCTCCTCCGAGTTCGCCCACAACTGCGGCGCCCCCGCCACATGCGGGAAGTTCCCCCCACCGCTCGCCCGGTAGTTGTTCACCGCCAGCACGAACCGCGCCGCCGGATCCACCGGCGCACCCTCGAAGGTCAGATCCACGATCCGCGACCCCGCCGGCCGCGAGATGTCGATGTCGTACACCAGACCCGACACCGCGTCGTAGTTGTAGTCCGGCGTCCCGCCCGCGTTCGTCAGCTGCGCCGTGTCCACCGGCGCACCCGGAGCCGTGCGCACGAAGTACCGCGCCGAGAACTCCAGATAGTCCTTCAGCTGCGCACCCGTCAGCAGCCGCGCCTCCAGCGTGTTCTCGAAGACGTACAGGCCCGCCGCATCCCGGATCGTCACCTCACCCGCGGGGATCGCCGCCGTACGCGAGAAGCACGACGCCTGCGACAGCACCGGAAGCGCCCCGTACTCCCCGCCCGCCAGCGCCGCCCGCACCGTCTCGGTCTGCACATGGTTGATCAGATCGATGATCGGCTCGTCCCTCCACGCGGCCTCCGCCGTCGTCATCGCCGCCACCGACGTGCCGATCACCTGGTTGACGTACGCCACCACCTTCCGGTGCTCGTCACCCAGCAGCCCCACGATCCGCGGATCCTCGTCCACCGCGTTCGAGTTCAGCACCTGCGCGCCCACCCGCTCCACCGTCCACCGGCCCCGGCCCCACACCAGGTCGAAGTCGAACAGCGTCAGACGCTGCCCCCACTTCAGCGGCTCCGACAGCACCACCTGCGCACCCGTCTCCTTGTTGGTGACGAAGTGCTCCGCGATCTCCGTGTGCGCATGACCCACCAGAATCGCGTCGATCCCCGGCACCTGCTCGGCCACCAGACCCGCCGCGTTCTCCACGTACGGCAACTGGTCCCCGTACGACGACGTACCGCTCGACCCCGAGTGCGCGGACACGATCACCACGTCCGCACCCATCGACCGCAGCCGCGGCACCCACTTCGCCGCCTGCTCCTCCAGCCCCGGGAACACCATCCGGCCGCCGACGTTCTGCTTGTCCCAGATCGCGATCCCCGGATTCGTCAGCCCCAGCACCGCCACCCGCACATCACGCCCGTGCGGAGTGCGCAGCCGGTGCATGCTGTACGGCGCGAACGCCGGGCGCAGCGTCTTCGCGTCCAGCGCGTTCGCCCCCAGCAACGGGAAGTCGCACTGCTCCTCGAACTTCCGCAGTACCGGGATGCCGTAGTTGAACTCGTGGTTCCCGAGCGCCGCGGCGTCGTAGCCGATGGCGTTCATCGCCTGCGCCATCGGGTGCACCGGACCCCGCCGCGCCGTGATCGGGTCCACCTTGGCGTAGTAGTACGACAACTGCGTGCCCTGGATGGTGTCACCGGCGTCGATGAGCAGGGTGTTGCCCCGGCCCCGCTCCGCCCGCACGCGGTCCACCAGGGTGGAGATCTTGGCCAGACCCACATCGTTGTGCGCCTTGTCGTCGAACTCCCTGTCCGTGAAGTAGTCCCAGTTGAAGACGTTCCCGTGCAGATCGGTCGTCCCCATCACGGTGAAGGAGTACCGCTTCGGCCCACGGCCCGGGCCCTGCTCCCGCACCCCGGCCGCCGCCGCGGGCGCGGCGGCGCTTCCGGCGATGGCCGCACCGGCCCCGGCGGCGGCCGACCTCTCCAGGAACTTCCTGCGGTTCAACGGCATGTTCGTCTCCTCGGTTCACGTGCACAACGCGCGTAGATAATGGCGCAGCACCCCCTCGGTGCGGAAGGCTTCCCCCGTACCGAACGCGCTGGACGCGAAGACGCTGCGCCCGGCGTTCGCGCCGTACAGCATGCACCGGCTGCGCACTCCGCACGGGCGTGATGTGCGGGTGGCGGTGCTGGGGCTGACGAATCCGGGCCCCCACCGCCCCGCGTCCACGTCCGCGGCGAGGCCCGGCTCGAACGCGACCCCGAGATCGCCACCATCGCCGTCCAGGCAGGCGCCCGCGGCAAGGACCGCCGTACCGCACTCGACGACCTCACCCGGCGCAACACCACCGTCCTCGACCTGATCAGGTCCTACGGCGACGCCGTCGAGAACATCTCCACCGGAGCCTTCTCCATCAGCCCCGAACTCGGCCAGCACGGCCGCGGCGAACGCGTCCGCGCCTACCACGGCACTGTCCACACCACCGCCGTACTCACCGACTTCACCGCACTCGGCGAACTCACCACCCGCCTCGCCGACCTCGAACTCACCACCGTCACCGGCCCCTGGTGGGCCCTGCGCCCCGACTCGCCCGTCCACGCCGAAGCCCGGCGCGCCGCCGTCCACGACGCCGTCAGCCGCGCCCGCGAATACGCCGACGCCCTCGGCAGCAGCCTCGACACCCTCCTCGAACTCGCCGACACGGGCACCGAGGACCCCTTCGGCTCCCCGTCCGGCACCCTGCGCGCCTTCGGCGGCCCCGCGACCACCGAAACCGCACCCGCCCTTGACCTCGAACCCCAGCGCCAGACCGTGTTCGCGCAGCTCACCGCCCGCTTCACCATCACCCCGCCGCGGCTCCGGTGATTACCTTCCCGCATCGCGCCGCGAAACCCGTGGGCGCTTCGCGGCTCTTCGATGCCGAGTCTCGTATGTACGACGGCTGTCCGAAAACTGATAAAGGCGTCCAGAATTGCGCCCTCCCGATGCGTGAGCAGGAAGGCTTTCAGCCTCACTTCTCACTTCAGGTCAACAGACCTCATGTCTCGCTCAAATCCGAACGATCGGCGAGCGGGGAATAGGTCGTTGTGCCATGCTCGTCGGCGTCCGGAAAAAGAACTGATCCGTCAGGAAGGATTTTCTTGATGAAAAGTTGGGGTCGACGAATAGCGGTCCTCGCCGCCGCACCTGCGCTTGCCCTCGGTGTAAGTGGCGAGGCGATGGCGTACAGCGGCAACACCTGGGTGTACCTCAACAACTCCAGCGCGCCGAATGGTTACTCGGCCGCGATGGTGCATGTGGACGACGGCGACCTCTTCCGTGTGTACGACAACTTCTCCGACGGTCGCGGAGTGCGGGGTTACCTCGACATCCTGAAGCCCGAGGAGGGTGGCTACGTTCGGGTGCACTCCTCGTACAACGGCAACGGCTACATCTCGTACAGCCAGTTTCCGTACGACGTCGTATCCACCAGGACGTATCGCATGAAGGTGTGCACCGTCGACGGAATGGAAGACTCGACGCCGGCGGCCTGTTCCTCCTGGGTTCGGTTCTCGGAGTGATCCGGCGTAATCCGCCCTGCCCTGAATTCGCACCAATTCCTCTCTGTCAGTGAAGGAGTCCTTGTGTTGAAATCGTGGATCGCGCGTGCGTCCGTGCTGGTCGCCGCACCGGCACTCGCCCTCGGTGCAAGTGGCGAGGCGATGGCGTACAGCGGCAACACCTGGGTGTACCTCAACAACTCCAGCGCCCCGAACGGCTACTCGGCCGCGATGGTGCATGTCGACGACGGTGACCTCTTCCGGGTGTACGACAACTATGCGGACGGCTACGGTGTCCGTGGCTACCTGGAGGTCAATACGAGTGGATGGGTGCAGCTGCACTCCTCGTACAACGGCAAGGGCTACATCAGCTACTCGCAGTTCGAGCGGGATGTGGTGGGCAACAATTCCTACCGGATCAAGGTCTGCACCTTCAGCGGCATAGAGGACACCAGCCCCAGCGCCTGCTCAGGGTGGAAGTACTTCCAGGAGTAGGTACGCTGCCGCGGTCCGCGCCGGTGCGAACGTGACGTGGATGCAGTGGCTCTTCACCCATGCGGCTCGACGGCCCACCGGGAACGGCGGGCCGTCGAGGCGCATGCACCCGTGGTCGCTCCGTCCCCTTTGCCGCGTGTCCGTGAGTCGGTCGGCACGCGATCCCGATCAGGTTCGGCAACCTGCCCGTCCGCTCATCGGAGCGGCCTGCCGCACAATCCAACACTTGTCAACAACCCTTCATTGAATGGTTGTTGAGCAGTCACGCTAAGCCGATCTGCTACCCGCGGGTAAGCCGTAGGCTCGAACCATGCGCCGAGCAAAGATCGTCTGTACCCTGGGCCCCGCCACCGACACATACGACCAGATCAAAGCCCTGGTCGAAGCCGGAATGGACATCGCCCGACTCAACCTCAGCCACGGCAGCTACGCCGAACACGAGGAAAGATTCCGGCACGTCCGCAAGGCCGCCGAGGAAACCCGCCGCAGCGTCGGCATCCTCGCCGACCTTCAAGGCCCGAAGATCCGCCTCGGCCGCTTCCGCGAAGGACCCGTACTTCTCGAACGCGGCGATGAATTCACCATCACCGTGGAAGACATCGAAGGCGACCGCCACACCTGCGGCACCACCTACAGCGGACTCGCCGACGACGTCACCCGCGGCGAACGCATCCTCGTCGACGACGGCAAGGTCGCCCTCGAAGTCACCGACATCGACGGCCCCCGCGTCCGCACCGTCGTCGTCGAAGGCGGCATGGTCTCCGACCACAAGGGCCTCAACCTCCCCGGCGTCGCCGTCTCCGTCCCCGCCCTCTCCGAGAAGGACGTCGAAGACCTCCGCTGGGCCCTGCGCACCGGCGCCGACATCATCGCCCTCTCCTTCGTCCGCAACGGCCACGACATCGAGGACGTCCACCGCGTCATGGACGAGGAAGGCCGCCGCGTCCCCGTCATCGCCAAGGTCGAGAAGCCCCAGGCCGTCGACAGCATCGACGACATCGTCGCCGCCTTCGACGGCATCATGGTCGCCCGCGGCGACCTCGGCGTGGAAATGCCGCTCGAACAGGTCCCCATCGTCCAGAAGCGCGCCGTCAAACTCGCCAAGCGCAACGCCAAGCCGGTCATCGTCGCCACCCAGATGCTCGACTCGATGATCGACAACAGCCGCCCCACCCGCGCCGAGGCGTCCGACGTCGCCAACGCCGTCATCGACGGCACCGACGCGGTGATGCTCTCCGGCGAGACCAGCGTCGGCAAGTACCCGGTCGAGACCGTCCGCACCATGAGCCGCATCGTCGAGGCGGCCGAGGAGGACGTCCTCGCCAAGGGCCTGCCGCCGCTCACCGAGCGGAACAAGCCCCGCACCCAGGGCGGCGCCGTCGCCCGGGCGGCCGCCGAGATGGGCGACTTCCTCGGCGCCAAGTTCCTCGTCGCCTTCACCCAGTCCGGCGACACCGTCCGCCGCCTCTCCCGCTACCGCTCCCCGATCCCCCTCCTCGCCTTCACCCCGGACCCGGCCACCCGCGCCCAGCTCAACCTCACCTGGGGCGTCGAGACCTTCCTCGGCCCCCACGTCGACTCCACCGACGCGATGGTCGCCCAGGTCGACGAGGAACTCCTGCGCATCGGCCGCTGCCGGAAGGGCGACATCGTCGTCATCACGGCCGGCTCCCCGCCCGGTGTCGCCGGCTCGACCAACCTGGTGCGCGTCCACCACATCGGCGAGAGCGTGGGGTAGCGGGGCCCTTCAGTGCTTCGGCCCGACATGCGCGTCCATCAGCGCCACGGACGCGCGTCGGGCCACCGAGACGCTGTACGGCCGCCCGCCGCGCACGCACGTGCGCCACTCGACCCCGAGCGCGTCGAGCGTGTCCGTGTACAGGCGCCGGATGTCGTCGGACACATTGGTGAAGAAGTACCGCGGGTACGTGTAGCGCTTCACCTCCCCGCCCACCACCCGCGTCGTCCAGTTCATGTTCCGGCACCCGTCCGAATGCACCAGCCCGCGCACGAACTCCCAGCGCCATGCGTCCACGATCTCCTGCTGCCAGGGTTCGAGGACGATGCGGCGGTCGTGCTTCCTGCCGGGGCCGTGCTGGGGGAAGAGGCACGGCCAGTGCTTGCTGTACGACGTCACGTACTGGCATCCCTGACGGCGTACCAGGCCGACCCGGTTGCCGGGACGCACGGCGCGGACGGCCTCGGCGCACGCGGCGATCAGCCCGGGCCAGGCATCGGCGCAGGCGATGCGGAGAAGGTAGACGCCACGGGGCGAGGCGGAGAGGCAGCCGTCGCCGAGGTACAGGCCGAGCAGATAGGCGTACGCAGCCGGGGGCGGCTCAGTGCCCGACTGGCACCGTGAACAGAAGATCTCAGGGCGCAGGGGCGCGGGACGGGCTTGCCAGGAGCGCAGTGCCGACCGGGAGACGTCGAGTTCTCCGCTCACGGAATTCAGGCTGCGGCCCTGGGAGAGGAGGCTCAGCGCCCGCTCTCGCATATGGATGTCGTACACAAGCCCGATCATCACGAGTGACCCGGAAGCAATCGGCGGGGACGGCGGGGGACCACACGATCACCTGAAAGACAGGCGAAATTCCGTGACCTTGGAATTGAAGGTAATGTGCCCCGGGTCGGATTCGAACCGACACTGTATGGGTTTTGAATCCATTGCCTGCTGCCAGTTGGGCTACCGGGGCTCACGGAATCGAAGGTTTAGCCAGATGCCGTGCGCACCACCTTACCGCAGCTAGGTAGGCTCGTGGGGAGCACCCTGCCTTGAAACGAGGAGTCCCGTGACCGCCCCCGAGTCGCCCCAGCCGATCGCCGACGACGACGACAAGTCGCACGTACCGCCGCTGACGACCCGTGTCGTCATCGCCGAGGACGAGGCCCTGATCAGGCTCGATCTCAAAGAGATGCTGGAGGAGGAGGGCTACGCGGTCGTCGGTGAGGCCGGTGACGGGCAGCGCGCCGTGGAGCTGGCGCGGGAGCACCGGCCGGATCTGGTGATCCTGGACGTGAAGATGCCCGTGCTGGACGGTATTTCGGCCGCCGAGAAGATCGCCGAGGAGTCCATCGCCCCGGTCCTGATGCTGACCGCGTTCTCCCAGCGCGACCTGGTGGAGCGGGCTCGGGACGCCGGTGCCATGGCCTACCTGGTGAAGCCGTTCAGCAAGAGCGACGTGGTGCCGGCCATCGAGATGGCGGTGTCGCGGTTCACCGAGCTCCGGGCGCTGGAGAAGGAGGTCGCCGACCTCTCCCAGCGGCTGGAGACGCGGAAGCTGGTGGACCGGGCGAAGAGCATTCTGCAGACGCAGTACGGCCTGACGGAGCCCGCGGCGTTCCGGTGGATCCAGAAGACGTCGATGGACCGGCGGCTGTCGATGCAGCAGGTCGCGGAGGCGGTCATCGAGGACGCCGAGGAGAAGAAGGCGGCCAAGGGCCAGTAGGACGGGCCCTGGTGGGCCGTGACGTGCCGGAGCCCCCGGTGCACCCCGTTTGGGGTGCGCCGGGGGCTTTTGTCTTCTGCGGGGTGCGTGGTGCTGGGCGGAGGGCGGGGGAAGTTGTGAAGGTTGCTGTCGCGGTGGGGGGGCGGGGGAGGGGTGGCCACTACTGTGGCGCCTACGCGCTTCTGACGGCGTGTGTGTGATCCGCTACACGGTGTGGCGGCGACGGGAGTGCGCCGGGGCGGGCCGGAGGGTGCTCTGCGGTGAGACGGTCCGCTGAGCGGACGCGGGGTGCGGGGCCGGGGTGTGGGTGGTTTCCGGCCATGGTGCGGGAGTCGTGGCGGCGGTCGGCGCCGGGTCTCCCGGAGGTGCGCAGGGGTGTTGACCTGGGGGATTCCGGCGGCCTTCGAGAGGTGTCGGGGCGTGTGCGCGGCGGCCTCGGAGGGCTGTGCGCGAGTTGTCGGGAAGCTGTGGATCACGCATGACATGTCCGGTCGCCGGTAAGGAGTGTTCTGTTTCCGGCGCATGACTCAGGTCACAGGGCGATCACACATCCTCCGCTCACCTATCGGTGCGCACGAACGCGCGATTACATTCCCGGCACACCGCGCGGACAAGCGGTGTCCTGCGAGGCGCAGGCAACTGCGCTCGCAGACAAGATCGTTCGGGCGGCTCCAAGGGGTTCGTAGTGCTGAACAAGACCATCGTCAAGCTGGCCATACCGCTTGCAGTGGGTGCTCTCGCGTTGACGGGATGCGGATCGGATGCCGGCAGTGACGGGACTGTGCGGATCGCCTTCCAGGGCCCGCTCTCCGGTGACAACGTGGCACTCGGCGAGAACATGCAGAACGGCGTGAAGCTGGCCATCGACCAGGCCAACGCCAAGGGCGACCTCGACTTCAAGCTCGAGTACGTCGCGGGTGACGACCAGGGTCTGCCGGACAAGGCCACGGCCGCCGCGCAGAAGATCATCGAGGCGGAGAACGAGTCGGTCGTGGCCGTCGTGGGCCCCGCCTTCTCGGGCCCGACGAACACCTCGTCGCCGCTGTACGCGGAGGCCGGTCTGGTGACGGTCTCCCCGTCGGCGACCAACCCGCTGCTGACGGACAAGGAGAACGGGTTCACCAGCTTCCTGCGCGGTGTTCCCAACGACAACATGCAGGGCGCCGGCATGGCGACCTACTACGCCAAGAAGCTCCAGGCGAAGAAGGTCTACCTGATCGACGACAAGACCGACTACGGCGTGGGCCTGGCGACCGTCGCCGAGAAGGGCCTGAAGGACGCCGGCATCGAGGTCGTCAAGAAGTCCGTGCCGCAGAAGACGCCGGACTACTCGGCCACCGCCAAGGACGTCGTCAACTCCAAGGCCGACGCGCTGATCTACGCCGGCTACTACCAGGACGCGGCGCCGTTCGCCAAGAAGCTGAAGGACGCGGGCTACAAGGGTGCCGCGATCTCCGGTGACGGCACGAACGACGCGAAGTTCGTCGAGCTGGCGGGCGACGCCTCCGAGAACTGGTTCCTCACCTGCCCCTGCACCGACGCCACCGTCGAGGCCGGGACGAAGAAGTTCGCCGAGGACTACCAGAAGGAGTTCGGCCGGGCGCCCGGCACGTACTCCGCCGAGGCGTACGACATCACCAACATGATCATCGAAGAGGTCAAGAAGGCGGGTGCGGACGTCGAGCGTGAGGCTCTGCGCGACGCGCTGGCGAAGGCCTCGTACAAGGGCCTGACGAAGACGTTCTCCTTCGGTGAGAACGGCGAGTTCAAGGGCACCGACGTCTACCTGTACCAGGTCAAGGGCGGCAAGATCGGGTACCAGGGCAACATCAACGAGCTGGCCGGCTGACGCTGGGGCTTAGTGGCTGACGCCACGCGATTGAGTGGCTGACGCCATGCGACTGGGGGCCGGGAGGCAGCAGTTCTCCCGGCCCCCGTCTGCGAAGTGAGGGGCCTCGATCCCCCGCTGTTTCGAAAGTTCCGCCCGCGGGCCGCCCTCGTCGCCACGAGCGCCGGGTCCGCTCAGCTCCCACAAGGAAGTCTGCTCCATGTCCCTTCAGGAATTCTGGGACTATCTCGTCCTAGGGGTGATGCTCGGCTCGCTGTACGCCGTCATCGCCATCGGCTACACACTTGTCTACGGTGTGCTGCAGCTGATCAACTTCGCGCACAGCGAGGTGTTCATGCTGGGCGCCTACGGCAGCCTCATCGTCCTTCAGCTGGTCAATCCGGGGGACAACCCGTCCGCTCTGGCGTCCATCGGCTTCGTTGCCCTCGCGATGGCGGGGTCGGCGTTGTTCGGCGGTGTCACGGCGTACGGCCTGGAGAAGGTCGCGTACCGGCCTCTGCGCAGACGCGGTGCTCCTCGCCTGATCTTCCTGATCACCGCGATCGGCGCCTCGTTCTTCCTGTACAACCTCGCCGGCAAGTTGTTCGGGCGTGACCCGCTCCCGCTGCCGGAGATGTACCAGAACCGCGAGGTGTTCTCGATCTTCGGCGCGGGTGTGAACATCACCCAGATGCTGCAGTTCGGGACGGCCGTGGTCATGATGATCGCGCTCGACATGCTGGTGAACCGCACCAAGCTCGGCAAGGGCATCCGCGCGGTGGCGCAGGACGCCGAGGTCGCGGGGCTGATGGGTGTCAACATCGACAAGGTCATCTCCCGTACGTTCATCGTCGGCGGCGTCCTGGGCGGTGTGGCGGGCTTCCTGTTCGCCAACCTGAACCAGGTGTCGTACACGATGGGCTTCATCCCGGGCATCACCGCGTTCGCCGCCGCCGTCGTGGGCGGCATCGGCAACATCCGCGGTGCGATGTTCGGTGGCATCCTGATCGGCATCGTGGAGACGATGACCGTGCCGCTGCTCGGTGACGAGTGGCGTTCGGTGTCGGCCATGGTCGTGCTGATCCTGGTGCTGATGTTCCGCCCGATGGGCATCCTCGGCGAGCGAGTGGGGAGGGCGGCATGAGCACGGTGGAGACTTCCAAGAACCTGACGCCGTCTGCTGCGGCGAAGCTGCGCCGTACGGCGTGGTACCGCACGGAGCGTTTCACGCGTCTGTGGGCGATGATCGCGCTCGGTGTGCTGCTCGCTCTGATGACGGGTGAGCAGGGCAACACCCGCGACATCTTCTTCTCGATCGAGCACACGTTCACGGGCCCGGGTCTGTGGATCTGCCTGGCGCTGACGGTCGGCTTGTGGGCGCTGCGGGAGTTCGTGGCCGCGCCCATCAAGGGCGGCGTCGCGAAGGCGAAGTCGGCGGCGCAGTCGACGACGTGGAACGGTCCGGTGGGCGGGCTGGTGGCCCGGTTCCAGACCGACAGGCGTCTGCGTCTGGGCGCGCTGGCCGTCGTGCTGATCCTGGTGCTGGTCATCCCGTCCGGTCTCACCCGCACCTGGCAGACGGTGCTGGTGGACCAGATCGCGATCTTCGCGCTGCTGGCGATCGGTCTGAACGTGGTGATCGGCTGGGCGGGTCTGCTGGACCTCGGCTTCTTCGCGTTCTTCGCGGTCGGGGCGTACTCGACGGCGTACTGGACGGGCCGGCTGCCGGTCGAGCCGCCGGTGGTCCTGAACAACTTCTGGGTCATTCCGGTCGCGGTGGTGACCTGTCTGATCTGTGGTCTGCTGCTGGGTGCTCCGACGCTGCGGCTGCGGGGCGACTATCTGGCGATCGTGACCCTCGGTTTCCACGAGATCATCTACCTGGTCGCGAAGAACGCCGACGGACTGACGGGCGGCCCGCAGGGTGCGCGTCTGATCCCGGACTTCTCGATCGACTTCGCGGGTATCGAGTACAAGTGGTCGATCAAGCCGCTGCCGTACTGGTATCTGCTGGTCTTCTTCATCGTGCTGGTGATCTTCCTGTTCGCGCGGCTGGAGCACTCCAGGGTGGGCCGTGCGTGGACGGCGATCCGCGAGGACGAGATCGCGGCGGCGGCCAACGGTGTGGACACGGTCCGCTTCAAGCTGATGGCGTTCGCGATCGGCGCGTCGACGTCCGGTGTCGCGGGTGTGATCTTCACCAGCAAGTACGGGTACATCAACCCCGAGGTCTTCCCGCTGCTGCAGTCCATCCTGATCCTGGCGTACGTCATCTTCGGTGGCATGGGCTCGATCCCGGGTGTGCTGATCGGTACGGCGCTGCTGGTGTGGCTGCCGGAGGCGCTGAAGGACTGGGTGGACCCGTCCGACCGTTACATGTACCTGGGCGCGCTGCTGGTGGTCATGATGATCTACCGGCCGCAGGGCGTCTGGCCGTCCCGCCGCAGGCAGCGTGAGCTGAAGATGGCTGAGGAAGGCATCGGTGACGCTGACGCGATGACCGAGCCGGCGGGAGGCAGGATCTGATGGGCACCGACGTGAAGAACGAAGCGACGGCGGGCGCCGGGCCCGCGGACGCCGGTGCGGACCTGGTGCTGCAGGCGTCGGAGCTGACGCTGCGGTTCGGTGGTCTGACCGTGCTGGACAAGGTCGACGTCCGGATGCGGCGTGGTGAGGTCCTCGCGGTGATCGGGCCGAACGGTGCGGGCAAGACCTCGCTGTTCAACTCGCTCACCGGGGCGTACACCCCGCAGGAGGGGAAGATTCTCTTCCGCTCCAAGGACGGGGACCAGAAGTCCCTGCTCGGCAGCAAGCCGCACATCGTCAACCGGGTGGGTCTGGCGCGTACGTTCCAGAACATCCGGCTGTTCTCGGCGCTGACGGCGCTGGAGAACGTGAAGATCGCGGCGGAGACCCGGCTGAAGGCCGGTCCGGTGTCGATCATGCTGGGTCTGCCGAACGCCCGTAAGGCGGAGCGGCTCAGTGACGAGCGGGCGCACCGGCTGCTGCGGTTCGTGGGGCTGGAGAGCAAGCTCAACGAGATCGCGGGCAGCCTGTCCTACGGTGATCAGCGCAGTCTGGAGATCGCGCGGGCGCTGGCGACGGATCCGCAGGTGCTGCTGCTGGACGAGCCGGCGGCCGGTACGAACCCGACGGAGAAGCTGGAGCTGGAGCAGCTGATCCGCCGGATCAACACCGAGCTGGGTGTGAGCGTGCTGCTGATCGAGCACGACATGCGTCTGGTGATGTCGGTGGCGGACCGGGTGATGGTGCTGAACTTCGGCAAGCGGATCGCCGAGGGGTCGCCGAGTGAGGTGCAGCAGCATCCGGCGGTCATCGAGGCGTACCTGGGTGCGTCGCCGGAGGACGCCGAGGTGGTGCAGGCCGTGATCGCCGAGCAGCGTGTGTCGGAGGAGAACGACGTGGCCGTGCCGGTGGCTGCGGAGCCCGTGGCCGCGGACGCGGACGTCTCCGGTGGCGCGGCGTCGGACGAGGACGCGCCGGACGAGGACGCCTCGGGTGAGGCGGCGCCGTCCGGGGCGACGACGGATCAGGCGGCGGACGGCGCTTCGCCGGACGAGGAGAGCGGCAAGTGAGCACCACGACCGAGCTGCAGAAGGACGCCGGCACCGGCGGTTCTGCGGAGGAGATCCTCCTCGAACTCAAGGGCATGCACGTCTTCTACGGTGCCATCGAGGCCATCAAGGGCATCGATCTGACCGTGCGCAAGGGCGAGATCGTCGCTCTGCTGGGCGGTAACGGCGCGGGGAAGACGACGACGCTGCGCACCATTTCGGGCATGCTCCAGCCGCGTGAGGGCGAGGTGCTGTACCGCGGTGAGCGCATCGACGGCATCAAGTCGCACGAGCTGGTGCAGTTCGGCATCGGGCATGTGCCCGAGGGGCGCCGTGTCTTCGCGACGATGACGGTGCGCGAGAACCTGGAGATGGGCGCGTACAAGTTCAACTCGGTGGACTCCGCCGATCTGGACCGTGCGTTCACGCTGTTCCCGCGTCTGGCGGAGCGGCGTTCGCAGCTGGCGGGCACGCTGTCGGGCGGTGAGCAGCAGATGCTGGCCATCGGCCGTGCGCTGATGGGCCGGCCGGAGCTGCTGCTGCTGGACGAGCCGTCGATGGGTCTGGCGCCGCTGATCGTGCAGCAGATCTTCGAGATCATCGAGGAGATCAACAAGCAGGGCACGACGGTGCTGCTGGTGGAGCAGAACGCGACGCAGGCCCTGGGTCTGGCCGACCGCGGCTACGTCCTGGAGACGGGCGCGGTGGCGATGTCGGGTCCGGCGTCCGAGCTGCTGTCCGACACGCGGATCCGTGCTGCGTACCTCGGTGAGGGCGCCGCCTAGACGGCTGCGGGTGGATGACGGGAAGGGCCAGGGGATCTCGGTCTCCTGGCCCTTCGCCGTGTGCGCGGGCCAGGGGACCTCGGTCTTCCGGCCCTTCGCCGTGTGCGCGGCGGGGCGGGTCAGCCCTGGGCGTCGCGGAGGAGGCAGGTGAGGCGGGCGGTGCACACGCGCCGGTCCTGGTCGTCGGAGATCACGATCTCGTAGGTGGCGGTGGAGCGGCCTCGGTGGACGGGGGTGGCGACGCCGGTGACGAGGCCGTCGCGGGCGCCGCGGTGGTGGGTGCAGTTGAGGTCGACGCCGACGGCGATCTTGGAGGGGCCGCCGTGCAGCATGGAGCCGACGGAGCCCAGGGTCTCGGCGAGCACGGCGGAGGCTCCGCCGTGCAGGAGGCCGTAGGGCTGGGTGTTGCCCTTGACGGGCATGGTGCCGACGACGCGGTCCGCGGATGCCTCGACGATCTGGACGCCCATGCGCTCGCCGAGGTCTCCGGCGGAGAAGAGGGCGGGCAGGTCCACCCCGAGCTGGGCGTACTGGTCGATGACTTCCTGCGGGAACTGCACGGTGGTCTGCTCGCCCATGGGGCCGGCTCCGATCGTCGAACGTCGATGTCCCTACTGCCTGAGCGAACGCTTAGGCGGACGGCGATTGTTCCAGACGGACGACGACGGACTTGCTGGCGGGGGTGTTGCTGGTGTCCGCGGTGGAGTCCAGCGGCACCAGGACGTTCGTCTCCGGGTAGTAGGCGGCGGCGCAGCCGCGGGCCGTGGGGTAGTGGACGACCCGGAAGCCGGGGGCCCGGCGCTCCACACCGTCCTTCCACTCGCCGACGAGGTCGGCGTAGGCGCCGTCGGCGAGGCCGAGCTCGCGGGCGTCGTCGGGGTGGACGAGCACGACCCGCCGGCCGCCCTTGATGCCGCGGTAGCGGTCGTCCAGGCCGTAGATCGTGGTGTTGTACTGGTCGTGGGAGCGCAGGGTCTGGAGCAGCAGCCGGCCGGCGGGGACCCGCGGGTACTCGACGGGTGCGGCGGTGAAGTTCGCCTTGCCGGTGGCGGTGGGGAAGCGGCGCTCGTCGCGGGGGGCGTGCGGGAGGGCGAAGCCGCCGGGCCGGGCGATCCGCGCGTTGAAGTCCTCGAAGCCGGGCACGACCCGGGCGATGCGGTCGCGGATGGTGCCGTAGTCCTTCTCGAACTCCTCCCAGGGTGTGCGGGAGGCGGGGCCGAGGACGGCGCGGGCCATCCGGGCCACGATGGCGGGCTCGGAGAGCAGGTGGGGGCCGGCCGGGGCGAGGTTGCCGCGGGAGGCGTGGACCATGCCCATCGAGTCCTCGACCGTCACGACCTGCCGGCCGCCGGCCTGGACGTCCTTGTCGGTGCGGCCGAGGGTGGGCAGGATCAGGGCGCGGCGGCCGGTGACGGCGTGCGAGCGGTTGAGCTTCGTCGACACGTGAACCGTCAGGCGGGCGCGCCGCACGGCGGCCTCGGTGACGCCGGTGTCGGGGGTGGCGGCCACGAAGTTGCCGCCCATGGCGAAGAACACCTTCGCCCTCCCGTCGCGGAGCGCCTCGATGGAGCGGACCACGTCGAGCCCGTGGTGGCGCGGCGGGGCGAAGCCGAACTCGGCTTCGAGGGCGTCGAGGAACGCGGCCGAGGGGCGTTCGAAGATGCCCATGGTGCGGTCGCCCTGCACGTTGGAGTGGCCGCGCACCGGGCAGACGCCTGCGCCGGGGCGGCCGATGTTGCCCCGGAGCAGGAGGAAGTTGACCACTTCGCGGATGGTGGCCACGGAGTGCTTGTGCTGGGTGAGGCCCATCGCCCAGCAGACGATGGTGCGCTCGGAGGCGAGGACCATGGCGAGTGCCTGCTCGATCTCGCCGCGGGTGAGGCCGGTGGCGGCGAGCGTCTCGTCCCAGTCGGCGGTCCGGGCGGCCTCGGCGAACTCCTCGAAGCCGTGGGTGTGCTCGGCGACGAACCGTTCGTCGACGGCCCCCTCGGACGCGAGGACCAGTTTGTTCAGCAGGCGGAAGAGGGCCTGGTCGCCGCCGATGCGGACCTGGAGGAACAGATCGGTCAGCGAGACGCCCTTGACCAGGCCGGTGACGTGCTGGGGGTTCTTGAAACGCTCCAGGCCGGCCTCGGGGAGCGGGTTGACCGAGATGATCTTCGCTCCGGAGGCCTTGGCCTGCTCCAGCGCGGTCAGCATCCGCGGGTGGTTGGTGCCCGGGTTCTGCCCGGCGACGATGATCAGGTCGGCCCGGTGGAGGTCCTCCAGGGAGACGCTGCCCTTGCCGACGCCGATGGTCTCGGTGAGCGCCGAACCCGAGGACTCGTGGCACATGTTGGAGCAGTCGGGCAGATTGTTGGTGCCGAACTCGCGGGCGAAGAGCTGGAGCAGGAACGCGGCCTCGTTGCTGGTGCGTCCGGAGGTGTAGAAGAGGGCCTCGTCGGGGGAGTCGAGGGCGCCCAGTTCCTCGGCGATGATCGCGAACGCCTTCTCCCAGGTCACCGGCTCGTAGTGGGTGGCGCCCTCGGCGAGGTACGCGGGACGGGTGATGCGACCCTGCTGACCGAGCCAGTAGCCGCTGCGGTCCGCGAGGTCGGACACGGGGTGCGCGGCGAAGAACTCGGGGGTGACCCGGCGCACCGTGGCCTCCTCGGCGACGGCCTTCGCGCCGTTCTCGCAGAACTCGGCCAGGTGGCGCTTGTCGCCCTCGGGCCAGGCGCAGCCGGGGCAGTCGAAGCCGTCCTTCTGGTTGACCTTGAGCAGGGTGCGGGCGGTGCGGGCGACGCCCATCTGCTGCTGGGCCATGCGCAGCGTGTGGGCGATGGCGGTCAGCCCGGCGGCCGCGTGCTGGGGGGCCGCGACCTGCGGCGCGTCCTGGACGGGGTCGCCTGCGGGCGGCTTGCTGGGCATCGCGCTCTCCTTCGAGCGGGCGTCTTCGCTGTACACCTCAGATCTTGTCACGGGCCGCCGACAGCGTCCCGGGCCCGGTCGGCCGGTCGGGATTGTCGGCGGTACGTGGCAGGATCGGGACCGTGGCTGAGACGGCATCGAAGAAGACGACGGACAACCGACCGCGCCTGCTCCTCATGGACGGGCATTCCCTGGCGTACCGGGCGTTCTTCGCCCTGCCCGCGGAGAATTTCACCTCGGCGAGCGGCCAGACGACCAACGCCGTCTACGGCTTCGCCTCGATGCTGGCGAACACGCTGCGCGACGAGGCGCCCACGCATTTCGCGGTGGCCTTCGACGTCTCGCGCAAGACGTGGCGTTCCGCGGACTTCCCCGAGTACAAGGCGAACCGTTCCAAGACCCCGGACGAGTTCAAGGGCCAGGTCGAGCTGATCGGCGAGCTCCTGGACACGATGAACGCGGTCCGTTTCGCGGTCGACGGCTTCGAGGCCGACGACATCATCGCCACGCTGGCCACCCAGGCGGAGGCGGCCGGCTTCGAGGTGCTGATCGTCACCGGCGACCGGGACTCCTTCCAGCTGGTCAGCGAGCACACCACGGTGCTCTACCCGACGAAGGGCGTCTCCGAGCTGACCCGTTTCACCCCGGCCAAGGTCGAGGAGAAGTACGGGCTCACCCCCCAGCAGTACCCGGACTTCGCCGCCCTGCGCGGCGACCCGTCGGACAACCTGCCCGGCATCCCCGGCGTCGGAGAGAAGACGGCCACGAAGTGGATCGCCCAGTTCGGCTCGTTCGCCGAGCTGGTGGAGCGCGCCGACGAGGTGAAGGGCAAGGTCGGCCAGGCGCTGCGCGACCATCTCGAGTCGGTCAAGCTCAACCGGCACCTCACCGAGCTGGTGCGCGACGTGGAGTTGCCGAAGGCCGTCGCCGACCTGGAGCGTGCCCCCTACGACCGCACCGCGCTCAAGGGCTTCCTGGAGGTCCTGGAGATCCGCAACCCGAGCCTGCGCGAGCGGCTGCTCGCCGTGGACCCGGGCGCCGCGGAGGAGGAGGCGCCGCCGCCGGCCGCCGGAGTCGAGCTCGACGGCAGCGTGATCGCCGCCGGTGAGCTCGGCCCCTGGCTGGAGCGGCACGGCGGTCAGCCGCTCGGTGTCGCCACGGTCGCGAGCTGGGCACTGGGCGTGGGCAACGTCAGCGAGATCGCGCTCGCCGGAGCGGACGGCAAGGCCGCCTGGTTCGACACCACGCAGATCGGCGAGGACGACGAGCGGGCCTTCGCCGAGTGGATCGCCGACCCGGCCCGCCCCAAGATCATGCACAACGCCAAGGACGCCCTGCGGGTGTTCCCCGAGCACGGCTGGCGGATCGACGGGATCACCATGGACACGGCGCTCGCCGCGTACCTGGTCAAGCCCGGCCGCCGGTCGTTCGCGCTGGACGCCCTGTCGGTCGAGTACCTGCACCGCGAGCTGGCGCCGGCGGCGGCCGACGGCCAGCTCGCCTTCGGCGCCGACGAGGACGCGGAGGCCGACGCGCTGATGGCGCAGGCCCGTGCCGTGCTCGACCTCGGGACCGCCTTCGGGGAGAAGCTCACCGAGGTCGGTGCGACCGAGCTGCTGCACGAGGTGGAACTGCCCACCTCGCTGCTCCTCGCCCGGATGGAGCGGCACGGCATCGCGGCCGACCGCGGTCATCTGGAGGCGATGGAGCAGCAGTTCGCGGGTGCCGTGCAGCAGGCGGTCAAGGAGGCGCATGCCGCGGTGGGCCACGAGTTCAACCTCGGCTCGCCCAAGCAGCTCCAGGAGGTCTTCTTCGGCGAGCTCAACCTGCCCAAGACGAAGAAGACGAAGACCGGCTGGACCACGGACGCCGACGCCCTCGCCTGGCTGGCCGGCCAGACGGACCACGAGCTGCCCGTCATCATGCTGCGCCACCGGGAGCAGGCGCGGCTGCGCTCCACGGTCGAAGGGCTCGTCAAGACGATCGCGGCCGACGGCCGGATCCACACCACGTTCAGCCAGACCGTCGCCGCGACGGGCCGCCTCTCCTCGACCGACCCCAACCTGCAGAACGTGCCGGTCCGCACGGACGAGGGCCGGGCGATCCGGCGCGGCTTCGTCGTCGGCGAGGGCTTCGAGTCGCTGATGACCGCCGACTACAGCCAGATCGAGCTGCGCGTCATGGCCCATCTGTCGGAGGACGAGGGGCTGATCGAGGCCTTCACCTCCGGCGAGGACCTCCACACCACCGTCGCCTCCCAGGTGTTCGCCGTGGAGCGGACCGCGGTCGACGCGGAGATGCGCCGCAAGATCAAGGCCATGTCCTACGGGCTCGCGTACGGGCTCTCCGCCTTCGGCCTCTCCCAGCAGCTGAGCATCGAGCCGGCCGAGGCGCGTGTGCTGATGGACACCTACTTCGAGCGGTTCGGCGGGGTGCGCGACTATCTGCACCGCGTGGTCGAGGAGGCCCGGGCCACGGGGTACACGGCCACGATGCTCGGCCGCCGCCGCTATCTGCCCGATCTCAACAGCGACAACCGGCAGCGCCGGGAGGCCGCCGAGCGGATGGCGCTGAACGCCCCCATCCAGGGCACCGCCGCCGACATCGTCAAGGTCGCCATGCTCCAGGTGGACCGGGCGCTGACGGAGGCGAAGCTGCACTCGCGTCTGCTGCTCCAGGTCCACGACGAAATCGTCCTGGAGGTGTCCCCGGGCGAGCGCGAGCAGGTCGAGGCCCTGGTCCGTCAGGAGATGTCGTCCGCCGTCGCGCTGCGGGCTCCGCTCGACGTCTCCGTGGGCGTGGGCCCGGACTGGGAGTCCGCCGCGCACTGAGCGTCCGGCACGGGCGGGGGCTGCGCGGCCCCCGCCCCGAGCCGCACCACAGCCGCGTACAGCACCAGCCCCGCCGCGAGGCCGGCGCCCGCACCGAAGCAGGCCGTGGGGATGATGTCGAGAGGCGTCTCGACCGCGCCCCAGTACTGGTACCAGCGAAGGCAGCGGTGGAGGGTGCCGCCGAGGACGCACAGCGCGATCAGGGCCCACGCCGCACGCCGGGCACCCCGGCCGAGCACCGGCAGCGACGGGGCCGCGGACGGCTCGGCCCGCCGCAGCGCCGAGGCCGCGAACCACACCAGGGCCACCAGCGCCACGGCCGAACTGCCGTACTGCGTCAACGTGTAGAGCGGGAAGCCGGCGAGGGTCTCGTCCAGCACGGGCAGCAGCCGCACGCCCCACCGGCCGACGTGGGTGAAGGCGTCCCACACCACATGGGTCGTCGCGCCCAGCACCGCCGACACCCAGAACCAGAACAGCACGGCCGGCAGCGGGCGCGTGCTCCACGCCCGGCCCCGCAGGACCGAGTGGACCCGACCCCGCCAGCCGCGCGGCAGCAGCGCCACCACCGGGTCACGCACCAGCAGCCAGAGCGCGACCAGCAGTGCGGTCACGGCCACGTCCACGGTGAGGACGCCCACCGGGCCATGGGTCACGGCCCCGAACTCCATCGCCCCCGGCACGAAACTCGCCGCGAAGTACGTCATGTCGGGCGCGAGCGAGCCGAGGACGAGCGCCGAGGCCAGCAGTGGTCCGCGGGCGGTCCCGTCCCTGCGGACGCCGGGCAGCACCGCCGCCGCATGGCTGAGAGTGAACGGCATCCCGGCGGGCCCCCTGTGACGATCGACGCGGTCGGCGCGTCCAGTATGCGCGACACACGGGAGGCCTTCCGCTTCCGCAATCCGGACGGACTCATAGGTGGCGAACCGGTGAACACCGGTCAGGGACCGGTGTTCCGGCGCCCCGAGTTGCACTAGGGTCACGTGAGACCGCGCCCTGGGGAGCGCGTCCACGCCGCCGACCGGGGAGGGTCCAGACGTATGGCAGCGCACATCGGCCGCCGGCTCTACAAGGGAGCGGCAACCACCGCCGTGGCCGCGCTCGCGGTGGCCGCACTCTCCGCGTCCCAGGCTCCCGGAGCCGCCCCGGCGCCCTCCGGCGGCAGCCTGGAGGCGACCGACACACCCCCGTCGTCCGGCACGCCGGTCACCGGCAACTCCCCGTACTACACGGACCTTCCGCCGCTGAACACGCCGGACAACGCCGGCGCCGCGGTGGGCACGCCGGTCACCGGAGCCGGTGAGGCGGGCATACCCGCCACCGTCCTCGCCGCCTACAAGCAGGCCGAGCGGAGCCTCGCCGAGAGCGACCCGGAGTGCCGCCTGCCGTGGCAACTCCTCGCGGCCATCGGCAAGGTGGAGTCCGGGCAGGCCCGTGGCGGCCGGGTGGACGCCAACGGCACCACGCTCACGCCGATCCTCGGCCCCGTCCTCAACGGCGTCGGCTTCGCGAACATCTCCGACACGGACAAGGGCGCCTACGACGGCGACACCGTGCACGACCGGGCCGTCGGACCCATGCAGTTCATCCCCTCGACCTGGCAGACCTGGGGCCAGGACGCCAACGGCGACGGCCGCAAGGACCCCAACAACATCTACGACGCGGCCCTCGCCGCGGGCCGCTACCTCTGCCACGGCGGCCGGGACCTCACCGTGCAGGAGGACCTGGACAAGGCGATCCTCGGCTACAACCACTCGCGGGAATACCTGCGCACCGTCCTCTCCTGGTTCGAGTACTACAAGCGCGGCACCCACGAGGTCCCCGACGGCACCGGTGTGCTGCCCGTCGGCAACGGACCCGACAGCGCGGGCTCCGTACCCGGCGCGGTCCCCAGCCCCAGCCCGACCCCCTCGCCCACGCCGACTCCGGGCAACCCGGGCGGGGGAAGCACCCCCGGCCCGTCCACGCCTCCGCCGTCCACGCCGGGCGACGGCTCCGGCGAGGCCACGCCGCCCAGCGTCCCGCCGCGCGTCTCCGGGATCGAGAACGACGGCACCGGACGGCTGACGGCCACCGCGGGCGAGGAGTTCACGGCCCGTGCCACCGTCAAGGTGAAGAACACCGCCGGTGAGGCCGTCGCCCGCCAGGCCGTCCGCTTCACCGTCATCGGCGACACCGACAGCCGCTTCCCCGGCGGGAAGAGCAGCGTCGTCCTCCTCACCGGCGCCGACGGCACGGTGACCTCCCCCGCCCTGCGCGCGGGGGAGAAGACCGGCACCTTCACCGTCCGCGCCACCGTCGAGGGCCGCACCCTCGCCCCCGTCGACCTCGTCGCCACGGTGACCCAGCGCGTCGCCGACCTGCTGAAGCGGACCGACGACACGGCGTTCACCGCCGCTCCCGGCACCGCGTTCGCCGAACGTCTCACCGTCGCGGCCACCTGCAAGGGAGTCGCCGCTCCCGGCGCCGACGTGACCGTCACCGTCCTGACCGCGGACAAGCAGCCGGCGGAAGGCACGGGCCCCTGGTTCGAGGGCACCGACGGAGCCGTCCGCACCCTCACCCTGCGGACCGGCACCGGCGGGCTGCTGGAGCTCCCCGAGCTCCAGGCGGGCGACGCGACGGGCTCGTTCCTCCTGCGTCTCACCACGCCGGGCGGCGCCTCCCTCGACGTCGAACTGACCGTCGAGGCGCCGGTGGCGCCCAGCCCGTCCCCCTCCCCGTCGCCGTCGTCCACCGGCTGACCGTCAGCTCGGCATCCGCCGACCGCCCCTCGCGCCCCCGGCCGAGGGGCGGTCGCCGTCCCGGGCTCCCCTCGTGCGTCCCGCGCCCCCGTGCGGGCCCCGTCCGCGAGCCGTGGTTCCTCCCCGGCCGCACTGCCCCGCCGCCGGGGCATTCGCGGACTCCGCGGCACCGGCGGACGCGCCCCGCCGGTGCGCCCACGGGCGCGTGATGCGGCGTCAGCTCTCGGCCGACAGCCTGCTCTGCCGCGCCTTGGTGTGCCGGGTCGGTTCGGCCGTCGAAGGGTCCTCCGGCCACGGGTGGCGCGGATAACGCCCCCGCAGTTCGGCACGCACCGCCCGGTAACCGTCGCGCCAGAACGATGCCAGGTCGGCCGTGACCGCCGCGGGTCGCCCGGCGGGGGAGAGGAGGTGCACCAGGACCGGCGTGCCCGCGACACGAGGGGTCTCCCGCAGTCCGAACAGCTCCTGCACCTTCACGGCGAGGACCGGCTGCTCCCCGCCGTACTCCACACGGACCCGGGACCCGCTCGGCACCTCGATCCGCTCCGGAGCCAGCTCGTCCAGCCGGGCCGCCTCACCGGTGGCCCAGGGCAGCAACCGCCGGAGCGCCTCGCCCGCGGACACCCTGCCGAGGTCGGCACGGCGCCTCGCCCTTGACAGCTCGGGCTCCAGCCAGTCATCCGCCCGCTCCAGCAGCGCACCGTCCGACACATCGGGCCATGGCGCCCCCACCACCCGGTGCAGGAACGCCAGCCTGTCGCGCAGCCCTCGGGCCTCGCGCGTCCACAGCAGCAGTTCCGGCCCCTCGCGCCGCAGCCCCTCCAGCAGCGCCAGCCGGACGAGCTCCGGATCCGCGCCCCGCAGGGGCCGTGCGGCAAGCTCGACGGCACCCAGCCGTTCCACCCGCCGGGCGACGACGTCACCGTCCTCCCAGTGGACCTCCTCCGCCTCGGTCCGCAGATGCCCCGCGGCCGCGCGGGCGGTCTCCTCGTCCACGGCCGCAGCCAGCCGCACCCGGGCCGAGGCCGCGCTCGCCGGCCGGTCCGCGACGGCCACCGCCAGCCAGGGGACGCCCCGCAGCGCCGACGCGTCACCGAGCTCCGCTCCGGTGCCGGACACCATCAGGAACGACCCCTCGCCCCGCGCCCGTGCCACCCGCTCCGGGAAGGCGAGCGCGGCCACCAGCCCCGCCGCGGCGTCGTCCCCGACAGCCGCCGCGCCGCCACTGCTCCCGGCGCCCGCCGCGCCCCCGTCCCTGCCCGGCTCGCGGCGCCCGGTCCCCCGGGCCGCGGCCGACGCGTCGTTCCCACCGGACAGGGCCGACGCCAGGCGCCGGGTCTCCGCCCCCCAGCGCGCGCTGTACGCGTCGCCACCGCGCCGTGCCGCGCGCCAGGCCGCCGCGAGATCGTCGCCGTACTCGCGCGGGGGCTCCTCGCCGAGGAGGGCGACGAGCTCCGACGTGCGCCGGGCCCCCAGCCGCGGCGCCGCGTCCAGCAACGCCCTGGCCAGGCGGGGGTGCACACCGATCCGGGCCATCCGCTCCCCGCGGGGTGTGGCCCGTCCGGCGCCGTCGACGGCGCCGATCGCGGTCAGCACCGAACGGGCGGCCGCCATCGCGCCCGGCGGCGGCGCGTCCGGCAGCGCGAGCCCGGAAGCGCCCGGGTCGCCCCAGCACGCCGCGCGCAGGGCGAAGGACGTCAGATCGGCGATCGCGATCTCGGGGGACGGGTAGGCGGCGCGCCGCGCGTCGTCGGCCGCCTGCCAGCAGCGGTACACCGTGCCGTAGGCCTCCCGGCCCGCCCGGCCGGCCCGCTGGGCGGCTGCCGCCGCGGAGACGGGTACCGTGGCCAGCGAGCCCAGCCCCCGGGCGTGGTCGATCCTCGGCTCCCGCGCCAGGCCGGAGTCGACGACCACCCGCACGCCGGGCACCGTCAGGCTCGACTCGGCGACCGACGTCGCGAGCACGACCCGCCTGCCGCCACCGCCGCGCAGCACCGCCTCCTGCACGGCCGCAGGCGCCCGGCCGTGCAGTTGCAGGACCTCCGCCTCCACCCCCGTCAGCATGCCGGCGGTCCGCGCGATCTCGCCGGTGCCGGGCAGGAAGCAGAGCACGTCGCCGTCGTGCCGGGCGAGCGCCAGCCTGACCGTCGCCGCCACGTGCCGCAGCAGCTGCGGATCGACCCAGGTGCCGTGGGCGGGCCGGACACCGGCCGGCGGCGGTGCGTGGTGCACCTCGGCCCCGTGCCCCTGGCCCTCGCTGCGGACGACGGGGACCGGTCGGCCGTCGTCGGGGCCGGAGAGCAGGCCGGCCCAGGCCTCGGCGTCGGTCGTCGCCGAGGCCGCCACCAGGTGGAGCTCCGGGCGCAGCGCGGACCGGACGTCCATCAGGAACGCAAGGGCCGTGTCGGCGTCGAGGTGCCGCTCATGGCACTCGTCGAGCAGGACGGTGTCCACTCCGGGCAGCTCGGGGTCGCGCTGGAGCCGCTGGAGAAGGACGCCCGTCGTCACCACCTCGACGCGGGTGCGCGGGCCCGCTCTTCGCTCCCCGCGCACGGTGAAGCCGATCTCGTCACCGACCTCCTGGCCGAGCAGCCATGCCATCCGTCGCGCGGCCGCGCGGACCGCCATCCGACGGGGCTCCGCGACCAGCACGCGCCGCCGGTGCCCCTGTCCTATGAGCCCGGCCAGGGCCAGCGGCACCAGGGTGGTCTTGCCGGTGCCGGGCGGGGCGTGGAGGACGGCCGCACCGCGGTCGCCGAGCGCGGACAGCAGTCCGGGGACGGCGTGACGGACGGGGAGACGGTCGAGAGCGTCGGTTCGGATCACGGCCTCAGTCTCGTACGGTCCGGGCCACGTCGTCTCCGGCCCGTCCACAGGCGCGAGCGTTCATCGTTTCGTAGGACCGCAGATGGCGACCCGGCGGCTGGTGAGCGAGGCAGGAACCGCCGGGCCGCCCCTGCGCTCGCGCCGCCCTGCCGCGGGAGGCAGCCGCACAGAGGACGGCCGTCTCACGGAGGAACGGAGGAGGGGGGATCGGAGGACGGAGAGAGGCCGCGAGGTCGAGGAGCTGGCAGCGGCCCCGGAAGGAAGGGAGAGGCAGCTGCCCCGGAGCGGAAGGGAGGGGTGGCGGCCTCGGAGTGGCAGTGGGGAGGGGCCGAAGCCCCGGAGAGGCCGGGGAGCGCGGCCCGTCTCGGCGAGCAGCGGGCCGTCTCAGAGAGAAGAGGACTCGTCGCGCTCGCAGACGAAGATCGCCGTGCCAGGGATCAGGTTTCCGCGCAGCGGCGACCAGCCGCCCCACTCCTGCCCGTTCCACGCGGGCCACTCCGGCTCGACCAGGTCCACCAGCCGGAAGCCGCCCGCCACCACGTCCCGGACCCGGTCGCCCAGGGTGCGGTGGTGCTCGACGTAGACCGCCCGGCCCGCATCGTCCTGCTCGACGTAGGGAGTCCGGTCGAAGTAGGAGGCGGAGACGGACAGGCCCTCGGGGCCGGGCTCGTCGGGAAAGGCCCACCGGATCGGATGGGTCACCGAGAAGACCCACCGCCCGCCGGGCCGCAGCACCCGCCGCACCTCGCGGAACACCCGGACCGGGTCGGCGACGAACGGCACCGCGCCGTACGCGGAGCAGGCGAGGTCGAACGACCCGTCCCGGAAGGGCAGCGTCGTCGCGTCCGCCTCCACGAGCGGGACGTCCCCGCCGATGCGCAGCGCGTGCTGGAGCTGCCGGTGCGAGAGGTCGAGGGCCACCGGGGTCGCGCCCTGCGCGGCGAGCCAGCGCGAGCACTGCGCCGCGCCCGCGCCGATCTCCAGGACGCGGAGCCCCTTCAGTGAGGACGCCGGCCCGAGCAGCGCGGCCTCCCTCTCGTCGAGACCCTCGGGGCCCCACACGAACCGGTCGTCCCCGAGGAAGCCGCCGTGGTCCTGCTGGTACTCGTCCGCGTTCCGGTCCCACCAGCCGCGGTTCGCCCGGCTGCTCTCCGCGTCCCCGGCGTCACGGCGGGTCGCTTCCGGTTCAAAATCTTGGCTCATGGTCACCGTCGTTGTAGTTTGCGTACCCCGCGCCGTGGGACGGCTCGGACGGGGCCATCGTGGCCTCGGCGAACATTAGTTGTGCCGGGTATGCGGAGTTCAACCCCGGGTGGGCGGCTTCGCGCATTGACCGTGCCCGGCTGCCCCCGTATGCTACAAGTTGCGCTGCGGGCCTGCGCGCCTCAGACGGAGCAGGCCGCGCTCGCATCTGTATGTATCCCTCGGTTCACGAGGCGCCCCGGGTTCTCCCGGAAGGCGTTTCCTAAGCTGTCCGGCTTCTGCAGCTGCGATACGGGCTCTCGGCGTAGCAGTACCTACGACTTCAATGTCCGCACCGGAGCCCTTTCCCACATGACGAGCAGCACCGAGACCACCGCCACCACCCCGCAGGTTGCGGTCAACGACATCGGTAACGAGGAAGCCTTCCTCGCCGCGATCGACGAGACGATCAAGTACTTCAACGACGGCGACATCGTCGACGGCGTCATCGTGAAGGTCGACCGGGACGAGGTCCTGCTCGACATCGGTTACAAGACCGAAGGTGTCATCCCGAGCCGTGAGCTCTCGATCAAGCATGACGTCGACCCGAACGAGGTCGTCAAGGTCGGCGACGAGATCGAGGCCCTTGTTCTCCAGAAGGAGGACAAGGAAGGCCGCCTGATCCTCTCGAAGAAGCGCGCCCAGTACGAGCGTGCCTGGGGCACCATCGAGAAGATCAAGGAAGAGGACGGCATCGTCACCGGTACCGTCATCGAGGTCGTCAAGGGTGGTCTCATCCTCGACATCGGCCTCCGTGGCTTCCTGCCGGCCTCCCTCGTCGAGATGCGCCGTGTCCGCGACCTCCAGCCCTACGTGGGCAAGGAGCTCGAGGCGAAGATCATCGAGCTGGACAAGAACCGCAACAACGTGGTACTGTCCCGCCGTGCCTGGCTGGAGCAGACCCAGTCCGAGGTCCGCCAGACGTTCCTCACCACCCTGCAGAAGGGTCAGGTCCGTTCCGGCGTCGTCTCCTCGATCGTCAACTTCGGTGCCTTCGTGGACCTGGGTGGCGTCGACGGTCTCGTGCACGTCTCCGAGCTGTCCTGGAAGCACATCGACCACCCGTCCGAGGTTGTCGAGGTCGGCCAGGAGGTCACCGTCGAGGTTCTCGACGTGGACATGGACCGCGAGCGTGTCTCCCTGTCGCTGAAGGCGACGCAGGAGGACCCGTGGCAGCAGTTCGCCCGGACCCACCAGATCGGCCAGGTCGTCCCGGGTAAGGTCACCAAGCTGGTTCCGTTCGGTGCGTTCGTCCGTGTGGACGAGGGCATCGAGGGTCTGGTCCACATCTCCGAGCTGGCCGAGCGCCACGTGGAGATCCCGGAGCAGGTCGTCCAGGTCAACGACGAGATCTTCGTCAAGGTCATCGACATCGACCTCGAGCGCCGCCGCATCAGCCTCTCGCTGAAGCAGGCCAACGAGTCCTTCGGTGCCGACCCGGCCTCGGTCGAGTTCGACCCGACCCTGTACGGCATGGCCGCGTCCTACGACGACCAGGGCAACTACATCTACCCCGAGGGCTTCGACCCGGAGACCAACGACTGGCTCGAGGGCTTCGAGACCCAGCGTGAGGCGTGGGAGACGCAGTACGCCGAGGCGCAGCAGCGCTTCGAGCAGCACCAGGCCCAGGTCATCAAGTCCCGTGAGGCCGACGAGGCCGCTGCTGCCGAGGGTGGCACCGCCGCTCCGGCCGCCGCGCCCGCCGGTGGCGGTTCGTACTCCTCGGAGTCCGACGACAACTCCGGCGCCCTGGCGTCGGACGAGGCGCTCGCCGCTCTGCGCGAGAAGCTGGCCGGCGGCCAGAGCTGACGCTCTGACCCCGGGCTGTCACAGCAGCTGACGCGAGGCCCGCTTCCTTCGGGGAGCGGGCCTCGTGCCGTTTCGGCAGAGGGGATCGCGACGGTCCCGCGCGGGTGCCGGGTCAGGGTGTGACGGTGATGTTCGTCAGCCCCCTGCCCCCGGTGACCGTGTTGTCCGCGTGGACGGTGGTCGGGCAGGTCGCGGTCTGGTTGGTGACGTACACGGCGAGTTGCTTCGCGCCCGTCGCGCCGGTCAGGTCGGAGCGGTTGCCGCGGAAGACCGTCCCGCAGCCCCAGCCGCTCTGCTGCGTGTGCGTCTCGAAGCCGTTGTTGGTCGTGTTCTTCCCCGTGTTGTTCTCGACGAGCACGCCGTTGCCCTTCACGTCGACCCAGGAGTCGTCGAAGTTGGCCCCGGTCAGGCCCCGCCCGTCGAAGGTGTTGCCGATGATCCTCGCCCCGGTCGTCCCCTCCTTGATGTCCACGGCCTCGCCGCCGACGTTCGGGCCGATGACGTTGCCGAGGATCTGCGCGTTGTCGCTGCGGTCGGACGTGCCGCCGGCCGAGCCGACGTAGACGCCCTCGCCCATGCCCCGGCCGTCGTTGCCGGTGTCGTATATGTGCGAGTTCCTGACGATGCCGTTGCGGCTGGACGTGCGGAAGTGGATCCCCTCCATGTCCAGGTCGTGCACGGTGACGGACTCGATGATCACGTTGTCGGCCGCGTCCGTCATGATGCCCTTCTGGCCGCCGGTGACCGTGATGCCGCGGACCGTCCAGTACGAGGCGCCGTTGAGGTGCAGCCCGTAGCCGCCGCCGGCCTTCAGGACGGCCCGGGAGGAGCCGGTCAGGGTGATGCGGGCGCCGGACGTGCCGTCCGCGGTGGCCTTGAAGTTTCCGGAGTAGGTGCCGTCGGCGAGCTGGATGGTGTCGCCGGGCCGGGCGGCCGCCAGGGCCGATGCGAGTTCGGCCGCGGTGTCCACGTCGACGACCGCGGCGACGGCCGGAGGGGCCGCGAACGTCAGCCCGCCGACGGCGAGGGCGGGGGCGAGAAGCAGAGGGGTCAGGCCTCGGATGCGCATGGGGGTGCCTTTCTGCCGGGTGCGAGGGTTCTCGTACATGAACAGTGGGCGAGTCCGTGAATGTGACGTTCCGAGACGCTAGGGACGCCCCACAGGGGTGTCAAGGTCTGGACCAAAGGCCCGCGCTCCGGGGACCCGTTCCCCACCTGCCGCCCCCTCGAAGGGTGTTCGCCCGGGTCCCGGGAATGCACGGCCCCGACCAGGCGTTACGTCTCATGGACGCGAGGAGGAGCGGTAATCGTGGATGATCCGCAGGGGCTGTACGAATGGGACCCGAAGGGGCTGGCGGTCGTCGACACGGCGCTCGCACAGGAGTCGGCGGGCCTCGTCATGCTGTACCACTTCGAGGGCTACATCGACGCGGGAGAGACCGGCGAACAAATCGTCGAGAACGTACTGGACTCACTTCCTCACCAGGTCGTGGCGCGCTTCGATCACGACAAGCTGGTGGACTACCGTGCCCGCCGGCCGCTGCTGACGTTCCGCCGCGACCGCTGGACCGCGTACGACACCCCCACCCTGGAAGTGCGGCTCGTCCAGGACGCCACCGGAGCGCCGTTCCTGCTGCTCTCCGGCCCCGAGCCGGACGTCGAGTGGGAGCGCTTCGCGGTCGCGGTCCGCCAGATCGCGGAACGCCTGCGCGTCAGGCTCGCGGTCAACTTCCACGGCATCCCCATGGGCGTGCCGCACACCAGGCCCGTCGGGCTCACCCCCCACGGCAACCGCACGGACCTGGTGCCCGGACACCGCAGCCCGTTCGACGAGGCGCAGGTACCCGGCAGCGCCGAGGCGCTCGTCGAGTACCGGCTGATGGAAGCGGGGCACGACGTCCTCGGCGTCGCGGCGCACGTCCCGCACTACGTCGCGCGTTCCGCCTATCCGGATGCCGCGCTCACCGCGCTGGAGGCCATCACGGCGGCGACCGGGCTGGTGCTGCCCGGCATCGCGCACACCCTGCGCACCGCCGCCCACCGGACCCAGACGGAGATCGAGCGGCAGATCGGCGAAGGGGACGAGGAGCTGATCGCCCTCGTCCAGGGGCTCGAGCACCAGTACGACGCCATCGCCGGGGCAGAGACCCGGGGCAGCCTGGTGGCCGAGCCCGTCGATCTTCCGTCGGCCGACGAGATCGGCATGGAGTTCGAGCGCTTCCTGGCCGAGCGCGAGGGCGACTCGGGCTGATCCGCTAGGCTGCGTCCGCCGTCCTCCGCCACCCGCGGCGGAGCCGGCGGGACCAGCGGGCGGAGCGAGAATGCCGCGTCCGGTCCGGCAGCCCCGCGTCCGGCGGGGACCCGTCGAACGAGTGGAGGCGCGGCCTTGCTGACCGTGGGCCTGACCGGTGGCATCGGTGCCGGGAAGAGCGAGGTGTCCCGGCTTTTCGTCTCGTACGGGGCGGTGCTCGTCGATGCCGACAGGATCGCGCGCGAGGTCGTGGAACCGGGCACTCCCGGCCTGGCCGCCGTCGTCGAGGCCTTCGGGCGGGAGGTCCTCACCCCGCAGGGCGCGCTCGACCGGCCGAAGCTCGGCGCGATCGTCTTCGGCGATCCCGAGCGCCTCGCGACGCTGAACGCGATCGTGCACCCCCTGGTCGGCGCGCGTTCGCGCGAGCTGGAGGCCGCGGCCGGTCCGGACGACGTGGTCGTCCACGACGTCCCGCTGCTCACGGAGAACGGCCTGGCGGAGCTCTACGACGTCGTCGTCGTGGTCGACGCCAGCCCGCGGACGCAGCTCGACCGGCTCGTCCGGCTGCGCGGAATGTCCGAGTCCGACGCCCGGGCCCGGATGGCGGCGCAGGCCACCCGTGACGAGCGGCGCGCGGTGGCCGACCTCGTCATCGACAACGACGGGCCGCTGGCCGAGCTGGAGCCCCAGGTCCGCAAGGTCTGGGACGAGCTCGGCCGCAGGGCCGCCGCGCGGTAGCCGGGCCGGGCACCGGCCCGCGACGGCCTGCGGCCGAACCCGGGCCGGCCGGCTGCGACCCGGCGGAATACCGCGGTCCTCGCCGGTGTTGGAAGCGGCGAGCGAGGGGAAGGATGCAAGCGTGCCCGACGCCACTCCGGAGACGCACGTCATCGACTACCGCGCGGCCGAGCAGTTGCTGGCTGCGCGCGATCCGCGGGGCGCCGTGAAGCTGCTCGACTCCGTCATCGCGGCCCACCCGGAACACACCGCTGCCCGCCTGCTCCGCGCCCGCGCCTTCTTCGCCGCCGCCCAGTTGCGGCCTGCCGAGCTCGAGTTCGAGCTCGTCCTGGAGCGCGAGCCGGACAACGCATTCGCGCATTTCGCGCTCGCCCGGACCTTCGAACGCTCGGGCAGGCCCGAGCAGGCGAAACGCCACTTCCGACTCGCCGCGGCGCTGGACCCGAACCCCGAGTACCTGCGCGCCGCCCGCTTCGACGCGGACTCCTGAGACACCTCCGTCGCGCGTCGCCGTACCGTGCGAGTGCCCGGATCAGCCGTGATCCGGTTCGTACGGCGGCACGTCACGGCCCGGCTGGTAGTGCGGGCCCTGCCGGATGTGGCGCGCCACCAGGACGACGTCCACGGCCGCGACGAGGAAGATCACGCCGCACACGAGGGCCCACCCGGGATGGTCCGTCAGCGCGAACGCGGCCGTCGCCACTCCGGCCCACACGAGGCCCCAGACTCCCAGCCCGAGTCGCAGCCGCAGCGGGCTGCGGGCGTTGACCGGTTCGTTTCCACTGCGCATCGCCATCGCTCCTTCTCCTCCAGCATGGACCCCGCACTCCTTCGGCGGCAGGGGCGGCGCGGACGTTCGCCGCCGCCCGTCGGTGAGCGGACGGGGTGCTTGCGCAGGCGTGAACCCCCGAGGTAGGGGCATAACGGGCATACCGTAGTAAATGAACCCAGTGGCTGGGAACCGTGGTCCGACGGCAGGGGGTGTCCCCATGGTCGAGGAACTGGTGGTGGCGGGAAGTGCCGTCCTGGCCGGATGTGCCGTCTACACGATGGCCGCCGCCCGTGTCGTCAAGCAGTACGAGAGAGGGGTGATCTTCCGTCTCGGACGACTCTGCCGCGAGGTGCGCGAGCCGGGGTTCACGCTCATCGTTCCCGTCATCGAGCGCATGCACAAAGTGAACATGCAGATCGTCACGATGCCTGTGCCCGCGCAGGAGGGCATCACCCGCGACAACGTCACCGTGCGCGTCGACGCGGTCGTCTACTTCCGGGTCGTCGACGCGGCGAACGCCCTGGTCGAGGTCGAGGACTACCGGTTCGCCGTCTCGCAGATGGCACAGACGTCACTGCGCTCGATCATCGGCAAGAGCGACCTGGACGACCTGCTGTCCAACCGCGAGAAGCTGAACGAGGGCCTGGAGCTGATGATCGACAGTCCCGCGGTCGGATGGGGTGTGCAGATCGACCGGGTGGAGATCAAGGACGTCTCGCTGCCCGAGGCGATGAAGCGCTCCATGGCGCGCCAGGCCGAGGCAGACCGCGAGCGACGGGCCCGCGTGATCAACGCGGACGCGGAGCTCCAGGCGTCGAAGAAGCTGGCGGAGGCGGCGGGAGAGATGTCCCGCCAGCCCGCCGCCCTGCAACTGCGGCTGCTGCAGACCGTGGTCGCCGTCGCGGCCGAGAAGAACTCCACCCTCGTCCTGCCGTTCCCGGTGGAACTGCTGCGCTTCCTGGAGCGGGCCCAGCAGCCCGCCGCGGCTGAGCCGGCACCGCGCGCCGCAGCCCCGCCCACGTCCCCGGACGCGGGAGCGAAGGACACGGCCGCCGGGACGGGCGAGGCCGCCGCGGAGCCTCCGGCGATCGCATCGCGGGCCGAGGCCGGGGCGCAGCCCGACGGCGTCGCCGCAGCGCTGCCCGACGGCTTCGAGCACGCCATGACCGAGGACCGTACGGACGCCGTCCCGTCGCCGCCCCGCCGACGGGACGAGCCGGCCGCCGAGCACCCGCCGGACGGGGCGGCACCGCCCCCCGCACCCTCCGCCGCATGAGCGTCCGCCCCCGCCGCCCGTCCCGCGGGCGGCGGGGGCGGCCCGTGCGGCGGGGCCGGCCCGCTCAGGGAAAGACGCAGGTCGACGCGGTCGCCGCCGGCATTGTCAGACCCCGCCCGTATGGTCGTCGAGTCGGTGCGAAGTGCGTCGGCAGATCCCTGGGAGGAGGTGACCTCATGGCCCCGCACGATGCGTTCCCGACCGGGCCGCCCGCCCGTGCCGCGGACGGCGCGCTGCGTCGCTGTGCCGCGGTCTTCCTCCCCGGCGCGCTGCCGCGTGAGGGCCGCGTGGCCTTCTGGGATCCGGAGGGCGGCGAGGTCCCCGGCGCGGAGAGCCGGATCACCGTCGTACGCCCGCACGGCGCCGGTGTGCGCAGCCGTACCGTGCCCGCCCGCAGCCTGCCCGTCGTCGAGGCCGCCCCCCTCCTCGTCCACGCCCGGCGGGACCCGTCGGCGCACCCGGCGGCGGCCTGTTGGGGCGCCGCCGTGCTCCACGCCCTCCACCTCGTGGCCCGGGGCAGGCTGCTGCCCGGACTCACCGCGAGCGACCACGACGCGTGGCGCGCCGGGCCGCTCGACGCCGACGACATCGCGCACCTGCGGGCCGTGGCCGCCGCCATGCCGCCCGAGGCCCACGCGGTTCCCCTGCCCGGCACCTCCCCGCTGCAACTGCCCGAGCCCGAGGCGCTCGTGCGGCAGCTCTTCGACGCCGTCGCCGACAGCCTCCCGCGCACCCCGGCGGCCGCCCACGCCGCGGGCGCGCCGTTCGCGGCCGCAGGTGCGCAGCACCTGCCCGGAGCCCGCGCCTGGGCGGCCGAGGCCGCGGCCGGTATGGACGCCGGCGTGCGGGTGTCGCTGCGCCTCGACCTCTCCGCCTACGAGCTCTTCGACACCGCAGCCGACGGCGGCGAGGAACCGCGCCGCGCGGCCACCGCCCTGGTACAGGTCCACAGCCTCGCCGATCCGACCCTGGTGACGGACACCGCCAGGCTGTGGGCGGGCGACGGCGAGGAGCACTTCGGCTCGCGCGCCCGGGTCGACGCCATGCTCGCGCTCCGCAGAGCCGGCCGTGTCTGGCCTCCGCTGAACCGGCTGCTGGAGCAGGACGTCCCGGACGTCCTGCCGCTGTCGGAGAGCGAGCTGTACGAACTGCTGGGCCCCGGTGCGGCCCGCCTCGACGCGGCGGGTATCGCCGTGCACTGGCCCAGGGAGCTCGTCCGGTCCCTCACCGCGGCCGCGGTGGTCAGGTCCGCGCCGGGATCCGCGACCGACGGCACGTCCTTCTCCGACAGCGCCGCGCTGCTGGCGTTCGACTGGCAACTGGCGCTGTCCGGCGACCCGCTCACCGAGGGCGAGATGGACACCCTCGCCGAATCCCACCGCCCCATCGTGCGCCTGCGCGACCAGTGGGTCGTCGTCGATCCGGACCTCGTGCGCAAGGCCCGCAAGAGGGAGTTGGGGCTGCTCGAGCCCGTCGACGCGCTGGCGGTCGCCCTCACCGGTACGGCCGAGGTGGACGGCGAGACCGTCGAGGCCGTTCCCACCGGAGCACTCGCCGCCCTGCGGGACCGGCTGACCGCGGGCGCCGCCCCCGTGCGGCCTCCCGAAGGACTCGCGGCCACCCTGCGCGACTACCAGCTGCGCGGTCTGGCCTGGCTGGACATGATGACCGGGCTCGGCCTCGGCGGCTGTCTCGCCGACGACATGGGGCTCGGCAAGACCGTCACCGTGATCGCCCTGCACCTGCGCCGTGCCCGGCAGGCCCCGACACTCGTCGTCTGCCCGGCCTCCCTCCTCGGCAACTGGCAGCGGGAGATCACCCGGTTCGCCCCGGGCGTCCCGGTCCGCCGGTACCACGGTGCGGACCGCTCCCTCGACGGCACCGGCGGCGGCTTCGTCCTGACCACCTACGGCACCATGCGCACCAGTGCCGGCGAACTCGCCGCCCACACCTGGGGCATGGTCGTCGCCGACGAGGCCCAGCACGTGAAGAACCCGTTCTCGGCGACCGCCAAGGCGCTGAGAACCATCCCCGCCCCCGCCCGCGTCGCCCTGACCGGCACCCCCGTGGAGAACAACCTCTCCGAGCTGTGGGCCCTGCTGGACTGGACGACCCCCGGCCTGCTCGGTCCGCTCAAGGCGTTCCGTGCCCGTCACGCCCGCATCGTGGAGAACGGCGAGAACGAGGAGGCCGCCGAGCGCCTCGCCCGGCTCGTCCGCCCGTTCCTGCTGCGGCGCAGGAAGTCGGATCCGGGCATCGTCCCCGAACTGCCCCCGAAGACGGAGACCGATCACCCCGTCCCTCTCACCCGCGAGCAGGCCTCCCTCTACGAGGCCGTGGTGCGCGAGACCATGGCGGCCGTCGAGGCCGCGGAGGGGATGGCACGCCGCGGCCTGGTGATGAAGCTCCTCACCTCCCTCAAGCAGATCTGCAACCACCCCGCGCAGTTCCTCAAGGAACACGGCAAGGGCTACGGCACACGCTTCGCCGCCGGTGCCGGCACGACCAGGCTCGCCGGGCGCTCGGGCAAACTCGCCCTCCTCGACGAGCTCCTGGAGACCATCCTCGCCGAGGACGGTTCCGTGCTGGTCTTCACCCAGTACGTGGCCATGGCCCGCCTGCTCTCCGACCATCTGTCCTCCCGCGCCGTCCCCAGCCAGCTGCTGCACGGCGGCACTCCCGTCGCCGAACGGGAGCGCATGGTCGACCGGTTCCAGTCCGGCGAGGTCCCGGTCTTCCTCCTGTCGCTCAAGGCCGCCGGCACCGGGCTCAACCTCACCAGGGCCGGGCACGTCGTCCACTTCGACCGCTGGTGGAACCCGGCGGTCGAGGAGCAGGCGACCGACCGTGCGTACCGCATCGGCCAGACGCAGCCGGTGCAGGTGCACCGGCTCGTCGCCGAAGGCACGGTCGAGGACCGCATCGCAGAGATGCTCGCCTCCAAGCGGGCACTCGCCGACGCGGTGCTCGGTTCCGGAGAGGCCGCGCTCACGGAGCTGACCGACCGCGAGCTGGCCGACCTCGTCTCGCTCCGGAGGCCGTCATGACCCCCCGCTCCGGCGGTCCGCGCCGTTCGTCCCTCCGGTCCCGCCCGTCGCACGAGGACCTGCGCCGCACCTTCACGGCTGCCGACCTCGCCGGGGCCCTGCCGGCCGGCACGTGGTGGGGCCACGCCTGGGTCGAGGCGCTGGAGGACGCCGCCCTCGACCCGGCCCGCCTCGAACGCGGCCGCGGCTACGCCGGCCGCGGCAACGTCGCGTCGATCACCGTGACCCCCGGCAGGGTCACGGCCTACGTCCAGGGCAGCCGGGCGCGCCCGTACCGCACCGAGATCCGGCTGCGCACCCTCGGTGACGACGAATGGGAGGACCTCCTCGACGCCGCCGCGGCCCGGCCCGACCACATCGCCGCGCTGCTCGACAAGGACGTACCGCACACCCTGGCCGCGGCCGCCGACCTGCTGCCTGCCCCCGGCGACCTGGTGCCGGACTGCTCCTGTCCCGATGACGGATACCCGTGCAAGCACGCTGCCGCGCTGTGCTACCGCACGGCCGCGATCCTCGACGAGGATCCGTTCGTCCTGTTCCTGATGCGTGGCCGGGGCGAACGCGAGATCCTCTCGGCCCTCGCCCGGCGCAACGCCGACCGGTCCGCCGCCGAGCGTGCCCCGGCCGCGCCCCCGACGGCGGGCGTGTCCGCGCGTGACGCCCTCCGCTCGGGCGGGCGGCCGCCGCTGCCACCGCCGTTCCCCCCGCCCGCGCGGCCGGGGCGGCCGCCCGCCTGTCCCGGGACGCCGGGAGCCCCCGACCCGCTCGCGCTCGACCTCCTCGCCACCGAGGCCGCCGCCCGCGCCCACGCCCTGCTCGTCACCGGCACCGACCCCGTCGCCGGACTGACCCCCTGGCAGGACGCCGTACGCCTGGCCGCCGCGCACCCCGGCTCCGGCCTGACCGCCTCCACCCGTGCCCTGTACCGCGACCTCGCCGCGGCGACGGACCGTACGCCCACGGATCTCGCCCGGGCCGTTGCCGCCTGGCGCCAGGGCGGCGAAGCAGCCCTGCGCGTTCTGGAGGAGACGTGGGACCCGCCGGCCGGCCCCTTCGACCGTGCACGCCCCGCCCTCGCCGCCGCCGGGCTCCCGTCCTTCCGGCCCTGGCGCAACCAGCTCTCCTCACCGGCGCTCCAGCTCCGTCTCGGCAGGGACGGCCTCTGGTACGGCTACGAATCCGACCCCGGCCGGGAGGACTGGTGGCCCCGCGGCTCGCCCGACGAGGACCCGGTCGGGGCCCTCACCACGCTCATGGCGCGCTGAGCCGCGGGACCGGCTCTGCCCAGCCGGGGGGTGACCGGTGACCGGGACCGGCCCCGCTCACCTCGATGGCGATCGGGATCAGAAGTCCGCGAGGGTCGGCTCGTCGAGGCGGGCCACCGAGTCCTGCGCGTAGGAGCTCACATAGGCGTTCCGGACGGCCTCGATGACGGGGAAGCGCCGCGACGCCTCGGAGGCCGGATAGAGGAGGATCAGCTCGTAGGACCGTTCCCGTTCGATGACGCCCCGGGAGTCCCGCCACTGCCCGCGGCCTTCCTGGACGGTGAGGCCGTCGGGGAAGCGGGGGGTGACATGCCGGTCGACGAAGGCCATGAACTGCGCGTCCGTCACGTCGGGGCCGCCGTCGGGGCGCGCGGTCCCGAAGAACAGCCGTGTCTCGACGTAGCGTTCGCCCTGTGCGGCCGAGGCCGCGGTGGCCGGGGCGATGGACACGGTGCGGTCGGTGTCGAGACCGGCCTGCGCGGTGGGTGCGGCCACGGCCAGGACGGCGATGGCCGCGCCCGCACCGGCGAGCAGCGTGCGCTGCTTCACCGAGCGCGGCAGCGGACGCGACAGCTTCGGGGAGGGCACGGATCGATCCCTTCGTTCGGTTCCGGCCGAACGGCCCGGCGCCGGCCGGCCCCCCACTGTGTCAACGCCGCTGCCCCGCAAGCCCGTCGGAACACCGCGGGCGGGGATAAACCACCCGCATGAGCGCAACGGCCTCCCACCTGCGTGACAGGGGCGGCCGGGCATCGCCGGTCCGGGGGACTGCGCCCCGCCGGGGCCGTTTGCGGAGGCAGAGCTTCCGCCGAGTCGTCGCCGACGGGACGCGTTCGACACCACGCTCACACGGACGGGTGAATGCCGCGTACGGCAGAACTCACGGGTGTCGCCCGCGTTATCCCCGGTGCGGGCGAGTGTCCCGCGAACCAGATCTGAAGGCAGGGAACCATGAGGCAGGTTCACCGAAAGGGCCTGGCCACCGTGATGCTCACGGGTGGCGTGCTGGCCATGGCCACCGGCTACGCACAGGCCGACTCCCAAGCGGACGGCACCGCCGCCGGATCACCCGGTGTGCTGTCCGGCAACGCGGTGCAGCTTCCCGTGCACGTCCCGGTCAACGCCTGCGGCAACACGGTCAACGTCGTCGGCCTGCTCAACCCCGCCGCGGGCAACTCCTGCGCCAACGTGTCGCAGGGCGGGGGCGGTGGCGTGCAGTCCGGCCACACGGACGAGGCCAGGGAGGGCACCGGTACGCGCACCTCCGGCACCGGCACCCACAACGGCGGCGGCGCCGCGGCGGAAGGCGACAACGCCGGTTCCCCGGGCGTGCTCTCGGGCAACGGCCTCAAGCTCCCGGTCGACCTCCCGGTCAACCTGAGCGGCAACTCGGTGAACGTCGTCGGCATCGGCAACCCGGCCATCGGCAACACCTCGGTGAACGACTCGGGCGAGCCCCCGGTCGAGACCCAGCCGACCACGCCCCCGAAGGCCGTCCCGCCGGCGAAGCCCGCCCCGCAGGGCGACGACGTCGTCGAGGCGCCGGAGCCCGCCGGGGAGTCGCTCGCCCACACCGGTGCGGGCGCACTCGGCCTCGCCGTCCCCGCCGGCGCGGCGATGGTGCTGGGCGGCGCGCTCCTCTACCGGCGCTTCCGCCCGGCGCAGGGCGGCCTCGGCGCCTGAGCGTCCCGTCGGCCGGTGCTCTCGGTGCGTGAGGGGTGCGGCGCAGGCGCACGTCGGCATCCGGGCGTCGCGTGGGCCGGTGCAGCGCCGGCCCGGTGCGCTTGAGCGGTCCGGCGGTCGGTGCACGTTGACGCGCGAGTGGTGCGGCGCCGGTCGCACCTCGATGCCTGAGCGGCCAACACGATTGCAGCTCGGCGCCTGAGCGGCCCGGCGGACTGCGCGTTTCGGTGCGTGAGGGGTGCGGCGCAGGTTGTACCTCGGCGCCTGGGCGGCCCGTCGGCCGGTGCGTCTCGGCGCCCGAGCGCTGGGCCACCGGTGAACCTCTGCCCCCGAAGGGTTTGTTCGCACGGCGGCTCACCTCATGAGCGGGCCTGTCATGAGCGGGCAGCTCGGCCGGGCCGGCCCCGACGACGACGCGTACCGTCCGACGCGCCGCCGGGGGCACCCGTGTGCCCCCGCCCCGGGGCGCCCGCCCGGCAACCGGGGGACCGTAG
>NZ_RDBP01000037.1:377328-390663 GCF_008042045.1 Streptomyces sp. T39
CGCCCTGTGTCTGCCCCCGCCCTGGCCTGCCCGCGCCTGGACGCCCGGGCGGCGCACCGGGCTGTTCCCCGACGGGGTACGCCCTCGCCGGCGCGAGGGGAACGGGCACCCCTCACGGACGGCCGCCGACGAGGGTCACCGCCTGCGCGCCCGCCCGGCAGCCCGCCTCCGCGGCCGCGGAGGCGTCCGCGCCGCAGAGGCGGGCCGCGAGGAACGCGCCGGTGAACGCGTCACCGGCCCCCGTCGAGTCCACCGGCTCGGCCGGGGGCGACGGGACCCGCGCCGTGACCCGCCCCGACTCCGCGACCACGGCGCCGTCCGCGCCGAGGGTGACCACGGTGAGCGGCGCCAGCCGGCTGAGCTCGGCCGCCGCCTCCGCGGGATCCTCGATACCGGTGAGCAGCCGCGCCTCGTCCGCGTTCGGGAGGAGGATGTCGACGCCGTCGAGGGCGGACAGCGTCTTGTCGACGCCTTCGGCCGCGATGAACCCGGCGGACGCGGGGTCCACACTCACCGGGACGCCCCGCGCCCGCGCCGCGTCCATCGCCAGCCGGGCGACCTCCCTGCTGGAGGGGGCGAAGAACAGATAACCGGACAGATGGAGATGGCCCACCCCGTCGAGGAGTTCTGGCGACCAGTCGTCCGCGTCCAGTCGCAGCACCGCTCCGCTGTCCGTGAGGAACGTCCGCTCGGCCGAGGCGTCGACGAGCGCGATGACCGTGGCGGTCCGCAGGTCGGTGTCGGTCACCAGCTGCGGACGCACGCCCGCCGTCCGCAGCCGCTCCGCGTGCCAGGCCACGTCGTCCTCGCCCACGCGGGCGAGGATCCGGACGTCGCCGCAGCCCCGGTCGGCGGCCCAGCAGCAGACGTTGGCCCCCGCCCCGCCCGGCACGATCCGGATGTCGGCGGCGGTGTCGGTCCCCCGCGCGAGGGGGGCCGAGTGACGGGCCACCACGTCCGTGACGACGTCGCCGACGACGAGCAGGCCGGCCGGTTCCTGCCCGTGCCTCTCGTGCGGCCACGGGACCCGGTGCGCCTTGCGCGTCCAGGACGTCATGCGCCCTCCGCCGTGTAGGCCGCCGCCACCCGGGCCGCCAGCGCGACGTTGCCGCGCACCGCCGCCAGGTTGGCCTCCAGCGAGGCGCCCTCGGTGTAGCGGGTGAGTCGTTCGAGGAGGAAGGGGGTGACGGCCTGGCCGGTGACGCCCTCGCGTTCCGCCTCGTCCAGGGCGCGGGCCAGCACCCGGTCGTGCAGCCCCGGGTCCAATTGGTGCGCCTCGGACACGGGGTTGGCCACCACCAGTGACGTGCACGGCGGGCCGAGCAGGTCCTGCGCGCGCATCACGGCGGCCACCTCCTCGGGCGTGTCCACCCGCCAGTCCACCGGCTCGCCCGACGAGGACAGGTAGAAGCCCGGGAAGTGGCCGGTCCGGTAACCGATCACCCCCACGCCGAGCGTCTCCAGACGCTGGAGCGTGGCCGGCACGTCGAGGATCGACTTGACGCCCGCGCAGACCACGGCGACACCGCAGCGCGCGAGCAGGCGCAGATCGGCGGACTCGTCCTGGGTCTGGGTCCAGCCCCGGTGGACACCCCCGAGGCCGCCGGTGGCGAAGACCCTGATGCCGGCCCTCTCCGCGGCCAGCGCGGTTCCGGACACGGTGGTCGCGCCACTGGCCCCCGACGCGAGTGCGGGCGCGAGATCGCGGTGCCCCAGTTTCCGGACGGCGGGGTCGCCGGCGATCCGTTCCAGCCCTTCCTTGTCGAGGCCCACGCACAGCCGGCCGTCGAGGACGGCGACGGTGGCGGGCACGGCTCCCTGCTCCCGTACCAGGTCCTCCAGTTCGCGGGCGACGGCGAGATTGCGCGGGCGCGGCAGCCCGTGCGCGATGATCGTCGACTCCAGGGCCACCACCGGGGCACCGGAGGCGAGGGCGCTGCGTACCTCTGCGGACACTTCCACGGCACTGTTCGGCATGCCCTCATCCCTGGCGCGGCGACGGGTGCCGCAAACACCGGTTGCTCGGGCCACCGCGAGGCCGCAAGCACCGGCGTGCTCGGGCCGCCCCGGGGCCGCGGACACCGACGTGCTCCGGCCGCCCTGCCGTCCGAGGGGGCGGCCGCCCCGCCGTGTGCGGGCAGCCGCCTCGACACCTCGTCCCACGACCGGCAGCCGCCTTGCCGTCCGCGGGGCGTGGCCCGGATCAGGTGCGGCTCGTCGCGCGCCGGACGGTCAGGGCCGCCATCGGCAGCAGCAGCGCGGCACCGAGCGCGTTCAGCCAGGGGTATCCGGCCTGCGCCATCACGAGCCCCGCCGCCGCGCCGCCGATCCCCGCCGCCGTGTTCATGGTGAGGTCCGACAGCCCCTGGACCGCCGCGCGTGCAGGCTGGGGAACGGAGTCCGTGAGCAGCGCCGAACCGGCGACCAGCCCGGCCGACCAGCCGAGGCCCAGCAGGAACAGCCCGATCGCCGTCCGCGCGTGGCTCGCCCCCGCCGTCCCGGCCAGCAGCGCCGCCACGGCGAGCAGGCCCGCGGCCAGCCCGATGACCGACAGGCGCCCGAGCCGGTCCGCGAGCCGGCCCATCAGCGGGGCAAAGGCGTACATGCCCGCGATGTGGCCGCTGATCACCAGGCCGATCAGCTGGATCCCGGCGCCGTGATGGCCGAGGGCGACGGGGGTCATCGACATGATCGAGACCATCGCCGTGTGCGAGACGGCGACCGTCACCAGCGCAAGCCGGGCCATGGGGGAGCTGCGCACCGCGCGGACCGCCGCACGCAGCGAACGGCCCTCGGGGGAGCGGTCCTCCGGGGAGAGCGCGCGGGCGGTCAGCAGCGGATCCGGCCGCAGCAGTACGAGGACCAGGACGGCGGCGGCCAGGAAGACACCCGCCGCCCACAGGAACGGCCCGGCCGCCGCCGGGATGCCCAGCCCCGACACGCTGTGCCCGGCGGGTGAGGCGATGTTCGGGCCGAGAACCGCGCCGACGGTGGTGGCCCAGACGACCAGGGAGATCGCCCGTGCCCGGTGCTCCGGTTCCGCCAGGTCCGCCGCCGCGAACCGGGCCTGCAGGTTGGCGGAGGACGCGGCCCCGAAACCCGCCATGCCGAGGAGCAGCAGCGGGAAGCTGCCGGCCACGGCGGCGACCACGACCACCCCGGCACCGAGGGCCCCGACGGTGTAGGCGAGCACCAGCCCGGGGCGACGCCCCCTGGCGGTTATCAGGGCGGCCAGCGGCACCGACAGCAGCGCGGTGCCGGCGACGCTCGCGGTCGGCGCGAGGCCCGCCAGTGCCTCCGTGCCGCCGATCTCCTGGGCGAGCACGGTGGCGAGCGCGACACCGGTGGCGACACCGAGGCCGCCGAGGATCTGACTGGCGATCAGCACCGCGTTCACCCGGCGGCGGAGTGCGGGGAGCGCGGCGGTCCCCGTCAGGGGCGCGCCGGGCGCGGTGTCACGTATGCCGGAAGTGTCCGGCGTGTCGGGCGTGCCGGGCTGGAGGTTCGTCACCGGGGCAGTGTGGCAGCCCGCCGCGAGAGCGCGTCCACGGCGCCGGGTGCCGTCCGTGCCGGCGCCCGGGCTCACGGGCCCGCTCGGGGCCTCGTCATCAGAACAGCGGCTCCGGCAGGACGCCCTCCAGGGCGAGCAGCCGGCGCTTGGTCTCCAGGCCGCCGCCGAAACCGCCGAGCCCGCCGTCCGTCTCCACCACCCGGTGGCACGGCACCACCACGGGGATCGGGTTGGACCCCATCGCCGCGCCGACGGCCTGTGCGGCGCGCGGCTGGCCCAGCCGGGCCGCCAGGTCCCCGTACCCGACGACCGTGCCGTACGGCACGCCGGCCAGCAGCTCCCGCAGGACGTCGCGGTTGAACCCGCCGCTGAGCGACCAGTCGAGCGGGAGGTCGAACTCCCTGAGCCCGCCCCCGAAGTACGCGCGGAGCTGGCGGATCGGCTCGGCGAGGCGGCCCTCCGTGTCCGCGACGGGCTCCGCGCCGAGCCGCTCCGCCAGCCGCGCCAGCGTGCGGTCGCGGACGGCCGGCCGGGCGTGGAAGGCCACCGTCACCAGGCCGCGCCCGCTGGCGGCGAGCAGCAGCGGACCGATGTCCGTGCCGACGACGCCCCACTCGAAGGTCTCCATGCGCCCACGGTAGGGCCCACCACCGACAACCGGTCCGCCGCAGCCCTGCTCCCGGCCGCTGCCGTAGCCCTGCCCGCTGCCGTCACCCGTAGCCCTGCCCTGCCCGCTGCCGTCACCCGCAGCSCTMCCCCGYCCGGGCCCCGCCCGCCCGTCAGCCGACGGCGTCCCGCACGACGTCCGGGTTGTTGGTGATGATCCCGTCGACGCCGAAGGCTGCCACCCGGGCCGCGCCGGCCGCGTCGTTCACCGTCCAGGTGCTGACGCGCAGCCGCTTGCCGTGGGCTCCCTTGAGCGCGTGCACGGCCGCGACGTACTCCGCGGTGAGCGAGGTGTGCGTCGGGTTGATCTGGTCGGTGAAGGCCGCGTACGCGGGGAGGTCGGCCACGGCCGGCGTGCCGAGGAAGCCGGTGGTGACGTCCGGCCGCTGCTCGTGGACGGCCTTCACGCTGTCGGCCCCGAAGCTCTGCACGACCAGACGGCTGCGGACGTGCCGGCGGTCCAGCCAGCCCTCCTCGCCCAGGACCCGCAGGGTGTCCCGCTCGATGTCCGGGTAGAGCTCCGGCTTCTTGATCTCCAGCAGCAGCTTCTGGCCGTTGGCGTCGACCCGCCGCAGGTACTCCTGGAGCGTCGGCACCCGCGCTCCCGCCCAGCGCTCGCCGAACCAGCCGCCGGCGTCGAGCGTGGCGATCTCCGCCGCGGTGAAGTCCTTGACCTTCCAGGGCGCCCGGTCGGGGAAGCGCTGCTCCACGTCGGTGGTGCGGGCCAGGGAGTCGTCGTGGACGACCACGAGCTCGCCGTCCCGGGTGCGCTGCACGTCGTTCTCCACCCAGGCGAAGCCCAGCGCGTCGGCGGCGTCGACGGCCGCGAGGGTGTTCTCGGGCGCGTAGGCGGAGGCGCCGCGGTGCGCGATCACCAGCGGTGCGTCCCGGTGTCCCGGGACCGTGTGCGGGCCGGCCCACGCCGGGCCGGGCACGAGCAGCGCGGTGACTCCGACGGCGGTGGCGGCCAGGGCGGCGGCGGGGCGCGGGCGAAGGTGCACAGAAACTCCTCATGTCGTGGCGGTGGTGCACGGACGGGCCGACGGTCGCAGCGCCCGGAGAACGCGGGACAGGAGAAATATGACCACAACGTGAACACGGGCGCCCGCAGCCGGTCACCAGGGGTTCCCTGTGTCGACAAATGCCTCCCCCGCCGTTTGCATCGGCTGCCGCGGGCCGTACGCTCGCCCGGAAACGGACGTTCCATCAGACGGCGCGGAATGGCGTGAACCGATCGGTGCCCCGGCCCCCGAGGAGCCGGCCCGGGGCCGGGGGCCCGAGGGCGGCGGGACCGGCCGGACCAGGGGACGCCGGGACTCACACGGGGCGGAAGGGACGCGATGCAGGGCACGGTGGACGGATTCGGCTACGGCCTCGTCACGCCCGTGGCGGCCTATCTCATGGCGTGTCTCGGAGGCGCTCTCGGCCTGCGCTGCACCACCAGATCCGTCCGCAACGCAGGCCGCTACCGCCCCGTCTGGCTCGCCCTCGGCAGCGCCGCCATCGGCTCCGGGATCTGGACCATGCACTTCATCGCGATGATGGGGTTCACCGTCGCCGAGGCGCCGATCGGCTACGACCGGGCCGTGACGTTCGCCTCGCTCGCGGTGGCCGTCGTCATGGTGGGCGTGGGGATCTTCATCGTCGGCTACCGGGGGGCCACCGTGATGGCCCTGGTCACGGGCGGCACGCTCACCGGCCTCGGCATCGCGTCCATGCACTACCTGGGAATGGCCGGAATGCGGCTGCGGGGAACGATCGAGTACGACACCCTCACGGTCGCCCTCTCCGTCCTCATCGCGGTCGTCGCGGCGACCGCGGCCCTGTGGGCGGCCGTCTCCGTCCACCGGTTCTCGGCGAGCCTCCTGGCGAGCCTGGTCATGGGGATCGCGGTGAGCGGCATGCACTACGTCGGCATGGCCGCCGTGAGCGTCCATCTGCACCCGGCGACCGGGGCGCCGGCGCCGGGGGAGTCGCCGGCCACCCTGCTCGCGCCCGTGCTGATCGGCCCGCTGGTCTTCCTGCTGCTGGCGGCCGCCGTGGTGATGTTCGACCCGCTGCTGGTGCTCGGCGACCCGGAGCGGGACGGCGCCGGTGAACGCCGCCTCCCCGGCATCCCGGCACAGCGGGCGACCGAGCGGCCACGCCGGGCCGCGGCCTGGGCGGCGGAATCCGGGCGGCGCGGCGACCTCGCGGAGCGCGACGGCCGCTGAGCCGTCCCGGCCGGCCCGCGCCCCCGGGCCGGGGCCGCCGGTGGGGGCACGCCGCCGACCAGCGGTTTTACGGGCCCCGGCGGTCGTTCCGTCCCGGTTGTCGGTGGCGGGTCGTACGGTGGGATCCATGCGGCCCGTTTCCAAGATCGAACGTTCGGTGGCGCCCTTCGAGGTCGTCAGCCCCTACCAGCCCAGCGGCGACCAGCCGACGGCCATCGCCGACCTGGAGCGGCGCGTGCGCGCGGGCGAGAAGGACGTCGTCCTCCTCGGCGCCACGGGCACGGGAAAGTCCGCGACCACCGCGTGGATGATCGAGAAGCTCCAGCGCCCGACCCTGGTGATGGCGCCCAACAAGACCCTCGCCGCCCAGCTCGCCAACGAGTTCCGCGAGCTCCTCCCGAACAACGCGGTGGAGTACTTCGTCTCGTACTACGACTACTACCAGCCCGAGGCGTACGTCCCGCAGTCGGACACCTACATCGAGAAGGACTCCTCGATCAACGAGGAGGTCGAGCGCCTGCGCCACTCGGCGACGAACTCGCTGCTCACCCGGCGCGACGTCGTCGTGGTCGCCTCCGTCTCCTGCATCTACGGCCTCGGCACCCCGCAGGAGTACGTGGACCGCATGGTGCAGCTCAAGGTCGGCGACGAGATCGACCGCGACCAGCTGCTCCGCCGCTTCGTCGACATCCAGTACACCCGCAACGACATGGCCTTCCAGCGGGGCACCTTCCGGGTCCGCGGCGACACGATCGAGATCTTCCCGGTCTACGAGGAGCTCGCCGTCCGGATCGAGATGTTCGGCGACGAGATCGAGGCGCTGTCGACCCTCCACCCCCTGACGGGCGAGATCCTCAGCGAGGACACCTCGCTCTACGTCTTCCCCGCCAGCCACTACGTCGCCGGCCCCGAGCGCATGGAGCGCGCGGTGAACGACATCGAGACCGAGCTGGAGCAGCGGCTCGCCGAGCTGGACAAGCAGGGCAAGCTGCTGGAGTCCCAGCGGCTGCGCATGCGCACCACGTACGACATCGAGATGATGCGCCAGATCGGCTCCTGCTCCGGCATCGAGAACTACTCGATGCACTTCGACGGCCGTGAACCCGGCTCCCCGCCGAACACCCTCCTCGACTACTTCCCCGAGGACTTCCTGCTCGTCATCGACGAGTCGCACGTCACCGTGCCCCAGATCGGCGCGATGTACGAGGGCGACGCCTCCCGCAAGCGGACGCTGGTCGACCACGGCTTCCGGCTGCCCTCCGCGCTCGACAACCGGCCGCTGAAGTGGGAGGAGTTCCAGAAGAGGGTCGGCCAGACCGTCTATCTGTCCGCGACCCCCGGCACCTACGAGCTGTCGCGCGGCGACGGCTTCGTGGAGCAGATCATCCGGCCCACCGGCCTGGTCGACCCCGAGGTCGTGGTCAAGCCGACCGAGGGCCAGATCGACGACCTGGTGCACGAGATCCGGCTGCGCACCGAGCGCGACGAGCGGGTCCTCGTCACCACCCTCACCAAGAAGATGGCCGAGGACCTCACCGACTACTTCCTCGAACTCGGCATCCAGGTCCGCTACCTCCACAGCGACGTCGACACCCTGCGCAGGATCGAGCTCCTGCGCGAGCTGCGGGCCGGCGAGTACGACGTCCTCGTGGGCATCAACCTCCTCCGGGAGGGGCTCGACCTGCCGGAGGTGTCCCTGGTGGCCATCCTCGACGCCGACAAGGAGGGCTTCCTGCGGTCGGGCACCTCGCTCATCCAGACCATCGGCCGCGCGGCGCGCAACGTCTCCGGCCAGGTCCACATGTACGCGGACAAGGTCACCCCGGCGATGGAGAAGGCGATCGAGGAGACGAACCGCCGCCGCGAGAAGCAGATCGCGTACAACACGGAGAAGGGCATCGACCCGCAGCCGCTCCGCAAGAAGATCAACGACATCGTCGCGACCATCGCGCGCGAGGAGATCGACACCGAGGAGCTGCTCGGCACCGGCTATCGCCAGGCGAAGGCGGACAAACCCGGCAAGGGTGCCAGGACGCCCGTGCCCTCGCTCGGCGGAGCGGGCGGAGGGGGGAAGAAGGACGGCACCCTCACCGACCGCCCCGCCACCGAACTGGCGGGCATCATCGAGGAGATGACCGACCGTATGCGGGCGGCCGCCGCGGAGCTCCAGTTCGAGGTCGCCGCGCGACTGCGCGACGAGGTGGGGGAGTTGAAGAAGGAGCTGCGTCAGATGAGGGAGGCGGGGCTCGCGTGAGGCGCGCCGGGCGCCTGTGTTGCAAGACCGACACAAAATCGGGCACCCGGTGCTGCGGGGCGGCAATCACTGCGTAGGGTGCAGGTCAACCGCTCGTGAGAGCGGTGGCGATTCCGAAGAAGGGGACAGCGCGTGACGGTCAACATGACCAAGGGGCAGGCCATCAGCCTGCAGAAGAGCGACGGGGGCACCCTCACGGCTGTGCGGATGGGGCTCGGCTGGCAGGCCGCTCCTCGCCGCGGTCTGTTCGGCTCCCGGACCCGCGAGATCGACCTGGACGCGTCGGCCGTCCTGTTCGCCGACAAGCAGCCGGTGGACGTGGTCTTCTTCCGCCACCTCGTCAGCGACGACGGTTCGGTCAAGCACACCGGTGACAACCTCGTGGGCGGCGCCGGTTCGGGCGGCGACGACGAGGCGATCCTCGTGGACCTCCAGCGGGTCCCGGTCCACATCGACCAGATCGTCTTCACGGTGAACTCCTTCACCGGCCAGACGTTCCAGGAGGTGCAGAACGCCTTCTGCCGCATCGTCGACGAGACCAACGGCCAGGAGCTGGCCCGCTACACGCTCGACGGCGGCGGCCAGTACACGGCGCAGATCATGGCCAAGGTGCACCGCGCGGGCGCCGGCTGGCAGATGACGGCCCTGGGCAACCCGGCCAACGGCCGCACCTTCCAGGACCTGATGCCGGCGATCCTGCCGCACCTGTAGGACCCGCCCGCGGGCGCGCGGACCGGCATCGGCCGGCCCGCCCGCCCGGCGGACCCGCAGCTCCCGGAGGCACAGCCACCGGGAGCTGCACCACTTGGGGGCGCATCCGCTGCCGCCACGTCACCAGCCACACCACCAGCACCGCACTGCACAGGACCGAGGGGAACGAAGAGCGATGACGGCCGAGCTGGTCCGGGGGCAGAACCACCCCCTGCCCCACACCCGACTGGACATACGGGTGTCGGCCGGACACCCGGTCGTGGCCTGTGCCACCTTCGTGGACGACCGCGGCACCGCCCGCGAGGAGTGGGTCGCCCGCCCCGGCGCACCGGTGCTGCCCGGGGTCGAGGTCCCCGCGGGCGCCGAGAGCGCCCCGCGCTTCGTGCTCGACCTGGACGCCGTGCCCGCCGAGGCCCAGCAGATCAACGTGCTGCTCGCGCTGACCGGCGGCGCGGCCCCGGAGCGCTTCGGCGCGACCGCGGCGCCGTTCGTCGCCGTCGTCGCGGAGAGCGGCGAGGAGATCGCCAGCTTCACCGTCACCGGACTCGACAGCGAGACCGCGGTCGTGGTCCTCGAGGTGTACCGGCGGCAGGGCGCCTGGAAGGTCCGCGCCGTCGGCCAGGGCTACGCGGGAGGGCTCGGCGACCTGCTGGCCGACCAGGGTGTCCGGCAGGCCCGGGAGATCGCCGAGGCCGTCCGCGCCGTCGTCGCGCCCGCGGTGCCGCGCACCGAGCCGGCCCGGCTGTCCACCCGCACCGACGGCGGTGCCCCCGCGGCGCCCCGCCCGGACCAGACCCCCGCGCCGGACGCCGGCCTGAGCGGCGGCCGCACCATCCCGGACGGCCCGTCGGCGCCCGCCACCCCGGCCGGGCCCCAGCAGACCCCGGTGCCCGACGGGCCCCAGGTGCCCGCGGGGCCGATCAACTACTCCCACCCGCGCCGCCGTCCGGCCGCGCCGCCCCCGCCGGTGGCGGCGCCCGCCGGCGAGCCGGGCCGCCCCGCGGGCCCCGTCGCCGGTGACGCCACCGGCTGGTCCATGGACGAGCGCCTCTACAACCAGGTCTGGGGGATGTTCGAGGACCTCGCCCGCGCCGTCGCCGCGTACCGCAGCGCGGTGGAGTTCGCCGAGTCCCGGATGGACAAGGAGCTCGACCAGGTCCTGTCCGACCCCCGCAGCCGCATCGGCAGCGGCGGGGACGCCGCCCGCGCCGCCGCACGCGCCAAGTTCGAGCAGCTGCGCGACCAGGCGCGGCAGGCGCTCGACCGCGACCTGGCCCAGCTCACCGCCGAGTCCGAGGTGGTGGAGCCCGCCCTGCCCGCGTCCTACGCGCGCTGGGACAACCCCGTGTGGCACGCCTACCGGGTGCCCATGGAGATCCCCATGGCACTGCGGATCGGCGACATCCACCTGCCCGAGAGCCCCGAGCTGCGGATTCCGCTGCTGGTGCGCCTGCCGCTGGAGCGGGGTCTGTGGGTCGACAGCGGCCGGTCCAGCTCGGACGCCGCACTCGCCATGGACGAGGGCGCGCTGCGCAGGCAGGCCGCCGACACGGCGGTGGCCCTCGCCGCCCGGCTGATCGCGGTCTACCCGCCGGGGGAGTTCACCGTCCATGTGATCGACCCGGCGGGTTCGGCGGCCGTCCCCCTCGCCCCGCTCGTCGAGACGGGTGTGCTGGCCGCGCCCCCGGCCGCCGGTGCCCAGGGGGTGCACACGGTGCTCTCCCGGCTCACCGAGCGCGTCGACCTCATGTCCATGGCCATGCGCGGCGGAGCCGCCGACGCGCTGCCGCCGGACCTGGACCGTGCCGAGCAGCTGCTGATCGTCAACGACTTCCCGCACGGCTTCGACGACCGTGCCGTCACCCAGCTCCGCTACCTGGCCGACGAGGGCCCCGCCGTCGGCGTCCACCTGCTGATGGTCGCGGACCGCGAGGACGCCAGCGCGTACGGACCGGTGCTCGACCCGCTGTGGCGTTCACTCCTGCGGGTCACGCCCGTCCCCGACGACCACCTGGCCGACCCCTGGGTGCGGCACGCCTGGACGTACGAACCGGCGACCGTGCCGCCGGGCAGCGCGATCCTGCGCCAGGTGCTCGAACAAGTGGCCGCGGCGCGGCGCTCCTGGGGGCGCTGACCAGGCCTTTCGGCGAGCGTCGCCCGGTTCGCGGGGCGACGCCTTTGCCCTCGCCTTTACCTTTCCTTGGGCTTCCCTGTACTGTTCCTTGAGCGGAGGGGAGTACTCCCGACTTGCGGCGTGCCCGTCAATACGGACCGAAAGAGAGGTCCCGGGGCGTCGGCCCGTGGTGCGGTGGAAGCCGCCCGGGTGGAGGAGACCTCCGGCAGCGACGACGCTGATCAGTAGCCGTACGACGCCGGAGGCGCAGTGGACGTTTCAATGACCATGTGGGTGCTGACCATTCTCGGTCTCAGTGCCCTGATCGCGGTCGACTTCTTCATCGGGCGCAAGCCCCATGACGTGTCGATCAAGGAAGCCGGAATCTGGACCGTCGTCTGGATCGTCCTTGCCGCGCTCTTCGGCATCGGACTTCTCGTCGCGGGCGAGAGCCAGGCATCGGGCGAGTTCTTCGCGGGCTTCATCACCGAGAAGTCCCTGAGTGTGGACAACCTCTTCGTCTTCGTCCTGATCATGGCGAAGTTCGCGGTGCCGTCCCACCTCCAGCAGCGGGTGCTGCTGATCGGTGTCCTCATCGCCCTCGTCCTGCGTGCGATCTTCATCGCGGCCGGCGCCGCGATCATCGCGAGCTTCTCCTGGGTCTTCTACATCTTCGGCGCGTTCCTGATCTATACGGCCTGGAAGCTCATCCAGGAGGCCCGCGCGGACGACGAGGAGGAGGAGTTCGAGGAGAACAAGCTCCTCAAGTCCGTGGAGAAGAAGTTCGGCGTCGCGGACAAGTACCACGGCACCAAGCTCTTCATCAAGGTCAACGGCAAGCGCGTCATGACCCCGCTGATGGTGGTCATGCTGGCGATCGGCACCACCGACGTGCTCTTCGCGCTCGACTCGATCCCCGCGATCTTCGGCCTCACCCAGGACCCGTACATCGTGTTCACGGCGAACGCCTTCGCCCTGATGGGTCTGCGCCAGCTGTACTTCCTCATCGGCGGACTGCTCAAGAAGCTGGTCCACCTCAGCTACGGCCTCTCGGTGATCCTCGGGTTCATCGGCGTCAAACTGGTGCTGCACGCGCTGCACGAGAGCGGCGTGCACGTGCCCGAGATCTCCATCCCGTTCTCCCTGGCCTTCATCTGCGGTGTGCTGGTCATCACGACCATCACCAGCCTGATCGCCTCCAGGAAGAAGGAGGCGGCCGAGGCCGCCGCCGCCAGCGGCTCGCAGGACGACGCGGGCAAGGACAAGGACAGCGTCGAGGCCTGACCGGGCAGCGGCGGGCAGTGACCGAAGGCCCCGGCCGGGGGAGGACGCGCGAGCGTCGCGCCCCCGGCCGGGGCCTTCGCCGTGCGCCGACCCGTTCCACGGGGGCCCCGCCGCGCCTACCGTGACAGGACCGCATCGCCGGCTCCGCACAGCGGGGCCCCCGCACCGAGGGACGTGACCGTCATCGCCGTACGCCCGCAGCCGCCTGGCACGCCGCCCGCCCTCGTGCTCGACCGGGCGCAGGACCGCCCCGCGGCCGCCGTCCTGGTGCTCCACGGGGGCCGCGCCGACGGACTGGCCCCGCCCTCCGCCCTGAGCCTGGCCGGCGCCCGGATGCGCCCCTTCACGTCCGGGATCGCGCGGGCGACGGCGGGCCACGGGATCGTGGTGGGCCGCGTCCGCTACATCCACCGCGGCTGGAACGGGGAGCGGGCCGACGCTGCCCGGGACGCCGCTCGCGCCCTCGACGAGCTGGCCGCCGCCTGCGGGAGCGTCCCTGTCGTCCTCGTCGGCCACTCGATGGGAGGCAGGGCCGCGCTGAGTGCCGCGGCGCACCCCCAGGTGCGGGGCGTGGTCGCCCTCG
>NZ_RDBP01000037.1:390763-437301 GCF_008042045.1 Streptomyces sp. T39
CGCCGACGGACTGGCCCCGCCCTCCGCCCTGAGCCTGGCCGGCGCCCGGATGCGCCCCTTCACGTCCGGGATCGCGCGGGCGACGGCGGGCCACGGGATCGTGGTGGGCCGCGTCCGCTACATCCACCGCGGCTGGAACGGGGAGCGGGCCGACGCTGCCCGGGACGCCGCTCGCGCCCTCGACGAGCTGGCCGCCGCCTGCGGGAGCGTCCCTGTCGTCCTCGTCGGCCACTCGATGGGAGGCAGGGCCGCGCTGAGTGCCGCGGCGCACCCCCAGGTGCGGGGCGTGGTCGCCCTCGCCCCGTGGTGTCCCGAGGGCGAGCCCGTCGCCCACCTCGCCGGGACGGACGTCGTGCTGGTCCACGGCGACCGTGACCGGGTGACGGACCCCCGGGGATCCTGGAGCGTGGCCCGCCGGGCCCGCGCCGCAGGCGCCAGGACCTGTGCCCTGCGGATGCCGGGCGGCGACCATGCGATGCTCCGCGGCGCGGGCGCGTGGCACACGCTCACCGAGCGCCTGGTGACGGGCCTGCTGGGCCTCGCCCCCCTGCCCCCTGCGGTCGCCCGCGCCTTCACCCGGCCCGACGGCGCCGCCCCCGCGGACGCGACCACGGTGGACCGGGCCTGAGCCCGGGAGTGCCGTGCGCCGGGGCCTCCCCGCCCTTGCGGGAGCCGGACACGAGGCCCATGGGCGCCGCCCCGTCTGTGCCTTGTGGCCCGGAGCTCCCGAGCGGCGGTCGACGGGACGGCGGCCGCGGGCACGGCGAAGGCCGCGGCCACGGCGAAGGCCCCGGCCCGGGGAGCGCTCCCCGGGGTCTCCCGGTGCCGGTGCCCGGGTCAGCGCCTCAACGACACCGCCGGCGCGATGCCGCCTACCAGCCGCGGCTGCGCCATGCGGAGAGGTGCGGGCGTTCCGCGCCGAGCGTGGTGTCCCTGCCGTGGCCCGGGTAGACCCACGCCTCGTCGGGCAGGGGGCCGAAGAGCTTCTCCTCGACGCCGTCCAGCAGGCTGGTGAAGGCCGCCGGGTCGTCGTGGGTGTTGCCCACGCCGCCGGGGAACAGGCAGTCGCCGGTGAACACGTGCGGGTGGCCGTGAGGGTCGTCGTAGACGAGCACGATCGAGCCGGGGGTGTGCCCGACCAGGTGGCGGGCGGTCAGCTCGACATGTCCCACGCGCACGGTGTCCCCGTCGTCGACCGGTACGTCGGTCGGGACGGGGATGCCCTCGGTGTCGTGCCGCCCCGCGTACGTGCGCGCACCGGTCGCGGCGACGACCTCGGCGAGTGCGCCCCAGTGGTCGCCGTGCCGGTGGGTGGTGACGACCGCCGTGACCGAGTCGTCGCCGATCAGGCGGAGCAGGGTCGCGGGCTCGGCCGCGGCGTCGATCAGGATCTGCTCGCCCGTCGCCCGGCAGCGCAGCAGATAGGCGTTGTTGTCCATCGGGCCGACCGCGACCTTGGAGATCATCAGGTCCGTGAGCTCGTGCACGTCCGCCGGGCCGCCGACCTTCACCACACCGCTGTATGTCATACCGCTCAGCCTAAGGGCCCCGCGGCGCGGGCCGCTCGGCCCGGCCGCGCGCTCCCGTGCCGCCCCGTGCCCCGGCGGCTCAGAGCGGGGGCAGGGCGGGCAGCGGGCCGCCCGTGGTGCGCAGGGCGGAGCCGTCGCGCCGGCCCGCGAGCCAGCCGACGACATCGGCGGGCGTACCCGTGACCGTGACGGCGGTGCCGGTGGCACCGCCGGTCGTCCACTCGCCGGAACCGGTCACGATCCGTGTCGGGGGCACGTCCGCGAGTCCGCTGAAGCGCTGCGCGAGGAAGTCGGTCTCGCGCGCGGTGAACTCCTCGGACAGGTCCTCCAGCTCGTAGCCGACGCCCAGGTCCACATGGTGCAGCTCGACCTCGACGAGACGGCGGAACGGCACCCGCGCCGCCCGGTCGGTGACCCCGTTGCGCAGCTCCACCGTGCGGTCCCAGTCGGCCGGGGCCGCGCCCTCGGCGTCGAAGCGCGCGGCGCTCTCGCGCAGGTCGTCGAGGTGCGCGCGCAGCGGACGGGCGGCGTCGCGCGCGATGTCGGCGTCGCGTGCGTCACTGCTGACGTACATCGGCAGACCCCGGAGAACATTTACGAGCGCGTCGGCGTTACGGGAGAGATGGGCCATCACGTGCCCCCGGCTCCACCCGGGAAGGCGTGACGGCTCGGCCGCTGCCGCGTTGTCGAGGTGGGCGACTGCTGTGAGCAGCCGCTCGGTCGCCTCACGTACAGAGGCCAGGTCATGCGCGTGATCGATCATGCGCCTGACGATAGCTCCGCCACACGATCGGGTGAAGCGGGCGGAAGGCGTCCGTAAATCGAATGCGCGTGCTATACGCTCGGTGGAGGCATCCTTGAAAGTCAGGCATCCATCGTTCTGGCGGCCCCCCACAGGCAGGCATCAGCCGGGGCGGGGGCTGTGCCCCCGCTTCTCTCTAGAAAGGTGCGGACCGGCGTGGCCGACCGTCTCATCGTCCGTGGCGCGCGCGAGCACAATCTGAAGAACGTCTCGCTCGACCTCCCGCGCGACTCCCTCATCGTTTTCACCGGGCTCTCGGGGTCGGGCAAGTCGTCCCTCGCGTTCGACACGATCTTCGCCGAGGGGCAGCGCCGCTACGTCGAGTCGCTCTCCTCCTACGCCCGGCAGTTCCTCGGGCAGATGGACAAGCCCGACGTCGACTTCATCGAGGGCCTCTCCCCGGCCGTCTCGATCGACCAGAAGTCCACCTCGCGCAATCCGCGCTCCACGGTCGGCACCATCACCGAGGTCTACGACTACCTCCGGCTGCTGTTCGCGCGCATCGGCAAGCCGCACTGTCCCGAGTGCAGCCGGCCGATCTCCCGCCAGTCGCCGCAGGCCATCGTCGACAAGGTGCTCGCCCTCCCCGAGGGCAGCCGCTTCCAGGTGCTCTCCCCGCTGGTGCGGGAGCGCAAGGGCGAGTTCGTCGACCTCTTCTCCGATCTCCAGACCAAGGGGTACAGCCGTGCCCGGGTGGACGGGAAGACCATCCAGCTCGCCGAGCCGCCGACGCTGAAGAAGCAGGAGAAGCACACCATCGAGGTGGTCGTCGACCGCCTCACCGTGAAGGACGGCGCCAAGCGCCGGCTGACGGACTCCGTCGAGACCGCCCTGGGCCTGTCCGGCGGCATGGTCGTGCTCGACTTCGTCGACCTTGCCGAGGACGACCCCGAGCGCGAGCGGATGTACTCGGAGCACCTGTACTGCCCGTACGACGACCTCTCCTTCGAGGAGCTGGAGCCCCGCTCCTTCTCCTTCAACTCGCCCTTCGGCGCCTGCCCCGACTGCACCGGCATCGGCACCCGCATGGAGGTCGACCCGGAGCTGATCGTCCCCGACGAGGACAAGTCCCTCGACGAGGGCGCCATCCACCCCTGGTCGCACGGCCACACCAAGGAGTACTTCGGCCGGCTGGTCAACGGGCTCGCGCAGGCGCTCGGCTTCTCCACCGACATGCCCTGGGCGGGGCTGCCCGCCCGCGCCAAGAAGGCGCTGCTGTACGGCCACAAGACCCAGCTCGAGGTCCGCTACCGCAACCGCTACGGTCGCGAGCGCGCCTGGACCACCCCCGCCTTCGAAGGCGCCGTGCAGTTCGTCAAGCGGCGGCACTCCGAGGCCGAGAGCGACTCCAGCAGGGAGCGCTTCGAGGGGTACATGCGCGAGGTGCCGTGCCCCACCTGTGAGGGCACCCGCCTGAAGCCGATCGTGCTCGCCGTCACCGTGATGGAGAAGTCCATCGCCGACGTCGCCGCGATGTCGATCAGCGAGTGCGCCGACTTCCTCGGCCGCCTCAAGCTGACCGCCCGCGACAAGAAGATCGCCGAGCGGGTCCTCAAGGAGGTCAACGAGCGGCTGCGCTTCCTCGTCGACGTCGGCCTCGACTACCTCTCGCTCAACCGCGCGGCCGGCACCCTCTCCGGCGGCGAGGCCCAGCGCATCCGGCTCGCCACCCAGATCGGCTCCGGTCTCGTCGGCGTGCTGTACGTGCTGGACGAGCCGTCCATCGGCCTCCACCAGCGCGACAACCACCGGCTCATCGAGACCCTGGTCCGCCTGCGCGACATGGGCAACACCCTGATCGTCGTCGAGCACGACGAGGACACGATCAAGGTCGCCGACTGGGTCGTCGACATCGGCCCCGGCGCCGGTGAGCACGGCGGCAAGGTCGTGCACTCCGGTTCGCTGAAGGAGCTCCTGAAGAACACCGAGTCGATGACCGGGCAGTACCTGGCCGGCAAGCGGTCGATCCCCACGCCCGACGTGCGCCGCCCGGTCGACCCCGGCCGCCGGCTCACCGTGCACGGCGCCCGGGAGAACAACCTCCGGGACATCGACGTCTCCTTCCCCCTCGGCGTGCTCACGGCCGTCACCGGTGTCTCCGGCTCCGGCAAGTCGACCCTGGTCAACGACATCCTCTACACCCACCTGGCCCGCGAGCTGAACGGCGCCAAGTCGGTCCCGGGGCGTCACACCCGGGTCGACGGCGACGATCTCGTCGACAAGGTGGTGCACGTCGACCAGTCGCCGATCGGCCGGACCCCGCGCTCCAACCCGGCCACGTACACCGGTGTCTTCGACCATGTCCGCAAGCTGTTCGCGGAGACGATGGAGGCCAAGGTCCGCGGCTACCTGCCCGGCCGGTTCTCCTTCAACGTCAAGGGCGGCCGCTGCGAGAACTGCTCCGGCGACGGCACCATCAAGATCGAGATGAACTTCCTGCCGGACGTGTACGTCCCCTGCGAGGTCTGCCACGGGGCGCGCTACAACCGGGAGACGCTGGAGGTCCACTACAAGGGCAAGTCCATCGCCGAGGTGCTGGACATGCCGATCGAGGAGGCGCTCGACTTCTTCGAGGCGGTCCCCACGATCTCCCGTCACCTGCGCACGCTCAACGAGGTGGGCCTCGGGTACGTCCGGCTCGGACAGTCGGCGCCCACCCTCTCCGGCGGCGAGGCCCAGCGTGTGAAGCTGGCGTCCGAACTGCAGAAGCGCTCCACCGGCCGCACCGTCTACGTGCTCGACGAGCCGACCACCGGTCTGCACTTCGAGGACATCAGCAAGCTGATCAAGGTGCTGTCCGGCCTCGTCGACAAGGGGAACTCGGTCATCGTGATCGAGCACAACCTCGACGTGATCAAGGTCGCCGACTGGGTCGTCGACATGGGTCCCGAAGGGGGCAGCGGCGGCGGTCTGGTGATCGCCGAGGGCACTCCCGAGCAGGTCGCGGGCGTCCCGGCCAGCCACACCGGCAAGTTCCTCCGGGACATCCTCGACGCGGAGCGCATCAGCGACGCGGCCCCGGTGCCGGCGGCGCGCAGGCCCGCCCGGAAGACCGCGGCGAAGAAGACCGCCGCGAAGAAGACGGCGGCCGCGGGACGCACCCCGCGCCAGCGCAAGGCGTGAGCGTCCGGGCCGGGCACGGGGGCGTCTGCCCCCGTGCCCGGCCCGTGTCGTTCCACGGCGGGTGCTCCCGCACGGGCCGTGGCGGGGCGGTTCGGGGCCGTCCGGCGGCAGACGCCACCGAGCCTGCGGCCGCCCGGCCCAGAGGCACAGGCGTCTGCGGCCGTCCGGCGGCAGACGCCACCGAGCCTGCGGCCGTCCGGCTCCAGAGGCACAGGCGCCTGCGGCAGACGCCATCGAGCCTGCGGCCGCCCGGCGGCGGCCGCACCGGCGTCCGGCCCCCAGCCGGGGGTTCGCCGGTCCGCGGCGCCCCGCCACCCCCCCCGTGCCGGCGGCAGGGTTCAGACCGTGGGCACCTCGCTCGCGTACGGCGGCTCCGCGCCGGTACGGGAGCACGTCACGGCCGCGGCGCGGGCCGCGAAGGAGAGGACGTCGTGCCAGGCGTCCGGCCCGAGGCTCCGCAGCGCCCCGGGGCACAGGGCGTCCCGCGCGGCCAGCGCGTGCAGCAGTGCCGCGTTCACCGTGTCGCCCGCGCCGATGGTGTCGGCGACGGTCACCGGGGCCGCCGGCACGGAGACCTCCACGCCCGACGCGGTCCGCACGGTGAGGCCGGCGCCCGCCCGGGTCAGGACCACCGCCTCCGGTCCCTCGGGGACACCGCCCAGCCAGCCGGCGTCGTCCTCGGACAGCTTCAGCAGCGTGACATGGGGGAGCCAGTCGGCGAAGCGCGCGCGGTAGGCGTCCGCGTCCGGGATCAGCCCGGCCCGGACATTGGGATCGAGCAGGGTGAACAGCCCCCGCCCCGACTCCCGCAGCAGCAGCGCCTCGTAGGCGCTCGCGCCCGGCTCCAGCACCAGCGAGCAGGTGCCCAGCGCCAGCGCCCGCGCCGCGGCGGGCAGCGCGGCGGGCAGCTCGAACAGCCGGTCCGCGGTGCCCTCGGCGTAGAACCCGTAGCCGGCCGACCCGTCCGTGCCGATGGCGGCGACCGCCAGCGTGGTCGGCTCCGGGCCCCGCTGCACCAGCGAGACGTCCACGCCTGCGGCGCGGAGCCCGTCGAGCAGGGCCTCGCCGAAACCGTCCGTCGACACCCGGGAGCAGAAGACGGCACCGGCTCCGAGCCGGCCGAGGGCCAGCGCCGTGTTGTACGGACCGCCGCCCGGCCGCGGCAGCAGCGCGGGCAGCGGGACCCCGTCCCCGTGCGGGACCAGGTCGATCAGGGCTTCACCGGCGACGACGATCACGGGCCAGAACGTAACCCATGGCCCCGCGCGCCGACAGGGAGCCCGCCACCGGGGACCCCGTCGCACGCCGGTATCGTCGGTCGTGTCACCGAGGTCCCGGGACTCCCGGCCCACCGAGGCCGCGCAGGTCATGGACGTCGTGCGGGTCGCCGCGGTGTGTCACCCCCGGCGTACCCCGGCTCCCACCCCGGTCGCGCCACGACGAACCGACCCGTGGAGTTCCCATGCCCGGCCGCCCGACCGCCCGCCGTACCGTTCTGAAGGGCGCGGCCCTCGCCGGCGCCGCCGGGCTCGGCGCGGCCGCCTGCTCCACGGACTCCAAGCTGGGCCACGCCGAGGTCCCCACGCCGACCGCCCCCGTCGACCTCGGCGCCGCCGACGCCGTGCCGGTGGGCGGCGCCAAGCTCTACCGCGAGCAGCGTCTGGTCGTCCACTGCCCGGCCGCCGGCCAGTACAAGGCGTTCAGCGCCCAGTGCACCCACGCCGGTTGCGTCCTGGACAAGGTGGAGGGCACCGAGGGCAACTGCCCCTGCCACGGCAGCCGCTTCGACGTCACCACGGGCAAGGCCCTGAAGGGACCGGCGACGGTCCCGCTGCCCGAGGTGCCCGTGAGGGCCGAGGGCGGCAAGCTGGTGGCCGGCCCGGAGGCGTAAGCGCCCCGCGGGGGGCCCGGTGCCTCACTCCCACTGCCACTCGATGCCCACCGCCCCGGGCCGCACGCCCTGCTCCAGCAGGTGCACGGTGCGGTGCCGGCGGCTGACGGCGAGCTCCGTGCGGACGCCGCGCGGGGTGCCGTCCGCCGCACTGGCGAACCGGTGGCAGCGCAGCGGCAGCGCCCCGGGGGCGAAGCGCACCTGGAGCAGGTACTGCCCTCCCCGGCCGCCGAACCCGCGGACGCAGGCGCCGCTGGGCCCGCCGGTGCCGTCCTCGACCCCGTAGCCGAAGACGTACGTCTCGCCCACGCGCAGCGCCCCGTCGAAGAGCAGCTCGGCCACCACGGTGCCGGCCGCGCGGTCCCGCCGGATCCGGCCGGGGCGGCAGTTCTCCAGGGCGCTGATCTCCACCCGGTCCGGGTCGCACCCCGCCTCGCCGCGGTGCACGGCGAGGAAGCGGTCGACCCCGTCCCGCCGGGCGCGCACCACATGCTGCGCGTCGCGCCCGAGCAGCCGCCGGTCGGCGCCGATGCGCACCCGTTCCTGCAGCGCCAGGGTCTCCAGCCCGCCGGGCTGCGGGGCCGAGCCGCCGAGCAGGCGCTCGGCCTCGCCCGTGAGCTCGGCGAGCCCGCGGTACGCGCGGACGGCCGGTGCCGGTGCCGGTGCCGGCCGCCGGCCGCCGGTCCCGTCCGTGCCGAGCAGACGGATCAGCGAGTGGGCGGGCAGCTCCAGCACCTCCTCCAGGGCGCGAACGGCGCGCAGCGACTCGGGACGCCGCGGTCGGCGGGCACCCTGCTGCCAGTAGCAGAGGCTGGTCACGCCGACCTTGATGCCGCGGTGCGCCAGGTGGTGCTGGACCCGCTGGAGCGGCAGCCCGCGCACCGAGAGAGCGGCGCGCAGCGCCTGGTGGAAGGGGCCCGTGTTCAGCACCCGCGCCAGTTCGGCCTCGGTGTGGCCCATGGTTCCTCCGGCTCGATCGCTGCGGTGGGGGGTGCGCCGTGGTGCGACCGCCGGGGGTGGGCGGGGGCGGCCCGCCGGGTGGGGGACGGAGGTCTCCACGTCCCGGCCACACGCTCGACGGCGCCGCGCCACTGGCATTGAAGCGTGCCGGCCCTCCGCGGACAAGAATCCGGACCGTCCCGGGACGTGGTCATGTCCCTGCCGGGAGGCGACCGGGGTGTCATCGCCCGCCAGTAGGGTGGTCGGCATGGCCGACCCCTCCAGCTACCGCCCCAAGCCGGGACAGATCCCCGACTCGCCGGGGGTCTACAAGTTCCGCGACGACCACCGCCGGGTGATCTACGTCGGCAAGGCGAAGAGCCTGCGCCAGCGCCTCGCCAGCTACTTCCAGGACCTGGCCAACCTCCACCCGCGCACGCGCACCATGGTCACCACGGCCGCCTCCGTGGAGTGGACGGTCGTGTCGACGGAGGTCGAGGCACTCCAGCTGGAGTACTCCTGGATCAAGGAGTTCGACCCCCGGTTCAACGTCAAGTACCGCGACGACAAGAGCTACCCGTACCTCGCCGTCACGCTGAACGAGGAATTCCCCCGCGTCCAGGTGATGCGCGGCGCCAAGCGCAAGGGTGTCCGCTACTTCGGGCCGTACGGCCACGCCTGGGCCATCCGCGAGACCGTCGACCTGATGCTGCGCGTCTTCCCCGTGCGCACCTGCTCCGCGGGGGTGTTCAAGAACCACGTGCAGCGCGGCCGCCCCTGCCTGCTCGGCTACATCGGCAAGTGCTCCGCCCCCTGCGTGGGCCGGGTCACCCCCGAGGAGCACCGTGAACTGGCCGAGGAGTTCTGCGACTTCATGGCCGGCCGCACCGGCACCTACCTCCGCCGCCTGGAGAAGCAGATGGCCGAGGCGGCCGACGAGATGGAGTACGAGCGGGCCGCCCGGCTGCGCGACGACATAGGCGCCCTCCGCCGTGCCCTGGAGAAGAACGCGGTGGTGCTCGCCGACGCCACCGACGCGGACCTCATCGCCCTGGCCGAGGACGAGCTGGAGGCCGCCGTCCAGATCTTCCACGTCCGCGGCGGCCGGGTGCGCGGCCAGCGCGGCTGGGTCACCGACAAGGTCGAGGCCGTGGACACGGCGGGCCTGGTCGAGCACGCCCTCCAGCAGCTCTACGGCGAGGAGCGCGGCGACGCCGTGCCCAAGGAGGTCCTCGTCCCGGCGCTGCCCGAGGACGTCGCCGCCGTCTCCGCCTGGCTGGGCGAGCGCCGGGGGGCGAACGTCTCCCTGCGCGTCCCCCAGCGCGGGGACAAGAAGGACCTCATGGAGACGGTCCAGCGCAACGCGCAGCAGGCCCTCGCCCTCCACAAGACCCGGCGTGCCGGTGATCTGACCACCCGCTCCCGCGCCCTGGAGGAGATCGCCGAGGCCCTCGGCCTGGACTCGGCGCCACTGCGCATCGAGTGCTTCGACATCTCCCACTTCCAGGGCGACGACGTGGTGGCGTCGATGGTCGTCTTCGAGGACGGCCTCGCCCGCAAGAGCGAGTACCGCCGCTTCCAGATCAAGGGCCGGGTCGGGGACACGCAGGTCTGGCACGGCCAGGGACAGGACGACGTCCGCTCGATGCACGAGGTGATCAGCCGCCGCTTCCGGCGCTACCTCGCGGAGAAGGACCGCACGGGGGAGTGGATCGGCGAGGACGCCCCGGACGCGGAGGAGGCGGACGACGGGCGTCCGAAAAAGTTCGCCTACCCGCCCCAGCTCGTCGTCGTCGACGGCGGCCGTCCGCAGGTCGCGGCGGCCCAGCGGGCCCTCGACGAGCTGGGCATCGACGACGTCGCGGTCTGCGGCCTGGCCAAGCGCCTGGAGGAGGTCTGGCTGCCGCACGACGACGACCCGGTCGTGCTGCCCCGCTCCAGCGAGGGCCTGTACCTGCTGCAGCGGATCCGCGACACCGCGCACGACTTCGCCATCCGCTACCAGCGCTCGAAGCGCACCAAGAGGATCCGCACCAGCCCGCTCGATACGATCCCGGGTCTCGGGGAGACCCGCAAGCAGGCCCTGATCAAGCATTTCGGCTCGGTCAAGCGCCTGCGGCAGGCGACAATCGAGCAGATCTGCGAGGTCCCGGGCATGGGCCGCAAGACGGCCGAGTCCGTCGTCGTGGCCCTCGCCCAGGCGGCTCCGGCCGCACCCGCCGTGAACACGGCGACAGGAGAGATCATTGAAGAGAACGACGGGGGCAGCACGCCATGACCGAGCACGATCGAGACGGAGCAGCAGACATGAGTACGGGCAACGCCCACGAGCCCGCCGACAGCGCAGCGGACGTGGCCATCCCCGAGCTGGTGATCATCTCGGGCATGTCCGGCGCCGGACGCAGTACGGCGGCCAAGTGTCTGGAGGACCTCGGCTGGTTCGTCGTCGACAACCTGCCGCCCGCGCTGATCCCCACCATGGTCGAGCTCGGCGCCCGGTCCCAGGGCAACGTCGCCCGGATCGCCGTCGTCGTCGACGTCCGGGGCCGGCGCTTCTTCGACAACCTCCGCGAGTCCCTCGCCGACCTCGACGCCAAGCAGGTCACCCGCCGGATCGTCTTCCTGGAGTCGTCCGACGACGCCCTGGTGCGCCGCTTCGAGTCGGTCCGCAGGCCCCATCCGCTCCAGGGCGACGGCCGCATCGTCGACGGCATCGCCGCCGAACGCGACCTGCTGCGCGAGCTGCGCGGCGACGCCGACCTGGTCATCGACACCTCCAGCCTCAACGTCCACGAACTGCGCGCCAAGATGGACGCCCAGTTCGCCGGCGACGAGGAGCCGGAGCTGCGAGCGACGGTGATGTCGTTCGGCTTCAAGTACGGACTGCCCGTCGACGCCGACCTCGTCGTCGACATGCGCTTCCTGCCCAACCCGCACTGGGTCCCCGAGCTGCGCCCCTTCACCGGCCTGAACGAAGAGGTGTCGAACTACGTCTTCAACCAGCCCGGGGCCAAGGAGTTCCTCGACCGGTACACCGAGCTGCTCCAGCTGATCGCCTCCGGCTACCGCCGTGAGGGCAAGCGCTACGTGACGATCGCCGTCGGCTGCACGGGCGGCAAGCACCGCTCGGTGGCCACCTCCGAGAAGCTGGCCGCCCGCCTCTCCGCCGCCGGGGTCGAGACCGTGGTCGTGCACCGGGACATGGGGCGCGAGTGACCGGACGCACCCTCCGTCTGCGGCGGCTGCGCAGGACCACGCGCACGCCGTCGGCACGGAAGCGCGGCGCACAGCCCAAGGTCGTCGCCCTCGGCGGCGGCATGGGGCTGTCCGCGTCGCTGGCGGCGCTGCGCCGCATCACCGGCGACCTGACCGCGGTGGTCACGGTCGCCGACGACGGCGGATCCAGCGGCCGGCTCCGGGAGGAGCTCGGCGTGCTGCCGCCCGGAGACCTGCGCAAGGCGCTGGCGGCGCTGTGCGGCGACGACGACTGGGGCCAGACCTGGGCCCGCGTCATCCAGCACCGCTTCCAGTCCCAGGGCGAGCTGCACGAGCACGCGGTCGGCAATCTGCTGATCGTCGCCCTGTGGGAGCAGCTGGGCGACCACGTCCAGGCGCTGGACCTGGTCGGCAGGCTCCTCGGCGCCCAGGGCCGGGTGCTGCCGATGTCCGCGGTGCCACTGGAGCTCCAGGCCCTGGTCCGGGGCCACGACCCGGCCCGCCCGGACGACGTCGACACCGTGCGCGGTCAGGCCACCGTGGCGCTCACGCCGGGCGAGGTGCAGTCCGTCCACCTCGTGCCGCACGACCCGCCCGCGGTCCCGGAGGCCGTCGAGGCCGTACTCGACGCCGACTGGGTGGTCCTGGGGCCCGGATCCTGGTTCTCCTCGGTGATTCCGCACCTCCTGGTGCCGGAACTGCTCGACGCGCTGGTCGAGACCAGGGCACGCCGGGTCCTCTCGCTCAACCTCGCCCCGCAGCCCGGCGAAACAGATGGCTTCTCACCGCAGCGTCATTTGGAGGTTTTGGGACGACACGCGCCTAAACTCGCCCTGGACGTGGTGCTGGCCGACGAGGCCGCAGTGCCCGACCGCGCATCCCTCGACGACGCCGCCAAGCGCCTCGGAGCCGCGGTCGAGCTGGCTCCGGTGGCCTCTCCCGACGGTGTTCCGAAGCACGACCCGGAGCTGTTGGCCGCCGCGTACGACCGTATTTTTCGGATGCATGGAAGGATCGGCCCATGGCGATGACGGCAGCGGTGAAGGACGAGATCTCCCGGCTTCCCGTCACCCGGACCTGCTGCAGAAAGGCGGAGGTCTCGGCCATCCTGCGGTTCGCGGGCGGTCTGCACCTGGTCAGCGGACGCATCGTGATCGAGGCCGAGCTGGACACGGGCATCGCCGCGCGCCGTCTGAAGCGGGACATCCTGGAGATCTTCGGCCACAGCTCGGAGCTGATGGTGATGGCGCCGGGCGGTCTGCGCCGCGGTTCACGCTTCGTGGTCAGGGTGGTGGCGGGCGGTGACCAGCTCGCCCGGCAGACCGGGCTCGTCGACGGCCGGGGGCGCCCGATCCGCGGCCTGCCCCCGCAGGTCGTCTCCGGCGCCACCTGCGACGCCGAGGCGGCCTGGCGCGGCGCGTTCCTGGCGCACGGCTCCCTCACCGAGCCCGGCCGGTCTTCCTCCCTGGAGGTCACCTGCCCCGGCCCGGAGGCCGCCCTGGCGCTGGTCGGCGCGGCCCGCAGGCTCTCCATCGCCGCGAAGGCCCGCGAGGTGCGCGGCGTCGACCGGGTGGTCGTCCGCGACGGCGACGCGATCGGCGCGCTGCTGACCAGGCTCGGGGCGCACGAGTCGGTGCTGGCCTGGGAGGAGCGGCGGATGCGCCGCGAGGTCCGCGCCACGGCCAACCGCCTCGCCAACTTCGACGACGCGAACCTGCGCCGCAGCGCCCGTGCCGCGGTCGCCGCGGGGGCCCGGGTGCAGCGCGCCCTGGAGATCCTCGGCGAGGAGGTGCCCGAGCACCTCGCCGCCGCGGGACGGCTGCGCATGGAGCACAAGCAGGCGTCCCTGGAGGAGCTCGGCGCGCTCGCCGACCCGCCGCTGACCAAGGACGCGGTGGCCGGCCGGATCCGCCGTCTGCTCGCCATGGCCGACAAGCGCGCCCAGGATCTGGGCATTCCCGGTACGGAGTCCAACCTGACCGAGGAGATGGCCGACGGCCTCGTCGGCTGACGGCCCCGCGCCGCGTCCCCGCGTCAACCGCCCAGCTGCCGACGCCCCTTCGGGTGTCGGCAGCGGTGTGTCCGGGGCCGGACGCCCGCGCGGCGGGCCTCTCCCCGGCTTCGCGGCCGACGTTCTTTACTGGCCAGTACGCGACGCCGCAAGACATACGGACTGTTCCTGATGTCACTCCGCAGGCTCCGGAGAGGTAGGGTCGTAGGCGGTCGGGGACATCCCTATAAAACTCGCCGGCGTCGAAAACCGGCGTACCTAACGAGGAGATCGGTTCGTGACGATCCGCGTAGGCATCAACGGCTTTGGCCGCATCGGTCGTAACTACTTCCGCGCGCTGCTGGAGCAGGGTGCTGACATCGAGATCGTGGCTGTCAACGACCTGGGTGACACCGCGACCACCGCTCACCTGCTCAAGTACGACACCATTCTGGGCCGCCTCAAGGCCGAGGTGACGCACACCGCCGACACCATCACCGTCGACGGCCACACCATCAAGGTGCTCTCCGAGCGCAACCCGGCCGACATCCCGTGGGGCGAGCTGGGCGTCGACATCGTCGTCGAGTCCACCGGCATCTTCACGAGCAGGGCCGACGCCTCGAAGCACATCGACGGCGGCGCCAAGAAGGTCCTCATCTCGGCTCCGGCCAAGGACGAGGACATCACCATCGTGATGGGCGTCAACCAGGACAAGTACGACGCGGCCAACCACCACGTCATCTCCAACGCGTCCTGCACGACGAACTGTGTGGCGCCGATGGCCAAGGTTCTGGACGAGAACTTCGGCATCGTCCGCGGTCTGATGACCACGGTCCACGCCTACACGAACGACCAGCGCATCCTGGACTTCCCGCACAAGGACCTGCGCCGCGCCCGGGCCGCCGCGGAGAACATCATCCCCACCACCACCGGTGCCGCGAAGGCCACCGCGCTGGTGCTGCCGAAGCTCAAGGGCAAGCTGGACGGCATCGCCATGCGCGTGCCGGTCCCGACGGGCTCGGCCACCGACCTGGTCGTGCAGCTGGAGCGCGAGGTCACCAAGGACGAGGTCAACGCCGCGTTCAAGAAGGCCGCGGACGGCGAGCTCAAGGGCATCCTGTACTACACCGAGGACCCGATCGTGTCCTCGGACATCGTCAGCGACCCCGCCTCCTGCACCTTCGACTCCTCCCTGACCATGGTCCAGGAGGGCAACTCGGTGAAGATCCTCGGCTGGTACGACAATGAGTGGGGTTACTCCAACCGCCTCGTCGACCTCACGGTCTTCGTCGGCAACCAGCTCTGATCAGCGGCAGGGTCTGATCTGATCTTCCACGAGAGCACCAAGATGTGAGTGGCAGGGCTCGGACGGCGCAATGCGGCGCCGGTCGGGCCCTGCCGCGTGTGCAGCCTTCCGAGGAGCCGTAGAACTATGAAGACCATCGACCAGTTGTTGGCCGAGGGGGTCGCGGGCAAGCGGGTGTTCGTCCGCGCCGACCTCAATGTGCCGCTCGACGGCACGACCATCACCGACGACGGCCGTATCCGGGCCGTGCAGCCCACCATCGAGCGGCTCGCCGAGGCCGGCGCCCGTGTGGTCGTCGCCTCGCACCTCGGCCGCCCGAAGGGCGCGCCGGACCCCGCCTTCTCCCTCGCCCCCGCCGCCGCGCGGCTCGGCGAACTGCTGGGCGCCGACGTGGCCTTCGCCACCGACACGGTGGGCGAGTCCGCGCGGGGCGTCGTCGCCGCACTGGCCGACGGACAGGTCGCCGTCCTGGAGAACCTGCGCTTCAACCCGGGCGAGACCGCCAAGGACGACGCCGAGCGCGGAGCCTTCGCCGACGCGCTGGCCACCCTCGCCGACCTCTACGTCGGCGACGGCTTCGGCGCCGTGCACCGCAAGCACGCCTCCGTCTACGACCTCCCCGCCAGGCTGCCGCACGCGGCCGGTCTGCTGATCGCGAACGAGGTCGGTGTCCTCAGGAAGCTCACCGAGGACGTGCGGCGCCCGTATGCCGTCGTGCTCGGCGGCTCCAAGGTCTCCGACAAGCTCGGCGTGATCGACCACCTGCTGGAGAAGGCCGACCGGATCCTCGTCGGCGGCGGCATGGTGTTCACCTTCCTCAAGGCCCAGGGCCACGAGGTCGGCTCCTCGCTGCTCCAGGAGGACCAGATCCCCGTGGTCCAGGAGTACCTGAAGCGTGCCGAGGCACGGGGCGTGGAGTTCGTGCTCCCCGTCGACGTGCGGGTCGCCGCCGAGTTCCCGGACCTGAAGACCAAGGCGCCCTCCGACCCGGAGACCGTCGCCGCGGACGCCATGCCCGCCGGCCGGATGGGCCTCGACATCGGTCCGCGGACCAGCGAGCTCTACGCCGCGAAGCTCGCCGACGCGGGCACCGTCTTCTGGAACGGCCCGATGGGCGTGTTCGAGCACCCCGACTACGCGGAGGGAACCGCCGCCGTCGCGCAGGCGCTCATCGACTCCCCGGCGTTCACCGTGGTCGGCGGCGGGGACTCGGCCGCCGCCGTGCGGATCCTGGGCTTCGACGAGAATGCGTTCGGACACATTTCGACCGGTGGCGGCGCGAGCCTCGAATACCTCGAGGGCAAGACGCTCCCCGGCCTCGCCGCACTGGAGGACTGACCCTCGATGACTGCTGTTGAACAAGGCCGTACCCCGCTGATGGCGGGCAACTGGAAGATGAACCTCAACCACCTCGAGGCCATCGCCCACACCCAGAAGCTCGCCTTCGCCCTCTCGGAGAAGGACTTCGCGGCCGTCGAGGTCGCCGTGCTTCCCCCCTTCACCGACCTCCGGTCCGTCCAGACCCTGGTCGAGGGCGACAAGCTCGCGATCAAGTTCGGCGCCCAGGACATCTCCGCGCACGACTCCGGTGCCTACACCGGTGAGATCTCCGGCCCGATGCTGGCCAAGCTGAAGTGCACCTACGTCGCCGTCGGCCACTCCGAGCGCCGCCAGTACCACGCGGAGACCGACGAGATCTGCAACGCCAAGGTGAAGGCGGCGTTCAGGCACGGCCTCACGCCGATCCTGTGCGTCGGCGAGGGCCTGGAGATCCGCAAGGCGGGCAACCAGGTCGCGTACACCCTGGCGCAGCTCGACGGCGGGCTGAAGGACGTCCCGGCCGAGCAGGCCGAGACGATCGTCATCGCCTACGAGCCGGTCTGGGCCATCGGCACCGGCGAGGTCGCCACCCCCGAGGACGCGCAGGAGGTCTGCGGCGCGATCCGCGGCCGTCTCGCCGAGCTGTACTCGCAGGAGCTGGCCGACAAGGTCCGCATCCAGTACGGCGGCTCGGTCAAGGCCGGCAACGTGGCCGCGATCATGGCCCAGCCGGACGTCGACGGCGCCCTGGTGGGCGGCGCCGCGCTGGACGCCGACGAGTTCGTGAAGATCGTCCGCTTCCGCGACCAGTGAGTATGCGGTAGCGCCGATCCGGCGTACCCTTGCGGGGGCCGAGGCCGACGTGTGCCGTGCGGTTGATCCGCGCGGCGGGCCCCGGTCCCCGCTTTTCCTTCATCACCGTCCCGATCAGTCCGAGGAAGTTGGTCCAGCCGTGGTTATGGGGTTCTCGATCGCCCTGATCGTCTTCAGTCTGCTGCTGATGCTGCTGGTGCTGATGCACAAGGGGAAGGGCGGCGGCCTCTCCGACATGTTCGGCGGTGGCATGCAGTCCTCCGTCGGCGGTTCCTCGGTGGCCGAGCGCAACCTGGACCGCATCACCATCGTGGTCGGTCTGCTCTGGTTCGCGTGCATTGTCGTACTGGGTCTGCTGATGAAGCTGGACAGCTGAGCGGACTCCTGGCCGTTCCGCGCCGGGCTGTAACTCCAATCACTGGACGCGCGTTGGGCCTTACGTAGACTGGGGCACTCGCGGCGCAGCCGCTGTGAGACGCTGTGCAGCACCATCACGCAGGGAGTTACGACCGTGGCAAGTGGCAACGCGATCCGGGGAAGCCGGGTCGGCGCGGGGCCGATGGGCGAGGCCGAGCGAGGCGAGTCCGCTCCGCGCCTGCGCATCTCCTTCTGGTGCTCGAACGGGCACGAGACGCAGCCGAGCTTCGCCAGTGACGCACAGGTCCCCGACACCTGGGACTGCCCGCGGTGCGGGTTCCCCGCCGGACAGGACCGGGACAACCCGCCGGACCCGCCGCGCACCGAGCCGTACAAGACGCACCTGGCGTACGTTCGGGAGCGGCGCAGCGACGCCGACGGCGAGGCGATCCTCGCCGAGGCGCTGGCCAAACTGCGGGGCGAGATCTAGACATCGAGGTCCGGCCGGGCACCGTGAGGTGCCGGCCGGACTTTCCTTTTCGGACGTGCCTCCGGCATTTCGGACGTGCACCGCGGCGCTGCCGCCTCACCGGCCCTCCTGATCAATTAGGTTGGAGGCGCAGCGGGGCATGCACGCACGTACGAGAAGAAGTGGGCTGATGTCCGAGATGAACGCAGAACGTCCTACGAGGCTCGACCAGATGTCGCAATGGGTCGCTCTCGGCAAGCACCGCGAACAGCTGGGCGGGACCCACCTGCGCGAGCTGTTCGACGCGGACCCGCAGCGCGGCAGCGGATACGTCCTGCGGGTCGGCGATCTGTACCTGGACTACTCCAAGCACCTGGCGACCGACGAGACGCTGGCCCTGCTGCGCGACCTCGCCGACGCGACCGGCGTCGCCGCCCTGCGCGACGCCATGTTCCGCGGCGAGAAGATCAACACCACCGAGGACCGGGCGGTCCTCCACACCGCGCTGCGCGCCCCGCGCGACGCGGTGATCGAGGTCGACGGCGAGAACGTCGTCCCCGCCGTCCACGCCGTGCTCGACAAGATGGCCGCCTTCTCGGAGCGGATCCGCTCCGGCGAGTGGACCGGTCACACCGGCCGGCGCATCCGCAGCATCGTCAACATCGGCATCGGCGGATCCGACCTCGGTCCGGCCATGGCCTACGAGGTCCTGCGCTCCTACACCGACCGGGATCTGACGTTCCGGTTCGTCTCCAACGTGGACGGCGCCGATCTCCACGAGGCCGTCCGCGACCTCGACCCGGCCGAGACGCTGTTCATCATCGCCTCGAAGACGTTCACCACGATCGAGACGATCACCAACGCCACCTCCGCCCGCACCTGGCTGCTCAGCGGACTGGACGCCGGTCCCGAGGCCGTCGCCAAGCACTTCGTGGCCCTGTCCACCAACGCCGGGAAGGTGTCCGCCTTCGGCATCGACACGGCCAACATGTTCGAGTTCTGGGACTGGGTCGGGGGCCGCTACTCCTACGACTCGGCCATCGGCCTCTCGCTGATGATCGCGATCGGCCCGGAGCACTTCCGGGAGATGCTCGACGGCTTCCACCTCGTCGACGAGCACTTCCGCACCGCCCCCGCGGAGGCCAACGCACCACTGCTGATGGGTCTGCTGGGCGTCTGGTACGGCGCGTTCTTCGACGCGCAGTCGCACGCCGTCCTGCCGTACTCCCACTACCTGTCCAAGTTCACCGCCTACCTCCAGCAGCTCGACATGGAGTCCAACGGCAAGTCGGTGGACCGCGACGGCAACCCCGTCACCTGGCAGACCGGCCCCGTGGTCTGGGGCACCCCCGGCACCAACGGGCAGCACGCCTACTACCAGTTGATCCACCAGGGGACCAAGGTCATCCCGGCCGACTTCATCGGCTTCGCCCGGCCCGTGCCCGGTCTGCCGGACTCCCTGGTGCCCCAGCACGACCTGCTGATGGCGAACTTCTTCGCCCAGACCCAGGCCCTCGCCTTCGGCAAGACCCCCGAAGAGGTACGGGCCGAGGGCGTGCCCGAGGAACTGGTCGCCCACAAGACCTTCCAGGGCAACCACCCGACGACGACGATCCTCGCCGAGGACCTCACCCCGTCGGTGCTCGGCCAGTTGATCGCCCTGTACGAGCACAAGGTCTTCGTCCAGGGCGCGGTCTGGAACATCGACTCCTTCGACCAGTGGGGCGTCGAACTGGGCAAGGTCCTCGCCAAGCGGATCGAGCCCGTGCTCACCGAGGGGCAGGGCGCCGAGCGGCTCGACAGCTCGACCGCGACCCTGGCGGCCACGTACCGCACACTGCGCGGGAGGTGACCTCGTGAGGGGGGAGGACGTGGTGCGGCTGCGGCCGCCCACCCACCGACTGAACGAACGCGCCGTCACCTGGTGGCGCGTCCAGTGCCTGCTGACGACCGCCGTACCGGTGGGCGTCCTGGCGGTCCTCGGGGCGCTCATCGAGCCCGCGCGGACCTGGCTGTGGGGCCCGGCGGCGTTGCTCGCCGCCGCCGGGCTGGCCGGCACCGCGTTCCTCCCCCCGTGGTGGTACCGGGTGCACCGCTGGGAGGTCACCGACGAGGCGGTGTACGTCCGCACCGGGGCCCTGTGGCAGGAGTGGCGGATCGCCCCCATGTCACGGATCCAGACGGTCGACACCGTCCGCGGGCCGCTGGAGCAGGCCTTCCGGCTGGCGACCGTCACCGTCACGACGGCCTCCGCCAAGGGGGAGATCCGCATCCAGGGCCTGGACCACGAGCTGGCGGCGGACCTCGCCGAGCGGCTCACCCGCATCACCCGGGCGACCCCCGGGGACGCGACATGATCGAGCGGACGGCGCCGGACCCGCACCCGGCGCCCGCGGTGACCCCCGGCGAGGGCGTCCCGCCCGGAGCGCCGTGGCGGCGCCTCCACCGGCGCACCGTCCTCGCCCGGTGCCTCGTCATGCTGGGGGTGGCCGGCAGCGCGGGCCTGCCCGTCCTGCTCGGCCTCCTCGGCGGGCGGCCGTTCTGGCAGGCGCTCGCCTGGGTGCTGGCGGGCGGCGTGGTGCTCGTCGGCGCCGTCACGGCCGCCGACGGCGTCCGTGTGCACCGCACCGGCTACCGCATCGGCCCCGAGCGCGTCGAGCTCCGCAGCGGCCTGCTGCTGGTGAAGAGGCGCTCCCTGCCCCGCGAACGCATCCGCAGCGTCGACCTGACCGCCCACGTGCTGCTGCGTCTCCTCGGCCTCGTCCAGGTGCGCATCGGCACCGGCGAACACACCGGCAGCGGCGAGTCCACGCTGCTGCTCGACGCGGTGTCGCGCACCGAGGCCGAGCGGCTGCGCGGCGAACTCCTCGCCCGCCCGCCCGCCGGGGTGCCGGACGCGGACCGGGACGGGACGATCGCCTCCCTCGACCCCGCATGGATCGCCTATGCACCGGTCTCCTTCGTCGCCCCGCTGCTCGGCGGCGCGGCGGCCGGGGCCGTGATGCAGGTCAGCGAGTGGTTCGGCGCCCAGGCCGAGGTCATCGCCTGGGTCGGCGACCGCTTCGCCGAGACCCCGCTCGTCTGGACGATCCTCGTCCTCGCCGGCGCCGCGCTCCTCGCGGGAGTCGTCGGAGCACTCGGCCTGTGGGTCGAGATGTGGTGGAACTACCGCCTGGAGCGCGAGAACGGCGGCACCCTGCGGATACGGCGCGGCCTCCTCACCTCCCGGTCGGTCTCGGTCGAGGAGCGGCGGCTGCGCGGTGTCGACCTCGTCGAGCCCCTCGGCGTGCGGCTGTTCGGCGCCGCGCGGGTGGACGCGGTCGCCACCGGTCTCGTCAAGGACGCGGAGAACGAGCACACCGACCGCAAGACCCTCCTTCCGGTGGCGCCCCGGGCCGTCGCGGACCGGGTGGCCGCCCAGGTGCTGCGGGAGCCGGCCGCGCCGACGGACCCCTCGCTGCTCACCGGCCATCCGCGGGCGGCCCGCGGCCGCAGGCTGCGGTGGGCGCTGGCCACGGCGCTCGCACCGGCCCTCGTCCTCGCCGTGCTCGGCGCGCTCCTGACCCCGGTGCTGCTGTGGATCGCCCTGGGCTGGGCGGCCGTCGCGGTCCCGGTCGCCGTGCCGCTCGCCCTCGACGCCTACCGCAATCTCGGCCACGGCATCTCCGGCGCCTATCTGCTCACCCGCTCGGGCACCGTGCGGCGCAGCACGGTGGCCCTCCAGCGCACCGGTGTGATCGGCTGGACGGTCCGCCGGTCCCTCTTCCAGCGCCGCGCCGGCCTGCTCACCCTGACCGCCACGACGGCGGCGGGCGCGGGCGCGTACCACGTCCACGACGCGGATGCCTCCGAGGCCCTGGCCTTCGCCTCCCGGGCGGTCCCCGCTCTCCTGGACCCCTTCCTCGAACACGACCGCCCGTGACCCCGCTCCCTCGTCCACCCCGCCGGAGGAGGATGACGGGGGACGGAGGCCACGCGCCGGCACCGCGGGGGAGCGCGGCGTGCCCCCGCGGGCGCGTGCGGGAGGGGACCGGCCACAGGCCGCCGCGGCCCCCTCGGGACCGGGGGCGTGACGGGGACGGAGCCCGCCCGCGGGCGCGTGCGGGAGGGGACCGGTCGAGGCCGTCGCGGCCCCCGGGAAAGTGACGTCGGCGGCGGCACCGTGCCCGGCCACCCTCGGCGTGCGCGGGACCCCCGGCCACAGGCCGTCGCGGCCCCGTGTCCCGACCGGTCGGGACACGGAAACGGCCCCCTGCCCGGTGGTGCCGGGCAGGGGGCCGAGGGTCCGGAGGCGTCCGTCAGGCCGAGGGCGGGGGCAGCAGGTCCCGGGGGAGCCCGGAGGCCGCCGCCGCGTCGAGCAGCCACAGCGTGCGGGCCCGGCCGCGGGCTCCCGCCGCCGGGGCCTGGACCTCACCCGCTCCCGAGAGCGCGATCTGCACCGCCTCCGCCTTGTCCTCGCCCGCCGCGAGCAGCCACACCTCGCGGGCCGCGCGGATGGCGGGCAGGGTCAGCGAGATCCGGGTCGGCGGCGGCTTCGGCGCGCCGTGCACGCCGACCACCGTCCGCTCCGTCTCGCGGACCGCGGGCAGCTCCGGGAAGAGCGACGCCACATGGGTGTCCGGCCCGACGCCCAGCATCAGCACGTCGAAGACGGGCACCGGACCGTGGTCCTCGGGCCGGGCGGCGGCCGCCAGTTCGGCCGCGTAGGCCGCCGCGGCGGCGTCCGCGTCGGCGCCGTGCGGGCCGTCCGACGCGGGCATCGCGTGCACCCGGGCCGGGTCCAGCGGGACCCGGTCCAGCAGCGCCTCACGGGCCTGCGTGACATTGCGCTCGGGGTCCCCGTCCGGCAGGAACCGCTCGTCGCCCCACCAGAGGTCGAGCCGCGACCAGTCGATCGCGTCCCGGGCCGGGGCGGAACCCAGTGCGGCCAGCAGCCCGTTGCCGTTGCGGCCGCCGGTCAGCACCACCGACGCGGTGCCCCGGGCCGCCTGCGCGTCCACGACCCTGGTGATCAGGCGCGCGGCCGCGGCCTGTGCCATCAGGTCCTTGTCGCGGTGGACGACCAGTTCCGCGGCGCTCACTCCGCCGCCGCCTTCCGGGCCGGAGCGGTCTTCTTCGCCGCGGACTTCCGCTTCGGGGCCGCGGGCGCCTCTGACTCCCCGGCGTCCGAGGGCGCCTCGGACTCCCCGGCGTCCGCCGGCTCCTCGGCGGCGGGCGCCTTCGCCCCGTCGCCGAGCCGGTCCACGCCGTAACGCAGGGCGGACGCGTAGGTGTCGTCCGGGTCGAGGCGCCGCAGCTCCTCGGCGATCAGCTCGGACGTCTCACGCCGCTTGAGCGCCACCGCGCGGTCCGGCTGGCCCTGGATCGACAGGGTCGCGAGCGACCCGTCCGGCCGGTCCAGCACGATCGGTCCGCAGGTGGACTCCATCCTGACCGACGTGAGGCCGGGACCCTTGGACGGCAGCCGCCGCACCGGGACGTCCAGCCGGTCCGCCAGCCACATGGCGAGCAGCTCGCAGCTCGGGTTGAACTCCTCGCCCTCCACCTCGACCTCGGTGACCTCGCAGGTCACCTGGTCCAGCGCGGCGGCGAGCATGGAGCGCCACGGGGTGATCCGCGTCCACGACAGGTCGGTGTCGCCCGGCGTGTACGCGTCGGCGCGGGAGACCAGCTCCCGGACGGGCTGCTCCGCGGAGTAGGTGTCGGTGACCCGCCGCTGGGCGAGCGCGCCCAGCGGGTCGGACGCCGGGTCGGTCGGCGCGTTCACCGGCCACCAGACGACGACGGGCGCGTCCGGCAGCAGCAGCGGGAGCACCACGGACTGGGCGTGGTCGGCGACCTCGCCGTACAGCCGCAGCACCACCGTCTCGCCGGTCCCGGCGTCGGCGCCGACCCGCACCTCCGCGTCGAGCCGGGCCTTGGCCCGGTCACGCGGGGAGCGGGAGACCCGCTTGATGACGACGAGGGTGCGCGAGGGGTGCTCGCGCGAGGCGTCGTTGGCCGCCCTGAGGGCGTCGTAGGCGTTCTCCTCGTCCGTCACGATGACCAGGGTGAGGACCATGCCGACGGCCGGGGTGCCGATCGCCCGGCGGCCCTTCACCAGCGCCTTGTTGATCTTGCTGGCCGTGGTGTCCGTAAGGTCGATCTTCATGGCCGGCGCCAGCTCCGTCCGTCTCGTGCGAGCATCTCGTCGGCCTCCACCGGTCCCCAGGTGCCCGCCGGGTACTGCGCGGGCTTGCCGTTCCGGTCCCAGAACTCCTCGATCGGGTCGAGGATCTTCCACGACAGCTCGACCTCCTCCACGCGCGGGAAGAGGTTCGAATCGCCGAGCAGGACGTCGAGGATGAGCCGCTCGTACGCCTCCGGGCTGGACTCGGTGAACGACTCGCCGTAGGCGAAGTCCATCGACACGTCCCGCACCTCCATGGAGGTGCCGGGGACCTTGGACCCGAAGCGCATGGTGACGCCCTCGTCCGGCTGCACCCGGATGACCAGGGCGTTCTGCCCCAGCTCCTCGGTGGCGGTGGAGTCGAACGGGGAGTGCGGGGCGCGCTGGAAGACCACCGCGATCTCGGTGACCCGGCGCCCCAGCCGCTTGCCGGTCCGCAGGTAGAACGGCACCCCGGCCCAGCGGCGGTTGTCGATCTCCAGCTTGATCGCGGCGTAGGTGTCGGTCTTCGACCGCGGGTCGATGCCCTCCTCCTGGAGGTAGCCGACCGCCTGCTCGCCGCCCTGCCAGCCCGCCGCGTACTGCGCGCGCACGGTGTTCGCCGCCAGGTCGCCGGGCACCTTCACCGCACCCAGCACCTTGGTCTTCTCCGCCGCCAGCGCGTCGGCGTCGAAGGAGGCGGGCTCCTCCATCGCGGTGAGCGCGAGCAGCTGGAGGAGGTGGTTCTGGATGACGTCGCGGGCGGCGCCGATGCCGTCGTAGTAGCCGGCGCGGCCGCCGATGCCGATGTCCTCGGCCATGGTGATCTGCACATGGTCGACGTACGACCGGTTCCAGATCGGCTCGAAGAGGGTGTTGGCGAACCGCAGCGCCAGGATGTTCTGGACGGTCTCCTTGCCCAGGTAGTGGTCGATCCTGAAGACCTCGTTGGGCGGGAAGACCTCGTGCACCACCTGGTTGAGCTGCTCGGCGCTTCGAAGGTTGTGGCCGAACGGCTTCTCGATGACCGCGCGGCGCCAGGAGCCCTCCTTCTGGTCGGCCAGCCCGTGCTTCTTGAGCTGCTGGACGACGCTGGGGAAGAACTTGGGCGGTACCGAGAGGTAGAACGCGAAGTTCCCGCCGGTGCCCTGGACCTTGTCCAGGTCCTCGATCGTGGCCTTCAGCTCCTCGAAGGCCGCGTCGTCGTCGAAGGTGCCCTGGACGAATCGCATCCCCTGGATGAGCTGCTGCCACACCTCCTCGCGGAACGGGGTGCGCGCGTGCTCCTTGACGGCGTCGTGGACCTCCTGTGCGAAGTCCTCGTGCTGCCACTCACGGCGGGCGAAGCCGATGAGGGAGAAGCCCGGCGGCAGCAGCCCGCGGTTGGCCAGGTCGTAGACGGCGGGCATCAGCTTCTTGCGGGACAGGTCGCCCGTGACGCCGAAGATCACCAGGCCCGACGGCCCCGCGATGCGCGGGAGCCGTCGGTCGGCGGCGTCACGGAGCGGGTTCGCTCCGTCCATACCGGACAAGGTGGGTCAGCCCTCCGAGGGTGCGAGGCGCTTGAGCTCCGCCTCGGTCGAGGCGAGCAGGTCGTTCCAGGCGGACTCGAACTTCTCCACGCCCTCGTCCTCCAGCAGCTGGACGACCTCGTCGTAGGAGATGCCGAGCTTCTCGACCGCGTCGAGGTCGGCGCGGGCCTGCTCGTAGGTGCCGCGCACCGTGTCACCGGTGATGGCGCCGTGGTCGGCGGTGGCGTCGAGGGTGGCCTCCGGCATGGTGTTGACCGTGCCCGGGGCGACCAGCTCGTCGACGTACAGCGTGTCCTTGTACGCCTTGTCCTTGACGCCGGTCGAGGCCCACAGCGGACGCTGCTTGTTGGCCCGGGCCTTGTCGAGTGCGGCCCAGCGGTCCGAGGAGAAGACCTCCTCGAACGCCTCGTACGCCAGGCGGGCGTTGGCCAGGGCCGCCTTGCCGCGGGCCTTGGCCGCCTCCGGGGTGCCCAGCGCGTCCAGGCGCTTGTCGATCTCGGTGTCCACCCGGGACACGAAGAAGGACGCCACCGAGTGGATCTTCGACAGGTCCAGACCGCGCTCCTTGGCCTTCTCCAGACCGGCCAGGTAGGCGTCCATGACCTTGCGGTAGCGCTCCAGCGAGAAGATCAGCGTGACGTTGACGCTGATGCCGAGGCCGATGACCTCGGTGATCGCCGGCAGACCCGCCTCGGTGGCCGGGATCTTGATGAGCGTGTTGGGGCGGTCGACCAGCCAGGCGAGCTGCTTGGCCTCGGCGACCGTCGCCTTGGTGTCGTGCGCCAGACGGGGGTCGACCTCGATCGAGACCCGGCCGTCCTGGCCGTCGGTCGCGTCGAACACCGGCCGCAGGATGTCGGCGGCGTCGCGCACGTCGGCCGTCGTGATCATGCGGATGGCTTCCTCGACGGTCACCCTGCGGGCCGCGAGGTCCTCGAGCTGCTGGTCGTAGCCGTGGCCGTCCGAGATCGCCTTCTGGAAGATCGACGGGTTCGTGGTGACACCGACGACGTGCTGCTGGTCGATCAGCTCGGCGAGGTTGCCGGAGGTGATCCGGGTGCGGGACAGGTCGTCCAGCCAGATCGCGACGCCTTCGTCGGAGAGGCGCTTGAGTGCGTCTGTCATGAGAGTTGCATCTCCTGTTTGTCGTGTACCGGCGTCAGCGCGCGGCGGCTTCGATCGATTCCCGGGCCGCGGCGGCGACCGCGTCGGCGGTGAAACCGAACTCGCGGAACAGGACCTTCGCGTCCGCGGAGGCGCCGAAGTGCTCCAGCGAGACGATGCGGCCGGCGTCCCCGACGTACCGGTGCCAGGTCAGGCCGACACCGGCCTCGACCGCGACACGCGCCCGCACGGACGGCGGAAGCACCGAGTCCCGGTACCCCTGCTCCTGCTCCTCGAACCACTCCACCGACGGCATCGACACGACACGCGTCGGCACTCCGGCGGCCTGGAGCCGCTCACGGGCCTCGACGGCCAGCTGGACCTCGGAGCCGGTGCCGATCAGCACGACCTCGGGGGCGCCGCCCTCCGCCTCGAACAGCACGTAGCCGCCCTTGGCCGCGTCCTCGTTGCGCTCGTACGTCGGCACACCCTGACGGGTGAGTGCCAGGCCGTGCGGGGCGCCCACGCCGAACTCCTTCGTCCAGCGCCGCAGGATCTCGCGCCAGGCGATCACGGTCTCGTTGGCGTCGGCCGGGCGGACGATGTTCAGCCCGGGGATGGCGCGCAGCGAGGCGAGGTGCTCCACCGGCTGGTGCGTCGGGCCGTCCTCGCCGAGGCCGATCGAGTCGTGCGTCCACACGTAGGTGACCGGCAGGTGCATCAGCGCGGAGAGGCGGACCGCGTTGCGCATGTAGTCCGAGAACACCAGGAAGGTGCCGCCGAACACGCGGGTGTTGCCGTGCAGCGTGATGCCGTTCATGACGGCCGCCATCGCGTGCTCGCGGATGCCGAAGTGCACGGTGCGCCCGTACGGGTCGGCCTCCGGCAGCGGGTTGCCCGCGGGCAGGAACGACGACGTCTTGTCGATCGTCGTGTTGTTCGAGCCGGCGAGGTCGGCGGAGCCGCCCCACAGCTCGGGGATCACCGCGCCCAGCGCCTGGAGGATCTTGCCGGAGGCGGCACGGGTGGCCACGCCCTTGCCCGTCTCGAACTCGGGGAGCTTCTCCTCCCAGCCGGCGGGCAGCTCGCCCGCGCGGATCCGGTCGAAGTCGGCGGCCCGCTCCGGGTTGGCCGTCCGCCACGCGGCGAACGTCTTCTCCCACTCGGCGCGCACGTCGCGGCCCCGGTCCAGCGCGCCACGGGTGTGCGCGACGACCTCGTCGGAGACCTCGAAGTGCTGCTCGGGGTCGAAGCCCAGGACGCGCTTGGTGGCCGCGACCTCCTCCTCGCCCAGGGCCGAGCCGTGCGCGGCCTCGGTGTTCTGGGCGTGCGGGGCGGGCCAGGCGATGATCGAGCGCATGGCGATGAACGACGGACGCCCGGTCTCGGCCTTGGCGGCCTCGATCGCCGCGTACAGCGCGGCCGGGTCCAGGTCGCCGTTCTCCTTGGGCTGCACCCGCTGCACGTGCCAGCCGTAGGCCTCGTAGCGCTGCAGGGTGTCCTCGGAGACCGCGGTCTCGGTGTCGCCCTCGATCGAGATGTGGTTGTCGTCCCACAGCAGGACCAGGTTGCCGAGCTTCTGGTGGCCAGCGAGGGAGGACGCCTCGGCGGAGATGCCCTCCTGGAGGCAGCCGTCACCGGCGATCACGAAGACGTGATGGTCGAACGGCGAGGTGCCCGGGGCCGCCTCGGGGTCGAACAGGCCGCGCTCGTAGCGGGCGGCCATGGCCATGCCCACGGCGTTGGCGACACCCTGGCCGAGCGGACCGGTCGTCGTCTCGACGCCGGTGGTGTGCCCGTACTCGGGGTGACCGGGGGTCTTGCTGCCCCAGGTGCGGAACGCCTTGAGGTCGTCCAGCTCCAGGCCGAAACCGGCCAGGTAGAGCTGGATGTAGAGGGTCAGGGAGGAGTGGCCCGCGGACAGCACGAAGCGGTCGCGTCCCGTCCAGTCGGCGTCCGCCGGGTCGTGCCGCATCACCTTCTGGAAGAGGGTGTAGGCGGCCGGCGCCAGGCTCATGGCCGTACCCGGATGGCCGTTGCCGACCTTCTGTACGGCGTCCATGGCCAGGACGCGGGCGGTGTCGACCGCACGATCGTCCGCTGCGGTCCACTCGAGGTCTGTGGTGGTCGGCTTGGTGCTCACCCTGAGTCAGGGCTCCTCTCCACATGTCGAATCCCGGTGACGAGGGGTGTACCGGGCGCTGTCGAGCCTACCCTCGCAGAGGTGCCCGTCCTTTCGAGCGGGCGTCTTTCCGGTGGCCCGGTTCTTGCGATCCTTGCGATCGAAGCGGGCTCCCGGGGGTGTTACGGGTCCCCGTCGGGGCGCCCGCCGCGGGGACACCGTCAGCGTGCCGCCGACGGTCGCCCCGGGGACATTGCCGGCGTGCCGCCGACGGACGTCCGCCGCCCGCCGGGCCGGTGGCGCCCCGGCCCGGCGGCGACCGGCCGAAGGCTCCGCCGGGCCCCTTCCGCCCGGTGCCGCGCCGGCCTCCGTCCGGGACGGACCGGGGAACGCCGGTGCGGACGTATATACGGACGGTGCCCCACCACGGCTCAACACGAGCCGACCCCCGCGAAGATCGGCGTCCGGGCAACGTCTAGAGTGGCGTGGTACGCGCAAGTCCTCACCGGGTTCTCACCGCTCCCCAGCCCTTCGGCAGGGGAGGAGCCCCCGCCGGGCTTGCTGGGATTTCTCTGTCAGGGGTGTGCGTGACGGCCGTCGAGTCCCGACCCGCAGGGGTCGTCTTGGCTTCCGGCCCGGGGGGCCGTCGGCCGTTCGGGGCCCGCGTCAGGGCGTTCGTGGCGCTGACCAAGCCGCGGATCATCGAGCTTCTGCTGATCACCACGGTGCCGGTGATGTTCCTGGCCGAACAGGGCGTGCCCGACCTGTGGCTGGTGCTCGCGACCTGCGTCGGCGGTTACCTCTCCGCCGGTGGCGCCAACGCGCTCAACATGTACATCGACCGCGACATCGACGCGCTCATGGACCGTACGGCGCAGCGTCCGCTGGTGACCGGCATGGTCTCGCCGCGCGAGGGGCTCGTCTTCGGCCTCGCCCTCGCGGTCGTCTCCACGCTCTGGTTCGGCCTGCTGGTCAACTGGCTCTCCGCGGCCCTGGCCCTCGGCGCCCTGCTGTTCTACGTCGTCGTCTACACGATGCTCCTCAAGCGCCGCACGGCGCAGAACATCGTCTGGGGCGGCATCGCGGGCTGCATGCCGGTGCTCATCGGCTGGTCCTCGGTGACGAACTCGGTGTCGTGGGCGGCCGTCATCCTCTTCCTCGTCATCTTCTTCTGGACGCCGCCGCACTACTGGCCGCTGTCGATGAAGGTGAAGGAGGACTACGCGCGCGTCGGTGTGCCGATGCTGCCCGTCGTCGCCGGCAACACGGTGGTCGCCCGGCAGATCGTCCTCTACAGCTGGGTGATGGTGGCCGTCTCGCTGCTGCTGACCCCGCTCGGCTACACCGGCTGGTTCTACACGGCCGTCGCCCTCGTCGCCGGCGGCTGGTGGCTCTGGGAGGCGCACGCGCTCCAGAACCGTGCCAAGAGCGGCGCGACCGGCGGCAAGCTGAAGGAGATGCGGCTGTTCCACTGGTCCATCACCTACGTCTCGCTGCTCTTCGTCGCCGTCGCGGTGGACCCCTTCCTGCGCTGAGCACCGCCCGCGAGGGTGGTTCATGCCACGCGCCCCCGCCGTGGCCGGGGGCACTACCCGCCGGTAGCATCCTGGCCATGGCAGACACCCAGGTTGAGACGAGCGCGCACGAGCCCGAGCAGGACGCGAGGGCGGCGCGCAAGGCGGCGAAGCTCGCCAAGCAGATCCAGTCGTTCGCCGCGGCGCACGGCGGTGCCGAGGGCCAGCTCGCGTACATCGGCCAGATGGGCACCCGCATCGTCCTCGTCGGCGAGGACGGCGAATGGGGAGACCTCGTCGCCCCGACCCACGCCGTCGCCGTCGGCGCCGCCGAGAAGTCCGGGATCACCCTCCACGAGTCCTTCGACGGCGACTTCGCCGCCAAGGTCCGCACCGGCCCGTACGAGTGGACCCGCATGGCGGGCATCCAGCTCGGCGGCCCGTCCAACGGCTGAGCAACACCTCGCACCGGGGTCGCCCGTTAGGTCTGTGGAAGCACGGTCCTAGACAGGGAGCTCCCGATGATCGACGCCGCGTCCTCGGTGCGTCTGGTCGACCAGTACTGCCACGGGGTGCTCCGCACGGAACTGGGCCTCGGCACCTTCGAGGCCCGGCTCGGCCCCACTCCCGGGCCGCCGGCCGCCGGCACCACGTTCTTCGACACCCAGACCGGCTTCGCCGTCAGACGCTGGTGCCCGCCGCTGCTCGGTCTCGAAGCGCACTGCCCGCCCGCCCGCTACCTCGCCCGCCGGCGCGAGCTGGGTGCGGTCGAGGCGGGCAGACGTCTGCTCAGGGGCACCGGGATCGACACCTACCTGGTCGAGACCGGTCTGCCGGACGACCTCACGGGGCCGGGCGAGATCGCGGCCGCCGCCGCCGCCGACGCCCGCGAGATCGTCCGCCTCGAACTCCTCGCCGAGCAGGTCGCCGACACGTCGGGCACCGTCGAGTCGTTCCTCGCCGACCTGGCCGAGGCGGTTCACGGGGCGGCCGCCCGGGCCGTGGCCTTCACCACGGTCGCGGGCGCCGCCGGTCCGGCGGCCGGCGAGCCCGAGCCGCCGGGACCGGGCGCGGTACGGGGGGCGGCGGGACGCTGGCTCGGCAGCCGCCGGGCGGGCACGCCCCTGAGGGACCCCGTGCTGCTGCGGCACCTGCTGTGGGCTGCGGTCGCCTCGGGGCTGCCGCTGCAACTGCACCCGGGGGACGGCGATCCGGGGCGGCTGGCCCCCTTCGCCGCGGCGACGGCGGGGCGGGGGACCGACCTCGTCCTGCTGCACGGCCACCCCCATCACCGCAGCGCCGCGCAGCTCGCGAGCGTCCACGCCCATGTCTACGCCGACATCGGCCCCGCGCTCGCGCGCACCGGGGCACGGGCGGCAGCCGTGCTGGCGGAGACGCTGGAACTGGCGCCCTTCGGCAAGCTGCTCTTCTCCAGCGGAGCGCGCGGTCTGCCGGAGTTCCACGTCGTGGGCGCGGGCGTCTTCCGCGAGGCGGTGGGCCGCGTCCTGGGCGGCTGGGTCGGCGACGGCGCCTGGTCCCGGGCGGACGCGGAACGCGTCACGGGGATGCTCGCGTCGGGCAACGCGCGGCGGGTGTACGGCCTTCCGGCGCCCTGAACGGATCCGGGCCCTCGGGGGCGCGGCGGCTCGGGCGCACGGACGCCGCCGGGCGCGGTGTGCCCGGCGGCGGTGGTGATCAGGCGGCGATCGGACGGTGCCGCATCAGGCGGCGGCGAGGGCGTCCGAGGGACGGTCCGGGGAGGGCACCGTCACCACGGGCCGCTCGCGCAGGCTCAGGGCGAGGCGGACCACGGCGATCCACATCAGCGCCGAGCCCAACATGTGCACGCCCACCAGGATCTCCGGGACGTGGGTGAAGTACTGCACGTACCCGATGACCCCCTGCGCGAGGACCACCAGCAGCAGGTCCCGGGCGCGGGCCCGGGTGTCGTCGGGGGCGTCCACCACACGCAGCACCAGCCACATGGCCACGGCGAGCGCGCAGACCACCCAGGCGGCGACGGCGTGGATGTGCGCGGCGGCCGTCCAGTCCCACGGCATCCGCGGCACGTCGCTGCTGTCGCCCGCGTGCTTGCCCGACCCCGTCACCGACGTGCCCAGCACGATCAGCAGCGCGGTCACCCCGATGATCGCCCAGGAGAGCTTGCGCACCGGCCGCGGCACCCGGGGCCGGGGAGCCCCGTCGCCCTCGCCGGTGCGCACCCAGGTGACCGTCGCCACCGTCAGCAGACCGGTCGCGAGCAGGAAGTGTCCGGCCACGCTCCAGGGGTTGAGACCCGCCCAGACGGTGATCCCGCCGATCACCGCGTTGGCGCACACGATCCAGAACTGGGTCCAGGCCAGCCGGCCGAGGCCCCGGCGCCGCGGCTTGGTGGAGCGCACCGCGATGATCGCCCAGCCGACGGCCGCGGAGAGCACGTACGTCAGCAGCCGGTTGCCGAACTCGATCGCGCCGTGGAGACCCTGCGCGGGGGTGGCGAACAGGCTGTCGTCCGTGCACTTGGGCCAGGTGTCGCAGCCGAGGCCGGAACCGGTCAGACGGACGGCGCCGCCCGTGACGATGATGAGCACGCTCATCACGACGGCGGAGAGCGCCGCCCGTCGCAGGATTGCGGGCGACGGTGTCCAGCGCTGGGCGATGTAGGCGAGGGGGGTCTGCACGCGCCCCATCGTAGGCGGGGGCTTGTGCATGCATTCACGAGGGGTCGGTTCCGGGAGGAAAGGTCACGCGGAAGCGCGAACCGTCCCAGTGGTCCTCCTCGTCCCACCACAGGGCGAACCGCCAGCGGGCCGCGTCGCCCGGGCGGTCCGGCGAGGACAGGAAGGCGTCCGTCAGATCGGCCGCCACCGCCTCCGCCGTGCGGTCGGTCACCGCGTCCATCCCGCGCCACGGGAACGCCATCGGCCGCCAGGAGCCGTCGCCCGTGCACACGTCGAACCGCCACACCGCCCGCCAGGAGCGCGCCCGCAGGATGCGGTGCACCTCGGAGCGGTCCAGGGCGAGCCCCTCGGCGATCGCGTCGGGCGCCATGCCCTCGATGCGCCCCGCGACGACGGCGAGCGGCAGCAGCCGGGGCGGCAGCAGTTCCCGCTTGTGCAGCTGGGTGAGACCGCCGTCGAAGGGGCACCGCCGCAGTCTGCGTTCGAGCTGGTCGCCCAGGTGCTCCAGGACCGCGGCATGGGCCCGCTCGGCGGGGTCCGGCGCCGTCCACGCGGCGTGGAAGGCACGTTCCGCCCGCACCGCCCACTCCGCCGCGTCCACCGGGCGGCCGAGCTCCTCCAGACGGTCGCCGAGGAAGGCGTGGGCCTGGGCCAGGCCCTCGCGGTTGCGCGGATCGCCCTGGTCCAGGGACTCCCAGACGGCGATGGCCCGGTGCGTCGCCTCGACCGCGGCGAGGCCGGCCAGCCTGTCCTCCGTCCGCGGCTGTTCGCCCTGCGGACGGAAGGCGTAGCGCGGCAGCCCCAGATCGTCGCTGAGCGGTTCGGCGAGGTAGACGGCCTGGCTGATCAGGGTTCTGGCGAACCAGCGGGCGTGCTCGGGGTCGTGCCCGGCCGGCCCGGCGCCGTGACGGACGGCGGCGTCGACGGCGGCCAGCGCGTCGACGCGTCTGCCGATGTCGAAGTGATGACGGGCCAGGTCGCTGTAGCGCAGCCCGAGTCTGGCGGCGAGGGAGAGATCGTCCACCGCGTGCGGGGCGAGCGCGGCGATCAGATCGGTGAGCATCCGCTCCCGCTCGAGGGGCGCGGCCTCCGGGCGGCCCGACCTGACCTTCGCCCATTGCGCGTCGAGCAGCAGTACGGCACAGCGTTCCATCCAGACCTCCGGTCGTGCGGGTCCCGATGGAAGCATCCTGGCGTGCGCCTCACTCCCAGCGGAAGAGCCGGGCTGCGGCACCCAGTCCGAGCACGGCCCATACGGCGAGAATGCCCATGTCCCCCCACGGCACTCCCGCGCCGTCCCGCAACACGTCCCGCAGGCCGTCGGAGAGGGCCGCGATCGGCAGCAGCGCGAGCACGTCGGCGACGCCCTCGGGGAAGCGGTCCAGCGGCACGATCACGCCGCCGCCCACCAGCAGGAGGAGGAAGACGAGGTTGGCCGCGGCCAGCGTCGCCTCCGCCTTCAGCGTCCCCGCCATCAGCAGTCCCAGCCCCGAGAAGGCGGCGGTGCCGAGGACGAGCAGCAGCACGACCCACAGCGGGTTGCCGTGCGGGGACCAGCCGAGCGCGAACGCGATCACCGTCAGCAGCACGATCTGGAGCACCTCGGTCGCCAGCACCGAGAGCGTCTTGGCGCACATCAGCGCCCAGCGGGGGAGGGGCGAGGCGCCGAGCCGCTTGAGCACGCCGTAGCGCCGCTCGAAGCCGGTCGCGATGGCCTGCCCGGTGAACGCGGTCGACATCACCGCGAGGGCGAGGACCCCGGGTGCGAGGAAGTCGACCGGCTCGCCCGCCCCGGTGTCGACGATGTCGACCGTGGAGAAGAGGACCAGCAGCAGCGACGGGATGATCACGGTGAGCAGCAGCTGCTCCCCGTTGCGCAGCAGCATCCGCGTCTCGAAGGCCGCCTGGGCGGTGATCATGCGGGCGAGGGGTGCCGCGCCCGGCTTCGGGGTGTACGTGCCGGCGCTCATCCGCGCAGCTCCTTGCCGGTCAGCTCCAGGAAGACGTCCTCCAGCGTGTGCCGCTCCACCGAGATCCGGTCGGGCATCACCCCGTGCTGGGCGCACCAGGAGGTGACGGTGGCCAGCAGCTGCGGGTCGATCCGGCCGGCGATGCGGTACGCGCCCGGGGACGGTTCGGCGGCCGCCGAGCCGTCGGGCAGGGCCTTGAGCAGCGATCCCAGGTCGAGACCGGGGCGGCCGGTGAAGCGCAGGGTGTTCTCGGCGCCGCCCCGGCACAGCTCCTCGGCGGTGCCCCGGGCGATCACCCGGCCCGCGTCCACGATCGCGACCATGTCCGAGAGCTGTTCGGCCTCGTCCATGAAGTGCGTGGTCAGCACGGTGGTGACACCGTCGGCGCGCAGCTCGCGCACCAGCTCCCAGGTGGAGCGGCGGGCCTGCGGGTCGAGGCCGGCGGTCGGCTCGTCGAGGAAGACGAGTTCGGGGCGGCCGACGACGGCCATGGCCAGCGCGAGGCGCTGCTGCTGGCCGCCGGAGAGCCGGCGGTAGGCGGTGCGGCCGCAGCCGCCCAGCCCGAGGCGCTCGATCAGAGCGTCGACGTCCAGCGGATGGGCGTGCAGCCGGGCCATGTGCCGGAGCATCTCCTCGGCGCGCGCGCCCGAGTAGACACCGCCGGACTGGAGCATCACGCCGATCCGCGGACGCAGCCGTTCCGCGTCGGCGACCGGGTCGAGACCGAGGACGCGCACCGTGCCCGCGTCGGGGCGGCGGTAGCCCTCGCACGTCTCCACCGTGGTCGTCTTCCCGGCGCCGTTGGGGCCGAGCACGGCGGTCACGGAGCCGGTGGCGACATCGAGGTCCAGGCCGTCCACCGCGGTCTTCGATCCGTACCGTTTGACCAGGCCCCGGACCCGGACGGCCCACTCGTTGCTCATGCGGGGAAGTCTAGGGACCCGCCCGGGCGTCCCCTTGCGCGCCCCCGGGACGCGGGAGGGCTCCCGCCCGTGGATGGGACGGCGCTGACGGGGAACCCGTCCGGCATGCCCGTCCTCATCGGCACCTGCGGCTGGCAGTACCGGGACTGGCGCGGCGAGCTCTACCCCGAGCGGGTGCCGCAGCGGCTCTGGCTGGAGGAGTACGCGCGGCACTTCCCGGTGGTCGAGAACGACGGCGCCTTCTACCGGCTGCCGGAGCGCAGCACCTTCGCCGCGTGGCACGACCGCACGCCCGACGGCTTCGTCATGGCCGTGAAGGCCAGCCGCTTCCTGACCCACGTCAGGCGGCTGAGGGATCCCGAGGAGCCGGTCGGTCGGCTGATGCACCGGGCCGCGGGGCTGGGGGAGCGGCTGGGGCCCGTGCTGCTCCAGCTGCCGCCGACGCTCCGCGCGGACGCCGGCCTGCTGGACGACGTGCTCGGGTGCTTCCCGCGCGACGTGCGGGTCGCGGTCGAACCGCGGCACGCGTCGTGGTGGACCGACGCCATCGCGTCCGTTCTGTCGGACCGGGGAGCCGCGCTGTGCTGGGCGGACCGCGGATCGCGTCCGGTGACCCCGTTGTGGCGGACCGCCGACTGGGGGTACGTGCGCTTCCACGAGGGCCGCGCGAAGCCCTGGCCCGGATACGGCCGGCGGGCCCTGGCCTCCTGGGCGGAGCGGATCGCCGACGCCTGGCCGGCGAGCGGTGACGTGTACGCGTTCTTCAACAACGATCCCGGCGGCGCGGCGGTGCGCGACGCGACCGGATTTGTTCGTTCCGTGGCCGCGACGGGACGGTCCGCAGTGCCGCCGGCCACCGCGGAGGGGCGGTCCGCGCAGCCGCCCGGACCTGCGGCGGAGCACTCCGCGTGATCGTTTCCGCAGGTCAGCTTAGGTATGCCTAAGTGATGCACGGCACCGCGCGGTGATCGGGACGCGGCTTGTCACTGTCCGAGGAATTACGCAACAATGGCGTTGTGAAAAACGTTGGCGAGGCTCCCCAGGAGGAACTCGCGACCGGTGAGCGCTCCACGCGCAACCGTGTCGCGCGCTCCATCCTGGACCACGGCCCGTCCACCGTCTCCGACCTCGCGGGCAGGCTCGGACTCACCCAGGCGGCCGTCCGCCGCCACCTCGACTCCCTCGTCTCCGAGAACGTCGTGGAGCCCCGCGAGCAGCGCGTCTACGGCGCGCGCACCCGCGGCCGCCCCGCCAAGGTCTTCGCCCTCACCGACTGCGGCCGGGACGCCTTCGACCAGTCCTACGACACGCTGGCCGTCGACGCCCTGCGCTGGATCGAGCGGTCCGCCGGCGGCGGCGCGGCCGGCGAGGCCGCCGTCGCCGCGTTCGCGCGGGACCGCATCGAGGCCCAGGGTGAGAGCTATCGCGCCGCCGTCGACGCCGCGGCCCCCGAGGACCGGGCCGAGGCGCTGGCCAAGGCGCTCAGTGCCGACGGGTACGCTGCTACGGCCCGTACCGCGCCGGTCGGCGAACAGCTCTGCCAGCACCACTGCCCGGTCGCCCACGCGGCCGAGAAGTACCCGCAGCTGTGCGAGGCGGAGACCGAGTTCTTCTCGAAGCTCCTCGGGACGCACGTGCAGCGGCTCGCCACCATCGCCCACGGCGACGGCGTCTGCACCACGTTCATCCCGCGCGGCTCCCCCAGGAGCGGCGCCGCACAGACCACCACACCACCAGCATCTGCAAGCACGGCCGGGAGGAACCCCGCATGACTCTCCCCACGGAGACTGCCCACCCCGAACTCGAGGGCCTGGGTACGTACGAATTCGGCTGGGCCGACTCCGACGCGGCCGGTGCCGCCGCCAAGCGCGGCCTCTCCGAGGAAGTCGTCCGCGACATCTCCGCGAAGAAGAACGAGCCGGAGTGGATGCTGAAGCTGCGGCTCAAGGGCCTGCGGCTCTTCGACAAGAAGCCCATGCCCAACTGGGGCTCCGACCTGTCGGGCATCGACTTCGACAACATCAAGTACTTCGTGCGGTCCACCGAGGCGCAGGCCGCCTCCTGGGAGGACCTGCCCGAGGACATCAAGAACACCTACGACAAGCTCGGCATCCCGGAGGCGGAGAAGCAGCGCCTGGTCGCCGGTGTCGCGGCGCAGTACGAGTCCGAGGTCGTCTACCACCAGATCCGCGAGGACCTGGAGGAGCAGGGCGTCATCTTCCTGGACACCGACACCGCGCTCAAGGAGCACCCGGAGCTCTTCCAGGAGTACTTCGGCACCGTCATCCCGGTCGGCGACAACAAGTTCGCGTCGCTGAACACGGCCGTGTGGTCCGGCGGATCGTTCATCTACGTCCCCAAGGGTGTCCACGTGGACATCCCGCTCCAGGCCTACTTCCGCATCAACACGGAGAACATGGGCCAGTTCGAGCGGACGCTGATCATCGTCGACGAGGACGCCTACGTCCACTACGTCGAGGGCTGCACCGCCCCGATCTACTCCTCGGACTCGCTGCACAGCGCCGTGGTCGAGATCATCGTCAAGAAGGGCGGCCGCTGCCGCTACACGACCATCCAGAACTGGTCGAACAACGTCTACAACCTGGTGACCAAGCGCGCCGTGGCCTACGAGGGCGCGACGATGGAGTGGGTCGACGGCAACATCGGCTCCAAGGTCACCATGAAGTACCCGGCCGTCTACCTGATGGGCGAGCACGCCAAGGGTGAGACCCTGTCCATCGCCTTCGCGGGCGAGGGCCAGCACCAGGACGCCGGCGCCAAGATGGTCCACATGGCCCCGAACACCTCCTCGAACATCGTCTCCAAGTCGGTGGCGCGAGGCGGCGGCCGCACCTCCTACCGCGGTCTCATCGAGATCGGCGAGGGCGCGCCGGGCGCCAAGTCCAACGTGCTGTGCGACGCGCTGCTGGTCGACACGATCTCCCGCTCGGACACCTACCCCTACGTCGACGTCCGCGAGGACGACGTCTCGATGGGCCACGAGGCGACCGTCTCCAAGGTCTCCGAGGACCAGCTCTTCTACCTGATGAGCCGCGGCCTCACCGAGTTCGAGGCGATGGCCATGATCGTGCGCGGCTTCGTCGAGCCGATCGCCAAGGAACTCCCCATGGAGTACGCGCTGGAGCTCAACCGGCTGATCGAGCTGCAGATGGAGGGCTCGGTGGGCTAGGCCCCCCAAGGCCCCGGGCAGCCGCCCGGACCCGCCGTCCCGATCACGTCCCCGGGCTCACACGGTGAGCCCAGTGAGCGGGCCCTCGGCGGCCGCGGCCGGAGCACAGTTCCGGCCGCGGCCGCCGAGGGCGCGCGAACGCACCGAATGCAGAAAGCGAGCAGACCGACAGCCATGGCTGAGGCTCAGAACATCCCGGTGGGTTCCACCACCGCCGGCTCCATCGCGGTGGCCGCGGAGTCGACCGTCGCCACCCGTATGAGTGCGCCCCCGTCGTTCGACGTGGCGGACTTCCCGGTCCCGCACGGCCGCGAGGAGGAGTGGCGCTTCACCCCGCTGGAGCGGCTGCGCGGGCTCCACGACGGCACCGCCGTCGCCACCGGGTCGGGCGTCAAGGTCGCGATCGAGGCGCCCGAGGGCGTCATCGTGGAGACCGTCGGGCGCGACGACGCGCGGCTCGGGCGCGCGGGCACCCCGGTCGACCGGGTCGCCGCCCAGGCGTACTCCTCGTTCGAGCAGGCCTCGGTCGTCACGGTGCCCAAGGAGACCGTGCTGACCGAGCCGGTCCGCATCGCCGTGCACGGCGAGGGCGGCACCGCCTTCGGCCACCAGCTCATCGAGCTCGGCGCGTTCGCCGAGGCCGTCGTCGTCATCGACCACACCGGTGACGCCGTCCTCGCCGCCAACGTCGACTACATCCTCGGCGACGGCGCCAAGCTGACCGTCGTCTCCGTGCAGGACTGGGACGACAAGGCCGTCCACGTCGCCCAGCACAACGCGCTGGTCGGCCGGGACGCCTCGTTCAAGTCCGTGGTGGTCACCTTCGGCGGCGACCTCGTGCGGCTCCACCCGCGCGTCGCGTACGCCGGCACCGGCGGCGAGGCCGAGCTCTTCGGCCTGTACTTCACCGACAAGGGCCAGCACCAGGAGCACCGCCTCCTCGTCGACCACAACGTGCCGCACTGCAAGTCCAACGCGGTCTACAAGGGCGCCCTCCAGGGCGACGCGGCGCACGCGGTGTGGATCGGCGACGTCCTGATCCGGGTCGCGGCCGAGGGCACCGACACCTACGAGATGAACCGCAACCTCGTCCTCACGGACGGCGCGCGCGTCGACTCGGTGCCGAACCTCGAGATCGAGACCGGCGAGATCGCCGGCGCGGGTCACGCCTCCGCCACCGGCCGCTTCGACGACGAGCAGCTCTTCTACCTGATGGCCCGCGGCATCCCGCAGTCCGAGGCCCGCCGTCTGGTCGTCCGCGGCTTCTTCGCCGAGCTCGTCCAGCAGATCGGTCTGCCGGACGTCGAGGAGCGCCTCATCGCCAAGATCGATGCGGAGCTGGAGGCGTCCGTCTGATGGCCTTCGTCAAAGCCTGTGCGCTGAGCGAGCTGGAGGAGGACACCCCCAGGCGGGTGGAACTCGACGGCACGCCGGTGTCGCTGGTGCGCACCGAGGGCGAGGTGTTCGCGATCAACGACATCTGCTCGCACGCGAACGTCTCCCTCTCGGAGGGCGAGGTCGAGGACTGCGCCATCGAGTGCTGGCTGCACGGCTCCAGCTTCGACCTCCGCACCGGCAAGCCGTCCGGGCTACCCGCGACGCGCCCCGTCCCCGTATACCCCGTAAAGATCGAAGGGGACGATGTGCTCGTCTCCGTCACCCAGGAGTCCTGAGTCACCCATGGCAACGCTTGAAATCCGCGACCTGCACGTCTCCGTCGAAGCCGACAACGGCTCCCGGGAGATCCTCAAGGGCGTCGACCTGACCGTGAAGCAGGGCGAGACCCACGCCATCATGGGCCCCAACGGCTCCGGCAAGTCGACCCTCGCCTACTCCATCGCGGGCCACCCCAAGTACACGATCACCGGTGGCACCGTGACCCTGGACGGCGAGGACGTCCTGGAGATGTCCGTCGACGAGCGCGCCCGCGCCGGCATGTTCCTCGCGATGCAGTACCCGGTCGAGGTCCCCGGTGTCTCGGTCTCCAACTTCCTGCGCACCTCCGCCACCGCGATCCGCGGCGAGGCCCCCAAGCTGCGCACCTGGGTGAAGGAGGTCAAGGAGGCGATGGGCGAGCTCCACATGGACCCGGCCTTCGCCGAGCGCAACGTCAACGAGGGCTTCTCCGGCGGTGAGAAGAAGCGCCACGAGATCCTCCAGATGGAGCTCCTCAAGCCGAAGATCGCCATCCTCGACGAGACGGACTCGGGTCTGGACGTCGACGCGCTGCGCGTCGTCTCCGAGGGCGTCAACCGGGTGCGCGCCACGGGTGAGGTCGGCACGCTGCTGATCACCCACTACACGCGCATCCTGCGCTACATCAACCCCGACCAGGTGCATGTCTTCGCCGGCGGCAGGATCGTCGAGTCGGGTGGCCCCGAGCTCGCCGACAAGCTGGAGGCAGAGGGCTACGAGCAGTACACCAAGGGCGGCGTCGCTCAGTGAGCGGCTCCCCCCGGGCCGCCGGCCCGCAGCCGGCCTCCGACCCGCGGGTGAGCCCCGCGGGCGGAGAAGCGTACGAAAGGGGATGGGCGTGACACAGCTGCCCGGCCTCCTCGACACCGAGGCGATCCGCAAGGACTTCCCGGTCCTCGACCGGGTGCTCCACGACGGCAAGAAGCTCGTCTACCTGGACAACGCGGCGACGTCGCAGAAGCCGCGCCAGGTGATCGACGCGCTCAGCGCCTACTACGAGCGCCACAACTCCAACGTCCACCGCGGTGTGCACGTGCTCGCGGAGGAGGCCACGGCGCTGTACGAGGGCGCCCGTGACAAGGTCGCGGCCTTCGTCAACGCGCCGAGCCGCGACGAGGTGATCTTCACCAAGAACGCCTCGGAGTCGCTCAACCTGGTCGCCAACATGCTGGGCTGGGCCGACGAGCCCTACCGTGTGGACCGCGAGACCGAGATCGTCATCACGGAGATGGAGCACCACTCCAACATCGTCCCGTGGCAGCTGCTCTCGCAGCGCACCGGCGCGAAGCTGAAGTGGTTCGGCCTCACCGACGACGGGCGGCTCGACCTGTCCGACATCGAGCAGGTCATCACGGAGAAGACGAAGATCGTCTCCTTCACCCTGGTCTCCAACATCATGGGCACGGTCAACCCGGTCGAGGCGATCGTCCGCCGCGCCCAGGACGTCGGCGCCCTGGTGCTGATCGACGCCTCGCAGGCCGCCCCGCACATGGTGCTGGACGTGCAGGCGCTCGGCGCCGACTTCGTGGCCTTCACCGGTCACAAGATGTGCGGACCGACGGGCATCGGTGTGCTGTGGGGACGGCAGGAGCTGCTGGAGGACCTGCCTCCGTTCCTCGGCGGCGGCGAGATGATCGAGACCGTGTCGATGCACTCGTCGACCTACGCGCCCGCGCCCCACAAGTTCGAGGCGGGCACGCCCCCGATCGCGCAGGCCGTCGGCCTCGGCGCGGCCGTGGACTACCTGACCTCGATCGGCATGGAGCGGATCGCCCGGCACGAGCACGCCCTCACCGAGTACGCGGTGAAGCGGCTGCTGGAGGTGCCGGACCTGCGGATCATCGGCCCGACGACGGCCGAGGACCGCGGCGCGGCGATCTCCTTCACGCTCGGCGACATCCACCCGCACGACGTGGGCCAGGTGCTGGACGAGCAGGGCATCGCGGTCCGCGTGGGACACCACTGCGCGCGGCCGGTCTGCCTGCGGTACGGAATTCCCGCGACCACGCGGGCGTCGTTCTATCTGTACTCCACGCCGGCAGAGGTCGATGCTCTGGTCGACGGCCTGGAGCACGTCCGTAACTTCTTCGGATGAGGGGCTGACGACGCGTGAAGCTGGATTCGATGTACCAGGACGTCATCCTGGACCACTACAAGAACCCGCACGGGCGGGGCTTGCGGGACGGTGACGCCGAGGTGCACCACGTCAACCCGACGTGCGGCGACGAGATCACGCTCCGGGTGCGGTACGACGGCTCGCGCATCGCGGACGTGTCGTACGAGGGCCAGGGCTGTTCGATCAGCCAGGCCTCCGCCTCGGTCCTGAACGAACTGCTGGTCGGCAAGGAGCTGGCCGAGGCGCAGCGGATCCAGGGCACCTTCCTGGAGCTGATGCAGTCCCGGGGCCAGATCGAGCCCGACGACGCCATGGAGGAGGTGCTGGAGGACGCGGTCGCGTTCGCCGGCGTCTCCAAGTACCCGGCCCGTGTGAAGTGTGCCCTGCTGAGCTGGATGGCCTGGAAGGACGCGACCGCGCAGGCGCTGGCCGGCGGCACCGACGCCGAGAGGAAGACGGCATGACCGAGAACGCCGGGGCGGCCCTGAAGCCCGCCTCCGAGGAAGAAGTCCGTGAGGCGCTGTACGACGTCGTCGACCCCGAGCTGGGCATCGACGTGGTCAACCTGGGCCTGATCTACGGCATCCACATCGACGACTCCAACGTCGCGACCCTCGACATGACGCTGACGTCCGCGGCCTGCCCGCTGACCGACGTGATCGAGGACCAGGCGAAGGCCGCGACCGACGGCATCGTCAACGAGCTGAAGATCAACTGGGTCTGGATGCCGCCGTGGGGCCCGGACAAGATCACGGACGACGGACGCGAGCAGCTGCGCGCGCTCGGCTTCAACGTCTGAGCCGGTTCGGATCCCGAGCCCGGCACCACGGAACGGTCATGCCCGTCAGGCACACTGACGGGCATGACCGTTTCGCTTTACCAGATCTCCGTCGACTGCCACGACGCCCCCGCACTCGCCCGCTTCTGGACGCGGGTGCTGGACTGGAAGGTCCTCTACGAGGACGCCGACGAGATCGTCATCGGGTCGGACGCCGCCGCGCTGCCCGGCATCTGCTTCCTCACCGTCCCCGAGGGCCGCACCGTCAAGAACCGTCTCCACCTCGACCTGAGCCCGGACGACCAGGCCGCCGAGGTCGAACGCATCCTCGCCCTCGGTGCCACCCGGGCGGACGTGGGGCAGGGGGACGACGCGACCTTGGTGGTGCTGGCCGACCCGGAGGGCAACGAGTTCTGCGTGCTGCGCCCGAAGAAGACGCTGCTGGACTGAGACCGCCCGGCGAGCGCGTCAGCCCGGCCGGTCGTGGGCGAAGAGCGCGTCGTGGGCACTGAGGGCGGCCCTGACGCGGACCACGTCGGAGCCCGAGGTGGCGTCGAGGCCGGTGGCGTCCGCGGCGCGGCGCAGCCGGTAGTCCACCGTGTTCGGGTGGATCCGCAGCAGCTCCGCGGTCCGCTGGCGGCTGAGCCCGCACTGGAGGAAGGTGCGCAGCGTGCTCAGCAGTTCGGGCCGGTCGGCGAGCGGGCGCACCAGCTCGGCGAGTGCGTCGCGGGCCGGTCCGGGGCGCATCAGCTGGTACTCCAGCAGCACGTCCGAGAGCCGGTGGACGCCCGGCCCCCGGCCCGAGGCGACCGCCACCGCGCGGATCTCGTGCACCAGCCGGGCCGCCGCGCCGACCTCCTCGGGCGCGGCGGCGGTCACGCCGGCCACGATCTCCACTCCCGCGACCCGGCTCATGTGGGACACCACTCCGCCCAGCCAGTTCCAGTCCTCCTCCGTCACCCCCTCGGCGGGGACCCGGCGGGGCACCAGGACGATGCCGCCCTCGGCGCCCAGCGCGGAGAGGACGGGCGCGCCCACGTGGCGCTCCAGCTCGACCCGCAGACGTCTGCGCTTGCGCTTGACCGCGATCAGCGGGCTCACCCCGTCGGCCCGTTCGTCCGGATGGGGGCCGACCCAGAGCCCGAGCACGAGGTAGCAGGGCGGCAGGTCGAAGCCCCAGTGCGCGCTCCTGGTCCGCACGTCGTCGCCGTCGAGGAGCGCCGCCAGCACCGCCTGCCGGGCCGACTGCTCCTCGCTCGCCGCTGCCTGCCGCTCGGTGAAGTACCCGGCCACCACGGTGGCGGTCATCTGCTCCAGGAAACGGAGCACCAGCAGTCCGGCCTCCTGCACGGCCCGCAGATCGCCCGGGCCCGCGTGGGGCGCCATCCGCTCCAGGCATTCCTGGGCGCCCACGTGGTAGGCCCGGATCACCGACTCCACCGGCACGCCTTCCTCGGCGCGCTTCGCGGCGGACTGGCGCAGCACCTGCAACTGGGCGTCGTCGGGGAGCTCGCCGGTGCGCAGCACGGTCGCGCAGCTGCGGATGGCCTGCTCGACGACCCTGCGGATGTCGTTGCGCAGCTGCTCGTCGGGCAGGGTGCCGTAGACCGGCACATGGTCGACGAGCCGGTCGAGGACCGCCGAGGTCAGTTCGCGCAGGGAACCGGCGAGGCGCTGGTGCAGAGGCACGCCGCCGTAGGCGGGCGGCACGTAGCGGTCACTGTCCACGGGGCGACCTCATCGACATCTCAGAACTTACTTGCGGGTAACCAAGGTCGCCGCAGGAGGCACGGAGTGTCAAGCATGGGCCCAGGGCTAGAGGTGGTGTGTCGCCCCCACCCCTGCCGCCTCGGCGAGCGCCGGCCCGAGGTTCTCCTTGCGCATCCGCTCGTCGACGTAGAGCAGGCCGAGGACCAGGGGCGGGAAGACCGCCGTCACCACCTGGCCGACGAACGCGCCGAGCAGGACGAAGGCGAGCATCACGGCGACCGTGACCGCCGCGGCGCTGCCGGACGACCCGTCGGACGGCGAGGCAGGCCCCGTCGGGATCAGGCTCAGCAGCTGGAGCGGCAGCTGGACGAGGTAGGCGACCGCCACGGCCATCACGGAGGCCAGCAGCGAGACGCCGAAGACGCGCCACCAGCTGCCCCGCACCAGCTGCGCCGAGCGGGACAGCGAACGGACGACGCCCTGCCGTTCGAAGACAGCCACCGCCGGTGCCAGCGAGAACCGCACCCACAGCCAGACCGCCGGCGGACCGGTGAGCAGCACGCCCAGCAGGCCGCCCAGGAAGAGCCGGCCGAAGCCGTCCGGGCCGTCGGACAGCAGCGACACGAACGCGAGGACCATGCCGAAGAACGTCGCGGCCAGCAGCACCATCGGCACCGCCGCGATCAGCCCGGAGACCAGGAGGCTGCCGAGGACGGCCCACACCCTGGGCAGCGCCCGGCGCCACAGGGTGCCGAAGGAGGAGGGCAGACCCAGCACCGCGTCCTGGAGGAGCGCCGGACAGGCCGCGTGGACCAGGGCGCCCGCCACCAGCATCACCGCGCCGCCGGCGAGGTAGACGCCGCCGAAGGCGGACAGCAGCGGCCACAGCTCGTCCGCACCGGCGGACTCCGGGGCGTCGGACAGGTGCTGGATGTCATGGGCGAACACCGCGTACGCCGCGGCCAGCACGGCGCCGAACAGTGCCGCCGCCGCGCCGTAGACCACGACCGTGAAGCCCAGCAGCTGCTTCCAGTGGCGCCCGATGGTGGCGAACGCCCCGCCCAGGACACCCCCGGTCCCGAGCGGGGGCGCCAGCGGGATCACGCCCGGCTTCGGTGGCACGGGCGGGGGCGTCCACCCGCCGCTCCACCCGGACGAGGGGCCGGGAACGGGCGGGTTCGAGCGCAGGAACGAGGGTCGCTACCTTGTTCGTCCGGCGGCGCCGGACCCGGCGCCCGCCGCTCGCCGTCGTCCGGCATCGGGAGAGAACAGAGATGACCCACACCCACCCGCCCGTTCC
>NZ_RDBP01000037.1:437401-441413 GCF_008042045.1 Streptomyces sp. T39
CGGCGGTGAGGGTGGCGAGACCGGCGGCCACGGCGCCGGTGGTGCGCTGAGCGGTGGTGCTGTCGGACGAGTCAGTCATGACAGGAAACCTAACCGCCGGGGCCGCGCCCGGGCCAACCGGTCTCACCTCCCGGTCGCGCCGCGGGCCCGGCCCGGCACGGACGCGCCCCCGCCGCCGGGACCCGCTCCTTCTCCACGGAGGCGCCCGCGCCCGCACGGACGTGCCCCGTCCGCCGGCGCCCGCGCGCACGGGTCCGTGCCGGGCCGGGCCCGCGGCGCGACCGGGAGGTGAGACCGGTTGGCCCGGGCGCGGCCCCGGCGGTTAGGTTTCCTGTCATGACTGACTCGTCCGACAGCACCACCGCTCAGCGCACCACCGGCGCCGTGGCCGCCGGTCTCGCCACCCTCACCGCCGAGGGCGTCGTCCTCGACACCTGGTACCCCGCCCCCGCGCTCGCCGCGGAACCCGGCCCCGCCGGCACCGAGCGGCTGACGGCCGAGCAGGCCGTCGAGCTCCTCGGCGAAGGCGCGGCCAAGGCCGTCGGCCCGGACGCCCGCCGGGGCGTCGAGGTCGTCGCCGTCCGCACCGTCATCGCGTCCCTCGACGACAAGCCGCTCGACGCCCACGACGCCTACCTCCGTCTGCACCTGCTCTCGCACCGTCTGGTCGCGCCGCACGGGCAGAACCTCGACGGGATCTTCGGCCTTCTCGCCAACGTCGCCTGGACCAGCCTCGGCCCGGTCGCCGTGGACAGCCTGGAGACCGTGCGGCTCAACGCCCGCGCCGAGGGCCTGCACCTCCAGGTGACCTCCGTGGACAAGTTCCCGCGGATGACGGACTACGTAGCGCCCAAGGGCGTGCGCATCGCCGACGCCGACCGCGTCCGCCTCGGCGCGCACCTCGCCGAGGGCACCACGGTCATGCACGAGGGCTTCGTCAACTTCAACGCGGGCACCCTCGGCACCTCCATGGTCGAGGGCCGCATCTCCGCGGGCGTGGTCGTGGGCGACGGCTCGGACATCGGCGGCGGCGCGTCCACCATGGGCACGCTGTCCGGCGGCGGCAACGTCCGCATCGTGATCGGCGAGCGCTGCCTCGTCGGCGCCGAGGCGGGCGTCGGCATCGCCCTCGGCGACGAGTGCGTCGTCGAGGCCGGCCTCTACGTCACGGCCGGCACCCGGGTCACGCTGCCCGACGGCCAGGTCGTCAAGGCGCGTGAGCTGTCCGGCGCGAGCAACATCCTCTTCCGCCGCAACTCCGTCACCGGCACGGTCGAGGCCCGTCCGAACAACGCGGTGTGGGGCGGGCTCAACGAGGTCCTGCACAGCCACAACTGATCACCGGAGGCCGTGACCTGCGGCCGCCTTATCGATCAACGCGCTGACCTGCTGCTGAGCTGTCGGTAGCTGTCGACGTTGGTCAACGCTGAGCGCCCTTCCACGGCCCTAGGACGGCCCGGGAGGGCGCTCGTGCGTTCAGGGAAGACACCTGCCTCCCCGGCGAGTGTTTGCTCCCCGGTGAGGGACAGGCGCTTAGAAGATGCGGGCAAGCCTTGGTCGGCCCACCGGATCGGCCTGCGCCGGCACCATGCTGGGTCGCTGAGTGTTGCTGCCGTCCACCGTCGTTGCCGTCAGCGCTGCCGTCGGGCAGCGCTTCGCCATCGCGTCGGCCTGGCAGCACCCGGGACCGGCGGGGGCTTCGTCGATCACTTATCTCAATTCGCGTGACGAAGAACGCCAAGACGCTTAGCCTGGGCCCGAACACGGATCAGGGGGATATGTTGGCTGCGCATTCATTTTTCACCGTGGGGGACACGTGGTTCCAATCATTCCATGAGGGCTATAACCCCGAAGCGGCGTCGATTTTTCGCGAGTGCGACGCCTGTTGTGACGAGAATGGCGACCTGGACTATTTCACCATTTCATCCCACAGAATGCTAGATCGGTTGGGACTCCTCGGTATCGATATTGACGCAACGTCCGCCGCCTTCAATCATGGTTATGCCGAAACTCCAGAAGAGTACCGGCCAGACGAATTTGATTTTGATGCGTGGCTGGAGGATGGAAAGAAGTCGGTGAGGCAGACCGGTTGGTTCGACTTCGGCACGGATTCCGACTGGATTGATCCGTCGGTCGACATTCGTTACATAATTCGAGCCGTAATTGAAATGCATGAGACTGACGTGCCCGTAGTCTGGAATCTCGCGGATGTGGTGGGTCGCGGCTTCGTGTCACCCGATCCCCGGCTGTGTGAAATAGAACTGGAGAAGAAGAGACGCGCCAATGTCGCAACCTTCCCTGTGATTGTACTGACGGAAGGGTCGACCGATGCCGCATTTTTGAGCGGCGCACTCTCGTTAGTGTATCCGCATCTTGTTGACTTCCTGAAATTCATGGATTTCGGGGTCGGCGCAGAGGGAGGGGCCAGCGCCCTCGCGCGAACCTTGAAGTCATTTGCGGCATCAGGAGTCGCAAATAGGGTGATCGCTATCTTCGATAATGATACGGCGGCCTCGGATGTACTGACCGCCGGGAGTACCCAGCTCCCGCCTACTTTCAGAGTGCTTCAGTATCCTGAAATCGACTTGGCTAGGAACTACCCGACGATTGGCCCCACCGGGCGCGAAGCCTTCGATGTGAACGGTAAAGCGGGCGCTCTGGAGTTGTACTTCGGCGAGGATATTCTGAAATACCCGACAGGTGAACTAACGCCGGTGCAGTGGACCGGGTACGTAAAGCGGCAGGGCGCCTACCAGGGGGAACTTCTTGACAAAAGTCGCCTACAGAAAGAATTTCGGAGGAAGTTGGATGACGCCATAGCCAGAGGAGCCATTCAACCCGGGGAAGATTGGTCTGGGATCATCGCGATTTTGGATCGAATTCGTCGCGCCTTCCACGATGTCCCAGCCTAATGGCTACGGGAAATGACAGGCGCCCCCGCACATATTTGCCGTACATCCCGGAGTCAGTTATAGAGTGGAGGTAGCTTAATGATCGGCGACTCGACGCCGTGGCGCGAGGACTTGCTTAGAATTGCCGAACGACTCGGAAAGCGAAAATCCCAGAAACGGTGGACTGAGCGAACCACTTATCTAGTCGAGCGTGACATGATGCTTGGCGCCTTCATTGTCCGACGACTGAACGAGTCCCGCAAAATCTCCGATAGCCTTGCTGCGCGCAACTTCCCCGTCGAGCGCTACTCGTTGGTCGGGGGAGTGCCGGATGTATACAACCGTTACGAGTTTTACGAGCTGTATGATCTCGCAGGTGGTACAGCGGATTCGCTTTCGCTTCCCCGCCTATGTAACCAGATAATTCACAGCTATGTCTGGCATTTCTCCGTTACCGAAGATTCCGGAATGTTGGATGGCGTCTACGTATGCTCCGACAATAAGCGACGCAAGACGCTGTACAAAATTCCGCTCGACAGCCTGACCGATCTATTCGCTCGAGTGGGAGCCGAGGATATCTATCGGATCGATATACGCGCGGATAGTAATGGTGAGAGGTATGTCGCCCGCGTCGAGGGTCGTTCACTACTCGACGACATCTGTGCAGACTAGGTCGGTGGAGCGGCTTTGGGCTGGAGCTGCTTTGGGGCGAGTGATCATGGCCCCGTAAGCTTCCGGCGCGTCGGGCAGTCTGTGGACCTGCCCGTTAAAGCACGACGTTGGGGCCATGGTCTTAGAGGCTCGCCCCAAAGTGGCTGCCTAAGACGTCGTTTCTTATGGCGTGATCGTTCGTTGAGCCGTGCATGACGGATCTCGTTGAGCGACTTGTGCCGGACGAGTTGTGGGTGCTGTTCCGGCGGGTGGTGCCGCCCGCAGTGGTCACGCGCCCACAGGGCGGTGGCCGACGGCGGGCCGGTGACCGTGAAGCCCTGGCCGCGATCATTTTCGTGGCAACGTCGGGCTGCACCTGGCGGCAGCTGCCGCCGGTGTTTGGTCCCGCCTGGCCCACGGTCTACCGACGCTTCGCTCAGTGGAGCCGGGACCGGGTCTGGGCCCGGCTC
>NZ_RDBP01000037.1:441513-461374 GCF_008042045.1 Streptomyces sp. T39
TCGGCGAGGACGGCGAGATCGACTTCGACGCCCTCGACTGGGACCCCGAGGCGGAGGCCGAGTTCCTGGAAGGCGTGCTCGCCAACCTCTACCTGCTGACCGTGTCCGAGGCCGGCCCCGCCGACCAGCCCGTCCCGCTGCCCGTGCTCGCCGCGTCCATGGTGGTCCCCGACGACATGGGCGAGCCGACGGACGACGTGCTGGAGCAGGTCTCCGAGGCGATGATGCGCCTCGACGACCAGTTCCGGCTGCTGGAGCCGGTCGGCCTGGTCGACTACCAGCCCGTCGACGAGGCGCTGATGGTCGAGGAGGGCGACGAGCACGAGTCGCCCGCGGCCGTCGACGACGAGGACGTCTCCCGCTACGGCCTGGTCCGGCTCACACCCCTCGGCCTGTACGGCATCCGCTCCCGGATGCTGGAGGCCGGCGTGGCCGCGCCCGCCGTGGGCGACCTCGCGGACAAGGGCGCCGACGTCCTCCTCGGCGGCCTCAGCGGCTACCCCGAGCCGGCGGCGCGCGCCGAGACCCTCCAGTGGCTCGCCCCCCGCGCCCCCGCCGACGCCGCCCGCGAACTGCTGGCCGCCGCCCGCGGGGGCGACCGGGACGCCCCGCTGCGGCGGCTCCACTGCCAGCAGGCCCTCGCCCTCGTCGGCATCCGCGCCGAGCCCGAGGTCCGCGCCGTCCTGGACGACGCCGAACTCGGCGGCCTGGCACGGGTCTGGCTCGCGGAGCACGGCGCGACGGACGTGCCGCCCCCGCCGGAGTCGATGATCTTCTGGCTGGCGATCGACACCATCGCCGCCCAACTGGACGCGGACGGCGAGGCCGACGAGCTCCAGGACCTGGTGGAGGGCCTCGTCGGCCAGCACAGCGGGTTCTTCGACGCCGCCTGGCGGGTGGAGCACCCCGCGACGGCGGACGTGCTGGAGGCGATGGGCCGTCTGCACCGGGACAAGCACCTGGCGAAGGAGGCCCGCAAGGCGGCCTTCAAGTCCCGGTCGCGCGACGGCGCCGCCTAGCGCGGCGCGGGCGGCCGGCGGTGCGGGGGCCGCCCGCTCCCGCGGCGAGGCCGGCGCGTCGTCCCGCGTTCAGGCGGTGTTCGTGCGGGGGCGGGAAGGTGTGGCGCGTATCAGCCAGCCGGAATGCGCCCCTCAGGAGAACTGCATGCCGCTCAGCCGCAGGGAATTCACCCGGAACTCCGCCCTCACCGGTGCCGGAGTCGCCCTCACCGGCGCCGTCGGAGCGCTCGCCACCGCCCCCGGCGCCCTCGCCGCCGAGGAGCACCACCACGGAGGCCACGACGACGGGACCCACGGCGACGACCGGGGCCGCGAGCCCGGGTACGGCCCCCTCGTGCCGGACCCCGAGGGGCTCCTCGCCCTGCCCGCCGGCTTCTCGTACCGTGTCCTCACCCGCACCGGCGTCACCACGCTGGAGTCCGGCGAGTTCACCCCCGGCAAGCACGACGGGACGGCCGCCTTCGAGGGCCCGCGCGGTGCGACGCTGCTCGTCGTCAACCACGAACTCTCCGGCGCACGCGCCGGCGTCGCCCACCCCGTCCCGGCGGCCGAGGGCCTCGTCTACGACCCCGCCGCGCCCGGCGGCTGCACCGTGGTCGAGACCCGGCGCGGCGGCGAGGTCGCCCAGTGGGTCGGCATCGCGGGCACCGCACAGAACTGCGCCGGCGGGACCACCCCGTGGGACACCTGGCTGACCTGCGAGGAGACCGAGGTCAGGGCCGGCCGGAACGGTATGACCAAGGACCACGGCTACGTCTTCGAGGTCGACCCCCGCGACCGGCGCGCCAACCGCGACCCCGAGCCGGTCAAGGCCCTCGGCCGCTTCGCCCACGAGGCCGTCGTCGTCGACCCGCGGCGCGGCCACCTGTACCTCACCGAGGACGCCTCCAACCCCAACGGCCTGCTCTACCGCTGGGTCCCGCCGCAGGGCTTCACCCACGGCCGCGGCCGGCTGCGCACCCTCGCCGACGACGCGGGCGTCCTCCAGGCCGCCCGCTGCTACGACTCCGGCGGCCGCTTCGTGGACGACCTCTCCCGGGCGAAGCGCATCGGCACGGTCTACGGCGTCGACTGGGCCGAGGTCCCGGACCGGGACGCCCGCACCGTCTCCCTGCGCAAGCAGTTCACCGACGACGAGGTCACCCGTGGCCGCAAGCTCGAAGGCATGTGGTGGGGCGACGGCGGTGCCTACATCGTCTCCTCGTACGCCCGTGAGGAGAGCCCCGCACAGCACGACGGCCAGGTGTGGTTCTACGACCCCCGGCGGCGGACCCTCACCCTGAAGGTGCTGCTCGGCGTGAACCCGGACCCCGGCGCGGACGGCGCCTTCGACGGCCCCGACAACATCACGGTCTCCCCGTACGGCGGCCTGGTCATCGCCGAGGACGGCGAGGGTGTCCAGCACCTCATCGGGGCCACCGACAGCGGCCGTACGTACCCCATAGCCCGCAACGAGCTGAACGTCGGCAGCGAGGACGACCCGGACTACAGCGAGTTCGCCGGTGTCGTCTTCTCCCCGGACGGACGCACCCTCTACGCCAGCATCCAGACGCCCGGCATCATGTTCGCGATCACCGGCCCCTGGAAGCGCCAGCCGAACCGCCGCTGACGGCACGGCAGGGCAGGGCACGGCAGGGCCCGGTGGGCACGACGCCCCCACCGGAGCCCCGCCGTGCCACCGGGCGCGTGGCGCGTGCGGCCCACGCGCGAGGGACGGCGCCACGCGATCAATTGCGTGGCGCGCCCGACGGCCGCTCACTACTGTCTCCCCCGTGGACCGCACCTCCCGGTGCGCGGGCCGCGGTCGCGTCCTCGTGGCGCGGTGCACCGCTGCCCTGCCGGATTCCGGGAGGACGGATCCACGGGGCGGCCCGGTGCGCCCGGCGACGGATACTTCCACGACAGAGATTGCGGGTTCGAATCCCGTCCGGCCCCGTGCCGGTAGCTCAACCGGACAGAGCACCCTGTTCCGTCACCGAACCTGATCTCGGGCCGCCCACCGCACGACCTCTCATCCGCGGAAATCCGGGGGGATTTTCCCATCACTCGTTTCAACAGCGCCGCAGCGCGCGACGAGGCAGCTCCCTACTCCTACATCGACACACGCGGACGCGTCCTCTTCGGCGACGAGGAGGCGCCGCCGGACAGGCCGCGCCCCGCGGGCCGGCCCGTCGAAGGCGGCCACCTCGTCCGTCCGGCCGCCCGGCCCGACGTCCTGCCGCCGGCCCGGCCGCGCACCTACGAGGGCGGCGCCGGCTTCGTCCGCGACCCGCGCACCGAGCTCTTCCTGCTCGCGGTCGCGCACTTCGTGGACACCGGCACGTTCTACGAATCCGCCCGCGACCGCGACAGCCGCTTCACCTCGCTGGTGAGCACCCTCGCCGTCGAGGACCCCGAGTGGACCGCCGGCCTGCTGGGCTGGCTTCGCACCGGCGCGCACATGCGCACGGCGTCCATCGCCGGCGCCGCGGCCTTCGTCCACGCCCGCCTCGGGGCGGGCGCGGCCGGACAGGACACCTGCAACCGCCGGGTCGTCGACTCCGTGCTCCAGCGCGCCGACGAACCGGGCGAACTGCTCGCCCACTGGACCGCCGCCTACGGACGGGCGGTGCCCAAGCCGGTGAAGCGCGGGATCGCCGACGCGGTCCGCCGCCTGTACGGCAGCCGCTCCCTGCTCAAGTACGACACGGAGAGCAGGACCTTCCGCTTCGGCGACGTGCTCGCCCTCGTGCACGCCTCGCCGGACCCCGCGAAGCCGTGGCAGGGCGACCTCTTCCGCCATGCGCTCGACCGGAGGCACCGCCCCGGCACGGCGGTGCCCGCCTCGCTGCCCGTCGTCGCCGCGCACCGGGAGCTGTCGGAGCTGCCCGTGCGGGAGCGCCGGGCGGTCGTCACGGGTGCGGGCGCAGCGGAGCGGCTGGCCGCGGCCGGCATGACCTGGGAGGCCCTGGCGGGCTGGCTCCAGGGGCCGCTGGACGCGGCGGCCTGGGAGGCGGTCATCCCCTCCATGGGCCCCATGGCGCTCCTGCGGAACCTGCGCAACTTCGACGAGGCGGGTGTCGGGGACGAGGCGGCCGCCCGGGTCGCCGCCCGGATCTGCGACCCGGAGCAGGTGGCCGCTTCGCGGCAGTTCCCGTTCCGCTACCTGGCGGCGTACCGGCACGCGCCGTCGCCGCGGTGGTCGCAGGCGCTGGAGCGGGCGCTCGGGCACTCGCTGGCGAACGTGCCCGTCCTCCCGGGGCGGACGCTGATCCTGGTGGACCGCTCGGGATCGATGTGGGATCCGCTGTCGGAACGGTCCGTGCTCAACCGGGCGGACGCCGCGGCGCTCTTCGGCACGGCCGTCGCGATGCGCTGCGAGCAGGCGGACCTGGTGCAGTTCGGCACCTCCCACCACCGGGTCGCGTACACGCCGGACGAGCCGGTGCTCGGGGTCATGAAGCGCTTCCGGATGCTCGGCGGCACCGACACCGTCCGGGCCGTGCGCGCGCACTACGACGGTCACGACCGGGTGCTCGTCGTCACCGACGAGCAGGCGGCGGACGGACCCCGCCGCGGGGTGACCGACCCGATCCCCGCCGACGTCCCGGTCCACACGTGGAACCTGGCCGGTTACCGCTTCGGGCACGCCCCCGCGGAGGGCCCCCACCGGCATGTCTTCGGCGGACTCTCCGACGCCGCGTTCCGCATGGTGCCGCTGGTCGAGCGGGGTGTCTCGGCCGACTGGCCCTGGTTGTGACCGTACCGGCATGGTCAGAGGGTGCCCGGAGGGCGCATACTTGCCCTCAATGACCACGTCAGCCGGATCCCGGCGCCATCTGCCCACCAGTCCCTTCAACCGGCCCGCTCCCGACGCCGAACCGATCGAACGGTACGACGTGGGTGACCGGGTCTCCCACGACCAGTTCGGCCTCGGACGGGTCCTTTCCGTCGAAGGCGACAACGCCGCGGTGTTCGTCGACTTCGCAGGCCGTCAGGGCCGCATTCTCAGCCCTTTCACCAAACTGGCGAAGCTCTGATTCACAGCTCCGACCAGCTCTCCGCGGGGTGCCCGCCGCCCCCGACGGGCATCCCGCGGAGAGGTCACAGCGCCTGCGCCGCAGGCTTGACCATGCCGCGCACCGTGCGCGACTTCACGAAGTCGCCGATGGCGGTCATCTCCCACTCGCCCGAGAACTGCTTGATCAGCTTGGCCATCATCACGCCCGTCTGAGGCTCGGCGCCCGTGAGGTCGAAGCGCACCAGCTCCTCGCCCGTGGTGGCGTCCAGCAGCCGGCAGTAGGCCTTCGCCACCTCGGTGAACTTCTGACCCGAGAAGCTGTTCACCGTGAACACCAGGCCCGTCGCGTCCGCGGGCAGCCGGCCCAGGTCCACCACGATGACCTCGTCGTCGCCGGCCCCCTCGCCCGTCAGATTGTCGCCGGAGTGCTTGACGGAGCCGTTCAGGATCGACAGCTTGCCGAAGTAGCAGCTGTCCAGGTGGTTGCGGTTGGGCCCGTAGGCGATCACGGACGCGTCGAGGTCGATGTCCTTGCCGCGGAACGCGGGCTCCCAGCCGAGGCCCATCTTCACCTGGGACAGCAGCGGACGGCCGCCCTTGACCAGGGACACGGTCTGGTTCTTCTGGAGGCTGACCCGGCCCTTGTCGAGGTTGATCTTGCCCGTGCCCGGTGCGGGCGCGGGCGGCGCCGCCGGCGGGGGCGGGACGGCGGCGACCCGGGGGTCGGCCACCGGAGCGGGCCGGACGGGCGCCGGCTGCGTGGGCGCCGGCTGCGCGGGGGCGGCCGCGGGCTCCTCGTCGACGGAGACGCCGAAGTCGGTCGCGATGCCGGCCAGGCCGTCGGCGTACCCCTGGCCCACGGCGCGGGCCTTCCAGACGCCGTTGCGGCGGTAGATCTCCACGATCACGAGGGCCGTCTCGGCGCCGAGGCGCGGCGGGGTGAAGGTGGCGAGCGCGCTGCCGTCGTCGGCGCCGCGGATGGTGGCCGTCGGCTCGATGCCCTGGAACGTCTGCCCCGCCGCGTCCGGGCTCGCCGTCACGACGATCTTCTCGATGCCCGGGGGCACGGCGGCGGTGTCGACGACGATCGCGTCCGGCGCGGTGCCGCCGCCCGAACGGTAGGTGACGCCCGGGCCCTGCGGCTGGTTGTAGAAGATGAAGTCGTCGTCGGAGCGCACCTTGCCGTCGGCGGTGAGCAGCAGGCCCGATACGTCGAGCCGCACCGGGGCGGCGACGTCCACCGCCACGCGCGCGACGGTGAGAGGGATGTTCGAGCCGGGGGTCATAGCTGTCATGCCTGACGTAACGAGCGAGGGCGCTTTACCGTTCCCTTACCCTTTGCGTCCGATCCGGTGAGACCCGCCGGACCGGCCCCGGCGGCGGGCCGGGGTCATCTGTTGCGGGGGTGGTTGCGGGCCGTGCGCTCGTTGCCGAAGCGGTAGGAGCCCGTCCAGCGCGCCATCACGAGCTGCGCGTCGCCGGACTCGACCTCGGCGAGGAACGCCGCGGCGCGCGGGCCGCGCAACGTGGTGGCCGCGCGGCCCCGGTGGGTGACGACGACGGTCCCGTCACCGCGCTCGGTCCAGCTGAATCCGGAAGGTCTGCCCATGCCGGCCATCCTGGCCCGGCCGGGCACCGCGGGTCATGTGCTTTTCCGTGGCCCGGTACGGCCTCGCGCGGCATGTCCTCCGGAACGGGCCCGCGGGCCGCGGACCCGCCGCGGCCGGCACGGGCCCGCGGGTCGCCGGCTTTGGCGCGGTCAGTGGGGCCACCGCGGCGGGTCGGTGGTGAAGTGGCCGCCCAGGCAGGCGTGCTCCGCCTTCTTCGGGTCCAGCTCCCCCTGCTCGGCGATCAGCTTCGGGGCGTACTGCTCCGAGTCGTCCTGCGGCTCGTAGCCGAGCGCGCGGGCGCTCGTCAGGTCCCACCACAGCCGGGTGTTGGCGGACGAGCCGTACACGATGCTGTGGCCGACGTCCTCGGCGGTCAGCGCGGCGTGGAAGAGCCGGGCGCCGTCGCCGGGGCTCATCCAGACCGAGAGCATGCGCACCGAGGTGGGCTCCATGAAGCAGGACCCGATCCGCACCGAGACGGTCTCCAGGCCGTGCCGGTCCCAGTACAGCTGGGCGAGGTCCTCGCCGAAGCACTTGGAGAGGCCGTAGAAGGTGTCGGGCCGGTGCCGCGTCTCCACGGGGATCAGGTCGCCGGGGGCGACGGGCGCCGGACCTGCCGGACGCGGGACGTACCCCACGGCGTGGTTGCTGGAGGCGAACACGATGCGGTCCACCTTCTCCTCGCGGGCGGCCTCGTAGAGGTTGTAGGTGCCCTCGATGTTGGCCCGGAGGATCTTGTCGAACGAGGCCTCCAGCGAGATGCCCGCCAGGTGGAGGACGGCGTCGACCCCGCGGACGGCCTCGCGCACCGCGTCGCGGTCGGCGAGGTCGGCGACGACGGCGTCCGGCTCCCCCTCGATCGGGACGACGTCGAAGAGGCGGAGCTCGTAACCGTAGGCGGGCAGCAGCCCGCGCATCAGGGTGCCGAGTCCGCCGGCGGCGCCGGTGAGCAGGACGGTGCGGGGTGCCGGCATCGGTGGGTCTCCCTCAGGGACTCATGACCGCGGGCTCGCGGCCATGGCATGTCAGGTGCGTGGACTCGATTCACATCCGTGGACACGCTAGGAACAGGCCCCCGCCGACGTCAAGTGTCCCGCGCGGCGGGCGAGTCCGGTCGTCGATTGCGGGTGTGCGCCTTGACCTGCCCGCGCGGGCCGGACTAGCGTGGTCGCGTTCAGAAATATGGACGTCGATCAGAATTGTGCACGAGCGGAGGCTCGGTGCACGGCCAGGGAGCGCCCGTGACCTCAGAACCGCTCGCCGCCGATCCCCTCGCCGCCCGGCTCACCCGGGGCAGGGGCCCGCTCTTCTTCCCCGTCACCGCGTACGGGCCCGACGGCGGCGTCGACCTCGCGGCCTTCCGCGCCCATGTGCGCGGCGGCATCGACGCCGGGGCCGCCGCCGTCTTCGCCTGCTGCGGGACCGGCGAGTTCCACGCCCTGTCGCCCGAGGAGTTCCGCCTCTGCGTACGGGCCGCCGTGGAGGAGACCGCGGGCCGGGTCCCCGTCCTCGCCGGCACCGGCCACGGCACCGCCCTCGCCGTCGCCTACGCGCGGGCGGCCGAGGAGGAGGGCGCCGACGGACTGCTCGCCATGCCGCCCTACCTCGTCGTCGCCGACCAGCCCGGCCTGATCCGCCACTACACCGAGCTCGCGGACGCCACCTCGCTCGACGTCATCGTCTACCAGCGCGACAACGCCGTCTTCGCGCCGGAGACCGTCGTGGCCCTCGCCGGCGTCGAGAAGATCATCGGCCTCAAGGACGGCCTCGGCGACCTCGACCTGATGCAGCGCATCGTCAGCGCGGTCCGCACCGGCGCCCCCGGGCGCGACTTCCTCTACTTCAACGGGCTGCCCACCGCCGAGCTCACCGGCCTCGCCTACCGCGGCATCGGCATCGGCCTCTACTCCTCCGCCGTCTTCGCCTTCGCCCCCGACATCGCCCTCGCCTTCCACCGGGCGCTCACCACGGGCGACGACAAGACGGTGAACCGGCTGCTCGACGGTTTCTTCGTTCCGCTGGTCGAACTGCGCAACCAGGGCCGCGGCTACGCCGTCTCGCTGGTCAAGGCGGGCGTGCGGCTCGGCGGACTCGACGTCGGCGGCGTGCGCCCGCCGCTGTGCGAGCCGACCGCCGCCCACACCGAGGCCCTCGCCGGGCTGGTGGCGCGCGGCCGCGCCCTGCTGGAGGACGCCGCGTGAGGACGTCGGCCTTCCTCTACCCCTGGGACGTCGTGGGCGACCCCGAGGCACCCGGACGCCTCGCCGCCCTCGGCATCCGACAGATCACCCTCGCCTCCGCGTACCACTCCACCCGCGCCCTGACCCCGCGCCACCCCCGGCACCGGATCGTCACCGCCTCCCATGCCGCCGTGCTCTACCCGCCCGACCCGGCCCACTGGTCCGGCCACGCCCTGAAGCCGTTCGCGGCGGGCGACTGGGCGAGCGGCGACGCCTACGGCGAGGCCGCCGAGGCACTCGCCGCGGCCGGGCTCGACGTGCACAGCTGGGTGGTCCTCGCCCACAACTCCCGCATGGGGGCGGAGCACCCGGAGACCTCCGTGGTGAACGCCTACGGCGACCGCTACCCGTGGGCGCCGTGCATCGCGCAGCCCGCCGTGCGCGACCACCTGGTCGCCCTCGCCGCCGAGGCCGCGGTCAGGCCCGGCGCGCTGGGCACCGAGCTGGAGTCCTGCGGCTGGTACGGCCTCGCCCATCTCCACGCCCACGACAAGATCGCCGGGGTCGGTCTCGGGGACGCGGGGCAGTACCTGATGTCGCTGTGCTTCTGCGGCTCCTGCGGCGAGGGGTACGAGGCCCTCGGCGTCGGCCCCGGCAGGCTGGCGGAGGCCGTGCGCAAGGCGCTGGAGCCGCTCTGGCAGGGCACCGCGCCGCCCGGCGCGAGCGTCCGGGAGCTGCTGGGCGGCGAACTCGCCGAAGCCGTCGCGGCGTTCCGCACCGGCACGGCACGGTCGCTCCAGGAGCAGGCGGTGGCCGCGGTCCGGGCCGCCGGACCGGACGGGTTCCAGGTCCTGCTGCACGCCGACCCCGAGGCCCACCACTGCGGCGCCAACGCCGGCGTCGACCCGGCCCACATCCTCGCCGTCGCCGACGGCGTGGTGGTGCCGTGCACCGGCGGTCCGGGCCTGCTCGGACCGTTCGTCCCGCACACCCGGCCGGGCACCGTCCTCGCGGCGAACCTCACCGTGGTCTCCGGCATGGGCGGCTCGCCCGCCCGCCTCGCCGCCGACGCGGCACGCGCCGCCGAGGCGGGCGCCACCGAACTGCGGCTCTACCACGCGGGCCTGGCGTCGGACGCCGACCTGGCAGCCGTCGGGGAGGCGCTGCGCCCCGGGGGCTGACGCCGTCACGGGTGCCGGCGGCGCGACGCCTCCGGCACCCGGCCGCGACGCGCCAGCAGCGCCGCCACGACCAGACCCAGCAGCCCCGTCAGCGTCAGCAGCACCCGCACGTCGACGAACGCCACCAGTCCCGCCCCGAGCCCCAGCGTCACCGCGTTCGGCAGGAACATCAGCGTGCTCGCCGTCGCCGCCGTACGGCCCAGCACCGCGTCCGGTGTCTCGCGCTGCACCGCCGTCATCGCCGCCAGCAGCGCACACGGCAGCCCCAGGCCGATCCCGGCGCTGCACACCAGGGCCACCGCGTCGTACGGCAGGGCCCGCAGCGCGACCGCGGCCGCGAACAGGGCCACCCCGGCCGCCGCGAGCCGGCGCTCACCGGCCCGTCGCAGCAGCGGCCCCGCCAGCAGACCGCAGAGCACGGAGCCGGCGCCCTGCGCCGCGTAGAGCACTCCGGTGAACGCGGGGGAGCGGCCCAGCACCGAGTCCGTCACCGCGTAGACCAGCGCCCCGTTGACCCCGGCCAGGGCCATCACGGCCGCCCCGCCCGCGACCAGCGGCCACAGCACCGCCGAACGCCTCAGTTCCCGCGCCCCCGCCCACGCCCCGGCGAAGGGGCCGGCGCCCTCCGGGCGGACGGCCGGCGGCTCCTCGCGCACCCGCAGCAGCGCGAACACCCCGGCGGCCGCGGCGAACGACGCGAGGTCGAGCAGCGCCACCGACGCCCCGCCGAACCGGGTGAACAGCACCACCCCCACCAGCGGTGCCAGCAGCTTCATCCCCTCGTTCGCCGCCATGCGCAGACCGTTGACGTCGCCGAGCAGCCGCGTGTCCACGACCTTCGCGACGAGGCCGGCCTCGGCGGCGTCCTGCACCACCGAGACCGCCCCGTACACCGCCAGCACCGTGAACAGGATCCACACCCGGCCGGCGGAGTCCACGGCCAGCAGCGGGAGCAGCAGCACGCACATCGCCAGGTTCGACCGGACCAGCAGCGGACGCCGGCGGACCCGGTCCGCGACCGACCCCAGCAGCGGGCCGATCAGGGTGGGCGCCCACATTGCGAACGCGGTCAGCGCGGCCAGAGAGTCGGAGCCGGTCAGCGACTTGACCCAGACCCCGGCGGCGAGCCACATCGCCGACGTACCGAAACCGGAGACCACCACCGCGGACAGATACAGTCCCGCGTCGCGGTCCCGCAGAACCGCCCCCGCCGCCCATCCCACCCGGCACCGCCCTTCCCACGGCGGGCCGGGAGGTCCGGCCCACCGAGGACGGTCGCAGCTAAGGCGTCCGGCCCGGATCGGGCAGCCGCCCTAGCTCCGGCCCGGATCGGGGAGCCGTCCGGGCCTCCGTTCGGGATCGGGCGGCCGCAGCCCCCGGCCCGGATCGGGCAGCCGCCTCAGCCGACCGCCCCCTGCGCCCCCGCAACAGCGGTCCGGGCCTCCCGGCGCAGGGCCGCCGCCGTCACCAGTGCGCCCGCGCCCTCCCACAGCCCCACGCCGAGGAAGCCCGCCGGCGCGCGGCCCGAGACGACGGCGAGGGTGAAGACGGCGCAGGTCAGCAGACGGAAGGGGACGGTCCAGCGGAAGAACGCCTTCCAGTCGGACAGCGCCGCCAGGACGTAGTAGATGCCCATGTTGACCGCGGCCATCGAGGAGGCGGTGACGAAGACCGCCGTGTGGTCGCCGTCCGCGCGCCGTCCCGCCGGTACGGACTCGAAGCCCATGACCGCGAGCAGCGCGCCGGGTGCCAGCAGCCCCACCACTCCCAGCAGGGCGGCGAGCAGACCGAAGACGGCCATGGTCCAGCCGGACGGGGAACGGGGCAGAGAGCGCACAACGGCCTCCAGCAGAAGGGGAGCAGGGGATCACGGATCCCCTGCATACCCTGAGCGGCGACCCCGCGCCCACCCCTTTGCCGGGTGCCGCGGCCGCCGTGCAGCGCGTCAGCGCACGACGTCGAAGACGTTCTTCTGCAGTCCGTTGGCGTAGGTCTCGTGCTCGACGAGCCGCAGCTTCTGGGTGTCCTTGTCCGTCGCGCTGAACAGACGCTTGCCCGCACCGAGCAGGAGCGGGAAGACCAGCAGGTGGTACCGGTCGATCAGACCGGCGTCCGAGAGCGCCCGGTTCAGGGAGGCGCTGCCGTGGACGAGGATCGGGCCGCCCTCGGTCTCCTTCAGCGCGGCGACCTCGTCGAGGGAGCGCAGGATCGTCGTCTCCCCCCAGTTCCGGACGAGGCCGTCCTCGCCGAGGGTCGTGGAGACCACGTACTTCGGCATCTCCCTGTAGTCGGCGAAGTCCTCCATGTCCGGCCACACCGGGCTGAACGCCTCGTAGCTGGCCCGGCCGAACAGCAGGGCGGTGGCCTCCTTCTGCTCCCGGCCCTTGATCTCGTACGCCTCGGGCAGGAAGTCGACGTCCTTGAACGTCCACCCCGAGTTCCGGTAGCCGGGCTCGCCGCCGGGAGCCTCCATGACCCCGTCGAGCGAAATGAAGGCGGAGGTGATCAGAGTGCGCATCGTGGTGTCCTCGATGTCGTGGGTGCGTCCGGCGGTTCCGGGCGGTGCGCGCATTCGACCACAGGGGCCGTGCGCACCGACCGTGAATGTCGACCCCGGACCGCGGGGAAACTCATCGGTCGCCGCCCGTCCGGCCCGCGGGTCAGCCGCCGAGCGCCGCGGCCATCATCTTCTGCGCGACCGGCGCCGCCAGTCCGTTGCCGCTCACCTCGGACCGCTCGGCGCCCGAGTCCTGCACGATCACCGCCACCGCGACCTGCCGGCCGCTCGCGGGGTCCTCGGCGTACGAGGTGAACCAGGCGTACGGCGTCCTGCTGTTGTTCTCGCCGTGCTGGGCCGTGCCCGTCTTCCCGCCGACCTCGGCGCCGGGGATCCGCGCGTTCGAGCCCGTGCCGTCCTCGACGACCGTGACCATCGCGCTGCGCAGCTGCTCGGCGACGGACGAGGACACGATCCGCCTCTCCTCGGGGTCCTCGTAGGACTCCAGGGTGTCGCCCTCCCCGTCCACCACCTTCGAGACCATGTGCGGGGAGACCAGGACGCCGTCGTTGGCGAGAGCCGCCGACACCATCGACATCTGGAGCGGTGTGGCGGTCACCGAGAACTGCCCGATGCCGCTCAGCGCCGTCTGCGCGTCGTCCATCCCGGTCGGATACACGCTGGCGTAGGCACGCACCGGGACGTCGAGGGTGCCGTCGCCGAAACCGAACTTCTCGGCCGTCGCCCGGACGGTGTCCTGCCCGAGGTCCACGGCCATCTTCCCGAAGACGTTGTTGCACGAGTACCGCAGGGCCGTGCGGAGGGAGGCGTCCTCGCAGGGCGCGGACGGGTTCTCGTTGGTCAGGTCCCTCGTCGAGCCCGGCAGCGGATACGGGTCGGGGCTGTCGGTCCGCTCGTCCACCGACCCGTACAGGCCCTCCTCCAGCGCGGCCGCCGCGACGACGAGCTTGAACGTCGACCCGGGCGGCAGCGGCTGGCGCAGCGCGCGGTTCACCAGCGGCTTGTCCGGGTCGTCGAGCAGCTTCTGCCAGGCGTCGCCGTCGCCGGTGCCGCTGATCGTGGACGGGTCGTACGACGGCGTGCTCACCATGCCGAGGATCTCCCCGGTCGCGGGGTCGAGGGCGACGGCGGCGCCCTTGGCGTCGCCGAGCGCCTCGTGGCCGGCCTTCTGCACGGCGGGGTCGATCGTCGTCAGCACGTCGCCCGGCTTCTGCTGCGCCCCGGTCAGCGTGTCCAGCGGGTCCTTCAGCCGCGCGTCGGTGCCGTCCAGCACGCCGGCGTGGATGCCCTCCAGCTGGGTGGCCCCGTACGCCTGGGAGCTGTAGCCGGTGACCTGCGCGTAGAGGGCGCCGTCGGTGTAGGTGCGCTGGTACGCGAGGTCCCCGTGCTCGGTCCGCGCCGACCCGGTGACGGCGGAGCCGGCCACGACGATGTCGCCCAGCGGCTGCGCGTACTGCGCGATGGTCCGCCGGTGGTTGTTCTCGTTCTCGGCGAGTGCCCGCGCCTCGTACGCCTGCACCCAGGTCGCCCGCACCAGCAGGGCGAGGACCAGCAGCAGAGTGAAGACGGCGGCGCGCCTGATCGTCCTGTTCATCCCCCGGAGGACGAGTGCCGTCCGGCGGAACGTTCCCGCTCGCGGCTTTTCTCAGGATTTCCTCATCGGGCGCCGGGGCGCCGGGGCGCCTGGGGGCCGAAGGGTGCCGGACCCAGGCGGCCGTCCCGGCCCCGCCGGCCGTCCCCGCCGCGCGGGCGGGCGGCCTCCGGTCGGTGCGGCCCCGGGTTCAGCGCGGCGCGACGAACCCGGACTCGTACGCCGCGATCACCGCCTGGGTCCGGTCCCTCGCCCCGGTCTTCGCCAGCACCGCCGCGACATGCGTCTTGGTCGTCGCCGGGCCGACGCCCATCAGGGCGGCGATCTCCGCGTTCGTCAGACCCCGCGCCATCTGCCGCAGCACCTCGGCCTCCCGGTCCGTCAGCCGCGCCGCCCAGGCGGGCGGCGGCGTCTGCCGGCGCCCGTACTCGGCGGCCAGCGACCGCACGGCCGCCGGGAACAGCAGCGAGTCGCTCGCCGCCACCAGCCGGACCGCCCGCACCAGCTCCTCCGCCGCCACCCGCTTGAGCAGGAACCCGGCTGCCCCGGCCCGCAGCGCCTCGTACACGTACGCGTCGTTCTCGAAGGTCGTCACCACCACGATGCGCGGCGGGGCGTCCATCGAGGCGAGGATCCGCTCGGTCGCCCGGATGCCGTCGACCTCCGGCATCCGCACATCCATCAGCACCACGTCGGGCCGGGTCTCCCGCACCACCGAGACCGCCTCGGCACCCGTCGCCGCCTCGCCGGCGACCTCGAGCCCGGGCTCCGCCTCGAGGATGACCCGCAGCGCGGTGCGGACCATCCGCTCGTCGTCGGCCACCACGATCCGTACCGCCCCGGCGGCGCTCACCGCCCGGCCCCGAACGGCAGGAGCACGGACACCCGCCACACCCCGTCGCACGCCCCGGCCACCGCCCGGCCGCCGAGCAGCACGGCCCGCTCCGTGACACCGCGCAGGCCCCGGCCGCCGCCGGGCCGCACCACGGGCGCCGTGGCCGGCAGCGGATTCTCCATCGTGATCTCCAGTTCCCCGCCGCGTACGGCGATCCACAGGGACACCGGGAGCCCCCCGGCGTGACGCAGCGCGTTGCTCAGACCTTCCTGCACGATCCGGTACGCCTCTCGCGAGACATGGGCCGGGACCGCGTCGGGTTCCCCCGCCGTCTCCAGGGCCACCGGCACACCGCTGCGGGACACCAGCCCCCGCACGGCGTCGAGCGCCGGGCCCGACGGCTCCCCGTCGCCCTCGCCGTCCCGCCGCAACAGGCCGAGCACCGCGTCCAGTTCGCCGACCGTGCGCCGTGCCGTCTCCTCGATCGCGGTCAGCGCCTCGCGCACGAACTCCACGTCGCGGTCCAGCACCCGGCGGGCGGCACCGGCCTGGAGGGTGACGGCGGAGAGCGCGTGGCCGACCGAGTCGTGCAGTTCGCGGGCCAGCCGGTTGCGTTCCGCCAGCTCGGCCGCGCGCCGCTCGGCCGCCGCGAGCCGGTCTGCCGGGGCCGGGCCGAGCAGGACCACGGCCCGGCCCGCCAGCAGCGCCCCGGCCGCCGCCGACACCGCGGCGAGGGCGACCAGCATCGCGATCCCCGCCAGGGGCAGCAGCACCGCCGCCCACGGCGAGCCGTCGACGCCCAGGTAGGTGCGCACACCCGGGAGGAGGGGTGTCAGCAGCAGGCCAACGGCGAACGGGGGCAGCGCCAGCGACGCCCCGCTGACCAGCGCCCCGATCCCCAGGTGCAGGGTGAACCAGCACGCCGTGCGCAGCCGGGCCGCCCTGCTGCGGGCGGGCCCGTCCGCGAACAGGCCGGTGCCGACGCCGCACAGGGCGCGGGCCGCGCCGACCGACAGGGGCCGCGCCATCGGGAAGAGTCCGGCGATCGCGGCGAGCGGCAGCGCCACACCGTACGCGCCGAACTGGAACGCCGCCGAACCGGCGAAAGCGGTCTGTCCTTCGCCGGCCAGCGGGCCCACGGCCACGGTGCCCACCAGCCAGAACGGCATCAGCAGCGCGCCGCCCAGCACCAGGTGGACCCAGCGCAGCCGCGCCCGGCTGCCGAAGAGCGCCCGGCACGCCGCCCGCCACCGGGACCCGCCGTCGGTCACGCGCCGCAGGGGCCCGCCGTCGGTCACGCGCCGCGCCGGCGCAGCAGGGAGGCGATCGCACCGCTCAGCAGCAGACCGGAGATCATCGCACCAGCGTAGGTCAGCGCCAGCGGCGCCGTGGCCCGGTCCGCGTCGTCCGGCGACGGCAGCAGGGTGGCGAGCAGCATCCAGCCGCCCCAGGCGCCCAGCGCGCTCGCCGAGGTCCAGGCCACGGCCAGCACCGGCCGCAGCGACAGGGACGGGACCGCCCGGAAGGCCAGGGTCAGCACGGAGGCCATGGCGGCGACGGCGAAGGCGGCGTGCATCGACTCCAGCAGACGGAAGTCGGTGCTGCGCCCGGCGGCGGTCCCGGCGGGCAGCGCGAGCGTCGAACCGGCGGCCCAGAGCACGTGCATGACCGCGGGCCCCAGGGCGATCAGCGCACCGGCCACGGCGCAGCCGCGCATCCGCGGGCCGGTCGCGGACGTCGGCAGCGTCCACAGCGTGCCCTGCCAGAGGTGGCCCCAGCGCTGCCTGGCACAGAGCACGAAGAGGGTTCCCAGGGCGATTCCCTGGACGATGAAGCCGGTGTAGACGACGTCGAACACCCAGGCGTCCAGGAAGGGTTCGTCCGAGATCTCCTGCGGGCTGCTGCCGCCCAGGGCGCCCGCCGCCAGATGCAGGGGGAAGCCGACCATGATCGGGGCGAGCAGCCCGGTCGCCGCCCACATCGGCACCGTCAGCACCCACGCCCGCACCCGCAGGCCCCAGGGCCGCGTCAGCAGCACCGCCAGCACGATGACGGCCGCGTCCATGAGCACGGTCAGCCCGTTGGCGGCCGCCGTGACCGCACGGTCCTCCAGCAGCACGCTGCCGTCGGGGATGCCGATGCGACTGCCCGCGATCCAGGCGGCCTTGAGGGCGAGATAGGGGACGCAGGAGGCGATCGCCACGGCGCGCAGCGCGGGGCGCAGCCGCCCGGGGGCGAGGGCGTCGGAGGGGACGGTCGGTGTCATGACGTCCACCCTGCTCGCGGCGGTGGGCCGGGACGTCCTGCGCGGCGACGATCCGTCTCCGCCGYACGGCGGAGACGGACCGCCGCAGGGGCGCGGCAGCCCGGCCGGCGCGGTGGAGGCGGGCCGGGGAAGAGGTGGCGCGRGCGGGTGGGGAGGCGCCGCGGGCCGGTGGAAGGGCGCCGCGGCGGGTGGAGGCGCCCCTCGGGTCAGAGGCGGCGGGTGGCGAGCGTGAGACGGTCCCGGGCGTCGAACAGCGCGTCCTTGATCATCTGCTCGTGCGCCGGCGTCAGCCGGGCCACCGGCACCGAGCAGCTGATCGCGTCGCGCGCCGGCGTGCGGTAGGGGATGGCGATGCCGAAGCAGCGCAGGCCCAGGGTGTTCTCCTCGCGGTCCACCGCGTACCCCTGCTCGCGGATCAGCTGGAGTTCCTCGATGAGCTTCTCGCGGTCGGTGATGGTGTGCTCGGTCAGCGGCGCGAGGGTCTCCGGGAGCAGCTTGCGCACCTGCTCGTCGGTGTGGGTGGCCAGCAGGGCCTTGCCCAGCGAGGTGGAGTGGGCGGGCAGCCGGCGGCCGACCCGGGTGAAGGGGCGCAGATAGTGCTGGGACTGCCGGGTCGCGAGGTACACCACGTTGGTGCCGTCGAGCCGGGCGAGGTGGATGGTCTCCGTGGTGTCGTCGGAGAGCCGGTCCAGCGTCGGGCGGGCGGCCGCGACGACCTCGTCGCCGTCGATGTACGAGGTGCCCACCAGCAGGGCGCGGACGCCGATGCCGTAGCGCGTGCCGGTGGCGTCCGTCTCCACCCAGCCGAGCTCGACCAGCGTGCGCAGCAGCATGTAGAGGCTGGACTTGGGGTAACCGACGGCCTCCTGGACGGCGGCGAGCGAGTGCATCCCCGGACGGCCGGCGAAGTACTCCAGCAACTCCACCGTCCGTACGGCCGATTTGACCTGCGACCCACCCGAATCGACAGCTGACATCACTCTTCGCCCCTTCTTGACCGCGTGGAACGGCCGGAAATAAGGTCCCAGCATATTCATCACCCGGGACGCTGTTCAGAATACCGAACAACCCAGGTGGATGGCAGAGAACGGGAAGGATGCCGCGGTGACAGCAGCACAAGTCTGGAGTGTCGACCCTCGCACCGGAAAGCGGCGCGAGGCCGTTGCGGTGGAGGCCACGGCGGACGACGTCGACGCGGCGGTCCGGGCCGCGCACGCCGCCCGCGGGGACCTCGCCGACCGCACCGTACGGGCCGCGTTCCTGCGCACCGCGGCCACCCTGCTGGAGGAGACCGCGGACGAGCTGGTCGCCGCCGCCGACGCGGAGACGGCCCTCGGCACGGCCCGGCTCACCGGCGAACTGGCCCGCACCCGCTACCAGCTGCGCGCCTTCGCGGACATCGTCGACGAGGGCGCCTACCTCGGCGTCGTCATCGACCACCCCGACGACACGGCCACCCCGCCGGTGCCCGACCTGCGCCGCTACAAGGTGCCGCTCGGCGTGGTCGCCGTCTACTCCGCGTCCAACTTCCCCTTCGCCTTCTCGGTCCCCGGCGGCGACACGGCCAGCGCGCTGGCCGCGGGCTGCCCCGTCGTGGTCAAGGCCCACCCGGACCACCCCGCGACCTCCGAACTGGTCGCCGCCCAGCTCCGCCTGGCCGCGGCCCGGCACGGCATCGACGAGGCCGTCGTCGGCCTCGTCCACGGTTTCGACGCCGGTGTGCGGCTGGTGGCCCACCCCCTGATCACGGCGGCCGGCTTCACCGGCTCGATCCGCGGCGGACGGGCCCTCTTCGACGCGGCCGCGTCCCGCCCCGTGCCCATCCCCTTCCACGGCGAGCTGGGCTCGCTCAACCCGGTCGTGGTCACCGAGGCCGCCGCCGCCGAGCGCGGCTCCGACATCGGCGCCGGGCTGGCCGGGTCCATGACCCTCGGCGTCGGCCAGTTCTGCGTCAAGCCCGGCCTGGTCCTGGTCCCCGAGGGCGACGGGGGCGACCAGCTGGTGAAGAGTCTCGCCGGGACCGTGGCGGACAGCCCGGCGGGCGTCCTCCTGGACACCCGGATGCGCGACAACTTCGTCGCCGGAGCGGCCGAACGCGCCGCGCTGCCGGGCGTCGGCGCCCCCGTCGAGGCGGGGCCGGGCGACGGGCTCACCGTCCGGCCCGGCTTCGTGACCGTCGACGCCGCACGGCTCGGCGAGCCCGGCGCGCACGACCTGCTGCTGGAGGAGTGCTTCGGCCCGGTCACCGTCGTCGCCCGCTACACCGACCGCGACGAGATCACCGCGGTGCTGTCGCGGCTGCCCGGCAACCTCACCGCCACGGTCCAGCTCTCCTCGGCCGAGGCCGAGGGCGACACGTCCGCCGCCGCCCTGCTCGCCGAGCTCACCCCGCTCGCCGGCCGCGTCCTCGTCAACGGCTGGCCCACCGGCGACTGCGCCATGAAGCCGACCAGCGCCGCGCGGGCGCTCTCCTCGTCGCCGAGGGCGAAGATGCGCACGAAGGTCCACCGCTCGCCGTCCGTCGAGGCGTGGAAGGCGAAGGCGTTGCCCGTGCGGCTGACCCTCAGCCAGACGCTCTCGCCCTCCACCGTGAACGAGTTGGCGTCGTCGGAGTGGCCCCGGGTGACGACCGTGCAGACGGTCGGCAGGTCCGGGGAGAGC
>NZ_RDBP01000037.1:461474-528256 GCF_008042045.1 Streptomyces sp. T39
GATCTCGACGCGCATGGGGTTCTCTTCACTCCGGGGTTCTCGTGCYCGCGGCGGCCCCCGCCGCGAGCACGAGAACCCCGGAGTGAAGAGAACCCCATGCGCGTCGAGATCTGGTCGGACATCGCCTGCCCCTGGTGCTACATAGGCAAGGCCCGCTTCGAGAAGGGGCTCGCCGCCTTCGCGCACCGCGAGCACGTCGAGGTCGTGCACCGGTCCTTCGAGCTGGACCCGGGCAGGCCCCGGGGCGAGGTCGCCCCCGTCGTCGACATGCTGGCGAAGAAGTACGGCCGGACCCGTGAGGAGGCGCTGGCCATGGAGGAGCACGTCGCCTCCAACGCCCGCGCCGAAGGACTCGGCTACCGCACCGAGGGCCGCGACCACGGCAACACGTTCGACATCCACCGTCTGCTGCACCTGGCGAAGGCCCGCGGCCGCCAGGACGCGCTGCTTGACCTCGCCTACCGGGCGAACTTCGCCGAGGAGCGGTCCGTCTTCGACGCCGCCGTGCTCGCCCGCCTGGGCGTCGAGGCCGGTCTCGACGAGGCCGAGGTGAACGCGGTGCTCGCCGACCCGTCGGCGTACGCGGACGACGTCCGGGCGGACGAGAGCGAGGCGGCCGGCCTGGGCGCGACGGGCGTGCCGTTCTTCGTGCTCGACCGCCGCTACGGACTCTCCGGCGGCCAGCCCGCCGAGGTCTTCACCCAGGCCCTGGAACAGGCGTGGAAGGACCGCGCCCCCGAACCGTCCGCCGCGGCGGACGCGGGCGTCTGCGGCCCGGACGGCTCCTGCGAGATCCCCGCCTGACCACCGGGGCGGGCCGGCCACCTGCCCGCCCCCCCGGGGCCGCCGGGCCCTTCGCGAGCCCGGAAGCGGGAGACCGCGGAAGCGGGAGGACCCGCGCCGGGCCGGCACGGGATCGTGCTGACACCGTGTGGAGCACGCCCTCCGGCACGGGGCGGAAACCGCCCCGGGCCGGAGGGAACAAGCCCGGGGGACGCCGTGGCCGGCGCCCCCGGGAGCCGCGTCAGAACAGGCTGGAGTAGGTGTTCCAGCCGGGACCGAGCTTCACCCTGGGCTTGAAGTTGCCCCTGCCGTCGGCGTCGTAGCGGTACATCGTGCCGTCGGAGGCCCGCGCGAGCAGGTCGGCGCGGCCGTCGCCGGTCATGTCCGACACCACGGCGAACCTGCCGAACTGCCCCCAGCCGGAGCCGATGAGCTTCTTCGCCCGGAACGGCGCCGACGAGACGCCGGTGCCCTCGTAGAGGTAGAGCCTGCCGTCCCTGGCGCGGGCGATCAGATCGCCGCGGCCGTCGCCGCTGATGTCACCGGCGCCGGTGAGGACGTTGAACTGGCCCCAGCCGGAACCGACCCTGAGCTTGGACGCGAAGCCGGTGCCGTTGCCGTTTCCGCGGTGGAGGAACAGCTCGCCCGCCGAGTTGCGGGTCACCAGGTCGCCCTTGCCGTCGCCGGAGAGGTCGCCCGCGCCGAGGACGGTGTCGAACTGGCCCCAGCCGCCACCGAGGTCGTACGGCGCGTTGTCGATGTCGTAGTTGTACAGGTGGCCGTTGTAGATCTGGAGCAGGTCGGCGTAGCTGTCGTCGTTCAGCGAGGACGCGACGGTGATCTTCGCGCCCTTCCAGCCGCCGGTGTCGCTGATCTTCTGACGCGGGGCGAGCGTTCCGTTGTTCCGGTCGTAGTACCACCACAGGGTGCCGGAGCCGTCGACACCGAACACCTCGTTCTTGCCCCACGCCGGGATGTTGCCGGCGTTCGCGAACTGGTTGCGGAAGTGCCAGTCGGAGCCGAACTTGGTGCGCGGCAGGAACTTCCCGGTGCCCGTGGAGACGTAGGTGTACAGGTCGCCGTTGGCGGCACGGGCCATCAGTTCGGCGTTGCCGTCCTCGGTGAAGTCGTCGAGGCTGAACAGCGTGTTGAAGATCTGCCAGCCGTCGCCGACCTTGACCCGGGCCTCGAAGGGACGGGAGGCGTTCCCCGTCCCGCTGTAGAAGAACAGCTCACCGGCGGGGGTGCGGGCGAAGAGGTCCGCGATGCCGTCGTTGTTGACGTCGTTCACGCCGGCCAGCTGGTCGTACTGGGCCCAGCCGCCGCCGATGCCGGCCTTGGACGCAAGCGGCGCGGAGGCGCCGGGGGTGGCGCGGTAGAGGAACAGCTCGCCGGCGTGGTTGCGGGCGAGGACGTCGCCGACGCCGTCACCGGTCAGGTCGCCGGGCGAGAACACCTTGTTGAACTGCTGCCACCCCGTGCCCGACCAGTAGGCGCTCGGGTAGGTGGTGTCGTTCGCGAAGGCGGTGAGCCGGCCGGTGGACGACAGGGTGAAGTGCACCGGACCGTCCGACCGCAGCCCGGCCACCGAGAAGATGTCCTTGTGGACGTGAGCGGACGTGCCGTCGTAGGGGTCGTGCAGACCGAGCACGGACGGGTTGTTGCCGTCGAACGTGTGCACCCAGACGCTGCCGTCCAGGCCCTGGGAGATCAGGTCGGACCAGCCGTCGCCGTTCACGTCGCTGCGCGGGGCGGCGAGGGGCGCGCCCTCGTCCTGGGCGCTGATCGCGCCGCGCTTCGCAGGGCTGCGCTTCAGCGTGCTGGTGGGCTGCTGCTCGCCGGCGCCGGGTACGGGCCGCTCCACGGAGGGCAGCGGCACCGGGGCGTCGTCGGCGTGCGCGGCGGGAGCGGCGAGCAGCATGCCCGCCGCGAGCGCCAGGGCGGTGCAGGCGGCCACGCGGGTGCGGCCGCCGGAGAATCTGTTCGGGCCGGCCGCGGGGCGGCCGGTTTCCATGGACGTCAAGGTCCCCCCTCGGGAATGTGCACGGCACGGCCGCGTCCGGGGCGCCGCGGGAGCGGCCGCCGGCGGGCGTGCGGTGGTGAGCACTGGTGTAGACATGCCGGCCGCCCCGAGGGATGTACGGAGAAGACGATCAATTCACGAACCGTCGTCGACCGGGGCCGTGCCGGCACTCGGGCGTCCGGGTCACGCGGGCGCGGTCGGTGGCGTGGCCGCTGCGTCCAGGGCGCGGACGAAGGCGATGCCGGCCCGCCCGCCGAGCACCACGGGCCCGGTGGGGGTGAAGCCGGTCCGGGTCAGGACCGTCAGGGACGCGCGGTTGTCCTCGGTGGTGGCGGCCCGCAGTTCGGTGAGCCCGTAGACGTCCGCCGCCCGTGCGCAGACCTCCCGCACGGCGGCGGTCGCGAGCCCGCGCCCGGCCGCCTCCTCGGCGATCCGGTAGCCGAGTTCGGCACCGCCGTCCGCGACGTCGACGAGGTTGACGCGCCCGACGACGCGGCCGTCCTCGACGAGGACGTGGAAGTGGCACAGGCCGGCCTCCTGTTCGGCCAGGAGCGCGGCGTGACGCTCCTCGAACCGGGTGAAGTACGCGTCGCCGCGGTCCGGTATCGACGCGGCGAACCAGGAGCGGTTGAGCAGTTCGAAGCGGAGCAGGGCGGCGGCGTGATCGGCGCGCAGGCGCTCGAGGACGGGAGCGGGCATGCGGGCACCCTATGGGCCGCGCCCCGCGCGGTGCACCGCGATTGACCCCGGGCCCGTGGCGGCGGAGGGTGTGCGCATGGAGAGCACACAGAGCGGGACGGGTCCGCACCCCCTGGCGGCCGCCGAGTTCGCGCCGTCGTCGACGTACCTGAACACCTCCGTGTGCGGCCTGCTGCCCCGCCGGTCGGTCCGGGCCGTGAACGCTCTCGCCCAGGAGCTCGCCGACGGCAGACGGGGCGGCTCGGGGGAGTGGGACGAGGTGGAGGCGGTCCGCGCGTCCTTCGCCCGGATCGCCGGGGTCGACGCGTCCCGGGTGGCCCTCGGCGGGTCCGTGTCGGTGCACGTCGGGCTGATCGCCGCGGCCATGCCGCCCGGTGCGGAGATCCTCTTCCCGGAGGGGGAGTACGCGTCGGTCATCACCCCGTTCACCGTCCGCGGCGACCTGCAACTGCGCTACGCGCCGCTGGAGAAGCTGGCCGAGGCCGTGCGCCCGCGCACCGCGCTGGTGGCCCTGTCGTCGGTGCAGTCCGCCGACGGCCGCGTCGCCGACCTCGCCGCGGTGCGCGCGGCCGCGGCCGCGCACGGGGCCAGGACCCTGCTGGACGCCAGCCAGTCGGCGGGGTGGCTGCCGTTGCGGGCGGGGGAGTGGGACTACACGGTGACGGGCGGGTTCAAGTTCCTGCTGTGCCCGCGGGGGGTCTCGTTCCTGACGGTCTCCGCGGGGGCGCAGGAGACGCTGCCGCCGGTGCACGCGGGCACCTTCGCGGCCGAGCGGCTGTGGGAGACCGCGTACGGGCCGATCGGTGAACTCGCGTACTCGGCCCGCCGCTACGACGAGCCGCCGGCCTTCCTCGCGTACCACGCCGCACGGCAGTCGCTCGGCCTGGTCGAGGAGGTGGGGGTGGCCGCGCTGCACGCCCACGCCCTTGCGCTGGCCGGCCGGTTCCGTGCGGGCCTGGCGAGCCTGGGCCGGGAGGCGGTCTCCGACACGTCGGCGGTGGTCGCGGTTCCCGGGCTCGGGGACGGCACGGCCACGGCGCTGGCCGCTGACGGGATCGTGGTCTCGGTGCGGGCGGGGCGGCTGCGGGCGGCCTTCCACCTGTACAACTCGGCGGCGGACGTGGACCGCCTGCTGGACCGCCTCACGCCCTGAACCGCCTGCGCGCGCCGCGCCACAGGCCGGTCCGGTGTCCGTCACCCGTTCCGCGGCACAGGCCCGCCCGGCGGCCGGTCACCCGTGCCGGTCCACCCGGCCCGCGCCCCGAGCCGCCCCTGCGTTCCGCGGCGCTGCCGCGCGCCCGGCCGCCCGTCAGACGCGCTGGGCGTCGCCGCCCGCGAGGCCCCGGGCCTCGGGGCAGTCGGCCGTCTCCGTGCAGAGGTTGCCCTCGACCTTGGCCAGCAGGCGGGCGAGTTCGTGCCGCTCGTCCGGGTCGAGACCGGCGAGGGTGCGCTCCTCCAGCTGCGTCCAGGCGTTCGACACGTCGGTGAGCAGGGCGCAGCTGCGTTCGGTCGCCTCGACCATGACCGCCCGGCGGTCGGAGGCGTCCGGGCAGCGGCTGACGTGGCCGGTCTGTTCGAGGCGCTGGAGCATCTTGGTCACGGTCGACGGGTCGAGCCCGACTTCCTTGATCAGCTCGGACTGGCGCACCGGGCCCGCCCCCCACAGCCGCATCATCAGGAATTCCTGGCCCGGGTAGAGGTCGAGGGCCTTCAGCAGCTTGCCGGCCGCGATGCGGTGGAGCCGGGCGACGCGGGACAGGGCGTGGCTGACCGGGCCGCCGCGGGCGGCGAGGGGCAGCGTCTCCGTACAGGCGGGGTCTGCCTGCGTCTCGGGCGCGGCGGTCATGGTGCCTCCTGAGCCGCGGGCCGAGGGCCTGCGGCGCTGTTCTGCCGGGGGAGCCGGGGGCGGTCGGGCCCCCTCGGTCCTGCTCGTCCGGATCCTGGCGGGTGCGCGGCACCGGACGGAAGACCTTCGTTCATGATGCTGCCACACAGTTTAGCTTGGTCGGCCAATGAACGGTGTGTACAGTGTCTCCCGAGCCAATTGATTGGCCGACCACATAACCGTTTGGGGAACGCTCATGACCACCGCATTCGACCCGGTCCTGCTCGGCGGCAAGCGCCTCGCCAACCGCATCGCCCTGGCGCCGATGACCCGCAGCCGCGCCTACGGTCCCGGCCTGACGCCGACGCCGTCCGTCGTCGAGTACTACCGGCAGCGGGCGAGCGCCGGCCTGATCGTCACCGAGGGCATCCAGCCCTCCGTGGTGGGCCAGGGCTACCCGGACACCCCCGGGCTGCACAGCCGTGAGCAGATCGCGGCCTGGCGCGAGGTCACCGACGCCGTGCACGCCGAGGGCGGCACGATCTTCGCGCAGCTGATGCACGCCGGCCGGATCGGCCACCCCGTGCTGCTGCCCGACGGCCTCACCCCCGTGAGCGCCTCCCCGGTCGCCGCGAAGGGCCAGGTCTACACGCACGACGGCCCGTTCGACTTCGTGACCCCCGTGGAACTGGACGCCGACGCCATCCGCGCCACCGTCGCGGACTTCGCCGCCGCGGCCCGGGCAGCCGTCGAGGCCGGCTTCGACGGCGTCGAACTGCACGGGGCCAACGGCTACCTGATCCACCAGTTCCTCGCGCCCAACACCAACCTGCGCACCGACGAGTGGGGCGGCAGCGACGAGAACCGCATCCGCTTCGCCGTCGAGGTGGTGCGCGCCGTGGTGGACGAGATCGGCGCCGAGCGCACCGCCCTGCGCGTCTCGCCGGGCAACCCGTACAACGACATCGACGAGCCGGAGCCGGACGCCGTCTACACCACCCTCGCGCAGCGGCTGGAGCCGCTGGGTCTGGCGTATCTGCACATCATCGAGTCGGTGCCCGGCCAGCGTGAACTGGTGAACACGCTGCGCAAGCTGTTCTCCGGCACGGTGGTCCTCAACGCGCTCAGCGACGGCCCCACCGGGCCCGAGGCGCTCGCCCTGATCGAGGACGGCACCGCCGACCTGATCTCCTACGGGGCGCTCTTCCTCGCCAACCCCGACCTCCCGGCCCGGCTCGCGGCCGGCGGCCCGTACAACACCCCCGACCCGGCCACGTTCTTCGGGGGCGACGACAAGGGCTTCACCGACTACCCGGCCCTCGTCTGACCGGCCCGTCCGATCGGTCCGGGTCCGTCCGGTCCGCATCCCGTCGTTCCGTCCGCGCACCCGCCGCGGCCCGGCCGCGGCTCACGGGCACACGCACGAGCGGGGCCGGCCTCCGAAGGGGGAAGGAGGCCGGCCCCGCTCGTGCGCCCCCGCGGGGCCGTCGCCACCGGGGGTGCGCCGGGCCGTCAGCGCACCGGGGTGAAGTCGCGGGCGCCGATGAAGTCGGGCCGCGGCACCGGTGCGGCGAACGGATCCACCGCGGTGTTCTCCACGCTGTTGAACACGATGAACACGTTGCTGCGCGGATACGGGGTGATGTTGTCGCCCGAGCCGTGCATCGCGTTGCAGTCGAACCAGGTCGCCGACCCCGCCCGGCCGGTGAAGAGCCGGATGCCGTGGGCGTCGGCGAAGCCGGTCAGCGCCTCGTCCGACGGCGTGCCCGCGTCCTGCATCTGGAGCGACTTCTTGTAGTTGTCCTTGGGCGTCTCACCGGCACAGCCCAGGAACGTCTTGTGGGAACCCGGCATGATCATCAGACCGCCGTTGGTGTCCCGGTTCTCGGTCAGGGCGATCGAGACGGACACGGTCCGCATGTTCGGCAGCCCGTCCTCGGCGTGCCAGGTCTCGAAGTCCGAGTGCCAGTAGAAGCCCGAGGCGCCGAAGCCCGGCTTCACGTTGATGCGCGACTGGTGCACGTACACGTCGGAGCCGAGGATCTGCCGGGCCCTGCCCACCACCCGCTCGTCGCGCACCAGCGCCGCGAAGACCTCGCTCAGCCGGTGGACCTCGAACACCGACCGCACGTCCTGGGACGTGGGCTCGATGATCGAGCGCTCGTCGGCCCGGACCGCCGGGTCGGCGATCAGCCGGTCCAGCTCGGCCCGGTAGAGGGCGACCTCGTCGTCGCCGATGAGCTGGTCGACGGTGAGGAAGCCGTCGCGCTCGAAGCCCGTCAGGTCGGCGGTGGTGATCGGCCCCGGCGTGCCCGGCGCGGACCACACGACCGGGTCCTGGCGCGGGGTGGTCACCTCGGTGGCGCCTCGGGTGGGATACAGATCGGTACGTGCGGGTGCGGTGGTCATGGTCAGCCCTCCTCCGTCAGCAGCGGGTACACACCGTTCTCGTCATGGTCCTCCCGTCCGGTCACGGGCGGGTTGAAGACGCAGACACAGCGGAAGTCGGTCTTCGGGCGCAGCGTGTGCTTCTCGTGCCCGTTCAGCAGGTACATGGTCCCGGGCTCGATCCAGTGCGTCTCGCCGGTCTCGTCGTCGGTGAGCTCGGCCTCGCCCTCGACGCACAGCACGGCCTCGATGTGGTTCGCGTACCACATCGACGTCTCGGTGCCCGCGTAGAGGATGGTCTCGTGCAGGGAGAAGCCGACCTTCTCCTTGGCGAGCACGATGCGCTTGCTCTCCCAGGTGCCGGACGCGGACCTCACATGGCGGTCGGTGTTCTCGATGTCCTTGAACGATCGGACGATCACGGTGGTTCGGTACCTCTCTGTGGTGTGCGGTCAGGCGGTCTCGCGGACGGCGCGCGCCAGGATGCGCAGGCCCTCGTCCAGTTCGTCGGCGGACACGGTCAGCGGCGGCAGCAGCTTGACGACCTCGCTCTCCGGGCCGGACGTCTCCAGCAGCAGCCCCAGCTCGAAGGCGCGGGCGCAGACCTTCCCGGCGCGCGCCTTGTCGTCGAACTCCATGCCCCAGACCAGTCCGCGGCCGCGGAAGCTCACGCCCTCGCCGCCGAACTCGTCGACGACCGACAGCAGCGCCCGCTCGACCTGCTCGCCGCGGGCGAGGGTCTGCTTCTCCATCTGGCCGTCGGCCCAGTAGGTGGTGAGCGCGGCGGCGGCCGTCACGAAGGCCGGGTTGTTGCCGCGGAAGGTGCCGTTGTGCTCGCCGGGCTCCCAGATGTCGAGCTCGGGCCGGAACAGGCAGAGCGACATGGGCAGTCCGTAACCGCTGATCGACTTCGACAGCGTGACGATGTCCGGCGTGATGCCCGCCTCCTCGAAGGAGAAGAAGGCGCCGGTGCGGCCGCAGCCCATCTGGATGTCGTCCACGATCAGCAGCATGTCCTGCCGCTCGCACAGCTCCTTCAGCGCGCGCAGCCACTCGGGCCGGGCGACGTTGATGCCGCCCTCGCCCTGGACCGTCTCCACGATCACGGCGGCGGGCTTGTTGAGGCCGGAACCCTGGTCCTCCAGCAGCCGCTCGAACCACAGGAAGTCCGGGACCTGGCCGTCGAAGTAGTTGTCGAACGGCATCGGGGTGCCGTGCACCAGCGGGATGCCGGCGCCCGCCCGCTTGAAGGCGTTGCCCGTGACGGCGAGCGAGCCGAGCGACATGCCGTGGAAGGCGTTGGTGAACGAGACGATCGACTCGCGCTGCTTCACCTTGCGGGCCAGCTTCAGCGCGGCCTCCACCGCGTTGGTGCCCGTCGGCCCCGGGAACATGACCTTGTAGGGCAGGTCGCGGGGGCGCAGGACGATGTTCTCGAACGACTCCAGGAAGGCGCGCTTGGCGGCGGTCGCCATGTCGAGGCCGTGGGTGATGCCGTCGCGCTCGATGTAGTCGATGAGGGCGCGTTTGAGGACCGGGTTGTTGTGGCCGTAGTTGAGCGAGCCGGCGCCGGCGAAGAAGTCGAGGTAGGTGTGGCCGTCCTCGTCGTGGAGGTAGCTGCCCTGCGCGCGGTCGAACACGGCGGGCCAGCCGCGGCAGTAGCTGCGGACCTCGGACTCGAGGGTCTGGAACACACTCAGGGCGGGCGGGGTGATGGTCACAGAAGTCTCCATGGGTGGGGGGTCAGGCGGCGATCGGACCGATGCGGTACAGCACTTCCGGCTGGTGCGTCCCCTCGGGGAACAGCTCGCCGTCGAAGAGGACTTCGCGGCTCAGGGGCGCGTCGTGGCGCTGTGCGTAGGAGGTGAACAACCGGTCGGACGCCGTGTTGTCCGGCGTGATGGTCGTCTCGATCTCACGGACCCCGCGTCCTTGGGCGACCTTGGCCGTCAGGGCGTCGAGCAGGATGCCGGCCAGACCCCGGCCGCGGTGCGCCTTGTCGACGGCCACCTGCCAGACGACGAGCGCCTCCGGGCGGTCGGGTCGTACGTAGCCGGTGACGAAGGCGATCGGTTCACCTCCCGGGCCGCGCGCCACGACGGAGGTGGCGGCGAAGTCACGGCACCACAGCAGATAGCTGTACGAGGAGTTGAGGTCCAGGACCTCCGAGTCGCGGGCGATGCGCCAGATCGCGGCTCCGTCCTCCACTCGCGGGGTGCCGATCTCCAGAGGCTCCGTGGACTCCATCGGTCCAGGGAATTCGTCTCGGGCTCGTACAAGGTCTTCCTGTGCGGCGGTCATGTGAATTGAATTTACCGAGCAAATTTCAAAATTGCATCGCCTGCAGGGGTTGGGCGACGGAGCGATCCGTGTTATCGCGCGGGCGCGGGCCTCGCGCGGGCCACTGGGAAATCCCCCATGTTTGTGGGGATATAACCGGGCGAAGCGAACTCTGTGTGGTGTCCATCACACCTTGGACCGTCCCGGTGACGGTCCCGGATTGCCTTCGAAACGATAGGGATCGAGGCGTTTAGGGCCCATGATCGGGGGCAGCAGAGTGTGGGGAGATATTCACCCGAATTTGCTCTGCGCGTTTATCGGCAACGCTCTGTGAATTTGCTCGCCGCGCCTTTCGGTGTGCCTTCGGCACGCGTTACCGGGGGCTTTGCGCGCGGGCCTGCGAAGCCGCCGCGCGAAAAGCCCCCGGAGGTGTCACCAGGCTTCGCCGGCGGCCCGCCGGGCGCCTTCCAGGTCCACCTCGCGGCCGTGCGCCGCCAGGGCCGCGCCCAGCGCCGCGAGAGACGACTGCACCGCGCCGCGGGTCGCGTCCACGCCGTAGTGGTTGACCCGGATCATCTCCTTCGCCAGCGCCCCTCCGCCCGCGATCAGCGGCAGCGCGGGATCGGCCGCGAGGGCCGCCGACACGAGGTCCCGGGCGTCGACGCCCTCCGGGGCCCGCAGCGTCGTGGCCACCGGCGCCGCCTCCCGCGCCTCGTGCACGTACGGGGTCAGTCCGCCGCCGAGGGCGGTCGCGCCCGCCCTGGTGGCCGCGGCGGCCGACGCGTGCCGTGCCGTCACGGCGTCCAGCCCCTCCGACTCGATCCGCTCCAGGCACGCCTCCAGCGCCAGCATCTCCAACTGGGCCGGAGCGTGCAGCAGCGCCTTGCGGCCGCCGTCGATCCAGCGCTCCTTCCAGTCCAGGAGCGAGAGGTACGAACTGCGCGGCGCGTCCGGGTTGGCGGCCATCCGCTCCCATGCGCGGGCGCTCACCGACACCGCGGAGACCCCGGCGGGGCCGCCCATCGCCTTCTGCGCCCCGATCACGCACAGGTCGACGCCCCAGGCATCGGGCAGCAGCGGTTCGGCGGCCACCGAGGCCACCGCGTCCAGCATGAACAGCGCGCCGTGGTCCCGCACCGCCTCGCCGATCTCCGCGACCGGGTTGGTGTTGCCCGTGGCGGCCTCCGCGTGCACCAGGGAGACGAAGTCGATCTCCGGGGTGGCGGCCAGCGCCTCGGCCACCATGCCGGCGGTGACCGCGGTGTGGAACGGGACCTCCAGGTCCACCACCCGGGCCCCGCAGGCGCGTAGCCAGTTGCCGAAGGTCTGCCCGTACGGGCCGGTGACCACGTTCAGCGCCGTGGAGCCGCGCCGCGCGCCGCCGCGGATGCAGCCCTCCAGCGGGAGGAGCGCCTCGCCCTGCGTGATCACCACGTCCTGCTCGGTGTCCAGCAGGGCCGCGACCCTGCGCTCGATGGCGGCGAAACGGGCTGCGGTCAGCGGGGCCAGGTCCAGCAGGGGGTGCGTCACGGCGTCGCTCGGCTCTCTCGGTCGTCCGGTCGGTGTTCGGTCTCGCGACCGAGCGTACCGAGCGCCTCGTACAGTGCCTGACATGAGCGATCACACGGTGCTGCACGTGAAGGGGCGGGTGCTCGTCGGGCCCGACGAGGCGCGCGACGAACTGTGGGTGGTGGACGGCCGGATCACCTACGACCGCCCCCGCGCCGAGGCGGTCACCGTCCAGGGATGGGCGCTGCCCGGGCTGGTCGACGCGCACTGCCACGTCGGACTCGACCGGCACGGTCCGGTCGACGCCGCCACCAGCGAGAAGCAGGCGCTCACGGACCGCGAGGCGGGCACCCTGCTGATCCGCGACGCGGGCTCCCCGTCCGACACCCGCTGGATCGACGACCGCGAGGACCTGCCGCGCATCATCAGGGCGGGCCGGCACATCGCCCGCACCCGCCGCTACATCCGCAACTACGCCCACGAGATCGAGCCCGGCGAACTCGTCGCGTACGTCGGCCGGGAGGCCCGGCGCGGTGACGGCTGGGTCAAGCTCGTCGGCGACTGGATCGACCGGGAGGCGGGCGACCTGACCGCCTGCTGGCCCGCCGGCGCCGTGCGCGAGGCCATCGCCGAGGCACACCGGCTCGGCGCCCGGGTGACCGCGCACTGCTTCGCCGAGGACTCGCTGCGCGACCTGGTCGAGGCCGGCATCGACTGCGTCGAGCACGCCACGGGCCTCACCGACGACACCATCCCGCTCTTCGCGGAGCGGGGCGTCGCCATCGTCCCCACCCTGGTCAACATCGCCACGTTCCCGGACCTCGCGGCGGGCGGCGAGGAGAAGTTCCCGCGCTGGTCCGCCCATATGCGCAGGCTGCACGCGCGCCGGTACGACACCGTGCGCAACGCCTACGACGCGGGTGTGCCGGTCTTCGTGGGCACCGACGCGGGCGGGTCGCTGGCGCACGGCCTGGTGGCGGACGAGGTCGCCGAACTCGTCACGGCCGGCATCCCGGCCGTCCGGGCGCTCTCCGCGACCACCTGGGGCGCCAGGAAGTGGATGGGCCGCCCGGGGCTGGAGGAGGGCGCCCCGGCGGACCTGGTCGTCTACGGCGAGGATCCGCGGGCGGACGTGCGGGCGCTGGCGGCGCCGCGGCGGATCGTGCTCCGGGGCCGCGTCGTCGGCTGACCGCCCGCAGGACGGGAGGCCGCAGCGCCCGCGGCACCGTGTTGACCGGCCGTGACCCCGTGCGCGCCACCGTCGTTGAAGCACCTTCCGCGTGCGCCCGCCCCGACGACCGGCGCACGGCCTCGCAGGGGTGACGGACGGGGGCGGAGGGAACGCGCGTGCCACTGGAATCGAATAGGGACGCGGAAACCCCACGTTAGGGTGAACTCACGTCAGGTGTCTGTCGGTTCACTCTCCGTGCGTAAGGATTCGGTTGTCTTCGCCGCCCGCCCACGTGTCCCCGTGGGCGGCCGCGGCACCGTGTCTCCCGTGGGGGTTCCACCACCGTGAACAGCAACACCTTCCGTACGTCCGCCCGCGTGCCCGCGCGCCGGCTCGCGGCGGCGACGGCCGCCGCCGCGCTGATCGCCGGACCGCTCGCCCTCGCCGCGCCCGCGCACGCCACCGGCGGCAAGGGCCGGGCGGGCGCGGTCGTGCTCCGTACGGGCCTGGACGTGGCCCTGCTCGACAAGACGGTCCACGTCCCCCTGAAGGCCACGCTGAACGAGGTGCAGGCCCCGGCCGGCGCGGAGAAGACCGCGCTCAGCGTGACCCTGGACGGGGTCGACAAGGGGCGGCCCGTCCAGGTGCTGCGCGCCGACGTGGCCACCGCGAAGGCGTCCGTCGAGGGCCGCAGGGCCGAGGCGTCCAGCAAGCTCGTCAAGGCGCGGGTCCATGTCCCCGGACTCCCGCTGCTGTCCGTGATCGAGGTCGAGCAGGTCACCTCGAAGGCGGTGTGCGAGGCGGGCGAGCAGCCCGTGGCCACCTCGAACCTGCTCGGGCACGTGAAGGTGCTCGGCAAGAAGGTGACGCTCGGCGCCGCCGGTCCCACCGTCGTCGAGGTGCCCGCCGTCGGCACGGTCTCCCTCGAACTGTCCACGACCCGCACCACCTCGACCACGGCCGCCGCCGCGGCCCTGAAGCTCGACGTCTCGGTCGACCCGCTGAACCTCAACGTCGCCGAGGTCACCGGCGGGATCACGCTCGCCGAGGCGACCTGCACCTCGCCCGCCGGGGCGGTCGCGCCCGAGGAGCCGGCCGAGCCGCAGGAGCCGGAGGAGGCCGCGCCCCCGGCCGAGGAACCCGAGCAGCCCGGCCGGGACATCGCGGCGCAGTCCGCCGAGGAGCCCGAGGCGAACCTGGCCGCGACCGGCGGCAGTTCGGCGACGCCCTACATCGCGGGCGGCGCGGGCCTGCTGCTGACCGCGGGCGCCGCGGCGATCGTCGTCACCCGCCGCCGCTCGCGCGCCGAGGGCTGACGGACCGCACGCGCCCGGTGCMCGKGCACCGGGCGCGTGCCGGGGCGGCCGTCCCGCCTCCGCCGGGCCCCACCGAGGGGGAGGGGCCCGGCCCGCGAGCGCGAGGCCGCCCCGGGAGTGCGGCGCGGCGTGAGGTGGCCCCTGCCCGCGCCGCGCCGCACCCCCGGCGGCGTCAGCCGACCGCGGTCAGCGCCTGGTCCAGGGCCAGCAGGAAACGATTCGTCGTGGCCCGGTCGCGCACCGCCAGCCGCAGCCACTCGTCGTCCAGCCCGGGAAACGTGTCCCCGCGCCGGGCGGCGAACCCGAGCGACCGCAGCCGCTCGCGCACCTGGCCGGCCCGCCGCACCCGGATCAGCACGAACGGCCCCGCCGCCTCCTGGACCGCCCGTACCTCCTCGAACTCCGCGAGCCCCGCCAGCAGATGGGCCCGGTCCGCCGCCGTCCGCACGGCGGCCTCCTCCGCCTCCGCCAGCGCGCCGGCCTCCATGCACGCCTGCGCGGCGACCAGCGCGGGTGTGGACACCGGCCACAGCGGCTGCGCCCGCTCCAGCGCCGCGATCGTGCCCGGCTCGGCCAGCACGTACCCGACCCGCAGCCCCGCGAGGCCCCAGGTCTTGGTGAGGCTGCGCAGGACGACCAGGCCCGGCACGTCGGTGCGGTCGGCGAGCGCCTCCGGCTCCCCGGGGGCCGCGTCCATGAACGCCTCGTCCACGACCAGGTACCGCCCGGGCCGGGCGAGCGAGGCGATCGCCGCGGCGGGGTGCAGGACCGAGGTGGGATTGGTCGGGTTCCCGACGACGACCAGGTCCGCCTCCTCGGGGACGGCGTCCGGTTCGAGCCGGAAACCGTTCTCCTCGCGCAGCAGGACACGGCCCACCTCGTGGCCGGCGTCCCGCAGCGCGGCCTCCGGCTCGGTGAACTGCGGGTGCACGACCACGGGCCGGCGGACCCGCAGCGCGCGGGCGATCAGGACGAACGCCTCGGCCGCGCCCGCCGTCAGCAGGACCCGGTCCTCGGGCAGCCCGTGCCGGCGGGCCACGGCGGCACGGGCCGCCCGCCCGTCGGGGTACGCCGCGAGCGAGCCCATGGCGTCGGCGATGCGCTCCCGCAGCCAGGGGGGCGGGGTGCCGGTGCGGACGTTGACGGCGAGGTCGACCAGCCCCGGCGCCCCGTCACGCACTTCGGCGTCCCCGTGGTGCCGCAGGTCGTGGCCGCCCGGCGGCGGGCCGGACTGCCCGGCGCGGTCGTGGTGGTCAGCGCGCGTGTACATGGCCGCCGCCGTGCAGGGTGACAGGAGGACGGAACACGGATCTCTCCTCGACATGTGGGGGGTTGAACAACACGAGCGTCATCATTCCGTCTGCCGTCCCGTCGCGGCAGATGCCCCGGGACCCCCGGCGACCCTGCGGGCGATGGCACATGTCACACCCGCCGGCCTTCCCACGGGACGCGACGTGCGCTTGCGGACCACCAGTTCACCGCCCCCGGCGAGCGCCGCCGCCTCGGCGACCGAGGGCGTGCCCACGGCCGCGAGCACCGCGGCGGAGCCGCCGGCGCCGGGCACCGCGGCCAGCCGGGCGGACGTGTACGCCGTCACGGGCACCCCCAGCCGTGCCGCGGCCGCCACGACCCCCGGCTCCGCGGCCTTCACGTCGAGCGTCGCCAGCGCGGTCACCTCGGCCGCGCCCAGCCCGGCCGCGCGCAGCGTCCCGAGCATCAGTCCGCCCGCGAGGCCGAGCACCAGATGCCGGCGGTCGGTGACGCGGTGCGCCATCCAGCCGCCGAACAGCGTCATCAGGAACGCGCCCACCAGCCCACCCCCGCCTCCGTCCGGAGCGCCGGGGAGGCCCTCGCCGTCCACCGGGCCCGCGGAGACGCCGTGGTGTCCGCCGCCGTGCGGGCCGCCGCAGCCGGGAGCGCCGGCGCCGCCGGGGCTCCCGGCAGCCGTTCCGGTCATGTCGTCAGGCGTCGCACCCATCGTCATACCGCCTCCCGGGCCGCGGAGGCCGCCGCCGAGGACGTGCCGCCCCGCGCGCAGGAGGCGCCCCCGGCACCGGCACGGCCGCCGTGCGCGGCCGAACCCGTCAACGCGCCCACCGCCGGGCCCCCGGGCGGCCGAGGTGCGCCGCGCACCGGGCGCCCGCGGCCACTTCGCGGGCAACCGGGTGAACGGGCCCGGCAGCGGTGTGCGCCGGGGCGTGCCGATGGGCTAGCAAGGGCGCATGGCGGTGTTCGTCGCGCTCGGCGCGTTCCTGATGACGCTGTTCGGCGGCTGGATGGCGCACCGCGTCACCGACCGCCGGCATCTGGTGCTCGGCCTCGCGGGCGGACTGATGCTCGGGGTGGTCGGCCTCGAACTGCTGCCGGAGGCACTGGAGTCCGCGGGGCACGAGGTGTTCGGCGTGCCCCAGGCACTGCTGCTCTTCGTCGCCGGCTTCCTCACCGCCCACCTCGTGGAACGTCTGCTCGCCGTGCGACGGGCCGCGCACGGGGCCGACCCCGGGGCGCGGGTCCCGCAGGTGGGGCTGACGGCCGCGGCGGCCATGGTCGCGCACAGCCTGATGGACGGCATCGCGCTCGGGGCCGCCTTCCAGGTGGGCGGCGGCATGGGCGCGACCGTCGCCCTCGCCGTCATCACCCACGACTTCGCGGACGGCTTCAACACGTACACGATCACCAGCCTGTACGGGAACACCCGCCGCAAGGCCACCCTGATGCTGTTCGCCGACGCGCTCGCCCCCGTGCTGGGGGCGGCCTCCACCCTGCTGTTCGCCCTGCCCGCGGAACTGCTCGGCAGCTACCTGGGGTTCTTCGGCGGCGCGCTGCTCTACCTCGCGGCGGCGGAGATCCTGCCGGAGGCGCATCACCGGCACCCCGCCCGTTCCACGCTGCTGTGCACCGTCGGGGGAGTGGGCTTCGTCTGGCTGGTGGTCGGTCTCGCCGAATGACCGTCCGGGCGGCGGCACCCCGTTCATGCCCCGGCCGCCCCCGCCACCCCGGCGCCGCCCGCGTCCCGCACGCCCGTGCCCCCCGCCCGGCGCGGTCCGGCGGAGGCGCCGGGGCGCGGCCCCGGGACGCCCACGCCCGCGCAGGCCGCCACGAAGCGCGTCGCGACGTCCGGACGCTGCGCCCAGTGGGTGTGCAGATAGCTGGCGTGCACCCCCTGCTGCGCGAAGCCCTCGACCCGCCGCTCCGGGCGCACCATGCCCCAGGCCGGGACCGGCCCGGAGCCGGGCTCCAGCACGGTGCGGTGGAACTCGTGGCCGCGCAGTCGCGTCCCGGCCGCGGCCAGCGGGCTGTCGGCGACCGCGACGGCCTCCCGGTAGCCGAGCGTCAGCCGGCCCGTCATCCGGGCCTCGGCGTCCAGGACCCCGCACATCGGCTTCCCGTCGAGGGACTTCGCCAGGTACAGCAGCCCCGCGCACTCGGCCGCGACCGGCGCCCCGGACCGCGCCAGGGCGGCCACGGCCCGGCGCAGGGGCTCGTTGGCGGACAGCTCGGGCGCGTACACCTCGGGGAAGCCGCCGCCTATGACGAGGCCGCGGGTCCCCTCGGGGAGCCGCTCGTCGCGCAGCGGGTCGAAGGCGGCCACCCGCGCGCCGGCCGCCCGCAGCAGCTCGACGTGCTCGGCGTAGGAGAAGGTGAACGCCGCCCCGCCGGCGACGGCCACCACCGGCCGCTCCCCGCCCGCGGCGGGCTCCGTGGGCGCCCCGCCCCGTGCCGCGGTCAGCGGGTCCCAGGGGGTGTCCGTGAGCGGCGGCGCGGAACGCGCCAGCGCCAGCAGTGCGTCCAGGTCGCAGCCCAGGCGCACCTGTTCGGCCTGGGCCCGCACGGCGTCCACCGCGTCGGTGTGCCGCTCGGCCACGGGCACCAGGCCCAGGTGCCGCGACGGAGTGGCCACGTCGGCGGCCCGCCGCAGCACCCCCATCACCGGTACGCCGGACTCCTCCAGCGCCTCCCGCAGCAGGGTCTCGTGCCGGTCGGTCGCGACCTTGTTGAGGATCACCCCGCCGATCCGCACCCCGGGGTCCCACGACGCGAAGCCGTGCACCAGCGCCGCCACCGACCGCGACTGCGACGAGGCGTCCACGACCAGCACCACCGGCGCCCGCAGCAGCTTGGCCACCTGCGCCGTCGATGCCAGCTCGCCCTGTCCGGCGGCTCCGTCGTAGAGCCCCATCACGCCTTCGACGACGGCCAGTTCGCAGCCGCGCGCGCCGTGCGCGAAGAGCGGCGCGACCAGGGCGGTGCCGCACTGGTAGGCGTCGAGGTTGCGGCCGGGCCGCCCGGTGGCCAGGGCGTGGTAGCCGGGATCGATGTAGTCGGGGCCGACCTTGTGCGGGGACACGGCGAGGCCACGCCCGGCGAACGCGGCCATCAGGCCCGTCGCGACCGTGGTCTTGCCCGCCCCGGACGACGGCGCGGCGATGACGAGACGTGCTACCACTCGATGCCCCGCTGGCCCTTCTGCCCCGCGTCCATCGGGTGCTTGACCTTGGACATGTCGGTCACCAGGTCCGCGAAGTCGATCAGTTTCTGCGGCGCGTTGCGTCCGGTGATCACCACGTGCTGGGTTCCCGGCCTCCCGCGCAGCACCTCGATCACCTCGTCGGTGTCGATCCACCCCCAGTGCAGCGGGTAGGCGAACTCGTCCAGCACGTACAGCCGGTGCGTCTCGGCGGCCAGGTCCCGCTTGACCTGCTCCCAGCCCTCGCGCGCCTTGTCCTCGTTGGACGGCTCGCCGTCGGCGGGCGCCCGCTGGATCCACGACCAGCCCTCGCCCATCTTGTGCCAGGCGACGGTGCCGCCCTCGCCGCTGGCGCCCAGTACCTTCAGCGCGTTCTCCTCGCCGACCTTCCACTTGGCCGACTTGACGAACTGGAACACCCCGACCGGCCAGCCCTGGTTCCAGGCCCGCAGCGCGAGCCCGAACGCCGCCGTCGACTTGCCCTTCCCGATGCCCGTGTGCACGAACACCAGGGGACGGTTGCGGCGCTGGCGTGTGGTGAGCCCGTCGTCCGGCACGACGGTCGGCTGTCCCTGTGGCATTACGCGGCCCTCCTGGCGGCGGAAACTTCTCTGACGTCCCTGACGAGACCGGCGATCGCGTCGGCGCGCAGCTCGTCCAGGGTGACGGCGGTGCCGCCGAGTTCGCCGGCGAGCGTGCCGGCCAGTCCGAGCCGTACGTACCCCGACTCGCAGTCGACGACGACGGCGGCGGTGCCCTCCGCGGCGTGCAGCCGCGCCGCGCGCAGCGCCAGCGCGAAGGCGTCGCCCCGGCCGGTGGCCCGCCCGTCGGTCACGATCACCAGCAGCGGCCGCCGGGACGGGTCGCGCAGGCGCTCGATCCGCAGCGTCTCGTGCGCCTTCAGCAGCCCTTCCGCGAGCGGTGTGCGCCCCCCGGTCGGCAGCGACTCCAGACGCGCGGCGGCCGCGTCGACGGACGACGTCGGCGGCAGCGCCAGCTCGGCCCCGCCCCCGCGGAAGGTGATCAGACCGACCTTGTCGCGCCGCTGGTAGGCGTCGAGCAGCAGCGACATCACCGCGCCCTTGACGGCGCCCATCCGCTGCCGTGCCGCCATGGACCCCGAGGCGTCCACCACGAAGAGCACGAGGTTGCCCTCGCGTCCCTCGCGGGTCGCCTGCCGCAGGTCGTCCCGGCGCACCACCAGCCCGGGTCCGGTGCGCCCCCGGGCGCGCTGATGGGGCGCCGCCGCCTGCACGGTCGCCGCCAGATGGAGTCGGGTGAGCGTGCCCTGGGGCCGGCGGGAGCCGGTGGTGCGCCCGTGCTCGGTCCGCGCACGGGACCGCCGTCCCGCGGCGCCCTCGCCGAGCCCGGGCACGCTCAGCATCTTCGTGCGGTACGGCTCCGAGGCGCCGACGGGCCGCTGCTCCCCGGGGCCGGGCGCCGGCGCGGGGGAGGGCGCCCGGTCCTCGGAGCCGGCGGCCGGGGTGTCCTGTCCCTGCCCCTGCGGCGGCACCCCGCCGCCGGGGCCGCCGTCCGGCCCCCCGTCGCCGGGGCCCCCGTCGCCCGGGCCGGGGTCGGGGTCCGGGTCGGGGTCCTCACCGGACTGCTCCAGCGCCTCGTCGAGCTTCGACTCGTCCAGACCGGGCGCGTCGAAGGGGTTGCGCCGCCTGCGGTGCGGCAGCGCGAGCAGCGCGGCCCGCCGCACGTCCTCCTCGGCGACCTCCGTGCGCCCGTCCCAGGCGGCCAGCGCCGTCGCCGTGCGGGCCATCACGATGTCCGCCCGCATCCCGTCCACCTCGAACGCGGCGCAGGTGGCGGCGATCTGACGCAGCACCGCGTCGCCGAGCACCACCTCGGGCAGCAGCGCCCTGGCCGCGACGATCCGTGCCCGCAGCGCCGCCTCGTCCTCCGCCCAGCGCGCCGCGAAGGCGGCCGGGTCGTCGTCGTACGCCAGCCTGCGCCGCACGACCTCGACCCGCTGGTCCGGATCACGGGAGGCCGCGACCTCCACGGTCAGCCCGAAGCGGTCCAGCAGCTGCGGCCGCAGTTCCCCCTCCTCCGGGTTCATCGTGCCGACCAGCAGGAAGCGCGAGGCGTGCCGTACGGAGACGCCCTCCCGCTCCACGTACGACGCCCCCATGGCGGCGGCGTCCAGCATCAGGTCGACGAGGTGGTCGTGGAGGAGGTTGACCTCGTCCACGTAGAGGATCCCGCGGTGCGCCTCGGCCAGCAGGCCCGGCTCGAACGCCTTCACGCCCTCCGCGAGGGCCCGCTCGATGTCCAGCGCGCCGACCAGCCGGTCCTCCGACGCGCCCACCGGCAGCTCCACCATCGGTGTCGGCCGGCTCACGGCGGCGGCCTGTGCGTGGGGCCCGTCCGGGCACTCGGGGTCCGGCGCCTCGGGACGGCAGGCGAACCGGCATCCCGCCACCACGTCCATGGCGGGCAGCAGACCGGTCAGCCCCCGCACGATCGTCGACTTGGCGGTGCCCTTCTCGCCCCGTACGAGCACACCGCCGATGGCCGGTGAGACGGCGTTGAGCAACAGGCTCAAGCGCATGTCGTCCATCCCGACGACCGCCGTGAACGGATAGGGGATGCTCATCGCCTGCTCACTCCTTCACTCGTTGCCTCGACGTCCCTGGGTGCCCCCGCCCGCCAGGGGCCCTGTGCCGCCCGCGACCCCGCGGCGGCCCTCCTCGCGCCGCCTGGTCCGCCCGCGGCGGCGCCCACCGCGCCTCCGGGCCCGCCCGCGCCTCTCACCGCGCCGCCGGCGCACCGGGCGGGACGAACGGCAGGCCCGCCGGGGGCCCCTGCTCGATCAGCCGCAGCAGCGCGTCCGTGTCCGCGTGCTCCTCGATCAGGTCGCCCAGCCGGTCCAGCTGCTCCTCGCGCAACGCGGCGAATCCGGTGTCGGGCGCGGGCACGAAGCGCCGCCCGGCCTGCGCCGCCACCTGTCGCAGGAACGCCCGGCGGAAGCCGTCGCTCTCCAGCGAACCGTGCCAGTGCGTGCCCCACACCGACCCCACCCGGCAGCCGTCCAGGAAGGGCTCGCCGCCCAGCACCTCGGCCACGCCGTGGTGGATCTCGTATCCCTCGACGCGCTCGCCCAGTGCCTCGCCCACCGGCCGGGCCAGCGTCTTCTCGCGGGCGAACCGTACCCGCACGGGCAGCAGCCCGAGTCCTTCGACCTCGCCCGCCCGGGACTCCACGTCGTCCTCGATGTGCGCGCCGAGCGCCTGGAAGCCGCCGCAGACGCCGAGCACCGGCCGCCCCTGCGCCGCCCGCCGGGCGAGCGCGGCGGCGAGCCCGCGCTCACGCAGCCAGGCGAGCGCCCGGACCGTGCCGCGGGTGCCGGGGACGACGACGAGGTCGGCGTCGACGAGCTCCTCGGGGCGGTCCACGAAGCGGACCACGACGCCGGGTTCGGCGGCCAGTGCGTCCACGTCGGTGAAGTTGGACATCAGCGGCACGGCGCAGACCGCGACCCGGAGCACGTCCTCGCCGACCGGCGGCGCGACGACGGACTCGCGGACGGTGCCGCGCAGCGACACCCGCAGCCCGTCCTCCTCGTCGATGCCGAGGCCGTGCGCGTACGGGAGGACCCCGTAGGTCCGCCGTCCGGTCAGGCCGTGCAGCATCTCCAGACCGGGCTCCAGCAGCGTCACGTCGCCGCGGAACTTGTTGACCAGATAGCCGGCGACCAGGGACTGGTCACCGGCGTCCAGCAGCGCCGTGGTGCCGAAGAACTGCGCGAACACCCCGCCCCTGTCGATGTCGCCGACCACCAGCACCGGCAGCCGGGCGGCCCGCGCGATGCCCATGTTGACGATGTCCGTGCGCCGCAGGTTGATCTCGGCCGGGCTGCCCGCCCCTTCGCAGATCACCGCGTCGTAGGTGGCGCGCAGTTCGTCCAGGCAGGCCATCACCGGCTCGAACAGCTCCCGCTGCCGGTTGCCGTGGTAGCCCCGCGCGCTCATCTCCCCGACGGGTCGGCCCATGAGCACGACCTGACTGGAACGGTCGCTCCCGGGCTTGAGCAGCACCGGGTTCATCAGCGCCGTCGGCTCCACCCGCGCTGCCTGCGCCTGCATCGCCTGCGCCCGCCCGATCTCCGCGCCCTCGCGCGTCACGAACGAGTTCAGCGACATGTTCTGGCCCTTGAAGGGCGCGACCTTCACGCCCTGCCGCACCAGCCACCGGCAGATCCCGGCGGTCACCACGCTCTTGCCCGCGTCCGACGTCGTCCCCGCGACCAGCAGTCCGCCGCTCATGTCCGCCTCCCCCTCGTCGCCGCGCGGACCAGGCGGGCACCCGCGCAGACCGCCAGCGTCAGTACGCCGACACGGCGCGACAGCCGCACCGCCCGGTCGATGTCCCCGAACTCCACGGCCCGCCCGCCGCCGTTGAGGACGGGCCGGTGCTCGACGCGCCCGGCGTACGACAGGGTCCCGCCCAGCCGCACGCCCAGCGCGCCCGCGAACGACGCCTCCACGGGGCCCGCGTTGGGGCTCGGGTGCTTCCCCGCGTCGGCCCGCCAGGCCCGGACGGCGCCCCGCGGATCGGGGCCCGCGAGCACCGCGAGCACGGCCGTGAGCCGGGCGCCGGGCCAGCCGGCCACGTCGTCGAGGCGCGCGGAGGCCCAGCCGTAGCGCAGGTACCGGGGCGATCGGTGACCCACCATCGCGTCCAGGGTGTTGACCGCCCGGAAGCCGAGCAGCCCCGGCACGCCGGCGACGGCGCCCCACACGAGCGCGCCGACGACGGCGTCGGAGGTGTTCTCCGCGACGGACTCGACGACGGCACGGGCGATCTGCCGCTCGTCGAGGGCCTGCGGGTCGCGGCCGCACAGATGCGGCAGCCGGGCGCGGGCGGCGCCGAGGTCCCCGGCCGCGAGCGCGTCCCCCACGGCACGCGCCTCCCGCCCCAGCGTGGTGCCGCCGACGACGGCCCAGGTGGCGGCGGCGGTCAGGGCCACGGACGCGGCGGGGGAGCGGCGCACGGCGCGTGCGGCGAGCAGGCCCGCCCCGATCGCACCCCCGGCGCACACCGCGGTGTGCAGGGCGCCCCGGCCGCGGTGGTCACGCCACAGCAGCCGTTCCACGGCGCCGGCGGCCCGCCCGAAGGCGGCCACGGGGTGTCCGCGGCGCGGGTCCCCGAGCAGCAGGTCGGCGGCGAGGCCGGCGGCGGCTCCGTACGCGAACGTCCGGTCCACAGATATCCGTTCGGCACACATGGGGTCAGCGACCCCAGGGGTGGCGTCCGGCGGGCAGGGCTGAACCGCAGCCAGGCATGACGACGAGTCCTCACTCAGGGTCCGCGCCCTGGTTCGACGTGACCGGCGGTGAGAGTTCCTGGCTCCCCGGGAGAGCTCCCCGGGTCACAGTGGCGGGACCGCGCCGGATTCGCACCGGACTTCCTCTGCTGCCGCCGTATTGGCCCCGGCAGTCCACCACGCCCGCGTACGCCCGTCAACTCACCCTTGACCTGCGGCGGGACAGTGTGCCGAGACCCACACCGCGGACAGCGCGGGAGCCGGGCGCGACGGCACCGCGCGGGTGCCGCCACGCCCGGCTCCCGGACGTGCTCCGGGCCGCAGGGCGGCCGGGCGTGCGGCCGTCAGACGACGACCAGGTAGATGCCGAACGCGACGGCCGCCGCGCACAGCGCGAAGCAGGCGTAGGCGCCGGTGCGGGCCAGGGCCGCGGAGCCGCCGGACCGCCCGGCCGGGTCCTGCCTGCTGAGGCCGATGATGCCCAGGGTGAACAGGCCCACCAGGGCGACGGTGGCGACGAGGCTCACGCCGAACACGGAGCCGAGAGCTGCCCAGTCGATCTTCATGCTGATGCTTCCTTACACCGTGGCCGGGCGGGCCGGCTCGGTCTCGGCCGGCTCGGACGCCGGGGCCGGGATGGTGGTCTTGATCTCGCCGGCGGGCGGCGGGGCGACGGCGGCCATGGCCGTGGTGACGACACCGGCCGGCTCCTCCTCGCCCGGCTCGACGTCGTTGACGTTGGTGTGGTCGACGACCTGGCGGCGCGAGACGATCCAGATCGCGAGGCAGGACGCCACCAGGAAGACGGCGACGACGGCGACGCCCCAGTCGCCCTGCTTGGTGACGAACTCCGAGGCGGCGGCCACCAGGCCGGCGGCCGGCAGGGTCAGACCCCAGGCGACGAACATCCGGGTGGCCGTGGACCAGCGGACCACGCCGCCCTTGCGGCCGAGGCCCGCGCCCATCACGGCGCCGGAGCAGGAGTGGGTCGTGGACAGCGAGAAGCCGAGGTTCGAGGAGGCCAGGATGACGCTCGCGGCGCTGGTCTGGGCGGCGAAGCCCTGCTGCGGCTGGAGGTCGGTGAGGCCCTTGCCCATGGTGCGGATGATGCGCCAGCCGCCGAGGTAGGTGCCGAGCGCGATGGCGACACCGGCGGAGACGATGACCCACAGCGGGGGGTTCGAGCCGGGGGCGACCACGTTGCCGGCGACCAGGGCCAGCGTGATGATGCCCATCGTCTTCTGGGCGTCGTTGGTGCCGTGCGCCAGGGAGACCAGGCCCGCGGAGGCGATCTGACCGGCGCGGTAGCCCGTGGCCGTGGCCTTGGCGTCGGTGTTCCTGCCGAGCTTGTACGTCAGCCGGGCCGCCAGCATCGCGCCGATACCGGCGACGAGCGGGGCGGCGATCGCGGGGATCAGCACCTTGGTGACGACGACGCCGCCGTTGACGCCGGAGAAGCCGACGGAGGCGACGGTGGCGCCGATGAGGCCGCCCATGAGCGCGTGCGACGAGCTGGACGGCAGGCCGACCAGCCAGGTCAGCAGATTCCAGAGGATCGCGCCGACGAGCGCCGCGAAGATGACTTCAGGTGAGATGCCTGATTCGTCGACCAGTCCGCTGGAGATCGTCTTGGCGACCTCCACGGAGAGGAACGCGCCGACGAGGTTCAGAACGGCGGACATGGCCACCGCGGTCTTGGGCTTCATCGCGCCGGTCGAGATGGTCGTCGCCATCGCGTTGGCGGTGTCGTGGAAACCGTTCGTGAAATCGAACACGAGCGCTGTCACGATCACAATCGCGAGCAGCAAGGTGATGTGTTCCATTTACCCAGGCAATCGTTTGACGTCATTGACGTGTGGACCGTAGGCAACCTGGATGAACGGAAGATGAACTGGGCCGGGCGCTGTGGTGTCCGCAAGTGGCGTCAAGAGGTTCCGTTTGCCGTCCCGCGCCGCCGCCGACCGCAGGGGGCGTTCACTCGAACACCCTGCGTTGCGCACGCCCCGTCGGACCCCCGGTGACGCGCCCGGCGGCGCCGCCGGGAGGCGGCCTGGCAGGATCGCCCCATGACCGCTCAGGCACACGGCGATGCGATCGAACAGGCGTGGCGGGAGCTGGTGGCGACAGCCCGCCGGACCGCCGCCGAGGGTCTCGTCGTCGGCACGTCCGGAAATGTCTCCGTACGAGTGGACGGCGATGTCGTCCTCGTCACCCCCAGCGGGGTCCCCTACGACCGGCTCGGCCCCGGCGACGTCCTCGGGGTCGACCTGGACGGCAACCGGGTCCTCGGGACCATGGTGCCGACCAGCGAACTCCCGCTCCACCTGGCGCTGTACCGGCGGACCGGCGCCCGGGCCGTCGTCCACACCCACGCGGTGCACGCCACCGCCGTCTCCACCCTGGTCCCCGAGCTGCCTCCGGTCCACTACATGACGGCCGCCCTCGGCGGCCCCGTCCGGGTCGCCCCCTACGCCCTCTACGGCACGGAGGAACTGGCCCGGAACATGCTGGCGGCCCTGCGCGACCGCACCGCCTGTCTGCTGGCGAACCACGGCACCGTGGCCCACGGGGACACCCTCGGCCAGGCGTACGACCGCACGGCCCAGCTCGAATGGATGTGCCGGCTCTGGCTCACCGCCTCCTCCGTCCCCGGCCGCACCCCCGCGCTGCTCTCCGACGCCCAGCTCGCCGATGCGGCCACCCGGTTGCGCGACTACGGCCGGCGCCCGCCCGACGCCCCTCCCGCCTGACTCCCCACGGGCCGGGCGCCCCGCTCCGGGGGCGCCGGGCCGCCGGAGCGACGGCCGTCCACTGGCAGTCGTCGCCCACCTTGCCGACACTGGAGCGGTGCGCCCGGCTACAGCGACGGCAGCGGCCGTCACCACCCTGATCGGCGTCGGCGCGGCCTCGGTCGCCGCAGGACGCTACGTGAGCAGCGCCGCGCTCGGAGCGCCCGCCCGACGCGCGCTGCCCGGTGATCCGCGGCTGACCGTGCACGGGACCGAACCCGGCAGGATCACGCTCACCCGCAGCCTCGCCTCCCTGCGCCCCGGGACCTACGGCCTCACGGGCTCCGGTGTCCACGCCGTCGTCGGCCCGGTGCTCGGCGGCGCCGCGGCGTCGGCCGACACCGTGGTGCGGCGGCTCGACCGGGCGGTCGACGGCCTCGCCCCCGGAGCGCGGGTCCGCATCACCCCCCAGCTCCACGAGGGCGACCCGGCGACCGCGCTCGGCATCCCCTTCTCCGACGTCCTCGTCCCCGGGGAGCTCGGCGGCCTCCCGGCCTGGTACGTCCCCGGCGCCCGCAGCACCTGGGTGATCACCGTGCACGGGATCGGCACCACCCGGGAGCACCCCCTGAACCTCCTCGGGTTCCTGCGCGGGCAGCGGTTCCCCGTGCTGAACCTCGCCTACCGCGGCGACCTCGGCGCCCCCCGGCCGCCGGACGGCCTCAGCCACCTCGGCGACTCCGAGTGGCGTGACCTGGACGCCGCGATCCGCCACGCCGTGCGCAACGGCGCCGAGCGCGTCGTGATCCACGGCTGGTCCACGGGCGCGGCCATGGCGCTGCGCGCCGCGGTCGGCTCGGGGCTGCGCGACCGGATCAGCGGACTGGTCCTGGACTCGCCCGTCCTGGACTGGGAGGCGACCCTGCGCGCCCTGATCACCGCCCGCCGCACACCCGCCCCGCTGCTCCCGCTCGCCGTCCGCGCCGCGCAGGGCCGCACCGGACCGCACGCCGGCCGGCTCTCAGGGGCCGCGGACCCCCTGGCCGTCCGGATCCCGACGCTGATCTTCCACGGCCCCGACGACACCCTCGCCCCCTGGCGGGGCTCGCGGCGCCTCGCCGACGAGCGGCCGGACCTGGTCACCCTGCACACCGTGGACCACGCCCCGCACGGCGCCATGTGGAACGCCGACCCCACCCGCTACGAAGAGGTGCTCCGGCGCTTCCTCACCCCCCTCGCCTGAGGGCTGTCCCGCACTCCCCGGCGGGCGCGCGACGACAGCCGCGACACCTCGCCGCGTCGTCGAACCGCCGGAATGCGCCCGGTGCGAGGGCGGCCCGCCGCCTTGCGATGCACCGCATCCGGCGCCGCGCGCCGATCCACCCGGCATCGCGGGACAGCCCCCGGGGCGCATGGCGCGAGCAGCGCCCGGCGCCCCGAGGGCCGGCGGGCCTTTCGCCACCCGTCCCCGGGACCCTCGCCCGCACGGCGCCGTGCCGGTCCCCGGCGGCCCGCGGGGGACCGGCACGGGGCCCGGGGGAGGGCTCCGGAAGCCGTCCCGTGCCGTTCCGTTTGGGCTTTCGGGCCGTCAGCGGGAAGACTGCTCCCGTGACGTCCCGAAAGCCTGATGAGCAATTGGCGCGCAACTCCAGACTCCGTCTCGTCCGCCCGCGTCCCATGGCCAGTGCGCGACGGGCCGTGACGACCCGGCGTACCCGCCCGGCGACCCGCCCGCCGGAGGGCACGCCCGCCCCCGCCGAGCTGGCCCGCCAGGCCCGCTCGGTCCTCGCCGACGCCGTGCGCATCGCACGCTGGGCCGCCGTCGAACGCGGTCCCGCCGCGGCCCGCTCGGTCCCCGAGGCACGGCAGCGTGCCGCCGCCGCGCTGGACCTGACCCCGGAGGAGGTGCGCGCGGGCTGGGACCGCGCCCGGCTGGCCGGTCTCATCGAGATGCACGGCGACGCCGCCCGCCCCGGCTGGCGGCTGCACGCCTGGGACCGCGACGACATGGCGGTGCTGCGCGGCTGGGTGGCGCTCTTCGACGCCTGGTCGCTGGCCCACCCCGCCCCCGCCGACGTGGCGCCCACCGCCGTGGCCGAGGTGGTCGAGGCCGTGCCGCAGGTGCTCTCCCTGCTGCAGCTCTCGGCCGGCCCGGTCCCGACGGAGACCCTCCTCGACCTCCTCCAGCAGCGCGTCGCCGAGCTGCGCGAGGAGCGCTGCGAGGTGCCCTCGGCCCCGGCGTCCGAACCGGCCCGTCCCGCGGCCGGCGAGGTCCCCGTGTCGGCGCTGCTGGACTGGTCCCTGGAAGGACTCGCCTCCGTGGGCGCGCTGACCCTGGACCGGGGCCAGGCCACGCTCACTCCGCTGGGGAACTGGGCGGTGTGGGTCAAGCTGGAGCAGATCTGCGTCGCCGCGCAGAGCCCGGCCGGCAACATCGAGCAGTCCGCGGAGGACATGCTGCGCGGCTGCGCCCGCCTCACGCCCGGCCCCGCCCGCGCCGAGTACCGGGCCTGGATCGCGGCCCGCACGGTGGCGGGCGCCGTCGGCGAACTGCTCGGCGTCGCCCGCGGCGAGGACGCCCTGCTGCGGGGCCTGGCCTTCGAGGCGCTGCGCGTCGTCGGAGCCCCGGCCGAGCCCGAGGTGCGGGCGGCCGCGTCCGAACCGTCGCTGCGCCCCTACGCCCTGCTCTGGCTCGCCGAGTACGACGGCGCCGACCCGGAGGACGCCGCCGACGTCCTCACCCGCGAGGAGGCGACCTGGCTCTGGGTCGACACCGCGGCGGCCGTCGCCGACCACGGCGAACCGCAGCTGCTCCTGCGCCACCTGGACTCCGCGGTGCAGGGCACGGTCCCCGCGCTGATCGAGGAGGTCCGGGCCGGCGGGCACCCCCGCACGGTCCAGGTCCTCGTCGCGCTCGCGGCCGCCCACCCGGACCCGGCGCTCGCCAAGGCGGTGCGCCGCGCGGCCTTCCAGGTGCACACCGGCGGCGTCTGACCCCGGCCGCACCGGGGGCCGCCCGCGTCTACGACGAGCCGGCCGCCCCCGGTGCGTACGTGCCGAAGCTCCAGATGTTGCCCTCCAGGTCGCGCGCCATGTAGTCGCGGGCGCCGTAGTCCTGGTCGGCGGGCTCCGTCACGATCTCCGCGCCGTGCCCGGCGGCCCTCGCACGGTGCGCGTCCACGTCGTCGACGTGGACGAAGACGCCGACGGGTCCGGCGTCCCGCATCAGCGCGTCGAACTCGCTCCCGGTGCCCCTGCTGCCCAGCATCACCATGCCGTTGCCGAAGGCGAGCTCCGCGTGGGCGACGGAGCCGTCCTCGTTCTCGTACATCGCGTGGACGGTGAAGCCGAAGGCCTCCGTCAGCTGCCGGACGGCCGCCTTGGCGTCCGCGTAGACCAGCGTGGGACAGATGCTCGGTGACTGCGGCATGGCGTGCGCTCCTCGCCCGTTCGGCTGATGGGTGTGACCCAGGTCTCAGTCTGGCACCGGCCGCCGCGGTCCGGCGCCCGACGCCGCCGGTGCGCCCCGCCGGTGCGCCGGGTCAGCGGAAGGTGTCGCAGCGGGCCGTGTCCCCGGTGCGGAAGCCCTGCCGGAACCACGCCTGCCGCTGCCCGGCCGACCCGTGGGTCCAGGTGTCCGGTGTGACGCGGCCCTGGTGGCGCTGCTGGATCCGGTCGTCGCCCACCGCGGCGGCCGCGTCGAGGCCGTCCAGGATGTCCGCCTCGGTGAGCTCGGTCAGCAGCGGCCGCCCCGTCGTCCCGTCCGGGGTCGTCGTCGCGTGGCGCGCCCACACCCCCGCGTAGCAGTCCGCCTGCAGCTCCACCCGGACGGCGGCGGAACCGGCGCCCTGCCGGCCGTCCTGCGCGCGCCCGAGGACGCCGGTGAGGTTCTGCACATGGTGGCCGTACTCGTGCGCGACGACGTACGCCTGCGCGAACGGGCCGCCGGTGGCGCCGAACCGGTCCCGCAGGTCGCCGAAGAACCCGAGGTCCAGGTAGACCTGCCGGTCGCCCGGGCAGTAGAAGGGCCCCACCGCCGAGGTGGCGGCACCGCACGCCGTCGCGACCCGGCCGGTGAACAGCACGGTCCGGGCGTCCGCGTACCGGCCCTGACGGCGACGGAACTCGGCGCGCCAGTAGTCCTGCACGCTGTTGACCACCGCCACGATCCGGCAGTCCTCGCGGGCGTCGGCGTCGGAGCCCCGCCGGCAGGCGCGCGCCACCTCCGCCTGCGAGGACGCCGTGACCGCCGGCTCCTCCTCGCCGGACGACAGCCCCAGCTGCTCGGGGCCGACCCCGAAGAGGAGGCCGAGGACCAGGGCGACGAGCCCGGCGATGCCCCCGCCGACCGTGGCCCGGCCGCCGGGGACGCGGCCGCGCACGTCGCCGACCTCGGAGGTGTCCAGTCGGGCGTCGTCGTCGAACCGCACGGGCGACCTCCGTCCTTCGGCGGCGGCCGTCCGCCGTTCCCGGCGAGTATCGGCCGGTACGCCCCGGCCCGCCGCCCGCGCTCCGGTACGTCCGGGCGTGCGCGGGGCGTGTGCCGCGGCCGCGTCGCGCGGCGTGGCGCCGGTCACGGTGCGCCGGACCCCGGGAAAACACTTGCCGTGCCCCGTTAGACTGGCCGTATGGCAATTCTCCTTGTGCCTTAGACGGCGTCGAAGCGTCGCTCACCCGTCCCTTCCGCCGTCCATACCGCCCTGGAGTCTTCCCCCGTGATCACCGCATCCGGTATCGAGCTGCGCGCAGGCGCACGCGTCCTCATCGAATCCGCCTCCTTCCGCATCGCCAAGGGCGACCGCATCGGTCTCGTCGGCCGCAACGGCGCAGGCAAGACCACCCTCACCAAGTGCCTGGCCGGCGAGGGCATCCCCGCGGCCGGCACGATCACCCGCTCCGGCGAGGTCGGCTACCTCCCGCAGGACCCCCGCACCGGTGACCTCGACGTGCTCGCCCGCGACCGGATCCTGTCCGCCCGCGGCCTGGACGCCCTGATCCGCAAGATGCGCATGAACGAGGAGCGCATCGCCACCGGCCAGGGCGCGACCCGCGACAAGGCGCTGCGGCAGTACGAGCGCCAGGAGACCGAGTTCCTCACCAAGGGCGGGTACGCCGCGGAGGCCGAGGCCGCCACGATCGCCGCCGCGCTGGGCCTGCCCGACCGGGTGCTCGGCCAGCCGCTGCACACGCTCTCCGGCGGTCAGCGCCGCCGTGTCGAGCTCGCCCGGATCCTGTTCTCGGACGCCGACACCCTGCTCCTCGACGAGCCGACCAACCACCTCGACGCCGACTCGATCGTCTGGCTGCGCGACTACCTGAAGACCTACCGCGGCGGGTTCATCGTCATCTCCCACGACGTCGACCTCGTCGAGACGGTGGTCAACAAGGTGTTCTACCTCGACGCCAACCGCTCGCAGATCGACGTCTACAACATGGGCTGGAAGCTCTACCAGCAGCAGCGCGAGGCCGACGAGAAGCGCCGCAGGCGCGAGCGCCAGAACGCCGAGAAGAAGGCCGCCGCCCTCAACTCGCAGGCCGACAAGATGCGCGCCAAGGCGACCAAGACCGTCGCCGCGCAGAACATGGCCCGCCGCGCCGAGCGGCTGCTGGCCGGCCTCGACGACGTCCGGGTCGCCGACAAGGTCGCCAAGCTGCGCTTCCCCGACCCCGCGCCCTGCGGCAGGACACCGCTGACCGCCGAGGGCCTGTCGAAGTCGTACGGCTCCCTGGAGATCTTCACCGACGTCGACCTGGCCATCGACAAGGGCTCCCGGGTCGTCATCCTCGGCCTCAACGGCGCCGGCAAGACCACCCTGCTGCGGCTGCTCGCGGGTGTGGAGCAGCCGGACACGGGCCAGGTCACCCCGGGCCACGGCCTCAAGCTCGGCTACTACGCCCAGGAGCACGAGACCCTGGACCCGGACCGCACGGTCCTGGAGAACATGCGCTCCTCCGCGCCCGATCTCGACCTGGTCGAGGTGCGCAAGACCCTCGGGTCCTTCCTCTTCTCCGGCGACGACGTCGACAAGCCGGCCGGTGTGCTGTCCGGCGGCGAGAAGACCCGTCTCGCGCTCGCCACCCTGGTCGTCTCCTCGGCGAACGTCCTGCTGCTCGACGAGCCCACCAACAACCTCGACCCGGCCAGCCGCGAGGAGATCCTCGGTGCGCTGCGCACCTACAAGGGCGCCGTCATCCTCGTCACCCACGACGAGGGCGCCGTCGAGGCGCTGGAGCCGGAGCGGATCATCCTGCTGCCGGACGGCGTGGAGGACCTGTGGGGCGCGGACTACGCGGACCTGGTGGCCCTCGCCTGACGCGCGCCGGGGCCCGGTGGGGCCCCGATGATCCACTCCGTATGGATCATTCGGCCTACGAGTGCTCCGTCATCTGTGTGAGGACGTCTCGTACCGCGGCGTGGCGTGTGGCGGACGGGTGCGCTCCGCTCCCTGCCCCGGCCTTGCCGCAGAAGGCGCCGCTGACCAGCAATTTCGGCCCCGCGGCTGGATCTTTTCGTCGGTGGACACGAGTGGAATATTGCATTCCGGTCGTGATGACCGGGCGTCCCGTTCCCAAGCGTTCCGTACTGACCCTGTCGAATGGGTGGCCAGGATGCCCGGGAGGGGTGATCATGAGAAGTCCAGAGCGCACTTCCCATGAGGAGGCACGGGTGGCCGAGACTCTGAAGAAGGGCAGCCGGGTGACCGGCGCCGCGCGCGACAAGCTCGCGGCAGACCTGAAGAAGAAGTACGACTCCGGGGCGAGCATCCGGGCGCTGGCCGAGGAAACCGGCCGCTCCTACGGATTCGTCCATCGGATGCTCAGTGAGTCCGGAGTCGTCCTGCGTGGACGCGGCGGAGCGACGCGGGGCAAGAAGGCCGCGTCGGCCTGACCTCCGCAACAGCAGAAAGGCTCCTTCGGTACACCGGTTCTTCTGCGGTGGCCACCCGGGCGGCCGGTCGGCCCCCCGGGTGGTTACTGTGCAGTAGCTCATTTCCACGGGCATCACTGCACCGAACCGGAGGCGTCCCATGACTTCGCTCGACCCTGTGCTGGACAAGGACGGCGTACGACTCACCGTCGACGGCGCCGTCGCCACGGTGACCCTGACCAAGCCGGACAAGCGCAACGCCCAGGACTTCGCGCTGTGGCGGGCGTTGACGCAGGCCGGCCGGTCGCTGCCGGGCGACGTGCGGGTCGTGGTGCTGCGCGGCGAGGGCAAGTCCTTCTCCGCGGGGCTCGACCGGCAGGCCTTCACCCCCGAGGGCTTCGACGGCGAGCCGTCGTTCATCGACCTGGCGCGCGGGACCGACGCGGAGACCGACGCCGCCATCGCCGCGTTCCAGGAGGCGTTCACCTGGTGGCGGCGGCCGGACATCGTCACGATCGCCGCGGTCCAGGGGCACGCGATCGGCGCCGGCTTCCAGCTCGCCCTCGCCTGTGACCTGCGGGTCGTGGCCGAGGACGTGCAGTTCGCCATGCGCGAGACCGCGCTCGGCCTGGTGCCCGACCTGACGGGCACCCACCCCCTGGTGTCCCTCGTCGGCTACGCCCGCGCGCTGGAGATCTGCGCGACGGGGCGCTTCGTCCACGCCGAGGAGGCCGAACGCACCGGGCTCGCCAACCTCGTCGTCCCGGGCGCGGAACTCGACGCCGCCGTGCGCGACCTCGCCGCGGCGCTCCTCGCCGCGCCCCGCGACGCCGTCATCGAGACCAAGGCGCTGCTCCAGGGCGCCGCCGGGCGCACCTACGACGAGCAGCGCGCCGCCGAGCGCGCCGCGCAGACCCGCCGGCTGCGCGATCTCGCGGGCCTCTCCGACTGAAACGGCCCCACGCGGCCGGCACCGGCCGGTGGCTGCCGGACCCCGTGGCCCGGACGCGCGGCGAGAACGCCGCGCGTCCGGGCCACCGCCTTGTGCGGGCAAACGGGTGGCGCCGTTCCTCCGGTCCGCCGCATCCCCGGAGCGCGACGGGGCAGCCGCACTTAGTGTGGGCAGGGGCTCTGCCCCGTGTCCGGTCCGGACACGGGGCGGGATCAGGCCCGGGGGAGGAATTCCACACCCGGAAAGGATCACGCGATGAGCGAGTCAGGTGACCGCCGGCCCCTTGGGGCAGGCGACCAGACGGGTGACTCCCGCAGGACGTCCGTCAGCAAGCGTCCCGAGGCCGGTGTGCGCGGACGCACGACCATCGCCGACGGGGTCGTCGAGAAGATCGCGGGCCTCGCCGCACGGGACGTCGTCGGCGTGCACGCGATGGGCAGCGGCCTCTCCCGCACCTTCGGCGCGGTACGCGACCGTGTCCCCGGCGGCGGCAGCGGACGGTCCAACGTCAGCCGCGGGGTCAAGGCGGAGGTCGGCGAGGTCCAGACGGCCCTCGACCTGGAGATCGTCGTCGAGTACGGGGTGTCCATCTCGGAGGTCGCGCGTGCCGTACGGGAGAACGTCGTCGGTGCCGTCGAACGGATGACCGGTCTCGAAGTCGTCGAGGTGAACATCGCCGTCAGCGATGTGAAGCTGCCCGACGAGGAAGAGGACGAGCCGGAGCAGCGTCTCCAGTAGAGGAGCTCCACATGAGCATGGCCGTGGTCGGCATGGTGGTCGGCATGGCTCTCGGATTCGCCGGATACTTCGGCGGATTCGGGGCGTTCGTACTGGTCGCCGCCCTGGGGGCGGTCGGCTTCGTGGTGGGCCGGTTCCTCGAGGGCGATCTCGAGGCGGGCGACTTCTTCCGGGGCCGCGATCGCGGCGAGAGGCAGAGGTGATCCGTGATGACGGCCGCTGAGGGCTCCGCCGGAGGCGGGGGACGCGTGGCGGCCGCCGAACGCGGATCGACCACCGTCGCCGATCGTGTCGTGGCGAAGATCGCCGCCCAGGCCGCACGCGAGGCACTGGGCACAGTCCCCCCGGGCGGCGCGGCGCCGCACGCCGCCGTCGTGGTGCGCCACGACACCGCCCAGGTGCGCGTCAGCCTTGAACTCGACTACCCCTCCGACATCGGCGAGCGGTGCGCCTCCGTCCGCCGCCGTGTCACCGAACGGGTGACGACCCTGGCCGGCATGGACGTACCCGAGGTCGCGGTGCAGGTGGAGCGTCTGCACTCGCTCCACACGCGGCGCGGGGCGAAGGAGAGGATCCGATGACCGAGCCGGAGCCCCCGGGCGGCGAAGGAGCCTCGGAGGCGGGACGGCCCGTCGCCGGGACGGACCAGTCCGCCGTCGCCGGGACGGACCAGTCCGCCGTCGACCACCGGCCGGCACCCGCGGGGAAGGTCGCCACCGGACGCTTCTGGTCCGCACGGCGCGTCCCCGCCGCGCTGGTCGCGGCCGTCGTGCTCGGCGCCGCCGGCCTCCTGCTCTACGACGTCGCCGCGGTACGCGCCGACCGGCCCGCCATGGAGTGGCGGCGCCGGCTCGCCGACCACCTGGCCGACTGGCGGCTGGACGAGGTGGGGGTGCTCGCGGTCTCCGCCGCCGTCGCGCTCCTCGGTGTGCTGCTCCTCGCCCTGGCCCTCACGCCCGGGCTGCGGGCCCTGCTGACCATGCGGCCCGGCCGCGCCGGGGTGCGCGCCGCGCTCGACCGGGACGCCGCCGCGCTCGTCCTGCGGGACCGGGCGATGGAGGTCTCGGGTGTCCAGTCCGTCCGGGTGAAGATGCGGCGCTCCAAGGCGTCGGTGCGGGCCCGGTCGCATTTCCGGCCCGTGGACGAGGTACGCGCCGATCTCGACAAGGCCCTCGGCGCGGGGCTGAAGGAACTCGGTCTCGCCCGGCCGCCGGCCCTCGCCGTCCGCGTGGGACGGCCGCCGGCCGGGAAGAAGTGAGGACACATGCTGCGCGCTGTGAACCGGGTCGTGCTGGCCCTTGCCGGGCTGGTGCTCCTGTGTACGGGAGGGGCGGTGGTCGCCGCCGGAGCCGGTCTGGACGTCCCCTCGTGGTGGCCCTGGTCGGGCCCTGACGACGTCCTGCTCAGCGACGCGGACCGCACCCGCTGGCGGGACGAGGGCTGGTGGTGGCCGGTGGTCATCGCCGTGCTGGCCGTCCTCGTGGTGCTCGCCCTGTGGTGGCTGCTCGCCCAACTGCGCCGCGCCCGGCTCTCCGAGGTCCTGGTGGACAGCGGCGACGGCGAGGGCGCGGTGCTGCGGGGGCGTGCCCTGGAGGACGCGATGGCGGCCGAGGCCGGGTCCCTGGAGGGCGTCTCCCACGCCCGGGTGCGGCTGGCCGGCCGCCGCAGGACCGCCCCCGAGGCGAGGGTCCTGCTCCGCCTGGAGCCGCACGCCGCTCCCGCCGAGACACTGACCCGGCTCGTCGACGAGGCGGTCGGGCACGCCGGCCGGTCCGCGGGCCTGTCCGAGTTGCCGGCCGAGGCCAGGCTGAGGGTGTCGAAGCACGGGGCGCAGCGGGTGACCTGACGGCCCCACGCCGGTCCGCACGACACGGGACGCGGCCCCTCCCCCGGGAGGAGCCGCGTCCCGGTGCGTCAGAAGCCGTGCCGGGAGCCGCCGTCCACGGGCACCATCACGCCCGTCAGGTACGAGGCGGCGGGGGACAGCAGGAACGCCGCCACCTTGCCGAACTCCTCCGGGGTCCCGTACCGGCGCAGCGGGATGCGGGACTCGTTCGCGGCACGGGCCGCCTCCGGGTCGCCGGAGAGCGCGTCGAGCTCGCGGACCCGGTCGGTGTCGATGCGCGACGGCAGCACACCGACCACCCGGATGCCCCGCGGCCCCAGTTCGTCCGAGAGGGACTTGGCGAAGCCGGCGAGACCCGGCCGCAGGCCGTTGGAGATGGTCAGGCCCGCGATGGGCTCGTGGACGGAGCCGGACAGCACGAAGCCGATCACCCCGCCGTCGGAGAGTTCGGCGGCCGCCGTGCGGGCCAGACGCACCGCGCCGAGGAAGACCGACTCGAACGCCGACTGCCACTGCGCGTCCGTGGTGTCGGCGACGAAGCCCGGCGCCGGACCGCCCACGCTGATCAGCACGCCGTCGAAGCGGCCGAAGTGGGCCCGGGCCGCCGCGATCAGACGCCCGGCGCCCTCCGGGTCGGCGTTGTCCACGGCGAGCCCCACCGCGTCCGGTCCGAGCCCGGCCGCCGCGTCGGCGACCGTCTTCTCGTCCCGTCCGGTGATGACGACCTTCGCGCCGTCCGCGACGAGCTGCCGGGCCGAGGCGTTGCCCAGCCCCCGGGAGCCGCCGGTGACGACGTAGACGCGGTCCTTCAGTCCAAGATCCATGGCCCTATCCTGCCGTGTCGTGCTTCTGCAGGGCGAGGGCGGTGTTCACCAGCCCGATGTGGCTGAACGCCTGCGGAAAGTTGCCGAGCTGGCGGCCGGCGACGGGGTCGTACTCCTCGGACAGCAGCCCGAGGTCGTTGCGGAGGGACAGCAGCCGCTCGAACAGCTCGCGGGCCTCCTCGTGACGGCCCGTCATGCACAGCGCGTCGGTCAGCCAGAACGAGCACGCCAGGAACGTGCCCTCGTCGCCGGGCAGGCCGTCGACCGAGACGCCCTCGGTGCTGTAGCGGCGGACGAGCGGGCCGCTGCCGAGCTCGGCCTGGACGGCGGCGATGGTGCCGAGCACCCGGGGGTCGTCCGGCGGCAGGAAGCCGACGTGCGGGATGAGCAGGGTCGCCGCGTCCAGTTCCTTCGAGCCGTAGGACTGGGTGAAGGTGTTGCGCTCCGGGTCGAAACCCTTCTCGCACACCTCCCGGTGCACCTCGTCGCGCATCGCCCGCCACCGGTCGGCATCGCCGTGCAGGCTGCGGTCGGCCTCCAGGGTGCGCACGGCGCGGTCCGCGGCGACCCAGGCCATGACCTTGGAGTGCACGAAGTGACGGCGGGGCCCGCGCACCTCCCACAGGCCCTCGTCGGGATCGCGCCAGGTGGACTCCAGGAAGCCCAGCAGACTGAGCTGGATGTTCCAGGCGTGCCGCTCGGTCTTCAGGCCCGCCTCCCGGGCGATGAAGAGCGAGTCGATGACCTCGCCGTACACGTCGAGCTGGAGCTGGTTGGCCGCGTCGTTGCCCACCCGGACGGGGACGGAGCCGCCGTAGCCGCCGAGCCAGCTGAGCTCGAACTCCGGCAGCCGCCGCTCGCCCGCCAGCCCGTACATGATCTGGAGGTCGGCCGGGTCGCCGGCCACCGCGCGCAGCAGCCAGTTGCGCCACTGCGCCGCCTCGTCGAGATAGCCGACCGCGAGCAGCGCCCCCAGCGTCAGGGTGGAGTCACGCAGCCAGCAGAACCGGTAGTCCCAGTTCCGCACGCCGCCCAGCTCCTCGGGCAGCGAGGTCGTCGGCGCGGCGACGATGCCGCCCGTGGGGGCGTAGGTGAGGGCCTTCAGGGTGATCAGCGAGCGCATGACCGCTTCGCGGTAGGGGCCGTCGTAACGGCACCGGGAGGCCCACTCCTCCCAGTCCTCCAGGCAGTGCCGCAGGGATTCGTGGGGGTCGACGAGATCCGGACGGCTCTGGTGCGAGGGGTGCCAGGTGAGGATGAACGACACCGACTCGCCGGCGCGGACGGTGAAGGAGGAGCAGGTGGAGAACTGCTGCCCCCACGTCTTGACCTCCGGCTCGCTGCGCAGCCACGCCGAGTCGGGACCCGCGACGGCCACCCGGTGCCCGTCGGAGCGGCGCACCCAGGGCACCACGCTGCCGTAGTCGAAGCGCAGCCGGAGCGTCCCGGCCATCTCGACGCTGCCGCTGACGCCCTCCACGATCCGCACGACGTCGGGTGCCTCGTCGCGCTGGGGCATGAAGTCGAGGATCTTCACCGTGCCCGTGCGCGTCTCCCACACGGTCTCGAGGACCAGCGAGTCCCCGACGTAGCGGCGCCGGGTGCAGCGGCCCGCGTCCTTGGGTGCGATCCTCCAGTGGCCGTTCTCCTCGTCGCCGACGAGTGCCGCGAAGCAGGCCGCGGAGTCGAAACGGGGCAGGCACAGCCAGTCGATGGAGCCGTCCGCACCGACCAGCGCGGCGGTCTGGAGATCGCCGATGAGGGCGTAGTCCTCGATACGTTGGGTCACGCTCTGGCGTGTTCCCGCAGGAGAAGGGCGTTAAGCAGCCGCGGTGACCGGCTCCGGCGCGTTCTGCCCGGAAGCGGCCGTCCTGTCCCGCTTCTCCCGGCGGACCAGAATCACCCAGCCGAGGGGCACGGCGGCGGCGAACAGCCACCACTGGACCGCGTACGCCATGTGCGCCCCGATGGATCCGTGGTCGGGTGCCGGGATCTGCTCGGGGCCCGCGTCGCCGGACGCGGGGGCGGTCTGCTCCAGGTAGCCGCCGAGCACCTCGCGGCCGAGCAGCTCCGCCTGCTGACCGCTGTTGATCAGCATGACCTGACGCGGCGGCAGTCCGGCCAGGTCCTTGATACCGCTGGCGCCGGTGGTCTCGTCCGCCTTCAGCCGCCCGGTGACGGTCACCGTCCCGCGCGGCGGGGCGGGCACCTCGGGGAACGCCTTCTGGTCGTCGGCGGCCGGGACCCAGCCCCGGTTGACCAGGACGACCCGCCCGTCGGTGAGCACCAGCGGGCTCAGCACATGGAAGCCGACGCGGTCGTCGGCGTTGGTGCGCCGGCGCACCACGACCTCGTGCCCGGGGTCGAACGTGCCGGTCGCGGTGACCGTGCGCCAGTAGTCGGCGCGCGGGACGGTGCGGCCGGGGGAGGTGAGCTCGCCCACGGGCACGGCCCCGGCGTCGAGGTTCCGTGCGACCAGCTCGTTCTGCGCGACGCGGTGCTGGTGGCGGTGCAGCTGCCAGAAGCCGAGCTCGACCATCGAGGGGATCAGGACGAGGGCGAGGAGGGTGAGGATCACCCACTGCCGGGACAACAGGAAGCGGTACACGGCTTCGACCGTACCGGTAGCCGCGGCGGCCGCGGACAAGGGGGTCCCGTCCGCGGCCGCCGGTGCGTCACACCCGGTCGACGATGCCCGCCCTCCCTTCCGCGCGGGCGCAGTGGGCGCCGCAGTACCAGTGGCCCTCGACCTCGACGCCCTGGCCGATGATCTGGACCCGGCAGTGCTCACAGATGGGCGCCATGCGGTGGATGGCGCAGGAGAAGCAGTCGAAGACGTGCACCGCGCCCTGCGCGTGCACCTCGAAGGACATGCCGTAGTCGTTTCCGCAAACCTCACAACGTGCCATGCGCCACAGGGTGAAACGCTTCGTCTCCGTGGGCGGGAGGACGGCGGGCGAGTCGTGCCGCATTCACTCCGATGCGGGTGCGGGGCCCGGCGGCCGGCCCCGCGCGGCGCCGGAAGCGGCCGGCAGGACGTCGCCCAGCAGCTGGGTGAAGGCCGCCTCGTCCACCACGGGCGTGCCGTAGGCCGCCGCCTTGACGGCCTTCGACGTCGAGGCGTGCGGGTCGTTGGTCACCAGCAGGCTCGTCAGCCGGGACACGCTCGTGGCCACGTGCAGGCCCGCCTCGACCGCCCGGTCCTCCAGCAGCTCGCGCTCCGTGGACGTGTCGCCGGAGAACGCCACCCGCATGCCCTGCCGCAGCCGCCCGCCCGGCGCGTAACGCCCCGGGTTCGGATACGGGCACGGCGGCCGCTTGCGTGACGGGCGCCAGCTGCTGTGCCCGTACGAGGACTGGTAGCCGACCCGCGGGGCCGCCGGGGCGTCGGACCACTCCGTCAGCGGCAGGCACTCCAGCAGCGGCAGGCGCACTCCGTCGCGGGCCGCCGCGTGGAGGCTCGGCCGGAAGGCCTCCGCCAGCACCCGGGCGTCGTCCAGGGCGTGGTGGGCGCGCTGCTGCACGACGCCGAAATGGGCGGCGAGCGACTCCAGCTTGAGGTTCGGCAGCGGAAGGCGGAGCTCCTTGGCGAGCGCGATGGTGCACAGCCGCTGGCGGGTGGGGGCCTCGCCGCGTGCGCGCGCGTACTCCCGGGAGATCATGCCCCAGTCGAACGAGGCGTTGTGCGCGACCAGCACGCGGCCCTCCAGACGCGACGACAGCTCCGCGGCGATCTCGCCGAACAGCGGGGCGCCTTCCAGCACATCGCTCGTCAGACCGTGGATCCACACCGGGCCCGGGTCCCGCTCGGGGTTGACCAGCGTGTACCAGTGGTCCTCGACTCCGCCGCGGGCGTCGAGCCGGTAGACGGCGGCGGAGATTATCCGGTCGTCGCGGGCGAGTCCGGTGGTCTCCACGTCGACGACCGCGTACCCGGAGGGGTACGCGGCCGGCCACGTCGTCGCTGCGGTCGTGCGGTCGTCGAGCATGGTCACAGAGAATACGGGCCGCCACCGACAGCATTCGCCCGCCCCGTCCGCCGCCGCCGGGCCGCGTCCGCCCCGGCGGCAAGCCCCGCTCGCGGTCGGCGGGTTGACGCCACGGGCCCGGCCGGGGGAGAGACCCTGCCGGGGCGCGACGGACGAGAGCCGCGGCCCCGGATCCGGGACGCGGCCCGGCGGGGGACGTCCCGGGCGGGGGGACGAGGAGAACGGGACGTCCCCCGTCGCCGTGGTCCCGGCACCCGCCTGCACCGCCCCGCGCGGCGGTCCTCGGGGCGAGTTCCCCGTCGGCGGCGGGAAGCGCATGCGCGAGCGCCGCCTTCCCGGCAGGACTCCGGGAAGGCGGCGCTCGCCGGCCCGGAAGGCGGGCCGTGCCGGTCGCCGGAGGCCGAACTCGACGGAGTCGGGAGGCTGCTGACCGACCGGGGGCCCGGCCGGCGTCGCTCGGGCGGCCGCCGCCGGCTCACCGGGCGTGGACGCCCTGCGCACCCGGGCGCGGGTGGTGCCCGGCATCGGCCCGGACGAACTCACCGCCCCGGCACGCGGCGGGCGTCTCGGGCGTCCTCCTCCCGGGTCGCCGCCGACCGGCGGGAGGAGGACGCGCGGCCGCACGCGACCGTGCCTCCGGTGCTCGCCGCGCGGGCCGTCACCGGCTGCCGGCGCGCGCGTCGGCGCCGTCCCGGCGAGGGGGCCGCCTGCACCGCGGGGAGCCTCCTGGGATCCGCGGGTGTCCGACGACGGGCCGGGCCCGGGAGCGACCGTCCCGGCCGCCGAGCCAGGGGCGGACCGATCGGTTCCGCCGTGGGGGAGGGGGAGGCGTACCGTGTGCGGGGTACACCCGTCCCACCCCGCTAAGGACCTCGCATCATGCGCGCCACCGTCATCCACGCCCCGCACGACATCCGCGTGGAAGAGGTGGCCGACCCCGTCGTCCGCCAGCCCGCCGACGCCGTGGTGCGGGTGCTGCGGGCCTGCATCTGCGGCAGCGACCTGTGGGCCTACCGCGGTGAGTCGGCGCGGCAGCCCGGTCAGCGCATCGGGCACGAGTTCCTCGGCGTCGTCGAGGAGACCGGTGCGGAGGTGACCGGCTTCGCGCGCGGCGACCTCGTGGTGGCGCCCTTCGTGTGGTCCGACGGCACCTGCGACTACTGCGCCGAAGGACTCCAGACCTCCTGCCCGCAGGGCGGTTTCTGGGGGTCGGTCGGCTCCGACGGAGGCCAGGGCGAGGCCGTGCGGGTGCCCTTCGCCGACGGCACCCTGGTGAAGCTCCCCGCCGACGCCGCGTCCGACGACCGGCTGCTGACCGCGCTGCTCGCGCTCTCCGACGTGCTCGGCACCGGGCACCACGCCGCCGTGGGCGCGGGGGTCACCCGTGGCTCGACGGTCGCCGTCGTCGGCGACGGCGCCGTCGGCCTGTGCGGGGTGCTCGCCGCCCGGCGGCTGGGCGCGGAGCGCATCATCGCGCTCGGGCGCCACACGGCCCGCACCGACATCGCCCGCGCCTTCGGCGCCACCGACGTCGTCGCCGAGCGGGGCGAGGCGGCCGTGGCCGCCGTGCGCGAACTGACCGGCGGCCAGGGCGCGCAGGCCGTGATCGAGGCCGTCGGCACGGAGCAGTCGATGCGCACGGCCGTCGGCATCACCCGGGACGGCGGCGCGATCGGCTACGTCGGCGTCCCCCACGGCAGCGGGACCGGCCTCGACCTGTCCCTCATGTTCGACCGCAACATCGCGCTGCGCGGCGGGGTCGCGCCGGTCCGCGCGTACATCCCCGAGCTGCTCCCCGACGTCCTCGACGGCACGGTCGACCCCTCTCCCGTCTTCGACCTGACGGTGCCCCTCGACGGGGTGCCCGGCGGCTACCGGGCCATGGACGAGCGCACCGCGCTGAAGGTCCTCGTCACCCCCTGACGCCCGGCGACGCCCCGGTCAGGCGCGCCAGGCGGGGGCGTCCGCGCCCAGGAGGCCGGAGGGGGACGCCCAGTCGGCGGGGCCGCCGACGTAGGCGACGGCCGGAAGGGCGTGGCGGAGGCTGCCGCGCGGGGTGGCCCGCTCGGTGAGCCAGGGGCCGGGGGTGTACGCCCCGGTGCCCGCCGGCGGGCCGGCGGGCAGGCCCTGGGTCAGCCAGGCGGCCGTCTGCGCGAGGGCGACCTCCACCAGCCGGGCGCCTCCCGCCGTGTGCTGGTCCGTCAGCGACCGCAGCACGCCCGCGGCCAGCAGGTACCCGGTGCCGTGGTCCAGCGCCTGGGCCGGCAGCGCACCGGGCGAGGTCGCGTCGCCCTCCTCCAGGGCGATGCCCGACGCCGCCTGCACCAGGCTGTCGAAGCCGCGCCGGCCCGCCCAGGGACCGTGCCGTCCCCACGCGGAGAGCCGGGCGACCACCAGCCCGGGGCGCCGTCCCGCCAGCGCCTGCGGGGTCAGGCCGAACCGGTCCAGCGCTCCCGGGCGGTAGCCGGTCAGGACCACGTCGGCCGAGGCGAGCAGTTCCTCGAAGGCCGCGCGGTCCGCGCGCCGCGCCAGGTCCAGCAGGGCCGACCGCTTGCCGAGTCCCGTGTCGTCGTGGGCCTCCTGGCTCTCGGGCAGACCGGGGGAGTCGATGCGCAGTACGTCCGCCCCCAGCAGCGCCAGGGTGCGGGACGCCACCGGCCCCGCCAGCACCCGGGTGAGGTCCAGCACCCGCAGACCGGCGCAGGGCAGCCCGGGGCCGCCCGGCGCACGCCGCGGGCCCTCGCCGCCGATCCGGTCCGTCACCAGCAGCGGCCGCCCGGCCACCGCCGCGCCCTGGGGGTGGGCCGCCCACTCCTCGGCCGTGCGGACGGCGACGGCGAGGCCGCCCGCGGTGCACACGGTCTCCTCGACGTCCCGTGCCCGCCTGCCGCCGAGCGTCGCGGCGACGTCGGCGACGCCCCCGTCCGGCAGCGTGTCGGTGTCCTTCGGCAGACCGAGCGCGGCGAGCAGACGCCCCCTGTGGTGCGGGTAGTTGGCGTGGGTGCGGACCCAGCCGTCGGCCGTGCGCCAGAAGCGCGACAGCGGCGCGAACGTCGTCGGCGCCACCCCGTCCACCCGCACCAGCCGGTCGCCGAGGAACGCCGTGGTGACCGCGCCGTCGTCGACCCGTACGGCGGGGACCCCGCCCCCGTCGCGCAGGGCGGCCAGCTCGGCGGCGGCCAGCGAGCAGACCGCCACGGTGGACCGGGCCAGTTCCTCCACCGGCAGCCGGGACGGGAGCGCGCCGGCCCCCGTGAACGTCACCCGGTCCAGCAGGGCCGGGTCGCCGCCGAGGGCCGCCCAGGCCCCGGCGGTGCCGCTCGCGGGGTCCGCCGGGTCCCGGGGCGCGCCGGGAGATGTGTGAGTCATGCAGGCAGTGTGCCACCGGCCGGGCACGCGAAGAGGCCCGGTGCGTCACCGCACCGGGCCCCCCTGGTCAGACGTCGCGACTACCGGCGCACGGCGTCCAGGGCGTCGGCGACGCCCGTGCCGTAGAAGCCGTTGTCCCGCTCGCCGCCCTCGCACACGGCGTCGACGGTGCCGTCGCCGTTGATGTCGTACGGGTTGGTGCACGGCCTGTCGTCGGCCTGGGCGTACAGCAGACCCTTCACCAGCGCCGGAGGCGCGTACGGGTGGGTCGACTTGATCAGCGCGACGACGCCCGCGACGTGCGGGGAGGCCATCGACGTGCCGGCCTTGTAGCCGAAGCCGCCGCCCGGGAGGGTGGACAGGATGCGGCCGTCGACGGCGGGCGCGTCCGGCGCCTGGTAGCGGGTCGCGTCTCCGCCGGGGGCGGAGATGTCGACGACGCCGAGGCCGTAGTTGGAGTACGAGGCCTTCAGGTCCTTCGCGCCGAGCGAGGAGACCGTCACGACGCCCGGCAGGAAGCCCGGGATGTCCAGGCACTCGCGCGGGTTGATCTTCCGCTCGACCGGCGTGGTGTCGTTCGGGCTCGACGTGTCCGTGATCTCGTCCGCCGCCAGGTCACGGGCGGTGTTGCCCGCCGCCGCGACGTTCACGGTGCCCTTGCCCTCCGCGTAGCGGGTGGCGCGGGCGACGGCCTCGACCAGGGCCTTCTGGTCGGGGTCCTTCTTGCAGTTGTACAGCCACGGGTCCGTGTAGTAGCTGTTGTTGGTCACGTCGACGCCGTGCTCGGCCGCCCACACGAAGCCGCAGACGACGGCCTCCGTGTAGAAGAACCCGTCCGGCTGCGAGACCTTGATGCCCGACACCTTCACCCCGGGCGCGACGCCCGTGATGCCGGTGCCGTTCTTGGCGGCGGCGACGGTGCCCGCGACATGGGTGCCGTGGTCCGACTCGCCGGGGCCCGGGCGCCAGGCGCCGTCGGCCGTGTTCGGCGCGCCGCCCACGCAGCTGACCGAGGCCGCGCGGTCGAAGTTGGGCGCCAGGTCCGGGTGGGTGTCGTCGACACCGGTGTCGATGACACCGACCGTGACCCTCTTGCTGCCGAGCGACTTCTCGTGCGCCTTGTCCGCCTTGATGGCGGGCAGGTCCCACTGGAGCGGCTCGAGCGGGTCCTGGCCCGCGACCGCGTCGGCGGCCGCCGCCTTCGCCTCCTCGGCGCTCAGCGGACGCTCCGAGTCGATGGCCATGTCGCCGGCCGTCGAGATGGGGGCGGTGCGGGTCGCACCGGCCGACTCGACGCCGCGCACCTGACGGATCGTCTGTCCGAACGCAGGGTTCTGCGAGTGGACGACGATGACGCCTATCTGGTCGTACGCGTACACGATCGTGCCGCCGGCCTCGGCTATCGCCTTCTTGACGGCCTTGGCGTTGCCGTGGCCGCCCTTGACGTTGACCACGTAGGACAGCTTGGGGCCGTCCGTCGACACCGCGGCCGGGACATCACTGGTGACAGCCGCCGACGCCGTACCCGTCGGCAGGAAGCCCAGCGAAGCCGTGAGCGCCAGACCGGCGGGCAGCGCGAGCGCACGCCGTCGTCTGGATCCCAGATGAGCCATGGGTTCTCCACATCATCCGTGACAACCGCCCAGACACCCCTTGCGAATGGGCGCGTTCATGACGAGTGAAGCTATCGCTGATCATGTCGGCACTTCAATGGATCCGGGCAACGGATGCCACGGGAAGGACACGAAGCCGGCAGGAAAAAGAACCGGCGTGAACCGGTTCGGCGCGCACGCCGTGCCGTTGTCAGGGAGTGGAACAGCAACCGGCCACCCCCGCCCGCAGCACCTCCCTGACCCCGATCACCGCACCCGCGTCGCGAGGAGATTCCGTGACCACCGATGCACCGCCGCCCCCGGGCGGCTCGGACACCAGCCCGGCCCAGCCCACGACGGAGCAGTTCGTCCAGGTGCAGGAGAGTCCGGAATTCGGCGAACTGCGCAGTACGTACCGTTCCTTCGCCTTTCCGCTGACCGTCGCCTTCATCGCCTGGTACCTGCTCTACGTCCTGCTCTCGAACTACGCGGGCGGCTTCATGGGCACCAAGCTCTTCGGCAACATCAACGTCGCCCTCGTCCTCGGCCTCGCCCAGTTCGCCACCACCTTCCTCATCGCCTGGTTCTACTCGCGGCACGCGGCCGCGAAGCTCGACCCGAAGGCGGACGCCATCAAGTCCCGTATGGAGGCCGACGTATGAGCCCCGCCCTGCACCTCGCGGCGGAGAACGCCACCACCGAGCACCGGCCGCTGATCATCACCCTCTTCGCCGCCTTCGTCGTGGCGACCCTCTTCATCACCGTGTGGGCCGGACGCCAGACCAAGGACGCCTCCGACTTCTACGCGGGCGGCCGCCAGTTCACCGGCTTCCAGAACGGCCTCGCCATCTCCGGCGACTACATGTCCGCCGCGTCGTTCCTCGGCATCGCCGGCGCCATCGCCCTCTTCGGCTACGACGGCTTCCTCTACTCCATCGGCTTCCTGGTCGCCTGGCTGGTCGCCCTGCTGCTGGTCGCCGAGCCGCTGCGCAACTCGGGCCGCTACACGATGGGTGACGTGCTCGCCTACCGGATGCGCCAGCGCCCGGTCCGTACCGCCGCCGGCGCCTCCACCATCGTCGTCTCGATCTTCTACCTGCTCGCGCAGATGGCGGGCGCGGGCGTCCTGGTCTCCCTGCTGCTCGGCATCACCAGCGACGCCGGCAAGGTCGCGATCGTCGCCCTGGTCGGCCTGCTGATGATCGTCTACGTCACCATCGGCGGCATGAAGGGCACCACCTGGGTCCAGATGGTCAAGGCCGTCCTGCTCATCGCCGGCACCCTGCTCATCACCTTCATGGTGCTGTGGAAGTTCAACTTCAACATCTCCGACCTGCTCGGCAAGGCCGCCGAGAACAGCAAGCACGGCGCGGCGTTCCTGGAGCCCGGGCTGAAGTACGGCGCCACCGAGACCTCGAAGCTGGACTTCATCTCCCTCGGCATCGCCCTGGTCCTCGGCACCGCCGGTCTGCCGCACATCCTCATCCGCTTCTACACCGTCCCCACCGCGAAGGCCGCCCGCAAGTCCGTGAACTGGGCCATCGGCATCATCGGCGCCTTCTACCTGATGACCATCGCGCTCGGCTTCGGCGCCGCCGCCATCGTGGGACCGGAGACGATCACCGAGTCCAACAAGGCGGGCAACACGGCCGCGCCGCTGCTCGCGCTCCACATCGGCGGCGTCGACTCGGCGGGCGGGGCCATCCTGCTCGCGGTGATCTCCGCCGTCGCCTTCGCCACCATCCTCGCCGTGGTCGCCGGCCTCACCCTGGCGTCCTCGTCGTCCTTCGCGCACGACATCTACGCCAACGTCATCCGCCGGGGACAGGCCACCGACAAGGAGGAGGTCCGTGCCGCGCGCTGGGCGACCGTCTTCATCGGCATCGTCTCCATCGCGCTCGGCGCCCTCGCCCGCGACCTGAACGTCGCCGGCCTGGTGGCCCTCGCCTTCGCCGTGGCGGCGTCCGCGAACCTGCCGACGATCCTCTACAGCCTGTTCTGGAAGCGCTTCACCACCCAGGGCGCCCTGTGGTCGATCTACGGCGGCCTCGCCACCTCGGTCCTGCTGGTCCTCTTCTCCCCGGTGGTCTCCGGGAAGGCGTCCTCGATGTTCCCCGACGCCGACTTCGCCTGGTTCCCGCTGGAGAACCCGGGCCTGATCTCCATCCCGGTCGGCTTCCTGCTCGGCTGGCTCGGTTCCCTGCTCTCCAAGGAGGAGCCGGACAAGGGCAAGTACGCGGAGCTGGAGGTGAAGTCCCTGACCGGCGTCGGCGCCCACTGACCGGACGGGAACACCACGGCGCGCGGCCGTGTCGTAGGGTCCTACGACACGGCCGCGCCATGGCTCGTGTCAATCGGACCGGTTCACCGACGGCGCTCTGGCGTAGGCTCGAAGGCGTCGTTTCCACGAACGGGGAGGGGGCCCACAGTGCTCATCGACACCTATGGCCGGGTGGCCACCGACCTGCGCGTCTCCCTGACGGACCGCTGCAACCTGCGGTGCACGTACTGCATGCCCGAAGAGGGCCTGCAGTGGCTGGCGAAGACCGATCTGCTCACCGACGACGAGATCGTGCGGCTGATCCGCGTCGCCGTCACCGACCTCGGCATCGAGGAGGTGCGCTTCACCGGCGGCGAGCCCCTGCTGCGCCCCGGACTCGTCGGCATCGTCGAACGGGTCGCCGCACTGGAGCCGCGCCCCCGGATGTCGCTCACCACCAACGGCATCGGCCTCAAGCGCACCGCCGCCGCGCTCCGCGACGCCGGTCTCGACCGGGTCAACGTCTCCCTCGACACCCTGCGTCCCGACGTCTTCAAGACCCTCACCCGCCGCGACCGCCACCACGACGTGCTCGACGGACTCGAAGCCGCCCGTGAGGCGGGCCTCACCCCGGTCAAGGTCAACGCCGTCCTCATGCCCGGCCTCAACGACGACGAGGCCCCCGACCTGCTGGCCTGGGCCGTCGAGCACGAGTACGAGCTGCGCTTCATCGAGCAGATGCCGCTGGACGCCCAGCACGGCTGGAAGCGCGACGGCATGATCACCGCCGGTGACATCCTGACCTCCCTGCGCACCCGGTTCACCCTGACGCCCGAGGGCGACCAGGCACGCGGCTCCGCACCCGCCGAACGCTGGCTCGTCGACGGAGGACCTCAGCGCGTCGGCGTCATCGCCTCCGTGACCCGCCCCTTCTGCCGCGCCTGCGACCGCACCCGGCTCACCGCCGACGGGCAGGTGCGCACCTGTCTGTTTGCCACCGAGGAGACCGATCTGCGGGCGGCGCTGCGCTCGGGCGCGCCGGACGAGGAGATCGCCCGGATCTGGAAGCAGGCCATGTGGGGCAAGAAGGCCGGATCCGGACTGGACGACCCGTCCTTCCTCCAGCCCGAGCGGCCCATGTCAGCCATCGGCGGCTGATCCTCCGGCGGCCTGGTGGCGCTGCCACTCGGCCAGCGCCACCACGTCCTTGAGGAAGCCGCGCACCCCGAGGAACTGCGACAGGTGCTCGCGGTGCTCCTCGCAGGCCAGCCAGGTCTTGCGGCGCTCGGGCGTGTGCAGCTTGGGATTGTTCCAGGCGAGGACCCAGACGGCCGCCGTGCGGCAGCCCTTCGCGGAACAGACCGGGGTTTCGTCACTCACCGGATCATTGTCGCAACATGGCGACGCCGAGCAGCCACGGGGGGAGCTGCCCGGCGTCGGTCCGTCGCTCCGACGGGGGATGCGGAGCGCGTACGAAGTATGTCACGGGTAACGGCTCGGCGGGCACCGGAACTTCATGATTGATCTGAGGTTTTCTTGAGGTTCTCGGACTGTCCGGTTTCCGGGCGTCCGGCTGCGGGGAGCGCCGCCACCGCCGGGTGCGCGGGCCCCGGCAGATACGCCGAGGGGAGCGAAGGCGCGTTCTCCCGGCCCGCGTTGGCGATCACGACGGAGATGTACGGCAGCAGGACGCCCAGCGCCAGCGCGATCACGGCCACATGCCGCTCGACGTTCCACAGCACCGCGGCCAGCACCACCGACACCGTCCGCACCGACATCGAGATCACATAGCGCCGCTGTCTGCCGCGCACGTCGTCGGTGAGGCCCTGGCGCGCGCCCGTGATCCGGAAGACCTCCGGCTCGTCCCGTCTGTGCATCCCGCTCCACCACCCGCATCCCGCGCCGGACATTCCCGGACGGCCGTCCCCGGCCGTCACCCCACGGTACGCCGGGGTCCCCGCCTCCACGAGAGGGGGTCGGCCCCGGGACCGGCCCGGTGCGTGCGGCCCTCCCCGACGTGCGGCCCGCCGCACACGGGCAGAGACTGTCAGGCGTAACGGCTCACACGGAGCGGTTCGAGGAGGCGGACATGGGCTGGTTGTGGGCGATCATCGTGGGATTCGTGCTCGGCCTGATCGCGAAAGCCATCATCCCGGGCAAGCAGCACAGCCCTCTCTGGCTGACCACGATCTTCGGCATCATCGGCGCGATCATCGGCAACGCCCTCGCCAGGGCCTTCGGCATCGACGAGACCGCAGGCATCGACTGGGGCCGTCACGTGCTCCAGCTCGCGGCCGCGGTCGTCATCGTCTTCCTCGGCGACATGGCCTACGTCTCGGTGCGGGGCGGCAAGAGGGAACGGGCGTAGACCCGGCTTCCGGACACGGCTGACGGCTGCGGCCGGGAGGGTGCGAAGCCCTCCCGGCCGCAGCCGTCCGGTGTGTCCGGGGTCAGCCGGCCGCGACCTCGACCGCCGCCAGGTTCCTCTTGCCGCGGCGCAGCACCAGCCAGCGCCCGTGCAGCAGGTCGGCCGCGTCCGGCACGGCGTCCTCGGCGGTCACCTTCACGTTGTTCACGTAGGCGCCGCCCTCCTTCACCGTACGGCGCGCCCCCGACCGGCTCGGCGCCAGGCCGACCTCGGTCAGCAGGTCGACGACCGGGAGCAGCTCGGACACCCGGGCGTGCGGCAGCTCCGACAGGGCGGCGCGCAGCGTCGCCTCGTCCAGCTCGTCCAGCTCGCCCTGCCCGAACAGCGCCTTCGAGGCGTTCACCACGGCGGCGCACTGGCCGGCGCCGTGCACCAGCGTCGTCAGCTCCTCCGCCAGCGCGCGCTGCGCGGCGCGTGCCTGCGGGCGCTCGGCCGTCTGGCGCTCCAGCTCCTCCAGCTCCTCACGGGTCCGGAAGGAGAGGATGCGCAGGAACCGGGAGATGTCCCGGTCGTCCGTGTTCAGCCAGTACTGGTAGAACGCGTACGGCGTCGTCATCTCCGGGTCGAGCCACAGCGCCCCGCCCTCGGACTTGCCGAACTTGGTGCCGTCCGCCTTCGTCATCAGCGGCGTCGCCAGCGCGTGGACCTGGGCGTCCGGCTCCAGGCGGTGGATCAGGTCGAGCCCCGCGGTGAGGTTGCCCCACTGGTCGCTGCCGCCCTGCTGGAGCACGCATCCGTAGCGGCGGTACAGCTCGAGGAAGTCCATGCCCTGGAGCAGCTGGTAGCTGAACTCCGTGTAGCTGATGCCCTGTTCGGACTCGAGCCGGCGGGCGACCGAGTCCTTGGTGAGCATCTTGTTGACGCGGAAGTGCTTGCCGATGTCCCGCAGGAACTCGATCGCGGACATGCCGGCGGTCCAGTCCAGGTTGTTCACCATGACCGCGGCGTTGTCCCCCTCGAAGGAGAGGAACGGCTCGATCTGCGACCGCAGCCGGTTCACCCACAGGGCGATCGTCTCCGGGTCGTTCAGCGTGCGCTCGGCCGTGGGCCGCGGGTCGCCGATCTGCCCGGTCGCGCCGCCGACCAGCGCCAGCGGCCGGTGCCCGGCCTGCTGGAGACGGCGCACGGTCAGCACCTGCACCAGGTGCCCCACGTGCAGCGACGCCGCGGTCGGGTCGAAGCCGCAATAGAAGGTGACGGGGCCGTCCGCGAGAGCCTTGCGCAATGCGTCCTCGTCCGTGGACTGGGCGATCAGCCCGCGCCACGTCAGCTCGTCGACGATGTCCGTCACAGTTCTTCCGTCCTCGTACCGTGGTCCGTTTTCATGGATCGTGGGTCAGTCTATGGCCCTCCCGCGGCCCGGAGGCCGGGGGAGGGCACGCGTCAGACGCCCTTGCTCACCGAGCTCATGTTGAAGTCCGGCACCCGCAGCGCGGGCATCGCCGCCCGGGTGAACCAGTCGCCCCATTCGCGCGGCAGCGTCTTCTCCGTCCTCCCGGCCTCGGACGCCCGGCCCAGCAGGCCGACCGGCGACTCGTTGAACCGGAAGTTGTTCACCTCGCCGACCACCTCGCCGTTCTCCACCAGGTACACGCCGTCCCTGGTCAGACCGGTCAGCAGCAGGGTGGCCGGATCGACCTCGCGGATGTACCACAGGCAGGTCAGCAGCAGCCCCCGCCCGGTGGAGGCGACCATCTCCTCCAGCGACCGCTCCCCGCCCGCGTCCAGGATCAGGTTGTCCGCGCCCGGCGCCACCGGCAGGCCGGTCAGGCCGGCGCTGTGGCGGGTGGTGACGAGGCGCTCCAGCTTCCCGTCGCGCACCCATTCCGTCGGCCCCAGCGGCAGCCCGTTGTCGAACACCGAGGCGTCGTCCCCGGAGGAGTGGGCGATCACGAACGGCGCCGACTCCAGACCCGGCTCGTGCGGATTGCTGCGCAGCGTGAGCGGCAGCGGCGACAGCGTCTCGCCGACCCGGGTGCCGCCGCCCGGCTTCGAGAAGACGGTGCGGCCCTCGGCCGCGTCCCTCGCCGCGGACGACCACAGCTGGTAGATCAGCAGGTCGGCGACCGCCGTCGGCGGCAGGAGCGTCTCGTAGCGCCCGGCCGGCAGCTCGATCCGGCGCTCCGCCCAGCCGAGGCGCCGTGCCAGCTCGGTGTCGAGCGCACCCGGGTCCACGTCCTTGAAGTCCCGCGTCGAACGCCCCGCCCACGCCGAGCGCGAGCGGTCCGGCGACTTGGCGTTCAGCTCCAGCGTGCCGCTGGGCTGGTCGTGCCGCAGGCGCAGACCCGTCGACGTGCCGATGTACGTCGAGGTCAGCTCGTGGTTCGCGAAGCCGTACAGCTCACGGCCGCCGGCCCGGGCCCGTGCGAACGCCTCGCCCAGCGCCGGGGCGAAGTCCGTGAAGACCGCCGACGACGTCTCGGCGGGACCGTCGGTGAAGTCGGGGGACGCCGGTACGCCCGACACCAGGGGCTGCGCGTCCTCGGCCGGTCCGGCGCCGCGGGCCGCGTCCTCCGCGGCCCGGACGAGGGTCCGGAGGTCGTCCGCGGTCACGGCGGACCGGGACACCACACCGGACGCGGTGCCCTCGGAGCCGTCGACGGTCGCGACGACGGTGAGGGTGCGGCCGCGGGTGACGCCGTTGGTCGTCAGGGCGTTGCCCGCCCAGCGCAGGTTCGCCGACGACTGCTCGTCGGCGATGACGACGCAGCCGTCGGCCGTGGACAGTTCGAGCGCGCGCTCGACGATCTCGTGCGGCTTGCTGGTACGAGCGCTCATCGACCCGCCTCCTGGGTGGTGTTCAGGATGTTGACGCCCCGGAAGAGGGCGGAGGGGCAGCCGTGGGAGACCGCCGCGACCTGGCCCGGCTGGGCCTTGCCGCAGTTGAAGGCGCCGCCCAGGACGTAGGTCTGCGGCCCGCCGACCTGCTCCATCGACCCCCAGAACTCGGTCGTCGTCGCCTGGTACGCCACGTCCCGCAGCTGCCCGGCCAGCCGGCCGTTCTCGATGCGGAAGAAGCGCTGCCCGGTGAACTGGAAGTTGTAGCGCTGCATGTCGATCGACCAGGAACGGTCGCCGACGACGTAGATCCCGCGCTCCACCCCGCCGATCAGGTCCTCCGTCGACAGCCCGCCCGGATCCGGCTGGAGGGAGACGTTCGCCATCCGCTGCACCGGCACATGGGAGGGGGAGTCGGCGAAGGCGCAGCCGTTGGAGCGGCCGAGTCCGGTGAGCTTCGCGATCCGCCGGTCCAGCTGGTAGCCGACCAGCGTGCCGTCCTTCACCAGGTCCCAGCTCTGTGCCTCGACGCCCTCGTCGTCGTACCCGATCGTCGCCAGCCCGTGCTCGGCCGTGCGGTCGCCGGTCACGTTCATCACCGTGGAGCCGTAGGCCAGCTTCCCCAGCTGGTCGAAGGTCGCGAACGAGGTGCCCGCGTACGCCGCCTCGTACCCGAGCGCGCGGTCGAGCTCCGTGGCGTGGCCGATGGACTCGTGGATGGTCAGCCACAGGTTCGACGGGTCGACGACCAGGTCGTAGCGGCCCGCCTCGACGCTCGGCGCGCGCATCTTCTCGGCCAGCAGGCCCGGGATCTCCTCCAGTTCCGCGTCCCAGTCCCAGCCCGTGCCGGTCAGGTACTCCCAGCCCCGGCCGGCCGGCGGGGCGATGGTGCGCATGGAGTCGAACTCGCCGGACGTCCCGTCGACGGCGACGGCGGTCAGCTGCGGGTGCAGCCGCACCCGCTGCTGCGTGGTGACCGTGCCCGCGGTGTCCGCGTAGAACTTGTTCTCCTGCACGGTGAGCAGCGAGGCGTCCACGTGCGCCACGCCGTCCGCCCCCAGCAGCCGTCCGCTGAAGTCGGCCAGCAGGCCCGTCTTCTCCTCGTCCGGCACCTCGAACGGGTTGACCTCGTACGCGGAGATCCAGGTCTTGTCGGCGTGCACCGGCTCGTCCGCCAGCTCCACGCGCTCGTCCGAGCCGGCGGCCGCGATCACCTTCGCGGACAGCTTCGCCATCGCCACCGCCTGGCCCGCCACCCTGGCGGCGGCGTCCATGGTCATGTCGACCCCGGAGGCGAATCCCCAGGCGCCGCCGTGGACCACCCGCACCGCGTAGCCGAGGTCGGTGGTGTCGGACGACCCGGCGGGCTTGGCGTCGCGCAGCCGCCACGAGGCGCTGCGCACCCGCTCCAGCCGGAAGTCGGCGTGCTCGGCGCCGAGCGCACGGGCGCGGGCGAGCGCCGCGTCGGCGAGCGCGCGCAGCGGCAGCGCGGTGAACGCCGCGTCGATGGAATGAGGCACGGAATGTCTCCTAATCGTCGAGACGTGGTCGCCCCGATCATGTCGCGCCCGGAGGGTCGTTTCCAGCGAGTTCGCGCGGAGGGGAGCGGAGGGTCTTCTGTAGGGACCCCACAGTGCCGGACACACGGCGCTGTCAGGCCCCGATTCTCCGTACGACGTCCCGGACCGATAGTTTGCAGACGTACCAGCCGAAGAGGGAAAGGGTGATCCGTTGAGCCGCTCGGTTCTCGTCACCGGAGGAAACCGGGGCATCGGCCTCGCCATCGCCCGCGCGTTCGCCGCGGGCGGCGACAACGTCGCGATCACCTACCGGTCGGGGGAGCCGCCGGCCGGTTTCCTGGCGGTCAGGTGCGACATCACCGATGCCGAGCAGGTGGAGCAGGCCTACAAGGAGATCGAGGAGAAGCACGGTCCCGTGGAGGTGCTGGTCGCCAACGCCGGTGTCACCAAGGACCAGTTGCTGATGCGCATGTCGGAGGAGGACTTCACGTCCGTCCTCGACACCAACCTCACCGGCACCTTCCGCGTCGTCAAGCGCGCCAACCGCGGCATGCTGCGCGCCAAGAAGGGCCGCGTCGTGCTGATCTCCTCGGTCGTCGGGCTGCTCGGCTCCGCGGGCCAGGCCAACTACGCCGCGTCGAAGGCCGGCCTCGTCGGCTTCGCCCGTTCGCTCGCCCGTGAGCTCGGGTCGCGCAACATCACCTTCAACGTCGTCGCCCCCGGTTTCGTCGACACCGACATGACCCAGGTGCTCACCGACGAACAGCGCGCCGGCATCGTCGCCCAGGTGCCGCTCGGCCGCTACGCGCAGCCGGAGGAGGTCGCCGCCGCGGTGACGTTCCTCGCCTCCGACAACGCCTCGTACATCACTGGAGCCGTCGTTCCCGTCGACGGCGGATTGGGCATGGGTCACTGATCACATGAGCGGAATCCTCGCCGGCAAGCGCATCCTCGTCACCGGTGTGCTGATGGAGTCCTCCATCGCCTTCCACACCGCCAAGCTGGCCCAGGAGCAGGGCGCCGAGGTCATCCTCACGGCGTTCCCCCGGCCCACGCTGACCGAGCGCATCGCCCGGAAGCTCCCGAAGCCCGCCAAGGTCATCGAGCTCGACGTCACCAACGACGAGCACCTGAACCGCCTGGCCGACCTGGTCCGCGAGGAGCTCGGCGGACTGGACGGCGTCGTCCACTCCATCGGGTTCGCCCCGCAGGACGCCCTGGGCGGCAACTTCCTCAACACCCCCTTCGAGTCGGTCGCGACGGCCATGCACGTCTCGGCGTTCTCGCTGAAGTCGCTGACCATGGCGTGCCTCCCGCTGATGGAGGAGGGCGGCTCGGTCGTCGGCCTCACCTTCGACGCGCAGTTCGCCTGGCCGCAGTACGACTGGATGGGCCCGGCCAAGGCCGCGCTGGAGGCCACCAGCCGCTACCTCGCCCGGGACCTGGGCAAGCAGAAGATCCGCTGCAACCTGATCTCGGCCGGACCGATCGGCTCCATGGCCGCCAAGTCCATCCCCGGCTTCTCCGACCTGGCCAAGGTGTGGGACGAGCGCTCCCCGCTGGAGTGGGACATGGCCGACCCGGAGCCCACCGGGCGCGGTGTCGTCGCACTGCTGTCCGACTGGTTCCCGAAGACCACGGGCGAGATCGTCCACGTCGACGGCGGCGTGCACATCATGGGCGCCTGACCGGCACCTGAACACCCGGACGACGCCCCGGCCCCCGCGAACGGCGGGGGGCGGGGCGTCGCCCGTTCGGCCCTGTGGACGGGCGACGGCTTCCCGGGGCGGCGATGCTGTAGAGGCAATCTTCCTTGTGGTGCTTTTGCGGCGCTCGTCGCCGCAGTTCGGCCGAGGGGGTCCTGCTTGTGCGTACGACATGGCGTGACGCCTCCGTCCTGACCGCAGCGGCGCTCCTGCTGTGGACGGTTCCGACGGCCTCCCAGTCCTTCCGCCAGCAGGCGGACCGGCCCCCGCGGCACACCGGTGAGCGGCCGCCGGTCTACCGGGCCGACTGCCGCACCGAGATCGACGGCTCCACCGTCACCGCGTACTGCCACAACCCCTATCCCGGCTCCGACCGCGTGCGGCTGCACGTCGAGTGCGACCGCTGGTGGGACGTCGACGCCGACACCGCGGCCGTCGAGCTGTTCCCGGCCGGATACGCCGAGCTCACCCAGCGCTGCTGGAAGGAGATACGCGCGGTCTGGGTCAGCCACCAGCCTCGGCGGGCCGCCTGAGACACATGAACGGGTAGCTCGCGGCCTCCGCGGCGGCGGTCTCCCCGTCGCCCGCGCGGATCGCCTCCACCAGGCGCGCATGGTCCATGTGGTGGGCCGGCCGCAGCTCCCCGCCCACGTCGTCCCGCAGCCAGTCGCGCAGCAGGTCGGCCAGGTCCGCGTACAGCTCCGTCAGCACCTCGTTGTGCGAGGCGGCCACCACGGCCAGATGGAACGTCGCGTCCGCCGCGACGAACCGCTCGGCCTCACCCGACTCCCATGCCTCCTCGCGGCGTGCCAGCAGCCCGTCCAGCTGGGCCAGGTCCTTCTCGGTGCGGCGCTCGGCCGCGAGCCGGGCGCCGGACGACTCCAGCGTGGAGCGCAGCTCGGCGACATGGCGGGGGTCGGCGTCGGCGAACCGCCGGTGCATCACCCCGGCCAGCTCGCTCGTGGCCACGACGTACGTCCCCGAGCCCTGCCGGATGTCCAGCAGCCCGTTGTGCGCGAGCGCGCGCACGGCCTCGCGGACCGTGTTGCGGGCGACGCCCAGCTGCTCGACGAGTTCGGGCTCGGTGGGGATGCGCGAGCCGACCGGCCACTCGCCGGAGGTGATCTGGTTCCGCAGCTGCCCGATGACCTGGTCCGACAGCGCGGAACGCCGGGGGGAGGTCAGCGCCATGGTGCTCCCTTTCGTGAAGGCGGTCCGGGCCCGTGCCGAGCACGAGTGGACAACCAATCATCCCATGATTCTATGATGGTGCACATGTCTGACGAGACCCGAACCCTGAGACCCGCTCGCGCGGCAGCCCCGCCGTCCCAGGATTCTGCCGCCCGGCCCGCGCCCGGTGCGCGCACGGTCTGGGCCACCCGGCTCGTCGTCGCCGGCATCGTCCTCGCCGCGCTCAACCTCCGCCCCGCCGTCACCAGCCTCGGCGCGCTCCTGGAGGAGGCCCGGGTCGACCTCCACATGAGCGGCACGGTCACCGGTCTCCTCACCTCGGTACCCGCCCTGTGCTTCGCGGTCTTCGGCACCACCGCGCCCCGGCTCGCCCGCCGCTTCGGCCCCGCGGCGGTCGTCTGCGCGGGCATGGCCGCCATCACCGCCGGGCTCGTGATCCGCCCCCTCGCCGGCGGCGCCGCGGGCTTCCTCGCCGCGACCGCGCTGGCACTCGTGGGCATCGCCGTGAGCAACGTGCTGATGCCGGTGATCGTCAAGAACTACTTCCCCGACCGGGTCGGCCCGATGACGGGCGTCTACTCCATGGCCCTCGCGGCCGGCACCTCGCTCGCGGCGGCCGCCACCGTGCCCATGACCTCCGCCCTGGGCGGCAGTTGGCGCACCGGGCTCGCGGTCTGGGCCGTGCTCGCGGCCGCCGCCGTACTGCCCTGGCTCGGCCTGCTCCGCGGCCGCGCCGGGTCCGCCGCCGTGCCCGCCGCCGGCCGCCGGGGCGACACCCCGGCGGCCCCGATCACCCGCAGCCCCACCGCATGGGCCCTCGCCTGCTTCTTCGGGCTCCAGGCCACCGGCGCCTACATCACCATGGGCTGGATGCCGCAGATCTTCCGCGACGCCGGCGTCTCCGCGTCCACGGCGGGCGTCCTGCTGGCAGTGACCATGGCCATGGGCATCCCGCTGGCCTTCGTGATCCCGCGGCTCGCGGCCCGGATGCGCAACCAGGGCCCGATCGTCGTCGCCCTCGGCCTGTGCGGGGTGACCGGCTACCTCGGCCTCTTCCTCGCGCCGGCCGCCGGGGCATGGGCGTGGGCGCTGCTGCTCGGCGTGTCGAACTGCGCCTTCCCGCTCGCGCTGACCATGATCGGCATGCGGTCCCGCACCGGGGCCGGGGTCGTCAGGCTCTCCGCGTTCGCCCAGTCCGCCGGCTATCTGATCTCCATCCCCGGGCCGCTGCTCGTCGGCGTGCTCTATCAGCACAGCGGCGGCTGGACCGTGCCGCTGCTGCTGATGGCCGGTCTGCTGGTGCCGCAGATGGCGGCGGGGGTGCTCGCGGGGCGGGACCGGACGATCGAGGACGAGAAGCGGATGCGAGACTGACCCCATGCCTGTGCTCGAACCGAACCCCCAGAACGGCCAGCGGAAGCTCCTCGGGATCTTCGGCCTGATCCTCCTCATCGGCGTGGTGATCTCGGTCATCGCCACCATCGCCGCCCCCTGACCGTCTCCCGCGCCCCGGGGTGGACCGGGCAGCGGGGAGCATGGTGGTGCTGGCACCACCATCCCCTAGGGGGGCAGGCTCAGGGGGAAGTGGGTGGCTCACCGGATGGGACGGGCCTCCCATGATCCGTAGATTCGGGGTACGGAATCCACGGACCCTTCGGAGGCGGCCATGCCGGACCGCACGCACACCCCGTCCCACTCCCCGGCCCAGGGTGTCGGCGGTGCGCGGCTGCCCTGGTGGGCGCTGGCGCTCCCGGTCCTCGCCTTCGCCGCCCTGCTGACGCTGATCGCCGGTCCCGCCGAGGCGCACGCCGCGGGCGGGAGCCCCCCGGCGGCCGGGCAGGTCATCGAGCGGATCCACGCGCTGCTGATGCGCTGAGGACCCGGTCCCCCTTCGAGGGGAGAGCCGTCAACTCCCTGCGCCCATTGGCGCAATTCATGCGAAGCTGGGTTTCATGAGCGCCGCTGTGTCTTCCGGGGGGACACCCCCCGGATCTCCCGAATCCCGCAGGATCGTTCTTCTCCGGCACGCGAAGGCCGACTGGCCCCAGGTGTCCGACCACGACCGCCCACTCGCCGAGCGCGGCCGAAAAGACGCCCCCGTCGCGGGCCGCCGTCTCGCCGGGACCGGCATCCCCTTCGACCTGGCCCTGTGCTCCACGGCGGTCAGGACGCGGGAGACCTGGAAGCTCGCGGTCCAGGAGCTGCCCCACCGACCGCGGACGGTGTACGAGGAGCGGCTGTACGAGGCGTCCCTCGGCGATCTGCTCGCCCTGCTCGGCGAGACCCCCGACGACGTGGCCGATCTGCTGGTGATCGGCCACAACCCCGGGATGCACGCCCTCGCGGACGCGCTCGCGGGCAGCGTGGAAGGGGATGCGCTGTCCCGTATGCGTACGGACGGCTTCCCGACCTCCGCCTTCGCGGTGGTCTCCTTCGGCGGTTCGTGGAAGGACGTCGAACACGGGGTCGGCACGCTCGTCGACTACTGGACCCCGCACGACTGAGCCCGCACGACCAACCCCGCACGACCGACCCCGCACGACCGAGCCCGCGCGCCCGAGCCCGGGAGACCGGCACCGCCACGACAGGAACCGCACGACCAGGACCGCACGACCGGCCCGTCAGGACCGGCCGGCGGCCCGCGAGGGCCCCGGCGCACCCCCGGTGCGCCGGGGCCCTCGCGTACGGGACCGGGTCAGTGGTCGCCCGAGCCGTCGTCCGCGGCCTCCACCTCTTCGCGGGTGATGCCGAGCAGATACAGCACGGTGTCCAGGAACGGCACGTTCACCGCCGTGTGCGCGGCCTCCCGGACCACCGGCTTGGCGTTGAAGGCCACGCCGAGGCCGGCCGCGTTCAGCATGTCCAGGTCGTTGGCGCCGTCGCCGATCGCCACGGTCTGGGCCAGCGGGACCCCCGCCTCGGCCGCGAACCCGCGCAGCAGCCGGGCCTTGCCGGCCCGGTCCACGATGTCGCCGACGACCCGGCCGGTGAGCCTGCCGTCCACGATCTCCAGGGTGTTCGCCGAGGCGAAGTCCAGCCCGAGACGCTCCTTGAGGTCGTCGGTGACCTGGGTGAAGCCACCCGACACCACACCGACCTGGTAGCCCAGCCGCTTCAGGGTGCGGATCAGGGTGCGCGCACCCGGCGTCAGCCGCACCTCGGACCGCACCTTGTCCACCACCGAGGCGTCGAGGCCCTCCAGCAGCGCCACCCGGGCGTGCAGCGACTGCTCGAAGTCCAGCTCGCCGCGCATCGCGGCGGCCGTCACCTCGGCCACCTCGGCCTCGCAGCCCGCGTGGGCCGCGAACAGCTCGATGACCTCGTCCTGGATCAGCGTCGAGTCGACGTCCATCACGATCAGGCGCTGGGCGCGCCGGTGCAGCCCGGCCGAGACGACGGCCACGTCCACACCGATGCCGTGCGCCCTGGTGGCCAGGGCGGTGCGCAGCGGTTCGGTCTCCACGCCGGAGACCGCGAACTCGACGGCGGTCACCGGGTACTTCGCCAGCCGGAAGATGCGGTCGATGTTGGCGCCGGTGCCGGCGATGGTGGCCGCTATGGCGGCGGTCGACTCGGCCGTCAGCGGGTGCCCCAGCACGGTCACATGGGAACGGCCGCTGCCGCGCGGCCGGTTGTCGCCCGTGCCGGAGATGATCTCGGCCTGGAGCTTCAGCGACTCCGCCCAGCTGTGCACGGTGGCGCGCAGATCGCCCTCGGTGGCCAGGCCGGCCGCCGGAGCCGTGACCAGGGCGCACAGGACGAGCCTGCCGCGGGAGACGACCTGCTCGATGTCGACGACGTCGACCGAGTAGGCGGCGAGGGTGTCGAAGAGGCCCGCGGTGATACCGGGCCGGTCCTTCCCGAAGATCTTGACGAGAAGGGTGGGGACGTCGGTGCCGGAAGGGGTCTGCGATGCGCTCATGGTGCTCCCACCGTATCGGGCGACGGGCCGGAGGAGAGCCTCTGTCCCGCCTGCCGGACAAGCGCGCCCCGGGCCCCGCCCGTGCGTCCGGAACATCCCGGTCGGCACCGAGGTGCCGTGTGGATCACGAACCGTGGCGGTTCGTTCCGCAATCGCCCGGCGCCGGTGTCCGGCGCCCGCCCGGCGACGGCGACGAAGCGGCGACGAAGGTCCCAACTCCGTACCGAACAGGGTCTTCACGTGGCCTGGCTTTCGAATGGCGGACCGGGCCTGAAATAGTTCCCCACGATGTTCGCCATCCCTAGACTCCCGGCAACGGGGGTAGCTCGGGGGACAACTAGTGGGGCATGGAGTGCCGGAACTCGTACTGGAATTGAACGGAAGGACCTGGACTCTCGATCCGTCCAGGTCGTACACCCTCGGCCGTGACCCGCAGGGTGATCTGGTGATCGACGACGCAAGGGTCTCGTGGCGCCACGCGACGATCAGCTGGGGCGGCGGCGGCTGGGTCATCGAGGACCACGGCAGCACCAACGGCACGTACGTGCAGGGGCAGCGGGTGCAGCAGACGGCGCTCGCCGCCGGCTCGGCCGTGCACCTGGGCAACGCGACCGACGGCCCGCGGCTGAGCCTCAGTGCCGCCGCCGGCGCCTACAGCGCGCCCGCCGCGGCGCCCCAGCAGGCCGCCGCCGCCCAGCAGGGCTGGCAGCAGCCCCAGGCCCCGGCGCAGCAGCCGCACGCGCCTGCTCCGCAGCAGCCGCACCAGCCTCAGCAGCAGGGCTGGCAGCAGCAGCCGCCGCAGGTCCCGCACCAGCAGGGCGGCCCGCGGCCGCAGGGCGCGTCCCCGGTCCACGGCGACCGCAGCCCGACCACGTTCCACCAGTTCTCGCTGGGCCGCGTGATGCGGATCGGCCGTGCGCTGGAGAACGAGCTGGTCGTCTCCGACCTCCAGGTCTCGCGGCTGCACGCGGAGTTCACGGCGACGCCCGACGGCCGCTTCGAGATCCGCGACCTCGGCTCGCACAACGGCACCTACGTCAACGGCCAGCCGATCGCCAAGTCGTCCACGGTCCTCATCGGCGCGGGCGACATCGTCGGTGTCGGTCACTCGACGTTCCGGCTCGTCGGCGACCGTCTCGAGGAGTTCGTCGACACCGGTGAGGTCTCCTTCTCCGCGCGGCACCTCACGGTGACCGTCGACGGCGGCAAGCAGATCCTGCGCGACGTGTCCTTCGGTGTGCCCGAGAAGTCGCTGATCGGCGTCATCGGCCCCTCCGGTTCCGGCAAGTCCACCCTGCTCAAGGCGCTCACCGGCTACCGGCCCGCCAACCAGGGCGACGTCCTCTACGACAACCGCAGCCTCTACAAGCAGTTCGCCGAGCTGCGCCAGCGCATCGGACTGGTCCCGCAGGACGACATCCTGCACAAGGAGCTCACCGTCCGTAAGGCGCTGAAGTACGCGGCGAAGCTGCGCTTCCCCGCGGACACCACCGTGGCCGAGCGCGAGGCGCGCATCGGCGAGGTGCTGCGCGAGCTCAAGCTCGACATCCACAAGGACAAGAAGGTCACCGCCCTCTCCGGCGGCCAGCGCAAGCGGGTCTCCGTCGCGCTGGAGCTGCTGACCAAGCCGTCGCTGATCTTCCTGGACGAGCCGACCTCCGGCCTCGACCCGGGCATGGACCGCGATGTGATGCAGCTGCTGCGCGGCCTCGCCGACGACGGCCGCACCGTCCTCGTGGTCACCCACTCGGTGGCCGAGCTCGCCCTGTGCGACAAGCTCCTGGTCATGGCGCCGGGCGGTTCGGTGGCGTACTTCGGTCCGCCGGAGGAGGCGCTGAACTTCTTCGGCTACAGCACGTGGGCGGACGTGTTCTCGGCGTTCGAGAACTACCGCGACTACGACTGGGCGGGCCGCTGGAAGGGCTCGCAGCACTACCAGATGTACGCGGCCGACCTCGACGCCGTCGCCCCGCAGGCGGTCAACATGCCGCCGCCGCAGCAGATCCGCCCGCCGAAGCCGCAGAGCTGGGGATCCCAGCTGTTCACCCTGATCCGGCGCTACGTCTCGGTGATCGCGTCCGACAAGGGCTTCATGGCGCTGATGCTGATCCTGCCGGCGGTGCTCGGCGCGGTCAGCCTGGTCATCGACCCGGACAAGGGCCTGCTGGTCAACGTCAATCCGCAGACCGGGCGGGTCATCCCGAACGGCACGGCGACCACCGTGCTGCTCATCCTGGTGGTCGGCGCCTGTTTCGCCGGTGCGGCCAACTCGGTCCGTGAGCTGATCAAGGAACGGGTGATCTACGAGCGGGAACGCGCCACGGGACTCTCCCGCTCCGCGTACCTGATGTCGAAGGTGATCGTCCTCGGCCTGATCACGGTGATCCAGGGCGGTCTGGTCGGCGCGATCGGCTTCGCCACCCGTGAGCTGCCCGAGGAGGGCCTCGTCCTCGGCGGCATGGTGATGCTGGAGCTGTCGCTGCCGATCATGGCGCTCGGCTTCACGTCCATGATGTTCGGACTGATCATCTCGGCCCTGGTCAAGACGGCCGAGAAGACGATGCCGCTGCTCGTGATGTTCGCGATCATCCAGGTGGTCTTCACCGGGTGCCTGTTCATCCTGCACGGCACGGTCGGCGTCAACGAGTTCTCGTACCTGATGCCGTCCCGCTGGGCGGTCGCCGCCGCCGGTACGACGCTGGACTTCAACCGGATCAATCCCAACACGGACGACCCGACCAGCACCGACCCGCTGTGGGACCACGACGCCGCCGCGTGGGGGATCGACATGGCCGCGCTGCTCGCGCTCGGCGCGCTGTGCGGTGTGTTGGTGGCGCGCTTCCTGCGCCGCCACGAGCCCGAGGTCATGCGCAAGTGACCGCTGCGCCGACGACGCCGGAGGGCGCACCCCGTACGGGGTGCGCCCTCCGGCGTATGTCGTGCGCGCCGCCTCGTCGCGGGGCAGTCTGCGGGATGCCTCAGTAGGCGCTGTTCACGTTGTCCATGGAGCCGTAGCGGTCGGCCGCGTAGTTGCAGGCGGCGACGATGTTGGCGACCGGGTCGTACTGGTCCTTCTTGGTGCCCGGGATGTGGTAGGCGTCGAAGGTCGGCTTGATGACCTGGAGCAGGCCCTTCGACGGCACGCCGTTGATGGCGTTGATGTCCCAGTTGTTGATGGCCATCGGGTTGCCGCTGGACTCCCGCATGATGTTGCGGTGGATGCCCTCGTAGCTGCCCGGGATGTTGTGCTTCTTCATGATGGACATGGCCTCGCGGATCCAGCCGTCCAGGTTGTTCGGGTAGGTCACCTTCGCCGGCTTGGCGGCGCGGGCGGACCGGTCGGCGGCGGCCTTCGCGGCGGCGCGCTTCTCGGCGGCGGCCTTGGCCGCGGCCTTCTTGGCGGCCTCGGCCTTCTTCGCGGCGGCTGCCTCCGCCTTCTGCTTCGCCTGCGCGGCCTTGAACTGGGCCTCGAAGGCGGTCTGCTGCGTGGAGATGCTCTCGCGGACCTGTGCGGCCTGCTCGGGGTTGACCTTCCACGCGACCGGGGCGGCCGCGGCGACCTCAGTGGTCGTGCCTGCCTCGGCGTCGCTGGGGGCGAGCGTGAGCGCCACAGCGGCGGAGGCGGCAACGGCGACGCCGGTGACCGCGGCCTTGCGCGATCGGAGACGACGGAGGGCGGTGGTGTTGAACGCGGACATACAGACGTACCTCTTCGAATAGCGGAAAGTCGCCTCAGGCCGGATCGGCTCTGCGCTGTTCGGAAGCGACGTCGGCAATTCTTAGCGGCGGCAAAATGCGGTGGCAAAGGTGTGACGTACGATCCGTCATAGTGGATCACGGTTGCCCCATACGTCCGTTTCACCCGTGAAGTACCGGCTCACATGCCCTTTATGTACGTACTAGCGTGGTTCGTAAGTGACCTGGGTCCTATGCCCGGCCTCACATGGCGGCCACCCCCGGATCACCCCGTGTTGCATCAGCAATCCGCACCGTGAGGGTCCTCGGCCGGGAGGAGGAGATGGACGTCCCCGAACTCGTGCCAGAGGTAGCGGTGCCTCAGCGCCTCGGCGTACGCGCAGGCCAGCGCCGCCTCCCCGGCCACCGCCGCGAGCATCAGCAGATGGGACGCCTCCGGCTCGTGCAGCCCGGTCAGCAGACCGTCGACCACCTGCACCCCCGTGCGGGGGGTGACCACCAGGTCGGTCCAGCCCGCCGCCGGCCTCACCGCGCCCGAGGGACCGAGCCGGTGGTGGTGCACTTCTCGACGCGCGGCGACGGCGGCCGGTGGGCGGTGGAGCTGCGGCGGCCGGACGGCTCGGGGAGCACCGTGCCC
>NZ_RDBP01000037.1:528356-567573 GCF_008042045.1 Streptomyces sp. T39
GCCTGGGTGCGGTCGGCGACATCGAGCTTCATCAGGATGTTCGACACATGGGTCTTCACCGTCTTCTCGGAGAGCACCAGCGCCCGGGCGATCTCGCGGTTGGACCGGCCGTCCGCGATCAGTGCGAGCACCTCGCGCTCGCGCTCGGTCAGGCTCGGCCCCCGGCCGCCCGCGCCACCGGGGACGTCCCCCGGCGGTCCCGGCCCGATCCGAACGGAACGCCCTCGCCGCGTTCACCAGCCAGGCCGTCGACGCCGGCACCTCGAACCACTCCGGATACGGGGGCTCGTGCGCCTCCGCGGACGCCACCCCCGTGTGCAGGGTGACCGGCGCGAACTGCACCCCCCGGCTCACCAGGCGCGCGACCATCCCCGGCGTGAAGGGCCGCCCCGCGCTCGGCATCTCCGCGGAGCCCGAACCGTCGGGAGAGGGCACCGCGAAGACCGTCTGGTAGGCGGCCAGCGGCTGGTCCCGCCGGGTGTAGCCGTAGCGGATCGGACGCCCGTACCGCGCCAGCAGCCCGGACACGTCCACCGACACCGTCCCCCACCACAGCCGGTCGGCCCCCGCGGCCAGCGGCTCCCGAAGCACCAGCAGCCCACCGCCCGGCAGCCGCACCGACACCCCCGCCCGGCCGCCCGGGCGGGGCACGGTGCTCCCCGAGCCGTCCGGCCGCCGCAGCTCCACCGCCCACCGGCCGCCGTCGCCGCGCGTCGAGAAGTGCACCACCACCGGCTCGGTCCCGATCCGCCCGTCCACCGCGGCCGCCAGCGTCGCCGAGGTGTTGACGACCAGCACGTCCCCGGCCCGCAACTGCTCCGCCAGGTCCCGGAACGCGTGGTGCGACACCCGTGAACCGCGCGAGACCAGCAGCCGGACGTCGTCCCGCCCCGCGCCCCGCTCCTCCGCGGGCTCACGAGCCGACAGCCCGTCCGGCACCCGCAGCCCCGCCAGGGCCCCGGCGGCGGTCACCGGGTCTCCAGCAGCGCGGGGGCCGAGTAGCGGCCGCTGACCGGCCGCCGGCCGACCAGCGCCAGGAACCCGGGCACCACGGACCGCGGCTCCGGCCGCGGATCGTCGTCGTCCGGCACCGCCGCCGCGTACAGATCCGTCCGCATGTCGCCCGGGTCCACGCTCCACACCCGCAGCCACGGCTCCTCCACCGCCAGCACGGCCGCCAGCTGGTCGAGCGCGGCCTTCGACGCCCCGTAGCCGCCCCACTGCGGGTACGCCTCCGCCGCCGCGTCCGAGCTCACCACCACGACCGCTCCCGCGGCGGAGCGCCGCAGCAGCGGCAGCGCCTCCTGGACCAGCCCCAGCGCGGCCACCGTGTTGGTCTCCAGCGCCGCCCGCAGCCCCGCCACCGGCAGCGACTCCAGCCGCACCAGCGGCTCGGCGCCCAGCGCGCTCGCATTGCTCACCAGCAGGTCGAGGCCGCCGAGCCCGGCGGCCGCTGCCACCAGCGCCGCCCGGTGACCGGCGTCGGTGACATCGCCCGGCACCGCCACCACCCGGGTGCCGTACGCGCCGGCCTCCCGGGCGCTCTCCCGCAGCACGTCCTCGGTACGGGCGCCGAGCACCAGGTCCCAGCCCTGCCGCGCCAGACCGGCCGCCAGCGCGCGGCCCAGCCCCTTCGACGCCCCCGTGATCACCGCTGTGGACATGACGTCCGTCCCTTCCTCGTCCTGCTGTGACGACGCCAACGTAGGAACGCCGCACGGCCCGCCGCCTCGTGCGGCGGGCCCCATGGACGCGGGCACTTCGACCTACGCCGCGAGACCGGGACCGGGCCGTCCCGGGGCCGATACGGCAGGCCGCGGCCCGCCGGTACGGTGAGGCCATGAGTCACCGACCGAGCTCCGGCCTCGCCGACGTGAGCACCGCCATCCTGGCGATGAGCAGGCATCTCGAGGTGCGCGACGTCCTCAAGACGATCGTGTCCTCGGCCCGCCGCCTGCTCGACGCCGAGTACGCGGCGCTCGGTGTGCCGGACGACCACGGCGGCTTCGCCCAGTTCGTCGTCGACGGCGTCAGCGACGCTCAGTGGAAGGCCATCGGGCCCCTGCCGCGCCAGCACGGCATCCTCGCCGCGATGCTCCAGGACGCGCGGACCGAGCGGCTCGCGGACGTTCGCGAGGACCCGCGCTTCGAGGGCTGGCCCTCCTCCCACCCGGACATGTCCGACTTCCTCGGGCTGCCCGTCAAGGACGGCGAGGAGGTCATCGGCGCCCTCTTCCTCGCCAACAAGCGCTGCCCCAAGCCGGACGGCGGCTGCGGATTCACCGAGGAGGATGAGGACCTGCTGGGGATGCTCGCCCAGCACGCCGCCATCGCCCTCACCAATGCCCGGCTCTACGAGCGCAGCCGTGAGCTCACCATCGCCGAGGAGCGCTCCCGGCTCGCCCACGAGCTGCACGACGCCGTGAGCCAGAAGCTCTTCTCGCTGCGGCTGACCGCGCAGGCGGCCGCCGCCCTGGTGGACCGCGACCCGGTCCGCGCCAAGGGTGAGCTCCAGCAGGTCGCCGCTCTCGCCGCGGAGGCGGCCGACGAGCTCCGCGCCGCCGTCGTCGAGCTGCGGCCCGCCGCCCTCGACGAGGACGGCCTGGTGAACACCCTGCGCACCCACGTCCAGGTCCTCGACCGGGCGCACACCGCGAAGGTCGGCTTCGCCGCCGGCGGGATCAAGGCCCTCCCCGCGGCCCAGGAGGAGGCGCTGCTGCGCGTCGCCCAGGAGGCCCTGCACAACGCGCTGCGCCACTCCGGGGCGGACGCCGTCGACGTGGCGCTGGTCCGCCGCGGCCAGGGCGTGGTCCTCAGCGTCACGGACAACGGCAAGGGGTTCGAGCCCAGGGCCGTGCGCCGGGCCGGTCGGCATCTGGGACTGGTGTCGATGCGGGACCGGGCCGGCGGTGTCGGCGGCAGGCTCAGCGTGGAATCGGCGCCCGGCAGGGGCACCACGATCGAGATGGAGGTCCCCGGTGGCTGAGGGAAAGATCCGCGTGCTGCTGGTCGACGACCACCAGGTGGTGCGGCGCGGCCTGCGCACCTTCCTGGAGGTCCAGGACGACATAGAGGTCGTCGGCGAGGCCGCCGACGGCGCCGAGGGCGTGGCCCGCGCGGAGGAGCTGAAGCCGCACGTCGTCCTGATGGACGTGAAGATGCCGGGCACGGACGGCATCGAGGCCCTGCGCCGGCTGCGGGAGCTGGCCAACCCGGCGAAGGTCCTGATCGTCACCAGCTTCACCGAGCAGCGCACGGTGGTCCCCGCGCTGCGCGCCGGGGCCGCGGGCTACGTCTACAAGGACGTCGACCCGGAGGCGCTCGCCGGCGCGATCCGGTCCGTCCACGCGGGGCACATCCTGCTCCAGCAGGAGGTCGCCGGGGCGCTGCTGTCCGGGGACGTCCCCGGTGGCGCGGGCGGCCGGGGGCCGAGCCTGACCGAGCGCGAGCGCGAGGTGCTCGCACTGATCGCGGACGGCCGGTCCAACCGCGAGATCGCCCGGGCGCTGGTGCTCTCCGAGAAGACGGTGAAGACCCATGTGTCGAACATCCTGATGAAGCTCGATGTCGCCGACCGCACCCAGGCCGCGCTCTGGGCGGTCCGGCACGGCATGACCGACTGACCGGCCGCTCCGGGAGCCGGGCGGCCGGCGCATGCGGGGGAGCGGGCGTCCGACCGGCCCGGACGTCCGGGGGAGACGAGCCGTCCGCCGGAAGGTCACGCTGCGATCAGAGATTCATACTGTCGGGTGGATGTCACTCACATGGCGCATCCTCCCGTGCGTCCCCGCGTTCTCCAGGGCGTGCTGCGGCGGCCGGCCGCGGCAGATGTCCCAGGAGGAATGACGCAGTGAAGAACCTGAAGAGGGCCGCGGCCCTCGGCATGATCGCCGGCAGCATCGTGGCCGTCGGCGCGGGAGCCGCCTCCGCCACCACCGGCGGCGGTGCGCACGCCCACGGGGAGGCCGTGAAGTCCCCGGGCGTCGCCTCCGGCAACCTGGTCCAGGTCCCGGTCCACGTCCCGGTCAACGTGTCCGGCAACTCGGTCGACGTCATCGGACTGCTCAACCCCGCGTTCGGCAACGCCGCCGTCAACGGCTGACGCGCCGCGCCTCACGCCCCGGCCCCGCACCCACCGCGGGCCGGGGCGTCGCGCGTCCCGCCCCTCGGCGACGCGGGCCCCGCGACGGCCTCAGCCCCGGCCGCGCTCCCGCTCCTCCACGTACGCGTTGTACGCCGCCACCTGCGCCCGCCGCGCCACCCGCTCCACCGGCCGCAGCGCCTCGGCGCGCGCCGCCATCTCGGACGCGCTGACCGCCCCGCCGTGGCCGTTCCCGTACGCCAGCGAGATCAGCAGCCCGATCCGCCGGGCCAGCTCCAGCACCCGCACCGCGCGCGGCGGGTAGCCCGGGGCCAGGACCTCCCCGGCCCCCCGCTCCGCCCGTGCCCGGTAGGCGTCCAGCGCCGCCTCCGCCACCGGCCCCGACGCCGCGACGTCGAGCCGGGTCAGCGCCTCGGTCGCCTCCCGCAGGGCCTCCGCGAGCTCCCGCTCGGCCTCGCCCAGCGACGGGACGTCCGCCGGAGGCGCCTCGCGCACCGGCAGACAGTGCCAGACCACCTCCGTGTGCACGTCACCGGCCGGGCCCGCCTCGTACACCTCGGGCACCAGCCCGTACGCGGCCCCCGTCCCGACGACGGCCTCCTCCGCCTCCAGGGCCCGGGCGTTGAACTCCGGCGGCCCGCTCAGACCCAGCGGATGCCCCGGCGCCGGCAGGGCCACCCGGTACCCCGTCACCCCGAGCGCCCGCAGCCGCCCCAGGGCCAGCGTGAGCCCCACCGGCCGCGCCTCGCCCGGCAGACCCTCGACACGGTGCACGGCGTCCTCGCCGACGATCGCGAGCGCCGCGTCGTCGGGCGACACTCGGTGGGCGAGGAGGGCGTTGCCCCAGGCGGCCAGACGTCCTGAACGTGGTTCCGAGAACATGCCCACACCCTAAGTACTGTCCGCCGCCGCGGGGAGCGCCGTCACCCCGCCCGCGGGAGGGGGAGGGCCCCAAGCGCGGGACCGGGCTCCGGCACGCCGGGCCGGTGGCGTAGGTTTTCCCTGGGTGGTGTGCCCACAGGTGCACAAAGGTGCCCGGAAGGCACACACGCACCCGAAGACCTCGACGATGCATGGGGAGACAACGCGCTCATGAGCGATGTACTGGAGCTGGTGGACGTATCCGTGGTCCGCGACGGACGCGCTCTGGTGGACGACGTCTCCTGGTCGGTCAAGGAGGGGGAGCGCTGGGTCATCCTCGGCCCCAACGGCGCCGGCAAGACGACCCTCCTCAACATCGCGTCCAGCTACCTCTTCCCGACCTCCGGCAAGGCCCGCATCCTCGGCGAGCGGCTCGGCGGCGTCGACGTCTTCGAGCTCCGCCCCCGCATCGGCGTCGCCGGCATCGCCATGGCCGAGAAGCTCCCCAAGCGCCAGACCGTCCTGCAGACCGTGCTCACCGCGGCCTACGGCATGACCGCCACCTGGCACGAGGACTACGACGAGGTCGACGAGCAGCGCGCCCGCGCCTTCCTCGACCGCCTCGGCATGACCGAGTACCTCGACCGCAGGTTCGGCACCCTCTCGGAGGGCGAGCGCAAGCGCACCATGATCGCCCGCGCCATGATGACCGACCCGGAACTGCTGCTCCTGGACGAGCCCGCCGCCGGCCTCGACCTCGGCGGACGCGAGGACCTGGTGCGCCGCCTCGGCCGGCTCGCCCGCGACCCCTACGCCCCCTCGATGATCATGGTGACCCACCATGTCGAGGAGATCGCCCCCGGCTTCACCCACGTCCTGATGATCCGGCAGGGCAAGGTCCTCGCGGCCGGACCGATGGAGACGGAGCTCACCTCGCGCAACCTCTCCCTCTGCTTCGGCCTGCCGCTGGTCGTCGAGCGCACCGCGGACCGGTGGACCGCCCACGGACTCCCGCTCGGCTGAACCGCCCCACGGGCCCCACCCGTTCGCCGCCCGCCTCCCGGAGCCACGCCGAACTCCCACCGGACAGGCGGCATTTGCCCTCGCCCCCTGTCCCGACCGCGACCGGCGGACCTACCATGACGGCGTGGACATCGACGCATGGGTGTGGTGGCTGATCGGCGCGGTCGGGCTGGGCATTCCGCTCGTGCTCACCGCGATGCCCGAGTTTGGCATGTTCTCCGCGGGCGCGGTCGCCGCCGCGGTCGTCGCGGCCGCGGGCGGAGGCGTCGTGGCCCAGGTCCTCGTCTTCGTCGTGGCCTCCGTGGCCCTCATCGCCGTGGTGCGCCCGATCGCCGCCCGCCACAGAAGTCAGCAGCCCGGCTTCGCCAGCGGCGTCGACGCGCTGAAGGGCCGCCAGGCCACGGTGGTCGAGCGCGTCGACAGCACAGGGGGCCGCATCAAACTGGCGGGCGAGATCTGGTCCGCCCGCTCCTTCGACGAGTCGCTGGTCTTCGATCCGGGCCGGCAGGTCGACGTCGTGGAGATCGACGGCGCCACCGCGGTCGTCATGTGACGTACCGTCGGTCCATGTCCCCGGACCGAAGAGGCCGAACTGCCCACAGCACGGCTCCCGTTCTGGGAAACTGATCATCGAGGACAGCCGGGCCACCGGGCCCCGGCCCGCGGAACACGCTCGGTCCGCTCATCACCCGCAGCGAAGGGCACAGGGAACGCGATGCAACCGATCATCATCGTCCTGATCATTCTGGTGGTGCTGGTCTTCATCGCCCTGATCAAGACGATCCAGGTCATCCCCCAGGCCAGCGCCGCCATCGTCGAACGGTTCGGCCGCTACACCCGCACCCTCAACGCGGGACTGAACATCGTCGTCCCGTTCATCGACTCGATCCGCAACCGGATCGACCTGCGCGAGCAGGTCGTCCCCTTCCCGCCCCAGCCGGTGATCACCCAGGACAACCTGGTCGTCAACATCGACACGGTCATCTACTACCAGGTCACCGACGCCCGCGCCGCCACCTACGAAGTCGCCAGCTACATCCAGGCGATCGAGCAGCTCACCGTCACCACCCTGCGCAACATCATCGGCGGCATGGACCTGGAGCGGACCCTCACCTCCCGCGAGGAGATCAACGCCGCCCTGCGCGGCGTCCTCGACGAGGCGACCGGCAAGTGGGGCATCCGCGTCAACCGCGTCGAGCTCAAGGCGATCGAACCGCCCACCTCCATCCAGGACTCGATGGAGAAGCAGATGCGCGCCGACCGCGACAAGCGCGCCGCCATCCTCACCGCCGAAGGCATCCGGCAGTCCCAGATCCTCACCGCGGAGGGCGAGAAGCAGTCGGCCATCCTGCGCGCCGAGGGCGAGGCCAAGGCGGCCGCACTGCGCGCGGAGGGCGAGGCCCAGGCCATCCGCACGGTCTTCGAGTCCATCCACGCCGGCGACGCGGACCAGAAGCTGCTCGCCTACCAGTACCTCCAGATGCTCCCGAAGATCGCCGAGGGCGACGCCAACAAGCTCTGGATCGTCCCCAGCGAGATCGGCGACGCCCTCAAGGGACTCAGCGGCGCCATGGGCAACTTCAACCCCATGGCCGGCATGGGCGGCGGCGGAGGCGGCGTGCCCAAGCAGACCGGCGGCACCGCCGACCGCCGGGAGCAGCCCCCCATCGACTGAGCCCCCGACCCCTCGTGCATGATCGGTGAGGCCCCTCGACCTTCAGGGCGGGGAGGCGTCTCACCGAGTGCGGAGGGCATGGCATGTCCATCTGGGAGCTACTGGCGGTCTTCGCCGCCGGAATCGGCGCAGGCACCATCAACACCATCGTCGGCTCGGGAACACTGATCACGTTCCCGGTCCTGCTCGCCACCGGGCTGCCGCCCGTGACCGCGACCGTCTCCAACGCCCTCGGACTGATCCCCGGCTCCATCAGCGGCGCCATCGGCTACCGCGAGGAGCTCAAGGGCCAGCGCCCCCTGATCCTGCGCCTCGGCGTCGCCTCCGCCATCGGCGGCCTCGGCGGGGCGGTCCTGCTGCTGATGCTGCCCCCGAGGGCGTTCGAGACCATCGTCCCCGTCCTCGTCGCCCTCGCGCTGGTCCTGGTCGTCCTCCAGCCCCGGATCTCCGCCGCCGTCCAGCGCCGACGCGAGCGCACCGGCACCGTCACCAGGGCCGACGGCGGCCCCGTCCTCTTCGGCGGACTCCTCCTCGCCAGCGTCTACGGCGGCTACTTCACCGCCGCACAGGGGATCATCTACCTCTCCCTGATGGGCATGCTGCTCGACGACACCCTTCAGCGCCTCAACGCGGTGAAGAACGTCCTCGCGGCGATCGTGAACACCATCGCGGCCCTGTTCTTCCTCTTCGTCGCCGACTTCGACTGGACCGCAGTCCTCCTCATCGCCGTCGGCTCGGCCATCGGCGGACAGCTGGGCGCGAAGATCGGCCGCAGGCTCCCCCCGCTCGCCCTGCGCGTCTTCATCGTCGTCGTGGGCATCTTCGCGATCGTCCAGCTCGTCCTGCGGTAGGACCCGCCCGGGCACCGGAGCCCGCCCCCGCATCGGTCACGGGGACGGGCTCCGGTGCCTGTGCGCCGACGCTACGCGGCGGGCGACGCCACCAGCCAGTCGGGCAGCGCGTCCCGCTCACCCGACCGCAGACCGAGCAGCATCGCCTCCGCGGGGGAGGGCACGAACGGCTGGTGCAGCAGCGGCATCCCGGCCTGCTCCGGCGTCCGGTCCGCCTTGCGGTGGTTGTCCTCGGCGCACGACGCCACCGTGTTCAGCCAGGAGTCGGCACCACCGCGCGACTTCGGCACGACGTGGTCCACCGTCGACGCGCGCCGGCCGCAGTAGGCGCACCGGTGCTGGTCCCTGACCAGCACACCCCGCCGCGACCAGGGTGCCTGTCTTCGGAACGGCACCCGTACGTACCGGCAGAGCCTGATCACCCGTGGCACCGGAAGCTCCACGGCGGCCGCACGGACACGGAGCGCGGGGTGGGACTGCTCGACCACGGCCTTGTCCTGCAGAACCAGCACCACGGCACGGTTCAGCGACACCGTCGACAACGGCTCGAAGCTCGCGTTCAGCACCAGTGTGTGCCGCATTCTGCCCACCTCCCGTTCGCCGGCCCGGCCCCGTCGGCGGGCTCGGACTCGCAACAACTCTGGCCGGGCGCGCCGGGATGGACAACGCAATATCTGTGCCTGCCGGTGAGACGAACCCCGGCCCCTGGCAACAAAACTGCCCTGCCCTGATCTCTCCAGAACCAGGGCAGGGCAAACGGAAAACGAACAATCGGCTCACGCGATCAGGTCACGACCCGCTTCCCGCCGCGCACACCCGCTCAGCTTCCGGAAGGGCTCGCGTAATGCGCGATCAGCTGCGCACGCCCGAGCGTGTGGAAACGCAGGTTGAAACCGACGGCCGCCGGAGGGGTGTCCGCATCCGGACCCAGCTTCTCGGTGTCCACCGCGTACACGGTGAAGACGTAGCGGTGGTCCTCCCCGGGCGGGGGAGCCGCACCGCCGAAGTCCTTGGACCCGTAGTCGTTGCGGGCATGGACCGCCCCGGCGGGCAGGCCCGTGAACGAGCCGCCCCCCGCACCGGCCGGCAGCTCCGTCACCGACACCGGGATGTCGAAGAGCACCCAGTGCCAGAAGCCGCTGCCCGTCGGCGCGTCCGGGTCGAAGCACGTCACGGCGAAGCTCTTGGTCCCCTCCGGGAAACCCTCCCAGCGCAGCTGCGGCGAGGTGTTGCCCTCCGCGTGCACCTGGGCGTCCTTCAGCACGGACCCCGGCTCGATGTCCTCGCTCACCACGGTGAACGACGGCACCGGCGGATGGAAGTCGTGCGGAAGGGGCGCCCGCTTCTGCTCGGTCACGTCAAAACCTCCGAATCGGCTGTACCAGTGGGCCTTCGGCTCCGAGCCTAAAGGCGGTCCCGCCGTCCCCGGCGGATCAGCATGCGGCCTCGGGCTCCGGCTCAGAGCCAGTTGCGGCGACCGCCGACGTCGGCGAGCCACTGGTTCAGATAGGCGGCCCAGTCCGTCGACGCGAAGTCGTGGTGACCCACCCGGAACGCCTTGTACGAGTCGCTGCCCTCGCTGAAGAGGCCCGGCTTCTTGTCCATCTCCAGGATGACGTCCATCTCGCGCTCGTCCGCGACGAACGTCAGCTCGACCTGGTTGAGCCCACGGAACTGCTGCGGCGGCAGGAACTCGATCTCCTGGTAGAACGGCAGCTTCTGCCGCGTCCCCCGGATGTGCCCGCGCTCCATGTCCGCGCTCTTGAAGCGGAAGCCCAGCTGCACGAACGAGTCGAGGATCGCCTGCTGCGCCGGCAGCGGGTGCACGTTGATCGGATCGAGGTCGCCCGAGTCGACCGCGCGGGCGATCTCCAGCTCGGTGGTCACCCCGATGTCCATCCCGTGCAGGCGCTGACCGGCGATCGTCGTCACGGGCGTCTCCCAGGGGATCTCCAGCCCGAACGGCACCACGTGCACCGCGCCGGCCTTGACCTCGAACGCCCCGCCCAGGCGCACCTTGGTGAACTCGATGTCCTGCTTGACCTCGTGGTCACCGCCCTCGACCTCGACACGGGCCTGCAGGCCGACGGACAGGCCCTCGATCTGCTGGTCCACGGAACCGCCCTGGATGCGCACCTCACCCTGGACGACACCGCCCGGCACCACGTTCTCCTCGGACAGCACCGTCTCCACGGAGGCACCGCCGGCACCCAGGCTCGCGAGCAGCTTCTTGAAGCCCATGTCCACTCCTTCTCTTGCGCTACGGGTCGCACGGGTACGGCCGCCCCCGCCGGCCGGTCGGCCGTCGGGACGGGTTCCCTGCGTACGCCCGATACATACGCCCGGAAACCGCGGTCGGTTCCCCGGTACGCTCGGCCCGATGACCGAGAGCCCCGACCGTACGCCGCTGCCCCGCTCGTTCTTCGACCGCCCGGTCCCCGGCGCCGCCCCCCGCCTCCCGGGGTGCACCCGCGTCCGCCGGACCGAGGACCGCCCGATCGCCCCGCGCCGCACCGAGGCCGGGGCATACGCGGGGGAGGCGGCATCCGGCGCATGAACGTCGCGAAACTCGCTCACCCGGCGGAAGAAGTCGCCCCCAGACTGCTGGGTGCCGTTCTCACCCACGAGACCTCCGACGGAACCGTGAGCATCACGATCACGGAGACCGAGGCCTACTCCGGTACGGCGGACCCCGCCTCGCACGCCTACCGCGGCCGGACACCCCGGAACGCCGCCATGTTCGGGCCGGCAGGACGGCTGTACGTGTACAGGTCGCACGGCCTCCACTGGTGCGCCAACGTCGTCACCGGGACGGACGGCATCGCCTCCGCTGTTCTCCTCCGGGCCGGCAGGGTCGTCGCGGGAGAGGACCTCGCACGCAAGCGGCGCGGGGCGGAGGTCGCCGGTCCGCGTCTCGCGCGGGGCCCCGGGAATCTCTGCCGGGCGCTCGGCATCACGGCGGAGCACGACGGCACGGAGCTGCTGACAGGCGCCTCGGTCACCTTGTCCGAGGGCGAGCCCGTACCTGCCGAGCTCGTCCGGGTCGGTCCTCGGGTGGGGGTGAGCAGAGCCCATGACTGGCAGCACCGCTTCTACCTCGCCGGTGATCCGACCGTCTCGGCGTACCGCCTGAGCCCGAGGGCCAAGCCGCCGGCCGGAGCCTGAGGACGCCCTGCCCGGCCCTCGCCCGGACACGGCGACTTCCGGCCCGGGACCACAAGGAACCGGCCAAAGGCCCGCCGCTGTTCGACACGGCACTCGATGTCGACCGCGGCGTCCACGGGCGGGGCGTCTGCGCCGGCCCGGCCGCCCCGCCGCCCCCGCGGCCCGGCACCGCCCCGCACCCTGATCAGGAACGCAACGCGGAGCGCACCGGCGTGCGAGGGGAAGGGGCCTTCCCGTACTTGGCTCCTTCGGACGACGGCGACCCCACGGCCGGCCCCTGCGGGGCCCGCACGCCGCGCCGACGCCCGGCTTGACTCGGCCGGGCGGGGCCCCTAATGTATCCCGAGCCGCTTGACCGGGGCCTGCTGTTCAGCAGCCCTGAGGCGGCCATCCACTACTCACGACGAACCCGGACGGGTGCGATTTCGGCATGCCGAAATTCATCCGGAAAGCCTCGATTATGAGACGCCGGGGAAATCCGCTAGCGTAGTGACCACGCCGAAGGGAAACGCGAAAGCGAATTCCCGAAAGCATTCCCGCCGACCGGGAATCGGGCCCGAAAGAGTCTGATAGAGTCGGAACCGCCGGAAGGGCCGAAAAGCCCGGAAAGCACCGAGGAAATCGGGTCGGAAAGATCTGATAGAGTCGGAGACACAAGACCGAAGGGAAGCGCCCGGAGGAAAGCCCGAGAGGGTGAGTACAAAGGAAGCGTCCGTTCCTTGAGAACTCAACAGCGTGCCAAAAATCAACGCCAGATATGTTGATACCCCGTCCATCCGGTTCGGATGGTCGAGGTTCCTTTGAAAAAGACCTGTCCGGTCCTCCTTGTGAGGGTGCGGGCAGGCGACACAGCGAGGACGCTGTGAACGGTGGGGCTTATTCCGCCCGACCGTTCCGCTCTAAGTGGTGTTCAACCGGATTACCGGTAGACATTCATGGAGAGTTTGATCCTGGAGACAGTTCGGTCCCTATCCGCTGTGCGCGTAGGAGTCTTGAGAAGGGCTGTCCCTAGTACGAGAGGACCGGGACGGACGAACCTCTGGTGTGCCAGTTGTCCTGCCAAGGGCATGGCTGGTTGGCTACGTTCGGAAAGGATAACCGCTGAAAGCATCTAAGCGGGAAGCCTGCTTCGAGATGAGGACTCCCACCTCCTTGAGAGGGTAAGGCTCCCAGTAGACGACTGGGTTGATAGGCCGGATATGGAAGCCAGGTAACTGGTGGAGTTGACCGGTACTAATAGGCCGAGGGCTTGACCTCATTTGCTCGCGTCCACTGTGTGGTTCCCGGGTTGCGAACAGTCGCACCGGTTGAACCAGTTCCACTTTGCTTAACTGAAGAGTGTGCTTGTTCGCTAAGTGCCGATGCCCCGCTGTTGCGGGGCGGCCCGATAGAGTTTCGGTGGTCATAGCGTTAGGGAAACGCCCGGTTACATTCCGAACCCGGAAGCTAAGCCTTTCAGCGCCGATGGTACTGCAGGGGGGACCCTGTGGGAGAGTAGGACGCCGCCGAACAATCTTTCAAGGACCCTTGGTCCAGCGTKMACGCTGGACCAAGGGTCCTTTTTGTTTTGCCGAATGTTTTGCCGCAGCGCGTCCGTTGGACGACTGCGCGAGAATGTCTGTGGTACCCGATGACAGGAGTCACGCCGATGTCCCCCAACTCTTCCGACGACCGTCCGGACCGCGAGCCGCGTCGTAGGGACGGTGGTGACGGGGGCGGATTCCGCGGCGGTCGTGACGATCGTGACCGTGGACCCCGTCGTGACAACGACCGGGGCGACCGCGGTGGTTACCGCGGCCCCCGTGACGATCGCGGTGGCCGGCCCGGCGGTGCCGGGAGTCGTGACGACCGTGACCGCGGTCCTCGTCGTGAGGACGACCGTGGGGGCTACCGCCCGCGTGACGACCGGGGCGGGCGTCCCGGTGGTGGCGGCGGCTACGGTTCGCGTCCCGCCGGCGGCTACGGCGGCCGCGATGACCGTGGTGGCCAGGGTGGTGGCGGTGGGTTCCGTCGTGACGACCGTGGTGGCCAGGGTGGTGGCGGTGGGTTCCGTCGYGAYGACCGTGGTGGCCAGGGTGGTGGCGGTGGGTTCCGTCGYGAYGACCGTGGTGGCCAGGGTGGTGGCGGTGGGTTCCGTCGCGATGACCGTGGTGGCCAGGGTGGTGGCGGTGGGTTCCGTCGTGACGACCGTGGTGGCCAGGGTGGCGGCGGCGGCTTCCGCCGTGACGACGACCGTGGTGGCTACCGCGGCCCCCGCGACGACCGTGACCGCGGCCCCCGCCGTGACGACGACCGGGGTGGACGCTTCCCCCGTGACGACCGTGACCGCGGTCCTCGTCGTGAGGACGACCGTGGGGGCTACCGCCCGCGTGACGACCGGGGCGGGCGTCCCGGTGGTGGCGGCGGCTACGGTTCGCGTCCCGCCGGCGGCTACGGCGGCCGCGACGACCGTGGTGGCCAGGGTGGTGGCGGTGGGTTCCGTCGTGACGACCGTGGTGGCCAGGGTGGTGGCGGTGGGTTCCGTCGTGACGACCGTGGTGGCCAGGGTGGCGGCGGTGGGTTCCGTCGCGACGACCGCGGTGGCCAGGGCGGCGGCGGTGGGTTCCGTCGCGACGACCGTGGTGGCCAGGGTGGCGGCGGCTTCCGCCGTGACGACGACCGAGGTGGACGCTTCCCCCGCGACGACCGTGACCGCGGCCCCCGCCGCGACGACGACCGCGGCGGGCGTCCCGGCGGTGGCGGCGGCTACGCGCGCCGTGACGACGAGCGCGGCGGTTTCCGTGGCGGACGCGACGACCGCGACCGCGGTCCCCGTCGTGACGACCGCGGCGGTCAGGGCGGTGGCGGCGGCTACGGGCGCCGCGACGACGAGCGTGGCGGCTTCCGTGGCGGACGCGACGACCGTGGCGGCTTCCGCGGCGGCCCGCGCCGTGACGACCGCTCCGGTGGCGGCGGCTACGGGCGCCGTGACGAGCGCGAGCGCCCCGACCGCGAGCCGATCAAGCGGCTGCCCATCCCGGACGACGTCACCGGTGACGAGATCGACAAGGACGTGCGCCAGGAGCTCCAGAGCCTGCCGAAGGGCCTCGCCGAGGACGTCGCGCGCAACCTCGTCATGGTCGCCAACCTGATCGACGAGGACCCCGAGCAGGCCTACGCCTACTCCAGGGTGGCCCTGCGGCTCGCGTCCCGCGTCGCCGCGGTGCGCGAGGCGGCCGGCTTCGCCGCGTACGCCACGCAGAAGTACTCCGAAGCGCTCGCCGAGTTCCGTGCCGCGCGGCGGATGACCGGGTCCGTGGAGCTCTGGCCCGTGATGGCCGACTGCGAGCGCGGGCTGGGACGTCCGGAGCGTGCGCTGGCCATGGCCGGTGAGGCCGAGGTGCAGAAGCTGGACAAGGCCGGCCAGGTCGAGATGCGGCTCGTCGCCGCCGGGGCCCGCCGGGACATGGGGCAGCTGGAAGCCGCCATCGTGACCCTGCAGAGCCCCGAGCTCGCCTCGAGTTCCGTTCAGCCGTGGACGGCCAGGCTCCGGTACGCCTACGCCGACGCGCTGCTGGCCGCGGGCCGCGAGGACGAGGCGCGGGAGTGGTTCGCCAAGGCGCTGGAGGCCGACAAGGACGGCGCGACCGACGCGTCCGACCGTCTCGCGGAGATGGACGGCGTGGAGTTCACCGACGCCATGGACGACAGCGACGAGGACGACCACCACGACCTCGGCGCCCGCCACCAGGACGCCGAGGACGACGACGCCGAGGACGACGACGCCGAGGACGACGACGCGGAGCACGACGGCGCCGCCTCCGCTGACGCGGACCTCACGGACGAGCCGTCCGGCGACGACGACGCCCCCGCCAAGTCCGCCGAGTAGGGCGGAGCGCGGCACACACGAGGGCGGTACCCCGATCCGGGGTACCGCCCTCGTGCGTTCTGTGCGTTCTGTGTGTCTGCGCGTCGCGGGCCGGGTGGGGCGGACGGTCCGGTGCGCTTCGGCACCGGACCGGTGTCAGCCGAGGGACAGGCTGCGCAGTACGAGACCCGTGGCCGGCTTCGGGCCGAACGACGTCGACTTGCGGGGCATCGTGACGCCCTCGCGGGCCAGGTCCCGCACGACCTCCTCCCGCACCGGGTGCATCAGCACCGCCGTACCGCCGCTGCGTTCGGCCTGGGTGACCGCCGCCTCGGTGTCGTGGAGGTAGGCGATGTGCTCCGGGCCGTCCGGGACATGCCACAGGTGGTCCAGGATCGTCGAGTGGAGCACGGTGGCGTCCAGCGACCGCCACGCGGCCGGCGGCTCCTGCGGCACGGTGGCGGCGAGCAGCGCGGCGTCCGGCCGGTCGGCGAGGTGGAAGCGGCCGTCGCCGGCGAGAAGGAACGCGTTGGATCCGGCCGCCGCCTCCGCCAGGTCGTCGAGAGCTCCCGCGAGGTCCGTGCCGAGGGCGCGGACCCGGAACGGGCCGTCGAGCGCGGCGAGGGCGTCGGCGAGAGGGAGGCCGCGGACGAGCCGGTGGATGGCGCGTACCTGGAGGGGGTGGYGGGCCGTGTCGATCAGCAGGACGAGGCCGTAGTCCCAGGGGCCGGGCTCCGGGTGTTCGGCGCGCAGCCGGAGGTAGGTGGCCCACCGGTGGTGCCCGTCGGCGATCAGTGCCTGATGCCTGCTCAGGTCGGCGCGGACCGCCTCCAGTTCGGCCGGGTCGGTGACCGCCCAGAGCCGGTGGTGGAAGCCGTCCTCGGTGGTGGTGGAGAGGAGCGGCGGGCGCCCGGCGGCACGTTCGACGGCGGTCGTCGCCGCGCCGGGGACGGCGTCGCCGCGGTAGGTGAGGAGCAGCGGTTCGGGGCCGTGTCGATCAGCAGGACGAGGCCGTAGTCCCAGGGGCCGGGCTCCGGGTGTTCGGCGCGCAGCCGGAGGTAGGTGGCCCACCGGTGGTGCCCGTCGGCGATCAGTGCCTGATGCCTGCTCAGGTCGGCGCGGACCGCCTCCAGTTCGGCCGGGTCGGTGACCGCCCAGAGCCGGTGGTGGAAGCCGTCCTCGGTGGTGGTGGAGAGGAGCGGCGGGCGCCCGGCGGCACGTTCGACGGCGGTCGTCGCCGCGCCGGGGACGGCGTCGCCGCGGTAGGTGAGGAGCAGCGGTTCGAGGTTGGCGGCGGTGCTGCGCATCAGGGCCGCGCGGTCGGCGACGACGTCCGGCATCACCCCCTCGTGGGGGAGCACGACACCGTCGGACGGCTCGGACAGGGCGAGTGCGCCGATGATCCCGCGCTGCAGGAGGTCGTCGCGGCGCTGTTCGTAGACGTACAGCGCCGGTACCGGGTCGGGCGCGAGGACACCCTCCGCGAGCCACTGGCCGAGGGTGTCGGCCGCCTGCCGGTGCCGGGCGTCGGGGGTGGCGGCCTGCGGCAGGATGAGCCGCACGATGTTGTGCGGGTCCGCCGATTCGAGGTGGTGCAGGCCGTCGGGACGGACGACCACGTCGTACGGCGGTGAGGTCACGGCGGCGAGGCTGCCCACCCGCTCGGGGACGTAGCGCAGTCCGCGGAACGGGATCAGGTGCAGGCCGCCATTGGCCGCAGGACCGTCGGTGTTCATCAGGGCATCGTATGCGCGTGGGGACGATGAGCGATGATCGGGGAGTGGACCCGACGGACGACGAGGAGCGGACACCGATGAGCCAGCGGGGCAGGACCATGCCGGGCGGCAGCACGACCGCATTGGCCGAGGCGTACGACACGGCCCTGCTCGACCTGGACGGTGTCGTCTACGCGGGCGGGGAGGCGATCGCGCACGCGGTGACGTCGCTCGCCACGGCCCGCGGGCAGGGGATGCACCTGGCCTACGTGACGAACAACGCGCTGCGCACCCCGCAGAGCGTGGCCGGGCACCTGACCGAGCTCGGCGTCCCTGCCGTGGCCGAGGACGTCATCACCTCCGCGCAGGCCGTGGCCCGGCTGATCTCCGAGCAGGTGCCGGAGGGGTCGCGGGTGCTGGTCGTCGGCGGTGAGGGGCTGCGGGTCGCGCTGCGCGAACGCGGGCTGGTGCCGGTGGAGTCGGCTCAGGACGAGCCGGTCGCCGTGGTGCAGGGCTACGGCGGTCCCGACCTGGCCTGGGGCCGGTTCGCCGAGGCCTGCTACGCGATCGCGCGCGGCGTGCCGTGGTTCGCCTCCAACACGGACCTGACGATTCCGGGTGCCCGGGGGATCGCGCCGGGCAACGGTGCCGCGGTCGAGGTCGTCCGGATCGCGACGGGGGCCGAGCCGCAGGTCGCGGGCAAGCCGCTGCCGCCGATGCACCGGGAGACGATCCTGCGGACGGGCGCGGAGCGGCCGCTGGTCGTGGGCGACCGGCTGGACACGGACATCGAGGGCGCGTTCAACGGGGACGTGGACTCGCTGCTCGTCCTCACCGGGGTGACGGACGCGGCCCGGCTGCTGGCGGCCGAACCGCGCCACCGGCCGGTGTACGTGGACGCGGACCTGCGCGGCCTGCTCGTGCCGCAGCCCGAAGTGACGCCGGTGGAGGGGGAGTTCCGCTGCGGGGACTGGCGGGCGGCGGTGCGCGGCGGTGAGCTGGTGCTGGAGGGCGGCGGCGACGGCGGGCCGATGGACGGTCTGCGGGCGCTGTGCGGGGCGGCCTGGTCCCACGCCGGCGACGGTGTCTGCGATCTCGACGCGGCGAAGGTGCTGGCCAGGCTGGGGCTGTGAGCGGGACGTCCGGCCGGGGCCGGGAATCGGCGTCCCGGGCAGGTTAGGTTAACCTAACCGCGTGGTGGTCGAAAGTCCTTCGAAACAGAGCGCGGAGCCGATATCCGCCGCCCCGGCGCCCCGGCGTCACGCCCTGCGTGCGCTGGGGCTGCTGGGGGCCGTCGGCGTCCTGCTGCTGGTCTGCGTGGCGAGCATCGCCGTCGGGGCCAAGCCGGTGCCGGTCTCCGAGGTGTGGGACGGACTGTTCCACAACACCGGTACCGGCAACGACGTCGTCATCCGTGACCTGCGGGTGCCCCGGACACTCCTCGGCCTGCTCGTCGGCGCGGCGCTCGGCCTGTCGGGGGCGGTGATGCAGGCGCTGACCCGCAACCCGCTCGCCGAACCCGGCCTGCTGGGCATCAACGCGGGTGCCGCGGCGGCCGTCGTCAGTGCCATCAGTTTCTTCGGGGTCACCTCGCTCGCCGGCTACGTCTGGTTCGCCTTCCTCGGCGCCGCGCTCGTCTCGGCGGCCGTGTACGTGCTCGGCGGCAGCCGCAGCGCCACCCCCGTCCGCCTCGCGCTCGCCGGCACGGCCGCGAGCGCCGCGCTGTACGGGTACATCAACGCCGTGCAGTTGCTGGACGCCGCCGCGCTGGAGCGTCTGCGGTTCTGGACGGTGGGCTCGCTGTCCTCGGCGAGCATGGAGACGATCACCAAGGTGGTCCCCTTCATCGCCCTCGGGCTGCTGCTCTCGCTGCTGCTGGCGCGGCCGCTGAACGCGATGGAGATGGGGGACGACACGGCCCGCGCGCTCGGCGCCCACCTCAACCGCACCCGCGTCCTCGCCATGATCGCCGTCACCCTGCTGTGCGGGGCCGCGACCGCCGCCTGCGGGCCGATCGTCTTCGTGGGCCTGATGATCCCGCACGTGGTGCGCTCGTTCACCGGGCCCGACATGCGCTGGATCCTCCCGTACTGCGCGGTCCTCGCCCCCGTCCTGCTGCTCGGCGCGGACGTGGTCGGCCGGATCGTCACCCGTCCCTCCGAGCTCCAGGTCGGCATCGTGACCGCGGTCATCGGCGGGCCGGTCTTCATCCAACTCGTACGCCGCAAGAGGATGGCCCAGCTGTGACGGCCCCGCACACCACCGCCGAACAGGCCGCCGCCCCGGCCGGGAAGGCGTCCGCCGCGCGGCCCTCGCCCACGGGGACACCGCGCGCCGTCCGCACCCCCGGCGGCCTCTCCTTCCGGGTGGACCCGCGGGCGGCGCTCGTCTGCGTGCTGCTGGCCGTCGCCGCGTTCGCGGCTGCTGTCGTCCTCATCGGGACGGGGGACTTCCCCATGTCCTTCGGCGACGTCGTCTCGACCCTTCTCGGCAACGGGTCCGTCGCGCAGGAGTTCATCGTCCACGACCTGCGGCTGCCGCGGGCCCTGGTGGCCGTCCTCGTCGGCGCCTGTCTCGCGCTCAGCGGGGCGATCTTCCAGTCCCTGTCCCGCAATCCGCTCGGCAGCCCCGACGTCATCGGCTTCGGCCACGGCTCCACCGTCGGCGCGCTCACGGTGATCGTGCTCTTCGGCGGCGGCACCCTCGCGGTGTCGGCCGGTGCCGTGCTCGGCGGTCTGCTGACCGGGGTCCTCGTCTACGCCCTCGCGTGGAAGCGCGGTGTGCAGGGTTTCCGGCTGGTCCTCGTGGGCATCGGGGTCGCCGCCGTCCTGACCGCGGTCATCCACTTCCTGATCACCAAGGCCAACCTCGTCGACGCGACCCGGGCCACCCTGTGGATGACCGGCTCCCTCGACGGACGCGACTGGGCCCAGGTCGGCCCGCTGGCGATCATGTGCGCGGTGCTCATGCCGGTGGTCTTCGCCCACGGCCGGCCGCTGCGGATGCTGGAGATGGGCGACGACTCGGCGTACGCCCTGGGGGTGCCCGTCGAACGCACCCGGATCGTGCTGATGACGTGCGGCGTGCTGTTCATCGCCGTGGCCACCGCGGCCGCCGGGCCGATCGCCTTCGTCGCCCTCAGCGCCCCGCAGCTGGCACGCAGGCTGACCCGCTCGCCCGGTCCGAACCTCGTCGCCGCATCCGTCATGGGCGCGGCCCTGCTCCTCGTCGCCGACTGGGTCGCCACCGCCGCCTTCCCCGGCCGCCAGCTGCCCGTGGGCGTGGTGACCGGGGTGCTCGGCGGCTGCTACCTGCTCTGGCTGCTCGTCACCGAACGCAGGGCCGGCCGGATATGACCGCCCGCAAGGACCCGAACGCCCCGACCCCGCCACGGCACCCCAGGAGTACGACCAGCATGCAGCGCCTCACCGCCGAAGAGGTCACCCTCGCCTACGACCAGCGGGTGATCGCCGAGAACCTCTCGGTGGAGATCCCCGACAACTCCTTCACGGTCATCGTCGGGCCGAACGCCTGCGGGAAGTCCACGCTGCTGCGCGCCCTGTCCCGGATGCTCAAGCCGTCCGTCGGCCGGGTCCTGCTCGACGGCCGGTCGATCCACTCGCTGCCCGCCAAGAAGGTCGCCCGGACGCTCGGCCTGCTGCCCCAGTCGTCCATCGCGCCGGACGGCATCACCGTGGCCGACCTCGTCGGCCGCGGCCGGTACCCGCACCAGGGCCTGCTGCGGCAGTGGTCGCCCGAGGACGAGCGGATCGTGCAGGAGTCGATGGCCGCCACGGGCGTCGAGGCGCTCGGCGACCGGTACGTCGACGAGCTGTCCGGCGGGCAGCGCCAGCGGGTGTGGATCGCGATGGCGCTGGCGCAGCAGACACCGCTGCTGCTGCTCGACGAGCCGACGACCTTCCTCGACATCCAGCACCAGCTGGAGGTGCTCGACCTCTGCGCCGAACTCCACGAGTCGCAGGGCCGCACGCTGGTCGCCGTGCTGCACGACCTCAACCAGGCCGCGCGGTACGCCACCCATCTCGTCGCGCTGCGCGAGGGCGAGGTCGTGGCCGAGGGCGCGCCCGCGGACGTGGTGACCGCCGAGCTGGTCGAGGAGGTCTTCCGGGTCCGCAGCCGGATCATCGAGGACCCGGAGTCGGGCACCCCCCTGGTGGTGCCGTTCGCCCGTGAGCGGGCGCCCCGGCCGGCCGCCGCACGCTGAGCGGACGCGGCGCGGCGCGGCCGGTCAGAGCAGGGAGCGCAGCTTCAGCAGATCGCGGAAGCCGGCCTCCAGCCGGACCCGGCCACCGGCCCAGGCCTTGGCGAAGTTCAGTTCCCCGGCGACCAGGGCCACCAGGTCGTCGCCGGTCATCGCCAGGCGGATCTCCGCCTTGTCGCGGGGCGGTCCGTCGTGGGTGTCGGTGACATCGATCCGGCCGTGGTGGAGCCGGCCGGCGAACGTGGTGTCCAGGTCGGTGACGTGGCAGCTCAGGGAGCGGTTCAGCGCCGTCGCCGCGCGGACGTCGCCGTTCGCCTTCGCCAGATTGCCGGAGAGGGTGTCGAGTGCGCTGCGGCACTCCTGCGTCGTGGCCATCGTGACCGACGGTACCGCAGGGGTTCGCGGTAGCGTCTGGGCATGAGCGACGATGTGCTGCCGGGACAGACGGCGGGGACCGGGGCGGCGGCCGGCGCGGAGGACGCGGGGGCCGCGCACGATCCCGCCGGGCCGGCGCCGCTGGGCGTCGGCAGGGTGCCCACGCACCACGCCGAGGTCGACGCGCTGCTGGAGCGGCTCGCCGATGTCGACCACCTCGCCGCCGACGGTCACACCGAGGTGTACGAGGATGTACACCGGGGCCTGCGGGACGCGCTGACCGCGCTCGACACCCGTCAGGGTCCGCGGCCCCCGCACCCGTCGCACGACCACAGGAGCTGAACCCACCGTGGCAGGAGTCGCCCGCCGCCGCCTCGACGCCGAGCTGGTACGCCGCAAACTGGCGCGCTCGCGGGAGCACGCTGCCCAGTTGATCGCCGCGGGCCGCGTCACCGTCGGCGGCAACACCGCGACGAAGTCCGCCACCCAGGTCGAGACGAGCGCCGCGGTCGTGGTCGCAGCCGACGACGGCGACCCCGACTACGTCTCCCGCGGCGGGCACAAGCTCGCCGGCGCCCTCGCCGCCTTCGTGCCGCTGGGCCTGGAGGTGACGGGACGCCGCGCCCTGGACGCGGGCGCCTCGACCGGGGGCTTCACCGATGTGCTGCTGCGCGCCGGTGCCGCCCATGTGGTCGCCGTCGACGTCGGCTACGGGCAGCTCGCCTGGTCGCTCCGGAGCGATGAACGCGTGACCGTCAAGGACCGTACCAACGTGCGTGAGATGACGCTGGAGACGATCGACGGGGTGCCGGTGGACCTGGTGGTGGGCGATCTGTCCTTCATCCCGCTCGGCCTGGTGCTCCCGGCGATGGTGCGCTGCTCGGCGCCGGACGCGGACCTCGTGCTGATGGTGAAGCCCCAGTTCGAGGTGGGCAAGGAGCGCCTCGGGAGCGGTGGCGTGGTCCGCAGCCCCGAGCTGCGGGCCGACGCCGTCAAGGCCGTGGCGGGCCGGGCCGCGGAGCTCGGCCTGGGGGTGCGCGGGGTCACCGCGAGCCCGCTGCCCGGCCCCTCAGGCAACGTCGAATACTTTCTGTGGCTCCGGGCGGGTGCGCCCGGACTCGACCCCGCGGACGTCGACCGCGCAGTGGCGGAGGGACCTCGTTGACCGAGACAGCAGCAACCACAGCAACGGCAGCGGCGACAGCGGCGCGCACCGTCTTCCTGCTCGCCCATACCGGACGCCCCGCGGCGATCCGCAGCGCCGAACGCGTCGTCGAGGGGCTGCTGCGCAGCGGCCTGGGCGTGCGCGTGCTGGAGGCGGAGGCGGTGGACCTGCCGCTGCCCGCGGCGGTCGAGACCGTGCCGGACGCGACGCCGGAGGTGCTCGACGGCTGCGAGCTGCTGATCGTCCTCGGCGGCGACGGGACGCTGCTGCGCGGCGCCGAGTTCGCCCGCGCGTCCGGGGTGCCGATGCTCGGCGTCAACCTGGGGCGGGTCGGCTTCCTCGCGGAGGCCGAGCGCGACGACCTCGACAAGGTCGTCGACCGGGTCGTCAGCCGTGCCTACGAGGTCGAGGAGCGGATGACCCTCGACGTGGTCGTGCACAGCAACGGCGACATCGTGCACCGTGACTGGGCGCTGAACGAAGCGGCCGTCCAGAAGGTGTCGCCGGAGCGCATACTGGAGGTCGTGCTGGAGATCGACGGCCGCCCGGTGACCGGATTCGGCTGCGACGGCATCGTCTGCGCCACACCGACCGGTTCGACGGCGTACGCGTTCTCCGCCGGGGGGCCCGTGGTGTGGCCCGAGGTCGAGGCGCTGCTGATGGTGCCGATCAGCGCGCACGCACTCTTCGCCAAGCCTCTGGTGACCTCGCCCACGTCCACGCTGGCCGTGGAGGTGCAGCCGCACACGCCGCACGGGGTGCTGTGGTGCGACGGCCGCCGGACGGTGGAGCTGCCGTCCGGTGCGCGGGTGGTGGTGAGACGGGGCGCCGTGCCGGTGCGCCTGGCGCGGCTGCACCACGCGTCGTTCACGGACCGCCTGGTCGCCAAGTTCGCCCTCCCGGTGTCGGGTTGGCGGGGCGCGCCGCACTGAGAGCGGCACAGGTCCCCTCGGGAGAGTGAACGCAGGGCCGGGGTCCGTCGCGCTGCGGCCCTTCGACCTCGTAAGGTCGTGTCCGTGTTGGAGGAGATGCGGATACGGTCGCTCGGAGTCATCGACGACGCGGTGGTCGAGCTGTCGCCCGGGTTCACCGCGGTGACCGGCGAGACCGGCGCGGGCAAGACGATGGTCGTCACCAGCCTCGGGCTGCTGCTCGGCGGACGGGCGGACCCGGCCCTGGTGCGGATCGGCGCGAAGGCCGCGGTGGTGGAGGGGCGGGTCAGGGTGTCCGCCGGCTCGCCGGCCGCGCTGCGCGCCGAGGAGGCCGGGGCGGAGCTCGAGGACGGCACCCTGCTCGTCAGCCGGACCGTCTCGGCCGAGGGGCGCTCGCGCGCCCACCTCGGCGGCCGGTCCGTGCCGGTGGGCGTGCTGTCGGAGCTGGCGGACGACCTCGTCGCCGTGCACGGCCAGACCGACCAGCAGGGCCTGCTGCGGGCCGCCCGCCAGCGCGAGGCGCTCGACCGTTACGCGGGCGCCGCCGTCTCGGACCCGCTCACCGGGTACGCCGCCGCCTACCGGCGGCTGCGTGCGGTGTCGGCCGAGGTGGAGGAGCTGACCACCCGTGCCCGCGAGCGGGCCCAGGAGGCCGACCTGCTGCGGTTCGGGCTCGACGAGATCGCCGCCGTCGAACCGCGGCCCGGCGAGGACGTCGAGCTGGCCGCCGAGGCGGAGCGGCTCGGCCACGCGGAGGCACTGGCCTCCGCCGCCTCCGCCGCCCACGCCGCGCTCGCCGGCAATCCGGAGGACCTGGAGGCCGTCGACGCGACCACCCTGGTCGCCGGCGCGGGGCGCGCGCTGGACGCCGTGCGCGCCCACGACCAGGCGCTGGCGTCGCTCGCCGACCGGATGGGCGAGATCTCCATCCTCCTCGGCGACGTGGCAGGCGAACTCGCCGGATACGCGGACGACCTGGACGCCGACCCGCTGCGGCTGGCCGCCGTCGAGGAACGGCGGGCCGCGCTGACAGGGCTGACCCGCAAGTACGGGACGGACATCGCCGCCGTGCTCGCCTGGGCCGAGGAGAGCGCCGCCCGGCTCATCGAGCTGGACGGGGACGACGAGCGCATCGGGGAGCTGACCGCGGAGCGGGACGCCCTGCGGGACGAACTCGCCGCGCAGGCACAGGTGCTGACCGACGCCCGCACCGAGGCGGCGGCCCGGTTCGCCGCAGCGGTGACCGAGGAGCTGGCCTCCCTCGCCATGCCGCACGCCCGCGTCTCGTTCGCGGTGCGGCAGACCGAGGACCCGGACGGCGTCGAGGTCGGCGGCCGGACGGTCGCGTACGGGCCGCACGGCGTCGACGAGGTGGAACTGCTGCTCGCCCCGCACCCGGGGGCGCCGCCGCGGCCCATCGCCAAGGGCGCCTCCGGCGGCGAGCTGTCCCGCGTGATGCTGGCGGTCGAGGTGGTCTTCGCCGGGACCGACCCGGTGCCGACGTACCTCTTCGACGAGGTCGACGCCGGTGTCGGCGGCAGGGCCGCGGTCGAGATCGGCCGGCGGCTGGCGAAGCTGGCCAGGTCGGCGCAGGTCGTGGTGGTCACGCATCTGCCGCAGGTGGCCGCGTTCGCGGACCGCCAGCTGCTCGTGGAGAAGACCGACGACGGTTCGGTGACCCGTTCCGGGGTGACCGTCCTGGAGGGCGAGGACCGGGTGCGCGAGCTGTCCCGGATGCTGGCCGGCCAGGAGGACTCCGAGACGGCCCGGGCACACGCGGAGGAGCTGCTGGCGGCGGCGCGCGCCGACGCGTAGACGCCGGCGCCGCGGACCGCGCCCGGCGTGCGAGGGGTGCGGCGCCGGGAGGCACACCCGGCGCCCGACCGGGCCCGGCGCTTCGGCTTCACCTATGTGGGTGATCCGTCGCCGCCGGACCGGGCCCGTGCACGGGAACGTCATCAGGACGGTGCCGGAACGTCCGTACCAACTGGCATCCTTGGCGCGTGACACAGCTGCGGACGGTCCAGGTGCTGGGCGGCGGCAGCGCGGGCAGCAGCGCGCACGTCAGGTCACTGGCCGCCGGGCTGGTGGCCCGCGGCGTGCGGGTGACCGTGTGCGCCCCCGCCGACGTCGACCGTGCATACGACTACCGGGGGACCGGCGCGCGCTTCGCGCCCGTCCCGCGCAGGAGCGACCCCCTGACGATGGGCGCCCTGCGCGCGGCGTGCGCCGGAGCCGACGTCGTCCATGCCCACGGGCTGCACGCCGCGGTGCGCACCTGTCTCGCCCTCGGCGGCCTGCCCGTCCCGCTCGTCGTCACCTGGCACACCCGGGGGTCCGGCGACGGCGGCCGGGACCGGCTGCTGCGGCTGCTCGAACGGCGCGCGGCGCGCGGGGCGGACGTCGTGCTCGCCACCTGCTCCGAACTCGTCGACCGGGCCCGTGCCCGCGGCGCGCGCGACGCGCGCCTCGCCCCCGTCGCCGCTCCCCGGGCCGCCGGCCCGCCGGGCGGACGGCCGGACAAGACCCGCGCCGAACTGGGCTCGACCGGACGCCCGTTGATCGTCGCCGTGGGCAGTCTCGACGCCCACCGCGGCTACGGCACCCTGCTCGACGCCGCCCGCCGATGGCGCGCCCTCGACCCGGCTCCGCTGCTCGTCGTCGCGGGGGAGGGGCCCCTGCGCGCCGCGCTGCAGGGCCGCATCGCACGGGAGGACCTGCCGGTGCTGCTGCTCGGCGGACGCGACGACGTCCCGGAGCTGCTGGCCGCGGCCGACGTCGCGGTGCTGCCCAGCCGCTGGGAGGCGCGCTCGGTCCTCGCCCAGGAGGCGCTGCGGCTCGGCGTCCCGCTGGTGGCCACGGCGGTCGGCGGCGTCCCCGAACTGGTCGGCCCCGCGGCCGAACTGGTCCCCTACGGCGACGCGGAAGCCCTCGCCGACGCCGTCGCGGGGCTGCTCGCCGACCCGGCACGGCGCGGCGAACTGGCCCGCGCGGGCCGCGCCCAGGCCGACGGCTGGCCGACCGAGGACGACACCGTCGCCCAGGTCCTCAGCGTCTACGACGAACTGACGGGCGGGGCCGGACCCCTCCCGCTCTGAGCGCCGGCGCCCGCACCGCAGCGGCCGGCGGGCCCGGGGTCAGGGGGTGTGGCGGCGGGCGCGCAGGGCGAGGCTCAGCGAGAGCACCGTCTCCGGGTCGTCCAGGTCCGTGCCCAGCAGCTCCCCGATGCGGGCCAGCCGGTTGTACAGCGTCTGCCGGTTCAGATGCAGCTCCCGCGCCGTCTCCGCCTTGCGGCCCGTGTGCGCGAGATACGTCTCGAGGGTCGGCAGCAGCGGCGGACGGGACACCGCGTCGTGCGCCAGCAGCGGCCCGACGGCGCGTTCCACGAAGGCGGCCAGGTCCGGGTGCTCGCGCAGCCGCCACAGCAGCAGTTCGATGTCGAGGCGGCGCGCGTCGTGCCAGGGCCGGCCGCCCAGGCCCTGCGCCGCCACCGCGGTCTCGGCCGCGTGCCGCAGCCCCGCGCCCGCCGCCGCCCAGCCGCCCGCGGCCGCGACGACGACCACCGCCGGCGGCGCGCCCGCCCGCTCCAGGCCGGCCCGCCCGACCCCGCTGCGCAAGGCTCCCGCGACCCGGTCGGCGACGGCCGCCCGCTCGGACTCGGCGCGCAGGCCGACCAGCAGCGGCACCCGGCCCTCGACCGGGCGCACCCCCAGCAGCACCGGGACGCCCAGCGCCGTCAGCTCCTTGGACACCTCGCGCACGAGCACCGCCCAGCCACCGGTCCCCGGCAGTTCCGCGGCCAGACGCATCACCACCGGCAGCAGCGGCCCCTCGCCCTGCTTGAAGCCGAGGACACGGGCCTGGGCGGGCGCGGAGCCGGGCGCGATACGGCCCTCCGCGAGATCGGTGAGGAAGTCGCCCCGCCCGCGCGCCGCCAGTTCCTCCTCCTGACGGGCCTGCATGAGGACCACCGCCAGGGAGCCGGCGGCGCGTTCCGCGGCCATGCGGTGCACCGGCGACAGCGGGGCGGAGACGGCGACGAGCACCAGCCGGGCCCGTACCGCGGCCGTGCCCCCGCCGCCGCCGGGCACGTCCACCACGACGGCGTTCGCGGGCGTGCCCTGCTGCCGTCCGCCGCGCAGACCCTCCCACACCTGGAGGGGATCGGCGGGGGACTGTCCGGCCTCCGCCGCGTACAGCAGCTGGCCGTCCGGGGTCTCCAGGAAGACCGGGTTCGCCGTGAAGTCCGACAGGACACGCAGCACCTGCGGCACGCCGCCGCCGCCGAGCAGCGCCGCGGTGCAGCGCCGGTGCACCTCCTCCGCCTGGCGGAGCAGGGCGTAGTGGTGGTTGACGATCTCGGTGTGGATCTCCTCCGTCACCGAGACGAAGGGCACCTCCCGGTGCAGCTGGACGAGCGGCAGCCCGGCCGACCGGGCGGTCTCCACCAGCGTCGACGGCAGCCGGTCGAAGCGGGGGCCGAGCTCCACCACCAGCGCGGCGATGCCGCGTTCGGCGAGCTGCCGTACGAAGGCGCGCTGTTCGGCGGGGCGGGTGCCGAGCCCCAGGCCCGTGGTCAGCAGCAGTTCACCGCCCTTGAGGAGCGAGGCGATGTTCGGCACCTCGCCCGCGTGCACCCAGCGCACCGTCCGCCCGATCCGGTCGCCGCCCGCCACGATCTCCGGCAGGCCGCTGCGCAGCACCGGCAGTTCGAGGGCCCGCTGCACGGTGATCCCGCCCTGGTCGTCCATGGAGCGGGACGCTACCGGTGTCCCGTTTCCGCCGCATCGTCCGGGGGCGCCCGGGCACCTGCGGCGGGCGTCCCGGTCCGGCGGGGAGGCCGCCGGACCGGGGCCCGCTTCAGCCTCCGTAGGCCCCGGAGGCCGTCAGACGCAGGGCCGTGTCGATCAGCGGGACGTGGCTGAACGCCTGCGGGAAGTTGCCCACCTGCCGCTGGAGCCTCGGGTCCCACTCCTCGGCGAGCAGACCGAGGTCGTTGCGCAGCGCCAGCAGCCTCTCGAAGAGCCGGCGCGCCTCGTCGACCCGCCCGATCATGGCGAGGTCGTCCGCCATCCAGAACGAGCAGGCGAGGAACGCGCCCTCGTCGCCGGGCAGACCGTCGACGCCCTCGTCCGAACCCTCGGTCGGGTAGCGCAGGATGAAGCCGTCCTCCGTGGACAGCTCCCGCTGGATGGCCTCGATGGTGCCGATCACGCGCTTGTCGTCCGGCGGCAGGAAGCCCATCTGCGGGATCAGCAGCAGCGAGGCGTCGAGCTCCTTGGAGCCGTAGGACTGCGTGAAGGTGTTCCGTTCCTTGTCGTAGCCCTTCTCGCACACGTCCCGGTGGATGTCGTCGCGCAGCTCGCGCCAGCGCTCCAGCGGGCCGTCCGCGTCCCCGGACTCGATCAGCTTGATGGTCCGGTCGACCGCCACCCACGCCATCACCTTGGAGTGCACGAAGTGCCGGCGCGGACCGCGGACCTCCCAGATGCCCTCGTCGGGCTGGTCCCAGTGCTTCTCCAGGTACTGGATCAGCTTCAGCTGGAGCAGGGAGGCGTAGTCGTTGCGGTTGAGGCCGGTCATGTGGGCCAGGTGCAGGGCCTCGGTGACCTCGCCGTAGACGTCGAGCTGGAGCTGGTGCGCCGCGCCGTTGCCGACGCGTACCGGCCCGGAGTTCTCGTAGCCCGGCAGCCAGTCCAACTCGGCCTCGCCGAGCTCGCGTTCACCGGCGATGCCGTACATGATCTGGAGGTTCTCCGGGTCGCCCGCCACCGCGCGCAGCAGCCACTCGCGCCAGGCGCGGGCCTCCTCGCGGTAGCCGGTGCGCAGCAGCGAGGAGAGGGTGATCGCGGCGTCGCGCAGCCAGGTGTAGCGGTAGTCCCAGTTCCGGACGCCGCCGATCTCCTCGGGCAGCGAGGTGGTGGGCGCGGCGACGATCCCGCCGGTCGGCGCGTAGGTGAGCGCCTTCAGCGTGATCAGCGAGCGGACGACGGCCTCCCGGTAGGGGCCGTGGTACGTGCAGTGGTCGACCCACTCGCTCCAGAAGCCGACCGTCGCCTCCAGCGATCCCTCGGGGTCGGGAAACGCCGGCGGCTCCTTGTGGGAGGGCTGCCAGCTGATGGTGAAGGCGATCCGCTCGCCGGGGGAGACGGTGAAGTCGGAGTAGGTCGTGAGGTCCTTGCCGTACGTCTCCGCGTCGGTGTCCAGCCACACCGAGTCGGGCCCCGCGACGGCGACGGTGCGGGTGTCCACCTTGTGCACCCACGGCACCACGCGCCCGTAGCTGAAGCGCATCCGCAGCTCGGAGCGCATCGGCACCCGGCCGGTGACGCCCTCCACGATGCGGATCAGCTGGGGCGCCCCGTCACGCGGGGGCATGAAATCGGTCACTCTGACCGTGCCCCGCGCGGTGTCGTACTCGGATTCGAGGATCAGCGAGTCGCCTCGGTACTGCCTGCGGGTCGCCGACGGCGGCGCGGAGTCCGCGCCGTACGCCGGGCCCAGCCGCCAGAAACCGTGCTCCTCGGTGCCGAGGAGACCGGCGAAGACGGCATGCGAGTCGAAGCGGGGCAGGCACAGCCAGTCCACCGTGCCGTCCCGGCAGACCAGTGCCGCGGTCTGCATGTCTCCGATGAGTGCGTAATCCTCGATGCGCCCGGCCACGTGCATCTCCAGTCGAACGGCCACGTCCGCCCCTCGGGGCGCTTACTGAAGTCAAGGGTCGTTGACGAGCCGCGACGACCCAAACACCGAAGTGGCGGCATTCGCCACTCGCACTGGTGTGGGGGGCGCCGAGAACCGGCCCTCGGCTGGGAATCCGCCGCTCGGCCGGCCCGGCTCGGCAGCGAGTGTCCGAGCAGGATACGACGCACACCGGGGGTCCGCGCAGGTGTCCCGCCAACGTTCCTGCGCCGAACGGGTGAGCGGCAGGTGGGGCGCGGTGAGCGGTCCCGGGGCTCCCTGCCGTGCGACGGCCGGACACGGCCCGCGGGCGCGGCGCGGGGTGTGGCCGGAAGCAGCCGTGCGTCGGCGCTGATACCCTGGTACCCCGTGGACCGGTGGCCGTCCCGAAGCGGAGAAGGCCCCGAAACCGCAGCGACGGCGCCCCCCGAAAGGGATCCGGCAGCCGGTACGTACCCCACCACGCGACCACGGGAGCCCCCTCTTGGCGATGCCGGCACGAGCCACATCCGCGACGACCAAGCACATCTTCGTCACCGGGGGTGTCGCCTCCTCCCTCGGCAAGGGCCTCACGGCCTCCAGCCTGGGCGCGCTGCTCAAGGCGAGGGGCCTGCGGGTCACCATGCAGAAGCTCGACCCGTACCTGAACGTGGACCCGGGCACCATGAACCCGTTCCAGCACGGTGAGGTGTTCGTCACCAACGACGGCGCCGAGACCGACCTGGACATCGGCCACTACGAGCGCTTCCTCGACGTCGACCTCGACGGCTCCGCGAACGTCACCACCGGACAGGTGTACTCGCAGGTCATCGCCAAGGAGCGGCGCGGCGAGTACCTGGGCGACACCGTCCAGGTCATCCCGCACATCACCAACGAGATCAAGTCGCGCATCCGCCGGATGGCCACCGACGACGTCGACGTCGTGATCACCGAGGTCGGCGGCACGGTCGGCGACATCGAGTCGCTGCCGTTCCTGGAGACCGTCCGCCAGGTCCGCCACGAGGTCGGCCGCGACAACGTCTTCGTCGTGCACATCTCGCTGCTGCCCTACATCGGCCCGTCCGGTGAGCTGAAGACCAAGCCGACGCAGCACTCGGTCGCCGCGCTGCGCAACATCGGCATCCAGCCGGACGCGATCGTGCTGCGTGCCGACCGCGACGTGCCGACCGCGATCAAGCGCAAGATCTCGCTGATGTGCGACGTCGACGAGGCCGCGGTCGTCGCCGCGATCGACGCCAAGTCGATCTACGACATCCCGAAGGTGCTCCACACCGAGGGCCTGGACGCCTACGTGGTGCGCAAGCTCGACCTGCCCTTCCGCGACGTCGACTGGACCACGTGGGACGACCTGCTGGACCGCGTCCACAACCCCGACCACGAGGTCACCGTCGCACTGGTCGGCAAGTACATCGACCTGCCCGACGCCTACCTGTCGGTGACCGAGGCCATGCGTGCCGGCGGCTTCGCCAACAGGGCCCGGGTCAAGGTCAAGTGGGTCACCTCCGACGACTGCCGGACGCAGGCGGGCGCGGAGAAGCAGCTCGGCGACGTCGACGCGATCGTCATCCCCGGCGGCTTCGGCGAGCGCGGTGTGGACGGCAAGGTCGGCGCGATCAAGTGGGCTCGCGAGCACAAGGTGCCGCTGCTGGGCCTGTGCCTCGGCCTCCAGTGCATCGTGATCGAGGCCGCGCGCAACCTCGCCGAGATCCCCGACGCCAATTCCACCGAGTTCGACGCCACCACCGCCCACCCGGTGATCTCCACCATGGAGGAGCAGCTCGCCTACGTGGAGGGCGCCGGCGACCTCGGCGGCACCATGCGCCTGGGCCTCTACCCGGCGAAGCTCGCCGAGGGCTCGATCGTGCGCGAGGTCTACGGCGACCAGCCGTACGTGGAGGAGCGTCACCGCCACCGCTACGAGGTCAACAACGCCTACCGCACCGAGCTGGAGAAGAAGGCGGGCATCCTGTTCTCGGGCACCTCGCCCGACAACAAGCTCGTCGAGTACGTCGAGTACCCCCGCGAGGTGCACCCCTACCTCGTCGCCACCCAGGCGCACCCGGAGCTGTGCTCCCGCCCGACCCGTCCCCACCCGCTCTTCGCCGGTCTGGTGAAGGCGGCCGTGGAGCGCCGGCAGGCGGGCGCCGCGGCCGAGTAGGCCGCGGACGATACCGTGGACCGGGGTGCCCTCCCGTGGGGAGGGCACCCCGGTCCGTCGTCTGTACGTGGTGGAAGGACGCTTCGATGACCTTGAAGGACACGCCCGAGGAGTGGCAGGTCACCGCGACCACGACGCCGTTCCGCGGCAACAAGACGAGTGTCCGCACGGACAGCGTCGTCATGCCGGACGGGACGGTCGTCACCCGTGACTACCAGGTGCACCCGGGGTCGGTGGCGGTGCTCGCCCTCGACGGCGAGGGACGCGTCCTCGTGCTGCGCCAGTACCGGCACCCGGTGCGGCACAAGCTGTGGGAGATCCCGGCCGGGCTGCTGGACGTCCCCGGCGAGAACCCGCTCCACGCGGCGCAGCGCGAACTGTACGAGGAGGCACACGTCAAGGCCGAGGACTGGCGGGTGCTGACCGACGTGTACACCACCCCCGGCGGCTGCGACGAGGCCGTGCGCGTCTTCCTCGCCCGTGACCTCTCCGAGGCCGAGGGTGCGCGCTTCGAGGTCTCCGAGGAGGAGGCCGACATGGAGCTGGCGCGGGTGCCGCTCGACGATCTCGTCCGCGGCGCTCTCGCCGGCGAACTCCACAACACCTGCCTGGTGGTGGGCGCCCTCTCCGCGGCGGCGGCGCTGGCCGGTGACGGACTCGACGCCCTGCGTCCCGCCGAGGCGCCCTGGCCCGCCCGCCCGTTCGAGGCCTGAGCGGCACCCGGTCCAGTCCCGCGCGGCCGCSCGGGCCCCTCGGTGACGAGGTCTCAGGTTCCCTCATGTGACGATCAGTTGATCCGATCGGGGGACCGGGGGCTGCGCCCGCCCCGTGCCGCCGGGATCGTCCCGATGCGTGAACTAGGCTCGCAACGCCCGTGCGGAGCCCCGGCGGGCTCGGCTCGTGCGCGGACGGACTGGAGCGTGGCCCGTGACGGATCAGGCGCTGGACTTGGGCGGCCCCGACCGGGCGGGGGGCGTCCGGACCGGTGCCGGTGACCGTTTCCTCGGCAGGCACCGCGAACTCACGTCCCTCCACGCCGACATCGAACGGGCCGGCCTCGACACCCTCGCGGGCCGCAAGGCCGCCCGGGCCCGGGTCCTGCTGATCGCGGGCCGCCCCGGCTCGGGACGCACCGCGCTCGCGGAGGAGCTCGCCCGCTCGCTCGCCGACCGCTACCCGGACGGCGTGGTGCGGGCGCGCATGACCGAACCGGGCGGCCGTCCCGTCCCCCTGGAGGAATCGGCCCGCTCGCTGCTGCGCGGCCTCGGCGTGGCCGCACCGCCCGGCGCCGGCGAGGACGAGCTGACCGAGTCGGTGCGCGAGGCCCTCGCCGTCCGCCGGGTACTGCTGCTCGTCGACGACGCCCACGACGCCGAACACGTCGACCTGCTGATCCCCGACAACCCGGACGCCCTGGTGGTCGCCGTCTCCGACGGGCCGCTCACCAAGATCCCCGGCGTCCGTCCCTGCACGCTCGGCGGCATGGACGCCAAGTCCGCCATCGAACTGCTCACCGGCTTCACGGGCGAGGTCCGCATCACCGTCGACCCGCAGGCGGCCGAGGCCGTGGCCGAGGAGTGCGGCGGCCAGCCGGCCGCCCTGGTGCTGCTCGGCGGCTGGCTGGCCGCCCGCCCCTCCTCCTCGGTCGCCGACGCCGCCCGCAGGCTGCGCGCGCTGCCCGACGACGGCCAGCAGCCGAGCGGCGGCCGCCCGCTCGCCCGGGCCTTCCGGCTGGTGTACGAATCCCTGCCGCCGACCTCCGCCCGCACCCTGCGGCTGCTCGCCCTCGCGCCGGCCGGAACGGCCGACGCGCACACCGCCTCCGCACTGGCCGGCTGCTCGGTCTCCGCGGCGCAGACCACGCTCGAATCCCTGGCCTCCCTCGGCCTGCTGCGGCGCGCGGACGACGTCTTCGAGGTCCCGGGCTGCCTCGCCGGTCTGCTGAAGGCGCTGCTGGACGCGACGGACCGCCCGTCGGAGGTGCAGCTCGCGCGGGCGAGGATGCTGGAGCGCACGGTCCGCAGGCTCCAGGCGTGCCGGGCGGTCACCGAGCCGGACGGCAGTCCGGCGCGCCGCAAGCTCGCCGGACTGCCGAGGGCGCTGCGCTTCACGTCGGTGGCCGAGGCGGACGCCTGGCTCGACGCCCGCCGCGAGGTGCTGCTCGCCTCCGCGCGGGTGGCCGTCGACGACGGGGAGCTGGACACGCTGGCCAGGCGGCTGGTGGCCGGGCTGGTGCGCGCGCTGGCGGCGCACCGCGGCACGGACGCCGCCGCCGCCGACCTCTACGGCCTGCACCGCCTCGTCCTCGACGTCGCACAGCGGCGGGGTCTGCACCGCGAGCGGGCCGCGGCCCTGCTGAACCTGGCCGATCTGGACGCCGGGACGGGCCGCACCGAGGAGGCGCTGGCCCGCTACCGCGAGGCGCTGGACGCCGGACGGCTGGCCAGGGACGCCTACGCGACCGGCCGCGCGATGGAATCCGTCGGGGGCGCGTACCAGGAGCTGGGGGACTGGCAGCGGGCCGCCGACTGGTACGGCCGCGCCCTCGCGCAGCGCCAGACGCGCGGCGAGTGGGCCGACGAGGCGCGCCTGTACGGACGGCTCGGCACCGCGCACACCTACGCGGGCCGCTACGGCGAGGCGCTGCGCAGCTGGCGGGCGGCGGTCGCGGGGCACCGCAGGCTCGGGGACGTCCCCGCCCAGGCGCGGGCGCTGAGCGAGGTGGCGCGGGTGCAGGAGTACGCGGGCAGGCCGCAGGAGTCGCTGCGCACCTGCCGGGAGGCGGTGGAGTGGGCGCGGCGGGCCGGTGACGCCCGGCTCCAGGCGGCGCTCCAGCTCCGGCTGGCGGACACGCTGGAGCGCCTGGCGGACCCCGCCGCTGCGCAACTGCACCGTCACGCTGCGGAAAGGCTCCTTGGAGAGGAGGGTTCGGCCTACGAAATCCGTAGTGGTTCCAAAGAAGATTGATGCTTTGTAAGGCTAGACAGCGGGAAGTCCTTCATTAGACTGGTTGATGCCGGGCCTTCACATGGTGTGTCCCGGTGTGCCCACTAAGGCTGGGTAACCATGGCATTGACCACTTTTTCCCTCTGAGCCAAGGACCGTGATCGACGTGAAGGTCGGCATCCCCCGCGAGGTCAAGAACAACGAGTTCCGGGTGGCCATCACCCCCGCCGGCGTGAACGAGCTCGTGCGCCACGGCCACCAGGTCGTCATCGAGCGGAACGCAGGTGTCGGCTCCTCGATCACGGACGAAGAATTCATCGCGGCGGGGGCGCAGATCCTCCCCACCGCCGACGAGGTCTGGGCCGCCGCCGACCTGCTGCTGAAGGTCAAGGAGCCCATAGCCGAGGAGTACCACCGCCTCCGCAAGGACCAGACCCTCTTCACCTACCTGCACCTGGCCGCGTCCCGCGAGTGCACCGACGCCCTGCTGGCGTCCGGCACCACCGCCATCGCCTACGAGACGGTCGAGACCGCGAACCGCGCCCTGCCGCTGCTCGCTCCGATGTCCGAGGTCGCGGGCCGGCTGGCCCCGCAGGTCGGCGCCTACCACCTGATGCGCTCGGCCGGCGGCCGCGGCGTCCTCCCCGGCGGCGTCCCCGGCACGCAGGCGGGCAGGGCGGTCGTCATCGGCGGCGGCGTCTCCGGCTGGAACGCCACCCAGATCGCCGTCGGCATGGGCTTCCACGTGACCCTGCTCGACAAGGACATCAACAAGCTGCGCGAGGCCGACAGGATCTTCGGCACCAAGGTGCAGACGATCGTCTCCAACGCCTTCGAGCTGGAGAAGGCCGTCGTCGAGGCCGACCTCGTCATCGGTGCCGTGCTGATCCCCGGAGCCAAGGCGCCGAAGCTGGTCACCAACGAGCTGGTCGCCAGGATGAAGCCCGGAAGTGTCCTTGTCGACATCGCGATCGACCAGGGCGGCTGCTTCGAGGACTCCCGTCCCACCACCCACGCCGACCCGACCTTCCCGGTCCACGGCTCGGTCTTCTACTGCGTCGCCAACATGCCCGGCGCGGTGCCCCACACCTCCACCTACGCGCTCACCAACGCCACGCTGCCCTACATCGTGTCGCTGGCGAACAACGGCTGGGTCGAGGCCCTGCGCCGCGACACCGCGCTCGCCAAGGGGCTCAACACCCATGACGGCAAGGTGGTTTACAAGGAGGTCGCGGAGGCCCACGGCCTGGAGAGCGTCGAGCTGGGCGCGCTTCTCGGCTGACGGTCAACCGACGTCGTCAACATCACGTGTTCGGCCGGACCTTGGTCAGCAAGGTCCGGCCGGACATGTTTGTCCCTGCTCGCGACGCAGGTTCAACTCGCGTCGAACGTAACCCTTTAGCCGTTTCGCCCACCCCCGAAACCTGCCGGCGGAAGCGCATGGAGCGGGTCGTGCGCCCTTGACAGCGGGGTGTTCGATTGCCGACACATCGGGCCGGGTCCGGCGGATTGTGTTGCTGCGGAGCGGTGACACGCCATAGAGTCGCCAACCGTCGGCATGGTGCCACGCTGACCTATCGATAAGTTTCCTGGTCCCGTCCAAGGAGGTAAGACGACTTGTGAATGAGTCGACATTTACTCCCGGGGGTGGTCAACCAGGAACGGCTGCGGGCCAGGACCCGTCGCCCGGTTTCGAGGCTGTCGGCTCCGTCGCTGTCCGCCCCTTCGTGACGCACCAGCACACGACGCACATGACGACACCCCACACGATGAAGACGATGGACGGCCAACACGTGAACGCCATGGCCGGCAACGAGAGTGGCCGAGAGTCCACCCACTTCGCCGCCTACGAGGAAGTCCCCGAAGGGCACTTCTACGACCCCGACGCCGAGTACGAGCCCGACCCCGAGTACGCGGCCACCCTCGCGCCCGACGCCGCGCGTCAGCGCCGCGAGCGGATCGGCCCCACCGGGCGTCCCCTGCCGTACTTCCCGATTCCGGGCCCGCTGACCGACCACGGTCCCGCCAAGATCATCGCGATGTGCAACCAGAAGGGCGGCGTCGGCAAGACCACGTCGACCATCAACCTGGGCGCCGCGCTCGCCGAGTACGGCCGCCGGGTGCTGCTCGTCGACTTCGACCCGCAGGGCGCGCTGTCCGTGGGCCTCGGCGTGAACCCGATGGAGCTCGACCTCACCGTCTACAACCTCCTGATGGAGCGCGGCATGTCCGCGGACGAGGTCCTGCTCAAGACGGCCGTGCCCAACATGGACCTGCTGCCGAGCAACATCGACCTCTCCGCCGCGGAGGTGCAGCTGGTCAGCGAGGTCGCACGCGAGTCCACGCTCCAGCGCGCGCTGAAGCCGCTGCTGTCCGACTACGACTACATCGTGATCGACTGTCAGCCCTCGCTCGGCCTGCTCACCGTCAACGCGCTGACGGCCGCTCACAAGGTCATCGTGCCGCTGGAGTGCGAGTTCTTCGCGCTGCGCGGAGTGGCGCTGCTGACCGAGACCATCGAGAAGGTCCAGGAGCGGCTCAACCCCGACCTGGAGCTCGACGGCATCCTCGCCACGATGTACGACTCCCGCACGGTGCACAGCCGCGAGGTGCTGGCGCGGGTCGTCGAGGCCTTCGACGACCACGTCTACCACACGGTCATCGGCCGGACCGTCCGCTTCCCGGAGACCACGGTCGCCGGTGAGCCCATCACCACGTACGCGTCCAACTCCGTCGGCGCCGCCGCCTACCGCCAGCTCGCCAGGGAGGTGCTCGCCCGGTGTCACGCCGAGTGAGTCTGCCCGGTGCCGACGAGCTGTTCCGTACGACCGGGGGCACGGCGCTGCAGGCGTCGTCCCCGCGCAAGCAGGCGGGCGGCGAGCCCCGGGTGCCGGCTCCGGCGGGCGAGAGCGACCCCGCGGCGGAGAGCGGCTCCGGCGCGTCCGGGCGCTCGCAGGAGCACGCCACCGCCGCCGAGTCCGATGCGTCCGGCGAGGAGCGCGGGCGCGGCCAGGAGGCCGCGGACGGGGCGAAGGCGCGCCGCACGCCCGGCGCGCCCGGCACCGACGCACAGGCGGGCGCGGCGCGCCGCCGCGGCCGGGGCGCCAACCGGCGGCCCAGCGGCCGTGAGCGGCACGACGAGAAGATCACGGTCTACGTCTCCGCCGAGGAACTGATGGACCTGGAGCACGCGCGGCTGGTGCTGCGCGGCGAGCACGGCCTGGCCGTCGACCGTGGACGCATCGTCCGCGAGGCGGTCGCGGTGGTGCTGGCGGACCTGGAGCAGCGCGGCGACGCGAGCATCCTGGTGCGCCGCCTGCGGGGTCGCTGACGCGGTAGCCTGCGGGCCTGCCCGCCCGCCTGCTTGCGCGGGGACGACGCCTGCAGCGCCGTGCCCCCGGTCGTACGGAACAGCTCGTCGGCACCGGGCAGACTCACTCGGCGTGACACCGGGCGAGCACCTCCCTGGCGAGCTGGCGGTAGGCGGCGGCGCCGACGG
>NZ_RDBP01000037.1:567673-576202 GCF_008042045.1 Streptomyces sp. T39
CCCTCCGCCCCGTGCGGCGCCTCCGGCGGGCCGCCGGCGGCCCGCCGGAGGCGCCGCACGGGGCGGAGGGCGCGCCGGAGGGCGCGCCCGCGCCTGCCGCGGAGGCCGAGGCACCTGCGCCGGAGGCCGGCCCCGGGCCTGGCGGGCCCGCTCCCGCAACCGTGCCTGCCCCGGAGACCGCTCCGGCGGACGCCGTCGGGTCGCCCGCGCTCGCGCCGGCGGAGGGCGCCCCTGCGGTGGACGCCCCCGCCCCGGAGGCGCCGCACGGGGCGCAGGCCGCCCCGGAGGGCGCGCCCGCGCCTGCAGCGGAAGCCGGCGCCGGGCTCGGCGGCCCCGCTCCCGAGACCGGGCCCGCGTCCGCCCCGGACGCCGCTCCCGAGACCGAGGAGCCTGCGTCCGTCCCGGATGCCGCTCCCGAGACCGAGGAGCCTGCGTCCGTCCCGGATGCCGCTCCCGAGACCGAGACCGAGCCCGCGTCCGTCCCGGACGCCGCTCCCGGCCCCGACGGGCCCGCGGTGGCGGGGGGTGCGCGGGAGGGGGACGGGCGGTTCACGGTGCGGCTGGCCAACTTCGAGGGGCCGTTCGACCTGCTGCTCCAGCTGATCGCCAAGCACAAGATGGACGTCACCGAGGTCGCCCTCTCCAAGGTCACCGACGAGTTCATGGCGCACATCCGCTCGATGGGGGCCGACTGGGACCTCGACCAGACCACGGAGTTCCTTGTCGTCGCCGCCACGCTGCTCGATCTCAAGGCGGCACGGCTGCTCCCGGCCGCTGAGGTGGAGGACGAGGCCGACCTCGCGCTGCTCGAAGCGCGGGACCTGCTGTTCGCGCGGCTGCTCCAGTACCGCGCGTACAAGCGGATCGCCGAGATCTTCGAGCGGCGGCTCGACGACGAGGCGCGGCGCTTCCCGCGGACCGTGGGGCTCGAACCGCACCACGCCGACCTGCTTCCCGACGTCGTGATCAGCATCGGCGCCGAGGGCTTCGCACGGCTCGCGGTGAAGGCGATGCAGCCGAAGCCGAAGCCCCAGGTGTACGTCGACCACATCCACGCGCCGCTGGTCAGCGTCCGGGAACAGGCCGAGGTGGTCGTGGCCCTGCTCAGGGAGCGCGGCACGGCCAGCTTCCGTGAGCTGACCGAGGGCGTGGACGACACCCTCACCGTCGTCGCGCGCTTCCTCGCCCTGCTGGAGCTGTACCGGGAGAAGGTCCTCGTGCTGGACCAGCCGGAGGCGCTCGGGGAGCTCACCGTCACCTGGGCGGCGGGGGACGGGGCCGCCGAGGTCACGGTGACCGACGAATTCGACCAGGTCGTGGAGGAGAAGGAGTGAGCGAGCTCAAGCCCGCGCTGGAGGCCGTCCTCATGGTCGTCGACGAGCCGGCCACCGAGGAGCACCTCGCCAAGGTGCTGGAGGTGCCCCGCAGGGCCGTGGCCGACGCCCTGCGGGAGCTCGCGGACGAGTACACCGTCCAGGGGCGCGGATTCGAGCTGCGGCTCGTGGCGGGCGGCTGGCGGTTCTACAGCCGTCCCGCGCACGCCGCGGCCGTCGAGCGCTTCGTCCTCGACGGCCAGCACGCCCGGCTCACCCAGGCCGCCCTGGAGACGCTCGCGGTCGTCGCCTACCGCCAGCCGGTCAGCCGGTCGAGGGTGTCGGCGGTGCGCGGGGTGAACTGCGACGGGGTCATGCGCACCCTGCTCCAGAGGGGTCTGGTCGGGGAGGCGGGCACGGAACCCGAAACAGGTGCGATCCTGTACAGGACGACGAACTACTTCCTGGAGCGGATGGGCCTGCGCGGCCTGGACGAACTTCCGGAGCTCGCGCCCTTCCTTCCGGAGGCGGACGCGATCGAGGCGGAGACGCAGGAAGGGATTCTGTCGTTCGACCCGGATGCACCGGAGGCACCGGGCCGTGAGGACGCAGACGACAAGACGGACATTTGATGCGAAGCAGCAGCGGCAGGAACAGCAGCGGAAACAACGGCGGGAGCCGTGGTGGCAACAGCGGCGGCCGCGGCAGCAGCGGTGGCGGCGGGCGTGGCGGCAGCGCCGGCGGCGCCGGGCGCGGCGGCAGCGGTGGCGGCGGGCGTGGCGGCAGCGCCGGCGGCGGCGGGCGCGGCAACTACCGGGGCGCGGGCAACAGCCGCGACGACCGGCAGGGGGGCGGCCGGCCCCGCAATCCCCGTCCCGAGGAGCGCCGCTACGACGTGGACATGCCCTCCGACGGCCCGAAGAAGGGGCGCGGGGACGCGGCCCGCGGCGGTGCGAAGGGCGGCCCCCGGCAGTCCCCGCAGCGCGGTGGCGGCCGCACCGCCCCCGCCCGCTCGCGCGAGTACGACGCCCGCGCCGAGCAGCGCAACCGCGAGCGGTACGAGAACAAGCCGCAGATCAAGACCCCCAAGACGTTCGGGGAGCAGGAGGGCGAGCGGCTCCAGAAGGTGCTGGCCCGGGCCGGCATGGGCTCGCGCCGCGCGTGCGAGGAGCTGATCGACGCGGGCCGCGTCGAGATCAACGGCAAGATCGTGATCGAGCAGGGTGTCCGCGTGGACCCCGAGAAGGACGAGATCAAGGTCGACGGCCTGACCGTCGCGACCCAGTCCTACCTGTTCTTCGCGCTGAACAAGCCCGCCGGTGTCGTCTCCACGATGGAGGACCCGGACGGGCGCCAGTGCCTCGGCGACTACGTCACCAACCGCGAGACCCGGCTCTTCCACGTCGGCCGGCTGGACACCGAGACCGAGGGCATCATCCTGCTCACCAACCACGGTGAACTGGCCCACCGCCTCACCCACCCCAAGTACGGCGTGAAGAAGACCTACCTGGCCGCCATCCAGGGCCCGCTGCCCCGTGAGGTGGGCAAGCGCCTCAAGGACGGCATCCAGCTGGAGGACGGCTACGCACGCGCCGACCACTTCCGGGTCGTCGAGCAGATCGGCAAGAACTACCTGGTCGAGGTGGTCCTCCACGAGGGCCGCAAGCACATCGTGCGCCGGATGCTGGCCGAGGCGGGCTTCCCCGTCGAGAAGCTGGTGCGGACCGCGTTCGGTCCCATCGCGCTCGGCGACCAGAAGTCCGGCTGGCTGCGCCGGCTGACCAACACCGAGGTCGGCATGCTGATGAAGGAGGTCGGTCTCTAGGACCGGCCCCCCGCCCGCACCCGGAGCCCGCGACCGTCAGGTCGCGGGCTCCCGGCATGCGGCGGCCGCGCCCGTGTGCCGCCCCCGCCGTGCCGCAGCCGGTCCGGGTCCGGAAAACCCTTGTGGCGAAGCACCGCCAGCATTTATGGTCACAGTGACCATTAAGGAGGTCGGTGTGAGCCTCGCAGACATGCTCCAGCCCTTGCAGCAACCGCTGTTCACCCTGCTCGACACGCCCGTCAGCTGGGTCGAGGTCCTCGGATTCGGCAGCGGCGCGCTCTGCGTCTGGCTCGTCGCCCGCCAGCACGTCGCCAACTGGCCGATCGGCATCGCCAACAACCTCTTCTTCATCCTGCTGTTCACCCAGGCCGGGCTCTACGCCGACGCCGGCCTCCAGATCGTCTTCATCGCCCTCGCCGCGTACGGCTGGTGGACCTGGACCCACGGGGGTGGACCAGGCTCCGGCACGCTGCCCGTGCGCCGCACGACGCGCACCGAGTGGCTGTGGCTGCTCGCGGCGGGGGCGGTGGGGACCGCCGGGATCACCGTCCTGCTGGACCGGGCCACCGACTCCACGGTCCCCTTCTGGGACGCCCTGACCACCGCGCTCTCCCTGATGGCGACGTACGGCCAGTGCCGCAAGCGCCTGGAGTCCTGGTGGCTGTGGATCGCCGCGGACGTGGTCTACATCCCGCTCTACGCCCACAAGGACCTGTACCTCACCTCGCTGCTCTACGTCGGCTTCCTGACCCTGTGCCTGGCCGGGCTGCGCAACTGGCACCGCGACCTCGCCGCGGGCCGGCCGGGGAACAGCGTGGCGGCGGTCGCATGAGCCGCCACGGACACGGCCTGGTGCTGGGCAAGTTCTATCCGCCGCACGCCGGCCACCACCACCTCGTCCGCACCGCCGCCGAGCGCTGCGAGCGGCTCACCGTGCTGGTGTGCGCCTCCTCCGTGGAGAGCGTGTCCCTCGCGGACCGGGTCGCCTGGATGCGCGAGGTCCACCCCGGCGTCCGGGTGGTCGGGGCCGTCGACGACACCCCCGTCGACCTCCACGACCCCACTGTGTGGGACGCCCACATGGCCGTCTTCACCACTGCCGTCCCCGAACCGGTGGACGCGGTGTACACATCGGAGAACTACGGGGACGAACTGGCCCGCCGCTTCGGCGCCGTGCACGTGTCCGTCGACCCCGACCGCACGGCGTTCCCCGTCTCCGGCACCGCCGTGCGCAAGGACCCGGTCGGCTCCTGGGACTTCCTCGCCCCGCCCGTCCGGGCCGCGCTGACCCGCCGGGTCGTCGTCCTCGGGGCCGAGTCCACCGGCACCACCACCCTCGCCACGGCGCTCGCGGAGCACTACCGCCTGCGCGGCGGCGTCTGGGCGCGCACGCGCTGCGTGCCCGAATACGGCAGGGAGTTCAGCGAGGCCAAGCTCGCCGCCCTGCGCGCCCGGCGCCCGGGGGCCGGCTGGCCGGAGGTGGCGTTCGCCTCCGAGGAGTTCCCGGTCATCGCCCGCGAGCAGGCCGCCCGCGAGGAGGCCGCCGCCCGGGACGGATCGCCGCTCCTCGTCTGCGACACCGACGCCTTCGCCACCACGATCTGGCACGAGCGCTACATGGAGGCCCCCTACCCGGTGGCTCCCGAGCCGCGGCGCCAGCACCTGTGGATCCTGACCGACCACCACGGGGTCGGATTCGAGGACGACGGGCTGCGCGACGGCGAGCATCTGCGGCCCTGGATGACGGCCCGCTTCCGCGAGGAACTGGACCGCACCGGACGCCGCACCGTCGAGGTGACCGGACCGCACGAGCGGCGGCTCGCCGCCGCGGTCGAGGCGGTCGACGCCCTGCTGGACGGCGGCATCCGCTTCGCCGACCCGCTCCCGGAGCGCCGCTGATGGACGCGTACGACCCCGGCGCGTTCCCGCCCTTCGCCGTCACCGTCGATCTGGCCGTCCTCACCGTGCGAGGCGACACACTCCAGGTGCTGCTCGTCGAGCGGGGGCAGGAGCCGTACCGCGGCCACTGGGCGCTGCCCGGCGGGTTCCTGCTGCCCGACGAGTCGGCCGAGTCGGCGGCCCGCCGCGAACTGGCCGAGGAGACCGGCCTGTCGCCGGCGACCGCGGCCGGCCTGCACCTGGAACAGCTGCGCACGTACAGCGAACCGGAGCGCGACCCGAGGATGCGCGTGGTGTCCGTGGCGTTCACCGCGCTCGTGCCGGACCCGCCGGAGCCCCGCGGCGGCGGCGACGCGGCCCGCGCCCGCTGGACGCCGGCCGCCACCGCCGGGCCGCTCGCCTTCGACCACGACCGCATCCTGGCCGACGCCCATGAACGCGTCGCGGCCAAGTTCGAGTACACCTGCGTCGCCACCGCGTTCTGCCCGCCCGAGTTCACCCTCGGCGAGCTCCAGCAGGTCTACGAGACCGTCTGGGGCGTCGAGCTCGACCGGCCCAACTTCCGCCGCAAGGTCCTCGCCACCCCCGGCTTCGTCGAGGCCGTCGAGGGCGGACCGCGCCGCACCGGCGGCCGGGGGAAACCGGCCGCGCTCCACCGGGCCGGCCCCGCCCGCTTCCTGCACCCGCCCCTGCTGCGCCCGGAAGGACGTCACCCATGACCTCGACCACCCCGCGCCCGACCCCGGCCGCTCCCACGCCCGCCGCCGCGAAACGGGCGGCGACCGGCTCCCTGGTCGGGCTGGCGCTCGGGGACGCGCTCGGTTTCCCCACCGAGTTCAGCGACGTCCCGTCGATCCTCGCGAAGTGCGGCCCCTGGCGGACGGCCGAGCTGCCCGAGCCGGCGATCGTCACGGACGACACCCAGATGACCCTCGCCCTCGGCCGGGGCCTGCGGACGGCGATGTCCCGCGGCACCCTCGCGCCGCTGCGGACCGCCCGGCCCGTCCGCGAGGAGTTCGTCGACTGGTACCACTCTCCGGACAACAACCGGGCGCCCGGCCGCACCTGTCTGGAGGCCTGCCGGCTGCTCGACGGCGACCTGCCCTGGCAGGAGGCGAGCCGGATCGGTTCCAAGGGCTGCGGTGCCAACATGCGCGTCGCCCCCGTCGGCCTGGTCCCCGGCCTGAGCGTGGAGCAGCGTGCCGGAGCCGCCCAGCTGCAGTCCGCGCTCACCCACGGCCACCCCACCGCGCTCGCCGCGAGCGACCTGACGGCACACGCCGTACGCCTGCTCGCCGACGGCGCGGAGCCCACCGGGCTGGTCGGCCGGCTGCGCTCCTACGCGCTGGACATGCGCCGCACGTACCACGAGGAGTGGCTGGGGGACCTGTGGCGGCACTCGACCGCCGACGCGAGCCCCGAGGCGTTCATCGCCCGCGGCTGGGACGAGTGCCTCGCCGTGCTGGAGCGCCTCGCCGCGGCCGTGCGCTCGCCGGAGCCCGAGATCGACCCGTGCCTGGTCACCGGGGACGGCTGGATCGCCGAGGAGGCCCTGGCGACGGGCCTGCTGTGCTTCCTGATGTTCCCCGGCGAGCCGCTGACCGCGCTGCGCCGGGCGGCCTGCACCCGGGGCGACTCCGACTCGATCGCCTGCCTCGTCGGTGCCTTCGCGGGCGCCCACCTCGGGGCGGACGCCTGGCCCGCCGCGTGGGCCGGGCGGATCGAGTACCGGGACGAACTGCTGGCCCTCGGCGCCGCCTGGGACGCCTGAGCCGGGCGCGGCCGCCTCCGGCCGGCGGGGCCCGGCACCGTCAGACCAGCAGGATCACGTCCCCCGACACGGTGATCCGCTTCGGCGGCAGCGGCTCGGTCGCCGGGCCGTGCTCCACCGAGGCGTCGGCGATGCGGAACCTGCTGCCGTGACAGGGGCAGGCGATCAGCCCGTCGCTCACCGAGCCGACCGTGCACCGCTGATGGGTGCAGATCGCGGAGAACGCCTCGAACCGGCCGGCCTCCGGCTGGGTCACGACGACCTCCTGCTCCTTGAAGACCGTCCCGCCGCCCACCGGGATGTCCGCCGTGCGTGCGAGCTCCTTCCCGGAGGGGGAGGGCCGCCCGGACGCGGAGGCGCTGTCGGACGCCTCCGGGGTGTCGCCCGTCCGCGGGGCGGACGGGCCGCCGTCGTCCCCGCCGCATCCCGCCACCAGGGCGACCGCACCCGCGGCGCCCGCCGCCAGGACCGACCGTCGGCACGTGTTCATGGCACTCTCCTCGTACGGTGACGTCGCGGCCCGGCATCCGCCGGTGCCACGGGCATCGTCACCGCCCGCGCGCCGCCGGCGTAGCGACCGCGCCCCCGTGTCCGTCCGCCGGCCCAGCGCGGTACGCCGCACAGCCGCGTCAGGGCCGGGGCGCGAGGCCCGTGGCCCGGCCGCTCCCGTCGCGCACCACGGTGGACACCGCCACCACGGCCCCGCGCTCGACGGGACCGTGGACATGCGGATACGAGGTGCCCCCGGCGTCCTCCCAGCGGACCTCGGCCGACAACCGGGCCGGATCGACCGTCAGCACCAGCAGGGGGCCCGGCACGTCGCGGAAGCGGTCGTCCGCGACGGCGAGCGCGGCCGCCTCGTCCGCCGAGCAGTGGACGAAGCCCTCGCCGGCGAGGGAGGCGGGGGCGTACGGGGCGGGAGCACCGGCGGACCACCGGTCCTCGGGCACGACATGGAAGATCATGCGCCTGTTCTAGCGCACCGGACGGCACGGTGCGGGGGCCCCGGGCGCCTGCCGCTCGCACCTGCCGTGCAGGGCCTTGCTGTTTGCCTATAGGGTGTAGGTAAATGCATACTGCATGAAGGACGATGAGGGGAGCGCACATGGCACGCGCCGGGCTGACACCCGAGCGGCTCACCCGGGCCGGAGCCGAGCTCGCCGACGAGGTGGGTCTCGACGGAGTGACCGTCTCCGCGCTCGCCCGCCGGTTCGGCGTCAGGGCCGCCAGCCTCTACGCCCATGTGCGCAGCTCCGACGACCTGATGACCCGGATCGCCCTGCTCGCCCTGGAGGAACTGGCCGACCGGGCCGCCGAAGCGGTGGCGGGCAGATCCGGCAAGGACGCCCTGGCCGCCTTCGCCGACGCCTACCGCGACTACGCCCGCGAACACCCCGGCCGCTGGGCCGCGACCCGCTTCCCGCTCGACCCCGCMGASSGMCGCCGCGAGCGCCGGCCAGGTGGAGGTGGGGCCGGCCGCCTCGGAGCCGTGGCTGATGGAGCTGCCGTGGTGCAGCCAGACCCGTCCCCGGTCGGCCACGCCCTCCACGGGGGCGTCGGTGCGCAGGGCGACGAGTTCGGTGGTCTCGTTGTGCGGCAGCCAGATCTCCACGGTCTTCTCGCGGTCCGGCAGGCCGGTGAAGCGGACCGTTCCGGGGTCACCGGCGCGGTACTCGGTCGCCCAGGTCTCCATGTCGATGGTGAGCGTGTTGCCGGCGGCG
>NZ_RDBP01000037.1:576302-585694 GCF_008042045.1 Streptomyces sp. T39
CGCCGCCGGCAACACGCTCACCATCGACATGGAGACCTGGGCGACCGAGTACCGCGCCGGTGACCCCGGAACGGTCCGCTTCACCGGCCTGCCGGACCGCGAGAAGACCGTGGAGATCTGGCTGCCGCACAACGAGACCACCGAACTCGTCGCCCTGCGCACCGACGCCCCCGTGGAGGGCGTGGCCGACCGGGGACGGGTCTGGCTGCACCACGGCAGCTCCATCAGCCACGGCTCCGAGGCGGCCGGCCCCACCTCCACCTGGCCGGCGCTCGCGGCGTCGCTCGGCGGGGTCGAGCTGGTCAACCTGGGACTCGGCGGCAGCGCCCTGCTCGACCCGTTCACCGCACGGGCCATGCGGGACACCCCGGCCGACCTGATCAGCGTCAAGATCGGGATCAACCTGGTCAACCTCGACCTCATGCGGCTGCGGGCCTTCGGGCCCGCGGTGCACGGCTTCCTCGACACGATCCGCGACGGGCACCCCACCACCCCCCTCCTCGTGGTCTCCCCGATCCTGTGCCCCATCCACGAGGACACCCCCGGACCCGGCGCTCCTGACCTGGACGCCCTGTCGGCCGGCGTGGTGCGCTTCGTGGCCACGGGGGACCCGGCGGAGCGCGCCGCGGGCAAGCTGACCCTCGGCGTCATCCGCGAGGAACTGGCCCGCATCGTCCGGCAGCGCGCCGCCGACGACCCGCAGCTGCACCACCTCGACGGCCGCGAGCTGTACGGGCAGACCGACCACGACGAGCTGCCGCTGCCGGACAACCTCCACCCCGACGCGGCCACCCACCGCCTCATCGGCGAACGCTTCGCCGCGGCGGCCTTCGCCGACGGCGGGCCTTTCGCGGCGGGGGGCCGGGGGTGACCTCGGGCGGTCGGCTCTCGTGGGAGGGCGGCCGGAGTCGCCCGTCCCGCTCGGGCGGGTGGCTGCGGCACCCCGCTGCGCGGGGCGTCCTCGAGCGCCGGACGGGCCGGGTTGCCGGAGCGGGGGCGGCGKCCGGYGCGGGGCTTCGCTGACTACGCTGGGCGACAGCAGGCCACACCCCGCRCCGGMCGCCGCCCCGCGGCCCGGCCCCCGTCGCTAGGACACACTCCGTGAGAACCGCGCTCGTCATCGGAACCGGACTGATCGGCACCTCCGCCGCGCTCGCCCTCGCGGGCCGCGGGGTCACCGTGCACCTCGTCGACCACGACGCGGCGCAGGCGCGCACCGCGGCGGCGCTCGGGGCGGGCACCGACGAGCCGCCCGAGGGCCGGGTGGACCTCGCCGTCGTCGCGGTGCCGCCCGCCCACGTGGCCACCACGCTCGCCGAGACGATGAAGGCGGGCGCCGCGCGCGGTTACCTGGACGTCGCCAGCGTCAAGGGCGGACCGCGCCGGGAGCTGGAGGCGGCGGGCGTCGACCTGTCCGCTTACATCGGCAGCCACCCCATGTCGGGCAAGGAGCGCTCGGGCCCCCTCGCGGGAAGCGCCGACCTCTTCGAGGGCCGTCCCTGGGTCCTCACGCCCACCCGGGACACCGACACCGAGGTGCTCAACCTCGCCCTGGAACTGGTCGCGCTGTGCCGGGCCGTTCCCGTCGTGATGGACGCGGACGCCCACGACCGGGCCGTCGCCCTGGTCTCGCACACCCCGCAGCTGATCTCCTCCATGGTCGCCGCGCGCCTGCGGGAGGCCGACGAGACCGCCGTGCGGCTGTGCGGCCAGGGCATCCGCGACGTCACCCGGATCGCCGCCTCCGACCCCCGGATGTGGGTGGACATCCTGTCGGCCAACCCCGGCCCGGTCGCCGACGTGCTCGCCGGCGTCGCCGCGGACCTGGACGAGACCGTCCGTGCCCTGCGCTCCCTCCAGGCCGCCGACGCCTCCGAGCGCTCGGTGGGCGCCGCGGGCATCGAGGACGTGCTGCGCCGCGGCAACGCGGGCCGGGCACGGGTCCCCGGCAAGCACGGCGCGGCCCCCGCGTCGTACGAGACCGTCGCCGTCCTCATCAGCGACCAGCCCGGCGAGCTCGCCCGCATCTTCGCGGACGCGGGCCGGGTCGGCGTGAACATCGAGGACGTGCGCATCGAGCACGCGACGGGCCAGCAGGCCGGCGTGGTGCAGCTCATGGTCGAGCCGTCCGCCGCCCCGGTCCTGAGCGCCTCGCTGCGCGAGCGGGGCTGGGCACTGCGGCAGTAGACCGCGGGAGACCGTGCACGGGACTCCGGCCGCGGGCCCGCCCCGGCCGGCGGCGGAGTCCGCGTGCAAGAGGGGTGCCCGGCACTCGGTAACCTTGTGCCGGGCGCATCGGCAGTCCCGCCGGCCCGCCACCCCAGATCTGAAAGGTGTCCGACACCGTGGAATCCGTGATCGTCGCCATCGACGGCCCCTCCGGCACGGGCAAGTCGAGCACCTCCAAGGCCGTCGCCTCCGCCCTGGGGCTCAGCTACCTCGACACCGGCGCGCAGTACCGTGCGATCACCTGGTGGATGATCACCAACGGGGTCGACGTCTCCGACGCGACCGCGATCGCCGCCGTCGCGGGCAAGCCGGTCATCGAGTCGGGCACCGACCCCGCCGCCCCGGCGATCACCGTCGACGGCCTCGACGCATCCGGTCCGATCCGCACCCAGGAGGTCACCTCCAAGGTCAGCGCCGTCAGCGCCGTGCCCGAGGTGCGCACCGTGATCACCGAGCTCCAGCGGTCCATCGCCGCGGCCGCCGAGAAGGGGATCGTCGTCGAGGGCCGCGACATCGGCACCACCGTGCTGCCCGACGCCGACCTGAAGATCTTCCTGACGGCCTCGCCCGAGGCGCGCGCCGCGCGCCGCAGCGGCGAGATCAAGGGCTCCGACGTCGCCGCCACCCGCGAGGCGCTGATCCGCCGCGACGCCGCCGACTCCAGCCGCAAGACGTCCCCGCTCGCCAAGGCGGACGACGCCGTCGAGGTCGACACCACGGATCTCACCCTCCAGCAGGTCGTCGAGTGTGTCGTGACCCTGGTCGAGGAGCGCCGGAGCACGCCGAAGCAGGTCGCCACGTGACCGTTCCCTCCCTGAAGGGCGCGGCCGTCGGCCGGGGCATCGGCATCGGACTCATGTACGGGCTCTGGAAGCCCCGGGTGCTGGGCGCCTGGCACGTGCCCGCCTCCGGCCCGGTCATCATGGCCGTGAACCACGCGCACAACATCGACGGCCCGATGCTCATGGGCACCGCGCCCCGGCCCGTGCACTTCCTGATCAAGAAGGAGGCGTTCGTCGGCCCGCTCGGCGCCTTCCTGACCGGCATCGGACAGGTCCCGGTGGACCGGACGACCGCCGACCGCACCGCGATCGGCAACGCGCTCGGTGTGCTGGAGAACGGCGGCGTCCTCGGCATCTTCCCCGAGGGCACCCGCGGCCAGGGCGATTTCGCCTCGCTGCGCGCCGGCCTCGCGTACTTCGCCGTGCGCAGCGGCGCGCCGATCGTCCCGGTCGCCGTGCTGGGAAGCACGGAGCGCCGCGGACGGTTGATACAGCAGCTGCCCCCGCTGCGCAGCCGGGTCGACCTGGTCTTCGGCGAGGCGTTCCAGGCCGGCGACGGCAGCGGCCGGCGGACGCGCAAGGCGCTCGACGAGGCGACCGTCCGCGTCCAGGAGCGGCTGACCGCCCACCTGAAGGACGCGAAGCGCCTGACCGGGCGCTAGGACAGACTTGAGTAATGGGCCGCCGGACGCGGCCCAGTGACGAACGAGGAACGGACTTCATGAACGACCAGCACGACCACGGAGCGCTCGGTGACACCGAGTACGCGGAGTTCATGGAGCTCGCCGCGGAAGAGGGCTTCGACGTCGAGGACGTCGAGGGTGCGATCGAGGAGGCCGGGCACGGCCCGCTTCCCGTGCTCGCGGTCGTCGGCCGCCCGAATGTCGGCAAGTCGACCCTGGTGAACCGCATCATCGGCCGCCGCGAGGCGGTCGTCGAGGACAAGCCCGGTGTCACCCGCGACCGCGTCACCTACGAGGCGGAGTGGGCCGGCCGCCGCTTCAAGGTCGTCGACACCGGCGGCTGGGAGCAGGACGTCCTCGGCATCGACGCCTCCGTCGCCGCCCAGGCCGAGTACGCCATCGAGGCGGCCGACGCGGTCGTCTTCGTGGTGGACTCGACCGTCGGCGCCACCGACACCGACGAGGCCGTCGTCAAGCTGCTGCGCCGCGCCGGCAAGCCCGTCGTCCTGTGCGCCAACAAGGTCGACGGCCCCAGCGGCGAGGCGGACGCCACCGCCCTGTGGTCCCTCGGACTCGGCGAGCCGCACCCCGTCTCCTCGCTGCACGGCCGCGGCACCGGCGACATGCTCGACGCCGTCCTGGAGGTCCTGCCCGACGCCCCCGCCCAGACCTTCGGCACCGCCGTCGGCGGGCCGCGGCGCATCGCCCTGATCGGCCGCCCCAACGTCGGCAAGTCCTCGCTGCTCAACAAGGTCGCCCGCGAGGAGCGCGTCGTCGTCAACGAGCTCGCGGGCACCACCCGCGACCCGGTCGACGAGCTCATCGAACTCGGCGGCGTGACCTGGAAGTTCGTCGACACCGCGGGTATCCGCAAGCGCGTCCACCTCCAGCAGGGCGCCGACTACTACGCCTCGCTCCGCACGGCCGCCGCCGTCGAGAAGGCCGAGGTCGCCGTCATCCTGATCGACGCGACGGACACCATCAGCGTCCAGGACCAGCGCATCATCACGATGGCCGTCGAGGCCGGCCGCGCGATCGTCGTCGCCTACAACAAGTGGGACGACCTCGACGAGGAGCGCCGCTACTACCTCGAGCGCGAGATCGAGACCGAGATGCAGCAGGTCGCCTGGGCGCCCCGGGTGAACGTCTCCGCGCTCACCGGCCGCCACATGGAGAAGCTCGTCCCGGCGATCGAGACCGCGCTGGAGGGCTGGGAGACCCGGGTCCCCACCGGCCGTCTGAACGCCTTCCTCGGCGAGATCGTCGCCGCGCACCCGCACCCGATCCGCGGCGGAAAGCAGCCGCGCATCCTCTTCGGCACGCAGGCCGGCACCAAGCCGCCCCGCTTCGTCCTCTTCGCCTCCGGCTTCCTGGAGCACGGCTACCGCCGCTTCGTGGAGCGCAGGCTGCGCGAGGAGTTCGGCTTCGAGGGGACGCCGATCCACATCTCGGTGCGCGTGCGGGAGAAGCGCGGCCGCAAGAAGTGATCCGGCTCCGCCCCGTGCGGACATGACGATGCCCCGGACCGCGGCTCACCGCCGGCGGTCCGGGGCATCGTCATGTCCGGGGGTTCAGGCGCCCCGGCGCGGACCCGGGGGCAGCGCCGCGGGCTCGTGTCCGCCCGGCGGCCGCACCACCTGGTGGTAGGGCTGCCAGTTGTTGCCCGGGTGCACGACGGGGCTGAAGTGCCCCGAGTACGTGCCGAATCCGCCGCGGCTGCTGTGCAGCCCGGTCGACCCGAAGGCCCGGAAGCCGAGATCCTCCTCGCCGCTCCGGTCGCCCGGAAGCGTCCGGAACGCCCGGCGGAACTCGGAGTACAGCGCGTCGTAGATCGGCGTGGGCGATTCGCCCGACGAACCGTCACGCGCTGTGCGCGCCGAGGGGATCTGGCTCTGGTAGGGCTGGCGGGATGGGTCGTATGTGTGCACGTACCTGCAACGACCCGGCCGTCCCCGCGGATGCGGTCTGCGACGCTGCGCATTTTTCCGGGGCTGCCCGGAGGGGGTGTCGCGCGGTGGGGACCCGGGTCTCCCAGCCCTCCAGCGCGGTCTCGATCGCCGGGACGAGCTTCTCCATGTGGCGGCCGGGACCGACCAGCTGCAGGGCGCCGTCCGGTCCATCACCGGCGAGGAGCCCGCGGTCGCCGGCGCCGCTCCGCAGCAGGCCGTGCTCGGTGTGACCAGCGGTCTCATCCTGATCAACGGCGAACTGCACCCGGTGCTCGCCGGTCGCGCCGGGGGCCCGGTGCGCGGCGGCCGGGCCCCCTGGGGCCCTCGGCTCGGCTGCGCGCGGGCGCCGGGCCAGGCGCCGCACGGGGCGCTCCTCGTGCGCGAGGGCACCGGGCCCGGCACACGACCCGGCAGCAGCGGGCGCCCCTTCGTGCGCCGAYGCCCCGCCCGGCGGACCGGCGGGGCGGGGCATCGGCGCACGAAGGGGCGCGCGGGGCCGGCCTCCCGGCGGGGGCTCGCCGGCCGTCGGAGACAGAGACGGACCGGGCCCGGTGCGGGCCCGCACCGCGGCCCCGAGGCGTCCGTCAGGTGCCGGCCAGGGGCATGGCGGCGGCCACCAGACGGCCGTTGGCGGCGGCCTTCTCCAGGGCGTCGCGGAGCAGGTCCTCGCGGGGCTGCTGGCCGATGGAGCCCACCGGAGCGGCGAACACCAGCACGGTGTGCGACCTGTTCGCCGCCGTCCGCCAGCCGTCCGTGACCTGGAGCGGCTGGTGCGCCTGCCACCAGGCGACCGGGCTGCCGCCGTGCGTGCCGGGCTGGAGCACGGCGTGCAGCTGGCCCATCGCCACCAGGACGGACCAGCCGGGCAGCTGGTGGGGCACCAGGTTGACGTCCGACACCGGCTGGAAGCCCTGCTCGGTCAGCAGCGGCAGGAAGTCGTCGCCCCCGCTGCCCGTGGTGCCGGGGCGGGCGATGGGCGCGGTGGGCTCGACGACGAGCGCCGGGTGCAGTTCGCCGTTGATCAGGATGAGACCGCTGGTCACACCGAGCACGGCCTGCTGCGGAGCGGCGCCGGCGACCGCGGGCTCCTCGCCGGTGATGGACCGGACGGCGCCCTGCAGCTGGTCCTCGGCGACCTGGACGACCTGCGAGGGGATGCAGGTCGCGTGGGCGAACGCGAGGACCGCGGTCTCCTCGCCGACGAACAGCACCGTGCTGGTGCGCTCCTGCTCGGAGTCGCCCGGGGTGCGGCACGAGGTGCAGTCGTAGCTGCCCGGTGCGTTGTGGCCGGCGAGCAGCCGGTCGGCTTCTTCGTCGCCGATCTCGGCGCGTACGTCCTCGCTGACGTCGAGCATGCGCGGCACGGGTGGCTCCTCGGACTTGATCTTGTGCGCCGGGCCGGTCCCGGGCTCATGAAGGGTCAACGGGTGATGTGCGGCCGGAGTCACGCGCGGCGCGCCACCCGTTACGAGGCTCCAGGTCACGGGCGGGGCGGAGGCAGGGCTTCCCGGGGCGCGGGCGTTGTGCCGCCTCGCCGCGGAACAGGGCCGTCCCTCGGCGCAGTTGACGGGCCGTCGCACGACGGGGTCCGGACCGGCCGCGCCGGGTCCGCGGCGCCCGCGTCGGCCGGGGGCCCGGCGCGACGCGCACCCGCCGCGTCGCGCCCCGGATCCCGTGCCGGCCCTGACCGGGCAGTACAGTCCTTGCGGGACCTCCCTCGCGACCACGGGGGAGCATGGCCGATCAGGGGGATACGGCGACTCATGCGTGTGTCATTTCTGCTGCACAATGCGTACGGATTCGGGGGGACGATCCGTTCGACGTTCAATCTGGCCGAGGAACTCGCCCGCCGGCACGAGGTCGAGATCGTCTCCGTCTTCCGGCACCGGGAACGGCCGGGCATGGGGGCGCCCGGCGGCGTGACGCTCCGTCATCTCGTCGACCTGCGGAAGGACAGCCCCGGCTTCGACGGCGACGACCCGCTGGCGGCGCAGCCCGCCGGCGTCTTCCCGCGGGGCGACGGGCGCCACCGGCAGTACAGCCGGCTGACCGACGAGCGGATCGCGGACCACCTCGCCTCGCTGCGGGCCGACGTCGTCGTCGGCACCCGCCCGGGCCTCAACGTGCACATCGCGCGGCAGGCGCCGCGCGGCGTCGTCCGCGTCGGCCAGGAGCATCTGACCGTCGGCGGCCACAGCCTCCGGCTGCGCCGGGAGATCGGCTACCGCTACGCGGCGCTCGACGCGGTCACCACCGTCACCGAGGCCGACGCCCGGGCCTACCGGACGTCCTTCCGCCTGCCCGGGGTGCGCATCCGGGCGGTGCCCAACAGCGTGCCCGAGCCGTGGGTGGAACCGGCCGACGGCTCGGCGAAGTGCGTGGTCGCCGCCGGTCGGCTCACCCGGGTCAAGCGGTACGACGTGCTCATCGAGGCGTTCGCGCGGGTGGTCGAGGTCAGGCCGGACTGGCGGCTGCGCATCTACGGCGGAGCCGACGCGACCGGGAACGAGAAGAACGCCCTGCGCCGGCTCGTGGAGGAGCACCGGCTGCACAACCACGTGCTGCTGATGGGGACGGCCAGCCCGCTGGAGGCGGAGTGGGTCAAGGGGTCGGTCGCCGCCGTGACCTCCTCGCTGGAGTCGTTCGGCATGACCATCGTGGAAGCCATGCGCTGCGGCCTTCCCGTGGTCTCGACCGACTGCCCGCACGGCCCCGGCGAGATCATCGAGGACGGCGTCGACGGGCGGCTGGTGCCCGTGGGCGACGTCGGGGCCGTCGCCGGGGCGCTGCTGGAGCTGATCCAGGACGACGATCTGCGCCGCCGGACGGGGAAGGCGGCACTGGCGGCCTCCGCGCGGTTCGACCCGGCGAGGGTCGCCGAGCGCCACGAGGCCCTTTTCACCGAGCTCCTCGAAGCGGGCGCTGCCGGGCGGACCCCGAGCGGGGTGCGCGAGACGTTCCACCGCGGCAGAGGGGCCGTGTACGACGGCGTCTACGCACTGCGGCACCGGGCCGCCGGGGCGCTCCGGGGACGGAGGGCGGGCGCGTGAGCACGCGAACGGATGCGGCCGCCGGGCCGGTGCGGGCCGACTGCGTCGCCGACGCGTCGGGCGGGATCGTCTTCCGGGTGCGCGGGGCGGCGGGGGACACCCGAGCGCTCGTCCTGCGGCGCCGCGGCGGCAGCGGCCCCGCCGACGAGCTGCGGCTGCCTCTCACCGGCGCGGGCGGCGACGGAGCCCTGCGCGCGGAGCTGGCGGCGGCGGCCGCGACGGCGGAGGGCCGCTGGACCGTGACCACCGACACCGGCAGCGCGGTGGAGCCCGGCGTCCGGGACCTGCGGGCCGTCGTCGACCGGACACCGGGACCGGGGCCGCTGACCGTCCGGGTGCCGTATCCGGGGGCGGGCGGCCGGCTGGTGCTCCGCTGCTGGCTGCGCACGGCGCACGCCGAGGCGGGGTCCGTGGCCGTGTCGGAGACCGCCGGCTCGCTGTCCGTGACCGGACGGCTGCACGGCACGCCGCTCGGCGACGGCGCCCGCGCCGAGCCGGTAGCCGCCGCCCGTGCCGGGGCTGGCGTCGACCGGGTAGCCGAGATCGCGCAGCCGGTCGACGTCCCGCCGCACCGTGCGCGGCGTGACACCCAGCCGGTCGGCGAGGTCGGCGCCCGACCATTCGCGGTGGGCCTGCAGCAGGGACAGCAGGCGCAGCAGACGTGCCGAGGTCTCCAACATGGCGCCGAGTCTGCCACCC
>NZ_RDBP01000037.1:585794-613554 GCF_008042045.1 Streptomyces sp. T39
CCTGTCCGCCGCCCGCCTCGGCCAGCGGGGCGTAGGGGAGGGCGGGGAGTTCGGCTTCACCCTCCCCTACGCCCCGCTGGCCGAGGCGGGCGGCGGACAGGAGAGGACGTGGGAGCTGTGGCTGCGCCCCTCGGCCGGGGCGGCGGCTTTGCGGATCTCGCGCATCCTCGACGACGTCTGGGACAAGCGGGAGATCTTCCGCTTCCCCGAGCACCGCACGGCCGCCTACCGTGCCGTCCCCTGCTACACGGCGGACAACGAACTCGACATCCGCCTGACGCCGCCCGCCTGAGCCCACCGCGCCTCGTGGACCGGAAGCCCCGCCCGGGGCATCCGGTCCGCTCCGGGCCGGACCCGCGCCGTTCGCTTCCCGGCCCCGGCCCCGCTCCCCGCCCCCTTGCGGACCGAAGGTGTCCGCAAGGGGTGGCAGACTCGGCGCCATGTTGGAGACCTCGGCACGTCTGCTGCGCCTGCTGTCCCTGCTGCAGGCCCACCGCGAATGGTCGGGCGCCGACCTCGCCGACCGGCTGGGTGTCACGCCGCGCACGGTGCGGCGGGACGTCGACCGGCTGCGCGATCTCGGCTACCCGGTCGACGCCAGCCCCGGCACGGGCGGCGGCTACCGGCTCGGCGCGGGCGCCGAGCTGCCGCCGCTGCTGCTCGACGACGACGAGGCCGTCGCCGTGGCCGTCGGGCTGCGCACCGCGGCCGGCCAGGGCATCGAGGGCATCGGGGAGACGTCCGTGCGCGCGCTCGCCAAGCTGGAGCAGGTGCTGCCGAGCCGGCTGCGCCGCCGGGTGAGCGCGCTCAACGCCGTCACGGTCCCGATGCTGCGGGCCCGTCAGGGCGCGGCCGTCGACCCGGCCCTGCTGACCGAACTGGCCCACGCCTGCCGCGACAGCGAGGTGCTGCGCTTCGCGTACCTGGACCACAACGGCACGGCCACCCGGCGCACCGTGGAGCCGCACCGGCTGGTCTGCACCGAGCACCGCTGGTACCTCGTCGCCTGGGACGTGGAACGGGCGGGCTGGCGCACCTTCCGCAGCGACCGCATCACCCCGAAACCTCCGCACGGGCCGCGCTTCGCACCCCGCACCCCGCCGGCGGACGACCTGGCCGCCTATGTCTCCCAGGGCGTCTCGACCCAGGTGTACGCGGCCCGGGCGGTGCTCACGCTCCACACCTCCGCCGAACGGGCCGCGGAGGTCATCGGCCCGTCGGTCGGGGTGCTGGAGGCGGTGGACGACAGCCGCTGCGTGCTGAGCACCGGCGCCCCGAACCTGGACGTGCTGGTGATCCACGTGATGCTGCTCGGCGTCGACTTCGAGGTCGTCGAACCCCCCGAGCTGACCGACCGGATCAGGACGGTGCGCGACCGGCTCTCCCGTGCGCTCGCCGCCGGCGGCGGACCTGTCACGCCGACCGATGATGGGGATCCTGTGAGGAAGCCGTGAATTCCCTGCACGGTGTCAATTCGCCGTGCCGAGGCGCACGGCGTAATTCCCGGTAATTGATTCCGCATGCTTTCCGGATTCCGGGGAATCAGAGAGAGCCGCGTTCGGAAGTGCCCGTTCGAGTGAACGAGTTCGAGCGGAACGGCCGCAGAACACGTGTCGGGATCCTGTGACAGAAGCGTGACCGGTGCGCTACGCCGGACTGCTGGCGACGATCACCCGTCCGGCTTCCGTCACCGTGTGCGGCCGCCTACGGTGGAGGGCATGGGAACCCCGCCGACTCCTCAGGAACAGCCCGACGACGCGCTCGACGCCTATGTCGGCCTCGACGCCGGCCCGGCCGAGCGGATCGCCCGCGACCGCGGCTGGTCGCCGGTGAGATCGCTGCCGCCCGGCTCGATCATCACCATGGAGTACATGGCGGGCCGGCTCAACTTCGAGGTGCAGGACGGGACCGTCGTCCGCTGCTGGAAGGGCTGACCGCCCCCGCGGCCGACCGCTCCACCGCGAAGGGCCCCGGCGCACGTCGTGCCCGGGGCCCTTCGGTTTCGTCCTCGCCCGCTCAGCCGCCCGTCACGTGCCGCGAGTGGGGCGGGCGTCTGCTGCCCGTCGGGGTGACGGGTGAGCGCTCGGAGCGCACCGCGTGCGCCCGCGGGGACGCGTGCGTGGCCGTCCGCGTGGTCGCCGCCGAACCGGACGGCCGGGCCGCGGTGCCGGCGACGGCGACCGGCTCGTGCGGCGCGCCGCCCTCCGGCTGCGGTACCGGGTCGCGCTGCGGCACGAGCCCGGGCCGCGGGCCGCCCGCCGCGACGGGCCGCGACGGCGTGAGCACCCGGCGGGAGCGCCACCGGTCCCGCAGGCCGAGGATCCAGGCCTCGGCGCGGCCGATCAGCGGCTCGCACCACGGCAGGGCCAGCAGGATCAGCAGCCCCGCCGCCCAGCCGAGGAGGACATCGCTCAGCCAGTGCGTACCCAGGTACACGGTGGTGAGCCCGACCCCGAGGGAGACCACGGCGGAGAGGGCCGACAGGTAGCGGCGCGCCCTCGGCGTCGTGGCGAGATAGGCCAGAATGCCCCAGGTCACCACGGCATTGGCGGTATGTCCGGAAGGAAATATATCGCCGCCCGCGAACAGCTCGGCCGAGCCGATCTGTGTCGCGTAGTGGGGGCCGAGCCGGCCGAGTCCGATCTTGACCGCGCCCACCGTGAGGTTCAGCAGCAGCAGAGCCGCGCCGAGCGCCAGGAGGGGCCTGAGGGTGTGCTGGCGCCAGGAGCGCCAGCCCAGCCATGCCGCCACCATCACGGCCGTCGGGCCGCGCTGGCCGAGCACCACGAAGTAGTCGAGGAACGCGTGCTGTTCGGGCCACTGCTCGTAGGGCCGGAAGAGCATCAGCTTCCAGTCGAGTGCCACGAGCCACGTCGACGCCAGCACGGCGACGACGATGGCCGCGTAGAACGCGGACGTCCCGCCGAAGAGGGCGAGACGCGTGCGGCTCATCCGCGGGATCTCTATCTTCGGCGGTTCCGGCTCCCGGTCCAGCCGGGCAAAGATGTCGGTACGCACCCAATCGACGTTACAGGGAGTGAGTGTCCGGTCAGGTCGATCCACTCCTTTCGTGATGCCTATGTGATGTGGAGTTTGTCTCAGCTCCACTCAATTCCGGGGCCCGCCCGGGAATTGCGGGGAAGGGCTTCCTCATTTGCCGCACGGCCCCCGCCAAGGGATTACGCGCCCCGGCGGCGAATGGTTCACCGCCGTTCCGTGCGGAATTTCCATGGCGTTCAGGGGCGGGCGCGATCCCCGCACGCGGCGCGGGGGAGTGGCGTACGACACACCGGGGCGCCGCGGGTCGTGAGAGATCGACCACGCGCACCGGACGGGAACTCGCGTACGCTGACGGCTCACTCGCCCGTCGATGCCGGGCGGCCCGCGGGACTCCTAGCAGCACCGATACGGGCCGGTCCGCCGAGCGCGAGGACTCTACGGGAGGTTCGTACATGTCGGTGACGACCACGGCCGGGGCACGTCTGCGCTCCGTCGGCGGCGGCGCCAACCGCTGGGTCGTCCTCTTCGTCCTGTGCGTCAGTCTGCTGCTGGTCGCGCTCGACGCGACCGTGCTGCACGTCGCCGTCCCCGCCGTCACCGAGGACCTGCGTCCGAACGGCGTCGAGCTGCTGTGGATCGTGGACGCCTATCCGCTCGTCTGCGCCTCGCTGCTCATCATGTTCGGCACGCTCGGCGACCGGGTCGGGCGCAGACGGCTCCTGCTGCTCGGCTACGCCGTCTTCGGCGCGGCCTCCGCGGTCGCGGCCTTCGCGCCGACCCCCGAGGTGCTCATCGGCGCACGGGTCCTGCTGGGTGCGGGCGGCGCGATGATCATGCCCGCCACCCTGTCGATCCTGCGCGACGTCTTCCCCGACCGGCGGGAGCGGGCCACCGCGATCGGCATCTGGACCGCCGTCGCCGCCGTGGGCGCCGCGACCGGGCCGGTGCTCGGCGGGTTCCTCGTCGAGAACTTCTGGTGGGGCTCGGTCTTCCTGATCAACATCCCGCTGATGGCGCTCATCCTGCCCGCGGGGAAGTGGCTGCTGCCCGAGTCGCGCGGCGACAGCGAGGGGCCCTGGGACGTGCTCGGCGCCCTGATGGCGGCCGGCGGCGTGCTGGGTGCGGTCCTCGGGGTCAAGCGGCTGGGCGCGGGCCACGGCCTGCTCGATCCCGGGGCCACCGGCCCGCTGCTCGCCGGCTGCCTTCTCGTCGTCCTCTTCGTGCGGCGGCAGCGGCGGCGCACGCATCCGCTCATCGACATGCGGATGTTCTCGCGGGCCGCCTTCACCACCTCCGTCGGCTGCATCGTGCTCGCCATGCTGGCGCTGGTCGGCCTGGAGCTGATCGCCGTCCAGTACCTCCAGCTGATCCTCGGGCTCAGCCCGCTGGAGACGGGCCTGCGCCTGCTGCCGCTGACCTTCGCCGCGATGGCCGCGGGGGCCACGGGCTCGTACACCCTCAGCCGCGTCGGGCCCCGCCGGATGGTCGGCTGGGGGTTCGTGCTGACCGCGGGCGCGGTGCTGCTGCTCGTCCTGATGGGGCAGCACGACCGGCCCCTGCTGCTCACCGCGGGGTTCGTGCTGCTCGGCTTCGGCCTCCAGACCACGCTCTTCGCCGCCTACGAATCCATGCTCAGCGAGGCCCCGCCGGAGCAGGCCGGCGGAGCCGCCGCCATCGGCGAGACCTCGTACCAACTGGGCGCCGGGATGGGCATCGCGCTGCTCGGCAGCGTGATGAACGCCGCGTACGGCCCCCCGGTCGCCGGGCTCGGCGGTGTGCCGCGCTCGGCGAGCGAGGCCGCGGCCCACTCCCTCGGCGAGGCGTACCAGGAGGCCGAACGGCTCGGCGGCGCCGCGGGCGACCTGCTGCGCACCACGGCCCGTCACGCCTTCGTCCACGGTCTGCACGTCACCCTGGTGGTCAGCGCCGGGCTGCTGCTGCTCGGCGCGGCCGCCGCGCTGCGCCTGCCCCGGCGCATGGAGGCGTCCGGCGCGGTGGAAGGGACGGGCACGGTCCCCGCGGCCCGGATGCCCGCCGCCGACATCCCCGAGCCCGCGTCCGGCCGGCCGGATCCCGGCGTCCCCACGGCCCGGCGGGCCGGTGAGCCGGAGCACCGCGGCGAAGGCGACGGCGTCCCCACGGCCCGGCGAGCCGGCGAGCCGGAGCACCGCGGCGAAGGCGACGGCGTCCCCACCGCCCGGCGGGCCGGGGGCGGCGCCCCCCTGCCGTGCGACCCGCAGGCGCGCTCCGTGCCCGAGGCGCCGGCCGGGCGCAGGGCGCCGAGCGCCGACGAACGTGAGCGCGCCGAGGCCGCCGGGTCTGGACGCGCGGCACACTGAGCCGTAACGTCAGGCGGTAACTAGCACTGCTAGTTTTTGCGCCTGTCGTCAGCAGTCCCGCCGTGAGAGCCGCCGGAGGTCACCCCATGTCCGCATCCTCGAAGCTCCCCGCCTTCGACCCCGCCGACCCCCTGGGCCTCGACGACCTGCTCGACGCCGAGGAGCTCGCGGTGCGCGACACCGTCCGCACCTGGGCGGCCGACCGGGTCCTGCCCCACATCGCCGACTGGTACGAACGCGGCGAGCTCCCCGTCATCCGCGAACTGGCCCGCGAGCTCGGCTCCATCGGGGCCCTCGGCATGTCGCTCGACGGCTACGGCTGCGCGGGCGCCTCCGCCGTCCAGTACGGCCTCGCCTGCCTGGAACTGGAGGCGGCCGACTCCGGCATCCGATCCCTCGTCTCCGTCCAGGGCTCGCTGGCGATGTACGCCATCCACCGCTTCGGGTCCGAGGAGCAGAAGCAGCGGTGGCTGCCCGGCATGGCGGCCGGGGAGATCATCGGCTGCTTCGGCCTCACCGAGCCGGACCACGGCTCGGACCCCGCGGGCATGCGCACCCACGCCAAGCGCGAGGGATCCGACTGGGTGCTCAGCGGCCGCAAGATGTGGATCACCAACGGATCCGTCGCCGGGGTCGCCGTCGTCTGGGCGCAGACCGACGACGGCATCCGCGGTTTCGTGGTGCCCACCGACAGCCCCGGCTTCTCCGCGCCCGAGATCACGCACAAGTGGTCGCTGCGGGCGTCGGTGACCAGCGAGCTGGTGATGGACGGCGTGCGGCTGCCGGGCGACGCCGTGCTGCCGGAGGTCACCGGCCTGCGCGGGCCGCTCAGCTGTCTGAGCCACGCCCGCTACGGGATCGTCTGGGGTTCCATGGGGGCGGCGCGGTCGAGCTTCGCAGCGGCGCTCGACTACGCGCGGACGCGCGAGCAGTTCGGCCGGCCCATCGGCGGCTTCCAGCTCACCCAGGCCAAGCTCGCCGACATGGCCGTCGAGCTCCACAAGGGGATCCTGCTCGCCCACCACCTCGGCAGGCGCATGGACGCCGGGCGGCTGCGGCCCGAGCAGGTCAGCTTCGGGAAGCTCAACAACGTGCGCGAGGCGATCGAGATCTGCCGCACCGCGCGCACGATTCTCGGCGCCAACGGGATCTCACTGGAGTACCCGGTCATGCGGCACGCGACCAACCTCGAATCGGTGCTCACCTACGAGGGCACCGTCGAGATGCACCAGCTGGTGCTGGGCAAGGCACTCACCGGCCTCGACGCCTTCCGGTAGTCCGGGGCCGGCGGGCGCCCTGCTCAGCTCTGGTTGAAGAAGCCGTCCTGCGAACGGCCCGCGGGATCCCCGCTGACGATCCGGGTGTCGGCGGGGGTCAGCAGGAACACCCGCGTCGCCACCCGCTCGATCGAACCGCGCAGACCGAAGCAGAGCCCCGCCGCGAAGTCCACGACACGCTTGGCGTCGCCGGGCTCCATCGAGGTCAGGTTCACGATGACGGGGACACCGTCACGGAACAGCTCGCCGATGCCGCGGGCGTCCCGGAACCCGTCCGGGGAGACGGTCGCGATCCGGCGACCCTCCTGCGACGCGGATTCGGAGGCCACGCGCACCCGGGGGTCGGTGACCCACGCGTCACCCGCCTCCTGGCCCTCGGCGTACTCGTCGTCGTAGTAACGCCCGTCGTCCTCGACGAGTCCCAGCCAGGCGCTCGCCTTGCGCACCGAACCCATGGACGCCTCCTTCCGCTGCTGCAGTGGTCGCACTGCGGTCTCTGTCGTATCCGCACCCCTATGGTCGTCCATAATGCGGATCGCACGCCAAGTGGATAGTCGGCGCGCAGGAGATTCGTGACGGTACTGGTGCAGAAGATGTGGCGATTCGTCAAGGTTCTTCCTGTGCAGGGGGCATGAGGGGATCAAAATATAAAAGTCGGACCAGACGGGTGACGCCGGGGGCGTCCGGGTGAACGGGCTCATCGATACGATGCCCCCGATGAGTTGAACGACTCCCGGGGGATCGTCTGTGTTCGGAATAGTCAGGCCCTGCACGCACCGGCTCGGTGACGCGCTCAGGACCGAGTGGATGGCGCATCTGTGCGGGCTCTGCCTCGCCCTGCGCGCCGACCACGGGCAGTTCGCCCGTGTCGTGACCAACTACGACGGCCTGATCGTCTCGGTCCTGACGGAGGCTCAGACCGAGCGCACTCCCGAGGGCCGCCGCACCGCGGGGCCCTGTCCGCTGCGCGCCATGCGCACCGCGCCCGTCGCCCGCGGCGAAGGCGCGAAACTGGCCGCCGCCGTGTCGCTCGTCCTCGCCTCGGCCAAGGTGCGCGACCACGTCGCCGACGGCGACGGCCTCCTGGCGCGCCGCCCCGTCGCCGCGGCCGCACGCCGGGTCGCCGCCGGCTGGGACCGGGCCGGCGCCCGCTCGGGGGCCGCGCTCGGCTTCGACACCGCCGTCCTCGTCGACGCGGTCGACCGGCAGACCGGCATCGAGGCGCTGGCGGGTCCCGGCACACCGCTGCTCACCGTCACCGAGCCCACCGAGACGGCCACCGCGGCCGCCTTCGCCCACACCGCGGTCCTGGCGGGCCGCCCCGGGAACACCGCCCCGCTCGCCGAGGCAGGACGGCTCTTCGGGCGGCTCGCGCACCTGCTGGACGCCGTGGAGGACCAGCACGCCGACGCCGCCTCGGGCGCCTGGAACCCGCTCACCGCGACCGGCACCCCGCTCACCGAGGCGCGCCGGCTCGCCGACGACGCGGTGCACGGCATCCGGCTGGCGCTGCGCGACGCCGACTTCACCGACGACCGCCTGGTGCACGTGCTGCTCGCCCACGAGCTGCGCAACTCCGTGGACCGGGCCTTCGGCACCACGACCTGCTCGCACCAGCCCGGGCCGTACCCGCCCGGCAACCCCTACGCCCCCGGCGGCCCCGGTGCTCCGCTGCCGCCCGAGCCGCCCCGGCGCGACCGGCGCGGTCTGATCGCGGGCTGCCTGGTGTGGGCCGGACTCGCCTGCACCTGCCAGATGTGCTGCGGGACCTTCGAGGACCCGTGGAGCGGGCAGCGCCGGGAGGGCATGTGCAGCAGCTGCGACTGCGGCAGCTGCTGCGACTGCTGCTCCTGCTGTTCGGACGGCTGCTCCTGCTGCGAGGGCTGCGACTGCGGCTGCGACTGCTGAACCGCCCACGCCGGGCCGGACGGCCGGGACCACGCCACGACGCCCCGCCAGGAGAGGTCCTGACGGGGCGTCGCACCGTGCCGGCGGCGGGCGACAGGCGCCGTGCCGGAGCCGGACGGCGGCGCGGCGCCGTCCGGCGGCCGGGTCACTTGATCTCGGGCGGCGAGATCTGCGAGGTCTCGATCGCCGACTCGGTCGTCCCCCACTTCTTCAGGATGCTGTCGTAGGTCCCGTCCGCCTTGAGCCTGTTCACCGCGGCCTGGAACGCCGGCGCCAGCGGCGTGCCCTTCTTGAAGGCGAAGCCGACGTCGAGGCGCTTGAACTCGTTGAGGAACGTCGTGCCCGGCTGCTGGGTCACCGCGTAGCGCAGGCCGTTGATGGTGCTCATCACGATGTCGCTGCGTCCCTGGTGGAGGGAGATCCACACGGCTCCGGGCTCCGCGTAGGTCTGCACCTCGTACGGCTTCTCGCCGGCGGCCTCGCAGACGCCCTTGTTCTTCTCCAGTACGGCCTCGAACGTGGTGCCCGCGCCGGTGGCGACCTTCAGCCCGCACAGGTCCTCGAAGGAGGACACCTTCTTCGCAGCGGACTTCTCCAGCGCGGCGAAGCCCTGTCCGTCGTTGATGTACGTGACGAAGTCGATGGTCTTGCGGCGCTCCTCGGTCACCCCGAAGTTGCCGGTGCCCACGTCGTACTTGCCGCTCCCGAGCGAGGGGAGGATGGCCTCGAAGCTGGCGACCTCGCGCTCCAGCCGCAGGCCGAGCACCTTGGCGACGGCGTCGGCGAAGTCGATGTCCTGGCCGACGAGGGTCCTGCCGTCCTTGAGGTAGGTGGCGTTCGGCGGGTTGCCGATGGCCGCCGCGATCTTCAGGGTGCCCCGGTTGCGGATGTCCTCGGGCAGCAGATCCGCTGCCGCCTGGTCCTTCTTCACCTGAGAGACGACGTCGGTGACGGGAAGCTCCCCCTGCCCGGCGGGCGCGGCGCCCTTGGCCGCCGGTGCCGGCTGCGCGGCCCCGCCGCCTCCGCCCCCGTCCGAACCGCAGGCGGTGAGGGACAGTGCGGCGGCGGTGATCAGCGCGAACGTCAGCGAGTGGCGTGTCCTGCTCATGAGACGTGGTTCTCCAGGTGTTTTTCGAACGGCAGATGGCCGATCGACTCCGGATCTGCGGACAGATCGAAGAGCGGGCGGTAACCGGCGGCCAGATAGAGGCCCTTGGCCTCGGGCTGCCGTGGTCCGGTGGTCAGGAAGATCCGTGCGTAGCCGCGTTCGGCGGCGTCGAGCTCCAGGACGCGCAGCACCCGCCGGGCGAGGCCCCGGCGGCGGTGCGCCGAGTGCGTCCAGATGCGCTTCAGTTCGGCCGTCGTCGCGTCGAAGCGGCGGTAGGCACCCCCGGCGACGGGCCGGCCGCGCTCCAGGAGCAGCAGAAAGGCGCCGTCGGGCGGGGCGAACTCCTGTGGTGCGTACCGCTGCAGGTCCTCGGCGGACCCGTAGCGGGTCAGGTACTCGTGGGCCAGCTCCGCGAGCAGCGGGCCGGCCAGCGGATCGTCGACCGTGGTCCGCCGCACGGTCAGCGCGGGGCCAGGGCTCGGGGTGACGGTCATGCGTGTCCCGGTGTCCTAGGTGGGTTGCCCGGTCGGGCCCGCCCGGTCCCGGCGGAGCGGGAGGGCAGGGCGGACGGAGGTGTGCGGAAGGGATGCGGCGAGGGGAGCCGCGGAGGTGCGGAGGGTGTGAAGGCACGCGTGGGCGTCAGGTGACGGACGGGAGGCGTGGCCGCCCGCTACGGGCGGCGTCGGCGGAACACCCCGGCGCGGAGCGCGGGGTTCACCGGGAAAGCGGCACGGCGGCCGGCGTCAGCGGACGCGACGGGACCGGTACAGCGGAGGACGGCTCAACAGGAAGAGGACCACACGCGACCGAAGTCGATGTGGGAGCGCGTGACCAGCCACTGCTGCGAATGCATGGCCCAAGTGGAGCAGGCTTCCGTATCCCCGTCAACTGCCGGGCGCCCAGGCGCCCACAGTCCGGACAGGCTTGACAGAACGGGTGCGCGACCGCTTACCTCGGGCACACGACCGCTGCTGAGGGGCTCGGTCGCCTGTGTGTCCCGTGAAGGCACCACCCGTGTTAGATCTCAGCATCCACGGAGCCTTCGCATGGCCGTGCCCACCGACGCCCTCCCCGTGTCGCCCCCCGCCGAGACCGACGACCAGTCCCCGCCGCCGCGCATCGTGCCGGCGCGCAGGACGGGCCAGTGGCTGGCCGCAGCCGTCGTCCTGCTGCTGCTGGCGGTGATCGGCACCTCCGTCGTCCGCAACGACGCCTTCCAGTGGCCCGTCGTCGGCGAGTACTTCACCTCCGCGTCCGTGCTGCGCGGCCTGGGACTCACCCTCTGGCTGACCGCCGTCGTCATGGTGCTCGGCTTCGCCCTCGGCACCCTGCTCGCCGTGATGCGCCTGTCCGCCAACCCGGTGCTCGCCCACGTCAGCCGCGGGTACATCTGGCTGCTGCGCTCCACACCGCTGCTGGTGCAGCTGCTCTTCTGGTTCAACATCGGCGCCCTGTACCCGCAGATCTTCGGCGTGCGGACCGTCGACCTGCTCGGACCGGTGACCATCGCCGTCATCGGGCTCACCCTCCACGAGGCGGCCTACGCGGCGGAGGTCGTCCGCGGCGGCATCCTGTCCGTCGAACCGGGCCAGATCGAGGCCGCCCAGTCGCTCGGCCTCGGGCGCGGACGCCGGCTGCGCAGGATCGTGCTGCCGCAGGCCATGCGCGCCATCGTGCCGCCGGCGGGCAACATGCTCATCGGCACTCTCAAGGGCACCTCGATCGTCAGCATCATCGCCGTGCAGGACCTGCTCTACTCCGTGCAGCTCGTCTACCACCGCACCTACCAGGTGGTGCCCCTGCTGCTGGTCGCCACCATCTGGTACGCGGCCGTCACCACGATCCTGTCCGTCGGGCAGCACTACGTCGAGAAGTACTACGCACGCGGCACGGTCGGTGCCCGGTGACCTCCCTCGTGATCATCGGCGCCGGGCCGCGGGGGACCGGCGTCCTGGAGAGACTCGCGGCCAGCGTGCCCGAGCTCTACGGCGACCTGCCGCTGGACATCCACCTCGTCGACCCCCACCCGCCCGGCGGCGGCCGGATATGGCGTCACGACCAGTCGCCCCTGCTGTGGATGAACTCCATGGCGGAGGACGTCACCATGTTCACCGACGACACCGTCCGGCAGGACGGCCCCGTACTGCCCGGCCCCACGTACGCCGAATGGTCCGGCACCGACGGACAGCGCTTCCCCACCCGGCAGGAGCAGTCCGCGTATCTGCGCTGGGTGTACGAGCGGGCGCGCGCCGCTCTGCCGCCGACCGTCACCGTCCACGAACACCGCACCACCGCCCTGCGGGTCGAGGGCCCGTACGGCGGGCGGCAGCGCGTACGGCTGGCAGGGCGCGACCTCCCCCTGGAAGCCGACCTGGTGGTGCTCACCCTCGGCCACCTGGACGCCGAACCGGACGCCGAGCAGCGGCGCCTCGCCGCCTTCGCCCGCCGCCACCGGCTGCTCCACCTGCCGCCGGACTTCACCGCCGACGCCGACCTGAGCGCCCTGCCCGCAGGCGAGGCGGTGCTCGTCCGCGGATTCGGACTCGCCTTCGTGGACCTCATGGTCCTGCTGACCGAGGGCCGGGGCGGACAGCACCGCGACGGGGAGTACGTGGCGTCGGGGCGTGAACCGGTGCTCTGGGTGGGCTCCCGCAGAGGCGTGCCGTACCGCTCCAAGATCGGCTACACCACCGGCGGCGAACGCCCGCCGCTGCCGCGCTTCTTCGGACCCGAGCAGATCGCCGAGCTGAGGAGCCGCCGCACCGCGCCGGACTTCCGGCGCGACATATGGCCACTCGTCGACAAGGAGCTGGGCTGGGCCCACTACCACCGGCTCTTCACCGCCCACCCCGAGCGCACCTCGGCGCCCTGGCCCGCCTTCGAGAAGGAGTACGCCGCCGCACGGCCGGGCAGCGCCGAACTGGCCGCGCTCGTCGCAGCGGCTGTCCCCGACCCCGCCGACCGGCTCGACCTCGGCGCGCTCGACCGCCCGCTCGCCGGAGTGCGCCACAGCTCGCCCGAGGCGCTCCAGGAGGAGCTGCGCGCCCACATCGCCGCGGACCTCGACCGGCGCCACGACCCCCGGTACAGCCCGGACCTCGCCGTCTTCCACGGACTGCTCTCGGTCTACGGCCAGTTGCTCACCCTCGGCGGCGACATCGGCGGCGGCTGGCACGGCTTCTTCAGCTACCTCGCCTCCGGCCCCCCGGGGCCCCGGCTGCGCCAGCTCCTGGCCCTGTCCCGGGCCGGCGTCGTCCGCTTCGTCGGCCCGGACATCACCGTCGGGACGGACGAGGAACGCGGCGTGTTCACCGCCACCGGGGCCACCCTGCCCGGTGAGCGGATCGAGGCCCGCGCCCTCGTCGAGGCACGGCTGCCCGACCCCACCCCGGAGCTGACCCGCAGCCCGCTGATGCGGTCCCTGTACGAGGACGGCGCGGCGGCCGGCGCCAGCGGACTGCTGGCGGTGGACCCCGCCGACGGGCGGGTGCTCGACCGTGCGGGGCGGGCGCACCCGCGCCGGTTCGCCCTCGGCCCGCACACCACCGCACGCGGCGGGGGCGCGTTCACCCGGCCCCGTACCGGCGGCCCGGCCTCGATCCGCTCACCGGGCAGGGTGGCCCCGGTGGCGGTGAACACGCCGCGTTCCTCGTCCGTCCCGACGGTGATGTCCGGGCCGACGAAGCGGACGACGCCGGCCCGGGACAGGGTCAGGAGCTGGCGCAGCCGGGCCCCTTCCACCGGACCCTCCGGACGCCGCCGCCCCGGCCGGCCCGCACGACGCACCCGCCGCCGACGGCGCCCCGCCGCTGCGGATCGTCCGCCTGCGCCACCCCTGGCGCTGGGTCGCCGTCGCCGCGACGGCGGTCATCGTCGCCCAGTTCGCCCACGGACTGGTCACCAACCCCGGCTGGGAGTGGGACGTCTTCGCCCGGTTCTTCACCGCGGAGACCGTGGTCAAGGCCGTCTGGGTCACCCTCCAGCTCACCTTCTACGGCACCGCCATCGGCTTCGCCCTCGGCATCCTGCTCGCCTTCATGCGGCTCTCCCACAGCCGCTTCCTCTCGGGCGTCGCCTTCACCTACATCTGGGCGTTCCGGTCGATCCCGCTCATCGTCCAGCTGCTGTTCTGGTTCAATCTCGCCTACCTCTACAAGGAGCTGCAGTTCGGCATCCCGTTCGGGCCCGGCTTCGTCTCCTTCGACACCATGGGCCTGGTCGGCGCGATGAGCGCGGCCGTCCTCGGTCTCGCGCTGCACCAGGCGGCCTACGCGGCCGAGATCGTGCGCGCCGGCGTGCTCTCCGTCGACAGCGGCCAGACCGAGGCCGCCGCCGCGCTCGGCATCCCCCGGCTGCGGCAGGTACGCCGGATCGTGCTGCCGCAGGCGATGCGCTCCATCCTGCCGAACGCCGCCAACGAGATCATCTCGCTCTTCAAGGGCACCTCGATCGTCTCCGTGATGGCGATCGGCGAACTCTTCTACCAGGTCCAGGTCGTCTACGGGCGCAACGGCCGGGTCGTGCCCCTGCTGATGGTCGCCACGGTCTGGTACATCCTCCTGACCACCGCGCTCTCCGTCCTCCAGCACTACGTCGAACGCCACTACGCCAAGGGAGCAGCGCGATGAGCGACGCCATGGTCGAAGTCCGCTCCGTCCACAAGAGCTTCGGGTCGCTGGAGGTGCTGCGCGGCATCGACCTCGACGTGCGCGCCGGCGAGGTCACCGTCGTCCTCGGCCCCTCCGGCTCGGGCAAGTCGACGCTGCTGCGCACCATCAACCACCTGGAGAAGGTGGACCGGGGCTGGGTCAGCGTCGACGGCACCCTGATCGGCTACCGCCGCTCCGGCGACAAGCTGTACGAACTCCCCGAGCGGGAGGTGCTCAAGCAGCGCACCCGGATCGGCTTCGTCTTCCAGAACTTCAACCTCTTCCCGCATCTGACGGTCCTCGACAACATCGTCGAGGCGCCCGTCTCGGCCCTCGGCCGGCCCCGCAAGGAGGCCGTCGCCGCCGCGCGGAAGCTGCTGGAGCGGGTCGGGCTCGCCGACAAGTCCGGCGCGTACCCGAAGCAGCTTTCGGGCGGGCAGCAGCAGCGGGTGGCCATCGCCCGCGCGCTCGCCCTCGAACCGAAGCTGCTGCTGTTCGACGAGCCGACCTCGGCGCTCGACCCGGAACTCGTGGGCGAGGTCCTCGACGTCATCAAGGACCTGGCGGCCCAGGGCACCACGATGATCGTCGTCACCCACGAGATCGGCTTCGCCCGCGAGGTCGCCGACACGGTCGTCTTCATGGACGACGGCCGGATCGTCGAACAGGGCCCGCCCGGCGAGGTGCTCGACCACCCCCGCCAGGAGCGCACCCGCGCCTTCCTCTCCAAGGTCCTGTGAGCGCGTCCGCCCACCGGTCCTGCCTCCCGTCCCGTCATCCCGGCCATCCGGCCCCTCGTCGCAAGGAGCACTTCGTGCCGTCCCGCCGCACCCTTCTCACCGCCGTAGCCGCCCTCGCCGCCTCCGCCACGCTCACCGCCTGCGGTACGAGCGACGCCGCCGACAACACCGTCAAGCCCGAGGGCCACAAGGGCGCGGGCATCAACATCGGCCCCGACCAGGACCGCATCCGCGGCAAGAAGAACGACGCCGCCGCGGCGAAGCTGCCCGCAGCGATCCGCGAGCGCGGCACGCTGCGCATCGGCGCCAGCGCCGACGCGTCGCCCCCGCTCGGTTTCTACGCCACCGACGACAAGACCCGCATCGGGTCCGAGATCGACCTGGCGACCCTGGTCGCCGACACCCTCGGACTGAAGGTCGAGTTCGAGGCGGTCTCGTGGGAGAACCTCTTCGTCGGCCTGGACAGCTCCAAGTTCGACGCCGTGTTCTCCAACGTCACCGTGACCGAGGAGCGCAAGGAGAAGTACGACTTCGCCACGTACCGGCTGGACGACCTCGCCTTCGAGACCAGGAAGGGCGCGGGCGCCATCAAGGGCCCCGCCGACGTCGCGGGCAAGAAGATCTCGGTGTCCTCCGGGACCAACCAGGAGAAGATCCTGGTCGACTGGAGCGAGCAGAACGAGAAGGCCGGACGCGAGCCGGTGGACATCGTGTACTTCCAGAAGGACACCGACTACTACCTGGCCCTCCAGTCCGGCCGGATCGACGCCCACCTCGGCCCCCACCCGTCCGCGGCCTACCACGTCGCCTCCGCCGGGCAGACCGAGATCGCCGGCAAGCTCTCCGGCGGCGGCGACCAGGTGCAGGGCAAGATCGCGGCCACCACGAAGAAGGACAGCGGCCTGGTCGAGGCGTACGCCGCCGCGATCGACCACGTCATCCAGGACGGCTCGTACGCCAAGGTGCTGGACCGCTGGGGGCTGGCGAGCGAGGCCGTCCCGAAGTCGGAGATCAACCCGCCGGGGCTGCCGAAGCCGCGGGACTGACCCCGCAGACCGACCCACCGCCACCGAAAGGCCGTTCCATGCCAGCCCCCGCCCCGCTCCACCTCGCCGCCGAGATCGGCGGACCACCCCGGGACGACGCCGACCGGCTCGTCCGGCTCGCCCGGACCGCCGAGGAGGGCCTGCTCGACTTCGTCACCCTGGCCGACTCCTTCGGCGGCCCCGGACCCGACGCGCTCGGTGCGCTCGCCAGGACCGCCCCGGAGACCGGCCGGATCGGCCTGGTGCCGACCGTGACCACCACCCACACCGAGCCGTTCCACGTCCAGGCGGGCGTCGCGACCCTCGACTGGGTCAGCCGGGGGCGGGCGGGCTGGCGTGTCGACGTGTCGACCTCGGCCGCCGAGAACCGGCTCGTCGGCCGCCGGGAGACACTCGGTCCCGCGGCCGCCTGGGCGGAGGCGGGCGACGTGGCCGAGGTCTCCCGGCTGCTGTGGGACAGCTGGGAGGACGACGCCGAGATACGCGACACGTCGACAGGACGCTTCGTCGACCGCGACAAGCTGCACTACGTCGACTTCGCCGGCGCGACCTTCGGCGTGCGGGGGCCTTCGATCGTGCCCCGGCCGCCCCAGGGCCACCCGGTCACGGTCGTCGACGCGTCGGCGGCGGTGAGCCGGGACGCCGCCGCACGCCACGCCGACGTGGTGCTCCTGCGGGCCGGCACCGCCGAGGAGGCGGCCGCGCGCGGCGCGGACATCCGCGCCCGCGCCGCCGCCCACGGGCGCGACCCCGGCACGCTGCGGATCCTCGCCACCCTCGTCGTCGACCTCGGCGACCGGCCGGCCGCATCCGCCCCGGGCGGCGGGCACTTCGGCGGCAGCCCCGCACAGCTCGCGGACCTGATCGCCCGGTGGCACGCCGGCGGCGCCGTGGACGGCTTCCACCTCGTGCCCCTCGACCCCGCGACCGGCCTCGCCCGGATCACCGGGGGGACCGTCGCCGCCCTGCGGGAGCGTGGACTGTTCCGTACCCGGTACGAGGCCACCACCCTCCGCGGGCATCTCGGGCTCGCCCGCCCCGTCAGCCAGTACGCCACCACCGGGGGAGCCTCATGAGCGCCGGCCCGACGCAGCCCCGCAAGCAGATCCATCTCGCCGCCCACTTCCCCGGGGTCAACAACACCACCGTGTGGGCCGACCCCCGGTCCGGGAGCCAGATCGACTTCGCCTCCTTCGTCCACCTGGCCCGCACCGCGGAACGCGGCCTCTTCGACTTCTTCTTCCTCGCCGAGGGACTGCGGCTGCGCGAGCACAAGGGCCGGGTCCACGACCTCGACGTCGTCGGCAGGCCCGAGTCGATCACCGTGCTGAACGCCCTCGCGGCCGTCACCGCGCACCTCGGCCTCGCCGCCACCGTCAACGCCACCTTCAACGAGCCCTGGGAACTGGCCCGCCGTCTCGCCTCCCTGGACCTGCTGAGCGGCGGCCGCGCCGCCTGGAACGTCGTCACCTCGTCCGACGCGTTCACCGGCGAGAACTTCCGGCGCGGCGGGTTCCTCGACCGCGCCGACCGCTACACGCGGGCCGCCGAGTTCGTCGCCGCGGCCCGCGCGCTGTGGGACGCGGCGAGCGACGACGGCGGCCCGCGGCCCTTCGAGTGGTCCGGCGACCACTTCACCTTCGGGGGCGAGGCCGCCCTGCCGCGCTCGCCGCAGGGACGGCCCGTGGTCATCCAGGCCGGGGACTCCGACGAGGGACGGGAGTTCGCCGCCTCCGCCGCCGACATCATCTTCACCCGGCACGGCACCCTGGAGGCCGGCCGGGCCTTCTACCGCGACGTCAAGCGGCGCCTGCCCCGGTACGGCCGCCGTGAGGAGGACCTCAAACTGATGCCCGGTGTCACCGTCGTCCTCGGTGACACCGACGCCGACGCCCAGGAGCGTGCCGCCGAGATCCGCCGGCAGCAGATCTCCCCGCAGAACGCCCTCCACGCGCTGGAACTCGTCTGGGGCCGCGACCTGAGCGCGTACGACCCCGACGGCCCGCTGCCCGACATCGACCCTGACCCGCAGTCGACGCTCGTCCAGGGCCGGGTGCGCCACGCCGACCCGTTCGAGGCGGCGGCCCGCTGGCGCGCGCTCTCCGAGGAGAAGGGGCTGTCGATCCGGCAGACGGTCATCGAGACCACCAGCCGCCAGTCGTTCATCGGCACGCCGTCCACGGTGGCGGCCGCCATGGCGGAGTTCGTCGAGCAGGACGCGGCCGACGGCTTCATCCTGGTGCCCCATCTGACCCCGGGCGGCCTCGACGACTTCGTCGACACCGTCGTTCCGCTCCTCCAGGAACGCGGTGTGTTCCGCACCCGGTACACCGGCACCACGCTGCGCGAGCACCTCGGTCTCGCCGGGACCGGTGTGGAAGGGTTGACGGCATGAGCACGGACGCATCCTCCCGGGACGACCGGCGGAACTGGCAGGAATGGCATGAACAGCGCGTCGCGAGCGTCTCCGAGCCGTACGGTCCGCTCTCCCTGACGGGCACCCACTGGCTCGCCGACCACCCCGAGGGGCGAATTCCGGCCGTCCCGGGCATCTGGACGGACGACGGCGAGCAGGTGCTGCTGACCGCGGCCGCCGAGGACGGCGTCATCCTCGACGGCAAGCCGTTCACCGGCACCGTCGCCCTCGCCGCCGACCACGGGCCGATCCCCGCCTCCCGGGTCGCGCACGGCGACCGGCGGCTGGTCGTGATACGGCGTGAGGGACTCTGGGCCGTACGGGACTTCGACCCGGACGCCCCGGCCCGCCGTGCCTTCAAGGGCATCGAGGCCACCGCGTACGACCCCCGCTGGGCGGTCCGGGGGCACTTCCGGCCCTACGAGGAGCACCGCAGCGTCCGGGTGGAGAACGCGGACGGGCGCGAACGGGGGCTCGGCCTCGGGGGCGAGATCGTCTTCGTGCTCGACGGCGCCGAGCACACCCTGCGCGCGGCCGTCGAGCCCGACGGCTCCCTGTGGGCGGTGTTCGCCGACGCCACCAGCGGGGAGAGCAGCTACCGGTTCCGCTTCCTGCGGCCCGCCGCACCGGCGGCCGACCTCACCGTGGACGTCGACCTCAACCGCGCCCTGCTGCCGCCGTGCGCCTTCGCCGACCACTTCATCTGCCCCTTCCCGCCGCCCGGGAACACCCTCCCGGTGGCGGTCGCCGCCGGTGAACGGAACCTGGCGGGCGCCTGATCCGTCCCACCGGACGACCGGGCACGGCGCGACGCGGAAGGCCCCGGGGGCGGCGAGCCCCCGGGGCGTTCCGCCGTGCCCGCGAACAGTGGCCGAAATCCACCCTTGTCGGGCTTCTCCGCCCTTGTGTGGCGGGTTGGCGCCGCGAATACTCCCGACCAGCGCTTGTCAGGGGCACGGTCTGTCCGGAAAGGGACGGCACCGTCCCGCTGGCTGCGCCTCACGGGCCCCGACCCCACGAACGGGCCCCCTTTCCCCTCGGGAGGAACGACACGTGAGGATCAAGCGCACCATCCCCCGCAGTACCTCCGGCAGACGCAACCGTCTGCTCGCCGTCGCCACCGGCCTGATCGCGGCCGCGGCGCTGGCCGTCCCCACCGCCACCGCGAACGCCGACCAGACGTCGGCGTTCGGTGCCGCACAGCTCGCCGCCGCGAGCGACGCCGTGCTCGCCGCCGACGTCGCGGGCACCGCCTGGCACGTCGACCAGGCCACCGGGACCCTGGTCGTCACCGCCGACTCGACCGTCTCCCGGGCGGAGATCGCCGCGATCAAGCGCGAGGCGGGGCCCCAGGCCGGCGCCCTGCGCATCGAACGCACCCCCGGCACCTTCTCCAAGCTCATCGCCGGCGGCGACGCCATCTACGCCAGCAGCTGGCGCTGCTCGCTCGGCTTCAACGTCCGCAGCGGCAGCACCTACTACCTCCTGACCGCCGGGCACTGCACCGACGGCGCGGGCACCTGGTACACCAACTCCGCGCGGACCACCAGCATCGGGCCCACGGCCGGGTCCAGTTTCCCCGGCAACGACTACGGGCTGGTGCGCTACTCCAACACCTCGCTGGCGCACCCGGGCACCGTCGGCAGTGTCGACATCACCAGCGCGGCCAACGCGACCGTCGGCATGTCCGTCACCCGCCGGGGCTCCACCACCGGTACCCACAGCGGCACGGTCACCGGTCTCAACGCCACCGTCAACTACGGCGGCGGCGACGTCGTCTACGGCATGATCCGCACCAACGTGTGCGCCGAACCGGGAGACTCCGGCGGACCGTTGTACTCCGGCAGCCGGGCCATCGGCCTCACCTCCGGCGGCAGCGGCAACTGCTCGACCGGCGGCACGACGTTCTTCCAGCCGGTCACCGAGGCGCTCGGCGCCTACGGGGTCAGCGTCTACTGAGGCGCCTGCCGGCCGGGGGCGACCGCCTCCTCCCGCACCGACGACGAGCCTCCGCCCGGACCGCCGGGCGGAGGCTCGTCGTCGTGGCCGGGGCCTTCGCCCCGGGGATTCCGGCAGCCCTCGGAAGGCGACCGGCGGGAGCCCTTTCTGTGAAGACGCCGTGAACGCAACCGTGTTGTCGTGTGCCCGTCCAGAAGTCGGCCTTGTGTGCGAGTGCGACGCGTCGGAATAGTGGGCGTGTCATCCTCCGCTCCCGGACACCCCACTTGTCCCGGGCGCGGCCCCCCACAGGAGGTCACTTTTGAAGCACCGTCGTATACCCAGGAGAAGGGCAGCCGTCGCCGGAGGCGCGGTCGCCGCGCTGCTCGCAGCGGGTTTCACCTTCCAGAGTGCGAACGCCAGTGACAACACCGAGCAGTTCTCGGTCAAGGCGCTGACCGCGCCCGCGGCCGGGACGCTCGCCCTCTCCCTGAAGGCGGACCTCGGCACGGCCGAGGCCGGTGCCTACTACGACACCGAGGCCAGGGCCCTCGTCGTCAACGTGGTCTCGGAAGAGGCCGCGACGACCGTGCGCGAGGCCGGCGGCAAGGCCCGGATCGTCCGGAACACCCTCGCCGAACTGACCGGCGCGCGGCAGACGCTCACCGACAGGGCCACCATTCCCGGCACCTCCTGGGCGACCGACCCGGTCACCAACAAGGTGGTCGTGACGGCCGACCGCACGGTCGAGGGCGCGGACCTCGCCACGCTGCAGAAGGTCGTGAAGGACCTCGGCGGCAAGGCCGAGCTGAAGCGGACCGCGGGCGAGTTCCAGCCCTTCGCCTCCGGCGGCGACGCGATCCACTCCGGCGGCGGCCGCTGCTCCCTCGGCTTCAACGTCGTCAAGGACGGCGAGCCGCACTTCATCACCGCCGGGCACTGCGGTGAGACCGGCAGCGAGTGGTCGGACTCGGCGGGCGGCGCGGCCGTCGGCTCGATGGTCGACTCGCAGTTCCCGGGCAACGACTTCGCGCTGGTGAAGTACAGCGGTGACACCGCGCACCCGAGCGAGGTCAACCTCTACAACGGCAGCGCGCAGGCCATCACGTCGGCGGGCGACGCGACGGTCGGCATGCAGGTGCAGCGCAGCGGCTCCACCACCCAGGTCCACGACGGCCAGGTCACGGGTCTCGATGCGACCGTGAACTACGGCAACGGCGACATCGTCGAGGGGCTCATCCAGACCTCGGTCTGCGCCGAGCCGGGCGACAGCGGCGGCTCGCTCTTCGCGGGCGAGGTGGCGATCGGCCTGACGTCGGGCGGCAGCGGCGACTGCTCCTCGGGCGGTGAGACGTTCTTCCAGCCGGTGACGGAGGCGCTGTCCGTCTTCGGCGCCCAGATCGGCTGACACCGGTGGCGACGCGCGGCCGGTGACGGAAGCGCGGCCCGTCCGGCGCCGGTGGCGACACGCAGGCGGTGACGGAAGCGCGGCCCGTCCGCGGCGCGCGGAGCGGCTGAGACCGGTGGCGACGCGCGGCCGGTGCCGGAGGCGCTGTCCGTGCGGCATCGCGGCCGGTGACGGCACACGCGGCGGGGCCGCCCCCTTCGAAGGGGGCGGCCCCGCTGTCGTTCCGGCCGTGCGCGGGTCCCGGCCCGGCCGCCGGGTCAGGTCCGGGCGTCGTTCCGGCCGCGGCCCCGCAGCACCGCCAGGGCCGTGGTCACCACCGCGCCGCCGACCGCCCACGCGGTCAGGACCCACATCGGCCCCGCCGCCGCGTTGCCGCGGAAGTACGCGATCGAGCGGGCCGCCCAGGTGCCCGCCCCCGGGGGGAGCGCCGGGCCGATCGTGCGCCAGAAGGGCGGGAGCAGCGGGTAGGGGTAGGCGCCCCCCGCGCTCGGGTTGCCCGCGACGACGACCACCAGGATCGCCAGGCCGATGCCCACGACGCCGGCCAGCCCCTGGAGGGCGAGGGTCAGCGCGCCGACGGCGAAGACCAGCAGGGTGCCCAGGCCCCACAGGGCCCAGACGCTGCCCGGCAGTGCGTCCAGGACCGGCCCTGCGACCACCGTGCCGAGCAGGCCGGCGACGATCGAGTACAGCAGCAGGACGCCCAGCCGGATCAGCGCGCGGGCCCCGTTCGCCGGCCGTGCGCCCGCGCTGATCGCCAGGATCGCGGCGCACAGGTAGCCGCCCACGCACCACCCGACGACCAGGTAGAACGAGGACAGTCCGCGGGCGTCGCCCGGGGCCTCGGGGACCACGTCCACCACCCGCACCCGGCGCCCCTCGGCCGACTCGGCCTCCGCGACGACCGCGGTGAGCGCCTGGGCGAGCGAGGAGCCCGCGCCGCCGGCGACGAGCAGCCGGTCGGTGGTGGCCCGGGGGTCGATGATCAGCGCCCCGTCCACCTCGCGGTTCAGGATCTGCCGCCGTGCGGTCGCCTCGTCGGCGGCCGCCCTCGGGTCGAGCGGTTCGCCGGGGAGCCGGTTCAGCTCGTACAGGGACTGGTCGACCGCCTGGGGCGAGACGGAGGTCACCGCCAGCGGGATCCGGTGCGGCGTCGGGTCGTGGAAGGCGCCGACGTACGACGTGATGAAGGCGATCTGGAGCGCCAGCACACCGAGCACGAGAAGCGCGGCCCGCACGCTCACCGCGCTCCGGACCTCGCTGAGGAATCCGGGGCGAGGGCCTTGGCGCGGGGCGGCGGGGGACTCGGTCCGGGAGTCGCCGTAGTCGTCGTCCGGCCGCTCTCCCGGGGTGCCGCCGGGCGGTCCGTCGTATCTCTCAGCCATGCGCCCACGCTCGGTGCGGGGCCGTGTTCATGCAGGTGGGGCGGGGCCGAATGGCGTACGGACGAGGGCCGGGGAGCCGCACCGCGATGTATCGTACGAGTGTTCGAAAATGGTCTATGGTGGAGAACGGGGGAGGTGAGACGGACTGATCCAGGAGGCGCGGGTGCCAGGGTTCACGCATCTGCACACCGTTTCCGGGTTCTCCGTGCGCTACGGGGCCTCCCACCCGGAGCGGCTGGCCGAGCGTGCGGCGGAGCGGGGCATGGACGCCCTGGCGCTGACCGACCGCGACACCCTCGCGGGAGCGGTCCGCTTCGCCGAGGCGTGCGCCGGCCACGGCGTGCGCCCGGTGTTCGGGGTGGACCTCGCCCTCGGGGAACGCGAACGCCGGGACGGGCCCGCCGAGCGGCGGCGCACACCGGTGCGCGGCGGCGCGTTCGTCGACGAGTCCGCGCACCGGGCCGTCTTCCTCGCCCGGGACCGCGGCGGCTGGGCCGATCTGTGCCGCATGATCACCGCGGCCCACGCCGGCGCCGGCGACGGCCCCCTGCTGCCCTGGTCCGCCAACCACGGCGACGGCCTCACCGTGCTGCTCGGCCCGTCCTCGGACGTGGGCGCGGCGCTGACCCGGGGCAGGCCCGACCGCGCGGCCGCGCTGCTCGCCCCGTGGCGGGAGCGGTACGGCGACCGGCTGTGCCTGGAGGTCGTGCACCACGGCCGCGCCGGGACCGGCCCCGGGTCGCTGCGCCAGGCCGCCCGTACCCTCGGGCTCGCCGCCGAGCACGGAGTGCGCGCCGTTCTCACCAACGCCGTCCGCTACGCCGACCCGGGCCAGGGCCCGGTCGCCGACGTGCTGGACGCGGCCCGCCGCCTGGTGCCCGTGGACCCGCGCAGAGGACTCGACAGCGGGGAGCGCTGGCTCAAGGACCCGGCGGCCATGGCGCACACCGCCGAGCGGGTGGCCGAGGCCGCGGGCCTCCGGCGCGACACCGCGCTGCGGCTGCTCGCCATGACCGAGGAGGCGGCCGCGGCCGCCGTCGTCGACCCCGAGGACGACCTGGGGATCGGCAGCGTCCACTTCCCCGAGCCCCGGCTCGTCGGCGCGGAGAGGCGCACGGCGCAGCGGGTGCTGGCCTCGCGCGCCGCCGCGGGCATGGTGCTGCACGGCTACGACGGGCGCCGCGACTACTGGGAGCGGATGCACCACGAACTGGACATCATCGCCCACCACGGATTCGCCTCGTACTTCCTGACCGTGGCCCAGGTGGTGCGGGACGTGAAGGAGATGGGCGTACGGGTCGCCGCGCGCGGCTCGGGCGCCGGATCCCTCGTCAACCACCTCCTCGGCATCGCGCACGCCGACCCGGTCGAGCACGGCCTGCTGATGGAACGCTTCCTGTCCAAGCGGCGCCGGGTGCTGCCCGACATCGACATCGACGTCGAGTCGGCCCGCCGGCTCGACGTCTACCGCGCGATCATCGGCCGCTTCGGCGGGGAACGGGTCGCGACCGTCGCCATGCCCGAGACCTACCGGGTCCGGCATGCCGTACGGGACGTGGGCGCGGCCCTGTCCATGGACCCCGCCGAGATCGACGAGATCGCCAAGTCCTTCCCGCACATCCGGGCGCGCGACGCCCGGGCGGCCCTCGACGAACTGCCCGAACTGCGCGCCGCGGCCGAGGACCTGAAGAAGCGCGGACGGATGTGGGACCTGGTCGAGGCGCTGGACGCGCTGCCCCGCGGGGTCGCCATGCACCCCTGCGGCGTCCTGCTCTCCGACGCCTCCCTGCCGGCGCGCACCCCGGTGGTGCCCACCAGCGGGGAGGGGTTCCCCATGTCGCAGTTCGACAAGGACGACGTGGAGAAGCTCGGGCTGCTCAAGCTCGACGTGCTCGGGGTGCGGATGCAGTCGGCGATGGCGCACGCGGTCGCCGAGGTGCGCCGGACCACGGGGGAGGAGCTCGACCTCGACGATCCCGGCCAGGTGCCGCCCGGCGACCCGGAGACCTACCGCCTCATCAAGTCGGCCGAGACGCTGGGCTGCTTCCAGATCGAGTCCCCGGGCCAGCGCGACCTGGTCGGCAGGCTCCAGCCGGAGACCTTCCACGACCTGGTCGTCGACATCTCGCTGTTCCGGCCGGGCCCGGTCGCCGCCGACATGGTCCGGCCGTTCATCGAGGCGCGTCACGGCCGGGCGCCCGCCCGCTATCCGCACCCCGACCTGGAGGAGGCGCTGAAGGGCACCTACGGGGTGGTCGTCTTCCACGAGCAGATCATCGAGATCGTGGACATCATGACCGGCTGCGGCCGGGCGGAGGCCGACCGGGTGCGGCGCGGGCTGTCCGACCCCTCGTCGCAGAGCAGGATCAAGGTCTGGTTCGGCGAGCGGGCCGGGTCGCGGGGTTACGCCCCCGAGGTGGTCGAACGCACCTGGAAGATCGTCGAGGCCTTCGGCTCGTACGGCTTCTGCAAGGCGCACGCGGTCGCCTTCGCCGTTCCCACCTACCAGTCGGCCTGGCTCAAGACCCACCACCCGGCCGCCTTCTACGCGGGGCTGCTCACGCACGACCCGGGGATGTACCCGAAGCGCCTGCTGCTGGCCGACGCCCGGCGGCGCGGGGTGCCCGTGCTGCCGCTGGACGTCAACCGGTCCGCGGCCGCCCATCGAATCGAACTGGTGTCTGATCAGGGTCAGGGGCCGGCGCGCTGGGGGCTGCGGCTCGCGCTCTCGGACGTCCACGGCATCAGCGAGGACGAGGCCGCCCGCATCGAGGAGGGACGGCCGTACTCCTCGCTGCTCGACTTCTGGCAGCGCGCCCGCCCCTCGCGCCCCGTCGCCGAACGGCTCGCCCAGGTCGGCGCGCTCGACGCCTTCGGCGCCAACCGGCGCGACCTGATGCTGCACCTCGCCGAACTCCACCGCGGCGGGCGCTCCACCGCCTCGCGCGGCGGCCAGCTCCCGCTCGACCAGGGCCGGCACACCGCCCCCGTCGGACTGCCCGACCTGGGGGACGCCGAGCGGCTCAGCGCCGAACTGGGCGTTCTCGGCATGGACGCGTCCCGCCACCTGATGGGGGACCACCACGCCTTCCTGTCCGAGCTCGGCGCGCTCTCCGCGCAGCGGCTGCGCGGGGCGCGGGACGGGCAGACCGTGCTGGTCGCCGGCGCCAAGGCGGCCACCCAGACGCCGCCGATCCGGTCCGGCCGGCGCGTCATCTTCACCACGCTCGACGACGGCACCGGCCTGGTCGACCTGGCCTTCTTCGACGACAGCCACGCCGCCTGCGCCCACACCGTCTTCCACTCCTGGCTGCTGCTGGTGCGCGGAGTGGTGCAGCGCCGGGGCCCGCGCAGCCTCAGCGTCGTGGGCGCCGCCGCCTGGAACCTGGCCGAACTGGCCGAACTGCGGCGCACCGGCGGCCTCGACGCGGTCGCCGCCCGGCTCGCGGCGCCCGTCCCCCCGCCCGGACACGACGGCGGCGCGCCGGGTGGCGACGGGCGCCGCATCGAGATGCCCACCGGTTACCGGATGAACCCCTGGGCGGACCTCCAGCCGGCCGGCGACAAGGCCGCGACCGGACGGAAACTGTGGCACCAGAGCCCCGGGAGCGCGGGATGATCCTTCACGTACGGTTCCTGCTGCCGCCGATGTACGAGGCGGCGCTGCCCGCCCTCCTCGCGGTGGCCGAGGACATCAGCCCGGTCGTGCAGGCGCTCCCGCCGGACGCCGCGCTCGTCGACGTCCGGGGCGCCGAACGGTACTTCGGGCGGGACACCGCCGGACTCGCCGCCCTGCTGAGGGTGCGCCTGCTCGCCCACTGCGGCGTGGACTGCGTGATCGGCGCGGGGCCCGGCCCGATGATCGCCCGGATGGCGGCGCGCGAGGCCGTGCCCGGCACGACCCGGGTGGTGACGCAGGAGGAGACGGCCGGCTTCCTCGCCGACAAGCCCGTCGCCGCGCTCGACGGCGTGGGCACGGCGACCGCCCGCACGCTCTGCTCGTACGGCCTCGACTCCGCGGGCCGCGTCGCGGCGGCCCCGCTCGCCGTGGTCCAGCGGCTGCTGGGCGTGCGCACCGGGCGCGAGGTGTGGGAGCGGGCGCGCGGGATCGACCGCGCGGCGGTCGTGCCCGATGCGCTCTCCCGGTCGATGGCGGCGGAACGCGCCTTCGACGTCGACGAGCTGGACCAGGACCGGCACCGCAGGGCGCTGCTCTCCCTCGCCGGGGAGCTGGGCGCGCGGATGCGCGGGGAGCGGCAGGTGTGCCGCTCCCTCGCCCTCACCGTGCGCTACGCCGACCGGTCCGTGACCACCCGGACGCGCACGCTGCGCGAACCGACCGCGCACTCGGCGTCCCTCACCGCGACGGCGTACGCGATGCACGAGTCGCTCGGGCTGCAACGGGCGCGGGTACGGGGGCTGTCGCTGCGGGCGGAGGGGCTGGGGCCGGCCGAAGGGGCCGCCCGGCAGCTGTCGTTCGACCCGGCCGACGAGCGGGCGCGCCGCCTGGAGGCGGCGGCGGACCGCGCCCGCGCCCGCTTCGGCC
>NZ_RDBP01000037.1:613654-676151 GCF_008042045.1 Streptomyces sp. T39
AACTCTCCCGCCAAATTACGGGTGAGTAACCGGGGCCGGGAAGTTACGCGACGGTAAAGCTTCTGCCGAGGGGGTGCGCGCGAGGCGGGGCGGCACGTGTACGGGCCGGGCTGCGGCCACGGTGCGGGCCGGTGGTSGCAGCACCCCCGCTGCGCGCGGTGTCCTCGAACGCCGGACGGGCTGGGGTGGTCGGGGTGTGTCCGCCCCGTGCGGGCCGGTGGTSGCAGCACCGCGCTGCGCGCGGAGTCCTCGAACGCCGGACGGGCTGGACACGCGTGCCGAGGTGGCCTGGTCCTCGGACGGCACACGGGCGAGCGGGCCGGGCCCAGGTCACTTCAGCCCGTCCGGCGATTGAGGACACCCGCGCGCAGCGGGGGTGCTGCGACCACCGGCCCGCACCGTGGCCGCAGCCCGGCCCGTACACGTGCCGCCCCGCCTCGCGCGCACCCCCTCGGCAGAAGCTTTACCGTCGCGTAACTTCCCGGCCCCGGTTACTCACCCGTAATTTGGCGGGAGAGTTGTCGTGCGCACCGCAACTTCGGTCATCCCCACTCCCTTGAGCCGCAAGGAGAACGACCGATGCTGCCCTGGAAACGCGCCATCAGACCCCTGTCAGCCGTGCTGCTCGCCCTCGCCCTCGCCCTCACCCCCGCCGTCACCGCGACCGCCGCCCAGACCGCGGCCGCGCCGAGCAGTGGCTGGAACGACTACCGCTGCAAGCCCTCCACGGCCCACCCCCGGCCCGTCGTCCTCGTCCACGGGACGTTCGGGAACTCCGTCGACAACTGGCTCGTCCTCGCCCCCTACCTGGTGAAGCGCGGCTACTGCGTCTTCTCCCTCGACTACGGGCAGCTCCCCGGCGTGCCCTTCTTCCACGGCCTCGGCCCGGTCGCGGAGTCGGCCGTGCAGCTCGATGCCTTCGTCGGCCGCGTCCGCGGCGCCACCGGTGCCGCGAAGGTCGACATCGTCGGCCACTCGCAGGGCGGCATGATGCCCCGTCACTACCTGAAGTTCCTGGGCGGCGCCGCCGAGGTGAACGCCCTCGTCGGCATCGCGCCGAGCAACCACGGCACCACGCTCGGCGGGCTGACCAGGCTGCTCCCGTACTTCCCCGGTGTCGCCGGACTGATCGGCGAACACACCCCCGCCCTCGCCGACCAGGTCGCGGGATCCGGCTTCCTCACCCGGCTCAACCAGGGCGGCGACACCGTCCCCGGGGTCCGCTACACCGTCATCGCCACTCGCTGGGACGAGGTCGTCACGCCCTACCGCACGCAGTACCTCAGCGGGCCGAACGTCCGCAACGTGCTGCTCCAGGACCTGTGCCCGCTCGACCTCTCCGAGCACGTCGCCATCGGCACCCTCGACCTGATCGCCTTCCACGAGGTCGCCAACGCACTCGACCCCGCCCATGCACGCCGGACGACCTGCGGGTCCGTCCTCGGCTGAGCCGCACGACGAGGGCCGCCGTGCACCCCGATGGGTGCACGGCGGCCCTCGTCGTGCGTCGACGCCGGTGTCAGCGGCCGTGGCGCCCGCCGGCCGCCGCGGGCCGGCGGCGGCCCAGTCCGAACAGTGCCGCCGCGCCGATCGCGAGCGCGGCGGCCCCGCCGGCCGCCAGGTACGCCGTGCTGCCGTCCCCACCCGTCTCGGCGAGGTTCTCGCCGTCGTCCGAGGTCCCGGGGGCCGCCGGGGACGGGGAGGCGGCCTCGGCCGCCTCGGGTGCGTTCGCCCCGCCCGCCGTCTCCGGGGCCGCCGCCGCGTCCGCGGGCGCCTCCGCCGGGGCGCCGCCGTGGCCCTCGTGGCCGTCGCCGCCGTGACCCCCGTGGTCCACGGTCGACTTGTCGGCGCCCTCCGCGATCTCCTCGTCCGAGGGGGCCGAGGCGGTGGGCGCGGCGCCGGTGCCGCCTTGGCCGAACACCACGTCGGAGCAGGTGTAGAAGGCCTCGGGGGAGTCCGAGCGCTGCCAGATCGAGTAGATCAGGTGCCGGCCCGAGCGGTTCGGGACGATGCCCGTGAACGTGTACGCGCCGTTCTCCAGCTTCGGGTCGGTGACCTTCGCGAACGGCTTCTCCTCCAGGTCGGACCATGCCAGCGGCTTCGACGGGTCGTAGCCCTCCTTGGTCACGTACAGCTCGAACGTGCCCTTGTGCGGGGCGGTCGCCTTGTAGGTGAAGGTGCGGTTCCCCGCGGACATCGCGGACGAGGGCCAGTCGGCGCGGGGCAGGTCGAGCCCCTTGTACTTGTCGCGGCCGGCGCTGCAGAGCCTGCCGTCCGGGATCAGCTGCCGGTGGTTGCCCGCGGCGTTGGCGATGTTGACCTCGTTCCAGTCGTACAGCGGCTGCGTGCCGCCGGCCGCGACCAGTGCCTTGCACGCCGCCGAGACCGGGCTCTCCGGACCTTCGGCGAAGCAGGCGGAGATACGGCTGACCGGGTCCGTCATCGAGCCGTGCGCGGACGCCGGGACCGCGGCCAGCGAGACCAGCGCGAGCGGCGCGAGACCGAGTGCGGCGATCGTGGCGGTCCTGCGGCGAGCGGTCATGGTGGGGTTCTCCTTCGAAGCGGTGACGGGCTGACGGCCCGGTGCGGGGGTGGCGGCGCAGCCCCCGTGGAACGGCGCCGGCGACTTCCCCCGGACGGGTCCGGCGCCATGCAAGCTAGCCGCTCCGCACCGCGAAATCGCCTGCTGGGAAAGGGGAACGGGCATCCTTATGGTCCCGTTAAGGCGGTCCTAAGCGGGCGCTGAGACTGGCCCCGCCACGGCCCTGACGAGCCGCCCGCGCCGGCCCCGTCCGGGTGCGGGCGCCCGGGGCCCGGCCTACGTTGGTGGGGGTGTTCCGCGACGAGCCGGGAGCGAACGATGGCCGGGGAGATCTCCTTCTTCGAACTGGGTGTGGGCGACCCCGACCGGGCGCGCGCCTTCTACGGCGGCCTGTTCGGCTGGGTCTTTGAGGCCGGGACGGCCGAGGGCGGCGGCTACGCGATCCGTACCGGAGCAGCCCCCGGCGGAGTGCACGGCGGCGATCCCGGAGCCCGCCCGTACGTCTTCTTCCACGTCGACGCCATGGACGCCGCCTTGGCCCGGGTCCGCGAACTCGGCGGCCGGGTGGACGAGACGGAGCTGGGCGGCGACGAGGAGACGGTCGCGCGGTTCGGGCGCTTCCTCATCTGCGAGGACGACCAGGGCTCGGCCTTCGGCCTGCACGAGCCCCCGCCCGCCTCCTGACCCCGCCCCCGATCCCGGCGCGGCGGTTCGGCCGGACCCGGCGGCGGCGCCGCTCGGGGCGGCCCGTTCCCCCGTACCGCAGCGTCACCGCGGCTCGGCCGGTGTCGGCGAAGTACTCCGGACGGCGCCGGGCGCTTCAGATCGTGCGACGGCAGCGTCACGGGACGCGTCGGCACGCCGTTCTCGGTCGCGGTCCACGCCGTGGTCGCGGTCCTGCCCTCGTGGCAGCTGCTGAACACTGGCGACTGCGGCTGTTCGGACGTGCGGAATTGCCCGGATCCGGAATGTCCCTCTGCATGGTGAGGCCGGCCCGCTTCGGTCCCACGACCCTGTCTCCCGCGGTCCGCTGCGGACGAGTGTGCTGTCCCGGAGGCATGGGCCGGAGCACAGCCCCGTGCGGCTGGCCGGCGGATGGCGTGTGGACTCGATGCCGGAGGAGCGTGGTTCCGCCACCGCACCGGACACCGTCCTCTCGCTGTGCGAGGTGCCCGACACCGGCTCAGGTCCCGGCGGGCAGATGGACCGAGGCGAGTTTGGCCGGGTCGACGACGATGTGGATGCCGGTGATCCGGCCTTCGGCGACGGTGAAGGCGATGAGGGAGAGAGGGGTTCCGTCGGGGCGCCAGGACATGTGGCCGGGGTTGCCGTCGACCAGCACGGGCCGTTGGCGGGCGACCTCGCCGGAGAACATGCGGGCCCCGGAGGCGACCTTGGTGGCGCCGAGGGTGACGACCACGCCGTCGGAAGTGTCGACGGTCAGCTCCACGTTCGGGTCGAGGACACGCAGCAGTGCTTCGAAGTCGCCGCTACGGGCGGCGGCGCCGAATGCCCGGACGACCTCCCGGTGCTCGCGGCCGGAGCCCGCCGGACGGTCCGTGGCGCGGACCTTGCGGCGGGCGCGGCTGGCGACCATCTTGGTGGCGGCGGTGGACTTGCCCAGGATCCGGCCGATTTCGTGGAACGGGACTGCGAACATGTCGTGCAGGACGAACGCCAGGCGCTCGCTCGGGGTGAGCGAGTCGAGCACGACGAGCAGGGCGAGGCCGACCGAATCGGCCAGCGCCGCCTGCTCGTCCGGCGCGGGGTCATCGTCGGGTACCACCACGAGGTTCGCGAACTCCTGCTCGTAGGCGATTTCGGGGTGGGCTCGGCGGGATCTCAGGAGGTCCAGGCTGATTCGGCCGACCACCGTGGTCAGCCAGCCCGCCAGGTTGCCGATGGTCGCCGCGTCCTGACGGACGAGGCGCATCCAGGCTTCCTGGACCACGTCCTCGGCGTCGGCGTGTGAGCCCAGCACGCGGTACGCGACGGCGCGCAGCCGATCGCGCTGGGCTTCGAACGCCTCGGTCACAAGGCCGGACGGGTGGGCGGTCACGGCTTGCGCTGCTGACGGAGCGAGACCCGGTTGCCGTCCGGGTCCACCGCCTCGATGCGCACCCCGAACGGATAGTCCTCGGGCTCGGGCTCCTCGAAGACGACGCCGCGCTGACGCATGATCTCGAAATCCTTTCGCAGATCGTCGGATTCGAGGATCAGCGGACCAGGCGCGCCCGTTTCCCCCGGCTGTCCCGCGGCCGCCGCATGCGACCACAGGATGATCTGCACCGGGCTGTCGGGAACCCCGACGGTGAGGAACCGTCCGTCGGGCCCCGGGAAGTCGAGCCGCTTTTCCAGGCCCAGTCCCTCGGTGTAGAAGTCCAGTGCGCGGTCCTGATCGGTGACGTAGATCGTCACGTACATGATCTTGTTCAGCATCCTGCTCTCGATTCACTCGCTGAGGCGACCGTTCGTATGCGGTCGTCGCTCTCATGACGAGTGCCGACGGGAGAAGGTAACAGGACCGGTCCGCGGGAGCCGACGGGAGAAGGTGACAGGACCGGTCCGCGGGAGCCGACGGGAGAAGGTGACAGGACCGGTCCGCGGGAGCGGAGACGGAACACGCCTCACCGCTAGGTCAGGCGAGAGGCGAGGGGGCGCCCCCTGAGCCGGCAGGCCGAGCGAAGGGGCCCGGCACACCCCAATGTGCCGGGCCCCCGTCATGGGCGGCTGCCGCCGGGCGGCTGGGCCCGCGCGGCCCCCGGGCTCAGCCGGTGGTGAGGAGTCCGGGCAACCCGGCCCCCCGGGCGAGGAGTTCGAGCTCGTCGAGGGCGCGCACCGCGGCTCCGGCCGCCTGCGGGTCCCGCTCGGCGAGCCCGCTCGCGGCGAACTCGTCCTCGTCCAGACGCAGCACCTCGGCGCCGTCCGCGGACACCCAGAGGTCGAGGTCCAGGTCCTCCACCTCGACCTCGTCGCCGGTGCGCACCGCGGGCCGGGTGATGTCGCAGTACCAGCCCTTGAGCCCGCCCGCGCCGGTGCGCACCTCCTTGACGGCGTACCACCGGTCGCGCCAGTAGTGCTCGGTGAACACGTCACCCGGCTCGAACCGCACGAAGCCGAAGTCGCGCACCCCGGGCGCGGCCCACGGAGCCCGGACCACCAGATGGGTGCCGTCGTCGTGGACCAGCGCGGCGGGGTAGCGGATCTTGGTCGCGCCGGCCTTCACGAGCCGGACCACGACCTCAGACGATGTCGCGGACATGCCGTACCTCCGTGGCGCACACCTCGTAGCCGAACCAGTCGTTGATCGCCAGCATCGGCGCGTTGTCCGCGTCGTTGCTGGTGAACGCGTCCGTGAAGCCCGCGGCGCGGGCGCGCCGCAGCGAGTCCGTCTTGGCGAGCTTGGCGAACCCCTTGCCCCGGTGGGCGCGCACGGTCCCCGTCATTCCGCTCAGATAGCGGGTTTCGCGGTCGGTCATCGCCGCGGTGAACGCCGCCACCTCGCCGTCCACCACCACGATCGTGGACAGGTCCCGGTCGAGCAGCGGCTGCTCCCAGGTGTGGCGGATCCAGTCGTCGTAGTCGGTGAAGTCCGTGGCGACGTCGCCCGGTTCGTCGGAGGTGGCCTCCGCGTCGGCGGCGAAGACGGGGCGGGGATCGTCCGCGTAGTCCGCCGCCGTCCGCAGTTCCACCCCGGGCGGCGTCCTCGGGAGCTCCGGCAGCGTGCCGGACGCCAGGTCCAGGCGCTGGAAGTGTGCCGTGCGGCTGGGACGGTAGCCCCGCTTGGCGGCGAACGCCCGTGCCTCGGGTGTGTCTTCGACCCAGGCCAGGAGCGACCGCGCCCCCTCGGCGGCCAGATGCTCCTCCGCCGTGCGCAGCAGCAGCCCGCCCGCGCCCCGGCCCCGGCGACCGGGCAGCACCAGGGGATCGGCGAAGGAGAAGCCGGGCTCGGCCGCGTCGTACGCGATGCCGGTGTGCGCCATGCCGATGACCTCGCCGTCCTCCTCGGCGATCATCAGCCGGTACTTCTTCGCGGGGTGGGCGGTCCGCACCCCGTGGAGCACCGAGTCGGCGGTGGTCACGTCGAACGGGAGCGCGGCCCGCCGCAGCCGGGTCACGGCGTGGGCGTCCCCGGCGCGGAAGTCGCGCACGATCACTGTCATGGGGCCGCACGCTACGTCGCGCCGCGCGGCCCCGCCTCCCAATTACCCGCCGGTGGGGGAGAATCTGCCCGTGACGCTGAACATCACCATCGATCCCGGGGGCGCCGACGCGCCCTACGAACAGCTCCGTGCCCAGATCGCCGGCCAGGCGCGCTCGGGCGCCCTCCCGGTCGGCCACCGGCTCCCGACGGTCCGGGGCCTGGCGGAGGAGCTGGGCCTCGCGGCCAACACCGTGGCCAAGGCGTACCGGGCCCTGGAGGGCGACGGGGTGATCGAGACCCGGGGCCGCAACGGCACGTTCGTGGCGGCCGCCGGTGACGAGGCGGAGCGCCGGGTGGCGTCGGCGGCGGCGCGGTTCGCGGCCGAGGCCCGCCGCCTCGGGGCCGGCGAGGAGGCCGCGCGGAGCGCGGTGGAGGACGCGCTGCGGGTGGCGTACGGGAAGGACTGACGCCCCCGGGCGTCCCGGGGGCGGGGCGTCACAGGTACAGCCCGGCGTCCGCGCTCGTGCCCGGCGCCGGCACCGAGGCCGGTGACGTGCCCCGGCGCAGCGCGAACAGCTCCGCCAGCGTCGCCCCTTCGCGGCCGACGCCCTTCTCGGTGCCCAGCCAGGACACCGCCTCCGGCCGGGTCAGCGGCCCCACCTCGATCCGGGCGAGGCAGCGACCGGGCCGGACGACCGCGGGGTGGAGCCGTTCGAGGTCCTCGTTGGTGGTGACGCCCACCAGCACGTTGCGCCCCTGCCCGAGCAGTCCGTCCGTCAGGTTGAGCAGCCGGGACAGGGCCTGGCCGGCGGTGTGGCGCGCCTCGCCGCGGATCAGTTCGTCGCAGTCCTCCAGCAGGAGCAGCCGCCAGCGGCCCTTCGCGGTGCCCTCGTCCTCGCCGATCGCGATGTCCATGAGATAGCCGACGTCGTTGAAGAGACGCTCCGGGTCCAGCACGCAGTCCACCTGGCACCACTCGCGCCAGGACCGGGCGAGAGTCCGCAGCGCCGAGGTCTTGCCGGTGCCGGGCGGGCCGTGGAGCAGCAGCAGCCGGCCGGCGATGTCGTCGGGCGTCACCGTCATCAGGCGGTCCATCGCCCCGGCCACCGGCGCGGTGTAGTTCGGGCGGATCTCGTCCCAGGTGCCGGCCGCGATCTGCCGTGTGGTGCGGTGCGGGCCGCGCCGGGGCGAGACGTACCAGAAGCCCATGGTCACGTTCTCCGGCTGCGGTTCCGGTTCGTCGGTCGCGCCGTCGGTGGCCTGCGCGAGCACCTTCTCGGCCAGTTCGGAGCTGACGGCCGTCACGGTGACGTCCGCTCCCCGGTTCCACCGGGAGACCAGGACCGTCCAGCCGTCGCCCTCGGCGAGGGTCGCGCTGCGGTCGTCGTCGCGTGCGCTGCGCAGCACGGCGGCGGCGGGCGGCAGCAGAGTAGCGCCCGCCCGGACGCGGTCGATGGTCGAGCTGTGCGAGTACGGCTGCTCGCCCGTGGCGAAGCGGCCGAGGAACAGCGCGTCGACGACGTCGGACGGGGAATCGCTGTCGTCGACGTTCAGCCGGACCGGCAGTGCGTCATGGGGGTTGGCGGACATACGGCACATGATCCGGCACACCACCCGCCGCCGCACCGTGTTTTGCCCGGAGCGGCGCGGGAGCGGCGCGGCAGGGGTGGTGGCGGGAACCGGGCGCGCCGGACGCCCGGTTCGGCCCGCTTGGCTCCACCTTGGGGGTCCTTGATCCAGGAGGCCGACAACCCGTCAGTAACATCTTTGGCATGAACACTTCCTGTCGGGTGGGTCCGCTGGTACGAAAGTTCCCGCAGAGATCCTGCGCACCGCCTGGGAGGTTCCATGAAGCTGTCCCGTCTCGCGGCACTCTCGTCCTCGATCGTCCTCGGCGCCGTCCTCGCTCTCACCGGAGCGGGTGCGGCACAGGCCGACACCTCGGCCGCCGCCCTCGACTACGTGGCCCTCGGTGACTCCTACTCCTCCGGTGTGGGAGCGGGCAGTTACGACAGCGCCAGCGGGGACTGCAAGCGCAGCACCCGTGCGTACCCCAAGCTCTGGGCGGCGGCCAACGCCCCCTCCTCGTTCGCCTTCACCGCCTGCTCGGGAGCCCGCACCAACGACGTGACGGCCAATCAGCTGGGCCCGCTCAGCTCGGCGACCGACCTCGTGTCCGTCACCATCGGCGGAAACGACGCCGGTTTCGCCGACGTCATGACCACCTGCGTCCTGCAGTCCGAGTCCACCTGCGTCAACCGGGTCGCGCAGGCCAAGGCGTACGTCGACAGCACCCTGCCCGCCCGGCTCGACTCGGTGTACTCGGCCATCCGCGCCAAGGCGCCCGCCGCACGCGTGGTGGTCCTCGGATACCCCCGCTTCTACCAGCTGAACGGCAACTGCATCGCCGGTCTGAGCGAGGGTGAGCGGGCGGCGATCAACGGCGCGTCGGATCACCTCAACGCCGCCGTCGCCAAGCGGGCCGCCCAGCACGGCTACACCTTCGGCAGCGTCGTCGGGACCTTCACCGGCCACGAGATCTGCTCGGGTTCCTCCTGGCTGCACAGCCTCAACTGGCTCAACATCGGTGACTCGTACCACCCGACCGCGGCCGGCCAGTCCGGCGGCTACCTGCCCGTCCTCAACGCCAACGACTGACGGCGCAACCGGACGGCCGCGCACGGCGGGCCCTGTCCCGGCGTCACCCGCCGGGGCAGGGCCGTCCCGTTCCGCCGCCCGCGGCCTCTCCCCGGCTCAGCCCGAGCCCGCCACCACCCACACCAGGGCCGCCACCACGAGCACCAGCAGGGCGATCCCGACCGCCAGCACGGCCGTGGCGTGCCGCCCTCCCTCCGGGCCCGGCGCGGGGCCGGCGGCCGGCGGGGAGCCGGCGGCGGGCCCCGGACCGTCGCCCCCCGGGGCCGCCGGGGCCGGGGCGGAGGCCGCGCCCGCCGTGCCGGCGCGCGGCTGCCCGCCCGCGCTCGCCAGGCGCAGCCGGTGCTCCGCCTCCGCGGCCGTCATCCGCTCCGCCGGGTCCTGCCGCAGCAGGCCCTCGATCACCGGCGCCAGTGCCGGCCCCGCCCGTTCGGCGACCGCGGGCCCGTCCCCGTCGGGGTAGCGGCCCTCGACCGCCGTGAACAGCAGTGCCCCCAGCGACCACAGGTCCGCCTCCGCTCCCGGCGCGTCCGCCGCCGAGGCGACCGGGCCGAGCGAGCCCGCGGTGCCGGCCGCGGAGGCCATCCCGAAGCCGGTCACCAGGATCCTGCCGTCGTTGGCGAGCAGGACGTTGGCAGGCTTCACGTCCAGATGCGCCACCCCCGAGGCGTGCGCCGCCCGCAGTCCCGCCAGCACCTCGGCGCCGATGTGCGCCGCACGGTGGGGCGTCAGCGGGCCCTCCCCTTCCAGCACGTCCGACAGTGCGAGCCCGCGGACCAGCTCCATGACGATCCAGGGGCGGCCGTCGCAGGTGGCCACGTCGTGGACGGCCACGACGTTCCGGTGGGAGACGCGGCCGGCGGTCCTGGCCGCGTGTTCCAGGCGCCCGTACAGCGCGCGGGCGGCGCCGGGGTCGGCGCCCGCGGGGCCGCGGACCTCCTTCAGGGCCACGTCCCGCTCCAGCAGTTCGTCACGGGCGAGCCACGCCACGCCCGTGACACCCTCGCCGATCCGCCCGATCAGGCGGTAGCGCTCCGCAATCAGCCGGCCCGCGTCCGGTGCTCCGGTCATGCCCTGCCCCCTGTCCGTGGTCCTCCCCGTGGCACCCTCCGGGGTGCCTCGGCCGTCATCAACTCGTGCGCGTACGCTGTCGCTTGAGGCGCAGTCAGCCGTCGGCGCCTCCGTGCCGGAACGATCCGGCGGTCCAACTCGCCCTGGAATCACTTGTATTCGGAGAGTAACCGTCAATCTCCGTACAGGTGTGGTGAATCCTGCAGGCGGGATACACGGGTGTACCGCCGGGGCGATAGGGTTAACCTGCCCGGGCCGGGTATCTCGTACGGGTGGGGAGTGACATGGATCAGATAACAGTTCGGAGCAGGGCGCGCGTGCCTGCCATCACCTGCGGGAGCGGCGCGACCAGTTCGCGTCTGGACCGCCATCTCGCGGTGCTCGGCGGACCAGCCGTCCCGCAGCGCGAGTCCGCCGAGGCGACGCTGCTCATGCGCGAGCTGACCTCGCGCGACGTGGCGCACCGGCGCCGGAGCAAGAGCGCGAGGGTCTCGCTGTTCGCCCCGCTGCGCAGGCTGCGCCGTTCCATCCTCGGCAGCCGCGGCTGATCCGACGGCGCGCGTCACCCCTCCCGCACACGGTTCCCACGTCACGCTCAGGCGACCACACCGTCCCGGCGCAGCGCGGCAGCGGTCTCTTCCGTCATTCCCAGGGCCCGCAGCAGCGCATCGGTGTGCTCGCCGAGTGAAGGAATCCCGCCCATCGGGGCCGGCGCCCCGCCCGGCAGCGTGATGGGCGGCAGCAGCGCGCGCAGCGGCCCCACCGGTGAGTCCACCTCCCGCCAGCGGTCGCGCGCGGCGAGCTGCGGATGCCCGGCCACGTCGTGCACGGTGTTCAGCCGTGCGCAGGCGATGCCCGCCGCCTCCAGCCGCTCGACGGCCTCCGCCGCCGTCAGACCGGCCAGTGCCCCGGCCACCACGGCGTCCGTCCTCTCCCGGTGCTCCGTACGGGCCGTGTTGGTCGCGAACGCGGGATGGTCCGCGAGCTCCGGCCGGCCGAGGACCTGTTCGGCCAGCCGCCGCCACTCCCGGTCGTTCTGCACCGACAGCAGCACCTGACTCCCGTCCGCGGTGTCGTACGCGTCGTACGGGGCGATCACGGCGTGCGCGAGGCCGGTGCGGGCCGGTGCCCGGCCCCCGTGCATCCCGTGGTGCAGCGGATGGCCCATCCACTCGGCGAGCGCGTCGAGCATGGACACCTCCACCGGCCCGCCGAGCCCCGTCGTGCCCCGCCGCAGCAGCGCGGCCAGCACACCGGAGAACGCGTACATCGCGGCGGCCACGTCGGCGGCCGGCACCCCCGCCTTGACCGCGTGCTCGGGCGTGCCCGTCACGGAGACCAGACCGGCCTCGCACTGGACGAGCATGTCGTAGGCGCGTTTGTGGGCGTAGGGCCCTTCGGGCCCGTAGCCGGAGATGTCCACGGCGACGAGCCGGGGGTGCTTCGCGCAGAGCGCGGCCGCGTCCAGCCCGAGCCGGGCCGCCGCCCCCTGGGCCAGGTTCTGCACGAACACGTCGGCGTCCGCCACCAGCCGGTGCACGATCTCCAGGCCGCGCGGATCCTTGAGGTCGACGGCGATGGACTCCTTGCCCCGGTTGCACCAGACGAAGTGCGAGGCGAGCCCGCGCGCGGCGGTGTCGTACCCGCGGGCGAAGTCCCCGCCGTCCGGGCGCTCGACCTTGATCACCCGTGCTCCGAGATCGGCGAGCTGCCGGGTGGCGAACGGGGCGGAGACGGCCTGCTCGACGGCGACGACCGTGATCCCGTCGAGGGGAAGCGGCTGGTGGTTCATGCCGGTCTGCTTATCGTGCGGGGCCCGCCCCTGTCATCCCCTCCACGCCCGGGGCCGTGCCGCGGCGGGGCGGAGTCGGCCGGCGGGCGGGTCCGCCCACGGCGGGCGCCCGGCGCCGTCCCCGCTCCCGCGGCTCACCCGGACCCCCCGCCGCGCACGCGGCGCCCCACGGGGTCAGAGCAGGGCGAACTGGCCGTCCMGGCSCTCCTCGCGGTGGTCGAGGACCGACGCCGGGCGGCGCGACGCGGCCGGTACCGGCAGGACTCCCGCCGCGCGCAGCTCACCGGCCGTGATCCGCGGGCCGTCGCGCAGGGGCGCCAGGCGCGGCCGCAGTTCCGCGAGGAGCGCCAGGACGGTGATCAGCTCCAGCAGTTCGGAGGTCCACTCCTGGGGCCAGACGGCCGGCCGCACCGCCTCCAGCGTGCCGGGCTCCGGCTCGGCCGCGCGGCGGGCGAACCACAGGTCGAGCACCCGGCCGCCCCCTGCCTCGAAATCCCACGCCCCCTCCGGCACGGGGGCGATGCGGCCCCCGTCGCCGATGAGCAGCGCCTCGTCCCCGGCGTCGTAGGCGAGCGTCAGCGGCCGCGGCGGCAGCGCCGCCCGGACGTAGGGGCGCCGCCCGCCCGGCAGCTTCGGCCGGGTCCCGCCGTGCGCGCCCCGCAGCTGGATCCCGGACGCCGCGCGCCCGAGCTCGACGCCCCGCGCCCACAGCGCGGCGTCCGCGGTCAGCGGCACGGCACACCCGGCGGGCGTACCGGACGCGGCCGCCACGCTCCAGCACAGCAGGTCCTCCGCCGACACGGGGTGCCCGTAGGTGCGGGCGAGCAGCCCGAGGAGTCCGGGCGCCACATTGGGCTCCTGCCCGCCCGGCCTGCGGTACAGCGGCCGGATCCGCCCCGGGCGGCCCGCCGGCGACCGCCCGTCCGGGAGCAGCGCGGTCACCACCAGGGCCGGTCCGCCGCCCCCGGGGACGTGCCCCTGCTCGACGGCGAACCGCTGCCGCCCGTCGCGCACCCGCCACAGCTCGGGACGGGCGACGTCGATCAGCCGGTGATCCGGTATCAGCCACTGCTCGTCGAACGCGCCGTGCAGCACCCGCACCGGCTCCGGGCAGCGGCCCTCCTCGCGGGCGATGCGGGCCGTGCCGCTCGGCTGCCCGGGCAGCTGGGCCACCGCGCTGTGCGGGGTGCGGGACCGGGTGGGGCGAAAGAGCCGTTCGCGCTCCGCGGGTCCCGCGCCGGTGAGCGCGTCCCAGCGGCCCCGCAGGGAACCGGCGTCGGGTGCCATCACCCAGTCGCGGCCGAGCCGCAGCGGGGCCACGGACCAGGGCATCAGGTCGTCCAGCAGCGGCACGTCCCCGGGGGCGGAGCCGTCACGGGGCGCCGCCGGCGCACGTCGTCCGGACTCCGCGCCGGGCGGCGGCCCGGCGTGGGGCGGGGACGTCGGCTCGGACGGGGTACGTGCGCTCACCGTGCGCATGGTAGTGAAACGCCTCCGCCGTCCGCACCGGTGCCGGGTGCCGCCCCCTCGGTGCGCCGCCGCCTCCCCGCGGCCGTCAGTCCGCCGCGTCCACCGTCACGGAGAAGGAGAACCTGTCGCCGCGGTAACGGATCCGGGCCACGTCCACCACCTGTCCGTCGGCGTCGTACGTCACGCCGGTGTAGTGCAGGATCGGGCTGAGCAGCGGGACGGAGAGCAGCCGTGCCGTCTCCGGGTCGGCCAGGCGGGCCTCGACGGTGTCCGTGATGCGGCTGATGCGGATGCCGAGCACGTCCCGCAGCACCTTGGTCATCGGCCAGCGCTCCAGGTCCGCGAGGTCGATGCGGGCCGCCGTCTCGGGACGGAGCGCGTTCTCCGCCCAGTTGGTCGGCTCGTCGGTGTCGCCGTCGCGGCGCAGCCGCCGGAAGACGACCACCTCCCCGGCGTCCGGGAAGTGCTCCGCCAGGTCGCCGGGGACCGGCTGCGGGCCGTGGCCGAGGATCGTGGTGCGTTCGCCGGACTGCTGGGCGACGATCGCGTCGATCGACCCCAGCAGCCGGCGGGGCGCGCCCCGCCGCGCCCCCGGCTCGATGAAGGTGCCGCGCCGCCGGTGGCGGCTGATCAGCCCCTCCTCCTCCAGCTCCTTGAGCGCCTGGCGCATGGTCAGGACGCTCACCCCGTAGTGCTGGGCGAGCTGCTCCTCGGTGGGCAGACGCAGGGACGCCTCGGGCGCCCGGCCCAGTATCGAGGCGCGCAGCGACTGCGAGACCTGGTACCACAGCGGCAGCTTGCGGTTCAGGACCAGCGAGTCGGGGGCGAAGGAGGTCACGGCATCTCCGTACACGGCATCTACCTACTACGGCCGGAAGTGGCGCTCAAGACCCTGCCACACGTTGTCGTACCCCTTCTGCAGGTGTGCGGCGCCGGCGGCCTGTGCGGTCGCGGTCACCGGCCAGCGGGTCTCGAACATGAACGCCAGCCCGTCGTCGATCCTCTGCGGCTTCAGCTCGGCGGCGCTCGCCCGGTCGAAGGTCTCCCGGTCGGGGCCGTGCGCGGACATCATGTTGTGCAGCGAGCCGCCGCCGGGCACGAAGCCCTCCGCCTTGGCGTCGTAGGCCCCCTCGATCAGGCCCATGTACTCGCTCATCACATTGCGGTGGAAGTAGGGCGGGCGGAAGGTGTCCTCGCCCACCAGCCAGCGGGGGGCGAAGACGACGAAGTCCACCCCGGCCAGGCCCGGGGTGTCGGAGGGCGAGGTCAGCACGGTGAAGATCGACGGATCGGGGTGGTCGTAGGAGATGGTGCCGATCACGTTGAAGCGGCGCAGGTCGTAGACGTAGGGCACATGGGTGCCGTGCCAGGCCACGACGTCGAGCGGGGAGTGGTCGTACGTCGCGGTCCAGAGGTTCCCGCAGAACTTGTTGACCACCTCGACCGGGCGGTCGCCGTCCTCGTAGGCCGCGACCGGGGCGAGGAAGTCCCGGGGGTTGGCGAGGCCGTTGGCGCCGATGGGGCCGAGTTCGGGGAGCTCGAAGGGCTGCCCGTAGTTCTCGCAGACGTAGCCGCGGGCGCTCGCGTCGAGGAGCTCGACGCGGAACCGGACACCGCGCGGGATGAGGGCGACCTCGCCGGGGCGGGCCGGCAGCAGTCCCAGCTCGGTCACCAGCAGCAGGCCGCCGCGCTCGGGGACGATCAGCAGCTCGCCGTCGGCGTTGCCGAAGACCCGGTCGGTCATGGCGGCGTTGGCGTGGTAGAGGTGCACGGCCATGCCGGTGCGCTGGGTCGCGTCGCCGTTGCCGCCGAGGGTCCACAGGCCGGCCAGCCAGTCGGTGCCGGGGGCCGGCTCGGGGAGCGGGTTCCAGCGCAGCCGGTTGGGGTCGGGGACGGTCTCGGTGAACGGGGCCGTGCGCAGGCCGCCGTTGTCCGTGCGGACGAAGGCGGGGTGGGCGGCCGAGGGGCGGATCCGGTACAGCCAGGAGCGGTGGTTGCGGGCGCGGGGCTCGGTGAAGGCGCTGCCGCTCAGCTGCTCCGCGTAGAGGCCGAGCGGGGCGCGCTGGGGGGAGTTGCGCCCGTGCGGGAGGGCGCCGGGCTCGGCCTCGGAGCTGTGCTCGTTGCCGAATCCGGGGGAGAAGGACCCGTCGGTCAGCCCCTCGACGGTCTTCCGCGCCTGTTCGATGCCGCTCATCGCCGCTCCATGATGTCTGCGTTGACCCGTGCCGTGGCCGCCCACGAACTCATTCCTATGGACAACCGTAGGATTGCAGGACGGGTCCGTCAACGGCAACGGCCCGGCATCATGGGCGCGTGTCCCCGTCCCCTCTGCGCCGTGAACCCGTCCAGGCGCGCAGCGCCGACCGGCTCGCCCGGATCCTGGACGCCTGCGCCGAACTCCTGGACGAGTGCGGCTACGAGGAGCTGTCCACCCGCACGGTGGCCGAGCGCGCGGGCGTCCCCATCGGTTCCGTCTACCGCTTCTTCGGCAACAAGCGCGCCCTGGTCGACGCGCTGGGGCACCGCAATCTCGACCGCTACGCCGAGCGCGTCGCCCGCCGCCTGGGGCCGCCGGGCGCGGGGGAGTGGCGTGCGGTCGTGGACGTCGTGCTCGACGAGTACCTGGAGATGAAGCGCACCGTCGCCGGCTTCAGGCTGATCGACTTCGGCGCGCAGGTCCCGCTCGGGGCGCCCGTCACGGGTGTGAGCAGCGAGGTCCCCGACCGGCTGAGCGGCCTGCTCGCGGCCCAGCTGGGGCGCGCGGTGGACGAGGACCTGCGCCGCGCGGTGCTCGTCGCGGTCGAGGCGGCCGACGCGCTGCTCCAGCTCGCCTTCCGGGCCGACCCCGCCGGGGACGAGCGCATCGTCGCGGAGACCCGCCGGCTCGTCGGCGCCTACCTCGCCCAGGTGCTGGACGAGGGGCCGGCGGACCGGCGCCCGGGCTCCTGAGGCCGCGCGCACCCCTCTCCGGGCCCTGGGCCCCGCACCCGGCACCCGTCTCCCGGGCCCCGGAGCCGGCCCGCGCTGCCGGACGCCGTCGGGATGCGTCCGGGTGCGACAAGACCCTCCCCAGCATGCCTACCGGTCGGTATGCTCGCGGGTGACGGCATGCCACCGCCCCCGGGAGGACCTGTGTCCAGCACCGCAGCCGACGCGCCGACGACCCCGCCCGCTCCCGCCGGGAGCGACGGGGCAGCCGGGGCCCCGCCCGCCGCACGCACCGCCGTGCCGTCGCCGCAGGCCGGCCCCGGCACCAGGACCGCGCTGCGCGTCTGCCCTCTGTGCGAGGCGACCTGCGGGCTCACCCTCACCATCGAGGGCACCCGCGTCACCGGCGTGCGCGGGGACCGGGACGACGTCTTCAGCGCCGGCTTCATCTGCCCCAAGGGGGCCTCCTTCGGCGAGCTCGACGCCGACCCCGACCGTCTGCGCACCCCCCTCGTACGGGAGGACGGCGAGCTGCGGGAGGCGAGCTGGCAGGAGGCGTTCGACCTCGTCGCCGCCCGCATCCGCCCGCTGGTGGAGGAGCACGGGCCGCACGCCGTCGGCCTCGTCCTCGGCAACCCCAACGTCCACACGATGGCGGGCGCCCTCTACCCGCCCGTGCTGCTCGGCGCCCTGCGCACCCGCAGCCTCTTCACCGCCTCCACCCTCGACCAGATGCCCAAGCACGTCTCCAGCGGACTGCTCTACGGCAGCGCCCTCGCGATCCCCGTCCCCGATCTCGACCGCACCGACCACCTGCTGCTCCTCGGCGCCAACCCCCTGGAGTCCAACGGCAGTCTGTGCACGGCCCCCGACTTCCCCGGGAAGCTCAAGGCGCTGCGCCGCCGCGGCGGCACCCTCACCGTGGTGGACCCGCGGCGCACCCGCACCGCCCGGCTCGCCGACCGGCACGTCGCCATCCGCCCCGGCACCGACGCCCTGCTGCTCGCCGCGCTCGCGCACGTGCTCTTCGCCGAGCACCTCACCGACCCCGGCCGCCTCACCGACCTGGTCGAGGGCATCGCGGACGTCGAGACCGCCCTGGCCGACTTCACCCCCGAGGCCGTCGCCGCGGCCTGCGACCTGGACCCGGACGACATCCGGACCATGGCCCGCGAACTGGCGGCCGCCCCCACCGCCGCCGTCTACGGCCGCATCGGCAGCTGCACCGTCGAGCACGGCACCCTGGCCAGCTGGCTCGTCGACGTGCTCAACATCCTCACCGGCAACCTCGACCGCCCCGGCGGCGCCCTCTTCCCGCTCTCCGCCACCGACCGGGCCCCGCGGCCCGCCGCCCCGGGCAAGGGCTTCGCCCTCGGCCGCTGGACCAGCCGCGTCTCGGCCCGTCCCGAGGCGAAGGGCGAGCTGCCCATGGCGGTCCTCGCGGAGGAGATCGAGACCCCGGGCGACGGCAGGATCCGGGCCCTCGTCTCCATCGCGGCCAACCCGGTGCTCAGCGCCCCGGACGGGGACCGGCTCGACCGGGCGCTCACCGGCCTGGACTTCATGGTCAGCGTCGATCCGTACCTCAACGAGACCTCCCGCCACGCCGACGTCGTCCTGCCCCCGCCGCCGCCGGCCCAGAGCGCCCACTTCGACTTCGCGTTCAACGCCCTGGCCGTGCGCAACCAGGTCCGCTTCACCCCTGCCGCGGTGCCGCTGGAGGAGGGGCTGATGGACGAGTGCGAGATCCTCGCCCGGCTGGTCCTCGCCGTCTCCGGCATGCACGGCGCCGATCCGTCGGCGGTCGACGACATGGTCATCGGCTCCACCCTGGCCAAGGCGGTCGCCGACCCGCACTCCGCCGTCCACGGCCAGGACCCGGCGAAGATCGCCGCCGATCTCACCGGCGGCAGCGGGGCCGAGCGCCGGCTCGACATGATGCTGCGCCTCGGGCCCTACGGGCTGACCCTGGCCGACCTCGTGGAGAATCCGCACGGCCTCGACCTCGGGCCGCTGCGGCCCCGGCTGCCCGAGATCCTGCGCACCCGCAGCGGGCGGGTGGAGCTGCTGCCCGGCCCTGTCGCGGACGACCTGCCGAGGCTGCGCGAGGCGCTCGGCGAACGGCCCGCCGGGCTCGTCCTCGTCGGCCGCCGCCATCTGCGCTCCAACAACAGCTGGCTGCACAACGTGCCCACGCTGAACGGCGGTTCCAACCGCTGCACCCTCCAGGTCCACCCCGACGACGCGGCCCGCATCGGACTCGGCGACGGCGGCACCGCCCGGATCACCGGGGACGGCGGGAGCGTCGACGCGCCCGTGGAGGTCACCGAGGAGGTCCGCAGGGGAGTGGTGAGCCTGCCCCATGGCTGGGGCCACGACCGGGCGGGCGTCCGCCTGGCCGTCGCGTCCGCCCGCCCCGGGGTCAACGTCAACCAGCTCCTCGACGGCTCACGCACCGACCCCCTGTCGGGCACCGCGGTGCTGAACGGATTCCCGGTCGAGGTGGTCCCGGTCTGAGCCGGTCCCGTGCCGGGGGGTCCGCGCCCCCGGCACCCCTGTACGCAGCGCTGCCCGCCGGCCACCCGCTCGCCACGGCCGGGCCCCCGCCGGAGCTTCGGGCCCTCCCGGACCTCCCCCTGCCCCTGGCCCCTCGCGAACGCCCCGGCCTTCCGCGACGCGATCACCGGGGCCCTGACCGGCCTCCGGTCCGGTGACGTGCCGCGCCTCGGTCCGGCCTTCACCGACCTCCAGTCCACGCTGGTGGCCGTCGGGTCGGCCGCGCGGCGGGGAGACCCTGCCGCGCCGACGCACCTCCGCGTCGCGGTCACCCCGGTGAGCTGGGGTTCTGCTCGTATTGCTCACGTGTCAACACCTTGTTAACGGCAAATCACGGCACCTAACGTCGTCCGGGCCGCCGCCCCCCGGTGGAGTTCAAGGGTGAACGTTAGGTGTCCTGAATGCTGACAATCCTCGGCTTCACCATGATCGCGACCTTCCTGGTCCTGATCATGATGAAGAAGATGTCGCCGATCGCGGCGCTGGTCCTGATCCCGGCCCTCTTCTGCGTGATCGTGGGGAAGGGCGCCCATCTCGGGGACTATGTCCTCGAAGGTGTCGGCAACCTCGCCCCCACGGCCGCGATGCTGATGTTCGCGATCGTCTACTTCGGCGTGATGATCGACGTCGGTCTCTTCGACCCGATCGTCCGCGGCATCCTGCGCTTCTGCCGCGCCGACCCGCTGCGGATCGTGGTCGGCACGGCGGTGCTGGCCGCGATCGTCTCCCTCGACGGCGACGGTTCCACCACGTTCATGATCACGGTGTCGGCGATGTATCCGCTCTACAAGCGCCTGGGGATGAGCCTGGTCGTGATGACGGGTGTCGCCGCGACGGCCAACGGCGTGATGAACACGCTGCCCTGGGGCGGCCCGACCGCCCGGGCGGCGACCGCACTCGAACTGGACGCGGCCGACATCTTCGTCCCGATGATCCCGGCGCTCGGCGTCGGCCTCCTCTTCGTCGTCGCCCTCGCCTACGTCCTCGGCCTGCGCGAGCGCAAGCGCCTCGGATTCCTCTCGCTGGAGAAGGCCCTGGAGCCGCAGAGCGAGACGGTGCTGGTCGAGGCGGGCGGCACGGGTGCCGCCGGGGGCGCGGGCAGCGGCCCGGCGGGCACGGACACCCGCCCGGGCGGCGCGGCGGACGGGAGCGAACACGACGCGGCCGGCGAGGACTTCCCGGGACTCGACCCCGACCGGCCCACCCTGCGCCCGAAGCTCTACTGGTTCAACGCGGGCCTCACCGTCGTCCTCCTCGCCTCCATGATCATGGAGCTGCTCCCCATCCCGGTGCTGTTCCTGCTCGGCGCCGCGCTGGCCCTCACCGTCAACTACCCGTCGATGAGCGACCAGAAGGCCCGTATCGCCGCCCACGCGGACAACGTCCTCAACGTCTCCGGCATGGTCTTCGCCGCCGCCGTCTTCACCGGAGTCCTCACCGGCACCGGCATGGTCGAGCACATGGCCGACTGGCTCGTCGGCGCCATCCCCGAGGGCATGGGCCCGCACATGGCCGTGGTGACCGGGCTCCTCAGCCTCCCGCTGACGTACTTCATGTCCAACGACGGCTTCTACTTCGGCGTGCTGCCGGTCCTCGCCGAGGCGGGCGCAGCCCACGGTGTCTCCCCGCTGGAGATCGCCCGCGCCTCGCTCGTGGGGCAGGCCCTGCACATGTCCAGCCCGCTGGTCCCGGCCGTGTACGTGCTCGTCGGCATGGCGAAGGTCGAGTTCGGCGACCACACCCGGTTCACCGTGAAATGGGCCGCCCTCACCTCGCTGGTGGTCCTCGGTGCCGGCATCCTGTTCGGGATCATCTGACATGAGCTCCTCGCGGGGCTGGCTGCTGCGCCTCGTCATCGCGTTCGCCTTCGCGCAGGGCGCGGTGTCGATGGCGCGGCCCGCCGTCTCCTACCGGGCCCTCGCCCTCGGGGCGGACGAACGCGCCATCGGCGTCATCGCCGGTGTGTACGCGCTGCTCCCGCTCTTCGCGGCCGTACCGCTCGGCCGCCGCACGGACCACGGCCGGTGCGCCCCGCTGCTGACCGCGGGCGTCGCGCTGATCGCGGGCGGCTGCGCCCTCGGCGGCACGGCCGGCTCCCTGGGTGCGGTCGCCGCCTGGAGCGGGGTGACCGGGCTCGGTCACCTGTGCTTCGTGATCGGCGCCCAGTCGATCGTCGCCCGCCGCTCGGCGCCCGCCGAACAGGACCGCAACTTCGGGCACTTCACGATCGGCGCGTCCCTCGGCCAGCTGGCAGGACCGCTGGCGGCGGGCGCCGTGATCGGCGGGGACATGGGCCGCACGAGCGCCCTCGCGCTCCACGTCTCCGCCGCCGTCGCGGCGGTGGCCCTCACCTCGCTGTGGCGGATCGAGGCCCGGACCCGTCCGGCGCCCCGCGCCGAGCAGCAGGCCAAGGTGCCGGTGCGCGGCATCCTGCGCACCCGGGGGGTGCCGGCCGGGATCTTCGTGAGCCTCGCGGTGCTGTCGGCGACCGACATCCTCACCGCCTACCTGCCGGTGGTCGGCGAGCAGCGCGGCATCGCGCCCGCCGTGGTCGGCGGCCTGCTGTCCCTGCGGGCGGCCGCCACCATCGCCTGCCGCCTGGCGATGGGCCCGATGCTCCGGCTGATGGGGCGTACCGCGCTGCTGGCCACGACCTGCCTGGCCGGGGGCGTGCTGTGCGCCGCCCTCGCCCTTCCGGTGCCCCTGTGGGGCCTCGCGGCGATGCTGGCCGTGCTCGGCTTCTGTCTCGGGGTGGGGCAGCCGCTGTCGATGACGACCGTCGTGCGGGCGGCGCCGGAGCAGGCGCGGTCGACGGCGCTGGCGCTGCGGCTGACGGGCAACCGCCTGGGCCAGGTCGCGGCGCCCGCCGGGGCCGGGCTGGTCGCGGGAGTGGCGGGCGCGGCCGCGCCGTTCGTCGTGCTGGGGGTGCTGCTCGCGGCTTCGGCGGGGGTGGCCGTGCGGGCCTCCCGTCCGACCCGCGGGGGGCCGCCGCGCGGTGCTTCGGACGACGTTCCCGCAGCGGCTCCACAGGGGGCGCCGTCGCCCGGTCGGCACACATCCGGTATCGGCTAGTCAGGGCATATCTGACATCGTTTCAGCGTTTCGAGGCTTTACGGCCCCCGATCTGTGACATCTAGTCAGGCGATCGCCTGATCAGTATGACAATCGGATCGGCTTGAAGGAGCCTCGCATGCCCTCCACCGCATCGTTCCGCGCCCACCGTCTCCGTCCCGCCGCGGCGGCCCTGGCGACGCTCGCCGTCGCCGGGGCCACCCTGGCCGGCGCCACGCCGGCCCTCGCCGCCCCGGGCGACAGCGGTGACCTGAAGGTCCACCGCGCGGGCGTGCCGCACTGGAACACCCAGGACGACCTGAAGGTCTGCAAGTTCAGCCTCTCGGCGTTCAACTTCGAGACCGTCCGGCTGCTCACGTGGGCCATCGCGCCCCAGCCGCCCACGCCGACCGGCCCGACCCTGTCCGGCAGCCTCACGCTGATCGCCGGCCGCGGCCACACCCCGGAGTACAGCCTCCCCGAGGGCGACTACCGGCTCACGTGGACGTTCACCGGCGGCGTGGCCAAGGAGAAGGTCTTCCAGGTCACCTGCCCCGAGAACAAGAAGGGGACCCCGGGCGGCAAGGGCGAGGACCACCACACCGGCGGCGGCGAGAAGAACGACACGTGGGAGCAGCCGTCCGGCGCCGTGCCCGCGGGCGGCGGCGGCATGTCGGGCACCGGTGGCGACGGCGGTTCCGGGATCGGCGCCACGCCCGTGGTCGCCGCCACCCTGGCCGCGGGCCTCGCCGGCCTGATCGTCGTCCGCCGGGCACGCCGCCGTGTCCATGGCGCAGCGTAATCCGCCGAGCCGCCGACCCCAGCCCCCCGCGCGTCCCCGCCGCCGCCGTCGCGGACCGAGCCGCGCCTGCCGCCTGACCATCACGCTCAGCGTGACGGCGACCCTGGTGACCGGCCTCGTCCGGGCGTGCGACGGCACGCCGCCGGACGGGGCGGCCGTCACCGTGGCGGCCGGCGCACCGGCCAGGATCGAACTCCCTCCGCTCACCACGCGGGTGGAGGGCCCGTCCGCCCGGAAACCGTCCCCCCGGGCCGCGGCGGCGAAGCCCCGCGACGCGGCGAAGCCGAAGCGCGCGGCATCGCCCGCCGGTGCGCCGCGCACCGGTTCGTCCGCCCGGCCGGCCTCCAGGGACGGCAAGGCCCGGGGTGCTCGGGCCCTCCCGCCGTCCCCGGCCAAGCGGCTGGTCATCCCGAAGCTCACCATCGCCTCCCCGGTGACGCTCCTCGGACTCGACGACCGCGGGGTGCTCACCGCACCACCGGTCGACGACCCGAAACTGGTGGGCTGGTACGGACTGGGCCCCGCACCCGGCGAGGCGGGCACGGCCGTCGCGGTGGGGCACCGGGACACCAGGACCGGCCCCGCCGTCTTCCTCAACCTGAGCACCCTCAAGCCCGGGGACAAGGTCGACGTGGTCCGTGAGGACCGCCGGACGGCGGTGTTCACGGTGGACAAGGTCCGCACCTTCACCAAGGAGAAGTTCCCCGACAAACAGGTCTACGGCAGCACGGGACGCCCCGAGCTGCGGCTGCTGACCTGCGGCGGGACGTTCGACAAGAAGCGCGGCTACTCGGCCAACGTGGTCGTGTTCGCGCACCTCACCGACGTCCGCCAGGTGTGACCACACGTGGGGTCGGCCCGTGGACGGGCCGGCCCCACGGGCGTGCCCGCGGCCGTCCGCCGGCGCCCCGCGGGCCGGGCCCGGATCTCCGTGACCGTGCCGGACGCATGTGCCGCAACGGCCGTGGCCGGGCGACCATTTCCGGCCGTTTCCCGTACGGCGGCAAGTGAGCGGACGACGCCTCAGATGTCCGTTCGCCGACCTTTCGCGCGATGTATTCCCTGATCGCACGGCATGGGCTAACTTCCTGCCTCTCGGCTGCCTTCCTCACTCCCGGGCGGGACCCCTATGACTCGCGCCATCGCTCTGCACAACGTCAGCAAGAGATACGGACGCAACGCCCGTGCCGTCGACCGCCTGTCCCTCTCGGTGGAACCGGGCGAGTTCCTCGTGCTGCTGGGCCCCTCCGGATGCGGGAAGTCGACGGTGCTGCGGATGATCGCGGGCCTGGAGGACATCACCGAGGGCGAGTTGCTCCTGGACGGCGAGTACGCCAACGACATCCCGCCCCGCGAACGCGACATGGCGATGGTGTTCCAGAACTTCGCCCTCTACCCGAGCATGACCAACCGGGAGAACATCGGCTTCCCGCTGAAGCTGGAGAACCCGCGCGCCGACCGCAACCCGCGGGTCGAGGCGACCGCCCGGATGCTCGGCATCGAGGACCTGCTCGACCGCTTCCCCGGCCAGCTCTCCGGCGGCGAGCGCCAGCGCGTCGCGATGGGCCGCGCCATCTCGCGGCGCCCCTCCGTCTTCCTGATGGACGAGCCCCTCTCCAACCTCGACGCCAAGCTCCGCAACCACCTGCGCGCGGAGATCGCCCGCCTCACCGCCGACCTGGGCGTCACCACCGTGTACGTCACCCACGACCAGGCCGAGGCGATGTCCCTCGGCGACCGGGTCGCGGTCATGCGCGGCGGGGTGCTGCAGCAGGTGAGCACCCCGCGGGAGACCTACGCCCTGCCCGCCAACGTCTTCGTCGCCGCCTTCATCGGCACGCCCCGCATCAACCTCCTCCAGGCCGTGGTGCACGCCCCGCTCGACGGGCGGATGTCGATCGACCTCGGCCGCCAGCGGCTCCCGCTGCCCGAACCGCTCAGCTCCGACCACCAGTTGCTCCGCATCCAGCAGGGGCGTCAGATCATCGTGGGTCTGCGCTCGGAGGCCGCCCGCATCGCCCCGCCCAGCCAGGCCCGTCCGGGAGAAGTGGCGCTGACCGGTCTCGTCGAGCACATGGAGTACCAGGGACACGAGGCGCTGGTGCACTTCAACACCGGCTCGCGGCCCGCGGTCGTGGCCGACCTGGAGGCCTCGCGGCCCCAGTCCGCCACCCGCAGGCGCCGCGAAGGCGGACCGGGGATGCTGGCCCGGCTCAAGGAGCGTGCCGTCTCCCAGGTCACCGGGCCGGTGGCGGTGCTCGACGCCCCCGATGTCGCGGCGCCCGACGAGCGCAGGGCCGTCGCGCCGAGCGACCTGGTGGTGCGGACCGGGCCCGACGTGCGGCTGCGCACCGGGGCGCAGGTGCCGCTACTCGTCGACCTCGCCCACCTGTACGTCTTCGACCACCTCGGCCGGCGCATCTGCCCCGCCCCGGCGGACGTTCCCGGCCTGGAGGTCTGAGACGTCGGCCGGAACGAGGCCCGAACGACGCCCGGTCGGGGCCGATCCGGCCGAGGGGCGCTCGCCGGTGCCCCTCACGTCACGCCCGGTGCCCCTCACCCCGCGTCGAGGGCGGGGGTGCGCAGGGCGAGCATCGCGACGTCGTCGTCGTTGTCCCGGGGGCGGACCTCGTCCAGCACGGAGTCGCAGAAGACGTCCAGCGGGCGGTGCGCGAAGGAGGCCGCGTGCCGCCGCAGCCGGTCCAGGCCCTCGTCGACGGAGTGCCGCGGGGACTCGATCAGACCGTCGGTGTAGAGCAGAAGCGTCGACCGGGGCGGCAGGGTGGTGACGGCCTCGGGCCGGGGCCGGTTCAGTCCGGTCCCGAGCAGGATGCCGTGTGCTCCGTCGAGGTAGCTCGCCCGGCCGTCGTGGGTGACGAGCAGGGGCGGCGGATGGCCGCCGTTCGTCCAGTGCAGCCGCCACAGCGCGTCGTCGCCCCGGGCGATCCTGGCGAGGATCATGGTGGCCATGGGGACCTCGGCTATGTGCATCACGGCTTCGTCGAGGCGTTTGACGACGGCGGCAGGGGAGGCGGTCGGCTCGGACCAGGCGAAGGCGCGGAGCATGTTGCGGACCTGCGCCATGCCGGCCGCGGCGTCGAGGTCGTGACCGACGACGTCGCCGATGACCAGGGCGTGGCCGTGGCCGGCCAGCGCGAAGGCGTCGTACCAGTCGCCGCCCACCGACGAGGCGTGCGGAGCGGGCACGTAGCGCGCGGTCATCTCCAGGCCGGGCAGGGTGGGCAGCTGCGGCAGCAGATGACGCTGCATGGTCTCGGCGACCTTGCGCTGGCGCTGGTACAGGCGGGCGTTGTCCAGGGCGAGGCCCGCCCGGCGGGTGATGTCCTCCAGCAGCGGCAGGTCGGCCGGGGTGAAGGCGTCCTGACGCTGCGACCGGCCCAGCGTCAGGGCGCCGAGCACGTCGCGCAGACCCCGGATGGGCGCGATGACCGCGGAGTGCATGCCCGTGGCGGCGAACAGGCGCTGCTGCTCGACCGCGATGCCCGAGTCCGGCGGTCCCTGGTACGTGGCGGGGCCGGCGAGGGTGGAGGCCGCGCCGCGCAGGGCCCGGGACAGCGGCATCGGGGACTCCTCGGGCACGGGGGGCATCGGACCCTGCAGATCGGTCCGCTCGATGAGGATGCCGTCCTTGTGCTCCGTCACCAGGACACGCCGTACCTCGTCGCGTTCGGTGAGGAGGTCGAACACCGCCCAGTCCGCCAGCCGGGGCACCGTCAGAGCGGCCAGCCGGTGCAGCGCCTCGTCGACGTCCAGGGTGGACGTGAGCTGTGTGGTCGTCTCCGCGAGCAGGGACAGGCGGTCCATCTCGGTGAGCGACGCCGCGTACCCGGCCCCGCGGCGCACCTCGTCGTGCGGCGGCTCGTACAGCAGCACCAGCGCACCGGTCGTGTCCGTGTCCGGTGCGCAGGGCGTGACCAGCCAGGACAACGCGATCAGCGTGCCGTCGCCGCGGACGAACCACTCGGTGTCGCCGTGCCGGGTGCCCTGGGTGAGCAGCGCCTTGCGCAGCCGGCAGCGGCTGCGCGGCATCGTGTGGCCGTGCTCGTCCCGGTGCAGCAGGTCGTGGGAGTCCTGGCCGAGGAGTTCCTCGGCGCTGTGGCCCAGCAGACGCAGGGCGGCGCCGTTGGCCGTCAGGATGCGGCCGTCGTCGTCGACCACGAAGGCGGGCGCCGTCATGCTCTCCGGACTCAGGCTCAGCAGGCCGTCGGACACCGGCCGGGCCCCGAACACCGGGGGGCCTGCCGGGCCGGCGGCGGCCACGTCGTCCATCTCACTCCTTCACCGGGACGTGCACCTACTGTGGGTTCCCCGGCTGGACCGTGGCAAGCACCCGGGCCCGGCCGGAGTGCGCTGCCCGGCCCTGCCCGTGATGCCGCCCGGGTGCGGCCCCCGTGCGCCCCGCTTGACCTTGACACCGTGCCAAGCCCTTCACTGTCGGCGAGGAGGTGTCCCCATGACCTTGCCGACACCGGACGCGCAGACCGCCACCGGGACCGACACGACCGCCACCGGGACCGACACGACCGCCACCGGGACCGACACGAGGACCGATGCGGACACGGACACGACGCGGGCCCGCCGGGGGCTGGCGGACGGCCGGTCCTCGGTACGGCTCCGGGCGGCGATGGCCATCGGCACGTCCCCCGACGACCGGCTCGTCGCAGCCCTGATCGAACGATGCGGGATCGAACCCGATTTCTCCGTGCGCGAGGCGCTCACCTGGGCGCTCACCCGCCATTCCCCGTCCGCCACGATCCCGGGGCTGCTCGCCGAAACCCGGTCGGAGCACGCCCGGGCGCGCAGCCAGGCGCTGCACACGCTGTCCAAGATCGGGGACCGGCGGGGCTGGCCGGCCATCACCCGGGCGCTGCTGTGCGACGAGGACGACGAGGTGGCGCGCAGCGCCTGGCGCGCGGCGGTCGTCCTCGTGCCCGAGGGCGAGGAACCCGGGCTGGCCGCCGTGCTGGCCACCCGGCTGGGCCGCGGCGCACGGGAGACGCAGCTGAGCCTCAGCCGGGCGCTGACCGGGCTCGGCGAGGTGATCCTCCCCGCGCTGCGCGCTGCGATGATGGACTCCGATCCCGGTGTGCGCGCGCACGCCGCGGCCACGGAACGCCTGCTGCGCGATCCGGACGCCGGATCCGGCTTCGCGATCGAGGAGGCGAAGCGGATCGTGGCCCTCGGCGGGAGCGGTCAGGAGGGGTGACGGACGGTGCTGATCGGTGAGGTGGCCCGGCGGTCCGGGGTCAGCGCACGCATGCTCAGGCACTACGAGTCGCTGGGTCTGGTGCGGCCGACGGACCGCAACGGTGCCGGCTACCGGGAGTACTCCGCCGACGACATCCGGCGGATCTTCCACATCGAGAGCCTGCGGTCGCTGGGCCTGTCGCTGCGGGACGTCGGCCGTGCGCTCGACGATCCCGGCTTCGCCCCCTCGGCGCTGGTCGACGACCTCATCCGCGGGGCCCGGGAACGCATCACGGCCGAGACGGAGCTGCTCACCCGGCTCCGCCGGATCGGCGAGGCGGAACCCGAGGACTGGGAGGACGTCCTGCAGACCGTGGCGCTCCTCCAGGCCCTGGGCTCCACGAGCGCCGGCAGACGCCAGCGTGCGGCCCTGTCGTCGGCCGACGAGGTGCCGGTGCCGGTGGAGGCGCTGGTCGAGGCGGCGCTGAACGAGACGGACCCGCATGTGGCCGGAGCCCTGCGATGGGCGCTGGCGCGATCGGGCGACGGCGGGTGGGCGCCGCTCGCGGAAGGGCTCGGCGCACCGTCGGCGCAGGTGCGCCGCCGGGCCGCGCGGACGCTCGCCGCGATGCCGCACCACGAGGAGGCCACCGCTCTGCTGCGGGACGCCCTCGCCGGCCCCGACGCCGCGGTCCGCGGGATCGCGGCCCTGGCGCTCGGGGCGCGAGGGGCGGCCGAAGCGGTCCCGGCACTCGTGGACATGGTCGTGGCGGGGACGAACGACGTCGACGCGGCCGACGTGCTGCACGGGCTGGCGGCGACCCCCGCGTCGGCGGACCGGATCGCCGCCGGGCTCGCCGGGCGTCTCGCCCGCTGCGCCGGTGACCCGGCGGCACGCCGGCGCGTGGCGCAGGCGCTCGCGGACATCCCCGGATCCACGGCCGCGCACGCCCTCCGGGACCTGTCGGAGGACGAGGACCGTGGCGTCGCCCTCACCGCGGCGTACGTCCTCGGCCGGCGGGGGGAAGGGTAAGGGGTCCTTCCCGGGGCGCGGCCGGGACCCGTCCGGCAGCGGTCCTCCGGGGCGCCGCTCCAACCGCCGGTGGCGGTCCTCCCGGGGCGTCACCCGACCGGCCCGGGGGCGGCCCCGCCGGGTGGCCGGGACCCGTCCGGCAGGCGTCCTCCCCGGGCCCCGCCCGAACCGGCCCGGCAGCGGCCCTGGCCCGTACCGCCCGGTCCCGCGTAGCCTCCGCCACACCGCCGGGACACCCCTGGCGCACGAAAACTAACACCGCTAGTTTAGGGTCCGAGACGACCGCGACGCGTGGAGGAGTGCGATGAAGGCCCACGACGGCATGTACATCGACGGCAGGTGGCAGCCCGCCCTCGGCACGGACACCATCGCGGTGGTGAACCCCGCCGACGAGCAGGTCATCGCGCAGGTGCCCGCGGGCACGGCCGAGGACGTCGACGCGGCCGTGCGCGCCGCCCGCGAGGCGTTCCCCGCCTGGGCGGCCACCGCGCCCGCCGAACGCGCCGCCCTGCTCGGCGCGCTGCGTGACGAACTCGGCCGCAGGACCGAGGAGATCGCCGAGACCGTCACCGCCGAACTCGGCGCCCCGCCCGCCCTGGCGCTCGCCGTCCACGCCTCGCTGCCGGTCATGGTCGCCGGGACGTACGCCGAGCTGGCGGGCACCTACGCGTTCGAGGAGAAGCTCGGCAACTCGACCGTGCTGATGGAGCCGGTCGGCGTGGTCGGCGCGATCACCCCCTGGAACTACCCGCTCCACCAGATCGTCGCCAAGGTCGCCCCCGCCCTCGCCGCCGGCTGCACCGTGGTGCTCAAGCCCGCCGAGGACACCCCGCTGACCGCCCAGCTCTTCGCCGAGGCCGTGGACGCGGCCGGCATCCCCGCCGGGGTCGTCAACCTCGTCACCGGGCTCGGTCCGGTCGCCGGCCAGGCGCTCGCCGAGCACGACGGCGTCGACCTGGTGTCCTTCACCGGCTCCACCGCCGTCGGCAGCCGGATCGGCGCCGTCGCGGGCGCCGCCATCAAGCGGGTGGCGCTCGAACTGGGCGGCAAGTCCGCCAACGTGATCCTGCCGGGCGCCGACCTCGCCAAGGCCGTCAACGTGGGCATCGCCAACGTGATGTCCAACTCCGGCCAGACGTGCAGCGCCTGGACCCGGATGCTCGTCCACAAGGACCGGTACGAGGAGGCGGTCGAGCTCGCCGCGGCCGCCGTCGCCAAGTACGTCCCGGGCGAGCGCGTCGGCCCCCTGGTCAACGCCAGGCAGCAGGAGCGCGTACGCGGCTACATCGAGAAGGGCGTCGCCGAGGGCGCCCGTCTCGTCGCGGGCGGGGCCGACGCGCCCCTGGAGACCGGCTACTACGTCCGGCCCACGGTCTTCGCCGACGTCACCCCCGAGATGGCCGTCGCGCAGGAGGAGATCTTCGGCCCCGTGGTCTGCCTCCTGCGGTACGAGGACGAGGACGACGCCGCCGCCATCGCCAACGGCACCGTGTACGGCCTGGCCGGAGCGGTCTGGGCCGGCGACGACGAGACGGCCGTCGCCTTCGCCCGCCGCCTGGAGACGGGCCAGGTCGACATCAACGGCGGCCGGTTCAACCCCCTCGCGCCCTTCGGCGGCTACAAGCAGTCCGGCGTCGGCCGGGAGCTCGGACCGCACGGTCTCGCCGAGTACCTCCAGACCAAGTCCCTCCAGTTCTGAGCCGGGAGACCTCACCGTGGTCCGCGCAGCAGTCCTGCCCTCCGTCGGATCTCCGCTGGAGATCACCGCCATCGACCTCCCCGACCCCGGCCCCGGCCAGGTCCGGGTGCGTCTCACCGCCGCCGGGGTGTGCCACTCCGACCTGTCCCTGTCCAACGGCACCATGCGGCTTCCCGTCCCCGCCGTGCTCGGCCACGAGGGAGCCGGCACCGTGGTCTCCGTCGGCGAGGGGGTCACCGGCATCGCCCCGGGCGACGGCGTCGTCCTCAACTGGGCCCCTTCCTGCGGCGTCTGCCACCCCTGTTCGCTCGGCGAGGTCTGGCTCTGCAACGACGCCCTCACCGGCGCGGGCCGGGTCCACGCCGTCGCACAGGACGGCACGGAGCTCCATCCGGGCCTGAACGTGGGCGCGTTCGCCGAGGAGACCGTGGTCCCGGCGAACTGCGTGCTGCCCGTGCCCGACGGCATCCCGCTCGCGGACGCCGCCCTGCTCGGCTGCGCGGTCCTCACCGGCTACGGCGCGGTCCACCACTCCGCCCGGGTGCGCGAGGGGGAGTCGGTCGCCGTCTTCGGGGTCGGCGGGGTCGGCCTGGCCACGCTCCAGGCCGCCCGGATCGCCGGCGCCGGCCCGATCGTCGCCGTCGACGTGTCGCCCGAGAAGGAGGCGCTGGCCCGCGCGGCCGGCGCGACCGAGTACGTCGTCGCCTCCGACACCACAGCCCGGGAGATCCGCAAGCTCACCGGCGGACACGGTGTCGACGTGGCCATCGAGTGCGTCGGCCGTGCCGTGACCATCCGCACCGCCTGGGAGTCGTCCCGCCGGGGCGGCCGCACCACGGTGGTCGGCATCGGCGGCAAGGACCAGCAGGTCACCTTCAACGCGCTGGAGATCTTCCACTGGGGCCGCACGCTGTCCGGCTGCGTGTACGGGAACTGCGACCCCGCCGCCGACCTCCCGGTCCTCGCCGCGCTGGTCCGTGACGGCAGCCTCGACCTGTCCGCGCTGGTGACGGACCGCATCACCCTGGAGGACATCCCGGCGGCCTTCGACGCCATGCGCGAAGGGAAGGGCGGCCGCGCCCTCGTGATGTTCTGACCCTTCCCGCACAGCGAGCCCCGGCGGCCCTTCCGCCGGGGCTCCTCGTGCTGCCGGGGGCCCGGCCCGGGCCGCCGCCCCAGGGGTCGCGCCGCCCCGCCGGGCGCCGACGGCCGCAGGGTGACCGGAGGGGCCGGGCCGCCCGGCCCCTCCGGTCGCTCAGGATCCGTCCAGCTCGCACCACACGGTCTTGGACCCCGTCCCGCGCACCACGCCCCAGCGCGTGGCGAGTGCCTCCAGCAGTGCCAGGCCACGCCCCGACTCCTCGTCCGGCGACGGGCTGCGCGGGGCGGCCACGGCCGCGGGGGCCCGGTCCGTCACCTCGACGCGGGTCGTTCCCCCGGCGCCGGTCACCCGCAGTGTGACCGGTGTGCCCGTGCCGACGTGGCGCACCACGTTGCCGAGCAGTTCGCTCACCGCCAGCTCCACGTCCGGGCACTCCCGCCGCAGATGCGCGCGGACGGCGTGCCGCAGCCGCGGCACGGCCTCCGGCCCGGCCGTCAGCTCCGCCTCGAAGTCCCCCGACCTCACCGGCCCTCCGCCCGGCGCAGTGCGGCCGTCAGAAGGTCGGCCGTGGCGGGACTGCAGTTCCCCAGCGCGACGAGATGCCGGCAGGGCAGGGCGCCGGCGTAGCTCGGCAGATCGACGCCCAGGGACGGCAGCGTGATGCCGTGCGCGCCCAGCGCCTCCCGCAGCCGGTCCACGCTCGCCTCGACATCGGGTGCGCCATCGGGTCGTTGCTCGTTCATGAGGGCCACTTTCGTGTGCTGTGTGTGACGTTGCGCTCACAGCGTGGCGGGGCGGTGCGTACGGTTGAAGGGTTTCTGACTCCACCGCACGGACCGTGGAACGGTGAACGATGGCGGCACGCAAGGACATCGACGGCTCGGCGGGCGTCCCCGCCCTCTACGGCGCGGAGCTGCGCTTCCAGCGGGAGGCGGCCGGACTGACGCTCCAGCAGACGGTCGAGGGCAGCTTCTACGGCGTGAGCCTGCTCAGCGAGATCGAGCGCGGTACCCGCCGCATGCCGGCCGACCTGGCCCGGCACGTCGACCGCCTCCTGGGCACGGACGGGTTCTTCGAGCGCCGCTGCGAGGATGTGCGCAGGGCACGCCAGGGCGTGCACGCCGGTTACTTCGCGCAGGTGGCCGAGTTGGAGATGCGCGCCCGGTCGATCGAGAGGTGGAGTCCTGCGCTCGTGCCCGGTCTGTTGCAGACCGAGGCGTACACACGCGGGGTCATCCACGCGACCCACCCCCTGGACCAGCCGGACGAGGTCGATGCGAAGGTGACGGCCCGCGTGTGCAGGGCGGCACTCCTCGACGACCCCCGGACGCCCGAGTACTGGGTGGTCCTCCACGAGTCGCTGGTCCGTCAGCCGTTCCTGCCGTGCGCCGACATGGCGGCGCAGCTCACCCGCATCTCGGAGCTGGCCGGGCGGCGTCGCATCGTTCTACAAGTACTTCCGTGGAACGGGCCGACCCGCCCGTTCCTGAAGACGGACATGATGTTCATGCGGTTCGCGGACGCCCCACCGGTGCTCTACACGGAGGGCGCCTACCACGGTCACCTGATCGACGATCCGGCCCTCGTGGAGCAATACCACAAGGCATACGATCAGCTCAGGGCCGCCGCACTGTCCCCGGAGGCGTCCCTGGCCATGATCGACGCAGCGGCAGAGGACTACCGAAATGGCAAGCAGCCGAATTGACCTGGGTGCAGCCGCCTGGCGGACGAGCAGTCACAGCAACGGTGACGGCGGCGAGTGCGTCGAAGTCGCCGACGGACTCCCCGGCCTGGTCCCCGTCAGGGACTCCAAGCGCCCGGGCGGGCCGGTCGTGGTGGTCGGCGGCGGGGCGTGGTCCGCGTTCGTCGGGGCGCTGAAGGCGCCGTGGGCTACGGCCTGACGGCGCGGGCGAGCCACGGGGTGAGTCCGCTGAGCAGGATCAGCTCCTTGTAGGTCTCGTCGCCGGGCAGCGGCACCACCAGCCACTCGCCCACCGGGAAGAACCTCCCCTTCACGTAGGCCAGTCCTCCGTAGACGGACCTCAGGAAGCCCGGAACCGAGGCGCGCGGGACGTCGTGGAACTCGACCTCGTCGACGGTCACCTTCGCGTCCCCGTCGGCGAAGATCCGCACGGTGACGGCCGGTTGACCGCCCAGCTCCACGAACGCCTCGTGCGGCAGCGATCCGTCCGGGTCGGCCGCCGTGAACGCGTCGGCCGACTCGCGGCGCGAGACCTGGTCGGCCCCGATGTCGTCGGAGACGACGAACTCCCGGTCGTACTCCCGCGCGACCTCGCGGATCGCGGCGACGGCGGCCTGGGTCGTCGGCAGATGTGGGTGTCCCATGCGCACGATCATGCCCGGTGCGGGGCCGGACGCCGGGACGCCGGGCGGCCGTCGCCGCCCGGCGTCCGCGGGGTGAGGCGGGGACGGCCGCCGTGACACCCGTCCCGGGAGCGGGCGGCCCCCGTTCAGGACGAGGGCGACCGGCGCCGGGTGGCCGCCTCGGCGCCCGCCTCGCCGCCGGTCCCTGCGGCGGCCGTCCTCGCCCGCGAGCGGGAGACGGCCACACCCGCCAGGCAGAGTGCGCCGCCCGCCAGCGTCAGCAGCCCCGGGACCTCGTCCAGGGCGAGCCACGACATCAGCACCACGAGGGCGGGAACCGCGTACGTGGTCGCGCCCATCCGGCCCGCCGTCGTGCGCGCCAGCGCGTACGCCCAGGTCGTGAAGGCGAGCGCGGTCGGGAAGATGCCGAGGTAGACCATGTTCAGCGTCGCGGAGAGCGGAGCGTCGGACGCCTGCGCGACGAGCTGCCCCGCGAAGGGCAGGCAGGCGACCGTGCCGACCAGGCAGCCGAACGTGGTGACCTGGAGCGCGCTCGCGTGGGCCAGTGCGGGCTTCTGCGCCACCACACCGGCCGCGTAGCCCACCGCGGCCACCAGGCAGAGCAGCACGCCGAGGGTCGAGGAGCCGCCCTCGCCGGACATCGACAGGCCCACCACCACGGCACCCGCGAAGGAGACCGCCATGCCCGCGACCAGCCGGGGCGGCAGCCCCTCGCCGAGGAGCCGTGCGCCGAGCAGCGCGATCAGGATCGGTCCGATGTTGACGACCATGGCCGCCGTGCCCGCGTCCACCTGCTGCTCGCCCCAGTTGAGCACCACCATGTAGACGCCGAACCACAGCAGGCCCGACACGGCGATCCCCGGCCACGCGGCCCGCGGCGGCAGCCCCTCGCGCCGGATCAGCAGCACGCAGCCCAGGGCGAGGGAGCCCGCGAGCAGGCGGCCGAGGGCGAGCGCGCCGGGGGAGTAGGCGTCGCCCGCGCTGCGGATGGACACGAAGGCGGACGCCCAGAGGACGACGGTGACGGCTGCGGCCGCGAGGGCGGGCCAGGCGGTGCCACGGGAAGGGTTCGGCGGGTTCGTCATGGGCCGACGGTACGGCGGTGACCCTTCGGTCCTCACCGCAATTTCCCGGGCTCGATCCCGAGCAGCGCGTGCAGCGCACGTTCGCCCTCCCCGGTGACCTTCACGGCCCGCTCCGACCCGATCCGCACGCACCAGCCCGCCTCCAGCGCGTGGGCGCACAGGCGGGCGCCGGCGATCCCGGCGAGGTGGGGGCGGCGTTCGGTCCAGTCCAGGCAGCCGCGGGCCAGCGGCCGGCGTCCGGTGCGGGTGAGGGCGATGCCCGCATCGCCGAACCAGCCGACGCCCCGCTCGGTGAGCGCGAAGCCGGCGTCCTGGGCGAGCAGCCCGCGCGCCGTCATGGCGTCGGTGACGGCGATGCCCAGCCGTCCCGCGAGGTGGTCGTAGCACGTGCGGCCCCGCGCCATCGCGTGGGCGGCGCTCGACTCGCGCAGGGTGCGGGGCCGGGGCGCCGGCCCGGGGGACGCGTAGGCGGCGAGCTCCTCGACCAGATGGGCCGCCCGGTCGTCGGCGAGGCGCACATAGCGGTGGCGCCCCTGGCGTTCCTCGGTGAGCAGGCCGCCCGCGACCAGCTTGCCGAGGTGCTCGCTCGCGGTCGACGGGGCGACCCCGCCGTGACGGGCCAGCTCGCCCGCGGTCCAGGCGCGTCCGTCGAGCAGGGCGAGCGCGAATCCGGCGCGGGTCTCGTCGGCGAGCAGCGAGGCGAGGGCGGCGAGGTCCCGGGAGGAGGTCATGCCCCCAGGATGCGGCAGCCATGGTTCGGCGGCGGCCGAAAGGTCGCAGCGGCGGCCCGCCCGCACGTCACCCGGAGTTCGACACCGCCCAGTCCCGTCGGACGCCCGCCTCGTACTGCATCGCCAGCCCGTCCAGCAGCGCGCGCAGCCCCGTCTCGAACGCCCCTTCGTCGACCTGTTCCTGGCGGTCGGCGAGGAGGTGGGCCTGGCCGAGGTGCGGATAGTCGGCCGGGTCGTAGGCGGCGGCGTCGTCGACGAAGCCGCGGGCGAAGGAGCCGAGTGCGGAGCCGGTGATGAAGTACCGCATCAGCGCGCCGATCCGGGTGGCCTGGGCGGGCGGCCAGCCGGCGCGGACCATGGCGCCGAAGACGGCGTCGGCGACCCGGAGGCCGGCGGGACGGCGGCCCGGTCCGCGGGCCAGGACGGGGACGGTGTTGGGGTGCGCCCGCAGCGCGGCCCGGTAGGAGAGCGCCCAGTCGTGCAGTGCGGTGCGCCAGTCCCGCGGGTCGTCCGCGTCGAACATCGACAGGTCGACCCGGGCGCTGACCGCGTCGGCCACCGCGTCCAGGATCTCGTCCTTGTTGCGGAAGTGGTTGTAGAGCGAGGGGCCGCTCACCCCCAGCTCGGCCGCGAGCCTGCGGGTGGAGACCGCGTCCAGCCCCTCCGCGTCGACGAGGGCGCCGGCCGCCTCGACGATGCGGTCACGGCTCAGCAGGGGCTTGCGCGGTCGGGCCATGCGGCACATAGTAGGCCCTGGCAAAATAAACTAGCAGTGGTAGTTAAAGTGGGGTGCCCGCGTATGAACCTGGAGCTCACCGAGGAGCAGACGGCCGTCCGCCGGCTCGCAGCGGACTTCGTCGCCCGCGAGATCGCCCCCCATGTCGTCGAGTGGGACCGGGCCGAGAACGTCGACCGCGCGATCGTGAAGAAGCTCGGCGCGCTCGGCTTCCTCGGTCTCACCGTCGACGAGGAGTACGGCGGCTCCGGAGGCGACCACCTCGCCTACTGCCTGGTCACCGAGGAACTCGGCCGCGGCGACTCGTCGGTGCGCGGCATCGTCTCCGTCTCCCTCGGCCTGGTCGCCAAGACCATCGCCTCCTACGGCACCGAGGGGCAGAAGCGGGCCTGGCTGCCCCGGCTGACCTCGGGAGACGCCGTCGGCTGCTTCGGGCTCACCGAACCGGGCACCGGATCGGACGCGGGCAGCCTGGCCACCCGTGCCGTCCCGGACGGCGACGACTACGTCGTCAACGGGTCGAAGATGTTCATCACCAACGGCACCTGGGCCGACGTGGTCCTGCTGTTCGCCCGCACCAACGACACCCCCGGCCACCGGGGCGTCTCCGCCTTCCTCGTCCCCACCGACACCCCCGGGCTGACCCGCCGCACCATCCACGGCAAGCTGGGCCTGCGGGGCCAGGCCACCGCCGAACTGGTCCTCGAGGACGTGCGCGTCCCGGCGTCCGCCATGCTCGGCGCTGAGGGCAGGGGCTTCTCCCTCGCCATGTCCGCGCTCGCCAAGGGCCGGATGTCGGTCGCGGCCGGCTGCGTCGGCATCGCCCAGGCCGCGCTGGACGCGGCCGTCGGGTACGCGGGCGAGCGCGAGCAGTTCGGCCGCCCCATCGCCCATTACCAGCTCGTCCAGGAGCTGATCAGCGACATCGCCGTGGACGTCGACGCCGCCCGCCTGCTCACCTGGCGGGTGGCGGACCTCGTCGACCGGGGCGAGGAGTTCGCCACGGCCGCGTCCAAGGCCAAGCTGTTCGCCTCCGAGGCCGCGGTCCGGGCGGCCAACAACGCCCTCCAGGTCTTCGGCGGGTACGGCTACATCGACGAGTACCCGGTCGGCAAGCTGCTGCGCGACGCCCGGGTGATGACCCTCTACGAGGGCACCAGCCAGATCCAGAAGCTGATCATCGGCCGGGCGCTCACGGGGGTCTCCGCGTTCTGACCCGGCCGTGCGGCGGCGCTCCGGCGCGCCCGGGCACCGGCCTGAGTACCCGGATGAGTACCAGCGCCCATGTGACGCCCGCCACGGCGCACGAAGCTGTGCCCATGAGTGAGACACAGGTCAAGCAGCAGAACACCGCGGCCTACTACAGCCAGGCCGTGATCTCCTTCGCCGTCGCGCTGGGCGCCGTCGCCATCGGGATCTACCACATGGAGGCGGACGCCTGGGTGCGTGCCTTCCTCGCCGTCGCCGTGCTGTACCTGACGACGTCGGCCTTCACGCTCGCCAAGGTGGTCAGGGACCGTCAGGAGGCCGGACAGATCGTCAGCAGGGTCGACCAGGCCCGGCTGGAGAAGCTGCTGGCCGAGCACGACCCCTTCCAGAAGCTGTAGGCACACGCCGGGGCCGCCCGTGGCCGCCCCGGCGCCCGGCGCGTCCGCGCGATCCCGCCGCGAGGCCCTAAGCGGGCGCTCATGCGCGGGGTATGGTGTCGTCCTGTGCCAGAGAAGGGGCGAGTGATGACTGCGGACCAGACGGCGGCCGGCGAGGACGTGTCCGGCGAGGAGAAGCCGTGGGACCAGGTCACCCCGGAGGCGGCCAGGAAACTGCTCGTCGCCGCGGTCGAGGCGTTCGCCGAGCGCGGGTACCACGCGACCACCACGCGTGACATCGCCGGCCGGGCGGGCATGAGCCCCGCGGCCCTGTACATCCACTACAAGACCAAGGAAGAGCTGCTCCACCGGATCAGCCGCATCGGGCACGACAAGGCCCTCGACATCCTGACGGCCGCGTACGACCGGCCCGGCACCCCGCGGGACCGCCTCGCCGAGGCCGTGCGCACCTTCGTGCGCTGGCACGCCGGGCGGCACACCACGGCCAGGGTGGTCCAGTACGAACTGGACGCCCTCTCCGAGGAGCACCGGGCGGAGATCATCGAGCTCCGCCGCGAGAGCGACGCCGTGGTGCGCAGACTGCTCGACGAGGGTGTCGCCGCGGGCGAGTTCACCGTGCCCGACGTGCCCGGCACCGCGGTCGCCATCCTCTCCCTCTGCATCGACGTGGCGCGCTGGTTCAACACCCAGGGACGCCGGACGCCCGACGAGGTCGGCGCGTTCTACGCCGACCTCGTGCTGCGCATGGTGGGGGCCCCGCAGGGCCGCTGAGCGGGCCGGCCGGGCGCCCCGGCGGGCGGCCGGTTCAGAAGAAGTAGCGGGAGACCGACTCCGCCACGCACACCGGCTTGTCGCCGCCCTCGCGCTCGATCGTGACGAGGGCGGTCATCTGCACACCGCCGCCGGCGTCCTCGACCTCCTTCAGCACGGCCGTGGCGCGCAGCCGCGAGCCGACCGGGACGGGCGCGGGGAAGCGCACCTTGTTCGTCCCGTAGTTGATGCCCATCTTCATGCCCTCGACCCGCAGGACCTGGGGCACCAGGGCCGGCAGCAGCGACAGGGTCAGATACCCGTGGGCGATCGTCGTGCCGAAGGGGCCGCTCGCCGCCCGCTCGGCGTCCACGTGGATCCACTGGTGGTCGCCCGTCGCGTCGGCGAAGAGGTCGATCCGCTTCTGGTCGATCTCCAGCCAGTCGCTGTGCCCCAGTTGCTCGCCCACTCCGGCGCGCAGCTCCTCGGGGGAGGTGAAGATCCTCGGCTCAGCCATGTCCCTGGTCCCTGCCTCTCGCACTCTCGAAGCGCATGTCTCGACACAAATGTCTAAGCGCTTGCTCAGCATGGTGGGGCGGGGGCACTCTGTCAACGGACGTCCAGGACGAGTCGGCGGTGGACGTAGGGTTCGCCGGGTGCCCCAGATTCCCGAGACGATCCACGAACTCACGGTCGGCCAGCTCGCCGCGCGCAGCGGCGCCGCCGTGTCCGCCCTGCACTTCTACGAGTCCAAGGGCCTGATCTCCAGCCGGCGCACCAGCGGCAACCAGCGGCGCTACAGCAGGGACACCCTGCGCCGCGTGGCCTTCGTCCGCGCGGCCCAGCGCGTCGGCATCCCGCTGGCCACCATCCGCGACGCGCTCGCCGAACTGCCCGAGGAGCGCACACCCGACCGCGAGGACTGGGCCCGGCTCTCCGAAGCGTGGCGGGGCGTGCTGGACGAGCGCATCAAGCAGCTCGGCAGGCTCCGGGACCACCTCACCGACTGCATCGGCTGCGGCTGCCTGTCCCTGGAGACCTGCGTGCTGTCCAACCCCGACGACGTGTTCGGCGAGCGGCTGACCGGCTCGCGTCTGCTGGGCGAACGCCGCAGGCCCGCCGGCGACGGAGGCTGACCCCGACGGGACACGGCTCGGGGCCGGCCCCCGGAGGGACCGGCCCCGAGCCGTGGCGGAGAGCGTCACTCGTACTCGGTGCCGCCCTTGCGGGTCAGATACGCCGGGCTGACCGCCTTGGCGATGGCCCGCCCGCCGGTCACCGGGCTGTAGCGCTCCACCGCGGAGCGCACCACGACGCCCTCCCGCAGATGCAGCCCCCGCCCCGACACCGTCTCCCTGCCGGTGGCCAGCTCCAGCACCGTGCCGGCGTCGTACGGGCCCTCGTACAGCCGTGGCACCAGCGGCAGTTCACCGTCGAGCAGGGCGGCCGCGTCCAGCCAGCGGACCCGCCCGTCGATTTCCGCCGACACGTCGAACACCGCGTACCCGAGCCCCTCGGCGCTGCGGGCGTCGGCGCCGTACGCGAGGTCCTGGACGCCCGCCCCGTACACCTCGCCGAAGACGCCCACCCGGCTCGCTCCCAGCGCGGCGGCGAGCCGCGCGGCGGCGGCGGGGACGCCGTGCCCCAGCACCGCGCGCCAGTAGAGGTTCGCCGGGTCCTCGGTGAGAGCGAGGCCCTTGGCGCCGAAGCCCTTCGACGACACCCGTACGCTGCCGCCGTCCGCGGCCGAGTAGGTCAGCAGGCAGGCCGAACCGTGCAGCTTCTCGGTGAGCACCACCTGCTCGCCGGGCTCGAAGATGTCCGGGTAGCGCTGGAGGTTCTCGATGTCGACCCACCCCAGCAGCTCGGGCGCCGGCTCCACCGCCCCGCTCATCCCCACGGGCACGGGCGGGACCCACTTGGTGATCGCGAGCAGCTCCGCGAAGTCCGTGCCCTCCTCGGCCGCCCGGGCCAGGTCGACGTTCGCGACCGCACGCGGCCGGCACACGATGCCCTGCGACAGCTCCCCGCGCAGCCGCACCGCCTTGACCCGGTTGCGGTCCCCGCCGGACAGGCGTCCCGTCAGGCCCAGTTCGTCGATCAGGGCCGGGGGCAGCACGGCCTGCTCGGGGATGTAGAGCGCGACGTCACCGGTGCGGTAGGCACCCTTGGCGACGACGGCGCGGTAGAGACCCACCTGGGCCAGCTCCAGCGCGTCGGCGTCGGGGTGTTCGTGCACGGTCAGCGTCTCGGCGGTGACGCGCAGCGTCGACATGTCGGGGACTCCTTGCTCGTGGCATCCGTCTCCCGACACTCTCGCCCGCCGAAATCCCGCTGGCCCAGGGGATTTCCGCTCTGCTAAAGGCCGTCCCGCGCCCCGAAGCGGATCCCCGCCCGTGGGTGTGCGCCGCGCGGCGCCCGCCCGGCCGGGACCCGGGCCCCCGTCCCCGGGCTCCCCGCCGCGTTCAGGCCACCGACGCGAGTTCGCGCCGGCCCGCCCTGCGGGCCGCGGCCACCGCGGCGGCCGTCAGCACCGGCTGCGGCACCACGATCCCGCACCCTTCGCAGACCGGACCCGCCCACGGCTCGTCGTCCAGGTCCTGCCGCCACACGATGTGCGTTCCCCGGCACACCGGACAGGCCGACCCCGGCTCCTCGTCCAGCGCGCCGATGAGCCGGCGCAGCACCTCGCCCAGCGGCTGGGAGGGGTGGGCGTGAGGTGTGTCGCACCGCGCCACCCCGTTCCCGCCCCAGCTCCTGCGGTGCCAGTCGTCGAGATGGCCGGGCCGCCGCAGCCCTTCGTGCTTCTCCCGTTTGCGGCGGTCCGCGAAGTCCTCCTCGTACGCGAGCCACACCGCGCGCGCGTCCTCCAGCTCGTCGAGCGCGGCCACCAGCCGCGCCGGATCGGGATCCCGGTCCTCGGGCTCGATCCCGTGGCGGGCGCACAGGTGGTCCCAGGTGGCCCGGTGGCCGTACGGCGCGAACCTCTCCAGGCACTTGCGCAGCGAGTAGCGGCGCAGCGCCAGATCGCACCGCCCGTCGCGCACCTGTCTCGCAAGACTCCGGAAACCTGCCATCGTGTCGGCACCTCCGTCACTCGTCCATCGGCGTTGGGGAATGGACGTAGGAGTGCCCGTTTAGGCTCCATCGAAAATCGCCGGGCGCCGATTCGTCCGGATCCTGTCGTCCGGTCAGCGTCCGACGCGGCCCGCCGCCAGCACCAGCCGGGCCAGTTCCTCGTGGCAGATGTCACTGTGCGCACCGGCCGGGGGCCCGCCGCGGCGCACCACCTGAGCCGCGTCCACGCTGACGCACCCGCTGCCCGGCAGCCCGTCGCGCAACGCCTCGCCCAGGTTCGTCCGCACGGCCCCCGGCACGGCCCGGATGCCCTCGGCGCCCATCGCGCACCAGCGCGCGTCGCCGCCGGCCGCCGCCGGCTCGCCGGCGAGCCCGTGGGCCAGCGGGTAGAAGACTCCGAGCGCGCTGTCGTGCCGCGAGAAGGAGGCCACCACCGGGCCGTCGACCCGGTCCTGGAGCCCGGCGAGCGCGCCGCCGGCCCCCGGCGCGTGGGGGAGACCACTGGCGAACACGTAGTGGGACAGCGCGCCCTGGAGCAGCGTCACGGACTTGACGTTGTGGGCGCCGTGCGGCAGCCCGCGCAGCGCGAACGCCACCAGCCGGGCGCCGTGGCCGTGCCCGACCAGGTGCACCCGCACGCCGGGCGCCGTCCGGGCCAGCCGCCCCAGCAGCGGACCGAGCCCCAGCTCGCCGACCGTCCCCGCCCGGCGCTTGAGCGCGTAGTAGGTGGTCTGCCGCAGCAACTCCTTCGCGCCCCGCCACGGGACCGGAACCACGGCAGGCGTGGAGGTCCCCGGGTACCCGCCCGGCGGCGTCCGGTCCGCCGGGCCCCGCGCGCCGGGAGGCGCGGCGCCCCGGGCGTCCGGTGCCGGGCCGTCGTCCAGTGCCTCCGACAGCCGGACGCACAGCCTCGGGAGGTGCTCGTACAGCACGGCCGGCGGGCCCTGCTCGTCCTGCGGCAGATCCTCGGCGAAGCCCGACTCCAGGCCGCCGGCCGGCACGGCCGCCAACTGCCGTGCCAGCGAACCGAACTCCTGGAACGCCGCCATGGACGACGGCTGCTCGTCGAGCAGCACCGCCAGCCGCCGCACGTCGGAATGCCGGCCCGGGTGCAGCCCGGCCAGCCCGTCCCGGGTCGCCCGGTCGAGGCCGGGACCCGTCGGCTGCGCCCCCGGGGCCGGCGGTTCCACGTCGGGGATGGACTCGTCGGTGAACCGCATCGACGGCCAGGTGACCGCCGCGCACGCGAGCCGCACCTGCGGGGTCTGGGCGACCAGTTTGGTGAACGGGGCGAAGAACGCCGTGTTCAGCGCCCGTGCCGTGGCGGGGGTGTTGTGCCACCCGTGCGCGAACAGCAGCAGATCGGTGACCCCCGGCTCCACCAGGCCGTCGCACGGTCGGAGCGGATCGCCGTCCGCGCCGAAGACCGTCTCCCGGTACGGCTGCCCACCTGCGTCGGCCATGGTGCGCCCCTCCCTCGTCCCCTCTCCCCAGCATCCTGCGCAAGAGAGGAAACAGCCATACCCCCGGCCGGTCCGAGACGGCCGGCGGCACCCGACCTCATGCAGATGGATGAGGACGTCGTACGACGTGAGCAGGCGCACCGACCCGGCCCCGTCCGGACGGATGCCGCCGGAGCTCCGGGCGGGACGGTCGACTCCCGGCCATCGGCGGGCTCGTGGGGCGGTGCGCGGGCCGGCGCGTCCGTCGCGGGCGGCACCGCGCGCCGGGGTGTGCGCGGCCGGGCCGGGGAGGGGCGGCCGGGTCATCCGGTCCGGTCCGCCGGGCCGCGGGCGCCCGGCGGTGCGCGGCGCGGCGGACGTTCACCTGGGCGGCGCCGATCGCTCGCACGGCTCCGCGTCCGCCACCCGCGGGACGTGACCGGGCTCGCCGGTCCCGTGGCGGGGGAGGGGGTCGGCGGAATGCTGCTGCGCCCGTGCGGGCGACATGACGGCGATGGCGGCCAGCGCCACGACGAGCAGCACGGCGTGCCGCTTCAGGGGGTGCCTTCTGAGGTCTCGCAGCCGGGGGCGCATGGACCCACTCTCCCCGTGCGCCCGGTGGGGGGCCAGGGTGCGGCCCCCCGGAACGGGGGTGGGGACGACCGCACCCCCGTTCCGGACCGCGCCCGGACGCCGGGTCAGTAGCGCAGATACCTCCTGCGCACGGCGCGGAAGGCGGCCAGGTCGGCCGCCCAGGCCCCGACGACCTCGTCGGTGTCCGCGCCGGCGTCGATCAGCGTGCGTACCGAGGTGGTGCCGGTGAGCTTGTCGATCCAGTTGTCCGGACGCCAGGCGAATCCGCTCCAGCTCCGCTTCGCCGTCACCAGCAGCCCGATGCCGGTGCGCACGGGGTCGAAGGACTCGCGGTCGTGGACGTGCAGCTGGACCCCGCCCACGGTCTTCCCCTGGAACTTGGAGAACGTGGGGGCGAAGTAGGCCTCGCGGAAGCGGACTCCGGGCAGCTCCAGCGCGTTCGCCGCCTCGGCCCAGCGCCGGTCGACGCCCTCGGCGCCCAGCAGTTCGAACGGCCGGGTCGTGCCGCGCCCCTCGGAGAGGTTGGTGCCCTCGAAGAGGCAGGTGCCCGAGTAGACGACGGCGGTCTCCGGGGTGGGCATGTTGGGGCTCGGCGGCACCCAGGGCAGTCCGGTCCCGTCGAAGAAATCGGTCCGCCGCCAGCCCTTCATCGTCACGACGGACAGGTCCACCGGCTGCGTCAGGAACTCGCCGTTGAACAGCAGCGCCAGCTCGGCGACGGTCATGCCGTGCGCCTGCGCGATGGGTTCACGGCCGACGAAGGTGGCGAACCGCTTGTCGAGCACCGGGCCGAGGGCCGCCCGCCCGGTCACCGGGTTCGGCCGGTCCAGCACCACGAACCGCTTGCCGGCCGTCGCGGCGGCCTGCATGCAGTCGAACAGCGTCCAGATGTAGGTGTAGAACCGGGCGCCGGCGTCCTGGATGTCGAAGACGACCGTGTCCACGCCCGACGCGGTGAAGACGTCCGCCAGCGGCTGCCCGCTCTTCAGGTAGGTGTCGTAGACCGGGAGCCCCGTCGCCGGGTCGTCGTACCGGCCCTCGGAACCGCCCGCCTGCGCGGTCCCGCGGAAGCCGTGCTCCGGGCCGAAGACCGCGGTCAGGTCCACCCGGTCGTCCGCGTGCATCACGTCCACGATGTGGCGCACGTCCCGGGTGATGCCCGTCGGGTTGGTCACCACCCCGACCCGCTCGCCCGCCAGGGCCGCGTACCCGTCCGCCGCGAGCCGATCGAATCCGGTGCGCACCGCGCGGCCCCGGTCCCCGTGGGCTGCGGCGGTCGGGGCGGAGGCCGCGAGGGCCCCCACCGCGCCGCCGCCCGCGGCCAGCAAACCCCGTCTGGACAGGCTCATCGGGCTACCTCCGTGATCGCCGTCTGTCATGGCCACGCAGGCTAGCGCTCCTGACGCCCGCCGGGAACGACCCCGGCGGCACCCGTGCGTCCGACCCCTTCCCCCCGTACATACCGACCGGTTAGTCTGCCCATGGAGCCGAGGATCTGCGAAGGGCGGAGCGTGATGAGTACGGTGCGGGGCGCGGGAGTTGTGGTCACGGGCGCGGGAGGCGGCATCGGCGCCGCACTGGCGAGCCGGTTCGCGGCCGAGGGAGCCCGGGTCGTGGTCAACGACATCGACGCCGCCAAGGCCGAGGCCGTCGCCGCCTCCGTCGGGGGCACCGCGGTGCCCGGCGACGCCTCGGACATCGTGGACGCCGCCCGCGACGCGCTCGGCGGCACCGTCGACGTCTACTGCGCCAACGCCGGCCTCGGGTCCGGCGGGGACGCCTTCGCCGACGAGGACGTCTGGGCATCCGCCTGGGACGTCAACGTCATGGCGCACGTCCGCGCGAGCCGCGCGCTGCTGCCCGACTGGCTGGAGCGCGGCAGCGGGACCTTCGTCTCCACCGTCTCCGCGGCGGGGCTGCTCACCATGATCGGCGCGGCCCCCTACAGCGTCACCAAGCACGGCGCCCTCGCCTACGCCGAGTGGCTCTCGCTCACCTACCGCCACCGCGGCGTCAAGGTGCACGCCATCTGCCCCCAGGGGGTGCGGACCGACATGCTCACCGCCAGCGGATCGGCCGGCGACATCGTCCTGCGCCCCACCGCCATCGAGCCCGAGGACGTCGCCGACGCCCTCTTCGACGCGATGGCCGAGGACCGCTTCCTCGTCCTGCCGCATCCCGAGGTGGCCGGGTACTACCGGGCGAGGGCCGCGGAGACCGACAAGTGGCTGTCCGGCATGAACCACCTCCAGCGCAAGTGGGAGGAGGTCTCCCGGTGAGCTCCGTCTACGCCGCCCGCCCCTGGCTCGGCCGCCTGAGCGAGGCCCAGCGCGCCCCGGTCGACCCGCCCGCCGGCGTGCTCCAGGCCTTCCGCGCGGCCGTCGCCCGCGCCCCCGGCCGGACCGCGCTCGCCTATTTCGACGGCCGGCTCGCCTACGACGAGACCGACGCGCTCTCCGACTCCGTCGCCGGACACCTCGCCGCCCGCGGCATCGCCCCCGGCGACCGGGTGGCGATCATGCTCCAGAACACCCCGCACTTCGTCATCGCGCTGCTCGGCGCCTGGAAGGCCGGCGCCGTCGTCGTCCCGCTCAACCCGATGTACAAGGGCGGCGAGGTCGCCCATGTGCTCGCCGACGCCGGTGTGGGCGCGCTGATCTGCTCGGACCGTGCCTGGGAGACCCGTCTGCGCGAGTGCGCCGCCGCCTCCCCGGTGCGCGTCGTCCTCACCGCCTGCGAACTCGACCTCCAGACCCGTGGCGACACCCGCGTCCTCGGCTTCGAGCGCACCCCGCCCGCCGACGACGCCGACGACCTCCTCGGCGTCGCCCGCGCCGGCCTGCCCGCACCCGGCTGCCCGGAGCCCGCCGCCGACGACGTGGCGCTCATCAGCTACACCTCCGGCACCAGCGGCACCCCCAAGGGCGCGATGAACCTGCACGGCGCCCTCGCCTACAACGCCGAACGCCAGCGCACCGGACACCCCGTCCCCGAGGGCGCCTGCTACTACGCCCTCGCCCCGCTGTTCCACATCACCGGCATGGTCTGCGAGCTGGCCGCCTGCTTCGCGAACGCGGGCACCCTCGCCCTCACCTACCGCTTCGAGGCCGGCGTCGTCCTCGACGCCTTCGCCGAGCACCGGCCCGCCTACACCGTCGGCCCGTCCACCGCCTTCATGGCGCTGGCCGCGCATCCGGCGGTCACCCGGGACCACTTCGCCTCGTTCGAGGTGATCTCCTCGGGCGGCGCGCCGCTGCCGCCCGCGCTCGTCGAGGGCTTCCGCGACCGCTTCGGCCCCTACATCCGCAACGGCTACGGACTCACCGAGTGCACCGCACCCTGTGCCGCCGTGCCCCCCGAGCACGAGGCCCCGGTCGACCCCGCCTCCGGCACGCTCTCCGTCGGCGTCCCCGGCCCCGACACGATCGTCCGCATCGTCGACGAGAAGGGCGACGACGTCCCCCTCGGCGAACAGGGCGAGATCGCCGTCCGCGGACCGCAGGTCGTCCCCGGCTACTGGGGACTGCCCGAGGCGAGCGCCGAGGCATTCCCGGACGGCGAACTGCGCACCGGTGACATCGGGTTCATGGACGCCGACGGCTGGCTGTACGTCGTCGACCGCAAGAAGGACATGATCAACGCCTCCGGGTTCAAGGTGTGGCCGCGCGAGGTGGAGGACGTCCTCTACACGCACCCGGCCGTGCGGGAGGCGGCCGTCGTCGGCGTGCCCGACGCCTACCGGGGCGAGACGGTCAGGGCCTACGTCAGCCTGCGCCCCGGCGCCGAGGTGGCGCCCGGTGAGCTCTCCGCGTACTGCGAGCAGCGCCTCGCGGCGTACAAGTACCCGCGTGACGTGACGGTCCTGCCGGAACTCCCCAAGACGACGAGTGGGAAGATCCTCAGGCGGGAACTGCGTTCGCAAGCGTAGGGACCGTCCCGGCACCAGAGGAAAACAAGACGAAAGGCGGGTGGCGCGATGGCCAGGACGACGGACGGGGAGGGGACCCCCGTACCGCAGAGGCTGCTGGCCACCGCCACCCGCCTGTTCGCGGAGCAGGGGTACGACCGCACCTCCGTCCAGGAGATCGTGGAGACGGCCGGCGTCACCAAGGGCGCCCTCTACCACTACTTCGGCTCCAAGGAGGACCTCCTCCAGGAGGTCTACGCCCGGGTCCTGCGCGTCCAGCAGGAACGCCTCGACGCCTACGCGGACGCCGACGACCCGATCGAGGACCGGCTGCGGGGCGCGGCGGCCGACGTCGTCGTCACCACCATCGACAACCTCGACGACGCGGCGATCTTCTTCCGCTCCATGCACCACCTGAGCCCCGAGAAGCACAAGCAGGTACGTGCCGAGCGCCGCCGCTACCACGAGCGCTTCCGGGCGCTGGTCGAGGAGGGGCAGCGCAACGGCGTGTTCTCCACGGCAACCCCCGCCGACCTCGTCGTCGACTACCACTTCGGCTCGGTCCACCACCTCTCGACGTGGTACCGCCCGGACGGCTCCATGACCAAGCAGCAGGTCGCCGACCACCTCGCCGACCTCCTGCTGCGCGCGCTGCGCCCGTAGGGCGGCCGCGCACGGCAGGCGGCGGGACGCCCCGGCCCCTCGGCCGGGGCCGCCGCACGGGGCCGGCGAGCCCACCTGTGGCCGCACCGCGCCCGGCGGGTCAGGCTGGAGACATGGACACCAGGCTGCCTCCGCTGTGGGCCAGCGCCTACGGTTCCACCGCCTCCCGGCTGCGCCGCGCCCTCGCGCGCACCGCACTGCGCGCCGCGCGCTTCGCCCGCGACCTGGCCCGCGAGGACCACACCCCGGGCTGCGGCTACTGAACCCGCCGGGGGCCCGGGGCCAGTGCGGCGGACGCCTGCGCCCGGACCGCCGGCCGTCCCGCCCGCGGCCGTCCCGTCCGGGCCGCGCGCGGGCGGAGATGACCGCCCGCCCGCGACCGGGTCAGAGGTAGCGCTTCAGTTCCCGGCGGGCCAGGGAGCGCTGGTGGACCTCGTCCGGACCGTCCGCGAGCTTCAGCGTGCGGGCCGACGCCCACAGCTCCGCCAGCGGGAAGTCCTGGCTGACGCCGCCCGCGCCGTGCACCTGGACCGCCTTGTCGAGGATGTCCACCACGGCACGCGGCGTCGCGATCTTGATGGCCTGGATCTCGGTGTGCGCCCCGCGGTTGCCCACGGTGTCCATCAGCCAGGCCGTCTTCAGCACCAGCAGGCGCAGCTGCTCCACCGTGACCCGGGCGTCGGCGATCCAGTTCTGCACCACGCCCTGCTGGGCGATCGCCTTGCCGAACGCCTCGCGGGAGACGGCGCGCCGGCACATCAGCTCGATCGCCCGCTCGGCCATGCCGATCAGGCGCATGCAGTGGTGGATGCGGCCCGGCCCGAGGCGGGCCTGGGCGATGGCGAAACCGCCGCCCTCCTCGCCGATCAGATGCGAGGCGGGGACCCGGGCGTCGGTGAAGACGACCTCGGCGTGACCGCCGTGGGAGTGGTCCTCGTAGCCGTACACCTGCATCGCGCGCCGGATCTCGACGCCCGGTGTGTCGCGCGGCACCAGGATCATCGACTGCTGACGCCGGATGTCGTCGCCGTCCGGGTCCGTCTTGCCCATCACGATGAAGATCTCGCACCGGGGGTTCATCGCCCCGGAGATGTACCACTTGCGGCCGTTGACGACGTAGTCGTCGCCGTCCCGGTCGATCCGGGTGCGGATGTTGGTCGCGTCGGAGGAGGCGACCTCCGGCTCGGTCATCGCGAAGGCGGAACGGATCTCACCGGCGAGCAGCGGCTGCAGCCACTGCTTCTTCTGCTCCTCGCTGCCGAACTGGGACAGCACCTCCATGTTCCCGGTGTCCGGGGCCGCGCAGTTCAGCGCGGTGGGGGCGAGGTGGGGGCTGCGGCCGGTGATCTCGGCGAGCGGCGCGTACTGCAGGTTGGTCAGCCCGGCGCCGTGCTCGGAGTCGGGGAGGAAGAGGTTCCACAGGCCCTGCCTGCGGGCCTCCGCCTTGAGCTCCTCGACGATCGCCGGGGTGTCCCACGGCGAGGCGAGCCGTGCGCGCTGCTCGTGCTCGATCTCTTCGGCCGGGTGGACGTGCTCGTCCATGAAGGCCAGCAGCCTGTCGCGGAGTTCCTCGGTACGGGCGTCGAATGCGAAATCCATGGGTCGCTCAGCCTTCCTGGAGGGTGGTGAGACCGTGCTCGATGAAGACGGGGACGAGATCGCCGATCCGGTCGAAGCCGGCGCCGACGGTCTGGCCGAGGGTGTAGCGGTAGTGGATGCCCTCGAGGATCACGGCGAGCTTGAACCAGGCGAAGGCGGTGTACCAGGAGATCGCGGACGCGTCCCGCCCGGAGCGGGCGGCGTACCGCTCGATCAGCTCGGCCGGCGCGGGGTGCCCGAGGGCACCCGCGGTGGTGCTGATGGGGGAGCCGGGCAGCTCCAGCCGCCGGCTGTACATCACCAGCAGACCGAGGTCGGTCAGCGGGTCGCCGAGCGTGGACATCTCCCAGTCGAGCACCGCCTTGATGCGGTCGTCCTCACCGATCAGCACGTTGTCGAGGCGGTAGTCGCCGTGCACCACGGTGGGCGCGGGGGAGACCGGCAGATCACGGCCGAGAGCCGCGTGCAGCTCGTCGATGCCGGCCAGCTCCCGCCCCCGCGAGGCGGCGAGCTGCTTGCCCCAGCGGCGCAGCTGACGGTCGAGGAACCCCTCGGGCCGGCCGAAGTCGCCGAGACCGACGGCCCCGGGGTCGACGGCGTGCAGGTCGACCAGGGTGTCGACGAGCCCCAGCACCGCTGCGCGGGTGCGCTCCGGCCCGAGCGGGGCCAGCTGCTCCGCGGTGCGGTACGGGGTGCCCTCGACGAACTCCATGACGTAGAACGGCGCGCCCAGCACGGAGTCGTCCTCGCACAGCAGGACCGGCTCCGGCACCGGCACGGCGGTCCCGACGAGCGCGCTGATGACGCGGTGCTCGCGCTTCATGTCGTGTGCGGTCGCGAGGACATGGCCCAGCGGCGGGCGCCGCACGACCCACCGGTTCGTCCCGTCGGTGACGGCGTAGGTGAGGTTGGAACGGCCGCCCTGGATGAGCCGCGCGCTGAGCGGCCCGCTCACCAGCCCCGGTCGTTCGCGGTCGAGATGGCCGCGCAACTGCTCGGGGTCGAGGCCCTGTGGGGCTGGGCTCATGGGGTGCACCTCCGGGGGGCGGTTCCGGTCGTCGGTCCTGGACGCGCCAATGATGACCGACCAGTCGGTATGTCGTCCAGTGCGTGACCCGCAACAGACGTGCGGATCACAGGGATGACGAGCCGGCCGGGCGCGCGGGAGGGCGGGCGGGAGAAAGCGTGCGCGCAAAGCGGGCACGGGAAAAGAAAAGAGCCGGCGCGGGAGCGGTCCGGTGGTGCGCTTGGGCGTGGCGGGCGTCCGGTGCGGGCCCGTTCAGCGGCGCCCGCGTCCCGGGCGGCGGCCGCCGGGTCCGGCGGGGGCGCCCGCAGGCGGACGAAACCGGCCTGCGGGCGGCGGAGTCGACCCCCGCCGGGGCCGGGCCGGTCGGGGGCGGTCGCCCCGGCGGGGTCGTGCGGGTCGTGCGGGTCTGCGGGTGGCCGTCAGTGGTCGTCCCAGTGCCCGTCGTGCTGCGCGTGGCGGTGGCCGTCGTGGACGTAGTCGACATGGTCGCCGTGCTCGACGGCCGGGTGGCCGCAGCCGTTGCCGTGCTGGTGGGCGTGACCGCTGTGCGACACGTGCTCGCCGGCCTCGCACTCGTCCCAGTGCCCGTCGTGGGCGCGGTGGAGGTGCCCGTCGTGCGCGTAGTCGAAATGGTCGCCGTGGCGGATCTCGGTGTGGCCGCACGTGGGGCCGTGGGCGTGGGAGTGGCCGGTGTGCTCGTGGTGCAGGACGGTCATGGCGCTCACCTCGGAGTTGACATGCGGACAAATGCCGCATTACAGGCTAGTCGGGCCGTCGCCGACCGACAGGTCACCGGACCGCGTCACCGGGAAAGGAGGATGATCCGACCGCGCCGCGCGGGACGCCCGGCGTCACACCACGATGGCCACGGCGAACGCCGCCAGCACCAGCGTGCAGGCCGCAGCCGCCGCCGCGCCGCCCGGGGTCAGCGCGGCCGGCCGGGCGGCGGCCATCGCCAGCATCCGCCGATTGGCCACGGAGGCGAACGCCAGCAGCGCCAGCACGCACATCCCCATCGCGAGCACGTCCGTCCAGACCGGCCGCCCGCCGGCCACCTGCCGCACGGCGAGCACGGCCACCACCGTCCAGCTCAGCACGGTGCGCCGCCACGCCAGCCGGGTCCGCTCCGGCTGGAGGCCGGGATCGCGGGCGGGCCCGGCCGTCACACGTCCCCCCACGCCACGACCAGCACCATCGCGGCCGCCACCACCGCCACCAGGACGGCCAGCAGGGCCGGGAAGCGCGACACCGGCAGATCCTCGCCCCGGCGCATGGCGCGCTCGCACCGCACCCAGTGGTTGACCGCACGCACCGCGCACACCGCGCCCGTGCCGATCAGCGCGAGCGCCAGGCCCGCCCGGACGCCCCACCGGAGGTCGGGCAGGAACTGGTCGACGGCGAAGCCGCCGCCGATCAGGGCGAGCGCGGTGCGGATCCAGGCCAGGAAGGTCCGCTCGTTGGCGAGCGAGAACCGGTAGTCGGGGGTGTCGCCCTCGTCCCGGATGCGCCCCGGCGCGAACCACAGCCGCAGGCTCTGCACGAAATCGCTCACGCCGGGCACCCTACCCGGGGTGTGGCGCGTCCGGACGAAGGGCCCGCCCCCGGCACGGGTCACCGCGCGCGGTGCTCCAGGAGCAGCCGGTACGCCTCCAGCCCGTCGGGCACCCACTCCCACTCGTCCAGGCGGGCCGCCAGCTCGGCGTCGTCGAGGAAGGCGTGCCAGGCGACCTCCTCGGCCTGCGGACGCACGGGCAGGGTGCAGCGGACCTCGTACACCCGCGACCACCAGCTCCGCGCCGGGTCGCCGCCGTCCTCGTAGAGGAAGCCGAACAGCGGTGTGGGCGCGGGGAGTCCGCTCACACCGAGCTCCTCCTCCGCCTCGCGCAGCGCCGCGTCGTCGTAGCTCTCGCCCGCCCCGACGACTCCGCCGACGAACATGTCGTGAAGGGAGGGGAACACCAGCTTGCCGGGCGTGCGCCGGTGCACGAAGACCCGGCCCTCGCCGTCCCGGGCGAGGACGAAGACGCAGCGGTGCCGCAGCCCGCGGGCGTACACCTCGGCGCGAGGGGCCCGGCCGACGACCCGGTCCTGCTCGTCGACGACGTCGAGCACCTCCTCGGCGGGATCCGGAGACCCGCCGCCCTCCGGCCTGCCCGCCGCCGCGGGCGCCGCTCCGTCCGGCACGGAACCGCCGGCCGTCGCGGCCCCGCCGCCCTCCGGCCCGCCCGCCTGCGCAGGCCCCGCTCCCGGCCGCCCGGCCGCTCCCGGCGCCTTCGCGTCCGACGGCGCGGCCGACCGCTCCACCACGCGGAACCGCTCCGCCACCACCATCGTGGTGTCGTCCACGGTGAACTCCGGGTCACCCAGCGCCTCGCGCATCTCCTCCCCGTGCCAGAAGCGTTCGTGGCCCGCCCGCCACTCGGCCACCGAGGTGTAGCCCTCGCCCTCCTCCAGGGCGTGGCGCAGATCGACCTCACCGAGCGGGAGCACCCGCACCTCGGTGACCTCCAGCACGGCGACCTCGCGTCCGGCCGAGTCGATCAGCGCCGAGCGTTCGCCCACCGGCGGCAGTTCCTCCGCCTCCGCCTCGTACTCGGCCAGCAGTCCCGTCGTCGAGACCTTCTCCCCGCTGAGCACGGCCGCCACGAGCCGGTCGCGCAACGGCCCGGGGAAGGCGAGCAGATACGGCTTGAGCGCTTCACGGTTCTCCATGGGCCCGAATTCTGGCAGCAGGGCCCGCGACCGCCGGCCGCGGACACGACGGCGCGCGCGCCCGTCGCGGGCCGGGGGCCCGTGCCGGAGCGGTCCGAACGCGCGGAAGATATCTGTGCCCGCCGGGGGAGAATTGAGCGAACCGTCGCGCAAGAATTTGTCGATTGTCCGTGCCGAAAATATTTGCGGACTTCGGGCGGGCGCTATCGGCGTGCTACTGTCGTCTCAGTTGCAGTTGTGGTTCCCAGACTTCGAGTGTCCCGCAGGGTGTTCATCCCCGGGTACTCAGACGATTCCGGCGCATTCCCCGGGTGGGCGATCATCACGGCGACACGGTTCCCGCACGGTGCGAGAACCGATGTACTGCCACCCGAAGGAGAATTCATATGGCCACCGGTACCGTGAAGTGGTTCAACGCCGAAAAGGGCTTCGGCTTCATCGCGCAGGACGGCGGCGGCGCCGACGTCTTCGCCCACTACTCGAACATCGCCGCCCAGGGCTTCCGTGAGCTGTCCGAGGGCCAGAAGGTCAGCTTCGACATCGCGCAGGGCCAGAAGGGCCCGACGGCCGAGAACATCGTTCCCGCCTGACGCAGTCGCGTACGACGAGCTGGGGCCCGCATCCTCCGGGGTGCGGGCCCCAGCCGTACGCATTTCCGCGGTGACGTCTCCCGCGGAAGGATTTCCGGGGACCGCAGCCCGGTCCCGGCCGCACCGCCGCACCACAGCGCGCGACCGTCGGTTCCGCGCCGGCTCTTTTCTTTTCCCGTGCCCGCTTTGCGCGCACGCTTTCTCCACGTCGGCCAGATTCGCTTCAGCGTTCCATTCGGCCCGTTTCTTGCAATTCTCCGTGCTGCTTTTCTGATGCGGGAATTCCTTGACATGCGCCGCATCGAGGAAGGTTCCACATGAACCGCACACGCACCAACGACCGTTTTTCCCGCTCCCGTGCCCGGACCGCCGGTTCCGGTCAGGGAAACCGGGGCTCCTGGGGCGGTTCGGACCGCCGGAGCGGCCCGGGCCGCCGGCCCGCCGCGCCGCAGGGGGAGTTCGCGCTGCCCAGGACGATCACTCCCGCTCTGCCCTCCGTCGAGTCCTTCGCCGATCTCGACATGCCGGTGCAGCTCCTCGCCGCGCTCGGCGCCGAGGGCGTGACCGTGCCGTTCCCCATCCAGGGGGCGACGCTGCCGAACACCCTCGCGGGGCGTGACGCCCTGGGCCGCGGCCGTACCGGATCCGGCAAGACGCTGGCCTTCGGGCTGGCCCTGCTGGCCCGCACCGCGGGCCGCCGCGCCGAGCCCCGGCAGCCGCTCGCCCTGGTCCTCGTGCCCACGCGAGAACTGGCGCAGCAGGTGACCGACGCGCTTTCGCCGTACGCCCGGTCGCTCGCCCTGCGGCTGACCACGGTCGTCGGCGGCATGTCGATCGGCAGGCAGGCGGGCGCGCTGCGAGGGGGTACCGAGGTCGTCGTCGCGACGCCGGGCCGGCTGGCGGACCTCGTCGAACGCGGCGACTGCCGGCTGGACCAGGTGGACATCACCGTGCTGGACGAGGCCGACCAGATGGCGGACATGGGCTTCATGCCGCAGGTCACCGCGCTGCTCGACCTGGTGCGTCCCGGGGGGCAGCGGATGCTCTTCTCCGCGACCCTGGACCGCAACGTCGACCTGCTCGTCCGCCGCTATCTGACCGACCCCGTGGTGCACTCGGTGGACCCCTCGGCCGGAGCGGTCACGACGATGGAGCACCATGTGCTGCACGTCCGCGGCACGGACAAGCAGGCCACCACGACGGAGATCGCGGCACGCGACGGCCGGGTGATCATGTTCCTCGACACCAAGCACGCGGTGGACCGGCTCACCCGTGACCTGCTGGACAGCGGTGTCCGGGCCGCCGCGCTCCACGGCGGCAGGTCGCAGCCGCAGCGGACCCGCACGCTCGCCCACTTCAAGACCGGCCATGTCACCGTCCTGGTCGCCACGAACGTCGCGGCCCGCGGCATCCACGTCGACAACCTCGACCTGGTCGTCAACGTCGATCCGCCGACCGACCCCAAGGACTACCTGCACCGCGGCGGCCGTACCGCCCGGGCCGGCGAGTCCGGCAGCGTCGTCACCCTCGTCACCCCGCAGCAGCGGGTCGGCATGGCACGGCTGCTGTCCGACGCGGGCATCCGCCCGCACGTCACCGAGGTGCGCTCCGGCGACGCCGCGCTGAACCGCATCACCGGCGCGCAGGCTCCCTCCGGCGTCCCGGTCGTCATCACGGAACCGGTGGCCGAGCGCCCCGAGCGGAAGTCCGGCTCCCGCTCACGGCGCAAGCGTCCCTCGCAGTCGACCCGCCGCGCCGCCCAGCGCAGGTCCGCCGTGGAGCCGGCCGCCTAGGACCGCGGCTCGACGACCGTCGCCCTCGGCGGCGGTCCGACCCCCGTCCCGGCCGCCCCGGCCCTGTCCGACGACCGCCGCCCCGGCGGCCCCCACTTCGCCCATCGCACTGGAGGTACGTGTGACACCGGTCCTGCGTCAGATCCTTCGCATGCCGTCCCCTTCCTCGACCACCGCCCCGGCGCAGCCGGCCCGGGCCGAGGCGAGGGGCGACGCCGGACCGCGGGTGTGGGACGACATGACCGTCGAGGTGGCCCTGTCCGTCATGGCCGGCGCCCTCACGGGCCGCCTGCTCGTCTGCGACGAGGACGGCCGGCAGACCGGCCTGGTGACGCTGGCCCAGCTCGCCGCCGTCCGTGACAGCTCCGCGTACACGGACCGCGTCCGTCTGCGGGACGTCCTCGGCGACCCCGGGCGTGCCGCCGTGGCCGCCTCCCCGGCGGACGGGACCGGCGGCGGCCGGAGTTCGTCCGCACCGCTGCCGGACCACGCCCCGGTCTGACACCGGGCGCACACCGCCGCACACGCAAGCAGCCGGGGCCCGGCCGGCAGATGCCGGCCGGGCCCCGGCTGCTTGCTGCCGGGCCGCCGAGGCGGCCCGGGAACGGCGGAGGCTCAGTGGTCGGAGTAGCTGAAGTCGCCCACCGTCCAGGCTCCGACGTCGGCGATCGAGACGCGGTACATCCCACCCGTCTCGGGGATCCCCACCGTGCCCTGCAGGATCCGTGCGACGTGGAAGTGCAGATGGGTCGGCGGACCGTCGGTCCGTGCCGCCGTGTGGAAGGTGCCGGCGAACTCGCCCAGGCGGTCCGAATCCGCGAGGACCTCCGACACACGCTGCCGCCACACGGCCTCGGGAGCCAGCCGGCCGGTGAGAACGGCGCCGTGGGTGACCACGGTCAGGGACATCTGATTGCTCTGTCCGGACTCGACCTTGGCGGCGATGTCGACGAGCAACTCATCAGGGTTGGCCATGAAGAACGATCCTATTCGCCCGACCCCGCCCGGCGGCACCGGTGGGGGGACGGACGCCCCGGCACCGGCCCCCACTGTCGGGACGGTGCCGGGGCGCGCGGCCTACAGCACGAGGGAGAGCAGCAGGACGAAGACGATGCCGACCACCGAGATGATGGTCTCCATCACCGACCAGGTCTTGATCGTCTGGCCGACGCTCATGCCGAAGTACTCCTTCACCAGCCAGAAGCCGGCGTCGTTGACATGGCTGAAGAAGAGGGAGCCGGCGCCGATCGCGAGCACCAGCAGGGCGGCGTGCGAGGTGGACATGTCGGCGGCCAGCGGCGCCACCAGACCGGCGGCGGAGATCGTCGCCACCGTCGCGGAGCCGGTCGCGAGCCGGATCGCCACGGCGATCAGCCAGGCGAGCAGCAGCGTCGGGATGGCCCAGTTCTCGGAGAAGTCGAGGATCATCTGTCCGACACCGATGTCGATCAGGGTCTGCTTGAACCCGCCGCCCGCGCCGACGATGAGCAGCACACCGGCGATGGGCGCGAGCGACTTCTCGACGGTGGTGGAGAGGCGTTCCTTGGTGAACCCGGCCGCGCGGCCGAGCGTGAACAGGCCCACGAGCACGGCGGCGAGCAGGGCGATCAGCGGCGAGCCGACGACGTCGGTGACCCGCTGGACACCGTTCTCCGGGTCGTCGACGACGATGTCCACGAGCGCCTTGGCCATCATCAGGACGACCGGCAGCAGCACGGTGGCGACGGTCGCGCCGAAGCTCGGGCGCTTCTCCAGCTCGTCGGACGCGCGCTGGGGGATCATCTTCTCCGGCGCCGGGATGTCGACCCAGCGGGCGGCGTACTTGGAGAAGACGGGGCCCGCGATGATCACCGTGGGCACGGCGACGACGAGGCCGAGGGCAAGCGTGACGCCGAGGTTGGCGCCGATGGCGTCGATCGCGACCAGCGGGCCGGGGTGCGGCGGGATGAGGCCGTGCATGACGGAGAGACCGGCGAGCGCCGGGATGCCGATGCGCATCAGCGAGTAGTTGCCGCGCTTGGCGACCATCAGCACGACCGGGATCAGCAGGACGATGCCGACCTCGAAGAAGAGCGGCAGACCGATGATCGAGGCGATCAGCACCATGGCCCAGGGCATGGCGCGCCCGCTCGCCTTGGCGAGGATCGTGTCGACGATCTGGTCGGCGCCGCCCGAGTCGGCGAGCAGCTTGCCCAGGATCGCCCCGAGGGCGATCAGGACGCCGACACCGGCGACGGTGGCGCCGAGGCCGGCGGTGAACGAGGTGATCGCCTTGTCGAGCGGCGCGCCGGCGAACGCGCCGAGTGCGAGCGACCCGATGGTCAGGGCCAGGAAGGCGTGCAGCTTGAACCGGGTGATGAGCACGACGATGACGGCGATGCCCGCCAGCACGGCGATGCCCAGCTGTGCGTTGCCCGCCGAGGTGATCGGCTCGACGGCGTCCGCTGCCAGCGTCTCGACGCTGAGACTGGTCACGGTGGGTCCTTAGTCTTCGGGGAGTTCTTCGAGCCCGCGCAGCGCGGCGACGGCCCGTCGGGTGATCTCTTCTGGGGTGCCGGACACGTCGACGGCGACGCCCGCCTCGTCCTCCTCCAGGGGCTGGAGGGTGGCGAACTGGGAGTCCAGCAGCGCGGTGGGCATGAAGTGGCCCTTGCGCTCCGTCATCCGCTGCTCGATGAGCTCGCGGCTGCCGGTGAGGTGGAGGAAGACGGCGTCGGGCGCGGACGCCCGCAGGCGGTCGCGGTACTCGCGCTTGAGCGCCGAGCTGGAGACGACTCCGCCCCGGCCCGCCCTTCCGTGCGCCCATGAGCCGATCGCGTCGAGCCAGGGGCGGCGGTCGTCGTCGTCCAGCGGGGTGCCGGCCGACATCTTGGCGATGTTCGCCGGGGGATGGAAGTCGTCGCCCTCGGCGTAGGGAACGCCCAGTGCGGCGGCGAGCAGGGGGCCGACCGTGGTCTTGCCGGTTCCTGCCACGCCCATCACCACAACGACGTGGGGGGTGCTCATCACGTGCCTCGCTGTCCGTCTTCGTCGACTCACGACATCGGTCCGTCGCGCTACTGAAACCCATTAGGTACGACTTATTCAAGAGGTTGAGACATAAACGTCATACTTTTTGTTCCGGGGTGCCGCCGGTCCCACGGCCCCGGTGATCCGCGGGCCGCCCGGCACCGGCCCGTCTCCCGCGCCTTCCCCGCACCGGCGGGGCGACCCCTGCCCCGTACGCTTTGTCCATGACCACAGATGGCCGAGGGCTCCACACCCACGTGCTCGACACCCTCGGTCTCGCGATCACCGCGGGCGAGTACCCGCAGGGCAGTGTGCTGCGGACCGACGAGGTCGCCCAGCGCTTCGACGTCTCGCGCACCGTCGTGCGGGAGGTGGTGCGGGTGCTGGAGTCGATGCACCTCGTCGAGTCGCGCCGCCGGGTCGGGGTGACGGTGCGCCCCACCGAGGAGTGGAACGTCTACGACCCGCGCGTCATCCGCTGGCGCCTCGCGGGCACGGACCGGCCCCGGCAGCTGCGCTCGCTGACCGTGCTGCGGTCCGCGATCGAGCCGGTCGCCGCCTCGCTCGCGGCCGTCCACGCGACCCCCGGGCAGTGCGCCGCCCTCACCGAGTGCGCCCTCGGGATGGTCGCCACCTCGCGCGGCCAGCAGCTGGAGGGGTACCTGGAGCACGACATCGCCTTCCACCGCATCGTGCTCAACGCCTCGGGCAACGAGATGTTCGCCCGGCTCGGCGACGTCGTCGCCGAGGTGCTCGCCGGCCGCACCCACCACCATGTGATGTTCGAGGACCCCGACCCGGCCGCCGTCACCCTCCATGTGCAGGTCGCCGAGGCCGTTCGCGAAGGCGACGCCGCACGGGCGGAACAGCTGACCCGCCAGATCGCGGTGGGCGCCCTCGAAGAGCTGGACGTGCTCGCCCCCTGAGCGGTCGGGGGGCATCGACCCGCGCCACACGTCCTTGCATCACCCTGTTGAAACCTCTGAAATACCTCAGATGTCTATCTGGGTGAGGTTGCTCACTGCCAAAATCCCAGGGTTGCCTCGACGATGAGGCCCGGGCCGACGTGCCCCTGGGCCGAACCGTGGTGACCACCCCCTCACCGCCGGGAAAGCCGCCGGCGGACAGCCGGGTACCGCACATCCCCCTCACGAAGGCGAACATCCCTCCATGAGCGACCGCACCATGGCTGCGGCCGGCACACCTGCCGCCACCACGGGCACCCCCCACGCCGACGCCGGAGACGCCGGGTACCGCAAGGACCTGAAGTCGCGGCACATCAACATGATCGCCATCGGCGGTGCCATCGGCACCGGACTCTTCCTCGGGGCGGGCGGCCGCATGGCCGAGGCCGGCCCCTCGCTGTTCATCGCCTACGCGGTCTGCGGCGTCTTCGCCTTCTTCGTCGTCCGCGCCCTCGGCGAGCTGGTCCTCTACCGCCCCTCGTCCGGCGCGTTCGTCAGCTACGCCCGCGAGTTCATGGGGGAGAAGGGCGCCTACACCGCGGGCTGGCTCTACTTCCTCAACTGGTCGACCACGGCGATCGCCGACATCACCGCGGCGGCGACGTACGCCCACTTCTGGGCCATGTTCAGCGACGTCCCCCAGTGGGTGCTCGCCCTGATCGCGCTCGCCGTGGTCCTGGCCGCCAACCTCATCTCGGTGAAGTACTTCGGCGAGATGGAGTTCTGGTTCGCGATCATCAAGGTGGCGGCCCTGGTCGTCTTCATGCTGATCGGCATCTTCCTGATCGTCACCTCCCACGACATCGGCGGCCACACCCCGGGCCTCGCCACCATCGGGGACAACGGCGGCATCTTCCCCAGCGGCGTGATGCCGATGCTGCTGCTGATCCAGGGCGTCGTCTTCGCCTACGCCTCCGTCGAGCTGTGCGGCGTCGCCGCCGGTGAGACCGAGAACCCCGAGAAGATCATGCCGAAGGCGATCAACTCGATCATGTGGCGCGTCGGCCTCTTCTACGTGGGTTCGGTCGTCCTGCTCGCCCTGCTCCTCCCGTACACCGCGTACACCGGCGACCAGAGCCCGTTCGTCACCGTCTTCGACCGGCTCGGCATCCCGGGCGCGGCCGGGGTCATGAACCTCGTCGTGCTCACCGCGGCGCTCTCCAGCCTGAACTCCGGTCTCTACTCCACCGGCCGCATCCTGCGCTCCATGTCGGTGGCCGGCTCGGCGCCCGCGTTCACCGGCGTGATGAACAAGGGCGGCGTGCCCTACGGCGGCATCCTGCTGACCGCGGGCTTCGGCGTGCTCGGCGTCGTCCTCAACTACGTCATGCCGGGCGAGGCCTTCGAGCTGGTGCTGAACTTCGCCTCGGTCGGCATCATCGGCACCTGGGCGATGATCATGGTCTGCTCGCTGCTGTTCTTCAACCGCTCGCGGGAGGGCCGGGTCACCCGCCCCGGATACCGGCTCCCCTGGGCCCCCTACACCCAGATCGTCACCCTGCTCTTCCTCGGTTCCGTCCTCGTGCTGATGTGGATGGACGGCGGCATCGGCCGCACCACCGTCAACTGCCTGCCGCTCATCGCGGCCGCGCTCGTCGGCGGCTGGTTCCTGGTGCGCGGCCGGGTCCGCGCCGTCGCCGCCGGCCGTACGGAGTCCTGACCGGCGGCCCCCGGCCCGGGGTCGGGGATGGTGATGGTCTCCACCCGTACCGGCTCGTTCCTCCCGGGTGCGATCACACCGTTCACCTGCTGCGGCATCGCAGAACCTGCCCTTCTCACACGTGATGTGGCTCCACACTATGGCCTGTTC
>NZ_RDBP01000037.1:676251-723880 GCF_008042045.1 Streptomyces sp. T39
GGGGCGGGGTGGAGCCGGCGGGGGTGAAGGTCCAGTGCTTGCTCTTCACGGAGTCGCAGGAGTTCTGCTGGACCAGGGCGCCGGACGCGGTCGAGCCGTCCTTGACGTTGAGGCACTTGCCCCCGTTGCCGTTGACGACCTGGAAGCCGCCGCCGGTCTCGGTGAGCTTCCACACCTGCGTCGCGGTGCCGGAGCAGGACTGCTGCTCGACCGGCTTGCCCGCGCTGGTGGACGCGTCGCGGACGCCGGCGCACTTGCCGCTGTGGCCCGCGGTCAGCGTGTAGCCGCCGCCGGACGCGCTGAGCGTCCAGGTCTGCTCGGCCGCCCCGTTGCACGACGACTGTGCCAGCTGGACCCCGTTCCCGGTGCCGGCGCCCGGCACCTGGAGACACAGTCCGCTGCCGACGTTCTTCAGGCTGTACGAGCCCGGTGCAGGAGCGGCCGAGGCCGAGGTGGCCGTGGCGAGGGCGGCGATGCCGACGGCGATGACCGAGCCGGCTGTGGCGAAAACGGCCGCTGTGCGGCCCCTCACCCTTCTGACATGCTTGTTCTTGGTGCGCACAAGGATTCCTTTCCTCGCCTGCGACCCAGTGGCAGACGTCGGCGGGGGTGCTGGTGCGGTGCGGTGGCGGTCCCGCAGCCCAACGCGCGAGGAACCATGGTTCTGGACTGCGTTCTCATATATGAACATCGCAGAACGTAGAGCCACCACGCCCCCGGGTCAAGGCCCGCGGCAGCGAAACGAAAAAATCCCCACAGCCGAAGCTGTGGGGATCTCTCTGGTGTCCGAGGGGGGACTTGAACCCCCACGCCCGATAAAGGGCACTAGCACCTCAAGCTAGCGCGTCTGCCATTCCGCCACCCGGACAAGGTGTCTGTCTCGCGGCCCCGGGCCGTTCCGACGTGGAAAACCATAGCAAACATTCGGCCCTGCCCGATCACACCCCCGGCCGCCGTGAACACCGTGCGACGGCCTGGAGCCGCCCTTGGGCAACGGGGTGCGATGGCGAGAGGATGAAGGGAGGACCACCAGCAGCGACATCGGGAGGAATCAGCGTGAGCGAGTCCCATGCGGCCAGGACCGTCTCCGGGGAGGACGAGGTCGTCGACCTCTGCAGCGAGCTGATCCGGATCGACACCAGCAACTACGGCGACCACTCGGGCCCCGGCGAGCGCGCCGCCGCCGAATACGTCGCCGCGAAGCTCGCCGAGGTGGGCCTCGAACCGCGGATCATCGAGTCCCACAAGGGCCGCGCCTCCACCGTGGCCCGGATCGAGGGCGAGGACCCGTCCCGGCCCGCGCTGCTCATCCACGGGCACACCGACGTCGTCCCGGCCAACGCGGAGGACTGGACCCACCACCCGTTCTCCGGCGAGATCGCCGACGGCTGCGTGTGGGGCCGCGGCGCCGTGGACATGAAGGACATGGACGCGATGACCCTCGCCGTCGTCCGTGACCGGCTGCGCAGCGGGCGCAAGCCCCCGCGCGACATCGTGCTCGCCTTCCTCGCGGACGAGGAGGCGGGCGGCACCTACGGCGCCCGGTACCTCGTCGACAAGCACCCCGACCTCTTCGAAGGCGTGACCGAGGCCATCGGCGAGGTCGGGGGGTTCTCGTTCACCGTCAACGAGAACCTGCGCCTGTACCTCGTCGAGACCGCCCAGAAGGGCATGCACTGGATGCGGCTCACGGTCGACGGCACCGCCGGCCACGGCTCGATGACCAACAACGACAACGCGATCACCGAACTGTGCGAGGCGGTGGGCCGTCTCGGCCGCCACACCTGGCCGGTCAGGGTCACCAAGACCGTGCGCTCGTTCCTGGACGAGCTCTCCGACGCCCTCGGCACCCCCCTCGACCCCGAGGACATGGACGCCACCCTCGCCAAGCTCGGCGGCATCGCCAAGATGGTCGGCGCGACGCTCCGGAACTCCGCCGCCCCCACCATGCTCGGCGCGGGCTACAAGGTGAACGTCATCCCCGGCCAGGCGACCGCCCACGTCGACGGGCGCTTCCTGCCCGGTTACGAGCAGGAGTTCCTGGCCGACCTCGACCGGCTGCTCGGACCCCGGGTCCGGCGTGAGGACGTGCACGGCGACAAGGCCCTGGAGACCAGCTTCGACGGCGCGCTCGTCGACGCCATGCAGAGCGCGCTCAAGGCCGAGGACCCCATCGCCCGGGCGGTGCCGTACATGCTCTCCGGCGGCACCGACGCCAAGTCCTTCGACGACCTCGGCATCCGCTGCTTCGGCTTCGCGCCACTCAAGCTGCCCCCGGAGCTGGACTTCGCCGGCATGTTCCACGGCGTGGACGAGCGGGTCCCGGTCGACGGCCTGACCTTCGGCGTGCGCGTCCTCGACCGGTTCATCGACCAGTGCTGAACCGCCGCGCGCCGCGGGCGGACGGATCGGCCGCCAATCGACCGTCTGTCCCCGGCCCACCGGAAAGAGTGAATGGGGGTTTCGGCTCGTAGCCCCCGTGCGCCCTCCTCGTTACAGGTGGTGCGGTCCGCGGCTGGGACCGCTTGTGCCAACTAGGAGGAATAATGATCAAGAAGGTCGTCGCTGCTGCGGCTGCCACCGGTGGTCTGGTGCTCGCCGGCGCGGGTGTGGCCATGGCCGACGCCGGCGCCCAGGGTGCCGCTGTCGGTTCCCCCGGCGTGCTCTCGGGCAACGTCGTCCAGGCGCCGATCCACATCCCGGTGAACGTGTGCGGCAACACGGTCAACGTGATCGGCCTGCTGAACCCCGCCTTCGGCAACACCTGCGTCAACGCCTGACGTTCATGTGACGTGGTGACCCGGCCCCCAGGGACCGGGTCCGAATCCGGGCGGTTCCGGAGTGCGTGCCATGCACTCCGGGGCCGCCCGGTTCTTCCTTTCCCCGGGCAGTGGGCCGGGGCAACCTGACAGCTGGAAGGCAGGGCATCACACATGCGACAGGTCACGCGGAAGGGCCTCATCTCCGTCGCGGCAGCGGGCGGAGTCATCGCGCTCGGCGGGGGGTACGCGCAGGCGGACTCGCTGGCGGCCGGCGGAGCGTCGAACTCCCCGGGCGTACTGTCCGGGAACTCGGTGCAGGCGCCCGTCCACATCCCCGTGAACGCCTGCGGCAACACCGTGGACGTCGTGGGGCTCCTCAACCCCGCCATGGGCAACACGTGCGCCAACGTGTCCGGGTCGGGCGGCGGCTCGCAGCACGGCGGTGGCTCGCACGGCGGCGGTTCGCAGCACGGCGGTGGCCAGGGCGGCGGCTCGCAGCACGGCGGCGGTTCGCACGCCGGGGGCGGCTCGCACGCGGGAGGTGGCACCAGCAATTCGCCCGGTGTCGGCTCGGGCAACAACGTGCAGGCCCCGGTCGACGTACCGGTCAACGCCTGTGGGAACAGCATCACCATCGGCGGCCTGCTGAACCCCTCGTTCGGCAACGACTGTGCGAACGCTCCCGAGGTCCCGCACACCCCCGAGGTCCCGCAGACCCCCGAGCAGCCGAAGCCCGAGCAGCCGAAGCCCGAGCAGCCGCGGACGCCCCACACCCCGGGCGCCTGGCAGGAGCCGAACACCCCCGGTGCGCAGACGGTCACGCCGCCCCAGGGCGACGACCGGCTCGCGGCGACCGGCATGGACGCGCTCGACGTCCTCGCCCCCGCGGGCGTGGGACTGCTGCTGGCCGGTGCGGTGCTCTACCGCCGCGCACGCGCGGCCGCGTAGCGGGCCCGGCGCACGTCACCCGCACGGCGTGCGTACGCCGGGGAGCGGGCCCCCTCGACGAGGGTCCGCTCCCCGGCGTCGGCGATCACCAGGTGGCGCGTACCTGGCGGATGATCCGCCGGCGCAGACGCACCCGGCGGCTTCCGTCCCGGTGCAGCGTCAGTCGGTCCAACTCCCAGTGTCCGTACTCGGCGTGGTCGGTCAGCAGTCGTGTCGCCTCCTTGCGGGAGACCCCGCGCGGCACGTACACGTCGACAAATTCGTATTCCGGCATCGCATCTATTGTGCGGGCACCGGCCCGGTACGGATAGCGTCTGCACTATGTCTGATGCTGCGCAGCCCACCGCTGCCGAGGTACGTGCCGCCGCCGAGGCGGTCAAAGCCGCACTGGACCGTCACCTGGAGGCGGTCGAGAACCGCTCGGGCGAGGACGACCCGGCCGTCTACGAGGCCTTCAACGCCCTCGCCGCGGCGGCGGAGGCCTACGACGAGAGGCTCTACGACCGCTACGACGAGGTGACCCCCTTCGAGATCCCCGGCGCGGACGACTCCCTGCCGCCGTACGCGGGACCGGAGGAACCGAACGCGCTCAGCGTGCTGATCCGGCGCGACTACGCCGTGGTCGAGCCGCAGCGGCTGCTCGCCCAGACGCAGCGCATCGCCGACCTCGACCGGGGCGCGCAGGAGCGCCCGGGGAGTGCGCCGGTGGTGGGCGCCAGCGTCCACGCGGCGCTCGGTGTCCTCTTCGGTGAGTACGAACCGGACGAGATCGCCTCCCGGCACAAGGAGTTCGGCCTGGAGGAGGGCGACTCGACGCTGTGGGTGTCCGCCGCGGACGAGCTGCCCGAGCCGGGGGAGTGGCTGAGCATGCCCTTCGACCAGGCGGACCCCCAGCGCGTGGTCTGCCGCTTCGACGTCAGCTCCGTCTTCGACGAGGACGACCTCGGGGACTTCGAGGAGACCGGCGACCTGGAGGAATGACCTGAGGTGACACCTCGTCGCCGGGAGTGACGCCGGACACGGCGGCCCGGTACGAGGGGGACCGTCCCGGCACGGCCCCGGTCCCGGGAGCGGCGTCACGCCGCCCCCGGGCCGGGGCCGTCCCGTGTGCCCGGGATCACCCCGCGTCGGCCAGCAGACCTTCCAGCAGTCCGCGCAGCCGGGTGGTGCGCGGCTCTCCCGGCATCTCGGCCACGGCACGGGCGAGAGCCTGGTCGACGCCGTGGACCACCGAGACGTGCCGCTCGCCCCGGCCGAACGCCGTGTACACCCAGGGCCTGCTCAGCCCCTGCGCGGCGTCGCCCGGCAGCACGACGACGACCGCGGGCCAGCGCGTCCCGGCCGCCTGATGGGCCGTCACCGCCCAGCCGTGCCGCACCGCCTGCTCCACCCGCGCCCGGGGGACCAGCGTGCGGGTCCCGTCGCAGTCCAGGTGCAGGCCGTCGGCGTCGGCGGACACCACCGTGCCCGTCACCGTCCGGCCCAGTCCCTGCGCGTAGGCCACGCGGTCGCCCGGGTCGAAGCCGCCGAAGCGGCCGGGGCCCGGATTGAGCCGCTGCTTCAGCGCGGTGTTGAGCGCCCGGGTGCCGGCGGAGCCGCCGTGCCCCACGGTGATCACCTGCGTCTGCCCGGACGGTACGCCGATGGCCCGGGGCACCGAGTCGGCCACGAGCTGCACCGCCCGGTGCACCGCCTCCCCGGCGTCCCGCACCGGCACGATGACGATCTCCTTGCCGGGCGCCTCGACCTGGTTCAGCTCCCCGATGCCGATCCCGGAGACCAGCTCGCCGAGGGGGCCCGGGTCCGGCGTCCGGGAGGCCACCTGCGGGCACACCCGGGCGGCGAGCAGGTCCCCGAGGACCTGCCCGGCGCCCGCGGACGGGAGCACCCCCGGGTCGCCGCCGAGCACCAGGCGGCTGCCGTCCGGCATCGACTCCACCAGCACGGCCGCCGTCTCCACGTCCAGCTGCGGTGCGTCCAGCACCACCAGCAGGTCCAGGGCGAGCGCCCCGTCCTCGTCGCGCCCCGGACCGGCCGAGCCGTCCAGCAGCGCCGCGACGGTGACGGCCTCGGCCTGCGGGCCGAGCCTGCGGATCCCGTCGGCGCCGTGCACGGCCACCAGGGCGCGCATGCCGCGCGCGCGGGCTCCGGCCGCCAGGGCGGCCGGCTCGGCGCGCGCCGCCTCGCCGCCGGTGTGCACCACGACGCCGTGGGCGCCGGCGGCCCGCACCAGCTCGGTGCCCTCCCACTCCTCGGCCGTACAGGTCCGGATCAGCCGGGCCAGACCGTCCGCGAGACTCTCCTCCGCCATCGCGTACCGGTCGAGGCCCAGCAGCACCGTCACCGGGGCGGCGTCCTCCCCCTCCGTGCCCTCCCCGGCCTCCCCGGTCGGCCCCAGTCCCTCCTGGAAGACGAGCGCGACGCCCGACTCGACCGCCTGCTGCACGGCCTTGTCCGGGTCGGGCACCTGCCGCGCGGCCAGCGCCGCACGCACGTCGGAGGCGTCCTGTGCGGTGTCTCCCCGGAGGGCGGCCCGCTCCAGCACCCAGCCCACCAGCGCCGCCGCCCGCCGCTCGTCGTCCGGCCCGCACTCCTGACCCAGCAGGGCCCGCGCGAATCCGTCCGCCTGCTCGGGCCGCACGCCGGGCACGGCGAGCAGCTGCCACGGGTCCTCGGCGAGCCGGTCCCCGGCCGTCTCGCCGAGCGCGTCGACGACCTGTCCGGCGAGGGCCTCCGGGGCCCCGCCCCGGCCGAGCACCGACCGCACCGCCTCCAGCGTCTCCGGCGCCGCCTCGCGGGCCGGCGTGGGAGCCGCCGCCCTCACGGGGGCGGGGCTCAGCGGCACGGCCGCCGATCTGCTCGCCGCCGTGCGCGCCGTCGAGGGCGGTGCTCGGCCGGGGCGGGGGCCCGGGGTGTGCTCGGCCGGGGCGGGGGCCCGGGGTGCGCGCGGTCACAGCGTGCTCCAGTCCTGGTCGGGATAGCGGTGCACGGGCGCCGAGACATCGTCCAGCGCCCGGCGGATCTCGTCAGGAAGACTAAGCGCCTCCACCGACAACGCCGCCATGAGCTGCTGCGCGTTGCGCGCGCCGACGATCGGGGCCACCACCCCCGGCCGGTCGCGCACCCAGGCGAGCGCCACCTCCTGCGGGGTGGCCGCCAGACCGTCCGCCGCCGTCGCCACGGCGTCCACGATCCTGCTCGCGTCCTCGTCCAGGTACGGCTCGACGAACGGCGCCATGTGGTCGGACGCCCCCCGCGACCCGGTCGGCACGCCCGAGCGGTACTTGCCGGTCAGCACGCCTCTCCCCAGCGGGGAGGACGGGAGCAGGCCCACCCCCAGGTCCAGCGCCGCGGGCAGCACCTCGCGCTCGACGCCCCGCTGGAGCAGCGAGTACTCCATCTGCGTGCTCGCCAGCCGGGTCCGCGTGCCCGGCGCCGCGAGCTGCCAGGTCGCCGCCTTGGCAAGCTGCCAGCCGCAGAAGTTCGACACGCCGGCGTACCGCGCCCGCCCGCTGGCGACCGCGATGTCGAGCGCCTGGAGCGTCTCGTCCAGCGGGGTGTCCGGATCGAAGGCGTGGACCTGCCACAGGTCCACGTGGTCCGTCCCGAGGCGCGCCAGCGACGCGTCCAGCGCGGCGAGCAGATGCCCGCGCGACCCGTCGAACCGCCGGTCGGGGTCGCGCACGCTGCCGGCCTTGGTCGCGATGACGAGATCCTGGCGGGGCACCAGCCGCTCCACCAGCTGGCCGAGCACGTATTCGGCCTCCCCGCCGCTGTAGACGTCGGCGGTGTCGACGAGCGTCCCGCCCGCCTCCCAGAACGCCTTCAACTGCTCGGCCGCGTCGTGCTCGTCGGTGTCCCGGCCCCAGGTCAGGGTGCCGAGCCCGATCCGGGACACGCGCAGGCCGGTACGGCCGAGATGCCTCTGCTCCATGGGCGCTGAGATTACTGGCCGGGGGCACACGCGGAGAGAGGCTGTGGACAACCTTCCCCTGCCGCTCGCGCCCGCCCCGCGCTAGAGTCGCCGGAAAGGGACGTTACTGATCAGTAAGAGGGAGCGCTCATGCGGCTCGGCATCAACCTCGGTTACTGGGGTGCGGGGATGGACGGCGACAACCTCGCCGTCGCGCAGGAGGCCGACAGGCTCGGCTACGACGTCTGCTGGGCCGCGGAGGCGTACGGCTCCGACGCGCCCACCGTGCTCAGCTGGGTCGCCGCCCAGACCGAGCGGATCGACGTCGGTTCCGCGATCCTCCAGATCCCGGCGCGCCAGCCCGCCATGACGGCCATGACGGCGGCCACGCTCGACTCGCTGTCCGGCGGCCGTTTCCGCCTCGGCCTCGGCGTCTCCGGCCCCCAGGTCTCGGAGGGCTGGTACGGCGTCAAGTTCGACAAGCCCCTCGCCCGCACCCGCGAGTACGTCGAGATCGTCCGCAAGGCGATGACCCGCGAGCGGCTGTCCTACGAGGGCGAGCACTGGACGCTGCCGCTGCCGGACGGCCCCGGCAAGCCGATCAAGCTCACCGTGCACCCGCAGCGCGAGCACATCCCGCTCTACATCGCGGCCATCGGACCGAAGAACCTGGAGCAGACCGGCGAGATCGCCGACGGCGCCCTGCTGATCTTCCCCTCCGCCGAGCACTTGGAGGACACCGCGATCCGCCACATCCGCGCGGGCCGGGAGAAGGCCGGCCTGACGACGGAGGGCTTCGACGTCTGCCCGACCCTGCCGCTCGCCGTCGGCGACGACGTCCCCGGTCTCGCGGACATGTTCCGCCCGTACACCGCGCTGTACGTGGGCGGCATGGGCAGCCGCAAGCAGAACTTCTACAACCAGCTCGCCCAGCGCATGGGATACGAGAAGGAGGCCGCCGAGATCCAGGACAAGTACCTGGACGGCGACAAGGCGGGAGCCGCCGCGGCCGTCCCGCACCAGCTGATCGACCAGACCGCGCTGCTCGGGCCGGTGGCCCGGATCGCCGACCGGATGGCGGCCTACGCGGCGGCCGGGGTCACCACCCTCACCCTCGCCCCGGCGGGCTTCACCCTCGACGAGCGCCTGGCGGCCCTGCGCGCCGGCACCGAGGCCATGGAGCTCGCGGGCCTGGCCTGACAGGGCTCGAAGGACCAGCGCCCTCCGGGAAGGTCTGCGGCCGTGGTGGGGGCTCGGGGGTCTTCCCCGCCACGGCCGTCACGGGGTACAACGCGCGACGCCTCCGTCGGTTACTGCCCGGGCGCCACCTGGCACATCCCCCGTTCGGGTGAGCCGTTCCCCCTCCCGTGTTGCCCCGACCGGCGTCCCGCATTTGACTCGATGGCGGCGGACGCCTTGTAGGAGGTGGCAGACATGCTCTCGGCACGCAGCCTTTTCCAGGAGATCATCGACAGCGACGACAGCTACCGGCTGTTCTGTTCCATCGCGGCCAGCGGAGAGACGCAGGGGGGCTGGGAGAACGCCCGCATCGCCGCTCTCGTACCCGACGGCATGCGGGATCTCGCCCCCAAGATCACGCGGCACGGGGCCGACGAGGACAAGCACGGACGGATCTTCAACGGGCTGCTGCGCAAGCGGCACCTCGATCCCGTCCCGGTCCCGCCGGAGACCGACTACACGGCGCTGCTGGAACGGGAGGGCATCGGACTCGCGCACGACAAGCTGCGCGGGGACGAGCCGCTCACCGAGGAGGACATCGTCGTCTACCTGTCGCACAGCCGGGTCACCGAGCAGCGGGCCGCGGACCAGATGGAGATGCTGGTCACGAACTTCGGCGACCACCCCGAGGTCGGCAACGCGATCCGCCAGATCTCCGCCGACGAGGACAACCACCTGGCCTACTGCCACGAGGAGTTGCTCCGGCTCGCCGCCGAGGGGCACGGCCGCACCATCCAGCGCGTGCTGCGCGAGAGCGCCCTCACGGAGATCAGGGTCTACCGCGACGTCAGCCTTGCCGTCATGGGCCACATGGGCCGGCTGCTGCACTGGCCGAAGGCCAAGTCCGCCACGCTCGCCGCCGGCATCCACGCGATGTACGCGTACGAACGGCTCGGCGGCTGGCACCGCATGGTCTCCCTCACCATGCCCGAGCGCCGCGGCGCTCTCGACGGGCCGCCCACCCCGGCGCCCGCGTTCTGACGGCGGTACCCGCACGCCCCGGCACCGCGGCGGTCAGAGCCAGCCGCGGTGCTTGAACATCCGGTACAGGCCGAACACGGCGCCGGCCATCAGCAGCACCACCGCCGGGTAGGCCCACGGCCACCGCAGTTCGGGCATGTGGTCGAAGTTCATCCCGTAGACGCCGGCGACCATGGTGGGCACGGCGGCCATCGCCGCCCACGCCGAGATCTTGCGCATGTCGTCGTTCTGCCGCACCCCGGTCTGGGCGAGATGGGCGGACAGGATGTCGGAGACCAGCCGGTCGAGCCCCTCCACCTGCTCGTTGGCCCGGGTCAGGTGGTCGCTCACGTCCCGGAAGAACGGCTGCGAGTGCTCGTGCACGAACGGCACCCCGGTCCCCGTGAGCCGGGCCATCGGTGCCGCCAGCGGACCGGCCGCCCGGCGGAACTCCAGCACCTGCCGCTTGAAGGTGTAGATCCGGGCGGCCATGTTCCTGGTGTCCCGCGCCCCCGGCGCGAACACCTCCGTCTCCATCTCCTCCAGGTCCAGCTGGAGTTCGGCGGCGATCTCGATGTAGTGGTCGACCACCGCGTCGCTGATCGCGTACAGCACGGACGTCGGTCCGTGGCGCAGCACCGCGGGCTCGGCCTCCAGGCGCTGCCGCACGTCGTGCAGCGGGGCCCCCACGCCGTGGCGCACGGTCACCACGAACGAGTCCCCTATGAAGACCATCAGTTCACCGGCACTGACCGTGTCGCTGCGCGGCTCGTAGACCACGGGCTTGAGCACCACGAAGAGCGAGTCGTCGTAGACCTCCAGCTTGGGCCGCTGGTGGGCCTTCAGAGCGTCCTCGACCGCGAGGGGATGCAGTCCGAACTCCTCCGAGACATGCTCGAACTCCTCCTCCGTCGGCTCGTGCAGCCCGATCCAGAGGAACGCGTCCCCCGAGGCCCGGGCCTGCCCCAGGGCATCGGAGAAGTCCGACGGGCCCTCGGTGCGGCGTCCGTCGCGGTAGATGGCACAGTCCACGATCACGGCCAGCATCTTCCCTGAGGCCACGGTGCCCACACCACCCGTCGCGGGCCGTGAGACCGGGCTCACGGCCCGCGACGCGGACCCGGCCCACCATCGGGCGGCGGGGTCGTAGGCTTGCCGCCATGGCCACGCTGATCCTCGTACGGCACGGACGTTCCACCGCCAACACCGAGGGGGTGCTCGCCGGGTGGACGCCCGGTGTCCACCTCGACGAGCGGGGGAGCGCGCAGGCCGCGTCGCTGCCCGGCCGGCTCGCGCGGGTGCCCCTCGCGGCGGTCGTCAGCAGCCCGCTGGAGCGCTGCCGGGAGACCGTGGCGCCGCTGCTGGCCGCCCGTCCCGGGCTCACGCTGGAGACCGACGACCGCATCGGCGAATGCCACTACGGCGACTGGTCCGGGCGCAAGCTCGCCGAACTCGCCCAGGAACCGCTGATGGAAGTCGTCCAGCAGCATCCGTCGGCGGCCGTCTTCCCCGGCGGCGAGTCGATGCGCGCCATGCAGGCCAGGGCCGTCGACGCCGTCCGGGAGTGGAACGAGCGCGTCGACCGCGAGCACGGCGAGCACGCGGTCTTCCTGATGTGCTCGCACGGCGACATCATCAAGTCCCTGGTGGCGGACGCCCTCGGCATGCATCTCGACCTGTTCCAGCGCGTGCACGTCGAGCCGTGCTCGGTCACCGCGATCCGCTGGACCCGCACCCGCCCCTTCCTGCTGAGGCTGGGCGACACCGGCGACCTCGGATCCCTCGTGCCGCCCGAGCCGGACGAGGAGAGCCGGACCGAGGACCGGGGGCAGGGAGTCGTCGGAGGTGGCGCGGGCGCACCGTGATCGCTCGGCGCAGTAGGGTGGACGGGCCGCGGGCCGAAGGCCCGTGACGACGACCGGACGCCCACGGCCGACGCCCGCAGAGCACCACCGCCGGTTGTGCGGGCGAACGGTCCCGACGATCCGTCGAAGACCGATCCCAAGACCGATCCCAAGGGAGACAGGACGTGTCCCGTCAGGTGTTCCTCTACGACCCGCCGGAACGTTTCGTGGCCGGCACGGTCGGGTTGCCTGGACGCCGTACGTTCTTCCTGCAGGCTTCCGCCGCAGGCCGCGTCACCAGCGTCGCTCTGGAGAAGACCCAGGTCGCGGCACTCGCCGAGCGGATCGACGAGCTGCTCGACGAAGTCGTGCGCCGCACCGGCGGCAACGCGCCCGTCCCGGCCGTCGCCCCGACCGAGGTCGGGGACACCGCCCCGCTCGACAACCCGGTCGAGGAGGAGTTCCGGGTCGGCACCATGGCGCTGGCCTGGGACGGCGAGGAACAGCGCATGATCGTCGAGGCGCAGGCGCTCGTCGAACTCGACGCGGACTCCGAGGAGGACCTCGCCGAGGCCGAGGAGCGGCTGCTCCAGGACGAGGAGAACGGCCCGCCGATGCTCCGCGTGCGGCTCACCGGCGCCCAGGCGAGGGCATTCGCCAAGCGGGCCCTCGACGTGGTGAACGCCGGCCGTCCGCCCTGCCCGCTGTGCAGCCTGCCGCTCGACCCGGAAGGACACGTATGCCCGCGCCAGAACGGATACCGACGGGGAGCGTGAGCACGGCCGATGCGCTCACCCTGCTCACCGAGGGCGAGCTGACCGTCCTGGGCCAGGTCCGTGAGGCGTCCAACGCGGTGCTGTACTGCACCGTCTCCCTCGACGGGGCCGAGGGGCACTGCGTCTGGAAACCCGTCGCCGGCGAACGCCCGCTGTGGGACTTCCCCGACGGCACCCTCGCCCAGCGCGAGGTCGCCGCGTACGAGCTGTCCGAGGCGACGGGATGGGGCCTGGTGCCGCCCACGGTGCTGCGCGAGGGGCCGTACGGGCAGGGCATGGCGCAGCTGTGGGTCGAGGCGGACCCCGCCGCCGAGCTGCTCGCCCTCGTCGACGGGCCCGAGCCGGGCGACGGCTGGAAGGCGGTCGGCCTCGCCGAGGTGGGGGAGGGCCGCACCGCGCTGCTCGTCCACGCCGACGACCCGCGCCTGCGGCGGCTCGCCGTGCTCGACGCGGTGATCAACAACGGGGACCGCAAGGGGGGCCACCTGCTGCCCACGGCCGACGGCACGCTCTACGCGATCGACCACGGCGTCACCTTCAACACCGACGACAAGCTGCGCACGCTGCTGTGGGGGTGGGCGGGGGAGCCGCTGACCGGTGAGGCGACCGAGGCGCTGACGGCGATGACCGGTGTCCTCGCCGAGGGCGCGCCGCTCACCACCCGTCTGGCCCAACTGCTCACGGCCGCCGAGATCACCGCCCTGCGCGCCAGGGTCGCGGCGCTGCTGCGGTCCGGCACCCACCCCGAACCGTCGGGGGAGTGGCCCGCGATCCCCTGGCCGCCGGTCTAGAGGCTCTCCTGCGGGGACGGGAGCGTTCCAGCACAGACGGTCCGTCCGCGCAAGAACGCCCAACCGGCCAAGAGCAGTGATCCGGTTCGTATCCGGAACATGCGTCCGGTTAGGCTCCTTGCATGCATGCCTGGCCCGCTTCCGAGGTCCCCGCCCTGCCCGGCAAGGGCCGCGACCTCAGGATCCACGACACCGCGACCGGCGGTCCCCTGACCCTCGACCCCGGTCCCGTCGCCCGTATCTACGTCTGCGGCATCACGCCGTACGACGCGACCCACATGGGTCACGCGGCGACCTACAACGCGTTCGACCTCGTGCAGCGCGTGTGGCTCGACACCAAGCGGCAGGTCCACTACGTCCAGAACGTGACGGACGTCGACGATCCGCTGCTGGAGCGCGCGATCCGCGACGGCCACGACTGGACCGCGCTCGCCGAGCGGGAGACCGCCCTCTTCCGCGAGGACATGACCGCCCTGCGGATGCTCCCGCCGCAGCACTACATCGGGGCCGTGGAGGCGATACCCGGCATCGTGCCGCTCGTCGAGCGGCTGCGGGACGCCGGCGCCGCCTACGAGCTCGAGGGCGACGTCTACTTCTCGGTGGAGTCCGACCCGCACTTCGGGCAGGTCTCCCACCTGGACGCCGAGGCCATGCGGCTGCTCTCCGCCGAACGCGGCGGCGACCCCGAGCGGCCCGGCAAGAAGAACCCGCTGGACCCGATGCTGTGGATGGCCGCCCGCGAGGGCGAGCCCAGCTGGGACGGCGCGAGTCTCGGACGGGGCCGCCCCGGCTGGCACATCGAGTGCGTCGCCATCGCGCTGGACCACCTCGGCATGGGCTTCGACGTCCAGGGCGGCGGCTCGGACCTGGTCTTCCCCCACCACGAGATGGGTGCCTCCCACGCCCAGGCGCTGACCGGCGAGCACCCCTTCGCCAAGGCGTACGTGCACGCGGGCATGGTCGCCCTCGACGGCGAGAAGATGTCCAAGTCCAAGGGCAACCTGGTCTTCGTCTCCGCACTGCGCAGGGAGGGCGTCGACCCTGCCGCGATCCGGCTCGCCCTGCTCGCGCACCACTACCGGGCCGACTGGGAGTGGACCGACGACGTGCTGCGCGAGGCCGTGGAGCGTCTCGGACGCTGGCGGGCCGCCGTGTCCCGGCCCGACGGGCCGTCCGCGGACGCCCTCGTCGACGAGATCCGCGAGGCCCTCGCCGACGACCTCGACGCCCCCGCGGCGCTCGCCGCCGTCGACCGCTGGGCCGCGCTGCAGAGCGCGCAGGGCGGGAGCGACGAAGGCGCGCCCGGGCTGGCCTCCCGGGCCGTGGACGCGCTCCTCGGCGTGGCACTCTGACCCGGCGTCCCCGGGCGGGACGCACCGCGGGGGCGACGCCGGACCGGCGTCGCCCCCGCGGTGCGTCCACGTCCTGATCCAGGGGTCAGTCCTCGGACGACCCGTCCGTCTCCCCCGGGCCGCCGCCGTCGCCGCCCCCCGCCGGTCCGGTGTCCCGGCCCGGGGCCGTGCCGCCGTCCGGGTCCGCGCCGCCGTCCGCGGCTCTGTCCGTGTCCCCGTCCGGGCCTCTGTCCGTGCCGGGGGACCGGTCGCCGCCGTGCTCGGTGTCCGCGTCGCGTTCGGTCCGGGGCGGCAGCGGCGGGCGCGTGCGGCCGCCGGCCGTGTCCCGCAGGTACGAGCTGCCCTCGCCGCCGTCGGTCGCGTGGCCGCCGGGGCCCGAGCCGTCGCGCCGGCGCAGGTACCGCTCGAACTCGCGGGCGATCGCCTCGCCCGAGGCCTCGGGCAGCTCCGCGGTGTCCCGCGCCTCCTCCAGGGTCTGCACGTACTCCGCCACCTCGCTGTCCTCGGCGGCCAGTTGGTCCACGCCCAGCTGCCAGGCACGGGCGTCCTCGGGCAGCTCGCCGAGCGGGATGCGCAGGTCGATCAGGTCCTCGAGCCGGTTGAGCAGGGCCAGCGTCGCCTTCGGGTTGGGCGGCTGGGAGACGTAGTGCGGCACCGCGGCCCACAGGCTCACCGCCGGGACGCCGGCGTGGGTGCACGCCTCCTGGAGAATGCCCACGATGCCGGTCGGGCCCTCGTAGCGGGTCTCCTCCAGGTCCATGGTGCGGGCCAGCTCCGGATCCGAGGTGATCCCGCTGACCGGGACCGGCCTGGTGTGCGGGGTGTCGCCGAGCAGGGCGCCCAGGATCACCACCATCTCCACACCCAGCTCATGGGCGAAGCCCAGGATCTCGTTGCAGAACGAACGCCAGCGCATGGAGGGCTCGATGCCCCGCACCAGGACCAGGTCGCGCGGCTTGTCACCGCCGATGCGCACGACGGACAGCCGGGTCGTGGGCCAGGTGATCTTCCGTACGCCGCCGTCCAGCCACACCGTCGGCCGGTTGACCTGGAAGTCGTAGTAGTCCTCGGCGTCGAGTGCCGCGAACACCTCCCCCTTCCATTCCCGGTCGAGGTGTGCGACCGCGGTGGAGGCGGCGTCGCCGGCGTCGTTCCAGCCCTCGAACGCGGCCACCATGACCGGGTCGATCAGCTCGGGTACCCCCTCGAGCTCGATCACCCAGGCCTCCTTCCGAAGTTCTGTCCGTTACGGCCACAACCTTACGGCGTCACGGGTGCCCCGCCGCAGCCCCCTTGCACAGCCGGGTGAACTTCGCGGGATGTGTCAACCCCCGGGGCCCGGAAGCCCTCCGCCTCCCGTGGCGGGCGGGCCGCGGCCGCCCCTACAGCGTGGACCGCAGCCACTGCTCCACGCTCGCCACGTGCACCGTCGCCCAGGCCCGGGCCGCTTCGGCGTCCCGGTCGCGCAGGGCGGCGAGGATCGCCCGGTGCTCCCGGAGGGTGCGGCCCACCGCGTCCTCCTGGGTCAGACCGCGCCAGACACGCGCCCGGGTCGTCGGCCCCGACAGGCCGTCGAGGAGGGAGCACAGCACCGAGTTGCCGGCCGCCGACACGATGCCCCGGTGGAACTCCAGATCCGCCGCGACGAGCTCCTCGAGGGAGGGCTCGGGGCCGAGCGCGTCCAACTGGGCCGACAGCGCGTCCAGTTCCTCCTCGCCTATCCGCGTCGCGGCCATCGCCGTGGCCGAGGGCTCCAGGATGCGGCGCACGACGAGGAACTCCAGCACCGTGTCGTCGCGGTGGAAGTCCACCACGAAGCTCAGCGCCTCCAGCAGCAGCTGCGGATCGAGGCTCGTCACATAGGTGCCGTCGCCCTGGCGGACGTCGAGGATGCGGATGAGGGCCAGCGCGCGCACGGCCTCGCGCAGCGAGTTCCGGGAGAGACCGAGCTCCGCCGCGAGTTCGCTCTCCTTGGGCAGCCGGTCGCCGGGGCGCAGCGTGCCCGAGACGATCATTGACTTGATCTTCTCGATGGCCTCGTCGGTGACAGCCACGGGGCGACCTCCAGACATCCGATGTATCGCCCCATTATGAGGTCCACAGCGCGGTCGGGGCCTCCTTCCGCACGACCGGGACGACCTCCTCGGCGAAGCGCCGCAGCATGTCGATCTGCTCGGCCCGCTCCAGGCCGAAGCCGTCCACGGTGACCGACTGCAGATCGTGTCCGTACACCTCGTGCCAGCCGAGGATCTTGTCGATGATCTCCTGGGGGCCGCCGATGAGCTGCGGGCCCCCGGCGACGGCGTCCTCGATGGTGCGGAACGGGGTGTTGTACCCGGCCCGTCCCTCCAGCTCGGGCCGGAAGGTCTGCGCCACCTTCGCCTCGTACAGCTCCTTGTGACGGGAGATCGCCTCCCGCGCCGACCCCGCGATCAGCAGCCCGCCCGAGCCCGCGGCGACATGGGCGCGGGCCGGGTCGTGCCCGTACGCGGCGAAGCGTTCCCGGTAGTGGCCGATCAGCCGGGCGTACGCCTCGCGGGGCTGGATCGCGTTCGCGGTGAAGAGCGGATCGCCGTGCTTCGCCGCGAGCTCGGTGGAGTTGAGGCTCGTGGCGGAGCCGTGCCAGACCCGCGGCGGGCCGGCGTAGGGGCGTGGCACCGTGGTCACCTTCCGCAACGGTGGCCGGAACTCGCCCTCCCAGTCCACCTCCTCCTCGCTCCACAGGCGCCGCAGCAGCTCGTACTTCTCCCGCTGGAGATCCCACTGGCGTGACTCGTCGAGCCCGAAGAGATCGAAGTGCCCGGCCTCCGCGCCCTTGCCGACGACGAGTTCGACGCGGCCGCGGGAGATCTGGTCGAGGGTGGCGTAGTCCTCCGCGACCCGCACCGGATCGAGGATCGCCACGACCGTGACGCCGGTCAGCAGCCGGATGCGGCGGGTACGGGCGGCCAGCGCGCCGAGGACGGCGGTCGGACTGGACGACAGGAACGCCCCGGCGTGCCGCTCGCCGACGGCGAGGGCGTCGTAGCCGAGGCGCTCCGCCTCCTCGCCGACGGCGAGGACGTCCTCGAACCGGTCGGCGGCGGAGGGGAGTTCCCCGGTGAGGGGGTGCGGGGCATGACCGATGAGGGAGAGCACCTGGAACTTCATGCCTCAACTGTCGCCACCGTGTGTTGCGGCACTGTGGCGTCCGTGTGGCAGCACCCCGGGAGCGGCGACGGCCCGCGGATCCGCCGGGGGCGGCGGATCCGCGGGCACGGCTCAGCGGTCGCCCAGCATGTCCTCGACCCGGCCGCGCACGGTGTCCGTGGCGAGGCCCCGGATCGTCAGCGTCGTCCGGCGGCGCAGCACGTCGTCCGCCGTCTGCGCCCACTCGTGGTCCCGCGCGTACGCCACCTGCGCCCAGATCTCGGGCGCGTCCGGGTGCACGCGCTCGGCGAGCGCCGGGTCCTCGGCCGCCAGCCTGGCTATGTCGAACGCCAGCGAGCCGTAGTGGGTCGCGAGGTGGCGGGCGGTGTCCGCCGCCATCCGGGGGCCGGGGGTGCCGCCGTCGACGAGGAGCCGGTGCGCGACCGCGTTCGGGTTCGCGATCCCGGGCAGCGGGAGCTTCCTCGGCAGCCGCGCGATGGGCTCCATGTCCTCCGCGAGCGGCCGGCCCGGCAGCGCCGCCAGCTTGTTCATCACCGTGCGGCCGATGTGGCGGAAGGTCGTCCACTTTCCGCCGGCGACCGACAGCATGCCGCCCCTGCCCTCGGTGACGACCGTCTCCCGCTTGGCCTTGGAGGTGTCGCCGGGCCCGCCCGGCAGCACCCGCAGACCCGCGAAGGAGTACGTGATCAGATCCCGCGACAGCTGCTGGTCCCGGATGGAGAACGCCGCCTCGTCCAGGATCTGCGCGGTGTCCTTCTCGGTCACCGCCACCTCCGCCGGGTCGCCCTCGAACTCCTCGTCCGTGGTGCCCAGGAGCAGCATGTCCTCCCAGGGGAGGGCGAAGGTGATCCGGTACTTGTCGATCGGGGTCGCCAGCGCCGCCTTCCACGGCGAGGTGCGCTTGAGGACCAGGTGCGCGCCCTTGGAGAGCCGGATCGAGGGAGCGGCGCCCGCGTCCTCCATCCGGCGCAGGTGGTCGACCCAGGGACCGGTCGCGTTGAGCACCAGCCGCGCGTCGACACCGAACTCGGTGCCGTCCGTGCGGTCCTTCAGCTCCGCGCCGGTGACCCGGCCCCGGGTGAAGCGCAGCCCCGTGACCTCGGCGTGGTTGAGCACGGTGGCGCCCGACTCGACGGCCGCGCGGACGGTCATGAGCGCCATCCGGGCGTCGTTCATCTGGTCGTCGCCGTACACCGCGACGGCCTTGAGATTGTCCGTGCGCAGCTCCGGCACGTCGGCCGCCGCCTTCGCCGGGCTCAGCAGATGGCCGACGCCGTCGCCGAACGCGGAGAGCGCGGAGTAGGCGAAGACGCCCGCGCCGAGCTTCGCGGCGCCGTGCGGCCCGCCCTTGTAGACGGGCAGGTAGAAGGTGAGCGGGTTCGCCAGGTGGGGGGCCACCTGGCGGGAGACCGCCCGCCGCTCGAAGTGGTTCTCCGCGACCAGCTTCACCGCGCCGGTCTGCAGGTAGCGCAGACCGCCGTGGAGGAGCTTGGAGGAGGCGGAGGACGTGGCGCCGGCGAAGTCGCCGGCGTCCACCAGGGCCACCCGCAGCCCGGACTGCGCCGCATGCCAGGCGGTGGAGATGCCCAGGATGCCGCCGCCGATCACCAGGAGGTCGTACGTCGCCGTGGAGAGCTGCTCCCGGGTCTCGGCGCGGCTCGCGGCCTTGAAGGAGGACACCGCGCCGGAGGCCGGGTGCGTCCCGGAGGGGACGCTCTGCAGGGTGGTCATTGTTGCTGCTCCTCGTCAGTTTTCCTCGTCGAGCCAGCCCATGGTCCGCTCCACGGCCTTGAGCCAGCTCTTGTACTCGCGCTCGCGCCGGTCGGCCTCCATGCGGGGAGTCCACTCGGCGGCCCTGCGCCAGTTGGCGCGCAGCGCGTCGGTGTCGGGCCAGAAGCCGACGGCCAGGCCGGCGGCGTAGGCGGCGCCGAGGCAGGTGGTCTCGGCGACCATGGGGCGCACCACGGGGGCGTCCAGGAAGTCCGAGAGCGTCTGCATCAGCAGGTTGTTGGAGGTCATTCCGCCGTCGACCTTGAGCGCGGTCAGCTCGACGCCGGAGTCCTTGGTCATGGCGTCGGTGATCTCGCGGGTCTGCCAGGCGGTGGCCTCCAGCACGGCGCGCGCGATGTGCGCCTTGGTCACGTACCGGGTCAGTCCGGCGATCACACCGCGGGCGTCGGAACGCCAGTACGGGGCGAACAGGCCGGAGAAGGCCGGCACGAAGTACGCGCCGCCGTTGTCCTCCACGGACAGCGCCAGGGTCTCGATCTCCGCGGCGGAGTTGATCAGCCCCATCTGGTCGCGCATCCACTGCACCAGCGATCCGGTGACCGCGATGGAGCCCTCCAGGGCGTAGACCGCCTTCTGGTCGCCGATGCGGTATCCGACGGTGGTCAGCAGCCCGTTGTACGAATTGACCGGCGTGTCACCGGTGTTCATCAGCATGAAGGTGCCGGTGCCGTAGGTGGACTTGGCCTCGCCCTTGGCGAAACAGGTCTGCCCGAAGAGGGCCGCCTGCTGGTCGCCGAGCGCGGAGGCGACCGGGACGCCGTCGAGCGCACCGCCCTTGGCGAGGCCGTACACCTCGGCGGACGACCGGATCTCGGGCAGGATCTGGGCCGGCACCTGCATGGACTGGAGGATCTTGTCGTCCCACTCCATGGTGTGCAGGTTCATCAGCATGGTGCGCGAGGCGTTGGTGACGTCGGTGACGTGCACCCCGCCGTCGGTGCCGCCGGTCAGGTTCCAGATGACCCAGGAGTCCATGGTGCCGAAGAGGATGTCGCCGCGCTCCGCCCGCTCGCGCAGGCCCTCGACGTTGTCCAGCAGCCAGCGGGCCTTCGGGCCGGCGAAGTAGGAGGCCAGGGGCAGCCCGGTCTCGCGGCGGAAGCGGTCCTGGCCGACGTTGCGCCCGAGCTCCTTGCAGAGGGCGTCGGTGCGGGTGTCCTGCCAGACGATGGCGTTGTGGACGGGCTCGCCGGTGTTCCTGTCCCACAGCAGCGTGGTCTCGCGCTGGTTGGTGATGCCGATCGCCTTGACGTCGGCGGCGGTGATCCCGGCCTTGCGGATGGCGCCGGCGACGACCTCCTGGACGTTGGTCCAGATCTCGGCGGCGTCGTGCTCGACCCAGCCCGGCTTGGGGAAGATCTGCTCGTGCTCCTTCTGGTCGACCGAGACGATCCGGCCGTCCTTGTCGAAGACGATGCAGCGGCTGGACGTGGTGCCCTGGTCGATGGCCGCGATGAACGGCCCGGCGCCGTGGGAGGACGTGGTGGTGTGTGCGTCGGTCACGGGGTGCTCCTGCTCAGGTCTGAGGATGTACGGCTCGTGCGGCGGTCGTGTCTCAGGCGAACGCGATGGTGTAGATACCCGCGGCGGCGGCCGCACCGATCAGGGGGCCGGCGACGGGGATCCAGGCGTAGCTCCAGTCGGAGCCGCCCTTGTTCGGCAGCGGAAGCAGCGCGTGCACGATGCGGGGGCCGAGGTCGCGGGCCGGGTTGATGGCGTAGCCGGTCGGGCCGCCGAGCGACAGACCGATGGCGACCACCACCAGGGCGGTGATCAGGCCGCCGATCGGGCCGAGGCCCTTGCCGCTGTCGTTGAGCCCCTGGGTGAGCACGGCGAGCACCAGCACCAGGGTGCCGATGATCTCGGTGGCGAGGTTCTGCCAGACGTTGCGGATCTCGGGTCCGGTGGAGAAGACGCCGAGCACGGGGCCGGCGTGGCCGTCGCCCTCCGCGTGGGGGCCCTCGACCGGCTTCTCGGCGGGGTCCCCGACGATCTCGCGATCGGTGAGATGCGCGTGGAACTGTCCGTAGTAGGCGATCCACACGAGGGTGGCGCCGATCATCGCGCCGAGCATCTGTCCGGCGAGGTAGACGGGGACGTCGCCCCAGGTGTTGTCCTTTATCGCGATGCCGAGGGTGACCGCCGGGTTGAGGTGGGCACCGGAGAGCGCGCCGGTCATGTAGACCGCGGTGAGCACCGCGAAGCCCCACCCGAAGGTGATGGCGAGCCAGCCCGCGTTGCGCGCCTTGGAGCTCTTGAGGGTGACGGCGGCACACACGCCGCCACCGAGCAGGATGAGTACGGCGGTGCCGATGGTCTCACCGATGAAGATCTTGTCGCTGTCCACCCGCGACTCCTTTGTCCTACGTCCAGGGGAAGGCGAACCCCGGGTCCCTCCGGAGGTTCGCGCCCATAGATGGGGGCGAATGCCGGCCCTTGGCGTTGTCACACTCTAGCGCGTATTGCCGTTAGCTGTTCGACAATGCCGACCGATGCACGGCAGTTTTGTCCCGGGTGAAGACGGCGTCAAGGGTTGAGCGGTCGAAAGCCGGATCGTTATCCGATGGTGCGTCCGCCTGCACACCTCTGCCCGCGGGGCGGCCCGCGCAACCGTGCGCGGCCGCCCGCGGGCAGGGGTGTGCGGCCGTGTGCCGCCGTCCGGCGGCCGGGGAGGTGCGGCCGCGCGCCGTACTGCGGCAGGGGGGTGTACGGGACGCGCAGGCCCTCGGGCGGGGCGGCGCGCCCGGGTCAGAAGCGGCTGGCGCCCAGGTCCCGGGAGACCGCGCGGGCGCAGTCGCGGACCGCCGCGATCAGCTCGGAGCGCAGCTCGCCGCCGTCGCAGACGCGTTCCACCGCGCCCGTGATGGCCACCGCGCCCACGGGCATGCGGCGGCGGTCGTGGATGGGGGCGGCCACCGAGGCCACGCCCTCCCAGGTCTCCTCGACGTCGGCCGCCCACCCCTTGGCCCGGGTGAGGTCGAGCAGCGACTCGAACGCGTCGAGATCCGTCACCGTGGCCGGGGTGAACGCCTTGCGCTCCACCTCGACGGCCTCCGTGTGCGCCACCGGGTCGTAGGCGGCCAGCACCTTGCCGAGGGCCGTGGAGTGCAGCGGCTGCATCGCGCCCACCTCCAGCACCTGGCGGCTGTCGTCCGGGCGGAAGACGTGGTGCACCACGAGCACCCCGTGCTGGTGCAGCACGCCCAGGTGCACGCTCTCGCCGCTGGAGCGGGCCAGGTCGTCCGTCCACACCAGTGCGCGGGCCCGCAGTTCGTGCACGTCCAGATAGCTGTTGCCGAGCCGGAGGAGCTCGGCCCCCAGCTGGTAGCGACCCGACGCCGGATCCTGCTCGACGAACCCCTCGGCCTGGAGCGTGCGCAGGATGCCGTGGGCGGTCCCCTTGGCGAGGTCCAGCGAGGAGGCGATGTCCGACAGTCCCAGCCGGCGCTCGCCGCCCGCGAGCAGGCGCAGCATGGCGGCGGCCCGCTCCAGTGACTGGATGTTCTTCGCCATCGGATCTGGCCCTTCTCCACTGCGGTTCGACGAGCGGGTGCGACGAGCGGTGCGCGATCGGCGGCACCCTTGGATGGGTGTTCGACAATGCTGAACACTATCGGTCCATGCCGACCTGGTCATCGCAGAGTGAGTATCCCCCGGCCGAGCTACCCACGGAAACCCGGATGGAGTGGTTCCGTCCGCCCCGTGGGACACATCGACGGCGTGGGGCGGTGCACGGCTACTCTGACTGCGTGCGCCTTCCCCCAGCCGGAGGCGCAAAGCCGACAGCCGTCGCACCCCAGGGAGCACATCCATGGCCTCGTTGCCGACCCCTTCCGCTGACAGCCGGACCCGAATCGACGCATTGCGCGAGGCGCTCGCCACCCGGGTGGTGGTGGCCGACGGCGCCATGGGCACGATGCTGCAGGCCCAGGACCCCACCCTCGAGGACTTCGAGAACCTCGAAGGCTGCAACGAGATCCTCAACATCACCCGCCCCGACATCGTCCGCTCCGTCCACGCGGCGTACTTCGACGTCGGCGTCGACATGGTCGAGACCAACACCTTCGGCGCGAACTTCGCGGCCCTGGGGGAGTACGACATCCCCGAGCGGGTCCACGAGCTGTCCGAGGCCGGTGCCCGGATCGCCCGCGAGGTCGCCGACGAGTTCACCGCCTCGACCGGCCGGCAGCGCTGGGTCCTCGGCTCGATGGGTCCCGGCACCAAGCTGCCGACCCTCGGCCACGCCGACTACACGACCCTGCGCGACGCCTACCAGCGGAACGCCGAGGGCATGATCGCCGGCGGCGCCGACGCGCTGATCGTCGAGACCACCCAGGACCTGCTCCAGACCAAGGCCGCCATCCTCGGCGCCCGCCGCGCGCTGGACGCGACCGGCACCACCCTCCCGCTCATCTGTTCGGTCACCGTCGAGACCACCGGCACGATGCTGCTCGGCTCGGAGATCGGCGCGGCCCTGACCGCGCTGGAGCCGCTCGGCATCGACATGATCGGCCTGAACTGCGCCACCGGCCCGGCCGAGATGAGCGAGCACCTGCGCTACCTGGCCCGCCACTCCCGCGTCCCGCTGTCCTGCATGCCGAACGCGGGCCTGCCGGTGCTCGGCAAGAACGGTGCCCACTACCCGCTGACCGCCCCGGAGCTGGCGGACGCCCAGGAGACCTTCGTCCGCGAGTACGGCCTGTCGCTCGTCGGCGGCTGCTGCGGCACCACCCCCGAGCACCTGCGCCAGGTCGTCGAACGCGTCCGGGACCTCACGCCCGCGGCCCGTGAGCCGCGCCCCGAGCCGGGCGCCGCCTCGCTGTACCAGACGGTGCCGTTCCGCCAGGACACCGCGTACATGGCGATCGGCGAGCGGACCAACGCCAACGGTTCCAAGAAGTTCCGCGAAGCCATGCTGGAGGGCCGCTGGGACGACTGCGTCGAGATGGCCCGTGACCAGATCCGCGAGGGCGCGCACATGCTCGACCTCTGCGTGGACTACGTCGGCCGCGACGGCGTCGCCGACATGGCGGAGCTGGCGGGCCGCTTCGCGACCGCCTCCACCCTGCCGATCGTGCTCGACTCGACCGAGGTCGACGTCATCGAGGCCGGCCTGGAGAAGCTCGGCGGCCGCGCGGTCATCAACTCCGTCAACTACGAGGACGGCGACGGCCCCGAGTCCCGGTTCGCCAAGGTCACCCGCCTCGCGCGGGAGCACGGTGCCGCGCTGATCGCCCTGACCATCGACGAGGAGGGCCAGGCCCGCACCGTCGAGAACAAGGTCGCCGTCGCCGAGCGGATCATCGCCGACCTGACCGGCAACTGGGGCATCCACGAGTCGGACATCCTCGTCGACACCCTCACCTTCACCATCTGCACCGGGCAGGAGGAGTCCCGCCGGGACGGCGTCCACACCATCGAGGCGATCCGCGAGCTGAAGCGCCGCCACCCCGACGTGCAGACCACGCTCGGCCTGTCGAACATCTCCTTCGGCCTCAACCCCGCCGCCCGCATCCTGCTGAACTCCGTCTTCCTCGACGAGTGCGTCAAGGCCGGGCTGGACTCGGCCATCGTGCACGCCTCGAAGATCCTGCCGATCGCCCGCTTCGACGAGGAGCAGGTCACCACCGCGCTGGACCTGATCTACGACCGGCGCGCCGAGGGCTACGACCCGCTGCAGAAGCTGATGGCCCTCTTCGAGGGCGCCACGGCCAAGTCGATGAAGGCGGGCAAGGCGGAGGAGCTGCTGGCGCTGCCGCTGGAGGAGCGCCTCAAGCGCCGCATCATCGACGGCGAGAAGAACGGCCTGGAGGCCGACCTCGACGAGGCGCTGCGCGACCGGCCCGCCCTGGACATCGTCAACGACACGCTGCTCGACGGCATGAAGGTGGTCGGCGAGCTCTTCGGCTCCGGCCAGATGCAGCTGCCGTTCGTGCTCCAGTCGGCCGAGGTGATGAAGAACGCGGTCGCCTACCTCGAACCGCACATGGAGAAGTCCGACGCCGAGGGCAAGGGCACCATCGTGCTGGCCACCGTCCGCGGCGACGTCCACGACATCGGCAAGAACCTCGTCGACATCATCCTGTCCAACAACGGCTACAACGTGGTCAACCTGGGCATCAAGCAGCCCGTCTCCGCGATCCTGGAGGCGGCCGACGAGCACCGGGCCGACGTGATCGGCATGTCGGGCCTCCTGGTCAAGTCGACCGTGATCATGAAGGAGAACCTGGAGGAGCTGAACCAGCGCAAGCTGGCCGCCGACTACCCGGTCATCCTCGGCGGTGCCGCCCTCACCCGCGCCTACGTCGAGCAGGACCTCCACGAGATCTACGAGGGCGAGGTCCGCTACGCCCGGGACGCCTTCGAGGGCCTGCGGCTGATGGACGCCCTGATCGCCGTCAAGCGCGGCGTCCCCGGCGCGACCCTGCCCGAGCTCAAGCAGCGCCGGGTGCGCCCCGCCGCCACCGCCGTCGTCGAGGAGCGCCCCGAGGAGGGCGCCGCCCGCTCCGACGTGGCCACCGACAACCCGGTGCCCGCCCCGCCCTTCTGGGGCACCCGCGTCGTCAAGGGCATCCAGCTCAAGGAGTACGCCTCCTGGCTCGACGAGGGCGCCCTCTTCAAGGGCCAGTGGGGCCTCAAGCAGGCCCGGACGGGCGACGGCCCGAGCTACGAGGAGCTCGTGGAGAGCGAGGGGCGCCCGCGCCTGCGCGGCTGGCTCGACCAGCTGCACACGCAGAACATGCTGGAGGCGGCAGTCGTCTACGGCTACTTCCCCTGCGTGTCCAAGGGCGACGACCTCATCCTGCTGGGCGAGGACGGCGCCGAGCGCACCCGCTTCTCCTTCCCGCGCCAGCGCCGCGGCCGCCGGCTGTGCCTCGCGGACTTCTTCCGGCCGGAGGAGTCGGGCGAGACCGACGTGGTCGGGCTGCAGGTCGTCACCGTCGGCTCCCGGATCGGCGAGGCGACCGCCAAGCTCTTCGAGGCCGACTCCTACCGCGACTACCTGGAGCTGCACGGCCTGTCCGTCCAGCTCGCCGAGGCCCTCGCCGAGTACTGGCACGCCCGGGTGCGCTCCGAGCTCGGATTCGGTGGCGAGGACCCGGCGGACGTCGAGGACATGTTCGCGCTGAAGTACCGCGGCGCACGGTTCTCGCTCGGCTACGGGGCGTGCCCGGACCTGGAGGACCGGGCGAAGATCGCCGCCCTGCTGGAGCCCGAGCGGATCGGCGTGCAGCTCTCCGAGGAGTTCCAGCTGCACCCCGAGCAGTCCACCGACGCGATCGTGATCCACCACCCCGAGGCGAAGTATTTCAACGCACGGTGATCCGTGCGGCGTAGACTGGTCGGTCCAGTGCAGGCCGGTCACCTGTCACCGCGGAGAGCCGCGGGAAGGGTGGCCGGCCTTCTCGTCCCTTCCGGAGGTGTGCCTATGACCAGCACGGTCACCGCGTCCCTTGCCCGTTCGGCCGACGGGGCGGCCCTCCAGGCCGTCTTCCTCGACATGGACGGGACTCTCGTCGACACCGAGGGCTTCTGGTGGGACGCCGAGGTGGAGGTCTTCGCCGACCTCGGGCACCGGCTGGACGAGTCCTGGCGTGACGTCGTCGTCGGGGGACCGATGACCCGCAGCGCCGGCTACCTGATCGAGGCCACCGGCGCCGACATCACCCTCGCCGAGCTCAGCGTGCTGCTGAACGACAAGTTCGAGGAGCGCATCGGCCGCGGCGTCCCGCTGATGCCCGGCGCCCAGCGGCTGCTCGCCGAGCTGGCCCGGCACAACGTGCCCACGGCACTCGTCTCCGCCTCCCACCGGCGCATCATCGAGCGGATCCTGGACTCCCTCGGGCGCCACCACTTCCACCTCTCGGTGGCCGGCGACGAGGTGCCGCGCACCAAACCGCACCCCGACCCCTACCTGCTGGCCGCCCGGGGCCTCGGCGCCGACCCGGCGCGCTGCGCGGTCGTCGAGGACACCGCGACCGGGGTGGCGGCCGCCGAGGCGGCGGGCTGCCGGGTCGTGGCGGTGCCGTCCGTGGCGCCGATCCAGCCGGCGGCCGGGCGCATGGTCGTGTCCTCGCTCGAAGAAGTCGACCTGCTTTTCCTGCGCACCCTGATCACCGCCCCGCACTGATACATGTACGGTCCGTGCATCGCGAATACGCCGGGAAACTCAGGGCAGCGGACCATGTAGTTTCCGTCACCATCCGGATTACCGATCGGTAATCGACAAGGTGTTCCGGCGCGTGACCTTCGTCACTGCGTGTGCATCCCGAGAGGCCGCTCGAAGGCCCCCTACCTGCCCTCGACGGCGGACAGGGGGTCGTCGCATGCCCGTTTTGCGGCGGACGCGGATGAATCATCCACCCTCTGAAGGGCCGCGCGCAGGCATTCGTGATCACTCAGCGAATACCCCCCAACTCGGGCCCGTTCACGCTTTCCTGGCCCCTGGGACTAATGTCGTCGCCGGGAACTCCGCCGCCTCACCGAGATGAACCGACGGTCATCACACCCTCGGAAACACAGGACCGATCGCTCTGTACAACCAGCCGATCGCGCCACCCCGACCGGGTGGAAGCGGCGTAGTGACGTGTACACACACCGCTGAATCCCAGAGCCGGTTGGATGAGGGAGAACGTCCAGGATGAACCGTAAGACCTTGGTGCCGCTGGCCATGATCGGCCTGCTCGCGCCCGTGCTCGTCGCCTGCGGCAGCACGGACGGCGGGTCGGGCGGTGGGGACGCCATCGTCGTGGGCACCACGGACCAGTTCGCCGCGAGCGCCGAATCCCCCGCCCCGCTGGACCCGGCCTACGCCTACGACACCGGTGCGTGGAACGTCCTGCGCCAGACCGTCCAGACGCTGATGCACGCCCCCCGCGGCGGCGGCGAGCCCGTCCCGGACGCGGCCGAGTCGTGCTCGTTCACGGACAACGCCAGCGAGAGCTACCGCTGCAAGCTGCGCAGCGGCCTCTCCTTCGCCGACGGCACCCCCGTGACGGCGAACGACGTCAAGTTCTCCCTCCAGCGCGTCCTCGACATCGATGCCGACAACGGCACCGCCGCCCTGCTGGCGAACATCGACACCATCGAGACCAAGGGCGACGACGAGGTGGTCTTCCACCTCTCCACGCCCGACGCCACGTTCCCCTACAAGCTCTCGACGCCCGTCGCCGGCATCGTCAGCCCCAAGAACTACGACGCCAAGAAGCTCCGCGAGGGCTTCGCCGTCGACGGCAGCGGCCCGTACACCATGGAGACCGAGACCGACGGGGACCAGATCACCAAGGTCGTCTTCAGCAGGAACGAGTCCTACAAGGGCGACATCAAGCTCCACAACGACAAGGTCGAGCTGCGCTCCTTCGAGGACGCCGCCGCCATGGGCAAGGCCCTGGAGGCCGGCGACATCGACGTGATGACCCGCGCGATGTCCCCCGAGCAGATCAAGGACCTCTCCGAGAACCCGAAGGAGGGCATCACCCTCACCGAGGTTCCCGGCCTGGAGATCCGCTACCTCGCCTTCGACACCACCGACCCGTCGGTGAAGAACAAGGCCGTCCGCCAGGCCATGGCCGCCGTCGTCGACCGCGGACAGATCGCCGGCCAGGTCTACGGCTCCACGGCCGAACCGCTCTACTCGCTCATCCCGACGAGCATCGCCGCCCACACCAACTCGTTCTACAACAAGTACGGCGAGCCCAGCACCCGGAAGGCGGCGGCCATCCTGGAGGACGCGGGCATCGACACCCCCGTCCGGCTGGAACTGAACTACACCACCGACCACTACGGCGAGGGCACCGCCAAGGAGTTCGAGACCCTCCGCGACCAGCTCAACGCCACCAAGCTCTTCGAGGTGAGCGTCAAGGGCACCGAGTGGTCCGAGTTCCGCCCCGCCCAGAAGCGCGGCGACTACGCCGTCTACGGCCTCGGCTGGTTCCCCGACTTCCCGGACCCGGACAACTACACCGCGCCGTTCCTCGACGAGGGCAACTTCCTCAACTCGCCCTACGTCAGCACCGAGGCGCGCAACCTCATCCCGCAGTCCCGCCGCGAGGCCGACCGCACCGCCGCGTCCCCGGCCTTCAAGAAGATCCAGGACATCGTCGCCGAGGACGTGCCGTTCCTGCCCCTGTGGCAGGGCAAGCAGTACGTCGCCTCCCGCGACGACATCACCGGCATCGAGTGGACCCTCAACGCCAGCTCCGACCTCCAGCTGTGGGAGCTCTCCCGCGGCGGCGGCTCCTGACCCGTGACACCGGCCGCCCCTGACCGGGGCGGCCGAAGGGAAGCACAAGGGCCGGGGGCCCGGCGGCGGCTCACGCCCCGCCGGGCCCCCGGCCCTTCGCCGTGGCCCGGGTCACTGGGCCCCGGGGCGCACCAGACCGCTCTCGTACGCGTACACCGCGGCCTGCACCCGGTCCCGCAGGCCGAGCTTGGTCAGCACATGGCCCACGTGGGTCTTCACCGTGGTCTCGCTCACGAACAGGTCGGCAGCGATCTCCGCGTTGGACAGGCCGCGCGCCACGAGCTTCAGCACCTCGACCTCGCGGTCGGTCAGCGTGTTCAGCGCGTCCGGGACGGGCTCGTCGCCCGACGGGAGATGATCCGCGTACTTGTCGAGCAGCCGCCGCGTCACGCTGGGCGCGAGCATCGCCTCGCCCGCGGCGACCACGCGGATCGCCTGCACCAGCTCGTTGGCGGGCGCGTCCTTCAGCAGGAAGCCGCTCGCACCCGCGCGCAGCGCCTCCACCACGTACTCGTCGAGATCGAACGTCGTCAGCACCAGCACCTTCGCCGGACCGTCGCGGCCGGGACCGGTGATCTGCCGCGTCGCCTCGACGCCGTCCATCCGCGGCATCCGGATGTCCATCAGCACCACATCGGGCTGCAGGGCACGCACCTGATCGAGGGCCTGGAGGCCGTCCCCGGCCTCGCCGACCACCGCGATGTCCTGCTCCGCCTCGAGGATCATGCGGAAACCGGTACGCAGCAGTGGCTGGTCGTCGACCAGTAGGACGCGGATCGCCACGGGCACTCCTTCGCTAGACCGGGCCCATTCTGCCCTGCCCATCCTCCCCGGACGCCGCCGGGGAAACGATCAGCGGATAAACCGGGGGAGTGCCGCCGAATTCGGGACAGACCGCCTGGTGGTCGCACCAGCCGCACAGCTTCGTCGGCCGCGGCCGCCAGTCGCCCGTCCTCGTCGCCTCCCGGATCGCCTCCCACAGCGCCAGCAGCTTGCGCTCCGTGCGCTCCAGATCCGCCTGCTGCGGGTCGTACGTCAGCACGTCACCGCTGCCCAGGTACACCAGCTGGAGGCGGCGCGGCAGGACCTTCTTCAGCCGCCAGATCACCAGCGCGTAGAACTTCATCTGGAAGAGCGCGCCCTCGCTGTACTCGGGGCGCGGCGCCTTGCCCGTCTTGTAGTCCACGATGCGGACCTCGCCCGTGGGCGCGATGTCCACCCGGTCGATCACCCCGCGCAGCCGCAGCCCGGACGGCAGCTCCGTCTCGACGAACATCTCGCGCTCCGCCGGCTCCAGCCGGGTCGGGTCCTCCAGCGAGAACCACCGCTCCACCAGCTGCTCGGCCTCGCCCATCCAGCGCGCCAGCCGCTCCTCGCCGCCGTCCTCGCCGAACAGCCCGCCGAGCTCCGGGCGCGCCTCCAGGAGCCTGTCCCACTGGCCAGGGATCATCGCCTTCGCCCGCGGCACCGTCCGCTCGGCGGCCGGATCGTCGAAGAGCCGCTCGAGGACGGCGTGCACCAGCGTGCCCCGCGTCGCCGCCTCGCTCGGCTTCTCGGGCAGTCTGTCGATCACACGGAAGCGGTACAGCAGGGGACACTGCATGAAGTCGCCGGCCCGGGAGGGCGACAGCGACGTGGGCTCCGCGGCCACGGCGGAGGACCCGTCCGCGGGCGGCTGACTCGTACTCATGACTCAGACCCTACGGCCCGGCACCGACAGCGATCGGCATACCATCGACGGCAGACCCCGCACACGGGCGGGCCGGCGAGCGGCACCGGCCAACGGCCCGGCGACGAAAGGACCCCGTGAAAGAGGACGACACCAGCGGTGAGCGCGACCGGTCGGGCTCCGGCGCGGGAGCGACCGGCTCCGGCACCCCCGCCGCAAAGCGCCGTTCCGGGCCGGGCGGCGGCCTCCTCATGGGCCGTCCCTTCGGCGTGCCCGTCTACGTCGCCCCCAGCTGGTTCGTCGTCGCGGCCCTGATCACCTGGGTCTTCGGCGGCCAGCTCGACCGGGTCCTGCCCGAGCTGGGCGGCGCCCGCTACCTGGTCTCCCTCTTCTTCGCCGTGGCCTTCTACGCCTCCGTCCTCGTCCACGAGCTGGCCCACACCGTCGCCGCCCTGCGCTTCAAGCTGCCGGTCCGGCGCATCCAGCTCCAGTTCTTCGGCGGGGTCTCCGAGATCGAGAAGGAGACCGAGACGCCCGGCCGCGAGTTCGTCCTCGCCTTCGTCGGGCCGCTGCTCTCGCTCGTCCTCGCCGGCGTCTTCTACCTCGCGCTGACGGCCGTCGACCCCGGCACGGTCCCCGGCGTGCTGCTCGCCGGACTGATGATCTCCAACCTCATCGTCGCGGCCTTCAACCTCCTGCCCGGCCTGCCGCTCGACGGCGGCCGGATGCTCCGCGCCGTCGTCTGGAAGATCAGCGGCAAGCCCATGACGGGCACCATCGCCGCCGCCTGGGTCGGCCGCGCGCTCGCCGTCGCCGTCCTCATCGGCCTGCCGCTGCTCACCCACACCGGCGCCCTCGGCAACGCCACCGAGGACATCGGCGGCATGGAGACCGTCACCGACGCCCTGCTCGCCGCGATCCTCGCCGCCATCATCTGGACCGGCGCGGGCAACAGCCTGCGCATGGCCCGGCTGCGTGAGCACCTGCCGGAACTCGCCGCCCGCGCCCTCACCCGCCGCGCGGTGCCCGTGGAATCCACCACCCCCCTCTCCGAGGCGCTGCGGCGCGCCAACGAGGCCGGGGCCCGCGCCCTCGTCGTCGTCGACGGCCAGGGCGAACCGACCGGCATCGTCCGGGAGGCCGCCATCGTCGGCGTCCCCGAGCACCGCCGCCCCTGGGTCGCCGTCAGCGGCCTCGCCCAGGACCTCACCGACGGCATGAAGGTCCCCGCCGAACTGGCCGGCGAAGCCCTGCTCGACCGGCTGCGGGCGGCCCCCGCCACGGAGTACCTGGTCGTCGAGGAGACCGGCGAGATCTACGGCGTCCTGTCGACCGCCGACGTCGAACGCGCCTTCGTCGCCGCCATGGCCCGCCCCGGCAGCACACCCCCCGCCTGACGGCCGCCCCGCGCCCGGCGGCGCACCCGCCCCGCACGGGCGGCCCGTACGCGGCCGCCGGTGCCCCGCCCGTGGTCGGGGGGCCACCGTCAGGCCGGTAGGCTGGTCACATGTCCGAACCGACCGGTGCCGCCCGCCGTCGCGGGCCCTTCAAGGTCGGGGACCAGGTCCAGCTCACCGACCCCAAGGGACGCCACTACACGTTCACGCTCGAAGCCGGGAAGAACTTCCACACCCACAAGGGTTCCTTCCCGCACGACGAGCTGATCGGCGCTCCCGAGGGCAGTGTTGTCCGTACCACGGGAAACGTCGCCTACCTCGCGCTGCGCCCCCTGCTCCCCGACTACGTCCTGTCCATGCCCCGCGGTGCCGCCGTGGTCTACCCCAAGGACGCGGGGCAGATCCTCGCCTTCGCCGACATCTTCCCCGGCGCGCGCGTCGTGGAGGCCGGTGTCGGCTCCGGCTCCCTGAGCAGCTTCCTGCTGCGCGCCATCGGCGACCACGGCATGCTGCACTCCTACGAGCGCCGCGAGGACTTCGCCGAGATCGCGCAGGCCAACGTGGAACGCTACTTCGGCGGCCCCCACCCGGCCTGGCAGCTCACCGTCGGCGACCTTCAGGACAACCTGAGCGACACCGACGTCGACCGCGTGATCCTCGACATGCTCGCGCCCTGGGAGTGCCTTGAGGCCGTCTCCAAGGCCCTGGTCCCCGGCGGCATCCTGTGCTGCTACGTGGCCACCACCACCCAGCTCGCCCGGACCGTGGAGTCCATCCGCGAGATCGGCTGCTTCGCCGAGCCGCAGCCCTGGGAGTCGATGATCCGCAACTGGCACGTCGAAGGACTGGCCGTGCGCCCGGACCACCGGATGATCGGGCACACCGGATTCCTGGTGACCGCCCGCCGTCTCGCCGACGGCGTGGAGCCCCCCATGCGCCGCCGCCGCCCCGCCAAGGGCGCCTACGGCGAGGACTACGAGGGCCCCAACAAGGGCTGAGCGCCCCCGCAACACGACCGCGCCGCCGCCCAGTTCCCCCGCGACCGGGGGAACTGGGCGGCGGCGCCCTTCTCTTGCTCCGGGGCGGGGCGCATCGTCACCGGGATGTCACCCACCCCCCTGTTCCCTGAGCGTGTGACGTGTGGCACGATGCTGGCCACCCCCGCCCCGGAGCAAGAGAAGGGCGCCGCCGCCCGGCGGCGCGGTCGTGTTGCGGGGGCGCTCAGCCCTTGGTCGTGTTGCGGGGGCGCTCAGCCCTTGTTGGGGCCCTCGTAGTCCTCGCCGTAGGCGCCCTTGGCGCGTAGACGCCGTGTGGCGGGGTGCCCGAGCCGGCGTCGCAGCGGGCCGCCGCGACGGTTTCCGCGCCGCCGTCTCCGTCGAGGTCGCCGGTGGCCTCGGCGGTGACCACGTACTCCAGGCCGCCGCACTCCAGGGGCAGGTCCACGGCCGCCGGATTCCTCCAGCCCGACGCCGCCACCGCGACCCAGAGCGGCACCGCCTCACGGGCCACGCCCGCCGCACCCGCACCCGCTCCCGCGGCGGCCGCCCCCGACCCCGCGGCCGTGGACCTGCCCCTGGAGTGCGGCGGCCTGGAGTACGTGGTCACCGCCGAGGCCACCGGCGACCTCGACGGAGACGGCGGCGCGGAAACCGTCGCGGCGGCCCGCTGCGACGCCGGCTCGGGCACCCCGCCACACGGCGTCTACGTCCTCGCCAACGGGCGCGACGGCACGCCCCGGCTGGTCGCGACCCTCGTGGAACCCTCGGAGAAGTTCAGCGCCGGCGCGCTCGCCGTGCGTGACCGCACGGTCACCGCCACGCTGCTCGGCTACTCGTCCCCGGACGTGCCCGGCTGCTGCCCGGACATCCGGGAGCAGGTCAAGTGGCAGTGGCGCGGGGGCGCGTTCGTCCGCTCCGACGACACCGCCGCGCTGGGTGTCTGAGGCGTCACCCGGCGTCGGGGCCGTAGACCTCGACCCTGTCCGAGACGCGGCGTACGTGGATGCAGTCGCCGGGGCACTCCTTGGCGGAGTCCACCACGTCCGTGAGCAGCGGCAGCGGCACCGGCGCGGTGGCGCCCGGCTCCTGGAGCAGCTCGTCGTCCGCGGACTTCACGTAGGCGAGACCGTCGATGTCGAGCTCGAAGACCTCGGGCGCGTACTGCGCGCAGATACCGTCGCCGGTGCACAGGTCCTGGTCGATCCAGACCTCGAGCGCCTCGCCGGCACCCTCGGTGGGAACCTCGTGCTGCACGGTCATATCTCCTGCCGTTTCCTTCGTCGGCGCAGCTGAACGAAGCAAGTCGTGCCAGCCCTGACGGGTGTTGAACGCTTCGACGATACAACCGACCGCTTTCCGATGTTGCCGGGTGGGTATCCAGTGGGTATTCCCTGGGCACGAGGGAGAGCGCAAGGGTGAAGATCGGACACACCCCTTCCGTCTTTGTGATCTAGGGGTTTCAATCACCACCCACACAGGTAGGGTCAGGAAGCGTCCAGCTCCCCTTGGAGGAGGTGAGGACCGTGGCAGCCCACGACGACGACATCAACCGCGGCATCCGGCCGGGGCGAGGGTCTGAAGACCCCGCCGGCCAGGTTGCCTATCTCGAGCAGGAAATCGCCGTCCTGCGCCGCAAGCTCGCCGACTCTCCGCGTCATACGAGGATTCTCGAGGAGCGGATCGTCGAGCTTCAGACGAACCTGGCCGGCGTGTCCGCGCAGAACGAGCGGCTCGCGAACACACTCCGTGAGGCCCGCGACCAGATCGTGGCACTCAAGGAAGAGGTCGACCGCCTCGCACAGCCCCCCGCGGGCTTCGGCGTCTTCCTCCAGGCCAACGAGGACGGCACCTGCGACATCTTCACCGGGGGCCGCAAGCTCCGGGTGAACGTCAGCCCCAGCGTCGAGCCCGAAGAGCTCCGGCGCGGCCAGGAAGTCATGCTCAACGAAGCGCTCAACGTGGTCGAGGCCATGGAGTACGAGCGCGCCGGGGACATCGTCACCCTCAAGGAGATCCTGGAGGACGGCGAGCGCGCCCTGGTCATCGGGCACACCGACGAGGAGCGGGTGGTGCGGCTCGCCGAGCCGCTGCTGGACATCACCATCCGTCCCGGCGACGCCCTGCTGCTCGAACCGCGCTCGGGATACGTCTACGAGGTCATCCCGAAGAGCGAGGTCGAGGAACTGGTCCTCGAAGAGGTCCCGGACGTCGACTACGACAAGATCGGCGGCCTCGGCGGCCAGATCGAGATGATCCGCGACGCGGTCGAGCTCCCGTACCTCCACCCCGACCTCTTCAAGGAGCACGAACTGCGGCCGCCGAAGGGCATCCTGCTCTACGGCCCGCCCGGCTGCGGCAAGACGCTCATCGCCAAGGCCGTCGCCAACTCCCTTGCCAAGAAGGTCGCCGAGGTCACCGGGCGCCCCCAGGGGAAGAGCTACTTCCTCAACATCAAGGGACCCGAGCTCCTCAACAAGTACGTCGGCGAGACGGAGCGGCACATCCGCCTCGTCTTCCAGCGGGCCCGTGAGAAGGCCAGCGAGGGCACACCCGTCATCGTCTTCTTCGACGAGATGGAGTCCCTCTTCCGCACCCGCGGCTCCGGTGTCAGCTCCGACGTGGAGAACACCATCGTTCCCCAGCTCCTCGCCGAGATCGACGGCGTCGAGGGCCTGGAGAACGTGATCGTGATCGGCGCCTCCAACCGCGAGGACATGATCGACCCGGCGATCCTGCGGCCCGGCCGGCTCGACGTCAAGATCAAGATCGAGCGTCCGGACGCGGAGGCCGCGAAGGACATCTTCGCCAAGTACCTGACCCCGTCCCTGCCGCTGCACGCCGACGACCTCGGCGAGCACAGCGGCTCCAAGGACGCGGCGGCCCACGCCATGATCCAGTCGGTCGTGGAACAGATGTACGCCGAATCCGAGGAGAACCGCTTCCTCGAGGTCACGTACGCCAACGGCGACAAGGAAGTCCTCTACTTCAAGGACTTCAACTCCGGCGCGATGATCCAGAACATCGTCGACCGGGCCAAGAAGATGGCCATCAAGGCATTCCTCGACCACAACCAGAAGGGCCTCAGGGTCTCCCACCTCCTCCAGGCTTGCGTGGACGAGTTCAAGGAGAACGAGGACCTGCCCAACACCACCAACCCGGACGACTGGGCCCGCATCTCCGGAAAGAAGGGCGAGCGGATCGTGTTCATCCGCACGCTCGTCACCGGAAAGCAAGGCGCGGACACCGGCCGGTCCATCGACACGGTGGCCAACACCGGTCAGTACCTGTAAAGAGGCACACCGGCTGCGGATGCCCGTCCACTGCCACGGCAGAAGGACATGCTGCATCCGCAGCCGGTTGCTTTCCGGACAGGTACGGCCACAGCACAGCAATGACGCAATCGATCTCCCCACCCGAGCAGCGGCGCAATAGGCTCTCCGGTATCGCCGAGTCGCGCATTACGGGGAAGGACACCGCACGCGCACCGGAAAGCAGCGGTATTCAGCGCCACCCCACAGGGAGCGCCGCCGGGCAAGGAGGGCCGCATGACCGTACGGCGAGTAATGGGCATCGAGACGGAGTACGGGATCTCCGTCCCCGGCCACCCGAACGCCAATGCCATGCTCACCTCGTCCCAGATCGTCAACGCCTACGCGGCGGCGATGCACCGGGCGCGCCGCGCCCGCTGGGACTTCGAGGAGGAGAACCCGCTGCGGGACGCCCGCGGCTTCGACCTCGCCCGTGAGGCCGCCGACTCCAGCCAGCTCACCGACGAGGACATCGGCCTCGCCAATGTCATCCTCACCAACGGTGCGCGGCTCTACGTCGACCACGCCCACCCCGAGTACAGCTCGCCGGAGGTCACCAACCCCCTGGACGCCGTCCTGTGGGACAAGGCCGGCGAACGCATCATGGCCGAGGCCGCCGAGCGGGCGGCGCAGCTGCCCGGTGCGCAGCCCATCCATCTGTACAAGAACAACACCGACAACAAGGGCGCGTCCTACGGGACCCACGAGAACTACCTGATGAAGCGGGAGACCCCCTTCTCGGACATCGTGCGGCACCTGACGCCCTTCTTCGTCTCCCGCCAGGTCGTCACCGGCGCGGGCCGTGTGGGCATCGGCCAGGACGGCCACGACCACGGCTTCCAGATCAGCCAGCGCGCCGACTACTTCGAGGTCGAGGTCGGCCTGGAGACCACGCTCAAGCGGCCCATCATCAACACCCGCGACGAGCCCCACTCCGACGCCGAGAAGTACCGGCGCCTCCATGTGATCATCGGCGACGCCAACCTCTCGGAGATCTCCACCTACCTCAAGCTGGGCACCACGGCGCTGGTCCTGTCGATGATCGAGGACGGCTTCATCACCGTCGACCTCGCCGTCGAGCAGCCCGTGCGCACCCTGCACCAGGTCTCGCACGACCCGGACCTCCAGCACCTCGTCAGCCTCCGCAGCGGCCGCACGCTCACCGCCGTGCAGCTCCAGATGGAGTACTTCGAGCTCGCCCGCAAGTACGTCGAGGAGCGCTACGGGGCGGACGCGGACGAGCAGACCAAGGACGTCCTCGCGCGCTGGGAGGACACCCTGAACCGCCTGGAGACCGATCCGATGAGCCTGGCGGGCGAGCTCGACTGGGTCGCCAAGAAGGAGCTCATGGAGGGCTACCGGCGCCGTGACGGCCTCGGCTGGGACGCCGCCCGGCTCCACCTGGTGGACCTCCAGTACGCAGACGTACGCCCCGAGAAGGGCCTCTACAACCGGCTGGCGGCCCGCGGCAGGATCAAGCGCCTGCTGGACGAGCGGGACGTCGAGCGGGCCGAGGCCAAGCCTCCGGAGGACACCCGCGCCTACTTCCGGGGCCGCTGCCTGGAGCAGTTCGCCGACGACGTGGCCGCCGCCTCCTGGGACTCGGTGATCTTCGATCTCCCGGGCCGTGACTCCCTGCAACGCGTTCCCACGCTGGAGCCGCTGCGGGGCACCCGTAACCACGTCAAGGAGCTCCTGGACCGCTGCCGCACCGCGGAGGACCTGCTGAAGGTCCTGTCAGGGGGCTGAAACGGCTCCCGTCCGGGAATCATGAAGGCAGGTCCCGGACGCCGAGCAGGAGCCGGGGCCGATGTCGGACCCGGCTTGTAGGGTCTGATCAGATACGTCGAACCGAAGCGGGGTGAGGTGGATGGCGACCAAGGACACCGGCGGCGGACAGCAGAAGGCCACGCGTTCCACGGAGGACGTCGAGGAGCAGGCGCAGGACGCGCAGGCTGCCGAGGACCTCAAGGAGCGCCAGGAGAAGCTGTCGGACGACGTCGACTCCGTCCTGGACGAGATCGACGACGTCCTGGAGGAGAACGCCGAGGACTTCGTGCGCTCCTTCGTCCAGAAGGGCGGAGAGTGAGCATCCCTTCGGAGTGAAGGCGGGGCGTCCGGCTGAGGCGCTGTGCACGCCACGGCGCTTCGCCGTGGCGTGCACAGCACCCACGGGCGGCGGACTGGCCGTGGCGCGGGTGCCCGGGCGTACCGGTCCGCCGCGGGCCGCCCCCGCGCGGGTGGCGAGGGGCCGCCGCCGGCACTTCCGGGATCCGCCGGGACCGCTTGTCCCGTTCATGTGGATCACCGTCACGAGACGGGTAGGGTCCGTGACGTCATGTGCTTCAACTGCAATTCGGCCATCGGCACGTTGGGGGACGATCCCGACACCCTGCGTCGGGCCGTCGCATACCTGGAGGGAAACGCGTGGAAGCCAACACTCGTAGCACCGGGCGTCTACCAGCTGCCTTCCTGACGCCGGGATCGTCGTCGTTCATGGACTTCCTGGGCGCGCACTCGCCCGATCTGCTTCCCGGCAACCGTGCCCTGCCGCCCGTGCAGGGCGCGATCGAGGCGCCGCACGGCACGACGATCGTGGCGACCACCTTCCCCGGGGGCGTGGTGCTCGCGGGTGACCGGCGCGCCACGATGGGCAACATGATCGCCCAGCGGGACATCGAGAAGGTCTTCCCGGCCGACGAGTACTCGGCGGTGGGCATCGCCGGCACCGCGGGCCTCGCCGTGGAGATGGTGAAGCTCTTCCAGCTGGAGCTGGAGCACTTCGAGAAGGTCGAGGGCGTCCAGCTGTCGCTGGAGGGCAAGGCGAACCGCCTGTCGACGATGATCCGGAGCAATCTCGGCATGGCCATGCAGGGCCTGGCCGTGGTCCCGCTCTTCGCCGGTTACGACGTGGACCGCGAGAAGGGCCGGATCTTCTCCTACGACGTCACGGGCGGCCGCTCCGAGGAGCAGGGGTACGCCGCGACCGGGTCGGGGTCGATCTTCGCGCGGGGAGCGATGAAGAAGCTCTACCGCGACGACCTCACCGAGGAGGAGGCGACGACGCTGGTCGTCCAGGCGCTGTACGACGCCGCCGACGACGACTCCGCGACGGGCGGACCGGATGTCGCGCGGCGTATCTATCCGATCGTCACGGTCATCACGGACGAGGGGTACCGCAGGCTGACGGACGAGGAGTCGTCCGGGATCGCGCGCGCGATCCTGGAGCGCCGGCTCGCCCAGCCCGACGGACCGCGTGCCGCGTTGCTCTGATGATGTTTTCGCCTTCGACAGAAAGGGACGGATAGCCGGTGTCGACGCCGTTCTATGTCTCACCTCAGCAGGCGATGGCCGACCGGGCGGAATACGCCCGCAAGGGTATCGCCCGTGGTCGCAGCCTTGTTGTCCTCCAGTACGCCGACGGCATCGTCTTCGTCGGCGAGAACCCGTCCCGCGCCCTGCACAAGTTCAGTGAGATCTACGACCGGATCGGGTTCGCCGCGGCCGGCAAGTACAACGAGTACGAGAACCTGCGCATCGGCGGTGTGCGGTACGCGGACCTCCGCGGATACACCTACGACCGCGACGACGTGACCGCCCGTGGTCTCGCCAACGTCTACGCGCAGACGCTGGGCACGATCTTCTCCAGTGCCGGTGAGAAGCCGTACGAGGTGGAGCTGGTGGTCGCCGAGGTCGGCGACGCGCCCGAGGGCGACCAGATCTACCGCCTGCCGCACGACGGTTCCATCGTGGACGAGCACGGCTCGGTCGCGGTGGGCGGCAACGCGGAGCAGATCAGCGGCTACCTCGACCAGCGCCACCGCGACGGGATGTCGCTGGCCGAGGCCCTGAAGCTGGCCGTGCAGGCGCTGTCCAGCCAGGCCAACGGCAACGACCGGGAGATCCCGGCCGACCGGCTGGAGGTGGCGGTCCTGGACCGGACGCGACCGCAGCAGCGGAAGTTCAAGCGGATCGTGGGCCGGCAGCTCGCGCGTCTGCTGGGCGCCGAGGAGGCTGCCACGGCGCCGACGGACGCTCCGTCGGACGAGGCGGACGACGCCTCCGACGGCGAGGAGTAGCCCTCGCACGACGCAGACGAGTGCCCCCCGGCCGCCACGGCGGCCGGGGGGCACTCGTCCGTTCGCTCAGTCGCGCGGCGGCGGGGCGCTGGAGCCGCGGACGACGAGCTCGGCGGGGAGGCTGTCCTGCGGGTGCGGGCGGTCGTCGAGGACGGCGAGCAGAGCGGTCATGCCGCGTTCCCCGGTGCGCTCGGCCGGGAGCCGGACGGTGGTGAGTTCCGGTTCGAGGGCGGTGGCGAGGGCCAGGTCGTCGAATCCCGTCACGGACACGTCGGCGGGCACGCGCAGACCGAGCCGGCGGGCCGCCTTGCACGCCCCGGCGGCCAGGACGTCGTCGTCGCAGAGCAGCGCGGTGGGCCGGGGCCCCGGGGCGGTGAGGGCGGCCTCGGCGGCCGCCAGGCCCGCGCGGACGTCCAGGGCCGCGGTGACGGTGCGCAGCTCCACCCCGGGGGCCGCGGTGACGGCGGTGCGGAGCGCCTCGGCGCGGGCGTCGAAGGTCCACGAGGCGACGGCGGACGCGAGATGGACGATGCGCCGGTGGCCGAGGGCGATCAGATGGCCGGCGACCTGGCGCATCCCGTCGGCGACGTCGATGTGGACATGGGCGGCGACGCCCGGTTCCGCGGGGTCGCTGTCGAGCATGACCAGGGGGAGGTCGGCCCCGCGGATGGCGCTGAGGGCTCCGGCGGCCATCGAGGAGGCGATCACGCCGTCGAGTGCGGCGCTGGCGGAGGCGAAGGGGTCCCGGGCGGGCCCGGTCCCGTCGGGGGACGGGTAGAGGACGACGCCGAAGCCGTGCCGCTCGGCGACGGCGGAGGCGCCGGTGTAGACGCGGGCGAAGAACTCGTTGGTGAGGGCGGGGACGACCAGCAGGGCCGTCCTGGTGCGGCCGAGGCGCAGGTTGCGGGCGGCCAGGTTCGGCCGGTAACCGAGGTCGCGGGCGGTCTCGCGGACCAGGGCAGCCGTCCGCTCGCCGACCCGGCCGCGCCATTTCCCGCCCAGCACGAGGGAGACGGTGGCCTGCGAGACCCCCGCGGCGCGGGCGACGTCCTTGCTGGTGGGCCGGGCGGCCGCGGGAACGGGGCGGGGGGTGGGGGGTGCCATGGATGCCCGTTCTCGGCCGCGCGGGATGTGACCCGTCCGGGGCGGCGGCTCGGTGGACCCCCGGACTGTGGTCATGGTACGTATGGAGCATCAGGTTATACGTAAAACCTCGGCGGGGCCGGGGGAGAGGGGGAGCGGTATGGCCGCCGGGTACGCGGACATCCTCAAGGCACCGCATGCCGCGCGCCTGCTGGCGGGCACGCTCGTCGGCAGGCTGCCCAACGCCACCGCGCACATCGCGATCGTGCTCTTCGTCCGCGCCGAGGGCGGCAGCTACACGCTGGCCGGCCTCCTGGCCGCCGTCTACGGGCTCGCCACCGCCGTGGGTCAGCCGCTCCTCGGGCGCGCCGTCGACCTCTACGGCCAGCCCCGGGTCCAGCTGCCCGCGGCGGTCGTGTCGGGCCTCGGCATGCTGCTGCTCGCGGTCGCGGGGACCGGCTCGCTGCCCGTCGCCTACGCCGCGGTGACCGTGGCCGGGCTCTTCACCCCGCCCCTGGAGGGCGGGCTGCGGGCACTGTGGCCGAATGTGCTCGGTCATCAGGACCGGGTCCACCGGGCCTACGCCATGGACGCGGTGGCCCAGGAGATCCTGTTCACGCTCGGCCCGCTGCTGGTGACGCTGATCGTGGCCGTCGCCTCGCCCGGGGCGGCGCTGCTGGTGATCAACGCCATCGGTGTGCTCGGCGCGCTGTCCGTGGTGGTCTCCGAACCCTCCCGCGCCTGGCGTTCGGCGCCGCGCGAGGCGCACTGGCTGGGCGCGCTGCGCTCCGGGGGCCTGCTGGCCCTGCTCGGCGCGTTCTTCTTCGTCGGCCTCGCCCTCGGATCGATCACGGTGGCCGGGGTGGCGTACGCGGACGACCTGGGCCGCGAGTCGGTGTACGGCTGGCTGATGGCCGCGCTGGGGCTGGGCGCGCTGCTGGGGGGCCTGGCGTACGGGGCGCGGAGTTGGGCCGGTGAACCGGAGCGCCGGCTGCGGGTGATCGTCGCCCTGCTCGCCCTCGGCTACCTGCCGCTGGCGTTCACCCCCGGGGTGGCCGCGATGACGGCCCTGTCCGTCCTCGCCGGTGTGTTCCTGGCGCCGGCGCTCGCCTGCGCGTTCATCGTGGTCGACCGGCACGCGCCGCGGGGCACCGTCACCGAGGCCTTCTCGTGGCTGGTGACCACCTTCGGGGTCGGCGCAGCGGTCGGCACCGGGGTCGCCGGGCCCGCCGTCGAGGGCGGCGGCACCGCGTGGGGCTTCGCCGTCGCCGGCGCGGGGGGATTCGCCGCACTGCTGGTCCTGACGGCCACTCAGCGGGTGCTGTCCCGTCCGCCCGCCGCGGAGGGTGCCGGGCCCGCGGGGGACGGCCCGGGGGAAAATGATCGAAACGGTGCCGCCCAACCCGGTTTCAGCTCAGGCCGTGAGGCGTAATGTTCAGACATGGACCGCCGCATTTTCGGGCTGGAGAACGAGTACGGCGTCACGTGCACGTTCAGGGGACAGCGCCGACTGTCACCTGACGAAGTGGCGCGCTACCTCTTCCGCCGTGTCGTGTCATGGGGCCGCAGCAGCAATGTCTTTCTGCGGAACGGCGCCCGTCTGTACCTCGACGTGGGTTCGCATCCGGAATACGCAACGCCGGAATGCGACAACGTGACCGAGCTGGTCACGCACGACAAGGCGGGCGAGCGCATTCTCGAGGGCCTGCTCGTCGACGCCGAACGCCGCCTGCACGAGGAGGGAATCGCGGGCGACGTCTATCTCTTCAAGAACAACACCGACTCGGCGGGAAACTCCTACGGCTGCCACGAGAACTATCTCGTGGCCCGGCACGGCGAGTTCTCCCGGCTGGCCGACATCCTCATTCCGTTCCTGGTGACGCGGCAGCTGATCTGCGGCGCCGGCAAGGTGCTCCAGACCCCGCGCGGCGCGGTGTACTGCGTCAGCCAGCGCGCCGAGCACATCTGGGAGGGCGTCAGCTCGGCGACCACCCGTTCGCGCCCGATCATCAACACCCGTGACGAGCCGCACGCCGACGCGGAGCGCTACCGCCGTCTCCATGTCATCGTCGGCGACTCGAACATGTCCGAGACGACCATGCTGCTCAAGGTCGGGGCCACCGACCTGGTGCTGCGCATGATCGAGGCGGGCACGGTCATGCGCGACCTCACCCTGGAGAACCCGATCCGGGCCATCCGCGAGGTCAGCCACGACATAACGGGCCAGCGCAAGGTCCGCCTGGCCAGTGGCCGGGAGGCCTCGGCGCTCGAGGTCCAGCGCGAGTACTACGAGAAGGCCGTCGACTTCGTCGACCGCCGCGGCATCCGCACGGGCACGGTCGCCCAGGTGCTGGAGCTCTGGGGCCGCACGCTCGACGCGATCGAGGCGGAGGACCTCGACCGCATCGGGACCGAGATCGACTGGGTCATGAAGTACAAGCTCATCGAGCGGTACCGCGCCAAGAACAACATGACCATGTCCCACCCGAGGGTCGCGCAGATAGACCTCGCCTACCACGACATCCACCGCCGGCGCGGGCTGTACTACCTCCTGGAGCGCAAGGGCCAGGCCGCCCGCATCTGCAACGACCTCAAGATCTTCGAGGGCAAGTCGGTGCCCCCGCAGACCACCCGGGCCCGGCTGCGCGGCGACTTCATCCGGCGGGCGCAGGAGCAGCGCCGGGACTTCACCGTCGACTGGGTGCACCTCAAGCTCAACGACCAGGCGCAGCGCACCGTGCTCTGCAAGGACCCCTTCCGGTCGGTCGACGACCGGGTGGAAAAGCTGATCGCCGGTATGTAACACGCATCCCGGAACGTCACTCGGGCCCCGTACGTTTCTCGTGCGGGGCCCGGGGCACGCCCTAGAGTGTCCCGGACCCGAATGTGCCGTTAGAGATCTGAGGAACACGTGCGCCGACTTGCCGGCCTTATCGTCGCCCCGCTGCTGCTGTTGTCGGCAGTCGCGTGCGGCAGCGAGCAAAAGGCCTCCGACTCCGCCTCCTCCCAGGGTGGTCTGCCCGCCATCACCGCCGGAGCCGCGTTCGGCGAGAAGCCGACGCTCGCCAAGGGCGAGGGCGACCCGCCGAAGGAGCTGAAGACCGAGGTCATCAGCGAGGGCGACGGCGCCACGCTCAAGAAGGGCGACCAGATCCAGGTCAATTACCTGGGCCAGACCTGGGACTCCGACCAGCCGTTCGACAACAGCTTCGACAAGAAGCAGCCCTTCGATCTCACGCTCGGGGCCGGACAGGTCATCAAGGGCTGGGACCAGGGGCTCGAAGGCAAGAAGGTCGGCAGCCGCGTCGAGATGTCGATCCCGCCGGAGCTGGGCTACGGCGACCAGGGCCAGGGCGAGATCAAGCCGAACTCCACGCTGGTGTTCGTGGTCGACATCCTGAAGTCGACCACGCTGCCGACGTCCGCCAAGGGCACCGAGGTCGCCCAGGACAACATCGACCTGCCCAAGGTCGGCACCAACACCGACGGCAAGGCCCCGTCGCTGACCGTGCCCGACAAGGCCGCGCCCACCAAGCTCGTCTCGAACTACGTCATCGAGGGCGACGGCCCGGCGGTCAAGAAGACGGACACCCTCGCGGTCGCCTACAAGGGTGTGCTGTGGAAGGGCGGCAAGGAGTTCGACAGCAGCTACGCCCGCGGCGGCGCTCCGGTCAGCTTCCCGCTCGCGCAGGTCATCCCGGGCTGGCAGCAGGGCCTGGAGGGCAAGAAGGTCGGCAGCCGTGTGCTGCTGGTGATCCCGCCGGACCTGGCCTACGGCGACCAGGAGCAGCAGGGCATCCCGGCCAAGTCGACGCTGGTCTTCACCGTCGACATCCTGTCCGCCTCCTCCTGAGGCGCCGCCCCGGCGGCACGGCCCGGCCGGGACGTTCTGAGAGACTGTCCCGGCCCACTCGACAAGTAGAACCGCAAGGAGCACCTTCCGTGAGCATCGAGAAGCCCGAGATCGACTTCCCGGGCGGCGAGCCGCCGGCCGACCTGGAGATCAAGGAGATCTGGGAGGGCGACGGCCCGCAGGCCAAGGCCGGCGACACGGTCCAGGTCCACTACGTGGGCGTGGCCTTCTCCACCGGCGAGGAGTTCGACGCCTCCTGGAACCGCGGCACCCCGCTCGGCTTCAAGCTCGGCGCCGGCCAGGTCATCGCGGGCTGGGACCGCGGCATCCAGGGGATGAAGGTCGGCGGCCGCCGCCAGCTGACCATCCCGGCGCACCTCGCGTACGGCGACCGCGGCGCCGGCCGGGCCATCGCCCCGGGTGAGACGCTGATCTTCGTCTGCGACCTGGTCGCGGTCTGACGGAGTGCGCGCGGCGCCGCGCGCCGTGCGACGAGGGCCCACGCCTGCAGGCGTGGGCCCTCGCTTTTGTCCGGACACCCCGGGGCGGTACGGTCGACGGGCACAGGGCACTCCATAAGAAGAAGGTGAAGGGCGTCGATGGCCATTGCCAAGGCCGAGCGGCTGATGAACCTGGCGCTGTGTCTGCTCGGGACGGGGCGGCCGCTGAGCAAGCGCGAGCTGCGCGGTTCCATCGAGGCGTACATGGAGGCCTCGACCGACGACTCCTTCAACCGCATGTTCGAGCGCGACAAGGACGACTTGCGCGAACTCGGCCTGGTCATCGAGACGGTGGAGTCCCTCGACGGCGACATCGGCTATCTCGCCCGCCGGGACAGCAACAGCCTGCCGCCCATCACCCTCGACGCCGAGGAGGCCGCCGCACTCGGCCTCGCCGCCAAGGTGTGGCAGCAGGCCCGTCTCGCCGGTGCCGCCAGCGGCGCCCTGCAGAAGCTGCGCGCGGCCGGCATGCCCGAGACACAGGACGTCTACGAGGACCGGCACAGCGCGCTCGAACCGCGCATCCCCGTCCACGAGGCCGCCTTCGAACCGCTGATGCTCGCCTGCCGCGACCGCCGGCCCGTCGTCTTCGACTACCGCAAGGCCAACGCCGCCCGGCCCGAGCAGCGTCACGTCGAACCGTGGGCGCTGGAGTGCTGGCGCGGCCACTGGTACCTGGCCGGGCACGACCGGGAGCGCGGTGCCGAGCGGGTCTTCCGGCTGTCGCGCATCACCGGCCGGGTCCGGGCCCGGACCGGCGCCTTCACCGCGCCGGTGCCCGATGTCGTCACCGTCCGCGAGACGGTCGAGAGCTGGGCGGGGGAGACCGCGACCAGGACCGCGCTGATCCGGCTCCGCTCCGGCTGCGGCTACCCGCTGCGTGCCCGTGCCGTGGGCGTGCGGGAACTCGGCGACGGGTGGGACGAGTTGGAGATTCCGTACGGGCACGGACTGGACGCCTGGCTGGTGGAGTTCG
>NZ_RDBP01000037.1:723980-731027 GCF_008042045.1 Streptomyces sp. T39
GGCCGGGCACGACCGGGAGCGCGGTGCCGAGCGGGTCTTCCGGCTGTCGCGCATCACCGGCCGGGTCCGGGCCCGGACCGGCGCCTTCACCGCGCCGGTGCCCGATGTCGTCACCGTCCGCGAGACGGTCGAGAGCTGGGCGGGGGAGACCGCGACCAGGACCGCGCTGATCCGGCTCCGCTCCGGCTGCGGCTACCCGCTGCGTGCCCGTGCCGTGGGCGTGCGGGAACTCGGCGACGGGTGGGACGAGTTGGAGATTCCGTACGGGCACGGACTGGACGCCTGGCTGGTGGAGTTCGGCCCGGACGCCGTCGTGCTGGAGCCCGCGGACCTGCGGGCGGACGTGGTCGACCGGCTGCGCGCCGTGGCCAAGGGCTGAAGGGGAGTCGTACGACCATGGCCGCGAACGCCATCGACCAGACCCGGCGGATGCTCTCGCTGGTGACCTATCTGCGCGAGCGCCCCGGCGCCCACATCGCCGATGTCGCCCGCGCCTTCGGGATCACCGAGGACGAGCTGATCTCCGACCTCGACGTGCTGCCCATGTGCGGGACCAGTTTCCGCGGCGGCGACCTGCTCGACATCGACACCGACGGCGAGCGCATCTGGTGGCGCAACCCGGACGCCTCGGGCGAGTCCACCGCCGAGCCGCTGCGCCTGGCCGCCGACGAGGCGACCGCGCTGCTGGTCGCGGCACGGGCCGTGGCGACCCTGCCGGGCCTGCGCGAGGGCGACCGGGACGCGCTGCTGCGCGCCACCGCCAAGGTCGAGGGCGCGGCCGGGGAGGCCGCGGGCGCCAGCTCGCGGCTGTCGGTGACCTTCGAGTCCGAGGGCGGGGTCTTCGCCGACGTCGACCGCGCGATCTCCGAGCGGCGCCGGCTGTGGCTGCGCTACTACTCGCCCGCCCGCGACGAGCTGACCGAGCGCGAGGTCGACCCGATCCGGCTGTTCGCCGTCGGGCACACCTACATGGAGGCGTGGTGCCGCCTGTCGGAGGCGCGCCGCACCTTCCGCCTCGACCGGGTCGCCGAGATCCGGCTGCTCGACGCCCCGGCCGCCCCGCCTGAGATCGAACTGCGCGATCTCTCCGAGGGTCTGGTGCAGCCCTCCGCGGACGACCCGGAGGTCGTCGTCGAGGTCGGTCCCGGCGGCCGCTGGGTCGCCGAGTACTACCCCCACGACCGGGCCGAGGAGCTGTCCGACGGGGGCCTGCGCATCACGATCCGCACCCCCGCCCCCGCCTCCCTGCGCCGGCTCGCCCTGCGGCTCGGCCGTGACGGACGCATCGTCTCGCCGCCGGAGCTCGCCGCGAGCGCACGGCAGGCGGCACTCGACGCCCTCGCCGCGTACGACGGCCGGGACTGAGGAGCTGCGCACCGCATGTCCTTCGTCCCGGGAGCTCCCACCCAGGTCGGGCCCGTGCTGTTCAAGGCCGCCTGCCCCGACTGCCGTGCCCGTTTCGAGCTGTCGGCGGGCGCGCTGCGTCTCGCCATCGGCGGCAGCCGGCGCACCACCTTCTACTCGTTCACCTGCCCCGAGTGCGGGGCGGCCGTCCGCAAGCCGGCCGGTGAGCGGATAGTGGAGCTGCTCACCGGGGGCGGTGTGCGGACGCTGCGGCTGCACACCACGGCGTGAGGGCGGGCGCACCGGGCAGGACGCGGCCGTACTAGGCTCGGCGCATGTTCTGGCCCATGCTCGCCGTCGCCGTCGGCTTCCTCTCGATCGCCGTCCTGGGGGTGCTCGCCATCCGGGTCTTCGTCGAGGCCCGCCGTCTCGGCGACCAGGTCGCCCGCACCGCACAGCGCGTCGAGCGCGCCGCCCAGGACCTGGAGCGGGCCGCCACCGGCCTCGCCCGGACCGGCGAGTCGCTGCGCTGAGCCGCCCGGCGGAGGCCCGGACCGATCGCGGACGCGCCCTCCAGAAGCGCGGATCCGGGCGGTACGCTGCTGGTGGTGGCACCGGAGATGAGGCGCCGGGCCGCTGACCGGAGTATGCAAGAGGATTGCCCAGCGTTTACCCCTGCGGGTTACGATCGCTGCGTCGTCTCGGACATCTGTCCGCAGGGACATGCAGACACCAGCCCCAAGCCGCCTCGGTGAGAAGGTAGACACAGTTATGTTCCGACAGATCGGCCCCACCGAGATCATCATCATCGCCCTTCTGATCCTCCTCCTCTTCGGCGCCAAGAAGCTTCCCGACATGGCCCGTTCGCTCGGCAAGTCCGCGCGCATCCTCAAGAGCGAGGCCAAGGCGATGAAGTCCGACGGCCAGCAGCAGCAGACCGCCCCGGCGGAGCCGAAGGACGCGCAGGGCCAGGCCGCTCCGTCGCGCACGATCCAGGCCGCGCCCGGCGACGTCACCAGCGCCCGCCCCGTGAACGAGCCGACCGACACCCCCCAGCGCTGACGACTTCAGGGCCGTTCTTGCCGACGGCCTGCCGCACGAGATGAGGACGTGGGTTGCTCAAGTCTGCCCGCCCCAGCCAGCAGGAGAAGGACCCCGAGGGGCGCATGCCGCTCGCGGAACATCTCCGTGAGCTCCGCAACCGGCTCGCCAAGGCGACGCTGGCGATCGTCGTCGCGTCGATCGTCGCCGTTGCGTTCAGCCAGGAGCTGATGGAATTCCTCACCTCGCCGGTGCCGGAGTGCGGCTCCGACGGCCCGAAGAAGGGCGGGGTGTGCGCGACGGTCGTCTACACCGATCTGCTCTCCCCGTTCACCACCACGGTCAAGGTCGTCCTGATGGCCGGCATCGTGGTGTCCTGCCCGATCTGGCTGTACCAGCTGTGGGCGTTCGTCGCGCCGGGACTCCACCGCAACGAGAAGAAGTACACCTACTACTTCGCTGCCGCGGCCGCCCCGCTGTTCGCCGCCGGTGTCTACTTCGCGTACCTGATCATGCCGGTGAGCATGAAGGTGCTGCTGTCCATCACCCCGTCCCCCGCCGAGAACCTGCTGAGCGTCGACAAGATCCTGGACTTCACCGTCCGGATGGTGCTGATCTTCGGCTTCTCCTTCGAACTGCCGCTGCTGCTGATCATGATGAACCTCACCGGCATCGTCACCGGCCGCCGGATGCTCGGCTGGTGGCGCGGCGCGGTCATGGGCATCTTCGTCTTCGGCGCCGTCGCCACCCCCTCCACGGACCCGCTGGGCATGGTCGCGCTCTCCGGGCCGATCATCCTCCTCTACTTCGTCGCCGTCGGCTTCTCGCTCCTCAACGACCGCCGCCGCAGGCGCAACGACCCCGACGCGGAACTCGACGACGACGAGGCCTCCGAGCTCGACCTGACGCCCGCCGCGGTCGGCGGCGTCGAGACGGTGTCCGCCGCCAAGGCGCTGCCCGAGCAGGCGTCCGGCGAGCCCGACACCCGGCGCAGCCACGGATACGACGACATCACCTGACGTTCGATCACCGCGCGTGCGCGGAAGGTGACAGGGCCGGGGAGCCGATTCCCGGCCCTTCGCACGTGTGCCGCCGCCCTCCTCGCGGGTACACAGTGGGTGGTCTCCCCGTCGCCCCGGGGGCCCCGGCCCCCGCCGGATAAAGATCCGCTGACTGTCGGAGGTGGCGGGTAGGCTCATGAACAAGATGACCGAGGATCTCTCTCCCGCCGAGCGCTATGCCGCCGCCCGCGTCCGCGCGGCGGAGGCGGCCACCGCACTGGCGCCCTTCCGCGCGATGTACGACTTCGACCTCGACCCGTTCCAGATCGAGGCGTGTCAGGCGCTGGAGGCCGGCAAGGGCGTGCTCGTCGCCGCGCCCACCGGCTCCGGCAAGACCATCGTCGGCGAGTTCGCCGTCCACCTGGCCCTCGAACAGGGCCGCAAATGCTTCTACACCACGCCCATCAAGGCCCTGTCCAACCAGAAGTACGCGGACCTGGTCAGGCGCCACGGGGCCGACAGGGTCGGCCTGCTCACCGGCGACAACAGCGTCAACGCCGACGCCCCGGTGGTCGTGATGACCACCGAGGTGCTCCGCAACATGCTCTACGCCGGCTCGCAGGCGCTGCGCGGCCTCGGCTACGTCGTGATGGACGAGGTGCACTACCTCTCCGACCGCTTCCGCGGCGCGGTGTGGGAGGAAGTGATCATCCACCTCCCCGACTCCGTGACGCTGGTGTCGCTCTCCGCGACCGTGTCGAACGCGGAGGAGTTCGGCGACTGGCTGGACACCGTCCGCGGTGACACCGAGGTGATCGTCTCCGAGGAGCGGCCCGTGCCGCTGTGGCAGCACGTCATGGCCGGCCGCCGGATGTACGACCTCTTCGAGGAGAGCACCGACCACGGCGGCCGCGGCCGGACCAGGCGCGAGGTCAACCCGGACCTGGTGCGCCTGGCCCGGATGGAGAACCAGCGCGGCTACAACCCGCGCGACCGCCGCCGCGGAAAGATGGTGCGCGAGGCCGACCGCGAGCGCGAGCGGCGCCAGCGCAGCCGGATCTGGACCCCGGGCCGGGCCGAGGTCATCGACCGGCTGGACGCCGAGGGTCTGTTGCCGGCCATCACCTTCATCTTCAGCCGCGCCGCCTGCGAGGCGGCCGTCCAGCAGTGCCTCCACGCCGGCCTGCGGCTCAACGACGAGGCCGCGCGCGCCACGGTGCGCGAGATCGTCGAGGAGCGCACCGCCTCCATCCCGACCGAGGACCTCCACGTCCTCGGGTACTACGAGTGGCTCGAAGGGCTGGAGCGCGGCATCGCCGCCCACCACGCCGGCATGCTGCCGACCTTCAAGGAGGTGGTGGAGGAACTGTTCGTCCGCGGCCTGGTGAAGGCCGTGTTCGCCACCGAGACCCTCGCCCTCGGCATCAACATGCCCGCGCGTTCGGTGGTGTTGGAGAAGCTCGTCAAGTGGAACGGCGAGCAGCACGCGGACATCACCCCCGGCGAGTACACCCAGTTGACCGGTCGCGCCGGGCGCCGGGGCATCGACGTCGAGGGGCACGCGGTGGTGCTGTGGCAGCGCGCCATGGACCCGGGCGCGCTCGCCGGCCTCGCGGGCACCCGCACGTATCCGCTGCGTTCCAGCTTCAAGCCGTCCTACAACATGGCCGTCAACCTTGTGCACCAGTTCGGGCGGCACCGCTCGCGCGAACTGCTGGAGACCTCCTTCGCCCAGTTCCAGGCGGACCGGTCGGTGGTCGGCATCGCCCGCCAGGTGCAGCGCAACGAGGAGGGCCTGGAGGGCTACCGCGAGGGGATGACCTGCCACCTCGGCGACTTCGAGGAGTACGCGCGGCTGCGCCGCGAGCTCAAGGACCGTGAGACGGAACTCGCCAAGCAGGGCGCCTCGCAGCGCCGTGCCGCGGCCGCCGCCTCCCTGGAGCGACTGAAGCCGGGCGATGTGATCCACGTGCCGACGGGCAAGTTCGCCGGGCTCGCGCTGGTGCTCGACCCCGGGCTGCCCGCCGGGCGGACCAACGGACACCGCGGCTTCGAGCACCACGACGGGCCGCGTCCCCTGGTGCTCACGGCCGAGCGCCAGGTCAAGCGGCTGGCCTCGATCGACTTCCCGGTGCCCGTCGAGGCGCTGGAGCGGATGCGCGTCCCGAAGTCGTTCAACGCCCGCTCGCCGCAGTCCCGGCGCGACCTCGCGTCGGCGCTGCGGACGAAGGCCGGGCACATCGTGCCCGAACGGCACCGCAAGCAGCGCGCCGCGGCGGCCGACGACCGGGAGATCGCCCGCCTGCGCACGGAGCTGCGGGCCCACCCCTGCCACGGCTGCGACGAGCGCGAGGACCACGCCCGCTGGGCCGAGCGCTATCACCGCCTCCAGCGGGACACCCACCAGCTGGAGCGGCGGATCGAGGGCCGTACCAACACGATCGCGCGGACCTTCGACCGCATCGTGGCGCTGCTGACGGAGATGGACTACCTCCGCGGCGAGGAGGTCACCGAGCACGGCAGGCGGCTGGCCCGCCTCTACGGCGAACTCGACCTGCTCGCCAGCGAATGCCTGCGCGACAGGGTCTGGGAGGGTCTCGGCCCCGCCGAACTCGCGGCCTGTGTCTCGGCGCTGGTCTACGAGGCGCGGCAGGCGGACGACGCGGTGGCGCCCAAGGTCCCGGGCGGCCGGGCCAAGGAGGCGCTGGGCGAGATGATCCGCATCTGGGGCCGGCTGGACGCCCTGGAGGAGGAGTTCAAGATCAACCAGGCGGAGGGTGTGGGGCAGCGCGAGCCCGATCTCGGCTTCGCGTGGGCCGCCCACCAGTGGGCGTCGGGCAAGGCGCTCGACGAGGTGCTGCGCGAGGCGGAGATGCCCGCGGGCGACTTCGTGCGCTGGTGCAAGCAGGTCATCGACGTCCTCGGCCAGGTCGCGGCGGCCGCCCCCCGGGAGAACAGCACGGTCGCCAAGAACGCCCGCAAGGCGGTCGACGGGCTGCTCCGCGGGGTGGTGGCGTACAGCTCGGTGGGCTGAGCGCGCCCACCGCCGCCCCTCCTGCCGGCTCACGCATGACGGCGCGGCACGGCCTCCGGGCCGTGCCGCGCCGTCATGCGTGCGGTGGCCGCCGGGGTCGCCCGGCCGCCGCCGCGGTCAGCTCCAGAACGCGTCCGTCTCGTCGATGTCCTCGGTGCACTCGTCGATGTCGGTGATCTTCCCGCCGGTGATCGTGAAGAACAGGCCGTCGCGGATCTCGATGCCCCGGTCGCCCCGGTCGGCCCGGGTGGTGTGGAAGGACATCACATGCCCGCGGCCGTCGGCGAGGACCGCCTCCACCTGCACCTGCATGGTGCCGTCCGTCTCCTCACCGAGCCTGCGGAACAGGCCGAGAATCGCTTCGCGCCCCTTGTGGTGCCCGGAGATGGGGCTGTTGCCGGGGACGTGGTAGACGGCGTCCGCCGTCATCAGGGAGCTGAGGGTCTCCATGTCGCCTTCGCTGAACGCTACGTAACCCCGGCGCACCAGGGCGCAGTCAGGATGCTCGGACATCGCAGGACACACCTTTCGTCCGCTTCGATCCCCGTTTCCTCCATCATCCGCCGGGCCTCCATCGCTGTCCACGGACCGTAGGTGCCGGCCGGACCGTGGTGCGGGAGCTGCCGG
>NZ_RDBP01000037.1:731127-791137 GCF_008042045.1 Streptomyces sp. T39
CTGCCGGGGGTGCGCGCCTGCGCGCGAGGTCTCGCCCCGTCCCCGGGAACACCGGACGGGGCGAGGCCGGCGCACGCCGGGATCCGGTGTCCCTCCGGGCCTCCGGCGCGGCGGCTTCCGGCACGGTGCGGGGGCCTGCGGCTTGCGGCCGCCGGGAGCCCTCCGTCAGGCCGGGAAGTCCATGACCGCGAGCGGTGCCGACGTCGGCCGGGGTGAACCGCCCGCCGGTTCGAGGGTGATGCCCATTCCGGAGGCGCCGTCCACCGGACCCTCCATCATCACCGCGCCGGACCCTCCGGAAGCGTCCAGCAGCCCGGCCGGGCGCATCGCGTCGCCGTCGGAGAACCACAGCTGGTACACCTTGCCGGCGGGCGGCCGGGGCATGGCGGAGGCGACGAACACGGCCCGGTCCCGCTCCCGCGAGACCACCACCGTCGCGCCGGCGCCGTCCGGCAGCTTCCCGGCGGAGACCTTCGCGTCGGGGGCGGAGAGCACCGCCGACAGCTCGTCCGCGGCGCGTTCGGCGGCCCGCGCGGCGGTCCGGGCGTCCTCGGCCTCCCGGTGCTGCCAGACGGCGACTCCGCCGAAGGCGGCGGCCGCCGCCACACAGGCCGCCAGCGCGAACCGGGAGGCGGCGAGGCGCCGGCGTCCCCCAGCGCGCTGGGTCCGGCGGGCGACGACGGGCGGCTCCTGCCGCTCGGTGGCGATGCGGGACATCACCTCCCGCTTCATCGCCGCGGGCGGGGTGACGGAGACCGCGGACCCCAGCCGTCCGGCGGTGGCGGCCAGTTCGCGCACCTCCTGCGCGCAGGACGGGCAGGAGGGCAGATGGCGCTCGAACCGGTCGTGCTCGTCCGGGGGGAGCGCGTGCAGCACATAGGCGCCGGTCAGCAGGTGCGTCTCGTCGGTGTTCATGCGCTCACCCCCAGGCAGTCGCGCAGCCGGATGAGCCCGTCGCGCAGTCGTGTCTTGACCGTGCCGAGCGGCACGGCGAGCAGTTCGGCCACCTCGCGGTAGGCCAGCCCCCGGTAGTAGGCGAGCGTCACCGACTGCCGCTGCAGTTCGGTCAGCCCGCGCAGGCAGCGCCGCACCTGCTCGTGTTCGAGGCGCGTCTCGACCTGCTCGGTGACCTCGTCGTAGGCCGTGGTCCGGTCGAGCAGCGCGGCGCGCCGCTCGCGGTCGGTCGCCGCCTGGGCGGAGCGCACCCGGTCGACGGCACGGCGGTGGGCCAGGGTCATGATCCAGGTCATGGCGGAGCCCCGGGCCGGCTGGTAGCGGGCGGCGGACCGCCAGACCTCGATCAGCACCTCCTGCGTCACCTCCTCCGACTGGGCCGGATCGCGCAGCACGGTGCGGACGAGACCGAGCACGGCCCCGCTCACCGAGTCGTACACCGTGGAGAAGGCGTCCTGGTCGCCGCGGGCCACCAGGACGAGCAACTGCTCCAGATCGGGCCCCGCGGCCGCGGGACCGTCGATGCGGACGGCTTCTTTCACTCGGCGTTCCTCCACGGTGCGCACGCTCCGGACGATTCTCGACCGTTATTCGGAGCCGGGCGGCGTGCGGATGGGTCGTGCGCCGCATCGTGTCACGCAGGTGCCCGGGCCGTCCGGGAACGCAGGTGCCCGGGACGTCCGGGAACGCAGGGGCGGGGCCCCCGGGCCGGGGAAGCACCCCCGGCCCCGTCCGGAGAGGTCACGGCCGGGGCCGGGGGTGCGGCAGCCCCCTCCGCCGAGGCCGCGGCCGGGCCGGGCTCAGGAAGGCGCCCTCGCCCCTTCCACGCCTCCCGCGGTGCCGGCCGCCGCCCCGGCGCCCGGCGCCGCCGCCGGACGCGCGCCGCGCCGGAGGAGCACCGCGCGCAGCGCGAGGAAGAGGAGCAGGCCGAACGGGGACAGCAGGATCGTGAGGACCAGCAGCGGTCCGGTCACCAGGGGATGGACCCCCAGCGCGACGGCCTCGCGGTGGATCCACTGCCCGATCAGCAGGTCCCATGCGATCACCTGGGCCCAGACCGCTCCCGCGCCGCCGGCCAGCGCGGTCAGGTCGCGGAAGGTGTCGATGTCGGGACTGCTCACGGCCGTCCACAGTTCGGGGAGGACGGGGAGCGCGAGGGCGGTGTACACGGCGAGCACCGGGAGGACGGTCAGCGGGGAGGCGGCCACCCGCGCGGTGATCCGGTGGCGCGGGGCGAGGATCATCAGCAGCCACACGGGCGCGGCGAGCCAGAAGGAGAGCTCGAAGAGGAAGCCGGTCACACCGCCACCTCCGCCCGGTCGGCGTCCTCGGCGGCCGGGGGCCCGGGCGGGCCCGGCGGTGCCGTGCGCAGCGCCGCGGCGACGGCGGCCGCGGTGGCCAGCGCGAGCACGGCGGCGGCCGTGAGCGTGATCCCGTCGGGACGGAACAGCGCCTGGCCGCGCAGTGCCTGCCAGGTGACCAGGACGAAGGCTCCGGCGTAGGCCGCCGAGGCGATCAGCACGAGCCGAAGGCGCACCCGCTCGTCCGCGAGCCGGGCGAAGCGCGGGGCGAGGGCCGCGAGGACGAGCAGCACCAGGGGGAGCACCTGGAGGGCGTGCATGCCGACGAAGTGCCCGATGCGCAGGTCGCCGCCGGTCGTCGCCCAGCCGGTGACCGGCATCGAGGGGCCGCCGTCCGGGACGCCGACCGCGTGCGCCCCGACGATGCCGGCGTCACCGGCGCCGCCCGCCGCCCGCTGCTCGTCCGTGGGACGGACCATCAGGAAGCCGGTCGCGGCGCCCGCCAGCGCCACCACGGAGCCGCAGCGGATCGCCCAGGCGGACGCCCGGTCGGCGATGCGGGCGCGGAACAGCAGGACGGCGATGGCGAGGGCCCCCGACCACAGGACCACCACCGACACGGCCATCGCGTCGTACAGGGCCGAGTCCAGCGGCGTCTCGTGGTTGAAGTGACTGCGCCGCCCGCGCAGGGCCTGGCCGGTGATGAGCACCATCTCCGCGGCGCTCGCCACCATGACGGTGGTCCCCGCCCACCAGCCGATCCGGCGGAAGCGGGGGAGCAGCGACAGCATCCAGGCGAGCGAGAGCGCGTAGGCGACGAACGACACGGAGAACTTGAACGGCTTGAACCAGACCGGCGAGCCCGCGACGGTGCGGTCGTCCACGACGAGACCGACCGCCGTGAGGGCCGCGAGTAACGCCATCGACGCGGCGAAGGCGACGAGTGGGCGGTGCCAAGAGGACATGAGCAGAACCCCCGGAGTCATTATGGATAGCAGCGCTTCCCGCTATCCGATAGCGAGACTATCTATGATGGGGATCGTGAACGCAAGCGGGAAAGGGTGAACGCCCAGTGCGCATCGGCGAGTTGAGCCGCCGGACCGGAGTGCCGGTCCCGACGGTCAAGTACTACGTCCGGGAGGGCCTGCTGCCCGCCGGGGAACTGACGAGCCCCAACCAGGCCCACTACGGGGACCGTCACGAACGCCGGCTGCGCCTCATCCGCGCACTGCTCGACGTGGGGGGCCTGTCGGTGGCCGCCGTCCGTGACGTGGTGGCCGCCGTCGACGACACGGGACGGTCCGTGCACGAGGTGCTCGGCGAGGTCACGGATCCGATCGTGCCGCGGTGTCCGCAGGGCCCCGACGACGAGGTGCTGGCCGCGGCGCGGGACCGGGTCCGCGAGCTGGTGGACGCCCGGGGCTGGCGGATCGACGAGGGGAACCTGGCGGCGACGGCCCTCGCGGAGACCCTCGCGGCCCTGGAACGCGCCGGGCACGGGGCGTTCGCGGAGGTCCTCGACGACTACGCGGACGCGGCGGACCGGGTCGCCGAGGCCGACCTCGACCACGTCGCCAAGCGGGTGGCACTGGACGACGTGGTCGAGAGCGTCGTGGTGGGCACGGTGCTCGGCGACGCGATCCTCACGTCCCTGCGCCGCATGGCCCAGACCCACCGCTCGTCCCGGCTCTTCGGCGACGACGGGGCCTGAGCGCCGGCGCGGCCCGGGGCGGGCTCCGGCACCCGGGCGCCTGCCCTCGTGCGGCGCGGCCCCCGCCCGTGGGAGCCGTCCGGCCCTGTCACCCGCGCGGGAGGGGGCGTCACATGGCAGGCGATCCGTGACGCGCCTGCCGGGAACGAGAAGGGCCGCCTGCGCTGGGTGCTGGGCGTCCCGCTCCTCGTGCTGCAGCTGATCGCGGCGTTCTCCTGCTGGCCAGCGCTGACCGTGCGGCCGTCCCGTCCCCGGGACGAGGGCGCGCTCGCCGGGATCGAACTCGCCTGCCTGGTCACGATCGTGACGGCCGCTCCGGCGCTCCTGATCGCGCTCACCCGGTCGGCCCGCCCCGCCTTCGGCCGCCGGCCGGCCGCGCCGCCGCGCCGCCGCGCCGCCGCGCCGCCGCGCCGCCGCTCCTCTGCGCCGTGACCGCCGCGGTGCGTCTGGCGCTGCGGTGAACGGCGAGGGCCGTGTGCCGCCGTCCCGGCCGGGACGGCGGCACACGGCCCTCGTCATGCCCTGCGCGTCAGGCGGTCGGCTCCTGTTCCCGCTCCACCTGCTCGTTCCACTCGCGCTTGATCGCGCGCCAGTCCTCGTCCGTCTTGCCCACGCGCCAGTAGCCGGAGATCGACAGACGCTCCCGCGGGACCCCGTGCTCCAGGCGCAGCAGGCGGCGCAGTTCCTTCACGCTGCCGGCCTCGCCGTGGACGAAGGCCGACACCTCGCCCGCCGGGAACTCCAGCGCCTTCACCGCCGCCACCAGGGCCTCGCCCGGCGCGCGGTCGCCCCGGTGGAGCCAGGTGATCTCCACGCCGTCCGGGGTGACGACCTTCTGCTCGTCCGCGGGGCCCGCGACCTCGACGAACGCGTGCACCACCGCGCCCGCCGGCATGCGCTCCAGCGAGGCGGCGATCGCCGGCAGCGCGCTCTCGTCGCCTGCCAGCAGATGCCAGTCCGCGGCCGGCTCGGGGGCGTAACCGCCGCCGGGGCCGAGGAAGCGGATGGTCTCCCCGGCGCGCGCCCGGGCCGCCCAGGGGCCCGCCAGGCCCTCGTCGCCGTGGACGACGAAGTCGATCGTCATCTCCCGGTGCGCTTCGTCGAAGGACCGCACGGTGTACGTCCGGTTCGCGGGCCACTGCTCGCGCGGGAACTCCTCGCGGATCCGGTCCATGTCGAACGGCTCCGGGTAGCTCACCCCGTCCGGTGCGAAGAGGAGCTTCACGTAGTGGTCGGTGAACTCGCCGATCCCGAAGGCGGTCTGTGGCTCCAGGGCGAGCACCACGCGCACCATGTGCGGGGTGAGCCGCTCGGTGCGCACCACTGTCGCGCTGTGGGCCTTCGGTGCCTTGCGGGCCGGACGCTCTGCCACGGTCTTCTCCCTGCGACGCATACTTAGGTATACCTAAGTTATCACTCGAGGGCGGACAGCAGCCGCACCACCGCGCCGCCGAGCCCCCAGCGCTCCGCCAGCTCCTCCAGCGCGGCCGGGTCGTGCGGCGTGCGCGGCAGGGCCGGGTCGAAAGCCGGCAGCGGCACGTCCGACGCGACCCTGACCACCTTCGGCGCGACCGCCACGTACGGCCGTGCCTCGTCGAGCCGCTTGCGCTGCGACGGGGTGAGCTTCGACGTGCGGTCGTCCACCGCCGCCATGATCCCGTCGAGGTCCCCGTACGCGTCGAGCAGCTTGGCAGCCGTCTTCTCGCCGATCCCCGGCACGCCCGGCAGGCCGTCGCTCGGGTCGCCCCGGAGCAGCGCCAGGTCGACGTACCCCGGGCCGTCCACCCCGTACCTCTCGCGCAGCCAGGCCTCGTCCGTCACCTGGAGCGTCCCGACCCCCTTCAGCGGGTAGAGCACCCGCCGGCCGCGGGCGTCGTCCACCAGCTGGAACAGGTCCCGGTCGCCGGTGACGATGTCGACCGGGCCCTCGGCGCGCGCCGTCAGCGTGCCGATCACGTCGTCCGCCTCGTATCCGTCGGCGCCGACGCGGGCGATGCCGACCGCCGCGAGCACCTCCCGGATGACCGGCACCTGCGGGTCGAGGGTGTCGGGCGTCTCCTCGACGTCCGGTCCCTGCGCCTGCGCCTCGGCGACCCGGTGCGCCTTGTACGACGGGATCAGGTCGACCCGCCACTGCGGCCGCCAGTCGTTGTCCCAGCAGGCGACCAGTTCGTCGGGGCGGTGGTCCTGCACCAGGCGGGCGATGAAGTCCATCAGCCCGCGCACCGCGTTCACCGGGGTGCCGTCGGGGGCCCGGACCGAGTCGGGGACGCCGTAGTAGGCGCGGAAGTACAGGGAGGCGGTGTCGAGGAGCATCAGGCGTCGCGTCACAGGGACGATGATGCCGCACCCCGCCGACAGCCCGCCCCGGCCGCTCCGCCACCGGCCGCAGTGACCTGGATCACCTTTGCGTTTGCTGTTTTGGCGCTCGGGCAGGCGCGGAACCGGAGCGAATCCCGTCGCATATTCAACCAATGCGACGGGTCCGGCGGGCGGACCCCGCCTCGTTCCACGGTCCGTCCGCGGGGGCGACGGGCCGTTTTCCGGTTCTATGCGTGAGGTGTATGTGTCCAGGCTGCAGGCCGAGCACTTGTACAAGGTGTTCGGCAGACGACCCGATGAAGCGGTGACCAGGCTCGAAAGCGGCACCGACCGCGACGAGCTGCGTGCCGACGGCACGACCGCCGCCGTCATCGACGCGTCGTTCACCGTCGAGCCCGGCCAGATCTTCGTCGTCATGGGCCTGTCCGGATCCGGCAAGTCCACCCTGCTGCGGATGCTCAACGGACTGCTGGAGCCCACCTCCGGACGGGTGCTCTTCGACGGCGAGGACGTCACCGCCCTCAGCCCCCGCGACCTGCGCGCCGTGCGGTCCAGCCGGATCAGCATGGTCTTCCAGCACTTCGCGCTCTTCCCGCACCGCAGCGTGCTGGAGAACGCCGGGTACGGCCTCGAGGTGCAGGGCGTCCCCCGTGAGGAGCGCACCCGCCGCGCCACCGAGGCGCTCGAACTCGTCGGACTCGCGGGCTGGGAGGACTCCTGGCCCGACGAGCTCTCCGGCGGCATGCAGCAGCGCGTCGGCCTCGCCCGCGCGCTCGCCACCGACGCCGACCTCCTGCTCATGGACGAGTCGTTCAGCGCGCTCGACCCGCTGATCCGCCGCGACATGCAGGACCAGCTGCTGGAACTGCAGAAGCGCCTGAAGAAGACCATCGTCTTCATCACCCACGACCTCAACGAGGCGATGCGCCTCGGCGACGCGATCGCCGTGATGCGCGACGGCCGGATCGTCCAGCTGGGCACCGCCGAGGACATCCTCGTCACCCCGGCCAACGACTACGTGGCCTCCTTCACCCAGGACGTGGACCGCTCCCGGGTGCTCACGGCCGGCGCGATCATGGCCGACAAGGAGACCGTGTACGGCACCACGACCGACGGCGGCGACGAGATACGCGGCGCGGACGACGTCCTCGCCGCCGCCCCCGCCACCGTCTCCGAAGACACCCCGATCATCGAGCTGTTCACGCCCTGCGCGGGCAGCACCACCCCCGTCGCCGTGACCGACGGCGAGGGAGAGCTGGTCGGCGTCGTCCCGAGGACGCGCCTGCTCGCCGTGCTCGGCGAGCCGATGCCCTCACCGGCCGCGCCCGCCGCGGAGATCCCCGCGCAGACCGGCACCGAGGCCGCCCCGCGGACCTCCGGCGCCGACGCGGACACCGACGGCAAGGCGGTGGCCAGTGCCTAGGCTCCACCTCGGCGACTGGGTCGACAGCGGTGTCGACTGGCTCCAGCGCCACCTCTCCTGGCTGTTCGACGCGATCAGCTCGCTCGTCACCGGCATGTACGACGGCATCGACGCGGTGTTGTCCGCGCCCGAACCGCTGCTCTTCGCCGGCATCCTCGCCGTCGGAGCCTGGTGGCTGCGCGGTCTGGTGGCCGGCGTCCTCGCCTTCGCCGGATTCGCGCTCATCGACTCGATCGAGCTGTGGGACGACGCCATGTCGACCCTCTCGCTGGTCCTCGTCGCCACCATCGTCACGCTGGCGATCGCCGTCCCGCTCGGCATCTGGGCCTCGCGCTCCAAGACCGTCAGCGCCGTCACGCGCCCGGTGCTCGACTTCATGCAGACCATGCCGGCCATGGTCTACCTGATCCCCGGCATCATCTTCTTCGGCGTCGGCGTGGTCCCCGGCATCATCGCCACCATCGTCTTCGCGCTGCCGCCGGGCGTGCGCATGACGGAGCTGGGCATCCGGCAGGTCGACGGCGAACTGGTCGAGGCGGCCGAGGCGTTCGGCACCACGGAACGCAACACCCTGCTGCGGGTGCAGCTCCCGCTCGCCCTGCCCACGATCATGGCCGGCATCAACCAGGTCATCATGCTGGGCCTGTCGATGGTCGTCATCGCCGGCATGGTCGGCGGCGGCGGACTCGGCGGAGCCGTCTACCGCGCCATCGGCAACGTGGACATCGGCCTCGGCTTCGAGGCGGGCATCTCCATCGTCATCCTCGCCATGTACCTCGACCGCATCACCGGTGCCCTGGGCCGCCAGGTGTCGCCCCTCGGCCGCCGTGCCCTGGCCAAGGCCCGTGCCGCGGCCGGCGGGCTGAAGATCTGGAACCACCGGCCCCAGCCCGTCGTCGCGGTCGCCGGCATGGTGGTCCTCGCACTCGTCGCGGGCGGCATGAGCGTCTTCGGCGGGTCCAAGGCCGCGACGGCGTCCGACGCGTCGGACATCGGCCGGGGCAAGAAGCTCTCCGTCGGCTACATCCCCTGGGACGAGGGCATCGCCTCCACCTTCCTGTGGAAGGAGATGCTGGAGCAGCGCGGCTTCGAGGTCGACGCCAAGCAGTTGGAGGCCGGCGCGCTCTACACCGGCCTCGCCGGCGGCCAGATCGACTTCCAGACCGACTCCTGGCTGCCCGTCACCCACGCCTCCTACTGGGACAAGTACCAGGACGAGCTGGAGGACATGGGCTCCTGGTACGGCCCCACCTCCCTGGAGCTGTCCGTCCCCTCGTACATGAAGGGCATCGACTCCCTGGAGGACCTCAAGGGCAGGTCGGGCCAGTTCAAGGGCCGCATCATCGGCATCGAGCCGAGCGCCGGGATGATGGGCATCCTCAAGGACAAGGTCCTGAAGGAGTACGGCCTGGAGGGCGAGTACGAGGTCGTCGACGGCTCGACGCCCGGCATGCTCGCCGAGCTCAAGCGGGCGTACGACAAGAAGGAACCGATCGTCACCACGCTGTGGTCGCCGCACTGGGCCTACAGCACCTACGACCTCAGGAAGCTGAAGGACCCCAAGGGCTCCTGGGGCAAGGGCGACGGCGTGCACACCCTGGCCCGCAAGGGCTTCACCGCCGAGAACCCCGAGGTCGGCACGTGGCTGAAGAACTTCGAGATGACCGAGGAGCAGCTCACCGGTCTCGAGGCGAAGATCCAGGAGACCGGCAAGGGCAAGGAGCAGGAGGCGGTCCGCGCCTGGCTGAAGGAGAACCCGGGACTCGTCGACAGGTGGGCCCCGGTGGCGAAGTCCGGCAAGGCCGCCAAAGGAGCCGGTGACGAGCGCGAACGTGAACTGAACGTCGCCTGGTTCCCCTGGGAGGAGGACATCGCCGCCACCTATCTGTGGAAGGCCGTCCTCGAGGAGCGCGGCTACACGATGAACCTCCAGCAGTTCGAGGTCGGCCCGATGTACACCGCCCTCGCCCGGGGGCAGATCGACGTGCAGTTCGACGGCTGGCTGCCGAGCACGCAGAAGAAGTACTGGGACAAGTACGGGAAGGACCTGACCGACCTCGGGTCCTGGTACGGGCCCACGTCACTCGAACTCGCCGTTCCGTCGTACGTCGAAGGAGTGGATTCCCTCGACGACCTGAAGGGCCGCGGTGACGAGTTCAAGGGCCGCGTCGTCGGCATCGAACCCGGCACCGAGACCATGAACATCCTCAAGAACAAGGTGCTGCCCCAGTACGGCATCGACGGGGAGTTCGAGGTCGTCGACAGCTCCACACCCGGCATGCTCGCCGAACTGAAGCGCGCGTACGCCAAGAAGGAGCCCATCGCGGTCATGCTGTGGACCCCGCACTGGGCCTACAGCGAGTACGAGCTCACCAAGCTCGCCGACCCGAAGAAGGCCTTCGGCGAGGGCGACGAGATCCACACGGTCGCCTCCGAGGCGTTCCCCGAGCAGTACCCGCAGCTGACGAAGTGGTTCAAGGACTTCCGGCTGGACGAGAAGCAGCTCGCCGGCCTGGAGAACGAGATCCAGAAGCGCGGCACCGGGCACGAGGAGGAGGCGGTGAAGGCCTGGATGGAGAAGAACCCGGGCATCACCGACCGGCTCGCGCCGCTGTAGCAGGCGCCCGCCCGGTGGCCCCCGCCGCCGGAGCGAGAAGGGGTGGTCCCCGCCGTCACGGCGGGGACCACCCCTTTTCCCGCCCTCCGGACCCCGCGGGATCCCCTTGCCTGTGCGCTTGGTGAGTACGGGCGGGCGGATGCTGCGTATGGTGAGACAGGACCCAGGGGAGGGGAGCCCGCCCGATGGACGCGAAGGACGCGAAGGACACCAAGGAGAGGGAGGAACCCCTCCGGGTGGGAGCGGCCGTGCGCAAACGCCGCCGGGTCCTGCGGCTGACCCTCGCCGCCGTGGCCGCGCGCAGCGGACTGTCCGTGCCGTTCCTCAGCCAGATCGAGAACGAACGCGCCCGCCCCAGCGACCGCTCCCTCCAGCGGGTCGCCGACGCCCTCGACACCACGGTCGAGGCCCTGCTCGCCGCCTCCGACTCCACCCGGACCGTCGACCTGGTCCGGTCCTGCGACGACGCCCACCCCGGCGGTCCGCCCGGGGCCCGCTCCCTGGTCCGCGGCAGGCACCAGCTGCACGCCATGGAACTCTGCGGCGAGCAGGAGAGCGAGGGCGAGTTCCAGCACCGCAACGACGAGCTGCTCTACGTCGCGGACGGCGCCGTCGAGGTCGAGGCCGAGGGCCGCGCCCACCGGCTCGGCGCCGGCGACTCGCTCTTCCTCTCCGGCGGCGTACGGCACCGGTGGCGGGCGACCACGGCCGACACCCGGCTGCTCGTCGTCGCGGTCGCCGACCACATCGCCGCGAACCCGGCGCCCCGGGGCTGAACCGGTGCGCGTCGTCTCCCTCGTCCCGTCGCTCACCGAGGCCGTCGCCGTCACCGCACCCGGCCTGCTCGTCGGCGTCACCGACTGGTGCAGCCACCCCGCCGGACTCGGTGTCCCGCGCATCGGCGGCACCAAGAACCCGGACGTGCCGGCCGTCGTCGCCCTGCGGCCCGATCTGGTGATCGCCAACGAGGAGGAGAACCGGGGCCCCGACCTGGACGCGCTGCGGGCCGCCGGGATCGAGGTGCTGGTCACCGAGGTGCGCACGCTCGGCCAGGCCTTCCGCGAACTGGAGCGGGTCCTGGTCGGCGCCTGCGGCCTCGGCCGGCCGGCCTGGCTCGACGAGGCCGAGACGGCCTGGGCCGCCGTCCGCACGCCCCGCCCGGTGCGGGCCGTGATCCCCGTCTGGCGCCGGCCCTGGATGGTCCTCGGGCGCGACACGTTCGCCGGCGACCTCCTCGCCCGCCTCGGCGTCCTCAACGTCCACGGGGACCATGCCGAGCGCTACCCCCGGCTCGGCGTCGACGAGCTGCGCGGCAGCGGCGCGGAGCTGGTCGTCCTGCCCGACGAGCCGTACGCCTTCGGTCCCGGGGACGGCCCCGAGGCGTTCGGGGACCTGCCCGCAGCCTTCGTCGACGGGCGCGCCCTGACCTGGTACGGACCCTCCCTCGCCGAGGCGCCCGCCGTCATCGGCGCGGCGCTGCGAGCAGCTCTCCCCGCACCAGACCGCGGACCGTGAGCACCGAGGCGACGGCCCAGGCCCCGGTCAGCAGCGCGTACAGCGTCACGGCGAGCCAGCCGTACGCCGCGAGCCCCGTGTGGTGCTCCAGCGTCTGCGCGCCCGTCGCACAGGTCCCCACCGGGAAGGTGAACGCCCACCAGCCCATCGTGAACGGCATCCCCGCACGGAACGCGCGCACCACCATCGCCCCGGCGAGCGCCAGCCACAGCAGGGCGAACCCCATGACCGGCACGCCGTAGACGACGGCGAGCGCACCGAGACCGTGCGCGTACGGGGCGGAGATGGCCCCCGGCGCCACGTCGGCCAGCTTGTTCACGGCGGTGGTCGACTGCCCGAGCGGCCCGAGCACCAGGAACAGCGCCGGGGTCAGCGCGAGCGGCAGCGGACCGTGGTGCAGCAGCCGGGCGAAGACCACCGGCAGGATGAGCAGCGTGGCCAGCAGACTGACGCCGAAGAGGGCGTAGCTCGCCAGCAGCAGCGCCTCCCGCCACTGACCGGCGGGCAGATGCGGCACCAGCAGCGGCCCCGAGGACGCGGACACCATCGGCGCGACGACCGGCAGCAGCCACACCGGCGAGGCGCTCCCCGGCGCCACCCGGTGGCGCACCACCATCAGGTACGGCACCGCCACGGCCACCACGAGGCCGATCACCGTGCCGGCGACGAAGAGCACCGCCGCCACGGTGAGAGCGGCACGCCCGCCGAGCAGCTCGTGCCCGGTGCCCGCCGCGCCCGCGCCGACGGCGAGCAGGGCCATCGACAGACAGCCGTAGAACGGGGCGACCGCGGGGTCGTCCAGATGGGCCCGGGCCTGGTCGCGGTGGCGCGTCCAGTGGACGGCGCGCGCCGTGAGCACCACCGCCAGCAGCAGCGCGGACAGGGCCCAGACCCCCACGGCCGCCGCGTGCAGGGCGGGTGTGCCGCCGGCGAACGCCCCGCCGGCCGTGCCCACGATCGCGGTGCCCATCACGGGGGCGTACCAGTTGGGGCCGAGGTGACGGGCCGAGATCCGCGGGATCCGGGGGGTCTCCCCGGGGAGGGCGAGCGGGCGTGCGGCGGGCTGGACGGCGGTGACCATGGGCCCACTGTCCCGGCACGGCACGGTCCCCACCAGGGATCATGCCTCTATCACCCCATAAGCTGGTCTTATGACCGACGAGGAGCGCGTGCCGCTCGCCCACCGCGTCCCCGACCTCGGGGCGCTCGAACTGCTGCTCGCCGTGGCCCGCCACGGCAGCCTCGGACGCGCGGCCCGGGAGCTCGGCATCACCCAGCCCGCGGCGAGCAGCCGCGTCCGCTCCATGGAACGCCAGCTCGGAGTCGCCCTCGTCGAGCGCTCGCCCCGCGGGTCCCGGCTCACCGGGGCCGGTGCGCTGGTCACGGACTGGGCCCGGCGGATCGTGGAGGCGGCGGAGGCGTTCGACGCCGGGGCACAGGCGCTGCGGGGGCGGCGCGACTCCCGCCTGCGGGTCGCCGCCAGCATGACCATCGCCGAGTACCTGCTGCCCGGCTGGCTGATCGCGCTGCGCGCCGACCGGCCGGGCACCGCGGTCTCGCTGCTCGCCGGCAACTCGGCGGCCGTCGCCGACCGGCTGCTCTCCGGCGAGGCCGACCTGGGCTTCGTGGAGGGCCTCGCCGTGCCGGAGGGGCTCGACGGCACGGTCATCGGCCACGACCGCCTCGTCGTCGTCGCCGCGCCCGGCCACCCCTGGGCGCGCCGCCGCCGGTCGCCGCTCACGGCCGGGGAACTGGCGGCCGCCCCCCTCGTCCTGCGTGAACGCGGCTCCGGCACGCGCCAGGTCCTGGACTCCGCGCTCTCCTCCTACGGAGGGCTCGCGGACCCGCTGCTCGAACTCGCCTCCACGACGGCGGTGAAGGCGGCCGCGGTGAGCGGGGCGGGGCCCGCCGTGCTCAGCGAACTCGCCGTCACCGAGGAGCTCGCCTCCCGGCGGCKGGCCCGCATCCCGGTCGCCGGCGTCCGCCTCGACCGCGACCTGCGCGCCGTCTGGCCCCACGGCCAGCGCCCCACCGGCCCCGCCCGCGACCTGCTGGGCCTGACCCGGGGGTAGCGGTCAGCCCCGGGCCGCCGCCACCAGCCCGGCCATCACCCGGGTGTCGGCCCCCATCTCGGGGTGCCACTGCACCCCCAGCACCCAGGCCCCCTCGGTTCCCGTCTCCAGGGCCTCCACCGTCCCGTCCTCCGCGTACGCGCCCGCCGTCAGACCGTCGCCGAGTCCGTCCACCGCCTGGTGGTGGTAGGTGGGGACGGACGCGGCCTCCGGCACGAGCGACGCGTACCGCGTCCCCGGCACCGGTTCGACCAGGTGCTCGCCGAACACCCCGTTCTCCGTGCCGCGATGCCCCTCGACGTGCTGCCGCAGCGAGCCGCCGAGCGCCACGTTGAGCAGTTCCATGCCGCGGCAGATGCCGAGCAGCGGTGTCCCCGAGTCCAGAGCCGCCCGGATCAGGGCCAGTTCCCAGGCGTCCCGTTCGGGGGCGGGCGGCCCGGTGCGCGGATCGCGGTCCGCGCCGTAGAGCGCCGGGTCGATGTCCGGCCCGCCGGCCACGACCAGCGCGTCGAGCCGGGCGACGACCGCCGCGGCGTGCTCCGGCGCGTCCGGCGGGAGCATCGCGACGAGGCCCCCGGCAGCCTGGACCAGGCGCGGATACCCGGCCGGCAGCAGGGCGGCGGGCAGGTCCCACACGCCCCAGCGGGCGGACGCCTCCAGGTAGGTGCTGACTCCGACGAGCGGCGCGGTCATGTCCGTCCTCATCCCTTGCGGTCCAGCTCGGCCTCGGCGGCCGCCAGCGCCGCGAACTCCTCCTCCGGCGCGCGTGCCACCAGCCGGTGCCGACTGTAGAAGGCGAAGTAGGCGAGGGCCACGGCGTACACGGCGAGAGCCGTGAACGCGGCGTCCCTGTCCACCAGGAACGTCGCCACCAGCGCCGACAGGGCGAGCACGAACGCGACCGACGAGGTGGCCACACCGCCCGGCGTCCGGTAGGGGCGCGGGAGCTCCGGCTCCCGGCGGCGGAGCACGATGTGGGAGAGGGCCATGAGCGCGTAGCTGATGGTCGCGCCGAAGACGGCGATGTTGAGCATCCGGGCGCCGTTGCCGGTGCCCGCCGCCAGTGCGAAGCCGATGGCCCCGGGGATGAGCAGACCGAGGTACGGCGACTTGCGGCGGCTCGTGAGCGACAGGAACCGCGGCAGATATCCCGCCCGCGAGAGCGCGAAGAGCTGCCGAGAGCCCGCGTAGATCAGCGAGAAGAAGGAGGCCACGAGACCTGCGAGCCCCGCGTAGTTGATGAAGCGGCTCAGCGCGGTCGGGTCCCCGTCCCCCTGGAGTGCCACCACCAGCGGGTTCCCCGCCTCCTGGATCGCCGCCGAGCCGCGCGCACCGCTGGCCGCGAAGAAGGTGAGCACCGCGAGCAGCACCAGCACGCCCATCGAGATCGCCAGTGCCCGGGGCATCGACCGCACCGGGTCCTTGGCCTCCTCGGCGGCGAGCGGCACCCCCTCGACCCCGAGGAAGAACCACATGCCGAACGGGAAGGCGGCCCAGATCCCCAGCAGCCCGAACGGCAGCCAGGAGGACGAGCCGAACGCCTCCGCGTCCGCCGGGATGTCGTCGAGCGACCCGGCGTCGAACTCCGTGAACGCGCCCACCGCGAAGATCAGCAGCGCCGCGACGGCGATCGCCGTGACGACCAGGCTGAAGCGCAGCGCCTCGCCCACGCCCCACAGGTGGATGCCGATGAAGACGGCGAAACAGGCGAGGAGGACGGGCCAGCCCGACTCCAGGCCGAACAGGCCGAGCGACTCGACGTAGTCGCCGATGAAGATGGAGATCGCGGCGGGCGCGAGGATGTACTCGATCAGGATGGCCGTGCCCGTGAGGAAGCCGCCCCAAGTGCCGAGGGCGCGGCGGGCGAAGCCGTAGCCGCCGCCGGCCGTCGGCAGGATCGCGGACAGCTCGGCGAGCGCGAAGACCAGGCAGGCGTACATCGCGCCCATCAGCAGGGTGGCGACGGCCAGGCCGCCGAAACCGCCCTTGGAGAGACCGATGTTCCAGCCGGAGAAGTCACCGGAGACGACGTAGGCGACGCCGAGCCCCGTCAGCAGCAGCCAGCCCGCGCTGCCCCTGCGCAGGGTGCGGCGGTCCAGATAGGCGTCGCCCTGCGGCGAGTCGGCCGCGGACGGGGCGGCGGGGCCGGTGGGGGAGGGGCGCGATGTGGTGCCTTCAGCCATGGGTAGCTCCTGGCTCAGGTCAAAGGTTTGTGCGGACACCTTTGCGGCACGGCGGCGGCTGCGCAAGCCCTGTGCGCAAACCCGGTGTCACGGGTGCCACCCTGCTGCCGCGCGCCCTGCCGTCGCCGGACCGGCCCTCGTCACACCCTGCCCCGGATCTCAGGCCAGGAACCCGCGCAGCAGTGCCGCCGTCCCCTCGCAGTGCTCCCGCATCACCTCGCGGGCCGCGTCCGCGTCCCCGTCCAGCACCGCCTCCACCAGCGCCGTGTGCTGGTGCTGGGAGTGCTCCAGGTTGCGCACGAGCAGCGGTATGCAGTCGAGCAGGTCGTTGAGCGTGGCCCGGACCGCCGCGTACCGGGCGGTCAGCGACGGGGAGCCGGACAGCTCGGCCAGGGTCAGGTGCAGCAGGGTGTCCTGCTTGCGGTAGTCGGCGAGCTGCGCGTCCCTCGTCGCGGCGAGCGCCGCGCGCAGCCGGTCCGCGTCCGGTCCGGTGAGCCCGTGGGCGGCGCAGAGCCCGGCCGCGCCGGTCTCCAGGACCTCGCGGAAGCGCAGCGTGTCCTCCACGTCGACTCCGGCGACCCGGCGGCGCAGCTCGTCCTCGCCGTGGCTGTCGGGACGGTGCAGCACGAACGTTCCGCCGTAGCGGCCGCGCCGGCTCTCCACCAGCCGCTGGTCGGTCAGCACCTTCAGGACCTCCCGCAGGGTGACCCGGCTGATGCCCATCCGCTCGGCCAGCTCCCGTTCCGCGGGCAGCCGTTCGCCGCCGGAGACCAGCCCGAGCCGCAGCAGCTGGAGGATCTGCTCCAGCGCCTCCTCGAACCCGTTGCCCGCGCGGACCGGCCGCAGCACCGCGGTCAGCCGGTCCGCGGACCCGCTCGCCGCCCCAGCCGTCGTCGCCACCTCGCGTTTCCCCTTCCCAAGCAATGGTCTCCAGTAATACCTTATGGCTCCCCGCCGGCTCCAGGAGGAGTGATCCCGTGGCAGACCGCACACCCCCGCTCTCGCTCGACGACCTGCGGGCCGAGGTCCAGCGGGGCGAGATCGACACCGTCGTCCTGGCCTTCCCCGACATGCAGGGCCGCCTCCAGGGGAAGCGGTTCGCGGCGCCGTTCTTCCTCGACGAGGTCGCCGAGCACGGTACCGAGGGCTGCAACTATCTCCTCGCCGTGGACACCGAGATGAACACCGTCGACGGCTACGACATGTCCTCGTGGGACCGCGGCTACGGCGACTTCGCCATGCACCCCGATCCCACCACGCTGCGCCGCATCCCCTGGCACCAGGGCACCGCACTGCTGGTGGCCGACCTCGCCTGGCACGACGGCTCACCCGTCGTCGCCGCGCCCCGCCAGATCCTGCGCCGCCAGCTGGAGCGGCTGTCGGAGCGCGGCTGGACCGCGCAGGTGGGCACGGAGCTGGAGTTCATCGTCTTCAGGGACACCTACGAACAGGCATGGGACCGCGACTACCGCGGCCTGACGCCGGCCAACCAGTACAACATCGACTACTCCGTCCTCGGCACCGGCCGCATCGAGCCCCTGCTGCGCCGCATCCGCAACGAGATGGCGGGCGCGGGGCTCACCGTCGAGTCCGCCAAGGGCGAGTGCAACCCCGGCCAGCACGAGATCGTCTTCCGCTACGACGAGGCCCTCGTCACCTGCGACCAGCACGCCCTCTACAAGACGGGCGCCAAGGAGATCGCCGCCCAGGAGGGCTTCTCGCTCACCTTCATGGCCAAGTACAACGAGCGCGAGGGCAACTCCTGCCACATCCACCTCTCCCTCGTGGACGCCGACGGACACAACGTCATGGCCGGGGACGACCCCGGCGGCATGTCCCCGGTGATGCGCCACTTCCTCGCCGGGCAGCTCGCCGCACTGCGCGACTTCTCGCTCCTGTACGCACCCCACGTCAACTCCTACAAGCGCTTCCAGCCCGGCTCCTTCGCCCCCACCGCCGTCGCCTGGGGCCACGACAACCGCACCTGCTCCCTGCGGGTCGTGGGCCACGGCCGCTCCCTGCGCTTCGAGAACCGGCTGCCCGGCGGCGACGTCAATCCGTACCTCGCCGTCGCCGGGCTGGTGGCCGCCGGCCTGCACGGCGTCGAGCAGGAGCTCGAACTGCCCGAGCCCTGCGCCGGGAACGCCTACACCGCCGACTACGCGCACGTCCCCACCACCCTCCGCGAGGCCGCCGAACTCTGGGAGAACAGCCCCGTCGCCAAGGCCGGCTTCGGCGACGAGGTCGTCGCCCACTACCGCAACATGGCGCGCGTCGAACTCGCCGCCTTCGACGCCGCCGTCACCGACTGGGAGCTGCGCCGCTCCTTCGAACGCATGTGAGGACGCACGTGTCAGAGCCGTACGCACTCGACGTACTGAATCCCGCCACCGAGGAGGTCGTCGCCACCGTCCCCGGCGCCACCGCCGCCGACGTGGACACGGCCGTCACCCGCGCCGCCGCAGCCCAGCGGGCCTGGGCGGCCGCGGCGCCCGCCGACCGGGCCCGGCTGCTGCGCCGCTTCGCCGACGTCGTCGACGCCCGCACCGGCGAACTGGCCGCCCTGGAGGTCAGGGAGGCCGGCCACACCATCGGCAACGCCCGCTGGGAGGCGGGCAACGTCCGCGACCTGCTGGAGTACGCCGCCGGGGGAGTGGAGCGCCTGACGGGCCGTCAGATCCCGGTGCCCGGCGGCATCGACATCACCCTCCTGGAACCGCTCGGCGTAGTCGGCGTCATCGCGCCGTGGAACTTCCCGATGCCGATCGCCGCCTGGGGCGCGGCCCCCGCGCTCGCCGCGGGGAACGCCGTCGTCCTCAAGCCGGCCGAGACCACGCCGCTGACCGCCCTGCGGCTCGCCGAGCTCGCCCTGGAGGCGGGGCTCCCCGAGCACCTCCTCCAGGTGCTGCCCGGACGCGGCGACATCGCCGGCGAGGCCCTGGTGCGGCACCCGGGCGTCGCCAAGATCGTGTTCACCGGGTCCACCCGGACCGGCAGGCGGATCATGTCCCTCGCCGCCGGCCAGGTGAAGCGGGTCACCCTCGAACTGGGCGGGAAGAGCCCGAACATCGTCTTCGCCGACGCCGACCTGGAGAAGGCGGCCGCCGCGGCCCCCATGTCCTTCCTGGACAACAGCGGCCAGGACTGCTGCGCGCGGACCAGGATCCTCGTCCAGCGCTCCGTCCACGACCGGTTCCTCGACCTGCTCGCCCCCGCCCTCGCCGCGGTGGAGGTCGGCGACCCGGCGGACGAGCGGACGGACATGGGGCCGCTGATCTCCAAGGCGCAGATGGAGCGGGTGCGGTCCTACGTGCCCGACGGCGCGGAGGGCATCCGCGGCGCCGCCCCCCGTGGCCCCGGCTTCTGGTTCCCGCCCACGGTCCTGACCGGCCTGGCCGCCGACGCTCCCGCCGCGTGCGAGGAGATCTTCGGACCGGTCGCCGTCGTCCTGCCCTTCGACGACGAGGAGGACGCCGTCCGCCTCGCCAACGCCACGGACTACGGCCTCGCCGGCTCGATCTGGACCCGCGACGTCGGCCGCGCCCTGCGCGTGTCCGGGGCCGTCGCCGCCGGCAACCTCTCCGTCAACTCCCACTCCAGCGTCCGCTACTGGACCCCGTTCGGCGGTTACAAGCAGTCCGGACTCGGCCGGGAACTGGGCCCCGACGCCCTCGCCGCCTTCACCGAGACCAAGAACGTCTTCCTGAGCACGGAGGCCTGAGCACCCATGACCGACGAGACCCCCATCTGCCGCCGCCTGGTCGGCCGCACCGCAGTCGTCACCGGCGCCGGCAGCGGCATCGGCCTCGCCACCGTGCGCAGGCTCGCCGCCGAGGGAGCGCACGTCGTCTGCGGCGACATCGACGGGACGGCCGGCAAGGCCGCGGCCGACGAGACCGGCGGCACCTTCGTCCGCGTCGACGTCACGGACCCCGACCAGGTGGAGACGCTGTTCAGGACCGCCTACGAGACCGGGGGCAGCGTCGACATCGCCTTCAACAACGCGGGCATCTCGCCCCCGGACGACGACTCGATCCTGGACACCGGTCTGGAGGCGTGGAAGCGCGTCCAGGAGGTCAACCTGACCTCGGTCTACCTCTGCTGCAAGGCCGCCATCCCCTACATGCGGCGCCAGGGCAGGGGCTCGATCATCAACACGGCGTCCTTCGTCGCCCGGATGGGAGCGGCGACGTCGCAGATCTCCTACACCGCCTCCAAGGGCGGCGTCCTCGCCATGTCCCGCGAACTGGGCGTGCAGTTCGCCCGCGAGGGCATCCGGGTCAACGCCCTCTGCCCGGGACCGGTCGACACCCCGCTGCTGCGCGAGCTGTTCGCCAAGGACCCCGAACGCGCGGCCCGCCGGCTGGTGCACATCCCCGTCGGACGCTTCGCCGACGCGACCGAGATCGCGGCCGCCGTGGCGTTCCTGGCCAGCGACGACTCCTCGTTCGTCAACGCCACGGACTTCCTCGTGGACGGCGGCATCTCCGGTGCGTACGTCACGCCGCTCTAGGACCCTTCGTCCGGATCTCGGCCTCTGCATGCCGGCCTCCGCGTCGGGGGCGGCCGGTGCGCGGCGCCCGGCGCGGGCCGCGGCGGAGGCGGCCGGGCGCCGGTGGCGCGGACGGTCCGCCGCATAGGCTGGCCCGCATGAGCATGACGACCCCGCCCGGCTGGTACCCGGACCCCCACGCACCGGGCGCGGAACGATGGTGGGACGGCTCGGCCTGGACCGCTCACACCCGGGCGGTCCAGGGGCGGATGCCGCCCGGCGACGGGTCGGGGCCGCACGCGGCCGGAGGTGGGTTCGGACGGCCCACGCCTGCGGGCGGGCCGGGGGCGCACGCGCCTGCGGGGGGAAGCGGACCGTTCGCGCCCGGGGGCGGATACGGTCCGCACACGCCCGCGGGGGGCTTCGGGACGCACACGCCCGAGGGTGGATTCGGGACGCACACGCCCGCGGGCGGGCCGGGGCCGCACGCGGCCGGGGGCGGGTTCGGACCGCCCACCGTGCCGCTCCGGCAGTCGTCCGGCGTGCCTGCCGGGCGCGGCGGACGCGGACGGCGGGCAGCGGCGCTGTCCGCGGCTGCGGTCGTGGTGGCGGCCGCCGTGGTGACCGGCGCCGTGCTGCTCGGCACGGACGACGACCCGGCCGGGCCGGAGACCGCACCCGAGAGCCCGGTGGTGTCCGCGTCCGCCACCACGGGGGCGCCGGGCCCCTCACCCGAGAAGAGCGCCGAGGCCCACCCGGGGCGTCTGGTCGACCAGCTCAACGGCATCAGCCTGCCGATCCCGGACGGCTGGATCGAGTCCGAGCGCGCACTCGGCTCCGGCGCCACCATGTACACGGACGCCACCTACGAGTGCCCCGGCGGCGGTTCACCGCTCTGCCGTCACGGCCAGGTGACGTCGATCACCGCCGACCTGTCCGGGGCGACGGGCGGCGCCGCCACCGCCAGGTCCGTCGCGGAGAAGGACATCGGGAAGGCGGCGGACGCCTCGTACGACGAGGACGCGCTCGGCAACCGCACCCACGGCGGCATCACCTCGCACAGCGTCGTCAAGGCGCAGAACGTCGCGGTCGCCGGCCGTGCCGGCTACCTGGTGCGCTGGAAGGTCGTCACGGGCGCGGGTCCGGGCGGATACGTGCAGTCGCTGGTGTTCCCCTCGACGGCGGGGACCGGGGCGCTGGTGGTCGTGCGCTTCGCCTTCGACGCGGGTCCCGACGGACCCGACCTCGCGGAGATGGACCGGATCACGGCGGGGATCCGGGCGATCGGGGACGACACGGCGAGCGGCGGCGTCGGCAGCAGCATCGGCCCCGGCCCCGGCTGAGACCGACGGCCGGCGGGCCCGCTCGCCGCGGTGGTGCGGTGGTGTTCCGGCGGTGGTACGCGCCGGGGCAACCGGGCCGGTGGCGCTCCGGGGTCATTCGGCGAGCGCCCGGTAGAGGGAGGCGACCGAGGGCGGCCTGCCCGCGTTCTTGCCGGTGCGGATGGTGAGTCGGGCGGCGATCTCGGCGACCGGCATGCCCTGGGCGCGCAGCTCCCGGGCCCGGGTGAGCATCTCCTCGTCGATCACCTTCGGCCGTCCCCCGGCGGGACCGCCGGGGCGGCCGTGCCCCGCGTACTCCACGCGCACCGGTGAGGCGCGGAAATCCTCGGACGCGGTTTCGCAGAACTCATTCTCAGAACCTTCGCGCGAGGGGCGGCGGGGGATCTGCTCCTCGGGCACCGTGTCGCCGAGGGACTCCAGAAGTTCGCGCAGCAGCCCGGCCAGAGCCCCGAGATCGGCCCCGGTGAGCCCGGCCAGCACGCCGCGCTCGGTGGCCAGATGGTCCGGCAGGGTGCGGTCGATGAGGGCGAGCCCCTCCTCGGTCAGCGAGACGTGGACGACCCGGCCGTCCGACTCGCTCGGGGTGCGGGTCACCAGCCCGCGCGCCTGGAGGCGGTCCAGGCGCTGGGTGATGGCCCCGGAGGTGACCATCGCCGCCCGCATCAGCTCCGCGGGCGTGAGGCGGTGGTCGGGGCCGCTGCGCCGCAGTGTGGCCAGGACGTCGAACGACGCGGAGTCCAGTCCGTGCGCGGCGAAGGTCTTCCCCAGCTCGTTTCCGATCAGGCGCGACGCCCGTGACAGGCGGCCGATCACCGCCATCGGCGACACGTCCAGATCGGGACGCTGTGCGCCCCACTGCCCCAGCACGAGATCCACGTGGTCTGCCATGGGGACAGCCTAGCCAATCGCTTAGTCATGAGGTACTTTGGCTTAGTGCTAAGCAACCTGTTGAGAAGCGTTCGAGGCCATCGGCTCGGCATCGTCGTGCTGACCGCGCTGGCGCCCGTCATCTGGGGCACCACGTATCTCGTCACGACGGAGCTGCTGCCGCCCGGCCGCCCGCTCCTGGCCGCGGTGCTCCGTGCCCTGCCCGCCGGGCTGCTGCTCGTCGTCGTCACCCGGCGTCTCCCCCGGGGGATCTGGTGGTGGCGCGCCCTCCTGCTCGGCGCGCTGAACATCGGCGTGTTCTTCGCGCTGCTCTTCGTCGCCGCGTACCGGCTGCCGGGCGGAGTGGCCGCCACGGTGGGCGCCGTGCAGCCACTGCTCGCCGCCGGACTGTCCGCCGCGCTCCTGGGCGACCGCCTGTCCGCACGCACGGCACTGGCGGGCATCGCGGGAGTGGCCGGTGTGAGCCTGCTCGTCCTGCGCTCGCAGGCGCGACTCGATGCCGTCGGCGTGGCCGCGGCACTCGGCGGCGCCCTGGTGATGGCCACCGGCGTGGTGCTCGCCAAACGCTGGACCTCACCCGCCCCGCTGCTGGCCACGACCGGCTGGCAACTGGTCGCCGGAGGACTGCTGCTGCTCCCGGTGGCGCTGCTCGTCGAAGGCCCGCCGCCTGCGGGGCTGACGGCCGTGAACCTCGCGGGCTACGCCTATCTGTCGCTCATCGGCGCGGCCGTGGCCTACGCCCTGTGGTTCCGCGGCATACGGGAGCTGCCGCCGACAGCGGTCTCCTTCCTCGGCCTCCTCAGCCCGCTCGTCGCCACCGTCCTCGGCGTGATCGTCGCCGGGGAGCGGCTCAACGCACTCCAGGCCGTCGGCGCCGCCGTCGTCCTCGCCGCCCTCGTGGCGGCGCAGCGCCGGCACGCCCCGTCCCGCCGCGCCGTCCGACCACGACCCGACACCGCACAGACCAGGGAGACCGACCATGCGCATGACCGTCTTCGGAGCAGCCGGCCAGGTGGGACGCAGGACCGTGAGCGAGGCGCTGTCGCGGGGACATGACGTCACCGCGCCCGCGGCGGGACCCCCCCGGGGAGAGGGCTAGGCTCGGTGCGTGGCGCTCAAGAACATCCCGGACCCAGGTTTCTCCGACGACGACGGCACCGCCGACCCCGCCCTTCAGGCGGCGCTCGCCGCCTGGGCGGAGGACGGCACGGCCGAGCAGGCCGTCCTCACCGCCCTGAAGGGCGCGCGTCTCCTCGTCCCCGTCGTCGCCGTGCTCGGCGAGGTCGAGACCGACGAGAACGGTCTGCGCCGCGAGAAGACCAGTGACATGGCCGTCCCCACGCTCACCGCGGGCGGACGCCGGGCCCTGCCCGCGTTCACCTCGACCGCCTCGCTCGCCCGCTGGGACCCCGAGGCCCGCCCCGTCGCCGTGCCCCTGCACCAGGCGCTGGCGGCAGCCGCCCACGAGAAGGCGGACACCGTCGTCCTCGACCTGGCCGGCCCCGTCCCGTACCAGCTCAGCGGCCCCGCGCTGCTTGCCCTCGCCGAGGGCCGCTCGAGCACGGACCCGCTCGCCGATCCGGCCGTCACCGGGGCCCTGCGCCAGACGCTGGCCGCGGAACCGGGCGTGCTGCGGGCCCACCTCCTGCCCGGCCGGGACACCGACGGCACGCTGGCGCTGGTCCTCGCCCCGGACGCGGTGCCCGCGGAGGCGGGCAACCGGGTCGCCCGGGCGCTCGCGTCCCACGACGTGCTGAGGGCCCGCCTGGTGCGGGGACTCGACCTGGCACTGCTGCCTGCCGAGGCCGCCGCTCCGGGCGAGCCCTTGTACGTGCGGGGCGGCGCGGATCAGCCGTAGACCGGGCCGGTGTACTTCTCGCCGGGGCCCTGGCCCGGCTCGTCCGGGACGAGCGACGCCTCGCGGAACGCCAGCTGCAGGGACTTCAGGCCGTCCCGCAGCGGCGCCGCGTGGAACGAGCTGATCTCGGTGGTGCTGGCGTCCAGCAGTCCGGCCAGTGCGTGGACCAGCTTGCGGGCCTCGTCGAGGTCCTTGTGGTCCTCGGCGTCCTCGGTCAGACCGAGCTTGACCGCGGCCGCGCTCATCAGGTTGACCGCGACCGTGACGATCACCTCGACGGCCGGGACCTCGGCGATGTCGCGCGTCATGGCGTCGAAGTCGGGAGATCCCGGTGTTCCGGTGGATTCATTGGGGGAGGTCGCGTCACTCATGACGCACACGATATGCCCCGGCGCCCGACGGCCCGCCCCGGCCGCCGGTTAGCCGCATCCCCCGGGAGCTGCTAACCTTGTGTGACGACCGGCTGGACACCAGTGTGTCCGGCCCACAAGTGGAGGCTCCGATCTCCCACCTGGCCGCTCCTCCTGGGCGGCGGGTCACCGGTCAGGCGGCGCCCATCGTTCCGTACGGACGATGGAAGTCGCCCGATGTGCGCCCCGCGACGACTCGCGGCGGTGTTCCGGTTCGATGGAGCATCCGCCTGTGTCCCGTCCGGGGCATTTTTCGTGTTCCGGCGCGGTTGGTCTGACGAAACAGACGTTACGCGGCTGTCTGCCAGGCGGTCGTGTGGTGCTACTTAGGAGGATCCATCAGCGCCGAGCCCCGCATCAACGACCGGATTCGCGTTCCCGAGGTGCGACTTGTCGGTCCCAGCGGCGAGCAGGTCGGGATTGTTCCGCTTGCCAAGGCCCTGGAGCTTGCGCAGGAGTACGACCTCGACCTGGTCGAGGTCGCGGCGAACGCCCGCCCGCCCGTGTGCAAGCTCATGGACTACGGGAAGTTCAAGTACGAGTCGGCCATGAAGGCCCGTGAGGCGCGCAAGAACCAGGCGCACACGGTCATCAAGGAGATGAAGCTCCGGCCGAAGATCGATCCGCACGACTATGACACCAAGAAGGGTCACGTCGTCCGGTTCCTCAAGCAGGGCGACAAGGTCAAGATCACGATCATGTTCCGTGGTCGTGAGCAGTCCCGCCCCGAACTCGGCTTCCGTCTGCTGCAGCGTCTCGCGGCCGACGTCGAGGACCTCGGCTTCATCGAGTCGAACCCGAAGCAGGACGGCCGGAACATGATCATGGTTCTTGGCCCCCACAAGAAGAAGACCGAGGCCATGGCCGAGGCGCGTGAGGCCCAGGCCGCACGCAAGGCAGAACGCCAGGGCTCGGCGGACCAGGGTCACGACGCCCCGGCCGAGACCGACGCCCCGGCCGACACACCTTCCGAGGCGTGACCCGAAGGGGCCGCCCCGCAGCGGCCCCGGTCGGGCCCGGAACCCCAACCACGATCTGACGCTCCCGCTGTCCGGTGCCCGCACCGGGGGAGCGCCACTGATGAGGAGAGAACGGCGCGATGCCGAAGAACAAGACGCACAGCGGTGCCAAGAAGCGCTTCAAGATCACCGGCTCCGGCAAGGTGCTCCGCGAGCGCGCCGGCAAGCGCCACCTGCTCGAGCACAAGTCGTCCCGTCTGACGCGCCGCCTCACCGGCAACGCCGAGATGGCCCCGGGCGACGCCGCGAAGATCAAGAAGCTTCTCGGCAAGTGACGTCCTCCGTCCCCGCAGGGGACGGGACGCCGGGACCGGGACCTATTCGTTTCCGGGCCGTGTGATCACCGACCACGGCCCCGCTACAAGGAGTTAACAAGTGGCACGCGTCAAGCGGGCAGTCAACGCCCACAAGAAGCGCCGGGCGATCCTCGAGCAGGCCAGCGGCTACCGCGGTCAGCGTTCGCGCCTGTACCGCAAGGCCAAGGAGCAGGTCACCCACTCCCTGGTCTACAACTACAACGACCGCAAGAAGCGCAAGGGCGACTTCCGTCAGCTGTGGATCCAGCGCATCAACGCCGCTGCCCGCGCCAACGGCATCACCTACAACCGCTTCATCCAGGGTCTGAAGGCCGCCAACATCGAGGTGGACCGCAAGATCCTCGCCGAGCTCGCGGTCAACGACGCCAACGCGTTCGCGGCCCTCGTCGAGGTCGCCCAGAAGGCGCTTCCGAGCGACGTCAACGCCCCCAAGGCCGCCTGACGCTTCGTCGAGCCGACCGGACCCGCAGGCCGCCCGCCTGCGGGTCCGGCGCGTTTGGCCCCCGCCGATCCGTGCCCGACCAGCCCGACCAGTGAGAGAGCCCAAGGCGCCCATGCCCACCCCCGAGCTGATCTCCCCGCGTTCCCCCCGAGTGACCGCCGCCCGGCGGCTCGCCAAGCGGAACTTCCGCGGGAAGGACCGGCTGTTCATCGCCGAGGGCCCCCAGGCCGTCCGCGAGGCCGTCGCCCACCGCGGCCCCACCGGGGAGAACACCCTGGTCGAGCTGTTCACCACGGTGGAGGCCGCCGAGCGGTACGCAGGCATCGTCGAGGCCGCGCTCGCCGCGGGCGCCCGGGTGCACCACGCCCCCGACGCCGTCCTCGCCGAGGTGTCCCAGACCGTGACCCCCCAGGGTCTGGTCGGCGTCTGCCGCTTCCTCGACTCGCCCTTCGAGGACATCCTCGCCGCAGGCCCCCGGCTCGTCGCCGTCCTCGCCCACGTCCGGGACCCGGGGAACGCCGGGACCGTGCTGCGCTGCGCCGACGCCGCGGGCGCCGACGCCGTGGTGCTCACCGACGCCTCCGTCGACCTGTACAACCCCAAGTCCGTGCGGGCCTCGGTCGGTTCGCACTTCCATCTGCCGGTCGCCGTCGGCGTCCCCGTCGAGAGGGCCGTCCAGGGGCTGAAGGACGCCGGGGTGCGCGTGCTGGCCGCCGACGGCGCGGGCGACCACGACCTCGACGACGAGCTCGACGCCGGCACCATGGGCGGGCCCACCGCCTGGATCTTCGGCAACGAGGCGTGGGGACTGCCCGAGGAGACCCGGGCGCTCGCCGACGCCGTGGTGCGGGTGCCCATCCACGGAAAGGCCGAGTCCCTGAACCTGGCGACCGCCGCCGCCGTATGTCTCTACGCCTCGGCGCGGGCACAGCGCACCGGGCGCGGGACGGCCTGAACGAGACCACTCGCTCAGGGGGTCCGCCGCGTCACTTTCAGCTAGTAGGGTGACGGGCTCGGGGCCCACTCGGCAGCGGAGAGGTGGGATACGGGGCATGACCGTGGGGACCAGCAGGCCCAGCCGGCCGGCGGACGCCGGCCCGCGCCGCGCCGGCGCCACCGGTGCGTCCGCGATCGACCCCGACGACCTTCCCGACGGGCTGGTCGTCGCCGACGAGAGCGGCCGGGTCGTCTGTTTCAACGAGGCCGCGGCCCGCATCACCGCCGTCGCCAGGGCCGACGCCATCGGCGCGCCCCTGGAAGCCGCCCTGCCGCTGGAGGACCTCAAGGGCCGCCGCTGGTGGACGATGACCGACCCCTACGGCGGCCTCGCCACCCGCACCGGACAGCCCGAGCGCAACCTGCTGCTCCCCGGCGGCCGGGAGGTCCTCGTCTCCGCGCGCTACGTCCGCGACGTCCCCACCGGTCCCGTGCGCCGTCTCGTGGTCAGCCTGCGCGGCACCGAGGCGCGCCGCCGCACCGAGCGCAGCCACGCGGAACTGATCGCGACCGTCGCCCATGAGCTGCGCTCCCCGCTCACCTCGGTGAAGGGCTTCACGGCCACCCTGCTCGCCAAGTGGGAGCGGTTCACCGACGACCAGAAGCGGCTCATGCTGGAGACCGTCGACGCGGACGCCGGCCGGATCTCCCGCCTCATCGCCGAACTCCTCGACATCTCCCGTATCGACTCCGGCAGGCTGGAGGTGCGGCGCCAGCCCGTGGACATGCCCGCGGCGGTCGCCCGCCACGTCCAGGCCCACATCGCCGGCGGCAAGGCACCGGACCGTTTCGCCGTCCGCATCCGCCCCGGACTGCCCGCCCTGTGGGCGGACCCCGACAAGGTCGACCAGGTGCTCGGCAACCTGCTCGAAAATGCGGTGCGCCACGGCGAGGGAACCGTCACCATCGTGGTGGCGCCGGCATCGGCGGACGACGACGAGAAAGGCACGGCGGTCACCGTGAGCGACCAGGGCCCCGGCATCCCCGAGGAGTCGATGGGCCGTGTCTTCACCCGTTTCTGGCGGGGGAGCAAGCGCGGTGGCACCGGTCTGGGCCTGTACATCGTCAAGGGCATCGTCGAGGCGCACGGCGGGACGATCACCGTCGGCCGGGGACCCGGCGGCGGCGCCGAGTTCCGATTTATCCTGCCCGTCGGCACCCCGGCCCACCTCCTCTAGCGAGCGCCGGGCGGCCCACGGGCGCATTCGTCCCTCCTCACCCCGTTAGACTCGGCCTTTGGCACCTTTGCGTCCTCGGTCGTCCCCGGTCGACGTGCGGGGTCCCCAGCCAGCCCATTCGGAAGTACGGGAAGAGATGTCCGCACCCAATAAGTCGTACGACCCCGTTGAGGTCGAGGCACTGAAACCGGAAGAGATCGAGCGCATGCGGGACGAGGCGCTCGCCGCCTTCGCCGCCGCCGGCTCCCTCGACGCGCTCGCCCACGCGAAGACCGCGCACACCGGTGGCACCTCGCCGCTCTCCCTCGCCAACCGCGAGATCGGCGCCCTGCCGCCCCAGGCCAAGGCCGAGGCCGGCAAGCGCGTGGGCCAGGCCCGCGGCGCCGTCAACAAGGCGCTCGCCGCCCGCCAGGCCGAGCTGGAGGCCGAGCGTGACGCCCGGGTGCTCGTCGAGGAGGCCGTGGACGTCACGCTCCCCCACGACCGCGTCCCGGCCGGTGCCCGCCACCCGCTGACCACCCTCTCCGAGCGCATCGAGGACGTCTTCGTGGCCATGGGCTACGAGGTCGCCGAGGGCCCGCAGGCCGAGGCCGAGTGGTTCAACTTCGACGCGCTCAACATCGGACCGGACCACCCGGCCCGCGGCGAGCACGACACCTTCTTCGTGCAGGACGCGAAGGGCGGCGCCGACTCGGGCGTCGTGCTGCGCACCCACACCTCGCCCGTGCAGATCCGCTCGCTGATCGACCGCGAGCCGCCCGTCTACGTCATCTGTCCGGGCCGGGTCTACCGCACCGACGAGCTGGACGCCACGCACACCCCCGTCTTCCACCAGGTCGAGCTCCTGGCCGTCGACGAGGGCCTGACCATGGCCGACCTCAAGGGCACCCTCGACCACATGGTCCAGGCGCTCTTCGGCGAGGGCATGAAGACCCGGCTGCGGCCGAACTTCTTCCCGTTCACCGAGCCGTCCGCCGAGATGGACATGGTCTGCTACGTCTGCCGCGGCGAGTCCGTCGGCAACCCGGACCGTCCCTGCCGCACCTGCTCCAGCGAGGGCTGGATCGAGCTCGGCGGCTGCGGCATGGTCAACCCCAAGGTGCTGGTCGCCTGCGGCGTGGACCCCGACAGGTACAGCGGATTCGCCTTCGGGTTCGGCATCGAGCGGATGCTGATGTTCCGCCACAACGTCGAAGACATGCGAGACATGGTCGAGGGTGACGTCCGGTTCACCCGGCCGTTCGGGATGGAGATCTGATGCGCGTCCCGCTTTCCTGGCTGCGGGAGTACGTCGACCTGCCGGCGACGGAGACCGGCCGCGACGTCCAGGCCAGGCTCATCGCCGCCGGGCTCGAGGTCGAGACCGTCGAGCAGCTCGGCACCGGCCTCAAGGGTCCGCTCGTCGTCGGCCAGGTGCTGACCATCGAGGAGCTGGAGGGTTTCAAGAAGCCCATCCGCTTCTGCACCGTCGACGTCGGCGCGGCCAACGGCACCGGCGAGCCGCAGGAGATCGTCTGCGGCGCCCGCAACTTCTCCGTCGGCGACAAGGTCGTCGTGGTGCTGCCCGGCGCCGTGCTGCCCGGCGACTTCGCGATCGCCGCGCGCAAGACGTACGGCAGGACGTCCCACGGCATGATCTGCTCGGGCGACGAGCTCGGCATGGGCGACGACGGCAGCGGCGGCATCATCGTGCTCCCGCCGGAGCACGAGGCGGGCACCGACGCGATCGAGCTGCTGGAGCTCGTCGACGAGGTCCTCGACATCGCCGTCACCCCGGACCGCGGCTATGCGCTGTCGATGCGCGGCGTCGCCCGTGAGGCGGCCACCGCCTACGGGCTCCCGCTGCGCGACCCGGCACTGCTGGACGTCCCCGCGCCGAACGCCCACGGCTACGCCGTGAAGGTCTCCGACCCCATCGGCTGCGACAGCTTCACCGCGCGCACCGTCGTCGGCCTGGAGCCCGAGGCACGGTCCCCGATCTGGCTGCGGCGCAGGCTGCAGAAGGCCGGCATGCGGCCCATCTCCCTCGCCGTGGACATCACCAACTACGTGATGCTCGAACTCGGCCAGCCGCTGCACGCCTACGACCGCAGCCGGCTCGCCGGGCCGATCGGCGTCCGCCGTGCCGAGCAGGGGGAGAAGCTCACCACCCTCGACGGCACCAAGCGTGTCCTGGACGCCGAGGACCTCGTCATCACCGACGACCGCGGCCCCATCGGCCTCGCGGGCGTCATGGGCGGTGCCGACACCGAGATCGCCGACCACGACGACACCGCCGGTGCCACCACCGAGGTCGTCATCGAGGCCGCGCACTTCGACCCGGTCGCCATCGCCCGCACCGCGCGCCGTCACCGGCTCTCCTCCGAGGCGTCCAAGCGCTTCGAGCGGGGCGTCGACCCGCAGGCCGCGGCCGCCGCCGCGCAGCGCACCGTCGACCTGCTGGTGCTGCTCGCCGGCGGCACCGCCGAGGCCGGCGTCACCCAGATCACCGCGCCCCGCGCCCCGCGCACCGTCGCGATGCCCGCCGACCACCCCGACCGCGTGGCGGGTGTCGCCTACGGCCGCGAGATCGTCGTCCGCCGCCTCCAGGAGGTCGGCTGCGACGTCCAGGGCCAGGACGACCTCCTCGTCACCGTCCCGTCGTGGCGGCCCGACCTCGCGGCGCCGAACGACCTCGCCGAAGAGGTCATCCGGCTGGAGGGCTACGAGAACCTGCCCTCGACGCTGCCCACTCCGCCGTCCGGCCGCGGCCTCACCCCGCGCCAGCGGCTGCACCGCCGGGTCGGGCGCGCACTGGCCGGCGCCGGCTACGTCGAGGCGCTGAACTACCCCTTCATCGGCGAGCAGGTGCTCGACCAGCTCGGCCTCGACGCCGACGACGGCCGCCGCAGGGCGGTCAAGCTGGCCAACCCGATCTCCGACGAGGAGCCGGCGCTGCGCACCACGCTGCTGCCCGGGCTGCTCGGTGCCCTGCGCCGCAACGACGGCCGGGGAAGCCACGACCTGGCGCTCTTCGAGACCGGTCTGGTCTTCCGGCCGACGGGCGAGGAGCGGCCGGCGGCCACCCCGCCCGTGGACCGCCGTCCCACCGACGAGGAGATCGCGGAGCTGAACGCCTCGCTGCCGCCGCAGCCGCGCCGCGTCGCCGTCGTCCTGGCCGGTGCCCGCGAGCTCGACGGCTGGTGGGGCAAGGGCCGCCCGGCCGACTGGGCGGACGCGATCGAGGCGGCGCGGGTCGTCGCCCGCGAGGCCGGTGTCGAGGTCGACGTACGGGCCGACCAGCACGCGCCGTGGCACCCGGGGCGCTGCGCCGCGCTGTACGCCCACGCGAACGGCGAGGAGATCCTCCTCGGCCACGCGGGCGAACTGCACCCGCGCGTGGTCAAGGCGCTGCACCTGCCGGAGCGCACCTGCGCGATGGAGATGGAGCTCGACCGGCTGGAGCGCGCCGCGGACGGCGTCCTCCAGGCGCCGCGGATCTCCACCTTCCCGGTGGCCACCCAGGACGTCGCGCTGATCGTCGCCGACGACGTCCCGGCCGCCGAGGTCGAGTCCGCGCTGCGCGAGGGGGCCGGTGAACTGCTGGAGTCCCTGCGGCTGTTCGACGTCTTCGTCGGCGAGCAGATCGGCGAGGGCCGCAAGTCCCTCGCCTATGCGCTGCGCTTCCGCGCACCGGACCGCACCCTGACCGTCGACGAGGCCTCGGCCGCGCGCGACGCGGCGGTCGCCCTGGCGGCCGAACGCACGGGCGCGGCCCTCCGCGGCGCCTGACCCCCCACCCCGAAGGCGCGCCCGGTCCCTCCGACCGGGCGCGCCTTCGCCGTTCCTGCGCGGCGCCGGTCCCGGGCCCCCGGGAGTGCCTGTGCGCTCGCGTGCGTCGCCCGTGTCGGGCCTTGGCCGCCTGTGCTCGGGCGTTGCCCGTGCGGCCTTGGCTGTGCGTGCCTGCGGCGCTCGGGTGCGGAGCCGTTCTTGCGGGGGCGCTGCTCCCGAGCCCCGGCGTTTCGGTCGTCGGGGTGGCTGCCGGAGCCGGCCCGTCCGGCGTGTGGGGACACCGCGCGCAGCGCGGTACCGGCTCCGGGCGGAGGCCGGTTCCCGCAGGGGCGGCGTCCGGGTGTCGGGCGTTGCCCGTGCGGCCTCGGCTGCCTGTGCTCGGGCGTTGCCCGTGTCGGGCCTTGGCCGCCTGTGCTCGGGCGTTGCCCGTGCGGCCTTGGCTGTGCGTGCCTGCGGGGCTCGGGTGCGGAGCCGTTCTTGCGGGGGCGCTGCTCCCGAGCCCCGGCGTTTCGGTCGTCGGGGTGGCTGCCGGAGCCGGCCCGTCCGGCGTGTGGGACACCGCACGCAGCGCGGTACCGGCTCCGGGCGGAGGCCGGTTTCGGGAAGGGGCGGGGTCGTGCCACCGGGGCGCTGGTCGCGGTCGCGGGCATCTGCGCGTACGACTCCGACGCGCAGGGACTGGCCCAGCGCTACTTCCACCAGGCGCTGCGCCTGGCGAAGGCCAGCGGCGACCGGCGGGCGCCGYCCGCCCTGCCGCGGAGTGTCGGGCAGATCCGGCAGGGCGGACGGCGGGGGGAGGGGCCGCCGTACTGTACGAGGGGGAGCCGGCGGCCCGGACGCCTCGAGAAGGAGGCAGTTCAGTCAAGCGGTGCCCGCCTCCCACCGGGAGCGTGCGCAAGCAGGGGAAAAGCGCACGTGTTTCACACCCCGTGCGAATCGTCCTCTACTACGCTGAGGCGACCGAAGCACCCCGGAGGGGGCCCATGGAGCCCAACACCCTGCTCGACGCGCTGCTCGACGAAGCGGGCATCTCCCACGCCGGTCTCGCGGCGCGCGTCAATCGGGCGGGCCGATCGCGCGGACTGTCCCTGCGGTACGAACACACCGCGGTGGCCCGCTGGTTGAAGGGGCAGCGTCCCCGTGGTCAGGTGCCCGACCTGATCTGCGAGGTGTTCTCGGACCGGCTGCGGCGCCAGGTGACGCTGGGGGACATCGGCCTGGGCGCCGGCGGCCCCGGCGCGGTGCACACCTCGTCGCTGTCGGGCTTCGTGGACCGGGCGAGCGCCCTGTGGCGGTCCGACGAGCAGCAGCGTCCGCACGTCGTCGGCGTGCCCGCCGTCACCGGGACACCCGCGGTGATGCCCGTGTGGGAGTGGGAGAACCCCCCGGAGGACGCGGACGTCTCCCGTGACGGAGCCGCGCGGGTCCGGACGGCCGACATCGAGATGCTCCGCGCCGCCCGTGCGCACTACGAGCTGATGTACCGCAGGACGGGCGGCATCGCGACACGCGCCCGGGTGGTGGGGTTCCTGAACGCCGAGGCCGCCCCGCTGCTGCGCGGCTCCTACGGCGACGCCCTCGGCCGGCAGCTGCACCGTGCCACCGGGGCGCTGGTCGCGGTCGCGGGCATCTGCGCGTACGACTCCGACGCGCAGGGACTGGCCCAGCGCTACTTCCACCAGGCGCTGCGCCTGGCGAAGGCCAGCGGCGACCGGGGGCTCGGCGCGTACGTGGTCGCGCTGCTGGTCAACCAGTCGCTGTTCCTGTCGGAGCACCGGCAGGCGGTGGCCTTCGCGGAGGCAGCGCTGCGGTCGGCGGGGCGGCGTATCACGCCCGCGCTCGCGGCCGATCTGTACGCGATGCAGGCCAAGGCGTACGCGCATCTCGGCGACGGGGCGGGCGCGCTGGCGTGCATCCGCGGCGCGGAGGCGGAGGCCGGGCGGATCCGGCCCGGGCACGAGCCCGACGAGACCGGGTACGTCCAGCCGGGGCTGGTCGACGTGCAGGTGGCCGAGGCGCTGCTGCGTCTCGGTGATCTCCCGGCGGCCCGGGAGCACGCCACCGCGGCCGTCGGCACCCCGGCGCACGACCGCGGCCGGGTCCACCGTCTCGCCATGCTCACCCAGATCGAGCTGCGGCAGGGCGAGGCGGACCGCGCGGCGCGGACGGCGGCGGAGATGGTGGACCGCGCCCGGGGCATGGAGTCGCGCCGGCTGCGGGACCGGCTCCGGGCGGTGCGCGAGCACCTCGCGGCGAGCGGGTGCGCCGACGCGCGGAGTGCGGTCGCCCTCATCGACGGGGCTCTGCGCGTTCCCCTCTGAGCCCGCTCCTGCTGCGATGTCGTCACCTACTTGTCGGAAGGTGGCAGAACCGTGCAGTGGACGAACTCAAGCGAACACACCGTGTACGAGAATCCGTGGTTCCGGGTCAACCTCGCGGATGTCGTACTCCCGGACGGCCGGCACCTGGACCACTACCTGATCCGGCTGCGTGCCGTCGCCGTCGCGACCGCCGTCAACGAGGCCAACGAGGTGCTGATGCTGTGGCGGCACCGGTTCATCACCGACAGCTGGGGGTGGGAACTCGCGGCGGGCGTCGTCGAGGACGGCGAGGAGACCGCGGCCGCGGCGGCGCGGGAGATGGAGGAGGAGACCGGCTGGCGTCCCGGTCCGCTGCGGCACCTGCTCACCGTCGAACCCTCCAACGGCCTCAGCGACGCCCGGCACCACCTCTACTGGACCGACGAGGCGACCCGTGTCGGCCACCCGCAGGACGACTTCGAGTCCTCACGCCGCGAGTGGGTCCCGCTCAAACTGGTGCCCGACATGATCGCCCGCGGCGAGGTCCCGGCCGCCAACATGGCGGCCGGGCTGCTGATGCTGCACCACATGCGTCTGGGCTGACCGCCCGGGTGCCCGCCCGGCGGGACCGCCGGGCGGGCGCGCCCCGGGGGCGGACCGCGACGGGCCCGCGCGAGGGCGGGGAGCCCTCAGGAGTAGACGTAGAAGCCGGAGCCCGTCTTGCGGCCGAGCCGGCCCGCGTCCACCATCCGCTGGAGCAGCGGGGGAGCGGCGTACAGCGGCTCCTTGTACTCCGCGTACATGGAGTCCGCCACCGAGGCCACGGTGTCCAGACCGATCAGGTCGGACAGCTTCAGCGGACCCATCGGGTGGGCGCAGCCCATCTCCATGCCGTTGTCGATGTCCTCACGGCTGGCGATGCCCGACTCGAACATCCGGATCGCCGAGAGCAGATACGGGATGAGCAGGGCGTTCACCACGAAGCCCGAGCGGTCCTGGGCGCGGATCGGGTGCTTGCCCAGCACCTGGAGCACCACCGCCTCGGCGCGCTTGATCGTCTCCTCCGACGTGGTCAGCGCCGGGATGAGCTCCACGAGCTTCTGCACGGGGGCCGGGTTGAAGAAGTGGATGCCGATGACCTGGTCCGGGCGGGAGGTCGCGACGGCCAGCTTCACCAGCGGGATGGAGGAGGTGTTGGAGGCGAGGATGGCGTCCTGCCGGGTCACCACCTGGTCGAGCACCTGGAAGATCTCGGTCTTGACCTGCTCGTTCTCGACGACGGCCTCGATGACGAGGTCGCGGTCGGCGAACTCCCCGAGGTCGGTCGTGAAGGAGAGGCGGGCCAGGGTGGCGTCCCGCTCCTCCTCGGTGATCTTGCCGCGCTCGGCCGCCTTCGTCAGCGAGTTGTGCAGCCGGGTGCGGCCGATCTCCAGGGCCTCGCCCGTGGTCTCGGCCACCATCACCTCGAGGCCGCTGCGGGCGCACACTTCGGCGATACCGGCGCCCATCTGGCCGCAGCCCACCACTCCGACGCGTGCAATGTCGGCCATTGACTCCGTCACCTCATGCCTTTCGATGGTCTTCGTCCGGTGGGTCCCCCGTATGGTTCCGGCGCCCACCGACCCCCCGACGTTACTCCGGATGTGTGGGTGGCCCGGCATCCGGGGCGGGCATGCTCTGCGCGTACGGCAGACACGTCGAAGGCGACGAAGGTGGGAATCTTGGCACGGATCGGGAGAAGAGGATTTGTCGCGACGGCCGCGGGGGTGCTGGCGGCCATGACCGCCGCGGGGGACGCGGCGGCCGCCCCCGGCAGGGCTCCGCGGGGCTCCGGGCGGCGCGGAAGAGCGGCACGGGAGTTCCGCGGCATGTGGCTGGCGAGCGTCGACAACCGGGACTGGCCGTCCGAGCGCGGTCTGTCGGCCGCCCGGCAGCGCGCCGAACTGCGCGCGCTCCTCGACACCGCGGTGGAGCGCCGGCTGAACACGGTGATCCTCCAGGTCCGGCCGGCCGCCGACGCGCTGTGGCCGTCGCCTCACGAACCGTGGAGCGAGTACCTCACGGGCACACAGGGCCGCGACCCCGGCTGGGACCCGCTCGGCACCGCCGTGCGGGAGGCCCACGCGCGGGGTCTGGAACTTCACGCCTGGTTCAACCCGTACCGGGTGGCCCTCCACGACGACCCCTCCCGGCTGGTGTCCTCGCACCCGGCCCGCCGCCATCCCGAGTGGATCGTGCGCTACGGCGGCAAGCTCTACTACAACCCCGGCCTGCCCGAGGTGCGGGCCTTCGTCCAGGACGCGATGACCGACGCGGTGCGCCGCTACGACATCGACGGCGTCCACTTCGACGACTACTTCTACCCGTATCCGGTGGCGGGGCAGGTCTTCGACGACGACGACGCCTGGGCGCGGCACGGCTCCGGCCACAGCGACCGGGCTGCCTGGCGCCGGGCCAACATCGATCTGCTGGTGCGCGAGATGAGGGAGCGGATCCGGGCCGTGAAGAAGGACGTCCCGTTCGGCATCAGCCCCTTCGGGGTGTGGCGCAACGCCTCCACCGACCCCCTGGGGTCGGACACCCGGGCGGGCGTCCAGACCTACGACGACCTCCACGCCGACGTCCGCACCTGGGTGCGCGAGGGCTGGATCGACTACGTCGTCCCGCAGGTCTACTGGCACATGGGCTTCGCGGCCGCCGACTACGAGAAGCTGGTGCCCTGGTGGGCGGAGGTGGCCGCGGGCACGGGCGTCGACCTGTACATCGGGGAGGCGCTCTACAAGGCGGGCGCCGAGGGCCAGCCCGCACCGTGGCAGGACCCGGCCGAGCTGTCGCGCCACCTCACGTTCGCCGACCGCTACACGGAGGTCGGCGGGCACTGCTTCTTCTCGGCCCGTGAGGTGACGGCCGACCCGCTGGGAGCGATGACGCGGGTGGTCGCCGACCACTACCCGGCCCGCGCCAGGGCCCCGCGCCGCTGAGCCGCACGGGGGACGAGCCCCGGCGCCGCCGTGAGGCGCGCCGGGGCCCGTCCCACGGCGTCAGACGTTCTCGGTGCGGTGCCGGACTGTGCAGTCGGGGCCCGGGGACAGGACGGCCTCGTGCCCGTCGTCGAAACGGACGCGGAACGGAGGACTTCCCTCCTGTCCCAGCACCTCGAGGACTTCGGCGACCTTGTCGTGCTGTCCCACGGTCCTCCCGTGCACCAGCAGCGTGTCGCCCACGTTCGCTTGCATCCGAAGGAGACCTCCTCGAAGCGGTGGTCCGTCTGGGTGGGTCGTTTCGAGTCTACGGCGGGGGGTGGCCGCCGCATCTCTGGCGCGTCGCCGCAGGTCAGCGGCTTCAGGTGCGGGCGCGCTGGGTGACGGCGATGCACACCAGGACCGCGGCGGCGGCCAGCGGGGCGGCCGGGGTGAGCCGTTCTCCCAGCAGGGCCACCGACCAGACCAGGGTGAGCAGCGGCTGGGCGAGCTGGAGCTGGCTCGCCCGGGCGATGCCGATCTCGGCCATGCCCCGGTACCAGACGTACAGCCCGAAGAACTGGGATCCGGCCGCGACCCAGAGCAGTCCGGCCACCCCCTTGGCCGTCAGCTGCACCGGCTCGACGGTGAGGGCGACGGCGGAGGCGGCGGCGCACAGCGGCAGGCACATGATCAGCGCCCAGCCGACGACCTGCCAGCCCGGCATCAGACCCGCCAGGCGGCCGCCCTCCGTGTAGCCCGCCGCGCACACCAGCAGCGCGCCGAAGAGGTACAGGTCGCCCGTGTGCAGCGCCCCGCCGCTCTGCTGCACGGTGAAGGCGATGACCACCGCGGCGCCCGCGAGGGCCGCGGCCCAGAACGCCCGCGACGGGCGGCGTCCGGTGCGGACCGCCGCGAACACGGCCGTCGTCAGCGGCAGCAGGCCCACCACCACGGCGGCGTGCGACGAGGTGGACGTCTGCAGGGCCAGCGTGGTCAGCAGCGGGAAGCCCAGCACGACACCGCCGCCGACGACGGCGAGGCCGGCCCAGTGGCGGCGGTCGGGGACGGGGACGCGCAGCGCCAGCAGGAAGGCGCCCGACAGGAGCGCCGCGAGGACGCCGCGCACGGCGACCAGCGTCCACGGGCCGAAGCCGTCCATGCCCCAGACCGTTGCCGGGAAGGTGAGCGAGAAGGAGACCACGCCCAGCGCGGCGAGAACGGTGCCGCTGCCGACCGCTATCGTCGTGGGGTGAGTAGCGCTATCCTGTGCTGTCATGCAAGAGAGTAGCAGTGTGCTGGATCTGGCGAATGCCCTGCGGCGTGACCTCGACCGCTACTCGCCGGGAGGGAAGCTGCCGTCGAGCCGTGCGCTCGTCGAGCGCTACCGGGTCTCCCCGGTCACCGTCTCCCGCGCGCTTGCCCGCCTCGTCGCCGAGGGGCTCGTCGTCACCCGCCCCGGATCCGGATCGTTCCGCGCCGAGACGGTCGCCGCCGCTCCGGCGGGCGACACCTCCTGGCAGGAGGTCACGCTCAGCGCCGACGCCGCCGCCGAGGTGGTGCCGCGTGCGGTCGACGCCGCCGGCGTCCTCGTCACGCTCGCCGCCCCGCCGCCCGGCGTCGTCGAGTTCAACGGCGGCTATCTGCACCCCTCGCTCCAGCCGGAGAGGGCGATGGCGGACGCCCTCGCCCGGGCGGGCCGCAGGCCCGGCGCCTGGACCCGCCCGCCCACCGACGGGCTGCCCGAACTGCGGGAGTGGTTCGCCCGCGGCGTCGGAAGGACCACGGGTCCGGCCGACGTCCTGGTCACCGCCGGCGGCCAGGCGGCACTGACCACCGCACTGCGCGCGCTCGCCCCGCCGGGGGCGCCGGTCCTCGTCGAGTCGCCCACCTACCCCGGCATGCTCGCCATCGCCCGTGCCGCGGGTCTGCGGCCGGTGCCCGTGCCGGTGGACGCGGACGGCGTGCGCCCCGAACTGCTGTCGGCCGCCTTCCGCGCCAGCGGGGCCCGGGTCTTCGTCTGCCAGCCGCTCTTCCAGAACCCGACCGGCGCCGTGCTCGCCCCCGGCCGCCGGCCCGAGGTGCTGCGCATCGCCCGCGAGGCGGGCGCCTTCGTCGTCGAGGACGACTTCGCCCGCCGCCTCGTCCACGACGATGCCGGGACGCTGCCCGGCCCGCTCGCCGCCGACGACCACGACGGAGTCGTCGTCCACGTCAGCTCGCTGACCAAGGTCACCTCGCCGAGTCTGCGCGTCGGGATGCTCGCCGCGCGCGGCCCCGTCCTGGAACGGCTGCGGGCCATCCATGTCGTCGACACCTTCTTCGTGCCCCGGCCGCTCCAGGAGGCCGCCCTCGAACTCGTCGGCTCTCCCGCCTGGAACCGGCATCTGCGCGCCGTCTCCGCCGAACTGCGCACCCGCCGGCGGGCCATGGCGACAGCGGTCGGGACGGACCTGGCCCCGCTCGCCCTGACGCACATCCCCTCCGGCGGCTACCACCTGTGGCTGCGCCTGCCCGACCGGCTGGACGAGTCCGCGCTGGTGGCGGCCGCGCTGCGGGCAGGGGTCGCGGTGGCCCCGGGCCGCCCGTACTTCAGCGCCGAGCCGCCCGCCGGGCACATCAGGCTCAGCTTCGCGGGGGTGGCCGGGGCCGCCGAGATCACCGAGGGGGTGCGACGGCTGCGCGACGCCTGCGCGGAGCTCTCCCGCTGACGCGGGCCCTGCGCGGCACTCCCTCACCGAGGGGGCCCCTGCGCTGAGCTCCCCGGCGGACGCGGCCCCTGCGTCCCGTCCGGAATCCTTGTGACAGGTGCACGGCGGCATGCCAGTCTCGCGCCATGAGCGACACGACCCACGGCAGGTACACCCTCTCCACCGACCCGGACCGGCTCGACCCCGCCCGTGTCCACCACTGGCTCTCCACCGACACCTACTGGGCACGGGGCCGCAGTCGCGCCACCCAGGACGCCGCAATCGCCGGCTCGCTCAACTTCGGCGCCTACGACACGCAGACGGGCGAGATGGCCGCCTACGCGCGGGCCGTCACCGACCGCGCGACCTTCGCCTGGCTCTGCGACGTCTACGTGGACCGGCCCGCCCGCGGCGAAGGGCTGGGCACCGCCCTGGTCGCTGCGGTCCGCGACCACCTGGCGCCGCTCGGTGTGCGCCGGATCCTGCTCGCCACCGACGACGCGCACGGCGTCTACGAGAAGCTCGGCTTCCAGCGGCTCGACCCCCCGGAGAACTGGCTGGCACTGCCCCTGGAGTGACCCCTTGACCCGGGGGGCGTTCGCCAGCACCATCACGCCATGAGTGTCCGGGTCACCTTGGTCGCCGCCGCGCGGAGCTCCTCGCTGCTCACCGAGCGGTTCGACGACGACCGGCCGCTGGACCAGGCGGGGTGGCACGAGGTCCAGCTCGCCGCGCACGCGCTCGTCCCGCTGAGCGCGGCGGACCTGCGCTACTGCTCGCCGACCGCCCGCAGCCGGGCCACCGGGGAAGCGCTCGGCTTCGCGCCGCTCGCCCAGCCGGCCCTGCGCGACTGCGACATGGGCCGCTGGCGCGGCTGGACGCTGTCCGAGGTCACGGCCCGGGAACCGGCCGCCGTGGACGCCTGGCTCTCCGACCCGCGCAGCGCGCCGCACGGCGGGGAGCCGCTGCTCGCCTTCATCTCGCGGATAGGGAACTGGCTGGACACCCGGCCCGCCGACGACTGCGGCTCGATCGTCGCCGTGGCCGAACCGGCGGTCGTCCGGGCGGCGTTCGTCTACGCACTCAGGGCCCACCCGGCCATGTACTGGCACGTCGACGTGCGTCCGCTCTCCACGGTCACCCTTACCGGGCAGCCCGGCCGCTGGCACCTGTGCCTGGAGGCGGCGGCCTGAGAGGCCCCGCCCCTCGCCGACCGCTCCGCCGGCGCCTTCGCCGCGCCGCCTCCGAGCCGGCGGCCTCCTGCGCCGGGCCCGTCCCACCGCCCGCGCACCACCACGCACCGGCTCCCGGAGGTCCCCGGCGCCGGGGCGCCCGGGGCGCGGTGATCGACCGCAACACCCGCGTCGGCGTGCCCGCCGCCCTCCAGGGCTGGTCACCGCCGACCGGCTCCTGGCCGGTGAGCGTCAAGACCCGCGCCTGACCCGCCCCGGCCGCCGGCCCCGCCCGCCTGCGGGGGCCGGCGGCCCCCTGTGCCCGGGGCCTCCGGATCGTCATTGCATAAAACTACGCTCATGCGTATAGTCATGCCATCGATGAGGAGGGTTCGATGACGGTACGAGCAGCAGTGGCCGGTGCGAGCGGGTACGCGGGCGGGGAAGTCCTGCGCCTGCTCCTGAACCACCCCGAGGTCGAGATCGGCGCCCTCACCGGCAACTCCAACGCGGGGCAGCCGCTCGGCGCGCTCCAGCCGCATCTGCTGCCGCTGGCCGGGCGCGTGCTCCAGGAGACCACCGCCGACGTCCTCGCCGGTCATGACGTCGTCTTCCTCGCACTGCCGCACGGCCAGTCCGCCGCGGTCGCCGAGCAGCTCGGCGAGGACGTCCTCGTCGTCGACATGGGCGCCGACTTCCGGCTGGCGTCCGCGGCCGACTGGGAGGCTTTCTACGGCTCCCCGCACGCCGGCACCTGGCCGTACGGCCTGCCCGAACTGCCGGGCGCCCGCGCCGCGCTGGAGGGGTCCAAGCGCATCGCGGTGCCCGGTTGCTACCCCACGGCCGTCTCGCTCGCGCTGTTCCCCGCGTACGCGGCACAGCTCGCCGAGCCCGAGGCCGTGATCACCGCGGCCACCGGCACCTCCGGCGCCGGCAAGGCGCTCAAGCCGCATCTGCTCGGCTCCGAGGTCATGGGCTCCATGAGCCCCTACGGCGTCGGCGGCGGCCACCGCCACACCCCCGAGATGATCCAGAACCTCAGCGCCGTCGCGGGGGAGCCGGTCACCGTCTCCTTCACCCCGACGCTCGCCCCCATGGCCCGCGGCATCCTCGCGACCTGCTCCGCCAGGGCGAGGCCCGGCACCACCGCGGCCGACGTACGGGCCGCGTACGAGAAGGCCCTGGCGGACGAGGAGTTCGTCCACCTCCTTCCCGAGGGGCAGTGGCCGGCCACCGCCTCCGTGTACGGGTCGAACGCGGTCCAGATCCAGGTGGCCCACGACGCGGCCGCCGGCCGCATCATCGCGATCAGCGCCATCGACAACCTCACCAAGGGCACCGCCGGCGGCGCGGTGCAGAGCATGAACATCGCCCTCGGGCTCGCCGAGAGCACGGGTCTTTCCACGATTGGAGTTGCGCCGTGAGCGTGACCGCAGCGAAGGGATTCACGGCGGCGGGCATCGCCGCCGGGATCAAGGAGAACGGCAACCCGGACCTGGCCCTCGTGGTCAACCAGGGGCCGCGCCGCGCCGCCGCGGGAGTGTTCACCTCCAACCGCGTCAAGGCCGCGCCCGTCCTGTGGACCGAGCAGGTCCTCAAGGGCGGCGAGGTCACCGCCGTCCTCCTCAACTCCGGCGGGGCCAACGCCTGCACGGGCCCCAAGGGCTTCCAGGACACCCACGCCTCGGCCGAGAAGACCGCCGAGGTGCTCGGCCACAGCGCCGGCGAGGTGGCGGTGGCGTCGACCGGCCTGATCGGCGTCCTGCTCCCCATGGACAAGCTGCTGCCCGGCATCGAGCAGGCCGCGGCCCAGCTCTCCGAGCACGGCGGCGAGAAGGCCGCGATCGCCATCAAGACCACCGACACCGTGCACAAGACCGCCGTCGCCCGGGGCGACGGCTGGACCGTCGGCGGCATGGCCAAGGGCGCGGGCATGCTCGCCCCCGGCCTCGCCACCATGCTCGTCGTCCTCACCACCGACGCCGACCTGGAGGCCGGTGCCCTCGACCGGGCGCTGCGGGCCGCGACCCGCACCACCTTCGACCGCGTCGACTCGGACGGCTGCATGTCCACCAACGACACGGTGCTGCTGCTCGCCTCCGGCGCCGCCGCCGTCACCCCCGACGAGGGCGCCTTCGCCGAAGCCGTCCGGACCGTCTGCGACGACCTCGCCCGCCAGCTCATCGGCGACGCCGAGGGCGCCTCCAAGGACATCCGCATCGAGGTCGTCGGCGCCGCCACCGAGGACGACGCCGTCGAGGTGGGCCGCTCCATCGCCCGGAACAACCTCCTCAAGTGCGCCATCCACGGCGAGGACCCCAACTGGGGCCGGGTGCTGTCCGCGATCGGCACCACCCGGGCCGCCTTCGAGCCGGACCAGCTGAACGTTGCCATCAACGGCGTCTGGGTCTGCAAGAACGGCTCCGTCGGCGAGGACCGCGACCTGGTCGACATGCGCTTCCGGGAGGTCAGGATCACCGCCGACCTCGCCGCCGGCTCGCAGTCCGCCGTCATCTGGGCCAACGACCTCACCGCGGACTACGTCCACGAGAACAGCGCGTACAGCTCGTGACCAGCCCCACGCGGAAGCACACCGCGCTCCCGAAGGCGCAGATCCTCATCGAGGCCCTGCCCTGGCTCACGCGTCACCACGGCAGGACCGTCGTCATCAAGTTCGGCGGCAACGCCATGATCGACGAGGACCTGAAGGCGGCCTTCGCCCAGGACGTCGTCTTCCTGCGCCACGCCGGCCTCAAGCCGGTCGTGGTGCACGGTGGCGGCCCGCAGATCTCCGCGGCACTCGACCGGCACGGGCTGGTCAGCGAGTTCAAGGCGGGGCTGCGGGTCACCACGCCCGAGGCCATGGACGTCGTCCGCATGGTGCTGGCCGGCCAGGTCCAGCGCGAACTGGTCGGGCTCCTCAACCAGCACGGCCCGCTCGCCGTCGGCCTGACCGGCGAGGACGCCCACACCATCACGGCCACCAGGCACCAGCCGCGGATCGACGGCGAAACGGTCGACATCGGCCGGGTCGGCGAGATCACCGCGATCGACACCGGCGCGATCGAGGCGCTGCTCGCCGACGGCCGCATCCCGGTCGTCTCGTCGATCGCCCGCTCACAGGACGACGGACATGTCTACAACGTCAATGCTGATACGGCGGCTGCGGCACTCGCTGCTGCGCTGGGCGCTGAGACGCTGATGGTCCTCACCGACGTCGAGGGGCTCTACGAGGACTGGCCCCACAGCGACGAGGTCATCAGCCGGCTCACCGCCACCCAGCTGGAGAAGCTGCTGCCGGACCTGTCCAGCGGCATGGTGCCCAAGATGGAGGGCTGCCTCCACGCGGTGCGCAACGGCGTCACCACCGCCCGGGTGATCGACGGGCGGGTGCAGCACTCGATTCTGCTGGAGATCTTCACCGATGAGGGGATCGGCACCATGGTCGTGCCGGACGGACAGGGGGACCGGTGACCGGGAAGCAGGAGAACCCCGCGCTCGGCGCGCGGTGGCAGGGCGTGATGACCGACAACTACGGCACGCCGGCGCTGTCGCTCGTCCGGGGACGGGGCACCACCGTCTGGGACGAGGACGGCAACGCGTACACCGACTTCGTCGGCGGCATCGCGGTCAACGCCCTCGGCCACGCCCACCCCGCCGTCGTCGAGGCCGTCTCGCGGCAGATCGCCTCCCTCGGCCACGTCTCCAACCTCTACGTCGCCGAACCGCCGGTCGCGCTCGCCGAGCGCCTGATCCAGCTGTTCGGGCGGCCCGGGCGGGTCTACTTCGCCAACTCGGGCGCGGAGGCCACCGAAGCGGCGTTCAAGATCGGCCGCCTGACCGGCCGCCGGCACATGGTCGCCACCCACGGCGGCTTCCACGGCCGGACCATGGGCGCCCTCGCGCTCACCGGGCAGCCCGCCAAGCAGGAGCCGTTCCTGCCGCTGCCGTCCGACGTCACCCACGTCCCCTACGGCGACGCCGACGCGCTGCGCGCTGCCGTCACCGAGGAGACCGCCCTCGTCGTGATCGAGCCCATCCAGGGCGAGAACGGCGTCGTCGTGCCGCCGAGGGGATACCTGGAGGCGGCCCGCGAGATCACCCGCGCCACCGGCACGCTCCTCGTCCTCGACGAGGTCCAGACCGGCATCGGCCGGACCGGCCACTGGTTCGAGCACCAGGCGCACCAGGGCGTCGAGCCGGACATCGTCACCCTCGCCAAGGGGCTCGGCGGCGGACTGCCGATCGGCGCCACGGTCGCCTTCGGCGAGGCGGCGGAGCTGCTCCGGCCGGGGCACCACGGCTCGACCTTCGGCGGCAACCCGGTCTCCTGCGCCGCGGGGCTCGCCGTCATCGAGACCCTCGCCGCGGACGGCGCGCTCGACCACGTCAAGCGGGTGGGCGAGAAGCTCCGTGACGGGATCGAGGGGCTCGGCCACCCGCTGGTGTCCCACGTCCGCGGCAGCGGCCTGCTGCTGGGTATCGTGCTCACCGGACCGCGCGCACAGCAGGTGCGACAGGCGGCCCAGGGTGCCGGCTTCCTGGTGAACGCCCCCGCTCCCGATGTCGTACGGCTGATGCCGGCCCTGACCATCGGAGATGCCGAGGTGGATGCTTTCCTCGGGGCACTGCCCGGCATCCTCGACGCGAGCGCGGAGAGCGACGGGGAAGGACGATCCGGGGAATGAGACGACGATGACCGAGGCGCAGGACACCGAGCACGGCGGGCCCGCGGTGCCGCAGACCCGCACGGCACGCCACCGCCGGATCGTGGACATCCTCAACCGGCAGCCGGTGCGCTCGCAGAGCCAGTTGGCGAAGCTGCTCGCGGACAACGGGCTGAGCGTCACCCAGGCGACGCTCTCCCGGGACCTCGACGAGCTCGGCGCGGTCAAGATCCGCAACACCGGCGGCGAGTTGATCTACGCGGTCCCGAGCGAGGGCGGTTTCCGCACCCCGCAGGCCCCGCTGGGGGAGTCGGCCAAGGAGGAGCGCATGCGGCGCCTCTCGGGCGAACTCCTGATCTCCGCGGAGGCGTCGGCGAACCTCGTCGTCCTGCGTACACCCCCCGGCGCGGCCCAGTTCCTGGCCTCGGCCATCGACCAGGCCGAGCTCCACGACATCCTCGGCACGATCGCCGGGGACGACACGCTGATGCTCATCAGCCGTGACCCGGCGGGCGGGCAGGCCCTCGCGGACCACCTGCTGCGCCTCGCCCAGAACGATCGCTGACCCCTGCGCCCGGGGCGGACCGGCCACGGCCGGTCCGCCCCGGGCCGTGGTCGAACGTCCCTCCGGCAGGCCCGAGTCGGCCCCGGGAGCGGGCAGCGGACCTGGTGGGCCGGCCGGCATGCGGCCGAACGGCGCCACCTGAACCGCCGCACCGCGCCGGGGCGCGGCGGCGCCCCCGCCGCCCGCTCCCCGGCCGGCCGGGTGACGACCGCGACGACGCTGCCGGCGGGTCTCCTCGCCCGTGCTCCTCGTCCTGGGTGGCGTCGTCGATCTGCGCACGGGCGGCGGCGCTCTGCTCCCGTCCCGCGTCCTGGCGGGGGCGAGACCGGCGGCGTCGTCCCGGCGCCCCTCGTCGGACTCGTCACGGCCCTGGCCGCCGGGCACCGGCCCGCCCGGGCGGCGCTTCACGGCCCTGGGCGCGGTGCTCCGGCCCGCCCGGGCGGCGCTTCACGGTCATGGGCGCGGTGCTCCGGCCCGCCCGGGCGGCGCTTCACGGTCATGGGCGCGGTGGTTTTGCCGATCCTGCCGATCCTGCTGTTCATCGGGTTCGCCGCCGAGTGCCCGGGAGGGCACCCCTGCCGACGGCCCCCCGGGCGTCCGCCCGGACCGGCGCGTGCGCTCAGGCCGCCCCGCGGGGCCGGTCGGCGCGTTCCGGGAGGGGCAGCGGGAGGGCGGGCAGCCCGTCCAGGCTCACCCCCACGTGGTCCTTCTTCGCGCAGTACGCCGCGAACTCCTCGTCCGACTTGCGCCCGAAGTACTCCGCGTGCTGGGTGCGTTCCTCCCGGTAGTCCAGGTACGGCACCGCGAACCCGCAGGCGTCGCTGACCCTCACCACGCGCACCACGACGATCGCACGGGCCGCCGGCCCGTCCGCCGCGGCGAAGTGGCCTATCCACTCCTCCCAGCGCGGGTCGTCCCGGAAGACGGCCTCGCCCTTGCCGTGCACCCGCAGCACCTTCGGCGGCCCCGAGAAGGCGCACCACATCAGCGTGATGCGCCCGTTCCCCTCCTCCCGCACATGCGCGAGCGTCTCCGCGCCGCTGCCGCCGAAGTCCAGATACGCCAGCGTCATCCCGTCCACGACGACGAGCGTGCCGCTGCGCCCCTTGGGCGAGAGATTGACGTGCCCGTCGCCGTCGAGGGGCGCGGTCGCCGTGAAGAAGACCGGCTGCGCCTCGATGAACGCGCGGATCCGGTCGTCGATGTGTTCATAGACTTTCCCCATGGGGTGATTCTCGCCCGTCGGCTTCCCACCGTCCGACCGCTTCCGGTCGGGGCGCCTCAGCCCGGCAGCCCGACCCGCCGCCGTGTCGCCGTCAGCACCCACTCGCTGAACAAGTGCGTGCACCTGTCCAGCAGTTCGCCGACCTCGGCGTCACCGGGCGGTACGTCGTGCACCCACCGCCGCAGCTGCACCGCGGACTCGGCGCTGCCCCGCAGGCCGGGGTCCTCGTCCGCCGTCAGTGCCACCGCGGCCCGGAGCTGGTCGAGGCCGCCCCGGGCCCGCAGCAGCCGGAACGCCGCCCGGCGGGTGGGCGTGGGCCGGCCGGGGGCGAGGCGCCGGGAGAGTGCCTCCCCGGGCAGGGCGGCCGTGTACGGCAGCAGGGCCTCCGTCGCCTCGCGCACCACCGCGGGAGACGGGTCGTCGATCAGCGGCAGCACCAGTGCGGGTGGCGCGCACTCCAGCGACCGCAGCCCCGCGACGGCACGGGCGCGCACCGCCCCCGACGCGTGGGTGAGCAGAAGGCGGAGCAGCGCCGCGTCCTCCCGACGGCCGCACTCGGCCAGTCCCGCCACCGCACCGGGGACGAGGGAGGCGGGGTCGGCGGACAGTGCCCGGTAGTGGGCGTGCGCGTCGCCGTCCCCCTGCGCGGACGCCCAGCGCGCGCAGGCGCGGACCAGTGCCGACCGGTCGGTGAGCGACCCCGCTGCCTCCCGGGTGCGTCCGGCGCGGCGCAGTGCCGTCACCCCCGCGGCGCGGACCATCGGCGCCCGGGCCGCGAGCAGGGTGTCGACGGCACCGTCGTCCGCCCCCTCGGCCGCCATCGCGGCGAGGGCGGCGTCCGACCACATCCGGCACAGGACCGGGTCGTGCTCGGACGCGGCCCGCCGGGCGGATTCCCGCGCGCCCGGACGTCCCCGGGCCGCCACGACGCGCGCGGCCAGCCGTCTGGTGGCCGTGTCACGGGTGTCGTCCAGCCGGGCGGCCGCCAGAGCGGGACGGGCCTCGTAGGCGGCGCGGAAGAGGTCGAGCGCCCAAGCGCCCTCCGCGCGCCGGCCGGTGCGCAGCACCAGCGGGGTGAGCGTGCGCAGGGCGTTCTCCGGCTCGGCCCGCAGGTGCTCCTCCAGCAGCGCGCGGGCGCGCAGGCGCACGGGTTCCGCCCAGTCCGTGCACCGGATCACGACGAGGTACCAGAAGGCGTCGCCGCGGGGTCCGCGGGCGAGGGCCGCTTCGCGGATCCGGCCGTCGGGGTGGCACAGGGCGGTCTCGGGCCGTGCGGCCGCGCGGGAGACGCGGTCCCGGGGGCCCCGGCGGAGCTGGTGGCGGACCTCCTCGTCGAAGGCGGTCCAGCAGGCCGGGTCGTCGCGAGGGAGCACCCGCGGTGCGCCGCCCCCGTCCAGCAGCAGCAGTGCCGCCGCTCGTCCTGTCTCCCCGTGCCTGCTCATCCGCGTCCCCTCCGCCGTCGACGGTCGGAGCGTAGGTGCTGCTCCACTTCGCTGACCAGCGGGTTTCACCGTCGATTGACAAACCATACGGTGGACCGCATAGTTATACCCATCAGCGTTTGCACCGTAAGGAGAAACCCGTGACCGAGCGCGTCGTACTCGCCTACTCGGGCGGCCTGGACACCTCCGTCGCCATCGGCTGGATCGCCGAGGAGACGGGCGCCGAGGTCATCGCCGTTGCCGTGGACGTCGGCCAGGGCGGCGAGGACCTGGACGTCATCCGCAAGCGCGCGCTCGCCTGCGGTGCCGTGGAGGCCGAGGTCGCCGACGCGAAGGACGAGTTCGCCGAGGAGTACTGCCTCCCCGCGATCAAGGCCAACGCCCTCTACATGGACCGGTACCCGCTGGTCTCCGCGCTGTCGCGGCCCACGATCGTCAAGCACCTCGTCGCCGCCGCCAAGAAGCACGGCGCCACCACCGTCGCCCACGGCTGCACCGGCAAGGGCAACGACCAGGTGCGGTTCGAGGCCGGCATCGTGGCCCTCGCGCCCGAGCTGAAGTGCATCGCCCCGGTCCGTGACTACGCGATGACCCGGGACAAGGCGATCGCCTTCTGCGAGGAGAAGCAGCTCCCGATCGCCACCACCAAGAAGTCCCCGTACTCGATCGACCAGAACGTCTTCGGGCGGGCCGTCGAGACCGGCTTCCTGGAGGACATCTGGAACGCGCCGATCGAGGACATCTACGAGTACACCTCGAACCCGGCCGAGCAGCGCGAGGCCGACGAGGTCGTCATCTCCTTCAAGGCGGGCGTCCCGGTCGCCATCGACGGCAAGCCCGTCAGCGTGCTCCAGGCGATCCAGCAGCTCAACGAGCGGGCCGGCGCCCAGGGCATCGGCCGGATCGACATGGTCGAGGACCGGCTCGTCGGCATCAAGTCCCGTGAGGTCTACGAGGCCCCCGGCGCCATCGCGCTGATCACCGCCCACCAGGAGCTGGAGAACGTCACCGTCGAGCGCGAGCTCGCCCGGTACAAGCGGCAGGTCGAGCAGCGCTGGGGCGAGCTGGTCTACGACGGCCTGTGGTTCTCCCCGCTCAAGCGGGCGCTGGACGGCTTCATCGCCGAGGCCAACCAGCACGTCACCGGCGACATCCGGATGACCCTGCACGGCGGCCGCGCCGTCGTCACCGGCCGGAAGTCCGACGAGTCGCTGTACGACTTCAACCTCGCCACCTACGACTCGGGCGACACCTTCGACCAGTCGAAGGCCCAGGGCTTCATCGAGATCTTCGGCCTGTCCCAGAAGATCGCCGCCAAGCGCGACCTGGCGTGAGGGCCGGGGTCGCCGGCCGCGACCCCGCGTGACCCGCACCCGTTGTACAGACCGCCTCCCCGCTCCGTCCCGGCACGGGGAGGCGGTCGCACATCCGAACCTTCCAGGAGCTTGAACTGTGAGCAGCAACACCGGTGACGTCCGGCTCTGGGGCGCACGTTTCGCCGACGGCCCCGCAGAGGCGCTGGCCAGGCTGTCCGCCTCGGTGCACTTCGACTGGCGCCTCGCGCCGTACGACATCGCCGGCTCCCGCGCGCACGCCCGTGTCCTGCACAAGGCCGGCCTGCTCACCGACGACGAGCTCTCGCGCATGCTCGACGGACTCGACCGGCTCGAGGCCGACGTCGCCTCCGGCGCGTTCACCGGCACCATCGCCGACGAGGACGTCCACACCGCGCTCGAACGCGGTCTGCTGGAGCGCCTCGGCCCGGACCTCGGGGGCAAGCTGCGTGCCGGCCGGTCCCGCAACGACCAGGTCGCCACGCTCTTCCGGATGTACCTGCGCGACCACGCCCGCATCATCGGCGGACTGATCGCCGACCTCCAGGACGCCCTCGTCTCCCTCGCCGAGGCCCACCCGGACGTCGCCATGCCGGGCCGCACCCACCTCCAGCACGCCCAGCCCGTGCTCTTCGCCCACCATGTGCTCGCGCACGTGCAGTCGCTGTCCCGGGACGCCGAGCGGCTGCGCCAGTGGGACACCCGCACGGCCGTCTCCCCGTACGGCTCCGGCGCCCTCGCCGGCTCCTCGCTGGGGCTCGACCCGGAGGCCGTCGCCAGGGACCTCGGTTTCGAGCGCGGCTCGGTGGGCAACTCGATCGACGGCACGGCCTCCCGCGACTTCGTCGCGGAGTTCGCCTTCATCACGGCGATGATCGGCGTCAACCTCTCCCGGATCGCGGAGGAGGTCATCATCTGGAACACGAAGGAGTTCTCCTTCGTCACCCTGCACGACGCCTTCTCCACCGGGTCGTCGATCATGCCGCAGAAGAAGAACCCCGACATCGCCGAGCTCGCCCGCGGCAAGTCCGGCCGTCTCATCGGCAACCTCACCGGGCTGCTCGCCACCCTCAAGGCGCTGCCCCTCGCGTACAACCGCGACCTCCAGGAGGACAAGGAGCCCGTCTTCGACTCCTGCGACCAGCTGGAGGTCCTGCTCCCCGCCTTCACCGGCATGATGGCCACGCTCACCGTCAACCGGGAGCGCATGGAGGAGCTGGCGCCGGCCGGCTTCTCGCTCGCCACCGACGTCGCCGAGTGGCTGGTCAAGCAGGGCGTGCCGTTCCGGGTGGCCCACGAGGTCGCCGGCGAGTGCGTCAAGGAGTGCGAGCGGCACGGGATCGAGCTGGATCAGCTGACGGACGAGCAGTTCGCCACGATCTCCCCGCACCTGACGCCCGAGGTGCGCACGGTGCTGGACGTCCCCGGTGCCCTCGCCTCGCGCAGCGGGCGCGGCGGCACCGCCCCGTCGGCCGTGGCCGTCCAGCTCAACGAGGTCAAGGCCGACCTGGTGATACAGCACGCCTGGGCCGCCGCCAAGAAGTAGCCGCACCGCGGCACGCGCCTCAGAACGCCGACCCCCAGTCGGCGAGGACGTCGAAGTCGGGCCGGGTCAGCCCGATCCGCTGGTCGATCCGCAGGAGCAGCGAGTCGGCGAGATGGTGCTGCCCGACGTACTCGCGGTCGAGGTCCGTGATGTCGTCGTCGATCCACGCGAACGGGCGCCCGGGGGCGTACCGGAGGATGTACTGCGTCTTCCAGAACGTCCCCCGAGGCGCCCGCCCGTGCATCTGCGGCCAGTCGATCCAGGGGAGTTCGGGCAGCCCGAGGGGCGGCCCTATCCAGACGTTGGCCTCCCCCTTCCAGGTCGTCGCCCACACCAGCTCGTACCACTCCGTCAGCTTCAGCAGCTCCGCCCCGTGCCCCGGGTGGAGCCACACCCGCAGCGGCTTGCCGTCGGTCCAGCCGGTGGGCCGCATCCGATGGGTGGTGTAGCCCTCGGGCCGCCGCTCCGGCTGTGCGGCATAGGGGTTCAGCGGTCCGTCGACGTCGATCAGCAGCAGCGGTTTCACCAGGTGTCCCTCTCAGGGGCCATGGGCCCCGAGAGGGGCGTGGCAGCGGTGCCCGGACGGTGGGCCGGACTGGGCGCGGATGTTCGTGCGGACGGTGGGCCGGACTGTGCGCGGACGTCCGTGCGCAACCGTGCGCCGGGGTCACGGACGTGCAGCCGCCGCCGGGGGCGGTCTCCATTGTGCGGGCGCCGTCCCCGATGTACAGCGCCGAGGGAAGGTGCACCTGTGGGGCCGGGACGGCCATGCCTGGAATGAGACGCTCATGTCTCACATGGGTTACCCTCGTCTCATGGCCATGGACCGTGAACAGGTGCTGCGCACCGCCGCCGCCGTGCTCTCCCGCAAATCGACCGCCACGATGGACGAGGTCGCCCGTGCGGCCGGCATCGGCCGCGCCACCCTGCACCGCCACTTCGCCGGCCGCGACGCCCTCGTCAGGGCGCTGGAGGCGCTCGGCATCCAGGAGCTGGAACGCGCCCTGGACCGCTCGCGGCTGGACGACGGCCCCGCGGCGGACGCGCTGCGGCGCCTGATCGGCGAGGTGCAGCCCGCCGCGGACCTGCTGGCCTTCCTCTACACCGAGAACCAGCTGTTCGAGGGCGAGGTCGACGAGGGCTGGGCCCGGCTGGACGCCCGGCTGTCCGGCCTCTTCCGACGGGGCCAGCAGCAGGGCGAGTTCCGCATCGACCTCAGTCCCGTCTGGCTCACCGAGGCGCTCTACGGCCTCGTGGGCTCCGGCGCCTGGGCCGTGATGGACGGCCGCGTGGCCCAGAAGGACTTCCAGTACATGATCACCGAGCTGCTGCTCGGTGGAGCACGACGGAGCGTGGACACATGAGCAGGACTCTCACCGGGCCCGAGGTGGGACAGGGCCTCAGCCGCCCGGGGCGCTGGCTGGCGCTGTCCGTCCTGGTGCTGGCCGTGCTGCTGGTGGCCGTCGACGCCACCGTCCTCGGCCTCGCGACCCCGTTCCTCAGCGAGGACCTCCAGCCGACCGGCAACCAGTTGCTGTGGATCGGCGACGTCTACTCCTTCGTCATCGCCGGCCTGCTCGTCTCCATGGGCAGCCTCGGCGACCGCATCGGCCGCAAGAAGCTGCTGCTCTGCGGCGCGGTCGCGTTCGGCGCGGTGTCCGTGCTCAATGCGTACGCCACCAGCGCGGAGATGATGATCGTGGCCCGGGCGCTGCTCGGCGTCGCCGGTGCCACGCTGATGCCGTCCACCCTGGCGCTGATCCGCAACATCTTCCACGACCCGAGGGAACGCAGCCTCGCGATCGGTATCTGGGGGGCCATGGCGTCCGCCGGGGCGGCCGTCGGACCCGTCGTCGGAGGCTTCCTGCTGGAGCACTTCTGGTGGGGCTCCGTCTTCCTGATCAACCTGCCCGTGATGGCCGTCCTGGTGGTCGTCGGCGTGAAGCTGCTGCCCGAGTCGAAGAACCCTGCGCGCGGCCCCTGGGACCTGCCCAGCGTCGCCCTGTCGCTCGTGGGCATGTTCGGCGTGGTGTACGCCGTCAAGGAGGCCGCGAGCCACGGTCCGAGCTGGACCGCGGGGGCGGCCGCCGCCGTCGGCGCCGCCGCGCTGTACGGCTTCGTCCGCCGGCAGTTCACCCTGCCCGCGCCCCTGCTCGACATGCGGCTCTTCCGGCACCGGGGCTTCTCCGGCGCGGTCCTCGCCGACCTGCTGACCATCCTCGGACTGTCGGGCCTGGTCTTCTTCCTGTCGCAGTTCCTGCAACTGGTGCAGGGGCGGCAGCCGTTCGAGGCAGGGCTCGCGGAACTGCCCGCCGCGATCGGGGCGGTGGCCACCGGACTCGTCGCGGGTGTCATGGCCCGGCGGTTCTCGGTGCGCTCCGTGGTCGCCGGCGGGCTCGCGGCGGTCGGCGCCGCGCTCGGCGTCCTCACCCTGATCGACCGGTCGACCGGCTACCCGCTGCTCGGTGCGGCGCTGCTGGTGGTCGGCGCGGGCGCGGGATTCTCGTTCACCGTCACGGCCGACGTGATCCTCTCCAGCGTCCCCAAGGAGCAGGCGGGCTCCGCGTCCGCGGTCTCCGAGACGGCCTACGAACTGGGCGCGGCGCTCGGGATCGCCCTGCTGGGCTCCATCGTGACCGGCGTCTACCGCGAGTTCACCGTCCCGGCGGGCACCCCGGCGGACGTCGCGTCGGCCGCGCACGAATCCCTCGGGGGCGCGGTGGAGGCGGCGGGCGCGCTTCCCCACGACCGGGCATCGGCCCTGGTGGCCGCGGCCCAGGACGCCTTCACCGACGGCCTGCGGGTCGCGGCCGGTGTCGGCGCAGGAGTCCTGCTGGCCACGGCGGTCGCGGCGTGGTTCCTGCTGCGAGGCCAGAAGCTGGCGGAGACCGTCGAGCACTGACGGCGCGCTCCCGCCGCGGGCACGCGAGAGGGCCGGGGTCCTCGGACCCCGGCCCTCTCGCGTGCGGTTCTAGGCGGCCTTGGCCTTCGTGGCGTACATGTCCACGTACTCCTGCCCGGAGAGCCCCATGACCTCGGTCATCACCGAGTCGGTCACCGCCCGCAGCACGTACCGGTCGCGGTCCATGCCCTCGTAGCGGGAGAACTCCATCGGCTCGCCGAAGCGCACCGTGACCCGGCCCGGCCGGGGCAGTCCCGCACCGCCGGGCTGGAGCTTGTCCGTGCCGATCATCGCGAAGGGCACCACCGGCGCACCCGTCATCAGGGTCAGCCGGGCGATGCCGGTACGGCCCCGGTACAGGCGGCCGTCGGGGGAGCGGGTGCCCTCGGGGTAGATGCCGAAGACCTTGCCCTCCTCCAGCACCCGGCGGCCCGTCATCAGCGCCGCGACACCGCCGTTGGCGCCGTCGCGGTCGACCGGGATCATGCCGCAGCCCGTGAAGAACCACGCCATCGCGCGGCCCTTGAGGCCCTTGCCGGTCACGTACTCGTCCTTGCCGATGAAGTACACGGCCCGGTCGGTCACCAGCGGCAGGATCATCGAGTCGATGAAGGTGAGGTGGTTGCCGGCGAGGATCACCGGACCGGTCCCCGGAATGTTCTCGGCGCCTTCCACCCGGGGGCGGAACATCAGACGCAGGATCGGCCCGAGCACTGCCTTGATGAGCGTCAAGCGGGACAACGGGTCCTCCGTGTCGTGGGACGTGCCATGGGGTCGGGACGGCGCGGCTTCCGGTCTGGTCGGTGCAGGTGAGGACGATACTCGCGGGTCCGGCCCCGCCGCACATCGGGTTCACCGGGCCGATACGCAGTGTTGACGTGTGTTCCCGCCCTGTTCGTACGCGGTCTGCCGCCCGTAGGGCAGGGCTGCCTACCATCGGGCGTCGCTCGACAGGTGCGGGAGATCACATGGAGGAACGTTTCATGACACAGGGGACGAGCAGTGGTCCGGCACGCCGGTCGTTGCTGGGCGCGGCGGTTCTCGGCACGGCGGCGATGGGCGCCGCCGGCGGCGCGGGCACGGCGCGGGCCGCCGGCGGGGGAGGCGCGCGGGGCGGCCGCCCGGCCTTCCGGGACCTGCCCGTGCCGGCCGTGATCGCCCACCGGGGCGCCAGCGGGTACCGGCCGGAGCACACGCTCGGTGCCTACCAGTTCGCGCTCGACATGGGCGCCGACGTCATCGAGCAGGACCTGGTGCCCACCCGGGACGGGCACCTCGTATGCCGTCACGAGAACGACATCACGGGGACCACGGACGTCTCCCGGCGCCCGGAGTTCGCCGCGCGCCGGACCACCAGGTCGGTCGACGGGGTGAGCCTCACCGGCTGGTTCACCGAGGACTTCACGCTCGCGGAGCTGAAGACCCTGCGCGCCACCGAGCGCATCCCGGGCACCCGGCAGGAGAACACCCTCTACGACGGCCGCTGGGCGGTGCCCACCTTCGAGGAGGTGCTGCGCTGGGCCGAGCGGGAGGGCCGCCGGCGCGGCCGTCCGGTGTGGCTGCACGTCGAGACCAAGCACCCCACCTACTTCCGCGGCATCGGCCTCGGCCTGGAGGAGCCGCTGGCGAAGCTGCTGCGGCGGTACGGGCGCGACCGCCGCGACTCCCCGGTCTTCCTCCAGTCCTTCGAGCCCACCAGCATGCGCCGCATGGCAGGGCTGGTGTCCTCCCCGCGGGTCGTCCTGCTGTCCGGTCCGGCGTCCCGGCCCTGGGACTTCATCCAGTCGGGAGACCCCAGGACGGTGGCGGACCTCGTCACGCCCGAGGGCCTGGCCTGGATCGCCTCGTTCGCGCAGGGCATCGGCCCGACGCTCGACCTCGTCGTCCCCCGGGACGCGGCGGGCCGGCTGACCGAGCCCACGGCCCTGGTGCGCGACGCGCACGCGAAGGGCCTCCTCGTCCACCCGTACACCCTGCGCAACGAGAACAGCTTCCTGCCCGCCGACTTCCGCCGCGGCACCGACCCGAACGCGTACGGCGACGTGTTCGGCGCCTACCGGGCCTACTTCGCCACCGGGATCGACGGCATCTTCACCGACAACCCGGACACCGGTCTGCTGGCCGCGGCGGACCACCGGGCCTGACCCGCGAGGCGCCCCGGCCCCCGGGGCGCCTCACCCCGCCGCGCCGGCCGGACGGGAGGCGGTCGCCGGGGTGCGGCCGGATCGCCGCGCCGTGCGACGGGCCGGCCCGCGGCCCGTCGCCTGCGGCCCCGGCTGCCGACCGACGGCGCCCGGCCCGGCATGTCGGCCGCCCCGGTACGACGGCCCCGCCCCGCCCGGTCCTGCCGCAAGGGCGCCGCACTCGTACGGGTGACGGTGGCCGCGCACGGAAACCGCCGTCCCCCCGCCGCACGTCACGCCGGGTATGACCGTTGCCGATACTTCCGCCGTCCCCGTCACCGGCGTCGTGGGCGCCCTGCGCGATCTGGTGAGTGCCGAGGCGACCGCCGAGGCGCCCGGCGCCGCGGTGGAGGCCCGCGACCTCGAACAGGCCGTCTGGCTGCGGCTCCTGGAGCGCCTCGGCACGGACGCGGGGCCGCCGCCGGACGCCGCGCGGTGGGTCAGGGCGGCCGTGCGGGCGGAGGCCCGCCGCGCCCGCCGCACCGCCGCGCGGGAACTGCCGTACCGTCACGAGCCCGCCGACGACCCCTCGGCGGGGCCCGAGCGGGCCGCGCTGCGCTCGGAACGGCGGCGCGTGCTGCGGGCGGCCGTCGCCCGCACCCCCGGGAACTGCCCCCGGCTGCTGACCGCGATGCTCGCCCCCGAGGACCCCACCTACCGGGAAATCGCAGGGACGTTGGGTATCTCACAGGGGAGTCTGGGGCCGATGCGTTCCCGTTGCCTGGGATGTCTGCGCAGAATGCTCGCGGCAGAGGTTGCAGCTCCTGAACATCGGGGAAGGGAGCGGTAGACAACCGGTGGAACAGGTGAGCGGGAGGCATGCGCACATGGGCATGAGCGTGACCATCTCAGCGGCGACCGAGGACGACGCGGAGCACATCCTCAAACTGCAGTTTCTGTGCTACCAGACCGAGGCCGAGCTCTACGGCGACTACGCCATCGAGCCCCTCACCCAGACGCTCGCCGACCTCCGCCGGGAGCTCGCCGAGGGCCACGCGCTGGTCGCCCGCCTCGGCGGCGAGGTGGTCGCCTCCGTCCGCGGCCGGGTCGACGACGGCGGCACCGCGCGCATCGCCAAGCTCATCGTCCACCCGCGGATGCAGCGGCACGGTCTCGGCGGCCGGCTGCTCGACGCGATCGAGGAGCGTTTCGCCGGCGACGCCCGGGCCGAGCGCTTCCAGCTGTTCACCGGTCACCGCAGCGAGAGCAACCTGCGCCTCTACCGCAGCCGCGGCTACGTGCCCGTCGCCACCGAGCAGGCCGGCCCGCGGCTGACCCTGGTCACGCTGGAGAAGGAGTCCTCGCGGGGCGCGTACGCGGCCAGCGCCTGACCCGCCGCCGCGCCCGCCGGCCCCACCGATCCGCTGTCCGGCCCCGCCGGACAGCGGATGCTCAGGCCGTCCGGGCGCGGCGCAGCCAGATCATCCCGGTCACCGGCAGCAGCACCGGGATGAAGACGTAGCCCATGCCGTAGTCGGACCACACGGTCGAGTCGGGGAACGCGGACGGGTCCGCCAGCGTCCAGGTCCCGACGATCAGCACACCGGCCAGTTCGGCCGCGCAGCACACCAGCGCCGCCCTGCGGGCCTTCTCGCCGCCGCGCACCAGGGTGTACGTGATGAACGCGTACACCACGGCCGCGACCGCGGACAGCACATGGGCGAGCGGCGCGCTGCCGTAGTCGGTGAGGATCTGGTAGACGGAGCGCGACACCGCGCCGACCGACATCACGCCGTAGAGCCAGACCAGCAGCAGGCCCGGCCCGGCGACCAGCCTGGTCCGCCCCGCCGCGGGGGCGCCGTCGTCGGTGGTCGTCCCTGCCATCGTCAGCCTCCCCAGATGTCGTGGAGCCGCACTTCGAGCACGGCGAGCACCACCGCTCCCGCGGCCACGGTCGCCGACCCCCAGCGGGTGCGCTCGCCGAGCGAGAGGAATCCGGCGGCGGGCACGGCGAGCGCCGAACCGATCAGATACGCCAGGAAGATCGCGACTCCTTCGCCGGGCTCCTCGCCCCGCGCCAGCTGCACGATGCCCACGACCAGCTGGGCGAGGGCGAGGACCGACACCACGGCGATGCCGATGAAGTGCCAGTCCTTGGTGGGCTGGTCGCGATAGGCGGCATGGCCGCACCATGCGGCGAGGGCGAGCGCGGTCACGGCCACCGCGATCGTCAGGGCGTCGAGCATGGGCCCGAGCGTATTACGGGCCGCGC
>NZ_RDBP01000037.1:791237-798985 GCF_008042045.1 Streptomyces sp. T39
CGCGTCCGCTATTCGGACAGCGGATACACGGCATGTGGACACGACCCGAGACCGGCCGATCCCCCGCACCCGGCTCGGCCCGCTCACGGGCCCCCGCACCGGCCTCCCGGGCGGCCGCCCCGGTCCGGGGTGGACGGGGCGCCCGGACGGTCCGATGGGTGGTATCGGCCACAGCGAGGCACCCGCGCGGGGGCGCCCGGGACGCGGGAAACGAGGTATCCGCGCAGGTGGGAGCCGGTGTGCGGGGGATCGGCCGGTCTCGGGTCGTGTCCACATGCCGTGTATCCGCTGTCCGAATAGCGGACGCGGTCGGTTCGCCCGTATGCCTGTCTGCTTTACTTGCAGCCATGACCACGACGAGCAGCCGCACCCTTGCGACCGAGGCGATCACGACGCCCGGTGCTCGTTGTCTGTGTCGAATGCGCGCCTTCTGAGGGCCCCTGCCTGAGCCTCGCGCCCCGAAGCGAGACCGACAGCCGCGCCGCGTCCGAACGTCCCCGGAACCACGGAGAACGCCTCGGAGCGAGCCTGCCCCGCGCACGTGTTGCCCCCGGCCACCAGCCGCACAGCCGTGCCCGCAGAGGACTGTCTGAACCGAATGCCCCGTGCCCGGCGGACACCGCGCCGCGCACTCGACAGTGACGGAAACCCTGTGATCACCACAACGGGCCTGACCAAGGTCTACTCATCGCGAGGCCGCGACGTCACCGCCCTGGACGGCGTCGACCTGCACGTCCGCGAGGGCGAGGTCTTCGGCGTCATCGGACAGAGCGGCGCCGGCAAGTCCTCCCTCATCCGCTGCGTCAACCTGCTGGAGCGCCCGACCTCCGGAACCGTGACCGTCGACGGCCGCGACCTGACCGCGCTCGCCGGCCGGGGTCGGCGCGCGTCGAAGGACCTCCGTGAGGCGCGCACCCGCATCGGCATGGTCTTCCAGCACTTCAACCTGCTGTCCTCGCGGACGGTCGAGGACAACGTCCAACTGCCCCTGGAGATCCTCGGCGTCTCCGGTGCCGAGCGCTCCCGCAAGGCGCTCGAACTGCTCGACCTCGTCGGCCTCGCCGACAAGGCCCGGTCCTACCCCGGCCAGCTCTCCGGCGGCCAGAAGCAGCGCGTCGGCATCGCCCGCGCCCTGGCCGGCGACCCCAAGGTGCTGCTGTCCGACGAGGCCACCAGCGCGCTCGACCCCGAGACCACCCGCTCCATCCTCCAGCTGCTGCGCGACCTCAACCGTCAGCTCGGCCTGACGGTGCTGCTCATCACGCACGAGATGGACGTCGTCAAGACCGTCTGCGACTCCGCAGCCCTGATGAGGAAGGGGAAGATCATCGAATCCGGCACCGTGAGCGAATTGCTCGCCACCCCCGGCTCCGAACTCGCCCACGAGCTGTTCCCGGTGAGCGGTGACGCGTCCGGCCCCGACCGGACCGTCGTCGACGTGACCTTCCACGGCGAGGCGGCCACCCAGCCGGTGATCTCCCAGCTCTCGCGTACCTACAACATCGACATATCGATCCTCGGCGCCGCGATGGACACCGTCGGCGGCCGCCAGATCGGCCGGATGCGCATCGAGCTGCCCGGCCGGTACGAGGAGAACGTCGTCCCCGTCGGCTTCCTGCGCGAGCAGGGCCTCCAGGTCGACGTCGTCGACCCCGCCGCGGCCGCGGCCGTCCCCGCCCAGGGCCCGGCGCTCGTCGAGGAGGTCGCGAAGTGACCTGGTCCCAGATGGAGCCCCTGCTCACCCAGGGCACCCTCGACACCCTCTACATGGTGCTGTGGTCCACCGTCGTCACGGTGGCCGGCGGACTGCCGCTCGGTGTGCTGCTCGTCCTCACGGACAAGGGCGGCCTGCTGCAGAACACCCCCCTGAACAAGGTCGTCGGCGTGATCGTGAACATCGGCCGCTCGCTGCCGTTCATCATCCTGCTGATCGCCCTGATCCCGTTCACCACGCTGGTCGTCGGCACCTTCATCGGCCCCACCGCCATGATCGTGCCGCTCGCCGTGGGCGCCATCCCCTTCTTCGCCCGGCTGGTCGAGACCGCGATCCGCGAGGTGGACCACGGGCTCGTCGAAGCCGTCCAGTCCATGGGCGGATCGGTGCCCACCATCGTCCGCAAGGTCCTGCTGCCGCAGGCCCTGCCCTCGCTGGTCGCCGCCGTCACCACCACCGTGATCGTCCTCGTCGGCTACTCGGCGATGGCGGGCGCGGTCGGCGGCGAAGGGCTCGGCTCCAAGGCCGTGACCTACGGATTCCAGCGCTTCGAGACCCAGTTCATGCTGATCACGGTCGTGATCCTGATCGCCCTCGTGACCATCGTGCAGCTCCTGGGCGACGGCGTCGTACGCCTTCTCGCCCGTCGCGGCCGCGCCGCAAGCTGAAACGTTTCTCCCCCTCGCCCGCACTTGTTGTCCGGGCGTCGCACCACCACAGGAAAGAGGCACTCTTCGTGCGCAGCACCATCAAGCTCACCGCCGCCGCCGCGGCCACCGCCGCGCTCGCCCTCGGGCTCACCGCCTGCGGCACCGCGTCCGACCCGGACTCCGGCGGCGACGCCGGCGGCACGGCCGACGCGTCCAAGGCCCTGGTCGTCGCCGCGTCCCCGACGCCCCACGCCGACATCCTCACCTACGTCAAGGACAACCTGGCCGCCGCGGAGGGACTCGACCTGGAGGTCAAGGAGTTCACCGACTACGTCCTGCCGAACACCGCCACCCAGCAGGGCCAGGTCGACGCCAACTACTTCCAGCACAAGCCGTACCTGGACGACTTCAACAAGAAGAACAAGACGACGATCGTCCCCGTCGTCAACGTCCACCTGGAACCCCTCGGCCTCTACTCCAAGAAGGCCGGGGACATCAAGGACATCACGTCCGGCCAGACCGTCGCCGTCCCCAACGACACCACCAACGAGGGCCGTGCGCTCCACCTGCTCGCCGACAACGGCCTGATCACCCTCGAGGAAGGCGTCGGCACCGACGCCAAGCTCTCCGACATCGCGGACGCCAAGGGCCTGAAGTTCAAGGAGCTGGAGGCCGCCACGCTGCCCCGCGCCCTGAACGACGTCGACGCCGCCGTCATCAACGGCAACTACGCGATCGAGGCCGACCTCGAGCCCGCCGCCGACGCGCTGGCGCTGGAGAAGGCCGAGGGCAACCCGTACGCCAACTTCCTCGCCGTCAAGGAGGGCGACCAGGACGACCCGCGCGTGCAGAAGCTCGCGAAGCTGCTGAACTCGCCCGAGGTGAAGAAGTTCATCGAGGACACGTACAAGGGTTCCGTCGTCGCCTCCTTCGGCGCCGCCCGGTAGGCGGCGCGCGCAGGCCGCTCGACGCCGGCTCCGGGCACCCCCAGGGTGCCCGGAGCCGGCGTCGTTGCGCACCCGGCCATGCGCACCCCGCAGCCGATGTTGCATGCTGTGCCTTTACGGCTACGACCCCGTACGGCCCGCACACGCGTACGGCGACGAGGCAACGACCACCGACGGTCCCGGCATGGAGCAGCGCATGACTCACACCTTCCCGGACGTGTCCATCAGCACGGAGCGGTTGGTGCTGCGCCCCTTCGAGGACGCCGACATCCCGGCGCACACCGAGATGATGAACGACGAGATGGTCACCGCCTGGACATCGGCGCCCCACCCCTACACCGGCCGCGACGCCGAGCGGTGGGTGCGCGAGTTCGCGCCGGCGGAGCGCACCGAGGGGCGCGGAATCGTCTTTGCCGTCACCGAGTTCCTCACCCAGCGGCTGGTCGGCATCGTCCATCTCCGCAACACCGACTGGCGCCTGCTCGCCACCGAGGTCTCCTACGTCACCGCGCCGTGGGCGCGCGGCGAGGGGTACGCCACCGAGTCCGTGCTCGCGGTCGCGCAGTGGCTCTTCAGGGACCGCCGCTTCGAGCGCATGGAGTTGCGCACGGCCGCCGGCAACACCGCGTCCCAGCAGGTCGCCCAGAAGGTCGGCTGCATCAGCGAGGGCGTGCTGCGCAATGCCTGGAGCGTGCGCACCCGGCCCGACGACGGCACCGGCGCCTGGACCGAGGTCCGCACCGACCTGATCGTGTGGAGTCTGCTCCCCGAGGACCTCGAGGCCGATCGCATGGCGGAGGCGGGCTACGCCTCCTACACCGACTGGAACTGAGCGCACCGGGCAGGCTGTCCGCGGAAACCTTCCCGCACCCTTCACGGGATGCGGGGCCGGGTACCCTCGGCGTGCGGGACACCCACCGCCGGTACACCCCCCTGCCTGCGACGACACCAGGAGACTGACGCGATGGCCGACCGGGTCACGGTGATCGGATGGGACGGCTCGCCGCTCACCCGGGCGGCCACGTCCGCGCTCTCTGCCGCCACCCTGGTGGCCGGCGCCGCCCACCACCTGGCCCTGCCCGAGGTGCCGCCGAACGCCGAACGCATCCGTCTGGGCAGCGTCGACCTCGCCGCCCGCCGCATCGCGGGCCATCGCGGGAGCGCGGTCGTCCTCGCCGACGGCGACCCCGGCTTCTTCGGCGTCGTCCGCACCCTGCGGGCGCCCGAGCACGGCCTGGAGGTCGAGGTGGTCCCCGCCGTCTCCTCCGTCGCCACCGCCTTCGCGCGGGCCGGCATGCCGTGGGACGACGCCCTCACCGTCGTCGCCCACCAGCGCACCCTGCGCCGGGCCGTCAACGTCTGCCGCGCCCACCCCAAGGTCGCCGTCCTCACCTCTCCCGGAGCGGGCCCCGCCGAACTGGCCCTGCTGCTCGACGGCATCCACCGCACCTTCGTCATCTGCGAGGAACTCGGCACCGCCCGCGAACAGGTCACGGTGCTCACCTCCGACAAGGTCGCCGACCACGTGTGGCGCGACCCCAACGTCGTGATCGTCATCGGCGGATCCGGCACCCTCACCGGCACCGCCCGCTCCGGCGCCGGCTGGATCGCCGGCCGCGAGCCCGGCTACCCGCCGCAGCAGCGCGGCTGGGCCCTGCCGCCGGACGACGACGAGCCGCACACGCCGTCGCGCGAGGGCGAGTACGCCGGGCTGCGTGCCGCCCAGCTCGCCCGGCTCGGCCCCCGCACCGGCGACCTGGTGTGGGACATCGGCTGCGGAGGCGGCGCGCTGGCCGCCGAGGCCGCCGGTTTCGGCGCCGCGGTCATCGCGGTCGACGCCGACGCCGACGCCTGCCGGCGCACCGACGCCCGGGCGCGCCGCCTCGGCGTGCAGGTCCAGGTCGTGGCGGGCCGCGCCCCGCACGTGCTGGAACGCCTGCCCGAACCCGACGTCGTACGGATCGGCGGCGGGGGAGTCCCCGTGGTGACCGCCGTCGCCGACCGCAGGCCGCAGCGCATCGTCACCCACGCCTCCACCCGCGACGAGGCCGAAGCCGTCGGCGCCGCGCTCGCCGCGGGCGGCTACGACGTCGAGTGCGCACTCCTCCAGTCCGTCGAACTCGACACCGCCGACTGGACCGAACGTGAACGCACCGTGGTCTTCCTCCTCTGCGGCCGCCATCCCGACGCCGCGTCCTGACGGAGCGTCCTGACGGCGCAAACGCGGATACTCCGAGCCTCACGTCGCGCTGCTCACAACTCGGGCCCAACCCCCACTTCCGGCACGGCGGAGGGTAGGCTGGCCGATCGTCGTACCGCGCCCGGGCGCTTGCCGAATGGTCGGTCAATGTCCGGAAATGGGGGTCACTTCGACCCCGGTTCGTGGTACGCCGGAAACCGGGGGGTCGCGCGACGTGGCGCAGCCCACAGCGGACCGCGGCGGATCTTGCTGCCGTGGTGGCGAACGACGGCGACAATGCATGGGGTCGGGGGTCGATCGTGCCGCGCGGCGCACACGCTCGTTGTTGTTCACGGGCGTCAGGTGTGCCGGTCGGACGCCCCGGGCGATGGGCGAAGGAGCACAACCGATGGGCGAGGGGTACGCATGACTGACACCGGCCAGATCCCGGGCGAGGGGCTGCCGGAGAACGCAGGCATGGTGGAGCAGCCGGGCGTCCCCGCCCAGGACGCCTACACCTACCTCGAACCCTCCGGCCACACCTCCGAGGAGGACGACCTCCTGCTGATGCCGGGCGTCCAGGGCGCCTGGAGCGAGCACCAGCACACAGTGCCCGCCCCGGCCCCGGCACACCACGCCGCACCCGCCGCCGATCAGTACGCGGCCGCGCCCGCCCCCGTTCAGCACGCGGTGCCCGCCGGTGTCCCGCAGCACGGCAGCGGCGAGTACCTGATGGACCACCAGGCCGGATACGCCTACGCCGACGGCACCCCGCCCACCGCGGCCGACGGCCGGGGGGAAGCCGTCCAGGAGCCTGCCGCGCCCGAGTTCACCCAGGTCGCCGGCCCGGCCGACAGCGCGCTGTACGCCCTCGGCAACCCGTCGCACGGCGGAGTGCCCGACACGCAGCCGTCCCCGGCAGGCGAGCAGCAGCCCTACGAGCCCGCGCCGTCCCGGGAACCGCTCGCCCAGGTGCAGGGCACCATGTCCGTCGTCCCCGGCGTGGCGCCCGGCCCGCTGCCCCAGGAGCCCGCGGCCGACGCCTCCTTCGCGCCGGGGACCGCACCGGCGCAGCAGGAGGGCTTCCCCGGTGCCTTCGCGCAGGACGCCCCGTACCCCGCCGCCGACGGCGAACAGGCCGCGCACGCCGAGCCGTTCGCCGCCGCGCCCGAACAGGCCGCCCCCGCCGAGGCGTTCGCCGCCGCGCAGGCCGCCCACGAGACCGGCGCCCACGAGGCGGGCGGCCGGGATTCCGGGTCGGTCGACCTCGGTGCCGTCCGTACCCCCTCCGCCGCCACCTCGGCGATGCCGACGCCGCCCCCGGCCCGCAGGCCCCTGCACATGGGCCCGCCCGTTCCCGAGGCGAACAGCGGAGTGGTGCGTTCGCTCGCCGACCGGGGGCCCGCGGGGACCCCGCCGCACCCGATGGCCGTGCGCACGGCGCCCGCCGCCCAGGCCGGCGCGCAGCAGGGGACGACGGGCGTGGAGTACCTGGACGTGCCGCGCGAGGCGGCCGCCGACGAGCTGCCGGGACCGCAGCTCGGCGAGATCCCGCCGCAGGCGGGGGCCCCGTGGGACCCGCAGCCGCCCCGGCCGGAGGCGCCCGCCGCAGAAACGGTCGTTCCTCAGCCGTCCGCCGAACCGGCGGCCGCGTCCGTGGCGGAGGCCGCCGTGCCCGCGCCGCGCGACGGCGACCCGGAGCCGGCACAGCACCTGCCGCCGGAGCCGCAGCCCGAGCCGGAGCCGCAGGCGCCGGCCGCGCCCGTCGCGGAGCCCGCCGCACCGGCCGAGGCACCGCAGCCGCTCGCCGAGGCGGTCCCCCACGACCCGGCCCAGGCGGAGGCCCCCGCCGAGCCCGTGACCGCCGCCCCGGCCCAGGCGGAGGCCCCGGCGGAGCCCGCGGCGCCTGCCGAGGTGGCCGAGGCACCCGCCGAGGCGCCGGAGCCCGCCCAGCAGGCCCAGCCCGAGCCCGAGACGCCGGAGCCCGCGCAGCAGGCGCAGCCCGAGCCCGAGACGCCGGAGCCCGCGCAGCAGGCGCAGCCCGAGCCCGCCGAAGCGCCGGCCCCGTCCACGCAGCCGGCCGAGGSRGTGGCGCCCGCCGCGGGTGGGGTCGGCGGTGACGACGATGTTCACCGGGGTGTCGAGGATGGCCTCGATCTTCAGTTCCTTGAACTGCTTGGCCCGGCCCTTGGGCCACCGGGGTGTCGAGGATGGCCTCGATCTTCAGTTCCTTGAACTGCTTGGCCCGGCCCTTGGGC
>NZ_RDBP01000037.1:799085-823291 GCF_008042045.1 Streptomyces sp. T39
GCCGAGACCGCCCCCGCCCCGGCCGACACCGCCCCGGAGCCGGAGCAGCAACAAGAGCCGGAGCAGCAGCCGGAGACAGCCGCCGCAGCCGCCCCGTCCCCGGAGCCCGCCCCCGAGGCCGTGACGCCCGAGGCCGTGACGCCCGAGGCACAGGAGGCGCCCGCCGAGCCCGTGGCCGCCGGCACCGCCCCGGAGCAGCAGCCGCAGACGGCGGACCCCGCGGCCGCGGACGCCCCCGAGCCGGCCGCCACCCCTCCCGCGCCCGGCTACGACGACGCCGAGCGCGAGGCCGTGCTCCGCGTCATGCGCGAACGCCGCGACATCCGCAACGGCTTCCGCAGCGACCCCATCCCGCACGAGGTGCTGCTGCGCGTCCTGGAGGCCGCGCACACCGCGCCCAGCGTGGGCCACTCCCAGCCGTGGGACTTCGTCGTCATCCGCTCGGCGGAGACCCGCCGCACGATGCACGAACTCGCCCAGCGCCAGCGCGAGGCGTACGCCAAGTCGCTGCCCAAGGGCCGGGCCAAGCAGTTCAAGGAACTGAAGATCGAGGCCATCCTCGACACCCCGGTGAACATCGTCGTCACCGCCGACCCCACCCGCGGCGGGCGCCACACCCTCGGCCGGCACACCCAGCCGCAGATGGCGCCGTACTCCTCGGCGCTCGCCGTGGAGAACCTCTGGCTCGCCGCCCGCGCCGAGGGCCTCGGCGTCGGCTGGGTCTCGTTCTTCGACGAGCGCGAGATGGTCCGCACCCTCGGCCTGCCCGAGCATCTCGAAGTGGTCGCGTACCTCTGCGTGGGCTACGTCGACGAGTTCCCGGAGGAGCCCGAGCTGATGCAGGCGGGCTGGTCCAAGCGCCGCCCGCTGTCCTGGGTCGTCCACGAGGAGACGTACGGCCGCCGGGCCCTGCCCGGCGGGGAGCCGCACGACCTGCTCCAGGAGACGGTCACCAACATCCGCCCCCTGGACGCCAAGGCGCTCGGCGAGGCGTGGGAGCGCCAGAAGCGGATGACCAAGCCGTCGGGTGCGCTCGGCATGCTGGAGATCATCTCCGCGCAGCTGAGCGGCCTGTCCCGGATGTGCCCGCCGCCTGTCCCGGAGCCCGCCGCCGTCGCGATCTTCGCCGGTGACCACGGGGTGCACGCCCAGGGCGTCACCGCCTGGCCCCAGGAGGTCACCGGCCAGATGGTCGCCAACTTCCTCGGCGGGGGAGCGGTCTGCAACGCCTTCGCCCACCAGGTCGGCGCAGAGGTCTGCGTCATCGACGTCGGCGTGGCCTCCGACCTGCCCGCCACACCCGGTCTGCTGCCCCGCAAGGTCCGTGCGGGGACCGCCGACTTCACCACCGGCCCCGCGCTCACCCGCGACGAGGTGTTCGCGGCGATCGAGGTCGGCATCGAGACGGCCCGCGACCTGGTGGCCGCCGGCAACAAGGCCCTCCTCACCGGCGAGATGGGCATTGCGAACACCACCGCGTCCGCGGCCCTGATCTCCGTGTACACCGGCGCCGATCCGGCGGAGATCACCGGCCGGGGCACCGGGATCAACGACGAGATGCACGCCCGCAAGGTCGACGTGGTGCGCCGCGCCCTCGATCTGCACCGGCCCGACCCCGCCGACCCCGTCGGCGTCCTCGCGGCCGTCGGCGGCCTGGAGCACTGCGCACTGGTGGGTCTGATCCTCGGCGGCGCCTCGCTGCGCACCCCGGTCGTCCTCGACGGTGTCAGCACCGGGGCCGCGGCCCTCGTCGCCCGCGCCATCGCCCCCGAGGCGCTGGCCGCCTGCATCGCCGGTCACCGCAGTGCCGAGCCCGGCCACGTGGCCGCCCTCGGCAAGCTGGGGCTGCGCCCGCTGGTCGACCTCGACCTGCGTCTCGGCGAGGGCACGGGCGCCCTGCTGGCGCTCCCGATCGTGCAGAGCGCGGCCCGCGCGATGCACGAGGTGGCGACGTTCGACTCGGCCGGCGTCACGGAGAAGTAGCCTCCCGGCGCCGTCCGGCCCCGCCCGGCCGGACGGCGCCTTGCCGGGCGCGGCCCCGCCGCCCGCGGACCGTACCCTGGTGACCAGGCCGTCCCCGTACGGCCCTGGCGTCCCCATCAGCCGCTCCACCGCCGCAGCGGCCCCGCTCACGCACCACCCGCACGAGGAGCCGCACCGCCATGCCCGAGCCCGTCGAGCACCCCGCCTACCCCGTCGGCCTGCGCCTGTCCGGGCGGCGTGTCGTCGTCATCGGCGGCGGCCAGGTCGCCCAGCGCCGCCTGCCCGCCCTGGTCGCCGCGGGCGCGGACGTCACCCTGGTCTCCCCGTCGGCGACCCCGTCCGTCGAAGCGATGGCGGAGGCCGGAGAGATCGGCTGGACCCGGCGCCGGTACGAGGAGGGCGACCTCGCGGAGGCCTGGTACGTCCTCGTCGCCACGGGTGACGAGGAGGCCAACGCCCGCGCCTCCGCCGAGGCCGAGCGGTCCCGGATCTGGTGCGTCCGCAGCGACGACGCCGAGGCCGCCACGGCCTGGACGCCGGCCACCGGCCGCAGCGAGGGCGTCACCGTCGCCGTGCTCACCGGCCGCGACCCGCGCCGCTCGGCCGCGGTGCGCGACGCCATCGTCGAGGGGCTGCGCGACGGCAGCATCGCCGCCCCCCACGTCCGCGCGAAGGCCCCGTCCGTCGCGCTCGTCGGCGGCGGTCCCGGCGACCCGGACCTGATCACGGTGCGCGGCCGCCGGCTGCTCGCCGAGGCGGACGTCGTCATCGCCGACCGGCTCGGACCGCGCGACCTGCTCGACGAACTCCCGCCGCACGTCGAGGTGATCGACGCGGCCAAGATCCCCTACGGCCGGTTCATGGCCCAGGAGGCCATCAACAACGCCCTCGTCGAGCACGCCAAGGCGGGCAGGGCCGTCGTCCGCCTCAAGGGCGGCGACCCGTACGTCTTCGGCCGCGGCATGGAGGAGGCCCAGGCGCTCGCCGAGGCCGGCATCCCCTGCACGGTCGTCCCCGGCATCTCCAGCTCGATCTCGGTGCCCTCGGCCGTCGGCATCCCCGTCACCCACCGGGGCGTCGCCCATGAGTTCACCGTGGTCAGCGGTCATGTGGCGCCCGACGACCCGCGCTCGCTGGTCGACTGGCAGTCCCTCGCCCGGCTGCGCGGCACCCTGGTCGTCCTGATGGGCGTGGACAAGATCGGTGCCATCGCCGAGGCCCTCGTCGCCCATGGCAAGGACCCGGCCACCAGGGTCGCCCTGGTGCAGGAGGGCACCACCGCCGCCCAGCGGCGGGTGGACGCCACCCTGGCGACCGTCGCCGAGACCGTGCGGACCGAGGAGGTGCGGCCGCCGGCCGTCATCGTCATCGGCGACGTCGTCGGCGTGGGCATCCCGCCGCTCGCCTGACGCCGGCACCGCCTCCCCGGCGGCCGCCGCACCGGCCGCCCCTGTGACCGCACCACCGAGAGAGCAGCAGCCCGTGGCCGAGATCATCACCCTCGACGACCCCGAGGACCCGCGCCTGGCCGACTACACCGGCCTGACCGACGTCGAGCTCCGGCGCCGGCGCGAACCCGCCGAGGGCCTGTTCATCGCCGAGGGCGAGAAGGTGATCCGCCGGGCGGCCGACGCCGGCTACCGGATGCGGTCGATGCTGCTGACCCCGAAGTGGGCCGAGGCCATGCGCGACGTCATCGACGCCGCCGAGGCCCCCGTCCTCGTCGTCGAGCCCGCCCTCGCCGAGCGGGTCACCGGCTACCACGTCCACCGGGGCGCCCTGGCGTCCATGCAGCGCAAGGCCCTCCCGGAAGCAGCGGAGGTGCTCCGCACCGCCCGCAGGGTGGCGGTGATGGAGGCGGTCAACGACCACACCAACATCGGCGCCATCTTCCGCAGCGCCGCCGCGCTCGGCATGGACGCCGTGCTGCTCTCCCCGGACTGCGCCGATCCGCTGTACCGCAGGTCCGTGAAGGTCTCCATGGGGGCGGTCTTCTCCGTCCCCTACGCCCGGCTCGGCTCCTGGCCGCAGGGGCTGGACACGGTCCGGGACGCGGGCTGCCGGCTGCTCGCCCTCACCCCGGACGAGCGGGCCGTCCCCCTCGACGAGGTCGCCCCGCACCGGATGGACAAGGTGGCGCTGATGCTCGGCGCCGAGGGCGACGGCCTGTCGGCCCGGGCGATGGCGGCCGCGGACGAACTCGTCCGCATCCCCATGGCGCACGGCGTCGACTCGCTCAACGTCGGAGCGGCGGCGGCGGTCGCCTTCTACGCCGTCGCCACCGGACGCCCCACCGGCTGACCCGCCCGTCCCGCGACGGTGCGGGCGGCGCCCGGCGGCCCCGCCAGGATCCGGACGAGGGGCCCAGCGGCCACGACGCGCCCGCGGCCCCCTGCGCGGGCCGGGGCGGCGGCGGGTTCCCGCGCGCGCCGGAGGCCTGGGGCGTGTGGCGACAGTCCGGCCTGTCCCGCGACGCCTGGCACGCCCTAGAGCTTCTGCGCGGCCGCGATCCCCAGTGCGACGACCAGCGTCACCACGAAGAAGACGACGATCCGCTGGCGCAGCAGCCGCGGATTGGCGGGCCGGCGGCCCGTCGAGGAGGCCGAGCCGCCCCGGGTGCCCGGACGGGTGCCGCCGCGCCGCCCGTTCGTGGGCCCGGTGGCACGGGGCTTCTGCGGCCGCGAGCCGCCGCCGGTGCGGGCGGGGGACTGGGGACGGGGCTGAGAGGACCCGCCCGTGCGCCGCTCCGCCGGCTCGGTGCGCTCGGTGCGCTCCGTGTACCGGGCCGTCGGGCGGCTCAGCTCTGCGCGCTCCCGGTCCCGGTCCCGCTGGGCCGGGGGACGGGGGTCGTGCAGGCCCTGGGCCTCCCTGGCGGCGATCTCCTTCAGCCGCATGGACAGCTGGAGCGTGCTCGGCCGCTCCTCGGGGTCCTTGGCCAGGCAGGCGGCGACCAGCGGCGCGAGCGCGTCGTGCACCCCGTGCAGCTGCGGCTCCTCGTGCACCACCCGGTAGAGCATGACCTCGGAACTGCCGTGCCCGAAGGGCGAGTCGCCCATCGCCGCGTACGCCAGCGTCGCGCCGAGCGCGAAGACGTCCGTCGCGGGGGTGACCGCCGCGCCGCGCACCTGCTCGGGGGCGAGGAAGCCGGGCGAGCCGACCGCGGTCCCCACATGGGTGAGGGTGCTCGCGCCGGTCGCCCAGGCGATGCCGAAGTCGATGATGCGGGGGCCCTTGGGCGAGAGCAGGATGTTCGAGGGCTTGAGGTCCCGGTGGACCACCCCGGCCTCGTGGACCGCGACCAGGCCCTCCGAGAGCGCCGCGCCGATCGCGGCCGTGTCGGAGGCCCGCAGGGGACCTTCCTCGACCACCTTGTCGTGCAGCGAGGGCCCGGGGACGTACTGCGTCGCGAACCACGGACGGTCCGCCTCCAGGTCCGCGGCCACCAGCCGGGCCGTACACCCGCCGCGGATGCGCCGCGCCGCCGAGACCTCCCGGGCGAAACGCGAGCGGAACTCCTGGTCCTCCGCGAGGTCCGGCCGGATGACCTTCAGCGCCACCCGCTGCCCCCGCCGGTCCGACCCCAGGTAGACGACGCCCATGCCGCCCGCCCCGAGCCGCCGGTGCAGCCTGAACGAGCCGACGGTACGCGGGTCCTCGCGCCGGAGCCGCATCATCGCCATCGTCCGTCCCCTACCTCGGTGGGAGGTCCCACCCCGCCGCGCGGTCATCGGTCTGACGTGCCACAGCTTACGTATCCCCGCGCGTGTGCGCTCATAGGCCGCGCCCTCGCGCTCGGATGGATTGTCAGTGCCCGGTGGGAGACTTGAGGAGTGGTCAGCACAGCCCCGGTCCGGCGCCGCTGATCCGGCGCAGGATCTCAACGATCAGTCGCAGAAGGGGGATTGGATCGGTGAAGGGTGACCGTGTGGAGATAGTGGTCGACGCGGGCGACACGACGCGCACCTACGAAGTGGTGGCAAGCCGGGCGGGCCGCAGGGTGGAGACGGCGGTCCGGCGCGGGGTGGTCGAAGTGAGTGAAGTCACGAGGTCGGGCTCGGTGGTGCGGACGGCCCGCTTCATGGCGACCCGTGTCCTCGCTCTCGTGGAACAGCCCGTCGACCGTGACGACGACGCCGAGGACGGGCGTCCTTAAGGGATGACCCGGGTCCCGGCCGCCGCGTCTCCACCCAGGGGAGTACGCGACAGGGGTGGGGCTCATCCTCCGGGAGGCCCGGTAATCGGTACGCGGGCATGACGTCCGGAGCCTCCCGGCTCCCTAGTGTTGAGGTCAAGCGGCGGGTGCAGTACTCGTCCCCCGAGGTCGGACACCCGCCGCTGCCAACCACGACAGGAGAGGGACCATGGCGGACACCGCATCGCGCAAGGCATATGCCGGTTTCGGCGTCCGCCCGTCCGGCACCCGGCACCCGCTGGTGGCCACGGCCATGGTCCTTCCCCTCGCGGCACTGCTGGTGGTCGTCTTCGGCGGCTGGGACGCAGTGGTCACACAGGCGTCGTCCGTAGGCGTGATGCTGGGGCGCTGAGAAGCGCCCCGGACCCGGAAGAGCGGTCCGGGTCGGGGACATCCGGCCAACAACCCCGTGGGGACGGGGGTGCGGCGGACGGCAGCGTTTGGCCGGTCAGCTGGGGAGCTGACCGGCCATCGCGCGTTTGCGGCCGTGTGCCGGGCCCGCCGGGTGCGCTGCCCGGCCCGGGCCGGCGGCGCGGTTAGGCTCCCCTGGTGACCGCCCCCCTCGTACGGCACCTCACCGAGGTGGCCAAGGCCGCCGCCCACCCCTCCCAGTCGAGCTGCCCGGCCTGCGGCCGGGGCGCCGTGACCCTCGCGGACCGGCCCGACGGCACCGTCGTACGACACGGCGACGCGGTCGCAAAGGCCCACGCCACCGGCACCGACCCGGACGCCCACGCCGTGCGGATCGCCGTCGCCGCCCACCCCGCCCTCGGCGGCGTCCTCCTGCCCCCGCTCCCGCTGCCTGCGGCCGCGGACACCGCGGCCCGTCCGTTCAGCGCCTGGCCGTACGGCCTGCCCGTGGACCCGCGCGACCCCGACGCCGCCCCCTGGGAGGAGACGGCCGTCCTGCTCGCCCGTCTGCACCGGGTCGACGCCCGCTCGCTGCCGGGCCCGCTGCCGCCCATGCGCGGGCCGCTGAAGGCCGCGGCGGCGGTGGCCAGGATGGAGGGCACCGTCCCCGGCCATCCGGCGGCCGAGGGGGTGCGCCGCGCCTGGCGCGGGCTGCCCGGCTGGGCCCGCGGCGAGGCCGACGGGCGCCGCCACCGGATCCTGTGCCACGGCGACCTGCATCTGGGGCAGCTCGTGCGTCATCCCGTCCCGGGCGGCCCCTGGCTGCTGATCGACGTGGACGATCTGGGCCTGGGCGACCCGGCGTGGGACCTCGCGCGGCCCGCGGCCTGGTTCGCCGCGGGGATCCTGCCGCCGGCGATCTGGCGGCGCTTCCTCGGCGCGTACACGGCCGCACGAGGTCCCGCCGTACCGGACGCCGACGACCCATGGCCCCAACTCGACGTCCCCGCACGGGCGCTGACCGTCCAGACCGCGGCACTCGCGCTGGCCAAGTCCGAGGCCGAGGGGCGCCAACCGGACGATGTGGAACAGGCGGTGATCGACGCCTGTACCCGAATCGGGACACTCCCACCCGAGTTGGAGTGCGATTCCCCGTCGTAGGGTGAGGGCCGGGCCGCCGGGCATGCATCCGGCGACGTGGAACCAACGGCGAGAGGCTGAGCTGAGATGCAGTGTCCGAAGTGTCACGCGGCGATGCACACGTACAACCGCAACGGTGTCCAGATCGAGCAGTGCAGCGGCTGCCGGGGCATATTCCTGGACTACGGGGAGCTGGAGTCGCTGACCCGCCTGGAGTCGCAGTGGGCGCAGCAGGCGCCGCCCCCGCAGGCGTATCCCGCGGCGCCCGCTCCCGCCGCGCCCGCCTGGGGCGCGCAGCACCACGGCGGTCACCACGGTCACCACGGGCATCAGCAGCGCGGCTTCGGCCGGATGCTCTTCTCCTCCTGAGGCGAGTCCTCGCACGCGAAAGCCCCCGGCCGGAAGGCCGGGGGCTTTCGAGATGGTGCGCGATACTGGGATTGAACCAGTGACCTCTTCCGTGTCAGGGAAGCGCTCTCCCGCTGAGCTAATCGCGCGGGACGGTACCCGCGTGCAGGCGTGAGCCGTACTGCGTGCGCGATACTGGGATTGAACCAGTGACCTCTTCCGTGTCAGGGAAGCGCTCTCCCGCTGAGCTAATCGCGCGGGGATCCTTGCGGACCAGTGGACGATACTGGGATTGAACCAGTGACCTCTTCCGTGTCAGGGAAGCGCTCTCCCGCTGAGCTAATCGTCCTTGGAGGTGGAGACGGGATTTGAACCCGTGTAGACGGCTTTGCAGGCCGTTGCCTCGCCTCTCGGCCACTCCACCCGGAGTGCAGGGGTCGGGAAGATCCCCCGTTTCTCGAGCGGACGACGAGATTCGAACTCGCGACCCTCACCTTGGCAAGGTGATGCTCTACCAACTGAGCCACGTCCGCCTGTCGGTTCCGTTCCGCTTGCGCGTCCCGGCGACGTGTTGAACTCTAGCGGATTCCTCGGCCAGTACAAAAACGCGTTTGTGCAGCGTGCTGACGTATGTGCCCGTCGTGGCAGCTCACCTGCCGCATCTCCGCGGCCGGCCGGCGCCGGTCCTACACTCGCAGACGTGCACGACCTCGCTCCTCTGGCCCGATTCGGCTCCCTCGTCGCCACCGATCTCCGGGATGTCACCAGCGACCCCACCGCCCTCGACTCCGCCGGCTTCTGGGCCGTCTGCGCGGACTTCGAGGGGCGGCTGACCTGCGCGCGCTTCGGCGACGTGCGCACCGAGCCGGTGCCCGACCCCGTCCCCGGACGCTGGCGCGGCCCGGCCGCCGAGGAGTGGACCAGCTCCCTCGGCCGCGCCGCCTACACCGCGGGGGTCCGCCGGATCCGCGAGCACATCGCCGCGGGCGAGGTCTACCAGGCGAACCTGTGCCGGGTCCTGAGCGCCCCACTGGCCGGCCCCGAGGCGCACGACGTGGACGAGTTGACCGCGCTGCTGGCCCGGGGCAACCCGGCGCCCTACGCAGGAACGATCCGTCTCCCCGCGCACGGCGTGGAGATCGCCACCGCGTCACCCGAGCTCTTCCTGCGCCGCACCGGCGCCACCGTGGAGTCCGGCCCCATCAAGGGGACCGGCCGCACCGCCGGCGACCTGCTGGAGAAGGACCACGCCGAGAACGTGATGATCGTGGACCTGGTCCGCAACGACCTCGGCCGGGTCTGCGCCACCGGCACCGTGACCGTGCCCTCCCTCTGCGAGGTCGAGCCGCATCCGGGGCTCGTGCACCTCGTCTCCACCGTCCGCGGCGAGCTCGCCCCCGGCGCGGGATGGCCGCAGCTGCTGGCGGCCGCCTTCCCGCCCGGATCGGTCACCGGGGCCCCCAAGTCCAGCGCCCTGCGGATCATCGAAGCGCTGGAGACCTCCCCGCGCGGCCCGTACTGCGGGGGCATCGGCTGGGTCGACGCCGACCGCGGGACCGCCGAGCTCGCCGTGGGCATACGCACGTTCTGGATCGACCGCACCGGCCCCGGCGGCCCGCAGCTGCGCTTCGGCACCGGCGCCGGCATCACCTGGGGCTCGGACCCGGACCGGGAATGGGCGGAGACCGAACTGAAGGCCGCGCGGCTGCTCGCGGTAGCGTCGGGTGCGTACGAGGCGAGCGGAAGGACTGCGGGATGAAGCTGTGGGTCAATGGCGGGCTCAAGGACGCCGAAGAGGCCCGGGTGTCGGTGCTCGACCACGGGATGACCGTGGGCGACGGCATCTTCGAGACGGTCAAGGCGGTCCACGGGCAGCCGTTCGCGCTCACCCGCCATCTGGACAGGCTCACCCGCTCCGCCGCCGGCCTCGGCCTGCCGGAGCCGGACCACGACGAGATCCGCCGCGCCTGCGCCGCCGTGCTGGAGGCCGATCCGATGCCGCTCGGCCGGCTGCGGATCACCTACACCGGCGGACTCTCGCCCCTCGGCTCCGACCGGGGCACCGACGGGCCGACCCTGGTCGTCGCCCTCGGCGAGAGCTCCCGCCGCCCCGACACCACGGCGGTGATCACCGTCCCCTGGACCCGCAACGAACGCGGCGCGCTCGCCGGCCTGAAGACCACCTCGTACGCGGAGAACGTGGTCGCCCTCGCCAGGGCGCACGACCACGGCGCCTCCGAGGCGCTGTTCGCCAACACCGTCGGCCGGCTCTGCGAGGGCACCGGGTCCAACGTGTTCGTCGTCGTGGACGGCGAACTCCACACCCCGCCGCTCTCCTCCGGCTGCCTCGCCGGCATCACCCGGGCGCTGACCGTCGACTGGACCGGCGCGAAGGAGACCGACCTGCCGCTGGACGTCCTGGACCGCGCCGAGGAGATCTTCCTGACCTCCACCCTCCGCGACGTCCAGGCCGTCGTCCGGGTGGACGGCCGCCCGCTCCCCGCGGAGCCGGGCCCCGTGACCGCGAAGGCCATGCGCGTCTTCGCCGAGCGCGCCGCCGCCGACCCCGACCCGCGCTGAGCCGTGGGGCACGGCGGCCCGCGCCGGGCCCTCCTGCCGGAAAACCGGTGACGGACGGCCGCGCGGCAGGTAGAAAGTCCTCGATGACCACTACCCTGCGGCCGACCGGGCCGATCCAGCGGGACGGGCAGGGCGCCGCCGCCCGCACCTTCGACGTGTGCGTCAACGGCAGGCGCGTGGGCGCCGTGGAGCTGGCCTCCTCCCTCGCGGGGGGCCGCCCCGTCGGCCACGTCCGGTCGCTGCGCATCGACGAGCCGGACCGCGGCCGCGGCCGCGGCACGGTCGCCGCCCTCGCCGCGGAGGAGGTGCTCCGCGGCTGGGACTGCACCGAGGTCCGCGCGGCGGTCCCGGCCGGTGCCGACCGGGTGCTGGGGTGGGCGACGGCCCTCGGCTACACCGAGCGGGGCCGCAACATGCTCAAGGAGACGGCCGCACCGCCCCCACCCGCGCCCGGCATCGAGGCGCGTCCCATGGACGAGGCCGAGTTCACCGAGTGGCGTGTCCACGCGGTGCGGCACTTCGCGCAGGACTGGATCGACCGCGGGGTGCCCGAGGGCGAGGCCGTCGCCCGCTCCGAGGAGGTCCACGAGCGGCTCCTTCCCGACGGCGTCGCCACCGCCGGGGTCCACATCCACCGGCTGCTCGCCGACGGCACCCCGGTCGGCCACGTGTGGGTGGCAAACCACGAGGTGCGCCCCGGGGAGCAGGGCGCGTACGTCTTCGACGTCGAGGTGGCCGAGGACCGGCGCGGCCGGGGCTACGGCCGGGCCCTGATGCTGCACGCCGAGCGGATCGCCCACGGGGACGGCCTGCCGCTGATCGGCCTGCACGTCTTCGCCGGCAACACCACCGCCCTGCGCCTCTACGAGTCCCTCGGCTACCGCACGACGTTCCGCAACGTCGCCAAGCGGCTCCTCTAGGCGTTCGTCCGTCCACCCGCCCCGGAGCCGCACCTCGCCGGGGCCTACGCCCGCTCGGCCAGCAGCCGGTCGACGATCTCCTCGATCCGGCCGCGCAGCCCTTCCTGGCTCTTCCCGCCGTCCAGGCGCTGCCCGTCGACGACGTACGTCGGCGTGCCCGTCACGCCGATCGCCCTGCCCTCCGCATGGTCGGCGTCGACGGCGAGGATGTGCCGTCCGTCGATCAGCGCGGTGTCGAACTCCTCGGCGTCCAGGCCCAGTTCGCCGGCCGTCTCCACCAGGACCTGCTCGCCCCGGGCCGTCAGCTCCGCCACGCGTGCGAGGACGGCCTCCGTGTAGTCCCAGCCCCTGCCCTGCTCGGCGGCCTCCTCGGCCGCCTGGGCGGCGGCGAAGGCGTGCTTGTGCTTGTCGAGCGGGAAGTGCCGCAACCGCAGCTCCAGACGGTCGCCGTACCGCTCGCGCAGGGCGCGCACGTCGTCCAGGGCGGTACGGCAGTCGGGGCACTGGAGCTCGCACCAGACGTCGACGACGACCGGGCGGGTGGAGGAGGAGTCGTTCATGAGCCCAGTCTTCCAGCCGGGGCAGTGCCCCCGCGACGGGGACCTGAGGAGGAGAACGGCCCCGGAGATCTCCCTGAGATCGCTCGCTCCGTGGCCCCCGCCCGCCCCGACGGTGCAGGATGGAGGGGAACGTCACACCTTGTGCCCGCCGAGCCTGGAGGACCGGATGCTTGCCGAGACCATGTGTTCCGCGGTGTCCGCGGCGGGCCTGGGCATCGCCGCCGTCGCGGCGTACCGCAGGCGGTTCCTCGCCGCGACCCGGATCGCCGCCTACTCGCTGGTGCCCGTCGGCCTGGTGCTGACCGGCGCGGTCCAGTGGGCCGTCGACACCGCCTTCAGCCCGTCCGCCTGGGTCGGCTTCGGTCTGCTCGGCGGGGCGTGGCTGCTCTTCATGACCACCCGGATCGTGGAACGCCGCTCCGGCGGCGCCCGCGGGAAGCGCAAGGCCGCGGCCGCCGGCGGGGCCGACACGGTGGCCCCCGCCGCGTCGGCCCCCTCCCTGGGCGCGGGGCGGCCCGCCGCCGGGCCCCGGCCGCAGAAGGCGGCCGGCACCGGGGCGGACGACTTCAGCGACATCGAGGCGATCCTCAAGAAGCACGGCATCTGAGGCACGGCCCCGGCCCGGCGCGCCCTACGACAGCAGCTTCATGTCCTCGGGCGCGACGATCCCGAAATCCTCCGCCAGCAGGGCGCGCGCCTCCTCCTCGGTGCCGAGCAGCCGCTCGGTGACACCGCCGTCGGCGCGCGTCTCGGTGTACCGGCGGTCGTCCAGGGCGCGGTGCACTCCGGGCCGGGTGCACTGGACGTAGAGCCGTCTGCTGAACGGCGAGCGCGGGTTGGTGGCCACATGCCAGTTGGCCACCTCGAAGTCCGGTGCCGCGAAGGGCTCGACGGTGAAGGCGTACTGGTTCTCCCAGGACTCCCCGCCCCCGGTGCCCGTCGCCGCCTGGAGCACCCACAGGTCGAGCGGACCCTCGTGGGGCGCGTGGACGAACCGGTGCCTGCGCGGCCCCGACCGGAACTCTGCGCCGGTGATCAGCGGCACGGCCTCCAGCAGGCTGCCCGGGGCGCCGAAGCCCGCGTCGGCCAGCCACGGCGTCTCCTCGCCGGGCACGTCGACCAGCAGCGTCATATGGGTGCGGGGCCGGCTCTCGGGGGAGTCCGCGCCGAGGATCACCCGGGCCAGCAGGGGTGTCACACGGAAGCCGAGCGCCCTCAGGGCCAGGGACAGCAGCGTGTTGTGCTCGTAGCAGTATCCGCCGCGGCTGCTGTGCACGAGCTTCGCGACCACGTCGGCGGGCTCCAGCGAGGGAGCCGAGCCCCGCAGCGGGTCGAGGTTCTCGAAGGGGATCGCGTGGTTGTGGGCGCTGCACACCTCCCGCAGCGTCGCGGCGTCCGGCGCGCGCCCGGCGCGTACGCCGATGCGGGCGAGATAGCGGTCGAGTTCGAAGGCTGTGTCGACGGACATGCCGCCCACCGTAGGCCGCCCGGCCGCGCCCCCGCAGCGGCCGATGGTCCCGGTCGCCCTGGTCCTCGAGACCTGGTCCCCGTGCGTCCCGCGCAGTGGGAGGGCCACCACAAAATATGGTGAACTGCCCCGCCTTCGAAGCGTGTTGCCCGATCATGGCGCAGCGCGCTGCGTCATCATCTCCCCGAGATGCTCGATACCTCACGGGGGCAGCCCCCCGCACCGACCCCGGAGCCGCGCGGCTGTCTGTTCGCGCTCTCCCAGCCGCCTCTGATGATCTTCCTCGGCGTGATCGGCCTGCTGCTGCTGATGGCGGCCGTGCACGATCTCTTCTGGGCGAAGACCTCCGCGAACCGGTCGCGCACGGCGTGGAGCGCCTTGAGGTCCCGTGGCCCCAGCTCTCCGACGTCGCTGACGTCGTGCCGGCGCACGAATTCGCCGAGCGCCTCGACGTCCGGAAGTCCGTCCTCGCGGCCGTCTCCCGGTGCGGTGTTCACCAGATCGACGACGGCGTCGAGGGCGGTACGGGTGTCGTGGGGAATCAGCACGATTCGCTCCCTGGCCTGCCGCGGGCCGGTGCCCGCCGAATTGCGCCGACTCTAGCGGTTCGTGCCGGGAGCGCAGCAGCGCCGTCGCACGCGGTGGATTCCGCGACGACGGCGCCGATTGCAGCCTGTATGTGATTGTCCGCGCGGCGCCGTCTCCCCGAGATGGACGGCGCCGTGCGGCACTGCGCCTGGCTCAGCTTTCGGCCAGGATGTGCGAGAGCTCCGTGTCGAGATCGAAATGCCGGTGTTCGGTGCCGGGCGGCACCGCGGCGTCCGTCCTCTTCAGGAACGATTCCAGGGCCCGCGCCGGGGCCTCGAGCAGTGCTTCGCCCTCCGGGGAGCTGAGCGCGATGCAGACGACGCCCTGGCCGTGGCTGCGGGACGGCCAGACACGGACGTCGCCGGTGCCGGTGGGGCGATGGAGCCCCTCGGCGAGCAGGTCGCGGGCGAAGACCCATTCGACCGTCTCTTCGGCTCCGGTGTGGAAGGTGGCGTGCACGGCGTAGGGATCGGCCGTGTCGTACCGCAGGCCCGCGGGTACAGGCAGTGATGACTCGCTCGAAACAACGAGGCGCAGGTGCAGCTCGCAGCTGACCGTGGTGTTCATAAGCGCCAGGGCCTTTCGCTCAGTGTGCGCTCGGGGATTCGCACGTCGGCGAAATCGACATGCCACCTACGGTGCCGTTGTAAACCCCTCTGACCGTTTTGTGATCCTTCAGGTCCCTCGTACGGCGGCGTATTACTTTGCGTAATACCGCCATTCCGGTGACGGCTCCGGAGAACTCGGAACAACCAGGAATCGGGTAGGTTGGGCGTTATGCATGCGGAGAGTGACGAGCGGGCGGAGACCGTCGCCGCGACGGTGACCGGGCCCGTGACGGGGGACGTGACCGGACCGGCGGTGAGGCCCGCGCCGGACGACGGCGAGGGGGAACGGCTGCTGGGCTCCAGGGCCCCGCACTTCATCAAGCGTTCCCGGACGCTGCACATCAGCTGGCAGGTCGGCGTCTTCGTCGTCGGCCTCGCGGTCGTGGGCGCGGGCGTCGCGATGCTCGTGCTGCCCGGCCCGGGCTGGGTCGTGATCTTCGGCGGCATGGCCATCTGGGCGACCGAGTTCGTCTGGGCCCAGCTGGTGCTGCGCTGGACCAAGCGCAAGGTCACCGAGGCGGCGCAGCGGGCGCTCGACCCCAAGGTCCGCCGGCGCAACATCATCCTGACCACCGTCGGCCTGGTGATCGTCGCCGTGCTGTGCGGGGTCTATCTCTGGAAGTTCGGGCTGGTCATGCCGTGGAGCATCGACGAGTGACCCACTGGTCCGGGGCAGCCGCTGACATGGGGTAATGTTTCCCCTGCGCCCGGGCGATTAGCTCAGTGGGAGAGCGCTTCGTTCACACCGAAGAGGTCACTGGTTCGAACCCAGTATCGCCCACCCGGACGGAGGCCCCGAGGACATCAGTCCTCGGGGCCTCCGGCGTTCTCAGCGCATCCGTCCCAGACCGTCCCGCAGCCGTCGCGCGTCGCGCAGCCGCTGCTCGTACGTCGCCCCCGTCGCCAGCAGCAGCACACCGGCGACCGCCGGCGGGAGCCAGCGGGGGAGCGCGCCGACGACCTGGGCCACGTACGGCGCCAGCTCGTGGAGCGCCACCAGTGCGAGCACCGCCCCGCCCAGCACCAGGGGAGCCTGGAGCCGCCCCCTCGCCCCGGCCAGCGTCACCGCCAGCGCCGCCGTGCCCAGCAGCAGCGGCCGCAGCCAGTGGGTGTCGCCCCACGCCCACAGCAGGCTCGGCACGAAGGTCACCGCCAGGCCCGGCCCGTACGCCGTCCAGGACGACGCCCCGGGGTCCCGTCGGCGGCGCAGCGCGCCCACGGCCAGCGCGGCAGCCGTCACCGGCAGCGTGTACGCCTCGGGCGACGTCACGTCCCAGGCCAGGAGCCTCGCCCACGCCGCGAGCACGAACAGCGCGGCGGCCAGATGCCCGGCCGCGGGTCGGCGCTCGGCCCGCAGCGCCAGGGCCGCCGCGATCACACCCAGCAGCCCGAGCACCAGCGAGAGCGGCGCCGGCCGCCCGGCCGCGAGCACGACGGCGAGGAGGGCCGCCGGGACCGATGCCGCCTCCACCGGCAGGGCCACCGGGTGGCGCCCCAGGCGGGCGCCGACGGCCGCGGCGGCCGCCGGGACCGCCGGCAGGATCAGCGCCGCCCGGTGCTCCGGCAGCCCGGAGGCCGCCGCGGCGGCCCCGGCCAGACCCGTCGCCGCCAGGGTCGCGGCGCAGGCCGCGACCGCCGGGCGCACCGTCCCGGTGGCCCGCAGCGCCACCGCGGCCAGGGCCGCCGTCACCACCCCGAGCACGGTGAACGTCGCCGGACGGGTGGCCAGCGACAGCAGCGCCACGCTCGCCGACGCGGTCAGGCCGTACACCAGCGCCACCACCGGGACCGCCGAGGCCGTGGCGGGCCGGTGCGCCGCCCACGCCAGCAGACCGAGCGCGACGGCCAGCTGCCAGGCCAGCGTGACGGCGAAGGGGGCGTCGACCACGGCCGGCACCACCAGCAGGGCCGCCCAGGCGAGCCCGGCGGCGACACATACCGCCGCCCGCCGGAGCCGGTCGGCGGCCTCGCCCCCGGCCGCCGGCAGCGGCAGCGCCCGCGGCCGGAACGCCGCCACCGCCGCGGTCGCGGCCAGAACGGCCAGGACCACCGGCGTGGACCACAGCGAGGACAGCGGCCACTGCGGCGGCAGCGCGCCGCGCGCCCCGGACGGGGCGCCCGCCCAGACGCCGGTCAGCCGGGTCACCGGGCCCGCCAGGCAGAGCAGCACCAGCGGGACCGCGGAGAGGGCCGCGGCCGCCTGCACCGTCCCGGCCGCCGCGGCCAGCCCCCGGCGCACCCCCGTGGGCAGCGCCGCACGCACCAGGACGAGCAGGGCCGTGCCGCAGAGCAGGTAGCCGAGCACTCCCCAGCCGTGCGGCAGGGCGGCACGAGCCGCACCGCCCACGGCCGCCACCCCGGACACGCCCGCCACCAGCGATGCCGCCACCGCGACCGCGGGGGCACGCCACGCCCAGTACAGGGCCAGCGCCGCACCGGCGAGCAGCAGCGCACCGGGCAGCACGGCCTCGGCCGGCGTCGCCGCCGCAGCGGAACGCTGAAGACCGGTCAGCAGGGCGCCGCCGCCCGTGGCCGCCGCGGCTGCCCCGGCGAAGCCGCGCACCACGGCGGGCCGGGCCCGCAGGGCCGCCGCCACGTCCAGGGCGGCCGTCACCAGCAGCGCCCACGCCACGTCCGGCGCGCCCGCCGCGCCGGACAGTGCCCAGAGCGGCAGCGCCGCCTGTGCGACGAGCACGGCGGCCGGCAGCGGCGTGGACAGGCGGGGCAGGAGCAGGCCGTGGGCCGACCAGAGGGCGGCGAGCAGCGTCGCCGCCACCGCCGTGTACAGGACGCCGTCCGTGCCGGGGAACGCCACGCGGTGGAGCGCGTACGCGTCGAGCACCGTCAGCACCAGCGCCAGCACGCCCACCGACTCCGCCGTCGACCGCAGGCCGCGGCGGAGCAGCGGAGCAGGTGCGGCGAGGGCGGCGACGGTGACGGCGCCGAGCACGGCCGAGCGGCCGCCGATCCCCATGTGGCCCCAGCTCACCAGGGTGAACGCGACGGCGGCCACCGCCAGCAGCAGCCCGCCGAGCACCAGCAGCAGGTTCTGCACACCGGGCGGCGAAGCCTCGGCGGCCGGCCCGGCCCCGGCCGGCTTCGGCGCGGCGGGCCAGGCGCCGGCGGGGAGCCGGGGCGGGCCGGCGGGCACGGCACCCGCTCCGTTCAGGACGGCGAGCAGCCAGGACCGCCGGGCCAGCAACTGGGCCCGGCGGGCGTCCAGTCGCCGCAGCTCGCGGTCGAGGATCGCCAGTTCCTCGGCAGGCGGTGGAACGAAGGTCATGGCCGCAGTGTGGCGGCGGCCACACCGCGCCGGCATGGGCGCGGGTACTCACCCCGGCGCTGAGTACACCCGCCGCGCACCTGCCGGGCGCAGACTGGGGGCATGGACTGGTGCCGCTACCGCTTCCGCAGCGTCTGGGAACTGCCCGCCGCGCCCGACGCCGTCTTCCGGGTCCTGGAACGGGCCGAGGACTACCCGCGCTGGTGGCCCCAGGTCCGCGAAGTCGTCCCCCGGTCGCCGGAGTCCGGCACCGCGCGGTTCCGCTCGGTCCTCCCGTACGACCTGCGGGTCACCGTCCGGGCCCGGCGGCGCGACCCGGCCTCCGGGGTGCTGGAGGTCGCGATGGAGGGAGACCTCGTGGGGTGGTCGCGGTGGAGCCTCACCGCCTGGGAGGACGGCACCCGGGCGCTGTACGAGCAGGAGGTGGAGGTGCGCAGGCCGTTGATGCGGCGCCTCGCGCTGCCGTGCCGGCCGCTCTTCCGCGCCAACCACGCACTGATGATGCGCGGTGGCCGCAAAGGGCTCACCGCCCACCTCGAAGCGGTTTGAACGAAGGGCGCGACGACCTGTATGGTTCAGTCCGTTCCCGGGCGATTAGCTCAGTGGGAGAGCGCTTCGTTCACACCGAAGAGGTCACTGGTTCGAACCCAGTATCGCCCACCGGGAGAGGGCCGGTCCGTCGTCGACGGACCGGCCCTCTGCATGTGCCGCGGCGTCGCCCCCGCCGCGTCTCACGCCGCCGCCGGCAGCTCCGGACGCAGCGGCCAGGACGTGTCGACGATCTCCGGCGTACCGCTGCGGGCGAACCACGCCTGGAGGCCGCGCGCCTGCGCCGCGTGCCACACCGCCTGGAGCGTGTGCAGCTCCGCGGCCGACAACCGCTCCATGCGGGAGGCGAAACGCCGGCCCACCGCGCGTACGACCTCCAGGGCCGCCACGGCGTCGACCGCCGCGTCGTGCGCCCCGTCCAGCACCACCTCGTACTGCTCGCACAGGTCGGTCAGGGTGCGCCGGCCCTTGCGGTAGCGGTCGAGGTGCTTGTCCAGCACCCGCGGGTCGAGCACGCACAGGGGCGTGTTCTGGAGATAGCGGGCGAGCGACGACGCCCGGTGGCGGCGCAACTCCCGGTCCAGGATCGTCAGATCGAACGGCGCGTTCATCACGACCAGCGGCCGTGACGCCGCGCAGTGCTCGGCCAGCGAACGGGCTATCTCCTCCATCACCGGTGCCGGCCAGCGGCCGTTGCGCTGGAGGTGATCGTCCGTCAGTCCGTGCACCTCGGTGGCGGCCGGCGGCACCGGGATTCCCGGATTCACCAGCCACCGGGTGATGCGCGGCCGTCCGCCGGGTGTGTCCTGGACGACGACGGCGGCCGACACGATGCGGTCCTCCTCGACGTCCACTCCTGTTGTCTCCGTGTCAAATGCGGCCAGTGGGCCGTCGAACCATTCCGTCATCCCCGAACTCCTCGCACGTGCCTGGCAGATGGCGGCAACCCCTGCCCGAACCGGTGATACCCGGACCGTTTGCGCCGTACGCCGCGCGGTGACAACACAGGTGACGGGGAAGGACATTCGACATGGCGCTCGCCCAGCCCGAACCGGGCGGGCTGCTGCCCGAGCGGAGCGTTCCGCTGCGGGGCGCACTCGCCACCACCGCCTGCATGGAGACCCTCCAGGTGGGTTATCTGCACGCCGTCGCCGCGGCGGCCGGCTGCTCGCTCTCCCAGCCGTTCCCGGACAACGGCATCGACTGGCACGTCAGCCACGGCTCGCCGGCGCACGCGGTCGACGACGAGGTCACCATCAAGGTGCAGCTGAAGTGCACCTACCAACTGCCGCCGCACCCGCGGGGACCGGCGTTCTCCTTCGCCCTGGACAACGACCACCTGGTGAAGCTGGCCCGCACACCGGTCTCCGTCCACAAGATCCTCGTCGTGATGATCGTCCCTCGGAGCCGGGACGAGTGGCTCCGCGCCGGCCACGACCGGCTCGACCTGCGGCACTGCTGCTACTGGACCAATCTGGCGGGCCACCCGGTGACCGGCAGGCGCCGGACGACCGTGCGCATCCCGACCGCGCGGATCTTCGACGACCGGGCGCTCTGCGAGATCATGACGCGTGTCGGGGCGGGAGGGAGACCCTGATGCACCGGTCCTTCGACGAGTACGCCCAGCCGCCCGGCCCCCACCCGCTCTCCTGGACGGACCACGACGGACCGGACCCCTCCCAGGTCGACCCCGCCGTGCTCGGCGCGCTCCTGGAACGGCACGGCTGGTCCCGCCGCGGCGGGAGCGCGGGGCACTACTCCCGCTGGACCCCGCCGGGCCCCGCCGCCGGCGCCAGCCTGCTGCTCCCCGAGAGCCGGACCTTCCCGGACTGCGACGACCTGATCGGCGAGGCGCTCACCGCCCTCGCCCGCAGCGGCACGCCCTCCGCGCGCGAGGTCCTCGTCTCCCTCACCGTGCCCAGCGACGAGATCCGCTGGTGGCGCGACATCCCCCACGAACCCGAGGGCACCGCCTCCTGGACCGCGCAGGAACAGCTGCGCTCGGCCGCGCGCCAGATGCTCCTCGCCGGCGCCCTCGCCGTCCGCGGCCGGGCCGGCTACTACGGCGCCCGGCACCGCCGGGCGGCCGCCGCAGGGCTCGCCGGCGTCCTGGTCGGCCCGGCCCCCGGCGGCCGCAGCCTGACCGCCTTCGTCCCCGTGCGGACCGGCCGCGCCCTCGCCGTACGGCTGTCCCACGCCCTCCAGGCGGCCCGCGAGGCGATCGACTACCAGCGGGCGGCCGGCGGGACGGAGGCCTTCGACGCGGCGGTCCGCGCCGGGGTCAGCCGCGAACTCACCGAAGCGGTCGTCGCGCTGGTCCGCGGCTCGGAGGGCGCGCGGGTCGCCCTGGCGTGGTCCCCGGCGGCGGGCGTGCCCCAGGGCTGCGGGGCCCGCATGGAGCCCGTGGAGTTCTCCGCCGGGGACCTGCCCGCCCTGCGCGCGGCCGGAGCGCGCTACCTGCGGGACGAGCCCTCGGTGCCCGTGCACCTGACCGGCACCGTGGTGCGCATGCGCCGGTCCGGCCCCACGGGCTCGGGGACCGTGCGGCTGCGGGTGCTCGCGGGCGCGGACGTGCCGCACGTGCGCGCGGTGCTCGACGAGGAGGCGTACCGCGCCGCGGGGCGGGCCCATCTCGACGGGCTGCCGGTGCGGGTGACGGGACGGCTGGAGAGCCGCGGCGGATTCCGGCGCCTGACCGGCGCGACGTGCCCCGTGCCGGTGCAGGTCGACGACGCGGAACGGGACCGGCTGATGAAGTCGCTCCAGGAGGGCCCCGACCTCTAGGCCGGGCCGGACGGGCGCGGGCGCGGCGACGGGCCCGTCCGAGCGGGGCTCCGCGGGGCGCGTGCGATGCGCCGGACGGGCGCGGGCGCGGACGGGGGCGGGCCGCCGGGGACGCGCAACCGTTTCGCGGGCGGCCCCCCGGGCTCGGTACGATTCCTTACTGCGGTGTGCACCACGCACCCGCGCATCCGCCTTCAGTCAGGAGAGACCGGTGTCAGACGTCCGTGTGATCATCCATCGCGATTCCGAGCGGGAAGAGCGCGTGGTGACGACGGGCACTACGGCCGCCGAGCTCTTTCCCGGTGAGCGCACCGTCGTCGCCGCCCGCGTCGGGGGCGAGCTGAAGGACCTCGCGTACGAGGTCCGCGACGGCGAGGAGGTCGAACCCGTCGAGATCTCCTCCGAGGACGGCCTGAACATCCTGCGCCACTCCACCGCGCACGTCATGGCCCAGGCCGTGCAGGAGCTCTTCCCCGAGGCCAAGCTCGGCATCGGCCCCCCGGTCAAGGACGGCTTCTACTACGACTTCGACGTCGAGAAGCCGTTCACCCCCGAGGACCTCAAGGCCGTCGAGAAGAAGATGCAGGAGATCCAGAAGCGCGGCCAGCGCTTCTCGCGCCGTGTCGTCGGCGACGACGCGGCCCGCGAGGAGCTCGCGGACGAGCCGTACAAGCTGGAGCTCATCGGCCTCAAGGGCGCCGCCTCGCACGACGACGGCGCGGACGTCGAGGTCGGCGCGGGCGAGCTGACGATCTACGACAACCTGGACGCCAAGACCGGCGAGCTGTGCTGGAAGGACCTCTGCCGCGGTCCCCACCTGCCCACCACCCGCGCCATCCCCGCGTTCAAGCTGATGCGCAACGCCGCCGCGTACTGGCGCGGCAGCGAGAAGAACCCGATGCTCCAGCGCATCTACGGCACCGCCTGGCCGTCGAAGGACGAGCTGAAGGCCCACCTGGACTTCCTCGCGGAGGCCGAGAAGCGCGACCACCGCAAGCTCGGCAACGAGCTCGACCTCTTCTCCGTCCCCGACGAGATCGGCTCCGGCCTCGCCGTCTTCCACCCCAAGGGCGGCATCATCCGCCGGGTCATGGAGGACTACTCGCGCCGCCGGCACGAGGAGGAGGGCTACGAGTTCGTCTACACGCCCCACGCCACCAAGGGCGCCCTCTTCGAGAAGTCGGGCCACCTCGACTGGTACGCCGAGGGCATGTACCCGCCCATGCAGCTCGACCAGGGCGTGGACTACTACCTCAAGCCCATGAACTGCCCGATGCACAACCTGATCTTCGACGCGCGCGGCCGCTCCTACCGCGAACTGCCGCTGCGCCTCTTCGAGTTCGGGACGGTCTACCGGTACGAGAAGTCCGGTGTGGTGCACGGGCTGACCCGCGCCCGCGGCTTCACCCAGGACGACGCGCACATCTACTGCACCCGCGAGCAGATGGCCGACGAGCTCGACCGCACGCTCACCTTCGTGCTGAACCTGCTGCGCGACTACGGCCTGACCGACTTCTACCTGGAGCTGTCCACCAAGGACCCGGAGAAGTTCGTCGGCTCGGACGAGGCATGGGAGGAGGCCACCTCGGTCCTCCAGCAGGTCGCCGAGAAGCAGGGCCTCCCGCTCACCCCCGACCCGGGCGGCGCGGCCTTCTACGGTCCGAAGATCTCCGTCCAGGCGCGCGACGCCATCGGCCGCACCTGGCAGATGTCGACCGTCCAGCTCGACTTCAACCTGCCGGAGCGCTTCGACCTGGAGTACACCGGCCCCGACGGCAGCAAGCAGCGCCCGGTCATGATCCACCGCGCGCTGTTCGGCTCGATCGAGCGCTTCTTCGCGGTGCTGCTGGAGCACTACGCGGGCGCGATGCCGCCGTGGCTGGCGCCCGTCCAGGCCGTCGGCATCCCGATCGGCGACGCGCACGTCGACTACCTCCAGGAGTTCGCCGCGGACGCGAGGAAGAAGGGCCTGCGCGTCGAGGTGGACTCCTCCTCGGACCGGATGCAGAAGAAGATCAGGAACCAGCAGAAGCTGAAGGTGCCGTTCATGATCATCGTCGGTGACGACGACATGAACGCGGGCACGGTCTCCTTCCGTTACCGCGACGGCTCCCAGGAGAACGGCATCCCGCGCGACGAGGCGCTGGCGAAGCTCGTCGACGTGGTGGAGCGACGCGTCCAGGTGTGACGCTGCCACCCCGCCCCGCGCGGGGGAGGCACGAGGGGCGGTCCCGTCGGGGGGCCGCCCCTCGCCCCGTTCCGGGAAGGGCGGCGAATATGCTGGCACGCATGACGACTGAGCCGGAGCAGCAGATCGGAGTCGGGACGCCTGACGCGTTCCAGCGCCTGTGGACGCCTCACCGGATGGCGTACATCCAGGGTGAGAACAAGCCGACCGGCCCGGAGGCCGGCGACGGCTGTCCGTTCTGCTCGATCCCGTCGAAGTCGGACGAGGACGGCCTGATCGTCGCCCGCGGCGAGAGCGTCTACGCGGTGCTCAACCTGTACCCGTACAACGGCGGCCACCTGATGGTCGTCCCCTACCGCCATGTCGCCGACTACACCGAGCTCGACGACGCCGAGACCGCCGAGCTGGCCCGGCTGACCAAGCAGGCCATGGTGGCGCTGCGCGTGGCGTCCGGTGCGCACGGCTTCAACATCGGGCTGAACCAGGGCAGCGCGGCGGGCGCGGGCATCGCCGCCCACCTGCACCAGCACATCGTCCCGAGATGGGGCGGCGACACCAACTTCATGCCCGTGATCGGCTCCACCAAGGTCCTGCCGCAGCTGCTCGGGGACACCCGGCGGATGCTGTCCGACGCCTGGCCCCGCTGATCGCCGAGCGGCGTACG
>NZ_RDBP01000037.1:823391-932596 GCF_008042045.1 Streptomyces sp. T39
GCGGCGTACGGCTACGCGTCGTAGACGTCGGCCTTCCCCGGCGACGGGTCCTGCACCGCGCCGCTGACCATCATCGAGCGGTTGCCGAAGCGCTCCGTGTCCACGCCGTTCTCCTGGAGCACCCGGATCGCCGCGGCATGGGCCGCGCGCAGGACGGGCGTCGCGGCCCGCAGCGCGTCGTCCGCCATGAACCGGTGCCGCCACGGCTTCTCCGCCCACGCGTGGCGCAGGCCGAACGGCTCGGGGAGGACGAGCTTCCCGCCCAGGAAGTCCAGCAGCGGCGGGTACCAGGTGAAGGGCGCGCGCACGGCGAGGCGCACGACCTCGGGGGCGTCGATCAGCGGGAGCACCCGGTCGACCGTCTCCCAGAAGCGGACCGTCTTGCTCACGGTGACCGTCTTGGGCTCGGGCTTGGTGGTGAAGAGCGAGTGGACGGGGCCGAGGGCGTGCCCGGTGACCTCCACGCGCAGGGTCTCGTGCAGCACCGTGACGGTGATCATCATGGTGATCACCAACTGGCCGTCCCAGAGGGTGAACTGGACGCCCAGGTAGTGCCGGTTCCCGCCGCCGAACTGCTGGTGGTTGCAGATCCGCTGGATCTCGTGGCCCTTGACCTGGAAGTTGTCCACGTCCTGGCCCTCGGGCCGGGCGACGGCGCCCGCGTTCTCCCCGATCGGCGAGACGATCCAGTGCCGGACGGACGGCTTGGGGAATCCGCCCGAGTTGAGCGGGCCGCGCTCCAGCAGCTTCAGCTTGTCGTGGATGGCACGTATCACGTCCCAGCTGCGGAACTGGTTGATCTCCTTGCCGGGGTCCTTGGAGACCAGCTCCTCGGCCATCTGCCAGCTGCCCCAGCGGGTGCCCATGCCGAGTATGCCCTTGGGACCGGCGTAGAAGACGACGTTGGAGTGCTGTTCGGCGGTGAGCTTCTGCAGGCCCTGGCGCAGCTGTTCGCGCGCGGTCTCGTTCGGGTCGCCCGGGACGGCCTCGGGGATCTTGGCGCCGACGCCGCCGCCGGCCAGCAGGCTGTCCCAGCGGTCGCGCAGGTCCCGGGCGGTGGACTCGCAGATCCGCTTGGCGAGCAGCCAGCCGATCACCGGCGCGACGATCATGCCGCGGAGGTAGTAGCCCCAGAACCCGGAGAACGGCAGCTTCAGCAGCATGATCACGGCCAGGCCCCCGAGGCCGACCAGCAGCACGGTGCCCGCGGCGCCCGCGCGCTTGTTCTGGGCGCCCGCGAGCGTGCGGCGCAGCTGGAACACGCCCATCCACAGCAGCAGTCCGGGCAGGAAGAGCAGCCCGCACAGCGCCATCACGGCGGTCAGCCTGGTGTCGCGCTCCTTGCGGATGCGGGAGGCGGCGAGACAGTGCTCCACCACCGCCTGCGGTTCCGTGCCGAAGGACTGGATCAGCCCCTTGCGCCCGCCGCCGAGCATCCTGACCTGGACCGCGCGGGAGAACGCCTCGCCCAGGTTGGGCTCGAAGAGGGAGAACTTCCCCTTCTTGACGTCCGACGCGTGCCAGTCGCTGTTGGCCTTGAGGATGTCGGCGACCGGGCTGTCCCGGTACGCCGCCGACGCCAGCGCGTGCGTTGCCGCGGTCTGTCCGGCCGACCCCGTGAGCGGGACCTGGGCCCCGGGTGAGAAATCGAATCCGTCTGTCACTACCGCCCCCATCGCCGCAAGCGTCCGCACTGCGGCCTGTTCCCAACTGCCGCGCCCCGCACACCTGGTGAGCTGGGCACCTGAAGCGTATCGGGGGCGGGGCGGGCGCGGCAGTGGACATTCGGGGGGCGCCCGCCCCGTGGGTGCTCCGAGGGGTGTTTTCGGTCAGTGGGCGCCGGCCCCCACCTCGTCGCGCATCCGGTCGGCGACCTGCTGCGGCATGGGCTCGTGGCGGGTGTACGTCCTGCTGAACCGGCCGGTGCCGTGGGAGAGGGAGCGAAGATCGACGGCGTACCGGCCGATCTCGATCTCCGGGACCTCGGCCCGTACCAGCGTGTGGGCGTCACCCGTCTGTTCGGTGCCGACGACCCGGCCGCGCCGGCCGGACAGGTCGCTCATCACCGTGCCCACGTACTCGTCCGCCACCAGGACCTCGAGTTCGGCGACCGGCTCCAGCAGATGGATCCGCGCCTGCGCCGCGGCCTCCCGCAGCGCGAGGGCGCCGGCCGTCTGGAAGGCGGCGTCCGAGGAGTCGACGGAGTGCGCCTTGCCGTCGCGCAGGGTGATGCGCACGTCGACCAGCGGATATCCGGCGACGACCCCGCGTGCGGCCTGCGCCCGTACGCCCTTCTCCACCGAGGGGATGAACTGGCGCGGAACCGCCCCTCCCACGACCTTGTCGACGAACTCGATCCCGGAACCCGCCGGCAGCGGTTCCACGTCGATCTCGCAGATCGCGTACTGGCCGTGGCCGCCGGACTGCTTGACGTGCCGGCCGCGGCCCGCCGCGTTCCCGCCGAACGTCTCCCGCAACTGCACCCGGTGCGGGACGACGTCGACCTGCACGCCGTAGCGCTTGCGCAGCCGTTCCAGGGCGACGTCGGCGTGCGCCTCGCCCATGCACCAGAGCACCACCTGGTGGGTGTCCTGGTTCTGTTCGAGCCGCATGGTCGGGTCCTCGGCGGCGAGCCGCGTCAGCCCCTGGGAGAGCTTGTCCTCGTCGGCCTTGCTGTGGGCCCGGATGGCGAGCGGCAGCAGGGGGTCCGGCATCCGCCACGGCTCCATCAGCAGGGGGTCGTCCTTGGCGGACAGGGTGTCCCCGGTCTCCGCGCGGGACAGCTTCGCGACGCAGGCCAGGTCGCCGGCGACGGCGTGCGGGAGGGGCCGCTGCTGCCTGCCGAAGGGCGCCGTGAGCGCGCCGACCTTCTCGTCGACGTCGTGGTCCTCGTGCCCGCGGTCGGCCAGGCCGTGCCCCGACACATGGACGGTCTCGTCGGGGCGCAGCGTCCCGGAGAAGACCCGCACCATCGAGATCCGGCCGACGTACGGATCCGACGCGGTCTTGACGACCTCCGCCACCAGCGGCCCGGCGGGGTCGCAGTCGAGGGCGGGACGGGGCGCGCCGTCCGGCGTGGTCACCGCGGGCGCCGGGTGCTCCAGCGGGGTCGGGAAGCCGCCCGTGATCAGTTCCAGCAGCTCCACCGTGCCGAGGCCCTGGCGGGCGTCGCCGGCGGCCGGCGCGGCGGCGAGCACGGGATGGAAGGTGCCGCGGGCGACCGCCTTCTCCAGATCCGCGACGAGCGTCGCGAGGTCGATCTCCTCGCCGCCCAGATAGCGGTCCATGAGGGTCTCGTCCTCGCTCTCCGCGATGATCCCCTCGATCAGGCGGTTGCGGGCCCCGTCGAGGAGCGCCGTCTCCTCGGGACCGGGCTCCAGCTCGGTGCGCTCGCCGGTCGTGTAGTCGAACACCTTGCGGCTGAGCAGCCCGGTCAGACCGGTCACCGGGCTGTGCCCGTCGGCGTGCGGGGCGCCGTGGCGGGGGAGGTAGAGCGGCAGCACGGCGTCCGGGTCGTCGCCCCCGAAGATCCGGCCGCAGACGGCGGTGAGCTCCTCGAAGCCGGTCCGCGCGGTCTCCAGATGGGTGACGACGATGGCGCGCGGCATGCCGACCGCGGCGCACTCCTGCCACACCGCGCGGGTGGCACCGTCGACGGCGTCCGCCTCCTGGGCGGCCGAGACCACGAAGAGGGCCGCGTCCGCCGCACGCAGACCGGCCCGCAGCTCGCCGACGAAGTCGGCGTACCCGGGGGTGTCCAGGAGGTTGATCTTGCACCCGCCCCAGCCGAGGGGGACGAGCGAGAGCTGTACGGAGCGCTGCTGCCGGTGCTCGATCTCGTCGTGGTCCGAGACCGTCGCGCCGTCCTCCACCCGGCCGGCCCGGCCCACCGCCCCCGCGGTCAGCGCCAGGGCCTCGACGAGGGTGGTCTTTCCCGATCCGCTGTGGCCGACCAGCACCACGTTCCGTACGGACGCGGGGTGGTCGGCCGTTACCGCTCTGCCGGCGGCTCCGGGGTGTGTGCGTGATGTGGCGCCCATGATTCTGCCTCCCGATCGGTGGCACGGGGGAGAGGAATCCGCGGGCGCGGGAGGCCGGGACGGGCCCCGGGCGGTGTCCGGGGCAGGTCCGGCGATGCCCGCGGTCGTCATTCGAGCTTTCCACTGTCGGGGGGTCGCGTCCATACGTCGGACGGCGCGGCCCCTGTCCGGGTCCCGGCGCTGCGGCCCTCCGGTGGTGACTACGATGGGCCAGCCGGTGGCCGAAGGGGCCGCGCGGCTCACCGAGCCCTCGGGAAGGCCATGCTGAACAAGTACGCGCGTGCATTCTTCACGCGTGTCCTCACACCGTTCGCCGCGTTTCTGCTCCGCCGCGGGGTGAGCCCCGACGCCGTCACGCTCATCGGCACCGCCGGTGTCATGGCGGGAGCGCTGGTCTTCTTCCCCAGGGGCGAGTTCTTCTGGGGCACGATCGTCATCACCCTGTTCGTGTTCTCCGACCTCGTCGACGGGAACATGGCGCGCCAGGCGGGGATCTCCAGCCGCTGGGGCGCGTTCCTCGACTCCACGCTGGACCGCGTCGCCGACGGCGCGATCTTCGGCGGCTTCGCCCTCTGGTACGCGGGCAACGGCGACAACGACGTGCTCTGCGCCGTCTCGATCTTCTGCCTGGCCAGCGGCCAGGTCGTCTCGTACACCAAGGCCCGCGGAGAATCGATCGGCCTGCCCGTGGCCGTGAACGGCCTCGTCGAGCGCGCCGAGCGGCTCGTGATCTCCCTGGTCGCCGCCGGCCTCGCTGGGCTGCACGGCTTCGGCGTCCCGGGCATCGACATCCTGCTGCCGATCGCGCTGTGGATCGTCGCGGTGGGCAGCCTGGTGACCCTGGGACAGCGCGTGGTGACCGTGCGCCGGGAGTCGGCGGAAGCCGAGGCGGCGGCCGCGGGGACGGACACGGACACGGCCGGCGCGGGCGGCGCGCGGCCGCAGGGAGGCGAGGCCCCGTGATGCGCGACCGTCTCACCGACGCCCTGTACGGCCTGGGCTGGGCCGCGGTGAAGAAGCTCCCCGAGCCCGCCGCGACCCGCCTCGGCCGCACCATCGCCGACAGCGTCTGGAAGCGGCGCGGCAAGGGCGTGCTGCGCCTGGAGGCCAATCTGGCCCGCGTCGTCCCCGACGCGGGACCCGAGCGCCTCGCCGAGCTGTCGAAGGCCGGGATGCGCTCGTACATGCGCTACTGGATGGAGTCCTTCCGGCTGCCGACCTGGAGTCCGGAGCGCGCCCGGCAGAGTTTCGAGGTCAAGGACCTCCACCACCTCACCGACGGGCTGGCCGCCGGCCGGGGCGTCGTCCTCGCCCTGCCCCACCTCGCCAACTGGGACGTGGCCGGAATCTGGGTGACGCGCGTGCTGGGTGTCCCGTTCACCACCGTCGCCGAGCGTCTCAAGCCCGAGAGCCTCTACGACCGGTTCGTGGCCTACCGCGAGAGCCTCGGCATGGAGGTGCTGCCCCACACCGGGGGAGCGGCCTTCGGCACCCTGGCCCGGCGGCTGCGCGACGGCGGCCTCGTCTGCCTGGTCGCCGACCGCGACCTGTCGGCGTCCGGTGTGGAGGTGGACTTCTTCGGCTCCACGGCGCGGATGCCCGCCGGCCCCGCCCTGCTCGCCCAGCAGACCGGCGCCCTGCTGCTGCCGGTGACCCTCTGGTACGAGGAGACACCGGTGATGAAGGGCCGCGTCCATCCCCCCGTGGAGGTTCCCGGGTCGGGCACGCGGATGGAGAAGACGTCCGCGATGACGCAGGCCCTGGCCGACGCCTTCGCCGGGGGCATCGCCGAACACCCGGAGGACTGGCACATGCTGCAACGGCTCTGGCTCGCCGATCTCGAGGAGCGCCCCGCGTGAAGATCGGCATCGTCTGCCCGTACTCCTGGGACGTGCCCGGTGGCGTGCAGTTCCACATCAGGGACCTCGCCGACCATCTGATCCGCCTCGGCCACGACGTCTCCGTGCTCGCGCCCGCCGACGACGACACACCGCTGCCGCCGTACGTCGTCTCCGCGGGCCGCGCGGTGCCCGTGCCCTACAACGGGTCGGTCGCCCGGCTCAACTTCGGCTTCCTGTCGGCGGCCAGGGTGCGGCGCTGGCTGCACGACGGCACGTTCGACGTGATCCACATCCACGAGCCGGCCTCGCCGTCGCTCGGCCTGCTCTCGTGCTGGGCCGCGCAGGGGCCGATCGTCGCCACCTTCCACACGTCCAACCCCCGTTCGCGCGCCATGATCGCCGCCTATCCGATCCTGCAGCCGGCACTGGAGAAGATCAGCGCCCGCATCGCGGTGAGCGAGTACGCCCGGCGCACCCTCGTCGAGCACCTGGGCGGCGACGCGGTCGTCATCCCGAACGGCGTGGACGTCGGCTTCTTCGAGAAGGCGGAGCCGAAGAAGGAGTGGCAGGGGGACACGATCGGCTTCATCGGCCGCATCGACGAACCGCGCAAGGGCCTGCCGGTGCTCATGAAGGCGCTGCCCGCCATCCTCGCCGGGCACCCCGGGACCCGGCTCCTCGTCGCCGGCCGGGGCGACGAGGAGGAGGCCGTCGCCTCGCTGCCGCACGGGATGCGCTCGCGCGTCGAGTTCCTCGGGATGATCAGCGACGAGGACAAGGCACGGCTGCTGCGCAGCGTCGACGTGTACGTGGCCCCCAACACGGGGGGCGAGAGCTTCGGCATCATCCTGGTGGAGGCGATGTCGGCCGGCGCCCCCGTGCTCGCCGCCGACCTGGACGCCTTCGCGCAGGTGCTGGACCAGGGCGCGGCGGGGGAGATGTTCGCCAACGAGGACGCCGACGCGCTGGCCGCCGCGGCGGTGCGGCTGCTGCGCGATCCCGCCCGGCGCGCGGAACTGCGCGCCCGGGGCAGCGCCCATGTGCGCCGCTTCGACTGGTCGACCGTGGGCGCGGACATCCTCGCGGTCTACGAGACCGTGACGGACGGGGCCGCATCGGTGGCCGCCGACGAACGCACCGGTCTGCGTGCGCGCTTCGGTCTCGCGGCGCGCGACTGAGCGGAACGTCCCGACGGGCGGAACGTCCCGACCGCCCGACCGAGGGACGGAAGCCGTGCCACGGCCCGTGGGCGGGGCGGGTTCGGGGCGGCCGGGGTGACATGGGGCGTGCGCCCGGCCGGTAGCCTTGCGGCCCGTGAGCACTGTGATCTGGATCGTCGTCGCCCTCGTGCTGATCGGCATGTACCTCAGCTGGACCGCCGGCCGGCTCGACCGGCTCCACGCCCGGATCGACGCCGCGCGTGCCGCGCTCGACGCCCAGCTCCTGCGCCGCGCGTCGGTGGCCCAGGAACTGGCGACCTCCGGCGTGCTCGACCCCGCCGCGTCGATCGTGCTCTACGAGGCCGCGCACGACGCGCGGCAGTCGGAGGAGGAGCACCGCGAGGTGGCCGAGAGCGAACTGAGCGCGGCGCTGCGCGCGGTCTTCGGCGAGGCGGAGCAGGTCGAGGCGCTGCGCCAGGTGCCGGGCGGCGACGAGGCCGCGACCGAACTCGCCCAGGCGGTACGGCGGGTGCCGATGGCCCGGCGTTTCCACAACGACGCGGTGCGTGCGGCCAGGGCGCTGCGCCGGCACCGCACGGTGCGCTGGTTCCGGCTCGCGGGCCACGCGCCGTTCCCCCTGGCGTTCGAGATGGACGACGAGCCGCCGACCGCGCTGGCGGACCGCCCCACCTGATCGCGCCGGGAAACCGGAAAGCCGGAAGCCGGAAAGCCGGAAGCCGGAAGCCGGAAAGCCGGAAGCCGCCGGCCGCACGTCGACGCCCGCAGACCCCTGGCCCGCAGGCAGGCGCCCGGCACCGCCGACGGCCGGGGCGCGTGGCCTGCTCCGGACGGGTACCGACGGGCCCGCAAGCCCCCTGACCACCCCCTGAGCCGGCCAAAACGATCCACCGCCTCTCCATTGGCCCTTGATGTGGACTGGTCCGCGGATGTTCCATCGGTGACGCATCGCAACGTCGTCATCGAGTGAGGTCCTCCGTGTCCGTCAACCCCACCCCGCAGCCCGCCGACGCCCCCGCGACCGGCACCTCCCGCGTCAAGCGCGGCATGGCCGAGCAGCTCAAGGGCGGCGTGATCATGGACGTGGTCAACGCCGAGCAGGCGAAGATCGCCGAGGACGCCGGCGCCGTCGCCGTCATGGCCCTGGAGCGGGTGCCCGCCGACATCCGCAAGGACGGCGGAGTGGCCCGGATGTCCGACCCGAACATGATCGAGGAGATCATCGGCGCGGTCTCCATCCCGGTCATGGCCAAGTCCCGCATCGGCCACTTCGTCGAGGCCCAGGTGCTGCAGTCCCTCGGCGTCGACTACATCGACGAGTCCGAGGTCCTCACCCCGGCCGACGAGGTCAACCACTCCGACAAGTGGGCCTTCACCACCCCCTTCGTCTGCGGCGCCACCAACCTGGGCGAGGCCCTGCGCCGGATCGCCGAGGGTGCGGCCATGATCCGCTCCAAGGGCGAGGCCGGCACCGGCAACGTCGTCGAGGCCGTCCGCCACCTGCGGCAGATCAAGAACGAGATCGCCCGCCTGCGCGGCTTCGACAACAACGAGCTCTACGCCGCCGCCAAGGACCTGCGCGCGCCCTACGAGCTCGTCAAGGAGGTCGCCGAGCTCGGCAAGCTGCCCGTGGTGCTGTTCTCCGCAGGCGGCGTCGCCACCCCCGCGGACGCCGCGCTGATGCGCCAGCTGGGCGCGGAGGGCGTCTTCGTGGGCTCCGGCATCTTCAAGTCCGGCGACCCGGCCAAGCGCGCCGCCGCCATCGTCAAGGCGACGACCTTCTACGACGACCCGAAGATCATCGCGGACGCCTCCCGGAACCTGGGCGAGGCCATGGTCGGCATCAACTGCGACACCCTCCCCGAGGCCGAGCGCTACGCGAACCGGGGCTGGTGATGACCTCACCCGTGATCGGTGTCCTGGCACTCCAGGGCGACGTCCGGGAGCACCTGATCGCCCTGGCCGCGGCGGACGCCGTGGCCAGGCCGGTCCGGCGGCCCGAGGAACTGGCCGAGGTCGACGGCCTGGTGATCCCCGGCGGCGAGTCCACGACCATGTCCAAGCTCGCGCACCTCTTCGGCATGACGGAACCGCTGCGCGAGCGCATCGCGGCCGGACTGCCCGTCTACGGCACCTGCGCCGGCCTGATCATGCTCGCCGACAAGATCCTCGACCCGCGCTCGGGCCAGGAGACGCTCGGCGGCATCGACATGATCGTGCGCCGCAACGCCTTCGGCCGGCAGAACGAGTCCTTCGAGGCGACGGTGGAGGTGAACGGCGTCGGCCCCGTGGAGGGCGTCTTCATCCGGGCCCCCTGGGTGGAGTCCGTCGGCGCCGAGGCCGAGGTGCTCGCCGAGTACGACGGCCACATCGTCGCCGTCCGGCAGGGCGCCGTGCTCGCCACGTCGTTCCACCCGGAGCTCACCGGCGACCACCGCGTCCACGCGTTCTTCGTCGACATGGTGCGCGCGGGCCGGTGACCCGATCCCGGTAGGATCTCTGGGGTTCGTCCAGTAAAGGGTTACGCGAAGGAGACAGGCAGATGTCCGGCCACTCTAAATGGGCTACGACGAAGCACAAGAAGGCCGTGATCGACGCCAAGCGCGGCAAGCTCTTCGCGAAGCTGATCAAGAACATCGAGGTCGCCGCGCGGACCGGTGGCGCCGACATCGACGGCAACCCGACGCTCTTCGACGCCATCCAGAAGGCCAAGAAGAGCTCCGTCCCGAACAAGAACATCGACTCCGCGGTCAAGCGCGGCGGCGGCCTCGAGGCCGGCGGCGTGGACTACGAGACGATCATGTACGAGGGCTACGGGCCCAACGGCGTCGCGGTGCTCATCGAGTGCCTCACCGACAACCGCAACCGTGCCGCCTCCGACGTCCGCGTCGCCATGACGCGCAACGGCGGATCCATGGCCGACCCCGGTTCGGTGTCCTACCTGTTCAACCGCAAGGGCGTCGTCATCGTCCCCAAGGGTGAACTGTCCGAGGACGACGTCCTCGGCGCCGTCCTCGACGCCGGTGCCGAGGAGGTCAACGACATCGGCGAGTCCTTCGAGGTGCTCAGCGAGGCGACGGACCTGGTCGCGGTCCGCACCGCCCTCCAGGACGCCGGCATCGACTACGACTCGGCCGAGGCCAACTTCGTCCCGACCATGCAGGTCGAGCTGGACGAGGAGGGCGCGCGCAAGATCTTCAAGCTGATCGACGCGCTGGAGGACAGCGACGACGTGCAGAACGTCTTCGCCAACTTCGACGTCTCGGACGACGTCATGGCGAAGGTCGACGCCTGACGCCGGCTCACATCGGCAGCACGGGACGGGCCGACGGGGAGACACCCCCGTCGGCCCGTCCGCGCGTTGTCGGTGGCAGCCGATAGCCTGCACGAACAGGTGACCGGAGAAGGGGGCGGCGTGCGCGTACTGGGTGTGGACCCCGGGCTGACGCGGTGCGGTGTCGGCGTGGTCGAAGGCGTCGCCGGCCGGCCGCTGACGATGCGCGGCGTCGGCGTCGTGCGCACCCCTCCGGACGAGGAGCTCGGCCGCCGGCTGGTCGCCATCGAGCGGGGCATCGAGATCTGGCTGGACGAGCACCGGCCCGACATCGTCGTCGTGGAGCGGGTCTTCAGCCAGCACAACGTCCGCACGGTGATGGGCACGGCCCAGGCCAGCGCGGTCGCCATGCTCTGCGCGTCCCGGCGCGGCCTCCCCGTCGCCCTGCACACGCCCAGCGAGGTCAAGGCGGCCGTCACCGGCAGCGGCCGCGCCGACAAGGCGCAGGTCGGAGCCATGGTCACGCGGCTGCTGCGCCTCGACGCACCGCCGAAGCCCGCCGACGCGGCCGACGCCCTCGCCCTCGCCATCTGCCACATCTGGCGCGCCCCGGCGCAGAACCGCCTCCAGCAGGCGGTGACGGCCCACCGGGCCGCCCGGCCCGTCACCCCCGTACCGCCCGTCAGGAAAGGCCCGACCGCATGATCGCCTTTGTGAGCGGCACCGTCGCCGCGCTCGCCCCCACCACCGCGGTGATCGAGGTCGGCGGCGTCGGCATGGCCGTGCAGTGCGCCCCGAACACCCTCTCCACCCTGCGCATCGGCCAGGAGGCCAGGCTGGCCACGTCCCTGGTGGTCCGCGAGGACTCGCTCACCCTCTACGGGTTCGCCGACGACGACGAACGCCAGGTGTTCGAGCTGCTCCAGACCGCGAGCGGGGTCGGCCCGCGCCTGGCCCAGGCGATGCTCGCCGTCCACACCCCCGACGCGCTGCGGGTGGCCGTCGCCACGGCGGACGAGAAGGCCCTCACCGCCGTGCCGGGCATCGGCAGGAAGGGCGCCCAGAAGCTGCTCCTGGAGCTCAAGGACCGCCTCGGCGAGCCGCTGGGCACCGTCCCCGCGGTCGGCGCCCCCGTGAGCCAGTCCTGGCGCGACCAGCTCCACGCCGCGCTGCTCGGCCTCGGCTACGCGACCCGCGAGGCCGACGAGGCCGTCGCCGCGGTCGGCCCCCAGGCGGAGTCCATGGGCCCGGCACCGGCCGTGGGGCCGCTGCTGCGGGCCGCCCTCCAGACGCTGAACCGCACCCGCTGAGGGCGGGCCGGCACTCCCGCCGGCCGCGCCCCTCCCGTGCCCGGCAGCGGCCGCCCGCGCAGGCCGGCCGCCGCAAGAAGCACGCCAGAAGGCAACCCGCCCCCACCCGCGCAAGAAGGCAGAAGACACCACGTGAACTGGGACGACGACACCACCGCCGACACCGAGCAGCGCCTTGTCGGCCCGTCGGCCGACGGTGAGGACCAGGCCGTGGAAGCGGCCCTGCGCCCCAAGTCGCTGCACGAGTTCGTCGGCCAGGAGCGGGTGCGCGAGCAGCTCGACCTGGTGCTCAAGGCCGCCCTCGCCCGTGGCGCCACCGCCGACCACGTCCTGCTCTCCGGTGCCCCGGGCCTGGGCAAGACCACCCTGTCGATGATCATCGCGGCCGAGATGAACGCGCCGATCCGCATCACCTCGGGCCCCGCCATCCAGCACGCGGGCGACCTCGCGGCGATCCTCTCCTCCCTCCAGGAGGGCGAGGTCCTCTTCCTCGACGAGATCCACCGGATGTCCCGGCCGGCCGAGGAGATGCTCTACATGGCCATGGAGGACTTCCGGGTGGACGTGATCGTCGGCAAGGGCCCCGGCGCCACCGCCATCCCGCTGGAGCTGCCCCCGTTCACCCTGGTCGGGGCGACGACCCGGGCCGGACTGCTGCCGCCGCCGCTGCGCGACCGCTTCGGCTTCACGGCGCACATGGAGTTCTACGAGCCCGCCGAGCTGGAGCGGGTGATCCACCGGTCCGCCCAGCTGCTGGACGTGGACATCGAGGCGGAGGGCGCCGCCGAGATCGCCGGCCGCTCCCGCGGCACGCCCCGTATCGCCAACCGGCTCCTGCGCCGGGTGCGGGACTACGCGCAGGTCAAGGCGGACGGGCTGATCACCCGCGAGGTGGCCGAGGCGGCCCTCGGTGTGTACGAGGTCGACAGCCGCGGCCTCGACCGGCTCGACCGTGCCGTGCTGAAGGCGCTGCTGAAGCTCTTCGGCGGCGGCCCGGTGGGGCTGTCGACGCTGGCGGTCGCGGTCGGCGAGGAGCGGGAGACGGTGGAGGAGGTCGCGGAGCCCTTCCTGGTACGGGAGGGTCTGCTGGCCCGTACGCCCCGTGGCAGGGTGGCCACACCGGCGGCCTGGACGCACCTCGGACTCGTGCCGCCCCAGCAGGCGCCGGGCGCAAGCGGACAACAGGGGTTGTTCGGGGCGTGACGGCGAGGAGAGTCGTCCCGCGCGGAACCACGGTGGGATGCTGGGCGTTGTTCCAGTGATGCGGACTCGCTTAGACTCCGCCGATGCCGCCCTTCCAGGGACGGCGTGCCCACCCCCGTATACAGGCCGTTCGTCAGCGCGGTCGTGCGAAGGAATTCCCCGCCGTGGATATCTTGACCCTCCTCCCCTTCATCGTGCTCATCGGGGCCATGTTCCTGATGACCCGCTCCGCCAAGAAGAAGCAGCAGCAGGCCGCGAACATGCGCGACTCGATGCAGCCCGGCACCGGAGTGCGGACCATCGGTGGCATGTACGCGACCGTCAAGGAGGTCAACGACGACACGGTCCTCCTCGAGGCGGCGCCCGGCGTGCACCTCGTCTTCGGCAAGAACGCCGTCGGCGCCGTGCTCTCCGACGAGGAGTACAACCGCATCGTCCACGGTGACGACGAGTCCCACGACGACGGCGCCACGGTCGTCCCGGACGACGCCTCCTCGCTGACCGCCGGCTCCGACGACGCGCCCGCCGACGGCGACCGCGTCGACCTGGGCAAGAAGGACGCCGCCGACGAGGCCGAGACCAAGGACGGCAAGGCCGACGGCGAGGGCGACGCGAAGTAGTCATGATCGGGGACCGCCGCGGCGCACAGGCGCCGCGCGGTCCCCGGGTCGTGCCGACGCAACCCGGGGGCAGGCCCCACAACACTTCGTGGCCGCCGCGGCGCACACCCGGCGCCGGGGCGGTTGGACAGGGAGAAACGAGAAGGTGGCAGCACCGAACAGGGGCCGAAGGCCCACGGGGTCTCAGGGGAAGCCCGGGCGCGCCCTGGCTCTGATCCTGATCGCCATGGTCGCGCTCACGGGCGGCATGTTCTGGGCGGGTCAGCTCACGCCGCGCCTGGGCATCGACCTGGCGGGCGGTACGACCATCACGCTCGAGGCGAAGAATCAGCCGGGCGCCCCGAACGCCATCAACGAGACCAACATGAACACCGCGGTCGGCATCATCGAACGCCGTGTCAATGGTCTGGGTGTCTCCGAGGCCGAGGTTCAGACCCAGGGCGACCGGAACATCATCGTCAACATCCCCAAGGGGACGAACTCCCAGCAGGCCCGGGAGCAGGTCGGCACCACCGCCCAGCTCTACTTCCGGCCGGTGCTGACGGTCGCGGCGGGCGCCCCGAACCAGGAGCAGCCGCCCGCGAGCCCCAGCCCGAGCGCCTCGGAGTCCAAGAAGCCCGCGGACGGCGACAAGGCGACGGACAAGCCCGAGGCCAACGCGCCCTCCGGCTCACCCTCCCCTTCCGCGACCACCCAGGGCCGTGCGGTCACCGAGGGCCTGAAGGCCCCGGCCGCCAGCCCGTCGCCCTCGGGCTCCGGCGAGCCGAAGGCCTCCGGGTCCCCTGCGCCGTCCGACACCCCGGCGCCGGACCCGTCGAGCGACCCGGCCACCGCCGCGCTCCAGAAGAAGTTCACCGAACTGGACTGCTCGAACGCCAAGGTCCGCGGCACGCTCGGCGACAACGTCAAGCCCGGCGACACCACCGTGGCCTGCGGCAAGAACGGCGCCGACCAGTGGGAGAAGTACATCCTCGGCCCGGCCGAGGTGGACGGCAAGGACGTCGACGACGCCAAGGGTGAGCTCGACCAGCAGCGTGGCCTGTGGAAGGTCACGATGGAGTTCACGGACAAGGGCGCCAAGAAGTTCTCCACGATCACCAGCCGCCTCTCGCAGCAGCAGCCCCCGATGAACCAGTTCGCCATCGTCCTCGACGGCGAAGTGGTCTCGGCCCCGCAGGTGAACCAGACGCTGAGCGCCAGCGCCGAGATCACCGGTGACTTCACCCAGGACTCCGCCCAGAACCTGGGCAACATCCTGTCCTACGGTGCCCTGCCCCTCACCTTCGAGGAGCAGAGCGTCACCACCGTCACCGCCGCGCTCGGCGGCGAGCAGCTGGAGGCCGGTCTGATCGCCGGCGCCATCGGCATCGCGCTCGTCGTGATCTACCTGGTCGTCTACTACCGCGGCCTGTCGCTGATCGCGATCCTGAGCCTCATGGTCTCCGCGGTCCTCACCTACACGATCATGGCCCTGCTCGGCCCCGGCATCGGCTTCGCGCTCAACCTGCCCGCGGTCTGCGGCGCCATCGTCGCGATCGGCATCACCGCGGACTCGTTCATCGTCTACTTCGAACGCATCCGGGACGAGATCCGCGAGGGCCGCACCCTGCGTCCGGCCGTCGAGCGTGCCTGGCCGCGCGCCCGGCGCACCATCCTCGTCTCCGACTTCGTGTCGTTCCTCGCCGCCGCGGTGCTGTTCGTCGTGACCGTCGGAAAGGTGCAGGGCTTCGCCTTCACCCTCGGTCTGACGACCCTGCTCGACGTGGTCGTGGTCTTCTTCTTCACCAAGCCGGTGATGACGATCCTCGCCCGCCGGAAGTTCTTCGCGGAGGGCCACCCGTGGTCCGGCCTCGACCCGAAGCGACTCGGCGCCAAGCCCCCGCTGCGCCGGTCCCGCCGTGTGTCCGTCCCCACCGACCCGAAGGAGGCGTGAGATGTCCCGACTCGGCAACCTCGGCGCCCGTCTCTACCGCGGTGAGGTCGGATACGACTTCGTCGCCAAGCGCAGGATCTGGTACGGCGTCTCGATCCTGATCACGATCACCGCCATCGTCGGCCTCGCGGTGCGCGGCCTCAACATGGGCATCGAGTTCAAGGGCGGCGCGGTCTTCACCACGCCCAAGGCCGAGGTCTCGGTCTCCCAGGCGCAGGAGGTGGCGGAGGAGGCCTCGGGCCACCCCGCCATCGTCCAGGAGCTCGGCACCGGCGGTATGCGCATCCAGGTCAGCGAGCTGGACACCGCGCAGGCCGACAAGGTGCAGACGCAGCTCGCCGAGGAGTTCGGCGTCGACCGGGACAGGATCAACGCCGAGCTGGTGGGCCCGAGCTGGGGCGAGCAGATCGCCAACAAGGCGTGGACGGGCCTCGGCGTGTTCATGTTCCTGGTGGTGATCTACCTCGCGATCGCCTTCGAGTGGCGCATGGCCGTCGCCGCCCTGATCGCCCTGATCCACGACATCACCATCACCGTCGGTGTGTACGCCCTGGTCGGCTTCGAGGTCACCCCGGGCACGGTGATCGGTCTGCTGACCATCCTCGGTTACTCGCTCTACGACACCGTGGTCGTCTTCGACTCCCTCAAGGAGGGGTCGAAGGACATCACCAAGCAGACCCGCTGGACGTACAGCGACGTCGCCAACCGCAGCATCAACAGCACCCTGGTGCGTTCCATCAACACCACGGTCGTCGCGCTCCTCCCGGTCGCGGGCCTGCTGTTCATCGGTGGCGGTGTCCTCGGCGCCGGCATGCTGAACGACATCTCGCTGTCGCTGTTCGTCGGCCTGGCCGCCGGTGCCTACTCCTCGATCTTCATCGCCACGCCGCTCGTCGCCGACCTCAAGGAGCGCGAGCCGCAGATGAAGGCCCTCAAGAAGCGGGTCCTCGCCAAGCGCGCGGCCGCCGCGGCCAAGGGCGAGACGGAGCCGGGCAGCGAGGACGCCGACCACGACGGCGACGGGCCGGCCGACGACGACGCGGCCCCCGCGGCCGCGGGCGCCGTGGTGGGCCAGCGCGGCCGTGGCCGCGGCCGCCCGTCGGGCAGGCGCCGATGACCGCCGCGGACACCCGCGAGCTGCTGCTCGGCCGGATCCGGGACGTACCCGACTACCCGAAGCCGGGAGTGGTGTTCAAGGACATCACGCCGCTGCTCGCCGACCCCGTCGCCTTCACGGCGCTCACGGACGCCCTCGGCGGGCTCTGCGAGCGGTACGGCGCGACGAAGATCGTCGGGCTCGAGGCCCGCGGCTTCATCCTCGCCGCGCCGGTCGCGGTCCGCTCCGGCATCGGTTTCGTCCCCGTCCGCAAGGCGGGCAAGCTGCCCGGAGCCACGCTGTCCCAGGCGTACGAGCTGGAGTACGGCACCGCCGAGATCGAGGTGCACGCCGAGGACCTCGGCGCGGGCGACCGCGTCATGGTCATCGACGACGTCCTCGCCACCGGCGGCACCGCACAGGCGTCGCTGGACCTGATCCGGCGGGCCGGCGCGGACGTCGCGGGCGTCGCGGTCCTGATGGAGCTCGCCTTCCTCGGAGGGCGGGCCCGCCTCGAAGCGGCCCTGCGCGGGGCTCCGCTGGACGCCCTCATCACGCTCTGACGCCACACGCGCACAGGCACACCGAAGGTGCCCCGGGGAGATCTCCCCGGGGCACCTTCCGTGTCCCGGGCCTCACCCGGAGGGCGGACACGGGACCGGCGCCACCGCCTCGTGCGCACCGGTCCGGCCGGGTCGATACCATGGGCTTTCCGGGCCTGACCGGGGACCCGGAACCGCACGAGGAGTGCCCTTGCCAGACGAGGCCCAGTCCGCCGCCGCGCAGCCCGGCCAGAAGGCCGACAAGCCCGCGGCAGCCCCTGCCGTGCCCGAGGCCCAGCCCGCCCGGAAGGCGCAGCCCGCCGTTCCGGAGCGCACGGGCCCCGTGCCCGTCTCCGCGCCCAAGCCCGTGCCGCCGGCCGCGGCCACCCGCACCGGCGGTTCGTCGAACCGGGTGCGCGCCCGCCTCGCCCGCCTGGGCGTGCAGCGCTCGTCGCCGTACAACCCCGTGCTGGAGCCGCTGCTGCGGATCGTGCGCAGCAACGACCCGAAGATCGAGACGTCCACGCTGCGCCAGGTCGAGAAGGCGTACCAGGTCGCCGAACGCTGGCACCGGGGACAGAAGCGCAAGAGCGGCGACCCGTACATCACCCACCCGCTGGCCGTCACCACCATCCTGGCCGAGCTCGGCATGGACCCGGCGACGCTGATGGCGGGCCTGCTGCACGACACGGTGGAGGACACCGAGTACGGCCTGGACCAGCTCCGGCGCGACTTCGGGGACTCGGTCGCCCTGCTCGTCGACGGTGTCACCAAGCTCGACAAGGTGAAGTTCGGCGAGGCCGCGCAGGCCGAGACCGTGCGCAAGATGGTCGTCGCCATGGCCAAGGACCCGCGGGTCCTGGTCATCAAGCTCGCCGACCGCCTCCACAACATGCGCACCATGCGCTACCTCAAGCGGGAGAAGCAGGAGAAGAAGGCCCGCGAGACGCTGGAGATCTACGCCCCGCTGGCCCACCGGCTGGGCATGAACACCATCAAGTGGGAGCTGGAGGACCTCGCCTTCGCGATCCTCTACCCCAAGATGTACGACGAGATCGTGCGTCTGGTCGCCGAGCGGGCCCCCAAGCGCGACGAGTACCTCGCCATAGTGACCGACGAGGTCCAGTCCGACCTGCGGGCCGCCCGCATCAAGGCCACCGTGACCGGACGGCCGAAGCACTACTACAGCGTCTACCAGAAGATGATCGTCCGCGGCAGGGACTTCGCGGAGATCTACGACCTGGTCGGCATCCGCGTCCTCGTCGACACGGTCCGTGACTGCTACGCGGCGCTGGGCACGGTCCACGCCCGCTGGAACCCGGTTCCCGGGCGGTTCAAGGACTACATCGCGATGCCCAAGTTCAACATGTACCAGTCCCTGCACACGACGGTCATCGGACCCAACGGCAAGCCCGTCGAGCTCCAGATCCGCACCTTCGACATGCACCGGCGTGCCGAGTACGGCATCGCCGCGCACTGGAAGTACAAGCAGGAGACCGTCGCCGGCACCTCCAAGGTGCGCACCGACGTCCCGCGCGCCGCCAAGGGCAGCGCCGGCCAGGACACCGTCAACGACATGGCCTGGCTGCGCCAGCTGCTCGACTGGCAGAAGGAGACCGAGGACCCCGGCGAGTTCCTGGAGTCCCTGCGGTTCGACCTGTCGCGCAACGAGGTCTTCGTCTTCACACCCAAGGGCGACGTCATCGCCCTGCCCGCCGGCGCCACACCGGTGGACTTCGCGTACGCCGTCCACACCGAGGTCGGCCACCGGACGATAGGCGCCCGGGTCAACGGGCGCCTGGTGCCGCTCGAATCGACCCTGGACAACGGCGACCTGGTCGAGGTCTTCACCTCCAAGGCGGAAGGCGCGGGCCCCTCCCGCGACTGGCTCGGCTTCGTCAAGTCGCCCCGCGCCCGCAACAAGATCCGCGCCTGGTTCTCCAAGGAACGCCGGGACGAGGCCATCGAGCAGGGCAAGGACGCCATCGTCCGCGCGATGCGCAAGCAGAACCTGCCGATCCAGCGGATCCTCACCGGGGACTCCCTGGTCACCCTCGCCCACGAGATGCGCTACCCGGACATCTCCTCGCTCTACGCGGCGATCGGCGAGGGCCATGTCGCGGCCCAGGGCGTCGTCCAGAAGCTGGTGCAGGCGCTCGGCGGCGAGGAGGCCGCCAGCGAGGACATCGCCGAGTCGACGCCGCCGTCCCGCAGCCGCTCCAAGCGGCGGGGCAGCGCCGACCCCGGCGTCGTCGTCAAGGGCGTCGAGGACGTCTGGGTCAAGCTCGCCCGCTGCTGCACGCCCGTCCCCGGCGACCCGATCATCGGATTCGTCACCCGGGGCAGCGGCGTCTCCGTGCACCGTGCCGACTGCGTCAACGTCGACTCGCTCTCCCAGCAGCCCGAGCGCATCCTCGACGTCGAGTGGGCGCCCACCCAGTCCTCCGTCTTCCTGGTCGCCATCCAGGTCGAGGCGCTGGACCGGTCCCGGCTGCTCTCCGACGTCACCCGCGTCCTGTCCGACCAGCACGTCAACATCCTGTCCGCGGCCGTCCAGACCTCGCGCGACCGCGTGGCCACCTCGCGCTTCACCTTCGAGATGGGCGACCCCAAGCACCTCGGCCACGTCCTCAAGGCCGTGCGCGGCGTGGAGGGCGTCTACGACGTCTACCGCGTCACCTCGGCCCGGCGGCCGTAGGCCGCGGGGCCGAGAGGCCCCCTGAACGGCCGGAGCCCCGGCGGTGGGATCACCGCCGGGGCTCCGTGACGAGCGGACGGCTCAGCCGCCGAACTCCTCCAGGCCCTTCAGCGCCTGGTCCAGCAGCGCCTGCCGGCCCTCCAGCTCCCGGGAGAGCTTGTCGGCGCGGGCGTTGTTGCCCGAGGCGCGGGCCGCGTCGATCTGCCCACGCAGCTTGTCGACGGCCGCCTGGAGCTGCCCCGTCAGACCCGCGGCACGCGCACGCGCCTCCGGGTTCGTACGGCGCCACTCGTTCTCCTCGGACTCCTGGAGGGCACGCTCCACCGCCTGCATCCGGCCCTCCACCTTCGGACGGGCGTCGCGCGGCACGTGGCCGATGGCCTCCCAGCGCTCGTTGATGGCCCGGAACGCGGCACGCGCCGCCTTGAGGTCCGTCACCGGGACGAGCTTCTCGGCCTCGGCCGCGAGCTCCTCCTTGAGCTTGAGGTTCTCGCCCTGCTCCGCGTCCCGCTCGGCGAAGACACCGCTGCGCGCGGCGAAGAAGACGTCCTGGGCGCCGCGGAAGCGGTTCCACAGGTCGTCCTCGGCCTCGCGCTGGGCGCGGCCCGCCGCCTTCCACTGCGCCATCAGGTCGCGGTAGGCGGCCGCGGTCGGGCCCCAGTCCGTCGAACCGGACAGTGCCTCGGCCTCGGCGACCAGCCGCTCCTTGGTCCGGCGGGCCTCCTCGCGCTGCGCGTCCAGCGACGCGAAGTGCGCCTTGCGCCGCTTGGAGAACGCCGAGCGCGCGTGCGAGAAGCGGTGCCACAGCTCGTCGTCGGACTTGCGGTCGAGCCGGGGAAGGCCCTTCCACGTGTCCACCAGTGCCCGCAGCCGCTCACCCGCGGCCCGCCACTGCTCGCTCTGCGCCAGCTCCTCGGCCTCGGCGACCAGCGCCTCCTTGGACTTGCGCGCCTCGTCGCTCTGCTTGGCGCGCTGGACCTTGCGCTCCTCGCGGCGCTTGTCCACCGTCGCCACCAGCGCGTCCAGCCGCACGCGCAGCGCGGCGAGATCGCCGACCGCGTGGTGCTCGTCCACCTGCTGGCGCAGGTGGTCGATCGCGGTCTGGGCGTCCTTCGCCGACAGATCGGTGGTCTTCACCCGGCGCTCGAGGAGGCCGATCTCGACCACCAGGCCCTCGTACTTGCGCTCGAAGTAGGCCAGAGCCTCCTCGGGAGTCCCGGCCTGCCACGAACCGACGACCTGCTCGCCCTCGGCAGTACGCACGTACACGGTGCCCGTCTCGTCGACGCGGCCCCACGGGTCGCTGCTCACAGCGCCTCCTCAACCTGATGTCCGCGGGGGAGTGGTCCCCCGGGCATCGTCCACAGTTTCCTTGACGGGTCCCGCCCGCCGTACGCAACGCGCATCCAGTCCGCGCTGCACAACGCCAATCTAGGCGACCGGCCGCCCGGCTGTCCGCACTCAGCGCGGCCGAATTCCCCGGCTCACACCTTCGGGACGGTGGCCTTCTCGATGGTGACCGGCTTCTTGGGCGCCCCGTCGGTGGCGCCGCCCTCCACGCCGGCCTTGCCGACCGCCTCGACGACCTTCAGGCTCTTCGCGTCGAGCGTGCCGAACGGCGTGTACGACGGCGGCAGCTTGGTGTCCTTGTACACCAGGAAGAACTGGCTGCCGCCGGTGCCCGGCTGGCCGGTGTTGGCCATCGCCACCGTGCCCGCCCGGTACGTCACCGAGCCGTCGGCGCCGGCCTTGCCGAGCGAGGTCAGGTTCTCGTCGGGGATGGTGTAGCCGGGGCCGCCGGTGCCGTCGCCCTTCGGGTCGCCGCACTGGAGCACGAAGATGCCCTGCGTGGTCAGGCGGTGGCACTTGGTCCCGTCGAAGTAGCCCTTGTCCGCGAGCGACTTGAACGAGTTCACGGTGTGCGGGGTCTTCGCCGCGTCCATCGCGATGCTGATCGCACCCTCGTTGGTCTCGATCGCGAAGGTGTACTTGGCCTTCTTGTCGATCGCCATCTCCGGCTCGGGAGCCTTGCTCTCCGTCTGCGACGGCTCGGGGCTCGGCGAGTTCTCCGCGGAGGGCGAGGCGCTGTCGTCCTTGTCGCCCCCGCCCAGGCTCACCCCGGCGTACACGGCGCCGCCGGAGGCGAGGACCACGGCGATCACGGCCGCGATGACCGTGTTGCGCTGCTTCGCCTTCTTCCGAGCCTTCTCCCGACGCTGCTGCTGGCGCTCGAACTTCTCCCGGGCGAGCTGCCGCCGCCGCTGATCGCTGCTGACCACCGGGTCTTCTCCTTGTAGTTCGTGGACATGGTTCGTGGACGTCGAAACAGGGCCGTACGCCGCGGGTGCTGAGCACGTCGCGTGATGCTGACCGCCGAGCTTGCCCCGTACGGTATACGGGTTGGCTGTGGATGGAGGAGCGCCGGTAGGCTCTGAGCAGCTGTGATCGGCACGGACCGGCCGCCCGCCGGTCCCGCCACATGCCTCTCGACGACCGAACTGAGGACGAACGTGCTTATTGCCGGGTTCCCCGCCGGAGCCTGGGGGACCAACTGTTACCTGGTCGCCCCGGCCGCAGGCGAGGAGTGCGTGATCATCGACCCCGGCCACCAGGCCGCCCAGGGTGTCGAGGAGACGCTCAGGAAGCATCGGCTCAAGCCCGTCGCCGTCGTGCTCACCCACGGGCACATCGATCATGTCGCCTCCGTCGTCCCCGTCTGCGGCGCGCACGACGTGCCGGCGTGGATCCACCCCGCCGACCGGTACATGATGAGCGACCCGGAGAAGGCCCTCGGCCGCTCCATCGGCATGCCGCTCATGGGCGAACTGACGGTCGGGGAGCCCGACGACGTCAAGGAGCTCGCCGACGGCGCCGCGCTGAGCCTGGCCGGTCTGGAGTTCTCCGTCGCGCACGCACCCGGCCATACCAAGGGGTCGGTGACCTTCCGGATGCCCGAGGCCGCGGACGTGCCGTCCGTCTTCTTCTCGGGCGACCTGCTGTTCGCCGGCTCCATCGGACGCACGGACCTGCCCGGCGGCGACATGGACGAGATGCTCGCCTCGCTGGCCCGGGTGTGCCTGCCGCTCGACGACTCGACCGTGGTGCTGTCCGGCCACGGCCCCCAGACGACCATCGGCCGTGAGCGCGCCTCCAACCCGTATCTGCGCGAGGTGGCCTCCGGCCCCGGGAGCACCCAGCCCGCTCCCCGACGAGGAATGTGACGAGATTCCGACGTGAACACCTTCCAGGCCCCCCGGGGCACCTATGACCTGATCCCGCCGCGCTCCGCCGCCTTCCTGGCGGTCCGCGACGCGATCTCCACCCCGCTGAAGAACTCCGGCTACGGGTACGTCGAGACGCCCGGCTTCGAGAACGTCGAGCTCTTCGCGCGCGGCGTCGGCGAGTCCACCGACATCGTCTCCAAGGAGATGTACGCCTTCGAGACCAAGGGCGGCGACCGTCTGGCGCTGCGCCCCGAGGGCACCGCATCGGTGCTGCGCGCCGCCCTCCAGGCCAACCTCCACAAGGCGGGCAACCTGCCGGTGAAGCTCTGGTACTCCGGCTCGTACTACCGCTACGAGAACCCGCAGGCGGGCCGCTACCGCCACTTCTCCCAGGTGGGCGCCGAGGCGATCGGCGCCGAGGACCCGGCTCTCGACGCCGAGCTGATCATCCTGGCCGACCAGGCGTACCGCTCCCTGGGGCTGCGCGACTTCCGCATCCTGCTCAACTCGCTCGGCGACAAGGAGTGCCGTCCGGTCTACCGCGAGGCGCTCCAGGGCTTCCTGCGCGATCTCGACCTCGATGAGGACACCCGCCGCCGGGTCGAGATCAACCCGCTGCGCGTCCTCGACGACAAGCGCGCCGACGTCCAGAAGCAGCTGACCGGGGCGCCCGTGCTGCGCGACTACCTGTGCGACGCCTGCAAGGCGTACCACGAGGAGGTCCGGGCGCTGATCACGGCGGCGGGCGTCGCCTTCGAGGACGACGAGAAGCTGGTCCGCGGACTGGACTACTACACCCGCACCACCTTCGAGTTCGTGCACGGCGGACTCGGCTCCCAGTCCGCGGTGGGCGGCGGCGGCCGGTACGACGGCCTCTCCGAGATGATCGGCGGGCCCGCCCTGCCCTCGGTCGGCTGGGCCCTCGGCGTGGACCGCACGGTGCTCGCCCTGGAGGCCGAAGGCGTCGTCCTCGACATCCCGGCGTCCACCAGCGTGTACGCCGTCCCGCTCGGCGAGGAGGCCCGCCGCGTGCTCTTCGGCGTGGTGACGGAGCTGCGCAGGGCCGGTGTGGCGGCGGACTTCAGCTACGGCGGCAAGGGCCTCAAGGGGGCCATGAAGAACGCCAACCGGTCCGGGGCGCCGTACGCCCTGGTGGCCGGCGAGCGCGACCTCGCCGAGGGCGTGGTCCAGCTCAAGGACATGGAGTCCGGCGAGCAGCGGGCCGTGCCGCTGGAGACCGTCGTCTCCGAGCTGCGCGCGCAGCTGGCCTGACCGCTCCACGCGAAGGGGCTCCGGGTGTCAACTGCCCGGAGCCCCTTCGCCGTTGCGGGGGAACGCGGCCGTCACCCGGCACGGGTCCTTATGCGGATCGAACGGAGACCGCGGGGCACCGTGGGGCAGAATGGCCCTGCTCCAGCCACCGGCGAGACGATGGAACGGCGACATGACCTCTTCAGCAGCCCGCGACGTGCCCACCGGCACCCAGGACCGACCCGACGGGGGCAGGATCGGGGCGAGCCGCGCCTTCGCGTGGATGCTGGTGGTCACCGGGGCGGCCGGGCTGCTGGCCGCGTGGGTGATCACGATCGACAAGTTCAAGCTGCTGGAGGATCCGGGCTTCACCCCGGGGTGCAGTCTGAACCCGGTCGTCTCGTGCGGGAACATCATGAAGAGCGAGCAGGCCGAGGTCTTCGGGTTCCCCAACCCGATGCTGGGCCTGGTCACCTACTCGATGGTGATCGCGATCGGTGTCGCGCTGCTGGCCGGCGCCCGCTGGGCCCGCTGGTACTGGCTCGGGCTGAACGCGGGCTGCCTCTTCGGCGTCGGCTTCTGCACCTGGCTGATGCAGCAGTCGCTCTACGAGATCAACGCCCTGTGCCTGTGGTGCTGCCTCGCCTGGGCGGGCACGATCGTCATGTTCTGGTACGTCACCTCCCACAACGTGCGCCGGGGCGTGCTGCCCGCGCCGGCCGGCCTGCGCACCTTCTTCGGCGAGTTCACCTGGGTCCTGCCCGTCCTGCACATCGGCGTGATCGGGATGCTGGTCCTGACCCGCTGGTGGGACTTCTGGACCTCCTGACCCGGCCGCACGGGGCTGTCGGTCCCCTGGCATAGGCTTCACAGCGTGGAACCCGACCTGTTCACCGCCGCTGCCGAAGAGCGCCAGGAGACCGACCCGACCAGCAGCCCCCTGGCCGTGCGGATGCGCCCGCGCACCCTGGACGAGGTCGTCGGGCAGCAGCATCTGCTGAAGCCGGGCTCACCCCTGCGCCGCCTCGTCGGCGACGGGGCGAACGGCCGCGCCGGTGCCTCATCGGTGATCCTCTGGGGCCCGCCGGGCACCGGAAAGACGACCCTCGCGTACGTCGTCTCCAAGGCCACGGACAAGCGGTTCGTGGAGCTCTCCGCGATCACCGCGGGCGTCAAGGAGGTCAGGGCGGTCATCGAGGGCGCCCGCCGGGCCGCCGGCGGTTACGGCAGGGAGACCGTGCTCTTCCTGGACGAGATCCACCGCTTCTCCAAGGCCCAGCAGGACTCCCTGCTGCCCGCCGTGGAGAACCGCTGGGTCACCCTGATCGCGGCCACCACGGAGAACCCGTACTTCTCGATCATCTCCCCGCTGCTCTCGCGGTCGCTGCTGCTGACCCTGGAACCGCTCACCGACGACGACATCGCCGCCCTGCTGGAGCGCGCCCTCACCGAGGAGCGGGGCCTCGACGGCGCGGTCGTGCTCGCCCCCGAGGCCCGGGACCATCTGCTGCGCATCGCCGGCGGCGACGCACGCCGGGCGCTGACCGCTCTGGAGGCGGCCGCGGGAGCGGCCATCGACAAGGGGGAGGAGGAGATCTCCCTGGCGACGGTCGAGGAGACCGTCGACCGTGCGGCGGTGAAGTACGACCGGGACGGCGACCAGCACTACGACGTCGCCAGCGCGCTCATCAAGTCCATCCGGGGTTCCGACGTGGACGCGGCACTGCACTACCTGGCACGGATGATCGAGGCGGGGGAGGACCCGCGGTTCATCGCCCGCCGTCTGATGATCTCCGCGAGCGAGGACATCGGCCTGGCGGACCCGACGGCGCTGCCCACGGCCGTGGCGGCCGCCCAGGCGGTGGCCATGATCGGGTTCCCCGAGGCCGCGCTGACGCTGAGCCACGCCACGATCGCCCTCGCGCTGGCCCCGAAGTCCAACGCGGCGACGCTCGCCATCGCCGCCGCCCAGCAGGACGTCCGCAACGGCATGGCCGGTCCCGTGCCGGCCCATCTGCGCGACGGCCACTACAAGGGCGCCGCCAAGCTGGGCCATGCGCAGGGCTACGTCTATCCGCACGACGTCCCGGGCGGCATCGCGGCACAGCAGTACGCACCGGACGCGGTGCGCGGCCGCCGCTACTACGAGCCGACCCGCTACGGCGCGGAGGCCCGCTACGCGGACGTGGTGGAGAAGGTGCGCGAACGGCTGCGGGGCGACTGAGGCCCTTCAGCGGGCCTCGCGCGGGGTGACCGGCCCGTGGGCCGCGCTCGGGTCGCGCCGTGGTTCGGCTGCGGGCCCGGTGGTCGCGGCACCCGGGCTCACCTTGTGCCGCGCGCCCCCGGCGCGCTACCCCGCCGCCGCGAACAGCGTGTGCATCGCCCGCCGCAGCTCCGTGACGTCGTGTACCGGCGCCGGGAAGTCGAACCGCGCGTCGAAGGCCGGCTCCCCGGTGAACCGCACCCGCAGCCCGAACCGGTCCAGCGCCAGCGGCACCGCCCGCCTGCCCCGGCCGCCGGTGTCCGCCGCCCGCTCGCCGAGCAGGGCGCACAGCCCCTGCACCTGGTCGTCGTGGGCGGCGGCGAGGTGCTGGAGCAGCTCGGCCTCGTGGGCCACCAGCGGGTCCACGGCCGCCGCGGCGAAGTCCTCGGGGTCGACGCCGCCGGTGCCCCAGAGGTCGTCGACGCTCGCCTCGCCGACCTCCAGTCGCAGCATCATGGCCCCGGGTTCCGAGGCGAGCCCCGGGGCGCAGGTCAGCCAGCCGGAGACCCAGGCGCGGCCGCGGATACGGTGGGGGACGGAGACCGGTGCGACGTCGGTGATCTCCAGCACGGCCGGCAGCTCGTCGTGGACCGCGTGGGTGGCGGCGCGCACGGCGGGGGAGTCGGCGGAGAAGAGCAGGTACACCTCGCCGTCCGGACCGACCGCCCGGGCCTGCGGCGCGAGCTGCTCCGGTCGGGCCGCCTCCACTCCGTGAACGAGCAGCACCGCTGAGCATGTACTCTGTACGAGAGTTCGTGTGCGTTCGGCTGCTGACGGCATCCGAGTGATTTCAAGCCCGCTGGGACGCGGCTGACCATGAGCTGATCGGACCTCCGTCACCTCGACGCCGGACGTCATCGCGACGTCCGACGATGCGTCGGCGTTCTTCGTGCTGTCCGTGATGCGCTTGGTGTTCCCAGGGCGAGACATGCGATCTCCTTGAGTAAGGTAAGCCTAACCTAACCTACTACGGAGGTCTGGAGAACGTGCCTAACCAGTCGCGTCCCAAGGTCAAGAAGTCCCGTGCGCTCGGTATCGCCCTGACGCCGAAGGCCGTCAAGTACTTCGAGGCTCGCCCCTACCCGCCGGGTGAGCACGGCCGTGGCCGCAAGCAGAACTCGGACTACAAGGTCCGTCTGCTCGAGAAGCAGCGCCTGCGTGCGCAGTACGACATCAGCGAGCGCCAGATGGCCCGCGCCTACGACCGCGCCAAGAAGGCCGAGGGCAAGACCGGCGACGCGCTCGTCGTCGAGCTCGAGCGCCGTCTCGACGCCCTGGTCCTGCGTTCGGGCATCGCCCGCACCATCTACCAGGCCCGTCAGATGGTCGTCCACGGCCACATCGAGGTCAACGGCGGCAAGGTCGACAAGCCGTCCTTCCGCGTCCGTCCCGACGACGTCGTGATGGTCCGCGAGCGCTCCCGCGAGAAGGCCCTCTTCCAGGTGGCCCGCGAGGGTGGCTTCGCCGCCGACGGCGAGACCCCGCGCTACCTCCAGGTCAACCTGAAGGCCCTGGCCTTCCGCCTGGACCGCGACCCGCAGCGCAAGGAAGTCCCGGTCATCTGCGACGAGCAGCTCGTCGTCGAGTACTACGCCCGCTGATCCGGCCGGACACCTCCCGGTGAGAGCCGGGAGGCCCGCCGCCCAGGCGTGCCGTGTCCGGCGGGAGACCGCCGGACACCGCCTCAGCCCGCCGCTTCCCCACCCTTCCCGGTGGGGAGGCCGGCGGGCTCTCGCGTGTCCGGGGGCGGTCCCGTGCGCTGCCGGGCCCGGAAGACGCGCACCCGCTCGGGAGCCGTGAGCGCCCGCCGCACCGCCGCGTCCAGCGGCAGGGCCCGGCCGGTCCGCACGCACTCCTCGTACCGGCGCGCCCCCAGCTGTTCCAGGGTCCGCCGGGCGCACAGCTCCCGCGGGGCCCCGAAGTGGACCGAGCCGAAGACCGCGACCCCCACCGAGTCCCAGACGGGCGCCGCCGCGCCCTGGAGCACCGCGGCCTCCGCCGGTTCGCCCTCGGACGCGGTCACCAGGGCCAGCAGCTCGATCGCGAGGACCAGTCCGACCAGATCGTTGAACCGGTGGTCGACGGTGATGCACTCGGTGAGCAGCGCCCGGGCGCGAACGTGCTCACCGGCCGTCCAGGCCGCGTAGGCCAGGACGTACAGCGCGTATGCGCGGGTCCACTGCTCCCCGAACGTCTCGCACACCTCCCGCACGTCCTCGCACACCGCGACGGCCTCCGCCAGCCGGTCCTGGAAGACCAGGGTCATGGCCAGCTCCACCCGCCCCATCAGCACGTTGCTGTTGAGCTCTCCCACGCGGTCGTAGTCCCCGAGCGCCCGGCGCAGCAGCCGCTCCGCACGCGGCATGTCGTCGGACAGCAGGGCGAGGCAGCCCTTGCGATGGGTCGCGTACGCGCCGGCCAGCACGTTCCCGCCGGCCGCGGCGCCCTCGCCGCACTCGTGCAGCGCGGCGGCCGCCGCCGCGTCGTCGCCCTGGAGCACGGCCACGTACCCGAGCACCCACAGCGCCTTGAGCCGGGCGTCCGCGTACGGCGTCTCCTCCGCGAGGACCCGGTCGAGCCAGTGCCGTCCCTCGGCGAGCCGTCCGCACCCGGCCCAGTAGAACCAGAGGGTGCCGGCCAGATGCTGCCCGAGGTGCGCCTCGTGCGGACGCTCCAGACACACCTCGACGGCCGCCCGCAGATTCGGCAGGGCGTCGTCCGCGCAGGCCGCGACGTCCGCCTGCCGGGGACCGAACCACTCCAGCTCGCACCAGGTGGCCAGCCCCATGTACCAGTCGCGGTGCCGGCTGCGCAGCCGCTCGGTGTCGCCGAGCGAGGCGAGCCACTCGGCGCCGTAGGCGCGCACCGTGTCGAGCATCCGGTAGCGGGCGCCGCCCGCGCCCTGCGTGCGGGTGACCACGGACTGGGCGATCAGCTCGCCGAGCACGTCCAGCACCGTGCCGGCCGGCAGATCCGGTCCGCTGCAGACGTACTCGACGGCCTCCAGGTCGAAGGAGCCCGCGAAGACCGACAGCCGTGCCCACAGCAGCCGTTCGGCCGGGGAGCACAGCTCATGGCTCCAGCCGACGGCCGTGCGCAGCGTCCGGTGCCGCGGCAGCGCGCCCCGCACGCCGCCGGTCAGCAGCCCGAACCGGTCGTCCGTCCGGTCCAGCAGCTGCTCCAGCGAGAGCGCGGGGAGCCTGCCGGCGGCCAGCTCCAGCGCGAGCGGGACCCCGTCGAGGCGCCGGCACAGCTCCCGCACCCGTGCCGGGTCCCCCTCCGCGGGCCGCCAGGCGCTCGCGGTGCCGGCCGCCCGGACGGTGAACAGCCGTGCGGCGTCCTCCTCGGACATCGGCCCCAGCGGCAGCACCGTCTCGCCGTCCAGCCTCAGCGGCCTGCGGCCCGCCGCCAGCACCGTGACGCCCGGCGCGTTGCGCAGGACGTCACGGAGCAGGGGGGCGCACGTGTCGACCAGATGCTCGAACCCGTCGACGACGAGGAGCAGCCGGGCCGGGCCCAGGTGTTCCAGCAGCACCTCACGGGCGGGCCGGCCGGTGTGGTCCGTCACGCCGATCGCCTGCACCAGGGCGTGTGCCACGAGCCGGGGGTCCCGCAGCAGCGACAGCTCGGCCAGCCGCACGCCGTCGCCGTACCGATTCTTCAGCGCCGCCGCGGCACGCAGCGCCAGGCGGGTCTTGCCGATACCGCCCGGGCCGGCGACCGTGACCAGCCGCGAGGCATCCAGCGCGCGTGCCGCSGCGGCCAGTTCGTCGGTCCGGCCGACGAAGGCGTTCAGCTCGGCGGGCAGGCCGCACGGGGCCGGTGGAGCGGGGCGGTGGGGTTCACCGGGGCCGGGGTAGCGCATAGCGCACGCAGCGTACCGAGACGTGTGCGCTGCGTACAACCGTCCCGTCGTCCGGGCCGCCCGGCGGCCCGGCAATCCGGTACGGTGCGCCACCCCGGGCGCGATAGGGTCGGGGGCGCGGACAATTCAGTGCCGGACGACGACTCAGGGAGCGGTGCGCAGTGACCGGTGGAGAGGTTGCCGGGATCCTGGTGGCCGTCTTCTGGGCGATCCTGGTGTCCTTCCTCGCCGTGGTGCTGGTGAGGCTGGCGCAGACGCTCAGGGCGACCACCCGGCTCGTGGCGGACGTGACCGAACAGGCCGTCCCGCTGCTGGCCGAGGCGTCGAGCGCGGTCCGCTCCGCGCAGACCCAGCTCGACCGCGTCGACGCGATCGCCAGCGACGTCCAGGAGGTCACCTCCAACGCCTCCGCGCTCTCCACCACCGTGGCCTCGACGTTCGGCGGCCCCCTCGTCAAGGTCGCGGCCTTCGGCTACGGCGTGCGCCGGGCGCTGGGCCGCAAGGGCGAGGACGCACCGCCCGAGGACACCCGTCGCACCGTGATCGTCGGCCGGACCGTACCGGGCGCACGGCGCAAGAAGCGGAAAGGCTGACGCTCCATGTTCCGCCGTACCTTCTGGTTCACCGCGGGCGTGGGCGCCGGCGTGTGGGCCACCACCAAGGTCAACCGCAAGCTGAAGCAGCTCACCCCCGAGAGCCTCGCCGCGCAGGCGGCCGACAAGGCGATCGACGCGGGGCACCGCCTCAAGGGCATCGCCGTCGACATCCGCGCGCAGATGGCGCAGCGCGAGGCCGAACTCGGCGAGGCCCTCGGGCTGAACGCCCGCTCCGGGCTGCCTCCGGCCACCCGCCGTCCGGCCGTCGGACCCGGCCGGCCCGCCCCCGTGACGCGCCTGCACGCCACGGACGACGACCCCCGCCGCACCACCGAGAACACCACCGAGGACCCGGGCACCGGGACCTCGTACAACCGGAATGAGGACCACTGATGGAGTCGGCTGAAATCCGCCGCCGCTGGCTGAGCTTCTTCGAGGAGCGCGGCCACACCGTCGTCCCTTCGGCGTCGCTCATCGCGGACGACCCGACTCTGCTGCTGGTCCCCGCGGGCATGGTCCCCTTCAAGCCCTACTTCCTCGGCGAGGTCAAGCCGCCCGCACCGCGCGTCACCAGCGTGCAGAAGTGCGTGCGCACCCCCGACATCGAAGAGGTCGGCAAGACCACCCGCCACGGCACGTTCTTCCAGATGTGCGGCAACTTCTCCTTCGGCGACTACTTCAAGGAAGGCGCCATCAAGCTCGCCTGGGAGCTGCTCACCAGCCCCCAGGACAAGGGCGGTTACGGTCTGGAGCCCGAGAAGCTCTGGATCACCGTCTACCTCGACGACGACGAGGCCGAGCAGATCTGGCGCGACGTGATCGGCGTCCCGGCCGAGCGCATCCAGCGCCTCGGCAAGAAGGACAACTTCTGGTCGATGGGCGTCCCCGGCCCCTGCGGACCGTGCTCCGAGATCAACTACGACCGCGGTCCGGAGTTCGGCGAGGAGGGCGGCCCGGCCGTCAACGACGAGCGCTACGTGGAGATCTGGAACCTGGTCTTCATGCAGTACGAGCGCGGCGCCGGCGACGGCAAGGAGGACTTCCCGATCCTCGGCGACCTGCCGAGCAAGAACATCGACACCGGTCTCGGCCTGGAACGCCTCGCGATGATCCTGCAGGGCGTGCAGAACATGTACGAGACCGACACCCTGCGCGTCGTCATGGACAAGGCCACCGAGCTGACCGGCGTCCGCTACGGCGCCGAGCCCGGCTCCGACGTCTCGCTGCGCGTGGTCGCCGACCACATCCGCACCTCCACCATGCTCATCGGCGACGGCGTCACCCCCGGCAACGAGGGCCGCGGCTACGTCCTGCGCCGCATCATGCGCCGCGCCATCCGCAACATGCGCCTGATGGGCGCCACGGGCCCGGTCGTCAAGGACCTCGTCGGCGTCGTGATCGACACCATGGGCCGGCAGTACCCGGAGCTGGTCACCGACCGCGGCCGCATCGAGACCGTCGCCGTGGCCGAGGAGTCCGCCTTCCTCAAGGCCATCAAGGGCGGCACCAACATCCTCGACACCGCCGTCACCGAGACCAAGGCCGCGGGCGGCACGGTGCTCGCCGGCGACAAGGCGTTCCTGCTCCACGACACCTGGGGCTTCCCGATCGACCTCACCCTGGAGATGGCCGCCGAGCAGGGCCTGTCCGTGGACGAGGACGGCTTCCGCCGCCTGATGAAGGAGCAGCGGGACCGGGCCAAGGCCGACGCCAAGGCCAAGAAGACCGGCCACGCGGACCTCTCCGCCTACCGCGAGGTCGCCGACAACTCGGGCACCACCGAGTTCACCGGCTACTCGTCCCTCGAGGGCGAGTCCACCGTCGTCGGCCTGCTCGTCGACGGTGTCTCCTCCCCGGCCGCGTCCGAGGGCGACGAGGTCGAGGTCGTCCTCGACCGCACCCCGTTCTACGCCGAGGGCGGCGGCCAGCTGGCCGACCAGGGCCGCATCCGGCTGGACTCCGGCGCGGTCATCGAGGTCCGCGACGTGCAGCAGCCGGTCCCCGGCGTCAGCGTCCACAAGGGTGTCGTCCAGGTCGGCGAGGTCACCGTCGGCGCCGCGGCCCACGCCGCCATCGACGTGCGCCGCCGCCGGGCCATCGCCCGCGCCCACAGCGCCACCCACCTGACCCACCAGGCCCTGCGCGACGCCCTCGGCCCGACGGCCGCCCAGGCCGGCTCGGAGAACTCCCCGGGCCGCTTCCGGTTCGACTTCGGGTCGCCGAACGCCGTCCCCGGTACGGTCCTCACCGACGTCGAGCAGAAGATCAACGAGGTCCTCTCGCGTGAACTCGACGTCCACGCCGAGGTCATGAGCATCGACGAGGCCAAGAAGCAGGGCGCCATCGCCGAGTTCGGCGAGAAGTACGGCGAGCGGGTGCGCGTCGTGACCATCGGCGACTTCTCCAAGGAGCTGTGCGGCGGCACCCACGTCGGCAACACCTCGCAGCTCGGCCTGGTGAAGCTGCTCGGCGAGTCCTCCATCGGCTCCGGCGTGCGCCGTGTCGAGGCCCTCGTCGGCGTCGACGCGTACAACTTCCTCGCCAAGGAGCACACGGTCGTGGCCCAGCTCCAGGAGCTGGTGAAGGGCCGCTCCGAGGAGCTCCCGGAGAAGATCGCCGCCATGCTCGGCAAGCTGAAGGACGCCGAGAAGGAGATCGAGAAGTTCCGCGCCGAGAAGGTGCTGGGTGCGGCCGCCGGCCTCGCCGAGGGCGCCAGGGACGTCCGCGGTGTGGCCCTGGTGACCGGCACGGTCCCCGACGGCACCTCCGCCGACGACCTGCGCAAGCTGGTGCTCGACGTCCGCGGCCGCATCCCGGGCGACCGTCCGGCCGTCGTGGCCGTCTTCACCACGGCGAACGGCCGCCCGCTGACGGTCATCGCCACCAACGAGGCCGCCCGTGAGCGCGGGCTGAAGGCGGGCGACCTGGTCCGCACCGCGGCCAAGACCCTCGGCGGCGGCGGAGGCGGCAAGCCGGACGTCGCCCAGGGCGGCGGCCAGAACCCGGACGCCATCGGCGACGCGATCGCCGCCGTCGAGCGCCTTGTCGCCGAGACCGCGTGAGCACGGCCGCCGACCCGCGGCGCGTCCGGACGCGCGCACGGAACCTCCGTGCGCGCGTCCGGACGGCCCGGGCCGCGGCGGGGAACGGGAAGTGAGCGCCATGCGCAGAGGGCGACGGCTGGCCGTCGACGTCGGGGACGCCCGGATCGGGGTGGCCTCGTGCGACCCCGACGGGCTGCTCGCCACACCCGTGGAGACCGTCCCGGGCCGCGACGTCCCGGCCGCCCACCGGCGGTTGCGGCAGCTGGTCGAGGAGTACGAGCCCATCGAGGTCGTGGTCGGGCTGCCCCGCTCGCTCAGCGGTACGGAGGGGCCGGCCGCCAGGAAGGTCCGCAGCTTCGCCCGAACACTGGCCCAGGGCATCAAGCCGGTGCCGGTGCGTCTGGTCGACGAGCGGATGACGACGGTGACGGCCACTCAGGGACTGCGTGCGTCGGGCGTGAAGGCGAAGAAGGGCCGGTCCGTCGTCGACCAGGCCGCCGCCGTGGTGATCCTGCAGAACGCCCTGGAGTCCGAACGGGTGTCGGGCCGGCCCCCGGGCGAGGGCGTCGAAACGATTGTCTGATCGCGATACGGTAACGTTCCGCGCAATGCGGCCGTGTTCGAACAGCTGCCGCACAGAGAAGAGGCGGATCGTCTTCGCCGTCTCGCGGCCCTAGGGGATCGATGACTGAGTATGGCCGGGGCCCCGGCTCCGAACCGTGGCATCCCGAGGACCCGTTGTACGGGGACCAGGGATGGGGAGGCCGGCAGTCCACCGAAGGTCACGCTCCGTACACCGGTGAGTCCCAGCAGTATCCGCAGGGGCAGCACCAGCAGTACGGCCCGCACGACCCCCAGCAGGGCGGTCACCCGCAGCAGTACGGCTCCCAGGACCCGTACGCGCAGCAGCAGCAGTACGGCGGCCAGGACCCGTACGGGCAGCAGCAGTACGGCGGGCAGCAGTACGGCACCCAGGGCGGCGGCGAGTACGGCGGTCAGGGCCGGTACGGCGCTCAGCCGTACGACCAGCAGCACCAGCAGCACCAGCAGCACCAGCAGCACCAGCAGGGCGGCGCGCAGTACGACCAGCAGCAGTACGGCAACCAGGGGTACGACCCCGCCTGGGACACCGGTCAGCAGGCGGCGATGCCCTACGGCACCGACCAGACCGGCGGCTACGGAGCCCACCCCCCGGGCTACGGCAGCCGGCAGGAGGCCGACTACTACGCCACGCCCGAGGCGTACCCCCCGCCCGAGCCCCCCGGCCGCCGGGGCCGGCAGCAGCCCGAACCGGAACCCGCCGTCGACTGGGACCGGGAGGCCGAGCAGGAGGAGGACCACCCGTTCTTCACGGGTGAGGACACCGGCCCCGGCCGTCGCGGCGAGAGCCGGGCACGCGGCCGTGAGCAGGCACGGCGCGGTGACGGCGGCCACGACGGCGACGGTGGCGACGACGGCGACGACGACGGGTACGACGACGAGCCCCGCTCCGGCGGCGGCCGCGGAGCCGGTAAACGGAAGGGCCGCAACGGCCTGGCGTGCCTGGTGGTCGCCGCGGTCCTGGTCGGCGGATTCGGCGGCATCGGCTACTTCGGCTACCAGTTCTGGCAGGACCGCGGGAAGGTCGAGGACTTCGCCGGAGCGGGCACCGGCCAGGTGTCGGTCGAGATCCCCAAGGGCGCGACCGGCTCCATGATCGGCCAGATCCTCAAGCGCGAAGGTGTCGTCAAGAGCGTGGACGCCTTCGTCCAGGCGCAGAACGACAACCCCAAGGGCCGCTCCATCCAGGACGGCAGCTACCTCCTGAAGAAGGAGATGTCGGCGAAGAGCGCGGTGGAGCTGATGCTCAGCGACGCCAGCCGCAACAACCTCATCATCGCCGAGGGCCGCCGCAACGCGACGATCTACGCCGACATCGACAAGCGTCTCGGCCTGGAGGCCGGTACCACCGCCGACGTCGCCGAGAAGAACGCGGACTCGCTCGGACTGCCCGAATGGGCGAAGGGCCATGCCGATGTGAAGGACCCGCTGGAGGGCTTCCTCTTCCCGGCCGCCTATCCCGTCGCCAAGGGCACCAAGCCCGAGGCCGTCCTGAAGAAGATGGTCGCCAGGGCGAACAGCGAGTACGAGAAGGCGGGCCTCGAGGACAAGGCCGAGGGGCTCGGTCTGGAGAGCCCCTGGGAACTGCTGACGCTCGCCAGCCTCGTCCAGGTCGAGGGCAAGACGCACGACGACTTCCGCAAGATGTCCGAGGTCGTCTACAACCGTCTCAAGCCGACCAACACCGAGACCAACCAGCTGCTCCAGTTCGACTCGGCCTTCAACTACCTCAAGGGCGAGAGCAACATCGACATCTCCGAGGCGGAGATCAACAAGAACCAGGACCCGTACAACACGTACACCCAGCGGGGCCTGACGCCCGGGCCCATCAGCAACCCGGGCAACGACGCCATCGCCGCGGCGCTCAATCCGACGGACGACGGCTGGATGTACTTCGTCGCCACGGACGGCATGAAGGTGACGGAGTTCGCCAAGACCCATGCCGAGTTCCTGAAGCTGAAGGACAAGTTCAATGCCAGTTAGGCCCGGGGCGCGACGGGCCGCCGTGCTCGGCTCGCCCGTCGCCCACTCGCTCTCCCCGGTGCTCCACAACGCCGCCTACGCCGCCATGGGCCTGGAAGGCCGGACCTACGAGCGGTTCGACGTCGACGAGGCGGCGCTGCCCGGCTTCGTCGCCTCCCTCGACGAGACCTGGGCGGGCCTGTCGCTGACGATGCCGCTCAAGCGCGCCGTCATCCCGCTGCTCGACGAGATCAGCGAGACCGCCGCCGCGGTGGAGGCGGTCAACACCCTGGTCTTCACCGAGGACGGGCGCAGGACCGGCGACAACACCGACATCCCGGGGATGATCGCCGCTCTGCACGAGCGGGGCGTGGAGAAGGTGGAATCCGCCGCCGTGCTCGGCGCCGGGGCCACCGCGTCCTCCGCGCTGGCCGCACTGTCGCGCCTGTGCACCGGTCCGGTCACCGCCTACGTCCGCAGCGCGGCCCGGGCGGCCGAGATGCGCGGCTGGGGCGAGCGGCTCGGTGTCGACGTGACGGTCGCGGACTGGGCGGACGCCGCCGAGGCGCTGTCCGCACCCCTGGTGGTGGCCACCACGCCGGCGGGCACGACCGACGCCCTGGCGGCCGCGGCGCCCTCGCGGCCCGGCACCCTGTTCGACGTCCTGTACGAGCCGTGGCCCACGCGCCTGGCGTCGGCGTGGGCGGAACGCGGCGGTGCCGTCGTCGGCGGTCTGGATCTGCTGGTCCACCAGGCGGTGCTCCAGTGCGAGCAGATGACGGGCATCTCGCCGGTGCCGGCCGAGGCCATGCGCACCGCCGGTGAACAGGCCCTGCGGGCCCGCTAGTATCTGCCCGTTCAATCAGGGGCACGACAAAAGCGCAGGGGGATCCGGCCATGGAAACCGGTCAGCCGCAGGCATCCGTACTGAAGAACATCTTCGAGGGAGTCGTCTCCTTCCTCCCCGACTGGCTGCAGATCCCGATCCTCTGCCTGATCGTCCTGCTCGTGCTCCTCGGCTGGATCTCCTCGATCCGCGGGAAGCTCGCCCGGCGCCGGGCGGCCCGGTCGCCGCAGCCCGTGGCAGCCCCGCCGGCCGGCGGGAGCGGCGGCGCGGCCTTCCTCGGCCCGTACGCGCCCCCCGCCCAGCAGCCCTCCGGGCCCAGCGGGGCTGACTTCCTCGGCCCCTACGCGCCCGCCGCGCAGCAGCCCGCCCAGCCTCCGGCAGCGCCCGCCGCGCAGCAGCAGGGCGGCGCGGCCTTCCTCGGGTCCTACGCCCCGCCGGCGCGCCCCGACGGGAACGACGGGTCCTGAGCCCCCCGGCCCACGTCCGCCTGATGGGACGGTGGCCGGGCGGCGGGCCGGGACGTGGGAGGATCGGGGGAGGCGGGCCTGGGCCGCGCGCCCCCAGTTCACCACTGGGCGGTGCCCCGGGCCGGGCCGTCGCAGTACGAGGCGCGAGCATGAGGAGCACCGTTGAGCAGGTTGCGTTGGCTGACCGCGGGCGAGTCGCACGGACCCGCACTGGTGGCGACGCTGGAGGGTCTTCCCGCCGGTGTCCCCGTCACCACCGACATGGTGGCGGACCACCTCGCCAGGCGGCGTCTCGGTTATGGGCGCGGTGCCCGTATGAAGTTCGAGCGCGACGAGGTCACCTTCCTCGGCGGCGTACGCCACGGTCTGACCATGGGCTCCCCGGTGGCCGTGATGGTGGGCAACACCGAATGGCCCAAGTGGGAGAAGGTCATGGCGGCCGACCCCGTCGACCCCGACGAGCTCGCGCAGCTGGCCCGCAACGCCCCGCTCACCCGCCCGCGCCCCGGCCACGCCGACCTCGCGGGCATGCAGAAGTACGCGCTCGACGAGGCCCGCCCCGTGCTGGAGCGGGCGAGCGCCCGCGAGACGGCCGCCCGGGTGGCGCTCGGCGCGGTCGCCCGCTCGTACCTGAAGGAGACGGCGGGGATCGAGATCGTCTCCCACGTCGTCGAACTCGCCTCCGCCAAGGCGCCGTACGGCGTCGTCCCCGTGCCCGCCGACGAGGAGCGCCTCGACGCCGACCCCGTCCGCTGCCTGGACGCCGACGCGAGCAAGGCGATGGTGGCCGAGATCGACCAGGCCCACAAGGACGGGGACACCCTCGGCGGCGTCGTCGAGGTGCTCGCCTACGGCGTGCCCGTCGGCCTCGGCTCCCACGTCCACTGGGACCGCAGGCTCGACGCCCGGCTCGCCGCCGCGCTCATGGGCATCCAGGCCATCAAGGGCGTCGAGGTCGGTGACGGCTTCGACCTCGCCCGGGTGCCCGGCTCGAAGGCCCACGACGAGATCGTCCCCACCGACGAGGGCATCCGCCGCACCTCCGGCCGCTCCGGCGGCACCGAGGGCGGCATGTCCACCGGTGAGCTGCTGCGCGTGCGCGCCGCGATGAAGCCGATCGCGACCGTGCCGCGCGCGCTGCGGACCGTCGACGTCGAGACCGGCGAGCCCGCCGCCGCCCACCACCAGCGGTCCGACGTGTGCGCCGTGCCCGCCGCCGGCATCGTGGCCGAGGCCATGGTGGCGCTCGTCCTCGCGGACGCGGTGGCCGAGAAGTTCGGCGGCGACAGCGTCGCCGAGACCCGGCGCAACGTCCGCTCGTTCCTCGACAACCTCCAGATCCGGTGAGCGCCCCCCTGATCGTCCTCGTCGGCCCCATGGGGTCCGGCAAGTCCACCGTCGGCGAACTGCTCGCCGCGCGGCTGGACGTGGCGTTCCGGGACACCGACGCCGACATCGTCGCCGCCGAGGGCCGTGAGATCTCCGACATCTTCGTCGACGAGGGCGAGGAGCACTTCCGCGCGCTGGAGCGCGCCGCGGTCGCCGCCGCGCTCTCCGCGCACACCGGGGTCCTCGCCCTCGGCGGCGGCTCGGTGCTCGACGACGGAACCCGCGAGCTGCTCGGCGGCCTGCCGGTCGTCTACCTCTCCATGGAGGCCGAGGAGGCCGCCCGCCGGGTCGGGCTCAACCAGGCCAGACCGCTGCTCGCCGTCAACCCGCGCCGCCAGTGGCGCGAGCTGATGGACGCCCGGCGCCACCTCTACACGGAGGTCGCCCGCGCCGTCGTCCCCACCGACGACCGCACCCCCGCCGAGGTGGCCGACGCCGTCCTCGACGCACTGGAGCTGAAGACCGCAACGCCGGGGGAGACGACCCCGGACCCCCGCCAGGAGAAGCAGTGACGGACCAGGCAGTGACCCGCATCCAGGTCGGCGGCACGGCCGGCACCGACCCCTACGAGGTGCTGATCGGCCGGCAGCTGCTCGGCGAACTGCCGGGCCTCATCGGCACGCAGGCCCAGCGGGTGGCCGTGATCCACCCCGAGGCGCTGGCCGGGACCGGAGAGGCGCTGCGCGCCGATCTCGCGGAACAGGGCTACGAGGCCGTGGCCATCCAGGTGCCCAATGCCGAGGAGGCGAAGACCGCCGAGGTCGCCGCCTACTGCTGGAAGGCGCTCGGCCAGACCGGCTTCACCCGGACCGACGTCATCGTCGGCGTCGGGGGCGGTGCCACCACCGACCTCGCCGGTTTCGTGGCCGCCAGCTGGCTGCGCGGGGTGCGGTGGATCGCCGTCCCGACCACCGTGCTCGCCATGGTGGACGCCGCCGTCGGCGGCAAGACCGGCATCAACACCGCCGAGGGCAAGAACCTCGTGGGCGCCTTCCACCCGCCGGCCGGAGTCATCTGCGACCTGGCGGCCCTCGACTCGCTGCCGGTCAACGACTACGTCAGCGGCATGGCCGAGATCATCAAGGCCGGCTTCATCGCCGACCCGGCGATCCTCGACCTCGTCGAGTCCGACCCGCAGGGCGCCCGCACCCCGGCCGGACCGCACACCGCCGAGCTGATCGAGCGCTCGATCCGGGTGAAGGCCGACGTCGTCTCCAGCGACCTCAAGGAATCCGGCCTGCGGGAGATCCTCAACTACGGGCACACGCTCGCCCACGCCATCGAGAAGAACGAGCGCTACAAGTGGCGGCACGGCGCCGCCGTCTCCGTCGGCATGGTCTTCGCCGCCGAGCTGGGCCGCCTCGCGGGCCGGCTCGACGACGCCACCGCCGACCGGCACCGCAGCGTCCTGGAGTCCGTCGGGCTGCCGCTCACCTACCGCGGCGACCAGTGGCCCAAGCTGCTGGAGACCATGAAGGTGGACAAGAAGTCCCGCGGCAGCGTGCTGCGCTTCATCGTGCTCGACGGGCTCGGCAAGCCGACCGTGCTGGAGGGCCCCGACCCGGCCGTGCTGCTCGCCGCGTTCGGAGAGGTCTCCGCGTGAGCCGCCGTGTCCTGGTGCTCAACGGGCCGAACCTCGGCCGGCTCGGATCCCGTGAGCCCGACGTGTACGGCGCGACGTCCTACGCGGGTCTGGTCGAGGCGTGCGGGACGCTCGGCAGGGAACTCGGCCTCGACGTCGAGGTGCGCGAGACCAACGACGAGGGGGAGATGATCCGCTGGCTCCACGAGGCCGCGGACCATGCGATTCCGGTCGTTCTCAACCCGGGTGCCTTCACGCACTACTCGTACGGGATGCGCGACGCGGCGGCCCAGCGGACGGCGCCCCTCGTCGAGGTGCACATCTCCAACCCGTACACCCGCGAGACGTTCCGCCACACCTCCGTCGTCGCCGCGGTCGCCAGCGGCACGGTGGCCGGCTTCGGCATCGGCTCCTACCGGCTGGCGCTGCGCGCGCTGGTGGAGGAACTCGACGCCTGAGCCCGCCCCGCCTCCCGCGCGAACGGGCTTGCCCGGCAGGGCACTTCGGGCCGCCACCGGCCGTTGTCGCGACAGCGGCCGGAGGCGGTCGCACATCCGAACGGTCGCGAAAGGGTAACGTTCGGAGGCGGGGGGCCGACGGCCGCCCATCAGCGTCAGTCGTACGAGACGGAGTTGCACCGGATGCAGCACGCAGTGGGGGCTCCGCTGCCACCGCCCCACGGACCGGGGCAGGGACCGGCCGCATGGACACCCAGCGCTCACCACCCCGGGCCGGTGCCCGGCCCGCCCGCCGGGCCTCCGCCACCCCCGCAGGGGCCGCCGGCGCCCGGCGGCTGGAGCGGCCCCGCGCCCCGGCACCCGTCGGGGCCACCGCAGCGCGAGACGACGGGGCACGTGCAGCTGCCCCCGGGGGAGCCCGTGCCCATACCCGCGCCGCCCCCGTCCGACGGCACCGGCGCGGCCATGCTCGCCGTGCTGCTGATCGGCCCGGCCGGGGCGGGGAAGACGACGGTCGCCCGCCACTGGGCGAGGCGCCGCCGTGTGCCCACCGCGCACATCAGCCTCGACGACGTCCGCGAGTGGGTCTGCTCGGGATTCGCCGACCCCCAGGACGGCTGGAACGACCACTCCGAGGCGCAGTACCGCCTGGCGCGCCGCACCTGCGGCTTCGCCGCCCGCAACTTCCTGGCCAACGGGATCTCCTGCATCCTCGACGACGCGGTCTTCCCCGACCGGCCCGTGGTCGGCCTCGGGGGCTGGAAGCGCCACGTCGGCCCGGGTCTGCTGCCCGTGGTGCTCCTCCCGGGGCTGGAGATCGTCCTGGAACGCAACGCGGAGCGCTCCGGCAACCGCCGCCTCTCCGACGAGGAGGTCGCGGGGATCCACGGCCGGATGGCGGGCTGGTACGGCTCGGGCCTGCCGATCATCGACAACTCCACGTACGACGTCGAGACGACCGCCCGCGTCCTCGACGAGGTCCTCGCCCGCGCGATCGCCAGCCCTCCGACCTGGTAGGCCCTCGGGCGGGCGGCGTGTCCGCGGGCGCCCGCCCCGGGGTGCGGCGAAGACCGTCCGGCGTGCGGGGACACCGCGCGCAGCGGGGTGCGGTGACGGGTGGCGGGCGGTGGGCCGACGAGCGGGGGTCCCGTTCGGCTGTCCGCGGGCACGGCCTGCGGCCGCGTCCCCGATCGCCGGGCGGGCCGGGATCTGGCACCGGTCCGCCCCGTACTCCTCCGCCGGACGGCCCCCGCACGGGCCCGCCGCCGGGCCGAGTGCGCGTGGGGCTCGTACGCTCGGAGAATGTCCGAGGTGTATGGCGTCCGGCGCGGCCGGCTGCGTGATCGGTGCGCGGCGGCCGGGAGCGCGGCGGTCCTGGTGTCCCGGCCCGCCAATGTCCGCTATCTCGCCGGGGCCGCCCCGCCCGGCGCGGTCCTCCTGCTCGGCAGCCGGGAGGACGTGCTGCTGTGCCCCCGCGGCCCCGCGGGCGATCCGGCGGGCGGACGGCCGGACGACGGGCTCCGGCTCGTCGTGCTGCCGGCCGGCACGGCCGACCCCGTCGTCGCCGCGGCCGAGCTGGCCCGGGGCACGGGCACCCAGGCGCTCGCCGTCGAGGAGCACCATCTGACCGTGGCGCGCCACCGGGCCGTCGGCTCGGTCGCCCCGCAGGTGCGGATCACCGATCTCGGCCTCGCCGTGGAGCAGCAGCGCATCGTCAAGGACGACGACGAGATCGCCTCCCTGCGCATCGCCGCCGAGATCACCGACCAGGCGCTCGGCGAGCTGCTGGAGTCGATCCTGGTCGGCCGGACCGAGCGGCATCTCGCCCTGGAGCTGGAGCGCCGTCTCGTGGACCACGGCGCCGACGGCCCCGCGTTCCCCACCTCGGTCGCCACCGGGCCCAACAGCGGGCTCCAGGGTCACCGGCCCTCCGATCGCCGGGTCGAGGAGGGCGATTTCCTCTCGGTCTCGCTCGGCGCCAACTACCGCGGCTACCGCTGCGAGATCGGCCGCACCTTCGTCATCGGCACCTCGCCCGCGGACTGGCAGATCGAGCTCTACGAGCTCGTCTTCGCCGCTCAGCGCGCCGGACGCGAGGCCCTGCTGCCCGGTACCGCGTACCGCGACGTGGACCACGCGGCCCGGCAGGTCCTGGACGCCGCGGGGCACGGCGAGCACCTCGCGCCCCGCACCGGGCACGGTGTCGGGCTGGAAATCGGTGAGGACCCGCAGCTGGCCCCTGCGGCCATGGGTAAACTGGACGCTTGCGTGCCGGTCACCGTCGAACCGGGGGTCCACCTCCCGGGACGGGGCGGGGTCCGGATCGATGACACGCTCGTCGTGCGCCAGGAGGCGGACGGCGGACCCGAGCTACTCACCATCACGACCAAGGAGCTGCTCGCGCTGTAGCGCGTCCCCGCGGCCACTTCGTCGTCCACCAGCGTCAGTCCAGGAGATTCCGCAACCGTGGCTTCCACGAACGACCTCAAGAACGGCATGGTGCTCAAGCTCGACGGAGGCCAGCTCTGGTCCGTCGTCGAGTTCCAGCACGTCAAGCCCGGCAAGGGCCCGGCCTTCGTGCGCACCAAGCTCAAGAACGTCCTCTCCGGCAAGGTCGTCGACAAGACCTTCAACGCCGGCGTGAAGGTCGAGACGGCCACCGTCGACCGCCGCGACATGCAGTTCTCGTACATGGACGGCGAGTACTTCGTCTTCATGGACATGCAGACGTACGACCAGCTGATGGTCGACCGCAAGCAGGTCGGGGACGCCGCGAACTTCCTCATCGAGGGCTTCACCGCCAGCGTCGCGCAGCACGAGGGCGAGGTGCTCTACGTCGAGCTCCCGGCCGCCGTCGAGCTGGTCATCGAGCACACCGAGCCCGGTGTCCAGGGCGACCGCTCCACCGGTGGCTCCAAGCCCGCCCGCCTGGAGACCGGCTACGAGATCCAGGTGCCGCTCTTCATCACCACCGGCGAGAAGATCAAGGTCGACACCCGCTCGGGCGACTACCTCGGCCGGGTGAACAGCTAACCGTGGCTGCCCGTAACAAGGCCCGCAAGCGCGCCTTCCAGATCCTCTTCGAGGCAGACCAGCGCGGGGCGTCCGTGCAGAGCGTCCTCGCGGACTGGGTACGGCACGCGCGGTCGGACGACCGCCAGCCGCCGGTCGCCGAGTACACGATGGACCTCGTCGAGGGGTACGCGGGGCACGCGGACCGCATCGACGAGCTGATCGCCACGTACGCGGTCGGCTGGACGCTCGACCGCATGCCGGTCGTCGACCGCAACATCCTCCGCCTCGGCGCGTACGAGCTGGTGTGGGTGGACGAGACGCCGGACGCCGTGGTGATCGACGAGGCGGTGCAGCTCGCCAAGGAGTTCTCCACCGACGAGTCGCCGTCCTTCGTGAACGGCCTGCTGGGCCGTTTCAAGGACCTCAAGCCGAGCCTCCGCCGCGACTGACCCCGCGGCCGGCCGGACGGCTTCCACCGGGCCCGGGGCGGGAGGACGACCAGTCCTCCCGCCCCGGGCCCGGTGCGTCGTGCGCCCCCGCGGATGCACCCGCACCGGGCCCGGACGCGCCCGAGGGCGGGACCGGTCCGGACCGGTCCCGCCCTCGGGCGTGACGTTTTTTCAGAAGGCGCGCGCGGGGTGGTTCAGTTCTCCTCGTGCGCGACCGCGCGGCGCGCGTCCGCGTCCAGGACGCCCCAGCTGATCAGCTGCTCGGTCAGCACCGAGGGGGACTGGTCGTAGATCACGGCCAGGGTGCGCAGGTCGTCCTGGCGGATCGAGAGCACCTTGCCGTTGTAGTCGCCGCGCTGCGACTGGATCGTGGCCGCGTACCGCTGGAGCGGGCCCGCCTTCTCCTGCGGGACGTGCGCCAGGCGCTCGAGGTCGAGGACGAGCTTCGGCGGCGGCTCGGCGGCCCCGCCCGGTGTCGTGCCCGGAAGCAGCTCCTGCACCGGGACGCCGTAGAAGTCCGCCAGCTCGGCGAGGCGCTGCACGGTCACGGCACGGTCGCCGCGCTCGTACGAACCGACCACGACGGCCTTCCAGCGGCCCTGGGACTTCTCTTCCACGCCGTGGAGGGAAAGCCCCTGCTGGGTGCGGATGGCGCGGAGCTTGGCCCCGAGCTGCTTTGCGTATTCGCTGGACATATAGCTCCCCGGACGCTGTGACAACGTGCGGCTCCGCCGCGCGACTGGTAACTCACTGTGAGGTTACGCAGCGTGACTTGGCTGAGTCAAGCCGAATGGTCCGGACCGGTTCCGGCCACGGACCGGCGTACCCGGATCAGTACACCCATCAAGCCCTGGTAACGTGGACGGCGCAATTCCGACGTCCTTTAAGAGCCGTCCCGTGAGGCGGAGAAGGAGGTCCGTTTCGTATGGACGCACAGCACAGCCCCGACGTCGCCCGGCCCGTCCTGGAGGCCCCGGACATCGCGCGGGCACTGACCCGCATCGCCCACGAGATCGTCGAACGCGCCAAGGGCGCCGACGACGTGGTGCTCCTCGGCATCCCGACCCGCGGGGTGCACCTCGCCCACCGCCTCGCCGACAAGCTCGAAGGCATCACCGGCCAGAAGATGGCGGTCGGCTCGCTCGACACCACCATGTACCGGGACGACCTGCGCCTGAAGCCCGCGCGGACGCTGGCCCGCACCGAGATCCCCGCCGACGGCATCGACGGCCGCCTCGTCGTCCTCGTCGACGACGTGCTCTTCTCCGGGCGCACCATCCGCGCCGCCCTGGACGCCCTCGGCGACATCGGCCGGCCGCGCGCCGTGCAGCTCGCCGTCCTGGTCGACCGGGGCCACCGCGAGCTGCCCATCCGCGCCGACTACGTCGGCAAGAACATCCCCACGTCGCTCCGCGAGACGGTCCGGGTCCAGCTGGCCGAGGAGGACGGTCGCGACACCGTGCTGCTCGGGCTGAAGGAGACCGCTCCGGCCGGCGAGCAGTAGCGCCTCCGTACCACCACCCCGCGTACGGCGAGCGCTCCCGCGCGCCCGCATGCCTGTCTGACTCCACAGATCTGGAGAGAACCCCCCGATGATGCGCCACCTCATCTCGGCCGCCGACCTCACCCGCGACGAAGCAGTCCGCATCCTCGACACCGCCGAGGAGATGGCCCGGGTCGCCGACCGGCCGATCAAGAAGCTTCCGGCCCTGCGCGGCCGCACCGTGTGCAACCTCTTCTTCGAGGACTCGACCCGCACCCGGATCTCCTTCGAGGCCGCGGAGAAGCGCCTGTCCGCGGACGTCATCAACTTCGCCGCCAAGGGCTCCAGCGTCTCCAAGGGGGAGTCGCTCAAGGACACCGCGCAGACCCTGGAGGCCATGGGCGTCGACGCCGTCGTCATCCGGCACAGCGCCTCCGGCGCGCCCTACCGGCTCGCGACCTCCGGCTGGATCGACGCCCCCGTCATCAACGCAGGCGACGGCACCCACCAGCACCCCACCCAGGCGCTGCTGGACGCCTTCACCATGCGCCGCCGCCTCGTCGGCCGCGACGCCGGGATCGGGCAGGACCTCGCCGGCCGCCGGATCACCATCGTCGGCGACGTGCTGCACAGCCGGGTCGCCCGCTCCAACGTCGACCTGCTGCACACCCTCGGCGCCGAGGTCACCCTCGTCGCGCCGCCCACCCTGGTGCCCGTCGGCGTCGGGAGCTGGCCCTGCGAGGTCTCCTACGACCTGGACTCCACGCTCACCAAGTCCGACGCGGTCATGATGCTCCGCGTCCAGCGCGAGCGGATGAACGCGGCGTTCTTCCCCACCGAGCGCGAGTACTCCCGCCGCTACGGCCTGGACGGCGACCGCATGGCCAAGATGCCCGGGCACGCCATCGTGATGCACCCCGGACCCATGGTCCGCGGCATGGAGATCACCGCGGAGGTCGCCGACTCCGACCGGTGCACCGTCATCGAGCAGGTGGCCAACGGCGTCTCCATCCGCATGGCCGTCCTCTACCTGCTGCTCGGCGGCAACGAATCCGACGCACCCAACCCCCGTACCGAGGAGAAGTAAGAACCATGAGCAAGATCCTTATCCGCGGTGCGAAGGTGCTGGGCGGCGAGGCGCAGGACGTGCTGATCGACGGCACCACCGTCGCCGCCGTCGGCACCGGACTGTCCGACGAGGGCGCCCAGGTGATCGAGGCGCAGGGCCGGATCCTCCTGCCGGGCCTGGTCGACCTCCACACCCACCTGCGCGAGCCGGGTCGCGAGGACTCCGAGACGGTGCTCACCGGCACCCGCGCCGCCGCGAGCGGCGGCTACACCGCCGTGTTCGCCATGGCCAACACCTTCCCCGTCGCCGACACCGCGGGCGTCGTCGAGCAGGTCTACCGGCTCGGCAAGGAGTCCGGCTACTGCGACGTGCAGCCCATCGGCGCCGTCACCGTGGGCCTGGAGGGCAAGAAGCTCGCCGAGCTCGGCGCCATGCACGACTCGGCCGCCGGCGTCACCGTCTTCTCCGACGATGGCAAGTGCGTCGACGACGCGGTCATCATGCGCCGCGCCCTGGAGTACGTGAAGGCCTTCGGCGGCGTCGTCGCCCAGCACGCCCAGGAGCCGCGCCTCACCGAGGGCGCCCAGATGAACGAGGGCGTCGTCTCGGCCGAACTCGGACTCGGCGGCTGGCCCGCCGTCGCCGAGGAGTCGGTCATCGCCCGCGACGTCCTCCTCGCCGAGCACGTCGGCTCGCGGGTGCACATCTGCCACCTGTCCACCGCCGGCTCCGTCGAGATCGTCCGCTGGGCCAAGTCCCGCGGCATCGACGTCACCGCCGAGGTCACCCCGCACCACCTCCTCCTCACCGACGAGCTGGTCCGCAGCTACAACCCCGTCTACAAGGTCAACCCGCCGCTGCGCACCGAGCGCGACGTGCTGGCCCTGCGCGAGGCGCTCGCCGACGGCACCATCGACATCGTCGCCACCGACCACGCCCCGCACCCGCACGAGGACAAGGACTGCGAGTGGGCGGCGGCCGCCATGGGCATGGTCGGCCTGGAGACCGCGCTCTCCGTCGTCCAGCAGACGATGGTCGAGACCGGGCTGCTCGACTGGGCCCAGGTGGCGGACCGGATGTCCTTCGCCCCCGCGCGCATCGGACGGGCCCAGGGACACGGACGCCCCGTCTCGGCTGGTGAGCCCGCGAACCTCACGCTGGTCGATCCGGCATACCGTGGTGTGGTGGACCCCGCGGGCTTCGCCTCCCGCAGCCGCAACACCCCGTACGAGGGCCGCGAGCTGCCGGGACGCGTCACCCACACCTTCCTGCGGGGCCGGGCGACGGTCGTGGACGGGAAGCTGGCGTGACACCTGCACTGATGAATCTGGCGGCGGACGCGGCCGCCGACGCCGAGCGCAAGTCGGCGGAGGTCACCGACTGGGCCGCTCGGATCGGCTGGGTGGTCGGCCTGGTCCTCTTCGTCGCCTTCGTCTACTGGCTGATGCGCCAGGGATGGAAGTGGCGCGGCAGCCTCCAGTCGGACCTGCCCGAACTCCCCCAGGCGCCCGAGGCGCCCGGTGAGGCACGGCTGACGATGACCGGCCGCTACCACGGCTCCACCACGGCCGGGCAGTGGCTCGACCGGATCGTCGCCCACGGGCTGGGCGTGCGCAGCCGGGCGGAACTCACGCTCACCGACGCGGGGCTCGCGGTCGTGCGCCCCGGCGCCGAGGACTTCTTCGTACCGGCCGGCGCCCTGCGCGGCGCCCGGCTCGACAAGGGGATCGCGGGCAAGGTCCTCGCCGAGGGCGGTCTGCTGATCGTCACCTGGGCGCACGGGGACCGGCAGATCGACTCCGGCTTCCGCTCGGACCACGCGGCCGAGCAGACCACCTGGGTCGACGCAATCGAGAACATGATCAAGACGACGGAAGGCACCGCACGATGACGATCTCCACCCGGGGAGCCGGTAAAGCTCCCGCCGTACTCGTCCTGGAGGACGGCCGCATCTTCCGCGGCCGCGCCTACGGGGCCGTGGGGGAGACCTTCGGCGAGGCGGTGTTCAACACCGGCATGACCGGCTACCAGGAGACCCTCACCGACCCGTCCTACCACCGCCAGGTGGTCGTGATGACCGCTCCTCACGTGGGCAACACGGGCGTCAACGACGACGACGACGAGTCGAAGCGGATCTGGGTCGCCGGGTACGTCGTCCGCGACCCCGCCCGCATCCCCTCCAACTGGCGCTCCCGCCGCTCCCTCGACGACGAGCTCACCGCTCAGGGCGTCGTCGGGATCTCCGGCATCGACACCCGCGCGCTCACCCGCCACCTGCGCGAGCGCGGCGCCATGCGCGTCGGCATCTTCTCCGGCGAGGCGCTGGCCGACGACGCGGCGCTGCTCACCCGGGTCCAGCAGGCCCCCGAGATGAAGGGCGCCGACCTCTCCGCGGAGGTCGCCACCACCGAGACGTACGTCGTGCCGGCCATCGGCGAGAAGAAGTTCACCGTCGCCGCCCTCGACCTCGGCATCAAGGGCATGACCCCGCACCGGATGGCCGAGCGCGGCATCGAGGTGCACGTGCTGCCCGCCACCGCCACCGCCGAGCAGGTCTACGCGGTGAACCCGGACGGCGTCTTCCTCTCCAACGGCCCGGGCGACCCGGCCACCGCCGACCTGACGGTCATCAAGGCGGTCCTGGAGCGCCGGACCCCGCTCTTCGGCATCTGCTTCGGCAACCAGCTGCTCGGCCGCGCCCTCGGCTTCGGCACCTACAAGCTGAAGTACGGCCACCGCGGCATCAACCAGCCGGTGCAGGACCGCACCACCGGCAAGGTCGAGGTCACCGCGCACAACCACGGATTCGCCGTCGAGGCCCCCCTCGACACGGTCTCCGACACCCCCTACGGCCGCGCCGAGGTGTCCCACGTCTGCCTGAACGACAACGTGGTGGAGGGGCTCCAGCTGCTCGACCAGCCGGCCTTCAGCGTCCAGTACCACCCCGAGGCGGCCGCCGGCCCGCACGACGCCGCGTACCTCTTCGACCGTTTCGTATCACTGATGGAGGCCGAGCGTGCCTAAGCGCACCGATATCCAGTCCGTCCTGGTCATCGGCTCCGGCCCGATCGTCATCGGCCAGGCCGCCGAGTTCGACTACTCCGGCACCCAGGCCTGCCGCATCCTCAAGGCAGAGGGCCTGCGCGTCATCCTGGTGAACTCCAACCCGGCGACGATCATGACCGACCCGGAGATCGCCGACGCCACCTACGTCGAGCCGATCACCCCCGAGTTCGTCGAGAAGATCATCGCCAAGGAGCGGCCCGACGCGCTGCTGCCCACCCTGGGCGGCCAGACCGCGCTCAACACCGCGATCTCCATGCACGAGCAGGGTGTGCTGGAGAAGTACAACGTCGAGCTGATCGGCGCCAACGTCGAGGCGATCAACAAGGGCGAGGACCGCGACCTGTTCAAGGAGGTCGTCGAGGCCGTCCGCGCCAAGATCGGCCACGGCGAGTCCGCCCGCTCGGTCATCTGCCACTCCATGGACGACGTCATCGCGGGCGTCGAGACGCTCGGCGGCTACCCCGTCGTCGTCCGCCCCTCTTTCACCATGGGCGGCGCCGGCTCCGGCTTCGCGCACGACGAGGAGGAGCTGCGCCGCATCGCCGGCCAGGGCCTCACGCTCTCCCCGACCACCGAGGTGCTCCTGGAGGAGTCCATCCTCGGCTGGAAGGAGTACGAGCTGGAGCTGATGCGCGACAAGAACGACAACGTCGTGGTCGTGTGCTCCATCGAGAACTTCGACCCGATGGGCGTCCACACCGGCGACTCCATCACCGTCGCGCCCGCGATGACGCTGACCGACCGCGAGTACCAGCGGCTGCGCGACATCGGCATCGCGATCATCCGCGAGGTCGGCGTCGACACCGGCGGCTGCAACATCCAGTTCGCGGTCGACCCGGCCGACGGCCGGATCATCGTCATCGAGATGAACCCCCGTGTCTCCCGGTCGTCCGCGCTCGCGTCCAAGGCGACCGGCTTCCCGATCGCCAAGATCGCCGCGAAGCTCGCCGTCGGCTACACGCTGGACGAGATCCCGAACGACATCACCGAGAAGACCCCGGCCTCCTTCGAGCCCACCCTCGACTACGTCGTGGTCAAGGCGCCCCGGTTCGCCTTCGAGAAGTTCCCCTCGGCGGACTCCACCCTCACCACCACCATGAAATCGGTGGGCGAGGCCATGGCCATCGGCCGCAACTTCACCGAGGCGCTCCAGAAGGCCCTGCGCTCGCTGGAGAAGAAGGGCAGCCAGTTCGACTTCACCGGCGACCCGGGGAACAAGGACGAGCTGCTGCGGGAGGCCGTGCGCCCCACCGACGGCCGGATCAACACCGTCATGCAGGCCATCCGCGCGGGCGCCACGCCCGAGGAGGTCTTCGAGGCGACGAGGATCGACCCCTGGTTCGTCGACCAGCTGTTCCTGATCAAGGAGTACGCCGACGAGCTCGCCGCCGCCGAGAAGCTGGAGCCCGAGCTGCTGGCCGAGGCCAAGCGGCACGGCTTCTCCGACGCCCAGATCGCCGGTGTCCGCGGTCTGCGCGAGGACGTCGTCCGCGAGGTCCGCCACGCGCTCGGCATCCGCCCGGTCTACAAGACGGTCGACACCTGCGCCGCCGAGTTCGCCGCCCGCACCCCGTACTTCTACTCGTCCTACGACGAGGAGTCCGAGGTCGCGCCGCGCACCAAGCCCGCCGTGATCATCCTCGGCTCCGGGCCCAACCGCATCGGCCAGGGCATCGAGTTCGACTACTCCTGCGTCCACGCCTCCTTCGCGCTGCACGACGCCGGGTACGAGACGGTGATGGTCAACTGCAACCCGGAGACCGTCTCCACCGACTACGACACCTCCGACCGGCTGTACTTCGAGCCGCTCACGCTGGAGGACGTGCTGGAGATCGTGCACGCCGAGTCGCTGGCCGGCCCGATCGCCGGTGTCGTGGTCCAGCTCGGCGGCCAGACGCCGCTCGGACTGTCCCAGGCGCTCAAGGACAACGGCGTCCCCGTCGTCGGCACCTCCCCGGAGGCCATCCACGCCGCCGAGGACCGCGGCGCCTTCGGCCGCGTCCTCGCCGAGGCGGGGCTGCCCGCGCCGAAGCACGGCACCGCCACCACCTTCGCCGGCGCCAAGGCCATCGCCGACGAGATCGGCTACCCGGTCCTCGTCCGCCCGTCCTACGTGCTCGGCGGCCGCGGCATGGAGATCGTCTACGACGAGGCGCGCCTGGAGTCGTACATCGCCGAGTCCACCGAGATCTCGCCGACCCGCCCGGTGCTGGTGGACCGTTTCCTCGACGACGCGATCGAGATCGACGTCGACGCCCTCTACGACGGCCACGAGCTCTACCTCGGCGGCGTCATGGAGCACATCGAGGAGGCCGGCATCCACTCCGGCGACTCCGCCTGCGCCCTGCCCCCGATCACCCTCGGCGGCTTCGACGTCAAGCGGCTGCGCGCCTCCACCGAGGCCATCGCCAAGGGCGTCGGCGTCCGCGGCCTGATCAACATCCAGTTCGCCATGGCCGGTGACATCCTCTACGTGCTGGAGGCCAACCCCCGCGCCTCCCGCACGGTGCCCTTCACCTCCAAGGCGACCGCGGTGCCGCTGGCCAAGGCCGCGGCGCGGATCTCGCTCGGCGCGACCATCGCCGAGCTGCGCCAGGAGGGGCTGCTGCCGCGCAGCGGCGACGGCGGCACCCTGCCGCTGGACGCGCCGATCTCCGTCAAGGAGGCCGTGATGCCGTGGTCGCGCTTCCGCGACGTCCACGGACGCGGTGTGGACACCATCCTCGGCCCGGAGATGCGTTCCACCGGCGAGGTCATGGGCATCGACTCGGTCTTCGGCACCGCGTACGCCAAGTCGCAGGCCGGCGCGTACGGCCCGCTGCCCACCAAGGGCCGCGCGTTCGTCTCCGTCGCCAACCGGGACAAGCGCTCGATGATCTTCCCCGCGCGCGAGCTGGTCGCCCACGGCTTCGAGCTGCTGGCCACCTCCGGCACGGCCGAGGTCCTCCGCCGCAACGGCATCAGCGCCACCGTCGTGCGCAAGCAGTCCGAGGGCGTGGGCCCGAACGGCGAGAAGACCATCGTCCAGCTCATCCACGACGGCGAGGTCGACCTCATCGTCAACACCCCGTACGGCACCGGCGGCCGGCTCGACGGCTACGACATCCGTACGGCGGCGGTGGCCCGTTCCGTCCCGTGCCTGACCACGGTCCAGGCGCTCGCGGCGGCCGTCCAGGGCATCGACGCGCTCAACCGGGGCGACGTCGGCGTCCGATCGCTCCAGGAACACGCGGAACACCTGACCGCGGCCCGCGACTAGTCACCCGAGGGGGACACCGGAAACGGTGTCCCCCTCCTCATGAGGACACCAGGACACCACCGTGTACAAACTCTTCTTCGCTCTGGTCTTCACGCGGATGGACCCCGAGAAGGCCCACCACCTGGCCTTCCGCTGGATCCGCCTCGCCTCCCGCGTCCCCGTGCTCCGGACGTTCGCCGCAGCCGTCCTCGCCCCCCGGTACAAGGAGCTCCGCACCGAGGCGCTGGGCCTGCGGATGCACGGGCCGTTCGGTCTCGCGGCCGGCTTCGACAAGAACGCCCGGGCCGTGGACGGCATGGCGATGGTCGGCTTCGACCATGTCGAGATCGGCACCGTCACCGCCGAGCCCCAGCCGGGCAACCCCAAGAAGCGCCTCTTCCGGTTGGTTGAGGACCGCGCCCTGATCAACCGCATGGGCTTCAACAACGAGGGTTCCGCCGCCGTGGCCGAGCGCCTGGCCGCCCGGCGGGAGATCTTCCGCACCACCCTCGGCGTCAACATCGGCAAGACGAAGGCAGTCCCGGAGGAGGAGGCCGTCGCCGACTACGTCACCTCCACCGAGCGGCTCGCCCGCCATGCGGACTACCTCGTCGTCAACGTCTCCTCGCCCAACACCCCCGGGCTGCGCAACCTCCAGGCCACCGAGTCGCTGCGCCCGCTGCTCACCGCCGTGCGCGAGGCCGCGGACCGCACGGTCACCGGCCGCCGGGTGCCGCTGCTCGTCAAGATCGCCCCCGACCTCGCGGACGAGGACGTCGACGCCGTGGCCGACCTGGCGCTCGAACTCGGCCTCGACGGCATCATCGCCACCAACACCACGATCGCGCGCGAGGGCCTCGGCCTCTCGTCGCCCGCCGACGTCGTGGCGGAGACCGGCGGCCTCTCCGGAGCCCCGGTCAAGACGCGCTCCCTGGAGGTCCTGCGCCGCCTGTACGCCCGTGTCGGCGACCGCATCACCCTCGTCGGCGTCGGGGGCATCGAGAACGCCGAGGACGCCTGGCAGCGCATCCTCGCCGGAGCCACCCTGGTCCAGGGCTACAGCGCCTTCGTGTACGAGGGCCCGTTCTACGCCCGGTCGATCCACAAGGGCCTCGCCGCCCGCCTCGCGGCCAGCCCGTACGCCACCCTCGCCGAGGCCGTCGGCGCAGAGACACGGAAGGCAGCCACCGCATGAGCCCCCTGGAACCGTTCGGCACCCGCCTGCGCCACGCCATGGACACCCGCGGGCCCCTGTGCGTGGGCATCGACCCGCACGCCTCGCTGCTCACGGCGTGGGGCCTCGCCGACGACGTCGCCGGCCTGGAGCGGTTCACCCGCACCACGGTGGAGGCGCTCGCCGACCGGGTGGCGGTCCTCAAGCCCCAGTCCGCCTTCTTCGAGCGCTTCGGCTCCCGGGGCATCGCGGTCCTGGAGAAGGCCGTCGAGGAGGCGCGGTCGGCCGGCGCCCTGGTGCTGATGGACGCCAAGCGCGGTGACATCGGCTCCACGATGGGCGCCTACGCGGAGACCTTCCTGCGCAAGGACTCGCCGCTCTTCTCGGACGCCGTCACCGTCTCCCCGTACCTCGGCTTCGGGTCGCTGCGGCCGGCGCTGGACCAGGCCGTGCTCAGCGGCAGCGGCGTCTTCGTCCTCGCCCTGACCTCCAACCCGGAGGGCGCCGAGGTGCAGCGCGCCACCGCGGCGGACGGGACCTCGCTCGCCCAGCTGATGCTGCGGCACATGGCGGCGGAGAACGAGGGGGCCGACCCGCTCGGTTCCGTCGGCGCGGTGGTGGGCGCGACCCTCGGCGACGCCGGCGTCGACCTCGCGATCAACGGCCCGCTGCTCGCGCCGGGCATCGGCGCGCAGGGCGCGACCCCGGCGGACCTGCCCCGGGTCTTCGGCGCCGCGGTGGGCAACGTCGTGCCCAGCGTCAGCCGCGGCGTCCTGCGCCACGGTCCGGACGCGGCGGCGCTGCGTTCCGCCGCCGAGCGTTTCGCCGACGAGGTCCGCGAGGCCGTGGCCTCGGCGGGCGTCTGAGCGGCCCGGGACGGCCCGGAGCCCGGACCTTGACATTTTCTTGACAGAAATGTCGGTCGTTTTGTCTGAAAAGTCCTGGTCGGTCGATGCTGACCAGGACTTTTCGTCCGTTCTCGCTGACTGGAGACGTGTTGGCCGCTAGTCTCCGTCGAAGAGCGCGCGAGCAGGGCGGTGAACTGCACTGTTCGTAGCTCACCTGGTGCGGGGCCGACATCGGTCCCCACCGGTCCGTATCCGACCAGTTCGACATCCGAGGTGACGTAGGCGTGGCTCTTCCGCCCCTTACCCCTGAACAGCGCGCAGCCGCGCTCGAAAAGGCCGCCGCGGCTCGCCGGGAGCGGGCCGAGGTCAAGAATCGACTCAAGCACTCCGGCGCCTCCCTCCACGAGGTCATCAAGCAGGGCCAGGAGAACGACGTCATCGGGAAGATGAAGGTCTCCGCTCTCCTCGAGTCCCTGCCGGGCGTGGGCAAGGTCCGCGCCAAGCAGATCATGGAGAGGCTCGGCATCTCCGAGAGCCGCCGCGTGCGCGGTCTCGGCTCGAACCAGATCGCTTCCCTGGAGCGAGAGTTCGGCGGCGGCGCCGCCTGACGTCCCTGGCGCCACACCCGGCGCGTGACGCCCGGTGGGCGGCCCGGTCCGCGGACGCGGCCCGGGCCCGCCTGCCGGCCGGTACCGCCGGGTGCGGCGCGAGGCACTCCCGGGAAGCTGGATAATCGCTCCATGGCAGCAGAGGTACGTCCGCGGCTGACCGTGCTCTCCGGCCCCTCGGGGGTCGGCAAGAGCACGGTCGTCGCGCATATGCGCAAGGTCCACCCCGACGTGTGGCTCTCGGTGTCGGCCACGACCCGCAAGCCGCGGCCCGGCGAGCAGCACGGTGTCCAGTACTTCTTCGTCGGGGACGACGAGTTCGACAAGCTGGTCGCCAACGGCGAGCTGCTGGAGTGGGCCGAGTTCGCGGGCAACCGCTACGGCACGCCGCGCCGTGCCGTCCTCGACCGCCTGGAGGCGGGTGAGCCGGTGCTGCTGGAGATCGACCTGCAGGGCGCCCGGCAGGTCAAGGAGTCCATGCCGGACTCCCAGCTGGTCTTCCTCGCCCCGCCGAGCTGGGAGGAGCTCGTCCGCCGGCTCACCGGCCGCGGCACCGAGTCCCCCGAGGTCATCGAGCGGCGCCTGGCCGCGGCCAAGGTCGAACTGGCCGCCGAGGCGGAGTTCGACACCACCCTCGTCAACACCTCCGTCGAAGGTGTGGCCCGTGAGCTGCTAGCCTTGATGGCAGTTGTTTGATCTTTTGTCCGAATCTTTTGTGCACGTTCTTCGGAAGGCTAGAGAGTGTCCTCTTCCATCACCGCGCCCGAGGGCATCATCAACCCGCCGATCGACGAGCTGCTCGAGGCCACTGACTCGAAGTACAGCCTCGTGATCTACGCGGCCAAGCGTGCGCGTCAGATCAACGCGTACTACTCGCAGCTCGGTGAGGGCCTGCTGGAGTACGTCGGCCCCCTGGTGGACACCCACGTCCACGAGAAGCCGCTCTCGATCGCCCTGCGTGAGATCAACGCGGGACTGCTGACGTCCGAGGCCATCGAGGGCCCGGCCCAGTAGGCGTACCACGTACCCGGCCACAGGCCCGGCGGAGTCATCCGCCGGGCCTGTGGCGTACCCGGAAGCGTCTCCGCCGGGCCCGGGCGCCGTACCGGGCCGCCGGGGCCGCCCGGTGGGCCGTGGTGCAGCATGGACACGTACCGGATCCGAGTGCGGGGAGACGCAGTGGACAAGCCGAAGGTGGTTCTGGGGGTCAGCGGGGGCATCGCCGCCTACAAGGCGTGCGAACTGCTGCGCCGGCTGACCGAGTCGGGACACGACGTGCGCGTGGTGCCCACGGCGTCCGCCCTGAACTTCGTCGGCGCGGCCACCTGGTCCGCGCTGTCCGGCAACCCGGTCTCCACCGAGGTCTGGAACGACGTCCACGAGGTCCCCCATGTACGCATCGGCCAGCACGCCGACCTCGTGGTCGTGGCGCCCGCCACGGCCGACATGCTCGCCAAGGCGGCGCACGGGCTCGCCGACGACCTGCTGACCAACACGCTGCTCACCGCACGCTGTCCCGTCGTCTTCGCCCCCGCCATGCACACCGAGATGTGGGAGCACCCCGCCACCCAGGAGAACGTCGCCACCCTGCGCCGGCGGGGCGCCCTGGTGATCGAACCCGCCGTGGGCCGGCTCACCGGGGTCGACACCGGCAAGGGGCGGCTGCCCGAACCGGGCGAGATCTTCGAGGTCTGCCGCCGGGTCCTCGCCCGCGGCGCCGCCGCCCCCGACCTCGGCGGGCTCCATGTGGTGGTCAGCGCCGGCGGCACCCGCGAACCGCTGGACCCGGTGCGCTTCCTCGGCAACCGCTCCTCCGGCAAACAGGGCTACGCCCTGGCCCGCACGGCCGCCGCGCGCGGCGCCCGGGTCACGCTGATCGAGGCCAACACCGGGCTGCCGGACCCCGCCGGGGTGGACGTGGTGCACGTCGGGACCGCGGTGCAGCTGCGCGAGGCCGTGCTGAAGGCGGCCGCCGACGCCGACGCGGTGGTCATGGCGGCCGCGGTGGCCGACTTCCGGCCGGCCGAGTACGCCACCGGCAAGATCAAGAAGAAGGACGGCGTCGAGGCGCCCTCGGTCGTGCTCGTCCGCAACCCCGACATCCTGGCCGAGATCTCCGCCGACCGCGCCCGCCCCGGACAGGTGGTCGTCGGTTTCGCCGCCGAGACCGACGACGTTCTGGCCAACGGCCGCGACAAGCTCCGCCGCAAGGGCTGCGATCTGCTGGTCGTGAACGAGGTGGGGGAGCGCAGGACCTTCGGCTCGGAGGAGAACGAGGCCGTCGTCCTCGCCGCCGACGGCGCCGAGACACCGGTGCCGCACGGCCCGAAGGAAGCCCTCGCCGACACCGTCTGGGACCTCGTGGAATCCCGGGTGGACCGGGGCGGCCGCTGATCCCCCCGTCGCCCGCGGGCCCCGTCCGTGCCGTCCGCGGTCCCGCAGTGTGAGACAGCTCATGGCCGGGGGCGGCCGCCGGGCCGGGCGCCGCGCCGGCCGGGGCGAACACTCGGCGACCATGCGGTGAAGAGCAGCACCCCGGTAAAACCCGCCAAATGTGGCGAATCACTCCGCCCGCAGGCGCTATGGTCGTAGCGTCTCGGCCATGGACCACAGGTCAGGGAGCTCCCACGCTGCGAGACGGGTTGTCCGGCTGCGGAACGCGACCGATAAACTGGTCCGCGGAACGTCGCGGGGCGCAGCCCCCTGCCGGTCCGTCAATGATCAGCCAGCAGCCGCTGCAACCCCAGGGAGCGATGTGTCCCGCCGTCTCTTCACCTCGGAGTCCGTGACCGAGGGCCACCCCGACAAGATCGCCGACCAGATCAGCGACACGATCCTCGACGCCCTGCTCAAGGAGGACCCCACCTCGCGGGTCGCCGTCGAGACCCTGATCACGACGGGCCTCGTGCACGTCGCCGGTGAGGTGACCACCAAGGCCTGGGCGGACATCCCGACCCTCGTGCGCAACAAGATCCTCGAGATCGGCTACGACTCGTCGAAGAAGGGCTTCGACGGCGCCTCCTGCGGCGTCTCGGTGTCCATCGGCTCCCAGTCCCCGGACATCGCGCAGGGCGTCGACACGGCGTACGAGAAGCGCGTCGAGGGCGACGAGGACGAGCTCGACAAGCAGGGCGCCGGCGACCAGGGCCTGATGTTCGGGTACGCGTGCGACGAGACGCCCGAGCTGATGCCGCTGCCGATCCACCTCGCCCACCGGCTCTCCCGCCGGCTGTCCGAGGTCCGCAAGAACGGCACCATCCCCTACCTGCGCCCCGACGGCAAGACGCAGGTCACCATCGAGTACGACGGTGACAAGGCGGTCCGCCTGGACACGGTCGTGGTGTCCTCGCAGCACGCGTCCGACATCGACCTGGACTCGCTGCTCGCGCCGGACATCCGCGAATTCGTCGTCGAGCACGTGCTCAAGCAGCTGGTCGAGGACGGCATCAAGCTCGACACCGACGGCTACCGCCTGCTGGTCAACCCGACCGGACGCTTCGAGATCGGCGGCCCGATGGGCGACGCCGGTCTGACCGGCCGCAAGATCATCATCGACACCTACGGCGGCATGGCCCGGCACGGCGGCGGCGCCTTCTCCGGCAAGGACCCGTCGAAGGTCGACCGCTCGGCCGCGTACGCCATGCGCTGGGTCGCCAAGAACGTCGTGGCGGCCGGTCTCGCGGCCCGCTGCGAGGTCCAGGTCGCCTACGCCATCGGCAAGGCCGAGCCCGTCGGTCTCTTCGTCGAGACCTTCGGCACCGCCACCACGGACGTCGAGAAGATCGAGCAGGCCATCGCCGAGGTCTTCGACCTCCGCCCGGCCGCGATCATCCGCGACCTCGACCTGCTCCGCCCGATCTACGCCCGCACCGCGGCCTACGGACACTTCGGCCGTGAGCTCCCCGACTTCACCTGGGAGCGGACCGACCGCGTCGACGCCCTCCGGGCTGCGGCCGGCGTGTAGCCGCACCCGCATCCCGCACCGGGCCCCCGACCGCAGCAGCGGCCGGGGGCCCGCTGCCGTCACCGGGGCGGGGAACCGGCCGGGCCGGACTGTCGGCGGGCTCTGGTAGGAATGTTGGCTGTGAGCAGCGACGACGAGCAGCCGAAGGACCCCGCGGCCGGCGGGCCGGAGCAGCTTGCGCTCATCCGGGAGACCGTCCGCCGGGCACACGTGCCCAAGGCCAAGCCGCGCACCTGGCGCGGCGCCCCGCTGGCGAAGGACCTGCCCGTCGCCCGGGTCATGGTCGACAAGGGCGCGCTCCACCTCGACCGGCTCTGGGACTACGCCGTGCCCGAGGAGCTCGACGCCGCTGCCCAGCCGGGGGTACGGGTCCGCGTCCGCTTCGGCGCCGGCGCGCACCAGGTCCGCGGCGGACGCCGGGAGGGCGGCGGCCTGATCGACGGCTTCCTCGTCGAGCGGCTGGCCGAGTCGGACTACAGCGGACCGCTCGCCGCGCTCGCCCATGTCGTCTCGCCCGAACCGGTCCTCAGCCCCGGCATGCTCGACCTCGCCCGGGCGGTCGCCGACCGCTACGCGGGCAGCCTCGCCGACATCCTCCAGCTCGCCGTCCCGCCCCGGAACGGCAAGGCCGAGGCCCGGCCGGTTCCCCGCCCCGGTGACGGCAGCGGGCCCCCGGCCGCTGCTGCGGTCGGGGGCCCGGTGCGGGATGCGGGTGCGGCTACACGCCGGCCGCAGCCCGGAGGGCGTCGACGCGGTCCCCCCGCACCCGAACCGGGCCCCTGGGAGCGCTACGGGCCCCCCCGCACCCGAACCGGGCCCCTGGGAGCGCTACGGGCACGGCCCCGCGTTCCTGCGGTCCCTCGCGGCCGGCCGTACGCCCCGCGCGGTGTGGACCGCGCTCCCCGGCCCGCACTGGCCGGACGAACTGGCGCGCGCCGTCGCCGCCACCCTCGCCTCCGGGCGCGGCGCCCTGGTCGTCGTCCCCGACGGGCGCCGGGCCGCCCGGGTCGACGAGGCGCTCACCGCCGTGCTCGGCCCGGGGCGGCACGCCCTGCTCACCGCCGACTCGGGGCCGCAGAAGCGCTACGGCGAATGGCTCGCCGTGCGCAGGGGCTCGGTGCGCGCCGTGGTGGGCACCCGCGCCGCCATGTTCGCCCCCGTCCGGGATCTCGGCCTCGTCGCCGTCTGGGACGACGGCGACGCCAGCCACAGCGACGACCACGCGCCCTTCCCCCACGTACGCGAAGTGCTGGAACTGCGCTCCGCCCACGACGACTGCGCCTTCCTGCTGGGCAGCACCGGCTGCACCGTGGAGGCCGCGCAGCTCGTCGAGAGCGGCTGGGCCCGTCCGCTGGTCGCCGACCGGGCACGGGTGAGGGCGGCGGCGCCCCTGGTGAGGACCGTCGGCGACCACGACCTCGCACGGGACGAGGCGGCCCGTGCCGCGCGTCTGCCGAGCCTGGCCTGGCAGACGGTGCGCGAGGGTCTGCGCGACGGTCCCGTGCTCGTCCAGGTGCCCCGGCGCGGCTACGCCCCCCGGCTCGCCTGCGAGCGCTGCCGCGCCCCCGCCCGCTGCCGCCACTGCGCCGGCCCGCTGGCCGCGCAGGACGAGCGCGAGCTGCACTGCGTGTGGTGCGGCACGGCCGAGACCGACTGGCACTGCGCGGAATGCGGTGCGTTCCGGCTGCGCGCGCAGATCGTGGGGGCGCGGCGCACGGCGGAGGAGCTGGGGCGCGCCTTCCCGGCCGTGCCGGTGCGCACCTCCGGCCGCGACCATGTGCTCGACACCGTCCCGGGGCGGCCCGCGCTGGTGGTCTCCACCCCCGGGGCGGAGCCCGTCGCCGAGGGCGGGTACACGGCCGCGCTGCTGCTGGACGGCTGGGCGATGCTCACCCGGCCCGACCTGCGCGCGGGCGAGGAGGCCCTGCGCCGGTGGCTTGCCGCCGCGTCCCTCGTAAGGGGGCAGGAGGAGGGCGGCACGGTCGTGGTGGTGGCGGAGCCGACGCTGCGGCCGGTGCAGGCGCTGGTCCGCTGGGACCCGGTGGGCCATGCCCTGCGCGAGCTGGCGGAACGGGCGGAGCTGCGCTTCCCCCCGGTGTCGCGGATGGCCGAGGTGACCGGGCGGCCGGAGGCGGTCGCCGAGTTCCTCGTCGCGGCCGGGCTCCCGCCGGAGACGGAGGTGCTCGGGCCCGTGCCGCTGCCGGTCACCGAGGCCGGCCGGGGCCCGCGCCGCCCCGGCGACCCTCCGGCGGGGGAGCGCTGGGAGCGGGCGTTGCTGCGCGTGCCCCCGGGCAGCGGGTCGGCGCTCGCCGCCGCGCTGAAGACGGCCCAGGTGGCCCGGCTCGCCCGCGGCGGCACGGATCCGGTCCGCATCCGGGTGGACCCGCCGGACATCGGCTGACGGCGCGGCGGTGGGTGCGCCGGACACGGACGCCGGCCGACGGCGCCGCGGCGGCGGGCCGCCCGCCCGGCCGGGGCGGTCACCGCCCGCGCGGGACCGGGGACGCCCCCGGCGAGGGGGCGAGGGTGCCGGAGGGTCAGCCGCTGCGCGGGCCGGGGAACGCGCCGGGGCGCGGGTCCGTCGGCTGCGGGGGCATCGAGCGGGCGGCCGGCACGGCCGGCAGCGGGCCGGGGATCGTGCGCGTCGCCGTGGTCTCGGGCACCCGCTCCGCCTCGTCGGCCGGCCCCGGCTGCGGGGGCGTCGCGCGGCGCGAGCCGTAACGGCGGTGCACGGCCTGCTTGGTCACCCCGAGCGCCGAGCCGACGGCGTCCCAGGAGAAGCCGAGGGAACGGTCGAAGTCCACCGCCGCGGTCACCAGCGTCTCCACGCTGTCCCGCAGTTCCTGCGCGAGACGGACGGTGGGGGCGGGCGCTCTGCCGTAGACGACGAAGCCCGTGGACGGGCCGGAGCGGCGCGGGCGGTAGACATTGCCCAACTGGGCGGTGAGCGTGCGCAAGGCGTCCACCTGCCGGCGGACCCGCTCGATGTCCCGCACCAACAGGTGCAGGCTTGCCCGGGCTTGGGCGTCGTGGGTTGCGTGGTCGGCCATCGACAAGCCTCTCGAACCGGCGTTGAAAGGGTCGGGCCGCGTCCGGGCGGCCCGCTTGGGTCAATCTCTCTTGACCAACGCTCCTGCCGCCGATCTGGTCACGCTTCGGGGCGTATGCGCATATGCGCGGGGCGCGCGGGCTTCCGTACGCCCCCTGCGGCACCGCCCCATAGACTGGTGAGCTGCTCGTCACCGTACGCGTAACAGCTCAAGCCCGAGAGGCAGTCAGTCACCGATGAGGCTCGTCTTCGCAGGTACCCCCGAGGTCGCCGTCCCCGCCCTGGACGCCCTGATCGCCTCCGGGCGGCACGAGGTCGTCGCCGTCGTCACCCGGCCCGACGCACCGGCCGGGCGCGGCAGGCGCCTCGTGGCGAGCCCCGTGGCCCAGCGTGCGGAGGAGGCCGGGATCGAGGTGCTCAAGCCGGCCAGGCCGAAGGACGAGGCGTTCCTCGCGCGGCTGCGCGAGATCGCGCCGGACTGCTGCCCGGTCGTCGCCTACGGCGCCCTGCTGCCCCGCGTCGCCCTCGACATCCCGGCCCGCGGCTGGGTGAACCTCCACTTCTCCCTGCTGCCGGCCTGGCGCGGGGCCGCGCCCGTGCAGCACGCGATCCTCGCCGGTGACGAGATGACGGGCGCCGCGACCTTCCAGATCGAGGAGGGGCTGGACTCCGGTCCCGTCTACGGCGTGATCACCGAACCGGTCCGGCACACCGACACCAGCGGCGACCTGCTCACCCGCCTGGCGTTCGCCGGCGCCGGCCTGCTCGCCGCGACCATGGACGGCATCGAGGACGGCACTCTGCACGCCGTGGCGCAGCCCGCCGACGGCGTCTCGCTCGCCCCGAAGATCACGGTCGAGGACGCCCACGTCGACTTCACCACCCCCGCGCTGCGCGTCGACCGCGTGGTGCGCGGCTGCACCCCGGCCCCCGGCGCCTGGACGGTGTTCCGGGGGGAGCGCCTCAAGCTGCTCCATGTCGCGCCGCTGCCCGACCGCACCGACCTGGCCCCCGGCGAGCTGGACGCCGGGAAGAACCACGTCCACGCCGGCACCGGCTCGCACGCCGTCGAGCTGCTGTGGGTCCAGCCCCAGGGCAAGAAGCCGATGCGCGCGGCGGACTGGGCGCGCGGCGTGCGCATCGGTGCCGGGGAGAAGCTCGGCGCCTGAGCGGCGCGCGGCGTGCGCATCGGCGCCGCGGAGAAGCTCGCCGCCGGACGCCCGGCCCGTCCGGCGGCCGGTCCCGTCGCGGGCGGGCGGCGCGCCGGACGTAGGGTGGGAGTGATCAGCCCTCACGAACGCGGAGCACCTTTTGAGCGAGCAGTCCCGTCGCCGTTCCCCCAAGCCGTACCGCAAGCCCCGGAAGGACCCCGTGCGGATCCTCGCCTTCGAGGCGCTGCGGGCCGTCGACGAACGGGGCGCGTACGCGAACCTCGTCCTGCCGCCGCTGCTCAAGAAGGCCCGGGAGAACGGCGACTTCGACGGCCGGGACGCGGCGCTCGCCACCGAACTCGTCTACGGCACCCTGCGCCGCCAGGGCACCTACGACGCGATCATCGCCGCCTGCATCGACCGCCCGCTGCGCGAGGTGGACCCGCCGGTCCTCGACGTCCTCGCCCTCGGCGCGCACCAGCTGCTCGGCACCCGCATCCCCACCCACGCGGCGGTCTCCGCCAGCGTCGAGCTCGCCCGGGTGGTCCTCGGCGACGGCCGGGCCAAGTTCGTCAACGCCGTGCTGCGCAAGATCTCCCAGGACGAACTCGACACCTGGGTGCAGCGCGTCGCGCCCCCGTACGAGGACGACGCCGAGGACCACCTCGCCGTCGTCCACTCCCACCCGCGGTGGATCGTCTCGGCGCTCTGGGACGCGCTCGGCGGCGGCCGCGCGGGGATCGAGGACCTGCTGGAGGCGGACAACGAGCGCCCCGAGGTCACCCTCGTCGCCCGCCCGGGCCGTGCCACGCCCGGCGAGCTGGTGGACCTGCTCGGCGAGGAGTCCGTGCTGCCGGGCCGCTGGTCGCCGTACGCGGTGCGCCTCGCCGAGGGCGGTGAGCCCGGTGCGATCGAGGCCGTCCGGGAAGGCCGTGCGGGCGTGCAGGACGAGGGCAGCCAGCTGGTGGCGCTGGCCCTGGCGGCGGCGCCCCTCGAAGGTCCCGACCGGCGCTGGCTGGACGGCTGCGCCGGCCCCGGCGGCAAGGCGGCGCTGCTCGCCGCACTGGCCGCGGAGCGGGGCGCCGCACTGCTCGCCTCGGAGAAGCAGCCGCACCGCGCCCGGCTGGTGGGACGGGCACTGGCGGGCAACCCCGGCCCCTACCAGGTCGTCGCAGCCGACGGCACCCGCCCGCCGTGGCGGGAGGGCGTCTTCGACCGGGTGCTCGTCGACGTTCCCTGCTCCGGCCTGGGCGCGCTCCGCCGCCGCCCCGAGGCCCGCTGGCGGCGCCGGCCCGAGGACCTCGACGGCTTCGCCCCGCTCCAGCGCGGGCTGCTGCGCGAGGCGATGCGGGCGGTGCGCGTCGGCGGCGTCGTGGGGTACGCGACGTGCTCCCCGCATCTCGCGGAGACCCGGGTCGTCGTGGACGACGTGCTGCGCGGGCGCGGCGGACCGGCGGTGTCCGCCGAGTGGATCGACGCCCGGCCGCTGATGCCCGGGGTCCCGGCGCTCGGCGACGGCCCCGATGTGCAGCTGTGGCCGCATCTGCACGGCACCGACGCGATGTACCTCGCGCTGCTCCGCCGCACCGCCTGAGCGCGCGGGCCCGCCCGTCGGCGGCCTTCCGCGGGGATGCGCTGTGGGGCCGCGCCGGGGCGTCACGCGCCGGGGTCCTCGGGGCGCGCCGCCGAGGCGCGGGACCGCCCGCGGATGCTTCGCGGGGTGGAGTCCGGGCGTCACGCGCCGGGGTCCTCGGGGTGCGTGGCCGAGGACCGGGACCGCCTGCGGATGCTTCGCGGGGGCCGCGCCGGGGCGTCACGTGCCGGGGCGCGGCACGGTCGTGGGGGCGGGCTGCGGCGCCCGCGGCGGCCGGCTCCGGGCGGAGGAGGCGCTCCGCCCTGCCGGTGAGGCGTCCGGCGGCGGTGGCGTTCAGGCCGGGGCGTGGGCCGCGCCGGCGGCCGTCTGCGCGCCCGTGTAGCGGGTCAGGTCGCGGACGCAGGCGCGGACGAGGCCGTCGGCCCGTCCGTGGACCGTGCCGGGGCCCGCCAGCAGGGAGAGCTCCGCCGCCGCGGGCGCCACCGCCGAGTGGCCGACGCGCACGGAACAGCGCACCGAGGAGTACGGGGCCCCGGTACCCCGGGGCGCGCTCGCGGTCAGGGTCAGCGCGCAGCCCTGCACGGGCACGCCCCCGGCGTCGAGCAGCTCCCGCATCCCGGCCGTCAGCGGGGTGGCGATCTCCTGAAGGGAGCCGGCCGGCAGGGGCACCGAGCCGGACAGGACCTCGGCGCCGATCCCGCGCAGGGACGTGGCCGTCAGGCCCAGCTTCCGCGCGCCGTAGAGCTGCCGGTGGTGCAGGACGTAGACACCGGCCAGCGCCGTGCGCACCGCGTTCTCCAGCGCGTCCTCGTGGGTGGCGGGTGCCTCCCACACCCATCGGCGGGGCACGACACGGCGCGGCGCCCGTCCCGTGGTCAGCGCACGGAGCCCGTCCGCCACCGAGTCGCCGAGCACCCACCGGCCGCCGTGGTCGACGCAGAGCAGGCCGCCCGACTCCGAGACCCCGAGCGCCCCGTCCGCGTCCGTGCGGCCGAGCGGGAAGACGTCCTCCCCGAGTTCCTCGCCGAGCGCGGCGAGGGCGCGCACCGCGTGCAGCGCCTCCGAGGGGTCGACGACGCAGCCCGTCGCCGCGACCTCGGTGCCCGCCGTGCCGGGGACGAGCGTGAGCCCGTGGAACTCCCGCAGCGCCTGACGGGCGGCGGGGAAGAGCGTCCAGCCGCGTGCGCCGGTGACGGACGGGAGGACCGCCGCCGCCGTGAGCGCCGCGGACAGGGCGCTGGCACCGGCATCCCGTCCCTCGTACCAGCCGGCGGCCGTGAGCGCGTCGGTGTGCGTGGTCATGAGCCGATGACGTCCACGCCGAGTTCGTCGAGCAGCGCGGTGCAGGACCGGCAGACGGGCGCGGGGGCGCCGTGCTCCGGATCGCCGTGCTCGCGGATCTTCCTCGCCATGAGGGCCGAGCCCGCGAAGTGCTCGCGCGCCTCGTCGAGGGAGGTGGTGCCGCCGTCCGTGCGCTGCTCGTCCAGGCCCCACAACTGGTCGGAGACGAGGGCGGATTCGGCGCAGTAGCCGATGAACGGCTCCCGCAGCCCGGGGGGCAGCGCGTCGAGGAACCCCTGCACGGCGGGGTGGAGCCGGGGGGACTCGTCCCCGGTCAGATTGGTGTGGCTGACGATCGTCCCCTGGACGATCAGGGAGGCGGCCACGCCCGGCACGAGGTCAGACAAAGTGTCCCTCCGCGTCTTCCTGGTCCCCGGTCATCAGGCTGGACAGGGCCTGGGTCTCGTCGGCCCCGAGGAAGTAGGGCCCGGTGTGGTGCAGGTAGAAGAAGCGCCCGGTGTCGTCCAGCAGCACGATGCCGTTCTCGGTCGACTCCCAGCCGACCGGGAAGAGCCGCTGCCCCAGGTTCTCCGCCAGTTCGGTGATGTCCTCGGCGTCGCCCGTGTACCCGAAGGTGGGGTTCGCCCGGAAGACGCGCTCCGGTGCCCTGGGCATGGGGAACTCCAGGCCGACGAAGGACGCCACGAAGCGGCGCACCTCGTCCCACGGCTCCAGGGGGAAGCCCTGTTCCGCGGAGCCCCGGACACGCAGGCCGATCAGTTCGCCGGCCTTCGCCGCGTTCTCCGGTTCGTCCTCCCGGCCGGCGTGCCAGCCGTGGGCCGACAGCCAGGCGTCGATCTCGCTCCGGGGGGCGGTGGGTCGTCTCATGGTGCTCCTCGCTGGGGGAATCGGTTGGTCGGACGGTCAGCTGTGCAGACCGACTCCCAGGGCGTCCATCACCGGCCCGCAACTGCGGCAGGGCGGGAGGTAGCCGCCGTGCGCCACCTTGTTGCCGTCGTTGTCGAACTGTTCGCCGATGGCCACGGTGTGGATCTTGCTTCCGGCCAGTGCGTCGCGGGCGTCGTCGAGGCTCGATATGTCCCGGGTGCGCCCGAGTTCGTGCAACCGGTCGGAGACCAAGGATACTTCCGCGCACCTCCCGTGCCCTCGGCCGAGGGGGGTGCCGTCGCGGTCGGACCGCGCCTGCACGTCGTCGTACAGCTCCTTCAACGACGGATGGGTGTCCGGGTACGCCTGTCCGTGGCGCCCCTGCGAGCTGGTGTGGGAGGTGATGACGTCGCCGTGGGACAGCGACCCCGCGCAGCCCGACCGGATGCGGTCCTTGCCCTCGGGGGTCTGTCCGGTCGCCTTCTGGGCGTCGTCGGCGAGCTGGCGTGCCTCGGTCTCCAGCAGCCGCATGCGCTCCGGCTCGTCGAGCCCGGAGACGTCCAGGGCGTCGCGCCGGTGGTGGCGCATCCGCCCGGCGCTCCTGCCGTGCCAGTCCGGCTGCGGCTGCATCGGGCGCCCGCCGCCGTTGCCGCCCCTCCGCCACCGGAGCGCATGCGGCTGCTGGAGACCGAGGCACGCCGAGCCGGAGCGCATGCGGCTGCTGGAGACCGAGGCACGCCAGCTCGCCGACGACGCCCAGACGCTCTCCAGTGCCGCCACCGCGGGCTGGGTGAGCCGCTCTCCAGTGCCGCCACCGCGGGCTGGGTGAGCACGGCGACGATCTCGGAGACGGCGGCCTCCGCCATCTCCTTGAGGATCTTCTTGAACGCGATCCGCGTCGCGACGATCTTCCCGCCCGCCAGCAGCGCGGTGAGTCCGGCGGTGAAGGGAGCCGCCGCCAGCGCGATGCCCACCGTCGCGCACAGGTCGGCCAGTTCGCCGACCGCGGCGATCTTGCGCGCCACGATGATGTCCGCGACCCGGTCCAGCGCCCCGGCGATGATCCGCGCCGCGCCCGCCAGGTCCTTGTTCTTCTTCTGCACCTTCTGCCAGTGCTTGTCCAGCGCCGTCAGCGACTCGCTCTGCCCCGTCGACAGCAGCCGCTGGATGTGGCCGTGCGCCGAGCCCGCGTCGTCGTCCGCGTCGTCCGCGAACTCCCGCAGCGCGTCCGCCATGTCGCGGTACGCGTCCTCGTCGACGTTCGGCCACCCCACGCCCACGACGTCCAGCATCGTGTCGACGCCTTCAGGAATGGTGTACCCCATGGCCCGCCCCCGTTCTTGATCCCCCGTCAGCAGGGAACCCGGAGAGGATGCCACGCCTTCCCGGCGTCGGCCAACCGGTTCTCGCGCCGACACGGCGCGTGAACTCCCCTGCGTCTCGTGTCGATTGCCGCGAAATCCATGGCCCGCGCAGGGACTGGGCACCGATTCCACGGGGAGCACCCCGGTGCATGCGCCGCATCCGGACGCGGCGGCACCCTTGTCACAAGCCTGGTACGGACGAGCCGCGCGGGGGCGGGCCGGAGCCCGGCGAGCCGGGCGGGGTCGGGCCGGAGGCGGGGCCCGCCGGGCCGCGGGCCATCCGGTGCGGCCACCAGACCCGGTCGCCCACGTCCAGGAAGAGCGACGTCACCAGCACCGAGCGGACCACGAAGGTGTCCAGCAGCACCCCGAGCGCCACCGCGAAGCCGATCTCGGCGAACGCGACCATCGGCAGGGTCCCGAGGGCGGCGAAGGTCCCGGCGAGCACCAGGCCCGCCGAGGTGATCACCGCTCCGGTCGCGGCCAGCCCGGTGAGCACCCCCTGGCGGGTGCCGTGCACCCGCGCCTCCTCGCGGACCCGGGTCGTGAGGAAGATGTTGTAGTCGATGCCCAGGGCGACCAGGAAGACGAAGACGAACAGCGGGAAGTCGGTCGACTCCCCGGCGTAGTCGAAGACGAACCGGAACGCGAGCGCACTCATCCCGAGCGCGGCGGCGAACGACAGCACCACCGTGCCGATCAGCAGCAGCGGCGCGACCAGCGACCGCAGCAGGACCATCAGCACCAGCAGCACCACGAGCAGCACCAACGGGATGATCAGCAGATTGTCGTGCGTGGTCGCCTCGTCCATGTCCAGCAGGGCGGCGGACCCGCCGCCCACCCTGGCGTCGGCGTCCGGCACCGCGTGCACCGCGTCCCGGACCCGCTCGACGGTGTCCCGCGCCGCCTGGCTGTCCGCCGGATCCGTCAGCGTCGCCTCGAACAGCACCCGCCCCTCGTGCAGCGGCGCCGTCCCGGGCGGCACCGTGAGCGAGCCCGGCACGACCCCCTCCGTGCGCGCCACCGCCGCGCCGGCCTCCCGCGCCCGCCCGGCGTCGGCGACGACCACCAGCGGATCTCCGCTCCCCGCCGGGAAGTACCGGGCCTGGACCTCCTGCCCGGTGATCGAGTCGGGCTTCCCGGTGAACGCGTCGGCGTTGTCGATGCCCTCGGCCCGCAGCTGGGTCAGACCCAGCGCGAGGACGGCGAGGGCGAGAGCGGTCCCGGTCCACACCGCCCGGGGCCGGCGGGCGATCCGGGCGCCGGTGCGCGCCCACACACCTCGTTCGGTCGGCTCGGGCGATCCGGTGTGCGGGATCACCGGCCAGAAGACCCAGCGCCCGAAGAGCACCAGCAGGGCCGGGAACAGCGTCAGCATCGCGACCAGGGCCACCCCGACGCCGATCGCGGCGACGGGGCCCAGGCCGCGGGTCGAGTTCATCTCGGCCACCAGCAGCACCAGCATCCCGAGCACCACCGTGGCTCCGCTCGCGAGCACGGCGGGCCCGGCCCGGTGCAGGGCCTGGGCCATCGCCTCGTGCCGGTCCTCGTGCCGGCGCAGCTCCTCGCGGTAGCGGGCGACGAGAAGCAGGGCGTAGTCCGTGCCCGCGCCGAAGACGAGCACGGTCAGGATGCCGGCGCTCTGCCCGTTGACGGTCAGGCCGGTGTGGGTCGCCAGCGCATAGATCACCGCCTGCGCGGCGAACAGCGCGCCGATCACCGCGAACACCGGCACCAGCAGCAGGGTGGGGCTGCGGTAGGTGATCAGCAGCGCCACCACGACGACGCCGAGCGCGGCGAGCAGAAGTGTCGAGTCGATGCCCTCGAACGCCTCGGAGAAGTCCGCCGACGTGCCGCCGGGCCCGGTGATGTGCACCGCGAGGCCCGCCGCACCCGTGCCGGTGATCTCCCGGAGCGAGTCGACGGCCGGACCGATCCGCTCCCAGCCCTTCTCGTCCATGGTGATCGGCACGTAGAGCTGGGCCGCGCGCGGGTCGCCGGGCCGGTCGAGGACGGGACCGCGCGTCTCGTCGCCGCGCAGCCCGTGGTCGTCGAGCAGGCGGATCCGTGCGGCGTCCTCGGCGATCCGCGCCCGGTCGGCGGGGGTCAGGCCGCCGTCCCGCGCCCAGACCACGACCGCCGGGATCACCTCGGGGCGGAATCCCTCGGCCTCGTGGAGGACTTGCGTCGACTCCGCACTGCCGGGCAGCCAGGACGAGGCGTCGTTGTCCTGGGCGTCACCGAGCTTCTGGGCCAGCGGGAAGGCCAGCAGGATCACCGCGATCCAGACGATCAGCACGACCCATTTGCTGCGCGGCCCGCAGACGAGGTGCGCCACGCCCCTGCGCGACGGGGGCTGCGGGGTGCCGTGCGGTGCGTCCGTCATGCCGCTCCCAGGGCCCGCGGCCGGGCGCGTGCCCCGGCGCCGCACCCGGAGGGCGGCGGCACCGGCGGGGGACGTGCCGACGGCCGGTCGAATGGCCGGTATTGCGGTGAGCTGTCGGGAACCGAGCGGCCCTGGTCCGTACCGGATACCGTCCCGGGGAGGGGAAGTGGCCCGGAACGTGGCAGGCTTGGCACATGGCCGTTCAGATCAGTCCCAGTATCCTCTCCGCAGACTTCTCGCGCCTGGCGGAGGAGGCGAAGGCCGTCGAGGGTGCCGACTGGCTCCATGTCGACGTGATGGACAATCACTTCGTGCCCAACCTGACCCTGGGCGTGCCGGTCGTCGAGTCGCTGGCCCGGGCCACGGACACCCCGCTGGACTGCCATCTGATGATCGAGAACCCCGACCACTGGGCGCCGCGGTACGTCGAGGCGGGCGCCGGCTCCGTCACCTTCCACGCCGAGGCCGCCGCCGCCCCCGTGCGGCTCGCCCGCGAGATCCGGGCCAAGGGCGCGCGGGCGTCGATGGCGCTCAAGCCCGCCACCCCGATCGAGCCGTACGAGGACCTGCTGTCCGAGCTCGACATGCTGCTGATCATGACCGTGGAGCCCGGATTCGGCGGCCAGGCGTTCCTGGACATCATGCTGCCGAAGATCCGGCGCACCCGGGAGCTGATCTCCAAGCACGGACTGGAGCTCTGGCTGCAGGTCGACGGGGGAGTGTCGGCCTCCACCATCGAGCGGTGCGCGGAGGCGGGCGCCGATGTCTTCGTGGCCGGCTCGGCGGTCTACACCGCGGACGACCCGGCGGCCGCCGTGCGGATGCTGCGCGACCAGGCGGCCGCGGTGACCGCGTCGGCGCCCTGGGCCTGCGCCCACTGACGCCGGGGCCCCGGCGGCTGTGCTTGTTCAACCGATGTTGGCCCGGCAGGGCTGATCAAGGACCGGACCATCTGACAGGATGGCGGGTCCGGGGAGTGTGTGCATGTGTACAGCAGTGAGGAGATCGCGGTGACTGCTAGGCCGGCGGGACGGTCCGCCCTGCGGATGGGACCCGCTGAGCTGGTGCAGGCGGCGGCCATGGCCCGCCGCTTCTACCTGGAGGGCAAGTCCAAGATCCAGATCGCGGAGGAGTTCGGCGTCAGCCGCTTCAAGGTCGCGAGAGTCCTGGAGACCGCGCTGGAGCGCGATCTCGTGCGCATCGAGATCCGGGTGCCCGCCGAGCTGGACGCCGAGCGCTCCGACGCGCTGCGCGCCCACTTCGGCCTGCGGCACGCGGTCGTCGTCGAGTCCCCGGCGGACGCCGACGAGTCGCCCGACCCGGAGAACCTCGGCGAGGTGGCGGCCGACCTGCTGGGCGAGCTGGTGGCGGAAGGCGACGTCCTCGGCCTGGCCTGGGGGCGCTCGACCATCCACATGGCGGCCGCGCTGGACCGGCTGCCGCCCTGCACGGTCGTCCAGCTCACCGGTGTGTACGACGCCGGCACCGCGGAGCGCGGCTCGGTCGAGGCGGTCCGGCGGGCGGCGCAGGTCTCGGGCGGCGAGGCCCACCCCATCTACGCGCCGATGCTGCTGCCGGACCCGGCCACGGCCGCCGCGCTGCGGCACCAGACGGGGATCGCGCGGGCCTTCGAATACTTCGACAAGGTCACCGTCGCCTGCGTGTCCATCGGGTCCTGGGAGCCGGGCATCTCCACGGTGCACGACATGCTCTCCGACGAGGAGCGGGCCCACTACGCCTCGCTGGGCGTCGCGGCCGAGATGTCGGCGCACCTCTTCGACACCGACGGCCGCCGTGTCGGGCGCGATCTGGGCGAGCGCTGCATCACGGTCGAGGCCGACCGCCTGCGGCGCATCCCCGAGGTCGTGGCCATCGCCGGCGGCCAGCGCAAGGCCGAGGCCATCGGGGCGGTGCTCCGCTCCGGGCTGGTCACCAGCCTCGTGACGGACACCGCGGCTGCCGATCTGCTGCTCGCGGCCCAGCCGGGCCCGCGGCCCGCGCTGGAGCGCGCCGACCCGGACGACTGACCCGCGCGGCGACGGGCGCCGTGGGAGCGCGCCCGTGCGCCGCGGCAAGGGTCCCAGGGGCCCCTCGGTACCGGTGGTACCGAGGGGCCCCGGTGTTCACGGCGGCCGCCGTTTGGAGGATCCGCTCGGGCGCGGCCGCGGGGACTGGAGCTTTCGCCGGGGCATGACGGAGGCCCCCGCATGGGAGAATGAAGTACGTGCGTTTTCCTCCGGCTGCGTCGTCGGGGGGCCAACTCCGATCGACTGGGATGTTCAGCACGTGCGTTTTCTCAATGACCAGAAGCCGCTGTACGACCTGACGTACGACGATGTGTTCATGGTGCCGCGGCGTTCGGCCGTGGGCTCCCGACTGGGTGTGGACCTCTCGTCCCCCGACGGCACCGGCACGACCGTCCCGCTGGTGGTCGCCAACATGACGGCCATCGCCGGCCGCCGGATGGCCGAGACCGTCGCCCGCCGCGGCGGTCTCGTGGTGATCCCCCAGGACATTCCGATCGACGTGGTCACCGACGTCATCGCATGGGTCAAGTCGCGCCACCACGTGCTCGACACCCCGATCGTCCTCGCCCCCCACCAGACCGTCGCGGACGCCCTGTCCCTGCTGCCGAAGCGCGCGCACGGCGCCGGCGTCGTCGTCGACGCGGACCAGCGCCCCGTCGGCATCGTCACCGACCACGACCTCGCCGGCGTGGACCGCTTCACGCAGCTGTCCGAGGTGATGTCCCGTGACCTGCTGCTGCTCGACGCGGACATCGACCCGCGCGAGGCGTTCACCACCCTCGACAACGCCAACCGCCGCTACGCGCCCGCCGTCGACGCGGACGGCCGGCTGGCCGGTGTGCTGACCCGCAAGGGCGCGCTGCGCGCCACCCTCTACTCGCCCGCGGTCGACGCCCGGGGCAGGCTCCGCGTCGCCGCCGCGGTCGGGATCAACGGCGATGTCGCGGGCAAGGCCAAGCAGTTGCTCGACGCGGGTGTCGACACGCTCGTCGTCGACACCGCGCACGGCCACCAGGAGTCGATGATCGGCGCCGTCCGCGCCGTACGGGGTCTGGACCCCTCGGTGCCGATCGTGGCGGGCAACATCGTGGCCGCCGAAGGCGTCCGCGACCTCGTCGAGGCGGGCGCCGACATCATCAAGGTCGGTGTGGGACCGGGTGCCATGTGCACCACCCGCATGATGACCGGCGTCGGCCGCCCCCAGTTCTCCGCCGTGCTGGAGTGCGCCGCCGAGGCGAAGAAGTACGGCAAGCACGTCTGGGCCGACGGCGGCGTGCGCCACCCGCGCGACGTGGCCATGGCCCTGGCCGCCGGCGCGTCCAACGTGATGATCGGGTCCTGGTTCGCCGGCACCTACGAGTCCCCCGGCGACCTCCAGCAGGCCGCGGACGGCCGGCTCTACAAGGAGTCCTTCGGCATGGCGTCGGCCCGCGCGGTGCGCAACCGCACCAGCGAGGAGTCGTCCTACGACCGCGCCCGCAAGGCCCTGTTCGAGGAGGGCATCTCCCACTCCCGGATGTTCCTCGACCCTGCGCGGCCCGGTGTCGAGGACCTCATCGACTCGATCATCGCGGGCGTCCGTTCCTCCTGCACCTACGCGGGGGCCGGCTCGCTCGCGGAGTTCGCCGAGAACGCCGTCGTCGGCGTGCAGAGCGCCGCGGGCTACGCGGAGGGCAAGCCGCTCCACGCCAGCTGGAGCTGACGTCCCGTCCGCCACCGCCGCCCGGTCCCCCGCGGACTTCCCGCGCGGGCCGGGCGGCGGCCGTCGTGCCCCCCGCGCCGGGCGCAACGCGACGCCCCGGCGGCTGCCGGAAAAGAAATCCGAGATTCTTTGGACTTCGTCGGCATGGGAGGGTGCTTCGGGGGTAGGCGCGCCTTCGCAGTGACATCGGAGTAGGGGAGGATGAACGTGTCCACGGCGAGCGCGGTCCAGACCGAACGTACGTCTACAGTGGCGCAGCGCCCGCAGCTGGGGGAGCTCGACCTTCCGGACGTGCAGAACCCGGGGGAGGTCGCACCGAAGGACGCCCGGGAGATCTCCAAGGTCTTCTTCGCGAGGCTGAGCAGTCTCGAGGAGGGGACCCACGAGTACCAGTACGTCCGCAACACCCTCATCGAGCTCAACCTGGCGCTGGTGAAGTACGCGGCCGGCCGCTTCCGCAACCGCGCGGAACAGATGGAGGACATCGTCCAGGTCGGAACCATCGGCCTGATCAAGGCGATCGACCGCTTCGAACTCAGCCGCGAGGTCGAGTTCGCCACCTTCGCCGTCCCGTACATCGTGGGCGAGATCAAGCGCTTCTTCCGCGACACGAGCTGGGCGGTCCATGTGCCGCGCAGGCTCCAGGAGCTGCGGATCGACCTCGCCAAGGCGGTGGACGAACTCTCGCAGAAGCTCGACCACGCGCCGACCACCGCGGAGCTCGCCGAGCACCTCGGGATCGATGAGGACGAGGTCATCGAGGGCGTCGTCGCGAGCAACGGCTACACGGCCGGCTCCATCGACATGCCCATGGACGACTCGTCCGACCATGCCGCCGTGCCGCTCTCCGACCGCCTCGGCGCCCCCGACGCGGACCTGGAGATCGCGGAGAACGTGCAGGCGCTCAAGCCGATGATCGAGGGCCTCGACGAACGCGACCGCAGGATCCTCCAGATGCGGTTCGGCGACGAGATGACGCAGTCCGAGATCGGCGAGGCCCTCGGCGTCTCGCAGATGCACGTCTCCCGGCTGCTGTCCCGGATCACCGGTCGGCTGCGCGAGGGCCTCGCCGATCTCGGACTGCGTCATCTCGTCGCCGAACCGCATCTGGAGGATCCTGCGGTCGCGTTCGTCGAGGCCCTCGATCATCGGCTTGAGCGCCTGCACGTTCTCCGCGATCTCCAGGTCCGCGTCGGGGGCGCCGAGGCGGTCGGAGAGCGGCACGGCGGCATGGTCGGACGAGTCGTCCATGGGGGGCCGGGGGAGTGCTTCGGCAGGAGCCGGGCCCAGGGGGTCCGGCAGACGCCGGGTCCGGGGAGGGGTTCGGCAGAAGCCGGGGGAGAGGAAGCCGCCAGGCGCCACTAGGAAAGGTGAAGAAGGCTCAGCAGGCCGCGGGAGCCGGACGCATCCAGGCCGCCCGGACCCGCTTGCCGTGGGGCTGCGGGCTCACCTCGACGCGGCCCGCCAGCCGCTGCACCATGTGCCAGCCGAATCCGCCTCCGCCCGCGAGATCCGGCTGACGGGCGACCGGGAGCTCGGAGCTGGAGTCGTCCATCTCCACGACGAGCGTGTCCGATCCGGCGGTCAGCCGCAGACGCCACCAGCCCGCCGTGTGCCGGGCCGCGTTGGAGACGAGCTCGGAGACGACGAGCAGCACCGCATCCGGATCCGCCCACGGGCAGTGCTGGGTCAGGAAGGCGGCGGTCGCGCTGCGCGCGCCCGCGCCGCCCGTCCGCTCGGGCGGTGATTCCTGGAGCACCATGTGCTGCGGCTGAGCGTTCATCACGCGTCGTCTACCCAGCCGCCGACCGTTTATCACCGGGCCCGTCCTCCGGCGGTCCGGGGAGGGCGCCCGGGGTGCCCGGGTGGGCCCGGACGGCGTTCCCGTGCGGCCGGGCGCAATGTTTCCCCGCTTCCCGGGCCGACGCGCAATGATCGTCCGCCCATGAGCAATAATGGTGCATTACGGCCGTGACCTGCGTACTCGTAGGCTCGGGCCTCGTACCAGGAGTGGCGGTGACCGTCTGCTCGGCGGTCTGTCCCCCTGCGCGGCCCTCTCCGGCGTGCGCCGGCCGCCGTGGGTCTCCCTCACCGACCGCATCGATGAAGGAGTCCCCGTGCTGGATCACGGCGCAGCCCCGCCCGTGAGCGATCCGTCCTCAGCGCCCTCACCGGGCCAGGGGATCGGTGCGCGCCTCATGCGGCGCAAGCCCGTCGACCGGCTGGTGGCCGAGGGCGGCCAGGGCGAGGGCGGCGCGCTGCGCCGCTCGCTGTCGATGTGGCAGCTGACGATGATCAGCATCGGCGCCACTCTCGGCACCGGGATCTTCGTCGTCCTCGGCGAGGCCACCCCGCTCGCGGGCCCCGCCGTCGCCGTCTCGTTCGTGCTCGCGGGCCTCACCGCGCTGTTCTCGGCCCTGTCGTACGCGGAGCTCGCCGGGTCCATCCCGGTCTCCGGCTCGTCGTACTCGTACTCGTACGCGACCATGGGCGAGCTCGTGGCCTGGATCTGCGGCTGGTGTCTGGTCCTGGAGTACGGGGTCTCCGTCGCCGCGGTCGCGGTCGGCTGGGGCGAGTACCTGAACGAACTGCTCGACGGGACGCTCGGCGTCACCATCCCCGCCTCGGTCTCCGCCCCGCTGGGCGAGGGCGGCCTGATCAATCTGCCCGCGCTCGTGGTCGTGCTGCTCGCCATGGTGTTCCTCATGGGCGGCGCCAAGGAGAGCGCCCGCATCAACACCGTCATGGTCGCGGTGAAGATCGCGACGCTGCTGCTCTTCTGCGCCATCGGCTTCCTCGGCATCAAGGCCGGCAACTACACCCCCCTCGCCCCCCTGGGCATCACCGGCATCAGCGCCGCCGCCGCGACCCTGTTCTTCTCGTACATCGGCTTCGACGCCGCGTCGACCGCCGGTGAGGAGGCGAAGAACCCCAAGCGGGACCTGCCCCGCGCGATCATGCTGTCGCTGCTGATCGTCACCGTCCTGTACTGCCTCGTCGCGCTCGTCGCCGTGGGCGCCATGCCGTGGCAGGACTTCGAGGGCACCGAGGCCGCGCTGGCCCGGATCATGCAGGACGTCACCGGGCACAGCTTCTGGAGCGTGGTACTCGCCGCGGGCGCCGTCGTCGCCATCGCCAGCGTCGTCTTCGCGGTGCTGTACGGGCAGACCCGCATCCTCTTCGCGATGTCCCGCGACGGGCTCGTCCCGAAGGTGTTCGCCCGCGTGGACGCGCGGACGGGCGCGCCGCGGGCCAACACGGTGATCGTCTCCCTCTTCTGCGGCGCGCTGGCCGCCTTCATCCCGCTGGGGGAGCTGGCCAACGCCACCAGCATCGGCACCCTCTTCGCGTTCGCGCTGGTCAACGTGGCCGTCGTCATCCTGCGCCGCACCCGGCCGGACATGCCGCGCACCTTCCGGGTGGCGCTCTTCCCCGTGACGCCGGTGCTCGGATTCCTCTTCTGCGCCTGGATGATGGTCAGCCTGCCGGGCGTGACATGGGCGGTCTTCGGTGGCTGGATGGCCGCGGGCCTCGTGTTCTACTTCCTGTACGGCTACCGCCGCTCCCGACTGGTCTCAGCAGAGAAGTGACCCACCCGCAGTGCGACTGAACGATCTCGACGAACGCATCGTCCACGCCCTCGCCGAGGACGCCCGCCGCTCCTACGCCGACATCGGCCAGATCGTCGGGCTGTCGGCCCCGGCGGTCAAGCGCCGGGTGGACCGGCTCCGCGCGGAGGGGGCCATCACCGGATTCACCGTGCGGGTGGACCCGGCGGCGCTCGGCTGGGAGACCGAGGGGTTCGTCGAGATCTTCTGCCGGCACAACACCTCGCCCGACGACATCCGCCGCGGTCTGGAGCGCTACCCGGAGGTGGTGTCCGCGTCGACCGTCACCGGTGACGCGGACGCCCTCGTCCAAGTCTTCTCCTCCGACATGCGGCACTTCGAGCGGGTGCTGGAGCGGATCGCGGGCGAGCCGTTCGTCGAGCGCACCAAGTCGGTGCTGGTGCTCTCGCCGCTGCTGCGGCGCTTCTCCTCCGGCTCACCCGCCTGAACCGCGCGGCCTCACCGGCCGAACCGCGCGACCTCACCCGCCTGAACCGCGCGGCCTCACCGGCCGAACCGCGCGGCCTCCCCCGCCTGAACCGCGCACCCTTCCCCGCCTGCACCGCGCTGCCTCGCCCGCCCGAACAGGGCGCCGCGGCCCGCACCCGGCACACCTGCCGGGCGCGGGCCGCGCACCCTCCGAGTCAGAGCGCCGGCTTCCACGGCAGCACCCGGAAGTCGCCCGTGCCGTGCTTCACCATCTCGAACGGTGCGGAGCCCACGCACGGGGGGATGTCGCCCTGCTCGACCGGGCTGCCGGTGGACGCCCAGCTGTAGCCCAGGCGGTCCTTGCCGCCCAGGTCGTGCACGGTGATGCCCACCCGCCGGCCCTCGGCGCCCTCCAGGTCGCTCCTGGTGATCACGCCGGACACGACGGCCACCTTTCCGCCGGTGAGCAGGCAGTCCACCTCCGCCTCCGCCCAGGCGCCCTCGCCGTCGAGGTAGTGGCTGAAGCGGAAGGTGCCGGTCGCCCTGGTCGGGTCGTCGTTGTGCTCGGCCGCCAGCCGGGCGTCGAAGGTGAAGGTGATGTCGTCGCCGAGCGACCGGTACAGCTTGGCCGAGCCGGTGAGCGCCGCGGCGTCGCGCGGCGCCTTCCCGGTGGCGCCCGCCTCGCCGGAGGCGACGGCGGAGCCGGTGGCGCCGGCGGTGATCAGCAGGGCGGCGCCGATCGCGGCGATCCGGGCACGACGGGTGATGGTGCGGTTCATGAGCGGTCCTTTCCGCAGGTGAAGCGAACACGTCACACTCTTCCGGTGCGGTCGCGGCGGCACATCGCACCCCGGGCCGGTGCCCGCCTCCGCCGCGCGGCGGGCAGGGCTCCCCGCCCGGTCCGCCGGGGGTCGCAGCCGGGTACCTCTCCGGGAGGTCACGGGCCCGCGCAACGAATCGCCGGGGGCGGCTTCCACGACGCAACGGATCGGCCGCCGACGCGCAACGGACGCGCCTTGTCGTGGTGGGAGGGCGGACCGTACCGTTTTGGACGTCTCCCCTTCCCCCGTACCGTCGTCCGAGGTCACCCATGCCGCCGTTGCGCACCGCCCTGCTCCAGAGTTCCGGCGTCCCCGGTGACGTCTCCGCGAATCTGAAGGTGCTCGACGAGGCCGCGGGCCGTGCTGCCGGAGCCGGCGCCCGGCTGCTGGTGGCCCCCGAGATGTTCCTCACCGGCTACGCGATCGGCGACGATGTTCCGGTGCTCGCCGAGGCGGCCGACGGGCCCGGGGCACAGGCGGTCGCCGCCCTCGCCGTACGGCACGGCATCGCCGTCCACTACGGCTACCCGGAGCGGGCCGGCGAGCTGGTCCACAACTCCGCCCAGCTGATCGGCGCCGACGGCACCCGTCTGGCCAACTACCGCAAGACCCATCTCTTCGGCTGCTTCGAGCAGCAGTGGTTCACCCCGGGGGACCAGCCGGTCGTGCAGGCGGAGCTGGACGGCGTCCGCATCGGCCTGCTCATCTGCTACGACGTCGAGTTCCCGGAGAACGTCCGGGCCCACGCGCTCGCCGGCACGGACCTGCTGCTGGTGCCGACCGCGCAGATGCACCCGTTCCAGTTCGTCGCCGAGTCGCTCGTCCCGGTCCGCGCCTTCGAGAGCCAGATGTACATCGCGTACGTCAACCGGACCGGCAGCGAGGGCGAGTTCGAGTTCGTCGGGCTGAGCTCGCTGGCGAGCCCCGACGGCGCGGTGCGCACCCGGGCAGGCCGCGGCGAGGAACTCGTCGTGGGCGAGGTCGACCCCGCCCTGCTGGCCGCCTCGCGGGAGAACAACCCGTACCTGCGCGACCGCCGCCCCGGTCTGTACGGCTCGCTGAGCTGACCGTCCCGCTTCCCCCCGCTTCATCGTTCCGCGCAAGGAGTCCGTACCCCATGACGTCCACGGTGCCCACCACCGCCGTCCAGCACAGCGACGAGCAGCCGCCGATCACCATGTTCGGCCCGGACTTCCCGTACGCCTACGACGACTTCCTCGCCCACCCGGCGGGCATCGGGCAGATACCCGCGACCGAGCACGGCAGCGAGGTCGCGGTCATCGGCGGCGGCCTCTCCGGCATCGTCGCCGCCTACGAGCTGATGAAGATGGGCCTGAAGCCCGTCGTCTACGAGGCGGACCGGATCGGCGGCCGGCTGCGCACGGTCGGGTTCGAGGGCTGCGAGGGCGAGCTCACCGCGGAGATGGGCGCGATGCGCTTCCCGCCGTCGTCGACCGCGCTCCAGCACTACATCGACCTCGTGGGCCTGACCACCCGGCCCTTCCCCAACCCGCTGGCGCCGTCGACGCCCTCCACCGTCGTCGACCTCAAGGGCGAGTCGCACTACGCGGAGACCATCGACGACCTGCCGCAGGTCTACCGCGACGTGATGGACGCCTGGAACACCTGCCTGGAGGAGGGCGCGGACTTCTCCGACATGAACCGCGCCATGCGCGAGCGCGACGTCCCCCGCATCCGCGAGATCTGGGCGAAGCTCGTCGAGAAGCTGGACAACCAGACCTTCTACGGTTTCCTCTGCGACTCCGAGGCGTTCCGCTCCTTCCGGCACCGTGAGATCTTCGGCCAGGTCGGCTTCGGCACCGGAGGGTGGGACACCGACTTCCCGAACTCCATCCTGGAGATCCTGCGGGTCGTCTACTCCGAGGCCGACGACCACCACCGCGGCATCGTCGAGGGGAGCCAGCAGCTGCCGCTGCGCCTGTGGGAGCGGGAGCCGGCCAAGATCGTGCACTGGCCGCTCGGCACCTCGCTCTCCTCGCTCCACGGCGGCGACCCCCGTCCCGCCGTCACCCGCCTGAACCGCGCCGGCAACCGGATCACGGTGACGGACGCGGCGGGCGACATCCGCACCTACCGTGCGGCGGTCTTCACCGCGCAGTCCTGGCTGCTGCTCTCGAAGATCGCGTGCGACGACGCGCTGTTCCCCATCGACCACTGGACGGCGATGGAGCGCACCCACTACATGGAGTCCTCGAAGCTGTTCGTGCCCGTCGACCGGCCGTTCTGGCTGGACAAGGACGCGCGGACCGGCCGGGACACCATGTCGATGACGCTCACCGACCGGATGACCCGCGGCACCTATCTGCTGGACGACGGACCGGACCGCCCCGCGGTCATCTGCCTGTCGTACACCTGGTGCGACGACAGCCTGAAGTGGCTGCCGCTGTCCGCGAACGAGCGGATGGAGGTGATGCTGAAGTCCCTGGGCGAGATCTACCCGGACGTCGACATCCGCAGCCACATCATCGGCAACCCGGTCACGGTGTCGTGGGAGAACGAGCCGTACTTCATGGGTGCCTTCAAGGCCAACCTCCCGGGCCACTACCGCTACCAGCGGCGGCTGTTCACCCACTTCATGCAGGACCGGCTCCCCGAGGACAAGCGGGGCATCTTCCTGGCCGGTGACGACATCTCCTGGACGGCCGGCTGGGCCGAGGGCGCCGTGCAGACCGCCCTCAACGCCGTGTGGGGCGTGATGCACCAGTTCGGTGGCGCGACCGACCCGACCAACCCGGGCCCCGGCGACGTCTACGACGACATCGCGCCCGTCGAACTGCCGGAGGACTGACGCCCGGGGCCGGGTGGCCCCGGCCCCGCACGTCTCAGCGGCAGGGCGTGAGCAGACAGCGGCCCACCAGGCCGACTCCCGCGTCCAGCCGCTCGGCGAACTCGCCCGCCAGGCCGGGCAGTTCCCGCATGCCCCAGAGCAGCCGGGCGGCGGACCAGGCGCCCTCCCGGGCACGCTCCAGGGACCAGGCGCCCACCAGATGGGTCAGCGGATCGGCGACCTGGAGCAGGTCGGGGCCGGGCATCAGGTCCTCGCGGACGCGTTCCTCCAGCAGGACCAGCAGGTCCCCGACGCGCTCGAACCCGTCCTCCAGGGCGGGCGGCGCGCAGCCCAGCGCCCGGCAGGTGTCCACGACGGCGAGCGGCAGGTCGTAGCCGATGTGGGCGTTGATCCCGGCGAGCGCGAACTGGAGCGGCCGGACACCGGGGTGACCGCGGTACTGGAGCAGCGGCCGCCAGGAGGCGGGCGGCCGCGGGGCGTCCCCGCCGGACTCGGCCACCGCGAGGTACCGCTCGGCGAAGACCGCGCCGAGGGTGCCGGCGGCCAGGCGGTCGGGGAAGTGCCCGCCCGCCACCCGGCGGGCGAGCTCCTCGGTGACCGTGAGGTACACCCGGTTGAAGACCGCCATGCCGTCCGCGGCCGGCCAGCGCGCGTCGCAGGCCCGCATCCGCTCGGCCACGGAGCCGAGCACCGGGGCCGGCGCCGGCCCCGGCAGGCCGTCCGCCGCCGTGTCCGTGCCGCCGGTGCCGGGCGCGGCCGGGCCGCGCACCGTCCGTACCGCGAGCTGTTCCCTCTGCACCATGGAGGCAGGGTCCCAGGCGCCGGCCCGCGGACACGCTGACGGGCCGGGGCTTCCCCGAAAAGGAGGACGCCGGGGCCGCGTCGGCAGACCCGCGCCACCGGAGCGCGCCGCGCCGGGGCCCGTGGGGGCGTGCCAGGCGACGTCCGCGCCGCCGGAACACGGGTGCGCCGCGGGCGCGAACCGGCGGCCGTCCGGAGCGCGGCCCGGGGGCAGGCGCGCCGTACGGCGCGCGTCAGCGGGTGGCGTCGTCGTCGTAGGAGGAGGTGCCGGCGTCGAGCAGGGGCTCCTGCGCCGTCGCCGGCTCCTTGAGGTGGGCCGGCGCGAAGGCGCGCAGCACGTGGTAGCCGGTGATGACGACGAGCGTGCCGAGGGCGATCCCGCCCAGCTCGAAGTTGTCGGTGATCTTCAGGCTGACGCCGCCGACGCCGATGATGATGCCCGCCGCCGCGGGGACCAGGTTGAGCGGATTGCGCAGGTCCACCCCGGCGTTGATCCAGATCTGGGCGCCGAGCAGGCCGATCATGCCGTAGAGGATCACGGTGATGCCGCCCAGCACGCCGCCCGGGATCGCCGCCACGACGGCGCCGAACTTGGGGCACAGGCCGAAGAGGAGCGCGAAGCCGGCGGCGGCCCAGTAGGCGGCCGTGGAGTACACGCGGGTGGCCGCCATGACGCCGATGTTCTCGGAGTACGTCGTGTTCGGCGGCCCGCCGACGGCGGTGGACAGCATCGACGCCGCTCCGTCGGCCGCGATGGCGGTGCCCAGCTTGTCGTCGAGCGGTTCGCCGGTCATCTCGCCGACCGCCTTCACATGTCCGGCGTTCTCCGCGATCAGCGCGATGACCACGGGGAGGGCGACCAGGATCGCCGACCACTCGAAGCTCGGGGCGTGGAAGGAGGGCAGGCCGATCCAGTCGGCGTGCGCGACGCCGGAGAGGTCGAGGCGCCAGTGGTCCACGGCCTCCCCGCCCCCGGCGGGGGAGTGGATCTGCCCGAAGATCCGGTCCAGCGCCCAGGAGAGGACGTAGCCGAAGAGCAGACCGAGGAAGATCGCGACGCGTGAGAAGAAGCCGCGCAGGCACACCACGGCGAGCCCGGTGAAGAGCATGACCAGCAGAGCGGTCCACTGGTCCTGCGGCCAGTACGTGGCGGCGGTCACCGGGGCCAGGTTGAAGCCGATCAGCATGACCACCGCGCCGGTCACGACGGGCGGCATCGTCGCGTGGATGATCCGCGCGCCGAAGTGCCGCACCGCGAGTCCGGCGACGAACAGCACGGCGCCGACCACCAGGACCGCGCCGGTCACCGTGGCGCTGTCGCTGCCGGTCGCGCGGATGGTGGCGGCCACCCCGACGAAGGAGAGCGAGCAGCCGAGGTAGCTGGGGACCTTGCCGCGGGTGGCGAGCAGGAAGATCACCGTCGCCACGCCGGACATCATGATCGCGAGGTTGGGGTCGAGGCCCATCAGCACGGGCGCGACGAACGACGCACCGAACATGGCGACCACGTGCTGGGCCCCGAGACCGGCGGTTCTCGGCCACGACAGCCGCTCGTCCGGTCGTACGACGGCACCGGGGGCGGGGGTCCGCCCGTCGCCGTGCAGGGTCCAGCGCACGCCGAGATTCACGGGCCGCTCCACTTCGTGCAGTAGTCAAGGATCGGCGTCATCGTAGTGGCCCCCGGTGGAGGGACCGCCGGAGGACCTGCGTCCGGGACTTCTGAGCGACTGCTTAGGATGAATCGATTTCGGCCGACACCGGCCGGCACCACCGCTCGGCACCGCCTCTGGAGTACCACCCGTGACCACCCACGCCCCGTCCCCGTCCGCCGCCACCGCCCCCGGCGTCCTGGTCCCCGTCGAGGTCCACTTCGACGACCTCGACGCCCTGGGCCTGCTGCACAACGCCCGCTACCCGCTGCTCGTCGAGCGCGCCTGGGCGGCGTACTGGGCGGACCGCGGCTTCGGCTACGAGGGCGACTGGGCGGCGGCCGAGGACGCCTGCAACGCCGTGCGGGAACTGCGCATCGGCTACGAGCAGCCGGTCACCCGGGCCGGCGGGTACGGCGTGCACCTGTGGCTCGACCGCCTGGGCACGACCGGTCTCACCTACGGCTTCCGCTTCTGCTCCGCCGACGGCGCCACGACGTACGCCCGCGGCAGCCGCGTCCTCGTGCGTCTGGACGCGGCCACCCTGCGGCCCGCGCCGTGGAGTGCGCGCTTCAGGGACGCCGGTCGGGAACTGCTGCGTCCGCAGGGCTGACCCGCATGCTCTCCCGGCCCGCCGAACGCAGCACCCCCGCGCCGACGACCAGCCCGAGCGCCAGGACCGTGACCAGGCCGAACGACACCACCAGGCTCGTCACGTCGGCCACGGCGCCGATCGCCGACGGGGCGATCAGTCCGGAGGTGTAGGTGATGGTGGCGACACCGGCGATGGCCTGACTGGGATTCGGGCCGCTGCGCCCGGCGGCGGCGAACGCGAGCGGCACCACCACGGCCACGCCGAGCCCGATCAGCCCGAAACCGCCCATGGCGAGCGCCGGGTGGGGCGCGGCGACCACCAGCAGGCCGCCGGCCGTCGCCAGCACCCCGCCCGTGCGGACCGTGCGCACCGGTCCGAACCGGTCGACGATCCGGTCGCCCGCCAGCCGGGCGATCGCCATCATCAGGGCGAACGCGGTGGTCGACGCGGCCGCCAGGCCGGCCGACGTGTCCATCACGTCCCGCAGGTAGACGGCCGACCAGTCGAGACTGGCGCCCTCCGCGAAGACCGCGCAGAAGCCGACCGCGCCGATGACCACGGCCGAGCGCGGCGGCAGCGCGAAGCGCGGCGGCGCCTCCTCGTCCGGCGCGCTGCGCAGGTCCAGGACGCCCTGGCAGGCGATCAGCCCGAGCGCCGTCAGGGCGGCCGCGGCGAGCGCGTGGTGCAGGCGCGCGTCGGTGCCGAGGTGGGCGGCGAGCGTGCCCACGGCCGAACCGATCAGGGCGCCGGCGCTCCACATTCCGTGCAGCGAGGACATGATCGACCGGTCGAGACGGTTCTCGATCTCGACGCCCAGCGCGTTCATCGCCACGTCGGACATGCCGGCCGTCGCGCCGAAGACGAAGAGCCCCAGGCACAGGCCCGGCAGGTTCGGCGCGAGCGACGGCAGCATCAGGCTCAGCGTCCACAGGGCCAGCAGGCCGCGCAGCGCGTTGCGGGCGCCGAGGCGGTGACTGACCGCGGCGGCCAGCGGCATCGCCACGGAGGCGCCGAGCGCCGGGAACGCGAGTGCCAGCCCCAACTGGCCTGCGCCGACCCCGGCGTGGTCCTGGATCCAGGGGATCCGGGTGGCGAAGCTGCCGGTGACCGCGCCGTGGACGCAGAAGACGACGGCGACGGCGATGCGGGCCCGCTTGAGCTCGGTGAGCTTCGGCGTGGCTGCCGGTTCGCTCAGCATATGGATGTACCCCTCCCCGAGAATGTGGGACGTAAACTATCAGGAAGCCTGCCTGATAAATAGAGTCCGGGAAGAGCCGACCGCACACGGCGCACGCCGGGACGTCTGGAAGGATTCCCGCATGCCCGCATCCCCGAGCACCGCCCGGGCCATCAACGACCGCCTCGCCCTGGAGCTGCTCCAGCGGGAGGGCCCGTTGACGGCCGGACAGCTGAAGTCCATGACCGGACTCTCGCGGCCCACGGTCGCCGATCTCGTGGAGCGCCTCCAGGGGTCCGGGCTGGTGCGGGTCGTCGGCGAGGCGGGCGCCGAACGGCGCGGACCCAACGCCCGGCTCTACGGGCTCGTCGCCGACCGGGCGCATCTCGCCGCGCTCGACGTGCGCACCCGCAGCGTCACCGTCGTCGTCGCGGACCTGCTCGGCACCACGCTCGCCCGGGCCTCCCTGCCCATCGGCGGCGACACCGGCACCGAGCCCGCCGTCGAACAGGCCGCCGCGCTGCTGGAGCGCACCGTCGCCCGGGCCGGCGCCGCACGGCTGCACAGCGTCGGCATCGGCGCCCCCGGGCTGATCGACCCCGCCAGCGGCGAGCTCCGGGAGACCACCGGACTGCCCGCCTGGCACCGCAGGCTGGTGACCGCCCTCCAGGACCGGCTGCCGGCCCGGGTCCTCGTCGAGAACGAGACCAATCTGGCGGCCCTCGCCGAGCAGCGCGTCGGCGCGGCCAGCGACCGCGAGTCGTTCGCCTTCCTGTGGCTCGGGCACGGCGTCGGCGCCGGTCTCGTCCTCGACGGCCGGCTGCGCCGCGGGTCGTCAGGGGGAGCCGGCGAGATCGGCTTCCTCCCGGTGCCGGGGACCGGCGGCACGCCGTCCGCCGTCGACTGCGACGGCGGCTTCCACTCCCTGGCGGGGTCGGCCGCGGTCTGCGCGCTCGCCGAGCGGCACGGCCTGCGGCCCGGCGGGCAGGACGGCCCGGCCGCGGCCTCGGCCGCGGCCGGGGCGGTCGCGGCCGCCGTCGCCGGCGGCCACACCGCCTTCGTCGACGAACTCGCCGGCCGCCTGGCCCTCGGTGCCGCGGCGGTCGTCGCGGTGCTGGACCCCGGCTGTGTGGTCCTGGGCGGCGAGGTGGGGCACGCGGGCGGGCCGGAGCTCGCGGCGCGGGTGGAGACGAGCCTCGCCGCGATGTCCCCGCTGCGCACCGAGGTCCGGCCGGGCGGCCTCGGCGGCGACGCCGTGCTGAGGGGTGCCCTGCTGGTGGCGCAGGAGGCGGCCCAGGACGACCTCTTCGCGGACACGGCACAGCCCGGGCCCGGTGGGTGACGCAGGTGCGTCACCCACCGGGCCCGGGCTGTGGCGGGCGGCGCCGACGGCGCCGCCCGCGGGTGGGTCAGCAGGCTCCCAGGTCCTGCCACACCCCCCACTCACCGGTCTTCCCGGGCTCCTCGCCCGTCGTCCACCACTTGGACTTCCAGCTGTGCCCGGCGTGGGAGACGGTCGTGCCGCCGCCGTACTGGCTCGACGCCGACCAGGCCGGAGCGGTGCAGGTGCCCCCGCCGCCGGTGCCCCCGGTCTCGCCCGGCGAGGGTGACGGCGACGGCGTGCCGCCGCCCGTGCCCGGCTCGACGAGGGTCGTGCCGCGCGCCAGGTCGCCCTCGATCGCGTACGTCTTCCCGCCGATTGCCACCGTCCAGTTGGAGGGGGTCGACACCGGCAGGTAGTAGTTGAACGACAGGTCGACACTCGCGCCGGGCGCCAGGGACTGCCACGCCGGCAGTTTCAGGGAGACCCGGTGGAAGTCGCCCTTGAGGCCGCCCACGTTGCCGCCGGTGTGGTCGCTGCTGATGACCTTGGTGCCGAAGCCGGACTGGTCCGAGGCGTTGGCCGGCGCGGCCGTGGCGTAGTCGAACCGGAACTCGGTGCCGCCCGGCAGCGCCGTCCGGGTGTTGTTGGTGATCCGCAGCTTGGGCGTGATCGGGTAGTTGGAGTCGCCGAGCTTGAAGTCGGTGAACTCCACGTCCACGTCGACCGCTTCGGTCGGCAGGGCCGTGTTCGACTTCTTGGCGCCGTAGGGGGCGGCGGAGCGGAACCGGTCGTACATCAGCGAGGTGAGCGTGTCACCGGTCTCGTACTGGCCCTTGGCCGCGTTCCACGCGTAGTCGCCGGCGAGTTCCCAGATCATGGTGCCGCCGATGCCGCGGTCCACCACGTAGTCCGCCTTGGTGCCCACGGACTGCTCGTCCTCGGTGGAGAGGAAGACCTTCTTCTCGGCGTTCCACAGCCACGGCGCCACCAGAGTGGAGTCGTACTTGCGGGCGTAGGTGCCCGTCAGACGGGTGCCGGCCGGGAACCCGTACTGCGTGACGTAGTCGCCGACGATCCCCTTCTCCAGGTTCTTGGCGTGCCACATCGGGTTCGAGCCCGCGGGGGACTCGACGCCGTTGTCGTCCTTGTCGTGCCAGAGGTTGTCGATGCCGACCGCGCCGTCACCGCACTTGGTCAGGCCGGACCCGGCCGGGCAGGAGGTGGCGGCCGCCTTGCCCCACAGGCCGTCGGTGCCGCCCTGGACGTTCTTGTGACCGCGGGTGTAGTACGGCAGGCCGATGTTGATGCGGCCGGCCGGCATGGAGCCCCGGAAGTAGTGGTACGCCCAGTCGGTGTTGAGGTAGCCGATGCCCCCGTACTGCGCGCTGCCGTAGACGTTGGCCGCCGCCAGCTCGGCGTCCCTGCCGTCGTCGAAGAGGCTGGCGTTCGGGCCGGCGTACTCGTTCCAGGCGCCGTGCAGGTCGTAGGACATGATGTTGACGTAGTCCAGGTACTTCTGGACCTGGAACGTCTCCATGCCGCGCAGCAGGTAGCCGGAGGAGGGGGCGGCGACGGTGAGCATGTAGTGCCTGCCGTCCGCGGCGCCCGCGCGGTCGAGCTTCTCCCGCAGGGTCTTCATCAGGGCCGCGTAGCCCTTGTTGAGCCCGGCGCGGCGGGCGTTGGAGACGGGGAAGTCGGACGGGTGGCCGGCGTCCCTCATCGACGTCGGGTACTCGTAGTCGATGTCGACGCCGTTGAAGCCGTACTTCTTGACGAACGCCACCGCCGAGTCGGCGAAGGTGTCGATGCCGGCCTGGTTCACCGATCCGTCGGCGTTGGTGGCCATCGTGTAGAAGCCGCCGGAGGCGACCCGGCTGCCGTTCTCGTCGAAGTAGCCGCCGGTCTCCGCCCAGCCGCCGACCGAGATCAGCGTCTTCACGTCCGGGTGCTGCTTCTTGAACTTGTTGAGCAGGTTGAAATGCCCCTTGTAGGGGAGCGACGGGTCCATCTCGGCGCCCGCGACGCCCGGCCAGGTCATGCCCGTGGCGGCGTTGTCCGGGCCGTCGGCGCCTACCGAGAGCTTGTTGGCCGCGTCGATGTGGCCGAAGGCGTAGTTGATGTGGGTGATCTTGTCCCACGGGATGTCGGACGCGAGATACGCGGGCTGCCCGTTCTTCCCGGTCCGCCAGCTCGTGAAGTAGCCGATGATGCGGCGCTGGTGGTCGGCGCCCATCTTCTCGCGGCCGTTCTCGTCGTAGACGGAGCAGTAGGGGACGTCGACGCCGGGGGTGGCGTACAGGCCGTCGGGGCGACAGGAGCTGTTGTCGGCGGCGTGGGAGACGCCTGCCGAGAGCGATCCCGCGAGCAGCGCGGCGACGGCGGCGCCGGCCGCGAGCAGCGAGGCTCTCAGAGGGGTGGGGGACTGCACGGTCAGTTCCTCCTGATGGGGATCCCCGGCGGCCCCGCCGGGGACGGCGGGTCGCCGAGGGGTCTTCGGCCTTGCACAACGGGCTTGCTGACTGCAGGGGTTGGCCCGGCGGCGTGCGCGCACCGACGGGCCCGATCCGCGGAGGTGAGACGGACCCTAAGAGGACTAGACCACCCCGTCAATAGGTCTGGACCAATAGAGGAGGCCGGGGCGGGGGCGGTGCGCGCGACGGTGTCCGCCCAGTGGGACGAAAGCGTCCGGAGGGCAAGATGTGAGCCAGGACATAGCCATCACCCGCATGGCCCAGCCCGGGACGTGGCACACTGGCCCTGTATCAGCAGCAGCGCACTCCGGGGTCGGTGCAATTCCGAACCGGCGGTTACAGTCCGCGACCCGTCCGCAGCCAGCGGCCGGTTGACCAGGTGAAATTCCTGGACCGACGGTTAAAGTCCGGATGGGAGGCAGTGCGCGGCGGGCGACCCTCACGGGGTGCGCCGGCCGTCTGCGCGGGTCGTCGTCCTCGACGGCCCTGCGTGCGGCCCGGCGACCGCGCGTTCGAGGTGTTACCCCGCTCTCTGTCGTCATCGACAGGCCCCGGAGTCCGTGCCCGAAGAGGCAGGAGGACCCGGTGGCCACCGCAGCCGACACCACCGCCATGCGCCGAGCCGTCGCGCTCGCCGCCCGCGGACTCGGCTCCACCAGCCCCAACCCCGTGGTCGGGTGCGTCGTCACCGACGCCTCGGGACACCTCGTGGGCGAGGGCTTCCACGAGCGCGCGGGCGGCCCGCACGCCGAGGTCGGCGCCCTGCGCGCCGCCGGCGACCGCGCCCGCGGGGGCACCGCCTACGTCACCCTCGAACCCTGCAACCACACGGGCCGCACCGGCCCCTGTGCCCAGGCCCTGATCGAGGCGGGTGTGGCCCGCGTGGTGTACGCGGTCGCCGACCCGAACCCGCAGGCCCGCGGCGGTGCCGACACCCTGCGCGCCGCCGGTGTGCGGGTCGAGCAGGGGCTGCTGGAGGACGAGGCGGCGGCCGGCAACACGGCCTGGCTCACCGCCGTACGGCTCGGCCGCCCCCACGTCACCTGGAAGTACGCCGCGACCCTCGACGGCCGCGTCGCCGCCGAGGACGGCACCAGCCGCTGGATCACCTCCGCCGCCGCCCGCGCCGACGTCCACCGGCTGCGCGCCGAGTCCGACGCCGTCGTCGTCGGCGCGGGCACCCTGCGCGCCGACGACCCCCACCTGGCCGTCCGCGGCGTCGAGGGGGCCACCCAGCCGCTGCGCGTGGTCCTCGACAGCCGGGCGTCGATCCTGCCGACCGCCCGCGTCCTCGACGACGCCGCGCCCACGCTCGTCGCCGTCGCCGAGGACGCCGACACCCGGCACCTGCCCGGCGTCGACATCGCCCGGCTCCCCGCAGGCGCGCACGGCATCGGCGTCCACGGCCTCCTCGCCGAACTCCACGGACGCGGCGTCCGCTCGGTGCTCCTCGAAGGCGGCCCGGCCCTCGCCGGCTCCTTCGTCGCCGCCGGGGCCGTCGACCGGGTCGTCGGCTATCTCGCACCCGTACTCCTCGGCGCCGGCCCCGCGGCCCTCGCCGACGCCGGAATCACCACCATCACCGAAGCGTTGCGGCTCGACGTCACCGCCACCGACCGCATCGGACCCGACCTGCGCGTCACCGCGACCGTCCCCAAGGGAGCCTGAGTGTTCACCGGAATCGTCGAAGAACTGGGTGAGGTCACCGCCGTCGAGAACCTCGGCGACGCCTCACGTTTCCGTCTGCGCGGCCCCGTCGTCACCGCCGACGCCAAGCACGGCGACTCCATCGCCGTCAACGGCGTCTGCCTGACCGTCGTCGAGACCGGGGACGGGGAGTTCACCGCCGACGTGATGGCCGAGACCCTGAAGCGCTCCAGCCTCGGCGCGCTCGCCGCCGGCTCCCGCGTCAACCTGGAGCGGCCCACGGCCGTCGGCGCCCGCCTCGGCGGCCACATCGTCCAGGGCCATGTCGACGGCACGGGAACGGTCCTGGAGCGCATCCCCTCCGAGCACTGGGAGATCGTCAAGGTCTCGCTGCCCGCGCAGCTCGCCCGGTACGTCGTGGAGAAGGGCTCCATCACCGTCGACGGCGTCAGCCTGACCGTCGTGGACGCGGCGGCCGACCACTTCACCATCAGCCTCATCCCCACCACGCTGGCGCTGACCACGCTCGGCATCAAGCAGCCCGGCGACCCGGTCAACCTCGAGGTCGACGTCATCGCCAAGTACGTCGAGCGGCTGCTCGGCGCGGACCACGGGGAGCGTGCGAAGTGAGCGCACTGAGCTGGCTGAACGCCGAGGCGTTCACGGCCTTCGGGCAGCACATCCTCTGGTCCGACATGCTCGGCAACACCATCGGCCTGATCGCCCTCGCCCTCGGCTGGCGGCGCTCGGTGCTCACCTGGCCGGTGCAGCTGCTCTCCGGGGTGATCCTGGTGGGCGCCTACGCCTCCGCCCACCTCAGCGGCGGCGTCGGCAAGCAGCTGCTCGTCATCGGCGTGGCCGTCTGGGGCTGGCGCCAGTGGACCCGCGGCCGCCGGCAGGCGCAGGACGGCTCCATCGCGGTCCGCTTCGCCACCTGGAAGGAACGCGGATGGCTGCTGGGCGGCGCCGTGCTCGGCACGCTCGCCGTCGGCGGGCTCTTCACCGCCTTCCCCTCGCTCTCCTGGAGCCCCTGGGCCGACGCGTACATCTTCGTCGGCACCCTCGTCGCGATGGTCGCCCAGGCCCGCGGCCTCGTGGAGTTCTGGTTCGCCTGGCTCCTCGTCGACCTGGTCGGCGTACCGCTCGCCTTCAGCAGCGGCCTCGCCTTCTCCGGTCTGGTCTACGTGATCTACTTCGCCCTCGTCGTCTGGGGTGCCTACGACTGGTGGCAGCGCTCCCGTGAGCCGCGGCCCGCCCTGGAAGGAGTCGCAGCATGAGCGCACTGCCCAGCTGGTACGCGTCCGACGGTGCCGAGGACCTCTCCCTCGACCCGGTCGAACAGGCCGTCCGCGACATCGCCGCCGGCCGCCCCGTCGTGGTCGTCGACGACGAGGACCGCGAGAACGAGGGCGACCTCGTGATCGCCGCCGAGAAGGCGACACCGGAGATCGTCGCCTTCATGATGAGCGAGTGCCGCGGCCTGATCTGCGCGCCGATGGAGAACGACGAACTGGAGCGGCTCGAACTGCCCCAGATGGTCGGCGACAACACCGAGTCGATGCAGACGGCCTTCACCGTCTCCGTCGACGCCGGTCCCGCCTACGGCGTCACCACCGGCATCTCCGCCGCCGACCGCGCCACCACCCTCCAGCTGCTCGCCGGCGGGCGCGCCGGGCCGGCCGACTTCGTCCGCCCCGGTCATGTCTTCCCGCTGCGCGCCAAGCCCGGCGGTGTCCTCACCCGTCCCGGCCACACCGAGGCCGCCGTCGACCTCGCACGCCTCGCCGGCCTGCGTCCCGCGGGGGCCATCGTCGAGATCGCCGGCGAGGACGGGGTGATGCTGCGGCTGCCCGAACTGGTGCCCTTCGCCCGCAAGCACGGCCTGACGATCATCTCCATCGAGGACCTGATCGCCTACCGCCGCTCCAGCGAGCCGACCGTGCGCCGCGAGGCCGAGGTGAGGCTGCCCACCGCGTACGGCGACTTCACCGCGTACGGCTACCGCTCGACCGTCGACGGCGTCGAACACGTCGCCCTGGTCCACGGCGAACTGGGCACCGGCGAGGACCTCCTGGTGCGGGTCCACTCCGAGTGCCTCACCGGCGACATCTTCCGCTCGCTGCGCTGCGACTGCGGCCCCCAGCTCGACGCCGCCATGCGGCGCGTCACCGAGGCCGGCCGCGGGATCGTCGTCTACCTGCGCGGACACGAGGGCCGCGGCATCGGCCTGATGTCCAAGCTGCGCGCCTACGAACTCCAGGAACGCGGCCGCGACACCCTCGACGCCAACCTCGAACTCGGCCTTCCCGCCGACGCCCGCGACTACGCCGCGGGCGCGCGGATCCTCGCCGACCTCGGGGTGCGCAGCGTGCGCCTGATGACCAACAACCCCGACAAGGTCTCCGCGCTCACCCGCCTCGGCATCGGCGTCCTCGGGCGTGAACCGATGCCCGTCCAGGCCGGCGAGCACAACCTCCGCTACCTGCGCACCAAGCGGGACCGGATGGGGCACGACCTGCCGTGGCTCGAAGCCCCCGGGGCGTCGGCCTGCGGCAATCAGTGAGCCCGCGGCGCACGGCGTGCGCCGGGGTGACCAGTGGGCCTGCGCACACGGCAGGCCAGTACCTCTGAGCTCGATCAGCAACGTTCAAGGAGAGACATGAGCGGCAAGGGCGCGCCCGAACTGAGCGTGAAGAACTGCGGCGACCTGCGGGTGGCGGTCATCGCGGCGCAGTGGCACGAGAAGATCATGGACGGCCTCGTCGACGGCGCCCTGCGCGCCCTGCACGAGCTGGGCATCGACGAGCCCACCCTGCTGCGCGTCCCCGGCAGCTTCGAACTGCCGGTCGTGGCCAAGGTCCTGGCGGGCCGCGGCTACGACGCGATCGTCGCCCTCGGCGTCGTCGTCCGCGGCGGCACACCCCACTTCGAGTACGTGTGCCAGGGCGTCACCCAGGGCCTGACCCAGGTGTCGGTCGACACGGGTGTCCCCGTCGGCTTCGGCGTACTGACCTGCGACACCGAGGAGCAGGCGCTCGACCGGGCCGGCCTGGAAGGGTCGAACGAGGACAAGGGGCACGAAGCGGTCACGGCCGCCGTGGCGACCGCGACCATCCTCCGTTCAGTATCTGAACCCTGGCGCTGAGGGGAGCTCACTTCCGCGTAGGGTGGGAGCACCATGTCCAAGAAGACGTTCGAGGAGCTCTTCGCCGAGCTCCAGCACAAGGCCGCGACCGGCGACCCCGCCACCTCCCGTACCGCCGAACTGGTGGACAAGGGTGTGCATGCCATCGGCAAGAAGGTCGTCGAGGAAGCCGCCGAGGTCTGGATGGCCGCCGAGTACGAGGGCAAGGAAGCCGCCGCCGAGGAGATCTCCCAGCTGCTCTACCACGTCCAGGTGATGATGGTCGCGCGCGGGATCTCCCTCGACGACGTCTACGCCCATCTCTGAGCCGTCCGCCCGTCCGTCACGCGATCACCCCGCGCGAAACAACCGTCACGCGAACGAAGGAAGCCCGTCTCATGCTGCGCATCGCCGTCCCCAACAAGGGTTCACTGTCCGGACCTGCGTCGGCGATGCTCCATGAGGCCGGCTACCAGCAGCGCAAGGAGTCGAAGGAGCTCGTCCTCGTCGACCCCGAGAACGAGGTCGAGTTCTTCTACCTGCGCCCGCGGGACATCGCGATCTACGTCAGCTCCGGCCGCCTCGACATCGGCATCACCGGCCGCGACCTGCTGCTCGACTCCGGGGCCAGCGCGGAGGAGATCCTCCAGCTGGGCTTCGCCCGTTCCACCTTCCGCTACGCCACCAGGCCCGGCACCGCGCAGGGCGTGGAGGACTTCGGCGGCATGACGATCGCCACCTCCTACGAGGGCATCGTCGCCAAGCACCTCGCCGACAGCGGGATCGACGCCTCCGTCGTGCACCTCGACGGAGCCGTCGAGACGGCGATCGAACTGGGCGTCGCCCAGGTGATCGCCGACGTCGTCGAGACCGGCACCAGCCTGCGCAACGCCGGTCTGGAGGTCATCGGCGAGCCGATCATGACCTCCGAGGCGGTCGTCATCCGCCGCACCGGCGCCGACCCCGAGCACGCCCGGGTCCAGCAGTTCCTGCGCCGTCTCCAGGGCGTCCTGGTGGCCCGCAGCTACGTGATGATGGACTACGACTGCCGGGTCGAGAACCTGGAGCAGGCCGTCGCCCTGACCCCGGGCCTGGAGTCGCCCACCATCTCCCCGCTGCACCACGAGGGATGGGTGGCCGTCCGCTCCATGGTCGCCGCCAAGGAGGCCCAGCGGATCATGGACGACCTCTACGCCCTCGGCGCGCGGGCCATCCTGACCACGGCCATCCACGCCTGCCGGCTCTGAGGGACGGACGCACCGACACCATGTCCACCCCCGCGACGCCGGCCCCCGCGCTGCCGGTGACCTTCCGTCCCACCCGTACCAGGATCGTCCTGCTCGGCGTCGGGTCGGTGATGTGCGCCGTCATCATCGCCGTCACCCTGCTCCTCGACCGGCTCAGCCCGCCGGAACAGCTCAGTTTCGTCTTCGTCGCCCTGCTCTTCTTCGGTGTGCTGGCGCTGCTCAGCCGGCCGAAGGTGGTCGCCGACGAGGAGGGGGTGACGGTCGTCAACCTCACCCGTACGCGCCGTCTCGCCTGGGCCGAGATCCTCCGCGTCAACCTGCGTCCCGGGGACCCCTGGGTCTTCCTGGACCTGAGCGACGGCACCAGCATGCCCGCGCTCGGCATCCAGCCCGGCATCGCCCGGGCGCAGGCGGTCGAGCACGCCCGCGCCCTGCGCGCCCTCGTCGACACACGGAGCACGGGCGCCGACACGCGGTAGGACCCGCCGGAGGCGCGCGGCCCCCGCTGCCGACACGCGGAGCCCCGGGGCGCCGAGGCGCACGGCCCGCGTCCGCCGCCCCGCGCGCCTCCGTCACCACGCCCGGAGCCTTCGGGCGCGACGCCGGGAGCCGTCCGGCCCGGGCTTGACTACTCTGGTGCGCGGCGGCGCCCGGTGCGCCCCGCCCCGCCCACGCGGCCCCCGGGCCGGCGGGGTTCTTCCTGCGACCCGAGGAGTGACTCCCTCCGGCAATGGACGGAACGTCCGGTAGTACCCGCGCCGCCCCCTCCGCGGAGGCGGCGGCATGATCATCCCCCTTCTGCTGCTCCTGGCGGCACTCCTTCTCATCCTGGCCAACGGCTTCTTCGTGGCCGCCGAGTTCGGTCTCGTCACCGTCGAGCGCCCCGAGGCCGAGGCCGCCGCCGGTGACGGCGACCGCCGCGCCCGCCGGGTCGTGGCCGCCCTGCGCGAGCTGTCCTTCCAGCTGTCCGGGACCCAGCTCGGCATCACCATCACCTCCCTGGTCGTGGGCATGCTCGCGCAGCCGGCGCTCGCCCGGCTGCTCGACGGGCCGCTCACCGCGGCGGGGCTGCCCGAGGGCGCCGTGGCGACGGTCGCCGTGATCGTCGGCATGCTCCTCGCCTCCGCCGTCCAGATGGTGATCGGCGAGCTGGTCCCCAAGAACTGGGCGGTCTCGCGCCCGCTGCAGGTCGCCCGGTTCGTGGCCGGTCCGCAGACCGTGTTCTCGGCCGCGCTGCGTCCCGTCATCACCCTGCTCAACGCGGCGGCCAACCGTCTCGTGCGCCTCCTCGGCGTCGAGCCGGCCGACGAGCTGGCGTCCGCCCGGACCCCGGGCGAGCTGGTGTCGCTGGCCCGGCACTCGGCCCGCGCCGGCGCGCTGCGGCAGGACACCGCCGACCTCTTCGTCCGGAGCCTCTCCCTCGGCGGCCTCACGGCCCAGCACGTGATGACCCCGCGGGTGAAGGTCGCCGCCCTGCACGAGGACGCCACCGCAGCCGACGTCCTCAACCTCACGCGGGCGACGGGCCTCTCCCGGTTCCCGGTCTACCGCTCGGGGATCGACGACATCGTCGGTGTGGTGCACCTCAAGGACGCCCTCGCCGTGCGGGCGGGGGAGCGGCAGCGGGTGTCCGCCGCCCGGATAGCCGTGCCCCCGCTGCGGGTGCCGGGCACGCTGCCCGTGCAGCGCCTGCTCGAACAGCTGCGCACCCAGCAGCCGATGGCCGTCGTCGTCGACGAGTACGGCGGCACGGCGGGTGTGGTCACCCTGGAGGACATCGTCGAGGAGCTCGTCGGCGACGTCCGCGACGAGCACGACCGCGACGCCGACGAGCGCCCCGAACTCGTGCCCGCCCCGCCCGAGGCCGGCCGGCCGGCGTGGGACGTCGACGGCAGCTGCCGGGTGCTCACACTGCGCCGGACGGGGCTCGACGTGCCCGACGGCCCGTACGAGACCGTCGCCGGGCTCGTCGCCGACCTCCTCGGCCGGATCCCCGTCCCCGGCGACCGGGCCGAACTCCCCGGCTGGCGGCTGTCGGTGCGCCAGGTCGGACGCAATCGAGCCGAGCGGGTGCGGCTGGTCCGCACGGCCGACGCGCCGGCGGAGGCGGTGGTCCGATGAGCGCCCTGATGCTGCTGTTCGCGGTGCTGCTGGTGCTGGCGAACGGCTTCTTCGTGGGGGCCGAGTTCGCGCTGGTGTCGGTGCGGCGCAGCCAGATCGAACCGCTGGCGGCCGCCGGTTCCGGGCGGGCGCGCCAGGTGCTGCACGGCCTGGAGAACCTGCCCCAGATGATGGCGGCGGCCCAGTTCGGCATCACCGTCTGCTCCCTGACCCTGGGCGCGGTCGCCGAACCGACCGTCGCACGGCTGCTGGAGCCCGCCTTCCACTGGGCGCGGCTGCCCGACGGGCTGGTCCACCCCCTCGGGTACGTCATCGCGCTCGCGATCGTCGTCTGCCTCCACCTGGTCATCGGCGAGATGCTGCCGAAGAACCTCGCGATGGCGGCCCCCGAGCGGACGGCGCTGTGGCTCAGCCCCGGTCTCGTCGGCTTCGCCCGGCTCTGCCGTCCGGTCACGGCGGCCCTCGACGCGTGCGCCAAACGGGTCCTGCGGAGCTTCGGGGTCGAGCCGAAGGACGAGGTCGACGCCGTGTTCACCAGCGACCAGCTGGGGCGCCTCGTGGAGGACGCCGGTCAGGCGGGACTCCTGGAGCCCGCCGAGCAGGAACGTCTGGAGGACGCGCTGGAACTGGGCAGCAGACCGGTGGGCGACGTGCTGATCACCCGGGGGGAGCTGGTCACCGTGGATCCCTCGGTGACGCCGCGCCAGGTGGAGGAGCTGACCGTCCGCACCGGGTACTCCCGTTTCCCCGTCTGCGCCGGCGGCTCCGGGCCGTTCATGGGGTACCTGCACGTCAAGGACGTGCTCGACGCCGAGGACACCGGGGGCGCCGACCGCGCCGTGCCCCAGCACGTGTGGCGGCCGATGGCCACCCTGCGGGCCGAGCTGCCGCTCGGCGAGGCGCTGACCGTGATGCGGCGGGCCGCCACCCACCTCGCCCAGGTCGCCGACGCCGACGGCCGGGTGCTCGGGCTGGTCGCGCTGGAGGACGTGCTGGAGACGCTGGTGGGGGAGGTCCGCGACCCCGCCCACCGGGTCACCCTCACCCGGGTCCCGCGCTCGGCGCCGAGCGGCACCGCGCTGGCGAGCTGACCGTGCGGCGGGGTGCCCGGCGCCCCGCCGCACGCACCTCTGGGGCGCGGGCCGTCACCTCAGGGGTCCAGCGGGTCCCGGGCGGCCGGGCCGCGGCCCGACAGGACCTCGCCGTACGCCTGCATGAGGTCCGGCAGCCGCAGTGTCGACAGATCCTCGCGGCCCGGCGTGCCCGGGTACTGGGACAGGCGCAGATCCCGGTAGGCGCAGCTCTTCTCGTACAGCGTCCGAAGGAAGCGGCCGTTGCCCAGTTCGTCGATCCAGCCCTGGTCGACGACATGGCCGCTGATCGAGCGCAGTTCGTCCCGCGCCTCCTCGTCCCACACGTCGCCGTTCTCGGCCGCGAGGACGCCACCGATCGCGGTCAGCTCCAGCGGCCGGTACGACGGGAAGTCGACCCGGGTGGTGAAACGGGACGAGAGCCCGGGGTTGGCCGCGAGCAGCCGGTCCATGCCCTCGGGGTAGCCCGCGAGGATCACCACGAGATGGTCGCGGTTGTCCTCCGCCCGCTTGAGCAGGACCTGGAGTGCCTCGTCGCCGTAGGCGTCGCCCTTGCTGTAGCCCGAGTTGGACAGGCTGTACGCCTCGTCGACGAACAGGACGCCGCCCAGCGCCGAGTCGATCAGCTCATTGGCCTTCACGGCCGTCTGCCCGAGGAACTCTCCCACCAGATCCGCCCGCTGGGCCTCCACGAGGTGGTCGCCGCCCAGCAGCCCGAGGGCGTAGAACACCCGGCCGAGGATGCGCGCCACGGTCGTCTTTCCGGTGCCGGAGGGGCCCGAGAAGACGAAGTGGCGCTTGGGAGGCTGTACGGGAAGCCCCTGGCCGGCCCGCAGCCGGGCCATCTCCAGCTGCGCGGACAACGCCTTCACCTGGCGCTTCACCGGCTCCAGGCCGACCATCCGCTCCAGCTCGGACAGCGCCCGGGCCAGCAGCACCGGATCGGTGGGGCCGGAGGGGAAGGGCGGGGGAGCGACGGGCCGTGCCGTGCCCGTCGCGCGCCGGGACGGGTCCCCGGCGGGCGGCGTCCCCGTCCCGGGCTGCCGGCCCGGGAGGTCGTCGGCGATCTCCCCGAAGTCGACGAAGTCGCCGGCGGCCTCGCCGCCGAGCCGGTCGGAGACGGCCGGGGCCTCGGACTCGGAGCGCAGGTCGGCACCGAACCCGGCCAGCGACACCGCGGCCAGCCCCGAGGGGTCGTCGTAGCCGTCGTACCCGTCGTACTCCGCGATCGCGGCCAGCCGTGCCGAGGTGTCCATGAACGCCGGGTCGACGCGGTGCACCGCGCGGTAGAGGGGGAGCGCCGCCGCGCTGCGCCCGGTGCCCTCGTGGGCCCGGGCCAGCCAGTAGCGCAGCTCCTTGCGCTGCGGCTGCTCGCTGCGGCAGCGCATCAGGGCCGCCGCGAGCATGGGCTCCGCCTGGCCGTACATCTCCAGCCGGACCCGGGCCATGCCGCCGAACAGCCCGGCCTCGACCCCCAGCAGGGGATCGTCGACCAGCGGCTCGGTGTGGCGCACCAGCTGTTCCCAGTCCTTGACCAGATACGCGCGGCAGGCGTGCAGGAACCGCACCTGCGGGTCGGTGTCGACGGGCGGCAGGCCCGCCAGTGCCCGGTCGAGCTCCGCCACGTGCCGGCCGTCCAGCCAGTGGGAGGCGTGGGCGAGCAGCAGGTCCCGGGCGCTCTCCAGCACCGGCTGGACCCACCAGCCCAGCCAGTACCAGGAGTTGAGGGTGCGGCGGTGCCGCGCGCGCTGCTCGCCGAAGCGGTCGCGGTGGCGGTACATGTGCAGCAGCGCCGTGGTCGTCTCGGCGCGCAGCGCGTGCAGTCCGAGCCAGGCGTCCGCCATGCCGGGATCGAGCTTCACCGCACCGCGGAACTCCTCCTCCGCCTGCGGATAGGCGCCCATCGTGCAGGCGTCCACCCCTCGCAGCCAGGCGAGTTCGGCAGGTGTCCGTGCGCCGTGCGTGCCGCTGTCCACAGGGTCCCCCACCATCCCCCCACAAACCGTGCACCAGTGTCGTCGCGTGGGGAGCGCCCACCCGGCGGCGAACGGAACGAGCGTGCCGCGGAAGGGAATTGAGCCCACCGGGGTGCATGGTACCTGCGCAGGGAGGTGCGCTTAAGGGCGCGATGGAGCGCCCGGCGTGATTACCCAGGGTGAGGATCTCGCGGCGCGGCGTGCGCGCGGCGGCGGAGTGGGCAGAACGAAGCCCCCGATCACGGGGGAACAACCGGGGGCTTCGCGTCTGCGGCGGCTTCGAAAAGCCGCACATTGAGAACGTAAGACCTGTAAGCCCCCTTGGTCAAGCGGAGTTGAAGCCGCTTTGGGGTCTCGTTCGAGGCCCGGAATGTGTCCGGAATCAATCGGTCACGCTGGGTGATGCCCGGGGGTGCTCAGGTGGTCCCGTGCGTCGGCGGCAGCCACTCGTACCCCTCACGGCACTCGCGTACCAGCAGATCGGCGTAGGGCCGGGAGGGGTCCGCCGAGAAATGGCGTGACTCCGCCGCCGTCCATCCGTCCCAGAAGCCCGCGAGACCCGCGCCGTCGCGGGCCCTGCCCCGCTCCCAGGAGTCGTCGGCCGCCCTCTCCATCCACAGCAGGGCCGCCAGATGCGGCCGCAGGGCCCGCCGCCCGGCACCCACCCCCTCGACGAGGACGAGCGGCGCGGCGGGCAGCGGCCGGGGATCGAGGAAGCGCCGCAGATTCCAGTCGTACGGGTGAAAGTGCGCCGTACGGCCCGCGGAGAGCGGCTCGATCACCTCGCGCCGCATGCGGGCGGTCCACGCGAACAGTTCCGCGTGGGTCGCCAGGTCGTCGAGGTGGAGCACCGGCACCCCCTCCCCGCACGCCCCGGCCAGACGCGCCGCGAAGGTGGTCTTGCCGGAGCCGGCGTGACCGTCGACCGCGATCAGCCGCACCGGCCCGCACGACGGCGCGAGCGTGCCCAGTGCGGTGGCGAGCCGTCCGAGATCGTTCATGGGCACCAGCGTAGGGACCCTGAACACCGCAGGTCATCCGTGGTGCCGGTGAAGGGCTGCCTTCAGTGGACCAGACCAATATTGCTCGGCCGACGCGGCTCCGAAGTGCTGGCCGAGCACCGCCGCAGCGGGGATAGTGGCCCCCACTGTCGTGCTGTCGTGCACCCGACTTGGGGGTCCCATGGCCAGACCCGCTTCGCGCAGAACCGTCATCGGCGCCGCGGTCGCCGCCGCGAGTGCCGGAGCCCTGGGCTCCGCCGCGCCGGCCGGCGCCGCCGCCCCGGCCCGGGCGGTCCCCGCCCCGACCGCCGCGCCCCGCACCGTCGACAACCGCTTCTGGTCCACGTACACCGACTGGCGCTGCGGCGACGCCGCGGGCGTCCGGGCGGAGGCGGGGCAGCGGCCGGGCATCGTCATCGACGCGCCGGCCGGCAGCGTCGAGCGCACGGACCCGCACACCGGGCGGACGGAGAGCTGGGAGTACGCGACCTGGACCTCGCCGTGGCACCGCTCCACGGTGCCGGCCACCGAGGTCATCGCCTCCTGGAACGCCGACACCCCGGCCGGCACCTGGATCCGGACCGAGCTGCGCGGCCGCTACTCGGACGGCGGTGACACGCCCTGGTTCGTGATGGGGTGCTGGGCCTCCGGCGACGGCGACATCCGGCGCACCTCGGTCGACGACCAGGGGGACGGGAAGGCGTCGGTGTGGACGGACACGTTCGCCGTCGACGACGCGGCGAGCGGGCTGCGCCTGACCTCGTACCGGCTCCGGGTCACCCTGTACCGCAGGCCGGGCACGCGGCTCACGCCCACCGTCCGGCGGGTCGGCGCCATGGCGTCCGACGTCCCCGACCGCTTCGGGGTGCCCGCCTCGGTGCCCGGCGCGGCCCGCGAACTCGCCGTGCCGCGCTACTCGCAGAACACCCACGTCGGCCAGTACCCCGAGTACGACAACGGCGGCGAGGCGTGGTGCAGCCCCACCTCGTCCCAGATGGTCATCGAGTACTGGGGCCGCAGGCCCACGGCGGCGGACCTGGCCTGGGTGAACCCCGAATTCGCCGACCCCCAGGTCTGCCACGCCGCCCGCTTCACCTACGACTACCAGTACGCGGGCTGCGGCAACTGGCCCTTCAACGCCGCCTACGCCGCGACCTACCGGGACATGAACGCCGTCGTCACCCGGCTCTCCTCGCTGACGGACCTGGAGACGCTGGTCCGGGCGGGCATCCCGGCCATAACGTCCCAGTCCTTCCTCGAGGAGGAACTGACCGGCGCGGGATACGGCACCTCCGGGCACCTGATGACCGTCGTCGGATTCACCCCGGACGGGGACGTGGTCGCCAACGACCCCGCCTCACCGAGCAACGAGGCCGTCCGCCGCGTCTACCGCCGCGCCGAATGGGAGACCATCTGGCTCCGCACGAAGCGCCACAACGCGAGCGGCAAGGTGGTGTCCGGCACGGGCGGCGTCTGCTACCTGTACTGGCCCTCCCGGCCGACGGCGGCCCAGCGCACGGCCCTTGCGGCCGTCGGCGTCCACTGACGGCACGGGCCGGGCCGCGGGGCGTGACGAACGTCTCTACCCCGCGGCCCGGTCGGGCTGGCACTGTGGTGGGGCCCAGGGGGGACGCCCGCACGACGCCGACCGATCGAGAGCACCATGACTTCGACCGCCGCAACCGCAGCCGCCGCCCGCACCGGACGCCGCACCCGCACCGGGGGTCCCGACGGGCCCGCCGTCCTGGAGCACGTCCTCGGCTGGACCCTGGTGGTCCTGCTGGCCGTGCTGATCACCCGCCTCGGCCTCCTCTGACGCCCGCGGGCCCCGGCCCGCACCCCTCGCGGCCCCTGCCCGGCGCCCTCGGCACCCCCATGATCGGCAAGGTGTCCGGTACCTGGTGACGGCAGCCCGCCGATCGGGCATACTCGACGCGCCACAGCCGCCAACCAGCCTCTTTCGTGATCCGGAAGGGCAGCATCGGCCTGGCAGGACAACCGGCGGCGCGCCCCGACACCCTGCGTGCGCGACCGCCGCAGCGCCCGAAAGGGAGGAGTGCGCCGCAATGCCAGACCGTGCCCCGCAACCGGTGGACCGTCAGCTGCCCACCGATGAGGCCAGGGATCTGATCGCCCTGGTCCGTGACATCGTCCAGCGGGAGATCGCCCCCCGCGCGGCCGAGGAGGAGGAGGCCGGTCTCTTCCCGCGCGAGGTCTTCCGGCTCCTGTCCGGATCGGGCCTGCTGGCCCTGCCCTACGCCTCCGAGTACGGCGGCGGCGACCAGCCCTACGAGGTCTACCTCCAGGTGCTCGAGGAACTGGCGGCCGCCCGGCTCACCGTCGGTCTCGGCGTCAGCGTCCACTCCCTCTCCTGCCACGCGCTCGCCGGCTACGGCAGCAAGGAGCAGCGCGCCGAGCACCTCCCGGCCATGCTCGGCGGCGGCCTGCTCGGCGCGTACTGCCTCTCCGAGCCCGCCTCGGGCTCGGACGCCGCGTCGCTGCGGACCAAGGCCGTGCGCGACGGCGACGACTGGGTCCTGACCGGCACCAAGGCATGGATCACCCACGGCCCGGTGGCCGACTTCCTCACCGTGCTCGCCCGCACCGGCGGGGAGGGGGCGCGGGGGATCTCCGCCTTCCTGGTCCCGGGCGACGCCCCCGGGCTCAGCGCCGCCCTGCCGGAGAAGAAGATGGGCATGAAGGGGTCCCCGACCGCCCAGCTCCACTTCGACGGGGTGCGCGTCCCCGACGCCCGCCGGATCGGGGACGAGGGGCAGGGCTTCGCCATCGCGCTCTCCGCGCTCGACTCGGGACGCCTCGGGATCGCCGCGTGCGCCATCGGCGTCGCGCAGGCCGCGCTGGACCAGGCCGTCGCCTACGCCACCGACCGCACGCAGTTCGGCCGGCCCATCGCCGACTTCCAGGGCCTGCGCTTCATGCTCGCCGACATGGCCACGCGCATCGAGGCGGGCCGCTCGCTGTACCTGACGGCCGCGCGGCTGCGCGACGAGGGCAAGCCGTTCTCCCGGCAGGCGGCGATGGCCAAGCTGTTCTGCACCGACGCCGCCATGGGCGTCACCACGGACGCCGTGCAGGTGCTCGGCGGCTACGGCTACACCCAGGACTTCCCGGTCGAGCGCTACATGCGCGAGGCGAAGGTCCTTCAGATCGTCGAGGGCACCAACCAGATCCAGCGCATGGTCATCGCGCGTCACCTCGCCGGCCCCGAGACGCGCTGACGCGCCCGTCCCACGCCATGGGCGCCGCGAGCCTGCTCCACTCGGGGTCGCGGCGCCCCGGCAGGGTCTGTCCGCGGCTCGCCCACAGCCGCAGGAGGTCACGGTAGATCGGCGGGTCGGCCGGGTGCGGAACCGATTCTTCGGATGCCGGGGCGACAAGCCGCCGACCGCCGCGCCCCGTCGAGGAGTACACCAGTCTCATGCCCGGCCAACGCGTGCGCCGGGGTGCGGGTCACCGCCCGGGTGAATCGAGCGCCAGTCCGGTCCGTACGCGCCCCTGACCGGTGGCAGCACTCCGGGCGCGGCCCTGACCGGCGGCGGGGTTCCGTACGCGCCCCTGACCGGTGGCAGCACTCCGCGCGCTCCACCGCGGACCGCGACCCCTCGCGGTCCGCGAGCATGGGGCGAGGGCGTCCCGTCCGGACCTCGACGGGCCGCGGTCCGGACGAAAGGCCCTGGGCGTCAGGCGGCCTGCTTCAGCGGCGCCATCTTGATCGGCCGCGAACCGGGACCGCCGACGTGCGAGAACGGCTGGGTGCGCCAGTCGAGCCCCTGAGGGAGCGTCAGCAGCACCACCGTGTCGTGCTCCTGCTGCGTCAGGTGCTCGTCGGCCGGACGCGCGTCCGACGAGGGGCGGCCGGTGCCCGCGCACTCGGCCAGCCCGAACGGGTTCCACCGGGTGGGGACCCGGGCGTGCTCCGGGAGCACCTCCTCGTCGGCGAGAAGGGCGATCGGCTGGGCGCAGTCCGGGCAGATGACCCGGTACATGCCGAAGGTGTCGTACGCGTCGAACTCGTCGGACCCGGCTTCGTCGTCCGAATCGACGGGCTCCAGTTCGGTGCGGCCGTCGTGCTTGGTCTTCTGCATGGAGAATCTCCCCCTCGGATGGGCCGATCAGGCGCTGGTGGCCTCGACCACAGCAAGCACTTCCCCTCCCGCGGGGCAGGTAACCGTGAGGTCACGGCGGACCGTTGCGGCAAACCTGTGGTGTTCGTCACACGGCGGGCCGTCGCGGCAGTGCTGCCACGGCCGCCGCCCCGGCCGGCGGCGTTCTCCGCCCGCCCCGGACTGTGCCCCGGGGGTCCCGGGGCAATAGGTTGATCCGCATGGAGGAGCTGGATCGACAGATCGTGGACTTGCTCGTCAAGGACGGGCGGATGAGCTACACCGACCTGGGCAAGGCCACGGGCCTGTCCACGTCGGCCGTGCATCAGCGCGTCCGCCGCCTGGAGCAGAGGGGTGTCATCCGCGGCTACGCCGCCGTCGTCGACCCCGAGGCGGTGGGCCTGCCGCTGACCGCTTTCATCTCGGTGAAGCCGTTCGACCCCAGCGCTCCCGACGACATCGCCGACCGCCTCGCCGGCGTCCCCGAGATCGAGGCGTGCCACAGCGTCGCGGGCGACGAGAACTACATCCTCAAGGTCCGGGTGGCCACGCCCCACGAGCTGGAGCACCTGCTCACCCGGATCCGCTCGCTCTCCGGCGTCTCCACCCGCACCACGGTCGTCCTGTCCACCCCGTACGAGGCACGCCCGCCGCGCATCTGAGGGCTGTCCCGACCGGATCGGGCCGGCACACGCCGGCCCGGCCCGCTCCGGACGAGACCCTAGGCTTGGTCCATGACCGAGAGCACCGCCCCGAAGAGCGAACACCGCACCGTGCTGCTGCGCGGTGGAGAAGTCCACAGCCCCGCCGACCCCTTCGCCACCGCGATGGTCGTCGAGAAGGGGCATGTCGCCTGGGTGGGCTCCGAAGGGGCGGCCGACGCCTTCGCCGCCGGCGTCGACGAGGTGGTCGACCTCGAAGGCGCCCTGGTGACGCCCGCGTTCACCGACGCGCATGTGCACACCACCGCGACCGGCCTCGCGCTGACCGGCCTCGACCTGTCGTCGGCCGCCACACTCGCCGAGGCGGCCGCCCTGATCCGCCGCCACGCCCAGGAGCGCCCCGCCGACCGCGTCCTGACCGGACACGGCTGGGACGCCTCACGGTGGCCCGAGTCCCGCCCCCCGCGGCGCGAGGAACTCGACGAACTGACCGGCGGCCGCGCCCTCTACCTCACCCGGATCGACGTCCACTCCGCGGCCGTCACCACCGCCATGCTCGACCTCGTGCCCGGTGTGCGTGCCATGGACGGCTTCCGCGACGGCGAACCGCTGACCGGCGACGCCCACCACGCCGTACGCGAGGCCGCGTACGGCGCCGTCTCGCCCGCGCAGCGCGCCGACGCGCAGCGCGCCGCGCTGCGCCGTGCCGCCTCCCTGGGCATCGGCACGGTCCACGAGTGCGGCGGTCCCCGCATCTCCTCGGAGGACGACTTCACCGGCCTGCTGGAGCTCGCCGGGAGCGAGCCCGGCCCCCGCGTCGTCGGCTACTGGGCCGACCTCGACGTCGAGCGCGCGCGTGCCCTCGGTGCCGCCGGTGCGGCCGGGGACC
>NZ_RDBP01000037.1:932696-957329 GCF_008042045.1 Streptomyces sp. T39
CGGTCCAGCCCGCCTTCGACGCCGCGTGGGGCGGCGAGGACGGCATGTACGCCCAGCGCCTCGGCGCCGCCCGCGCCCGCACCCTCAACCCGTACGCCGCGCTGCTGCGCGCCGGGGTGCCCCTGGCCTTCGGCTCCGACAGCCCGGTCACCCCCCTCGATCCGTGGGGGACCGTCCGCGCGGCCGCCTTCCACCGCACGCCCGGGCACCGCGTCTCGGTCCGTGCCGCCTTCACCGCCCACACCCGCGGCGGCTGGCGGGCCGTGGGCCGCGACGACGCCGGGGTGCTGGTCCCCGGCGCACCGGCGGACTACGCGGTCTGGCGGACCGGCGCGCTCGTCGTCCAGGCGCCGGACGACCGCGTCGCCCGCTGGTCCACCGACCCGCGGTCGGGAACGCCGGGTCTGCCCGACCTGACGCCGGGCGGGGAACTGCCCCGCTGTCTGCGGACGGTGGTCGCCGGTCACACCGTCTACGAGGGACCGAACGGGTGACGTACGGACAATCCGTCCCGTCCGCCGGGGCCCGCACCCTTCGGCCTCGACCTGCGGATCTTCCCCTCTGACCTGCTGGTTCGACTGATTCCCGCTGGTGGAACGACTGTTGACAGCGAGCGCCCACCGGCCGGTAGGTTCGGCCGGGTCCACCACAGGACGTCCGACCGGCACCGTCCACGCAGCCGCCGAACGCCACTGGGTCATGGGGTGGTGTGCCGCACCGGCGCACCACCACTGGGAGCCAGGTCCAGCGCCAGCGCCTCGGAGGCAGAGGGAAGGTTTCAGCCGGCCGGCAGGTGCGACCCGGGTGGGGCCCGGCGTTCAGTAGACAACGGCTCTCGGTCGACCCGCAGCCAGCGGGCCCCAGGTCGGCCCGAAGGACGCCGGGCCCGATCCGCAGTTCCCCCGGCGTACGCCCCGTGATCCGCCGCCTCCATCCGCAGCGCTCCGAGCGCTCGCTATGGTGGGGACCTGCGTACGGACTTTAAGGGGCAGCAGTGAACGACGGTGGTGCGGTTCCCCAGGGTGGAGCCCAGGGGAGGCGGTACGGCCCGCTCGGCAGGGCATTGGTGATCATCCCCACCTACAACGAGGCCGAGAACATCACCGCCATCGTCTCGCGGGTGCGCGCGGCCGTGCCCGACGCGGACGTCCTCGTCGCCGACGACAACAGCCCCGACGGCACGGGCAAGTTCGCCGACGAACTGGCCGCCGCCGACGAGCAGGTGCACGTCCTGCACCGCAAGGGCAAGGAGGGCCTCGGCGCCGCCTACCTGGCCGGCTTCGCCTGGGGCATCGAGCGCGGCTACGGCGTGCTCGTCGAGATGGACGCCGACGGCTCCCACCAGCCCGAGGAGCTGCCCCGGCTGCTCACCGCGCTCAAGGGCGCGGACCTCGTCCTCGGCTCCCGCTGGGTGCCCGGCGGCCGGGTGGTCAACTGGCCCAGGCACCGCGAGATGCTCTCCCGCGGCGGCAGCACGTACTCCCGGATGCTCCTCGGCGTCCCCATCCGCGACGTCACCGGCGGATTCCGGGCCTTCCGGGCCGAGACGCTCCAGGGCCTCGGCCTCACGGAGGTCGCCTCGCAGGGCTACTGCTTCCAGGTCGATCTGGCCCGCCGCGCGGTCGGGGCGGGCTTCCACGTCGTCGAGGTGCCGATCACCTTCGTCGAGCGCGAGCACGGCGACTCCAAGATGAACCGGGACATCGTGGTCGAGGCGCTGTGGCGGGTCACCGCCTGGGGCGTCGGCAGCCGCGCGGGGCGGCTCCTCGGCCGCAAGCCCCCGGGCCACTGATCCCCTCCTTACGCCACCCCGGCGGCCGCCCAGGCACACTGGTGGCATGACGACCGGTGCACCCACCCCGACCGCCCGCGGGCGCTCACGCGCCCGCACGCTCATCCCCCTCGCCATCGCCGCCTGGCTGGTCCTGGAGATCTGGCTGCTGACGCTCGTGGCGGGCGCGGCAGGCGGCTTCACCGTCTTCGCCCTGCTGGTGGCGGGGATCGTGCTGGGGGCCGTGGTGATCAAGCGGGCGGGCCGCCGGGCGTTCACCCAGCTCACCGAGACGCTCCAGCGGCAGAGTCAGGCGGGTCGGACGGCCCCGGGCGCGGAGCCGTTCGGTCCCGGCGCGGCCCCGCCGTCGCGCGGGGAGGGCAACGGTCTGCTGATGCTCGGCGGTCTGCTGCTGATGCTGCCGGGGCTGGTCTCCGACATCCCCGGTCTGCTCCTGCTGCTTCCGCCGGTGCGCACCCGTATCGGCCGCTCGGTCGAGCGCTCCCTGGAGCGCCGGATGAACGCGGCGTCCACGGAGACCCTCGGCGGAGTCTTCCAGCAGGCGCGGATGCGCCGCCCGGACGGCAAGGTCGTCCAGGGCGAGGTGATCGTGCGCGACGACCCGCCCGCGGACGAGCCCCCCAGGCCGCCGCTCACGCGCTGAGCGCCCGCCCGGGGCACTGCTCCGGGCGGGCCGATGCCGGACGGCGTGGCCCGGAGCAGCGGTCGGCGCCCTCGGCGGGCCGGCCGACGGCGGAAGGCGCGCCCTCCGGCCCGTGCCCCCGACGGCGCGTCCCCGGACAGCGGAAACGGAGCCGCGGGCTGTGCGACACCGATCGGTGTGTCACAGCCCGCGGCTCCGTCTGTACGTGCCTGTCGCGCTCGTCCGCCTAGGCGGACTTGCGGCTGTCGCGCGGATGCACGGCGATGTTCATCGCGCCGGACCTGAGGACCGCCAGCCTCTCGGCCAGCACCTCTTCCAGCTCCTCACGCGTACGCCGCTCCATGAGCATGTCCCAGTGCGTACGCGCAGGCTTGCCCTTCTTCTCCTCGGGGCCGTCCCCGTCAACGAGGAGTGCCTGGCTTCCGCAGACCTTGCACTCCCACTCCGGCGGAATCTCCGCCTCGACCGAGAACGGCATCTCGAAACGATGCCCCTTCTCGCATGCGTACTCCACCGCCTGGCGCGGGGCCAGATCGATGCCGCGGTCGGTCTCGTAGCTGGTCACCACGAGGCGCGTGCCGCGAAGAGCTCGCTCACTCATGAATCGTGCCTCCCGGGCTTGTCGCCCACAGGACAGGTGTCGCTGTCGTCGTCATCCGGTCAACGTCCGGTCGGCGGTAAAGATTCCCGTTGCGGGTCATGCGTCGCCCGTCGTGCCGCCCCTTGTTCTACCCACCAGTGCCCGGTTTGTCACATCTGAAAGCAGATGTCACCCAGCGTCTTTCCTCATTGAGCACGCAGTAACGGTCCGCCTGGCAGGCCAAAGGCGTACACTACCGGCCTTTCACATCCGCTGTCTAAATACGCTCCGGCAGCGGGTTGCCCGCGGCGGCCACCGCGCGCCGTACCGGCACCCGCGCCAGCAGCGCGAACCCCAGCACGAAGAAGATCACCAGAGAGATGATGGCATCCCGGTAGCTTCCGGTCACCTGATAGGCGAGACCGAACACCAGTGGCCCCAGCCAGCTCAGTCCCCGGTCGCTCATCTCGTACGCGGAGAAGTACTCGGCCTCCTTGCCGCGCGGCACCAGATGGGAGAAGAGCGAGCGGGAGAGCGCCTGGCTGCCGCCCAGCACCAGGCCGATGCCCGCCGCGAGGCAGAAGAACCACACCGGCGCGCCGGCCGGCAGGAAGTACCCGGCTGCCAGGATCCCCGTCCACACGCCGAGCGAGCCGAGGATCGTGCGCTTGGCGCCGTAGGTCCTGGCCAGCCGTCCCATGCCGAGGGCGCCGGCCACCGCCAGCACCTGCACCAGCAGCACCGCGACGATCAGCGTGGTCTGGTCGAGGCCGAGTTCCTCCGAGCCGTAGACGGACGCCTGGGAGATGACGGTCTGGATCCCGTCGTTGTAGACGAGGTACGCCAGCAGGAACGACAGGGTGAGCGGATGGCGGCGCATGTCCTTGAGGGTGGCGATCAGCTGGCGCCAGCCCGATCCGACGGCCCCCTCCCCGGCGGGCGACACCCGGCGGTCCCGCAGCCGGCGCAGCGGCACGATGCTCCAGGCGCCCCACCACAGTCCCGCCGACGCCAGGCAGATCCGGACCGCGTCGCCCTCGGAGAGACCGAACGACTCGTGCCCCGAGTACACGATCAGATTCAGCACCAGCACCAGCGCGCCGGAGGTGTAGCCGAAGGCCCACCCCCGCGACGAGACGGCGTCCCGCTCGTCGGGCTCGGAGATCTGCGGCAGGTAGGCGTTGTAGAGGACCATCGACACCGCGAGCGAGGCATTGGCCACGATCAGCAGCAGCGCGCCGAGCAGATAGCGGTGGCCGTCGAGGAAGAACATGGCGGTCGTGGCGGTCGCCCCGGTGTACGCGGCGGCCGCCAGGAGCGGCTTCTTGCGTCCCGTCCGGTCCGCCGCCGCACCCGCGAGCGGCATCACGAAGATGGCGAGCACCACCGAGACGGACACCGCGTAGGGGAAGACCGACCCGGCGCGCACGGGTATGCCGAGGGGGTGCACGAAGCCGTCGGCGTCCGCCGCGGCCTTCGCTATGGAGGTCAGATACGGACCGAGGAACACGGTCAGCACGCTCGTCGAGTACACCGAGCACGCGAAGTCGTAGAAGTACCAGCCGCGCTGCTCCCGGCGCCGCTCGCCCCGGTCCTCTGTGCCCGCCTCGTGTCCGGCCGTCTCCGCCGTCATCCGCGCCCCCTCGATCGTCCCGTGCCCAGGCGCGTCCGGACGATCAGACCCACAGGCCCCGGTCGGTCAGTACGGTGCGCAACGTCTCCAGATGATCGGTCATGATGCCGTCCACGCCAAGATCCAGGAGCCTGTCCATTCCCTCGGCGTCGTTGACCGTCCACACATGCACCTGGAGCCCGCGGGCGTGCGCCGCGCGGACGAACCGCCGGTCCACCACGCGGATGCCGTTCTCCTTCTCCGGGACCTGCACGCACACCGCGCCGCGACGCAGCGGCGCCGGGAGGCCCAGCGACGACAGACGCAGCCCCAGCACGCCCCGGACGCCGTAGGAGGTGGCCAGCCGCGGTCCGGCGAGCCGGACCGCGCGGGCCACCCGGCGTTCGGAGAACGACCCGACGCACACGCGGTCCCAGGAGCCGGTCCGGCGGACGAGCGCGACGAGCGGTTCCAGTGCCGACGCCGCCTTGACGTCCACGTTCCAGCGGGCGTCCGGGAACTCCTCCAGCAACTCCTCGAAGAGCGGCAGCGGCTCCCGCCCCGCCACTCGTGCCCGCCGGACCTCGCTCCACGGGAGCGCGGCGATCCTGCCGCCGGTGTCCGTGACCCGGTCCAGCGTCGCGTCGTGGAACGCCACGAGCCGGCCGTCACGGGTGGTGTGGACGTCGGTCTCGAAGTAGCGGTAGCCGGCGTCCGCGGCCCGCCGGAACGCTGCCGCGGTGTTCTCGATCCCGTCGGCGGCCCCGCCGCGGTGGGCGAAGGCGAGCGTCGAGGGGTGGTCGAGATAGGGGTGGCGTATTCGGATCACGGTCGCAGTATGGCCTGCCGGGGTGAAGCGCCGGCGACCACGGTGCTGCCCGTCTCCGGCCCGGGGACGGCGAACACCCGCAGGAAGAACTGCGCCAGCGGGCCGATGGCGAGCGCGTACAGCACGGTGCCCGCGCCGACCGAGCCGCCGAGCAGGAATCCACTGGCCACGACCGCGATCTCCAGCCCGGTGCGCACCACGCGGATCGACCGGCCCGTCAGCCGGTGGAGACCGGTCATCAGGCCGTCCCGGGGGCCGGGGCCGAAGCGGGCCGAGATGTACAGGCCGGTGGCCACGCCGTTCAGCACCACACCGGCGAGGAGCAGCGGGACGCGCACCGCGAGCGCGTGGACACCGGGGACGAGGGCGAGCGTCGCGTCCATGGCCAGCCCCACCACGAAGACGTTGGACACCGTGCCGAGTCCGGGCCGCTGCCGGATCGGGATCCACAGCAGCAGCACCACCGCGCCGACGACGATGGACACGACGCCGATGGACATCCCGGTCCGCTCCGCGAGCCCCTGGTGCAGCACACCCCACGGCTCCAGGCCGAGCCCGGCGCGCACCAGGAGCGCCGAGCTGACGCCGTAGAGCGCGAGGCCGGCATAGAGCTGGATCAGTCTGCGGGTGAGATGCCTGGGCACGGGGACCCCCCTGGTGGTAGTGGACCGACGCATGCCACTCTGTGGCTATGGAAAGAGTCGCAACCATGGCCAATTCGAGGAAGGTGGACTGACTTCCATGTCGCAGTGGACCTCGGCGGTGGGAGCGGCCCAGCTCGCCCGTCAGCTCAGCGCCCAGCAGCAGCGCCCCGCAGGCCCCGGCACCCGCCGCCCGCCCGCCTACCGCGCCCTGGCCGACGGCATCCGCCTGCTGGTGCTCGAAGGACGGGTCCCCGTGGCCGCCCGCCTCCCGGCGGAGCGCGAACTGGCCCTGTCGCTGTCCGTCAGCCGGACCACCGTCGCCGCCGCCTACGAGGCGCTGCGTTCCGAGGGCTTTCTGGAGTCCCGGCGGGGAGCGGGCAGCTGGACGGCCGTCCCCGCCGGCAATCCGCTGCCCGCCCGCGGCCTCGAACCGCTCCCGCCCGAGTCGCTCGGCTCCATGATCGACCTCGGCTGCGCGGCCCTCCCGGCCCCCGAGCCCTGGCTGACCCAGGGCTTCCAGGGAGCTCTGGAGGAACTGCCTCCGTACGCCCACACCCACGGCGACTACCCGGCGGGCCTGCCCGCCCTGCGGCAGATGCTCGCCGACCGCTACACCGAGCGCGGCATCCCCACCATGCCGGAGCAGATCATGGTCACCACCGGGGCCATGGGCGCCATCGACGCCATCTGCCACCTCTTCGCCGGCCGGGGCGAGCGCATCGCCGTCGAGTCGCCGTCCTACGCCAACATCCTCCAGCTGATGCGGGAGGCGGGGGCCCGGCTGGTGCCGGTGGCGATGGCCGCCGGGCTCAGCGGCTGGGACATGGGCCGCTGGCGCCAGGTGCTGCGCGACGCCGCGCCCCGGCTCGCCTATGTGGTCGCCGACTTCCATAATCCGACCGGCGCGCTCGCCGACGACGACCAGCGCCGGGCCCTGGTCGAGGCCGCGCGGTCCGCCGGGACCGTCCTCGTCGTCGACGAGACCATGTCCGAGCTCCACCTCGACCCGGACGTCGTCATGCCGCGCCCCGTCTGCGGCTTCGACCCGGCCGGCTCCACCGTGCTCACCGTCGGCTCGGCGAGCAAGGCGTTCTGGGCCGGGATGCGGATCGGATGGGTGCGCGCCGCGCCCGACGTGATCAGGTCCCTCGTCGCCGCCCGCGCCTACGCGGACCTCGGCACCCCCGTACTGGAACAGCTGGGCGTCAACTGGCTGATGCGTACCGGCGGCTGGGACAGCGCCGTCGCCATCCGGCGCGAGCAGGCCCGGGAGAACCGCGACGCCCTCGTCGCCGCGGTGCGCAGGGAGCTGCCCGACTGGGAGTTCGACGTGCCGCAGGGGGGCCTGACGCTCTGGGTCCGCACCGGCGGGCTCTCCGGCTCCCGGCTCGCCGAGGTGGGGGAGCGGGTGGGCGTCCGGGTGCCGTCGGGTCCCCGGTTCGGGGTCGACGGGGCGTTCGAGGGGTACGTCCGGCTGCCGTTCACCGTGGGCGGGCCCGTCGCCGACGAGGCCGCCGTGCGGCTGGCGGCAGCGGCGCGGCTGGTGCGCACGGGCGCCCCGGCCGGAGCCGAGTCGCCCCGGACGTTCGTGGCCTGACGCACGAGGGCCGGGTCCCGCACGGTGCGGGACCCGGCCGGGGCGGTGCCGGTCAGCCCTCGGCGGGGACCGCGGCGGCCGCCTTGGTGAGCACGGGCGGACCCTCCTGGGCGACCTCGCCCCCGGTCCCGCTCGCGCCGCCGTGTGCTCCGTCGCGTTCTCCGTCGCGGGAGGGCAGCAGGTCGAGCACCGCCTGCCGGTGCGCCTCCGCGGTGGTGTCGTCGTACGGGTCGGGGGTGGCCGGGACCTGGATCCTCAGCACCTCGCCCGTGCCGAGCCGGGCGTATCCGCGGCCGGGCGGGACGGCGTCGGCCGGGGTGGTGCACGGTGCGGCGCCCAGCACGGCCTCCACCTGGTCGAAGGGGACGGGGCCCAGCACGACCCGGGCCCGTGTGTGGGTGTGCACGGTCTCGGTGAGGGCGCCGGCGCCGTCGAACTGCTCCGCGACGACGACGGTGACCTGGGCGGCCCTGCCGTGCCGCAGCGGCACCCGGAGGAGTTCCTGGGGGTCCATGTGGCCGTCCGCCGCCGCGAGGTGCCCGAGGGCGCCGGGGCGGTCCACGAGGATCCACAGCGGACGCCGGGTGTCGTCGGGAACGGGCTGACCCGCCTGCCGGGCGCGGTTGGCGGCGATCAGACGGCGCTCCGTCTCCTGGGCCGCCCACTCCAGGCCCGACAGCGCCCCGGCCGGGTCGCACTCCACGCCGAGCACACCCGCCCGGCCGGTGAAACAGGCGAACTCGCCGGTGCCGCCGCCCTCGATGATCAGGACGTCTCCGTGGCGCAGGGCCTGGAGGGCGAGGGAACGCAGCAGGGTCGTGGTGCCGCTGCCCGGGTCCCCGAGGACCAGCAGATGCGGCTCGGTGGAACGGGGGCCGGTGCGCCAGACGACGGGGGGTGCCTGCTCCGTACCGTCCGACGCGGTGACCGGGACGGTGCGCTGGACGGACTCGGGGTCGGTGAACCCCAGCACCGTCTCCCCGGGCGAGGTGACGAAGGGCTGTGCCGCGATGGCGGTGGACAGGGCGGGCAGCACGCTCATCAGCAGCTGGTTGCCCTCCTCGTCCCAGCTGAAGCGGTATTCGCGCCCGCGCCCGGACTTCGCGTGCAGCAGACGCTCGATCCGCTCGCGGGACGCGGCCTCGGAGTCGGTGAAGTAGGCCGGGTAGCTCACCCGCAACCGGGTGAGGCGGCCGTCCTCGTCGAACTCGTAGGCGCTGAAGGCCCTGCTCCACTCGCCGCCGTGGGCGAACAGCGGAGCCGGGTCGCCCTCGGCCGAGAAGTACGGCACCAGGGCTTCGTACAGGGCACTGAGACGGGCGATTTCCGCGTCCGCGGGGCCGGTGCGCACCGGTGCCTTGACGCGGCCCGCCCAGGCGGCCGCGGCCATCACCGTGATCAGGGCGATCAGGGGCCCGTACGGGATGAGCGCGACCACCAGGACGCAGGCCGCCACGGAGAACAGGCCGGGACCTCGCCGTTCCTTCGGTGTGGCGGCCCACTTGGTGCGGGCCATGGCGGCCAGTTTCCGCAGACCACGGCCGACCGTGATCAGCGGATGGAGGACATCCGTGGCGCTGTCGGCGGCCGTGCGCGCCAGCTCCCGGCTACGGGCGAGCTGTGCGCTGCCGCTGGTCAGAATGCGGGGGAGTGGTCGCCGGGCCACATCTGTCTCCTGACGTGCTCGTCGGTCGTACGGGGGTCAGAACTTGATCCCGCCCAGCAGCCCGGCGAGGCTCGTGGTGCCCGCCGTGATGCTCGGCGCGATCGCGGTGCCCGCGAGGAAGAAGCCGAAGAGCGCGGAGACGAACGCGTGCGACGCCTTGAGCCCGTCTTTCCGGAAGAAGAGGAAGACGATGATGCCGAGCAGCACGACGCCTGACATGGACAGGATCATGAGGTTCTCCTGGGTGAGGGGACATTCACCATGAGTTCTTCCATCCTTACGGAAAGTATCTATACGACAAAAGGTGCGAATGGGTGAATTTCGCCCTGTTTCACTCGAATGGGTGGCGACTGATCCCCGGCCGACGGGCGCCCCGCGCACCGGGGCGGCACAGTTCGTCCGTCGCCGGCCGGGCCCGCGACGGCGTCGCCCGGGGCGCCGGCGCCCGGGCAGTACCCTGTCGGTTCACTCGTACGGCCGCTCCCGCCGTGCGACCCAGGTCAACGTGGTGAAAGGCGGTCCGTCCGATGAGCGAGGTCCCGGACTCCGAGGTGATCGAACTCGCGACCAAGGTCTTCGACCTGGCGCGCCGCGGCGAGACCGAGACGCTCGCCGCCTATCTCGACGCGGGCGTCCCCGCCGACCTCACCAACGACAAGGGCGACACCCTGGTGATGCTCGCCGCCTACCACGGCCACGCGGCCACGGTGGAGGCGCTGCTCGCCCGCGGCGCCGCGGCCGACCGCGCCAACGACCGCGGTCAGACGCCGCTCGCCGGAGCCGTGTTCAAGGGGGAGGACGCCGTCATCCGCGTCCTCCTCGACGGCGGCGCCGACCCGCAGGCGGGCACCCCCTCCGCCGCCGACACCGCGCGCATGTTCGGGAAGGCCGACCTCCTGGAACTGTTCGACGGCCGCTGACCGGCCGCCGCCGCCCTCCGGCCCGGCCGGCCCCCGCTGCCGGGCGGCCACCCGGCAGCCGCCCCCGGCCACGCCCGGTGATCCCCCGGCCACTCGCCGGCGGGGACGCCTTAAATGTGGTCGCGGTGGCGAAATGCGTCGGTCATCATGACGACAGCCCTGCCCCGGACCTCATCATCCGGGAATTCCCCTGGGGCACCGAAGAGAGGCAGAGAAGATGATTCACACCGAGCAGAAGACGCGTCGTACGACGGGCGGACCGACATGCTGCTGCGTGGCCTAGGCATTGTCAGTCCCCGGTCGCGTCGACAGCTTGATGTGAGGCTCTCCCCATGTTCGATCCAGTCATAGCGCCGAGCGGTACGCTGCTCGGCCTGCTGCAGAGGGGCCGTGGCGACGGCACCCTGCACGCCCTGGCCGCCCCCCGCGCGGACGCGCTGGCGGCCCTCGACCACTGCGTGGTCAACGACCCCCGCCACGACTGGCAGGTCGAGAACCGCTCCCTCTACTACGCACGCCTGTACCTGGACCTCCACGGCTCGCTCGGCGGCATCGAGCGGCACCTGACCGACGGCGTCGACCTCGTCGAGACCGACGAGACCCGCACCGGTCTCGCCCTCGCCGTCCTCGGCCACCTGGCCTCCTACGGCAGGGGCGACGCCCTCGCCCTGCTGCGGCGGTACGCCGCGAGCGGAGCGAACTGGGAGTGGGCGCTCGACGAACTCGCCCTGCGCGACGACGACGCCGGCCTGCGGTCCCTCGCCGAGCCGGTGCTCGCCCGCTTCCCGGCGACCCCGGAGGGCGACGCCGAACTCGCCGCCGCCGTCCGTGACGCCTTCGAACCCCGGCCCTGGCGGCTGTGGGAGGAGGACCCCCGCCCCTTCGTGGGCGCCCGGGTCAGGTCCGCCCGCGAGGCGGGATCCTTCGACCGCTGGCAGCGCCAGATGCGCCCCAGCGGCCCCCGGCCCGGCTGGAGCGTCCAGGCGGTCTTCGACTGGGCGGACGACGGACTCGAGCGCGGCAGCGCCCGCCACGTCCCGGCAGCACGCTGCCTGGCCGCCGTCGCCGGTCCCGAGGACCGGGCCGAGATCGTGGACGCCGCCCGCCACGGCACCGACGGCGCCCGGTGCGCCGCCCTGCACTACCTCGCCGACAGCCAGGATCCCTTCGTCCTCGACCTCGTCGAGGCGGCCGTCGCCGACGGCTCACGGGTCGTCGCCGACGCCGCCGTCTCCGCGTTCGAGCGGATGTGCGGGGACGAGGCCGTCGACCGGGCCCGGGGCTGGGTGCACCGTCCCGACGCGCTCGGCGCCTCCGCCGCCGGCGTCCTCGCCTGCAAGGGCACCGCCAAGGACGCGCACCTCGTGCTCGGAGCGCTCCGGGAGACCGTCCGCGGCGAAGGTCCCGACGCACCCGAGCTGTGGACCCTCGTCGACGGCGCCGGCCGGCTCGGCATCACCTGCGCCGCCCCCGTGCTGCGGCACGTCTACCGCGAGACGACCTCCTCCCGTCTCCGCGGCCGGGCCGCCGCCGCACTCGCCGCCACCGATCCCTCCTTCGCCACCGGCTTCGCCGTCGAATGCCTCTGGGACTGCGAGGAGACGACCCGCGAGGTCGCCGCCCTGCACGCCGAGACCGGAGACGTCCGCGTCGCCGAGAGGCTGCGCAGGCTCGCCGCCGACCCCGCCGAGGAGGCGGAGGTGCAGACCGCCGTGCGCAGCAGGATCGGGCCCGACATGCCCGCCGTGTGACGGACCCCCGGCCGCCCCGGCGGCCGGGGCACACAACGCTCATGGGACGTTCCACGGGCGGAAAGATCCACGTGGGCTCGTCCACTCCGGGCCCGACGACAACACGGGTATGCGTGTCGTCATCGTCACCGAGTCCTTTCCCCCCGACGTCAACGGAGTGGCGCACTGCGCCCTGCAGACCGCCCGGCACCTCGCCGCCGGCGGTCACGAGCCGCTCGTCATCGCCCCGGCCGCCGCCGGGGCGGACGACGCGGACACCGCGGCGCCCTGCCCCGTGGTCCGCGTCCCCTCGCTGCCCCTGCCCGGATACCCGCAGGTGAGAGTCGCGCTGCCCAGCCGCCGCGTCGCCACGGCCATCGCCGCCCACCGGGCCGACATCGTCCACCTCGCCGGCCCCTTCGTCCTCGGGGTCCGCGGCATGGCCGCCGCGACCCGGCTCGGGCTGCCCGCCGTCGCCGTCTACCAGACGGACCTGGCCGGCTACGCCCGCACCTACGTCGGTGCCGGTGAGGGGGCCGCCTGGCGGCGGCTCACGGCGGTGCACGGCGCCGCGGACCGCACGCTCGCCCCGTCCACCGCGGCGCTGCGCGACCTGGAGGACCACGGCGTCGAACGGGTCCGGCTCTGGCCGCGGGGCGTGGACACCGAGCGCTTCCGTCCCGCACGGCGCGACGAGCGCCTGCGCCGCGAGATCGCCCCGCACGGCGAACTCCTCGTCGGCTACGTCGGCCGCCTCGCACCCGAGAAGCGCGTCGACCTCCTCGCCGGCGCCTGCGGCATCCCCGGCGTGCGGGTGGTCGTCGTCGGCGACGGCCCCAGCGAGCCCGCCCTGCGCTCCGCGCTGCCCGGCGCCGTGTTCCTCGGACGCCGCACCGGCGACGACCTCGCCCGGATCTTCGCCTCGCTCGACGTCTTCGCCCACACCGGCCCCTACGAGACCTTCTGCCAGACCGTGCAGGAGGCCATGGCCTCCGGAGTGCCCGTGATCGCCCCGGCGGCCGGCGGCCCGCTCGACCTCGTCGCCCACGGCCGCACCGGACTGCTCGTCACCCCCCGCAGCGCAGCCGCGGTACGCGACGCCGTCACGGCGCTGGCCGCCGACCCCGCACGCCGGGCCGCCTTCGCGCTCGCCGGGCGGGCCGCCGTCGAGGGCCGCACCTGGGCTGCCGTCTGCGACCGGCTGACCGGCCACTACGCAGAGGTGCTCGGCTCCCGCACGGCGGTGGCGGCATGAGCGGGCTGCGGATCGTGCGCCTGGCCAACTTCGTCACCCCCTCGTCCGGCGGACTGCGCACCGCGCTCGACCGGCTCGGCCGCGGCTACCTCGCCGCCGGGCACGAGCCGGTGCTCGTCGTCCCCGGCGCCCGGGACTCCGACCGGCACACCCCGCAGGGCCGGGTCATCACCCTGACCGGACCGCGCCTCGCCGGAACCGGCGGCTACCGGGTGCTGGCCGGCCGGCGCCGCCTGCGCGCCCTGCTGACGGACCTCGCCCCCGACCGGATGGAGGTCTCCGACCGGACCACACTGCGCTGGACCGGCGCGTGGGCGCGGCGGCAGCGCATCCCGGCCGTGATGGTCTCGCACGAGACCGCCGACGGGGTGCTGCGCACCTGGGGGGTGCCGGGGCCGGCCGCCGCCCGGGCGGCCGACCGGCTCAACCGGCGCAGCGCCTGGGCATACACCAGGATCGTGTGCACCACCGAGTGGGCCGAGCGCGAATTCGTCCGCATCGGCGCCCGCAACGTGGTGCGCGCGCCCCTCGGAGTCGACCTGGAGCGCTGCACACCGGCCCGGTACGACCCCGCGGTGCGCGCCGGGTACGCCGCGCCCGGCGAGGTGCTCCTGCTGCTGTGCTCCCGGCTGTCGGTGGAGAAACGGCCGGGCACCGCGCTCGACGCGCTGGCCGCACTGCGGGCGCGCGGCGTGCCCGCGCGCTTGGCCGTCGCGGGGGACGGTCCGCTCCGGACGTCCCTCGAACGCCGGGCAGGGGCCCATCGGCTGCCCGTCGCCTTCCTGGGGCACGTCGCCGACCGGGGGGCGCTGGCGGGCCTCCAGGCCGTTGCGGACGTCTGCCTGGCGCCCGGCCCCGCGGAGACCTTCGGCCTGTCCGCCCTGGAGGCGCTCGCCTGCGGCACACCGGTGGTGGCCAGCGCGTCGTCGGCACTGCCCGAGGTCGTCGGCGGCGCGGGCGCCGTGGCCGCCGACACCGGCGCGGACTTCGCGGACGCCGTCTGCGAACTGCTCGCCCGCCCCGAGGCGGGCCGCCGCGCGGCGGCCCGGGCACGCGCCGAACTCTTCGACTGGCCCGCCTCGGTGACCGCGTTCCTCGCCGCCCACGAGGCACTGCCCACCGGCGAAGCGCTCCGCTTGCGCCAGGGCCGGCCGTGACCGCCGCCGACCGGGTGCCGCGGGGGAGGGCGGTGCCCGGTGCGGCGCCCCGGTTCGCGGCGCTCGGCGACTCGCCCGCCGGGGGCGCCGGGGATCCGCCGGCGGGGCATGGCGCGGCCGGGCCGCGCTGCTCGCCCCGCCGGCCCCGCGCCTGCCGCCGCTGACCGCCTGCGCAGGGCCCGGCACCGTCGCCGGCGCGAGAATGGAGGGCATGAGCGGGCGCTGGGAGTTCTGGATCGACCGGGGCGGCACCTTCACCGACATCGTGGGCAGACGGCCCGACGGCCGCCTGGTGACCCGCAAGCTGCTCTCCGACGACCCCGGGCGGTACCGCGACGCCGCGGTCGCCGGCATCCGCACCCTGCTGGGCACCCCGGACGGCGCTCCCGTGCCGGCCGACCGGGTCGCGGCCGTCCGCATGGGCACCACCGTCGCCACCAACGCCCTGCTGGAGAGGCGCGGCGAGCCGACCGTGCTCGTGATCACCGAGGGCTTCCGCGACGCACTGCGCATCGCGTACCAGAACCGCCCGCACCTCTTCGACCGCCGGATCCTGCTCCCCGAGGCGGTCTACGACCGTGTCGTCGAGGTCCGCGAGCGCGTCGACGCCCACGGACGCACCGTCACCCCCCTCGACCTCGACGCCGCCCGGGAACACCTCGCCGCCGTGCGCGCCGACGGCATCACCTCGGCGGCCGTCGTCCTGATGCACGGCTACCGCCACGCCGATCACGAGCGCCGCCTCGCCGCCCTCGCGACCGAGCTCGGCTTCACGCAGGTCAGCTGCTCGCACGAGGTCAGCCCGCTCATCCGGCTGGTGCCCCGCGGCGACACCACCGTCGTCGACGCCTACCTCTCGCCCGTCCTGCGGCGCTACGTCGACGACGTGGCGTCCGAACTCGGCGGGATCCGGGTGCTGTTCATGCAGTCCAACGGCGGGCTGCGCGAGGCGAGCCACTTCCGGGGCAAGGACGCCGTGCTCTCCGGCCCGGCCGGTGGCGTGGTCGGCATGGCGCGCACCTCGGGACTGGCCGGACACGACCGGGTCATCGGCTTCGACATGGGCGGCACCTCCACCGACGTCTCCCACTACGCGGGCGAGTTCGAGCGCGGACAGGGCACGCAGGTCGCGGGCGTCCGCATGCGCGCGCCCATGATGAGCATCCACACCGTCGCCGCGGGCGGGGGATCGGTGCTGCACTTCGACGGCCGCCGCTTCCGGGTGGGCCCCGACTCCGCCGGAGCCGTCCCCGGGCCCGCCTGCTACCGGCGGGGCGGGCCGCTCACCGTCACCGACGCCAACGTGATGCTGGGCCGGATCCAGCCGGACCACTTCCCGGCCGTCTTCGGGCCCCGGGGGGACCAGCCGCTCGACGACCGCACCGTACGCGAACGCTTCACCCGCCTGGTCGCCGAGGTCGGCCGGGCGACCGGGGCCGACCGCACCCCCGAAGAGGTCGCGGCCGGCTTCCTGGAGATCGCCGTCCTCAACATGGCCAACGCCGTCAAGAAGATCTCGGTCCAGCGCGGCCACGACGTCACCCGCTACGCGCTGACCTCCTTCGGCGGCGCCGGCGGCCAGCACGCCTGCGCCGTCGCGGACGCCCTCGGCATCGGCACCGTGATCGTGCCCCCGCTCGCGGGCGTCCTGTCGGCCTACGGCATCGGCGTCGCCGACGCCACCGCGATGCGCGAACAGTCCGTCGAGGCCGAACTGGACGACGGGACGGCGGACGACGTCCGCGCGCTCTGCGGCACCCTCGCGGACCGCACCCGCGCCGAACTGCGCGCCGACGGCGTGCCGGACACCGCGATCGCCACCCGCGCCCGGGTACGGCTGCGCTACGCCGGCACGGACGCCGGACTGCCCGTCGCGCTGGACTCCGCGGCCGCCATGAAAGCCGCCTTCACGGCCGCCCACCGCACCCGGTACGCCTTCACCATGGACAAGCCCGTCGTCGTGGAGGCGGTGACGGTCGAGGCGGCCGGCAGCGCGGGGGAGCACGGCGACGTGCTCGCGGGGGCGGGGGATCCCGGCGGCGGGCCCGGCCCGGCCGCCGAGGTGCGCATGTCCGTCGACGGCGCCCCGCGTGCCGTCCCCCTCGTGCAACGCGCCGCCCTGCGCGGCGGCGAGGAGGTGACCGGGCCGGCCGTCGTCGCCGAACCGGACGCCACGACCGTCGTCGACCCGGGCTGGCGTGCCACCGCGGGGGAGACCGGCCATCTGCTGCTGACCAGGGCGACCCCGCGTCCGGGCCGGGTGGCCGTCGGCACGGACGTCGACCCGGTGCTGCTGGAGGTCTTCAACAGCCTCTTCATGGCGATCGCCGAACAGATGGGCGTGCGGCTGGAGAACACCGCCCACTCCGTCAACATCAAGGAGCGGCTCGACTTCTCCTGCGCCCTCTTCGACGCCGGGGGCAACCTCGTCGCCAACGCGCCCCACATCCCCGTCCACCTCGGCTCGATGGGCGAGTCCATCAAGGAGGTGCTCCGCCGCAACGCCGGACAGCTGCGGCCCGGTGATGTGTACGCCGTCAACGATCCGTACCACGGCGGCACCCACCTGCCCGACGTCACGGTCGTCACCCCGGTGTTCGAGGAGGAGGAACTGCGGTTCCTCGTCGCGTCCCGCGGCCATCACGCCGAGATCGGCGGCATCACGCCCGGTTCGATGCCCGCCTTCAGCCGCACGGTCGACGAGGAGGGTGTGCTCTTCGACAACTGGCTGCTCGTCCGGGACGGCCGCCTGCGCGAGGAGGAGACCCGGGACCTGCTCACCGGGGCGCGGTATCCGTCGCGAGCCCCGGACGCCAACCTGGCCGACCTGCGGGCGCAGATCGCCGCCAACGAGAAGGGGATCGCCGAACTCCGCCGGATGACCGACCAGTTCGGCACGGAGGTCGTCCAGGCCTACATGCGCCACGTCCGGGACAACGCGGCCGAGTCCGTGCGCCGGATCGTCGCCCGGCTCGACGACGGCGCCTACCGCTACGAGACGGACGGCGGCGCGGTGATCCAGGTCGCCGTCCGCGTGGACCGCGGCCGGCGCACCGCCGTCATCGACTTCGCCGGCACGTCGCCGCAGCAGCCCGGGAACGCCAACGCGCCCACCTCGGTGGTGACGGCGGCCGTGCTGTACGTCTTCCGCACCCTGGTCGGCGAGGACATCCCCCTCAACAGCGGCTGTCTGGAACCGCTGGAGGTACGGGTGCCCGAGGGGTCGATGCTGGCGCCCGCCCACCCCGCGGCCACCGTCGCCGGGAACGTCGAGACCTCGCAGGCCGTCACCGGCGCGCTGTACGCGGCCCTCGGTGTGCAGGCGGAGGGCTCGGGCACGATGAACAACGTGACGTTCGGCAACGAGCGGTTCCAGTACTACGAGACCGTGGCGTCCGGATCGGGTGCCGGTGAGGACTTCGACGGGGCGGACGCCGTCCAGACCCACATGACCAACTCGCGGCTCACCGACCCCGAGGTCCTCGAATGGCGTTACCCGGTGAGGGTCGACTCCTTTGCCGTACGGGAGGGCAGCGGCGGGGCCGGACGCCGACGGGGCGGCGACGGTGTCGTCCGCAGGATCCGTTTCCTGGAGCCCATGACGGTCGCGCTGCTGACGGGGCACCGGCGGGTGCCGCCGTACGGGATGGCGGGTGGCGGCCCCGGGGCGCTCGGCGTGAACCGGCTCGAACGGGCGGACGGGAGCACCCTGCCGCTGGAGGGCGTCGACACGGTCGACGTGGCGGAGGGAGACGTGCTCGTCGTCAGCACCCCCGGCGGCGGCGGATACGGCCCTCCGGAGGACTGACGCGACCCGGGGTCGGCACGGACCCAGGGCCCGGCGCGACCCGGGCCCGGCGCGACCCGGGGGCGGCGCGACCCGGGCCCGCCCGTGCCGGGCGCGGTCCCGCCCGGCACGGACCCAGGGCCCTGCGCGCCCCCGGGCCCCGTCAGCCCCGGCCGGCCCGGGCGGTGTGCCCCGGGTCCTGCCGGCCCCCGGCCCGGTGCACCGGCAGGAAGCGGACCGGTGTGCCGGGCACGGCCTGCGCGGCGGCGGCGAGATCGGGCTCGGCCACGACACCCACGACCGGGTAGCCGCCGGTCGTCGGATGGTCCGCCAGGAAGACCACGGGACGGCCGTCCGGCGGCACCTGCACCGCGCCCAAGACCATGCCCTCGCTGAGCAGTTCACCGCGGACGGCACGCTCCAGCGGCGGCCCGTCCGTGCGCAGCCCGATGCGGTTGCTCGACGAGGTCACGTGGTAGCGGCCGGCCGCCAGCGTGCGCAGCGCCGCGGGGGTGAACCAGTCGTCGCGCGGGCCGAGCCGGATGCGCAGCAGGAGTTCGTCCGGCGGCGCGGGCCAGGGGACCGGACCGCCGCCTCCCCCGCCGGACGCCGGCCGGGGACCGAGCGGCAGCACGGCACCGTCGGTCAGGGGCCCCGGTCCGAGCCCCGACAACAGGTCCGTCGAGCGGCTGCCGAGTACCGGCTCGACGGCGATGCCCCCGCCGAACGCGAGATAGGACCGCACCCCGCGCGCCGCGGCATGCGCCTCCAGCACCGCTCCCGCGGGCACCCGGAGCGGGGCGCCCCAGGCCGCGGGGCGGCCGTCGACCGTGACCCGGCAGGGCGCGCCCCCCACGGCCGCCACGACGGAGCGCCGCGGACGCACCGCACAGCCGGTGAGCGTCGTCTCCAGGACGGCGGCGTCGTCGGCGTTGCCCACGAGACGGTTGACGAGCCGGGCGGCCGGGGCGTCCAGCGCGCCGGATCGCGGCACGCCCAGATGGGCGTGGCCGGCCCGCCCGCCGTCCTGCACCGTGGTCAGCGCGCCCGCACGGACGACCGCGAAGGCCCCATCGCTCATCGGCCCTCCGCCGCGGTGAACCGGACCAGGGTCCCGGGGGCCAGGAGCGCCGCCGGCTCCCGGGACGGATCCCACAGCACGGCGTCCGTCGTGCCGATCAGCTGCCAGCCGCCGGGCGACGAACGCGGGTAGACCCCCGTGTAGGCACCGGCGACGGCGACCGAACCGGCGGGCACGGCCGTACGCGGGGTGGGCCTGCGCGGCACCGCCAACTTCTCCGGCAGGCCCGTGAGATAGCCGAACCCGGGGGCGAAGCCGCAGAACGCTACCCGGTATGCGACGGACGCGTGGCGCTCGGCGGCCTCTCGCGGCGTGACACCCCACAGGGCGGCGACCTCCGCCAGATCCGGGCCGTCGTAGCGGACGCGTATCTCGACCGAACCCGCCGCCCGGGGGTCGGGCCGGGGTATCTCCCAGCGGGCCAGCTCCCCGGCCAGCCGGGCGGGGTCGTCCAGCCCGTCCAGGAGCACCGTGCGTGCGGCGGGCACGATCTCGCGGACCGGCGGCAGCAGTCCCGCGGCACGGCGCCGCAACAGCTCCGCGTGCAGGGTCCCCGTCTCGGACTCGCCCGGCAGCTCGACGAGAAGGGCGTGCTCGCCCACCGGCATCACCCGTACCGCCCCGGCCGGCGCTGCACCGCTCATGCGAAGGCCTCGACACGGATCCCGGAGTGCTCCAGCCTGCCGCGGACCTCGCCCGCCAGCGCCACGGCCCCCGGGGTGTCACCGTGCAGACACAGCGAACGCGCCCGGACGCCGACCGACCGTCCGCACCGGGAGGTGACCACGCCGAACCGGGCCATGCTCACCGAGCGTTCGACCACGGTCGCCGGATCGCTGAGCACCGCGCCCTCCTGAGCGCGGGGCACCAGGGTGCCCTCGGCCGTGTACGCGCGGTCCGCGAACGCCTCGGGGACCACGGGGAGCCCCTCCTTCTCCGCCGCGGTGTGCAGCGTCGACCCGGGCAGCCCGAGCACGGGCAGCCGCCCGCCCGCCAGCAGCACGCCCTCGACGACGGCCGTCGCCTGCTCCTCGTCGTGGACGACCCGGTTGTAGAGCGCGCCGTGCGGCTTCACATAGGCGACGCGGGAGCCCGCCGCACGGGCGAACACCTCCAACGCGCCTATCTGGTAGGCGACCTCGGCCGCCAGCTCGTCGGGAGGCACGTCCATCGAACGCCGGCCGAAGCCCGCCAGGTCGCGGTACGACACCTGGGCACCGATGCGCACACCCCGGGCCGCGGCCAGCTCGCAGACCCTGCGCATGGTGACCGCGTCGCCGGCGTGGAAGCCGCAGGCCACGTTGGCGCTGGTGACGACGGAGAGGAGCTGCTCGTCGTCGGTCAGGCGCCAGCGGCCGAAGCCCTCGCCGAGGTCGGCGTTGAGGTCGATGGACACCCCGGTCATGGGATCCTCCTGTCGTCGGTCAGGTCGTGTGGTGCGGTCACGCCAGCTCCTTGCCGCGTGTCTCCGGCAGCCCGGTGAGGGCGAGCGCCGCGAGTCCGTACCCCGCGGCGCCGAGGACGAGGGCCCCGCCGATTCCCCAGCTGTCGGACAGGAATCCGACCAGGGTGGGCAGAAAGGCGCCGACCGCCCGCCCGCTGTTGTACGTGAAGCCCTGGCCCGTGCCCCGCACCGCGGCCGGGTACAGCTCGCTGAGGTAGGACCCGAAGCCGCTGAAGATGGCCGACATGCAGAAGCCGAGCGGGAAGCCGAGCACGAGCAGCAGGCCGTTCGCCCCGGAAGGGATGCTGGTGTAGGCGAGGATCCCCACGGCGGACAGCGCGGCGAACAGCGCGATGTTGTTCTTCCTCCCGATGCGGTCCGTCAGCCAGCCGCCGGTGAGGTAGCCGATGAAGGCCCCGGATATCAGGAACGCCAGATATCCCCCGGTGCCGACGACGGTGAGCCCGCGCTCGGTCTTGAGATAGGTCGGCACCCAGGTCGCGAGCGTGTAGTAGCCGCCCTGGACGCCGGTCGACAGCAGCGTGGCGAACACCGTGACGCGCAGCAGGTCCCCCCGGAAGACGGCGGCGAACGAACCGCGCTCGCTGCTCGTGCGGCGCAGTTCCTCGGCCCGGGGTGCGTCGCTGACGTTGCGGCGTACGTAGACGACGAGCAGCGCGGGCAGGGCGCCCGTCCAGAACATCACGCGCCAGGCGGTGTCGGCGTCGAGGAAGTGGAACACCAGGGTGTACACGACGACGGCCAGCGCCCAGCCGGCGGCCCACGCGCTCTGCACCGCGCCGAGGGTCCGCCCGCGGTGCTTCGCCGACGCGTACTCCGCGACGAGGATGGCCCCCACCGCCCACTCGCCGCCGAATCCGAGGCCCTGCAGGGCGCGGAAGACCAGCAGCGTCTCGTAGGTGGGCGCGAAACCGCAGAGCACGGTGAACACGGCGTAGGTGATCACCGTGATCATCAGGGCCTTCACCCGGCCTATGCGGTCGGCGAGTATCCCCGCCAGCGCCCCGCCGATCGCCGAGACGACCAGGGTGACCGTCGTGAGAAGTCCGGTCTGTCCGTTGTCGAGGCTGAAGTACGCCGAGATCGCCACCATGCTCAGCGGCAGGGTGAAGTAGTCGTACGAGTCGAGGGCGTACCCGCCGAACGCGCCGCCGAAGGCACGGCGGCCGCGGGGGCCGAGGGCGCGGAGCCATCCGAACGTGCCGGTGTCGTCGGGCTGTCGACCGTGGACCTGGGGTGCCTGGGTCGTGCTCATCATCACCTCGCGGAGGGGGGACGTGCGCGTGGAGTACGCCGGCGGATGCGGGCAGTGACGTCAACGTAGAGGATCGTTCAACGATCCGACAAGGGGCGTGCGGGGTCGTTCCGGCTTATACGATTGGCGCCGGATGCGCCGGTGCGCTCCGACGGGTCGGGCGCCGGGGCGGGAAAGAGGGGCGTTGTGGGGACGACGGAGCCCATGGACGGCGGCGGTGGACTCGCGGACGACCGCGGTCTGCTGGGGCGCACGAGCACGGCCGAACGCGTCGCCGACATCCTGCGGTCCCGCATCGCCGACGGCTACTTCCCCCCGGGCGAGCGTCTGTCCGAGGACGCCATCGGCAGGGCCCTCGGCATCTCCCGCAACACCCTTCGCGAGGCGTTCCGCCTGCTCACCCACGAACGGCTGCTCGTCCACGAACTCAACCGCGGCGTCTTCGTGCGCATGCTCGCCGTCCAGGACGTCGAGGACATCTATCGCACCCGGCAGCTCGTCGAGCGTGCCGTCGTCCAGGGACTGGGCGAGCCGCCGTACCCGCTCACCGGCCTCGAGGCCGCCGTCGCCGACGGCGAGCGCTCGGCGCGCGACAGCGACTGGAAGGGCGTCTCCACGGCGAACATCCACTTCCACCGCGAACTCGTCGCCCTGGCCGGCAGCGCCCGCACCGACGAACTGATGCGCGGCGTCCTCGCCGAGCTCCGCCTCGCCTTCCACGTCGTCGACGACCCCCGCGGGCTCCACCAGCCCTACCTCGTCCGCAACCGCGCCATCCTGGACGCCCTCCGGGCGGGGGAGCGCACCACCGCCGAACGCCTGCTCGCCGAGTACCTGGACGACTCCCGGGCCCAGCTGGTGCGGACGTACGCCGGTCTGGTGGCCGGGCGGGGCGAGGCGGACGGAGCGTAGCCGGGCGGTCGCTTCTGCGCCGTTTCGACCGTTGTCGGTGCGAGGACCTAATCTGTGCACCGTGACTTCGCCCGCCCCCACGGATTCCGTTCCGCCCCAGCTCAGCGCCGGGCCGCGACCCGCACAGGGTCCGGCAGCCGACGAAGGGCTGGCGCGGCGGCTCCGCGCGCTCGCGTGCACCGCGCCGCTGCACGACCTCGACGTGCGCAAGGCCAATCTGGCGGGCGAGTACTCGGTCTACGCGATGGCCGAGGTCGCGCTCGCCGCGATCGACCTCGTCACGCTCAACATGGACTTCGACACGGGCGCGGACCACGAGCAGATAGTGGCCAGGCTCCTGCCGCGCGTCGCCGCCCAGGCCCCCGCCCGTCCCCAGGCCGAGCACGAGCGCGTCGCCCGCTGGGTCCTGGAGAACCTGATCAACGTCGGCAGCGTGGACCGGGGATTCCGCGCCGTCTACGGCACCTTCGGTGCCGACGGCGTCTACACCCGCCGCGACTACGACTTCAAGCTGATCGAGGAGGTCCCCGGCTACGGCGGCAGCGTCTACCTGCGGACCACCGACGAAGCGGTCAACGTGCTCGTCGGGGCGCTGGACACCGACGTCACCAGCGCGCAGATCGCGGCGGAGGTGAAGCTGGAGATCCTCATCAGCCGCGGCCGTCTCGCCGACGCGCAGCTCGCCGCCGAGCAGGCCCGCTACCGCACCGTGCAGTACTCGGAGACCCTGCGCCGCACCCTGGAGGCCACCCGGCGCAACGTGCGCGCCGTCGACTGGCTGAACACCGTGCCCGACATGATCGCCGAGGCGCTGGACCACGTCGCCGACCGCTACCGCCACGAGAACGCCATCCTCACCAACATCCGCAAGGCCCGTGACGAGGCCGAGGCCGGCACGGATCCCAAGATGGCGGAGCACAAGCGCCGCGCCGCCGAGCTCGTCGACATAGTCAAGGACTGCATCCGGCGCCACACCCAGCTCCAGTCACGGCTGCTGGAGGCCGGTCCGCTGTTCCGCGCCGAGCAGGACCGCCAGGCGTTCGCCCGTCCCACGTCGCGCACCGGACTCGACCTGTACGGGCAGCTGCTGGCGCCGCTGCTGCCGCTGCCCGTCCGGTCGGCCGGCCGGGTCACCGACGCCTTCTTCGCCCGGGGCACCGGCCTGCGCACCCCCGTGTCCGTGCGGGTCGGCGACCTGGTGGACATGCTGCTCACCCCGCCCGTGGAGCGCGAGCACCTCGGCGCCCACATGCCCGAACCGGACCTGATCGCCACCCCCGACGACAGCCGCTTCAGCGAGGAGCAGCTGGCGAGCGCGACCGAACTCCTCGACCTGGAACACGACGCGCCGCGACGGCTCTCCGGACTGCTCGCCGAAGCCCGCCGCCGCGACCCCGAACTGCCCTACCTCGTGGCCCTGCTGGCGGTCCATGCGGCGAGCCCGCCGGTCGGCACCGCCTACCGGCAGGGCGAACAGCGACTGCTGTTCGCCGTCGACGACGGGACCGCACTCGACGACCCCGAGTTCGGCGGCGCCGACCTGATCGTCGGCACCGCGCTGCTGGACGCGGCGGGCATGGCGGCCGACCGGACGGGCAGCGGCAGCAGCGGCGCCAGCAGCTGCCCGTACAGGTCGAGTCCGGTGCGCGACGTGGGACGGGCGAACGCCTGGCGGTCCTGCTCGGCGCGGAACAGCGGACCGGCCTCC
>NZ_RDBP01000037.1:957429-967280 GCF_008042045.1 Streptomyces sp. T39
CCACCCGTGAGCGACCACCCTGCCGAGCACTTCGGCGCGTGGAGCGACCCGGTCACCCCCCAGGGACCCCCGGCCGGGCCGATCACCCGGTCCGGCCACGCCCCCGGCGCCCTCACCCCCGCCGACGCCGCCGACGCCGCCCGCCTGGTCTCCTTCGGGCTGCAGCCCAGGCTGCTCCCCGCCCGCGACGCCGAGTACGGCGAACTGCTGCGCAGGTACCGCGAGGACGCCGGCTTCGCGCGCCTGGCCGACGCCGTCGCGACCGGCCTCGGACTCGTCGTGCTGGAGGTCTCGCCGCGCGCCGGGATGGCGGTCACCGCCGCCGAGGACTCCGTCTTCGCGGTCCGGATGGGCGACTACGCCCGCCGCGCCTCCTCCGAATCGGCCGACCGCTTCCTCCACGGCCTCGCCCACCTCGCCGTCGCCGCCATGGCGTTCCCCCGGCCCGAGGACCTCGCCGACGACGGCTACATCGGACGCATCACGGTCAACGGCGTCGACGCCTTCGTCCGCCAGGCATGCCGCCGCCTGGAGGAGCGCGCCGACGCCGCAGGCGAGAACACCGACCCGGCGACCGACGCCCCCGGCCTCGAAGCCGCCTGGCGGGTGTACGCGCGCCGCAGCACGACCGGCGCCACCAAGGACGCCCGGCGGCTCGCCGGATCCACCACGGGCATCATCGGCAAGGCGGTCGGATTCCTCACGGAATCCGGATTCCTCCAGCGGACCGGCGACGACGCGGGAGGCGCCTACCGCACCACGGCCCGCTATCAGCTCCAGGTCCGCGACATGGCGGGCAGCGCCGCGATGGCCGAACTGCTCGACCTCGGCGTCGTCCCGGTGAGCGACGGCAGCGCCACCCTGGTCGCGCCGCCGGGCGACGACGACCTCGACCTGGCCGCCGACGCCGGTCTGCCCTTCCACGCATGACCGCCCGCCGCCCGCGGCCGGGCCCGCCCGCGCGTGAGCGCACACCGCCCCGGCACGCCGGGCACCACGACGTTCCACCGAGCAACACGACGCCAGACGAAGAAGACTGAGAGTCCGCCGCCATGTACGAGTTGTCCCGGGTCCGCCTCTACTCCATCGGTCCCGCCGGTGCGCGCTACGCCGACACCGTGCTCGACCTGCGCGGAGTCGGCGCGCCCGTGCCCAACCCCGCCCCCACCCAGGCGGAGTTCTTCGAGGAGGAGCCCGTCGGCCCGCCGCGCCGCCCGGCGCCCGCGGGCGTCCTCTTCCTGGAGAACGGCGGCGGCAAGTCCGTCCTCCTCAAGCTGATCTTCTCGGTGATGCTCCCCGGCCACCGCAACACCCTCGGCGGCGCCAGCTCGGGCGTGCTGCGCAAGTTCCTGCTCGCAGACGACTGCGGTCACGTCGCCCTGGAGTGGCAGCACACGCAGACCGGAGAACTGGTCGTGGTCGGCAAGGTCAGCGAATGGCGCGGACGCCAGGTGTCCAACGACCCCCGCAAGTTCGCCGAGGCCTGGTACTCCTTCCGGCCCGGCCCCGGGCTGAGCCTCGACAGCCTGCCCGTCGCCGAGTCCAGCGCGGTGCGGCCCTCCGTCGAGGGCGTCTCCGGCGCCCGCGGCCGCCGCCGCACCATGAAGGGCTTCCGCGACGCCGTCACCGACGCGGCCAAGGCGTATCCGCACCTCGACGTGTACTGGGAGGAGATCCACGACCGCTGGAACGAGCACCTCGGCGACATCGGCCTGGACCCCGAGCTGTTCCGCTACCAGCGCGAGATGAACGCCGACGAGGGCGAGGCCGCCGGCCTGTTCGCCGTCAAGAAGGACTCCGACTTCACCGACCTGCTCCTGCGGGCGGTGACCGACACCCGCGACACCGACGGCCTCGCCGACCTCGTCAGCGGCTTCGGCAACAAGCTGGGCCGCCGCGCCGAACTCACCGCCGAGCGCGACTTCACCGCCGGATCGGTCGACCTGCTGGGCCGGATCGTCGACGCGTCCGGCGCCCGGGCCCGGGCCCGCGACGTCCACGCCGGCGCCGAACGGCGCACCCGGACGCTGGCCCGCCGCCTCGCCGCCCGCGCCGCCGACGAGCGCGGGCTCGCCGCCGAACTCGCCCAGCAGGTCGCCGTGGCCGCCCACGACGTCACCGACGCCGAGGAGGCACGCGACCACAGCTCCCTCATCGCCGCCGAACTCGCCTACCGGCACGCCTCGCTCGCCCTGACCGCTGCCGAGAAGGGCGCCGCCGCCCAGCGCCGCGAGCTGATCGACGCGCGCACCCTGCACTCCGCCTGGCAGGCAGCCGAGGCCGTGCTGCGTCATCGCGCGGCCGGCGACCGCTCGGCACGCGTCGCCGCGGCGATCCGCGAGGCCGAACGGGACGCCGCCCCGGCCCTGGCCGCCCGCGCCAAGGCCGCGGGCGACCTCGTGCGCGCCCTGCACGCGGCGGCGGAGGACGGCGAACGCGTCGCCAACGAGGAGGAGGAACGCTCCCGCGCGCTCCAGGAGACCGGCGAGGCGTCCCACCGCGACGCCACGGTCGCCGCGACGGAGGCCCAGCGCGCCCGCAGCGAGATCGGGCACCTGCGCCAGCGCCTGAGCGAGGTCGAGCAGGAGACCGCCGAGGCGGTGCGCGCAGGGTGGCTCGACGACACCGCGCCCGACGCCGATCCGGCCCGCGCCGCGCTCGCGGCCAGCGACGCCGAACGCACCGCCGTCGAGGCGTGGGACGCCGCCCGCGACGCCGCGCGCGCCACGGCGGACCGGGCCAGGGAGGCGGCCGGCGCGGAGTCCCGCGCCGAACTGGCCGCCGCCCGCGCCGAGGACGCGGCCCGCGCCGCGGAGAACGCCTACGAGGCGGAGCGCCGCGCCGCCGAGTCCATCGCCGAGGACGAACGCCTCGCCGGTCTCCTGGGACTCGATCCCGCCGCCCGGCAGCCGGGCGGCGACGCGGCCGCGCCCGTACCGGCACCACGCGCCCCCGGCGGCGCCGGCACGCCCGAGGGACGCACCCCGCCCGCCGCCGGCCGGCCGGACGGGGAACCCGGCCGGCTGACCGCCGAGCAGCTCGACGGCTTCGCCGACGAACTGCGCGAACTGCTCGACGGCTCCGTCGCCTCCGCCGAACGCCAGCTCTTCGACCTGCGCACCGCCGCCGCCGACGACGCCCGCATCCTCGGCGCACTCGGCGACGGCGGACTGCTGCCGCCCGCCCCGGACGTGCTCGCCACCGTCGAGTACCTCGGAGAACACGGCATCCCCGCCCTGCCCGGCTGGCGCTACCTCGCGCAGTCCGTCGACCCGGCCGACCACGCGGCCGTGCTGGCCGCCCGTCCCGAGCTGGTGGACGGAGTCGTCGTGACCGACCCCGCCTCCCACACCCGCGCCCGCGAGGTGCTGGCCGGGGCGGCGCTGCTGCCCCGCTCCGCCGTGGCGGTCGGCACCGCGGCCGCCCTGCTGGCACCCGTGCCCGCCTCGGGAGAGGGCACCGCCACCGACGTCTTCCTCGTCCCGCCGAACCCGGCCATGCACGACGAGCACGCGGCCGACGAGGAGCGGCACGCCCTGCGCGCCCGGGCCGCCGCCCGCGACGAGGAGATCCGCGCGCTCGCCGCCCGGCTCGCCGGGGACCGCGCCCTCGGGGCGCGTCTCGCCTCCTGGCGCGAGGACTGCCCGCAGGGCATGCTCGCCGAACTCGCCGACGGCGCCCGCACGGCCCGCGAGGCGGCGGCCGAGGCACGGGAGGCCCTCGAAGCCGCCCGCGCGGAGCGGGCCGAGGCGGACGAGGCGGCCGCCGACGCCGCGCGTGTCCGCGACGAGCGACAGGAGACGGCCCAGCGCGCCCGCCGCGCCGCCGACGCGCTGGCCGGACTCGCCTTCCGGCTGCGCGAACGCGCCGGCTGGCAGGTCAAGCTCCGCGAACTGGCCGACGAGGCCGCCGAGTCCGAGGCACGCGCCGCAGCGTTCCTGGAGCGGGCGAAGGCCGCCGACGAGGACCGCCGCGCCGCGCAGCGCGCCGGCGACGACGCCCGGCGCACGGCCCGCGCGCTGCGCGCGGAGCGGGCCGAGATCGCGGGAGCCCCGGAGAACCTGCCCGACGACGACGTGCCCCGCGCCGCCCTGCCCACGCTCCGCGAGGCCTATCGCGCCGCGTCCCAGCTCTACGAGAAGGTCGGTGTCGGCGCCGACCTGCGCGCCGAGCAGGCCCGCGCGGAGAGCGACGAGAGCGCCGCACTGGCCGAGCTCGACCGGCTGACGAACAAGGTCCGCACTCGGGCCGCCCAGCTGCTGGAGGGCACCGACGGCGCCGACGGCCCGTCACGGCAGGCGGCCGCCGCCCGCGCCGAGTCCCTGGTGCAGATGCTGGAGACCCGGGCGTCCGAGGCGAGCGAGAAGCTGGGCCGCCTCCGCGGCGAGGCGGAGCGCCTGGCCCCGGCGGACGGCGCGGCTCACACGGAGCTCCCCGACGACCTGGTCCCCGCCGACGCCGGGCACGCGCAGAGCCTGCTGCGCACCGCCTCCGGCGAACTCGCCGCCCGCACCGACGCGCTGGAGGCCGCCCGGGCCGCCCACGCGGGGCTGCTGCGGGCGCACCGCACGGCCGAGGACGCGGCGGGCGGCTTCGACGAGACCGCCGCCCTCCTGCGCGACCTGCTCAGGGACCACCAGCCGGATGAGGAGGCCGCGCAGGCGCCGGAGCCCTATCCGGGCCGGCTGGAGGAGGCCCGCCAGGCCGCGGCCGAGGCGCGGCGTTCGCTGCGCGGCTGCGCCGCCGACCTCTCCGTGGCGGAGGCGGCCGTGCGCGAGGCGAGCGACGTGCTCGTGCGGCACGCCAACTCCACCCGCTACGAGCAGGTGCGCACGCCCGCCCGCCAGCAGATCCGCGAACTGCCCGCCGCGGCTCTGCCGGAGCACGCCGCCAAGTGGGCCGAGGCCTTCGCCCCGCGGCTCAGGGTCCTCACCGACGAGCTGTCCCAGCTCGAACGCAACCGGGACACCATCGTCGACCGCCTGCGCGGTCTGGTCGAGGCGTCCCTCGCCACGCTGCGTTCCGCCCAGCGGCTGTCCCGGCTGCCGGAAGGTCTGGGGGAGTGGTCGGGGCAGGAGTTCCTGCGGATCCGCTTCGAGGAGCCCGACCAGGCGACCCTCGCCGAGCGGCTGGGCGAGGTCATCGACGAGGCCACCCGCGCGGCCGTCAGGAAGAACGCCTCGGCGGCGTACGGCGAGGGGCGGCGGGACGGGATGTCCCTGCTGCTGCGCGGAGTCCAGGCAGCGCTCCAGCCCAAGGGCATCGCGGTCGAGATCCTGAAGCCGGACGCGGTGCTCCGCGCCGAGCGGGTGCCGGTGGGGCAGATGGGCGACGTGTTCTCCGGCGGCCAGCTGCTCACCGCGGCGATCGCGCTGTACTGCACGATGGCGGCCCTGCGGAGCAACGACCGCGGCCGGGACAAGCACCGGCACGCGGGCACGCTCTTCCTGGACAACCCCATCGGCCGGGCCAACGCGACGTATCTGCTGGAGCTCCAGCGGGCGGTGTCGGACGCGCTCGGAGTCCAGCTGCTCTACACGACCGGCCTGTTCGACACCACGGCGCTCGCGGAGTTCCCGCTGGTGATCCGGCTCCGCAACGACGCCGACCTGCGGGCCGGTCTGAAGTACATCAGCGTCGAGGAGCACCTGCGTCCGGGACTGCCCCAGATCGATCCGGCGGGGGAGACGGTGCACGGCGAGATCACGGCGACGCGCATGTTCAAGCGGGCGGCGGCCACCGTGCCCCCACCGGCCTCGCCGGACGCGTCGGAGACGACCGCCCCGCCGGCGGGCGCACCGGGGCGTGCGGCGTCGGCCGCTCAGGCGAGCGCCTTCGAGTAGCGCGAACGGCCGCGTGCGGCCGGTGCGGTGACGGTCGAGGTGTCACGCGGGGGCCGGCCGCGGTGAGGGCGGCCCCCGGGCCCGGAGCGGGCGCGTGGTGCCCGGCACTCAGCGGGCGGACCGCTGCGAGAGGCACCGGCGGGGCTTGCACCGTCGCGTCATCGCGGGATCCGTCGACGTCCCGTCCCGCCCACCGACGGCGCCGTCGTCCCCCGCCGGATCGATCTGGGGCAGTCCCGGACGCAGGTGCTCCTCGACGCTGATGTACTTCAGACCGGCCCGCAGGTCGGCGTCGTTGCGGGGACGACGGCGCCGTCGGTGGGCGGGACGGGACGTCGACGGATCCCGCGATGACGCGACGGTGCAAGCCCCGCCGTGGCGGCACAGGAGGGCAGGGTGCCGGAACGGGAGGGCAGGCACGGGCGGGAGCGGGTGTCAGGCCTCGGAGAGGCTGCCCGCGCCGCGCCGGCGTATCCGCGCCGTGGCGCGCGCGGCGACCTTCGCGGCCTTCCGCTCCCGGCGCCGCTCGCGCCGCAACTGGCGGGCCGTGCTGCTCGGAACGGAGACGACGCCGTTGCGCTGGTTCCACACCTGGCGGGTGACCCACACGTCGAGCACGGCCCAGGTGGCGGCCACGGTGCTCGCCACACTGGCCAGCACGGCGGGGAAGGCGAGCCAGGAGTCCGAGAGCGTGAAGAGGACCGCGGTCATCGCCAGCGTCAGTGTCACGGACACGACGATCACCGCACGCACCGCCGCCGTGCGCACCGGGTCGGCCATCCGCCGCGTGCCATGGGGCTCGTCCGTCCACAGCGGGTGGACCTCGGCGTCCTCGCCGTCCGTCCCGCCACCGCTCTCCCGCCGGGCCGGTGCGGAGGTCCGCGCGCCACGCGGACCCGGTACGTCGTGTCCTGCGAAGGATTCCCGTACGGAACCGGGCGCGGACGCCCCCACGCGACGCTCGTCCGTGTCCATGGATCGTGTCACTCCCCACCTCTGTCCGACTTCAGGGTGACTGCCCGGAATCGGCTGCCCGGAATCGGGCGCTCTACTCGCCGCCGGTCCGTGCGCGGGCCGGCCGCCGGGTGTCCGGCGGGCGGCTGCGACGGGCTGCGGGCGACGATGCCCGGCAGCGGTGAACCGGTGAGGCTTCCCCTACGTATTGACGAGTGAGACGGCGCGAAGATTCCCCGGGAATTGCAGGCGGCGAAGAATTCAGGCCATCTGTGCGCGTCCGGAATGCGGTGCCGCGTCGCGGCCCGAGCGTGCAATCGCGAATGCCAACTCCGCGAATAGCGGGACATCCTGTGATCGGTCTGTTCATGGAAGGCCGAAAATCGTCCCGGACGTGTCTTCGGGTTGTCACTCCCTCGGTAGTAGGCTCTCGCCGTTTGCTGACGGAACACCCGCCGCGCCGGGCCGGGTTGAGCAGGGGGAGGCCATGCGCTTTCGCGGGAAGTCGATCCGCCGGAAGATCGTGGCGCTGCTGCTTGTCCCCCTGCTGTCGCTCACCGCCCTGTGGGGATTCGCGACCGTACTCACCGGACGCGAGGCCGGACAACTGCTGGACGCCACCGCGGTCGCGGAGAACGTCGGCACCCCCGTCGAGGACATGACCGTCCTGCTCCAGGAGGAGCGCCGCCAGACCCTGGTCTACCTCGCCGACCGCCGCGCGTCGGACGCGCTGCCCGCCCTGCGCACCCGGCGCGACGCCACCGACGGCGCGGTCGCCGCGATCCGCGCCGCCGCCGCGCGGCAGTCCGTGCGCGACGACATGACCGGCGAGACGTCACGGCAGCTCACCGACCTGCTCGACGCCCTCGACGGTATCGCCGCACTGCGCAGGTCCGTCGACGGCAACACCGTCTCCCGCGCCGAGGCGCTGGCGTTCTACAACGGTCTCGTCGACCCCTCCTACGGCTTCCTCACCACGGTCCGCGCCCTGAACGACGCCGGGATGGAGCGCCAGGGCCGCGCCCTGCTCGGCCTGCTGCGCGCCCGCGAGATGCTCTCCCGCGAGGACGCCCTCGTCGCCTCCACGCTCACCACCCGCAAGGTGACCGCCCCGGAGATCCGCGCGCTCAGCGATCTGGTGGCGCAGCGCAAGCTCCACTACGAGGTCAACCTCGAGAACCTCCCCGGCCGGGAACGGGAGATCGTCAAGACCTACTGGCGCAGCCCCGAGACCGCCCCGCTGCGCGACGCCGAGGAACGCCTCATCGCCGCCGGCCCCGACAAGCGGCTCCCCTCCGCCGAGCTCGAACGCTGGCAGGAGGCCGCCACCCCCGTCCTCGACGACCTCGCCCGTGAGGCCGTCGAGGCGGGCGACCGCTACCACGACCGGATCGAACCCGCCGCGTACGGCGTCTTCGTCCGCGCGGGCGTGGCCGGGGTGCTCGGCTTCCTGGCCCTGCTGGTGTCCGTGATCGTGTCCGTCCGCATCGGCCGGGACCTCGTGCGCGACCTCTCCAGGCTGCGCAAGGAGGCCCACGAGGTGTCGGGCGTCCGTCTGCCGAGCGTGATGCGCCGTCTGGCGGCGGGCGAGCACGTCGACGTCGAGACCGAGGCCCCCCGGCTGGAGTACGACAAGGACGAGATCGGCCAGGCGGGCCAGGCCCTGAACACCCTCCAGCGCGCCGCCGTCGAGGCCGCCGTGCGCCAGGCCGACATGCGGCGCGGCGTCTCCGAGGTCTTCGTCAACCTCGCCCGGCGCAACCAGGTGCTCCTGCACCGTCAGCTCACCCTGCTCGACGCGATGGAGCGCCGCACCGAGGACACCGAGGAACTCGCCGACCTGTTCCGGCTCGACCACCTCACCACCCGTATGCGGCGCCACGCCGAGGGCCTCGTCATCCTCTCCGGAGCGGCCCCCTCCCGGCAGTGGCGCAAGCCGATCCAGCTGATGGACGTGGTGCGGGCCGCCGTCGCCGAGGTCGAGGACTACGAACGCATCGAGGTCCGCAGGCTGCCGCGGATCGGCGTCGGCGGCCCCGCCGTCGCCGACCTCACCCATCTCATCGCCGAACTCCTGGAGAACGCCACGGTGTTCTCGCCCCCGCACACCGGGGTGCAGGTCCACGGGGAGCGGGTCGCCAACGGCTTCACCCTGGAGATCCACGACCGCGGGCTCGGCATGACGCCGGACGCGCTCCTCGACGCCAATCTGCGGCTCGCCGAGACGCCCGAGTTCGAACTGTCCGACACCGACCGGCTGGGCCTGTTCGTCGTCAGCCGCCTCGCCCAGCGCCAGAACGTGCGGGTCTCGCTCCAGCAGTCCCCGTACGGCGGCACCACCGCCGTCGTCTTCATCCCGGCTGCCCTGCTCACCGAGGCCCCCGAGACACAGGGCACCGGCTTCCGGCTCGACCGCAAGAGCGACAGCGCCGCAGGGCGCCGTGAGCAGAGCAGGCTCGCGCTCTCCCAGGTCCCGCCCGGTCCGGCCACCGCGGCCCTGCTCGACGGTCCGGTCGAACTGGAGGCCCCCCTCGGGCCCGAGGACCGCGACAGGGTGCGCGAGGGTGACCGGGGCCGGGAGCGCGGCGCGGCCGTCACCCGGGAACCCTCGGTCACCGGCTCGGCGGACCTGGGCGACATCGACGACACGGAGAGCGCGCGGGGCGGCATCTTCCGCGCCCGCTCCCTCCAGCGCGACGGCGACCAGGGCGCGCCCCGGCAGGCCCGGCCCGCTGCCGCGCCCCCGCTCGGCCCGGTACCGCTGCCGCGCCGCCGCCCGCCGACGCTGGTCGCCGATCACGGCCGTCGCGTCGACGACCGGGGTGCCGAGGGACGCCACCATCCGCACTCCGAAGCGGACGACGCCGCGCCGGAGCCGTCGCGCGAGGGACGCGGCGGCGGACGCACGGCGCCCGTGACCGGCCCCGTCCCGCTCGCGCGCCCCCTCGACGGCCGGGAACGGGTGCGCCCCTTCCCCATGGGCCCGGCGGGCGAACGGCCCTCGCCGGAGGGCCCCGGGGCCCCCAGTCCCTTCGCCCCGCCCCGTGCGACGAC
>NZ_RDBP01000037.1:967380-979880 GCF_008042045.1 Streptomyces sp. T39
GCGCTCCCGGCCCCGGTCACCCTCGCGCACCCTGTCGCGGTCCTCGGGCCCGAGGGGGGCCTCCAGTTCGACCGGACCGTGCCCTCCCCGCTTCCGGCGCCCCCGCGGCGGACGGCCCCGCGACCATCGGCGGCCTGCCCCGGCGCGTCCGCCAGGCGAGCCTCGTCCCGCAGCTGCGCGGCACGGCCGACACCGGGACCGCACCCGCCCCGGCGGGCCCGCGCGACGACGAGCGGGACGCCGACGAAGTACGCGCCCGCATGGCGTCCATGCAGCGGGGCTGGCAGCGCGGCCGCAGACAGAACGCAGACGGGACCGGGGCCGCCCCCGGTACCGAGCGCACCTCCGGCCCCGGCCGGACCGCACCAGGAACGACATCTGAGGGGGACGGTCGATGACCGCACCGCACGCCGCAGCAGCAAGCGCCAACGGCACCCGGGTCGCCGGCCGGGGCTCCGGAGAGCTCAACTGGCTCCTCGACGAACTGGTCGACCGCGTCGCCAGCATCCGCAAGGCGCTGGTGCTCTCCAGCGACGGCCTGGCCACCGGGGCCTCCCGCGACCTCACCCGCGAGGACGGCGAGCACCTGGCCGCCGTCGCCTCGGGATTCCACAGCCTCGCCAAGGGCGTCGGCCGCCACTTCGAGGCGGGACAGGTCCGGCAGACGATCGTCGAACTCGACGAGGCCTTCCTGTTCGTGACCGCCGCCGGTGACGGAAGCTGTCTGGCCGTACTGGCGGACGCCGACTCCGACGTCGGCCAGGTCGCCTACGAGATGACGCTCATGGTCAAGCGGGTCGGCGCCCACCTCGTCACGGCACCACGGACCGGACCGGCCGCCGGGGGGTGACGGCAGCCATGAGTGACTCCGTCGGAAGAGCTCACACGCCGCACCACTGGATCGACGCGGATGCCGGTCCGGTGGTCCGCCCCTATGCCATGACCCGCGGCCGGACCGGCCACGACAGCCGGCTGCGGCTCGATCTGATCGCGCTGGTGGTCCCCGAGTCGGCGACCGGGGACCCCGGCGTGGACCAGACGCTGTCCCCGGAGCATGTCGAAATCGTCGAACGCTGCGGCGACACACCGCAGTCGATCGCCGAACTCGCCGCCGGACTCGACCTGCCCGTCGGCGTGGTCCGGGTTCTCGTCGGCGACCTGGTGGACGACGCCCTCGTCCACGTGACCCGTCCCGTACCTCCGGCCGAGCTGCCGGACGTGAGCATTCTGCGCGAGGTGATCAATGGCCTTCGGGCGCTCTAGCCGCCGGTCCGCCGCGGCGACCGAGCCGGTGACCTTGAAGGTCCTGGTGGCGGGTGGATTCGGCGTGGGAAAGACGACCCTGGTCGGCGCGGTCAGCGAGATCCGCCCGCTGCGCACCGAGGAGTCGCTCAGCGAGGCGGGACGCCCCGTCGACGACATCTCGGGAGTGGAGAGCAAGACGACCACCACGGTCGCCATGGACTTCGGCCGCATCACCCTGCGCGAGGACCTGATCCTCTACCTCTTCGGCACGCCGGGACAGGACCGTTTCTGGTTCCTGTGGGACGAACTCGCCCAGGGCGCGCTCGGTGCGGTGGTCCTCGCCGACACCCGCCGGCTCGAGGACTGCTTCGCCGCCGTCGACTACTTCGAGCGCCGGGGGATTCCGTTCGCGGTGGCCGTCAACCGTTTCGAGGGAGCGGACCACTTCCCTCCGGAGACGGTGAGGGCGGCGCTGGACCTGGACGAGGCGGTGCCGCTGCTGGTGGGCGACGCGCGCGACCGGGAGTCGGTCAAGCGGATCCTGGTGGCCGTCGTCGAGCACGCCCTCGTCCGCGTCGACCAGGCCCGCCAACCGGTCACCATCTGACCGGGCGCACGCCGGCACCGCGTCGCGGGACCGCCATGGGACGGCGCACGGCCCGTACCCCCACCGACCGGGGTACGGGCCGCGCCTGCGCCGAGGTGGCCGTAGACCCCCTCGCCGGAGTCGACCCCGGACAGGCCCCGGGACGGTCGGGTCCGCGGCGTGCGCCGTGAGGCACGCGCGCCGACGCTGCACGGGGCCCGGCAGGGACATCAGCCGTTCTCGGCGAGCCACTTCTCGGCGATCTCCGACAGCTCCGCGTCCCGGCCCGCCAGCATCATCCGGATCATCTGCGCGTCGCCGCGCAGCGACCACGCCGGATGCCCGAAGGTCGCCGGATTGTTCTTCTCGATCAGGAAGTGCGCCGGCCACGCGGTGCCGTAACCGATCAGCGGCAGGGCGGCCGCGTACCGCAGCCGCCCGCGCGCCAGGCCGTAGGCGGTGACGGCGAGCCCCGTCAGGGTGCCCGTCAGGTGCACCCAGCGGGTCGCGGCCCGCGAGTGCATCGCGACGTAGTACGGCCAGAACTCTTCGTACGACTCGAACGTGTGCTGCGTCATGACCGCACGGTAACTCCGCTCGGCCCGCGCGTCAGCCCCCGTGACCCCGCAGCGACCGCTCGGCCACCGGGAAGTCGAAGTAGGTGTCCGGGAACACCTCCGGCTTGTAGGTGAAGTGCCACCACTCCTCGGGCAGGTTCACGAAGCCCTCGGCCGCCAGCACGCCCTTGAGCAGCTGCCGGTTCGCCCGCTGGACGCCGCCGATCCGGGGGTCGTCGGTGTGCGAGAGGGTGTCGAAGCAGTCGTACCCGGTACCCATGTCCACGGAGTTGTCCGGGAACCGGTCCGCCTGCGGCGCATGGCACGGGGCCAGAGCCTCGCCCGGTACGTACGGCCTGGTGGGCGCGGCCGGCAGCCGCACGAGGGTCAGATCGACCGTGCTGCCCCGGCTGTGTCCGGACTTCTCCGCGATGTAACCGTCGGCGAACAGCCGCGACTTCTCCACCCGCGGATAGAACTCCGCCTTCATCCGCTCGTCCGCGAGATCCTTCGCCCACGCCACGAAGTGGTCGACGGCCCGCTGCGGCCGGTAGCAGTCGTACACCTTCAGCAAGTAGCCCTGCCGCAGCAGCGCCCGCTGCGCCCGCCCGAGCGCCTGCGCGGCGGGCCGGGTCAGGATGCACAGCGGCCGCCGGTAGCCGTCGACGGGCACGCCCACGAAGTTGTGCGGGCCCGTGTAGCGGATCTCGTGCAGGATCGTCGGCGCCACGGAGCGCAGATCGGTGAATTCCCTCGGAGCCTTCGGCTCCGGCTTCGCCTGCGCCGGCGCCTGCACGGACGCGGCGGCGATCAGACAGGCGGCCACCGCCGCTGCCCGCCGGAAAGCGGTTCCCAGTCGTGTCATGGGCCCACGGTCTACCAGCAACCGGCGCGCCGGGAAAGGGAGATCGGATACAGTCCGGCCGTGTCCATGGACTCCTACTGCGGCAACTGTGGAGCGCCCTGGGGCGCCGGAGCCGGCTGGCCGCGCACCTGCGCCTCCTGCGGCCGGACCGCCTACCGCAACCCCCTGCCCGTCGCCGTCGCCCTGCTGCCCGTCCGCGACGGCGACGGCACCGGGCTCCTGGTCGTCACGCGCGCCATCGAACCCGCCCGCGGCGGAACGGCCCTGCCCGGCGGTTTCATCGACCACGGTGAGGACTGGCGCCGGGCCGTGGTCCGCGAACTCGCCGAGGAGACCGGCATCCGGGCCGACGCACGCGACGTGCGGCTCGCCGACGCGCTGAGCTCACCGGGCGGACATCTGCTGCTGTTCGGCCTGCTGCCCGAGCGGTCCGTCGACGACCTGCCGCCCTCACGGCCCACCGACGAGACCGAGGGGCACCATCTGCTCCGCGCCCCGGCGACGCTGGCCTTCCCCCTGCACACCGTCGCGGCCGGACGCTGGTTCGCCGGCGACTACGCCGCCGCCCTCGCCGCCCCGTAGGTCCTTCCGTCCGGATCACGGGCATCGTCACGGATCCGGGACGGACCATCGGGGACGAGCCGGGGCGGACCATCGGGGACGGGCCGGGGCGGACGAGGCCGTCACGGCGCGGAGCCGGAGGGCGTCCCGTGAACGGGACCGCGCATCCGCAGCCCCGACGTGACCGGCACCCGGTCGTCGCCCACCCAGCGCTCGACGCCCACCCTGCCGTCCGCCCACCCGGTCGCGTACCGCTCGATCTCCGGCTCGGCCCAGCCGTCACCGCTGTCACGCACCACCAGCCCGCCGCCCTTGCGCCCCGGCGCCGGAGCCCACGCCTCCAGTTCCACGGCGCCGTCCGCACCCCGCACCGCCAGCACCGTCCCGGCCCTCGCCAGCACCGGAATGCGCGCCGGCGGCGCGTCCACCGTCACCGTCCCCGGCCCCTCGTGCACCCGCTCCGTCGCCGTGTCGTACCAGCGTCCCCGCGGCAGCCGCACCGCCCGGCACGCCGCCCCCCGCTCCAGCACCGGCGCCACCAGCAGCGAGTCGCCCAGCAGGAACGCGTCCTCGCAGTCCCGCAGCGCCCGGTCCTCCGGACACCCCCACCACAGCGGACGGACCATCGGCGCACCCGTCAGCCGCGACAGGTGCGCCAGGGACACCAGGTAGGGGCGCAGCCGTTCACGTTCCCGCAGCACCGCGGCCACCGCGTCCGCGTACCGGCCCGTGGCCCGCGGCACGCCGGCGGTCAGGAACAGCGGCAGAAACGCGCCCAACTGCAGGCCGCGCAGCCACAGTTCGCCCTCCCCATCGGCAGCAGGAGCGGGTGGCCCGGATGCGTCGCCCCCGGCCGCCGCGGTCCGTGCCCCCGCGAGCGGCACCCCGCTCAGCCCGAGCCCCAGCACCAGTGACAGCGCGGCACGCAACCCCGCCCAGCCCGCCGGGACCTCGTCGCACCAGGCACCTCCGTACCGCTGCATGCCCGCCCAGCCCGCGCGCGAGACCACGAACGGCCGCTCGGCCGGGCGGCAGCCGCGGAGCCCTTCGTACGCGGCCCGCGCCATCGACAGCCCGCCGACGTTGTGGGCCTCCCGGCCGTCCCCGCCCCGGCCCTCCAGCACCCGGGGAGCCGACCACGGCACAGCGGGAGCGCCCTCGGGAGCCGGTCCCTCCGGCTCGTGCCACACGCCCGAGAAGCCCTGCGCCGCCACGTCCTCGTACCACTCCGCCCACCACGCCCTGACCCGCGGATCGGTGAAATCCGGGTGTGCCCGCCCGTCCGCGCCGCGCACCACCCTGCCGTCCGCGTCCTTCACGAACACCCCGGCGGCCGCGCCGCTCCCGTAGACGGCACTCTCCGGCCGCGCCTCCACGGCCGGAGCCACCACCCGCACCAGCCGGACATCGTCCTCGGCCAGGTCCTTGGCGAGCACCGGGAGTTCCGGGAAGCGCTCCTCGTCCACCGCGAACGGCTCTCCCGCATCAGCGGCGCCGCCCCCCAGATGCACCGCGGACAGCGGCACGCTCCGCTCCCGGCCCTCCTCCGCCAGGTCCCGCACGCTCCGCTCGTCCACCGGCGGTCCGCCCGCGTGGTGACGCCCCAGCGCCCACGAAGGCGGCAGCGCCGGCGCACCCGTGAGCTGGGCGAAGCCGCTCAGCACCCGGGCCGGCGAGCCCACCACCACCCAGCACCGCAGCGGTCCGCCGTCCATCCGCATCTCGATCGTCCCCGGCCTGTCATGCCCCGAGCCCGCACCCTCCTCGCCCTCCCGGACCGTCACCTTCCCGCCCCACGTGGTGTCGTGGAACACCAGATGCGTCCCGGCGTCGGCCACCACCGTCTGCACCGGCATCGAGATGTACGGAGCGTCCTCCTCCGGCCCCGCGCCCGTCGCGGCGCCGCCGTTCCACAGCCGGTACGCCGTGTCCCGCAGCCGCAGCCCGGACGCCCGGCCCCCCAGCCCGAAGACCCGCGCGTCCGCCGGCACCTCGCTGCGCAGCGACCAGCGCGCGGGGCCGCCCGCCGCGGTCTCCCACCAGCGCGGCGGCAGGTCCCGGCGCAGCGCCACCCCGCCCGGCGTCCGTATCTCCACCCCGCCGTTCCGCGACACCTCCACGGTCACCCGCTCGGACACCACCCTCCAGCCGCCGTTCTTGTCCGGTTCGAGCTCCGCCCGCGGATCCGGCTCCGGCGGCTCACCGGCCAGCCCGTACGAGGGCGCCGGCTCCGCACCGTCCCACCCGCAGAAGACCGCGCCCCCGACCGCCACCATGATCCGCAGCTCCGAGCGGGCGAACCGGACCACTCCGCCGCCCGGCAGCGCCCGAGCCTCCCGCGCGGCCCCCGGCACCCTCGCCCGTTCCGGTCCGCGCTCCGGCAGCGCCGCCGCGCCGCCACGGCGCCGCCACGCCCGACGCACCTCCCGCATGCCCCGCAGCGGGCCGAAACTCTTCACCGAGCGCACCCGGTCACGACCGTCCATGCCGTTCACCCTGCCACCGGCGCGCCGGGCCGGGGGTGCTGTTCAACTGCCGTTCACCCGTGGTCGGAGCACATATGCGCCGCGCCGACCATGGGTGGGGAGCCCTGGTGCGCGGGACGATCACATGGCATCGTCCCTGTGAGCCCGCGTCCGCGCACACCCCGCACGGCCGCGGGCCGCGCAGACACCGCGCACCCACCGCGTACACAGACAGACCGGGAGCCGCCCCATGACCTCAGCAGCGAACACTGCCCCGCTCTGGCAGCCGGACTCCGACCGCATCGCCGCCGCCCGGGTCACCCGCTTCCAGGCATGGGCCGCCGAGCGGCACGGAGCACCGGCCGACGGCGGCTACGCGGCGCTGCACCGCTGGTCCGTGGACGAACTGGAAACCTTCTGGGCAGCCGTCGCCGACTGGTTCGACATCCGTTTCGCCACTCCGTACGAACGTGTCCTGGCCGAGCGCTCCATGCCCGGCGCCCAGTGGTTCCCCGGCGCCACGCTGAACTACGCCGAACACGCCCTGCGCACCGCGGATGACCCGGCACGGGCACATGAACCGGCCCTCCTCCATGTGGACGAGACACACGACCCCACACCGATCAGCTGGACGGAACTGCGCCGGCAGGTCGGCGCACTCGCCGCCGAACTCCGCGCCCTCGGCGTCCGCCCCGGCGACCGTGTCAGCGGCTACCTCCCCAACATCCCGGAGGCGGTCACCGCCCTCCTCGCCACCGCCGCCGTCGGCGCGGTGTGGACCTCCTGCGCCCCCGACTTCGGGGCACGCAGCGTCCTCGACCGCTTCCAGCAGGTCGAACCGGTCGTCCTCTTCACCGTCGACGGCTACCGCTACGGCGGCAAGGAGCACGACCGCACCGCGACCGTCGCGGAACTCCGCGGCGAACTGCCCTCGCTGCGCGCCGTCGTCCACATCCCGCTGCTCGGCACCCCCGCCCCCGAGGGGGCCCTCGACTGGTCGGCGGTGACCGCCGGGGACACCGAACCGGTCTACGCACACGTCCCGTTCGACCACCCGCTGTGGGTCCTGTACTCCTCCGGCACCACCGGCCTGCCCAAGGCCATCGTCCAGTCCCAGGGCGGCATCCTGATCGAGCACTACAAGCAGCTCGGCCTCCACTGCGACCTCGGTCCCGGCGACCGCTTCTTCTGGTACACCTCCACCGGCTGGATGATGTGGAACTTCCTCGTCTCCGGCCTGCTGACCGGCACCACCGTCGTCCTCTACGACGGAAGCCCCGGCCACCCCACCACCGGCGCCCAGTGGAAGATCGCCGAACGCACCGGCGCCACCCTCTTCGGCACCTCCGCCGCCTACGTCATGGCCTGCGCCAAGGCGGACGTCCACCCCGGCCGCGACTACGACCTCTCCCGGATCGGCTGCGTCGCCACCACCGGCTCCCCGCTGCCCCCAGACGGCTTCCGCTGGCTCCACGACGAGGTCGCCGACGACCTGTGGATCGCCAGTGTCAGCGGTGGCACCGACGTGTGCAGCTGCTTCGCCGGCGCCGTCCCCACCCTCCCCGTCCACATCGGCGAACTCCAGGCCGCCTGCCTCGGCACCGACCTCCAGTCCTGGGACCCCGAGGGCAAGCCGCTCGTCGGCGAGGTCGGCGAACTCGTCGTCACCAACCCCATGCCGTCCATGCCGATCCGCTTCTGGAACGACCCCGACGGCAGCCGCTACCACGACAGCTACTTCGACGTGTACCCCGGCGTCTGGCGCCACGGCGACTGGATCACCATCACCGCCACCGGCTCCGTCGTCATCCACGGACGCTCCGACTCCACCCTCAACCGCCAGGGCGTCCGGATGGGTTCCGCCGACATCTACGAGGCCGTCGAACGGCTCCCGGAGATCCGCGAGTCCCTCGTGATCGGCCTGGAGCAGCCGGACGGCGGCTACTGGATGCCGCTCTTCGTCCACCTCGCCGAGGGCGCCGAGCTCGACGACGGCCTCCGCGACCGCATCAAGCGCACCATCCGCGAGCAGCTCTCCCCCCGCCACGTCCCCGACGAGATCATCGAGGTCCCCGGCGTCCCCCACACCCTGACCGGCAAGCGCATCGAGGTCCCCGTCAAACGCCTCCTCCAGGGCACCCCGCTCGCCAAGGCCGTCAACCCGGGCTCGGTCGACAACCTCGAACTCCTCCGCTTCTACGAGGACATCGCCCGCAGCCGCGCCTGACCCCGGGCCGTCCCGGGCCCGCGGGCCCGCCGCCGGGCCGCCCCCGGCCGCGATGTCAGACCCCTCACCTAACGTGAGGGATCAGTGACACACGGCTCTCAGGGGGAACCATGACGCACACCGGCCCGACCACCCGACCCGGCGGCAACGCGGCGATCCGGCGCGCCCTGCGCCGCGAGGTCCCGACCACCCTCGGCATCCTCGCCGACCCGCGCGACTTCACCGCCATGCGCCGCTACCGCAGCTTCACCTTCCACGACCACGACGCCTACCTGCGCCAGTCCGACCAACTGCTGCGCAGCCTCTCCTCCCAGCACCTGCACACCACCCTCGCCCTCTTCGACCCGGACGAGTACGCGGACTTCTGCGAGGACACCGGCCTCGACGCCGACAGCCCCGCGACACGGAGCCGTTTCACCGCCGAACTCGCCCGCCGCGGCCCGGTCGTCCCCTACACGGGAGCACCCCTCGCGGACCTCCTGCCGCACCTCGTCGACACCACGGTCCGCCGCGCCACCCGGCACTACGCCACCGCGCTCCTCACCGACCTCGGCACCTGCGCGCAATGCGGCGAGGACATCGGCCGCGCCTCCTGCGCCCAGGCCTCCCGCCTCCTGACGCGGCTCCTCGACGTGGCCGGTCCCGGCACCCACCACCTCGTGTGCAGCGTCCCGGCCCCCGACGAGCAGCTCCTCGCCGTCCTCCACGCCGAGGGCGACACCACCGCGGCCGCCGCCCTGGACGCGGAGGAGGGCATCGAGTTCGTGACCGTCCTCGCCGCGGGCATCGCCCTGCGCTCCAGCGGAGGCGTCGTCCTGCGCACCTCCCGCCCCGGCGCCCCCGACTACCTGCACGGCTGGCGGCTCGAAGGCGGCCGGCTCACCCCGCTCACCGCGGGGGAGGTCTTCAGCGCCTACTGCACCGACGCTGCCACCGGCGACCCGCTGCCACCGGAGCCCGGAGTCGAGTACTGCGCGGGCTTCCCCGTCACCACCGCCGACCCCGGCGACCACCACTGACGCCCGGCACCGGGATCCCTGGCTCCCCGGGAAAGGGGAGAGGGCTTCCCGCCACCGGCGGAAAGCCCTCTTCACCCACGGCCCGGAGTCACTCGCCGGACAGCACCGCCTGCGCGGCCGACCGCGCCTCGTCGGCGGTGTCCGCCGCACGTGCCGCGGCCGCGGCACGCTCGCACTGCGCGAGCGTGTACTTCGCCAGCGTCGCCCGTACATACGGGATGGACGCGGCGCCCATGGACAGCGACGTCACACCGAGCCCCGTCAGCACACAGGCCAGCAGCGGATCGGAGGCCGCCTCACCGCAGACGCCACAGCTCTTGCCCTCGGCCTTCGCCGCCTCGGCGGACAGCGCCACCAGGTCCAGCAGCGCCGGCTGCCACGGGTCCTGCAGCCTGGACACCGCACCCACCTGCCGGTCGGCGGCGAAGGTGTACTGCGCGAGGTCGTTCGTCCCCAACGAGAGGAACTCGACCTCCTGAAGGATGGAGCGTGCCCGCAGCGCGGCCGAGGGGATCTCCACCATCGCCCCGAACTTCGCCTCCAGCCCCGCGTCCCGGCAGGCGTCGGCGAACGCCTTGGCGTCGGTCCGGTCGGCGACCATCGGAGCCATGACCTCGAGGTACACAGGCAGCCCCCGAGCCGCGGTCGCCAGCGCGGACAGCTGCGTCCGCAGCACCTCGGGATGGTCGAGCAGCGAACGCAGCCCGCGCACCCCGAGCGCCGGGTTGGGCTCGTCCGCGGGGGTCAGGAAGTCGAGCGGCTTGTCCGCGCCGGCGTCCAGCACCCGCACGACCACGCGTCCCTCCGGGAACGCCTCCAGCACCTGGCGGTACGCCTCGACCTGCTTCTCCTCGGAGGGAGCCTGCCTGCTGTCGTCGAGGAAGAGGAACTCGGTACGGAAGAGACCGACCCCCTCCGCCCCCGCGTCGACCGCCGCCGGGACGTCGCCCGGGCCGCCCACATTGGCCAGCAGCGGCACCTTGTGCCCGTCCGACGTCGCCCCCGGACCGCTGGAGGCGGCCAGCGCGGCCTTGCGCTGCGCGGCCGCGGCCTCCATCTCGGACCGCTTCTCCTGCGTCGGCTCGACGAAGATCTCGCCCGTACTGCCGTCCACCGCGATCAGCGTGCCCTCGGCCAGCTCCCCGGCGCCCGGCAGCGCGACGACGGCCGGCACCCCGAGCGCCCGCGCCAGGATCGCGCTGTGGCTGGTCGGCCCGCCCTCCTCGGTCACGAAGCCCAGCACCAGGGCCGGATCCAGCAGCGCGGTGTCGGCCGGCGCCAGGTCGCGGGCGATGAGGACATAGGGCTCGTCACTGTCGGGAACGCCCGGCATCGGCACCCCGAGCAGCCTGGCCACGATCCGGTTGCGCACGTCGTCGAGGTCGGCCACCCGGCCGGCGAGGTACTCCCCGGCTCCGGCCAGCAGCGCCCGGTAGGCGGCGAAGGCGTCGTACACCGCCCGCTCGGCCGTGCTGCCCACCGCGATGCGGCGATCCACGTCGGACATCAGCTCGGGGTCCTGGGCCATCATGGCCTGCGCCTCGAGGACGCCCTGCGCCTCACCGCCGGCCAGGTTGCCACGGGCGATGAGATCGGCCGCGACGGCCTCGACGGCCTGGCGGGCCCGCCCCTGCTCCCGCTCCGCGTCCTGCGGGGGGATCTGCTTGGCAGGCGGCTCCAGGACCGCCGTGCCCATGTGCCGCACTTCGCCGATCGCCACACCGTGGCTCACGCCGACGCCTCGCAGCGTTGTCTCCATGTCACCGTCTCCGATTCGGCGACGGCACTGTGCCGCCGCGGTGGATGTCCGACCGGACGGTGGCCGGCGTCCGCGGCCGGCCACCGTCAGAGGTCACTGCCAGCCGAAGAGGCTGTCGCCGACCTTCACGTCTCCGGCCTCGCGGACCTCGGAGAGGGAGTCGGGTGTGGCCTCGAGCGCCACGACGGGACAGATCGGCGACTTGCCCGCGGCCTCGACGGCGGACGGGTCCCAGCGGACCACGGCCTGGCCGCGCTCCACGGAGTCGCCCTTGGCGACGAGCAGTTCGAAGCCTTCACCGTTGAGCTGCACGGTGTCGATGCCCAGGTGGGTCAGCACTCCGTGTCCCTGGTCGTCGACGACGACGAAGGCGTGCGGGTGCAGTGAGACGACGATGCCGGATACGGGGGACACCGCCTCGGAGGGCCCGCGCTCGGGGTCGATGGCGGTCCCAGGACCGACCATCGCGCCGGAGAAGACCGGATCGGGAACTGCCGCGAGCCCGATGGCCTGTCCGGCGAGAGGGGACGTCACTGTGGTCATGGAGCCTCCCAGGGCGGGGATTTCGTACGGCGTCGTCACTGCCTGTACCGGACGACGCACCGTTCAGCAGGGTATGTCAGATGAAGTCCTGGTTCCGTCCGAGACGTACCAGTTGAAATGACCTAGGGGGCACCGGAAACGATTTGCCTCGTCTGCGTGCGACCTGTACTGTCGTACCCCTGCCTGGCCCCAACGCGACGTTGAGTCGGGGGTCGGCAGCGCTAACAAGCCGAGATCCTAACTGGTCTAAACCACTGCTGTCGGCAGGGTGGATGGTCAGGGGGGCCTGAAAAGCCTGATAGTGTTTGAAGCACCGAAGGGAAGCGCCCGGAGAGCCCGTGAAACGGCTTGAAGGAAGCGTCCGTTCCTTGAGAACTCAACAGCGTGCCAAAAATCAACGCCAGATATGTTGATACCCCGTCCATCCGGTTCGGATGGTCGAGGTTCCTTTGAAAAAGACCTGTCCGGTCCTCCTTGTGAGGGTGCGGGCAGGCGACACAGCGAGGACGCTGTGAACGGTGGGGCTTATTCCGCCCGACCGTTCCGCTCTAAGTGGTGTTCAACCGGATTACCGGTAGACATTCATGGAGAGTTTGATCCTGGCTCAGGACGAACGCTGGCGGCGTGCTTAACACATGCAAGTCGAACGATGCGGGCAGGCGACACAGCGAGG
>NZ_RDBP01000037.1:981395-983148 GCF_008042045.1 Streptomyces sp. T39
TCGACCCCATGAAGTCGGAGTTGCTAGTAATCGCAGATCAGCATTGCTGCGGTGAATACGTTCCCGGGCCTTGTACACACCGCCCGTCACGTCACGAAAGTCGGTAACACCCGAAGCCGGTGGCCCAACCCCTTGTGGGAGGGAGCTGTCGAAGGTGGGACTGGCGATTGGGACGAAGTCGTAACAAGGTAGCCGTACCGGAAGGTGCGGCTGGATCACCTCCTTTCTAAGGAGCACATAGCCGACTGCGAGCGAATGACTCGCACGGTTGCTCATGGGTGGAACGTTGATTATTTGGCATGACCGGTCGCACCGGCTTCTGTGAGTACTGCTTCGGCGTGGAAAACAGGGTTGGTGAACGGGTCGTGCCTGGCGCGCTGTTGGGTGTCTGAGGGTACGAGCGTTGCTCGTCCTTCGGGATGCCGGCCCCGGTGCACTCACCCGTTGCGGGTGGGGTGATGGGTGGCTGGTCGTTGTTTGAGAACTACACAGTGGACGCGAGCATCTGTGGCCAAGTTTTTAAGGGCGCACGGTGGATGCCTTGGCACCAGGAACCGATGAAGGACGTGGGAGGCCACGATAGTCCCCGGGGAGCCGTCAACCAGGCTTTGATCCGGGGGTTTCCGAATGGGGAAACCCGGCAGTCGTCATGGGCTGTCACCCGTGCCTGGCGCGCTGTTGGGTGTCTGAGGGTACGAGCGTTGCTCGTCCTTCGGGATGCCGGCCCCGGTGCACTCACCCGTTGCGGGTGGGGTGATGGGTGGCTGGTCGTTGTTTGAGAACTACACAGTGGACGCGAGCATCTGTGGCCAAGTTTTTAAGGGCGCACGGTGGATGCCTTGGCACCAGGAACCGATGAAGGACGTGGGAGGCCACGATAGTCCCCGGGGAGCCGTCAACCAGGCTTTGATCCGGGGGTTTCCGAATGGGGAAACCCGGCAGTCGTCATGGGCTGTCACCCRCTGCTGAACACATAGGCAGTGTGGAGGGAACGAGGGGAAGTGAAACATCTCAGTACCCTCAGGAAGAGAAAACAACCGTGATTCCGGGAGTAGTGGCGAGCGAAACCGGATGAGGCCAAACCTACGACGTGTGATACCCGGCAGGGGTTGCGTCGTGGGGGTTGTGGGATCTCTTTTCTACGGTCTGCCGGCCGTGGGACGAGTCAGAAACCGTTGATGTAGGCGAAGGACATGCGAAAGGTCCGGCGTAGAGGGTAAGACCCCCGTAGCTGAAATGTCAACGGCTCGTTTAAGAGACACCCAAGTAGCACGGGGCCCGAGAAATCCCGTGTGAATCTGGCGGGACCACCCGCTAAGCCTAAATATTCCCTGGTGACCGATAGCGGATAGTACCGTGAGGGAATGGTGAAAAGTACCGCGGGAGCGGAGTGAAATAGTACCTGAAACCGTGTGCCTACAAGCCGTGGGAGCGTCGGACACTTTTCGGAGTGTCTCGTGACTGCGTGCCTTTTGAAGAATGAGCCTGCGAGTTTGCGGTGTGTTGCGAGGTTAACCCGTGTGGGGAAGCCGTAGCGAAAGCGAGTCCGAACAGGGCGATTCAGTAGCGCGCTCAAGACCCGAAGCGGAGTGATCTAGCCATGGGCAGGTTGAAGCGGAGGTAAGACTTCGTGGAGGACCGAACCCACCAGGGTTGAAAACCTGGGGGATGACCTGTGGTTAGGGGTGAAAGGCCAATCAAACTCCGTGATAGCTGGTTCTCCCCGAAATGCATTTAGGTGCAGCGTCGTGTG
>NZ_RDBP01000037.1:983248-985718 GCF_008042045.1 Streptomyces sp. T39
CTCGTGACTGCGTGCCTTTTGAAGAATGAGCCTGCGAGTTTGCGGTGTGTTGCGAGGTTAACCCGTGTGGGGAAGCCGTAGCGAAAGCGAGTCCGAACAGGGCGATTCAGTAGCGCGCTCAAGACCCGAAGCGGAGTGATCTAGCCATGGGCAGGTTGAAGCGGAGGTAAGACTTCGTGGAGGACCGAACCCACCAGGGTTGAAAACCTGGGGGATGACCTGTGGTTAGGGGTGAAAGGCCAATCAAACTCCGTGATAGCTGGTTCTCCCCGAAATGCATTTAGGTGCAGCGTCGTGTGTTTCTTGCCGGAGGTAGAGCACTGGATAGGCGATGGGCCCTACCGGGTTACTGACCTTAGCCAAACTCCGAATGCCGGTAAGTGAGAGCRCGGCAGTGAGACTGTGGGGGATAAGCTCCATGGTCGAGAGGGAAACAGCCCAGAGCATCGACTAAGGCCCCTAAGCGTACGCTAAGTGGGAAAGGATGTGGAGTCGCAGAGACAACCAGGAGGTTGGCTTAGAAGCAGCCACCCTTGAAAGAGTGCGTAATAGCTCACTGGTCAAGTGATTCCGCGCCGACAATGTAGCGGGGCTCAAGCGTACCGCCGAAGTCGTGTCATTGCAGTACATACCCCCAACGGGGACTGTGATGGGTAGGGGAGCGTCGTGTGCCGGGTGAAGCAGCCGCGGAAGCGAGTTGTGGACGGTTCACGAGTGAGAATGCAGGCATGAGTAGCGATACACACGTGAGAAACGTGTGCGCCGATTGACTAAGGGTTCCTGGGTCAAGCTGATCTGCCCAGGGTAAGTCGGGACCTAAGGCGAGGCCGACAGGCGTAGTCGATGGACAACCGGTTGATATTCCGGTACCCGCTTTGAAACGCCCAATATCGAGCCCATTAATGCTAAGGCCGTGAAGCCGCCGGCTGAGTCTTCGGACGAGGTCGGAGTGGTGGAGCCGCTGACCCAAGGTGGTAGTAGGTAAGCGATGGGGTGACGCAGGAAGGTAGTCCAGCCCGGGCGGTGGTTGTCCCGGGGTAAGGGTGTAGGCCGTGTGATAGGCAAATCCGTCACACATTGAGGCTGAGACCTGATGCCGAGCCGATTGTGGTGAAGTGGATGATCCTATGCTGTCGAGAAAAGCCTCTAGCGAGTTTCATGGCGGCCCGTACCCTAAACCGACTCAGGTGGTCAGGTAGAGAATACCGAGGCGTTCGGGTGAACTATGGTTAAGGAACTCGGCAAAATGCCCCCGTAACTTCGGGAGAAGGGGGGCCATTCTTGGTGATCCGATTTACTCGGTGAGCTGGGGGTGGCCGCAGAGACCAGCGAGAAGCGACTGTTTACTAAAAACACAGGTCCGTGCGAAGCCGTAAGGCGATGTATACGGACTGACGCCTGCCCGGTGCTGGAACGTTAAGGGGACCGGTTAGCTTGGATTCGTCCGGGCGAAGCTGAGAACTTAAGCGCCAGTAAACGGCGGTGGTAACTATAACCATCCTAAGGTAGCGAAATTCCTTGTCGGGTAAGTTCCGACCTGCACGAATGGCGTAACGACTTCTCGACTGTCTCAACCATAGGCCCGGTGAAATTGCACTACGAGTAAAGATGCTCGTTTCGCGCAGCAGGACGGAAAGACCCCGGGACCTTTACTACAGTTTGATATTGGTGTTCGGTTCGGCTTGTGTAGGATAGGTGGGAGACTGTGAACTCTGGACGCCAGTTCAGGGGGAGTCGTCGTTGAAATACCACTCTGGTCGTGCTGGATGTCTAACCTGGGTCCGTGATCCGGATCAGGGACAGTGTCTGATGGGTAGTTTAACTGGGGCGGTTGCCTCCCAAAGGGTAACGGAGGCGCCCAAAGGTTCCCTCAGCCTGGTTGGCAATCAGGTGTTGAGTGTAAGTGCACAAGGGAGCTTGACTGTGAGACCGACGGGTCGAGCAGGGACGAAAGTCGGGACTAGTGATCCGGCGGTGGCTTGTGGAAGCGCCGTCGCTCAACGGATAAAAGGTACCCCGGGGATAACAGGCTGATCTTCCCCAAGAGTCCATATCGACGGGATGGTTTGGCACCTCGATGTCGGCTCGTCGCATCCTGGGGCTGGAGTCGGTCCCAAGGGTTGGGCTGTTCGCCCATTAAAGCGGTACGCGAGCTGGGTTTAGAACGTCGTGAGACAGTTCGGTCCCTATCCGCTGTGCGCGTAGGAGTCTTGAGAAGGGCTGTCCCTAGTACGAGAGGACCGGGACGGACGAACCTCTGGTGTGCCAGTTGTCCTGCCAAGGGCATGGCTGGTTGGCTACGTTCGGAAAGGATAACCGCTGAAAGCATCTAAGCGGGAAGCCTGCTTCGAGATGAGGACTCCCACCTCCTTGAGAGGGTAAGGCTCCCAGTAGACGACTGGGTTGATAGGCCGGATATGGAAGCCAGGTAACTGGTGGAGTTGACCGGTACTAATAGGCCGAGGGCTTG
>NZ_RDBP01000037.1:985818-986911 GCF_008042045.1 Streptomyces sp. T39
CGTGCCTGGCGCGCTGTTGGGTGTCTGAGGGTACGAGCGTTGCTCGTCCTTCGGGATGCCGGCCCCGGTGCACTCACCCGTTGCGGGTGGGGTGATGGGTGGCTGGTCGTTGTTTGAGAACTACACAGTGGACGCGAGCATCTGTGGCCAAGTTTTTAAGGGCGCACGGTGGATGCCTTGGCACCAGGAACCGATGAAGGACGTGGGAGGCCACGATAGTCCCCGGGGAGCCGTCAACCAGGCTTTGATCCGGGGGTTTCCGAATGGGGAAACCCGGCAGTCGTCATGGGCTGTCACCCACTGCTGAACACATAGGCAGTGTGGAGGGAACGAGGGGAAGTGAAACATCTCAGTACCCTCAGGAAGAGAAAACAACCGTGATTCCGGGAGTAGTGGCGAGCGAAACCGGATGAGGCCAAACCGTATGCGTGTGATACCCGGCAGGGGTTGCGCATACGGGGTTGCGGGAATTCTCTTGACCAGTCTGCCGACTGGTCGGCGAGTCAGAAACCGTATGGATAGGCGAAGGACATGCGAAAGGTCCGGCGTAGAGGGTAAGACCCCCGTAGCTGAAATTCATACGGCTTGCTTGAGAATTTCCCAAGTAGCACGGGGCCCGAGAAATCCCGTGTGAATCTGGCGGGACCACCCGCTAAGCCTAAATATTCCCTGGTGACCGATAGCGGATAGTACCGTGAGGGAATGGTGAAAAGTACCGCGGGAGCGGAGTGAAATAGTACCTGAAACCGTGTGCCTACAAGCCGTGGGAGCGTCGGGCTAGGACTTGTCCTGGCCTCGTGACTGCGTGCCTTTTGAAGAATGAGCCTGCGAGTTTGCGGTGTGTTGCGAGGTTAACCCGTGTGGGGAAGCCGTAGCGAAAGCGAGTCCGAACAGGGCGATTCAGTAGCGCGCTCAAGACCCGAAGCGGAGTGATCTAGCCATGGGCAGGTTGAAGCGGAGGTAAGACTTCGTGGAGGACCGAACCCACCAGGGTTGAAAACCTGGGGGATGACCTGTGGTTAGGGGTGAAAGGCCAATCAAACTCCGTGATAGCTGGTTCTCCCCGAAATGCATTTAGGTGCAGCGTCGTGTG
>NZ_RDBP01000037.1:987011-1012539 GCF_008042045.1 Streptomyces sp. T39
AGAGGGTAAGGCTCCCAGTAGACGACTGGGTTGATAGGCCGGATATGGAAGCCAGGTAACTGGTGGAGTTGACCGGTACTAATAGGCCGAGGGCTTGTCCTCAGTTGCTCGCGTCCACTGTGTTAGTTCTGAAGTAACGAACTCGCCTTTTGCTGGCTGGTAGTTCGACATCTTCATAGTGTTTCGGTGGTCATAGCGTTAGGGAAACGCCCGGTTACATTCCGAACCCGGAAGCTAAGCCTTTCAGCGCCGATGGTACTGCAGGGGGGACCCTGTGGGAGAGTAGGACGCCGCCGAACTCATCGTGAACTCAACCCCCGGACTCCGTCCGGGGGTTGAGTCATTTCCGGGGCTGGACGGAACGACAGGGCGCTCGACGAGGCCAAGGAACGCGACCGCCCTGGGAAGGCGGCCGGCATAGCGGCGACGGAGCAGGCACTTCCGGGCGGGCCCCCTGTGACCGAGCGGTCTCCTCAGGCGGGTAAGGTCAGGGGGCATCGTTGGCACGTTCCCACAGGAGGCCCCCGGGTGGAGGTCCAGGAGACCCGCGTTCAGACGGACCGGGTACTCACCATCCCGAACATTCTCAGCATGGCACGCCTGGTCGGCGTCCCGCTCTTCCTGTGGCTGATCCTTCTTCCCGAGTTCGGCGGGCCCAAGGCCGACGGCTGGGCCCTGCTCGTCCTGATGCTCAGCGGTGTCAGCGACTATCTCGACGGCAAGCTCGCCCGGCGCTGGAACCAGATCAGCAGCCTGGGCCGAATCCTCGACCCCGCCGCGGACCGGCTGTACATCCTGTCGACGCTGGTCGGACTGACCTGGCGGGAGATCCTGCCCCTCTGGCTGACCCTGGCACTCCTCGCCCGTGAAGCGATGCTGCTGGTGATGGTGGGAATCCTCCGGCGGCACGGCTATCCGCCGCCCCAGGTGAACTTCCTCGGCAAGGCCGCCACCTTCAACCTGATGTATGCCTTCCCCTTGCTGCTCCTGAGTGACGGGACGGGGTGGCTTGCGTCACTGGCAGCGATTTTCGGATGGGCATTCGCCGGATGGGGTACAACACTGTATTGGTGGGCAGGGATCCTCTATGTGGTCCAGGTCCGCCGCCTCGTCAAGGCGGACGCAGTGGCCGATTGACCCCGCCTATGCGTAGCCGAGCAGTGTGGCCGGCCGCGGAAACCACCATCGGGTCTCATCGAGCGGGCGACGTCGGCTGACCGTCATCTCTCAAGGAGGACGCTTCCGACATGAAGGCCGTCGTGATGGCTGGTGGCGAAGGAACCAGACTTCGCCCCATGACCTCGAGCATGCCCAAGCCGCTCCTGCCGGTGGCCAACCGGCCCATCATGGAGCATGTGCTGCGGCTGCTCAAACGGCACGGGCTCACCGAGACCGTGGTCACCGTGCAGTTCCTCGCGTCACTGGTCAAGAACTACTTCGGTGACGGCGAAGAGCTCGGGATGGAGCTCACCTATGCCAACGAGGAGAAGCCGCTCGGTACCGCGGGAAGCGTGAAGAACGCAGAGGAGGCGCTGAAGGACGACGCCTTTCTCGTCATCTCCGGTGACGCCCTCACGGATTTCGACCTGACCGACCTGATCTCCTTCCACAAGGAGAAGGGCGCTCTCGTCACGGTCTGCCTCACCCGGGTGCCGAACCCGCTGGAATTCGGCATCACGATCGTCGACGAGGAAGGCAAGGTCGAGCGTTTCCTGGAGAAGCCGACCTGGGGCCAGGTCTTCTCCGACACCGTCAACACCGGCATCTACGTGATGGAGCCCGAGGTCTTCGACTACGTCGAGGCCGACGTCCCCGTCGACTGGTCCGGTGACGTCTTCCCTCAGCTCATGAAGGAAGGCAAGCCCATCTTCGGCTACGTCGCCGAGGGCTACTGGGAGGACGTGGGCACCCACGAGAGCTACGTGAAGGCCCAGGCCGACGTCCTCGAACGCAAGGTGGACGTCGAACTCGACGGTTTCGAGATCTCCCCCGGAGTGTGGGTCGCCGAGGGAGCCGAGGTGCATCCCGACGCCGTGCTGCGCGGACCGCTGTACATCGGCGACTACGCGAAGGTCGAGGCCGGCGTCGAGATCCGGGAACACACCGTCGTCGGATCCAACGTCGTCGTGAAGTCGGGCGCGTTCCTGCACAAGGCCGTCATCCACGACAACGTCTACGTCGGCCAGCAGAGCAACCTCCGGGGCTGTGTGGTCGGCAAGAACACCGACATCATGCGCGCCGCCCGCATCGAGGACGGCGCGGTGATCGGCGACGAGTGCCTGATCGGCGAAGAATCGATCGTCCAGGGCAATGTGCGGGTGTACCCGTTCAAGACCATCGAGGCCGGCGCGTTCGTCAACACGTCCGTCATCTGGGAGTCGCGGGGGCAGGCGCACCTGTTCGGGGCGAGGGGCGTCACCGGCATCCTGAACGTGGAGATCACCCCCGAAGTGGTCGTCCGCCTCGCGGGCGCGTACGCCACCACCCTCAAGAAGGGCTCCACGGTCACCACGGCGCGTGACCACTCCCGTGGTGCGCGGGCGCTGAAACGGGCGGTGATCTCGGCGCTCCAGGCCAGCGCGATCGATGTGCGCGACCTGGAGAACGTGCCGCTGCCGGTGGCCCGCCAGCAGACCGCCCGGGGAAGCGCGGGCGGCATCATGATCCGGACGTCGCCGGGCGTGCCCGACTCCGTGGACATCATGTTCTTCGACGCGCGCGGCGCCGACCTCTCCCAGGGCGGCCAGCGCAAGCTCGACCGGGTCTACGCGCGGCAGGAGTACCGCCGGGCCTTCCCGGGCGAGATCGGCGACCTGCACTTCCCGTCGAGCGTCTTCGACTCGTACACGGGATCGCTGCTGCGCAACGTGGACACCACCGGGATCGCCGACTCGGGGCTCAAGGTCGTCGTCGACGCGTCGAACGGCAGCGCCGGCCTCGTCCTGCCCAGCCTGCTCGGCCGGCTCGGTGTGGACGCCCTGACGATCAACCCGGGGCTCGACGAGTCCCGGCCGACGGAGTCCGTCGAGTCCCGCCGTGCCGGGATGGTGCGACTCGGAGAGATCGTCGCGTCGGCGCGGGCGGCGTTCGGCGTGCGGTTCGACCCGGTCGGCGAGCGGTTCTCGCTGGTCGACGAGCGCGGGCGCATCATCGAGGACGACCGGGCGCTGCTGGTCCTGCTCGACCTGGTCGCGGCCGAGCGGCGCAGCGGCCGGGTGGCCCTGCCGGTGACCACCACCCGCATCGCCGAGCAGGTCGCGGCGTACCACGGGACACAGGTGGAGTGGACGACGACGTCGCCCGACGACCTGACCCGGGTGGCGCGGGAGGACACCACGATCTTCGGCGGGGACGGCCGCGGCGGCTTCATCGTGCCGGAGTTCAGCAGCGTCTTCGACGGAGCGGCCGCGTTCGTGCGGCTGGTCGGTCTGGTGGCCCGGACCCAGCTCACGCTGAGCCAGATCGACGCCCGGATCCCGCGCGCCCATGTCCTGAAGCGGGACGTGGCGACCCCGTGGGCGGTCAAGGGCCTGGTGATGCGGCGCGTGGTGGAGGCCGCCGGGGACCGGCACGTCGACACCACCGACGGTGTGCGCGTCGTCGAGGCCGACGGCCGCTGGGTGATGGTGCTGCCCGACCCGGCGGAGGCCGTCACCCATCTGTGGGCCGAGGGCCCGGACGACACCTCCGCCCAGGCCCTGCTCGACGAGTGGGCCGCGGTCGTGGACAGCGCCGGGAAGTGACACCCCCACCGGTGCCCCCTGCCGCCGCATGGCGCGGTCGCGGGGGCACCGGTGGGGCCATTCGGCGGTAGCGGCTGCGACGTGCGACGATGTGCGGCATGTCGCAGCCGCCCCCCGTTCGGAGTACCGGTTCACCGCCCGTGCGCCCCGACGCCTCCATGTCGCTGCTGACCAACGTCATGGAGCACAGCCTCGACGACGGCTACGCCGAGGCGTCGGCGCGCCGTGCCGAGAGCGGCGGCCTGCCGCGGACGCTGCGTGCCCGGCTGGGTCTCGCCGCGGGGCTCGTCCTCGCGGCCGCCGTGGTGACCGTGGGAGCCGCCGAGGCCCGCATCTCGGCTCCGGTGCTCGCCAAGGAGCGCACGGAGCTGATCGACCGGGTCGAGGCGCAGACGGACTCCGTCGACGACCTCGAGCGCAGCGTGGAGGCACTGCGCGCCGACGTCCAGGAGCGCCAGCGCAAGGCCCTCAGCGAGGACGGCGGCGGCCACGGGGACCTGACGGGCCTGAGGCGTCGGCGCGCCGTGCCGAGAGCGGCGGCCTGCCGCGGACGCTGCGTGCCCGGCTGGGTCTCGCCGCGGGGCTCGTCCTCGCGGCCGCCGTGGTGACCGTGGGAGCCGCCGAGGCCCGCATCTCGGCTCCGGTGCTCGCCAAGGAGCGCACGGAGCTGATCGACCGGGTCGAGGCGCAGACGGACTCCGTCGACGACCTCGAGCGCAGCGTGGAGGCACTGCGCGCCGACGTCCAGGAGCGCCAGCGCAAGGCCCTCAGCGAGGACGGCGGCGGCCACGGGGACCTGACGGGCCTGCTGGCCGGTGCCACCCCCGTGGAGGGCCCGGGCGTCAAGCTCGTCGTGGACGACGCGAAGGGCACCGCCGAGGGCGGCGACGGGCCGCGCGAGAGCAGCGGCTTCTCCGACACCGGGCGGGTGCGCGACCGGGACATGCAGCGGGTCGTGAACGGTCTGTGGGAGTCGGGCGCCGAGGCGGTGGCCATCAACGGACAGCGGCTCACCGCCCTGTCCGCGATCCGTGCGGCGGGCGACGCCATACTGGTCGACAACCGCCCGCTGGTGCCTCCGTACACCGTGCTGGCGGTGGGGGACGGCGACAAGCTGAGCACTGCTTTCCAGGACAGCGCCGACGGGCTGTACCTGCACGCGCTCCAGGAGAGCTTCGGCATCCGCACGAGGATCTCGGCCGAGGAGTCGGTCCGGCTCCCCGCGGCTCCGAGCCTGATCGTACGTACAGCAGAGCCGGAGACCGACGCCGCCGCGCAGGGCGGCGGGCAGGACGCGGCCGAGACAGAGAAGGGCACATCGTGATCGCCGTACTGGGCCTCGTCGTGGGAGTCGTGGTCGGCCTGCTGGTCCGGCCCGAGGTGCCGGCGGTGGTCGAGCCCTATCTGCCGATCGCGGTGGTGGCCGCGCTGGACGCCGTGTTCGGCGGTCTGCGGGCGATGCTGGACGGCATCTTCGTGGACAAGGTCTTCGTGGTCTCGTTCCTGTCCAACGTGGTGGTGGCCGCGCTGATCGTCTTCCTCGGCGACAAGCTCGGCGTCGGCGCCCAGTTGTCGACCGGTGTGGTCGTCGTCCTGGGCATCAGGATCTTCTCGAACGCCGCGGCCATCCGCCGCCATGTCTTCCGGGCGTGACGCACATGAACAGTGAGGACAGGCCGCGCGGCGGCTCCCCGGAGCCGCGTCGCGAACCGCTTCCGCCGATGGCGCCCGTCGCGCCCGCGCCGTCCGCCGGGGACGCCCCCGCGGACGGAGGGGCCCGCGAGTCGGGCAGGCAGCGCCTGGGGGCCGCGCTGTGGCCGCCGAGGGTGACCCGTGCCCAGCTGATCGTCGCCGTGCTGCTGTTCGTCCTCGGGCTCGGCCTGGCGATCCAGGTCCGTTCCAACAGCGACGACAGCGCGCTGCGCGGTGCGCGTCAGGAGGACCTCGTGCGGATCCTCGACGAGCTCGACAACCGCACCCAGCGCCTCCAGGACGAGAAGCAGCGCCTGGAGGAGCAGCGCACCGAGCTGGAGAACAGCTCGGACCAGGCGGAGGAGGCCCGCAAGCAGACGCTCCAGAAGGAGCAGCAGCTGGGGATCCTGGCCGGGACGGTCGCCGCGCAGGGCCCGGGGGTCACGCTCACCATCGCCGACCCTTCGGGGACCGTGGAGCCCGACATGCTGCTCGACGCGATCCAGGAGCTGCGGGCGGCCGGCGCCGAGGCGATCCAGGTCAACGGCGCGCGCGTGGTGGCCAATTCGTACTTCTCCGGCACCGCCGGGGACGTGGAGGTGGACGGCAGGGGGATCAGCGCCCCGTACACGTTCGAGGTGATCGGCAAGCCCCAGGATCTGGAGCCGGCGCTCAACATCCCGGGCGGAGTCGTCCAGACGCTGGAGAAGGAGCAGGCCACGGCCACCGTGGTGCGTCCGGAGAAGATCGTCGTCGACGCCTTGCGACCGGCGGAGCGGCCTGACTACGCTCGGTCGTCATCGCAGTGAATCGGGGGGACATGGGGGCTGCCGGCCCAGGGCAGATGATTGCAGGGGGGCGACGCGCCGAATCGGTGGCGCGTGGTGGAAACTGTCAGGTGGTCACGGACGTTGTGAGAATGTCCGGGGCGGCAGGTGTGTTCGTTCAGGGTTCGTCCTGCCCCACGGGCGGGTCTATTTCGGTCAAGGGGAAACGCCCGTGAAGTTGTTTGGGAAGTTGTTCGGCAAGAGCGCACGCGAGGACGGCAACGCCCGTCACCGCGCGCCGCGTCACGGCCAGAGCGAGGATCAGGGCGGGGAGCGCCCGCTGTTCCGCGACGAGATCGCCGGCGGCGACAATTCGGGCGGAACGGGCGCGTCGTCTGTTGACCCTGCCGGTGCCGGACGCATAGGTTTCGGGGAACCATCAAGTGCGGGTGGAGGGTTTGCCCAGGACCCGTACGCGACCAATCCCCACGCGGGACAGCCGCGGCAGGAGGATCCGTCCATGGCCGGCTCGCCGGTGTGTACGAGGTGCGGCCACCGGAACCCCGATGCCGCCCGGTTCTGCTCCAACTGCGGTGCGCCGCTGCGCGGCGGGGCGCCCGCCGAGCGGGCCTCCGAGACGACGTCGACCATCTCGATCTCCGGGATCGAGGCGTACGACTCCGAGGTGACGGGGCAGACCGCGCTCCCGTCGCTGTCGCCGGAGGCCCAGGCCGCCGTCGACGCGCTGCCGCTCGGGTCGGCCCTCCTCGTGGTGCGTCGCGGCCCCAACTCGGGCAGCCGCTTCCTCCTCGACGGCGAGCTGACCACGGCGGGCCGCCACCCCCAGAGCGACATCTTCCTGGACGACGTGACCGTGTCGCGCCGCCATGTGGAGTTCCGCCGCGGCGGGGACAGCAGCTTCACCGTCGCCGACGTCGGCAGCCTCAACGGCACCTACGTCAACCGTGAGCGGATCGACTCGGTCGTCCTGTCGAACGGCGACGAGGTCCAGATCGGCAAGTACCGGCTGGTCTTCTACGCGAGCCAGCGGGGCATCTGAGCCTCCCCCGGACTGCGTCCGGGGGAGCACCCAGGGAAGGCACATGCTGCGCACACCCACGGGCGGTGCCGGTCACGGCACCGCCGCTCAGGGCGAACGGCCGATGAGCATCGGTACGGTGCTCACCCGGCTGCGGGACGAGTTCCCCGAGGTGACGATCTCCAAGATCCGTTTCCTGGAGGCCGAGGGGCTCGTGGAGCCCATGCGGTCCCCGTCGGGGTACCGCAAGTTCACGCCGCAGGACGTGGAGCGGCTCGCTCTCGTGCTGCGGATGCAGCGCGACCACTATCTGCCGCTCAAGGTCATCCGCGAGCAGCTCGACGCCCTGGAGCGCGGGGAGCAGATCCAGCTGCCCGCCCAGGGCGCGCAGGGCGATGGCGCGGACGGCGCGGGAGAGGCGGCGTACGACCGCCCCACGGTCCGCCGGATCGGCCGGGCCGAGCTGCTGGCGGCCGCGGAGGTCACCGAGGAGGATCTCGCCGAGTGGGAGTCGTACGGCCTGCTCGCGGCCGACGGCAGCGGCGGCTACGACCCCGAGGCGGTCACCGTCGCCCGGCTCGTCACGGATCTCGGGCGTTTCGGACTCGAGCCCCGGCATCTGCGGGCGATGAAGGCCTCGGCCGAGCGGGACGCGGGGCTCGTCGAGCAGGTCGTCGCACCCCTGCGCCGGCACCGCAATCCGCAGACCAGGGCACATGCCGAGGCCACCACCAAGGAGCTCGCCGACCTGTCCGTGCGGCTCCACACGGCGCTGGTGCAGAGCGCCCTCGGGGTCAGGCTGACCTGATCTTGGCCCAGCCCGACTACCCAAACCCGGCGCGCACGTCCTAGGGTTGCTGTGTGAACGAGCTCGACGTTGTGGGTGTCCGGGTCGAAATGCCCTCGAACCAGCCGATCGTTCTCCTGCGTGAAGTGGGAGGCGACCGGTACCTCCCCATCTGGATCGGCCCCGGGGAGGCGACCGCGATCGCCTTCGCGCAGCAGGGGATGGCTCCTGCGAGGCCGCTGACGCACGACCTCTTCAAGGACGTCCTGGAGGCGGTCGGCCAGGAGCTCACCGAGGTCCGGATCACGGATCTCCGTGAGGGCGTCTTCTATGCGGAGCTGGTCTTCGCCAGCGGGGTCGAGGTCAGTGCCAGGCCCTCCGACGCCATAGCGCTCGCCCTGCGCACCGGCACGCCGATCTACGGCAGCGACGGTGTGCTGGACGATGCCGGGATCGCGATCCCCGACGAGCAGGAGGACGAGGTGGAGAAGTTCCGCGAGTTCCTCGACCAGATCTCGCCCGAGGACTTCGGCAGCAGCAACCAGTGACGCCGCGACCGCCGGTGACCGGGAGACGGTTCCTGGTCGACGCTCCGTGAGGTGACTCCCGGTAACACCTGTCCGCCCGGGGTGAGCGGCCGCCGCCTGCGGCACATTCGAGTAGCCTTTCCCGCAATCGGGGCACGAGAAACCACTCTCAGGGTGATTATCACTCGGCGTGCCGAGTGTGGCGATCGTTGACGCACCCCCGGCGACTCCCTACCTTCGAGGTGGCAGGTCAAGGACGGAGGTCGGCGTGAGAAGCAGCGGCGACAGTACGGCTGGGGGCGGCCCCGGAATTCCGGTGGAAGGCGGGCCGTATCCGCTGCACGACGGCGCGGCCGACCCCTCACCCGACACCATCGGTTACCGCGGTCCCACGGCGTGTGCGGCGGCGGGCATCACCTATCGGCAGCTCGACTACTGGGCGCGCACCGGGCTCGTCGAGCCGAGCGTGCGGGCGGCCTACGGTTCGGGCACCCAGCGGCTGTACAGCTTCCGCGACGTGGTGGTGCTCAAGATCGTCAAGCGGTTCCTGGACACGGGTGTCGCGCTCCAGAACATCCGCGCAGCGGTCCAGCATCTGCGGGCCCGCGGTTTCGAGGACCTGGAGCGCATGACGCTCATGAGCGACGGCGCCACCGTCTACGAGTGCTCGTCCCCCGACGAGGTGGTCGGCCTGCTCCAGGGCGGCCAGGGGATCTTCGGGATCGCCGTGGGCGTGGTGTGGCGGGACGTGGAGGCCGCGCTGTCCCAGCTGCACGGCGAGCGGGTGGACACCGGCGAGACCCTGATCGGGAACAATCCGGCCGACGAACTGGCCAGGCGCCGGCGCGACCGGGCGGTCTGACCGGCCCCGTCCCGCCGCGGACGGTCCGACAACGGCCCCGGGCGCGGGGCCGTTGTCGGTGGTGTGAGGCAGCATCGGTGGTGTGAGATCCGCGCCGACGATCCTGCATCTGGACATGGATGCCTTCTACGCCGCTGCCGAGCAGGCGGCGAAGCCGTCGCTGCGCGGCAAGGCGGTCGTCGTCGGCGGGCTCGGGCCGCGGGGTGTGGTGGCCACCGCCTCGTACGAGGCGCGGCGTTTCGGAGTGCACTCGGCGATGCCGATGGCCCAGGCCCGGCGGCTCGCGCCGAACGCCGCGTACCTGGTGCCCCGCTTCTCCCTCTACCGGTCGGTCAGCGAGCGGGTCATGGAGCTGCTGGGCCGGCTGTCGCCGCTGGTGGAGCCGCTCAGCCTGGACGAGGCCTTCGTCGATCTCGAAGCCGGCGGCACCGCCCACGACGCCGCGACCGCTCGGGCCACCGGTGAGCGGCTGCGGGCCGACATCCGGGCGGCGACCGGGCTGACGGGCTCCGTGGGGCTCGCGGGGTCCAAGATGCTGGCGAAGATCGCCTCCGAGCAGGCCAAACCGGACGGCCTCGTCCTCATCGAGCCCGGCACCGAACGGGAACTGCTCGCCCCCCTGACCGTCCGCACCCTGCCCGGGGTGGGCCCGGCGACCGGGGAGCACCTGCGGCGGGCCGGGATGACCACGGTGGCCGACCTCGCCGAGGCCGGCGAGGACGAACTCGTGCGCCTGCTGGGCAGGGCCCACGGCGCGGCCCTCTTCCGGATGGCGCGCGGCCACGACGACCGGCCGGTGGTGGCCGAGCGGGACGCCAAGTCCGTCTCCGTCGAGGACACCTTCGACGTCGACCTGCACGACCGGGTGCGGGTGCGCACGGAGGTCGACCGGCTCGCCGAGCGGTGCGTGCAGCGTCTGCGGGCCGGCGGCCACTCCGGGCGCACCATCGTGCTGAAGGTCCGCCGGTACGACTTCTCCACGCTGACCAGGTCGGAGACGCTGCGCGGGCCCACCGACGACCCGGCCGTGGTGCGGGAGGCGGCCGGCCGGCTGCTGGAGTCGGTGGACACCACCGGAGGTGTCCGGCTGCTGGGCGTCGGAGTCACCGGGCTGGCCGACTACACCCAGGAGGACCTGTTCGCCCAGGCCGCCGCCGTGCTCGCGGAGCCGCCCGACGCCCCGCCCGCCGACGAGGGGCCGGTGCCCCCGCGCACGGAGGCACAGGCCCCGGCCGCGGAGCCGGGCGCCCTCCCGGACGGACCCCAGCCGCCGCCCGAGCGGCACTGGTCCGCCGGCCAGGACGTGCGGCACACCGTGCACGGCCCCGGCTGGGTGCAGGGCAGCGGCGTCGGCCGGGTGACCGTGCGCTTCGAGGTGCCCGGCTCGGAGCCCGGGCGGGTGCGCACCTTCCGCGTGGACGACGAGGATCTCCAGCCGTCGGACCCGCTGCCCCTCGTCGGGGCGGCGCCCGGGGACGCGGAGCAGGCGGGGGGCGCGGCGCTCCCCGCGGGACGCGACTGAGGGGTACGCGCCCGCGGCGGCGGGGTCAGTCCTCCTGGCCGGCTATGCGGCCGAAGGACGTGTCCCCGGACGTCTGGGCCGGCGGGGGCGGGGACGCGAGGTCCAGCCCGTAGTGGTGGTAGAGCTGGAGCTCCTGCTCGGGGGAGAGATGGCGGCCGACGCCGAAGTCCGGGGCGTCCTTGATCAGGCCGCGCTCGTACGGCACGTGGAGCGCGTTGTCGACGATCTCGCTCGGTTCGAGGGGGACGAAGGCGTCCCGGCTGAAGAGTCCCGTGCGGACGGCCGCCCATTCGGGGACGCCGGTCGCGTCGTCGAGGTACACCTCGTCGACGGTCCCGATCTTGTGGCCGCTGCGGTCGAACGCCTTGCGGCCGATCAGGCTGCGCGGATCGATGTCGGTCTGCACGGTCCCTCCAACAGGTCGCAACTGCTCCTGTCACTACAAAAGGGCACAACAGAGGTGTCGGCCACTCGGGGGACCGGCCCGGACACGCTGGTACCCTGGCAAGCGGCTGCTGACCCCGTGCGGGAGAGTCCACCGGCGGAATTCCGCCGGCGGCGCCGAAGGAGCAAATCCTCCCCGGAATCTCTCAGGCCCCTGTACCGCACGGACGAGGTCACTCTGGAAAGCAGAGCGGGCGTCGGACGGCATCCGCTCTCACCGACGGTGAAAGCCGGTGCGCTCCCTGTGACGCCCCGGTGAAACTCTCAGGTTGAGATGACAGAGGGGGAGGCCGTCCGGGCATCCGCGCCATGATGCCCCTCGCAGGTCGTACAAGACCAGGAGGCCTCCCACATGACCGCCAACCGCACTCCGCTGTCCGAGCTGGAGCGGGGCATCCCCTTCGAACGCCGCCACATCGGCCCCGATGCCGCCGACCAGGCCAAGATGCTCGCCCAGGTGGGCTACGGCTCCCTCGACGAACTCACCGCGGCGGCCGTGCCGGACGTGATCAGGAGCACGGAGGCCCTCGATCTGCCCGAGGCGCGCACCGAGGCCGACGTCCTCGCCGAGCTGCGCGGCCTCGCCGACCGCAACCAGGTGCTCGCGCCCATGATCGGCCTGGGCTACCACGGCACCTTCACGCCCCCGGTCATCCTCCGCAACGTCATGGAGAACCCGGCCTGGTACACCGCGTACACGCCGTACCAGCCGGAGATCTCGCAGGGCCGGCTGGAGGCGCTGCTGAACTTCCAGACCGTCGTGGCCGACCTCGCCGGGCTCCCCACCTCCGGCGCCTCGCTGCTGGACGAGGGCACGGCCGCGGCCGAGGCCATGTCCCTCGCGCGCCGGGTCGGCAAGGTCAAGAACGGCGTCTTCCTCGTGGACGCCGACACCCTCCCGCAGACGGTCGCCGTCATCGAGACCCGCGCCGAGCCGACCGGTGTCGAGGTCGTCGTCGCCGATCTCTCCGGGGGAATCCCCGCCGAGATCGCCGAGCGCGGTGTCTTCGGCGTGCTGCTCCAGTACCCGGGTGCCTCCGGCGCCGTCCGCGATCTGCGGCCCGTCGTCGAGCAGGCCCACGAGCTCGGGGCGATCGTCACCGTCGCCGCCGATCTGCTGGCGCTCACCCTGCTCACCTCGCCGGGCGAGCTGGGCGCCGACATCGCCGTCGGCACCACCCAGCGCTTCGGTGTCCCGATGGGATTCGGCGGCCCGCACGCCGGTTACATGGCGGTGCGCGAGAAGTTCGCCCGCAGCCTGCCCGGCCGACTGGTCGGCGTCTCGGTCGACGCCGACGGCAACAAGGCGTACCGCCTCGCGCTGCAGACCCGCGAGCAGCACATCCGCCGGGAGAAGGCCACCAGCAACATCTGCACCGCCCAGGTGCTGCTCGCCGTGATGGCCGGCATGTACGCGGTCTACCACGGCCCCGACGGCCTGCGGGCCATCGCCGAGCGCACCCACCGCTACGCCGCCGTCCTCGCCGACGGCCTGCGCGCCGGCGGAGTGGAGGTCGTCCACGACTCCTTCTTCGACACCGTGACCGCGCGGGTGCCGGGCCGGGCGGCCGACGTGGTCGCCGCGGCCCGCGAGGGCGGCGTCAACCTGCGCCTCGTCGACGCCGACCACGTCTCCGCCGCCTGCGACGAGACCACCGGCCGGGACCAGCTCGCCGCCGTGTGGGCCGCCTTCGGCGTGACCGCCGACGCCGGTGCGCTGGACGCGGCGGGCGCCGACGCGCTGCCCTCCGGGCTGCGGCGCACCGACGACTACCTGACCCACCCCGTCTTCCACCAGCACCGTTCCGAGACCGCGATGCTGCGCTACCTGCGCCGCCTCGCCGACCGGGACTACGCGCTGGACCGCGGCATGATCCCGCTCGGCTCCTGCACGATGAAGCTGAACGCCACCACCGAGATGGAGCCGGTCACCTGGCCGGAGTTCGGCCAGATCCACCCCTTCGCCCCGGTGGAGCAGGCGCAGGGCTATCTGACGCTCATCACCGAGCTGGAGGAGCGTCTCGCCGAGGTCACCGGCTACGACAAGGTCTCCATCCAGCCGAACGCCGGCTCCCAGGGCGAGCTGGCGGGCCTGCTCGCCGTGCGTGCCTACCACCGCGCGAACGGCGACGACCGGCGCACCGTCTGCCTGATCCCCTCGTCGGCGCACGGCACCAACGCCGCCAGCGCGGTGATGGCGGGGATGAAGGTCGTCGTCGTCAAGACCGCCGACGACGGCGAGATCGACGTGGAGGACCTGCGGGCCAGGATCGAGCAGTACCGCGACGAGCTCTCGGTGCTGATGATCACCTACCCGTCCACCCACGGTGTGTTCGAGGAGCACGTCGCCGACATCTGCGCGCAGGTGCACGACGCGGGCGGCCAGGTGTACGTGGACGGCGCCAACCTCAACGCGCTGGTGGGCCTGGCGAAGCCGGGACGGTTCGGCGGCGACGTCTCGCACCTGAACCTCCACAAGACGTTCTGCATCCCGCACGGCGGCGGCGGCCCGGGCGTCGGCCCGGTCGGGGTCCGGGCGCACCTCGCCCCGTACCTGCCCAACCACCCGCTCCAGCCGACCGCCGGTCCCGAGACGGGCGTGGGCCCGATCTCCGCCGCCCCCTGGGGCTCCGCGGGCATCCTGCCGATCTCCTGGGCATACGTGCGCCTGATGGGCGGCGAGGGGCTCAAGCGCGCCACCCAGGTCGCCGTGCTGGCCGCCAACTACATCGCCAAGCGCCTCGAACCGCACTACCCGGTGCTCTACACCGGTCCCGCAGGGCTGGTCGCGCACGAGTGCATCGTCGACCTGCGGCCGCTGTCGAAGGCGACCGGCGTCAGCGTCGACGACATCGCCAAGCGGCTCATCGACTACGGCTTCCACGCGCCGACGATGTCGTTCCCGGTGGCCGGCACCCTCATGATCGAGCCGACCGAGAGCGAGGACCTGGGCGAGCTCGACCGCTTCTGCGACACGATGATCGCGATCCGCGCGGAGATCGAGAAGGTCGCGTCGGGCGAGTGGCCCGCCGAGGACAACCCGCTGCGCAACGCGCCCCACACGGCTGCCGCGCTGGGCGGCGACTGGGACCACGCCTACAGCCGCGACGTCGCGGTCTTCCCGGCCGGTGTCAGCGCCGCGGACAAGTACTGGCCGCCGGTCCGCCGTATCGACGGCGCCTTCGGCGACCGCAACCTGGTCTGCTCCTGCCCCCCGCTGGACGAGTACGAGGGCTGACGGACGCCCCGGCCCGTGGCCGGGGGACATGCGTCGGGGCCGGTGCGGAGACTCGTCTCCGGGCCGGCCCCTTCTCGTACCGAGGTGCTAGGCCGCCGCCACCACGTGACCCGCTTCGAGCGGCCGTCGCGGTGCGATGATCTGGCCGTCGGGCAGCAGTTCACCCGTGTCCTCGAAGAGAAGCACCCCGTTGCACAGAAGGCTCCAGCCCTGTTCCGGGTGGTGGGCCACCAGGCGGGCCGCCTCACGGTCGGCGGAGTCGGCTGTCGGACACTGTGGCTCGTGCTGGCACATGGATGGGTTCTTTCGCTGCGTTGTGGTGAGTGTTCCGCGGCTCGATGAGGTGTTCATGGCCGCCCCCCGTATCTGTCGGTCCGGTTCCAGTGTTCCCCCGCGGAGGTCGTTCCGCAGGGATTTCACAGCAGCTCTTCCTACTGATTGATGACGCGTCACTCACGAGGACGGTTCAGCCCGACCACGCCGTCCTTTCGGGGGGTTGGGAGTGGTCATTAGGGGCTAGTCACTTCGGGGGGTCGCCCGGACACCAGTACGCCCCGCGACCGGGCGGTCGCGGGGCGTACGGCGCGGGTGACTCAGGCGGCCGGCGAGTCGAGCAGCGAGGGCGCCGATGGTGCGAGACGCAGGGTCAGCAGGGGCAGCAGATCGGCCGCCCGGCGCGGCAGATGGGCCGCGATCCCGGGAGGCGCCGGCGCCAGCGGCACCAGGACGTCGGCGGGGTGGAGGATCCCCGCGGCGGGATCGGCGTCGGTGTCCGCGTGCAGCCACAGCGTCAGCATGTAGAGCTCCGGCACGGACAGGAGCCGGGGCTGGCCGTGCGCGCCCGTGGACTCGGCCTGGCGCAGCGCCAGTTCCGTCGACGCCAGATAGGGCCCCTCGAAGAAGTGCGAGAAGGCCCATCCGTCGGCGGTCGCCACCGTGTCCGCGGCGGCGACGATCCCGTCGCCGCCGCGGATCAGGAATCTCCACCCGGCGAGCCGGGTGACGGGGACGCCGTCGCTCGGGACGACCCGGTCGAGGACATGGACCGGGAGCGGGAGTTCGGGGCTCAGCGGTCCCTGGACGGACCGCAGAGCGGGGGTCGGAGCCTCACGGACTGCCGTGGGAGAGCCGAGTGCTGCGAGAACGCTGCGCAGGGCGGGCGCGGGGGCCGAAAGGACATGCAGCGGCATGGTGGGTCGCCTCTCACTCAGGAGACACGGTGATGCGGGGAGGTGCGGACGGCGCTGTCGGCATGGGGGCCGCGCGGGGCCGGAAGACCGCCGGGCGCCGACTGTCGGCCCGTCAGCGGAGTTTATACGACGCGTGTTCACACGGTGTTTCCGCTAGCCGTCGCACGCATTTCCCGCAAGGCGAATACCGGTCCTGTGAACGCCCTCATTTCCCGGGGTGAAGCGTCACCTGCCGGGGATGGCCTGCGGAGTTCTCCGTGGCGTGGTAGGCCGAATCCCGCCCGTGTTGTGCGCCACGTGCCGAGGGTGAAAACGACCCGGGCAACACGCTCCGGAATGTGCCGCGGGACTGTGCCTCCTGGGTACTGACTCCAGCCTATCCGCACAGGACCTGCTCCGGGGACGTTACGGATCAAAGAGTCTGGGCATTATCGTCCGAGACACGAGCGGCCCACGCCTCGTGGGATGCCCAGTCGAGGAGGGACGCTTCGATGGGGGAGAAGGTCGTGGCGGGCGGATTCGACCTGTCCGATCGGCAGCGGTACCGGCGCAAGCTGCAGCAGTGCCTGGCGGGACTGGCGAGACTGCTGGCGGAGAAGAGGTTCGACCGGCCACGGAATCTCATGGGCCTGGAGATCGAGCTGAATCTCGCAGGAGCCGACGGCATGCCGAGGATGGTGAATGCGGAAGTACTCTCACGCATCGCCAGCAGTGATTTCCAGACCGAGCTCGGAATGTTCAATCTGGAAGTGAACATCGCTCCGCACCGGCTCGACGGACACGTTCTCGATCAGCTCGCCGAGGAGCTGCGCACCGGCCTCGGATATGCCGAACGCAAGGCATCGGAGGCGGGCTCCGGGATCGTGATGATCGGAATCCTGCCGACACTGGGCGAGCAGGACCTCACTTCCGCGAACCTCTCCGACGTCGACCGCTACACCCTTCTCAACGATCAGATCGTGGCCGCGCGGGGCGAGGACTTCACCCTCGACATAACAGGGGTGGAGAGGCTGAGCTGCACCTCGTCGTCGATCGCCCCCGAATCCGCCTGCACCTCCGTCCAGCTGCACCTCCAGGTGACCCCGGCCCGCTTCGCCGACGTGTGGAACGCGGCGCAGGCGGTGGCGGCCGTCCAGGTCGCGGTCGGCGCCAACTCTCCCTTCCTGTTCGGCAAGGAGCTGTGGCGCGAGTCGCGGCCGCCGCTGTTCGAGCAGGCCACCGACACCCGCCCGCCCGAACTCCAGGCGCAGGGCGTGCGCCCGCGGACCTGGTTCGGCGAGCGCTGGGTGGACTCCGCGTACGACCTCTTCGAGGAGAACCTGCGCTACTTCCCCCCGCTGCTGCCCATCTGCGACGACGAGGACCCGCTGCGGGTCCTGGACGACGGCGGGGTCCCGGGACTCCAGGAGCTCGTGCTGCACAACGGGACCGTCTACCGGTGGAACCGCCCGGTCTACGGGGTCGTCGACGGGGTGCCCCATCTGCGGGTCGAGAACCGGGTGCTGCCCGCCGGGCCCACCGTGGCCGACGTGATCGCCAACGCCGCCTTCTACTACGGTCTGGTCCGCGCGCTGGCCGAGGAAGCCCGGCCGGTGTGGTCCCGGCTGCCCTTCGAGGCGGCGCACCGCAACTTCGACACGGCCTGCCGGTACGGCATCGACGCCGAGCTGGAGTGGCCGCGTCCGGGGCGCGGAGGGGTCACCAGGGTCCCCGTCGTCAAGCTCGTCCGCGACGAGCTGCTGCCGCTCGCCGCGGCCGGGCTCGACGCGTGGAACATCGAGCCGGCCGACCGTGATCTGTACCTCGGGATCATCGAGGAGCGCTGCCGGCGCCGGACCAACGGCGCCTCCTGGCAGTCGGACACCTTCCACCGGGCACTGGAGGCCGTGCCGGGGAAGCCCACCTCCCAGGTGTGCACCGGACGGCCCTCCCTCATCAGTTCGCTGTACCGGCGGGTGAGGGGCGGGGGCCGTGGCCGTCACTCCTGCGGTGCGCGGGCCTTCTGGCCCACGGCCATGATCGCCTTGAGAATGACCGCCTCGATCTCCGCGGGGTCGCTGACCTGGTAGCCGGTTCCGCCCGTGGCCTCGGCGATCTCCACGAGTTCGTCGAGGTCGGCGTCGGGCCCGATGGCGATCGCGATGAGGGGCACCGGGGTGGCGGGGTCGCTCAGTGTCTTGAGTTCGGCGATCAGGGCGCTGCGGGTGATGCTGAACCGGTCCTGGTTGGAGCCGTCCGTGAGGACGACCAGGGCGTTGAACTTGTCCTTCACATAGGTGTCCTGCGCCTTCCGGTACACCGCCAGCGTGGTGTCGTACAGCCCGGTCGCGCCGTTGGGCACCGCCGACAGGTCCTCGAACGCCCGGGTGAGCCGGTCGCGCCGGGTGCCCTTCGGACCGGCGGGGCCCAGTGGGCCGGTCGGCACCAGTTCGCGGTAGTCCCGTGTGCCGTCCAGGCCGGTGGCGAACTCCCACAGGCCGATCTCGTCCTCGGGCGTGAAGCCGGTCAGGGCCTGTTGCAGGGTCCGGCGGGTGACGTCGAGCCTGGACTGCATGCCCCGGCCCGGCACCGGGGTCTGCATGGAACCGGAGACGTCGACGACGGTGGTGAGCCGGGCGCTCTGCACGGTGATCGTCCACATGCCGAGGGTCTGCTGGAGGACGTCGGGCGGCAGGGTGCCCGGGGCGTCGTCCCGGCCGGTGAACGGTTGCGGCTCCCGCCCGCCGGCGGCCCTGACCAGGGACTCGGGGACCTCCTGGTCCGGGGCCCTGAAGCCGGCGCCGGTCAGCGACCGGCGCGAGGAGGGTTCCGCCAGCAGGGCCATGAAGCGGGTGGCCGCCCGGCTCTCGTCGGTGCTGAGCGTGGTGTCGTCGACGAGTTCGTACGGGTAGTCCAGGGCCGGCGCACCGTCGGAGGGGTAGAAGAGCCGGAGGTCGGGTATGCCCTCGCCCGTTCCCCTGTTGTAGGCGTGGGCCGCCTGCTCGGACAGGAAGACGGCCTGGTTGCGGTCCGGGTCGCCGGCCGCCTCGCCCGAATCGGCGCGCGCCAGCGTCGCGGCCGCCGCGGTGTCGGTGTCCGACACCCGCTGCGACAGCGCCTTCGCGGTGGCCGCCACGGTGGTGTCCGACGCACCGCCGGAACGCTGTGCCGAGCGCGCCACGCTGGTGAGGGCGAGCAGCCCGGTGGCACTGAGTGCAGGGTCGCCGGATCCGAGCCGCAGCCGCTCCGACGAGGTCGCGGCCGCGGTGAGCCCGGCCCAGGTGTACGTCCTGGCCGGCCAGCCGAGCCCCGCGGCGGCCGACGGCACGGCGGCGAGCGTCACGGGTGACGACGCGACGTTGCCGGCGGGGGTGAGCGGGACGCCGTCGCCGGTGGTCTGCACACGGTCGGCCCAGACCGTCGAGTCCGGCAGCCACACCTCGTAGTCCGGGCTGTTGGAGCCGGTGGAGAGCAGCTCCGCCACCTCGTGGTTGTGCCGCGCCACGACGCGGACGTCCATGCACTGCCCGTCGGAGCGGACGCCCTCGTCGCGGGCCCGGTCGGCCGCCTCGCGCACGACGGGGGCGATGTCGGGGGAGGCGGCGAGGTCGATGCGCACGGCCGTCTCGGCGCACGAGTCCGCGAAGGAGAACAGGTCCGTCCGGGCGGCCAGGCCCGTGCCCGCCACGATCGCGAGGACCAGCGCGGAGGCGACCGCCACCGTCCGCCGGCGCACCCGGGGACGGGACCTGCTGTCGTCCGCCCCACCGGCGTCGGGCAAGCTGTGACGTCCCATGCGGTGGTGCCCCTCCTTGTGCGATGTGCAGGGAATCGAGGAACGAGAAAGGGACTCGCGCCGTCGCGATGACGTGAGTCCCCGGCCTGTCGCACGCGATCTTCGCACCTGTTTTCGAGACCCTAGCGGGGTGCGGTCGGGGATGAGAGCCGAATACCGAAGTGGAGGCAGGTGTGCAGGCAGAGGCCGGAGGAGTGGCTGAATCTCTTCCCCAGGAGAGGCTGCCGCGAAAGATCTTGCGGTCCGAGACGGTGCTCGTCCTGGCACTGTCCCTGGGCGCCAGTGCCGTCTCGGCCTTGATCAGTTTCATCGGATCGCTGACCAGACCCGGGGGCCTCGCGGACCAGGCGGCCACGCTCAACGGTTCCTACGCGCCGGGGCGGCCGTGGCTCGATCTCGCCTGGCAGCTGTTCGGGATCGCCACCGCGCTCGTGCCCGTGGCACTCGTCGCCCACCTGCTGATCAGGGAACGGGCCGGACTCGGCGCGATCGGCTTCGACCTGCGCCGCCCGTGGTCGGACCTCGGACGCGGCACGCTGGTCGCCGCCGGCATCGGCAGCGCGGGGCTGGCCTTCTACCTCGTGGTGCGGGCGGCGGGGTTCAACCTCACCGTGGTGCCGGAGAACCTGCCGGACGTGTGGTGGAAGTACCCCGTGCTCATCCTCTCCGCGGTGCAGAACTCCGTGGTGGAGGAGGTGATCGTGGTGGGCTATCTGCTGCGCAGGCTGGACCAGCTGGGCTGGACGCCGACGGCCGCGCTCGTCGCCAGCTCGGTGCTGCGCGGCTCCTACCACCTCTACCAGGGCATCGGCGGATTCCTCGGCAACATGGTGATGGGCGTCGTCTTCGTCCTGCTCTACCGGCGCTGGGGGCGGGTCGGCCCGCTGGTCGCGGCGCACGCGCTCCTCGACATCGTGGCCTTCGTGGGCTACGGACTGCTGGCCGGGAAGGTGGACTGGCTGCCCACGCCGTGAAACCGGGCCGCGGGGGCGTACGGGAGGTGTCCGTACGCCCCCGCGGTGTGTTCAGGGGGAGGTCAGCAGTTCGCCGTCGATGACGGTGACGGCCCGGCCGGTCAGCAGGGTGCGTTCCCCGCGCACCGCCGTGCGGACGAGACCGCCGCGGGCGGATGCCTGGAGGCCGGTCAGCTCCGTGCGTCCGAGCCGGGCGGACCAGAACGGCGCGAGCGCGGTGTGGGCGCTCCCGGTGACCGGGTCCTCGTCGATGCCGACCCGGGGGAAGAAGCAGCGCGAGACGAAGTCGTAGGGGGATGCGGGGTCCTCGGCCGGGGCGGTGGCGATGATGCCGCGTTCCGAGTGGGCGGCCAGGGCTGCCGTGTCGGGCTCCAGGGCGCGCACCGTGCGCTCGTCGTCGAGCTCGACCAGCAGGTCGCCGATGTGCTCACCGGTGTCGTGGGCCGAGACGATCCGGGCGCCGAGGGCGTCGGCGAGTGCGCCGGGCGCCGTGACCGGGACCAGCGGCGAGGTCGGGAAGTCGAGCGTGATGCCGTCGTCGTGGGCGGTGGCGGACAGGATCCCGCAGCGCGCGGCGAAGCGCACGGTGCCGTCTGCGGCGCCCGTGCCGTGCAGGACATGGGCCGTGGCGAGGGTGGCGTGCCCGCACATGTCGACCTCGGTGGCCGGGGTGAACCAGCGCAGTGCGAAGTCGGCGTCGCCGCCGGGCGGCAGGGGATGGGCGAAGGCCGTCTCCGACAGGTTCACCTCGGCGGCCACCTGCTGGAGCCATGCGTCGTCGGGGAAGCCGGCGGAGTCGAGCAGCAGGACCCCGGCCGGGTTGCCGGCGAAGGGGCGGTCGGTGAAGGCGTCGACGATTCGGATGCGCATGCGCCGGACGCTAGCGGCCTGCCCGGGACACGGGCCAAGGCCAATCCGGGATCGATGGACCGGTCGGGCCTTGTCGTCCGATCGGTTCCGATATATCGTTGACGCATCGCGACAGTACGAACGATGGAAGGAGTGCGCGATGCGTTCACCAGGACAGGGACCGGCATCCGGTCAGGGCCGCGCCTTCGGTCCGGGCCGCGGCCACTGCGGTCCCGGGCACCACGGCGGTGGCGAGTGGGAGGGCAGGCGAGCCGCGTTCGGCCCCTTCGGGCCGCCGTTCGGCGGGCCCTTCGGGGGCGGCCGCGGCCGCGGCGGAGGCCGGGGGAGGGCGCGGCGCGGCGATGTGCGGGCCTCGATCCTCGCTCTGCTGAAGGACCGGCCGATGCACGGCTACGAGATGATCCAGGAGATCGGCGAGCGCAGCGGCGGGGCCTGGAAGCCCAGCCCCGGCTCCGTCTACCCGACCCTCCAGCTGCTGGAGGACGAGGGGCTGATCGTCAGCGCCAGCGAGGGTGGCAAGAAGCTGTTCACGCTCACCGACACCGGCCGCACCGAGGCCGGGTCCGGCCCGGAGGCCCCGTGGGAGGAAGCGGGCCGCGGTGTCGACTGGGAGACGGTCAACGAGATCCGGCAGGCGGGCTTCGGGCTGATGGAGGCCTTCGGCCAGGTCTGGAAGACCGGCAGCGCCGAGCAGCGTCAGAAGGCGGTCGCCGTCATCAACGAGGCGCGCAAGAAGCTCTACCTGATCCTCGCCGACGAGCACTGAACCGCGGCCGCCGACAGGGGCCCCGCACGATGCGGGGCCCCTGTCGCACGCCGGTGCGGGGGCGGCCGCCCGGGGGCCTGCGCCCCGGTGTCATCCGCAGGGAGGAGGCGCCGCCCGCCCGTGCCCACCCTGCGTCGGATGTGCGGATGCTCCCTCGCGAGGACGCTTCGCCCCCCGACGTCTGATGGGGTGGGACACGTGCACCACTCCGCCCCGCGCGTCCCGCGTCAGCCCGCTCCCGGCCGTGCCGGTGCCGACGCCGAGCTCACCGCCGAGCTCGGCGCGGTGGTGGCCGGCGCGCGCCGCAGAGCGCTGCGCGACGGGGACCGGCAGATCGACACCGCCCATCTGCTGCACTCGCTCCTGGAGGCCGGCCCCGACGTCCGTGACACGGTCGGCGACGGGCCGCAGGTGGCCCGGGTGCTCGGGTACCTCGTGCAGCGCAGCATCGGCTACGGGCTGCGCTGGCAGGGGTCGGTGGAGGACTCCGGCGCTGTGCGGGGGAGCGGCCGCGGCGAGGCGGGCTGGTCGCCCTCCGCGTCCGGCGCCATGCGCGGAGCGCTGGTCAGAGCGGGGATGCGGGGCGATCCGCGCGCCGGTTGCCTCGACGTCCTCGCCTGCATCGCCGCGGATCCGGACTGCCGGGCGGTGGAGGTGCTGCGCCGGGCGGGCGTCGACACGGCACAGCTGGCGGCGCGGGTCGCGGAATCGTCTCGACATGCGTCACAGAGGTGACGCTCCTGTCGTGCGCTGACATCATGGCCCGATGCACGCCTCTTCGGGAAGAAGCGCCGGACTGGGGCTCGCCCTGGTGTCGGCGCTCGCATTCGGTGGGTCGGGGGTGGCGGCCAAGCCGCTGATCGAGGCGGGCCTGGACCCGCTGCACGTGGTGTGGCTCCGCGTCGCCGGCGCCGCGCTCGTCATGCTCCCCCTGGCCTGGCGCCACCGGGACCTCGTGCGCCGCAGGCCCGCGCTGCTCGCCGGCTTCGGACTCCTCGCCGTCGCCGGTGTCCAGGCGTGCTACTTCGCCGCGATCTCCCGCATCCCGGTCGGCGTCGCGCTCCTCGTCGAGTACCTGGCGCCCGCGCTCGTCCTCGGCTGGGTCCGCTTCGTGCAGCGCCGGCCGGTCACCCGTGCCGCCGCGCTCGGTGTCGTCCTCGCCGTCGCCGGACTCGCCTGCGTCGTCGAGGTCTGGGCCGGTCTGCGCTTCGACGCCCTCGGGCTGCTGCTCGCGCTGGGCGCGGCCTGCTGCCAGGTGGGCTACTTCGTCCTGTCCGACCAGGGCGGCGGCGGTGACGACGCGCCCGAGCCGCTGGGCGTGATCGCCTACGGCCTCCTCGTCGGCACCGCCGTGCTCACCCTCGTCGCACGGCCCTGGTCCATGGACTGGTCGCTGCTCGCCGGGGACGCGGGCATGAACGGCGGCGAGGTGCCCGCCGCGCTGCTCATCGCCTGGATCGTGCTGATCGCCACGGTGGCCGCCTACGTCACCGGCGTGGTCTCGGTGCGCAGGCTCTCGCCCCAGGTGGCCGGGGTGGTGGCGTGCCTGGAGGCGGTCGTGGCGACCGTGCTGGCCTGGGTGCTGCTCGGGGAGCACCTGTCCGCGCCCCAGATCCTCGGCGGCGCCGTGGTGCTTGCGGGGGCGTTCATCGCCCAGTCCCAGGCGCCGAAGGCGCCGTCCGGGCCGGTCGCCGGAGGTGCGGAGGGCGGTGACAGCCGTGGAAGCCGTGAAGACGGTGACAGCCGTGGAAGCCGCGAAGACGGTGAGAGCGGTGAGAGCGGTGACGGCTGGGGAACCGGTCAAGGCCGCGGAGGCGATGCGGGTGGGGCGGGCGGTGCGCGGCGCGGTGAATCCGGCGAGCCCCTGGGCGAGTTGTCCGCGGGCCGTCCGGCACCTTAGGGTGACGCCCATGCATTCGACCGTGCTGCCGCCTCCCGCCGCCTAGCGCGGGCGGCCCTCTCCTGACGCAGACCGGGCTCGGGGTGTCCCCGAGCGGTTCGTCGCTGCCCGCGTGCCGGAGCCGAGCGATCAACCCACCCGTTCTTCACCCGGAGACCCACGTGTCGTACTCCTCCGCTGCTCCCGTCGGCGTGCCCGTCGGCCGCAGCCTCGTCTATCTGATCTTCGCCGGTGTCGCCTGGGGCACCGCCGGAGCGGCCGCCTCCCTCGTCTTCGCGGCGAGCGACCTCGGCCCGCTCTCCCTCTCCTTCTGGCGCTGTGCCGGCGGTCTCGTGCTGCTGCTCGCCGTGCTCGGGGTCCGGGCCCGCCGCCGCAGGGCCGCGGGCACGGTCCGGCCCGTGGTGGCCGAGACCCGGCGGCGGCGCCTGCTGCGCATCGTCGGCACCGGTGTCGGGCTGACGGCGTTCCAGAGCGCGTACTTCGCCGCCGTCGAGGCGACCGGACTGGCGGTCGGCACCGTCGTCACCCTCGGCGCCGGGCCCGTGCTCATCGCGGTGGGCGCGCGCCTGACCATGGGCGAACGCCTCGGCCGCGGCGGGATCCTCGCCGTGACCGGCGCGCTGGCGGGCCTCGCCGTGCTGGTCCTCGGCGGCGGGAGCGCTGCCGTGCGGCCGCTCGGCGTCGTGCTGGCCCTCGTCTCGGCCGCCGGCTACGCGGCGATCACCCTGCTGACGCGCAGGCTGGGCAGGGGCGGGCAGGGCGGTGACTCGCTGTCGACGACCGCCTGGGCCTTCGCGATCGGGTCCGTCGGCCTGCTGCCCATGGCTCTCGCCGAGGGTCTGCTGCCGCACACGGCGGAGCCCGCGCGGGTGGTGTGGCTGATGGTCTATGTCGCGGCGGTGCCCACCGCGCTGGCCTACGCACTGTACTTCGCCGGCGCTGCCGCCGTCCGCGCCGCGACCGTCTCCGTGATCATGCTGCTGGAGCCGGTGAGCGCGGCTGCCATCGCCGTCACGCTGCTCGGTGAGCAGCTCACGGGGGCGATCGTCGTCGGGACGCTGCTGCTGCTCGTCGCGGTGGGCGGCCTGGCCGCGGCCGAGGCCCGGGGCGTCGCGGTGCGCAGGAAGGCGACGGCGACCGCCTGACGCCGGCCGCGGGGGCGCCGGCGGWCCGCCGGCGCCCCCGCGGCGGGGCGGGCACCGCGGGGGTCCGCTGCCCCTCCGGTGCGGCGGAGGGGCCGGGCCGGGGCGGTGCCGTGCGGCTCAGGCGCGGGACGCCAGGTAGGCGGGGAGCGGGCCCTCGTCGTCGAGTTCCATGGGCACGGCCGTGAAGCCGAGCGCGGTGACGAGGTCCAGCAGGCTGCCCCAGCCCGGGTCCTCCACGGCGACCCGGTCGCCGGCCCGCAGGTGGGCGGCGAGCACCCGCTCGATGG
>NZ_RDBP01000037.1:1012639-1021904 GCF_008042045.1 Streptomyces sp. T39
GAGGTCGAGTACCGCTACGGCGCGGCCCTCGGCCGCGAGCCTGACGGCGGTGGCGGCGCCAATGCCCCGCGCGGCTCCGGTCACGACAGCCACACGCTGCTCGGTGGTGGACATTCTGGTTCTCCTCGCCCTTGAAGCCCGTCACATCACGACTGCCGGGGTCCGGCAGTGGCTGCGGCGCTCATGGGACCACCATCGCGCCTCTCACCTCGTAGAACAAGTGAGAAAAGATGGACCCGTTCGCGTAGCATCGCTTACATGTTGAACCTGGAGCGTCTGCGGACCCTCGACGCCCTCGCTCGGCACGGGTCGGTGAGTGCCGCCGCCGAGGGGCTGCACGTCACGACGTCGGCCGTCTCCCAGCAGATGGCCAAGCTGGAGCGGGAGGTGGGACAGCAGCTGCTCGCCAGGAACGGCCGCGGCGTGCGGCTCACCGACGCGGGGCGGCTGCTCGCCGACCACGCCGCCCGCATCCTGTCCCAGGTCGAGCTGGCGCAGTCGGACATCGAGGCCCAGCGCGGCCGGGTCGTCGGCGAGGTCCGGCTGGGGGCGTTCCCCACGGCGGCACGCGGCCTCTTCCCCGGCACGGTGGCCGCCCTTCGCGCGAGCCACCCCGAACTGCGGGTCAGCACCCGGGAGATGGAGCCCGAATCGGGCATCCGGTCGGTGATCAGGGGCGACCTCGACCTCGCGATCGTGCTGGACTGGAGCAACAAGCGGCTGCCCGTGCCCGCCGGGCTCGCGCAGGCCCAGCTCCTCGACGACGTCACCGATGTCGCCCTGCCCGCCGGGCACCGGCTCGCCGGCCGCGACGAGGTCGATCTGGCGGAGTTCGCCGACGACGACTGGGTCTCCTGGCCGGAGGGGGAGTTCTGCCACGACTGGCTGGTGTTCACCCTGCGCTCCCAGGGCGTGGAGCCGAGGATCGCGCACACGGCGGGGGAGCATCACACCCAGCTCGCGCTGATCGCGGCCGGTCTGGGCGTCTGCGTCGCGCCCCGGCTGGGCCGCGGGTCCGTCCCGGCGGGTGTGGTGCTGGTGCCCGTGCGGCAGCGGATGCGCCGGCACGTCTACGCGGTGTGGCGGACGGACGCGGACCGCAGACCGTCGATCCGGGCCGCGGTCGGTGCCCTGCGCTCCGTGGCCGCCGACTCGGCCTGACGCGTCTCCCGGGGCGCGCCGGAGGCCGCCGGTGTCCGCACCCGCAGCCGGAGCGTGTCGAGGGGGATGTCGGGGTCGGGGCCGCCGGTGGTGCCGGTCCGCACGCGGACGCGGCCGGACCGGGGCGCCGCCGACCAGCGCGCACCGGACCGGCCGCCAGGGGCCGGACCGCGCGGCACGCGCCGGCCGCGGTCCGGACCCGCGCGTGATCCGCGGTGTCCGCTCCGGTGCCTGACCCCGAGCACCGCAGCGGCCGCGCATCACGCGAGCTTGATCGACTCTCCCTCCACGACGATCTGCGCGGGCGGCAGCGGCGTGGTCGCCGGGCCCGCCTTCACGCTGCCGTCGGTCGCGTCGAACTGGCTGTTGTGGCAGGGGCAGTTGATGACCCCGGCGGACACGTCCTTGACCGCGCAGCCCTGGTGGGTGCACTTGGACGAGAACGCCTTGAACACGCCCGCCTGCGGCTGTGTCACGACGACGTCGCCGACGACCTTGCCGCCGCCCTCCGGGATGTCGGACGTCCTGGCGATCTCGGTCCCGCCTCCCGCGCCCKCGCCCGTCGCGCCCTCGCCGCCCGGCTTGTCGGACACGGTCTGCCCGGGGTCGTCCGAGCCGCCGCATGCGGTCAGCGCGACGGTGAGACCGGCGCCGCCCACCGCGGCGACGACGGTGCGCCGCGCCACGGTCCGCGCGGTCCCCTGCGATCCGGTCATGTTGGCTCCCTGGTCACGGCCGGCCCTGTGCCGACGGGTTCCTCATGGTGTACGCGATCTCCCGCGCGGTTGTTCAACGCTTCACACAATTCTCAGCAACGGCCCCGGAATCGGCGGGGACCTGATCCTGGGGCGTGCCCGGGCTCCCCACGGTGGCGACCCGTCGACCGGGACCTGACCGCCTTGGTTGTTGAAGTTTCACGCAAGCTGTTACGTTGCATCTGCTTGAACTTTCAAGCGACCTGCACCCTGCCATCGTCCGCGACAGAGAGGCCCGCGCCCCATGTCTGCCATCACCCGTGACACCAGCCCGACCACCGGCACTCCCGGAGCCGCCGCTCCGTCCTCCCGCGCCCACGACGGCGGCCTCCTGCTGCTGCGGCTCGCCCTCGGACTCACCGTCGCCGCGCACGGTGCGCAGAAGCTCTTCGGCTGGTTCGGCGGCGGTGGCATCGAGGGCACCGGCCAGTTCTTCGCGATGAGCGGCTACCCGTCGGGCGAGACCATGGCCGTGATCGCCGGGCTCAGCGAGGTGCTCGGCGGACTCGGGCTGGCCCTCGGCGTGCTGACACCGCTGGCCGGCGCCGCCGTCCTCGGCACCCTGGTCAACGCGGTGGCCGTCAAGTGGGGCGGCGGTTTCTTCGCGCCCGCCGGCGTCGAGTACGAGGTCCTGCTGGCGGCCGGCGCCGGAGCGCTCGCGCTCACCGGTCCCGGCCGGATCGCCGTGGACCGCCTCCTGCCGCTGCCCGCCCACCGGTTCGGCCACGGAGTCGCGGCGGTGGTGATCGGCCTGGCGGCCGCCGGTCTCGTCCTGCTCGTCCGCACCTGAGCACGCGCCCGCGGCCGCAACGGAGCACGCTCCCGCGACCGGCCCGGCACCGGTGCGTGCCCGCGACCACACCCGCGGCCGGCCCGGCACCGGTGCGGGGCACGTGCCGGTGCCGGATGTCCGCGTCCCGTGACCGGATGTCCCGGCGCGCTTCCGCGGATTCTCAGGGCGTGAGCGCCGTATAGCCTGGCGAAATGCTTACAGAGGTCACCGCGACCCGTTATGTCACGCCCTTGCGTGAGGGCGGCTCGCTCCCCGGCATCGTCGAGGCCGACGATCTCGGCACGTACGTCATGAAGTTCACCGGCGCCGGCCAGGGTCGCAAGACGCTGGTCGCCGAGGTGATCTGCGGCCGGCTCGGACAGCGGCTCGGGCTGCGCGTGCCCGACCTGGCCGCGATCCGGCTGGACCCCGTGATCGGGCTGTCCGAGCCCGATCAGGAGGTGCAGGAACTGCTGAAGGCCTCCGGCGGTCTCAACCTCGCGATGGACTTCCTGCCCGGCTCCCTCGGCTTCGACCCCCTCGCCTACGAGGTGGACCCCGAGGAGGCGGGCCGGGTCGTCTGGTTCGACGCCCTGATCAACAACGTCGACCGCTCCTGGCGCAACCCCAACCTGCTCGTCTGGCACGGGGACCTGTGGCTCATCGACCACGGGGCGACGATGATCTGGCACCACAACTGGCCGGGCGCCCAGGCGTCCGCTGCCAAGCCGTACGACGCCTCCGACCACGCGCTGGCACGCTTTCGCCCCGACGTCGCCGCGGCCGCCGCCGCCCTCGCCCCGCAGGTCACCGAGGAACTGCTCACCGCCGTCGCGGCCGACGTGCCCGACGACTGGCTGGTCGGCGAGGCGGGCTTCGAGACGCCCGACGCCGTGCGGCGCGCGTACGTCGAGGCCCTGCTCGCGCGCGCGGGCTCCATCCACGAGCGCATCACCCTGAACGAGCCCAGCGCGCCCAGGGCCCCGCAGCCGCCCGGGTGGCTGACCGACCACGGGAAGCCGTGGCCCCACCCCACGAAGACGCAGACGACCGCGAAGGGCGCCGAGCAGTGAGCGACCGGGACGTATTCGAGTACGCGCTGCTGCGCGTGGTGCCGAGGGTGGAGCGCGGCGAGTGCTTCAACGCGGGCGTGGTCGTGTACTGCCGGGCGAAGTCGTTCGTCGCCGCCCGCACCCATCTGGACCCCGCCAAGCTCCGGGCGCTCGACCCGCACGCCGACGTCGCAGGAGTGCGCGCCGCGCTGGGTGCGGTGGAGGGCGTCTGCCGGGGCGGCGAGGACGCCGGCCAGGCGGGCGGGGACGATGCGGGGCGGCGTTTCCGCTGGCTGATCGCGCCGCGTTCGACGGTCGTGCAGCCCGGCCCGGTGCACACGGGGCTCACCGGAGACCCGGCGGCGGAGGTCGAGCGGCTGCTCGATCTGCTGGTGCGCTGACCTCCGGCCGGCCGCGGCGCGGAGCCTGTGTGTGCGACGCCGCGCCCCGTCGCCGTTGACACCGGGTGCCAGGGCTTCTAGCGTCCTTCCTGTCGAGGTACTAAGCGGTCGCTCAGCCCTGGTGGCGGAGGGCACGCCGGACCCCGGCAGTCGTGATGTGACGGGCTTCAAGGGCGAGGAGAACCAGAATGTCCACCACCGAGCAGCGTGTGGCTGTCGTGACCGGAGCCGCGCGGGGCATTGGCGCCGCCACCGCCGTCAGGCTCGCGGCCGAGGGCCGCGCCGTAGCGGTACTCGACCTCGACGAGGCGGCCTGCAAGGACACCGTCGAGAAGATCACCGCGGCGGGCGGCAAGGCGATCGCCGTCGGCTGCGACGTCTCGGACGGCGCCCAGGTGGAGGCCGCCGTGGCGCGGATCGCCGCCGAACTCGGCGCACCGACCGTCCTCGTCAACAACGCCGGCGTGCTCCGCGACAACCTGCTCTTCAAGATGAGCGAGTCCGACTGGGACACCGTCGTCAACGTGCACCTCAAGGGCGCCTTCCTGATGGCCAAGGCCTGCCAGAAGCACATGGTCGACGCCGGCTTCGGCCGTATCGTCTCGCTCTCCTCGTCCTCCGCACTCGGCAACCGCGGCCAGGCCAACTACGCCGCCGTCAAGGCCGGCCTCCAGGGCTTCACCAAGACGCTCGCCAAGGAGCTCGGCAAGTTCGGCATCACCGCCAACGCCGTCGCCCCCGGCTTCATCGTCACCGAGATGACCGCGCAGACCGCCGAGCGGGTCGGCATGGGCTTCGAGGACTTCCAGGCCGCCGCCGCCACCCAGATCCCCGTCCAGCGCGTGGGCCGCCCCGAGGACGTCGCGAATGCGATCGCCTTCTTCGCGGGCGACGACGCCGGATTCGTCTCGGGCCAGGTCATGTACGTGGCCGGCGGCCCGCTCAACTGATCGGGGGACGACGGACATGACGGGAGAGATCGTGGACAGCGGCAAGGTCGCCCTCATCACGGGCGGCAGCCGGGGCATCGGCTTCGGCGTCGCCGAGGCGCTGGTCGCCCGCGGCGACCGCGTGTGCATCACCGGCCGCGGTGAGGACGCGCTGAAGGAGGCCGTGGAGCGGCTGGGCGCCGACCGGGCCATCGCGGTGCCGGGCAAGGCGGCCGACGAGGGCCATCAGGCGGCCGCCGTGGCGGCCACCATGGAGGCCTTCGGCCGGGTGGACTTCCTGATCAACAACGCGGGCACCAACCCGGTCTTCGGCCCGATGGCCGAGCTCGACCTGAACGTGGCGCGCAAGGTCTACGAGACCAATGTGGTCTCCGCGCTGGGCTTCGCCCAGCAGACCTGGAAGGCGTGGCAGAAGGACAACGGCGGTGCGATCGTGAACATCGCGTCCGTCGCGGGCGTCTCCGCGTCGCCCTTCATCGGCGCCTACGGCATGAGCAAGGCGGCCATGGTCAATCTGACCCTGCAGCTGGCGCACGAGTTCGCGCCGGTCGTGCGGGTCAACGCCATCGCCCCCGCGGTGATCAAGACCAAGTTCGCCGAGGCGCTCTACGAGGGCAGGGAGGCCGAGGCCGCCGCCGCCTACCCGCTCGGCCGGCTCGGCGTGCCCGAGGACATCGGCGGAGCGGCCGCGTTCCTCACCTCCGCACAATCCGACTGGATCACGGGGCAGACGCTCGTCGTCGATGGGGGTATCTTCCTCAACGCGGGTGTGCACTGACGCCACCGCATCGGACCGCTTCGGCGCGGTCTGTTCCTGAATGATCCAAGTGCCCCGCCCGGACTGTCAGATGGACCCGGCGGGGCGCTGCGGTATGGTTCGCCGACCCATGGCTGAACGAGGAGCGTGCACGTGTTCTACCGGACCTGTCTGCAGGCCGCTGCAGCCCTAGCGTCCATATCTCTGCTGGCGGGGTGCGGTGTCTTCTCCGACGACGGCGGCGACGGCGAGCAGAAGATAGCCGTCGGCACGACCAGCGAGCCGAGTACGCTCGACCCCGCCGCGGCCTGGGACGGCTCCTGGGAGCTCTACCGCAACGTCTTCCAGACGCTGGTGAGCTTCCCGACCGGTTCGGCCACCCCGCAGCCGGACGCGGCCGAGGGGTGCCGGTTCACGGACGCCTCCAACAAGGTCTTCGAGTGCAAGCTCCGGTCCGGGCTCAAGTTCACCAACGGCGAGACCCTCGACGCGGCGGCCGTCAAGCACTCCGTCGACCGCATCCGCACCATCGACGCGGAGAGCGGACCCACCGGGCTGCTCGGCTCCCTCGACCGGGTCACCACGTCCGGGGACGACACCGTGACGTTCCGCCTCAAGACCCCCGACGCCACGTTCCCGTTCATCCTGGCGACCCCGGCCATGTCGATCGTGCCGCCCTCGCAGTACCCCGCGGACAAGCTCCGCGAGGACGGCAAGCTCACCGGCTCCGGCCCGTACGCCCTGGACTCGTACACCAAGGGGCAGAGCGCCGAGCTGAGCCGTTTCGACGCCTACAAGGGCTTCGCCAAGATCAAGAACGACGCCGTCACGATCCGGTACTTCCAGGACTCGGACGTGATGATGAAGGCGCTGAAGGACCGGACGATCGACGCGATCAACCGCGGTCTCACCGCCGAGGAGGTCGTCGAGCTCCAGGAGAAGAAGCCGGAGACCGCACACCTCCAGCTCGTCGAGACCGTCGGCGCCGACATCCGCTACCTGGTCTTCAACCCCGAGGACCCGAAGGCCGGCAAGCTCGCCGTGCGCCGCGCGATCGCCCAGATCATCGACCGCGGCGCGCTGGTCCAGAAGGTCTACCACGGCACCGCGGAGCCGCTGTACTCCATGGTCCCCAAGGGCATCTCCGGCCACACCACTGAGTTCTACGACCGCTTCGGCGAGCCCGACGCCGCCAAGGCCGAGGAGATCCTCGAGGACGCCGGCATCACCGCGCCCGTCCCGCTGAAGTTCTGGTACACGACCGACCGGTACGGCTCGTCGACCGCCCCGGAGTTCGCCGAGATCAAGCGGCAGCTGGAGGACACCGGGCTCTTCCGGATCACCCTGGAGGGCAAGCCCTGGACCGAGTTCCAGGCGGGCTACCAGGCCGGTGAGTACCCCGTGTTCGGCCGTGGCTGGTTCCCCGACTTCCCGGACCCGGACAACTTCATCGCCCCCTTCGTCGGCGCCAAGAACGTGCTGGGCACCCCGTACGAGAGCCCCGAGATCACCGAGCAGCTGCTGCCGCAGTCCCGCCGCGAGAGCGACCGCGGAGCGGTCACCGGCCAGTTCGAGCGGGCGCAGGAGATCCTCGTCGACGACGTGCGGCTGCTGCCCCTGTGGCAGGGCAAGCTGTACGTGGCGGCCAGCGAGGAGATCGGCGGCGGCGAGAACGCGCTCGACCCGCAGACCGTCATGCAGATGTGGGAGCTGTACCGCAAGAAGAGCTGGTGACCCCAGTGTCAGTGGTGGCGGGTAGGTTCGGGGATCTCGGCTCCGGGATCCCGGAACCGCCCGTCCACCGGAGGTTGTTGACGTGACCGACACCGACATGCTGCCCGAGTCCTGGCGCGGCGTCCTCGGCGAGGAGCTCCAGAAGCCGTACTTCGCGGAGCTCACCGAATTCGTCGAGAAGGAGCGGGCGAACGGGCCGGTCTACCCGCCCCGCTCCGAGGTGTTCGCCGCGCTGGACGCCACCCCGTACGACCGGGTGAAGGTCCTGGTCCTGGGCCAGGACCCCTACCACGGGGAGGGCCAGGGGCACGGTCTGTGCTTCTCGGTCCGCCCCGGGGTGAAGACCCCGCCCTCCCTGCGCAACATCTACAAGGAGATGCAGGACGAGCTGGGTCTGCCCGTCCCGAACAACGGCTATCTGATGCCCTGGGCGCAGCAGGGCGTCCTCCTCCTGAACGCCGTCCTCACGGTCCGCGCGGGCGAGGCCAACTCGCACAAGGGCAAGGGCTGGGAGAAGGTCACCGACGCGGTGATCCGCGCGGTCGCCTCCCGCCCGGACCCGGCGGTCTTCGTGCTCTGGGGCAACTACGCGCAGAAGAAGCTGCCGCTGATCGACGAGAGCCGCCATGTGGTCGTCAAGGGCGCGCACCCCTCGCCGCTCTCGGCGAAGAAGTTCTTCGGATCCCGCCCGTTCACGCAGATCAACGAGGCCGTCGCGGCCCAGGGCCACGAGCCGATCGACTGGCGCATCCCCGATCTCGGCTGACGTCCGGGGCGCCGTTCACACCGCCGGCTGACAGGTTCGGGCCGTGCCGCCCGAGCCTGTCCGGGATTGTCCGGGCGGGCGGTTAGCGTCAGGACCGCGGCAGGGTGCCGTTCGGACGCGGGAGGCCGTCGTGACGGATCAGCAGCAGGCGCCACAGGACGCGGTGACGACCCGCATCGGACAGGCGGTCATGCTGCTGCACGGCGGGGACCGCGAGGAGGCGAGGAACCGTCTCGCGGCGATCTGGTCGGAGATCGCCGACGCCGGCGACGCCCTCCACCGGTGCACGCTCGCCCACTACCTGGCCGACGCCCAGGACGACCCCGACGACGAGCTCGCCTGGGACCTGCGCGCCCTGGCCGCGGCCGAGGGTGCGGAGAAGGCGGTCGCGGTCCGCGCCCTCTACCCCGCGCTCCACCTCAACCTCGCGGCCGACTACGTCAGGCTGAGCCGCCCGGCGGCCGCCCGGGACCACCTGGCCCGGGCGCGCGCGGCGACCGGCGCCCTGGCGGACGACGGGTACGGTCACGGGGTCCGTGCGGCGATCGACCGGCTGTCCCGCACCCTCGGCCCGGCCTGACCCCCGCCGGGCCCACCGCGCGGGAGCGGGCCGTGCGTCCGGCGGCCGCGGTCACCGGCCGTACGCTCCGCGGCAGACGCGGGCCCCGGTGCCGCCGGGGCGCAGGCCGCCGTAGGACTCGCCGAGCTCGCAGACGTCCTCGCGTCCCGTGGGGATCCGTACGGCGGGCGGGTGCGGCAGATACGACGGGTGAGGCGGCTCGGGCGGCACCGGGGCCCGCGTCTGCCGCGGAGCGTACGGCCGGTGACCGCGGCCGCCGGACGCACGGCCCGCTCCCGCGCGGTGGGCCCGGCGGGGGTCAGGCCGGGCCGAGGGTGCGGGACAGCCGGTCGATCGC
>NZ_RDBP01000037.1:1022004-1054337 GCF_008042045.1 Streptomyces sp. T39
GGCGGCGGGCCTCCAGCGCCAGCTCGTAGCGCGCGACGAGCAGTTCCGGGTGCCGGGTCAGATACCGGTGGAGGGCGAGCGCCATGGCGTCCACGAGCTGGGGGCGGCCGCCGGACGGGGCGGGCATCTCGTCGATGGTCAGCACCGCCGCCTCGCGTTCGGCGAGTCGGCGCACGGCCGTCCGCAGAAGGGCGAGCCGGGTGCGGGCGTGGTTGGACGTGGACCCCTGCGGGAGGCCGGCCGCCTCGTCCACCGCCCGGTGGGTCAGCCCCCGCATGCCGCGGTCGGCGAGCAGGGCGAGGGCGGTGTCGGCGATCAGCTCGGTGCGGGCGGCGCCGGACGGGTGCGAGGCGGTGCGTGCGGGCATGGGGCCAATCTACCGCGATCACTACAGCTGTAGTACGGTGACTCTGTCACTACAGGTGTAGTTCTCTCGTCGAGGAGCAGCCATGTCCGGATCCAGCGCGGCCTCACGTGCCGTCGTCGTCGGCAGCGGAATCGGTGGACTCACCGCGGCGGTCGCCCTCCACCAGCGGGGCTGGGAGGTCACCGTCCTGGAGCGCGCCCCCTCCCTGCGGCCCGTCGGCGCCGGCATCGGCCTCGCGCCCAACTCCCAGCGCGCACTCGACGTCATCGGCCTCGGTGACGAGATCCGCTCCCTCGCCGCATGGCAGGGCGCCGGCGGCATGCGCACCCCCGCGGGCCGCTGGCTCTCCCGCACCGACGCCACCGCCGCGGCCGAACGCTTCGGCGGCCCCCTCGTCCTGGTGCACCGCGCCACCCTCATCGAGCGCATCGCCGCCCGCCTGCCCGACGGCGCCGTCCGCACCGGCTGCCCCGGCGAGCTCGCGGACCCCGGCACCGCGGGCGGCGGCCTCGCCCGCGTCACCACCCCCGACGGAGACATCGAGGCCGGCCTCGTCGTCGGCGCCGACGGCATCCACTCCGGCGTACGCCGCAGGCTCTTCCCCGACCACCCCGGCCCGCGCTACTCGGGCTTCACCACCTGGCGTGTCGTCGTCCCCGCCCCCGGGACGCCCTTCGCACCCCACGAGACCTGGGGGCCCGGCTCCCTGTGGGGCACCCAGCCGCTGGCCGACGGCCGGGTCTACGCCTACGCGGCCGCCGTGGCGCCCGCCGGCGCCCGGGCCGCGGACGAACAGGCCGAACTCCTGCGCCGCTTCGGCCACTGGCACGACCCCGTCCCCTCCGTCATCGCGGCCGCCGCGCCGGACACCGTGCTCCGCAACGACGTCCACCACATGACCGACCCGCTCCCCGCCCACCACCGCGGCCGCACGGCCCTGCTCGGCGACGCCGCCCACGCCATGGCCCCCTGCCTCGGCCAGGGCGGGAACCAGGCCATCGAGGACGCCGTCGTCCTGGCCCACCACGCGCCGCCCGGCGGCGACCTCGGGCCGGGCCTCGCCGCCTACAGCGCCGTGCGGCTGCCCCGCACCACCGCCGTCGTCCGCAAGTCCGCCCAGGTCGCCCGGCTGATGGCGCTGCGCAGCGCGCCCGCCGTGGCCCTGCGCGACACCCTCATGGCCGCCGCCTCCCGCCTCGGCCCCGGCCTGGTCCTGCGCACCTTCGACGGCATCGCCGACTGGCGCCCGCCGCAGCGCACGTATGCTGCCGGGGCACACGGCGTGCACGACGGACGGCCGGCGCAGCGCTGACGCCGGACCGGCGGCGGCACGGCCGCCACCGTCCCCGCCCGGCGCCCTCCGGCGCCGGGCACGCAAGGCGCCGGCACCGCCCCCGGCGCCGGCATCGACGACGCCCGCGCCCCGGCGCGGGCACCGCATCGAATGGAGACCCCGTGAAGGTCGGCTGCATCGGGCTCGGCGACATCGCGCAGAAGGCGTACCTCCCCGTCCTGACCGCCCTGCCCGGCGTCGAACTCCACCTCCAGACACGGACGCCCGCGACCCTGGCGCGGGTAGCGGAGACCCACCACGTGCCCGCCGCCCGTCGGCACACCGACCTCGACGGCCTGCTCGGCGCGGGCATCGACGCGGCCTTCGTGCACGCCTCGACCGCGGCGCACGCCGAGATCGTCACCCGCCTCCTCGACGCGGGCGTCGCCACCTACGTCGACAAGCCGCTCGCCTACGAACTCAAGGACTCCGAGCGCCTCGTCGCCCTCGCCGAGGAACGCGGCACCAGCCTCGCCGTCGGCTTCAACCGCCGCTTCGCCCCCGGCTACGCCCAGTGCGCCGAGCACCCCCGCGACCTGATCCTGATGCAGAAGAACCGGGTCGGCCTCCCCGAGGACCCGCGCACCCTCGTCCTCGACGACTTCATCCATGTCGTCGACACCCTGCGCTTCCTCGCGCCCGGGCCCATCGAGCACACCGACGTGCGCGCCCGGATCGTCGACGGGCTGATGCACCACGTCGTCCTCCAGCTCTCCGGCGACGGCTTCACCGCCATCGGCACGATGAACCGGATGAGCGGCTCCACGGAGGAGATCCTGGAGGTGTCCGGCCAGGACGCCAAGCGCGAGGTGCGCAATCTCGCCGAGGTCGTGGACCACAAGGGGCAGCCGAGCGTGCGCCGCCGCGGCGACTGGGTGCCCGTCGCCCGTCAGCGGGGCATCGAACAGGCCGTGCACGCCTTCCTCGACGCCGTGCGCGACGGCCGGACCCTCAGCGCCCAGGACGCCCTGCGGACGCACGAGCTGTGCGAGCGGATCGTGCTGCGGGCCCTGGAGCAGGCCGGCGGATGAGGCGTATGCCGCCGGCCGCGGCGAAGACGGTCAGCACGCCGAGCGCCCCGTACACCGGCCAGTCGCCGAGGCGCACGTACAGCGTCGTGCCGTGCGCCCGCGGGACGTCGTACACCGCCGCCCCACTGGTGTCCGTGCCCAGCGTGCCGCCGATCCGCTGCCCGTGGGCCCCGTGGACGGCACTGACCCCGGTCAGCGTCGCATGCACCATGGGACGGCCCGACTCGGCGGCCCGCAGCGCCGCCAGCGAGGCGTGCTGCCCGGGCGCCCAGCTGTCCTGGAACGACGACGTCGCCGACTGCGCCACCAGGAGCCCCGCCCCCTCGCGCACCAGATGCCGGCTCATGTCGGGGAACGCCGACTCGAAGCACACCAGCGGGCCGACACGGTCGCCGCCGGGCAGCGTCATCACCACCGGCGCCGTGCCCCGCAGCCGGTCCTCCCCGGCCGCCCGGCCGACGGAGGTCGCCCAGCCCAGCAGCGCACGGGCCGGCACGTACTCGCCGAACGGCACCAGGCGCATTTTGTCGTACCGGTCGCCCGTGGGCCCGTCAGGTCCCACGAGCACCGAACTCTTGTAGATGCCCGCCGGCCCAGAGGCGCCGACGCTGCGGGCGTCCACGTTCACCAGCACCGGGGCCCCCACCTCACGCGACAGCGCCGCGAGGCGCTCCGCGAGGTCGGGGCGCCGGCCCAGGTCGGCGCCGACGCTGCTCTCGCCCCAGACCACCAGGTCCGGCGGCGCCCCGCGGCCCACCAGCTCCCGGGTCAGCTCCTCGCCCCGGTCGAAGCGCCGCTCCGCGCCGTCGGCGCCGCCCACCACGCCCGGCTGCACCAGCGCGATCCGCAGCCGCCCCGACTCGCGGGGCTGCGGTGCCCACGCCCACGCGCACGCGGCCGCCGTCGCACACACCACCGCGCCGGCCACGGCCGCCCGCCGCGCCGCGCGCACCGCCACCAGCAGCGCGACCGCGGTGTTCACCGCGACGACCAGCAGGCTCACCAGCCACACGCCGCCCACCGAGGCGAGCCGCAGGGCAGGGGTCACCTCCCACTGGGACGCCCCCAGCAGCCCCCAGGGCCCGCCGAGCCCCTCCCAGGACCGCACCAGTTCGATCATCAGCCAGCCCGACGGCACGACCACCAGTGCCGCTGCCGCCCGCCCGCCGGCGGGCGAGCCGGCCGTCGTGCACCGCACGAGCCGGCCCCACGGCGCCCACAGCAGGCCGAGCAGTGCCGCGATCACCGCCAGGAACACGTGCAGACTCGGCAGCAGCCAGTGGTGCACCGCCACCATGTACCCGATCCCGCCGAGCCATCCCTCGACCGACGCCCGCCGGCCCGTCGGCGCGCTGCGCAGCAGCAGGATCCAGGGGACGAGCGCGACACCGGCGAACCACCACAGCGACGGCTCGGGGAACGCGAGCGCCGGCAGCGCGCCGGCGCCCAGCGCGGCGAACCCCCGCCGCCGCGGCGACCAGGCAGCAGGCCCGGGGCCCGCGGGCACACCGGGCGGCCTGCGCTCCGCGGGCGCACGGCCCGCGCTCGGTCCCACCGGAATCCGCATTCCGCGCCTCCTTCCCCCTCAGTGTGGGGCACGGGGGCTCACGGGGACAGAGCGCCACGAGCGTCCCGAGTGGCACACGGTGCCCGCCCGCGGGCGGCTCGCCGCGGGGTGCCTCGGGGCATTCGGTTCGGATCGGGGCGGATCGGGGCGGATCGGTGGGCGGGGTCCGCTGCGTGCGATCGCCAGGCGGAGGAGGAAGCCCACGCGGAGTGTCGGCCACCGACGACGACGCGGCCCGGGGGCACCTCCCGGCGGCAGCCGGGGGAGTGCGTGCCGGGGCACACGAGTCCGCCGGGATCCGGACGAAAGGCCCTACCTGCGGGGCGCGCCGGAGGTCCCGCTCCTGACGGCCCGCAGGATCACGAACTTCGGGTCGGAGGCCACCACTTCGCAGTTGCCGAAGAGGCGCCGCAGCCGGACGTGGTACCCGAGATGCCGGTTGCCGACGACCCACAGCTCGCCGCCCGGCCGCAGCACCCGGCGCGCGTCCGCGAACATCCGCCGGGCGGTGGTGTCGGTGGTGGCGCGGTGCGAGTGGAACGGCGGGTTGTTGAGGACCAGATCGGCCGAGGAGTCCGCGAGCGCGGCCAGCCCGTCGCCGGCGAGGAACTCCGCACGGCCGTCGGGCACGTTGTCGCGGAAGGTGGCCTCGGCGGACGCCACGGCCGCGTAGGACTCGTCGGTGAACGTGACGCGGGACGCCGGATTGGCCAGGGCGGCCGCCGTGCCCACCACACCGTTGCCGCAGCCGAGATCCACCACGTCGTCCGGCCCCTGCCGGGCGGGGAGCCTGCTCAGGAAGAAGCGCGTGCCGATGTCCAGCCGGTCCGCGCAGAAGATGCCCGCGTGGTTGGTGACGGTGCGGCCCGCCGCCGCGCCGGTCCCCTCGGGGAGCGCGTACCGCAGCGGCCACGGGCTGGGCCCCCGTTCCAGCGCGGGGTCGGGGGTGCAGAAGACCAGCCGGGCCTTCTTCGCCGCGAGCGAGGTCCGCGTCGGGCCGATGAGGCGCTCGAAGAGCCGCAGCGTCGACGTGTGGATCTCGCTGACCATGCCCGTCCCCACGACGACCGTGCCCGCGTGGACGGCCGGCGCGAGCCGGTGCAGCTGGTCCTCCAGGAGAGCGAGGCTCTTGGGGATCCGCACCAGCAGCACGTCGATCCGCTCCGGGGGCGTGTCCCGGACCGTCAGCAGCCGTACCGCCGCCGGGTCCACGCCGGCCCGGGCGAGGTTCGCCAGGGTCGCCTGCCGGCCCAGGTAGGAGTCCGTGATCTGGACGAGGGGATGCCGGCCCGCGAGCGAGGTGGCGAGGGCGCCCCAGCGGTCGCCCACCACGGTGACCGTGCCGGTCAGCGGGACGGACGGGCCGTCGTCGATGCCGTCCAGATGCCGCAGGAGGTACTCGTCGGCCGCGTCCCAGGCGCGCAGGGGGTCGCGCGGGTCCTCGGGGAAGCGGGTGAGTGCGAAGGCGCCGAATGACGTGGTCAGACCGTTCATCGTGCCTTCAGGCTAGCCGAGCGCGGGACGGGCCCCGCCCGCCCCGCCCGCCCCGGCCGTCCGGACGCGGCGCTCAGGCCGCGCGCTCCACGTCCTCGCGTGCCGCAGCGGCCCACTCCACCACCAGTGCCTCGTACTCCGGGCGGCGGTCGTCGGGGAGCGCCCCGTCGGACCACAGCTCTCGGATCCGGGCGTTCAGCTCGGAGGCGGTCAGGCGGGACACGGGCTCGTCGCGAATGGGGGACATGACGCCAAGGCTAAGGCCTCCCACCGACACCCGTGACCCGCCGGCGCCGGGACGTCAGTGGCCCGACTCGCCCGCGTGCGGGCTCAGCACATCCGTTCCGACCAGGATGAACAGCACGATTCCCAGGAGGATCCGGTAGATCACGAACGGCATGAAGCTCTTCGTAGTGATGAATTTCATGAACCAGGCGATCACCGCGTAGCCCACGGCGAAGGCGACGACCGTCGCGAAGATCGTCGGCCCCCACGAGACGTGCCCCTCGCCGGCGTCCTTCAGCTCGTAGGCACCCGACGCCAGCACGGCGGGGATCGCCAGCAGGAACGAGTAACGCGCCGCCGCCTCGCGGGTGTAGCCCATCAGCAGACCGCCGCTGATGGTCGCGCCGGACCGCGAGACGCCCGGGATCAGGGCCATCGCCTGGCAGAAGCCGTAGACCAGGCCGTCGCGGACGCTGAGGTCCTCGAGCGACTTGCGCTCCCTGATCGCGCGGTGCCGGCCGCCGGCCTCGTCGCGTGCGGCGAGCCGGTCGGCGACGCCCAGCACGATGCCCATGACGATCAGGGTGGTCGCGATCAGCCGCAGATCACGGAACGGGCCCTCGATCTGGTCCTTGAGGGTGACGCCCAGCACACCGATCGGGATGGAGCCGACGATGACCAGCCAGCCCATCTGTGCGTCGTGGTCCCGTTGCATGGCCTTGTCGGTCAGCGACCGGAACCAGGCCGTCGTGATCCGGGCGATGTCCTTGCGGAAGTAGATGAGCACGGCGGTCTCCGTGCCGATCTGCGTGATCGCGGTGAACGCGGCACCCGGGTCGTGCCAGCCGGCGAACGCGGCGGTGAGCCGCAGATGCGCGCTGGAGGAGATCGGAAGGAACTCCGTCAGCCCCTGGACGAGCCCGAGGACGAATGATTCGAACCACGACATGAAAAGAAGCCATCCCAGCGCTGGTCAGGGTCGGAGAGTACGGGCCGTGGCGGCGTGCCCGTCCGGGCGGCCGCGATCATGCGGGCCCGTCGCGTCGCAGGGTATCGGCAAAAGATGACGCGCAGTCCGGCGGGCCGGGCCCCGGGCACGGCGCTGCGGGGCGGCTCAGGCGGACCGCAGACGGTGGCGCCTGCGCCAGCCGACGACGGCCGCGGCCAGCCCCGAGAGCACGATGAACCCCATCGCCACGAGGAACCCCGGGGACGTCGGCGACCCCGCGCTGCTGCCCGCGACGACGTACGCGGCGGTGTTGGGCACCGACCCGATGCCCGTCGCCAGCAGGAACGGCGCCCAGCCCATCCGGGAGACCGCGGCGCAGTAGTTGGCGGCGGCGAAGGGCACCCCGGGGAAGAGCCGGATGGCGAGCATGGAGCGGAAGCCGTGCCGGCTGAGCTGGCCGTCGGCCGCCGTCAGCAGCCGCCCGCGCAACAGCGGCCGCAGGGCGTCCTGGCCCAGCAGCCGGCCCAGGCCGAAGGCGATCCCCGCCCCCAGCACCGTCCCGCCGACCGCGGCGACCAGACCCGCCTGCGAGCCGAAGAGAGCTCCGGCGGCCAGATTGAGGATCGGCCGGGGCACGAACGCGGCCGTGCACACGCCGTACGCCACGGCGAAGAGGGCCACGGCCGAGAAGCCGCTCACCTGTGGCGGCCAGCCCGCCGACAGCAGCCGCTGCGGTTCGAACAGCAGGACCGTCACCGCGGCCGACGCCAGCAGCACCAGCAGCAGGGACAACCGCGACCAGGGCGAGAACAGCGCCCGGGAGCACCGGACGGCGAGGCCGGATGCCGGCCTGGGGACGGGGTCGAACATCAGGGGAGACTAACCGACAAAGGTGTCCGTTCGGCAGCAAGTGCGGCACAGGACCGCCCCCGAGAGGGCGGAGGACCTTCACATGAGGCCGCCCGGCAAAACCATTCGACGGCCCGCCACGGCGTGCACGATCATCGACGGCATGGTCCGGTACGCCTTCCCCGCAGCGCCGTCCGCAGTCGCGGACGCGCCGAAGGCTGCCGCGTTCCCGGCAGCGGCACCCACGGCCGCGGCGCCCCACGGCGGCGCCCGAAGCTGACTCTTCCCGGACAGTCCGGCGGACCCCGCAGGGGGAGGGTCGGCAGGCTTCCGGGGTCCCGCACACCGCTCATGTCATGTTCCGGGAAGGGACAGCTTCGCCATGCCCAAGACGGCATACGTGCGCACCAAGCCGCACCTCAACATCGGCACCATGGGGCACGTCGACCACGGCAAGACCACGCTCACCGCCGCGATCACCAAGGTGCTCAGCGAGCGCGCCGGCGGCGGCACCGCCTACGTCGCCCTCGACCGCATCGACCGGGCCCCCGAGGAGGCGCGGCGCGGCATCACCATCGACATCGCGCACGTCGAGTACGAGACCGACACCCGCCACTACGCCCATGTCGACATGCCGGGCCACGCCGACTACGTGAAGAACATGGTGACGGGCGCCGCCCAGCTGGACGGCGCGATCCTGGTCGTCTCCGCGCTCGACGGCGTCATGCCGCAGACCGCGGAGCACGTGCTGCTCGCCCGCCAGGTCGGCGTGGACCACATCGTCGTCGCCCTCAACAAGGCGGACGCGGGCGACGACGAGCTCACCGACCTCGTCGAGCTGGAGGTCCGCGACCTGCTCACCGCACACGGCTACGGCGGCGACGCCGCTCCCGTCGTCCGGGTGTCCGGGCTGAAGGCCCTGGAGGGCGACCCGCGGTGGACGTCGGCCGTCGAGGCCCTGCTCGACGCCGTGGACACCTACGTGCCCCTGCCCGTCCGGTACACCGACGCCCCGTTCCTGCTCCCGGTGGAGAACGTGCTCACCATCACCGGCCGGGGGACGGTCGTCACCGGGGCCGTGGAGCGCGGCACGGTGCGCGTCGGTGACCGGGTCGAGGTGCTGGGCGCCGGGACGGAGACGGTGGTCACCGGACTGGAGACGTTCGGCAAGCCGATGGAGTCCGCGGAGGCGGGCGACAGCGTGGCGCTGCTGCTGCGCGGACTCCCACGGGACGCGGTCCGTCGCGGGCACGTGGTGGCGGCGCCGGGCAGCGTGGTGCCGCGCCGCCGCTTCGCCGCCCAGGTGTACGTGCTCTCGGCGCGCGAGGGCGGCCGGAGCACGCCGGTCACGGGCGGCTACCGGCCGCAGTTCTACATCCGCACGGCGGACGTCGTCGGCGCGATCGACCTGGGCGACGCGGCCCTCGCGCGGCCGGGCGAGACGGTCCGGATGACCGTCGAGCTCGGGCGGGACGTGCCGCTGGAGCCCGGGCTCGGCTTCGCGATCCGGGAGGGCGGCCGGACCGTCGGCGCGGGCACGGTGACCGAGGTCCTGTGACCGGTGCCGCCGGGTGCCCCTCCCGCACGGGAGGGGCACCCGGGAAGCCGGGCACAATGGCACGGTGAACGACCGGACCCCCTCCGACCGGCGCGCGGCCCGTGCCCCCGCCGGCCCGCCGACGGCACCTGCCCTCGCCTGCCCGCCGGCGGGGCCTGCTCCCGTCGGCCGGGCGACGGAGCCGGCTCCCGTGGGCCCGCCTTCCGGGGCCGTCCTCGTCGGCCGGGTGACGGGGCCCGCTCCCGGCCCGGTGGACGGCGAAGAGTTCGTGGACGGCCAAGAGTTCGTGGACGGTGAGGACTTCGTGGACGAGGCCATGGACGGCCAGGGGGACGGCTCCGTGGACGGCGAGGGGGACGACGACCGCGTCCCGGTGACGCGCACCGTCGACGGCGGCATCGCGAAGCTGATGCCGGACGTGGACCGGCCCCGGGCCTGGCTGCTGACCGTGGACGGCTCCCCGCAGTCGTACGTGGACCTCGACGACCCCCTGCACCTGGAGTTCGAGTACGTCCGCCGGCTCGCCCACGCCGTCGACTGCGCGGCCGCCGACGGCGCGCCGCTGGACGTCTTCCATCTCGGCGGCGGGGCCCTCACCCTGCCCCGCTGGATCGCCGCGACCCGTCCCGGCTCCCGGCAGACCGTGGCCGAGGCGGACGGCAGGCTCGCGGAACTCGTCGCCGAACTGCTGCCGCCGCCGCCGGGGGCGGACGTCACCGTGCGCACGGCCGACGCGCGGGACGAGCTGGAGAGGGCCCCGGCGGACAGCGCCGACGTCGTGATCGCCGATGTCTTCGGCGGCTCGCGGGTGCCCGCCCAGGTGACGTCGCTGGGGTACGCGCGGGCCGCGGACCGTGTCCTGCGGCCCGGCGGCCTCTATGCGGCGAACCTCGCCGACGGAGCGCCCTTCGACTTCCTCCGGTCGCAGCTCGCGACCTTCGCCGCCGTCTTCGCGGAGCTGGCGCTGATCGCCGAGCCCGCCGTGCTGCGCGGCCGGCGCTTCGGCAACGCGGTGCTCCTGGCGTCGCAGGGCCCCGTCGACACGGCGTCGCTCGCCCGGCGCACGGCGGCCGACGCCTTCCCGGCGAGGGTCGAGCACGGGCGGTCGCTGGCCCGTCTGACCGGCGACGCCCGGCCGGTGCGGGACGAGGACGCGGTGCCCTCGCCGCGGCCGCCGGACGGCGCCTTCGGCGTCGGCTGACCGGGGCGGCCCCGCCCCGGCAGGGGCGGGGCGAAGGCGTCAGGACGCGGAGGACGAGGCGTTCGCCAGGCGCACGGTGCTGAGGATCTTCTGGATGGTGGCGTCGTCGAGCTCGTCCTTGACGCCGGTGTTGGCGTAGAGGACCCAGCTCTTGAAGTCGCCCTTGGGGTCCTTGAAGGAGAAGGCGATGGACTTGCCGTCCGTCTCGCACTTGTTGTCCTTCTTCACCCCCGCGGCGGTCGCGGTCGAGACGCTGCCCTTGAGGCCGGACGTCGTGGTGAAGTCCTTGGCCTTGGTGATCTTGACCGTGCCGGCGGGCTCGGTCTGCGCGTAGCCCGCCCAGACCCAGTTGCCCGCCTCGTTGTAGGCGGCCTCCGCGGTGCTCTTCGCACCCTTGCCGCCCTTGGTTCCGGTGCTGGCGAGGCCGTACGTCTCGGCGCTGCCGTCCTTGTCCGAGTCGAACTCGCACCACTTGCTCTTGAGATGGGCGGGGGCGCTCATCATGACGGCGGGGGAGCCGTCACCCTTCTTCTCGTCCTCGAAGCCGGAGGCCATGCCGCTGCTGGCGACCTCCCAGTCGGCCGGGACGTCGAACTGGGTGCCGTGCTTGGGGTTGGTGACGACCTTCCAGCCCTCGATCGTGGGCTTGGCGTCCGTGCCCGCGCGCGGGTTCTCGCCCGGCGCCGGGGAGCCGGCGTCCTGGGAGGGATCCTGCGAGGCGTCCTTCGACGGCGACTGGGACGCGGCCGGGCCGCCGCCCTTGTCGGACGTGCCGCTGCCGTCGTCCTTCAGCACCACGAAACCGGTGATCGCGGCGGCGGCGACGACGGCCGTCGCGGCGACGATCGCCACGATCGTGGTCTTCTTCTTGTCGTCCGGCGACGGCTGGGGAGCGCCGGGCATCTGGCCGGGCACCGCGTACTGCGGCACGGTCGGCTGCTGGTACGGATTGGGCTGCTGGTATCCAGGCTGCTGGTAGCCGCCCTGCTGGTGTCCCGGCTGCTGGTACGGATTCGGCTGCTGGTAACCCGGCTGCTGATACGGGTTCTGGTCCTGCGGGTTCTGCTCGCCCCCGGGCGGCTGCTGTCCTGGCCACATGGCCAGTAACCATAGAGGGGCGGCGTCGCCACTTCCACGCCCGGTCCCGGGGAAGGCGATCGCCACCGTGGAATACTCGTGAGTAACATGCCTGTATGAGTGCAGAAGACACGTCGCTCGGCGAACTGCTCGCCGCCACGGTGCCCATGGTGCGGACCCTGAACCTCCAGTACCTGGAGACCACCCCGGAGCGGGCCGTCCTGAGCCTCCCGGACCAGGCCGACTACCACAACCACGTCGGCGGACCCCACGCCGGCGCCATGTTCACGCTCGCCGAGTCCGCGAGCGGCGCGATCGTCCTCGCCGCCTTCGGCGACCAGCTGAACCGCGCCGTGCCGCTGCCGGTCACCGCCGGCATCGCCTTCAAGAAGATCGCCCGCGGCGTCGTCACGGCCACGGCGACCCTCGGCCGCCCGGCCGCCGACGTCGTCGCCGAACTCGACGCGGGCGCCCGCCCCGAGTTCCCCGTGCACGTCGCCATCACCCGCGAGGACGGCGCCGTCACCGGCGAGATGGACATCGTCTGGACCCTGCGCCCCAACAGCTGACCGACACCGCCCCGGGGGCCGCGCCGTGACCACGGGGCGGCCCACCGCGCGGAGCGGGTAGGCTGCCCCGGCGCGCGCCGGCGGAACGCCGGGCCGCGCCTCCCGCGCCCGCCCGAGGGGCCGCGGGGGCAGCACGGAAGGAACGGCGTTGCACGTCCAGGAGTGGCTCGAGACCATCCCCGCGGTCAGCATCTACCTCCTGGTGGGGGTGGTCATCGGCCTCGAAAGCCTCGGCATCCCGCTGCCGGGGGAGATCGTGCTGGTCAGCTCCGCGCTGCTGGCGTCGCAGCACGGCGAGATCGACCCCTACGTCCTCGGCGCCTGCGCCACGGCCGGCGCGATCATCGGCGACTCCATCGGATACGCCATCGGCCGCAGGGGCGGCAGGCCGCTCCTCGCCTGGCTGGGCGGCAGATTCCCCCGGCACTTCGGCCCCGCGCAGATCGCCATGGCCGAGCGCTCGTTCCAGAAGTGGGGCATGTGGGCCGTCTTCTTCGGCCGCTTCGTCGCCCTGCTCCGGATCTTCGCCGGGCCGCTCGCCGGGGTGCTGCGCATGCCGTACTGGAAGTTCCTCGTCGCCAACGTTCTCGGCGGCATCCTGTGGGCCGGCGGCACCACCGCCGTCATCTACTCCGTGGGCGTGGTGGCCGAGGCCTGGCTCAAGCGCTTCTCCTGGATCGGCCTGCTGCTCGCCGTCCTCATCGGCGTCGCCTCGATGCTGATCCTCCGGAACCGTGCCGCGAAGGCCGCCGCCGAGGCCGAGCGGGACGCCCTGCCCGCCGCGGCCGTCACCGACTGACGGCCCGCCCGACGGACGGCCCGCCCCGCGGACGGCGCCGGGCTCCCGCCCGCCGGTCAGCCGCCGTGGGCCGCCCGGTGCTGCTGGGCCAGGTCCACGTAGACCGCCGCGTTCAGCCGGACGCCCTCGCGCTCCTCCTCCGTCAGCTCCCTGCGGACCTTCGCCGGAACGCCCGCCACCAGCGAACCGGGCGGCACCCGCATCCCCTGCGGCACCAGCGCCTGCGCCGCCACCAGCGAACCCGCCCCGATGTGCGCGCCGTTCAGGACGGTCGCGCCCATGCCCACCAGCACGTCGTCCTCGACCGTGCAGCCGTGGAGCACCGCGTTGTGCCCGACCGAGACCCGCGCGCCCACGGTGACGGGGAAGCCCGGGTCCACATGGACCGTGCAGTTGTCCTGGATGTTGCTGTCCGGTCCGATCACGATCGGACCGCCGTCGCCCCGCAGCACGCTCTGGTACCAGACGCTCGCGCCGGCGGCCAGCGTCACGTCCCCGAGTACCACGGACGTCGGCGCGGTGAAGGCGTCCGCGTCGACCTTCGGCTCCCTGCCGCCCACGCCCGCGATCAGTGCCCCATCCGTCATGACGTCTCTCCTCGGTGTGCCGGTGTGCCGATGTGCCGGTGTTCAGGTGTTCAGGTGTTCAGGTGTGCCGGTGGGCGGAGTGCCCCCGTCCGGCGTCGTGCCTGACCGCACGGTAGGCGACCCGGCCCCGCCGCCGGCGGCCGGGGGCACCCGGACGGGTCGCGCACGCCGTCTGTCTGACCGGCCCGCCGGTCAATACCCTGATGGGCACTGCCCGTTGACGATCGAGGGAGTGCCATGGCAACCGCACAGCAGATCCCCGACATACTGTCGCCGGAGTTCGCGGCGGACCCGTACGCCGCCTACCGGATGATGCGCGAGGACGCACCGCTCATCCACCACGAACCGACCGGCAGCTGGATCATCTCCCGCTACACGGACGTCGAGCGGGCCTTCAAGGACAAGGAGTCGGTGTTCACCACCGAGAACTACGACTGGCAGCTCGAACCCGTCCACGGCCACACCTTCCTCCAGCTCACCGGCCGGGAGCACGCGGTGCGCCGCGCCCTGGTCGCCCCGGCCTTCCGCGGCAACGACCTGCGGGAGAAGTTCCTCCCGGTCATCGAGCGCAACGCCCGCGAACTGATCGACGTCTTCCGCCACACCGGCGAGGCCGACCTCGTCGACTCCTTCGCCACCCGCTTCCCGGTCAACGTCATCGCCGACATGCTGGGCCTCGACAAGGCCGACCACGACCGCTTCCACGGCTGGTACACCAGCGTCGTCGCCTTCCTCGGCAACCTCTCGGGCGACCCGGACGTCACCGCCGCCGGACTGCGCACCCGGACCGAGTTCGCCGATTACATGATCCCCGTCATCCGCGAACGGCGCGCCCACCCGGGCGACGACCTGCTGTCCGGCCTGTGCACCGCGGAGGTCGACGGCGTGCGCATGAGCGACGAGGACATCAAGGCCTTCTGCAGCCTGCTCCTCGCGGCCGGCGGCGAGGCGTCGGACGGGACGCACCGTGGACCGGCCGCCCCCGCCGTGCCCTCCGCGGACGGGGCCGGGCTGCCCCGGGGTCCGGGCCGCCGGCCCCGTCCGCGGAGGGCACGGCGGGGGCGGCCGGTCCACGGTGCGTCCCGTCCGACGCGGTCACGCTCCAGCCGGTCGCGCCGGCGCCCGTGGTCACCGTGTACGCGCCCAGGTCGGTGTGACCGGTGGACGGGGAGGTGCCGGAGCCGGTGGCGGTCGGCGCCGCCGGGGCGGCGGTGGCCGCGAGGGGGCGGACCAGATCGGCGTCGTCCTCGTCCTGCGGCTTCGCGAGCAGCTGCGAGGGGAAGAGCACGACCACACCGGTCCCGCCGCGTGACGACGGCCGGAAGCTGACGCTCATCCCGTACTTGGCGGCCAGCCGCCCCACCACGGTCAGCCCGAGGCGGGTGCCCCGGAGGTGCGCCAGGTCCGTGACCCGGCCCGACACGGCCTCCTCGGCCCGGCGCAGCGCCGCGCCCGCCATCTTCAGACCGCTGTCCTCGATGGTGACCACGATCCCGGCGGTCCGCTCCTCCACGTACACGTGGACCTCGTCGACGGGGGGCGAGAAGGCCGTCGCGTTGTCCATCAGCTCGGCGAGGAGGTGCATGACCCCCTCGGCGGCGAAGCCCACCACCGCCGCGGTGCTGGAGGAGTGCAGCCGCACCCGCTGGTAGGCGGCGATCCGGCCGACGGCGCCGCGCAGGATGCTCTCCATCGGGATCGGCCTGTTCCATGCGCGGCTTGGCCGGCCGCCCATCAGCAGGGCGAGGCGGTCGGTCAGCAGGCCGAGCTGGGCGGTGTTGTGGTCCAGCCGCAGCAGGTCACCGAAGATCTCCTCGCCGTAACGGTCCTGCATCTCGCGCAGGTCGGCGAGCATGGAGACGGCCTTGGCCTGGACGCGGCTGAGGGCCTTGGCGCTCGCCTCCTGCGCCGCCGCCGCGCGGCGCTCCCCGGTCGCCAGGTCCCGCACGACCGAATCGGCGAGCACCCGCAGCCGCGGATCGGCGGGGAGTTCGAGCTCGCCGAGCACGGTCTCGGCGGAGGCCCCCCGCCGCAGATGCGCGACCGCCGTGGGCAGCGTGACCGCGGTGAGCCGGTCCACCCCGTCGGCCGCCAGCGCCAACTGACGCACCGCGCGTGCGGCGTTGGCCGCGGAGCCCCGTGCACGCTGCTCGGCTGCACCCGTCTCCATGCCGAAGGCGTGCAGGACGCGCCGCAGCTGAGGATCCCTGGGCGGGGTCGCCGAGGCGAGCGCGTCGTCGGGCGCCTCCCCGTCGCGCAGCCGCTTGACCAGGGACGGGAGCGTCACGTTCACCAGGTGGGAGGCCTCGGCCGTCAGCCCGTCCGAGCGGGAGCGCAGCGCCCGCAGCTCGCCGCCCGCCGCGTCGGCGGCGGCCCGCTCGCGCCGCACCGTGAGCGTCGCGGCGACCGCGGCGGCGGCCAGGCACAGCCACGCGGCACAGGCGGTGGCCGCGACCCAGGGGCCGGCCGCATCCGGCGCGGCGAGGCTCACGGCGACGCCGGCGACGGCTGCCGCGCCCAGGGCGGCGGAGGGCGCCGCCACGGGCAGCGGACGATGCGCACGGCCTCTGCGGGGCGGGGGTGAGGCTGAGACTGACATTCCGCGATCCCTCATTGCTCGAGTGCGGCACGTGCACGAAGTGGAGGCGGCCGATCGGCGCACAGCGGCCGTCCGCATGTCACGGACCCCACCGCGAGGGGGAGTTGACGCGATCACCCGTAGTGATCACCCGTGTTCATGCGGTGCTCATGCTAGTCACGGGCGTCACAGGCGACGCCCGAAGCACGGGCACTGTCCACAGAACGGTGGAGTTGCGCCCGAAGTCGCGCGCGGGGGCGCGCGGACGTGATACGTGCGCGCCCCGTCGCGGCATGCGCCGCGGAGGTGAGCTGGGGCGAACGTCACAGCCCCGCCCGCCGGTCCGCGGGACGGCGGCCGACTACCGTGAGCGGGTGCCCACCATCCGCGACACCCCCTCCCGCTTCGGCGCATGGCGCCGCCGCGTCCTCGCGCGCGCCGTCCACCGGGGGTGGCGGTGGGTGCAGGAGGCGGGTTCGGTCACCGCCGAGCACCCGGGGCGGCTCCGGTTCCGGAGCATCGGCCACGGGACCCGGCTGGCCTTCCCGCAGGGCACGGTCTTCGGCGAGCCGTGGATCGAGCTCGGCGGCCACTGCATCATCGCCGAGCAGGTGACGCTCACGGCCGGGATGATGCCCGGCCTGGACCTCGGACCCGACCCGATCCTGACCCTGGGCGACGGGGTGGTCCTCGGGCGCGGCAGCCACGTCATCGCCGACACCCGCGTGACGATCGGCTCGGACACCTACTGCGGCCCGTACGTCTACATCACGTCCACGAACCACAGTTACGACGACCCGGGGCAGCCGGTCGGCAAGCAGTGGCCGCGCGCCGAACCGGTGGAGATCGGACCCGGCTGCTGGCTCGGCACCGGCGCGGTGATCCTCCCCGGGGCGCGGCTCGGCCGCAACGTGGTGGTCGCGGCGGGCGCGGTCGTCCGGGGCGAGGTCCCCGACCACGCGGTGGTCGCGGGCGCACCCGCCCGGGTCGTGCGCAGCTGGGACCCGGTCGCGGGCTGGCAGCCGCCGCTGCGCACACCGGCCCCCGTGCCCATCCCCGAGGGCGTCACGCCCGAGCAACTCCTCGCGCTCGCCGACCTGGACGAGGTCTGACCCCCCGGCGACCGCCGTGCCCGGCGCTGTTAGCGTGCGCCGCATGCGCGCACCCATCGGAGACTTCGACGACGCCACGCCCGCCCCCGACTGCCTCGACGTGCTGATCGATCCGGTCGCCGCGGCGGTCCGCGACTGGCAGGGCGGCGTTCCCGCCGACCAGCTGCTCCACGTCGACACCGACCCCGCGATCGCCGACACGGCCGTCTTCACGGAGCACTACGGACGGGAGCTGCTGGACGTCTCGGCGAACTGCGTCATCGTGTCGGGCAAGCGCGCCGGCGAGACCACGACCGCCGCCTGCCTCGTCCTCTCCCGCACCCGCGTCGACGTCAACGGCGCCGTCCGCCGCCACCTGGGGGCGCGCAAGGCCTCGTTCGCGTCCATGGACGCGGCGACGGGCGGGACCGGCATGGAGTACGGCGGCATCACCCCCATCGGGCTCCCCGCCGGCTGGCCGCTCCTGGTCGACGCGGCGGTCGTCGGCACCGAGTGGGTCCTGATCGGCAGCGGCCGGCGGCGCGGGAAGCTGATCGTGCCCGGCAGGACCTTCTCCGGTCTGCCGGGCGCGGTGGTCGTCGAGGGCCTGGGCGTCTGACGCTCAGCCCAGCCGGGGGATCTCGATCGCCGGGCAGCGGTCCATCACCATGTCGAGGCCGGCCTCCCGGGTGCGGGCGTACGCCTCCGGGTCGACCACGCCCAGCTGGAACCAGACGGCCTTCGCGCCGGACGCGACCGCTTCGTCGGCGACCCGGCCCGCGAGGTCGGAATTCACGAAGACGTCCACCACGTCGACGGGGAACGGGATGTCGGCGAGCGAGGCGTACCCCTGCTCGCCGTGGACCGTCTCGGCCTCGGGGTGCACCGGCACCACGCGCTTGCCGAAGCGCTGGAGCACCTGCGCGACGCCGTACGCGGCACGCGTCCGGTTGTTCGACAGGCCCACCACCGCCCAGGTGTCGCCCGAGCCGGTGAGGATGCGGCGGATGGTCTCGTCGTCTGCGTACATGCCCGGCACAACCCGGCTCCGGCGTCCGGCATTCCCCGTGGCCGCTCCGCCCCGCGCGACCCGGCCCAGGGGGTCCGCGTTCCCCCGTGGCCGGACCGTGCCGGACGGCCGCATAGGGTGGCGGGATGCAGGACCAGTACCGGACGGTCGCCCGCGAGGGCGTCCACGAGACCGAGATCAACCGCTCGCGCTTCCTCTGCTCCCTCGCGCCCGCGGCCACCGAGGAGGAGGCCCAGGCGTTCGTCGCCCGCGTCCGTGCCCAGCACCCCACCGCCACGCACAACTGCTTCGCCTACGTCGTCGGCGCGGACGCCGCCGTGCAGAAGGCGAGCGACGACGGCGAGCCCGGCGGCACGGCCGGCGTGCCGATGCTCCAGATGCTCCTGCGGCGCGAGGTCCGCTACACGGCGGCCGTCGTCACCCGGTACTACGGCGGCGTGAAGCTCGGCGCGGGAGGACTGATCCGCGCCTACGGGGGAGTGGTCGGCGAGGCACTGGACGCCCTCGGCACCGTCGTCCGCACCCGCTTCCGGATCGTCCTCGTCACCGTCGACCACCAGCGGGCCGGCAAGGTGGAGAACGACCTGCGGGCCACCGGCCGCGACGTGCGACAGGTCACCTACGCCGACGAGGTCACCATCGAGGTCGGCCTGCCCGACGCCGAGGTGGACGCCTTCCGGGCATGGCTCGCCGACGCCACGGCGGGCACGGCCGTCCTGGAACTCGGGGGCGAGGCGTACGGCGATGCGCTCTGAAGCCGCCCGCACTGTCCGACCCCGCGGATACGCTCACCGATCATGAGACTCCTGCACACGTCGGACTGGCACCTGGGGCGGTCGCTGCACCGGGTGAGCATGCTCGACGCCCAGGCCGCCTTCCTCGACCACCTGGTGGCCGCCGTCCACGAGCACGAGGTCGACGCCGTGCTCGTCGCCGGTGACGTGTACGACCGCGCCGTGCCGCCGCTCGCCGCCGTCGAGCTGTTCGACGACGCGCTCCACCGGCTCGCGGCCGCCGGGGTCCCGACGGTGATGATCTCCGGGAACCACGACTCCGCCCGACGCCTCGGCGTCGGCGCCGGCCTGATCGAGCGGGCCGGCATCCACCTGCGCACCGACCCGGCCGGCTGCGCCACCCCCGTGCTGCTCGCCGACGCCCACGGCCCCGTCGCCTGCTACGGCCTGCCCTACCTCGAACCGGCACTGGTCCGGGAGCGGCTCGGCGCCGAGCGGACCGCCCACGAGGCGGTGCTCGCCGCCGCGATGCGGCGGGTACGGGAGGACCTCGCCGCCCGGGCGCCCGGCACCCGCTCCGTCGTCCTCGCCCACGCCTTCGTCGCCGGCGGGCAGGAGAGCGACAGCGAACGCGACATCACCGTCGGCGGCGTCGCCGCCGTCCCCGCGGGGGTCTTCGACGGCGTCGACTACGTCGCCCTCGGCCACCTCCACGGCGCCCAGACCGTCACCGAACGCGTCCGCTACTCCGGTTCCCCCCTCGCCTACTCCTTCTCCGAGGCGACGCACCGCAAGACCATGTGGCTGGTCGACCTGGGCGCACAGGGCGAGGTGACGGCCGAGCGGATCGACTGCCCGGTGCCCCGGCCGCTCGCCCGGCTGCACGGCACGCTCGCCGACCTGCTCGACGACCCGGGGCTCGCCCGCCACGAGGAGTCGTTCGTGGAGGCCACCCTCACCGACGCGGTGCGCCCGGCGGACCCGATGGCCCGGCTCGCCGCGCGCTTCCCGCACACCCTCAGCCTCGTCTTCGCCCCGGAACGCGCCCCCGAGGACGGCACGGCCTCCTACGCGCAGCGGCTCCGCGGGCGGTCCGACCAGCAGATCGCGGAGGACTTCGTGGCACACGTCCGCGGCGGCAGCGGCCCCGACGGCGACGAACGCGCGGTGCTGCACGGGGCGTTCGACGACGTCCGGGTGGACGCCGGCGTGCGCGAGGTGGCCGGGTGAGACTGCACCGGATGACCGTCACGGCCTTCGGGCCGTTCGGCGCCACCCAGGAGATCGACTTCGACGCCCTGTCCAAGGCAGGCCTCTTCCTCCTCCACGGCCCCACCGGCGCCGGCAAGACCTCCGTGCTGGACGCCGTCTGCTTCGCCCTCTACGGCGCCGTCCCCGGAGCCCGCCAGAGCCCCGGCACCTCCCTGCGCAGCGACCACGCCGAGGTGCGCACCCCCACCGAGGTGACCCTCGAACTCACCCTCGGCGAACGCCGGCTGGAGATCACGCGCAACCCGGCGCAGCCCCGCCCCAAGGCACGCGGCACCGGCTTCGTCACCGAACGCGCCCGCAGCAGGCTGCGCGAGTACGACACCGCGACCGGGCAGTGGAAGGCCCTGAGCACCTCCCACCAGGAGATCGGCGAGGAGATCACCCAGCTCATCGGCATGAGCCGGGAACAGTTCTGCCAGGTCGTGCTGCTGCCCCAGGGCGACTTCGCCCGCTTCCTGCGCGCCGACGCCGAGGCCCGTGGCCGGCTCCTCGGACGGCTCTTCGACACCCGCCGCTTCGCCGCCGTGGAGGAACGCCTCGCCGAACTGCGCCGCGGGGCGGAGCAGCAGGTGCGCACGGGCGACGAGCGGCTGCTCGCCCTCGCGCACCGGATGGAGCAGGCCGCGGCGGGCGCGGCGGGCGACTGGCCCGCCGCCGACCGGCAGCCGGGCGACCCGGGGCTGGCCGCGGCAGTCCTCCAGTGGGCGGCCGTGGCACGCGCCGGCGCGCGCGAGGAGCGGGACATCGCCGAGGCGCGGGCCGAGGCTGCCGCGGAGCGGCACACCGCCGCCCGCCACGCGCTCGACGCCGCACGCGAACTCGCCCGCCTCCAGCAGCGGTACGCCGAGACCACGCGGCGCGCCGACGCCCTGGAGAAGGCGCGCCCCCGCCACGACGCCCTGGCCGCAGCGGTGGACCGGGCACGGCGCGCTGACCGGGTCGTGCCCGCGCTCCGCCTGCGCGACGAGGCCGCACGCGCCCACCGGGCCGCCCTCGCCGGCCGGGAGCGTTCCCGGGCACAGCTGCCCGAGGACCTCGCCGACGCCGACGCCGAGCGGCTCACCGGCCGGGAGCACGCCCTGCGCGGCGAACTGGGCGCCCTGGAGTCCGCCCGCAGGGCGGAGCGCCGCAGTGCCGAGATCACCCGCGAACGCGCCGAGGCGGACCGTCAGGCACGCGCCGACGAGGACGCCCTGCACGAGGCGTCCGTCTGGCTCGCCGGGTGGGAGGCCGAGCGGCGCCGCCACACCGAACGCATCACCGTTGCGCAGGAGGCGGCGACCAGGGCCGAGCACCTGGCGGGCCGCCTCGCGCCCGCCCGCGCCCGGCTCGAAGCCGCCTGCGAGCGAGATGAACTGGCCGCCCGGGCCGCCCGCGCCGAGGCGGCGCTGCGCACCCTGCACACCGGGGTGAACGAGGCACGGGCGCACTGGCTGGACCTGAAGGAACGGCGGTTGCGGGGCATCGCCGCCGAGATCGCCTCGGCCCTGGTGCCGGGCGAGCCCTGCGCCGTCTGCGGTTCGGCCGAACACCCCGCCCCCGCACGCGCGGAGGCCGGCCACGTGGACCGCGCCGCCGAGGACGCGGCGTACGAGGCGAGCGTGCGGGCCGAGCAGGCCCGTGCCGCGGCCGAACGCGACCTCGCGGTCACCCGCGAGTCCCACGCGGCCGCCGCCCAGCGCGCCCGAGCGGCATCCGCCGCACGCGAACGCCAGGCCCCGGCGGCCGTCGCCGGTGCGGCGACCGGGCCGGCGGACGGCCTGACCGCCGGCGCGGGGAGCGTCGGCCCCGCCGGCGCGGGCACCGCCGGGGCGGGGCAGACCGTCGCGGCGGACACCGGGCGCGCGTCCGGCGCAGTGGGTGCGCAGGGCGAGTCCGGCAGGGTGCGGAACCAGGTCGCGTCGGGGGAGGTCCGGAACGAGGGCGCGTCCGGTGGCGCGGGCACCCCGAGCGCGGTCGGCAGCGGGGAGACCCGCGGCGCGTCCCGTGCGACGGGGGTGCCGGGCGCAGGCGTGCCCGCCCCCCGGGAGGCCGACACCGACCCCACCGTCGCCGACCTGCGCGCCGCGGTCGCCGAACTGGAGCGCCGTCACGCCGAGGCGCATCGCACGGCCTCCGGGATGCACGCCGCGCAGGAGGCGCTGGAGCGGGGCGAGCGGGAGCACGGGGAGCGGCTGGAGGCCTGCCGGCGGGCCGAGCGGTCGATCGCCGCCCGCCTCTCGCGCCGTGAGGCGATCGACCAGGAGCAGGCGGCGATCGAGGCCGAGCTCGTCCGGGCCCGCGGCGGGGCGGCGAGCGTCGCCGACCACGCCGCGCGGCTGGAGCGCCGCATCGGCCTGCTCGCCGCGGCGGCCGACGCCCTGCGGCAGCTGGACACGGCGGAGCGGCAGGTGGCGGAGGCCGGTGAACGGCTCGCCGAAGCGGCCCGCGACGCCGGTTTCGAGACGCCCGAGGAGGCCGCGGAGGCCGTCCTCGGCGAGCGGGCGCGGCGCGAGGCCGAGGCCGGCGTCGAGGCCTGGCGCACCGAGGCCGCCGCGGTGGCCGAGCGGCTGGCCGAGGAGGACGCCCGGGAGGCCGCCGGCCTTTCCCCGGCCGCACCGGAGGCGGCCGGGAGTCGCGCGGCGGCCGCCGAGCGCCAGGCGCGCGACGCCGCCGCACGGCTCGCCGCGGCACGGGAGCGCTGCGCCGCGCTGGACCGGCTCTCCGCCGGGGCCGCGGACGAGGTCCGCGGGCTCGGCCCGCTGCGCGAGCGCTACGACCGGGTGGCGCGGCTGGCCGGTCTCACGGCCGGCACCTCCGCCGACAACGAGCGCAGGATGCGCCTGGAGTCCTACGTCCTCGCGGCCAGGCTGGAGCAGGTCGCCGCGGCCGCCACGGTGCGGCTCCAGCGGATGTCGTCCGGGCGGTACACGCTGGTGCACTCCGACGCCCGCGCCGGCGGACGGAGGGCCGGGCTCGGGCTGCACGTGGTGGACGCCTGGACGGGTCGGGAGCGGGACACCGCGACCCTCTCCGGCGGGGAGACCTTCTTCGCCTCGCTGGCCCTCGCCCTCGGCCTCGCCGACGTGGTGACCGACGAGGCGGGCGGCACACGGCTCGACACCCTCTTCGTCGACGAGGGCTTCGGCAGTCTCGACGAGCAGACGCTGGACGAGGTGCTCGACGTCCTGGACTCGCTGCGCGAACGGGACCGCAGCGTGGGCATCGTCAGCCACGTCGGCGACCTGCGGCGCCGGATCCCCGTCCAGCTGGAGGTCGTCAAGGACAGGTCCGGTTCGGCGGTCCGCCTGCGGACGGGGGAGCCGCTCGGCGACTGACCGTGCCGGGGCTTCCCGGACGCCGACGCCCGGCGACCCCGCACGGCGGGGTCGCCGGGCGCCGTGCCGCCCCGAGTGCCCGGACTGGGCCCGTTCTGGCGGGGATGTTGTCGTCGTTCACGTAGAGGCCGACGAGCGGTGAGACGTCGGCGAGCGCATGGCGCAGCACGGCTGCCATGCCCGTCTCGGACAGGCCGCGGCCCCGGTCCCGGGCAGTTCGCCCACGGCGGCCCGCCGGGGTTCGCCGGTACGTCCGCGCTGCCCGGCGGCACGCGCCCGACGTCGTGCGGACGCGACCCGCCCACGACCGCCCCCGGCACGCGGCAACCGGTCGCGCAGGGACGCTGCCCGCAGCGGCCCGGAGTCGACCTGTGCCGGCACGTGCCCGGTGTCGGCCCGCGCCCGGAGCCCTGGGGTCGCCACGCGGCCTCCCACCCCACGACCGCCCCACGCACGCGCGCCCTGCCGCCGGCCGGGGCCCGCGTTGCGCTCAGCGGCTGATCGGGCGGCTCGGCAGCGGGGAGGAGTACACCACGCTGGTCGTCACCGACCCCAGCCCGCCGATCTTGCCGGAGACCTCCTCCAGGTGGCGCATCGAGCGGGCGGTGACCTTCAGGACGAAGCAGTCGTCGCCCGTCACATGGTGCGCCTCCACGATCTCGGGCGTGGTGTCCAGCAGGTCGTGGAACGGTTTGTAGTTGCCGGTCGGGTACCGCAGCCGCACCAGGGCCATGATCGGCAGCCCGAGCCGCTCGGGGTCGACCACGGCCGTGTAGCCCTTGATCACACCGGTCTCCTCCAGCCTGCGCACGCGTTCGGTGACGGCGCTCGGCGACATCGAGACCGCCTTGGCGAGTTCGGTGAAACTCGCCCTGCCCTGGGCCTGCAGGGCACCCAGAATGCGCCAGTCCGTGGCGTCCGGTGAATATCCGCTCATAAGAGAGGAATAGCAGGGGATTCCCCGGCCGATCAAGGCTCAGGCCGGGGAAAGTCTCTTCACCGGCCGGGCAGGCGGTCGTAGATTTCCGACCATGAACAGCACGCAGCGCACCGCCGCCCACCCCGTCCTGCGCGTCCCGCCCGCTTCCCCGGCCGCCGCGGCCGCCTACTTCGGGGCGAGCCTCGCCTTCCACGCCGACGTCTCCGACGTGGCCGCCGCCCTCTCCTCGGGGGACGACCCCGGCTTCGTCGTGCTCGACTCCCGCTCGACGGAGTCCTGGGACCAGGGGCACGTCCCCGGCGCGGTCCACCTGCCGACGGCGCTCATCCCCGAGCAGGCCGAGCAGCTGCTCGACCGCTCGGTGCCGGTCGTCACCTACTGCTGGGGCCCGGGCTGCAACGGGGCGACCCGCGCCGCCCTCGCCCTCGCCGAACTCGGCTTCCAGGTCAAGGAGATGCTCGGCGGCTTCGAGTACTGGGCGCGCGAGGGCTTCGCCTACGAGACCTGGGAGGGCCCCCGGAGCCGCGAGGCCGACCCGCTGACCGCCCCCGTCGACGGGGACTGCGGCTGCTGACCCCCGGCGGCGGCCCGGCCCGGCGGCCGGCTCCCCGCGGTGCGGCCCTCCGGCGCCGGACGGCCGTACCGCGGGGAGCCCGGTGTCACAGCCGGGACAGCTCCTCGACCAGGTCGTCCAGACCGAGCGGCCCCTGCGACAGCGCCGCCATGTGCCAGGCCTTGGCGTCGAAGGAGTCGCCATGGGCCCGGCGGGCGTTCTCCCGGCCCAGCAGCCAGGCCCGTTCGCCCAGCTTGTAGCCGATCGCCTGGGCGGGCATCGACAGGTAGCGGGTCAGCTCGCTCTCCACGAAGTCCGCGGGGCGGCCGCTGTGGCTGCCGAAGAACTCCTGCGCCAGCTCCGGAGTCCACCGCTCCCCGGGACGGAACGGCGAGTCCGCCGGGATCTCCAGCTCCAGGTGCATGCCGATGTCGATGATCACGCGGCAGGCGCGCATCATCTGCGCGTCCAGGTAGCCGAGTCTGCGCTCCGGGTCGGGCAGGAAGCCGAGTTCGTCCATCAGCCGCTCGGCGTACAGGGCCCAGCCCTCGCTGTTGGCGCTCACCGTGCCGACGGTGGCCTGGTAGCGGGAGAGCCGGTCGGCGACGTGCACCCACTGCGCGAGCTGGAGGTGATGGCCGGGCACGCCCTCGTGGTACCAGGTCGACACCAGGTCGTACACCGGGAAGCGGGTCTCGCCCATCGTCGGCAGCCAGGTCCGCCCGGGACGCGAGAAGTCCTCCGAGGGGCTGGTGTAGTACGGGGCGGCCGCGCCGCCCGGCGGGGCGATGCAGGACTCCACCCGGCGCACCCGCTCGGCGAGTTCGAAGTGGGTGCCGTCCAGCGCGTCCATCGCCTCGTCCATCAGCTTCTGGAGCCAGGCGCGCACCTCGTCGACGCCCTCGATGTGCGTCCCGTGCACATCGAGATGGGCCAGCGCCTCCCACGGGCCTGCGCCCGGCAGGATCCTGTCGGCCTCCCTGCGCATCTCGGCCAGCAGCCGGTGGTACTCGGACCAGCCGTAGGCGTACGCCTCGTCCAGGTCCAGGTCCGTGCCGTTGAAGAAGCGCGACCAGCGGGCGTAGCGTTCCCGGCCCACGGTGTCCGGCGCACCCTCGATCGCGGGCGCGTACACGTCGCGCACCCAGTCGCGCAGCGCGGCCAGCGCCTGCGTCGCGGTGCGCGCCGCCACGTCCAGTTCGACCCGCAGCGACGAGGGCCCGTCGGACACGAACTCCTCGAACCAGCTCTGCCGGCCGCCGACCCACTCCGTCATCTGTCCGATGAACGTCGCCGTCGCCCGGGGACCGCCGTACAGCTTCCGTTCGAGGCCCAGGGCGAGCGAGGCCCGGTACCCCTCCAGCGCCTGCGGCACCGCCCGCAGCCGCTCGGCGACGGCCGACCACTCCTCTGCCGTTCCGGTCGGCATCAGGGTGAACACCTGGCGGACCGAGTGCGCCGGCGAGCGCAGATTGCTCACCGTCCGCAGCCCCTCGTCCGCCTCGCGGACGGCGAGCTGGGCGGTGAGCCGCTCGCGCAGGAGCCGGGCGCAGCGGCGCTCGGCGTCCGTCTCGGAGCCCGGGCGCGTCTCGGCCTCGCCGAGCAGGGCGAGGGTCCTGCGGGCGAGGGCGGCGAACTCCTCCTGACCGGCGGGCGAGTAGTCGGGGAGCAGCCGGTTGCTCTCCTTGACCCCCAGGTACGTCCCGGTGATCGGGTCGAGTTCGACGAGTGCGTCGACGTAGGCGTCGGCGACCTGGCGCGGCAGTGCGCTGCTGGAAGCTGGCATGCGCTCATCCTGGTACGCGAAGGGCCCCCGCGTCATCATCATCCGCCGTCGGACACCTGACGGCCGGTGGCCGGCGGCAGCAGCGGGCCGCACTCCCACTGCTGGAAGATCAGCCGGGTCTCCACGCGGGCGACCTCCCGCTGCGAGGTGAACTCGTCCAGCACCAGGCGCTGGAGATCCGCCATGTCGGTCACCGCGACGTGCACCAGGTAGTCGTCGGGGCCGGTGAGATGGAACAGCGCGAGCGACTCGGGCAGGGCCCTGATGCGTTCGACGAAGGGGCCGATCAGCTCGCGCCGGTGCGGGCGCACCTGCACCATCAGCAGCGCCTGGAGGCCGCGGCCGAGCCGGGCGGGGTCGAGGGCGAGCCGGTGACCGGTGATCACCCCGGACCGCCGCAGCCGTGTGACGCGGTCCAGGCAGGTGGACGGCGCCACGCCGACCTCGGCCGCCAGCTCGCGGTACGTCGTCCGGGCGTCGTTCTGCAGGAGGCGGAGGATGTGCAGATCCACCGGATCCAGTGCGACGGATTCGGTCATGGGCCGAACGTAGCACGGAGATGCCCCGCTACCTCCCGGTAGATGTTCACAGTGCCGCCATGGAGAACGCAGCCTCGGCCGTGCCCGTATCCAGGGCGCTGGCCACCGACGCCGTGCACGCAGGACGCGAGGACCTCGCGGAACTGGGCCTGCACGCCCCGCCGCTCGACTTTTCCACCACCTACCCCTCGTACGACGCCGCCGAAGAGGCCGCGCGCATCGACGCGTTCGCGCAGACGGGCGCGCGGCTGGAGGGTCCGCCGGTGTACGCCCGGCTGGACAACCCGACGACCGCCCGCTTCGAGACCGCCCTCGCCACCCTGGAGGGCACCGAGGCGGCCGTGGCCTTCGCCAGCGGTATGGCGGCCCTGACCGCCGTCCTGCTGGCGCGGGCGAGCGCCGGTCTGCGGCATGTCGTGGCCGTCCGGCCGTTGTACGGCTGCAGCGACCATCTGCTGAACGCGGGGCTGCTCGGCACCGAGGTCACCTGGACCGATCCCGCGGGGATCGCCGACGCGCTGCGTCCCGACACCGGTCTCGTCATGGTGGAGACGCCGGCCAACCCCACGCTGGCCGAGGTGGACCTGCGGGCCGTGCGCCACGCCTGCGGCTCCGTGCCGCTCCTGGTCGACAACACCTTCGCGACGCCCGTGCTCCAGCGGCCCGCCGAGCACGGCGCCCGGCTGGTGCTGCACAGCGCCACCAAGTACCTCGGCGGCCACGGCGACGTGATGGGCGGCGTGGTGGCCTGCGACGAGGAGTTCGCGCGCACCCTGCGCCAGGTGCGCTTCGCGACCGGTGGGGTGCTCCACCCGCTGGCCGGCTATCTGCTGCTGCGCGGCCTCTCCACGCTCCCGGTCCGGGTCAGGGCGGCGTCGACGACCGCCGCGGACCTGGTGCGCCGGCTGGCCGCCGATCCGCGGATCGCCCGGGTGCACTACCCGTCGATCGGCGGCGCGATGATCGCCTTCGAGACGTACGGCGACCCGCACGCGGTGATCGCCGGGGTCCGGCTGATCACCCCCGCGGTCAGCCTCGGCAGCGTCGATTCGCTGATCCAGCACCCGGCGTCCATCAGCCACCGCATCGTGGCGGAGGGGGACCGCCGTTCGGCAGGGGTGAGCGACCGGCTGCTGCGGATGTCCGTGGGTCTGGAGGACGTCGAGGACCTGTGGCGGGATCTGACCCAGGCCCTCGGCGGTGGACCGCGCCGCGCGGCGGCAGCGCCGGTGTCCGCGGCGCTCACCGGAGCGCCCTGACGGGGGTGCGCCGCCCCCGGGCGGGAGGACCCCGACGCGGCTGCGCCGTCCCCGGGCCCGGCGACGGCTCCGGGCCCGGGGACGGCGTCGCGCTCAGCGCTCGGCCTGCTCGAAGCGGGGGGCCGGGCGGCGCAGCTGTGCCGTGTCGAGGCGGGCCGTGACCACCAGCGTCCCCTCCTCGATCTGGTAGTCCAGCGGCAGGCCGAGCCCGCGCATCGCCGCCACCATGCCCGTGTTGGACGACTGGGTGACGGCGTAGACGCTGTCGCAGCCGGCCTCCCGGGCCATGGCGACCAGACGGCGCAGCAGCTCCGAACCGATGCCGCGGCGCTGCCAGTCGTCCTCGACCAGCAGGGCGACCTCGGTCTCGTCGCCGTCCCAGAGCAGGTGGCCCAGCGCGACCAGGCGGCCCGAGGCGGTCTGCACGGCGAGGGTGCGGCCGTAGCGCGGGCTGAGCAGGTGGTTCAGATAGCGGTCCGCGTCGCCGACGGGCCCGTGGTAGCGCAGGGACAGAGTCCGGTCGGAGCAGCGCTCGTGCATGGCGACCGCCTGCGCGACGTCGCCCTGGTCGGCACGGCGGACGGTGATCTCGTTGCCCTCGGGGAGGGTGAGGACGTCCTGGCTGCGGGGCACGCGCGGTCCGAGCCGGGCGTCCAGCTCCACCAGCGCCCGGGCGCGGGCGAACTCGGTGGGGGTGAACGGCAGATACGGCCGCTCGACCGTGATCGTGCCGCCGTTCGGGTCGCGCAGCCGCATCAGGGTCTCCTCCAGCACGCCTTCGACGGGGGGAACCGGGCCCGTGGGGCGGCCGCCGAGTGTCTGCGCCGGGCGCGAGCGGATCGTGCAGCGGCCGAGCAGCTGCCGCAGCGCCAGCGGGAGTTCGGCGGCGTCGAGGGCGGTGCGGGTGGCGAGGCCCAGCACCCGGGTCGGGGTGTCGACCAGGTCGTGGGTGTCGGCGCGCTCGGTCCAGGTGCTGGTGCCGCCGGCGGCGGCGACCTCGCGGGTGAGCCGCTGCGCGTCGAGGTCCGCGGGGGCGCGCAGCAGGAACTCGTCGACCGTGCCGTCGCCGAGGGGGTGCGTCTGGAGCGTCAGGATGTCCACGTCGAGGGCCGCCAGGGCCGAGCACAGCGCGGCCAGGCTGCCCGGGGCGTCCTGGACGGTGGTGCGCATCCGCCACAGCACCGTCTCACGCGGCGTGCCGTCCCCGGCGCCGCCCGGCTCGGCCCCGGCCGGTTCCGGGGGAGGGGCATGGCTGTGGCGCCGTGCCCACCATGTGTGGAATGCGGCCGTGGCGACCAGGGTCACGGCGGCGGCGACGAGCACGACCGGACCGTCGGGGCCGTGCACGACCAGTTTGGCGACGGCGTCGGCCACCACCACGGCCGTGAACATGGCGGCCAGTTCGACGAGGTCGCGCCGCCAGTGGTGCGGGCGGCGGACACTCTTCGCAGAAGTCACATCAGTCATGCCCTCACTGTGACCGAAGGGTGTTGCGTGATCGCGAACGCTTTGTGACTGATGGGTTAAGTGCGCATCAGAACCGATATCGGCTGGTTCTGACCGTTTTTGGCGTGGAGTGTTCGGCTGCCGGGCGGCGGACCGGTCACCTCGAACCGCGGCCGTGCACGGCCGCGCGCGGCCGGCCGGGGGCCTGCCGGCCAGGTCGTGCGCCGCCCGCCCCGGGGGCCTACTGGCCCACGCGTCCCGGCTGCAGCGTCCTGCTGAAGAGTACCGTGCCGCCCTCCGCGCGCAGCCGGACGGTCAACTCCCCGCTTCCGCCGTCGATGTCGACCTCGCCGAAGTACTGCGGCGACTCCATGGGGGAGACGTTCGCCCGCTGCGGCGCCCGGACGAAGACCCGCTCGGGCCCGAACGTGCCGTCCAGCGCGTTCGCCGGGAACCCGCCCGCCGCCAGCGGCCCGGAGACGAACTCCCAGAACGGCGCGAAGTCCTTGAACGCGGCCCGCTCGGGCGCGTAGTGCTGCGCGGAGGTGTAGTGGACGTCCGCCGTCAGCCACACGGTTCCGGTGATCCTGCGGTGCTTGATGTACCGCAGCAGACCGGCGATCTGGAGCTCCCGCCCCAGCGGAGCCCCGGGGTCCCCCTGGGCCACCGCCTCGAAGTCGGTCGCCCCGTCCGGGACCACGAGACCGAGCGGCATGTCGGAGGCGATCACCTTCCACACCGCCCGCGAACGCGAGAGCTCGCGCTCGAGCCAGGCGAGCTGCTCGGCGCCGAGGATGCCCTCGGTGTCGTCGGCCTGCCGGCCGGGGGAGTTGGGGTTGCGGAAGGAGCGCATGTCGAGGACGAACACGTCCAGCAGCGGGCCGTGGTGCACCACCCGGTGGACGCGGCCCCCGGGCCTGCCCGGCGAGAGCGTCCCGACCGGGAAGTACTCGGCGAACGCGCGCATCGAGCGCCGGGCGAGCACGTCGACGTCCTTCTCGGTGTACCGGGCGTCGTCGAGGATCTGGCCCGGGTACCAGTTGTTGCGCACCTCGTGGTCGTCCCACTGCACGATCGTCGGCACCTGGGCGTTGAACCGGCGCACGTTCTCGTCCAGCAGGTTGTAGCGGAAGTTCCCGCGGTACTCGGCGAGGGTCTCGGCGACCTTGGACTTCTCCTCGGTCATGAGGTTGCGCCACACCCGGCCGTCGGGCAGCGTCACGCTCGGCTGGAGCGGGCCGTCCGCGTACACGGTGTCGCCGCTGCACAGGAAGAAGTCCGGGTCGAGACGGCGCATCTCCTCGTACGCGCGATAGCCGCCGATGTCCGGGTTGATGCCCCACCCCTGGCCGGCGATGTCGCCCGACCACACGAAGCGCACCCCCTGGCGCCGTCGCGCGGGCGCCGTGCGGAACGTGCCCGTCACCGGCTCGCCGGTGCGGCGGGGGTCGTCCGGGTCGGCGAGCGTGACGCGGTAGTGCACCTGCTCGCCCGGCGGCAGGCCGCGGAGCACGGTCGTGCCGGTGAAGTCCGTGCCCGGCCCGAGGAGCGGGCCGTGCCAGGTGCGGGGGCGGCGGAACGATCCGGTGGCCGAGGTCTCCACGATCATCCGGGCCGGCCGGTCGGAGCGGACCCAGACCAGCCCGGACGTCGTGGTCACGTCGCCCGTCTGCACGCCCCAGGCCGCGCGCGGGCGGCCGGGGAGCGCGAGGGCCGGGGTCGCCGCCGCGGCGGGCAGGGCGAGCGCGGCGGACGCCGCCGCCGTGCCGAGCAGTACGGAGCGCCGGGCCGGGGCCGGCCCAGGGACGTGGGACATCGTGGTGCCTCCATGCGGGTGCCGAGGTGGGAGGCCCTCAGCCTGGTCCCCGGCGGAGGCCGGGGCGCGAACCCCGGATGAACACGGAGGGCGAGGTCGCGCGCCGGGCTCAGCGGCTCCCGTCCAGCAGCACCCGCGCGACCAGCGCCGGATCGTCGTTCATCGGCACATGGCCGCATCCCGGCAGCCGCACCAGTCGCGCCCCCGGGATCGTCCGCTTGGCGCGCACGCCCTGGCGCCGCAGCAGCAGCCTGTCCCGCTCGCCCCAGGCGATGGTGACGGGCACCTCCCGCACGTCGTCGGTGAACTGCACGCTCCCGCCCGCGGCGCACGTCGTCGGTGAACTGCACGCTCCCGCCCGCGGCG
>NZ_RDBP01000037.1:1054437-1085596 GCF_008042045.1 Streptomyces sp. T39
CGCCGCGGGCGAACGGCGCCCGGGCCGCGCGTAGATGGAGCTCACCAGCACCGCCCGGCCCGCCGTGGTACGCGACAGCCGCTCGATCACCGGCTGCGGCATCGAACGGGCAGCCAGCCGCATCGCCCGCAGGGTGGTGAACGCGTACACCCGCTCGCGCTCCGACCAGAAGCCCGCGGGCGACAGGGCGGTGACGGACCTGACGAGCTCCTGGCGCCCGAGTTCGAGCGCCAGCAGGCCGCCGAGCGAGTTGCCCGCGACATGCGGGCGCTCCACCCCGATCTCCCGGCAGAACGTGTCGAGCGCCGCCGCGATGGTGGGCAGGTCGTACGGGAGCCCGTCCGGCAGCGGCCGCGAGGAGCCGAAGCCCGGCAGGTCGACGGCTATGACGTCGCGCTCGGCGGCGAGGATCTCCAGCACCGGCTGCCATGCCTGCCAGTGGTGGCCGATGCCGTGCAGCAGGAGCAGAGGCTCGCCGCCGCCCCTGCGCTCGTAGCCCAGAGTCAGCGGACCGCTGCCCCGGCCGGTGGTGACGGAGAACGAGATCTCTTCGGCCATGTGCCTGCTGCTCCCTGATTGCTGGACGGTCTGTCAGTAACAATTACCGTCCGGTAGCCCGCTGTTCAAGAGTCCGGCGGGCCCCTTCGGATGTGCCGCGCGCCGCACCCCCGTCCGCTGGACACCGACGAGCGGGTCGGCTGGGATGAAGGGGTGGCAACCGACACCGTGACCGACGTCTTCGAAGCGCACCGGCCCGTCCTGACCGGCGTCGCCTACCGCATGCTCGGCAGGGTCGCCGACGCCGAGGACGTGGTGCAGGAGGCGTGGCTGCGCTGGTCCGCCGCCGACCGCGAGGACGTGCGCGAACCCCGGGGCTACCTCGTCCGCGTCACCACCCGCCTCGCCGTCGACCGGCTCCGCCACATCGGCTCGCGCCGCGAGTCCTACGTCGGCCCCTGGCTGCCCGAGCCGATCGTCACCGACTTCGGCCCCGAGGTCCCCGACACCGCCGAACGCGCGGTCCTCGCCGACTCGGTGTCCCTCGCCGTGCTCGTCGTCCTGGAGACGCTCTCCCCGCTGGAGCGGGCCGTGTTCGTGCTCCGCGAGGCATTCGGCTTCCCGTACGGCGAGATCGCCGCCACCCTGGAGAAGTCCGAGGCGGCGGTGCGTCAGCTCGCGGGCCGCGCACGCCGGCACGTCGAGGAGCGCAGGCACCGCTACGACGTGGACCCGGCCCAGTGCCGCGACCTGACCGAACGCTTCCTGACCGCGGCCGCGGGCGGGGACCTGGCGCAGCTCCTCTCGCTCCTCGCGCCCGACGTCGCCCTGGTCGGCGACAGCGGCGGCAAGTCCAAGGCGCCGCTGCGCGTGATCCGCACCGCGGACAAGGTCGGCCGGTTCCTCCTCGCCGTCAGCCGGGAACAGCTCGGACGCGTCGAGGCGCGGCCCGTCGAGGCCAACGGCGCTCCCGCGCTGCTGGTCCTGGTGGACGGCCGTCCGGACAGCCTCCTCCAGGTGGAGGCCGTGGACGGGCGCATCTCCCGCGTCTACATCGTCCGCAACCCGGACAAGCTCACCGGCCTGACCGTCCCCGGGGCGCCCTGACCCGCCCGGTCCGCCACGTCACGAGACCCCGCGCCGCCCGCCCGGCGCGGGGTCTCGTGACGTTCCGACGCACCGGTGGCAGAGGTACGACAACCTCATGAACGCACTGCGACGCCGGACGGCTTCACAGCGTGACGACCGCATGATTGGTCTTGACCAAGCAGGAGGCCGGTTCTATGGTCGCAGGGTTAGTGCAGGAACCTTTAATAAACAAGGGCGCGGAAAGCCGCCGGGGACACGGCGATTGCGGAGGACAGGGTGGGGACCACGCAGCTCGACACGGTGCCGGAGCCTAAGTACTGGCACCTCAAGACCGTCTTGGCCGAAGCACTCGACTCCGAGTTCACGGTCGGCGAGATCCTGCCCAACGAACGGGATCTGGCCGCCCGTTTCGGTGTCGCCCGCGCCACGCTGCGCCAGGCGCTGGAGCAGCTCGAACTCGAGGGCCGCCTCCAGCGGCGCCGCGGCGTCGGCACCACCGTCGCGCCCCCGCGCGTGGGCGTGGACGTCTCGGCGTCGCCGTACGACTGGCCGGGCGTGGCGTCCGACGCCTGGCAGCCCACCGAGTGCACCCGTGCCGTGCCGCCCCCGGCCGTCGCCCGTCTCCTCGACAGCGAGGCCGGCGAGGAGACCCACGTGGTCCGCCGGGTACGCGTGGGCCACGGCCAGTCCGTCGCCGCCGAACTCCTCTACGTGCCGTCGTCGTCGGTGCCCGACCTCTCCGGGATAGACGCCCCCTCCGGCCCCGCGCTCGCCCGCAGCGTGCTGCGCGAACTCGCGCGCCTCGAACTGGAGGGCCAGGACCGCGCCGTGGAGCTCGGCTCGGCGGGCGCCGTCGACGCCAAGGAGCTGGACCGGCTGCCCGGGGCGCCCGTCCTCGTGGTCACCACCCGCTACTTCTCCGGCGGCCGCACCGCGGCGGTCTCGGCGGCGACCTACCGCGCCGACACCTGCCGGCTGACTTTCGGCGCCCAGGGCGGCCTGGAGATCAGCCACGACGACGACCGGCGCCGGGCCTCCTGACGGGACGGCGACGCGAAGGCCCGCCCGGGTGCACCGGGCGGGCCTTCGCCCGTCCCGCGGCGTGTCACGAACGTCCCGTCTGCCCCGCGACACCCGGCACACCCTCGTCGTGCTGTCGGGATCGCCCGAGTGCCGCGGGTACGGGGACGCCCCTCCGCCTCGCGGGGACACGCACCGGATGCCGCCGTGCCCCTGGCGGGCGGACGGCGCTGCTTTCGCGTCACGCCCTCGGGGCCGGCCTCAGCGGCGGGCGGTGGCCGTGCCCTCCACCGCGAACAGCTGCTCCTCCACATGGTCCAGGGCCACCCGCAGCGCCCCCGTGGCCACCGCGGCCTCGCCCAGCATCGACAGGGCCACCTGCGGCGGCCGCAGACAGTAGCGGGACAACTGGGCGCGCAGCGGCTCCAGTACACCGTCGAGGCCGGCCGCCCAGCCGCCGATGACGACCAGCTCCGGGTCGAGCGCCAGCACGAGGGCCGCCACGTCGTGCACCAGCCGCTGGTTGTACCGGTCCACCGCCTCCCGTGCCTGCGCGTCGCCGTCCTTGGCCAGGGCGAACACCTCGGCCACCGCCTGCTCGTCGAGCGGGTGCAGCGGTTCGTCCGTCGTCGACAGCAGCGTCTCCGGCGTCACCTCGCGCCCCAGCAGGTGCAGCGCCCCGATCTCCCCTGCCGCGCCCCCGAACCCCCGGTGCGCTACTGTCTGCGGCCGCCGCAGGTGGCCCTGTCGATGCTGGGCGAGGCCGCGGTGGCCACGGGGGCGCTGCGGGTGGCCCTGGACCATGTGGAGGAGCAGCTGTTCGCGGTGGAGGGCACGGCCACCGCCCGCCGATCAGCGAGCCCGCCCCCGGGCTGAGTCCGGCGAGCACGAAGACGATGTCGTCCGAATCCCGCGCGGCGCCCTTCCAGTGCTCGGCGACGGCCGCGGCGTTCGCGTCGTTCTCGACCAGCACCGGGCAGCGGAACGAGCGGCTCAGACGCTCCCCGAGCGGCAGTCCGGTCCACCCCGGCAGGGCCGTCGACAGCCGTACCGTGCCGTCGGCCTCCACGATCCCCGGCGAGCCGACGCCCACCGCCCGCAGACTGCTGCGGGCCACTCCGGTGCGGCGCAGCACGTCGGCCACCACGGACCGCACACGCTCCAGGCGGTCGTCCGCGCTCGCCGTCTCCGACACCGACCGGGAGCCGGCCCCGATGATCCGGCCGTCCAGGCCGGAGAGCAGGGCGGCGATCCGGTGGGCGCCGATCTCGACACCCAGCAGATGGCCCGCCTCGGCGCGGAAGCGGTAGCGGCGCGCGGGCCGGCCCTGGCGGCGCGCCTCGCCCTCCTCGGGGACGCTCTCCACGACCAGCCCGGCCTCGACGAGCCCCTCGACCACGCCCTCGACCGTGGGGCGCGACAGACCCGTGATGCGGGTCAGGTCGGTCAGGGTGGGGGAGTCCGCGCCCCGCAGGGAGTGGAGCACCACCGCGGAGTTGATACGCCGCAACAGGGAAGGATCTCCGCCGGTCAGCCGCCCCACTGTGTGTCCTCCCAGTTCGAGCGCGTCTTGGCCGGATCGTACTCGGTGCGGCGGGGGTGCGCGTACCCGCCCCGGGCGGGCCCCGCACCCGGCGCCGGACCGCTCGGGCGGCTGGGTGCGGACGCGGCGGGCCCGGCTGCCCCGTGCCGGACGGCGGGCGCCGGGGCCGGCCGCCGCCGCTCCCGGACCTGACGGACCGCCAATTGTCGTAGGGGGCCGGTTTACTGGGTCCATGACCACCGCACGGCATCTCGCCGAGATAGACCTGCTGCGCGGCCGGGCCTTCCCGGACGTGCCCGGGCCCTCGCCGTCCGGATCCGCCGGCCCCGGGTACCACCTCGCCCGGTTCCCGGCGGACGGCGCGGGGGACGACGGGCGGGAGCCGTCCCCCGGGGAGAGCGAGGCGCAGTGCAGGGCGGAGTACGAGGCCCTGGCCGCGGCCCTCGCGGTGCGCTGGGGCGCGCCGCAGCACGTGAGCCTGTGGTCGGTGTCGTTCTCCGGGGCCGCGGGCGAGCCGGTGCCGCCGCCGTGGGAGGAGCTGAGCCACCGGGCGGGGGAGGTCCGGCTGTGGCGCGTGGCGGATCAGTGGATAGCCGTGGGCGCCGCCCCCGCCGGCGAGGACCGCTGGGAGCTCCTGGTCGCGGTCACCGGGACGGACCCGCCCTGACCGGCGAACGCCCTTTCCGGCACGCGCCGGCCACCGGCGCCCCCTGCTGTCAGCGCCGCCGCTCCGCGCCGCCGGACTCCTCCGCCGCCAGGCGCAGTTCCGCGTAGGCGTCGGCCATCGTCCGTACCGTCCAGTGCGCGTTCAGCCCGCTCGGATTGGGCAGCACCCAGATCCGGGTGCCGCCGATGCGGCGGTCCTGCGGCCCGACCGCGGCGGCCCGCTCGCCGAAGGCCGTGCGGTACGCGGTGATGCCGACGACCGCCAGCCACCGCGGCCGCAGCCGCTCCACCTTCGCGGTGAGCAGCCGGCCGCCCTCCCGGTACTCCTCCGCGGTCAGTTCGTCGGCGCGGGCCGTCGCCCGGGCCACCACGTTGGTGATGCCGAGCCCGAGCGCCGGCAACTGGTCCTGCTCCGCCGGTTCCAGCAGCCGGGGAGTGAAACCGGACAGGTGCAGCACGGGCCAGAAGCGGTTGCCGGGCCGGGCGAAGTGGTGGCCGGTCGCCGCCGTCGTCAGACCGGGGTTGATCCCGCAGAACAGCACCCGCAGGCCGTCCGCCACCACGTCCGGCACCAGGCGGTCGCGGGCGGCCTCCAGTTCGGCCCGGGTGAGCCTCGTCAGAGGATCGCTCCCGGCGTGTAGAGCGCCGCCTGCGGGTGCTGCTTCACGATCTCCTCGATCCGGGAGACGACGGCGGCGACCTGCCCGGCGGCACCGCCGGTGAACGACAGCTTGTCCGCCATCAGCGCGTCGAGCTGCGCCCGGTCCAGCGGGATCCGCTCGTCGTCGGCCAGCTTGCCGAGCAGCTCGTTGCGCTCCGCGCCCTGCTCGCGCATCGCCAGGGCCGACGCGACCGCGTGCTCCTTGATGGCCTCGTGGGCGACCTCACGGCCGACACCGGCGCGCACCGCGCCCATCAGCACCTTGGTGGTCGCGAGGAACGGCAGGTAGCGGTCGAGCTCACGTGCGACGACCGCGGGGAACGCGCCGAACTCGTCGAGCACGGTCAGGAAGGTCTCCAGCAGTCCGTCCAGGGCGAAGAACGCGTCCGGGAGCGCCACGCGCCGGACCACCGAGCAGGAGACGTCGCCCTCGTTCCACTGGTCGCCCGCCAGCTCGCCGGTCATCGAGGCGTAGCCGCGCAGGATGACCATCAGGCCGTTGACCCGCTCGCAGGAGCGCGTGTTCATCTTGTGGGGCATGGCGGACGAGCCGACCTGGCCGGGCTTGAAGCCCTCGGTCACCAGCTCGTGGCCGGCCATCAGCCGGATCGTCTTCGCGACGGACGACGGCGCGGCGGCGAGCTGCACCAGCGCGGAGACGACGTCGTAGTCGAGGGAGCGCGGGTAGACCTGGCCCACCGAGGTGAGGGCCTGCCCGAAGCCGAGATGGCCCGCGATGCGCCGCTCCAGGTCGGCCAGCTTCGAGGCGTCGCCACCGAGCAGGTCGAGCATGTCCTGCGCGGTGCCGACCGGGCCCTTGATCCCGCGCAGCGGGTACCGGCCGAGGAGGTCCTCCAGCCGGGCGTGGGCGACGAGCAGCTCGTCGGCGGCCGTCGCGAAGCGCTTGCCGAGGGTGGTGGCCTGCGCGGCGACGTTGTGCGAGCGGCCGGCCATGACGAGCTCGGCGTACTCGCCCGACAGCTTGCCGAGGCGCGCCAGCACGGCCACCGTGCGGTCGCGCACCAGCTCCAGGGAGAGCCGGATCTGGAGCTGCTCGACGTTCTCCGTCAGGTCCCGGGAGGTCATGCCCTTGTGCACGTGCTCGTGCCCGGCGAGGGCGTTGAACTCCTCGATGCGGGCCTTCACGTCATGGCGGGTGACCTTCTCGCGCTCGGAGATCGACGCGAGGTCGACCTCGTCGAGCACCCGCTCGTAGTCGTCGAGCGCCGCGTCCGGGACGTCGATCCCGAGGTCCTTCTGGGCGCGCAGCACCGCGAGCCAGAGCCGGCGCTCGAGGCGGACCTTCTCCTCGGGGGACCAGAGGACGGCGAGCTCCGCGGAGGCGTAGCGGCCGGCCAGGACATTGGGGATGCGAGGCTTCGCAGACACAGCAGTCACGTGTCCGGATTCTACTGGTGGTTTCTGCAGGCCAGCGCCATGGCCCCGGTTGTGCGTTGCTACGAACGGTCCGCGGGTGCCGTCCCGGGGCCCGGCAGGCTCCCGTCCCGCTCGGCCGCCGCCGCTGCCGCCTCGTACGGCGCGAGCTCGGGGCGCTTGGCGGGCCGGCCGTCGCCGGACGACCGGCCGGTGAGCCGGCGCCCGATCCACGGCCCGAGGTGCCGGCGGGCGAAGCGCAGGTCCGCGGCCCGGCGCACGGCCCAACCGGGCACCGTCGCCGGCGGCAGGGGCGCCCGCCAGTCGTCCTCGGCCGCGAGCCCGAGGCTCTGCCACACCGCCTCGGCGACCCTGCGGTGCCCCTCGGCCGTGAGGTGGAGCCGGTCGACGTCCCACATCCGCTGGTCGCCGAGCACCTCGGCGCCGTACAGGTCCACGACGAGTGCGCCGTGCCGGGCGGCGAGGGTGTCGATGTGCGCGAACAGCTCCTCCATCCGCGGCCGGAAGCGCTGCATCACCGGTCCGTTGCGGCCGGGGGAGCGCATGAGCACCAGCGTTCCGCAGGAGGGGGCGAGCGTCTCCACGGCCTGGTCCAGCAGCCCGCGCACCCTCCCCATGTCGCACGAGGGGCGCAGAGTGTCGTTCAGGCCGCCGACCAGGGTGACCACGTCGGCGCGCATGGCGGCGGCGACGCCGACCTGCTCCTCGACGATCTGGCCGATGAGCTTGCCGCGCACGGCGAGGTTGGCGTAGGCGAAGTCCGGGGTGCGGGCGGCCAGCCGGGCGGCGAGCAGATCGGCCCAGCCGCGGTAGCTCCCGTCGGGGAGAAGGTCCGACATGCCCTCGGTGAACGAGTCACCGACCGCGACAAAACTGGTGTAGTTGGCATTCATCTCCATGGCGCAGCGATCGTACCGCGCGGTAAGGTCCCTCGGTTCCGTACCGGGAGGGGAGCAATCAGTGAGCGATGCCCTGCTGAACACGCTGGCGGAAGCGCTGGCGGAGGTGGTGGCCACGATCGACACCTGCGACGACGAGACACTCGACCCGGACACCGCCGTGACGTGGCTGGAGAGCACCGGCGCGCTCCTCGACAGGCTGTCCCCCGCGGACCGCCAGAGCCTCGGGCGGCTCCTGCGGCGGGCGGCCGACCGGCATCCCGCCGGGCCCTGGCGCGACGAACTGCAGCGCCTGCCGGAGAGCTTCGGCCTCGACGACGACCAGCACGAGCTGTACTGCGCGGCCATCGAGCACCTGGTGCGCCGGTTCACCGCGGTGGTCGGCGACGTGGACCCGGCCACCCCCGTGACGACCTGCCCCGGGTGGACCTTCGCCGACCTCGTGCGGCACCTCGGCACGACCCACCGCTGGGCGGCCCACGTGGTGCAGGTGCGGGCGTCGGAGCCGGTGTGGGCCCGGGACGTGCCGCTCGGCCTCCCCGAGGACCCGGCCGCGCTCCCGAACTGGACGGCCGAGGCGGCCGACCTCTCGCTCGCGGTCCTGCGCAAGGTGGACCCGGACACCCCGGTCTGGTCGTACGGAGCCGACCAGCGGGTGGCCGGATACGCGCGGCGCCTGCTGTTCGAGGCGGTCGTGCACCTCGCCGACGCGGAACTCTCCCTGGGACAAGAACCGGACATAGCGGCGGGCACGGCGGCCGACGGGATCGAGGAGTTCCTGGAGAACCTGCCGCACCTGGCGCGTCTGGCCGGACCGGTGGCCGCCCTCCCGGCGGGGACCGTCCGCCTCACGGCCCGCGACACGGGTGCGGCCTGGACCCTCTCCTTCGGGCCCGGCGGCTTCTCCTGGACCCGGACCGGTCAGCCCGTCTGCCCGGCCCCGTCCTCGGCGGCGGTGTCCGGAACCGCCGCCGACCTGCTGCTCTTCGTCCACGGCCGCCGCGGCCCCGAGGACCGGCGGCTGACCGTGACCGGCGACCCGGCCGTGCTGACGGGGTGGCTCACGGCCACGGCCTTCTGACCCGCCCCCGGGGCCCTGCGCACACCTGCGGCGTCCCGACCCGCCCGCGGGCCTGCTCGGGGCCCCGGCACACCGGCACACCTCGCATCGGCGGCGGTCCGCCGCGCCCACGGCCCGGATCGGGGAGAAAGGCGGCCCCCCGGCCCGTCGGGGGGACCGATCCCGGGCCGGCACGGCCGGGGGACGAGTCCGGCCCCGGTGCACCGCCGTGGCGGCGGTGCACCGGGGCCGGGCCCGTGCACAGCGGATCAGCGCGAGGGGCGGCCGACCAGCTCGCGCAGGATGTCCTCCATCGTCACCAGACCCTCCGGCCGGCCCTCCTCGTCGAGGACGGCGGCGAGGTGCGTCCGGCTGCGACGCATCGCCGTGAGCACGTCGTCCAGCGGGGTCGTCGCCCGCACCCGGGCGATCGGGCGCAGCGCCGTCACGGGGAACGGCAGGTCGCGCGGGGTGGCGTCCAGGGCGTCCTTCACATGCAGGTAGCCGAGGATCCGCCGCCCGGTGTCGATCACCGGGAAGCGCGAGAACCCGGACTCCACCGACAGCTGCTCCAACTGCTCCGGCGTGGTCCCGGCCTTCGCGTACACGACCCGCTCGACCGGCATCACCACGTCGCGCACCGGGCGGCGGCCCAGCTCCAGCGCGTCGCGCAGCCGTTCCGCCGAGCGGTCGTCGAGGAGCCCGGCCTCGCCGGAGTCCTGGACGAGGGAGGCGAGCTCGTCGTCCGAGAACGTGGCCGAGACCTCGTCCTTGGGCTCCACCCGCAGCAGCTTCAGCAGACCGTTCGCCAGTGCGTTGACCGTGAAGATCACCGGGCGCAGGGCCCGGGCCAGCGCCACCAGGGGCGGGCCGAGCAGCAGCGCCGAGCGCACCGGCTCCGCGAGCGCGATGTTCTTCGGGACCATCTCGCCGAGCAGCATGTGCAGGTAGGTGGCGAGCGCCAGGGCGATGACGAACGAGATCGGGTGCACCATTCCGTGCGGCACGCCGATCGCGTCGAACACCGGCTCCAGCAGGTGGGCGATGGCCGGCTCGGCCACGATGCCGAGCACCAGGGTGCACAGCGTGATGCCCAGCTGCGCGGCGGCCAGCAGCGCCGACACGTGTTCGAGGGCCCACAGCACACTGCGGGCGCGGCGGTTGCCCGCCTGCGCCTCCGGTTCGATCTGGCTGCGGCGCACGGAGATCAGCGCGAACTCTGCGCCGACGAAGAAGGCGTTGACGACCAGGGTCAGCAGGCCGATGAACAACTGGATCCCGGTCATCGTCCGGCCTCCTCGGTGAGATTGCCGTCCTCGGCGCCGTCACCGGCGAGCGGTGCGTGCATCAGGACCCGGGCGGCCCGCCGCCCGGCGGCGTCGACCACGTCGAGGCGCCAGCCCGCGATGTCGAGGCGGTCCCCCTCGGCGGGGATGCGCCCCAGCTCGGTGGCGACGACACCGGCCAGCGTCTCGTACGGACCGTCCGGGACGTCCAGGCCGATCGTGGCGAGCTGGTCGGTGCGGGCGGCGCCGTCCGCCGACCAGAGCCGGCGCCCGTCGGCGTCCTCGCCGGCCCGCGCCAGGTCGGGCGTCTCGTGCGGGTCGTGCTCGTCCCGCACCTCGCCGACGACCTCCTCGACGATGTCCTCCAGCGTGACGACCCCGGCGGTGCCGCCGTACTCGTCGATCACCACGGCCATCGTCGACCGGCCCGACAGCCGGTCGAGCAGCCGGTCCACCGTCAGCGTCTCCGGGACGAGCACCGGCTCGCGCAGCAGGTCCGACACCCGCCGGCGCGGCCGCTCGTCCGCGGGGACCGTCAGCACGTCCTTGATGTGCGCGATGCCCACGACCGTGTCGAGGCTGCCCCGGTACACGGGGAAGCGGGACAGTCCGGTCGCCCGGGTCGCGTTCGCGACGTCCTCGGCGGTCGCCGACACGTCGAGGGCCATCACCTGGACCCGGGGCGTCATCACGTTCTCCGCGGTGAGCTCCGCGAGGTTCAGGGTGCGGACGAAGAGCTCGGCCGTGTCCGCCTCCAGGGCCCCGGCCTTCGCCGAGTGCCGGGCGAGGGCCACCAGTTCCTTGGGGCTGCGCGCGGACGCCAGCTCCTCGGTGGGCTCCAGCCCGAGCCGGGTCACGATCCGGTTGGCGGTGCTGTTGAGGTGCCCGATCAGCGGCCGGAACGCGGCGGTGAAGACCCGCTGCGACGGTGCGACCACCTTCGCCACCGCCAGCGGCGACGAGATGGCCCAGTTCTTGGGCACGAGTTCGCCCACCACCATCAGCACGATGGTGGACAGCGCGGTGCCGATGACCAGCGCCACCGACGAGGCGACGGAGGGGGAGAGACCGAGGTCCTCCAGCGGCCCGCCGATGAGCGCGGCGATGGAGGGCTCGGAGAGCATGCCGACGACGAGGTTCGTCACGGTGATGCCGAGCTGGGCGCCGGAGAGCTGGAACGTGAGGCTGCGGACGGCCTTCAGGGCGCCGGCCGCGCCGCGCTCGCCCCTTTCGGCGGCGCGTTCGAGCTCGCTGCGCTCGACGGTGGTGAGGGAGAACTCTGCCGCGACGAAGACACCGCAGGCCAGCGAGAGCAGCACCGCCACGGCGAGCAGGAGTACTTCGGTCATCGGTTCACCTCCGTCCCATGATCGGACAGGAGGAGGACGGTCGCGCGATGTCTGCTACTGGGAGGCTCGCCCATGGGCGGACGCTCACACCTTTCGTACGGGAGGCCGACAATCCACCCATCGTAAAGGAGCGGCAAACCAAGGGGCCGGGGCGGTCAGGAGACGGGCTTCACCCAGCGCCGCCAGTGGTCCTGGCGCTGGAAGCCGGCCGCCGACCAGGCGTGATGGGCGCGTTCGTTCGCCTCCAGCACCATCGCGTCGGCACGCCGCCCGCCCACCGCCGCGAAGCGCCGCTCGGCCGCCTCCAGCAGGGCGGTGGAGATGCCCCGGCGCCGGTGCGAGGGGAGGACGGCCAGCCGGTAGAGCGAGCAGCGCCACCCGTCGTACCCGGCGATCACCGTGCCGACCAGCAGCCCGCCTTGCTCGGCGAGGATCAGCGCCTGCGGGTCCCGGCCGACGAGCCGGGTGACGCCGTCGATGTCGTCCGTGATGCTCGTCCCCTCCGCCGCGAGGGTCCAGAAGGCCAGGACGGCCTCCGCGTCGGCCGGGGTGGCGGGGCGTATGAGCAGATCGGTCATGATCGCGAGCCAAGCACGCGCGGGGAACCGCGCGCCACCGAGTTCCGCCGGGCGGGACGGCGGCCGTCGCATCCCGGCGTCTTGCGGGTGCTAGCGGTCCGGCGCTAGCGTTGAGGGGTGGCCAAGACACAGCTGAACGTACGGGTCGACGAGACCACCGCGGAAGCCGCCCGGCAGCGGGCGCTCGCCCGCGGCATGAGCGTGAACCGCTACATCGAGGAACTCGTCAAGCAGGACGCGGGCGAGGCGGGCCGTACCTTCGTGGACGCGGCGGCCGACTTCATGAAGGAGTACGAGGCGGTCTTCGCCGAGGAGTTCGGCGAGCGGCGTTGACGCTCTCCATCGACCTCGCCTGGCTGCTCATGGTCGCCGAACACCGCACTCCCGGCGACCCGCAGGTGACCGACTGGGGTGCGCTGGTGGCCGCCGTCGGCCGCCACGACGCGGAGATCTTCGGCACGCCCGTCTACCAGGACCCGCACACCAGGGCGGCCGCCCTGCTCCAACTGCTGCTGCACGTACCGGCGCTGGAGCACTCGAACGCGATGTTCGCGTCCGCCGTCGCCTACGGCTATCTCGTCGCCTCCGGCCTGAAGGTCGACACCTCCCCGGAGCAGGTGCGCGATCTCGCCCGTCTGGTCAAGGAGGGCAAGGCCGACGTGCACGCCGTCGCCGACGCACTGCGGCAGTGGTGCGGCTGAACGCGGTCACCCGCCGGCGGGCAGTGGTGCCGCCGAGCACGGTCAGGCGCCGGCGGGCAGCGGTGGGGCCGAGCACGGTCACGCGACGGAGGGCCGCCGCGCGACGCCGATGACGCACGGCGAGGTCGGCAGCCGTACGCCCCCTTCCGGAACCCGCAGCCGCCGGTACGCCCCGAGCTCGAAGCCGGCCGCCTCGATCGCGGCGAGGGTGTCCCGCGCCGTGTGACACCCGCCGAACAACCGGGGCCACACCGTACGGTCCAGAGCGCGCTGGACGCGGGCCGCACCAGGGGTGGGCGCGAGGCCGTGCTCGAAGAACCGCAGCTCACCGCCGGGCCGTAGCACCCGCCGGCGGGCAGCGGTGGGGCCGAGCACGGTCACGCGACGGAGGGCCGCCGCGCGACGCCGATGACGCACGGCGAGGTCGGCAGCCGTACGCCCCCTTCCGGAACCCGCAGCCGCCGGTACGCCCCGAGCTCGAAGCCGGCCGCCTCGATCGCGGCGAGGGTGTCCCGCGCCGTGTGACACCCGCCGAACAACCGGGGCCACACCGTACGGTCCAGAGCGCGCTGGACGCGGGCCGCACCAGGGGTGGGCGCGAGGCCGTGCTCGAAGAACCGCAGCTCACCGCCGGGCCGTAGCACCCGGTGGATCTCCGCCAGGGAACGCGGCAGGTCCCGCACGGTGCACAGCACCAGGGAGACCACCGCCGCGTCGAACGTCCCGTCCCCGGCGGGCAGCGCCTCCGCCGTGCCCGGCACCACCTCCACCGGCACACCGGCCCGGCCCGCCGCCTCGTGCGCCGCCTCGCGCAGGGTGCGCTCCGGTTCGACGGCCAGGACCCGGGAGACCGCGGCCGGGTAGCGGGCGAAGTTCAGGCCGTTTCCCGCGCCGACCTCGACGACCTCGCCGGACAGCCCCGCCAGCAGCTCGGCGCGGTACGCGGCGATGCCCGCGCGGACGTCCGCCTGGACGCTCATCCGCGCGTAGAAGCGGGCGAACAGGGGATGGTGGACGGCGTCCCCGGACGCCTTCGGTGCGCGCGCCATGCTCGACCTCCTCGGTGACCACGGTACGACCGCGGCTCAGGCGCCGGACGTACCCGCCACGAAGCAGAACTCGTTGCCCTCCGGGTCGGCGAGCACCTGGAACCTGCCGTGGTCGTCGGTGACGACCGCCCCGATCCGCGAGGCGCCGAGCCGCACGGCCTCGTCGGCGGCCGCGTCCACGTCACCCGCGTGCAGATCGAGGTGCAGCCGGTTCTTCGCCGCCTTCTTCTCGGGCACCTTCTGGAAGGCGACCCGCACGGAGTCCGGCGGATCCACGTACGACCAGTCCTCCCCGCGGTCCACCGCCTCACCACCGAGCAGCGCCGCCCAGAACCGGACCAGCAGTGCCGGGTCGTGGCAGTCGAAGACGATCTCGTCGATCCGTGCGCGCATGGCGTCAGCCTACGGGCTGCCCCGCAACCCCCGGGGGAACGGCGTGCGGCGCCGGACGCGGGGCGTCGCAAGGCGGAAGGCCGGCCTCGTACCGGGGGCAGCCGGGCGATCCGGCGACGCGCCGGGGCCGTCGTGTTGCGCCCGCCGGGGATCGCGGGGTCGGCCCCGCGGACGCCCGCGCCGCGGCGCACGAGGTCCGTGCGCCCCCGGCGCGTCCGGCATGCGGCGGTGTGCGGTCAGTGGGCCGCAGCCGCCCAGGCCTCGGTGTCCATCCGGCCGCCGAGCGGCGGCGCGAGCCATCCGGCCGCCGCCGACCGGAACGCCTCGGGGGTGAGGGCGCCCGCGCCCTCGGGCACGGCCCCCAGGAGCGGGGCGCCGGCGGCCGGCGGCAGGTCCGACCTGTTGCACAGCGCGGCGAGATCCGGCTCCGCGGGCCAGCTGCCGATCACCACGCCCAGCTGGGCGAGCCCCCTGGCGCGCAGGGCCTCGCCCGTCAGCGCGGCCGTGTTGAGGGTGCCCAGCCCGGCCGGCGTGACGACGAGCACCGGCGCGCCGAGCAGCGCGGCGGCGTCGGCGAGCGTGGCTCCCGTGTCGTCGAACCGCACCAGCAGCCCGCCCGCACCCTCGACCAGCACCAGATCATGATCGGCGGCCAGCTCGCCGGCCGCCTCGGCGATCCGTTCCGGCCCCACCGGGGCGAGCCCCGCGCGCCGCGCGGCCGTCGCGGGTGCCAACGGCTCCGGGAAGCGCGCCAGCTCGACCGCGGTGACCCCGCCGGCCAGCCGGACCACCTCGGCGACGTCCCCCGGCTCGCCCGGCGCGACACCGGTCTGCGCAGGCTTCAGCACGGCGACGGACCGTCCCGCGGCCGCGGCCACGGCGGCCACCGCCGCCGTCACCACGGTCTTGCCGATCTCCGTCCCCGTACCCGTCACCACGATCACTGCCATGCCGCACCTCCCTGTCGCTCGTTCGTCGCTCCTGCCATGACCGGGCCGACCTCGTGTGCTCCAGCCCGTCCGGCGCTCGAGGACACCGCGCGCAGCGCGGCGCCGCACCTACCGGCCCGCACCTGGGCTCCGTAGCCCGCCCGGCGTCTGTGCCACCGCACCCGGCGCGGCGTCGCACCGACCGGCCCCGCGCCCCGTCCGGCTCTCGAGGACACCGCCCGCAGCGCGGTGCCGCACCCACCGGCCCGCACCCCGCGGCGACCACGCCACCCGAACGCCCCCGCCCCGGGACACCCGGAGCCGCCTCATCCCGCGGCCGCGGCCGCGACAACCCCCCGGCACACCGTCGCCAGGTCCTCCGCGCCGGTGACGTAGGGCGGCATCACGTACACGAGGTCACGGAACGGCCGCAGCCAGACCCCCTCGCGCACGGCCGCGCGGGTCGCCGCCGCCATGTCGGCGGGGTGGTCCAGCTGGACCACGCCGATGCCGCCCAGGACCCGGACCTCCCGTACCCCGGGCAGTTCGCGCGCCGGGGCCAGCCCCTCGCGCAGGCCGGTCTCCAGACGCTTGACCTCCTGGCGCCAGTCCCGCTCCAGCAGGAGGTCGACGGAGGCGCAGGCCACGGCAGCGGCCAGCGGGTTGCCCATGAAGGTCGGGCCGTGGGCCAGCACCGGCACCTCGCCCCGCGAGATGCCGTCCGCCACCCGCGCCGTGCACAGCGTCGCCGCCATCGTCAGATAGCCGCCGGTCAGCGCCTTGCCCAGGCACATCACGTCCGGCGCGACACCCGCGTGCCCGGCCGCGAAGAGCTCTCCGGTCCGGCCGAAGCCGGTGGCGATCTCGTCGAAGACCAGCAGCACGTCGTGCTCGTCGCAGGCCTCGCGCAGCACCCGCAGGTACTCGGGCGAGTGGAAGCGCATACCGCCCGCGCCCTGCACGACCGGTTCCACGATCACGGCGGCCAGCTCGTCCGCGTGCCGCGCGATCAGATCGCGCAGCCCGCCGGCGTAGGACTCCTCGAAGGCGGCGGGCGGCGCGGGGGCGAAGACCTGCTCGGGCAGCACGCCCTGCCACAGCCCGTGCATCCCGCCCTCCGGGTCGCACACCGACATCGGCTGCCAGGTGTCGCCGTGGTACCCGCCGCGCCAGGTCAGCATCCGCCGCTTGGCCGGGCGGCCCAGCGAACGCCAGTACTGGAGGCACATCTTGACCGCGACCTCGACCGACACCGACCCCGAGTCGCACAGGAAGACATGGCGCAGCGGCTCCGGAGTGATCTCGACGAGCCGTGCGGCCAGCCGCACGGCCGGCTCATGGGTGAGCCCGCCGAACATCACATGGCTCATCCGTCCCAGCTGCGCGGTCGCCGCCTCGTTGAGCACCGGGTGGTTGTAGCCGTGCACGGCCGACCACCACGAGGACATGCCGTCGATCAGCTCGCTCCTGCCCTCGGTCTCCTCGGCGAGCCGCAGCCGCACCCCGGAGGCGGACCGCACGACCAGCGGGTCCGTGCGGCCCGGCATCGGGCCGTACGGATGCCAGACGTGTGCCCGGTCCAGGGCCAGCAGCTCGCCCGCGGAGTACTCAGGCATTGGGCGCGAGGTCCGTGCCCGCGCCGCGGCGGCGCACCGCGACCAGGTCCGTCCGGGCGGCGGCGGGCGCCGGCTCCGCCGCGTCCTGCCCGGCGTCGCCTACGGCCCCGTCGGAGCAGCCGCCCCCGCCGTCACCGCACACCGAACCGCAGCCGCCGCCCGCCGCCCGGTGCTCCGGCAGGGTGGTCGTGTCGCTGCCCTCGACCTCGAAACCGGCGTCCGCGATCATCTCCAGGTCGGCCTTTCCGGCCTGGCCCTCGCTGGTCAGGTAGTCCCCGAGGAAGATCGAGTTGGCCAGGTGCAGCGCCAGCGGCTGCAGCGAGCGCAGGTGCACCTCGCGGCCGCCGGCCAGCCGCACCTCGACGTCGGGGCAGACGAACCGGACCATCGCGAGGATCCGCAGCGCGCGCTGCGGGGTGAGGTTCCACTCCTTGGCGAGCGGCGTGCCCTCGAACGGGATCAGGAAGTTCACCGGCACCGAGTCGGGGTCCAGCTCGCGCAGCGAGAAGACCACGTCCACGAGGTCCGCGTCGCTCTCGCCCATGCCGGCGATCAGACCCGAGCAGGCCGACAGGCCGGCCGCATGCGCCTTGTTCACCGTGTCCACGCGGTCCGCGTAGGTGTGCGTGGTGGTGATCTCCCCGTAGGTGGACTCCGAGGTGTTGAGGTTGTGGTTGTAGGCGTCCGCGCCGGCGTCGCGCAGCCGCTCCGCCTGGCCGTCGGAGAGCAGTCCGAGACAGGCGCACACCTCGACGCCCTCGTTCTGCTCCTTGATCGCCTCGATGGTCTTCGACACCCGGTCCACGTCCCGGTCCGTCGGGCCGCGCCCGCTCGCCACCAGGCACACCCGCTTCGCGCCGCCCGCCACACCGGCGGCGGCCGCCTGGGACGCCTCGTCCGGCTTCAGCCAGGTGTACTTGAGGATCTCCGCCTTCGACCCGAGGCGCTGCGAGCAGTACGAGCAGTCCTCCGGGCACAGGCCGGACTTCAGGTTGACCAGGTAGTTGAGCTTGACTCTGCGGCCGAACCACTGGCGGCGCACCTTGCCGGCCGCGGCCACCACATCGAGCAGGTCGTCGTCGGAGGTCGCCAGTACGGCGAGCGCTTCTTCACGGGTCGGCAGCTCGCGCCGCAGCCCCTTCTCCACCAGCGTGTTCAGCAGGTCCATGGCGCTGATCCTGACGTACGGCACAGGGCGCGGCCAAGGAGGAACTCGACAACGGCACCCGAAACAGGTGTGTGGATGACCACATCCACATCCGGTCCGTCCCGGGCTAGGGTCTGTCCGCTGCCTACAAAAGGACCGGACCACGTATGCCGCACGCCACCCAGGATCCCTTCGACTGGATCGACGAGGAGGCGCGCCGCCGTGAGCGCCTCGGGCTGGTCCGCACCCTGCGGCCCCGCAGTGCCGGATCGACGGCCCTGGACCTGGCGAGCAACGACTATCTCGGCCTGACCCGCCACCCGGAGGTCACCGCGGCCGCCGCCGGGGCGGCGCGGCGCTGGGGGGCGGGAGCCACCGGCTCGCGCCTGGTCACCGGGACCACCGAGCTCCACACCGAACTGGAACGCGAACTGGCCGCTTTCTGCGGCTTCGAGGCGGCCCTCGTCCTCTCCTCCGGTTACGCGGCGAACCTCGCCGCCGTCACCGCGCTCGGCGCCCGCGACGCGCTGGTCGTCTCCGACGCCGCCAACCACGCCTCGATCGTCGATGGCTGCCGCCTGGCCCGCGCCGAGACGGCCGTCGTCCCGCACGCCGCGCCGGAGGCCGTGCGCAAGACGCTCGACGCCCACCCCGGCCGCCGGGCCGTGGTCGTCACCGACTCGGTGTTCTCCGTGGACGGCGACGCGGCCCCGCTGGGCGCGCTCGCCGGCGTCTGCCGGGAGGCGGGAGCGGCGCTGCTCGTCGACGACGCCCACGGTCTCGGCGTCCTCGGCGASGGGGGCCGCGGCGCCCCGGCGGCCGCGGGTCTCGCGGGCGCTCCCGGCGTGGTGGCCACGCTGACCCTCTCCAAGTCCCTGGGCAGCCAGGGCGGTGCGGTCCTCGGGCCCGCCCGTGTCATCGAACACCTGGTCAACACCGCCAGGACCTTCATCTTCGACACCGGGCTCGCCCCGGCCGCGGCCGGCGGGGCGCTGGCCGCCCTGGGCGTCGTGCGACGCGAACCCGGCCTCGCGGCACGCGCCCGTGAGGTCGCCGCCGAGCTGCACCGGCGGCTGACGGACGCCGGCCTCACCTCCGCGCGGCCCGACGCGGCCGTCGTCTCCGTACGGGCGCCCTCCCCGGACGCGGCGCTGCGCTGGGCCGCGGACTGCCGTGCCGCCGGGCTGGTCGTCGGCTGCTTCCGGCCGCCGTCGGTGCCGGACGGGATCTCGCGGATCCGGCTGACGGCCCGTGCCGATCTGACCGATGCCCAGATCACCACGGCCGTCATGACGGTCCTGGACACCGCGCCCCCGTTCTGAGGGGGAGTCCGCGGACGCGTCCCCGGTTGCCGAGCACGGCCCGAAGTGACCTCAAATACGCTCCCTCGTAGCAGAGTTCACCGTTTTGAGCGACAATCCGCAGATATCTCGGCAGATCGGTTCCCCGGCCCCGTGACAGATGGCAGGCTGGCGGCGAAGCACAGTCCGGGGCCGTCCTCGTGCGCCGCGTTGATCCGCCGGGAGTCGCGGCACGGCCCGGTGGGAAAGGGACAGCGCCGCCATGGCAGACCGTCAGGAAGCATCCGTCACACTGCCGAGCGACCCGGCCTCGGTGTCGTCCGCCCGCAGATTCGCGACCGATGCCGTCGTCTCCTGGGGGCTGCCCGACGACAGCGACACCGCGGACACCGTGCGCCTGATCGTCTCCGAACTCGCCACCAACGCGGTGCAGCACACCTTCGGCCTGTCACCGACCTTCCGTGTCGACGTCGTGCTGGAACGGGACGAGGTCCTGCGCATCGGCGTCACCGACAGCCACCCGCGCTGGCCGCGCCGGCTCCCCGCCGCGGTCCGGCAGGACAACGGCCGGGGCATGGTCATCGTCCGCTCCCTCACCGCACAGCGCGGCGGCAGATTCACCGTGACGGCCACCGAGGAGGGCGGCAAGACGGTGTGGGTCACCCTGCCCTGGTCGGCCGTCGTGGCCGGATGACGTCAGGGCCCCCGCGCCCGACGTGCGGACGAGCGGACGAGCGGACGTGCACGATCCGGCCACACCGGGGATGCCGTCAGCGCACGCGGCCGTAGGAGACGCTCTTCGACCAGATCTTGGCCAGCCGTACCACGTCGCCCGTCTTGGGGGAGTGCCAGATCCGGCCGCTGCCGGCGTAGATGCCCACGTGGTAGACCGAACCGCCGGAATGGAAGAACACCAGATCCCCGCGTTTTCTCTGGGTCGCCGAGACGTGGCGGGTGCGGTTGTACTGCTGCTGCGCGGTGCGCGGCAGCTTCTTGCCCGCGCGCTTGTACGAGTAGAGCGTCAGACCGGAGCAGTCGAAACGGTGGGGCCCGGTGGCGCCGTAGCGGTACGGCGCTCCCTTCTTCGACTTCGCGACGTCGAGCGCCTTGCTCGCGTGGCTGGTGACCGCGTGCGCCTCGGGGGCGGCGCCGGGGGCGAGGAGTGTGCCGCCGACGGCTGCGATGGTGAGCGCCGAGACGAGGCCGGTACGGGACAGGAGGAACGGAGTGTGCAACTGCGCGGACATGCGCAACCCTTCGTCATACCGCCTGTGAAGAGTGACCTGTCGGGTTCGGACCGGCGAAGACGCCCGGCCGCCGAAGCGGCTTCACCCCGAGGGACGGTCCGGGATCACCGGATCGCCCCGTACTGCTGGGCCCTCCACTCCTGCCGATGCACTTCTGTCGACCAGGCATCCGGTACGGCGGCAGGACTCGGCGTCCGCCCGGACCGCCCCGCCGCGGTGGCGGGGGCTTGTCGTGCCACGGATCCTTGCCCACGCGTGTCCGATTTCCGAGCTGAAACGGCTTTTGTGAAGCCGATCACGACTGATCTGTTCGAGTGGCGAGGGGTGTTAGACCCCCCGGCGGCCGCTGCGGAACCATGGTCGTACCAGCGGTGAAGCCGTCGATTCGTCCGAATCGGTGGTCCCGCCTCGCAAGTCCTGCGGCACCCGACAACTTTGCCCCCGCTCCACCGAACGGGGTAGCGGCGGCGTGCCCCCTTCGGCGGTTGACGGCAGCCGATTGACCGTCAGCTCGTGGAAAGGGGCGGCAGCGTCACCCGGTTCGCGCGGCGTTCGCCGTCCAGGACCCGCAGCGCGCGGGCGAGCGTGCCGGCGTGCACCTCGCTCTCGCCGTGCACGTGCATCAGGGTCAGCGCGTCCCGCAGGGCGGCCGCCCGGCCGGTCAGCGCCTGGGCGGCGCGCAGCGCGCCGTAGGTGTGGGTCGCGCGGGCGGGGTTGATCCGGCCCAGCAGGTCGACCACCTCCAGGTAGCGGTCGACGAGTTCCGCCTCGGCGCGGGTCAGCGCGGGCAGCGGCGGGAGTTCCGGAGGCAGCACCGCGGATCACCGGGTCCGGGCGCCGGCGGCCGCCCGGCGGCTGCCGACGACATGGTCGACGAGCCCGTACGCCTTCGCCCCCGCCGCATCGAAGATCTTGTCCCGCTCCAGGTCCTCGGCGACACGGGCGGCGTCCTGACCGGTGTGCCGCACCAGCATCGACGCCATCTGCTCCCGCAGGCGCAGGAGTTCCGCGGCGTGGATCTCCAGGTCGGACGGCTGCCCGCGCAGCGGCTCGTCGGCGGCCGGCTGCCGGACGACGATCCGGGCGCCGGGCAGGGCCATCCGCTTGCCGGGCGCACCGGCGGCGAGCAGGACGGCGGCGGTGGAGGCGGCCTGCCCGATGCAGGTGGTCGCGATGTCGCAGGTGATCACCTGGAGGGTGTCGTAGATGGCGGTCATGGCGCTGATGGGCCCGCCGGGGGAGTTGATGTAGAGGCAGATGTCCTGGTCGGGGGCCGCGTACTCGAGGTGCAGCAGCTGGGCGACGACGTCGTTGGCCGCGGTGTCGTCGACGGCGGTGCCCAGGAGGACGATCCGCTCGTCGAGCAGCTTGGAGTACGGATCGAGCGTGCGGGTCCCGGTGCTCGTGCGCTCCGTGAACTCCGGCAGGACGTAGCGGGCGGCAGGGCGGTGCATGGCATACCTCTTCCGTGGTCCGGCATCCTCGGCCTTCTGTAAAAAATGTACAGGACGTACAGGCCGTTATGATGGGGAGCATGGCCTACCGCTAGGTATGAAATACCTGTTCAGAGGCATGTTGATCTTGAATTGCAGAGTAAAAATCTCACAGATTCTCACATGGGGTCATTGCGCGGGCGGTTCTCCGACCCCAAGCAGAGCGTTCAGATGGACCACCGCTTCGCCCATGTCGGCAGCGGTCGGGTGGACGTACACGCGCTTCGTGAAGCTCGCGTTCGTGTGGCCGGCCCAAGCGGCGAGGATGGTGTCAGAGACCCCGTTCGTCGCCAGGAACGTCAGGCACGAGTGCCGCGCGTCGTACAGACGCACCTTCCGCAGCCCCAGCCGCGCCATGAGGCTGTACGCGTGCTCCCGCAGCTGGCGAGTGCTCATGGCCTGCCCCAGCAGGTCGACGAACACGTACCCCGACTCGAGGTAGTACGACCCCATGGCGGCCCGCTCCGCCTCGTGGAGCACCTGGGACTGCAGTAGAGCCAGGCGGACCGGCTCAGGCAGCGGGAGAGTCCTCTCGCCGGCCTCGCTCTTGGTGTCCTTCTCCAGGACCCGGGCGTTCCCGATCATCGTGCGTGTGTTCGCCACGTTCAGCGTGCCGGCGGCGAAGTCGATGTCCGACCAGCGCAGGCCCGCCACCTCAGCAGGGCGCAGCCCCATCAAGCCCAGCAGCAGGGGAGCGAACAGCCGGTCCTCCCGGATGCCGACCACGAACCGCTGCACCTCGGCCGGCGTCCATGGCTTTGCCCGCTGGTTCTTCCGCCGGTCCGCCTTCCTGGCCATCCGCGGCACGGTTACGTACTCGGCGACGTTCCGTGCCACCAGGCGCCGCCGCACAGCCAGGCGCAGCGCGGCCCGCAGGCGCCCGAGGACGCCGTCAGCGGTCGACGGGCGGATACCGGTACCCGCCGCGCCGCCGCGTCGCCGTGCGGCCGTCAGGAGCCACGTAACGAACTCTTCCAAGTGCTCCTCGGTGAGTTCCTGCAGGCGGATGTGGCCCAGCTGGGCGTAAACGTGCACCAGCGCGTTCCGGTAGCCGACGAGTGTGGACTCCTCGAGGTCGGCGCGCTTGTGCTCCATGTAGGCGTCCAGCAGCTCCGCGACGGTCATCTTGCTGGGGAGGATCAACTCGCCGGTACGACGCTCGTGACGCATCCGCGCCAGCTCGTTCCGGGCCTCCTTCAGCGTGTCGCAGGTGATCGTGACCTGCTTGCGCTTCCCGTCGCTCGTGCGGCCGGCGTCGATGACGAAGCGGTATCGCGTCTTGCCGTTCTGCAGAGTGACCTTCTTGATGGGGTCAGACATGTGGTGCCTCTCTCGTGGCGCGGGCTGGACTTCAACGGATCGTGGACGTGTACGCGCTAAGGCCGGGCCTGGGTCTGGGGAATTTCAGGCGGGGGTGCCCCAGGGCCCGGGTAGGCAGGGATCCGAACCGAGTCGGGCGACTCCGGCAGATCGTTGTAGTGCCGGCCGCGCGCCCTCGCCCACGCCGCACGGGCCGCCAGCCACTCATCCCGCGCAAAGTGCCACTGCATCGCCCCCCACGGCGCGTAATCCGCATCCCAAGCCGGATCCCGCCACCGAGCGAACTCGAACCGGTACAACTCCACCGGCAGCCCCTCCGGCGGCCCCGACCGCTGCTCTCGGCGCCGGCTCACCCGGCCCGCCCCCACCGTGTGAGCGCCGCTCGCCGTGCCTGTGCCGACCGGTCGAGCGCACCCCCCTCCCGTCCGTCCTCGTCCGGCAGCTTCAGCGCGGCCAGCAGGCGGGCCACCAGCGAACGGTGCTGGCGAAGCTCCTGCACCAACGGATTCGCCACCGGCTGCCCCTGCGACCCCGTGACCACCAGCGGCTGATTCCGCATCGCATCCTCCATCCGGCCGATCATGTCGACCTCGAAGCAGGCGTCACCAAGCACCCGGAGCTCATCAACCCGCAGGTCAAAGCCCTCCGTGATCTCGTTCCACAGGCACAGCCCCTGTGGGCCAAGCCCTTCCGGTACCTCGTTGAGAGCCATTCCGGCCCCCTTCCTTGCTCGGCAAAACACAGCGGAAGCAGCACGCATAGGGGCGAGTGCATTACGGTCCCGGTCTCTGAGGGGCCCCGCCGGGGCCCCTCTCCCCTCCCTGGTGCGCGGCCCGGCCGGCCTGGAGCTGGCCGGGCCGCGGTCGACGCTGGGGAGCAGTCATGGCGGCTACGGAGAACCCTGCTTCCCATGGGTGCGAAGTGTGATTCGTCGTCCACTTCGCTGCCTTTGACGTCGAGTCTTGGGGTTATGCGGCTTGTGGTCCGTCGCCGTAGACCGTGAGGTCGGAGTCGGCGAGCTGGGTGACCTGGGCTGCTGTGAGCCTGCCGAGCTCGCTGGGTGTGTCGAGGACGTATCCCCAGTCGCCTCCGGTGTTGGGCTGTCGCAGGGCGCTGAGTTTTTGGTAGGTGTCTCGCTTGCTGCTGTTCGTCTCGGAGTAGGCCGAGACGATGGGCTGCCAGGCCTGGCCGAATACGGGGGTGCTGGCGAGGTCCGCGGCGTGGGAGGCGATGGCCTTGACCATGTCGGTGTCGCCGGCTCGTTGGGCTCGGTGGAAGGCTTCGGCGGCTTCCTGGGGGTTGGTGTAGGTGGCTGCCTTCTCGCGTGCGTCGCGGGCTGACATGGCGTTGTATCCGGTGCTGTCGTCGCCTCCGAACAGCTTGCGTTCGAGGTAGGAGCGCTGCCGCTGGTAGGCGGCGGTGTCGGCTTCGAGGAGTTCGGCCATGTTGCGTTCGGCGGTGGCGTGGGCGCGGGCGATGGCGACTTGCTTGGCGTGGGCGCTGAGGTCTTGGCGGGCGCGGATGTTGGTGAGCTGCCGGTCGCGCGTGGCGCGGATCTTGTCGGCGGTGGTCATGGTCGGGCTCCTTCGATCGGTTGGCTGGTCAGGGCTTGCCGGGGAAGACGCGGAGAAAGTTCGGGAGCGTGGTCGCGTCGACCGGCTTCCCTTCGTGCAGCACGATGGGGCGGAACTCGCCGTCGGCGTGGACGAGCCAGCCGATGACGTGTGTGCTGCTGTGCAGGCCGTCGTGTTCCTTCAGGGACGCGTACCAGCCGGTTCCGGGGAGGGCGGTAAGGATCGGGGTGGTGTTCGTGGCCATGGTCGGGCTCCTAACTGGGTGTGATTGTGTTGGGGTTTGGTGAGATGTTCCGGCCCTCTGTTGGGCTCAAGTGCGTACCCCTATGGATGGGGGGTGTCGCACAGTGCTTGACCTGCTGGTTTGCAAGATCGCCAGGGGGTACGCGGGGGTGCGTACCCCCTGGCTGCGGACCCGAGGGGGTACGCAGTGCTGCGTACCCCTGTCGAACATGCCCTGAGCTGCACCGATACCGCCCCGGAGGGGGGGTACGCACTTGGGGTGAAGTAAGGGAGTGTTCTTCTGCGGCTCGGGTCGTCATGTCACTCTCCGTCTTCGGCGTCTGTGGCGAAGACGTCCGGGTTGAAGACGTACATGCGGACCTTGGAGCCGTTGAGCTTCCGCCCGAGCAGGTACGGCGGCCGGTAGGAAGGGCTCTCGATGAGCGCCCCGCTTTCCCGCCAGCTCGGGATGACCGAGTCCAGTTCGTAGCCGGCCTTCTTGAGGACTTCCTTCATCCGCTCCGGAAGGAGAGCCATCGTCGGCCGCTCGTCGACATTGATCTCCCGGCCGATCCACCCACCGAACGGCGGGTCGTTCTCCGTGTACGGGCTCCACATCTCACGGCGATGTGAAGCGATGTACTCCCGGACGATGTCGAGCGCCATCTCGCCCCGGTTGTCGGTCTGGTCGGCGGTGGCGAACAGGCGCCGCCACACGTCCATCTCCGGGGCCGGGAAGGGCACGATGCCCCACTGGTGGGAGAGTTCAGCGGCAAGCGCCAGGCAGGCCACGAAAGGCGCCCGGCGGGCCGACATGTCGCTCTCGTACCGGTGGTCCGCCGTCAGCTGCTTGTGACGGGCGACGATCGCACGCTTACCGCCGTCGGCGAGGACGTCGAGCAGCTTCTCAACGTACCGCGGCCCGGCCGTACCGAAGTTCTCGGCCGTCCCGTCCCGCACCTCGATGGCTGCTGCCGCCGACTCCGGTCCATCCGTACCGAACGGGGCTTCCTTGACGCTCAGGACGCGCGCCCCGGCCCCCTGGTCGGTGGTGAACGTGAGCACCGACTGTTCGCCGGTGGACACCACGACCGTGCGCCAGGGGAGCCCGGACGGCCACCCGCCGCCGCGGGCCGCCCCGTGGTTCTTCGGGATGGCGTACAGCAGCCCGTGGACCATCTCCGGGTTCTGGACGAGCTTGGTCTCGTCGAAGACGACCGGCAGACCGTTGACCAGGTTCAGGCGCTTCTCAGCGGCCAGCATCGTGGTCCGCCACGAGTAGAGACCGTCAGCCTTCTCGCTCGGGTCGGCCCACACGCTCATCCCACCGGCCGCAGCCGTCGTCTTGCCCCGGGTGGAGCGCCCGCAGATGTCGACGGCGAACGAGTTCACCCCGACGATCTGCAACAGCGGTGCGGCCAGGCACGCGTAGAGCGCCATCTGCGCGGCCGGGTAGGACTCCATGCGTTTGATGGCTGCCTGCCACCCGGCGAACGTTCCCGCCGGCTGATGTGCGGCCAGCGCTGGCTTCTGCTCGTCGAACTTCACCTCCACCTTGTGCGGGGTGTCCTGTGCGGTGACAAACGTTCCATCGGCCTGCCACCCCAGCTGGCGGGCCAGGTGGACGCGCGGGATCTTGCCCTGGTTGATGGACTCGAACGCGGCAAGGTACCGCTCGACGAGACGCGCGTCGCCCTCGATCACGGGTAGGCCGGCGTCTCCCAGGGTGGCCACCAGGACGCGGCCCCGGCGGACAACGTTGCGGGGCACGATGCGGGTGACGACACGGCCGCGGTCGACCCACGCCAACTCGACGGCCTGGTCACCGATCGGGTCGACGTACACCGAGCTGACGACCAACGGCGCCCACGCCACTCGCAGGTCGACGACCTCCTTGCCGACCTGCTTCTCCAGCCACACGCCGCTGTAGCTGATGCTGTAGCCGGCGGGCATGCGCACACCTTCGGGGACCAGGCGGCGGTCCGCCCATTCCTCTGTGGCCTGGTCGGTCGTCTCGTTGTTCACGCGGTCACGCCCCGTCCGGCGGACGCGACCGTGCGCATCGCTTCGCCTGCGCCCAGACCCACCCGGATAGCCGCTTCGACAAGCGGTCCCTCGACGTCGCTGGCCGCGACATGTCCGTCACGAACGTGCTCCCATGCCTTTGCTGCAGCCCAGAAGAGACGGTCGTTGCGGTTGCCCTCGGTGGCGTTGAGGACAACGTTGACGAGTCCCTGCAGCGCCCGTGTGGTGCTGTCGACGGACATAGCCGCCGGACGCCTATGGGGCTGCTGCCGGGGCGCGGGCGGCAGCATCAGACTGAGCAACTGCTCCGGGATCGGCTGAGGATCGATGAAGCCCAGCTTGGGGTGGAGAGCGTAGGCACCCTGGCGACCGATGCTTCCGGGACCAACGACGTACCCGCGGGAACTGCGGACGTCGATGCCGGGGCCGACCTTGCCGACCGAGTTGGGGACGATCGTCCCGCCAGGTACTGCCAGCCATAGGTGATAGCCGCCGGACGGCGTGCACACGGTCGTTGTGCGGGGCACTCGGAAGCCGTGCCGCTCGGCGAGCCTGTTGAGGGTGGCGACTCCGTCGACCGTGCCCTTGCGGTCGAGGTCGAGGCCGACCAGCCTTGCGCCGCAAGCGATGCCGTAGCCGACTGCCTTCGGTGCCTGGTCGAACAGCCAGTCAAGGGTGTCGTGGTCGTCGGTGGCGTCACCGATGCCATGGCCGGCAGCGCCGCAGAAGGCCATGCCTGGGCAGTTGTGGCCCTTCTCGTGCGGCGATCGGATGATGGGCGTCTTGTTGATGCTGAGGGGGATGCCGCGATACCCCATGTCGAGTGCCTGGTGGGCGCTGGCGCGAGCGGTGTCGTGGTTGCTCATGCCGCCCCCTTGAATTCGAGGAGGTAGTGCGCGCCGCAGGGCGCGTCTTTCTCGCCGAGTCCGATATGGCGGTGCCATGACTTGCACTGGGGGCAGCGGGCGGCGAACTCGAGCCGGCCGGATGTCTGAACGGGGACGGGGCGAGCGATGGGGGTGGGCCGATCTGCGGCGAACAGCGCTTCGTCCTGGTGGGCTGTTGACGCCAGTTGTGGCACAGTGGTGCCTGCGACCACCGCGTTGCTTTCACGAGACCCGGCATGTAGGGCATGCCGGGTCTCGCTGCTGTTCTGAGTCATGCGGCGTTCATCTCCTCTCCTGAGAGAAGGCGGATCAGGTCGGCGGTGATGACAACGTGTCGTGTGCCGAACGGGAGTGTCTTTACGGGGGAGTTGCCGCTCCTGATCCGCTCGTGCAGGTGGCTCTTGCTGCAACCGAGGGCCAGCGCCGCGGTGGGGATGCTGACGGTGGCAGGCCACTTGCGGATGTCGGCGAGGGTGGGGCGACTGGTCGTGTTAGGCGGCATGGGCGGCCTCTTCGGTGTCGTCGGCGAGTAGGTCGTCGACTGGCCGGCCGAGGGTGTCGGCGATGGCGACCAGTACGGCGACGCTGGGGGTGACGCGACCGAGTTCGTACTCGTGGATGCTGTATGCCGACCGGCCCACGCTGATGGCGAGTTGTTCTGGGGAGATGCCTGCCGTGGTCCGCGCTGCGCGGAGTTGGCGGCCGGAGAAGATCCGTGCCATGGAAGGTCCCTGAAAAACACGAACGCCGAGCAGGTGAATGACTCGTCTTGAGTCACGCACTGCCCGGCGCCTTTGGAACCTCCAGGGTGGCACCGCTGGCCTTACTCAGCAGGAGTTCTCCACCTGGGTGAACGACCTGCTGCCTGGGGCTAGCAGCTCGACATTCTCTGTCGATTGCCGGGCAGCGTACTACGGGTGGTTGGCTACGTAAAGAGCTACGAAGTTCGGTTGCTGTGGCTGTTGCTTGGTTGGAGCGCCTGGTTACGCGGTTCTTGGAGCCTTGTGCGCGGGGTTGTCGAGACCCCTCTACCCCCGTGACCTTGCAGGTGGGGGGCCATGACCACCCCCGTGACCGGGGTAGAGAGGGCCCTCTACTTTCGGGCGCTACGGGAAGGGGGCGGACGCGTTGTGTTCGGGCCCGCCCCGGGGCGGTTGGTAGAGCGGGGGCCCTCTACCCGAGGAGGATCTCAGCGGGGACCGCGGCCTCGATGTCGCGCCGCTGGTACCCGGCGAGGGCCTTGCGTTCGATCTTGACCTGCTTGCTGGTGCGCTTCACGCCGGCGGCTTCCAGTTCGGCGGCGAGCCGTTCGGCGTCGTGGTCGCCGTAGGTGTCTTCGTCGAGGTTCACGAGCCCGGCGAGGAGGTCGACGGTGAACATGCGCGGGCTGTGCCGCATGACTTCGAGGACGTCGGAGAGGATCGGGGCGAGCTTGATGCCCTGGGCGTCGGCGGCCGCGGTGACGTCCCCGGCCGCGTCCCCGGTGAGCTGTCCGACCTCCTGGCGCAGGGTGCGGCCCTTGGAGCAGATCTGGGCGAACCCGGGGCCGTCGAGGAGGTCGGCGCGAACGGTGACGAAGCTGGCGGGGCCGGTGACGAGCACGCCGACTCCCTTGTGGTCCTCGGAGAGGACGGACGCGTCGGCGCCCTGGGCGGCCTTGCCCTTGCCGAGCACCATGTCCGAGGACGTCTTGTCGACGACCTGCGTGGAGTAGCGGATGGTGATGATCTCCCGCAGCTTCGCAGGCACGGACTCCGCGTCGGGGCGCTGGCTGGCGTAGTTGGAGATGAACCCGGCGGCGGGGCCCCGGCGGGCGACGCGGCACAGGTCGTTGATGACCTGGTCGCGGTCCTCGCGTTCCATGGCGGTGAAGTACTCCTGCAGCTCGTCGATGGTGACGAAGATGACCGGCAGGTTGTACTTCCGCATGATGTCGGGGGTGAGCTTGCCTTCGGGGCAGACGGAGGGCGGCAGCTCCCTGAGCAGGGCGAACCGGCGTTCCATCTCGACGAGGAGTTCCTGCAGCATCGCCTTGAGGGCTTCGATGGCGTCGTCTTCGGCGCCCATGACGAGCCGGTGGGCGACGGCGCGCATGGGCATCCAGTCGGCGCCGCCCTTCCCGTCGGCCACGTAGTGGCGGACCCACGGGTCGAGGAGGCCGGCGGCGGTCATGAGGCGCTGGGTGAACGTCTTGCCGCGGCGCGGGAGCCCGCCGAAGAACATGGACTGCCACATGACGGGGACGGTGATGCGGTTGCCGCGGGCGTCCTGGCCGAAGGGGATGGGCTCCCAGACGCTAAAGGCGTCGGCCTTGGCGAGGGGCGACGGGTTGGGGGTGCCGAGATACGGGTCATCGTCGGCGACCCACATGCTGACGCGGCCTGCGTTGCCGCCCTGGGCTGCGCGGACGCGGGACATGATGACCTGGATCTCGTCGACGCCGAGCTCCTGGGCGATGACCTCCCGCTTGGCGAGGACGTCGGACGCGGTCTTCCCTCCGCCCCGGGGCAGGTCGAAAATCACAGACCAGCCGCGGCCATCGCGGACCGGGCCCATCGTGCAAGACACCTTCGGCCAGTCCTTCTCGTCGTCGCCGGCGCGGCCGCTTTTCAGGAGGCCGGCGGCGCGCAGGGCGTCGTTGAGCTGCTGCGATGACATGTCGACGCGGAGCGGGGGTGCGGCCTGGTCGAGGAGGCGGGTCTCCTTGCCGCGGCCGAGGTAGGCGAGGGGGACGGTGACGGCGGTGCCGATGCCGCCCTGGAGCAGGGGGTCGGCGAGGTAGACGCCGATGGCGGCTGCGGTGACGCCGACGGCGGCGGCGCCGAACCTCCAGCGGCGGGTGCGAGTGCGTTCGGCGTGCGCCAGCTGCAACCGGGTGGCGAGGTCGACGTCTTCGGGCTTGGCCTTGACCTGGGCGCGGAGCGCTTTGACGGCGGCCGTGTGGTCCTGGGCGGACAGGGTGGGCCAGACGCCGACGGTGGCCCGGTAGAAGCCTCGGGCGGCCAGCAGGAGCGTCTTGACGGCGTATTTGGGGGTGCGGATGCCGTGGTAGCGGGTGTGCCACCAGCAGAGGCGCCCGCAAGCGCCAGGAGAAGCAGCGGTGAGCCGCGACGCATGCCCGCAGTGCGAGGAGCACGCCCGACTCCACTCCGGGAACTGGCTCGGACTCGGCAAGGACAACGCCCCCTGCCCGCCGTGCGAGGACCACGCC
>NZ_RDBP01000037.1:1085696-1096242 GCF_008042045.1 Streptomyces sp. T39
CATCCTGGAGGGCGCCCGCGACGGGCGCACGGTCGCCGAACTCATGGCCTCGGGGCGCAAGGTGCTCACCCGCGCCGAGGTGATGGAGGGCGTCCCGGAGATGATCCACGACGTCCAGGTCGAGGCCACCTTCCCGGACGGCACCAAGCTCGTCACCGTCCACGACCCCATCGTCTGAGGCGGCGCCCGATGATTCCCGGAGAGATCCTCCTCGCCCCGGATCCCGTCGTCCTCAACGAGGGCCGTGCGCGGACCCGCGTGACCGTGGTGAACACCGCCGACCGGCCCGTCCAGGTCGGTTCCCACTACCACTTCGCCGAGGCCAACCCCGGCCTCGACTTCGACCGGGCCGCCGCCCGCGGCAAGCGGCTCGCCGTCGCCGCGGGAACCGCCGTCCGGTTCGAGCCCGGCGTCCCCGTCGACGTCGAGCTCGTCCCTCTAGCCGGCCGGCGGATCGTCCCCGGCCTGCGCGGCGAGACCGGAGGCGCCCTCGATGACTGAGATCTCCCGCGCCGCGTACGCGGACCTGTTCGGGCCCACCACGGGCGACCGGATCCGCCTCGCCGACACCGATCTGCTGGTGGAGATCGAGGAGGACCGCAGCGGCGGCCCCGGACGGGCGGGCGACGAGGCCGTGTTCGGCGGCGGCAAGGTGATCCGCGAGTCCATGGGCCAGTCCCGGGCGACCCGGGCCGACGGCGCACCCGACACCGTGATCACCGGAGCGGTGATCCTGGACCACTGGGGCATCGTCAAGGCCGACATCGGCATCCGCGACGGCCGGATCACCGGCATCGGCAAGGCCGGCAACCCGGACACCATGGACGGCGTCCACCCCGACCTGGTCATCGGGCCGGAGACCGAGATCATCTCCGGGAACGGGCGGATCGTCACCGCCGGCGCCGTCGACGCCCACATCCACTTCATCTCGCCCACCGTCGTCGAGCAGGCGCTGGCCACCGGTGTCACCACCCTCGTCGGCGGCGGCACCGGACCCGCCGAGGGCACCAAGGCCACCACCGTGACCCCCGGCTCCTGGCACCTCGCCCGGATGTTCGAGGCCCTGGACACCTTCCCCGTCAACATCGGTCTGCTCGGCAAGGGCAACACCACCTCGCGCGCGGCCCTGCACGCGCAACTGCGCGGCGGCGCGCTCGGGTTCAAGATCCACGAGGACTGGGGGGCGACCCCCGCCGTCATCGACGCCTGCCTCGGCGTCTGCGAGGACACCGGCGTCCAGCTGGCCATCCACACCGACACGCTGAACGAGGCCGGATTCGTCGGCGACACCCTGGCGGCCGTCGCCGGCCGGACCATCCACGCGTACCACACGGAGGGCGCGGGCGGCGGGCACGCGCCCGACATCATCACGGTCGTCGCCGAGCCCTACGTGCTGCCGAGCTCGACCAACCCGACCCGGCCGCACACCGTCAACACCGTCGAGGAGCACCTCGACATGCTGATGGTCTGCCACCACCTCAACCCGGCCGTCCCCGAGGACCTCGCGTTCGCCGAGTCCCGGATCCGGCCGTCCACCATCGCGGCCGAGGACATCCTGCACGACCTCGGCGCCATCTCGATCATCTCCTCCGACTCCCAGGCCATGGGCCGCGTCGGCGAGGTCGTCCTGCGGACCTGGCAGACCGCCCACGTGATGAAGAAGAGGCGCGGCGCGCTGCCCGGCGACGGGCGGGCCGACAACCACCGGGCACGTCGCTATGTCGCCAAATACACGATCAACCCGGCCGTCGCCCAGGGCCTCGACGACGAGATCGGCTCCGTCGAGACCGGCAAGCTCGCCGATCTCGTGCTGTGGGAACCGGCGTTCTTCGGGGTGAAGCCCCAGCTGGTGCTGAAGGGCGGCCAGATCGCGTACGCGCAGATGGGAGACGCCAACGCGTCCATCCCCACTCCTCAGCCCGTGATGCCCCGGCCGATGTTCGGCGCGCTGGGACGGGCCGCGGCGCGCGGGTCCCTCAACTTCGTCTCCGGTGCGGCGATCGAGGACGACCTGCCCGAACGGCTGGGCGTCGCCAAGCGGTTCACCGCCATCCGCAGCACCCGGCGGGTCACCAAGGCGGACATGAGGGAGAACGACGCCATGCCCCGGGTCGAGGTCGACGCCGACACCTTCACCGTCACCATCGACGGCGACCCGGTCGAGCCCGCGCCGGCCGCGGAACTCCCCATGGCGCAACGGTACTTCCTCTTCTGATGCGCCCCGTCACCCCGCACACGCACCGGGCCGGCGGCCCTGGGGAGGCCGCCCGGTGAGCCGTTCCGCCCTGCTCCTCCTGGCCGACGGCCGCTTCCCCGCCGGAGGCCATGCGCACTCCGGCGGTGTCGAGGCGGCCGTCCGGGCCGGCCGCGTCACCGGCCCGGCCGACCTCGCCGCGTTCTGCCGCGGACGGCTGCACACCACCGGCCTGACCTCCGCCGGGCTCGCCGCCTGCGCCGCGCTGGGCCACGACCCGGCCGTCCTGGACGCCGCCGCGGACGCCCGGACGCCCTCGCCCGCCCTCCGGGCGGCGTCCCGCAGGCTCGGCCGCCAGCTGATGCGTGCCGCCCGCACCGTCTGGCCCCACCCCGCACTCGACGCCCTCGCCGCCGCCTTCCCCCGGGGCGCGCACCAGCCCCTGGTCCTCGGCGCGAGCGCGCGGGCCGCCGGACTCGGTGCGGCGGACGCGGCGCACTGCGCGGTCCACGAGTCGGTCAGCGGCCCCGTCACGGCGGCCGTACGGCTGCTGGGCCTGGATCCGTTCCAGGCGACGGCCGTCCTCGCCGGTCTCGCACCCGAGATGGACGAGGTCGCCGCCCGGGCCGCGGACGCGGCCGGCCGGGGGCCGGACGCCCTGCCGGCCGCCTCCGCGCCGCTGCTGGACATCACCGCGGAGGACCATGCGGCCTGGCCCGTACGCCTCTTCGCCTCCTGAGCCCGCCCGACCGGCGACCCGGGAGTCGGAGGAGATGATCGAGATGGCGCCGAGGTCGTGCAGGATGTCCTCGGCCGCGATGGTGGACGGCCGGATCCGGGACTCGGCGAACGCGAGGTCCTCGGGGACGGCCGGGTTGAGGTGGTGGCAGACCATCAGCATGTCGAGGTGCTCCTCGACGGTGTTGACGGTGTGCACCCCACCACCCCCACCACCCGCACCGAGGAGCCCGTCATGCATCTCGACCACACCCACGACACCGCGCCCGCCGTCGGCGCCGACGCCCTGCGCCCCGACGGGCGGCGCCGCGCCCTGCGGATCGGACTCGGCGGGCCGGTCGGCTCCGGCAAGACCGCCACCGTCGCCGCGCTCTGCGCCGCACTGCGCGACACCGTGTCGATCGCCGTCGTCACCAACGACATCTACACCCGTGAGGACGCGGAGTTCCTGCTGCGCCACGCCGTCCTCCCGCCGGAGCGCATCCAGGCCGTCGAGACGGGAGCCTGCCCGCACACCGCGATCAGGGACGACATCTCCGCCAACCTGGAGGCCGTCGAGGACCTGGAGGACGGCGTCGGGCCGCTGGACCTCGTCCTGGTGGAGTCCGGCGGCGACAACCTCACCGCCACCTTCTCCAAGGGGCTCGTCGACGCCCAGATCTTCGTGATCGACGTGGCCGGCGGCGACGACATCCCGCGCAAGGGCGGCCCCGGCGTCACCACCGCCGACCTCCTCGTCGTCAACAAGACCGATCTGGCGCCCCACGTGGGCTCCGACCTCGACCGGATGGCCCGCGACGCCCGCGAGCAGCGCGGCGAACTCCCCGTCGTGTTCACCTCGTTGCGCGGCCCCGACGGGGTCGGCCCGGTGGCCTCCTGGGTGCGGGCGCAGCTCGCCGCGTGGAACGCCTGAGCGGCCCGGGTGAGCGTCCAGGCCACCGCCCGCATCGTCGCCGACGGCACCGCGCTGCCCGTCCTCACCGGTGACGGTCCGCTCGCCCTGCGGCGCACCCGCACACGGGGCACCGGGCTGCACGTCACCGTCGTCGGCGCGATGAGCGCGCCCCTCGGCGGCGACCGGCTTGCGATCGACGCCGAGGTGCGCGCGGGCACCCGGCTCACCGTCGGCTCCGCCGCCGCGACGATCTCCCTCCCCGGCCGCGACGGCGCGGCCGCCCACTACGACGTCGGCCTCCGCGTCGGGGACGACGCGGTGCTGCACTGGCTGCCCGAGCAGCTCGTCGCTGCCCACGGCAGCACCCTGCGGATGCACACCAGGGTCGAACTGGCCGCCACCGCCAGGCTGGTGCTGCGGGAGGAGCAGATCCTCGGCCGCCACGGCGAGGAGCCCGGCACTCTGGTCACGCGGCTCACCGTGCACCGCGCCGGCAGGCCGCTCCTCGACGGCGAACTCGCCTTCGGCCCGGGCGCCCCCGACGGCTGGGACGGTCCGGCCGTCCTCGGCGGGCACCGGGCCGTGGGCCAGCTCCTCGTCGTCGACCCGGACTTCGCCGACAAGCCGCCCCGCCCCGGCATGCGCGGCCCGAACACCGCCGTGTCGCCCCTGGCGGGCCCCTCGGCGCTCGTCACGGCGGTGGCCCCCGACGCCCGGGAGCTGCGGGCGGTCCTCGACTCCGCCCTCGACGAGCTGGTCCCCGGCATCCGCCACGGCTGAACCCCCCCCGGGCCGCACCGCTCAGCGGGACGGGGATCACCGGTATGGGTTCGGTAAAGAACGTCTGTGCGGTCTGTCGCCGGACGGTCCGCCCACGGAAGGATCCCCGGAGCGTCCCGGCCCCACCAGGGACGCCGACCACGGAACCACGGACCACAACAGGGGGAGAGACGTCGTGAGACGTGCAACAGGACTCGGCCTCGGCAGCACGCTGATAGCGGGCGCCCTCGTCGCGGGAGCGGTCGCGGCCCCGGCGGCGACCGCCGACAGCGGCGCCCGGGGCGGGCCCGAGGCCCGCGGCGTGCGCATCGCCGCGGAGCGGGCCGCGCGGCAGGGCATCGACTGGGCCGACTGCCCCGAGGACTGGGGGCTGGTGAAGCCCATCCAGTGCGGCTGGGTGAACGTCCCGCTCGACTACAGCAGGCCGGACGGCAGGCAGATCAGGATCGCCGTCGACCGCATCGGCCACACCGGCACCGCCGACCAGCGCCAGGGCGCGCTCGTCTACAACCCGGGCGGGCCCGGTGGTTCGGGCATGCGCTTCCCGACCCGCGTCACCAACAAGAACCCGGTCTACGCCAAGATGGCGCAGGCGTACGACTTCGTGGGCTTCGACCCGCGGGGCGTCGGCCACTCGACGCCCATCTCCTGCGTCGACCCGCAGGAGTTCGTCAAGGCGCCGAAGGCCGACCCGGTGCCCGACAGCGAGGCCGACAAGCGCGCGCAGCGCAAGCTCGCCGCCGAGTACGCGGACGGCTGCGCCGAGCGCAGCGGCTGGATGCTGCCGCACATGACCACCCCGAACACCGCGCGCGACCTGGACGTCGTCCGCGCGGCGCTCGGCGAGAAGAAGCTCAACTACCTGGGCGTCTCCTACGGCACCTACCTGGGGGCGGTCTACGCGACCCTCTTCCCCGGCCACGTCCGCAGGATGATCGTCGACAGTGTGGTCAACCCCTCGCGGGAGAAGATCTGGTACCAGGCCAACCTCGACCAGGACGTCGCCTTCCAGACGCGCTGGGACGACTGGAAGGCGTGGGTCGCGAAGAACGACGCCGTCTTCCACATCGGCGACACCCCCGCGAAGGTCGAGGCCCAGTGGGTGAAGCTGCGGGCGACCGCCAAGCGCAGCCCGCTCGGCGGGGTCGTCGGTCCGGCCGAACTGCTCGCCTTCTTCCAGAGCGCGCCGTACTACGACTCCGCCTGGGTGCCCGTCGCCCGGACCTGGAGCGCGTACCTCGCCGGTGACGCCCAGGCGCTCGTCGACGCCGCGGCGCCCGACCTCTCCGACACCGCCGGCAACGCGGCCGCGGAGAACGGGAACGCCGTGTACACGGCGGTCGAGTGCGCGGACGCCAAGTGGCCGACGAACTGGCGGACCTGGGACCGCGACAACACCCGGCTCCACCGCGACCACCCGTTCCTCACCTGGTCCAACGCCTGGATGAACCTCCCGTGCGCCACCTGGTCCGCCAAGCAGCACACCCCCGTCCAGGTGCGGACCGGCAAGGGTCTGCCCCCGGTCCTCATCGTGCAGTCCGAGCGTGACGCCGCCACCCCGTTCGAGGGCGCGGTGGAACTCCACGAGCGTCTCGAGGGATCGCGTCTGATCGTGGAGAAGAACGCCGGCTCGCACGGCGTCACCGGGCTGGTCAACCCGTGCGTCAACGACCGCGTCGACGCGTACCTGCTCAGCGGGTGGCTCGACAGCCGAGACGTGGAGTGCGCGCCGCACGCCACCCCGAAGCCGTAACCGCGGGGCCCGACGGGCGAGGGGCGGCCGGGAACTCCCGGCCGCCCCTCGTGCGTCCGTGCCCGGCCGCCGCGTGACGGGCGTGGTGCGCCCTGCCGTCCGCCGGCCCGGCGCCTCCCGTCCGGATCAGGGCCCGCGTGCCCTGATCCGGACGAAGGGCCTCAGCGTCCGCGCCGGGGCGGGAAGCGCTTCGGGTTCTGCGACGTGGACGCGGCCTGCTGCTCCGCCTTGACCTCCGCGGCGTACCGGTCGACGTACTCCTGCCCGGACAGGCCGAGGATGGCGTACATGATCTCGTCCGTGACGGCGCGGATGGCGGCCTTCTCGTTCTCCATCCCGGCGTACCGCGAGAAGTCCAGCGGCTCGCCGAACCGGACGGTGACCTGCTTGATCTTCGGCAGTTTCTGTCCGGGCGGCTGGATCTCGAACGTCCCCACCATCGCGCAGGGCACCACCGGCACCCCCGCCCGGAGCGCCATCACGGCCACGCCGACCTTGCCCTTGTAGAGCCGGCCGTCGTGCGAGCGGGTGCCCTCCGGGTAGATCCCCAGCAACTCACCCTTGTCCAGCACCCCGAGACCCTCGCGGATGGCCGCCTGCCCGGCGTCCTTCCCGGAGCGGTCGACCGGGATCTGTCCCGCGCTGTGGAAGAACGCGGCCGTCAGCCGGCCCTTGATGCCCGGACCGGTGAAGTACTCGGCCTTGGCGAGGAAGGTGATGCGGCGTCTGAGGATGGCGGGCATCAGGAAGTGGTCGGAGAACGACAGGTGATTGCCGGCGACGATCGCCGCCCCCTCGTCGGGCACGTGCTCGAGTCCCTCGATCCGGGGGCGGAACAGCACCCTCAGCAGCGGCCCCAGGAGGACGTACTTGAGCACGTAGTAGAACACTGTCTCTCCCCAACTCTCACGGATCGGCGGTGTGGACGCGTTCTCTGGAGTGCCATCCGTCCGGTGATCGATCGTAGCCCGCTTCGGCAGGCATTCGGGCGTCCGTGCGGACACCGGCGGGAGCCCTCCGGGGGCGTCAGGCCCTGAGCAGGCTCGCTTCCGGCGACACGGCGTGGAGCGGCCGCTCGCCCGCCGCCACACGCGTCAGCTCCCCGGCGAGCAGCGCTCCGATCGCCCGCCGCTCCGAGCCGGCCGTGCCCGCGACGTGACCGGTGAGCATGACGTTCGCCAGGGTGTAGAGCGGCGATCCGGGCCGCGGCGGTTCCTCGGCGGTGACGTCGAGCACGGCCTGGAGGTCGGGCCGCTCGGCGAGGATGCGGATCATGGCCTCCTCGTCGATCACGGCACCGCGGGCGGTGTTGATGAGCGTGGCGCCGCGGGGGAGGCTCCGCAGCAGTTCGCCGGTGATCAGGCCCTCGGTGCGGCCGGGGACGAGCGGAGTGTGGATGCTGAGCACCCGTGACCGCGCCACCAGTTCCGGCAGACCGGCGACCCGCTCCGTCCCGGCGTCCCGGAAGACCGCGTCGTCGAGGAACGGGTCCCAGGCCAGCACCCGGGTGCCGAGCCGCCGCAGGTGCGACGCGACCATCCGCGCGACGGAGCCGAAGGACACCAGCCCGACCTCCTGGCCGTGGATGCCGGGCACGTCGTCCAGGCCGGGCAGCACCTGCTCGGCCGCCATCCGGCGGGAGCGCCGGTGGACGTCCTTGAGGGCCAGCACGGTCTGCGCGTACACGTACTCGGCGACCGGCCCGTTGTTGGCCTCGGCCGCCGAGACGATCGTCAGGCCGCGCTCCCAGCAGGCGTCGGTCACCAGGCCGCGGATGGACCCCGCCCCGTACAGCACGGTGTGCAGCGCGGGCAGCTGTGCGAGCACCCCGGCGGTGAGGCGCGGCGCGCCCCACGAGGCCACCAGCACCTCCGCCTCCGCGCGGCGGGGATGGCCGAGCAGCTCCCCGGCGTCCGCGCACTCGGCGACGACGTCCCCCGTGCGCTTCAGGTCCTCCCACTGCTCGGGGCCGAACAACTGGGCGCGCGCGGCGGGCTCGAGCACGACGGCGACGCGGGGGCGGGCGGATCGGTGATCGTGCGGCATGTCGTCTCCCGGCGGGTGGCTGGGCCCGATCCACGGCAGGCCGGGGCGGGCGAGCGGCTGCGCACCGGCCGGCGGCGGGTGCGGCGGACATCCGGCCCGGCCCGTGGCTGACACCCCACGGGCGGGGCCGGTCAGCCGGACAGTACCTCGGCCCCGTGGGGTGCCAGGGTCCGTTGCCCGTGGCCGCGCACCGTGACGGTCTGCTCCTGCGAGGAGTGGTTGATCACGAACACCGCGTCGCCCCTGCGCACGACCTCCACCCGGTCGTTCGGCTCCGCGGTCGGCAGATCCGCACCGGCCGCGTCCAGGAGCACGCCCACGAGCCGGTCCAGCGACGGTGCGTCCAGCCGGGTCGCGACGTACCAGGCGGCTCCGGAACCGGTGTTCCGCTGGGTCACGGCGGGCCATGAGCGCACCACACCGTCGTCGAAGGAGGCCTGCACCTCCGCGTCGACGGCGTGCGTGAACTCGGCCCAGGTGCCGGCGGTCAGCTCGCCGAGGGCGCCCGAGAGCCGCAGCACGGGCGCCGGACCGCCGGGGGCGGGCGCGGCGGGCGCGAACTCCTCGATCCGTACGCCGAGGACGCCCGCGAGCGACCCCAGGTATCCCTCGGCCGGCACCCGGAGGTTCCGGTCGAGGATGCCGGTCATGAAGCCCACCACCAGCCGGCCCCCGCGCCGGGGAACGGCCGCCAGCGCGGCGAGCACCGCGTCGTCGACGACGTGCAGGGCGGGCACGACGACGAGGTCGTAGGCGTCGAACGGGCCGTCGGCGGGGAGGAAGTCGACCACCGCGTCCCGCGCCCAGAACGCCCGGTACCAGTCCTGGACCAGCGCCGGGTAGTCCAGCCGGGTCGGCGTGGACTCCTGCTCCAGTGCCCACCAGGAGTCCCAGTCGAAGACGATCGCGATCCGCGAGGACACCCCCGTCCCGCGGAGCCGGGAGAGGTCCGCCAGCTCCGCCCCGAGTGCGCACACCTCCCGGAAGACACGCGAGTCGGGGCCCGCGTGCGGCAGCATGCCGGAGTGGAACTTCTCGGCGCCCGCGGCCGACTGGCGCCACTGGAAGTACATGATCCCGTCCGCGCCGCGGGCCACCGCCTGGAGCGAGTACGCCCGGTTCTGCCCGGGCGCCTTGGGAGCGTTGGCGGGCCGCCAGTTCACGGCGCTCGCCGCCTGCTCCATGAGCACCCAGGGCTTGCCGTTCCCCAGGGAACGCATCAGGTCACGGGTCATCGCCGCGGCGGCCGGCGCCTGCGGGTCGACCGGGTCCGGATAGGAGTCGTCGGAGACGAAGTCGACCTCCCGCGCCCACTTCCAGTAGTCGAGCGGGCGGAAGGCGCCCATGAAGTTGGTCGTCACCGGGATGCCGGGGGATGCCTCGCGCACGATCCGGGCCTCGGCGCGGAAGAGGTCGAGGAACGCGTCGGAGGTGAAGCGGTCGAAGTCGATCAGCTGCGTCGGATTGGCGGCCGTCGGCGCGGTGCGCGGCGGGGTGATCTCCTCGAAGTCGCTGTAGCGCTGCGACCAGAAGTCGGTGCCCCATGCCGCGTTGAGCGCCTCGATGGTGGCGTACCTGGCCCGCAGCCAGCGCCGGAAGGCGACTTCGGCGTCCGGCCCGTAGCAGCGGGGGACGTGGCAGGCGTACTCGTTGTTGACATGCCAGGCGACCAGGCCGGGGTGCTGTCCGTAGCGCTCGGCCAGGGCACGGACGAGAGCGAGGGCGTGCTCGCGGTAGACCGGCGAGTGCGGACTGTAGTGCTGGCGGCTGGTGTTCGCGAGCACGACGCCGTCGGCCGTCACGGGGGCCATGCCGGGGTGCGCCGCCGTCAGCCACGGCGGCGGGGAGGCGGTCGCGGTGGCGAGGTCGATGCCGATGCCCGCGTCGGCGAGCCGGCCCAGCACGTCGTCGAGCCACCCGAAGTCCCAGCTCCCGGGGGCCGGCTGGAGCCGCGACCAGGAGAAGACGCCGACGGTGGCGACGGTGACGCCCGCGCGCCCCATGAGCGTCACGTCCTCGTCCCAGACGTCCGACGGCCACTGCTCGGGGTTGTAGTCGCCGCCGAACCAGAAGCGGTCGCCGCTGACGGTAGTCACATGTGCTCCGTTCGAGGGGGAGGGCCGGGGCCGGCGGGCGGGGG
>NZ_RDBP01000037.1:1096342-1120392 GCF_008042045.1 Streptomyces sp. T39
GGGCGGGGGTGTGCCCCGCACCCCGGCGGGGGCCCCAGTAGCGTAGCAAGCGCTTTCACGCATGAGGAGATCTTCGGTCGGGCGCGCACCGCGGCGCGGCCCGCGGCCGGTGCGGGGCCGTCGCGTCGGCGGTCGGCATACGGCCTGTTCCCGTGCGTTCTGTCGGTGCCGCCCGCTCTCTTCGCCCTCCATTGACGCGGCCTCCAGGCGCGGGGCACGATGCCGATCGGAGCGTGAAAGGGTTTTCTGTCCGCGCCCGTACGGCACCCGTATCACCGCTCGTTCCCCGACCCGACCCCCGAGGCAGGCACCGTGGCACTTTTCGACCTTCCGCTCCCCGGGCTGCGCGCGTACCGCAGCGAGTCCACCGCCCCGGCGGACTTCGGCCACTTCTGGGACCGGACGCTGAAGGAGGCCCGGCAGCACGATCTGGACGCGCGGTTCGAGCCGGTCGACACCGGGCTGCGGACGCTGTCCGTGTCGGACGTGACCTTCAACGGCTTCGGCGGCCACCCCGTCAAGGGCTGGCTGGTCCTGCCCGCCGCGGCCGACGGCCCGCTGCCCCTGATGGTGAGCTTCATCGGGTACGGCGGCGGGCGCGGCCTGCCCCTGACGCATCTGCTGTGGGCCTCGACCGGACGGGCCCACTTCGTGATGGACACCCGGGGCCAGGGCAGCACCACCCGCGGCGGCACACCCGACCCCGTCGGCACGGGGCCTTCCGTGCCCGGCTTCATGACCCGGGGCGTCGAGTCGCCGGAGAACTACTTCTACCGGCGGGTGTTCACCGACGCGGTACGGGCCGTGGAGGCCGCGCGGACCCATCCGCTGACCGACGCCTCGCGTACGGCCGTCGGCGGTGCCAGCCAGGGCGGCGGCATCGCGCTGGCCGTCGCCGGGCTGGTGCCCGACCTCTCCGCGGCTGTCGTCGACGTGCCGTTCCTGTGCGACTTCCCGCGCGCCACGACGCTCACCGACCGCCGTCCCTACCGGGAGATCGGCGACTACCTGAAGGCGCACCGCGGGCGGACCGGGCAGGTGCTGGAGACCCTCTCCTACTTCGACGGCGTCCACTTCGCGGCCCGCGCCACCGCGCCGGCGCTGTTCTCCACCGCCCTGGAGGACCGCACCTGTCCGCCGTCCACCGTCTTCGCCGCCTACAACGCCTGGGCGCACGCCGACAAGCAGATCGAGGTCTACGACTTCAACGACCACGAGGGCGGCGGCCCCGACCAGGACGCCGCCGCGGTGGCCTGGCTGTCCGACCGCTGCCCGGTGTGACCCAGGGGGAGCGGGCGCCCGCGGACGGCGGCGGTCAGGACAGGGCGCGCAGCGCACGGCCGATGGCGGCGATCCCCTCCGTGAGGGTTCCCTGCGGGCCCGCCGCGTAGCCGAGGACCAGGCCGGGCGGGCCCGGCAGCCGGCGGTGCCAGGACAGCGGCTGGCACTTCACGCCCAGGTCGAGGGCGGCCGCGGCGAGCTCGGTGTCGGGCACGCCGGCGGTGTAGGTGACCGTCAGATGCAGCCCGGCCGCCGCCCCGTGCACCACGGCCCCGGGCAGGTGCCCGGCGATCGCCGCGATCATCGCGTCGCGGCGCCTCCGGTGGCGGCCGCGCAGCAGCCGCAGATGCCGTTCCAGGTCGCCGGAGTCCATCAGCCGGGCGAGCACCAGCTGGGGCAGCACCGCGTTGCCCAGGTCGTTGAAGCGCTTGGCGTCCCTCAGCGCGGCCCGGTGCCGCGGCGGCGGCACCATCCAGCCGATGCGCAGCGCCGGGGCCAGCAGCTTGGACACGCTGCCCATGTAGCAGACCCGGTCGGCGAGCAGCGCGCGCAGCGCAGGTACCGGCGGACGGTCGTAGCGGTGTTCGGCGTCGTAGTCGTCCTCCAGGATCAGCCCGCCGTCCTCGGCCCAGCGCAGCAGCTCCCGGCGGCGTTCGCCGCTGGTGACCACACCGGTCGGGAACTGGTGGGCGGGCGTGAGCAGGACCGCGCGGGCGCCCGTCGCGCGCAGTGCGTCGACCCGGACGCCGTCACCGTCGACCGGTACGGGCCGCACCCGCAGACCGCCGTGGAGCAGATGCTGACGGGACCCCAGCGAACCGGGGTCCTCCATCGCCACCGTGTCGACGCCGTCCGCCCTGAGCACGGGGTGGAGCAGGGTGAGCGCCTGCGCGGTGCCCGCGACGACCAGGACGTCGTCCGCCTCCAGGCGGATGCCCCTGCTGCGGGCCAGCCACGCGGCCACGGCCCGGCGCAGCGGTGCGGCGCCGCAGGGGTCCCCGTAGCCCAGGTCGCCGGCGGACAGTCCGGCGAGCACCGCCCGTTCGGCGCGCAGCCACGCCGTGCGGGGGAAGGCGGCGAGATCGGGCCGTCCGGGGGTGAGGTCGATCCGTGCGGGTGCGGCACGCAGCGCGTCGAAGACGCCGGCGCCGGGTTCTCCGGAGAACAGCGAGTGCGCCGCCGCCCGGCCCCGGACCTCGGGGCCCTCCCGGCGGCCCTGCGGCGGCAGCGACGGCACGGCCACCACCACGGTGCCACCGCGCCGGCGCCCCTCGACATGGCCGTCCTCGCTCAGCCGCCGGTACGCCTCGGTGACCACGCCCCGCGACAGGCGCAGGTCGTCCGCGAGCACCCGGGTGGGCGGGAGCCGGGTGCCCACGCCCAGCCGGCCGTCCGCGATCGCCTCCCGCAGCCGCCCGGCCAGCCAGTCGGCCTTGCCCCCGGCGGGGGCGTCCCCGGCGTCGAGCTGAAGGAAGTCGGAGCCCTGGGTGCCCGCCCGTTCCTCGGAGTTCACCGGCCCCATGGTGCCACGCGGCGCCCGGCCGGCGGCCCGCCCCCGTCGCGGGCCGCCGGCCGCCCCCGTCGCCGCGGCACGGCTCAGGCGCCGAACGCGAACTCGGGCGCGGACGGCGTCAGGAGGGAGGCGACGGGGCCGGACGCGGGCCAGAGCGTGCGCAGTCCGGCGGCGACGGCCTCCAGCACCCGCGGCACCGTCTCCGCGCCGCCCTCGTGCATCGCCTCCGTCACCACCAGGATCCGGCGGGTGTGCCCGCCGACCGCCGAGTGACCGCTCTGGCGGTGCGTCCAGCGCCGGGCGTGCGCCCGCCCGGCGGAGTCGGCGAACGTCACCTCGCCCGCCGCCGGACGGTCCACGGCGCCGCCGAAATCCTCGTAGTGCTCCTCTCCCGTGGCGTGGCGCACCTCCAGCAGGGGAGCGGCGATCCGGTCCGCGTCGAGGACGGCCACCGGCACGGCGTGGGCGGCCGAGATCGCGTTGCACAGATCGACGACCGGGTGGATGCGCGGCAGGGTGCCGGTCTTCCGGAGCCGTCTCAGCAGTGACTCCGACGCGCACCGGTACTGCGTCGGCCGCAGACCCATGGACGCGAACGTCCGCCGCCAGGCCAGCACTTCGGGGAACTCGCTCTCGGTGGCGTCCGCCAGCCGTGCCGCGGCGCGGGCGGTGTGGGCGTCGACGACGGCACCGGCGTCGGCGGCCGCGTCGACACCGGAGGCGCTCAGCGCGCCGGCGGTGAGCCGGGGGTGGTCGGACCAGATGACGTCGGCGTGGCGGAAGCGCATGGTCACGCCACCGCCAGCCGGGCGCCCAGGCCCACGAAGCTCGCGGCGAACACCCGGCGCAGGCCGGCCGTCACCCGCGGCCTCGCGAGCACGCGGTGCCGCACGGCCGCCGCGCACAGGCCGTACGCGGTGAACACGGCGAAGGTCATGCCCATGAAGACGCCGCCGAGGGCGAGCAGGTCCCGTGCCGAACCGTGTCCGCCGCCGGGGACGAACTGCGGCAGGAAGGCGACGAAGAACAGGGTGAGCTTCGGGTTGAGCAGGTTCATGAGCACCCCCGAGACGATGACCCGGCCGGCGGGCGGGGGCGCGGTCTCCCGCTCCAGGACGAGCGCGTCCTTGTCCCGCAGCGTCGCCCACGCCATGTACAGCAGGTAGGCGACGCCCAGGTACTTCACCGTCTCGTAGGCCACGGCGCTGGTGTGCAGCAGCGCGGCCAGCCCGGTGACCGTGGCCAGCAGATGGGGCACGATCCCGACGGTGCAGGCGAACGCGGCGACGACACCCGCCCGCCGGCCGTGGGACAGCCCGGCGGCGAGCGTGTACACCACGCCCGTGCCCGGGGTCACCACCACGATCAGGGTGGTGAGCAGGAACGCGACACTCACGAGGAACCTCCGCGATGTTCAGGGTCCTTCCACCTTGCCCCCTCCATGGCCCTTTCCACAGGGCCAAAGGGTTGCCTGATCACCGGTCCATATCCGTGGCGCCCGCCCCCGGCCCCGGCGCCGTCCGGCGGGCGCGGACGTGCCGGAGGGGACGGGGCGGACCGGCGCGGTCCGGCGTCAAACATCGCCGCGGCGCGGCGTGGGGTCGGCCGGGTGAAAAGTGATGTCGCGTCACTCGGGGAGCCCACACCGTGACCCGGATGCCGCACGCTCCGGTGGTGCGCTCCCGGTATCGGGCTGACGGTGATTCACGTCGCCCCTGCGATCCGATGAGCCGACGACATGCCGGCTCGCGCAGCCGCGACGAAAGGAAAGGCTCCACCATGCGCTCTGCCCGCATTCTGCTTGCCTCGGCCGTCGCCACGGCGGCCCTCACGGTCTCGGGACCGGCCGCGTACGCCATGGCCCTCACGGACGACACCGGCAAGGACGCGTCGTCCAGCAGCGGCACGCACTCCAAGGAGGACTCCGACACCTCCGGCTACGAGGAGAAGTCGGACGGCGAGAAGAAGTCCTGGAAGCACGACAAGCCGCACGGCGGTGTGCACACCGGCGGTGGCGCGCTGGCCGGTGTGTCGGGTGACGACTGGAGCAAGGACGGCGAGGAGAAGTCGGACGGCGAGAAGAAGTCCTGGAAGCACGACAAGCCGCACGGCGGTGTGCACACCGGCGGTGGCGCGCTGGCCGGTGTGTCGGGTGACGACTGGAGCAAGGACGGCGAGGAGAAGTCGGACGGCGAGAAGAAGTCCTGGAAGCACGACAAGCCGCACGGCGGTGTGCACACCGGCGGCGGTGCGCTGGCCGGTGTGTCGGGTGACGACTGGAGCAAGGACGGCGAGGAGAAGTCGGACGGCGAGAAGAAGTCCTGGAAGCACGACAAGCCGCACGGCGGCGTCCACGCCGGTGGTGGCGCGCTGGCCGATGTGTCGGGTGACGAGACGGCCCGCGAGGGCAAGGAGTCGACCGGCTCCGGAGCGTGGCAGAAGGAGTCGTCCGGCTCCGGCACGTGGCAGAAGGAGTCGGGCGACGAGGAGAAGTCCTGGAAGCACGACAAGCCCAAGGGCGGCGTGCACACCGGTGGCGGCGGCACGGCCCTCTCCGGCGGCGGTCTCGCCGCGGGCGCGGTCCTGCTGCTCGGCGGCATCGGCGCCGGCGCGATGGTGATGCGCCGCCGCGGTGTGAGCGGCACCGCCGCCTGATCGCTCCCCGAGGACGCCCTTGTCGCGGTCGTCGTCCTTCCGGACGGCGGCCGCGACGTCCGTTCACCCCCAGGCATCCCCTTCCGGCAGCGAAAGGTACGACGTCCGCATGGCCCCGCACCACTCCTCCCCGCAGCCCCCCGTCACCTCCCGCTCGCTCGCCCGTGCCCTGCTCGGGCCCGCGGTGGCGGCGCTCCTCGGCTTCCTGCTGATCTACAACTCCTTCGGCACCACCACCGACGCCAAGCCCTCCGCCGGGCCCGTCGCCTCCGCGCCCGCGAGCAGGCCCCCCGTGGATCCGGCGGCCCCCGACGCGGCCGCCGAGAGCCGGGCGACCCCCGTCGTGGAACCGCTCTCCCTGACGAGGTCCGAACCGGAGCGGATCAGGATCCCCCGGATCGCGGTCGACGCGCCCTTCATGGGCCTGTCCGTCGGCGCGTCCGGGATGCTCGACGCCCCTCCGCCCGACGACCGCAACCTGGTCGGCTGGTGGCAGGAAGGGGTCACCCCCGGTGAAGTGGGCGCCTCGATCGTGGCGGGTCACGTGGACACCAGGACCGGGCCGGCGGTCTTCCTGCTGCTGCCGACGCTCAAGGCCGGCGACACGGTGGACATCGCGCGTGCGGACGGCTCCGTCGCGACCTTCGTCGTCGACTCGGTCGAGAACTTCAGCAAGGCGTCGTTCCCGAACGAGCGGGTGTACGCGGACACCCCGGACGCGCAGCTGAGACTGATCACCTGCGGCGGCGAGTACGACCGCAAGGCCAAGGACTACAAGGAGAACGTGGTGGTCTTCGCGCATCTCGACTCGGTGAAGCAGCCGTAACCGCAGGTCGCGGCGGCCATCGGCCCCGTATACCCCTCAGGTGTATACCACGTGCGGTTTCCTGCCTTGACGTCATACCCCCAGGGGGTATGGTTGGGGCATGGGCCGCGAGAGGAGCGGCTCCGAGCGAGGAGTGGGTCATGAGGACCGGTGCCAGGATCACGGCGTTCGCGGCCGCGCTCGCCGCGGCCTTCGGGACGGCGTACGGCGTGGGTCAGGGCGTCGGCCCCGTCGTCGCCGAGGCCGAGCCGCCGCAGCACACCGTCCACCGCCCCGAGGGGCAGCCGGAAGCGGGCCGGGAGACCGGGACGGCGCACACCGGCGAACACGGCGCGGCGGCGGTACCGGGCGGCCTCACGATCTCCGACCAGGGCTTCACCCTCGACCTGCGGACCCAGCGCATCACCGCCGACCGCCCGTCCGAACTGCGCTTCACGGTGACCGACGACCGGACCGGTCGCACGGTCACCGACTACCGCCGCGAACACGGCAAGGAACTCCACCTGATCGTCGCCTCGCGCGACCTCTCCACCTACCGCCACCTCCACCCGCGGCGCGCCGCCGACGGCACCTGGTCCACCCCGGTCGCCCTGCCCGAGGCCGGCGGCTACCGGGTGTTCGCCGACTTCGTGCCGCGTACGGGCGCCCCCGAGGGCCTGACCCTCGGCGCCGACCTCGCCGTCTCCGGCGCCGCCGACCCGGCCCCGCTTCCCCGCCCGTCCACCACGGCGAGGGTCGACGGGTACGAGGTCACGCTGAAGGGGTCCCTCAGTCCGGGAACGTCCCGGGAGCTCACGCTGAGTGTCAGCAGGGACGGCAGGCCGGTCACCGATCTCCAGCCGTATCTCGGCGCCTACGGGCACCTGGTGGCGCTCCGCGCGGGGGACCTCGCCTATCTCCACGTCCACCCGGGCGGGGAGCCCGGGGACGGTGCCACCCGGCCCGGTCCCGAGATCTCCTTCTCCGCGACCGCCCCCTCCAAGGGCTCGTACCGGCTGTTCCTCGACTTCCGTCACGAGGACACGGTCCGCACCGCGGCCTTCACGGTCACCACCGACGGGGCCGTCGCGCCCGGCAAGCAGGAGGAGCCCGGCCACGGCACGGACCGGGAGGGCGACGGACACACCCACTGACGTCGCGCGTGCGCAGGGGGTGGCCGGGGGGGCCGCCGGCACTGCGTCCACCCGCGGCGGGCGGACCGGACGGCGGCGGGCGGGTGGGCGGCGGGAGGACCGGCAGGGACGGCCGTACGGACCAATCCGGCGTATTCGTTCGCACCACCGCCCGGCGCGGCGCGTTGCGCCGCGCCGGGCGGTGACGGTTCCTTGTCCGCCGGGCACCGCCCACGGATCAGATCCGCCCCCTCGCCCGGCCGTGAGCCGGCTTCCCCTGCCAGGAGCACCGGATGCACCGCACCGCAGCCCTCGCCGCGACGGCACTCCTCGCCGTCGCCGCCGCCGTCCCGGCGGCCGCGGCGTCGCCCGCACCGGACACGGCGGCCGCCGTGTCCGCGGCCGAGAAGCCCGCCCCGCCCCGGGGGCTGTTCCTGACGGTGTCCGGAGCGGAGAGCTCCTGGATCCGCGGTGTCCTGCTGCACTGCAGCCCCGAGCCGAGCGGCCCGCACCCGGACGCGGCCGGCGCCTGCGCCGCCCTGGACGCCGCCCGCGGCGATCTCGACCGGCTCTCCGGCGACCCGCACCCGTGCACCAAGCAGTACGACCCCGTGACGGTGAGTGCCACCGGGGCGTGGCGCGGCAGACCGACCGCCTGGCACAAGACCTTCGCCAACGCCTGTGAGCTGTCGACGGCCACCGGCGCGCTCTTCCGCTTCTGACCGCCGCCGGTGTCCCGCCCCCGCCGGGGCGCGGGCGGGACCGCCGTGCTCAGGTGCGGCGCGAGGACACCACACCGATCGTCGTCAGGCCGAGCACGACCCAGCCGAACCACAGCCAGCCGTTGCTGCCGAGTGCCGCGGTGTACGCCGTCACGAGCACCAGGGCCCCGACGGTCAGCACTCCCATCGTCTTCGTCGAACCGGACATCTGCGCCCTCCTCCGACGGCGGGGACCGTCGGGACCATGGTCGCCCCCCGGACGGCCCCGGCGCTACTCCCCGGGCCTCACCGGCGCCCCCGGGCACCGGCGGAGCCGAGCGGCGTCAGCGGCTGCTGCGCGCCTGGAGCGAGGCGAGGTACGCGTTGTACGCCTCCAGCTCCTTGTCCCCGTCACGGTCCGCGGCGCGGTCGCGCCGCTTGGCGACGCGCTGCTCGGAGCGGTACCACTGGAAGACCAGGGCGAGGAGCACCAGCACCGACGGGATCTCGCTGAACGCCCAGGCGATGCCGCCGGCCGCGTTCTGGTCGGAGAGCGCGTCGATGCCCAGCGAGGCGGGCGGGTTCTCGTACGCCTTCACCATCGGTTCGGTGGCCATCATCAGCGCGATGCCGAAGAACGCGTGGAACGGCATGCCGGCGAAGAGCTCCAGCATCCGCATCACGTAACCGGGCCGGTGCGGCCCCGGGTCCACGCCCATGATCGGCCAGAAGAACACCAGCCCCACGGCGAGGAAGTGCAGCATCATCGCGATGTGACCCGGCTTCGAGCCCATCAGGAAGTCGAACAGCGGCGTGAAGTACAGCCCGTACAGGCTCGCGATGAACAGCGGGATGGTGAACACCGGATGCGTGATCACCCGCATGTAGCGGCTGTGCAGCAGCATCAGCAGCAGCTCGCGCGGCCCCTTGCGGCCGCGTCCCGCGACCGGCAGCGCGCGCAGCGCCAGGGTGATCGGGGCGCCGAGCAGCAGCACGATCGGCGAGAGCATGCTGATCACCATGTGCTGGACCATGTGCACGCTGAACATGACCATGCCGTAGTCGTTCAGCTTGGTGCACATCACCAGCGCCACGCTCAGCACACCCGCGGTGAACAGCACGGTCCGGCTCACCGGCCAGGCGTCGCCGCGTCTGCGGAGCCGAACGACACCCCAGGCGTAGAGGCCGAGGGCCAGCAGACAGCCGACGAGGAAGAAGGGATCGGGCGAGAACGCCAGCCCCCGTCCCAGCGTGAACGGCGGCAGATCCATGGTCATGCCGTGCCCGCTGTGGTCCATCTGCGTACTCCCCGAGGGCTTCCCGATTCGTGCCTGTTGTCCGGACCAGACTAGATGTGCCCCCGGCCGCGGTCGCGGCCGGGGGCACGTCGTCGGACGGCCGTCCGGGTCAGAGCACGCACTCCGCCTCGGCGTAGCGGTCGGCGGGCACGGTCTTCAGCGTCTGCGTCGCCTCGGCCAGCGGCACCATCGTGATGTCGGTGCCCCGCAGCGCGGTGAGCATCCCGAACTCGCCCCGGTGCACCGCCTCCACGGCGTGCCAGCCGAAGCGGGTCGCCAGCACCCTGTCGTACGCCGTCGGCGTACCGCCGCGCTGCACATGGCCGAGGATGACCGGGCGGGCCTCCTTGCCGAGCCGGTGCTCCAGCTCCACGGACAGCTGCCGGGCCACACCGGCGAAGCGCTCGTGGCCGTAGATGTCCTTGCCGCCCTCGTCCCACTGCATCGAGCCCTCACGGGGCTTGGCGCCCTCGGCGACGACCACGATGGCGAACTTCTTCCCCTTCTCGAAGCGCTCCCCGACCATGGCGGTCAGTTCCTCTATGTCGAACGGCCGCTCCGGCACGACGATCGCGTGGGCGCCCGCGGCCATGCCCGAGTGCAGCGCGATCCAGCCGGTGTGGCGGCCCATGACCTCGACGATCAGCACGCGCTGGTGCGACTCGGCGGTGGTCTTCAGCCGGTCCAGCGCCTCGGTGGCCACGCCGACGGCCGTGTCGAAGCCGAAGGTGACGTCGGTCGAGGCGATGTCGTTGTCGATGGTCTTCGGCACGCCCACGATCGGCAGGCCCGCGTTCGACAGCAGGGTCGCGGCCTTGAGGGTGCCCTCGCCGCCGATCGGGATGATCGCGTCGAGGCCGAGGTCGGCCACGTGGCCCTTCGCCCGCTCGACACCGTCGACCAGGTGCGCGGGCTGCACCCGCGAGGAGCCGAGTATCGTGCCGCCGCGGGCGAGGATGCCGGCCACCGCGTCGAGGTCGAGCTTGCGGTAGTCGCACTCCAGGAGGCCCTTCCAGCCGTCGTGGAACCCGATGACCTCGTCGCCGTGGTCGACGACGGCACGGTGCACGACGGAACGGATGACGGCGTTCAGACCGGGGCAGTCGCCGCCGGAGGTGAGCACACCAATGCGCATAGCCCGGAAACCTTTACTACGTGGGCCGACTCCCGGACCACGTCGTCCGGTTGGATCCCTGTCACCCTACCGGCGCGCGGGGCCCGTTCCTAAACCGGCGTCCGCCTGGTGGGACCCGGCCGAACGGCCCCTCGCTCAGGTGAGCGAAGGGCCGTCGGAATGGGTGCTCGGGTGAGCGAGAGGGCCTCTCGTCTGGGCCCCGGAACGGACTCGGGGCGGCCTCCGCAAAGCCCCCCGGACAGCTCCCGGACACGCTCCGGACGGCTCCCCGGACACTCCTCGGCACCGCCCGCGAGCGGTGCCGAGGAGTGTCCGGCGGGGCCTCAGGCCGGCTGAGTCGCCGAGGCGATCCGCTCGGCGCGCAGCGCCTCGTACCAGCGGTCGTCGGTCGGCGGCAGGGCGTTCACATCGAGGGCCAGCTTCAGCAGCAGGTCCGCGATCTGCGGGTTGCGGGCCATCACGGGACCGTGCATGTACGTCCCGAACACCGTGTCGTTGTAGGCGCCTTCGGTGCCGTCGCCGGTGCCGTTGCCCCGTCCGATGACCGTCCGCGCGAACGGGCGCGCGGTCGGGCCGAGGTGGGTGATGCCCTGATGGTTCTCGAAGCCCGTCAGCTGCGGCAGGCCGAACTGCGGGTCGATGTCCGCGAGGACGTCGCCGACGCAGCGCTCGCCCTCGCCGCGGGTGGAGATCACGTCGATCAGCCCGAGGCCCGGCTCCCGCTCGCCGAGGTCGTTGATGAACTCGTGGCCGAGGATCTGGTAGCCGGCGCACACCGAGAAGATGATCGCGCCGTTCGACGCCGCGCGGCTCAGCCCGCCGTCGCGGCGCAGCCGCTCGGCCGCGAGGCGCTGCGGCCGGTCCTCGCCGCCGCCGATCAGGTAGATGTCGCCCGACGTCGGCACCGGCTGGTCGCTGCGCACGTCGATCCGCATCACGTCGAGACCGCGCTGCCGGGCGCGGCGCTCGACGACGAGGGCGTTGCCCTGGTCGCCGTAGGTGCTGAGCAGGTCCGGGTAGACCCACACCAGACGGAGGCTGCTGTCGCTCATTCTCATGGTCCTTTTCGTCCGTCCGCTGCTCAGTTGCCGACCCGGCGGCGTACGTCCTGGAAGGCGGTGTAGTTGGCGATGAGCTCGATCCGCCCGCCCGGCGCCGACTGCACGGCCTCGTCGACGCTCTCGCAGACCCGGAAGTCGAGGCCCGCGACCTCCAGGCGCACCGCCAGGTCGAGCTTGCGGTCGCCGATCACGTAGATCGGGTGGCCGGCGAGCCGGGTGTAGTCCACGTCCCACAGCCACGAGGTGTCGGTGCCGTCGGCGCCGCGGGCGTTGACGGAGAGGATCACCGGCGTCGGCGGCGGGTCGATCAGGGAGAACGTCTCCAGCCAGCCGGCCGGGTTCTTCGCCAGCAGCAGCCGCACGTCACGGCCCAGGAACGAGACCACGTCGTACCGGCCGGCCACCGCCTGCACCTGGTACATGCGCTCCAGCGCGACCTGCGGCGGCACGCCGAAGCAGGCGGCGACGGCGGCCGACGTGGCGGCGTTCGCCCGGTTGGCGCGTCCCGGCAGCTGGAGGTGGATCGGCCAGGCGCTGCCGTGCGGGTCGAGCACGTGGTCGCCGCTGAGCACCCAGCTGGGCGCGGGGCGGCGGAAGCCGCACTCGCCGCAGAACCAGTCGTCCCCGGGGCGCTGCATCACACCGCCGCAGGACGGGCAGGACCAGGCGTCGTCCTTCCATTCCTGCCCGGCGGCCACCCACACGACGTTCGGCGACGAGGAGGCGGCCCAGACGACCAGCGGGTCGTCGGCGTTGGCGATGACGGTCGCCTTCGCGCCGGCGAGGCCCTCGCGCCACTTCTCGGCCAGCATCCGGGTCTCGGCCGCGCGGTCGAGCTGGTCGCGGGAGAGGTTGAGCAGCGCGATGGCCTTCGGGGTCACGTCGCGCGCGACTCCGGCGAGGTACTTCTCGTCGACCTCGATCACGCCGAACCGGGCGTCCGAGCCGCCGGCCAGCGCCGAGGTGATGCCCGCGGGCATGTTGGCGCCGAGGGCGTTGGAGACGACCGGGCCGGCCGCGCGCAGCGCCTCGGCGATCAGCCGGGTGGTGGTGGTCTTGCCGTTGGTGGCCGACACGAGGACCACGTCCAGGTGCTGCGCCAGCCGCCCCAGCAGGTCGGGGTCGAGCTTCAGCGCCACCCGGCCGCCGATCACCGATCCGCTGCCGCGCCCGGCGGCACGCGACACCGCGGCCGCGGCCTTGCCCGCCGTCACGGCCAGCTTGGCTCGCGGCGTCAGCTCCGAGTTGCCTGACATCGTCCTTGATCCTCCTTGCATCGGTCCGCACTCAGCCTATCGATGTCTTCTCCGGCCGCCGTACCGCGGCACCGTCGGAAAGGTGGAGGTCACACCGGAACGTAGGCTGGCGCCATGCGAAACCGGCCGATCCCCGGCAGTTCCGGACTGGTCAGGCCCATGAGCCTGCTCGCCGATCCCGTGCTGCACGCCCCCTGCGAGCCCGTCACCGACTTCGGCGCGGACCTCGCGCGCCTGGTCGAGGACATGTTCGCCACCATGTACGCGGCCCAGGGGGTCGGCCTCGCGGCGAACCAGGTCGGCGTGGGGCTGCGGGTGTTCGTGTACGACTGTCCGGACGACGAGGACGTCCGCCACCTCGGGCACGTCGTCAACCCGCGCCTGGCCGAGGCCGACGGCGTCACCGTGCGCGGACCCGAGGGCTGCCTGTCCCTGCCGGGTCTGGAGGCGCCCACCGAGCGGTTCGACCGCGCCGTCGTCGAGGGTGTCCGCATGGACGGCAGCCCCGTCCGGATCGAGGGCACGGGATTCTTCGCCCGCTGCCTCCAGCACGAGTGCGACCACCTGGACGGCCTGGTCTACGCCGACCGCCTGTCCGCGCGGCGCCGCTCCCGGCTGGCCCGCGCGGCACGCAAGTCGTCCTGGTCCACCGACGAGCGCCTGGCCCTCCTCCGGGAGCGCTGACGCCCGGCCGGCGGCAGGAGAGGCGGTCGGCGCGTCATGCACCGGGGCCGGTCAGAAGCCCGGGCCGCCCTGCCGGTCGGGCGCGTCGAAGAGCCGGCCGCAGAGCAGGTCGGTCAGGCTCTCCACCAGCTCCGCCCGCGTGCACGGGCGTTCGCCGAGCCACCAGTCGCCCGCGGCGTGCATCATGCCGACGATCCCGTGGCCCCACATCCGGGCCACCATGTCGCCGGCGGGGCCGAGGTCGACGCGGTCGGCGACGACCTTCCCCAGTTCCTCGCCGAGGCGGCGCAGCAGGGGAGCGGAGTGGAGCCCGACGTCGAAGCCCTGCTCGGAGGAGTTCGACGCGCCCTCGGCCGGATGCATGAGGAAGCGGTACACCTGCGGCCGCGCCTCGATGGCCGCGAGGTAGGTGTCGAGCGTGCCGGCGACCCGCTCGCGCCGGTCGGCCGGGGCGTCCACGGCCACCTGGAGCGCACGCAGCAGCGCGTCCGTGTGACGCTTGGCGAGGGCGCGGTACAGTCCGCCCTTGTCGCCGAAGTGCCGGTAGAGGATGGGCTTGGTGATGCCCGCCTCGGCGGCGATCGCGTTCATGGACGCCTGCGGACCGTCCCGGAGCACGACCCGGTCCGCCGCCTCGAGCAGCTCCCGGCGCCGGTCGTCCGCCGACCGCTGCTGCTGCGTGGTCTCCATGTCCGTGTCTCCCCGCCCTTGCGAATGCGTGACGCGCAAGGTAACACCCACCTGCCGCGACCGGTCATCCGGCCGCCTCGGTTGACAGGTGCTACTCATCGGTAACAGACTCGTCGTTACCGCAAGTAACGCGCTGGTCGGCGCCATAGTGCTGGAGGGGACATGGCTGAGTTCACGCTCGATCTCAACGAGGACCAGAAGCAGGTCCGTGAGTGGCTGAACGGCTTCGCGAAGGACGTCATGCGCCCCGCCGCGGCCGAGTGGGACGAGCGCGAGGAGACGCCCTGGCCCGTCATCCAGGAGGCGGCGAAGCTCGGCATCTACTCCCTCGACTTCTACGCCCAGCAGTTCTTCGACCCCACCGGCCTCGGCATCCCGATGACGATGGAGGAGCTGTTCTGGGGCGACGCCGGCATCGCCCTGTCGATCGTCGGCACCGGCCTCGCGGCCGTCGGCGTCATCGCCAACGGCACCGACGAGCAGGTCGGCACCTGGATCCCCCAGATGTACGGCGACGCCGACGACGTCAAGGTCGCCGCCTTCTGCTCCTCCGAGCCCGACGCGGGCAGCGACGTGTCGGCCATGCGCACCCGCGCCGTCTACGACGAGGCCAAGGACGAGTGGGTGCTGAACGGCACCAAGACCTGGGCCACGAACGGCGGCATCGCCAACGTCCACGTCGTCGTCGCGTCCGTCGACGCGGAGCTCGGCTCCAAGGGGCACGCCTCCTTCATCGTGCCCCCCGCCACCCCCGGACTGTCCCAGGGCCAGAAGTTCAAGAAGCACGGCATCCGTGCGTCGCACACCGCCGAGGTCGTCCTGGAGAACGTCCGGGTGCCCGGCCACTGTCTGCTCGGCGGCAAGGAGAAGCTCGACGAGCGCCTGGCACGGGCCCGCGAGCGCGCCAGGACGGGCGGCGAGCGGGTCAAGAACGCCGCCATGGCCACCTTCGAGGCGTCCCGCCCGGCCGTCGGCGCCATGGCCGTCGGCACGGCCCGCGCCGCGTACGAGGAGGCCCTCGAGTACGCGAAGACCCGTGAGCAGTTCGGCCGCCCGATCATCGACAACCAGGGCGTCGCCTTCCAGCTCGCCGACATGCGCACACAGATCGACGCGGCGCGGCTGCTGGTCTGGCGCGCCTCCTGGATGGCGACCGCTGGCAAGCCGTTCACCTCGGCCGAGGGCTCCATGTCCAAGCTGTTCGCCAGCGAGACGGCCAAGAAGGTCACCGCGCAGGCCATCCAGATCCTCGGCGGCAACGGCTACACCCGGGAGTACCCGGTCGAGCGCATGCACCGCGACGCGGCGATCTACACGATCTTCGAGGGGACCAGCGAGATCCAGCGCCTGGTCATCGCCCGCACCCTGGCGGGCATGCCCATCCGCTGACCGGCCCGGCACGACGGCGCCCCGCGGCGCGGCTGCTGGTCTGGCGCGCCTCCTGGATGGCGACCGCTGGCAAGCCGTTCACCTCGGCCGAGGGCTCCATGTCCAAGCTGTTCGCCAGCGAGACGGCCAAGAAGGTCACCGCGCAGGCCATCCAGATCCTCGGCGGCAACGGCTACACCCGGGAGTACCCGGTCGAGCGCATGCACCGCGACGCGGCGATCTACACGATCTTCGAGGGGACCAGCGAGATCCAGCGCCTGGTCATCGCCCGCACCCTGGCGGGCATGCCCATCCGCTGACCGGCCCGGCACGACGGCGCCCCCCGGCCGTGCCGGGGGGCGCCGTCGTCGCACGGCGCCCGTGCCCCGGGCGCCGCCGGTTCAGGCGGCGAGCAGCGCCTCGACGGCCGCCACGACCTCCGGCGCCTCCGGCTCCGTGCGCGGCCGGAAGCGCGTCACCTCGCCCTGCGGGGAGACGAGGAACTTCTCGAAGTTCCACTGCACGTCACCGGCCTCGCCGCCGGCGTCCGCCGTCCGCGTCAGCTCCGCGTAGAGCGGGTGCCGGCCGGCCCCGTTCACCTCGGCCTTCTCCAGCAGCGGGAACGTCACCCCGTACGTCGCCGAGCAGAACTCCGCGATCTCCTCCGCCGACCGCGGACCCGGATCCCCTGCTTGACCCGGTGGCCGCGGTCCGGGACTGGCTGACTGTGCTGCACCGTCTCGGGGTGAGCGAGGGGGCGTTCTTCCGGGCGCTCACGTCCCGCGGCACGCTGCAGAACCGATCTGTTGCGACCGAGCGCGGGAACTACGTGACCGGTGACGCCATCAACGACTGGGTCCGCGGCCGCGCGCACCGTGCAGGGGCGAAGAACTGGCAGCAGATCACCGCGCACGGGCTGCGCCGCGGCGGAGCTCAGGCCATTGCGGCCGTTGGCGGGGACCCGACGAAGCAGGGCCGGTGGAAGCCCGGGTCCGCGGTGGTGAAGCGGGAGTACCTGGACCGGGCCCAGTCGCGGGCGGAGAATCCTTGGCTGAGGGTGCAGGCGAAGCGGCGCGAGGAGCGGGCGTGAGCTACCGGTATGCGTCGGTGCGGGGTGTGGCTGCGGCGGTGGAGCGGGTCGCGCCGAAGGACCCGCAGGCGTGGGAGGGGCGGGAGCCGATCCGCGGTGCCGGCGGCCTGCCGGTGCTGGTGTCGGACGTGCGGGCCCGGCAGTTGTGGGCGCTGGTCGGCATGTACGACCGGGCGGTCGGCAGCGTCCCGGAAGCCGTCCTTTCGAGGAAGTCGCCGCGCCGGCTGTTCGAGGACGAGCAGCTGGAGGCGTTCTGGCAGCTGGCGGTGGCGGGGGATCTGCGCCGGTGGGAGAAGGACCACGGAAAGCCGTTGCCGTTGGCGTCGAAGCAGGTGCTGCGCACGAGTCTGGGGGTGGTGGCGGATCTGGTGGTGCCGGGCGGATCGGTTCTGCTGCCGGTGCTGAACCGGGTGGAGCTGAAGCCGACTGTGGATCCGAGGGCGCAGGCCGCACTGTACCGCCGGCTGGTGTCGGCGGCGGGGGATGGTCCGCTGGAGCGGGAGGGTCTGCACCTGACGGTGGCGGACCGGTCGCGTCTGCTGGCGATGGTCGCGGTCGTGCTGGACACGGGGTGCCGGTCGGGGGAGCTGGCGGCGCTGCGGATGGGTGACCTGGCGGATGGTCTGGTGGCTGTGCGGGTGCGGCGGCGGGGGCAGCGGCCGGTGGATCGGGTGGATGAGATCGCCGCGTTGGCGGAGGTGCACCGGTCGTCGGTGGAGGCTGTGCTGGCGGGCCGGTTGGAGGCCCGGTCGGAGGCGACGCGGCGCCGGGTGGAGGCGGCGGTGGCTGCTTTGCCGCCGTTGCCGGAGGTGTCGTGGTACGGGCTGCGTGAGGGTACGCGGGTGGCGGTCCAGCGGTGGCTGGAGACCCGTGACGGGCTGGTGGACGCGCTGCCGCTGGAGGGTGGCCGGTCGGCTTTGTGGGTGACGTTGCAGGCGTCGAAGGCGGGGCCGGCTGGGATCACGATCCGGGCGCAGGGTCTGCGGATGGCGTATGCGCGGGGGGTGGAGGCGTTGAACTGGATCATGGCCGGGGAGTTCGGCTGGGAACCTCTGCCGACGACGATGGAGCAGTTGCGCCGGGCGGTCGACGTGGAGCCGTTGGCGGATGTGCTGGCGGGCGTGGACGGGCAGGGCGTGGGAGCGTCAGTCGTGGCGTCGTGACAGGACACGCGCTTGGGGCGGCCCCGCGGTCACTTCGCACGTACGCGGGGCCGCCTTCTAGTCCTCGGCGCTGAGGGGTCCGGAAGGCCCCATGCCGACTCCTCGGCAGTCGGGGAGCCCGGCGGAGGCTCTTCCGTCGTCGTCTCGGGCCCAGTGACGGGGAAGGAAGCCGGCGCGGGTGAGCTTGTACTCCCGTCCGCAGACTCGGCACTTGCCTCGCAGGGTGGTCTTCGCAGTCATGTCAGCTCCTCATGTTCCGGGGATCGCGTCTTGGTCGGGGGTGTGGTTGTCGTGGCGGCCGGTGCGGGTGTCGGGGTCGCATTCGGGGCCGTATCCGCGGGCGACCGAGATGCTGGCCTCAAGTGGCTTTCCACAGCGGCGGCACCAGCGGCGTGGTCGGGTGGGCATGCCGTCGAGGGCGTCCTGTGCGGGCTCGCGTCGTGTGGGCATGGGTTGAGTGTCCTGCGGTAAGGGGGCTGGTGTTGCCGGGGGTTGAGGTGTGGTCTGGGCTTGGGCTACGCTGTCCGCGTCTTGAGCGGCGTATGTGCAGGGCCACCACCCGGTGTCGGGAGGTGGCCCTTTGTCATGTGCGGGTGCGGGCGGGTCGGGAGACTTCGAGGAGGTTGTGGAGCCGTTCGCTGTCGGGGCTGATCTTCGCGAAGTCGATGTCGTCGAGGTCGCGCTGTACAGCGTCGGCTTCGGTGGCGGTCATCTCGACGACGATGCGCATGGCGGTCTCCTAGGCGGCGAGGGTGGTCTGGTCGCGGGTGATGCGGCGGGTGGGGAGGTAGTCGCGGCCGAGTTCGCGGGCGATGAGCTGTGCGGTGCTGCGGACCACGATGACCTGTTCGGCGGGGGTCGTTGCCTCCTCGCGGTCGAGGACGAACGCGATGCGGTGGCAGGTGTAGGCGGTGATGCGGGCGAGGTCGAAGGAGCGGGCGTCGCCGCGGAGGCGGCACATGGCACGAACCTGGATGCGGCCGGCTTTGGTGGTGCGGATGTCGAAGGGCTCGATGGTGCGGAGGGTCTCGTCGCCGTTGTCGTCGAGGTAGGTGATGGTGACGGCGTGGCGGCGGTCGAGGGAGCGGTACAGGTCGGTGAGGGTCCGGTGGGTGGTCTGCCGTCCTGTGTGCTTCATGGTGTGCTCCCCGCGCTGTGGTGGCGTCTTCATGGGGAACCTTACCCGGAAACTCATTGCCAAGACAATGGGTTAGACGGTATTGTTCTTCCTGTCGGGACAACCCGGCAGCGCGCACACCCCCTACCCCATGGCGCGCACCATGTCGAGCAGAGGAGAATGGCGTGGCAATCGCCCCCACGCGCCCGCCGAACCGCCACCGGAACGGGCGCCCACCGAGAGGACCCCGCACGGTGCCCACCAACAACGACCTGCGCCGCCAGCTCACCCAAGCGTCCGCCTTCCTGTCCGAGAACGGCGCCCCCCAGCTCGCCCAGGCCGTCGACACCGTCCTCGCCCCCGGCGGCTGGGCCCTCATCAAGCCCGCCATCTCCAGCGGCAAGAACATGGCCATCGCCGTCCCCGAGGCCCTGCGCGACGAGCTCCACGCCGCGGCGAAGGCGGCCGGCGACTCGCTGACCGACATCGTCAACGAGGGCTTCGACCTCACCGTCAACGGCTCCTACACGCCCCACATCCCCGCCCGGGAACGGGGCACGGTCCCCAAGGTCCTGAAGAACCTGAACGTCACCCCGGACGACACGCTGCGCCAGCAGGTGAAGGACATGGGCCTGGAACCGACAAAGGCGGCCCTGGACTACCTGACGTTCAAGTACCAGGTGGGCCGATACGCGGCCGGCAGCAGCACGCCGGTCGGGCAGGGCAAGGACCGGAACACGAACGTGCCCCGCGAGGTGCGGGACCGGATCCGTGAGGCCGCCGCGGCAGCGGGCCGGTCTGCGACGGAGGACGTCAACGAGGGCCTGGCCGCCTACCTGGCGGGCAACTTCGCGTCGTTCCCGCTGTCGTGGCCGGCCGACGTCCAGGACGACATGGTCGTGCTCAAGCTCCGTCCGAACGATGACCTGTACCAGCAGGTGATGGTGGCGGGCCGGGAGCGTGCGGCCGAGGCGGGGTTCACGGCCCGCCCGTTGCAGGTGGGTGTGTCTTTCCTGCTGTCGAAGTACGGCATCGAGATCAAGTAGTCCTGCTGCCGCCGGCGGTCTGGACGCCGACAACCAGGCCGCACGTGCGGGCACGCATCACAGTCATATAGGAGACCTCATGGCCACGGCCACCGAGGCCCCCGCCAGCAGCACGGCGGAGGGTCAGACCCAGCACGTCCCGAACCAGCTCAACGACCTGCTTGGCCGCCTGGAACAGAGGCTGGAGCAGGCAGACCAGGCCACCTTCGGCTACACCCGCGAGGAGAGGGCCGCGGCCCTGCACAAGCTCCGTGAGCCGTTCGACCGGCGGGAGATCCGCTACCGGCCGCAGCCGTGGTGCAAGGCGTGCACGGGACAGTCCTCCTGGCCGAAGGTGTGCGGCAATCACACCGAGATCAGGTGCCAGAAGTGCAACAACCAGAAGGTCACCGAAGCCCATATCTGCCTGGCCTACATCGGTCACGCGGAGGCAACCAACCGGCTGCTGAACGTCGACCCCTTCTGGAACTGGGAGCCGCTCGCACTCGACCAGGTAGGTCTTCCGCAGTACGACGGCAACCGCGCCATGTGGATCAAGTTGACCGTCTGCGGAGTGACCCGCATCGGCTACGGCGACGCCCAGGGCAAGGACGGGGCGAACGCCGTCAAGGAGATCATCGGCGACGCGATCCGGAACGCTGGCATGCGGTTCGGTATGGCTCTCAACCTCTGGACGTCGTCCGACCTCCAGATCCTGGAGCCTGGCGTGGAGCTGACCCCGGAGCTTGCAGCGGAGCTGGGTGGGCCGACGCGGGCGGACCGCGAGTCGGCAGCACGTCCCCAGGCTGTCCGATCGGCGCAGCGGGGCGGGCCCGCTCCGGCGGCTCCTCCGTCTGACGACAAGGCAGCGCACCTGAACCGGCTCATGAGCCAGGCCAAGGACGGCTGGAACAACGGCTTGGTCCTGGTCCAGGTCCAGGGGGACGCGGACAAGAACGGCGTCCTGGACCAGCAGGTGCAGGGCCCGGATCAGACGTGGATGCCGTTCCGGCAGCTCCTCTCGGACCGCATCCTCGCCCTCAAGGCCACCACGAGCACCGAGAGGAACGCCGCCTGATGTACAGAAGCGATGACACCGCCCTGACAGTCATGGACTGGTTCTGCGGCGCCGGCGGCTCCTCCCAGGGCGTCCACGCCGTCCCCGGTGTCCGCGTCGAGCGGGCCGCAAACCACTGGCGTCTCGCCATCGAGAGCCACGCCGCGAACTTCCCGACCACCGACCACTACCAGGGCGACATCCGTAAGGCGCCCGTGTGGGACTGGCCGGTGACGGACATCTTCTGGGCGTCTCCGGAGTGCACGAACTGGTCCGTGGCCAAGGGGAAGAAGCGGGACTTCGTCGGGGCGATGCAGGGCAGCCTGCTCGACCTGCTGGCGGCAGCCGAGGAGGACGAGGAGCCGTCCGCGGAGGAGGAGTCCCGGGCGCTGATGGAGGAGGTGCCGCTGTACCTCCGCGGCGTCCAGGAGCGCGGCGGCCTGGTCAAGGCCGGCATCGTCGAGAACGTCACGGACGTGCGTGCCTGGGACCAGTGGGACCGGTGGATCGGCGAGATCCACAAGCTCGGCTACCGCACCCGGATCATCGCGCTCAACAGCATGCACGCAAACCCGCGATCGGTGCACGCCGCGCCGCAGTCCCGCGACCGGCTGTACGTCGGTTACTGGCACGAGAGCCTCGGCCGGACGCCGGACTGGGACAAGTGGCTCCGCCCGCGGGCCTGGTGCTCCGGATGCGACAAGGTCGTCCAGGCCATGCAGGTGTTCAAGGACCCCCGTCGGGACATGGGCCGCTACCGGCAGCAGTACGTCTACCGGTGCCCGAACACCACCTGCCGGAACCAGATCGTCGAGCCCGAGGCGCTCCCCGCCGCTGCCGCGATCGACTGGTCCATCCCCGGGCAGCGGATCGGCGACCGGGCCAAGCCCCTCGCGGACAAAACCATCGCCCGCATCGAGGCCGGCCTGAAGAAGTTCGCCCGGCCGATCACCCTGGAGGCCGCGGGCCACACCTTCGAGCGGCGGCCCGGCGTCCGGACGTGGCCCGTGGACGCGCCGCTCACCGCGCAGACCACCACAGCGACGAAGGCCCTGGCCGTGCCGCCGCTCCTGGTGCCGGTTGAGGGCCGGGAGGGGAAGAGTGCAGCGTCCGCCCACGCCCCACTGCGGGCCATGACCACCCGTAACGAGACCGGGCTCGCCTGGCTGCCGTTCATCGCCGAGCTCCGCGGCGGCGGCAGCATCGCCCGCCCGGTGTCCGAGTCCCTCGCCACCGTCACCGCGTCCGGGAACCACCACGGCCTCGTCGCCCCGGCCGGCACCTCCGAGCACATGCTCATCCCGTACTACGGCAACGGCGCCCCGCGGACCGTGCACGAGCCGGTCGGAGCGCTCACCACCCGCGACCGCTACGCCCTCGTCCGCGGCGAGCTCGACATCAACGACGTCCTCTTCCGCATGCTCGAACCTCACGAGATTGGCCGGGCCATGAGCTTCGCGGACAACTACGTCGTCCTCGGATCGAAGCGGGACAAGGTCCGCCAGTACGGAAACGCTGTCACCCCGAACGCAGCCGAGGTCCTCGTCTGCGCTCTGGTCGAGGCCATCACAGGCGAGGAGCTCGACCGGTACGCCCCGGCTGTCGACGCCGCTATCGCCGCCTGACCGCATCTCCCCGCACCCCACGGCGGGATCCACCCACCACCCTTTTGGGAGGCCCGCCATGGGCGACATCAACCTGGCCTGGATCTGGCCCGTCTTCGCCGCCGTCGCGCTCCTGTGCGCCGTGGAGCTGAACGCCCGCCGGACCCGCGACCGCCGCAACGCGACAGACGGCTCCCGGCCCGCACCGGCCATGCCGAGCGCGGACGAGCAGGCGGCCCGTGACCGGAAGGCCCTCGACGAGGCGGCCCGCATCGCACGCCGGCTGCCGCCAGTCCCCGTCCAGAAGTACCGGCCCGGCAGGCACCCGTGACCAACCGCCCGTACGCGACGGCCGCCCTGCTGCTCCTCACCGCGGCCGCCGCCCACCACTACCGGACCCTGCGGCGCGCTCTCACCACGGAGCGCGCCGCAGCGCGTATCACCGCCGCCACCCACCACCGCGACCGGCAACACCTCACCAACCAACTCGCCACCGTGACCGCCCCACACACCATCCTCCGGGCCGCCGAGACCGTCATCGACAGCGCACTCACCCGACACCAGCACGAGGAGGGCTGACCATGCCCACGCCCCTGTCTGCACGCGAAGCCCGCCACATGCTCACCGACCACCGGCACTACCGGTACCGCGGCTGCGCCCCCGACCCCGACCAGCCCACCCAGGCCGCGGGCAACCCCGGCCTGTCGATCGACGCCTGGTCCGACCCCACGGACGACGGAGGCGAGCACCAGACCGCCCGCCGGGCCCGGCAGAAGGCCGCGATCGACGTGTGCCTCGGCTGCCCCGTCATGGTGCAGTGCCTCACCGCGGCGACCGCCGTCATGCCGGACGGAACCCTCGCCGAGCCGTACGGGGTGGCCGGCGGCATGACCGCCCTGGAGCGTCACCGCAAGCACATCAAGAACAAGCACACGGTGCCGCAGCCGCTTCCGGCGGGGGATGCCCGGTTGCGGACCCCGCAGCGCCTCGCCGTGCTGCGCGCCCTCGCCGTCCACACGGACCCGGTGCGGGTGGCTGCGACGGCGGGGGTGGATGTGCGGACGGCGAACTGGCAGCGGGCCCGGCTGGTGACGATGCTCGGCCTGGACCGGGAGTCCGCGTCCCGGGCCGAACTGCTGGCGGCGGCCGCGAAGGCTGGGCTGCTGGACGGGATCACGGTTGTCGACCAGGCGGCGATGGTGCCCGCGGTCCCGGCCCCCGGCACCAGCCCGGTGGAGCAGACCGTGGTCGCGGCGCCAGCCGGACGGAACGTCGCCACGGTCGTCACCTCAACGCCTCCGGAGGCCCGGGACGCGGACTCCCGGTCCAGGCCGAGCATCGTCACCAGCCGGGCCCGCTGCCAGTTCGCCGTCCGCACATCCACCCCCGCCGTCGCAGCCACCCGCACCGGGTC
>NZ_RDBP01000038.1 GCF_008042045.1 Streptomyces sp. T39
TACCGGTCGTACAGGTCGTCGAAGACCTCGCCGGCGGTCTTGTCATCCGCCGGCCTCTCGCCTTCCCAGACAGCAAGGTCGTAGCTCATGCCAGGAGGCTCTCATGCCGCTCGGACAGCCATAAGAAACGACGTCTTAGAGGTCCTAACAGAAGCCGCTGATGCTGTGACTGTCGGCTCAGATGCTCGTTGCTCTGTTCGTGGGGAAGAGGAACTCCCGTCCGTGGATCGTGTCGGACGCACTGTGGTCTTTGATCGAGCCGTTGTTGCCGGAACCGGGTCCGAAGCTGGTCGCGGGGCGGCCGAGGGTTCCTGACCGGCAGGCTCTGTGCGGGATCCTGTTCGTGCTGCACACCGGCATTCAGTGGGAGTACCTGCCTCAGGAGCTGGGCTTCGGGTCCGGCGTGACGTGCTGGCGGCGGCTCGCCGCGTGGAACGAGGCCGGTGTGTGGGACCGGCTCCACGTCGTTCTGCTGTCGAAGCTGCGGGCAGCGAAGCAGCTCGACTGGTCCTGGGCGGTGATCGACTCCAGCCATGTGAGGGCTGCTCGGCGGGGCCCAAAAGCGGCCCCAGCCCGGTCGACCGCGCACGTCCGGGCAGCAAGCACCACGTCCTCGTCGACGGGAAGGGCATCCCGCTCGCGGTGTCGCTGACCGGCGGAAACCGCAACGACGTCACGCAGCTGCTGCCGCTCCTCGCCAAGGTCCCGTCCATCGCCGGCCTGGTCGGGCGGCCGCGGCGGCGGCCCGATGCGGTCCTCGGCGACCGCGGCTACGACCACGACAAATACCGTCGGCTCGTTCGGGCCCTGGGCATCAAACCGGTGATCGCCCGCCGCGGTGTCCCTCATGGGTCGGGGCTCGGGGTGCACCGGTGGGTCGTCGAGCGCACCATCGCGTGGCTGCACGGCTTTCGGCGCCTACGCGTCAGGTGGGAACGACGCGACGACATCCACGAAGCCTTCCTCGGCCTGCATCTACCACGGGGAGGCGAGCACAGGCGGTCAGCTCCTGTTCTTTCCTGGCCGCATGACCTGCAGCTTCATCCCGACCATCAACCGGCGGCGTCTACCTGACTCGGTCGACTTCACCGACCTGAGCTGGTACATGCACACACTCGTGCCGCCCCTGCTGACGGTCGGGCTGAAGAGCTACGAAGCATGCGACATCGGCCACTGAGGCCGCCTGCCTGGTTACCTCTCGATCCATGCAGAGTCTTTGTTAGGACCTCTTAGTGAACGACGCCCCCCCGCCCCTGACACGGACATCCACACACAGCCGCACCCGCAGAACGCTCCCTTTTCCGAAGCGCCAGGCACACTGCCCGCCCCTACGCACTGCGCGCCGTGGCCCGTGGCTGCATCAGGGCCGCCGCTCCGGCGGAGCTCGGGGATGTGATTCCGAGCCGGGAAAGGGCGGCAGTGGCTTCGCCGAGACCCCTGACCCGTCACGCCACGGATCCCGAGGGACCAGCGCCTCCCAGGCCAGGCCCGCGCCCTTGCGCCCGCCTGCAGCGCCGCGGATCGAGGTGGGGGGAACGATTTCGCGAATCTGCTGTACACCAGAACCATGAAGACCTAGGAAGCGTTCTGCACGCGATGCAGCAGCGCAGACACCCGAGTTGCCCGCCTCGACTAGACCAGCGCAGAGGGCACCTGCCTCCGGTGCGACAAGCTCTTTCACCCCACGTCACGCCACGCCACGCCGTGCCAGGGCTGCGGTGGATTTCGCATCGACGGCTCCTTCGGCGTCCCCGGCGCGAGGTACGAGCGCCTCCCGGAGACCGTGAAGTGCCGGGCCTGCGGTCACCACAACCCGCTGCGTGACCCCGGCCCCGAGTAGGACGCCGCCGGGCCGTCCCAAGACGCCGGGCGGGTGGTCAGGCACCGTGTTCACCTGCACGGCTTCCGTGGGGGAGAGGCGACCTGCTGGTGGATGCGGCCGCCCGGCCCTTCGCCAACTGCTGGTCCGAAGCTGTGGGTGATACCGCTTGCTACGATCCGCGCACAGGGCGCGCGTTCCGCGCTGAAGGCCTGACTGCCCTGCATGCCTACGCCACCGGCGGCAAGAGCGAGACCACCCGCACCAGCGCGATCAACGGCTGGCGCGAAACCCGCACCGACCGTACCTTCGACGACATTGGGCAACCGAGAACCGCGGCGAGTCGGCGGGCTTTGTGGGATTCCGGGAAGTTCTGCGCGACGGGATCCTGGAAGTGTGCCTCTTGGTGGTCTTGTTCGCAGTGCTTGCCCTATTTGCGCCTCCCTGGTGGCTGCTTTTCGCTGCTGCGGGCTTTTTGGGGCTAGTCTTGCTGATCGGGGCAATTAGATTACTTATGGGGCATTCAATCAGGTGCGCCTCTCTCTATGCCCTGCATGCCCCGCTGCAATTTGCAGATTATCTGTAAATTGCAGGTAAGGGCTCTTTGCGCGGGTCGCGTTTCTATTTGGTGGTGCCGATCAGTTAGCGACGTATGTTGGCTACACTTTTCCCAAAGCGCCGATCACAAGGGCCAGTTCCGAGGGCATGACCGCGATCAGGACCTCTCCGTCGGACGAATTGCACTCCACGACCCGGCATCCCGGATTGACGGCCACTGCTTCACGCAGTGAGGGGGAACGTACTCCGACCTTCCGCAGATCGGCTGGTAGCGTGGCCTGATTACCAAAGGTAGATTTCCAAATGAGAGGGTTAGCGCCAGCCAGTAGGCGCCCCGCCCTCCAGCGAGAGACCTGAGCAGGCCACTTGAGCATGCAAGGTACCCCGGCCACCTCTCCGGCGGCCATCGCAGTAGACCGCTGCTGGTGCTTCCGGCGCATTAGCCCTCCAACGAGGGCTGCAGCGACCACGCCTATCGCTAGTTCGATCACCTTCACATTCAAGCATGCGGAGGCGGCAGGCGGAGCTTCGATGTGCTGGTTTGGTGTGTGGGCGGGGGACGGTGCCCCGCGTAGGCCTGCAAGGTCTATTGATCAGAAGCGGTTTGGGTTCTGGGTCGTTGTCTGTGAACGATTTGGTGGGGACGCGCGGGCATCTGTCGCCGTCGGTGCAGGAGGCCCTGTGGCTGCGGGCAGTGGACGCGTTGGTGGCGGGGGGACCGTGACTGGCTGTCCTCTATACGCTCCGGTGGTCGACGGGGTTTGAATAGAGACCTGGTCCGGGTGAGTCTGCTGGCTGGGATGCGAGGAAGAAGGGCTCTTAGACCGTGTCCTACGTGGTGAGGCGCGCCTGACCCCGCTTCTCGGCCGCCCCGCCACCCGGGGCGGCCCCACCAACCCAGGAGACAGCCCCGTGGCCACACCTGCCCTGACCCAGGCCAGCGTCGAGGACAACTGGCGCCAGTCCGGCCGGCACCCCCAGCAGCTCACCGACTGGCAGCACACCACCACCCACGACGGCGCCCCGCTCATATCCGCCCGCATCCGCGTCGACAAGCCCGGCGACGTGCTGCGGGAGTTCGCGGCCCGGCGCACGCCGATCCTGGCCGACTACCTGCAGCACAGCACGGGAGACACCCTCCCCGCCATGGACTACAGCCTGCCGGGCCGTGCAGCGCTGGTGTGGCGCACGGGCGGGGTGTGGGTGGAGCTGTGGCACCCGGACCCCCCGAGCCCGTCTGGGGGCCGGGTGCGGCCGACACCGGCCCTCCTGGCGCAGCGCCCCCGACCGGTACGGACAGCACCGTCCGACCGGCTTCCGTACCAGCGTCTCCGCGATGCATTCAAGCGCAAGGAGAACACCCGATGACCGTGCATGTGGAGACCGTCCTCAACGTGCCCCTCGACGACGGCCGGCTCATGCCCACCCGCATGGGCATCGCCGCCGAACTCACCCCCACCCCCGGCCTCGTCGTCTTCCCCAAGCTCATCGACCTGTTCGACTACGACGACACGATCTGGCACGTCACCCACGTCGCTACCGGCCGCATGCTGCCGATCGACTTCCCGACCGACGCCCACGCCTCCGCGTACGCGGCCGCGGTCGGTGACCTGGCCGACTGGACCAGCCCCACACCCACGATCGACGTGCCCGCCCTGATCGCCCGGGCGGACGTGCACGACGGCACCGTCCACCAGCGCGTCCTCGACGCCCTCACCCGCAAGGAGAACTGACGATGACCGGACCCGAGCACTACCGCAAGGCCGAGCGCCTGCTCTGCGACGAGTACCGCACCGACCGGAGCGTCGCCGAGGCGCAGGTGCACGCCATGTTGGCGCTTGCAGCCGCTACTGCTGGTGCGTCCACAAGGTCGGGGAGCACCAGCGCTGATGACCGGGCCTGGCAGGAGGCTGCAGTGACCCCGGATGCACCCACCGACCCGCTCGGGTCGATCTGGTGAGGGTTATCACTCCGGCGGGCCCGGCATCCCCCAGTGCCGCGCCCGCCCCGTACAAGTCCCGCGGCTACGTCGACGACACCCTCCGCCCCGCGCACGGCAACACCAGGAGGCCCTGATGCGAGCAACCCGATATGGGCTCCCTCTCGTCGAACGAGAACTGGAAGTGCTTCGCGGCTTCGCCCACGGAGCCAGCTACGCCGAACTGGCAGCATCGCTGTACCTGGCGCAGCCATCCGTGCGGAACTACGCGTCGAGCGCCATCAAGAAGCTCGGGGCCGCCAATCAGACGGACGCCGTCCGGATTGCGTACGAGCGGGGACTACTCGGTGCGCAGCCGGCAGTCGTCCTGCCGGGCCCTCTGGTTCAGGTTCTCCAGCTGGTGGCCGAGGGGTGCACGAACCCTGAGATTGCGCGCCGGCTGGAGCGGTCCGAGCACACGGTTGTCGACCAGGTGAAGGAGGTCCGGCGTCGGCTGGGTGCTCGGGATCGGGCGCATGCGGCTGCGTTGGCTGTGGCGCTCCGGATTGTGCGGGTTGAGGTGCCTGCCGGTTCGGCTGTCTCTGACGCTGCGTGACCGGCGAGTGATCCATCTATCCGTCAGCGCGGGGTGGAGACCAACCAGCCCCGCATTTCTGTAACCCGCTGTCACATCACGCCCCGGGAGGGGACATGAACCTGAAACGCCGGAACGACCTCGTGTTCTACGGCACCTGCATCAGCCTGCTCGGTGCCGTCGTCCTTCTCTACGTGCTCACCGGCCCGTTCCGTACGGGCTTCACCTGGCTGGGGTTGCTCCTGAGCGCCGTCCTGTGGTCTGCACTGCTGGCCCGCTGGGACACGAACCGGCAGATCCGCAAGGCCCGAGCCCGAGCCCACGTAGAGGGGCCGCGGCCCATCAACCCGGACGGCACCCCGTACGGCTACCACCAGATCCGCAACGGCGGCTGGAAGCACTGCGACGGCTGCGGCCTGTGGGGGCAGACGTGGAACCCACACCGCTGCCAGGCAGAGCTGCACGTCATGCCCGCCACAAACAAGGAGACCAGCCGATGACCGCCCCGACCGAGCCGGAGCTCGACCAGGAGCTGCGCTACCTCGTCCCCGTCGGCAGGCTGCTCCTCCCGGACGAGCCGGACCTCGTCCACCTGTCCATCTACGCATGGGAGCCCCGCGGAGGGGACTGGGTGACCGGCCTCGCCCTGTGCGGGCGCTCCACCGAACAGGGGGCGCTGCCGGACGGCACGGCAGTCACCTGCCAGGGCTGCGGGGAATACCGGCCGACGTACCAGGCCGCGCTCGATGACCAGCGGCGCCGTGTCGAGGCCGTGCGGTTCCTGGCCAACCACGCTGCCAGCATGCGGGACCCCAGGGACACGGTGGAGAACGGGGCGTGGCACACAGTGTGGCTGGAGTCCGGGAAGTGGCGGTGGACGACGTCGAAGATGACGACGGAGCAGCGGGAGTACGCGGCGGACCGTGCGGCCGCGTACAGCGCGTTCCTGGCGTCGTGCGACGGGGAGCCCGAGCGCAGTGAGCCGACCGGCCTGCGCTGGTGGCGGGAGGCCGGCCAGTGACCGCGGGTGGTTCGGCGGATGCGTGGGCTCGTCAGTTGCGTGGCGGGCTGCGTCAGGCCGTCCTGCGGCGTGTCCGGGCGTGGCTGGGGATGCGGCCGTCTCGGGCCGACCAGCACGCTGCCAGGCTCGCCCACGGAGCCTTAGGGGAGCAGGCGACCGCCCGGATACTCGACCAGCTGGAGGCTGAGGGCTGGTGGGTGCGGCACGACCTGCGGCTCCGGGGCCGCCGGTTCAACCTGGATCATGTGCTGGTGTCTCCGTGTGGGACGGGTCTGGTGGTCGTCGACTCGAAGCACTGGCGCCGCGGTCCGGGGCATGAAACGGCGCTGGTGCAGGGGCGGGTGCACTGCGGCCGGGACGACCGGCACGCCCAGGTTCAGGCTCTCGCCGGGTACGCGAACCTCGTCGCCCAGGCGGTCGGCCTTCCCGCGGCCGCGGTACGTCCGCTGCTGGTGGTGCACGGTTCCCCGGTTGCCGGGGGCTGGTTCGAGACGGCGGTGCGGAACGAGCGGGTGCTGGTCCTCGGGCCGGATCGGCTGTTGACGACGTTGCGGTCGGCGCCGGCTGGTCGGGATGCGCGGGCGGCGGCTGCGTTGGCGGTGCGGGTCGATCGGGTGCTGGTGCCGTATGGGGGGTGAGTGTCGGTGGGTGGGAGTACGGTGGGTGGTCTGTGGGGGCCATCCGTAAGGAGACGGTCCCGCTGCCCTTCGGGGTGGCGGGGCCGTTTTTTCGTGCCTGAAGATGATCGATAGATTCAACTATCTCTTGTCGGCGTCAAGGGTTAATTCGGGGTGTGGTAGAATTAACGTAGACGATGTCAAGGGATAGGAGTACTTTGGACAGGGAAACACGCAGACTGCTCAAGCAGCTCGAGACGCAGGGCTTCAGCTACCGGACCACCAAAAACGGGCACCATGTCGTCTACAAGGACGGTGAACGGGTGACCACCATCTCCGGAACCCCGTCCGACTGGCGGGCATGGAAGAACACGATGTCCCAGCTCAAGCGCGCCGGGTTCATCGACAAGTAGGAGCACAGGGGAGGGTCCGCCGGGAGGCCACCCGGCGGACCGCAAAGTCCCCAACCACACCGAATCAGGAAGGAGATGCTCACATCATGCCCCAGGCGTGGAGCGTCGAAGTCGAACTGGCAACAACCGAGGTAACTGACGACGCCATCGACGAACTGCACGACCACCTCGCCGACCGCAGCCCCGCCGTCGGCACCGCCCCGAACGGCAACACAGCCGTGCGCATCTTCGTCGAAGCCGGCACCGCCCGGCAGGCTGTCGACAGCGCACTCAAGGAAGTGACCGCGGCCGCCAAAGCCGCAGGGATCAGCACCACAGTCCTCGGCGTCGACCTGGTCACTGAGGAAGAACTGGATCGCAGGCTCGCGGCACCGTCCGTCCCGGACCTGGTCGGCGTCTCTGAGATCGCGGAGATGCTGAACGTCGTCCGCCAGCGTGCAGCGCAGCTCGTCCAGCGGGATGACTTCCCGCCCGCGGTGGCACACCTGAAGAGCGGGCCGGTGTTCGTGCGCTGGCAGGTCGAAGCGTTCGAGAAGCGGTGGGACCGCCGCGCTGGCCGGCCGATGAAGCGGGTCGAGCTGACACCTGTTGAGCGGGATGTGCTGGCTGCGCTGAGCGCGGCAAGCCGCCAGGCTCAGGAAGTCCTGGACCCTCGCAGCCTGATCGACCTGGATGCGCTGTCGGGTGAGGGGGTGGCTGGAGGTGAGCTGATCAAGGGTTGGTTGATCGGCCCTGTAGCGGGTGCGGCTGACTTCAGGCACCTGTGCGCTGCCTACCCGGCGGACGACACGGAAGGGGCCACAGCGCTGAAGCAGCTCGTGCGGAAGCGCCTGGTGGCTGTGGAGGAGGAATCGCAGCAGGACGACAAGGTAGTCGTCGAGCTGGAGCTGACGAGCAAGGGAGAGCGTGTAGCAGCGCAGTAGGTCCCTGCAGTACCTGATCTTTTGACACGTCTCGGAAAGCCCCTGCCGTTGCGGCGGGGGCTTTCTGTATGCCGCTCGGGTGGTCTAGGCGCGCCCTATTCGCGTCCGGAATTCGAACAGGAGTATGGTCCGGGCATGGCCGACTACACCTTCCCCGACGACCTCACCGCAGCCCAGACCCGCCTCCACCAGGCCACAGCCGAGCTCGCCGCCCTGTGCCGCTCCCTGCCCTGGTCCGTCGAACCCATGGACGGCTGGGAAGGCGAGACGCACCCCCACACCGGGGCCGTGACCGGCGGCCGGCCCGCATCCCCGGGCTGGACGGACGAGGAGAAGGCCGCGGTGGACCGGCTGCGTGCCGAGTGCCGCACGCTGTCGGCCACAGTGACGGTGCACGAGCACTGGGCCATGTACAGCGGTGAGGACGTGTACAAGGCCAGGCAGGCGCTGAAGGCCGCCACCCGTCCCAGTGTGGTGCCGGTGGTCGACGTCGCGGCCGCGGCCTGAACTCGTAGCCGACTGTCGTGAACGATCCGTCATCCGCCGCGTCGCTGTCGCGGCTGGACAAGCTCCGCATCGTCGAGGAGTACCAGGCCTACCAGCTCGAGCGGACCCGCGCCCTGATCCGGCAGTTGGAGGAGGAGGCGGCCGCGGAGGCGAAGCGGGAGCATGCCCGCAGGGCCCGGTCGTCGTGGAAGCTGGAGCCGAAGCGGTCGAGTGCGGATGACGCGTTCGCGGTGCTGCATCGCGGGGACTGCTCGCTCTACGCGGGGCATGGGGCGTGGCTGGACCAGGTGGAGGCGCGGGTGGCGTTGGGGGAGCCGGATATCCGGCCGTGTGAGGTGTGCCGGCCGGACACGGGGATGGCTGGTTGAGCCCGCCCTCTTGCGCTTCCTGAATTAGGAAGCTACTGTTGTCGTCATGAGGTCAGGGGAACAGCCCCAGACCCCTCCGGAAGGAACCGGACATGATCGACACCTCCTCCTCCCTCGCCCACCTCATGAACACCCACCAGCCCGCCACCCCCGAGGACGCGGCCGAAGGCCCCCTCGACTGGACCGGAGGCCTGTGGGTCGAGGGCACCCTCTACGACGTCGACACTGCCGCGACCACCGCCACCACCCTCGTCCTCACCAACGGCGCCGCCATCACCCTCTCCCCGGCGGGCTCCTACTGTGGCGGCCGCGACGCCGGCTGTGAGCACGTCCGCAACTCCGCGGTCACCTCCATGGCCGCGCACTGGACCCCGGCGGACTACGAGTCGTGGGGCGACGACGAGAAGTGCGAGGAGGACTGCCGGGACGCCACCTGCGGCGTCATCCGCGACAACCGCCTCGTCACCATGTGGGACGGGGAGTCGTTCAGCGAGACCACCGCCTACGACACCGTCGAGGACGCCAAGGCCGCCTACGCTCGCGGCATCGCGGAGTTCACGCACATGTCGGCCGACCTCAACCGGCACGCCTACGACGACGAGGACTGACCCTTCCCGCCCCGCCCCCTGCCCCCGGCGTCCGGCTGGGGGCAGCCCCATCTCAGGAGAGACCATGTCGGAAACGACCTACACCGATCCGCCGAACATGCCCGAAGACGAGCGGATGACGGACGCCGAATTCAAGGTCGTGCGCGAGTACCTCGGGCTGACCGGGGATTGGCTCGCTGGCCACCTGGGAGTGTCCGGCAGGACAGTGCGTCACTGGGAACAGGGGAAGTACCCGATCCCGGACGGGGTGCGGCTGGCCATGGAGGACCTGGAGGCCCGCACCGGGGAGTTCGTTGCCGGCGTTGCCAAGCAGCTGATGGACGTGCCCGCCCCGGGGGTCATCACCTACCGGAACGATGCCGAGTACCACGCCGCCCACCCTGAGATCGAGTTCCCGGCTTCGTGGCACCGCGCTGTCGTAGCACGGATCGCGCAGGAAGTGCCGGCTCTGGCCATCGCCTACAGCGAGACTTCTGACGTGTCGTAGTAGCAGCCGGAACACGCGAAGGCCCGCCCCCACGTCTCAGGGGCGGGTCTTCGTCGTCTCCGGGGGCCACTGCACCGCGCGGTGTGACCTCCCCGACGGGGCACCGCTTGCGGGAGGGCCTGGCAGCAGGCCCGGCCTGATCCCGGCAGACGCTTCAGTCTGGCACGAGGGTCTGACAGCGATTCCTCAGCCGACGCGGACGTCGATCTCCGGCACTTCGCTCTTGATCCCCGCCTTGTACGTGAGGCGCTGAACTGCCGAGGCGGGGACGACCGTGATCGGGTACTCGACCTGCCCGTGCGCTGCAGGGGCGCCGATGTACGGGTCGATGTGGAGGAAGCTGCCGTCGATGGCGACGTGGACGGCAGTCAGGTCGGAGAGGAGGTCGTGTTCGGCGCGCGGGTTGGGGACGAGCTTCTCGTTGAGCTTCACGTCTGCGGGGCGCCAGTGCAGTTGGGTCATGGCGGGATCCTGGCAGAGGCGACTGACAGTCCGGGGCGGAACAGACAGAAGTGGCTGCGCCTCGACTTGGCGTACCCGCTAGCTCCTGCCGCCCCCGGGGATCAAACTGGGCGCATGACTGACTTCGGCCTCCCATCGGACGTCAACGGATTCATGGACTTCATCGGCGAGAACATCACGGCGTCGGGCGGACTTGTGTGGGAAGAGCGTGAACGGATCAAGTGCGACATGATGCTGGTGCGGCACCGGTGGGCGGCAAGCCGTGTGACCGCAGATGCTTTGCGCGGCAAGTGCGTAGCCATCGGCATGACTGACGATGAGGCAGCCATGATGGTCGATTGGCTTGGGAAGGCGCAGACGAACCGGCAGCTGCGGACTCGGTACATCAAGGACTTCAAGTGGCATGAGGAGCCCGAGTAGGCCGGTTAGACGTGGCTGCGCCCCGCCTGCTGGGGGCGAGGCGGGGCGCGGTTCCGGGGCGCCCGGGCGGGCGCGGGGTGGTTAGCCCCAGGCGGAGTCGTCGGGCTCGGCCGGCGGGTCGGTCGGCTCCGGGGCCGGGCTGGGTGCGGGGCGTCCCCAGGCGGAGTCGTCCGTGGTGTGGGTGTCGACGACGGTGGTGATGGTGTCGGATCCCCAGGCGGAGTCCCGGGCGGCGTGGGCCGGCGGCTGGGTGACGATCGCGGCGCCGCAGAGGGCGGCGGTGGCGGCGAGGGCGGTGAGTGCGCGACGCAGCATGGCGGGTCCAATCCGGAGGTGGCCGGTGTGTGGGGGCGGGCCTCCCGGTCAACTCGGCTCCTGCTGCGAGTCCACCTTGCTGATCTCTGTCGTGAAGTGTGACGGAGAAGGCGGACAGGAGTCGGGTATCGGGCCGGGAGGAGCCCCACGACTCGATATCCTGGTGGCCTCCTTTTGAGGTTTCAACTGTTGGCCCGTGCGTAATGACGCTGTGCAGGAAGATGCACGCGTTCTGTGCGGTGTGCCGCCCACATGACTGGGGTATTCGTGAACGTTTCGGGCGTTTCGCCTGCCGGTTTCGGGCCGTTCCCGGGACCTTCTGCTGAGCTGTCCGTGGCGGCGCAGGACCTGTACGGGCGGATCGCGGCCGGCGGCCGCCCCGGTGCCGGTGACGGGCCGGCGTTGCAGGAGCTGTGGGCGTGGCAGCTCGTGTCCGACGACCCCGAACGCCCCGACGCCCCTGTCGCCCTCGACCCGCGGCACGCCGTACGGCAGCAGGCCACGGCCGCCATGGAAGCCCTCGCCCGGCGGGCCGCGCAGATGACGCAGATGCCGGAGCTCGCCGACCGCCTGGTGCACGACTTCGAACGGGCCCGTATGCGGCCCGGGATGGGCTGCGAGTACCTGTCCGACCCGTCCGAGGTCAACGCCCGTATCGGCGCCGCGCTGGCCGGCGCGGAGACCGAACTCCTCACGGCGCAGCCGAACGGCCCCCGCTCGAGGGAACTCCTGCAGATCGCTTTGCGGCGGGACTCGCAGGCCCTCGCCCGCGGCGTCCGCGTCCGCACCTTGTACCTGGAGACGGTGCGCACCGACCCCGTGACCCGCGAATGGTGCACGGAGATGACCCGTCTCGGCGCCCAGTACCGCACGATCGCGGGTGCGTTCCAGCGCTGCATCATCATCGACCGCAAGCACGCGTTCGTCGACGACTTCCTCCACACCGACGGGCCCCGGCATGCCGCGGTGTATGTGCAGGACGAGGCGATGGTCGCCTGGATTGCCGCCGTGTTCGACGGGGTGTGGGCCCGCGGCGAGGCGTGGAACGGTGACGCCCGGGTCGCCGGCCTCGGAATCGGCGTGGGTGCCGGGGCGCGGACGACGAGGGCGCAGCGGGACATCCTGCGGGACGCCTGCCACGGCATCACGCAGAAGAAGACCGCGGAGCGCCTGGGCTGGTCGGTGCGGAAGGTCGCGAAGGAACTCGAGGACCTGCGCAACCTGTTCGGGGTGCCGACGACCGCGGCCCTGGCCTACGTGTGGGCGACGCACCCGGAACGCCTGTTGGACGAGCAGCCCTTACTGGACCGCGGGGACGTCACCCCGGCCGCCTGACGGCTACAGGTTCTCGATTCGAAAGCCGGGCGGGTCTTGAAGCTCTAGGCGGCTGAAGGGAATGCCCAGCTCTGTGGCGCACCGCTGCATCTTCTCCTCGATGCCGAACGGTGTGAGATGTGCGGTATCGACGATGCCGCACAGTTCTCCGGTCTGCGTGTCCACGATGTGCATTGACGTCGCACGATTGGGTCCTCCACCCCACAGGACGGCACGCTGGACCGTGAAGCCAACCGCTTCTGCGGCTGCCGCAGCGCGGTCTCGGCATTCGTTCACGAACTCGGGCGGAGCGCTATCGCTTCCATCAGTGAACCAAGCCTCGATCTTGCCCAGCTCATACACCGAGAGTACAGCGGCTATGCCTGCCGCGCGAAGAGCCTCCAGGGTGGGTTGCTGCGCTTCGGCTGGACCGTGCAGATATACGAGAACGCCAGGAATCTCCATGCCGCGACCGTAGCCGACGGGTCTGACAGGCCGTCTCAGATGCAGTAGCCGCCGGCCCGGTGTGGGCAGTGCTGCCAGCCCCACATGGCGAGGTCGCAGTGGTGGCAGTAGTGCCGGAGCCGGGGGATGGCCCAGGACCAGTAGGCGACCACGGACACGAGGGTGCGCATCACGGGGTCCGGTGCCGGTGGATGAGGCAGAACGCGCGGGCACCGGAGTGGAATCGGATGCCGACGCCGGGGCGGGTGGCGGCCGGCGTGTACCCGTACACGGTGTCCGTTTCGGCGTTCCCGGTGTTGGCCAGGGCCGCGGTGAGGAAGGTTTGTGCTGTTGCCGGGGTGAGTGGCCGGGTATCGGGCTCGGGCGACGGTAGGGGTGCCGGGGGTTCGCCGGTGACGGGGATGTCCGGGCCGGTGCCTTTGTCGCCGGGTGCGGCTGCGACGGTGATGCCGATCCACAGCTGGTGCCCGTGGTCGAGGGTGACGTGTACGCCGCGGGTGTGCTCGGTTCTGTCCCAGGGCACCGCGGCATGGACGCCAGGTGTTTTGGTGAGCGTGTCGAGGAGGTGCTCGTAGGCGCGCTGGAGCCTCACGACTGCTCCTTGCTGGCTGGCTGGTAGTAGCGGCGTGCGGGCCGACCGGGATGCTGGCCGCTCTCCTCGGTTGAGTGGACGAAGCCGCGGCACTCGAGCCGCTTGAGGATCGGGTACACGGTGCCGGTGCCGAGACCGGTCTGCTGGGCGATCTCCAGGCCGTACAGGGGCTGCCGGGCGGCGTGGAGGGCTTGGAGGACCATGCGGGTCGGCGTCGTCATCCGCAGGCCGCTCACGGCTGCTCCTTGATGTGGCAGGAACACTGGCAGGGCGCGGCGCAGAACTTACAGACCGCGGGTGTCTTGGAGCCGGCGTGTCCGGTGTCGCCTTGGCAGTACTCGTGCCCGGTCCGCCCGTCGGGCAGGACCATGTCGCCGTGGAGGCAGCCGGTCGACAGGTAGCGGTGGACGCCGGCTTCACGCTCAGCTGCGGCCTGAAGCGCGGCACCGATCGGGCCACGCCGTGCCGGAATCTCGGTCACTTCGGTCCCTCCTCGTCGGTGTCGACGGCCGCGAGGACGGCGTCTGCGACGGCTTGGCGGACGGACAGGGGTAGCCACTGGTCTCGGGCCTTGAGCGCGGGCCCGACGGCGTTGAACGCCAGCGCGCGGCGTCGCTTCGCCCGGGTCTCGTCGTCGTGCGGGTGGCCGGGGCAGATGAACGGGTAGGGCGGGTTCGTGCCGGTGCACAGGGCGCAGTCTTCGGCGTTGCCGTTGCAGCACCAGGGGCGCTCGGCGGCGCAGCGCTCGCACAGTTCGAAGGGTTCGCTGTTGTCGCCGTTGCACCGCGGGCACAGGTCCGCCGCGACAGTTGCATTGCCGGGTCGCTTGCGCCATCTCGGGGCGTGCATCTTCGGCTCGGGCTTCTCGGTCACGACGACTCCTTCGGGGCCAGGGCTGTGCGCAGGTCGTTCGCGATGGCGGTGTACAGGTCGCTGTCAGGGACGCTGATGGTGGTCGCAGCGAACTGGTCCAGGCGGGCGGCGTAGGCCTGTACTCGGTCGACTGCGGCTTCCGCCTGTTCGACTCGCTCGAAGTGGCGGAGGTGACGGATGCTGCCGAGGACGTCGGTCCCGGCTGCACGCCCGATGGCAACGAGCGAGGCGTGGGGGATGTAGGTTCCGCGGTCGCTGACATCCCAGTCCTTCACCGCGCGGCAGAACGTGTTCACCGTGGACTCTGCGTGCTGGGCTCGGGCGTTGAGTCGCTGGATGGTGTCGTACAGGGCGTTCAGTTCGGCGTCGGTGATGGTGTCCACGGTGCGGCGGCAGGCGAGCTGGCTGCCGCCGTGCACGGTGCGCGTGTCGGGCTCGGGCTGGTCGGTCATAGGTAGCTCCCGGTGAGGTTGATGGTGGTGGCGTAGCGGGGGCTGTGGCGGCGTTTCCGGGGTGTGTGGGTGGTGGCGGGTGTTGGTGGGTCGAAGAGGCTGTCTTGGTGCCATGTGAGGGGGATGCCGGTTTGGCCGGGGAGTGGTGGGGGTTCGGGTGTGGCGAGGGTGTGCCGGGCGGCGGTGACCCTCGCCTGCGCCCTACGACGCGTCACCGGATCAGCTCGCCGTCGACTGCGGCCAGGCGGAGCCGTGCCGGAGCCGGGTCGGCGGGCTCGCGCCCTGGGGTGGGCCAGTCGTCCGCGCGGATGCTGTAGCCCTTCGGCGGCTCCCAGTGCCGGTCCCGCTTCCAGTCGGCGGCCCGCTTGTAGAGCCGGGCCCACGCTTCCTCCTGCCCTTCGGCGAGCAGGTAGGAGGTGACGAGGCCGCCCGCGTTCGGGATGGGCTCCGGGCCGGGGTTCTCGTGCCGCTGGGCACGGAGTGCGTTGCCCCAGGTCTCGTGTCTGCGGCAGTACCAGGCGGCGGTGCGCCATCCGGTGACGGGATCCACGGTGTAGTCGTTCCCGACGGCGTGCTGCCCGCACAGCCCGGCGCGACGGATCATCGGCGCGGCGCAGGTGTGCTGCTCCCAGCCGTCGCGTTCGGTCTCATAGCGAGGTCGGTCGGCGTACAGCAGGTCTGCGAAGCGGGATCCTCGGCGTGGTCCGGGCCCGTACTCGCCGAGGATGGCTGAGGCGCGCTTGCCCCAGCTGATGAGGTTGCCGTCGGCGTCGTACCGGTTGGGGTCGCGCGCGGACAGCCAGGCGAGAAGGAGGATGAGTTCGCGGGATTCGGGGGTGTGGCGGGGGTCTTGGTAGACGCGGGTGACGAGTGCGTCGTAGCCGTCGCCGCCCCCGTTGCCGGTGCGCTTGGGCCGGCGCTTCTTCACCGGGGCTTGGTGAGCGTGGGCGAGGTGGAGGGCTGCTCCCATGGTCACGCCTCCTTGTCGGTGCGGTTGGTGGCCCAGTTCGGGTCGAGGCGGGGCACTTCTGGTGCTGGGGCAGAAGGACTGTTTCGGAGCTGCCAGGCGTTCCATGCGCTCCGGGGCCAGGTGATGACGAAGATCGTTGCGACGAGAAGTTCGCGGCGTGTGGAGGTGATCCACCACTGGCCGTCAGCGCGGAGTCGCCACTCTGCCCAGTCGCCGAGGCGGGTCCAGGGGCGGTAGCGGCCGAGGACGTACCCGCCGAACAGGGCCGCAGTCACGGCGAGGAGAACGGTCACTGGGTGCTCCGTTCGGCGGCTGGGAGGGCGTACAGGGCTTCGAGGGCTTCGGTCTCGTACTGGCCGCGGGTCTTGTGCGCGTGCCGAAGGTGGTTGAGGGCGTCGCGGAGGGCGTCGGCCCAGTCCTGCCGGTTGTGCGTGGCTACTCGGCAGGCGTTGCCGGCTCGGGCGTGGGTGAGGCAGTCGCAGGTCCAGCCCCAGGCCCCGTTGCGGCGTCGGTGGATGAGCGGCCGGCCGGGGCGGAGGGGGAACCGGCCGGCGCTCGCGGTGTCGGCGTACCGGGCGCGGCGCGTCACCGGGTGCTCCTCTCGTCGGCCAGGTCGTCGAAGCCGTAGCGCTCTGCGAGCCAGTCGGCTGCGGCGACGGGGTCGAGGGGCATGTCGCCGGACGGCTGGGTCTCGCCGGGGTAGTACGGCTGGTACGGGGCGGGGGCCGGTGCGCGGTCGCGGAGAGCAGCCAGGGCAGCGGCGCGACGATCATCGAGACTCACGGATTGACCTCCTTGTCGGTCGGCGGGTCGAGGGCGTCGAGGGTCGGGCAGGGGTGGGGGATGAAGGCCACCCACTCGGACGTCCGCGGGCCCGTGGAGCGCCTGACGGAGCACGCGTCGCACCACGGCTTCCCGTTCACCAGCACAGGCGTGTGGAGATTCCGGACCGCAGCAACCTGACGGCGCGCCTGGTCGAGCTCTGCCCGGAGCCGGTCCAGCTCGGGCTTGATGATGTTCAGGGCTTCGTCGGCGGCCGCCGTGGAGTCTTCGGAGTGGCCGTCGTTCTCGAACCGCAGGTAGTAGGCGCCGGCGATCCGCTGCCACAGGTCGTCCCGCAGGTTCTCGGGGAGCGGCCGGGGAGAAAACGCACCGAGGGCTTGGACGACTTCGGCGGTCGAGATCATGTCGGGCAGGGTCTGGGACCACACGTAGGCGGTGTGCTTCATCTGGGTGATCTGCTCGCGAATCGCGGCCGCGTACTGGTCCCGCTCGGCCTTGAGAGCGTGGTGCTCCCGGTCGGCGACGGCCATGTAGGCGCGGAGGGCTTCGCTGATGGCGTCGTCGACGAGCTGCTCAGGGGTTACGCCCTCGTTGGCGGCGTCGTTGAAGCCGACATGCTGGAGGAGCCGCTCTCGGGCGGGGCTGCTGCTCACTGGCCGGCCTCCTGGTTGATGGCCCGCGCGACCGCGAGGGCGTGGTCGATACGCGGCTGCAGCTGCACCTGAGGCGCCCGCTCCAGCAGCCCGGCCTCGAACTCCAGCCAGCAGGCGAGCGCCAAGCCGACGAGTGGGTCCATCGCGGCGACGTAGTCAGCGTCCTCACCCGTGTACATCTGGGCGACGGGGTTCGGGTCCTCGCGGTCGGTGTTCCCGAGCAGCAGCATTCCGTGCCAGCCAGGCTTGCCGTCAAGGTCGGTCCAGCGGGACCAGGGCGTGTCAGTGGTGGCAGCAAGCAGCCCGTTCAGCTTGTCGGCTGCGGCCTGAATCTCCTCAGCGGGCGTCACCTGCGGGCCTCCTCGTCAGCCGCTGACTCGGGCTTGACGGGCTCGGGTACGAGGTTCAGGTGCGTCTCGGCGGTCCTCGTGGTCTGCTCCCATCCGTGGAGCGTCAGCACCTCCATCAACTGCTCGGCAGCCTGCGCACGGGTGATGGGCGTCTGGTCTCCCTGCCACTGCTCGGCCAGGGAGAGCGCCCGATTCAATGCCCTGCTGTACAGGTCACGGTCCATCAGCTGGCCTCCTTCGGGTTCGCGAGGGTGAGGAGCGTGTCGACGTGGCAGGGCAGGGGCTCGGCGCACCAGCACATGAGGTCCCGGCCGACGAGGTCGCGGCGGATCCGGTCGAGGAGGGCGGGGTGGGCGTGGACCCAGGTGCCGTACATCTCGACAGCGAGGGCGTGGGCGTCGCGCTGGTCGTTCGCGGGGATGGAGTCGTTGACGCCTGAGGGCTTGTGCTGGTTGGCGTGGCCGGCCCATTGGACGGCCCATCCGGTGCCGATGGTGGTGCGGGTGACGGCCCAGGGGTTGCCGAAGGGGGTGCCGCGGCCGACGTAGGTGGGCTTGCGGTCCTCGGCGTCGAGCGGGGCACTCCATCCCTTCGTGCGGCGGCGCTGGATCCGGGTCGGGCTCACTGACCGTCCTCCTTTGTGGCGACGGGGGCGAGGGTGAGGGGTCCGAAGTCGCTGACCACGTCGCCCAGCGGAATGTCCTCGCCGGCCCCTTCGGGCAGGACGAACACGAGCGGCTTCCCGGCACGGTCACGGTTGTCGGTGATGCGCCACACGGCGCTGTCGCGGTCGGTGTAGTCGCGGCCGATCAGGTACGGCAGCCCGTCGTGCATCACGGCACGGTCGTTGACCTCGATGACGGCGATGGTGCCGCAGTCGCACTGATGCTCCCCGTGCCATTGGGAGCCGTCGCAGGTCCCGTACGGCTCGTGGGTGAGCGTGACGGGCACCTGTGTCAGTGACAGGCTTTCCTGCCACCAGTCGCCGCGGGGCGCCTTGCCGCAGGCCTTGTGGGTGAGGAAGACGCCGCCTTCGTCGATCGTCAGCAGGTACTGGTCGTCCGGGGCAGGGCAGGGGCATTCGTACTCGGACGGGTCGAGAGCCTCGGGCTCTTCGAACGGGTTGCAGGGGCGGAAGACGAGGTCAGCCACGGCCGGTCTCCTTCGGCTGCATGTCGAGGAGGGCGCGGATGACGGCGCGGACCGCGGAGGCCGACTGGCGGGACGGGTAGCGGGCGACGTGGCTGGCGAGGACCTTCCAGGCGTCGCGTTCGTCGCGGCGGGAGAGCCAGGCGTTGACGCATTCCTCGTGGACGAGGCCGTCGAGGGTTCGGGCCATGCGGCCGCCGTATTCGGTGTGGCAGTGCGGGCAGTCGGGGAGGCCGTAGGGTGCTCCGTCGGGGTTGCGGCCGCCGTCGTCGTCGGGGCGGATGTCGATGGTGGGGATGTCGATGGTGATCCGCATGCTGCTCCTCGGGAAGGGGAGGGGGCGCGTGTCTAGAGTCGCGCGGGTTGGCGGGGTTCGTTCCCCCGCTCAGACAGTGGCCATTCTACCCCGTGATGCATTGTGTACGCCATGGGTTTGCGGGGTGGGAATCGTTCAACTCCCTAGTGGCTGAACGGATCCGGCAGACTCGGCGCCACACGACCACAAGGGGGATCACCATGAGCGAACTGATGGCCGCAGTCATCGGCGGCGGCGCGGCCGTCATCGGCGGCATGGTCACTGGCTGGTTCAGCCGCGACGCGGGGCACCGCCAAGCCGCGGCCGCCGAAGCCGCCGGCACCCGACAGGCCGAGGCCCTGATAGCAACCGTCCAGGCCACCCTCGACGAGCAACGCCGCGTCCGGCGCCTCGACGAACGACGCCGCGCGTACACGGCGTTCCTGGACGCGACCAAGCTTCCCGACGGCACCGCCGAGAGCTGCCGGGAGAAGTACGCGGCGATGGACGCAGCCTTGAGCTGGCTTCACCTGGAAGGCCCTCTGGAGGTCGTCCAGGCGGCCGGCGCCTACATGGGCCGGTACGAGGCCGAGCTGATCACCGGGGTGGGTCAGGCGACGAGTGCCGAGGAGCTGGAACAGCTGCTGTGGGACAGGGAGCGGCTGTTCCTGCGGGAGGCGCAGCGGGCTCTCGGGATCGATCTGGACGGCGGTCAGACTTCGGGGGCGTAGGGCAGATACGCCGGTGCCCCTCCCCCGCTCGGCCGGGGAAGGGGCACGCATGAACCGCCAGCGGAGGGAGCGGCTGTGCTACGCGACCTTCCCCGCTGCCGCTGGTGCCTCGTCGGCCTTCCTGCGGCACGTCCAGTGCTCCGCCAGACCTTCCGGTCCCGGCATGCTTGCGGGCGCACCGCAGAAGCGGCACATCGGGATCGGCTGGCCTGACGCGTCGAGCGGAACCTCGTCGGCCTTCGGCTCCTGGGCAGTGCGGGTTTCGAGAAGGAACATGCGGCCGCCGCGTCTCTCCCTCGGCTCAGCCCGCACATCGGAAGCCGGGCGGTCCTCGGTGCACCGGTCGCTCCGGTCCCCGCGGCGAACCGACGCCTCCCGCTTCGACTCCTCCCGCGAGGGCCCGTTCGCTTCAACGTATTTCTGCCACTGATCCAGCGGGAGCCAGCCGTGATGGCCGTTGTGCTGGAACGGGACACGCTCGCCAGCGGCCGCCTCAACGATGAACTGGGTCAGCGTCAGGCCGCCCTCCCCTTCGAACCCTGCCGACTGGTGAACGGGCACCAGGAGGCGGTGCCAGTCTCCGCAGTACCCGCTGTCCGTCGGGTTCTCCGGGTCGTACGGCTTGTTCGGGCATCGGGTGATCGCGCCGCTCTGGGTGCATTGCCCCTCTTGCAGGACGAAGTTGCCGTCCCGGATGGCGATGGGGTTCTTCTGCACGCGGATCACGGAGGCCGGCAGGTTGGGAGTGCGCACGTAGGGGACGGTGCCGATTCCTGCGTGGTCGGGGTCGGCGAAGTCCCAGACGGACTGGATTTTGCCGCGGCGGCGGAACCCTTCTCGTGCTCGCATCCCTCGCAGGGTCTGGGGGCTGAGCTGGGGTTCGTAGCCGAGGACGAGGCCGTTGGCGCCGCTGATACGGACGTCGAGGCGTGCACGTCCGTCGGGGGTCGACGACTCGATGTCGGCGGGGAAGCCGTGGTCCTCGGAGTCCTTCGCGATGCGTTCCTTGCGGGCGAGGTGCTCGTCGGATTCGTGGCTGATCGGCTTGCCGCCGGGCTTGCGGTAGTGGGAGGCGAGCCAGACGCCGTCCCGCTCGACGAGGTACATGGGGACTCGGCGCTTGCGGATGTCGCGGCAATCTGGACAGATGAGTCCGCGCTGCTCCACGGGCACGCGTCGGCGCATGCGGAGCAGCTTGTCGAGCAGCTCCTTGCCGTTCGGTATGCCGAGGTCCTCGCGGTCCAGGTCGAGGACGATGCCGGCCGGTTCGTAGAAGACGGGGTTGCGGTAGAGATCTTCGTCGCTGTCGGGCTTGAGGTCTTCGTCCATGCCGCTCTTCCTCCGGTCCCTGCTGGCCTGCGAGCTGGCATCCGTTATCGGCTGGTTGCCGGGTCTATCTACGGTATGGGCAGGGTCCGACAGAGGACACGGGATATCACACAGTTACGGAACGTCAGGCATGCATGGCCCCGGACGTGCCGGTGCCCCCGACCCTGGGGGAGTCGGGGGCGGCAGCGAGGAGCCGGGTAGTCAGAAGTCAGGGCAGAGGTGCTCGTGCACCGCGGTGTTGATCCGGCGGCCGGTGTCCGGGGTGGCGATCTCCGGGAGCCGCGTCGAGACCGTGAACCGGTCCAGTGCCAGTTCCGCGAGCTTTGCCTCGTCGTCTGGGTGCCTCTTGATGCTCCCGCACTGGTTCAACCCCCGGCTAACGGCCTGGTCCTCCTTGTTCGGCTTGATGATGCGCACGTCGATGGCGTTCAACGCGGCCAGATAGTCGGCGCGTGCGCCCGGCTTCGGGCTGGGCGGCAGGCCGGCCGCCTCACGAATCTTGTCCATGTCGACCGTGGGGCTGGCCTTCGGAGGGGCGCTTGTCGGGGCGGCAGTGCGTGACGGAGTCGGCTTCATCGAGGGCGCGATGGCCGGCTTGCTCAGCGTGGGCGACTCCGCCACGGCCGTCGCCTTGTCGCTGCTGCTCGTCTTGTCGGTGTCCTGGGGTCCGACGATGAGGCCGAGGATGATGAGSAAGCCGAACACGCCGCCAATGCTGATGCCCGCGATTGCCCAGCCGTTGAGGCCCTTCTTCGGGGGCGGCGGGGGCTGGTACGGGGCCGGCCCGCCGGTGTACGGCTGCTGGKGGTAGCCGTAGCCCGGCTGGGGGCCGTGCGGCGGCTGGTGGGGCTGCTGAGGGTGTGTCACGGGGCCTTCTCGGGGGCGTGGTTGCCGTGGCGGGGCGCGGCAGGGGTACGGGTGATGGATGGTGGGACACCCGGTAAGCCGGGATGGTTGCGTTACTAGCGGGTTCAAGAGATTCGCCGGTTTCCGGTCACGCTGGGGGCCGGCCGAACATCTGATGAAGCAGGGCGCAGAGAGAGATTGCGGCCGCCGCCTGCTCTGGGAAGAGTCCGCAGAGCAGGACGAGGAGGGCGGTAGACAGGACAACGGGGGCGCCGGGGTGGCTGAACAGCATCGGTCCGCTTTCTCTTGAGGGGGTGGTGGGTGATGATGCGGGTGTTCAACCAGTCCCGGCAGTGCAGGGGCTAGCGGGGGCGTCGTAGCTTCGACACCTTTGGCGCCCCCGCGTTCAGAACCTACCGCAGGGCTCATGGCGTACGCAATGGGTTAGCGGGTGTTGGTCATGACGGCGCCCCCGACTCCACAGAGCCGGGGGCACCGCAACTCACTCAAGGAGCGAGGAAGAATTCCTGCGCAGCTGCCTTCTTCCGGACGGCTCCGTCTCGCGTCAGAAGCCTGATGTGCTGGGCCATCGTGTTCAGCGGGATCCGGAGGCTTGCCGCGGCCAGCGCAGCAGTGAACGGCCGCACTTCGAAGTGATGCCTCAGCAGGACGAGAGTCAGCCGATGCCCGCGGAGACCCTCACCAGAGAACTCGCGCGGATCCACGACCACAGTCCTACCGTCCAGCCTCGCAACCAGGTTCTCCTGGAAGTCCAACCGGCTGAGCGCCGTGTCCACGGCCATGACGGGCATCGAGTACCGGTCGGACAGCGAGCCCATCGACGGCATGACCGTCCATTGCGGAAACACGCCCGCACGGATGTCGTGGGCCAATACCCGAACAGCGTTTTGAATCTTCCGCTCCGCCTCGGGGTCGGCATGGCGCCTCACCGTGCTCGGTACCTCGTTCCGGTAAATCCCGCTGAGGTGTCTGTCGTAGCGAGGCTTCTCGGCCTCCAGCGCCGCCAGTTCGGCCGCCTCGGCCGTTGCCCGGTCACCCACCCACTCGACTTCAGTTCGTGCCACGTCCAGCCACCAGTGCTGGGTCCGCCGGTGTTGGGCCCACCGCTGCTTCGGGTCGTGCGTTACGCCGAGGTACAGGAGTTCCCCGGTGGCTCCGTAGAAGCGGTAGAGGGCGTTCTCGGGATGCTGCTCTCGAGGGCTCACGCGGGGACGTCCTCTCGGCAGTCGATGCAGACCGTTGTCGAGCTTCCAGCCGGGATGGGTCGGCCGCAGTCGTTGCACTCGGGCCGCAAGCCTTCCGAGTGGTCCACGACCGTCTTGGGTCGCTGCGCGGGAACCGTAGCGCCGACCACTGACACTGCCGGCAGATTCTCCGGCTCAAGGCGATGCCGGTAGACCGCCGACAGGGACTTGGCGTTGGTGGTCTCCTCGGTCAGCTGCTTGTGCAGCTTGCCGTCTGTCCAACCCGCAGCAAAGGCATCAGCCACCTGGCGAATGAGGTGGGCCCGCTGCTTCGGCCCCGGGGTACGGCCGCGGTACGGAAGGGTGTCCACAAATGCTGCCGCTGCACTGTTCTGGTCTTGCTGCTGCGGAGCGTTCCCTCCTCCTCCCGAGACCGGATCGGCGGCCTGCTGGTGGGCAGCGGAGGGGTGGGGGGAGGTGGTCTTCTTCCCTTTGGTCTCATTGGAATTGGTCTTCTTATGCGGGCGATCGACCATCGTAGGTTCAGCCATCGAAGGTTCAGCCACCGGTGGAGAATCATCCGTAGGTTCTGACCTGCGTAGATCGACTCCCGAGAGGCCCAGGATGGCCTCAGGCTGGTCGGTGATGTAGTACGCGGATGAGCCGAGGGTGCCGTCCCTGCGGCGCTCCCTGTCCCGCTTCAGGTAGCCGTAGCGCTCCAGATTCCGCAGTGCCGTTTTGATGCCGGAGACGCCATCCGTGCAGCACGTTGCGAGGGACTCGGGGGTCACGCCCCAGCCATCCCGGTGCGTCGAGATGAGCCCGAAGAGCCCCTTGTCCTTGAGTGACAGCCGAGGGTCGCGGAAGAGGGCGTTGCGGATCTGGGTGAATGCGTCGCCAGCCATCGGGCCTCGACGAATGCGGCCAAAGGTCACCGTGTACCGCCCAGCATGCGGACGATCACAGAGTGTGTGCTTGCGGCGGTACTGCGTGGTAGGGGTACCCTCACTGCGAGGACCTTCCATCTGAGTGGAGCGTTCTTGGGCAGCGGATGGGTAGTCCGCTGTGATGCCTGAAACGGCCGGCCGGTGGGAGCTGCGAACTTCCTGGTCGGCCGTTTGCTTTTTTGCTTCGGTGGCTGCGATCACCGAAGTAGCCAGCACGTTGTTGCGTCGGGAGGTCTTGCTAGGGCCCGCCGCGCGGTCTGGCCCGCGGCCCCTTGTCAGGACCGCGCCCGGTGACAGGGTTCTTCTCGAAGAACGCCAGGAACGGCTCGGTCTCCATGACCTCGGCGTTCGCCAGGCTCCAGTACGGGTGCGGCCGATCGGGCCCGAAGGGCCAGTCAGGGTGCAGGGAAAGGCGTCGAACGCCTTCCTTGCTCATGCTCCTGACCAGCTTGAGGCGCACCAGGAGCTGCGCTCCACTGGCAAAGGTCACCACGGGCGGGATGCGGGTCAGAGTGCGAGGGTCGGGGGTCCTCACCGGGGCCCCTGAAGGTGTGCGGGCGTATCGCCAACAAGTACAGTCATGCCGACGGCCTTCCGTGGTGTTGGTGGGTTCGTCACTGCTGCCGGTTTCGCAGACCGGTGGTGCAAGGACGGCCGGGCGGGGTGTAGTGACCCCCTCGGCCGTTCGTGCGTCCAGACTGGGTGCCAGAACGCATCAGATTCAGGTCTTCAACAGCTCCTTCATGGATGAGCGCCTGTAGCCGTCAGTCCTGCGGACGCAACGAAGTTGTCCACCGGAGGATCGTCGACCCCTCGGCCACCTTCACTGCGACCTCAACGACTCGGCCATCCTCCAACGTCACGGTCCGGACGACCTGCGTAACCACAACCTCGGCTGCGGTGAGGCCAAGAGTTTCCTTCTCGGCCGTTGTCGCAAGCCGGCTGGTGACCTCTTCCAGCACCTGGTCCTGAGCGACACCCAGACGTTCCGCGGCAAGCTCCCGTGAGGCTCCAGTGGAGACCGACTGCTGGAGCTCGGGGGTAACTGCGATCACGTAGGCCGGGTAGTAGCTGCTGCTCAGGTGGACAGGCACACCGTCACGGCTGACGACCCTGCGGCGCACCTGTACGGGTGTGCCGGGCGGGACCTCAAGCCTGGGTGCGACCAGTGCATCGGCCCCCACGGTGCCAACCTCGAGGATTCGCGAGGACTCGCCTCCATCGAGAGCGCTACCTGTAGCGGCGTGCAGAGCGACTCGGGTCCCGATGTTGTTGCTGACCGGTGAGGCCACCACGGTCTTACGGCCAGGCCTGACGAGAACCAGGCCTTCCATCTTGAGGACCCGGTATGCGCGATTGACGGTCGTATGCGCTACTCCGAACTGGGTGGCGGCTTCGTCGTAGCTTGGCATCTCGTCGCCAGGACGGAGCGTTCCGTCCTGGATCTGCTGACGGAACTTCGCTGCGATCTCCGCGTATCCAGGGGTCTCGCGCATGGACTGCCTCCTCTCGTTGGTGAGTGCTGCACACCCCTTTGTGTGCAGCGGTGTACGTCTGAGGGTAAACCAACGGAAGACCTTGCGCTAGTACTAGCGCTAAGGGTCGAGGGTGCACTACATTGAGGTTGTCGGAAGCGGCGGAGTCCCAAGAACGCCGAGAGGCCCAGGTGCGCATACACCCAGGCCTCTCAGGGACTCCAAAGAGCCCGACGAACCGTCCCACCTGCGCATACAGGAGGCCGATCCGCATGAGTCACGGTATCGGAAGCACCACTGTCCGTCCCACCCACCTCTCCCAGGCCGATGAGGCGCTGCGGCGGGTCCGTTTTGCGGACTCCCGCCCCCCGCTCGCTGGCATGGCCGTGGTCCACCTCGGTCACCACCAGGCCCCGGCCGTCGGCACCACCATCGACCGTGTCCACGCTGGCGCGACCGTGTCCGCCACGGTCACCCTCCGGTCCATCCGCCCCACCCACAGCGGGCGCGCTGCCGGAGTCGTTACCGCCCTGGCCGGCGGCAAGTCGACCATCGTCACCTTCTCCGCCGACGCCTACCGGCGGCACGCCCGGATCCTCACCCCCGGCACCCGCCTCATCGTCCGCGGCCAGGTCACGGACATCGACCGGCAGCGCGTCCTCGACGTGCGTGCCGCGGTGGAGGTGACGGTCTGATGGACGACCTGCTCTTCGTCGAGACCGAGTTCCCCGCCCTCCGCGCCCTCGGCTCCCTCTTCACCTCCTACGGCATCGTCGGCCTTTTCTCCGGCCGCATGGACCGGTGGATCGCCTACGGCTACCTCGCCGCCGGATGCTTCTTCTCCGGCCTCCTGTCCACGATCAACGAGTCGTGGGCCATGGCCGCCCTCGGCGCCGGGATGGCCGCGTTCTACTCGAACGGCTGGTGGCACGGCGGCGGGGACCGACAGGTCGCCACCCTCCTGCGCGACCTGCGGGACGGCGGTGCCCGATGACCGGCAGCCTGCCCCCCGAGGTAGACCCCCTGCTCGTCGCCGCGATCGAGGACCACTTCGACGCCGTCGACCCCCAGTCCTACCTCGACGACGTGTGGGCAGCCACCGACCGCACCAAGGCCATCAACGCCTTCCAGGACATGGTCACCGGTGAGATCGGGGACCTGCCATGAACGGCCGGGTGACCCACACGGTCATGGACGACGAGCTTGCCGGACTCCTCGAAGACCTCGACGGTCTCTCCTGGGTCCCGGGCGTCGACCTGATCTTGGCTGGGATCCGCGAAGCCGCCACGGCAGCCACCGACGGCCGGCTCGACACCGACACCACCTCCACCCTGTTGTCGGCCATCGCGAACCCGCACGGCCCCGACCTCACTGCCGCGCTCGCCCACCTCGCACAGCACCTCACCTCCACCCAGAACCGGGCCCTTGACCAGCTCGACCCCCACACGGCGAAGAAGGTCGCCGAGCTCGGCGAACGACACGCCCACGACACCGCCCTCTACGCCCCGAAGGACGGCCCGAACGAGGCCGCCGGCCTCATCTACCCCTCCACCTGACCACCCCCGAGCGGGGCCCCGCGACCGACGCGACACGGCCGGGGCCCCGCACCCCGAGGAGCAGCCCATGGACAACCAGCAGATCGAAACATTCAACGCCGGCTACGGACCCCGCTACCGCGTCACCAACGACCCCGGCAGCCTCCTCGACCGCACCGAGTTCACCACCGAAGCCAAAGCCGAAGCCCGACTCCAGCACCTCCGCACCGCCGCCGCCACCCGACCCGACAGGAGCACCCAGTGACTGCCGCCGAGTACCGCGCCCAGAACGGCGACCCCGCCGGCTGGACCGCCACCCAGCACGAGATCTACGAGCACCTCGCCGAAACCCAGGCCCCCACCCCCGAGCAGCGCGCGGCCGCGGACCGGCTCCGCACCC
>NZ_RDBP01000039.1:0-30712 GCF_008042045.1 Streptomyces sp. T39
GGACGACCCGCCCCGCGGGTCGTCCTGATCGACGCCCCGCCCGGCCCGCTGCGGCCCCCGGAGCGGACCTGGTGCTTCTGGGAGAAGGAGCGGGGCGAGTTCGACGACGCGGTGGTGCGGTCGTGGGACCGGCTCGCGGTCCGCGGCCCGCACGGGCAGACGTGGGAGAGCCGGCCCCGCCCCTGGCGCTACAAGATGATCCGTTCCCGGGCGTTCGAGGAGTTCGTCGGCGCCGGGCTCGCGGCCTCCTCCCTCGCGACGCGCGTGACCGCCACCGTCGACGCCCTGCGCGACGACGCCGGCGGCGTGCGCGTGTCGGCGACCCTGCCCGGGGGACAGCCGCTCGAACTGCGGGCCCGCTGGGCGTACGACTCGCGCCCGCTGCCCCGGCTGCCTCCCCACCGCACCGCGCTCCTGCAGCACTTCCGGGGCTGGTTCGTGCGCACCGACGGCTCCCCGGCGGGCGCCGCGCCGTTCGGCACGGAGACCGCCACGCTGATGGACTTCCGCACGCCCCAGCCGGCGCACGGCCTCTCGTTCGGATATCTGCTTCCCCTCGGACGCGACCGCGCGCTGGTCGAGTACACCGAGTTCTCCGCGGCGCCGCTGTCCGGTGAGGCCTACGAGGCGGCGCTGCACCAGTACACGAGCGAGGTGCTGCGGCTCGGGCCGTACGAGGTCTACGACACCGAGCAGGGCGTCATCCCGATGACCGACGCACGCTTCCCCCGCAGGACCGGCGACAGGGTGTTCCGCATCGGCACCAGCGGGGGCGCGACCCGGCCCGCCACCGGGTACACGTTCTCCGCGGTGCAGCGGCAGAGCCGCGCGATCGCCCACGCCTACCGCACCGGGGCGGTGCCTGCTCCGCCCCGCCCGCACGCGCGGCGTTCCCGGGCGATGGACGCCGTCATGCTCCGCGCGCTCGACTCCGGCCGGGTGAACGGCGCCGACTTCTTCTGCGGCCTGTTCGCGCACGTGCCGATGGAACGGATGCTGCGGTTCCTCGATGGCGGCACGAGCGTGCGCGAGGATCTGGTGATCGGGTGCCGGACCCCGGTCCTGCCCATGGTGCGCACCGTCGCCGGCCTTCCCTTCAGGAAGCGGCGTGCCGCACCACCGTGACCCGCGCCGTCCGAAGGGGAGGGGCCCGGACGGCTCCCCCTGCCGGCAGCGCCGTGACCGTTCGACGACCGAAGGAGCAGGAGTGACCTCGCGATGGACACCCGAGAACGCGCGCCCCACCGCGCCGCGTCGCGGCAGAGACCGGCAGGCCGAGGTCCTGCACCCGGCCGCCGGGCGCCCCCGGTTTGCGGGGGAGGCGCCCCGCGTCGCCGTGGTCGGCGGAGGGATCGCCGGACTCGCGGCGGCGACCGGGCTCGCCGAACGCGGCGCCCGGGTCACCCTGTACGAGCGCGAACCCACCCTCGGCGGCCGCCTGGCGGGCTGGCCGGTGGATCTCGTCGACGGCTCACGGGTCACCATGAGCCGTGGATTCCACGCCTTCTTCCGGCAGTACTACAACCTGCGCGGGCTGTTGCGGCGTGCCGACGGCGGACTGACCATGCTCACCGCCGTACCGGACTACCCCCTCCAGCACAGCGCCGGCATGCGCGACAGCTTCGCCAAGGTGCCCCGGACACCCCCGTGGAGTGCCGCGGGATTCGCCGCCCTCAGCCCCACCTTCGGCTGGCGCGACATGGCGCGCATGGATCCGAGGGCGGCTCTTCCGCTGCTGGACGTGCGGGTGCCGGAGGTCTACACGGCACTCGACTCGGTCAGCGCCCACGACTTCCTGACGGGCATCCGTTTCCCGGAGGCCGCGCACCATCTCGCCTTCGAGGTGTTCTCCCGCAGCTTCTTCGCAGACCCGCGTGAACTGTCGGCCGCGGAACTGGTGCTCATGTTCCACATCTACTTCCTCGGCTCCAGCGAGGGGCTGCTCTTCGACGTCCCCGACGAGCCCTTCCCGCAGGCGTTGTGGGATCCGCTGGCCGCCTACCTGGAGGGCCACGGCGTCCGGCTGCGCACCGCGACACCGGTCGACACGATGACCCCCCTGGAAACCGGCGGCCACCGGATCACGGCAGGCGGCCGGACCGAACGCTTCGACGCCACGGTGCTCGCCCTCGACACACCGGGTCTGCGCGCGCTCGCCGAGGCGTCGCCCCAGGTGGCCGACGCGGCGTGGCACGAGGGCGTCGCACGGCTGCGCACGGCACCGCCGTTCCTGGTCTCGCGGCTCTGGCTCGACCGGCCGGTGCGCCCCGAGCGGGCGGGCTTCCTCGGCACGAGCGGATACGCGTCCCTGGACAACGTGAGCGTCCTGGACCGCTGGGAGGGCGAAGCGGCCCGGTGGGCCGCCCGCACCGGCGGCTCGGTGGTCGAACTGCACGCCTACGCGGTCGACCCCCAGGCCGACCGGCCCGACGAGCAGAAGCGGCTGATCGAGCAGTTGCACCGGGTGTACCCCGAGACCGCGGACGCGAGGATCGTGGACCAGCGGCACGAGTGGCGGGCCGACTGCCCCCTGTTCCCCGTGGGCGCCTACCCGGACCGGCCGGGCGTGCGCACCCCGGACCCCACGCTCGTGCTGGCGGGCGACCTGGTGCGGACCGACCTGCCCGTCGCCCTGATGGAACGGGCCGCCACCAGCGGCTTCCTCGCCGCGAACGCGCTGCTCGAACGGTGGGGGGTGCGCGGGCAGGTGCTCTGGACGGTGCCGCGGCGCGGCCGGTCCCGGGCCATGCGTCTGCTGGCGGGACTGGCGTGACGCGGGCGGGCCGGCCGCGGACGCTCGTCCGAGGCCGGCCCTGACCGCTCCGGGGCCGCCGACAAGGGGTGTGACCCACGGCCCCGGAGCGGGGCTCAACCGGGGAAGCGTCCGGTGCTCCGCAGCGCCCAGCGCCGTTCCGCGTACGCGAGATCGTCCCGCCACAGACGGCCCGCCGTGCGGCGCATCAGGGGCCGCAGCAGCGTGGCCGCCGCTCTGGCGGCGGCGAAGCCGGGCCGCCCGGAGGTGGCGACGACCGCTTCGATCACCGCGGTGCGCGGGTTGCCCAGGGCGTCGGGGCCCAAGGGGGTGGCGTGGGTCTCCACCACCGAGCCGACGCCTTCGCCCTCCGTGATGTGCATGACGACGGTGCGTGGTTCGGGCGTGGTGAAGACCGCGCGGACCGGCACCACGGCGCGGCCCGCCACCTTGAAGGACACATCGACGGCGAAGCCGTCCCCGGGGTCGGCCGCGGGGTCACCCGCCTGCTGGTCGACCGTCAGATCGACGAAGGAGTAGGGATGGAACCAGGCGCCGTGCCAGGGGTCGAGACGGTTGGCCACGATGTCCTCGGGCTCGCACGTCCCCACGGTGGTGTAGACGGCCGCGACCGAGCGCGCCGGGTCCGGCCGCACGGGCAGCACCGGCTTCTCCAGCGGTGCCTCGCCCCCGGGGCCGTCCAGACGCACCCACACCAGCACCCCGTCGTCGTGCACCGGATACGGGGCCCAGCCGGCGAACGGCCCGCCGTCCAGGGCCAGCCCGTGCCAATGGCACACCAGGGTCCCGCACACCACGGGACTGTCCCGGAGCGGAGCCCCGAGATGCGGGCACGCGCCCGGGCCCGCCAGGAGCCGGCCCGCCTCGTTCCGCCAGACGACCACCTCCGTCCCCGCCACGTTCCGGCCGAACGGCGCGTTCCCGCGGATCTCGGTGCTCGCCGCCAGGACGTACCAGTTCCCCGAGGGCTGCGCGTTCGCCCACTTCAGGGCCTGGGCGATCACGGCGGGCTTCGCCGCGCGCCAGGTCGGGCCCTGCCGGTGCCAGGGGACCGGCTTCCGCAGGCGCAGGGGCACCCGGTCGCGCAGGCCGCGGCGCCGTGCTCCCGTATCGTCCCGTCCCGTCATCGGCTGGACCTCCTCTCCGTCGCGACCGCTGCCGGACCCAACGGTTCCCGGCCGGCGCCGTCGTGCCGCCCGGCCTCGTGGCGCCTGGCCCGGACCGCGCGGGCCGCCCCCGCCAGCGCCAGAGCGGCCCGGCGGCGCCGGGGGACCACCGCGCGCCGGTGCAGTACCTGGAACCCGTCCGCCTCGATGGCGCCCAGGATGTCCTGGTAGAGCGTGAAGGCGGTGCGCATGCAGGGACGGGCCACCGGGTCCAGCATGGCCAGGCCCGGTTCGGCCTGCCGGTAGACCTCCCGTGTCAGGGCGATGCCCGCGCGGAGCGCGGCCCGGATCCGCGGGTCGTCCCGCCCCGTCCGGCGGCTCCAGGCCAGCAGGTCGCGGTCCGCGCCGTGCGCCGCGAGAAGGTCGGCCGGCAGATAGACCCGCCCGCGGTCGAGGTCCTCGCCCACGTCCCGGAGGAAGTTGGTGAGCTGGAAGGCGACGCCGAGGGCGGCCGCGTGCGGTGCGGCCTCGGCGCGGGGCACGACGGTGCCGAGGACCGGCAGCATCTGCAGGCCGATCACCGCGGCGGAACCGTGCATGTACCGCGCGAGGTCCTCGTACGTGGGGTAGTCGGTGACGTCGAGGTCGCTGAACATCGAGTCCATGAAGTCCGCGAAGTGGGCGGGATCGATGGCGTACCGCTCCGCGGTGTGCACGAGCGCCCGGATCACCGGCTCCTCGCTCGTGCCGGTCCGCAGACCCGTGTCCATGCGCCCCCGGAGCGCCTTCAGCGCCACGTTGCGCTCCGCGCGGGACGCGGCGCTGTCGAGGTCGTCGACGATGTCGTCCGCCCACCGGGCGAACCCGTACAGGGCGTGGACGGCCGGCCGGCGCCCGACCGGCAGGAAGCGGGCGGCGAGGAAGTAGGTCCTGCCGTGGCGCGCGTTGAGCCGCCGGCAGAACGCGTACGCCTCGCGCAGGGCCGGATCGTGGATGCCCGCGGCATCCAGCTCACGGCGCGTCATGACGCATCACCCCCGGACGCGGGCACGAGCGGGGCGTCCCCGCGCCCGCGCCGGACGCGCGGGGTCCCGGCGCGGTCGCCGCCGGTGATCCGGCCCGCCGCGAGCTTCCCGGAGATCAGCACCGTGGGCACCCCGACGCCGGGCGTGGTGCCGCAGCCCGCGACGACCGCGTTCTCGATGCCGCGCACCAGGTTGCGGGGCCGGAAGGGGCCGGTCTGCGCGAACGTGTGCGCGGCGGAGAACGGCGTCCCGGCGGCGTGCCCCTGAGCGGTCCAGTCGGCGGGCGTCACCAGGCACTCCTGCTCGATCGCCGCGCCGATCCCGTCGAGACCACGTTTCTCCAGCACGGTCAGCAGGCTGTCCCGGTAGCGGGGCGCCAGGTCGTGCCACTCCCGGGTGCCGGGACCGATGTCGGTGTTCGGGCAGGGCGCGAGGATGTAGTGCAGGTGTTTTCCCTCCGGTGCCAGCGACGGGTCGTGGGTCGTGGGCCGGGTGATGAGGAGCGAGGGGTCGCTCATGAGGGCGCCCTGCTGGGTGAGTTCGCGGAACGTGCTCTTCCAGGCGGCGCCGAACGAGATGGTGTGGTGGGCGAGGTGAGGCCACGTCCGGTCGGTCCCGGCGTGCAGGACGACGGCCGAGGGGGAGTACCGCAGGGCGACGGGACGGCGCGGCGACCGGCCCAGCAGGCGGTGCACGACCGGCAGATCCGGCGTCAGCACCACGGCGTCGCAGGCGATGCGGTCGCCGTCGGCCGTGTGCACCGCCGTGATCCGCCCGCCGCGCCGCTCCAGCCGGCCCACCTCGGTGTTCCAGCGGAACTCCGCGCCGGCCCCGGCGGCGGAGTCGGCCATGGCGCGCGGCAGGGCGTGCATGCCGCCGCGCGGGAAGTACACCCCCGCCACCGTGTCCATGTAGGCGATCACCGCGTAGGCGGCCAGGGCCCGCTCCGGCGCGACGCCGGCGTAGAGGGCCTGGAAGGAGAACACCCGGCGCAGCCGCTCGTCCGAGAGGAAGCGCCCGATCTGCGGATCGAGCCTGCTGAAGGCGCCCAGCCGGGCGAGGCGTACGAGATCCGGGTGGAGCAGCTGGAGCGGCGAGTCGAAGTTGGCATCGATGAAACGCCGCATCTGGGCCGCGTACAGATCGGTGAGCCACCCGCGCAGCCGCCGGTATCCCGCCGCTTCCCGGTCGCCCGCGAAGCGGCGGACCTCCTCCTCCATCGCCGCCGCCCCGGTGTGCACGTCGAGCTGCGAGCCGTCGGCGAACCGCGCCCGGTAGGCGGGGTGCAGCTCCACGAGCTCGACCCGGTCGGCGAGCCTGTCGCCGACCGCGGCGAAGGCCTCGTCGGCGATGTCCGGCATGGTCAGCACGGTGGGTCCGCTGTCGACGTGGTAGCCGCCCATCTCGAAGCGTCCCGCCCGTCCGCCCGGCAGCGCTTCGCGTTCGACGACGGTGACGCGCCGCCCCGCACCGAGCAGGTGCAACGCCGCGGACAGGCCCGACAAGCCCGCCCCCACCACGACCACGTGGTCGGTGGGCCCCTTGACCGTCTTCACGTGTGTTCTCCTCTCACGGGCGTCGTGCCTTCCTCGTGCCGGGCCGGGCGGCCCGGCGCCGCCCGGTCACCGCCTCCGACCTGCGCACGGCCCACCGCGGTGCCGAGGAGGTCGAACAGATGCCTGTCGACGGGCGCGGACAGGGGGACGCGCATCAGATGCTCCCGGCTGCGCCGGACGAGACGGTCGATCTCCGCTTCCGTGGCGCTGCGCGCCCCCGACCCTTCGAGCACGTCGCGCACCCTGCGCAGGTCGGCCTCCCCGAGGCCCGGGTCGCCGACGGCCCGGTGCAGCAGCCGCAGGGAGGACGTGTCCCCGGACCGCTCCAGCCGGGCGCGGGCCACTGCCGTCAGATAGGTGGGCTTGCCGCTGCGGATGTCCTCACCGGAGGGCTTGCCGGTGAGGGCGGGATCGCCGAAGACGCCCAGCAGGTCGTCGCGCAGCTGGAAGGCCACACCGGCACAGCGGCCCGCGGCGCACAACGCCGCGGCGTCACGGGCGTCCATCCCGGCGAGTGCCGCGCCCAGGGCCAGCGGGCGCTCCACGGTGTAGAGGGCCGTCTTCAGGAACGCGATGCGCAGGGCTTGTCCGGGGGTCGAGGAGCTCGCCTGGGCGCGCATGTCCAGGTACTGACCCGCGACCATCTCCTGGCGCATACGACGCCATACGGCGAGCAGGGGCTGCTGCGTCGCGCACTCCGCCCCCGTCTCGGCGGCGAGGTCGTCGGCCCAGGACAGGGCCAGGTCGCCGGCGAGTATGGCGGCGGCCCGTCCGTAGCCGCCGTGGTCACCGCGCATGCCGGCCGCGGCGTGGACGTCCGCGAAGTCCACGTGCAGGGTGGGCGCACCGCGGCGCAGGGACGAGTCGTCCATGACGTCGTCATGGATCAGCGCGCATGCCTGGATCAGCTCCAGCGCGGAACCGAGACGGAGCGCCGCCCGCGCTCCTCGCCCCTGTTCGGAACCCCCGCCCGCACGCCAGCCCCACCAGGCGAAGCGTGCGCGCAGACGTTTGCCACCGCGCAGCACCAGGGACTGCACCCGTCCCGCGACCTCCCGGGCGAACAGGGGGTCGACGCTCTCGGCTTCGGCCACCCGCTCACGCAGGTAGGCGTCCAGTACCTGCTCCACGGCCCGCGACGGGTCCGTGTCGGGATCCACGGTGGGCGCCGCCGGTGCTCCCGCGTCGGCCGCCGCGAGAGCTCCCTGCCCCGCGCCGGCGCACCGCCCGTCGGGTGCGGCGGGCGGGGCCTCGTCGGGTACGGCCGGCTGGGCGTGGGGCCTGTCGTGGGGCCGTGCGTCGGGGGGCGCGCTCTCCCGTGCCGGATGGTGAGGGGGACGGCCCATGGGGCTCTGGGTGCGCGCCGTATGGCCGCAGGGCATGTGGACACCTCTCGTCGGGGGTTCGTTCAGCCAGTGGCCGGGTGCTCTGCCGTTCGACCGCCGGAGGAACTCCGTGATGCGGCCGAGAGAGTTGAGTCTGCTTCCCTGAGGCCGGGTGCCCGGTGCGCGACACGGCAAGCGCCGGGCGGCGCCCCCTGCCGTGCGCAACGTCCGCATGTGTGTCTCCTGCCCCCAGCCGTGGTGAGCGGCTCCCGCCCGAGCATCTCTTCACCGCAGGAGGTGTGCGCGGATGCAGCGGATCGCGGGCCGCCCCTGCGGGAGATGCCGGTCGGCGGTGGCACAGGCGTGCGAATCCGCGGACGCAGCGGATCGCGGTCCGCCCTCACCGGGGAACACCGTGTCAGCCGTCGCACCGGTCTGTGGATCCGTCAGCAGCCGCACGGGCGTACGGATCCGCGGGCGCCGCGGCGCACCCGCCGCGACCCGGCGGCCCCGCGCAGGACACCGGCCTCGACGGGCACGCTCAGGGAGAGGGGCGTCCGTCGCGCGGCCGCCGACGCCGCGTCAGGCGGGCGGCGGCGGCGAGGGCACGTGCGCGCCGCGCGAATCTCCTCGCGGCCGTCGCGAAGGACGCGAGCGCCACGCGCCGACGGGCTCTCGGCCGGGTGGGGGCCGTGTCCCGTGGTGCCGCGGCAGGCCGCACGTCCTCCAGGGGCAGCGCCAGTTCCCGGACGATCTCCTGCCAGACGCGTGCGGGTGGTGCGAGGGGCAGATCCAGCTGTTCGACGTCGCGTGCCGCGACCACGACCCGGTGGAGACGGGTGAATTCCTCGCGGCAGGGCGCACACTCCGCCAGGTGGCGGAGGGCCTCGGCGTCGTCGCCCGCCGCGGCGTTCCCCAGTGCCAGATCCGCCAGTCGCCCTGGCGTGACGTGTTGCACCGCGCCCTCCTCCCAGGACACCCCCGTCGGTGAGGAGTCACGGTGGTGTTTCGGGCACGGGGGGTCCGCCGGATGCGGCCGCCGGACGTGTCAGGCGGCCTCGGGGCGGCCGCGCCCCTGTTCGATTCCGGTCCTGAGCTTCTGCAGCCCGCGGCGGCAGTGGCTCTTCACCGTCCCCAGCGGGAGGCCCGTCCGCTGCGCGATCTGTGTGTGCGTCAGGTCCTCGAAGAAGGCCATGCAGAGGATCTCCCGCTGCTCCGGCGACAGGGACGACAACGCGTGCACGAGCAGGACGCGGTCGAGTACGGCCTCCGGGGCGCCCGACGCCGGCTGCGTCGTTTCCGCGATGCCCGCCGCCGCCTTGGCCAGCGTCAGTCGCCGGGTCCTGGCCGCCAGGGCGTCGACGATCTTCCGGCGTGTGATGCCGACCAGCCACGCGCCGAGCGGGCCGCGCTCCTGATGGAAGCCCGCACGGCCGCGCCACGCCCCGATGAAGACCTGCTGGGTCACGTCCTCGGCTTCCCAGGAGTCCCCCAGCGAGCGGGTCGCCATGGTGTGCACCAGGGGGCTCCACTTGCGGTAGATGGCGGCGAAGGCGATCTCGTCCGCCTCGCGCAGCCGACGGCCGAGTTCCTCGTCAAGCTGGGCGTCGCCCTCGGGGGCGACGGCGGTGGTGCCGGGGCTCGTCCGGAAACTCATGGCCGACTCCTCGGGCCGTGTGCCGCACACGTCCGGGTGCCGGGTCGGCCCTCGGACACGTGGTGTGTTCACCGTGCGGTGGGACCTCCAGTCTTGGACGCACAAACGACGCAAGCAACATGCGTCGTTTGTGCGTCATCTGCTGGGGAGCTGTGCGGCGAGGAGGGCGCCGTGCGGCCGTGCCGGCGGCCGGCACGCAGGGTCACGGAAGGCCACGGACCGGGTTCACGGCACGGCCGGACGCGTGTCACGCCAGGTGCCGAACGCTCGGTCCCGATGCCCCCTGTGTCACCTGGCGGCGGCCCCCTCGCGGGTCTTTGTCCCGATCAAGGGAAAAGTCGTCACATCGTGCGCCGAAGGTCTTACGTGCTCGGGCAATCACCGCTAGCTTCGTTGCTGCTGCGGTCGGATCGTGAACCTGCGACACCCGCACACCGGCGCGACGGCGCGCGCCCGTACTCCCAGCACATGCCGCCTGCGGCATGCCTCACCCCTCACAGCTCCGGGAGACATCTGTGCGCACGAATCGACCGCGGGACACGCACGTGCGACGTCCGTCGCGCAGGGTGCCACCGACCTCCGCCGCCCGACCGCGGCACACCGTTCCCGCCCTCCGCAGGGCGGTGAGGAGGAAGCCCGGGGCCGCTGGTACGTGCACGGCCTGACCGGCTGAGGCCCTCTCCCCCCTACCGCCGGGAACGGCTTCCTGTGCCGCCGGGGCCGCGGCGAACAGGGCGAGCACCCCTGCGCATCCGCAAGGGACCCGTCCACCGCCGGCAGGCGTTCCCGCGCGGTCGGCAGGGGAGCGAACCGGCGGTGAACCACCGCGGCTCGTCGTCCTGCTCCGTTCCGCGCCGGCCCCCTCCTCGCACAGCGCACGACGCCGACTGCCGTAGCACCAGGACGGCTTCGGCCTGCCCGCACCGCGCCACCCGCAGGCCCCGGTGGGTGGCGCGCGTCTGCGCAGACCTGAGCGAACCCCGGCCGGGGCGAAGCCGCCCCGGCCGGGGACCTGCCGCATTCGGGACGACGGCGCGTCCCGGCAGCGGCGGACCCCCCACCCGTCCGACCGAGTCCCTTCCTTCCGGGGACCGTCAGGAGGTCACGTGTATTCACGGTCGTATCCCCGCCGCCCGGCCAGACGCCTGGCCGGAGCGCTCCTCGCATCCCTGCTGGCCGTCGGAGTGTCGTCGTCCCCCGCCCCGGCGAAAGAGACGACAGCCCGGGACCTGCCCCCGCAGGAACCCGGCGTCACCCTGCGTGTCTTCGACGTGGAGGCCCCGCTGAGCGGGCTCTGCACCCTCAAGGCGGGCCAGACCCCCAACATCGACAAACTGATGCCGGACATCGACTGGTCGTCGGCCGACGATTTCGGCCTGGAGAGCGGCTTCGTCACCCACGCCATCGGCAATCTCACCGTCTCCGGTGCGGGCGGCCACACCTTCCGCCTCACCAGCGACGACGGTTCCCGTCTGTGGATCGACAACCACCTGGTCATCGACCACGACGGACTGCACGGCCCGGACCCGAAGGACGGCACCGTACAACTGTCCGCCGGACAGCACTCGCTGCGCATCGAGCACTTCGAGCGCGACGGCGGCCAGCAGCTCACCCTGGCCTGGAAGCCGCCGGGGGCCACCGGCTTCTCCGTCGTGCCGAACTCCGCACTCAGCACGGACGCCGGCGTCGTCCGGGTGACCGCACCGGGCCAGAAGGAGTGCGAAGGCGGTGGGGACTCGCCGGGTGACGGACTGCCCCTGACCGCGGTGCACCCGAACTACACCCTCACCGATCTGCGGCCCGCGGGCTTCGAACCGCAGGTGTCCGCGATGGACTGGCTGCCGGACGGCCGTCTGGCCGTCACCACCTGGGGCGGCAGCAACAACACCGCAGGCGAGGTCCACCTCCTGGACCATGTCACCGGGAGCACCGGGCCGGACAAGGTGACGTCGAAGCGGGTGGCTTCGGGCCTGAAGGAACCGATGGGCATCACCTACGTCGACGGCAAGCTCTACGTCTCCCAGAAGCACGAGCTGACCGAGCTGACCGACACCAACGGGGACGAGGTCACCGACACCTACCGGACGGTGGCGACCTGGCCCTTCGGCGGCAACTTCCACGAGTTCGCGTTCGGCCTGCTCCACAAGGACGGCTTCTTCTATCTGAACCTGTCCGTCTCCATCAACTACGGCGGCGCGACGACCGACCCCCAGCCGGCACGGAACCGCGGCACCACCGTCAAGGTGAACCGGCAGACCGGGCAGGTCGAGTACGTCGCGGGCGGACTGCGTACCCCCAACGGCATCGGATGGGGCCCCGAAGGCGGCATCTTCGTCACCGACAACCAGGGCGGGTGGCTGCCCTCGTCGAAGCTGGTGCACATCAAGCAGGACCGCTTCTTCAACCACTACACCAACCCCGACGGCCCCTTCGACGCCTATCCGGTGACCAAACCGGTGCTGTGGCTGCCGCAGAACGAGATCGCCAACTCGCCCAGCACGCCGCTGCAGCTGACGTCGGGCCCCTTCTCCGGACAGATGCTCTTCGGCGACGTCACCTACGGTGGCATCCAGCGCGGCTACCTGGAGAAGGTCGGCGGCGAGTACCAGGGCGCCGTCTTCCGGCTCACCCAGGGCCTGGAGGCCGGCGTCACACGGATCAGCATCGGTCCGGACGGAGCGCTGTACGCGGGCGGACTGGGCGCCGGCGGCAACTGGGGACAGGAGGGCAAGCTCAGCCACGGCCTGCAGAAACTCACACCGAACGGTGCCAACGCCTTCGACATCCGGGCCATGCGTGCCGTCCCGGGAGGGTTCGAGCTGGAGTACACCCAGCCGTTGTCGCAGGAGACGGCCGCCGGCCTGGCCGGGCGCTACCGGATCAAGCAGTGGCGCTACGCGCCGACCGCCGACTACGGCGGGCCCAAGATCGACCAGGAGACCCTCACCGCCCAGTCGGCCACCCTCTCCGCCGATGCCAGGACGGTCACGCTGGCCATCCCCGGTCTCAAGGCCGACCGGGTGGTCCACGTGCGCTCGCCGCGTCCCTTCAGCTCCGCGGGCGGCCAGTCGCTGTGGAGCACCGAGGCGTGGTACACGCTCAACAAGCTGCCCGGAGCGGCCTCCGGCACGGGCGCGGTGAAGGGGGTGCACGACAAGTGCCTGGACGTCGACAACTCGGGGACCGCCGACGGCACGAAGGTCCAGGTGTGGACGTGCAACGGCACGGGCGCGCAGAACTGGACGGTGGCGGGTGACGGGACGGTGAAGGCGCTGGGCAAGTGCCTGGACGTCTCCGGAGGAGGCAGCGCGGACGGCACGAAGGTCCAGTTGTGGACGTGCAACGGTTCCGCCGCACAGGTCTGGCGGCCCCAGCCGGACGGCACGGTGCGCAATCCGCAGTCCGGCAGGTGCCTCGACGCCTCCGGTGGGGCCTGGAACGACGGCACCCCCGTCCACCTCTGGTCCTGCCACACCGGCCCGAACCAGAAATGGATCCTGCCCTGACGCGGTGGCCGCCTTTCGGCCGTGAGCACCGGACCGTGATCGTCCGGCGCCCGTAGCCGCGGCCGCGAGCGTGCTTCCCGCCCGGCAGGCACGGGTCACCCCACCGGCCGGGGCGGTCGGGGCCTTCCGGGCGGGCGGTCCGCCGCAGGGCGCCGGCCCGTACGAGGCGGGACAGTTCCCCCTCGTACGGGCCCGGGCCGGCGGGACACCCGGGTACCTGCTCGCCGTGATCCGTCAGAACAGGGAGTCCTGGTCCGGCTCCTCACGCGGCAACGGACCGACGTCCTCCCCCCTCCACCTCGCCTCCAGGTGCTTGCGCCAGCCCGTCGGCGGAGGCCAGGGGACACCCCATTCCGCAAGCTGCTTCTTCGACCAGCCGCCGTTGGGGCTCTGCGCGGCGGACACTTCGTCCGGGGAGGGCACGTACTCGACCATGCACGTATGCTGCCCCAGCACGCGGCATCCGCGCCACGGGCAACATCCATTCGCCGAGGGGCCGTTGGCGTCCAGCACCGGTCCGGTCCCGGCTGCTACGAGGCGACGGTTCCACCCGCGTACCCCCACCCGCAGGCAGTCGGGGAAACCACTGTCGTCCGTGCCGCCCCGCCCGGAGCGGGAGGCTCGATGCGGAGGGGCCTGAACGACGCCGCGCCCACCGGACACCACACTCCCTGCCGGCGCACACCGGCAGCCGAGGCGGCCCCGGAGGCCGTCGCGTAGGGGATGCGTCAAAGGGTGCGTCAAGGACGTCAGGGCGGCGTCAACGGCGACAGCGGGTGGCTGAAAAGGCTGTTTGCTCAGTCCGTCAGACAATCCGCTCTTCGCTTCATTCGGGAGTTCACGATGGCCGATCTGGCCTTCGTCGTCACCATGGTCGCGGTCTTCGCGCTGGTGGCGTTCATCGCCGAGGGGGTGACGAAGCTGTGAGTGCCGAGAACGTGATCGGTCTGCTCGTCGCCGTCGCCCTGCTGGGATACCTCGTGCTCGCGCTGGTCGATCCGGAGAGGTTCTGAACCGGATATGAGTCCCGTCCTGGCCGGCATCCTCCAGCTTCTGGCGCTGGTCCTCGCCCTCGGCCTGTCGTACCGGCCCTTGGGTGACCACATGGCGCGCGTGTACTCCTCGGAGAAACACGGCAGACCGGAGAAGTGGATCTACAAGGCGATCGGCGCGAACCCGTCGGTGGAGATGCGCTGGCCCGCCTATCTGCGAGCAGTCCTCGCCTTCTCCGCCGTGAGCGTGCTCTTCCTGTACGGCCTCCAGCGGCTCCAGGGGTCCCTGCCCGGCTCGCTCGGCTTCGTGTCGATCGACCCGGACCAGGCCTTCAACACCGCCGCGTCGTTCGTCGCGAACACGAACTGGCAGTCCTACTACGGTGAGCAGGCCATGGGCCACGTGGTCCAGACCGGCGGTCTGGCGGTGCAGAACTTCGTCTCGGCGGCGGTCGGCATCGCCGTCGCGGTCGCCCTCGTACGCGGCTTCGCCCGGTCCCGTACGGGTGAGCTGGGCAACTTCTGGTCCGACCTGGTGCGGGGCACGGTCCGGATCCTGCTGCCGATCTCCGTCGTCGGCGCGCTGGTCCTCGTCGCCTGCGGGGCGATCCAGAACTTCGCCGGTATCCACGAGGTCGGCCGGTTCATGGGCGGCACGCAGCAGTGGAACGGCGGGGCGGTCGCCTCGCAGGAGGTCATCAAGGAGCTGGGCACCAACGGCGGCGGCTACTTCAACGCCAACTCGGCCCACCCCTTCGAGAATCCCAACGGCCTGTCGAACCTCTTCGAGATCTACCTGATCCTGGTGATCCCGTTCGCGCTGACCCGGACCTTCGGCCGCATGGTCGGCTCGCTGAAGCAGGGCTACGCGATCCTCGGCACGATGGCCGTGATCTGGCTCGGGTTCACCGCGCTGATGATGTGGACCGAGTTCGCCCACCACGGTCCTGCCTTCGAGATCGCCGGAGGGGCGATGGAGGGCAAGGAGACCCGGTTCGGCATCGGCGGCTCGTCGATCTTCGCGGTGGCGACGACACTCACCTCGACCGGCGCGGTCAATTCCTTCCACTCCTCCTACACGGGCTTCGGCGGGGGGATCACCATGCTGGGCATGCAGTTGGGCGAGGTCGCGCCCGGTGGTGTCGGCTCCGGTCTCTACGGCATGCTGATCATGGCCGTGATCGCGGTGTTCATCGCGGGTCTGATGGTCGGCCGCACCCCGGAGTACCTGGGCAAGAAGATCGGAACGCGGGAGATCAAGCTCGCGGCCTGCTACATCCTGGTCACCCCGGCCCTCGTGCTCGGCTTCACGGCCGCCTCGTTCGTGCTGGACACCCCGGCGAACTCGATGACGAACTCCGGCGCGCACGGGTTCTCCGAGATCCTCTACGCCTACACCTCCGGCGCCAACAACAACGGCTCCGCGTTCGCCGGGCTCAATGCCGACACCCAGTGGTTCAACACGACGATCGGCATCGCGATGCTGCTCGGCCGGTTCCTGCCCATGGTGTTCGTCCTCGCGCTGGCCGGTTCGCTGGCCGAGCAGAAGCCCGTCCCCGAGACCGCGGGCACCCTGCGCACCGCGAAGCCGCTGTTCACCGGCCTCCTGGCCGGAACGATCATGATCGTCACCGGTCTCACCTACTTCCCGGCCCTCGCGCTGGGACCGCTCGCCGAAGGGCTCGCGGCATGACCCTCCACCACGACGCAGAGAAGCACGAGGACACGATGTCCACCTCCGCCCCCGCGACCGAGGCGCCGCACAGCGGCCTGCCCGGCGGGCATCCGCCCGCCGGCCGGGTCGGCGGTGGTCTCCTCGACCCGAAGCAGCTGGTGAAGTCCTTCCCGGACGCCCTGCGCAAGCTCGACCCACGGGTCATGATCACATCGCCGGTCATGTTCGTGGTCCTCGTCGGCTCCGTGCTCACCACCGTGCTCGCCGTGAAGGACCCGGGGAACGGGTTCGGCTGGGCGATCGCCGCCTGGCTGTGGCTGACCACGATCTTCGCCAACCTCGCGGAGGCGGTGGCCGAGGGCCGCGGCAAGGCCCAGGCCGCCACGCTGCGCAAGGCCAGGACCGGCACCGTCGCCCGGCGCATCGCCGGCGGCACCGAGGAGCGCGTGCCGGGCACCGATCTGCGGATCGGCGACCTCGTGGTCTGCACGGCCGGTGACGTCGTCCCCGGTGACGGCGATGTCGTCGAGGGCGTCGCGAGCGTCGACGAGTCCGCCATCACCGGTGAGTCCGCGCCGGTCATCCGGGAGTCCGGCGGCGACCGCTCGGCCGTCACCGGCGGCACCAAGGTGCTCTCCGACCGGATCGTCGTCCGCATCACCACGAAGCCGGGCGAGACCTTCATCGACCGCATGATCAACCTGGTGGAGGGGGCGGCCCGGCAGAAGACGCCCAACGAGACCGCCCTCGACATCCTCCTCGCGTCGCTCACCATCGTCTTCCTGCTCGCGGTCGTCACCCTCAAGCCCTTCGCCGTCTACGCGGGAGCCGACGACCAGACCTCGCTCATCGTCCTCACCGCGCTCCTGGTCTGTCTGATCCCCACCACGATCGGCGCGCTGCTCTCGGCGATCGGCATCGCCGGTATGGACCGGCTGGTGCAGCGCAACGTGCTCGCCATGTCCGGCCGCGCGGTCGAGGCGGCGGGCGACGTGTCGACACTGCTGCTCGACAAGACCGGCACCATCACCCTCGGCAACCGCCGGGCCGTCGAGTTCGTCCCCGTCCGCGGGACGACGGAAGCCGAACTGGCCGACGCCGCACAGCTCTCCTCCCTCGCCGACGAGACACCCGAGGGACGCTCCGTCGTCCTCCTGGCGAAGGAGAGGCACGGGCTGCGGGAGCGCCACCGGGGCGAGTTGGTGAACGCCGATTGGGTCGCCTTCACCGCGCAGACCCGCATGTCGGGTGTGGACGTGGCCGGCCAAAAGACCCGCAAGGGCGCGACGAGGTCGGTCCTCGCGTGGGTCGAGGAGCAGGGCGGCCGCGTCGCCGAGGAGGCCCAGGCGCTCACCGACCGGATCTCCGCGGCCGGCGGCACCCCGCTGCTGGTGGCCGTGGCCGACGAGAAGGGCGCGCGTGTCCTCGGTGTCGTCCACCTGAAGGACGTCGTCAAGGAGGGGATGCGGGAACGGTTCGACGAGCTGCGCCGCATGGGCATCAGAACGGTCATGATCACGGGGGACAACCCGCTGACCGCGAAGGCCATCGCCGAGGAGGCGGGCGTCGACGACTACCTCGCCGAGGCGACTCCCGAGGACAAGATGGCCCTCATCAAGCGCGAGCAGGCCGGCGGCAAGCTCGTGGCGATGACCGGCGACGGCACCAATGACGCGCCGGCACTGGCGCAGGCCGACGTCGGCGTCGCGATGAACACCGGCACCTCGGCCGCCAAGGAAGCCGGCAACATGGTCGACCTCGACTCCGACCCGACCAAGCTCATCGAGATCGTCGGGATCGGCAAGCAGCTCCTCATCACCCGAGGCGCCCTGACCACGTTCTCCGTCGCCAACGATGTCGCGAAGTACTTCGCGATCATCCCCGCGATGTTCGCCGTCGCCTACCCGGGCCTCGACAAGCTCAACGTCATGGGCCTCGCCTCACCCGAGTCCGCCATCCTCTCCGCGGTCGTCTTCAACGCGCTGATCATCGTCGCCCTGGTCCCGCTCGCCCTCAAGGGCGTCCGCTACCGGCCCACCAGCGCGGACCGGATGCTCCGCCGCAACCTCGCCGTCTACGGACTGGGCGGCCTGGTCGCGCCGTTCCTCGGCATCAAGCTCATCGACCTGCTCATCTCCCTCATCCCCGGAATCGGCTGATCATGAACAACTCGGCAGGAAACACAGGCCGTGTCCTGTGGGCGGGACTCCGGGCGCTTCTCGTCCTCACCGTCGTGTGCGGCGTGCTGTACCCCCTCGCGGTGACCGGCGCCGCCCAGGTGGCCTTCCCCGGAAAGGCGAACGGGTCCGAGATCGAGGACGCGAGCGGGAGGGTCGTCGGCTCCGAGCTCATCGGCCAGCGCTACGACCTGCCGCCGGCGGACGGCGAGGAGACCCCGTCACCGGACCTGCGGTGGTTCCAGCCCCGCCCGTCCAACGGCCTCGGCACCAACAGCGTCAACACCCAGTACTCGCTCCTCCTCTCCGGCGCGACCAACCGTGCGGGTGACAACGCCGACCTGATCCAGTGGGTGGAGGACGCCAAGGCGGCCGTGGTCGAGGACAACTCCACCGCCACCTACGAGGTGAAGCCGGCGGACGTCCCCGCCGACGCCGTCACCTCCTCCGGCTCCGGCCTCGACCCGCACATCTCACCCGCGTACGCGATGCTCCAGGCCCACCGAGTCGCCGAACGCAACGAACTGGACGCAGCGGTGGTCGAGAAACTCGTGGACGACCACACGGACGGCCGCTTCCTCGGCTTCGTCGGCGAACCCCGGGTCAACGTCCTGAAGCTCAACATCGCGCTCAAGGACCTGGTGGCCAGGGACTGACGGTCCCGTCCGCATGACGGCGGAGCCGGCGCGGCGATGCGGCGAAGATCCGAGGGGCCTGCCGGCGGCAGGCCCCTCGGATCACGGTCGGGCGGTGGTTCGCGAAGGGCGCACGGCCGGCGCAGCACGCCGCAGGGAAGGAGCGGTCAGGGTCGTGGGGTGTTGCTCCACCCGGTGGTGCCGGAATACGAGTCCAGCAGGTCCACCACGAAGACCAGGGTCGAGCCCGCCGGGATCAACGGCGAGGGCGACTGATTGCCGTAGCCGAGACGCGGGGGAACGATGATCTCGCGCCGACCGCCCACCTTCATCCCCCTCACCCCCCGGTCCCAGCCCTTGATGACCTTGCCGCCGCCCAGGGCGAACTTGAAGGGCTCACCGCGGTCCCAGGAGGCGTCGAACTCCTTCCCGGACTCGAAGGTCACGCCGACATAGTGGACCCTGACCACCATGCCCGGCTTCACCTCGGCTCCGTCCCCGACGACCAGGTCCCGGACGGTCAGCTCGGCAGGAGCGTCACCCCCCGGAACGTCGACCTCGGGCTTCGTCAGTTCACTCATGGGAGCCTCATCACTATCAGCCGGAAGGCGCGCACGGTCAGCCGGACACATGGACAGTCCGTGCGGAGGGTCACGCCACCGAGAACGCCCCGACCCCGGAGCACACCGGATCCCGTGGCCACCCGCCATGATCCTACGCGCGACCGCTGAACGCGACCGGCACGCACGGGTCACACGGTGATCGCCAGAACGAGACGACGGCCGAGACGACTCAGGGCGCCACCGGGCACCGCCGCCGGCATCACCGTCGAGCCCGTCGGCGGATCCATGCCGCCCACCACCCGACCCAGCGGCGTCACCCCGCGGGTCCGTGATCCGTTTCCCGCCCACGACGACTGGCGATCAGGCCCGGAGTTCCGAACTGACGGAGCGTCAAAACGTTGACAACGGGACCGGGGTTGCCAGCAGATTTCGAGTCTGCGACTGTCACTCACGCAACTCACCCCCCTCACGGCGGACTTCGGAGCGCGCAACGCACAGCGCCTTGACCAGGCGCCGCGCCACGGACGACTCGTCCCTCTGCGCCCTCACTCCTGCCCACGGCCTGGGCCGACGCAGGAGATCTGCCGCAGCCGCCAGGACAATCTCGGAGATCAGGCACCACATGAAACGCACGAGCACCCTCGCCATGACCGCTGCACTGCTCGCTTCGTCCGCCCCGCTCGCCCTTCTCACCACAGGAGCGGGCACAGCGCACGCCGCCGGCCGCACGTACTTCGTCAGCCCGAGCGGCGACGACAGCAACCCCGGAACCTCGACCGGGGCGCCCTTCCGCACCCTCCAGAAGGCCGCGGACAGCGCCGGCCCCGGCGACACCGTCTCGATCATGAACGGCACGTACTCCGAACGCTCCAAGGGTTCGAACGTCCTCACCGTCAAGCGCTCCGGCCGCCCCGGCGCACCCATCACCTTCACCGCCCATCCGGGCCATCGCCCGGTGATCCACCCGGTGAAGGCATGGAACGGCATCAGCGTGCACGGCGCGTCCTACATCGCCATCAGGAACCTCGAGATCAAGGGCAACAACGCAGCCCTGACCCTGGCCGGCGCGGAACGCGACGCGAACAAGAGCGACCCCACCTACAACACGAACTGCCTCAACGTGGAGCGCGACAGGGCCACGGGCGCCCCGTCGCACCACGTGGAGGTGTCGGGCAACAGAGTGCACAACTGCGCCGGAGCCGGCATATCCGCCATCGGTTCCGACCACGTGGACATCACCTCGAACCACGTGCACTCCAACGGCTGGTACACGGTCTACGGCACCAGCGGCATCTCCGTCCTCACACCGCGCGACGTGGGCGCCGCTGATGCCAGGACGTACAAGATCCGCATCACCGGCAACCGCGTCCACGACAACGAGACCAAGGTCAAGTGGGAGGGGTGCGGCTGCTACTCCGACGGCAACGGCATCATCATCGACACCCTCAAGGGCGATGCCGGCCACCCCGCCTACCGCGGGCGTGTCCTGGTCGCCGACAACCTCTCCTACGACAACGGCGGCTCCGGGATCCACTCCTACAAGAGCCAGCACGTCGACATCGTGCACAACACGGCGTACATGAACGGCCGCAGCACCCGCATGAAAAGCTACGCCAACATCTTCGCGCACGACAGCACCGACGTCCGACTGCTCAACAACATCGCATACGGCCGTCCCGGCCAGGCGACGAACAGCGCGTCCCGCAACGTCGACGTGACCTACGACTACAACATCTACTTCGGCGGCAGAGCCCCCGACGTCAAGGGCCCCCACGACGTCGTCGCCGACCCGAAGCTCATCCGCCCGGGCACGGGAGCGAACGCGGACTTCCGGCTGGGCAAGGGCTCTCCCGCCATCGGATCGGGTACCCCCTTCGCAGCCGTCACCACCGACTTCAGCGGAGCCCGGTGGGGCGGTGGCGCACCCGAGCGCGGCGCCTACAGTGTGAAGGCCGACAGCAACGACCCCACGCACGGGGCATCCCAGCCCGACACCAGCGCGTCCGCCTCCCCCGTCCAGCAGAGCGGTGTCCCCGGCGAACCCTCGGGCGGCACGGACGCCGGCGCCTCGCCGACCGCGCAAGCGCCCCGGGAACCGAACGGCCAAAGCGAGCCGCTCGCACAGACGGGCGGCTCCAGCCCGGTACTCCCGCTCGGTATCGCGGCGGCCGTCCTCGGGCTCGGCGGCGGCCTCCTCCTCGCCGTCAGGCGCAAGCGGCCCTGACCCTCCCGGTTGCTGCGACCGCCTGGACGTGGTGCCGGCTCCACCCCCTCCGGGTTTCAGGGGCCGGCACCACCGCGATGTCCTGCGGCTCCACCGTCGCAGGCCGGCTCCCGCCCGGCGGACCGACGGCCCTGTCAGACTGGCCACCATGGCGGCAGAGCATCAGCGCGGAACGGAGACCCCCATCCGCGAACCGGCACCCGACCCCCCGCGTGTGGCCTGGCGCAAGCAGATGAGAACGCGGGTACTGGACGCAGCCCGGGACCTGACCTGCGACGCCGGCTGGGACCAGGTGAGTCTCTCGGCCGTCGCGGCCCGCGCCGAGGTGTCACGCCCTTCGGTGTACAAGGAGTTCGGCAGCCGGGCCGGCCTGGGCCGCGCACTGGTGATCCAGGAGACCCGGCAATTCCTCGTCGGCGTTTCCGACATCCTCCACCCCGGCCTCCCGGACACCCAGGCCTGTCTCGAAGCAGCCATCCTGTACGTGCTCACGGAGGCTGACAGCCAGCCTCTGATCCGAGCCGTGATCACTGCCGCCCGCGAAGGCTCCGACAGCCTGCTCCCGTACCTCACCGCCCGATCCGACCCGATCTTCGACGCCAGTCAGAGCCTGGTCCTGAGCTGGCTGGCCACGCGGAACCCCCAGCACGACGCGGCGACACTCGAAACGACTGCGGACGTCATCGTCCGCATGACCATCAGCCACCTCATCCTGCCCGCCGGGGACAAACAACTCACTGCCCGAAGGCTGGCCGGCGCGGCGCTGCAACTCATGCGCTGAGCCCCCCTGTCCGCGCAGAACCGATGCGCAGGCGCACGGCGTAGACGGAGGCCTGGACCCGGGCACCGACCCAGTTCTCCCGCGCCACCGCCCGGTGCGGCTTCATGACGAGGTGCCGGGGCCGATTCCGGGCACACGGGGACGGGGCGCCGCGGATCGGGCCTCGGAACGGGAAGGGGCTGTCATGTTCGAGGAGTTCGCCACCAGGACGGTGCGCACCGGTGAGGCATCCGTTTTCGTCCGGTACGGGGGCGAGGGGCCGCCTCTTCTGCTGTTGCACGGCCATCCGCGCACGTCGGCGACCTGGCATCGGGTCGCGCCACAACTTGTGCGGCGCGGGTTCACCGTTGTCTGCCCCGACCTGCGCGGTTACGGGCGCTCCCGTGGCCCGGCGCCTGCTCCTGATCATGCCCCGCACTCCAAGCGTGCCGTGGCCGGGGACATGATCGAGGTCATGCAGGCGCTGGGCCACGAGCGCTTCGGGCTCGCCGGGCACGATCGCGGGGCCGCGGTGGCGTTCCGGCTGGTACTGGACCATCCCGCCGCCGTGACCCGGGTGGCCTTCCTGGACGGCCTGCCTCTGAGCGAGCACCTGGTCCGCGCCGACGCCCGGTTCGCCACGGCGTGGTGGCACTGGTTCTTCTTCGCCCAGCCGGAGATCCCCGAACGCGTGATCAACGCCGACCCCGATGCCTGGTACCGCGGCGACCCCGAGGCCATGGGCCAGGAGAATTACGACGAGTGGCGGGCCGCCACCCGGGATCCGGACGTCGTCCGCGCCATGCTGGAGGACTATCGCGCCGGGCTCACCGTGGACCGCTGGCACGAGGAGGCGGACCGAGCCCGGGGCGCACGGATCGACTGCCCCGTCCTGGTGCTGTGGTCGCTTCGGGACGATCTGGAGGACCTGTACGGCGACCCGCGAACCATCTGGCGCGACTGGGCCGATGATGTCCGGGGCCACGGCATCGACGCCGGCCACCACGTGGCCGAGGAGGCATCCGGCCCGCTCGCCGCCGCGCTGGGCGACTTCTTCGCACCCTGACCGTCCCGGTCCGCTGCCGCCGACCACAGCGCAGGAGTCCTGGTTCGTCGGTGCCCGAGGCGGCGACGTCCACGACAAGGGCCCGCACGGCGTGCGCGTGCTCGTAGGGGGCGAAGACAGATCGACGGTCCGCGGAGTTCCTTGCGTGCGTATGGCCGGTGAGGCGCCCCGGCACATCTCGGATCGCGGTCGGGCGGTGGTTCGCGAAGGGGCGCCCGCCGGCATCGTGCCTGGCCGGGCGCCCTTCGCGGTACGTCACGTCTGGAAGAAGCCCAGCTTCTTCGGCGAGTACGGCACCAGCAGGTTCTTCGAGTGCTGGTGGTACGCGCCTCGTGCGGCCGCTGACCAGCGGAAACGGCCAGGATTCGGCCAAGCTGCGGGCGGCTGGTCCGCGTATGGCCCGGATCTTGGCCGGCACGGAGTGGGCCCCGGGCCGATGGCCCGTGGCGGCGGAAGCGGCCTGCGCTGAGCGGGTGAGCGCAAGGCGTAAGTCAGAGCCCTCTGAGCAGGTCCAGGGGGGATCTGACACCAGGTGATGAAGCGCGGAGCTGGTTTGGGACACCCCACGACGGCGGGGAGGACGGTCCAGGCCGGCCGCAGCTCGGCACCGGGGACGGAACACCCCCGCGTCGGCGGGGAGGACTCGAACTCACCCAAGGCCGCGCCGTCCAGGAACTGAACACCCCCGCGACGGCGGGGGCCCCTATGTGTTTGGTCAAGGTGGTGGGTGTCGGGCGGGGGCCGTCTGGCACTCTGCCTGACATGAGTGATGAGGCGCGTGTGCAGGAATCAGCTGATAAGGGCATGCGTCCGTGCGTCTTCTGTAATCACCCTGTCGCGATCGACTGTCTCGACGAGTGGGACTGCCCTGTGTGCGGCGTGCGCGATGAGGATCAGCCAGAGGTGGCGGGCCGGGATTCGTAGAAGGTTCCGTCGCGGAGCATCGCGAACGGACGTCGGCCCGGCGTCTGGCGAGGCAGAGCAGGGCCTGGGGGTGCTGCTTTCCCTGGGCGATCTTCTTGTCGTAGTAGGCCCTGGATGCCGGGTCGGCCAGGGCGGCAAACGCGGAGAGAAAGAAGGCCCGTTTGAGCTGCTTGTTACCTCTCCGGGAGGGCTGTTCACCGCGGATCGACGAGCCCGAGCTCCGGGTCGCCGGGGCGAGGCCGGCGTAGGCGGCGAGGTGGCCTGCGGTCGGGAAGGTGCTGCCGTCGCCGACCTCGATCAGGATGCGGGCTCCGGTCCTGACGCCGACTCCCCTCGAGCTCGGACACACCCTTGCGGACCGTCGTCTCACTCACCTCAGCCGCCCGGGCCACGGCCCGGATGCCGCCATGCCCCAGTATCCGAGCCTCGGCGGCCAGCAGCAGACGACGCTGCCGCTCGTCCATATGCGGGAACAACACCGCGAACTTCACAACGAGTTGAGTACAGCCCTCGTCCGGGATGCGCATATAACACCAACGAGTCCCAGCAAGGAAAGCAACACCTATATGATCTGCAAGCCCTTAGCGGTTGGGGACAGTCGAACGATTGCTACCTCCACTGATTGTCAGATAAACCAGGCCAGCGCCGGTAAGTGACATGCTTCAGATTTCCGGCTCTTTCTGCCACGCGACACAGGTGGGTCGCTGTCCTCCCGAGAGAAGGAACTCCTTTACCGCTTCTCGAGCGATAGGGATTGGGATTTCGGCAGATGCAGGAAATTCCCTCGCGTTGTCGTCGATATAGTACTCGACGATTTCCTCGTTTCTCGCTTCCGGGGATCCGAGTGAAAGATAGTTTGCGTCGTCAATGTAGCTGACGATTCCCAGCAACCTTTCCCGGTTGGCGCCGATCAGGAATTCGTGATCTGGAACACCTGTGGGAAGGAATTCGCGTTGCAGGCTGTAGAGGGTTGCCATGTTCTCGAACTCTGGCCCGGATGCGAGGGCTTCTATAAGGGTGTCGACGTCTTCCGGAGTACTGATTACTGCCAGGCCGTCTATGTGGCTTCGATTGTAATAAGCGCGCACCTTGAATTCCAATACATTCCGCCCATTCCTGCATTGCCGTTTCCGTATAGCCGGGAGTTCCATGCGCCGGTGGCGTCGCGCCAGTGTACTGTGAGTTCCTTTGTGCCGAGCATGCGGTTGAGGACTTGGTCGCACCCCATGGGCTGCCGGCAAGGCCCGTCGGCATGGCTTATTGCGATATCAGCCTTGTTGATTCCGTCGCGGAAAATGACTGCGGCAAATTTCTTTCGACGTCAGCTGCGGCGCCGGATGTGGCTGTTCCCTTTCTTAGTCCGACTTCAGTGAGTCTCTTGTTGGCGAGCTTCCATCGTTCGTCGTCAACTGCTTTATTTCCGCTGTTTATTAGGTATATCTTCCCGTCCGGGCTCAAGCCGGGTCCTTGGGTTTTGGGCCCTTGCGAGGGAAGGCCTTAATGTTTACCTTCAAACCCTTTAGCGATTCCGCGATACTGAACCTCGCGCCAGCTCGCCCCGCATTCCCGAAGATGCGGATGGGGCCACCTGGTCCCCAAGTGACGACGTTCTCGGTGTATGGGCCGTAGGTGCACGTGCCGTTGTCGAGCCGGCACATGAGGTGGTTTTTTGGCGACTCTATGCCGAGGAACCATTTGATTATGGGAAGAAGCTTGTCGACGCTCTTGCCGCTGTAGGGGCCGGGCGACGGCGGTACTCCGGGGCTCGGGCTCGGCTCAGGATCCTCGCCCGGAGCAGTTCGTCCGGCGCGCCTTTACCCCGGAGGCGTCGGACCGAGGCATGAAGGTGAGGCAGCCCCGCGTAACGTGCGACCGGAACGCAGGGCTGCACCAAGCCTTGTGCATCCGACGGCGCACAGGCGAGCTACCTGGTGCTGTCGCTACCTGCTGACGCGTCCCATTTCGCGCAGTACCTGCCACCAGGGGTCCTCGTCTTCGGCGCCGGTCACGGTGCGGAAGCCGGGGCCGAAGACGGTTTCGCGGAGGAAAGTATCCAGGTTGTCGGCCCACTTCTCGAACACGTCGCTCTGCCACCAGATGATCCCCTGGTCGGGGAAGCCCCAGACCGTGCCGTCCGCCCGCTTGAGGAACACAGGGTCCTCGTAGATCTTGCCCAGGCAGAACCAGTCCTGCCTGCCCAAGGTGACGGGCGCGCCGTCCACGGGATCGGCGAGGAACTGGTTGCCTGCGGCGTAGCCGGCGTCGAAGAGGACCATGTTGCTGAAAATGCCGCCGTTGGCCAGGCCAAGGTACTCCCGGTACGCGTCGGGCACAGTGGCGTCCACCGGGCCGGCGTGCCCTGTGGGGACGGAGTTCATCACGTCCCACTCCGTCTCCTGGGGCAGCAGGGCCCGCGCCGATTCCAGCAGCTGACGTACTTCTGGGCTGATCATGAGGGTGGTCCTTCGATTCTGATTCTGATCGGTGTGAAATCGGGCAGGTCCCTGATCTGAGGCCAGATCTGCTGCAGACCGATGTGCTGGTTGGTGAACTGCTCCAGAATATGCAGGTTGCTGGCGTGGTCCGGCCCTCCGAGCTGGAGTTCCCACACATGGTCCGGGTTCATTCCGCCCAGGATGCGGCTGCGCAACTGTTCGGCGAACTCACGGTTGTTCTGGCCGTATTGGTCGAAGACGCGCTTGATCAGCTGCTGCTTGTATTTTCCGGTGATCTGTCTGTCCCGGGAGACCGGGTTCGGCGCCTTGAACAGAACGCCCGCGTCGCTCAGCCGCTGCAGTGACTCGGCTTTCAGTCGGAACTGCTGCTTGGGCATGCCCGGTATCCACCGGACGGTGACTTCGACGGGGTCCAGATCCTCGCACGGCTGGAGTCCGTTCGGGTCCATCACCGTCAGCGGGTCGGGCACGTAGGCGTAGTGGTTGGGGGAGGGCGCCAGTCCGAGGGGGTCGGGGCTGGTGTAGCGGGCCGTCTCCGGGTCGTAATGGCGGAAGTGGTTGTAGTGCAGGCCGGTCTCAGGGTCGGCGTACTGCCCAGGGAAGCGAAGGGGCGTGTACGCCTCGGCCGACCGGTTCCAGGCCGTGCTGCCCCAGACCGTTGCCCTGGAGCGCCAGGCGACGACGCCGTCCGGGGTGACGAGTTCGGTGGGTGCGCCCACGAGGTCGGTGACTACGGCGAAGAAGCGGGCGTCGACGTCCTCCTGCCCGCCCTTTCCTGCCGTGGTCCTGCGTTCGGCCTGCAGCAGGGGGCGGAATCCGTCGTACTCCCAGCTGAGGCTGACGGCGTTGGCGGGGTCGGTCTGCTCCGCCAGCCGGGTGCCGTCCCAGGCGAACCGGACTTCTTCCGCGACTGTGCCGTCGTCCTCATGGCGTCGCTTGGCCACGCGGCGGCCCAGCGGGTCGTACCGGTAGGTCCAGCGCACACCGTCGGGTGTTGTGCAGGCGATGAGACGGTCCTCGGCGTCCCAGGCGTAGCGCCAGATGTCCGGTCTGCGCGACAGCCGCTTCCTGCGCCGTTCCACCACCCGGCCCGCGGCGTCGTGGACCACGGAGACGGCACCGGCCGAGAGGAGGAGGGAACCCTCGTAGGCGCGATCGCCGCGAGCCTCCGTCCCCGGGGCGCTGTCCGGCCACTGGGCGGAGGTCTGGTTGCCCTCGGCGTCGTAGGTGTACCGCTCGGTCCACCGCCCGGATGAGACGGCCAGCGGCCGTCCCAAGGGGTCCAGACTGAGGTCGCGGTGGGTTCCCCGTACACCGTCGGACACTTTCGTGACGTGATGGTCGCCCCGGTAGGAGTAGCCGCGCACGGACACCGGTCCCGTCGGCGATTCGACGCGTTGCTGCGCCAGCCGGCCTGTGGCGTCCCAGGAGTTGATGACGGACAGGCCGCCTACGGTGCGGGTCAGCTCCCGGCCGGCGGGATCGTGACTGAAACCGAGGGCGCGGCCGTCGACGGCCAGTGAGGTGCGATTGCCGGCCGCGTCGTAGCCGATCTGAGAGACGGTGCCGCCAGGTGTGGTGCGCGAGGTGCGGCGCCCGGCCGCGTCGTAGGTGTAGTGCACAGTGCGGCCGTCGACGGTCTCCGCCAGGACGCGGCCGAGCGAGTCACGGCGCCAGGACGCCGACGATTCCGGAGAGTCTGCCGCGACCAGCCGTCCGGCGCGGTCGTAGACGTAGCGGGTGACGGCGCCGTCGGCGTCCTTCTCTGTGGCGCGCCCCGCCTCGTCGTACTGGAAGCTCAGGGTCCGGCCGAGCGGTGAGACACGCTGGAGCAGGCGCCCCAGTGCGTCGTACGCGTAGGACTGGGTGTGGCCGTCGAAGTCGGTTTCGGACACCAGCCGGCCGGCCGCGTCGTATGTGTAGCTCCACCGCCGCCCCAAGGGCCCCTGGACGTCCACGAGGCGGCGCTCGCTGTCGTAGGAGAACGTGTGGGCTGAGCCGTCGGGGCGTACGTGGGAGACGAGCAGGTCGAAGTGGGTGTAGGTGAATCGTTCCACCCCGCCCGCGGGGTCGGTATGGGTGAGGCAGTTGCCCTCCGGGTCGTAGGTCCACGATTCGCGTCCGCCTTCGGGGTGGAGACGGACGAGGGGGAGTCCCTCGACCGACCACTGGGTGCTGGTGGACGCGCCCGCCGGGTCGGTTGTCACGACGGGACGGCCGAACGCGTCGCGGGTGACGGAGGCGGTATGGCCGAGCGCGTCGGAGCGGGTGAGCGGAAGCCCCGCGGGGTTGTTCGTGAACGTCTCCCGCTCGCCGCAGGGGGAGAGGACGGATGCCAGCGCGCCGGAGGGCTCGTAGGTGTATCGGGTGACGGCGCCGTCGGGGGCGGTGACGGTGACCGGGTTTCCGTGGTCGTCGAAGGCGTGCCGCCAGACCGCGCCGTCTGCGGTGGTGATGGCGACTGGTCGCCGTTCGTCGTCGTACTCGGCACTGGTGCTGGTTCCGTCGGGGAAGCTGACGCGGGTGAGAAGCCCGTGCTCGTCCCACTGCCATCGGGTGGTGTGCCCGAGGGCGTCGGTCGCCGACAGGATCCGGTCCCGGGGACCGTGCTCGACAACAGTGGTGTGGCCGAGAGGGTCGGTGACGGCGGCCACGTGGAAACGCGAGTCGACGCGGTACACGGTTGTGGTGCCCGTGGAGTCGGTGTACCGGGTAACGGTGTCCTCGGAGCCGGGGACTGCCTCATAGGCGAACGAGGACGAGAGGTACCCGTCAGGGCCTGTCGTGCGGACGACGCGTCCAGTGCTGTCGTAAGCGTAGTGGTAGGTCGAGTCGTTGCGATCGGTCCAGGAGGCTATTCGGCCGTCCGCGTCGTAGGAGTAGCGCAGCGGCACCCTGGACGAGTCGGTGATCGCGTCGAGGTTGCCGTCCTGGTCGTAACCGTAATCCGCGACGGTGACCGGTCCGTCGGCCGTGCGCAGGGCGAGGGCGCGCACACGGCCGTCATCGACGGTGACGGCGACGTGATAGCCGCCGTCGTGCACGATGGCGCTGGGCGAGCCGTCGCCGCGGCGGTGGAAGGTGATGCCGTTGCCGTGCCGATCCTCGATCTCCTCCAGCCAGTAGGCGGGGGAGGCGCGGTACGGGCTGCCGGAGAACTTGCGCACCAGGCCCGACTGAGGGTCGGCGATCCTGTACCCGGTGACATCGTCCTGGACCCCGTCGTGTGTGAGCGGCAGCGGATCGCCCTCCACCGGCAGCACACCCTCCGGATCGCCCGGGAGGGGAAGCCGCGGGTAGACGAGCACGGTGCCGTCCTCGCGCGCCCAGAAGGCGCCGTGGCCGGCCGGATCGAGTTCGATCCGCTCGTCCACGGTCGAGGCCCAGGTCCGACCAAACCAGTGACCGTAGCGGTACCCCGACAGATGGGTGCGGCGCACCACGAGGGACAGAACGCCGGGCAACGACAGGTCGGTCTGCGACAGCAGCATCTCCCCGGTGGCCACGTCGACCGGATCCGTCGCACAGGTCCGCCTCGCGGGCGGGATGCTGTTGGCCCTGCCGTTGAGACGGGCCCCGCTGAGCGAGTTGGGCTTGGTGCGCATGTCGCCGGGGCGCCGGCGGGAGCCACCGGGCTCCCCGCGAAGGCCCTTCAGATCGCCGTCGTCACCTTTGCCGCCGCCCATGATCTTCTTGATCCGGTCGTCGACAGCCTTGTCGGTGCCCCGGTGAATCTTGGAGCCCTGGCCGATGGCCTCGGGGAGGTCCTTGCCCACGTGCTTGCCCATGTGCCCGTGGCCCTTGACCAGCTTCTCCACCACCTCCTCGATGGTGGTGTCGAGGGCGGCGGTCAGCGCGTCCTTGCCCTTGGCACGGCCGTGGTGCCCCTTGGCCCGGCTGATCTTGGTGGCGGCGCGGGAGTTCATCTTCACCTGCACGTCCGCCAGCCGGCCGCCGGTGTTGCTGTGGGCGTCGTGGTCGATCACCGGGCCCGCGCCCGGCTTGCCGCCGCCGGCCGAGTTGATCTGCATGCCGTCCTTGCCGGCCTGCACCGCCTGGTCGACGTCGATGCCGTCCTGCTGCCCGGTGACGTTCATCGCCGTCTGGATGGCGAGATCGGTGACGACGCTCTCCAGTGCCGCCACCGCGGGCTGGGTGAGCACGGCGACGATCTCGGAGACGGCGGCCTCCGCCATCTCCTTGAGGATCTTCTTGAACGCGATCCGCGTCGCGACGATCTTCCCGCCCGCCAGCAGCGCGGTGAGTCCGGCGGTGAAGGGAGCCGCCGCCAG
>NZ_RDBP01000039.1:30812-71868 GCF_008042045.1 Streptomyces sp. T39
TGAGTTCGGGACGAGGGCGGGCGCGGGGCGCCCGGGTGAGGAATTCCAGCAGGAGACAACAGCCGCGGGATTCCCACGAACGAGCCGAATGCCATGCGAAATCGAGCGGCCGGTTCACGGCAGAGAATTTCGGGCGCCCAGGCCGGCGAAAGAAAAGAAGTGGCGCAGGTCCTGAGCGCATGCCCCGCGGGGCGCATGCAGCTGGGGCCCGCACCCCGAAGGATGCGGGCCCCAGCTACGTTGTGCGCGTCAGCGTCAGGCGGAAACGATGTTCTCGGCCGTCGGGCCCTTCTGGCCCTGCGCGATGTCGAAGGAGACCTTCTGGCCCTCCTGGAGCTCGCGGAAGCCCTGGGCGGCGATGTTCGAGAAGTGGGCGAACACGTCAGGGCCGCCACCGTCCTGCTCGATGAAACCGAAGCCCTTTTCCGCGTTGAACCACTTCACGGTGCCAGCAGCCATGTCATATCTCCTTTGGGGCAGTACGCCGGAATCCGTACCCTACGGACGCCGTGTCGCCGCGATGATGCCCTGTCCGGAAAATGACCGGAAATACAAAGCGCTTCCGTGCGGCACGCGGCCGGTAGGAGGCGCTCGACGTTTTTGGGTACCAAAACTGCAACCGAGATCGACAGTAGCACGTCGCCGTCATGTGCGGGCGTCGAGAATTTCCGTCCGTGTGCCGCCCGGAGAAACTCTGACCGGAATAGCCGTGGAAATCTCAGGCCGCGAACACAGGTATTCACGATGTGTTCGACCCCGCCGGGCTCACGCGCGAGTGAAAGTCCGACCGCCGCCGCGGCCCGTCCGGGCGGGCCGCCGCCGCGCGACGTCGCGCAGGGGACGGCCTCGGGCCCCCGGGCGAACGGGAGTTCCGTGACGCCTACAACCTCGCACGCCGCTCGGCAGTCCGACCGGGCACGGCACGTCCGTGTCCGGTCCTTCCCGTGGAGGTCTCCTTGCAGCACCGCACCGCCGGTTCCACCCGTCTCGCCGCCTCCGTCGCGGCCGTGCTGGCACTGACCGCCGGCGCGGGCGCGCTCGCCGCGCCCCCGGCCGCGGCGGCCGAACCGGCCGTGGGCCCGGTCCGCTCGCTCACGCCCGGCACCGGGCTGCGGAGCGCAGGGGCGCAGGGCTTCCTCATCGCCCTCCCCGCCGACCAGGACTACGCGACGCTTCGGTGGATCCCCTACGCGGGCGGCTCGCACCGCGACTTCACCACCGTCTCCTTCGAGGGGCTGAACGAGACCTCGGGGGACATGGTGACCCGGACGGAGGACGGGTACTACGGCCGGGGCTTCGACATGGCGACGGGCGACGGCTTCCGCAGCGAGGGCGTGCCCGGCGTGCTGGATCCCGAGTACGCCGGCACCGCCGGGTCGGCCGTCTTCATGCGCGGAGACGGGACGCTGTGGCTCGACACGAAGGACGACGCTCCCCGCGAGGTCCAAGGGCTGCCCGAGGGCACCGCGTACCTGAAGGTGCGTCCGGCCACCGCCGCGCTCGGGCTGATCGACTACCGGACCTCCGCCGGCGAGCAGCGTGTGGGGCTCGTCGACCTGGCCACCGCCACCGTCGCCGAGACGTATCCCCGCGTCGAGGCCGTCTCGTCGACCCGGGTCGCCTGGACCGAGCCGGCCACCGCGGCCGCCCCGGGCCGCGTGGTGGTCCGCGACCGTGCCACCGGGCAGGACACCCACGTCCCGGCGGCGGACACGGGCGCCCTCGGACTGCTCGGCGACTGGCTCCTGTACGGCGGTTCGGCCCGGCACCTCGGCAGCGGGCGGACGGTCGGCCTCTTCGACCGCGCCGACACCGTGCTCACCACCCCCGACGGCACCGCCGCCGTCGTCCAGGGCAGCCGAGGCGCGGACGCCGGCGTCCACCGCGTCACGATCGGCTCGGACGGCACGCCCTTCGTCGCGTCCCTCGCGCGGAGCGCCACCGCCGGCGCCTTCGTGCACGACATCGACGCCGACGGATACCCGGACCTCCTCGGCCGGGACGCCACGGGGACGCTGTGGCGGGACAGCGTCGCGGACGGGCGGCCCCGGGCGTCGGCCGGCGCGGGCTTCGGGGGCTACGACAGGATCGAGACCGTCGGGGACGCCGCCGGCGGGGGTTTCACGGCGGACGTCGTCGCACGCGATGCGGCAGGCGTCCTGTGGCTGCACCAGGGTGACGGGCAGGGCGGCTTCCACGCCCGCGTGAAGGTAGGCGGCGGCTGGCAGACGTACAACAGGATCGCCGGCGGCAGCGACCTCACCGGGGACGGCCGCGCCGACCTCGTCGCCGTGGACACCGCCGGCGGGCTCTACCTCCACGCCGGCACCGGAACCGCCGCACGCCCCTACGCGCCCCGCACGAAGATCGGCACCGGCTGGGGGATCTACAACCAGTTGACGGCGGTCGGCGACATCGGCGGCGCCGCCGCCGGGGATCTCCTCGCGCGCGACCGGGACGGGGTGCTCTGGCTCTACCTGGGCACGGGCGACGGCAGTTACACCGCCCGCAAGCGCGTCGGCGGCGGCTGGCAGATCTACGGCCGGCTCACCGGTGCCGGGGACGTGGACCACGACGGCAGGACCGACGTCCTCGCCCACGACCCCGCCACCGGCCGGGTCTACCTGTACCGCGGCACCGGAGCCTGGCGGAACCCGTTCTTTGTGAGGGCCCTCACGGACGCACATCGGAACGGGACGTACGACCACATCGCCTGAGCCCCGCCCGCTCAGGACCGTCCCGGCCCGGTGGTGCCTGCTCCTCACCTCTCGGCGCCCACCGGGACGGGGCACCCCGTGTCCGGGCGGGGCCCGCGGCGAACGGCTCGGACGACCGCGGTCACGCCGAGAGGAACGGCTCCGTGCAGTGCGGGGTCGCCAGGTGCAGGGTGGTGCCGGTTTCGCGGGCGAGCATGCGCTCCCTGGAGCGCCTGGCCGCCTCCGGGTCGATCTCGTGCGCGTAGGCGAGTTCGGGGTGGAGCAACTGGAGGGCGTGGACCAGGAGGTCGCCGGTGACGAGCGCCGTCTCGCGTCCGTCGGCGACCAGGACGCTCTGGTGTCCGGGCGTGTGACCGGGTGTGGCGATGACGCGCCCGACGCGCAGCGGCGTGTCCCCGTCGAGGAGCCGGAGCCGGCCGGCCGCCGCGAGCGGGTCGGTGAGGGTCTCGCGAAGCTGGGGATTGAGCGCGTCGAGGGCGTCGAGCTCGGCCCGCTGGAGCAGGTATTCGGCGTTCGGGAAGTAGGGGCGGCGATCGCTCGTCGCGCCGCCGGGCGACGTGTTGCCGTCCTCCGGGCCCCCGGCTGACGGGACGGCCGCCTCGGTCACGACCGCCCACCCGACGTGGTCGGTGTGCAGGTGCGTCAGCACCACGGTGTCGACGTCGGCGGGGTCGATGCCCGCGGCCGCGAGCGATGCGGGGAGCACGCCGGGCACGGGCGCCCACGAGCGGGCCGGGCTGTCCGCCGGACCGATCCCGGTGTCCACCACGGTGAGCCCCTGGTCGCCGCGGATCGCGAACGCCCGGAACTGGAGCCGCCAGCGGCCTTTGGCATCGACCGCGCCCGGGTCGCGACGATCGGCCTCGGCCCACTGGGCCGCCGTGGCCTCGGGGAACGCCTCGGCGCGCGGGGCGAAGAAGGGTCCCTCGGCGTCGGCGAGGGCGATGATCTCGGTCGAACCGATGCGGAGGCGGGGCACGTTGAGGGACATGGCGGCGATCCTGCCATGCCCGGACCGGCGTCGAGCCGGGGCGGGGACGCCGGTCCGACCGGGTTCGCGGTGCGGCCGGCTCCGAGCGGCCTCGGCGCGGCCGTCGCAGACCGGCCGGGCGGGGACTCCCGGCGCGCGGAGGGGTGTCGGCGCCGTCCGCTCCGGCACGGTGGTGAAGCCGGTGGGGAGATCCGGCCATTCCCGGGCCGCCCGGATCCGGGGCGCACCACGTCGGCCTGCAGGTCGGACGGGACGACGGAACGGATCCGGTCGCAACGCCGTCCAGTGCGCCCCCCGTGCGCCTGATCGCGCGTTCTTCACAGGGCGCCAGGGGCACAGGAGTGGGGGTGGCCGCACGGTCACGGCTGTCCGGGGGTCGAAGGGGTGGGGGATGGTAAGTGTGACGGTGGTCTACGAGGCACAACTGCTGCGGGCCGCGCTCGCGGAGCTGTTGCGGTCGGGCGGGGTGCGGGTCGTCGCCTCGATGTCCCACTGGCCGCAGGGGGCGGCGGCCGAGGAATCCGCGCCCGACGTGTACGTCGTGGACGCGGAGTGTCTGGAGCCCTCGACGGCGGCACCGGCCGCCGGCTCGGGGGCGGTGGGTGGTTCGGCTCTGCTGGCGCTGATCCCGGCGCAGCGGCCCGGTGTGCTGCGCCGGGCGTACGCCGCGGGGGCGACGGGGTTCGTCGACAAGAACGGTTCGAAGGGACGATTACTCGAGGCGGTGCGCCGCGTGGCGAACGGCGAGCGGTTCATCGACGACACGCTCGCCCCGGGCTTCCTCCAGGCTGCGGAGATGCCCCTGACCCGGCGTGAGCTGAGTGTTCTCTCGCTGGCAGCCAAGGGTGAGCCGGTCGCGGAGATCGCCGCGACGCTGTACCTGTCCAAGGGCACCGTGCGCAACTACATGGCGAGCGTCATCCGCAAGGTCGGCGCGCGCAACCGGGTGGACGCGATCCGGATCGCGCAGGGCGCGGGGTGGACGTGACCTGCCGGTCATCCGTGCGCGCTGTTCCAGTGACCCACGAGGTCGCGGTAGAGGGCCGATCGCCCGAGCAGCTCCCGGTGCGTGCCGTGCTGCGCCCGGGTCCCGTCGAGGACGAGGATCCGGTCCGCGCGCAGGGCGGACGACAGCCGGTGGGCCACGACGACCAGGGTCCCGGGCCGCGCGCGCAGGGCGTGTTCGGCCGTGGCCTCCGCGACGGGATCGGTGTGGCAGGTCGCCTCGTCGAGCAGCAGCAGCGGGGCCGGGCAGAGGTGGGCCCGGCCCAGGGCGATGAGCTGGCGTTCGCCGAGGGACAGTGCGTTCGGGCGCAGGGGGCGGTCGAGCCCGCCGATGCGGTCGACGAGGGGGTGCAGGGCGAGGGCACGGACGGTCGCCTCGACGTCCGACGGACGGGCGTCCGGCCGCAGGTAGCGGAGGTTGTCCCGCAGGGTGCCCGTGAAGACGTAGGCCTCCTGCGGGAGCAGTGCGCGCAGGGCCGCGAGTTCGGGCGGGCCGTACTCCCCGAGGGGGCGGCCGTAGAGCCGTGCGTCGCCCCGATCGGGTGGCAGCAGCCCGGCGGCCAGGCGCAGGAGGGTCGACTTGCCGATGCCGCTCGGGCCGACGACGGCCAGGTGCTGGCCCTCCTCGACGGTCAGGTCCAGGTCGTCCAGGACCGCGCGGGCGCCGGGACCGTATCCGACCCGGACGTGGCGCAGCTCCAGAGCCGCCGCCCGGGGCGGCCGGGCGGCCCGGACGAGTGGGCGCCGAGGTGTGGCCGGGGGCTCGGTCGGCGGCGGTGTGCCGGTGAGCCGGTCGAGGATGACGAGGAGACGGGCTCCCGCCGTGCCGAGGACGGTCATCAGCGTGTGCAGCGCCGGGAGCAGCGCCTGGAGCAGATAGGTGAGTGCGCCCACCAGGGCACCCGCGGTGACCCCTTGGCGGAGGAGCCAGGGGGTCGCGACCAGCAGCAGGAGCACCGGCAGCTGGCCGGCCGTCGCCACGCAGAGCGTACGCACGGCCGCCCAGCGGGCCAGGGCGCGCTGGGCGGCGGCGGCCTCGCCGATCGCACGGCGATTGTGCTCGGCCGTCGGCTCCTGTGTGCCGCAGGCGACGATGTCCCGCAGGGCGGTGCGGGTGATCTGGGCCCGGCGGCCCACGCCCTCGTCGGCGTCGAGGTAGCGGTGCTGGGCCCGCGCCATCGGCCGCAGGGAGGCGGTGAACAGGGCGAGACCCAGCACCAGCGGCGGGAGCACGAGGAGGAGGAACTGGGGGGCGAGGGACACGAGGCCGGCCAGGGCCCCCGCGGCGACGAAGACGAAGGACCGGGCGGCGAGCACCAGCCCGGCGAAGCTGTCCCGGGCGATCTCGGTCTGGCTGGTGAGCCGGGACACCGCGGTCGTGTCCGCCGCCCGGCCCGTGGCGGTGGCGGCGGCGAGGGCCTGCGTCACCGACCGTCGTACGAGGTGGTCGCGCAGCGGCTCGGTCAGCAGCGGCAGCTGGGCGAAGACGCCCCGGACGACCGGCGCGCCGAGCAGGATGGCGACGGCGGCACCCGCGAGCCAGAGCAGCCCGGTCGCGGGGGCTCCCCGCAGGAAGCCGTCGTCCAGGGAACGTGCCACGCAGTAGCCGCCGAGGAAGGTCTGCGCGGACTCGGCCGCGGACCACGCCGCCAGTGCGGCCAGGACCTTCCTGCGGGGGCGCAGGAAGCGCACGGCCCGCGCGGTGACGTGCCGGGACGTGCCGGGACGTGCCTCGGCCTGCCCGGAACCGCGGCCGGCGGCCGGCGGCCCTGGGTCGGTTCGGCTTGCGGATGTCACCGGTCCTCCCGCGGTCCGTCGTGGGCAGGGGCTTCGACGGGGCCGGTTCGCCGCGCGACCACCCGTGCCGGGGACGGCAGCGGTACGGGGTACGCGGCGGGGGCACCGTCGCGGGCGGACGGGGGCAGTGGTGCGGGCGACGCGGCGGCGCTCCCCCGGCCGGACGGTGGCACCGGCGGGGCGGACGACCTGGCTTCCCCCTCCTCCCGGTCGCGGAGCGGCGGCGGCACGGGCGTCCCGTGGGCTGCCCCCCGGCCCGCGGGCGGCACCGCCGGTGCGGGCGCTCCGGCGGCGGTGTCGTCCCGGCCCGGTGGCGGCACCGCTGGTGCGGGCGCTCCGGCGGCGGTGTCGTCCCGGCCCGGTGGCGGCACCTCCGCATCGGTGAGGAAGACGGCGCGGTAGTCCGGGTCCTGCCACAGCCGGTGGTGCGGCGCGCAGTGCCGCACGCGGCCCGACTCCAGCCAGATCACGTGGTCCGCGCGGGCCGCGGTGGACACCCGGTGGGCCACGATCAGCTTGGTGCAGGGACCGAGCGAGGTGGCCAGGGCCTTCTCGACCTGGCGTTCGGTGGCCGTGTCGAGGCTGGAGGTCGCGTCGTCGAGGACGATCAGCCGGCCCCGGCCGGCGAACGCCCGGGCCAGGCCGAGGCGTTGGTGTTCGCCGCCGGAGAGCGGCGTGTCGGCGAGGGGGGTGTCGTAGCCGAGCGGGAGCAGGCGGATGAAGGTGTCGGCGCTCGCGGCCCTGGCGGCGCGGTCTACCCGGTCGGCCGCGGCGGGGTCCCGGCGGGGGCCGGCACCGGCGGCGAGCGCGGCACGGACCGTGGCACACGCGTCGTCGTCGAAGGCGGGCCGCGCGAAGGCGTAGGAGGTCGCTTCGCGCAGCTCCGTGCGGGTCAGGGAGGCCAGGTCGACTCCGTCCAGCAGGACGGTTCCGGCGTCCGGGTCGGCGAGCCGGCCCGCGACGGCGGCCAGGGTGGACTTGCCCGCGCCGGAGCGGCCCACCACTGCGACCGTCGACCCGCCCTCGACCGTGAGGGTGATGTCCGCGAGCAGCGCGGCGCCTTCGCGCGCCACGCGCACGCCGCGCAGTTCCAGTCGGCCGGTCCCGCCGGCGGGCAGGGCCGCCTCGCCGTGGGGCATCGGCGGGAGCTCGGCGAGTTCTGCGGTGCGGCGGCCTGCGCTGCGCGCGCGGACCAGGGTGCCGAGCGGAGCCGCGATGCCTCCGATGCCCGCGGCCAGCGCGGCGTACCGGGATGCGGCCAGCAGCTCGCCGACGCTGACCTGCCCGGCGGCCAGTCGGCTGCCCGCGACCGCCACGACGGCCGTGGTGAGCAGCGGGAGCAGGACGCCGCTGCGGGCCACGGCGCGGCCGTGGACGAGCCACAGGTGAGTTCCGTGGCGCGCCATGCCGTCGAGCGGGGCGAGGATGCGATCCCGTTCACGGCGTGCCGTGTCGGCGGCGGCGATGGTCTGCGAGCCGGCCAGGGCCTCGGTGAGCCGGGCGGCGATGGCGCCCTGTGCGTGCTGGTAGCGGCCGACGGCATCGGAGGAATCGCGGGAGAACGTGCGCAGCAGCAGCACGAGCAGGGGCAGGCCGGCCACGAAGACGGCGGCGGTCCAGGGGTCGATGAGGGCCAGCGCGACGAGGGCTCCGGCGGGGACCAGGACGCAGGACGCCGCGTTCGCCAGGGCCGCGGGCGCGGTGCCGCTGTCGGTCGCGTTGACGCACAGCCGGGCGGCGACGTCCCCGCCGGGGAGGGGGGCGGCACGGTCCACGGTGGTGCCGAGCAGGCCGGTCAGCGCGCGGTGGCGGATCCAGCCGGTGGCCCGGGCGTTGGTGAGCTGTGTCAGCAGGACCGCGGCGGTCTCCAGCACGATGTCCGCGGCGATCAGCGCGGCGGCCCACGTCAGCCAGCCGCTTGCACCGGGGCGCTGGTGGAGCATCAGGTCCAGTGCCCTTCCGGTGACGGCGGGCACGGCGAGCGAGCAGGCCGCGGCGGCGACCTGGCAGAGGAGCAGCAGTGTGGTGGTGCCTGCGGTGTGGCGTACGGCGCCGCGCAGGAGCCGGTCGGAGCCGGTCGGCGAGCCCATCCGATGCCTTTCTGCCGGCGGCCGCGGGCGTCGCGCCGGGTCGTGTGCGCGCTTCGGCCGGACGGCCGGTGCCCCGGGAGACGCGCTCCAGGGGCACCGGGGCTCCCCGCCCTGCGGCTCGGCGGCCGCAGGGCGGGGAGCCGGCCCGGGTCAGTTACAGGTCGTCACGCTGAGGCTGCTGTCGCCGCAGAGCAGCAGGCTGGCGCGGCTGCCGGTCTCGACGTCGCCGATGGCCTCGTCCTTGGGGGTCTCCAGCGACTGCAGGTCGAAAAGGTTCATGATCGTTTCCTTTCGTGTGGGGACGGTGGTGCTGTGGACGACCCCTGGGACGGGGCCGGTTCATGGGGCCGCGGAAGCGGCGGGAGGAAGGGCAGGTGGGCGGGGCGGTCTCCCCGCACTGCCGCGAGGGCCAGCAGGACGCCGGCGGTGCCGGTGGCGAGGTCCATGGAGAGGCGCATCATCTGTTCGCCGGGGAAGGCGAGATGGCCCTGGTAGGACATCGCGTGCCAGCTGAGGCAGCCGATCTGGCGGCGTACGTCCTCGGGCGCGGTGCCCGGGCCGCCGGCATCGGTGCGTGCGAGGTGGAGCACCATGCCGGCGGCGCCGCGGAAGAGGCCGGGCTGGGCGTAGAAGGTGGCCTGGGCCGCCTGCACGATCTCGCGTCGGGCGGCGTCGAGGGCGTCGTCCCGGCGGTGGTGGAGGAAGTCGTCGATCACCATGCCGATGCCCACGCTGCCGGCGCCGAGGTAGGGCATCGTGCGCCAGCCCTCGTCCACCTGCAGCGTGCCGGAGACCCCGCGGACGCACCGGGTGAGGTCGTCGTGGAGGGCGTCGGCGGCGAGGTCGAGCAGCGCGGTGTCCCGGGTGCGTTCGTGGAGCCGCAGGTAGAGCAGGGCCCGGCCGGCTGCACCGTGCAGCAGACCGGTCCGCGGCCGTCCCGGCGCCTCACCCGTGGGCCGGGGTGCCGGGGTGCGCGGCCGGGCCGTCAGCTCGGCGCACCGCACGGCCGCCGTGTGGAGGGCGCTCTCGCCGGTGGCGGCGGCCAGGGCGTCGAGCGCGAGCCCGATTCCGGCGGTTCCGCCGTGCAGGTCGGGTGCGAGCGCCTCATGGTCCTGGGCCAGGACGAGCTCGGCCAGGTCCAGGGCGGAGGCCGTGTGCCCGAGCCGCTGGAGGGTCCACGCGATGCCGGTGAGTCCGTCGTAGAAGCCCAGCGGCGTCCCGGACTCGGGCTCGGCTGCGTACCGCAGGAGCGTGTCCTCGGCGGGCGGGCAGCGTTCCGCCCCGCTCTCGTGCAGGGCGTACAGGACCCCCGCGGTGCCGTGGCCGAAGGACATGCCGCCGCCGGCGGTGGCGAACTGGGCGATGTCGCCCGGGAAGAAGCGGTCCTCGCGTCCGGGTGTCGCCGACGCCAGGACGGCGCGCACCATCGAGTCGCGGCTGCGCGGCCAGTCGCCCGGTTCCACGGGCGGGAAGGGGCGGCCGCCGGTGCGGTCGGCGGCGGGCGCGCCGTGGCGTGCCGGGGCGGCGCCGGGTTCGCGGGTGATCTCCCGTACCGCCTCGTCCAGGAAGCCGGGCGGCACGGGGAACTGGGCGGCCGCGACTTGGGCCAGATGGGCGGCCTTGGCGCGGTCCACGGCGAGCAGGCTGGTGAGCGGGACGAAGAGGGCGATCCGCAGGCACGCCAGGGCGTAGCGGTCCACGTCGGTTCCGCGCCGGTCGGCGGGGGCGACGAACGCCGGATTGGCCACCGTCTGGCGGCCGTTGCGCTCGGCCGGCTGGGCTGCCTCGAAGTCCAGGAGCACGACGGAGGACTCGTCCTCGGACACCATGATGTTGAACAGGTGCAGGTCGTTGAAGACGATTCCGCGGGCGTGCACCGCGGCCACCGCCTGCTCGACGAGGCCGTGGATCCGCAGGGCCCAGTCGGTGTACGCGGCCAGCCGGTCCTCGGGCGGATCGGCCTCCATCAGCGGGTGCCTGCGGGCGAAGAAGGTGTTGAGCGGCCTGCCCTCCACGAATTCGAGCGCCAGGAAGTGGTGTTCGCCGACCGTGAAGGAGTCGAGGACCTCGGGCGTGCAGTCGAGCCCCGCCAGCCGCTCCAGGGCGGTGCGTTCACGGTGCAGCCGTGTGACGGCGTCGGCCCCGTCGGCGGCCAGCCCGGCGCAGGGCCGCGCCTCCTTGAGGACGACCCGCCTGCCGGTCTCGCGGTGCTTCGCCTCGTACACGCCGCCGCCGTTGGAGAAGTGCAGTGCCTTGACGATCTCGTAGGGCATGTCCTGGACGGTGACCGCGGCCCGCGCGTCGAGGTGCGGGCGCAGGAAGGGGGGCGGGGTCACCCAGTCGGGCACGCGGAAGACGGGGCCGCGCCGGTCGGGGACGAGTGTGCCGGTGCCGTCCTCCAGGGCCGGCTGCAGTGCGCCGTGCTCGTCGTAGCAGTGGCGGCGGGTGAAGCTGCCGTACCGCAGGTGCACGGGGCCCCGTCCCCAGCGCAGGTCGCTGAGGATGTACGGGCCCTGCTCGCCGTCGAGGAGACGGGCCAGGTCCGTGGCCACGCGCTCGCACTGCTCGTCGTCGGCCGGGTACACCGTGATGAACTTGCCGCTCGCGGCGCGGTCCGCGTACTTGGCGTTGCGCTGGTGCAGCAGGTACCGGCTCGGCACGAACTTGAAGGCGACGCCGTGCTGAAGGCAGTGGTCGCGGACGGCCGCGAGGACCGTCTCCGCGTTGTCGAGCCCGGCCGAGACGTGGATCTTCCAGCCCTGCGACGGCAGCGGCCGGTCCAGGGGGCGCAGGGCGAGCCAGTCGCCCGTGCGGTGGCTGGTCCAGCCGTCGGGTACGGGGAGCGTGGCCGCGCGGTAGAGGGATCCGTCCGCTGCGCCGGCGAAGGCCAGGCGGTGCGGAGCGTCGTAGAAGTGACGGTCGGCGTCGCAGAAGACCGCGTACCCCTTGTTCACACGCACTCCCTCGGTCGGTGACGGGGACGACGTTGTCACGGCGGGTGCGGGCCGGGACAGTCGCCGCTGTCACGTTCCGTACGTGCGCTACGCACAGGTAACCGGGAGCGCGGTGCTGTGCGCCGGGCTCGGGGGACGGCCTCGGACGCCGAGGTCCTCACTCCCCCACCCATGACACCGGTGGCACCGGGGACCCCGGCAGCGGTGTCAGTGGGCTGCCGTATCCTTCCCGCCACCGCACACCACCCCGAAGGATCAGAAGAGTTGACCGGCCTGCCCGTTTTCCCGTTGCCCTTTCGCGCCTCCCGTTCCGTGTCGTTCGCGGCGCCCCGAACGCTGAGGGAACTGCAGATGATGCAGTGCAGCTCTCATCTGCGGTCGAAGGCGGGGTGGTTCGAGAAGAGGAACGACGCCGGCATCGTCGCCCGGTGGACGCACGAAGCGCTCGCCCAGGGCCTCACCGAAGCGCAGGTGCGGTACGTCCTCGACGAACTCGCGCACTACGCCGCGCTGCGGGACGGTGGGACCGGCATCGAGGTCTCCGCCGTCGACGGGGTGTGGCAGTCGGACACACTCGTCGACGACACGCTCAGGTCCCGGCTGCGCGAAGCGGTCCGGGTTCTGGAGCAGGTCCCCGAAGGGGAACGGGACTGGCATCCCGGATCCGGCGGCCAGGTGCTGGATCTGGTCCATCCTTCACTGTTCTGCCTGGTCAGGGAGGTGAGCGGCGCGCCCGACGCCGCCTGGCGGAACCCGGCGGACCGCTACTCGGCGTACGAGTTCTCGGAGAGGTTCCAGTGGCTGCCCACGGACGTCGACGTCCTGGACGACGGCGGTGTCGTCTTCCGGTCGTACGTCAACAACGTCCACCCCGAGACTCATCGCGAACTGGCCTCCGTCCTGCCGGACGTGTTCGCCCGCGTGCGCCCGCTGCTGGAGAAGGTGCTCACCGATCTGCGCCATCCGCGGCCGCCGCGGATCGAGGCCGATCCGTACGGGTGGTACGACTCGGAGCCGGAGTATCCCGAGAAATCCTCCGACGGTGACGCCGAGGCCCACGCGGAAGCCGTCCGTGCCTGGGAGGAAGCCCAGGACGACTGGTGGGAGAACCGCCGTCCGGTCGTCCCGGACGCACCGGCCTTCACTCCGCCCGCGCTGCCGGACGAGTCCGCACGCGTCGATCTGCGCGGCCGTCGCCTCCAGGTCATCGTCAAGCTCGCCAGTATCCATCTCACCCCGGAGAAGCCCGAGTACGCAGGCGGTTCCTGGCACGTCGAAGGCATGTTGAACGAGCGGATCGTCTCGACCGGCATCTACTACTGGGACAGCGAGAACATCACCGAGAGCCGGCTGAGTTTCCGGGCGGCACTCGACGACCCGGACTACGAACAGAACGACGACAACGGTCTGCGGGAGGTCTACGGCCTGGAGGACGAGGACGCACTGAACCAGGTACTGGGATCCGCCTCGACCCCGGCGGGCCGCTGCCTGGCGTTCCCGAACATCCTGCAACACCGCGTCGGCCCGTTCCGCCTCGCGGACGCCACTCGCCCGGGGCATCGGAAGATCCTCGCGTTCTTCCTGGTCGACCCGTCGCAGACGATCGTCTCGACGTCCGACGTGCCACCGCAGCAGCCGTGGTCGGCCACCTCGACCATGACGCTGGAGCAGGCCGAGGCGTTTCGCGAACAGCTCATGCAGGAGCGGAAGTTCTTCGTCGACGAGCACAACGAGCAGCTCTACGAACGCGAATTCTCGCTCTGCGAGCACTGAGCCAACGACGCGGCGAGCCGGGCACCGCGTGTGCCTCCGTGGCGCCCCGTCGCGGTGCGGAACGTGCTGGTCCGCAAGGTGACCGCGCTCGCGGTGGTGGTCCTGGGCAGCGCGAGAGCCCGAGGCGACCGATCCGGTCGCCGACCGTACGGGAGAGGACTGCGGACGCAACCAGGCGTGGGACGTGTGGTTCCTGGCCGGTTCGTTCGGTACGAAGGTCAGCCGCACCTGCACGGTTCCCGGCGGCCTGCCAATCGCGTTCCCCGTGGTGAACCGGCTCGCGCCCGCACGGGACTGCGCGGCGTTCCTGCGGACGGCCGAGGGGTCGGTGTTCCTGGACGGTGAACCGGTCGCGGCGGACACCTGCCCGGCGGAGGCACTCGCGGTGGAGGGCAGCGCGGGCAACGCCGTGACCGGCGAGGACGCAACGATGCTGACGGAAGGCCGCGGGATGCGGGTGCAGTTGCCCCCGCTGAAGCCCGGACGGCATGCGCTGAAGATCCGCGGTCGGTCCGCCGACTTCTCCCTCGCCGTGGATTACACCCTCCGTGTCGGCGACACGGCGGGCAGGCACACCTGACCCGCCCCGGCGCCGGGGACGGCACTCAGGGGCGGGGGTCCAGCACCTCCAGGGCGCCGGTCTCGGTGTCGTAGCTGCGCAGCGTGGTGAGCCGGGCCGACAGCGGCGGTGCCGGCAGGAGTTCGGGGACCCGCCGTCCGGAGAAGGCACCGGGCCGCCGGGTCCGGCCGAGGGTGATGTGCGGGCTCCAGCGTCCGGGCTCGTGGAAGGGGTTGAGGGTCTCGGGCGGACTGTCCGAGGCCACCGCCTCCCACGCCCGGCGGTGCAGACGGGCCAGCGCGGGGTCGCGGTCCAGCGCCCAGGCCAGCACCGAGGTGGGCCGCTCGAATCGGACCACGCCGGTGAAGTGCACCGGCAGCGGCAGGGCGGCGGCCACCTCGGCGAGCTCCCAGCGGATCGGGGCGGTCAGCTCCGGGCAGGCGGCCAGGGTGAGGTGCGGGCTGTTCGTCGGGGAGCGGTGGCGCGCCTGGCTGGGCAGCCCGGCGTCCGCCAGCCGCCGCCAGGCCTCCCGGACCGCCAGATCCGCCGCCTCGTCCAACAGAAGCTCCACCGTGCGCACCACGGCAGCCTACCGGCGGTCTCCCGCGCCACCGCGTCCCGCCGGGCGGGGCCGTCCGGCACCGCGCAAGGGCCTGCGGTCTGCTGCGGTCGCGGGCCTCGACGCTCCGGTGCGGCAGCCGGGCGCGCCCAGCCGCCGCAGCGCTCGGAGGTGTCCCAGGACCGGCGGCCGGTGCGAGGTCCCGGAACGGGCCCCGGTCCGGGCTGAAGGCGGGCCGGTCACCGTCACTACTCTTTCCGTCATGCGCATGAAGATGATCGCGGCGGCCGGGTTCCTGGGACTGCTGCTCACAGGCTGCGGGGCGGGCTCGGACGACGACTCCGCGCCGAAGCCCGCCTTTCCGGAGCTGCCCCAGAAGATCGTGAAGCCCGTACCGGAACCCACGGGGGCACCGCACCCGTCACCGCTGCCCGGTGCCGCCTTCCACGAGAGGGTCGCCCACGGATTGCGCGAGAAGGTCATCGACATGGTCAACACGGACGGGGCGACGACCGCCCGCTGTCCCGGGTCCCTGAAGGAGAAGGACGGCGCCCAGGCGGTGTGCGTGAGCACCTGGGAGGGCCTGAGGATCGAATGGGACATCCTCGTGTACCGGTTGCCGGATCCCCCGAACGACCTGAAGTGGGGCGCCGAACCTCGCATGGCGATCCTCACGCGGGACGGTGCCGCCAACGCCGTCTACGGCTACTACGTGCCCGACCTCGTACGCTGCAACAACATTCCCGAGGCCGTTCTCGTCCCCGTCGAGCGGGAGATGAAGGAGTACACCTGCCAGACGGTGACGGACGGCAGAGCGGGCAAGCCCATGCCGGTGCGCGTCGGCCTGGGCGGCCCCTACTTCCGTTGCCGGGGACGGACGGAGGTCCATGCCTGCGGCTGAACCGCCGCGGCGCGGAACGTGCCGGGTTCCAGCCTTGGTCGTGCGGAACGTGCCGGAACTCAGGCCGCCGCGGCGCGGAACGTGCCGGGTTCCAGCCTTGGTCGTGCGGAACGTGCCGGAACTCAGGCCGCCGCGGCGCGGAACGTGCTCGGGCTCAGGCCCTTGTGGCGTTTGAACGCGGCGCTGAAGCCGAACGCGTCGGCGTAGCCGACGGACCTTCCGATCTGGGCGATGCTGAGGTCGGTGTCGGTCAGGAGCGCCTCGGCCTCGTCCATGCGGCATTCGGTGAGGTAGGCGAGGGGCGGGCGGCCCATCAGTTTGGTGAAGCGCTTGGCGAACAGCGCCCGGGAGACGCCCGCTCGCGTGGCCAGCGACTCCACCGTCCAGGCCTCGGCGGGCCGGTCGTGGAAGGCCTGCAGGGCGGGGGCGAGGACGGGGTCGGCGAGGCCCCGGTACCAGCTGGGCGCGTCGGCGCCCGCCCGGTCGAACCAGGTGCGCAGCGTGCACACCAGGGCCCAGTCGAGGAGCCGGTCCATCAGCGCCTGCGAACCGGCCGAGAATCGGGCGGCGTCGGCCGCGGCCGTCTCCAGCCAGGCACAGACCTCGACGTCCTCCTTGAGCACCAGGACCGGCGGCAGGGCGCGCAGGAGACGCTCGTGGCGGCGGCCCGAAGCGCGGTAGGCGCCCACGATCAGCGCGGTCGCCGCCTCCTTCGAGTCGGTGCCCCAGGTGATACCGGCGAGCTCCTCGGCCGTGCACCCGGCGTCCGGGGTGAAGCAGGCGATCTCGTAGGCGGCATGGGAGCCGTGGACGCTGGAGGGGTGGTCCGCCAGATGGAACGGTGCGGAACCGCGCACGATGGCCGTGTCGCCCACGCCGACCGCTCGCTCGGTGCCCTCGGGCAGCAGCAGGGTGCCGCCGCCGCGCAGCACGCTGATCATGGTGAGCGGTGCGTCGTCGGCGAAGCGGATGGTCCAGGGCGCGGTCAGCACGGCGTGGCTGACGACGGAGCCCTCGGCCCGGATGCCGCTCAGGAGCGAACTCAGAGGATCCACGGGTCACATCGTAGACGATCTCCTATGTTCGGGAGCGTTTCTCCCATGGATCATCTACGCCACCGCGGCTGTACTGGATCCATCGCACCGACCGACACCAGCCGGGAGACACCGTGACACAGCACGACAGCCATGCCAGGACCGCCCTCGTCGTCGTCGCACACCACCGCACCGATTCCCTCACCGCGCACACGGCCCGCCGTGCCGCCGAGCGCCTCGAAGCCGCCGGGTACCGCATCGACCTGCTCGACCTGCACGCCGAGGGGTTCGACCCGCGGATGAACGTGGCCGACCAGCCGGACTGGGGCAACAGGGAGAAGGCCTATTCGGACGAGACGCACGCCCATATGCAGCGCATCCTGGACGCCGATGCCGTGGTCGCCGTCTTCCCGGTGTACTGGCAGAGCGTGCCGGCCATCCTCAAGGGCTGGATCGACCGCGTATGGAACTACGGGTTCGCCTACGGCCGCAGCAAGCCCCGCCTCGCCGGCAAGCGCATGCTGTGGCTGGGCCTGGCCGGCGCCACCTCCGACGACCCCGTGGTGGAGGGGATGCAGACCGTCCTGGAGACCAATCTGAGCGAAGGCATCGCCTACTACTGCGGCTTCTCCCGTTCCACCGTCGGACTGCTCACCGACGCGGAGGAGCGCCCGCAGCGCATCGACGCACAGGGCAACCTCCTGGTCGGCGAGGCGGTCGCGGGCGCGGAACGGGAGGCTCAGTACGCCGAACTCGACCGTCGTGCGCAGAAGTTCGTGGAAGGCTTCCTCGCCGAGGAACTCCTGGCCGTCTGACGGGGGGACGCGCCGCGGGAAGGGCGCCGGCCCTCTCCCGGCGTGCACGGCAGCCCGGCGGAGCCCTCCTCGCAGTGGCAGACTGCGCGGCATGAATGATCACGTGCGTCTACGCGATGTCGAAGTGACCGATCTGGACGTGTTCTTCGCGCAGGAGCACGACCCGGAGGCCGCACGGCGGTCGAACTGGCAGCCCCGGGAACGGGATGCCTTCATGCACCACTGGAGGACCCGGGTCCTCGCGGATCCCACCGTCCACGTGCAGGCCGTCACCGTCGACGACGAGTTGGCAGGCAACGTCGTGGCATGGTGGGACGAGGAGAGGCGCTTCATCGGCTACTGGCTCGGCCGCGAGTACTGGGGCGGCGGCATCGGCACGCGGGCGCTGGCGCTCTTCCTCGAACGGGAGACGAACCGCCCCCTCCACGCCGATCCCTTCGCCGGGAACACCGGATCCGTGCGGCTGCTGGAGAAGCACGGCTTCCGGCGCACCGCGACGATCCTGCACGGCGAGGACGAACACATCATGCTGGTCCTCGACGGCCGGTGACCGGGCCGGTCCTCGACGGCCGGTGACCGGGCCGGTCCTCGACGGCCGGTGACCGGGCCGGCCCTCGACGGCCGGTGACCGGGCGGCGGCAACGGCTCGTCGCCACCGTGCGGCATGTCACGCGGCCGGGCGTGCGCGGCAGTCCGCGTCCCACCACGGACCGAGCGGGTGCGGGCGAAGGCCGCGGCGGCGGCCGGTGGGGCGTCTCCCCGCCCGGTGCCGGGGGCCGATCGGTGCCGGGGGCCGCTCGGCCCGCGGGGTCAGTGGAAGGGGCCGCCGTCCGCGAAGGCGTGGGCGGCGAAGCGTTCGCCCATCCGACGGTAGGCGGCGGCGTCGGGGTGGAGGCCGTCGGCGAGGTCGTCGGCCTCGTCCGGGCCGAGCAGGTCACGGCCGTCGAGGTAATGCAGGTGGGGGTCGTGTTTCCGCCGTACCGTCACGATCCGCTCCAGCTCCGCACGGACCACCGCCAGGGTCAGCGCTCCGGCGGCCACCTGTGCCGGATCGCCGACAGCCGCGATCTTCCCGTCCGGGCCCGTCGTGGTCGGGCCGGGGGCCTCCTCGTGTGCCGGACAGGCGATCGGGGACATCAGCAGCAGCGGGGTGTCCGGGTGGCCGTCCCTGATGGTGTCCAGGAATCCGTGCACGGCCGGGCCGAACGTCCGCAGCCGGAAGGCGGCGAGGCTGACGATGTTGATTCCCGCCTTGAGGCTGATCAGATCGGCGGGCATGTCGCGGATCGTCCGGGCGACGTAGGGGTCCAGCAGGGCGTTGCCCGCCTGGCTGAGGTTGATGACCTCCACTCCCCCGCGTGCGGCCGCCACCACCGGCCAGGTGCCGGTCGGGCCGTCGGCCTCGATGCAGTGGCTGATGGAGCTGCCGTGGTGCACCCAGCGGCGCCGGCCGTCCGCCGACGGCGGCAGCACGTCGCCGTCGGCGCGCAGCGCCACCAGTTCGGTGGGGGTCTGCTGCGGCAGCCACAGCTCGACGTCCTTCATACCGGCCGGCAGCCCGGCGAAGCGCACCGTCCCCGGCTCGCCCGGAATCACACGCGGCGCAGCACCGGGTCCCGCCATGCGCAGCACATTGCCCACCGGCGCCTGCCGGCGCCCGGCCAGGGCGCCGTTCACCAGCAACTCCAGCATCCCGGTCGGGCGGGGCCCGGGGTCGCCGTCGAGCTGCCCGGTGGAGGTGAGCACCTCGAACTCGAGCTCACGCGCGTCGGTGCGGAACACCAGCCGCACGCCCGAGGGCATCACGGTCACCCCGTGGACCGACGGGTCCTGGTACTGGTCCTTCGTCCAGGCCGGCAACCGACGCGGCATCACCCCCGCCGGCGTGATCTCCGCATCCAGCGCACCGCGCAGCTCCACCGGCCCGTCCATCAGCGGAACCGTCCGCATCGCCACCGTCACCGCTCCCATCCGAGGTCCGTCGACTGCCGGGATGCGTGCACGCGCCTTCCGCCACTGCCCTTGGCGCGCCAGCACGTCGTGGCCTTCGGCCTTCGCCGTCCCCAACCTAATGATCACCGACGCCGGTGACAATCGATCACCTCCTCCGGGCAACGACGACGGCCCGTCGCGTCCGGGGCCGCTGCCGGTTGTCGCGACCGCGACCGACGGGCCCGTCCGGCCGGTCGCCCGTGCGGCAGACCTCCGGGGTCTGTCGCCGCGACGGGCCGGACGGGCATCCTGATCCCGACAGCCGCCGCACGGGCGGCGGTTCACCGGTGGGCCGTCCGCGCACGAGTGCCGCGGCGAGGCACGACGGGAACCGCACGGCCGGGCGCGAGAGCACACCGTGGCGGGCGACACACGGCGGATGACGGGGGACCGATGAGCGCACGGACGTCCTGGGGTGCGGCGGTGCTGCTGGCCGGCGCGCTCGCCGCAGCCGGCTGCGGCACGGCCGGGCAGAGCGGCGGTCGGGCCGGGGCTCCGTCACCGGCCCCCGCGGCATCGAGCGCCGCTCCCCCGGCCCTGGCCCCGGCCCTGGTCGAACTGTCGGTCACCGGCGGCCTCGCGGGCGTGAGGGACGTCGTGCTCGTCCGGGAGGACGGCACGTACTCCACCTACCGCAAGGGCGGCAAGCAGGGGTCGGGACGGATGACGCCCGCCGAGCTGAACCGGCTGCGGGACGCGCTCGAAGCGGCTCGCTTCCCGACCCTGCCGCGCGAGGCGACGCCCGCGCCGGTCGCGGACGGATTCACGTACCGCATCACCCACCGCGGCCACGCCGTGACGACCGCCGACCCCGTGCCGCTGCCGGAACTCGGCGCCGTGCTCTCCGCTCTGCCGGACCGCTGAACACCACAGTCGTTCACCGATCCGCTGCCGGCCGGGATCGGCACGGGGTGCGGCATGCCGGTCGCGCAGGTCGTGCTGCGCCGGCTGATCCGGCAGCTCGGGACTGACCGAGCCGGCCGACGCGCAGCTCGCCGGACTGCCCGACGCCGTCGGGTGACTGCGCCGCAACGGCGACGCCGGCGACGAGATCTAGGGCCACGCGACGGGCAGCCGACCGCCTGCCCCGGCGGCCGGCCCGCTGTACCCATGGGTTCAGCGTCGGCGCCCCGCGCCCGGATGGCGAGGGCGGCACCGGCACCCCGGCACCGCGCTCGCCGTCGCCGGCGGCACCGCCCGCGTGATGGCGCTGCCCGGCGACGGTCACCTGTGACCGATCCGCCCCGGGGCGACGTCGCTCTCGAACTCGAACGCCTGCGAGCGACCGTCGAGACCGGGTTCGCCGAAGTCGACGGATCTCTCGCCCTGCTCGTTCAGCGATCCGACCAGACCGACGCCCGTCTCGCCGATCACGAGCAGCGTCTCGACGCCCTCGGAACGAATCCGGTGGCCGCTCCCGAGCATCCTTGCCGTAGTCGCCGTGATCGGCCTCGCCCTCACCGTGTGGCAGACCGCCACCCGCTGAACGCCCACGCCCCCTGTAATGGCCGAGGTCCGGTCCAGGGGGCCCTTCGTCGTTGCCGTGCACACTTCCTGACCGGTAGCACTCCACACTCAGCCTGCCCGCTCGGTACCGTCGTGGGTATGAGCCCGACGGATGGAGCACGGATGCCTAGCCGAACGCTGCAACACCGCCGGCCCCTCACTGCAAGGGGGGCGCGTTGATGTTGGAGGAAGCCGAAGAGATCGGTCGCCGCGCCCGACGCGCCCGGCTCCGACTCGGGATGCCGCAGGCAGATCTCGCGAGCGCTCTGGGCAAGTCTCAGGGGTGGGTGTCGAAGATGGAGCGCGGCCATATCGAGCTGGACCGCGTCGGCCTGCTCAATCAGGTCGCCGCAGAGCTGCACGTACACCCCAACGACCTGATCGGCCGCCCGTACAACAGCTCCCCAGACGAGAACCAATGGCAGGTGGCTGCTTCATCCATCCTGCGCGAGCTGCGCCGCTACGACCTCGCCCCGGTATTCGACGGAACCCCACGGCCTTCGGGCCGCCTTTGGCAGGAGACAACGCGTCTGCACCGTCTGCGCGACGCTGCGGCGAACGTAGCGATCATGCAGGTTCTGCCGGACATGTTTCGGGAGGCTCGCGCGCTCGCCGAGCTGTCGACCGGCCACGAGCGCGAGGAAGCGTTTGCGATCTACGCCGTGTGCTGCAAGTTTGCGCACACCGCCGCGCACGCGCTTGGACACCCCGAGTTGGTCGCCATGTCTTGCGAACGGGCGGCGTGGTCGGCCCGGCTCTCTGGCGACTCCGTCATGCCTGCGGTCGCGGACTGGATGCGTGTTTGGGACATGTGGGCAACCGCAGATTGGGCGGACGCCATCGCCCTCTCCGACCGGGCAATCGCCAGCGTGCAGCAGGGTTTCGATCAGGGCGACCCATTGGCCACGCGCGCGTGGGGGTCGCTGCAACTGCGGGCCGCCGTCTCCGCAGCGCGGGGTAATCGCACGGCGGAAGCCGAGGAGCGAGTCGGTCACGCGAGAACGGCCGCCGAACGGCTGAACGCGTACGTCGGACCCCCGATCTACGACCGGCACTCGCTCACGTTCTCACCCGGCAACGTGCAGATTCACGCGATCAGCGTCGCTCTTGAGATGGGCGAGCAGCGCAAGGCCCTGGCCATAAACCGACGCACCTCGCGGGGCTTGGTCTCCGCGCTCCCCAACTCCCGCCAGGGTCACCACCACATGGACATCGCGCGTGCATGGCTGTGGGACGGAAACCGCGACAAGGCCTTGCAGGAACTGGAGACCGCCGAACGCATCGCCCCGCAGCTCATCCGGAACCATCCCATCGCCCGGTCAACCCTGCGCAGCATCGTCTACGCCGAACGAGCTGCTACCCGTGAGAAGCTCCGTCGCATGTCGGACCGCTTTCACCTCGACGGATGAGGGTGATATTCCTCCGGTTCATATTCGTCCCGTAGCTCCCTCCTAGCTTCAGGGCATGGCCGAACAGACCTCGAAGCAACTCCACAAAATCGGCGTCGAATTGAGCGCCGGCAGTCCGTTTCATCCTCGACTCGGCGACCTCGCGCTCGACCTCGCAAAGGCCGGGCAGATCGGGGTCGTGGTCGCGTTACCGAGCGACAGCGCAAGGTCGTACCACCTGCGCCTGCCCGGCGGCGGGGTTGAGTGGAGGGCGAGCGCCGACGGCACAACCCTGCGCCCTGTCTCCGTTCCGATCACCCACGTCACCCCGCAGCGCCGCGACGTGGTCTACGACCACCGAGCGCAGAAGGCAGCGTTACCGGTGACGGTCCACCATGCAGACGGTGGAACCTCCGAGTCGCTGCTCATCCTCAGCCCGGCGGAAGTCGAGCTGTGTCATTGGCAACTCGACCAGATTCTCAGGCGCCGAGAGAAGGCTCAAGGGCTCGGGCCATGACCGCCCCCGTCGCGACGCACCGGCCGCCGAGCCGCCCGTGCGTGTGGAGGAGCGCCGCCGCCTTCGGCTGTGAAGTCGACGCCCGAGGTCTCTCCGGCAGCCATGAGGTCACCATCGCGTATCACCGGGCCGCCTCGCCCCGGACCCGTCCGCCCCACATCTGCGGTCGGTCTCGCTTGTCCCCACTGGTCGGGCATGGCGGACCGTGCCGCGTGTGCCTGGTGACCGCTCCCCTCTCGCTCACCGCCGACTCGGCCGCGACCGAGGCGCACCTGCGCGCGAGCTTCGCCCGCGGCCAGGTCATGTGGGGAACGGGGTTCGCCCGCCGGCGGCCGTAAAGGCTGCTGAGACACCAGACTCCCGCCTGTGCCGGAGGCTCGTTCACTCGATCGGTGGGGGCGGGGCTCCATCGCAGGACACCATCCACCCCTTGAACGGAAGGACCGCGATGTTCAACTACGCCGACCGATTCCCGACCGGCACCCCGTTGCCGCAGGGGCACCTCGTCCCGGCCCCGTGGGGCCTGCGCCGCATGGCGGCATACCCGGGCACCGACGTGCGCGAGTACACCCGCGTCGAGCTCGACCCCGTCACCCAGACCGGCCGCTACCTCGACGCCGCCGGTGTCCTGGTCACGTCCCCCGGGCACGGCACCAGCAGCGGCACCAACCCGTCGACCGGAACCTCGCCGGACGGCAACGCGGGCAGCGGGGACACGGACACCGGGAACGACACCGACCAGTGACACAAGAGCATCGACCGGTCGCCGTCGTCACCAACCTTGAGGACCCGACCGCAGATCTCGTGATCGCCGAGCTGTACGACCGGGGTGTCCCGGTCGTGCGGTTCGACTCCGGAGACTTCCCCGCAACCCTGTCGTGCTCCGCCCACATCGGCGGCGAACTGACACGGTGGCGCGGAAGCGTCGCGACACCCTCTCGCGTCGCCGAGCTCGGCGACATGCGGTCCCTCTACTACCGGCGACCGTCCGGGTTCGTCTTCCCCGACCTCGACGAGCAAGACGCTCGCTTCGCCGTCGCGCAGGCCCGATACGGGCTCGGCGGCGTGCTCGCGTCCCTCCCCGACTGCCTGTACGTCAACCATCCGAACCGCGTCGGCGACGCCGAGTACAAACCGGCCGGCCTCGCTGCGGCTGCCGCGAGCGGGTTTGCGCTTCCGCCCACTCTGATCACGAACCAGCCGGACCGAGCGCGGACGTTCATCAAGGAACACGGGCAGGTGATCTTCAAGCCTCTGTCCGTCCCCCTCTACCTCCGCGACGGTGTGTCTCAGACCGTCACAGTCGCCGAGGTCGCCGCCGAAGAGATCGACGACGCCGTCGCAGGGACCATGCACCTGTTTCAGGCGCGCGTCGACAAGGAGGCCGATGTTCGGGTGACGGTGGTCGGCGAACGCATCTTCGCTGTCCGCATCGACTGCGACCTGCTCGACTGGCGCACGGACTACACCACCCACACCTACAGCGTCATCTCGACGCCGCCCGCCGTCGAGCGTGCAATCTTCGCGTACCTTCGGCACTTCGGACTCGTCTTCGGCGCTTTCGACTTCGCCCTGACCCGTGACGACTGGACTTTCATCGAGTGCAACCCGTCGGGCCAATGGGCGTGGATGGAACCACCCACGGGCCTGCCCATGACTGCGGCCCTGGCTGATCTTCTGGAACGAGGAACCCATGCCACCCGATGACCTCGACACGACCGCCGCGAAGCTGCGGCAGCAGCTCGCCGACCAACTCGCCACCGGCGACTGGCTGCGCTCACCCGAGTGGCGAGCGGCCGTCGAGAATGTACCCCGACACGAGTTCCTGCGTCGGTTCTACACGGAGAACCTCGGCCCGGGGGTGACGTCCTGGACGCCGATCAACGCCGAACTCGTCGGCCTCCGCGAGTGGCTGACGATCGCAACAGCGACCAGACGCTCGTCACGCAGTTCGACGAGCGCCCCCTCTCCGAGGGCGACCACGAGCCCGTGAGCAACGCGAACCCGACGTCATCCTCGACACTCCCCTCGCTCGTCGTGCGCATGTTGGAAGACCTCGACGTTCACGACGACATGTCCGTGCTCGAACTCGGCACCGGCACGGGCTACTCGACCGCCCTTCTGTGCCACCGCCTCGGCGACAAGAACGTGACATCAGTCGAGACAGATCACGACGTCGCCGATCGGGCACGGATCGCGCTCGCGAGCTGCGGCTACTACCCCCGACTCCTGACCGAGGACGGCCGACGCGGCTACGCGGGCCCCGCGCCGTACGACCGGACGATCGCGACCTTCGGCGTCCGCAGCGTGCCGTCGGCGTGGGTCGAACAGACCCGGCCCGGCGGACTGATCGTGACCACGCTACGGGGATGGATGCGTTCACTCGGGCTCGTCCGGCTCACGGCGGAGGAAGGCGGCCGGGCGGAAGGTCGATTCGTTGCTGCTGACGCGAGCTTCATGATCGCGCGGCAGCAGGCGGCGCCGGCGAGTATGGGCATGATCCCTGCGCCGGATGAGGGCGAGACGCGGGAGACCCGGTTCGGCAGCGAGTTGTTTTCCGCGCCCGAAAGCGGGTTCGTGGCGCAGCTCGCCATGCCGAACGCCCGCGTCTTCACCATGCCGGACGACACCGGCATCGAGCACACCTACGTGCTGGACGCCGAGAACGAATCGTTCGCCGTGCTCACACACCGGGGGAACGGCGAGTGGACCGTACGGCAGGGCGGCACGTTCGGACTCTGGGATGACCTCGAAGAGTCCATCGACGAGTGGCACGCTGCTGGCTCTCCGCCCCCCACGGAATTCGGTGTCACCGTGGCCCCGGGCCAACAGCGGGTGTGGCTCGGTTCCTCCGATGGACCGCGCTGGACGCTGCCCACGTGAGGCATCGCCCGGCCCGTCACCTGTCCGCGAGGATGGACACGACGACGCGACCGTCCGGCGCAACGTCCGCGAGCAGGACGCGGACGCGCGCCCGGACGCCGAAGCGGACGGGGCCCGAACGCGTTGTCACTGGGTACGCCTAGAGTCTCTCCCACTCGTCACGGTGCGTTGCCGTGGGGGGTCTCATCAGCGTGCCGCCGGCCCGGCGGCGTCCGGAACAACGGGGAGAACAGCGCATGGGGTGGGTATCGGCGGGCGACTACGAAGTCGCTCTCGAGGCGGGCAAGGTGGTCTGCCGCAACGAGAAGGGCCGGCGGCTGAAGTCCGTCCCGGCCAAGCTGAAGGACGATCCGGCGGTCGTCGGGCTGCGGCAGTTGACCGAGTGGCTGGAGCGCCACGAACGCCGGTGCCTGACCGACGTCGAGCAGTGGATGGTGCGCTCGCTGCCCGTCCCCACGGCCGTGCTCGCCCGGGTCTGGCCCGACCCGGCGTGGCAGGCGGCCCTGCGGGACGTCGTGGTCACCGGCGCTGACGGCGGGGTCGCGGGGTTCCTGCGCGATGTCGACCCCGACCGCGGTCTCGGCCTCGTCGACCTCGACGGCGACACGGTCCGCATCACCCCGGACGTCGTCAGCGTGCCCCACCCCGTCCTCCTCGACGACCTCGACGAGCTGCGGGAGTTCGCGGTCGAACTGGGCGTGCGCCAGAACGTGGAGCAGTTGTTCCGCGAGGTGTGGCGCCGCCCGCCCGGCCTCACCCCGGACACCACCTCCGTGGACACGTATGCCGGCGGCGTGTTCAAGGAACTGCGGTTCCTGCACGGCCGGGTCACCCAGCTCGGGTACCGGTCGCGCGGCGGGTACGCGGTCTGCCCGGTCGTCGAGGACGGCGCGACCGCGGAGGCGCGAATCTGGATCGGCGAGCACGACGGATACGACGAGTACGGCACCGAGACGGGCCCCCTGGGCTGGACGGACCCCGCAGGGCGCGCGCTGACGGCGGCCGAGGTCGGCCCCGTCACGTGGTCCGAGGGCATGCGCATGGCGGCGGCGCTCTACGCCGGCCGCGACGTGGCGGACGAGGAGCAGGCGGCATGAGCACCACGACGACGAACACCGGCGCGGACACGACGGCTGCGGGCGCGGCGTCCCTCCCCGCCCAGGCCCGTGGCGAGGGTGCCTCCGCCTCCGCCGCCGAGGCCCGCGCGGCGGCCCTGCTGGACGCGGGCGCCGTCCTTCCCGCCGGTACCACCGAACGGGACGACGCCGACGTCCTGACCGCCCGCACCTACACCCACCACGCCCTCGGCGACCGCCCCGTGGTCCGGCTGGTGCCCGGCACTCTCGGTGAAGCCGAGGACCTGGCCCTGGAGTTCCTCGGGCTGACGCGGACCGCCGACGCACCCGTCGTGGGCCAGGTGCGCCGCGAGACGCTGGGCTTCCCGGCCTGGGCGCTGGTCAACGACCCGGCCAACGGGCACCACGCCCTGGCCCTGGTCAAGGACATCGAGCGGCTGGGCCGGCAGGCCCGGACCCGCGCCGGAGCGGCCAAGGAGGGCTTCGACGAGCTCGGCACCCGGCTCGGCCGGGCCGTTCCCCACTTCCTCCCCACCTACTACGAGCAGGTGGCGCGCCTCTTCCTCCAGGCCGAGAACACCACCTACGCCGCCTCCTTCTTCGGCAAGGCCCGCGAGGCCGAGCGGGTGCACGGGCTGGTCGTGGACGAGGACCGGCAGCGGGCCGTCTTCCTGGAGTTCGCCTTCGCCGGCGCGCTGACCGTCAAGGCGCTGCGGCAGTACGTGCGGGACCTGGTGGCCCGGCTCGCACCGGCGGACGCCTGGGCGCAGTTCCGCCGTCTGCTGGTCGAGCGCTGCGCGGCCGGCATGCCGCCGTACGCGGCGCTGCCGCAGGATGTGCGCGCTCTGGTCAAGGCGGCCGGGCTGGAACGCGAGACCGCCGAACGCGCGCTGGTGGCCGATCTGATCGGCTCTCCGGGAATCGTCCGCGCCCCCGCCTCCTTCTGGACGGCCTACCGCTCCGCGCTCGTCGACCTCGCCCGGCGGGATGCGGCCGTGCGGGCCCGGCTGCTCGGCTTCTTCCCGGAGACCTTCAGCGAGAGCGGCCGGGACGCGGACGGCGAATCCGGCTGGCTCGCGCTGCTGGCCGAATCCGGCGCCCAGGACCTGCTGACCGCCCTCCCGGACGCCTCCGGCGACGCCGACTCCGGCCCGTCCGTCTCCCCGGCGGACTGGCTCGCCCGCTGGGAAGCACACCGACGCCGCAACCGGGTCACCGCGGGCCGCAGCCCGGAGACCCTCGACCTGGCCGCCCGGATGGCGGACCGGCTGCGCGCGGACGGGCGGCCCGTCGAGCTGTTCCAGGGCCGCTGGCAGCGCACCGCCGACCTGGATCTCCTCGACCTCTGCCTGGCCTCCGGCATCCCCGTCGCCGAACCGGACGACCAGGATCCGGGTACCGCGCAGTCCGCCGCCGTCCCGCTCGGCCCGTGGCTCGCCGACACCGCGCCCGGCGCGCGGGACCTCACCGCCGTCGCCGAACGGCCGGTCTTCCGCGCCCTGCTGAGCCGGACCGTCGGCGGTCTCGGCGGCGGACACGGCCAGCGGCTGGGCGACGCCGGCATGGCGAAGCTGGCGGCGCACCCGGTGCTCTCCGAGGTCCTGCGGGAGTGGCTTACCGCCCGCGCCGAGGAGTACACGGCCGCGCGAGGGCTTCCCGGGCTGCACACCGCCTACAACAGGCTCTCGCCGTTCCGGGCCGTGGTCGCGGACGTCGCCCCGGAGGCCGTGCGGCTCCTGAAGTGCCATGACGTCGTTCCGCTGCTGGCCTCGACCCTGCGCACCGGCATCCTCGACGAACTGGGCTGGCCCGCGCTGGACGAGTCCTACGCCGAGCTGGCCGCGGAGGCCGACGCCACGCGTCAGCGGCGCCACCGGTCGGAGGGTGTCGGCGTCACCGGCGCCTGGCCCGCGCTGATCCTGAGCACCCTCGAACGGGCCGTGGTCGTCGGCCCGGACGGCGTGCTGCTGCGGCACACCCTGCGGCTCCCGGCCGGCGTCGACCACTGGCGGTCAGTCGCCTTCCGTTACGTCGACGGCGAGCTGCTGGTCATCTGGTGGGAGGACGGCAAGCAGCGCGGCTACTGGTCGCACCGTCCGGCCGAGGTGTTCACCGTCGGCGGCGAGCAGGTCCCCCGGTGGGGCGGCTCCCATCCGTCGGACGAGATCTGCCTGCCGCTGCCCGGCGGCGGCCGCGCCACCGGCGGCAAGGCCCTGCACGCGGGCGACACCTCCCTCCCGCCGCAGCGCGCCGTCATCGCCGACGGCACCGGTCACTGGCGGGAAGGCCACCAGGGCACGCAGCGGGTGTGGCTGGAGTACGACCCGGGCAGCGGCACGCACGGCCGCGCCTCCCTGCCCGCCTTCCTCCGCTCCGGGGTGCGGGACGGCGCCCGGCTGCTCACCGAGCACTGCCAGGTGCTGCCGCTCCAGCCCGGTCTGGAGACCACCCCGTTCGGCACGGACGGCACGGTCCTCGGCCGCTGGGTCCGCCGCACGGTCAGCGAGCCCGGCACCGCCGCCCCCGCGGACGGGCACCGGACCGTCGCCGGCACCCCGGACGGCCACACCGTGACCCTGCGGCACCCGCTGCCCGACGGCCGCTCCCCGGTGCCGCTCGGCGCCCTCGCACTCCCCGGTGGGGCACGCCCCGTCATGGCCCTCGCCGGGCGATCCGTCGAAGCTCACCCGGCCGACGCGGACGGCGCCGGCGGACGCCTGTGGTCCGTGGCCACAGGCTCCTCCGGCGGGAACGACGCGGCGGGCACTCCTTATGTGCCTCCCGTCGCCTACTGGCACGCCCTGCGCCCGAGGGACGAGGGGGGCTCGCACGCCCTGCGCAACCTGACGGACTCCCGGGCGGCAGAGCTGTTCAAGGAGGTCGCCGCGGCGGTCGCCCGGCACCTGGAGGCGTTCCGGGCCGTCGAGGAGTACACCGGGCCCTCCTCCCGGGAGCTGAGCCAGGAGGCCGTCGCCCGGGTGCTGCCCGAGGTGTCCGACGCACGGCTCCTCGCGGGCGTCACCGCGCTCGTCCGGAACGCGGTGGACCGGGCGGCCGCGACCACCGGGTATCTCGCACCGCCCGCGCCCGTGCGGCCCGCAGCTCCCCGCAACCCGGCGCACACCCAGGGGATGTTCTTCGACCGGGCGCCCGAGCACGGCGACGACTCGACCCTGCGCACGGCCACGGCCTGGGGCACCGAGCGGATCCACGGCGGCTGGTGGGGAGGCACGAGCCGGTGGACCACCATCCGGCAGATCCTCGCCGTCAACCATGTCCTCGGCGGCGAGCCGGCGTTCGGCCCGCCCGTGCGGTCCACGGTCGCGTTCACCCCCGTCGACGGCTGGCAGCGCGACGAGCACACCGTGCCCGGTGACGCCCCGGCCTGGACGTCGATCCTCGACAAGCTGCCCGAACTGGCCTACCGGGCCGCCAGTGCCACCACCTCCCCCGAGCACCGGGCCGGGCTCCTGCTGCTGCTGGACGCCCTCGCCGCGGGCCCGCTGGCCGACCCGGCGGGCACGGTCCGGCAGGTGGAGCTCGTCGAGCCGTTCGCCGGCGGGACGTCCGGGCAGGGACGCCCGGAGGCCGTGCACCGCCTCGGCCAGGTGCTGCGCAAGGGTGCCCGCACCGTCGTGGTCCTCGCCGACCACGGCCGCAACTCCCGGAACGACGCGGCACGGTGGCTGGCCCTGGACCACGACCCCACCGGCGCCTTCGGGCCCGTCCCCGGCTTCACACTGGACCGCGAGCGCGTCCACCGTGAGGGCATCGCCCGCGACCGGCTCACCCGGCTCACCGCCCTGGTACGGGAGCAGGGCCCGGCGCCCTGGCGGCCGGAGGCCGCCGAGGCGTTCCACACGGCCACCGGGATCGGTCCCCTCCAGTCCGCCGCCCTGCTGTCGGCAGCCGTCGAGGAGCCCGGCGCCGAGGCGCTCGCGCTGCTCGGGGCCAGGACCCGGGCCTTCGAAGCGGCCCAGGCACGGCTCGACGCCCTGCCCCGCGACGACCGGCACGCCCTGCTGCGGGCGCTGCTGCCCGCGGACCCGGCCGAGCTGTGGTCCGCGGGCCCGGACGTGCGGGCCGCCGCCGAGGTCTGGGAGCAGCGCCTGGCCTCCCTGGTCCGCGTCCCCGAGGAACTGGACCTCGACCTCTCGGGGACCGCCCCGGGCGCCGTCGACCTGGTCCTCAACACGGGTTCCCGGACCTGGCTCGCGCACGGCGCCGAGGTCCCGGACGGCACCGGCCGTCCCGGACTGCTCCGGGTGAGCGCACGCAGCGCCCTCTCCTCGGCCCTGACCGCCCTGCGCACCCTCGCCTACACGCTGCCGTACGGGCACCCCCTGCGGGCGCATCTGCCCGTCGGACTCGCGGCCCTGCGCGGCCGCCTCGCCGACCCGGCTCTGGTGCTGGACATCGGTCTGCACTGGACCGAGTCGGGACACTCGATCGGGCCGGCGGTCCGGGCCGCCCACGGGCTCCCCGAGTCCGGCGGGGCGGGCGCCGACGGCCTGGTCCGGGCCGGCACGGCGCTGCTCCTCGCACCCGGCCACGGCAGCCACGAGAAGCTGCTGATCCGCCCGGCGGGCCTGGCGGGCCCCGACGACCCGGCGTTCGGCCTCGTCGAGGGCACGGTCGGCCGCCACGGCGCCGGCGATCTGCTCGCCCTGCGCGCGCTGCTGCACGAGGAGGCCGATCTGCTGGTCTCGGCGGGCGCCCCCGACGGCTCTCCGCACCACCCGGCCCAGGACCCGGCGCGTGCGGTGCCGGACCTGGTGGTGGAGGCCGCGGACACCCTCAGCCTGAGCGCGGACGCCGCGGCCCTGTACCTGATGCTGCTCGCCCTGCCCGACCCGACGGACCGCAACTGCGTCCGCTGGACGGAGTGGAAGCCGGCACGGGTCAAGAAGGCCCGGGCGGAACTCGCCGCCACCGGCCTCGTCGTGGAGGCGAAGCGCTCCCGCGCCGGCCGCACCCTGTTCCTCCCCTGCGGCTGGCTCGAACGCGGCGCCCCCGGACTGCCGCTGGAGACCTGGAAGGAACGCCTGTACCCCGTGGAGGGGTCTTCCCGGACCCTGCCCCACCTCCCCGTGCCCGCGCTGTTCGCAGCCGCCTGGGCACGGGTCCGCGGTGGCGACGCCCCCGCCTTCGAAGAACTGGACACCCGCGCACCCCGGAAGGGCCGCCGCCGATGACGAGCGACACCACGACCCCCCTCGACAGCACCACCACCGACGGCGTCCCGGGCCGGGCGACGGCGCCCGGCCGGGAGAACCGCCAGGTCACCCTGCCCGAGGACCGGTACGCCGCCGAGCTGGCCTTCCTCGCCGCCCACGACGCCGGGCCGCGCCCGCCCGGCTGGCTGCTCACCCCGCGCGCCGTCGTCACCTTCGTGATGGGCAGCGCGGGCGAGGCGCTGAGTCTGCCGAAGGGCGCATCGCCCGGCGACGGGGTGCCCCGCCGTCTGGTGATCGAGCAGAAGTTCGTCGGCGAACGCGCCCTGGTCGAACGGTGCGTGGTCACCCTCGCCGGGGAGCGCGGACTCCTCCTCGTGGGCGAACCGGGCACCGCCAAGTCGATGCTCTCCGAGCTGCTGTCGGCGGCCGTCTGCGGCACCAGCGCGCTGACCGTGCAGGGCACCGCGGGCACCACCGAGGACCAGCTCAAGTACGGCTGGAACTACGCGCTGCTGCTCGCCCAGGGCCCCACCGAGCAGGCCCTCGTGCCCTCCCCGGTGCTCACCGCCATGACCCGGGGCGCCGTCGCCCGCGTCGAGGAGGTCACCCGCTGCCTGCCCGAGGTCCAGGACGCGCTCGTGTCCCTGCTGTCCGAGCGGCGGATCGCGGTACCCGAACTCGCGGGCGGCGAGGGCGCCCAGGTGCACGCGGCCCCCGGGTTCACCCTCATCGCCACCGCCAACCTGCGGGACAAGGGCGTCTCGGAGATGTCCGCCGCGCTGAAGCGGCGCTTCAACTTCGAGACCGTGGGCCCGATCGGGGACATGGACGCCGAGACCGCGCTCGTCCGCCGCCAGTCGCGGGCAGCGGTCGAGCGGGCCGGCACCGCCTACCAGGTGGACGACGCGGTCCTCGAAGCCCTCGTGACCGCCTTCCGGGACCTGCGCGAGGGCCGCTCCGTGGAGGGCTGGGAGGTGGAGCGCCCCTCGACGGTGATGAGCACGGCGGAGGCGGTCTCCGTCGCCGGCTCCCTGGGCCTGGCGGCCGCCTACTTCCCCGGCGACCGGGACGTGCTCTCCCTCCTGCCCGGCCATCTGCTCGGCGTCGTCCGCAAGGACGACCCCGGCGACGCTGCCCGGCTGCTGGGGTACTGGGACGGGCCGGTGCGCAGGCGCGCCGAGCAGGGGTCGGCCACCTGGCGTGCCCTGTGGGAGCTGCGCACGGTGCTGGAGAACTGACGGATGAGCCAGTCGACCACCCACGGGACGCGGTCCGCCACGGGGGCTCCGTCCAGCGCCGATGCCCGGCCCGGCACCCCGGCACCCCCCGCCCTCGATGCGCCGTCCGCCGCCACGGCGCGGGGGGAGGCGGCCGAAACCGCCACCCCGGAGGCCGCGGTGGCGGCTCTCGCGGCGACGGGGCCGGGGCTGCCGTTCCTGATCGGGGTGCGCCACCACGCGCCCTCGCTCGCGGCCGCCCTCCCGGCCCTGCTGGACGCGGCGGCCCCCGACGTCCTCCTCGTCGAACTGCCCGCCGAGTTCCAGCCCTGGCTGGGCTGGCTCGCCCACGAGGAGACCGAGGCCCCGGTGGCGCTGGCCGCCGTGCCCGCCGACGGGCCGGGCGCGGCGGGTGAACGCGGTCCCGCCTTCTACCCGTTCGCGGACTTCTCGCCCGAGCTGGTCGCCCTGCGCTGGGCGGCACGCAACGGCGTACCGGCCGTGGCCTGCGATCTGCCGCTGGCCGACCGGGCCTGGGCGCGGGGCGGGCCGGACACGCCCGCGCCTCCGGGCGCCGGCTCCGCACCCGTACCGGAGGAGGGGCACGGACTGTCCGCCGCGCTCCGGTCCCGGCTCACCGGCCGCGACGGGGACGACCTGTGGGACCGGCTGGTCGAGACGCCCGCGCCCGGATCGCCGCCCGAGGCGCTCCGCCGTGCCGCCCTGCTCACCGGCTGGGCGCTGCGGTACGAGGCCGAGGCGCGGGGCGGGGTGGACGGCACGGACCTGGTGCGCGAGGCCTGTATGCGCGCACATGTCGCCGAGGCCCTCGCGAGCGGGCGGCGGCCCGCCGTGGTGGTGGGAGCCTTCCACACCCCGGCGCTGCTGCCGGCCGCCGCCGGGGTGACCGCCCCCGGCGCGCCGCGCGTGCCCCCCGCCGCGTGCGAGCCGGGCACCGAGGATCCCGTGGCAGGCGCGGCGGACACGTGCACGGTCTCCCTGATCCCGTACACGTACCCGCTCCTCGACTCCCGGTCCGGGTACCCGGCCGGCATCCGGGACCCGGAGTGGCAGCACACCGTCCTGGAGGCCGCCGGGGACCCGGCCGCGCTGCACGAGGCTCTGGTCCGCACCGCGGTCCGTGTCTGCGCGGCCCTGCGCGAACAGGGCCACCCCTACGGGCCGGCGGAGGGCCGGGAGGTGGTCCGGGTCGCCGGGGACCTGGCCCGCCTGCGCGACCTGCCCGCCCCCGGTCGCGGCGAGCTCCTGGAGGCCGTGCAGACGGTACTGGGACGCGGCGAGACGTACGGCACCGGCCGCGCCGTCGCCCAGGCCCTCGAACACGTCCTCGTCGGAGCCCGCACCGGACGGCCCGCACCCGCCGCTCCGCGCAGCGGTCTGGGTCCCGCCGTCGAGGCCGAGACCGCTGCGCTCTCCCTCCCCGGCCCGCAGGACGCGCACGAGAGGGCACCGCGCGACCTCCGGCTCGACCCGGCCCGCTCCGCCCTCGACGGACGGCGCGAACTGCTGCTGCGCAGACTGACGGTGTGCGGCATCCCCTACGCCCAGGAGCAGGCGGTGACGGGTGCCGCGGGCTCGGAGGGGCTGACGACCCGCTGGCAGGTGCGGTGGACCCCGGCGACTGCGGCGATGCTGACCGCCGCCGGAACGCGCGGCGTCACCCCCGCCCAGGCGGCCGAGGGGGTGCTTCGGCAGCGGCACGCGGCCGAGTGCGCGCAGGGCGGCCCGACGGCCGCCCAGGTCGTGCGGGGCCTCCTGGAGGCCGCCGAGTGCGGGCTCCCGGTCCTGGCCGGCGAGCGGCTCATGGAACTGACGGCCGTACTCCCCGCGAGCGGCACCCTTCCCGAGATCCTCACCGGGCTCGACCTCCTGGACCGCATCGACGCGGGACATCTGCCCGGCTTCCTCTCCCCCGGCGCCCCGACAGCCCCGGACGCTCCCGTCGACCCGTCGGTCCCCACGGCCCCGGACGCTCCCGACGCCTCCGACGCCTCCGACGGCGCGGACGCCACCGCCTCGCCCACCGCCACGGCCCCCGTGTCCGCCCGTGCCGCCCGCATCGCGCACGCGGCCGAGGTCKMGACCTCGGCCGCGGTCCGCCAGGTCGACGGCCTGACCGGCTCCGAGGAGCCCGGGGACGCCCGCGCCCTGCTCGAACTGGCCCAGCGCGCCGACCGGGTGGGCGGCATCCGGCTCAACGGCGCCCTCGCCCGGCTGGCCGCCGTCGGCACCCCGCTGATCGCCGCGGCCGCCGGAGCGGTGCGGGTGCTCACGGGCCACGAGGAGGCCGGGGCCTTCGGGGAGCGCCTCGCCTCCTGGGTGGACGGAGCCGTGGACAGCGCCTCCCGTGCCGCGCTCACCGCCCGTCTCACCGGCGTCCTGACGGCGGCCGGCCCGTTGCTGACCGTCGGCGTCGGCGCCCTGGACCCGTTGCTGCACCGGGTCGTCGAGCTGGACGACAGCGCGTTCCTGGCCCGGCTGCCGTCTCTGCGCGGTGGTTTCGACACCCTGAGCCCCGCCGCCCGGGACCGGCTGCTGGACACCGTCGAGGAGCGCCTGGGCGAACGCGTGGACACCCTCGACGCCGACGACCCGGCCGAGCTGGCGGCCCGCACGGCCGCCGATCTCGCGGCCCGCGAACTCCTCACCGGCCTCGGCCTGCCCGTCCCGCCGCCCGTCCACGACGACCGTCCGCCGTCGCCGTCCGGTCACCGCGCCGCCACGCCTCCCGTCTCCGCCGCCCCCGCGTCCACCCCCGCGCGGACCCTCGCGCCCTGTGACCGGTGGCGGCTCGTACTCGGCCGGCGTCCCGACCGACTGCCGTCCGGCGCCGCACGCCTGGCCACCGCTCTGGACGAGCTCTACGGCGCGGGGCGCGGCGAGGGGTCGCGCGGCGGCGTGCCCGGTCCCGGCGAGGGCGGCGGGCGCGGCGGACGCGAGGCGTCGTTCCCCGGCGTGCGGGAGTGGTCCGAGGAACTGGCCGCGCTGTTCGGCCCCGGCATCCGCGAGGAGGTGCTCGCCGCCGCTGCCGCGACCGGCCGGCCGGACGTCCTCGCCGAGCTCGACCCGTCGGCCGCCACCCCCTCCGTCGAACTGCTCCGGACGGTCCTGCGGTACGCCGGCGGCCTCCCCGAGGCGCGTCTGGCGGCGCTGCGGCCCCTGGTCCGCCGCCTGGTGGACGAACTGACCCGGCAGCTCGCGACCCGGCTGCGGCCCGCCCTCACGGGCACGATGTCGGCCCGGCCCACCCGCCGCCCGGGCGGCCGGCTGGACCTGCCGCGCACCCTGCGCGCCAACCTGGCCACCGCCCGGCGGACGGCCGACGGCACGGTCCAGGTGATCCCCGAGAAGCCGGTGTTCCGCAGTCGCACCCGCCGGTCGGCCGACTGGCGCCTGATCCTGGTCACCGACGTCTCCGGATCCATGGAGGCGTCCACGATCTGGTCCGCGCTGACCGCCTCCGTGCTCGCCGGGGTGCCGACCCTGAGCACCCATTTCCTCGCCTTCTCCACGGAGGTCGTCGACCTCACCGGCCATGTGCACGATCCGCTCTCGCTCCTGCTGGAGGTGAGCGTGGGCGGCGGCACGCACATCGCCGCCGGGCTGCGGCACGCGCGCAGCCTGGTCACGGTGCCCACCCGCACCCTCGTCGTCGTCATCAGCGACTTCGAGGAGGGTCCGCCGCTCGGGGGGCTGCTGGCCGAGGTGCGGGCCCTGGTGGCCACCGGCTGCCACGTCCTGGGGTGTGCGAGCCTCGACGACGCGGGGCGGCCCCGGTACTCGACGGGCGTCGCCGGTCAGGTCGTGGCCGCCGGCATGCCCGTGGCGGCCCTCAGCCCACTCGAACTGGCCCGCTGGATAGGGGAGAAGACCGCATGACCGCCGCCCAGTTGCCACCCGTCGCGCCGGAGGTCACGGCCACGCTGGTGGAGGACCTCTCGCCCCGGCTCCGCAAGCGGCTCGACGCGGCGGTCACCAAGCTCGGCGCCCGCCCGGCGCACCGCGACGGGGACACGGTGACGATCGCGGTCGACGACGAGACCGAGTTGCGCCTGCACGCCCCGGGGGGCGTGGTGGCGACGGCGGACGCGATCAGCTGCGGCTGTCTCCTCGCCCCGGCCTGCGTCCACCGTGCGGCCGCCGCCTGCGCCGCCCCCACGGCGGACCCGGCGCGGGAGCCCACCGGCGACACGTCCGCCCGGACGGCCCCCGAAGCCGCTCCGCACGCAGGGGAACCGGCCTCCGCCGCGGACTCCACCGCCGGCGCCGCCCCCGCCCACGGCACCGCCCCCTCGTCCGAGGTCGCGAGCCCGGCGCAGCGTGCCGCGGCCGGTGCCCTGTGGGCGGCGGGCGCCGCCGTGCTGGAGGCCGGCGTCGACGGCGCGGGCGCCGTCGCCCAGGCGGCACTCCTGCGCGCCGCGCACACCGCCCGGCTCCGGCACCTGCCGCGCGCGGCGGGCGCCGCGCTGTCCGTCGTCACGCTGCTGCGCGCGGCCCGCGCGGGGGACCCTTCGTACCGGACCGCCGACCTCGTCACGGCCCTGGCCGAACTCCTGGGCACCGCCCACCGGGTGGGGACCGCGTCCGGGGCGGAGCTGGCGGCCGTCCGGGGCCTGGCACGCCGCCCGTACAGCCCTGACGGCTCGCTGCGCCTGTACGGCCTGTTCACCGAACCCGTGGTCACCGACTCGGGGCACGGCGGCGTGCGCACCTGGGTCGCCGGAACGGACGGCCGGCTCTGCACGGTCGGCGACGTGGCACCCGGCGGCGTAGGGCGCGCTCTGGGGGTGGCCGACCGGGCCGTGCGCCTCGGGGACTGCGCGCTCACCCACCGGGAGCTGGGCAGGGCCGGCCTGGCGGTCTCGGGGGCGACCCTCTCGCCCGACGGCAGACTGGGCGCGGGGAAGGGCGTCAGGGCCGTCACCGCCCGGGGCGCGGCGTGGACGGAGCCGCCGCTCGCCGCCCTGTGGCAGACGCCGCCGTCCGAGCAGGCCGCCCGGGCCCTGCGGTCCGCCTCCCGCTTCGCGGATTCCGGCGGCGGTGGCAGCGACCTGCTCTTCCTGGACGTCGAACTGCTCGGCGCCGTACGGGAGCCGGGGGGAACCTGTCTGCTCGCGCTGTGCGAGGGGGGCGTTCCCGTCCGGCTCACCGTCGCCGACGACGACCCCGCGCTGGCCCACCGGGACAATCTGATGCTGCTGGCCACGGCACCCGGGACGCGGCTGCGGATCATCGGCCGCCTGGTGCCCGCCCTCCACCCCAGGCTCGTCCTGCTCGCCTGCTCGCACCCCACCGGTGAGGGCACGATCGACCTGGGTTTCGACCGTCTGCGCCGCGCCGACCTCCCCGTTCCGGGCGCCGGCGTGCACCTCGCCCCGCCCGTGTCCGGCGGCTTCGGCGCGCACTCGCCGCTGCACCTGCTGGAGCGCCGCGCCGAACAGACGGTCACGGCGGGCCGCGCCGCCCTCGGCATGCTCGGTGACGTCTCCGCCGAGGCCCGCCGGCTCCGCCGGGCGGGGCTTCCCACGGCCGCCGGCCTTCTCACGGCCCTGTGCGCCTCGGCGGCCCGGCGTGGACGCGACCCCTTCGGCCGCCTCCTCCCCGCCGACACCGACGGTTTCGCCGGCCACTGGCTCTCCGCCGCCCGCTACGCATCCGCCGTGTCCGAGTCCCTGTGCGCGGCGGCCTGGGGAACGGCGCGGGAGAGCCCGGTCGCGGCGCCGTCCGTCCCGGTACCGACCTCCTGACGGCGGGCGGCGGACTCGCCCCACGCGGCCTGCCGGATCCGGGCGGGGGCCGCGGCGGTGCGCACCCCGGGTCGGGCCTGCCCTGCCCCGGGGTGTCCACCGCCGGCGGAGCAGACAGGGCGGGGCGGGCAGGGGCACCGGCCGGTTGGGCGGCAGGTGCTCGGGCGGACGACGGCCGTGACGAGGACCGGTCCGCGACGGCGCATCGTCCGTCTTCCTCGCTCGTCCCGGTGGTCCACGGGGTCAGGTCGTCGGTCCCGACCCCGTCGGCCGGCCGATGCGGTCGAGGAAGGCGAGCACCCGGTGGGTGACCTGCGGTGCGGCGTGCCCGTCGTACGACGGCAGGCTGCTGTCGGTGAACAGATGCCGGTCGCCGGGGTAGAGGAACAGCTCGGCATCCGCCGCCGTCCCGACGAGCGCGCGGGCCGCGTCCACATCGCCCTCACCGGAGAAGAACGGGTCCGCGTCCATGCCGTGCACCTGGACGGGGACGTCCTGGGGCCAGGCACCCCCGAACTCCGAGAGCGGGAGGCACGCCTCGATCAGCACCGCCCCCTCCGCGCCGGGACGGGTCTGCGCGAGTTTCTGCGCCGGCAGGACGCCGAGCGAGAATCCCAGGTGGACGAGTTCCGCGGGCAGCCCCTCGGCGACGGCGGTTCCGCGCGCGACGAGGGTGCCGAACCCGACCTTCCCGGCGTACTCGATGCCCTCCTCCAGGCTGTCGAACACCTGTCCTTCGAAGAGGTCCGGGGCATGGACGGTGTGTCCCGCCCGTCGCAGGTGCTCGGCGAACTCGAGGACACCGGCGGTCAGTCCGTGTCCGTGGTGGAAGACCAGCACCTCGGCCATGTCGCTCCCCTCCTGTGGCGTGCCCGGGCGGCACCGCAGCACGAGTATGGACCGCCGCACCGACAGCGGCGGGGGCCCGCGGCACCGCGTCCCGGCCGTGCCCTGCCGGTCCACGCCCGTCAGCAGTGCGGGAACGGGCTTCGGCTCCCCGGCTCATGGAACCAGGGACGTCCCGAACCCGAGTCCTCGGTGCCCCCGTGGGGGCGGTGGGCGGTGCCCGAAGGCGTCCTCCGCGACGGCCCGCCCCCGCCGGATGTCCATGACCGGTTCCGGTTCGGCCACGGCGTGTTCGAGCACACCCTGGCCGGTTGCCGGCCATCCGCAGCCCTGGCAGCGCGCGATCCCCGAGGGCCCCACCCGGCACGTGCACGCGGGCAGGTCCTAGCCTGTCGGCGGGGGCGGCAGCGCCGTGAACCGTCCACCGCGGCCCGCGCGTCGTGCGCGCGCACGGCGGCCGAGCCGGAGCCGGACGGGCTCCGGCTCGTTCGGCAGCGGGCGACCGGTGCCCGCCGGGCCGTCGGCCTGTCCGCGGTGTCCAGCAACCTGGGAGAGCAATGACCCTTCAGACCCCGGCCGGTGTTCCCGAACGGCTCGCCGGGCACCGGGACCGCTTCGACGTGGTGTTCGCGGACTACTTCGCCGGGGTGAGCGCGCGGGCCCTCCCGCGCGGTTCCTATGTGCCGCAGGCCCTGGAGCTGGTGCGGGACATGTCGTTGCGCGGCGGGAAGCGGCTGCGGGTCGCGCTGGTGCACGAGGCGGCCCGGCTGGTGACCGCCGGTGCGGTGGCCGGGCTGGACGAGGCCGCGATCAGCATCGAGTTGCTGCAGACGCACGGGCTGATCCACGACGACATCGTCGACGACTCCCCGGTGCGCCGGGGAGCGCCGTCCGTCTACTACGCCTACCGGGAGCGGTTCCCCGACCGGCCGCAGACGGCGCTGGGGCTGGCGGTCCTGGCCGGTGATCTGGCCGCGTTCCTCTCGGTGCGGGTGCTGCTGGACGCCCCGCTGCCCGCGGGGACGCGGCAGGCGATGGCCGCCGTGCACGCGGCGGCCGCGGCGGACACGGTGATGGGACAGTTCCTCGACCTGGAGCGCGATGCCGGCCCGGTCCCCGACCGTGAGGTGCTGGACACCGTGGCGGAGTACAAGACCGCCCGGTACTCGCTGCTCGCCCCGTTGCAGCTCGGCCTCCTCGCGGCCGGCGAGGACCCGGCCGCCCACCAGGAGGAGCTGGCCCGGTACGCGCGGTCCGCGGGGGTGAGCGGGCAGATGCGCGACGACTACCTCGATCTGTTCGGGGACGCCGGCCTGATCGGCAAACCGGCCGGGTCGGATCTGCGTTCGGGCCGCCGCAGCTACACGGTGTGCGCCGTCCTGGCCGCGACGAGCGGCGCGGAGCGTGAGCTGGTCGAGTCGGCGCTCGCCGGTCCCGGCTGTCCACCGGAGACCGTCGCCCGCATCCAGGACATCGCCCGGCACCACGGCG
>NZ_RDBP01000004.1 GCF_008042045.1 Streptomyces sp. T39
GGCGGCGAGGTCGGGCAGGCGCTGGGTCCACGGCGCGGGCCGGACCGGGGTGGGGCGGGCCTGGGTATGCAGCTGCTCCAGCCGCACGGCGAGCAGGTGCTCGGCGGTGCGGGTCTGCGCCTTCGCGGCGGCCTCGGTCGCGGCACGCTGGGCGTCGTCGCTGTCGGGCAGCGCCTGGAACCAGGGCTTGGCGAGCTCGGTGGCGTACGCCTTGCGGGCCTCGGCCTGGGCGTCCTCGCTGCGGCCGAGCATCACCAGGGCCTCGTGCCGGTACTCTGCGGCCGCGCTCTCGGCGGTCAGCATGGCGTTGTGCGCGGCGGCGTCCTCGACGGCGTCGAGGCCGGCTGCTTCCAGGGCGGCCGGGTCGGTGATCTGCTGGAACTGGACCCACGAGGCGGCGATGGCGCCCTCGATGGCCGTACGGACCTCGGCGGCGACGGCCGCGACGGCGACCTGGTCGGTCGGGTCGGCCGACCAGGTGGCCGCGAGGAGACCGGCCTCGCCGATCAGGACCTCGGTCTGGCGCCGGTGGTCGCACGCCTCGCACAGCCCGGCCGACCGCTCCCGGCCGCAGTCCTCGCACGCCACGGCCTGCCGGGCCGCAGCCTCAGCCGCCGCCCGCTCCCGCTCGATGGCGGCCTGCGCCTCGGCCTCGGCGCGGGCCGCCGCGCGCCGCTCCGCCCGCTGCTGGGCGTCGGCCTGCCGGGCCACGAAGTCGGCGGCCTCGGCCTCGGCGTGACGGCGCATCCGGGCCTCGATCTCCCGGTACCGGGCGTCCGTCTCCAGGCCGGGCAGCTCCTGGTCGACCTCGGCCGCGATTCGCACCCGCCACGCCCGCCGCGAGTGCAGGATGTTGGCGCAGTTGTCGCAGTCGGCGCCGGTGTCGAGCCGGACGCCGTCGTCGCACCGCACGTCCGAGCACGACGGCCGGCGCACCAGCCCGCGGTGGGTGATCCAGCCGAACGGGCGGGCGATCAGGGCCTCGCCGCCGGTCTCCTCAAGCCGGGACGTCAGCCGGGCGGCCAGCACCGACGGGGCCTGCCCCGACCACTCCAGCACCTGGCGCAGCTGCGTGAGCTCCGCCTTCGCGGCCTCCACGACGCGGTCCTGCTGCCAGCGGTTCAGCCCCTGCCACAACCAGGACACCGGCGCCAGAGCCATCCGCAGGTCAAGATCGGCCGGAAGCTCCTGCCGCCCCTGCTGCCGCGTCTTTCGACCACCCACGACCGTCAGCCGGGCACCAGCACCAGCGGCGACGCCGCCTGCCTGCTCCTGCTCGTCGACCGGTGACTCCTTGGGCTTTTCACCGCGAAGCGGGCCGACCGCCGCCACCGGAGACGTCGAACCGGCACCGGCGTCACCGCCGTCGACGGCCTGGTCCTCGCCCGCGCACGCGCGTCCCGGCCGACGGCCATCAGCTCCGCGGCCTTTGCCGGAAAAGCCACCAGCGAGCGAGAGACCAACGACGGGAGTAACCAGGTGAGGGTGGTCAGTGTGAAGGGCTGCCGCAACGTCGGGGTCTGCAACATCCGGCTCATCCGTCACCGACACGCTACTGACCTGCGGTTCCTCCTCCGCCCCTGGAGCCTCACTAGGCCCTGCCGCAACGTCGGGGTCTGAAAAATCGGGCTCCAGGTCCTCCGCACGGTCCTCCTGGACATCGTCGGCGACCGTACGACCGTGCGCGGCAGCGACCGCCGGCACCATCAGCCGCGACCGGTGCGCCATCTTCGACGCCGTCCGCAGCCGCACCCGCACCACCAACTCCCGGGCCTCCAGACGCTCCAGCACCCGCTCCCCCGCCGACGCCGAGCAGCCCAGCAGCCGCGCCACCGTCGCCGCGGCCCGGCCCCGCCGGGTGTCCACGATCCCGCCGCACTGCCGCACCCGCCCGGTCTCCCGCGCCTCCAGCACCAGCAGCAGCAGCGCCAGACGATCCGTCGCAGCTCCCCGACCGGTACGCGTACCGATCAGCCCGGCCGGAGTGACCCGGCCATCCTTGTGCTTCCAGCCCGGCGCCATCACGGCCTCCATCAGCCGCTGCAGCGTCGCGTACTCCTTCTTCGCCAGATTCAGCGGGTGCCCGATGACATCCTGCGCCGCCCACAGAGGCAGCACCTTGCACTCCAGACCGATGTCCTCGCAGTACTGGCCCTTCTCTGTCTCCACCGACACCACACCCGAGCGGCGCAGCCCCGACAGCACCTCAGATGCCGTGTACGACGCCGACATCCCCAACCACCGGCCGAGCTCCGAGGTACGGATCTTCACCACACCGTTCTCCGACGGCGTCCGCGACGCCAGCACCAGCACCGCCAGACGCACCGCGTCCGACGCACCGTCAAGGCCCGCCGCATCAAGGAGAGAGCGCACCGCACCACCCAGACGCGCACGCGCGTCGCGACCGAGTGACAGCGGACGACCCGAAGCCCGCTCCGGAGCCGGCCCGGCCTGCGCCGGCACCGACCGAAGTCGCCGGTGCGAGGCCCCGCCGACGGACACCGTGCGGGAGCGCGGCAGTACAGCGGCCGACGCCGCCACGGCGCTCATCGAGCACCCGCAGCGGCCGGAAGGCGAAACGTGGCTGTGAGTACAGCGGTGCAGGTGATCATCTCGGCAGCCTGGACCGGACGACCTGTGGACAGCGTCCGCTCAGCGCGAATTACCCTCCGCGTTTCCGCACGGCGGGCAGAAACTTCGGATCGCGTCCCGCCACACGGGACGACCCCCTCGGGGACGCTCCCGTCGACGGAGTTGCGGACGCGGACGGGCACCGACCAGGCAAACCCGGCCGGGTTGTGGCTTCCTACGGGAAGAGCCGCTTCTTGCCCAAAAGCCGCGAAATGTCGAATAGGGGACGCCAGTTTCGACACATGAAAATCACTAAAGTTGCGAAGTGCCCCGAAACGGGCAGGGCTCGACTTTTCAGGGGACACTAGATCGGGCACTATGAGGACGTCCGCCTCTCTGTATCTTCCGGCGTATCGCCGGATGGATGTTTCAGCAGGTAGGTGGGTGCGCCCGCTCTGTGAGGAGCGGGACGTGCACCAACCGGGACTGGAGAACTTCTCCTCTCTTGGTGGTCGATCGCGAAGCCCCTGTGGTGGGGGTCTCGCGGGATACGCACAGCGGGTGCTGCGCGGCTGTGGTGGCCGTGGTTAGTGGCCGGTGGTGTGATTGGTGAATCTGGCTCGATGAGCCGAAGCTCAGGACCGGGTAGAGACCGGGACTGAGCGTTGACCTGGACAGTGAGTCCGGTCAGACCGAGGCCGGCGCGGCCGAGCGGATGGTTAGTCCGCCGAAGCAGCGCGGCCATGGCGGTTACGTCACGCCGACCCCCTCGACAACAGAGGCGGAGTCGGCGTACCCGAAACCGGGACCGAGGTCAGTCCTCACGCGGACCTCCCTGGGCAACGGTCGGGTGCTCCTTGGCCAGGTTGCGAAGGAACTCCGCGTACCGCAGTCGGTTGCTGCGGTGGGGCTGCGTACGGCCGGCTTCCCATCGCACGACGGCGAGCCGCTTGACGCCGAGGGCCTCGGCGACTTCCTCCTGGGTGAGATTCGCGGCGATGCGCAATTGCTGCCGAACGTGAGGTGGGGGCAGCGTGTCGGCATCCACTAGGGCATCGTCTCGACGCAGTGGATCCGACATCACAGCCTCCATCTCATTCAACGTTTCCCGAAAAGATACACCACTTGATCTCTGGGTGGCAGGCGTCGTTGCCGCGAGAAGAGTGCTGCGCGCTGGCGAGTGAAGTCCGGCCTTGTAGCTGGAAGGCAGACCGTCCTTGTCGTGTTCATCTGCGGCCGGGGCATCAGGTCCCCTCAGCGGCCTGTGGTCTGAGAAGGGACGGACCACGTGCTGGGGACGAGGTCCAACGACCCGAGCGCTGTAGAGCACGGAGAGGGCGTATCCCGTGGACGATTCCGAGACCTCATAGAGCGACGCAAGTGCTCGCGGCGACGGCAGTGGACTACCCACTGGGTAGGTTCCATCCTGAATACGCGCGAGAACTGACTCTGCGACTGGCCGCCAGAACGGATCCTTCGGGCGTAGGTGGCGGGCATGGACCCAGTCGGCAATGCGGCTGGTGCCGTCGTACTTGGGGCTCTCTGTCCGAATCGCTTCAGCTTCGACAGCTTCGGCGGCAGCGCGGTCGTCGTACCACCTGACGTCTCTTCTCTGCACCAGGTGCCACCAGAACTTCTGGCGCTGGTGATCGGCGAAGCGCTGCTTCAGGGCCATGGTGATGCCGACATACAGAAGGCGCTCTTCGGCGTCGTACAGCCGGTACACCGCGGTACGCGCCTCGCGGACTCGCCTACGAGGATCGGTCTGCACGACTACCTCCCTCCGTTTGCCTTTGAGTGGCCTTGCAGTTGACTCACCCCTGCGCGGGTGAGCGTGGATTACCTGGTGTTGCCGTCACCCAGGTGACGGTTCGGCATTTGAGCAGCATCTGCGAGCTCGGGCAGTTCAACCACCGTCACGCCAGCACCGACCAAGAGCTCGACTCCGACACAGTCGGCAACGAACAAGGACGGCTCGCGCCAGGCGATGACGACGCGCGGGATCCCGGCCTCGAGGATCCGTTGCGCGCACGGAGTACGGTCCGCGCTCCGTTGGGAGCACGGCTCCAGGGACGAGTAGATCGTTGCCGTGGACAGCCGTGGATCGCCTGCTGGGACCTTTGCGAGGGCTGCCTCCTCCGCGTGCTCACGCGGATCGGTCTCTCGGGAGTAGCCGGCCGCGAGCTCGGTGCCGTCCTCGGCGACGATGACCGCGCCCACCGAGTACGCCCCGGTGGCCGGGGGGCACGGCCGACGCCGCGGCGACCCAGTTCGTCGAGGAGCAGGCCCCAGTCCAGCTTGGGGCCGACGTTGACCACGTCCGCGAGGTCCGCGAGCGTCGCCTTCACTTTGTCCACGGCGGAGTCGACCGTGAAGACCAGCTTCTGACCGCCGAAGTGCCAGAACTTCAGGTCCGCGTCGAGGTTGCCGGAGGCGGTCACCGTCACCTTCAGCGGGTACTCAGAGCGGCCCTCTGCGATCCGCTTCGTGCGGCGCTTCTCGGAGTTGACCAGCAGCCTCGGGTTGTCCTTCCGCATGGTCGTCGCGCCGATCAGGATCGCGTCGCAGGAGGCCCGGACTTCGTCCACGCGGTCGAAGTCGTCGGCGTTGGAAAGCAACAGTCGCTCGAGGCTGGCGTCATCCAGGTAGCCGTCGACTGACATAGCGGCGGAGAGGATGACGTACGGACGTGTGGTCATAGGTGGCGTGATCCGTTCTGATCAGAATTGGTGAGCGAGCGTGCCGTCGAAGTGCGCGCGGAACTCCGCGACCTCGGGCTGTCGCTGCCAGGGCACCAGAGCCTTGTCGAGACGCGCGAGCTCTCGGACGATCCGGCCCGAGCCCGTGTCGTTGGCGATACTCAGGGCCTGGAGACCGACCGTAGCGGCCTGGTCGGGCGCGTCGGCACCGGCGTGAGCCACGGCGGCCCGAGCCATATAGACACCGCGGTCGCGGTGGTATCCGTCGGGCAATGCCTTGATGGCGTTGGTGAAGACCTCGGCGGCCTCCGCGTGCTTGCCCAGTACCTCCAAGCCCTGCGCCCGGTGCACCTCCACGTACTGCTCGTTCAGCCACACGCCCCAGGGAGTCGTGTCGCCAGAGACGCGATCGAGAGCGTTGCGCACATCATCGATTGCGCGCTCGCTGTCGACCGGCTCACCGCGCAACGCGTGTCCGTACGACTCGTAGGTCCGGGCGACGGCGGCCAGCCGACTGCGGGGCCGCGCCATGCGCTGCGCAGCTTCGGCGAGGTCGACGACGTCGACCAGGTCGCGCATCTCACCGGCGAGCTGCGCCTTGCGGGCCATCACGTACGAGGTCAGGTCACCGTCTCCGACCGTGTGGCTCCACTGGAACGCTCGGTCGAGCCAGAACTGCGCGTTGTTGAAGTCGCCCAGGTCCTGGTAGAGCCATGAGGTGAACTCCGCGTACTGCGTCTGGAGCTCCATGAGGGCGTGGCGGTCCGCCACGCAGCATCGCGCGTCGATCCAGCGCCACGAAAACCACCGATCCATCCCGTAGACGAGCGGGGACAAAGATCCCCTCATCGTCCGACGTTGCCCGCTGGGACGCGGCAATGGCCAGGTCAACGGATGATTCGGACACATGGAGCCCTGAAACGGACACATGATCCCGAGGGGAATCATCCGAGGCGATGCGCTTCCACAGCTCGATCAAAAGGCCGTGCGCGTTGAGCACACGGTCCAACTCCTCGACCTCGGAGCGGTGCCTCGGAGCGCGCTTCGCGTTCTCCCATTTCCACAGCTTGGAGTACGAGAAGAAGGTGGCTTCCGCGAGGCCCCGCAGGCTGAGACCGCGCCGCTCGCGGAGGTCTCGCACTGTGTAGCCGAAGCGGTCCAGGGGCGATGCCTCCGGGGTCAGAACGTTCGGCTTCTGCCCCACGCTGATCCCCCTCCATGTCTCCTATCGGTGTGTCCAGCGGCTGGACACATGTCAGACCTAGAACCAGCTCCGTGGTCGGGCCTACAACTTTGCTAACGAAGTCGGACCGGCCAGGGAGGGACGAACATGCAGAACGGCACGCGAGGAACGACGTCAGTCGCCTCGGCCCTTCTCGATCCGTTCGAGACGTGCTGTGAGATCGGCGACCTGCTCCTCAAGTGCCTTGATAGATCGAGCGGTCGGGTCCTCGCCGGCGGGGGCAGCGTTGGTGACGAAAGAGCCGCGGCCCTGGTGGGAGTAGATGAGGCCCGCCGTGCGCAGCTCGGTCAGGGCTCGCTGGACGGTCCCAGCTGCGACGCCGTACTCCTCTACGAGCTCCCGCGTGCTCGGCAGCTTCGTCCCAGGGGTCAGGCGACCGGAGCGGATCTTGTCGCGGACATCCTGAACGATTCGCTGGTACGGCTGCACGGCCTCGTTGCTCATGAGCGACATCGTAGATCGACCCCCTCGTCTTAGCTAGCTTCCATAGCTTCCTCAACCAAGTGCTTGACACCCACCCAACTTTATCAGCTAAGTTAGGTAAGCAAGCAAGGTTGGCGGAGCGGCAAGAAGCCGCCCTGCTGGACGTACCACTGCACCATCGCAGTTCCGCAGCTCGTCTCTTCGGAGGTGGGCAGGTGGCCGGAGGCGGTAGCTAAGACCAAACCCCCCAGGCCGGCGGAACTGCTGCACGACTTCAGCGCTGATGCGCTGTCTATCCGCCGGGACCCCGGCCGTTGGCTCGTGGGCCTGGTGGGTGGAGAAGGCATCCGCCCCGCGTACACCCCTCCCCTTCTCCTGCCGAGGAGTCGCCATGCCCGAGCTCGCCATGCCCACGGCCGCCAAGCGCCGGGGCCGCACCCGTACCTCCCGCGTCAGCCCCCTCGCCCCGATCGCCTTGTCGACCCTGTCGCCCGGCCACATCGACATGCGGCGGGTCGAGTCCACCCAGAAGCGCCGCATCTCGCTGGTCTGCCCGGCCTGCGACACCTGGGTGGCCGTGACCCCTAACCGCGGCACCTACTTGCTCAAGCTCGTCCCGCACCACAAGGGGAAGGCTGGCGTCGCCGACGCGATCCGCTGCAGCTCCAGCAACCGACTCGTTGATGTCGACGTCAGCGCGGACACCTGGAGCCGCCAGTACGAGGAGTGGGCGCGCGAGGAGCGCCTCTCGGTCGATCTGACCCGTCACCGCCGCGCCACCGTCCAGACCCTCAAGGTGGCCCGGCCGCAGGAGCGCCCCGCCGACCGGCGAGCGCAGTGGGAACGTGTAGTTCCCGCCGCCCGCCAGGCCGACGCCGCCCGCGCGGTTCCCGCCGGCGCGACCCCCACCACGCGTGGTCGGGCCGTCGACGGCCCCGCCGGCGCCCTGCCGGCCATGCCCCGGCAGAACGCCCGGGACGCCAGTTCCGTTCGTGCCCTGGCCGCCGGCACCCTCCGCGTCCTGGCCGACGCCGCCCCGGACCGTTCCGCGAGCGACGTCCTCGACGAGCACCTTGCCCGCGCCGTTTACACGCACCTGGCCACGCTCTGGCGCCGCCCCCTGACCCCGGACGACCAGTCCACGCACACCGAGCTGGTGGCCGCGGTCCGGGCCACGCTGCCCACCCCGGCCCCGGGCGAGACCGCCGTCGCGTACACCGCCCGCTGCAAGCCCGTCTTCGGCGCCCGCCGCCGCAAGCCCGCTCTCGCGGCCTGACCCGCACAACCGCCCCGGCCCCGGCCTCGGCTCCCGCACCGCGCGGGGGCCGGGGCCGTCTGCTCCCGTCCCTGCCCACTCACCGCACCCTGGAGGTCCCGATGCCCGCCACCTTGACCCTGACGTCCCATCGGCACAGCAGCGGCGAGGTGGTCGACGCCGAGACGCTCGCGCTCCTGGACGAGCTCGACGTCCCGCTCCCCGTCGACCTCGACGACGCCGAGGTCGACCTCGACGCCGCCTTCGGTACGCCGCTGGCGATGTACGAGCCCGCGGGCACCGCCCGGGAGATGCGCCGGTACGCGGCCGCAGTCCTGGCCGTCCCGCCCGACCGCCGCCACGAGCTCGCCCTCGCGCACGGCGCGGAGATCGCCGCCCGCGTCGACGCCCGCCGCGACATCCTCGCCGCCGACCCGACCATCACCGCCCGCGTCCGCGAGCGCCTGGTCGACGTCCTTCTCCCCCACGCCGCCCGGCTGCGCCGGACGATCCGCTCCGGATGCCGCCCCGAGTACGCCGCCGCCTGACCAGACGGCCCCGGACGGACGCCCACGATCAGCGGCCACCCCCTACTACACCAAGGGGGTGGCCGCTGGTCGTGGCCGGTCGTACGACCCGCCAACACGACGACAGCCCCAGGGATGCACCCCCGGGGGTTCGTCTTCGCAGGAACCCACCCTGAATGTGAGGACCTACGCATGCACAGCATGACACGCACCATCCCCGCCCCCGCGAGCAGCCTCTACGACGACATGGAGGACGAGGACAACCGCCGCGGCCCGGAGCGCGACGAGACCGACCAGTTCCACCAGCTGGTCCGCCACCTGGTGACCGACGGAGACGCGCGGGCCGCGCTGGTCGGCCGCCGCGCCCGCCGCACCCTCGCGGAGATGGGGGTGACTCGGTGAACGCCGTCATCAGCCTGACCGACGAGGAGCGCGCTGAACTCTCGCGCAAGAACGCGGAACAGAATCGCCGCTCGGAAGCCAACCGCCGCTGATCTCCAGGCATTGCCCGTCGTCCCCGCGCCCACACGGGCGGGGCCGGCGGAGAGCGCCGGGGAGCTCACCCGCGCTCCGGCCGCCTGGCCGCAGACACGCAAACAGCCCCAGGGATTGCGCCCCTGGGGCTGTCTTTTGCACGGACCTTCTGAGAGGCACCAATGCAGCGTTCCATCGTACGCACCACCTACGCCCCCTCCGCCGACCTGCCGGTCCACACCGACTGGCGGACCGACTCCGCCTGCCAGGACGAGGACCCGGACATGTTTTTCCCGACCGGCACCACGGGACTGGCCCTGCTCCAGATCGAAGAGGCCAAGGCCGTCTGCCGCCGCTGCCCCGTCATGGAGACCTGCCTCCAGTGGGCGCTGACGCACGGCCAGGAGCACGGCGTGTGGGGCGGCACCGACGAGGACGAACGGCGCCGGATGAAGCGCCGCGCCGCCCGCAAGCGCGCCGCATGACCCTGCCGCGCGACCTCTACCCGCGCTACCAGGCCGCCGCCCGCGCCCTCGCCACCCACGACAAGGCCTGTAGCACGTGCACGCGTTCGGTTGTCGACACCAGCGGCCGCACCGCCCGGTGCCCGGACGGTGCCCGGCTCGATGAGGCGCTCACCCGGCTCCAGGCTGCCTACCTCACCCACATCAGGTCCCGCTGATGGAAGGACTCCAATGGCACAGCAGCCGCAGAAGCAGGGCGTTCAGCCGAAGACCGACTACGTCAAGGGCGACCTGGTTCTGGTCCGTGACGTCGAAAAGTACTGGCTCGGGCTTCCCGGTCACACGTTCGTCGGCCGGGTGGAGCGGTCCTGGACGCACGCCGACACCGGCAAGGTCCTCTACGACCTGACCGAGCTGGGCAGTCTCAGCTACCGCGCCGGGATCGACCCCGACTACACGCGTCCGCTCCCGGCGACGGACGCGATGCACGACATCGACACCGCGCCGCTCCGCGAGCCGGACACCGGGGCGATGACCCCGGCCGCCGTCGCCTGGCTGCGCCAGCACCTCGGGCAGGACAGCAGCGCGCTCCCCACCCGGCCCTGACCAACTGCCCCACGCAGACGGCCCTACCGACCGACGTTTCCTGCCCGGCGGGAGCGCCGGCCAACTCGCCGCCCGCTCCGCAGCACCACCGCACATCGGCGGCCCGCTCCCCGGGCCGTCCTGTTGAACCGCGTCCTGCTCCTGGTGACAGTCCAGGAGCCATACCTCGAAGGAGTCCTTCATGGCCGGGATGTTTGCCCGCATGATCAGCCCGCTGCGCCGCATCGACGCCAAGCCTGACGACCTGGTCGTCGAGGCGTACGACCTGCTCCTGCGTGCCGAGGAGAACCACGGCGTGTGGGCGGCGATGAACGCCTACACCGGCATGGCGAGCGTGAAGATCCAGCTCGCCCAGTACCTCCAGGAGCACCGCGACGGTAAGGCGAAGTCCTGAACCATCCGCCGCGGCCCCGGCCGGAGTCCACCTCCGCGCCGGGGCCGGCGGTTCTCCCGCTCCGCCACGACCGACCAGGCCGTGGCGGAGCCGGAGAGCCGGAGATGGCTCGGCAAAGGAAGAGAGGCCCCGTCCAGGGGGCCTCTCCTTTGTTCTCGCGATCCGCTGACAAGGAGCGATTCGCATGGCCAACGCTACCAGCGGGGGTGCCCGGTGAGTACGACGACCACGACCCCGGCCCCCGACAAGACGACGGACGACACGTACGTGGCGCACAGCCCGCTCACGGCGCTGCTGGCCACGCTCACCGCGCTGGTCGCCACCGTCCTTGCCCTGTTCGACCTGTTCACGAACGGCCTGTGGCCCACCTGCCTGCACCTGACCGTCGGCCTCGCCGTTTTCGGCCTGGTCCGGCTGTGTGTGGGCCTGGCCCTCACCCCGTTCACCTCGACCGACGACCCGGAGACCAGCACATGACCGCCGTCGACTTCCGCAAGCCCGATGTGATCCGCCCGGACGGCGACGACGACCCGCGCGCCTGGGACGTCACCGGCCCGGCCGACCACCCCGACGACCACGACCAGGACCCCGCGCACGACGACGACGAATCGGAGGAGGAGCAGGAGCGCGGCTACGCGAAGTGGGAGCTGTGGCTCGCCGTCTTCGGCGTCCTGCTCGGCACCGGCGTCGCCGTGCTCGGTCTCTACAGCAGCTTCGGCGCCCTGTACGACAAGGCCGCGCTGCCGGCCTCCCAGGGCGGCTGGGGCTGGGAAGACCCGTGGCTGCTGCCGGTCGGCATCGACCTGTCCATCCTCGCCTTCGGCATCGTCAACCTGCTGCTGATCCGCGCCCGCCGCCCGCTGTGGTGGATCAAGTGGGTGCCCCGCGGCGGCACGGTCCTGACGATCTACCTCAACTGGGAGGCCGCCAACACCCTGCCCGCGCAGGTCGGCCACGCCGGCCTTGCCGCCCTGTGGGTGATCTTCTCCGAGATCGCCGCGCACCTGTACGCGGCCCACATCGGCGAGGTCCACGGCGCGCGCCGCATGGGCAAGATCCGCCTGACGCGGTGGCTGTGCCAGCCGCGGACGACGTGGCGGATCTGGAAGCTGATGCGGCAGGACGAGATCACCGACTACGAGGTCGCGCTCGCCCACCACAAGGAGTGGATGGTCTACGAGCAGCGCCTCGCCTCGAAGTACCAGACCCGCCGCTGGCGCCGGAAGGCCGTTCAGGAGGAGCTGGCCCCCTTTCAACTCGCCAAGGTCGGGCTTTCAGTCGACGAGGCCCTGGCGGTCCCGCTGATGGAGGAAGTCCGCGAGGCCACGCGTCTCGCGGACGCGGCCTTTCAGCGGACCGCAGCCGAAGTTCAGCGAGTCAAGGCCGATGTTCAACTCGGGGCCGCTCGCATTCAGGCAGAGGTCGACAAGATCCGCTCCGAGGGTCAGCTGAAGATCGCCCGAGCCGAAGCGGAGCGCGAGGCTCAGGCGGAGATTCAGCGCGCCGAGGCCGATGCTCAACTGCGCGAAGCCAAGCGTCAGCACGCGCTCAAGCTTGCCGAGGACCAGGCCGCCGCCGAGGCCCAGGAGCTCTCCGACGAGACCGAGAAGCGGCGCACCCTCGCCCAGATCGACCGGGAGAAGGTGCAGGCCAGCTGGGGTCTGGAGAAGCAGCAGATGGCCACCGAGGCCACCGAGGCCGAGCGCCGCATCCAGGCCGACGCCGCCGCCCGCGCCCAGCGCGACGAGCTCGCCCGCAAGGCCGGCATCGCCGAGCAGGAGCAGCGCCGGGCCGCAGCCGAGGCCGCCACCAAGAAGGCCCTCGAAGAGGCCGCTGAACACGATCGGAAGGAGGCTGAACACCGCGCCGCGACCCTGAACACGACCCGGCAGGAGCAGCGCGACAAGGAGGAGATCGCCGCCTCGAAGGCCCGGGAGGCGGCTGCGGTCGAGGAGGCGGCGGAGCACCGGGCGCGGGCCGCTGAACATGAGGCCCGTGCGGTCGAGGCCGCGGCCCTGGCCCGGATGTCGCAGGTCGACTGGGACGTGCACCGGGTTGTCGCGATGATCGAGGCCCGGGGCGAGAGCGCGGTCACCGTCCGCGTCATCGCCGACGAACTGGGCATCTCCACCGGCTCCGCGCAGGACCGCAAGACCCGCGCCGTCGAGCTCCTCAAGGGCGGCGGCAACGAGGCTCCGGAGCAGGCAGCAGCCTGAAACGGAATCAGATCCGAGGGTCCTCCTGGCCCCCACGGTCGTCCCTCGCACCGTCTGCCCGGCACACCGCCGGGCAGCGCGCTGCGGGGGCCGGCCGCGGCCGCCAGGCCGACCGCTTCACCCGCTCCACCAGCACGGACCAGGCCGACCTACGGCCCGGAAAGCACCCTTTGCACCCGCGACCCCGCCGTTTACGGAAAGTAGCGGCGAGGCGAGGCGAKGCGAGGCGAGGCGAGGGTGAAACCCTCTCCCAGCCCCCTGTTGAGCCCTCCAACCGGGGGTGACAGGGGGTCTCTGCCCTCACCTCGCGTCGCCTCGCCTCTCCTCTCCGCTACGCAATGTGAGGAGATCCGTCGTGGCAGACACCGCGACCGCGCCCCCGGAGGCCACCACCGCCGAGGGCGCGGACACCGACGAGTACACCGTCGTCACCGAGCCCTCGGAGGCCACCGACCCGGCCCCGGAGAAGAAGAAGACCAGCCGCGGCCGCCCCCAGGCGCTGCCGCTCATCGTCCACGGAACGAACGCAACCGGAATCGCTACGGGCATTGCCTACGGCGTGGCCGGAGTGCCCGGACTCATCGCAGCTGGCGCGGCCGGAGTGGCCGTCGCCGCTGCCGCGCTCGCCGGGTGGAAGAAGCGCTCGAAGGTCTCCGCCGCCCGCAAGAACGCCGCCGCGAACCGCTCCGGAGGCGGCTCCGGCCGGGCCGGAGGGGGCGCGGGCAAGGGCGGTCTGCTTGGGCGCGGCGGTGGTCGAGGCCGGGGAGGCAGCGGTGCGGGCGGCGGCGGCAAGATGAACAACCGCAGCGGCCGGATGAACAACGGGGGCGGGCGGATGAACGGCCCCGGTTCCACCGGCCCCGGCGGCGGCAAGCGCTCCGGCGGCCGCCACGCCGCGGGCGGCGGTTCCGGCCACGGCGCCGGCAGCGGCGGGTCCGGGAAGAACGGGCGCGGCCTGGGCGGACTGCTTGGCAAAGGCGGCCGCGGAAACGGCGGCCAGGGCAACGGCACCAGCCCCAGCGCCAACACCCCCAAGGGCACCGGCAGCGGGAAGAACAGCCCGGGAGGGAAGTCCGGCGCCGGTCAGCAGTCCCGCACCGGGAAGGCGTGGCAGACCCTCAAGGGCTGGGGCAACAAGATGCGCCGCACCAACAGCGGCGCGGGCACCGGTTCCTCCGGCGGCTCCAACGGCTCCGGGTCCGGCAGCACCGGCAGCACCACCCCGGCGAAGTCCCGCCTTGGGCGCGCGATGCAGAAGATGCGCGGCTGGGCGGGCAAGCTCCGTCGCTCCAAGAAGAACAAGGGGGGCGGTACCGCCGGCGGCTCCAGCGGTTCCGGCACCAAGGCCGGGCCGGTGACGGGCCGCCTGTACCGGATGCGCCGGATCGCCGCCCGCAAGCTCGGACACTGGGCCCGCTGCGCCGGAGCCGGTTTTCTCGCCGGGCTCGCCGGACTCCTCACCCTGCCGCTCGGCATCCTGTGGGGCACCTGGCGCCTGCTTACCAAGCACCGCGACCCGATCTTCGGGTTCGCCTTCCCCGTCCGGACCGCCGGACGGATCTGGCGGTTCTTCTTCCGCCGCTCCAGGGCCCGCCACGACAAGGAAGCCAAGGCGGACCAGCTCACCCTCAGCGTCACCGACCCCCGGAAGGACACCGACGTGACCGGCCCCTCACTCGCCGCAGGCACCACCGTGCTGGACGGCAACAACTCCAAGTTCGCCCTCGCCATGCGGGCGATGCACTCCGCGTACACCGGCTACAGCCCGACCAGCATGATGGAGGTCGCCGCCGAGTACGCGGGCCTGCCCAACGGCATCCGCGCCGCGGCGATGGCCGTGCAGCAGATGGCCGTCAACTCCGACCAGAAGTACCCGTGCAGCAAGCGGGCCATCGCCAAGCTCACCGAGGCGTACCAGCGGATGGTCAACGCCGCCTCCCGTGCGGAGAACATGGTCGCCCTGTTCCGCTTCGCCCACGCCTTCGACATCGAGCGGATCGTCGCCCCTCGGACGAACGAGTGGATGTGGAACGTCACCCCGAACGGGTCGTCCGCGTCCGAGGCCGCGATGTTCCAGCCCGGCCGGATCGAATCCGGGTGTGTCCTGATGGCCGTGCTCTACCGGACCTTCGACCCGGTCCACATGCTCCAGGTCGGCTCCGAGTACCAGGGCATCGGCTACGGGCTCAACGCCCTGGCCGACGCGATCGAGGCCCTGCACCAGCGCACCCGCGACCTGTACCCGGTCGACGACCGCGTCACCGACGAGCTCGGCACCCTGGTCCAGATGATCCGGGCGGCGGCCGACGACGCCGACATGGCCGCGAAGCTGTTCCTCGAGGACCACCGCCTGGAAATCAGCCACAACACCAACCCCCGCAAGGGCCCGGCCGCCGAGTCCATGTGGAACACCCCCCGCTGACCGAAGCGGACCTGAGCACGACCCGCACCACCAGGAGCCGGTGGCCGACCCCGAACCCGGGGCCGGCCACCGGCTCCCCTGCTGTTGCCCCGCCCCGCCTTCCTCACCAGGACGGAGAACTTCCCTATGTCCATGCGTCACTGGGACTGGTCGCTGCCCAGCGGCCACACCACCTTCCTCGGATACGCCAGCGAAACCGCCGCCTCGATGGTGATGCTCGCCCCGATCACCGGGCTGCCCTGGCAGGCCGCAGCTGTCACCCTCGGGGGCGCGGCCGCCGCCGGAGCCGTCCACGACCTGCGCGAGGGCACCACGGCCGGCACCCTCACCACCCGCGCCCTGTCCTGGATCACTGCCGCCGGATGGGCGTCCTGGGCGCTGGCGACCGCGCCCCTCACCTCCACCGGCTGGGCCACCGGCCTGGGCCTGGCCGCCGTCGGCATCGCCGCGAACGCGAGTGCCACCCGCTCGGAGCCCACTCGCTCCGAGCGTAAGCGCCTGCTCAAGCTGCGCCGCGAGTCGGTCGGCATCCTGCGCGATTGGGAAGACCGCATGAAGCGCGTCGCCCGGCTGGAGAACTGCGTCGGCAAGGACGTGATGCACTGGCCCGAGAAGGTCGGCTACACCGTGGAGATCGACCTCCCCTCCGGCGGCGCCGACGCGGCCGACCTCAACGGCTACGGCCCGAAGTTCGCCGCCGACCTGCGCCTGGCCGACGGCTGCGGCGTGGAGATCTTCCCCGGCAGCCACCGCGGCACGATCCTGGTCGAGGTCACCCTCAAGGACGTCATCAGCGAGGACATCCCCTACCCGGAGGACTTTTCCGAGCTGACGCTGACCGAGCGGTTCCCCTTCGGCCTGCACCGCAACGGCCAGCCGGCCATGGGAAGCCTCTGCAACGACTGCGGCATCCTCATCGGCGAGACCGACGCGGGCAAGACCAACACGCTGCGCGTCGTCACCGGCCAGCTCGCCCGGATGCCCGACGCGCTGATCTGGGCCATCGACATCACCGGCGGCGGCGTCGCCCTCCCGTGGATCACCCCGTGGGCCACCGAGGGCCTCGCCTCCGCACCGATCGTCGACTGGATCGCGCACACCGAGGACGAAGCCCGGCTCATGCTCCGCATGGCCGGAGAGATCATCGCCGCCCGCAAGGCTGGCTACCAGCAGCTGATGCGGGAGAAGAAGACCGACAACAAGCTGCCGATCAACCACGAGATCCCCGGCATCGTCATCATCACCGACGAGACCGCCTCCCTCCCCTTCGACGTCAAGGAGATGCTCGACAAGGTCGCCGAAGAGGGCCGCGCGATGCGCGTACGCAACCTCGTCTGCGGCCTGCGCGCCACACAGGACGTCGTCACCGCCACCATGAAGATCCAGGCGAAGTGGCGCGTCGGCATGACCGTCTCCGACGCTGAGGAGCTCGCCTACCTCTTCCCCGGCTACATCAAGATCGACCCGAAGGACGCCCCGGTCGCGGGCGCCGGCTGGACGATGCACACCCGCCTCGGGCCCAAGAAGCCCACGGCGATGAAGGTGTGGCGCCTGGTCGACGAACTCACCGACAAGATCTGCGCCGCGACCGCCGCCCGCCGCCCGAAGCTGGACCAGCTGTCCGCGTCGGTGGAGAGCGGCGCGCACTATCCGCAGCGGTGGGCGCGCACCCTGCCCGACCTCTACAAGGGCCAGACCCTCACCGAGTCCGCGCAGCACGCCATCGACAACGCCGGGGAGATCATCGACGCCGCCACCCTGCTCGCCTCCGATCCGGCCACCACCCGGGTCGCCGGCCACCCTGCGGTCACCCTGGCCGTCGCGGTGCCGCAGGGCTTCGAGGGCTTCGGCGGCGCGGCGGAGCTGTTCGCCGCCGTCAACGCCAGCCTCGACCCGACGTCCGGACCGATCCCCGTCCCCGCGGCCCCGGCCCCGGCCGCCGACCGTGCGCGGTGCCGGGGTGGCCTCGTCGCCGAGCAGCTGCTTGAGCATCTCGTGCAGGGCCTTGGGCGCGTAGCCGGTTTCGCCGGCGGCGACCAGGAGTTCCCAGCCCTTCTCCCGCCTCCACCCTCGCCGTCACCCGCACCGTCGGCTACCGCGTCCCCGCGGCCGCGCTCCTCACCGGCGCCGCGATCAACGCGATCACCCACGGAATCCTGGACCGGCGCGACCCGCTCCTGTGGCTTGCCGAGAAGACGGGCAAGACCGGCTACATCAAGCACGCCACCGTCGTACGCAAGGCCGGCGGCGAGGGCACCGAGTACCCCGAGCCGGTCCAGGACGTCTCCGGGCCCGGCACGGCGCTGATGGAGCTGGACCAGTCGGCCCACCGCCTGATCGGCGTGGCCGCCGCCCTGGTCACCACCTGGATCACCCTGCGCAAGGGCGACCGCCGGTGACCGCCGCCGCTCGCACCCGGCTGGAGCGCGTACGCGCTCCAGCCGGGATCGCGAAGCTCGCCGTCCAGCAGATCGAGGACGAACTGGGCGGTCCGGTCGACGCCGAGTTCCTCGCCGGGGCGCTGCGCGAGCTGTTCGACGAAGCCTTCCCGCAGGACGGCGTCCTCGGCTCGCTCAACCAGCTCCTGACGATGGCCTCCCGCGCCGCCGCGCTCACGCCGCTGGACGGCGAGGACGCCAAATCCGCCGCCTGCGCGATCGAAGAGGCCGCGGCCTTCGTCGCCGACTCCGCCGGGATGCGCCTGCACCTGGCCACCTCCACCCTCCACCCGCAAGGAGAACGCGCATGAAGACCACCTTCACCGGCACCATGCAGCCGCTCGATACGACCATCCCCGACCCGGCGCTCATCGTGATGATCGGGGCGAGCGGCAGCGGCAAGAGCACGCTGGCGAGCAGCTGGCCCGCCACCCAGGTCCTGGAGCTCGACACCTTCCGGGCGATGGTCTCGGACCGGGCCGGCGACCAGTCCTCCACCGAGGCCGCGGTCACCGTCATGCACGCCGCCCTCGCGGCCCGCATGGCCCGGCGGCTCACCACGGTCATCAGCGACACGAACACCGACGCCCGCGTCCGCAAGGGCCTGATCGACGCCGCCCGCGCCCACGGTGTACCCGTCGTCGCGCTGCTCGTGGCGACCCCGGCCGACGTGTGCGTGTGGCGTCAGGCCGTCCGCGACCCGGACCGCGCCGTGCCCGAGGACGTCGTACGCCGCCAGCACGCCGACGCCGTCACCGCGTTCCCGCAGCTGCGCGGCGAGGGCTTCGACCACGTCGTCTTCGCCGACAACAGCCACCGCCTGGAGCCGCTCCTCAAGCGGGCCAGCGACGCCCGCCGCCGCGACATGGGCTGGGACGGCGGCGACGGTCTCGGATCCCTGCTCCTGGTGCGCCGCGTCTTCGGCCCGGACGTGCTGCCGCTGTGGACCTGGCGTGAAGGCAGCGACCTGGCGGGCGGCGACCGCGTCGGCGAGATCCGCCTCGGCAAGGACCGGCTCGTGCTCGCCCTGCGCACGGACGTCGACGGCGAGGGTGACATCGGCTTCGACCTCCTCACGTGCTGCCCGTACGACGACGAGTGCGACGCGCGCGCCTGGCACCCCGTGCACTCGGTGACCGACCTCCTCGACGCGCACACCAGCGACCGGCCGCACCCCGACACGGTGTGCACCGTTCACGGCGGCCCCGACGACGTCGACCAGGAGGCCGACGACCACGACCAGGCCGACGACCCCGAGGGCCGCGCGGACCTGGAAGAGCAGTTCGCGGCCGCGGTCCGCGAGTGAGCCGCGCCGCCGACGGTCCGCACCCGCACCCGTTCACCCCCGGCCGATCTCCCGGCCGGGGGTGAACGGGCGCACGGGTGCCCGGACTGCCACCTTCCGATCCAGGGCCCGGTTCGTCTCCGACCCGCCCAAGAGCGGCAAGAGCAAGGACCATGCCTGAACGTCCCCTCCACACGGAGGCCCTCATGAGCAGCACCGAACACGACGTCGACCGTGCCCTCGCCTACCCCGAGCCGCCCGCCTCCCCGCTCTGGCACCGCCACGGCGCCAAGGCCCGCCCGCTCACCGACGCACAGCAGCGGCGTAACCGCGAGCTCCTGGTGCTCGCGCAGAAGCGCCCTGCCCGACCCCGCTTTCCTCCCCGGGCGGAGGCCCGCTGATGAACCCCCAGACGCACCTCGCCATAGACGGCTACGTCGACGCGATCCCGGCCCCCGGCAGCGGCTGGGGCACCGCGACGTTCGACCTGATCCACTCCCCCGCCGACGTGGACGCCATCGCGCCCGACACCCCCGACACCCCCGACACCGTCTACGCCTGCACCACCGCCGACCCGCGCATCGCCGACGTGCTCCTGCGCGAGATCCAGCCCGGCGACCTGCTGCGCGTCACCGGCATCATCGTCCAGCTCGACGACCCCACGGCCCCGGCCCGCTTCACCGTCGACGCCCTGGAGGTCCTCCAGGCTGCCCCGGCCCCCGTGCTCTACGACTTCGTGCTGGAGCGCTGGGGCACCTACGTGGCGGTCTTCGACGCCGACCGCGACCAGGTCCCGGTCTTCACCGTGTCCGGCCGGTGGGTCGGCGAGGCCACCAACCCCGACGCGATCAGCGACCTGATCGACGCCTACGAGGAAGGCGACCCGCAATGACGACCGCCCTCCCGGCACAGCGCACCGTCCTGGAGGAGTTCCCCGCCGGCCACCCCGCGGCTCCTGGCCCGCCGACGAATACGCCGCCGCCCAACGCGCCCAGGGCACACCAGCTCAGGTCGAGATGGACCTGCGCACCGACCAGTTCCTCGTGGTAACCCCCACCCCGGAGCGCCGCGCCCCGCCCCTCCCGGCCAGGCACGGCGCTCCGCGTGTTCCGCACGCCCCTCACCACCGAGCAGGAGGCTCACCCTTGCGCCCGATCCGTCTCACCTCGTTCGGCTACCTGCACCTGCCCACCGGCCAGGACGGCTCTTCCGTCCCGCCCGCCGCCGACCGGATCGAAGACGTCCGCGACCGGCTCCGCGACCCGGCCGCCGCCCGAGACATCCTCGACCTCGACGGCCTCAACCCCCGCGTCCAGGACGTCGTCCTCGCAACGCCCGGCGCCCGCGAGCTGCTCGCCAACCTCGCCGCCTACGCCGACCTGCCCGCCGGCCCCAGCCACATCGCCATCGGCTGTGCGGGCGGCAGGCACAGAGGTGTTGACCGGACTACCGCACGACACGCCGGATGTGGGCGCATCCCCCGCATGGCCTAGTCGGTAGACGTTGCGCATCCGAGCGACGAAGGAGCGCAACGAAGTTGGACGCAGCATCTCGTGACATCCAGTTGATCCGCCTGCCGCGATGGGGGCGGGTAGCCGTGGGAGCCGGGGCGGTGCCTTGGCTGGTCTTCGACGAGGAGGGAAGAGCGGTGGAGCCGATTCGCAGGTTCCTGATCGACTTCGTCGCTCGGGACAACCGACCGGGCAGCGTCCGCAGCTACGCCTTCGATCTCCTGCGCTGGTGGCGATGGCTTCGCGTGGTCCAGATCGAATGGGACCGGGCTACGTCCGCCGAGGTGCGCGACTTCGTGCTGTGGCTGAGGGTCACGACGAAACCTCGGACGTCCCCGCGGACGCATTCGGCGGCGACCGCGGGGACCACCAACACGATCACGAAGAAGCCGTACCTGGACGACCTCTACAAACCGCGCACGATCCGGCACAGTAACGCCGTACTCCGCAGCTTCTACGAATTCTGGATCGAGTCGGGCAGCGGCCCGCTGGTCAACCCGGTGCCGCTGGCCCGGAGCGCGAGGCGCCGCCCGCACGCCCATCACAACCCGCTGGATCCCTACGGCGGCGAGGTCCGACTGCGCTACAACCCCAAAGTCCCACGTCGGCGCCCACGGCAGATGTCGGACGAGCGGTGGAACGAGCTGTTCGCGGCACTGCGGTCCAACAGGGACCGGGCGATCCTCGCGCTCGGCATCAGCAACGCCGCCCGCGCCTCCGAGCTCCTCGGGGTCCGGGGCGTCGACGTCGACTGGGGCGACCAGCTCGTACGCGTCGAACGCAAAGGATCCCAGGCCGAGCAGTGGCTTCCCTCCAGCCCGGAGTCGTTCATCTGGCTGCGGCTTTACCAGAGCGAGGGCCCGCCGCTGGACCCGCAGGCCCCGCTGTGGTGGACACTCCGGCGTCGTGACCACGGCGCCGGGCTGGCCTACCAGCCGATGACCTACGAGGCCCTGCGCGCGGTCTTCCGCCGGACCAACGCCCTGTTGGGCACGAACTGGTCGATGCACGACCTGCGGCACACTGCCGCGCTGCGGATGTCCCGGGACAAGCGGCTGTCGCTGCGGGACGTGCAGACCATCCTTGGTCACGCCAACCTGAGCACCACCGCCGACGTGTATCTCGTCGAGGAAGAAGAACAGGTCATCGCCCGGGTTCAGGAGTACCTCGCCGACCGTGAGGAACGCGCGAAGCGCCCCGTGCCGACCGCCGTCGCGACCGGTTACGAGGCAAGCGACCTGGCCGTGCTGTTCGGAGGTGGCCAGGCGTGACGCTACAAGGAGGCCGCCGAGCCAACTCCGTCCGCCGGGCGGGAACCGGCCCCGCGCCGGCGAAGCCGTTGTTCATCGAGCACGAGCTCAAAGCGGATAGGGAACGCGTCGGCCCACACGACCACCTCACCCGAGACGAGGTCCTGGCCCTGCTGCCGACCTCGCCGCTCTGGCCACAGAGAACGTACAGCCGCGGCATGTGGCCCGGAACCATCCGGCTCGCGGGGGCAGCCAAGATCCTCGACTGGCTGCTGACCTTCCCCGAAGACGGGTGGCAGGGACGGTGGCTTGCGGGCGGGGCCGACCAGGGCAAAGAGCTGATCCTGGCCTTGAACGAGCACGACCCTCGCTGCGAGGAATCTAGGCGCAACGAGCTCATGATGGGCCTCAACAGCCTGCTGATCAGCCGGGTGGTTCTCCCGCGCTACGTCTTCCTGCGCTGCTACAAAGTGATGCGGCTCTTCAAGGACATCCAGCAGATGTTTCCCGCCGGTCAGCTGGAGCGAATGCGCGACTTCGGCGCCGACCTCGGCATGACGCCCCGGCACATCGACGAGGGCCTGCGGGTCATCTCCTCGATCATCCTGCACACGGGCCGGGACCTCGCCCAGCTCACCGCCGAGGACGTCTTCTACCTGCGGGCCGTCGGACGACGGGAGACCGGTGAGGCATACGTGGGCACCCACAGCGCCTGGGACCTGCTGCGGGGCGCCGGTGTCATCGACTCGAAAGACACCCTCAAGGACGCACTGCGGCACGGGCAGCGGCCCACCGCCGAGCTGGTCGACGCCTACAACATCCAGTCCACGCAGGTCCGCAACCTGCTCGTCCGCTACCTCGAAGAACGCCGCCCCGGGATCGACTACGGCACCTTCCGAGGATTGGTACGCGAACTGGCCGGCGTGTTCTGGGCGGACATTGAGGCGCACCACCCCGGCATCGACACCCTCCGTCTGCCCGACGACGTCATTGACGGCTGGAAACAACGCCTGGTCACCTACGTCAACAAGAGCGGAGAGGTCAAAGAGCGCCGCTCGCGCATCGACGTCATGATGCGGGTACGCGGCTTCTACCTCGACATTCAGGAGTGGGCCCACGACGACCCGTTCTGGGTCCCGTGGGCAGTGCCAAGCCCGATCACCCGGGGCGACGGCGCCGGGAACCACAAGATCTACAAGCAGACCACCTCCCGGATGCACCAGCGAGTCCGCGAGCGGCTGCCCCATCTTCCCGTCCTGCTGGAGACAGCCGAGCGAGTACACCGAGAGGCCGTCGCTCTGCTGGAGGCCGCCCGCGCCACACCGTTCAACGAGACCTTCGAGCACGGCGAGACGCGCTACCTGCGGATCCTTCCCAAGGTGAACCAGGTGCCCAGCCGCCTCGATCACGGCTCACGGCATGTCTTCATCAAGGAGGTTGACAGCACCGAACGAAGGATCAACCAGAGCCTCGTGGAGGACGACGCCTTCTGGGCCTGGGCGATCATCGAGACGCTACGGCACACCGGAGTTCGCGCCGAAGAACTGACCGAGCTCACCCACCTCGCGCTGGTCTCCTACAAACTGCCCGACACCAACGAAGTCGTCCCGCTCCTCCAGATCGTTCCCTCCAAGAGCAACGAGGAACGGCTACTGCTGGTCAGCCCCGAACTGGCCAGCGTCCTGGCCACGATCATCAAGCGTCTGCGCGACGCCAACGGCGGGAAAGTCCCCCTGATCTCCCGCTACGACTCACACGAGCGCGTCACGGGCCCCCAGCTACCGCACCTGTTCCAGCGCCGCCCCTACTGGCAGCCGCAGGTCATGAGCGAGGCCGGCATCAAGCGCGCCCTGGACCGGACCCTGGAGGCCACCGGACTCCGCGACCAGGCCGGCGAGCCACTGCGCTACACACCCCACGACTTCCGAAGGATGTTCGCGACCGAGGCCGTCACCGGCGGACTGCCCGTTCACATCGCAGCCCGCATCCTCGGTCACAAGACACTGACCACCACCCAGGCATACCTCGCCGTCTTCCAGGACGACCTGGTACGCACCTACCGAGGCTTCCTCGACCGGCGCCGGGCCGAGCGCCCCCAAGAGGAATATCGCGAGCCAACCGCGGCGGAGTGGCACGACTTCCAGCAGCACTTCGAGCTCCGCAAGGTCTCCCTCGGCACCTGCGGGCGCCCCTATGGCACCCCCTGCAAGCACGAACACGCCTGCATTCGCTGCCCCGTTCTCCAGATGGACCCCCGCCAGCGGCCCCGTCTCATCGAGATCATCCAGAACCTCCGCGAGCGCATCACCGAAGCCCGCGGGAACGGCTGGCTCGGCGAGGTCGAAGGACTCCAGGTCAGCTTCGACGCTGCGATGGCCAAGCTCAAGAGCCTCAAAAACATCCCCATCGACGGACGCCCTCAGCTGGTCGACCTCGGCATGCCCGTCTTCACCGACGACGCATCGCCGCCTCGACCGAATGAAGGAGAATCCCTGACCCGAGGCTGATCACTCTGCATCACCGGACCCGCCCGAGGCGGGGCCGTCACCATACGTGCTGCCCGCGGTGAGCCCACCGACGAACGAGCAGAAGTCACCAGCCAGGACGAGCTCCGTGGCGAGGTCGGTCTCGAACCATGTGACCGAGGGCTCGCCGTCCCGCCCGCAGGTTCGGTAGTCCAGCGCGATCCAGCAGTGCCCGTCGCCGGAGAGCAGCACAAGTGGTGCTGGCATGCCCCACTCCTCGACCAAGTACGGGGTGTCGAGCAACGAAGTCATCCCGTCGCGTCGCCCGATGCCCATCAGGCTCTCGAAGGGGACGTGGTCTTCGCTCCACGAGGTCGGCTGGCTGGTGGGGAACGCATCGTGCTCAGCAGCCACGATGCCGCCGTTCTGGATCCGCAGAAGGTCAAGCAGGGCCGAGGGCAGCGTCACGCCCAGCGCCCGCTCAGCTTCTCGCACCATCTCGTCCGTCAGAAGCTGTTGGACGCCGTAATCGCCGTCACCCCAGAACGTCGTCATGACCTCATCGAATCGCGCCATGACACGCAGCCTACGGTTCAGCCGCACTGGCCTCAGCTGCAAGATCACTTCTTAGACCGTGTCCTACGTGGTGAGGCG
>NZ_RDBP01000040.1:0-43928 GCF_008042045.1 Streptomyces sp. T39
GGTTCGTTCGGCGCCGTCTACGGACCGCTCACCGCGTTCGTCGCCCTGCTGCTGTGGGCCAATGTGACCGGGGTCGCGCTGTTCCTCGGCATCGCCTTCGCCGCGCAGCTGGAGGCCGCGCGTGCGGGCCAGACGGAACCGGTCCGGCCGGACCGCGTCGCAGGGCCGCGGCGTGTCACGGACCGGCGCCCCCGTACCGGTCTGGAACGATCGGACGCGTGCAGGCGGACGGGGAGCGGCGAACCACACCCGACGGTCACTTCGTCGTCATCCGCGGCCGCAAGTGGCGGGCGACGGACCCCGCGATCCCCGAGGACCCCGCGGCCCGCCTGCGCAGCCACCTGATGGCCGCGCGCCGCGCGGTGCGTGCCGCCCTCGCCGACGGGGACCCGGGCGCGGAGCGTGCCGCACGGGCGCGGGTGCACCGCGCGAAGACCGCGCTCGGCGAGCGCGGAACGCCGTGGTGGGAGCAGTCGGACGAGGAGCGCCGGCGCCGATGGCGGGACGGGCTCTCGGCGCTCGACGACGGCTGACGGCGGGCTCCGGTCCCGCCGCCGGGCCTCATCCGCCGGGGTCCGGCCGGACCGGTTCCGTCTGGCCCGCACGCGCGGCCTCCAGCTGCGCGGCGAAGGCGATGCCGAGGAACAGCGCGACCCCGGTCACATTGGCCCACAGCAGCAGGGCGACGAACGCGGTGAGCGGTCCGTAGACGGCGCCGAACGAACCGCTGCGGCCCACGTAGAGCGCGAGGAGCCAGGTCGCGCACACCCACAGCACCAGATGGATGCCGGAGCCGAAGGCGAGCCAGGTGTAGCCGGGCTGGCGCCGGCGCGGCGCCCAGCGGAAGATCACGGCCGAGGCGACGCAGGCCAGTGCGACGCCGATCGGCACGTGCAGCGCCTCCCACCAGTCGAGCAGTGCCGGCGGCAGGCCGAGAGCGGTGACGACGGGCTCCCCCACCTCCCCGCCCGCGACGACGGCGAGGAAGCCGCCGCCGAGCGGCAGCCCCGCGCCGAGGGCGAGCAGCACGCCCCTGCCGTACTTCAGGGGGAAGGCGCGGTCGCGCTCGATGCCGTAGATGCGGTTGCAGCCGCGCTCGATCTGCCCCATCGCGGAGGCCAGATTGAGGACGGCGAAGGCGAGGCCCGTCCACATCGCCACCGCCCCGGCGATGTCCGCCCCCGCGCTGCGGCGCGTGTCCGCGAGGGCCTGCTCGACGAGCGGGGCGCTGGCGCCGGGCACGATGCGGGAGAGCACCTGGTCGACGACGCGCCCCACGGCCTCCGTGTGGAGGGTGGTGGCGACGCCGACGAGCGCGATGACGAACGGCACGATGCCGAGCACCACCTGGAACCCGAGGGAGCGGGCGGAGCTGAAGCCGTCCGCGTACCGGAAGCGGGCGAACGCGTCGAACAGGAGCCTGCGGCCGCCGTAGCGGCGCAGGGCGACGAGCGCCTCGTCACCGGAGAGCTCCTCGCCCACCATGTCCCGGGTCTGGGGTACATGCACCGCGGTTCCCATGGTCCCCCCTTCGTGCGTTGCCGCTCGTGTGCCCCGGTATCCGCCGGACAGACGTGCGCGAGGGGCCGCGGTCGCACCCGGCCCCCGCTCCCGGGCCGCGGACGGCACGGTACCCGTTCCGAGGTGTCACCTCCGCCAGAACAGGTGGTGCACCACACCGCTCGCACTGGGCACGACCTCGAGATGGAACCGGTCGAGCAGTTCGTCGGGTGACTCCCAGAGCCGGATGCCGGTACCGAGCTCCACCGGTGCGACGGCCACGTGCAGGGTGTCGACGAGATCGGCGTCGAGGAACTCCCGGACGGTGGTGACCCCGCCGCCGAGCCGGACGTCCTTGCCCCGGGCGGCCTCCCGCGCCCGGCCGAGGACCGTGAGCGGGTCGCCGTCGACGAAGTGGAACGTGGTGTCGGAGAGGGTGATCGGCGGACGTCCGTGGTGGGTCATGACGAACACCGGCGTGTGGAACGGGGGCTCGTCGCCCCACCAGCCCTGCCAGTCGTGGTCCTGCCAGGGCCCGCGCTGGGGGCCGAACTTGTTGCGGCCCATGATCTCCGCACCGATGTTGCGCGCGAAGTCCCGGGTGAAGTAGTCGTCGAGGCCGCGGCTTCCCCCGGCGTCGGTGCGCATGGGCCAGCTCGCCGTGGCGCCTGCCCAGGCGAACAGCCGCTCGGCACCGGCGAGGCCGAACGGGTTGTCGAGGCTCTGGTGCTCACCCGCCCCGATGCCGTCCCGCGAGACGTTGAAGTTCATGACTCTCAGCAGCTGCTGCACGTGTCTCTCCCCAGAAAACGATGTATCGATGTTTCGATGTGTCGCCCTGCCGCGCGGCGAGGTGCCCCGCATCCCTGCGTCGAACGGGACGCGGCCGGATCGACAGCGTCCCGCGGATTTCTCGCGACGCGGTCGTGGCAAGGGGACTGTCGGTGCCTGTTCGTACGATCGGCGCAGGCCCGACGCCTTCACCGCGCCGTGGTCCGCACCGGCCCGTCTCGTCGCGCGCCCGGCGGGGGCCGCCGCAGGTCCGCAGCCCTGCACCCCTTGATCCACAGCCCCGGCCGCCGTTGGATGGGCGGATGAGAGACACGGATGCCCGGGACCCCTTCGCCGCGCTCGCCGAGGGCCGTCCGCTCTCCCGCTTCCTGGCCGGGTCGTGGCTGGTGGGTCTCGGCACCAACCCGGCCGCCCCCGCGGAGGTCCTGCTCGGCCTGCTCGACGCCGGCCGCGGACCGCACCTCTACTTCCTCCACCGCATTGACCTTCCGCCGCAGGTCCTGGACGCCGCCGCCGTCCACCCGGCGAGGCATGTGCGCGGCTTCGCCGCCGAGAGCGGCAACCTGTCGGCCGCCCAGTGGTCCCGGCTCCTCGCCGCCACCCCGGAAGGGGCCTTCCGCACCGCCCTGGAGGAACTGGCGTCAGAGAGCACGCGGCACCGGACCGGCCCGGCCGGCAGACGCGGTGTGGAACCCCCTCCCGGCCCGGCGCCCGTCCGCCGCGGGGCCGGGAGGAGATCGATGCCATGGCGGCCACCGTCGAGGACATCACCCCCGACGACCGCACCTACGCGGTGTGGTGGATCGCCGCCCTCCACGACGACGCCGAGGCGATGCGCCGGCTCGCGCGCTCGCCCAACCTCCGGATCCGGCGCAGCGTCGCCCGCGCCCGCCACCTGCCGCCCGACGTCGTCGACCTTCTCGCCCACGACGAGGACCGCGTGGTGCGCCTGTTCCTCACCGAGTCCTGCGAGGACGCCACGGCCGAGGTGCTCCTCGACGTGTGGAGCTGGTGGTACGGCAGCCTCTCGTTCCCCGGACGCCCCCGCAACCACCCGCACTTCCCCCGCCACGACCTGCTCCGCTTCGCCGGACACCACGAGCCCCGCCTGCGCCTGCTGGCACTCGACGACCCCGCCTCCGACGCCGGTCTCGTGGAGCGGTTCGGCCGGGACGCCGACACCGACGTACGGGCCGCCGCGGCCGGGGACCCCCGGCTGTCACCGCAGTCCGCGGCCCGCCTCGCGGCCGACCCCGAGTTCGCCGTCCGCCGCAGGGCCTGGCTCAACCCCGCGCTGCCGCCCCACGCCCTCGTGGCGCGTCTCCTCGACGAGGAGAGCGCCGAGGACGCGGCGCGGAACCCGGCCGTCCCCGCTGCGGTCATGCACCGCATGACCGCCCTGGCCGCCCCGCACACCGGGGCCGGGCACGGGTGAACGCTCCGGGGCCGGCGTCGGACGGGCCCCGACCCGGTGCCGGGGTCGGTGCCCCTCGGGCGATGAGTTCCGGACCGGATCCCGGTCTCCTCCTCCGTACGGCAGACCTACCGAGGAGAGACCATGGCCGAGCCCGAGACCCGCACCCTGGACGCGAACGGCGCCACGCTCCGCTACGACATCCGGACGGGGGCGGACGAAGCCCCGGGCGGCGAACCCGCCCTGCTGCTGATCGGCTCGCCGATGGACGCGAGCGGCTTCGTCACCCTGGCGTCGTTCTTCACGGACCGGACCGTGGTCACGTACGACCCCCGGGGCGTGGGCCGCAGCACGCGCACCGACGGCGCCACCCGGTCGACCCCCGAGGAGCACGCGGACGACGTGCGGCGGGTCATCGAGGCACTGGACGCCGGCCCGGTGGACGTGTTCGCCAGCAGCGGGGGAGCGGTCAACGCGCTGGCCCTCGTGGCCCGGCACGGGGAACTCGTCCGCACCCTGGTCGCGCACGAGCCGCCCGCGGCACCCGTCCTTCCGGACGGCGAGGCCGTGCTGGCCGCGTGCACGGACGTCCACACGACCTATCTGCGCGACGGCATGGGGCCCGCCATGGCGAAGTTCATCGCCCTGGCCGGCCGCAAGGGCCTGTTCCCCGACGACTGGGCCGGCGAGCCCGCCCCCGACCCCGCCTCCTTCGGCCTCCCCACCGAGGACGACGGTTCGCGCGACGACCCGCTGCTGGGCCAGAACATGACCAGCTGCACCGGCTTCCGGCCCGACGCCGACGCCCTGAGAGCGGCCACGACCCGCATCGTCGTCGCGGCCGGCAAGGAGTCCGCCGGCGAGTTCCCGGCACGCGCCGCCGCCGAGATCGCCACCGCCCTGGGCAGCGAGCTCACGCTCTTCCCCAGCCATCACGCGGGATTCCTGGGCGGCGAGTTCGGCCGGCACGGCGCCCCGGCGGAGTTCGCCCGGACGCTCCGGGAGGTTCTGGGCGCCGACGGGTGACAGGGGCGGAGCCCTCCCGGGCCGGCCGGGCGAGGGTCCCCGGCGGGACGCGCAGGACACCGCCCGCGGACGGCCGCCCGCCTCGCGCCGGCCCGGGCGCGGCCACCGGCCGGGGGGTACGTCATCAGGAGGCCGCCGGTGCGGCTCCCCGTGTCGCGCCCCGCAGCATCGCGGCGCCGACCGGCGTCAGCGTGTGCAGCACGGCCGGTCCGTGACGGACGGTCGTGACGAGTCCCGCGTCGCGCAGCGCGGTCGCGTGCCTGCTGGCGGACGACGCCGAGACCCCCGCGGCGCGGGCGATCTCCCCGGTCGTGGCACCGGCGGCCGCGGCGCGCAGGGCGGTCGCCCGCGCCCGGCCGAGCAGGACGGTCAGGGGCCTGCCGGGATCGTCGCCGCCGGCCGGGGGCGGTTCGTGGAGCATCGAGTACCAGAGCACGGGCGGCAGTTCGGGATCGGCGAAGGCGACCGGTTCCGCCCAGTTGAAGTACGAGGGCACGAGGGTGAGCCCCCGCCCGTGCAGATGGAGGTCCCGGTCCGCCGCCTGGGTGGGGTAGGTGACCTCCAGGACCGGAGGACGCCACCGCATCATCGGGCCGAGCCCGGCGAGCATGCCCTCGACCCCTCCGTCGAGCAGGCCGCGGCAGCGCGCCGCCCGCTCGGCCTCCAGTGTCGTCAGGGCCATGTCCTCGTACGGGACGACGACGGCCTCGTGGTACGCGCGCAGCAGTGCGACGAGTTCTCTGCGTGCCCCCGTCTCCGCCAGCCGTCCGACCCACGACGGCGCACCCACCGTCCGGTCGAGCAGGGTCACCTCCTCCAGGATCCGCCGCGGCGGCGTGGCCAGGATCGACTCCGCACCGGCCTCGAAGCCGTCCAGGGCGCCGGCGGGTGTCAGGAAGTCCGGAAAGTACTCGGCCCGCGGATACAGACGCAGGAGGACGTCCCGCACCTGTCGTTCCAGCTTCTTCTCCCGCAACCGCTGCCGCGCCATGCGGCTCCACCCGGCGAACGCCCACGCCCCCTTCCGCGACTGCAACCGGTGCAGACTCGCGGCGATCTCCCACAGCGGGTCCGGCCTGGCGGCGACGGTGGTCCGTCCCAGGTCTGCATCGTCGAAATGAATGCGGAGCATCGCGTTCTCCCCCGTTGCGCGCGGCTGTGCACTCAGCCGCACCAGCATGGCCCGGCACCGCAGGCGGCGGCAAAGCTGCTGCGGGGCGTGTCGGACGCCGGCAGGGGAGGGCGAGCACCGGCCTGATGCCGGTCCGCGGGGGTGAGGCCGGATTCCACGGCCGGCCGCCGCTGCACGCGGCGGCCGGACACCCGACGCCCCCGGCTGCGGCCCTCTTGCCGGGGTGGTCCCGGAGTTCTACCTTACTCCAAAGTAAGTTTACTTCGGAGTAAGGGAGTTGGCGTGGTGACCGTCTACCGGACTGTCATGGTGGGCACGGACGGATCGGCCTCGTCGTTCTCGGCGGTCGAGGCGGCGGCCCGTCTCGCCGCCGTCTGCCGGGCCGAACTCGTGATCGTCTGCGCGTTCGTGCCGATGCGCGGGCGTGAACTTGCGGTGGCGCAGGACCAGTTGGGGGCCGAGGCGTATCAGGTGGTGGGCTCCGCACCGGCCGAGGACACCCTGCGTGCCGCCGGTGACCTGGCCCGCGCGCAGGGCGCGCAGGACGTGCGCTCCGTCGCGGTGCAGGACGAGCCGGTCGCCGCCCTCGTGCGGACCGCCCGCGACTGCGCGGCCGATCTCCTGGTCGTCGGGAACCGGGGGCTGCGCTCGCTCGCCGGGCGCCTCCTGGGCTCCGTGCCCGCGGACATCGCCAGGAAGGCCGACCTCGACGTACTGATCGTGCACACCACATGAGTGCGCCGGAACCACCGGAGGCACCCGTGGCACCCTCCGCCCCCGACGAGGCGGGACGGGCGATCGAGGAGGTGCTCCTCGGCGGCCGCCGTGTCCGGACGAGGCAGGACATCGCCGAACGGGCCGGGGTGGCGCCCGAACGCACCGTGGAGATCTGGCACGCGCTCGGATTCCCGGAGGTCGACGACGACGCGCGGGCCTTCACCGACGCCGACGCCGAGGCGCTGCGCGCGGGGGAGCGGCTCATCGCGGCCGGGCTCATCACCGAGGCGAGCGAGACGCTGATGGCGCGCGCCCTGGGGCACCACCTGTCCCGTCTCGCCGAATGGCAGGTGCACACCCTCTGGGTCTGGATGAACCGTGACGCGGGCGCCCCTCCGGGCGCCGCGGCGCTCGCGGAACACGCCGCGGCGCTGCTGCCGGAGATGGAACTGCTGCAGCGCCACGTGTGGCGCAGGCACCTCGCCGCGTACGCCGAACGGATGCTCGTCGACGCGGAGGAGGCCGCGCGCGCCGGGAACCCGCCCCGGCCGGCGGAGGGGAAAGGCGGCACGGAGCCGTCCCGCGAGGCGGCCGGCGTCCGCGAACGCGCGGTGGGCTTCACCGACATGGTCGGGTACACCCGGCTGACCCGTGGGCTGGACAACGCCGAACTCGTCCGCGTGCTCGACCGGTTCGAGAGCCTGACCGGTGACACCGTCGCCGAGGGCGGGGGCCAGGTGGTGAAGACCATCGGCGACGAGGTGCTCTTCGTGTGCGACACGGCAGGCGCGGCCGCGGACATCGCCCTGGAGCTCACCGCCCGCGCGGAGGCGGAACAGGGGCTGCCCCAGGTGCGCTCCGGGCTGGCCCACGGCGCCGTGCTCAGCCGCTTCGGCGACGTCTACGGGGCGACGGTCAACGTCGCGGCCCGGCTCACGGCCGTCGCCCGCCCCGGCACCGTGCTGGTCGACACGGCGTTCGCGGGCGAGTTGGCGGGTGCGGCGGCCTATACGCTCAGGGCGCTCCGCCCGGTGTCGGTGCGCGGCTACAGCAGGCTGCGCCCGGTCCTGCTGCGGGCCGCCCGGCAGCGTGCGGGAGGGCGGGCCGCGTGAACCCGCCCCCGCACGCCCGCCGTCCGTGCCGGAGGGAGCCGGCACGGACGGCGGACGGGGCGACGGGCCGGATCACGCGGTGGCGGTTCCCTCGAGTTCGACCAGCTGGCCCGGGACCGCCAGCCGTGCCACCCCGAGCATGGTGGTGGTCGGCGCGACCCCGGCGGCGCCGAGCCGCGCGGCCAGCACGCCGTAGTGCACGAGCAGCAGGTCGACATCGGTCGTGTAGACGTTCAGGCGGACGAGGTCCGCGAGCGACATGCCGGCCCTGGTCAGCACGGCCTCCACGTTGTCGATGCTCAGCGCCAGCTGCTTCGCCATGTCGCCGTCGTGCTGGGGCGCCCCGTCCCCGTTCATCGCGGTCTGCCCCGAGATGTACAGCGTCCGTGTGTGCCCGGACACGACCTCGCCCTGGTTGAAGCCCAGAGCCGCCGACCACGTCACGGGGTTGACCGCTGTTCGTTCCACTGCCACATCAGCTCGATTCGCTCGGTTCGGTTCACGTCGAGGACGCACGCCCACCTGCCTGCCGGCGGCCGCGACGTCGTGTTCACGAGCCTGGCAACGAATCACGACACCCTCGGTCATGTATTCCGTTACCGTTCCCGCATGCGTGCCGACCGACTGGTCTCGCTGGTGCTGCTGCTGCGTCAACGCGGCCGGCTGACCGCGGAGACGCTCGCCCGTGAGCTGGAGGTGTCCACGCGCACCGTGCTGCGGGACATCGAGGCGTTGTCCGCGGCCGGCGTGCCGGTCTACGCCGAGCGCGGCCGGCACGGCGGCTTCGCGCTGCTGCCCGGTTTCCGGACCGATCTCGCCGGTCTGAACCACGACGAGGCCCTTGCCCTCCTGACCGCCGGATCGGGGCGCGGCGAGCTGGTGTTCGGCCTCGGCTCGGCGCTCGCCTCGGCGATGCGGAAGGTCGTCGACGCGCTGCCCGCGGGCCACCGGGCCACGGCGAGCGACGCGGCGCAGCGCTTCCTCGTCGACCCGCAGACCGATCTGCTCTCCCGCCGCCTGGTCACCGACGAGATCCCCGGCGCCACCATGGGCGAGGTCCGGCGCGCGGTGCTCGCCGGGCACAAACTGCGCATCCACTACGCGGCCACCGGCCGGGCGCCGCAGTGGCGCACGGTCGACCCCGTCGGCCTGGTCACCGTGCGGGACCGCGCCTACCTGCTGGCCACGAGGTCCGGCGAGGACCGTACCTATCGGCTGTCCCGGGTGCTCGCCGCCGAGGAGCTTCCCGAGCCGGCCCTGCGGCCGGACAGGGTCGACCTCGACCGCATCTGGCGGGAGCGCTCGGCCCGCTTCCTCGCCGGGGGCGACCACCTCACCGTGCTGCTGCGGGTGGAGCCGGCGCGGCGCGAGGAACTGCTGGACGCCGCGCTGGCCGTCCGCGCGGAAGCACCGGACGCGGACGGCCGGCTGCGGCTGGAGGTGACGTTCCAGGACACGCGGCATGCCGAATGGGCGCTGTGGCAGCTCGGCACGGACGCGGAGGCCCTGTCCCCGCCGTCGCTGCGCACCGCCCTGCGCGAGCGCGCCACCGCGATGGCCGACCGCTACCGGGACCCGCCCTGAGCGCCTGCGCCCCCCCGGGCGCAGCCGTGCCCCCCGGGCAGCCGGCTGGGCGGCCCGGCGGGCGAGCCCCCGTCGCCCGGCTCAGATCAGCGAGCGGCCCGTGGGCGCCAGACGCAGCGTTGCCGGCGGCGCCGTCAGGTGTTCCCCGATGCCCGGCAGGATCTCGTCCCGTACGAGGGGGTGGGCCATCACCTCGGCGTGGTGCCGCAGGCGGGCCCCCTCGTCGGGGTGGGCGGTGAGGACCACGGCGACGTTCTCCCCCGTCCGCACCGGCAGCCGGGGAAAGGTGTTGCGCGCCGTCGTCGTGGTGAGCGCGGCGAGCGGCGCGGGCCCCGTCGCGCGGAGCACGGGCAGGAGCGCGTCGCGGATCAGCGCGACGCCCTCGTGCCGTCCGGGACGGAAGGACCACACCGTCGCGGACACACGGCGGTCCGGTGCCGGAGATCCCACTGCGGGCCGCTCGGCCGGCCGGACGGTGAAGCCGCACCCGTCGGACAGGGGCCGCAGGAGGAGGACGTCGTCGGAGTCGAGCATGGTGGTGTTGGCCCGGGGGCCGTGCTCGGCCCAGACGGGGCCACCGTAGAAGGCGGTCAGCGCCCGGTGCCGGGCCGCCATGTCACGAAATCCGCGCAGCCAGACGAACCGGTCCGGATCGTCCTCGTCCCGGAACTGACCGAGCACGGCCGTCCCGGCCTCCTCCTGCGACTCGACGAACTCCCGGTCGAACAGCTCGACGAGTTCGTCCCCCCGGCCGGGGCGCAGCGTGTACCGGCGCAGCTCGATGACGGCAGGGTCGGTGACGGCAGGGTCGGTGACGTACACGGCAGGTTCCTCCTCGGTTCGCTTCCCGGGGGCGGGTCCGCTTCGCTGCTCCCGCAGCCGGTGTGAGCCGACGGTAGGGCGGGCGTGTGCCAGGAGCTGTCAGTGTTTGCGGGGAGAATGCGCTCATGTCTGCCGGTCGACTGCTGTCGGTGCTGCTGCTGTTGCAGTCCCGCGGCCGCATGTCCGCACGCGCGCTCGCCGACGAGCTGGGCGTGTCCGTCCGCACGGCCTACCGCGACCTGGCCCGTCTGCAGGCCGCCGGAATCCCGCTCTACGCGGAGCCCGGCAGAGCCGGCGGCCACCAGCTGGTCGACGGCTACCGGACCCGCCTGACCGGCATGAGCGAGGCCGAGGCACGCGCGCTGCTCTTCGCCGCACTGCCCGGCCCCGCCGCCGATCTCGGACTCGCCGACGAGGTGACGGCGGTACGCCTGAAGCTGCTGGCCGCGCTGCCCACCGCCCTGCGCGAACAGGCCGCGCGCACCGCGGCCGTGTTCCACCTGGACGCCCCCGGCTGGTACCGGGAACCCGAACGGACACCGCACCTGCCCCTGCTCGCCGACGCGGTGCTCGGCCGGCACGCGGTCGACGTGCGCTACCGCCGCTGGCGCGCGCCGCAGGAGGTGCGGCGCCGCCTGCGGCCCTACGGTCTGGTGCTCAAGTCCGGCGTCTGGTACCTCGTGGCCGCCTCGGCGTCCGGGACCGCGACCTACCGCGTGACCCACGTCCTCGAAGCGACGGTGGCCGACGAACGGTTCGACCGCCCGGCGGACTTCGACCTCGGCGCGTACTGGACCGCCTACCTCGACGACTTCCGCACCCGCCGCCACACCGGCACGGCGACCATCCGCCTCTCCCCGCACGGACGCACGCGGCTGCCCGACAACGTGCCCGAGGACATCGTGCGGGCGGTCGACCGGACGGCGACCACCGTCGGCGACACCGGCTGGATCGAGGCGGTCATCCCGACCGAGAGCACCGACCACGCCTGCGGTGAGCTGCTGCGCCTGGGCGCCGACGTCGAGGTCCTCGGACCGCCCGCGCTGCGCCGGGCCATGGCCGGCATCGTGAACGCCCTCGCCGTCGCCTACGGATCCGCCCGCACGCCGGGGACGGCCGGTCCGGACACCGGAGAAGCCCCCACCTGGCAGGACCGGCCGGCGGACGGGGCACAGCGCTGAGAGGGACGGGCCCTATTCGACGGTGACGACGACCGAGTGCCATCCGGAGGCCCCGTCGGGGCTGGGGCGGGTCCGCTTCCCGGTCTGGGTCCGGCCGGTGCGGTCGGTGGCCCGGACGGTGAGCGTGTGGCTGCCCGGCGCGGCCTTCCACGGCCAGGACCACTGGCGCCAGGTGTCGGTGGTGTGTTCGGCGGCGAGGTCCGCCCTGTGCCAGGGGCCGTCGTCGACACGGACCTCGACCGTGTCGACGCCCCGGTGCTGCGCCCACGCGACGCCGGCGACCATGACGGTGCCCGCGCCGGGCCGGGCGAAGGGCTTGGGCGTGTCGATGCGGGACTGTGTCTTGACCGGCGCCTCGCGTGCCCAGTCGCGTTTCACCCAGTAGGCGTCGTAGGCGTCGAAGGCGGTGAGTTCGATGTCCTCGATCCATTTGCAGGCGGACACGTATCCGTAGAGGCCCGGCACGACCATCCGGACGGGGAAGCCGTGGTCGAACGGCAGGGGACGGCCGTTCATGCCGACCGCGAGCAGTGCGTCGCGGCCGTCCATGACGTCCTCGACGGGAGTGCCGATGGTCATGCCGTCGACCGAGCGGGACACCAGCTGGTCCGCCCGGCCGCCGCGCGACGGCGGCCGGACTCCCGCCTCCCGCAGCAGGCCGGCCAGGGGCACGCCGATCCAGCGCGCGTTGCCCACGTACGGGCCGCCGACTTCGTTGGAGACGCAGGTCAAGGTGATGTCGCGCTCGACGAGTTCCCGCCGCAACAGGTCCTGGAAGGTGAGGGAGAGGGGGGTGCGCACGCCCCGGCCGTGGATCCGGAGGCGCCAGGTGGAGGCGTCGACCTTCGGCACCACGAGCGCGGTGTCGACCCGGTAGAAGTCCTCGGTGGGGGTGACGAACGGCTGGAGCCCCGGGACGCGCAGCGCGGCTCCGGAGGGGACCGGGGTGGCCCTGGAAGCCGGACGGGGCAGGGTGACGGCGTCGCGGGACGCGACCGCGTCACCACCGCGGGAGCCGGCCGCCGCACGGGCCAGGGCGCCCGCACCCGCGGAGGCGAGGGCCGCCGCGGACGCGGCGACCAGGAAGCCCCGCCGGTCCCAGCCGGCACCGGTGTCCGGGGCGTTTGCCCGGACCGTGTGCAGGCGGCCCGCCAGCAGATGGAGGACCAGGGCGCCGGCCAGGGCCCCGGCGAGGGAGGGCAGCGCGTCGGTCCACGACGAGGAGTCCGGGCGGGAGAGGGCCGCCGCCGCGCCGACCAGCCCGAACAGCAGCACCCCGGCTGCGCCCGCCCGCCGGTGGCGCAGCGCGAGCAGCCCCAGGGCCACCGCGAAGAGCGCCAGCACCACGAGGATGCCGAGCTGGAGGACCAGCTTGTCCGCCTCGCCGAAGGTGCGGATCGCCCAGTCCTTGACCGGCCCGGGCGTCCGGTCGATCGCGCTCCCGCCGACCGCCACCAGCGGTCCGGCCTCCGGACGCACCGCTACGGCGGCGAGCTCCGCCACCGCCAGGGCGGCGCCCCCGGCGATCAGACCACTGAGACCGGCCGCGGCGCGGCGGGCGAGAACTGCTCCGTCGATCGTCACACCCCTCATTCGGAACGCCGCCCCGGGCGGATTGGTCCGCCCCGCGACGAGGTGACCGCGGCGCACGCCCAAGCCGTGCGGCCGAGGTGACCGCGGCGCACGCCCCCGCCGCGCGGTGGTGCGCCGGGCGCTCCTGCACCGTGTCGGCGTTCCCCGTCCCGTGTCCTCGGCGCCCGCGGTCCGGTGCCGTTCAGCCGGTGACCGGGTAGGGGTGGTCGCTCAGCAGGCGGGCCAGGTGGACCGCGTTCGCCGCCAGTGTCCGCGTCGTCGCCGCGACACTGTCGGGGGTCCGGTCGAGGTCCCGGTAGTCGGTGGTGTGCTGGGCCTCGCCCACCCAGTAGGTGACCGCGTTCGCCGGCAGGGAGAAGCCGACGTCGTTCAGCCCCTGGAAGACGTCGGCGCTGACCTTGTGCGCGCCGTCCTCGTTGCCCACCACCGCCACGACGGCGACCTTGCCGAAGAGCAGTGGCCTGCCGTCGTCGCCGGTCTCGGAGGAGTCCGCGTTCAGCCTCTCCAGCACGCGCTGGCAGACGCTCGACGGGTGACCCAGCCAGATCGGGGTCGCCAGGACGAGGATGTCGGCGGCGAGCACCTTCTCCCGCAGGGCGGGCCACCCGTCGTCCGGCCCGAGGTCGGCCGACACCCCCGGGAGCACGGGGTGGTCCGCCACCCGGACGGTCTCTCCCCTCACACCCTGCGCGGCGAGCTCCTCCAGAACCTGTTCGGCGAGCAGCTGGCTGCTGGAAGAGGTGGGGGAGGAGGTGAGAGAACACACCAGGGCGATGGCACGCATACGAGTTCCGCTCCGTTCGTTCGGCAGAGGCCGGGCACGGCCCGCGAAGAGATGTCCCACGTTCGCGGCGCCGCCACTCGTCTTCCCCGAAACGGACGACGGACCCGGATCGCGCGGGCAGGCCCACGAGCCCGGCCGCGGACGCCGCTTCGCGGCGGTGGCGTCCTCCCGGCTGCCCGCTGCCGAGCGCCCGGCGCTCGGCGGTCCCCGCGGCCGGGCGGGTCCCGGGTCGCGGTGTTCGCAGGTCCGGCCGGGTGCCCCCGCTCCAGGCCCCGGCCGCCGAGCGCCCGGCCCACCCGGGTCCCGGTCGCGGCAGGGGCCGGGCCCGACCCGGAGGGCGGTGGTCGGGGCGCGCGTGGCCGCCGGAGCCGTCACGGCTGCCGCCCGAGGCGCCCCGCCGCACGGCCGGACGGCTCCCGGCTCAGCTCGTGCGATCGTGGAGCCGCGTCAGCAGGTCGTCGATCGTGTGCGCCGCCTCCGGAGCGAGCGGGACCGCGTGCAGGCATGCGCGCGCGGCGGTGAGGCGGCGGCCCGCCTCGGCCAGCGCGGCCGCCCGTCCGCCCGCCGCCTCGGCGAGCGCCGCGGCCCGCGCCGGCCGGCCGTCGTCCAGGTCGAGGTCGGGCGGACCGTCCGCGCGACGGCCCGGCCCGCCGGATGCGACCGGCCCCGGTTCGTCCAGCAGTGCCAGCAGTTCACGCGCGGCACGGCCCCCGTCCGAGAGCGCGGCGAGGACCGGGTAGCTCTTCTTCCCGCGCCGCAGGTCGCCGTACACGGGTTTGCCCGTCACCGCCGGATCGCCCCAGATGCCGAGCACGTCGTCGACGAGCTGGAACGCCACCCCGGCGTGCCGGCCCATCAGGTCGAGGGCGTGCACGGTGTCCCCGTCCGCGCCGCCGAGCAGAGCGCCCGTCGCGACCGCGCAGCCCAGCAGCGAACCGGTCTTGAGCTCCGCGGTGACCCCGTACTCCTGCGGGCTCACCGCGCCCGCCCCCTGCCAGGGGCGGCTCTCGGAGAGCAGGTCCCGCGCCTGTCCGCGGACCAGTTCGGCCAGCGCCACGGACAGCCGGCGCATCGCCGCGGGCGCGACGGGGTCCGCCGTGAGCGCCACCGTCCGCACCGCGAGCGCGAACAGCGCGTCGCCCGCGAGGACCGCCGGGCCGGGCCCGTACGCCCGCCAGACGGCGGGCCGCAGGCGCCGCGTCTCGTCGCCGTCCATGAGGTCGTCGTGCACCAGGGAGAACGCGTGGACGAGTTCGACCGCGACCGCTCCCGGCKCGGCGGCCTCGCCCGGAGCGCCGGCCGCCTCCGCGCCGAGCACCGCGAGGGTCCGGCGCACGCCCTTGCCCGGAGAGGCGCCGGGCGCGGGGGTGCCGTGCACGTCCTGCCAGCCGAACGCGTACGCGGCCATCTCCCCGGTCCACGGCTCCAGTTCGCCCAGGGCCCGTGCCAGGGCGGGGACCACCAGCCGCCGGCCGCGGTCCAGCGCCGCGGCTGCCGCGCCGCCGGGCGCGGGCGTGACCACGGGCGGGGCGGCGGTGGCGGAACGGCCGGCGCTCATCGGACCGTCCCCGTGCCCGCGCCCGTCGCCGTCCCCTTCGCCTCGGCGGCCGACGGGACGGGGGATGCGCCGGGGGGCACCTCGACCCCCAGTTCCGCCGCCGCCCGCACGACCACCGCGTCCGCGTGCAGCAGGCCGATCCGCCGCAGTTCCCCGTGCAGCTCGGCCAGCTCGGCGGCGGTCTCCCCGGCGTCCCGGCCCAGCCGGGCCCGGCACTTGAGGAGACCCAGCCGGGACAGTGCCGTGCCCCGTGCCTCCTCCATCTCCCGGAACTCCGCGAGGGCACGCGTGTACTCCTGCCGCGCCTCCGCGTGGCGCCCGGCGCGGTAGAGCACGTTCCCGCGCATCTTGCGGTTGTACGCGAGAGCGCCGACGAGGCGGATCTCCCGGCACAGGCCCTCGGCCTCGGTCAGCAGGCCGAGGGCCCGCTCCACGTCGCCGTCGCGTGCGGAGAGCACGTCGGCGACCCCGCGCAGCGCCCAGGCCCGTCCGCGCCGGTCGTCCGCCCGCTGCGCCGTCTCGGCGGCCTCCTCGAAGAGCGCGAGTGCCGTGTCGTAGGAGCCGCTGTTGCGGTGCATCTGTGCGATGCCCTCCAGCGCCCACACCGCATGGCGGGCCTCGCCCCGGCGACGGGCCTCGGCGAGGAGCTGCTCGTGCAGCCGGCCCACGGCCTCGTAGTCGCCCTGGATCCGGCCGGTCTCGGCCAGCCCGGCGAGGGAGTAGCCACGGGCGACCACGTCCCCTCCGCGTTCGGCGAGGTCTGCGGCGATCCGCAGCAGTCGGTACGCGAGGGGGAGCGCACCGCGTTGCCGCGCCAGGGTGCCGCCGCTCCAGGCGGCCCATGCCATGCCGCCCAGGTCGCCCGCCGCGCGGGCGGTGCGGTAGCTGGACTTCCAGATCCGCTCGGCGTCCTCGACCCGTCCCAGCCGGCGGTACGCCTCCGCGACGGCTATCCCGCAGCGGGCGGCCTCCCGGTGGTCGCCGGACGCCTCGGCGGCGCGCAGCTCCGCGAGACCGCGCTCGACCACCTCGTGGAGGGAGGAGTTGACCGACAGGGCGCCGAGCGCCCCCTGGTACTCGGGCGCGAACGCCCGGCCCGGAGCCCGCCCGTCGGGGCTCTCCTCGTCCGGGGCGGCGGGCACCGCGTCCCTCCGGGCAGCCGTCGTCTGATGAACCGTCATGTATCTGCCTTTCACAGCTCGGTGATCATGACGGTAGGTGGGGGAGGAGGCTTCTGTAGTCCCCCTGCGTGACCGTCCTGCGGTCCCTCTGGAGTCCTACCGGGGAGTGGCCCGTAGGCACTCAGGAGTACGCCTGCGGGCCGGTCCCGGCACCGCGGCGGGCCGTCGCCCGTCGGACGGACGCGTGCGACGGGCGCTCGCGCCGGAGGGGGCACGGGTCCGTTACGACGGCGAGGGGAGGCCGCCAGTCACCGAAGGGCCGTTCGCCGGGACGAAGGCCGTCCCCAGCCCGCAGGCCCTACCGTTGGCCCATGCCCAACACGCCGCCACGGGTCGACCTGCACCCGCTCACCCTCTCCGACCAGGACGCGTTCTGCGCGCTCGTGCGAGCGAGCGCCGAGCTGCACCGGCCCTACATGCAACTGCCCGCGTCGAAGGAGGAGTTCCGCAACTGGATGCGCCGGTTCGACGACGGCACCAACCAGGGCTTCCTGGTGCGCGTCCGGGAGACCGACGCGGTCGCCGGCTCGGTCAACATCAACTCGATCATCCGGGGCCGCTACCAGGGTGCGTCCCTCGGCTATGCGGCCTTCGCCCCGTCGGCGGGGCGCGGTTACATGACCGAAGGGGTCGCCGCCGCCGTGCGGTACGCCTTCACCGAGCTGCGGCTCCACCGGCTGGAGGCCAACATACGGCCGGGGAACACGGCATCGCTCGCCCTGGTCCAGCGGCTCGGTTTCCGCTACGAAGGCATCTCGCCCTCGTACCTCTACATCGGCGGAGCCTGGCGCGACCACGAGCGCTGGGCCGTCACCGCACCGGACCCCTGGACGCCCGACCCGTCCCTGCCCGCCTTCTGAGCCGCCCCCCGGGTCGTCACCGCAGACGCCGAGCGCCTGCGGCACCCGCACCGGGTGGGCAGGTGCGGCCTCCGGCTACCTCGGGGCCGGGGGCGCTGTCCGCGGGGCGTGGGTCCGCTCCTCCGGCGGGGCCGTCCGTGCCCGGTACTCGTCCAGGAACCCGACCGCGATCAGCATGAGCAGCGCGGTCAGGGCGAAGGCCGCGGTCAGGGCGTTGAGCAGGGTGTAGGGGCCGTCGGCCGCGACGACGCGGCCGCCGTGCAGCAGGCAGTCGAAGCCCAGCGGGACGTAGGACGGTTCGTGGCCGGTGAGTTGACCGAGTGTCTCGGGCGGGAGGGAGCGGCAGGGGACGGCGGGGGCGGATCCCGCGCCGGACTCGGCTTCGCTCGCGTCCCACTGGACGAGGCCGAGCCCGATCGTGTAGACGATGACGGCCGCGACGGCCGACATCCCCCCGCTCCACAGCAGCAGGTCCCTCGCCCAGTCCGGCCGGCGTCCGGGGAGGACGACCGAGATCAGTTTCACCACCACGGCGACGGCCCAGAACAACGCGGCGAACACGGCGCCGTACATCAGCAGGACGAACACAGCGCAGCCGCCTTTCGAGCCGTCCCCTGCTCGTCGAGGATCCGGTCGTTGCCGGACCGGCGTGCGCACCGCGCACGTCCACGACTGCCGCGCGACCCCCCTGGTGGCGCCGGTGACGGTGATCTGGCGAGTCACGATAGCGGACGCCGATCAGGCGCCGTCGTCCCGGCGGACGGAGAAGGCTCCCGCGGCGGCCGCCGACACCGCCGCCCCCGCGGCCCGTTCGGGGAGCAGGGGGTCGGGTTCGGTGCGCAGCAGCACCAGTTGGTGGTAGAGCGGCGCGGTGGCGGCGATGAGCAGACTGCGTGCGTCCGTGTGCCGCGAGGGGAGTTCACCCCGCTCGGCGGCGCGCCGGACGAGCACCTCGCACTGGGCGTACCGGTCCGCCCACAGCTTCGTCTGCGCCCGCGCGGCCTGCTCGGAGTGGAACGAGGCGGCCATCAGCGCGACGGCGAACGACGGCTGGACGACCAGGGACTCCTGGATCTCCTCGTTGAGGGCCGTCAGATCGCCGTGCAGCGATCCGGTGTCCGGCGGCTGCCAGTCGATCTCGCCGGCGGCGTCGATGACGTCGGCGAGCAGCCCGCCCACGTCGCGCCAGCGCCGGTAGACCGTGGTGCGGTGCACTCCCGCGCGCGTCGCGACGCCTTCCATGGTGAGGCCCTCGTGGCCGCCCTCGGTGAGTTCGGCGCGCACCGCGTCGAGGACCCGGGCGCGGACCCGTGCGGTGCGGCCGCCCGGACGGCGGTCCGGCGCCGGTGCCGACGGGTCTGTCATCGCGGTCCCCCATCCGGTCGGTCGACGTGCGGTGACGGGTGCCGGCATCCTAACGCAACAGTTGTCGCTCCGATGGGTGAGCGCGGGAGACCGCCGTCCGGGGTCGCGGCCGCCCCCGACGTCCGGGCCCGTGCGGGCTATTTCATGGTGGCGAGCTGGATGAGGTTGCCGCAGGTGTCGTCCAGCACGGCCGTGACGACGGGCCCGAGGTCCGTCGCCTCCTGGGTGAACTCGACGCCCAGGCCCTTGAGCCGTTCGACCTCGGCGTACACGTCGTCGACGGCGAACTGGGTGAACGGGATGCCGTCCTCGACCAGCGCGTGCTTGAACGGGCCCGCGGCCGGGTGGCCGTCGGGCTCCAGCAGCAGCTCCACACCGTCCGGGTCGGCCGGTGAGACGACGGTGAGCCAGCGGGCGTCACCCGCCGGCACGTCGGTCTTCTTGGTGAACCCGAGCTTCTCGGTGTAGAAGGCGAGGGCCTTCGCCTGGTCGTCGACGAGCACACTGGTGATGTTGATCCGGATCACGGACTCGGTTCCTCTCGGTCGATCGGCCACCGTTCGACGATCGAGCGCAGCGGGCCCGTGTCGAGGTGGTGGAACTTGTACCGGCCCTGTCGCCGGGTGTGCACGAGGCCGGCCTGTTCGAGGACGGCGAGGTGCTGGGATATGGCCTGACGCGACGAGGCGAGGCCGTGCTTCATGGTGAGCCGGCCGCAGATCTCGAACAGCGTCTGCCCGTCCTGCTCGGTCAGCTCGTCGAGGATGATGCGTCGCGTCGCGTCGCCGAGGGCCTTGAACAGGTCGGGTTCGGCGCTCATGACACCGTTATAGGCAAGTGGACACTTGCCTGTCAAGGAGGGTCCCCGCCCGGACGTGGACTGCCCCTGACATCCTCGCGCCGTCCCCGGGTAGGCGGACGGTACACGGCACCGAGGAGGAACCATGTCCGGACGACTGATCGCCCGTCTCACGCAGTTCACCCGCAGCCCCCAGGGGCAGCGGACGATCGCGTCGGCACGACGCGCCGCCGCCGACCCCCGCAAGCGCGCCCAGGCCCGCAGCCTGCTCGGCCGGGTGCGCGGACGTCGCTGATCCGCCCGGCACCCCGTGTGCTGCCTCTCCCGCCCCGGAACGCCCGCCGACCGGGGCGGGAGCCGCGTCAGTCCGCGCTGGCGGCACCGCGGTCCGGTGCGCCCATGTCCCCCGTGGCGGGAACACCCTCGGCGAGTCCGTAGCGCAGGTACACGGTGCCGCTCGGGGAGGCGGCCGGCGGCGCGAGGAGCGTGATGTTGGTGGGCACCGCGCCGCCGTCGAACACCTTCTTGCCCACGCCCAGCACGATCGGGTGCAGCCAGAGATCGAGGCGGTCGAAGAGCTTCTCGCGCAGAAGGCTCTGTACGAGGTTCAGGCTCCCGACGACCTTCACGTTCTCGTGGCGGTCGCGGATCTCGCGGACCGCCCCGGCCAGATCCGGGCCCAGCTGCGTGGAGCGGTCCCACGGCAGGTCGGGCGTGCCGCGGGAGGCCACGTACTTCGGGACGCGGTTGAAGAGCGTGGCGATCGCGTCGTCCTCGCCGCCCTCCTGGTGCGGCCAGTAGGCCGCGAAGATGTCGTAGGTCCGCCGGCCGAGCAGCAGGGCGTCCGTGCCCTCGTAAGCGGCGGCCACCTGCGCCCCGGCCACCTCGTCCAGCAGGGGCGCCTGCCAGCCGCCGAACGGGAAGTCGGCCGGATCCTCCTCGGGGCCGCCGGGCGCCTGCCCGACGAGGTCGAGGGTCGCGAACATCTCGATGTGGATGAGGCCCATCGCTGTCTCCTGACGCGTCGGTTGTCTCCGTCAGGAGACAGACCTGCCCGGCTCCGCGGACTCATCGCCGCGACCGCCCCCCGCCGCGCCCGGGCACACCCCGGTCCCCGCGGCACACAGGTGCCGGGCGGACGGCCGCAGCGGTCCCGGGGCGACGGTCAGCGCCGGCGGGCCGGGCCGGAGCGCTGCCCGTGCATCTCGGACCGGCCCTGATCGATCAGCCGCCGCCCCGCCGTACGCAGCCGGGCGTCCATCAGCGCCTTGCCGTCGGCCTCCTGCTTCATGCCGCGGATCACTTTGATCCCGCCGCGGATCCTGCTCATGAACACTCCTCGGAACGGATGCTCCGGCCCACCATGACCGTGACCGGCGCACAGGCGTTATTACCCACACATACCGCCCAAAACATTGCGAAGGGGAGCAGATGTTCCCCGGGGGGCCTCGCCCGGCGCGGGTGCGGGAACGGCGTGCGAGGACAGCTGTGTGCCCGGTCGCGTGCACCGTGCGCACCGAGACGGCTCACTCCGCCCCCGGCCGCGCCGGATGCCGGACGCGGGAGGGGAGGAGGAGCCCGGGGCGCGCCTTGTACGATCGACCGGCCGGGGAGGCGCAGCAGGTGGGAGGGCATGATGACCGGTCAGGTCGCCGCGGTGAGCCGCAACGGGACGTATTCCTTCAGCAAGCCCACCCGTGACTCCGTCACGCTCCTCACGGGCCTCGGCGTGGAAGGGGACGTGCACGCCGGGGAGACGATCCGCCACCAGTTCCGCATGACCTACGAGCCGGATCTGCCCAACCTGCGCCAGGTCCACCTGATGCACGAGGAGCTCTTCGCCGAACTCCGCGCCAAGGGTTTCGCGGTGTCCGCGGGCGAACTGGGCGAGAACATCACCACCCGCGGCGTGGACCTGCTGGGCCTGTCCACCGGTGCCCTGCTCCACCTCGGGGAGCAGGCCGTGCTCGAGGTGACGGGCCTGCGCAACCCGTGCTCGAAGATCAACGACTTCCGCAGCGGGCTGCTCGGTGAGGTGTTCACCATGGACCCCGTGACCGGTGGGTTCACCTTCAAGTCCGGCGTGATGGCCGTGGTCCGCCGGGGCGGTACCGTCCGCCCCGGCGACTCCGTCCAGGTCGAGCCCCCGCCCTTCCCCCACCGCCCGCTGGAACGCGTCTAGGGCCTTCCGTCCGGATCAGGCCGGCCCGCGCCTGCCCCGGACGCGAGGCCCGGTGTCCCGGGGCGCCGCACGCGCCCGGCGCCGGCCCGGCCCTGCCGTCACGCGGCCGTGGCACTCCCGGTCTTCTCGGCCAGCAGCCCCGGCAGGGCGTCGAGCGCCGGTGCGTCGCCGCACGCCGAGGCCACGAGCAGTTCCTCCAGCGCCATCAGATGTCCCCGGATCGCCGCCGGCGGCAGATACGCCGTGTCCGCGGTCAGCGTCACGGCGGGCGTGCCCTCCTCCTCGGTCACATGCACGCAGTACCGGCAGCCCAGGTGCTCCTCGGCGCCGGGGAAGCCGAAGCGCGACCGCCGCTGCTCCTCCCGCAGCTCCCGGGGCCCGAGCCGCGGGCCCGGGGGGCGCTCGACGAACCGCTGGTCGTTGTAGCAGCAGTACGGGTGCACCGGGGTGCCGCGCTCGGAGCCGACCCGCTCGCGCAGCGCCTCCCAGGCCACGGGATCGTAGGCGCCCGCCCGGTAGCCCGCCATCGCCGCCCGCCAGGCCGTGGGCAGCAGGTCCGTGAACCGTCCCCCGCCGGACAGGTCGAGCAGGAACGGTGCGTCCTGCGACAGCATCGCCACCAGGCCCCGCCTGTCGTCCGTGGTCCGGTTGGCGACGATGGGCGTCATCGCGGCGGCGCCGTGCCCGCCGGCCGCCCCGGCGAGGGCCGCGAGTCCCGTCATCAGGACCGTGGAGCCGCTCACCCGGTGCTCGGCGGCCAGGGCGTCGGTCGCGGCGGCCAGCGCCCCGGAGACCAGCCGGCCGCGCCGGAACCGCGGCGCGAGCGGCTCCGCGACCTGCTGGGGGAACATCGTCGGCGGCATGGCGCGGTAGAAGGACTCCCAGCCGGCCAGCGCCCGATCGCTGCGCCGCACCCCCTCGGGTCCGTGCTGCCACACGGCGATGTCGAGGGGCGTGGTGCGCGGTGCCCGGCCGGCGGACCCCCGGCGCACCAGGAGGAGCAGGTCGCGCACGACCTGCTCGGCACCCTGCCCGTCGGTGGCCACATGGCACATGACCAGCACCGCGTGGGTCACCGACCCTTCGTGGCACACCGCTCCCAGCCGCAGCGGCCACTCCCGCTCGTAGTCGAACCGGCGTGCCGCCAGGGCCGCGAGCAGCCGTCGCGCGCTCTCCGCGCCCGCGCCGGGCACGGGCTCCTCCAGCACGGTGACGTCCAGCGTCCCGGCGTCCGCGACGACCTGCCGCGGCGACTCGCCGGCGGTCTCCAGGCGGGTGCGCAGCGCCTCGTGACGGGCCATCAGAGCCGCGGCCGCCGCGGTGAACCGCGAGAGCCCGACGGGCCGGCCCCGGTCCCCGAGCGGCAGCAGCCGCGCGATGTTGAAGTAGACGTCGTTGGGCGCGGTCCGGACGATCGCGTTCCAGATCGCCCGCTGGCCCCAGGTGAGCGGCGCGCTGCCGGCCCGGCCGCCCGCGAACGGGACCGCGGCCGACGACCGGCCCGCGCCGGCCGGCGCGGGGTCAGCCACGGGACCCGCCGGCCCCGGCGTCCCCGAGACCGCCACCGTCCGCGGCGCCCCGGGACCCCGGATCGCCACCGGGCTCCCCGCCGCCCGGCCGCTCCGCGCCCGGTGCGGCGGCCACCCGCGCCAGCAGGCCGTCCAGGTCCTCGCGGTAGAAGGACGGGTCGGCCAGGTCCAGCACGGTGCCGAACTCCTCCTCCAGCGCGTCCGCCAGGCGCAGCAGGCCCAGCGAGGTGACCCCCAGCTCGGTCAGCGTCGCCCGGGAGGCGAGGGCCTCACCGGCGCCGACCGCCCCGTCCGTGGACTCCTCGACCAGGGCGGCGAGACGGACGCGCAGCGCGTCCGCCGTGCCCGCGGTCCTCATGCCCCGTCCCGGGCGGCGAGCCGGCGGCGCAGGCTCAGGGGCCTGATGTCGGGCCACACCTCGTCGACGTGGGCCGCGCACTCCTCCTCGGTGCCGCTGAAGCCGTCCGGCAGCCAGCCCGCCGGCGGGGGCGTGTCGGCGGGCCACAGGGCGTGCTGCTCCTCGTCGTTGACGACCACCTGGTAGCGGCCTGCAGTGCTCACTGGTTCTCCTCCATGAGGTCGGTCACGCACGCGGCGACGCCGTGTGCGGTGGGGCTGTCGAAGAAGACGTCGAAGGGGACGCTCACGCCGAACTCCTTGCGGATCCGGCCGGAGATGGACGTGATCGTCAGCGAGTGGCCGCCGACGTCGAACAGGTCCTCGTCCGGGCCGAGATCGTCCAGCTCCAGCACCTGCCGCCAGATCGCGAGCACCCGGCCGGTCACGTCCGCGGTGGCGGCCGGGGCGGGCGCCTCGCCGGCCGGCGGGGTCTCGCGGGTGCGCGGCGGCGCGGGCAGCGCCGCGCGGTCGAGCTTGCCGTTCGGGGTGAGCGGCAGGGCGTCGAGCACGACGAAGGCGCCGGGCACGGCGGCAGCGGGCAGCGTGCGGACGAGACGGCGCCGCAGCTCGTCCGTACCGGGCGCCGCGTCACGCCCCGCGGGCACCACATAGGCGACGAGGCGGTCCGGTTCGCCGTCCGCCCCGTCGGACCCCTCGCACAGCACCACCGCCGCACCGTCGACCCCGGGGACGGCGGCGAGCACCGCCTCGATCTCGCCCAGCTCGATCCGGTGCCCGCGTATCTTGACCTGGCTGTCGGAACGGCCCGTGTACTCCAGCGTCCCGTCCGCCCGCGACCGCACGAGGTCGCCCGTGCGGTACAGGCGCCCGCCGGGCGGCCCGAACGGGTCGGGCACGAAGCGCGCCGCGGTCAGGCCGGGCCGCCCCCGGTAGCCGTGGGCGACGCCGGCGCCCCCGATGTACAGCTCGCCGGTCAGCCCGACGGGCAGCGGCCGCATCCGCTCGTCCAGCACGTATGTCCGGGTGTTGGCGATCGGGCGGCCGATGGTGACGGGACGGCCGGGGACGATCTCGGCCGCCGTGGACCAGATCGTCGTCTCGGTCGGCCCGTACACGTTGACCAGCCGTCCGACGGCGGCACGCAGCGCGGCGGCGAGCGGAGCGGGCAGCGCCTCCCCGCCGCTGAGGGCGACGAGGCCCGGCGCGTCCAGGCCCGCCGCGAGCATCAGCCGCCAGCCGCTGGGGGTGGCCTGGACGTGGGTGAGACCGTGGCGCTCGATCAGAGCGGTGAGTCCGGCGCCGTCGCGGTGGCCCTCCTCCGGCACGAGGACCACCCGCCCACCGGTGACGAGCGGCAGCAGGATCTCGAGGGCGGAGATGTCGAACGACAGCGAGGTGAGCCCCAGCCAGCGGTCGCCCGGCCCCGCCCCCGTCGTCCCGCCCAGTGCGGTGAGCAGATTGGTGAGCGCCGAGTGGGGCACCTCCACGCCCTTCGGCACGCCGGTGGAGCCCGACGTGTACAGCACGTACGCCGGGTCGCCCGGAGCAGGCGGTTCCGGGGCGGGCGGCGGCGGGCCGGGCCGGGAGCGGAACGGCTCCGGGACGAGTCCTGTCCCGTCCGGGCCGGTGACCTCGACGAGGGGCCGGGCGTCCGCGCGGATGAACTCCAGCCGCTCGTCGGGGTAGCCGGGGTCGAGGGGCAGATAGGCGGCACCGGCGGCGAGGGTGCCGAGCACGGCGACCAGCTGGGCCGCCGACCGGGGCAGCGCGATCCCGACGAGCGAGCCGGGGCCCGCGTCCCTCTCCCGCAGCCGGTGGGCGAACCACCGCACCTCCGCGTCGAGTTCGGCGTAGGTCAGCCGCTCGCTCCCGTCGACGACCGCGACGTCGTCCGGCGCCGCCGCGGCACGCGCCGCGAACAGGGCGGGCACGGTCCGCGCGGTGACCGGTGCGGCCGTGGTGTCGGCGAGCAGCGCGGCCCGCTCCCTGGGCGGCAGCAGCGGCAGATCACCGATCGCGGTGTCCGGGGCGGCCGGGATCCCGTCGAGCAGCGTGGCGAAGTGGGACAGGAGACGCTCGGGAGCGCCGGGGACGAAGGCGTCGGTGCGGTACTGGAGGCTGAGCTCCAGGGCGTCGGGGCCGTCGACCATCTGGAGGTGGGCGATGTTGCGCGCGGTGCCCGCGAAGCCGGTCCACTCGGTGCGCGCCGCGATCGCGGGCCCGAAGTCGGCGGGCCCGGAGGCGTCCCGCCGCCGGTAGCCGAGAGCCAGCGGGCACAGCGCCGTACGGGGGGTCAGTCCGCGCACCGCGCGGCCCAGGGGCACCGGCCGGTGCCGGTAGACGGCGCGGAGCTCCGCGCGCACCGCCCGGGCGAACTCCGCGAACGGCGTCTGCTGCCGGGGACGCGTGAACAGGGGCAGCTCGTTGACGTGCAGCCCGGCGCGCCGGGGCGCACCCGGGACCCGGGTCGACAGCTCGACGGCCGTGGCGGGGGAGGGGTTGCCGTAGCGCAGCAGCAGGGCGTGCCAGGCCGCCGCGAGGAGTTCGAAGCGGGTGACGCCGAGCGCGCCGGCGCAGTCGGCGAGGCGCCGGTGGACGTCCCCGTCGAGCCGCAGGCCCGCGGCGGCGCCGGGGGCGGGGGCGACCGGCTCCCCGGGCGTCGGGAGGAGACCCGGCAGCACGGGCGCCGCGCTCTCCCGCCAGCGCTCGGCCCAGAACGCGGCGGCCGCCGTCACCTCGCGGGCCGCGGGCGCGTCCGCTGCGAGCGGAGCCGGCTCCGGCGTCCGGGGCGTGCCGCCGACCGCCGCCCGGTATGCCGCGGACAGGCCCGAGACGACCACGTCCTTGGACTCGCCGTCGAAGACGAGGTGGTGGGCGACCAGCAGCAGCAGATGGCGGTCCGGTCCGGTGGTGAACACGGTGGCCCGCACCAGACCGGCGGCGGGGCCGAACACGGCGGCGGTCTCCGCGGCGCGCAGGGCCGCCAGCTCGCCGGGGGAGCAGTCCACCCGCCGCAGCCCCGGCACCGGGCCCGGCAGCAGCCGCGGTCCGTCGGCGTCGATCCGTGCCGCGAGGGCGGGGTTCTCCCGTACGACGTGGTCCCACGCCGTGTCCAGCGCGTCCGCGTCCAGCGGGCCGTGCAGGTGCAGCGCCAGGCTCAGGTGGTACGCCGAACCGGCCGACAGGGCCTGCTCGGTGACCCACACGCCGTGCTGGGCGGCGCCGAGCACGGCCGGAGCGGGACCGGCGCGGTGCGCGGGAGGGGTGGGGATGCTCAGGGTCATGATGTCGTCCCGCCGTCGAGGAGCTGGTGCAGTTCACGTTTGAGGACCTTGCCGCCCTCGTTGCGGGGCAGCGCGTCGCGGAAGAGGAAGCGGGCCGGCAGTTCGTGCGCGGCCAGCCGGTCCAGCAGGAACGCGCGCAGCGACGCGGGGTCCAGCGCGTCGTCCGACGGCACCACCGCCGCCACCACCACGCTGCCGAGCACGGGGTGCGGCACACCGAAGGCGGCGGCGTCGGCGACCCCCGGGTGGGCGTGGAGCGCGTTCTCCACCTGGAGGGTGGAGACCTTGTGGGCACCGGACTTGACGACGTCGCGCTCGCGGTCCAGCAGGTGGAGGTAGCCGTCGCCGTCCAGGACGCCGATGTCCCCCATCCGTACCCAACGGCCCTGGAAGACCTCCGCGTCGGACGCGGTCGGCCCCAGGTAGGAGCGGGGCGGGGCGGAGGACCGCAGCCAGATCTCACCCGGCTCGCCCGCGGGCAGCACCCGGCCGTCCGGTCCGGTGATGCGCAACTGGTCGAGCGCCGCCGGCAGACCCGGCGAATCCGGGCGGCGGGGGTCGTAGAGCAGGGTGACCTGCGCGGGCGCGGCCTCCGTGGAGGTGTAGTAGTTGACGATCTGCGCACGGTCGAACACCTGCGACAGGCGCAGCGCCACCGGCTGGGGCAGCGCGGCCGCGGTGGACCCGACCAGCCGGACCGAGGACAGGTCGCAGCGCGACAGCGCGGGCGACGCGAGCAGTTCGATGGCGGTCGCGGGCACCAGGAACACGCTCCCCACGCCGTGCTCCTCGATCAGCCGGGCGAAGCGCAGCGGCGTGAAATGCGGGACCGCGACACCGGCCGCGGCCGTGTTCAGCGCGTTGACCAGCATGGTCTGCCCGGCGTTGGTGCCGATCGGGAACCCGTGCAGGAAGGTGCGGGAGTGCCGCAGCGGCCTGCGCCGCTCGTCCAGCGTGCAGCCGTGGACGAGGTTGGCGTGGGTGGCGCGGACGCCCTTGGGCAGTCCCGTGGTGCCGGAGGTGTACAGGTACTGGGCGTCCGCGGACGGGTCGGGCGGCGCGGGCCGCGCCGCGGCGGCGCCGTCCGCCTCGACCTCTGCGGACCCGTCCGCCCGCACGCCACCGGGCAGCCGGGGCGGCGGCCCGGCCGCGGCGTGCAGCACCCCGGCCGCCCGGCAGTCGCCGAGGATGTGCTCCGCGGCGGCCGGCGCGAGACGGTCCGAGAGCGGCACGGCGATCCCGCCGGCCCACTGGACGCCGCAGTAGGCGACCGCGTACTCGGTCCACTCCGTGCTCCGGTACCGCAGCGCCACCGGGTCACCGGGCCGCAGACCGCGGGCGAGCAGCCCCGCGGCGAGGGCCGCGGACCGCCGTCGCCAGGTGCCGAAGTCCAGCGTCCGCCCGTCGTCGTGCAGGGCCGGCCGCTCGGGGTGGAGGTCCGCCCGGTGTTCCAGGAGTTCGATCAGCGAACCGGGCGGACGAACCGCGGCCGGACGCCGCACGGCCGTCACCGGTCCGCCCCCGCCCCTGCGGCAGCGACGGCCGGGGCGCCGTCCTCGGCGTGCGCACGGGCGGCCGCGAGAGCCCGGGCACGCTCACGCAGGCCGACGAGGTCGTCCGGCTCGGCGTCCGGCACGTCCCGGTCGAAGCGGGCGAGCACCGGCCAGCGCAGGGCGAAGACCACCAACGCCAGCATGACCAGGCAGAACAGGAGATACATCAGGCCGATGCCGCGCCCCGGTCCGGTGCCGAGGACCTGCCCCACACTGTCCGCGAGCGGACCGTCGTGCGCCAGCAGCGGATCGAAGACCCGGGCGCTCAGGGGCGCGACGAGACCGTGTCCGATCGGCAGCGTGGACCAGGCGATCATCGTGTTGAGCGCGAAGACCCGGCCGTGGAACCGCTGCGGGACCTTCACCTGGACGATCGTGGAGTAGACGCCGTTCACCAGGGCGATGGCGCAGGCCATTCCGAAGGCGCCCGCACCGATCCACCACAGGTCCGCCCGCAGGCCGGTGACCGCGCCCGCCAGGGCGAAGACGGCCGTCAGCGCCAGCATCCCCCGCAGCCGGTGCCTGCGGGGCCCTCCCCACAGGCCCATGAGCAGGCCGCCGGTGAGCGCGCCGGCCCCGCTCGCCATCGCCACGCCCGCTGCCCCGTCGAGCGTGTCGAAGGCCAGCACCAGCGGCGTGACCAGCAGGAAGAGCGGGGACAGGAAGAGGTTCAGCGCGGCGAACCAGAGCAGCATCGAACGGAAGCCCCGCTGGCGCCAGGTGTACGCGAAGCCCTGCCTGATCTCCTCGGCCAGCGGCTCCCGGCGGCGCCACGGCATGGTCCGCGGGAACCGGACGCACAGCAGCACGGCCACCGCCACCCCGTAGCTCGCGACGTCCAGGATCAGCACGCCCCGCAGCCCGATGCCCGACATGAGCGCCACCGCCAGCAGCGGTGCGACGAACTGCGCCGTGCCGAAGGCGAGTTGGACGATGCCGTTGGCGTGGCCGAGATACCGCTTGGGCACGAGCTGCGGCACCGCCGAGCTGTACGCGAGCCGCTGGAACGTCAGAGCCATCGACAGCGAGGCGAGCAGCACGTACAGGTACCAGGAGTCGAGCCGTCCGGTGAGGAGCAGCACCAGCATCGCGACCTGGCTGGCTCCGGCGGCCACATCGCTGAGCAGCATCACCCGGCGGCGGTCGTGACGGTCCACCACGGCCCCGGCGAGCGGCCCGACCAGGATGCCGGGCAGCATCGCGACGACGGAGTAGAGCGCGAACCGCGCCAGCGAACCGGTCTCCAGCAGGATCCAGATCGGCAGCGCGAACTCGGTGAGCGCGGAGCCCATGATCGAGGCCAGCTGGCCGAAGGCGACCGTCAGGAAGCGCCCCATGCCGGGCTCCGGTCCGCCGGAGTCGTCCCCGCCAGGGGCGCGTCCGCCGCCCGCCGGGCCGGTCGCCTCGGGCGGGTCGGCGGCCCCCGGCGAGCCGGCAGACATGTCGGCGGGCCCGGAGGCCGGCCCGGGGGCCGGCTGCCCCGTGGCGGCCTTGCCCGGCGCGCCGGTCTCGGCGTGGAACCACCAGGCCGCGTCCGCCGTCCGGCCGGGCAGGTCGCCGGTGGTGCCGCCGAGCACGGCCCGGTGCACGGAGGTGACCGCCTCGGCGACCTCGGCCGCCCGGTACTTGACGAAGAAGTGGCCCCCCTGGTCGATCACCGCCACCGCCGACCGCTCGGCCAGCAGCAGCCACTCCCGGTAGCGCTCCTGGTAGAAGTCGGCGGCCGGGTCCCGGTCGCCCACCAGGGACACCAGCGGAGCCCGCAGCCGCGGCGCGCCGGCGGCCACCTCGGCGATCGCCCCGGTGAACCACTCCTCCGCCGCACGGCTGTCGCGGCGCATGTTGCCGACGATGAACGCGGCCTGCTCGCGGTCGAGCCGGGAGGTGTCGACACCCATCCCGGTCAGCCAGTTGACGTACACCCGGTCGCCCAGCAGCGCCTCCGGCGAGGCGATCCTGCTGAGCGCGGCGAGGAGGCGGTTGCGGGGACGGGCGAAGGGGAACTGGGCCCCGGCGTACACCGCCTCCGGCTCGCGTCCCGACGCCTCCAGCAGCCGCGCCGTCGCCACCGCCAGGGCCGTGCCGACACCGCAGTGCCCGTAGACGACGAACGGCCCCTCCACCCGCTCGGCGATCTCCTCGGCGAGCTTCGCCGCCAGCACGCCGAACGGGAGGTGCTCCTCGGTCACCCCGACGTCGTGGCCCGGTATCGCCACCGACCACAGCTCCCAGCCGTCGGGCAGCAGATCGGCGACCGGCTGGTAGACGACCGCGCTGCCGCCGCCGTACGGCACGCACACCAGCGTGCCCCGCCGGGACGCGGCCGGTCGGCCGGTCACCCGCACGCCCGGGGCGTCCCCGGCCCCGCCGGCCAGGTCGCGCAGACGTGCGGCGAGGGCCGTCCGCAGCTCCGCGGCCGGCGAGACCGCCGCGATGCCGGGCCCGCCCGCACGCTGCACCAGCACCACCCCCAGCGCGCCGACCCGGGCCACCCGCACCGCACCCTCCGGCGCTCCGCGCCCCAGCAGCGCGACGGCCTCCAGTCCGACGTCCGTCCCGGGACGCCCCGCCACCGCGACCACCCGCAGCGGACCCGCCGGGGAAAGACCCAGCAGCCGCAACGCCCGGATCCGGTCGGGCGCGTCCTCGCGCCCGGACAGCACCAGCTCCACCAGCGCCGGATCGACCGCCCGCGGCGCCCGGCCCGGCCGGGGACGGCCGGCGAGCACCCGTGCCGTGATCGCCATCCACTCCAGCACCAGCTCGTCGAAAGGCCCCGGCGTGCCCGGCCGTTCCAGCCACACCCGCCCCACGGGCTCCAGGTCGACCCGGCCGGAGACCCGGGCCGGAGCGCCGGCCAGGGCCCCGCCGTCCGGCCCGGACCGCGCCGACCGGCCGTCGGGCAGTTCGAGGCCGGCCGGGCACCCGGCCAGCCCCGCCGTCGACCGGGCCAGCGACGACGGATCGAGACCCCCGCCGAGCAGTGCCTCGAAGTGCGCGATGACCCGTACGGCGGTGGCGGCGTCCGCGTCCAGCGCGGACAGCCGCAGCAGCAGTCCCTTCACACCGGGCAGTCTAGAAAGGACAGGAACATGACCAACAGATCCCCGTACCCGCCCGCCCTCCCCAGGCGGTCGKCGGCGGCCCTGCTGACCGCGCTGTTCGCGGGAGTGCTGCCGATGGTCTCGGCGCTGCTCCTCGCCGTCGCCGCGCCTCCCGCACAGGCGGCCGCCCTGACCGAGGTCACCTCCTTCGGCAGCAACCCCAGCAATCTGCGGATGCACCTGTACGTGCCCGACACCGTGCCCGCCCGGCCCGCCGTCCTGGTGGCCGTGCACTACTGCACGGGCTCGGGCCCCGCGTTCCACAGCGGAACCGAGTTCGCCGCACTGGCCGACCGGTACGGCTTCATCGTCGTCTACCCGTCGGCGACCAGGAGCGGCAACTGCTTCGACGTCTCCTCGCCGGCCGCGCTGCGGCGGGACGGCGGCAGCGACCCGGTGGGCATCCGCTCCATGATCGGCTGGGTCCAGCAGCACCACGGCGCCGACCCCGGACGCGTCTACGTCACCGGCGCCTCGTCCGGCGCCATGATGACCAATGTCCTGCTCGGCAACTATCCGGACGTGTTCCGGGCGGGCGCCGCCTTCATGGGCGTCCCGCACTCCTGCTTCGCCACCACCGACGGCTCGGGCTGGAACAGCGCCTGCGCGGGCGGCACCGTCGACCGGACACCGAGGCAATGGGGCGACCTGGCACGCGCCGCGTACCCCGGCTGGACCGGGCCTCGCCCCCGCATCCAGATCTGGCACGGCACCGAGGACACCACCCTGCGCCACCCCAACCTCGTCGAACAGATCGACCAGTGGACCGACGTCCACGGCGTGAGCCGCACACCCGCGTCCACCGACAGCCCCCAGGCGAACTGGACCCGCACCCGCTACGGCTCGACCGGCGCCCAGGCCGCCGTGGAGGCCGTCAGCATCCAGGGCGCCGGACACACCCTCCCCGCGGTTGGCATGGCCGCCCGGGCCGTCGCCTTCTTCGGCCTCGACGGCACCACCCCGGGGCCCGGGCCCGGACCGGGCCCCGGCACCTGCTCGGTGGCGTGGACCACGAACGCCTGGTCCACCGGACTGACCGCCGCCGTCACCCTGACCAACACCGGGACCACCGCCCTCGCCGGCTGGACGCTCGCGTTCACCCTGCCGCCGGGGCAGACCATCGTGTCCGGCTGGGGAGCCTCCTACAGCCCGGCCGCCGGCGCGGTGACCGCGAGGAGCCTGGCCTACAACTCCGCGCTGCCCGCCGGGGCCAGTACACAGATCGGCTTCCAGGCCACCCACACCGGACAGACCGGGAGGCCCGCCTCCGTCACCCTCGACGGAACGCTCTGCGACCCCGCCTGACGGAGCACCGGTCCCGGCCCGCCCCGCCGGGACCGGTGCGGTCGGCACCGAGGCGCCGGGAAGACGGGGTGCCCGGGAGCGCGGCCTTGCGGCCCCGCGGCGCGGCTCCCCGCGCGGCGCCCGCCGTCAGGCGGACTCGCGGCGGACCAGCTCGGTCGGCAGGATGACGGCCGCCGGGTCCTCGCCGCCGATCCTCGCCATCAGCATGCGCACCATCTCCTTGCTGATCCGGTCGAACGGCTGGCGGATCGTGGTGAGACGGGGCACCGCGGCCAGCGCGGCCGGCGAGTCGTCGAAGCCCCCCACCGCCACGTCCCCGGGCACCGAGCGCCCGGCGCGTGCCAGTGCGTCGAGCACACCGTCCGCCATCAGGTCGGAGGCGACGAACACCGCGTCGATGTCCGGGGCGTGCTCCAGCAGGTGCTCCGCCGCCCGGCCGCCGCTCGCCCTGCTGTAGTCGCCGACCGCGATCAGCGCCTCATCGACGGGCAGTCCGCACTCGGCGAGCGTCTCGCGGTAGCCCGCCAGCCGCTCCACACCGCCGGGTGTGTCCGGGGGACCGGACACGGTGGCGATCCGGCGGCGCCCCGACTCGTACAGGAAGCGGACCATCTGCCGCGCCCCGTCCCGGTCGTCGGCGGCGACGTAACTGATCCGCGCCTGCTGCCCGATCGGCTTGCCGCACGCGACCACCGGAATGCCCGCCGCGTCCAGCTCACCCGCCACCGGATCGCCCGAGTGGCTGGAGACCAGCAGCACCCCGTCGACGTGCCCGGCCTGGATGTAGCGCAGGTTGCGGCGCCGTTCGTCCTCGTTGCCGGCGATCATCAGCAGCAGCGGAATGTCCTGCGAGGCGAGTTCCTGGGTGCAGGAACGCAGCAGCACATTGAAGTTGGGGTCCTCGAAGAACCGCTCCTGCGGCTCGGTGAGCAGGAAGGCCACCGAGTCGGACCGTCCGGTGATCAGCGAGCGGGCGTGCCGGTTGACGACGTAGCCGGTCCGCCGGATCGCGTTGTTCACGGCCGTCTGCGCCGCGGGACTCACGTAGTGCCCGCCGTTGAGGACACGTGAGACCGTGCCGCGCGAGACCCCGGCCTCGCGTGCCACGTCGTGGATGGTGACCGGCCGGCGTCTGCCCTCTGGGCCGCGGTTCATGGTGCTTCCCCTCGTTCCCCGGAGCTCATGACTTTACGGCCCCCGACAGCAGGTCGAGGCTCCAGAACCGCTGGACGACCAGGAAGAGGGCGATGAGCGGGACGATCGCGAGGAGGGCGCCGGTGATCACCAGGGTGTAGAGGGCCGGTGTGTTGCTGCCCTGCGCCAGCAGCGTGAACAGGCCCACCGTCATGGGGAACTTCCCGTCGTCGCTCAGCATGATGTAGGGGAGCAGGAAGTTGTTCCAGATGGCCACGAACTGGAACAGGAAGATCGTCACCAGACCGGGGGACATCATCGGCACGCCGATGCGCAGGAAGATCCGCCACTCGCCCGCGCCGTCCATGCGCGCGGCCTCGACCAGCTCCGACGGCACGGCTGCCTGGGCGTAGACGCGCCCGAGGTACACCCCGTACGGGGACAGGATCAGCGGCAGCAGCACGGACAGGTACGAGTCCGTCAGGTCGGCCTTCGCCATCAGCAGGTACTGCGGGATGGCGAGGATGACCGGGGGCATCAGCACGCCCGCGAGGAGCACGTTGAAGATCACCTCGCGGCCGCGGAAGCGGTACACGGCGAGCGCGTAGCCGGAGACCGCCGACACCACGGTGGACAGCACGGCCCCGAGGCCCGCGTAGAGCCCGGAGTTGGCCATCCACTGCCAGTAGATCCCGTCGCGGTAGGCGTGGAGACCGGTCAGGTTGTCGGCGAGACCGCTGCCGGGCAGGAAGGTGAACGTGGAGAACAGCTCGCTGCCGGACTTGGTCGCGGCGACCAGCACCCACGCGACCGGCAGCAGACAGTAGACGGCTCCCAGCAGCAGCGCCGCGGTGGGCAGCAGGGCCGTCCGCCGGCGTCGCGGCGGTCCCTGCGCGGAGCCGGGGGTGGTGCCCGCGGCCGGCGCGGCCTTGCGGCGGCCGCCGGCGAGGGTGGACGTGCTCATCGGGTTCCTCGGTGCTCGGAGCGGGAGTTGGCGAACCGCAGCAGGGCGAAGGAGAGCGCGAAGGTGGCGAGGGCGAGCACCACGGCGGTCGCGGACGCCGCGTACACGTTCCCGGCCACGAAGGCGTCGTTGTACACCTTCATCAGCGGGCTCCAGGTCGTGGAGATGCCGTTCGTCAGCGGCTTGAGGGTGGTGGGCTCGCTGAAGACCTGCAGGGTGGCGATGACGGAGAAGAAGCAGGTCAGCACCAGCGAGGGCGCCACCATCGGGATCTTGATCCGCAGCGCGATCTGCAGCGGGCTCGCACCGTCCAGCCGCGCCGCCTCGTACACCTCGGCCGGGATGGACCGCAGCGAGGTGTAGATGACGATCATGTTGAAGCCCGTGCCGCCCCAGACGGCGATGTTGGCCAGGGAGCCGAACAGCGGCGCGCCGTCCATGAGGTCGGGGAGCGGCAGGCCCGCCCGGTCGAGCAGATAGTGGAACGGGCTGACGTCCGGCAGGTACAGAAAGCCCCAGAGCAGGGCGGCGACCACGCCGGGGATCGCGTACGGCAGGAAGATCGCGAGCCGGGAGAAGGAGCGGGCGCGCACCCGCTCGGTGTCCAGGAGCAGGGCGAACAGCAGGGCCAGCCCGAGCATCACGGGCACCACGACGGCGCCGTAGCCGAGCACCCGCAGGGCGCCGTGGCCCAGCTCGGAGTCGGTCAGGGCGGCGGTGTAGTTCGACAGGCCCGCCCAGACCTCGCGCCGGGCGTTGCTGCCGAGTCCGAGCCCCTGGACGTCGACCCGGTGGAGGCTCAGCCAGAGCGCGTAGCCGATGGGCAGCGCGAAGAACAGCAGGAAGAGCACGGCGGCCGGCAGGAGGAAGCCGTACGGGGCGCTGCGCACCCCGTTCGGCACGCGGCGCGTCGCGCGGGGTGTGCGCGGTGCGGTCACTGGGCGGCCTCGAAGCCCTGCTTCTTCAGGTCCGCGACGGTGGCGGCCTGCATGGTGGCCAGGGCGTCGCCGAAACCGGACTTCGCCTTCGCGGCCTTGCCGAACGCGTCCTTGAACGTGGCGTAGGCGACGTTCACGTTCGGGCCCCAGTAGGCGGGCGCGGCGGTCTCCGCTATCTCCGCCGCCTTCGCGTAGAAGTCGGCCTGGCCGGCGAAGAATTCGTGGGACGAGGCGAGGGCGCCGCTGGTCTGGGCCGAGGTGGCCGCCGGGTAGATGCCGCCCTCCTTCACCAGCGCGGCCAGCGCCTCGGGGTCGGTGTTCAGCCAGGTGGCGAACGTCGCGGCCGCTTCCTTGTGCCGGGAGTCCGTGGTGACCGCCGTGGTGGAGCCGCCCCAGCTGCCGGTCGTGTTCGAGCTGTCGTCCCACTGGGGGAGGGGCGCCATCCGCCACTTGTCCTTGGTGTCGGGGGCGGCGGTGGTCAGTGTGCCGGGTGCCCACACCGCGCTCACCCAGGCGATCTGCTCACCGGTGTTGAGCGCCTTGTTCCAGGCCGGGGTGTACATGGGCTGGTTGTCGATCGCCCCCTCCTCGACCAGGCCGCCCCAGAACTCGGCGACCTTGCGGGTGGCCGCGTCGTCGATGCCGACCTTCCAGGTCTCGCCCTCGACCGTCCACCACTTGGCACCGGCCTGCTGGGCGAGTCCCGCGAAGAGCCCGGAGTCGTTGGCGGAGAACGTCGTCAGCGACTTCTGCGGCGCCTTCTTCTTCAGCGCGCGGGCGGTCTCGGCGAATTCGTCCCAGGTCACCGGGACGTTCAGTCCGTACTGCTCGAACAGGTCGGCGCGGTAGTAGAACATCATCGGCCCGGAGTCCTGCGGCACCGCGTAGACGGCGTCCGTGCCGAGGGTCGTCTGCTGCCAGACGCCGGGGGCGAACTCCTTCTCGATGCCGCCGACCTCGTCCGAGATGTCGGCGAGCGCGTCGTTGCTGACCAGTGTGGGCAGCGCCTGGTACTCGGCCTGCACCAGGTCGGGGGCCTTCCCGGCCTTGGCGGCCGTGATGATCTTCGTGACCAGGTCGTCGCCGGAGGCCTGCTTCTGCACCGTGACCTTGATCTCCGGGTGCTTCTGGTTCCACAGGGCCGCCACCTTGTCCATGCCGGGGGCCCAGGCCCAGTAGGTGAGGGAGACCGGCCCGGAATCCGCCTCGGCGTCCCCGTCGGACGAGCCGCAGGCGGTGAGGGCGGACGCGCCGAGGACGACGGCCGTGGCGGTCGCCGCGAGGCGGCGGTGCAGCGTGTGGGACATGGATGGTCTCCCTGACCGAAGGGCGTCCCCGCGCAGGGTGCGGGGCCGGCTCTGCATCTGTGAGCGTTCACAGTAGAGAAACGTCCTGGACACTTGTCAATGGTTGTTCCTGTGCGCTTATGTTGCGTCATCGCATCGATTCCATTGTGTGCACGTTCCCAGAATGTCTCAGTCTTTGAGGCGTTCACGCTGTCGACCCAGGAGAAGATTCATGCCGGAGACCACTGACCGGGGCGCCCGCCGGCTCGCGTTCGGCGGGGACTACAACCCCGAGCAATGGCCCCAGAGCGTCTGGGAGGAGGACGTCCGGCTGATGCGCGAGGCCGGCGTCACCATGGTCAGCGTCGGGATCTTCTCCTGGGCGCTGCTCGAACCGGAGCCCGGCGTCCACGACTTCGGCTGGCTCGACCGGATCCTGGACCTGCTGCACGAGAACGGTGTCCAGGCCGACCTCGGAACCCCCACCGTCTCGCCGCCCGCCTGGTTCTACCGCGCCCACCCCGAGGCACTCCCCGTCACCCGCGAGGGCGTCCGCTACGCCTTCGGCTCACGCGCCGCGATCTGCCACAGCAACCCCGCCTACCGCGAGGCCGCCGCACGGATCACCACCGAGCTCGGCCGCCGCTACGCCGGCCACCCCGCGCTCGCGATGTGGCACGTCCACAACGAGTACGGCGTGCCCGTGAGCGCCTGCTACTGCGACACCTGCGCCGCGCACTTCCGCCGCTGGCTCGGCGACCGCTACGGCACGGCCGAAGCCGTCAACGACGCGTGGGGAACCGCCTTCTGGGGCCTGCGCTACCGCTCCCTCGACGAGATCGACCCGCCCCGCCTCACCCCGACCGTCGGCAACCCCGCACAGCAGCTGGACTACCGGCGCTTCGCCGACGACACCCTGCGCGAGAACTTCCGCGCCGAACGCGACATCCTCCACCGCCTCGCCCCCGGCGTCCCCGTCACCACCAACTTCATGACCGCGCTCAGCCAGTGCGACACGGTGGACTACTGGGCCTGGGGACGCGAGGTCGACCTGGTCACCAACGACCACTACCTGATCACCGACGGCCGCCGTACCCACGTCAACCTCGCCATGGCGGCCGACCTCACCCGCTCGGTCGCAGGCGGCGCGCCCTGGCTGCTGCTGGAGCACTCCACCAGCGGCGTCAGCTGGCAGCCCCGCAACCCGGCGAAACGCCCGGGGGAGATGGCCCGCAACTCCCTCGCCCATGTGGCGCGCGGCTCCGAGGGCGCCATGTTCTTCCAGTGGCGCCAGTCGAGGAAGGGCGCCGAGAAGTTCCATTCGGCCATGCTGCCGCACGCGGGCACCGACTCCCGGGTCTGGCGGGAGGTGGTGGAGCTCGGCGCCGGCATCGCCTCGCTCGCCGCCGTGCGCGGCACCCGTACCGTTCCCGACGCGGCGATGGTCTGGGACTGGCAGTCCTGGTGGGCCCAGACCCTGGAGTGGCGGCCCAGCGAGGACCACGACGCGCGCGAGCGTGCCGACAGCTTCTACGAGACCCTCTACGACCGGCACCTGACGGTCGACTTCGCCCACCCCGAGGCCGACCTCTCGCGCTACCCCCTCGTCGTCGTCCCCGCCCTGTACCTCGCCTCCGAGGAGACCGGCCGGAACCTCCGCGCCTACGCCGAGGGCGGCGGCACGCTGGTCGTCTCCTACTTCTCCGGCATCGTCGACCAGCACGACGCCGTCCACCCCGGCGCGTATCCGGGTGTCCTGCGCGACGTGCTGGGCCTGACCGTCGAGGAGTGGTCGCCCCTGGGGGAGGGGGAGACCGTGACCCTCACCGGGCCCGGTGGCGCGAGCCTCACCGGCGACGTCTGGAGCGAAATCGTGGTGCCGCGCGGCGCCGAGACGGTATGGGCCTACGCCGACGGCCCCGCCGAGGACCGCCCGGCCGTCACCCGCCACCGCATCGGCGACGGCACCGCCTGGTACGTCTCCACCCGCCTCGGCGCACCCGCCCTGGACACCGTTCTGGACGCCGCCTTCGAGGACGCCGGCCTCGCCCCCCGGAGCGAGCTGCCCCGGGACGTCGAAGTGGTGCGCCGTGAAGGCGCCGGCGGCGCCTATCTGTTCGCCGTCAACCACACCGGCCACGACGCGAAGGTGCCCCTGGACGCCCCCGGGACCGAACTGCTCACCGGGGAACGCGCCGACGGGCACCTCGCCGTCCCGCCGGGCGGCGTCCGCGTCGTCCACCTCGACGCCTGAGCCGGGGGACCGGCCCGCACTGGGTCCCCGGCCCGCTCATGGGTCCCCCGCGACCACCGGTCCTCGGTGCCGGGCGGGCCGCCGGGCCGGTGCCTCCCGGTCCCGCGACCACGGTTCCCGCTCCCGGGCGGGCCGCCGGGCCGGTGCCTCCCGGACCCGCGACTTCGGGACCCGCGACGCCCGGAGCGTGCCTCCGGGCCCGACTCCCGGGGCGTTCCTCCGGGCCCGCCCGGGGCGTGTCTCCGGGCCCCCGACTCCCGGGGCGGCCGCCGAGCTGCCGGCCGCCCCGGGCGCACCGCACCATCCGCCATCCGACCTTCTCCCGTCACCGTCGAAGGGACCGACGATGCACGCAGCCTCCTCCCGCCCCCGACCCCCTGCCCGCGGACTGCTGCGGGCCGCCGCGCTGACCGCGCTCGCCGCCCTGCTCTCCGCGGCACTGCCCGCCCAGAGCGCCCGAGCCGCCGCCACCCTCACCAACACCGGCTTCGAAGCCGGCACCACCGGCTGGTCCACCTGGTCCGCCACCGGACAGGACGCCGCCTCGTACACCGAGGCCGGCGGCCGCAGCGGCAGCAGCCGCCTCACCCACTGGTCCGCCTCGGCCTACCGGGTCGAGACCTACCAGTACCTGTCCGGTCTCGCCGACGGTGCCTACACCCTCACCGCCTGGGTCCGTTCCAGCGGCGGCCAGAACTCCGCCTACCTCGCCCTGCGCAACTGCGGTGCGGCCGAGCAGCGCACCGATCTTCCCGTCACCTCCGACGGCCGGTGGATACGGCTGGTCACCTCCGTGTCCGTCGCCGGCGGCGCCTGCACCGTGAGCATCAACTCCGACGCCCGGGCCGGGAACTGGATCAACGTCGACGACCTCTCCTTCACCCCCGGCTCCACCGGGTTGTCCGTCAGAGGCGTCGACGTCTCCTCGCTGAACAAGAGCGAGGACCTCGGCGGCGTCTACCGCGGAGCCACCGGCACCGCCGGGGACGCCATCGGTCTGCTGAGGTCGGCGGGCGCCGACTACGGGCGCCTCAAGGTCTGGGTCGATCCGGCCGACGGCTACAACGACAGGAAACGCGTGCTCGAGACGGCGAAGCGCCTCAAGGCCCGCGGCATGAGACTGCTGGTCGACTTCCACTACTCCGACATCTGGGCCGACCCCGGTGCCCAGAGCAAGCCCGCTGCATGGTCGGCGCACACCTACGACCAGCTGCGGACCGACGTGTACGCCCACACGTACGACGTCCTGAACGCGCTGAAGGCGCAGGGCACCACGGCCGACATGGTGCAGATCGGCAACGAGATCAACACGGGCCTGCTCTGGCCCGAAGGGTCCACGGACGACTGGGACCGCACCGCCGGACTGCTGCGCTCCGGGGCCGACGCCGCCAGGGCGGTCTCCCCGTCCACGCGGATCGCCCTCCACCTGGCCCACGGCGGCGACAACGCCCTCTACCGCTGGTGGTTCGACAACGCCTCCGCCCGGGGCGTCCCCTTCGACGTCATCGCCGTCTCCTTCTACGGCTACTGGCACGGCTCCCTGTCCGCCCTCCAGGCCAACCTCGACGACGTCTCCGCCCGCTACGGCAAGCAGGTGATGGTCGCCGAGACCGCCTATCCGTTCCGCCTGGACAGCAAGGACGGCCACGAGAACATCATCGACCTCCCCGGCGAACTCGTGTCCGGCTACCCCGCGACCCCGGCCGGCCAGGCCCAGTGGCTGCGCGACGTCATGAACGTCGTCGAGGCCGTGCCCGGCCGCCGCGGACTGGGCGTCTTCTACTGGGAGCCCACCTGGACGGCGGTGCCGGGCAACGGCTGGGACCCGGCCGACCCGTCGTCCGGCAACGGCTGGGAGAACCAGGCGCTGTTCGACTACGCCGACCGCCTGCTGCCGGCCGCGGCCTGGCTGCGCCACCGCTGATGCGGCGGGGGCGGGGCGGTGCCGCGGCCTCGCGTGACGGACCGTCATGGCACGGGCCGGCAGGGGGACATGGGGTGAATCGATTCACGATCTTGTCCGTGGGCCGATCCATCCTGTTCCCGGCGGCCGCGGAGCAGCCCCGTTCCCGCCCGGCGCCCGTGCACTCCGGCCCTGCCGGGGCGCACGGGGCGGGCGCCCCTCGGCCGTGCCCGGGGGCGATGTCGTCCGCGGGCACGGCGGGCCGGGGCCGGCCACGCCGTGGCGGGCGTGCCGCGCAGGGACGCGGCCCGGTCTCGCGGCTCAGCGGCGCGCGCCCGGCCGCACGGAGGGCAGCAGGACGGAGGACCGCGCGGAGCGGCTGCGCGCCCGTGCGGGGCTGCCGCGGGCGGTACGGAGCGCCGGGGCGGGGGGCGGTCCGGGGCACTCTCGCCGTCCTCTCCGGGCGGTGGGTCCCCCTCCGGAGGAAGTCCGCGGCACCGGCCCTGTCGGCACACCCGGCGACGCCGCTGGCGACGCCCCCGCCGGGCTCGGCGCCTTTGGTGGGAGGCCGGGAGGTGCCTTCGCGCGTCCAGCCGTGCCCCGGGAGCGGGCGGGTGTGCCGGGGCGGGCACGGGTGCGTCCGCCCGGCGTGCCGGCCTCCCTCCCCGGTCGTCGGATCGCCCCTGTGCGCGCTGCCGTCGGGGCCGCCCGAGCCCCGAGCCCCGAGCCGCGGGACGCTTCGGTGCGAACGCAGCCGCTCCTCGGCGCCCTGCGCCGGTCGGGCCGAGGGCGATGCTCGGGGCGCCTCTCCCGCCCCTCGCCGCTCCTCGCCGGACCCGTTGGTGGGAGCCCCGGCGAGGGCGGGCTTCCCGCGACGGCTCGCAAGGCCCGGCGGCCCGTGTCCGACCTCGCCCGTTCGGGCCTCCAGCGTGCCTGCCCCCCGCCTCGGCGCCGGATCCCGCACGCCCCGGACGCGTGCGACCTCGGCCGGCGGCCGCCCGTGTCTGCCCGCGCCCGCCCCGCCCTGCGCGCGGAGCCCCGGGCCGGGCCGCCCGGCGCGCGCCTCCCGGTGGCCGGGGACGGGACCTGCGACGCCGCCCGAGGGGAGGCCCGCACACCCCCGCGTCCGGAGTTCTGGCGCATGTTCGACATGACGGACTGCTCAAACCGTTGACGCGGTCTCACTGCCGCCCCTACATTGCGGGGCAAGCGCTTTCCTGAAACGTTTCATTAATCTCCCCCACACATCGACGAGAGGTGCATCATGCGTATGTCCAGGCACATGGAGCGGCGGTCCTTCCTCAAGGCCACCGGTGTGACGCTCGCGGGCGCCGGGCTCACCGCCGCCGGCTGCGGTGGGGGCAGCGGCTCCTCGGGCGGCACGGTGACCATCCGCTACGCGTGGTGGGGCGCCGACGACCGGGCGAAGAAGATCAACGAGACGATCGCCCTCTTCGAGAAGAAGCACCCGAAGATCAAGGTCAAGACCGACTTCCAGCAGTACGCCGACTTCTGGAAGAAGTTCAACACCCAGGCCGCGGGCGGCAACCCGCCGGACGTCTTCCAGAACGCCATCGGCTTCCTGCGCAAGTACGACGCCAAGCGCGTCCTGCTCGACCTCTCCCCGCAGGCCGACAAGGGCAACCTGGACCTGCGCAACTTCCGGGCCGGTCTGGAGAAGTTCGGCGAGGTCGACGGCAAGCTCCTCGGCATCCCCGTCGGCTCGAACTCCATGGGCTACGTCATCGACGAGAAGGTCTACGAGAAGGCCGGCGTCACCCCCGAGCCCGGCTGGACCTGGGACGACTGGCGGAACGCCCTCATCGCCATCCACGACAAGGGCGGCACCTCCGGCGACTCCGGCGCCTACGGCGTGATGTACCTCTACGACCTGATCCTGCGCCAGCAGGGCAAGGCGTTCTTCACCGAGAAGGACCTCGGTTTCACCGAGAGCGAGCTCGCCGCCTACTGGGACGAGGCGCAGAAGGGCATCAAGTCCGGCCTCTACGCGGACCAGAAGAAGGTCGAGCAGGTCAAGCCCAAGTCCGCCCTCGCCGCGGGCCTCGCCGGCGGCGAGTTCACCTGGGACAACTTCACCGCCCGCTACTCCGCCGAGGGCAAGAGCTCCTACGCCATCGCCCCCATCCCCACCCTCGACGGCAAGCGCACCGGCCAGTACCTCGGTTCCCTGATGCTCAGCGGCAGCGCCCGCACCAAGCACCCCGCCGAGGTGGCCACCTTCATCGACTTCATGGTCCACGACCCCGAGGCCGGCCGGATCATGGGCTACGACCGGGGCGTGCTCTCCACGACCGAGCAGTACGAGGCGTTCCAGCCGACCGACCCGGTCAGCAAGAAGATCGCCGCCTACGAGCAGCAGATAGCCGACGCCGGAGTCCTGGAGCCCATCACCCCGCACCCGGCCGGCGCCGACATCGTCGAAGCCGCCTTCCTGCGGATCGCGGGCGACATGGCGCTGGGCAAGGCCTCCGCAGCGGACTCCGCCAAGCAGTTCTTCACCGAGGCGAAGACCGCCCTCGGCGCCTGAGGAGAACTCCACCCGTGACCCATCTCCAGGAATCCGTACGCCGAGCCGAAGATCTGGAACGAGTGGATCGTCTCCAGCAGGACGTTGAAGAACATCACCGGCGAGATCATCGGCAGGGTGATGTTCCAGAAGCGCCGCCACGGGCCGGCGCCGTCGACCTGCGC
>NZ_RDBP01000040.1:44028-46864 GCF_008042045.1 Streptomyces sp. T39
CGCCTACGAGCAGCAGATAGCCGACGCCGGAGTCCTGGAGCCCATCACCCCGCACCCGGCCGGCGCCGACATCGTCGAAGCCGCCTTCCTGCGGATCGCGGGCGACATGGCGCTGGGCAAGGCCTCCGCAGCGGTGCGGCCGAAACGGGACGGTCTGATCGGCTACCTCTTCATGTCGCCCTGGATAGCAGGCTTCCTCCTGCTGACCGCGGGCCCGATGGCGGCCTCCCTCTACTTCGCGTTCACCGAGTACAACCTCTTCGACTCCCCGAAGTGGATCGGCTTCGACAACTTCACCGAGATGTTCGACGATCCGCGCTGGCGGACCTCCGTCGAGGTGACCGCGAAGTACGTCGTCATCGGCACACCGATCAAGCTGCTCCTCGCCCTCGGCGTCGCCATGCTCCTGGCGCAGAGCCGGCGCGGTCAGGGCTTCTACCGTGCGGCCTTCTACGCCCCGTCGCTCGTCGGCGCCAGCGTCTCCGTCGCCATCGTGTGGCGCGCCCTCTTCTCCGACGACGCCGTCGTCGACCGCACCCAGTCGCTCTTCGGCATGGACGTCGGCGGCTGGATCGGCGACCCCACCTGGGTGCTGTACTCCCTGGTGGCACTGACCGTCTGGCAGTTCGGCGCTCCGATGGTCATCTTCCTCGCGGGCCTCAAGCAGGTGCCGCGCGAACTGTACGAGGCGGCGCAGGTCGACGGCGCCGGCCCGTGGCGGCGCTTCTGGAACATCACCCTGCCGATGATCTCGCCGGTGATGTTCTTCAACGTCCTGCTGGAGACGATCCACTCGTTCCAGATCTTCGGCTCGGCGTACGTGGTCAGCAACAGCACCTGCGGACCGGCGGACGCCACCCTCGTCTACACCTGTTACCTGTACCAGCAAGGCTTCGAGAACAGCCGGATGGGCTTCGCGTCCGCCATGGCCTGGATGCTGCTGATCGCGGTCGGTCTGGTCACCGCCGTGCTGTTCTGGTCCCAGCGGCGCTGGGTGCACTACGAGGAGGCGGCCCGATGAGCGGCACACTCACCCACCGCGCCCGGCGCGGCTCGGGTTCCCTGTTCTGGCACGCCGGGGCGCTCGCCCTGCTCGCCGTCGTGCTCTACCCCGTGGTCTGGGTCATCGGCGGCTCCCTCAAGCCGAGCGACGACATCGTGGGCAGTCTGGACCTGCTGCCCACGCAGCCGATCACCGACAACTACCGCCGGCTGACCGAGGGCATCGCCGACATCCCGATCTCGACGTTCTTCGTCAACTCCACCTTCCTCGCCGTCGGTTCGGTGATCGGTGTGCTGGTGTCGAGCTCACTGGCGGCGTACGCGTTCGCCAAGATCGACTTTCCCGGCCGCAACCTGATGTTCGCGCTGATGATCGGCACGCTGCTGCTGCCGTACCACGTGCTGCTGATCCCGCAGTACGTGCTGTTCCAGAAGCTGGAGCTGATCAACACCTATGTGCCGCTGCTGATCGGCAAGTACCTCGCCACAGACGCCTTCTTCGTCTTCCTCATCCTCCAGTTCATGCGCAACCTGCCGAAGGAACTGGACGAGGCGGCCCGGCTCGACGGCTGCGGACACCTGCGGATCTACTGGTCCATCGTGCTGCCGCTGTGCCGGCCGGCCCTGATCACCAGCGCGATCTTCACCTTCATCAACGCGTGGAACGACTTCATGGGCCCGCTGATCTATCTGAACGAGCCCGAGAAGTACACCGTCTCGCTGGGCCTGAAGATGTTCATCGACCAGGACGCCGTCGCCGACTACGGCGGCATGATCGCCATGTCGCTCGTCGCGCTGCTGCCGGTGCTGGCGTTCTTCCTCGCCTTCCAGCGCTATCTGATCGACGGCATGGCCACCTCCGGACTGAAGGGCTGATGGACATGGCCGTCCGCACAGCGGCGGTACGCCCGCCGTCCCGCCTCTCCACCGGCTTCGGCGTCTTCGCCGAATGCCTGCTGACCGGCGTGTGGATCGCGCTGGCCGCCCTGCCCGTGGTCACCGCGCCCGCCGCCTTCGCGGCGGGGGCCCGCCATCTGCGCCGCCATCTGGACCACGAGACGGGCGGCTGGCGGCACTTCGCCGCGGACGTCCGGGCAGCGGCACGCGGCGGCGCGCTCGTGGGGCTCGGCGGCATCGCGGCCGTCTGGCTGCTCTGGCTGAACCTCTCGGCCGTGGGCGCCGGACTGCCGGGAGGCGCGTTCGTCGGCGCGGTCGGCATCCTCGCCTTCATCGGTGGTGCCGTGGCCGTCCTGCGGGCGGCGGCCGTCTGGCACCCCGGTGCCCGCTGGCGTGACCTGCTGGGCGCCGCCGCCCGCCGCACCGTGCGCGACCCCGCCGGCTCGCTGCTGCTCGTCGGCGGCTTCGCCGTGGTCGCCGGATCGGCGTGGGCGGTCGCGCCCCTGGCGGTCCCGGTGACCGGTGCGGTCGCCGCGGCCGCGGTCGCGGTCGAGTCCCGGTACGCCGCACGCTGACCGCCGACCGCGCGGGCCCGGGCCCGCGCGGTCGGCGGTCAGCAGGGGCCGCAAGCGGTTCGCGGCATGCCACGACACGCGGGTGCGTGCCCCGCGAGCCGGCCGGCACGTGCCGCGCCCGGCCGGGTTCCGGCGGCCCCCGCCTCCGGAAGCCCCAGCGCGGCGCTTCCCGGCGTGCCACGCCTGCGGTGCGCGCAGGCCGGGGGACGCTCCCACGCTCCCGCGACGCCACGACGTCCCACGCGCCGCACCTCGGGCGCGCCGCAAGGCCCCCGCGAAGGGCACCGGGCCACGAGCCGTGTCCCGTCCCGACCCCGGCCGGCCCAGCCACCCGCTGAAGCGCCGGCCCCATGCCCCCGGCC
>NZ_RDBP01000040.1:46964-53091 GCF_008042045.1 Streptomyces sp. T39
CCCCGCACCCGTGCGACCTCCGACCCCCGCGCCGCCCGAACGGCGGCGCCGGGAGGTGTCCCGACCGGACGCGCCCGCGCACCACCCGCTCTCCGCTGCCCCACGAGGAACCATTCACCGAAGGAATCGACATGTCACCGATATCCCGCAGGTCCCTGCTCTCGGCCGCCACCGCCGCCGGAGCGGCCGCCCAGTTCAGCTGGGCGCTCGGCGGCGCCACCGCGCAGGCGGCGCCCCGGTCCGAGGCCGGGCGGCCCGAACCGGTCACCCTCGGCTGGCTGGAGTCCGGCGGGCTCGGCGCCGCGCCGGGAACGACGCTGGGAGTGCCGTGGCCCAAGGGCGCGCATCCCGGGAACCAGAAGTTCGCGCTGACCACCGCCGACGGCAAGCAGGTGCCGGTGCAGTCCTGGCCCCTCGCGCAGTGGCCCGACGGCTCGCTGAAGTGGTCCGCCCACGCCATCGGCCCCGAGACCACGGCGGACACCTTCACCCTGACCGCCGGTGAGCCCGCCGCGCCCGCGCGCCGGATCACGGTGGGGCGCGACGGCGGCACCGTCACCGTGGACACCGGTGTCATCGTCGCCCGGCTCGGCCGCAGCGGGTCGAGCCTCGTCAAGTCCGTCACCCGCGGTGGGACGGAGATCGCCGCGAACGGGCGCCTCGTCCTGCTGCGGCAGGGCGAGATCGAGGACGGCGACCAGGGCAAGGAGTCGTACGAACGCTTCGAGAGCACCATCCTCGCGACCGAGGTCGAACAGGACGGCCCCGTCCGCGCGGTGGTCCGCATCGACGGGAAGCACCGCCGCGGCAGCCGCAGCTGGCTGCCCTTCTCCGTCCGGCTCTACTTCTACGCCGGCTCCGAGTCCTTCCGGATGGTCCACACCATCACCTACGACGGCACACAGGAACCCGGAAAGGCCGGCGGCGACTTCATCCGGGGGCTCGGCGTCCGCTTCACCGTGCCCATGCGGGACGCGTCCTACGACCGGCACATCCGGATCGGCGGCGACGGCACGGGCCTGCTCAGGGAGGCCGTCAAGGGCATCACCGGGCTCCGCCGCGACCCCGGTGCCGCCGTCCAGGCGGCACAGTTCGACGGACGCAGGCTGCCCGACCCCGCGACCTGGGACCAGCGGGTCACCACCCGGCTCCATCTGATCCCGGAGTGGGGCGACTTCACCCTCAGCCAGCTGTCCGCCGACGGCTTCACCCTCCGCAAGCGCACCAAGAAGGGGCACGGATGGATCGCCGCGGGCGGCGGACGACGCGCCTCGGGCTTCGGCTACGTCGGCGGGGCGAGCGGCGGGCTCTCCTTCGGGCTGCGCGACTTCTGGGAGAAGCACCCCGCCGGCCTCGACATCCGCGACGCGCACACCGACAGCGCCGAGGTCACCCTGTGGCTCTGGTCCCCCGAGGCCCAGCCGATGGACCTGCGGTTCTACCACGACGGCCTCGGCCAGGACACCTACGCCGAGCAGCTGGAGGGCCTCAACATCACCTACGAGGACTACGAGCCCGGCTTCGGCACCCCGTACGGCATCGCCCGCACCAGCGAACTCCTCTTCTGGGCCCACGACACCACCCCCGACGCCGCGCACCTGGCCAAGGAGACGGCCGCCGTGCGCACGCCCCCGCAGCTCGCCGCGCCGCCCGCGCACATGGTGGCCGCCAGGGTCTTCGGCGGTCTCTTCTCCGAGCCCGACCGCTCCACTCCCGCCAAGGCGCGGATCGAGGACCACCTCGACTTCCTGTTCACGTACTACCGCGACCAGGTCGACATGCGCCGCTGGTACGGCTTCTGGGACTACGGCGACATCATGCACAGCTACGACCCGGCGCGGCACCAGTGGCGCTACGACGTCGGCGGCTATGCCTGGGACAACTCCGAACTGTCGCCCGACCTCTGGCTGTGGTACGCCTACCTGCGCTCGGGCCGCGCCGACATCTTCCGCTTCGCCGAGGCGATGACCCGCCACACGGGCGAGGTCGACGTCTACCACCTCGGCACCTGGGCGGGACTCGGCACCCGGCACGGCGTCCAGCACTACGCGGACAGCGCCAAGCAGCAGCGCATCGCCAACACCACCTACCGGCGCTTCTACTACTTCCTGACGGCCGACGAGCGCACCGGCGACCTGATGCACGCCAACGTGGACTCCGACGAGACCTTCCTCGCGCTGGACCCGATCCGGAAGATCCGCACCGAGCCGTACACCCCCGACCGCCACGCCCTGTCCATCGGCTTCGGCACCGACTGGAGCGGACTGGTCTCCGCCTGGCTCACCGAGTGGGAGCGGGGCGGCCCCAAGGCGGAACGCGCGCGGGCGAGGGTCCTGTCCACGATGGAGACGATCGCCGCGCAGCCCAACGGCTTCGTCCAGGGCAGCGGTCTCTACGACCTCGACACGGGCCGCTTCGCCGTGGAGACGGAGCCCAAGGTCTCCGTCTCCCACCTGTCGGCCGTCTTCGGCCTGAACGAACTGTGCGCGGAGCTCATCGACCTGGTGGACATGCCGCAGTTCAAGGAGGCATATCTCGACTACTGCCGCTACTTCAACGCCACCAAGGCGGAGCAGGCGGCACGGTACGGCTCCCACTTCGGGTCGCTGATCCTCTTCCAGGGCCACTCGCGGCTCGACGCGTACGCCGCCGTGCAGACCGGCGACCAGAAGCTCGCCCAGCGGGCCTGGGAGAAGTTCTACAACAGCGACGGTTACCGCGAGTCGGCCCCCTGGACGACCAAGGAGGTCGGCGGCCCGGTCACCCTCGTGCCGGGCAGCGAGGCCGACTGGGTGTACACCAACGACACCGCCCTCTACGGCCTGGCGGCCATCGAGAACCTGGCGCTGGTGGGCGACCGGATGCCGTGATCGCCCGCGCCGTGAACGCCCGGGCCGCGGGCGGGAGTTCTCCCGCCCGCGGCCCGGGCGCCGCCGTGTGCCGCCGCGCGGCACACGGTCACCAGTCCTTCAGATGCCCCTCGACCGCGTCCCGGTCCAGCTCGCCGTCGGCGACCACGATCCGGTAGCGGTAGGCGAAGCGGGCACCGGGCGGCAGCGCGAACTCCTCGAAGAAGGCCCAGGAGAACGCGACCGTCGGGACGGGCTCGGAGCGCACGAACCAGTGGGACGGATGGGCGGCGCCGGCGTTCTCCGGCGCGTGCGCGAAGACCAGGGTGCTGCGCGCGTCCACCTCGTCGTGCACCCCGGTGAACGCCAGCCACCGCGCGGGGCTGCCCATCAGGGCGGCCGCGCCGGCCTCGCCCGCACCGCCGCTCCCCTCGGGGCCCAGCACGTCGCCGCCGGTGAAGTCACGCGGACCCCGCCAGTGCAGCCCGGTGTACCCGGCGCTCGGGCGCCCCGCGGTGGTCGGCGAGCCGAACCGCAGCGGTGCGTCGTGGATGTTGGTGAGCGCGATCGTCCAGTCGAGCGCCCAGGCGCCTGCGCCGGGATCCACCGAGTGCACCGTCAGGGTGCGCCGCTCACGGGCCCACTCGCGGCCGCCGTTCTCGACCCAGGTCAGATGCTCGTCCAGGGTGACGCGGTCGCCGCCGGGGGAGAGCGGCTCGAACCGGTCGTGGCGCATCCGTCCGATGCGGTCCGGGAGCGGCAGGTAGCCCTCCCCGTGGACGTAGGAGTTGCCGCCCCAGAAGTTCTGCCCCGACAGGTGACTCGCGGTCATCTGGAGGCCCTTGTGCCAGCGGTGGTCGTTCGGCCGGTAGCCGGTCACCGTGCGGCCGGACAGGGTGCGCAGCGGGTGGACGTAGGGTTTGCGCGACTCGAACGCCTCGGGGTCCGGCCGGTACACGTAGGTCAGCAGCTCCACCCCGGCGGCGGAGACCGCGATCCGCTCGCCGTGGGTGTGGGTGACGGTGATCCGCGCGCTCACACCCCCGCCTCCGCCTCGCCCGCCGGGGCCCACTCGGGGTCGCCGCCGTGCATCGCCGCGTAGTACGGGTCGCCGGGGACGATCTCCCCGGCGTGCACCGGCCGCCCGGTGAAGGCGGACTTGTAGAGCGCGGCCACGAACTCCACCGTCCGGCGGGCGTCCGCGCCGCTGCCGGGCGGCCGGGTCCCGGCACGCATGGCCGCGAGGACCTCCGCCAGCTGCGCGGAGTGCGAGCTCGGACGGTTCGCGGCGGGCGTCCGCCAGGAACCGACGCGCGCCTCGTCGCCGGCGGCGTGCGGCGCCGGGGTGTAGACCCAGTCGTCGTTGGTGTGCCCGTACAGATGGGTCAGCTCGACGGTGGCGTCGGCGCAGTCCACGCGGATCCGGCTGACCTCCTGCGGGGAGACGACGCTGTTGACGACCGTGGCCATGGCGCCGTCGGCGAAGCGGACGAGGGCGGTGGAGACGTCCTCGCTCTCGACGTCGTGCACCAGCCGGCCGGCCATGGCCCGGATCTCGGTCCAGTCGCCGAGGAGGTGCAGCATCAGGTCCATCTGGTGGATGCCGTGGCCCATGGACGGCCCGCCGCCTTCGCTCGCCCAGCGCCCGCGCCAGGGCACCGCGTAGTAGGCGGCGTCCCGGTACCAGGTGGTCTGGCAGTGGGCGACCAGGGGCCTGCCCAGCGCCCCGGTGGTGAGCAGGTCCCGGGCGTGGACCGCGCCGGAGCCGTAGCGGTGCTGGAAGACGACCGAGGCGTACGGTCCCGGGGCCCCGTCCCCGGCCTCCGCCCCGGCGATGGCGTCGTGCTCGGCGAGCGACAGGCAGAGCGGCTTCTCGCACAGCACCCAGGCGCCGGCGCGGAGCGCCTCCACGGTCTGCTCGCGGTGGAAGGCCGGCGGCGAGCCGAGGAGCACCAGATCGGGCCGGGCGTCGGCGAGCATGTCGTCGAGCCGGGTGTAGCCCTTGACGTCCGTGCCCGCCGCGGCACGGAAGTCGTCGAGCATCGCCGGGTTCACGTCGACGGCGGCGACGAGTTCGACCTCGTCCGCGTGGTCGGCCAGAGCGGGCAGATGGCAGCCCCGGGCGATGGCTCCGGTGCCGACGACCGCGGCCCGCAGCCGGGCGGGATGGGGTGACATGCGGTGCTCCTCGTGCGTAGAAAGCGCTTGCTGTCACCCTACGGGGCACCCCCGGTCGCGACAACCCTCACCAGGCCGGTCCGTACGGGGACGATGCGCCGGGCCGGAGGGAGGGGCGGGGCGCGGGCTCGCGGGTCGGTTCCGGCGGGTGCGGGCCGGCGGCGGTGCGTCCGTCGGCGGAGCGGGCCGTCGGCGGGTGCGGGCCGGACGGCGGTGCGGGCCGAGGCCGTGATGGGGGCCGGACGCCAGGTGTCCGCACTGCTCCAGAGGTCGGATGGAAGCGCCGCCGGGTTCCCGTCGCACCCTATGGCCTCAATCACATCCGCCCCCTCGTTCACCGGAGTACTGCCACGGCTCCGGCGCTGGCACGATGACCTCCATGGGAGCCGGATCCGCACTCCGCCTCACGCACGCGGCAGTGTTCGCGGCCGTGTGCGTCGTGGTGTCCGGTCTCGGCCACTCCCTCTCCTCCCGCTGCCCCCTGCCCCTGTACACGCTCTGCCTCGCCTTCCTGTTGACGGGTGCGGCCGGCTGGCTGCTGTGGCTCCTGCCGCGGCGTGCGCCGGTGGCGCTCGGGGCGAGCGCGCTCGGTCAGCTCGCGCTGCACACGCTCTTCGACGCGGCGCACCCCTGTGCTCGCGACACCGGCGCCGCTGCCCACCACGCACTGCTGCCCGTGCTGCCCCCGGGCGCCGAGGTCCCGTCCCTGCACACCGCGCACGAGGGCGTGGTGCCGGCGGCCTCCGTCCTGATGACCGCCGTCCACCTGCTGGCCGGTCTGCTCTGCGGATGGTGGCTGTGGCGCGGCGAGGTGGCCGCCGACGGACTGGCGCGCTCCCTCTCGCTGTTCGTCCCCTCCCGGCTGCGCGTCGTCGTGCACGCGGTCCGCGGCTGGACCGTCCCGGAGGCGGTCGCGCCCCTCGTGGCCGCCCCCCGCCCCGTCCGGCCGCGTGCACGACGACGCGCAGCCGGGAGGGGACGAACAGCGAGAGGGAGCGCGCCAGTCCGTCGGCGGCCACCTCGCCGCGCCACAGCCACCATCCGCAGAGCAGACCGGCCAGCAGGTGGACGGCGGTCATCAGGACGGAGGCCGCCGGCAC
>NZ_RDBP01000041.1:0-30031 GCF_008042045.1 Streptomyces sp. T39
GCGGGGGAGGTTCCGGCGGCGGGCAGTGGTCGGTGCCGATGGTCGCCCAGATGTGGACCCCGGCGATGCCGGGAAGCGTCACATGGACCGAGACGGTCGGCGGTCTGCCGCCCCCGTGCGGGGGAGGTTCCGGCGGCGGGCAGTGGTCGGTGCCGATGGTCGCCCAGATGTGGACCCCGGCGATGCCGGGAAGCGTCACATGGACCGAGACGGTCGGCGGTCTGCCGCCCCCGTCCGCCCGCGACATCTCGTCCGATTCACTTTCGGGTGCCGAAGCCGACACCTCTCGCTGTCCCGTCGCGTTGGCGTCCTCGGACGCAGGGGTGCCGATGCCGGCTCCCTGTGCTCCGAGAATCGCCACGATCCCCAGCGCGCTCACCTGCTGCCATCCCGCCACGGCGCCACCGTAGAGGTCCGGAATGGTGTCTGATAACCAATATCACCCGTATGGCTGATAGGTGTATTTGTCCGTTCGGATCCGGGGGTGCGTGACGCAGCTCATTTTGCACTTTGTTGCAAAACCCTCTCCGGGGCGGCTACAACAGCCTGGACACCCGAGCGAGGAGGCTCCGATGAGTACGTCCCCCACCAGGCCGAACCCGTACCCGCACCTGCTGCGTCCCCTCGACCTCGGGTTCACCGTCCTGCCCAACCGGGTCCTCATGGGCTCCATGCACGTGGGGCTCGAGGAGGCGGAGAACGGATTCGAACGCATGGCGGCCTTCTACGCCGAGCGCGCCCGCGGCGGCGTCGGCCTGATCGTCACCGGCGGCATCTCCCCCAACGACCGCGGCCGCCCCTACGAGGGCGGGGCCAAGCTCACCTGCGAGGAGGAGGCCGCGCAGCACCGCGTCGTCACCGACGCCGTGCACGCCGAGGGCGGGCGGATCGCCATGCAGATCCTCCACTTCGGCCGCTACGCCTACCACCAGGACCTGGTGGCCCCGAGCGCGATCCAGGCCCCCATCAGCCCGTTCGTGCCGCACGCCCTCACCGACGACGAGATCGAGGAGACGATCGAGGACTTCGTCCGCGCCGCGGTCCTCGCCCGCTCGGCCGGCTACGACGGGGTCGAGATCATGGGCTCCGAGGGCTACTTCATCAACGAGTTCATCGCGAGCCACACCAACCGGCGCACCGACCGCTGGGGCGGCAGCTACGAGAACCGCGTCCGGCTGCCCCTGGAGATCGTCCGCCGCACCCGCGAGGCCGTCGGGCCGGACTTCATCCTGATCTACCGGCTCTCCATGCTCGACCTGGTGCCCGGCGGATCCTCCTTCGACGAGGTCGTCACGCTCGCCAAGGCGGTCGAGGCGGCCGGTGTGACGATCATCAACACCGGCATCGGCTGGCACGAGGCGCGCATCCCCACCATCGCCACCTCCGTGCCGCGCGGCGCCTACACCTGGGTCACCCGGAAGCTGATGGGCGCCGTCTCGGTCCCCCTGGTGACGAGCAACCGCATCAACACGCCCGAGGTCGCCGAGCAGGTGCTGGCCGAAGGCCGCGCCGACATGGTCTCCATGGCAAGGCCGTTCCTCGCGGACCCTGCCTTCGTGGCCAAGGCGGCCGCCGGGCGCCCGGAGGCCATCAACACCTGCATCGGCTGCAACCAGGCATGCCTGGACCACACGTTCAGCCTCAAGATCACCTCCTGCCTGGTCAACCCGAGGGCCTGCCACGAGACCGAACTCGTTCTCGCCCCGACCCGCCGGGCGAAGCGGGTCGCCGTCGTCGGGGCGGGCCCCGCGGGCCTCGCCTGCGCGGTCTCGGCAGCCGAGCGCGGTCACAGCGTCACCCTGTTCGACGCCGCGGACGAGATCGGCGGCCAGCTGAACGTCGCCCGTCGCATCCCCGGCAAGGAGGAGTTCGACGAGACCCTGCGCTACTTCCGCACCCAGCTGGCCGAACGCGGCGTCGACGTACGGCTCTCCACCCGGGTCGGCGCCGCCGATCTGCCGGCGGACTCCTTCGACGAGGTCGTCGTCGCCACCGGCGTGACCCCGCGCACCCCCGAGATCCCCGGCGTCGACCACCGCAGCGTCGTCAGCTACCTCGACGTGCTGCGTGAGGGCGTCCCGGTCGGCGAGCGGGTCGCCGTGGTCGGCGCGGGCGGCATCGGCTTCGACGTGGCCGAGTACCTGACCGACGGCGGCGAGGGCGCGAGCCTCGACGCGCCGACGTACTTCCGGCAGTGGGGCGTCGACATGGAGTACGCCGCGCCCGGCGGACTGACGGCCCCCGAGCGCCCGGCCCCGCCGCGCACGGTGCACCTCCTCCAGCGCAAGACCAGCAAGGTCGGCGCGGGCCTCGGCAAGACCACCGGCTGGATCCACCGCACGGAGCTCAAGCACCGGGGGGTGACCATGACGGCCGGCGTGACGTACGAACGGATCGACGACCGCGGCCTGCACATCACCGTCGACGGCGCCCCCTCCGTCCTGGAGGTCGACACGGTGGTGCTCTGCACCGGCCAGGAGCCGCAGCGCGCCCTCTACGAGGAGCTGCGGGCGGCCGGGCGCGCGGTCCACCTCATCGGGGGTGCGGACGTCGCCGCCGAGCTGGACGCCAAGCGCGCCATCGACCAGGGCACCCGGCTCGCGGCCGCCCTGTGACCGGCCGTCTCTAGGATGCGCCCATGTCCCTGCCGCACGCGATCCTCACGGCCCTGCTGGAGAAGCCCTCGTCGGGGCTGGAGCTGACACGCCGCTTCGACCGGTCGATCGGCTACTTCTGGTCCTCCACCCACCAGCAGATCTACCGGGAGCTGGGCAAGCTGGAGCAGGCCGGGCACATCCGGGCCCTTCCGTCGCCGCAGCCGACCCGCGGGCAGAAGAAGGAGTACGAGGTCCTGCCCGCGGGCCGCGCCGAACTCGCCCACTGGGTGGGGCGCCAGGAGGACCCCAGACCCGTGCGCGACCCGCTGCTGCTGCGCCTGCGCGCGGCGGCGGCGGTCGGCGACGGCGAGGGCGTCGAGGAGGAGCTCGTACGCCATCTGGAGCTGCACCGGGCCCAGTTGGCGGACTACCGGGAGATCGAGCGGCGCGACTTCCCGCCCGAGCGCCGGATCACCCGCGAGGACAGGCTGCGCCATGTGGTGCTGCGCGGGGGCATCGAGCTGGAGTCCTTCTGGACGGCGTGGCTGACGGACGCCCTGGCCGAACTGACCGCGGACGGGGCCGGTGACGGACCCGGCGGGCCCGTGGACGGTGGCCCGGCCGGGGACGAAGACGCTGACGAAGGCCCCTGACGGAGCCGGTGGCGGCGGCCCCGGCGGAGCCCGTGACGGCGCCGGTGGTGCGGACCCCCGGCGAAGCCGGTGACGGCGCCTCTGGTCACAAGGTCCCTGACGGAGCCGCCGGGCCCGCGCGACGGGGCGGCCCCCGGGGCGTGCGCCGGGCGGACGCGTCCGGATGCGGCGCCTGACGGTGCGTGAGACGGTCGCCGGGTGACCGATTCACTCATCGCCGTCTGCTGCGCCGCCGCGCTCGTCCTCGTGGTGAGGTCCGTCCTCGGACTGCGCCGGGCCGATGGCGGCACCGACCCGTCCTCCGAGGCCCGCTCGGTGGCCCTCGCCCTCTACGGCGCGCTGATCGCGCTCGCGACGCTGGGGCTGTTCATCACCCTGACCTGAGGGGGGCCGGCGCGGGCCGGCTCCGGCGGGACCGCGCGTTCATGGCATGCACATGTAGGGCTCACCTCCGGGACGCGCGCCGTCCACGGTGCGGATCCAGGCTCACGGCTGACCGCCTTCCCCACGTCTCGGCGACGGCCCGCGGGACGTCTTCCGCGGGCCGTCGCCGAAACGTGTCCCGACCGAGGAGCCTTCGTGTCCGTTCGTGCAGCCGCGCTCGCCGCGGCCCTGACGGCGCTGGTCGCCGTCGCTCCCGCGCACGCCGCCCCGACGGGCGCCCTGCCCGCCGTCACCGCCCGGGCCGAGACGGCCACGCTCCACGACGACGAGGAGGGCGGCAACGCCGACGCGGACGACCCGGCGATCTGGCGCAACGCGGCGGACCCGGCCCGCAGTCTGGTGATCGCCACCGCCAAGGAGGGCGGCCTGCGCGTCTACGACCTGAAGGCCCGGCTCGTGCAGACCCTTTCCGCGCCGCCCCCGGTGACGCCCGGGGACGCGCCCGGCCGGTACAACAACGTCGACCTCGTGCACGGCTTCCGGCTGGCGCACGGGCGCGCCGACCTCGCCGTGACCAGTGACCGCGGCCACGACCGGCTGCGCATCCACCGCATCGACCCGTCCCGCCCCGGCGGCCCCCTCGTCGACGTCACCGACCCGTCCGCGCCCGCGGTGTTCTCCGCCGACCAGGCGGAGGTCAACGAGCAGCGCACCGCCTACGGCCTCGCCACCTGGACCGACGCGTCGACCGGTCGCTCCTACGCCCTCGTCAGCCGGCGCGAGCGGACCAGCGTCGCGCTGCTGGAGCTCGGTGCGACGTCCGCCGGCACGGTCACGTACCGCAAGATCCGCACCCTGGACCTGCCGTCCTCCTTCCGGCTGCCCGACGGCACGACCTGGCGCCCCTGCGGCGAGCCCGGCGAACTGCCGCAGGTCGAGGGCATGGTGGTCGACCCGGCGGACGGCACGCTGTACGCGGGCCAGGAGGACGTCGGCATCTGGCGGGTGCGCGCCGACCTGCGGGGCACTCCGCAACTCGTGGACACGGTGCGCGAGTACGGGGTCCCGGCGGTGTACGACGAGCCGAGCGACGAGTGCGTCCCGGGCGCCGACCCGGGCTTCGGCGGCACCCGCATCGCGGCGGACGTCGAAGGGCTCACCCTGCTCACCGAGCGCGACGGCGACGGGTACCTGCTCGCGTCCAGCCAGGGCGACGACACCTTCGCCGCGTACGACCGCGAGCGCGCGGACGACAACGAGTACGAGGGCGGCTTCCGGGTCGCCGCGTCGGCCGCCGTCGACGGATCGCAGGAGTGCGACGGCGCCGCCGTGCTGAACGCCCCGCTCGGCCCCGACTACCCGGACGGGCTGCTGGTCGTCCAGGACGGCGACGCCGGCGACGCCGAACGGGAGGGCACCGGCTTCAAGTTCGTCGACCTGGGCGACGTCATGGACGCGCTGGACGACTGACCGCCGGGCAGGCGCAGCTGTGCACGACGACGCCGCGCGGGGGCCCGGGTCCGGGCCCCCGCGCGGCGTGCGCATGCCGGGTCAGCTGCCGCCGAGTGCCGCGAGGGTGGCGTCGAGGTCCGCGGGGCGGGGGCGGTTGTGCGGCAGCCGGGAGAGCGCCGCCGCCATGCCGCAGGTGTCGGTCACGGCGGAGAAGACCAGGCCCGAGCCCACGGCCGCGGAGATCCAGCGGGCCGCCCGGTAGCGGGTGCCGACGGCGAGGCCGAGGACCACGAGGGATCCGGCGGCGAGGCGTACCTGGCGCTCCATGGCCCAGCCGGTCCGGGCGCCCGCCGGACGGTCGAGCGGGTGGCCCTGATCGGCCCACGCGGTGGTGCCGCCCTCCAGGGAGGTGGCCGGTATGTCGGCCGCGGCCAGTTCGGTGCAGGCCGTGGCGGACCGGTTGCCCGACGCGCAGACGACGAGGAGTTCGCCGCGCGTGGCGGCGGCCTTCAGTTCGGGCAGTGCGGAGCGCAGATGGTCCAGCGGGACGTTGTGGGCGCCGGGGACGTGGCCGGAGGCGTACTCACCGGGGGTGCGGACGTCGACGACGGTGTACTGGGGAAGGCGCCGGGCGGCGCGCGCGGGATCGGTGGTGAGGGTGGTCATGCGGGGGCGGTTCCCTTCGGCGGTGGGGCTCCCGGGGTACCGGACGAAGGCATTCCGGGAGGGCTGAGGATACCCTAGGGGGTATCTATGGAGGAGGAGTCGTGGAGCTGCAGATGGCGGCCGACGAGCTGGCCTCGGTGCTCAACCGGCTGCGCCGGGCGCAGGGTCAGATCGCGGGGATCATCCGGATGATCGAGGAGGGCCGGGACTGCGAGGACGTGATCACGCAGCTGGCCGCGGTCTCCCGGGCCCTGGACCGGGCCGGTTTCGCGATCATCGCCACCGGTCTCCAGCACTGCATGGCGGAGGGGGACCGGTCCCTCGCGGACCGCGAACAGCTGCGGGCGCGGCTGGAGAAGCTCTTCCTCTCCCTCGCCTGACCTCCGGAGGCGGCCCTGCCGTCCGGACTCCCGAGACGCCCGGTCCGGCCCGGCCCCGCCCGGCGGCCCGCAGGTCCCGGCCCGGGGGCGGGTGGGTTCCCGGGTCGCGGTTCGGCGGCTCCGCCGGCCGCGGTGCGGGGCAGCCGGCTGGTGGTGCGGGCGGGCGGCGTGCTCATGGTGTCCATCCCCGTCTGCTTCCCCGCCGGCGCGCTCGTATCAGCGCATCGCCGGGGACGCCGGTCCGCAGACGGCGGGACCCGGGGCGGTGCCCCGGGCGGTCCGGGTGCCCGGGCACAGGGCCGGGCGGGACAATGGAACGGAACCCCGGCCGATTCCGGCGGAGCCCCGGCCGATTCCGGCGGAGAGGCGGCACACCGATGGAGCACGTCACCGTCACCGCGCTGAGCCACCCCGGGCTGCTGCGCGAGAACAACGAGGACAGCCTGGTGGCGGGCCCCTGGACGCTCTGCGGCACCGTGACCGGGAACCCGCAGACGCTGGTGTTCCCGCTCGGTCCGCCGCTGGTCGTGGCCGTCGCCGACGGTATCGGCGGGCAGCCGGCCGGGGAGGTGGCCAGCGCCGTCGCCGTACGGACCCTGGCACTCCACGGGCCCGCGCTGGACGGGGAGGACGCGGTGCGCGACGTCCTGGACCTCTGCAACCGCGAGGTCCACGCGGCCGCCGCCCTCGACCCGGCCCGCAGCACCATGGGGACCACGGTCGCCGGAGTCGTGCTCCTCGCGGACACCGCGGTCGTCTTCAACGTCGGCGACAGCCGGGTCCTGGTCCGGGGCGACGACCGGCTGGAACTGCTCAGCGTCGACGACAACCCCCCGCCGATGCCCGGGCAGCGCACCGTCTCCCTGCTGACGCAGTCCCTCGGCGGATCCCGCCGGCCCGACGGCATCGCCCCGCACCTGACGGTCGTACCGCTCGCCGAGGGCTTCCGCTGCCTGGTGTGCACGGACGGGCTGACCGACCCGGTGCCCGGCGACGTCATCGAGGAGGTGCTGCGGGAGCACGACCACGGCAGGGCGGCCTACGAGCTGTGGCGGGCGGCGGTCGAAGCGGGCGGTCCCGACAACATCACGCTCGCGCTGGTCGGCACCGGCCAGGAGTGAGCGGCTGCGACGCCGGGGCGGCTCACCCGGGCAGTTCGGTGCGCTCCCACCACTCGTAGACCGGCAGCGCACCCTGGTCGGTCTGCTGTTCGCGCGTGGTGGCCCGGAAGTGCTCGTAGCCGCCGCGCAGCGGGATCTTGAGGTCGGCTCCCGGTTCCGGGGCGGACACGATGCGTTCGGGCAGGTCGTCGGGGCCGCCTTCGAGGACGGCCTTCGGTGCGTTGTCCATGCCGGAAGTCTCCCCGCAGCGGGGGACCCGTTCCGGGGTGACGCGCCGGGACGCCGCCGGACGGCCGCCCCCCGCGCCGCGGCGCACCCGGAGCCGGGTGCCCGCCTCGCACCGGCACCCCGGCCGGTCCCGCCCTGATGGCGAGCTCCCCGCCGTCCGCTCCCGGGCGCGCTACCCGTCCGCCCCGAGGCCCAGCCCTGCACGCAGTGCGGCCACCGCCTCGGCCGAGGCCTCCCGGACGACGGCCGCGTGCTCGACGGCCCAGGCTCCGTGGAAGGTGCCGGGGAGCAGCCGCAGCCGGACCGGCACCCCGGCGGCGCGCAGGGCCCGCGCGTAGGCGACCCCCTCGTCCCGCAGCGGATCGAACTCCATGACCGAGATGTACGCGGGCGGCAGCCCTGCCGCCGCGGCCGTCGCCGCGCGCGCCGGGGCGGCGTACGGCGGGACGCCCGGTGTGCCGCGCAGCCCCGGCCCGAGGTACGCCTCCCAGCTGAGCAGCGCGTTGCGCCGGTTCCAGACGGGTGTGTCGGTGAACAGGAGGGCGCTGGGCGTCTCCAGGCGGTCGTCGAGAGCGGGGCTGCGCAGTTGCTGGAACCGGATCACGGGGCCGCCCCGGTCGCGGGCCAGCAGGGTCAGCGCGGCTGCCAGGCCCCCTCCGGCGCTGTCGCCCCACACGGCGATCCGGTCCGGCAGCACCCCCAGCGCGTCGGCGTCACCGGCCAGCCGGCACAGCCCGGCCCAGCAGTCCTCCAGCGGCGCCGGGAACGGGTGCTCGGGCGCCAGCCGGTAGTCCACGCCCACCACGACCACCCCCAGCTCACGGCACAGCCGCAGGTTCCAGTCGTGATCGACGTCCGGCGTGCCGAGGACGAAGCCGCCGCCGTGCAGGCCGTACACGGCGGGCAGGGGCCCCCGTACCCCCTGCGGGCGGTAGAGCCGCAGCGGCACCGCCGGAGCGCCGGGCCGAACGGGGGCGACGGTCTCCTCGATGTCCACCCCCGTGGTGTCCGCGCCCGCCACCGCCGCGGCGAGCTGCCCCGCCTGGGCGGCACGCGCCGCGTGCACATCGGTGATGTCGACCTCGGGCATCATCGTCAGCGCCGCGGCCAGTTCGGGGTCGAACGGGTGGTGCGCGTCCATGCTCCTCCTCGGGCCCGCCGCGCCCCGGCGCGGTCGCGGCTCAGACGGTGCCACGGACACGGCGCCGGATCATCAGACACCCGTCGGGATTCCCGCCGCCCCCGGCCGACACCCGCGCGGCGGCGGCGCCGCCCGGCGGGGCACGCCGGCGAGGTCAGGCCGTCGCCCCGGCCCGTGCGCGGCCCGCGGTCTCCTGCCGTGCGACCCGGCGGCGCCGGGTCGGCATGCCCACGGTCGGGTTGGCGACGGTCCAGGCCGCCCCCTTGCAGATCAGCTCCTTGTACAGCGCGGCCGTGCGGCCCGTCAGGGCGCGGTCGACCGCCCGGTCGTCGGCGGTGACGAACTGGATCAGGCCCTCCTTGCGGCCGAGCGAGACGCACTGCTGGAAGTAGCGGATCGGGACACGGGGGACCTTGACGCCGGCGAGACGGGCGGCGATGGCGTCGGCGGCCTGCCAGGCCATGGGGACGCCCGAGGCGCAGGACATGCGGAGCGGCTTGTCGTGGGGGCCGACGGCCATCGCCGCGTCGCCCACGGCGTACACGTCGGGATGGGAGACCGAGCGCATGGTGTCGTCGACCACGATCCGGCCGCTGTCGGTGAGCTCCAGGGTGGTGGCCCGGGCGATCGGGTGCACGGCGAAGCCGGCGGTCCAGACCGTGACGTCGGCGGGGACGGTCCGCCCGTCGGCGGTCCTCACGCCGTCCGCCTCCACCGCGCCGATCGCGGTGTGTTCGTGGACCGTGATGCCGAGCCCGTCCACCACCTTCCGCAGATGGGCGCGGCCCTTCTGCGAGAGCCAGTCGCCGAGGCCGCCGTGGGCGGCGAGGGCGACGTCCAGGTCCGGCCGCGTCTCGGCGATCTCGGTCGCGGCCTCCAGACCGGTCAGACCGCCGCCGACGACGACCACGGACCGCCCGGCTTCCAGAGCGGCCAGGCGGTCGCGGAGACGGAGGGCGCCGGGGCGGCTGGACAGTTCGTGGGCGTGCTCGGCGGTACCGGGGACGCCTCCGTCGTTCCAGCCGCTGCCCAGGGCGTAGACCAGGGTGTCGTAGGCCAGCTCCTCATGCCCGGTGCCGTCCGCGGCCGCGACGGTGACCGTCCTGCGGTCCACGTCCACGGCGGTGGTCCGGGCGAGCCTCAGCCGGACGTCCGTGCCCGCGAGCATCTCGCCGAAGGGCCGGGGCCTGAGGTCCTGGCCGGCCGCGAGCTGGTGCAGCCGGACGCGCTCGACGAAGTCGGGCTCGGGGTTGACGAGGGTGATGGTGACGTCCTCGCGGTGCAGCCGCCTGGCGAGACGGCCGGCGGCGATGGCACCGGTGTAGCCGGCTCCGAGGACGACGATGCGGTGCTGCATGTCCGTGCTCCTGTCTGGGCGGGGTCCGCCGTTCTCCGGCGTGCTTCCGCCCCTTGAACCGGGCAGCCCCGGGTTTCCTGACAGGATCGGAACGTGTCCTGCGTCACACCGCCTCAGAGGGTGTGGAGCGGCGCCTCTCCCCGGTTCACGGCGGCCCACCGTTCGGTCGCGCGGACGAGCTTGTCGGGGTTGACCTGGCTTCGGACCGCCACGATGCCCTCCGGGGTGACCTCCAGGCAGGTGATGCCGACGACCCGGCCGTCCACGACCGCCACGACGGCCGGCCCGCCGTTGGCGGTCGACGCGTAGATGTCGGGTGCGCCGCCGACGTAGGCCCGCTTGGCGTCGCTGGGCTTGAACAGGCCGCGCAGGAACGTCGCGACCGCGAGCGCACCCTCGAACGCCTTCGCGCGGGCCGGGACCTTGCCGCCGCCGTCGCCGACCGAGACCGCGTCCTCGGTGAGCAGACGGACGAGGGGCTCGGTACGGCCGGTGGTCGCGGCCGCCAGGAACTCCTCGACGATCCGCCGGGCGGCGGCCTCGTCGATCTCGGTGCGCGCCCTGCCGGCCGCGACGTGCTTCCTGGCCCGGTGGTGGATCTGCTGGCTGGCGGCCTCGGTGACGTCCAGGATCTCGGCGATCTCCCGGTGCGGGTAGCCGAAGGCCTCCCGCAGCACGTACACCGCCCGCTCGTTGGGTGACAGCCGCTCCAGCAGGATGAGGACGGCGTACGACACCGAATCGCGCTGCTCGGCGGTGTCGGCGGGGCCGAGCATGGGGTCCCCGGCGAGCAGCGGCTCGGGAAGCCAGCGCCCCACGTAGGTCTCGCGCCGGGCGCGGGCCGACGTCAGCTGGTTGAGGCAGTAGTTGGTGAGGACCTTCGTGAGCCAGGCCTCGGGCACCTCGATCCGCCCCGCGTCGGCCGCCTGCCAGCGCAGGAACGTCTCCTGCACGGCGTCCTCCGCCTCGGCCGCCGAGCCGAGCAGCCGGTAGGCAATGGCCTCCAGCCGGGGCCTGGCGGCCTCGAACCGGTCCACGTCGTTCACCGTCAGCGCCATGCCCGCGATCCTAAGGGCTGCCCGCGATCCGCGGCGGGCCGTGGCGAAGCCCCCGCCCGCCGGCCGGACGGAGGCCCGGGCCCTCGTCCGACGGGCCCGGGCCTGCGCGCGGCGGGGCGTCCCCGGTGCCGGGTGACCCCACCCGGCCTTCGACCGGAGGCCGAGTCCCCGGGGATCGGCCCGGGGTCAGGGCCGGGGGTCCGACTGCCCGTGGTCGGGGGCCTGTTCCGGGGGCGGCCGGTGCCGGCGGTAGCCGTGCGGGCGGCTGATGACCGGGAACGGGTCGCTGAAGTGGTGGGCGGCGATGCGTGCATCGTGCTGGGCGTTGAGCCGGTGGATCAGGCGCATGCCGAGCGCGATCAGCACAGCGGCTGCCACGAGTGCGATCACGGTCTCCATGACGTCACCTCCGCAGGGTCCGCGGCAGCGCGATCATCCGCGCGCCGACCACAGGGTGCCGCGGCGGCTGCAGGGCGGACCCGCCGTCGGTCTCCCAGACGTCCTCGCCGCGGCGGGCCTCGTGCATGCGGCGGCCGGTCACGGCCTCGTCGGACAGCAGGACACGTGCGGTCACGACGCTGCCGGGGGCAGCGGCGGCGGCCATCAGCCGGGCGGCGGCGGCCGGTTCGGTCTCGGGCGGGATCACCAGCAGGTCGCACCGGCCGGCGGTGTGCACCAGCAGGATGACCTTGTCGGGGTCCTGTTCGGTGAACCACCCCACGTGCACGGTGTGCCCGGTGGCGACGACCTTGCGCGGGACGACGGGCCACCGCACGGGGTTCACCGTGACACGCGTGATGCGCCCGTAGCGCTCGTCCAACGCGGCGACCAGCGGCGGGATCTCGGCGGTGAGGTCCCGTGACCGAGGCCACCAGGCGCCGTCGAGCGGACCGGCGCGGGTGGTCTCCGGCATCAGCGACAGGCGCGCCGACAGCAGGGGGGAAAGGGTGGCGGTCATGATCGCGGACCCGTCTCCGGGCCGCCCTGCGGGGCGGCCCAGTGTCGTGATCGCCGGAAACGACGTCCGCGTGGGAGCGGGTGTGCGAGGTACTCCCGGTACCTTCAGCGTACTCCGCCCGGTCGTCGGACGAGCGGTCCCGACCAGGTGATCTCCCGGCGGGAACCGGCGGGGCGGCGGCCCGCGTTGCGGGCCCGCCCGCAAGCGCGTGGCACGGGCAGGATCCGGGGCGGGCGGAGTACCGTGAGACCACGGCGGTATCTCGTCGGCCATGAGGTGCCGGCAGCCCCGCGCAGGCAGGCGGACCACCATGGCCGAATCCGACAGCCCCGTCCCTCCCAGGCTCCTGCCGGACGAGATCCACCGGGCGGTGAGGCCCGGCACCGCCCTGCTCCGGCTGCAGACGACGCACTCCCGCGAAGGCGTCCTCGACGGCGCCTGGTGGCCCCGCTCCCGGGACGTCGCCACCGAGCTGCCCGACCTGATCCGGGCGCTCACCGCGCACCTCGGCCCCGTCACGCGCGTCGGTCTGGACACGGACGCCTGGGAGGAGGTCCCGACCCGCGTCGTCGTCGACGACCGGGTCGTCCGCCTGGACTCGTTCCCCATCGGCGACGGCACCGTCCTCATCACCCGTGGCGACAGGGACCACTTCGCCCTCCTGGTGGTGCCCCCGGACAGCGCACCCGACGCGGCCCGTGACGCCATGGCCCGTGCGGTCGACGCCGGCAACGTCACCCGGGCCGCCGAGCTCCTCCTCGCCACACTCCCCGACCCGGCGGCCGGGCGCCGGAAGCCCGCGTGATCCGGCGGGCGCGGCGTCGTCCGCCGTGCGCGGCGCCCCGCCCGCCCAGCGGTCCCACGGCATGGGGCGTCGTCATCCGCGCCACTCGACCAGGACGAGCGTGGCGTCGTCGGAAGTGGCATCGCCACGCGCCCGCTTGAGCGTGTGGGAGAGGTCCCGCGCCACCGCGCGGACTTCACGGTCCGCCTTCTCCAGCCGGTTCACCCAGTCGACCAGCTGGTCCTCGCCGAACTGCTCCTGCCCGCTCTGGTGTTCCTCGACGAGCCCGTCGGTGAAACAGAGGACGCGGTCGCCCGGTTCGAGCGTCACCCGGCTGACCCGAGGCTGGGCCCCGCCGAAGCCGACGGGGAGGGTCGTGGGGCTGTCCAGGCGGCCCACGACGCGGTGCCCGCGGATCAGCATGGGGGCGGGATGCCCCGCGTTGACCCACTGGAGGTGCCCCGTGCCGGTGTCCAGCCGCATCATCTGCGCGGTCACGAAGTGGTCGGGCGCGAACTGGTCGGCGACGGCCCGGTCCATGAAGAGGTAGATCTCGGACAGTTCGATGCTGATCCGGCGGGCGTGCCGGTACGCGCCGATGGCCACGGTGGCCATGGTGGCCGCGTCCAGGCCGTGGCCCATGGCGTCGATCATGGCGAGGTGGAAGGTGTCGCCGTTCAGGGCGTAGTCGAAGCTGTCGCCCGCCACGTCGTAGGCGGGCTCCAGGACGCCGGCGACCGCCACCCGCGGCATCGTCATGGCCAGCGGCGGCAGCAGCGACCACTGGATCTCGGCGGCGACGCTCATCGCCTCGCCCCGGCGGGTGCGGAAGAAGAGGTCGGTGTGGCCGCCCTTCGTCTGCAGCAGGTCGGCGACCAGACCCGCGATCCTGCCGAGGAGGCGGCGGTCGTCGTCGTCGGGCGAGTCCATCGTGACGGCCAGCACGCCGGCGTGGTCGCCGCCGTCGAGCAGGGGCACGTGGACCCGCACCCCGTCGGCCAGCGCCAGCTCGACCGGGCGCGAGGTGAGGAAGCACCGGCCGGCGTCCGAGTGGTCGATGGGATGCGGCTCGCCGCCCGTCAGCCCCGCGCCGGGCAGGGGGACCAGCTTCTGCTGCCCGTAGTCCTGGAGCAGGATCTGCGGATCGCGTCCCCCCAGCCGGGCGAGCGTGTCGGCGACGAGGGGCCCGACCCGGTGGGGCGGCAGCTCGTGCGCGGCGTCCAGGATCGTCCCGAGGAGCCCCTCTCCGAAGCTCTCCGAGTGGTCCGGGTCCCCGGACGGTGCGACGGTCATCCCGCTCCCTCCCGCAGGGCGGAGGACGGACTGCGGGACAGTCCTGCGGACACGGGACCCGGACCCGCCACCTGCGGACTCGCCACCAGGATGCTCCCCGGCGGCAGGGCGTGCCACACGGGACGGAGCCCCGGGAGCCCGGCCGGCAGGTGAAGCCCCGGCGTCGCCGCGGCCGGGGCCGCCGCAGGCCGGCACCGGGACGGCGGGAGCACTGGCGTGCGGGTCCGACGGAACCGGGTACCGTCCTTGCATGTTCTTCCAGACGCCGGTCTGCGAGTGAGCACGTGAGGGGCCCGTGCCGACGCCCATCGGCGTTTCGCCCGGTCCCTCGATGAATCCGCAGATCACTTCACCTCATGACCGGGAGAACCCGTGACCGACAGCAAGAACATCAACAACCCGGTGGGCCAGGGCGGCGGCCAGCGCAAGAAGCTGTCCCGCGCCGAACGCCGGAACAACGGCCCGCACCGCAACCTCGACCGCCAGGGTGCCGCCGACCGGAAGGCGGAACTGGTGCGCAAGATGCGCGAGAAGACCGGCGCTGCCGAGGACGCCGGACAGACGGGCGACGACACCGCACAGAACTGACGCGCCCCACCGCACGGCCGGGCCCGCGCTGCAGAGCGCGCGTACGGCGACGCGGTGGCCTACTGCACGACCGCGGCCGTGTGCCTGCCGGCCGAGGTCGTCGCCGGCATGCGGCACGCTCCTTTCCGGGCCGGCAGGGAGACCACCGCCCCCACGCTGCCCTGCGAGGGGACGGAGCATGGGCGAGACCATGTCGGGCCGCCCCCTGACCGGCGACCGCCGGCGGATCGTGACGGCCCCGTCCTCGTCGGCAGCGGCGATGCGAGGGCCCGCACTGCTCACCGGCGCACGCGAACCGGCCGTGCTCGGAAGGAACTTCACCCTCCAGGTCTTCCCGGGCCAGGAGCACGCCATCGACCCGAAGCTCCTCGCCCCGGCCCTGACGGCCTTCCCCGCCGCCGCCGGGTGACGGGAGGCCGGCCTCCCCCTCGGCTGTCCCGCGCTCCCGTTGCCCCGGGGGCGTCGGCGGCGTGATCGCGGGCCGCTCGAACGTGGCCCACGGGCCCGCGCGGGGGCACCGCTGTTCGCCGCTCCGAAGGGCTCGGGGGCTGCTTCCGCGCTGGATCAGCCCCCCGCACCCGCTACACCTTCCGCGCGGACGTCCAGCCCCGGCGGCGGAGGTTTTCGAAGCCGTCCAGGAGGAGGTCGAGGGCGAATTCGAACTCGAACTGGTCGTCGCAGCCGCCACCCACCGTGGAGCCCCCGTCGTGTGCGGCCGTCGCGGCCAGTTCAGCGATGTTCGGGTAGTGCGCCGCCGGCCCCGGGTCCGGCGGGCCGGAGGGGCCCGAGGTGTCGAACAGCTCCTGGCTGAAGCCGAGGAGGCGGCTGCCCATCGCGTGCATGACGTGGTGCGTGAGGTCGGCGGAGAGACCCCCGTCCCGGAAGCTCCCGGCCATCGAGTCCAGGTACGCGAGCACGGCCGGGGTGGGGGCGGTCCGGGACTCGATGACCCGGACCGCCCAGGGGTGACGCAGCAGGACCCGTCGGGCCGAGAGGATCCGCCCGCGGACCACGCGCCGCCAGTCGGGGTCCGCGGCCGGCGGGTCGATCTCGCCGACGACGGCGTCGGCCATGCCGTCGAGCAGCTCCTCCTTGTTGGCCACGTGCTTGTAGAGAGCCATCGGTACGACGTCCAGCTCCTGGGCGAGCCTGCGCATGCTGAGCGCGTCGATGCCGGTGGCGTCGGCGAGCGCGACGGCCGCGCGAAGGACGCGGTCCCTGTTCAGGGGGATCCGTTGCGCGCGTGTGGCTTCCTGCCGGGTCATTCCGGTTCGGCCCTTCCCTCCTCGACCACCGTGTCCTTGACGAGTGTACGCCGTACACCTATGGTCACTGGCAGGTGTACGGCGTACACCAGGGATCGAGTGGGGGGTACTGGAGAAGATGAGTCCGGACCGGAGAACCGCGGTGGCCGCCGGGTCGCTGTTCCTGTTGACCGAGGCCGCGGCGATAGCCGGGGCGATCCTGTACCGACCCCTGCTGGGCGCCGCGGACGGCCGGCTCGCCCAGGGCGCCGACACGCGGGCACTGCTCGGGGCGCTCTGCGAGGTGGTGCTGGTGGTGGCGGTGGCCGGTACCGGGGCGGCGCTGTTCCCCGTCCTGCGGCGTCACGGCGAGGGGCTCGCGCTCGGTTACGCCTTCGGGCGGTTGCTCGAGGCGGCTGTCATCGCCCTGGGGATCGTCGCGGTCCTGACGCTCGTCACCCTGCGGCGGGACGCGGGGGCGGCCGGCGCCGACGCCGCGCTGGTGGCGGTGCACGACTGGACGTTCCTGCTCGGGCCCAACATCGCCCTCGGCCTGAACACGGTCCTGCTCGCGTACATCGCGTACCGCGCCCGGCTCGTACCGCGCTTCATCGCCGTGCTCGGCCTGGTCGGCGGACCGCTGATCTGCGCCTCGGCCGTCGCCGTGATGTTCGGGGCCTACGCGCAGCTCTCCGTGGCGGGGGCGGCCGCCGCGCTCCCGGTGTTCGCCTGGGAGCTGGCACTGGCCGGCCGGCTGATCGTCAGGGGATTCGGACCGGGCTCGGCCGCCGCGTCCCGGGCGGACGGAGACGCGGCCGTCGCCGCCATCGCCGTGAAGGGCTGAGGGATCCGGACAAGACGAAGCCCCAGGTCACCGACCCGGGGCTTCGTTCACGAGCGGATGACGGGAATCGAACCCGCGCTATGAGCTGCAGTCCAGGAGCCGGACCCGGGTCCAGACCTCCGGTGCGGCACGGCGGCCACAGGGCTGGCTCCGCTTCTGCAGGGCGGCTTGGTGCGTGTGCGCGCCGTGGGGGAGCAGGGCGGCTTGGTGCGTGTGCGTGCCGTGGGGGAGCAGGACGAGGAACTCGCGCCGGTCGTCGAGAAGGCCGGAGGAGACCGCCAGGGCGTACCAGTCGGTTCCACCAGGCCCGGCATCCATGGACTCCCCGGTCAGTTCTGCCTTTTGGCCGTAAGGACCGAACCGGTACGTGGCTCAGCCCCGTGATCGGTGTGGTCGACGCTCTGCAGAGAGGGCCACACCGCCCCGACGGGCGAGCGCCTCAGCACGGCGGGGGTGGCGCCGGCTCAGGTCCCGGCCCTGCCCCGGCCGGATTCCCCGTCCACGAAACGAGTTCCTGCACGCAGCCCGGCAGAGCCGACCTGGAGGATGGTGTCCATGACATTCGAAGACGTGGTGGAGCCGGTTGAGGGCTGGGGCCTCCTCGGCTTCAACCGGGCGGCACCCGAGGAACTGCTCGTCCGGTTGCTCGACATCGATGCCCGCTTCCTGTGGCGCGAGGACCTCCCTGCCGCCGTTCTCGATGCCGCGGTCACCCACCCGGGCCAGGACATCCGCAGCCGGCTCGTCGAAGCGTCGCACGAGTTGACCTCGGACCAGTGGGGCCGTCTCGTCCGTGCGGAGACGAGCGGTGCGCGGCGGGCCCTGCTCGTGGAGAAGGCAGTCCGGTGGCGCGCGACGCTGTCCGCGGCAGATGCCGAGGTGCTCGCCGCCGACGTATCCCCGCTGGTCCGGGCCGAGGCCGCCGGGCTGCGTCTTCCTGTCCCGTTGCTCCGCGCTCTCGCCGCCGACCCGGTTCCCGCAGTCCGGGCCGCTGCCTGTGCGCCGGCCTGGAGCCAGCTGTCTCCGCCTCTGCGAGAAGGGCTCCTCACCGATGCCGACGAGAACGTTCGTACCGCTGCCTGGCTCCGGCACCACCAGGACCATCTGCTGGACGGGGCCGGGTTCGAGCGTCTTGGCGGCACAGCCGGCAAGGCCCTGGACGCCTGTCGGCTGGCGCCCGAACTGGCCGTGCGGCTGGCGCGGCACGAGGATCCGGCCGTGCGGAGGAGGCTGGCCGACAACCCCCGTCTCGCCCCGGCGGCCGTGGCCGTACTCGCCGAGGACGAAGACGATTGGATCCGGCATGTCATCGCACTGCGGTCCGACCTGACCGAGGAGCAGCGGGCCGCGATCCGCGGCGTACCCGATCCGGACGAGGGGCGCCCCCTGGCCCTGTCCTGGGTCGCGGACCTCCACGGCGACCCCGCGGCCATGCGCCGGCTCGCCGCTTCCAGCCACCCCTGCGTACGCAGCAGTGTCGCCCGCGCCCGGCACCTGCCGCAGGACGTCGTCGAACGGCTCGCCCGCGACGAAGACCGGCTCGTGCGTCTCTACCTCGCCGAGTCCTGCGACGACGCGCCGCCGGACATGCTCCTGGAGATCTGGCACTGGTGGGACGGCAGCTTCAGCTTCCCCGGCCGTCCGCGCAACCACCCGAACTTCCCCCGCGCCGGTCTGCTCCGCTACGCCGCCGACCCGGACCCGAGGCTGCGCCGACTCGCCCTGGACGATCCACAGTCCACGCCCGAGCTGGTCGAGGAACTCAGCCGGGACGCAATCGCGGAGGTACGGCAGGACGCGGCGCAGGATCCCAGGCTCACTCCCTCAGCAGCGGTACGCCTGCTGGCCGACCCGGATCCCTCCGTGCGGGCCTTCGCCGCCCGCAACCCCGCCCTCCCGCCGGACGTCCTGCTCCGGCTGCTGAAGGACCCCGAGACCGCCGAGGACGCCGCCAGGAACCCCGCACTGCCCGTGCCCGCGATGCACCGGATGGTCGACCTCCTGGCGAAGCGAGCGGCATCGGCCGCTTCCCCGATCTGATCGGCAGTCGCCCACTCGCCGGGACGGACCCGATCTCGTTCCCCTTTCCGGTCGCCCTGGCATTGTCAGGTGTCCGAACGCCGGCCGAGGATCTCGCGGGCCCGCAGGCCGGCCTGGAAGCGGGATCGCGCGTCCAAGGCGGTCATGAGGGCGGCGACCCGCCGGCGGTAGGTCCGCAAGGACACTCCCAGCCGACGGGACGCGGCCTCGTCCGTATGACCGGCCGCCAGGGCCCGCAGGACGGCCCGCTCGGCGTCGCTGAGGAGGGGCAACGGCACACGGTGGTACGCGGCGAGGTCCGCCGAGGTCTCCCAGGCCGTCTCGAACAGGGCCCTCACCCCCGCCACCACTCCCGGCTCCTGCACGACGTCGTACGTACGGGGCCCTCCCTCGGTGGACCGCGGGGCCGCCAGCACCGCGAGGCGCCCGTCGACGACGATCGCCTCGTGGGCCGGGGGCGCGGGCGAGATCCGGATCTCCGCGCCGGCCTTGCCGATCCGGTCGAGCAGCTCCTGCCCACCGGGGGCCCGGAGGACGCCGGGCCCGTACAGCTTGCGCACCACGAGCCCGGCCGGGAGGGCGCGGGGCGCGCTCGGAACGGCGGCCGACCACGTCCCGGTCTCTCCGGCGGCGCAGAGGAACTCCTGCCGTGCCCCCGCGAACAGGGCGCCCGCCCGCCGCGCCAGCTCTGCCTCGCCCCGTAGCGTCACGATGCCTCTCGCCGTCATGGCACCAACCTGCCAGTCGTTCGCCTTCGGCACGAGGCTTCCCGAGGATCTGGGGACATGACCACGACCCGTGAGAACCTGCCCGTCGCCTTCCTTCTCGGCGGAGACCTCCCCGTCACCCGCATGGGCTTCGGCGCCATGCGGCTGCCAGCCCGCGAGATCGCCGGACCGGCGAACGATCCGGAAACGTCGGCGGCCGTGCTGAGGAGGGCGGTGGAACTCGGCGTGAACCACATCGACACCGCCTGGTTCTACTTCCACGGCGGCCTCTCGGCCAACGGCCTGATCCGCCGCACCCTGCACCCCTACCCCGAGGACCTGGTCCTGGCGGCCAAGGTCGGCCCGGTCCGGCACCCCGACGGCAGCTGGGGCGCCCCGGCCGACCCCCGGGAACTCGTCGCCGGTGTCCACCGCACACTGCGGCAACTCGGCCGGGACCGCCTCGACCTCGTCTACCTGCGGCTCCACGAGGACGACGACGAAACGGCGGCCGAGCGCTTCGCCGCCCTCGCCGCCCTCCGGGAGGAGGGCCTGATCCGCCACCTGGGCCTCAGCAACACGACCCTTTCCCAACTCGCCCGGGCACAGCAGATCGCCCCGGTGGTGGCGGTGCAGAACATGTACGGCCTCTTCCACCGCCGGCACCCGGAAGTCCTCGACGCCTGCACCCGGCAGGGCATCGCCTTCGTCCCCTTCTTCTCCCTGGAAACCCTGGGCCGCCCCGAACCGTCCGAGCTGCTCGCCCGGATTGCCGCCCGGCACGAAGTGACCACGGCACAGGTCAAACTCGCCTGGACGATGGCCAGGTCACCGGTGGTCCTCCCGATCCCCGGCACCTCCTCGGTCGCTCACGTGGAGGACAACATCGCGGCAGCCGACCTGCTCCTCGACCCCGAGGACCTCGCTGCCCTGGACGCGCTGCCGGCCTGAGTCGCGGATCCGGACAACGACGAAGCCCCAGGTCACCGACCTGGGGCTTCGTTCACGAGCGGATGACGGGAATCGAACCCGCGCTATAAGCTTGGGAATCTTGTCCATCTGTTCCAGTCGGGGCCCTGACCTGTGGTGATGGTCCTACGGGCACGCTGGCAAGCCTGTAGACGCTCCTGTGATTCACCGCTGCTGTCCGTCATAGGTGGTGCTAGGTGGTGCGCCTCCCAGAGCGGCAGTATCACGTATACCAGGGCTGCTCCATCGTGCACGTCCGTCCGAAGCAGGCAGGCACTGAGCCGCTCACGGTGACGCGTAGACACGTTCGACGGCGCTGGAGCGGTCGGCGCCGAGCGAGACGAACAGCGTCAGGGGTCCTGTAGCTACGACACTGCCGCTGTCAGCGGCCCCTGCTAGCTTGCCAATAGACCTGTCGTCTTGACCTCGCGGGCAGATCCTGATGGCGACAGAGCATCTCCAACAGGACCAACAAACGGACCACTTGACACCCATGTGGGTTAACTGCTGAAATTTTCTCCATGAACCCACAGTCGTGGCTTGACGCGTTCGTCGGACGCAACGAGGTCGACCTGGCGCGCATGCGCGGGTACTTGGAGGACAGCCTTGCTGCTGCGGCAGTCCTCGAACGCAAGAAGCGTCCCCACCCGCGGCGCGTTGAAGGCAACGTCCTCTCGATGGAGGTCCGGGACCGCGTCCTGCTCGCGGCAGACAGCCCTGTGTTCGAGTCCGGCAAGTTTCGTCTGCGGCCCGGACCCAATCGGTCAGTCGGCCTGGAGGAGAGAACGTCCGGCGTCCTGCTGCGTATGCGGAAGATCAAGGAGTCTCCCATCGCGCGCTTTGGTGGGGAGACTGTCGTGCAGGTTCCCTATCAGGCGGCGTTTGACGAAGTCGACGAGCCACAGGTGGGCGCCCTGTCACCTCTCAGGCACGGCTACGTGCCGGCGCTCGTCTGGTGGATGGACAAGAGCGACCTTCTCGGCGGTTTCCTCGTTGTCGTACTAGACGACGAAAAGAGCCTCAATCGCTCGCCCCTGATCGCCTGCGCGAAGGCTGAGGTGCCTGCCTTGGCGACTCTGTCGCGCGGTAACGTGAACCCGAGCGTCCAGCATGTAAAGGACGACTTCGACAACCTGGTCGCTCCGCGCCGTCCGAGGCGCGAAGCCGGAGGAGCGGAGGGCGCGCAGCCAAGCGTCTGACCCTCGACGTGACGTTTGGAGATGGTCTGCTGTGGCTGACACAGTTTCTGTTTACGGGCATCGTGTTCGACAGGCCAGGACAATTCGCCACAGCCCTATCAAGCCACTTGCCAGCCTTTTGGGGCTGTCTCCGTCGGCCTGGACGGCGCTGGAGAGATCTGTATGCCACGACATGTCGAGAATGCGACTGCGAGCCCTGGCTCAGCATTTGCGCTTCCGTGAGGAATTCTTCACTAAAGAGCCGAGCCAAGCGATCCATCGAGGATCTCTTTTGTTTCGCTCAAAGAAGTCTATAAGAATGGCAGAGGTTGATGCTCTTACCTCTTTTGCTGAAATGTCTTATGAGCTTCTAGAAAACCTGAGCGCGTATGCCACTCGTCCTCCATTGAGGATCCCGGCGAAAGTCAAGTCTGACATTACACCAGAAAACGCCGCCCGTGAAACCCGGGCAGCTTTGGATCTTCCAGAGGGAGATCCAATCCCTCACGTCATTCATGCAGTTGAGCGTGCTGGCATCCCCGTCTTGATGGCAGATATTCAATTGCCCGATGCGAAGCATGATGCGTACAGCGTGTGGGGCGGAGACTTTCACGAGCAGCCGCTTATAGTCGCTAGGCCGGTTAACTCATGGGAGCGCGTCAGGTGGTCAGTTGCACACGAGTTGGGGCACCTCGTTCTACATCGCGGAACGCCTGGTGATGTGAATGAAGAAGAAGCCAATCGATTTGCAAATGAATTCCTCTATCCATCGAGCGCCCTGCTCCTTGAGTGGCCTGAAGGTCCTACTCTCACATCTCTGATGCCGCTCAAGCGGCGGTGGCAAGTTTCTTTGGCGGCGCTGATTAAGCACGCCCAGAATAATGAGCTAATTGAGGACTATCGCGTCACAGGGCTCTTCAAGCAGCTGTCTGCGCGGAGGGATCCAAACACTGGCGTTACTTGGCGAATCCAAGAGCCTGGCTGGTCGGATCAGCAGCCAGAGCGGCCGAGGCTAATCTCTGCGATGGCGGAGCGTGGACTAGAACGTACTCCCTCGGCAGAGCTTTTCTCCTCACTTACAGGTTGGGCTGTCGACCTGATGGAAAGCATCGTGGAGGGTCAGCGCAGCGCTCCCGCTGTTGAGCAGATGCGAGCCAAGCAATCGAATGACTCATTGCCTGGAAATGTAGTTGCTCTGAGGCGTGCTTAGCCTTTTAGATCAACCATTATATCTGCTCCATACCTGCATCAGCGGTCCGCTTCATCCGGTGTCGAACCGCACAGTGTGGAGCGGGCGAGCATTGGGATGCCGACGCTCGCCTCTGCCTAGAGCGAGGGTGGGTTGAGGGGACTGTGGGGCCACTCCGCGCCATGCGTGCCGTTTTATCGCGCGGCAATCGACGCTCGCTCTCAATGCGCGTGCGACGTAGCCGCGGTTGCGTTGCATGGAGTGAGCGCGGGGTCGGGCATCGCGGTGTCAGGCGACCGAGTCAATTCTTGCGAAACATGCTTCCTGAATCGCATCCAGAAAGATTAGAACGTCCTTCGCTGCATTCTTGTCGTGCTCCAGCGCTACAATTGACTCTTCCATGGCTAGCGCTAATTCGGCTACAATGTCGCCGGGGAGGAAAGGCGTGCCAAGCAGGCCGTATCCGGTGTCAACGTTAGTCCATAAATCTAGGCTCACCAGATCCCAACTCCTGCGTGCGGAATTTAGTCTGTCCTCTATATTTCCGGTATTCCCGGGGATTGCTGCCAAGTCCCGCTTGAGCTCTTGAACGTTGCCATATAGTTGAGTGGACAATTTGCGCAGCCGTGTCCATGTTTTATGGCCCGTAGCGATTGCGGCGACCCCGAGGGTTACGACAACAGGAACGAGGAAAGTCGGGCGACTGGTAAAGGTCAGGGTGTACACGGAAAGTCCTGCGAAATAGAATCCGGCGCAGTTGGCTACCGTTCGAGTAATCACTGCCCGCCAAATTTTTGACCCGAGTAGCTTGAGCAAGACCGCCCTAGGTGGATCGTTTGGCTCAGCCCATTGTGCGACGAATGGCAGCAACCCCCAAGCTAGCATCATTGATAAGGTGTGGGGAAAATGCACCGTGATCCCGTCAGGCTGATTGAGGATCCCGCCGAGCACTTTCCAGCCGTAGAGTAGCAATCCTAAGACGATGATGGCCCAAACCGTCAGTTTCGCTGACTCCCAGTACTTTTTCCATCCGCTATCCCACTTAAGGGAAGCCCACAGGCGAATTCGTTTTGGAGTCTGCCAGCCATTGGAAATGCCTCGCCAGGACTTAGCGCCACGGACGGCAAGCGCTAGCCCGCCGAAGAACAACGCCAGGCCAGCCCAATGCCGCGATTCGCTATAGAGTTCGTTGCCCCATACGTTGGCTGCGAACCCGATAGGGAGCATTATGCGCCAAACGTAGATTCGGGGGGTAGGAGTGCTCAGACGTAAACGGGACATGGGTCTAGTGTCGCTAGGGGTGGGGTACGCGCGCGGCCTACTTGATGCAAATCAGAGGTTGAGGCTGGCACTGAACTGATCGTGGGACGGCCCTGGCTTCGACCTGTCAAGCCAGTGGGGGCGGGTCTTCAGGGGGCTGCCGCGTCGGTGGATCGGCTAGTGGAGCAGATGGCAGAGGTGGACAGTCTGTCCGGGTTGAGGTGCTGAGGGTCCGCCATCCTTCTCCTTAGAGGGCCTCGAACGTGCCTACCTGGCGCGCGGGCAACTCGGTACCGTGAGGCCGGCACCTCGACAAAGGGAGGCAACACGCAATGCGTGGTCTCGGAGATCACCTCAGCATCGGGGAGCGAATTGCGTTCTACCGGAAGCGTCGCGGCTATACGCAGGAGGTGCTGGCTGGCCTTGTGGGCCGCAGTACGGACTGGCTCGCGAAGATCGAGACTGGTCGGCGGAAGCCCCCGCGCATCGACATGCTCTCGGAACTGTCGCGCATCATGCGCGTACCTCTCGGCGATCTGCTGGGGCAGACGTTGCTCGTCGAGGACGACAGGCACCAGGACGATGTCCCGGCCGTCCGCGACGCTCTCATGAGTCCACGTCGCCTGTCGCGACTGCTGTTCGGTGCGGAAGCCGACTCGCAACTCCCAACGCCGGCCCCGGTGGCCGTACGCGTGGAAAGCGCCTGGGACGACTACCAGGGCGGGCGTCTCGGGAGCGTCATCGCTGCGCTGCCGGCGCTTCTCCAGAGTGCTCAAGAGCTGGAGGATCGTGCTGCTCGTCGGGACGACGACTGCCGTGACTGCTGGGCGGTTTCCGCCCGGACGCATCACCTCGCGGCGACGACGCTCGCCAAGATTGGAGAGTCGGATATCTCGTGGCTCGCTGCCGAGCGCGCCATGAGGGCCGCCGATGAGTCCGACAACCCCCTCGTCTTGGCGTCAGCCGCTCGGGCCGGCACCCATGCGCTACTGGCCAACGGGCGTTACGACGACGCCCTGGAGTTGGGCAACACCACTGCTCGGTGGCTGTCGACCCGAGTCGAGCAGAGCGACCCCGAAGCGCTCAGCCTGCTCGGCATGGTCTACCTGCGGGCCGCTGTTGCCGCGGCCCGGCACCAGGACCGTCCGACTGCCGTCGGCTTGCTCGATCGCGCTGATGCGCTGGCGGACGACCTTGGATCGGATGAGAACTACTGGCAGACGGGCTTCGGTCCGACGAATGTGCTTCTGCATCGGCTGTCCATCGAGCTGGACCTGGACAACGTGTCGTATGTGGTTGCGCATGGTCGGATCGATGTCGATCACATGCCGCAGGAGCGCAGCGTCTCGCACCGGATCGACTTCGCTCGTGCTCTTTCGATGGCAGGTCAGGGTGACGAAGCGTTGGGGGAGTTGCGCACGGCTGAGCTCACGTCGCCGCAGCTTGTGCGGAACAATCCCAGGGTTCGAGAGACGCTGCGCGACCTGATCAAGCAGTCTCCGGTCACAGGAGGCTCGCGCGCGTCAGATGTGGTCGCGATGGCGCAACGATGCAGGGCGGTGCAGTGAGTGGCTGAGCAACGCGGAGTGCTTGGAGTGGTCGCCTCGGCGGCCGGCGGCGTGGAGCATCTCCGGTCCGGGCTGGTCCGGCCTGCGATTGAACGCGGATGGCGAGTGGCTGTCACTCTCACTCCGAATGCCGGCCGGTGGCTGCGCCTGAGTGGTGAAGCCGAGCGGTTGCAGGAACTGACCGGGCTGGCCGTGCGCGACGAACCTCGCCTTCCCGGTGAGGATCGTCCGCACCCGCCGGTGGACTGCTATGTGGTGGCGCCGGCTTCAGCGAACATGATCGCCAAGCTGGCGCTTGGACTGATGGACAACCAAGCTTTGACTCAGGTAGGCGAGGCGATTGGGACACAGGGTCTGCCGGTGGTGGTGTTCCCCCGAGTGAACGCCGCGCACGCGCGTCACCCGGCATGGGAGGGGCACATCAAGGCACTGCGGGTTGGAGGCGTTCGGCTGGTTTACGGATCTGAGTGGCCGCTCTTCGAGCCGCGAGAGGCCCCTGCTGGAAGGGGCCTTCCGTGGGCGGCAGTGCTGGACGCAGTGGACCAGGCCATGAAGTGACCCCGGTCAACGCTGCTGACCTGCAACCTAAGAGGACCCGGACACTCTGTCCGGGTCCTCAGTTGGTTCCGACTTCATGCTCTTCCGCATGTCAGGAATCAGCGAGCAACCGAGAGACCAGAGCGGGCTGGTGGCACTAGCCCGGCTGAGGCTTCTCGCTGCCGACGATGCGCTCAAGTCGATCAAGGCGCTCGCCCAGCAGTCGGAGTGCGTCGTGGATCGAGCCGAGTTCATCGGCAAGCGCGACGAACGCGGGACTGCTACCCGGCTCAGTACCGAGTGGAGTCGAAGGGTCGCGGACGAAGGTCCCTCGCCCCTGCTGGGTGAGCACCAGTCCTTCGTCACGGAGTTGGCCGTAGGCGTTCTGCACGGTCATCAGCTGAACGCCCAGTTCCTTCGCAAGCTGACGGGCGGGGGGCAGTCGGTCGCCCGGGCTGTACTTGCCTGCCGGCGCCGCGATGTCGGACCGGAACCTGGCGGCGATCTCCTTCGCGGTCGGCTTGGCCGTTTCGGGGCTGGAGTCCATGGCTCCGAGAGTAACCGGACCTAGGTCAATCTCCGCTTCAGCGCGAGTACCGCTTGACCTTCAGATTGACATAGGTCAATCTGAAGGAGGGGGAGCGGCCCAGCACTTCAGGTCCCCTCCCCATGCACAGCACTGGCTTGACCTGCACGGAAGTCCCGGAAGGGACCGCATCTGAGCTCCGACAACTGAACAGCGTGATCCACCGCAGCTTCACGGTCGTGATTCCTCCGGCCGAGGCGAGTGGAGACCAGCCGACCGAGACTGGGCCCGCGTCACACCCGGGCCCTACACCCCGTAGGGGGACACGCCAGCGGCTCTAAGACCCGCGTGGCATCTGCCCCGATCACCCCTGGGAACCAGACCTCCCCGAGGCGAGGGGCACCACGCGTACCGGAGGTCTGAATCAACCAGCGTCCGCCGCCTGTTGTCGGCGGCCGGTTGTCTCCGCTGCTCGTCTTGTACGAGCAGCGTGAGGGGAGCCGGAAGGGTTCCGCCCCTGCTACCTGGGAGTTTCCGCATGGACGCTGCCTTGTTCGCTGCGGTCTTCGTCGTCTTATGGGTCGGGCATTCGGTGGGGGACCACTGGGTGCAGACCTCGCACCAGTCGTGCACGAAGGGGGCGCCGGGCTGGCCCGGGCGCCTCGCCGCCGCACGGCACGTCGCCACCCTCACTACCACCAAGGGCGTGCTGCTGCTCGCTGCCGGGTGGCTGCTCGGCCTCGGGCTGTCCGCGGCCGGCGTGGTCGCCGGGCTCGCCGTGGACGCCCTGTCGCACGGTTGGGCGGACCGGCGCACGACGCTGGCCCGACTCGCCGCGGTGACGGGCAAGGGCGAGTTCTACCGCTTGGGAGCTCCGCGCCCGGGCCGGGACGACAACCCGCACATCGGGACCGGCGCCTATGCGCTGGACCAGTCCTTCCATCACCTGTGGCTGCTGGTCGCAGCGTTGCTCATCGCCACCGTCTGACCCATCCGCCCATGCACGGCGCGCGGCCCCGGAGGTGCAACTCCGGGGCCGCTGTCGAGCCGTGAAACCTGTTAGGGAGACCACGACTCATGAAGTCCATCGTCGCACGTCAGATGCTTGTTACCGCCACCGATCCGGACCGTGAGCCCACGGCCGCCGAGCTGGACGCGATCGACACGGAAATGCCGCTCATCGCCGCGGAGGTCGAGCTGCTGGACGCACGGATCACCCTGCTGGACCGCACCCCCACGCTGCTGGACGAGCGCCGTATCCGCCGGGCCCGCCGCCGGGTGCTCGCCGCCCGCCGGGCGCTGGCCAACCGCCCCACGGGCGCGGTCGGCGGTGCCGCGTGACGGCGGCCGGCAGTCTCACCGCGCAACTGTCCGCAAGCCGGGTGACCGGCCGGTGGCGCCTGTACGTCGTCCTCCTGGGCGCGCCCGTCTGGCCGACCTACGACTTCGACGGCCCGACCGTGCCGACCGTTCAGGAGCGTTCACGGGCGCTCACCGCGCTCGGCTACGTGTTCACGGACGGGCCCGACTGGGAGTGGACCGAGGACGTCACGCCGGACGATGACCCGGCCGCCCCGGTCGTCCTGATCGCCGCCACGAGCGTGCGGGAGGGGTCGCCGTGAACACTGTTCAGATCCGTTCAGCCGAGCGCGCTTTGAGCGTCGGGACGTGGCTGATCGTGGCCGGGGCGATGCTCTACTCGATCCTCACCGTCACCCCGCTGATGGCCGCCCACACCCCCGACGGGTGGAAGTGGACGGCCCCCATCCTCCCCCTCGTGGTGGACGCCGCGGTCGTCATCGTGGTGCGGCTGGACTCGGTCCTCGCCCGCCTCGGCGGCGACGGCGGCCGGTGGCCCGTCGTACTCCGCTGGCTCACTGGCTGCATGACCCTCGCGCTGAACGTCACCGACTCCGCGTTGAAGAAAGACCTGGTCGGCGTGGCCGTGCACGCGGTCGCACCCCTGCTGCTGATCGTCACCGCAGAGACCGGACTCGCCTACCGGCGCGCCATCACCGCCGCCGTCACCCGCCTGGAAGCCGAGCAGCGCGCCGAGCGCGAGGCACGCGAGCAGGCGGCCCGGGAACGCCGGGAAGCGGCCGAGGCCCAGGCCCGCCAGGAACGCGAGCACGCCGCCACAGAGGCGCGTGAACAGCGCGAGCACGAGGCCCGCCTCGCCCGTGAACAGACCGAGCGGGAAGAGGCCGCACGGCGTGCCGAGCGGGCAGAGAGGGCCGAGCGGGAGCGGGCCGAGCGGGAGGCCCGTGAACGCCGTGAACAGATGCGTGAACAGCAGCAGCGGGAGGGTGAACGCCTCGCCCGTGAGGCTGAACAGCGACGCGAAGCCGAGCGCCTGGCACGCGAGCAGGCGGCCCGCCGGCAGCAGCAGGAAGCCGCCGAGCGCGAGGCCCGTGAACGGGCCGAGTTGCTCGCCGGTGGGCCCGTGAACGAGAAGCTGCCCGAGCGCGGCGCCCGCCAGGTCGTGCATGCGGCGTTCGGTGAAGGGCTTCCGGTGAGGGCCGCCGCGGACCTGTGCGGCTGGTCCATCGGCTGGGTCTCCGCCCGATACCAGGAGCACCGCGACGGCACCGGTCTCGCGCTGGAAGGGGCGTCGTCGTGAGTGCGCTGCCGGTGTTCCGGTGGCGGCTCGCCCCGGACGGCTACGCCACCCGCCGCCAGCTCCGCGCTCTCGGGCTTCGGCCCGGCGGGCAGGACGTCGCCGCCGAACTCCAGCGCCCCCGCAGACGGCGGGAACCGCTGATCGCCTACCTCTACCGCATCGACCGGGCCAAGCCCGTCCGCCCGATGACGCCGGCGCGCCGGGCGGCCCTCTCCAAGGCGAACGCCGCGCAGCGCGTCTGCCCGGCCTGCCGGCGGGACGCCGGATACCGGATCCCGCGCTCGCTCGGCATGTGCACCCCCTGCCACGACGGACCGACAGGAGTCCCCGCGTGACCACCCACACCCAGCAGCAGACCACCCCCGCGCCCGCGCCGGCCGACCGGCGGCACGGCTCGCACCAGTACGTGCTGACCCTCGCCAAGACGGGCGGGGGCATGGACACCTGGTACGGCACGATCACCCCGACCGAGCACGACCGCCGTCACGACGTCTTCCTCGCCCTGCGCAAGCACATCGTCATGCGCGACCCCGCGTTCGCCGGGGCGCACGTCGTCTTCTTCTCCCTGGAGCCCAACGGGCTCTGACCTGCACCACCTCGCCCACAGCACAGGCCCGCACGCCACCGCCTCCAAGCAAGCGCGTGCGGGCCCTGCTGTTCTCCGCAAAGGAGTGCACACAGCATGACGA
>NZ_RDBP01000041.1:30131-77587 GCF_008042045.1 Streptomyces sp. T39
CTGCTTGTTGTCGTCCATCAGCTGGCTGAGGTTTCGCCCGTCCAGCAGTTCCATGACGAGGTACAGCACCCCGTCGTGCTCGCCGAAGTCGTGCACCACGGTCACCCCGCGGTGCTGGAGGGCGGCGGCCACCCGGGCCTCGCGGCGGAACCTCTCCCGGAGCACGTCGCCGAACGACCGGTCGGGCTGGGCCCCCACCGGTTTCAGGCACTTGACCGCCACGCCGCGCCCCAGCGACTCGTCACGGGCACGCCCTGCTGTGGCGGCATGTCGCCGCCCTCGCGTACGACTCGCTGCCCGGCCGGGCCCACGCCCTGTACGGGAGACCCGCCCCGCCCGCGGCGGCCGTCTCGCACCGGCTCGCCGTCACCGGGGGTCTGCTGCGGCGCATCCCCGCCCGGATACGCTGGCAGTTGCCGCCCGGCCACATCCTGAAGGCGATGGCACGGCTCGGACCCGGCACCCGCCCCACCCCGCACGGACTCACAGGGCAGACCGCCATACTGGACGGTCAGGGGAGGGCGAACGGCAGCGACGGGGGCGACGGCACGAGATGGCGGAAACCAGGCTGATCCACGGCCGGTACCGACTGCTCGATCTCATCGGGCGGGGCGGCATGGGCGAGGTGTGGCGTGCCCGTGACGAGTCGCTGGGGCGCGGCGTGGCGGTCAAGTGCCTGAAACCGGTGGGGGCCCAGCCCGACCGGTCGTTCGGCGACGTGCTCCGGGAGAGGTTCCGCCGCGAGGCCCGGGTGGCCGCCGCCCTCCAGCACCGCGGGGTGACCGTGGTGCACGACTTCGGCGAGCACGACGGGGTGCTGTACCTCGTCATGGAACTGCTGGACGGGCGAAACCTCAGCCAGCTGATGGACGACAACAAGCAGCAGCCGCTCTCCGTGGACGAGGTCGTCGACATCGCCGACCAGGTGGCCGACGCCCTCGCGTACACGCACGCCCAGGGCATCGTCCACCGCGACCTGAAGCCCGCCAACATCATGCGGCTGACCGGCGGGACGGTGAAGATCTGCGACTTCGGCATCGCCCGCCTCGGTGAGGACATCGGCCTCAGCTCCAAGCTCACCGGCACCGGCATCGCCATGGGCACCCCGCACTACATGTCGCCGGAGCAGATCGGCGGCGGCTCCGTCGACCACCGCAGCGACCTCTACTCGCTCGGCTGCGTGCTGTACGAACTCGCCACCGGAGCACCGCCGTTCGACCTGGAGGACACCTGGTCGATCCTCGTGGGCCACCGCGACACCGTCCCGGTGCCGCCGCGGGAGGTGCGCGGGGAGATCCCCGAGTACCTGGAGCGGGCGGTCCTCGACCTGCTCGCCAAGACCCCCGAGCAACGGCCCGCGGACGCGGACGAGCTCCGCCGGCGCATCGGCGCGGCCCGCCACTCGGGCGCCCACCCGGCGCTCCCGCCGCAGCGCCCGGCCGCGGGCCGCGCGCCGTTGCTGCCGGACTGGACCCGGGGCATGACGGAGGGCATCAGGGTCGCGGGCACCCCCGCCGGCGGGCCCCCGCTGCCCGACCACACCGCCGCGCTCACCGGCGCCTGGACCAACCCGCCGGTGATCGCCCAGGTCCCCGCGCAGCACGCCCACGGCCTCTTGGACACCTCCTACCCCGGCCGCCGGCCGCCCGCCCCGCCGACGGGCGCCACCGGCCCGCACCCGCCGGCCGCGCCCACGGGGTTCACGCCGCACACCCCCGTCGCCCCGCCCACGGGGTCCACGGCCCCGCACACTCCCGCTTCCCCGCCCACGGGGTTCGCGCCGCACCCGCCCGTCTCCCCGGCCACGGGGTTCACCGGACCGCACACCCCGGCCCCGGCCCCGGGGTTCACCGGGCCGCACACGCCCGCCCCGCTGCCCGGGCCCGGCGGTGTCGGTGCGCCGGGCGGGACGGGGCCGCAGGCGCAGGGGCGCCCCACCCCGCCGCCCGAACTGCTCGCCGTCCTCGCCGGCCGGCACGACGCCGGTCTGAGCCTCGGGCGGCTGGGGCGCTGGGACGAGGCCGGCGAGGTGCACCGGTCGGTCGCGGCGGAGCGCGCCGCGCTGCTCGGCCCCGGGCATCCCGACACCCTCGCCAGCCGCTACGAGGTCGCCTTCAGCCTCAGCAGGACCGGCCGCGCGGCCGAGGCCCTGGCCGAGTTCTCCGCGGTCGGTGCCGGACGCGGGAGCGCGCTCGGCCCGGATCATCCCGACACCCTCGCCGCCCGGCAGGAGGCCGCCTACGTACTCGGCCGGCTCGGCCGGCACGAGGAGGCCCACCGGATCTACGAGTCCGTCCTGGAGTCCCGGTCCCGCACCATGGGCCCCGACCATCCCGACACCCTGCGCTGCCGCCACAACCTCGCGTTCAACCTGAGCCGGCTGGGCCGATTGGAGGACTCCTGCCGGATGGCCGGCGAGGTCGCCGACACCCGCGCCCGCGTCCTCGGCGCCACCCACCCCGACACCCTGGCGACCCGGTACGAGGTCGCCTGCACACTCGGCAGGCTGGGCCGCTGGACCGAGGCGCTCGGCACCTACCGGGAGGTGGCCGAGGCCCGAGCCGCCACCCTCGGCCCCGACCATCCCGACACCCTCGCCGCCCGCTACGAGGTGGGCATCAGCCTCGGCCGGCTGGGGCGCAGCGCCGAGGCCCTCGACCTCTACCGGGGGCTCGTCGACGACCGCACCCGGGTGCACGGACCCGCCGACCCGGAGACCCTGCGCGCCCGGCACACCCTCGGCGTCAACCTGGGCCGGCTCGCCCGCTGGCACGAGGCGCTCGCCGAGGCGCGCGAGGTCTGCTCCCTGCGGGAGCGGGTGCTGGGGCCCGACCACCCCGACACCCTGGTCAGCCGCCGGGAGATCGCCGTCGGGTTCGGCTGGCTGGGCCGCTGGCAGGACGCGTACGCCGTCTACCGCCAGGTCGCCGACGCCCGCGAGCGGGTGCTGGGCGCCGGCCATCCGGACACCCTGGCCAGCCGCAACGACGAGGCCCACTGCCTCGAACAGCTCGGACGCCACTCCGAGGCCGTCGACCTCTACCGCCGGGTCGCCGCGCWGCGCGGCGCCCCGCCCGTCTGACGACCGGCCCCGCCCCGCCCGCCTGACGACCGGCCCCGCCCCCGCCGGCGGGACACCGGCTCCGCCTCGCCCGACGACCTCCCCGCACCGCCCCGGACCCCGCGCGGCGGCGCCSGGCGGGGCACCCGCCCCGCCCGGGGCCGCCCCGGACCCCGGGGCGGTGCCCGGGGTCATCGGGCCCGGGCCCTGTAGTGTCCGGCCATGCCAGCTCACGCCTCGTACGACGCCGTCATCGTCGGCGGGGGCCACAACGGCCTCGTCGCCGCCGCCTACCTCGCCCGCGCGGGCCGGTCGGTGCTGCTCCTGGAACGCGGTGCGACGACCGGGGGAGCGGCCGTCTCCACCCGTCCGTTCCCCGGTGTCGACGCCCGGCTGTCCCGCTTCTCGTACCTGGTCTCCCTGCTGCCCGGCAAGATCGTGCGCGACCTCGGCCTGGCCTTCGCCGTGCGCAAGCGGGACATCTCCTCGTACACGCCCACCCGCGCCGGGGACGGACTCCTCGTCGGCGGCCCCGGGACGGCCGAGTCCTTCGCCCGGCTCACCGGCGGCGACCGCGAGTACACGGCCTGGCAGGAGTTCTACGGCCTCACCCGCTCGGTCGCCGAGCGGGTGTTCCCGACGCTGACCGAGCCGCTGCCCACGCGGGAGGAACTGCGTGCCCGCGTCGGCGACGAGGACGCCTGGCGGATGCTGTTCGAGGAGCCGATCGGCACCGCGATCGAGCGGCGTTTCGACCACGACCTGGTCCGGGGCGTGGTCCTCACGGACGCGCTGATCGGCACGTTCGCCGACGCCCACGACCCCTCGCTGGCCCAGAACCGCTGCTTCCTCTACCACGTCATCGGCGGCGGCACCGGTGACTGGGACGTCCCCGTGGGCGGCATGGGCGCGCTGACCGACGCCCTGGCGGCCGCCGCCCGCTCGGCGGGTGCGGAGATCGCCGTCGGGCACGAGGTGACGGCGGTCGCGACCGACGGCGCGCGGGCGGAGGTGTCGTTCAGGGCGCCCTCGGGCGAGGGCACCGTGGGCGCCGGCCACGTCCTGGTGAACGCCTCGCCCCGGGAACTGGCCGCGCTGATCGGCGACCCGGAGCCCGCCCCCGCCGAGGGCGCACAGCTGAAGGTGAACATGCTGCTGCGGCGGCTGCCGCGGCTGCGGGACCGCAGGGTCGAACCGGCGGACGCCTTCGCCGGAACCTTCCACGTATCCGAGGGCTACGGACAACTGGCCGCGGCCTACCGGGAGGCGGCGGCGGGCCGGGTGCCGGGCGCCCCGCCGTCCGAGATCTACTGCCACTCGCTGACCGACCCGTCCATCCTGGGGCCGGGACTGAACGCGGAGGGCGCCCACACCCTCACACTGTTCGGACTCCACACCCCGGCCCGGCTGTTCGCCGAGGACAACGAGGCGACGCGGGAACGGCTGCTGGCGGCGACCCTCGCCGAACTCGACGGCTACCTGGAGGAGCCGATCGCCTCGGTCCTCGCCCTCGACGCGGACGGACGGCCCTGCATCGAGGCCAAGACCCCGCTCGACCTCGAAGCCGAACTGCGGCTGCCCGGCGGGCACATCTTCCACCGGGACCTCTCCTGGCCGTGGGCGGCGGAGGGCACCGGGCGCTGGGGCGTGGAGACGGCGCACCCGAACGTGCTGCTCTGCGGGGCGGGCGCGGTCCGCGGCGGCGGTGTCAGCGGAGTGCCCGGCCACAACGCCGCGATGGCGGTGCTGGGCCGGGCGGACTGACCGCTCGTCAGGAGACCTTGCAGGCGCCGACGGCCGGCGGCGACGCGCTGCCGCCGTTGGTCGTGACGGTGAAGCCGAAGGACGTGGAGGCGCCCGCGGCGAGGCTGCCGTTGTAGCTCGGCCGCATCGTCAGCACCGTGCCGCTGCCGTCCCAGCTCGCCGTGCCGTTCCAGGAGTTGGCCACCTTCTGCGGCGCGGTGAAGGTCAGCGGGACCTCCCAGGTGGTGATCGCCGCGCTGCCGGCGGTGACGGTCACCTGGCCGTTGTAGCCGCCGGGCCAGCTCGCCGTGGTGGTGTAGGCGGCGGTGCAGGACCCGGTGCCGCCGCCGGGCGGGTTGCCACCGCCGTCCGGGGTGCCGCCGAGCGCCGTCAGCACCGCCGCGTAGGCGGGCTTCTTCTGGTAGGTGCCGTCGAAGAGCAGCGGGGTGCCGCTGCTGCGCCACGAGTACTTGTCCGTCACCCCCCACACCGTGATCCCGGTGCACCGGGTGACGGCGAGGCACGCCTTGGTGACGTTCGCGTAGTTGGTGGCCTGCGCCGAGCCGGAGCCCTCGATGTCGAGCTCGGTGATCTGCACGTCGACGCCGAGGTCGGCGAAGCGCTGCAGGTTGGCCTGGTAGTCGGAGGGCACCGGCGACTGGGCGTTGAAGTGGGACTGGAAGCCGACGCAGTCGATGGGCACACCGCGCTGCTTGAAGTCCTTGACCATGGCGTAGACCGCGTTGCTCTTCGCGTTGGCGCCGTCGGTGTTGTAGTCGTTGTAGCAGAGCTGGGCGGCGGGATCGGCGGCCCGGGCGGTGCGGAAGGCCTCCTCGATGAAGCCGTCGCCCAGCTTGTCCTGGAACGGCGAACTGCGGCGGGCGCCGCTCCCGCCGTCCTGGAAGGCCTCGTTGACGACGTCCCAGGCGGCGATCCTGCCCTTGTAGTGCGTCATCACCTGGGTGATGTGGTTGTTCATCGCCGAGCGCAGATCGGTGGCGCCGAGGGAGCCGACCCATCCCGGCAGCTGGGAGTGCCATACGAGGGTGTGCCCGCGGACCTGCATGCCGCGGCCCTCGGCATGGCTGACGATCCGGTCGGCGGAGCCGTACGAGAAGGAGCCGCGGCTCGGCTCCAGCGCGTCCCACTTCATCTCGTTCTCGGGGGTCACCGAGGAGAACTCGGTGTTGAGCGTGGCGGTGTAGTCGGCCTCGCCGAGGCGGTTCGCGGCCACGGCCGTACCGAAGTAGCGGCCCTTCTCGGCCGCGGCGGCTCCGAGCGTGGTCGCTGCCGCCTGCGCGGTGCCGGAGAGCGCGACGATGCCCGCGGCGGCGAGCATCCCCGACGTTCCCGCGGCCAGTACGCGGCGCGCGAAAGACTTCCTGGTCACATCCGAACCCTTCGTCCAGGGGGTGAGGAGCGAGTGAGAGTGTTGCCCCGGCCGAACGGCGCGTCAACGCCGGTGATCTCGAAACATTTCGATCCCGTCGCGCGGTTCGGGTGGCAGGCCGGATGCTCTGAGCTGCATCGATCCACCGCTCCTCGGCAGGTTGCCGCGCTCCTGCCGCGAGATGATGTGAAGTTTCACAGCGGTGTTACGAAACTCCGTCGAACGTTCGAAGCCGATGAAGTGGGCCCACGGGCGGGCCGGCCCATGGAGCGGCCCCTGTGCCGCGGCGGTCGCCGTGGCACAGGGGCCGGGAACTGCGGTGCGCCCGTCAGTCGCGTGACGGGACCCAGCCGGTGGCCCGGATCCGGGCCGTGTCGGACGGCCGCGACTCGTCGAAGAGGCGGCGTCCGGAGGAGTCCTCGACGCGCAGGGCGTCCGCGTACACGCCCCGGCCCGTGTAGAGCCGGTCGGTGGCGCAGCGCCAGCGGACGGCCACCGGCGCGTCGCCCCAGGCCGACAGGTCGGCCGTGACGCCGTGCCAGACCCGGCCCGACCAGCCGGTGGCCGTGCCGCCCTCGTGCGTGCGCGCGGTGCCGTCCGGCCCGGTGGTCACGAACGGCACCGGCTGCCAGGTCGCCCCGCCGTCCGCGGACGCCTCCAGGAAGACGGCGTCGGCGCCCGGCTCGGTGTCCCACCACAGGGAGCAGCGCAGCCGCGCCGCGCCCGGCCCCGCGGGCGGCAGGGTGAGGGTGGCCGTGGTGCCGTTCGCCGTGCCGGTGAACCAGGCGGTGCGTCCCCGCGCGGGCCGCACGGGGACCGCGCGGGCCATGGCGTCGGCCGCCGCCACCCGCGGAGCGCTGCCGGAACGCCAGCTGCGCACCGGGTGGACCGAGTTGCCGAGGACGATCAGGAACGAGTCGGTGGTCGGGTCGAGCACCATGCTGGTCCCGGTGAAACCGGTGTGTCCCGCGGTGCGCGGGGTGGCCATCGCCCCCATGTACCAGTGCTGGTAGAGCTCGAAGCCCAGGCCGTGCTCGTCGCCCGGGAAGTCGGTGTTGAAATCGGTGAACATCAGCTCGACCGATTCTGGGGCCAGGATCCGCGCGCGGCCGTAGCCGCCGCCGTTCAGCAGGGTGCGGGCGAGGACCGCCAGGTCCCACGCGCAGGAGAACACCCCGGCGTGGCCCGCGACCCCGCCGAAGCCGTACGCGTTCTCGTCGTGCACCTCGCCCCACACCAGCCCCCGGTCGAGGCCGGACCAGGGCAGCCGGGCGTCCTCCGTCGCGGCGATGCGCGGTTTCCACTCGGCGGGCGGGTTGAAGCGTGTGCGGTGCATCCCCAGCGGAGCGGTGATCTCGTCGTGGAGCAGCGCATCCAGGGCGCGGCCGGTGATCTTCTCCAGGACCAGCTGCAGCGAGATCAGGTTGAGGTCGGAGTAGAGGTAGCGGGTGCCCGGCGGGTTCAGCGGCGCCTCGTTCCACAGGAGCCGCAGCCGCCCCTCCTGCGTCGGCTCCTTGAAGAGCGGGATCCAGGAGCGGAAGCCCGAGGTGTGCGTCAGCAGCTGGCGCACCGTGATGTCCTGCTTGCCGCCCCCGGCGAACTCGGGCAGGTACGCGGCGACGGTCGCCTCCAGCTCCAGCGTCCCCCGCTCGATCTGCTGCACGGCGAGGATCGAGGTGAACAGCTTGGAGACCGAGGCCAGGTCGAAGACGGTGTCCTCGTGCATCGGGATCTGCCGGTCCTCGGGCAGCTCGACGCCGGTGTCGGTCGCCTCGTCGTAGGCGGAGTAGCGCAGCGCCTTCCCGATGGCCCGGTGCAGGGCGACCGTGCCCCCGCGTCCGGCCAGCAGGACGGCTCCCGCGTACCAGGGGCGGCGGGGGGAGGGCTGGAGGAACGCTTCGGCGTCGGTGACCAGGCGGTCGAGATGCGGGGCGAGCAGCCCCGCCCGCGCGGGGGTGCCGCGCCGCAGGGTCGCCAGGTGCGGCCCCGCACCGCCGCCTGCAGCGGAGCCGGCCGCGGGGCCGGCCGCCGTCGCCGCGAAAGGCACGGAGGCGAGTGCGAGCGCCCCTCCCAGGGCCATCGCCCCGCGGCCCAGTCCTCGTCGGCTGATGGCTCCACTCCCTCTGTGCGCTGCGTCCTCGGTCATCCGGAATCCTCCCTGAAAGTATCTTTCGGATCTTCGGCGACACGTGAAGCTTTCTTGCAGTGTCGGTGGACTGTCAACCATCCCGGCGAAGGTGATGCCCTGTCAGAGAAGGGCGCGACGCACCCACGGGCCCGAGCGCCGGGGAGGGCGCGGCCCCCGTGGTGCCTGGTCCGGCCGGCCTCTCGTCGCGCGCACGCTGCCGGGCGCTGGCAGCCTTGCCCGCATGAGCGCGGTGAGCCTGATGTCCTTCATGCGCCGGTGGACCGTCTGGGTGCCGTTGGCCGCGGTCGTCGCGCTGGTGCTCAGCTGGGGACGCCACCTCTCACCGCTCGCCGTCGTGGTGGTGGCCCTCTGTCTCGCCGGGGCCGTGCTCGCCGCCGTCCATCACGCGGAGGTCGTGGCCCACCGCGTCGGGGAACCGTTCGGCTCCCTGGTGCTGGCCGTCGCCGTCACCGTGATCGAGGTGGCCCTGATCGTCACCCTGATGGTGGACGGGGGCGCGAAGTCCGCCACCCTGGCCCGGGACACCGTCTTCGCCGCCGTCATGATCACCTGCAACGGGATCGTCGGGCTGTCCCTGCTCGTCGCCGCGCTCCGCCACCGTGTCGCCGTCTTCAACGCCGAGGGGTCGGGGGCCGCGCTCGCCACCGTCGCCACCCTCGCGACCATGAGCCTGGTGCTGCCCACGTTCACCACCAGCAAGCCGGGGCCCGAGTTCTCCACCGCCCAGCTCACCTTCGCCGCGATCGCCTCCCTGGGGCTGTACGCGCTGTTCGTCGCCGTCCAGACGGTCCGCCACCGGGAGTACTTCCTGTCCGTCACCCATGACGGCGAGCTCAAGGACGAGGAGGCGGCGAACCGGGCCGGGAGCCCCACCCGCGCCGCCGCGATCACCAGCCTCGTGCTCCTGCTCGTCGCGCTCGTCGCCGTGGTGGGCGACGCCAAGGCCGTCTCGCCCACCATCGAGTCGGGGGTGGAGTCCGCCGGGATGCCGCACTCCGTCGTCGGCGTGGTGATCGCCCTGCTGGTGCTGCTGCCGGAGACCCTCGCCGCCGTGCGGGCCGCCCGGCGCGAGCGGGTGCAGACCAGCCTCAACCTGGCCCTCGGCTCGGCGATGGCCAGCATCGGCCTGACCATCCCCGTCATCGCCCTGGCGACGATCTGGCTGGAGGGACCGCTGGTGCTCGGTCTCGGAGCCACCCATATGGTGCTGCTCGCCCTGACGGTCGTCACCGGCGCGCTCACCATCGTGCCCGGCCGGGCGACGCCCCTCCAGGGCGGCGTGCACCTGGCGATCCTCGCGGCCTTCGTCTTCCTGGCCGTCAGCCCGTGAACGCACGAGCCCGTGACGCACGAATTCCGTGAACCCGTGCGCTCGTGCCCCGCGGACGCGTGGGCCCGCGACCGGGCGTCCCCGGCCACGGGCCCACCGCTGCCGCAGGTCAGCGGCGCTCGCGCACCCGGACCACCTCCAGCTCCGGCGAGGCGAGGATGTCCCGCTCGCAGAAGCGCGACGTCACCCAGCGCTCGCCCGAGTAGAGCGCCGTCTGGTCCCGGTGATGCGCCGACGCGGGGTTGGACGACTGCGCGTAGGCGAGCAGGGTGCGGGCCACCGGGCAGCCGCTGCCGTCCCAGCCGACCGCCTGCACATGGCTGGAGCCGTGGGCGACCTCCGCGTAGCCGCCGGCCGCCGCCTGCCAGCCCGCCTCGATCTTGTTCCACACACCCAGCGCCTCGGTGCCCCCGTGGACGGGGAACCGCTCACCGCCCCGCACCACGAACTGGTGGTCGCCGAGCGGCGCGTCCGGTTCGACACCCGCCGCGCGCAGTTCCGCCACCGCGCCGGTGAGCGCCGCGGCGAACTGCGGGAGCGACGTGTCCAGGGTGTTCGGCGTGGCCACCGGGTCGGCCGCCGAGAACGGGACCTTCCACAGCCGGGCCGCCGGGACGGACGCCGTCAGCGCGCGCCAGAACCGGTCGAACAGCAGGGCACCCCGGCTGCCGGTGTCCATCCGCCCGTCCCAGCCCGCCAGGGCGTCGCACGCCTGCGTCGGGGCGGGTGAGAGCGACCGGCACGCGCGGACGGTGTCCGCGAGCGCGAGGCCGGCCGCCGGCACCCGGTTGGCGAACTGCTGCCGCTGGAGGTCGCGCACCGTCAGGCGCCCGCGGTCCGCCATCGCCGCCACGTCCTCCACGGCGCCCCGGGTGCGCAGCGACCGGGGCGTGCCGGTGTTGCCGAAGACCCGCTCGTAGCCGGTGAGCGGCGTGTCGGCGTTCGCGAGCCAGGCGCTGTCGTTGGAGTTCTCCGCGTACGGCGCGTCCTGGAGCAGGGGCATCCGGGAGGGGCCGAAGATCCCCGGCTGCACCGCGTCCCGGTCCCGGCCGAGGGCGCAGTCGCCGCGCGCCCCGTCCAGCACGGCGACGCCCGACGACGGGTACGTCACGCGGCCCAGCGGGGTCGAGCACCGCTCCGCCAGATCGTCCGTGATCCGGGGCAGTACCTGGGACTGGGTGAACAGCGAGCGCCCCGAGGCGTCCGCGGCGATCGTGTTGACCCAGGGCAGGCCCTGCGTACGGCGCAGCCCGCGCACGATGTCGCCGGTCGAGCGGGCCTTCGCGAAGGCCAGACCCGTGTCGGTGGCGCGCAGGTTCACCGCGTTGGGGTCGTTCAGCGCGTACGCGGTGGTCGTGGACCACGGCAGCGGCAGCGAGGCGCCGAGCGAGGTCACGACGGGGCCGTAGCGCGTCCAGTACTGCGTCCGGCTGACGGGGGCGCCGTCCTTCACGGGCACCGTGACCGTCCGGCGCGTCATCCGCTCGCGCACGCCGTCGACCACGTACACCGTCGGGTCGGCCGGGTCGAGGGTGAGCTGGTGCAGGTTGAGCGTGACACCCGTCGCCACCGTGTGGCTCCAGGCCACCCGCTCGTTGAAGCCGATGCTGACACCGACGGTGCCGAGCAGCGAGGCTCCCGAGACGTTCAGCTCCCCGGGGATGGTCTGCTGCGACTGCCAGAAGCGCCGGCCGCCGTGCCAGGGGTAGTGCGGATTGCCGAGCAGCAGCCCGCGGCCGTTCGCGGTCACCTGCCCGCCGAACGCCACCGCGTTCGACCCCATGTCGGCGCTCTCGGCGGCGAACAGCCGCCGGGCGGCCTCCGCCGCCTCGGCCGGGTCCGGTGCCGCGGCCGGTGCCGCGCCCGCGGAACCGGGCGGCGCCGCGGCCGTGATGCCGTCGACACCACGGCCCTGGCCGCCGAGCACGGAGACGGCGAACCCCCGGCGGGCGACGTCCAGCGCCGTCACCGGACGCACCCAGTCGGCGCCCCGGCAGGCCGGGTCGGTGATCCGGTTGCGGGCCAGCCAGGCGTTGTAGCCCGCCGCCCAGCCGCGCATCAGCTCCTCGGTCTCGCGGCTCGGTCCGGCGGGCGCCGGCGTGGCGAGCAGCCGCTCGACCGTCCCCGCGTCGCGGATCCCGCGGAAGTACAGATCACTGCCGAGGTTCTTCGTCGCCGACGACAGCGACCCGTCCGGTGCGCCGTCCGGGCCGAAGTGGCGCGAGCGTTCGCCGCGCACCGTGACGAACCCGTCGGCCAGCACGCACACCTGGTCGGCGGCCTGCGCCCAGCCCGAGCCGAAGCCCAGGTCCGCGTAGTCCTTCGCCACGATGTGCGGGATGCCGTACTCGGTGTAGCGGATGACGGCGGACAGGCCGCCGCCCGAGGGATGCCGCTCGCGGCCGTCGGCCGCCGCCGCGGGCGGCAGCGCCGTCGCGGCGGTCAGCAGGGCGACGGCGGCCAGAGCGAGCCGTCCGATGCGGGTCCGGATGAGCAACGGTGCCTCCCGGCAGTGGGTGAGGAGCAGCGGAGCCCCATGCAGTCAGCACCCGGACACCCCTGTCAACCGTCCGGTCGGTATCCGGTCTCCTGACGTCCCGTCGCCCGGCCGCCGTCCGGTCGGCGTCCGCCCCTTGACGTCCCGTCATCCGGCCACTGAGGATCACGCCATGACAGGCGCCCACCGCAACACGGTCGACTCCCTCGTACGCCGCAGTGCCCGGCGCACCCCGGACCGCACCGCCGTCCGCTACGCCGACCGCACCTGGACGTACGCCGAACTCGACACGGCCGTCTCCACCGCGGCGGCCGTCCTCGGGGACCACGGCCTCGGCCCCGGCGAACGGGTCGCCGCCTACGGCCACAACTCCGACGCCTACCTGATCGCCTTCCTCGCCTGCGCCCGCGCCGGGCTCGTCCACGTCCCGGTCAACCAGAACCTCACCGGCGACGATCTCGCCTATGTGCTCTCCCAGTCGGGCAGCGCCCTGGTCCTCGCCGACCCCGCCCTCGCGCCCCGGCTGCCCGGCGGCGTGCCGGTGCGGGCACTGCGCGGGAGCGACGACTCGCTGCTCGCCGCGCTGTCCTCGCCCCGCCCGTTCGCCCCCGCCCGCGAGCCGGCCTCCGAGGACCTGGTCCAGCTGCTCTACACCTCCGGCACGACGGCCCTGCCCAAGGGCGCGATGATGACGCACCGCGCTCTGGTCCACGAGTACGTCAGCGCCATGACGGCGCTCGACCTGCACGCCACGGACCGCCCCGTGCACGCCCTGCCGCTCTACCACTCGGCGCAGATGCACGTCTTCCTGCTGCCCTACCTCGCGGTGGGGGCGGAGAACACCCTGCTGGACGCGCCCGACGCCGCGCAGATCTTCGACCTCGTCGAGGCGGGGCGGGCGGACAGCCTCTTCGCGCCGCCCACCGTCTGGATCGGCCTCGCGAACCACCCCGACTTCGCCACCCGGGACCTGACCGCGCTGCGCAAGGCGTACTACGGGGCCTCGATCATGCCCGTGCCCGTCCTGGAGCGGCTGCGCGCACGGCTGCCCGGCCTCGCCTTCTACAACTGTTTCGGTCAGTCCGAGATCGGCCCCCTCGCCACCGTTCTCGGCCCCGGCGAGCACGAGGGCCGGATGGACTCCTGCGGCCGCCCGGTGCTCTTCGTCGAGGCGAAGGTCGTCGACGAGGACGGCAAGGACGTCCCCGACGGCACGCCCGGCGAGGTCGTCTACCGCTCCCCGCAGCTGTGCGAGGGCTACTGGGACAAGCCGGAGGAGACCGAGGAGGCTTTCCGCGGCGGGTGGTTCCACTCCGGCGACCTCGCCGTGCGGGATGCCCAGGGGTACTTCACCGTGGTCGACCGGGTGAAGGACGTCATCAACTCCGGGGGCGTGCTGGTGGCCTCCCGCCAGGTCGAGGACGCCCTCTACACCCACCCCGCCGTCGCCGAGACGGCCGTCGTCGGCCTGCCCGACGACCGCTGGATCGAGGCGGTGACGGCCGTGGTCGTCACACGCGAGGAGGTCACGGAGGAGGAGCTGATCGCCCACGCCCGCGAGCGGCTGCCCCACTTCAAGGCCCCGAAGCGGGTCCTCTTCGCGGACGCCCTCCCGCGCAACGCCAGCGGCAAGATCCTCAAGCGCGAGCTGCGCGACCGCTTCGGGGAGGGGTAGCGGGACGCGGGGCGCCGCATTGCCGGGGCGGGCGCCTCCGCGCCTGGCGAGGGGCCGGCGCGCTCAGGCGCCCTCGGCCCGGCGCAGGTCCACGATGCGGCGGATCTTGCCGACCGAGCGCTCCAGGGTCTCCGGGTCGACCACCTCGACGGCGACCGAGACGCCGACGCCGTCCTTGACGGCGGCCGTCACGGCGCGGGCGGCGGCCGCGCGCTGGTCGCCCGTCGCCTCCGGACGCGCCTCCACCCGGACGGTGAGCGCGTCGAGCCGGCTCTCGCGGGTCAGCCGGAGCTGGAAGTGCGGCGCCACATGGGCGGTGCGCAGCACGATCTCCTCGATCTGGGTGGGGAAGAGGTTCACCCCGCGCAGGATGATCATGTCGTCGCTGCGCCCCGTCACCTTCTCCATCCGCCGGAACGCGCGCGCCGTGCCCGGCAGCAGCCGGGTGAGGTCCCGGGTGCGGTAGCGCACGACGGGCATGGCCTCCTTGGTGAGCGAGGTGAACACCAGCTCCCCCTGCTCCCCGTCCGGCAGGACCTCGCCGGTGAACGGGTCCACGATCTCGGGGTAGAAGTGGTCCTCCCAGATGTGGAGCCCGTCCTTGGTCTCCACGCACTCCTGGGCGACACCGGGCCCCATGACCTCCGAGAGCCCGTATATGTCGACCGCGTCGATGGCGAAGCGCTCCTCGATCTCGCGCCGCATCTCCTCCGTCCACGGTTCGGCGCCGAAGACGCCGACCTTCAGCGACGTGCCGCGCGGGTCGACGCCCTGGCGCTCGAACTCGTCGAGCAGGGTGAGCATGTACGAGGGCGTCACCATGATGATCTCGGGCCGGAAGTCCTGGATCAGCTGCACCTGACGCGCCGTCATGCCGCCGGATGCGGGGACGACCGTGCATCCCAGCCGCTCGGCGCCGTAGTGCGCGCCGAGACCGCCGGTGAACAGCCCGTATCCGTAGGCGATGTGGACCATGTGGCCGGGGCGGGCCCCGGCGGCGCGCAGGGAGCGGGCGACGACGTCGGCCCAGGTGTCCAGGTCGCGTTCGGTGTAGCCGACGACGGTCGGCCGCCCGGTGGTCCCGCTGGAGGCGTGGATGCGGCGCACCCGCGACCGGTCGACGGCGAACATGCCGAACGGGTAGTGATCACGCAGATCGGTCTTGGCGGTGAACGGGAAGCGCGCGAGGTCCGCGAGCGTACGGCAGTCCTCCGGGCGCACGCCGGCCGTGTCGAACGCGGCGCGGTAGAAGCCGACGTTGTCGTACGCGTGCCGGAGCGTGGCGCGCAGGCGCTCCAGTTGCAGTGCTTCGAGCTCCTCGCGCCCGAGCCGCTCCGCCGCGTCCAACAGGTCCGTCATGGGCTCACTTCCGTCGCAAACCGGGCGACCGATCATTCGGTCGTGCTGTCCGGGATCAGTTATTCAGCCGGTGCCCGGCCGCGTCAAGGCATCGGTGAGGGCCGTCCCGCGGACCGGAACCGCTGGTACGTCCGGGGGACGTCCGGTGCCCCTGTTGCGGGGAGCGGGCCGCAACCGGGGCGGACCGGGGCGAATCGCGGGAGGATGGCCGGGGAAGAGAAGTTGAATCCCGCAATCAAGCGGGATCCGGTCCTGTCCGGCCGCCGCCTTGTGCGATCGAATGAAGGAGTCCGTGATGCCGCAGCCCGAGGGAGCCGCGCTGGAGGCGATCCGCGCCCGCCGCGAGGAACTGCGCGACCGCTACCTGCACGCCCCCGCCGACCGCCCCGTGAGTTCCGCGCGCGGTGTGCACCATGTCGCGTTCATCTGCCGCGACGTCGAGGAGACCATCCGCTTCTACCAGGAGTTCCTCGGCTTCCCGCTGGTGGAGATCGTGGAGAACCGCGACTACCGGGGCTCCACCCACTTCTTCTTCGACATCGGCAACAACAACCTGCTCGGCTTCTTCGACTTCCCCGGCCACGACCACCCCCCGGCCACGGAGACGGTCGGCGGCGTCCAGCACCTCGCGCTCTCCGTCGATGCCCAGCAGTACGCGGCCGCGCGCAAGGCGCTCGACGCCGCGGGTGTGGACTACCTCGGACCGGACCGCGGTGTCGAGGACAGCCTCTACCTCCACGACCCCAACGGGGTGCCGCTGGAGCTCTACCGGGAACGCCTCGGCCTCTTCAACGGCGAGCAGATCCTCGAGACGGCCGTCGACGACTGACACCCGCGGGGCGCGCCGGGTGCCGGTTCCGCGGGCGGCACGCACGCGGGGCGCGGACCGTCCGACGGCGCACGCGGGCGGCGACACCCGCCCGGTGCCCTGTCCGTCACCGGACGCCGTCGCTACTGTGGCCGGGAACCGACGCGGGAGGAGCAGGACGTGGCCGAGAGCACCACCGGCACCACGGCGCGGAGGCCCGCGGGCCGGGACAAGCCCGCGCTGGATCTCAGCGGAGCCGACTGGCGGCCCGGCAGCCCCGGTGCGGGGGACGACGTCCAGATCGCCTTCGTCGAGGGCTTCATCGCGATGCGCAACGGCGGCCGGCCGGAGAACCCGTCGCTGATCTTCACCCCGGCCGGGTGGCCGGCCTTCGTCCGCAACGCCCGCGACGGCCGGTTCGACCGCACCTGAACGGAGCGGACCGGCTGCCGGGGGCGTCCGGGGCCGGGGTTACCGTTCTGGGCATGACCGCCGCCGCATCCGCCCTCGTCCTGGACCTCGTCCTCACCGTGCGCCACGACGGCCGCGGGGGAGTGGCCGACGACCTCGCCGACACCGAGGGGCTCGCCGCCTGGATCCGGGACCACGCCGACGGCATCGACGAGGCCGTGGTCGGGGCGCCGCTGGACGAACGGGCGGCGGTCGCCGTCCGCGACCTGCGGACGGCGGTGCGTTCCCTGTTCGCGCGGGCCGTGAGCCCCGGGCCGCCCAGCCGGGCGGACGGGAGCCGGCTGCTGCCGGCCGGCGTCGCGACGGCACGCCTCAACGCCGCGGCCGCCGCGGTACCCGTCGTACCGGTCCTGCGGTGGCCCGAGGACGGCGAGCCCGTGGCCGACCTCGTGCCCGCGGGCGGTCCGGGTGGTGTGCCGGGCGGTTCCGCGGGTGGTCCGGGCGGTTCCGGGATCGGTCCGGGCGGCTCCGCGGGTGGTCCGGGTGACGGTCTCGCGGGCCATCCGCTCACCGCCGTGCTCGCCCGCGCGGCGATCGCGTTCCTCGCGGGTCCCGACCGGTCCCGGCTGCGCGCCTGCCACGCGCCGCGGTGCGTGCGGTACTTCCTGAAGGACCACCCCCGCCAGGAGTGGTGCAAGCCGGCCTGCGGGAACCGCGCCCGCGTCGCCCGTCACCACGAGCGCCACCGCACCGACGGGTGACCTCGGGGCTCCGGCGTCCGCGGCCTGCCCGCTCCGAGCACGGGTCCGGGGCGCCGCGCTTCGTCGTTCCCCTCACCTCCGGCCCTCGCCCGCTCCGGCGGCCGGGCCCGGCCCGGCGGCGCCCGGCCTGCGCGCCCCCGCCGGCCCGCCGGCCGTGACGAGCACGCGCCTTGGGCGCCCTCGCCCCGCTACGCCGACGTCGGTGCCGTGTCCCTGCCGCCGCCGGTCGCCCCCGCCGTGCCGTTGATCTGCTCGATCGCCTGGCGCGCGTGCTCCCCCGGGGAGCGGGCCGTCAGCGAGGAGACGGAGGACGTGGCGGGCGGCGGCAGCTGCTGCGACCGCTCCGGGCTCGCCGGCGGGGCCGGCGCGGGCGCCGAGTGGGCGCCGGAGCGGAGGCGCAGGCGATGGCCCGCGGCCTCGTCGAGACTGACGGGACGCTGCATCCGGGTGGCGAGCCTGCCCGCCTCCCGGCCGAGCGCGGCCACGTCCTCCCAGGCCAGCCGGACGACGAGGCGGAGCTCGGCCTCACCGTCGGGGAGGGCCTGCAACGGAGGGCTGACACGGTCGTTCATGGACTGGTCCTCACCTTGTCGGTACCCGGTCCCCGGGGGTGCGCTGCTCCCCGCGGACGCCTGATGTGCCCACGAGTACGTCCGCGCGACACGCCGCGTTCACCGTCTCCCGCGCCGCGTCCCGGAGCGCCTCCGGCGGGTGTCGGCCCCGACTCGGCCGGGTGCCTCCGGACACGTACCATGGCGCTTATGTCGTTTCTCCGCCGCCGCAGCGCCGCCACTCCCGCGGGTCCGGACTTCGATGTCCTGGCCATGGATCCGGGCGACTGGCCCGGCAATCTGGGCGCCGGTCTGCTGCCCGCCCCCGACGGCACCTGCCAGGGCGTGTTCCTGCGCTACGACCTGTTCGGCGGCCGCGGCCCCGCGATGATCATCGGCAACCTCCCCGAGGGCTCGCCGGCCCGCGAGGTCGAGGAGGGCGAGATCCCCTTCGAGGCCGCCCAGCTGCTGCTCGCCCTGGAGAACGACGAGCCCGTCCATGTCACCGGTGTCGAGGACACCCCGGTGATGCAGGGCGACAACCTGCTCATCGTGCGGCGGGTGAAGCTCTCCGAGAGCCGCATCTCCTGCGTCCAGTTCGACCGCAGCGACAACGTGCTCGTCACCATCGCCAGCTGGGACCGGCCGATCACCGACGATCTCTACGCGCTGCTCAAGCCGCTCCCCGCGGAGCTCTTCCAGCAGGCCTGAGCGCCCTGTCCCCCTCCATGCTGCCCGGGTGCCCCCGGGCAGTTTTCGTTTGCGTCTTGCCAAGGCATTCATCGGACCTCTAGCGTCGAGGTCATGACTCCAGGATCGCCGGTGGTGTCGGCATGACGGCGGCAGAAAGTGCAACGGCCCCGGATGGGCAGGGGATTCGGGACTGGTCCCGCCCTGCGTCCGCCGGTGACACATCCGATGAATCGCTCCTCTGGTACCGAAGTCCCGCCGACGACTGGGAACGCGAGTCACTGCCCGTCGGCAACGGCGCCCTCGGCGCGAGCGTGTACGGGACGCTCCCGGCCGAACGCCTCACGCTCAACGAGAAGTCGCTGTGGACCGGCGGACCCGGCTCCGCGGAGGGCTACGACCACGGCAACGGGGCCGCTCCGGGGCCGGGTGCCCTGGCCGCCGTGCAGGCACGTCTGGAGAGCGAGGGGACGCTCCCGCCCGCCGCCGTCGCCGCCGCGCTCGGCCGGCCGAGACGCGGCTACGGCGCCTACCAGGTCCTCGGAGACCTTCTCTTCACGGTGCCCGGCGCCCCGGCCGCCCCCGACGCCTCGTACCGACGCACCCTCGACCTCGCCACCGCCCTGGCCGGCGTCACCTACACCCACCAAGGCGTCACCCGGACACGGGAGTTCTTCGCCTCCTGGCCCGCCCGGGTGATCGCGGGCCGCTTCCACGCGGACCGCCCGGGCAGCACCGGCTTCACCCTGAGCCACACCTCGCCCCACGACGACCGGACGGTCACCGCCGACGGCGACCGGCTCACCGTGCGCGGCAGGCTCGCCGACAACGGCCTGTGCTTCGAGGCCCAAGTCCGGGTGATCGCCCAGGGCGGCACCGTGACGGCGGGCCCCGACGGCACGATCACCGTGACCGGGGCGGACAGCGCCCACTTCGTCCTCGCCGCCGGAACCGACTACGCCGACACCTACCCGTCGTACCGGGGCCCCGACCCCCACGCGGGCGTGACCGCGGCCGTCGACGCCGCCGCGGCGCTGCCCTACGAACGGCTGCGGGCCGACCATGTGGCCGACCACAGCGCCCTGTTCGGCCGGGTCTCGCTCGACATCGGACAGCGGCTCCCGGACCGGCCCACCGACGAACTGCTGGCCGGCTACACCGGTGAGGCGGGCCCGGCCGACCGCGCACTGGAGGCCCTCTGCTTCCAGTACGGCCGCTACCTGCTCATCGCCTCCTCACGCACCGGCTCCCTGCCCGCCAACCTTCAGGGCGTGTGGAACGACTCGGTCGCCCCGCCCTGGGCCGGCGACTACCACGTCAACATCAACCTCCAGATGAACTACTGGCCGGCCGAGGTCACCGCGCTCCCCGAGACGACCCCTCCGTACGACCGCTTCGTCGAAGCCCTGCGCGCCCCGGGCCGGGTCACCGCACGTGAGATGTTCGGCGCCCCGGGCTGGGTCGTGCACGACGAGACCAATCCGTACGGCTTCACCGGCGTCCACGACTGGTCCACCGCCTTCTGGTTCCCCGAGGCCGCCGCCTGGCTCACCCAGCAGCTCTACGAGCACGTCCGCTTCTCCGGCTCCACCGCCTACCTCCGTGACACCGCGTACCCCGTCATGAAGGAGGCCGCCGAGTTCTGGCTCGCCGCCCTGCGCACCGACCCGCGCGACGGCACCCTCGTGGTCACCCCCGGCTACTCGCCCGAGCACGGAGACTTCACCGCGGGCCCCGCCATGTCGCAGCAGATCGTCCACGACCTGTTCACCAACACCCTGGAGGCCTCCCGCACCCTCGGCGACGACCCCGGCTTCCGCCGCCGTCTGAAGGACGCGCTGGACCGGCTCGACCCCGGGCTGCGCATCGGCTCGTGGGGCCAGCTCCAGGAGTGGAAGGCCGACCTCGACAGCCCGGACGACACCCACCGGCACGTGTCCCACCTCTTCGCGCTCCACCCAGGGCGGCAGATCGCCCCGGGCAGCCGCTGGGCCGAGGCCGCCAGGGTCTCCCTGACGGCACGCGGCGACGGCGGGACCGGCTGGTCCAAGGCATGGCGGATCAACCTCTGGGCCCGGCTCCACGACGGCGACCGCGCCCACGCGATGCTCCGCGAGCAGCTGCGCCGCTCCACCCTGCCGAATCTCTGGGACAGCCATCCGCCCTTCCAGCTCGACGGCAACTTCGGCGCCACCGCCGGGATCGCGGAGATGCTCGTCCAGAGCCACCACGGTGTGATCGAGATCCTTCCGGCCCTGCCCGCCGCGTGGCCCGAGGGCGAGGTGCGCGGACTGCGGGCGCGCGGCGGCGCGAGTCTCGACGTCGCCTGGTCCGCCGGTGCGGCCCGCCGGGTCGTGCTGAGGGCGGAGCACAGCGGCACCCTGACCGTGCGCTCCACGCTCTTCGCCTCGGGAGAAAGGGAGTTCGCCGTCCGCGCCGGCGGCAGCTACACGCTGACCCCCGGCCGCTGAGCCCGCGCGGGCCACCGCATCGTCGCCGTGCCGATCCCCGCGGGGGTGCCCAGCCGCCACGGGACCGCGCCGCCCCGCAGGTCCTCCTCCCGGTAACGCCGCACGTTGCGGTGCCAGTGGAGGATGCCCGCCAGCCAGTCCTCCAGTTCGTGCACGTACGCGCCCAGCGCCGTCCTCGCCCGGTCGTCCACCCCGAGGTCGTCGCACAGGAGCGGCAGCTCGTGCTCCTTCACGTGCAGGAACTCCCGCAGCCGCGAGTCCATGAGGCCCGCGGTCATCGCGGCGGCCGTCGGGTAGTCGCAGTCGAAGAACGTCTGCACCACGAGGACCGCGTTGTGGACCTCGCCCTCGTACTCGATCTCCTTCTGGTACGAGAAGAGGTCGTTGAGCAGGCAGGCGTAGTCCATGGCCGCGTGCTCCAGGCTCAGCAGCACCCCGCTCGACCGGGCCTCCGGCGGCAGCCCGTCCCCGTGCCGCAGCCGCGCGAGGCCGATCGTCAGATCCGAACCGAACGTCAGACGCCGCATCTCGATGTAGTCCACCGGGTCGGGCACCCGGTGCTGCGCCATGTTGTGCAGCTCCCACAGCCAGCTGTCCAGCATCACGGCGACCGAGTGCCGCAACGACGCGCGTGCGGCGGCCGTCATCGGACCCGCCGTGCGCGCCCACAGGTCGGCGAGGCCGCGCTCCATCGGGGTGACGGCACCCGCCGCGGCCGCGGCCGGGTCGTCGAGCGGCATGCATGCCTTCAGCCGCTCGGTCGCCGCCTTCGCCCCGGCGAGGTCCCGGGTGCGCCCGTAGGCGATCGGGTACAGGTCGTCGCCGTACGTCCCCCAGGTCAGCCACTCGGCGCTGAGTTCCAGCTCCTCACGGGTGGCGTCCGGATCCAGTCCGGCCGAGCAGAGGGCGAGGTCGAACCCGGTGGCCTTCGCCTCGTCCCAGATGTCGTTCAGCAGGCCCATCCGTCCCGCCCACGCGACGGACCGGACGCGGGCGTACTCCAGATGAGGGTTGAGCGACAGCGGGAACGGCAGGTCGAACTCCGGGAGCAGCGACGGGCCCACCGGCCGCGGCCGGTGGGTGAGCGTGCGCAGCCGCGCCTCGGCCGGGCGGCCGAACAGCGTGCGGATGTCGAGCGCGGACGTCCCGAATCCCGCGAGCCCCGGCACCCGCCCGCCGAGGGACGTCCCGAACGGGGCCGACGTCCCCGTCGTCAGACCCTCGTTCATGTAGCGGCTGGAGCGCATGTGCCACTCGTGACCGCCGGACTGCCAGTCCTGGAGGCCCTTGGTGTACGCGGCGACCGCCGCGCACTCGTCCGGGCCGAGCGCCTCCTCCGCGCACAGGGCCGGAACCTCGGTCAGGGCGGTGTTCTCGAACTGCTGGACGCGTGAGGTCAGCAGATCGTTGACCGCCTCCGCCGCCTGCTGGGTGGTGCAGCCGAGGAACGTCTCCAGCACCAGGACGCCGTTGCTGTTCTCGCCCTCGTCCTCGACCTCGCGCTGGTACGAGAACAGGTCGTTGCGCAGGTGCACGGCGTCGGAGAAGGTGTCGCGCAGCACCCGCAGCGGCCGGGAGCTGGCGACCCGGGCGGGGACCTCCGCGCCCGCCGCGTACTCCACCAGGCCGGCCGACCACGGCGCCCCGCCGACCTTGCGCCGCATCTCGATGTACTCCACGGGGTTGGCGATCCGCCCCTCGTCGATGTTGGACAGCTCCCACATCGACTCGTTGAGCAGATTCCGCGTCGCCTCGGCGAACCGGGCACGCCAGGCGGGGGACATGGCCGGAACCGTGCGCGTCCACAGGTCCGCCAGGCCCGCCTCCACCGGATTGACCGGCTCGGGCATCGCCGCCGTGCCGTCCATCGGCATGAACGCCGGCAGCCGCTCCAGGTAGGCCCGGCCTCCCGCCCGGTCCTGGGTGCGCTTGAACGTCTCCAGGAAGTGGTCGTCGAAGAAGAAGACCCACACGTACCAGTCGGTGACCAGGCTCAGCGTCGCGGCGTCGCAGTCGGGGTGGGTGTACGCGCACAGCAGCGCGTAGTCGTGCGACGCGAGGTCGCTCTCCTCCCAGACGCCGGACCCCTCCAGCATTCCCATCCGCCGGGCCCAGCCCGTGGTGTGCCGCCGGGCCTCCTCTGTGTGCGGATTGAGCCGTGCCGGATACGGGACGTAGAAATCCGGCAGTACGAAGGGCTGTGCCATGTGGGATACGGGCCTTTCCCCGGTCGCCGCGCGCGGCGGCGCGGACTGTACGTGGTCGGCCCAGCACTACCCCTCCCCGGATGGGTGCACGCACCCGGACGAATAGTCATACAAGCACGCTCCGGGCGTGCGGGCGGGGTGCCACCGGACCCCCACGGCCGGTGGCACCCCGCGGTCCCCGGGCGTCCTCTAGCGCCGCACCACCCGCACGTCGGAGGCCTTCACGAACGCCACCCGGTGCCCGAACTGGATCTGGTGGTACTCCTCCTGTCCGCGCACCACCCGGTGGACGGAGGTGTCGAACGTCGGTGCGTACAGGTACTCGCCCGGCGTCCTGTCACCGGCCACGTACCGCTGACCCGCCCCGAGCGTGTACGGCAGCGGGGAGACCGCCTGGACCGGCACACCGGCCGGATAGGCCGACGCCTCCGGGTACGCCCGCCCGTACACCGGCACCCGGTCGAGCCCCTCCCGGGGCGTCACCAGCGTCCCGCGCGAAGGAACCGCGGTGGGCCGGGTGCGCGGATCGTGGAACCACGCCTTCTGCCCCAGGTACCAGATCGCCGTCCAGTCGCCGCGGCGCTCCGCCACCGCGTACTGCTGTCCCGTCGAGGCCCGCGCCCCCGTGTCGTTCACCCCGGTCGTCGACTCCGCGCCGTCCGGGCGCAGGCCGGCATCCTTCACCAGCGGGGTGTCCTCGCCCGGCCCGGTGTGCAGGCGCACCGCACCGGACCCGTGCGGGGCGCAGGCCTCACCGGCCCGCACACAGCCCGTGTAGAGCGGCCGGTGCGCGTCGTACGCGGGCCGGACCGTGACCACGGGGCTGTCCGGACCTGCGGACGGGGTCAGCGGCCTGCCCAGCAGCCGGAAGTAGTGCGCCCAGTCCCAGTAGGGCCCCGGGTCCGTGTGCATCCCGCGGATCGTGGTGGTCGTGGTGCCCGGCACGTTGTCGTGGCCGATGACGTGCTGCCGGTCCAGCGGGATGTCGAAGCGGTGCGCGAGGTAGCGCACCAGCCGGGCCGACGTGCGGTACATCGCCTCCGTGTACCAGGCGTCCGGGGCGACCAGGAACCCCTCGTGCTCCAGGCCCACCGACTTGGCGTTGACGTACCAGTTCCCCGCGTGCCAGGCGACGTCCTTCAGCGGCACATGCTGCGCGATGTGCCCGTCGGACGACCGCAGGGAGTACTGCCAGGACACGTACTCGGGGTTCTGCACCAGCTGGAGCGTGGTGTCCCAGGTGGCCTCCGTGTCGTGCACCACGATGTACTCGATCGACTGCGACCGCGGCCGGTCCCCCTTGTCGTGATTGCCGTAGTCGCCCTCCCCGAACTCCTCGTAGGGCGCCGGGATCCACTCGCACGCCACCGTCGGCGGGCACTCGGTCCGCGAGGCGTCCGCGGTCCGCAGGCCGAGAGCCGCGGCCTGCGTCCGGTCGGGCGCCGTGCCGGGCGCCGCGTCGAGCACCATCCGCTGCCCGCCGTCGGTCGTCCGCGCCTCACCCGTGCGGATCACGTCGAAGACGTCGTCGGCGTAGACCGAGGCCGTCGCCGTGTCGTCGGCACCCGAGAAGCGCGCGACGGCCCCGTACCAGGCACCGGGATCCGTGCTCAGGGGCAGCCCCAGCCGCTTCTGCGCGTCGGCCAGCAGCGCGGCCCCGCCGCGCACATTGGCCGACACGCTCTCCCGCAGCTCCCCGGCCGGGATGCCCGACACGGCGGCCGCCCGCTCCAGCGTCCGCAGCCGCGCGGGCAGCCGGGCCGGGTCGGGCAGCGCGGTGCCGGTGACGCTGCGCACCGGGCGCGCCGAGTCGCCGCGGGCGTCCTCCTCGCCGTGCGTGTGGTGCGGGGCCTCGGCCAGCGCGGTCCGGGCGTCCGTCAGATGCATCGGGCCGTAGCCGCCCGTGACACTGGCGGCGCCGCCGTGTCCGTCCCAGCGGGACTGGAGGTAGGACACACCGAGCAGCACGCTCTGCGGCACGCCGTACTCGTCGGCGGCCTCGGCGAACGCCCGCTGCAGCGCGGTCGGCGACGCGGAGGCACCGGCCGTCGCGGCGGGCCCCGAGGAGAGCAGCGGCAGCAGCAGGGCGGAGACGGCGGCGGCCGCGCCGGCCGTCCGTGCGTGCCGGGGACGGTCGGGACGTGCGGGGGCGGATCCTTGCAATGCAGCCTCCAGGGACGGATGGTGCGCGGCCGGACCCGTACAGGGGTAGCGGCTCGCGGACGATCCGTCAATCAGGCTCCACAGCGGGAACTGCGCACGTCAGCACCGGTTCGGACGGGGCGTCAGGGCCACTTTCCGAGCGGCGGGCCACCGGCCTGCGGTGCGTCACTGGCGTGGACCAATGGCCCCGCCGGGCACCTGGGCCGCTCCCGCCACGAAAGCCGTGCGCCGCGACGCCCACGCGCCGGCGCGCCATGCGTCCGGTGTGTCGGCACCGGACGCACGGCGCGCCCAGGGCCTCTCGTCCGGATCCCGGCGGGTTGCGCGTGCCCGGTCCGGACGGGAGGCCCTGCCCTCCTGGGCCGTCAGCGGGTGCCGACCGCCGCGCGCACCGCCCTGCGGGCGAGCGCGCAGTCGTCGTGCAGCCGCCGCAGCAGCAGCCGCTGCTCCTCCCCGGCGGCCATCCCGGCGGCCGGGGGCTGGGCGGCGGTCACCGGGGACGCCTCCCGCATGGTGCGCTGGACGGCCGTCTCGTACGTCCGGATCTCCCGCGTCAGCACCAGCATCAGGTTCACCAGGAAGGCGTCCCGCGCCGCGGTGCCCTGCTGCTGCGCCAGCTGGCTGATCTGACGGCGCGCCATGGGCGCGTCCCCGAGGACGGACCAGAGCGTCGCCAGGTCGTACCCGGGCAGATACCAGCCGGCGTGCTCCCAGTCGACGAGCACGGGGCCGGTGGGGGAGAGCAGCATGTTGGACAGCAGCGCGTCGCCGTGGCAGAACTGCGCCATCCCCTGGCGTCCGCCCGCCTGGGCGACGCCGTGCAGCAGCTTCTGGAGGTCGCCGAGGTCACGGTCCGTGAAGAGACCGAGCTCGTGATACCGCGAGATCCGCGAGCCGTAGTCGAGCGGGGCGTCGAACATCCCGGCGGGCGGACGCCAGGAGTTGAGCCGGACGACCGCTCCCAGTACCGCGCGCAGGTCCGCGCGGGGCGGCGCCTCCACCGGGTGCCGGGTCAGGGCCGCGGGACGGCCGGGCATCCGCTCGATGACCAGGGTGCAGTTCTCCGGGTCCGCGGCGATCAGCCGCGGGGCCCGGACCGGCGGCCGGTGCCGCACGAACGCACGGTAGGAAGCTATTTCGTGCCTCAGCCGCTCGGCCCACGCCGGCGAGTGGTCCAGTAAGCACTTGGCCACCGCCGTCGTGCGCCCGGTCGTCCCCACGATCAGCACGGACCGTCCGCTGCGGCGCAGCACCTGCACCGGATGGAACTCCGGACAGATCCGGTGCACCGACGCGACGGCCTTGCGCAGCTGGGCGCCCTGGGGGCCGGACAAGTCGATCCTCCCGCTGAGGGGCTGTCCCATGGGGCCGGCGGGCCTGCGGGCCCGGCCGGTCTGCGCGGGGACGGGATACGGTCCGGAGCCTGCCGGGACGACGGTGCGCTGCTGGAGCCGGGAGGGGGCGGACACGGAGGACGATGCTGTGTACATGGGAGATACAGATCCCTTCGTGCGCCGACAGGTTGCGTGCGCGCCCCGCCCCATATGCCAGAGGCAGCACCCTGGGGAATGTGCCCCGGCGGACGGGGCGGGGTGGCGCATTCCTACCTGACACCCCGGCGCGGGTGGCACACCATCTGGCGGACCCTGGCGAACCCTGGCGAATAGTCGCCACCCCCATCACGGGCCGTTACTGTCAACTCAGCCGAGAACCTGGGGGCTTGACGTGAGCGGTGAACCCAACACCCGCCTGAGCGACCTGTTCGGCCTGGCCGGCTGGTCCAAGGGCGAACTCGCGAGACTCGTGAACCGGCAGGCGGCCGCCATGGGGCATCCGCAGCTGGCGACCGACACCTCGCGCGTACGGCGCTGGATCGACATGGGGGAGTCCCCCCGGGATCCGGTGCCCAAGGTGCTGGCGGCACTGTTCACCGAGCGGCTCGGTCGTGTCGTGACCATCGAGGACCTCGGGTTCGCACGGAGCGGACGAACAGGCAGGCGGCGGGACGTACAGGGCGGCAGTGACAACCCTGACGGACTGCCGTGGGCGCCCGACCGTACGGCTGCGGTCCTCACCGAATTCACGGGAATGGACCTCATGCTCAACCGACGCGGCCTGGTGGGCGCGGGCGCGGCACTCGCCGCGGGCTCCGCGCTCAGCAGCGCCATGCACGACTGGCTCGGGAGCGACCCCGCCACCCGGCCCCCCACCCGCAGCTCCGACCTCCTGTACGCCGACTCCGCCGGGTACGACCGCTACGAGGCCGCCCCCATCGGGTCGCAGGAGATCGACGCACTGGAACGCTCCGTCGAGGTGTTCCGCGCCTGGGACGCCGCCCGCGGCGGCGGACTCCAGCGCAAGGCGGTGGTCGGCCAGCTCAACGAAGTGGGCGGCATGCTCGCCTACCGCCACCCCGACCATCTCCAGCGGCGGCTGTGGGGCGTCGCCGCCAACCTGGCCGTCCTCGCGGGCTGGATGTCCCACGACGTCGGCCTCGAACCCACCGCCCAGAAGTACTTCGTCATCGCGGCGCACGCCGCGCGCGAGGGCGGCGACCGGCCCCGCGCCGGCGAGGCGCTGTCCAGGGCGGCGCGCCAGATGGTCCACCTGGGCCGCCCGGACGACGCCCTGGACCTGATGAAGCTCGCCAGGACCGGCTCCGGCGAGCAGATCCTGCCGCGCACACAGGCGATGCTGCACACCATCGAGGCATGGGCGCAGGCGGCGATGGGCCACGGCCAGGCCATGCGCCGGACCCTCGGCGAGGCGGAGGAGCTGTTCGTCTCCGACAAGTCCGACGTCCCGCCGCCCAGTTGGATGCAGCTGTTCGACGAGGCGGACCTGCACGGCATGCAGGCCCTGGCGTACCGCACCCTTGCCGACCACGACCCCTCGGTGGCCGGCATCGCCCAGCAGCACGCCCGGCAGGCGCTGCGGCTGCGCGAGGGCGGACGGCAGCGCTCGAAGATCTTCGACTACATCTCGCTGGCCTCCGCCTGCTTCATCGCGGACGACCCCGAGCAGGCGGACCGCTACGCCCGCCTCGCTCTCGTGTCGATGGGGGAGACCTCGTCGCACCGTACGTGGGACCGGCTGCGGGAGATGTACCGGCTGACCGGGCAGTACGCGGGCTACGCGAAGATCGAGGACCTGCGCGAGGAGATCCAGCTGTCGATGCCGCAGCAGGCGTCGGCGAAGCCCCGCCGTACGGACACCTGAGAGACCCCCGGCGTACGGAGACCCGAGAGGGCGGACGCGAGGCGCGAGGGCGCGCCGCGCGGTGCCCGCTGTGGTCGCCTCGGTGCCTGCCGGTCACGCGGACGAAGGGGTGCGGCGTACTCCCCGCCGGGGAGTGCCGGGCATCCGTCAGCCGGTGACCCGTGCCACCAGTACACAGGCGTCGTCCTCGCGCGCGCCCTGACCGAACTCCTCCACCACGACCCTGACGCACTCCTGTGCGTCCCGGGCCTCGGTGAACCGCGCTGCCAGTGCCGTCAGCCGGTCCGCCGCGTCCTCGTCGGCCGTCGTCCCCGTCAGCCCGTCCGTGTACAGGACGAGCAGATCGCCGGGGCGAAGGGTGACGTCGGCCTCCTCGTAGGCGGCGGCGCTGGTCGCGCCGAGCAGCACGCCGTCCAGTGTCGCCAGCGCACACCCCGCCCCGTCGCGGAACAGCAGGGGGGCGGGGTGGCCCGCCTGGGCCCGGCTCAGCACCCGGGTCGCGGGGTCGTACCGGCAGCACAGCCCGCTGCCCAGGGCCGGCTGGGCGGCCGTGTCCAGCAGATGGTTGAGGTGGGACATGAGCTGCCCCGGGCGGACGCCGGCCACGGCCATGCCGCGCAGCGCGCCCAGCAGCATCGCCATCGAGGAGGTCGCCGTCACACCGTGGCCGGTGAGACCGCCGACACTCAGCAGGGACTCCCCGCCCGGCAGCTGGAGCGCGTCGTACCAGTCGCCGCCGATCAGCGCGCCGTTGGCGGACGGCAGGTAGTGGGCGGCGACGTCCAGGGAGGTGGGGCCGGAGACCGGGAACTGGAGGGAACCGCGCCAGGGCGGCAGGACCGCCTCCTGCATCTCCACGGCGAGCCGGCGCTCGGTCAGCTCGGCGTGCCGGCGCCGCTGGAAGGAGTCCCGGCTGTCGCGCACCGCCCGCTGGCTGCGGCGCAGTTCGCTGACGTCGCGCAGGACGGCCCACATCGACGCGGTGCAGCCGTCCTGGTCGAGGACCGGCTCGCCCATCATGTGCACGGTGCGCAGCCGCCCGTCGGGGCGGACCATGCGGAACTCCTCGTCGATGGGACGCCCGTCGACCAGGCAGTCCGTCACCACGGCGGTGAGCAGTCCCTGGTCCTCCGCGAAGACCAGGGACGGCAGTTCGTCGAGGGACATCGGACCGTCGGCCGGGTCGCGCCCGAGGATCTGGAAGAGCTCGTCGGACCAGCTGACCTCGTCGGTCAGCAGGTTCCACTCGGCGCTGCCGACCCGGCTCAGCAGCGAGCCCGGACGCGCGGCCGCGTCCGCCTCGTGCTCCGCGAGCTCGTCGGCCGGTGCCTCCGCGGCGGGCAGGCCCTCCCGTAGCTGGTCCAGGTGGCTGCCGAGGTCGTCGAGCTGATGCACCGCCAGATCGCACAGCGCCCGCTGCCAGCGGCCCCGGGGATCGTCCGCCGCCACCGCGTCCTGACGCACCGCCTCCAGGTCGCCGCGCAGTCTGCGCGTACGCGTGATCAGGGCGTCCATCGCGCCGCGCTCCGGCGGCTGGGCGGGACGGTCCGCGAACACATGGGACGGCATCTCGAACTCCGATACAGGGCGCGGCCACGGCCAGGTCTCGAACAGGGACCGGATACGACTGTTGCACAGGCGGCGAAGTGCCGTAAGCCATTTGGCAACACTCGATCCGGTGGTGCCTCGGACATATGCCACAGGCTCTCCGGGTGTTCGAGAGCCTGTTCGCACGGGTGGTCGGCCCCCTCGAACGGCCGCGCCGGCCGGGGGCCCTCCCGCCTGGCGGAGCACCGCCCCCCGGTCGGGCAGGATGGGTGCCATGACAGAGATTCTCACCCCCCGCCTGCGGCTGCGCCGCTGGCACGACTCCGACCTCACCGCCCTGGCCGACGTCCACGCCGACCCCCGGGCGATGCACTGGGTCGACGACGGGGCGGTCCTGGACCTCGACCGGACGGCGGGGACGATCGAACGGTGGGAGGACGAGTGGGACGACGAGGGGTTCGGCGTCTTCGCCGTCGAACTGCTCGCCTCCGGCGAAGTGGCCGGCGGTGTCGGCCTGTACGTCCCCGCGTTCCTGCCGGACGCGCGGCACGAGGTGGCGATCGGCTGGCTGCTGGGCTCGCAGTTCTGGGGCCAGGGATACGCCTCCGAGGCCGCGCAGGCCACGCTGGAGTTCGCGCTGCAGGACCGCGGTCTGGAGCGGGTCGTCGCCGTCCTGCGGGTGGGCGACACCGCCTCGGAGAACGTCGCCCGCAAGCTCGGGATGGAGCCGGAGCGCGAGGTGCAGCATCCGGAGTACGGTTTCCCGCTGCAGATCCACGCCATCGACCTCACCGAGTTCCAGGCGTGAGCCACGGCCCGCCACGGTGACCGGGCCCGTTGTCAGTGGGGGGCGGCAGGATGGGGGCATGACGACTTCACCTGCCGTTTCCGCGGCTCCCGCAGCCGAGATCGCCGACGCCGCGGCGTACGCGGAAGCGGTCGCGACCGCCTCCCGCGCCGCCGCCGCGTACTACGCGACGGGCGAGAGCGCCCTCGACGACGACGCCTACGACCGTCTCGCGCGGGGCATCGCCGCCTGGGAGGCGGCCCACCCGGAGGAGGTCGCCGCCGAGTCGCCGACCGGCAAGGTGGCGGGCGGCGCCGCCGTCGGCGACGTGCCGCACACCGTCCCGATGCTCTCCCTGGACAACGTCTTCTCCGCGGAGCAGCTGACCGCCTGGACGGCCTCCCTGGAGCGGCGCATCGGACGAACGGTCGCCCGGTGGAGCGTCGAGCCCAAGCTCGACGGCCTCGCCGTCGCCGCGCGCTACGAGGACGGCCGCCTCACCCGGTTGGTGACCCGGGGCGACGGCACGGCCGGCGAGGACGTCTCGCACGCCGTGGGCACGGTGCTCGGACTCCCCGGCACCCTCGCCGAGGCGGCGACGCTGGAGATACGCGGCGAAGTCCTGATGACGGACGAGCAGTTCGAGCGGGCCAACACCACCCGCACCGCGCACGGCGCCGCCCCTTTCGCCAACCCGCGCAACGGAGCTGCGGGCACCCTGCGGGCCAAGGACCGCGCGTACCGGGTGGAGATGACCTTCTTCGGGTACGGGGCGCTCGCCCTGCCCGGCAGCGCCCCCGACCTCGCCGCCCGTCTGGCCGAACTGCCCCACAGCCAGGTCATGGAGGAGGTCGCCCGGCTGGGCGTGCACACCGCCGCGAGCACGGAGGCCGCACCGAAGACGGTCGGCACGGTCGAGGAGATCCAGGCCAGGATCGAGGAGATCGCCGCGGCGCGGGCCGCGCTGCCGTTCGGCATCGACGGCATCGTCGTCAAGGCGGACCCGGCCGCCGACCAGGCCGAGGCGGGCTCCGGATCGCGCGCGCCCCGGTGGGCCGTCGCCTACAAGCTGCCGGCGGTCGAGAAGGTCACCACCCTCCTCGGCGTCGAGTGGAACGTGGGCCGCACGGGCATCATCGCGCCGCGGGCCGTCCTGGAGCCGGTCGAGATCGACGGCTCGACCGTCACCTACGCCACCCTCCACAACCCGGCCGACATCACCCGGCGCGACCTGCGCATCGGCGACCGGGTCATGGTCTACAAGGCGGGCGACATCATCCCGCGCATCGAGGCGCCGGTCGCGCACCTGCGCACCGGGGCCGAGCGGGCGGTCGAGTTCCCCGAGGTCTGCCCGCAGTGCGGCTCGGGCATCGACACGTCCGAGCAGCGCTGGCGCTGCGAGCGCGGCCGCGACTGCCGGGTGGTGGCCTCCGTCTCCTACGCGGCCGGCCGCGACCAGCTGGACATCGAGGGTCTCGGCGCCACCCGTGTCGTCCAGCTCGTGGACGCCGGGCTGGTGACGGACCTGGCGGACCTCTTCGCGCTCACCCGGGAGCAGTTGCTGACCCTGGAGCGGATGGGCGCCACCAGCACCGACAACCTGCTGGCGGCGATCGAGGACGCGAAGGGACGCCCGCTGTCGCGGGTCTTCTGCGCCCTCGGGGTGCGCGGCACCGGGCGCTCCATGTCCCGCCGCATCGCACGGCACTTCGCGGACATGGCGCACATACGGGCCGCGGACGCCGAGGAGTTGCAGCAGGTGGAGGGCATCGGTGTCGAGAAGGCCCGGATGGTCGTCGACGAACTGGCCGGTCTGGCCCCGCTGATCGACCGGCTGGTCGCCGCCGGTGTGAACATGACCGAGCCGGGGGCCACGCCCCCCGCGCCCGCACCGGCGGACGCCCCCGCGGAGGAGGGCGGGTCCGAACCGGGCGCCGCCGGGCCGCTGGCCGGCATGACGGTCGTGGTCACCGGCGCGATGACCGGCGCCCTGGAGAAGCTCTCCCGCAACCAGATGAACGAACTCGTCGAGCGCGCGGGCGGCAGATCCTCCTCCAGCGTCTCCAAGCGCACCTCGCTCCTGGTCGCCGGCGAGGGCGCGGGCTCGAAGCGCGAGAAGGCGGAGCAGCTGGGCATCCGGATCGCCGCCCCCGACGAGTTCGCCGCGACGGTGGCGGACTTCCTCCCCGCCACGGCCTGAGCCGTCGCACCCGGGGGGCCGGTTCCACGGCCGACCCGCCCCGGCCGGGGCGGGTCGGCGAAGGAGTGCGCCCGCTCAGACGTGTCGCTCGTAGACCTCGCGGGGGAGGAAGGCCAGCAGCGCCCGCTTCTCGGGCTTGTCGATCACCGGGCCGCGCACGAACCCGGAGCGGAGCATCCGCTCGATCGCCTTCTCGTTGCGGGCGTCCGGTTCCACGACGATCCGCAGGTGCTTCTCGTCCCGGAAGCAGTACGCCATCAGCACCTGCATCAGCGCCCAGGTGAAGCCGGGCCGGCTCCCGCCCGCCGCGGGCGCCAGCAGCAGATGGACGCCGAAGTCCCCGGGCTCGACCTGGTAGCACTCGCCGACCGGGTCGGCGTCCGGCTCGTAGGTCTGGAAGAGCGCGGCCGGTTCGTCGTCCAGGAGGACCAGGAAGGCGTGGTGGGTGGAGAGTGTGTCCACGTACTCGTAGATCTCCCGCACCTGCTCGGGGGTGTGGCCGACCATGCCCCAGAAGCGGGCCCGCTCCTCGCTCACCCAGCCGTGGACGACCTCCAGGTCCGCCACCGGATCCAGCGGCAGGACCCGGACGGTGCCGAACCCTTCGGCGTGCTGCTCGTGCACGGCCTTCCGGGGGCGGGCCGCGGGCTCGGTCATCTGCTTCTCCTCGGTCAGGCGGTCCCAGTCGGTGATCACGGGGACGAGTTCTCCGGCCGCCCACAGGGGCAGCTGGTCACGCTGGTGGGGATCGCCCTGGGCGCCGGAGGCGCCGAGGGGGACGATCCACAGGCTGTCCTCGCGGCGCGCCAGGTCCCACACGTACCGGGCCGAGGGGCCGCGTGCGCTGAGGTCGGTGATGCCGGGCACGCTGGAGGTGGACAGCACGCAGTCGAAGTCCCCGGACAGGGCGGGCCAGCCGTTCTCGGGCGGGTCGGGCAGCGCCTGCCAGGGCGCGAGCCGGTGGGTGTCGCCCCAGATCCCGGTGTCGAGGGCGGCGGCCTCCTCGGCCGCCTCGCGGACCACGCGCCGGGTGTCGAGCCCGGGCAGCGCGTCCGGGGCGAGGAGCCGTTCGAGCGCGTAGGCGACGCGCGGCACCAGGGCCAGCCAGGGGCGGAAGACCTCGGGCAGCGAGGGGACGCCGGCCAGGGGCGCGAGGGCGGGCAGGGCGGCCACCTTGCGCACCACGGCCGAGCGGAAGGCCGCGAAGGCGGCGGCCTCCTCGCTGTCGGCGGCCATGTGCCGGTCCCAGGCGAGCAGCCGCTCGCGCAGCCGGACGGCGGCGGGGGAGAGGCCGTCGACGCCGGCGAGGAGGGCGAGCAGCGGTTCGGCCGAACCCAGCCGGGTGTCCGTGTGGACTCCGGCCATGGCGGGGCCCGTCCAGGTGTCGGAGGCGTCCAGGAGTTCGCGGATGCGGGCCGCCCGGTGGCGGGGGGCGAACTCGACGCCGAGCGGGGCGGCGATGCCGCGCTGGTTGGCCATGACGGCGACACCGTCGACGGCCGCGCGCGGCATGGTCTCGTAGGTGCCGGTCCAGGCGTGCCGTGCCTCCCAGGCGGGGACCACCCGGAGCCGGTTGAGGGGGTGACGGCGCGGCACCCGGCCGGCCACCCGGTGGAGCAGACCGCCCTCGGTGTCGGCGGCCTGGACGACGTTGACGGGCTCGACCCAGCGGTCCGTGGCCCGGTCGACGTCCGCGACGGTCCGGGCGCGCAGCAGGGCCGGGAGGGCGTCGAATCCGATGTCGCCGTCGGCGCGGGCCGGGCAGCGCAGGCTGATGGCCTCGCCGCTGTCGGCGTCCCCGGCGACGACCGGGCCGCGTTCGGTCTCCACGACCTCGACCGTGACCGGGTCCTCGCCGGCGACCTCGATCACCTCGGTGTGCACGGCGGCGGGGCGCCAGCCGTCGGGGCCGAGGGCCTCCACGAGCGGTCCCCGTCTTCGCAGGCGCTCCCGGTAGAGGTCCTGGTAGTCGGCCATGGCGTTGGTGATGGCCCAGGCCACCGACCCGGTGTGCCCGAAGTGCGCGATGCCGGGGATGCCGGGCACGGCGAGGCCGACGACGTCGAACTCGGGGCAGGCGAGGCGGATCTGCTGGTAGATGCCCGGGTCCTCGATGAAACGGTGCGGATCGCCGGCGATCAGGGCGGCACCGGACGCGGTGCGGTCGCCGGGTACGAGCCAGCCGTTGCTGCCCGCGGTGCCGGGGCCGTCGGTCGCGAACAGGCCGACGCGGTCGTCGCCGAGGACCCGTGCCACCTCCTCGCGCCACAGCTTGGTGGGGAAGCCGGCGAACAGGATGTGCGTCGACAGCCAGACGGCGATGGGCGTCCACGCCTCCCAACGGCCGGGCGCGACGCCGGCCGCGGCGAACTGGGGCATCCGGGAAGCCCCCGCGGCGAGGCCGTCGTTGACGCCGTCCACGTACCGGGCCATCCAGTCCGCGGTATCGGGGGACAGGGAGGCGTGGCAGCGCCGGGCCGTGTCCTCGATGCGGCACATCCGGGCGAAGCGGTCCCAGGCGAGGGCGTCCGCGCCCAGGAACGAGGCGGAGGTGCCCTGCGCCCGGTGGCGGTCCACCTCAAGCTGCCAGGCCCGGTCGGCAGCGGCGTTGTGCCCCTGGGCGTAGGCGAGTTCCCCGGGGCTGTCGGCCCTGAGGTGCGGGATGCCCCAGGGGTCCCGGAATAGCGCTCTGTTCACACTGAATCCCACTCTTTAGGTTAGGCTGACCTAACTTAAGGCACGGCTGTTCGAGAAACAATTCCGGCCACCGCTCTCCGGCCATGGCCGGCCGCGGCCCGGTACGAGACGCGAGGAGAGCGCAGTGGGGCATGGCTGGGAGGGCGTCGTCCTCAGACTGATGCGCGGCAAGGACTTCACGTTCACCGTCACCGGCGCGGAAGAGGTCACCGACCACTACCGCAGGATCCACTTCACCGACGGCGGGATGCTCGCACGGACCGGGGTCCACCCCACCATGTGGGTGCGCGTCTGGTTCGAGAACGGCGACAAGCCCCACCAGCGGGCCTACACCCTCGTCGACGCCGACCCGCAGGCCGGCACCTTCAGCATGGAGTTCGCCCTGCACGACGGGCTCGCCAGCGCCTGGGCGCGSACGGCCTCGCCGGGTGACACCGTCGAGGCGACGCTCCAGGGCACCGGGTTCAGCGTCCCCGACCCGCTGCCCCCGCACCTCTTCGTCGTCGGCGACCCCGCCTCGCTGCCGGCGATCAACTCCCTGCTCGACGCGGTCCCCGGGACGCCGGCCACCATCTGGTTCGAGACGACGCACGAGAGCGACGAGGACCTTCCGCTGCGCAGCGACCCCGCGCACCACGAGGTCCGCCGCGTCCCGCGCCGTGACGGCGGCGCCCACCTCGTCGAGGAGGTGCGGGCCGCCCTGCCCGCCCTCGCCGCCGGCCACGACGGCGCCTACCTGTGGATCGCCTGCGACACCGCGACGACGCGCAGCCTGAACGCGTTCGCCCGCAAGGAGCTCGCCCTCCCCAAGGAGCGTGTGCACGCCCTCGGTTACTGGCGCGCCTGAGCGCGGCGGCGGCCGGCGCCACCGTGCCGGGGCCGTCCGGCCCCGGCACGGACCCGCCACGCGGGGACGGCCCACGGGCCTTCCGTGCACGCCCGCACGGAAGGCCCGCGGACCGGGACATACGGAGACCGCCACGGGCCGGGCCGCATACTCGAACCATGACAGCGCCCCTGACGCCGGCCGGCCGTGCACGCCACGGCGGCGACGCCGTGCGGATCCGCCGGGCGACCGCGCGCGACGCCCGCCGCCTCACCCGGATCGTGCGCACCTCGGGCGCCTATGCGGGGCACTGGGCGGCGATGGTGGACGGCTACACCGTGGGGCCCGCCTACATCGAGGCGCACCAGGTGTTCGTCGCCGTCGGAGCGGACGAGCGGGTACGGGGCTTCTACGCCCTGGTGCTCTCCCCGCCCGAGCTGGACCTGATGTTCGTCGCCGACGAGGCGCAGGGCCTCGGCATCGGGCGGCTGCTCGTCGGCCATCTCGCCGGGCGGGCCCGTGAGGCCGGTCTGACGGCCGTCCGGATCGTCTCCCACCCGCCGTCGGAGGGCTTCTACCTCGGCATGGGAGCCCGCAGGACCGGCACCGTGCCCGCCGCGCCGCCCGCGGTGCGCTGGGACAGGCCGGAGCTGGAACTCCCCGTCCTGCGACCGGAGGCGCCGCCCCGGCGCCCGGGGGAAGGCCCCTCGGGGTGGAGCGCGTGATACCGGCGTAGGGTGACAAAAGGAGCGGGCCGGCTCCGCCGGCGCGTCATCCGCCCGGTGGAGAGGAGCGGCCATGTCGAGCCCCGGTACGCAGACCGGCCCCGGTACACGGACCGGCACCCCGGACCCCGTGCGGCAGGAGGCGTTCGCCGGTGAGGTCGTCGATGTCCTGAACAAGGGCGCGCTCGCCCTGCTGGTCAGCGTCGGCCACCAGACGGGACTGTTCGAGACCATGGCGGCGCTGCCGGCGTCGACCTCCGCGGACATCGCCGCGGCGGCGGATCTCGACGAGCGTTACGTCCGCGAGTGGCTGGGCGGGATGGTCGTCGGCGGCTTCCTGGAGTACGAGCCGCAGGGGCGGACCTACCGGCTGCCGCCCGAGCACGCCGCCTCGCTGGTCGCGGCCGCCGGCCCGGACAACCTCGCCGGGATGATGCAGTACATCGCGCTGATGGGCGAGGTGGAGCAGCAGGTCGTGCGGTCCTTCCGGCAGGGCGGCGGTGTGCCCTACTCCGCGTACCCGCGCTTCCAGGCACTCCAGGCGGAGGAGACCGCGCGGGTCTACGACCGGGGCCTCGTCGACACGATCGTGCCGCTCGTCCCCGGCCTGACGGGGCGCCTCCGCTCGGGGATCGACGTCCTCGACGTGGGCACCGGGCAGGGCCACGCACCGGTCGTGCTGGGCCGGGCGTTCCCCGCCAGCACCTTCCGCGGCCTCGACCAGTCGGAGAGCGGCGTCGAGGCGGGCCGTGCGGAGGCGGCGGCCCGCGGGCTGGCGAACGTCACCTACGCCCTCGGCGACTCCACGGAGATCACCGGCACCTACGACCTCGTCACGGCCTTCGACGTGATCCACGATCTTGCGAAGCCGGCCCGGACGCTCGCCGTCGTCGCCAGGTCGCTGCGCCGGGGCGGTGTGTTCCTGATGGGCGACATCGACGCCTCCAGCGACCTGGAGGACAACACCGGACACCCCTTCGGGCCCGCGCTCTACGGTTTCAGCGTCTTCTACTGCATGACGACGTCGCTCGGCGTCGGCGGCGCCGGACTCGGCACGCTCTGGGGCCGGCAGACCGCGCTGCGAATGCTGGAGGAGGCGGGCTTCGGCCATGTCGACGTCCGCACCGTCGAGGACGATCCGCTGAACGTCTACTACATCGCGACCACGGAGTGAGGAAGCGTGCCCGAGACCCGTTCCCGCCGTGCGCGCGCACGGCGGGAACGGGAACCGTCACGCGGCCGGCGGGCGGACCGGCTGGCCCAGGTTCAGGCGGATCGTGTTGCCGTCACCCGGGATGACCAGGTTGATCAACGGGGTCGCCAGCAGGCAGTGTTCGAACTTCGGGATGGTGTACGACCCGCTCAGCACCCCGCCGCGCAGCGCGTTGAAGCCCGGCTCGGACGTGAGGTTCAGCACGGCGGGCACCTCGGTTTTGCAGTGGCTGCCGACCGGCGTGGGGATCCCCGCGACCTTGAGGTTCTTCAGACGCAGCGTCATCTTGGTGGTGCTGTTCACCGCACCGGTCTTCAGGTCGATCGTGCCGACGGTGGGCTCCGTCTCGATGAACTCCGTGGTGACGCTGACCGGGACGATGCCGATCATGTTGAACTCGCCCGGTGCCGCGGGCAGTTTGGTGTTGGCCGTCATCGTGCCCAGCTTCAGGTCCGCGTTCACCTCCAGCGTGCCCGGCCCCAGCGCCAGGTCGGAGCCCGTCCCCTCGAGGACCGTCAGGCCGGTGAGCGGGTAGTCGAGCCTGACCGGCGCGGCGTGCGCCGAACCGGCACTGGTGGCGAGCAGCCCGAGCCCGGCGGCGAGGGCGACGCCCGCGCGGGCGGCGGCTCTGCGGCCCCGGGTGGGGAGGAGACTGGGACGCTTCATTTCGGCTCCAGGGTGCGGCGGTGCGCCGTCGGGGCGCACGGACGACGGGGATGAACGCGGAAACGGTGCGACGGGTCGTGGTTCCGGCCAGGACGCAGCGGCCGGAACCACGCGGGTGCGAGGTCCGGGAGAGCGGGTTCCGGAGGGCGGCCGGAGGGTACGAACGCCTCCGGCCTGCGGTGCGCCGATGACGTTACGCACGGGTAACCAGGCAGGCAAGACCGGTCCGCCGCTTTCCGCGCGGGGCCGGTCCGGGGCACCGTTTCTTGTCGCCGGGGCAGCAGTCGGCGTCCCTTTCTTGTCCGCGGGTGAGTGCCGGGAGCCGCCGGAAGGCCGCGCACCGCCGCGTCGGCTGTGTCCGAGCACTGTCCGGCCCGGGGCGGACAGCGCCCGCACCGCGCCGGTGCACCGGCCGGCCCGCCCCGCGCCGGTGCCGTCAGAGCGCAGGGAAGTCCGGCAGCACGGCCCCTCCCGGTGTGAGCGGCAGCTCCGCCCAGATCACCTTGCCGTTGCCCGTGTACCGGGTGCCCCACCGCTCGGCGAACTGCGCCACCAGGAACAGGCCACGGCCGCCCTCGTCCGTGCCCGCGGCCTGCCGCAGATGCGGCGAGGTGCTGCTCTGGTCGGACACCTCGCAGATCAGAGCCCGGTCACGGATGAGCCGCACCCGGATCGGGCCGGCGGCGTAGCGGATCGCGTTGGTGACCAGCTCGCTGAGGATCAGCTCCGCCGTGAAGACGGCCTCGTCCAGGTCCCACTCGCCGAGCTGCCGGGACACCGCCGCCCGCACCCCCCGCACCGCCGACGGTTCTGCGGGCACCTCCCACCGGGCGACCCGGTCGTCCGCGAGCACCTGCGTACGCCCCACCAGCAGGGCGATGTCGTCACGCGGACGTTCCGGCACCAGACCGGCCAGCACCCGCTCGCACATCTCCTCCGGAGCGAGTCCGGCGTGGCGCTCCAGCGCGCGCCGCAGCAGCTCCAGCCCTTCGTCGATCTCCCGCGCCCGGTCCTCGACCAGACCGTCGGTGTACAGCACCAGGCGGCTGCCCTCGGCCAGATCGATGTCCAGGGTCTCGAAGGGCATGCCCCCCAGTCCCAGGGGCGGCCCGCCGGGCACGTCGGCGTACTCCGCGCTGCCGTCCGGGTGCACGATCACCGGCTGGAGATGGCCGGCCCGCGCGATGCTGCACCGCCCGGACACCGGGTCGTAGATCGCGTACACGCAGGTGGCGCCGGTGACCCCGGCCTCCTCGCGTTCGTCCGTCTCGTCCCGGTCGATGCGTGCCACGAGTTCGTCGAGATGCCACAGGAGTTCGTCCGGGGGCAGGTCGAGACTGGAGAAGTTGTGCACGGCCGTCCGCAGCCGCCCCATGGTCGCCGCGGCATGGAGACCGTGCCCGACCACGTCGCCGACCACGAGGGCGACCCGCGCCCCGGGCAGCGGGATGATGTCGAACCAGTCGCCGCCCACCCCGCCGAGACCTCCGAGGCCGGCCTGCGCCGGCCGGTACCGGTAGGCCACGTCCAGGGCGTCCTGCTCCGGCAGCGTCCGCGGCAGCAGACTGCGCTGGAGCGTCACCGCCATCGTGTGCTCGCGCGAATACCGCCGGGCGTTGTCCACACTGACCGCGGCCCTCGCCACCAGCTCCTCCGCGAGGGAGAGGTCCTCCTCCTCGAACGGCTCCGCGGTCTTTGAGCGCCACAGCATCGCGACCCCCAGCACCACGCCCCGCGCCCGCAGCGGCACCGCGATCATCGAGTGCATCCCGGCGCCCACCAGCAGCGGCGCGCGCTGCGGGTCCTGGAGCTGCCAGCCGGAGAACGTCGTCAGGTCCTCCTCCAGCACCGCATCCCCCCGGCCGAGCCCGACGCCCATCCGGGTCTGCGGTGTGAAACGGATCGGATGCCCCACGGGGTACAGGACGCCGTCCCCCGTCCCGGCGAGCGCCACCCGCCGCATGTCGACGTCCGCACCCGTCGACCTCGGTTCCTCGCCGCGCAGCACGGCCTCCGCCAGATCGACGCTCACATGGTCGGCGAGCCGGGCGGCGGCGAACTCGGCCAGCTCTTCGCAGGTGCGCCGTACATCCAGCGTGGTGCCGATCTCCGCGCCGGCGTCGTACAGCAGCCGCAGCCGCTCGCGCGCCAGGTCCGCCCGGCCGGTGAGGTCCTGGAGCTCCGTGGTGTCGCGCAGCGTCGCCACCGTGCCCGGCGGGCCGCCCCCCTGATCCGTCGTCCGCTGGTTGACGGCGAGCAGCCGGTCGCCGACGGGGACGACCTCGTCCGTCGCGATCCTTCCGGACCCGAGCAGCCGGGACATGCGCGGCTCCAGCCCGAGCTCCCCGACCGGACGGCCGTCGACGTCCTGGGGCATGCCCAGCAACCGCCGGGCCTCGTCGTTGGCGAGCACGAGCCGGCCGTCGCCGCCGAGGATGAGGACCCCCTCGCGGACCGAGTGCAGCACCGCGTCGTGGTGCTCGTACATCCGGGTCATCTCGGCGGGGCCGAGGCCGTGCGTCTGCCGCTGGAGCCTGCGGGTGACCAGGGCCGTTCCGCCCATGGCCAGCAGCAGCACCGCGGCGGCCGCGCCGAACAGCAGCGGGAACTGGTCCTCCGAGACACCGCTGACCTTCTCCAGGGTGACGCCCGCCGACACCAGGCCGACGACCTGTCCCCGGGCGTCCTCGACGGGGACCACGGCCTGCACGAGCGGACCGATCGTGCCGGTGATCCTCTCCACGAGGACCTCTCCCTCGAGGGCGGGCTGGATGTTCCCGACGAACTGCTTGCCGATCCGGTCGGGGAGGGGGTGCGTGTAGCGGATCCCCTCCGTGTCGAGGACGACGATGAAGTCGACGTCCGACCGCTTCCTGGCCTCCTCCGCCTTCGGCTGGAGGATCGCCGTCGGGTCCTCGCTGCGCAGGGCCGCCACCATCCCGGGGGAGTTGGCGAAGGTCTCGGCGACGGCGACCGACCGGTTGCGTGCCTCACGCTCGCTGCCCGCCCGCGACTGGAGCACGAGGGCGGCGATCGCGGCGGCGACCAGCAGCACCACGATCGCCACCTGCAGGAGAAAGACCTGGCCTGCGACAGTTCTCATGCGCAGAACCGAGCGCGGGCGGCCGTAGCGTGCGGCCATATGCTCTTTCTACACCTCCCCCACACGGCGGGCGAGCGCCACGCAGCCGCCCCGGGCCCTCACTCCGGCCGTGCCGCCGCCGCGTCCCGCAGGGCGGCGACCACCTCGCGGTCCTCGACCTGGGTGAAGTCGTCGTACCACTGACCGACCGAGTGGAACGCGCGCGGCGTGTGCAGCGTCACCAGCTCCTCGACCTCCGCCCGCAGGATCCCGGCCGCTTCGCGCGAGCACACCGGCACCGCCAGCACCACCGCCTGCGGCTCCATGGCCCGCACCGCCCGCACCGCGGCCCGCGCGGTCACCCCGGTGGCCAGCCCGTCGTCGACGAGCACGGCCGTGCGGCCCCGGAGCGCCGGCGCCGGGCGGTCCCCGCGGTACACCTCCTCACGGCGGCGCAGCTCCGCGCGCTCGGCGTCGACCTCGTCGCCGAGACGGTCGGCGGACAGCCCCAGCGCCTCCAGCGCCCGGGCGTCGTACAGCGGCGGCGCCTCGCCGGCCAGCGCGCCCACACCCAGCTCGCGGTTGAACGGCGCGCCGATCTTCCGTGCCACGACCACGTCCAGCGGGGCGTCCAGCGCCCGCGCCACCTCGGCTGCCACCGGGACGCCACCGCGCGGCAGACCCAGGACGAAGGGGGCCCGCAGCTCACCCGCGCGGTGCCGCACCATGAGCCGGGCCGCCAGCTCCTGGCCTGCCTCCCTGCGGTCGCCGAAACGCATGGCCGCTCACTCCCCCCGGGCGCCGGGCCCGGCGCCGTCGTCCCCGTCCGGCGGCTCCTCGATGTGCACGGCCGCCTCCTCGGCGGACGCCGCTCCGCCGTCGATGCCGACGTCACGCGCGACGGTGCCCGCGGGCCTGCGGGGCGCGGGGTCGTCGGCCGGAGCGAGCCGGCCCGCCCGGGCGCCTCCGGCGATCTCGCCGGCCGGTTCGCCGGCACCGCCCGCGAGGTCGCCGATGCCGTCCCCCTCCGGCGGCGCCACGTCGGGCGTCTCCTGCGCCAGCCGGCCGTCCAGCGTCTCGCCCTCCCGGGCCTCGGCGCCCGTGGTGCCGTGCCGGGACACGCCGAGCGGACGTTCCGGCGGCGAGTAGCCCTCCTCCATCACGTCGTCCAGGCTGCGCTCGCCGATCACGTTCTCCGGGTCGAGTTCCCCGCTGGGGCGGTTGTCCGCGTCGGAGTGCCCGGGCTGGTAGACGTCGTCGCCCCGGCCCTCTTCCGCCGCGGTGGTGTCGTCCGACATGTCCGCTCCCCTTCATCAGCCGGTCGCGGACCGCGCGGTTCGCGGTCCCGCCAGGAGCCGGGTGCCCGCCCCGGCGGCGTTCAACAGCGCGCATGCCGGGCCGTGCGGAACAGGAGGACACGGGCGGCCCCGTGCGCACGGCCGGCCGGACCGCGGCTCTCAGGAGACGGGGCGGCCGGTGCCGCGGGGCGCCGACGGCGCGGAGTCGGCGGCGGACGGCACGTACTCCTCCGCCTCGTCCTCCTCCTCGCCGTCGACGACGTGCATCGCGGCCTCCTCCGCGGACGCGGCGCCCCCGTCGATGCCGACGTCCCGGGCCACCACGTCGTTGTGCCGGCGCGGTGCGATGTCGTCCACGGCCGCCAGCCTGCCCGCCCTCGCGCGGCCGGACGTGCCGTCCCGCGCCTCGCCGTCCCCGTCCGCGAGGTCGCCGATGCCGTCGCCGTCCTGCGACGCGGTGTCCGGCAGTTCCTGCGCCAGGCGCTGCTCCAGGGTCTCGCCGCGCCGCAACTCCTCGCCGGTGGTGCCGTGCCGGCCGACCACCAGCGGACGGTCGAGGGGCGAGTACCCCTCCTCCATCATGTCGTCCAGGCTGCGCTCGCCGATCACGTTCTCCAGGTCGAGTTCCCCGTCGGGACGGTTGCCCGTGTCGGAGTGCTCGGGCTGGTACACGTCGTCGCCCCGCCCCTGGTCGTCGTCCCGCCCAGTGTCGTCGGCCATGGCCTTTCCCTTCCGGCGCGCGGTGGGCCGCCACAGTGGCCCGGTGCGTCAGGAGCGCCGGAGCTCCCGACGCACTTCACCAACGTCTTCATCATCTGCCGGGCGGCGTCCCGCGGCGACCGCACCGGCCGCGGGCGGGAGGCGCCCGGTCCGGCACCCGCCGTCAGATGGCCGTCCTGCGCACCCTCAGCACGTTGTCGTTGCGCAGGCCCGGGCGCCCGTCCGGGCCCTTCTGCGTCCGCTCGAACTCCTCGGCGCGCTCAACCCGCCAGGCGCCGGGCGGCAGTTCCAGGGAGGCGAGCACGTCGTCGGGAGTGGGGAAGTACATGTCGTGGTGGGCCTGCGGATCGAACGGGCCGGGCCCCGCGTGCCCCACGACGAGCAGCACGCCGCCGGGCGCGACGGCCGCGGCCGCCCGGCGCAGGATCCGCTCGCGCGGCATGTCCCCGGGGGTGTGGAGGTAGCTCGCGGACACGAGGTCGAAGGTGCCCTCGGGGAACGACAGCGCGAGGTCGTGCCGCTGCCACTCGATCGCGTCGTCCGCCACCCCGGCCTCCCGGGCGTGCCGGGCCGCGCGGTCCAGCGCGACACCGGAGATGTCCGTCGCCGTGACCCGCCAGCCGCGGCTCGCGAGCCAGATCGCGTCGCCGCCCTCCCCGCAGCCGAGGTCGAGCGCAGTGCCGGGCGCCAGGTCCGATACCTCGGTGACCAGCGCCGAGTTCGGGTCGCCGCTCCAGATCCGGTCGCTCTCCCGGTAGCGGGCGTCCCAGAACTCCTCGCCCGCTCCGGCGCCGGCTTCGGTCGTGTGGTGGTGGGTCATCGATGCGCTCCCTCGGGATCGTGAGGCGGCGGATGCCGCCGTCCCGGCCGATGGTGCGCCCGGGCGGTCGCCCCGTGCAAAGAACCTTGCCGGTCCGGCAAATCAGGGAGCCGTCGTGGGTGCGGCGGCCCCGGCGTCCGTCCCCGTCACCGGGTCCGGATCGGCGTCCCGCTGCGATTCGGCGGCCTCCGCCGCCCAGCTCTGGGAGGTGTAGTCGTAGTCGTACACGCCACCGCCCCGCACGCCGCTCGTGCGGAACGGCCGGCCGCCGTCGTCGATCCGGACGGTGCCGGAGCGGCCTGCGCTGCTCCATCCCACGTCCAGGACCCAGTCGCAGTCACAGGCGACGGCCCGCCCGGAGACGAGCAGGGCCTCGGGGTCCGACGACGAGACCGTGTAGGGGAAGGACACCGCGGGGATCTGCTCGCCCGAGTCGTTGCCGGGAACGGACCGCGCCACGGGCCGAGACCGGTCCAGGTCGACCTCGAAGAGCCGCGGGGTGAGCGCGCCGCCGCAGCCGGAGCTCATGCGGTACGCGGACAGTGCCTGCGGGATGCGCCGCTGGACGATCCTGACCTGCATCGACTCCAGGACCACGGGCTGACCGCCGGTGCCCTGGACGGTGACGCGGACCAGCGTCTCGCCGCCGTGCAGCGCACCGAGCGCCGAGGCCCAGGGGGCCGCGTCCGCCTGGGTGGGAGGCGGCGGCACGGCTGCGCCCCGGGGCAGGGTGTCCGGCGGACCCAGCGCGGAGACCACCGCATCGCCCGCTCCGGGGGCGGAAGCGTCCGGACCTGGCGCGGAAGCGTCCGGCCCGGGGGCACCCGGCACAGGCGTGTCTGCGTCCGCTGCGCACGAGGCCGGTGGCCCGGTTGCGCCCGGCACAGGCGTGCCCGGCGCAGGAGCGGGCGCGTCCGCGCCGGCCGGTGCGGACGCGCGCGGGACCACCGCGGCCGCGCCCGGCACCATGACGCCCGGCGCCGGCGTGCCCGGCGCCCGGGCGGGCCGGGGCGGCGAGCCCTCCGTGCCGGCGCCGGGCGGGAAGCGGCACGGTGCTCGGGTGCGCGGAGAAGAGGCGGCCGGGCAGGAGGGGCACGGTCCGGGGACGGAGCCCGCGGTGCGGCTCCCGGCGTCCGCCGGGGGGCGGCGGACGCCGGGAGCCGCACCGCGGCCCCCGGCTGGTGCTCCCGCCCCGCGCGGCTCCGCTCCCGCCTCCACCCCCGAGGGGCTCCTCCGGTGCATGAGGGTGGCGCGTCACGGCGCGTGACACCGCGGGCGCGGAAAAGTTACCGACGGTTCGCATTGGTCTATACCTTGACTGGATCATGACATCGCGCTTGAGTGTGGGAGACACCCCCCCACCGCGGTCTCGCCCGGACCAACTGCGCTTCCGAGCAGGGCCGTTGCGCCCCTAGGAGTGATGGAGTGCTGAGAACCCGTCTCCTGGCCCTGCTGACGGCGATCCTCGTCGCCATGGGCCTCGCCGTCGTCCTGACGCCGTCCGCGTCCGCCGCCTCCCCGTGCGACACGGCCCCCAACTGGCAGCAGGGCGCCTGGTACACGGCTGGCAACGTTGTCAGGTACAACGGCGCCTACTACATCGCCGAGCACGACAATCCGGGCTACTCCCCGACGATCAGCACCTGGTACTGGGATCCGTACACCTGCGGTGGCGGCGGCACCCCCCAGCCGGGCGGCTTCGTCGTCAGCGAGGCCCAGTTCAACCAGATGTTCCCGAGCAGGAATTCCTTCTACACCTACAACGGTCTCACCGCGGCCCTGAGCGCCTACCCGGGCTTCGCCAAGACGGGCAGCGACACGGTCAGGAAGCAGGAGGCCGCGGCCTTCCTCGCCAACGTGAGCCACGAGACCGGCGGCCTGGTCCACATCGTGGAGCAGAACACCGCCAACTACCCGCACTACTGCGACTGGAGCCAGCCCTACGGCTGCCCGGCCGGCCAGGCCGCGTACTACGGCAAGGGCCCGATCCAGCTCAGCTGGAACTTCAACTACAAGGCGGCCGGTGACGCCCTCGGCATCGACCTGCTGAACAACCCGTGGCTCGTCCAGAACGACGCCGCCGTGGCCTGGAAGACCGGCCTCTGGTACTGGAACACCCAGTCCGGCCCCGGCTCGATGACCGGCCACAACGCCATGGTCAACGGCGCGGGCTTCGGCCACACCATCCGCTCCATCAACGGCTCCCTGGAGTGCGACGGCAAGAACCCGGCGCAGGTCCAGAGCCGCGTCACCAAGTACCAGCAGTTCGCCCAGATCCTGGGCGTGCCCACAGGCGGCAACCTCTACTGCTGACGCTCCCTCCGATCGGTCCACGGGTCCCGGGCACCCTCGCCCGGGGCCCGTTCCCGTGCCCCGGCCCTCTCCGCCC
>NZ_RDBP01000041.1:77687-94492 GCF_008042045.1 Streptomyces sp. T39
TGGCGCGGCATCGGCGTCATCCCCGACAGCGGCTGGCGGCTCTCCGAGCGGTACCGGGAGTACGACGCCGAGCAGCGGTTCTCCGTCGAGGGGATCGACACCCGCGAACCGGCCGAGTGCCGCAGCGGAGAGGTCCTGCAGGGTCTGCTCAAGCCCCACGAGTGCGAGGCGTTCGGCACCAGCTGCACCCCCCGTTCCCCGCTCGGCGCCACGATGGTCTCCAGCGAGGGCGCCTGCGCCGCCTACTACCTCTACCGGCGGCTCGACCTCGCCGCCCCCGCGCGGCAGAAGGACGGCCCGCCGCAGCCCCAGCAGCAGAAGACCCCGTCCCTGGAGGGCAGTCCCGTTGTCTGAGACCACCGGAGCCGCCGTGCGCCCGCAGGCGCCCGACATGCTCTCCTGGACCTGCCCGGCGCCGCTGAGGGACCAGCAGCGGGTGGTGATGGGCCACGGCGGCGGCGGGGCGATGTCCGCCGAGCTGATCGAGCACATCTTCGTGCCCGCCTTCGGCGGGCCGGCGCTCCGCGCCACCACGGACGCGGCGGACCTCGAACTCGGCGGCGCCCGGCTGGCGTTCTCCACCGATTCGTTCGTGGTGCGCCCGCTGTTCTTCCCCGGCGGCAGCATCGGCGACCTCGCCGTCAACGGCACCGTCAACGACCTCGCCATGAGCGGGGCCCGCGCCGCCTACCTCTCCTGCGGCTTCATCCTGGAGGAGGGGGTCGGCACCGATGTGGTCGCCCGGGTCGCCAACGCGCTCGGCGCCGCGGCCCGCACCGCGGGCGTCCAGGTGGTCACCGGCGACACCAAGGTCGTGGAGGCCGGACACGGGGACGGCGTCTACATCAACACCTCCGGCATCGGGCTGATCCCGGACGGCGTCGACCTGCGGCCGGAGCGGGTGGTCCCCGGCGACGTGGTGATCGTCAGCGGCGACATCGGCGTCCACGGTGTGGCGATCATGAGCGTGCGCGAGGGGCTGGAGTTCGGGACCGCCGTCGAGAGCGACTGCGCCGCGCTCGGCGGTCTGGTCGGGGCGATGCTCGCGGTGACGCCCGACCTCCATGTGCTGCGCGACCCCACCCGCGGGGGGCTGGCCGCCTCGCTCAACGAGATCGCCGCGGCCTCGGGCACCGGTGTGGTCGTCCAGGAGCGTGCCGTCCCGGTCCCCGCCCCGGTGGCCGGCGCGTGCGCGGTCCTCGGTCTCGACCCGATGTACGTGGCCAACGAGGGCAAGCTGGTCGCCTTCGTCCCGCGCGAGCACGCCGACGCCGTGCTGGCGGCCATGCGGGCCCATCCGCTGGGAGCGGGGGCCACCGTGATCGGGGAGGCGGTGGAGGCCCACCCCGGGATGGTCGTCGCCCGTACCGCGCTCGGCGGTACGCGGGTGGTGGACATGCCGCTCGGCGAGCAGCTGCCGCGCATCTGCTGAGCCTCAGCCGCGGGCGCGCCGTCCGGTGTCGAGGGTCCAGGTGTGGGTGCAGTTCGGGCACTGCAGATGGACCCTCGGCCCCTGGTTGGAGATCAGGTAGCGCCAGTGCTCGGAGCAGTTGCGCCGCTGGTCGCACGGCTCGCAGCCGCGGGCGTCGTCGCACCCCGGACAGGCCACCCACGCCCGGCGGGCCCGGTCGGCCTGCGGATCAACGGGCAGCCGCACGGCCGGGCTCCTCACCGGGCAGCACACCCGCCGCCACCAGCATCGAGTGGATCCGCCGCTGCTCGGCGTCCAGCCCCGAGTAGAGCAGCGCGTGCGCGGCCTCCTCGGAGCGGAGGACGGCCACCGGGTCCCAGTCGGGCCCCAGCGCCGCGACCACCTCGGCCCGCCTGCGGGCCTCCTCCACGGTGAGGTCGACGGTGAAGGTCAGGTGGTCGGGGTCGGGTCCCTGGTTCATGGCGGTGCTTCCGGGTGAAATCGAACGGGTTCTGCCACATGTACCAGAGGAGACGGCCGGGGCGACAGGCGCGGCCGGTCGTTGTGGCACACCTCATGTGCGCCGCAGGCCCCCGGGACGGCCCTCCCCGGGCGAGGTCCTCCGGCAGCGGGCGCGGGCCCGTGTCGAGACCGGCCGCCCCCGGGAGGAGCGGGGACGACGGTCCGGGCGCACAGGCGCGTGCACGGCGTTCGCGGGCACACCCGGACCGAGGCCCCACCGGCGGCACAGGGCGGCGCCGCCCCGGCTCCGCTCCGGGCCCCGGCCGGGAACCGAGGACGCCGGGGCGGCGTGATCGTCTGCGTGACCCCGAGGAACGACCCACGGCGCACGGCCGCCCATCTCGTCGCCGTCTGGCTGGCCGGATGCGCCGTGAGCGCGGTCCAGTTGCAGGCCGTGCTCGTCGCCGTGTTCGCCGGGCGCATGCCGTGGGCCGCCGGTCTCCTCGCCGTGGTCGCCGCCTCGGCGGTGGGACTGCTCGCCCTGCTCGGCGCCCACGCCCGTGCCGTGGTGCCCCTCACGGCCCGCGGAGCCGGTCCGTGGATGTGGGCGGCGGCCGTCTGGGCCCTGGGCACCCTCGGTGCGGCGGCCGCGGCCGCGGTCGGACACCGGGTCGACCCTCTGGAGAGCGTGCTGCCCGTCCACCTGGCCGGCGGCCTGTGCTACGCGGTGGCCGCCGCGCTCCTCGTCCCCGGGACCCGGATCCGGCTGGGCGCCCTCGGGACGGCCGCGGCCCTGGCGGCGGGCGGCGTGTACACGGCCGTGGACGCGTCCGGCCCGCCCACGCTCGACGAGTGGATCACCGCCAACGGTGTGGACCGGGCGATGCTGATGGTCGGGGAACCGCCGCCGGGATACACCGTGCGTGTGCTGGGCGCGAGCGAGGACGGCTTCGGCGCCGACTACGAGCGGGCCGGCTCCCCGCGGCTCCACCTCGGTGTGGCGCGTGCGGGGCAGGACCGCCGCCGGGCCGACGCTGCGGGCTGCCCCGTCCCCTTCGGCGACCCGATCGTCTGCACCGACGACGGGGGAGGCCGCCTGCTGGTGACCTACGGAGGCGATCACCCCCGACGCGAACTGCGCCTGAGCGGCGGCGGCCTGGTCCACACCGTGACGCTGGGGGGCTCCGGAGCGGACCTCGCGGCGGCCCGCCGCGTCCTGTCGCTGCTGCGCCCGGCGACCGACGCCGAACTCGCCGGACTGACGGAGCTGCCGATGCGCCGGTGAGGCGGACGCGCGGCGGGGGCGGTGCGCGCGACCCGCGCGGGCCGCCGCGGGAGGGCGGCCGGGTCCGGAGCGACCTGCGGCGACGCGCCCCGCCCGGGCGGGAGGGCGCGGCAGGGCGCGGCATAGGATGCGCCCCATGGAACAGCGGGTACTCGGCAGGACCGGTCGCGACGTCTCCGTCGTGGGGCTCGGCACATGGCAGTTGGGCGCCGACTGGGGCGATGTCGCCGAGAGCGACGCGCTCGCGGTCCTCGACGCCGCCGTCGAGGCGGGTGTCACCTTCTTCGACACGGCCGACGTGTACGGCGACGGCCGCAGCGAACAGCTCATCGGCCGCTACCTCCGCGAGCGCCCCGGCACGGAGGTGTTCGTCGCCACCAAGATGGGCCGGCGCGCCGACCAGATCCCGGACAACTACGTCCTCGGCAACTTCCGCGCCTGGAACGACCGTTCCCGCAGGAACCTCGGTGTGGAGCGGCTCGACCTGGTGCAGCTGCACTGCCCGCCGACCTCCGTGTACTCCTCCGACGAGGTCTTCGACGCGCTGGACACGCTCGTCGCGGAGGAGCGGATCGCGGCGTACGGCGTCAGCGTCGAGACGTGCGAGGAGGCCCTCGCCGCGATCGCCCGGCCCGGCACCGCCTCCGTGCAGATCATCCTCAACCCGTTCCGGCTGAAGCCGCTCGACGAGGTGCTGCCGGCGGCCGCCGAGGCCGGCGTCGGGATCATCGCGCGGGTACCGCTGGCGTCCGGTCTGCTGTCGGGCCGGTACACCGAGGACACCGTCTTCGCCGCCGACGACCACCGGACCTACAACCGTCACGGCGAGGCGTTCGACCAGGGCGAGACGTTCTCCGGCGTCGACTTCGCCACCGGCGTCTCCGCGGCGGCCGAGTTCGCGGGGATCGTGGGCCCCGAGCGCACCCCGGCGGCCGCCGCGCTGCGCTGGATCGTCCAGCAGCCGGGCGTGACGAGCGTGATCCCCGGAGCCCGCTCGGCGGCCCAGGCCCGTGCCAACGCGGAAGCCGCCGGAGCGGACCCGCTGCCGCCGCAGACGCTGGCCGCCGTCCGGGACCTGTACGACCGCCGCATCCGCGCCGGGGTGCACCACCGCTGGTAGCCCGCCGGCGCGGGGGCTCACGCACCGGGCACGGCCCGTTCCTCCCGCGTCCACGGCCGCAGCTTCTCCGGGTTGCGGACCACCCAGATCCGGGTGACGCGTCCGCCGTCGACGTCGAACGCGGCCACGGTCACGACGACGCCGTCCCGCCGGGCCACCAGGCCCGGCGACCCGTTGACCGGCTGCTCCAGGAGTTCGAGCCCCGGGGCCCGGTCCGCCACGGCGACCATGTACGCGGCGATGCGCGCGGCGCCCTCGACCGGGCGCAGCACGGTGCCGGCCAGGCCCCCGCCGTCGGCCGTCATCACGGCGGCCGGGTCGAGCAGGCCGACGAGGGCGGAGATGTCCTTGGTCTCCCAGGCCGCCTTGACGTGCCGCACCGTCTCGGCCCGGCCGTCCGCCGCCCCCGGGGCGTGCCCGGCGCCGACCCTGCGCCGGGCGGAGGACGCCAGCTGCTTGCAGGCCGCCGGGGTCCGGTCGAGCACGCCGGCGATCTCGGCGAACGGGTACCGGAAGACGTCGTGCAGGACGAACGCCACCCGCTCGGCGGGCGTCATCGACTCCATGACGACGAGGAAGGCCATGGTCACCGACTCGTCCAGGACGATCCGGTCGGCCGGGTCGGCGGCGCGGGCGCCGCCCGGGGCGCCCCACACGGCGCGGCCGGGCAGGGGTTCGGGCAGCCAGGCGCCGACGTAGCGCTCGCGGCGGGCCCGGGCGGAACCGAGCAGGTCCAGGCAGATCCGGGCGGTCACCGTCGTCAGCCAGGCACCGGGGGAGCGGACCTCCTCCCGGCGGCTGCGGGACAGCCCGTACCAGCGCGCGTACGCGTCCTGCACGGCGTCCTCGGCCTCGGTCACCGAACCGAGCAGCCGGTAGGCGACGTCGATCAGCCGGTGCCGCTCGCCCGCCACCTCGTCCGCCCCGCCGKGCCCCGCCCCCTCGGTCCCGACAGCTCCCATGCCTCCGGCCGCCCCCTCGCCTTACCTTTCGCGGGCCCGCTTCGTCGAACCGGTGAGACCTTACCGACCGACGGCCCGGGGGCGTACGCCCGCGGGCGGAAACGAGGACTGCGACATGGCCACCCAGGTGACGGCGGACGCCCGCCGCGGCGTACCGTTCCTGCCGATCGCGATCGCCCTGCAGACCGTGACCATCTTCCTCCAGGCGGTCTCCGCCGGACTGCTGCTCACCACGTCCTACGGGGAGACGCTGCACAGCGTCGGGGCCCGGGTGACCTACGGGGCGTCGATGCTCCACCTGCTCGCCGCGGTGGCGGCGTGGAAGCCGGGCGGCGGATCGCCCCGGGCGGTCCTGCACGCGTCGGGATTCCTCGTCCTCGCCTCGGTCCAGGTGGTGCTGGGCATCGCGCACGTTCCGGCCGTCCATCTTCCCCTGGGCGTCCTGATGTTCGGCCTGAGCCTGCTGGCGCTCGCCCGGCGCTGAGACCGGGTGCGGCGCGGGCAGGGCGGCACGCGACGCGTGCCCCCGCCCCACCCGCCGGACGCCGTCTTCATCGTGCCCTCGACCGTCCGGTGGATCCGCCGACCCGGCAGGGGGTCCCCGGGCCGGAGGCCGGCGCGGGGTGTCGCGGCCGGGGCGCGCGGCGGTGTGCGTAGGGTGCCAGGGGCACGGAGGCGGCCGGTGCACCCGGTGGGCCGTGCGCGGCGTCACCGCCTCCGCCCTCCGTCCCCGCAAGGAGCGTGGAGCCGCATGGCCCGTACCCGCCGTCTGATCCTCAGTCCGCCCGCCGAGGTCTGGCGCCTGCTGTCCGACGGCCGCCGCTACGGCGAGTGGGTCACCGGGACCCGCGAGGTCATGCGCGCGGACCCGCACTGGCCGGATGTCGGGGCGCGGCTGAGCGTACGGGTGGGCGTGGGGCCGCTGACGCTCGACGACACCTGCGTCGTCCGCATCAGCGAACCGGAACGGCGGCTCGAACTGGAGGCGAAGGCCGACCCCTTCGGCGCCGCACGCATCGCGATGCACCTGCTCCCCTGGGGTGGGAACACCCTCCTCACCCTCGACTGGCATGCGCTCCGCGGCCCCGGCACCCGCATGCACGGCCTGCCCGTGGACTACCTCGTCACCATCCGCAACGGCATGATGCTGACCAAGCTGGCCAGGATCGCCGTCCGCGAGCACCGCCGGAGCGCGTGACCGGCTCCGCTGCCGCGCCCTGCGGCCCGGGCGCACGGCGAGGCGCCCCGAAACCGCCCGTCACAGGCTCGCGAACAGGTCGTCGAGCGGCGCGGGCACCCGGCCCGGGTCGAGGGCGTCGACGAGGAGGTGGCCGTAGCGGATCTTGCGCCCTTTCTTCGTGCCGAGGAAGCGCCGCAGCTGTTCGTGCGCGGGTCGCCCGTGCTGTGCGGGCTGACGCCGGAAGGTCAGCCAGGGACGCAGATCGCCCTCGGCGCGGATGATCTCCTCGACCCGCTCCGTGCCCAGCGCGCGGACGAGTTCGTCCTCCAGGTCCTTCGCGCACACGAAGACATCCCGGGACGGCACCCCGGCCCGCTCCAGAGCGCGGTCGTAGAAGGAGCGTTCGTTCTCGTCGCACAGCCCGATGAGGCGCAGACCCAGCCCGGCGGGCCCGAGGACATCCGCGTAGCGGCCGACGCTCATCGCCCCGCCCATCGAGATGACGCACACCCCCTCGGCCACCGGATCCCGGCCCCGGCGCCCGGCCAGCGTCTCCACGGCCGCGACGTCGCTCGGGCCTTCCAGCAGCACCGCCGTCCGCACCGGCAGCAGCGCCGCCAGCTCCTTCGCCCGGGCGGCGAACTCCGCCACCTGCGGATCGGCCGCCCCCGCCGCCCAGCGCGTGACCGCGTCCCGGAACGCCCGCACATCATCCATGGGCCGAGTCTGCCCCCTCGGCCACGGCACGTCACCGCGATTTCCGCGGCACGCGTTTCGTTCCGCGGCCACCCGCCCGCCGTGAAACCGGAACATGGCCAATGGGCGAACAGCATGTGTGCCGCACCGATTCGGGGTGAGGAGACGGGTGACGCGCCGACAGCCGTCGTGACCGACCGTCGAGGGAGTGCCATATGACAACGTTCAGCGACGGCAGTCTGCCGGTGCGCCGGAGGGTCGCCCGGCGGGTGATCGCCCATCAGATCAGGGAGGGCTGCCGCATACCGGTGTCCACCACGCTCCGCTACGACACCCGCGACCCGTACGCCGTCCAGTTCACCTTCCACGTGGCCCGGGGCATGGACGTGGTCTGGTACGTCGACCGGGGCATGCTCCACGCGGGCGTCGACGCGCCCGCCGGCACCGGGGACGTCCGGGTCTCCCCGGCGCCCGCCGGCCAGGTCCTGCTGAGTCTCGACAGGGACGGCCACCGGGCGATCATCATGATGGAACGCGGCCCGCTGGTGCGGCTGCTCCGGGAGACGTACGCGCTGGTGAACCTCGGCGGCGAGAGCGCCCACCTCGACTGGGCCCCCGTGACGGACGCCCTGGCCTCCTGACCCCGCACCCGGGCCACCAGCGGCCCCGGGCCGAGGCCACGGGAGTGGGCGAGGCCGGGCTGTCGGTCAGCGGTAGGCGGCGAGGAAGGCGCGGGCGCCTTCCGTCGCGTAGCGGTCGAGGTCGGCATCGGTGTGGTGGGTGCCACCGGTGAACATGGCCTGGTTCACCGGGATCCACAGCAGCAGGCCCGAGAAGTGGTTTGCGGCCAGGAGCGCGTCGTCGATGCGGAGGAGCCCCTGGTCGGCCAGGCGCTGGAAGGCCGACGCCAGCGTGGCGAGGCCTCGTTGGAAGCCCCGCTCGTACCACTCGGTTCCCAGGTCGGGGAAGACGTCGGCGTTGGCGATGATCAGGCGTCGCAGCTGGATCACCCGGGGGTCGGTGAGGGCTGTCAGGAACCGTCGGGCGAGCCGGGTCAGGTTCTCCGCCAGCTCGGTGTCGTCGGCGGGCATGTCGGCCAGCAGGTCGATCGTGGTGTCGAGCCGGTCGGTGGTGGCGAGGACGACGTCGCCGAAGAGCTTCTCCTTGTCGGAGAAGTGCTTGTAGACGGTCTGCTTGGACACCGCCGCGAGCTTCGCGATGTCCTCCATGCTCGTTCCCGCGTATCCCTTCTCCAGGAAGACGCTGGTCGCTGCCTCCAGGATCGCCTCGTGCTTGCGCGCGGAACGGCTGTCCATCGTCGGCTCCTTCTCCATACGCCTGCCCTCCCAGAGAAGAGTACTGGACTGACCAGTACCCGCATGGGTACTGTACCGTCCAGTTCCGAAGGGCCGGGCTGCCGGCTCTCCGTACCCCGCAGGCACAGGGAGTGGTTCTCCATGGACAAGGTGTTCTCCGCCGACGGCACCGCCATCGCCTACGAGCGGCAGGGCGCAGGCCCCGCGGTGGTGCTCGTCGGCGGCGCTTTCATGACGCGCGGTGATTCCGCCGCACTCGCCGGCCTGCTGGCCGAGCACTTCACCGTGTTCACGTACGACCGCCGGGGCCGCGGCGACAGCGGCGACAGCCCGGAGTACGACGTGCAGCGCGAGGTCGAGGACCTCGACGCCCTCATCGAGCGCGCGGGCGGAGAGGCGAGGGTCTTCGGCATGTCCTCCGGCGCCGTCCTGGCGCTGGAGGCCGTGGCGCGGGGCAGCGCCGTCTCCAGGCTGGCCCTGTACGAGCCGCCCTTCGTCACCGACTCCAGCCGCCCCCCGCTGCCCCACGACTACGTCGCCCACCTGACGGACCTCGTGAGGCAGGGAGCGTACGGCGATGCCGCCGCCTATTTCATGACCGCGGCCGTGGGCGTGCCCGCCGAGGCCGTCGCCGGGATGCGGCAGGCCCCCTTCTGGAGCGGTATGGAGGCCACCGCCAACACCCTGCCGTACGACGGCCGGATCATGGGCGACACCATGTCCGGCCGGCCGCTGCCCGCCGACCGCTGGCGGTCCGTGACCGTGCCCGTCCTCGTCGGCAGCGGGGACGCGGGACCCCCGCACATGCTCACCGGCGCGCGGGAACTCGCCGCACTGGCCGACAACTTCACACTCCACGTCTTCCCCGGGCAGGAGCACACCATCGCCCCCGAGCTCCTCGCCCCCGTCCTGGCCGGCTTCCTCGCCACCGATGAGCAGGCGTGAAGGAGGTCCTCGGCGCAGGCGGCCCGATCCGGACGCAGGGGGGACAGCAGGACTGAACGGCGCCCGCCCGGCAAGACGTAAGCCGGACGGAGACACAGCGAGAGAGGCACACGATGACGGCACTTCCCACCCTGACTCCCGAGCAGCGGGCTGCGGCACTCCAGAAGGCGGCTCGCGTCCGCAGGGAGCGCTCCGAGTTGCTGGGGGAGCTGAAGTCCCGGCAGCGCTCCCTGCCCGACATACTTCGCAGCACTTCCGACGTCGTCGCCAGGACCAAGGTGCGACAGCTGCTCGAAGCGATCCCCGGTGTCGGCAAGGTCCGCGCCGCGCAGGCCATGGAGGAGCTGGCCATCCCGGAGGGCCGGCGCGTTCAGGGTCTGGGCCCCCGGCAGCGTGAGTCGCTCCTGGAGAGGTTTCCCGGCGCGGCGTAGTCGGCAGAGGACCGGAGCCCGGGCGCCGACCCGCTCTCCGGTCCGCCGTCACCGTTGCTCCTCCGACTCGACGGCGAAGGGTCCGCTCGCGGGGGCCGCACACGAGGTGACGTCCGTCGTCGCACCCGCCGCCAGACCCGCCTGGCACAGCCGGCCGCCGTTCTCGCGCAGGTCGAGGTGGAAGCGGGTGGTCCTGCCGTCCTGCTCCAGGCCGTGAATGTGTTCGTCGATGTAGCCGAGGTCGTTCAAGGTCTTCCGGACCCGGGCGGGAGTGGGCTCCGCGACCTGTTGCAGCGCCTCGACGATGCGCTGCTCGTGGCGGCCCCCGGCGCACCAGTCGTGGCGGTCCAGTACGGTCGCGGGCCCCGTGGCGGGAGCGGGCTCGATCGGGCCGGCCGGGGGAGTTTCTCCGGGGGCGGGACTCCGCACCGGCTCCGTACCCGGCGACGTCGCGGACGAGGCCAGCGGGACCCCGTCGGACGGAGGACACGCCTGCGCGAACTCGGCCAGCATCGCCGCGAACGCCTCCTGCTCGGTGGACGTCCGGGCGGGTTTCCCTGAGGCGACGCTCCCGGCCGCCTCGGCCTGCGGGTGGGTGCCGCTCGGCTCACTCCCACAGCCGGTGAGGGCCAGCGAGGCGAGCGCGACAGCCGCGAGACCGCGCCGGCCAGGGGCGAACTCGCCGAGAGAAAAACGGGTTTGTGTCATGGGCAGAGTCTCCGGCCGGCCCGGCTCGCCCTGCCTGAGTACGCGTACTCACCGTCATGGGCGACCGACCGCGGCAACCGGCGGGGTCCGGGCCCCGGGTCCCCCGCCGGCCGGTCAGTCGCCGGTGTCCCGCTCCAGGCGGCGCAGCGCCGCCCGCGCGGAACGGGGACGCCGGAAGGCGTCCCGCCAGGGATCGTCGTCCAGCCGCCCGACGACGGTGGCCGTCGTGAACGTGCGGGCGTCGATCCCGCCCTCCTCCACCTCGGACCACCGCAGCGGCGCCGCCACCGGCGCGCCGCTGCGGGCGCGCACCGCGTAGGGCGCGACCGCGGTCTGGGCGTAGGCGTTGCGCTGGACGTCGAGATAGAGCCGCCCGCCGCGGGCCTCCTTGCGGGCCGCGGTGGTCAGCTCGCCGGGGTGGCGGGACGCGAGGACCTCGGCCACCGCCCGCGCGAGCCGTCGCACCTCGTCGAACGGGGCGCGCCGGTCCAGCGGGACGACGACGTGCAGTCCCCGCGATCCGGTGGTCATCACGGCCGAGGGCAGTCCGATGCCGTCCAGCAGTTCGCGCAGGCGGAGCGCGGTCACGCGGACGAGTGCGAAGTCCTCCCCGGCCGGGTCGAGGTCGAACACCAGACGGTCGGGGTGGTCGGGGCGGTCCGCCCGCGACAGGAAGCGGTGCGGGGTGATGCACGCCTGACCGGCGAGGTAGACCAGTGACGGGCCGTCGTCGCACACCGGGTACACGACCGTGCCGCCCTCCTTCGGCAGTTCGACGCGGTGGAACCACTCCGGGAAGTACGCCGGCACCTCCTTCTGCATGAACACCTGGCCCGTGACACCGTCCGGGCGGCGTTCCAGCATCAGCGGCCGCCCGGCGAGGTGGGGGACCATGGCGCCGGCCACCCGGCGGTAGTACTCCGCCAGTCCGGCCTTGGTGATCCCGTCGTCGGGGAAGAGGACCTTGTCCGGCCGGCTGACGGCCACCGCGCGCCGGCCCACCCGGATCCGCGTCTGTGCGCTCATGACCGTCCCGTCGTCCGCGGTGCCGCCGGCCGTGCCGCCGGGCGGCCCCGGTTCCACGGCCCTGTCTGCCGTCACCGGTACCCGGGCGGCCGTGCGCCACGCATCCGCGGGGGCCGTGCCGGGCCGCGCCCCCGGTCAGGGAGCCGTGCGCAGGGTCTCGGACGGAGACACTCCGTAGACGTCGCGGTAGGCGGCGGCGAAGCGCCCCTGGTGGGCGAAGCCCCACCGGGTGGCGATGTCCAGGACCGTCGCTCCGTCGTCGCCCGACCTCTTGAGGTCGGCGTGTGCGTGGGCCAGGCGCATCCGGCGCAGATGGCCCAGGGGAGTGGTGGACGCGTGGCGCCGGAACGCGTACTGGACCGCGCGGGGGGTGACGCGCACGGCCGCGGCGATGTCCGCGAGGCCGATGGCCCGGTGGGCGTTCTCCTCGATGAACGCCATCGCCCGGCGCAGCGTCGCGGTCCCCGCGTCGCGGCTGTCCGCCGGCCGCGGCTCGTCGTCGGTCAGATCGGTGGGCAGGGTGGCGAGGGCGACCGCCGCCAGATGCCGGAGGGCGGTGGACACCACCAGTTCCTCCGCCGGCGTCTGCCCGCCCAGCACGGTGTCGCGCAGGAAGGCCACCGTTCGGCCCAGGCGCCGGCCGGCGGCGGCGTCCAGAGGTCTCTGGCCGGTGAACCGGACCGGGGCGCCGTCGCGGCCTCCGGTGCCCGCGACCTCGTCCAGCACCGCGGTGTCGAACATGGTGATCGTGTACCGGGCCGCGCGCAGCTCGCCGGTGTACGGCCGGTCCGGCAGTGCGACCATGAAGGTGTCACCGGGGCCGTAGAGATCGTGACGGCCGTCGGTGGAGTCCAGCACCACGCCGCGGTGCAGGGTGATCAGACAGACCTTCTCCAGCGCGCCGGCGTCGTAGGACATGGCGTAGTCGAAGTCCAGCTTGTCGACCGTCAGCCCGCCGGCCGACACGCGGTCGATGCGCGCCCCCGTCTCCTGCGGGCGCCCCCCGATCCGCATGGGCGTGTACGCCCGGGAGAGGAAGTCCTCCGTCGCGTCGAGGCGGTTGCTGCGGAACGCGAGGGTCTCGATCACGGTGCTCTCCGTCTCCTGCTTCAGCGCACTCGGACACCCCCGTCCGACCAGACGGTACGCCTCAGTGGTCCGGACGGAAAAGTTCCGTCTGGGGGGCGGACGGTGCAAAAGGGCAGTTCAGGGGGCAGATCGCACCGGCGGGCGGGTTTTCGTGGCGATGGGGCGTGAAGCGGAGGCCGCGTACGCAACCCCGGGGGCCGTCGACGTTCGCGGGCCGTGCGTGGGGGACGGGTGCAGGAGAAGGGGTCAGCGCCCCTCGAAGGGCCACGAGGCGATGTCGCCGTACCGTATCGGCCCCGGGCCCCGGCCGAAGTCGCTGCCGACCAGGTGCAGCCGTGCCGACCGCCACCGCCGGCCGGTGAACCCGGCGAGCCCGGCCGCCGCCTCCACCACGGCCGCCGTGTCGTCGCGGCGTGCGCGTGCCAGCGTGAGATGCGGCCGCATCGGCCGCCCCGCGAAGGGGACACCGCCCTCCTCCACCGCGGCGCGCACCTCGGCGGCGAGCTGGTGCAGCCCGTCCAGGTCCCCGTCGATCCCGCTCCACAGCACCCGCTCGTCGAAATGCCCGCTGCCGCGCAGCGAGAGTTCCAGCGGCGGTCGCGCAGCCGCCAGTTCCGCGAGGGGCCGGCGCAGCCGTGGCACGGCGTCCGTCGGAAGCTCCCCGAGGAACGCCAGGGTGATGTGCCAGTCCTCGATGCGGTTCCACCGCATGCGCGGGTACGCCGCGTACGCGGGGGCCAGTGCCCGCGCCAGCTCGTCCTTGGCGTCGTCGGGCGGCGCGAGGGCGATGAAGACCCGTGTCGTCGCGGCACGGTGCTCCGTGTCCGCGTACGGGCCCGTCCCGTGCCCGGACGGCTCGGTCATCGTCGCTCTCCTGCTCACGCCGCGGCCGGCGGAGTGCGCCACCCGCCCGCACACCCCGCCCGCACTGCTCCTCTGTGCCGCACCGAGCGTACGGGGTGCCCGGCGGCGATCCGCCGGGCACCCCGTACGCCGGCCGGTCGCCGACGGCCGCGACGCGGTGCCGACCGGACAGGACACGTGCCGGGGACCGTCCGGGCGACGGGCAGATCCTTCGAGGGCCCGTTCGCGCTGCGCCTCACCGTCGACCGGGCCGGATCACCCGTCACCACCTGTACGAGAACTGCCTGCTGTACGAGAACAGCCTGTCGATCGCCGAGGCGTGCCGCCCGTGGGACGACGGCCGCCGCCCGTGCACGGGTGGGCACGGGCGGCGGCCCGGACGCTAGGGCATGTCCACGAGGACGCGTCCGTCGGCGGGCGTCCGGACGGCGAACTGGGCGTAGAACGCCGCGACGCGGGCCCGTTCGGTCGCGTTCGGCACCGCGTTGCGGCAGGCCGTGCCCGCGCTGGAGCCCGACATCAGCTGGGAGCACGGTCCCGGCTTGGTGTCCGGCAGGCCCAGGTTGTGGCCGATCTCGTGGGCCGCGATCCGGGTCTTGTCATAGCCGTCCGTGACCGCCTGGCTGCCGAGCTCCACCCGGGCCCGCCCTCCCGGGCGGACCGGGCCGAGCGTGGCCTGCGGCCAGCCGGTGGTGGCCACGATCTGGATCTCGGCCGCGGTGCCGGGCGCGGCCTCGACCAGCCGGACGGTGCCGACGGCCGCGTTCCACGAGGCGACTCCGGCGGCTATCGCCGCCTCCCAGCCGGCCGCTCGGCTGTCGTCGTAGCGCAGTGTCACGACGGCGGCCGCGCTCTGCTCCGGCTGCGGTGCGGCCGCGACGTCCGCGGCCGGCGTCACGGCGAGGACGATCGCCGCAGCGGCGCCGGTCCACGTCGTCCATGTGCGTTTCGGCATTGCTGTCCCTTCGCTGGTGGGGGGACCCGGCTCCTGCGGAGCCGGGCGCGTGGGAGGGAGCATGTCGGTGAACTCATGCTGCCTGGTGGGCAGTTGAGGTTTTCCCGGCACCGCGGCGGGCTACGCCTGTCCGCGCGCACGGGCCCGCGCCGGCCGCGCCGGAACCCCCCGTCCCGGCGCGCCGGTCCGTCACCCGGGACCGGCGCCGGGACCCCCTTCGGCCTCCTGCCGGTCACAGCGGGGCGGCGTCTCCCTGCCCTTGAGGCCGGCCCTCGACCCGGATGCCGCAGTCTGCGTCCCGGCATCCGGGGAACAGAACCAGGCATGACATCCGACCCGCAGCCGCCCGACGAGGCACACCGGCGCCCCGAAGGCATGTCCGACACCACCGTCCGCGCCCTGGGGGCACTCTCGGAGGCACTGGAGACGGTCGAGCGGGCCCGTGGCGCGCTCTACGCGTTCCACCAGCTGACCGGCGGCGCCGACCTCACGCTGGACGACGCCGTCCGCCTGCTGCGCGAAGCCGGGCACCACGACCAGGCGGAGCGCGTCGAGCGGGAGATCCTCGGCCGCAACGTCATCCCGGGCCACTGGACCTTCCAGATCGTCGAGGCCTACAACGCCACCTACTACCGGCCCTTCCAGGAGCTGGAGGCGGCCGTCCGCCAGGAGTTGGCGGACGGCCGCGACCATCTGTACGAGGCGGAGATGAAGGAGGCCCGCCGCACCAGGAACCACCCCGACCACACGGCGCTGCCCCCCGAGTGACCGCCGCCGGCGCCGGCCGTCCCCGTCCGGCCGGGGACGGGACGACCGCGGGACACCGGGTGCCGGACCACCGCCGCCGCATCCTGCCCGACGCCCTGGAGCGCCCGGTGCGGCTGCCGCTCGGGCCGGCCGGGCCGTCCCGCCGGGTGCCCTCGGTCCCACCGGGCACCGCTCCGGCCGGGCGACCGGTCCTGATCCGCACCGACGGCGTCACCGACGCCCGGGCCCGCTCCGCGACGCGCCGCGTGCACCTCGGCCGGTCCGGTCAGCCGCCGTCCGCGCCGTTCGCCTCGCGGGCGGCCTCCTGCACGTCCCGCTCCAGCTCCCGGGCATCCACGTCCTCGGCCGCCGCGTGCTCCGCGACGGCGTTCTTCACCACCGCCGTCGCCTCCTGCCACACCCGCCGGGCCTCGGGGGCGTGTCCCTGCCGCTCCGCCTCACGCCGGGCGGCGTCCGCGTCGCGCTGGAGCCGTACGAGATCGTCGGGGGGAGGGGAAGATCGCTCAGCCATGGGCGGATCATACGGAGACCGGCCGCCGAGGTGTCCGACGGCGGTGTGACGCGCTGCCGCGGCCCACGAACAGCGCAGCCCCCGCCCCGACGGTCCGTCGGCGCGTCCGTCTGCGCCGGGCGGCGCGTGGCGGTCCGCCGCCCGTCGTGACGCCGACGCATGCAGCGGGCGACCTCGGGTACTCGCGCCCCGACAGGCTGCGACGCCACGAAGGCCAGAAAGGGAGCGGAGCGATGGACTCATCCCATCCCAGGACGTCCGAACACCACGAGCCGGTGGGCGAGCTGGTGAAGCAGGCGTCCGAGCAGATATCGAGACTGCTGCGCGAGGAGCTGGCGCTCGCGCAGGCCGAGATGAAGCAGAAGGGGAAGCGGTTCGGCAGGGGTGGCGGGCTGTTCGGCGGCGCGGGCCTGATCGGGGTCATCGCCCTCCAGGCGCTGGTCGCCACCGCCGTGATCGCCCTCGCCCTGGTGTGGCCGCTGTGGCTGTCCGCCCTGGTGATCACCGCCGTCCTGTTCGTCGTCGCGGGCGTTCTCGCGGCCCTGGGCAGGAAGGAGGTCGGCGCGGCCACCCCCATGGCTCCCCAGCAGGCCGTCCGTGGTGTCCAGGCGGACATCGCACAGATCAAGGAGAGTGCACACCGATGACCGGACAGCCAGAACTTCCGGGACAGCCGGAGAAGCCGGACGACGCCGCCCACGACGCCACCCCGGAGGAGCTGCGGCACCGGATCGAGGGGACGCGTGAGGAACTCGGCCGCACGGTCGAGGCGCTGGCGGCGAAGGCCGACGTGAAGGCGCAGGCGCAGGAGAAGGCGACCGCAGCCAAGGAGAAGGCCGCCGACGCCGCCCACCGGGCGCAGGACAAGGCCGCGTTCCTCCTGCGATCGGCCAGGGACAGCACGCCCGAGCCGGTGCGGGAGAAGGCGTCGCAGGCCGCGACCGCGGCGAACCGCAACCGCGGGCCGGTGCTCGTCGGCGCCGGTGTCGCCGTGTTGGCCCTGGTACTGCTCCTGGGCCGCAGGTCGCGCGGACGTCACTGCTGACGTCGCGCGGGACGCCTGTCGCGGGATGACG
>NZ_RDBP01000042.1 GCF_008042045.1 Streptomyces sp. T39
CCGGGTCGGCGATCACCACGTCCACTCCGGGGGCGCTGACAGTGGCGTACCAGCGGCGGGTGGAGAAGGCTGCGTGGGTGCCGAACCGGTCGACGGCCGTCACGGCGATCACCCCGGGGTAGGCGGCCGGGTACGAGACGCGGTCGCCCTTCTCGCCGCCGTTGCCGGCGGAGGCGACGACGACGGAGCCCTTGGCCAGCGCGTACTGGACGGCGGCGTCCTCCCCGGGCTCGGGGTGGGCCGACTCGCTGTCGTCGCCGAGGGAGAGGTTGATGACGTCGGCGCCCTGGTCGGCGGCCCAGCGGATGCCTTCGGCGAGGGCGGTGCCGCGCGACTTGCGGGCCCGGTCACGGGCCTTGTCCTTGCCCTCCAGGATGACCCGCACCGGAAGGATCTTCGCCTCGGGCGCGATGCCCATCACGCCGGACTCCCGGCCGGGGCCGTGGCCGTGGGCGGCGATGATGCCGGCCATCGCGGTGCCGTGACGGGCCCACGCCTCGTCCCCGCGCCCGGCGCCGAAGCCGATGAGGTCCTTGCCGGGCAGCACCGACCCGGCGAGGTCGGGGTGCCGGTCGTCGACTCCGGTGTCGAGCACCGCGACGGTGATGCCCCTGCCCTTGGTCGTCTGCCACACCTGCTCGGTGTGCATGGCTTCGAGGCCCCACTGCTGGGCCCGTATCGCGTCGGCGTGGGCGGGCGTCGCGGCGGGCAGGACCGCGAAGGCGGTGGCGACGACCGCGGCGGTGAGGCGGTCGCGGCGCGGAAGCAGGCGTCTCATTCCGTCTTCTCCGTGGCGCGGGCCGCGGCGGCGCGCAGTCCTCGTTCGATGCGTGCGGCGATGCCCGCGGCGTCGTGGCCGAGCCCCGCCTGGGCGGCGGGGGTCGCGGCGCCGTCAGCGGTGGCGTCGCCCGCGGGCTGTGGGTCGCGGACCTCGCGTCCGTCGGCGAAGCCGGAGACGGCGAAGACGACGACGGGTGCCTCGGTCACCACGCCGACGGTCCAGCTGGCGCGCTGACCGTCACCGAACCCGGCGGCGACGGTCCCCTTGGCGGGGAGGGTGCGCGGCATCAGGTCCCTGCGGTCGCCCAGCCCCTCGGTGCTGAACCTGTTGTGGAGGGCGAGCATGCCGTCACGTTCGGCCTCCGTGAAGACCATGCCGACCGTGGTCACGCTGCTGGCGGTGGCGTCGGTGTAGGTGGCCCGGACGACCCGGACGCAGCCGACCTGCTCCATGGTCCGGGCGAGCAGGGGGTCGAGGGCGCTCGCGCAGTCGGAGTCCGGGGCGACGGCGACGCGGGTCCACGTCCGGTCGGCGCCGCCGGGCCCCGCGTCGTCCCCTCGCAGGGTACGCGGGAAGAGGGTGTCCACGGGCAGGCTGTGCCACAGGGTGCGCACCTCGGCGTCCCGCGCACGCTCGCTGTCGGCGGCCGAGGAGTCGCCGGTCAGCCAGGTGCCCGCGGCGGCACCGCCGATGAGCCCGACGCCGAGGACCACACAGACGATGGCGCCGACGGTGCGGGCAGGGCGGCGGGCCTTGACGGGCCGCAGCCGGGTGGTCATCTCGGCCGGGGTCTCGGGCGGCGCCCAGGCATGGGCGGGCGGCCGGGGCGCATCGGGCCGCGGCGTCATGTCGACCGACCCGACGGGCCTGCGCCTCGGCGGAGGCGGAACGGGCGCGGCGGGGGACGCGGGAGCCGCGGCGGCCCGGGGCGCGGGCGGAGCGGGAGGCCGGGCCGGTGCCGCGGGGCCCGCGTTGCGCGGTGCGGGCGGAGTGGGAGGTCCGGGCGGGGTGGGGCGCAGCCGGGTGGTCGTCTCCGTGGTCGTCTCCGTCTCGGGGACGGGGACGCTCCGCGCAGCCTCCCCACGGGGCGCGCCCGTTCCGCCTCCGCCGAGGCGCAGGCCCGTCGGGTCGGTCGACATGACGCCGCGGCCCGATGCGCCCCGGCCGCCCGCCCATGCCTGGGCGCCGCCCGAGACCCCGGCCGAGATGACCACCCGGCTGCGGCCCGTCAAGGCCCGCCGCCCTGCCCGCACCGTCGGCGCCATCGTCTGTGTGGTCACGCTGATCCGTGCGGCGGCGCGGGCGGATGGAGCATGTCCGAGATGCGGGAGCGGGGCGGGGGCTGCTCGCCCGAAGGGCGCTGCGCCTCCGTGCTCATTCCGCCCCCCGTTGCTGTGTCCGCTCACCGCCCACCGCACGCCGCCGCACGGATCAGCGTGCTGGGCAGGTCCGTTCACCGGCTCGTGCGAGTCACTCTAACGGGCTGCGCCGGGCCGGTCCGTCACGCGGGAGACGGTCCGTGGGGATCTGCCCAGAACATCCACTACCCCGGGGTAATCAGGTCTGGCAAGCTCGGGCCATGACTCCCCGTGCCGCGGACCGGGCCCGCTACGACAAGGCCACCGCACATCTGGATGCTCCTCTGGCCGTCGTCGATCTCGACGCCTTCGACGCCAACGCCGACGATCTCGTCCGCCGGGCCGGCGGCAAGCCGATCCGGGTGGCGAGCAAGTCGGTGCGGTGCCGGGCCCTGTTGGAGCGGGTACTCGCCAGAGAAGGCTTCGCCGGGATCATGTCGTTCACCCTGGACGAGTCCGTGTGGCTGGCCCGGGCCGGATTCGGCGATGTGCTGCTCGCCTATCCCTCCGCCGACCGCGCGGGCTACGCCGAACTCGCCGCGGACCCCAAGCTGGCCGCCGCGGTGACGGTGATGGTCGACGACGTCGCGCAACTGGACCTGATCGACCGGTCGCGGGCGGGCGGCAAGGAGGAGATCCGGGTCTGTCTGGAGATGGACACCGCCCTGCACCTGCTGGGCGGCCGGGTGCGGGTCGGCGCCCGCAGGTCCCCGCTGCGCGGCGCCGCCCAACTGGCCGACCTGGCCCGCTCGATCGCCCGGCGGCCGGGCTTCCGGCTCGTGGGCGTCATGGCCTATGAAGGGCACATCGCCGGTGTCGGCGACGCGGTGGCCGGGTCGCCGCTGAGGTCCCGGGCCGTGCGGCTGATGCAGCGCGCGGCACGGGCGGAGCTCGCGACCCGGCGGACGGAGGTCGTGCGCGCGGTGCGCGCGGTCGAGCCCGATCTCGAATTCGTCAACGGCGGTGGCACCGGCAGTGTGCAGCACACCGCCGCCGAGGACTCCGTCACGGAGATCGCGGCCGGTTCCGGGCTGTACGTGCCGCGTCTCTTCGACAACTACACCTCCTTCAGCGGCCGTCCGGCCGCGCTGTTCGCCCAGCCCGTGGTGCGGCGACCGGGAGTGGGGACGGTGACGGTGCTCGGCGGCGGATATCCGGCCTCCGGCGCGGCCGGCAAGGACCGGCTGCCGGTCCCCTACCTTCCGGAAGGGCTGCGCTACGACCCCCAGGAGGGCGCGGGCGAGGTGCAGACCCCGCTGATCGGCCCGCCCGCCGACGATCTGCTCATCGGGGACAAGGTGTGGTTCCGTCACGCCAAGGCCGGGGAGCTGTGCGAGCGCTTCGCCGCCCTGCACCTGATCGAGGGCGACCGGGTGACGGGCACCGCGCCCACCTACCGGGGCGAGGGCCGCACGTTTCTCTAGGGACGCGCGTTTCTCCAGGGACGCGCGTTTCTCCAGGGACGCAGTCGGCACGTGGGCTCCTTCAGCGGGCGACCGTGCAGTCAGTAGGCGACCGTGAAGCGGCCGCGCCGGTGGCGGGGGTGTTCGGCCTCGTCGATCAGGGCCACGGCGAAGTCCTCCAGGGAGATCACGGAGCGCCCGTCGGGGTCGGTGAGCAGGGTGTCCGCGCCGCGGCGGTAGACGCCGGTGCGCTTGCCCGGTTCCAGCAGGGCGGGCGGGCTGAGGTACGTCCAGTCCGCGGCGGGTGGTGCCGCACGGCAGGCGTCGAGCTGGGCGGCGCACGCGGCCGCGACGGCCTTCCAGTCGTCGGGGAAGTCCGGGGCGTCGGCGACGGTGCCTCCGCCGGGGCCGGGCACGGTGAGGGTGCCCGCGCCGCCGACGAGCAGGAGGCGGACGCCGCTGCGCGCGGTGCCGTCGAGGAGTGCCTCGGCCGTCGCGACGAGTTCCTGCTCGCGGCCGGCTCCCGGGCGGGTCGCGCTGATGACCACGTCCTGGCCCCGGGCGAGCCGGGCGACGGCCGCCGGGTCCGACGCGTCGCCCGAGCGGCGACGGGCCCCCGGGGGCAGGGCGGCCGCGTACCGGGCCGGGTCCCGGACGACCGCGGTGACGTCATGTCCCCGCGACAGCGCCTCGCTCACGGTCCTGCGTCCCACCTGGCCGGCTGCTCCGAAGACGGTCATGCGCATGGTCGGTCTCCCTGGTCTGTGCGGTGTCGGGTCGTGGTCGGACGGCGCGGCGGGACGGGGCGTGCCGGCGCTGCGCCGCCACGAGGGCGGCGAGGACGACGGCGGCGCCGACGGCCTGGAGTGCGTTGAGCCGCTCCCCGGCGACGATCACGCCGAGGACGGTGGCGACGAGCGGGCTGAGGAGGCCGAGGAAGGAGACCGCTGTCGGCGGC
>NZ_RDBP01000043.1 GCF_008042045.1 Streptomyces sp. T39
GCCGCGCCGTAGGCATGCTCCAGGGCGGACCAGTCGATCGCGTCCAGTCCGGACAGCGGGGTGTTCGTATCGGTTGTCACACCCTGCAATCTGCCATGGGGCTCGGACACTGCCCGGCGGCGAGGCCCTCACGGGCCTCCCGGGAGAGGAGCACACCCTGAACAAACGGAGTTTCGGCATGGATGAGAACAGCTGGTTCGAGGTCGAGGACCCGGCGGAGTACGGCGAGGAGCCCTGGGACTTCGACGAGGAGGAACTCGCCTTCCTCGCGGCCCTGCGGGCCCGGACCGCCCACTGGCGCGCGCCCTGGGCGTCCAGCCATGGGGGACGGTCCGAGGACGGGACGTCCCTCCTCGTCCATGTCTCTCTTCTCGACGAGGACCACGGACTGATTCTCGGCCAGTGGGCGGCGCACTTCTCCGGCGGCGAGGTGCGGGCGGGGAAGGTCCGCGACCAGCTCTTCCATCTCCACGAGTCGCCCGGCCACGGCTTCTTCCAAGCCTCGGGCAGCAGCGAGGAGCTTGCCGAGCGGTGCGCCGACTGGTTCGAACGCCTTCTGAGCCGCCCGGTCGTTCGCGACGTATGGTCCGGCGACGGCGGACCGTGCGCGGTGCGCTGGGAGTTCGCCGACACGGGCGAGGTGCTCGGCGTGCGCGGTCGCGTCCCGGCCGACGGCTCGCCTCCGGCCCGCCGCCTCGCGATCCGTTCCTGACCGCCACGTCGGCCGGGACGCCGCCCGGCAGTCCGAGGACCGGCACGACCGGGCCGTGCACCGCACCCTTCGTCACCGCGCACCGGTGTGCAGGAGGCCGACGCTCCTCGTCCGGAGTGGGGGTACCCGACACGCAGCACGTCGCGATCGATCCGGAGGGCCGGCACACCAGGGACCACTTCATCGAGAACCGGGGAGGGGTCGTGGCCCACCAGCGCCTCCGGTGCCGGCTCTTCAGCCGGGAAACGGCCGAGCGGCTCCTGGAGCGGTGCGGATTCCGCTTCCGGGCAGGCGACGGCGTGCCGGTGCAGCACGTCCGGCAGTGGGCACGCGCTCTCCCGCCCTGCCCCCACCGTCCTCGCCTGCGAATTTGCCGGAACGGCAACGCCGATCGCGCCGGGCGGGTGCCGCGCCCCATGATCGACGGGCAGCCGCGTCCACCCGCCAACCGAGGAGCAGCCCATGCAGCCGACCGCCGAACTCCGCCACCGCACGGTCCGGGCCCCGGCAGGGCGCCTGCACCTGGTCGAGCAGGGCACCGGCCCGCTGGTCCTGCTCGTGCACGGCTTCCCCGAGTCCTGGTACTCCTGGCGCCGCCAGCTCCCGGCCCTCGCCGCGGCCGGGTACCGGGCGGTGGCGATCGACGTACGCGGCTACGGCCGCTCCTCCAGGCCCGCCGCGCCCGACGCGTACCGGATGCTCGACCTGGTGGACGACAACGTCGCCGTCGTGCGCGCCCTGGGCGAGGAGACCGCGGTGGTCGTCGGCCACGACTGGGGCTCCACCATCGCCGCCTCCTCCGCCCTGCTCCGCCCCGAGGTCTTCCGCGCGGTCGGCCTGCTGAGCGTCCCGTACGCGCCGCCCGGCGGCCCCCGCCCCACCGACGTCTTCCACCGGATCGGCGGACCCGAGCAGGAGTTCTACGTCTCCTACTTCCAGGAGGCGGGCCGTGCCGAATCGGAGATCGAGCCCGATGTGCGGGGCTGGCTCGCCGGCTTCTACGCGGCCCTGTCCGCCGACACCATGCCCGCCCGGGACGAGCCGGACCCCCACTTCGTCGCCCGCGGCGGCCGGCTGCGCGACCGGTTCCCCACCGGCGCCCTTCCCGCCTGGCTGAGCGAGGCCGACCTCGACGTCTACGCCGGGGAGTTCGAGCGCACCGGCATGACCGGCGCGCTCAACCGCTACCGTGCCATGGACCGCGACTGGGAAGACCTCGGGGCGGAGCAGGGCGGAGGAGGCGGCGATGGTGGAGCCCCAGTCGTGGCCGACGACCACCGCGGTCTCCTCGCCCAGGGCGCGCACGACGGCGACGTTGTCGTCCACCAGGTCGAGCATCCGGTACGCACCACGACGATGACGGCCAGCACGATCAGCGCGTCCGTCACCCCGTTCGACACCAGCGCGATCAGCACGGCGACGAATCCGGCGAACAGGGCGCCGATGATGGGCACGAAGGCGCAGAGGAAGGTGAGTACGGCCAGCGGGAACACCAGCGGGACGTCCAGGACCCAGAGCCCGATGCCGATGAGGACGGCGTCCAGCAGACCGACCGCCGCCTGCGAGCGGACGAAGGCGCCCAGGGTGTCCCAGCCGCGTTCCGCCACGGTGGGTGGGCACGTCGACCGCCGGCCGGGGAGTGTCCCGGGGTGCCTCAGGAGGCGAGTGCGGCGCGGGCCGGTTCCGGGTCGGTCTCGGGGTCGGCGTCCGGACCGCCTTCCGGATCCGCCGGCGGTTCGGAGAGCTGCTCGCGCACGTAGTTCCACACCACCGCGATCAGCGCGGCGGCCGGTACGGCGAGCAGGCTGCCGACGATGCCGGCCAGGCTGCCGCCCAGGGTCACGGCCAGCAGGACCACGGCCGCGTGGAGCCCGAGTCCGCGGCTCTGGATCATGGGCTGGAAGACATTGCCCTCCAGCTGCTGCACCACGACGATGACGGCCAGCACGATCAGCGCGTCCGTCACCCCGTTCGACACCAGCGCGATCAGCACGGCGACGAATCCGGCGAACAGGGCGCCGATGATGGGCACGAAGGCGCAGAGGAAGGTGAGTACGGCCAGCGGGAACACCAGCGGGACGTCCAGGACCCAGAGCCCGATGCCGATGAGGACGGCGTCCAGCAGACCGACCGCCGCCTGCGAGCGGACGAAGGCGCCCAGGGTGTCCCAGCCGCGTTCCGCCACGGTGGGCACGTCGACCGCGAGACGGCCGGGGAGGGAG
>NZ_RDBP01000044.1:0-3562 GCF_008042045.1 Streptomyces sp. T39
GCGCGCGGCTCCCGCACCGCATCTGCCGCAGCAGTCGGTGGCCCGGCTGTCCTACGCCCCGCTCCAGGAGAAGACCGGCGCACCCGCGCTGCGCATGACCTGGGTCGCCGTGAAGCTGGACCCGGAGCTGTGCCCGGAGGCCGTACAGGCCCGCGGTGGCGGTCTGGAGGGTGCGCAGCGCTGCCTGGTGCGCATCGCCGACCACGTCGCCAGCCGCATCACCGGCGCGGGCTTCCAGGCCGTGGTGCTCGACCAGGAGGAACTCAACTCCACCGTGGCGACCGCCGCCTGTGCGAGCCCGCGCGCCGCTTCGCGCGCCGGCCGCCCCGACACCGCGCCCCAGCGCCGGACGGCGGAGACCTCCCGGGTGTGGCGGTGCGACGACCGCTGGCACACCTCCTACGCGGTGGGCCGCTGGCCCGAACTCGGCCGGGGAGCGGTGCCGCTGCCGAAGCTGGTGTCGCTGCTGACGGCGGTGCCCGCCTACGCCACCACGATCAGCCTGACCGTCCGGCGGGGCACCCGCCAGGGCACCATGGACATCGGCGGCCATGTGCGGATCACCGGCGGTTCCGACACCGAACTGATCGGCGTGCGCCGCGCCTTGGAGCAGGCGGCACGCGGCGCGAAGGTCGGTCTGCTGCGGCTCGACCGCGAACAGCTGCCGGGTGTGCTGGCGACGATGCCTCTGGGGGGTGCCCGCTGATGGGCCGTACGGGAACGGCGAAAGGGCTGCGCGGCATGATCGGTCCGCGCCACGCGGGGCACTCGATGCCCGCGGACCATCTCGCCGCGCTGTCCCTGCCGGTCGGCGACGACGGCGTGGTCATCGGCGAGGACGCGGAGGGCCGGCCCCAACTCGTGGGCTTCCACCGCTCGACGCCGTACGACGTCCTGCTCATCGGCGGCCTGTGGACCGCCCAGGTACTGGCGCTCCGGGCGGCCGGCACCGGCGCGCGGGTCGTCGTGGAGACCGGACGCCGGCAGGAGTGGACGGTGCTGGCGCAGGCCGCCGGAGCCGGACTGGAGTGCATCACCCTGCACGACGTCGGACGGGTGCCCCCGATGGGCGCGACGGTCGGCAGCCCGGTCGTGGTGGTGCGCGACTGCGGCATGCGGCCCCCGCGGGGGCGCGTGGTGTCGTCGCCGTGGCAGTCGGTGCTCACGCTGCTCCCCTATCTGAGCCCCGTCGCACCGCGGTTGATGCGCTCCTCGACACTGGTCGGCGTGCAGCGGGTGTCCCCGCAGGAGGCACAGCAGATCGGCCGGATCCTCGGACTCACGCAGCCGGAGGTCGCCGCCCTGCCGACACTGGCGGACGGGGTGACCCTGTGGTGTTCGGGACGCGAACGCCACTGGGTGATGACGAGCGGGACGGACGCCGAGTCCGGACTCCTCGGCATGGCACGCCGGATGGACTGAGGCGGCCCCTCCCGCGGCGGCCCGGAACGCTCGCCGCCGCCGGTTCGCGGCCTGCCCGCCACCCGGTTGTGTGCAGGCCCTGCGAAGGCCCCCGGACCGGCGCCGGCCTGCCCTACGATCGGCCGTGGCGCGGCGCGACGCGTCGACGCACACTCGCCGCCGTGCGACGTTCCGGGCGTTCGTCCGGCCGTGACCGAAAGGAACCCACATGGGCAGCGCGCAGGAGAAGGACGAGCTGTACGCCCTGGACATCTCCGGTGTCGAATGGCTCGGGGCCCCGGGCACGAGCCCGGACGAGGAGCGTGTCGAGATCGCGCATCTCCCCAACGGGGCCGTCGCGATGCGCTCGTCCCTCGACCCGGAGACGGTGCTCCGCTACACGGAGGCCGAGTGGCGGGCGTTCGTACTCGGCGCCCGGGACGGCGAGTTCGATCTGACGTGACGGCGTGACGGTGCGGGGCCGCCGGATTCCGGTCGGCCCCGTTCGTTTGCGCCGATTCGGGCGGTAAGTCTTCACGCTCCGGGGTGCCTGCGTCACGTCGGGGTCCGGCGTGACGCACAGGACAGTCACGGTGGGCGGGCGGGCCTGCCGGACCGGCCACGTCGGCGATTAGGGTGGGTCGGGGCGCGGCATGCAGAACCTACGGGCATGCCCACCGCGTCCTCGGGGGAGAGCCGGGCCGATCGGAAGTCAACGGTGGCCCCCACCCACGACGGCACAAGGGTGCTCGACCACACCAGGAGGCAAAGTGAACGGCGATCGGGACGAGATCCACGGGGGCTGGAACCTTCCCGTCGACGAGTCCGACGCGGATCCCGCCGAGCTGACGGGTGAGTTCACCATCGACTACACCCCTCCCGCCTGGTACACGCAGAACGCGTCGGGTGACACGTCGGGCGGGGCGGGCGGCGCCCCGCACACGCCGCCTCCACCGCAGGGTGCGCCGGTGGCGGTGCCCGGCCTGCCGGCAGGGAGCGGCTTCGAGCCCAACTGGTCCGCGACGCCCCCGGCGGGGCAGGGTGCCTCGGCGCACGAGCCGGGGCCCGTCGTGCCGCCTCCCGCGCCCGAGCCGGTCACGCCGGCGCCCGCCGTGCCGCTCCCCGCCGAGCCGGCTCCCCCGGCCCTTCCGACGTCGGCGCCCGCCCAGGCCGGCACCGACGACACGGGCAGCGGTGACGTGGAGAGCGGCGCGACCATGCGCTTCTCCGCCGCCGCGCTGAAGCGCGAGATCGCCGAACGGACCGCTGCCGAGGAGGCCGGCTCCGGCGCGGCCGAACCCGAGAGCGGCACCGGCGCGCACGCTCCCGGGGACGAGGCCCCCGACGGCGACGGTGACGCCGACACCGCCGAGGCGCCGGCGTCCGCCCCCGACCACGCGCAGGACGACGCCGTGGGCCCGGCCCCCGCGGACGCAGGCCCCGCGGACGCGTCCGCTCCGGACACCTTCGGCTCGGACGTGTTCGCCGCGGACACCTTCGGCGACGATTCCGGTGCCGCACCGGGCTCCGCCGACGAGGACTCCCCCGCCGCACCGGCCGGCTCCGCCGAGCCGGCGGACGACGTCGAGGACGCGGCGCCCGCCGCCGAGGAGCCGCAGGACACACCGCCGGCGGAGCTTCCGGCCGCCCTGCCCGCCGCGGAGCCCCCGGCCGCAGCCGCCGAGCCTCAGCCGTGGGCGCCGGATCCCACCGCACCCCAGGGCGGCCTGCCGCCGCTGCCGCCCGCCTACCAGCCGGCCGCCCCGGCCGCTGCCCAGCAGTGGCCCGCGCCGACCGCCGACGCCTCGGCGCCGCCTGCGGTGCCGCAGGCGCCCGGCGCTCCGGCACCCTGGCCGCTTCCCGCTCCGGGGCAGCAGCCCGGCGGCCACGGCGTTCCGCAGCAGGGTGCGCCGCAGGGCGGCTACGGCTTCCCGCAGCCCGGTCAGCCCCACCCCGGCCAGCAGGGCGCACCCGCTCCGCAGGGCAGTTACGGCTTCCCCCAGCCGGGACAGCCSGGACAGCCCCACCCCGGCCAGCCGGGCGGCAGCGGCGGCAGGCCGCCCTGGGGTGCGGTGGGATCCGGCGCCCACGGCTGAGGCTCGGCGGCTGCGGCCGGGGGCTCCGCGGCGGGCAGGGCGGCCGGAAGCTCCGCCGGCGGTGT
>NZ_RDBP01000044.1:3662-8644 GCF_008042045.1 Streptomyces sp. T39
GCCCTCTCCGCCTCCCACGTCCTCGACGGCTGCGGCCACTGGGTCCAGCAGGAACGCCCCGACGAGGTCAACACCCTGCTGACCGGCTGGCTCGCCACCCTTCAGGACTGAACCGGACGGCCCGGACCGGGCGCCGGCGCCTCGCGACCCCGGCGGAGGGCGCCGGCGGCGGCCCGCCGGGCCAGCGGGAGGGCGAGGACGGCGAGGACGGCGCCGGTCCACAGCACGCCGGTGGCGGCGACCGCATCGACGGCGAATCCGCCGCACAGCGCGCCGAGCGCGATGGACAGGTTGAACGTCGAGACGTACAGCGACGAGGCGGCCTCGGTGGCATGGGGCGCCGCCTCCAGGACCCAGGTCTGGAAGGTGACCGGGACCGCGCCGTAGCCCAGGCCCCACAGGACCATGAGGGCGCCGGCGGTGAAGGCGCCGGAGCCGGCGAGCGCGAGCAGCGCCATCGCCGCGGCGAGGACCACGGACAGGCCCATGACGGTTCCCCGCAGCCGCCCGCCGATCAGCGCCCCCGCGACGAAGTTGCCGCAGATCCCGGCGACGCCGAAGGCCAGCAGCATCACGCCCACCATGCCACCGTCGACGCCGCCCTCCTGGAGGACCGGCCGGACGTAGGTGTAGGCCGTGAAGTGGCCGGTGACGACCAGGAACGTGATGGCGATGCCGGTGCGCAGGCCCGGGTTGCCCCTGAAGACCCTCGGCAGGTCGGCGAACGTGACGCTCCGCTCGGCCGGCACCTTCGGCATCAGGCAGACCATGGCGGACAGGGCCGCCAGGCCGAGGACGCCGACGACGGCGAACGCGGTCCGCCAGCCGCTGAGGTCACCGATGAACGTGCCCGTGGGGACCCCGAGGACGGAGGCGGTCTCCACGCCGCCGAAGATGACGGCGGTGGCGCGCGGGACGTGCTTCTCCGGGACCAGGCGCAGCGCGATACCGCCGGCGATGGACCAGAAGCCGCCGACACTGACACCGATCAGGAAGCGGGCGATCAGGACGACCGCGAAGCCGGTCGCGAAGGCGGAGGCCAGGTTGGCGGCGCCGACCATGCCGATCAGCACCACCAGCACGATGCGGCGGTCGACGCGACCGGTCGCGACGGTCACCAGCGGCGCCGAGACGGCGGCGACCAGGCCGGGAACGGTCACCATGAGCCCCGCCGTGCCCTCGGAGACGTCCAGGGCGGAGCCGATCGGCGTGAGCAGGCCCACGGGCAGGAGCTCGGAGGTCATCAGGGAGAAGATGCCCAGGGTCACCGCCAGTACGGCCAGCCACCCTCTGACGGGCGAGCGGCCGGTGGTGGCGGACCCCGGTGGTGTGTCGTCGACGGTTGTCACGGCTTCGTCAGCCCTTCACGGGAAAGAGGTTCACGGGGTTCACGGCATGCCACGGGCGGTGGCCCGGTGATGCGGCCACCGCCCGTGGGGGAGCAGTCGGTTACGCGGTGCCGGGCGTCTTGCGCGTGGTGACGTTCATCCGGTTCCACGCGTTGACGGTGAAGATCAGCGCGATGAGCTGGGCGAGCTGCTTCTCGTCGAAGAACGCGGCGGCCTCGCCGTAGACCTCGTCGGGCACGCCCCCGGGCAGCAGCGTGACGGCCTCCGTCAGTGCCAGGGCCGCCCGCTCGGCCTCGCTGTAGAGGCTCGACTCCTCCCAGGCGGAGAGCTGGTCGATCCGCTCGTTCGTCTCGCCGGCCTTGCGGGCGTCGGAGGTGTGGTAGTCGATGCAGTAGGCGCACCTGTTGATCTGGGAGGCGCGGATCTGCACCAGCTCGACGAGGACGGGATCGATGCCGTCGCGTGCGGCGGCGTCCAGCGCCAGGACGGCCTTGAAGACCTTGGGAGCGACGGCGGCGAAGTTCATGCGCTGCGGTACCTGAAAGGTTGTCATGCGTCGACCGTAGGCGCGGAATCGACCCCGGGCAGGGTGCATTTCACCGATGGGATCATGGGTCAATTGCCGCGCCGCGCGAGAGGGGCTCAGCGGGTCCGGTAGCGCGCGTAGATCAGTCCGTTCCGAAAGGCACGCTCCTCGACCAGTTCGAGATCGAGGCGCACGCCGTCGGGGAAGAACCGCTTGCCGCCGCCGACCGCGCTCGTGGTGATGAACAGGCGGTACTCGTCCACCAGGCCGGCCGCGATGGCCTGGGCCGCGAGGTGGGGGCCGTCGACGGTGAGGTCGGCCTCGGCCTCGGCCTTGAGCCTGCGCACCGCGTCCGGGTCGAAGGTCCGCTCGATCCTGGTCCTCGCACTGGACACCGACTCGAGCGTCGTGGAGTACACGACCTTCTCCGCGGCCTGCCAGTCGCGGGCGTACTGCACGATGTGCGGCGGCTGGCCCGGCTCGGTGTGCGCGGTCTCCCAGTAGACCATCGTCTCGTACATGCGCCGGCCGTAGAGGTACGTGCCGACGGGGCGGAAGAGGTCGTTGACGAAGGTGTGCACCTCCGGGTCCTCGGCCCCGCTGCCGAGACCGCCCTCCGCCGCCTCGGCGTATCCGTCGAGCGAGGTCATCATCGAGTAGATGAGCTGTGCCACGAGTCTCCTTCGGGTACGGGCGCTTGGGCCCTTCGGCGGTCCTGCCGACTGTGACCGTCGCACGACGCGGAACTCATCGCCCGCAGGGCCGGCCCGGTCCAGGGCTGACGCCGCCCGAGGCCGGCCGGCCGGCGAGGCCCCTCCCGCACGGGCCGGCCGTTCGTCCGCCCCAGCTCACCGGCCGTGCTGCCGACGCGCTCGGTTAGGGTGCACGCAGGACGGAAGGGGATCCGGGGACATGAGCGTGGTACTGACGTCGGCAGACCTGACGCTGCGGCCGTGGACGGCAGATGACGCCGCCGCCCTGGCGTCCCTGGCCGGTGACGAGGAGCTGCGCCGCTGGACGTCGCACCGCGTGGACGACCTCGACGACGCGGAGCGCTGGATCGCCGCGCAGGAAGAGGGCCGGCGGACAGGGGCACGACTGAGCTTCGCGATCGACGTCGGCGGGCGGGCAGTGGGCCACATCGTGCTCAAGCGGTCCGCGGGACCGGGCGGTGTGGCCGAGGTCGGCTACTGGACCGGCGCGCCCGCACGTGGCCGGGGCGTCGCCTCCCGTGCGCTGGAGATGCTCACGGTGTGGGCCTTCGATCCCGGCCAGGGGGAAGGGCACACCCGCCTGGAGCTCATCCACAACGCGGGCAACCCCGCCTCCTGCCGGGTCGCCGAGAAAGCGGGCTACGTCCTGCGGGCCGTGCTTCCGCCCCGCTCGCCGCAGCCTCTCGAAGGCCATCTGCACGCCCGGGACCGCGACGCCGGCTGACCCGGTACGCACATCCGCCCGCGGTCCGTCGACGACCGCCTGTCCCCACGCACCCGGACCGGGCGCGTCCGGGAGTCACAGGGCGCGCCGAGCACCCCACAGCGGCAGCCGCTCGAAGAACTCGACGGCGTCGTCCCGCCAGCGGCCCCGCCAGCCCTTCGCCACCGCGCTCGCCTCCTCGGCGGTCAGCCGGTGGGGAAGCTGTCCGGGGTCCTGATCCGGTCACGGACCCACACGCCGGCCGGCTTGAGCGAGGACGTGCCGGTCCAGGGGCCGTTGGCGGCGCAGGTGCCGCTCCTGAAAACGGCGCCCGAGCGGTGGTCGTCGGAGAAGTTCCAGTTGACCCAGCTGATCTTCCTGCTCGCCATCAGGTCGAGGTAGCGCTGCGCCATCGCGAAGTCGTCGGCGCCCTCGCCCGCGTAGTTCTGCGTGCCGAACTCGGTGACGAAGACCGGCAGCCGGTCGGCCGCCCGGGAGAGGGTGTTCAGGTACTCGTCGCGGTGGGACGCCGCGTAGAAGTGGAAGGTGTACATGATGTTGGCGGCGGCCACGGGACTGGCGACCACCTCGTTCTCGTCGCCGCCCTCGGAGACGCCGAAGGACGACCAGGCCCGGGTGCCGACGAGCACCGGGGTCTCGGGGTCGTGCTGCCGGATGACCGGGATGAGCTGCTCGGCGTAGCTCTTGATCCGCGACCAGCTGACACCGCTGGGCTCGTTGGCGATCTCGTACAGCAGGTTCGTCTTCGCGCCGTGCCGCTGCGCGATCTCCGTGAAGAACGTCCTGGCCATGGAGAGGTTGTGGTGCGGGTCGCCGGGGCTGAGCATGTGCCAGTCCACGATCACGTACATGCCGCGCGCCGCGGCCTGTTCGATCAGCGAGTGGACGAGGTCGGTGAAGCGGCGCGGGTCGGTCTCGTAGCCGCCCTCCTGGACGTAGGTGGAGACCCGCAGGACGTCGGCGTTCCAGTCGGTGGCGAGCGCGTTCAGCGAACCGCCGGTGAGGCACTGGCCGTACCACTGGGTGCCGTGGCTGCTCATGCCCCGCAGCTGGATCGCCTTGCCGTACTGATTGCAGAGCTTGGTGCCGCAGACCCGCAGCTGTCCGTTGACGGCGGCGGGGGTGGAGGCCACGGGGCCTGCGGTGTCCACCGAGAGGTGGTCCACGTTGGGGCCGCCCGCGGAGGTGGTCGCGGTGGCGCGGACGGTGTTGGCGCCCGCCTTCACGTCGGTGGTGAGGGTCACCGTCGACCAGGAGGCCCAGGAGCCGGTGGACGGGAAGGCGCGGTCGTCGGCGACGAGGGTGCCGTTGACGGTGATGTCCATCGGGCGGGAGGCGGCCGTGCCGTTGGCGTACCGCAGGGTGAGCGTGGCCCGGCCCGCCTGCGCGGCGTCGACGGTCCACTGGACGTGGCTGCCCTGCACGTTGTCGTAGTTGACGAAGCCGCTGCCGGTGTAGCCGGGGTGGTTGGACTCGACGACGCCGCGGGAGAGGGCGGCGCTCTCCGCCTCGTGGGCGACGGCGGCCGCGGGCGCGGGGGCCGGGCCACGCTCACCCTGCGGTACGCCAACGGCACGGCCGCCTCCCGCCCGATGGACATCACCGTCAACGGCACCCTCGTCGCCGACGACCGCGCCTTCCCGTCCACCGGCTCCTGGGCCTCCTGGTCG
>NZ_RDBP01000044.1:8744-40315 GCF_008042045.1 Streptomyces sp. T39
GTACACCATGAACACCGCCCCCCTCCCCACACCCCGCCACGACCAACAAGCCGGCCACTGGTGCCGCACCAGCTGCCTCCCCCTGGCAAACACAGAACACCCCGCCCGCGCCGCCAGACACCACGCCCGGGACACCCTCACCCACTGGGCCGCCAACCCGTCCACCCTCGACGACGCCACCCTGATCGTCTCCGAACTCGTCACCAACGCACACCAGCACACCCTCAAGGGCCCCGCCGATCTCTGCCTCCTCGCACACGGCGACTGGCTCCTCATCTCCGTACGCGACACCTGCCCCACCCTCGACGCCCCTGAGTCAGGCACCCTCATCGACGCCGAACACGGCCGGGGCCTGGACATCGTCCGCAACCTCGCAACCGTCTCAGGCTGCAGTACCACCAACACGGGGAAGAGCGTGTGGGCCCTGCTCATCACCCACGACCCCTGAGAACCTGCACGCTCCGCGACGTCACACCAGGGCAACACGCGAGCAAGGCCCCACCACCCGATGCCGCAGACGCCATGGCGAATGAGGCGAATCCCGCACCCACTGCAGGGCCGACACGGCGTTCACCCGTTGCTGCGGGTAGTGGCCGCGCGCAAGAGCGGGACCCGACTGCGAACGACGGCGCGCTCGCCGAAGCCAGCGCTCTTGCGCCCCTATCCGTCGCCGACACCCTCGCACCCGAACTGCTGTGCTCCGTGGTGCTGTTGCTTGCCGTTGCATTGAGGGGAGCGGCTGCGCGGCCGCGAGCAGGCGGCCCGCGTGCTCACCGTCACCGTAGCCTGCGCGGGCGGCAGCCAGGTCGAACGCGGCTGCCGTCTGCCGCTCGGCGCCTCGGCGCACACCGACGACCTGCGCGACCTCGCCCACGACCTGCTCGCCTCCCTCGGTATCCAGCGCGTCCGGGTGCGGGGCCTGGCCCTGCGGTGCGAGGACCTCGTCGACGCCGCCGTCGTCGCCGAGCAGCTCTCCTTCGAGCCGGAGCGGGCGCACCGGCTGACTGCCGAGAAGGCCGTCGACCAGCTCAACAACCGCTTCGGGCCCCGCACGGCCGGCCCCGCCGCCACCTACCGGCGCGCCGGATGACGAAGGACCGGGCTGCCCGGGATCTGCCCCCGGACGGCGACCGGCTCCGCGTCCTGGAGCTGTGGCTCCAGCTCTCCCTCCAGCGGGTCCGGGACCGCATCGCCGACCTGGAGCGCCAGGAGGCCGAGCGCCGCCGCGGCCTCGCGGCCGTGCCGCCGGTGCCGGACTGGGTGGTTGAGACCGGTTCCGGCCCGTCTCCACGACCATGTCGGCGGCTGCCACATGGCCGGCAACCGCGTGCACGCCGTCATAACTGGATGGCGCACGCCTTCCCCTCACCTCCTGCATCTCAGAGGCCGCCGACCATGCCGTCGCCTGACCCACAACCGCCCGGTACCCAAACCGCCCCTTTGCGCATGCCGAGGGGCAGGGTCGGCGGGTGGCGGCACTTCGCTCCCTTTCCCGTGCTGCCCGGCCGGTTGCGGCGCTGATCCCTGGCCCGGATTTCCAGCGCCTGTCGCCGCCCTTCGGTCGCCACCGGGGAGGGGCACGAAGGCGGGTTCCGAGGGTTCCCGCGAAACCCCTTGCACAATGGTCAAGAAACGTTGACCATTGCTCGCATGCCTACCGATGACCTGCCAGAGGCGCTTCACGTCACGACGGACGAGCAGCTGCGAGCCGTCTCCAATCTCACGCGCCACCGCATCATGGCTGTACTCCGCTTCGAGCCGGCCACGATCACGCAGATCGCCGAGCGCGTGGGACTCGCGAAGGGAAGCTCCAGCTATCACGTCCGTCTCCTGGAACGGGCCGGCCTGGTGACGGTGGTACGCACGCGCAAGGTGCGGGGGGTCACCGAGAGGTACTACGCCATGGCCGCGCGCACGATCGTGCTCCCGGACCCGGGCGAGGGCGGACCGGACGTGCTGATGCGGCACGCGGTAGCGGACCTCGAGGCGTCACCGGCCGCCGATCGGCATGTACGGATGGCCCATCTACGGCTCACCGACGAGCAGTTCGCCCAACTCGGAGCAAGGCTGCAAGCACTGGCGGACGAATACCGCGAGCTGTCCGATCCCACGCTGCCGGATGCATCGCTCGTCTTCGCGCTCTTCCACCCCACCTCGCGCGAGCAGGGCGAAGGGGGCACCGAGTGACCACTGCCAAGCTGCCCAGCGGCTTCGGACGCCTGTGGACCGCACAGACGGTCTCCTCGCTCGGCGACGGTGTCTCGCACGCCGCGCTGCCGCTGCTCGCACTGACGCTGACGCGGGATCCGATGGCGCTCGCCCTGGTCACGGCCGCCGGAACGCTGCCCTGGCTCCTCTTCGGAGTGCTCGGCGGTGCGCTGGTGGACCGCTGGGACCACCGCCGCACGATGTGGATCGCGGACACGGCACGTGCCCTGTTACTCGCGATATCGGCGGCCGCGACCGCGCTCGACGGCTTGAGCATCCCGCTGCTCGCGGCCCTCGCCTTCCTCCTCGGCCTCGGCGGACTCCTCTTCGACACCGCCGCCACGGCCTACCTGCCGGATCTTCTCGGCCGCGAGCCCGCACTCCTGGAGCGTGCCAACTCCCGCCTGCGCGGCGCCCAGACCGCCATGGCAGGCTTCGCCGGACCGCCCGCGGGCAGTGCACTGCTCGCACTCGGCCGGGCAGTACCGCTCCTCGCAGACGCCGTCTCGTTCATGATCTCCGCACTCCTCGTCCGTACACTGCCCGCCACGCCCCGGCCCGTCCCCCAGGCCAGGGACCCGCTGCTGCGACAGGCACGCGCCGGCGCCTCCTACGTCTTCCGGAATCAACTGCTGCTCGGCCTCGCACTGCGCCCGGCCGTCGGGAACATCGCCTTCCTCGCCGTGGAGACCGTCCTCGCCCTCTACGCCCACGACCACCTCGGCATCGACACCTACGGCTTCGGCCTGCTCCTCACCGCGGAGGCCGCCGGCGGCCTGCTGGGCGCCGCCATCGCCTCCTCGCTCGGCCGACGGCTGGGCACCGGAACCGCACTGACCTGCACGGCGGCCCTCGAAGGGCTGGCCATCCTGTGCCTGGCCGCCGCCCCGAACCCGTACGTGGCCGGACTCGCACTCGCCGTCTGCGGAGCCGGCATGGGCGCGACCATGGTGCTCGCGCCCTCCCTGCGACAGGCGATCGTCCCCGCCCACCTCATGGGCCGGGTCGCCTCCACCTCCCGCATGCTCGCCATGTGCGCCGCCCCCATCGGCGCCTTCCTCGGCGGCTGGCTGGCCACCACCTACGACATCCGCACCCCGCTCTACGCCGCGGCCGTCCTCCTCCTGGCGATGACCGCTGTCACGGCCACCATGACCAGCAACCGCCGCGTCCAGGAGGCCTTGGCCGCCGCCTCGGCCGACAGTCCGGATCACCCGGCGCCCCGGAGCCGGGCCGAGAACACCGCGAAGACGGACGCCTGATCGGCCAACCCGTGGGCTTCACCCCGCTCGACACCTACAGCTGAGCGAACCTGCGCTGGTCCYTGCGCTGCAACGCCTGTGGACGGACCCAGCGCATCCGTCTCGCCGACGAGCTCACCCGGCGCGGGAACCCGAACAACMCACCGTCCAAGGGCTGCCGATGGTGCGCGGCCACAGCCGCGTGAACACACCCGCTGTCACGCCCTGCGGCCCGTTGATCTCCTGATGCCCGACCCCGGCACCCCGGCCGCCGAGGTCTCCTCACGGCGGGGGCGCCGCCTTCGCCGCCGGCCCTGCCAGGCGCACCGAGCGAAACCRGTTCCGACGGTGKGCCGGGCCGGGCCGGTGCCAGCCCTGCACCGTGCCGGAATGGAGTGTGCGGGAGCGGCCCCGGGCCCCGGCCACGCGTGACGCGAGGCAGCCCGGCCGGGGCTGACTCACCATCGAGCCGAGCGTAGCCGCCGTCGGCCACCAGCGCCCCGACCGGTGTGGCCGCGCCCTCTTGCGGCGGTTGCCGCTCTCGGCTATGCCTGGGGCGGGACGCGCGAGTGCGACGAGTATCCCTTCGCCACCACACACGAGGGTGCCGCACAGGCAGATCACGACTCGGAAGCCAAGCCGTTCAAGTTCTCGGTCCTCCCGGTGGCCAAGGCCGACAACGGTGCGGCCGGCGGTCTGCTCCTCGGCTTCTGCGCGAAGAACCGTCTCGTCGACGGCCTCGATGACGGCTACATGGTGAAGATCGACTCGTAGCCACGGCCGGGGGCGTGACGCCCGGACGGCGACGGGGCACGCCCCCACCACCGGGTGCAATGGCGCCCTGCTACTCCGCAGGTCAGAAACGGACAAGGTAGCGCTCCACGCCGTCTACGGTGCCCGTCTCGGCAGACTGGCGTTCGGCCTCGACCCGGCCGGCCGAGTGCACCTGCACGTCCCAAATCCACGCAGCACTCCAGCAATCTCATCGCGGCGACCCGCGATGGTCAGGCACCATCGCCTTCGACCCCGAAATCGAGCACACCTGCCGTGCCATCCCCACCCGCCTTGTCCGAACGTCGTGAACGCGCCCGGGGTCCGAAGTGAGAGAGGCACCCGCTGGGGCGGCCGCATCCTCAAGGCCGCGGCCTGGCGACATTATTGTCGAGCCAGCGCACGGCATTCCATGAGAGGCTGGACGGCATGGGGGTAGCGTCGGGGGATCAGGGTTCTCGGGAGTTCCTGGCAGGAATCCGCGTGGGCGACGTATGCAGCGGGACTGTCGCAGAGGTCACACGGTCTCGGGGGGTGACGGTCACCCTGGACGGATTCTCTGCACGCCCGCTGGGGACCATCTGGCCTTTGGACGTCTCTTGGAGTTGGAATCAGTCTGCGGTCGTGAAGGTCGGCCAGCGGATCACCGCCGAGGTGATCGCCATTGATCTGGACGAGGGGCACGTCCGGCTGGCAATGACCGCCACTGAGAACCCGGACCTGTGGGCGTTCCTGAAGTCACGTCACCGTGGCGAGATCCTTTCCGGCACGATCGCGGCAATTGAACGGTTCGGCGTGTTCGTGGCGCTGGACGACGGCCCCGACCATCCGGTCTTCCCTGGCGTCGGGTTCATCGCGATTCCCGAACTGTCGTGGCGGCACATCGAGGCAGTTTCGGACGTCGTGCAGGTCGGGCAGCGCGTCTCGTGCGAGTTCCTCCAGTTCGACACGTGGAACGGGGAGGCCAGGCTGTCCCTGAAAGCGACACAGCCGGACCCATTCCGGGCATTCGCCGACAGCGTCGCGGTTGGCCAAACGCTGCAGGGACAGGTCACCAAACTGGTCCCGTTCGGCGTCTTCGTCCAAGTCGCCGACGGCGTTGAGGGACTGGTCCATCTTCAAGAACTCACCTCGACGCCCGTGGCAACTCCGCAGGAGGTCGTCGAGGCAGGCGACGAGGTGACGGTCGTCGTCACGGATGTCGACCGAGAGCGGCGCAGGCTGACCCTCTCCCGATGGCAGGTAACACCTGACCATTGGTGACGGGCACATCGGCGTGCTCGACCTCATAGAGATCGTCTCCGCCGTCGTTTCCCGGGATGGTGTTGGGCTGGATCTGCAAGCTGGTCCCGTCAGCCAGGGTGGCGACGCGGTAGGTGCCGAGGAAAGAGCTGTCACGCTGTCACGCTCGGTGAAGGTCACGGCCAGCCTGTCGGCGAGTACGGCCGACAACTCCTGAACCGAGCATGAGGCGGTGCCTAGATGTCGAACGTGTTCATCAGCTCATTGTCCTCAGGCCACCCTCTCGCCTGCCGCCAGGGCCATGTCGGCCGCTGCCTAATAGCCGACAGGCCGGGGCTTCGGTGCCCCTCAGCGTTCGCGCCCCGCAGCCGTTGCCCATGCTGTCGAGGCGCGCTCGTACGGCCGGGTCGACACAGCACTCGGCGGCAACTGAACGGCGGACAGCGGGCCCTCCCGCATGGCGAATTGTCCGGTCAGGCGCTGCGAGCGGGCGACCGCGCCGTTCGGGCGGCGGACGGGAGCTCACTCCGGTGCACTCGCAATCCACCAGGGTCCCCCCTTCGCCCGCACCCCAACCAGCCCGGCCGACCGCCTCCGCCCCTGCGGCCGACGACCACTTCGGCGCATAACAGAGCAACGCCAGCGTCGAATTTCCGTGGATGCGCCTGGCAGCGGGCGAGCTCGTAGGGGATCGCCCGGGCGGCGAGGCCGCGGCTCGGCGGCCGCGCACAGTGAGGCGGAGCCGGCCACCACGGCGCCGGACGCCGAGGTAACGGAGACAGCGCTCACGACCGGTCACGGACGACATGGCGCGACGCGCCGAGCCGGGAATCGACGCTTGGAGCGTGTTTCCTGGGTGCTGTCCGTCGTGCGAAGCTGCACGGCATAGCGTCTTCGACAGTTCGTGGTCTGCTTCTCCCCACCCTGCTGACCTCGCTCATGGAACACGGTGTGTGGCGCCACCCCGGTGATGCCGTGGTGGGCGAGGTCATCCCGTGGTTCGAGGATCCGTGGGCCTTCCTGCCGGATGCGGAGCAGATGGAGTGCCAGTCCCGGCCGGGCTGCCTCGCGTCACGCGTGGCCGGGGCCCGGGGCCGCTCCCGCACACTCCATTCCGGCACGGTGCAGGGCTGGCACCGGCCCGGCCCGGCMCACCGTCGGAACYGGTTTCGCTCGGTGCGCCTGGCAGGGCCGGCGGCGAAGGCGGCGCCCRCGCCGTGAGGAGACCTCGGCGGCCGGGGTGCCGGGGTCGGGCYRCAGGAGATCAACGGGCCGCAGGGCGTGACAGCGGGTGTGTTCACGCGGCTGTGGCCGCGCACCATCGGCAGCCCTTGGACGGTGCGTTGTTCGGGTTCCCGCGTCGGCGAGACGGATGCGCTGGGTCCGTCCACAGGCGTTGCAGCGCACGGACCAGCGCAGGTTCGCTCAGCTGTAGGTGTTGAGCGGGGTGAAGCCCTGCTCCAGGGCCAGTTGGGCGGGGCTCGTACCGCCGTAGGGTGCGGGGAGCGGGACCGGCAGGTGGGCACCGCCGTGGCGGGTGGTGCTGGCGGCGTGCTCCTGCCAGTAGCGGGCGTCGGCCCGCCATCAAGCCCGCACGAGCGCGTCGTGGCGACGGGCGGGGATACCGCACCCGATCAGGAACGCCCGCATCTGCTCCAGGCTGGGACGGTTGACCTTGCGCGTGCCCAGGCTGGTTTTGTTCACGTTCAGCAGCAGCGTTTGTCTGCCGGTTTGGGCGTCAGTTGGTGATCACTGGACCATGGAATGGTCACGAGAGATAGCGTCAGCGCATGGACCAGCGCGGCCTGGACCGCTGGCTCGGAGGTCAGGGGGACATGTTGGCGCCCCGGAACGACGTTCGCCGCCTGCCGATTAACCTCTCCTCTTGGGGGGTGGGATTGTGGAAAAGTCGATCTTGGTTGAGTCCATCAGGTACTCCGCTGTGTGCCAGGGATGCGGTGCCGAGGCGGAGTGGTGCGGTGTGCAGGCGCTGGCGGGCGAGGTGCTGCGGTGGGCTGTTGAGACGACGTGTCCGGCCTGCGGGTTTGCCCTGGCTGCGTGTGGCGGTGACCTGCCGGAGGAACTGCGGGGCCGGCTGCTCTCCGAGCACGAGCGGGCAAGGTTGCGGGTAGCCCCGCCGACGAGGAACGCCGCCATCATGCGGGTGCTGCGGGCGGAACTCGGCATCGGCCTGGACGGCGTCCGGGCCGTGCTGGAGCAGGTCTTGACCGGGCAGTACTCAGGGACCCTGCCTGAGATGGAGCTCCTGGCGCGGAAGCTGCGGGCATCAGGCATCGAAAGCGGCCGCTTCGCGGACGGTGGATTGAGTGAGCCTGCTGGGCGGAACGACTGGGTTCGGCGAGGACGGCCCGCCGCCCGGAGGGCGGCGGACCGTCGAGGTAGGTAGTGGCAGGGATCAGCCAGCCTTGGGTGCCTCCTCAGCGCGGGCTCGGGTGCTGGCGAGGCGGTAGGAGTCGGTGCCGGTCTCGATGATGGTGCCGTTGGAGGTGAGGCGATTGACGATGGCCGCGCGGAGGCGGGGGTCGGTGAAGGTCTTGGTCCAGCCGCTGAACGACTCGTTGGAGGCGATGGCGACGCTGCCCTTCTCTTCGCAAGGAAATCCACCCTAGATTGGCGCGACCCCAGGTCAGCAGTGTGATCCTTCGCCGTCCTGGCCCCGCACAGCGGTGAAACGCTGATCCAACAGGTCCGCACACTCATGGATTCCCGGCCTCGGCGCGCTTGCGCGCTCACGCATCACTGCGATGGCCTGCACGTCGCAACCAGCAGCAACCAGACGGTCCACCTCCCGCCGGTCCTCAGTCGAAAGGCGTCGCCACAAAGAGTCGTTCACCCCATCATTGAACAGTCTCCGGGCTGATCTCGACATGCAGGTCAGACGCGGCATTGCCCCCCGCCGGAACAAGACGCTCTTTGCAAGAGCGGCGCTCCCGTAACTGTCCAGAAGACGGTGGACGGCGCTCAAGCCCCTGGCGCCCACGGCCCTGCAGAGACGATCATAGTTGCTCTACTGGTCGTAGCCAGGGGGGTGGCAGCATGTCAAAAAGAGATGGCGGAACAGCGGCGCGCCGCGACGCGATGCGGATCGTCAGTCAGTTCGAACGTGACGGCTTCGTCGCTGTGGAGAACGTGCAGCGTGCAGAATTCGGAGTCTGGGATCGCGTTACACCAAGCTGGATCATACTCACTGCTCTGCAGATCGCTCTGCGCCTACGCGGCGATAATAGCGACGCCAGTACAGAGTTGATTCCCGCAGGTTCCGTTTCGAAAATTAGCCCGGAGAATCTGGAGCGGATCATCGACGCTCTGCGTGGAGATGTGGCAGAAGTCGAAGAAGTAGTGAGACGTGACCTGATTTCCCTTGACTCTGTGGTTCGCATGCTCGTAGCCGTGACTAACTTGGATGCGATGTCCGATGAGGAAATAGGCTTCATCTTTCGACATGCCGAGAAATTTTGCCAGGAGGCGCTGGAGCTCCAGGAGCGCAGTTCCGTCGGAGACGCCGTCGGGGGTCCCAGGGATATCGATGAAGTGAATCTATCGGCAGAGTACTTCAGTGATCTTGGCGGATTGCGGATCCGGGTACTGCCGGAAGCTGAACTGCAGCCGATGAGGGCCGATGGTGAAATCGTAGCCGTCACGGTTGTGCAAGCAGGGACGGCTATACAGCTGCAAGCATTCCGCACTTCCGATGAATCGTCATGGGCGTCGATTCGTGGACAAATGCTGAGTAGGCTGCACGCTCTAGGGGCCACCGCTCAAGAGTGGGTCGGGCTGGCCGGAATTGAAATCAGAGCTGCCGTTCCAGGGGATATCGGCGGCCGGTCAATTCTTCAGAGTATCCGAGTGCTGGGATTCGATGGACCAGGGTGGGTGCTCCGCGGAATCATCAGTGGAACCGGTGCTGCTGAAGAAAGTGACGACGAGTGGGCGTACGAGGTCTTCGCGGGAACAGTTGTCGACCACACCTTCAGGCCCTCCGCGGGCGGGTCCTCCATAGTCCTCAGGTGGCCTCCGTCAGTATGAGCTGAGAGATCGAAAACCGCCGCTATTCTCCGCATTGGTGCAAACAATGAAGCGACGCACCATCCTCGCCGCCACCGGAGGAACAGCGACTGCAGGAGCCGGAGGCGTGGCAGCCGCACGCACAAGGAGGGCGGGAGCCACCAATCCGCCAGCACCATTTGCCTAACTGTGGATGCACCAGCAGGTCCCAGGCGGGTGTAGCCTGTGCCATCCTGCACGACGACAGGCAGTAGTTTGACCGCGTCGGCCAGGGCACGGCCTGCAATGCGTGCACAGGGGCTGCAGTCGTGACGAGCGGGGCAACGGTCGGGGCGAGCGCGGAGAAGCCGCGTGCAAGGTTTTTGATCACGCCCGTGTTGATACCGGTCCGGCCGACCTGCCGGCCCTGCCCGGCGTGCCACGTCACCCGGATGAGCTCTCAGGTTCACCTGGTGAAATGTACCCGCTCACCCAAGGCGGCACTACCGCAAGCGTGTTGTGCGTCGAGTTGGTCCGTCCGTATGCCGTGACCAGCAGGACGCGGTCCTCCAACGGGAGACCCAAGGCCGTCGGCGTGGTGATTCTGGCCGATGTCGTGCCGCACCGTAGTCACCAGCTTGCTTAAGCTGCGGGCCGGCTGGTCGAAGTGCGGCCGGGGTGGTTCAGCGTGGCCGCGGCCGGGGATTCGGCATGAGATCACAGGGTCCCCTCGGCGCGGGCGGTACGACACATGGGCCACGGTCGATGCCTCGTACGCGCCGGGACTCCGCAGGTGGTGGCGGCCAGCCCGGTCCGGGGCGTGGAAGCGTGCTGGGACATTGCAGCAGGGGCTGCTGTCAGAGGGCCGGATCCGGCGTCGCGGGCACACCGACGTACACACCGCTGCGTCGAGCATAGGAAGCCACACAGCGGCAGCGGGCCCACTCCCAACCACCACCCACATCACGACGGGTGCCGACGACTACCCCAACGTTCGCGGTCGGCCTGGGGCACGGAGTGATCCACGCGCCGTCGCAGCGCCTCCCGGCCCAGCCGGGCCGCCTCCAGGAAGGCTTCATCGCGCCGTTCGGCCCAGCCCGAGGGCGGCGCGGGCTCGAGTACCCGCTCCCCGCCCCAGCACGAAGGCCCGGGCCGCCAGCCGATGCTTGTTCTCACCGCATACTCAAGCTCTCGACAAGCGAGACCCCGCGCGGGGCCCGAGAGGCGCACTGGGAGACTGCAACGAGTTGAGTCTCTTGGGTGGGGGCGGATATGAACCGAAGACTGCTCGGTCTGGTATGCACGCTGACCCTGGCGATATCGGCGAGTGCGACCGGCTGCTTCGGGCGCTACGCCCCATGCCCGGAGGCGGGCCAGCGGCTGGAGGGACGCAGCACGAAGGATCTGGCCGGTACCTATCGAAGCGCTGTCGGACGATTGACGCTCAGCAGCGACGGGACGCTCACCGCACTCGGGTGGCCCGCAAATCTTGAAGGAGCCATCGGTGACCCGCAGAGCAGAACCGGAAGCGGAACGCGGAAGCGGACTCCCGCCGACGGCTCCGACTGGCCTGTCCTCTTCACCTTCCACAGGATCAGCGGATACTGGGACAGCGACGTCAGCGGTGGCTATTACGGAGACGGGCTTCACGTCAGCGGCAGTCGCGAGAACCCGCACCTCTACAGATACGTCGGCGACCCCGACAGCTGTGAACTCGACACCTTCATGCGCAACCGCTGGGAGCCGGTCTCGAACCCGGGTTCCGCTGCAGTTGGCTGACGTGTCAGTGGGTGCAGCTACCTTCGGCGCCATGCCGATGAATGCGAACCCGTTCTCTGTACTGTCGACCGAGCCTTCGGGTGAGAGGTTGGGTCTAGGCCTGCCGCCGGGCTCACTCGTCACCGAAACCCACTCGGGCTCGTGGCCGGAACCCTTGCTCTGGGTTGCCGACGGGACCGCCGCTTCAGGTGCCTGGGCCGAGTACGCGGCGACCAGGGATGCGGTGGGGCTTCGACCCCTTCTCCTTGAGGATGATGCGCGCATTACGGGCTGGTGGAAGGGCGGGTTGGACCCCGGCATGATGTCGGCTCCCGGCGATCACGACGCGGAGGCAGTCCTTCGAGAGTTCTGGCACGCTGCGGTGACGGACACGGACGAGGAAGACGAGGATGCGGGTGAAACCATCGCCCCGTACTCCAGCAGCTGGCCCGGTCTGGCCCAGAGACGACCGATAGTTGCAGATCCGGACGCGACCGCTGCAGAAGTCGCCGCCGGACTCGTAGAACACCGGCTCTCAAGCCCTCGGCTCGCCCTGGCCCCCGCAGTCTGTTCTGCGGATATCCCGGCAGTCATCGGCTGGACGGGGCCGCTCAACCACGAGAACGATGTGGCTCGCCTGTGTGCCGTGCTCCGATCATGGGAGGACCGCTTCGGCGTACGGGTGGTTGCCCTCTCCTACGACCGTCTCGACCTGTCCGTGGCGGCGCCCCCGCAAACGGTGGAGGAAGCTCTCCCGGTCGCCGTGGAGCACTTCGCCTTCTGCCCCGACAACATCTGGCAGGGACACGAGACCTTGCGCCTCTACGCGGAGGATGCCCTGGTGGGCAACGCTCACTGGACGTTCTGGTGGGACTGAGTAGTTGGAACCTCCGTCGCCGTTGATCTTCTTGCCCGCGTCGCCGCAGGCCCCCTTCCGACAGTCGAGGCGGGCTTCACGGACTGGGAGCCGATGACGGTGGCCACGGCCCGCGGGCCTTTGCCCATACGACAGAAGAGAAACGATCATGCTGGCCAGATAGCTGCACTCGGACAGGACTGCCCGCCTTGCCAAGCTCGTTGACGAGTGCCGGCCGCTGTTGGCCGGGGCGGCGGGATGGCCGCCGTGCAGCAGCTGCTCAGTGAGCGGCGAGTCGAGGTGCTCGACGCGGTGGTGGTGACGCGTGAGCTGCTCGGCGCGGGGCCAGACTCTCTCGCCCAGGCGAAGACCACCGTCTTGACCAGCCCGGGCAGAGGGCGTGAGCTGAGGACACACCAGCAGTTCACCGGCGCCCCCTAACGCATCACGACGACCTCGACCAAGCCAAGCCACGACACCGGGTACTGCCACCCCCGCGGGGCCGGAGTGACGCCCTCAGGTCCTGCCTGCCCCAGGCCCTCAGGCTGCCGGTTTCCGGCTCCGCGGCGGCACGGTGGACGCAGCGACCAGATTTTGCGGCCCTCGTCACCGGCGTCGGTGCCGCAGCCACCGTGCCGTCGACAGCCGTCAGCGAAGCCAGGACGGCCCCGTCGTCCTCCGCCCCGGTGTGGCTGAGAGCACGGCCAGGGCCCCCACCGCGATCGTCCGCCCTGTCTGATGCCTTCACCGTCTTGTGGACCCACGACACGTGCCGAGCGCTGCGCGAGGCTGGGCGGGTGGGCGAGCGGCCGCCGGTTGCCTTCAGTGGGGTGCACTCCTCCCTGCCGGCGTGGTCGGGCGCTCGCACGGGGGACGAGGGCGCGGGCGGATGCGGGGCTCAGGCCGTGCACGTGGACGCGACGCCCGTGCGCTTCGATGTACCCGTATCCGGTGTCCTGCTCACCAGACTTACCTGGCGCAATCGCCTAGGGCAGACCCGCGGCCTGAAGCACATAGCCGACGGTCGTCCGGAAAGATCGATCAGCCTTCAGGGCTTCTACCGCCTGACTCCCGAGGCCGCCGACGAACTGGCGGAAGTCGTCCGTTCTGCTTGACGGGACCGGCGCTCGGCCATCTCCCCGTCACCCCGCCAGGGCAGGCACACCGCCTGCGAGGCCCTTCCGCGGCCCCGCCTGCACGACCATCGCCGCCCTGCTGCGCATTGGGCCTACAGTCACCCGAACCAGCCTCAGCCCGCGCCCATCGCGTCACCGGGCGAACCCACCCGGGTCAGCCGGCACGCCACCCTTGACCCCGCAGCAGCCTCGCGGACAACGCCCGGGCGCAGCAGGCCCGGACACCGTGAAAGACCCGAGTACGAGGAGGGCCGTCCGATCACCGAATCCGAGACCCACCGCGTCTCATGCGCCACCCTCGCGGCCGGCCGTACCTCACCGGCCCGGACAGCGCTCCTGGACTACCTGCACGCGCACATCGCCCTGCAGGACAAGCTCGACCACCACGGCGCCGCAGGCTGGGTACACCGGCACCGCACCGCGCCCGCACTTGCCAATTGGTAACCTGTAGGTTACTAATCAGGTGTGGACCCGTTCATCGCCCTGGCCGACCCCATACGTCGTGACCTGCTGCGCGCGCTCGCCTCCGGCCCCGCCCGGGTAGTCGACCTCGCGGCGCGGCACCCCATCAGCCGTCCCGCGGTGAGCAAGCATCTGAGACTGCTCACCGAGGCCGGCCTCGCCACCGTCGAGGACCGCGGACGGGAGCGCCACTACGCCCTCGCCCGCGCGGGCCTCGATCCGGTCCGGGAACTGGTGGACGAGCTCAGCGGGCGCCGCCCCCCGATCCCTGAGAGCGCGTTCGACGCCCTCGATCTCGAAGTACGCAGAACCGTCCGTGACCGCCGGGGTGACGGCGACGCCGTGCCCGATGGAGAACGACCTCAGGAGGAATCCGCATGAACAGCACTCCCACCGGCCGCCGCGAGACCATCGACGGCCTGGACAGCGTCGCGTTCGACCGCACGTTCCGCGCCGGCATCGAGGACGTCTGGGCGGCGGTCACCGAGTCGGACCGCCTGGCCCGCTGGATCGGCGCGTGGACCGGCGACCCGGCGTCCGGCGCGGTCGACTTCCGGATGCTCTTCGAGGGCGACGAGCACCAGGCCGAGGTACTCACCATCCGGGAGTGCCGGCCCCCGCACCGTCTGGTCCTCGAATCGCACGTCCCCGGCCAGGACCACACCTGGCACATGACCCTGACGCTCGTGGAACACGAGGGCACCACCAGGCTCACCTTCAGCCAGTCCGTGGGCGACGACCCCGCGATGGCGGGTGGGGTGGGCCCTGGCTGGGACTACTACCTCGACCGCCTCGTCGCCGCCGAGACCGGCGGCGACCCGGCCGCGGTCGACTTCGGCGACTACCACCCGGTCCACGAGAAGCACTACCTCCAGATGTTCAACTGATCGACCGGCGGCCGACCGGCGCGGGCGCACAGTGATCGTCCATACTCTTCCGAGCCTTGGACCAGGCAACGAAGGAGCATCATGCGATCCGAAAGCCCGACCCATCCGCCGTCCCCGGCAAGCCCGTTGAGTTCTTTGAGCCCCTCGAGCCGGGGAGGCACGCCACGACCGGCCGGCGCGCGGCGCGGACAGGTCCGCCGGGCCGGCCGGCTCGCCGTGCTGGGGGCCGCCGGGGTCGCCTTCCTCGGCGGTGCTGCCCTGCTGCCTCCGGCACCTGCTGCAGCCGCCGGTGTGGCCGCGAAGTCCCGGCCCTTCGCGGTCGGCGGCGACGGGTACACCTGCTTCAGGATCCCCTCGATCATCACGACCCGGTCCGGTGCCCTGCTCGCCTTCGCCGAGGGCCGGGTAGACACCTGCGACGACATAGGCCACAACGACATCGTGGTGAAGAAGTCGGTCGACGGCGGGCGGACCTGGGGCGCGCTGACCGTAGTGGCCGGGGCGGCGGCCGGAGACGACGACGCCCACGGCAACCCCTCGCCCGTGGTGGACGCGGTGACCGGCCGCATCAGCGTGCTCTACGCCACCAGCGACTGGAAGTTGAAGGAAAACGGGACCCGCGACCGCGGTGTCCGGAACCTGCGCGCCGTCTCCAGCGTCGACGAGGGTGCCGGCTGGCGCGACGACAGACCGCTCCCTCATCTGAAGGGCGACACCTGGAACTGGGTCTCCACCGGCCCCGGCCACGGCGTCCAGCTGACCCGCGGAGCCCACCACGGCAGGCTCGTCGTCACCGGCGACCACCGCGACGACCTCGGGACCCCGCTCGACGCGTCGGACGACATCGGCGGAGGCCAGCTGTACTACAGCGACGACGGTGGCCTCACCTGGAACCTCGGCGCCCGCCACGCCACCCCCATCAGGAGCACGACCGTGACGGTGACGAACCCGGGCGAACTCGCGGTCGTGGAACGCACCGACGGGTCGCTGTACGTGAACGCCCGCAGCAGCGCGGCCTGCGGCTACAACGAGCGCCGGCTCGCGGCGCTCAGCACCGACGGCGGCCGGTCCTTCACCGGGCTCCCCGACCCCTCGGCGCCCGGCTCGGTCCTCGCACCCTTCGGGCGGGTGCCGGTGTCCGACCTCGACGCCCCGCCCGTGTTCGGCTCCCTGATCAGGCTGCCGCCCAAGGACCTCGGCGGCACCCAGGACCGCATACTGTTCTCGGCTCCCTCCCGCTCCGGCGGCAGCGTGTCGGACCGGCAGCAACTCGCCATCCGCTCCTCTGACGACGAAGGGGCCAACTGGTCGGCCTCCGGCCTGCTGGTGGGCCCCGACCGTGCCGGGTACTCGGACATGAGCCTCATCGGCGCGGACTCGGTGGCCCTGGTCTACGAGACGGCCGTCAACACCTCCCACGGCAACATCGACTTCACCACCTTCAGCCCGTCCCAGGTCACCGGTGCGACGACGCAGGTGCGTCTGCCCCGCACCTCGGACCCGGTCGGCGCCTACCGTGACGACGCGGCCGTCCACGGCGGTGCCGCGCTGACCCCCCGCGGCTCCGGCACGGCCATCGCGCTCGACGGCCAGGATGACCACCTCCGGCTCTCCAGCTGCTCACCCGACCTGGACCTGTCGGCCGGCGACTTCACCGTCACCGCCCACTTCCGGCACACCGAGTCCGACGGTGCCCAGCCCATCTTCTGGGCCTACGGCAACGGAACCGGAGCGCAGCAGGTGTTCCTCAAGGCGGAGCGCGACGCCGCCAGGGGAACCGAAGCCCTGCGCGGTGTGGTCAGCGGCAGCGGCGGATACACGGAGGCGAGGCTCGACTCCTCCTACCGCGACGGGCAGTGGCACCATGTGGCCCTCGTCCGCGAGGGGGAGTCGCTGCGCCTGACCGTCGACGGCGCTACGACCGCCATCGCGAGCGGCGGGACCGGGGACGTCAGCCCCGACGGGCCCTACGACATCCACCTCGGGACCCGACCGGACCGCCTGGAGCACTTCAGCGGCGCGATCGACGACGTACGCGTCTACAACAAGGCGCTGGACCCCACCCAGATCAGCAACGTGCGCGGCGGCTCCCTGACCGAGAGCGAGGCGAACGCCCGCCTCCGGCTGGGTTTCACCACGCTCTGGTAGCCCGTCAGAAGCCGGTGGCGACGCCGAAGGCCGTGCGCAGCCGTGCCACGCCCTGCCGGTCGCGTTCGGCGGGCCCGTAGCCCTGGTGGAAGAAGACCTGCTGCTCGGCGGACAGGCACGCAACCGGTGTTCCCCGGACGGTACCCGTCACGAAGCAGGACGCGGGGTGGGGGAACGGGCTCCGCGGATCGGGTGACTCCTGGACCGCGGAGCCGTCCCCGGTGAATACAGCAGCAAGTACGTCTACTACTGGGTCGGCACCTGGGACGCCCAAGCCCGCCGATGGACCCCCGACACCACCGAACCCCGGCTCATGGACTACGGCGACCACTTCACCGGCCCCACCTGCCAAAGGCGTCGCCCTCGACGAGGATGCGACGCCAGGCTCAGCCGCTCTTTGATGCTTGACCGTCCGGAGCGTGCTCAGTGGGCGGCTCAACCGGGTTAGTCGGTCGGCTCTGTCACATGGGAGGGAGTAGCCGCGAGGCTGGCAAGGAGTTTGAGGTGGTCTTCGGAGGTGCTGCCAGATGCGGCCCGGACGGTGTGGGCGTCGGCCCCTGGAACTGACCTACCAGTCCGTCGACCTGCCCGTGTCGTAGCGAGCCGTGCACGACTTGAGTCTCCACACCGGCGACAGTGCCGGTAGAAGGTGGCGTGCGCGAGGCCGAGGCGCCGTTCGACCGCGGTGAGGGTACGGACACTGTTCTCGCCGACGCCACCGCTCGCGGTCATCCTTCTCCACCGTCAAGCTCCGGACCAAGGTCACCCGAGACGCCGGCAGCCCGGCCGCGGCCTTGGCCATGGTGTTCAAGTTCGTCGAATCCGCCCAGGCCCGCTGGCGGGCGATCACCGGAGCCCACCTGGTCCCACTCGTTCGGGCCGGGGCCCTCTCCGAGAACGGCCTGCTGGTCGAACGCACCGAGAGCCACGCGGCCTGAGGAGAATGCCAAGATGACCGTCTCCGACACCTACGGCACGAACTCCTACACGGCCAAGGAGTTGGCCGGCCTGCTCGCCGACCGATTCGACGTGACCTTTACCGAACGCGAGAGCGACTACCTCGGCTTCTACTTCCTGGCGACCCTCGCCGACACGCCCCGCCTCCAGGTCCAGCCGAACGCCATCCCCGGAGACGACGGGGAAGACGATCTCTACGACGACGAGCACCCCGACGTGTCGGTATTCCTGCTCATCACCTCGCCGACCGGCGCCGAGCCTCTCAACCACGAACTCTCGGCGGTCGGAGGACTCACCAGGCTCCGATCAACTCGAAGCTGAGCAACTGCCGATCCACAAGTCTTGACTATTGCTCCCAGCCAGGATGCCCTTCTGGTTCCTTGCCACGCCGCAGATCCGCCCGCCATGCAACCACGACGCATCACGCCGTGCCGTTCAGCCCTGCTTCAGCGCTGTGCGCCGCCCTGACCTTTGTCGTGCAGCGACTGCTGTTCGACGCGCCCAGGCACCCGGTGCTACCTCAAGGCTGCTACGGCAGGCAGGTGCCCGGCGGACGAACGGTCCGCCCCTTGCCGGATCTCGCTGACGACGTGCCGAATCTGTGCGATCAGCGCAGTCCGAAGCGCTCGGCCCAGGCGGTCACATCGGTGCTCGTCGCGTTGCCGCCGCAGAGCACCAGGCCGAGCTTGGCACCCTCACCGACACGTTCCAGGACCTGGCGTGCCGCGGGCAGCAGGCATCCGGCAGCGGGCTCGGCCCACACCTTCGCGTGCTCGGCCAGATCGAGGGTGCCCTGCACGGCCTCGGCGTCGGTCACCGTGAGGACATCGGTGACCAATGCGGAGACGTGCTCGTAGGTGAGCTGTGAGGCGCTGGGAGCGCTCAGTGTCGAGACGATCGAGGACAGTTCGACCGGCACCGGCCCGCCGCGGGCCAGGGCCGCCGACATGGCTCGTGCGCCTTCGGTCTCCACACCCCAGATCCGCACGCCGGGACGGCGCGCGTGCAGCGCAGTGGCGACCCCGGAGATCAGCGCCCCGCCACCGATGCTGACGAGCAGGTCGGTGAGCTTCCCGGCATCCTCTGCGAACTCCAGGCCGACTGTGCCCTGGGCAGCGATGACGACGGGGTCGTCGAAGGGGTGGACCAGGGTGAGCCCCTTCGTCCGGAATTCGTTCACGAGGGCGAACGCGCCGTCCATGGTTTCAGCGATGACGACGCTCGAGCCAGCGGCCTCGGCAACGTCCACGGCGCGGCCGGGGGCCGACCGTGGCATGACGATGGTCGCCCTGATGCCCAGCGCGCCAGCCATGACAGCGAGCCCGATGCCGTGGTTGCCGCCGCTCACCGTTACGACACCAGCGGCGCGCTCAGACTCGCTCAGCGTGAGCAGCTTCGCCGTCGCGCCGCGCGCCTTGAAGGAGCCAGTGCGCTGCAGCAGCTCCAGCTTCGCGGTGACAGGCGCGCCCAGGAGCGCGGACAGCCCGTGGCTCGGCACTGTCGGGGTCCGTATGACATGCCCCGCGATCCGCGCGGCTGCGGATTCCACGTCCGCGGCAGTGATCAGCACGTTAACCTCCGTCACATAGTCCAAGCCGCGGTGACCGGGATCCTTGTCATCCACGGCGCCCACGTGGGCGCCGCTCCTGCCCACGCGGATCAACCGCACGGCAGGCCGATGATCCTAGCCACCAGTGACAGGCCGGCCCCGGCATCACGACGGATCACCACGTACAGAGCGACCTTGGACGTCTGCAGCACCCGGGCTCCCTCCTCGTGCGGGAGCAACCGCTGTCCCGAAGCAAGCACCCAGGTGTTCCCGGAAGTCAGCAACCTTGCTCTCCCGCGGATCCGGCGTTCCCGCTGCTGAGCAACAGGCGTGGCTGCCGCGACCATGCGCCTGGATGACCCCTCGACGACCTCAGCCCCGTCGTCGCCGAATCGAGCTGTAGAGAGAACGGCTCCGCTACCGGCGTACCGCTCCTGAAAGGGACGGACATGGGCCGCCCGGACCGGGCGGCCCATGAGCGCTCCGGGCCCGGCCCGGCCACAGGCCCTCCTTCTCTGCCTGCGCTTCCGTGGCCTTGAGCAGAGCGTCCGGCGCGAGGACCTCGCGTGCGGTGGATACGAGCCGCACCCACCGGTGCCCCGACCCGGCAGTGAGGTTGATGGCCATCAGACGCAGCCGGGTCACCCGCTGTGCGATACCGGAAGGCACCGGCGGCATCGCGGCGAAGAGGTCCAGGTCGTCTCGCGTCTGAAGGACGTGCGCTGCCCGCGCCCACCACTCCTGCGGCACGCCGTCCTGGCTGTCGGCGGTGGCCAGCGTCGCCAGGAGAACGACGTCCTGGACCTGGGCGAGGAAAGGCTCGCGGTCGACCTGCCATGTCCGCGGTCGCTGGCCAAGGCGGGTGGCGAAGACCTGGTCGGTCAAGCGGTCACGCACCACTGCCCGGGCGGCGTGCCCTGCCGCGGCAATGGGATCAGATGTCATCTGCGGCCCCCGTCTTGACCAGTGCGGGCACGGCGGCCGACAATTCCTGAACAGCAGGTGGTGCCGCAGGTATTGAACGCCGTCCCAGTCCGGCGTGTTCGAGCGACCCCCTGCTGCCCGTCAGTGGGTCTCCCGGCCGGGTGCGCCTGCTCGGTCCTTGTCGAGGGTGAGGAGCGCGCGGTTGAGAACCTCTGTGACCTGGCCGAGGGCCGAGATCGTGGTTGCGATCCCTTGCGCCTGATAGTGGTCGAGGACCGGAGCGGTCTCGCTGCGGTATACCTTCAGTCGCTGTCGGACCGTTGCCTCGCTGTCGTCAGTGCGCTGGTAGAGCTCCCCGCCGCAGATGTCGCAGAGTCCCGGCACGTCGGGCGGGCTGAACTCGGTGTGGAAGATGTGTGCGGGCTCGTTTCGGCACACACGCCGTCCGGCGATCCGTCTGACCACCTCGGCCTCTGCGATCTCCAGACCGAGCACAGCATCCAGCCTCGACTGCGATGCGGCCAGCATGCCGTCCAGCGCCTTCGCCTGGGCAAGACTGCAGGGGAAGCCGTCCAGCAGGAATCCGGCCCGGGTGTCGGCACGGGCGAGACGCTCTCGGACCACGCGGATGGTGACCTCGTCCGACACCAGAAGCCCGGCCCGTAAGCGCGCCCGATCGTGCTGCCCGAGCAGGGTGCCGTGGTCGATGTGCTCACGGAAGAGATCACCGGTGGAGATGTGCTGGATCGACAGATGTGCGGCAAGACGCGCGGCCTGGGTGCCCTTGCCGGATCCGGGGGGTCCGAGGAGGAGGATGCGCATTGATGCGGTGTCCCTTCGTCATGATGGCCGTCGAGTCGTCTCCGGGATACGCGATCGCCGCCTGCCGATGTCCTTGGCCATCCGGTGAGCCATCCCTGTGCGACGGAACCGTGCCTCGGGAGACGGCCGTGTCGCGGTGCCCCCTCCACGATGACATCTGCCGCACCTGCTCGGCAGAGTCGGTGAGTCCTGTCCTGGCCGGATCACGCTACGGAGTTCAGAACGGTGGCCGCTCGTTCCAGGCCACTGGATCGGCCTGCGGCGGGCGAGGCGCGTGCTGCTGCAGGACGGTCACGGCCTCGTCGATGCGGCCGAGATCCATGAGGTACCCGGCGAGGTCGTGCCTGTTCTCGCGGGCGTGGGGCCGCAGGACCGCGACAGCCTCTTCGGTACGTCCGGCGCCGGCGAGCAGTTCGGCGATGTGCGGCGCCGCGTAGGGGGTGTCGCCTTCGGGGTGGGCGCGGGCCTGCTCGTACGCCTCGTCGACGCGGCCGCAGGCGGCCATGAGTGTGAGCCGCATCCAGAACAGCTCCCACTCCACCTCTCCGGGGTGTCCGGTGCGCGCGTCGAGGTAGGCGAGGCTGTCCTCGGGGCGTCCCTGGTCGGTGTACAGGATGCAGAGCTGGTGGAGGATCCAGTCCTCGGCACCACCACGGGCATCGGCCAGGGCCCGCAAAACGTCGATCGCTTCGTCGTTTCGGCCGTGGCGCGCCAGCAGGTCGGCCAGGGACCCCGCGGTCTGGCAGCGGCGAAGGGAGTCGTCACCGGCTTGCCGGTACGCGGCGATCGCGCCCTCGATGTCGCCGCGCTCCTCCAGCACTTCGGCCAGGCGCCGCGTGGCAATGCCGAGGGGCTCGGTCGCGGCGTAGACGTGCAGTTCGTCGATCCGGTTGTGCCGGGCGAGCATGTCGGCCAGTTGGTCACGGTTGTTGAGGCACGTCGCGCTCCGGGTGTGGAGCAGGGTGATGGCGTCGTCGAGGCGCCCGTGGCGTTCGTGGAGGGTGGCGAGCAGTCGGATCGCGGTGTCGGGGTCCAGGCCGCGGCAGCACCACGGGCTGTCGCACCGGTGGCCGTCCGGGATCCGGGCCGCGAGAAGGGCCGCGGCGTCGTCGTCGCGCCCGGCATCGGCGGCGACGTCGACCAGGGCAGTGGCGAGGAACGAGTCGTCGATGTGAGGTTGAAGCAGCGTGAACGCTTCCCCGCTGCGGCCGTGCCGGGCGAGCAGCCGGGCGTAGGACTCCAGCGCCAGCGGATGCCCGGCCTCCATGCGCGTGCGGGTCAGCGTGATCGCCTCGTCGGCCCGCCCCCAGCCCTCCAGCAGCCCGGCTGCGGCCACGACAGCCGTCCACCAGCCCGTCGCGACATACGGGGCGAGCACGTCCAGCGCCTGCGCCTGCCGGCCCCTCTCACCGAGCAGCCGCGCCCACTCACGCGCACAGAACCACTCCCCGTGACACGCCCAGAACTCCGCTCTCTCAGGCACGAGTTCGAGGAGCCGCACGGCCAGATGCGGCGGTATGCAGCCCGACTGGGTCCGGGCCCGGTAGTCAAGATCGGCAGCGTCCACAGCGCAGACCGTAGCCCCACCCGCCGACACCGTCGCGATACGGTGACCCGGCCGAACGGCGCACCACGCTCACGGCCGCCCGCGCCACCGCGCGAGCCATGGCCGGTCCCCGGCTGCTCGCAGGGCGTGCACCGGCCACTCCTTTGCTCCCGAGACCAGGGCTGGCCCGACGCCGACGAATCTGGCTGGGTCATGTCGGCTTCGAAGCCTGCCAGATCAGGCGGCGGAGGCGTTCGCCTGCTGTGAGGACGCCGGTGACCGGCACCCTGTCCACCTCACCCGTATACGTTGTCCGTGCCTGCCCGGCCTCGCCGGGCAGGCGGACGAGGGTCCGTGTGTGCCGGCCGAGGACCTCCGCGGCCCTGCCGCGTTCGTCCTCGTCCGTGGTCGGGGCCGGCAGGTCGGCGACGAGCGACGGCAGCCCGGAGACCGCCACCGCCTCCGCCCCGTCGACGTCCACGAGCAGGCGCACACCCACGGCATGAACCCGCCCTGCTGGCGCCGTATACGGACGGGGTAAGTCCAGACCACCCGTGATGCGAAGCCGGACGGGTTGGCACTACCGGCAGATCGCGGCCGGCAGCGACCTGACCGGTGACGGCCGTCCCGACCTCGTCGCCAGCGACTCCCACGGCGCACGGTGGCTGCACGCCGCCACCGGCGCCGAGAGCGCCCCCTTCGCACCACGCGGGAAAATCGGCCTGAGGGGATGGCGGTCGATCAACCACCTCACCGCCACCGGCAACATCGCCGGCGGCCCGACGGGCGATCTGCTGGCCCGCGACACGGCCGGTGTCCTGTGGCTGTACCAGGGCCGCGGCGACGGCACCTTCACCACCCGCGTCCGCATCGGCGGCGGCTGGAACGCCTACACCCACATCATCGGCATCGGCGGCGGCAACCGCGACGGCCACCCAGACCTCTACGCCACCCCCGCCGAGGGACGCTCCTACCTCTACAAGGGCACCGGAAACGCGACAGCACCCTTCCGCTCCAAGGACACCACGAGCGTGCTCTACCTCCCTCAGCGATCGGACGACCACATCGCCTGACGACACTGCTGCGCAGTGCTACGAGGGGCGCTCGATCGGGTCCTTGCACGCGAGGAAGCGCCGCCTCTTCTGTCCGGCCGGAGAGAAGAGGCGCCGCAGTGCTGTTCGGCTCAGCCTGGCCCGTCTGTCGCTCCCAGGCTCGGTCCGCAGCGGGCACGAGAGGCGGCTATGGGCTGAGGGCGTGCGGGGTGAGCATGGAGTGGATGCTGGTGCGCAGTCCGTGGACGCCGCCCGACTGGAGCCATGGCACGCGCTGGAAGAATTGGTTGTGCTGGGTGGTGCTGGATGCGGTCAGGAAGGTGCGGAGTTCGTCGGGTGCGGGGTCGTCGGCCAGGCACAGCCAGGCGAGGCCGGCGCCGATCCGGATCTCGGGTGGTGGGCCGGGATCCGACCACAGCTCCTGTGCCCAGGCCGGGGCGTTCTCGTGGTGGTGTTCGCGGGCGAGTTGGGCGATGCCAAGGACTGCGCTGACGCGGACCACCGGGTCCTCGTCCACCGCCAGCCGCTCGTGCAGAGCCGAGGAGATGCGCGGGATGTCGCGGGTGGCTATCGCGAGGACGAAGGTGGCCGCGGCGCGGACGTCGGGATCGTGGTCGACGAGGAGAGGGAGCAGGAGATGCAGGTCGTCCGTGACGGCGTCGCGGGCAGCCTCAATCGTCCAGTTCGTCGGACACATCGTGGAGCCCTCCAGCTCCAGCGGATCTGCGAGGACCTGGAGAAATGCTTCCCGATGTGCCTCGGGCTCGGGCCGGGCCGGGCGTGGTGCGACGCAAGGACGTCAAGTGGCTCGATCCGGCGGGGTACCGGCGCTGGCGGGACATCGGCCTGCGGGGCTTGGAGATGTCGGGGCAGGAGGTCCGTGGCTGGCGAGGCCGGAACGGGCAGCGGGACTGTGCGTTCGCCGATGGCCTGTACGGCACGGGGCTGCGGCTGCCGGAGGGCGGCAGCCTGCTGCTGTGTGAGCTGCCGCCCGATACCGGGCGGGGCTACGTGACGTCCCGGCTCGCGGACGCGTGTGCGAAGAACAGGCGGGGTCGCAGGTACTGGATGCCCCGGCGCGTGCTGGTGGACTGGCTTTCGTACGTGGAGGGAGAGCGGGCGGCGGCCGTACGGCGGGCGCAGTCAGCGGGCCGGTACCGCGAGGTCCGGCGGCGGCTGGTGCTGGAGCGGATCGCGGGCGGGCGCCGGGTGTCCCTACGGGATGACGCCGGGCACCGGCAGATCGTCTCGCTGGACGTGCTGGGTCCGCGGGAGCGGTGCCGCCTGTTTGTGGAGACGCCGGCGGGGCTGGCGCCGGCGGCGCTGTGGCTGAACGAGGACGGGCTGCCGCGTCAGCCGCGAGGTTGGGAGCACACCTTCTGCCGGGCGAACGAGCGGGTGGCGGCGGCCGGGCTGGTAGGGCTGTCGGCGACACCGCACATGCTGCGGCATTCGATGGCGCTGCGCTGGTACGCGTTGGGCAAGCTGCTGTACGAGCGGCGCTACGCCCACCTTGGCGAGGCCGAGATGCGCGACTTCCGGGCCCAGTTCGGGGACGTCTGGTTCCTCGTGCAGACGCTGCTGGGGCACGCGGATGTGGCCACCACGATGGACGTCTACCTGGAGCCGTTTCGGGATCTGGAAGTGGAGCTGCTGGTCGAGCACGCCCACGGCGCCGCGATGGAGTCCCTGCTGGAGTCGGTGTTCGCTGATCACCCGCGGGTGATGACGGACCCGGTCGCGGCCGGGGGTGCGTGGTGAGCGGGCGAAGGGCGGCGCTGCCCACCGCCGGCTACCAGTCGCCGCAGCGGCTGTTCGTGGACGCGGGCGAGTGCCGGGTGCGTGTTTTCAGCGAGCGGAACGGCGGCTGGGCGGACTTCGATCTGACCGAGCTGCCCGTGGCACGTCCGTTGCAGGAGTGGTTCGCCGCGGCGATGGCGGCGGCCAGCGGGCCAGCCGGTGTGCGGCGCACGCCCCAGTCGGCGGGCGACTTCCTTCGTGTGCTGCGCCGGTTCTGCGCCTACCTCGGGTCGCTGTCGCATCCCCCGCTGGCACCTGCCGGGCTGCTGCCGGTGCACCTGACGGGTTCGTGCTCCAGCACCGGGGCTGGCGGTCGCTGCCGGGCGCGCTCAGCACGCTGCGGTCGCTGCTGAGGCACGCTTCTCCCGCGGGGGCGGAGGCGTTCCTTGCGCGGCTGTCCCAGGTCCAGATCCCGAAGGCCCGGAGTGCCGTGCGTAGCTACCACAAGGAGGAGTTCGAGGAGATCACCCGCCGGTCGCGCCGGCAGGTGCGGGAGACGGCCGGGCGGATTGCGGCCGGGCGGCGGCATCTGGCGGCATAGAGGGCCGGCCAGATCGACCGGGAGGAGGACCGGAGCGGCTGGGAGGAGGGCTGGATGCTGGACTTCGTGGAGCAGACGGGGGACTTTCCCCGTCGGCCGCACTCCTCCACGCGGGTGCCGATCACCATGGTCCGGCGGCACGGCGGGGCGGGCCGACTGTTGGCTCGTCTGTACCTGACGAGGGCGGACGTGGTCGCGGCGGCGGTCCTGATGGTGTGCCTGACCGGGGAGAATCTGGGGACGATCATCTCGGCAACGACCGCGCACCACCGGCCTGACGGCGAGACGGGCGGCCCTGCGAGCGCGGTGGTCGACTGGCTCAAGCCGCGCCGCGGTCCCGCGCGAGCGCACCGTGCCGTCGCCCTCCAGCAGAGCCGGGACGCCGGCGGTCGGTGGGACCTGCATTCGCCGTTCGGCCTCTACACGCTCCTGTGCGACATCGGCTCGGCCACGCGGGCCCGGACCGGCAGCGACGCCCTGCTGGTGTACTTCGCCGGCACCGGCCCGCACGGGGCGGGGTTCCGTTCGGAGCTCGCGCACGGGTCGCTGGGCGTCTGGTCGAAGGAGATGGCGATCCGCGTCCCCGGCAGCGGGACGGAGTCTGCGCCGCTGCAGGTCGATTCGAGGCGGCTGCGGCTGACCTGGCTGGAGCTCAATCAGCGGCCGGTCGCGCACAGCGAACGCACCCTCGCTAACGACTACCTGGCCCGCAACCGTGGCGATTTGGCCGCCTACCAGAAGGTGGTCGCCGATGTCCTGGCCCAGCAGGTCGCCAAGGCAAGGGCCCTTGCCCTGGTGTCGGTGATGACAGCAACCGACCTCGCCGAAGCCCGCCAGAGCCCCGGCCCGGTCGCGGAGCGCCTCGGCCTGACCGCCGACGCGCTCGCCGAGCTCCTGACCGGACGGCAGGACACCGTCCTTGCGGCCCGCCCAGCCACACCCCGCACCAGTAGGTCTCGCCGGCATGGCGGGCCCGGAAGTCGTCGAGCTCTATCGCTTCTATCGGAAGGACCACGGGGAGCTCGGAATCGGCGTGGCCGATCACTGCGGTCTGCACTCGGCGTTTGTCCGGGGCCATGCAACCTCCAGCGTGCTGGAGACGGGATCCGTCTCCGGTCGGCGCCCAGCCACGTTGCCGGATGCCTAACTGACTGACGGTACCTCCCACCACCGACACCGCCGGACCGTCCCGATCGGGCGGTCATCGCCACCACCGTCTCCGGGTCCGCGCGCCAAACGTCTGGCCCCCGCTGTGACTGAGCGCTTCAGTTGGCCAGTGAGCGTTAGATCTGGCCGGTTGAGCGTAGGAGTATCCCCTGGTCAGCGGGTCGTGACGCTTCGGGTTCCGTTCCATGGAGAACGGCGGCGGGAATCGTACCTGGTCAGCGGCTTCGCTCAACTGGCCAACTGAAGCCCTCAGTCACACGAGCCCGGACCGAAACGGTCCGGGTCCACTCACGTATCCGGGGCGCGATGGTCGTCCGCTATCTGCCCATCAGCTCGTTGAACAGGGCGACCACGACGACGCCGATACCAAGCGCCGCCCCGAATGCCGGGTGATAGAGAGCGACGCCGACGGTTATCGCGCCCACCAGCAACAGCACCACCATGCGCACGCTTATCTGGTCGTTGTTCACGAAACCCGCCTCTCCCAGTTCGTACGTGAGGTGTGGTGACAGGCTTGTACGGCTATGCCTGCGGGGGTGCCTGCGCCGTCTTGGCTCGACGGCAGTACGCGGCGCCCCGTAGGCTCGGGCTCGGACCTGATGGTTCTTCTCCCATCTTGGAATGCGTTCTGGTAGGGGGTGGAGCTGTCGGACTACGCGAGTGGCCCTTTGTTCGAGCAGGGGGCCACTGCTTTGTCTCCTTCCGGTTGAAGCGGTCGAACTACGCGGTGACGACAACACCGTTCGAGCGGCTGCGGAGCCCATGAAGTCCGCTGCTGTCGTCGACTCAGAAGCCTACGCACATGCCGACGAGACGTTCCCCCTGCCTTGGTGACCATCACAGGCCAGGATCGGCCGGGGAAGGCAGCCAAGCGGAGCCCCGCGAGATGTGCTAGGCGGCCTGAAGGAGTCAGCCACCGAAGACTGCGAGCTTCCCACCTGCGACGATGCCGCTAGAAATGAGTAACGGCCGCAGGTGAACGGTGGAGCGTTGCGCTGCCCAACTGGAGCCGAGGAAGCGTTGAGAACGCGCGGGTACTCGTCTCGGACGCCCTCCACGAAGTCGAAAATGGGGACAAGGAACGCCATCTGAAGCAACGTACGAGGCAACTTTGCCCTCGATCTCTTCACCGGAGCGGGCGGTTCAGCCAGATCAAAGCATCCGAGAAGGTATCTCCGCCTCCTCTGCAAGGTCGCGAAGGCCCCGCCTTCTTTTAGGGATGCCTCTCCGAGTCCGCATCTCTTTGATCCTGAGCTTCGCAACCTCCCGCCTGGAACGGACGGAAAGGGCACTGATGCTCCTATTGATCGTCAAGCCCTTTCGGCTGGATGAGCGCCGTATGGTGGCCGGATGCGGTATCTGGCGGAGTCGTTCCTTCTCGGAGCCCTGTGGCGGGGTCGTTCGGTCGAGCAGCTCCTTGGGCCCTGCGGCTCGGCGGGACACCTGGGGGTGCGCTATGTCGAGGTTCGTGCGGCGAAGACGTCCTTTGAGGTTTGGCTGCACACGGTTGAGGACGTCGGCAGTGAGAACTTCTGTGACCTGGGCGAGTTCCCGCCGTTCGATCCCGATGACGAGGCCGGCGAGTTCGGGCGGCTCCTGGGCATGGCTGAGGACCCGCTGGCTGCAGTGGTCGTTGCTGAGCAGTGCACCGGAGCGGGGCGGGGTCGGTGGGTCAACGAGGGCGTCGTCCAGGATGAGTACGGCGACTTCGTTCGCGCCGGCCGGCCGTCGGATGCTTCCCCCGGCGGCTGGCCGTGGCCCGACGGGCCGGCCGTCGAACGGCCTCGCGCGTGATCAAGCGGCTGTGAGCCAGTCGCGGTAGGTGTGGGCGAGATCGTCGTCCCGGCGGATGCCGCGTTCGAGGGTGGAGATGGTGGCGGGCCACACACCGAAGTGGCGGGCTGCGGCGGTCAGGGTGATGTTCTTGGACTGCCGCAGTGGTCTCAGGTCCGCGATGTCGGGGACGGTGACCGTGGTGGTCAGGCAGCGGAACATCTCCCGGGCGATGGCCCGTTTCAGCAGCCGGATGATCTCTTTCTTGGTCCGGCCGGCGGCGGTCTGTCGGGCGACGTAGTCGCGGGTGCGGGAGTCGCTGGACATCCGGACCAGGGCGATGCGGTAGAGGGCGGCGTTCGCTGCCCGGTCCCCGCCTCGGGAGAGACGGTGGCGGTTGGTTCTGCCGCTGGAGGCGGGGACGGGTGCGGCTCCGCAGAGAGCGGCGAAGAATGCCTTGACGACCCCAACGATCTGCCAGACGCCTCGCAGCTGATCGACCGGCGACTCGGCATCCCCAACCTATGGCCTCTGGCCCCAGAGACCTGGGACGAGGACACCTTTTTCGGCCTGATCGAGGTCTTCCACGACCTGGTCAGCCGCCCCCGCACGCGCCGCTTCCACAGCTGGAACATGTGCGGGTGGCACCACTCGGAGTTCCACAACGGGCCTGCCCGCGTCCTGTACCGGGGCAAGGTCAACGAGTTGCTGCGCGAAGCCGGCATCGAGTACGAGCTGGCTGCTGAAGGCGAGGACCTCGGGCGCCTGGTCGCCGTCACCGACGACGCCCGCAGCTCGCTGGTGCACCGGGCGCTCAACGAGAGCGCACCGGACATCACAGCCCGGGTCCGTCACGCGATCGCCCTGTTCCGCGGCCGGGACACGACAGCGGAGAGCAAACGGTCGGCAATCGTCACCCTCGCGGGCATCCTCGAGGAACGCCGCGCCCTACTCAAGGACAAGCTCGGCAAGGACGAAGGGGCACTATTCGAGAGCGCCAACCGCTACGACCTGCGCCACCGCAAGGCAGACCGGCGCGGCGAATACGACGAAGCGTTCCTGGACTGGATCTTCTGGTGGTACCTCGGAACGGTGGAACTCACCAACCGGCTCATTGCGTCCCGGACCGCCGGCTGACCCTCACGCACCACCACCCGACCCCGTGGTCGAAGACCTTCAAGACCGGGTCAAGCCCGGCGGCGGCGCCGTACACAGCGAGCACAGCCGACCCCAGGCTGCTCGGCGGCGTCTACTGTCCCGTCCAGCGGCAGACCCGGCCCGCCGGCCGACCCCTCTTCGCAATCGACGGCGTGCACGACACCGCCCCGGCCACCGTCCTCCGCGCCGCACAAGACCAATGCAGGCGAAGCCGTCCGGCGGCTGCCTCAGCCTGCCTACGATGCCGTGGTGCGGAACACGAAGGCGTTCAAGGAAGCCGTTGCCCAGACGCTCGCGGAGCTGGCCCGCCGGGGGGTGACCCTTGCGCCGGCGACCGTGGAGGACACGATCGAGAAGCAGATCACCACCGTCTCCGAGCGGCTCGGAATCCAGGTGCGCTCCTCCTGGAGGTACTTCGACGCCTCCGTCACGGCCGACCGGCTCGCGCAGAGCGTGGCGTCGTACGAGGAGAGCAGCAGCGAGAAGGGCGTCGGGCAGGCCCCGATGCCGCCGATCGACAACCCGGAGCTCGCCCTGGTCCTCGCCGGGGTGCCGGACTCCCTCGCGCAGACCGGCGGCGACCTGTACGCGGTCATCATCAACGTAGCCGTCAACGCCTGGATGGCTGGCCACATCCACGGTGAGGACGGCTGCACCGGCTGCGACGGCAGCCGCGGCTCGGCCGGACACGACTGGGAAGCGCGGATGCGCACCATCACCGAGATGCAGCCGAACATCACCAAGTGGTTCGACCGCGACGTGTGGACCCGCGCCGTCAACGACGCGGGCTACGCCGTCACGCGCCGCTGACGTCAGTGCGCGGGAACCGGCAGGACGCCACGGACGACCAGCTGCCGCCCGTACGGGGTGGCCATGGGTTCCATCTGAATACCGGTGCGCAGCGGCTTCACCGAGAGGCGGAAGCCCTTGGTCGGGCCGTGGCAGATCAGCCCGGTCGGGGTGGGATGCCGATGCCGTCGGGGGAGAGGGTGAACCCGAGCCCGGCAAGAAGTCCGTCAGCTCCGGCTCGTGCGTGGCGTACAAGACGGCGGCGCCCAGCTTTCCGGCCTGAGTCTTGACCAGGTGCGCGAACGGATCGGCGACCTTGAGCGGCGCAAGCGAGAACAGCGAGCGGGGCCCGTGCGGCGGCCACCGGTCCCGGATTGGACGGTCGAGACCGGCATCGGCGCCGACCGGCCACCGCTGTACGTCCACGTCGGCGGCTGCCGCATGGCCAGCAAACGCGTCCGCGCCGTCACCCGCGTCATCGCGGCCTAGGTGTATTGACCCGCAGGGTTGTTGACGCGGGTGATGGGCGGCTGTCCGTCGAGTGCGGTGTGGCAGCGGTGGTGGTTGTAGGTGTGGAGGAAGTCTGCCGGTGCCGTTGTCCGCTCGGTGTTCGAGGTGTAGGGCCGTAGGTAGGCCCATTCGTCGAGCAGGGTGCGGTTGAAGCGTTCGACCTTGCCGTTGGTCTGCGGCCGGTAGGGCCGGGTCCTCTTGTGGGTGATGCCGGCCGCGGCCAGCGTCTGGGTGAACAGCCTGGACTTGTAACAGGAGCCGTTGTCGGT
>NZ_RDBP01000044.1:40415-96065 GCF_008042045.1 Streptomyces sp. T39
CCCGCGTGGGACGGAAAACGCTCGCCGTCCCCGCCCCTTCCCGATTCGAAGGACACCGATGAACGACTCAGCACTCGTCACCACCGGCCTGCCGATCGCCCTGGCGATCATCATGTTCGGTCTCGGGCTGTCCCTGACCGCCGACGACTTCCGGCGGGTGACCCGGACACCGAAGGCGGTGCTCGTCGCGCTGGTGCTGCAGGTTCTGGTGCTCCCGCTCGTGGCGTTCGGGCTGGTCAGCCTCTTCGGCCTCGACCCTCTGCTCGCCGTCGGCGTGATGCTGTTGGCCGCTTCTCCCGGCGGGACGACGGCCAACCTGTTCAGCCACCTCTTCCGCGGAGACGTGGCCCTCAACATCACGCTGACCGCGGTCAACTCGGTGCTCGCCGCCCTCACCATCCCCCTGGTCACCAACCTCGCCATCGACCATTTCGACGCTCAGGGCGACCTCGGCCTGCAGCTGGGCAAGGTGGTGCAGGTCATCGCGATCGTGCTCATCCCGGTCGGCATCGGCATGGCGGTCCGCCGGCGCTCCGCCGACTTCGCCGCACGCGCCGACCGCCCGGTCCGGATCTTCTCCGTCACGGTGCTGGTGTTCGTCTCGGTCGGCGCCCTGCTGGGCGAGCGGGAGAACCTGGCCGACTACATGCAGCAGGTCGGATGGGTGACCGGCCTCTTCTGCCTCGCCAGCCTCACTCTCGGATACGGCGGTGCCCGGCTGCTCCGCCTCGACGAGCGCCAGGCGATAGCGAGCTCCATGGAGGTCGGGATCCACAACACGACCGTGGCACTCACCATCGCGCTCAGCGTGCTGGACAGCACCGAGGTCGCCATCCCCAGCGCCGTCTACTCCGTCCTCATGTACGTCCTCGCGACCGCCTTCGGCTACCTGATCACCCGGCGGCGCTCGGACGCGGAGAAGGTTCTCGGCCAGCCGGTCGAATGACGACGATCCCGGTGCCTGAGGTGACCATCCCGGTGCTTCCGGTCGAGCCGCCATCCCCGCCGCTCGCTCGTCGCCGACGACCGTCGTCGGGGGCGGACGAGACCGGCGCCCGGCCCGGATACGGCCGCGGGAGCCACGGTGGCGACGCCCTGTCCGGGTCCTCCCTGCTGCCGGAGCCCCCTCGCAGGTGGCCCGGCCCGTCGCCCGGGGTCCGGTCAGGGCGGAGGCACGTCACCTCGGCGGGGTCGGGCGGTCGTACACGTTGCCCGGCGTCACGATCTCGGTGATCGCCCGGGCGAGCGGGGTGCTCGGTTCCACTCCCCCGGTGGTGATGTCGGTGTTGAGCATGAGCACGAGGGTCGCCTTCTGCGAGGGCAGGTACACGGTCACCGTCTCGTAGCCCGGGATGCTGCCGTTGTGGCCGATCCAGCCGCCGGTCTCGAAGATGCCGAGGCCGTAGCTCGTACCGGGAAACCCGGTCGGCAGTGTCCTGAGGCGCTCCGCCTGCGTCTGCGGGCTCAGCAGCTCGCCGGTGGCGACGATCCTGGCCCAGCGGCGCAGGTCGTGCAGGTCGGAGATCATCGCACCCGCCGCCCAGGCCCAACTGGGGTTCCAGTCGGTGGAGTCCTCGATCGCCCCCGTCAGCGTCTGGTTCGTGTAGCCGCGGGGGTGCGGTGCGGGGAACGAGGCGTCAGCAGGGAGCAGGGTGTGGTGCAGTCGCGCCGGGCGCAGCACCCGCCGGCCGAGGAAGTCGGCGAGGCGTCGGCCGCTGACCTTCTCGACGACCAGGCCGAGCAGGACCAGGTTGGTGTTGGAGTACTGGAACCGGGTGCCCGGCGCGAAGGTGTTGTCGTGCCGGTAGCCGTAACGGAGCACCTCCTGCGGCGTGAAGGAGCGGCTCGGGTCGCGGAGCAGGGCCTGCTGGAACTCGGCGTCGGCGGTGTAGGGGAACAGGCCGCTGCGCATCCCTGCGAGGTGGCGCAGGGTGATGTTCTCGCCGTCCGGCACTCCGTCGATGTAGTCGGCGATGGGGTCGTCCAGGCCGACCAGGCCGTCGTCGACGAGTTCGAGGAGCGCGGTGACCGTGAACGTCTTGGTCTCGCTGCCGATGCGGACGAATCCGTTCTTCGACATCGGCCGGCCGGTAGCGGTGTCGGCGACGCCGCTCGCGCGGACGTAGCTGCCCTTGCCCGGCATCCACAGCCCGACGACGACGCCGGGGATGCCGGCCTGCTGCCGGACCTCCTCGATCGCCTTGTCCAGCCGGGCCGCCACCTCGGGGCCCAGTCCGTTCGGCGGGCAGTCGTCCTGCGGACCATGCCGATCGGCGACCGCGGCGGGCACGGCCGCGGCGGGAGCCGTCGTCACAGGGGCCAGCACGGACGCCACAAGGAGTGCCGCGGCGGACAGGCGGCGGGAGGAGAAACGTCGCATGCGGGGGTGCCTCTTCCAGGTCACGGGCTCTCGGACTGCCACGTCACCACCCGGATCCCCGGCTGGGCGCGCGTGCTCCTGGGATTCCGGCCGAGTCCACTCGTTCGGAGCCGCCCGTGCGCGCCGGCCGGCGGTGAGCCGGAACGGGACCTGGCCGAGCGGCGCGGCGCGCTGCACGTGCGCAGGAGCGCAGCGGGGGCAGCGCGGCCGCACTGTCCACGCGCACCTCGACCCGCTGCCCGATGGGAATCCTTACCAACGGCCGGGCCGCTCGTGGCTCCTCGCATGCTCTGTGAACTGTGCGAGGAAGGAGCGGTCCGTGATCCCCGGACTATAGGTTCTGGCCATGACTGGTGACTGGCGGACGGACCGGATCGGGGCCGCGCTGAGGGGAGAGAACCCGACCGTGCTACGACGCCTGACGTCGGGGTTCGCGGTGATCGGGGACGTTCAGTTCCTGCCTGGCTACTCGGTTCTGCTCGTGGACGAGCCGGATGTGCAGCGGCTGTCCGACCTGCCGAGAGCCAAACGGCTGTCGTTCCTGTCCGACATGGAGCAGCTCGGCGAAGCGGTCGAGCGGGCCTGTCGGCGGCTGGATGCAGCTTTCCGCCGGGTGAACCTGGAGATCCTGGGAAACACGGACCCGTTCCTGCATGCCCATGTCTGGCCGCGGTTCGACTGGGAGCCGGCTGATGTGGTGGGCAGGCCCGTGTGGTTCCACCCCCGCGAACGGTGGAGCGACGAGCAGTTCAGGCTCGGCCCGCGGCATGACGCGCTGCGGGAGGCGATCAGCAGCGAACTGGACCATCTGCGCTCGCCGGCCCGCGAGTGCCGCTTCGCGTCGGTCCCACCCGAGTGACCAGTGATGGTGCCCATCGACAGCAGGCTTTATTGACCGATCGTTCTGGATAGGTCTAAGGTTCACGGCATGGCCAGGACCAAGGAATTCGATCCGGAGGCCGCGCTGCGGTCGGCCCTCGAGCTGTTCTGGCGGCGCGGCTACGAGGCGACGTCGATGGCCGACCTCGTCGAGCACCTCGGCATCGGTCGCGCCAGCATCTACGCCACCTTCGGCAACAAGCACGAGCTGTACCTGAAGGCCATGGACCTCTACACCGAGGGACGCGACCCTTCCCTCCTTGCCGAGCTGTCGCAGCCGGGCCCGGCACTGCCCGCCGTGCGGGCGGTGGTGCGCCGCTTCGCCTCGGAGGCCGCCTCCCCCGAGGGCAGGCTGTACGGCTGCCTCATCACCAACACCGCGGCCGAACTCGCTCCCCACGACGCCGCGGTGGCCCGCCGGGTCGAGATCAGCTGGGAGCACGTCGAAACCCCCCTGCACTCCGCACTCGTGCGGGCCCAGGCGCAGGGCGAACTGCCCCGTGACCGCGACCCGCGCGCTCTCGCCCGCACGCTGCTCGTCCTGATGCAGGGCATACGAGTCGTCGGCAAGGCGTCCAGCGATCCGGCCCGGGTGCAGGACGCGGCGGAGCAGGCGCTCACCCTGCTGGACTGAATCCCCGGGGCGGCGGCCGGGTCGACGTCCCCCGCGACGGGGACGGAGCCCTGCCGGCCGCCCGGAGACGCCGGCTCTCTCCCTGCCCGCACGCCTCGTGTCGCATGCCCAGATATTTGACCGATCGATCCAATAAAGGAGAGGCATTGACCGCCGGGGGAGCCACCCACGCTGTCGAAGTGCGGCACCGACACGCCTTCGTCCTTCTCGGCAGCGTCCAGACCACGCTCATCTTCACGCTCACCGCGATCGCTGTGCCACTGCCGCAGATCGGGCGTGAACTCGACCTGGAACGCCACGACTTGGTCCTGCTCAGTGCCGCGTACGGACTGGCGTTCGCCGGGCTGCTGCTCTTCGGGGGCCGGCTTGCCGACCGCTACGGCGGGCGGCGCGCCCTCGTCGCGGGCTTGGCACTCTTCGCCGCAGGCTCGGCCACCGCACCGTTCGCTCCCGGCCTCGAAGCCCTGCTCGCCGCCCGCTTCGCCCAGGGAACCGGCGCGGCCCTCGTGGCACCCGCCGCGATGGCGGTACTGCGTGCCGCGTTCCCGTCCCCCACCGCGTACGGCAAGGCCATGGCCACCTGGGGTGGGCTCTCCGTGCTCGGTGCGACCGCCGGCAATCTGCTCGCCGGCGTCATCCTGTCGCTGCTCTCGTGGCGCTGGACCTTCGTCGTGCCGCTCGCGGTCGCCGCGGGGGCGCTCGCCCTCACGCGCCGGCTGCTTCCGCCCACCGCGCCGAACCCTGGCAGGGCTCTCGACCTGCCCGGCGCCCTTCTCGCCGCCGCTGGAACGGCCCTGGCCAGCTACGGGCTCGTCCTCACCGACGCCCGGCCCTGGTCTTCGGGGGGCGTGCTCGTGCCACTGCTCGGCGGAGCCGCGCTGCTGACCGCGTTCCTGTACTCCGAGCGTCGCGTCCGCGACCCCCTGCTGCCGACCCGCTTCCTGCTCGACCGGAGGCGAGCCCTCGCCCTCGCCTCCATTGCACTGAGCGCCTGCGGGACATCGATGACCTTCATCGTCCTCTCGCTTCACCTCCAGCAGACACGCGACTGGTCACCGCTGCAGACGTCGGCAGCCTTCGTGCCGTTCGCTTTCGCGCTGCTCGCCTCCGGACGCGCGACGGGGCCGCTCATCGTCCGCTACGGGGCCCGGGCGCTCACGACTGCCGGGCTCGGCACCGCCGCGGCAGGGCTCGCTCTCCTCGCCTCCACCGGGCTCGATGCACACATCCCGTACGCGTACGGACTGCTGCCCGGTCTCGTCCTGCTGCCGGCCGGCACCGCGGCCGCCTTCGGGGGAGCCGCCGTGCTCGCGACCCAGGACGTGCCGCAGCAGCAGATCGGGCTCGCGGGCGGCGTGATGAACAGCGCGATGGAACTCGGCCCCACCGTCCTGTTCGCCCTCCTGCTCACACTCGACGGCGACGCCTGGTCCCTGGCCGCCGCGGGGGCGGCCCTGGCCGTCACCGCACTCCTCAACCACCGCACCGACTGATCCATCGATCGAAGAGGACGCAGAAATGAACCGCTTCACCGGAAAGACCGTGCTCGTCTCCGGCGCAGGCTCCGGACTCGGCCGCGCCATCGCGCTCGCCTTCGCCGCCGAGGGCGCGTCGGTGGTCGCCGCGGGGCGCACCGCTGCCTCCCTGGACGAGACGGTGGGCCTCATCGAGGCCGACGGCGGTACCGCCGTGGCCGTCACCGCCGATGTCACGGATTCGGCCCTGGTCCAGGACCTCGTGCGGGAGAGCGTCAGCCGCTTCGGCGGACTGGACATCGCGGTCAACAACGCCGGGATACTCCGGGGCACCGTGCCCGTCGGAGAGGTCAGCGAGGAGGACTGGGACGCGGTCCTGCGAACCAACGTCACCGGCGTCTGGCTGGCCATGAAGCACGAGATCGCGCACATGAAGGAGAACGGCGGCGGAGTCATCGTCAACATCTCCTCCAACCTGGGCGCACACCTCCGCATCCCGAACGCCGCGGCGTACATCACCTCCAAGGCAGCGGTCTCCGCGCTGACCCGCGCCGCCGCACTCGACCACATCCACCAGGGCATCCGCATCAACGCGGTCAGCCCGGGCGCCTCCGCCGCCCCGATGTCGCTGCGGCCCGGGGAGAACGAGGCCGCCCGTGCGGAGCGGATGAAGTCCGAGAACCCACTCGGCCGGGTCGCGGAGGCCGAGGAAGTGGCGGCCGCAGTGCTCTACCTCGCCTCGCCCGCGGCCGCCTCGGTCGTCGGCACCGACCTGGTCGTCGACAGCGGGTCGTCAGCCTGACCTCAGGCTGACCTCAGGCTGAGGCGGAGAGGTCCGGTTCGCGGTTCAGAACCGCCGCCGGTCAGGAGCCGGCACGCTGTCCGCCCCGCCGCCCCGGGACCGGCGGGGCGGACAGCGCGCGGCGATTCGCTGCTCCGCCCCGGACCCGCCCCGCTCGTGCCACGGGAACGTCGGTGACGGCCCGCCGGCCGCGCACTTCCTGACCGGATGTCAACCGGTTCTCCCGGCGGCACCGCGTTCGGCAACCGCGGCGTCGTCGCCGACGGCGAGCGGGGCGAACGAGCCTTGTTTACCTTACGGGTCGACCCGTAAGGTAAACATCATGAGCTCCTTTCCGTCCTCCAGAGGGCGTCCCAGGGATCCTCGCTCGCACGCGGCGATCATCGACGCGACAGCACGGCTGCTGGTCGAGGTCGGCTACGCCGCGACATCGATCGGGGCGGTGGCTGCGCGGGCCGGTGTCGGCAAGGACACGATCTACCGGCGGTGGCCGGGCAAGCCGGAGTTGGTCTTCGAGGCCGTCTTCACGACCACCGACGATGCTCCGGCCCCCGACACCGGAACGCTGGCCGGAGATCTGACCGTACTGCTGCAGGGTCTGGTCGACGAGTTCCATGCACCTGCCGCCGCGGTGGCACTCCCTGGGCTGCTCGCCGACTTCGCAGCCGATCCGGAACTGAAGGCGCGCATCCGCGGCGACTTCCTGGGCCCGTCGAAGGAACGGTTGCTGGTCGTCTTCGAACGAGCCCTGCTGCGCGGGGAGATCGCGGCCGAGACGCCGGTGGACCTGGTCCTGGACACGCTCGCGGGAGCCGTGTTCTTCCACGTGGGACTGGTCGGCGAACACCCCGCCCCGCAACTGGCCGGACTGCTGGCCTCTGTGGTGGCCAAAGGAATCGAGGTCCGATGAACGGCTGGCTCCTCGCGGCAGGAATCACCGCGCTGATCGTGGCCATGGTGCACATCGTCGCCGGACACCGCGACGTCGTCCGCCCGCTGCTGTCCTGCGGGGTCGCAGACGAACCCAAGCGTGTCCTGCACGCCGTGTGGCACATGGTGAGCATCGACCTGGTGTTCTCCGGACTCGTCCTGCTCCACCTCTCCCTGAAGGACGGTACGCCGGGAGCCGGCATGGTGGCATGGTTCGTCGCCGCGCACTTCCTCGCGTACGCAGCAGTGTTTCTGGTCGTCACCCTGTCCGTCGGCTGGCCCGGCCCGCTGCTCCGCCTGCCGCAGTGGATTCTGCTCCTGCCTGTCGCGGCGCTGACGGCGGCGGGCGCCGCATAGCCGCGCCGTCGCCGGCCGGAAGTCGTCCTGTCCGACGCCGAAGCCCTCCGGCGAACGCCGCGCTCACGTCCCGGCGCGCAGCGGCTGTGGGGCGCGGTTCCTCAGGACCTCGATGATGCTGGTCGCCCTGTCGTCGGCATGGCCGGGCAGTGCTGTGCCCCTTGTACGGCCGGCGACCTCGGCGGGGCACCGTGCAAACAGTTCGGAGACCCCCGAAACGGTGCCGCGGCCGTCCTCCGCGGTGGCCTGAAACCGAAGCCCGGGGAACGACATCCCGCCGGACGGTGTTGTGCCGGTCGGAGCACGAACGACGTTTCGCCTTCACGACGGCGGTTTCCGTCGACCGGCAGTCGACGCTCGGGGTGGTCGCACCCCGGGGCGGCGCCGGAGTGCGCGGGGATCATGGCTGGTCGCCGGTCACAGGGGAGAGCGGCCGCTCGAAGAAGGTCTCCAGGACCACGGTGGCCTGCGTGCCGCTGACCCCGTCGATGGCGTACAGGCGGCGCAGGACGTCCTGCAGTTGCTCGGTGGTCGCGGTCCTGACCTTCACCAGGACCGAGGCGCTGCCTGCGATGACGTGCGCCTCCAGGATCTCGGGAAGCGCGGCGAAGTCCTGTGCCGAATCCCCCATCCAGGACGTCGAGTCGACCATCACGTAGGCCAGCACGGCGCTTCCCACGGCAGCCGGGTCGACCTCGACCGTGGTGCGCCGGATGACGCCGCGCTCACGCAGCTTGCGTACGCGCTCGTGCGCGGCACCGGCGGAGAGGCCGACGGCCTGACCGAGCGCGGCGTAGGACTGGGTGGCGTCCTGCTGGAGCCGGGCCAGCAGCTCACGATCGATGTGATCCACAGCTCTCCATTCGGAAAATCCTTGCTAACACCGTATGTCATCTTACAGTCTTCGCTTCAGACCGATTGAGATTCGGCACCTGATGGCTTCGTGAGGAGTGGACCCCATGAGCGGTGAGCGCCCGGGGCTGTACGAGATGCTTGACGACCGGTTCCGTACCGGAAGGTGCATGAACGGTGATGACGCGCTGGAGGTCCTGTTCACCGGCTGCCGTTGGGCCGAGGGGCCGATCTACGTGCCCGCCTGGCGCCAGGTGGTCTGGAGCGACATCCCCAACGACCGGATGCTGCGGTGGGACGAGGAGACCGGCTCGGTCGCCGTCTTCCGCCGCTCCGCCGGGCACACCAACGGCAACACCCTGGACCGGGAGGGGCGGCTGATCACCTGTGAGCAGGGCAACCGACGGGTGACCCGGACCGAACACGACGGCACCCTCACCGTGCTGGCCGACCGGTGGGAGGGCAGACGCCTGAACAGCCCGAACGACTCGGCCGTGAAGTCCGACGGATCGATCTGGTTCTCCGACCCGGACTTCGGCATCACCAGCGACTACGAGGGGTACCGCGCCGAGAGCGAGATCGGCTCCAACAACGTCTACCGGATCGATCCGGCCACGGGCGACGTACGGCTGGTCGCGGACTGCTTCGGAGCGCCGAACGGGCTGGTCTTCTCGCCCGACGAGCGGCAGCTGTTCGTCTCCGACACCCGGGCGGGCCTCATCCGCGTCTTCGACGTGCGCGACGACGGCACCCTGTCCGAGGGCGAGGTCTTCGCCGAGGCCGCGGCCCGCGAGAGGGCCCGTTTCGACAACCTCCGCTTCGACGACGGCGGCAGGCTCTGGGTCGCCGCGATGGACGACGGCGTGCACTGCTACGACCCGGACGGCACCCTGCTCGGCCGCCTCGATGTGCCCGAGGCGGTCGCCAACATCTCCTGGGGCGGCGCCAAGCGCAACCGCCTCTTCATCACCGCGGAGACCAGCCTGTACTCGGTGGTCATGGGAGTCACCGGCACGCACCCGACCGGACCGGGCCGGCGGCCCTGGCTCTAGCCGGCGCCCGGTGAACTCCCGGATGTTCCGTCACCACACCGCCGACGCAGGCGGGGTGCGGGCCCAGCGGAGCTCACCCCAGCGGGGCGGCAGCTTCCCGGAAGGTGCGCCGGTACGCCATCGGTGAGACGCCGATCGCGGTGTGCAGGTGCTCGCGCAAGGAGGTCCCGGTGGCGGAGCCGACCCGTCCGGCGATGTCGTCGACGGGCGGGTCGGTGGTCTCCAGGAGGTGCTGGGCCCGGGTCACGCGCAGCGGGGTCACCCATCGCCCGCGGCGAGGACCGCCGCCCGGGCGTTCGCGCAAGGCGCCGCCGAGACGGCCGGCGAGCAGCTGCCGGAGACGGCTCCCGGGCGGGAGGAAGGGCCGTTTTCTCCCGCTCCACGGCGTGGCCGATGAGTTTACGGCTCCCGGCCGGTCCAAGCTCGTGACACCCCGGAAAGGACACCGCCATGTCGGAGCTTCTCGTCGACTTCATCACCTCGCTCGACGGCTACGCATCAGGAGAGGGATGGCCCGGATTCTGGGGCCTCGAAGGCCCGGAGTACCTCGCTTGGCTCGGCGAGCAGCCCGAGGCCACCTACCTGATGGGAGCGAACACCTACCGCCTGATGTCGGGCTTCGCCGCAGGCGAGGTCCCGAGTGGGCAGGACGAGTTCAGGCCCGAGGAGGAGGCGTCCGTCGACGAGCTCACGCAAGCATCCAAGACGGTGTTCTCCTCCTCTCTCGAGGAGCCGCTGACCTGGGCCAACTGCACGCTCGTCCGCGACGACGCCGTCGAGGCGGTCCGCGCCATGAAGTCGAGCGGCTCGGGGCTCCTCAGCACGATCGGCAGCCTCAGCCTGTGCCGGTCCCTGCTGCGAGCCGGACTCGTCGACCGCTTCCGGGTCGTGATGTTCCCGGTGATCACCGGGGCCACGGGTGAGGAACGCATCTACGACGGCTACCCGGACGTTGCCCTGGAGATGATCGAGCACCGCACGTTCGACGGCCGCATCCAGCTGGTGGAGTACAAGCCCCGCGTACTCGAACACCCGCCGCTCGGCGTCCCTGCGTGACGACGCCCCGTCCGCCGGTCGGAGCGGCAGCACGGCCGCCGCCGGAGGGCGGCCGACGTCGGCACCCGGCCCGCCTGGCCCCACGCCGCCGCAGGCGCTCACCGGCGCCGCGCCCGCGCTGATCGACCGCGACGACCCGCCGCCGGGAAGCCGGACGCGAGGCCACCGCCTCCCTCCAACCGCACGACCGGCCGTGCCGCAGCACGACCCGCTGCCCCGGCCCGCCCCAGTCCTGGCGGGCAGGACGGACTCCCGACGCGCACCAGGACAGGCACGGGCCCACGCCACGACGCCCCGCGAAACCCAGCCGCCCCGCTCACGCCCCGACAGCCACGAGCCGCGGTCGAGGCCGCGCGTCGTGACGCTGCGCCGCCGTGGGAGCCCTGGCTACGGCCACAGCGACGAGGCCGCCACGAGGTCGCCCTGCGACCGCAGCGGGGCAGGGCCATTGTCAGACCCTGATGGCAGCATCACCGATGGGGACGCCCTCCCGCGTCCTCGACTCGCCTCTGCAGCAACTGAAGAGGAGGACGTCCCCTGGCGACTGCATGGCCCGTCCGCCCCGGCGGCACGAGCCGCTGCGTGGCACGCTGCCGCAGTCGGTCAGCCGGCCCGCCGTTCTCCGCGCGCCGCCGGTCCGTCCGCGGCCTGGTCGATGGTGCGCAGGATTGCCCGGTGCCCTCGTCGGCACCGGTGGTGGCCGGTTCGTCCTGGGTGCGTTCTCCTGCCTGCCGCGTGGCGACGTGTGAGAATCCGGCAACTCCGAGAGCAAGGAGCGTTTCCTCCGATGACTGCACAGCCCGCACGCCCTGGGAGCGGCGGTCCCCGGACCGCCTCGGTCAGGGACGTCCCGCCGTTCGCACCGCCACTCGTCAAGGCGGTGTTCAGGGACGTGACGACGCTGCACGTCTCCCGTTCTGCCGCGTGGGCCGCCGCGTCGGTGACGCGGACCGTGCTGACGGAAATCGTCGACGGCGCGAGGAGAGCGGCGGCGGCGGAGGCCCGGAAGCAACTGGCGCCCCGGGACCTCATCTCGGCGATAGACCGCAACGTCGAGGTGGAGGTGGGGTCCACGTGGTACCTCCACAGCCCGACCTTTCATGGCCTGATGGGCGAGATGTACGACGCCGAGGGTGTCCCGGTGCCTCTTCGTCAGCGGCGCGGGGCACGCAAACCGAGCGGTGTGGCCGGCGCCCACCGTTTCGAGGCCGGCGTCAGGAGGCTGCTGAGAAGCCGAGGGGTGACAGCGGTCCCGTCGATGGTCCGTGACCTGGACGGCATCGGGAGCGTGTTCCTTACGGACCTCGCACGAGACGCCGCCATGATCGTCCGTGAGGGCGGGGTCGAACGCTTCGGGACGGTCGCCCTGGTGACACCGGGCGAACCGGCTCCATCCCCGCCCCTCGAGGATCCCCTCCTGGCCCTCGCCACCCGCCGCGGGGACCGGCGCACCATCGGCAGGGACGACGTCCTGGCCGCCGTCACGATGCACTTGTTCGGCGAGCTCGGGCAGCGCGCCCTCACCGAGGCACGCGAGGCCACACAGAACACCTCGTCCACCTGAACGGATACGACCGCGGCGTGCAGGACGTTCCGCCCGGAGCCTTCTCATACCTGGTCGGGGACGGCGGGCGCGGCGGGGTGCGGGATGGTGGCGGTCGGGGCGTACTGGGCGGCCTGGGCGTCGAACATGGCGGCGTAGCGTCCGCGGGCGGCGAGGAGTTCGTCGTGGGTGCCGTGTTCGGCGAGGTGACCGTTGCTGAGGACGTAGATGTGGTCGGCGTGCCGGACGCCGGACATGCGGTGGGTGACCAGGACGACGGCCCGGTTCGGGGCGGCGAGGCGGCGGATGCGGTCGAAGGCTTCGATCTCGGCCTCCGGGTCGAGGGCGGAGGTCGGCTCGTCGACGATGAGGACGCCGTCGGCCTGTGACGTCGCACTGCGCCAGTGTGTGCGGGCCAGACCGATCTTCTGCCATTCGCCACCGGACAGTTCGATGGCCCCGCGGAAGATCCGGGCCAGCAGACTGCGCAGGCCGTCGGGGAGTTTGGCGACGACGGGGCCGGCGGCGGCGTACTCGACGGAGGGCATGAGGTCCTCGTCCGTCGCGGGGTGGTCGGGGCGGCCGAGGCGGATGTTCATCGCGGCGGTCACCGGCCAGCGCTGGAAGTCCTGGGTGAGCAGGGAGACGCGCTCGAAGACCTGGGCGCGGTCGAGGCCGGTGACATCGTCGTCGCCCCAGCGCAGCGTGCCGGTGTCGGGCAGCAGCATGCCGGAGAGGATCTTCATCAGGGTGCTCTTGCCGGAGCCGTTCTCACCGACCACCGCGGTGACCGATCCCATGGGCAGGGTCAGCGACACCCCCTCCAGGGCCGCGGTGTCCCGATCGGGGTAGCGGTATGTGACCTGGTCCAGGACGATCTCCTCGACCCGCTCGGCGACGGGGGCGCCGCCGGCGGGCAGCGTCCGCCGGGCGGCCCGGGTGAGGAAGCGGCCGTGGTCGCGGACGTAGAGGCTCTCCTCGTGCAGCTGGTTGATGTTCATGACCAGCGCGCCCAGGCTCGCCGAGCCGGTGCGCACGGCGATGACGGCGGTGCCGGCGACGGCGAGACTCATGTGCCCCGCCATGATCAGCCAGAACATGGCCCCGTAGGTCGCGGCCATCGCCAGTCCGGACAGCGCGGCGGCCACCCACTCGGTCAGCGCCTTGCTGGATGCCAGGCGCTCCTGTTCGGCTTCGGCGCTCTCGGCCATCCGCTCGTAGCGGTTCAGGAGGAAGGTGCCGACGCCGTGAAGGCGGACCTCCTGGGCGGCGGTGCGTTCGGTGAGCAGGTTGCCGATCAGCCGGCCGGCGCGTACGTGTTCGATCCAGCTCATCACCGACACGTACCGTTCCTGGGCCACACGCATGGCGCCCCAGCCCCGGGGGGCGGCGATGAGGATGAGCATGGGCAGCAGCAGGGGATGCAGCACGAGAAGCACGCCGGCGGTGGTGATCAGCGAGATGAGTCCGTTCAGCGCGGCGACGCACGCGCTGATCATGCGGCGGGCGGAGCCGGGGCCGTGCTGGGCGACGTCCACGAGCCGCCGGAAGTCGGGGTCGTCGATGGCCTCCAGTTCGACGCCGGCCGCGGCGGCGAGGTACTGGGTGGTGGCGATCCGCTCGACCTTCGGCTCCAGCCGCCCCGCGCGGGAGGTGGACCAGGCCGAGAGGGCGGAGTTGACGACGCCGACGGCGGCGGCGGCCAGCAGGCCGGGCAACAGTGCGTGCAGCCGCTCGGCGGCGCTCCCGCTGCCGGCGAGCAGCGCGTGCATCACGGCGTTGACGGCGAGCAGTCCGGCGGCCGCGGCGATGCCCTGGCCGATCTCGCTGACTCCGACGGAGAGCAGGGCACGCCGGTCCGCCTGCCACGCCATGCGCAGCGTGGTGCCGACGAGTCCGGGCATGGAGCGCAGCGCCGACATCATGGTCAGGTCCAAGGACGCGTGCTCGTGCTGCGACCATCCCATGTCGTAGCGCAGGGGCCCGCCGAACAGCTCGTGTTCGGCCTCGGACACCTGCGGTTCGGCCATGGTGACGGGGCCGAAGAATCTCCTCACCGGGCGCCTCCCGTGGGCCGGTCGACCGCCCGGTGGGAGGCCCTGGGGGTGAGCTTGCCGGAGACGGGCCTGCGCGAGGGCTGCCGTCTCCCGGCCCGGGGGCGTGACGCGCCCTGGACAACGTCGTCCTCTCGAACACCGGCCCGCCGCGGTTCGTCGTCCCGCGAGGTGCCGTTCGGTGGATGAAGTGGCTGGTCCTGTGTGACGGCCGAGGTCATCGTTCCCCCTGGGACGGTCGCTCCGGTGAGGTCGTGATGCCCAACGACTCGGCCGCGATATCGAACACACGTCATTCGGTCGTGCCGGAGCGCCTGCGATTCCTGGGCGAAGGGACCCCGCGTGCCCGGGGGCCTTGGTGTGTCCCGCCGCGGCCCCGGTCCTTTGATGGCCGAAACGCCGACACCGTCGCCCCTGCCCCGCTCGAAGCAGCTCTGGACGCCGTGCGGCATGCGTCTGCCGCCTCCGGCGAGCACTGGTCGACCACCCCGCTCGGCCGGCGCCGTTCAGGACGGTCGAGCCGGGGCCGCCGCCGGCGCGCTCGGAACATGCCCTGGCCCGAGCCGCCTCGGTCCGGTACTCCTCCGCGCGCCGTATCCCCGCCGTTCGGGAAGGCGCCAGAGCGCGGCGCCGGGATCCTCGCGGTCGGCGTACGGGGCGACGGCGGTGAGAGCCACGACCCGGAGGTGAGGGTGGGCCACGTCCTGCGCGTACGCGGGCGGACTTCCCCCTCGCACAGGTCGTCCGCCCGTACCGTGCGCGGGCCACACGGTACGGGCGGACCGTCAGGCGGGGGCCAGGGCCGTCACCAGGTCGGGCGCCGCGAGCAGGCGCACCCGGGCGGCGTCCAGTGCGAGCGGATACAGCGCGTACGCCTCGGCGCCGTCGGCCGGCTGCACGTCGCCCCGCAACAGGTGGACGAGGCCGGGCGCTTCGGCGGGCTCGCCGCCGTCCGCGTCCGGTGTTCCGATGCGTGCGGCGAAGCCGGGTACGTCCTCGCCGTCGCGGCGGGCGTAGACGTCGCGCGACCCGTCCCGGTGGCGCACGACCACCGTCCGGGCCCGTGCGGCGGCCTGCCAGACGGCCAGTTCGCCGAGCCGGACCCGCGCGCCGGAGGCGAACAGCTCGGTCAGCCGGTGCGCGAGGGTGGCCAGCGCGTCGGCGTGACGCCATACCGCGTGGTGGGTGCCGGTGACGCCCTTGACGACGTCCAGCCAGTGCAGCGTGCGGTGTCGCACGTCGACCACGAGCGGCACGCAGGCACGGCTGGTGCCCGTGAGGTCGAAGCGCTGCTCGACGGAGCGCGGGTCGAACAGCGGGCCGGCCCCGCCCGGCCCGTCCCGCAGCATCAGACCGGCGAACGCCTCGGCCAGCTCGCCGAACGGCACGTCGTTGTAGGAGAAGACGACGGCGACGGCGTACCGGGCTCCGGTGTCGGCGAGCAGGTCGAGGTCGAGGTCGACGAACTCGGTGGCACCGAGCGGCGGCGGCGCGGACTGCAGGTCTCCGGAGTGCACGGCGGCCTGCCGCGCGTACCGCAGGTGGGTGTAGTCGCAGACGCCGATGTGCCGCCAGTGGGCGTCGAACAGCGCGACGGACAGGTCGAGATCGGTCCGGCCGGAGGCCTCGCTCTCCGTCCAGGTCAGGAACAGCCGCAGCGACCGGCCGTCGGGCAGCGCGAGTTCACTGCCGCGCGGGAGGGTCACCAGGGCACGGGACGCGGTCCGTTCGGTGAACGGCGCGATCACCCCGTCCAGGGCGGCGTCCACCACGGCGACGCCGACCGGGGCACCGCGGCCGGCCCGGCGCAGGACCTCCGCCGTGAGGACCTCGGTCACGGACCGTGTGACGGCGGACGGCAGCACCGGCCTGTCGTCGTCGGTGACGTGCGTTTTCGCGGCGCCCGCCGCCTCTGAGACGGCCGAAACGGTCAGGGCGGCTGCCCTCCCCCGGCCGGGGGAGGGCAGCCGCCCTGACCGTTTCGGCCGTCTCAGAGGCCGTACGTCCTGCCGATGACGTCCCGCTGGATCTCACTGGTCCCGCCGTAGACCGTGGACACCACGGCGGCCCGCAGATGGCGCTCCATGTCGAACTCCGTGGTGTAGCCGTAGCCGCCCATCATCTGCATGCCCTCCAGCGCGGCCCTCTTGGCGAGCTCGGTCGCCTTCAGCTTGGCCATCGACGCCTCGCGCGGGAACAGCCTGTCCGGCTGCGCGTCGCAGTCCAGGGCCGTTTCGCGCACCAGCAGCCGGGTGCACTCGATCTCGGTGGCGAGGTCGGCGATCCGGTGCCGCAGCGCCTGGAAGGAGCCGACCGGCCGGCCGAACTGCTCGCGCTCGCGGACGTAGGAGACCGCGTCGTCGAAGGCGCGGCGCGCCAGACCCAGCATGTTCGCTGCCAGGAACAGCCGCTCGTGGTTCAGCCCGGCCATCAACTGCCGCCAGCCGTCGTCCACCTGGCCGACGACCGCGTCCGCGGGCAGCGTCACGCCGGTGAGGAAGACGTCGTTCACCTCCCGGCCCCCCATGGTGTCGATGCGCCGCACGTCCACGCCCGCGGTGCCGGCCGGCAGATGGAACATGGTCAGGCCGCCGTGCTTGTCCGGGCCCGTGCGGGCCACCAGCAGCGTGTGCTCGGCGCAGTGGGCGTTGGAGATCCAGGTCTTCTGGCCGTCGATCACCCAGGTGCCGTCCGCCTGCTGCCGGGCCTGGCAGCGCAGCGCGCCGACGTCCGACCCGGCACCCGGCTCCGACATGGCGATGGACAGCACGTCACCGCGCACGGCCCCGGACAGCACCTCCCGTCGCTGCCGCTCGGTGCCGAACTTCTCGTAGGCCTTCGCGGCGATGACGGTGGTGATGAAACCACCGGCGGGGACCATTCCGTACGAGGTCTCCTCCAGGAGGAGGCAGGCGTCGGCCAGCCCGCCGCCGGCGCCTCCGTACTCCTCGGGCAGGCAGACCCCGAGCCAGCCGAGGTCGGCGAGCCTGCCGTACAGCTCGGCGTTGTGGGCTTCGCGGCCGCCCGCGGTCAGCGCGTCGCGCTGCTCCCGGGTGCCGCACTCCCGTTTGGCGAAATCGCGGACGGCCGCGACGAAATCGGCCTGTTCTTCGGTGAGGCGACTGCCCATCAGGTCCCTCCGGGGATCGTGTCGCGTTACGAAGATACGATAGGCGTTCCAGCGTCTCTTCGGGAGGTGTTCGCCGGTATCGTGAGCACCATGAGAACTGACACGGACGACTCCGGGACCGCCCGGGCCATCGCCCCGCCGGAGACGGAGGACCGCACGGCGCGGAAGATCCTCGACGCCGCGCTGGAGCAGTTCACCCTGCTGGGCCTGCGCCGTTCCTCCGTGGACGACGTCGCCAAGCGCGCCGGGGTCTCCCGCGTCACCGTCTTCCGGCGCTTCCAGTCCAAGGACAAGCTCGTCGAGGCCACCCTGCTGCGCGAACTCGGCCGCTTCTTCGAGCAGCTGGATGCGGCCGTGGCGGCGCTGCCGACCATGGAGGAGCGGGTCGTCGAGGGGTTCGTGGTCGCCCTGCGCCACACCCGCGCCCATCCGCTCTTCGGCGGCCTGCTGCGCCTCGAACCCGAGATCGTGCTGCCCTACCTGACCGTGCAGGGCGGCTCCTCGCTCTCCGCCACCGCCGCCTACCTGACCGGCCATCTGCGCCGCGCCCAGCAGGCGGAGGGCCGCCCCGACGAGGACCCGCGGCCGGTCGCCGAACTCATGGTGCGCGTCGCCGTGTCGTTCCTGCTCAACCCCGCCGGCTGCATCGAGATGGACGACGAGGACCAGGCGCGGGCCTTCGCCCGCCGCTACCTGGCCCCCCTGCTGACCGCCTGACGCCCGGCCGCCCACGCGGCCGGGCCCGCGGCGGCCGTTCAGCGACGCCGGTGCAGCGCCCGGGCGAGCCGCACCGCGCGCTCCCGTGCGGCCGCCGGGACCTCGAACGAGGTGAGCGCGATCGGCGGGGTGAACCGCTGCACCGTCGTCGACTGCACGGAGGTGAAGGCGCGCAGGCCCTCCTCGCCGTGGATCCGCCCGAAGCCGGAGTCCTGCGACCCGCCGAACGGCAGCGCCGGCACCGCCGCGAAGCCCAGCACCGAGTTCACCGACACCGCCCCCGCGCGCAGCCGCGCCGCGATCGCCGCCCCCGCCCGCCCGCTGCGGCAGAACACCGCCGCGCCCAGGGCGTACCGCGAGGCGTTGGCCCGCTCCACCGCCTCGTCCACGTCGGCCACCGCGTTGATCGCCACGACGGGCCCGAAGGTCTCCTCCGTCATGGCCGCCGCGTCCTCCGGGACCCCGGTCAGCACGACCGGCGCGACATACGGGGCGCGCACCGACTCCGGCCCGCCCAGCAGGGCCCGCGCACCCGCCGAGACCGCACCGGTCACATGCCGCTCGACGACCGCGACCTGGCCCGGCAGCGTCATCGGGCCGTAGGCGGAGTCCGCCTCGCCACCCGGACGCAGTGCCCCGGCCTTCGCGACGACCCGCTCGCACAGCTCGGCGTGGACTTCGCGCACCGCGTAGACGCGCTCCACGCCCGCGCAGGTCTGCCCGGCGTTGCTCAGCGCACCCCACACGATCGCGTCGGCGGCCGCCTCCAGGTCCGCGTCCGCGGCGACGATCACGGCGTCCTTCCCGCCGCACTCGGCGAGGAACGGCGTCAACGACTCGGCGCACACCGCCATCACCTTGCGGGCCGTCCCCGGGGACCCGGTGAACGCCAGCTTGTCGACCCCCGAGCGGGCCAGGGCGTCCCCGGTGGACGCCGCGCCGGTGACGGTGGTGAGCAGCCCGGCGTGGCCGGGCACGGCGGCATCGAACAGCCGGGCCAGCAGGACCCCGGTGGCGGGGGTCAGTTCGGACGGTTTGAAGACCACGGCGTTCCCCGCCGCCAGCGCGTAACCGATGGAGCCCATCGGCGTGTACAGGGGGTAGTTCCACGGGCCGATCACGCCGACCACGCCCAGCGGCCGGTGCACCAGCGAGGCCCGCTGGTGGACGGTGAACGGCCCCGTGCCCACCGTCCGCCGGCGCAGCACGCGTGCGGCGTTGCGTGCGGCCCACCCCAGGTGCTCCAGCGTGAGCACGACCTCGAGCGCCGCGTCGCCGGCCGGCTTGCCGGTCTCCTCGGCGACCGTGCGGGCGAGGGCGTCGAGTTCGGTGGCGAGCGCCTTCTTCCAGCGCAGCAGGTGCTCCCGCCGCCGGGCCGCCGGCAGCGCCGCCCACCCGGCCTGGACCGTCCGGGCCCGGGCCACGGCCCGGGAGACCTCTTCCGGCCCGTTCGCCGGGTGCTCGGCGAGCGGCTCGCCGGTCGCGGGGGAGTGCGTGGTGAAGACCGGGACGTGTGGTGCGACGGCCGGGGTGGTGTCGGTCATCGGGGCTCCTGACGGAGTGCAGGGAGGCGGACGACTGCTCGGGAACAGCACGTCACCGGAGCGGTCCGCGGTGCCGGCGGCGCGCCGGGGACCCGCGGACCCGCCCCGGTGAGTCGAAGATACTGAAACTATTGAGTTGTTTCATAGGGCGTCAATACTCCGGACGCGAACCGAGCCGCCCCTGCCCCGGCGACGCCCCGTGCCCCCGACTCCCGCCCGAACCGGGGCAGGCGATCCGGTCGGGCCGGATACCGGCCCCCTGCTCAGCCCGTGGCCGCGTTGAGCAGGTCGAGCACACTCTGCCGGCAGCCGTACCCGACGGTCGTGCCGCCTCCGCTCCAGTGCGGTCCGTACTGGTCGAGCGCGTTGCGGTTGCGGTCGTAGGCACTGTCCGATGGCGTTCTTGTAGTTGCCGCCGGTGTTCCACCGCACCCCGCCGCCGCAGGTGTCGTTCCAGTTCGCCCACATGTGGTCCGCGTCGGCCCGCGCGGTGTCGAGGTAGCGCCGGTCACCGGTCAGGTCGTACGCGGCGATCCAGGCCAGGCCCCACCACCCCGTGTCGTCGAGGTACTCGTTGCGGAACTGCCCGCCCTGCGCGTCGATGTTCTTCTCGTACGCCGTGCCGGTGAACGGGGGCACGGGCCCGACATCCCGGGGCGCCCCCACCGGCCGGGCATCGGCCCCGGCGCCCGGCGGCGGTTCACCGGACGGCGCCGGGTCGGACGACCACGGCCCGGTGGCCCAGGCCGTGTTTGAGAAGTTGCCGGCGTGTTGGGTGGACCGTCCGGGAAAGCCGCGAGCGGCCATCCAGATGGTGAGGTCGCGGGCGACCCGGCCGATGTCGGTCTCGGTGATGACATCGTGTTCGCTGCGGCTGGTGTCGCGTCGGACGACCTCGTAGCCGCCTTCGTCCAGGAGCACGGCGGAGGTGAACCGGACCGGGTCGTCCTCGTCGGGCTGGGTGACGACGAAGGTGTTGTGCGAGGTGCTGAGGTGTTCGATCAGGACGCACAGGGCGTCCTCCGATACACGGCCTAGTTGTGGGGATCGAGGTCGGCGGTGGTGATCCCCCGGTCGGGTAGCTGCTGAGCATCGTCGCGGGCTCGCAGGCTGTCGAACATGAGGGCCAGAGAGCGATCCGCGCTGCGCTGGGTGAGCTCGGCGCGCAGCCCGGGGATCGGTCGCAGCAGCAGGGCGATCAACAGTGCCAGGTCGCCGGTGTCCACGTCCCGGCGCATGTCGCCGTCGGACTGGGCGCGGCGGACGAGGCGGTCGAGGATCTTCAGCAGGATCTCGCGCAGTCGGCGGTTCTCGGGGTCTCTTTGAAGGTCCGCCCAGGTGCTGGCGAACCAGACCGACAGCCAGGTTGCCAACCGCAGTTCGGTTCCGGCCTGGTGCGCAAATCGCGTCAGTGCTCGCCAGGCGTCGGGCTCTTCGTCCTCGGCCGTGCGAGCGATGGCCACCACGCGGTGAAACCCGTCCAGCGCCACCGCGCTGATCAGCGCCTGCCGGTCCGGGAATCGACGGTAGAGGGTGCCGGTTCCGACGCAGGCGCGGCGGGCCACCTCCTCCGTCGGTACGTCGGGCCCTCGTTCGGCGAAGAGCGCCCGGGCCGCCTCGATGATCTGTGCACGGTTGAGCCGCGCATCGGCCCGCAGATCGCGCCCGGCAGTCGAAGGTGTCATCCCAGCACTATATGTGAGCGAACATCCTCCCTATAGTCGAGTTAAGTGGCGGATCTTCTCTCAGAAAGGGCCTGGATGACTCTCGAAGCGATGTTGCACCGGATCGGGCACCGAGGTCGCGTGGCGGCTGACCGGGAGACGCTCTTCGCCCTGCACCGATCGTGGCGGCGCATGGTGCCGTACGAGAACCTCGACATCCAGCTCGGCAGGCCGGTCAGCCTCGATCCCGACGCGTTGTGGGACAAGCTCATACGGCGGCGGCGCGGCGGCTATTGCTACGAACAGAACGCCGGCCTCGCCATGTTGCTCCGCCTGGCCGGATTCGAGGTGTCGATGGTCGAGGGCGGCGTCTTGCGCCAGGCTCGTGGGGATGCGATGTGGGGCAACCACAATGCGCTGATCGTCGACGTCGACGGCAGGCAATGGGTTGCCGACGCCGGTATCGGAGACGGGTTCCTCGAACCGCTCCCACTGCGGGAAGGGGTCCACACGCAAGGAGAGTTCACCTACCGACTGGAGCGCCTGACCTCTGACACCTGGCGCTTCCACCACCACCCGGGCGCGACGATCGCCTCCTACGACTTCCGTCTCCAGCCGCGCGAGCCCGCCGATTTCGCAGCCCGCTCGCACGAGCTCTCCACGTCTCCGGGATCTCCCTACGTGACCACGCTGATCGCCGCACGGCCCGCCGCCGGGAGCACTTCCCTGCTGCTGTCACGTACGGTGCGGCAGTACAGCGCCGACGGCAGGAGCTCCAGGGCCATCAGGGACGTGGACGAATTCGCCACGACGCTCTCGGAAAGGTTCCTCGTTCCGCTCGAGGACCTCGGGCCGGAAGGAGTCGGCCGACTCTGGGAGAAGGCAGGCGCCCAGAACGATCTCTGGCGGACGCTTACCCAGGAGACGAACTGACACTGAGTGCCAGCCATCCTGGTCTCGGCCCGCACCGTGCCTCCCGGCGGGAGGGCCATGAGGGCTTTCCCCGCCCGCAGGGACAGGGCGCTGTCGCGTCCACCTGCCTCACGCAGGAACCTTTCCAGGCCGCCGTACCTTCCTGGACGAGCCGACCAGAATGCCGACGGAGTGTTCGGGAACGCGGAGCCCGGATGGCCTCCAGCACGGCCGTGAACTGCGGGCGGTCTCCTCGCTGACCGGCTGCGACCAGCAGCGATAACGGCTTGCCCTTGTTTGCACGCCAGGTGAATCGTCGTGGTCCAGCCGGCCGCGGGAACGGCCCAGGCCGTGATCGTCGGGTTCGTCCTGATGGCCGCCAGGCGGTTCCTTCTGGGTCCCGCCGGGCACCGGCCGCGTGCTGATGGGCCCGGCAGATCGTGGAGTCCGCGTTCACCTTCCAGGTGATCAGCCCGGCTGCGTCGGCCCGGGCCTGCAGCCCGGTCAGCAACGAAGAGGGGTTCCCATCGCGCTGCCAGCGTCGAAAGAGCCCATGAACCGTCTGCCATTGCCCGTGCCCGGGTGGCAGATCGCGCCACGGGGCCCGGTCCGCACCCGCCGACGGGTCCCGTCGATCAACCGCCGCCGGCCGACGGACGGCCTGCCCACCCCCGCGACCGGCAACAACGGCTCCAGCACCGCCCACTGGTCCTCCGAAAGGTCCCCTCGCCCCACACCGAGATCATCCGGCACGAGGCGAGACGCGGACCCCAGTCCTACAACACGGCCTAGTCGACCACCAGGCCGCCGGTGAGGTTGAGTTCCGAGGCCGTCATCGTCCGGGCCCAGTCGGATGCGGCGAAGACGGCGGCGTTGGCGACATCGTCGTAGCGGGGGCGCTCGGTCAGCAGCGCGCCGTCGGCGGCCCGGTTCTCGTCACCCGGAGCAGGAGAGCCGGGGGAGAGGAGCCAGACGACGCGCACACCCTGCGGGCCGAGTTCCGAGGCGAGCTGGCGGCAGGCACCGGCCAGGGCGGACCAGGCGATCTGCGAGCCGCCCAGGCGGGGGATGGCCTCGCGTCCGCCGCCCATGACCAGGATGACGCCGCTGCCGCCCCGGACCATGTGCCGCGCCGCTGCCGCGGCCGTCGTGAGGGTGGTCGTCACCGCCTTCGTGACCGGGCGGAGCACATCCGCCACGTCCATGTCGAGGAGCGGAGTCCCGTGGAGATCGTCGTTGGACGTGGCGTTGAAGCAGATGTCGATCCCGCGGCCCTGTGCGGCCACCGCGTCGGCGTGGCGATCGACGGCGTCGCGGTCGGTCGCGTCCAGCTCGGCGACGTGCGCGACTCCACCGTCGTCGCGGATGCGGTGCGCCACTGCCTCGAGCGGCACGACCGTCCGTCCCGTGAGGTGGACGACGGCGCCCTCCCGCGCGAAGCCGCGGGCGACCGCCGACCCCACCGCTCCGGCACCGCCGTGGACGATCGCGGTCCTGTCGGCCAGCAGCATGACTCTCTCCTTGTCGGCGAAGGCAGCTCACAGTGCAGACCGGAGCGGGAGGCGGAACTCATCGCCCGCCCCGCCCGCTCCACTGCCTCGCCGCCCTGACCCGCGCGACGGCCCCGCCGGGCCCCGAGGGCGTTCAGCCGGCCGGCGCCGGGCGCAGGTGCACGGGGACGGACGTGTGTCCGTTGCTGATCAGGCTCGGCATCCGCTCCAGCCGGTCGGGTTCCGTGGCGAGCCGGGCGTCGGGGAAGCGCTCGAAGAACAGGCGCAGGGCGGTGGCCACTTCGAGCCGGGCGAGGGGAGCGCCGAGGCAGAAGTGGACACCGTGCCCGAAGGCGAGATGGTCCTTGCCGGGGCGGGTGGCGTCGAAGAGGTCGGCGTCCCGGTGCCAGTCGGGGTGGCGGTTGGCGGCGGCGTAGGAGGCGAGGATCGCCTCGCCGGCCCTGATCATCCGCCCGTCGGGGAGGGGGATGTCGGCGCGGGCGTAGCGCAGGGGGAGGTGCTTCACCGCGGGCTGGTGGCGCAGGGTCTCCTCGACGACGTCCTGCCAGGTGCAGCGGCCTTCCCGGACGTGGGCGAGCTGCCGCGGGTCCGACAGCAGGGCGGTGACGGCCTGGTCGATGACGTTGGCGGTGGTCTCGTATCCGGCGCTGATCATCAGCAGGAGGGTGTCGCGCAGTTCGGCGTCGCCGAGGCCGGAACCGTCGCCCTCCTCGTCGCGGGTGGCGATGAGGAGCGAGGTCATGTCCTCGCCGGGCTCGGCCCGCTTGACCTGGATCAGTCCGTCCAGCAGCCCGTAGAGCGCGGCGGTGTTGGCGGCCTGCTCCTCGGCGGTGAGGTGGGTGGCGAACACGTTGTCCACCACGGTGCGGAACTCGGCGCGCCGGCCGGACGGGACGCCCATGAGCCGGCCGATGACGGCGATCGGGAGCGGGTAGGCGAGCTGCTCGCGCAGGTCGACCGTCCCACCGGCCGGGAGAGTGTCGAGGTGGTCGAGGATGCCGGTCGCGATCACCTCGATGTCCGCCTGGAGGGCGGCGGCCCGCCGGGCCGACAGGGCGGGGGCGATCATGCGCCGTAAGCGGTGGTGATCGGCTCCGTAGGCGGTGAACATGTTCTCCACCGCGATCCACAGCGCCAGCGGCCAGGTGGTGACGGTCTCGGCGAACGCCGGCCAGTGGGCGCGTCCGTCCTTGGAGACGTCCTTGCTCGTCAAGAGCTCTTTCAGGAGCGCGGGGTCGGAGACGGACCAGGCGCGGACGCCGAGGATGTCGACCGGTGTGGCCGCCCCGCGTTCCCGGAGGTCCCGGTGTTCCGAGTCCGGGTCGGAGGCGGTGGGATCGAGGACGAGGAGCCGCTGTTCGGTCACGGTGGGCCTCTTTCGGTGTGCGGGCAAGGGGCCTGGCCGCCGGACGGGTTCGTCGCGGCGGCGGTCGTGGTCCATCCTGCCCAGCGGGCCCGCACGCGTACCCCTGCCCCTCGCCCGGCGCGCCACCGGCCCGGCCCAGGACGGTGGCGGGGAGCCCGCGAGGGCGGGCCGGGTACGGGGGCTCTCCCGGCCGCGGTCACCCGCGGCCGGGAGAACGCGGGTCTCACCAGGAGGACTTGGTCACTCCCGGCAGGAACCCCGCGTGTGCCTGCTGTCGCATGCGGACGCGGGAGAGCCCGAACCTGCGCAGGTAGCCGCGGGGGCGGCCGTCGACGCTGTCGCGGTTGCGCAGGCGCGTGGCGGTGGCATCACGCGGCTGCCGGCGGAGCTCTGCCCGGGCGGCCCGGCGTTCCTCCGGGGCCGTCGACGGGCGGCGGATGATCTCCTTGAGCTCCGCTCGCCGCGGTGCGTACCGCTCGACGACCTCCTTGCGCTTCTCGTTCCGCGCGATCTTGCTCTTCTTCGCCATCAGACCTTTCCCCCTCGCGCCCGGATCCGGGCCACGGCCGCCTCGACGCCGATCGTGTCCACGGTCCTGATCGCCCTGACGCTCAGGGTCAGCCGGACGTGGCGGCCCTCGCCGGGCAGCCAGTAGCGCTTGCGCTGGATGTTCGGATCGAAGCGGCGCGAGGTGCGCCGGTGGGAGTGGGACACGGAGTTGCCGAATCCCGGCTTCGCGCCGGTCAGTTGGCAGTGGGCCGACATGTGTGGTGGTGCCTCTCTCGATCGGCGGTTTTTGGAAATGAAAATCGTTCCCATATAGTAGCGTCCATGGCACGCAACGAGATCCGCCCCGTCATCAAGCTCCGCTCGACCGCCGGCACCGGCTTCACCTATGTGACCCGCAAGAACCGGCGCAACGACCCGGACCGGCTCGTGCTGCGGAAGTACGACCCCCTGGCCCGCCGCCACGTCGACTTCCGCGAAGAGCGCTGACCGCTCCGCATCCCCGACCCGTGCACACCGTCGAAAGGTTCCTGCCGTGAAGCCCGGTATCCACCCCGCCTACGGACCCGTCGTCTTCCGCGACTCCGCGTCCGGCGCCACCTTCCTCACCCGCTCCACGATGACCGGCGACAAGACCATCGAGTGGGAGGACGGCACCACCTACCCGCTCGTCGACGTCGAGATCTCCTCGGCGAGCCACCCCTTCTACACGGGCACCGCCCGCGTCCTCGACACGGCCGGCCGCGTCGAACGCTTCGAACGCCGTTACGGAGCCCGCTGATGGAGCGAGACCGCCGGCTCTCCGTGGCGATCGTCGCCGGGCTCCACTCCGAGGCCCGCAAGGAGGTCGTCGAACGCCTCCTTCGGGCCGTGCCGGGCAGTGTGGCCCTGCACCACGACCTGTCGTCGGCCCCGAGCGGGACCGTGGTCCGCCTCGTGCGGGACGCCTCCGGTCCCCTCTCCGGCGCCGAGACGCCCCTGGTGAACGACTGCGCGTGCTGCGCTCTGCGCCAGGACCTCGTCCCCGAGCTGGAGCGCATGGCGGACAGCGGCCTGACCCGGCTCGCGGTCGTCGAGCTGTGGGACTCGGTCGAGCCGAAGGCCATGGCGGAGGTCATCGCGGCACACGGCGCGGACAGCATGACCGTGACGGGCGTGATCACCGCCGTGGACCCCGCACTCGTCCTGCCGTACCTCGCGAACGGCGACGACCTGGCCGAGGCCGGACTCGCCGCGGCCCCCACCGACCGGCGGACCGTCGGGGACACCTGGGCCCGCCAGCTGGAATACGCGCCCGTCCTCGCCGTCGTCGACAACGACGACGCCGACCACGAGGACCGTGCCCTGCTCGCCCAACTGCACCCCACCGCACGGCGGGTGCCGGCCGCCTCCGCCGAACTGGCGCACGCCGCTCTCGCCGGCTTCGACGTCGAGGCCGCGGCGGCCGCGCAGCACCCCGCGTGCGCGCTCCTGCCCCAGGACGCCGAGGAGGCCGGCGTCACCACCTTCGTCTGGCACCGCCGACGGCCGTTCCATCCGGAACGGCTGCACCGGGCCCTCGAGGACCTGTGCTGTGCCGCCGCCCGCAGCCGGGGCCGCTTCTGGCTCGCCGACCGTCCGGACACGCTGCTCGCCTGGGACGCGGCCGGCGGCGCGCTGTGCGTGGAGAGCGCCGGGCCGTGGCTGGCGTCGTTGCCCGACGCCGCCTGGGAGATGGTGCCACCCGTGCGCCGGGCGGCGGCCGCGCTCGACTGGCACCCCGACCACGGCGACTGCTGCCAGCACCTCGTCTTCACCTCGCCGGGGCTGGACCGCGACGGGCTCGAACACCTCCTCGACTCCTGTCTGCTGACCGACGCCGAATACGCGTCGGGCCCCGAGGCGTGGAAGAACCTGCCCGCCGCCTTCGACACCCTCCTCGACACCGCCTGACCACCGTTCCGTCCGTCCTGTCCGTCCCGTCCGTCCGAACCGAACGACGCGTCCGACGCGTCCGACGCGAACCCCCGAGGAGAAGCCGCCATGGCTCGACGCCCCGAGCTGCGCAAGCCCGCCGCGCCCCGCCCCAACCCGCTCGACGCGGCCGGGATCACGTACATCGACTACAAGGACACCGACCTGCTGCGGAGGTTCCTCTCCGACCGCGGCAAGATCCGCAGCCGCCGCATCACCCGGGTGACCGCCCGGCAGCAGCGCGCACTCGCCACCGCCGTCAGGAACGCACGCGAGATGGCCCTCCTGCCGTACCCGAATCGTTAGACTTATTGTTCAGATCTGGACTGTTCATCTAAGATGGGGAGGGCAGTACGCCCGCTGCGTCGTGAGACCCGGCGACGGCACGTCGAGCGAGGAGAGGCCGGAACCGTCCATGGACGCCGAACAGCACGCAGCCGTCACCGCCCCCGACCTGTACGACCGGTCAGGACGGCACTACTCCCTGGACGATCCGCGGTGGCGGGGCGCGGACGGCACCCCTCTCGCCGTCAGCGCGATGCCGGGCCTGCGTCCCGAGCAGATCGACACATCCGAGCGGTCCCTGTGGCGCTACCACGCGGCCCTGCCCGTCCCGTTCGCCCACCGGGTGAGCCTGGGTGAAGGGTGTACGCCGATGGTTCCGGTCGACTGGGCGGGCCGGCGCGTCCACTTCAAGCTGGAGTGGTTCAACCCGACCTCCAGCTTCAAGGACCGGGGGGTGTCGGTGATGATGTCCCACCTCGCCGCGCACGGTGCCGAGCGTGTCCTCGAGGACAGTTCGGGCAACGGCGGTTCCGCGGTGGCCGCCTACGCCGCGGCCGCCGGTGTCCGTGCCAGGATCCTCGTCCCCGCCGCCACCTCGGCGGCCAAGATCCTCCAGGCCCGCGCCTACGGAGCCGAGATCGAATTCGTTGGCGGCACCCGCGAAGAGGTCTCGGACGAGGCGATCCGGCAGTCCGAGCGGATCCCCTACGCCGGCCACAACTGGCACCCCATGTTCATCCAGGGCACCAAGACCATCGCCTACGAGATGTGGGAGTCGCTCGGCTTCACCGCGCCCGACAACGTCGTCCTGGTGGCCGGGGCGGGCAGCACCGTCATCGGGTGCGACATCGCCTTCGGGGAGCTGCTCGGCGCCGGCCGGATCGACAGGCGCCCGCGCCTGTTCGTCGGGCAGCCCGAACACTGGGCGACCATCGCCGACACCTTCAACGGGACCGACCCGGCCGTGCGCGGCGAGCGGGTGCCGACGATCGCCGAGGGCGCGTCCATCGCCCACCCGGTCCGGCTGCCCGAGGCGGTGGCGGCCATCCGCCGCTCCGACGGCGCCGCCTACGCCGTACCGGAGGCGGAGATCCACGCAGCGGTCCGCGCACTGGGCGCGCGGGGTCTGTACGCCGAGCCGACCAGCAGCGTCGCCGCGGCGACGCTGGACCACTTCATCGCGACGGGCGCCATCGCGCGGGACGAGACGACCGTGGTCGTGCTCACCGGCGCGGGGCTGAAGTCCGCCGAGACGATGGCCTCGGTGTTCGCCGGGCCCGCCGCCTGAGCCCGCACCGGGAGAGGAGAACGCGATGGCCCACCCCTCCGAGGGCGATCCCACCGCCGAACACGGCGTACCGACCGCCGAACACCCCGTACCGAAGGGCGAACACCCCGTACCGGAGGACGAGCACCTCCTGCGGGAGGCCGAGCGGATCGCCGTCGCCGTCGGGCGCATGCTGCCGGGCCTGTGCGAAGTCGTCCTGCACGACCTGCGCCGGCCCGACAACGCCATCCGCGTCATCGAGAACAACCTGTCCGGCAGGCAGGTCGGCGATCCCGCCACCGAACTGGGTCTGCGCCGTATCGCGGACCCCGGCCATCCCAGCGTGGTCCAGAACTACAGCAACCGGTTCCCCGACGGGCGCCCGGCCAAGAGCACCTCGATCGGGATCAAGAACGCCGAGGGGCGCTACATCGCGGCCCTCTGCCTGAACCTGGACGTCAGCACCCTGTCCCCGCTGGCGCTGACCCTGGCCAACCTCGTCGCCACGGACGCCGTACATCGGGGTGAGACCCTGGAGACGCTGGGCGACCGCACCGGACGCGAACTCCGTTCGGCCATCGACTCCTTCGCCGCCGAGCGCTCCAGCACCCCCCGCGGACTGGGCCGCGACCAGAAGCGCGAACTGGTCCGACAGCTGCATCGCGAGGGGTTCTTCGAGACCCGCAGTTCCGCACAGCTCATCGCCGACCTGCTCGGCGTCTCCCGGGCGACCGTCTACAACTACACGAAGTAGCCCCCGGGTACCGCCGGAAGGACCTGGTGTGACCGAGGACGTCTCGCACCGCAGGCGTGACGGTGATCACGCGTGCCCGCCCCGGCGTGATGCGTACGCTGGTGACGCCGTCGCGGCGGTCGGGGAGGGTGGGCCGGGAGTTCCCGGACTTCCCGGCGGTTCGTGGAAGAGCCGGCACGCACGTGGCCGGCACAGGCCCTGGAATGCCCGGGGAATCCGCCCGGGCGCGCGTCTCGTTGTAGGGTATGGAAACAGCCCTTGACCTGCAAGAACGCAGGCAGGGAGCCGAATCGTGGGAGTAGTCTCGATGCTTCGCACCATGTTCAAGTCCAAGATCCACCGCGCCACCGTCACCCAGGCCGACCTCCACTACGTCGGTTCCGTCACCGTCGACCGCGATCTGATGGACGCCGCCGACCTGCTGCCCGGTGAGCTCGTGCACATCGTCGACATCACCAACGGCGCCCGCCTGGAGACCTATGTGATCGAGGGCGAGCGCGGCAGCGGCGTCATCGGGATCAACGGGGCGGCCGCGCATCTCGTGCACCCCGGTGACCTGGTGATCCTCATCAGCTACGCCCAGGTCGAGGACGCCGAGGCGCGCTCCCTCGTCCCGAGCGTCGTGCACGTGGACGCGGAGAACAGGATCGTGGCACTCGGCAGCGACGCGTCCGAGCCGGTGCCCGGCGGCGACACGGCCCGTAGCCCGCACGCCGTGGTCTAGACATCCGGCGCTTCCCGTGCCCGCCGCACGCGGCCGGGAGCGCCGACTCCGCGCCGGGGCGACACTGGAAGCAGAGGAAGGTGCCGGCCCGGCGCGGGGTGTGTCGTCAGGGCACGGGCCCGCCGGACGCGCGGGCCGGACCCGGGATGCGGCGCGACGTCGTTCCAGGGGGTCCCCGGAGCTGTCATGACCATTCACCGGATAGGACACGAGATCTCCGTACTCGGCGACCACCTGGAGGTCCCCGGCATCGGATGCCTCCCCGTGAACGCCTTCGTCCTGCACGCCGCCGAGCCCGTCGTCGTCGACACCGGCCTCGGTCTGCCCGACCGCGACTTCGTGAACACCCTCGGGTCCGTCGTCGACCCCGAGGACGTCCGCTGGATCTGGCTCACCCACCCGGACCGCGACCACACCGGCGGCCTCTTCGCGCTGCTGGCGTCCGCGCCGCGGGCCAAGGTCGTCACCACGTTCCTTGGCGCGGGCATCATGTCGACGGAGCGCCCGCTGCCGCCCGACCGCGTCCACCTCCTCAACCCGGGCCAGTCCCTCGACGTGGGGGACCGCCTGCTCCAGGCCTTCCGGCCGCCGCTCTTCGACAGCCCGGCCACCATGGGTTTCCACGACGAGAAGTCCGCCGCCTGCTTCAGTTCCGACTGCTTCGGCGCGCCGATGGCCTCCGCCGAGTTCGCCGAGGGCGACAGTGCGGGTGACGTCAAGGACGGCGACCTGCGCGCGGCGCAGCTCCTCTGGGCGACCGTGGACAGTCCCTGGGTCCACCTCGTCGACCCCCACCGGTACGCGGACACGCTGGCCCCGCTGCGCGCGATGGACCCGGAGATCGTGCTCAGCACCCACCTCCCGCCGGCCGCCGGGCTCGTTCGGCAGATGATCGACACGATCGCCCTCGCACCCGGCGCGGACCCGTGGGTCGGGCCCGACCAGCGAGCCCTGGAGGAGATGCTCGCCGCGTTCGAACCCGGGCACGCCGCCTGATCGTCCCGCCGGGGGCTCACGGCACCCGCCGGCACCGCGGGTGACTGGATCGGGCGCAGGCGGGAACGCGGTCCGGTAGACAACGGGACCGCACGACTTCGCACCCTGGAGGTCCGGCATGACCCACCCGTATCCCGACCCCGCACGCCAAGGAACGTGGTGACGACCTTGGCCCGCGGCCGGTTCGCCCGCGCGGAAGCGCTCAGTCCGCCGCCACCTCCGAGCGGTCGCCCGCCCAGAGGGTGTGGAACGCCCCCTCACGGTCGGTCCGGCGGTAGGTGTGCGCCCCGAAGAAGTCGCGCTGCCCCTGTGTCAGCGCGGCCGGCAGCCGCTCGGCGCGCAGCGCGTCGTAGTAGGCGAGCGCCGCGGAGAAGCCGGGCGTCGGCACCCCCTGACGCGCCGCGGTGGCCACCACCTCGCGCCAGTCGTCCTGCGCCGCCCCGATCTCCTCGCCGAACCGCTTGTCCGTCAGCAGACTCGGCATGTCGGGCCGCGCGTCGAAGGCCTCGCGGATGCGGTCGAGGAAGGCCGCCCGGATGATGCACCCGGCCCGCCAGATGGCAGCGACCGCTCCCGCGTCGATGTCCCAGCCGTACTCCTCGCTCCCCGCCCGCACCTGGTGGAAGCCCTGTGTGTACGACACGATCTTGGACGCGTACAGCGCCTGCTCCACCCGGTCGGCGAAGCGGGCCGCCTCCCGCTCGTCCAGCGCCGCCGGCTCGGGCCCCGGCAGCCCGCGGGAGCTCTCGCGCAGCTCGGCGTGACCCGACACCGAGCGGGCGAACACCGCCTCCGCGATCCCCGACACCGGTACGCCGAGGTCCAGCGCGGTCTGCACGGTCCACCGGCCGGTGCCCTTCTGCTCGGCCCGGTCGGCGACGACGTCGACGAACGGCTTGCCCGTCGCGGCGTCCGTGTGCGCCAGCACCTCCGCGGTGATCTCGATCAGATAGGAGTCCAGCCGTCCGGTGTTCCAGGTCCGGAACGTCTCCGCGATCCGGGCGGGGGAGTACCCGGCGACCGCCCGCAGCAGGTGGTACGCCTCGGCGATCAGCTGCATGTCGGCGTACTCGATGCCGTTGTGGACCATCTTCACGAAGTGGCCCGCGCCGTCCGGGCCGACATGGGTGACGCAGGGCGAACCGTCGGGCGCCCGGGCGGCGATCCTCTCCAGCAGCGGCCCGAGGGAGTCGTACGACTCGGCCGAGCCGCCCGGCATGATGCTCGGCCCGTTGAGCGCGCCCTCCTCGCCGCCGGAGACCCCGGCCCCGACGAAGTGGATGCCGTGCTCGCGCAGCGCCTTCTCCCGGCGGCGGGTGTCCTCGAAGTGGGCGTTGCCCCCGTCGATGACGACGTCTCCTTCCTCCAGCAGGGGGACGAACTCGTCGATCACCGCGTCCGTCGCGGCCCCGGCCTTGACCATGATCACCAGCCGCCGGGGCCGTTCGAGGGCCGCGACGAAGTCCTCCGCCGACTCGCAGGCGACGAACGTCCCCTCGTCGCCGAAGTCCTCGACCAGCGCACGGGTACGGGCCGCCGTCCGGTTGTGCACGGCGACGGTGAGCCCGTTGCGCGCGAAGTTCCGGGCGAGGTTGCGGCCCATCACCGCGAGTCCGGTGACACCGATCCGGGCGGTTCCACTCATGCGATCGCTCCTGGAGTCGTCGGGTGCTGCCTTGCTGCGGGCCGTACCGGCCGTGCAGTCGTGCCGGCCGTGCGGGCCGTCCGGGGCGGGTGCCCACGGTGCGCGGCGGGAACCCCCGCCGCTCCCGCCTCCCGCTGCCGGGAGGCGGACGCCGTGCCGGTGCATACGTGCGCACGGGCCCGTCCACCTCACCCGATCCTCGGGGGAGGGCGGGCGGATCGCCCGCCGGGCACTGGGTATCTTGCTCCGAGGGAAGGAGCACGATGGCGGACCGCGACAGACGGACAGTGCGTGACCTGCGGCGGGGGAATCGGGCCAGGGTCCTCGAGCGCGTGTACTTCGGCGGCCCGGCGAGCCGGCAGGAGCTCGGCCCGGCCACCGGCCTCAGCTCCGGATCCATCACCAACGTCGTCTCCGAACTCGTCGCCGAGGGGGTGCTGGAGGAGGCCGGTGTCGTCGACTCCGACGGCGGCCGCCCGCGCACGCTGCTGCGCGTGGCCCCCGCGAGCGGGCTGCTCGTCGGCGTGGACATCGGCGAGACCCGCGTCCGGGTCGAACTCTTCGACCTCGCGCTCGCCGAACTCGCCCGTGCCGAACGCCCTCTGGACCGGCACGGCTACGACGTGGAACGCGTGGTGGCCCATGTGCGCGCCGCCGTCGGCCGGGTGCTCGCCGACGCCGAGGCGGACGCCGCACGGCTGCTCGGCATCGGCGTCGGCGTGCCCGGACTCGTCGAACAGGACCCCGGCGCCGGCGGGGCCGTCGTCCACGGGCAGACCATCGGCTGGGACGCCGTGCCCTTCGAGAGGCTGCTGCGCGAGGCCGTGGACATCCCGGACGACGTGCCGCTGTTCATCGACAACGGGGCCAAGACGCTCGGACAGGCGGAGATGTGGTTCGGCGGCGGACGCGGCGCGTCGACCGCCGCCGTCGCCCTGATCGGCTCCGGGGTCGGCGCGTCCGTCGTCCAGGCCGGCGGCCCCGCCGGGGCCGCCCGCCCGCGCGCCGTGGAGTGGGGGCACACCACCGTGCGCGTCCGGGGCCGCCGCTGCCGGTGCGGCGCCGCGGGCTGCCTCGAGGCGTACGCGGGCGCGGCGGCACTGCGCGAGCGCTGGCGGGAGGCGGGTGGGGAGTTTGCCGCGGACGCCGACGACGAGGCGGTCCTCGCGGCACTTCTCGCGGCGGCGTCCCCCGTCGACGGCTCCGCGCCGGACGCCCGCGCCGTCGACCTGCTCGACGAGACCGCCGAGTACCTGGGCGCCGCCGTCGCCGACCTCGTGAACCTCTTCTGTCCGGAACGCGTCCTGCTCGGCGGCTGGGCCGGACTGCTCCTCGGGCCCCGGCTGCTCCCCGGCGTACGCCGTCACGCCGAGGCGTACGCGCTGCGCCACGCCGTCTCCCGCACCACGATCGAGCTGGGCAGACTCGGCCCGGACGCGGTGACGGTGGGAGCGGCGACGCTGCCGCTGTCCGATTTCCTCAGCCGCGGCGGCAGCCGCAGGCCGCCGAGTGCGCCCCCCGCACCCGGCTGGGAGGGCGGGATCCGGTCACTCTGGGCGTGAGCCCTTGTCACCCTGCGTGCTCGCGCCCTACGTTGGCCGCTTGCGGCATGACCTGCAATGCGTGACCTACAGGTGGTGGGGGAGCAACATGGCCGGAACCGGTCGACACCGTCGATATCAGCCGAGTCGCCTCAACAGGGCGTCACTCACGGTCACGGCCGGCGGAGCGGGCATGGCCCTGCCGCTGGTCGGAGCCGGCACCGCGGACGCGGCGTCCGTCGACACCTGGGAGAAGGTCGCCGCCTGCGAGTCGACCGGGAACTGGTCGGTCAACACCGGCAACGGGTACTACGGCGGGCTCCAGTTCAGCCAGTCCACGTGGGAGGCCTACGGCGGCACCCGGTACGCCCCGCGCGCCGACCTCGCCACGAAGGACCAGCAGATCGCCGTCGCGGAGAAGGTCCTGGAGGGCCAGGGCCCCCGGGCGTGGCCCTCGTGCTCGCAGCGAGCCGGTCTCGCGCGCGGCGGCGACGCGCCCGGTGTCGTGCCCGCCTCCCACACCGCCCAGCGCCCGGCGGCCCGGCCCCAGGCGTCCCCGACCACGGTGCCCACCCAGCGCGAGGGGTACACCGTCGCGCGTGGCGACTCGCTGTCGGGCATCGCCGAGCGGCAGGGCGTGGACGGCGGCTGGCAGCGGCTCTACCAGCAGAACCGCGAGACCGTCGGCGACGACCCGGATCTCATCTTCCCCGGCCAGCGTCTGGTGCTGCGCGCCCCCGCCACGGCGGCCCGGCCGGACACCGGCCGCCCCGCGGCCGGCAAACCCGCCCCCAAGCCCGCGGCGAAGCCGAAGCAGCAGGCGCCGAAGCCCCAGCCGAAGCCCGAGGCCGAGCCGAAGCGGCAGGCCCCGAAGCCCGACACCGAGGCGGCCCCCAAGCCCAAGCCGAAGCCGAAGACCCAGCAGACGAAGACGCGCACGGAGGAGAAGAGATCCGGCTTCAGCGCCCCCGTCTCCTCCGGCCCCTCCACCGCCTACCGCAAGGCGGGCAGTTCCTGGTCCAGCGGTTACCACACCGGCGTCGACTTCCCGGTCCCCACCGGGACCTCCGTGAAGGCCGTCGCCTCCGGCAAGGTCGTCTCGGCCGGCTGGGCCGGCGCGTACGGCTACGAGGTCGTCATCCGGCACCACGACGGCCGCTACAGCCAGTACGCCCATCTCTCGGCCCTGAACGTGCGCGCGGGCCAGCAGGTGTCGCCGGGGCAGCGCATCGCCCGTTCAGGATCCACCGGCAACAGCACGGGCCCGCATCTGCACTTCGAGATCCGGACCGGGCCGGGGTACGGCTCCGACATCGACCCGCTCGCCTACCTCCGGTCCGGCGGTGTGTCGATCTGACGTGCCGCGGCGGACACGCTGGGCGGCCACCAGCCCTCCGGGGGTGGTGCCGCCCCGGGCGTCTGAGCGGACGTCCGGGGCGTCCTCGCGGGGCGTGTCCCCGTCGGAGCCGAGGCGTTCGACGGTGAGCAGCACCAGGCCGCCCGCCGCGAGGGCGCCGCATCCGAGTGCCAGGACCGTCCCCGTCACGCCGTAACGGAAGTCCTCGCCGAAGAGCGTGATCCCGACCGCGGCCGCCACCACCGGGTTGACCACGGTCACCGTGGCGAGCGGGGCCGCCAGCCCGGAGCCGCGGTAGGACGCCTGGGAGAGCAGCAGACCCGCGACGGCCAGCACCGCGATCACCGACATGGCCGGCCACTGCCCGAACGGCAGGTCCCACTGCCAGTCGACGGCCACCGTCTTGGTGAAGACCGAGGCGATGCCGAAGGCGACGCCCGCCCCGCCCGCCAGCAGCACGCTGCGCAGAATCGGCCGGTGGACGCCCTGCGCCGTCAGGAAGAGGAGGGCCACGACGCCGAGCGTCGCGGCCGCGAGGACGCCCCGCTCGCCGGTGCCGAGCGAGTGGGAGCCGTTGCCCCCGGTCAGCGCCAGCAGTCCGGCGAGCCCGGCGGTGGCCATGACCGCGCCGCGCCAGGCGGTGGCGCCCGCCCTGCGGCGCACGAAGACCGCGGCCATCGGCAGCGCGAAGACGATGGTGAGGGCTCCCAGCGGCTGGACCAGGCTCAGCGGTCCGTAGGCGAGGGCGACCACGTGCAGCACGGCGCCCACGCTGTTGAGCCCCACGGCGATCCACCAGCCCGTGTGGTGCAGCGGGGCGTAGGGACGGGACGGCGTCGTGGTCGCCACCTGCTCCTGGAGGATCGCCCCGGCCGCGTAGGCGACCGCGGAGACCAGTGACAGGAGCACGGACAGCGCGAGGGAACTCATGTGACCACCCTGTCCCCCTTCTGCGTTCGCGTCGTCGTTCTTGAGCAGGCACTTGTCCGTACTGCTGCGGTAGTACGGGAGTACGCCTCAGGTCCCTCTTCCGGTCGGGCGCATCGGCGCCCGGGGGAGGGGCGGACGGCACGACGCGCATCTTTCCTCACCCAGTATCCGATTTGCCCGAGCTTGCCGCGCGTCGCCGCGTCGCCGCGCGAAGACGCGCGGCGAGGTCGGTGCGGGAGGGGCGGCCGGGTGCGTCGCCGCGCCCCTGCCGCCGCGGGGCAGGGCCCGGGGCGCCGCTGCGACCCTGCGGCCGGTGCGAGGGAGGGCGGTCGGATGTGCCGCGGCGGGCTGTCGCCGGTGCGAAGAAGGGTGCCCGGGGTGTCGCGGCAGCGCTGCCGCCGGTGCGAGGGGCGGAGCAGCCCGATGCGCCGCGGCGGTCTGGGGTCGGTGCGGAGGGGCGGCCGGGTGCGCCGCCGCCCCTGCCGCCGGCGGCAGGGGCGGCCCGTCTGCCGCGGCGGTCTGCGGCCGGGAGCGAGGGAGGGCGCCGCCCGGGGAGTCGCGGCGATCTGCCGCGGTGCGGGGGGCGACACCCGAGGGCCGTGGCGGCTCTCCGGCCGGTCTGCGGCCGACCTGGGGCCGGGAGGGCGGAAGCGGGCCGTCCGTCGTGCGCCGTCCGCACGGCGGACGGCCCGCCGGTCATCCCCCCGAGCGCTGCCCGCGCCCGCCCCGGTAGGGCATGCCGGACCCCCATCCGGCATGCCCTACTCCCCTGTGCAGTGGCTCTGCCGGGACACATAGTGGGCTGTCGGCGGGCCGGTATGTGAGGGCTCCGTGAAAGCTGGCGTGAAACGCATGCATCGTGCCGATGAAGGGAAGGGGCGACTTCTCGGCCCAGGTGGCGGCGGGTCCTGTGACGTTCCGTGCGGCACAGGGCGACAAGCGGTTGCCGCCCCTCCGTAGCCGCCATAGGTCTACACCAATTGCCGTCCGTTCGGCCCGCTGCTTTCGGCCAGCACCGCCGAGGGCTCATGATCCCGTCCCCGCAGTGACCGACGTCATTTGGTCCGCACCCCCTCCCTCGGTAAAATCGCGCTTTTGAAACCGCGCATTCGAGTGATCGAGGAACAAGACGGCGATGACCCTGACCGACGACAGTCCCGTGGCCTACGGCCCGGGCATCGACCCCGAGCGTCTCGCCGTCTGCCTCAGCGTGCTCGACGAGCTCGACAAGCTGGAGATCGACCACCCCGACGCGATCGCCGTGCGCAGGGCGACCGCCGGTGTGTACCGCACGGTCAAGCAGCGGCGGCGGCAGGAGCGGCGGGCCGCCAAGACCGCGCACGACCGCGCGGTCACCGAGGCCACCGCGACCGGCTCCGCGGAGCGCATCGACGACGAGACGCAGGGTCTGCTGCCCTCCTCCTCGGTCGCCGGGGAGATCGCGGGGATACTGCGGCGCCCCCGCTCCTGCTACATCTGCAAGACCCGCTACGTCGAGGTCGACGCCTTCTACCACCAGCTGTGCCAGCCCTGCGCGGCCGAGAACCGCGCCCGGCGCGACGCCCGTGCCGACCTGACGGGCAAGCGGGCGCTCCTCACCGGCGGCCGTGCCAAGATCGGCATGTACATCGCGCTGCGGCTGCTGCGCGACGGCGCGCACACCACCATCACCACCCGGTTCCCGAACGACGCCATCCGCCGTTTCAAGGCGATGCCCGACAGCGGCGACTGGATCCACCGCCTCAAGATCGTCGGCATCGACCTGCGCGACCCCGCCCAGGTCGTCGCCCTGGCGGACTCGGTGGCCGCCGAGGGTCCGCTCGACATCCTGATCAACAACGCCGCCCAGACCGTGCGCCGCTCGCCCCAGGCGTACAGCGAGCTGGTCGCCGCCGAGTCCGCCCCGCTGCCCGCGGGCGAGCTCCCGCCCGCCCAGGTCATCGGCACCTTCGGCAGCGGCGCAGTGGACTCCGTGGCCGCCCTCCCGTCGTCCGCGGGTGAAGGGCTGCGCGCCCAGGAGATCACCGACCTCGCCCTCGTCAGCGGCTCCGCTTCGCTGGAGCGCATCGCCGCGGGCACCGCGATCGACGCGGGCGGGCTGGTACCCGACCTGCACGACACCAACAGCTGGATCCAGACGGTCTCGGAGGTCGACCCGGTGGAGCTCCTGGAGGTGCAGCTCTGCAACTCCACCGCGCCGTTCATCCTGATCAGCAGGTTGCGCCCGGCCATGGCCGCGGCCGCGGGCCGTCGCAAGTACGTGGTGAACGTCTCCGCGATGGAGGGCGTCTTCAGCCGCGGCTACAAGGGAGCGGGCCACCCGCACACCAACATGGCCAAGGCGGCGCTGAACATGCTGACCCGCACCAGCGCCCAGGAGATGTTCGAAAAGGACGGCATCCTGATGACGGCCGTGGACACCGGGTGGATCACCGACGAGCGGCCGCACCCCGACAAGATGCGCCTGGCGGAGGAGGGCTTCCACGCCCCGCTCGACCTCGTGGACGGCGCCGCCCGGGTCTACGACCCGGTGGTGCGGGGCGAGTCGGGCGAGGACCTGTTCGGATGCTTCCTCAAGGACTACGCCCCCGCCAACTGGTGACCCTCCGCCGGATTCGGAATCCGGCATATGAGGACAACTTCACCCTTCTTGAGGTATTTTCGGCCGGTGCGCCAGCAGGCGCGCCGGCCGTTGTCCATTTGGAGGGGGTCGTTGGCCTGAATTGGGCTGAATTCCGGGCCCCATCGAGCATGGGCCCGCTCATATGGTTACGCTGGGGTGAATGGACGGCCTCCAGGGACCTACTCGGTCCCCTCCGGCCGCCCTGGGACAGGTCCGTACCCGGCCGCGGTCCCGCCCGAGTTGACGGCGCCACCGCGACCCAACCGACCCCCGTCCCTGTTACGCGACACAGAGGAGTGCGCGGTGACACCAGAGGTGAAGCACGAAACGCGGCCGTCCGATCGCGGCGGCGAACGCCCCCGCAGGGCCGATGAGATTCGCAACCTCGAGGTCTGGGCCCGTTCGGCCCCGATTCGACTGGCCGGATACGAGGAGGACCTCGCCGAGCCGCACATCCTGCCCGGCATCGACTGACGTGCGAGGTGCGGCCCCGCCACGGCGGACCTCCCGCACCGGCTGATATGGGCTGTGACGCCGTGCCCCCGCCCACCCCGGGCGGGGGCACGGCGCCGTGTGCCCCCGGCGTCAGCGCAGCCGGGTCGGCGCCAGGAAGTCACGTACCGGTGTCCGGTGCCACCAGGCGCCCGTGGCCCGGCGCTCGGCCCTCGTCGTGAACCGGTAGTGGTACAGCCGGGCCCGCACCTGGGCGGGAGGGGCGCCGGGGAAGGGGTTGTGCGCGAGCAGCCGCAGCGTGTCCCGGTCCCCCTCCAGCAGCCGCTCCACGAACGGCAGGAACCAGGAGCGGGCGTACGCGGGGGAGAGGGCGGCGAACCACATCATCCAGTCGAGACGCAGGTGGTACGGGGCGTACTGACGCGGCAGCCTGCGCACGTCGCCCGGCTTGCCCCGGAAGCCGTACTCCCGCCACACGGTGCCCTCGTGGGCGACCGCGTCGTCGGTGCCCTCCACCACCAGCTCGTACCTGACCCGTCCGACGCTGCCGAACGCACCGTAGGCGTTCACCAGATGGAACGGGTCGTAGGACCGGTTCATCGCCTGGCGCCGGGAGAACAGATTGCGCGCCGGCCGGTAACCGAGCGCCAGCAGCCCGGCCGCGACGGCCGACACGAGGACCACGTACCAGAGCGGCGCGCCGGGGAGGTCCGGCGGACGAACGAGGGGCGACGCGTCGACGGCGGACAGCGCGAGCACGATCGTCAGCCAGTTCAGCCAGGCGAAGTTCCCCGAGAGCACCAGCCACAGCTGCGTCACGACGATCAGCCCCGCGGCGGCGCCCGCCACCGGCTGCGGGGTGAACAGCAGCACCGGCACCAGCAGCTGCACCACATGGTTGGCGGCCGTCTCCGCCCGGTGCGCGGGCCGGGGCAGATGGTGGAACCACCAGCTCAGCGGCCCCGGCATCGGCTGGGTCTCGTGGTGGTAGTACAGGCACGTCAGGTCCCGCCAGCAGGCATCGCCGCGGATCTTGATCAGCCCCGCACCGAACTCGACCCGGAACAGCACCCAGCGCAGCAGCCACAGCACGATCACCGGGGGAGCGGTGCGCTCGTTGCCGAGCAGGATCGCGAGGAAGCCGGTCTCCAGCAGCAGGGACTCCCAGCCGAAGCCGTACCAGGTCTGCCCCACGTTGACGATCGACAGGTACAGCGCCCACGGAACCGCCCACCACGCCATCGCCACGGCGAGCGGAACATGGTCCGCTGCCCCCGCCGCCAGGGCGGCCGACAGCAGCGCGCCGGTCCAGGCGACGGAGGCGAAGAAACGGTCCGAGTAGTGGAGCCGGAACAGCGTCGGCGCCGTCCGGGCCGGCACCCGGCGCAGATGGTCCGGCACCGGGAGCATGCCCCGGGCGCCGATGAGCGCCCGGAACTGGAGCGCGGCCGACACGAACGCGATCACGTACACGACGGCGAGAGCCCGCTGGAACACCAGCCGGCTCAGCCAGTAGGCGTTGTCGCCGAACCACTCCATCCCTCCCAGTATCGCGGCCCGCCGCGGCACGGCGGCGCGTTCCATGTGCATCCATGTGCATGAGTCCGCTGGTGAGGTCCCAGTCGAAGCAGCCCATGCGATTGAGGGTCAGACTCGTGTCCGCGTGCGCCGGCCAGTCGTCGGGAAGCGACAGGGCACCCGCTGCCTGGGGCCACTTGGGGCCACTCTGCCATCATTCACCGCATCCCACGACCGGATGGCACCCGACCCCTACCAGGGCTGACGGGGCCGGGCGCCATCCGGTCGTGGGATGCGGTGAATGATGGCAGAGTGGCCCCATGGCTGAGCGGGCAGCGGGTGCCCTGTCGCTTCCCGACGACTGGCCGGCGCACGCGGACACGAGTCTGACCCTCAATCGCATGGGCTGCTTCGACTGGGACCTCACCAGCGGACTCATGCACATGGACGCGCTCGGCCTCGACGTCTTCGACCTGCGTCCCGACGAGTACGACGGCCGCCCCGCCACGCTCGGCGTGCGGGTGCCGCCGGACGAAGGCGTGCGGCTGGACACCATGGTGGCCCAGGCCCTCAAGCGGGGGGTCGAGCACTACGGCGCCTACTTCCGCATCCGCCGGCGCGACGGCACCCTGCGCTGGACGCACACCCAGGGGAACGTCCAGCGCGACGAGGGCGGCCGCCCCGTGCGCATCATCGGCATCGTGCGCGACGCCACCCAGGAGCTGGAGGACGCCGCCGCCCGGATGGACGTCGACGACGAGCGCCGCCGGCAGACGAGCGTCGTGGAGTCCACCACGGCCGCCCTCGCGCACGCCAGGACCGTCGAGGACATCATCGAACTGCTCAAGGGCGCCCGCGGCCTGAAGCTGCTCGGTGCGGCCAGCCTCGTCATGGGACTGCTCGAATCGGGCCGGATCCACCTGGTCGCCGAGGGCCCCGAGGGCTCCTTCGTACCCGGCACCCGCTACACCCGCGTCGACGAGCAGTACCCGATGAGCGAGGTGGTCCGCACCCTCGCGCCCCGGTTCATCGAGTCGGCCCAGGACTTCGCCGACTCCTACCCCGTGCTGTGGCCGCACATCAGCGGGCTGGGCATCTCCTCCGCCGCGTATCTCCCGCTGATCGCGCAGGCCAGGCCCATCGGCGCGCTGGGACTGCTGTACCGGGACAAGCACGGGTTCACCGCCGACGAGCGCAATGTGCTCGTCGCGCTCGGCAGCAGCATCGCGCAGAGCCTCGCGCGGGCGGTCCTCTACGAACAGGAGCACGACCTGGCCGAGGGGCTCCAGCAGGCGATGCTGCCGCGCCGCATCCCCGACGTGCCCGGTTCGCAGATCGCCGTGCGCTACCGCTCCGCGCGCTTCGGCCGCGACATCGGCGGCGACTGGTACGACGTCATCCCGCTGCCCAGCGGACGGGTCGGCGCCGTCATCGGTGACGTCCAGGGCCACGACACCCACGCGGCGGCCGTCATGGGGCAGCTGCGCATCGTGCTGCGGGCCTACGCCGCCGAGGGGCACACGCCCGCGACCGTGATGGCCAGGGCCTCGGTCTTCCTCGACGAGCTGGACACCGACCGCTTCGCCACCTGCACCTACGCGGAGGCCGACCTGACCACGGGGGTGGTGCAGATCGTCCGTGCCGGTCATGTCGACCCGCTGATCAGGGACCACGACGGCAGCTGCCGCAGGCTGCCGGTGCCCGGCGGACTGCCGCTCGGGCTCTCGGCGGAGTTCGGCCGGCTGGAGTACCCGGTCAGCACCCTCGAACTCGACCCCGGGCAGACGCTGCTCCTGTACACGGACGGACTCGTGGAGCAGCCCGGCGCCGATCTCGACGACGGGATGCAGCTGCTCACCTCGCTCGTGCACGACGGTCCGCGCGATCTCCAGCTGCTGGCCGACCACCTCTGCGAGGTCGTCGACGACCGGGGCGGCGACGACGACGTGGCCCTGCTGCTCCTGCGCCGCAAGGGCGCCCTCGCCCCGCAGGCGGGCGGCCGGCTCCGGCAGCACGTCGCACAGAACGACCCGGAGGGCCTGCGCTCGGCACGGCACATGGTGCGGGCCGCGGTGCGCGCCTGGGGCGCCGGAGGACGCGCCGACGAGATCGAACTGGTCGCCGACGAGATGATCACCAACGCGCTGATGCACACCGACGGGGGAGCCGTGGTGACCGTGCGGGTCCTCACCGGTGCCCGGCGGCGGCTCAAGGTCGAGGTGGAGGACCGCTCCAGTGCCCTGCCCCGGCGCAGGGACGCCGGGGAGGACGGCGTCTCCGGCCGCGGGCTGCTGCTGGTGGACCGGCTCTCGGACGCCTGGGGCGTCGAGTCGCGGGGGAGCGGCAAGAGCGTGTGGTGCGACTTCGCCGTCCCGGACCGGAGCGCACGCTGACCGAAACACGATGTTGACCGTATGTGCATGATTCGTGCTTGACCGTGACCGATCGCAGGCGATTGACTGCGGAGTCCCGGCTTCCAGGAGACATGAGGACCCCGTGAGCCCTGAGCTACTCGCCCCGCTCGATCTGGCGTTCTGGCACCTGGAGTCGGCCGGGCACCCGATGCACCTGGGCGCCCTCGCCGTCTTCGGCCCCGGGCCCGCGGGCGGCGGCCACGACGACCTCACGGACCTGCTGGCCGCCCGCGCCGCCGCGATCCCCCGGCTGCGCGTGCGGGTGGCCGACGTGCTGCTGCCCATCGGCGGATCCGCCTGGACCACGGCCCAGGACTTCGACGTCCGGCGGCACGTGCGGGAGGTCCGGCTCGACGGCGACGACTTCGGCCGGGCCGTCACCGACGCGGCGGGCGAGCTGATGGAACGGCCCCTCGAACGGGGACGTCCGCCCTGGGAGATGTATCTGCTGCGCTCCGCCGACGACGCGCGGTGCGCGGTGCTCGTCAAGCTCCACCACGCACTCGCGGACGGCATGCGGGCCGTCGCCATCGGAGCCGGGATCTTCGACGAGATCGCCGACGCCCGGGCCGTCGCGACGCGCCGCCCCCGCCCCGCCCCGGGCGACTCCTGGCAGGCCGGGGCACGCCGGCTGTTCGGCTTCGCACAGTCCCGGATCGAGGAGATGGGCCGGGCCGTCGGCGTCGGCGCCTCGATCGTCAGGGCCGGCCGCCTGGACCCCCGGGGGCTTCCCGCGCTCACCGCCGCGCCGAGCGGCACCCGGAGGCTCGCCACCGCCGTGCTGCCGCTCGACACGGTGCACCGGGTGCGCCGCGCGGCCGGCGGCACCGCCAACGACGTCCTGCTGGCCGTGGTCGCGGGAGCCCTCGGGCGCTGGATGGGCGAACGCGGCGACCTGCTGCCCGCCGGCGGGCCGCGCGCCCTCGTCCCCGTGTCCCGCCGCCGCCCGGGGCAGCCGGCGGGCTCCGGCAACAGGCTCTCCGCGTACCTGCTCGAACTCCCCGTCGCCGAACCCGACCCCCGCCTGCGGCTGGCCGCCGTGCGGACGGCGATGGACCGCAACAAGGCCGCCGGCCCCGCCCGGGGCGCCGGCGCCGTGGCCCTGCTCGCCGACCAGCTCCCGCCCCTGGCCCACCGCTTCGGGGCGCCGCTCGCCGGCGGCGCCGCCCGGATGCTCTTCGACATCCTGGTCACCAGCGTCCCGCTGCCGCGCGCCGCACTCTCCCTCGGCGGCCGGCCGCTGCGCGAGCTCTACCCGATGGCGCCCCTCGCCCGCGGCCAGTCGCTGGCCGTCGCCCTCTCGACGTACGGCGGGCGGGTCCACGCGGGACTGGTCGCGGACGGCGCGGCCGTGCCCGACGTCGGCCGCCTCGCGACGGCCCTGAGCGAGGAACTCGCCGCACTCGACGACCTGCTCGGCAGGGACTGAGCCCCCGGTCCCGTGCCGTGCCCGGCCGCCGCTTCGCGACCGGCGGTCCGGTGCGGCAAGGTGGAGCCATGCCAGAACTGCCCGAGGTGGAAGCACTCCGCGAGTTCCTCGACGACCGGCTCACCGGCCGGGAGATCGCCCGCGTGACGCCCGTGGCCATCAGCGTGCTCAAGACCTACGACCCGCCGCTGAGCGCCCTGGAGGGCGCCCGGGTCACCGCCGTCGAACGCCACGGCAAGTGGCTCGACATCGGCGCGGCCGGGCTCCATCTCACCGTCCACCTCGCCCGCGCCGGCTGGCTGCGGTGGACGGACGAGGTTCCCGCCGCGCCCCCGCGCCCCGGCAAGGGGCCGCTGGCCCTGCGCACGGTCCTCGCCGACGGCGCCGGCTTCGACCTGACCGAGGCGGGCACCACCAAACGGCTCGCCGTCCACCTCGTGCACGACCCCGCCGACGTGCCGCAGATCGCCGCCCTGGGGCCCGACCCGCTCGCCGACGGCTTCGACCGGGCGGCGCTGGCCGCCGTGCTGAAGGGCGAACGGCGGCAGATCAAGGGCGCCCTGCGGGACCAGAAGCTGATCGCCGGCATCGGCAACGCCTACAGCGACGAGATCCTGCACGCCGCCCGGATGTCCCCCTTCAAACCGGTCCAGAACCTCGACGAGCACGACATGGACGTCCTTCACGAAGCCCTGCGGACCACGCTGAGCGACGCCGTCGAACGCTCCCGCGGCCTCGCCGCCGGACGCCTCAAGTCCGAGAAGAAGAGCGGGCTGCGGGTGCACGGCCGCGCCGGCCTGCCCTGTCCCGTGTGCGGTGACACCGTGCGCGAGGTGTCCTTCAGCGACTCCTCGCTCCAGTACTGCCCGACCTGCCAGACCGGCGGCAAGCCGCTGGCCGACCGCAGGCTCTCGCGGCTGCTGAAGTGAGCCGTCCGGTCCTGCGCCGGGTCAGCCGCCGATCGACAGGAGCCGCTCGCCGTTCTCGCCCCGTACCTCCCACCGGCCGATCTCGGCGGGGTGCAGGTCGGTGCCGCCCGTGACGTCGAGCGGGCCCGCCCGTCCCGGGCCGTCGGCCACACCGTAGCCGCCGTCCGGCACCCACCAGCTGAGCACCGGATGCTCCGCCCCGTCCTTGCCGATCGCAACGAGACGGCAGACGCGCGGACCCGGCAGTGCCGTCAGCCGCATCGCCACCTCCGTGCCCCAGTTGTGGTCCTCCAGCGCCACCGACGCACGCACCCCGGACACCGGATCCTTCGCCACCACCCGCTGCACGGCGACAGGGGCCGGGTCCCGGGCCGCCACCACGGCGACCGGGGTCCCCACGACCAGTACGGCCGCCACGGCGGCGAGCCGCAGCCGCCGCCTGCCGTCGCGCCGCCGCCGGGCGCGGACCCCCTGCGTCAGCCCCTCCAGCAGGCCCGCGGAGGGCAGCGCCTCGGTACGGCCGGGCCCCGCGAGCTCCGCCACGGCGCGGGCCACCCCCGTGAAGTCCGACAGGTGCGCCGTGCAGCGCGCGCACTCGCCCAGATGCTCCTCGAAACGGAGCGCGTCACCCGGTTCCAGGACGCCCAGCGCATAGGCGGCCACATCACGGTGCGGCTGCTGGCTGCTCATCGGGGGTCCTCGATTCCTGGTGTTACGGGCGGTCACCCTGCTATACGCGGCGCGGACGCGCTCTGCTCAACCCGCGGGTCACGCTTCGGACGCGATCGCAAACCGGGACGCCGGCCGGGCCGTGGCCTGTCCGCGCAGGCGCCTCTACACTCCGCAGCATGCTGCGCGTACTGGCTGTCGACGACGAGAAACCGGCCCTCGAGGAACTGCTCTACCTGCTGCGGGCCGACTCGCGGATCCGCAGCGCCGAGGGCGCGACCGACGCCACCGAGGCACTGCGCCGCATCGGACGGGCGATCGACGCCGACCCGGAGGGCGACGACGGGATCGACGTCGTCTTCCTCGACATCCACATGGCCGGGCTCACCGGGCTGGACGTCGCCCGCCTGCTCGCCGGGTTCGCCAGACCGCCGCAGATCGTCTTCGTCACCGCGCACGAGGGGTTCGCCGTCCAGGCCTTCGACCTCAAGGCCGTCGACTACGTGCTCAAGCCGGTCCGCCGCGAGCGCCTGGCCGAGGCGGTCCGCCGGGCGCGCGAACTGGTGGTCGCCCAGCACGCGGGCGGCCAGGCGGCCCGGGGGGCCGCCGGACAGCCGGCCCCGGGGACCGCCGAGCCGGGGCGGACGGCGGCGGACCGGGCGGCGGGACCGGCGGTGGTGCCCGGGCCGGCCGGCGAGCAGATACCCGTCGAGCTCGGCGGGGTCACCCGCTTCGTTCCCGTGGACGACATCACCTATGTCGAGGCCCAGGGCGACTACGCGCGCCTGCACACGGCCGACGGCTCCCACCTGGTGCGCATCCCGCTCTCCACGCTGGAGGAGCGGTGGGCGTCGCGCGGCTTCGTCCGCATCCACCGGAGCCACCTGGTCGCCCTCGGCCGCATCGACGAGCTGCGCCTGGACGCGGGGGCCACCAGTGTCCGCGTGGGCGCGGCGGAGCTGGCGGTGAGCCGCCGCCACGCCCGCCAGCTCCGCGACCTCCTGATGCAGCCCCGGACCTCCTGACGCCGCGCGGCCCGCTTCCGCGCGGGCGGGTGGGGCGGCAGCGAACCGGGCATGTGCCCGTGACCGGCCCCGATGCCCCTGGTCAGCCCGTCCGGCGGGCGAGAGCGCGGCCGCAGGCCGTGCCTCGGCCCACGGCCGGCCCGCGGGCGACGTACCTCCGCCGGGAACGGGTCACGCCGGAGCGGCACCGGCGCGGGTGACCGTTCACCCCCTCACCGCGCCCGTTCGTCGTGCCGGGGGCGCCGCACGGCGACGGAGTGCGCCGCTGGGCGAGCAGGGGCCGGGACCGCGGGCCGCGGCGGCTGCCGGGGGCCTAACCTTGATCACTCCGGAGCGCGCCGGACCGTTCCGGGGAAGGGGGCCTGATGTCCGACATCGAAGCACTCCTCGACGAGCTGCGCGGTCTCCCCTCGGCCAGACCGCAGGGCCCGGTCGAGCTGGAGACGCTGCTGGCGGCCGCCCGCAGCGCGGCGGGCCGCTGGGCCGATGTGCTGGAGGACATCCGTGAGTCCGCCCGCGGCCTCGCCGGCCCGCGCGCGGAGGCCGCGCTGGAGGTCGCGTTCCGGCGGGCCGAGGAGTCGTACGTCGAACTGGAGATCGCGCTCAGCGACTGCGCCCGGCCCAGCGGCCCCTGACCGCACCCGGGCGGGCACGATCCGGCGCCCTCCGTCTCTACCGTCGGCTGATCACCGCTGCGTAGACTCCCCTCCCTGGGCCGTCCCCGACGCCCCCGTCCCCGTCCTCCGACAGACGCTGGAGCGGACGCCGATGTCTGCAGAGCAAACCCCGCGCCGCGAGGTGGTCACCGGTGTGCCCCGCGGCACCCGCCGTCCGCCGGGGTACGCGCCCGCGCGCTCCGAGATCACCGAGCAGACCACGCTGGGCGCCACGTACGTGCGGTCCCTCATGCGCAGCCAGCTGCGCGCGGCGCTCTACGCGCTGGGCACCCTGGCGCTGTTCGTCGGCTCGCTGCCGCTGCTGTTCGCCCTGCCCGCCGCGCTGGGCGGTTCCCCCGGGTCGCCGGCCCCCTTCGTCTGGGCGGCGCTCGGTTTCGGGGCGTATCCGGTGATGTGGCTGACGGCCCGCTGGTACGTGCGCCGGGCCGAGCGCAACGAACGCGACTTCACCCGGCTCGTCGAAGGCCGCTGACACGTGAACCAGACCTACGCGGTGACCGCCGTCACCGTCGTGGTCCTCGCCACCGTCCTGATCGGCGCGCTGGGGCTGCGCATATCCCGCACCACCTCGGACTTCTACGTGGCCTCCCGGACCGTGGGGCCGGGGCTGAACGCGGCGGCCATCAGCGGCGAGTACCTGTCCGCCGCCTCCTTCCTCGGTATCGCCGGCCTGCTGCTGCTCCAAGGGCCGGACATGCTCTGGTACCCCGTGGGGTACACGGCCGGCTATCTCGTCCTGCTGGTCCTCGTCGCCGCCCCGCTGCGCCGTTCCGGGGCCTACACGCTCTCCGACTTCGCCGAGGCCCGTCTGGAGTCCGCGGTGGTGCGCCGGCTGGCGAGCCTCTTCGTCGTCGGGATCGGCTGGCTCTATCTCCTGCCCCAGCTCCAGGGCGCCGGACTGACGCTGGAGATCATGACCGGTGCGCCGGACTGGCTGGGGTCCCTGGTCGTCGCGGTCGTCGTCACCGGGGCGGTCGCGGCGGGCGGGATGCGCAGCATCACCTTCGTCCAGGCGTTCCAGTACTGGCTGAAGCTGACGGCGCTGCTGGTGCCCGCGCTCTTCCTGGTGGCCGCGTGGGCGGGGGACGACGCACCGCGCGCCCGCTTCGACGCGCCCGCCGTGCTGCGCGAGCACACCGACATCCGGGTCGGCGACACCGTGCGGGTCGATCTCGACGCCCCGCTGACCGTGACGGTCTCCGGCACGGTCGACGGCGAGCGGCACCGCGGCGAGCGCCTCACCCTCGGCGAAGGCACCCACCGGATCGAGGCGGGCACGGAGCTCGGCCTGCCCAAGGGGGCGCCGGTGCCGGAGCGGACGGTGTCGGGCACCGACCCGGTCAGCTGGTCGCAGCCGTTGTCGGGCGGCCGGGACGGCTACCAGCTGTACGCGACGTACGGGCTGATCCTCGCGACGTTCCTCGGCACGATGGGGCTGCCCCATGTCGCGGTCCGCTTCTACACCAGTCCCAACGGACGCGCGGCCCGGCGGACCACGCTCATGGTGCTGGGGCTGATCGGCGCGTTCTACCTGCTGCCGCCGGTGTACGGCGCGCTGGGCCGGGTGTACGCGCCGGAGCTCGCGCTCACCGGCGCCGCGGACGCGGCCGTCCTGGTGCTGCCCGAGCGGGTGATCGGGGGACTGGCCGGGGAACTGCTGGGCGCGCTGCTGGCGGGCGGGGCGTTCGCGGCCTTCCTGTCGACGGCCTCGGGGCTGACCATGTCCGTGGCGGGGGTGATCACCCAGGACGTGCTGCCGTCCCGCGGGGTGCGGCACTTCCGCCTGGCGACGCTGGTGGCCGTGGCCGTGCCGCTGTGCCTGTCCGTGGTGACGAGCAATGTGCCGGTCGCCGACGCCGTCGGGCTCGCGTTCGCCGTGTCGGCGTCGTCGTTCTGCCCGTTGCTGGTGCTCGGCATCTGGTGGCGGCGGCTGACGCCGCCCGGCGCCGCGGCCGGACTGGTGGTGGGCGGCGGGGCCGCGCTGACGGCCGTGATGGCGACCCGGGCGGGGCTGCCGCCCGGGGGCTGGGCGCACACCCTGATGGCGTGGCCCGCGGTGTGGTCGGTGCCGCTCGGCTTCTCGACCATGGTGGCCGTGTCGCTGGCGACAGCCCGGCACATACCCCCCGGCGCCGCTGCGATCCTCGCCCGGCTGCATCTTCCCGAGGACCTCGCCGGCAGGCAGCAGACGGAAGGGGTGGAGCGATGACGGGTACGGAGGCGGCGGCGCTCGCGGCGGCGGGCGCGGTGCTGCTCGCCGTCGGGTTCGTGTGCGGCAGGGTCTCCGCCCGGCGCGGTGCGAAGGCGGACCTGGATCTCGGCACACCGGTGGAGCGGGCGACCTTCCACACGCTGCACACGGCGTCCCTGGCGGCGCCGCCGCTGCGGGCGGGGCTCACCGAGGACACGGCCCGCAAGGCGGCCCGCAGGCTGCGGTCGCTGCTGGGCACCGAGGCGCTGTGCCTGACCGACCGCGCTCGCGTGCTGGCCTGGGACGGGCCGGGCGGTGACCACCACCGGGAGCAGGTGATGCTGCGGGTCGCCGAGGTGCTCGCCTCCGGCCGCAGCCAGAGCGTGCGCTCGGAGTGCGCCGACCTGGAGTGTCCGCTGCGCTGGTTCGTCATCGCCCCGCTGAGCGGGGAGGAAGGGGTGCTCGGCACGCTGGTCGCCTACGGTTCGCGGGAGTCGGCGGTCCTGGTGCGGGCGGCTACCGAGGTCGCCCGGTGGGTCTCGGTGCAACTGGAGCTGGCCGAGCTGGACCGTTCGCGCACCCGCCTGATCGAGGCCGAGATCCGCGCCCTGCGGGCCCAGATCTCGCCGCACTTCATCTTCAACTCGCTGGCGGCCATCGCGTCGTTCGTGCGCACCGATCCGGAGCGCGCCCGGGAACTGCTGCTGGAGTTCGCCGACTTCACCCGGTACTCGTTCCGCCGGCACGGCGAGTTCACGCATCTCGCGGACGAGCTGCGCTGCATCGAGCAGTACCTGGCCCTGGCCGGGGCGCGTTTCGGCGACCGGCTCCAGGTCACGCTGCAGGTGGCTCCGGAGGTGCTGCCGGTGACGCTGCCCTTCCTGTGCCTCCAGCCGCTGGTCGAGAACGCCGTCAAGCACGGTCTGGAGGACTCCCGCACCGAGTGCCGGGTCACCATCGCCGCCCGTGACGCGGGCGCCGAGGCGGTGGTGACCATCGAGGACGACGGCGTCGGCATGGACCCCGAGGCGCTGCGCGCGATCCTGGCGGGCCGCGGGACCACGGCGTCGGGCATCGGGCTGCTCAACGTCGACGAGCGGCTGCGTCAGGTGTACGGGGACGACCACGGGCTGGTGATCGAGACGGCCGTCGGGGCCGGGATGAAGATCACCGTCAGGATTCCCAAGTACCGCGCGGGCGTGCACTCGTCGTCCGGCCGGCGCGTCGTGGGCTGAGCCGCCCGCCCGGCGCGCTCACCACAGGTGGACCGCCAGATGGCCGAGGGGGAGGCCCAGCTCCCAGGCCGGTGTCCACACCTTGCTGGCCTCGTCGACCGTGGCGGCGGGAGGGCGGGAGGGGTGCCAGGGTTCGAGGTCCCCGAGGTCTGCGGCGTACACCTCGGTCGTCCGCAGCCAGTGCCAGGTCGTCGTCGCGAGCGCGAGGTCGGGGTCGGGGCCGCCGTGCCGTTCGCGTGCGGCGCGGGCGGCGAGCCGTTCCTCGACCCACTCGGGCCAGGGGTGGCCGTACGCGGTGAGGGACAGCCAGTGGTCGGTGTCCGGCGCGCCGCCGGCGGCGAAGGTGCCGGCGGCGGCGCCGTCGCACAGGTGGACGGTGAGGGCGAGAGCGCGGTGTCCGGCCCGGAACTCCAGGGACCCGGGGGACACCAGGCCGCCGGTGCGCAGTATCACGTCGGCCGTGTACTCGGCGCACAGCCAGGCCATGGGGACGGCCAGCCCCGCCCCTCCGGTGCTCTCGGGCCGCATGCCGTCCCCTCACCCTCGACGTCGGTTCTCCGGGTCTCGTTCACGAGCCTCCTCCGTCCCTCACGGCCGGGAGCCCGTATTGGCTCAACTACGGCGTGACGTTCGGCATACGGAGGCCCCGCGGCCGTGTCCCGAGGGGGAGTCGCGCACGAGCGTGGTCCGCGTGGCTGCTGTGACGGGCCGCCTGCTGTAGCCGGGCAGGCAGCGGGCGAGGGCCCGCAGCGCGTAGTGGGAGCGCGACTTCACGGTGCCCGGCGGGATGCCCAGCGCCTCGGCGGCCTCGTTGACGCTCATCCCGTGGAAGTAGATCTTGACCAGTACGGCGCGGTGCTCGGGGCTGAGGGAGCCGACGGCGGCCCTGACGTCCATCGCGGCGACCGCGCTCTCGGTGCGGTCCGAGGGGTCGGGCGTGGTGGCGAGGACGCCGTCGCCTATCTCGGCGGGGCGGGCGAGCCGGGAGCGGCGGGCGTCGATGGCGAGGCGGCGTCCGACGGTGAACAGCCACGGGCGCATCGACTCGTACGGCCCGTCGAACGCCTCGGGGTGCTGCCACGCGCGTACCAGCGTCTCCTGGAGGAGGTCCTCGGCGCGCTGCTGGTCCCCGTACGTGAGGCCGAGCAGGAAGCTCAGCAGCGCGGGCCCGTGCTCGCGCTGGAGTTCCGCCATGGCCCTCTCGTCGGTGGTCGCGGTCGCCGTCGCCATTGCCAACACCCCTTCATCCACAGGTCGCCGTCACGTGGCGTATCCGAACGCATCGGGCGGCGCGGCGACAGACGCCGTACCGGGGTCGTCGGTGAACGGTCGCACCGGGCGGCGAGTGGTGCGGTGAACGGTCGGCCGGGGTGGCGGACGGTGGCCGTGCGGCGGGCGGCAGCGCCCCGGCGCCGCCCTCGGGGGCGGGCCCGCGCCCGTGCGGCTGGTGCGAGGGGCCGTTGCAGCGACGTGGCGGCTGCGTCGCTTGACTCGGCCCGGCCTCCCCTGTGTCGTCAGCAGTCCGATATGCGGTAAATACGATAATTCGGAGGCTGTTCGCGATGTCCTGGACCCCACTGACCCGGCACGGACGGCGGCCCGGCCGCCCGGCCCTCGTGTGCGCGGCCCTCGCGGCCGTGGCCTGCGCCGCCGGCTGCGCCGCGGAGCAGAGCCCGCCCCGGCAGGCGCCCCCCTCGGGGCAGGCCCCCTCGGCCGCGAGCGGCGCGGGTGCCGCCGAGCGCCCCTTCACCCTGGTCGCCAGCGGCGACGTCCTCCCGCACGAGTCGGTGATCCGGCAGGCGGCCGCCGACGCGGGCGCCACCGGCTACGACTTCCGCCCCATGCTCGCCGGGGTCGCCCCCGTCGTCTCCCGCGCCGACCTGGCCATCTGCCACATGGAGACCGTGTACGGCGAGAACGGCGACTACAGCGGCTACCCCTCCTTCAAGTCCCCGCCCGAGATCGCCGAGGCCCTCGCGGCCACCGGCTACGACTCCTGCTCCACCGCCTCCAACCACACCCTCGACGACGGCGCCCCCGGCATCGCCCGCACCCTCGACGCCCTCGACCGGGCAGGCATCGCCCACGCCGGTTCGGCCCGCACCGAGAAGGAGGCCGGCCGGCCCGCCCTGCTCTCGGCGGGCGGCGCCGAGGTGGCCCAGCTCGCCTACACCTACGGGACCAACGACATCCCCCTGCCCGAGGACCGCCCCTGGAGCGTCGCGCTCATCGACGAACAGCGGATCCTCGACGACGCGCGCGCCGCCCGGCGCGCAGGGGCCGACGTCGTCGTGGTCAGCCTCCACTGGGGCACCGAGTGGCAGACCGCGCCCGACGAACAGCAGCTCGCCCTCGGCCGCGCCCTCACCGCCTCCGCCACCGGCGGCCGCCCCGACATCGATCTCGTCCTCGGCACCCATGCCCATGTGCCTCAGGCGTACGAGAAGGTGGGCGGCACCTGGGTGGTCTACGGCATGGGCGACCAGATCGCCGGCGCGATGATCAACTACGAGGGCGCGCAGGATCCCCGGGGCAACCAGGGGTCGATCGCGCGCTTCACGTTCTCGCCCCCGGCGAAGCCCGGCGCGCGCTGGGAGGTCACCCGCGCCGAGTACATCCCGCAGTGGATGGACACCGCCGCCGGCCGGGTCGTCAACCTCCCAGACGTCATCGCCCGCGGCTCGGCCCGGGCGGAGCACCGCACCGCGCTCGCCGCCGTCACCACGGCCGTGCTCGGCCGCGGCGCCGCGGAGGACGGCCTGGTCATGGGCCGCTGAGCCCGCCGGTCACGGGACGACCGTCACCGGCCAGCGGCCCGCCTTGACGAGACGGACCGCGACCGACCCGATGATCCGGTGGCCCGCCGACTCCGACGCGCCCACCACCACGGCGTCCGCCTTCAGCTCGTCGGCCGCGGTGACCAGCCCCGTGTACGGGTCGCCGCGGAAGGTGTGGAACTCCCAGCGGACGTCCCAGATGCCCCGCAGGCGCTCGGCCGCGGTCCGGATCTCGGCGGCCAGCCCCTCGGCGATCTCCTCGGTGGTGCCGGCCACCGGCATCCCGAGCGCCGCGCCCGCCGGCATCACCGGCTGGACGTACACGATCGCCAGCAGCGCCCCCTGACGACGGGCGAGCCCGCTCGCGTAGGCGGCGGCCCGCAGCGACGAGTCCGACCCGTCCAGACCGGCGACGATGACCTTCGGCCCGTCGGTGCCGCGCTCGAACCCCTGGGACGGCTGTTGCTGAGTCACGTCTTCGAGGCTAACCGCCCGGCCCGCCGCCGCGGCCGCCGCCCCCGGGCCCCGCACCTTGCTCCAGGCGGGTTGAATCCGCCGGGTCCCCGTGTCGGTTGTACGTACGGGGCGACGGCCGTGCGAGCAGTGGGCCATGAAAAAGGATCAGCTGCTCGTTCCGCGCCGCTCCGTGCTGCGTGTCGCCGCCGCGCTCTCCGGCGCCGCGGTCCTGGGGGGTCTGCTGGCCACCGAACGCACCGGCACGGCCGTCGCCCCGTACGTACAACCGACACGGGGACCCGGCGGATTCAACCCGCCTGGAGCAAGGTGCGGGGCCCGGGGGCGGCGGCCGCGGCGGCGGGCCGGGCGGTTAGCCTCGAAGACGTGACTCAGCAACAGCCGTCCCAGGGGTTCGAGCGCGGCACCGACGGGCCGAA
>NZ_RDBP01000044.1:96165-125875 GCF_008042045.1 Streptomyces sp. T39
GCCCCCAGCAGGCATCCGCCTACCGTCTGCAGCCCATGACCGCCCAGGCGCCCACGGCCCGCCGCGCCCTGCCGCCCGTCCGCACCCGTCCGCTCCTGGAGCTTCCCGGCGAGGGCCGCACCATGGTGCTCACCTTCGACGACGGACCCGATCCGCGGTACACCCCGGACATCCTCGCGACCCTGCGCGCCCACGAGGTGCCGGCGATGTTCTTCGTCTGCGGGGAGATGGCGCAGTACCACCCCGACCTGCTGCGCCGGATGGCCGACGAGGGGCATCTGATCGGCAACCACACCTGGTCCCACCCCCTGGTGCCGGGCCTCGCCCCGTCCGAGATCCGCCGCCAGCTGGGCAGCACCAGCGACATCGTCGAGAAGACGGTCGGCGCGCCCCCGCGCTGGTACCGGGCCCCCTACGGCGCCTGGAACAGGCATTCCTTCGAGATCGGCGCCGAGCTCGGCATGGAACCGCTCGCCTGGACCGTGGACACCCTCGACTGGACGGAGCCCGGCACCGGCACGATCGTCCGCCGGGTCATGGACGGCGCCGCCCCCGGTGTCGTCGTGCTCTCGCACGACGCGGGCGGCGACCGATCCCAGAGCGTCGCGGCCCTGCGCCGCTACCTCCCGCGCCTCCTCGACGCGGGCTACCGCGTCACCGTGCCCCGCATCTGAGCCCCAAACGCCCGCAGGGCCCCCGCGTCGCGGGGGCCCTGCGGGCGGAGCGGGGACGGCTCAGCGTGTCCTGACCATCCGTGCGAACACGACGACGTTGCCGTCGTAGCCGTCCGCCTTGGTGTAGCCGCCGCCGCAGGTGATCACCCGCAGCTCGGGCTGGCCGGTGTCGCCGTAGACCCGCACGCCGGGGAAGTCGTGCTTGGAGAAGACCTCCACGCCGTAGACCTCGAAGACCGCGACCCGGCCGTCGAGACGGGGGACCTCGACGATCTGGCCCTTCTGGACGGAGCCGAGGCCGTAGAAGACGGCGGGCCCCGCCTGGTTGTCGACATGGCCCACGATGACCGCGGTGCCGCGCTGGCCCGGGGCGACGCCGTTCTGGAACCATCCGGCGAGATTCGGGTCCTGGGGCGGCGGCGCCGCGATCCAGCCCTTGTCGTCGAGACCGACGTCCATGATCGGCGCGTCGACGTCGATGGAGGGCACCCGTACCGTGGCGGGCGGGGCGTACGGCAGCGGTTCGAGCGGCACCGGCAGGAACGTCTCGCCGGTGTGGTTGCCGAGCGACGCCGCCGCGGCGGGCTGCGGCGGCCCGAGACCGACGTCGACCCCGTTCTTCATCAGCGCGATCCCGCTGAGCATGACGAGCGCCAGCACGCCCCAGGGCGAGCGTCGTCTGGGCTCCCTGCCGAAGGCGTCCCGGCTCGTGGTTCTCCCCTTAATGCGCATGCAGGCACGCTAAGCACGCGCGCCCGGGGCGGCGATCAGGGAAGGGCGAACGGGTGGCCGGGGCCAGTCGGGATGACCCATCCGAGTAATGAACGGATAAAACGTCTGACGGTCTGTGACCTGCGGCTCCGTCAGATGCGGGCCGTCCGGACCGGCGTGTCGGCTCACCGGGGTGGCCCAAGCCCGAAATGCGGGGAAAGGGAGCCTCGGTGAATGTTCCTGGTGGAAGGCGTCCTCGTCGAATATCCCGGAGCGCCGCTTCGGAGCGTCTTCCGCTGGAGGTTCAACGATGCGTGCTACCCGCGCTCTCGCGGTGACCGCGACCGCCTTCGCGGCCGTCGGGCTCTGCGCTCCACTGGCCGCCGCCGGCGGTGGGGACGGCCCGAGGAACGTCCAAGTCAGCCCCTCCTCGGTCTTCCCCGGGGGCACCCTGACCGTCACTGTCGACGGATGCCGCCGTGGTGGCACCGTCAGCTCGAACGCCTTCCCCGACGCCACGCTCTCCCCGCGCGGCGACCGCGGCGGCGAGTCCACGGCCACCGCCCGGGTCCGCAACAGTGCCGCACCCGGCAGCTACCACCTGACGGTGCGGTGCAACGACAGCTCGCAGACGGCGAGTGCCTCGTTCACCGTGCTTCCCGCACGCGGCGCCCAGGGCGGCCTCGGCGGGTCGATCGGCCCCACCAGCACCGAGATGGCCATCGGTGCGGGTCTCGTCGCCACGGCCGCGGTGGGCGGAAGTCTCTTCATCGCCCGTCGCCGCCGTACGGTCAGCGGTCAGGTCTGATCGGCCGAACCTCCCGGTCGGCCCCACCGCCCGTCGCCCCGAGTCCCTCACCGGGACTCGGGGCGACGGGCTGTCGTACGGGGGTGACGGAGCCGGCCGCCGCATCAGTGACGGCGGTCGGCGGAGCGCCGGCGCAGCACCAGGACGGTGGCCGTGGCCGCGGCCGCGACCATGGCTCCGCCCGCGGCGATCTCCGCGGTGTTCATGCCGTCGATGCTGCCGCCCTCGCCGCCGCGCACACCCGACGGGGCGATGGTGGCGGCGGGCCGGGTGGAACTCGCGGTGGGTGTGGCGGAGCCGCCCGAGATCCGCAGATCGAGGGTGCCGATCCGGCCGATGCAGTTGAACTGGACGGAGTAGACGGCGCCGGGCCTGGCGTCCCAGTCGACGACCGCCGTGGCGGCGCCGTTCTGGGGGATGGTCACGGTGTCGAAGACGCCGGACGTCACGGTGGTCGTGCTCGGGCAGCCGCCGGCGGTCAGGGTCACGCGGCCGCCCGCCGACACCGTCGACGGTGTCACGGCGAAGTCGTACGGCGTGTTGTTGACGGCGAAAGCGGCTGTGGGAGCGGTCAGGGCGAGTGCGGCCGCTCCGAGAGCGGCGGATGCGGCACGTATCGCACGCATGGTCGGACCTCCGGGTCCCCGAGGAGCAGTTGCGGAACCGTTTCCGCACGGGTCGGGGAGTGCTCCTCGATCACCGAAACGCTAAGAGCGCCCCCATCGGCCCGCGATCGGTGTAGGGCAATCGGGTCACGGTGCTGATCCGTCGGGGCGACGCCGTGCGCGTGTCGGCGGGTCAGCCGGCGGGCCGGATGAGATGAGGGGCGGCCTCCGCGATGCGCTCGCGCAGCGGCCGGCGGCCCAGCGCCTCGATGGCCTCGCCCACGAGCGCGCTCAGCGGGTACGAGAGCTCCGCCTCGAAGGCCGCGGCCGCGGTCGCGGTCGCCTCCCACTCGGCGTCCAGGGCCGGCAGCAAACCGCGTGCCGTGTCGGTCAGCGTGGCGACGCGCTGCCGGGCGTCGGCTCCCGGCGCCACGGTGGCGAGCCCCTCCCGGACCAGCTGGGCGACGGTCTGGCTCGCGGCCGAGTGGGTCACGCCCGTCGCGGCGGCCAGTTCCTGGACGGAGCGCGGCCCCTGCGCGGCGAGGGTGCGCAGATACGGGACCCAGCGCGGGCGGATGCCCGCGAGGCCGAGGTCCTCGTAGACGGAGGCCACGTCGGAGTCGAGCAGGCTCAGCAGCAGACGCAGGCGGGTGCCGAGCAGTTCGGGACCCGGTGCGGCGGAGGAGGCGGTCGGCATGCGCATAATATAACAGCGCTGTTGTATTTCTCGGCCGTGGCCCCCGCCGGGCGGCGGACGGCCGGGACGGGAAGGAGGGGAGACTCCATGGCAGAGCTGTATCCGCCCGTCGAGCCCTACGACGAGGGGCTGCTCGACGTCGGCGACGGGAACCGTGTGCACTGGGAGGTGTCGGGCAACCCCGACGGCAGGCCCGCCCTGGTCGTGCACGGCGGGCCCGGTTCCGGCTGCGTCCCCGGCATGCGGCGGTACTTCGACCCCGAGGCGTACCGCATCGTCCTGTTCGACCAGCGCGGCTGCGGGCGCAGCACGCCGCACGCGGCCGACCCGGCCGCCGACATGGGCGTCAACACCACGCAGCATCTCCTCGCCGACATGGAGCTGCTGCGGGAGTTCCTCGGCGTCCGCCGGTGGGTGCTCCACGGAGGGTCCTGGGGATCGACGCTGCTGCTCGCCTACGCCCAGCGGCACCCCGAGCGGGTGTCCGGGATCGTGATCAACAGCGTGACGACCACCCGGCGCTCGGAGATCGACTGGCTCTACCGGGGTGTCGGACGGTTCTTCCCCGAGCAGTGGCACCGCTTCCGCGCGGGGGTGCCGGAGGCCGCGGGTCCCGGTGACGTGGTCGCCGCCTACGCGCGCCGCATGGAGAGCCCGGAGCGGGCGGTGCGCGAGCGTGCCGCGGCCGACTGGTGCCGCTGGGAGGACGCCGTCCTGTCGCTGGAGCCGCACGGCGCGCCGGACGTCTACAGCGGCCGGCCCGACTCCGCACGGGTCGCGCTGGTGCGCATCGCCGCGCACTACTTCGCCCACGGCGCCTGGCTGGAGGAGGGCGCGCTGCTGCGCGGGGCCGGGCGGCTGGACGGGATTCCGGGAGTCCTCTTCCACGGCCGCCTCGACCTGAGCTCGCCCCTGGACACGGCCTGGGAGCTGTCCCGCGCGTGGCGGGGCGCCGAACTCGTCGTCATGGACGACACGGGACACAAAGGCAGCGAGGAGCTGCGCACCCGTGTCCGCGCCGCGCTGGACGGCATGCGCTGAACAGCCGGCGGAGCGATGCGCGGACGGTGCCGATGAGTTGAGATCCGGCCAATTAGCAGCGGCCGGACCGGGGGCGAATTCGCCTGGTGCCAACGGTATTTCGACCATTCGCGTCCGCGATGGACAAGATTCTTCTCCCGGCGTTGAACACCCGCCGCCCCCACGTCCGTACCTAGGACCATGAACGGCGCCGGGCGGCGGCGCCCCATCGGCTGGAAGAACTACGGGAGTGGACATGAACACCTGGCGGAACGCCTCGCTCGCGGTGACTGCGGCGGCTGTACTCGCGCTGACGACGGCGTGCGGTCAGGACCAGGGCACCACGACCCCCAACGGTCAGGCCGTCGGTGCCGCGAACCCCGCGGCACCCGGCGACGGAGGCTACGGGGCGGACGCCGGCTACGGCTCGGGGGGCGAGGCGGCGGCCGAGGCCAAGCCCGCGGGCCAGCTGGCCGTCTGGGAGAGCAAGGAACTCGGCGAGGTCGTCACGGACAGCGCGGGCTTCACCCTCTACCGCTTCGACAAGGACACCGCCAAGCCCCCGAAGTCCAGTTGCGAAGGCGACTGCGCGAAGACCTGGCCCGTCGTGGCCGCCGGCGGAGCCACCGCCGCCCCCGGCGTCGACCCCTCCCTGATCGGCGAGGTGACCAGGGCGGACGGCTCCAAGCAGCTCACCATCGACGGCTGGCCGATGTACCGCTACGCCAAGGACACCAAGGCCGGGGACGTCAACGGCCAGGGTGTCGGCGGAACGTGGTACGCGGCGGCTCCCGACGGCAAGAAGGCGGAGCCGGGCGGCGCGGAGGAGGCCGGGGGCGAGGAGGCCGACCTCGCGGGACTCTCGGTGCGCAAGGACCCCAAGCTCGGAGAGATCGTCGTCGACCGCGACGGCATGACCGTCTACCGCTTCATGAAGGACTCCGCCTGGCCCATGAAGACGGCCTGCACCGACGCCTGCCTGGAGAAGTGGCCGGTGGTGGAGCCCGTCGAGAAGAACGACACGGTGGGCATCCTGAAGAAGGGCTTCGTCACCTTCGACCGGCCCGACGGCATCGCGCAGCAGACGATCGACTGCTGGCCCATCTACACCTTCTCCGGGGACGCCAAGCCGGGGGACACCAACGGCCAGGGCGTCGGCGGCACCTGGTACGCCGTCTCCCCGGAGGGCAAGCCGGTCGGAGCACCCAAGTAGTCCCCACGCAGCTCCGGCCCGCGACCGGTCCGTCGCACACCCCCCGGTGTGCCGGCGGGCCGGTCGCATGTGCGCGGCGGTCATTCCCCCGGCCGGTGACGAACGGTCATGACACGGACGCATGCCGTCCCCGTATGACGACGTCCTGCCGTCCGGTCCCGTGACCACGTCGTGTGACCAAGAACGGACCGCTAATTTCCGGTTGGACTCGCCCTCTTGGCGGGCGATCAGTAGCCTCGGCTCGAACACTGGCCATGGACATGGCCGACCCTCCGTGGCGACTTGTTGGAGACATCGATGGAGCGTCCCGCCTGGGCACCGCATGGCATCGACATATCGGTGCCGAGCGTTTCCCGCATTTACGACTACTACCTGGGCGGTTCGCACAATTTCGAGGTCGACAGGGAAGCAGCCCGCAAGGCGATGGAGTTCATGCCGGGCCTGCCCAAGATCATGCAGGCCAACCGGGCGTTCATGCGGCGCGCGGTGCATTACGCGGCGGAGCGGGGGATCACCCGGTTCCTCGACATCGGCTCCGGCATTCCCACCTTCGGCAACGTCCACGAAGTGGCGCGCGCGATCGTGCCGGACGCCAGGGTGGTCTACGTCGACCACGACCCCGTGGCCGTCGCCCACGGCCGCACCCTGCTGGAGGGCGACGACCGGGCGGCCGTCCTCGCCGCGGACCTGCGCAAGCCGAACCAGATCCTCGACAGCCACGAGGTACGGGACCTGCTCGACCTGGACCGCCCGGTGGCGCTGCTCCTCGTCGCCGTCCTGCACTTCCTCCAGGACGAGGACGACCCGCACGCGGCCGTCGCCGCACTGCGCGACGAACTCGCGCCCGGCAGCCTGCTGATCCTCACCCACGCCTCCTACGAGGGCGTCCCGGTCACCGCCGAGGCGGCCGGCGGCGCGGTCGGCGTCTACCGGGACATCCGCCAGCCGGTCGCCATGCGCGGCCGCGAGGAGATCGCGGCGTTCTTCGAGGGGTTCGAGATGGTCGAGCCCGGCCTGGTGCCCATGCCGCACTGGCGGCCGGACGGGCCCGTCGACCAGGAGGATCCATACGCCTTCTCGGGCTTCGCAGGGGTGGGGCGCACGGCGTGAGCCCCAACACGCAGGCCGCCGGTTCCGCGGGGGAGCCGGACGCCCTGGAGGACCGCCTCCGGCGATTCGCGACCATCTGGAGCCGGGCCATCTTCCCGGTCACCGCCACCTCGCTGACCCGGCCCGAGTTCGAAGGGCATCTGCTGCCCGTGGCCCGTGAGCTCCACCGGGTGCTCCACGCCCGGCCGTTCACCCCGCAGCCCGCCCAGCAGGTCGGCACCGCACTCGTCGAAGCCCACTGCACGGACCCCGACGCGCTGAGCCGCACGCTCGGAGTCATCGACTCGTACCTGGTGCTCTACTGCGGCGACCCCGAACAGAGCGCCGAGGAGAGCCGGGCCCGCTGCGCACGGCTCCAGCACGCCGTCGCCGCCGGCTTCGCCCACGCCCTGCGCGAGCGCACGCTGGCCGAGCAGGAGGCCATCGCGCGCTCCTCCCTCCTCGCGCGCAGCGACGCGCTCCAGGCCATGCACGACACCGAGGTCCGCTTCCGGGCCGTCTTCGAGGGCGCCGCGATCGGCATCGCCATCGCGGACCTCGACGGCAACGTCCTGGAGGCCAACGACACCCTGACCCGGATGTTCGGCGGCCTCGAACACCATGTCCGCGGCCGCAGGATGAGCGACTGGGCGCACCCCGAGGACCGTCCGCAGGTGTGGGACCTCTACCGGGAGCTGGTGCGCGGCGAACGCGAGGACTACCGGACCGAGAAGCCGTTCTACCGCAACGACGGCACCGTGCTGTGGACCAACCTCACCGTCTCCCTGCTGCGCGACGCCGAGGGCCAGCCGCAGTACCAGCTGGCGCTGATGGAGGACACCACCGAACGCCGGCTGCTCAACCTGCGCCTGCGCTACGAGGCCACGCACGACGCGCTGACCGGGCTGCCCAACCGGACACTGTTCTTCGAACGCCTGGAGAAGGCGGTCACGGCCGGTGAGGGATCCCGGTTCGGGCTCTGCTACCTCGACCTCGACGGCTTCAAGGCCATCAACGACAGCCTCGGCCACGCCACCGGCGACCGGCTGCTCGTCGAGGTCGCCGACCGGCTCCAGAGCTGCGCCACCGCGCCGGGGGAGATGGTCGCGCGCCTCGGGGGCGACGAGTTCGTGGCCCTGACGACCGGTCCGGACACCGAGCGGGAGGTCGACGAGCTCGCCGCGCGGATCCTCGGCTCGCTCGCCACGCCGATCAACGTCGACGGCCGCGAGTTCACCGTCCGCGGCAGCATCGGCATCGTCGAGGGACCGGCGGGCGAGCGCACCAGCGCGGAGGTCCTGCGCAGCGCCGACATCACCATGTACCGGGCCAAGTCCGCGGGCGGCAACCGCTTCGAGCTCGCCGACCCGGAGGCGGACGCGCGGGCCATCACCCGGCACGGGCTGACCACCGCGCTGCCCGCCGCGCTGGAGCGCGGCGAGTTCTTCATCGAGTACCAGCCCCTCGTCCACCTCGGCGACGGCACGGTGCACGGGGCCGAGGCCCTGGTGCGCTGGTGCCATCCGCAGCACGGGGTGCTCGGCCCCGACCGGTTCATACCGCTCGCCGAACGCACGGGCCTGATCGTGCCGCTGGGACGCTGGGTGCTCCAGGAGTCGGTGCGTCAGGCGCGCTTCTGGAGCAGGCGGCACACGGACGGGGGGCCGCTGCGCATCAACGTCAACCTCTCGCCGGCCCAGCTCCAGCACCCGGGGCTGGTCGCGGACACCGTCGACGTGCTGGAGCGCTCGGGGCTGGAGCCGGGGGCGCTGTGCCTGGAGGTCACCGAGTCGGCGCTGATCGGCGCGGACGAGGATCTCCTCAAGCCGCTGCGGCAGCTGTCGGAGATGGGGGTGGACATCGCGCTCGACGACTTCGGCACGGGGTACTCGAACCTGGCGAACCTGCGGAGGCTGCCGGTGAGCGTGCTCAAGCTGGATCGTTCCTTCACGCAGGGCATGCAGCAGCACCCGTGCGACCCGGTCGACCTCAAGATCGTCGAGGGGATCGTGTCGCTCGCGCACAGCCTGGAGCTCGCGGTGACCGTGGAGGGCGTGGAGACCGGTGCGCAGGCGGAGCAGCTGCGGGAGCTGGGGTGCGACACGGCGCAGGGGTGGTACTACGCGAGGCCGGGGGCGCCGGACCGGATCCATGCGCTGGTGATGGCCGACGCGGTCTGAGACGGCACCCGGGGGCGTCGCGCCTCCGGGGCGGTGGGCCGTGTGGGGGTGCCGTGTCCGGGGCGCGTTCCCGGGTGCGGCGCCGTTGCGGGGGCTCCGCGCGGGCCCCCGCGCCTCACACGCCGGCGGGGCTGGAACGGCCTGTGGCCAGGAGGACGCGCTGGAGTTCGCGGGCCGCGCGGGGCGGGGCGACGTCGCTTCGGTGGGCCAGCGCGATGGTGCGGTGGAGGCCGGGGGGCGCCAGGGGGGTCGTGCGGAGGCCGCGCCCGGCGCCCTGGGCCACCATCGCCGGGACGACGGCCACGCCGAGCCCGGCGCGCACGAAGCCGAGCACGGCGTCCATCTCACCGCCGGCCACCGTGAACGTCGGCTCGAAGCCCTCGGCGCGGCAGGCGGCGACCGTCAGCTCGCGCAGGTCGTAGCCGTGCCGGAACATCACCAGGGGCTCCCCGGCCAGGTCGGCTACGCGCAGCGGCGAAGGCGGCGCGGGGGAGTCGGGCGAGGAGATGACGACCAGGTCCTCGCGCAGCAGCTCGACCGTGGTGAGGGCGGGCGACGGCGACGGCAGCGGGAGCACCACGAGCGCCAGGTCGAGCGCTCCGCGCGCCAGCTCGCGGACCAGGTCGTGCGAGCCGGACTCCTCGATGATCAGCTCGATCCCCGGATGCCGGTCGTGGAAGGTGCGCAGCACCCGCGGCAGCAGCCCCGTGCACAGGCTCGGCGTGGCGCCGAGCCTGACCCGCCCGCGGCGCAGCTGCGCCAGTTCCTGGACCTCGCGGCGGGCGGTCTCGGTGTCCGCGAGGATCCGGCGGGCCAGCGGGAGGAGGGCCTCGCCGGCGTCGGTGAGCGCGATGTTGCCCCGGGCGCGGCCGAAGAGGTCCGCGCCGAGTTCCTGCTCCAGGGCGCGGATCTGCTGGGAGAGCGACGGCTGGGAGACATGGACGCGCTCGGCGGCGCGGGTGAAGTGACGGGTCTCGGCGACCGCGACGAAATACCGGAGCTGCTGGAGCTGCATGGATCCACTCTACGGCCCACGATAGCCATGGCCTATGGACGCGAGCCGGATCATGTCTTGGACCTCTGGACGGATCCGGGCCTACGGTCGGCGCCATGGCTCTGGACACGCGGACGGCACGAAAACCGTCCATGACGCGCACCATCTGGGGATCGACCGTCGGCAAGAAGACGGTCATGGCCGTCAGCGGTCTGATCATGCTCGGCTACCTCGTGGCCCACATGTTCGGCAACCTCAAGATCTTCTTCGGCGCGGAGGAGTTCAACGCCTACGGGCACTGGCTGCGCACCATGGGCGCCCCCGTGCTCCACCACTCCTGGGCCCTGTGGCTGGTGCGCGTCCTGCTGCTCGCCGCCGTCGTGGGCCACGCGGTCTCCGCGTACCAGCTCAGCCGGCGCGACATCCGGGCCCGGCCCACCGCTTACGTCCACAAGCGCGCGCGGGCGAGCTACGCCACCCGCACCATGCGCTGGGGCGGCGTCGTCCTGGCGCTGTTCATCGTCTGGCACATCCTGGACCTCACGACCGGCCACGCCCACCCGGGCGGCTTCCAGGAGGGCCACCCGTACCAGAACGTCGTGGACACCTTCTCCACCTGGTACGGCAACACCGTCTACATCGCGGCGGTCGTCGCCATGGGGCTGCACGTCCGGCACGGCTTCTGGAGCGCCGCCCAGACCCTCGGCGCGGGAAACGCCGCCCGCGACCGCGCCCTGAAGGCCGTCGCGAACCTGCTGGCGCTCGCGCTGACCGCCGGATTCGTCTCCGTCCCCGTCGCCGTCATGACCGGAGTGGTGAGCTGACATGAGCTTTCTCGACTACGCGACCGGCGAGCCCCTCGCCGACGCCAAGGCGCCCGGCGGGCCCGTGGCCGAGCGCTGGGACACCCGGCGCTTCCAGGCGAAGCTGGTCAACCCCGCCAACCGGCGCAAGCACACCGTGATCGTCGTGGGCACCGGCCTGGCCGGCGGCGCCGCGGGCGCCACGCTGGCCGAACAGGGCTACCACGTCGAGCAGTTCTGCTACCAGGACTCACCGCGCCGCGCCCACTCCATCGCCGCCCAGGGCGGCATCAACGCCGCCAAGAACTACCGCAACGACGGCGACTCCGTCCACCGGCTGTTCTACGACACCGTCAAGGGCGGCGACTTCCGCGCCCGCGAGTCCAACGTCCACCGCCTCGCCCAGATCTCCGTCGAGATCATCGACCAGTGCGTGGCGCAGGGCGTGCCGTTCGCCCGGGAGTACGGCGGACTCCTCGACACCCGCTCCTTCGGCGGCGTCCAGGTCTCCCGCACCTTCTACGCCCGCGGGCAGACGGGCCAGCAACTCCTCCTCGGCGCCTACCAGGCCCTGTCGCGCCAGATCGCCGCCGGGAACGTCACCCTGCACGCCCGCACCGAGATGCTCGACCTCGTGGTGGCCGGCGGGCGCGCCCGCGGGATCGTCGCCCGCGACCTGGTCACCGGCGAGATCTCCACGTACACCGCCGACGCCGTCGTCCTCGCCACCGGCGGCTACGGCAACGTCTTCTACCTGTCGACGAACGCCATGAACTCCAACGCGACCGCCGTCTGGCGCGCCCACCGGCGCGGCGCGTACTTCGCCAACCCCTGCTTCACCCAGATCCACCCCACCTGCATCCCGCGCACCGGCGACCACCAGTCCAAGCTGACCCTGATGAGCGAGTCGCTGCGCAACGACGGCCGCATCTGGGTGCCGAAGGCGCGCGGCGACGACCGCCCGCCGGCCGCGATCCCCGAGGACGAGCGCGACTACTACCTGGAGCGGATCTACCCGTCCTTCGGCAACCTGGTGCCCCGCGACATCGCCTCCCGCGCGGCGAAGAACGTCTGCGACGAGGGCCGCGGCGTCGGCCCCGGCGGGCAGGGCGTCTACCTCGACTTCGCCGACGCGATCCGGCGGATGGGCCGCGAGAAGGTGGCGGAGAAGTACGGCAACCTCTTCGAGATGTACGAGCGGATCACCGCGGAGAACCCCTACGAGGTCCCCATGCGGATCTACCCGGCCGTGCACTACACGATGGGCGGGCTGTGGGTCGACTACGACCTCCAGACCACCGTCCCCGGCCTGTTCGCGATCGGCGAGGCCAACTTCTCCGACCACGGCGCCAACCGGCTCGGCGCCTCCGCGCTGATGCAGGGTCTCGCCGACGGCTACTTCGTCCTGCCGTCGACGATCAACGACTACCTCGCGCGAGGCGGGTTCGACCCCGTCGACGCCTCGCACCCCGCCGTCACCGCGGCGGTGGCCGAGACCCGGGCGCGCCTCGCGGCCCTGCTGGGCGCCGACGGCGACCGCACCCCCGACTCCTTCCACCGCGAGATCGGCGAGGTGATGTGGGAGCACTGCGGCATGGCCCGCACCGAGGAGGGCCTGCGCAAGGCGCTGGAGCGGATCCCGCAGATCCGCGAGGAGTTCTGGCGCCGCATCAAGGTCCCGGGTACCGGCGAGGAATTCAACCAGTCGCTGGAGAAGGCCAACCGGATCGTCGACTACCTGGAGCTCGCCGAGCTCATGTGCCTCGACGCCCTGCACCGCGCCGAGTCCTGCGGCGGCCACTTCCGGGAGGAGTCGCAGACCTCCGACGGCGAGGCCGCCCGCGACGACGACGCCTTCGCCTACGTCGCCGCCTGGGAGTTCACCGACGGCGGCGCGCCCGTCCTGCACAAGGAAGACCTCGTCTTCGAGTACGTCCACCCCACTCAGCGGAGCTACGCATGAAGCTCACCCTGCGCGTCTGGCGCCAGAAGAACGCCGCGGCCACCGGCACGATGACCACCTACGAGGTCGACGGCATCTCCTCGGACATGTCCTTCCTGGAGATGCTCGACACCCTCAACGAGGACCTCCTCCTGCGCGGCGAGGACCCCGTCGCCTTCGACCACGACTGCCGCGAGGGCATCTGCGGCGCCTGCTCGCTGGTCATCAACGGCGACGCCCACGGCCCCGAGCGCACCACGACCTGCCAGCTCCACATGCGCTCCTTCAGCGACGGCGACACCATCGACATCGAACCGTGGCGGGCGTCCGCGTTCCCCGTCGTCAAGGATCTGGTCGTCGACCGTTCCGCCTTCGACCGGATCATCCAGGCCGGCGGGTACATCAGCGCCCCCACCGGATCGGCCCCCGAGGCGCACGCCACCCCCGTGCCCAAGCCGGATGCCGACTTCGCCTTCGAGCACGCGGAGTGCATCGGCTGCGGAGCGTGCGTGGCGGCCTGCCCCAACGGCTCGGCCATGCTCTTCACCTCGGCCAAGGTCAACCATCTGAACGTCCTGCCGCAGGGCGCTCCGGAGCGCGAGACCCGGGTCCTCGACATGGTGGCGACCATGGACGACGAGGGCTTCGGCGGCTGCACCCTGACCGGTGAGTGCGCCACGGCCTGCCCGAAGGGCATCCCGCTGCCGTCGATCTCCGCCATGAACCGGGAATGGCTGCGGGCGGCCCGCAAGGCGAGGCGCTGACCCGGCCGTGGGCGGGGGGCGCGGCGGACGCCGGAGGCTCCCGGCCGCCGGTCAGCGCGCGAGGGCACGGGCGAGGAAGGGGCCGGTGGGACCGGGCGTCGTCCGGGCGACCTCGGCGGGCGGGCCCGCGGCCACCACCCGGCCGCCCTCGTCGCCGCCGCCCGGCCCCATGTCGATCACCCAGTCCGCGCGGGCGACCACGTCCATGTCGTGCTCGACGACGACCACCGTGTGGCCCGCGTCGACCAGCCCCCGCAACTGGCGCATCAGCACTTCGACATCCGCCGGGTGCAGCCCGGCGGTCGGCTCGTCCAGCACGTACAGCGTGTGGCTCCCGCGCTCGCGCTGGAGCTCCGTCGCCAGCTTGATCCGCTGCGCCTCACCGCCCGAGAGCTCGGTCGCGGGCTGCCCGAGGCGCAGATAGCCGAGGCCGACGTCGAGCAGGGCCCGCAGACTGCGCGACGCCGAGCGGTCGCCGGCGAAGAAGTCCGCGGCGGCCTCCACCGTGAGCCCGAGGACGTCCGCGATCGTCAGGCCCCGCAGGCGGACCTCCAGCGTGGCGGGGTTGTACCGGGCGCCGCCGCAGTCCGGGCAGGGCGCGTACGTCGTCGGCAGGAACAGCAGCTCCACCGAGACGAACCCCTCGCCCTGGCAGGTCTCGCACCGGCCGCCCTTGGTGTTGAACGAGAAGCGTCCGGCCTTCCAGCCGCGTTCCCGCGCCTCGTCCGTGGCGGCGAACAGCCGGCGCACCACGTCGAACAGCCCGGTGTAGGTGGCGAGATTGGACCGGGGTGTGCGCCCGATCGGCTTCTGGTCGACCGTCACCAGCCGCTCCACGCCCGGCATTCCGGCGTCGACGGCGCCCACCAGGGTCGACTTGCCCGACCCCGACACCCCGGTGACGGCCGTGAGCACGCCGAGCGGCAGCCGGGTCGTCAGGCCGTGCAGATTGTGGCGCGTGACCGGTCCGAGCAGCAGCGTGCCCGAGGGCTCGCGCGGCTCGCCCGACGCGGCGGGCTCCCGCCCGAAGAGGAAACGGCGGGTCTGCGAAGCGGGCACCCCGGCCAGTCCGCCGGGCGGCCCGCTGTAGAGCACCAGCCCGCCGTGCTCACCGGCCAGCGGCCCGACGTCGACCAGCCAGTCGGCCCGCCGGACCACCTCCAGATGGTGCTCCACCACGAACACCGAGTTGCCGCCCGCCTTCAGCCGTTCCAGGACGACCAGCAGCGCCTCGGTGTCGGCCGGGTGGAGACCCGCCGACGGCTCGTCGAGGACGTAGACCACCCCGAAGAGGCCGGACCGCAGCTGGGTCGCCAGCCGCAGCCGCTGGAGTTCGCCGCTGGACAGCGTCGGCGTCGGCCGGTCGAGGCTGAGGTATCCGAGCCCCAGCTCGGTCACGGTGGCGACCCGGGCCAGCAGATCCGCCGTCAGCACGCCCGCGGTCGTCCCGTCGCCCGTCCCGGGGGCGCCCGCGCCGTCCGGGGACCAGTCCCCGCCCGCGCTGTCCGGGGACCCGCCGTCGCCCGCGCTGTCCGGGGACCCGCCGTCGCCCGCGCTGTCCGGGGACCCGCCGTCGCCCGCGCTGTCCGGGAACCCGCCGTCGCCCGCGCCGTCCGGGAACCCGCCGTCGCCGGCGCCCGCGCCCGCGTCCGCGGCTCCGTCCCGGCCGCCGTCGCCGCCGGGCGCGATCGCGTCGCCACCGGCGTGGTCGGGGGGCGCGGCGCTGCCCGCCGCCGTCCGCAGCAGGGCGGCCAGTTCGGTCAGCGGCATCGCCGCCGCCTCGGCGATCGTCCGCCCGGCGAAGGTCACGGCCAGCGCCTCGGGGCGCAGTCTGCCGCCGCCGCACACCGGGCACGGCTCGCTGGTGAGGAACCGCTCGGCCCTGGCGCGCAGCGCGGGGCTCCTGGAGTCGGCGAAGGTGTGCATCACATGCCGTCGCGCGCTCGTGTACGTGCCCTCGTAGGGGCGCTGGATACGGCCCGCCTCCCGGACCGGGTGCACCGTGACCACCGGCCGCTCGTCGGTGAACAGGATCCACTCCCGGTCCTTCGCGGGGAGCTCACGCCACGGCCGGTCCACGTCGTACCCCAGCGCGTCCAGCACGTCGCGCAGGTTCTTGCCCTGCCACGCCCCCGGCCACGCCGCGATGGCGCCCTCGCGGATGGACAGCGACGGATCGGGGACCAGCAGCTCCTCCGACGTGGCGTGCACGCGGCCGAGTCCGTGGCAGCGCGGGCAGGCGCCGGCCGCGGTGTTCGGGGAGAAGGCGTCCGAGTCCAGGCGCGGCGCGCCCTCGGGGTAGTCGCCCGCCCGGGAGTACAGCATGCGCAGCGAGTTGGAGAGCGTCGTCACCGTGCCGACCGACGACCGGGAGGTGGGCGCGGAGCGGCGCTGCTCCAGCGAGACGGCCGGCGGCAGTCCGCTGATCCGGCCGACCGCCGGGGCGCCGACCTGATGGATCAGCCGGCGTGCGTACGGGGCGACGGACTCGAAGTACCGCCGCTGCGCCTCCGCGTAGACCGTGCCGAAGGCGAGCGACGACTTGCCGGAACCGGAGATGCCGGTGAACACGACGAGCGCGTCCCGGGGGATGTCGACGTCGACGCCGCGCAGATTGTGCTCACGGGCGCCGCGGACCCGCACAAAGCGGTCGTGAGGGCTGTGCATGGCTGTCCACCCTACGCGTCCGTGCTGGTCAGGCCCGCGAGGCCGGCCAGACGGCGGAACGAGTCGAGCAGCGCGCCGCGCTCGTAGGTGCTCGTGGTCACCAGCACCTCGTCCGCCCCGCTCTCCCCGACGGCCGTCTCCAGTGCCCCGGCCACCTGCTCCGCCGTCCCGGCGATGTGGCCGTGCAGCCCCGCCTCGTACAGCTCGCGTTCCCGGGCGGTCATCGTCAGCGCCTCCACCCGCTCGGGCGGCAGCAGCGGCGGGAAGACTCCGTGGGTGCGGGAGTACGCCATCGACCAGGCCTCCGGCACCAGCAGCCGGCGCGCCGCCGCCTCGGTCCCGGCCACCACCACCGTGCCCGCGACCACGACGTAGGGCCGCTCGGCGTGGTCCGAGGGCCGGAACCGGCGCCGGTAGACGTCGACCGCCGCCAGCAGCCTCTCCCGGCCCCGCAGATCACCGATCACCAGCGGCAGCCCCGCCCGCGCGGCGACCTCCGCCCCCTCGCCGGTCGCCAGCACGTACGCGGGGACCCGCAGGCCCTCGGCGGGGTGCGCGTGCACCTGAGGGTGCGCGCGCTGCCCGCCGGTGAACCAGCCGAGCAGCTCGTCCAGTTGGCCGGCGAAACCGTCCGCGTCCCGCTTGTCGCGGCCGAGCGCCCGGCGGACCGTGCCCGTGAAGCCGACCGAGCGGCCGAGCCCCATGTCGATCCGCCCCGGGAACAGCGACTCCAGCACCCCGAACTGCTCGGCCACCACCATCGGCTGATGGTTGGGGAGCATCACACCGCCCGTCCCGACCCGGATGCGCGAGGTGGCCGCGGCGACCGCCGCGGCCAGCACCGTCGGCGCGGATCCCGCGACCCCGGGCACACCGTGGTGCTCCGAGACCCAGAAGCGGTGGTAGCCGAGCGCCTCCGCCTCGCGCGCCAGACGCACCGTGTCGCGCAGCGCCGCGGCGCCGTCCGCGCCCTCACGGGTGCGGGAACGGTCGAGGACGGACAGCCGGGTGGACGCGGAAATGGTGCTCACCCCTGCTTCAACGCCCGGACGCGGTGAGGATTCCCGGCGGACGGCCGACGGGGAAAACGCCTGGTCCCCGCGGGCCGGCGGGTGTGATCATGCGGCCATGCGATTTCTCTCCGCCACAGCGGACCCGGCCGGCACCGCCCGTGCCCTCACTCCTCCGGCCCCCGGCGATCCCGTCGCCGCGCTCGGCGCGGACACGATCCGCGAGGAGCTGGACGCCCACCGCTTCCGGCCCGAGTGGACCTGGTTCGCCGAGGACGGGGAGGGGCGCGTGGTGGGCCGTGCCCTGTGGTGGGGACGGGCCGACAGCGAGCGGCCCGTGGCCCTCGACTGCCTCCAGATCGCCCCGGACACGGCCGACCGGGCAGGCGTCGCCGCGGGCCTGCTGGCCGCCGGTCACGCGGCCTTCGGGGCCGCCCCCGGCTACAACGTCTCGCTGCCGCGCGGCTGGCGCGACGACGCCGCGCTGGCCGCCGCCGTCCAGTGGCGCCGCGAGGCCGCCGCGCGGGCCGGGCTGAGCAGCGAGATCGAGCGCCTGCGCTACGAGTGGACTCCCGCGTCCCCGCTTCCCGAGGCGCCGCGGAAGCTGACCTTCAGGGACGGTACGGACGAGGAGTTCCTGGAGGCGTTCGTCCGCCTGTCCCAGGGGAGCCTCGACCTGCACACCCGCAACGAGCTCCGCACGGCCGACGCCCGCGAGGTGGCCCGCGAGGACATGCGCTTCTACCTCGACTGCCCCGGGGAGCGCTCCTGGTGGCGCCTGGCCCACCTCCCGGACGGCACCCTGGCCGGCCTGGCCGTCCCCTCCGCGACCCCCTACCACCGCAACGTCGGCTATCTGGGCGTCGTGCCGGAGCTGCGCGGACAGGGCCTGATCGACGAGATCCTCGCCGAGATCACCCGCTTCCACGCCGACGAGGGCGCCGAGCGGATCACCGCGACCACCGACACCGTCAACGCCCCGATGGCGGCCGCCTTCGACCGCGCCGGCTACGAGGTCACGGAGATCCGTCTCGTCCTGGAGACGCCTCCGGCTCCCTGACCCGCGGAGAGGCGCAGGCCGCACGGGCGTGGCGCCCCGGGCCCGTTCCGTTCCGCCGTCGAGGTACGCCAACCGGAACGACGGGGACGGGAGACCACCGGGGACGCGCGACGGAACCTCGTCGGCAGGGCTCCGGCCGCACGACGGCAGCCTTCCGGCCGCACGACGGCAGCCCGCCATCCGGACGACGGCAGCCCCCGGGCCGGACGGCGGCGAGCGGCGCGGACGGCCGAACCGTCCGCGCCGCTCGCCGCTGCGGGGTCCCTCAGCCCGTGCGCCCCCGGAGGTGCGGGAAGCGGAATTCGGTGCGGCTGCGGGCCGTGGTGCCGGGACGCAGCACCGCGCTCGGGTACTCCGGGCGGTTGGGGGCGTCGGGGAAGTGCTGGGTCTCCAGGCAGACCGCCGCATGACGTTCCAGCGGCCGGCCCTGCACGTCCTCCAGAGCCCCGTCGAGGTGGTTGGCGGTGAAGACCTGCACCCCCGGCTCCGTCGTCCACACCTCCATCACCCGGGCGTCCCGCGGCGCGGCGAGCCGGGCGGCACGCCGCAGCCCGTCCCCCTGCGCCCCGGCCAGCACCCAGCAGTGGTCGAAGCCGCCCGCCCCGCGCACCTGGTCGTCCGCCGCGCCCACCCGGTCGCCGAGCACCTGGGGGGAGGTCAGGTCGAAGGGGGTGCCGGCGACACCGGCGGGCGCGCCGCGGAGCGGGATGCTCGCCGTGTCCACCGGCAGATAGGCGGGGGCGTCCACCTGGAGGGTGTGGCCGAGGACGTCGCCGTCGCCCGCGAGGTTGAAATAGGAGTGGTTGCAGAGGTTGACCACGGTCGGACGGTCCGTCACGGCCGTGTACGCGCACGAGAGCGTGCCCGCGGCGTCGAGCGCGTAGGTGACGGACACGTCGAGCGCGCCGGGGAAGCCCATGTCGCCGTCGGGGCTGTGCAGCGCCAGGCGCACCCACGCCGTGTTGCCGTCGGTGCCGGTCTGCGCCTCCCACACCTTGGTGTGGAAGCCCTCCGGGCCGCCGTGGAGCGTGTGGCCGCGGTCGTTGAGCGGCAGTTCGTACGTCGTCCCGTCGAGGGTGAGCCGGCCGTCGGCGATGCGGTTGGCGTAGCGTCCGACGACCGCCCCGAAGTAGCCGCCGGCCTTGGCGTAGGCGTCGGCGGAGGGCAGGCCCACGACCACGGACCGGATGCCGCCCGCCGTGTCGGGGACGCCGAGGGAGTGCAGGACGGCGCCGTAGGTCAGGATCTCGGCGTACACGCCGCCGGATTCCAGGCGCCACAGTTCGACGTCCTCCCCGCTCGGGGAAGGGCCGAACGGACGGTGCTGCACGGTGGGTCGGGGCATGATCATTCCTCGGGGGGAAAGGGCTTTCACGGGACGACGGGAGGGCGCCGGGACGTGCGGGGAGGGCGTCAGTGGGCGCCGTTCCGGCCGGTGCGGGTGGACTCCCGGACGATGAGCCGGTAGCCGGGCCGGATCCGCCGGGGCTCCGACACCGGCCCGCCGCCCAGCCGTTCGACGATGCGGTCGACGGCCAGCCGCGCGATGGCCGGCTTGTCGGGGGAGACGGTGGTGAGGGTGACCGCCCCGTAACGGCTCTCGTCGATGTCGTCGAAGCCGACCACGGCGATGTCCCGCGGCACGTCCAGCCCGCGTTCCACCAGGGTGCGCATGGCGCCGAGGGCGATCAGGTCGTTGTAGGCGAAGACCGCGTCCGGGCGCTCGCCGCGGTCCAGCAGGGCCGCCATCGCCGCGGCGCCGTCGCCCCGGCCGTAGCCGTCGGTCGCGACGACCAGGCTCTCGTCCGGCTCCAGGCCGGCCGCCGCGAGCTCCTCCCGCCACCCCCGCAGCCGCAGATGGGCGGGCTGGCGCTCCCGGCTGGTGCGGGAGCCGAGGAAGGCGATCCGGCGCCGGCCCAGATCCAGCAGATGTCGCACCGCGGTGCGGGCGGCGGCCACGTTGTCGATGGCGATCTGGTCGTAGGGCGCCTCGTACTCCCGCTCGCCGAGCAGCACCAGCGGGGAGGTCTCCTGCCGGGCGAGCAGGTCCTCGTTCTCCAGGTGGATGGGGCTGAGGATGAGCCCGTCGATCACATGCGACCGGAACTCCTGGCTGACCAGCAGCTCCCGTTCGCGCAGACCGGCTGTGTGGTCCACCAGCACCGTGTAGTCGTGCGCGGCCGCCGCGTCGATGACGGCACCGGCCAGTTCCGCGAAGTACGGGTTGCCGAGTTCGGGCACGGCGAAGGCGATGATGCCGGTCCGCCCCTTGCGCAGATGACGTGCGGTGAGGTTGGGGCGGTAACCGAGTTCGTCGATCGCCTGCTGCACCCGGGCGCGCATCTGCGGTGTGACGTGGGGGTAGTTGTTCACCACGTTCGACACGGTCTTGATCGACACGCCTGCCCGCTGCGCGACGTCCTTCAGGCTGACGCCCACGGCACTCCTCTTGCTCGACATGCTCGGTCTGGTCGGTCCGCCGGGGGCGCCCGGTGCCGGGCCCCGCCGGCCGGGACGGTGTGGGGCGCCGGGACCCCGGCGGCCGTACGGCCGCGCGGAGCCCCGGCGGGTCACGCTGTTCTTCGGCTTCGCGCCAGATACCGCTGGGCGACCACGACGAGGATAAGGAACCCGCCGCTGACGACCGACTGGTACGAGGAGTTCAGCGAGCCGATCTGGTTGATCAGGTTCTGGATGACCGCGAGCAGCAGCACACCCCACAGGGTGCCGCTGACGGACCCGGCGCCGCCGACCAGGAGGGTGCCCCCGATGACCACGGCGGCGATCGCGTCGAGCTCCATGCCCGCGCCGATGATGGTGACGCCCGAGGACAGCCGCGCCGCGTTCACCGCGCCGGCCAGACCGGCCAGCAGGCCGCTCAGCAGGTACACCATGATCTTGGCGCGGGCCACCGGCAGGCCCATGAGGGTCGCGGCGTCGCTGCTGCCGCCGACGGCGAACAGCGTCTGCCCGAACGAGGTCCGCTGGAGGACCAGCCCGCCCGCGCCGAACAGGAGCAGGGCGATGAGGATCGGGTGGCCGAAGCCCCAGACGCTGCCCTGGCCCAGCTCGGCGAAGAGCGAGTCCTTGGGCACCAGATAGGTGGTGGCGCCCTCGTCGGTGAGGGCGAGCAGCAGCCCGCGGGCCCCCAGCAGGGAGGCGAGCGTGACGATGAAGGGGGCCATGCCGGCCCGTGCGATGAGCAGCCCGTTGATCAGCCCGATGCCGCCGCAGACGGCCAGCGGCACCAGCAGCGCCGGCACGACGCCCCACTGGGAGGCCCATGCGGCGAGCACCCCGCCGAGGGCGAAGACCGATCCGACGGACAGGTCGATCCCGCCCGTGATGATCACCAGCGTCATGCCGAGGGCGACGATGGCGAGGAACGAGGCCTGCACCGTCACGCCGCGGGCGTTGTCGAGGGTGGCGAAGGTCGGGTAGACGAACGAGGCGATCACGATCACGAGGAGCAGGACCGCGAGCACTCCCTGGCGCTGCACGAGTTCGGCGATCCGCTCCCGGCCCGAGGGGCCCGCGCCGGCCGGATCCGCGGTGGTGGGCGGCGGGGGCGCGGAGCCGCCCGCCGGGGAGGCCGTGAGAGGTGAGGAGAGTTTCATCGGGATCGGCGCTCCCGTGCGACGTAGACGGCGGCGATGATGATCGCCGCCTGGGCCATCTGGGCGGTGGAGTCGGGCAGGTCGTGCTTGACCAGCGTCGCCCGCAGCAGCTGCATCAGCAGCGCCCCGGCGACGGTGCCGAGCACCCGCACGGAGCCTCCGCTGAGCGGGGTCCCGCCCACGACCACGGCGGTGATCGCGGAGAGCTCCATGAGGTTGCCCAGGGACGACGGGTCGCTGGCGGTGAGCCGGGCGGTGGCGAGGATGCCCGCGAGCGCGGCGAGCACACCGCACAGGACGTAGACACCGGTCAGCACGCGCTTGACGGGCAGGCCGGCCAGGGCCGCCGCGGAGCGGTTGCCGCCGATGGCGACGATCTGGCGTCCGAAGGTGGTCCGGTGCACGAGGAAGGCCACCGCGAGGGCCAGCACCGCGGCGATCACCACCACCAGCGGGACGCCGAGGACGCTGCCGGTGCCGAGGGCGAGCAGGTCGGGGTTGACGATCTGCTTCAGCTGGCCGTCCGCCATGACGAGCGCGAGACCGCGCCCCCCGACGAACAGCGCGAGGGTGGCGACGATGGGCTGCAGCCCGACGACGGACACCAGGGCGCCGTTCACCGCGCCGACCACGGCGCCCGCGAGCAGCGCGACGAGCAGGGCGGGGACCAGCCCGTAGCCGAGGTAGAGCGGCAGCAGCGCGGCGGCGAGCGCCATGGCGGAGCCGACCGACAGGTCCACGCCCTCGGTGCCGATGACCAGGGCCATGCCGAGCGCCACGATGACGATGGGGGCGACCTGGATCAGCTGGGTGCGGAGGTTGTCGGTGGTGAGGAAGTGGTCGGTGAAGACCGCGTTGAAGAGCAGCAGCGCGGCGACCGCCGCGTACACGCCGTACTCCTGGAACCACGCGGGGACGCTCGGGCGCGACGTGCGTCGGGCCGGCGCCGCGGGCGCGGTCGCCTGGGTGGTCATCGGGGGTCCTCCTTGCCGGCCGCGGATCCGGCCGGGGTGTGCGTCTCGGGGGCGGCGGCCGCACCGTCGCCACCGTCTTCTCCGGCGTCCGGCGCATGGGCGCGGGGGCCGCCGTTCGACTCCGGTGCGCGGTCGTCGCCGGCCGGCGCCGCCGCGGGGGAGTGGTCGGCGAGGACGGCGAGCAGCGCCTGCTCCCCGACCTGCTCGCCGGTCAGTTCGCCTGCCGTGGCACCGTTGCGGAGCACCACGATCCGGTCGGATCCCTCGACGAGCTCCTCGATGTCGGACGAGATCAGGAGCACCGCGAGCCCTTCCTGGGCCAGCTCGTCGATGAGTGCCTGCACCTCCGCCTTGGCGCCGACGTCGATGCCGCGGGTGGGCTCGTCGAGCAGCAGCACCTTCGGTTCCAGGCACAGCCAGCGGGCGAGCAGGACCTTCTGCTGGTTGCCGCCGGAGAGCTCGCCGACCTTCTGCTCCGGGCTGGACGCCTTGATGCGCAGCCGTTTCATGAAGATGTCGACGACGCGGTCCTGGCGGGCCCGCGAGACGATGCCGGCCCGGGAGAGCCGGGGCATCGCGGCGAGCACGATGTTCTCCCGCACCGAGAGTCCCGGCACGATGCCGTCGGCCTTGCGGTCCTCCGGCAGCAGGCTGATCCCGGCCCGGATGGCGCTCGCCGGGGTGAGCCGTCCGACGGGGGCGCCGCCGACCGTCATCTCGCCGGCGTCGAGGGGGAGCGCGCCGGCCAGCGCCCTGGCGGTCTCGCTGCGGCCGGAGCCCAGCAGGCCGCCGAGGCCCAGCACTTCACCGGGGTGGAGTTCCAGGGAGACGCCGTCCAGCTGGTGCCTGCGGGAGAGACCGTCGGCGGTGAGCACGGGCGTGCGCGCGATGTCGTGCCCCTCCTCGCCGAAGCTCGTCACGCCGTGCCGGCGCACCTCGGAGATCTCCCGGCCGAGCATCATGGACACCAGCTGGACGCGGTCCAGGCCGGCCAGCTCGCCGGTGTGGATGTGCCGGCCGTCGCGCAGCACGGTGACCCGTTCGCAGACGCGGTACAGCTCGTCCATCCGGTGACTGACGTAGACGACGGCGATGTTCTTGCGCCGCAGGTCGCCGATGACCCGGAAGAGGGTCTCGACCTCGCGCGGTTCGAGCGACGAGGTGGGTTCGTCCATGATGACGACCTGCGCCCTGACGGAGACCGCCCGGGCGAGGGCGACCATCTGCTGGGTGCCGATGCCCAGGGTGTGCAGCGGCCTGCGCGGGTCGACGGTGACACCGAACCCGCCGAGCAGCTCGGCCGCCTCGGCGTGCATGCGCGGGAAGTCGATCAGACGCAGGCGGGTCCTCGGCTCACGGCCGAGGAAGATGTTGCGTGCCACGCTCATCAGCGGTACCAGGTTCACCTCCTGGTAGATCGTGGAGATGCCCGCCTGCTGGGCCTCGAAGGGCCGGGCGAAGGACACCGGCTCGCCCGACAGCAGCAACTCGCCGCCGTCCGGGCGGTACACGCCGGTGAGGACCTTGATGAGGGTCGACTTGCCCGCGCCGTTCTCGCCGACGAGCGCGTGGCTCTCACCCGCGCGCAGGGTGAACGAGACGTCGTCGAGCGCGACGACGCCGGGGAAGCGTTTGCCGACGCCGCGGGCCTCCAGCACCGTCGGCGCGGCCGGCGGCTGTGTGCCGCTCGCCGCGGACGCTGCCGCTTCGGGGGGTGCCATTCACGTGGCCTTCCGGGATCGATCGTGCACGGTGGGGCCCGGGCCGCCACGGGAAGGGAGCACCGCGGCGGCCCGGAGCGGGCCGGGCCGTCCGCGGCCGGCGGACGGGGCCGTTCGGGGCCCGGAGCGTGCCGGGGCCCGTGCGGGACGGGGAGCCGTCAGTAGGCTCCGCCGAGGGACGCCTTGGCGTTGGCCGCGTCGTAGGCGCGGTCCGCGATGATGACGTCCTCGGGGATCCCCTCGCCCGAGTAGAACTTCTGCGCGGTCGCGAAGGCGAGCGGGCCGAACCGGGGGTTGGACTCGATGACGGCGTTGAGCTCGCCGTTCACGAGAGCCTGGATCGCGTTGCGGGTGCCGTCGATGGAGACGATCCTGACGTCCTTTCCGGGCTTCTTCCCGGCCGCCTTCAGCGCGGTGACCGCACCCAGCGCCATCTCGTCGTTCTCGGCGTAGACGGCGGTGATGTCCGGCTTGGACTGGATCAGCTGCTCCATGACCTGCTGGCCCTTGTCGCGGGCGAACTCGGCGGTCTGCTGGGCGACGATCTCCAGCCCGGGGGCCTCGGCCTTCACCTGGTCGACGAAGCCCTTGGTCCGGTCGGTCGTCACGCTGTTGCCCGACGAGCCGAGCAGGATGGCGACCTTGCCCTTGCCGTCGGTGGCCTTGATCATCGCGTCGGCCGCGCGCTTGCCCTGCTCGACGAAGTCGGAGCCGAGGAAGGCCAGGTAGTCCTTGCACGCCGTGGCGTTGACCTTGCGGTCGATGGTGAGGACCGGCACCTTCTTCGCCGCGGCGGCCTGGAACGCGGGCTCCAGACCGTCCGAGTTGAGCGGCGCGACGATCAGGAACTGGGCGCCCTGGGAGAGCATGTCCTGGATGTCGCTGATCTGCTTCGACAGCTGGGACTGCGCGTTGGTGGTGAGCAGCTTCCTGACGCCGAGCTTGGCGGCCTCGTCCCTGATCGACTGGGTCTCGGCGATCCGGAACGGGTTGGCCTCCTTCTCGGACTGGGAGAAGCCGACGACGGCGTTCTTCAGGTCGAGCTTCGGCGCGCCGTACGTCTCGAGGGTGCAGCCGTCGCCCGAGGACGCCGCCGGGGTCTCGGCCGCCTGGGCGGCCTGGCTGCTGTCGCCGCCGGCGCTGTCAGAGGTCTCCGACTTGGCGCAGCCGGACACGGCCAGCACGGTGGCGGCGGCCAGCGCACAGGCGACGGCGAACGTGCGTGATCTCTGCGGAAGGGTCATCTGAGGACACTCCTTGGCGGGGGACAGCACCGCCGAGTGGCGTGCGGTCTGGCGGGGAAGGTGAGTGGACGGGAGCCGGCCGGTCCGGGTGCGCGGCAGACGTGCACCGTCCGCCCGAACCGGTGAGGTACGGGGCGCGGAGCCGCTACGAGCACGTCGGCGGCTTCGGCTTTCCAACGTTATAACCGGGTCGGAGCTCGGGCTGCAAGAGTTCTGCGGCACGTTTCGCGTACATGACGAAACCGTGTCCTTCCCCTGTGGCGCCCGGTTGTGGCGATCGCCCCAACTCGTCGGTGCGCGGGGTCTGGACAGTCGCCGAGAGGCGTGCTGTCATTCCGCTGCACCTCATTTTTCCATCGTTGGAATGGCCTGCGGCGCCGGACACCGGCACCCCCGTACCGGTGTCCGGCCGTGCCATGCCCTCGGCAGGAGTCCGTCACCTGTCGCCCCCCGACGGCCGGTCCGTCGTGGCGCGCGGCGTCCAGCCGTCGTGACGCGGGCTCCTCAGCCGGTCCGGCCCCCTGCCCGTCCGGCTCCGATCCCCTCTGTACGAGGAAAGATTCGATGACACAACGACAGACCCGCCCCCGAACGAGACTGTGGGCGCTGCTGACCGCGGCCGCCCTGGTGCTGCCCACCGGCGCCCTGCTGCCCACGGCCGCGGCCGCCGAGCCGCCCGCCGGCACCTTCGCGTCCGCCTCCTCCTCCGAGAGGGCCGCCATCGAGGTGCACGGCCTCAAGGGCGAGTACTTCGGCATGTCGGCACCCGGAGCACGGGACTTCGCCGAGCTCGGTGGCACCTCGCTCGACCCGCAGATCAACTTTCCCGGTCTCACCACCACCTTCGAGACGCTGACCGGGGCGGCCGAGCACACCACCGCCCGCTGGACGGGCGGCATCGAGGCGCCGGCCACCGGCGACTACACCTTCTACGGCATCGGCGACAACGGCTTCCGCCTCTTCATCGACGGCAAGCCCGTCATCGACCACTGGGTGGGGGACTGGGACCGGGAGCAGACCAGCGCGCCGGTGCGGCTGACGGCGGGCCAGAAGGTCGACTTCCGCATGGAGATGTTCCAGGACGTCGGCGGCGCGAACTTGTTCCTGCGCTGGTCCACGCCCACGCTGCCCAAGCAGCTGGTGCCGGAGTCGGCGTTCACCCCGCCCGCCGACTTCGAGGTCTACCCCGTCGAGCTGACGGTCGGCGAGGACGGCCGCACCCTGCGGGCGCGGTTCGAGAACGCGGTCGCCGGCATCCGGGGCCTGGCCGAGCACCTGACGATCGAGGCCGACACCACGGCCATGCCGGTGAAGTCCGTGGCCGCGGCCCGCGGCGACCGCGACTCCCTCGTGGTCACCCTCGGCGAGCCGATCCAGAAGAACCAGTCCGTGCGCGTCACCTACGACGGCAAGGGCGGCCTCACGGCCGGCGGCGAGACGGTGCCCGAGATCATCCGCTCGGCCCTCAACACCTCCACCCACCGCCTCACCACCCCCTGGGGCGACAAGGTCGACACCAGGAAGCCGCTCCCCGAGTACCCGCGGCCGCAGCAGGTGCGCAGCGCCTGGCAGAACCTCAACGGCCCCTGGGAGTTCAGCGGCGCCGAGGCGGGCGAGCAGCCGGTCTTCGGCAAGAGCCTCGACGAGAAGATCGTCGTGCCGTTCCCGGTCGAGTCCCAGCTCTCCGGGATCGAGCGGCACGAGGACCACATGTTCTACCGCAAGCTGGTGGAGGTCCCGAAGGGCTGGAAGGTCGGCAAGGGCAACCGCCTCAAGCTGAACTTCGGCGCCGTCGACTACCGCGCCCGCGTCTTCGTCAACGGAAAGCAGGTCGCCGACCACACCGGCGGCTACAACGCCTTCACCGCCGACGTCACCGACGCCCTCAAGGGCAGCGGACCGCAGGAGATCGTCGTCGCCGTCACCGACACCGGCGGCGCCAACCAGCCCATGGGCAAGCAGTCCACCAACCCGGGCGGCATCTTCTACACCCAGTCGTCCGGCATCTGGCAGACCGTCTGGATGGAACCGGTCGCCGACGTCGCCGTCGACGACATCGTCACCACACCGGACATCGACACCAGCAGCCTCGCCGTCACCGTCCGGTCCGGCACCGCCTCGCCGAAGGCCCGTGTCGAGGCCGTCGCTCGGGACGCCGAGGGCAAGGTCGTCGGCCGGGTCAGCGGCCCGGCCAACGAGGAACTGCGCCTGCCGGTGGCGGGCCGGCGGCTGTGGAGCCCGGACGACCCGTACCTGTACGACCTCGACGTGAAGCTCGTCGACGGCAGGTCCTCCGACAGCGTCGACAGCTACTTCGGCATGCGCAAGATCGCCGTCGAGAAGGTCGGCGGCTACCCGAAGCTGGTCCTCAACGACAAGCCCGTCTTCTCCCTCGCCACGCTCGACCAGGGCTTCTGGCCCGACGGCCTCTACACCGCGCCGAGCGACAAGGCCCTCGCCTTCGACCTGGAGGCCCACAAGAAGCTCGGCTTCAACGCCGTCCGCAAGCACATCAAGGTCGAGCCCGCCCGCTGGTTCTACCACGCGGACAAGCTCGGACTGCTGGTCTGGCAGGACTTCGTCTCCGGCAACTACACCGACGAGACGGGCCAGAAGGCCTTCGTCGACCAGGGGCGCGAGATGATGCGCCAGCACCACGACGCGCCCTCCGTCATCGGCTGGATCGTCTTCAACGAGGGCTGGGGCGAGTGGGACCGCGAGGCCACCGGACGGATCACCGACCAGGTCGAGGCCGCCGACCCGTCCCGTGTCGTCAACGCCCACAGCGGTGTCAACTGCTGCAACTCCAAGGGTGACTCGGGCCGCGGTGACATCATCGACCACCACGACTACAACAACACCGACCCGGCCCACCCGGACGGGACCCGCGCCGCGATGGACGGCGAGCACGGCGGATTCACCCTCCGCACCCCCGGCCACATGTGGCCCGGCACGCCGACCGTGATCTACAGCGGCGTCGCCGACAAGGAGGCGCTGACCCGCAAGTACGTCGAGAACACCGAGAAGTTCTACCTGGAGGCCGCCGGCGCCGAACTCTCCGGCTCCGTCTACACCCAGATCTCCGACCTGGAGAACGAACTCAACGGCCTCTATACGTACGACCGCCGCGAGATCAAGGTCGACCCCGTGCGCGTCCGCGACATCAACCGCAAGGTCATCGCCGCCGGCGCGGCCGCCGGGGACCGCGACCTGCTGAAGGGCGGCGGCTCCTGGTCCCTCGACGAGGGTCGGGGCACCACCGCGAAGGACACCGGCCCCAACGCCCTGCCCCTGCACCTCGGCGACGGCACCACCTGGGCGCCCGGAGTCAGCGGCAGCGCCCTGTCCTTCGACGGCAAGGGCCAGTTCGCCCAGACCGAGGGCCCCGTCCTCGACACCACCGGCGACTACTCCGTCGCCGCCTGGGTGAAGCTGGACTCCGTGCCGTCCAACTACGCGACCGCCGTCAGCCAGGACGGCCGCCGCCAGGAGAACCCCTTCTACCTCCAGTACGGTCAGGGCGCCTTCGCCTTCAGCACCCCCGGTGCCCACCGCGCACGGGTCGAGACCGCACCGGAGACCGGCCGCTGGTACCACCTCGTCGGCGTCCGCGAGGCCGGCGAGATCCGCCTCTACCTCGACGGCCGGCTCGCCGCCACCGCGGCCGCCGGACCCGCCGACGTGAGCACCGGCCCGCTGGCCGTCGGACGTGCCAGGTGGGGCGGGAACAACGTCGACTTCTGGCACGGCGCCGTGGACCAGGTCCACGCCTACGACAAGGCGCTCACCGCCGAGGAGGTGAGCACGCTCCACATCCAGGAGCAGCCGTAGGGCCCTTCGCCCGGATCCTGGCGAACAGCCCACCGGGGCCGGTGCGGCGGGTGCGACCGCACCCGCGGCACCGGCCCCCGGCCACC
>NZ_RDBP01000044.1:125975-173853 GCF_008042045.1 Streptomyces sp. T39
GCTCGGGACCGCTCAGCAGCGCTCCCATCTCCCCGGCGAACACCTGGTGGCGCAGGCGGGAGCCGGCGGCGACCAGCGGTACGTCGTCTCCCTGGCCCGCGACCAGGAGGAGGTGCGCGCCGCCCAGCGCCTGCGCCACCAGGTGTTCGCCGGGGAGATGGGAGCGCTGCTGAGCGGTCCCGAGCCGGGCCTGGACAGCGACGCGTTCGACGCCTGGTGCGACCACCTCCTGGTGCGCGAGAGCGCCACCGGCGAGGTCGTCGGCACCTACCGGATCCTGCCGCCCGAGCGCGCCCGGATCGCCGGACGCCTCTACTCCGAGGGAGAGTTCGACCTCACCCGGCTCGGCCCGATCCGTCACGACCTCGTCGAGGTGGGGCGCTCCTGCGTCCACCCGCTGCACCGCAACGGCGCCGTCATCGCGCTGATCTGGGCCGGACTCGCCCGCTACATGACCCGCACCGGCCACAACTGGCTCGCCGGCTGCTGCTCGCTGCCCCTCGCCGACGGCGGCACCCTCGCCGCGGCGACCTGGAACACCGTGCGCGCCCGCCACCTGGCGCCCGAGGAGTACTGGGTGACCCCGCACCGGCTGTGGAACGCGGCCGGCGTCACCCCGCCCGCGGGCCGCACCGAACTCCCGCCCCTGCTGCGCGGCTACCTCCGCCTCGGCGCCTGGGTCTGCGGAGCACCCGCCCACGACCCGGACTTCGACGTCGCCGACCTCTACGTCCTGCTGTCGCTGCGCCGCACCGATCCCCGCTATCTGCGCCACTTCCTGTCCCTGGCCCCGCAGTGACGAGCGTCTGGCAGCCCACGGCGCCCTGCACCCCCGAGCGGTGCGCCGCCGGCACCGGCCCGGCGGCCGGTGCCGCGCGGGCCGTCCTGCGGCTCACCGCCGGCCTCGCGGTCGTCGCCGCGGGGATCCTGTTCGCCCCGGTGGCCGCCCTGCTCGGCGCCCCGCTGCGCCACCGGCTGACCGGACGCTGGGCGCGGGCGGTGCTCAGGGCCTTCGGCGTCCGCGTGAGCGTCGTCGGCGTCCCGCCGGGGCACCCCGCGCCGCACCCGCCGGCCGGCCCCGCGGAACTGGTCGTCGCCAACCACATCTCCTGGCTCGACATCCCGCTGGTGGCGGCCGTCCTGCCCGGCCGCATGCTCGCCAAGAGCGAGGTGCGCCGCTGGCCGCTGCTGGGCGCGGCGGCCGCCCGCGGCGGCACCCTCTTCGTCGAGCGGGACCGGCTGCGGACGCTGCCCGCCACCGTCGCCGCGATCAGCGCCGCGCTGCGCGACGGCTCCCGGGTCGTCGTCTTCCCCGAGGGTTCCACCTGGTGCGGCCGCCGGCAGGGCCGGTTCCGGCCGGCGGCCTTCCAGGCCGCGCTCGACGCGGGCGCGGCCGTACGGCCCGTGCGCCTGTCCTACGGGCCCACCGGGGCCGCCGCGTTCGTCGGCGACGACCCGCTGGCCCTGTCCCTGTGGCGGGTGGCGACGGCCGCCCGGCTCACCGCGGAGATCCGGCTGCTGCCGCCCCTCCTCCCCGGGCCCCGGACCGACCGCCGCTCCCTCGCGCGCTCCGCTCAGCTCGCCGTCGAGAGGCTCAGCGCGAACCGCCCCTCGCCGTCCGTCCACCAGTGCGACAACTCCAGTCCGGCTGCCGCGAGTTCGGTGCGCACACCCTCCTGACGGAACTTCGCCGACACCTCCGTCCGCATCTCCTCGCCCGCCGCGAAGGGCACCACCAGGTCCAGCTCACGGATCTTCACCGTCAGCGCGGACCGGGCCCGCAGCCGCATCTCGATCCACTCGTGCTCCCGGTCCCAGACGGCCACATGGTCGAAGTCGGCCGGGTCCACGTCCGCGCCCAGCTCCCTGGCGATCACCGACAGCACGTTCTTGTTGAACCGCGCCGTCACACCGGCGGCGTCGTCGTAGGCCCGGACCAGCACCTCCTCGTCCTTCACCAGGTCCGTGCCGAGCAGCAGCGCGTCGCCCGGCTCCAGCAGGTCGCGCACCGACCGCAGGAACAGGGCCCGCTCGGCCGGCAGCAGATTGCCGACCGTGCCGCCGAGGAACGCCACCAGTCGCGGCCCCGGCGTCCCGGGCAGGGCGAGCCCGCGCGTGAAGTCCGCGATCAGCGCGTGGACGTCGAGGCCCGGACGCTCCGCGAGCAGCGCCTCGGCGGCCCCCGTCAGCGCGCTCTCGCTGACGTCGACCGGGACGTAGGTGTGCAGCCGTGGCAGGGCGTCCAGCAGGAAGCGGGTCTTCTCCGACGACCCCGAGCCCAGCTCCACCAGGGTGCGGGCACCCGTCGCGGCGGCGATCTCCCCGGCACGCGCCGCGAGGATCTCGCGCTCCGCCCGGGTCGGGTAGTACTCGGGCAGCCGGGTGATCTCCTCGAAGAGCTCGCTGCCGCGGGCGTCGTAGAACCACTTGGGCGGCAGCACCTTCGGGGTGCGGGTCAGCCCGTTCAGCACATCGGCGCGCAGATCGGCACCGGTCGTGTCCTCGGGCATCGTGCGGGTCAGCAGGAAGGGGCTCACCGGGTGGACTCCTTGAGCTCGGTCAGCAGCAGGTCCGTCCGTGTCGCCGTCAGCAGCGTACGGTCCGGCACCTCCTGCCAGCGCGGATCGTCGTCGTACGGCTCCGACGCCACGACCGTGCGGCCGTCGGAGCCCGTGAGATACCAGAGGGTGTCGCCCCACGCCGTCGCCGCGATCGCACGGCCGTCGGTGAGGAGCAGGTTCAGCCGCGAGTCCGGCGCCGCGGCCGCGGTGTCGCGCACGGTGTCGGCCAGCGCCTGCCCCAGGCCGTCACCGGCCCGCAGCCGCTGGAGCACCAGGGCCCACACGAGGGCCGAGTCGTTGCGCGCCTCCATCGACAGCAGATCGGCGGCCGGCAGCGCGTCCGCCAGTTCCCCCATCGAGGCGGGCCAGCCCCGCACCGCGCCGTTGTGGGAGAACAGCCACGGACCGGAGGCGAACGGCGCGGCCGCCGCCTCCCCGTCCGCGCCCGCCACGGTCGCGTCCCGCACGGCGCCGAGCACCGCCCGGCTGCGCACGACCCGTGCGAGGTCGGCGAACGACAGGTCGGCCCATATCGGTCCGGCCCGCCGGTAGCGGGCGGGCACCGGATCGTCGTCCGCGTACCAGCCGACGCCGAACCCGTCCGCGTTGACCGTGCCGTACCGCTGCCGCCGCGGGGCCCAGGACTGGCGGAACAGCCCGTGCTCCGGCGCGACGAGCAGCTCCCCCAGCGGGAGAGGCGGCCCGAGCGCCGCGATGTGCCGGCACATCAGGAGGCACCGTCCTGCCCGGCGCGGGCGTCCCGGGCGGTGCGGAAGCCGGAGAAGATCTGGCGGCGCACCGGCAGGTCCCAGTTGCGGAACGTGCCCCGGCAGGCCACCCGGTCGACCCCGAACGCACCGCCGCGCAGCACCTTGTGCCCCGGCCCGAAGAAGACCTCCGAGTACTCCCGGTAGGGGAAGGCCACGAAGCCGGGGTAGGGCAGGAAGTCGCTCGCCGTCCACTCCCAGACGTCGCCGATCAGCTGCCGCACGCCGTGCGGGGACTCGCCGGCGGGGTAGCTGCCCGCACGGGCCGGCCGCAGATGGCGCTGCCCCAGATTGGCGTGGTCCAAAGCGGGATCGGCGTCGCCCCACGGGTACCGCCGGGAGCGGCCGGACGCCGGGTCGTGCCGCGCCGCCTTCTCCCACTCGGCCTCCGTCGGCAGCCGACGGCCCGCCCAGCGGGCGTACGCGTCGGCCTCGTACCAGCTGACGTGCAGCACCGGCTCGTCGGCGGGCACCTCCTCGGTCACCCCGAAGCGCCGCCGCAGCCAGACCCCGCCCTCCCGCCGCCAGAACAGCGGCGCACCGATGCCGTGCCGGCGGATCTGGTCCCAGCCCTCGTCGGCCCACCACCGGCGCTCGCCGTAGCCGCCGTCGTCGATGAACGCCTGGTAGGCGCCGCACGTCACCGGTGTCGTGTCGATCCAGAACGCCGGCACCTCCCGCCGGTGCGCGGGGCGCTCGTTGTCCAGCGCCCACGGCTCCGTCGAGGTGCCCATGGTGAACGGCCCGCCCGGCACCAGCACTTCGGCGGGCAGCGCGCCCGCCGGAGGGTCCGGCGGCTCCGGCGCGGTGAGCGCGGCCGGCCCCCGCCGCAGCTGGTGGGTGATGAGCATGGTCTCGTCGTGCTGCTGCTCGTGCTGCGCGATCATGCCGAAGGCGAACGCCGCGTCGAGGAGGGGGGCGCCCTCCAGTTCGGCCTTCTCCAGGATGTCCAGCACCCGCCCGCGCACGTCCGCCGCGTACAGCCGGGCCTCGGCCGGCGCCAGCAGCGGCAGCGAGGGACGGCTGGCGCGCGGGTGCTCGAAGGCGTCGTACACGGAGTCGATCTCGGGCCTGAGCGCCTCCCGGCCGCCGACGGTGCGCAGCAGCCACTGCTCCTCCTGGTTGCCGATGTGGGCCAGGTCCCACACCAGGGGCGACATCAGAGGGGAGTGCTGAGCGGTCAGTTCGCCGTCGTCGACGCACGAGGTGAGCAGCGCCGTGCGGGCGCGCGCGGCGACCAGGGCGTCGAGGGCCCGGTCGCGGGCGCCGGCGAGCGGCGCGTCGCCGTGCGGGGAACCGCCGGATGGGGCGGCCGCGGTCCCGGCGGCGCGGGTCTGCTGGTGGTCGCTCATATGACAGGCTCCTTCACCGCGGGCGGGAGGGTCAGGTCGTCGGCCGGGCACCGGCCCCGCAGCACGTACCGCTCGTTGAACGCCGCGACCGCCGCCACCAGGTCCGGTGCGGCGCCGATGCGCTCCAGCGCGCCGAGAGCCGCGTCGAAGGCGGTGACCGCGGCGGTGCCGATCGCCGGGTCGCCGAGCCCCCGGCGGGCCGCCGTCACCCACAGCGGGTTGACCGGCGCCGGCAGGGAACCCGCGTACTCGGCGAGCGGCTTGACCGCCCGGTACACCCGCTCCGCCGCCTCGGGGTCGTCGAACAGGGCCGTCGTGACGGCGAGGGGGACCATCCACCCGTCGTCGCCCGGCTGCGCGTCGAGCATGCGCAGCTCCAGGTGACCGCGTGGCCTGACCGGCGGGAACAGCGTGGTCAGGTGGTAGTCGAGATCCTCCCGCGTCGGGCGCCGCGGCGACCCGGACCGCAGCCACTGGCGGAAGGTCATCCCCTCGGGGCTGTCCCACGAGCCCTCGGCGCGGCGTACGCACATCACCGGCGCGTCGAGCGCGTGCGCCGTCCACGCGGCGCGCGGCTCCGTCCACGGTGCGGGCGCCAGTGCCCGCACCGGATCGATGGCCGCCCACACGGCCTGCCGGGTCGACCGCCATCCGGTGGGACGGCCCCGGCGGGCGGGGGAGTTGGCGAAAGCGGCCAGCAGCACCGCGCCCAGCAGATGGGCCAGCTGCCAGCGCCTCGCGTGCCCGAGGGGGCCGGGCTCCTCCTCGCCCGCGTCCAGCGAGACCTGCACCGAGGCCGAGGTGCACATCATGGTGCGCCCCGCCGGACCGGTGCGGTCCAGATGCCGCTCCATGGCGTCGTAGCGCGGGTCGTGGAGCATCCGGCGCGGCGACTGCCAGGGATCGAGGCCGTATCCGGCGAGGGCCAGACCCGAGGCGCGGAGCGCGGCGCGCACGGCGCGCAGGTCGGCGGCGGTGGAATCGACGCACTCCGTCAGGGACGCGGCGGGTGCGGAGCTGAGCTCCAGCTGGCCGCCCGGCTCGAAGGTCAGGGCCGAGGTCAGCGACAGGGCGCGCACGTCGTTGGACGCCGCCCGCAGACGCCCGGCGTCCACCGGGACGGCGGGTCGTTCGAGATCATGGACCAGCCATTCGACCTCGACACCCACCACCCGGGGCGGGCCGGTCTTGAAGCAGATACATCGGAGCAGGTCCTCGGCCTCGTCCTCGGATATCCCGGGACCGAAGCCGTCGGTATCTGGCGGATGCATGAGCCACTCCTCCACTCGAAGGATCCCGCGAAGGGACTCTGTCAACCTAAAGCCACCGCCGCCGGTTCGCACAAGAGTGCCCGTGAGGAGCGGAAATGCGGTTGATCGCGTCATGGCTGGTCATCGACCATGTCGTCATGAGCGCACGATTGCGGGGGATCGCCCGGCAGACGGAGGAGATCGTCGCGGCGGGCGGGTACCGGCTGCCCGGTGGCCGCGAGGTCGACCTGGGGAAGGCGGTGGCCGCCGCGCTGGAGGGCACCGCGCTGTACGGCCCGGAGCCGCTCGGCGCCGTCCCGGACACCGGCCGCGCCACGGTCTTCGAGGTGACCGGCGAGTCCGGCACCGCGGCCGCGAGGCGCCTGGCGTCCGCCGCCCCCGGCCCCGTCGCCGTCCTGAACTTCGCCTCCGCCAGGAACCCGGGCGGCGGCTACCTCAACGGCGCCCAGGCCCAGGAGGAGGCACTCTGCCGGGCCTCCGCCCTGTACGCGACCCTGCTGCGCGCCCCGGCCTACTACGAGCACCACCGTGCCGACCGCAGCCCCTTCTACTCCGACCGGGTCATCGCCTCCCCGGGAGTGCCCGTCTTCCGGGACGACCGCGGCGCCCTGCTCGACGAGCCGTTCCTCGCCGGATTCCTGACCTCCCCCGCACCGAACGCGGGCGTCATCGCCCGCCGCTTCCCCGACCAGGCGCACCGCGTCCCCGCGGCGCTCGCCGCCCGCGCCGAACGCGTCCTGGAGACCGCTGTCGTCCGCGGCTACCGGCGGCTCGTCCTCGGGGCCTGGGGCTGCGGAGTCTTCCGCAACGACCCCGCCGAGGTGGCCGGCGCCTTCCGCGCCCTGCTGGGCCCGGACGGCAGGTTCGGGGGCCACTTCGACGAGGTGGTCTTCGCCGTGCTGGACCGCACGGCCGGCGCGGTGACGCTGGGCGCGTTCCGCCGCGTCCTCGCCGGGCTCCCGGGCCCGCAGGGCGACGGGGCGGGCCCGGGAGCCCGGGGCGCGGTTCAGGTCCAGCCGTAGCGTTCCCGCAGCCGGTGCACGACCCGGTCGAAGCGCGGGCGGTCCAGTGCCGCCGCCTCCCGCCGCATGCCCGCCTCGTGGACCCGGAGCACCCGGTCCAGATCCACCCAGGACTCGCGCCCCGCCCCGTCCCACGGACCGGTGCCGATGCCCACCCACTCGCGGTCCCCGGTGTGCGCCCGGCTCGACAGCTGCACGGCGAGCAGCGTCCCCGCCGCCTCGCGCGCCACCACGAGCACCGGCCGGTCCTTGCCCCGCCCGTCGTTCTCCTCGTACGGCACCCACGTCCAGACGATCTCGCCCGGGTCCGGGGCCCCGTCCCGGTCCGGCGCGTACGAGGTGCGCACGGAGCCGACGGCGGCCGGCACGGCCTCGGTCGTCGCGAACGGCCCGTCACGGCCGGGAGCCGGCAGGGCCCCGGGAGAGTCCTGGTGCGGACCGGGCGGGCGGGGAGAGATCGTCATCGGCACACCGTAGAACCGCACGACCTTCCGGATCCAGCCATCCGGGTACGACGCGCTGCCGCCGGCCGCCCGCCGTGTCCCGCGGCAGCCGGGCAGGGCCGGGCGACAACCCTTCCCCCGGTGCCCTCAGGGTGCCGCCGGCCGCCGGACTTTTCCGGCCATCCCCGGATCCGGGCGCACGCGCGCTCTGGAAGGATGGCGAGGGCGATGAGCCAGACACCCCGACCTCCCGTGGGCCGCTCCGCCCCGACCAGCGCCGACGTCGCCCGGCTGGCCGGAGTCTCCCGGGCCACCGTCTCGTACGTCCTCAACAACACCGCCGCCGTGCGCATCAGCGAACCGACCCGGCTGCGGGTCCGCGCGGCCGCCGAGGAGCTGGGCTACGTCCCCCACGCGGCCGCCCGCAGCCTGCGGGCCGGACACACCAGGACCGTGGTCATGCCCTCCGCACGGCTCCCTGCCGGCCCGCTGCCCGTGCGCTTCTATGACGAATTCCAGGGCGAGTTGAGACGCCTGGAGTACACGGTCGTCGAGTACGGCGGCCTCGGCCTCGACGGTGACGAGGCCGCCCGCGCCTGGGCCGAACTGCGCCCGGTCGCCGTCGTCTGCCCCGGCGGCACCCAGCCGACCGCGCATGGCGTGAGTCTGCTCCGGCGCTCCGGAGCGCGCGCCGTCGTCACCCTCGGACCGCACCCGACCCAGGGCGCGCACTTCCTGGCCCTGGACGAACGCCGGATCGGAGCGGCGGCCGTCGGCCACCTGATCCACCGCGGCAGGCGGGCCATCGGCGTGGTCGTCCCCCACGAACCGGGCCCGGCGCACTGTGCGCATCTGCGCCTGGAGGGTGCCCGCGCGGCGGCGGACGGCACCGGGGCGCGGACGGTGGCGCTGCCGATGGCGTACGAGGAGGAGTCGGCCGCCGCCCTCGCGGCCCGCTGGCGCCTGACGGGACTCGACGGCGTCTTCGCCTTCGACGACGAGTACGCGATGCTGCTGATGCGCGCGCTCCAGGACGAGGGCGTCGACGTGCCCCGCGAGACGGCCGTGATCGGCGCCGGGGACCTGCTGCTCGGCAGACTGCTGCGCCCGCGGCTGAGCACCGTCCGCGTCGACACCGTCAGCGGACGGCGGCTGGCCGAGATCGTGGACCGCATGGTCCGGGAGCCGGCCGCCGAGCCGGAGCACCACGACCTCATGGCCGCCCGTGCCGTCCACCGCGAGTCCAGCTGACACGCGCTGCCCGGCGGGTGACGACATGCGGCCGACGGGGCGGGTGTCTACCGTCGCCCCATGAGCAACGAACCGGAGCGTTTCGGCATCCTTGTCCTCCCCGAGCACGTCGAAGGCGACGATCCGGTCGCCGCGGCCGACAGCGCCATCCGCTCGGCCGTGGTCGACGCCACCGGCCGCCAGGGCGCCTCGGGCTACCCCCGCTACGTCGGCGACGGGGTGGAGGCCGACATCGACCCGACGACGCGCGCCGTGGAGGCGCTGCTGGTGGACGGCGCGGAGCTGGACTACGGCCTGACGGTCCGCGTCGTGGACGCCGACCGGCTCTGACCGGGCCGGCGGCCCGCCGCCTCCTCCGCGTCCGGGCCGGCCCGCGGCCCGGGGACGCCCGGTGGGCCGTTGACAACCCGCCGCACCGGCCCCACACTCTGGCGACTCGATTTGTGGACCATCGTTCACCAGGCGAACAACGGTCCCGGCCGCCGGGAGAGATTTCGATGAGCATCCGCGACGTCTACATCGTCGACGCCGTCCGTACACCCATCGGCAGGTTCGGGGGCGCGCTCTCCTCCGTCCGTCCCGACGACCTCGCGGCCCACGTCGTCCGGGCACTCGTCGACCGCACACCGGAACTCGACCCGGCCCGGATCGACGACGTCATCTTCGGCGACGCCAACGGGGCGGGCGAGGACAACCGCGACGTCGCCCGGATGGCCGTACTCCTCGCCGGCCTGCCGGTCGGCGTCCCCGGTGTGACGGTCAACCGGCTCTGCGGCTCCGGCCTGGAGGCGGTCGTCCAGGCCGCCCGCGCCATCGCGCTCGGCGACGCCTCCGTGGCCGTGGCCGGCGGCGTCGAGTCCATGTCCCGGGCCCCGTGGGTGATGCAGAAGCCCGAACGTGCCTTCCCCGCGGGCCACCAGCAGCTCCACTCCACGACCCTCGGCTGGCGCATGACCAACCCCCGGATGCCCGCCGAATGGACCGTGCAGCTCGGCGAAGGCGCCGAACTCGTCGCCGACAAGCACGGCATCGGCCGCGAGGCGCAGGACGCCTTCGCCCTCGCCAGCCACCGCAAGGCGGCCGACGCCTGGGCCGCAGGGCTCTACGACGGCGAGGTCGTCCCGCTGCCCGGCGTGGACCTCGCACGGGACGAATGCATCCGCGACTCCACGTCGATGGAGGCCCTCGCCAAGCTGAAGCCCTCGTTCCGCCCGCAGGGCACCGTGACGGCGGGCAACGCCTCCCCGCTCAACGACGGCGCCGCCGCCCTGCTCCTCGTGGACGAGGAGGGGCTGCGCGCCACCGGCCGCGAACCGCTCGCCCGCGTCCGGGCCTCGGCCGTCACCGGCATCGAGCCGCAGCTCTTCGGGCTCGGTCCGGTGGAGGCGGTGACGAAGGCGCTGGCCAAGGCGGGGCGGTCGTTCGCCGACCTCACCACGTTCGAGCTCAACGAGGCCTTCGCGGCGCAGTCGCTCGGCTGCCTCGCCGAGTGGCCCGAACTCGACCCGGCCGTCGTCAACCCGCGCGGCGGGGCCATCGCCATCGGCCACCCGCTCGGCGCGTCGGGTGCCCGGCTGGCCGGCAGCGTCGCCCACCAGCTCGCCGCCGCAGGCTCCGGCACGGGCCTCGCGGCCCTCTGCATCGGCGTCGGCCAGGGCCTCGCCCTCGTCCTCGAACGCTGACGCCCCGACGCTCCGGTCACGGGGCCCCGCACGCGGGTGACCCCGTTTCGCCCGCCGCCCCCCGGGCGCGCACACGGCGGCGGCCGGAGCACCGGTGTCGGTGCTCCGGCCGCCACAGGCCGTTCAGGTCGGGACGCGGCCTCAGGCCGTGGCTTCGCCGCCCGCCTGCTGCCCGCCCGGCGCGCCCTCCGCGCCGTTCTTCTGCGCCGTCTCGATCGAGCGGCGCACCTCGTCCATGTCCAGCGCGCGGGCCTGGCCGATCACGTCCTCCAGCGCCGCCTCCGGCAGCGCCCCCGGCTGGGCGAACACGGCCACGTTGTCGCGGACGATCATCAGCGTCGGAATGGAACGGATCTCGAAGGCGGCCGCCAGTTCCTGCTGCGCCTCGGTGTCCACCTTGGCGAAGACGAGGTCCTGGTGCCGCTCGGACGCGCCCTCGAAGACAGGCGCGAACTGCCGGCAGGGGCCACACCAGGACGCCCAGAAGTCGATCAGGATGAAGTCGTTGTCCGTCACGACCTGATCGAAGTTTTCCTTGGTGAGCTCTAGCGTGCTCATGGCCTGTCTACCTCTCGCTGACGTCCGGTGGAGTCGCCCCGCACAACGGTGCCCGGGACGCTGCTATTCCTGCCCCTGCCCATGTGGCCATGACGCACACCCCGCATCAGACTGACCCTATGACCCAAGCTGTGGAATACGACGTCGTGGTGCTCGGAGCCGGCCCCGTGGGGGAGAACGTGGCCGATCGGACCAGGGCCGCGGGCCTGAGCACCGCCGTGGTGGAGAGCGAACTGATCGGCGGCGAATGCTCGTACTGGGCCTGCGTCCCGAGCAAGGCGCTGCTGCGCCCGGCGCTCGCCCGCGCCGACGCCCGCCGGGTGCCCGGACTCTCCGGCTCCGTGCAGGGACCGCTGGACGCCAAGGCCGTGCTCGCCCGCCGCGACGAACGCGTAGGCGACTGGAACGACGCGGGCCAGGCCGAATGGCTGGAGTCGATCGGCGTACGGCTCTACCGCGGTCACGGCAGGCTCCACGGCCCGCGGAGCGTCGTCGTGGACGGGGCGGAGAAGGAGCACCATCTGCTCACGGCCCGCCACGCCGTCGTCGTCGCCACCGGCAGCCGCGCCGTCCTCCCCGACCTGCCCGGCCTCGCCGGAGCCAGGCCGTGGACGAGCCGCGAGGCCACCAGCGCCCGCGAAGTCCCCGGCCGCCTGGTCGTCGTCGGCGGCGGCGTCGTCGGCGTCGAGATGGCCACCGCCTGGCAGGCGCTCGGCTCCCGGGTCACCCTCCTCGTCCGCGACGGCGGCGTACTGCCCCGCATGGAATCCTTCGTCGGCGAGCACGTGGTCGAGGCCCTGCGGGAGGCGGGCGCCGACGTCCGCCTGAACACCTCGGTCGCCGCCGTGGACCGCCCCGGCGGCTCCACCGGTCCCGTCACCGTGGTGCTCGGCGACGGCAGCAGCGTGGAGGCGGACGAGGTGCTCTTCGCCACCGGCCGCGCCCCGCGGACCACCGGTATCGGACTGGAGTCGGTGGATCTCACGGACGGCTCCTGGCTGACCGTCGACGACAGCTGCCGCGTCGAGGGAACGGACTGGCTGTACGCGGTGGGCGACGTCAACCACCGCGCCCTCCTGACCCACCAGGGCAAGTACCAGGCCCGGATCGCCGGCGCCGCGATCGCGGCACGGGCCCGGAAGGTGCCCCTGCTGGAGACCGACCGCTGGGGCGCGCACAGCGCCACGGCCGACCACGCGGCCGTCCCGCAGGTGGTCTTCTCCGACCCCGAGGCCGCCGCCGTCGGACTCTCCCTCGCCGAGGCGGAGCGGGCGGGCCACCGGGTGCGCGCCGTCGACCACGACCTCGGATCGGTCGCCGGCGCCGGGCTCTACGCGGAGGGCTACCGCGGCCACGCACGCATGGTCGTCGACCTGGACCGCGAGATCGTGCTCGGCGTGACGTTCGTCGGCCCCGGCGTCGGCGAGCTGCTGCACTCGGCGACGATCGCCGTCGCGGGCGAGGTGCCGATCGAGCGGCTCTGGCACGCCGTTCCCGCGTTCCCGACCATCAGCGAGGTGTGGCTGCGGCTGCTGGAGGCGTACCGCGGCTGACCCCGGCCGCCGGAAGCCGATCACGCTCCGGCATGCTGACCGGGTGGACGTGCTCTCCGGCTTCCTGCCCATCTGGGCGATCACCGCGGCCGGCTGGGCGGCCGGGCGCCTCGATGTGCTCGGCGGGCAGGCGCAGTTCGTGCTGGCGCGCTTCGCCTTCGCGTTCGCCATGCCGGCCCTGCTGTTCCTGACGCTCTCGCGGGCGGGGCTCTCCCGGCTGGCCACCCCGGGGGTCGCGGTGTTCGCCCTCAGCCTGCTGCTGATGTTCGCCGCCGGACTGCTGCTGGGCCGCCGGGTGTTCCGCAGACGCCCGGCGGACCGCGCCATCGGCGCGATGGCCGGCTCCTACGTCAACTCGGCCAACCTCGGCATCCCCGTCGCCGTCCAGCTGCTCGGCGACGCCTCCTTCGTCATCGCGGCCGCGCTGTTCCAGACGCTGTTCGTGACACCCGTGATCATCGCCCTGATCGAGCTCGACACGGGCGGCGAACGCCGCCGCCCGCTGCGGCTGCTGCTCCTGCCGCTGCGCAACCCGGTCATCGCCGCCTCCGCGGCCGGCACCGCCGTCGCCGCGCTCGGCCTGCGCCTGCCCCCGGAGGCGACCGCGCCCGTCGAGATGCTCGGCGGCGCGGCCGTCCCCGCCGCCCTCTTCGCCCTCGGCCTGTCGCTCAACGGCCGTACGGACAAGGCCCGGGCGCCGGACAGCGGCGAACCGGCGCAGCCGGCGGCCGGGGCCCGGCGGGCCGAACGGTACGTCCTCGTCCTCATGAAGACGGTCGTCCACCCGCTGCTCGCCTACGTCCTCGCCCGCTGGGTGTTCCGTCTCGACGGCCACGAACTCTTCGCCGTCGTCCTCTGCGCCGGACTGCCGACCGCCCAGAACGCGTTCGTCTACGCCGCCGAGTACCGTCTCGACACCGGCCTGGTCAGGGACGCCGTCCTGCTGTCCACCGTGCTGTCGACGGCCTCGCTCTCGGCGATCGCCTGGCTGCTCGCCTGACCCGCCGGGCGCCGGCACCCCGGGGCCGGGAAGGCGCCGGCACGTCCTGAAAGCCCCTCACCCGCCCCGCACCGGGGGCCCGTCGTCCGCTCCCGGCGACGCCGGGGCGGCGGGGTCCGGTGCCACGGGCGTGCGCCCGTGGCACCGGAAGCGTGCGGGGTCACACCCCGGGAACGTCGCCCGACATCGCGGCGGCCAGCCGCAGATGCGGCGCGGCCTCCTCGGCCCGGCCCTGACGCTCCAGCGTGCGGCCCAGCATCAGACGCGCGTAGTGCTCGACCGGGTCACGCTCCAGCACGGCCCGCAGCTCGGTCTCGGCCTTGCCGAGGCGGGCGGAGTGGTAGTAGGCGCGCGCCAGCAGCAGCCGCGGCGCCACCTGCTCCGGCGCCTCCTCGACCAGACCGCTCAGGATCCTGGCCGCCGTCATGTACTCCTTGGAATCGAAGAACATCTGCGCCCGGTCCCACCGCTCGGCGGGCGTCCCGAACTCGAAGTAGCTCTCGCTCACCTGCGTACCTTCCTGGTGACGGGGTCGGACGACCTCGTGAACGCCATGCCGGAGCCGCACATTCCCGCACCGCGAAACGGCACCCCGGGGGCCCCGGGCGGGCGCCCCGGCAATTAGGTTGTGCGCCATGAGCAATCTCGATCGTCAGCCCGCCCCGTCCGTCTGCGGCGGTCGCGGGTTCGTCGTCGCCGAGCCCGTCCGCGAACTCCTCAGCCCCCGCCGTGTCCAGCTCGGGGAGTCCACCGAGGTCCGCCGGCTGCTGCCCAACCTCGGCAGGCGCATGGTCGGCGCCTGGGCCTTCGTCGACCACTACGGTCCCGACGACATCGCCGACGAGCCCGGCATGCAGGTCCCGCCCCACCCGCACATGGGCCTCCAGACGGTCAGCTGGCTCCACGACGGCGAGGTGCTGCACCGGGACAGCACCGGATCGCTCGCCACGATCCGGCCTCGCGAACTGGGACTCATGACCTCCGGCCGGGCGATCAGCCACTCCGAGGAGAGCCCGAAGCAGCACGCCCGCCTCCTGCACGGCGCCCAGCTGTGGGTCGCCCTGCCCGGTGCGCACCGCCACGTCGAACCGCACTTCGAGCACCACACCGACCTGCCCCGGGTCACCGCCCCCGGCCTCACGGCCACGGTCGTCCTGGGCACCCTCGACGGCGCCCGGTCCCCCGGCACGGCCTACACCCCGATCGTCGGCGCCGACCTCGCCCTGACGGCGGGCACGCGGACCCGCCTGCCCCTGGACCCCGACTTCGAGTACGCGGTCCTCGCCATGTCCGGCGAGGCCGACGTCGACGGCGTCCCGGTCCTCCCCGGCTCCATGCTCTACCTGGGCTGCGGCCGCACCGAACTCCCCCTGCGGGCAACCTCCGACGCGGGCCTGATGCTCCTCGGCGGGGAGCCGTTCGAGGAGGAGATCGTGATGTGGTGGAACTTCATCGGCCGCAGCCACGAAGAGGTCGAACAGGCCCGCAAGGACTGGACGGACAGCTCCCGCTTCGGCGAGGTCCGCGGTTACGACGGCGACCGGCTGTCCGCCCCCGACCTCCCGCCGGTGGCACTGAAGCCGCGCGGAAGAGTGCGCTGACCGGGGTCGACGGCGAGCCCGAAGCGGCGCCCGGCGGACGCCCGGTGGCGGTCGGCCGCCGGGCACGCCGGACATCGCCGGTACCGGGCCGCATGCCGGGTACGCAGAACCGTTCCCGGTGGACGAGCACGCCGGCCCCGCCCTCGCGCACACCGCGCACCCGTCGCGCGAGCACTGACGCAAAGGCCCGCCGACGGCCTGCGCCGATCCTCTACGGTTCCGCCATGACGACTGCGCAGCCCCGCCCCGACCTTCGTCCGCCCGGCCTGAACGCCGATGAGAAGACCACCCTGCTGACCTTCCTGGACTACCTGCGCGAGTCCGTCCTCGCGAAGGCGGCCGGTGTGCCGGAGCCGGCGGTCCGCACCGCCGGCGTCCCCTCCGGGACCAGCCTGCTGCGACTGCTCAAGCACCTCACGGCCGTCGAACTCAACTGGTTCGTCTGGGCCTACGCGGGCGCCGACCGCGAGCCCTGGGACGACGAGGGCGCGGTGTCCGCCGACGACACCGCGTCGGACCTGGCGGACGCCTATCGCGAGGCGATCGCCCGGGCCGACGAGGTCGTCCGGGCCTGCACCGACCTGGACCGCCCCGGTGTCCGTTCGCTGCGCGAGACCCCGCCGCCGTCGATGCGCTGGGTGCTGGTGCACATGATCGAGGAGACCGCCCGGCACGCCGGCCACGCGGACATCCTGCGGGAACAGATCGACGGCTCCGTCGGACGATGACGCGGGTGCGGTGAATCCGGTGCCACCGCGGACCGTGCCGTCGTGCGGCCCGGCCGGCGGCGGCACGGCCGCGATCCGCCCGCCGCCGCCCGGAGGGCCGGGCCTTGGAGGCACTGCCCCCGGGGGCCGGCTCACCGCGCCGGCGCACGGCGTGTGCGCAGGGTGGTGTCGCTCCGGACCACCGCTGCCCCCGTGAAGCGACGGCAGGAGGCGACCCCGGGCGCCGGAGGCAGTGGTCGGGGCGCAGCCCGCCGTGCGGACGCTGCTCGGCCGGGGCGTGTCGTAGGCTCGCGATCATGTGGCCTCGGATCGGCGGACTGCGCACCCTGGACCTCGGCGTCCCCGGAGAGCTGCGCGACCGCCTGAACGCGCTCGTCCTGTCGGGAGCCAAGCGGGCGACCGCGGGGCTGCTGGAAGCCGACTACCGGGCGGAGGGCGAGGAGCCCGAGTCCGTGGGCGAACGCCTGGTGCTGGTCGGCAGCGAAGGCGAGCGCGTCGCCGAGGTGGAGGTCGAATCCGTCGAGGTCGTCGCCTTCGGTGACGTGTCCTGGGACTTCGCGCAGGCGGAGGGCGAGGGTTCCCGGAGCCTCGGGCACTGGCGCGAGGTGCACATCGCGTACTGGAGGAGCGCGGGCCACGCGGTCACCGACGGGACGGACATCGTCTGCGTCCGTTTCCGGCTGGTGCCACCCGCGGGCTGAGCGGTCGGGCCGCCGTCGCCTTCGGGGCCGATCCGGTGCGCGCCGCATCCCGCCGTCCCCGGGCGGGCAGCTCCTGCGCAAGCACGCCACGCACCGGCTTGACCCTCACGCCGCGTGAGGCCGGAGGGTGGAGCCCATGAGCGACTACTACAACGCGTTCGAGATGAGTCCCGTACCCCCTCCCGGCCCGGACGCGGTTCCGCCGGAGCCGTTCCGCGGCATCTACGGAATGCCGGCCTTCGCCACGATCCCCACGAACGATCTCGCGGCGTCGGTGGACTTCTGGACCCGCGGGCTCGGGTTCTTCGAACTCTTCGGCATCCCCGGCACACTGGTGCATCTGCGCCGGTGGGCGTTCCAGGACGTGCTCCTCCTCGCGGCGCCCGGCGTTCCGGACCGGGCACCGGCGATGAGTATCAGCTTCTCGTGCGTGCTCGGCCAGATCGACTCCGTGGCCGAGGCCTGCCGGGCCGTACGCCCCGGATCGGCCGACGGCCCACGGGACACCCCCTGGAACACCCGTGATGTCGCGGTGATCACCCCCGAGAACGCACGGATCGTCCTCACCGCGGCCAAGCCCTTCGATCCGGCGAGTCAGGAGGCACGGAATCTCGAGGCCATCGGTATCCGCCCACCGGCCGCCGGCCACGGCGACAATGAGGAGCATGCCTGATGCCACCGGCGACGACGGCCTGACGGTCGGCCAGGTCGCGAAGAGCCTGGGGGTGACGGTCCGCGCGCTGCACCACTGGGACGAGATCGACCTGGCACGGCCGTCGCTGCGCACGCACGCCGGATACCGGCTCTACACCGCCGCCGATCTGGAACGCCTGCACCGCATCGTCGTCTACCGGGAGCTCGGTCTCGGACTGGACGGGATCCGCGCCGTCCTGGACGACTCGGCGGCCGACGTGCTCGGCGCGCTGCGCGCGCAGCGCAGCCGGATCACCGAGCGGATGGACCGCCTCCGGCAGCTCGGCGCCCAGGTGGACCGGATGATCGACGCCCACGAACGCGGTCTGCTGCTGACGGTCGAGCAGCAGGCCGCGGTCTTCGGCCCCGCGTGGGACCCGGACTGGCCTGCCCGGGCCCGCCGGCGCTACGGGGACACACCCCAGTGGCAGCAGTACGCCGAACGCTCGGCCGCGCGTGGACCGGCGGAATGGCAGGCCGTCACCGACGCCGTCGCCGGCCTCGACCGGGATCTCGGGGACGCGATGGACGCCGGTGTCGCCCCCGGAAGCCCGGAGGCGGATCGGCTCGTCGAACGGCACCGGGAAGTCTTCGCCGCGTACTTTCCGCTCACGAGACAGATGCAGGTCTGCCTCGCCCGCAGGTACGAGGCCGACCCGGGGTTCGCCGCCCACTACGACGGCGTCCGGCCCGGCCTCGCCACCTGGTTCCGTCACCTCGTCGACGCCGCGGCGCGCGCCCACGGCATCGACCCCGACACCGCGACATGGCAGTAGCGCCGCGCGGCCACTTCGGCGGCCGGGCCGGAGCCGTGCGAGGCGGTGCGGAGTGCGGAGAAGACCTGGAGCCCTCCGGGTACGAGGCCGTCCGCCAGGACGGGCGGCGCCGGGGCTCCGCCCGGTGATCACCGGGCGGAGCCCGCCGGCCCCGCTCCCGCTACAGTGCGGTCTCGACATGAGACCTCAGGCGCCGGAGGGCCCGTTGAAGCCGACCAGCACCCACCCGGAGACGGACACCGGCACCGCCGGCATCGACGCGGCCCTGCACCGGGCTCTGGAGCGGATGCTCACGGACCGGTACACCTGCCGCCAGTTCCGGCCGGACCCCGTCCCCCGGGAGGTCGTCGGGGAACTCCTGCGCCTGGCCCAGCGGACCCCGTCCTGGTGCAACACCCAGCCCTGGCACGTGCACCTGACCGAGGGCGCCGCCACCGACCGCCTGCGCACCCGGCTCATGGCACACGTCCGGAGCAGTCCGGCCTCCCCCGACTTCCCCTTCCCCGCGCAGTACACCGGCGCCTACCGGGAACGCCGCCGGGAGTGCGGCCGCCGGCTCTACGACAGCCTCGGGATCGGCAAGGAGGACCGGGAGGCGAGGCTGCGCCAACTGCTGCGCAACTTCGAGCTGTTCGACGCACCGCACGTCGCCGTCGTCACCACCGAGGCGGACCTCGGTGTCTACGGGGCCGTCGACTGCGGTCTCTACATCGGCACCTTCCTGCTGGCCGCGCAGAGTCTCGGCCTGGCCGCGGCCCCGCAGGCCGCTCTCGCCTCGTACTCGGACGTCCTCCGCGACCACTTCGGCGTCCCGCCCGGCCGCCGTGTGGTGGCGGGCATCGCCTTCGGTTACGCCGACCACGATCACCCGGTCAACTCCTTCCGCACCTCCCGCGAGGACCCCCGGAACGCCACCACCTGGCACAGCGACTGAAGCCGAGGGGCAGGAGCCCCGCGGTCAGCGGGGCGGGGACCGTGAACGGTCCGCTCGCCTCGGCTGCGGGCCGCTGCCGTCGCCCGTCCCTTCGGCGGCCCCCGGCAGGGAGGGGAAGGGGCCCCGGGCCGTTTCGCGGGGCGTCGAACGGTTACCCGTCGTCCATGACACGTCGACCGGACCACGAGGGTGGTGCCTCCATGGGTGGATCAGTGCAGCGGGCGATGAAGAGCCTTCTCCCCTCGGCTGCGGGCCCAGGCAGGATTCTCAGGGGCATGGACCGCCTGGAGCGGGCGGAAGCCCTGGACGGCGTGGCGGACCGTGTCCGTGACACCGTCCACGCGATCCCCCTGGGCGGCGGGAGGGATGTGCTGCACGGCCGCTGGCTGGGCCATCCCGTTCATCCGCTGATGGTGCAGGTGCCGGTCGGCACCTGGTTCTCGGCCGCCGTTCTCGACCTCCTGCCGGGGCAGCGGCGGGCCGCGAGCGCGTTGATCGGCGTGGGGCTCGCGGCCGCCGCCCCGGCGGCCGCGGCGGGCTGGGTCGACTGGGCCGAGCTCCAGCGCCGCCAGATGAGGGTGGGGCTCGTGCACGCGGCCGCCAATATCACCGGGGTGTGGCTGTACACGGGCTCCCTCGTCGCACGGTCGCGCGGACGCACCACCCTGGGCAAAGCCCTCGGGTTCGCCGGCCTGGCCGCCGTGAGCCTCGGCGGGGCGATCGGCGGCCACATGGCCTACCGGCAGGCTTCCGGCGCCAACCACGCCGAGGCGGTGCCGGAACTGGTGGAGCCCGGCTGGCACGACCTCGGGACGTTCTCCGCCCTGCCCGTCGGGCAGCCGGTCCGGCGGCAGGTGGACGACGTCCCCGTCGTCGTGGTGCGCGAGAGCGGAAACCGGGTGCACGTGCTCGCGGACGCGTGCAGCCACATGGGCGGCCCGCTCTCCGGCGGCACGGTCGAGGACGGCTGCGTGCGGTGCCCCTGGCACGGCAGCGTCTTCCGTCTGGAGGACGGCTGGAACGTGCGCGGTCCCGCGACGGCGCCGCAGCCGGCCTTCGAGGCCCGGGTCACCGGCGACCGGGTCGAGGCACGACTGCGCGGCCCGGCCGGCGAGGAGGCCGCCGCGTCACGCGACGCGGCGTGACGGCGTCCTGACGGCTGAGGCGGGGTCCGCGGAGGGTCACGGGACACCGGGGGCACGGGTGCTCTTCGGAGCATGACCGGGCCCGGGCCGCGGCGCGGACGGCGCAGGCCGGCCGGGGAGGGCCACGGGGCGCCCGGGCGTACCGACGCACTCCGGAGTGTGCCGGCCCCGGTCCGGCGCAGCGCCCCCGACGGAAGGCGGCAGGGAATGGACGACCGCACGGCAGGGACACCGGCCTCCGCGCTGCGGCTGCTCCTCGTCTCGGACACCCATGTGCCGCTGCGGGCGAAACGGCTGCCGGAGGAGCTACTCCAGGAGGTCGGGCGTGCCGACGTCGTGATCCACGCCGGGGACTGGGTCGACGTGGCCACCCTCGACCTGCTGGAGGACCGCGCACGGCGCCTGATCGGCGTGTACGGCAACAACGACGGCCCCGGACTGCGCGCACGGCTGCCCGAGGTGGCCCGTGCCGAGCTGGGCGGCCTGCGGTTCGGTGTCGTCCACGAGACGGGCCCGGCACGGGGCCGTCAGGCGCGCTGCGCCGCGCTCCACCCCGACCTGGACGTCCTGGTCTTCGGCCACAGCCACATCCCCTGGGACACCCGCGCGGGCGGCCTGCGGCTGCTGAACCCCGGCTCGCCGACGGACCGCAGGAGGCAGCCGTACTGCACGTACCTGACGTGCGAGGTGGCGGACGGGGCGATCGGGGAGGTCGTCCTGCACCGGCTGCCGAGGCGCTGACCCGCCCGGCCCGGCGTCACGCCGTCAGCTGTGCGTGGTGCGCTCGGCGCACCGTGTCACGACCTGCGCGAGGTCCTTCGTCTCGTCGAACAGCCGTCGCTGGGCGCGGGCGCCGTTGCCCTCCCGCAGGAGGCGGGGGAGGGTCTCGCGCACGAGGTCGTCGTCGCCGTGCTCGATCAGCGCCTCGCGGACGTGCCGGTAGAGGGCGTGGACGGCGTCGTCGGCCGAGGTCTCGGTCATCGTGCAGGGGTGGAGCAGCGGGCCGTCCAGGCCCGACCGGCCCGCGCGCCACGATGCGAGGCGGAGCAGGCCGGTGCCGATCCTGGGGGGCGGGGTCCCGTCCTGCCAGGCCCGTGCGGAGGTTTCCACGAGAGCGCGGGCGAGGGCGGCGATCAGCACCGGGGTGGTGGCGTCCAGGCACACGTCCGCGACGCGGATCTCCACGGTGGGGTAGGCGGCGGAGAGACGGGCGTCGAAGTAGATCATGCCCTCGTCGCGCAGGACACCGGTCTTCACCATGGCGGCGACCTGCTCGTGGTAGCGGTCGGCGGAGCCGAACACGTCGACGGGCCCCGCCGACGGCCAGCGGTTCCACACGCGGCTGCGGTAGCTGCCGTACTCCGTGTCCTGTCCCTGCCAGAAGGGTGAGTTGGCGCTCATCGCGGTCAGCACCGGAAGCCACGGCCGGACGCGGTCCAGGACGGCGACCCCCTCCTCGTCCGAGTCGACGGACACATGGACATGGCAGCCGCAGGTCAGCTGTTCCTGGGCGGTGATGCCGAACTGCTCGCCCATCCACCGGTAGCGGGAGCCGGCGTTCAGCGAGGGCTCCGCCGGGAGCGGCGACGTGGCCAGTGCGGCCACCACCGCGTCCACCGCGCCCGCGTGGCGGGCCGCCTCCGCCCGCCTGCGGCGGATCTCCTCCAGGAGCCGGCCCATCTCCGTCGCGGGCTCCGTCGCGAACTCCAGCTGCTCCTTCTGCAGCTCCGCCTCGAACCCGTGATCCGACGCCGTCCCTCCCGCGCGCCCCGCATGGCGATCGGCAGCGGCAAGGATCGAGGCGGAGACGGCCACCGGCGCCCCGCTGCACGCATCCACGAGGAGCAGTTCCTCTTCCACGCCCACACTGCGCATGCCCTCGCCTCTCCTTCGTCTCCAGGTGTCTCCCCGGTGCCCCGAAGGCGCCCCCGCACACATGGGACCGGCCCGGCACGTCACCGACCGCCGTCGCCGGCGCGTACCCGGCCACGGCCCCGCACGAGCGGCTCCCCCCGCCCGGCGCACGGCTCCCGCCCCGCAGGAGGCGGAGCCCGGTCCCGGCAGGAACGGGACCGGCCGGGCGCGGTCGCCACGTCGCAGGCGCCGGCCGGGGGCACGTTGCGGCGCCGTCCCCGACGCTCCCGGGGGCATGTGCGGTCGCCGCCTCCGTCAGTCGAAAGGGGGCTGGGCGACGCGCTGGAGGTAGGCGTCGCGGGAGGGGGCCAGGTGGGCCCGGCAGGTTTCGGCCAGCAGCCCGGTGTCCGCGTCCCGCAGGGCCTCGATCATCGTCCAGTGCTCCTGCTGGGAGCGGCGCTGGAACTGCGGCGAGGTCGCGGTGACGGACCGGATGGCGTGGGTCATCTGGGCGTGCCGGGCGATGTCGTTCACCAGTGCGTCGTTGTCCGACAGGGCGAAGAGGGCTCGGTGGAAAGCGGTGTTGGCGCGCACGACACCGCGCAGGTCCCCCGCCTCGATCGCCTCGTCGTGCTGCCGCTGGACGGCGGTGAGTTCCTCCAGCGCCTGCGGGGGAGCGGGCAGCACGATGGTCCGGGCGCAGTGCACTTCCAGGAGCTCACGGACCGCGTAGATGTCGCGGACCTCCTTCGCCGTGTAGGCGCGCACGAACGCTCCGACGTGGGGCTTGCGCACCGCGAGACCGCGTGTCTCCAGTTCCTTCAGGGCGCTGCGGACGACATGCCTCTTCGCCGTGTAACGCTCCATCAGTTCGTCCTCCACCAGCCGCTCGCGCGGGTAGCGCAGGCCCAGGACGATCTCTTCTTCCAGGAGTTCGGTCACCTCGCCGCTGGAGGCCGTCCTGGGATCCGATGCGTGCTCGGCTGTCACGGAACCTGGCTCTCCTCTGCGTCGCGGTGCCCGTGAGGCCCATCTTCGCACGCCCCTTGCCCTGGTCCGGGGGCTGTGATTCCATGCCCGGACTCACTTTCGATGACATTATCAATAATCTGGAGGAGCGGATGTCGGACGCGGACACCCCGGCGACGGGCCTGCGCGGCAATCTGGTCAGCTACGGCGACGACGAGTTCGCGCTGTTCCTGCGCAAGGCGTTCATCAAGGGCGCCGGATACACCGATGACGTGCTGGACCGGCCCGTGGTCGGGATCGTGAACACCGGCAGCGGGTTCAACCCGTGCCACGGCACCATGCCCCAGCTGATCGAAGCCGTGAAACGCGGCGTCATGCTCGACGGCGGGTTCCCCGTGGAGTTCCCGACCATCTCGCTGCACGAGTCCTTCTCCCACCCGACCAGCATGTTCCTGCGGAACCTGATGTCGATGGACACCGAGGAGATGATCCGCGCCCTGCCGGTGGACGCCGTGGTGCTCATCGGCGGCTGCGACAAGACGGTGCCCGCCCAGCTGATGGGCGCGGCCTCGGCGGGCAAGCCGGCCATCCAGCTGGTGACCGGGTCGATGCTGACGGGTTCCTACCGTGGCCGGACCGTCGGCGCATGCACCGACTGCCGGGCGTTCTGGGGGCGGTTCAGGGCGGGCGAGCTCGACGAGAGCGAGATCGGCGAGGTCAACGGCCGCCTGGTCGGCAGCGTCGGCACCTGCTCGGTCGCCGGCACGGCCAGCACCATGGCCTGCGTGGTCGAGGCCGCGGGGATCGCGCTGCCCGGCAGCGCCACACCGCCGGCGGTGACCGCCGACCGCATGCGGATCGCCGAACGGACGGGCCGCAGGGCCGTGGCCCTGACCCGGGAGAGCCTGACGGTCGACCGGATCCTCACCCCCGAAGCCTTCGAGAACGCGCTGCGGGTCGTGCTCGCCCTCGGCGGCTCCACCAACGCCCTCGTGCACCTGGCCGCCGTGGCCGGGCGGCTCGGCTACCGCATGGACCTGGACGCCTTCGACCGGATGAGCCGGGAGACCCCGGTGCTGGTCGACCTCAAACCGGCCGGCGACCACTACATGGAGGACCTCCACCGGGCGGGCGGAGTGCCCCGCCTCCTGCACGAGCTGCGCGACCTGCTCAACCTGGACGCGCTGACGATCACCGGCCGCACGCTGGGCGAGGAACTCGACGACGCCCCGGCCCCGTTCGAGCAGGACGTGATCCGCCCGCGCGGCACGCCGATCCACGCCGGCAGCGGCCTGGCCGTCCTGCGCGGCAACCTCGCCCCGGGCGGCGCGCTGATCAAGCAGGCGGCGGCCAGCCCCGAACTCGTCGAGCACCGGGGCCGGGCCGTGGTCTTCGACGACGCCGCCGACCTCGCCCGCCGCATCGACGACGAGGAACTCGACGTCGCGGCCGACGACATCCTGGTGCTGAAGAACATCGGCCCGCTCGGCGCGCCCGGCATGCCCGAGGCCGGATACATCCCGATCCCCAGGAAGCTCGCCCGCCAGGGCGTCAAGGACATGGTCCGCATCTCCGACGGGCGCATGTCCGGCACCGCCGCCGGCACCATCGTCCTGCACGTGTCGCCCGAGGCCGCACTCGGTGGCACCCTCGCCCACGTGCGCACCGGCGACATGATCCGCCTGAGCGTCTCCGGCCGGACGCTGCACCTCGAAGTCCCCGACGACGAACTCGCCGAGCGCGCACGGCTGTCCCCGGTGGCCGCACCGCCCAAGCCGGGCCGCGGATACGCCCGCCTCTTCACCGAAGAGGTCACCCAGGCCGAGGAGGGCGTCGACTTCCGCTTCCTCCAGGCCGAGACGTTCCGCGGGTCCGTTCCGCGTACCCGCTGACCCTGCCCGCTCTCCCTCCCTTCTCCCTTCAGCCGAGCCGCATCAACGGAGATGACATGGCCAGTTCGACGTGGACACTGATCGCCGCGGCAGCGGCGATCGCCCTCCTCCTGCTGCTGGTGATCACATGCAAGATGCAGGAGTTCCTCGCCCTTCTCGTCACCACCCTCGCCTTCGGACTCGCCGTCGGCACCGACCCCGTCGAACTGATCGACCTCGTCGTCGAGGAGATGGGCGGATCACTGGGCCAACTCGCCCTGGTGATCAGTCTCGGCGCGGTCTTCGGGACCGTGCTCCAGCAGGCGGGCGCGGCGGAACGCATCGCGACCACGCTGGCCGGCAAGTTCTCCGACCGGAACATCGCCTGGGGCCTGAGCGCCGCCGGCTTCCTGGTGTCGATCTCGGTCTACATCGACGTCGCCATCGTCATCCTGGTCCCGATGCTGTACGGCATCGCACAGCGCACCGGCAAGTCCCTCCTCTACTACGGCATACCCCTGTGCGCGGGACTGAGCTGCGCCTACACCTTCATGCCGCCGTCGCCCGGACCGCTCGCCGCCGCCGGGATCATGGACGCCGACCTCGGGCTGGTGATCCTCTTCGGCGTCCTGTGCGCAGTCCCCGCCGTCATCGTCGGCGGACCGCTGTTCGGCCGGCTGATCGCCCGGCGCATCTTCGTCCCCGTACCCGCCCAGCTGGTCGGCACCGGCGTCGGAAGCGTGGGCGCCGGCACCGGCAGCGGGACCACGGACGGCGGCCCCGCCTCCGGGGACGGCGGCGGGGTAGCGGCCGAACGGCCCGGTGGTACCGCGCTGCCGGGCTTCGCCTCCGTCGTCGGCGCCCTGCTGCTGCCCCTGACGCTGATCGTGCTCGGCACCATCGGCGACAAGGCACTCGGGGAGGATTCGACGTGGGGAACCGTCCTCGCCTTCGTCGGCCACCCGGTCATCGCGCTGCTGCTCACCTGCCTCTACACCCTGTGGTTCTTCGGGCTCCGCCGCGGTGCCACCACGGCGGAGCTGCGCGAACTCGCCGGCTCCGCGCTCGGCCCGGCGGGCCAGATCATCCTGATCACGGGGGCCGGCGGCGCCTTCGGCGGCGTGCTGGTCGAATCGGGACTGGGCACGGTCCTCGCCGAGTCCATGAAGGACGCGGGCATCCCCCTGGCGGTCTTCGGCTTCCTGACCTCGTCGGTCATGCGCATCTGCCAGGGCTCCGGGATGATCGCCATGATCACCGGCGCCACGTTCAGCGCCCCGCTGGCGCACGCGATGAACGCCGGCTCGGCCCAGATCGCCCTGACCACCCTCGCCATCGCCTGCGGTGGCGCGGCGTTCTCCCACGTCAACGACTCCGGCTTCTGGATGGCCAACCGCTACTTCGGCATGACGGTGGCGGACACGCTCAAGTCCTGGACGGTCATGAAGACCGCCGTCGGCTGCACCGGCTTCGCCGCGGTCCTGGTGGTGGGCGCCTTCGTCGGCTGACCGGCGGACGCCTCCACCTGTGCCGCCCGGTGACCCGGCACAGCGCGGTGGCGGGAGTCAGCCTCCGTAGACCGGCTCCGACTCGTGCAGGGTGTCCGCCATGTCGCGGGCGAACGCACGCGCCTCCTCGGGGGTGAGGGACGCGGTGGTCACGCGTACGGCCGGCGGAGCGGCGATGCGGAAGCGGGTGCCGGCCGCCGTCCACCAGCCGCGGGTGCGCAGGCCGTTGACGGTGGCCGACTCGTCCCGGACGGGGACCCACACATTGAGGCCGCTCACCCCGCGGGAGTCGACGCCGTGCCGTGCGAGCTCGGCCCGCAGCGCCTCGCGGCGGACGGTGTAGGTCTCCGCGGCCCGGCTTACGAGGCGTGTCGTCGCGGGGTCGGTGAGGAGATCCGCGACGGTCGTCTGGAGGATGTGGCTCACCCACCCCGAGGTCAGCAGCATCCGCCCGTCGTGACGCGCGAGGGTGGCCGGGTCGCAGGCGAGGGCCGCCCAGCGCAGATCGATGCCCAGGTGCTTCGAGACGGTGCGCACCTGGGCCCAGCGGGGGAGCCCGCCGGAGGCCAGCGTCACGGCGGGCGCACCGGAGATCTCCGCGTTGTGGTCGTCCTCCACCACCAGGACGTCGGGGTGGTCGCGGAGGACGGCGAGCAGCGCCTCCCGGCGCGCGGGGGTGAAGCGGGCGCCGAGCGGACTCTGCCCGCGAGGACTGCACACCAGCGCCCGCGCCCCGGCGCGCAGCGCCGGGCGCAGGGCTTCGGGGCGCATGCCCTCGTCGTCGACCTCGACGGGCAGCATCCGCATCCCGAGTGCCGGGACGAGGTCGAGCAGGTGGTGGAAGCCGGGATCCTCCACGGCCACGGCGTCGCCGGGCCGCAGCCCGGTGGCGAGCAGCCGCCCGATGCAGTCGAGGGCGCCGTGGGCGAAGGTCACGGCCCCGGCCGGTACACCGTCGCGGGCGAACCAGGCGCGGGCCGCCTCCTCCAGCGCGGGCAGGCGGGGCGCGGCGCGGTGCGAGCCGGGCACGGGCTCCAGCCGGGCCGGCGGGTGCAGCACCGGGAGGCAGGCCGGGTCGGGATGCCCCCCTGCCAGATCCCTCAGCCCGGCGGGCACCTTCGGGGGGCGCCGGGAGGCGACGGCGGGCGCGGCGGCGACGACCGTCCCGCCGCGCCCCAGCGTGCGGACCACGCCGCGGTCGCGCAGTTCCTTGTAGGCGGCCGCGACCGTGCCGGCGCTGACGCCCAGTTCCCCCGCCAGACGGCGCACGGGAGGCAGGGCGGCGCCGGGCCCGAGCGCTCCGTCGGTCACACCGTTCTCGACGGAAGCCGCGATCTCCCTGGCCGTTCCGCCGGAGATCCCATATTGTTCTGTCACAGAAGACATTCTGTACCGATACAAAAGATCCGTCAAGGCCGGCTCACCTGCCCGGCCCGTGAAGGGGGGACGGATGCAGCCGAAGCGCGGCCGCACACCGCTCGCACGGCGTATCACCCCGGCGATACCCGGTGGCCGGGACGGCAGACGGATGCTGATGGTGGCCGTCGTCGACAAGATCGGCACCGGGCTGTGGGCCGGGGCCTCGACGCTGTACTTCATCTACGTCGCCCATCTGTCGGTCGGTCAGATCGGCACCCTGATGGGGGTCGCGGGCGTCCTCGGCGTCGCGGGCCCCCCGCTGGCGGGCCGGCTGGCCGACCGCTTCCCGGTGACGCGCCTGCTGGTCGTGGCCCAACTCGCCCGGGGCGCGGCCCTCGCGGCGCTGCTGACCACCCACGACTTCCTGCCGCTGATGCTGTACTCCGCACTGGGCGCGCTGCCCGACCGTGCCTCGAGCGTGCTCACCAAACTCTTCGCGGCGCGCGTCGCGGGCCCGCACCGCGTGCGCTACCAGGCGATCCAGCGCACGGCGGTCAACATCGGATGGGCCGTCGGCGGAGCCGGCGCCGCGGCCGTGCTCACCGTCGGCACCTCCACCGCCTACCAGGCCCTGCTCCTCGGCAACGTCGCGTCCTACCTGGCCATCGCCGCGATCACCCTCACCTGCGCCGAACCGCCCGCGCCCGGCCTGGTCGTGGCCACGTCCGGCACCGCCGGCACCGCCTCCGAAGGCCCGGCGAAGCGGCCGACGCCGTGGCGCGACCGCCGGTACCTGGGCTTCACCACGACGGAGGTCTGGCTGTTCCTGGACGACAGCGTGCTCCAGGTCGGGTTCCCGCTGTGGATCGTCCACGCCACCGAGGCCCCCGTCGGCCTCGCGCCCCTGATCCTCGTCCTGAACAGCGTGATGGTGGTGGCTCTCCAGGTGCCGCTGTCCCGCTTCGCCGGGACGACCGCCGAGGCCCGCCGTCTGCTGCTGCCGCTCGGCGCCTTCTTCCTCGCCGGCGGCGTGGCACTCGCCGCCTCGACGCAGGGCGGCCCGTGGTGCGCGACCACGGCCGTCCTCGTCGCGGCAGCCGCCTTCACCCTGGCGGAGATCCTGCACTCCCTGACCTCCTGGGAACTCTCCGTCTCCCTCGCCCCCGCCGAAGCGCAGGGCGCCTACGTCGGCGTCCACGGTCTCGCCCAGTCCGCGCAGCGCAGCCTGGGCCCGCTGGTGGTCGGGGCCGCCGTCACCGTGGGCGCGGCGGCCTGGCCGGTCCTCGGCGCGACGCTCCTGACGGTGTGCTTCGTCCAGCACCGCCTGGTCCGGCCGCGTGCGACGGAACAGGTGCCGGCCGATCCGCTCCGCACGCCCTGACGCGGACGGCGCACCGCCGCAGGGCCGCGGCGCCGGGCGCGATATCCGGAAAACGAAGCCTCGGGCCCGTTCAGGTGTGCCGGGTTGTCACGGGGCAGAAGCGGAACGCGGGGGTACGACGGCAGGGGACTGAGAGGGGCCGTGACGTATGAGACAGAGTGCGCGCGAGGCGGCGACCGTCACCGTGCGAAGTGACGGCGACGAGGCGCGGTTGGTGCTGGCGGGCGAGTTCGACGTCGCCACGGCAGGTCTGGTGGCTGACGCGCTGCGGGACGTCCGGGTCGGCGCCCGGCGCGTCGTGGTCGACTGCCGGGCCGTGGCCTTCGCCGACTGCGCGCTGCTGAGGGTGCTGCTCCCCGCCCGGGACTCCCTCGCCCTGCTGGGACCGCTGCCCTCCGTGATGAACCGGATGCTCGTCCACTCCGGGACGCGCAAGCTGTTCACGGTCGTCGACGACAGGGCACCGGCGAGTCCGCGGCCGCCGGGGCGGTGCTTCCCCGAGGGAGCCACGCGGTAGCCGACGGCTCGACCAGCAGGTCACCGCGGGGGCCGGACGAGCGCCCCCGCGGGACCGCGCCGTGCTCCCTCGGCGTCCCGGCGGAGCCCGCCCGGGGTGCCCGGCGACCGCCGTCTCCGGCGGATCCACCGTCGGCCCCCGAACGGGACGCGCCGGTACTCCTCGTGCGCGCGTGCCGACGGCCGCTTCCCGCCCGCCACGTGGACCACCGGCAGCCGGGAGACCCGGGCGCCGCGCTCCCCGGCGCCGGGGAGCGCGACGCCCGCCGTCAGGACACCCGCATCCCGACGAGACAGGTGTCGTCGTCGGTGTCCGACCTGCTGTGCGTGAGCAGACTGTCGAGTCTGCGTTCCAGCGACGCGGCGGGCAGCTGCGCCGTCGCCAGCAGGTGCTGGAGCGACTCCTGCACGGCGGTGTCCCGGCGTTCCACCAGACCGTCGGTGTACATCATGAGGGTGTCGCCCGGAGCCAGCCGCACCTCCCCCTCGGCGTACTCCGCCTCCGCGACCGCCCCGAGCAGCATGCCGCCGAGGAGCGGAAGCGTGGTGGCCTCGTCGCCGCGCACCAGGACCGGGGGCAGGTGCCCGGCCCTCGCCCAGCGCAGCAGGCGCTCGTCCGGGTCGTACAGCCCGCAGACGGCCGTGGCGGTGACCTGCTTGGTGAGGTGGTGGGCCACGATGTTCAGCCAGGAGAGCAGCTGGCCGGGCCCGGCGCCCGTGACGGCCAGGCCGCGCATGGCGTTGCGGAGGACGACCATGCCCGTCGCCGCCTCGATGCCGTGTCCGGCGATGTCGCCGACGCAGAGCAGGATCTTCTTCGACGGCAGGGTGACGGCGTCGTACCAGTCACCGCCCACCAGCGAGTCCGTCTCCGCGGGCCGGTAGCGGACGGCCACTTCGAGACCGGGGACGTCGAACGGCTCCCGGGTGGGCGGCATGATGGCGTGCTGGAGCTGGAGGGCGAGGCGGTTGCGCTCGGCCGACTCCTGCTCGGTGTGGGCCAGCTGGTCGCGGGTGGCGGCCAGCGCCACCTCGGTCCAGTGCTGCGAGGAGATGTCCTGGTACGCCCCGCGCACCGCGAGGAGCCGCTCGCCCGCGTCGAGCACCGGCTCCGCGATGACCCTGATGTGCCGGGTGACACCGTCGGGCCGCTGCAGGCGGAACGCGGTCGACGTGGCGCGCCGGTGGTGGAGCACGGCCTGCAGGAAGCGGCCGATGGCGACGCCGTCGTCCGGGTGCGCGTGCGCGGCGAGGTCCTGCAGCGAGACCGGACCGTCGGCCGTGGTCCGCCCGTACAGCGTGAAGAGCTGGCCGTTCCAGCTGATCTCGCCGGAGATCACGTTCTCCTCGAACCCGCCGATGTTGCCCAGGCGTTGCGCGTGCTGGAGGAGGCTGGCCAGCCGGGCCGTCTCGTCCTCGATGCGCCATATGAAGAGCACGCTGCCGCCCTGCCGGCTGACACTGAGGTCCGCCACCGTGGACAGCGGCACCTGACCGACGAGGGCCGTGAGCGTCACGCGCTGCGCGCGGAACGGCTCGCCCGTCGCATAGACCCGCTCGATCCTCTCGAACAGCCCGTCGGCCCCCGCGGCGAGAGGGTACGCCTCCAGCAGCAGAGCGCCGTCGACGGCGCTGCGGGGACGGCCCGCCGGGTCCTGGAAACGGCCGTTGGAATGGCGGATGCGGAAGTCCGTGAGGTGCCCCTCGGGGCCGAGCACCGGTGTCAGGACGAGGGCGGGGTCGTACAGGCCGTCCGCCAGATCGACGAGCTCCGACACCTCGGCCGGCTCCGGTGCGCCGGCCTCCGGCGCGGTGCCCCCGGGCGGATTCTCCAGCGTGTGGGCGCACAGCTCGGCGAGGGCCTCGATCTGGCGTGCCACCGCCGCCGGCTGCGCGACCAGCGGCTCCGGCCAGCAGATCTCGAGCACCCCGTGGATCCGGCCGCCCGCGCCGGCGGGCACGGCGACACGGCCTCCCCGGGGGTGCTGCGCGCGACCGATGCTGGGCGCCGGGTACCCCTCCAGCGAGTCGATCCACTCGGTACGCCGCTCGCTGAGCGCATGTCGCGCGATGGTCGCGACGCCGGGCGGGACGTAGCGCCAGCGTTCGGCCTCCTCCGCACCGAACCCGGCGTGCCCCCGCAGGGTGAGGGACGTGTCGGAGCCGGCCGCCCACACGGCGACGGCCGTCGCCCCCAGCGGGGCGAGCGCGTGCTGGAGCAGGGACTCGGCCACGGTCTGGGTGTCGCCGGCCGCCAGCGCGGCGCTCTCGGCCGTCCGCAGGCGCACCGCGACGGAGACGTCGTCGCCGCCCTCTCCGGTGCCCTGGGCCGTCCGCCGGACGAACTCGCCCGCGGCCTCGGCCACATGGTCGCGGGCCGCCTGGTTGATGATGTCCGCGGCCAGTTCGATGGGGGAGAGGCCCGCCTGCTCGGCCAGTTCGGCCAGTTGCAGCGCCGCCCGCGCCGGGCCGCAGCCCAGCCGCTCCACCATGATGCCCTTGGCCATCTCGATCAGGGCCCTGCCCTCGGCGGCCGCGTGCGCGGCCTCCACCTCGCCCCGCAGCCGCTCCACGACGGCGGCCAGCCGCCCGACCGAGGACTCGCCGGCCGGACCCGTGGCCGCGGGGGCGCCGTGCGCGGGATCGACGATCACCCGCGACGCGGCGGGGACCACGTGGGCCCGGCTGGCCGGCGGGCTCGTGACGCCGGCCTGCCGGGGCACCGCCGGGATGCCGCCCGGCCCCTCCTGTGCGGGCGACGAACCCGCGGCGCCGTCGGAATCGGCGACGGATGTCATACGACGGGCCCGTTCCCGTGCGGCCGGCTCAGCCAGCGGCGCACGCAGTCGATGAGGTCGTCGGCGTCCACGGGCTTGGTGACGTAGTCACTGGCACCGGACGCCAGACTCTTCTCCCGGTCACCGGGCATGGCCTTCGCCGTGACGGCGATGATGGGCAGGCCCGCGTGCTCGGGCATCCGGCGGATCTCCGCCGTCGCCGCGTAGCCGTCCATCTCCGGCATCATGACGTCCATGAGGATCAGGTCGATCTCCGGATGGCCGGCGAGCGCCTCTATCCCCTGACGGCCGTGCTCCGCGTGCAGGACGCGGATGCCGTGCAGCTCCAGGATCCCCGAGATGGCGAAGAGGTTGCGCGCGTCGTCGTCCACGACGAGCACGGTGTGGCCGTGCAGGCTGTCGTCCGGCGTCTGCGGCGTGCGGGCGGCCGTGTCCTGACCGCGGACGAGCGGCACGACGTCGCCGGGCTGCTCGGCCGACAGGTGGAGCGCGATGCGTTCCCGCAGCTCGTCCAGGCTGGACAGCAGCTCCAGCGGTCTGCTGTCGGCCCGGGACTGCAGCATCCGCTCCTCGGCGGCGTCGATCCGCCGGTTGTTGTGGGCGAGGACGGGAACCGTGCGCAGCGCGGGATCCCCGTCCAGCGCGTCGAGGAAGTCCAGGGCGTCGCTGTCGGCCATGTCCAGGTCGAGGACCACGCAGTGGACCGGCTCGGCGGCGAGCGCGCTCGCCGCCTCCTGCGGCCCGACGACCGAGACCAGCTGGATGTCGGATCCGCCGGGACCGCCGTCGAGCTCGGCCACCGCGCTCTCGGCCACCAGGGACAGCAGCCCGTGCCGGCGGCCCTCGCACACCAGCAGACGACGCGGCTTGCGCGTCCCGGCCTCGAGGGCCGCCGGACGGGGCGCCTCGGCGGGCGCGGCCGCCTCCAGGTCGCCGTAGGGGGACTCCGCGTCCCGTCCGCCGTCCGCGTGGTGCTGGTAGTCCTCCCGCGCGACCGGCAGGTACAGGGTGAACGTGCTGCCCACCCCCGGTGTGCTCTCGGCGGTCAGCGCGCCGCCCAGCAGATGGGCGATCTCGCGGCTGATCGACAGACCCAGACCCGTGCCGCCGTACTTGCGGCTGGTCGTCCCGTCCGCCTGCTGGAAGGCGCCGAAGATGGCCTCCAGATGCTGCTCGGCAATGCCGATGCCGGTGTCCCGGACGCGGAACGCCACGACGGGCCCGCCCCGCAGGACCTGGACGGGCACCTCGCCGTCGGGCGCCGGTTCGATCCGCAGCTCCACGCCGCCGCGCTCGGTGAACTTCACCGCGTTGGAGATCAGGTTGCGCAGGACCTGCCGCAGCCGGGAGTCGTCCGTGAGCACGTCGACCGGCACACCGGCCGCCGTGGTGATGGTGAAGTCCAGGCTCCGCTGCGTGGTCATGGGCCGGAAGGTGGCCTCGACGTAGTCCAGGAGCTGGCGCACCGGCACCCGTTCCGGGTTGACGTCCATCTTCCCGGCCTCGACCTTCGACAGGTCGAGGATGTCGTTGATCAGCTGGAGCAGGTCGGAGCCGGCCGAGTGGATGATGCCCGCGTACTCGACCTGCTTGGCGGTCAGGTTGCGGGTCGGGTTCTGGGCGAGCAACTGCGCGAGGATCAGCAGGCTGTTGAGCGGGGTGCGCAGCTCGTGGCTCATGTTGGCCAGGAACTCGGACTTGTACTTGGACGCCAGCGACAGCTGCTGGGCGCGGTCCTCCAGCTCCTGGCGCGCCTGCTCGATCTCGAGGTTCTTCCCCTCGATGTCGCTGTTCTGCGCGGCCAGCAGCGCCGCCTTCTCCTCCAGTTCGGCGTTGGAGCGCTGGAGTTCCTCCTGCTGCACCTGGAGTTCCTCGGAACGCGCCTGGAGTTCGCCGGCCAGTCGCTGCGACTCGCCGAGCAGCTCGTCGGTGCGGGCGTTGGCGACGATCGTGTTCACATTGACGCCCACGGTCTCCATGAGCTGTTCCAGGAAGTCCCGGTGCACGGCGGTGAACGCGGTGAACGAGGCGAGTTCGATGACGCCGAGGACCTGGTCGTCCACCACGATGGGCAGCACGATCAGGCTGCCGGGCGTGGTGCTGCCCAGTCCGGAGGAGATGGTGACGTACCCGCCGGGCACGTCGTCGGAGAGGATGACCCGCCGGCTGCGGGCGGCCTGGCCGACCAGGGACTCGCCCAGGCGGAAGCGCTCGGGCACCTCGCGTCCCGCCGGGCGCCCGTAGGACCCGACGAGCCGCAGCTCCAGACCGGTACCGGACTCCTCGGCGAGGTAGAAGGCGCCGTACTGCGCCGACACCAGCGGGGTCAGCTCGTCCATCACCAGCTCGGCGACGACCGCGAGGTCGCGGTGTCCCTGCATCAGGCCGGAGACGAGGGCGAGGCTGGACTTCAGCCAGTCCTGCTCCTGGTTGGCCCGGGTCGTCTCCCGCAGGGAGCCGACCATCGCGTTGATGTTGTCCTTCAGTTCGGCGACCTCGCCGGAGGCGTCGACCGTGATGGACCGGGTGAGGTCGCCCTCGGCGACCGCGCTGGCGACCTCGGCGATGGCGCGCACCTGGCGGGTGAGGTTGCCGGCCAGTTCGTTGACGTTCTCGGTGAGGCGCTTCCAGGTGCCGGAGACGCCCTCGACCTCGGCCTGGCCGCCGAGCCGGCCCTCGCTGCCGACCTCGCGGGCGACGCGGGTGACCTCGGCGGCGAACGAGGAGAGCTGGTCGACCATCGTGTTGATGGTCGTCTTCAGCTCCAGGATCTCGCCGCGGGCGTCCACGTCGATCTTCTTGGACAGGTCGCCGTTGGCGACCGCCGTGGTGACCAGGGCGATGTTGCGCACCTGCCCGGTCAGGTTGTTCGCCATCGAGTTGACGTTGTCGGTGAGGTCCTTCCAGGTGCCCGCGACGTTCGCCACCCGCGCCTGGCCGCCGAGCTGCCCCTCGGTGCCCACCTCGCGGGCGACGCGGGTCACCTCGTCGGCGAACGCGGAGAGCGTGTCGACCATCGTGTTGATCACGCCGGCGAGGGCGGCCACCTCGCCCTTGGCCTCGACGGTGATCTTCTGCGAGAGATCGCCGCGGGCCACGGCGGTGGCCACCTGAGCGATCGAGCGCACCTGGCCGGTCAGGTTGGACGCCATGACGTTGACGTTGTCCGTGAGGCCCTTCCACGTGCCGGAGGCACCCCGCACGGTGGCCTGTCCGCCGAGGTTGCCCTCGGTGCCGACCTCGCGGGCGACGCGCGTCACCTCGTCGGCGAAGGCGGAGAGCTGGTCGACCATCGTGTTGATGGTCTCCTTGAGTTCGAGGATCTCGCCGCGTGCGGTGACGGTGATCTTCTGGGAGAGGTCGCCCTGCGCCACCGCCGTGGCGACCTGGGCGATCGACCGCACCTGGGCCGTGAGGTTGCCGGCCATGGAGTTGACGGAGTCGGTCAGGTCGCGCCAGGTGCCGGAGACGCCCTTGACGTCCGCCTGTCCGCCGAGGATGCCCTCGGTGCCCACCTCGCGGGCCATCCGGGTCACCTCGTCGGCGAAGGCGGAGAGCTGGTCGACCATCGTGTTGATGGTCTCCTTGAGTTCGAGGATCTCGCCGCGTGCGGTGACGGTGATCTTCTGGGAGAGGTCGCCCTGCGCGACGGCCGTGGTGACCTGCGCGATGTTGCGGACCTGGGCCGTGAGGTTGCCGGCCATGGAGTTGACGGAGTCGGTCAGGTCGCGCCAGGTGCCGGAGACGCCCTTGACGTCCGCCTGGCCGCCGAGGTTGCCCTCGGTGCCGACCTCGCGGGCGACGCGGGTCACCTCGTCGGCGAACGCGGAGAGCTGGTCGACCATCGTGTTGATGGTCTTCTTCAGCTCCAGGATCTCGCCGCGGGCGTCCACGTCGATCTTCTGCGACAGGTCACCCCTGGCGACCGCGGTGGCGACCTGCGCGATGTCGCGGACCTGGGTGGTGAGGTTGCCCGCCATGGCGTTCACCGAGTCCGTGAGGTCGGCCCAGGTGCCGGAGACCCCCGGGACCTCGGCCTGCCCGCCGAGCGTCCCCTCGGTGCCCACCTCCCGGGCCACCCGGGTCACCTCGGAGGTGAACAGCGACAGCTGGTCCACCATGCCGTTGAACACGGTGGCGATCTCACCGATCAGGCCGTCCGCGTCGTCCGGCAGACGGGTGCCGAAGTCGCCGTCGCGCACCGCCGTCAGCCCGGCGAGCAGCTGCCGCAGTTCCGGTTCCCCCACCTTGCCCGCGCCGCGCGCGCGTGCGCGCTGGGCCGGCAGTTCGCTGTCGACGGTCTCGGTCATGTTCTTCCCTGAGTAGCGCTCGGCGGACGCCCAGACCCGCTGGACCCCGTCACGGCCCTGTCTGGGCCGCCCCCCTGTACGCCGTGCGGCGGAACGATCATTGCCGCACGGCAAATGCGCCGCAGGGTATCCCGTCGGGCGGCGCCGAGTCCAAGCGGTCCTTCGTTCTGCGGACACTCCGCTTCGTCCGGCGGCGCCCCGCCCCGGCCGGGCACGGCGGAAAACAGCCGAACGGGCGGGCACGGCGGACAACAGCCCGAAAGGGCGGGCCCGGCGCAAAACAGCCCGAACGGGCGGGCCGGGCTCCGCAGGCCGGCGCCACGGTCCTCCACCCGTCCGCGGAACCCGCCGCCCCCGGCGCGCCCCTGCGCCTCCGCTTCGACGTGTTCCCCGACGGACACGGGGGCGCCGCCGGGGCCGGCGCCAGGGCACCCCGCTGGGGGGCAGCGGGTACTCCGCCTCCGGCGATCCTGCCGCCCGTGCTTCTCACGGTGCCGATCCGGCTGGTACTCATACCCTGCCGCTCCGGGCCGGGCGCGGGGCCGTGCGGCGGTGCGCCGCCGGGACCGTCGCCCGCCGGGGCGGCCGCCCTGCCCCTGCCACCTCCACGCGGGAAGATGCCCTCTCCATGTTCAGAAGCATTCGTCAGGCGGTCCGCCGCGGGGTCCGGCGCGTGGACCTCAGCCATCCGGCACGGTCGCCGCTGGGCAGCGCGGTGGTGAACTGCGTGGTCTACCGCGACGGTGTGCGCCAGGCCGACTGCGCCGACGCCGGCGAGGCGCTGCGCCGTGTCCGCAAGGGACGCGGCGGGTTCGTCTGGATCGGTCTGCACGAACCGGACGAGAGTGAATTCGCCGGTCTCGCCGAGCTGTTCGACCTCCACCCGCTGGCGATCGAGGACGCGGTGCACGCGCACCAGCGGCCGAAGGCGGAGCGGTACGGGGAGACGCTGTTCGCCGTCTTCAAGACCGTCCACTACGTCGAGCACGCGGAATTGACGGCCACCAGCGAGGTCGTGGACACCGGCGAGCTGATGGCGTTCGTCGGCGGCGACTTCGTGATCACCATCCGGCACGGCGGACACGGCTCCCTCGGAGCACTCCGGGAGGACCTCGAAGCCATGCCCGACCAGCTGTCCAAGGGGCCGTCGGCCGTCCTGCACGCGATAGCGGATCACGTGGTCGACGACTACCTGGCCGTCGCCGACGCCGTGCAGGGCGATGTCGACGCGGTGGAGACCGCCGTCTTCAGCGCCCACGCCGACCGGTCGGACTCGGGGCGCATCTACCAGCTCAAGCGGGAACTGCTCGAGTTCCGGCGGGCCGCGGCGCCGCTGGGCCGGCCGCTGCAGCAGCTCGCGACCGACCCGATGCCCGTGATCGAGGCCGACGTGCGGGCGTACTTCCGTGACGTGGCCGACCATCTGGCCCGGGTCACGGAGCAGATCGCCGCCTACGACGCGCTGCTGGACTCGATCCTTCAGGCCCACCTCGCGCAGGTGACCGTCGCGCAGAACGAGGACATGCGCAAGATCACGGCCTGGGCCGCGATCATCGCGGTGCCCACCATGGTGTGCGGCATGTACGGGATGAACTTCACGCACATGCCCGAACTGCGCTGGACGTACGGGTATCCGGCGGCCCTGGCCGTGATCGTCGTCGCCTGTCTCGTCATCCACCGCGGCTTCCGCCGCAACGGCTGGCTCTGACCTCCCGTTCCGGCGCCGGCCGGCTCCGCCTCCGGCGCGGCCCGCCGGTGCACGGCACCGGCGGGCCGCCCGCTCGGTCCTCGCCCATGACCAGGCCCTCGATGGTGTGCTTCTGCGTCACCGGCTCCAGGACGTCGACGATCCGGCAGTCCAGATGGCGCCGTACGCGCTCCGGGAGGGCCTCCCAATAGGCGCGGGTCACCGCGGTGTCGTGCCGCTCGCCGTTGGAGCCTCGGGTCCGTCGACCCCGAGGACCAGCACGGGCCGGGACCTCGCCGAACGGTTCCTGGCCCCGCGGCCATGCCCGCGGCGCACGGAGGGGGCTGAGCCTGCCGAACGACCTGGCGGTCGCCGGGTTCGACGACATCGAGGACGGCCGGTACGGCCGTCCGGCGCTGACCACCGTCTCGCCCGACAAGCACCAGATCGCCGAACGCGCGCTGCAGTGCCTGGCGGACCGCATCCACAGTCCGCACGCCGCCGTGCCCGCCATGGATCTGGCGGTCCCGCACCGGCTGGTCGTGCGCGGCAGCACCGCCCCGCGGGGCACGGGGGACTGAACGCGCCGACGGCCGGGTCCGGGTTCCCGGCCCCTCCCCGTACCGGCCGGGGCCCGCGGCCGGTACGGCCTCTCCCGCGCCGGCGGCCCGCTGTCCGGGCCGGGGGCGCGGGGGTTCCCGGTCAGGCGGCCTGCGGGGACTCCACGTGGCCGCTGATCCGGTGGATGATCTCGACCAGCTTCTCGGTGATCTCGGTGTCGTCGGCGGGGTGCGTCTCGGCGAAGCGGGTCATCGAGTTCGGGATGGTCAGCTGGAGGTCGGCGAGCACGCTGCCGCCGGCGATGCCGGCCGCCTTGCGGGCCTCCTCCTGCGCCCAGGCGCCGCCGTACTGGCCGAAGGCGGTGCCCACCACGGCGGTGGGCTTGCCGCTGACGGCACTGCCGCCGAAGGGGCGGGACAGCCAGTCGATGCCGTTCTTCAGCACGGCCGGCATGGTGCCGTTGTACTCCGGGGTGAACAGCAGGAGGGCGTCGGCGCGGCCGGCGGCCTCGCGCAGCCGGACGGCGGAGGCGGGCGCGCTGTCCGTGTCGATGTCCTCGTTGTAGAACGGGATCTCTCCCAGGCCCTCGTACAGCTCGACCGTGGTCCCCTGCGGTGCGTGGCGGGCGGCCGCCTCGGCGAGCTGACGGTTGTGCGAGCCGGAGCGCAGGCTGCCGACGAGAGCGAGGATGCGGACGGACATGGCGATCTCCAAGGGGGCGGAGCGGGTGGAAGTAATCGGACTGTGGTCCGTTTACTGTTGTACCACCTAAGCGGACCACGGTCCATTTTTCTTCCCGGGCCATGATCCGGACGGAAAGCCCTAGGCTGGAGCCATGTCGACTCGCCCCCCGTTCCCGCAGCCGTCAGGGCCGGACGCGCCGGTTCTCATGGAGCTGACGGGGGTGGGCGACTCACCGGCCCTGCGCGCCGACGCGGTGCGCAACCGCGCGCGTCTGCTGGAGGCCGCCTCCCGGTTCGTGGAGGAGCACGGGGTGAACTGCCTCACGATGGAGGCGGTGGCCAAGTCCGCCGGAGTGGGCAAGGGGACGGTGTTCCGTCGCTTCGGCGACCGCACGGGACTGCTCATGGCGCTGCTCGACCACTCCGAGCAGGCCTTCCAGGCCCGCTTCCTCGGCGGGCCGCCGCCCGTGGGACCGGGCGCGCCCCCGCTGGAGCGGCTGCACGCCTTCGGCCGCGCCACCCTGCGAGAGGCGGCGAGCCGCCTGGAGCTCTACCTGGCCGCCCAGCCGGACGCCGAGCGCCGGTACGCCAACCCGCCCTACCAGGTGCGCCTGACCCATGTGACGATGCTGGTCAGGCAGGTGGCGCCGGACGGGGACGGCGAACTCCTGGCCCAGGCGCTGATGGCCTATCTGGACCCGGCGCTGATCCACCACTTCCTGCGTCAGCGCGCCATGCCGCTGGAGCGCCTGGAAGCCGGCTGGTCCGACCTGGTCGACCGGTGCGCCACGGCCCGTTAGCGGACGGTGGCCCGTGACGCGGCGGCCGGTGCGCCGGAGCCCGTCGGCGGACGGCGGCCCGCCATGTGGTCGGCCGGTGCGGCGACGGCCCGCGGCCGGCACCCCCGACGCGCTACGGCGCCGCGCTGCCGGCGGCCGCGGGCGGAACACCGAGGCGGCCGGCCGGCTCCGTCGTGGTCCCGCCTGCGCCGTCACCCGCGGCGAGGGGCGGCGTCCTGCCGGGCGACCACTCCGGACGAGGCCCGGGGGCGCCGGCCGGCACCGCCGGCCCGGCGTCCGACAGGGCTTCTCCGGCGCGGGCGCGGTGGGACCGGGAGATGGTCCGGCGGGCTCCGGCCCGGCCCGCCCGGGCGGCTTCTGGCGCGGGGTGCGGCGTGCCGTGCGGGCCGGAACCAGGCGGCGGGCCGGAACCCGGCGGCGGACCGGACGACGGCCGCCGCCGTGGCTCGTCAGGCCGCGCCGCCCCGTTCGCGGGGGATCCGGTGACCCGCCTCGATCGCCACCGGGAGGCGGTTCTCCGCGGGCGGCAGGGGGCAGGTGGCCAGGTCCGTGTAGGCGCACGGCAGGTTCGCCGCACGGTTGAAGTCCACGACGACGGTGCCGTCGGCGGCGGCCCCCACCGTCAGGACGCGATTGGCGGCATAGGTCGTGACACCGGAGGTCGCGTCGGTGAACAGCACCGTCAGGCTCCCCGGGGTGTGCCCGGGGAACGCCGTCAGGGAGAACGTCCGCCCCTGGAGGGCGAACTCGATGCGGCCCGGCGCGTCGTACACGTGCTCCAGGCCCTCGACGGCGGCCCCCACGGTGGTCGGGCGCGGCTCCTCGAAGGCGAGGTAGCGGCCCTCGACGACCCAGCGCGGGTCCGGCGCGTAGGCGGGCGTGCCGGCGAAGGAGGTGCGCAGCGGCGCGTCGGGGTGCCGGGGCCGGACGATGTCGTTCCCGCCGCGCCTGGCCACCTCGATCACCGCGTCGCCCCAGACGGCGTCGACGCCGCCGCGTTCGGGCAGCACCCCGAAGCGGTGCTCGCCGCGCACCGGCGTTCCGTCCACCACCAGTTCCTCGGCGTCGGCCAGGGTCACGGTGACGCCCTCGGGGCCGGTCCGCCAGGTGCCGGGGGCGTCGGGGAAGCGGCGCGGTCGCTCGTCGAGCCAGTGCAGACCGGTGATCGCGAGGAAACCGTGCGGGGCGGCGAGCCGCTCCTCCTGCGCACGGTGCCAGGCCAGCCATTCCTCGGTGAAGGCCTGGAGGTCCCTGGTCGTGGTCCGAGCGGTCATGGATGCTCCTTCGTCCCGCGAGGCCACGGCCTCGCTGCGGTGTGCGGGTGGGGGCGGCAGGTCCGCCGCGACGTGTCAGCCGGCCAGTTCGCCGAGGAGGGCCCAGGTGCGTCGCCGGTCCTCCTCCCCGGCGATCTCCGTCCCGGCGAAGACGACCTCCGTCGCACCGGCGTCCCGGTAGCGCCGGATCTCGGCCGCCACCGTCTTCTCGTCGCCGATCACGGCGACGTCCGACGCCCGCCGGGCGCCGGAGAGCTCGACGACCCTGGCGTAGGAGGGGATCTGCTCGTAGAACGCGAGCTGTTCGGTGGCCTTGCGCCGCACTCCTTCGACGTCGTCCGTGACCACGCCGTGCACCAGGGCGACGACCCGGGGCGCGGGACGGCCGGCGGCCTCCGCCGAGGCCACCAGTGCCGGAACGATGTGGTCTCCCAGGGCGCGCGGGCCCGCCAGGTAGGGCAGGATCCCGTCCGCCAGTTCACCGCTGACCCGCAGCGCCTGCGGGCCCATCGCGGCGACCAGCAGGGGGACGCCGCCCTCCGCTCCCGGTACGCGCGCCGGGAGCGGCGTCACCGCCGTCAGCAGCTCGCCGCGGAAGTCGGCGGCCCCGTTCTCGGTCAACTGCCTCAGGGCCGTGAGGAATTCGCGGAGCCGGGCGACGGGCCGCTCGAAGGGCAGGCCGAAGCCGCCCTCGGTGATGAGCCTGGTGCCCAGCGCCAGCCCGAGGTGGTAGCGGCCGCGGGTGGCGGCCTGGGCGGTCTGGGCCTGACTGGAGACGAGCAGAGGGTGCCGGCCGAAGACGGGGATCGCGGAGGTGCCCACCTGGAGACCGGGCACCTCGCGCCCGACGAGGGCCGCCAGTTGCGGCGAGTCGGCACCGAAGGTCTGCCCGAACCAGGCGGAGTGCAGGCCGGCCTCCGCGGCCTCCCGGGCCAGCCGGACGGAGGCGTCGACCTGGTTGTCCGCGTCGGATGCGTTGAGCGCTACTCCTACTGTCATGTCTGGGAGAACCGCCGTCCGTCGATGCCGCATTCCGGTTCCTGTGTGACGGCTTCTTGTCGTTCATGTGTACGCGGACGGCCCACGAGTTCCCCGACGAGGGCGGCGACCTGCTCGGTCTCGATGAGGAAACCGTCGTGGCCGTGCGGCGACCGGATGAGCCGCAGGCCGTCCGCCGAGCGGATGCCCGCCGCCAGTTCCGCCTGCTGCGACGGCGGGTAGAGACGGTCGGACTCGACCCCGGCGACCAGGGTCTCGGCGGTCACCCGGCCCAGCGCGGCGCGTACGCCGCCCCGCCCGCGGCCGATGTCATGGCTGTTCATGGCCTCGGCCAGGGTGACGTAACTGCCCGCGTCGAAGCGGCGGGCCAGAGCGGCGGCGTGATGGTCGAGGTAGGACTCGACCTGGTACCGGCCGCCCGACCACGGATCCTCCGCGCCCTGCGCCGAGCGCCCGAAACGGGCCTGGAGCTCCGGCTCGCTGCGGTAGGTGACATGGGCGATGCGCCGGGCGATGCCGAGACCGGTGTGCGGCCCGCGGCCGGTGCCGTGGTAGTCGCCGCCGAGCCAGTCGGGGTCGGAGCGGATGGCGCCCATCTGCACACCGGCCCAGGCGATCTGCTCGGCGCTCGCCGCCGCGGTCGTCGCGAGCAGGAGCAGCGCCCCGGTGCGCTCGGGATACGACACCGCCCACTCCAGCGCCCGCATGCCGCCCATCGAGCCGCCGACGACCAGGGCCCAGCGGTCGACGCCGAGCGCATCGGCCAGACCGGCCTCGGCGGCGACCTGGTCGCGCTGTGTCAGAAAGGGGAAACCGCCTCCCCAGTGGCGGCCGTCGGGGCGCCGGGAGGACGGCCCGGTGCTGCCCTGGCAGCCGCCGAGCACATTGGGCGCGACGACGAAGAACCGGTCGGTGTCGAGGGCACGCCCCGGCCCGACGAGCCCGTCCCACCACCCGGGGGTGGGATGGCCCGGTCCCGCGGGACCGGCGGCGTGACTGTCACCGGTGAGGGCGTGCAGCACCAGCACGGCATTGGAGCGCCCCGGCGCAGGCCGGCCCCAGGTCTCGAACGCGAGCCGCACGCCCGGCAGTTCGCCGCCCGCCTCCAGCGGCAGCGGCGCGTCGCGCAGGTACCAGCGGCGGCCCCCGGGAGGGTCCCCCTCCCGCCAGGCCCCGGAGGCCGGCGGGAGGGGGAGCGGCGACGACGCCGGCCAGGTGTTCAGGACGCGCCCTTCGCCGCCCGGAACCCCGCCTCCAGATCCGCCTTCAGATCGGCGAGGTTCTCGATGCCGACCGAGAGCCGCACCAGCCCGGGAGCGGCGCCGGTGACCGCCGCCTGCTGCTCGTCCAGCTGGCTGTGGGTGGTGGACGCCGGGTGGATGATGAGGCTGCGGACGTCACCGATGTTCGCGAGGTGGCTGAACAGCTCCACGGCGTCGACGAACCGCTTGCCCGCCTCGACACCGTCGCGCAGTTCGAACGCCAGCACGGCGCCCGCGCCGCGCGGAAGGTAGCGCTGCCCCGCGTCGTACCAGCGGTTGGAGGGCAGCCCCGGGTAGTGGACCGCGGCGACCTCGTCTCGCTGCTCCAGCCACTCGGCGAGTGCCTGGGCGTTCGCGGAGTGCCGTTCGATGCGCAGGCTGAGCGTCTCGACGCCCTGGAGCAGCAGGAAGGCGGAGTGCGGCGAGAGCGCGGGACCGAGGTCGCGCAGCAACTGGACGCGGAGCTTGACGGCGAAGGCGCCGGGGCCGAGCGCGGGCCAGTACCGCAGGCCGTGGTAGCTGGGGTCGGGCTCGCTGAAGTCGGGGAAGCGCTCGGTGTGCGCGCCGAAGTCGAAGGTGCCGCCGTCCACGACGACGCCCCCGATGGTGGTGCCGTGGCCGCCGAGGAACTTGGTGGCCGAGTGCACGACGATGTCGGCGCCGTGCTCCAGGGGGCGCAGCAGATACGGCGTCGGCACCGTGTTGTCCACGATCAGCGGGACGCCCGCCTCGTGCGCGACGTCGGCCACGGCCCGTACGTCGAGGACGTTGCCGCGGGGGTTGCCCAGCGTCTCCGCGAACAGGGCCTTGGTACCGGGCCGGATCGCCGCCCGCCACGCCTCCGGGTCGTCGGGGTCGTCGACGAACGACACCTCGATGCCGAACCTGGGCAGTGTGTGCCGGAACAGGTTGTACGTGCCGCCGTACAGCGAGGTGCTGGAGACGATGTGGTCGCCCGCGCCCGCCAGCGTCAGGATCGCCAGCGTCTCCGCCGCCTGCCCCGAGGCCAGCGCCACGGCGGCGACGCCGCCCTCCAGCGCGGCGATCCGCTGCTCGAAGACGTCCTGGGTGGGGTTGTGGATCCGGGTGTAGATGTTGCCCGGTTCGGCGAGGGAGAAGAGATCGGCGGCGTGCCGGGTGTCCCGGAACACGAACGACGTCGTCTGGTAGACGGGCGTCGCGCGTGCACCGGTCGTCGGGTCCGGCGCGGCGCCGGCGTGCACCTGCTTGGTCTCGAACGACCATGCCGAGGTGTCGGGACCGGGGGGCTCCCCCTCGGGCGTGTGACCGGCGGTGACGGAGTCGATCGGCTGGCTCATGGTGCTGCTCCCTTGGTGCGGGGTGCGTCGGGGGACACCACTGCGCTCCCGCCGCATGACGCCTGGCGGCGCGGGGGAGGGACAGGGTGGAGGATCCGCGGAGCCGACCGCCGGGCCCGGAGAGGGGAAGCCGTCGGCGCGGTGCGGTGGGAAAGAGGTTCAGATGCCTGAGCGAGTGGTCAGCGTCAGGCGGAACAACCCGTGGTGGTGACACGCACGTAGTCGACGTGGCGGCGGGTCACGAGCACGGTCATGGAGTCAGGTAACCACATCCCGGCACCGGAGCACCAGTACAACTCCCGTCGTACGCAGGTGCGATGCCGGAACCGATCCGCCCCGGACCGGACGGAGGGGTCCGGCGCGCGCCACCGGGGCCGGCGGCCGGCCGGGTGCCCGGGCCCGCGGCACGCTTCAGCAGCGGGGCGTCCGGGCGAGGCGGAAGCCGACGTCGTCCACGCGGAAGGTGGGGTGACTGCGGCGCCGTACGGAGGCCCGGCAACTCCAGTGCTCGTCGAACCAGCCGCCGCCGCGCAGCACGCGGTAGTCGCCGTAGACCTCGGCGTCGTAGACGTCCCAGCACCACTCCCACACGTTGCCGAGCATGTCGTGGAGCCCCCACGCGTTGGGTCGTCTGCCGCCCACCTCGTGGATCCGGCCGTCCGAGTTGCCCCGGTGCCAGGCGATCTCGTCGAGCGGCCCGTACCGGGGACCGGTGGTGCCCGCCCGGCACGCGTGTTCCCACTCCGCCTCGGTCGGCAGCCGGTAGCCGTCCGAGGAGGCGTCCCATTCGATGTCACCGTCCCCGTCGGCGTCCGGGAGCCGGTAGGCGGGCGTGAGACCGTCCCGCAGGGACAGCGCGTTGCAGAACCGGACGGCGTCCCACCAGGAGACCTCCTCGGCCGGCAGCCGGCGGGCACCGGCGGCGCCGGGCCGCCCGCCCGTCACCAGGGCGTACCGGTCCCGGGTCACCGGGTGCGCGGCCAGCTCGTACGGGGCGAGCCCGACCGTCCACCTGCGTCGTGTCCGCCGGTCCGACAGGGTGACCCGTCCGGCGGGGACGGTGATCATCTCGTGCTCCGCACTCGCGTCCATGAGCCGGTGATCGTAGCGGGCCCCGCGCACGGTGCCGGGCCGGCGCTTGTCGGGCCGGCCCGGTCCTCCGGCCGTCACCTCAGGACGGAGGTCCGACAGCGGTCCTCGCGGCGGGTCCCGGTGGTGTCCGTGGAGGTGGCACGGCCGCCGGCGTCGGCACCGGGCCGGGGCCCACGGCACCGGGACGCCCTGCTCAGATCAGCTCGCCGTTGCGGGCGACCACCTCACCGCCGTGGACGACCATGTCCCGCCGGGGCATGTCCACCACGACCTGCGGGGTGCACTCGCCGTGGACCAGCACGAAGTCCGCCGGATCGCCCGGGGCGAAGGCGACCCGCTCCAGGCCCAGCACGTCGGCGCCGCCGTCGGAGCCCGCGCGGTAGCAGTCCGTCAGCTCGTGGTCGAGGCGGACGTCCGTGACCCAGCCCAGGATGTGGGCGCGGTGCAGCATGTCGGCGTTGCCGAACGGGCTCCAGGAGTCGCGGACGCCGTCGGAACCCAGCCCCACCCGCACGCCGTGCTCGCGCAGCCGGGTGATCGGCAGGACCAGGGACTCGTTGGGCGCCACGGTCGTGAGCGCGATGTCCAGGCTCCCCAGGTCCTGTGCCATGGCGTCGAGCTCCCGCTCCGGGAGGAACGGCAGGCAGAACACATGGCTGACCGTCACCCGCCCCTGAAGGGAGAGGGCCCGGGTGCGTTCGACGATGCCGCGCAGCACCCGGGTGCCCTTGTCGTCCCGGTCGTGGAGGTGGATGTCCACGCCCACGCCGTACCGGTCGGCGAGGCGGAACACCAGGTCGAGCTGCTCGTCGAGCGCGTCGTCGAAGCTGATCGGGTCGATGCCCCCGATCTGGTCCACGAGCCCGCTGCGCGCGGCGTCCTCCAGGAGTCCGGCCGTACCGGGCGTGCGGACGACGCCGTGCTGCGGAAAGGCCACCACCTGGACGTCCAGGGCGTGGGCGAGCCGCTCCTTCGCCTCGGCGACCCCTTCCAGGCCCGCGAGCCCGTAGGCGGGTGCGACGTCCGCGTGGGCCCGCATGGCCCGGGTGCCGCGGCCGACGGCGTGCGCCATCAGCCCGTGGGCCCGCTCGCCGACCGGCCGCCGCTGGGAGCGGAACAGCTCGACGTCCTGCTCGCAGTACTCGGCGATCCCCGAGGCAGGGGAACGTGACACCCAGTCACCGCCCCAGGTGGTCTTGTCGGGATGGATGTGGGCGTCGACGAGCGCGGGGAGCGCGATCCGGCCCCCGCCGTCGACGATCCGGGCGCCCTTCGGCGCGGGAAGGTCGCTGAACCGGCCGTCGACGACGGTCAGATCGACCGGGGCGCCGGTCCCGAACGGCCGGACGTCGCGGAAGACGACGGCGCGACCGGGGCGCCGGGCGTCCGCCGCCGCGGGCGTCGCCGCGCCGGTGAACGCCGCACCGGCGCCCAGGGACGCGGCCCCGGCCAGGACGCCGCGCCGGGAGAGGGGAGGGGGAACCATGGGATCTCCTTGCTGTGGTGGGATCGCGCGGGAGTGCCGCGCGAAGGCCGGGTGGGGCGATGCCGAGGCCGCCCGCGGGCGGCCTCGGCATCGCCCCACCCGGCCTTCGCG
>NZ_RDBP01000045.1 GCF_008042045.1 Streptomyces sp. T39
CGGGCGGACGAGGACCGGCTCGGGGTGCCCCGCGCGCGCCATCGAGCAGCGGCCGGAGACCGGGTCGTAGACGGCGTACAGACAGGTCGCGCCGGCGACGGACGACCAGCCGCCCGGGTCGACCGACTCCTCCCGGTCCAGTTTGATCACCAGGTCGTCGAGCTGGGTGAGCAGTTCGTCGGGCGCCAGGTCCACGTCGGCCAGGGTGCGCACGGCGGTGCGCAGCCGGCCCATGGTCGCCGACGCCTGGACGCCGTGGCCGACGACGTCGCCGACGACCAGGGCGACCCGGGCGCCGGGATCGGCGGCGACTGGTTCGACGTCATCGCCCTGTCCGGCGCCCGTGGTGTTGGGCAGGTAGCGGGAGGCGACCTCGACGGCCTGCTGCCGTGCGGTGCGCCGCGGCAGCAGGCTGCGCTGGAGGGCGAGAGCGGTGGCGTGTTCACGGGTGTAGCGGCGGGCGTTGTCGACCGCCACGGCGGCGCGCGCGGCGAGTTCCCCGGCGAGTGTCAGATCGTCGTCGTCGAAGGGCTCGGGCGACCGGTGGCGGCAGAAGGTGGCCATGCCGAGGGTGATGCCGCGCGCGGTCAGCGGGGCGACCATCGTGGAGTGGATGCGGTGCTCACGGATGCTCGGGCGGACGAGGACCGGCTCGGGGTGCCCCGCGCGCGCCATCGAGCAGCGGCCGGAGACCGGGTCGTAGACGGCGTACAGACAGGTCGCGCCGGCGACGGACGACCAGCCGCCCGGGTCGACCGACTCCTCCCGGTCCAGTTTGATCACCAGGTCGTCGAGCTGGGTGAGCAGTTCGTCGGGCGCCAGGTCCACGTCGGCCAGGGTGCGCACGGCGGTGCGCAGCCGGCCCATGGTCGCCGACGCCTGGACGCCGTGGCCGACGACGTCGCCGACGACCAGGGCGACCCGGGCGCCGGACAGGGCGATGACGTCGAACCAGTCGCCGCCGATCCCGGCGCCCGTGGTGTTGGGCAGGTAGCGGGAGGCGACCTCGACGGCCTGCTGCCGTGCGGTGCGCCGCGGCAGCAGGCTGCGCTGGAGGGCGAGAGCGGTGGCGTGTTCACGGGTGTAGCGGCGGGCGTTGTCGACCGCCACGGCGGCGCGCGCGGCGAGTTCCCCGGCGAGTGTCAGATCGTCGTCGTCGAAGGGCTCGGGCGACCGGTGGCGGCAGAAGGTGGCCATGCCGAGGGTGATGCCGCGCGCGGTCAGCGGGGCGACCATCGTGGAGTGGATGCGGTGCTCACGGATGCT
>NZ_RDBP01000046.1:0-642 GCF_008042045.1 Streptomyces sp. T39
CGGCCAGAACACGGACAGCGCCAACCACCGCACCCATGTGGCGTTCGCCGACGCCGGGGGCCGCTGCCCGCAGGGCTTCCAGGCCATCCCCCAGCTGGTCCAGCGGATCGTCTACGACGTGCCGCCGCCGGTCTTCGACGGGGAGAACGCCTCGGTGTTCGCGGTCGACTCGTTCCCCGAGCAGCTGCACAAGCCGATCACCGACCACGGCGACTTCATCAACGTCTTCGACGAGAACCTGATGAACAAGGTGGTCAACTGCATCAACGGCGGGCGGAGGTGCCGGTGACCCGCTGAGCACGGCCGAGGCCGGGCGGGTCCGGGAGCGGTTGCTCCCGGACCCGCCCGGCCTCGGCGTGCGCGGACGGTACAAACGTGCGGTGAGGGGTGCGGCGGACGCCGCCCGGGCCGGGGGCCGGCCGGACGGCGGACGCCGCACCGTGCGATCAGCCCCCGTGGCTCCCTTCGTGGCCGTCCCGGCCCTCGTGGTGCGCCTCGTGGCCGTCCCGGCCGTCCTGTCCCTCGTGGCCCTCGTGGCCCTCGGCGCCGGAGGTGCCGCCGCCCGGGTGCGATCCGTGGTCCGTTCCGGTCCGTACCGTGCCGCCGAGACGGCCGCGCAGCGCCGCCACCACCTTCTCGTCG
>NZ_RDBP01000046.1:742-7840 GCF_008042045.1 Streptomyces sp. T39
GCCCGGCCTCGGCGTGCGCGGACGGTACAAACGTGCGGTGAGGGGTGCGGCGKMCGCCGCCCGGGCCGGGGGCCGGCCGGACGGCGGACGCCGCACCGTGCGATCAGCCCCCGTGGCTCCCTTCGTGGCCGTCCCGGCCCTCGTGGTGCGCCTCGTGGCCGTCCCGGCCGTCCTGTCCCTCGTGGCCCTCGTGGCCCTCGGCGCCGGAGGTGCCGCCGCCCGGGTGCGATCCGTGGTCCGTTCCGGTCCGTACCGTGCCGCCGAGACGGCCGCGCAGCGCCGCCACCACCTTCTCGTCGCCGACCGCGACCCACGTCCGGCCGACCAGATACGTGCCGCCGTAGTCGTCCGCCTCGTCGAGCCAGGCGGCCCGCCCGTCCTCGGTGGCGAAGGTGGCGAGGACGTACCTCCCGTCCGCCGTCGTGCAGTTCGCCTGCCGCAGTTCGGCCGCGTCCGTCTGGATGTTCGGCTCGCAGTCGGCCTCCCGCGCGATGTCCTCCAGGCTGCCGGTGACGGTGCGGGGCGCGGCGGATGCCGTGCCGGTCCCCGCGACACGCCCGTGATCGCGTTCACCCGATGAACAGGCCGACGCCAGGACGATGAGCGCAACCGCCAGTACCGTCCGGGCCGTCCGTGGTGTGTTCGTACTCGATGTCGTCCGCATCCGGCCATCGTGCCCTTCCGGTCCCCCTGTGCGGGAGAGAACCGCGAGTAACCTGCGCTCCGCACGCACCTGTTGTCGCTGGAGCCCCACATGGAGCAACACGGAGGAGCGCTGTATGCACAAGCTGTCGAGACGCACTCTGCTGGGCACCGCCGGCGCCGTCGGCATGGGTGCGGTGCTGGCCGCGCACACCCCCGCGTCGGCCGCCGTCCCCTCCCCCTCCGCCCCTCCCGCCGCCCGTGCGGACGCCGCCGGGGCCGCGCTCGCCGCCCTGCGGCGGCTGCTGCCCGACCACGCCGCCCAGTTCACGCTGCGCGCCGTCGACGGTCCCGAGCGCTTCGAGGTGACCGGCACCGCGGGCCGGATCACCGTGACGGGCACCAGCGCCGCCGTCCTGCTGACCGGGGTGCACTGGTACCTCAAGTACGTCTGCCGGGCGCACATCTCGTGGGCCGGTTCGCGGCTCGGCCTCCCGTCCCTCCTGCCCGCCCCCACGGCGCCCCTGAAGCGGACGGCGACGGTCCCGCACCGGTTCGTGTACAACGACACCCACGACGGCTACACCGCCCCCTACGCCGACTGGCCGCGCTGGGAGCGGCAGCTGGACGTGCTGGCGCTGCACGGCTGCAACGAGGTGCTCGTCACGGCCGGGCAGGAGGCGGTCTACCACCGGCTGCTGCGGGACTTCGGCTACTCGGACACCGAGGCCCGCGCCTGGCTCCCCGCGCCCTCGCACCAGCCGTGGTGGCTGCTCCAGAACATGAGCGGCTTCGGCGGGCCGATGTCCACCGCGCTCATCGAGCGCCGTACCGAGCTGGGCCGCAGGATCTGCGACCGGCTGCGCGAACTGGGCATGCGGCCCGTCCTGCCGGGCTACTTCGGCACCGTGCCCGACGGGTTCGCGGCCCGCAACCCGGGCAGCGACGCCCGGGTGGTGCCCCAGGGGACATGGGGCGGCGGGATGCGGCGCCCCGACTGGCTCGACCCGCGGACGAAGGCGTTCGCCGACGTCGCCGCCGCGTTCTACCGGCACCAGGGCGACCTGTTCGGCGAGGTGTCGTACTTCAAGATGGACCTGCTCCACGAGGGCGGCACCGCGGGCGACGTCCCGGTCCCGGAGGCGGCCCGTGCGGTGGAGACCTCGCTGCGGACCGCCCGCCCCGGCGCGACCTGGGTGATCCTCGGCTGGCAGTCCAACCCCCGCCCCCTGCTGCTGGACTCGATCGACCGGACCAGGGTCCTCGTCGTCGACGGGCTGTCGGACCTGGACACGGTCACCGACCGGGAAACGGACTGGGGCGGCACGCCGTACGCGTTCGGCACCATCCCCAACTTCGGCGGCCGGACGACCATCGGCGCGAACACCGACCGCTGGACGGAGAAGTTCACCGCCTGGCGCGACAAGCCGGGCAGCGCGCTGGTGGGCACCGCCTACATGCCGGAGGCCGCCGAGCGGGACCCGGCGGCGGCGGAGCTCTTCAGCGAGCTGGCCTGGCGCGAGGAGAAGACCGACCGGGAGGCGTGGTTCGCCGAGTACAGCCGGGTCCGCTACGGCGGGGACGACCCCTCGGCACGGGACGCGTTCGCGGCGCTGGCGGCGACGGCGTACAAGCTCACCAGCACCGACGGCCGGCCGTACGACTCGCTGTTCTCGCGCCGGCCCTCGCTGACGACGGCGATCGGCACCGCCTTCGACCCGGCCGGCTTCGACCGGGCGCTCACCGGCCTGCTGAACGTGGACCCGGCGCTGCGGGACTCCGACACCTACCGGTACGACCTGACCGATGTGGCCCGGCAGGCGCTGGCCAACCGGTCGCGCACCCTCCAGATCGCCCTGCGGGCCGCGTGGCGCGCCAGGGACGCGGAGACCTTCCGAGCCGTGTCCGCGCTGTTCCTGAAGCTGATGGTGCTCGCCGACACGATGGCCGGCTGCCACCGGATGTTCCTGACCGGCCCGTGGCTGGAGGACGCGAAACGGCTGGCGACCAGCCCCGAGGAGGCGGCGCGCCTGGAGGGGACGGCGCGCACGCTGATCTCGACCTGGGCGGACCGGCCGACCGCGAACACCCTCGGCAACTACGCCAACCGCGACTGGCAGGGGCTGATGGCGGACGTCCATGTGCCGCAGTGGGAGGCGTATCTGACCGAGGCCGGCGACGCGCTGGCCGAGGGCCGCGCTCCGAAGTCCTTCGACTTCTACCCCCAGGAGGAGGCCTGGACGAAGGAGCGTTCGGCCTATCCGGTACGCCCGACCGGTGACGCGCACCGCACCGCCCAGCGGGTGTTCGACACCCTCTCCCGGGCCCCTTACCAGGGCGTGGTGACGGTGTCGGTCGACCCGCCGGCGTTCACGCCGGGCAGCACGGGCACCCTGACGGCGTCGTTCCGCAACCTCAACGGGCTGTGTGCCACCGGCCGCGTCGACTTCGGCCTCACCGGACTCGACGCGGAGCCCGACGGGGAGCCGGCCCTCGACGGGGTGCCGGAGGGCGGCACCGGCGAGGTGTCGTGGCGGGTGACGGCCCCCGGCGGCGAGCTGACCGAACCGCTGGTGCCCATGGCGTACGGGCTCACCACGCAGTACGGGCCGCTCTCCGAGGTCCGGGTGGCGTCGGCCCAGTCGGGCAGTGTGCACCTGGCGGCGCCGCTGGAGCCGCGGTGGCGCACCTTCACCTCCAACGCGGCCGTGTTCGGGCAGCTCGGCGACCGGCTCGCGATCAACGGGGCGGGCAGCGACCTGTGGCGCGGCACCACCCAGTTCGGCACCGCCTACCTGCCGCAGGCGTTCACCGCCGGCGCGAGCGTGGTGCTGCGGGTCGACTCCCAGGAGAACACCGGCACCTGGGCCCGCGCGGGGATCGCGGTCCGCAACGCGCTGGCCAGGCCGCTGGACGCGGGCTTCCTGAACCTGGCCGTCACCCCGGGCCAGGGCGTCGCGCTGTCGTTCGACACGGACGGCGACGGCACGATCGACAGCTACGGACGCATCACCGGGATCACGGCGCCGGTGCTGCTGCGGCTCACCAAGGACGGCGGCACCGCGTTCACCGGCGCCTGCTCCACCGACGGCGGTGCCACCTGGCGCACCGTCGCCACGGTGAACGTGCCGGGCGCGGCGGCGGTCCAGGACGTGGGCCTCTTCATGAGCGCCACCAACGGCGGCAGCGGGGCGCGGGGCACGGTGCGTTTCAGCGGCTGGTCGCTCACCGGAGGTGTCGCGGCGGCCGGGTGAGCCCCCGGGCGCCTACATTCCGTGCATGAGCGCCATTCCCTCCACCACCGTCGCCAATCTCCGTGACCTCGGGGGCACCGAACTGGCCGGCGGAGGGCGGGTGCGCGGCGGTGTCCTGTTCCGGTCCGGGCAGCTGGACCGGCTGGACCCCGTGGCCGACCCGGCCGTCGCCGCGCTCGGTGTCCGGACCGTCGTCGACCTCCGCACCCGGGCGGAGCGCGAGGCCCGCCCGGACCGGATCCCGGAGGGCGGCCGGCTGCTGCTGGCGGACGTGCTCGCCGACCAGGTCGCCGCCGGTTCGCTGCCCGCGGCGGCCCGGCTGCGGCAGCTGCTCGCCGACCCGGTCGCGGCCGAGCGGGAGCTGGGCGGGGGCCGGGGCCCCGAGCTGTTCGGGCAGATCTACCGCTCGTTCGTGACGACGGACTCGGCGCGCGCCGCCTACGGCGCGTTCCTCACCGAACTCGCCGAACCGGACGCCGCCCCGCTGCTGTTCCACTGCACGGCGGGCAAGGACCGCACGGGGTGGGCGGCGACGGTGGTGCTGACACTGCTGGGCGCCTCCCCCGAGACGGTGCGGGCCGAGTACCTGTCCGTCAACGCGGCGGTGCGGGAGGCGTTCGCGCCGCTGGTGGAGGGGTTCACGGTGCAGGGCGGCCGGCCGGAGACGGCACTCGCCGTGATCGGGGTGGTGCCGGAGTACCTGGCCGCCGCGCTGGACGAGGTCGAGGCGCGGTACGGCTCCATGGAGGCGTACGCGACGGAGGGCCTGGGCGTGGGGGCGGGGGCGCTGGAACGCATCAGGGCACGGCTCGTCGTGCCGCCGCCGGCCGGTGGCGCGGACCCGGGCGCCGGCACGGGGTGACGGCGGCCGGGGAGCGAACCGGGTCGGCGGGGGCGGGGCGGCGCGCCCGGTACGGGTGACCATAGGACGATTCGCTCGTTCTGCTGAACGTGCGTCCTCAGCAAGCCGACACAGCCCTCATCACCTCCTCTCCCCCGGGTCCCGAAGACGCGCTGGAGGCGGAGTTCGTCGCGCACTACCCGCGGCTGGTGCGGATCGCCTACCTGGTGCTGCCCTCTGCACCCGACCCGGCCCGGCGGGTCCTGGCGGCCCACGCGCTGGTCCGGCGCACGCTGCCCGGGGCCGGCTCCGCCCCGCCCCTCGTGCCGAGGGCACGCCGGCCCGAGGAGACGGGCCCGGGCGGATACGACGCCCTGCGGATGCGGCTGCTGCGCCGGGCACTGCGGAGCGCCGGACGGCCGCTCCTCCCCCGGCCGCTGCCCCGGGTCCGGGGCCTGCGACTCCTCCCGCGCGCCGGCGGCGCGGCGGAACTCGCCCTCGAACGCGAGCTGTCGGCACTCGGCGCCGCCGGTCGCGCCGCCTGCGTGCTGCGCCGTCTGGAGCGGCTCACCGGGCCGCAGACCCGAGACGTGCTGGCGGCGGTCGGTGTGGCCGATCCGGACGGGGCGCTGGCCGCGGCGGACGCCCTGCCGGACCCGGCGGGCGCGGCGGCGCTGCTGGCCTCACCTGCGTTCGACGCCTGCGCGCTCCAGGCGCGCCCACCCGGACTGCTGCGCCGCAGGCGTCGGGTGCGGGCGGGCGTGGTGGCGGTCGCGGCGCTGGCCGTGTGCGGGGCGCTGCTCGGCCTCCCGGAGGACGGCGGTCCCGCATCCGGGCGGGACGCGGACCGCGCCGGGCCCACGCGGGCCGCGCCGACCGCCTGGCGGGAGGCGACCCGGCGCGACTTCTCCGTGTGGCCCGCCCGGGGCGGCCTCACCGGGGACCGGGCGCTGCTGGACCGGGCGCTGGCCGCCTGGGCGGAGCCGGGCGGCCCGGTACGCGTCTCGGCCACGCCCGGCACCTCGTCCGGCCCCCCGGCGGGCCCGCCCCGGCTGCTGTTCGCCGGGGCCGTGGACCGGGCACGCGTCGTGCTGCTGCACGACGGGCTGCGCGTCGTCCGGTACGCGGAGCCGCGCGGCGCGGCCGGCGGCGCCGTCCTCGACTTCGCCCGCACCGACGCGGCGGACGCGGCGTCCGCGGCCGCGCTGGTGGTGGCCCGGCCGGGAGGCGGCCGGGTGCGCTACCTGACGGCCCCCTGGGTGCGGGAGGTGTCCGTGCGGGACCTGCTCGACCCGGCGGCGCCGGCGCGGCCGCTCGCCCGGGACGCGTCGGGGGTGACGGCGGCGCTGCCGAGCACGGCGGGGGACGGCGCCTGCCGGTCCTGGCAGACGCTGGAGATCCGCGACGGCGAGGGGACGCGGCTGCTGACCGACCTGGGCGAACTGGCCCCGGCCCGGCTGCTGTCCGGCCCTCCGCCGGCGCCCTCGGACGTGACGGGGCCCGCGGCGCTGGCGCACTGGGCGCGGACGGCGTGCTCCCTCCAGGGGCTGCGTGCGCACGGCGTGCGCGAGGTCAACGCCTGGCCGTACGCCCTGCAGAGGCTGCCCGAGGCCAACGGCACGGCCGCCTGGGTGTGCACCCGGGCCGAGACCTGGCGGGGCGCCGGTGCCCGGGTGATGGCCCAGTTCCACCCGCCGGCCGACCGCCCGTCCGCTCCGGGCACGGTCGTGGCACGGGCCGAGGACTCCCCGGCGTGCGGGGTGCGTGAACCGCGGGTGCTCGCGGGCGTGCTGTGGCAGTCGCGGGCGGGGCAGTGGTACGTGCTCGCCGCGGGCGGCGGCCGGTTCCGCTCGATCACCCTGTCGGGCGGCGTGACCGGCGGGAGCGAGGGCTCCCTCCTCGCCGTCCGCTCCCGCCCCGGTGCCCGGGCCGACCTCCACGGCCGCCTCCTCGACGGCACCCGCGTCCCGCCCCTGCGCTGAGCCCGCCGGGGACACGGCCGGGCCCGCGGGAACTCCCGCCGACCGGCCCGCCGCCCCGCGCCCGGCGTCGAGCACCGGACGCGCGGTCCGGCGGAGCCCGGGTCGCGCCGCCCCCATGGATCCGCGGCCCCGCGCCCTCGGGCGGCCTCCGCCGAGCCGCGCCACGCCCTCTGCCACCCGGACGCGGTACCCCGCTCCCGCCCACCGGGCCCCGCGCGCCCGGCCGSSASSCGGCCGGGCCACCACCAGCGCGGCCGCGGACGCCGCGTCCGCCGCGTCGGTGCGGGCGAAGTCGAGGACGGCGCCGCCGGCCGCGCCGCGCGGCTCCGCGTACCGGACGACGCGCAGCCCGTCGTGCAGCAGCACGACGCGTGCCCGG
>NZ_RDBP01000047.1:0-8165 GCF_008042045.1 Streptomyces sp. T39
GTGGATCTTCGTCGCATGGGCCTCGCCCAGCGCACCGCCGAAGATCCGGAAATCATGCGCGTACACGAAGACCGTCCGGCCCTCCACCGTGCCCCAGCCGGTCACCACACCGTCCGTGTACGGCTTCTTCGCCTCCAGACCGAACCCCGACGCACGATGCCGCCGCAACTGCTCGACCTCACGGAACGAACCCTCGTCCAGCAGCAGCGCGATCCGCTCACGCGCCGTCAGCTTGCCCTTCGCGTGCTGCGCCTCGGTCGCCCGGTCGCTCGGGCCGCGCTCCGCCTGCTCCCGCAGGGAGAGCAGATGGGCCACGCGGCCACGGGTCTCCTGATGCGACGTCACCTCGGGGACGCTCCCGCTGGGCGGGGCCTCCGGCGCGATCGTCATTGACACACCTCTTCCGGGATCGTCCGTCGATGGGCGTGCGGGGTCGGCGGCCGGGTGACCGGCCGCCGGCCCGGCGGCTCATTCCGCTATCGCCGTGCGCGTCTTCCAGCGGAACACCGGGATGTCGTCGCCGTCGAGCTTCTCGTACTCGCCCTCGTGCAGGAAATGCTCGTATCCGGCGCCGAATCGATGCTTGATCTTCTCCGTCAGAGAGGCCGTGAACTGCACCCGCTCTTCAGGAGGAAAGAAGGACGGTCCACCGACCAGCAGTACCTTGATCTGCGACAAAATGAACACCTCCGGGACGGGAAATCTCGTCTGACAGGGCGGCACCTCCCCAGAGCCTGCCGGTGTGCCGGACCGGGGGCGGGTGTCACGGCGTGAAGCCATGAACACGCCCCTGACCTGCGCTTCCCCGGGGCCGTCGCGGGATGCGGCGGCAAGGAGCCGCGCGGCGCGACGCCGGCGGGGAGCCGGACACGGGTAAGGACGCCGGAATCCGTGCATACGGCGGAACGGGGTCCGGCGACGGGAATGCCTCAGTGCATTGTCATGGGGGCTGACGTGACGAGGCTTACATCTGGAATCCCGCGGAACAACCCCTAATCGCCCCAGTGGACCCCCATGCGAACAGTGGGCCGTGCAGGCGGGGAGGCCTCAGGACAACTCCAGCCGGAAGCCGTCCGGTTGATCGTCCCCGAAGACCGCGACCTGCACGGCCGAGCCGCCGTCCCCGGCGACGGCCGCGCGGAAACGGCCGGTGGGCAGGCCTGTGAAGCGGCAGGTGCCGTCCGGTCCGGTGACGGCCGCCAGGGCGATGCCCGACCCGTCGGTGACGGTGACCCGGACGGACCCCTGGGGCACCCCCTGTTTGTCCGTGACGACGCCCCGCAGGGTGCCGAGATCGGTGTAGCGGGCCAGCACGACGGTCGCCGCCGGCGCGGGCGGGCGGGGGGAGGCGGCCGGTGCGGGCGGGCTCCGGCGCACGAGGAAGGCTGCGGGGCGATGCCCGGGATGGTGCAGGACCAGCACCCGGGGACCGCGCACAAGGCCGGTGGATCCGGGGCGCGGACGGGGCGCCCGGAGGGCGAAGCGGCCGCGACCGTCGGTCGCCGCCGTCCGCACCGGCGTGCCGTCGTCCTCCAGCAGCACCGCCAGCGCACCGCGCAGCGGGGCCATGTCGCCGCCGTCGCGCACGGTGCCGGCGGGCGGTGCCGTGAGGTGGCCCGTGGCGGTCGCGGGCGCGAGGGTCAGGGTGCGGGAGAGTGCGGACCCGTCCGCCTCCGGGGCGAGTTCGGCGGCGGCCGGGCGCAGGGCGTCCGCCGTGGCCACGAGGAGGTAGGCCGCGCGACCGGGCGCCCGGAGCACACAGGCCCCCTCGTCGTCGGCGACCGCCCGCGCGAGCGGGCGTCCGTGGGGGCCGAGGAGGGTGAACACCGCCCGGGGCACGGGCCGTCCGTCGGGTCGGGCGGCGTGGGCGTGCACGGTCGTCGCGGGGCGGCGGCTGCGGGAGGGCCGCGGTCGCGGCCCGGGGGTGAGCAGCGCGCCGAGGGCGAAACCGGCGGCCGCCATGGTGCTCAGCATTCCCACCCCACCCCTCGTGTCCGCCGTCGGCGGGCCGAGTATGCCGCTCCCGCTGCGGAAAAGGGAGGGGTCTGCCGGGAGGAGGGGCGCATTCCGCTCGGCGGTAGCGGTGCGTGGTCATCAATTATTTACTTCAATGGTCAACGGACAACGTGCAGGTTTAACGTTGCATGGGAAGTATTTTACCGATACTTTACAGTAGGCCCGTTACCTTTGATGATGCATGACGTCACTCGCGGACGAGGCGGTCCGAGGGTGTCACGGGGGGTCGATCCACACGGGGAATTCTTGCCGTTCCCGGATGCACGGGGAAAACATCCGGGGTCCCGCTCGGCCTTTTCGGTGCGAGGCGTCCTGCACATATCGGCGTTGCGCAACGGGGGTTGAACGGTCGATGGTACTCGCGGAACGAAGTGGTGAGACGAGCCGGCTACGGCAGGTGTTCTCGGACGTCGACGGGGGAAGAGGGCGGATCGTCGTCGTCAGCGGCCCCGCCGGCAGCGGAAGAACGGCGCTCCTGCGGGAGGCCGTGGACGGACTCGCGGTGCCCGTCACCCTGTTGAGCGCCCACTGCTCCCGCGCGGAACAGAATCTCCCCCTCGGGGTGATCAGACAGCTCTTCACCGGCGCGGCCCTCGGGCCCGAACGGGCGCGCCACGTCGCCGACCTGCTGCGCAGGGGCGCGCAGCAGGCGGAGGCCGTGGCGGACGAGGAGTCCGCGCACATCGGCCCGGCGGACGCGGCCGTCGCCGAGGAACTGTGGTCGGTCGTCGTGGAGATCTCCGCCCGGACGCCCGTCGGCATCGTCGTCGACGACATCCGGCACGCCGACGCGCACTCCCTGGCGTACCTGCTCTATTTCATCCGGCGCTCCCACACGGTGCGCACCGCGATGGTATTCGTCGAATCGGACGAGATGCTGCCGGTCTATCCGCTGTTCCAGGACGAACTGCACCAGCGCACGGATGTGCATTACATCCGTCTTTCCCTTCTGTCGCGGGCGGGTATATCCGCAATTCTCCGCGAACGGCTCGGCCACGGGAATTCCAGCTCGGTCGTCGATTCCTGCGCCGAGGTAACCGGCGGTAATCCACTCCTGGTGCGTGCTTTCGCCGCCGATGTGGAATCGATCGCACCCGGGACACCGGTGAGCGCCGGGGAAGCGGTCGGCGACGCCTTCCGGCAGGCCGTCACTCTCTGTCTGCGCCGCTCGGGGGCCGAGGCCCTGGAAGCGGCGCGGGTGCTCGCCCTCCTCGGCGACCGGGCGAGCCCGGCGCTCGTCGGCCGCACCCTGGACATCGGCCCCCGGACGGCCGACCGCCTGCTCGCTCTGCTGCGCAGCACCGGCCTGGTCGCGGACGGCGGCTTCCGCCACCCCGCCGTGCGTGCGGCCGTCCTCGCGCAGACCCCGGAGGCCGTGCGCACCGGCCTCGAATCCCGGATCGCGCGCGTGCTCTACGACTCCGGTGCGCCGTCCCCGGCCGTCGCGGCGTTCCTCACCGCCGCCCCCGCCCCCTTCGACGTCGCGGACGAGCGCTGGCGCTGGGCCGTGCCCGTCCTGCGCGACGCCGCCGAACTGGCCGCGGCCGAGAACCGCGTCCCCCAGGCGACCGCCTACCTGGAGCAGGCCCACCGGGCGGCTTCCGGCGGCTGCGAACGGTCGGCGATCCTCGTCGCCCTGGCCCGCCTCCAGCGCCGCAGCAGCCCCCGGGCCGCCCTGCGGCGCCTCGACCCGGTCGTCGCCCACCTCACCTCCGGGCGCTTCGACGCCGCGCACGCCGCGGTGATGGTCCGCTGCCTGCTCCAGGACGGCCGGCACGACGAGGCCCGCGAACTCCTGCGCCGGCTCGACGAGACGGACGGCGGGCGAGGCCCCGCGGCGGCGTCGAAGCGGCTGCTCGGGCTCTGGCTCTCGGTCTCCTACCCGGGTGTCGCCCGCGGCCTCTCGGCCGACGCGGCCCCCTGGCAGAGCGCCCGCGGCCCCGAGTCGGACGGCGACGCCCTGCGGTGGCGGGCCACCCGGCTGCTCGCCTCCGTCCTCGGCGGCGCCGCCGACGAGCGGAGCATCCAGGAGGCCGAACAGGCCCTGCGGATCTACCACGTCACCGAGCACACCCTGGAACCGCTGACGCTCGCGCTGTCCGCCCTGGTCTACGCGGACCGGGCCGGCACCGCCTCCGCGTGGTGCTCGGCACTGCTCGCCGAGGCCGGTCTCGCCCACGCCCCGGCCTGGCGCGCCCAGTTGAGCTCGCTGGCGGCCCAGGCCGCCCTGCGGCAGGGCATGCTGCCCGACGCCGAGCGGTACGCCGCCGCGGCGCTGTCGGGGATGACGGCGGGGGACTGGGGTGCGGAGATCGGCGCCCCGCTCGCCACCGCCGTGCTCACCCACCTCGCCGTGGGGCGGCCGGACGACGCCGGCACCCTGTTGCAGCGTCCCGTGCCCGCCGAGATGCACGACGGCCGCGGCGGACTCCACTACCGGTACGCGCGCGGCCGCTACTGCCTCCACACCTCCCGGCCGCACGCCGCGCTGCGCGACTTCCTCGACTGCGGGGTGCTGATGCAGCGCTGGCGGATGGACGCCCCCGGCCTCGTGCCGTGGCGCAGCGGCGCCGCGGAGGCGCTGGCGCGGATCGGCGAGACGGTGCGCGCCAGGCGGCTGGTCGCCGAGGAACTGGACATGCTGCGGGCGGGCACGCCCGGCCGCTCGTACGGCGTCGCCCTGCGGACGCTGGCCGCCGTCTCCCGGCCCGAGCAGCGGCCCGAGATCCTCAAGGAGGCCGTCGACGTCCTCAGGGCGTGCGGCGACCGCTACGAACTGGCCGCGACGCTCGTCGACATCGCCGACGCGCACGAGGCCCTGGGCGAGAGCAAGCGCGCGAGGTACGCGGCGCGCAGGGCGCGCGGTGCGGCCGAGTCCTGCGGGGCGCACGGTCTGCTGGCACGGCTGCGCCCGCCCGGCACCGGGCCGGCGGCATCCGAGGCCGCGGCCGGCGGGGAACCGGCACTGCCCGGTGGCGCGGAGCTCAGCACCGCCGAGGGGAAGGTGGCGGCACTCGCCGCGATGGGGTACTCCAACCGCGACATCGGACGGAAGCTGCACATCACCGTCAGCACGGTCGAGCAGCATCTCACCCGGGTCTACCGCAAGCTCAACGTCAGCCGCCGCCAGGACCTCCCGGCCCCGGACCCGAGGCTCCCCGTCGCCCTGCTGTGACCCGCCCGCCCGCGCGAAGCGTTGAGCCCGCGGGGCGCGTGGGGGTGCGGGAGCGCCGCCCGCCGCGGCCGCCGGGCCCGGCGGCCGCCAGCGCGGGGCGTCCCGCCCGTGGGGCCGCCTGTTCGCGCGGGTGGCGGGTCGCCCGCAGGGGACGGCCGCCGCGCTGGGGGCGGGGCGGGTCCTGCGCGTGTGGCGCAAGGGCCCGCGGGGTTCGGCCGGGGYGGATGCCCGGTGCTCGGAGTGCCGGGCGTCRCGCCYGCCGGCTCGTGCGCGTGGGMGACGTCCGCAAGGGCTGCCGRGCTTCGGGTGCGGGGCGGCTGCCCGCGCCGGGGGGCACGCCCGCCGCGCTGGGGGCGGGTCCCGTGCGTGCGGGGTGTGGGCCCGGTGGGCCGCCTGTGTCGGGCGTCGCCCCTGCGGTGCCGCTCTGCTTGGCGTCGCAGGCGCGGTGCCCGCCCTGCCGGGCGGTGCGCCCCCGTCGGGTGGCCGTGCGTGTGGCGCAAGGGCCGCGGGGTTCGGCCGGGGCGGATGCCCGGTGGTCGGAGTGCCGGGCGTCGCACCCTCCGGCTCGTGCGCGTGGGGGACGCCCGCAGGGGCCGGTGGGTCTCGCCGTGCCGGGTGCGCGTCGGCCCCCGCCCCCGCCGGGCGTCACCCCCCGGCGGGGGCGGGTCAGTCGCGGGGCCAGGGGCGGCCGTCGAGGCGCTCGATGTCGCGGTTGAAGCGGCTGAGGTGGGCGGCGAAGTCGGCGACCTCCTCGGGGGTCCACTCCGCCATCACCCGTTCCAGGCCGCTGACGTTGCGGCCCCGGTCGGTGTCGAGGCGGGTTTCGCCCTCGGGGGTGATGGCGAACTTCCGGGCCATCCCGCCGTCGGGGTCGGCGATGCGCCGGACCACCCCGGCGCGCAGCATCGCGGCGGTCTGCCGGTTGAGGGTCGAGGCGTCGAGCCCGAAGGCGGCGCTGAGCTGCCCGATGGTCATCGGGCCCTCGGTCCTGATGCGGCTGAGCAGCAGGTAGGCGCTGCGGTCGAGGCGGTCGTCCGCGCCGCGGGCGCGCGGTGTCAGCAGGTGCACGTACCTGCTGAGCAGCATCGTCTCGAACTCGATCAGGTCGAGGGGCTTGTCCACGCGGTGTTCCTCCGGCTCCCTGCCGCCCCCTGGATGGCCGGGGCGGCCTGCGCCTCGTCTGTATACCACGCGACATGTGCACGATACATGCAATGTGTATGATGCACATCCATCGGTCGGCGACCCCGCACGGCCGCAGAAGCCAGAGGGAGCCCAGTGGACCGATCCAAGGCCGACACCACCCGCACCGGCGGGATCGTCGGCATCCTCGCCCTGGCGGGCATCGTGGCGGCCGTCACGCAGACGCTCGTCGTGCCGCTGATCGGCGACCTTCCGACGCTGCTCGGCACCAGTGCGTCCAACGCCTCCTGGGTCGTCACGGCCACCCTGCTGGCCGCCGCCGTCACGACCCCCGTCGCCGGACGCCTCGGCGACATGTACGGCAAGCGCCGCATGCTGCTCGTCTCCACGGTGCCGCTGATCGCCGGCTCCGTGCTCTGCGCGCTCTCCTCGTCGGTGGTCCCGATGATCGCGGGCCGGGCCCTCCAGGGCATGGGCATGGGCGTGGTGCCGCTCGGCATCAGCCTGCTGCGCGACGTGGTGCCGGCGGAGCGCCTCGGCTCCTCCATCGCCGTGATGAGCGCCTCCATGGGCGTGGGCGGCGCGCTCGGTCTGCCGTTCTCCGCAGCCATCGCCGAGAACGCCAGCTGGCGGGTGCTGTTCTGGGTGGTGGCCGCGCTCAGCGTGCTGATCGGCGTGCTGATCGGGTTCCTGGTCCCCTCCGACCGTCCCGCGGCCGCACCGGCACGCTTCGATCTGCTCGGCGCCGTGGGCCTCGGCACCGCCCTCGTCTGTCTGCTCCTGGCCGTCTCCAAGGGCGGCGACTGGGGCTGGACCGACGGCACCACCCTCGGGCTCCTCGCCGCCGCCGTCGTCGTGCTGCTCGCCTGGGGCCGATGGGAACTGCGCACCGCCGAACCGCTGGTCGACCTGCGGGTGACGGCCCGGCCCCAGATCCTGATGACGAACGCCGCCTCGGTCCTCGTCGGATTCGCCATGTACGCCCAGTCCCTGGTGGTGCCCCAGCTCCTCCAGCTGCCCGAGGCCACCGGCTACGGTCTGGGGCAGTCCATGCTGGCGATGGGCCTGTGGATGGCCCCGGCGGGCCTGATGATGATGCTGATCTCGCCGCTCGGCGCCAAGCTCTCCGCCGCCCACGGCCCCAGGACCACCCTCGTCGTGGGCAGTCTGATCATCGCCGCGGGCTACGGCATCTCGCTGCCGCTGCTCGGCTCCACGGCGGGCCTGCTGATCGTCACCCTCGTGTGCAGCACCGGCGTCGGCTTCGCCTACGGCGCGATGCCGGCGCTGATCATGGGTGCGGTCCCCCCGTCCGAGACCGCCTCGGCGAACAGCTTCAACACCCTGATGCGGTCCATCGGCAGCTCCGTGTCGGCCGCGGTGATCGGCGTGGTCCTGGCGCAGATGACCACCGACTTCAACGGTTACGCGCTGCCCTCCGAGAGCGGCTTCCGCACGGCCATGCTCATCGGCTGCGGCGTGGGCGTGCTCGCGGCGGTGGCCGCGTTCCTCATCCCCATCCGCACGCCGTCCCCCGCGGACGGCCCCGACGGCGACGGAACCCTCCCCTCCCGGCCCTCCACGCAGGCCGGCGCAGCCGTCTGACGACCCGTCCGCCGGCCCGGCGGAGCCCGATCGGGGGCCGCGGGGCCGGTGTTCCTTCTCGGCCGACTCCGCGCGGCGGCCTGCCGTCCCGCCTGCTGCCCTGCCCCGCCCTGCCCTGCCATGCCGGGCCGTCCGGGCGGAAGTCCCGCCGCGCTACCCGCCACCCCGACGAAGTGGCGGTGAACCGTGGGGGGTCGGGGGCGCACCCCAGGGGGCGCCCCCGACC
>NZ_RDBP01000047.1:8265-11687 GCF_008042045.1 Streptomyces sp. T39
GGGCAGGGTGCCGGCCGGCCCCCCGTCCGGCACCCTGCCCCCGGCCCCGTGGCCGCCGGCCGGCCCAGCCGGGCGCCCACGCCGCCCGGTGCGGGTCAGCGGGTCAGGCGCCACGGTCCCTTCGCCGCGGAGACCAGTTCGCCGACGGTCGCCAGCTTGACGCGGGGGCGGCCCTCGCGGTCGCCGCGGGTGCGTTCGGCGCGTTCGATGCCGGCCAGGCCGCGCGCGTCCACCAGATCGCGGTTGCGGCGGCGGGCGAGCCGCTGGAACGCCTTCGCCGAGCCCGTGGGCGAGGGCAGCGCCCCGGCGACCGCGTCCGCGAGCAGCGTGCCGATCGTCTCCGCCGCGCAGGTGCGGTTCGCCCCGATCCCGCCCGACGGTCCGCGCTTGATCCAGCCGACGACGTACGTTCCCGGCATGCCGTCCACCCGGCCGCCCCGGTGCGGGACCGTGGCCGTGTCCTCGTCGAACGGCAGGCCCGCCACCGGCAGTCCGCGGTAGCCGACGGCGCGCAGCAGCAGCCCCGCCGGGATCTCGGTCCCGCCCTCCCCGCCGGTGACGCCGACGGCCCGCACGCCCTCGTCGTCGCCCGCCACGTCGAGCACCGAGGAGTGGAAGCGCAGCACGATGCGCCGCTCCCCGCCCGGCGGCCGCGACCAGTCGACGCGTTCGCGCGCGACGCCCCGCAGCACGCCCGCCTTGTCCTGCGGGCCGGCCGCGTCGATCGCCGGGCCGATCCGGGGGTCGTGGTCGTCGACGACGAGCTCCACACCGGGCAGGTGCCCCAGGGCGAGCGCTTCGGACCGGGTGTACGCCGCGTCCTCGGGCCCTCTGCGGCCCACCACCACCACTTCGCGCACCGAGCCGGCCCGCAGGGCCGCGAGCGCGTGGTCGGCGATGTCGGTGCCGGCCAGCGTCTCGGGGTCGCAGACGAGGATCCGCGCGACGTCCAGGGCGACGTTGCCGTTGCCGACGACGACCACCCGTGAGGCGGACAGGTCCATCGCGTCGGGCGCGACCTCGGGGTGGGCGTTGTACCAGGCCACGAAGGCCGTCGCGGAGACGATGCCCGGCCGTTCCTCCCCGGGCAGCCCGAGCCGCCGGTCCGCCGAGGCGCCGACGGCGTAGACGACCGCGTCGTGATGTGCGGCGATCTCCTCGGCCGACACGTCCCGCCCGGCCTCCAGACCGAGGTACATCCGCACCCGGGGGTGGGCGTGGAAGCGGGCGAAGGTCTCCCCGACCTTCCGTGTCGCGGGATGGTCGGGGGCTACCCCGTACCGCACCAGACCGCCCGCCACCGGAAGCCGGTCGATCAGGGTCACCTCGGCGGCGGTGTGCAGCAGCAGGTCCTCTGCCGCGTACATGCCCGCCGGCCCGGTGCCGACGACGGCGACGCGCAGCGGCGCGAAGTCGGCGGGCAGCGAGCGCTCGAACCGTGGTTCGCCCCAGGTGTGGAAGTTGGGGCTGCCCTCGGCCGGCGCGGGCTGCTCGGCGTCCTCGAAGTACGCCGCGTTGATCGCCGCGTACTCCTTCTGGTCCGGGGCGAGGCCGTCCACCGGGAAGATCGCGTCGACCGGGCAGGCGTCGGCGCACGCGCCGCAGTCGATGCAGGTCTTCGGGTCGATGTACAGCATCTCCGTGCTGCCGAAGGTGCGTTCCTCCGGGGTCGGGTGGATGCAGTTGACCGGGCAGACGGCGACACAGGTCGCGTCGCTGCAACAGGTCTGGGTGATGGCGAAGGTCATGTGACGGCCCGGTTCAGATCAGGTTGGCACGCTTGTAGAACGCGAGCGCAGGCTTGGTGAGGAGTCGTGCGGAGGCCAGGAAGTCCATCAGGCCCGAACAGCTGGACCGCATCATCGACTTGTGGTGCTGGTTGGCCCGCGCCTCGGCGAGCGCGCGCGTCTCGTCGAGTCCGGCGTTGGCGTACACCTTGCGGTTCACCATGCTGGTGACGATGAAGTACGAGGCGACCGCGACGACGAAGGCGTTGATCTGGCGGCGCACCCAGCCGGCGCGTGCCAGCCGCTTGCGCGTCTCGTCCCGCGCGAACTTCATGTGCCGGGACTCCTCGACGACATGGATGTTGTTGATCGTGCGCACGAACGGCACGACCCTCTCGTCCCGCATCCAGTCGCGCTGCATGACGTCCAGGACCTCCTCGGCGACCAGGATCGCCGCGTAGGCCGCCTCGCCGAACGCCAGCGTCTTGAAGACGCGGCCCAGTTCGAGGACCGGGCGGGAGGGCCGGTACGGCGGGGCGCCGAGCTTCTGCGCGCCGCGCGCGAACATGATGGAGTGCCGGCACTCCTCGGCGATCTCCGTCAGGGCCCACTGGAACTCGGCGCCGGTCGGGTCCTTGGCGTAGATGTCGCGCAGCACCATCTGCTGCAGGATCATCTCGAACCAGATGCCGGTGCTCGCCACCGAAGCGGCCTCCTGGCGCGTCAGCTCCTTGCGCTGGCCCTCGGTCAACTCGTCCCAGTAGGCGGTGCCGTAGAGCGTGCTCCACTCGGGGCTCGCGCCGTGGAAGTCCTTGTCGAGGCCTCGACGGCGGGGTCGTAGGCCAGCATCGCGGACGACTCCAGCAGTCGCCGGGCGACGCCGTCGTCGGGGGCGGGGTCCTCCTGGGCGTGCGGCCGGACCGTGCTGCTTGCCATGTGCGGCTCCTTCCATCCCGTGGGCTTTCCGGGGCGCCGTGGAGGCGTCGTGATCGCTTCGGGCGCCCTGGGAGGTGGCGTCCACCCCCTTGTTAGACGGACCGTATAGTAAGAGCGCCCGGCTGGCCTACCCCTCGGTAGAAACTTTGTCAGCAGGACGTGCGAGGGGTTGGTGAACGCCTCCGTGAAGCCTTCCCCCGCGCGCGGGGCGCACCACCCGGACGCGGTCCGGGCCCCGGGGGCCCCGGACATGCGGCAGGGGCCGCGCGGTGGTGTGTCACCGTGCGGCCCCTGGCGGGTGTGCGGGGGAGGTCAGCCCTTGCGGGTGTTGATCTCCTCGGTCAGCTGGGGGACGACGTCGAACAGGTCGCCGACCACGCCGTAGTCGACCAGGTCGAAGATCGGGGCCTCGGCGTCCTTGTTGATCGCCACGATCGTCTTCGAGGTCTGCATGCCCGCGCGGTGCTGGATCGCGCCGGAGATGCCGGAGGCGATGTACAGCTGCGGGGAGACCGACTTGCCGGTCTGGCCGACCTGGTTGGTGTGCGGGTACCAGCCGGCGTCGACCGCGGCACGCGACGCACCGACCGCGGCACCCAGCGAGTCCGCGAGCGCCTCGATGACCGCGAAGTTCTCCGCACCGTTGACACCCCGGCCACCGGAGACCACGATCGCGGCCTCGGTCAGCTCCGGACGCCCGGTCGACTCCCGCGGCGTGCGCGCCACGACCTTCGTACCGGCCGCCTTCTCGGAGAACGA
>NZ_RDBP01000047.1:11787-14775 GCF_008042045.1 Streptomyces sp. T39
CCGTCCGTGCCCCGTGTGCCGCCGTCGGATCGCCGTGGTCGCGGGCCGCTACGCGCGCCACGATCCGGCCGGCGCCCGGACCGGGTCCGAGCTGGTGTCGTGCCCCGGTTCCCGTCGGCTCGCGCCGCTCGATCCGGCGCTCCAGCCGTCGCTCGACGGCAGCGTGCTGCCGGTGCTGCCGGGCCAGTTGGCCCTGTTCTGACCGCGGCGGCGGTCAGGTCGCGCTGCGTTCGCTCGCCTGCCGCAGACCGGCCCCGGCGTCCCGGCCGGACGTCCTCAGCAGGTCCCGCCAGCGCTCGGCGTCCCACTCGGCCGGCGGCGTGGCGGAGACGAAGTCCTCGATGAGGGCGAGGAATCGGGCCGGGTCGGTGTGGAAGGGGAAGTGTCCCGCGTCCTCGAAGATCTCCAGCCTGCTGCCGGGCATCGCGAGATGCGCGAGATGCGCCTGGTCGGCGGGCAGCACGCCGTCGTGCGCACCCCAGACGAGCATCACGGGCATGCCCTCGGTCAGGTAGCAGCGGTCCAGCATGGTCACCACTTGTCCGCGCCGGTCGACGACGGCCCGCAGGGTGCGGATGAACGCGCTGCGGGCGCCGGCGTCGGGCAGGGCGTCGACGAGGCCGAGCAGTTCGGGCGCGTCCCGGCCGAGTCCGGTGCCGAGTCCGCGCAGCAGCGCGGTGCACAACCGCGCGGACAGGCGCATGCCGGGCAGCCGCAGCGCGGAGAGCAGGAGGTCGGCGCCCGGGAGGGAGACGGCACGCAGGACGGGGTTGACCGCGCGGCCCACTCCCCCGGTGCCGACCAGCACCAGGCGCTCGGTGCGCTCGGGGAACTGGTAGGCGAACTGCATCGCGACGCCGCCGCCGAGCGAGTGGCCGACCAGGGTCACCCGGTCGATGCCGAGGACGCCCAGCAGATCGCGCATGCCGTTGGCGTAGGCGGCGACGGAGTAGTCGGCGCGGGGGCGGTCGGAGGCCCCGTGGCCGAGCAGGTCGGGCGCGATCACGGTGTGGCGGCGCGCGAGTGCGGGAATGAGGTCGGTCCAGGTCGCGGACGAGTCGCCGATGCCGTGGATCAGCAGGATCGCCGGCCCCTCGCCGGCGATCCGGTAGGCCCGGCGGTAGCCGTGGACCGTGCGGTACCGCAGGCGCACATCGGCCGCGGTGACCGGGCGCAGCCGCCCTTGGCGCGTCGGTTTCGTCCGGGGCGGGAGCATCGACGGCCTCCTGCGGGCGTGGGGGCGACGGCTTCCGGCCGCCGTCTGCTCCGAGCCTAGGACCTCCGTCGCACGGGGGGTTTCCGGAAGGTTTCGTGCCGGGTACATGTGCCCGGCGCGGGAGCGAAGACCGTACGACCCGTGCGCGGAAGCGGTCGCGGGTGAGACAGATCGCCTCCCCATTGGGTAGATTGGTCTAAACCAGTGAGCGCTTCAGAGACAGGGATCTTCGTGGAAGTTGTCATCGTTCCGGACTCCGCCGCGGGTGGCGAACTGATCGCCGAAGCCATGGCCGGCCTGCTGCGCCACAAGCCCGACGCCCTGCTCGGCGTCGCCACGGGCTCGACCCCGCTGCCCGTCTACGAGGCCCTGGCGGCGAAGGTCCGGGCCGGAGAGGCGGACACGTCGCGAGCGCGCGTCTGCCAGCTCGACGAGTACGTCGGCCTCCCGGCCGGGCACCCGGAGTCGTACCGCTCCGTGGTACTGCGCGAGGTCGTCGAGCCGCTCGGTCTGAGCGAGACGGCGTTCATCGGGCCGGACGGCACGGCCGACGACGTGGCCGCGGCCTGCCTCGCCTACGACCGGGCGCTGACCGAGGCCGGCGGGGTCGACCTCCAGCTGCTGGGCATCGGCACGGACGGGCACATCGGCTTCAACGAGCCCTGCTCCTCGCTCGCCTCCCGCACCCGCATCAAGACGCTCACCGAGCAGACCCGCGTCGACAACGCCCGGTTCTTCGGCGGCGACATCGAGCAGGTCCCCCACCACGTCATCACCCAGGGCATCGGCACCATCCTGGAGGCGCGTCACCTGGTGCTGCTGGCCACCGGCGAGGCGAAGGCGGACGCCGTGGCCCTCGCGGTCGAGGGCCCGCTGTCCGCCCTGGTGCCCGCGTCGGCCCTCCAGCTGCACCCCCACGCCACGGTGGTCGTCGACGAGGCCGCGGCCTCCAGCCTGAAGCTGGCCGACTACTTCCGCGCGACGTACGCGGCGAAGCCCTCCTGGCAGGGCATCTGAGCACGGGGCGCGAAGCGCACGGCGGGCGGCGGCCGAGGACGGCCGCCGCCCGCCGTGCGTTCCGGCCCGGCGCCGCACGACGGCCCGGCGCCGCACGACGGCCCGGCGCCGCCCCGCCGCGATCCGGCGGCCAGACGACGTGATCGGATTCCGGACGGGGCGCACCCCCTGCGCCCGGCGCACACCGGGAGGCCGCGGATGCGCGGCCCGGCGCGGGGTGGGGGGCCTGACGCGGGGCTCGACGGCGTCTGGGCGGAGGTGGCCGCGCTCGGCGGCGGCGCGAAGCTCGACCCGCACGTCGGCTACTGGGTCGAGTTCACCGACACCGCGTACGCCGACCGCCGCGAGCCGCTGCCGCCGCTGCGTGTCGAGGAGCTCGATCTGCCGGGCCGCCGGGTGCGGTCGTCGCTTGATCCGCACCCGTCGGTGAGACGGCGTCCGGCAGTTCACCCGTACCTGCGTCGCTGGGACCGCCGGCCGCCCGCGGCGCGCGGCAGGGGCGGCACCCGGACCCGCGGGGGCGCGCTGCGGATCGGGGAAGGCGCCTGGATCCCGCTGGAGGACGGGGTGTTCGTCCCTTGCGAGCGCGGCGGGACCTGCCGTCCCGCGGCTTTCTGGACGGTCGCGGCCCGCACGGCCGCGGCTGACGCAGAGTGGCCCGCCGACGTGTCACGCCGTCCGCTGCCGGTGTCCCCGCACGGGGTCGGGGTGCACCACGCGCCGCTCGCGTGGGTGCTCGGCGGGGCTCGGCGGGG
>NZ_RDBP01000048.1 GCF_008042045.1 Streptomyces sp. T39
ATCCCTCTCGGGGCGGGCGGGCCCTCTCGGGGCGGGCGCGCGACCGGTGCCGCGTCGTCACCGGCCGGCGGGAACGGCTCGCCGCCGGCCGGCCCCGTGCCCTGCCGGACCGTGCCCTGCGGGCCGTCCGCCCTAGTCCTCCGCCTTCGCGGCGTCGTCCCGCTCGCGCTCCGGAAGCTCCGCGACGAGCGCGGCGGCGGACTGGACGAGTGGGAGCGCGAGCAGCGCGCCCGTGCCCTCGCCGACGGTCACCCCGTGCTCCAGCACCGGCGTCAGCGAGAGCCGGTCCAGTGCCTTCGTCTGCGCGGGCTCCCCGCTCAGCTGCCCCGCGAGCCACCAGTCGGGCGAACGGAAGGCGGCACGCTGGGCCACCAGGGCGCACGCCGCCGTCACCACGCCGTCCAGGATCACCGGCAGCCGGCGCGCCGAGCACTGGAGCAGGAAGCCCGTCATCGCCGCCAGGTCCGCACCGCCCACCGCCGCCAGCAGCTCCAACTGGTCGCCCATCACCGGACGCGCGCGCCGCAGCGCGTCCCGGATCGCCGCGCACTTGCGCATCCAGGCCAGGTCGTCGATCCCGGTGCTGCCCCGGCCCGTGACCACCGACGCGTCCGTGCCGCACAGGGCGGCGATCAGCGTGGCGGCGGCGGTCGTCCCGCCGACGCTGAGGTCGCCGAGCACGACCACGTCGGTGCCCGAGTCGGCCTCCTCGTCGGCGATCGCCATGCCGAGGCGCACCGCCTGCTCGGCCTCCTCGACGGTGAGCGCGTCCTCGATGTCGATGCGCCCGCTGCCGCGCCGCACCCGGTGGCGGGTGACGTCCTCGGGAAGCAGTTCCGGATCGCAGTCCAGACCGGCGTCGACGATCCGCACCGGGACACCCGACCGGCGGGCCAGCACGGACACGCGTCCGTGCCGCACAGGGCGGCGATCAGCGTGGCGGCGGCGGTCGTCCCGCCGACGCTGAGGTCGCCGAGCACGACCACGTCGGTGCCCGAGTCGGCCTCCTCGTCGGCGATCGCCATGCCGAGGCGCACCGCCTGCTCGGCCTCCTCGACGGTGAGCGCGTCCTCGATGTCGATGCGCCCGCTGCCGCGCCGCACCCGGTGGCGGGTGACGTCCTCGGGAAGCAGTTCCGGATCGCAGTCCAGACCGGCGTCGACGATCCGCACCGGGACACCCGACCGGCGGGCCAGCACGGACACCGGCCGCCCGCCGTCCAGCACCGCCCGCACCAGCTCGTGCGCCGTGCCGGCCGCCCGGCCCGACACCCCCAGCTCGGCGACCCCGTGGTCACCGGCGAACAGCACCACCCGCGGGCGGTCGACGGCCCGGACCGGGACGGCGGCCTGCGCCGCCGCCAGCCACTCGGCCAGCTCGTCGAGACGGCCCAGCGCCCCGGCCGGCACGACCAGCCGCTCACGCCGTTCCTCGGCGTCACGCCGCACGCCGCTGTCGGGGCGCTCGATCAGATCGGAGAAGTCGTCGAGATTCAGCCTGCTCATTCGCGGAACAGTACCGCCCCGCGTTCGCCCTGTGCGGGCCGGTGGTGGCTCGCACCCCCGCTGCGCGCGGGTGTCCTCA
>NZ_RDBP01000049.1:0-70688 GCF_008042045.1 Streptomyces sp. T39
CCGAGTTCGCCGACTGCGTTGCCCGGACCACGGCTCATCTCGAGAAGCAGCAGGCGAAGTACGTCGTCCTCGAGACCGGGGAGATCGTCTCGCTGACGGACGACGACCCGGCGGCGAGCGTGCGGCGTCTGGCGTCCGACGACATCCCCGACGCCGTCGCCCGGGCCGAGGCGGCGATCGCCGGCCGGAACGACGACTGGCTGGCAGCCGTCCGAGCCGACTGGCAGAAGCACTTCGCGTCCTTCTACAGCGAGGCGCTCTACTTCTCCTTCCCCGGCTGACGGGCCCGCGGCGTCGCGGCCGCCCGGCAGCAACTCCCCGCCGGGCGGCCGCGCTGCGACGCGTCGCGCCATGTCCGGGACCGCTTCGAAGGCGGTCTCCTCAACGACGAACTCCCGCTGAACGGCGGCACGACACCTGTCGCCGGACGCCGGGGAACGAGGTGGGGCGAGTCCTGCGGCAGGCCGGTGCCGTCGTCACATCGGAGCAGTCGGGAGGGAGCCCACGCCGGGTGTTGCATCCCGGCTGCGCACTCCTGCCTCTCATGCGCCGAGCTGCCCTTCGTCCTGAGCCGTCCGGCCCGGCGTCGTACGCCCGGCGGCTGCTTCGGCCAACTCGTCGAACGTACGGTTCAGCACCGACCGCCGGTCCTCCTTGAAGCCCGGCGTGGGCTCCAGACCGTCGATGGTCCGTTCCCAGACGTCCATGAAGGCTCTCTTCCATTCCTCGACCACCCCGGCCTCCGGCAGGTTGCCGTGTGCGTAGCCGGCCTGGGCGAGGACGCGCAGCAACTCCAGGTTGCACGGCACGGCGACACCCCAGTACTCGTCGGGTTCCACGACGACGGGATCGCCTGCCATGGCCTCGGCGACTTCGGTGACGAGCCGGTCGACGACCGCCGACAGGTGATCCAATGCCGTGTCGCTCTCGAAGTTCCCGCTGCCCCATGTGCCCACAAGGTCTCCTTCGACGGGTGCTGCCGTGTCTTCGGGTCATCGAACCAGTCCGGTGTGACAGTGCCGGCCCGACACCATGACGCCGTGACGAGGCGAGGGCGGGGGAGCGGCATGCCCCTCGTCCCGCCGGTGGAGCGGAGCGTCGTGCCCTTCGGCGGGCCCGGCGGCCCGCTCAGTGCCCGCTGCTCTCGTAGTGGCGGGACTGCCGCTCCCAGAAGCGGTACGCGGCGTACATCAGCAGGACACCGATGCCCGGAGCGCCCCAGGCGAGCCACTCCGGCACGGCGAGTTCCTCCTCCCGGTCCATCAGCACGGTCGCCGGCAGATAGGCGACGAAGGCCAGCGGGAAGACGAAGGTCAGCCCGAAGCCGGCCACCGGGCCGAAGATCTTCAGCGGGTAGTTGCCGAAGTCGCTGAAGATCATGTCGATGGCGAACTTGATGGGGGAGACCCTCTTCATCCTGAAGACCAGTGCGGAGGCCGCCAGTTGCAGCGAGCCTTCCACCAGCGCACCGCCCACCACCGCGAGCAGGAGGAAGCAGACGGCCCCCACCGACCAGTCGACCGGCGCGGCGGCCGAGGCGATGCACAGCAGAACCACCCCGCCCGCCAGGTCGCCGAGCGAGCTCAGCCGCACCCTGCGGGTGAGGAGCTGCACCAGAGGCGACACCGGACGCACGAGATAGCGGTCGTACTCTCCCTCGATGACGACCTCGTCGACATGGACCAGCTGGTGACCGGGGAGCAGCCACAGGCCGTGGGCGGTGAGCCTCATCCCGTAGAGGAACGCGATCTCCCCCAGTCCCCAGCCGCCGACCTGGCCGAAGCGGTCCAGGACCGCCCAGATGAAGGCCAGCCCCACGCCCTGGTAGAACAGCCCGCCGATGATGTTGATGAACAGGTTCCCCCGGTACTGGAACTCGGCGCGGAACGCCGCACCGGCCAGCAGCAGATAGACACGCGGACCTCGCATCGCCCCTAACCCCCCTGCGACATGACGCGGTGCCGGGCGCGCGACCAGACGAACGCGGCCAGTGCGCCGAGGCCGACGATCCACACCAGCTGGACGCCGAGGGCGGCCGCGATGCCGACGCCCTCCACCTCGCCCAGGTAGACGGCCGCCGGCGTGTACGCGGTGGCCTGGAAGGGCAGCCATTCCGCGGCCGCCCTGACCGGGCCCGGCATGAACCACAGCGGGACCAGGGCCCCGGAGAAGAACTGTGCGACGAAGCGGTAGGCCATGAGGGCGCCGCTCACCTCCAGGGTCCAGAAGGAGACCATGCCGAGCAGCAGCCCGAGCAACTGGTTCACGAGCAGTGCCCCGATCAGCGCCACGGGGTAGGCGAACCCCGCGGCCGCCGATGCGGGCGCCCGGCCCGCACCGATCAGCAGCGCGAACGGCAGCGCCACCACCAGGACCGGCACCGCGGCCGAGGCCCACCCGAGCTGGCCGGCGAGCATCTGCCCGGGAAAGCCGATGGGCCGCAGCAGGTCCACGGCGACCTTGCCCTCCCGCACCCGCTGGTCGATGGGCGAGGACCGCCACGGGCTGACGAGCTGGTACTGGAGCGTGGTCAGCGTCGCGTACGCCGTCATCGTGGTGAGGGTGAGTCCGTCCACCTCCTCACGGCCGTCGTAGAAGGCCCTCCACACCACCGTCAGCAGCCAGATCTGGAGGAGCATCATCACGAAGGACGACAGATAGGCCGTGCGGTAGGTGAGAGCGGCGCGGAACTCCATCCGGGCGCAGGCGAGATGGGCCCTCAGCCGCGTCCTGGGCAGCTGCTTCGGGGTGGCGCGGGCCGGCGGCGCGATCATCCGCGGTCCGCGTAGATCCGGTGGATGACGCTCTCCAGCTCGGGTTCCACGATCGACAGATCGGTCACCCGGTGCTCCGCCAGTACCGCGGCCACCAGCTCGGCGGGCGGTGTGCGGACGGGGTCGAAGCGCAGCCACACCTTGCCGCCCTCACGGCGGACGACCTCCGCACCCTCGACGCTCTCCAGCCGGTCGGTCTGCACCACGAGTTCGCGGTGCGGGGCGTAGCGGGTCTTCAGCTCGTCCACCGCGCCGTCGTAGGCGACCTTCCCGTGGTCGATGAGGATGATCCGCTCGCAGAGTTCCTCGACGTCGTCGAGGTCGTGGGTGGTGAGGACGACCGTGGTGCCCGACTCGCGGTTCAGGTCCCCGACGAAGGTGCGTATCCGCTCCTTGGCGATGACGTCGAGGCCGACGGTCGGCTCGTCCAGGTAGAGGATGTCCGGGTCGTAGAGCATCGCGGCGGCGAGGTCGCCGCGCATCCGCTGGCCGAGGGAGAGCTGGCGGACGGGGGTGTCGAGGAACGGGCCGAGGTCGAGCACCTCGCCGAACTGCCGCTGCTTCTCGCGGAACCGCGCCTGCGGCACGTCGTAGAGACGGCCGATCAGCCAGAGCGAGTCGCGCAGGGGCAGGTCCCACCAGAGCTGGCTGCGCTGGCCGAAGACCACGCCGATCCGGCGGGCGTTGCGGGACCGGTCACGCCAGGGCGTGGCGCCCGCCACCGTGACCGTGCCGGACGTGGGCACGAGGATGCCGGTGAGCATCTTGATGGTGGTGGACTTCCCCGCCCCGTTGGGACCGAGATAGCCGACCATCTCGCCCTGCCGGACCTCGAAGTTCACGCCGTCGACCGCACGCTTGACGGTCTGCTCCCGTGTCAGCAGCGTGCGGATGCCCGCGAAGGCCCCCTCCTGCCGTTTCGGTCGCCTGAACTCCTTGACGAGGTCAGCCACCTCGATGACGGGCATGTGTGCCTTTCCGGAGCGGGCGGGGCCTTGTGGGGCCTGGTCGAGCAGAGAGTGTGCACACGGAGGCTTGGTCTAGTCCAATCAATTTCCGTGAGGCGGCGCAGCCCAGCCCTTCGGCGAGGGTCCGGAGCCGCCACGGGCCTCGGCGGGTCCGCGGGCTCGGGAGACGCATGGTCCGCCGCCGCGCTCGCGTCGGCGCTTCTTCCTTGCGCGTCCTGAGGCCGCCGGGAGGACCCGACGGGGCAGCCCCGACGACCGCTTCGCCCCGCGGGAAGCCGGGGCGAGGGGGGCTGCGCCCCGCGTCGAGCCGCAGACGGACGCCGGCGGAGGCGGGCCCCGGCTCTCGCTGAGGGAACCCCGAGGCGACGTCAGGGTCGTAAGGGTTGTGCGGTGGAGGGCGTAGGGGAGTCAGCCGATCGGCTGCCCTCATGCGAGCGCGACGGGTGATGTACCGGCCCGCCCGTCCCGGCACCGTGGGGGCATGGCTCTCATCGAAGTGAACGACCTGCGCAAGAGCTACGGCGGACGCCCCGTCGTGGACGGCGTCTCCCTCGCGGTGGAGGAGGGAGAGATCTTCGGGGTCCTCGGCTCCAACGGCGCCGGCAAGACCACCACCGTCGAGTCCGTCATGGGACTGCGCGTTCCCGACGCCGGCACGATCCGCGTGTGCGGGCTGGACCCGGTCGCCGACCGCGCGCGGATGACACGCGTCGTGGGAGCACAGCTCCAGGAGAGCGAGCTGCCGGGCAAGCTCACCGTCGCCGAGACACTCCGGCTGTACGCCGCCTGCTACCCCGACCCCGCCGACTGGCGCACCCTGGCCGCGCGCCTCGGCCTGGAGGAGAAGCTCGACACTCGTTTCGCGCGGCTGTCCGGCGGCCAGAAGCAGCGGCTGGCCATCGCGCTCGCCCTGGTCGGCACCCCTCGGATCGTCCTCCTGGACGAGCTGACGACCGGCCTCGACCCGGCGGCGCGGCGCGAGGTGTGGTCGCTGATCGAGGACGTCCGGGCGAGCGGCGTCACCATCCTCCTCGTCACGCACTTCATGGAGGAGGCACAGCGGCTGTGCGACCGGGTCGCGGTCTTCGACCGGGGGAGGATCGCCGCACTGGACACCCCGTCCGGTCTGGTGGCGCGGTCCGCGGGCGGAACCGTCATCTCCTTCACTCCCTCCCGCCCGCTGGAGGAAGACGCCCTCGCCGCCCTGCCGGGCCTCGCCTCCGTTGCCCACCACAAGGGAAGGATCACCCTCGCCGGAACCGACGAGACCGTCAACGCGGTGATCGGCCTGCTCGTCCGCGACCGGGTGAGCGCCCACCAGTTGCGCGTCACCGACTCCACCCTCGACGACGCGTTCCTCGACCTGACGGGAGCCGGAGCATGAGCGCCGCCACCACACCTCCGGCACCTTCCCCCACCACCGCGCCACGACCCGGGCGGGCCGTGCTGCGCGCCGAACTGCTCCTGTTCGTCCGCGAGCCGGGCTCGGTGTTCTGGGTCATGGCCTTCCCCACGCTGCTGCTGGTGATTCTCGGCCTCATTCCGTCCATGACGGAGCCCAAGGACGAGATCGGGGGCCTGTCCACCGTCGAGGCCTATGTGCCGGTCGCCGTGCTCCTTTCGACGATCATGGCCGGTCTGATGGCGATGCCTCCCGTGATCGCCGGCTACCGCGAGCGCGGCATCCTGCGCCGGATGTCCATCACCCCCGTGCGCCCCACCGCCGTTCTCGGTGCTCAGGCGGGACTGCACGCCGCCGCCTCGCTGGTCTCCGCTGCGCTGACCCTCGCGGTGGGCCGCCTCGTCTCCGACGTCGCCCTGCCGGGCCAGGTCGCGGGCTACCTGCTGACGCTGCTGCTGGCGGTGGTGTGCGTGCTGGCGCTCGGCGCGCTGATCTCCGCACTGTCCTCCACCGCGAAGACGGCCCAGGCCGTCGGTCTCTCCGTGTTCTTCCCTGCGATGCTCGCAGCCGGCGTCTACATGCCCGTCCAGCAGATGCCCGACCTGATGGCCGGCATCGTGGAGGCGCTGCCCTTCGGCGCCGCCGCCCAGGCCCTGAACCAGGCCGCCGCCGGTGACTGGCCGGACGGGATCCACCTCGGCGTGCTGGCACTGTGGACGCTGGCGCTGTCGGCGTCCGCCGCGCGCTGGTTCCGCTGGGAGTGACGAACGTGTCACGTGCGCCGGGTGCCATGGCCGACACTGAGGGCGTGGCACCCCACGCCTTCCCCCCGGTCACCGAGTCGCAGGCCGCGCACCGGACGCCGCCGCGGTTGCTCCTGCGCTTCGGCCCTCCCGTCCTCCTCGGCGTCGGACTGGCGCTCTCCGCCGCGACCTCGTCCCTGATGGGCATGGACCGCGCCGACTGGCTGGCGGCGGGGACGCTCGCCGTCGCGGCGCTCGTCCTGCAGCTGTGGTGGGACCGGGTGGCCCGCAGCCGTCCCGGCCCCGGTGCGGCCGGCGCCGCGTACTACGCACTGCGCTCGGCCCTGGCGTTCGGCCTGGCCTGGATCAACCCGTTCTGCGGCTTCTACGCCGCGGTCGGATGCTTCGACACCGAGCGTCTGGTGCCCCGCCGCTGGGTACCCCTCGGCCTGCTGGCCACCGCCGTGACGATCGCCGGCGCGCAGATCGGGGGTCTGCCGCCCGGCGACACGGGGAGCTGGGTGTTCTACTGCATGCTGGTCGCCACCAATACCGGCATCTTCCTGACGGCCCGGCAGGATGCGGAGAAGGAGGACGACCGCGCCCGCAAGCGGCTGGCGACCATCCGCGAGCTGGAGCACACCAACGTCGCTCTGGAGCGGGCCCTGGGGGAGAACGCCGCCCTGCACGACCAACTCCTGCTCCAGGCGCGGGAGGCCGGGATCGCCGACGAGCGCCGCCGGCTCGCGGCGGAGATCCACGACACCGTCGCCCAGGACCTGACCGGCGTCATCACCCAGCTCCAGGTCGTCACCGACACCCGGGAACTGGACGCGGCCCGCGCCCACGCCGAGCGAGCCCTGCAACTGGCCCGCCACAGCCTCGGCGAGGCACGCCGGGCCGTCGCCAACCTCGCGCCCGTCGCGCTGGCCGAGGACGACCTGCCCGAGGCGTTGAAGAAGACCGTTGTCCGCTGGTCCGAACGCACCGGTGTGCACGCCGAGTTCACCCTCACCGGCTCCGACGGTCCGCTGCACGAGGAGGTGCAGGCGACGCTGCTGCGCATCGCGGCGGAGGCGCTGTCCAACACGGCACGCCACGCCAGGGCCACCAGGGTCGGCGTGACCCTGTCCTACATGGGCGAGGAGGTCGTGCTCGACGTGTGCGACGACGGCCTCGGCTTCGACCCGTCCGCCCTGCCGGAGCGCGACACCGCGTCCGGATTCGGTCTGGAGGGCATGCGTGCCCGCGCGGAGCGGCTGGCGGGGGAACTGACCGTGGAATCGGAGCCGGGACTGGGCACCGCCGTGTCCGCACACGTACCGTCGGTGCCCTGTGAACGCTGAGAACGACGGGCCGATCACCCTGCTGATCGTCGACGACCACCCGGTGGTGCGCGACGGTCTGCGCGGCATGCTGGAGCCCGCGGACGGCTTCACCGTGCTCGGAGAGGCGTCCGGCGGCACGGAAGCGGTGGAGATGACGCTGCGCATGGACCCGGACGTCGTCCTGATGGACCTGCGCATGCCGGCCGGCAGCGGCGTGGAGGCCATCGCCGAGCTGACCCGGCGTGGCGCACGGGCCCGCGTGCTGGTGCTCACCACCTACGACACCGACTCCGACACCCTTCCCGCGATCGAGGCCGGGGCGACGGGTTACCTGCTGAAGGACGCGCTGCGCGACGAGCTGCTCGCGGCCATCCGGGCGGCGGCGGAGGGGCGCACCGTGCTGTCCCCGGCCGTCGCCTCCCGCCTGGTCACGGCGGTACGCCGCCCCGCCGCGCCGCCGGTCGACGACACGCTCTCCGCCCGGGAGCTGCAGGTGCTGGAGCACGTGGCGCGCGGCGCGTCGAACCGGGAGGTCGCTCGTGGGCTGTTCATCAGCGAGGCGACGGTCAAGAAGCACCTGACCCACATCTACGAGAAGTGGGACGTGAGGGACCGGGCCGCGGCGGTGGCGGCCGCGTACGAGCGGGGCATCCTCGGCTGACGGCTGACGGCTGACGGCTGACGGCTGACGGCTGACGGCTGACGGCTGACGGCTGGCGCCTGGCGGCTGGCGGCTGACGCGTCGACGTGGTCGGCGTGTCGCTGGATCCCGCTGGCGCAGGGACCGGCGAAGGGCCGGGAAGCGTGCCGGCCCCCGCGCCGCGCTTCGACGCCCCCGTGACGGGGCCACGTTCGGCGGGTGACCGAGGCGACGGAGAAAACCGCTGGTGAAGCGGCCACACCCGGGACAGGATGCGGCCATGCGTTACCCCGCCGATGACCCTGAACTGCACGCCGTCGTCCGCCGCTTCGTCACGCCCGGCAGGCGCTACCTCAAACTCGGCGGCCCGCTCGCACGCATGCCCGAGCCCGAACGCACCACGTTCCTCAGGGACCTCGGCGAGGCCGCAGCCGCCATCACGCCCCCCGAGCTCGCCCTGTTGCTCGAAGGCGGCTGGCGCGAACGCAGGACCGCAGCCTGGCTCATCGCCGTCGCACGACGAACCGAGTTCCGCGAACTCCTCGGCGAGATGCTGCTCGCCAGCGAAGTCGGCTTCGCCGGCACGGCGTACTGCGTCACCTTCGCCACGTTCGCGACCGACGCCGACGCGGACCTGCTGGCCGCCTACCTCGATCGCTACCTGCGACGCCCCGACCTCTACTACGACCAGCCGGCCGCCATGGGCGCGCTCCTCCACCTCGACGACGGACTCGGCGCCGGTCGGGCAGCGCGATTCCTGACCCCCGACGGACTCTGGCAGCAGTGGATGGACGGTCCGCCCCGCAAACGGCACCACACCACGCCGGACAACTATCGGCAGGCCGTCAGGGAGCTCTGTGCCTTGGTGGACGAGAGTGCCCGGCACCGCCCCGGCGAGAAACGATGACATCGCTCCCGAGGCACCGACCCGCCGCACGGCTCCGCCCGCCGCACGCCTCCGCAGCTCGCACGGCTCCACTCCTCGCACGGCTCCGGGAATCCGCCCCCCGAGGGGCGCCGGCCCTCGCTATCGTGCCGGGTGTGGTGGGAACCGACGTCACGGATGCGGTGGGAACCGAAGACACGCGCCTGATCGTGGTCCGCGGCAACAGCGCGTCGGGCAAGTCGTCCGTCGCGGCCCGCCTGCGCGAGACGTTCGGCCGCAACCTCGCGATCGTCGGCCAGGACAACCTGCGCAGGACCGTGCTGCGCGAACACGACCGGCCCGGTGCCGCGAACATCGGCCTGATCGACCTCACCGCGCGCTACGCCCTGGAGAACGGCTTCCACGTCGTCCTGGAGGGCATCCTGTACGCCGACCGCTACGGCACGATGCTTCAGGAACTCGTGCGCGCGCACCGCGGCGTCTCCCGCTGCTACTACCTCGACGTGCCCTTCGCGGAGACGGTGCTCCGGCACGCGACGAAGCACGATGCCGCATACCTCCGGCAGGTCACCGAGGAGCACCTGCGCGACTGGTACCGGGAGAGGGACCTGCTGCCCGGCGCCCTGGAGACCGTCATCGATGCCGCCGCCACGCTGGACGACACGGTGCAGCGGATCCTGCGCGAGAGCGGCCTGGACGGAGTGCTCCCGATCGACCGCTGACGAGGTCGACACATCGGCGTCCGGGCCTCAGGGAAGAAAGCCCCGTGACCGCTGCCGTGTCCCTGCACGCGCGGCCCGCGGCGGCACCTGCGGGACGTCCCCGCCGCCGGCCGTCATCCGCTCCGTCACCATCCGGCGGAAGGTGGGGCAGGTGTCGAGGTCCTCGTGGGGGCAGTCGATCGCACAGTCCAGGAGGTCGAGCGCGGCCTGTGCGGCGGCGATCCGCGCCCGGAGCGCCTGCGCCTCCGTCCGCAGCACCTCCCGGCGGTCCCGGGTGTCGTCCGCCGGGTCGACGAGCCTGCGGATGGTCTCCAGACCGAGTCCCGCCTCCTTGGCGCGCAGGATCACGGCCACCCTGGCCGCGTCCTCGTCGCCGTAGCGGCGGCGTCCTGCCGTGTCCCGCTCCGGTCCCAGCAGGCCCTTGGACTCCCAGTGCCGCAGGACGTGCGTCGCCAGCCCGAACCGTCGCGCCAGTGCGCCGATGCCCATCGGCGCGTCCGCGCCGGTGCCGCTTGACTTCATGTCGGCATTAAGCCGGACGCTTGCGGGCATGGACAACCACTTCGCCGGGACGACCGGTGACCTCACGCCCCCGCCGGCGCTGCTGACCGTGCTCGACACCCTGGACCGTCTGCCGGAAGCCGTGCGGCTGCGCGAACGCGGCTACGGCCTGCTGGCCGCCGCCCGCGGCGCTCGCGTCGTGGACGCGGGGTGCGGCGGCGGCCTGGCCGTAGCCGAACTGATCGCCCGCGGGGTCGCGGCGGAGGGAGCCGACCTCGACACGGACATGGTGGCGACGGCTCGTGCACGCGTCCCCGCGGGCACGTTCCACGTCGCCGACGTGCGCCGCCTGCCCTACGAGGACGGCGAGGTCGACGGGTACCGGGCGGACAAGCTCCTGCACTCCCTGCCGGAACCGGCCGCGGCGCTCGCCGAGGCCCGCCGGGTGCTCGCACCCGGCGGGCGGGCCGTGCTCGTCGGCCAGGACTGGGACACCGCCGTCGTCGACTGCGACGACGGGTGCCTGGCACGCGCCGTCGTCGCGGCCCGTGCCGATCTGCTGCCCAGCCCGCGCGCGGCGCGCGCCCACCGGGCCCTGCTGCTGGACGCGGGCTTCACGGACGTGGTGGCCGAGGTGCACACCGCCGTCCTCACCGCACCGGCGCTGGTCCCCCTCGCCACCGGCCTGGCCGGCGCCGCTCTGGCCGCCGGCGCCATCGGCGAAGCGGACGCCGAGCGCTGGACCGCCGAGCAGCACCGACGCGCCGCGGCGGACCGGTTCTTCATGGCCGTGCCGTTCTTCCTGACGGCCGGAACCCGCCGCTGAGGACGCCGAAGGCGCCCCCCCCGCGGGACCTGGTGTCGCGGGGGCGACGCGGATCCGTGTCCGGGGCGCTCGGCCGGCCCGCGGCCTCCGGGCCGCGGTGGATCACCCTCCGCGACCGATCCCACCGGGCCCGGTGGTGCCCCGGTGCGGCCCGAGGACCCGAACCCCCACCGGGAATCAGGCCGCGACGAGCTCCTGCTCACGGTCCGGCGTCCGGACCTCGGCCTTCCTGTTCGGCAGCGAGAGCCGGACGACCTTGTGCCACGCGGAGAACACCTGCTTGGGCAGCGGCCCGGTGACGTACTCCAGCTCGTACTTCTCGAACAGCGCGCGCACCTTCACCGCGACCTCGGCGTACCGGTTGCTCGGCAGGTCCGGGAACAGGTGGTGCTCGATCTGGTGCGACAGGTTGCCGGTCATGAAGTGCATGGCCTTGCTGCCGCTGATGTTCGCCGAGCCCATCATCTGGCGCAGGTACCACTGGCCGCGCGTCTCGCCCTTGATCGACCTGCGCTCGAAGACCTGCACGCCCTCGGGGAAGTGCCCGCACATGATCACGGAATGGGACCAGATGTTGCGGACCAGGTTCGCGGTGAACGTGGCGGCGAGCGTGCTGAGGAACGACGGGCCCGACAGCAGCGGATGGACCACGTAGTCCTTGAGCACCTGCTTGCGGATCTTGCGGCCCACGGCCCTGGCCCGCGCGCGGAACTCCGGGTTGTTGCGGCGGCGCCTGTGCAGGTTCTTGCCGAGCTCCAGGTCGTAGGCTGCGATGCCGTACTCGAAGAAGCAGGCGTTGAGGAAGTTCCACAGCGGCTGGCCGAGGTGGAACGGGTGCCACTTCTGGTCCTCGTCGACGCGCATGATGCCGTAGCCGAGGTCGTTGTCCTTGCCGATCACGTTGGTGTACGTGTGGTGCAGCTCGTTGTGCGAGTGCTTCCACTGGTCGGAGGGCGAGACGTGGTCCCACTCCCAGGTGGTGGAGTGGATCTTCGGGTCTCGCATCCAGTCCCACTGGCCGTGCAGGACGTTGTGGCCGATCTCCATGTTGTCCATGATCTTCGCCACGGACAGACCGGCGGTGCCGAGCAGCCATGCGGGCGGGAAGAACGAGAACAGCAGCACACCCCTGCTGACCAGCTCGAGCTTGCGCTGCGCCGCGATCACCTTGCGGATGTAGGCGGCGTCCTTCTCGCCGCGGTCGGCGATCACCTCGTCGCGGATCGCGTCCAGCTCGCGGCCGAGCTCCTCGATCTGCTCCGCGGTCAGGTGGGCGGTGGGGTCGATGGCGGTCAAGGTGCTCCTACCGTTCGATGTCGCAGGGGCCCGCCGCGGCGGACACGCAGGTCTGGATGAGGACGCCCGGCTCGGCCTCGGTGATCTCACCGGTGCGCAGGTCGCGGACGGCGCCCGCCTTGAGCGGAGTGACGCAGCCGAAGCAGATGCCCATGCGGCACCCGGATGGCATGAGCACGCCGGCATCCTCGCCGACGTCCAGCAACGGCGTGGCGCCGTCGGCGTCGACGGTCCTGCCGGTGGTGCTGAACGTGACCTCGCCGCCGGCGCCGGCGACGACGACGCCGGGGCGGAAGCGTTCGGTGTGCAGGCGCCCTTGCAGGCCGTGCCGGCTCCAGTGCTCTTCGGCGGCGTCGAGCAGGCCCGCGGGCCCGCAGGCCCAGGTCTCGCGCTCGGCCCAGTCGGGCACGAGTGCGTCGAGACGGGCGATGTCGAGCATGCCGTCCGTGGCGGTGTGCACCTCGGTGAGCCGCAGCTTCCCGTCCGCGACCAGGTCGTGCAGTTCGTCGCGGAAGATCACGTCCTGCGGCCGTGGCGCGCAGTGGACCATGACGACGTCGTCGAACACGGTGTCGCGCAGCATGCCCATCACGGGCGTGATGCCGCTGCCGGCCGTCAGGTAGAGCACCTTGGCGGGCTTGGCCTGCGGCAGCACGAAATCACCGGTCGCCTGGTCGAGCTGGACCAGCGTGCCCGGTTTCGCCCTGCGGACCAGGTGGTTGCTGACCTTGCCGTCCGGGATCGCCTTCACGGTGATCGTGACGCGGCCGTCCCGGCGGTCCGCCGGTGAGGTGACCGAGTAGGCACGCCACAGGCGCACCCCGTCGACGTCGACCCCGATCCGCACGTACTGACCGGCTGTGTGGCCGCGCCAGCCCCGTCCCGGCCTGATCACGATGGTCGCGGCGTCCTGCGTCTCGGGGTGCACGGCCTCGATGCGCCCCCGCAGGTCGGCGCCCGCACGCAGCGGGCTGACCAGGTCGAGGTAGTCCGACGGCAGCAGGGGCGTCGTGACCATCTCCAGCAGTTTCCACGCCCTGCTGCGCAGGGCTGTACTCGTCATGACTCCAGCTTGCTGCGCCTCAAGGCGTAAAGTCCTGACCGCAGGACGTGAATCTGATCGCCCGAATTGTTCGCAGGGAACAAAAAATGAGTCATGCAATCCAGAGGGCCAGCGAACTGGCCCTCGATGAGACGACGGTCACCGCACTTCGGGCCGAGCTGAAGACCACCGCCGACGAGGTCGTCCAGGCGATCATCGACGAGGTCCCTCCCTACGCCAACGCCCTGTCGGGCCACATGGGCGCCACCATCCGCCGAGCCGTCCGCACCGCGCTGGGGCACTACCTGGACCTCGCGAGCGGGAACGCCACGGGCGGCGACGGCGGTGACGCGGCCTACGAACTGGGCCGCGGCGAGGTCCGCGACGGCCGTTCCATGGACGCCCTGCTCAGCGCCTACCGCGTCGGCGCCCGCGTGGCCTGGCGATGCCTGGCAGCGGGTGCCGTACCCGCAGGTCTGCCCGCCGCCGAGGTCGCCAAGTTCGCCGAGCTGACCTTCGCCTACATCGACGAGCTCTCCGCCGCGAGCGCCGCGGGCCACGCCGACGAACTGGCCGCCCGGGGCAGGGCCCACGAGCGCCACCTGGAGCAACTGGCCCGCGACCTCCTCGCGGGCGCGAGCCCGGACGTACTGCTGGCCTCCGTCCAGCGCGCCGGCTGGCAGCCCCCGGTCTCGCTGACCGCGGTCCTGCTGCCGGCCGCCCAGGCCTGGCCCGCCTACCGCGTGCTCGACCCGAGCACCCTCGTCCTCGACGATCTGCCGGACGCCACCGGTGTGCTGCTCGTCCCCGATGCGGACCGATCACATCTCCTGCGGCAGCTGACCGACCGCACCGCCGTGGTCGGCCCGGCCCGGCCATGGACGCGTGCGTCCGCCTCCTACGCGCGAGCCGTACGCGCGCGCTCCCTCTCCTGCGGGATTCGCGACACCGAGGACCACCTGCCCGCACTGGTGCTGAGCGCCGACGCGGAGGCGTTCGCGGACCTGCGTGCCCGAGCTCTCGCACCGCTGCGGACCCTGCCCGCCGCGACCGCGCGGCGACTGGAGGAGACGCTGCGGGCGTGGCTGCTGCACCAGGGCAGGCGGGAGGAGGTGGCGGCGGAGCTGTTCGTCCATCCCCAGACGGTCCGGTACCGGATGACGCAGCTGCGGGAACTGTTTCCGGACCTCGCATCGCCGCACCGCGTCCTCGAACTGACGCTGGCGGTCGGTCTTCCGGTCGGTTGACGGGCCGCTGGGCCCGGGAAGGCGGCTTTTCTGTCGTCATGGAGGGCGCTGTTCCGGCACGAGCCCGAGGGATGATGGGGAGGGAACAACGGACGTCAGGTCAGGAGCTGCCATGGTGAAGCGGGTTCACCGACCCCGTGAGGACGCGGAGTTCGATTTCATCCTCCGGATGAGCAGAGTTCCGGTCCTCGCCTGCTTCACCGGGACATGGCCCAAGGCGGTCGAGCCCTGCCGGGAGATGGACCTCGTCGTGGGTGGCGTCGCCGACGACTACGCGGGCCGCCTGACGGTCGTCCGCGCCGACATCACGCGGTGCCCGGCCGCAACCGAGCGATACGGGATCACCGGAGCCCCGTCCTGCGTCCTGCTGAAGGAGGGAGAGGCGGTGGCACACGGCACCGGGCCCATGACGAGCCCCGAGGTACGGGAATTCCTGGACGGCCACCTCTGAGCGACCGCTGCGGCACGTGACCGTGACGCCCGTCAGGTCTCGCCTGCGGGAGCTGCGCCCCCCCCGGGACGCCTTGGGGCCGAGACACCCTCACACGTCGCACAGTGCCGTCCGGCGTGCAACCCCTCGATTCACCACCGCAGCCCGGTTGCTCAGAACAGGGAGTCCCAGAGGGCCGTTTCCGGGTCGGGTTGTTCAGGGTGGAGCATGCAGCGTCTGCAGCGCAGGAGCCCTGGTTCACCGGCACCGGAGGCGGCGTTCATCCACGGCAGGGTCTGCATGGCCCGTGCGCGCTCGTCGTCGGCGAGGGTGTCGACAGTCCGGCGGAGGTCCTCGGGTGCGGATCGGTCGGTGAGGCAGAGCCAGCCGACCGCCGCCGCCAGGCGCGCTTCGGCGGCCTCCGCCCGGTCGTTCCACCGTTCGCGCAACCACGCGAGGGCCGGCGGGTGCGGGTGGGCCCGGGTGATCTCGGCGGTGGCCAGGAGCAGGGCCGCGCGGACCATGGCGTCACCTTCGGCGGCCGATCCGGTGGTCAGAGCGGTCCGGATGACGCGGTCGGGGTCGGCCGCGGTCGCCAGGGCGTAGGCGGCGTCGACGCGGACCGTGGGGTCGGAGTCCGCCAGGAGGGGCAGCAGCGCGGAGCTGTGCGTGGTGATCGCGGCTCGGGCGGCGGCCACCGACCAGCCGGCCGGGTAGCCGGTCACCTCGTAGCCGTAGTCGTCGTGGCTGTCGGCGGCGTCGCGCCGGGGGTCGTTGCGGTGGAGGAGGAACTCCTCGCGGGAGGCGACGCCGTGGTGCCGGGCACGGGCGGGCCCGGAGAGTACGGCGAGGGCGGCGGCGCGGTGTGGGTGGTGGGGGTCGATGGCCAACGGGACGAGGAACGGCACGGCGAGGGCGGCGGCGGCCCGGCTGTCGTCGGCGCACAGGCCCCCCAGCACCCGCGTCGCGTCCGCGCCCGTTTCGCCGCCGTCACGCAGCGACCGAACGGCGTCTCGGGCCTCGTTCCCATGGGGGAAGTTGCCCCATGGGACGGCATCGAGGTCCGGGCCCCGACGGGATGCGGGCAGTATGCCGGCCACCACCGCCCGCACGTCGAACGGGCCGCCCGAGTACGAGGCCAGAGCCGCCCCGTCCACCACGTCCCGGCACATCGCGAACGTCGGATCGGTCCGCCAGTCCGTCACACCGTCACCCCCACCGCCGAACCTTCGTGACGTGATCATGCCGGTTCCGGCGGCCCACCGGAAGCAAGGCGGCGGTCACGGTCCCGGCACACGCGGCACCAACACTTCCCGGCGCCGCCGGGGAGCGTCCCAGCGGGCGAACATGCTGCCGTTTCACCTGGTCGAGCGGGTTTGGTGCCCTCGTCTTTTCGGCTCGTCCGCAGAGGGCATGCCAGTGATGCGCGGCACGATCACACCCCCATCACTTGCCGCAGTCGCCCCGCCGATGCCGCCCCGTACGGGGCGAGGCGGGCCTGCGCTGCTCCGCACGGCCGTTCCGGGGACGGCACAACGCCGCGCCCGCCCCCGTCTTTCATCGGCCGCAGCGGGCAGCGCCGCGGCGACAGAAGGAGCATCACATGGCACCCATCACCCAGATCCGGGCACACGTCCAGACCGCAGACGTCGGCGGAGCCGGCAGCGACAGCTGGATCTACCTCGGCGTGGGCGGCAGGGAGTTCCTGCTGGACCTCCAGGGCCGCAGCGACACCGGGCGCGCGGCGGACGACATCTACTACTTCGGCGAGGGCACCAACGCCGACAACGCGGAGTACAACGACCCCCGAGCACCCCAACTGGACACCGACGACCTGATCCACTTCCCCGTCTACCTGCGGATGGAGACCTCGGGCAGCGAACCGCCCTGGTGCATCGAGTGGGTCTCGGTGACCGTCAATCCCGAAGGCCGCGACGCCCGCCGCTACACCCACCCCAGCCTGCGCCCCCACAGCGAGACCGGTCGCATCTGGCTGGACGACAGGTCCGGAAAGGCCCTGTACCTGCGGCCCTCCGGCGGCCTCCACGACGACTGAACCGGCACGACACCGCCCAGGCGCCGGCGCCCTGAGGTCCTGGACGTCGGGGTCAGGCAGTGAACAGCGGGGCGGGCGCTTCCCCCGGGCGACGACGGGGGAGGGCCCGCCCCGCCACATCCGGGGGTGGACCGACCCGAGGCAACGTCGTCTCCCGCTCGGCATGGTTGCGCGGCCACCGGGCACCCGGCCGTCATCCGCGCCGGTACGGCGCGTGCCACGCTGGGAGGAAACGGTGACCGACACCGCGCACCGAACACCCCGCCGTCCGCGCCACGCCTCGCGGTGGCCGCTGCTGCTCCTGCTGCTCCTGCTGCTCGGCCTGTGCTACGCCGTGGCGGCCGTGGGTGCCGTTGCCACGGGCGATGCCGGCAGTACCTACGAGTCGCTGGACCGTCCCGCCTGGGCCCCGCCCCCATGGCTGTTCGGTCCCGTCTGGACCGTGCTCTACGCGACCATCGCCTTCTCGTTCTGGCTGGTGCTCCGTCGCTGCCCGCTCAGGGACGTGCGTCCCGAAGCCTTCGCGTGGAGCGCCCAGCTCGCCTTCAACCTCGCGTGGACCCCCCTGTTCTTCGCCGCGGGGCAGTACGGTCTCGCGTTCCTCGACATCTGCTTCCTTCTCGCCGCACTCGGAGCGACGATCGTTCTCTTCCGGCGCCGCAGCACAACGGCATCCCTCCTGCTCGCGCCCTACGCCCTGTGGGCCGTCTACGCCGCGGCGCTGAATCTCGCCATCTGGCAGCTCAACACCTGATCGCAGGTGCCCCACCCGACAGCGGGGCGGTCATGCATCGAGGGACGGGTCCCGCTTCTCCAACGGGCGGACCGCAGGGCCTTGCAGCACCGTGCCGTCCACGCCGAACCGGGATCCGTGGCAGGGGCACTCCCACGCGACCTCGGCCTCGTTGAAGGCAACCAGGCAGCCGAGGTGGGTACACCGCGCCGACACCGCGCTCACGGTGCCGTCGGGGGCGCGGTAGACCGCGCAGGGGCGGCCGTCGACGCGGACCACCGTGCCCGTGCCCGGCGCAACGTCCTCCGCGCCGCCCGCGGACCCGGTCCTCAGCCGATCGCCGACGAAGTGCTTGGCAACCTCGGCCTGCTGGCGGAGGAGTGAGGGCGCCTGCTTGAGCGTGCTCGCCATGCGGCACGGGTCGTGCAGCCGCGTCCACGGCAGTTCCTCGCCTGCACCGGTCACCAGGGACGCGAGCAGCCGCCCGGCGAGGACTCCACCGGTCATGCCCCAGCCGCCGAAGCCGGTGGCCACCCAGGTGTGCCGGGCGCCGGGATGGAATGCTCCGATCAACGGAACGGTGTCGCTCGGGTCGTTGTCCTGGGCTGCCCACCGGTAGGCGGTGGCCTCCACCGGGAAACGTTCGTGCATCCACGAGTCCAGCCGACGGAAGGCGGCGTGCGGGTCCCCGGTCCCGGGCGTGAAGCTCTCTCCCGTCACGACGAGCAGCCGGCGTCCCGCGTCGAGTGGGGCGGAGCGCACCGAGCGCTTTCCCTCGTCCTCGGTGATGTACATGCCGCGCGGCGCCTCGTGCTCGGCGATCGGCGCGGCGACCACGAGTTCGCGGCGCGGTGACATCCGGGCGAACAGCAGAGCGCGGTCGAAGACGGGGTAGTGCGTCGCGACGACCACGTCACGGGCCACGACCTGCGACCCGTCCTCCGTGGTCACCCGGCACGGTGACCCCTCCGACAGATCCGTCACCCGGCTCCTCTCGAAGACGCGCACCCCCCGCGCGGTGAGTTCCCGGACCAGGGCCAGCAGGTACTTGCGCGGGTGGAACTGCAGTTGGTCGGCGAGCCGGACGGCGCCGGCCTTCGCGAACGACAGCTCCGTCGCCGCCACGTACTCCGCGGGGAGCCCCGCGTCGGCAGCGGCACGGGCCTCGGCCTCGAGCCCGGGGCGCGATGCGGGTTCCGTGCCGTATGCGTAGGCGTCGGCCCGCTCCAGATCGCAGTCGATGGACAGTTCCTCCACCACGGAGGCGAGACGTTCCACCGCGTCGCGCTGGGCGGCCGCGTAGAGCCGCGCCGCGTCCCTGCCGTGAGTCCGGGCGAGGTTCCCGTAGACGAGGGAGTGCAGAGCGGAGACCTTCGCCGTGGTGTGCCCGGTGACGCCCGCGGCCACGCGGTCCGCCTCCAGCACCACGACGCTCCGCCCGGATCCGACCAGCTCCCAGGCGGTGCTCAGCCCGGCGATGCCGGCGCCCACGACGACCACGTCCGCCGTGGTGGTCCCGCGCAGGGGCGGAAAGGAGGTCTCCGGGGTGCTGAGCATCCAGTAGGAGCCCGCCTGGCCGGGGAGCGAGGGAACGGTCATGAGGGCCTCCGCGAATCGGTCCCGGGACACTGTGCTCGGCGGGTGCCCGGCCGCAGGCATTCCACACGCTCCGGCCGGCGCGGCCGCGTCGCGCACGGGCGCCTGCACCCGCGGCGCCGGGGTCACCCGGGGGCGGGACGGCTGAGGTGCTCCCACGGCCGGTACTGCTCGGCTCGGGCCCGTCCAGGGCGCCCGTCGTGGCCGACGACGCCGTCCCTTCCGTACCCACCGGCCGCACCGTGCTGCGGCACGCTGTCCGCGCCGCGGGACAGCGGGGCGTACCCGACGGGCCACGGTGCCGGCGCCGCGCCGAAATTCACGTGGCATTGCCTCCCGCCACTGTGGGAAGCTTCTCGCACACCGAAGGGGTGTAGCTCAGATGGCCAGAGCGCCGGTCTCCAAAACCGGATGTCGCAGGTTCGACTCCTGTCACCTCTGCCATGCCGGGCCTTCGCACCTCGCCGGTCCACACCATGCTCCACAACCCGGGCCCACTCGCCGGTGACGCCTGCAAGGACGCAAGCGGGAGACGGACGAGCGTTTCCCGCGTCAGCGTCAAGCAGGCCGCCGAGCGGCCACGCGCTGCCGTCGCCGTGTCCTGACGTTCGCGCTCGGGCACGGCGTCGCATCCGGGGAACGAGGTGCGGAGGCGCACGGCCGAAGACGACAACGACCCCGGGGCACCAGGGGAGTCCGGTCTGTGACACATGGCTGATCCAGAATGTCAGGCGGTCATCGACCGGTGCCTGCTTCCGTGCGTCCGGCGCAAACCGGTATGGCCCGCGCACCTCGTGCAGGGCCGTTCGGGGGCGGGCGGCGCGGCCGTCGGCGTGCTCCCGGGAGGCGATACGCCTGCGGCACTACCGTGCCTGCGTCAGCCGCTCCCCTCCGAAAGCACCGATGCCGTTGCTCGCCGTCACCGTCATCACGGCCGTGCTGCTCGCCTGGTGCGTCCTGTCGCACCGGCTCGCGCGCTGGAGCATCACCGCACCGATCGCCATGGTCGCCGCCGGGATCGCTCTCACCAGCGGCTCGGACCCGGCCCTCGTCTTCGACTTCGGCGACATGGCCGGGTTCGAGCACGCGGTCGAAGTCGTCCTCGCCCTGCTGCTCTTCGTCGACGCGACCGAGGTCCCCTCGGGGGCCATCCGACGCCAGCGCCGCGTCGTGGTCCGCCTCCTCGGCGGTGCGCTGCCCCTGACCCTGGCCGCCGCCTTCCTGACCGCGCTTGCCTTCTTCCCCGACCGGCCCGGCTGGGTCCTGGCCGTGCTGGCCACCGTCGTCGTCCCGCTCGACCTGGCACCCACCGCCGCGGTGGTGCGCGACCACCGCATCCCGGCCCGGCTCCGCGAGGTGCTCAACGTCGAGGGCGGCCTCAACGACGGCATCGTCTCACCGGTGTTCCTGCTCTGCGTGGCCGCCGCCGCGGAGGTCCACACGGCAGGCGACGACTACGCCGAGGCGGTCCTCGACGCCGTCGGCGCGGCGGCCTGGGCGCTCGGCGCCGGATCGCTCGTCGGCTACGGGGCCGGGTGGCTGCTCCGCCGGTCCTGGGCGAAGGGCTGGGCGCAGCCGGCGGCGATGCGTCTGGGCGTGCTGAGCGTGCCCGTCGCCGCCTACACCCTGTCGTCCGCCCTGGGCGGCAACGGCTTCGTGGCCTCCTTCGTGGCCGGTGTGTGCATCGCGCCCGCGATGCGGCACATGCCGGAGAACGCCGTGGAGATGACCGACGACCTGGTCACCCTCCTCACGCTCGCCCTCTGGTTCCTCTTCGGGCAGATCGTCACCGACGAGTTCTGGGACGGCTTCCACCTCTCGGTCGTCCTCTACGCCCTCCTCGCCGTCAGCCTGGTACGGATCGTGCCCGTCCTGCTCGTGCTCATCGGCACGGACCTGCCCCTGAGCGACCGGCTGTTCCTCGGCTGGATGGGGCCCAGGGGAGTGACCTCGGTGGTCTTCGGGCTGCTCGCCGCCCTGGAACTGCGCGGCGGGAGCGGGGGCGACTTCATCTCCCGCGTCATGGTCATCACCGTCCTGGTCAGCATCGTCCTCCACGGCCTCAGCAGCGAACCCCTGGCCCGCCGCTACGCCCGCAACCGCCGCGCCACACCGGCGCCGACCGCCTGACGGCCTGCCCGGCCTCTGACGTGCCCGCCGGCCGACCTGGCGTCCGTGCCGGGCTGAGCCGCACCCAGTTCCGGGCCGCCCCCGAGCGCGCCGGTCGCCACCACCACGTCGCGCAGATCGAGGGGCTCGACGTCCGCGACGACGTCGCCGATGCGCCGTTGCTGAACGGGGAGGTCCCCACGGCGGCGCGGCGAACCATCCGACGCCGGGACCGCGCTGCCGGAAATACGGATGATCGTCGGGCGGGCCGGGTGCTACGTTCACCCTGCGCGGGGCGGCTCCCGAGTGTGCTTCCTTCTCATACTCTTCTGATGAATCAGCGTGCTCACTTCCCGCCCCGCGCATCACCCGGCTGTCCGGGAGGGGGAGAGAACCAGCGTGTCCCGCAGCAGAACCGCCCACACCACGGCCATCACCGAGCCGGCGCGCCCGCGCAGCCTCGCCACCGTGCTGCTGACGCGGCGCGGCGCTGTCTACCTGCCCGCCCCCGGTGCCGGGGCGAACCCCGCGGGGGAGACCGGCGCGGCCCTGATCGAGGCCGATCTCGTGCAGCGCGGCTACCTCGTGTCGACCGGCCTGCGACGGGCGTTCGCCGCCGTCGACGCCCGCACCCTCGGGGACGCGGGCCGGGCTCTGCTCGCCGCCGTCGACCGTGACCTCGGCGCGCACCGCGACCATGTGCCGCTCCTGCGGGGATTTCCGGACACGGTGCCGGAGGACACGTACCGGCACTACGTCGAGCGGGTCCTCGGCATCCTGTTCCAGCAACCCCATCAGCCCTGCGTGGTGTGCGGCACGGAGGGCTCCGTCGTCCCGGTCTCGCCCTGCGCGCACCTCGTCTGCGGGGCGTGCTTCGACGGCGCGGACTTCTCCGCCTGCCCCGTGTGCGAGCGCCGCATCGACCCCGCCGACCCTTTCCTGCGCCCCGCACCGCCGCGCCGGCGCCTGTTCCGGCGCGCCGCCGAGGCGCCGCAGCGGCTGCGGCTGCTCTCCCACGGCGGAGACCTGACGGCATGTCGGGCGGACGCCGCGCTCGAACTCGACGCCCTGCTGGTGCGCACCGGCGCGCTCTCGCCGCAGGACGCCGACGACCTCGACGCCCTGCTGGCCGCCCGCTCCCGCGACGACCTCGACCGTCTTCCTTCGCGGGTTCCGGGGAGGGAGACCAAGGCCCGCCTGGTGTCCTGGCTCCTCGACGCGCCCGGTACGGACCCCGCCCACCCCTGCGTCGCCGCGGCAGCGGCCCGGATCGACACCGCCACCGATGTGCTGCGTGTCCTGGTGCTGCGCTCCGGGGGCGACCCCGGGCTCGTCGACATTCCCCGCTTCTGCCGGACCCCCCGGCCGCTGCGGCGCGTGCTGCTGTCCGTCCTCGACACCCTGGACCCCGCACAGGCTGCCGAGGACATGCGACGGTACCGGCGCGCCTGGATCCACGCCGCGGAGCGTCTCCACCCCTTCGAGCAGGCGGACCGCTTCCCCCGGGCCGCCCTGGCCTTCGCCGCCCTGCGCGGCACCCCGCTGACCGACGACGGCCTGTCCGCCGTCCTGCGTCGCACGGCGGCAGAGCACGGCGGCATCGACGCGACGGGCGCGTCGGTGACGGCGCACCGGTGGAGCGGCCGCGTCGAAGCAGCCCTGGCCGCCCGCGACGTCGACGGCGCGCTCGCTCTGCTCAGGAGCCGTCCCGGTGAGCTGGTGCGCCGCGTCGACCATCTGCTGCGTCTCGCGGTCGAAGCCGACCGGTCGGACGCCGACCGGTCCGACGCCGACCGGTCCGACGCCGACCGGTCCGATGCTCACCTGCGCGGCGCCGACCGGCCCGGCGCGGAGGCGGGCGCCCGGCGCGCGCGGGCGGTCGTCCGCGCGCTGGAGCACGCCGCGACCTCGGTCGCGCCCGCCGTTCTGCTCTCCGCGCTGGGCTCCCTGCGGGTCCGCGACCGGGAGCACACGGTGCGCGTGTTCTTCCCCAAGGCGGGCGCCGCGAAAACGCACGTCACCGACGACGACAGGCCGGTGCTGCCGTCCGCCGTCACACGGTCCGTGACCGAGGTCCTCACGGCGGAGGTCCTGCGCCGGGCCGGCCGCGGTGCCCCGGTCGGCGTCGCCGTGGTGGACGCCGCCCTGGACGGGGTGATCGCGCCGTTCACCGAACGGACCGCGTCCCGTGCCCTGGTGACCCTCCCGCGCGGCAGTGAACTCGCGCTGCCCGACGGCCGGTCGCTGCGGCTGTTCCTGACCTGGACGGAGAGCGAGGCCTCCGGCCGGACCGGCATCCGCAGGCATCCGCAGCAGCCAGCGGGAGGTGATCTCCTGCATCTGCGGCGCGGACTTGGTCGTCGACGCGAGGTTGCGGGCGGCCGCCGTGCTCAGGCGATCGGCCTGCGACGACACGTCCGCCTCCGGCGGGCGACCATCCCCACCCTCGCGTGCGGGCCGGTGCGGAGTGAACACAGCCGGCTGCCCGGGAGCCGCCCGGACGCGCTCCGGGCGCGTACGGGGCGCGCTGTTGATCGGATCATCTCCGCGTGCCTCGTCGCACGGATAAACCGACCGCGGAACAAGATCACTGCATCGAGGTAATGCAGATGGCCTCAGGCCGTGAGCAGGGGTCACGGGCCGTTACTGTTTTCCCGGGATCCAGGCGAATTCCCTGAATTTGGCCGCCTTTTCCTCTTTCCTCCGTCGGTGCACACGTCTGTGCCCAGCGAACACCCCCCGCGAAGGAGACCTCGTCCGATGACAGTTGAGACCGACCAGGAAGTGCGGACGGAGCAGCAGCTCCAGCAGCAGTCCAGCCTGAGCACGGCGGCCGCCCGCAACCTCGCGTCGACGACCAAGTCCGCGCCGCAGATGCAGGAGATCACCTCCCGCTGGCTGCTGCGGATGCTTCCGTGGGTCGAGGCCAAGGGCGGTTCCTACCGGGTGAACCGGCGGCTGAGCTACACCGTCGGCGACGGGCGCATCGAGTTCCTCCAGGACGGCTCCGAGGTCCGGGTGATCCCCCGCGAGCTCGGCGAACTGGCCCTGCTGCGCGGCTTCGAGGACGTGGAGGTGCTCAGCGCCCTCGCGGACCGCTGCGTCCAGCGCGAGTTCCGCGCCGGGGAGGTTCTGGTCGAACGGGGCGCCCCCGCCGAGCAGATCCATCTGATCGCCCACGGCCGGATCAGCCAGACCGCGGTCGGCAAGTACGGCGACGAGGTCACCGTCGCGACCCGCGCCGACGGCGACCAGTTCGGCGAGAACGCCCTGCTGGACACCGACGCCACCTGGGACTACACCGCCACCGCCGAGACCGCGGGCACCCTGCTCACCCTGTCCCGGAGCGACTTCGCGTCGGTGCTCTCCTCGGCGCCGAGCCTCCAGGAGCACATCCAGAACTTCAGCTCGCTGCCCCAGCAGCGGCAGAACCGCCACGGCGAGGCCGAGATCGCGATGTCGGCCGGCCACGTCGGCGAGGCCGTGCTGCCGGGCGCCTTCGTGGACTACGAGCTCCGCCCGAGGGAGTACGAACTCTCCGTCGCACAGACCGTGCTGCGGGTCCACACCAGGGTCGCCGACCTCTACAACGGCCCTCACAACCAGACCGAGGAACAACTCCGGCTCACCATCGAGGCGTTGCGGGAGCGCCAGGAGCACGAGCTGATCAACAACAGGGAGTTCGGCCTTCTCCACAACGCCGACTTCAAGCAGCGCCTCCAGCCCCACTCGGGCCCGCCCACCCCGGACGACCTGGACGAGCTGCTCTGCCGCCGCCGCGGCACCCGGCTGATGCTGGCCCACCCGCGGACGATCGCCGCGATCGGCCGTGAGTTCAACGCCCGCGGACTGTACCCGGACCACGTCGACGTCGGCGGGCAGCAGGTCCCGGCCTGGCGCGGGGTGCCGATCCTGCCCTGCAACAAGATCCCCATCAGCAAGGAGAGCACCAGTTCCATCCTCGCGATGCGTACCGGTGAGGACAACCAGGGCGTCATCGGTCTGTTCCAGACCGGCCTGCCGGAGGAGTACGAGCCCGGTCTGTCGGTGCGCTTCATGGGCATCAGCGAGCAGGCCATCATCTCGTACCTGGTCAGCACCTACTACTCCGCCGCGATCCTCGTGCCCGACGCGCTCGGTGTCCTGGAGAACGTGCAGATCGCCCGCAAGCGGGACTGACCCCCGCCGGTAGGGGCCGCGCGGCTGCCGCAGGGGCGCCGTGCCGGTGAAGGGTGAGCCAGGTGCCCCTGGCGCGGGGGCGCCCGGATCCGGTAGTGCCACCCCGGCGCGGGCCGGCGACGCCCGTGCCCGGCCGGGCTGCCGAACGTGCGGCAGCCCGCCGACCGCGCGGCCCGCGCCCCCGTCCGCGGCGCGGACGTCGCGTCCCGGACGAGGGCGCGGGCCCGCAAGCCCTCACCCCCCACCTCAGCAAGGAGTCACGGATGCCCGATCCCGGGCCCTCCCCCCTTCCGCCGGGCCTGCCCGTCGGCCCGGGCGGCCATGTGCTCCCCGAAGCGGGTCGGGCCGACGGGCAGGCCCGGCGGAAGGGGGGCCCCGCCGCCCCCGAGGCGCGGCCCGCCGCGCCCTGGGCGTTCCCCACCACGGGAGCCGTGCCGGCGCCCCCGGCGCCGGACGCCGGCCGTCCCGCCGCACCCCCGGAGCCGGACACCGGGACGACGGCGCGGGCCACCCCTGCCCTGGCCCGGATCCTCCGGGGCCCCAGCGGTCTCGGCACCGAGAGCCTCCGGCTCGCCGCCCCTCCCGGCAGGACGCCGCGGCCCGCCGCGTCCGCGACCCCGGCGGCGGACGGTCCCGCCGTCCCCGGCCTCTACCACCACCCCGTGGCGGAGCCGGACCCCGCGCGGGTGGAGGAGGTCAGCCGCAGGATCAAGGACTGGGCCGTCGACGAGGTCCGGCTGTTCCCGGACGAGTGGGAGGGCGAGTTCGACGGCTTCTCCGTCGGGCGCTACATGGTCGCCTGCCATCCGGACGCGCCCAGCGTCGAGCACGTCATGGTCGCCACCCGCCTGATGGTCGCGGAGAACGCCGTCGACGACTGCTACTGCGAGGACCACGGCGGTTCGCCCATCGGACTCGGCGGCCGGCTGCTGCTCGCCCACACCGCGCTGGACCCGCTCCACACGACCGGGGAGTACCAGCCGCAGTGGGCCGAGTCGCTGCACGCGGACGCCCCCCGCCGCGCCTACCGCTCCGCCATGGAGTACTTCGTGCGCCAGGCCACGCCCTCGCAGGCCGACCGGTACCGGCACGACATGGCGCGCCTGCACATGGGCTACCTCGCGGAGGCCGCCTGGGCGCAGACCGACCACACCCCGGAGGTGTGGGAGTACCTGGCCATGCGGCAGTTCAACAACTTCCGGCCCTGCCCCACCATCACGGACACCGTCGGGGGCTACGAACTCCCGGCGGACCTGCACGCGCAGCCCGCCATGCAACGGGTCCTCGCGCTCGCCGGGAACGCCACCACCATCGTCAACGACCTGTACTCGTACACCAAGGAGCTGGCATCGCCCGGCCGGCACCTCAACCTGCCCGTGGTGATCGCCGACCGCGAGGGCCTCTCCGAGCGGGACGCCTACCTGAAGGCGGTCGACGTCCACAACGACCTCATGCGCGACTTCGAGGCCGAGGCCGCCGCGCTGGCGGCCGCATGCCCCGTCCCGACCGTGCTGCGCTTCCTGCGGGGAGTGGCCGTGTGGGTCGACGGCAACCACTACTGGCACCGCACCAACACCTACCGATACAGCCTGCCCGACTTCTGGTAAGAAACGGATTTCCTGTGACCACCGAACTCACCACCGCCAACGGCACCTCCGCCTTCGTCCCCGCCCCGGCCTCGCCGTACCAGGGGGACATCGCCCGGTACTGGGACCAGGAGGCCAGGCCCGTGAACCTGCGCCTCGGCGACGTGGACGGGCTCTACCACCACCACTACGGCATCGGCGACGTGGACCGGGCCGCCCTCGGGGACCCCGGGGACGCCGCGTACGACAAGAGGCTGGTCGCGGAGCTCCACCGCCTGGAGTCGGCCCAGGCGGAGGTCCTCCTCGACCACCTCGGGCCCATCGGGCGCGACGACCTGCTGGTGGACGCGGGCTGCGGGCGGGGCGGCTCGATGGTGATGGCCCACCAGCGCTTCGGCTGCTCCGTCGAGGGTGTCACCCTCTCGGCCAAGCAGGCCGACTTCGCCAACCGGCGCGCCCATGAACTCGGCATCGAGGACCGGGTCCACGCCCGCGTGTGCAACATGCTCGACACGCCCTTCGAGACCGGCCGGGCCGCCGGCTCGTGGAACAACGAGTCCAGCATGTACGTGGATCTGCACGACCTCTTCGCCGAGCACTCCCGTGTCCTGGGCGTCGGCGGACGCTACGTGACCATCACCGGCTGCTGGAACCCGCGGTACGGGCAGCCGTCGAAGTGGGTCTCCCAGATCAACGCCCACTTCGAGTGCAACATCCACTCCCGCCGCGAGTACCTGCGCGCGATGGCCGACAACCGTCTCGTGCCGCAGGCCGTCGTCGACCTCACCCCGGACACCCTCCCGTACTGGGAGCTGCGGGCCACCTCCTCCCTGGTCACCGGGATCGAGGAGGCGTTCATCAACTCGTACAAGGACGGCTCCTTCCAGTACGTGCTGATCGCCGCCGACCGCGTCTGACGCGCACCCGCGCCCGGCGGCCCCACCGAACCGGTGGGGCCGCCCGCCGTGCACGTCCCCGATCCGCCGCCCCGACCGGGCGTCCTGCCGGGCCGGGCCCGTCCTGCCGACGGGTCCGGCCCGGCGGTGCGTGCCGGGCCCGGTCCCGCCGGGCGGCCGTGTGTGCCAACCGCCGTCGGCGGAGGCGCCGGTGACGCCGGCTCACTCCTGGTGCCCGTCGGGCGAACTCCTCGTCCCGGGTGCGTCCAAAGCCTTGCCATCGCAATGCGGGACCTCTAGTGTCGCCGCCAGCAAGCGCTTTCCCCGTGGGGCGGGGAACGCTGCGCCCAGTGCGTCCGTCGCGGTGTCCATGGTGATCCCGCGTGCCGGCCGCCACCGATTCCGGCACGGGCCTCTGCCCGGGAAGCCGACGCGTGGGACCCGTGGGGCGGGCCCTGACGCCGACGCACCGTGCCGTCCGCCGCGGAACGTGCGGCGACGCGACCTCTGGAGAAGCGGCCGGTCAGGCCGTCGCCCAGGGCTGCCGTCGCACCGTCGGCGCCCTCGCCGCCGGGTCCGTCCGACCGGCGGATCCTGCGACGGACCGGCGGGGACGTCACCGCGGCCGGGTGCCGCCGACGCATGCCCTCCACCGTGCCGTCGGCCACCCGGCGCGGACCGGCCGCGCCTAGATCCGGCCGGAGAACGACCGGGGACGGGGCGGCAACCACACCGGCCACCAGGAACCACCACGGTATGCAGCAGCAAGCAGCACCCCCTTCGACCGACCACACGAACCATTCGACACACAATCGGGAGACCACGATGAGGCGACCAGTCGCACTGCGACTCTGTGCGGGGCTGGCCACGACGGCCGTTGCGGCGGCGGCCGGTGTGATGCTGACGATGCCCACCGCGTCCGCGGCGACCGGTGGCGTCACCGGCTACGCGACGCAGAACGGCGGGACGACCGGTGGCGCCGGCGGGCAGACCGTGCGCGCAACCACCGGCACCGCGATCCACCAGGCACTGTGCGGCCGGGCCAGCAGCAGCACCCCGATCACCATCCAGGTCGAGGGCACGATCAACCACGGCAACACCGCCAAGGTGTCCGGCGAAAGCTGCAACACCGCGGCCGGGGTGATCGAGCTGAAGCAGATCAGCAACGTCACCATCGTCGGTGTGGGCAACGGCGCGGTCTTCGACCAACTCGGCATCCACATACGCGAGTCCAGCAACATCATCATCCAGAACGTCACCGTGAAGAACGTCAAGAAGTCGGGCTCGCCCACCTCCAACGGCGGAGACGCCATCAGCATGGAGAGCGGCGTCCGCAACGTCTGGGTCGACCACACCACCCTGGAGGCGTCGGGCGGCGAGTCGGAGGGCTTCGACGGCCTCTTCGACATGAAGGACAACACCCAGTACGTGACGCTGTCCTACAGCACGCTGCGCAACTCCGGCCGCGGCGGCCTGATCGGGTCCAGCGAGTCGGACGTCTCCAACGGCTTCATCACGTTCCACCACAACCTGTACGAGAACATCGACTCCCGCGCGCCCCTGCTGCGCGGCGGCGTCGCCCACATGTACAACAACCACTACCTGCGCCTGAACGAGTCCGGGATCAACTCCCGTGCCGGGGCCCGCGCCAAGGTGGACAACAACTACTTCGAGGACTCCAAGGACGTCCTGGGCACCTTCTACACGGACGCGGCCGGCACCTGGCACGTCAGCGGCAACGTCTTCGACAACGTCACCTGGTCCGCCAAGGGCACCGACAACAACCCGGCCGGCCCGGACGTGAAGTCCACCACCACCGTCAGCGTCCCGTACTCCTTCGGCCTCGACCCGGCCAACTGTGTGCCGGACGTGGTGAGCCGGACGGCGGGCGCGAACAAGGGCCTCCAGGTGTCGGACGGCAACTGCACCCCGCAGACGCCGAACCCGACCGAGCCGACGCCCACCCCGACCGAGCCCACCGAGCCGCCGACCAGCCCCTCGCCGACCCCGACCCAGCCCAGTGGCACCAACCTGAGCCTCACCGCCGGCGCCGACGGCTCCAGCAAGGCGGACGGCACCAGCTACGGCAACGTCCGCGACGGCAACCTCGGCACCCACTGGTCGCCTGCCGGTGCGACCGGATCCGTCTCCGTCAAGTGGGGCTCCGCCACGACCGTCTCCAAGATCGCGATCAAGGAGGCCTCGGGCTCCGCGGGCAGCATCAAGGGCTGGCGGGTCCTCAACGGTGACACCGGGACCGTCCTGGCCTCGGGCACCGGTGTCGGCAGCGTGATCTCCATCCCGCAGACCTCGGCCCGCAAGTTCACCTTCGAGATCACCGGCTCGACCGGCACGCCGAAGGTCGCCGAGTTCGAGACCTACGCGGGATAGCGGTCGCCCGTCCAGGACCTGCGCGGGACCAGGGGCCCGGGGCGTGAGCCGCAGGTCCGGGCGGACGGCGTCGTCGCCGGCCCGCCGTGACGAGGGCTCCCGCCACCCGGGTGCGGGTGGCGGGAGCCCTCGCCGATGCCGTCCGCCCGCGCGGGCGGCATCGACGCATGTGACCGTGCGGGCGGACCGCCGCGGACGCCGATCAGTGGTCGCCGGCGCCCGCTTCCCGGGCGGAGGCGGCGAGCGCGGGGGTCCAGCCCGGCACGCGCCCGAGGGCCGCGAGCGCCCGGTCGAACGGGCCGGCGCCCGGGGCGGGCGGCACCGCGGGGCCGAAGAGCGCGTCCTCGTCGAAGCGGCGCGCGTCGTCGGGGACGCGCAGCGCGATGCGCAGCACCGCCTCGGCCGCCGTCCCGCCGGGGGAGAAGCCCACCCCGAGGGTCCTGGCGACGTCCCAGGCGTGGACCGTGTGGTCGAGGAAGTGGAATCCGATCGCGACCCGCCCGGGGAAACCCCGGGCGGGGTCGACCTCGGGAAGCACGAACTCCCGTTCGCCGACGCCGTCCTCGGCGAACGCGGCGATCACCTCGGCGGCCGCCGCACGGTGTGCGGCCACCGGGTCGTCCGTCCGGTGCACCTGCCAGACGGACCGTCCGGCGCCCTCGCCGCGGGCCGCCGCGGCGAATCCGCGGTTCTGAGCCGTCATATGGGCCACCAGTCGGCGCAGCGTCCACCCGTCGCAGGGAGTGGGGCGGGCCAGGTCGCCGGGCTCCGCGAGGGACAGCAGCCGCACCGTCTCCTTCACCGCGCTCCGGTCCAGCGCGCGGATGTCCGTGTCATGCGTGTCCATGGGTGCTCCTCTCCGCGGACCGCCGCCCGGTGCGCCGGGACGGCCCGGGGTCCGTGTCCGGCAGAAGCCGGCGGTCGATCAGGCCGTCCAGGTGGTCCTTGAACGCCTGGTTGGGGCCGGGGCGCGCATCGTCGTGACCCGGCCAGGGGCGGGTGCCGCGCAGGAGTCCGAGGGCGGACTCCAGGATCTCCCCGTGACACCGGGGCCCGGCCTCCGTCCAGGTCGCGGAGCGCAGGAGGCCCCGGTCGCGGTGGGTGCGGACGATGCGCCGGTGGTCCGGGCGGGCGACGAACGCCAGGAGGTCCTGCGCCGTCCACCACACCGAGACCGAACCGCTGCGCGGCCGGACGGGATGCGGGTCCAGCCACAGCCACATGCCGGCCGACCCCGTCGTCCGCGGCCAGGTGCGGCGCAGACGGAGGCCGGCCAGCGCGACGGGAAGGGTGTCGGCGCGGCGGTGCGCGACGAACTCGGTGACGCTCACGAGGACCTGCCCCGTCCCCGTCGCGTCCGTCGTGCCCCCGGCGGGGCCGGGCTGCCACGGGGTGGTCCAGATGGTGCGGGGCATGGTCTGCCGCCTCCGATGGTCGGGGTGATCCGTGCGAAACAATGTATGCGAACGGTCGTGCTTATTTATGCACCGGTCGAGGACATGGCCGAAACTGATCGCTCCGGGGGGAGTGGTTCACGCGGGCGCCGAGCCGGTCACACCCCGGCCGGGAGGCGGGCGCTGCCGGTGGCCGCCTCCCGCAGCCGCGCGAGGATGCCGGACGCCGCCCTCCCGTACCCCGACGGGTCGCCGTCGAGGACGGAGGCCGTGTTCGCCGCCTCCAGCAGCGCGGCGATCTCGAAGGCGAGCTGGGCGACGTCGGCGTCCTCCCGGAGCTCACCCGCCCGCCGCGCGTCGGCCAGCGTCCCCTCCAGGAAGAGGTGCCACTGCGTCCGCGCCGCGGCGACCGCGTCGCGGACCCGGCCCTCCCGGGAGGCGTACTCCGCCGAGACGAAGGCGAAGAAGCACCCGCCGCGGAAGACGCGCTCCCGCGAGTACGCGAGCCAGCCCGTGCACAGACGCCACACCCGGTCCGTGCCCGGCGGCAGCTCCGCGACGGGCTCCACGACATGGTCGAGGAAGATCCGGCCCGCCGCGCGGACGGTGGCCAGCTGGAGGTCCTCCTTGGACCCGAAGAGCGCGAACACCCCGCTCTTGCTGAGCCCCAGCTCGGTCGCCAGACGCCCCAGGGACAGCCCTTCGAGGCCCTCGACCGAGGCGATGTCGACGGTGCGCCGCAGGATCAGCCGCCGGGTCCGGTCCCCCCGCTCGATCCGCCCGTCCGTCCGCACGTCTGCCATGTGCAGCAGTCTAGTGACGAGGTCAGCTGTTGAGCGCCGTCGCCAGCTGCGCCCGCGAACGGACGTCCAGCTTCTGGTAGATGCGCGTCAGACGGGCCTCCACCGTCTTCACGCTCAGATACAGCTTGGCCGCCGCCTCCTGGTTGCTCGCGCCCTCGCCCACCAGCCGGGCCAGCCGCAGCTCCGCGTCGGTCAGGCCCGACAGCGCGCCGCCGGCCGCCGCGGCCGGCGCCTCCGCCGCGACCGCGGGAGTCTCCGACGCCAGCGCCAGCCAGGGCACCGCACCGACCCGCTCGAAGACCGTGGCCGCCTGCTGGAGGGCGTGCGCGGCGGCCGAACGCCGGCGCCTGCGGCGCTCGACGCGGGCGAGCGTGATCAGCGCCCTGCCGTGCTCCAGTGGCAGACCGGCCGCCTCGAAGCCGGCGCCGACCTCCCGCAGCAGCGCCGCGGCCTCGTCCGGACGCCCGCCCGCCGCCAGCCGTACCGCGTCCGCCCGGTCGCAGCCCAGCAGCACCGTCGTACGGCCCAGCCGGTGCGCCACCGGCCGCACCCCGTCGAGCACCGCCGCGGCCTCCGTCAGACCGTCGCACGCCACCAGGGCCTCGGCCAGCTCCTCGTGCCAGCGCAGCATCGAGGGGTCGACCGCCCCCTGCCCCCGCTCGCTCGCCTGCACGCGCCGAAGGGTCTCCAGCGCGTTGGAGACGTCCCCGACGAGCAACTGCACCCGGCCGAGCGCGTAGAGGCTGCGGGAGAGGAACACATGGTCGCCCTCCTCCTCCGAGGCGCGCACACTGCGCCGGGCGTAGCTCGCCGCCCGGGCGAAGCTGCCGCCCGCGGTCTCCGCGAGAGCCAGCGCGTACCAGGCGGGGCCGGGGGAGAGGCCCGCCTCCAGGGTGAGGGCGAGCGAGCGCCCCGCGTGGGCGAGCGCGTCGGCGCACCGGCCCTGCCGGGCCTCGACCTCGGAGAGCGTGCGGAACAGCTCGATCGCGTCCTCGACCGGGCCGCGCCGCTCGACCAGCGGCAGCAGGGTCGCCAGCTGCGTCCGCGCCTCCACCAGCCGGTCGTCGAACAGGGCATGACGGACCGTCAGGATCTGGGCCGCATTGCGCACCCCCAACGGCCGCTCCACCACCTCCAGGGCGCGGGCACGGGCGAGCACCCCCTCGGCGTCCGGGGCGCCCAGGAAGCGGTCCATCCGGGCCTGCACGGTCAGGGCCTTGGCCGCCGTGCCGTCGTCCCCGGCCGATCCGGCGAGCTCCGCGGACTCGACGGCGGCCGCCCGGGAGCGCACCGGGTCGCCGTCGGCCAGCACGTACTTCATCGCCAGCCGCAGCAGCACGGCGGCCCGCAGCGCGGTGTCGCCCTCCGAGTCCTCCATGGCGTGCGCGTAGATCTCGTCGAGGCCCGCGAGCCCCTGGCCGGCCGTGTCCAGCACGGCGAGCCGGGCGCGGACCCGGTCCGCGGGCGCCGCGTCGCGTGCCAGCAGATCGGTCGCCGCGCGCATCGCCAGGTCGGCGCGGGCCGCGCGGGCCCCCTCCTCGGCGGCCTCCACCAGCCGCGTGATGCGCCGGTCCCCGTGCAGCCCGGGTGTCGACTCCGCGGCGAGCATGGCCAGTTCGGCCGCGAGGGTGGTGTTGCCCCGACGGCGCGCGGTCTCGACGGCCGCCGACACCTCCGCGGCCAGCCGCTCGTCGGGGACGTCGGTGGCGAGCGCCCGGTGGCGCACGGCCTCCACCGGATCGTCCACGACGAGCGCGAGCGCCGCGTGCCCGGTGCTGCGCTCCAACCAGCAGGCGTCGTGGACGAGCGTGGACGGCAGCACACCCGCGGAGAACGCGACCGTGCCGTCCTCGGTCAGCCGGATCAGCGAGGCGCGCTCGGCGGCGGCCAGATCCGCCTCGGCGCTCGGCCGGCCGGCCCGCCGGATCAGCGACGCGGACGGGCGCAGCGCCAGCGCGGCGAGCAGCAGGGTCTCCCGGACACCCTGCGGCACCGCACCGAGCAGCCCCCGGGCGAGGTCGCGCGCCCGGCCCGACAGCGACAGCGCCTCCGCGTGGTGCACAGGGGTCCTGGCGTCCGCGAGGGACCGGCCCACCGCCAGCGCCAGCCGCGGGTTGCCGCCGCTGGCCTTGTGGATGCGGCCCGCCATCCGGGACGGCAGCCGGTGGTGGATGAGCAGCTCGGCGATCTCGTCCGCGTGCAGCGGGGGCACGTTCACCACATCCGCCTCGGACGGCTCCCACAACGGGGTGATCCCCGGCACGGCGGGTGCGCCCTCCTCCTGGTCCGGCGGGTAGGCCGCGGGGGTGTCCACGGCGAGCGCGCGCAGGGCGGGGGGCGCCAGGTGCAGGGCGAAACGCAGCAGATCGGCACTGGCCGGATCGATGTACTGGACGCCGTCCAGGACCAGCAGCGCGGGGCCGCGCGCCGCGAGACGCCGCAGCACATGGGCGAGGGCGAGACGCAGCGCGACGGGGTCGCAGCCCTCCTCGGGCATCGGCGCCTCACGGCACAGCATGGCGACGGCGGCGCGCTGCGGGCCGGGGAGGCCGTCGAGGACGCCGGCGCCGGGCTCCTGGTCCGGCTCCTGGCCGTGCTGCCGGCCGGAGGCCGAGGCCGACGCCGCGACGGAGGCGATGAGCGCGGCGGCGGCCGCCCCCGGGATGTCGCGGTCGGCCGGCAGCGCGGCCAGCCAGAGCACCGCCTCGCCGCGGGCCTCGGCCCGCGCGGCGACACCGAGCACGACCTCGGTCTTGCCGACCCCGGGCGGGCCGGTGAGCAGAGCGCGTCCGCCGGTGGCCAGAACGCGGTCCAGGCGGGCCAGCAGCTCCGTGCGCCCGACCGGCGCGGCGCGGTACTCCGCCGGTCCCATCGGCCCACCACCACCTTCCGGCGTGCGCGGGCCCCCTGCCCGTTCGAGCAGAGGATACGAACCCTGCCGCGCGCGTCCAGGCCCGTTGTCCGGCATACGGACAGGTCTGGACTTGCCTCCAGCGCGGAGTGAGAGGTTCCGCTGCGGCTCGCACGGCTCTGACCAGCGAGGACGCCCTGCCGGGCGGGTGTCGGGAGGGCCGGGGGCGGCCGATGGTGTAGCCGGGGTCACGCGGTGCGGATCTGCTCAGTAGATGGCTGGATCTCGCTGTCGCGGGCTGCGGTGACCGGTGGGGCGGGGCCCGGAGCCCGGTCGGGGTGCGGGCGTGCGGCGCGGGAACCGTGGTCGTTCAGCGTGGGGGCTGCGTCCCACGATTCCCCCGGGCCGGGTGAGCCCGCGCGCCGCCGCTCGGCACGTCGGCCCTGGGTGGGGCCGACACCGGACGTCCGTCCGTCGTGCACCTGACGGGCGGGGCGGGGACCTCGCGGGCCAGGGCGTCACGGGGACGTCCGCTACGGCAGACAGTAGGAAACGCGGAGGTGAACGCGATACGGGGAAAACCCTTGTCGCGGGTGGCGCTTGGAGGGCGTTCGGCTGAGGTTGCCGGCCGCGTGCGGGCTCGGCGGTGGGCGCACCCCCGCTGCGCGGGGGTGTCCTCACGCCCCGGAGGAGTCGGCGTCGCCCGCCGACCGGGCGGCAACCACGTACAGGGCAGTGCGTCCGGCCCACCGACTCGACCAGCGGCAGCACCCGGTACGCCACCCGCTCGCGCAGCGCCATCTCCGTGCGGGTGCGCACGACGCCCGGCAGGCTGATCAACCGCTGGACCACGTCCTCCAGATGCCCGTTGTCCCGCGCGGCGACCCGGGTGAGCAGGTCTCCGCCGCCCCCGGACCGAGGGTTGGCATGCTGGGGGCCATGAGCACCTCATCCGCCCCCGCGGTGGTCTTCGACCTCGACGGCACCCTCGTGGACAGCGAACCCAACTACTACGAGGCGGGGCGCAGGCTGCTCCAGGCCCATGGCGTGGACGGCTTCGACTGGGAGGAGCACACCGCGTTCATCGGCATCGGCACGCGCGAGACGCTGGAGGTGCTGCGCGCCCGGTACGCGATCGACGCCTCGCTGGAGGATCTGCTGGCGGGCAAGAACCGGCTGTATCTGGAGCTGGCGCGGCAGTCGACGGCCGTCTTCCCGGAGATGCGCCGGTTCACGGGCCTGCTGGCGGCGGCGGGGGTGCCCATGGCGGTGGCCTCGGGCTCGTCGCGGGCGGCGATCGACGCCGTCCTCGCGGGCACCGGCCTCGACGCGCACATCCCGGTGGTGGTCTCCGCCGAGGAGGTGGCGCGGGGCAAGCCGGAGCCCGACGTCTTCCTGGAAGCGGCACGGCGGCTGGGCGCCGCTCCCGCGGACTGCGTGGTGGTGGAGGACGCGCCGCCGGGCGCCGCCGCGGCGCGCGCCGCGGGCATGCGCTGCATCGCCGTCCCCTATGTCGCGGCGACGGCGGACGACCCGGCTTTCCTGGCGGCGGACCTCCGGTTCCCGGGCGGCCAGGGGGAGTTCACCGCCCGGGCCGCTTTCGACTGGCTGCTCGGCGACGGCGGGCGCTGACGGGTCCGGGGCCCGGACGCCAGGGGCGGGGAGCGCGCAGCGCGCGCGGGAGCCGCCTTCGGGCGCGCGCCGACGCTGTGCCATACTCGGCGCGCTCACTGCCCGTTCCATGTCGTGGGGATCACCGTTGAAGCCCGAGTCCGCCGTCGTCGGCACCGGATGCGCCGCCGGCACCCGAGCTGTCCCCACCTGGGCGGATGTGTCCGGATCATGCGCTGTGCGCCGCTCGTCCGGCGGCCGCCGGGGCTGCGAGGCCGACCGCGCGTGAACGGCATAGCACTGACGACCCCTTACCTGGACACGGACGCGGATCAGCTCTCCTTCTCCCTGGATCAGGGCCGGCTCGACGCACTGGCCGTCAGGGAGGTGTCCGTCGGCGGGACCGGGGTCCAGCTGCGGCTGCTGGGCGCCTCGCACCAGGTCCTCGCCGGGCCCGTCTGCGAGACGGTGGCCTGTCTGCCGGGCGTCGCGGGCGGCCTGCCGGCTTCCGCCGCACGGGAGTTCGAGGGCTGGACCTACCGCTTCGGCGCCCTGGTCGAGCGGCTGCCCGGGGACCGGTTCAGCGAGCGGGTCGCGTGGATCCGCGAGCGTTCCGACGGCGAGGCGGCCGCGCTGTACGGCATTTTCCCCGGCTCCCCCGAGGCCGTCACCGCCCTGTGCGTCGAGCGGAACGGTTCCGGCCTGAGCTGGCGCACCTGGCACACCTATCCGCAGAGCCGCCAGATCGTGGCGACGCACACCCGGCTGGAGGCCCGATGAAGACCGCCCGAATCATCAGCGCGACCATACTGGCGGCGGCCGCGCTGACCGCCTGCGGCAGCGACGACGACGACAACGACCACAACGCCGTGCCCTCGTCCTGGATCCGGCAGCAGTACAGCGCCGCGACGACCGGCTCGGGCTACGTCGACACGGTCGACAGGCTGCCGGCCGTGGCCAAGGAGATCGACGGTCACGCCGCCGCCCGGGACCGCATCAGCTCCACCGACGTGGAACTGCTGCGCTACCGGGACGACATCGTCGCGGTCACCCCGCTGGCGAGCGGCGGCAGCCGGATCGAGATAGACGACTACCGCACCGGTTACAACCGCTGGCAGACGCGCATCGGCAGCATGTGGCCCGACCCGGCGAGCAGTTCCTTCCGCGGCGGCGGCCCGGGCGAGGGCAAGTAGCCGCCCGGCCCCTCCGGCCCCGCCCCGCCCCGTTCCGCTTCCTCCGCCCGGACTTCCCGACGACGTACCCGAAAGGCACCCCGTGTCCGAGATATTCGAGTCGGCAGGCATCGCCCTGCTCTACGGCCTGGTCGGCTTCGTCGTGATGGCGGTCGGCTTCATCGCGCTCGACCTCGTCACGCCCGGCAAGCTCGTCCACGTGGTGTGGACCGAGCGCAACCGCGGCGCGGCGGTCCTGCTGGCCGGCCAGACGATCGCCATCGGTCTCGTCATCGACCAGTCCATCCGGGCGAGCGAGTCCGAACAGGGCCTCGACTACGGCCTGTTGAGCACCCTGCTGTACGGGCTCGCCGGTGTGGTCGTGATGACCCTGGTGTCGGTCATCGTCGGCCTGCTGACGCCCGGCAGGCTGGGTCATGCCGTGCTGGACGACAACGGCGACCGCCCCCACCCCGCCGCCTGGGTCCAGGCCGCGATGTACATCGGCACGGCCTTCATGGTCGGCGCCGCCGTCTCGTAGCACCCGTGGGCACCACCACCCCGGCCGCGACGGCTCCGGCCGCCGCGGCCGCACGGCCCGTGCACTCGCGCGGGGCGCGTTTCCTGCTGCTGTTCGCGGTCTTCCTGTGCGCCGCCTGCGGGCTCGTGTACGAGCTGGCGCTGACGGCGCTGGGCAGCTACCTCATCGGCAACTCGGTGATGCAGACCTCGGTCGTCATCTCCGTCATCGTCTTCGCGATGGGCATCGGGTCGCTCGCGGCCAAACCCCTCCAGAAGCGCGCGGTCGGCGCCTTCGCGCTCGTCGAGGGGCTGCTCGCGCTCGCCGGCGGCCTGTCGGTGCTCGTGCTGTACGTGTGCTTCGCCTGGCTGCGCGTCTACATGCCGGCGATGGTGGTCGTCTCGTTCGTCGTCGGTCTCCTGATCGGGGCCGAGATCCCGCTGCTGATGACGCTGCTGCAGCGCATCCGGCGCCAGGAGGCGGGCAGCGCGGTCGCCGACATCTTCGCCGTCGACTACATCGGCGCCCTCATCGGCGGCCTGTGCTTCCCGCTGCTGCTGCTGCCGGTCTTCGGGCAGCTCAAGGGCGCCCTGGTGGTGGGGGGCGTCAATGCGCTGGCCGGGGTGCTCGTCGTCCTGTGGATCTTCCGGCGCCAGACCCGGCGGGTGGTGCGGATCGGCCTGCTGACGGGGATGGCCGTGGTGATGGCCGCGCTCGGCACGGTGTACGTCCTCGCCGACGACATCGAGGTGACGGCACGTCAGCAGCTGTACCGCGACCCGATCATCCACGCCGAGACGACGCCGTACCAGGACATCGTGGTGACACGGTCGACCGCGTTCACCGGGGAGCAGGACACCCGGCTGTTCCTCAACGGCGACCTGCAGTTCTCGTCCGTGGACGAGTACCGCTACCACGAGGCCCTGGTCCATCCGGCGATGTCGGGCGAGCACTCCTCGGTGCTCGTCCTGGGCGGCGGTGACGCCCTCGCGCTGCGGGAGGTGCTGCGTTACGACGACGTCGAGAAGGTCACACTGGTCGACCTGGACCCCGCGATGACCCGGCTGGCCGGTGACTTCGGGCCGCTGCGCGACCTCAACGGCCGGGCGCTCGCGGATCCGCGGGTGACGGCGGTCAACGCGGACGCCTTCAACTGGCTTCGGGACGCGCGCGGACGCTACGACACGGTCGTCATCGACTTCCCCGACCCGGACACGGCGGCGCTGGCCAAGCTGTACTCGGTGGAGTTCTACCACCTGCTGCGGAAGGTGCTGACGGCCGAGAGCCAGGTCGTCGTCCAGGCGGGATCGCCGTTCTTCGCGCCCAAGTCGTACTGGTCGATCGCGGCGACGATCGGCGCGGCGGGCTACGGCACGACCGCCTACCAGGTGGACGTCCCCAGCTTCGGCAACTGGGGTTATGTGCTCGCCCGTCCGGGCGGGGAGGGAGCGCCGGAGCTGCGTCTCGCCGACGACCTCCCGCCGCTGCGCTTCCTCGACGACGCGGTCCTGGAGGCGGCCACCGTCTTCCCGGTCGACCGCCGCCCGCAGAAGGTCCGGGCCAGCACGCTGATGGACCCGGTGGTGCTGGAGTACTCGCGCCACGAATGGAAGAACTACTGAACCGCTGACGGACCCGCGCCCGGCACCGCCTCACGCACGGCGCCGGGCGCCGGTCGCGGGGAGCTGGCCCGCGACGATGGCGGCGAGCGCCAGGGCGAAGCCCGCGAGCTGGACGGGGCCGAAGGTCTCGTCCAGCAGGGCGGCGCCCAGTCCCGCGGCGACCAGCGGCGTGAGCAGGACCAGCACCGCGACGGAGCCGACGGGCAGGGTGCCGATGCCGCGGAACCACAGGATGTAGGAGATCAGGCCGCCGGCCGTGCCGAGCCACAGGTAGCCTGCCGCGGCTCCCGGCCCGATCGCCGGCGGGGCCCCTTCGGCGAGGGCGGTGACCGGCAGCAGGAACAGGCCGCCGGCGGTCAGCTGCCAGCCGGCGAAGGCGGTGGGCCCCACCCCGGCGGGGCGCCCCCAGCGCTTGGTGAGGGTCACCCCGAGCGCCATCGCGGACGCGCCGCCGAGGGCCGCGAGGAAGCCGGCGAGGTCGAACGCGGCGCCGGGGCCGAGCACCACCAGGCCCACGCCGGCCACCCCGGCCAGCCCCCACCCGAGACGCCGGCCCGACAGCCCCTCCCTCAGCAGCGGCACGGCGAGGAGTGCCACGACGAGCGGCTGGGCCGCTGCCACCGTCCCGGCGACGCCGCCGGGCAGGCGCTCGGCGGCCACGAACAGCAGGGGGAAGAGCAGCCCCATGTTCAGCACGCCGAGCACCGCCGCCCTGCCCCACCACACCCCGCGCGGCAGGGTGCGGGTGACCGCCAGGGCGATCAGGCCGCCGGGCAGGGCCCGCAGCAGTGCCGCGAACAACGGGTGCCCCGGCGGCAGGAGTTCGGTGGTGACGGCATAGGTCGTGCCCCACGCCATCGGTGCGAGCGCGGTCAGCAGGGTACGGGGCAGGCGTCCGCCGGGCGCGCGAACACCCGTGGACGCGACGGAACGTGTCATGGGGGCCAGTTTCACCGGGCGGCGATCCATGAGTCCAACACATGCTTGTCAGCCCATCGATCTCGTATCACGATGCATCGATGGAGCTCCAGCAGATGCGTTACGTGGTCGCCGTCGCCGAGACCGGCAGTTTCACCCGGGCAGCCGAGCGGTGCCTGGTCGTCCAGTCCGCGCTGAGTCACCAGATCGCGCGCCTGGAGCGGGAGTTGGGTGCGAGGCTGTTCGAGCGGACCAGCCGCCGGGTGCGGCTGACGCCTGCCGGGACGGCGTTCCTGCCGGCCGCGCGCCAGTGCCTGGACGCCGCCGGACGGGCGGCAGCGGAAGTCGCGGCCGCCGTCGGCGAGGTACGCGGACGGCTCACCGTGGGCCTGATTCCGAGCGTCGCCGCGGTCGACATCCCAGGAGCGCTGCGCGACTTCCACCGCCTCCATCCGGAGGTGCGCATCGGTCTGCGGGTGGGCGCGAGCGAGGAACTGGCCGAACAGGTCCGTCAGGGAGCGGTCGACGTGGCGTTCCTCGGGCTGCCGACGTCGTCGGCGCCGCCGCGGGGCGTGCACGCCCGGGAGCTGGCCCGCGACCGGCTGGTGGCGGTCGTCGCGCCGGACCACGCCCTCGCCGGCGGCCCCGCGGTCGGTCTGCGGAGGCTGTCGCGCGAGGTCTTCGTGGACCTGCCCGCCGGGACGGCCGGGCGGGTCCAGTCCGACCAGGCGTTCACGGCGGCGGGGCTGGTCCGGGACGTGGCCTTCGAGGTGACCAACGCGGACTTCCTGGCACGGCTGGTCGGTCAGGGCCTGGGCATCGCCCTGCTCCCCGCCGCCTATGCCCGCCGGCTCGCCGGCGTCACCACGGTCGAGGTGACGAACGGCCCGGTCCGCGTCGAGTACGCCGTCTGGAGCCGGGCCGGCCACACGCCCGCGTCCCGCGCCTTCTTCGGCCTGCTCGGCATCCCCGCGGGCCCGGGCGACGCCGCCGGCGAGCGGCCGGGCGCCGGCCCGGACGCGGCAGCCGCGCCCGACGACCCCGGCGCGCCGGGCACGGCAGGAGCGCCCGGCGCCGCGGTGGGCAGGGCGTAGGGCCGGGGCGGAACCGCCGAAGGCGGGCGCCGGAGCGGGCGGCACGGGTCCGGGTGCGGCCGGTGCCGTGCGGGTCGGGTGCCGGACGGGACCGGTGCCGGGTGCGGCCGGTGCCGGGCGGGACGGGTGCCGGGTGCGGCCGGTGCCCGTCCGGTCAGGCCGCGTGGCTGGTCTCGTGCTTCCAGAAGCCGGAGAAGGTGATGCGGTCCTTCGGCAGCCCCAGGCGGTGCAGGTGCCTGCGCCCCTCGGTGGCCAGTGCCGACTCGCCGACGACGAAGGCGTATCCGGCGGCGTCGACCGAGGTGTGGCGCAGGAGTTCGGCGAGGGCGGCGGTGCCGGGCACGGAACGGCTGTCGCGGCGCACGACCCAGGTGACCGCCACCCCGGGCGGTGCGTCCATGGTCCGGCGGTCGCCCGCGGTGGGCACCTCCTGGATGACACGTCCGACGGTGTCGCGCGGCAGGGAGCGCAGGATGCCCGCGGTGGCCGGGAGGCCGGTCTCGTCGGCCACGACCAGGACCTCGGTGGCGTCCTCGGGACGGTCGAACAGGATGCCCTGGTCCAGCACGGCGAGCGCGTCCCCCGGGCGGGCCGAGCACGCCCAGATCGCGGCCCGGCCCTCCAGTTCGCCCGTGGGGCCGCAGTGCAGGACGAAGTCGATGTCCATCTCGGCCTCGTCCGCGCGGAAGCCGGCCACGGTGTAGTTGGCGCAGTGGGGCCGCTCGCGCTCGGGGATGGCGAGGTAGGGCTGCCACCACCGGGTCCCGGTGAACTCCGGGAGCCTCAGCGCACCGCGCTGGTGGGGAAGTTGCAGGAAGAGGCGGAACCAGTGGTCGTAGCCCAGCCACGGGAACCGGCCGAGCTCGGGACCGGTGACCGTCACGCGCTGGACGGAGGGGGACATCCGTGCGGAACGCACGACCTCGGCCCGGAACATGCCGGGCTGCTCCGGTGTGAGCCGGTGGATCTTCGCCATGAGGCAAGGTTAGCCTTACCGAACCTGCCTGGGGAGTCCGGGTGCCGATCCCGGTCCCGTTCGCGGTCCCGCCTCCGGCCTCCGTGCCGGCCGGAGGCGGGACCGCACCCGGATCAGCCCACCAGGTCCGGCGCGCGCAGCATCTCCGGCGGGATGCCCCAGGCGTCGACCAGGTCGACGGCGAGGGGCCGGACCTTGCGGCAGAGGTCGCTCACCTCACGGCTGATCGCCTTGGAACGCTGGACGGTCAGCCGGCCGTGCTCCATGAACCAGGCCCGGTCCGCCTCGATCGTCGACAGGGCGAACAGGTCGCACAGCAGCCCGAGCGCGACCTTGTTGCCGCTCTCGGGCAGCGCCCGCACCGCGTCGACGAACGCCTCCAGCACGAGCCGCTCGACGTGGGCGTGGGCGACCGCGATCACGTGGTCCTGCACCTGCGAGAAGACGGCACCGGGATCGCGCTTCTGGTCGATCCCGCGCTTGAGCCGGCGGGCCACACCCGCGAGCATGTGCTCCTCGCGGTAACGGAGCATGGCCAGGTGGTACTCCGAGTCGAGCAGCCCGGCCTCCTGGTCCCACTCGTCGCCGCCGGGAAGCAGGTCGCGCACCCGCTCCAGCAGCTTGTGCGCGGACGTCTTCTCGATGACCGTCCCGACCGCGAGCCCGGTGACATAGCGGACCATGCCGAGCTGGTCGAGATCCTCGAACTCGCTCGCGTAGTGGGTGAGCAGACCCTTGGCCACCAGTTGCAGCAGGACGTGGTTGTCGCCCTCGAACGTGGTGAAGATGTCGCTGTCGGCCTTGAGGGCGGCGAACCGGTTCACGGCGAGATAGCCGGCGCCGCCGCACGCCTCACGGCACTCCTGGACGACCCGGGTGGCGTGCCAGGTGCCGAGCGCCTTGGTGCCCGCGGCCCGTGACTCCAGGCGGCGCCGCGCCTGCTCGTCGTCCGTGAGGCCGGAGAAGACCTCGTGCAGGTGGGTGCGCACGACGTCCTGCGCGAAGTGCAGCGCGTACGTACGGGCGACGAGCGGGAGCAGGCGGCGCTGGTGCAGGCCGTAGTCGAGGAGCAACTGCTCCCGGGCGCCCGGGGATGCCTGGAACTGCCGTCGCCGCGCCGCGTACTTCGTGGCGATCGCGAGGGCGACCTTGGCCACGCCGATCCCGGCGCCGCCGACGCTGACCCGGCCCTGCACCAGGGTGCCGAGCATGGTGAAGAAGCGCCGGTCCGGGTTGTCGATGGGGCTCTCGTAGACGCCGTCGGCGGTGACGTCGGCGAACCGGTTGAGCAGCGCCTCGCGCGGCACCCGCACGCCGTCGAACCGGATGCGGCCGTTGTCGACGCCGTTGAGGCCCATCTTGCGGCCGTCGTCCTCGATCCGGACGCCGGGGGCCACTTCGCCGCCGGTCCGGATCGGCACGACGAACGCGTGCACGCCCTCGGACCGGCCGCCCACCTCCAGCTGGGCGAAGACGACCGCCAGTTCGCCGTGGCGGGCCGCGTTGCCGATGTAGTCCTTGCGCGCCTCGTCGCCGTGGGTGGTGATGACGAACTCCCGGGCACCGGCGTCGTACCGCGCGACCGTGCCCAGCGCCTGGACGTTGGAGCCGTGACCGGTCTCGGTCATCGCGAAGCACCCCATCAGCTTCCCGCTGATCAGGTCCGGCAGATAGGCGTCGTGGTGGCGCGCGGTGCCCAGGTGGAGGATCGCGCCGCCGAAGAGTCCGAACTGCACGCCGACCTTCACCAGCACCGACAGGTCGCCGAAGGCGAGCGTCTCGAAGGCGGCGATCGAGGCTCCGACGTCGTCGCCCCCGCCGTAGCCGCCCGGGAAGCCCATGCCGGTCTGGCCCGTCGCGGCCATCTCGACCACGAGCTCGCGCACCCTCTCGCGGAACGCGTCGACGCCGAGCTCGTCCGCCTCCTCGAGGACGGAGGCGTACCTCACCAGGTTGGTCCGGACGAGATCGCGGATCCCGGCGTACTCGCCGTCGAGCAGCTCGGTCAGCGCCGGGACGTCGACCTCGGGCTCCACATAACCGCTCGCGGCGGTAGATGCGTTGTCAGTAGCCATACCGGCTTGCTACCCCGCCCGGAGACGATCAAGCGATCGCCCCGCGCTCCCCGCCCGGACGGGGCAAGCCCGCCGCGCCCGGGGCCCGGGGACCGCCCGTGCCGGAGCCCCGCGGGCGGGCTCCCTCCGTGACGGCGGACAATGAGGTCCCGGGCCGCGTCGGACACGGCCGAGGAGAACCTCGGGAGGGGAAGCATGACCGAGACCAGCGAGACCCGATCAGCCGCCGGTGAAGCCGGCGGGGCGCCGCGGAGCCGACTCCAGCGCCTCATGCGCCTCCTCCCCCTGATCGCCCCCGTCCTGCTGTGGGCCGTGCCGTGCTGGGTTCTCCTGCACACCGGTCAGCACTGGCCGCTGCCCGTCGCACTGACCGGCACCGCGCTGTTCGCCCTCGGTCTGATCGGTATGCCGCTCGCGATGGCGCACGGCCACGGCCGGCGTCAGCGGGACCGGGCGGCGATCGTCGGTGACACGCTGCTGGGCGGCGTCTGGGTCCTGTTCACCTGGTCCGTCCTCCTCGGCTCCCTGCTGCGGGCCGCCCTGACCGTGGCCGGGGCCGGTGACGGACAGGACCGGGCTCGTATCGTCACCTGGGCCGTCCTCGGCACCACCGCCGTGCTGCTCGCCTGGGGGTACGCCGAGGCCCGGCGCGTGCCGCGGGTGCGCAGGCTCGACGTGGAGCTCCCCCGTCTGGGAGCCGGGCTGGACGGCACCCGGGTCGTCCTGATCACCGACACGCACTACGGTCCGCTCGACCGCGCCCGCTGGTCGGCGCGGGTCTGCGAGACGGTGAACACCCTGGAGGCCGACCTGGTCTGCCACACCGGCGACATCGCGGACGGCACGGCCGAACGCCGTCGCGCCCAGGCCGCCCCGCTGGGCACCGTGCGGGCCACCCGGGCCCGTGTCTACGTCACCGGCAACCACGAGTACTACAGCGAGGCCCAGGGCTGGGTCGACCTGATGGACGAGCTGGGCTGGGAGCCGCTGCGCAACCGCCATCTGCTGGTCGAACGCGGCGGTGACACCCTCGTGGTCGCCGGCGTCGACGACGTCACCGCCGAGTCCTCCGGCCTCGCGGGCCACCGCGCCCACCTCGCCGGGGCCCTCCACGGCGCCGACCCGGAGCTCCCCGTCCTCCTCCTCGCCCACCAGCCCAAGTTCATCGGCCGCGCGGCGGCGCACGGTGTCGACCTCCAGCTCTCCGGTCACACCCACGGCGGCCAGATCTGGCCCTTCCACCACCTGGTCCGCCTCGACCAGCCGGCCCTGGCCGGCCTCAGCCGCCACGGCGTCCGCACCCTCCTCTACACCAGTCGCGGCACCGGCTTCTGGGGTCCGCCGTTCCGTGTCTTCGCCCCCAGTGAGATCACCCTGCTCGTGCTCCGCTCCCCGCGGCCGTCCGCCCCGTCCCGGGGCTGAACGGGCGGCGGGCCCCGCCCTGGAGGGGCGCGGTCGCGAAGGACCGGGCCCTCCCGGCCGCCCGGACCGGACGTCGGCGAACTCACTCCTTCCGGTGGCACAGGCCGCCGCACCGTCACGCTTCCGCCCTCGCACGGTTACCCAGGAGCACGCAGTGAGCCAGGTCCGGGACCCACGGACCGCGGGAGACAGGTGACGGACATGCGAACCGAGGCGGCCGAGCGCATCGAGCTGGTCTTTTCCCTCTTCGACGCCAACGGCGACGGAGTCCTCGACTCCGGCGACTTCGACCTCATGACGGGGCGCGTCCTGGAGGCGGCGGGCGCATCGGACGACGGGGCCAGGGAGGCCGTCCGGGCCGCGTTCCGCCGTTACTGGACGACGCTGGCCACGGAGCTGGACGCCAACGGCGACGGCGTGATCACCGTCGACGAGTTCCGTCCGTTCGTGCTCGATCCCGAGCGCTTCGGCCCCACGATCGCCGAGTTCGCCGAGGCGCTCGCCGCACTGGGCGACCCCGACGGGGACGGCCTGATCGAGCGTCCGCTCTTCGTGTCGCTGATGACGGCGATCGGCTTCGCCGAGCCGAACATCCACGCGCTGTTCGACGCCTTCGGCCCGGACGCCGGGGACCGCATCACCGTGGCCACATGGGCCACCGGCATCAGGGACTACTACGCGCCGGACATGGCCGGGATTCCGGGTGACCGGCTGGTGACCGTCCGGGCCGTCTGACACGGCCCCGGCACGGGCGTCCCCGCGGCCGGCGTCGTCGGCGGAGGTCAGGGGCGGGGCTTGTGCGCGAAGACCCACCGGTTCCCTTCCAGCGCGTCGTTCGGCTCGGGAAGGGGACCACGTCCCTGGATGCGGGTGAAGTCGAAGGGCGTGCGCATCGCGGTGGACCAGCCCTTGGCCGCCAGGTCGCCCGCGGAGTCGGGGCGTGGCCCCGGGTCGAAGAGACCGAGCAGATCGATGCCGATCCGTTCTCGCGTCGCCGTGTAGATCGGGCTGTCGCGGTACGCCAGCAGGTCCTTCTCCAGCTTGGCCTCGAAGGCCAGGGCGCTGCCCCCGGTGGTGAGCCGGTGCACGGTGTCGACGAGATACGTTTCGGCGGGGCCCGGCAGGTAGAAGAGCAGCCCTTCGGCCAGCCAGACGCTCGGGGCGGCCGGATCGAAGCCGGCTGAGGTCAGAGCGGTCACCCAGTCGGCGCGCAGGTCGACCGGCACGGCGACGCGCTTCACCTTCGGGACGGCCCGGAGCCCCGTGAGCACCTGCTGTTTGAAGGCCAGCACGCCCGCCCTGTCGATCTCGAAGACGACGCAGCCGGACGGCAGGTCCAGCCGGAAGGCGCGTGTGTCCAGCCCTGCCCCCAGCAGGACCACTTGGCGGGCGTCCGCACCGACCGACCGGAGGACGAAGTCGTCGAGCACCTTCGTCCGCAGGCCGAAGTAACGGGCGAACCTCCCCCACAGAGGATCGGCGTCCCCGTCCGGGACCTGCTCGATGCGGACGGGCCAGCGGGCGCAGGCCCCGGCCGCGCGCACGAAGTGTTCCGCGTAGATGTCCTGGGCCAGGCTGTCGTGGCGGTGGGTCTCGATCGCGCGTGCGGCGGCGACCAGGAGGGCCGTCAGTCCCACGCCCGTGTCCACGCCTTCCGCGTCGGTCCGCGGCGCCGCCGTGGTGGTCGTGTCCCCTCCGGCGGGACCGAAGGTCGAGGAGGCCCCGCGGGCGGGACGGCGGGGGTCCTTGGTGGTGGCCGTTTCGTTCATCGGTCTCTTCCTTCCGGCAGCAGGACGGGCTTGACCACGCGTCCGGCGTCGCAGTCGCGTTCGGCCTGGTTGATGTCGGCCAGCGGATAGGTGCGGATCAGTTCGTCGAAGGGGAAGCGGCCGGCCTGCCACAGACCGATCAGCCGGGGTATCAGGAGGGCGGGTACGGCGTCCCCCTCGCAGATGTGCCGGATGCTGCGGCCTCGGTCGAGCGTGCCCGGTTCGAGCGGCAGCGCGGTGTGGAGACGGGCCACGAGACCGAGAACGCCGGTGGGGCGCAGTGCGCGGAGTGCCTCGTTGATCAGCGGGGCCGAGGCCGTGGTGTCCAGGGCGTACTGCGCGCCGCCGTCGGTCAGCCGGCGGATGCGCTGGGCCGCCCCGGCCGTCGAGGCGGGCAGGGGGATCGCGCCGAACCGTTCGGCCAGGGAGAGCCGGCCGGGATTCCCGTCGACGGCCACGGTCCGTACGCCGGCGGCGGCGGCCGCCATCACCGCCGCCAGACCCACCCCTCCCGCGCCGAGGACGAGGAGGGTGTCGCCGGGAGCGGCGCGGAAGGTGTTCAGCACGGCTCCGGCACCGGTGAGGAAGCCGCAGCCGAGTGGTCCGAGCAGTTCGAGCGGCAGGGCCGGGTCGACCCGGACGACGTTGCGTGCCGGGACGAGGGCGTACTCGGCGAAGGAGGACTGGCCGAACCATCGGGGGGCCAGCGCTCTGCCCGAGGCGTCGGTGAGGCGCGGCGCGTGCTCCTCGCGCCCTCCGAAGAGGTTGAGGGAGGCGAACGAGTCGCAGTGGGCGGGGGCCGCACCGCGGCAGCTCCGGCACTCTCCGCAGAAGTCGAAGCTCAGCACGACGTGGTCGCCGACACCTGTCGTGCCGCCCACGGCGTCGCCCGCTGCCACGACGACTCCGGCTCCCTCGTGGCCGAGGACCGCCGGCAGCGGGGTGCGGCCGGCCGATCGCCGGACCGCGAGATCGGTCCGGCACATTCCGCACCCCGCGATCTTGACGAGGAGCTCGCCGGCGGCCGGACCGGAGGTCAGAACGACGTCCTCGACCGCGAACCGGTCCTCGTACGAGCGCAGTACGGCGGCTCGGAACCTCATCGTCCTTCCTCCTTCAACCGGTGGACGACGAACGGCCGGAGGTTGCCGTAGAAGCCCCACGGTCCGCCCGCGACACCGACTCCGCTGTCCTTGACGCCTGCGAAGGGCTGGGCGAGGGAGAGTTCGGCGTGGTGGTTGATCCAGGCGGTGCCGCATTCGAGCCGGTCGGCCGTCGCCGCCGCCCGGTCGGGATCGGTGCCCCAGACGGAGCCGCCGAGTCCGAAGCCGGTGCCGTTGGCCGCGTCGACGGCTTCGTCGAGGTTCCGGTAGGACAGCACCGGCAGGACCGGGCCGAACTGTTCCCGGGTCACCACCGGGTCGTCGGGAAGGACGTCGGTGAGAATCGTGGGCGCGAAGAAGTGACCCGGTCCGTCGAGTCGGTGACCGCCGGCCGCCGCCCTGGCGCCGGCCGCCAGGGCCCGGCGTGTGACCTCCTCCACCCGGGCCAGCTGGGGGGCGTTGTTGACCGGTCCGATGCGGGTGCCCGGGTCCAGGCCGGATCCCACGACGACGGTCCTCGCGCGGTGTGCGAGGGCCTCGACGACCTCGCCGTGGAGCCGGGCCGGTGCGTAGACGCGTTTGACCGCCATGCAGACCTGCCCGCAGTTGCGGAAGGCGGCCCAGAACAGACGGTCCGCGATCCGGCCCACGTCGACGTCGTCCAGGAGGACGGCCGCGTCGTTTCCGCCCAGTTCCAGCGTGACCCGGGCGAGCGAGGCCGCCGCCGCTGCGGCGACGGCCCGCCCGGTCGGCACCGAACCGGTGAACGTGACGTGACGGATACCCGGGTGGGAGGCGAGGCGGGCACCGAGGGGTTCCCGGCCGGTGACGACGGTCAGGACGTCTTCGGGCAGGACCGTGGCGAGGATCGCACCGAGCAGCCGGGTGGCGAGGGGGGTGTACGGGGACGGTTTGAGGACGACGGTGTTGCCTGCCGCGAGAGCGGGCGCGAACTTCGCCGCCGCGAGCTGGAGGGGGAAGTTCCACGGCACGATCGCGGCGACGGGTCCGAGCGGGCGCCAGCGGATCTCGCCGGCCACGGGGCGGCCGTCGTCGATCCGGCGGGTACTGGGGGCCAGGTCGGCGAAGTACCGCAGCCGGGCCGCCGTACGGGCGACCTCCGCGCAGGACTCGGACAGGGGCTTGCCCTGTTCCCGGGTGAGCAGTGGAGCAAGGTCGTCGCCGGCCGCTTCCACCGCGTCGGCCGCGGCGCGCAGCCCCGCGGAGCGGGCGGCCGGGTCGGCGCGCCATCCTTTCCAGGCGCGCCCGGCTCGGTCGACCACGCCGTCCAGCTCCTCCACGTGCTGGTCGGGGGCTTCGTCGAAGGTCTCCCCGGTGGCCGGGTCGACGACGGCGAGGCGCGTGGCACGGCGTCCGGGGGCGCGGCCGGCTTCCGGAGTCGGCATCCCCGCGTCAGTCGGCGGCCGGGACGCCGGCGGCATGCTCCCGGGCCTGCCGGTCCATCTCCGCCCGGAAGGCGGCGACCAGATGGGGCCGGATCCTTCCCGCGTTGCGGTCACCGCCCGAGCAGACCGCTCCCCGCACGCCCACGATGTCCGTGCCGATGCGGGTCAGCGGGCCGAGGTCGGCCTGCTTGACGCTGCCCGCGAGGGCGGCGAGCAGACCGGAGGCGTGGGCGCGGCGGACGAACTCCGCGCAGGCGTCCGGCGGCACGTGGTCGAAGAGCCGCGTCCCGTCCTTGACCGCGGTGTCCAGCATGGCCGCGTCGGCACCGGCACGGGCGGCGATGTCCGGCAGGGCGAGCGGATTGACACAGCCGACGCGGTGGGCGTCGGCGTAGCCCGAGGCGACGACGAGCGCGTCGGGGCGGTGATCCTTCACCGCCCGGACGACCGCCCGCATGACCTCGGTGCCCTGCTCGGGAGTGGCGCATCCGTACAGGCCCACCTTGATGTACGTGGCACCGGAGACGGCCGCGCCGAGCGCGGCCTGGGCCACCGTGCCCGGCTTGTACGGCACGTCGCCCACGGTGGCGGACACCGGCTTGTCCGCCGGTACCGCGTCGCGGATCTCCCGGATGACCCAGGGGAAGTTGGCGCCGAGAGAGCCCTCGTCGGGCTTCTTCACGTCGACGATGTCGAGGTGCTCCGCCGCCTTCGCGCAGTCGAGGGCCTCCTCGACGCCGTCCGGGGAGATGAGAAGCAACACCGTGAACTCCTTCCGCCGCGAGTCCGCCCGGCCGAGGACGGGGGACCGCGGATCACTGGTTCATGTGCGGTGCGCTCATCATTTCCGCGGGCCCGTGCGTGTCGGTAGAGCGTGCGGGAACCCCCGGACGGCGCGCGTTCCTAAGCCTGTGACCGGGGGTGCACCGGCGTGAACGGGGCCTGTCGTCCGCGCCGGTGACGTCTCCGCCGGCGAGAGCAACCACGGGGACAGGTGCGGCGGCTACCGGCCGGCCCCCGTCCGTCCGTCGCCTGCGTCCGTCGACGTCCCGCACGGTGCGCACCGCGCGGGACGTCATCCGGGCCCCCTGCCGTGCCGCCCTTCCGGACTGGGCAGATTCCGTAATGGGCGGTACATTCGGTCCCTGAAACTGGCCGATCTGAAACGTGGCGAGCCGGGGAGCGCGGCCTCCACGGCAGCTGTCCGCCTCGGTGATCCGGCCCCGCAGAAGGGAAAGCCATGAGCCCCACGCTGGCCGACGAGATCCGCAGTCGGCTCGGAGAGCTGAGTCCCGCGGAGCGCAAGGTCGCGCGGGTGCTGCTGGCGGGGTATCCGGCCGCGGTCTTCGAGACGGTCGCCACGATCGCGGAGCGGGCGGGCGTGTCGGCACCCACGGTGCTGAGGTGTGCCTCCCGGCTGGGCTACCGGGGCTTTCCCGATCTCCAGGCTGCTCTCCGCTCCGAACTCGACGCCCGCAACGCCTCGCCGATCACCCTCTACACGACCGCGGAGTCGTCGAAGCACGAGCGGACGCAGGCTCCGCAGGACTCCGCCGCCACGCAGCTCGGCGAGCGCTCCTCACTCGTGCGGCAGGCCGTCGCCCAGACGTTCGACGAGGTGGCGGCGCACGAGTTCGAGGACGCCGTCGGCCTCCTCTCCGACCCCCGGCGTCGCGTGCACGTGGGGGGAGGACGGTTCACGCATCTGATGGCCGAGTACCTGGGCCTGCACCTGATGCAGTTCCGCAACCAGGTGAGCTTCCTGCCGCACAAGGACGTGGAGCGGACCTCCTTCCTCACGCAGCTGACCCGGCGCGACGTCACCGTGCTGTTCGACCACCGGCGTTACGAGGCCGACAAGACGCTGATCGCCGAACTGGCCCGCGAGCGGGGCGGCAAGGTCATCGTGTTCACCGACCCGTGGCTCTCCCCCGCCGCCGCCCACGCGGACGTCGTCCTCATCACCCAGGTCTCCTCGGACTCCCCCTACGACAGCCTCGTACCGGCCCTCGCGGTCGTCGAAGCGCTCGTCGCCGCCGTCCTCGACCGGATCGGCGGCAGCGGCCACGAGCGCATGAAGGAAGCGGAGAGGATCGCCCGGCGCACCGGCCTGCTGTGAGCGGATCGTGCGTCGCGGTCCGCAAGGACCAGCAAGGAGCCGGCCCCTGTCCTGGGGCCGGCTCCTTGCCATGCGGTCGGTCAGCGCGGCGCGATGTCGACGCGCAGCGAGAGGAGCGTGCGGGCGTCCGCGCCGTCGCCGGTGAAGGCGGCGAAGCCCCGCCCCTTGGTGAACGTCACGGCGAACCGCGGCCCGCTCTCGAAGGTGGTCGCGGTCGCGCTGTTCTGCGCGCGCGTCGAGGCGAGCGCCCGCGCGGTGGTCCGGAAGGCATACGGGGTGCCGTCGGGGTTGGCCGCCGAGTGGAAGACGTCGGTGGTGACGGGCACGGGTGTCGTTCCGAGGGGGCTCAGCGGCTGCTTGGCCGGATGGACGCGCGGCGTCCAGGTGCGTGCGTCGTACCGGTCCCCGTCCGTGAGGTAGCTGTACCGTGCCCGGCGGAGGGACCAGCCGTCCGCGGACTCGTACGCGCGGGCGTCCCGCAGGTCCAGGACGGCGACGCCGTTCGGCCCGAGGACACTGAGGTGCTCGCGATGGCTGCCCGGCCGGTCGACGACGAGGGCGGTGTTCTCCTCCAGGGCGTAGACACGGTCGTGGCCGGTGTCGGAGGCGAGGCGCAGCGCCCGGCCCTCGCGCCCGTAGGCGCCGGTGTGGGTGTCGACGAGCCCTGACCGGAGGAAGCCGAAGCCGCCCTCGGGGAGGTGGCCGAGGCGCGTCGGATCGTCGTAGTAGCCGGGTGCGCTGCCGTCCCTGAGCCCCTCGTAGGACTCTCCGCCGGTGACCATGTCGGGGCCGGATGCGATCTGGGCGCCCGCGGAGGACCCGGCGACGACGGCGCCTCGGGAGAGCTTGGCGCGGATGGCGGCGAGGACCTTGGAGTCCTCGTGCCGTTCGCCGCGGAGAAGGGTGGTGACGTAGCGGTACTGGTCGCCTCCGCCGAAGAAGAAGCCGGTCATGGAGTCGACCTGGGCGACGACGGCGTCCGAGTCGGCGTCGGCGACGTGGTCGACGTCGAGGGGGATCCACTGGGCGTCCGCGGCGCCGTGCCGCCGGAAGACCTCGGCGTAGTAGGCGCCGTTGCAGGCGGAGTTGCTGCACCGCTCGGGGTCGCCGGCGTGGGGGTCCTGGCTCTCGGGCACGGAGGCGGCCGTGATGATCCCGATGCGGGCGTCGGGGCCGCCGGCCCGCTTGATGATCTCGCCGTAGACCTGGGTGTTGCTCTCCTTCAGGGCTCCGCCGATCAGGACGAGGGACCCCGCCCGGCTCCGGTCCTGCGGTGCGTCGGCGAGGGCGGAGGACTGGACCGAGAGGAGGGAAACGGCGAGGGCGCAGGCGAGGACGGTGCGGCGTGCGGGTGCGGAAGGGGCGCGCATGGTGCCTCCGTTGAGGGGCGGGTGGGTGGCGGGATTGCGGGGGCCGGGGCCGTGGGGACGCCTCCTGGGGCGCCGGCACCGTGCCCCCAGCGGAGGAGAGCGGGGCTTCCCTCCGCTGTGCGCCGGCGTCGTTCAGGTGCGGCCGGCCTTGCCCAGGGAGGCGATCAGGTCGGCGAGGAGGGCGATGCGCTGCGGGACGCCGGCGACGTCGAGCCACTCCTGGGGCGTGTGGTCGGCGCCTCCGACCGGGCCGAGACCGTCGAGGACGGGGACTCCCGTGCCGGCGATGAGGTTGGCGTCGCCCACTCCTCCGGTGGCGGCGGCGCCCAGTTCGATGCCGGTCGCTCGGGCGGCGTTGCGTGCGTGGTCGAACATCCGCCGGGAGGCGGAGGTGTCCTCCATCGGCGGGCACATGTCGAGCTGCTCCACCTCGACCGTGACGCCGGGGACGCCGGGCTGGCCGGCGGCTTCCCGGATGGCCCGGTCGACGCGCTGGATGCCGGCCCTCGTGGCGGCGCGCACCTCGATGCGCAGATCCGCCTGGGGACAGACGATGTTGGCGCGGGTCCCGGCCCGGACGACGCCGACGTTGACGGTCACGTCGTCCCAGTGGCCGTTGAGGGCCTGGAGGGCGACGGTGAGGTGAGCGGCGGCGAGGGCGGCGTTGGCACCGCGCTCGGGTTCGATGCCGGCGTGTGCGGCCCGGCCGGTGACGGTGAGGCGGAAGTCGGCGACGCCCTTGCGGGCGATGACGAGGTCGCCGTTCTCCCGGGCGCATTCGAGGCCGAGTCCGACGTGCACGCCGGCGGCCGTTTCCTCGATCAGCGGCCGGCTGGCGGGTGAGCCGATCTCCTCGTCGGGGGTGGCGAGCAGGACCAGCTCGTCGTACGCGTCGATGCCGAGTTGTCCGAGGATCTCCAGGGCCGTGAGTCCGGCGAGCAGGCCGCCCTTGTCGTCGCTGACGCCGGGGCCGTACGCCGTGGAGCCGTCGATCCGGAAGGGGCGGGCGGCCGCGGTCCCGTTCTCGAAGACGGTGTCCATGTGGCCGGCGAGGAGGATCCTGCGGCCTCCCGCCGGCTCGGGGAGCCTGCCGCGTCGGCGGCCGACGAGGGCGTCACCGGTCCGGTGTCCATCGGGCGTCGGCGGGAAGCGGACGCGTTCCACGGCGAACCCGAGCCGATCGAGTCTGCGCTCGACCCAGTCGGCGACCCGGTTGACGCCGGCGGCGTCGTAGGAGCCGGAGTCGAGGGAGACGAGCTCCTCCAGGTCGCGCAGGTAGCCGGCGTGGCGGGCGCGAGCAAGGTCCAGGAGGTCGTCGAGCCTCTCCTGCCGGCGGGTGGGGGCGGTCACAGGACCTTGGACAGGAAGGCGCGGGTGCGCTCCTGCTCCGGGTCGACGAGCACCTGCCGGGGGTCGCCCGCCTCGACGACGACGCCCTCGTCCATGAAGACGGCGGTGTCGCCGGCCTCGCGGGCGAAGCCGATCTCGTGGGTGACGACGACCATGGTCATGCCGTCGGCGGCGAGCTGCCGCATGACGTCCAGGACGTCGCCGACGAGTTCGGGGTCGAGCGCGGAGGTCGGCTCGTCGAAGAGCATGAGCTTGGGCTGCATGGCGAGCGCGCGGGCGATCGCGACGCGCTGCTGCTGGCCGCCCGACAGCTCGGCGGGGTAGTGGTGCCCGCGGTCGCCGAGACCGACCTGTTCGAGGAGGGCATGGGCACGCTCCCGGGCGTCGGCCCGGGAGACGGCGGCGACCTTGACGGGGGCCTCCATCACGTTCTCGACGGCCGTCATGTGCGGGAAGAGGTTGAAGCGCTGGAAAACCATGCCGATGTCGCGGCGGCGGTCCGCGACCTCGCTCTCGCGCAGCTCGTGGAGCTTGGTGCCCTGCTGGCGGTAGCCGACGAGCTCCCCGTCGACGGTCAGCCGGCCGCCGTCGACCTTCTCCAGGTGGTTGATGCATCGCAGGAAGGTGGACTTCCCGGATCCGGAGGGGCCGAGGAGACAGCAGACCTGGCCGCGCTCCACAGTGAGGTCGATGCCTTTGAGGACCTCCAGATTCCCGAAGTGCTTGCGCACGCCTTCGGCGCGCACCATGGGGGTGCTCATCGGTTCAGCTCCTTGCTGTTCTTGCCGGACGGCTGCACGCTTCCGCCGACAAGGCGCCGGAACGGCGAGACGTGTCCGGCGCGTGCGGTGCCGCGCCCGTAGCGTCGCTCCAGCCATGCCTGGGGCACGCCGAGGAGGGTGACGAGGGCCAGGTACCAGATGCTGGCCACGACCAGCATGGGGATGACCTGGTAGTTCTGGGCGTACACGTCCTGGATGTTCGACATCAGGTCGTGGGCGGAGATGACCGAGACCAGTGCGGTCATCTTGAGCATGTTGATGGTCTCGTTGCCCATCGGGGGGATGATCACGCGCATGGCCTGCGGCAGGACGATCCGGCGCATGGTGAGCGCCGGCCGCATGCCCAGCGAGTGCGCGGCCTCCGACTGGCCCGGGTCCACGGACTGGATGCCGGCGCGGACGATCTCCGAGGCGTAGGCCGCCTCGTTCAGGCCGAGGGCGAGGAGGGCGGCGATCGCCGGTGTCAGGAGCGTGTTGGTCTCGGCCTGGAAGAACGTGATGTCGGTGAAGGGAATGCCGATCTCGACGTACTTGTAGAGTGCGGCGGCGTAGCCCCAGAAGATGATCTGGACGAGCAGCGGGGTGCCGCGGAAGACCCAGACGAACGCGGTGGCGAGTCCGTACAGCACGGGACTGGACGAGAGCCGCATGACGGCGATCAGCGTGCCGAGGGACAGACCGAGCAGCATGGCGGCTGCGGTCAGCCAGAGGGTCGTCGCGAGACCGTCGAAGATGAGGTCGGCGAACAGGTAGTCACCGACGACGTCCCAGCGCAGGTTGTCGTTCTTGGCGAGGGAGCCGATCAGCCCGACGAGGGCGAGCACCGAGGCGACGGCCGCGATCCAGCGCCCGTGGTTGCGGGCGGGGACGATCTCGAGTTCCCCGACGAGCGGCTGGTCGGCGGGGGTCGTGTGGGGCGGGACCTTGGTCGTGCTGGACATCCTCAGTCCACCGCCGCGTTCCTGGTGGCTTCCTTCACCGCGATCGACGCAACGCCGTACTTGTTGTAGATCTTGATCAGGGTGCCGTCGTCGATGAGGGACTGCAGTGCCTTCTGGACCGCAATCGTCAGCTCGGGCAGCTGCTTGCTGACCGCGATGCCGTTGGGCGAGGCGTCGTAGCCGCCCGGGGCGGCGGGGTCCTCGACGAGGTCGAAGGACGTGCCGCCGTCCGCCGTCCTGGCCACCCAGCCGGCCGCCGGCTTGGTCAGCACCTGGGCGACGACCTTGCCGGAGCGCAGCGCGAGTTGCGCGTCGGAGTCCTTGGGGAAGGTCTGGATGTCGATCGTGTCCTTGCCCGCGCCGGTACAGGCGGCCTGGTGGGACTTCAGCAGGTCGAGCTGGTTGGTCGCGGTCTGGACGGCGACGTTCCGTCCGCACAGGTCGTCGAGGGTGGTCACGCCCGCCGGGTTGCCCTCGCCGACGAGGATGCCGGAGCCGGACTGGGAGTAGTCGACGAAGTCGACGACCTTCTGGCGCTCCTTGTTGTCCGTGATGGCGGACATCGCCACGTCGAACTTGCCGGCCTGGAGGGCCGGGATGATGCCGTCGAACTTCTGCGGGGCGAAGGCGAAGGTCACGCCCAGCTTGGCGCCGAGGGCTTGGCCGAGGTCGTAGTCCAGCCCTGTCAGCTGTGCCTCCCCCTCCTTCACGTACATCTCGAAGGGCGGGTACGGGACGTCCGTCGCGACACGCACCTCACCGGCCTTCTTGATCTTCTCGGGCAGCAGGTCGTGCAGCTTCTGGTCCTTCACGATCTCCACGCCGCCGATGACGGCCCTGCCCGGCGGGGCGGCGGGCTCGTCGTCGCCACAGGCGGACAGGGACAGGAGCATGGCCGCCGCGACGGCGGCGGCGGCCGCGGGGCGTGCGGTAAGAGCGTTCATCGCCGGGAACCTCTCGGTGGTCTTCTGCCGGCGGAGTCCGACCGCCAGGCACTGCTGCGACGTTACATAGGAACCCTCTCTCTAACCAGATGTAAGACCCATTACGTTCATGTAACGAGGGCTTCAGCCTCACCGATGCGGCACTTTGAGCCCTTTTGAGGCGCATCCGCGACCCGATTCGCTCCGGCCGACAACCTTCCGGTCTTACATCTTCCGCATCAGAGCCATTACTTGTATGTTCCGCTACCATCCTGCGGCCCTCGCCCGACGGCCGCGGCACCGAGTTCGCCCCTCCCCAGGAGTGCACATGACATACCGCCCCCTCAGGACCCCCGCGGGAGCCGCCGTCGCGCTCATCGCGCTGGCCTCCGTACTGATGGCGCATCAGCCGGCCCACGCGGCGGCCGACAGGATCCGGCTCGGCAGCGCGTCCGACGTCAGCCGCAGCACGTGGAACGGTCCGGCGTTCACGATGAACGGAGCCGGCGGCATCGTGACCGCCTCGATGACGAGGGCCGTCGACGAGATCCGCGGCGGCACCGGCACCCTCGACGTGGTCGTCCTGGCCGGATCGGCGCCGACGTCGGGCAGCAGGACCCCGGAGTGCGACACCATCACGGCGTCGGCCGGGGTCAACTCCTGTACGACGTGGACGCTGACGACGGCGGCCGACGGGGACAACAGCCGGCTGAACACGGACGTCCGCAACGCCGAGTTCGTCTACTTCGCCGGCGGGGACCAGTGCCGCTACGCCGCCTGGAAGGGAACCGCCCTGGAAGCGTCCGTCGAGTCGGTCGTCGCCAAGGGCGGCGGTTCCGGCGGCGGCAGCGCGGGCCACCACATCAACAGCCCGATCGTCTACGACGCCTGCAACGGCAGCGTCACCAGCGCGGAAGCCCTCGCCAACCCCTACGACCGGTACGTCAGCTTCACCACCGGCATGTTCGAATGGGCCCACTACGGAGCCGTCGTCAACGACTCCCACTTCGTGACCCGCGACCGCATGGGCCGCACCATGTCCTTCCTCGCACGCGCCGTGAAGGACGGCCTCGCACCCGGGGGCTCCGCCTGGGGCGTCGGGGTGGAGGAGGGCGGCGGGTCCCTGTTCCTCGACCGCAACGGCATGGCGACGCAGTACGGCGAGGACGCCTACGTCGTCCTCGCCGACCACCAGCCGGAGCAGGCCGTCGACAGGAAGCCGCTCACGTACAGCGGCTTCAAGATCTGGCGCCTGACGCCGGGCTCCACCTTCGACTTCAGGAACCGCCCCACCTGCGGCTACTACCTGCGCAGCGTCACGAACGGCGTGGCGGACGCCAACCTCTACAACGGGACTCCCGTGACCGACTGCGGGAGCCAGGGCGGCGGGTCCACGGTCGCGGAGAGCGAGCCCAACGACACGCGCGACACGGCCGACGACGCCACCGCCCTTGCCTCTCCCGGCAGGCTCACGGGCAGCATGACGTCGAATCGCGACCGCGACTACTTCAAGGTCTCCGCGGCGGCCGGACAGACCGTCTCGGTGAACTGCGCCGTCCCCTCCGCCTACGACGCCGACGTGTACTGGCTCGACGCGAACGGCAGCACCCTGACCCGATCCGTGAACGACGGGGCCGGCGCCGACGAATCCCTGTCGTTCACCAGGACCGCCACCGRGACGGGCACCTACTACCTCGACGCGGAGGCCTACAGCGGCTCCGGTTCGGCCGCCTACACCTGCACCCTCACCAGGAGCTGAGACAGTCGAGTCCCACGGGGCCCCCGCACACGCGACCGGGGGCCCCGCGGAAACCCGCACTGTGCGGCGTCACGGTCCGGCCTCACGCTTCGCTCGTGCGGGTAACCGCTGTCGGCCTCCATCGGCGTCACCCGGTTCCGGGTAAACCGCTGGCAGCTGGGTCCTCGCCGGGCAAGGATGCAGCCATGCGCCATGCCCACACCAACCCCGAGCTCACGGAGCTGGTCCGGCGATTCGTCACGCCCGGCCGGCGGTACCTGTGGCTGGGTGGAAGCCTGCTGCGGTTGAACGGGCCTGAGCGCGACCTGTTCGTGAGGGAGCTGGTCCAGGCTGCCAGGGAGATCACTCCCGCTGAGCTCGGCATCCTCTTCGAAGGTGGCTGGCGAGAGCGCAGGACTGCCTCCTGGCTGGTCGCCGTAGCCAACAGGACGGAGTTCCGCAGCCGCATCGGCGAACTCCTGCTGGCCCACGCAGGCCCCTACGGCGCGGCCTACTGCATCACTCTTGCCACCTTCGGCACCAGCGCGGACGCCGATCTGGTCTGCAGATACCTTGATCGCTACCTGCCTCGACCCGACCTCGTCGATGACCGGAGCTTCGCTCTCGGCACACTGCTTCACCTTGATGCCGTCCTCGGGACCGACAGAGCATCCCGATACCTTGCCGCCGGTGGCCTGTGGCAGCGGTGGACCGCTGCCACGTCGAACGTGGTGGAGGATCCTGAGGAGTACCGGCAGGTCGTGGACCAGCTCTGTTCCTTCGCCGGCGAGTGCACTGAACTCTTTGCCGCAGGGGAAACCGGGCACTGAGCCCTTCATCGGACTGCGCTGCTGTTCTCCGCCCGCCGATCACGCCGGTGTGACATCAGCGGCGGGGCAGGGACGACGCCCCCGGAGTCCGGCCGGGCAGCGACCAGGTCTTCGCCTGCGACGGCGTCCGGGAGAAGCCGGCTTCGTCCTCGAGGACCAGCCGGGCTCCACGGGCCTCCGCCGGTCTTCCGCACGATGCCAGGCGTCGGCCCCTGTCGGACGGTGGGCCGGATGCCGGGCGCGAGCACGCGCAGGGCCCCGGCACTCTCGCCGGGGCCCTGATGAGATGGGCGCGCCGATCCGGGACGGCGGACCGCCGGCCGGGTTCCGGCGGTCCGACGTCCCTCTACACGAGCGTCATCGCGTAGATCTCGACACGGGAGTCGTCCGGCAGCGAGACCGAACGGACCGTCTTGCCCCCGTCGAGCTCAACGGCCGTACCGAAGAGCCGAATGGACGGCCCGTCGACACCGCTGCCCCGCTTGATGCGGTGCGGCATGTCGAGGACGACCGTGCCGCCGTCCGGCGCGGAGCCCGCCCAGTCACCGAACGTCACCGGTGCCTCCGTGCTGCTGCCGTCCGTGTAGTGCACGGTCAGTGTGGTGGTCACGGGACCGTTGTGCGCCGAGCCGACCAGCCGCAGCGCACTGTGCTGTCCGGCGGGCAGCAGGAGGGCCTGCCCGCGTGCTTCGAGGAAGTTGTTCGCCGTGCCGGTGGGGTCCGGCGCGTCGTACGTCACCCCGTCCCAGGTGACCGGCCCCGCCTTCGGCAGCAGGTCGCCGTCATAGCTCCAGCCATGTCCGTCGAAGTCGCCCTCGTCGGAGTTCGCCACCGTGGCCGTGCCGTCGTGGCCGAGGTCCGCGCGCAGGTCCACTGCGCACTGCCCGTTCTCCTCACTCGCGCACGTCGTGGCGGCTCCCACCGCGACAGTGGCCTTGCGGGTGACCGGGTTCGCCCCTCGGCCCTCGACCTTCACCTCCACCGGGTAGGACCCGGCGACGACGCCCGGCGGCACGGTGATGTCGAGTGACACCGTCCGCTGCACCGGAAGGTGTCCGGAATCGATCACCAGGGGTGAACGCGGTGCCGTCGTGGCCTTCCAGCCGCTGGGCACCTTCGCCGTGACCGACACGCTCAGCTTGCCGGGTGCCTGCCCGAGGACGTCCAGCGTGAACTTCGCGGTCTGCGCGGTGTCGCCCGTGGGGACGACCGCCGATGCGGGCCGCAGCGACGCGTCGACGTGCTTGCGGCTGTCGGGGGACGCCTGGTTGACGGAGGGCGGCTGGGCGCCCTTGCCCGTGCCCCATGAGGAGGGGGAGGTCCCGAGCCGGTGGGCCAGCGTTCCGCCGTGCGCGAGCTTGTTCCAGCTCAGCCAGGTCCGGGGTACGTCCCCACCGTTCAGGGCCACGCTCTGCACGTACCGCTTCGTGTCGCTCGCTCCGGGTGCCTCGATCGTCAGCGTGCCGCCCTGGCCCTTGGCGCCGGACGCCTTGGGATAGCTGCCGATCCGGACGGTCGCCGACGCGAACTGCGGGCTGGACAAGGCCAGGAAGTCGCCGCCGCTCATCGTCGGGTAGAGGCCGAGGGAGGAGAAGACGTACCAGGCCGACATGGTGCCCAGGTCGTCGTTCCCCGTCATCCCGTCCGGCCCGTCGGTGAACAGCGTCATCGCCGCACGCACCACGGTCGCGGTCTTCGCCGGGGCGCCGACCCAGTTGTACATGTACGGGGCGTGCAGGTCCGGCTCGTTGTTCGGGTTGTACGTCGGCTTCCCGTAGTAGTCGTACGGCTGGGAGATCCAGTGGTTCCGCGCGGTGCCCGCCGGGTCGGTGAGCAGCTTGTCGTGGCCGAAGAAGGCGTCGAGCCGCTTCTCGGTGGCGCTCCGGCCGCCCATCAGGCCGACGAGACCAGCCGGGTCCTGCGGTACCAGCCACTGGTACTGGTACGCGCCGCCCTCATGGAACTGGTGCGCCGCCTCGACCGGGTCGTAGGGCGTGAGCCAGGTGCCGTCGGCCGCCCGCGGCCGGAACTGCTGGATCGAGGAGTCCCACAGGTTCCGGTACCACTGCCCGCGCGCGGCGAACATCCTGGCGTCCGACGTGTGTCCGAGCCGGTCGGCCATCAGCGCAAGCGACGCATCAGCGGCGGAGTACTCCATCGTCGCCGACGCCGGGTGCTTGCAGTCGTTGTCGCCGCCCTTGTCCGCGCAGTCCTTGCCGAGCTCGAGACCTGACGGGATGTAGCCGCGCTCGGTGTAGTGGTCCGATCCCGAGCGTCCGTTGTACGGCGAGCCGGCGGGCGGGGTGCTGGTCGCGTTCTTCTTCAGCAACGCGTAGGTCTCCGCCTCGTGTCCGGCGAGCAGCCCCTTCGACCACGCCTCTACGAGGAAGGGCGTGACCGGGTCTCCGGTCATGATGTTGGTCTCGCTGTTGGCGAGCGCCCAGCGGGGCAGCCAGCCGCCGTCCCGGCCGGCCGCGACGACCGACAGCGCGACGTCCCGGGCGACCTTCGGCTCCAGCATCTGCAGGAGCTGGTTCTGCGGCCGGTAGGTGTCCCAGAGCGAGAAGTTCTGATACGGCGTGTAGCCCTTTGCCATGTGCGTCTTGTCGTCGAACCCCTGGTACATGCCGTCGACGTCACCGGCCAGGTTCGGGTGCAACTGGCTGTGGTAGAGCGCGGTGTAGAAGGCCTTCTGCCGGTCCGCCGTGCCTCCGCCGACCCGGATGGAATCCAGCTGCTTCTTCCAGGTGTCCTGCAACGCCGCACGCGTGGCGTCGAAGTCGAAGGACTTCCCGGTCTCCGCGGCCAGGTTCTTACGGGCGCCCTCCACGCCGGTGTAGGACAGCCCCACCTTCAGGACGGCGTCCCGGTCGGTGGTCGCGTCGAAGGTCACCCAGGCGCCGTTCCGGCCGCTTCCCTCAGCGTCGCGGGTGCCGGGCTCGGGGTCTGCGCCGTCCCACGTGCCGTAGGCCTGGAAGGGCCGGTCGAAGGTGGCGCTGAAGTACACCGTGTGCTCGTCGTGTCCGGCGCAGAAGCCCCCGGCGTGCACCCGGCCCTCGATGGTGCGGTCACCGACGACGTGCACCTCGGAGTCCAGCACGGACTGGTTGGCCTTGCCCGTGTTGAACAGGACGTTGGCCGAACCGGTGGAGGGGAAGGTGTAGCGCTGCCACCCGGTGCGCTCGGTGGCGGTGAGCTCCGCGTCGACGTCGTACTTCTTCAGCCCCACCCGGTAGTAGCCGGGACTGGCCTGCTCGTCGTCGTGGCTGTACGGGGAGCGGTAGGCGTTCGGGTCCACGGAGTCGACCGCGCCCGTGGTCGGCATGACGGGCAGCTCACCCATGACGCCGCAGCCGACGCCGGACAGGTGCGTCTGGCTGAAGCCGTAGATCGAGTCCTGCTTGTAGTCGTAGCCGCCCTGGCCGCCGGTGTCCGGACTGACCTGGACCATGCCGAACGGCGCGCTCGCCCCGGGGAAGGTGTTGCCGAAGTTCTGGGTTCCGACGAACGGATTGACCAGATCGATCGGTTCCGCGTCCGCGGCGGCGGCGGGCTGGGCGATGCCGACCACTCCACCACTCACGAGTACGGCCGCCATCAGACCGGCTGTCATACCGGAAGCACGGGGACGGAACGGTCTGAAAGCAAACCGCATGGGGAATTTCCCTTCGAGTCCTGACAGGACTGACAACGTTGTCATCCTGTTCCTTGGCACCGTAACCCCCGACCGCCCCGGATGTCACGGGGTCAACAGGAGCCAACTTCCGACGCGTTGCATCGATGCCGGAGTGGGGCGCCGACAAGCGGCCCACCTGTCCTGGCGCGCGGCCCGCGGGGCGGATGCGCCACCCGGTGGCACAGGGGAGGTTCACGTTCGGCCGTCCTGCTCACAGCCGCCGTGCTGCCCTTCGATGCCGCAGTGCGCTGTTGGATGCTCGGTCTCCGGCCCCCGTGAAGGCACCCGCGACGGCAGGTCCGGTGCCCGCCCGGAGCAAGCGTGCCCGCGACGTCGTCCGCTGCGTTGCCGCCCCTCGACTCCGCCGACCTCCGTGAGGACAACCACAGGGCAGCCGCCAAGGTTCGAGGTCACGAAAGTCCTCACCGGCCGACCGGACCCGGCTCTCGTTCGGTGCGGCCGGATACCACTCCTGCGGTGACGCGAGACGCGGCACTATCCGAGGAACGACAATCGCACCGTCCGGTCCGGGTTGTCCTTGTTGGTGTCCACGAGGCAGACCGACTGCCAGGTGCCGAGCTCCAGGCGGCCCGCGATCACGGGCAGGGTCGCGTGGGGCGGGACGAACGCGGGGAGGACGTGGTCGCGCCCGTGGCCGGGGCTGCCGTGGCGGTGCTGCCAGCGGTCGTCGGCGGGAAGCAGTGTGTGCAGGGCGGACAGGAGGTCGTCGTCGCTGCCCGCGCCGGTCTCGATGATCGCGATCCCGGCGGTGGCGTGCGGGACGAAGACGTTGAGGAGTCCGTCGCCGCCCTCCGCCGTGCGGGCGAGGAAGTCCTCGCAGGCGCCGGTCAGGTCGGTGATCCGCTCCGCGGAGCCGGTGCTGAGGTTCAGGGTCGTGGTGGCGAAGTGTCCGGGCATGCGTCCCATCCTCCCGCGCCGGGCGGACGGGCGCCGCCCCGGGGCGGATCGGCTCGGGGCGGGCGCCGCCCCGTAGCCGGACGGGGGAAGATCCGGCGGCCCTCCGGAGTTGGTAGAAGCGTGAACGACTTCGGTGCGCGGGACGTGGACGTGGTGGTCGTGGGCGCGGGGCAGGCGGGCCTGTCCGCCGCCTACCACCTGCGGCGCGCCGGGCTGGTGCCCGGCCAGGACTTCGTCGTGCTCGACCATGCGCCGCGCCCGGGCGGAGCCTGGCAGTTCCGCTGGCCGTCGCTGACCTACGGGAAGGTGCACGGCATGCACGCCCTGCCCGGCATGGAGCTGACGGGCGCGGACGGGGAGCGGCCGTCGTCGGAGGTCATCGGCGAGTACTTCGCCGCCTACGAGGAGCGCTTCGGCCTGCGGGTGCGCCGCCCCGTGGCCGTGCGCGCGGTCCGGGAGGGCGACGGCGGACGGCTGACGGTCGAGACGTCGGACGGCCTCTGGTCGGCCCGCGCGCTGGTGAACGCGACCGGGACCTGGGACCGCCCCTTCTGGCCGCGCTACCCCGGCCAGGAGACCTTCCGCGGACGTCAGCTCCACACCGCCGGCTACCCCGGCCCCGGCGCGTTCGCGGGACAGCGCGTGGTGGTCGTGGGCGGCGGCGCCTCGGGGACCCAGCACCTGATGGAGATCGCGGAGGTGGCCGCCGCGACGACCTGGGTGACGCGCAGGCCGCCCGTGTTCCGGGAGGGCCCCTTCGACGAGGAGGCGGGCCGGGCCGCGGTCGCGCTGGTGGAGGACCGCGTACGGCGCGGACTGCCCCCGCGCAGCGTGGTGTCGGTGACGGGTCTGCCGTTGAACGACGCGGTGCGCCGGGCGCGCGAGAGCGGGGTGCTGGACCGGCTGCCGATGTTCGACCGGATCACGCCGACAGGTGTGGCCTGGGACGACGGCAGGACGGTTGCGGCCGATGTGATCCTGTGGGCCACCGGCTTCCGGGCGGCGGTCGACCATCTCGCGCCGCTGCGGCTGCGGGAGCCGGGCGGCGGCATCCGGCTGGAGGGCACGCGCGCGGCCCGCGACGAGCGGGTGCACCTGGTCGGTTACGGGCCCTCCGCCTCGACGATCGGCGCCAACCGGGCGGGGCGGGCCGCGGTCCGGGAGATCGTCGCGCTGCTGCGCGGGGAGGCGGCGGGCGGAGCCGGCCCGTCCGCGGGCGCGCTCAGCGCTCGCCCCGCTCCTGCTCCCGCCGGGCGTTGAACTCGGCCACGTGGGCACGGTGTTCGGCGTAGTCGGCGGTGAACCGGGTGTCCCCGGGGCCGACGGTGACGAAGTACAGCCAGTCGCCTTCCGGCGGTGACACGACCGCCCGCAATGCCTCCTCGCCCGGGTTGCCGATCGGGGTCGGCGGCAGTCCCCGGCGCCGGTAGGTGTTGTAGGGACTGTCGAGGCGGGTGTCGGCCGTGGTGGTGTCCAGCGTGCTTCGGTCGAGGGCGTAGTTGAGCGTCGAGTCCATCTGGAGCGGCATCCCGGCGGCGAGCCGGTTGCGGACCACTCGGGCCACCCTGCCCATGTCGGCGGCGGTGTCGGCCTCCGCCTGGACGATGCTGGCGATGTTCACGGCCTCGTAGGGGCCGAGGCCCGCGTCGCGCATCCCGGAGGCGAGGGGTTGCGCGGCGAAGCGCTGGTTGGCGGTGTTGACCATGAAACTGAGCAGACTCGCCGGGGTGGTGTCCGCGTCGACGGGATAGGTGGCGGGGAAGAGGTAGCCCTCCGGATTGCCCCGGGCACCGGCCGGCAGGGCGAGCCGGGCGGTGGCGACGGCGCCCCGGGTGGTGCCGGGCGCGCGGGAGAGCGCCTTGTCGACGGCCGCGTAGACCTGACCGGCGCGCCAGCCCTCCGGGACGACCAGGGTCGCCGTCGGCTCGGGCCGGGCGCGCTCCTTCTCCTCCCCCGTCAGCAGGACGGGCAGCAGGACGGCCGTCGCGGTGACGGCCAGGGCGGTCACGACCAGGACCAGACGGCCGCGCCGGGTGAGGCGAGGCCTTCGCCCGGGCCCGCCCGGCGGGAGCTGCTTCGTCATACGGGCACGCTAACCCGGCGGGGCGTTTCGTCCCGGTAGCGAACGCTGTGCGACATGTCGGCAGGGAACAGGCGAACGCTCGCTCGGTTGTTCGCCGGAACAGGTGATCACCGCGGAAATCGTTGCCCGAGGCCCCTGTGTCGTCGGATGCTTACGGTGCGCAAGCGACGGGCTGCAGACCGCGACGGCGCACGTCCCACATCGACATGTGTACAAGGAGATCGAACGTCATGAACCTCATCACCGACCTGCTCGCCGGCCTCATCCACTTCGTCGGCTGGCTCGTCTGACGGACGTTCACGAAAGGCGCCGCCGCTCCCCGTCCCACGGGAGCGGCGGCGCCGCCGTGTGCGGGTGCCGGAGGCCGGAGGAACGGGCGGGTCAGCCGGCGAAGGGCGGCAGGGCGGCGAACTCCGGTGCCACCCGCACCCTGTCGGCGAGTGCGGCGAGTGTGCGCCGCACCCGGCTGAGCGGGTGGTCCGGGAAGCTCTCGTCCCACCGGGCGTGGTCGGCGACGTGGAACGGCAGACCGCCCTGGAGGCCGGGGGCGTAGGGGTGGGGGCGGAAGTAGTCGCCGGGCCCGACCTGGGCCATGACCATCGCCTCGCGCATTCCCGTCGTCCCGCGCTCCGGGGCCTGGACCTTCACCACCGTGCTGCACTCGGCGCGGGGCACGGTGTAGCTGCCGATGAACACCTGGCCGTGGGCCTGGCCCGGCAGCGGGAGCTTCAGTATCTGCCGCAGGGCGGGCAGTTCACCGAGCGGCTTGACCGACGCCTCGATCAGGCCGCCGCCCGCCTCGGCGGTGTACGCGGCGAGGGAGGCCCGCAGCGCGGGGCCGTCGTCGAGGGCCGCCGGCAGGTCCGGCTTCAGACCGAACCAGTGCAGCGACAGGACGTCGCCGTCGTCGTTCGTCCATACGTCGTGGTCGAGGGGCCGGTAGCCGGGCAGGTCGACGCCGAGGAGTGCTCTCATGGGCGGGGATCATGCCCTGCCCCGGCGGCGGATGTCACCGCGGGGGCGCGTCCGCCGTCCGCTGCGCGCGGGCCGGACTCCCCCGCCTCGTGGGCCGGACCGGCGGCGGCCCGCAGGCCGGCGTCGCGGCGGACGAGGGCGGCGTAGCGGCCGTCCCGCTCCAGCAGTTCCTCGTGGGTGCCCCGCTCGGCGACACGGCCGGCGTCGAGGACGACGATCTGGTCCGCGTTGCGGACGGTGGAGAGCCGGTGCGCGATCGTGATGGTCGTGCGGCCCTCGGAGAGGGCGTCGACGGCCTGCTGCACGGCGTGTTCGGTGGCGGTGTCCAGGGCGCTGGTGGCCTCGTCGAGGATGAGCACGGGCGGGTCGCGCAGGATGGTGCGGGCGATGGCGAGGCGCTGCTTCTCGCCGCCGGAGAAGCGGTATCCGCGCTCTCCGACGAGGGTGTCGTACCCGTCGGGGAGGGAGGCGATGTGGTCGTGGATGTGGGCGGCGCGGGCCGCGGCCTCGATCTCCTCGGCGGTGGCGTCGGGCTTGGCGAAACGGAGGTTGTCGGCGACGGAGGCGTGGAAGAGGTACGTCTCCTGGGAGACCACCCCCACGGCGCGCGCGAGGGTGTCGAAGCCGAGGTCGCGGACGTCGACGCCGTCGAGGGTGACGCGGCCGCCGGTGACGTCGTAGAGCCGGGGCACCAGGTAGCCGAGGGTCGACTTGCCCGAGCCGGTGGGGCCGACGACCGCGAGGGAACCGCCGGCGGGCACGGTGATGTCGACCCCGTCGAGGGTCGGCCGGCCCTGGGCGGCGTCGTAGGCGAAGTCGACCGACTCCAGGCGCACATCGCCGGCGATCTTGTCGAGGCGGACGGGCTCGGCGGGCTCGGTGATGTCGACGCGCAGGTCGAGGTACTCGAAGATGCGCTGGAAGAGGGCGAGGGACGTCTGCATCTGGACACCGGTGGAGAGCAGGCTCACGGCCGGCCGGAACAGGCCCTGCTGGAGGGAGACGAAGGCGACCAGTGTGCCGATCGAGATCGCCGGTCCGCCCGTCTGCAGCGCGAGGCCCGCGGCCCAGTAGACGAGGGCCGGCATGGCGGCCATCACGATGCCGATGGTGGCCATGCGCCAGCGGCCGGCCATGCTGGAGCGCACTTCGAGGTCGACCAGACGGTCGGACTCGTCCTCGAACGCCCGGGTGAGGGAGTCGGCACGGCCCATGGTGCGGCCGAGCAGGATGCCGCTGACCGAGAGGGACTCGGTGACGGTCGCGGCCATCGCCGCCATCTGCTTCTGCCGCTGGGTGGTGATCCGCTTGCGCTCGCGCCCCACCCGCCGGCTGATCCAGACGAAGAGCGGCAGCAGGAGCAGCGAGACGACCGTGAGCCGCCAGTCCAGGGCGAGCATCGCGACCACGGTGGCGATCACGGCGGTGAGGTTGGAGACCAGGGAGGTGGCGGTGGAGGTGACCGTCGCCTGCATGCCGCCGATGTCGTTGGCGATGCGGGACTGGACCTCTCCGGTGCGGGTCCTGGTGAAGAAGGCGAGCGGCATCCGCTGGAGCTGCGCGTAGACCGCGGTGCGCAGGTCGTGCATGACGCGCTGGCCCACCGTCGTCGAGATCAGCGTCTGGAGCACGCCGAACACGCCGGACATGAAGGCGGTGGCGATCATACCGAGCGCCAGCAGGCTCAGCAGCCCGGTCCTGCCCTCGGGGATCGCGGTGTCGAGGATCTCGCGCAGCAGGAAGGGCGAGGCCACGGAGACCAGCGAGGAGGCTCCGACGAGCAGGCCCACGACGGCGAGACGGCCGCGGTAGGGACGGAACAGCCGCAGGATGCGCCGGACGTCGGCGGGCGGCTGGTCCGGATCCGCGGGGGGTGGGGTCCAGGTGGGGTGATCG
>NZ_RDBP01000049.1:70788-90478 GCF_008042045.1 Streptomyces sp. T39
GCGCAAATGTTCTCCCTCGGGCGGGGGCTCGGGTCTCGGGGAGCCTAGCTCACTGTTACCTGTATTCACAATGAACGAGGTCCTGTTATTGTTCCCGCATGAGCGACCCCGACGCCGACGGCCTGCTCGCCGAGCAGCTGCTGCGGCTCACGCGACGGCTCCACCGCAGTCAGAAGCGCCAGCTGGAGCAGGCGGACATCCGGATCACCCCGGCCCAGTCCCGCCTGCTGCGCACCCTCGCACACTACGAGGCGCCCCCCAGGATGGCCGATCTCGCCGCTCGTCTGGAGGTGGTCCCGCGCGCGGTGACCAGCCTGGTCGACGGACTGGAGGCCGTCGGGTGCGTGCGCCGCGCACCCGACCCGGCGAACCGGCGCGTGACGCGCATCGAGCTCACGGAGACCGGTCGCGCCGCCCTGCGCACCCTGCGCGACGCGCGCCGGGCGGCGGCCGAGGACGTGCTGGCGCCCCTGACGGACGAGCAGCGCGACGTGCTCGGCGGACTGCTGACCGCTCTGGTCGACGGGCGCGCCGAGGGCCGCTGCTGAACGACCCGGCGCACGGACGGCGCACGGACGGCGGCCGGTGCGCGAGGCGCATGGGGGCCGGGGCGGACACGCGGGCGTGCGGGGCCGGTTCCCGGCCTCCGTGCGTCGCCGTGCGCGGTAATTCGATTGCCCGCGACGGGTAAAACGGCGAACCTTGCACGGTTTGCTCCACCCGTCGACGAGCCGTGGGACCTCATGCAGATTCGCGACCTTCCCTATCCCGATCCGGGCGAACCGGACACCCGTTCGGGCACCCGCTATCTGCTGTGGCTCGGCCGGGGCCAGCTCCGCGGACAGCTCGTCACCCTGGCGTGGGGGCTGCTGCACTTCGTCTCGGTGATGGCCCTCCCGTACGGCGTCGGCCTCGCCGTGCAGGCCGTCGTCGACGGTTCGGGGGCACGCCTCGCCGCGGCGGGCGGCGTGCTGGCGGTGTCCGCCGTCCTCATCGCCCTCGGCGACACGATGCTGCACCGCACCGCCGTCACCAACTGGATCACCGCGGCGGCCCGCACCCAGCAGCTGCTCGCCCGCAGGACCGCCGCCCTCGGCTCCGCGCTCACCCGCCGGGTGGCCGCCGGCGAGGTGGTCGCCGTCTCCACGGGCGACGTGGAGAAGATCGGCTGGTTCGTGGAGGGCGTCTCCCGCTTCCTGGCGGCGGCGGTCACCGTCGTCCTGGTCTGCGTGGGGCTGTTCGTCTACGAACCGCACCTCGGGCTGCTCGTGGCCGCCGGTGTGCCGGTACTGGCGCTCGGGGTGCTGCCGCTCCTCCCCCGCGCCACCCGTCTCGCCGACGTGCAGCGCGAGAAGGCCGGCCGGGCCACCGAGCTGGCCTCCGACACCGTGGCCGGGCTGCGGGTGCTGCGCGGCATCGGCGGCGAGGAGCTCTTCCTCACCCGGTACCGCACCGCCTCGCAGGAGGTCCGCTGTGCCGCCGTGCGCAGCGCCAGGATGTGGTCGCTCATCTCCGGGATCCAGGTGCTGCTGCCGGGCCTGCTGATGATCGGGGTCGTCTGGTACGGCATCGGCCTGGTGGGCGACGGGCGGATCGAGGTCGGCGAACTGGTCACTGTGTACAGCGCGGTGATGCTGCTGGCGTATCCGCTGCGGCACTTCGAGGAGATCGCGATGGCCTGGTCGTTCTCCCGGCCGTCCGCGCGCCGGGCCGCCCGGGTGCTGGCGCTGGAGCGCACCGCTCCCGCCGCCGGGGCCGCCGGAAGCCCGGCAGCGCTGCCGTCCGGCGACCTCTACGACCCCGCGTGCGGACTGCTCGCACCCGCGGGCGCGCTGACCGCCGTCGTCTGCGGCGACCCCGACGCGGCGGGCCGGCTCGCCGAACGGCTCGGCGGGCATCCGGCCGACGCCGACGGCCTGCCGTCCGTGCTGCTGGGCGGCGTCGCCCTGGACGACCTGACGCTCGACGAGGCCCGGACGGCCGTACTGGTCCAGGACAAGGATCCGGTGCTGCTCTCGGGCAGTCTCACCGAACTGCTCGCGGTCCCCGCCTCGGGTGCCGTCGCCCCCGAGGACGCGCTGGCCGCCGCCGAGTGCGCCGACGTGCTCGCGGCCCTGGCGCAGGCGTCCCTGGACAAGGACCCCATGCAGGCCCCGATCACCGAGCGGGGCCGTTCGCTCTCCGGCGGGCAGCGGCAGCGCATCGCGCTCGCCCGGTCGCTGGTCACGGACCCCGGCGTGCTGGTCCTCGACGAACCGACCTCGGCCGTCGACTCGCACACGGAGGCACGGATCGCCGAGGGGGTCCGTGCGCTGCGCGCCGGCCGCACCACGGTCGTGCTCACGTCGTCGCCGCTGCTGCTCGACAGGGCCGACCGGGTCGTCCTGCTGCACGAGGGCGGGGTCGCGGCCGTCGGCACGCACCGCGAACTGCTGGAGACCGAGCCGCGCTACCGCGCCGTCGTCACCCGCGAGACCGACGAGGAGCGACTCTCCGCGGTGCCCGGCGTCCCCGCGGCGGCGGCACCGAACGCCTTCGACATCGAGGAGACAGCATGATCGGCGTGGCGCCGCCGGAGTACGACCCGGCGGCCCCCCGGGCCGCGAGCACCCTGCCGGTGGGGTCGCCCGCGACCGTGCGGGCCTACGTGGCCGAGCTGGCCCGGCGTCATCGCGCCGCGTTCGGCGTGCTCATCGCGGTCAACACGGTCGCCGTGGTGGCCTCGATGGCCGGACCGTGGCTGCTCGGCTCGCTCGTCGAGCGGGCCGCGGACGGGGCGCGCGACCTCCATCTGGAGCGCACCGCGGCCCTGTTCGCCGGCGCGCTGGTCGTCCAGGCGGTCTTCGTACGGCTGGTGCGGCTGCGCGGCGCCATGCTGGGCGAGCGGATGCTGGCCGACCTGCGCGAGGACTTCCTCGTCCGGTCGGTCGGCCTGCCGCCCGGGGTGCTGGAGCGCGCCGGGACGGGTGACCTGCTGTCGCGGATCACGACCGACGTCGACCGGCTGGCGAACGCGATGCGGGAGGCCGTCCCGCAGCTGACCATCGGTGTGTTCTGGATCGTCCTGCTGCTCGGCGGGCTCACCGTGACCGCGCCGCCGCTGGCGCCCGCGGTGCTGCTGGCGGTGCCGCTGCTGGTGATCGGCTGCCGCTGGTACTTCCGGCGGGCGCCGTCGGCCTACCGGTCGGAGGCCGCCGGCTACGCCGCGGTCGCCGCCGTGCTCGCCGAGACCGTGGACGCGGGCCGCACGGTGGAGGCGCACCGGCTCGGGGAGCGCCGGGTGGCCCTGTCGGACCGGCGCATCAAGGAGTGGACGGCCTGGGAGCGGTACACGCTGTCGCTGCGGTCGGTGCTCTTCCCCGTGATCAACCTGACCCACGCGACCGTGCTCACCTCGGTGCTGATGATCGGCGGGGTGTTCGTCCTCCAGGGCTGGATCGGCATCGGCCAGCTGACCACGTCCGCGCTGATCGCCCAGATGATGGTCGACCCGGTGAACCTGATCCTGCGCTGGTACGACGAGCTCCAGGTGGCGCAGGTGTCGCTGGGCCGGCTGGTGGGCGTCCGGGAGATCGCGTCCGACGAGGGGGACGCCGCGGTGCGGCCGGACGGCCGTGACGTGCGGGCCGACGAGGTGCGCTTCGGGTACCGCGAGGGCGTGGACGTGCTGCACCGGGTGTCCATGGACGTCCCTCCGGGGACGCGGCTGGCCCTGGTGGGCCCTTCGGGTGCGGGCAAGTCGACGCTCGGCCGGCTGCTGGCCGGGATCTACGCGCCGCGCGCGGGCTCGGTCACGCTCGGGGCGGCCGAGCTGTCCCGGATGCCCGCGGAGCGGGTGCGGGAGCATGTGGCCCTGGTCAACCAGGAGCACCATGTCTTCGTGGGCTCGCTGCGGGACAATCTGCGGCTCGCCCGTGCGGGGGCCGGGGACGCCGAGCTGTGGGCGGCGCTGGGCGCGGTCGACGCGGACGGCTGGGCCCGTGCCCTCGACGAGGGCCTGGACACCGAGGTCGGCTCGGGAGGCACGGCGCTGACACCGGCGCAGGCGCAGCAGATCGCGCTCGCCCGGCTGGTGCTGGCCGATCCGCACACCCTGGTGCTGGACGAGGCGACGTCGCTGCTGGACCCGCGGGCCGCCCGGCACCTGGAGCGCTCGCTCTCCAGGGTCCTGGAGGGCCGCACGGTGGTGGCCATCGCCCACCGGCTGCACACCGCGCACGACGCGGACGTGATCGCCGTCGTGGAGGAGGGCCGGATCAGCGAGCTGGGCAGCCATGACGAGCTGGTCGCCGCGGGCGGCGCGTACGCGGCGCTGTGGCGGTCCTGGCACGGGTAGCGGCTCCCGGGCCCCGGCGCTCGGCCTCTCGGAGGGCGCCGGGGGGCACCGGCCTCCGGGAGGGCGCCGGGCGCCGCGGCGCCTCAGATGACGTTGAGCGCCGCGGCCCCGCCGACTCCGCCCAGCAGCATGAACACGGGCATCAGGACCTTCAGCTCCACCCAGCTGCCCGCGCGGAAGCGGATCGCCTTCGGCGGCCCCACCGGGTACCAGCGCTTGCGGCCGACCGGGATGGGCCACAGGATCGGGCACCCGGAGACGGTGAGGGCGTCGCCGATGTCGTGGACGAGGGCGCCGAGCACGATCGGCAGGCCCAGCCACAGGTACTCCTGGCCGGGCGCGTCGAACAGCCAGTTCGCGCCGTTGCCGGGCTGGTCGAGGACTCCGGCGAGGATCCAGGCGCTGGTCGCCCCCAGCAGCCAGACCAGCACGTCGCTGGAGACCCGGGCGGCGCGCCAGAGCAGTCCCTCGACGGCCAGCACCATGTGCACGAAGAGGAGGCCGAGGACCGCCCATCGCCCGCCGAGGACGGCGAGTGCGGAGGCCCCGCCGCCGATGAGCACGGCCCAGAGCCAGGTGTGGGTCAGGGTGCGGTGGCCGCCGGTGCGCCGGGGGTCGGCGGGCTTGCGCGTCGCCTTGTAGACGGCGTACGACAGCTTGTCGACGATCCCGCACAGCGCGCGGGATATCGGGCCGAAGGCCCGGGAGATCGTCGCGGCCTTGTGGTCGAGGTCCGGCGCCAGGGCGGCGCCCGCGCAGATCAGCGCGCCGACGACGAGCACCGGCCACGGCATCGGATGGCCGGCGGCGGCCGTCGCAGCGCCCACCCCCAGCCAGGCGGCCGCCCCGGAGAGTGAGTGCGCCGGTCCCATCATCTGCCTGTCCCCGCCCCGTCAGCCGTCGTACCGCCCAGAGTTGACAGGTCAGCGTACCGTTCGTGATCTTCACGGTGCCGGGCGGTTCCCTCATCCGGGGTGAAGGCAGGCAAGATGGGGGCGTGACCCTCATCGATCAGCTTCCGCCCGACGCCGACCCCGACGCCCTTTTCGAGTCCTTCTCCTCATGGGCCGAGGGCCAGGGCATCACGCTCTACCCGGCTCAGGAGGAGGCCCTGATCGAGGTGGTGTCGGGGGCCAACGTCATCCTCTCGACCCCCACCGGCTCCGGGAAGAGCCTGGTCGCGGCGGGCGCGCACTTCGCGGCACTGGCCCGCGACGAGGTCACGTTCTACACCGCGCCGATCAAGGCGCTGGTCTCCGAGAAGTTCTTCGACCTGTGCAAGCTCTTCGGCACGGAGAACGTCGGCATGCTGACCGGCGACGCGTCGGTGAACGCGGACGCCCCGGTGATCTGCTGCACCGCCGAGGTGCTGGCGTCGATCGCGCTGCGGGACGGCAAGGACGCGGACGTGGGCCAGGTCGTGATGGACGAGTTCCACTTCTACGCGGAGCCCGACCGCGGCTGGGCCTGGCAGATCCCGCTGCTGGAGCTGCCGCAGGCGCAGTTCGTGCTGATGTCGGCGACGCTCGGCGACGTGTCGATGTTCGAGAAGGACCTGACCCGCCGCACCGGCCGCCCGACGGCCGTCGTCCGCTCGGCGACCCGTCCGGTGCCGCTGTCGTACGAGTACGTCACGACGCCGATCACCGAGACCCTGACGGAACTGCTGGAGACCCGGCAGGCGCCCGTCTACATCGTGCACTTCACCCAGGCGCAGGCGGTCGAGCGGGCGCAGTCGCTGATGAGCATCAACATGTGCACCCGGGAGGAGAAGGACCGGATCGCCGATCTGATCGGCAACTTCCGCTTCACCACCGCGTTCGGGCGCAATCTCTCGCGCTACGTGCGGCACGGCATCGGCGTGCATCACGCCGGCATGCTGCCGAAGTACCGGCGGCTGGTGGAGAAGCTGGCCCAGGCGGGGCTGCTCAAGGTCATCTGCGGCACCGACACCCTGGGCGTCGGCGTCAACGTCCCCATCAGGACGGTGCTGTTCACCGCGCTCACGAAGTACGACGGCACGCGGGTGCGGGTGCTGCGGTCGCGGGAGTTCCACCAGATCGCGGGCCGCGCGGGCCGGGCGGGCTTCGACACGGCGGGCTTCGTCGTCGCGCAGGCGCCCGAGCACGTCATCGAGAACGAGAAGGCGCTGGCGAAGGCGGGCGACGACCCGAAGAAGAAGCGGAAGGTGGTCCGCAAGAAGGCGCCGGAGGGCTTCGTCGCCTGGTCGCAGAACTCCTGCGAGAAGCTGATCGCCTCCGACCCGGAGCCGCTGACCTCGCGGTTCAAGGTCACCCACGCGATGCTCCTGTCGGTGATCGCCCGGCCGGGCAACGCCTTCGACGCGATGCGACGGCTGCTGGAGGACAACCACGAACCGCGCAGGCAGCAGCTGCGGCACATCCGGCGGGCGATCGCGATCTACCGCTCGCTGCTGGACGGCGGGGTCGTGGAGCGGCTGGACACCCCGGACGCCCAGGGCCGGATCGTGCGGCTGACGGTCGACTTCCAGCAGGACTTCGCGCTGAACCAGGCGCTGTCCACGTTCGCGCTGGCCGCCTTCGACCTGCTGGACCCGGAGTCCCCTTCGTACGCGCTGGACATGGTCTCGGTCGTCGAGTCGACGCTGGACGACCCCCGTCAGATCCTCGCCGCCCAGCAGAACAAGGCGCGGGGCGAGGCGGTCGGCGCGATGAAGGCGGACGGCGTCGAGTACGAGGAGCGGATGGAGCGGCTCCAGGAGATCTCGTACCCGAAGCCGCTGGAGGAGCTGCTGTGGCACGCCTACAACCTCTACCGGACGTCGCACCCGTGGGTGGGCGACCACCCGGTGTCGCCGAAGTCGGTCATCCGTGACATGTACGAACGGGCCCTGTCGTTCACGGAGTTCACCTCCTTCTACGAGCTGGCCCGCACCGAGGGCATCGTGCTGCGCTATCTGGCCGGCGCGTACAAGGCCCTGGACCACACCATCCCGGACGACCTGAAGACGGAGGACCTCCAGGACCTCATCGCCTGGCTGGGCGAGATGGTCCGCCAGGTCGACTCCAGCCTGCTGGACGAGTGGGAGCAGCTGGCCAACCCCGAGGTGGAGACGGCCGAGCAGGCCCAGGAGAAGGCCGACCAGGTCAAGCCGGTCACGGCGAACTCCCGCGCGTTCCGGGTGCTGGTGCGCAACGCGATGTTCCGCCGGGTGGAGCTGGCGGCGCTCGACCAGGTCGGCGCGCTGGGCGAGATGGACGCCGCGTCCGGCTGGGACGCGGACGCGTGGGGCGAGGCGATGGACGCGTACTGGGACGAGTACGAGGACCTCGGCACCGGCCCGGACGCCCGCGGCCCGAAGCTGATCGCCATCGAGGAGGACCCGGCGCACGGCCTGTGGCGGGTGCGCCAGACGTTCGCCGACCCGGTCGGCGACCACGACTGGGGCATCAGCGCGGAGGTCGATCTCGCCGCCTCCGACGAGGAGGGCCGGGCGGTCGTGCGCGTCACGTCCGTCGGCCAGCTCTGACCGCCCGCGTCCCGCGTATCCGCCCTTTGCCGTGAGAGGACTGCCATGACGAACCCGGCCGAACGGCTGGTCGATCTGCTCGACCTGGAGCAGATCGAGGTGAACATCTTCCGGGGGCACAGCCCCGACGAGTCGCTCCAGCGTGTCTTCGGCGGGCAGGTCGCGGGCCAGGCGCTGGTCGCCGCCGGGCGGACCACGGACGGCGGGCGGCCGGTGCACTCGCTGCACGCGTACTTCCTGCGGCCGGGGATCCCCGGGGTGCCGATCGTCTACCAGGTCGAGCGGGTGCGCGACGGGCGGTCGTTCACCACCCGGCGGGTCACCGCGGTGCAGGCCGGGCGCACGATCTTCAACCTGACGGCGTCCTTCCACCTGCCGGAGCCGGAGAGCATCGAGCATCAGCTGCCGCCGCGCCTGGAGTTCCCCGGGCCCGAGGAGCTGCCGCCGGTGGCGGAGGAGATCAAGGAGCACCTGGGCGCGCTCCCGGAGTCGCTGGACCGGATGGCGCGGCGGATGGCGTTCGACATCCGCTACGTCGACCGGCTGCGGTGGACGCGCAAGGAGGTCGAGGACGCGGAGCCGCGCAGCGCGGTGTGGATGCGGGCGGTGGCCCCTCTCGGCGACGACCCGCTGGTGCACACCTGCGCGCTGACGTACGCCAGCGACATGACGCTGCTGGACGCGGTGCGCATTCCGGTGGAGCCGCTGTGGGGTCCGCGCGGATTCGACATGGCGTCGCTGGACCACGCGATGTGGTTCCACCGGCCGTTCCGTGCCGACGAGTGGTTCCTCTACGACCAGGAGTCGCCGATCGCCACCGGCGGGCGGGGACTGGCACGGGGCCGTATCTACGACCGCGAGGGCAGGCTGCTGGTCTCGGTGGTCCAGGAGGGGCTGTTCCGCAGGCTTCCCTGACGGTCCGCCCGCGGCGGGAGACCGCCGCATCGCACACTGTTGCGCCCGACAACCCGACACACGATTACCGAGGAGTTCCCGATGTCCCTCTTCGACATCCCCCTGCGCACGCTGGACGGCACGCCGACGACGCTCGCCGAGCACCGTGGCAAGGCGGTGCTGGTGGTCAACGTGGCGTCCCGCTGCGGTCTGACACCGCAGTACGAGGGGCTGGAGCGGCTCCAGAAGACGTACGGCGACAAAGGGCTCACCGTGGTCGGCGTGCCCTGCAACCAGTTCCTCGGCCAGGAGCCCGGGTCGGCGGAGGAGATCGCGGAGTTCTGCTCGGCGACGTACGGGGTGACGTTCCCGCTGCTGGAGAAGGCCGAGGTGAACGGGGCCGGCCGGCACCCGCTCTACGCGGAGCTGACGCGGACGGCGGACGCCGGCGGCGAGGCCGGTGACGTGCAGTGGAACTTCGAGAAGTTCCTCGTCTCCCCGCAGGGCGAGGTGACGCGCTTCCGGCCGCGCACGGAGCCGGAGGCGCCGGAGGTCGTGGCGGCCGTCGAGGCGCTGCTCGCCGCCTGAACCGGCGGCGCCCGGGGCACGGGCGCCGTGCCCCGCTGCGCCCCTCGGGGCCGTCGGCGGGACGGGCCCCGAGGGGCGCAGCGGGGCGTTGCCGGAACCGGTGGAGTACGGCTCGCCGGCCAGCTGCCGCAGCCGCCCGCGCTGCACGTCGTCCATCTCCAGAGCACCCATCACCGCGGTGAGGGCGCCGTCGTCGAGGTCCTTGATCGGGGTCCGTTCCCAGGTGGCGTAGGTGTAGGGGCTGATGGCGAGACGGGCGGCCACGTCGTTCAGGCTGAGGCCCAGCTCCTCGCGGCGCCGTCCGAGCAGTTCCGAAGGGCGCCTCGGACGGGCGGCCGCGCGTGCGGAACCGGTCCGGCCCAGGGGTCCCTGACCCCCCGTACAACCGACGCCCGCCTCGTTCGCCATCGAGAACGCCACCTTTCCGAAGCTTCTCGAAGTCCTGCCAAGTCCCGCTCTGGCAAACCCCTTTGGATCATCCTGCTCCCCCTGGATCCTGCTACCGCCAGGCAAGGGATGTCAACTATCGTGGCATTCCGGCGCACCGAACACGTATTTCACGCCACAGCTGTGGCAAGGCCTGGCTGCATTCGCTCGAAACGGTTAATCTCCCGGCAGCCCCTTGTCTGCGGGGCAGTCCCGCATGATCTAGGAGACCTACTGGTGACGGACGGCTTCTCGGTTCCGGGTCCGACGGCGGGCAGCCATCTGGCGGCAACGAAGGCCCGCGTCGCCGACCTCGCGGACAAGCTTGGAATCAGCCACGACGAGGTCTTCGACGCCCATCTGCTGTCCGAGGCGTCGGGGGTGCCGGTGGACGTGGTCCGTGCGCTGCTCGACGGCAGGCCGGCCGGCGAACCCGACCTCCAGGCACGGTTCCTCCAGCGTTTCGACCTGCTCCGCAGGACCCGCCTCAAGCCCAACGGCCGCCGCTGGACGCAGCAGGAGATCGCCGACGGCGCCGGGATGTCGCGGCAGCAGGCGGGGGCGCTGATCAACGGCGACCGCAGGCCCACGATGGAGCACTGCGACGCGATCCAGCGCTTCTTCCGGGTGCACGCGGGCTTCCTCACCGCCGACGACGAGGACGCCCTCGTCGGGGCCCTCCAGCGCACCGAGCAGGGTCTGCTTCAGGACTTCGCCGGGGAAAACGACCCGCTGGAGCGCCTGTTGCAGGACCATGGGGTGCGTGGCATCGCCTGGCGGGCAGCGCAACTGCCCACCGACAAACACCGGGACAAGGTCACCGAGTGGCTCGATCTGCTCCTGGAGAGCGTCAGACCGACGGATACCTGATTTCCGGACAGGATCGGATTCGTACGTGTCCCCACCGGTACGGGCGGGGAGAGGAGAGCGGTGAGCATAGGCAAGGACATGCGCAGGCTGTGCGGCGAGCTGGTCGCCGGAATCGACCTGCCCGCCCCCGCCGAACCCGCCGACCTCTACCGCGCCCTGTGCGACGGCATGAGCAGACGCCGTGGCAGGCCGGTCCGCTACCGCATGGCCTCGTTCCCGCCGGGCACGGCGAGCGGGCTGTGGCTGGACATGGCCGACCAGGATCTCGTCGTGATCGAGGAGCGCACCGCGCCCGACCATCAACTGGTCATTCTCGGCCATGAGCTGTGGCACATGAACGCCGGGCACTGCAGCCACCACGTCGAGGGCGCCGCCGTCGCCGCACGGCTGCTGACGGACGAGGCGGACATCCAGGCCACGGTGCTCCGGGTCGCCGCCCGCTCGCGTTCGGACGTGACCGAGGAGCGGGAGGCGGAGAGCTTCGGCCTGCTGCTGGGCAGCAAGTGCCGTGCCTGGCTCGCCGGTTCGAACGGCCGCGGACCGGTGTGCCGGGACGGGCTCGAAGGGCGCATCGGGGCATCACTGGGCTACCGCGGGCCACAGGGCTGATGCGTGGACGGTTCGGACTACTACATTCCGGCTGCGGCCCTCGCTGTCGCACTGGCGTTCAAACTTCCCGGGATGGTGCGCGACTGGCGTGACCCGCTGCTGCGGTCCGTCTGCGCGCTGCTGCTCCTGGGCGCGTCCACGTTCTTCTTCGCCGCCCCGCCGACCATCGCGGCGGTCAACAGCATCACGGGTGTCCCCAACATCTCCGGGCCGCTCGTCTACTGCATCCTGACCGCCTTCAGCGCCTCCTGCCTGGTCCTGCTGGTGAACTGGCGGGGCGGCCCCCCGGAGGAGACCCGGCACACCTCCCGGCGGCTGGTGGCCGGCTACGGCGTGGTGGTCGTGCTGCTCGTCGTGCTGTTCGCGCTCGGCTCCGCGCCCGAGGAACGGCTGCGCGACCTCGACACCTACTACGCCAACACTCCGTACATCCGCGAGATGATCGTGCTGTACCTCGTCGCGCACAGCGTGGCGGCGGTCGGCATGACCGTCCTGTGCTGGCGCTGGTCCACCCGGGTGAGCGGATGGCTGCGCGGCGGTCTCTCCGGCATCGTGATCGGCTCGCTGTTCAACCTCGGCTACGGGGTCACCAAGTTCGCCGCCGTCTTCGCCCGCTGGGCCGGTGTCGACTGGGACGGCCTCAGCAGCGTCCTGGCCCCGCCCCTCGCGTCGGTGGGCGCCCTGCTCAGCGCCGTCGGATTCGTCCTGCCGCTGGTCGGCCAGCGGCTGGCGGACCACTGGCACGCCTGGACCGCCTACCGGCGGCTCGGCACCCTGTGGCACGAACTGCGGTCCACCACCCCCGCGGGCACGCCCACCGTACGGATCTCCCCCTTCTCCCCCGTCGAACTGCGCGTCACCCAGCGGGAGTCGGACATCCACGACGGACTGCTGCAGCTCGACCCGTACTTCGACCGGGAGCTGCGCGCCGCGGCCTGCGAGGAGGCGCTCGCTGCAGGCGCCGGTCCGCGCGAGGCCCAGGCCGTCGGCGACGCCGCGATGGTGGCCGCCGCGCTGAGGGCCCGGGCGGACGACCCGGAGGGCGAGATCGTAAGCTCGGCACAGACCTACACATCCCGGGCAGCCGAAGGACCGCGCGATCTGGTGCGCATGTCTCTCGCGCTGCGACAGTCACCCGTCGTAGCGGCGGCGCGCGGACGCGCCGCCAGGTCGGAGAGCGGCACCACATGAGCGATCCCCTGAGAACCAGCCGGCCGGCGAGCCGGAACACGGCCCGTACCGCGGTCGTCATCGGCGGAGGACTGGCCGGCATGCTGGCGGCATCCGCCCTGTCGGCCCACGCCGACCAGGTCACCGTCGTGGAACGCGACAGCCTCCCCGACGGGCCGCACTCCCGCCGGAGCCTTCCGCAGGCGCACCACGCGCATCTGCTGTGGTCCGGCGGCGCACGGGCCATCGAGTCCCTGCTGCCGGGGACGACCGACCGCTGGCTCGCCGCCGGCGCCCGGCGCATCCCGCTGCCGACCGGCCTGGTCTCCATGTCGGCGCTCGGCTGGTTCCGCCGCTGGCCGGAGATGCAGTTCCTGATCGCCTGCAGCCGCGACCTGCTGGACTGGGTGGTACGGGAACAGGTCGTCGCCCTGCCGGGCGTCACCGTGCTCCAGCGCACCGAACTGCTCGGCCTGAGCGGCACGGCCGCGCGGGTGCGCGGCGTCCGGGTGCGCACCGAGGACGGCGAGGAGCGGGTGCTCGACGCCGATCTGGTCGTCGACGCGAGCGGCCGGGGCTCCCGGGCCCCGGAGTGGCTGCGTTCCCTCGGCGTCGACGAGGTGACGGAGGAAAAGGTCGACTCCGGTCTCGCGTACGCCAGCCGCCTCTTCCGGGCGCCCGCCGGTGCGGAGCACTTCCCGGTGGTCAACGTCCAGGCCGACGCCCGCGAGCCGCGTCCCGGCCGGACGGCCACGATCGTGCCGCTGGAGGGCGGACGCTGGCTGGTGACGCTGTCGGGCACCCGCGGCGGTCAGCCGACGGGCGCCGCCGACGAGTTCGAGAACTTCGCCCGCTCGGTGCGGCACCCCGTCGTCGGCGAGCTGATCTCGCACACCGAGCCGCTCACCGACGTGGTGGTCAACCGCTCCACGGTCAACCGGCGGCGCTACTACGAGAAGATCTCCGGCTGGCCGGAGGGCTTCCTCGCCGTCGGCGACGCGGTCGCCACCTACAACCCGGTCTACGGGCACGGCATGTCGGTCGCCGCCCAGGGCGTCGTCGCCCTGCGGTCCGCGCTCGCCGGCCACGGGATCACCGCACCGGGCCTGGCGCGCCGGGTGCAGCAGGCGGTGGCCCGCCCGGTGTCCACCGCCTGGGACCTCGCCACCGGCCAGGACATCCTCTACCCGGGGGCCATCGGCAAGGCCTCCGGGCCGGGCGCCGACGTGCTCCGGCGCTACGTCGACCGCCTGATGCTCACCGCGACGGGCCGTCCGCTGGTGACCAAGGCGCTCTTCGACGTGATGACGCTGTCCGCGCCGCTTTCGTCGCTGGCCAAGCCGGAGGTGGCGCTCGCCGTGCTGCGCGGCCCGAAGCTGCCGCCGCTGCCCGGACCGCCGCTGACGGCGGAGGAGCTGCGGATCGCGAAGGAGCCGTGCGAGCCCGAACGGGAGCCGGATCCGGCGGGCGCGTAGGCCGCTGTGCCGGGCGAAGCCCGCAGGACGGGCGGGGGACGGTCACGGGCTAGGCTCGCCATCACGATGAACGGCAATCACACCGGCAGCCCGGGGGGCCGCCCCGCCCTGACCCCCCTGGAGCCGAAGGCCGACCGGGAGACGGTGCGGCGGCACAACCTGAGCCTCGTCCTGCGGGCGGTCCGCGACGAGGGCGAGGCGACCCGCGCCGGGGTCGCCGGGCGGGTCGGACTGACCCGGGCCGCCGTGTCGTCGCTCGTCGAGCAGTTGCTGGAGAGCGGGTTCCTGACGGAGTCGGGCAAGACCTTCAGCGGGCAGGCCGGCCGGCCCGGGACCGTGCTGAAGGTGGCGCGCACGGGTCTCGCCGGCGTGGGCGTCGAGGTCAACGTGGACTACGTGTCCGTGTGCGTGGCGGACCTCGCCGGGACGGACCGGGTGCGTCTGGTCGAGCACCTGGACAACCGGGGCGCCGACCCGGCGTTCGTCTTCTCGCGCGCCGCGCAGATCGCGGCGCGCGCCCTGCTGTCGGCGGCCGAGCAGGATCTGAGGCCGATGGGCGCGGCCCTGGCGCTCCCCGGGCTCGTCGCCGCAGGAACCGTGCGCGAGGCCCCCAACCTGGGCTGGCGGGAGGTGGACGCCGAGACGCCGTTCGCCGAGGCGCTGGCGGCACTGCGGCCCGACCGGCGGCGGCTGGCGGTCCGCTCGGAGAACGAGGCGAACCTGGCGGCACTCGCCGAGCTGTGGTTCGGCGGGCTGGGCGAGGCCCGCAGCTTCCTCTACCTGACGGGCGAGATCGGCGTCGGCGGCGCGCTCGTCCTCGGGGGCGAACTGCTGCGCGGAGCGAACGGTTTCGCCGGCGAGATCGGGCACGTCTCCGTCGCGGAGGACGGTCCGCTGTGCCGGTGCGGCTCGCACGGCTGCCTGGAGCAGTACGCCGGCCAGGCCGCCCTGCTGCGGGCGGCCGGCCTGGACGAGCGGTCCGGTGCGCGCGGTGTCGCGGAGCTGGCCCGCAGGGCCGCGTCCGGCGAGCCGCGTGCCCGGGGGGCGCTGGAGGGCGCGGGCACGATGCTCGGCCGGGTGCTGTCGGGCGCGGTCAACCTGTTCGACCCGGACGCGGTGGTCCTCGGCGGGATCTACCGCGAACTGCTCCCGTGGCTGGCCGCGCCGGTGGGCGCGGAGCTGGCGACCCGTGTGGTGTCGGGCCTGTGGCCCGCCGACGGCGTCCGGCTGAGGTCCGCCTCCCCCGCCGCCGACGCGGCCCGCGGCGCGGCCGCCCTCGTCCTCCAGGACGCCCTCTCCGACCCGGTCGCCTACGCCCACTTCGGGGCCTAGCCGGGCGCGTACGGGGCTCGTCCCGTGTCCACGGTCGAGCCCCGGGCGCGGCCGGGCCCCGACCGCCGGACGAGGGCGACGCGAGCCCGTCCGGCGAGGAGGACACGGACCGAAGGGCCGTGCCCACCCACCACCCGCCGGACGCGGACCGGCAAAGGGTCCCGCGAGCCCGGACGCCCGCCCGCGGGCGACCCGTACCCGGACGGCAGACAGCCCGCCCGGCGGACGCCGGGCGGGCTGGACGGCCCGTCGGGGCCGACGTCAGCGGACGCCGAGGAGGTGGTCCATGGCGAGCTGGTCGAGGCGCTCGAACGCCATGCCCCGCTCCGCCGCCGCGTCCACGTCGAAGTCCTCGAACGCGCCCCGGTCGGCGAGCAGTCCGGCCAGGCCGTCCTCCGCCGTGGGGCGGGCGAGCTCGTCGAGGCGGGAGGCCCGCAGGGCGTCCACCACCTCGGGGTCGGAGCGGAACGCCTCGGCGCGCTCCTTGAGGATCAGGTAGTTGCGCATGCAGCCGGCCGCCGACTCCCACACCCCGTCGAAGTCCTCCGTCCGCGGCGGCTTGAAGTCGAAGTGCCGCGGGCCGTCGTAGCCCGCGCTCTCCAGCAGGTCCACGAGCCAGAACGCGGACCGCAGGTCGCCCGCGCCGAAGCGCAGGTCCTGGTCGTACTTGATGCCGCTCTGGCCGTTGAGGTCGATGTGGAAGAGCTTGTCGGCCCACAGCGCCTGGGCGATCGAGTGCGGGAAGTTGAGACCCGCCATCTGCTCGTGCCCGACCTCCGGGTTGACGCCGTAGAGCTCCGGGCGCTCCAGTCGCTCGATGAACGCCAGCGCGTGGCCGACCGTCGGCAGCAGGATGTCGCCGCGGGGCTCGTTGGGCTTGGGCTCGATGGCGAAGCGCAGGTCGTAGCCCTGCTCGGTGACGTAGTCGCCGAGGAGGTCGAACGCCTCCTTCATCCGGTCCAGCGCGACCCGGACGTCCTTGGCCGCGCCCGACTCGGCGCCCTCACGGCCGCCCCAGGCGACGTAGGTCTTCGCGCCCAGCTCGGCGGCGAGGTCGATGTTGCGGATGACCTTGCGCAGGGCGTAGCGGCGCACGTCGCGGTCGTTCGCGGTGAAGCCGCCGTCCTTGAAGACGGGGTGGGTGAAGAGGTTGGTGGTGGCCATCGGCACGATCAGGCCGGTGGCGTCGAGCGCCTGCCGGAAGCGCTTGATGTGCGACTCGCGCTCGGTCTCGCTCGCGCCGAAGGGGATCAGGTCGTCGTCGTGGAAGGTGACGCCGTACGCGCCGAGCTCCGCGAGACGCCGGACCGAGTCGGCCGGGTCCAGGTGGGGGCGGGTCGCGTCCCCGAAGGGGTCCCTGCCCTGCCAGCCGACGGTCCACAGACCGAAGCTGAACTTGTGGTCGGGGGTGGGGGTGAAGCGTTCCGTCATGGCTCAGTCCGCCTTGGGCTCACGGGTTTGTTTTCTTGCTTTACTAATAATGCACACGAACCCCGGATCACAGAAGACCCTCCGCATCTGTTGCCGCGCAACGGCGTGGAGTAATTTGTTTCCGAACCCGCCAAATAGGCGGTGCCCTGCAGCGAGAGGTGGAGCCATGCCGACGAACGCGGTCGTCATCGGGGTGGACAGCTCGACACAGTCCACGAAGGCGGCGTTCACCGACGCCGCGACCGGCCGGCTCCTCGCCGTCGGGCGCGCAGCGCACCGCGTCACCGGCGAGGGCGGCGCGCGCGAGAGCGACCCCGCGATCTGGTGGAGCGCCCTGCGCGACGCCGTCGCCGAGGGCCTCGCCGCCCTGCGCGGCACGGGCGCCGACGCCTCGGCCGTCATCGGGATCGCCGTGGCCGGGCAGCAGCACGGCCTGGTCGTGCTCGACGGAGCCGGCGTACCGCTGCGCCCCGCGCTGCTGTGGAACGACACCCGCTCCGCGCCCCAGGCAGCGGCGCTGACCGAGGCGCTCGGTGGCCCGGACGCCTGGACCGCCCGTACGGGGTCGGTGCCGGTCGCCTCGATGACCGCGTCGAAGTGGCAGTGGCTGCGCGAGAACGACCCGGCCGCGGCGAAGGCGGCCGCGGCGGTGCGGCTGCCGCACGACTTCCTCACCGAGCGTCTCGCCGGTGTCGCGGCCACGGACCCCGGTGACGCCTCCGGCACCTGCTGGTACTCGACGGCGACCGGCGCCTACGACCCCGAGCTCCTCGACCTGGTCGGCCTCGACGCCGGTCTGCTGCCGCCCGTCGCGGCGACCGGCGGCACCCGGGTGGGCACGCTCACCGCCGCCGCTGCGGCCGGACTCGGCCTCCCCGCCGGCATCGCCGTCGCCGCCGGCACGGGCGACAACATGGCCGCCGCGGTCGGTCTCGGGCTGGGCGGCGAGGGGCTCCTGGACCATCCGGTGCTGAGCCTCGGCACCTCGGGCACGGTCTTCGCGGCGACCCGGTCGCGGCCGGCGTCGTCCGCCCTCGCCGGGTTCGCCGCGGCCGACGGCACCTATCTGCCGCTGGCGTGCACGCTCAACTGCACGCTCGCCGTGGACAAGGTCGCCGCCCTCCTGGGCCTGGAGCGCGAGGCGGCGCGGCCCGGCGGCGAGCTGGTGCTGCTGCCGTACCTCGACGGCGAACGCACCCCCGACCTGCCCGGCGCCTCCGGGCTGCTGACGGGCCTGCGCCACACCACCACGCCGCAGCAGATCCTCGGCGCCGCCTACGAGGGCGCCGTGGTCACCGTGCTGCGCGCGCTGGACGAGGTCACGCGGGCCTGCGGCGAGGACCCGGGCGCGCCGGGCGCCGCCGACCGCCCGCTGCGCCTGGTGGGCGGCGGCGCGCAGGGCCGTCACTGGGTCGAGACGGTGCGCCGGCTGTCCGGCAGGCCGCTGATCGTCCCCGAGAGCACCGAACTGGTCGCCCTCGGCGCCGCCGCGCTCGCCGCGGCCGCCGCGTCGGGCGACGACGCCGTGGCGATCGCGACGTCCTGGGGCACGGGTTCCGGTCGCGCGCTGGACGCCGTGGAACGCGACACGGAGACCTGGGACCGTGTCTCCGCGGTCCTGGACCGCGCATCGGGGCCGCTGCTGTCCTGACCCCGGCGCGGGCGGGGGGCGGCGCTGCGCCGACCGACCGCGGGACGGGGAGCGGTCCGCCGAAGGCGTCAGGAGCGGGCGTCCAGATCGAGATCGAGGTCGAGGTCGCGCTCCATCTCCTCGATCTCCATGTCGTCGAGCTCCTCCGCCAGCTCGCGGTCCCTCTCGGCCGGGTGCCGGTCGTCGAGAACGTCGGCGAACTCCGTCTCGACCTCCAGCTCCAGATCCGGGTCGGCGTCGCGGCCGGGGCCCCGCTCCGGCCCGCCCCCCGAGGCGGCGCGGGTCCCGGGCGGATCCGTCCGCGGCCGGACGGGGGCGCCCGCGGTGGACGGACCGCGGGGCTCCGGCCGCGTCCCCGCCTCCGGCTCCGTCCCCGCACAGGGACTCGCGCCCGCCCACACGTCCCCGACCGCGGCGTGCGCGGCCCGGTCGCCTTCGAGGGCCATCTCGGCCAGCACCACGCTCCCGGTCTCCGACCGGGAGGCGACGGTGCGGTGCGCGTACGCGTCGACCAGCCGGAGCCCGCGCCCGCAGGGCACGTCCGCGTCCAGCGGCTCCTGCCTGCGGTCGCGGCGGTGCTTCCAGCAGCCGCCGTCCATGACCTCGACCGTCAGCGCGTCACCCCGGACGCTGATGACGGTGGACACCCAGGGGCTGCCGCTGTGCATCACCACGTTCGTCACCAGCTCGGTGACGATGATCGACAGCGCCTCGTCGAAGTGATCGGCCAGTCGCCATCGGCGTGCGACTGCCCGGGCGAAGCGCCGTAGGCGGCGGGCCGCCTCGGGGGAGGCAGGCATCGCGCAATGGGCCAGACCTCGCAGGGCAGGTGTCGGGCCGGCCCGTTGCCGGGCCGGTTCCGAGGCACGTTCAATGGCGATCACTTGGGCTCCTGTTCGGCCGGGCGGCGATGCCCTGACCTGGGTCCAGCGGCCGGAGGGCGGGTGCCCGGCGGCCGTCGACAGCCATGCAGACCTTCTGCGGCAGCACAACACTCGTGGTTCGGGCGCAAGGGGTTCAATCAGGGACACTGAAACCCGTATACCTAAAGAAACGAATTGCCCCGGAACCTCCCAGGAGAGTGATTCGGTGGACACGGTGAGTGATCGCGCGGCGGGACGCTGGCTCTCGCACGTGCTGGAGAGTCCCGACACCCCGGACGGCGCACGGCAGCCGGCCGCGCTGCTGCTGGTGGAGGGCGCGGCCGGGACGGGCAGGTCGCGACTGGCGCGGCGGCTGCTGGGGCAGGCGGCCACGGCCGGCGCCGGGACGCTGGCCGTGGGCTTCACACCGTTCGGCGCCTCGGTCACCGCCCGCCCCCCTGCGGACACGGCGCCGCCCGGTCCGCCAGGTGGACGTCGTCGGCGACGAGCAGTACCGGGTCGCCACCGGGGGTA
>NZ_RDBP01000049.1:90578-108990 GCF_008042045.1 Streptomyces sp. T39
CCTCTCCACCGCGGCGCTCCAGGCCCTCGTCGCCTGCCCCGCCCTCTTCCTCCCCGGCGACCCGGCGCGCACCGGCCGGGTCGCCTTCCTCCTCCCCGACGTCCCGCCCTACACGGGCCCCACGCCCGCTCAGGGACCGGGGCAGGACCGGCCGTCGGACGGGACGCACGGACCCGGCCCGGACGAGCCGGGCCGGCTCGGGCTGCCCGACGTACCGCGGGAGCGGCTGACGGTCGTCACGGACGACGGCCTCGGCACGGCCCAGGTCCCCGCGCTGCTGCTGTCCGTCGCCGACGCCCTGCCGGTCCTGACCCGCGCGCGGACGGCCGCCACCGCGTCCGCCGCGGCCTCGTTCTGGGGCGCCGCCACCGTCCTCGCGCTGCACCTGGCCGCCCGCGGCCTGCTGCTGCCCGGCCTCAGCGCCACGGACGCGGACGCCTGGCGGATGGGCCCGCTCGCTCCCGAGGACCTCGGCGCGCTGCGCCGGCTCGCCGCGTCCATGCCCCCGTCCGCGCACGCCGTACCGCCGGACCCGGACGCGGACCCGCTGCTGATGCCCGAACCGGAGCGGCTGCTGCGGGAGTTCACCGACGCCGTGGCCGACACGCTGCCGCGCTCCCCCGCGGCCGTCCGGGCCGCCGGAGGTCCGGCGTACACGGCCGCCGAGCCGCAGCACCTGCCCGGCCACCGGGCGTGGGCCGCCGACATCGCCGCCGGGCACGACGCCGGCGTGCGGCTGTCGCTGCGCGTCGAGGTCCTCGGACTCGACGCGGCGGACGCCGACGGCGCAGGCCCGTCCTTCCGTGCGGTGGTGCAGATGCACAGTGTCGCCGACGCGGCGGTCGTCGCCGACGCCGCCGACGTCTGGTCCGGCACCGGAGGGCCCGCGGCGGCCTTCGGCCCGCGGGCGCGGTTCGACGCGCTGCTGGCGCTGCGCAGGGCGGCCCACGCCTGGCCGCCGCTCGCGCCGCTGCTGCACGCGGCGGTGCCCGACGCCATCGACCTCGCCGACGAGGAGGTCACGGACCTCCTCGGCCACGCCGCGCAGGCCCTCGCCGCGACCGGTCTCCAGGTCCACTGGCCCCGGCGGCTGGCACGCGGCCTGACCGCGCGCGCCGTCGTCGGCGGCACCGCGGCCGCGGCGGACGACGCGGCGGACGACGCGGCCGGCGCCGGGCGGCCGCGCACCGGGCACGAGTCCTCCGGCCTGCCGTCCTTCCTGTCGGCGGACGCCCTGCTCGCCTTCGACTGGCGCTTCGCCCTCGGCGACCGGCAGATCACCCGCGCCGAGCTGGACCGGCTCGCGGAGTCGGGACGACCGCTGGTGCGGCTGCGGGACGAATGGGTGCTGATCGACCCCGAGGAGGTGCGCCGCGCCAGGGAGTCCGAGGACCACCGGCTCTCCCCCGTGGACGCGCTCGCCGCCGCGCTGACCGGATCGGCCGAGGTGGGCGGGTGGCGCGTCGAGGTCACGGCCACCGGCGCGCTGGAACGCCTGCGCAGCGCCCTCGCCGATCCGGAGGGCTCCGCCGGCCCGGGCCCCCTCGGCCCGGACATCGCGCAGCCGGCGGCGCTCGCGGCCACACTGCGCGACTACCAGCTGCGCGGCCTGAACTGGCTGCACCGCATGACCTCGCTCGGACTCGGCGCCTGCCTCGCCGACGACATGGGCCTCGGCAAGACGATCACCCTGATCGCCCTTCACCTGCACCGGCAGACGGATCCGTCGGCCGCCGGACCGGCGCTCGTCGTCTGCCCGACGTCCCTGATGGGCAACTGGCAGCGCGAGATCGAGCGTTTCGCGCCCGGCACCCCCGTTCGCCGCTTCCACGGCGCGTCCCGGTCCCTGGCGGACCTGGCGCCCGACGAGGTCGTGCTGACCACGTACGGCACCATGCGGCTGGAGGCCGAACGGCTCGCGGACACCGGCTGGGGGCTGCTCGTCGCCGACGAGGCGCAGCACATCAAGAACCCCTACGCGGCCACCGCCCGCCGGCTGCGCACCATCGGGAGCCGGGCCCGGGTCGCGCTCAGCGGCACTCCCGTGGAGAACAACCTCTCCGAGCTGTGGGCGATCCTCGACTGGACCACGCCGGGGCTGCTCGGCCGTCTCGGTACCTTCCGCAGGTGCTGGGCCGATGCCGTCGAGGGCGGCACCGACCCAGCAGCGGCGGCCCGGCTGTCGGCACTCGTCGGGCCGTTCCTGCTGCGCCGCCGCAAGTCGGATCCGGGGATCGCCCCCGAGCTGCCGCCGAAGACGGAGACCGACCGTGCCGTGTCCCTGACCGCCGAACAGGCCGGGCTCTACGAGGCGGTCGTGCGGGAGGCGCTGGCCGCCGTGTCCGACGCCGGCGGAATGGAGCGCCGCGGGCTCGTCGTCAAACTGCTCACGGGCCTGAAGCAGATCTGCAACCACCCCGCGCAGTACCTCAAGGAGGACGGGCCGGTCCTCGCGGGCCGCTCCGGGAAGCTCGAACTGCTGGACGAGCTGCTGGACACGATCCTCTCGGAGGGCGCGAGCGTGCTCGTGTTCACCCAGTACGTGCAGATGGCACGGCTGCTGCAGACGCACCTCACGAGCCGCGGCGTGCGGACGCAGTTCCTGCACGGCGGGACCCCGGTGGGCGAACGGGAGGCCATGGTGAACCGCTTCCAGCAGGGCGACGTACCCGTCTTCCTGCTGTCGCTGAAGGCCGCGGGCACCGGTCTGAACCTGACCCGCGCCGAGCACGTCGTCCACTACGACCGCTGGTGGAACCCGGCCGTCGAGGCGCAGGCCACCGACCGCGCCTACCGGATCGGACAGGACCGGCCCGTGCAGGTGCACCGGCTGATCGCCGAGGGCACCGTCGAGGACCGGATCGCGCAGATGCTCGACCGCAAGCGGGAGCTGGCCGACGCGGTGCTCGGCGCCGGCGAGGCGGCACTCACGGAACTGACCGACGCGGAGCTGGCGGAGCTCGTGGAACTGCGAGGGAGCGGACGATGAGTCACGGGCACGACGAGGAGCGGGCGGCGACCGGAGGGGACGACGGCGAGCGGACGTTCGACGCGCTGCCCCCGGCGCGTGGCCGCGGCTTCGCCGCGAGCTGGTGGGGACAGGTGTGGCTGGGGGCCCTGGAGGACTCCGCGCTCGACGGCGAGCAGCTGAAGCGCGGTCGGCGGCAGGCCCGTTCGGGAGCGGTGGGGGCGGTCACCGTCCGGCCGGGGCGGATCACCGCCGTGGTGCGCGACCGTGACGGCACGGCGTACCGCGGCGACGTGCTGCTCCCGGTCCTGCGCGAGGAGGAGTGGGACCGCTTCCTCGGTGTGGCGGTGGAGCGCTCAGGTCACATCGCGGCGCTGCTCGACCACGACATGCCACCGCATCTGGTGGAGGACGCGGCCGCGGCCGGGGTGGAACTGCTGCCCGGCATCGGGGATCTGGAGCCCGAGTGCTCCTGCGAGGCGTGGGACCTGTGCCCGCACACGGCGGCGCTCTGCTACCAGGTCGCCCGGCTGCTGGACCAGGATCCCTTCGTGCTGCTGCTGTTGCGCGGACGCGGGGAACGGCGGCTGCTGGACGACCTCCAGTCCCGCAGCGCCGCCCGGGCCGCCGTGCCGTCCGGACCCGCGGCGTCCGGCGGCCCGGAGCCCGGGTCGTCGGTCCGGGCGGACGAGGCGTTCGCGGCGTCGGGCATCCTGCCCGCGCTCCCCGACGGGCCGGCGCTGCCCGCCGGGGCCGGCCGCCCGCCCGCTCTCGACACCGGGACGCCGCCGGCCCCCGGCGTGGACCCGGAGGCCCTGGAGTTCCTGGCCCAGGACGCCGCCGCACGCGCCCTGGCGCTGCTGGCGCGGGCCCTCGCCCCCGCGCACGCCGAGCAGCCTTTGCAGGCCGCTCTCACCCCGGACCAGGACGCGGTGCGGTTGGCGGCGGCCTCCCCGCCGCCGGCGGTGGCGGCGCGGCTGGCCGCGGCGACCGGTCGCTCACGCGCCGGGCTGGAGCTCGCGGCCCGGGCCTGGCGTCACGGCGGAGCGGCCGGACTCGCCGTCCTGGAGACGGACTTCACGCCCGGCGGGGCTCTGCTGGCGCGGGCGACGGCGGCGCTGGAGTCGGCGTGGGACGCTCCCGCCGGGGAGGCCGGGCGGCCTCGGCTGCGAGCCGCGGGAGCCTCGCGCTGGACGGTCGTCGGCGAGGGTCTCCAGCTGCGGCTGGGCCCGGACGGGAGCTGGTGGCCGTACCGCAGGGAGGGGGAGGTCTGGGCGCCCGCGGGCCCGCCGTCGCCCGACCCTGCGACGGCCCTGGACTCGGCGTCCGAGCCGCCCCCGGAGATCGCGACGGAGCCGGGCGGCGCCTGAGGCGGGGTGCCGCCGGGGGCGCACGGAGGCTCCCGGGGGCGTGCGCGCACAAGGACTCCCCGGGGGGAGCGTGGCCGCACGGAGACCCCCGCCACCGTGCGCGAGCGCCCCCTCGGGCGCCAACTCCCCTGCCCTGCAACCCTGTTGCCGGTGCGGGCCATCTGTCGCGAGAGGTGCCGCGCCAGTACCGTATGGGCTCGCTCCGCCGGCCGGCCGCCGGCAGGGGCCCGCGACATCCGCACCGCCGGTGTCGCGTGGCTCCGTGCCGCGCGGCCCCCGGCACGGGATGCTCATGGTCCCTGACACCCCCACAGGTCACACCGACAGGAGAGGTCCCATGGACCGCAGACACCTGCTCCGGGGCGCCGCGGCGACGTCCAACCGCACGGCGTCGAGCAGGCCGACGGCGTACCCCATCCGCTTCGTCGTCGTCCACGTCACCCAGGAGACGTACGCGGACACCCTGTCGATCTTCAAGGACCCCGCCCGCAAGGTGTCCGCCCACTACGTCGTCCGCTCGTCAGACGGGCACGTCGCCCAGTGCGTGCAGGAGCGCGACATCGCCTGGCACGCCGGGAACTGGGACTACAACACCCGCAGCATCGGCATCGAGCACGAGGGCTGGGTGGACCGCCCCGCGTACTTCACCCATGCGCTGTACGAGCGTTCCGCCGCGCTGACCGCGTACGTCTGCGACCGCTACGGCATCCCGAAGGACCGCGCGCACATCATCGGCCACCACGAGGTGCCGGGCGCCACGCACACCGACCCGGGGCCGCTGTGGGACTGGACCCGCTACATCCGGCTGGTGAACTTCGCCTGACGGGCACCGGACCCGCGGCTTCGCCGGGACCGGGGGCTTCTCCGCAACCGGCCCGCTCCCCCGGCACGTGCGCGGAGGCCCGCCGGCGGAGCCGGGCCGCGTCCGCCCCTCGCGGTCCGCAGAAGCCACGGAGGGACGGACGAAGAGGGGCGCCCCGGACGCTTGTCGGCCGCCGTCCACCGGGTCACGATGGGTCGCAGGGAGGCCGAAGTGAGCGACTCATGGGTGGCCCTGGAGCCCGGAGCCGACCCCGCGGAGCGGAGCGCGGCACTGCGCAGGGCCTACGACGCGTACCTGACGGCGGGCCGAGTCGAGCTGCCGGTGCGTCCCGAGGTGGCCGACTCCTGGCGCCGGTCGGCGCGCGCCAGGGTCAGTCCCGAGGGGGTCGCCGGAGTGGAGCTGGACGGCGAGGACCTCGGCGCCTACCGCGACGCCCACGCCCTCGCCCGGGTGATGCCGGTCATCCGCGAACTGACCGGCGCGTACGCGCGGGACGGCGAGCATCTCGTCGCCGTGTGCGACGCGCACGGGCGGCTGCTCTGGGTGGAGGGGCCGGCCGCGACCCTGGCCAGGGCGGACACGATGAACTTCGTGCCGGGGGCACGCTGGGCCGAGACGGCCGCGGGGACCAACGCGCCGGGCACCGCGATCGCCGTCGGCCGGCCGGTGCAGGTGTTCGCGGCCGAGCACTTCCTCAGGCCCGTGCAGTCCTGGACCTGCGCGGCGGCACCGATCCACGACCCGGCGACCGGCCGGGTGCTGGGCGCCGTGGACATCACCGGCGGCGACCGGCTCGCCCACCCGCACAGTCTGGCGTTCGTCGGAGCGGTGGCGCGCGCGGCCGAGTCCCAACTGGCGCTGCTCGCACCGCCCGCCCCGGACCCGTGCGCCCGCCTGACGGCGCTGGGCCGGGACGAGGCGCTGCTGACCGCGGGCGGACGCAGGCTGCGGCTGTCGCGCCGGCACAGCGAGATCCTCACCGTGCTGGCCGGCCGGCCCGAGGGCATCGGCGGCGACGAACTCCTGGTCGAGCTGTACGAGGACGAGCGCGTCACACCGGTCACCCTGCGTGCCGAACTGTCCCGGCTGCGGCGCCTGCTGGGCCCCGATGTGCTGCGGTCGCGTCCGTACCGGCTCGCGCTGCCCGTGGAGGCGGACTTCGACACCGTGACCCGCCGGCTGGCGGCGGGCGCCCTGACGGGTGCGCTCGGCGCGTACGCGGGGCCGCTGCTGCCGCAGTCGCGGGCGCCCGCGGTGTCACGGCTGCGCGACCGGCTCGCGGACGGGCTGCGGGCCGCCCTGGTCGCCCGCGGCGATCCGGCGCTGCTCGCCGACTGGGCGTACAGCGCCTGGGGCGGCGAGGACCTGCCCGTCTGGCGGGCGCTCGCCGCCGCGCTGCCCTGCTCCCAGCGGGCTCCGGCGCTCGCCCGGGCCGCCGCGCTGGACGCGTGGCAGCGGGGGTGAGGGACGCAACGCGGTTGCAACGTCACGGCTCCTAGCCTCCTCGCGAGCGTCGCCCGACGGCGGGCGGCGCGCGCACACCGGGAGGCCCAGGACATGACCCGATACGCGAAGCCGAACACCGACGGCGCGGTCGTCTCGTACGAGTCCCGTTACGACCACTGGATCGGCGGGGAGTACGTCGCGCCCGCCCGCGGGCAGTACTTCGAGAACCCCAGTCCGGTCGACGGCCGCCCGTTCACCGAGATCGCGCGGGGCACCGCCGAGGACGTCGAGAAGGCGCTGGACGCGGCCCACGCGGCGGCGCCCGCCTGGGGCAGGACGTCGGCGGCGGAGCGGGCCGGCATCCTCCTGAAGATCGCCGACCGCATGGAGGCCGGCCTGGAGAAGCTCGCCGTCGCCGAGACCTGGGACAACGGGAAGCCGGTGCGCGAGACGCTGGCCGCCGACATCCCGCTCGCCGTCGACCACTTCCGCTACTTCGCGGGCGCGCTGCGTGCTCAGGAGGGCGCGCTCAGCGAGCTCGACGACGACACGGTCGCGTACCACTTCCACGAGCCGCTGGGTGTGGTCGCGCAGATCATCCCGTGGAACTTCCCCATCCTGATGGCCACCTGGAAGCTGGCGCCCGCCCTGGCCGCGGGCAACGCGGTGGTGCTCAAGCCGGCCGAGCAGACCCCCGCGTCGATCCACGTCTGGCTGAGCCTGGTGGCCGACCTGCTGCCGCCCGGTGTGCTGAACGTCGTCAACGGCTTCGGCGTGGAGGCGGGCAAGCCGCTGGCCTCCAGCCCGCGCGTCGCGAAGATCGCCTTCACCGGGGAGACCACGACGGGGCGGCTGATCATGCAGTACGCCTCCGAGAACATCAAGCCGGTCACCCTCGAACTCGGCGGCAAGTCGCCCAACATCTTCTTCGACGACGTCTCCCGCGCCGACGACGACCTGCGCGACAAGGCCCTGGAGGGCTTCACCATGTTCGCCCTCAACCAGGGCGAGGTGTGCACCTGCCCGTCGCGGGCGCTGATCCAGCGGGGCCACTACGGCGAGTTCCTGGAGGCGGGCATCGCCCGGACCGAGGCCATCGTCCCCGGCCACCCCCTGGACACGGACACCATGATCGGAGCGCAGGCGTCCAACGACCAGCTGGAGAAGATCCTCTCCTACCTCGACATCGGGCAGCAGGAGGGCGCCAAGATCCTGACGGGTGGTCAGCGCATCGAGCACGGCGGCGAGCTGGCGGGCGGCTACTACGTCCAGCCCACGGTCTTCGAGGGCGACAACCGGATGCGGGTCTTCCAGGAGGAGATCTTCGGCCCCGTCGTCGCGGTGACGTCGTTCTCCGACTTCGACGACGCGATCGCCAAGGCCAACGACACCCTGTACGGGCTGGGCGCCGGCGTCTGGACCCGCGACGCGAACACCGCCTACCGCGCGGGCCGCGCGATCCAGGCGGGCCGCGTCTGGACGAACTGCTACCACGCCTACCCCGCCCACGCCGCCTTCGGCGGCTACAAGCAGTCCGGCATCGGGCGCGAGACGCACAGGATGATGCTGGACCACTACCAGCAGACGAAGAACCTGCTGGTCAGCTACTCACCGAAGAAGCTCGGCTTCTTCTAGCGGCGGGAAAGAAGGCGCCTGACCTGGGGTTTTCCCCGGGTCAGGCGCCTTCTTGGAGCACTCGAGCATTCCTGCGGGGCCCCGGTCCGGAGCAGCCCCGCGGGCGCGGGGTCGGCCGCCCGCGGGAAACCCGGCTCAGGTGGTGGCACGGAGCATCTCCGCGGGCGCGGGGTCCACACTTGCTGAGCTGGGACGCTACCCCAAGAAGGGCCAATATTCCTTTAGTTGTGCATCGCCAGTACAAGACCGCGCCATCGAAGCGAACGTCCTCACTGGCTGGCATGGGTGTGGGCCGCATCAGAGGCCTGTCGATTTCCTCACGACGAGTTCGGGGAGCAGGACGACGTCTCTGTGACAGTGGGTTCCGTCGGTGTTGTCGATCTCGTTGAGGAGAAGGTCGACGGCCCGGAAGCCCAGCTCACGCGCCGGCTGGCGCACGGAGGTGAGCGGTACGGCTGCCGAGGCGGCGTACTCGATGTCGTCGTAGCCGACGATGGCCAGCTCACCCGGCACGCTGATGCCGGCCTCGTAGGCGGCCTGCAGGACTCCCAGGGCGATCAGGTCGTTGGAGCAGAAGACCGCCGTTGGCCGATCGGGCAGGCCGAGAATGCGTGCGAACGCGTCCCGGCCGCCTGCCACTCCTGAAGTGTGAGACGAGATCTCCGTGACACCGGCCGACTCACCCGCTGCGTTCAGGGCGCGAAGGATGCCTGTCCTGCGGTCGCTGACCTGATGCAGCTGCGCGTCTCCTCTGACGTACGCGATCGACCGATGGCCCGCAGCAGCGAGGTGGCGGCCGGCCATCTCACCGCCCACGATGTCGTCGACGGCCACGGAGCAGGCGTCAGTCGCGGCGGGAGCCCCGTCCACCAACACGTAGGGGATGCCCTGTCGGCGGAGGGTTCCGAGAACTGGGGTCGTGGTGGCCGCCGGGGTGACGAGGACACCTCGCACCCGGTGCTCGGCGAACAGGCTGAGGTAGTGCGACTCGTCCGCGCCGTCCGGGCCGCTGCTGCAGACCATGACCCCCAACCCGGCGGCTCGTGCCGCCTCCTGGGCGCCGCGGGCGATCTCGACATAGAAGGGGTTCGCCAGGTCGAGGACCAGGAGGGCGAGCATGCGGCTTCTTCCGCCGCGCAGTTGCCGGGCGTTCTCGCTGCGGACATACCCGAGTTCCCGGATGGCGTGCTGGACCCGTTCCCTGGTGCGTTCCGAGACGCGCTGAGGGTGGTTGAGCACGTTGGAGACGGTGCCCACGGACACGTCCGCGTACTGGGCCACGTCCTTGATCCCGGGGCCGGTCGATCCGGAGATCGGGGTCCGGTCGGCGTGGTTCACGGCCGTAGCCGGGACGCGGCAGCGTCCCAGTCGGCCTGCCGTCCTCGGGGCGTGTACTCGCGCAGGGCCTGCGTGTCCGCGATGAGTGTCCGCATGTGCGCCAGGTCGCTGACGGCCCCGGCCGCGCGTGCCTGGACGAGGACGTTGCCGATCGCGGTGGCCTCCGCCGGGCCCGCGGTGACCGGCAGACCGGTGGCGTCCGCGGTGAGCTGGCAGAGCAGCGCGTTGCGGGATCCGCCGCCGACGAGGTGGATTCTGGTGATGGTGCGTCGGGCCAGTGCGGCGGCTTCGGAGAACACGGTGCGGTGTGCCAGGGCGAGGCTCTCCAGGATGCATCGCACGACGGCGCCCTGGCTGGTGGGGACGCGTTGACCTCGCTGCCGGCAGAAGTCGCGGATGCGGTGCGGCATGTCGCCGGGGGCGAGGAAGGACGGGTCGTCGGGGTCGATGACGGAGGCGAAGGGCTCCGCGCGCTCGGATGCGGTGAGCAGGCCGGACAGGTGGGTGGGCAGCCCTTGGTCGTGCCATGCGCGGCGGCATTCTTCGAGTAGCCACAGGCCCATGATGTTCCGCAGGTAGCGGATGGTGCCGTCCACGCCGCGTTCGTTGGTGAAGTTGGCCTGCCGGGAGGCCTCGGTGAGGACTGGTGTGTCGAGTTCCAGTCCGGCGAGGGACCAGGTGCCGCAGGAGATGTACGCGAAGTGGTCGTCCTGCGCGGGGACGGCGGCGACTGCGGAGGCGGTGTCGTGGGAGGCGACTGCGGTCAAGGGTGTGCTGTCGGGAAGGCTGGTTGCGGCGGCGACATGCGGGAGGAGTGTGCCGGCGTCGTCTCCGGGCCTGCGCAGGGGTGGGAGAAGCGACGGGCGGACACCGAGCCGCTGGAGCAGGTGGGGAGACCAGGTCGCGCTGCTCGCGTCGAACAGGCCCGTCGTGGAGGCGTTCGTCTCCTCCGTGCCGAGTGTGCCGGTGAGCCAGTTGGTGAGCAGGTCGGGGATGAGGAGGAGCTTGTCCGCGTTGTCGAAGGCCGCCGTCCTCCGGTGGGCGGCGATCTGGAAGATGGTGTTGAACGGGAGATGCTGCAGGCCGGTGATGCGGTAGAGCTCGCGGGCGCCGAGGGATTCGGCCAGGTCGTCGGCTACGGGGGCGGTGCGGGAGTCGCGGTAGTGGTACGGGGGGCCGATGAGGGTGCCGTCGGTGTCGAGCAGGCCGTAGTCGACGGCCCAGGTGTCGATGCCGATGGACGCGATGTCGGCGACCGCTCCTGCGGCGCGTAGTCCGTCGAGGGTGCTCTGGAAGAGTGCGGTGATGTTCCAGTGCAGTCCGTCGGCGAGGTGGAGTGGTGTGTTGTCGAACCGCTGGACTTCGGTGAGGTCGAGGTGTCCCCTGCCCACGCGGCCCAGCATGACGCGGCCGCTGGTGGCTCCGAGATCCACGGCGGCGTATGCGGAGGGGTAGACGTGGGAGCTGGGTCTGGTGGTCATGTGGGGTCCTCGGGGTGGCCCTGTGGGGCGGGTTGGCTTGGTGGCCGGCGGCGGGGCAGAGCCCTGTGCGGGGGATGGATGGCTCTGCGGGAAGTCCGCCGCCGGCCTGCCCGCGGCTCGGCCGGGTCAGGCGGGCCGGGCGGCAGGCGTCTGTGGGTGTCAGCGCAGGAAGGCGGTGGCGACGCCGGCGTCGACGGGGATGTGGAGCCCGGTGGTGTGGGTGAGCTCGCCGCCGGTGAGGGCGAAGACGGCGTTCGCGACGTGCTCGGGCAGGACTTCGCGCTTGAGGATGGTGCGCTGGGCGTAGAACTCGCCGAGCTCGTCCTCCTCGATGCCGTAGGTGGCGGCGCGCTGGGCGCCCCAGCCGCCGGCGAAGATGCCGGAACCGCGGACCACGCCGTCGGGGTTGACGCCGTTGACGCGGATGCCGTGCTCGCCCAGCTCGGCGGCGAGCAGACGCACCTGGTGGGCCTGGTCGGCCTTGGTGGCGGAGTAGGCGATGTTGTTGGGGCCGGCGAAGACGGCGTTCTTGGAGGCGATGTAGACGATGTCGCCGCCGAGTTTCTGCGCGGCCATCAGCCGGGCGGCCTCGCGGGAGACGAGGAACGAGCCGCGGGCCATGATGTCGTGCTGCAGGTCCCAGTCCCGGGCGGTGGTCTCCAGCAGCGGCTTGGAGATGGAGATGCCGGCGTTGTTGACGACCAGGTCGACACCGCCGAAGGCCAGCGCGGCCTCCCGGAAACCCTCCACCCCCCTGTCCGCCGGGCCCGTGCCGCGCACGGGCCGCGGCGGGACGCCGGCCCGAGCAACCACAGGAGAGTCCATGCCCATCGCCACCGTCGACCCCGCCACGGGGGAGACGCTCAAGACCTTCGACGCCCTCGACGACGGCGACGTCGAACGTCGGATCGCCGTCGCGGCGGCCGCGTACACCCACCACCGCACCACCTCGTTCGAGAAGAGGTCCGCGCTGCTGAACCGCGCCGCCGATCTGCTCGACGAGGACCGCGACGCGATCGCGCGCACGATGACCACCGAGATGGGCAAGCCCGTCACCGCCGCCCGCGCGGAGGCCGCCAAGTGCGCGAAGGCGATGCGCTGGTACGCGGAGCGCGCCGCCGGCCTGCTCGCCGACGAGCACCCCGACGAGGCCGACGTCCACGACTCCGGTGCCTCCCGCGCCGTCGTGCGGTACCGGCCGCTCGGCGTCGTCCTCGCCGTCATGCCGTGGAACTTCCCGCTCTGGCAGGTGGTCCGGTTCGCCGCACCCGCGCTGATGGCGGGCAACACCGGCCTCCTCAAGCACGCGTCCAACGTGCCGCAGACGGCCCTCTACCTGGAGGACCTGTTCCGCCGCGCCGGATACCCCGAGGGCTGCTTCCAGACCCTGCTGGTCGGCTCGGGTGCCGTGGAGGGGATCCTGCGCGACCCGCGGGTCGCCGCGGCCACCCTGACCGGCAGCGAGCCGGCGGGCCGGGCGGTGGCCGCGGTCGCCGGTGACGAGATCAAGAGGACGGTCCTGGAGCTCGGCGGCAGCGACCCCTTCATCGTGATGCCCTCCGCCGACCTCGACCGCGCGGTCGCCACCGCGGTCACCGCACGTGTCCAGAACAACGGGCAGTCGTGCATCGCCGCCAAGCGGTTCATCGTCCACGAGGACGTCCACGACGCGTTCCGCGACCGGTTCACCGCGGCCATGCGGGAGCTGAGGGTCGGCGACCCCATGGACGAGTCGACCGATGTCGGGCCCCTCGCCACCGAGCAGGGCCGCGCCGACCTGGAGGAACTCGTCGACGACGCCGTGGGCCACGGTGCCGAGGCGACCTGCGGCGGACGGCGTCCCCCTGGGGCGGAGCGGGGCTGGTACTACGAACCCACGGTGCTCACCGGGGTGACGGAGGCCATGCGCATCCACCGCGAGGAGGCCTTCGGGCCCGTCGCCACCCTGTACCGGGTCGCCGGCCCGGAGGAGGCCGTCGCCCTCGCCAACGACACGCCCTTCGGGCTGAGTTCCAACGCCTGGACCCGCGACCGGGCGGAACAGGAGCTCTTCTCCCGGGACATCGAGGCCGGCGGGGTGTTCTTCAACGGCATGACCGCCTCCCACCCCGCCCTGCCCTTCGGCGGAGTGAAGCGGTCCGGATACGGCCGGGAGCTCTCCGGCCACGGCATCCGCGAATTCTGCAACATCACCACCCTGTGGCACGGCGAGGAGTAGCCCCGGCGGTGTAGCTGACACACTGTCACGTCACAGTTCTGCACGGTGCGGAACAGGCCCGCACAAGCCTCGTGATCCGCCTCCCCGACGGGTAAGTTCCCTCAGTGCACGGCGAGTTGATCTCCTCGCCGTGCCGGGGAGACGGGGGAGCGGGATGGGCGGGAGACTGTACGGCCAGCAGACACTGCACGAGGACTTCGTGCCCCGGCTCGTCGGACTCCATCACACCGGCAACTACCAGGTCCCCTTCGCCTTCCCGGCGGGCGCTCCGGTCGTCGAGATCGTCGGCGGCCGCGGCAGCGGCCGGACCGCGCTGATCGACGCCGTCCACGACGCCTACAACGGGCGCGTCCCGCTCGCCCGGGTGGACCTCGACGCGCCCGGGTTCGGCGAACCGGGCGTCGCCGACCTGGCCGACGAGGACGCCCCGAACGCCTCCCACCTCACCCAGCTGCTGTACGTGCTGGCGTACCGGCTCGGACTGGACGTGCGCCACTTCGGCAGGGCGCTCGCCTTCCCGCGGCTCTCCCTCGGGCTGCTGGTGGTGAGCGCGTGGCGTCCGCTGAACGCCGACGAACGGGACGTGCGGCCGCCCGACCTGCGCCGCGCCGAGGCCGACCTGCGCACCCTGGTCACCGCCGAGGACGCGGATCCACGCCGCCGCCGCGAGAGCCTCGGCCGCTGGTTCGACCTCGTCACCGACAACCTGCCGCAGGTGCTCTCGGCCGTACCCGGCCTCGACTCCCTCGCCGGCATCGTCCTCGACGCCGCCCGCCAGCAGCTGCTCCGCAGCGAACCGGACAAGGGCGCCCTCGCCTGGTGGGGAGCCAGGCTCCACGGATCGCAGGGCTACCAGGGCGACCCGCTCCAGCGCCTGTTCCAGTTCGTGCGGGTCTTCCGGCGCCTGGACGACCGGCGGCGGACCGCCGAGGAGCACCTGGTGGCCGCCCTCCTCGACGACATCGACGGCAACTACGGCCGTCTGCGGCGGCTCAACCGCAAACCGCGTCCCCTGCTCCTGGTGGACAACGCCCACACGGCGACCGGCCGCGCCTTCCTCGCCCTGCTGGAGCAGGGCGCGGGCGGCCCCCGGCCCGGACCGGTGACCCGGCCCGTCGTCCTCGCCACCCTGCTCGGCCGCGGCGCACCGCACCCGCCGCTCACGGACGCCGCCGGCGCCGTACCGGCGGCCGGCTCGCTCGTGCTGCGCATCCCCGACGTGGAGCCCGCGCACATCGCCGAGATGCTCAGCCCCGTCGACTACCCCGACCACCTGCCCCGGCTGGTCGCCCGCTACAGCGGCGGCCGTGCCGCCAGCGCGCGGACCCTCGCCGACACCGCCGTCCGCCGCGTCCGGGAGACCGGAAACCTGGACACCGCGGACCTCCTCGACGCGGCCGCACCCGAACTGCTCGCCAAACTGCTGCCCGACCCGGTCATGCGGGAACGGCTGGTGCTGCTGTCCGCCGCCGCCGACGCCGCGACCCGGCGCGGCCTGTGGACCTTCGCCCACCCCGAGGACCACTCCGCGGACCTCGTCGCCGCGCGCGTCCGCGAGACCGACGACCACCGCCGCGCCTCCTGCCTCGACGGGGACCGCGCCCTCGACCTGGTGCTGCGCCACCGGTTCGCCGCCACCGCGACCCACGAGCGCTGGCGCGACACCCAGCTGCGGCTGCGCTCCCTGTGCGACCCGCGCGGCGACACCTACCTCCACCACACCCTCGCGCTCGGCCGCACCGAGGAGGTCGTCTGCGCACTCCACCACCGCTTCACCGGCGCCGCCCCCGCCCAGTGGCTGACCACGCTCAACACGGTCTGCTCCGCGCCCCGTCCCCGGCCGGGCTACCGGCCGCCGGCCCCGGCGGCGCCCCTGTCCTGCACCGCCTGCGGCAGTGACCGGCCCAGCCCGCAGCACGAAGCCGTCGCCAGTCTCGTCCCCCTGCTGTGGCGCCTGTCCGACCCGCTGACCCTCGCGCCCCGCGAGGACGAACTGACCACCGTCCGCATCGCGCTGGAGACGCTGTACGGCAACAGGGCCGCGCACGCCGCCTACCGCGAGGCGTCCGCCGCCTGGCCGGCCCGTCTGCGGGCCGGGGTCCAGGCCCCCGGCCTGCCCGTCCCGGAAGGGGATCCGTCATGACGTCGTTCCTCCGCAGACTCCCCGGCGGCCCGCTCACCAAGGCGGCCGCCCTCCTCGGCGCGCTCGTCGTGCTGGGCGGCGCGGCCTGGATCGCGTTCGCCGTCCTCGGACCCGACCCGTCCTGCGGGCAGGGCATCGAGGAACGCGGCCCGGACGGCCGCGAGGAGTGCACCGGGGTCACCGACGGCAGCTTCGTCTTCGCCGACAACCTCGCCGCCGTCAGCGCCCGCATCAAGGCCGAGAACGAACGCATCCGGGACGAACCGCACGTCTCCGTCGCCGTGATGCTCCCCATGACCGCGGCCCAGCCCTTCGAGCAGCGGAAGACCCTGCACGAGGTCCAGGGCGCCTACCTCGCCCAGTACCGCGCCAACCACGACTCCAACAGCAAGAAGCCCGCGATACGGCTGCTGCTCGCCAACCCCGGCCGCAACCACGACCACTGGCGCGCCGTGGCCGAACAGCTCGGCGACATGTCGGAGTCGGGCAAGGACAACCTGCGGGCCGTCATCGGCTTCGACGTCTCCACCGCGACCACCCAGGCGGCCATCGCCTACCTCACCCGCGAGCGCGGCATCCCCGTCGTCGGCGGGCCCATCACCGCCGACGACCTCGGCAACAGCGCCGCCCGCCCGGACGCCTACCCCGGTCTCGCCCGCGTGGTGCCCACCACCACCGACCAGGCCCGCGCCCTGTCCCACTTCCACCAGGACATCGACCCGAAGCACACGCTCGTCGTCGAGGACGTCCGCACCGGGGACAACTACGTCGACGCCCTCAAGCGGGCCTTCGCCGAACGGACCGCCGGATCGCCCAGGGCGCCCGAGCAGTTCCGTGCCCCCGACGAGTTCCACGAGGAGGGCACCACCGCCAACGCCTTCGACCAGATGGTCGACACGATCTGCACCTCGCCCGCCCGGGTCGTCTACTTCGCCGGACGCCCCGTCCAGCTGCGGCAGTTCGTGAACGAGCTCGGCAACCGGGGCTGCACCGAGAAGAAGTACACCGTCATCACCGGATCCGGCGCCTCCACCCTCTCCTCCGACGCGCTCCTCGACTGGGACGCCTTCCGCAAGGGCGTCACCCTCCAGTACGCGGCGGTCGCCCATCCCGACGCCTGGACCGGGCCCCGGGCCCCCGCCACCGGCGGTTCGGCCGCCGCCTACCGCACCCTGGCCGACCTGGTCGCGAGCAAGGAGGCCGGCGACATCGGCGAGGTGGAGCTCACCGACTCGCGGACCATCACCTTCTACGACGCGGGCCTCACCGCGATCACCGCCATCCGGATGCGCGACGACAGCGACCCCGTCATCCCCGCCCTCGGCCGTATCGGCGACGCGTGGCTGCGGCTGCACGGCATGGGCAAGGTCGAGGGCGCGAGCGGCTGGATCTGCCTCGACAACTACGGCAACCCCTACAACAAGGCGGTGTCGGTCGTGGAGCTTTCCCCGGACGCACCCGGCCGCATCCGCTTCGTGGGCCTCGCCTGGCCGACGGGCAGACCCACACCGGCGGACTGCACGGCGAGCCGGACCTGAGGCATGCCGATGACCCGGCAGCGCGGTGTCCCCCGTCCCCCGCGGCTCGTTGACCCGGCATGAGCGTCATGGAGCGGCTGATCGAGGACACCGCGTACGAGTACGGCCTGTCCCTGCCCACCGTCAGGAAGCTGCTGAGGCTGTGCGAGGAGCTGCGTGCCGAGCACGGGGACGCATGGACCCACCGTGACCTGGCCGTCCTCGTGGAACGTGCCGTGCTGGACCTGGAGCCGTGGGCACTGGAGTGGCTGGAGGCCTCGCGCGGCCGGTGAGCCGGCCCGCGCGCACGGCGGTCCGGGCCGCGCCCCCCGGGGGGACGCGGCCCGGACCGCCCGCCGCGGCGGGCGGTCAGACGTTGGGCACCTTCAGCCTGTCCCAGCTGGTCTTGCCCGGGATGCCGTCCGCGTCCCCGCCCGAGTACCCCAGCTTGCGCTGCCAGGCGGCGTAGGACTTGCGGTCGGCCTCCGACCAGGCGGGCCCCGGCCCCACCTCGTAGCGGCCGCAGCCCTCGGCCACCAGCCGCCTGCCCATCGCGGTGACGATCGCGCTGCGCCTGCCGACCTGGAAGAACGCCGCGCCGGGGAAGGGCTCGTACCGCGGCGGGGGCGGCGGAGCAGGCGGACCGTCGGGGTTGCCGCCCAGCCGCTGCCCGATCCGGTCGCGCATCGCGTCCATCGTGAAGCCGCGCGGGTCGACCTTTCCCGGCTGCCACTCCTTGTGGCCGATCACCGAGCGCTGCGACCAGCCGTGCGCCCGGCAGATCGCGGCGGACGCCTTCTCGATGGCCTCCAGCTGCGCGGCCGGCCAAGGATCCTTGCCGTCACCGAGGTTGACGCACTCGAAACCGTAGAAGTGCCGGTTCCCGTCGGTGTTGGCCTCGTTGTCCGCGGGCAGCGCCGTCTCGTTGACGACGGCCCGCAGCACGTCGTCGTCCCCGAGGCCGGCGTGGTTGGCCCGCCCGTTGCCGACCAGGTACACGGTGCCGTCCTTGGCGATCACGCCGTGGCACAGTGGTCCGGGCAGGCTGGAGTGCCCGTTGTAGCAGAGTTCGACGGAGCTCTGGGTTCCCGAGGTGACGGTGTGATGGATCATCACCCCGTTGACCGGGCCCCAAGGGCCTTTGTGGTTGCGGTTGTGCGTCCGCCAGCTCCGGTGCTCGACGACGCGCAGGCCTTCGTCGCGCAGCGCTTTCAGTAATCTGTCGGCGGACAGAGGCGTTGCCATGGTGGTGCTCCTTCCCGGGCCGACCGTCAGCTCTCGGACCGTCCCTGATCGTTTTGCCCGCTATCGGGGTCCGGTGAACCGGTGTTCGTCCCTTGCGAGCGCGGCGGGACCTGCCGTCCCGCGGCTTTCTGGACGGTCGCGGCCCGCACGGCCGCGGCTGACGCAGAGTGGCCCGCCGACGTGTCACGCCGTCCGCTGCCGGTGTCCCCGCACGGGGTCGGGGTGCAC
>NZ_RDBP01000005.1:0-24820 GCF_008042045.1 Streptomyces sp. T39
GCGACAACGTGCTCATCTGGGGCGCGAGCGGCGGACTCGGCTCCTACGCCACGCAGTTCGCGCTCGCGGGCGGCCTGCTCCTGGGGCCGCGGTGCGGCTCAGCCGGTGCGGAACCGGTTGATCGCCGGGAGGTGGCGGGCTCGCTTCTCGGTGTCGCGCACGCCGAGTCCTTCGCCCGGCGACAGGCACAGCACACCGACCTTGCCGCTGTGCTCGTTGCGGTGGACGGACTGCGCGGCCGCGCCCACCTCGTCCAGCGGGTACACCGTGGACAGCGTGGGATGGACCATGCCCCGGGCGACGAGGCGGTTGGCCGCCCACGCCTCCCGGTAGTTGGCGAAATGGCTGCCGATGATGCGCTTGAGGCCCATCCACAGGTAGCGGTTGTCGTACTCGTGCTGGAATCCCGAGGTGGAGGCGCAGGTGACGACGGTGCCGCCGCGGCGGGCGACGTACACACTGGCCCCGAACGTCTCCCGTCCCGGGTGCTCGAAGACGATGTCCGGGTCCTCGCCGCCGGTCAGCTCACGGATGCGGGAGCCGAACCGCTTCCACTCCCGCGGGTCGGGCGTGCGCTCGTCGCGCCAGAAGCGGTAGCCCTCCTCGGCGCGGTCGATGACGAGCTCCGCGCCGAGCGAGCGCACCAGTTCGGCCTTGCGGCTGCCGGAGACCACGCACACCGGGATGGCGCCGCCGTTCAGGGCGAGCTGCGTCGCGTACGAGCCGAGGCCGCCGGCCGCGCCCCAGACGAGCACGACGTCGCCCTGCTTCATGGCCGCCCCGTTGCGGGAGACGAGCTGGCGGTAGGCCGTGGAGTTGACCAGCCCCGGCGACGCCGCCTCCTCCCAGGTGAGGTGGGCGGGCATCGGCATCAGCTGGTTCGTCTTGACCAGCGACAGCTCGGCCAGACCGCCGTAGTTGGTCTCGAACCCCCAGATCCGCTGCTCGGGGTCGAGCATCGCGTCGTCGTGCCCGTCCGGGTGCGTCAGCTCGATCGACAGGCAGTGCGCCACCACCCGGTCGCCGGGCTTCCAGCCCCGCACCCCGGGCCCGGTGCGCAGCACCACACCCGCGAGGTCCGAGCCGAGCACGTGGTACGGCTGGTCGTGGCGGGCCGCCCACGGGTCGCCGGAGCGGGCGTAGCGCTCCAGGAACCCGAAGGTCGGCATCGGCTCGAAGATCGAGCTCCAGACCGTGTTGTAGTTGATGGAGCTGGCCATGACGGCGATGAGCGCCTCGCCGGGACCCGGTTCAGGGGTGGGCACCTCACGGACGTGGAGTGATTTCACCGGCTCCTTGTCGCGGGTCGCCATGCCTTCGAACATTTCCGTCTGCTCCTTGAGCACCACCGCACCGCGATAGGACTCGGGAAGAGGAATTGCGGAGAAATCCGAACTGGTGGCTTCCGTGGCGAGAGCGGCGTCGACTATTTCCTTCACGGCAATTACTCCCCAGGCCGCGTTCCGACAATGCGCTCACCGTAGATTCGCCGACCGGACGCCAACAACCCCTAGTTCTGCCACCGGGTACGGGGGAAACAGGGGTGGGGTGGCGCACCCGCCGCACCGCCGCCCGTCACTGGAGCAATTGCCGCTTGTGCGCCTCGCCGACGGCCGCGGCACGGTCGTTGACGCCCAGCTTCTCGTAGATGTGCAGCAGATGGGTCTTCACCGTGGCCTGGCTGATCACCAGCTTGCCGGCCACCTGACGGTTGGTGTTCCCCTCCGCGATCAACCGCAGCACCTCCAGCTCCCGCTCGCTCAGCGGGCCGCGCGGCTTGCTGCGCACCTGGTTCAGCACCCGGCTGGTGATGGCGGGGGAGAGCACCGACTGCCCGTCCGCCGCCGAACGCACCGCGCGGATCAGCTCCTCGCGCGAGGTGTCCTTCAGCAGATAGCCCGTCGCGCCCGCGGCCAGCGCGCCGACCACGTCGCTGTCGGTGTCATAGGTGGTGAGGACCAGGATCCGGCACGAAGGGTCCAGTTCCATCAGGCGCTTGGTGGCCTCCACCCCGCCCATGCGCGGCATCCGCAGGTCCATCAGCACCACGTCGGCCGCGTGCGCCCGGTAGAGCGCCACGGCCTCCTCGCCGTCCGCCGCCTCGGCCGTCACGGTGAACGCGGCGTCCCGCTCCAGCGATCCGCGCAGACCGTCCCGCACCACCGGATGGTCGTCCACGATCAGGATGCGGATGGGGGTGCCCTGCGTGTTCATGGACCTGCCTTCCCGAACTCCATGTGCTGTGACTCGAAGGGTACGCAGGCGCTGATCGCGGTGCCCTCACCCGGAGCGCTCTCCACCTCCAGGGTGCCCGCCACGCGCTCCAGACGGGTCCGCATGCCCACCAGCCCCAGGCCGTTGCCGTCCCGGATGCCGGCCACCGCCTCGGCGGCGGGCGGGTCGAAACCGACCCCGTCGTCGATGACGTCGAGGACCGCCATCTCCTCCATGTACGACAGCGTGATGCCGACCTTGCCGGCCCGCGCGTGCTTGGCGATGTTGGCGAGCGCCTCCTGGGCCACCCGGAACAGGGTCGCCTCCAGGTCGGCGTGGAGCGGCCGCACCGTCCCGTTGGTCGCGAAGCCGGCGGGCAGCGCGTGCTCGTCGGACCACTTGCGGGCGATCGTGGCCAGCGCGCCCGGCAGCGTGGAGCCCTCCAACTGCTCGGGACGCAGGGCCTGTACCGACCTGCGGGCCTCCGCGAGGCTCTCCCGCGCCAGCTCGTGCGCGGCGGTGATGTGCCGGCGCCACTCCACGTCCGGCCGCACCCGCTCGTCCTCCGCGCCGACGGCCTCCAGCTGCCGGATGATCCCGGCCAGCCCCTGGGCCAGCGTGTCGTGGATCTCCACCGCGAGCCGCCGGCGTTCGTCGTGCACACCGGCCTCACGGGCCTGCGCTATCAGCTGCGCGTGCAGGCCCTCGTTCTCGGCGAGCGCGGTGCGCAACTCGCTGACGGTCTGCTTGCGCTGCTCGGACAGCGCGTCGAGCTTGCTGAACAGCAGGTTGATCCAGCCCACCACCACGGTCTGCACCACGATCGCGCCCGCGTAGCCCGTCCAGGCCGGGATCGTCGGCTCGGGGAACCCGTCGGGCACGGTGTTCACCACGAACGAGGCGCAGAACACGCACAGGAACGCCCAGCTCGTCGAGAGCAGCACGAGCGCCTGGAGGAACGCGGTGGCCGCGAAGAGGACGAAGACGTCGTCACGGCTCAGCAGCACCGCCGCCAGGGCGAGCAGGCCGATGAAGTAGATGATGGTCAGCGGATGACCCCGGGCCATCCGGTAGTGGCCCCGGGTCGGCACGGTGAAGGTGGCGGCGGTCCACACCGCCGCCACGCCCGCCCACACGATGGTGACGACGTGCTCGCGGCGCCACACCCCGAGCGGGGAGTCGGTCACCGCGAGCAGCAGGGAGAGACCGAGCAACAGGTAGGGCAGCGCCCCGAAGAGGAGATCGGAGTGGCGCTCCCACCCCCGGTACTCGTCACGCATCGCCTCGTCCTACTCCCAGCGGAAGAACTTCGCCGCCACCGTACTCGCAACCAGCGCCGTGATCACGAGGACCAGCAGCTGGGTGGTGCTGGGCATGTCCCCGTCCCACGCGTTGCGCAGGGCTTCGAGGGCGGCACCGAGCGGGGTGTAGTCGCCGATCGTGCCCACCGCCTCGGGCAGGTCCTCCTTGGGGACCAGCGCCCCGCCGAAGAAGAGGCTGGGGAACAGCAGCGACAGGCCGATGGCCGTGGCCGCCTTGGAGCCGGGCGCCATGGCGGCCACGCACAGGCCGACCGAGAACAGCGCCCAGGTGCCGAGGAAGAAGGCCAGGAGGAACGCGGGGGCGCTGTCCGGCATCCGGGTGTCGAAGACGGTCTGCCCGACGACCAGCACCAGGATCGCGGCGATGACGGCGGTGACCATGTTGATCAGCAGCTGCGCGAACAGCAGGTTCGACGGGTGCACCGGGGAGGCGGCCATCCGCCGCAGGATCTGCTTCTCGCGGTACGTGGCCAGCGTCGTCGGCAGCACGTTCAGCGCGAGCATCGTGATGCACATCGACATCGCCATGGCCGGCACGAACGCGGCCATCGACTCCTTCGTCGCGGCATCGTCGTCGGAACTGCCGGTGATGATGTCGAAGATCGCGAGCAGCATGACCGGCAACGCGATCACGAAGAACACCGCGGTCGGGTCGCGGAGGAACAACTTGCTTTCAACAAAGGTGAGTTTGGCTCGCCCTGCCATGGGTGGATCTCCTCGTGGGAATGGGTCAGCTGGCCGGCTGGGAGCCGGTCAGGGCGACGAATGCGTCATCGAGGCTCGGCTGCTCCAGACGGAGCTCGTTGGCCACGATCTGGTTGCGGGCGAGCACCGAGATCACCGAGTAGAGAACGTTCCCCTTCCCCACCACCGTGATCTGGGATCCCGATCGCGTCATACGGGTCACCTCGGGCAGCAGCATCAACAGCTCCTCCTCGATCGGGACCGAGGGGATGAACCGGATGACCTGCTCGTCACTGACCCGCGACACCAGACCGGAGGGGGTGTCGAGAGCCACCACACGGCCGCCCTTGATGATGGCGATCCGGTCGCAGAGCCGCTCGGCCTCCTCCATGAAGTGCGTGACGAGCAGCACGGTGACGTTCTGGGACCGCACCTTCTCGATCAGCTTCCACGTCTCCCGGCGCGCATGCGGGTCGAGTGCCGTGGTCAGCTCGTCGAAGACCGCGATCTTCGGCTTGCCCACCAGGGCCAGCGCGATGGAGAGCCGCTGCTGCTGGCCGCCCGAGAGCGACTCGTAGGAGGCGTCGGCCTTCTCGGCCAGACCCCAGTCCCTGATGAGCTCACGCCAGTCGGCCGGGTCACGGTAGAAGGAGCTGTACAGCTCCAGCGCCTCCCAGACCTTCAGCCGCGGCGGCAGTTCGCTCTGCTGGAGCTGGACGCCGATGCTCTGACGGAGCTCCGCCACGTCGTGCAGCGGATCGAGGCCCATCACACTGACCTGGCCGCCGTCGCGCTTGCGGAGTCCCTCGATGCACTCGACCGCGGTGGTCTTGCCGGCGCCGTTCGGGCCGAGGACCCCGAAGATCTCTCCCTCTTCCACATCGAACGACACATCGGCCACGGCCACGTGGCCGGGGTATTCCTTCCGCAGATTCCTGACTTCGATCAGCGGCATCGTTCCCCACCTTTCCGACGGTTCGGCTTCACACCTGAAGGCTAGAAAAGCGGCGGCCCGCGGACATCGGCTCATGAGGCGCGGGAACGGCTGATCCTTCCGCCCACCGATCGACCGGCTGAGGGTCGACCGATCGGTTGATGTCCACCATCAACCGATCGGCCGACCCCCGTGGTTCAGCGCCGCCGGTACTCGGCGGTGAGCCGCTCGATCTCGGGCACCAGCCCGGCCGGCGTCGGGTTCTCCAGGTTCTCCAGACGCAGCCGGTCGGCGGCCTTGCGGTACGACTCGTCCTCGACGAGCCGGCGCACGCTCTCCCGCAGCACGTCGGGCGTCAGCTCGGTCGCGTGCACCGCGATGCCCGCACCGTACTCCTGGAGCCCGCCCGCCTTGTTCCACCAGTCCGCGTACCGGATGGTGGGGATGAACTGCGGCACGGCGTTCACCATCGCGGTGCCCCACGAACCGAATCCGCCGTGGTGGATGAGGGCCGAGGCGCCGGGCAGCACCGCGTGCAGCGGCACGAAGTCGACGACCCGGGTGTTGTCCGGGATCCGCGATATCTGCCCGGCCTCCTCCTCGCCGAGCGCGGCGACCACCTCGACGTCCATCTCGCCGAGGGTGCCGATGATCTCGTCGACGGGCATGAACGTCCCGCCGAGCGCGGCCCGTGCGGAGATGCCCGAACACAGCACCACCCGCGGCTTCGCGGGCGGCTCCCGCAGCCAGTCCGGGATCAGCGACGGGCCGTTGTACGGCAGGTACCGCATCGGCAGCCGGTGCAGCCCCAGCGGCAGCTGCTGGCTGGTGGGCACCTGGTCGGTGCTCCACTGCCCGACCACGACCTCCTCGTCGAAGTCGGAGCCGTAGCGGGACAGGATGCCGCCGAGCCAGTCGGCCATCGGGTCCTCGCGCCGCTCCGGCGGCTGCTCCCCGCAGCGCTGCAGGAAGACGTCGCGCATCGCCGCGTAGATGTCGGTGCACCACAGCAGCCGGGTGTGCGCCGCGCCCACGATCCTCGCGGCCACCGGGCCGGCGTAGCACGCCGAGTCCCAGACGACCAGGTCCGGCTGCCAGTGCCGCGCGTAGTCGATCAGCTCGTGCATCATGCCGTCGTTGTAGGTCTGATAGGCGAACGTGACGCTCACCTTGAACTTCATCAGGACCTCCTCCCAGGTGTGCGCCTCCGGGACCGGGTTGCTCCAGTCCGACAGAGGGTTCTCCAGGGAGTCGCGGTTGGCCGCGAGCATCTCGTGCAGATTGTGGTCGGTGCCCACCGACACGGCGGTCAGACCCGTGGAGCGGATCCCGTCGGCGAGCGCCGGGTTGCTCGCGACGTGCACCTCGTGCCCGGCGGCGGACAGCGCCCACGCCAGCGGCACCATCGTGTACAGGTGGGACTTCTCGGAAACGGTGGCGAACAGGACGCGCATCGTCACACGGCCTTTCTGTCGCCGAAGGGCGACCTGGTGTCATCGGGACGGAGAACCGGCGGCGCGACGACGCCGCCGGGAAGCGGACCGGGCAGGGCGCCCGACGCGCGCAGCGCATCCACGACGACGTCGACCACCTCCCGCCTGCGGTCGCCGAGATAGAAGTGGTCGCCGGGCAGGACGTGGAAGGCGAACGAGCCCGTGGTGTGGTCGCGCCAGGTGGCCACCTCGTCCGGCTCGACCCGGGGATCCGCGTCCCCCGTCAGCCCGACGATGTCGCAGCGCAGCGGCGGGCCCGGCCGGTACTCGTACGTCTCGGCCGCCTTGTAGTCGCTGCGGATGGCGGGCAGCGCGAGCTGGAGCAGCTCGGGATCGTCCAGCACACGCCCGTCGGTACCGCTGATCCGCCGCAGCTCCTCGACGATCCCCGCGTCGTCCCGCAGATGCACACCGATGCTCCGGTGCACCGACGGCGCCGGCCGCCCGGAGGCGAAGAACACCGCCGGCACGACGTCCAGTTCGCCTTCGAGGAGCCGGATCAGCTCGAAGCCGACACTCGCCCCCATGCTGTGCCCGAACAGGGCGAGCGGCCGCTCCCGCGCCCGTTCCCCGAGGGCGTCGAAGACGCCGCGCGCCATCTCCTGCACATTCTCGATCCGGGGGTCGAGCCGCCGGTCCTGGCGGCCCGGGTACTGCACCGCGAGCACCTCCACCTCGGGCGGCAGGAGCTCGGAGAAGGGGAACCAGAAGCTCGCGGCGCCCCCCGCGTGCGGCAGGCACACGAGGGTGACCTCGGCCGCCTGGCGCGGGTGGTATCTGCGCAGCCACAGGCTCTCCTGTGTCGTGGGTGATGCCATGTCGATCGTGGTACTCCGTTTCACTGCATCGGGCCGGGGGACGTACGCGCGGGCCTCCCGCACGCACGCCCCCCGGACGAAGGGGTTCTGTGGCGGGTCAGCGGGGCAGCCGCGCGATCCAGTCCTCGATCGCCTGCGCCGTCTCGACGGAGTGCTCCTCCATCATCGAGAAGTGGTTGCCCCGGACGTCCACGACGTCGTGCGGCAGCTCCCAGAACGACCGCCAGTCCGGGAGTTCCTCCAGGCGCAGCGACCCGGTGGACAGCGGCTCGGTCGCCCGCACCAGCAGCGTCGGGACCTCCACCGGCTCCGGCTCCCAGGTGCCGAACATGTTCAGGTACCAGCCCATGGCCGACAGCCGTGCGTCGTCCATCGTCACGAAGACGCCCTCGCGCTCGGTCATCCCGTCCATCAGGGACAGCCCGAACTGGTTGAGGATGCTGCTCTTGGGCACGTACGTGTCCACCAGCACCACACCGGACGCCTGGACGCCCCGCCGGGCGAGCGCCGCGGCCGTGCCGTGCGCGAACCAGCCGCCGGCCGACGAGCCGAGCAGCACGACGGGCGCGCCGCCGGCGGCCTCGGCCACCGCCTCGGCCTGCGAGTCCATCACCGCCGCGACGTCCTCGGGCAGGCTCTCGCCCCGGCCGAAACCGGGCAGCGCCAGGGCCGACACGTTGCGCTGTCCGCGCAGCGACGCGGCGTACCGGGCGTACTGGTGGATGCCGGCCACGGCGAGGCAGGACGAGAAGCAGAACATGTGGTGCGGTGCCGATCCCTTGCTCAGCAGCACCGGCCGCGGACGCCGTTCGAGCTCCTCGGGCGTGCGGAACCGGGGCCGCAGCGCCGCCGTCGCGTGGAGCAGATCGAAGATCTCCTTCCACTTGCCCGTCTCGAACGCCCGGGTGTACTGCGTGAGCAGCGAGTGCGAACCGCCGTCGTCCGCGGCACGCGCCGCGGACGCCACGGAGCCGCCCTCGTCCCCGTCCCCGTCACCCGACGCCCGCAGCTCCGCCGCGAGATGCGAGGCGAGCGCGGCCGCCGTCGAGTGGTCGAACACCAGGGTCGCCGGCAGCCTCAGTCCGGTGGCGGTGGCCAGCCGGTTGCGCAGCTCGACCGCCGTCAGCGAGTCGAAGCCCGAGTCGGCGAACTCGTGGTCCGCCCCGATCGCGGACGCGTCCGCGTGCCCGAGGACCGCCGCCACCTGGGTGCGCACCGCCTCCAGCATCAGGCTCTCCTGCTCGGCCTCGCCGAGCCCGGCCAGCCGCTCACGCAGCGAGCCCGCACCGCCGGACGACGACGCCCGCCGTGCCGCGCCCGCGCGCCGCGCCGGCCCGCGCACCAGACCGCGCAGCAGCTGCGGCACCGAACCGGAGGCCGCGCCCGCGCGCAGCGCCCGCTGGTCGACCCGCATCGGAACCACGAGCGCCGGCCCGTCGAGCCCGAGCCCGAGGCTCAGGTCGAGCAGCTCCAGCCCCTCCTGTGCGCCGAGGGCGGCGACACCGGACCGCGTCGGCTGCGCGGAGGCCGCCCGGCCGCCGGTCATGCCGCCGTCCTGCGCCCACAGACCCCAGGCGAGCGACGTTCCGAGCAGCCCGTTCGCCCGGCGGTGCTGGGCGATCGCGTCCAGATAGCCGTTGGCCGCCGCGTAGTTGCCCTGCCCCGCGCCGCCCAGCACACCGGCGGCCGACGAGAACAGGACGAACGCGTCCAGGTCCGTCTCCAGGGTCAGTTCGTGCAGCAGCAGGGCCGCGTCCGCCTTCGGACGCAGCACCCGGTCCACCTGCTCCGGCGTCAGCGAGCCGAGGGTGCCGTCGTCCAGGACACCCGCCGTGTGGAACACGCCCACCAGCGGGTGCTCCGCCGGGACCGAGGCGAGGAGCCCCGTCAGCGCGTCCCGGTCCGCGGCGTCGCAGGCGGCGAGCGTGACCGTCGCGCCGAGCGCCGTCAGCTCCTCCCGCAGGGCCTGCGCGCCGTCGGCCCCGGGGCCGCGCCGGCTGGTCAGCAGCAGATGACGGACACCGTGGCGGGTCACCAGATGCCGCGCGACCAGACCGCCCAGCGAGCCGGTCGCACCGGTGATCAGCACCGTCCCGTCCGGCGAGATCGGCAGCGGCGCACCCGCCGCACCGGCCGGCACCCTGCCCAGGCCGGGAACGCGCATCTCGCCCTCGCGCACGGCGAACTGCGCCTCACCGGACGGCAGGGCGACGGCCAGCGCCCGCGCCGAGCGGGGATCGTCGTCGAGGTCGGCCAGGACGAAGCGGTCCGGGTTCTCCGTCTGCGCGGAGCGCACCAGGCCCCAGACGGCGGCCTGCGCCAGGTCGGTCACATCGGCGTCCGGCTCGGTTGCCACCGCGCCGCGGGTCACGAACACCAGACGGGCATCGCCGAACCGCTCGTCGGCGACCCGGGCCCGCGCCTGCTCCAGCGCCTCGCGCACCGCGTCCCGCGCCGACGAGGCGAGCTCCGGCGGACGGGGCGAGCAGGACACGAGGACGAAGGCGGGGGCCGCGGTGCCCGCGTCCACGGCGGCACCGAGCGACTCCAGGTCCGCGTACGACTCCACGTGCACACCGGCGTCGAAGAGGCTCTCCGTGATCTTCAGCCCGTCGTCCCCGATGAGCGCGGCCCGCACGAGGGGCGCGGGCGCCCGCTCGCCGGCCCGCGGCGCGGTCCAGTCGAGCCGGAACAGCGACGGATGCGCCGACCCGCCGGCGGCGGGCGCCACCGGAGCGTCGCCGGACATCCGGCGCAGCAGCAGACCCTCGATCCGGGCCACGGGGGCACCCGTGCCGTCGGCGACGTCGAGGCTCACCGCCTCGCCCCCGCCCGACGGCGCGATCCGCACCCGCACGTCGGTGGCGCCGGAGGCGTGCAGACTCACGCCCGTCCACGAGAACGGCAGCCTGCCCTGCGTGTCGCCGCCCTCCTGACCCGCGTCGAGCACCGGGCCGAGCGCGATGCCGTGCAGGGCGGCGTCGAGGAGCGCGGGGTGCAGGCCGTAGGAGGTGGCGGAGGCGTGCTGCTCCTGGGGGAGGCGGACCTCGGCGAAGACCTCGTCGCCGCGGAGCCAGGCCGCGGTGAGGCCCTGGAAGGCGGGGCCGTAGGCGAAGCCGTTGGCGGCGAACCGCTCGTAGAGGTCGTCGACGTCGAGGGGCTCCGCGCCCGCCGGCGGCCACGCCGCGTCCAGGGCGGCGGGGGTCACCGCGTCGAGCGCGAGCATGCCCGACGCGTGCCGGGTCCACGGCTCGCCGAACTCGGCACCGTCCGGACGGGAATGGACGGTCAGCGCCCGCCGTCCCGCCTCGTCGGCCTCCTCCACGGTCACCCGCAGTGCCAGGGCCTCACCCGCGGACAGCACCAGGGGCGCCTCCAGGGTCAGTTCCTCGACCTGCTCGCAGCCCACCTGGTCGCCGGCCTGGACGGCCAGTTCGAGGAACGCCGTCCCCGGCAGGATCACCGTGCCGTTCACGGCGTGGTCGGCCAGCCACGGCTGACCGCCGAGCGCCAGCCGCCCCGTGAGCACCAGCGACTCCGCGTCCGGCAGCTCGACCGCCGCGCTCAGCAGCGGGTGCTCCGTCGCCGCCTGACCCGCACTGCCCGGGTCCCCCGCGGTGGCCCCGCCCTCCAGCCAGTAGCGGTGGCGTTGGAAGGGGTAGGTGGGGAGGGGGGTGGTGTGGGTGGCGGCGATTTCGCCCTGGGAGTGGCCTATGACGGCGGCGGGGGTGATGCCGGCGGCGCGCCAGAGGTCGGCGAGGGCGATCATGACGGCCCACAGGGCGGGTTGGACGACGTCGACGCGGTCGAGGGACGGTGCGCCGTGGGTGCCGCGCAGGACGTCGGTGAGTGTCCAGTCGACGTAGGGGGCGAGTGCCTGTTCGCAGGCGGTGATCGACCGGGCGAAGACGGGGGAGGTGTCGAGGAGTTCGACGGCCATGCCCTCCCACTGGGAGCCCTGCCCCGGGAACACGAACACCGGCCGGACCTCCGCCGGGGCGGCGCCCTCGCCGCGCACCACCGCGTCCGACGCGCGGTCCCCGGCCAGCGCGGACAGACCCGCCACCAGAGCGGCCCGGTCCTCGCCGAGGACGACGGCACGGTGGTCGAACGTGGCACGGTGGGCGACCAGGGAACGCGCCACCCCGGCGAGCGGCACACCGGGCTCCGCCTCCACCCGGGCGAGCAGCCGCTCCGCCTGGGCCCGCAGCGCCGGCCGGCTCCTGGCCGACAGGATCCACGGCACGCTCTCCCCGCCCACCCGCGACTCGGCGGGAGCGGCGGCCCCGCCGTCGGACGGCTCGTCGGGCGCCTGCTCCAGAATGGCGTGCACATTGGTGCCGCTGGCGCCGAACGCGGACACACCCGCACGGCGCGGACGCCCGGTCCCGGGCCACGGCCGCTCCTCGGTGAGCAGCTCCACCGCGCCCGACTCCCAGTCGATGCGCGTGGAGCGCTCCTCGGCGTGCAGCGTCCTCGGCAGCACGCCGTGACGCATGGCCATCACCATCTTGATCACACCGCCGACACCGGCCGCCGCCTGCGGATGGCCGATGTTCGACTTCAGCGAGCCGAGCCACAGCGGCCGGTCCGCGGGACGGTCCTTGCCGTAGGTGGCGAGCAGGGCGCCGGCCTCGATCGGGTCGCCGAGCGAGGTGCCGGTGCCGTGCGCCTCGACCGCGTCGATCTCGTTCGCCGTGAGACCGGCGTTGGCCAGCGCCTTGCGGATCACCTTCTGCTGGGCACGGCCGTTGGGGGCGGTCAGGCCGTTGCTCGCGCCGTCCTGGTTGGTCGCCGTGCCCCGGATCACCGCGAGCACCGGATGCCCGTTGCGGCGCGCGTCCGACAGCCGCTCCAGGAGCACCATCCCGACGCCCTCGCCGAGCCCCATGCCGTCCGCGCCCTCGGCGAACGCCTTCGACCGGCCGTCCTGCGCGAGACCGCGCTGCCGGGCGAACCCGATGAGACCCATCGGCGCGCCCATGACGGCCGCGCCACCCGCCAGCGCGAGGGTGCAGTCGCCGTTGCGCAGCGCGTGGCACGCCTGGTGCAGGGCGAGCAGCGACGAGGAGCACGCCGTGTCCAGGGTGACCGCGGGTCCCTCCAGACCCAGGGTGTAGGCGATCCGCCCGGACATGATGCTCGCCGAGATGCCGGTGACCAGGTGGCCCTCCAGCCCTTCCGGCATGTGCATCCAGTTGGGCACGTACCCCTGGTAGGCGGCGCCCACGTACACACCGGTCCTGCTGCCGCGCAGGGTGCCCGGGTCGATGCCGGCCCGCTCGAACGCCTCCCAGGAGGTCTCCAGCAGCAGCCGCTGCTGCGGGTCCATCACGGTGGCCTCGCGCGGCGAGATGCCGAAGAACGCGGGGTCGAACCGGTCGGCGTCGTGGAGGAAGCCGCCCTCCGTGGCGTAGACGGTGCCCTGCTTGTCCGGGTCCGGGTCGTAGAGCCCGGCCAGGTCCCAGTCACGGTTGCCGGGGAAGCCGCTGATGGCGTCCCGGCCCTCGCGGACCAGCTCCCACAGCTCCTCGGCCGAGGCCACCCCGCCCGGGTAGCGGCAGCTCATCGCCACGATGGCGACGGGCTCCCGGGATGCCTCCGTCATCTGCTGGTTGATCCGGCGCAGCCGTTCGGTCTCCTTCAGGGACTCGCGCAGCGCGCCAATGACCTTCTCGGTGCTGTTCGTCATGTCGGTTCCGCCACCCGTCCCGTCAGAGTTCGTTCTTGTCGTAGGCCATGCGGACGAGGTCGTTGACGTCCAGCTCGTCGATGGATTCCGCCGTGACCGCGCCGGCCGCGTCGCGCGCGGCGCCGGTGCCGTCGTCGTCGGTCAGCCGCAGCAGCTCGTCGATCAGGCCCGAGGCGCGCAGCCGTGCCATCGGGATGGCGGCCAGGGCGCTGCGCACCTCGGCCTCCGCCGGATCGGTGTCGTCGTCACCGGCCGGGCCGTCCCCGGGGAACAGCTCTTCGCCGATGTGCCCGGCGAGTTCGCCGGCGCTCGGGTAGTCGAAGACCACCGTGACGGGGAAGCGCAGGCCCGTCGCCTGGCCCAGCCGGTTGCGCAGTCCGACCGCGCTCAGCGAGTCGAAGCCCAGCTCCCGGAAGGCGCGGGTCGCGTCCACCGCCTCGGGTCCCGCGAAGCCGAGCACCGCGGCGACATGGGTGCGGACCAGGGACAGCAGCTCCGCGTGCCGCTTGTCGGCGCTCAGCGGCGCCAGCCTCTCGCGCAGCGGGGAGTCCCCCTCGCCGGCGCCGTCGGCGGTCCGGGCCGCGGCCTGCAGGATCCGGGCCACCTCCGGCACCTCGCCGAGCAGCGGGCTCGGCCGTGCGGAGGTGAACACCGGCACGAAGCGGTCCCAGTCGACGTCGGCGACGACCACCACGGTCTCGTCCCGTTCGAGCACCTGCCGGAAGCCGTCCACGGCGAGTCGCGGCGTCATGAACGGGATCCCGCGCTCCCGCAGCTGGTCCTCGGCGAGATTGGCGGCCATGCCGCCCTCCTCGGGGCTCCAGATGCCCCAGACCACGGACGTGCCGGCCAGGCCGCGGGCGCGGCGCCGCTCGGCGACCGCGTCGAGGTAGGCGTTGGCGGCCGCGTAGGCGCCGTGCTCACCACTGCCCCAGACGGCGGAGATGGAGGAGAAGAGCACGAACGCGTCCAGCCCGTCCCGGTCGAAGACGGCGTCCAGGTTCGCCGTACCGGCGATCTTGGCCGTGGTGGTGTCCGCGAACTCGCCGAGACCGGTGTCGGCGAGCGGGACGAGCACGCCCGCGCCCGCGATGTGCATCACCGTGCGGATCTCGTCGCCCGCCTCCTCCACGCTGCGCACCAGGGCGGTGAGTTGGTCCAGGTCGGCCACGTCGCAGGCCGCGACGGTGACGCGGGCGCCCAGTCCACGCAGCTCGTCGGCGAGCGCGGAGGCTCCGGGCGCGTCCGGGCCCCGCCTGCTGGTGAGCACCAGGTGCTCGGCGCCGTCGCGGGCGAGCCAGCGGGCGATCTGGGCGCCGATGCCGCCGGTGCCGCCCGTGAGCAGGACGGTGCCGCGCGGCGACCAGGTGCCCGCGCCGGGCGTCGCGGCGGGCCGCACCAGCCTGCGGGCGAACACGCCGTCAGGGCGCAGCGCCAGCTGGTCCTCGTCGGCGATGCCGGCGAGCACGGCGACGAGCCGGGCCGCCGCCCTGCCGTCCAGTTCCTCGCCGTCCGCGCCGGGCAGGTCCACCATCCCGCCCCAGCGCTGGGGGTGTTCGAGGGCGGCGACCCTGCCGAGACCCCAGACAGCGGCCTCGTCCGGACGGTCGAGCCGGTCGCCGGGCACGGCGGCCACCGCACCCCGGCTGCCGATCCACAGCGGCGCGTCGATCCCGGCGTCGCCGAGCGCCTGGACCAGCGTGAGGGTCAGCGCCAGACCGAGCGGGACACCCGGATGCTCCGGATGCGGACCCTGCGCCCCGCCGAGCAGGGAGAGCACTCCGGACGCCGGCAGGCCGGACAGGGTCTCGGCCAACCGGCCGGCGAGGACGCCGCGGTCCGCGCCGGTGACCTCCACGGTGCGCACCACCGCGCCGCCCGCCTCCAGCGCCGCCCGCACGGTCTGCGTCCGGGCGGTGCCGGCCGCTCCGGCCGGCACCGCGAGCAGCCAGGTGCCGCCGAGCGCCGCCGCCCCCGGCTCGGGGAGCCGGCGCCAGACGACGTGGTAGCGCCAGGAGTCGACCTCGGTCTGGTCACGGCGGCCGCGACGCCACGAGGAGAGCGCGGGAAGCACGGAACCGAGAGCCCCGGCCGCTTCGGCGTCGACCCGCAGGGTGCGGCTCAGCAGGTCCAGGTCCTCGCCCTCGACGGCGTCCCAGAACGCCGCCTCGGCCGGGTCGGCGGCGGGAGCGGCCGTCGCCGTGCCCGCCTCGTCGCGCAGCCAGTACCGACGGCGCTGGAAGGCGTACGTCGGCAGCGCGACCCGCGGGCCGTCCCCGCCGGCGAACAGGCGCGCCCAGTCGACGGGCACGCCCTGGACATGGGCCTCCGCCAGCGAGGTGAGGAAGCGCGCCGGCCCGCCGTCGTCACGGCGGAGCGAGCCCACCACCAGGGCGTCGGGGGCGGTCTCCTGCACCGGCAGCGTGAGGACCGGGTGCGGGCTGCACTCGACGAACGTCGTGAAACCGGCCGCGGCCAGCTTGCCCGTGGTGTGCGCGAGTTCGACGGTCTCGCGCAGATTGGAGTACCAGTAGGCGGCGTCCAGTCCGGCGGTGTCGACGGCCTCACCGGTGACGGTGGAGTGGAAGGGGACGTCGCCGGAGCGCGGTGCGATCGGGGCCAGCAGTTCGAGGAGTTCGCCGCGAATCGTCTCGACGTGGGCCGAGTGGGACGCGTAGTCCACCGGGATGATCTTGGCCCGGACGCCGGTCTCCCGGCACTGGGCGTGCAGTTCGCGCAGCGCCTCCGGGTCGCCGGAGACGACCGCGTTGGTGGGGCCGTTGACGGCGGCGAGGGACAGCCGCCCCTCCCATGCCGCCAGCCGTGCACGGAGGTCGTCGGCCGCGAGGGCGACGGACATCATGCCGCCGTGGCCGGCGAGGTGGCGGGCGATGGCCTGGCTGCGCAGGGCGGTGACGCGCGCTGCGTCGTCGAGGGTGAGGGCGCCGGCGACGACGGCGGCGGCGATCTCGCCCTGGGAGTGTCCGACGACGGCGGCGGGGGTGATGCCGGCGGCACGCCAGAGGTCGGCGAGGGCGATCATGACGGCCCACAGGGCGGGCTGGACGACGTCGACGCGGTCCAGCGACGGTGCGCCGTCCTCGCGGCGCAGCACACCGGTGAGCGACCAGTCGACGTAGGGGGCGAGTGCCTGCTCGCAGGCGGTGATCGACCGGGCGAACACGGGCGAGGTGTCGAGGAGTTCGACGGCCATGCCCTCCCACTGGGAGCCCTGCCCCGGGAACACGAACACCGCCTTGCCCGGGGCACCCGCCACGCCCTGCGGGCTGCGGGCACCGGAGAAGCCCTGGACCAGCTCGGTGAGACCCGCCCGGAAGTCCTCCGCGTCCGTGCCGACGACGACCGCGCGGTGCGCGAAGCGCGCCCGCGTCGTCGCCAGCGCCCGGCCCGTGTCCGCCGGCGGCGCGCCCTTCTCCAGGTGCGCCAGCAGGGACTCGGCCTGGCCCCGCAGCGCCGCCTCGCTCTTCGCGGAGAGCACCCACGGCACGGCCGCGCCGCCCACCACCGGCTCCACGGCGGCGCCCATGTCGTCGGCCGGGACCACCGCGGCGCCCGCGTCGTCGGCCGGGACTTCCTCCGGCGCCTGCTCCACGATCGCGTGCGCGTTGGTGCCGCTCGCACCGAAGGCGGAGACACCCGCACGGCGGGGCCGGCCCGTCTCGGGCCACGCGCGCTCCTCGGTCAGCAGCCGGACCGCACCCGACTCCCAGTCCACCTTGGGCGACGGCTCCGTCACATGCAGCGTGCGCGGAAGCAGCCCGTGCCGCAGGGCGAGGACCATCTTGATGACACCGCCGACACCGGCGGCGGCGGCCGTGTGCCCGATGTTCGACTTCAGCGAGCCGAGCCACAGCGGCTCCTCCGCCGGCCGGCCCCTGCCGTAGGTGGCGAGCAGGGCGCCGGCCTCGATCGGGTCGCCGAGCGAGGTGCCGGTGCCGTGCGCCTCCACCACGTCCACGTCACCCGCCGTGAGACCGGCGTTGGCCAGCGCCTTGCGGATCACCTTCTGCTGGGAGCGGCCGTTGGGGGCCGTCAGCCCGTTGCTGGCGCCGTCCTGGTTGGTCGCCGTGCCCCGGATCACGGCGAGGACGTCGTGCCCGTTGCGGCGCGCGTCCGACAGCCGCTCCAGCAGCAGCACACCCACGCCCTCGCCCCAGGCCGTGCCGTCCGCGTCGGCCGAGAACGCCTTGCAGCGCGCGTCGGCGGACAGCGCGCGCTGCCGTGAGAACTCGATGAACCCGTCCGGCGTCGACATCACCGTCGTGCCGCCGGTCAGGGCCATCGCGCAGTCGCCCTGCCGCAGCGCCTGGCATGCCAGGTGCAGTGCCACCAGCGACGACGAGCACATGGTGTCCACCGTCACCGCGGGTCCCTCGAGACCGAGGGTGTAGGCGACCCGCCCGGACAGCACCGCGCCCGAACTGCCCAGCGACATCTGCCCTTCGAGGCCCTCGGGCAGGTCGGTCAGACCGCGCGCGTAGTCGAAGTCCGTCGCACCGATGAACAGCCCCGTCGGCGTGCCGCGCAGCGTGCCGGGATCGATCCCGGCACGCTCGAACGTCTCCCACACGACCTCCAGCAGCAGCCGCTGCTGCGGGTCCATCGTCAGCGCCTCGCGGGGGGCGATCCCGAAGAACTCGGCGTCGAACAGGTCGGCGTCGTGCAGGAAACCGCCCTGCCGGGCGTACGTGGTCCCCGGCACGTCCGGGTCCGGGTCGTAGAGCCCGTCGAGGTCCCAGCCGCGGTCGGCGGGGAAGTCACCGATGCCGTCACGGCCCTCGGTCACCGCCTCCCACAGGTCCTCGGGGGAGCGGATGCCGCCCGCGTAGCGGCAGTTCATGGCCACCACGGCGATGGGCTCGGGCGTGCTCAGGTCGCGCAGGCGCTGCTCCGCCACCCGCAGATGGGTGGTGGCCCGCTTGAGGTAGTCGCGCAGTCTCTTCTCGTTGTCCATCTATCGCCAGCTCCTCAAGAAGGCCGGTACGTAACTGCAGCGGAAGGGGGGCGCCGGTGGCGTGGGCCCGTTCACGGGACGTTCAGCTCCCGGGACAGCAGGGCGAACATGCCGTCGAGGAGTTCGAACATCTCCTCGTCGGTGGCGGCGTCGATGTCGCGGTGCCGCTCCAGCGCGGCGAGCGCGCTGTCCGGGACGCCGGCGAGCAGCGGGTCCGCCGCCTCGGCGGCGCCGTCGCCCGCGAAGAGCTCCGCGTCCAGGTGCGCCGCCAGGTCGCCGGCGGTGGGGAAGTCGAACACCAGCGTGACCGGCAACCGCAGCCCGGTGACGGCGTTCAGCCGGTTGCGCAGGTCCACGGCCGTCAGGGAGTCGAAGCCGAGCTCCTTGAACGCGCGGCCCGCGTCGGGCAGGGAGGCGTCCGGGTAGCCGAGCGCGGCCCCCGCCTGCTCGCCCACCAGGGCGAGCAGCGCAGCGGCGCGGTCCGCGGGACCGAGGTCCCGCAGCCGGGACGTCAGTGCGGAAGCGCCGTCCCCGCCGCGCTCCTCGGCACCCGCGCCCGCCGGGGCGGCCGCGGCCGGGATGCCGGCGAGCAGCGGGAGCGTCCGCGTCGCGGACAGCGACGGGGCGAACAGGGCCCAGTCCACGTCCGCGACGACCACCGCGCCGTCGCCCCGGCCCACCGACTGGGCCAGCGCGCTCAGCGCGACCGCGCCGCTCAGCGGCCGCACGCCCCGGCGGGCCAGCTGCCCGGCGGCACGGGCGTCGAGCATGCCGCCGTCCGCCCACGCGCTCCACGCCACCGAGGTGGCGGGCAGCCCGTCGGCGCGGCGCCGGGCGGCGAGCGCGTCGAGGAAGGCGTTGGCGGCCGCGTAGTTGCCCTGCCCCGCCGCACCGACGGTGCCCGCGATCGAGGAGAACAGCACGAACGCGTCGAGCGGCAGCCCCCGGGTCGCCTCCTCCAGATGCAGCGCGCCCGCCGCCTTGGGACCGAGGACCTCACCGGTCCGTTCGGCCGTCAGCGTGTCCACCGTGCCGTCCAGCAGCACTCCGGCCGCGTGCACCACCGCCGTCAACGGGTGTGTCTCCCGGTCCCGGCCGATGCTCTCCACGAGCGCGGCGACCGCGTCCCGGTCGGTCACGTCGCAGGCGGCGAGCGTGACACCGACGCCCGTCTCACGCAGCTCGTCGGCGAGGTCCGCCGCGCCGGGGGCGCCGGGGCCGCGACGGCCGGCGAGCACCAGGTGCCCGGCACCCTCGGCGGCCAGCCACCGCGCGACGAGCGCGCCGATGCCGCCGGTGCCGCCGGTGACGAGCACCGTGCCCCGCGGCCGCCACTCCCCGGTCGCCGGCGCCGGGTCCGCCGGCCGCAGCCGCCGGGCGAGCACGCCCGAGCGCCGCACCGCGAGCTGGTCCTCGCCGTCGCCGCGGGCGAGCACCGACGCCAGCGCGGCCACCACCCGGTCGTCGGCCCGGGCGGGCAGGTCGACCAGACCGCCCCAGCGCTCCGGGTGCTCCAGGGCGACCGCCCCGGCCAGACCCCACACCGCGGCCTGCCCGGGAGACGGCCTGTCGCCGGCCCCCGCCGCGACCGCCTCACGGGTGGCGCACCACAAGGGCGCGTCGATCCCCGCGTCCCCGAGCGCCTGCACCAGCGTCAGCGTGGCGGCCAGGGGGACCGGTACCGCGGGATGCGCCGGAGATGCGTAGGCGTCCGGCAGCGGCAGCGCGAGCACCCCGCCGAGAGGCCCGGGCAGACCCGCCACCGCCTCGCCGAGGACGGCGGCCAGCTCGTCGCGACCGCACTCCGCGGCGAGCGGCACGCACACGGTTTCGACGCCGCGTGCCGCGAGCCGCTCCGCCACCCCGCCGGGGGCGTCGTCCGGGACGACGAGCAGCCAGACCCCGGAAGGCACCGCATCCGAGGGCTCGACCGGCTCCCACACCGTCCGGTAGCGCAGCGCGTCCAGCCCCGCCTGCCGGTGGTGCCGCTCGCGCCAGCCGGCCAGCAGCGGCACGAGCTCCTCCAGCCGCGCGTCGTCCGGTGCGCCGAGCGCGCCGGCCAGCGCCGAGGCGTCGCCGCGCTCCACGACGGACCAGAAGGCGTCGTCCGCGACGCCGCTCCGTCCGGCACCCCGCTCCCCGGGTTCCAGCCAGTACCGCCGGCGCTGGAACGCGTAGGTCGGCAGCTCCGTGTGCCCGCCTGCGCCCTGGCCGGTGAGCTCCGCCCACGCCACCGGTGCACCGTGCACGTACGCCTCGCCCAGCGAGTGCAGCATCCGCTCCGCACCTCCGTCGTGGAGCGCGGCGACGCCTCGGCGCTGGCCGGCGCGCTCGGCGCACCGGACGACGCGCGGCTGGAGGAGCTCGTGCCGCTGCTGGCCGGCTGGCGCGAGCGGCACCACCGGCAGGCGGGGCTGGCGGCGATTTCGCCCTGGGAGTGGCCTATGACGGCGGCGGGGGTGATGCCGGCGGCGCGCCAGAGGTCGGCGAGGGCGATCATGACGGCCCACAGGGCGGGTTGGACGACGTCGACGCGGTCGAGGGACGGTGCGCCGTGGGTGCCGCGCAGGACGTCGGTGAGTGTCCAGTCGACGTAGGGGGCGAGTGCCTGTTCGCAGGCGGTGATCGACCGGGCGAAGACGGGGGAGGTGTCGAGGAGTTCGACGGCCATGCCCTCCCACTGGGAGCCCTGCCCCGGGAACACGAACACCGGCCGCGGTCCGGGCACGGCGACGCCCTGCGCCACCAGCCCCCCGGGCACACCGCGCACCAGGCCCTCCAGACCCGACCGCAGCACCTCCGCGTCGGAACCGACGACCACGGCACGGTGCTCGAACGACGACCGGCCGGATGCCAGCGCACGCCCGACGTCCGCCGCCGACGCGTCCGGCAGCTCCCGCACGTGCGTCAGCAGCCGCTCCGCCTGGGCGCGCAGGGCCACCTCGCTGCGGCCCGACACCACCCACGCCACGGCGCCGCCGCCGACGGCGGACTGAGCAGGACCGTCGCCCGCGTCCCCGGCACCGTCGGCGCCCTGCTCGGCCGGGGCCTCCTCCAGGATGAGATGGGCGTTGGTGCCGCTCACCCCGAACGCCGAGACACCCGCACGGCGCGGACGCCCCGTCTCCGGCCACGGCCGGGCCTCGGTCAGCAGCCGGACCGCCCCCGCCGACCAGCGCACCTTCGGCGTCGGCTCGTCCACGTGCAGCGTCTTCGGCAGCGTCCCGGCCCGCAGTGCCATCACCATCTTGATGACACCGCCGACGCCGGCCGCCGCCTGCGTGTGCCCGATGTTCGACTTCAGCGAGCCGAGCCACAACGGCTGGTCCTGCGCCCGCCCCTTGCCGTAGGTGGCGAGCAGCGCCTGCGCCTCGATCGGGTCACCGAGGACCGTCCCCGTCCCGTGCGCCTCGACCGCGTCCACGTCCGACGGCGACAGTCCCGCACCCGCCAGCGCCTGACGGATCACCCGCTGCTGCGCGGGTCCGTTGGGGGCCGCGAGACCGTTGCTCGCGCCGTCCTGGTTCATCGCGCTGCCCCGGATCACGGCCAGCACCGGATGCCCGTTGCGGCGCGCGTCCGACAGCCGCTCCAGGAGCACCATCCCGACGCCCTCGCCCCACCCGGTGCCGTCGGCCGCCGCCGCGAACGACTTGCAGCGCCCGTCGGAAGCGAGCCCCCGCTGGTGGCTGAACTCCACGAACACACCGGGCGTCGACATGACGGCGACACCGCCCGCGAGGGCGAGCGAGCACTCACCGCGGCGCAGCGCGGCGGCCGCCAGATGCATCGTGACCAGCGACGAGGAGCACGCCGTGTCCAGGGTGATCGCCGGCCCCTCCAGTCCCAGCGTGTACGAGATGCGCCCGGAGGCGACGCTGGAGACGTTGCCGATCAGCAGATGCCCCTCGACCTGCTCCGGCGCGAACTGCGGGTCGCCCCCGTACTGGAACGAGGCGAGCCCGACGTACACACCCGTACGCGAACCCTTCAGCGAGAGCGGGTCGATCCCGGCGCGCTCCACCGCCTCCCACGACGTCTCCAGGAGGAGACGCTGCTGCGGGTCCATGGCCAGTGCCTCACGCGGCGAGATCCCGAAGAACGCCGGGTCGAAGCGGTCGGCGTCGTACAGGAAGCCGCCCTCCCGCGTGTTGCAGGTGCCCGACCGGCCCGGGTCCGGGTCGTAGAGAGCCTCGACGTCCCAGCCGCGGTTGGCGGGGAACTCGGCGACGGCGTCCGTGCCCTCGGCGACCAGCCGCCACAGGTCCTCGGGCGACCGCACCCCGCCGGGGAAACGGCAGCCCATGGAGACGACGGCGATCGGCTCCCGCTCACCGGACTCGACCTCGTCGAGGCGCTCCCGCGCCTGCTTCAGGTCGGAGGTGACCCGCTTGAGGTAGGTGAGCAGCTTCTCTTCGTTCTCGTTCGCCATCAGGATGCCCCGAGTTCGTTGTCGATGAATCCGAAGACCTCGTCGGCCGTGGCCGACAGGAGTCCGGCGTCGATGGACGCGGCGGCGGCCGTCTGCCCGCCGTCCTCGCCGAGAGCGGCCATCACGTGCCGCAGCCTTCCGACCAGGCGTTCCCGCAGCTCCTCGTCGGCCGCCAGGTCGGTCAGCGCCGTCTCCCACCGGTCGAGATCGGCGAAGACGTCGAGGCCGTCCGCCCCGCCGGCGAGCTCGGCGCGCAGATACGCGGCGAGCTCCTGCGGCGCCGGATAGTCGAAGATCAGCGTCGCCGGCAGCTCGATCCCGGTGACCGCGCCGAGCCGGTTGCGCAGCTCCACCGCCGTCAGCGAGTCGAAGCCCAGCTCCTTGAAGTCACGGCCGGCCGACACCGCGGCCGCCGAGGCGTGCCCGAGCACCGCCGCCGCCTGCTCCGCCACCAGGTCCTGCAGGGACCGCTCCACCTCGCCGGGCGTCAGCCCGGCGAGCGAGCGGACGAAGTCGGCCGCCACGGTCTCCTGGTCCGCCGCGGCGGGCGTCTCCGGCGCGAGCGCCGCCCGCACCTCCGGCAGGCCGCCGATCAGCGGCCGGCGGCGCGCCGCGGTGAAGCCCGGCACGAACCGGTCCCACAGGACGTCCGCCACCACCAGCCCGGTCTCGCCGGAGCGGAGCGCGTCCGCCAGCGAGGCCAGGGCCAGTTCGGGGGCCATCGCGGGCAGACCGCGGCGGCTCAGATGCTCCGCCACCTCGCCCTGCTCGATCATGCCCTTGTCCGCCCAGGGCCCCCACGCCACCGACGTGGCAGGCAGCCCGCGGGCCGCGCGCCGCTCGGCGAAGGCGTCGAGGTAGGCGTTGGCCGCGGCGTACGCGCTCTGGCCTCCGCTGCCCCAGGTGGCGGCGATGGACGAGAAGACGACGAACGCCTCCAGTTTGTCCTGGTCGAGCAGTTCGTCCAGCAGCTGGGCACCGCGGATCTTGCCGTCCGCCATGGACCCGAAGTCGGCCGTGGCGCTCTCGGCGAGCGGCGCGAAGGTGACCACGCCCGCCGCGTGGAACACGGCGCGCACGGCCTCGCCGTCCGAGGTGATCTCACGGATCAGCCCGGCCACCGCCTCCCGGTCGCCCATGTCGCAGGCGGCCACGGTGACCCGCACCCGGCCGTCGCCCAGACCGGCCAGTTCCTCGCGCAGTTCCGCGGCGCCAGGTGCCTCGGGACCGCGGCGGCTCGTCAGGACCACGTGCTCCGCGCCGCCCCGCACCAGCCACCGCGCCACCTGGGCGCCGATGCCGCCCGTGCCGCCGGTGACGAGCACCGTGCCGCGCGGCTGCCAGCCGCCGGCGGCCGCCGCACCCCGCAGCGGGGCCCGCACCAGACGGCGGGCGAACACCCCCGCCTCGCGGACCGCCAGCTGGTCCTCCGTGCCGTCCTCGCCCGTGACACCGGCGAGCACCGCACCCAACTGCCGTGCCGCCCGGTCGTCCAGCGTCTCCGGCAGATCCACCAGCCCGCCCCAGCGCTGCGGCTCCTCCAGGGCGGCCACCCGGCCGAGCCCCCAGGTCGCCGCCTGAGCGGGACTCGCCAGCAGGTCGGAGCCGCCCACGGACACCGCACCACGGGTCGCCAGCCACAGCGGAGCGTCGACCGACGCGTCGCCCAGTGCCTGGAGCAGGGTCACGTTGTCCACCAGACCGGTCGTCAGACCGGCGTGCTCGGGGTGCGGCGACTCGTCGAGCGCCAGCAGCGACAGCACTCCGGCCGCCTTCTCCCGCCCGGCGAGGGCCTCGCGCACCCGGGCGGCGAGCGCCGTCCGGCCGGCTCCGCCGGCGGTCAGCCGGACGACCTGCGCGCCGCCCGCGGCCAGCGCCCGCTCCACGGCCGACGGCATCGGCGCGCCGGCGCCGCCCGCCGGCTCCGGCACGAGCAGCAGCCAGGTCCCGGCCGGTGCCCCCTGCGGCCTCTCCGGCAGCGGGGCCCACGAGATCCGGTACCGCCACGAGGCGATCGTCGCCTGTTCGCCCTGCGCGCGCCGCCAGGTGGACAGCGTCGGCAGCAGACCGCTCAGCGGCGTCTGCGGGTCCACCGCCAGGGTGTCGGCCAGCGTCGCCAGGTCCGCCCGCTCGACCGCCTCCCAGAACCGCTCCTCCGCCGAGCCGCCGGCCGGGGCCGTTCGGTCGTGGTCACCGGCCGCGGTGGGTTCGGTTCCGACCCAGTAGCGGTGGCGTTGGAAGGGGTAGGTGGGGAGG
>NZ_RDBP01000005.1:24920-32169 GCF_008042045.1 Streptomyces sp. T39
TTGGGCGCCTTGTCCGGTGAAGAGGAAGGCGGTTTTGCCGGTTTGGGTCTGGGTGATGGGGGTGGTGGTGTCGGCGATGCGGTCGAGTTGGGTGAGGAGGTCGTCGCGGTCGGTGCCGATGGCTGCGGCGCGGTGGTGGAAGGCGGTGCGGGTGGTGGCGAGGGAGTGGGCGATGTCGGTGACGGTGTGTTCGGGGTGTTCGCGGACGTGGGCGGCGAGGCGGCGGGCCTGGTCGCGGACGGCGTCCTCGGTGCGGCCGGACACCACCCACGGCACCGGCCACGCCACACCATCCGCGGACACGGGCTCCACCGGCTCCACCACCGGCGCCTGCTCCAGAATCATGTGGGCATTGGTGCCGCTGATCCCGAAGGCCGACACACCCGCACGACGCGGGGCGTCACCCTCGGGCCACGCCATCGCCTCGGTGAGCAGTTCCACCCGGCCCGCGGACCAGTCCACATGGGGCGTGGGCTCCGACACGTGCAGCGTCTTCGGCAGCTGCCCGTGACGCAGAGCCATCACCATCTTGATGATACCCGCGACGCCCGAAGCCGCCTGTGAGTGACCGATGTTCGACTTGAGCGCCCCCAGACGCAGCGGCCGGTCCTCCGGCCTGCCCTGCCCGTAGGTGGCGATGATGGCCTGTGCCTCGATCGGGTCGCCGAGGACGGTGCCGGTGCCGTGCGCCTCCACCGCGTCGACCTCCGCGGGCGTCAGGCCCGCGTTGGCCAGGGCGGCGCGGATCACCCGCTGCTGGGAGGGACCGTTGGGCGCGCTCAGGCCGTTGCTCGCGCCGTCCTGGTTGACGGCCGAACCCTTGACCACGGCCAGCACCTGGTGCCCGTTGCGGCGCGCGTCGGACAGCCGCTCCAGCAGCACCATGCCCACGCCCTCGGCCCAGCTGGTCCCGTTGGTGTCCGCGGAGAACGCCTTGGACCGGCCGTCGGGCGACAGCCCGCGCTGACGGCTGAACTCGATGAACAGACTCGGGTGCGACATCACGGTCACACCACCGGCGAGCGCCAGTGTGCACTCGCCCTGCCGCAGTGCCTGCGCCGCCTGGTGCAGGGCCACCAGCGACGACGAGCACGCCGTGTCCAGCGTGATCGCCGGGCCTTCGAGGCCGAGGGCGTACGCGACCCGCCCCGACACCACGCTCGCGGCCTTGCCGGTGAGAAGGTAGCCCTCCAGGTCGGCGGGCATGTCGCGCAGATGCGAGGCGTAGTCCTGCCCGTTGGTGCCGATGAAGACACCGGCCTGGCTGCCCTTGAGCGTCGAGGGATCGATCTGTGCCCGCTCGAGCACCTCCCAGGCCGCCTCCAGGAGCAGCCGCTGCTGCGGGTCCATGGCCAGCGCCTCACGCGGCGAGATCCCGAAGAACTCGGGGTCGAAGTCGTAGGCGTCGTAGAGGAACCCGCCCTCCTTCGCGTAACTCTTGCCGTGCGCTTCCGGGTTGGGGTCGTAGAGCTCCTCCACGTTCCAGCCGCGGTCCGTCGGGAACGTCGAGATGACGTCCCGCCCGGCGGCGACCAGCTCCCACAGGTCCTCGGGGCTGCGGACCCCGCCCGGCAGCCGGCAGCTCATGCCGACGATCACGATCGGGTCGTCCGTGTCGGCGGCCCGCCCGCCGGCCGCCGCCGCGGCCGGGGCGTCGTCGCCGACCGCCTCGCGCCGCAGATGGGCGGCGAGGACGGCGGGCGTCGGGTGGTCGAAGAGCAGGGTGGTCGGCAGCCGCAGCCCGGTGGCCGCGTTGAGCCGGTTGCGCAGCTCCACGGCGGTCAGCGAGTCGAAGCCGATCTCTCGGAACGCGCGCTCCGCCTCGACGCTCTCCGGCGTGGTGTGCAGGATGCCCGCTGCGTGCTCGCGCACCAGCGCCAGCACCTGCGCCTCCTGGTCGGCCGGGGAGAGCCCGGTGAGCGCCGCGGCGAGCGAGCTGGACGCCTGCTCTCCGGCCGCGGCCCGCACCACCCGGCGCGCGGGGCGGCGGATCAGCCCCCGCAGGTACGCAGGGACGGGCTCCTGCTCCCGCGCGGCCCGGGCGCGCAGCCCCGGCAGATCGAGGCGGACGGGGACGAGCGTGGCGTCGCCCACGGCGAGGGCCGTGTCGAAGAGGTCCATGCCCGGTCCGCTGGGCAGCGGCGCGATGCCGGTCCGGCCCATGCGCTGCACATCGGCGTCGGCCAGATGGCCGCTCATGCCGCTGCGCGCCTCCCACAGGCCCCAGGCGAGGGACTGGCCGGGCAGCCCGTTCGCCCGGCGGTGCTGGGCGAGCGCGTCGAGATAGGCGTTGGCGGCGGCGTAGTTGGCCTGGCCCGCATTGCCGATGGTGGCGACGACGGACGAGTAGAGGACGAAGGCGTCGAGATCCGCGTCGCGGGTCAGCTCGTGCAGATGCAGCGCGGCGTCGGCCTTCGGCGCGAGCACCCGGTCGACCCGTTCGGGAGTGAGCGAGGTGACGATCCCGTCGTCCAGGACGCCCGCGGTGTGGAACACCGCCGTCAGCGGACGGTCGGCCGGCACGCCGGCGAGCAGTGCGGCCACGGCGTCGCGGTCCGCGGTGTCGCAGGCGGTGACGGTGACGGTGGCGGCTCCCAGCGCGGTGAGTTCCTCGCGCAGGGCGTCCGCGCCCTCGGCGGCCGGTCCGCGGCGGCTGGTCAGCAGGAGATGGCGTACGCCGTGGCCGGTGACCAGCCGGCGGGCGAGCAGCCCGCCGAGGGTGCCGGTGCCGCCGGTGATCAGGACCGTGCCGTCGGTCCGCAGCGTCCGGGCCCGGTGCTCCGGCACGGGCACCCGGGCCAGCCGCGGGGCGTGTGCCGTGCCCGACCGCAGGGCGAGCTGGGGCTCGCCCGTCGCGAGCGCTGCCGCCACGGCGGACAGCGAGCCGGGGTGGTCGTCCAGGTCCAGCAGGGTGAACCGGCCGGGGTTCTCGGACTGCGCGGACCGCACCAGGCCCCACACCGCGGCGTGCCCGGGATCGGTCACGTCGGCGTCCGCCTCGGTGGCCACGGCGCCGCGGGTCACGAACACCAGCCGGGCCTCCGCGAACCGCTCCTCGGTGAGCCAGTCCTGCACCAGGGCGAGTGCCCGGTGAACGGCCCTGCGGACCGAGCCGGCGGTGTGCTCCGGGTCGGACAGCGGTGCCAGCACCAGCTGCGGGACGGGGCCGTCGTCGGTCGCGTCGAAGGCCGTCGCCCCGAGGGCGGACGTCAGCCCGAGGACGTCCTCACCGAGGACGCCGGGGGCGTCGCCGCCCGTGACGGCCGCGGTCTCGACGGCGGGCCACCGGACGCGGAACAGCGAGGGGTGGAACGACGGTCCGGCGGCCGCGAGTTCGCGCGCCTCGACCGCGCGCAGCGCCACCGAGTCCGCGGTCACGACCGGGCTGCCCGAGGCGTCGGTCCCGGTCAGACGGTACGCGCCGGCGCCGTCAGGCGTGAGCCGCACCCGCAGCGCGGTGGCCCCGGCGGCATGCAGGGTCACCCCCGTCCAGCGGGCGGCGAGCCGTGTCCCTTCCTCGTCCTGGGGTCCTCCGGCCGTCAGGGCCAGGGCGGACTCCAGCAGCGCCGGGTGCAGGCCGTGGGCCGCGCCGCCGGACAGTTCCTCGTCGGTGAGCCCGGTCTCCGCGTACAGCTCCTCGCCGAGGCGCCAGGCGGCGAGTGCGTCGCCGGGCGACGCGAGCGGTTCCGCGCCGCGCGGCGGCCAGTCGGCCGGGCCGTCCACGGCGGCGTCCGGCGCGGGGGCCAGCACGCCGGTGGCGTGAGCCGTCCAGGGCTCGTCCGGCTCCGCCTTCTCCGGGCGGGCGTGCACCTCGAAGGTGTGGCGGCCCGCCTCGTCGGCCGGCCCGACCCTCAGCTGGAGCAGCACCGCACCCTGCTCGGGGACGACCAGCGGTGCGGCGAGGGCGAGTTCGTCCACCCGGCCGCAGCCGACCCGGTCACCGGCGTGGACGGCGAGCCCCGCGAACAGCGATCCGGGGAGGACCGCCGCGCCGGGTACCGTCCGGTCGGCGAGCGCGGCCACGTCCTGGAGGGTCAGCCTGCCGGTGAACACATGACCCGCACCGCCGGCGAGCGCCACCGCCGCGCCGAGCAGCGGATGGTCGCCGGCGTCGAGCCCGGCCCGGGTGACGTCGTTGCCCGCGGCCCGGGGTGCGAGCCAGTAGCGGTCACGCTGGAACGGATAGGTCGGCAGCTCGGGCACGGGACCCGTGCCCTCGCCGAACACGGCGGACCACACCGGGTCGACACCGCGCACGTACGCCTCGGCGAACGCCTCCATGAAGCGTTCCTCGCCGCCCAGGTCGCGGCGGAGCGTGCCGACGACCGACGGTTCCGTGCCGGCCTCCTCCGCGGTCTGCTGGATCGCCAGCGCGAGCATCGGATGCGGGCTGCACTCCACGAACGCGGCGAACCCGTCGGCGAGCAGGGTGCGCGACGCCTGCTGGAAGTTCACGGGCTCACGCATGTTGCGGTACCAGTAGTCCGCGTCGAGCTGCCGGGTGTCGAGGAGGCCGCCGGTGACCGTGGAGTAGAAGGGGACACCGCCGCCGGCCGGGCGCACCGTGCCCACCTCGCGCAGCAGACGCTCACGCAGCGCGTCCACCTGCGGCGAGTGGCCCGCCGTGTCGACACCGGGGATGAGACGGGACTTGACGCCCGCAGCCGTCAGCTCGGCCATGAAGGCGTCCAGCGCCTCCGGGTCGCCGGAGACCGTCACCGTCCTCGGGCTGTTGACGGCGGCGATGCCGATGCGGTCCTGCCACGGCCCGAGCCGCTCCGCCACGTCCTCGGACGAGCTGAGCACGGACAGCATGGCGCCCTTGCCGCTGAGCTCGGCCCACGCCTGGCTGCGCCGCACCACGACCCTGGCCGCGTCGTCCAGGGACAGGCCGCCGGCCACGTAGGCGGCGGCGATCTCGCCCTGTGAGTGGCCCACGACGGCGGCCGGCTCCACACCGTGCGCCCGCCACATGCCGGCCAGTGCCACCATCACCGCGAAGAGCGCCGGCTGGACCACGTCGATCCGGTCGAGCGAGGGGGCGCCCGGCTTCTCGCGGAGCACATCCAGCAGCGACCAGTCCAGGTACTCCTCGACCGCCGCCGCGCACGACTCCAGCTGCTCCGCGAAGACGGGGGAGGACGACCACAGTTCACGGGCCATGCCGGTCCACTGCGAACCCTGGCCGGGGAAGACGAACACCGCCCGGCGGCCCACGCCGCCGGCCGCGTCCACGGTCAGGCCCGGGGCGTCGACGCCGCGCGCCAGCGCGTCGAGGCCCGCCAGCAGCTCCGGCGCGTCGCGCCCCACGACGACCGCCCGGTGCGCGAAGCCCGTCCGTGTGGTGGCCAGCGCCCGGCCCACCGCCTCGGGGGCCGCCTGCCCACCCGGTGCCGTCAGCTGCCGGTGCAGCGCGGCTGCCTGCTCCCGCAGGGCCTGCGCGGTCCTGCCCGAGAGAACCCAGGGCACCCGGGTCCGGCCGGCGGGGCCGGCCTCCGCCGGAGCCGCAGCGGGGGATACCGCGGTCTCCGGCGGGGCCTGTTCGAGGACGGCATGCGCATTGGTGCCGCTGATGCCGAACGAGGAGACCCCGGCGCGCCGCGGCCTGCCCGTCTCCGGCCACTCGCGTGCCTCGGTGAGCAGTTCCACCGCGCCCGACCGCCAGTCGACGTGCGGCGACGCCTCCGTGACGTGCAGCGTCCTGGGCAGCACCCCGTGCTGCATGGCCAGGACCATCTTGATGACACCGGCCACGCCCGCGGCGGCCTGCGGATGACCGACGTTGGACTTCAGCGAGCCCAGCCACAGCGGCTCTCCGTCGGTGCGCTCCCTGCCGTAGGTGGCGAGCAGGGCGCCGGCCTCGATCGGGTCGCCGAGCGAGGTGCCGGTGCCGTGTGCCTCCACCGCGTCGACCTCCGCGGCCGAGAGCCCGGCGTCGGCCAGGGCCTGGCGGATGACCTTCTGCTGCGCGGGACCGTTGGGCGCGGTGAGGCCGTTGCTCGCGCCGTCCTGGTTGGCCGCGGATCCGCGGACGACCGCCAGCACCCGGTGCCCGTTGCGCCGCGCGTCGGACAGCCGCTCCAGCACCAGCATGCCGACGCCCTCGCCCCAGCCGGTGCCGTCGGCATCGGCGGAGAACGCCTTGCAGCGGCCGTCGGGGGAGAGCGCCTTCTGACGGCTCAGCTCCACGAAGATGCCCGGCGACGACATCACGGTCACGCCGCCGGCGAGCGCCAGGGTGCACTCGCCCCGCCGCAGCGACTGGACGGCCATGTGCAGGGCCACCAGGGACGACGAGCAGGCGGTGTCGACCGTGAGCGCCGGCCCTTCCAGGCCGAGCGTGTAGGCGATGCGGCCGGAGGCGACGCTGGTGGTGACACCGGTCAGCAGATAGCCGGACACATCCTCCGTGGCCTCGTTCATCCGCGGCCCGTAGTCCTGCGGCATCGCGCCCACGAACACACCGGACCGGCTGCCCTTCAGCGACGCAGGCGTGATCCCGGCCCGCTCCAGGGCCTCCCACGAGGTCTCCAGCAGCAGTCGCTGCTGCGGGTCCATGGCCTGCGCCTCACGCGGCGAGATCCCGAAGAACGCCGCGTCGAAGACATCGGCGTCGTGGAGGAAGCCGCCCTCGCGCACATACGACCTGCCCTGGGACTCCGAGCCCTCGAACAGCGCCTCCAGGTCCCATTCCCGGTTGGCCGGGAACTCGCCGATGACGTCCCGTTCCTCGGTCAGCACCCGCCAGAGGTCCTCCGGGGTGCGCACTCCGCCGGGCAGACGGCAGCTCATCGCGACGATGGCGACCGGCTCGTCGTCCTCGGCGGAACGCCGCACGGGCACGACCTCGGCGCGCTCCGCGCCACCGGCACCGCCCAGCGCGCACTCCCGGACATGCCCGGCGAGCGCACGCGGCGTGGGGTGGTCGAACAGGACCGTGCCCGCGAGCTCGATGCCGCCGGCCGTGCTCAGCAGGTCGCGCAGCTCGACGGCCATCAGCGAGTCGAAGCCGAAGTCCTTGAAGATCCGGTCCGGGTCGACGGCCTCCGGACCCGCGTATCCGACCACCTGCGCCACGTGCGTGCGCACCAGCTCCAGCGCCGCCCGGTCGCGCTCGGCGTCCCCGTCGAGCTCCGCGAAACGTCCGAGCCACCCGAGCTGCGGTCGGGGCGGCGTGATGTCGCCCGGTGTGTCGGTGGGTTCGGTTCCGACCCAGTAGCGGTGGCGTTGGAAGGGGTAGGTGGGGAGG
>NZ_RDBP01000050.1:0-63796 GCF_008042045.1 Streptomyces sp. T39
CTGCACACCCTGCGCTGAACGTCCCCTGCGGGAGCTCTGCCCCGGCCGMCCCCSGACGCACCCCGGAACCCGGGCGCGCCGGAGGTCGGCCGGGGCAGAGCTCCCGCAGGGGACGTTCAGCGCAGGGTGTGCAGGCCGTCGGCGTGCCGCGCCCCGCTCTCCGCGGCGATCTCGTCGAGGGTCTGCGCGTCCCGGACGGGTGCGCAGCGCACCGTCTCGCCGTCGAGGACGTAGCCGTGCACCGCGGGGCGGGGCAGGCTGTTGTACGCCCAGGGGGTGGAGAAGTAGTAGGCGCCCGTGTCGTACAGCACCACATGGTCGCCCTCGACGAGGGCGGGCAGCGGCCGCGCCTCGGCGACGACGTCCCCCGCGAAGCAGCAGGGCCCGGCGATGTCCTGGGCGACGTCGGGGCCGGACTTGGGGCGCCCCCGGGCGTCGAAGGCGCCGACGCGAAGGGGCCAGGCACGGGGCATCAGCACGGTACGGGTCGCGGTCTGCGCCCCCGCGTGGGTCACGGCGATCCGGCGGCCCCCCGCCTGCTTGGCGTACTCGACGCGGGCCGCGATGAACCCGTTCTTGGCCAGCAGCGACCGGCCGAACTCGGTGACCAGGCCGTATCCTCCGTCGAACAGATCCGGCACGGCGGCCCGCAGGGCGGCGGTGTAGTCGTCGTAGGTGGGGCGCACGGCGTCGTCGGCGAAGTTGACCGGCAGGCCGCCCCCGATGTCGAGGCTGGTGACCTGCCGCCGGCCGAGGCGCTCGTTGATCTCCTCGGCGAGCCGGTACGTCTCGGCGACGCCCTCCGCGATGAGCTCCAACGGGCAGCCCTGTGAGCCCACATGGGCGTGCAGCCGGGTCAGCCACGGCCGCTGGGCGAAGGCGCGGTGCACGGCCTCGCGACCGCCCTCGTCGCGCAGCGCCACCCCGAATTTGGACGTCTCCGTCGCCGTGCTCATCGCGCCGATCGACCCGCCGCCCACCTGCGGATTGACCCGCAGTCCGACGACGGAGGCGCAGCCGTCCGGGCGGACGGCGCCGATGCGGTCGAGTTCGTCGAGGTTGTCGGCGTTCAGGGCGACGCCGAGGGCGAGCGCCTCGGCGATCTCCTCCCGGGTCTTGGCCGGTGAGTCGAGGACGATGCGTGACGGGTCGCAGCCGGCGTCGAGCGCGAGCCGCAGTTCGCCGGGGCTCGCCACCTCGCAGCCCATTCCCAGGCCGGTGAGCAGCCGCAGCACCGGCACGAGCGAGGACGCCTTCACGGCGAAGGTGTGCAGGACGTCGGGGACCGGGGCGAACGCGGTGTGCAGGGCCCGGACCGACGCCCGGATCCCGTCGGTGTCGAGGAAGCCGGCGACGGGCTCCCCGGGGGTGAGCAGTCCCTCGTCGAGGGCGTGGCGCAGGACCCGGGCCGCGCGCCCGGCGGCGGTCGACGTGTCCTCGGCGGGCAGGGCGGTCGGGGACGGGTTCTCGGGGATCTCACTGTGCGAAGTCACATGCCTGCTTTCGTCGCGCGGGTCGGATGGCACGAGCGTGCTCCGCAGGCGCCGCCGCCGTCTTCGTGGCACAGGACAAAGGTCCGGCGATTGCTTGTCCGTGCGGCACAGGACCGTACCGAAAGGTGTCATATCACCTCACCCGTGCCGCGAGCGCTCGTGGCGAGGCGTACCGCCAGGGTCACCAGCAGCCGGGTGTCGGGGTCGTCGAGGTCCACACCGAAGCGCTCCCGTACGCGTCGCAGCCGGTACCGCAGGGTGTTGGGGTGCAGGACGAGGCTCCGCGCGGCGCGCGGGACGTCGCCGGCCGCGTCGAGATAGGCGGTGAGCGAGCGGACGAGCTCCCCTCCCGCCGCGAGGTCGGCCTCGACCATGGCGTGGACCGGCCCGCCCTGGCGTTGCCACAGCGGGCGGACCGCGTCGAGCACCCGCAGCACGGCCACGGTGGGCGCCACGTCGTCGGGGCCGGCGTGCCGCACGGGCCGCTCCGCCTCCCCTGCCGCGCCGGATGCGCCGGGCAGCCCCGGCGCGGCCCCGCGCGCCCGGCGCGCCTCGCGCTCCCGCAGGGCGCGGACGACCAGCACGGCCTCCTCGCGGGAGTCGGCGGCTTCCAGCGGTGAGCCGACCAGCCGGCCCGCCCCGATCCAGACGGCGGGGGCGTCCGGCACGGCGGCGGCGAGCGAGTCGAGCTCCCGGGCCAGGGTCACGGCCTCCCGCCCGTCCCCGTCGGGCACCGGCAGCAGCACGGTGAGCCGATGGCTCTCGCGCAGTACGCGCACGGCGGGCCGGTGGGCGGCCGCCTGCAACGCGAGTGCCTGGAGGCCGCGTTCGGGCACCGGGGCGGTGCTGCGGTCCCGTTCGGCGACCAGGACGACGCAGGGCAGCTCCGGGGCGAGCCCGAGGGACCAGACGTGCGCACGGCGGTCCCCGCCGCCGCGCAGCAGTTCGCGCAGCGCGTGCTCCTCGCGGCGCCGGTTGCCGCTCACCCGCAGGCGGTGCTGGAGCAGGTGGGGCACGGCCACCTCGGCGGCGCGGCGCAGGACCTCGCGGGCGTCGGGCGAGAAACTGCGGCCGTCGGCCGCCGCCCAGATCGAGCCGAGGATCTCGCCGCCGCTGCGGACGGCGACGACCAGGCGTTCGGGGTCGGTGCCGTCCGCGGCGCGGTGGATGACGTCCCGCGAGGTCCACAGTGCCTTCAGCAGCCCGCTGCGCCGCAGTTCCGCCACCCGCCAGTCCGGGACCCTGCCGCCGAGGATCGTCGACTGCCGCAGGGGATCCGCTTCGGGGCTGGTCGCGGAGTGGGCGAGGACCCGGAAACGGGTGTCCTCGACGGTGATCGACGCCTGGCAGGAGCGGGCGACGACCGCGGCGAGGCCCGGGAGTCCGCCGCCCGCGACGTCCCCGGCGAGACGGTCCCCGGTGCCCACCGCCGCGAACGCGAACGCCGCGCGCAGCATCTCGATCGTGTCGGACCAGTCCGCCCAGCCGGCCCGGGCCAGCAGCGCGACGCCCGACGCGCGCGCGGCGGCGACGACGTCGCCGTCCGGCGTCCCGTCCCCGCGCCCGCGGACCACGACCGCCCCCGCGCCCCGCCCCGCCGCCTCCCGCACGGCCGCGGCCGTCGCGTCCGCGGACTCCGCCGAGACGCCTGTCACCAGCACGATCCGACCGTCGTACGACCGGGTGGCGTCCTCGTCCCCGATGATCACCCCGACCAGCGCGGTGTCCTGCCCGGCCGGGGCGAGAACCAGCCGCACGATGCCGTCCTCGTCGTACGCGAGCACCTGCCGCAGGGTGACCGCGTCCTGCGGGGCACCCCCGTCCGCTCCGCCGCTCATGCGGGACCGGCACGGCGGCCGGTGGGTGCGTCCATCCCGCCAGCATAGGAACGCCGGCTCACCTCCGGGGCAGCGCACCCGGCGGGCGCCGTGGCCGCGCGTCCCGGGACGGCCTCGCGCCTGCACGAAGCGCCCGGGCGGGCCCGACGAGCGGCCGCACCACCGCCCCGCCGGGGGTCCGGCGCGGGACGGCGTCGAAATCCGTGTGCGGGCCCGGGCGGGGGCCTGTCAGGCTGCGGCGGATGGACCGTGAAGAGATCTCCCGCCTCGCCCACACCGACCATCCGATCGCCGCGCCGGTCGGCGACGACGCGGTGCGGCGGATCCTGGCGCACGCCGTTCCGCCGGGCGACGGCGCGCGCGTGCTCGATCTCGGCTGCGGCGGAGGGGAGTGGCTGCTGCGGGCGCTGGCCGCGTATCCGGGACTGCGGGCCACGGGCGTCGACGTGTCCGCGGGCGCGCTCGCGCACGCCCGGCGGAGCGCGGACGAACGAGGCGTCGGGGAGCGCCTGACCCTCCATCACGGGGACGCGGCCCGGTTCGCCGCCCCGCACACCTACGACCTGGTGATCTGCGTCGGCGCCACGCATGCCTTCGGCGGTCTGCCGGCCACGCTCGCGGCGGCGCGGCGGCATCTCGCGCCCGGCGGGCGGGTCCTCGTCGGCGAGAGCCACTGGGCGGGCGACCCCTCCCCCGAGGCCGTGGAGATGCTGGGCGAGCTCGCCGGTCTGGCGGAGACGGTGGACCTGGTCACCGCCGACGGCTGGGCGCCCGTCCACGGTCACATCAGCACCCGGCAGGAACTCGACGCCTACGAGTGGGCCTGGACGGGGGCGCTGACCTCGTGGGCGCTGGACCACGCCCAGGAGCCCGACGCCGCCCAGGCGCTCGCGGTCGCGGCCGGCCACCGCGACGGGTGGCTGCGGGTGTACCGCGACGCCTGGGGCTTCGTCTGTCTGGTGCTGCGGCCGTCACCGGCCTGAACGGAACGGCTACGCCTTGCGGGCCACCGCCCCGTAGAGCGAGATCACCGCGTCGGGGTCGGCGATCTCGTCGACCCCGAGTTCCGGGTGCCACTCGGTCACCGTGACGACTCCCGGATCGACGAGCTCCAGCCCGTCGAAGAACCGCGACACCTCGGCGTGCGTCCTCGGCGCGAGGGTCACTCCGGACGCGGAGTACATCTGGACGCCGCGCAGCACCGCCGTCGGGTCCAGGTCCGCCGTCAGCTGCGACAGCACCAGGAAGCTTCCCGGGGGCAGGGCGTCCACGAGCGCGGACACCAGCTCGTACGGGCGGTCGTCGTCACCGAGGAAGTGGGTGAGCGCGACCAGGGACAGGGCGAGCGGCCGGTCGAAGTCGACCGTCTTGCGGGCCTGTTCCAGGATGCGGGCCGGATCGCGCACATCGGCCTGGACGTAGTCCGTGGCGCCTTCCGGTGTGCTGCGCAGCAGCGCCTCGGCGTGGGTGAGCACGATCGGGTCGTTGTCGGTGTAGACGACCCGGGCCGCGGGGGCGACGGACTGCGCGATCTGGTGCAGGTTGGGCTCGGTGGGTATGCCGGTGCCGATGTCCAGGTACTGGCGTATGCCCGCCTCGCGCGCGAGCCAGCGGGTGACACGCTGCATGAACCAGCGGTTGGTCCGGGCGACGTGCTGGGCGGTGCCGTCGAGGCTCATGATCTGCCGAGCGAGGGCCTCGTCGACGGGGTAGTTGTCCTTGCCGCCGAGGTACCAGTCGTACACGCGGGCCGGGTGGGGCCTGCTGGTGTCGATCCGTCCCGACGTGGCTAACGCGTCACGGTGCGCCTCGGTCCCGGTCATGTTCACGCTCCTTGAGTCCGCCGGCACGACACCCTCGCGCCGGCCGGGCATGATCCTTGCAGCAGGGTGGCGTACGGGCAACCAACAGGCTTTCCGCGAAGGGGGGTTCGCCCGTGCCGGGCCGGGGCTTGCCGTCTCAGCGCGGGGGCGCCACCAGGCCCCACTCGTAGGCGGTGATGACGAGGTGGACCCGGTCGCGGGCGGACAGTTTGGTGAACAGGCGGCCGACGTGGGCCTTGGCGGTGGCCGGGCTGATGAACAGGGCCGCGGCGATCTCGGCGTTGGACAGGCCGCGGCCGACGAGCGTGAGCACCTCCCGTTCCCGCTCGGTGACGCCCTCGCCGCTCGTGCCCTTCCCGTGCCGCGAGGTCTCGGGACGGGCGGCGAACTCCGCGATCAGGCGGCGGGTCACACCGGGCGCGATCAGGCCGTCGCCGGCGGCGACCACGCGGATCGCGGTCAGGATGGCGTCCAGGTCCATGTCCTTGACGAGGAACCCGGCGGCCCCGGCGCGCAGGGAGCCGTAGACGTACTCGTCGTCGTCGAAGGTGGTGAGGACGAGGACACGGGCGCCACCGGGGGCGCCGGTGATGCGCCGGGTGGCCTCGATGCCGTCCGTGCCGGGCATCCTGATGTCCATCACGACGACGTCCGGACGTGTCTCCCCCGCCATGCGGACCGCCTCGTCGCCGTCGCCGGCCTCCCCCACGCACACCAGGTCGTCGGTGGTGTCGACGAGGACGCGCAGTCCGGCACGGACCAGCGGCTGGTCGTCGACGAGCAGGACGCGCACCTCGGACGGCGCGGTCATCGGGTGCCCTCCGGCAGCGGCAGCCAGGCGGCGACGCGGAAGCCGCCCTCGGGACGGGGGCCGGCCGTCAGACGGCCGTCCAGCAGGGCCGCGCGTTCGCGCATCCCGGTGATGCCGTACCCGCCGCCGGCGTGCGGCGCGCCGTCCGTGCCGTCGAGGCGGTCCGTCGATCCGTGGGGCCCCTTTCCGACGCGGGGCCCGCGCCCCTCCGGGGAGCCGCACCCGTCGTCGGTGACCTCCACGGCCAGGCGGTCCGTTCCGTAGTCGACGACCAGGGTGCACCGCGCAGTGCCCGCGTGTCGGGCTACGTTGGTGATCGCCTCCTGCACGATGCGGTACGCGGAGAGCTCGACGTCGGGCGGCAGGGCGCGCCGCTCCCCGCGCCACCGGACGCCGACGTCGAGGCCCGCGTCCCGGAACGTGCCGAGCAGACGGTCGAGGTCGCCGAGCCCGGGCGCCGGGTCCCGGGGGCGCTCCTGCGGATCGGCCCGCCGCAGTCCGCCGAGCATCCGCCGCAGCCCGGCGAGGGTGTCGCGGGACGTGGTCTCGATGGCGGCGAGCGCGTCCCGGGCGGCGGCGGGGCGGGAGTCGACGACCCGGCGGCCGACGCCCGCCTGGATGGCGATCACGCCGATGCTGTGCGCGACCATGTCGTGCAACTCCCGTGCGATGCGCAGGCGTTCCTCGGTGACGGCCTGGCGCGCGGCCTGCTCCCCGAGCGTACGGGCGTGTTCGCGGCGCTCGCGGATCATCAGCCCGGTCATCCAGGCGATGGCCACGGCGAGGACGATCAGCAGGACGGCCGAGACGAACCGGTCCGACCCGGAACGGTGGTAGCTCGCGGCCGCGACCTGGACCGTGAGGGCCGCGCAGGCGCCGGCGACCACGGTCCGCGTCCTGCGCGTGGCGGCCATGTACGCGAGCGCGGCGTCGGTCACCACCGCCTGGAGGGCGGCAACCTGCCAGGCGTTCCCCTCCCAGCCGCGCTGCGCCGTCCCGGGCGGCGGGCCCACGGGGCCGGGGCCCGCGGCGAGCACCGATGCCGCGGTCACCGTGGCGGCGAAGCCGCCCGCGAGCACGAGTACGAGGGTCACCAGCGGCCGCCGCCGCAGCAGGGCGACGGGCAGCACCGCGAGGAGGGCGGGCAGGACGAGCCGCATGCCCGTCGGCTCGCTCTCGTGGAGCACGGCGGTGTGGAGCAGCAGGGGGTACGCGAGGGCGGTGCACCAGGCCGCCACCGACCGGGCGACGCCGCCGGCGGCGTGCCGGGCGGCCTCCTCCCCGTCCGGGCCCGTCTCACGGGCGGGGGCGTGCGCGGGTGCGTCCTCGTCCGGGGCGGGCGTCCCCCGGTCCGTTCCGGGTGCCCGGGCGGGGGCGTGCCCGGCGGAGGCGTCCTCGTCCGGACGGCCGGTGGACCGCACGGAGGCGTCCCCGTCCGGACGGGCCGCCCCGTCCGGGTGGGCCGGGACGGGACGTGGGGAAGCTGTGCGTATCCGGTGCCGCCAGGCCCTCACGGTCCGGCGGCCCGGCTGCGGGGCGGTCATGGGCCGATCCTAGGGAGGCGCAGGTCCGCGGGCATCGGCCCCGGGGCGTACACCCCGGGGCCACCTCGGCGGCGAGTGCCGTGTCCCGCGGGCCGATGCGCGGCGGCCCCCACCCCGGCACGGTGTTCCCCGTGATCGACATCCACGAACTGACCAAAAAATACGGGGCGAAGACGGCCGTCAACGGTCTGAGCCTCACGGTCCGCCCGGGCCGGGTCACCGGCTTCCTGGGCCCCAACGGCGCCGGCAAGTCCACCACTCTGCGGCTGATCCTCGGCCTGAACGCCCCCTCGGCAGGGACGGTCACCGTCGACGGCAGACCGTTCCGCGACCGCCCCCGGGGCCTGCGCCACGTGGGCGCCCTCCTGGACGCCCACGATGTGCACGGCGGCCGCAGCGCCCGGGCGCACCTGTCGGCGCTGGCGGCCGGCAACGGACTCGGCGGACGGCGGGTCGCGGAGGTCCTGGAGGAGGTGGGGCTGGCATCGGCCGCCCGTCGGCGCATCGGCGGCTTCTCGCTCGGGATGAAGCAGCGGCTCGGCATCGCGGCGGCCCTCCTCGGCGACCCGCCCGTGCTGCTCTTCGACGAGCCGCTCAACGGGCTGGACCCGGAGGGTGTGCTGTGGGTGCGCGGACTCTTCGCCCGCCTGGCGGCAGAGGGCCGCACGGTGCTGGTGTCGAGCCATCTGATGCGCGAGATGGAGCACACCGCCGAGGAACTGGTCGTCATCGGCCGGGGCGAGCTCATCGCTGCGGAGAGCCTGGCCGCGTTCTCGGCGCGGGGCGCACGGCGGACAGTGTCCGTCCGGACGCCCGATCCCGCCGCGCTGACGGCCGTGGTGACGGCCGAGGGCGCGGAGCTGCGTGCCGAGGCGGACGGCTCCTGCACGGTGACGGGCCTCGGCGCGGACCAGGTCGGCGCCCTGGCGCACCGGCATCGGGTGCTGCTGCACGAACTCACGCCGCAGGGCGCCTCCTTGGAGGAGGCGTTCATGCAACTGACGGCCGGTACGGTCGAGTACGGGACGGGGAACGCACGATGACCGCACACACCACGGGCCCGGCCACGACCACGCCGCTTACGGACGCGAAGGCGGGCCCGCGCACCGCGCCCGCCGACCCGCGGCCCCGCTTCCGTCATCTGCTGGCCGCCGAGTGGATCGCGCTGCGGTCGCTGCGCTCCACCCACTGGGTGCTGTGGGCGGGGGCTCTGCTCGTGAGCGGCATCAATGTGAACTCGGCCCTGTCGAACGTCCGTTGGCTGTCGGACATGCCCGCGCCGCCGCCGGGCCTCGAGCAGGATACACGGCCGGAGTTCCTCTTCGACCCGCTGACGAGCGCGTTCACGACGCCCGCGTGGCAGATCCTGATGGTGATCGCGGGCAGCCTCGGCGCGATGGCCGTCTTCGGCGAGTACACCACCGGCCAGATCCGCACCACCTTCGCCGCGGTCCCGGACCGGCGGGCGGTGGTCGCGGCCAAGGCGGCGGTCCTGGCGGGCGTGACCCTGGTGCTCGGCACGGCGGTGACAGCCGTCTCGTTCGGGGTCACCCAGTGGATCCTGCGGGACCACGACGGGCTGTCCGTCACCTCGCCGGGCGCCCTGCGCGCGGTCGCGGCGTCCGCCCTGCTGGCCCCGCTGTGCGCGCTGGTGGGCCTGGCGCTGGGCGCGGTGATCCGTCATGCGGCCGGGTCGGTCGCGGCGGTGGTCGGCGTGCTCGTGCTGCTGCCGACGCTGTTCCTGGGCGAGACGTACCGCTGGGTCAAGGAGATCGGCAACGCGATGCCGTTCAACGCCTGGAACGCCCTGGTGGAGAACCCGGCCCGGGACCACGCCCCGCAGAAGTACCCGGTGTCGCTGACCGAGGCGTGGACGGTGTTCGGGGTGTGGGCGCTGGTGGCCGTGCTGGTCGCGGTGGCAGTGACGGACCGCCGGGACGTGTAGCACCCGGCCGGGCCCCGCGGGTGGGGCCCACCACCCGTACTGCCCTCAGCCCGTCACCCGTACGGCGACGGCCGCCGCCGGCAGCTCCACGACCACCTCGTCCCCCTCGGTCTCCGCCGTGGGCCGGAAGCCCAGCGACGTGTAGAGGTGCCCGGCGGCCGCGTTGTCGGGCTCGTACGACAGGCGCAGGACGCGGCAGTCCTCGCGTCCGGCCAGCCAGGCCATCAGCGTCCGCACGGCCGCCCGCCCGACGCCCGCGCCCTGCGCGGGGCCGTCGATCAGCATGCCGCCGATCCAGTGGGAGCCGTCGTCCTCGTCACGAGCCCACATCACATGGCCGACCACCGTGCCGTCGGCGGTGACGGCAAGGGAGTTCCACACACCCTCCCGCGACGACAGCAGCAGATAGCGGGCCGCGAGCGCGGGCGCGAACCGGCGCTGCTCGTCCAGCGGGGCGACATCGGCGACGGCCCGCCAGTTCTCGTCGTCCACCTCGCACAGGGCGACGTGACGCCCGGCCCGGTCCTGGAGTCCTGAAGTGATCACCGGCGCAGACTACGCAGCGGAAGGCGGTGACGCGAAGCGGTTTGCCCAGCCGCCGGGCCCCGTCCGCCGGCACGGGGCCCGCACCGGACGCCGGCGAGCGCACCGGTAGCCTCCCGGTGGTCCCCTCGGTCGACGGCTCCACCGACCGGCGACCGGATGACCCGAACGAGGCCCCGGGGGTGCCGTGATGACCAGTCCTTCCGCCGACCGCGCCCTGTTGTTCCTCGATGTCGACGGGCCGCTCATCCCGTTCGGCGGCGATCCGCAGGAGTACCCCCGCTTCCGGCACCCCGGCGCGGACCTCGGCGGGAACCCGCTGCTGTCCAGGCTCGACCCCCGGCACGGGGCCCGCCTCGCCGCCCTCCCGTGCGAGCTGGTCTGGGCCACGACCTGGACGGACGACGCCAACGACTGCATCGCGCCGCTCCTCGGTCTGCCGCGACTGCCGCTGCTGGACTGGCCGGACACACCGGACCGGCACACGGCGCTGCACGGAAAGACCCGGGCGATCGTCGCGCATGCCGGCGGGCGGCCGTTCGTCTGGGTCGACGACGAGATCACCACGGCGGACCGCGTCTGGGCGGCGGCGCACCACCCGGGACCCGGCCTGCTCCATCGCGTCGACCCGCGCGCCGGCCTCACCGACGCGGACTACGCCACGATCGGGACGTGGCTGCGCGGCGCGCCCGGGGCCGGCCGGCCGCCGCAGGCGCGACGCTGACGCGGCCGGGAGGCGGGTGCCGGCGACCCGTGCCGCGGCCTGCTACGCCAGGAGGAGCGTCGCCCACACGGTCTTGCGGGCAGGCGGCGGCTCCGCACCGACGTCGACGCCCCAGGCGTCCGCGAGGGCGTCGACGATGAGCAGGCCGCGCCCGCTCTCGGCGTCGCAGTCCTGGGCGGGCGGTACGGGCAGCCGCTCGGCCCGCAGGTCGGTCACCTCGATCCGCAGCGTCCTCGGCGCCTCCAGCACCAGGGTCAGCCGGAAGTCGCGTCCGGGCACCCGGCCGTGCCGGACGGCGTTGGCGGCCAGCTCGGCGACGACGTGCTCGGCGGCCCGCGAGGGGCGGCCCCAGTCGGCGAGCCGGCGCTCCGTCAGTCGCCGCGCCAGGCGGGCACCGCGCCGGGTCGGCGACAGCAGCACGGTGAAGCGGCGGCTCTCGCGAGCGGGCTCGGCGGCGGAGGGGGAATCAGGGGAGGGCCGGGACGGCATCTCTACGTTCACACGACTCAGGGTGTGCGCTCCGCAACGCTGTGACCAGCACGTTCGCCGGTACATGCGGGCGCGGTACGGGTGCGGACGGCCGCTGGTGACGGGCGTCCCGCTAGCTGCTCGCCCGGGGGCGCGCGTCTGGCCTGCCCGCCCCCGACACGCCCCACCCGATGGGGTGTTGTCCGCCCGGCAGGCGGTGGGGCCGCGCACGCGCGCCGTAACCTGCTGTGCAGGTCCGGTACACGCCGGGTGCGTACCGGCGGCTGCGCGGAGCGGGGGCGATTGCGGGATGGAACTGACGGGACCGGCGGACGGCGAGGACGAGACCGAGGACGCCGCCGACCTCTTCCGGGTCGTGGGACGGCAGTTGCGGCTGCTGCGGGAACGGGCCGGACTGACGCAGCGGGAGCTGGGCGAGCGGCTCGGCTACAGCGAGGAGCTGATCCGCTCACTGGAACGCGGACGCAGGACGCCGCAGCCGGAGTTCCTCGACGCGGCGGACGAGTTGCTGGGCGCGGGCGGGCTGCTGGCGGCCGCCAAGGAGGACGTGGCGCGCGCCCGCGCCAGGGCGCGGGTGAAGCATCCGGCGTGGTTCCGGGACTACGCCAAGCTGGAGGCGGAGGCCGTCGAGGTCCACGAGTACGGCAGCCACGCGGTCCCGGGGCTGCTTCAGACAGAGGCCCACGCGCGAGCCCTCTTCGCCATGCGCATCCCCCTGCTCGACGAGGCGACCATCGAGCAGCGCGTCGCCTCCCGCCTCGATCGCCAGGCGTTGCTGACGCGGTGGCCCGCCCCCATCCTGACGTGCATCATCGAGGAGTCGGTCCTGCGCAGGCCGATTGGAGGCGAGGTCGTCCACAAGGAGCAGTTGGAGACACTGCTCAGGCTCGGCCGGTTGCGAAGTCTGGAGCTTCAGGTCATGCCCACCAGGAGGGACGAGCACGCCGGGATGGGTGGCCCGTTCATTCTCCTCACTCCCAAGTCCCGTCCGCAGGTGGCCTATCTGGAGGTGCAGAACATCAGCAGGTTGGTCACCGAGCCCGATGAGGTACGTATCCTGGCGGCACGCTACGGCAGCATCAGGGCGCAGGCGCTGACCCCACCGGAGTCCTTGGCTGCCATCAAGGAGTTGTTGGGAGAAGCATGACTGCCGATGACGTCACGTCGTCACTCGCGTGGCTCAGGAGTTCGCACAGCTCCAACGAAGGCGGAGCGTGCGTCGAGGTCGCCGCCACCGCGCGGGCCGTGCACGTCCGTGACTCCAAGGACCTGGCCCGCCGCCCGTTCACCGTGGGGCGTCACGGCTGGGCGGACTTCGTGCGGTACGCGGCCGGGCACTGAGCGGAGCGCCTCACCCGCAGGTCGGCGGGCGGTCGTCGAACGGGACGATGCGGAGCCGGTTCATGGGCAGCTTCAGTGCCTTCCCGGCGCCCGCGTCCCAGAGGACGACCGTGCCCTGGGCGTCGCCCACCTTGACGTACGGGCGGGACGGCGCGAGGACACCGCCGTCGACGGGGATCTTCTCCGGTTCGCCGACGGGCTGGACGCACACCCATTCCGGCTTGATCCCGAAGTAGGGGCTGGGGGTGCGGCCGGCCTTCGCCGCCGCCACCGCCTGTTCGCCCGCGCGGCCCGCCGGCAGCACACCGTTGTCGAGCGTGCCGATGACCAGGAGGTAGAAGGTGGCGGCGACGAGTGCCGTGGTGCCCAGCCAGCGGTCCTTGATGAACCGGTGGTAGTGCTTCATGTATCCCAGGAGTGAGAGCGCCACCAGCCACAGGCTCATCGACGCCATGAGCTTGAACGAGACGACGAGTTGCCACGCCTTCGGCACGGACACGTCCTCCAGGTTCAGCCCGAAGGCCTCCAGGTAGAACGTGTGCAGCCCGAGCCCTGCCGTGGGCACCAGGCCGAAGAAGACGGGCAGGAGGGCCGGGAGCAGCCAGGGTGCCGTGCGCTGCCAGGTCCACTGCCGCACGAGCAGGCGGATCCCGTTGAAGACGAGGAAGCCCGCGATGACGTAGGTGAGGACCTGCGAGCCTTCGCCGCGTACCGGCGCCTCGCTCGCGGTGTCGGCGCCGATGCCGAGGCCGAAGGCGGCGAGCACCGTGACGGCTGCCGCGAGAGCGGGGGCGGGGAGTTCCGGCAGGTTCCGCCGGGCCACGGCGACCATCGCCGGGAGCAGCGCGGCGACGAAGAGGGCGAATCCCCACCACGAGCCCGGGCCCTGGGCCCAGCGGTCGGTGATGCGGGCTCCGGCCCAGACCGCGGCCACCATGAAGGCGAACAACCAGACGAACGTCCGCGCCGCCTGCCTGCGGTTGCCGAGCCGGGTCGGCCGGCGGCGTGACGATCCCGCGTACCGCCGGGCGGCGACCGGGGCCGGGGGCGGTGTCGCACCGGGGAGCGGACGGGCCGCGAGATGCTGCGCCGCCGAGGCGGACGTCGCCGTGATCAGACGCCCGGTGTCCTGGCTGCCCATGTTCTCGGCACGCCAGAGGGCCCAGCGTTCGCTCCAGCGCCGGAGGCGGGGCAGAGGTGCGGTGCGGGGGTGCACCGGGGGCCTGCGGTAGGCCATCCAGTGGAGTCTGTCGACGGGGTCGCGGACGACCCGGTCGACCGCCTCGACGTTGAGGTCGAGCTGGAGGTCGTCCGAGACGACCTCGATGCGCTCACGGGCCCCGCGCACCGCGTTGAGCGGGCTGCCGGGGAAGCGTGCCTCGATCGTGTACCAGACGCGGCGCTCGGTGGTGGCCGATGCACTGGTGCCCCGCTTCTCCAGGACGGGCCAGCCGCGTTCGGCCAGCGCCTCTTCAAACATCTCGCATTCGAGCCGCGTTCCCCGCAGTTCGACCAGCGCGACCGCACGCTGGTCGAACCTCGAACGGTGTGGCATCCGTCGCCCCCTCTCCCTCGCGTCTGCGGCGCCGGCCGGCGCGCACGCCGGCATGACGCGTCCTGTGCATGTCGGTCGTACGGCGTCGCTCCCCGCGCGGGCCCGGTCACGTTCCCGGCGCCAGAGCACGTCGTCTACTGCGCGCTCGTCGCGGTCTCCTCGGTCCACGCGGTGCGTTCCGCGGCGGTGAGCCAGTGGTGGTACCACCCGGCGAACGACAGATGCCCGCGGGTGGAGTCGAGGCGCAGCGGGACGACGCCTTCGCCGACGGCGCGCACGTCCTCCCACACCGTGCCGCTCAGGGGGCCGGTGACCACGAGGAGGTTGTCGTAGGCGCAGCCGCGGTCGCCGAGGTGGAGGGTGCCGTCGACGAGGGCGTCGTACAGGGCGTCCTCGCGGGCCTGCCAGGCGGCGTGCGCGGCGACGAAGGCGTCATCGTCGGTGTGATCGGCGGGCTGGGGCTCGGTGCGGGCGTGTTCGTCGAGCAGGGCGGTGAGTTCGGGGCGGAACGGCCGCGCCGCCTGCCGGTCCGCGGGCGGTGCGCCGGGGGCCGGGGGCCGGAGCGGGAACAGCCCGTAGTCCGGGCCGGCCCCGCCGGCGCCGACCTCCAGCAGGAAGGCGCGGTACTCCCGCGGCAGGGTGACACCGAGGCGCGCCTCCACCGCCGCGAGCTGTCCGGGGGTGAGAACGGGGAGCAGCTCGAACCCGTGGCCCGTGCGGTCCGCGCCGAAGACCTGGCGCCAGCGTGGCGCGTCCCGCAGGGCGAGCACCCGCTCGCGTACTCCCGTCCACATCATGGCGTCCTCCCCGTGCCGCGGGTGCGGATCAACTCCCGTACAGGAGACTGTCGTACGGTGCCGCGACCACCGGTCCGCACAGTCCGGGGGGCAGGCGGACGCCGTACGCGTCCCCGACGGGCGCGGATGCCGGTTCGGGGCGGGCGAGCCGGGGTGCCGGGGTCATGGGCGGCACGCTACCCGTTCGCCGTGCGGTGGGTCCCGGCGGGTGCACCGGGGGCGGCGGCCACGGGCCCGGGGCCGTCCCGTCCGCCCGGAGCGGCCGGTTCCCCGCCCTCCGGCGCCGGCCGTCCTCCTGACGTGTCTTCAGGTGCGCGGCTCGCCGTCGGGGGCCCTGAAGGTCACGTCCGCCGCCCGCGGGACGACCTCCGCGTCGCTGCCGAGGGCCCACTCCGCGACCCGGGAGACCACCGCCGCCGGCACGCGGTCGCCGAGGCCCTCCGCGGGCGGGATGTCCTGGGTGGCGTGGGCGTCGTGCGGCAGGACGACCCGGTAGTCCAGCGCCAGGGCCGTACGGGCGGTCGCCTGGACGCACATCTCGGACATCACCCCGCACACGGCGAGCGCCCGCACCCCGTGCCCGTTCAGCAGCTCGCCGAGCGCGGTCCCGGCGAAGCCGTCGTCGTGGGGCTTGCGGATCACGGTCTCCGCCGGGCCCTCCTCCACCGGGTGATGGAGCTCCCAGCCCGGCGTGTGCGGCTCGTCCTCCGCACCGGGCGGGCCGTCGTTCTGGAGGTGCACGACGAGTGCGCCGCCCGCACGGGCGCGCGCGAGGAGGTCCGCCGTCCGGTCGGCCAGCCGCGCGGCGTCGGGTACGGCGCCGGCACCGGTGACGAAGGCGGACTGGACGTCCACGACGATCAGGGCGTCGACGGGCGGTACACGGTTGCTCATGCCGTCATGATGTCGGCCGGGGCGGGCGCCGCTCCACCGGGTTTCCGGTGCGCAGGCGCGGGCCTCCGGCTGTCGGTGGCATGTGATCGGATGACGGCATGACCGACACCGCCGCCTCCTTCCGGCTGCTGCCCGGAGCCCCCGACTCCCCCGTCGTGCTGCACGTCCCGCACGCCTCGCGGGCCGTGCCCGAGGACGTCCGGCGGGACATCGTGCTGGACGGGCCCGCCCTCGCCGGGGAACTGGACCACATCACGGACGCCTGGACCGACGAGATCGCGGCCGGGGCCGCCGCCGATGCGGCGGTCCGGCCCTGGCGCTTCGTCAACCGGCTGTCGCGGCTGGTCGTCGACCCGGAGCGGTTCCCCGACGAGCGGGAGGAGATGCTCGCGGTGGGCATGGGCGCGGTCTACACCCGCACCACGCACGGCGAGGCGCTGCGGCCGGAGGGATTCGACAGCAGCGCCCTGGTCGCCCGTTACTTTACGCCGTACGCTCAGGCGCTCCAGGAGGCCGTGGACGCTCGGCTCGCGGCCACCGGGCGCGCGGTCGTCCTCGACGTGCACTCGTATCCGACGGTCCGGCTCCCCTACGAACTGCACGGCAAGGGCCCCCGGCCGCCGGTCTGCCTGGGGACGGACGCCTTCCACACGCCGCCCGAGCTGCTCGCCGCCGCCCAGGAGGCGTTCGCGGACTTCGGCGGGACGGAGCCGGACAGCCCCTTCGCCGGGACCTACGTGCCGCTGAAGCACTACGGGAAGGATCCGCGGGTCGCCGCGCTGATGATCGAGATACGCCGCGACGTCTACATGTCCGAGCCGGGTGGCGCCCCGGGCCCGGGCCTCGGGGCGCTCGCCGACGCCCTGGCCCGGCTGGTGGACGCGTCGGGGCCGCGGGACTGAGCCGGGGCACCGGGATCGGCGGTCCGGGCGGGTGCCCGGATGCGGGCCCCGGGGGCGCCGGGCGCCCTGCACGATGCCGGGCGGGTGCCGGCGCGCGTGCTTCCGAACCGCGGACGCGCCCGACCCGGGTCGTCAGGGACACCGGGCGGGTCAGCCGTGCCAGCGGCCGTCGGTCATCAGGTCACGGCCCCGCATCTCGTTCACCTCGCGCCACGCCTGGATGTCCACCGGGGTGACGCGGAAGTACGGGTACGGGGGCCGGGCCGCCCTCGGGTCGAAGCCGGTGTGGGCGGCGAAGGCGTCGGCCTCGCCCGGAGCGAGGTCCTCCGCCTCCAGCACGGCGGCGGTCCCGTGGACGAGCACGACGTCGCGGGTCGCGCCGAAGGCGAGGCGCACCCGGCCGCTCGCGAGCAGGTTGCGGGCGGTGGGGTTGGTGCGGTGGGTGGAGATCAGGAACGTCTCGCCGTCCCAGCGGAACGACAGCGGCACGAGGTAGGGCCCGCCGTCCGCGTCCGCGGTGGCGACCCAGACGTCGACGTCGGTCTCGAAGCGCCGGCGGGTGTCCTTCAGCCGCTCGTCGAGGGTGCGGGGTGCGTCGGTGGTCATGGGCCGCTTCCGTTCGGTCGGCCGGCCGTGGGCCGGACAGGCGTGCCGGGCACCGGCCGGTGCCCGGCGCCCGGTGCCAGCATGGCCGACGGCCCGGCCCGGCCGGCGCCCGGGGCGGACCACGGGCGGGGCGCAGAGCCCGTCCCCGGGCCGGTGCACGATCCTTCCTGCGTCGGTGCTCTGCGGGCACACTCGGGCGTTCCGCAGCACCGCGCACCCGTTTCTCCGCTGCCGCGGCGGGGCGCGGCGCTGTCGTGGTCCTGCTGGTGGCGACCCCGCGCCGATCGCGCGCACGGCGCGTCCGAGGAAAGGGGCGCTCACGGGCCGGCAGCGGCCTGCGGCCGCGTCGTCGCGCGCCGGACGGGCCGGCGGAACCGGGAGCGGTCCGCCCCGAGCGGCGGGCGGCCGTGCAGACCCGGCACCGGCCGCGCGCCGCCACGGGAACCCCGGCGCGCGGCCAGGGAAACCCCCGCACCGCCGCGCCCCACGCGGAACGCCCGGAGCCCCGGGGGCGGTTGCCCCCGGGGCTCCGGGCGAGACGGTCGGCTGGCCGGCCGGGCTAGCGGCGGCTGCGGACGAGCAGCCACAGGAAGTACGGCGTGCCGATCACCGCCGTCATCAGGCCCGCGCCGAGCTGCGCCGGGGCGATGACCGTTCGGCCGAGCAGATCCGCCGTGCACACGAGCACCGCGCCCAGCAGCATCGAGACCGGCAGCACCCGCACGTGCCGGCGGCCCACGAGGGCGCGCGCCGCGTGCGGGGCGACCAGGCCCACGAAGGCGATGGTGCCCGCCGCTGCCACCGAGGTGGCGCTCAGCAGGACGGCCGCCGCGAGGAACCCGAACCGGGTGCGGGCCAGGCTCAGTCCGAGCAGCCGCGGGGTGTTCTCGTCGAGCGAGACGAGGTCGAGCTCGGTGCGCCGGACGGTCGCCGCGACGGCGCTCACCACGAGGACGCCCAGCAGGGGCAGCGCGTCGGGCATCGTCCGGCCGTAGGTGGAGCCGGACAGCCAGGTGAGGGCCTTCGTCGCGTTGAACGGGTCGGTCAGCACGATGAGCAGGCTGATGAGTGCCGTGGTGCCGGTGGCGACGCCGATGCCGACGAGGACCAGCCGGTTCTGCTGGAAGCCGCCGCGGGCGGACAGTCCGAAGACGAAGACCGCGGCGACGGCGGCCCCCGCGAAGGCCGCGCCCGCGATGCTCCACGATCCGGCCAGCGGCACGGTGGTGACCAGGAGCACCGCGCCGAGCGCCGCTCCGCCGGAGACGCCCATGACGCTCGGCTCGGCGAGCGGGTTGCGGGTCACCGCCTGGATCAGGGTCCCGGCGAGCGCCAGCGCCGCACCCGCGAGGATCGCGGCGACGACACGGGGCACCCGGGTGTCGAGGACGAAGGTGATGGACCTGCCGGCGTTGCCCTGCGCCCAGTTGACGACGTCGCCGAGCAGCAGCTTGGCGTCTCCGATGAGCACACCGGCGATCGTGATGCCGACGAGCGCCGCCACCAGGACGCCGACGGTCGTCAGGAAGACGGCCCGGCTGCGGATGCGGAGCCGGTCGACGGCGGCGGCGCCGGCGGTGTCCTTGACCCGGACGGCCATCACCACGAGGAAGACGGCGCCCACGATGCTGGTGACGACTCCGGTCGGCACGGCGACGGCGAGGTCGGTGCTGACGAAGGTGCGCAGCAGGACGTCGGCGCCGAGCACCAGTCCGGCACCGGTCAGTCCGGCGACCGGTATCGCGCTGCGGGACCTGGTGAAGCCCCGGAACCGGCGGGCGAGCGGACGGACCAGCGCCGGGGCGACGAGTCCGACGAACCCGATCGGTCCGGCGAGGGTGACGGAGGCCGCGGACAGCAGTGCGGCGAGCGTCACGACGGTGACGCGGGTGGCACGGACCGGGACGCCGAGGCCGCGGGCCGCGTCGTCGCCGAGCGCCAGGGCGTCGACCCGGCGGCCCGCGAGCAGCAGGCCCACGAGTCCGACGAGGGCCAGTGGCAGCATCTGGAGGACGCCGTCGAAGCCGTTCTGGCCGATGCTGCCCTGGTTCCACTGGTAGAGGCCCTCGGTCTGCTCGGGGAAGAGCAGCAGGAGTCCCTCGGTGACCGAGGTGAGGCCGAGCATCAGGGCGGTGCCGGCGAGGACGAGGCGCACGGTGCCGGAGCCGAGGCCGGAGAGGCCGAGCACGACGGCGGCCGCGGTGAGTCCGCCGATGAGGGCGACGCCGGACGAGGCGATGAAGGGCAGCGAGACGCCGGTGACGGACACGACGGCGAGCGCCAGGTAGGAACCGGCGTTCACGGCCAGGGTGTCGGGCGAGGCCAGCACGTTGCGGCTGACCGCCTGGAGGGCGGCGCCGGCGAGGCCGAGGGCGAACCCGACGAGGATCGCGGCGGTCATCCTCGGCAGCCGGGAGGCGATGACGACGGACGCGTCGCCGGGGTCGGCCCGGCCGGTGAGCGCCTTCATGACCTCGGACGCGCCGACCGCGGCGGTGCCCTGGGTGATGTCCACCAGGGCGAGTGCCGCGACGAGCAGCACGAGCGCGGCCGTCACCGCGGCCGCGCCCGTCCGCGGCGTGGCCTTCGTGTCCGGCTGGTCCTGCGAAGGCCGGCGGGTGTCGGGAGTGGTTGCGGTGACGGCCATCGCGTTACTTCGTGAGCGCGGCGACGACGGCGTCGATGTACGCCTCCATCGAGACGGGTCCGCCGAACATCCAGATGCCGTCGTCCAGGCGGTGGACGTTGCCCTTCTTGACGAACTCCAGGTTCTTCCAGACGGCGTTGTCGGCGAGCTCCTTGCCGAACGGGTCGCTGGAGGCGTCGGTCTTGTTGCCGATGTAGGCGAAGTGGACGTCGCCGAGGGAGGTGAGGCCCTCGACGTCGGTGGAGGCGAGGCCGTAGGCCGGGTCGCCCTCCATCTTCCAGGCGTTCTTCAGACCGATCTTCTCGCTCACCGCGCCGAGCAGCGAGGTGGACGTGTACGGGCGCACCGAGACCTGGTTGGACTGGGCGTAGCCGTCGGCGAAGGCGTACCGGGCACCGCCGAGTCCGGCGTCGGCGAGGGCCTTCTTGCCCTCGGCGATCTTGGCGTCGAGCGACTTCCTGGTCTCGTCCGCCTTCGCCTCGGTGCCGGTGGCCTGGGCGATGAGGTCCAGGTTCTTCAGCATCTGGCCGATCTGGTCCTTGCCGTCGGCCGAGGTGAGGGTGAGGACCGGGGCGACCTCGCGCAGCTGCTTCACGGCGGGCGCGGGCAGGTCGCTGGTGGCGACGATCAGGTCGGGCGCGAGGGCGGCCACGGTGTCCATGCTGGGCTCGCCGCGGGTGCCGATGTCCTTGGGCTCGTTCTTCAGCGGGACGCCCGCGGCCCAGGCCTTGTAGCCCTTGACGTCGGCGACGCCGACGGGGTCGACGCCGAGCGTGACGAGGCTCTCGACGACGTTCCACTCGGTGCCGACGACCTTCTTGGCGGGGCCGTCGAGCTCGACCTTCGCGCCGGTGGCGTCGGTCAGGGTGATGGACGTGGGCTCGGCCGAGGCCTTGTCGGTGTCGTCGGCGGCCGGTTCGGTGGTGCCGCACGCGGACAGGGCGAGCGCCGCGGCGACGGTGGCCGCGGTGGCGAGGAGGCGTCTCATGAGGGTGTGCCGAGCCTTTCGGTTCTGGTGTGGTGGCGGCCTATCGCGCGGGTGCGCAGGCGACCGGTGAGGGGGTCGGTGTCGACTTCGATCCGGATGCCGTAGGTGGCGGTGAGCCGCTCGGGCGTCAGCACCTCCTCGGGCAGGCCGTCGGCGATGACGCGGCCGGCTTCGAGCAGCACGACGCGGTCGGCGACGGCGGCGGCCTGGTCGAGGTCGTGGAGGACGACGCCGACGGCGATCATGTGGTCGTCCGCCAGGTCGCGCACCAGGTCGAGGAGTTCGATCTGGTAGCGGAGATCCAGGTAGGTCGTGGGCTCGTCGAGGAGCAGTACACCGGTGTCCTGCGCGAGGCATCCGGCGAGCCAGACGCGTTGCAGCTGGCCGCCGGAGAGGTGCTCGGCGCCGCGTTCCGCGAGCTCCTCGACGCCGGTCAGGCGCAGGGCGCGGTCGACGGCCGCCCGGCCGCCCGGGTCGGCTCCGCCCCAGCGCCCGCGGTACGGGTAGCGGCCGAACTCGACGACGTCCCGGACGGTCAGGCCGCTGGGTGTGGGACGCGCCTGGGTGAGCAGGGCCACGCGGCGGGAGAACTCGCGCGGGCTCAGGGCGAGGGCGTCGGTCTCCTCGTCGATGGTGACGGTGGCGCTCCGGGGGCGCTGCAGCCGTGCCAGCGTCCGCAGGAGCGTCGACTTGCCGCTGCCGTTGGGCCCGACGAGGGCGGTCACACGGCCGGGCCGCAGGGTCATGGCAGCGTCGTGCACGACGTCGACACCGTCGTAGGCGACGGTGACGCCGGTGGCCGACATGGTGTGCCCGCCCACGGTGGGTGCGTTGGCCGCTTCTTCAGCAGATCTCACGCTGCGAAGGTTAGCCTAACCTAAACCTTGCTGTTCAGCAGGGGGCGGAAACTTTTCGCAGCCCCGCAGGTGAAGCGGCCGGGCGCACGGCCCGGCGCACGGAAGCGACCCGGCGGACGGGCCCCCCGGCGGCCGAAAGTCGCCCCTGGTGACGCCCCGGACCGGGTCGTCGGCGCGCGGGGTGCCGCAGGCGGCGCGGACGACGGGCGGTCGCCACCGGCGTCCCCGCTGCGCACCCAGGCGCGTCCCACACCCAGCGGCCTGACCGTCCGGGACGTCGTCGAGTTCGGCCGCTACCCGTACCGCGGGCGCTGGGGCGGAGCCGACCCGGGCGGCCGGGCGGCCGTCGACCGCGCCCTGCGCCTGACCGCCCGCTCGCGGCCCAGGCCGCCCACGCACCCCGCGGTGACCTCCCGGCCCTCCTCGAATTCACCGACATCGCCCCGACCGGTGTCCGCGACCGGGCCCGGGAAGGCGATGCGGGAGTCGGTGTGGCCGCCCGCGCCTTCGAAGCGGAGCACGATGCCGAAGCGGTCGAGCGCCAACGGCCGTACGCGAAGGGCGTCCTGGAGGGCGCCGGGGTCGGTGAGGCGGGTGAGCCGGTCGACGACGTCCTGGTGGTCGTCGACGAGGTGCAGCAGCATCGCGGCCTCCTGCGCGGCCAGCACGTCCGGCTCGGCGCGCGCGAAGTCCTCCGGGCCGATGTGCTCCACGCGCCCGCGCCGTTCGATGCCGGCGCGGACCAGGTCGAGGCGGAGGACGAGCGTCCTGGAGGCGGCGCGGGCGTCGCACGGGGTGAGGCGGCCGGCCAGGGTGACCTTGGCGCGGACCCGGTCGCGGACACCGGTCGGGGCGATGTCGGTGAATTCGAGGAGGGCCGGGAGGTCACCGCGGGGTGCGTGGGCGGCCTGGGCCGCGAGCGGGCTGTCCGCCGGTGCGTGGAGCAGCAGCCGGCCCTTGCGGTCGACGCTGTGCATGGCGACCAGGTCGTAGCAGCTGTCGTCGGCGGTCAGGCTCAGCGACCGGGCGGCCGCGACGACGGAGCGGATGCGCTCGGCGGTGCCGGGCTCGTCGACGCGGTTCTTCGCCGGGATCATCGTCTCTCCTTTGTTAGGTAAGGCTAACCTAACAAATAAGGAGGCTGTCCGGGTCGGACGACGTGACGAGGGGCCCCGCGGCGCGCCGAGGGCGGCCGTGGGGCGGGGCGCCCCGGGACGGCTACAGCGAGATCAGCCGGAAGATGAAGAACAGGGCGATGACGACGGCCCCGGCCACGATCAGCCAGACCCAGATGCCCGGGTGCTCCCACGGGCCTCCGTCCGCTCGTTCCTCATGGGCCTCGGCGATGGAGCCCTCCGCCGGCGGGGTCTCCTCGGGTGGTACCAGTGGATCGGTCATGTCTCCAGGCTCGCGGAGACCGCGCGACGGCGCACCCGCTGCGGCCCGCTGCGGCCCGGTGCGCCGGCACGCGCGCCGCCGGACGTCAGAAGGCGTAGCGGATCGGGAGCCACGGTGTGTGGCGCTCCACCAGGCGGCGCACGGTCTCCACCGCCTCACCCTTGACGCCGTTGCGGTAGCGCACGTTCCAGCCGCCGTTCTCCGAGCGCTTGGGCTGCTGGATCCCGGGACGCCACAGCGCGGACTCGGCCCGCGGGTGCCAGGCCAGGTTCACCTCGTGCAGGTCCTGGTTGTGGGTCAGCATGATCACCTCGGCGGCGGCCTGCTCCTTGACCGTGCGCGGCAGGACGTCGTCCATCCTGCGCAGCAGCCCGGCCCACGCCTCCTCCCAACCGGGTCTGATGACGACCGGGGAGAAATTGAAATGGACCTCGTAGCCGGCCTCCACGAAGTCCCCTGCCGCGGCGATCCGGTCCTCGACGGGACTCGTGCGGACGTCCAGCAGCCGGGCGTCGTCCGGGGGCATCACCGAGAAGCGGATCCGGGTGCGCCCGCGCGGGTCGAGCAGCAGCAGATCGGGGTTGACGAACTTGGTGGCGAAGGACGCCTTGGCCGTGGGCCAGCGGGAGAACGCGTGCACCAGATCGGCCGTGTTCTCGCTGATCAGCGCGTCCACCGAGCAGTCGCCGTTCTCGCCGATGTCGTACACCCACGCCTCGGGGTCGCACTGGTTCGGTTCGCTCTTCGGCCCCTGGGACAGCACGTGCCGCCCCAGGCGGCCGATGACCCGCTCGATGTTGGTGAAGACGGTGACCGGGTTGGCGTACCCCTTGCGGCGCGGGACGTAGCAGTAGGCGCACGCCATCGCGCATCCGTTGGAGGCGCCGGGGGCGATCCAGTCGGCGGACCGGCCGTTGGGCCGGACCGTGAGCGTCTTCTTCTCGCCCAGGACCAGCACGGTCTTCTTGATCCGCACCCAGTTCCCGGCGTTGCCCGGATTGCCGTGCAGGCCCGGGATGCGCCAGTGCGAGTCGACGGGGATCACCTCGGCGTCCGGGAACCGCGCGAGGATCTCCCGGCCCCGCGGCGAGGCCGCCGCCGCCGGCTCGGCGTGGATCTCCCGCACCTCCAGCATCCGCCGGGCCTCCTCGGAGGTGCGGAAGGACGGCCCCGGGGGCCGGGGGACCGGCGGACCGGGGCGGATCTCCTCCAGGCCGAACAGCGCGTCGGGCTCCGTGGGCCCGGACGGCGTTCCGAAGGTGCTCACACCGAAACCGTACACACCGGCCCGAGGGTGACACGGCACCCGTGAGCGGTGTCCCCCGGCCGCACCCGGAGGACACCGCCGCGGGCGGCGGCGGTCACCCGCCGGCCGGACCGCCGCCCGGGGCGCCCACGCCCCAGCGCACCAGGGACGCCCCCAGCGACATACCGCCGCCGAAACCGGCGAGCAGCACCAGATCACCCGGCAGCAGTGCGCCGGAACGGTTCGCCTCGTCCAGTGCGACCGGTACCGAGGCACTGCCCACGTTGCCGTACTTCTGCAGAGTGCGGTGCGTCGTCGCCCGCTCCAGTCCGGCGAGCCGGACGACCTCCCCGAGCATCACCCCGTTCGCCTGGTGCGGGACGAAGTGGTCGACCTCGCCGATGCCGACGCCCAGCCGGTCCGTGAGCGCGACCAGCGCACCCGGCACGTGCTCGGCGACGAAGTCCCGCACACCCCGTCCGTTCATCCGGAAGAAGTGGCCGCCCTCGGCCACGGTCTCGTGCGAGGCGGGGTGGCGGCTGCCGCCGGCCTCCACCCGGATCAGATCGTGCGCCGCACCGTGGCTGGACAGATCGGTGCCGACGATCCCGTACGGCTCCGCCACCGGCCCGACGACCGCGGCACCGGCGCCGTCGGCGAAGAGGACCGCCGTGCGGCGGTCCTCGAGGTCGAGGATCCGCGAGTACAGGTCGGCGCCGATCACCAGCGCGTGGCAGCCCGGACGCCCCTGCGTCAGACTGCGCGCCAGCTCCAGCGCGTAGACGAACCCGCTGCACACCACGTTGATGTCGAAGCAGGCGGCGCCGTGCGCCCCGAGGGCGTCCTGGACCAGGTACGAGGTGGGCGGCTGCGGGAAGTCGCCCGTGGACGTCGACACCACCAGGTAGTCGATCTCGCCGGCCGTCATCCCGGCCTGCTCCAGAGCGCGCCGGGCCGCGTGCACCGCGAGGTCGGACGTGGCCTCGTACGGCGCCGCCCAACGGCGCGACACGATCTGCGTCTTGCGTTCGATCCACTCGGCGGTGACCCCCGCCCGGGCGGCGATCTCCTCGTTGGAGACCTCCTCCTTGGGCAGGTAGGAGCCGGTCGACAGGATCCCGATCCGCGTGCCGGACGTGTCCGTCGCTTGTGTCATGTGGGCGTTCCCTTCCGGGACGCGGCGCCCGCGGCGCACGCGTCCTGCTCTGGAGTCGTTGCCGCCGGGCCGTCGTCGCCGCCGGGGGCCGTCGTACGCGCGCCGGGCCCTCGGGCCGTGGCCGGGATCGCCGGCCGGACCGGGCCTCTCGGAGCGGCGGGGAACCCACCGGCCGCGCCGCGGCGGCGGTGCGGGGCGTCCTCGCCCCGCCCGCCCCGATGCCGGATACGGTACGCACCCCCGGCGGCCCGGACCTACCCTTACCTCCCCCTAGCCCGCTCTCCAGTGCCGCCACCGCGGGCTGGGTGAGCACGGCGACGATCTCGGAGACGGCGGCCTCCGCCATCTCCTTGAGGATCTTCTTGAACGCGATCCGCGTCGCGACGATCTTCCCGCCCGCCAGCAGCGCGGTGAGTCCGGCGGTGAAGGGAGCCGCCGCCAGCGCGATGCCCACCGTCGCGCACAGGTCGGCCAGTTCGCCGACCGCGGCGATCTTGCGCGCCACGATGATGTCCGCGACCCGGTCCAGCGCCCCGGCGATGATCCGCGCCGCGCCCGCCAGGTCCTTGTTCTTCGCCTGGACCTTCTGCCAGTGCTTGTCCAGCGCCGTCAGCGACTCGCTCTGGCCCGTCGACAGCAGCCGCTGGATGTGGCCGTGCGCCGAGCCCGCGTCGTCGTCCGCGTCGTCCGCGAACTCCCGCAGCGCGTCCGCCATGTCGCGGTACGCGTCCTCGTCGACGTTCGGCCACCCCACGCCCACGACGTCCAGCATCGTGTCGACGCCCTCGGGAATGGTGTATCCCACCCTGATCAGCCCCGTTGCGAATCGAAGATCCAAGACGTGTCAGCATTCCATGGTGCGTACTGCGGATTCCACGGGGTTCCCGGTCCGAGCTGTATGACTTTGAGAAACATCAGGTGCGCGTGCAGAGGTTGCCTTACCGTACTGAGCCCGGTCTGCACGACCGCTCCAGCTGAGCCCGGGGCGACGCCGCACCCGAGCCGAGACCGAATCATGTCCGGAAGCCCTCAGGAGAAGGCCGGCAATGCCGCCGCTCTTGAGGAGACCGCCTACGAACTCGGCAGCGTCCTCGGCAGCATTGCCGCAGCCGCCTACAGTGCGCGCCTCAGCGACAGCGTTCTGGCCGGATACGACCTGAACGACCAGCAAGCGGAAGCCGCCAGGGAGTCGGTCGGTGGAGGTATCGAAGTCGCCGCGCAGACCGGCAACGGAGAACTGGCATCCCGCGCAGCCGAAGCATTCGTCGACTCCCTGACCCAGACCGGACTCGTCGGCTTCTTCACCATGCTCGTCGCCGCCGGCATCGTGACTGTGCTCGTACCCCCGCACCCTCGACATCACCAAGCAAACAACCCACTGACAACGGCACGTTAGTCGGGCCACTGAACACAACCACGCCGTACGGCGTGAAAAGCTACGGCGCGCAGGCCCCTCGGTCCCAAGCGCCCTCGGGGCCGCCTGCGGCCTGCTGCCTTCCCGCCCTTGCCGCGATTCTTGCCGAACGTGCTCCGTCTTCGGTTGTCATCCCGAGGCGCATGCGTTGTTCAGCACGCCGCATGAGGGTGCCCGATGCGCAGCGGAGCCTCGGTCAGCCGGGTGATGTCCTCGATGCCGACGCCCGGCGCCGTCTCCACCAGGGCCAGGCCCTCCTCCGTGACGTCGAGGACGCCGAGGTCCGTGATGACGCGGTCGACGCACCTCTCGCCGGTCAGGGGAAGCGTGCACCGGGTGAGGAGCTTCGGGCTGCCGTCCCTGGCCGTGTGCTCCATCAGGACGATGACGCGCCGGGCCCCGTGGACCAGGTCCATCGCGCCGCCCATGCCCTTGACCATCTTGCCGGGGATCATCCAGTTGGCCAGATCTCCGCGTGACGAGACCTGCATGGCACCGAGGACGGCGGTGTCGATGTGGCCGCCGCGGATCATGCCGAAGGACAGCGCGGAGTCGAAGAAGGACGCGCCGGGCAGGACGGTGACCGTCTCCTTGCCGGCGTTGACGAGGTCGGGGTCGACCTCGTCCTCGCGAGGGTAGGGGCCGGTGCCGAGGATGCCGTTCTCGGAGTGCAGGGTGACATGCAGCCCGGGGGGCAGGTGATCGGGGATCAGCGTGGGCAGCCCGATGCCGAGGTTCACGTACGAGCCGTAGGTGAGTTCGGCCGCCGCGCGGGCAGCCATCTGCTGACGGGTCCAGCTCATGGGCGTACGGTCCTCTTCTCGATCGTCTTGTCGGCGGCCTGCTCGGGGCTGAGGGCGATCACGCGCTGGACGAAGACGCCCGGCAGGTGGATCTCGTTCGGGTCCAGGGCGCCCGGGTCGAGGAGTTCTTCGACCTCGGCGACGGTGACCTGCCCGGCCATGGCGGCCAGGGGGTTGAAGTTCGCCGCGGACTTCCGGAAGACGAGGTTGCCGTGCCGGTCGCCGCGCCAGGCCCGTACCAGCGCGTAGTCCGTGGTGATGGCTTCTTCGAGCACGTAGGGCCGCCCGTGGAAGGTGCGGGTCTCCTTGGGAGGGGAGGCCACCTCTACCGTGCCGTCGGAGCCGTAGCGCCACGGCAGTCCGCCGGTCGCGACCTGGGTGCCGACGCCGGCGGGGGTGTAGAAGGCGGGGACGCCGGTGCCGCCGGCCCGCAGACGTTCGGCGAGCGTGCCCTGCGGCACCAGCTCGACTTCCAGTTCTCCGGCCAGGTACTGGCGGGCGAACTCCTTGTTCTCACCGACGTAGGAGCCCGTCACGCGGGAGATCCGGCCGGCGGCCAGCAGGATGCCGAGGCCGCGGTCGTCGGTGCCGCAGTTGTTCGACACGACCTTGAGGTCGGTGGCGCCCGCTGTGTGCAGGGCTCGGATGAGAACGTCCGGAATGCCGCTGAGGCCGAAGCCGCCGACGGCGACCGAGGCGCCGTCGAGGATGTCGGCCACGGCTTGGCCGGCGTCGGGGAAGACTTTGTCCACGAGAGATCCTTATGGTGCGTGTCCCGGCGGGACGGCGGACCGGCCGCCGTCCACGACGAGGTGGGAGCCGGTGATGCAGGACGCCTCGTCGGAGGCGAGGAAGACCGCCGCGTTCGTGACGTCGTCGCTCGTCCCGCATCGCCCGAGGGGTATGTGCCGGTCGATGGAGCGGATGGGGTGGTCGGCGGCCGCCAGGTGTGCCCGAGACTCTTCCGTGTCGATCAGGCGGGGGCTGATGCAGTTGGCGCGCAGGCCGTGCGGGGGGCCTTCCGCGGCGAGCTGCCGCGTCAGAGCTATGACGCCACCTTCGGCCGCGGCATGGGCGGTGTGCTGGTTCGTCATGGAGATGCCGAGCCCGGCGGTCGGGCCGAGGGCGACGATGCACCCGCGTGCCGCCGTCAGGTGCTGCCAGGCTGCCTGGGCGGACAGCCACACCGAGTCGAGTTCCGCGCGGACGGTGGTGCTGAAGTCCGGGTGGGGCCGCGTCGCGACGGGCCCGAAGCGGACAGCGTCGGCGTTCGCGCACAGGATGTCGATGGCGCCGAACGCGTCGACGGCTTCCGACACCCAGGCCCGGACGGAGACCTCCGTGATCCCATCGAGCCGGCAGGGGACGAGGGCGGTGCCTCCCTCCCGGGCGATGAGCCGCATGGTGTCGAGCGCACCGGCGTGGTCGAGGTCGCCGCCGACGACGAGGGCACCCTCGCGGGCGAAGCGTACGGCCGTCGCCCGGCCGAGGCCGCTGGCGGTGCCGGAGATCAGGGCCACCTTCCCGTCGAGGCGCTTCACGGGCTTTCCGGCCGCAGCGCGTCGGAGACCGACTTGACGCCGCCGTGGGCGGTGAGGCCGCCGTCCACGGGGATCTCGGCGCCGGTGACGTACGAAGACTCGTCCGCCAGGAGGAACACGACGACCGGAGCGATCTCGTCCACGGTGCCGGTCCGGCCCAGCGGGGTCTCGCGGATGTTGGCGTCGCGGAACGCGGGCGCGGCGGAAGCGGTCATCGGGGTCTCGATGTAGCCGGGGTGCACGATGTTGACCCGGATGCCCCGCGGGCCGAGCTCCATGGCCGCGGTCTTCGTCAGCCCGCGAAGTGCCCATTTGCTGCTCGTGTAGGCGACGGGGTAGTGGCCCGTGAGCGCCGCGGACGAGCCGACGTTGACGATGGACGCCCCGGGCCGCATCAGCGGGGCCAGGTGCTGGATCCCCAGCAGGGTGCCGGTGACGTTGGCCGCGTGCACGCGGTGGAAGTCGTCCGGCTTCACCTCGTCGAGCCGGGCGCGCCAGGTGATGCCCGCGTTGTTCACCAGCCCGTCCACGCGGCCGTGGGTGGTGCGCAGTTCCGCGGCGAGACCGGCCCACTGTTCGCCGCTGGTGACATCGAGGGCCCGGCAGTCGCCCTCGGGTTCGATGTCGGCGGCGACGACATGGGCGCCTTCGCGGGCGATGGCGGCCGCTTCCGCGGCGCCCTGCCCCCGGCCGGCTCCCGTGACGACGATGACCTTGCCGGCCAGGCGGCCGGAGGGGGTGCCGGTCACGGGCGCTCCCTGGTCCGGCGCCGGCCGCGCTGGACGGGGACGGGTGCGCTGCCGGCTACGACGGTGTTGGAGACGGTGCCCAGGCCCTGCACGGTGAGCGTCACCGTGTCACCGGGCGCGAGGGGCGGGGGCGTACGCCGGCCGCTGATGCCCCACAGCTCGGCCAGGCAGCCGCCGTTGCCGCAGGTGCCGGAGCCCAGCACGTCGCCGGGGCGGACAACGGTGCCGCGGGAGGCGTAGGCCGCCATCTCCTCGAAGGTCCAGCTCATGTTGGACAGCAGGTCGGTGCCGACGGTCGTGCCGTTGATCTGCGCGGTCATGGCGAGGCGGAGGAAGCCGTCGTCGTCCCGGTAGGGGCAGAGCTCGTCGGCGGTGACGAGGTAGGGGCCGAGGGTGGTGGCCGTGTCCTTGCCCTTGCACGGTCCGAGTCCGACCTGCATCTCGGCGGCCTGGAGGTCGCGGGCGGACCAGTCGTTGAACACGGTGTAGCCGATGATGTGGTCGCGTGCCTGCTCCGGGCCGAGGTCCCGGCCTTCGAGGCCGATGACCGCGCCCACCTCGAGTTCGAAGTCCAGGAGTTCCGAACCGGGAGGCATCGGGATCTCGTCGTTCGGCCCGTAGACCGCATGGGGGTTGGTGAAGTAGAACGTCGGCGCTTCGTACCACTGATCGGGGACACCGACCGCGCCGCTCATGGAGCGCCTGACTCCCTCGACGTGCTCCTCGAAGGTGACGAAGTCGCGGATGGAGGAGGGCTGGAGTGGCGGCAGCAGCCGCACGGCGGACACCGGGGGACCGGCGGGGGCGCGGAGCGCTGCCGTGCCGGCGTCGAGCAGAGCGGGCAGGCCGCCGCCGCGGGCCAGGAATTCGGCCAGGGAATCCACTCCTGCCAGGGGGTGGAGGACACCGTCGTCGAGGACGGCGACGTGGTGCCGGTGTCGGAAGACGTAGGAGGCGAAGCGCATGGTGGCTCCTGCGGGGTGGGGCGGGACCCGGGGGCGCGGCAGGCAGTCAGGGCGTTGACAGGAGTGCCGTGCCCCCGGGAGCTGGCGGGGATCAGACCGGTGGGGCGACGAAGCAGCCGCGGTCGGGGTCGTTGAACGACTCCTTGGCGACGAGTTCGTTCATGGGGTTGGCCGTGCCCCACTGGTCGGTGACCTCGGGCTCGGAGAAGTCGTACACATGGGGGTGCCAGGTGTCCTCGTCGAGGTTCTCCAGCTCGGTGGTGTACTCGACTGTGTTGCCGTGCGGGTCGAGGAAGTAGGTGAACGTGTTGTCGCCCGCCATGTGGCGGCCCGGGCCCCAGACCTTGCGGAAGCCGGCCCGGATGACGCGGCCGGATCCGCGCATGTACTCGTCGATGCCGCGCATCTCGAAGCTGATGTGGTGCAGGGCGGTGTGGGGCCCCTTGGCGAGTGCCATGGAGTGGTGCTGGCTGCTGATCCGCATGAAGTGCATGACGTCACCCATATGGGGCGAGCTGAGACTGTCGGAGAGCCGGAATCCGAGGTGCTGCTCGTACCAGAGCCGGGTGCGCTCCAGGTCGGGGGAGTTGAGCACCACATGGGAGAGCTTGACGGGGATGGCCTCCTTCTCCTCGATCCTGCGGTGGCGGCGCACCTCGACGTCGGCGGAGACCTCGATGGTGCGGCCGTCGATGTCGAAGAACCGGAAGCCGTAGCCGCCGCCGGGCGTGTCCACCTTCGCGGGCCGGCTGAGCAGCGTGACGCCGCCGGCCAGGAGGCGTTCGGCGAGGGTGTCCACGTCCCCGGCCGTGGCGGCTCCGTAGGAGACGAGGTCGAGACGCTTCTCCTCGGCCTTGCGGAGCCGGACGACGTACTGCTCGGGGCTGCCTTCGGCGGCGAGGAACGAGATGCCCGAGTCCTCGGCCACCTTCGTCAGGCCCCAGACGCCGGCGTAGAAGTCGAGTTGCTTGTCGTAGTCCGGCACGGCCAGGTCGACGTGCCGCAGGTGGGTGAGCAGGCGTGGGCTCATGGGGGTTCCTCCTCGTTGAGGTGTCAGGTCAGGCGCAGCAGGGCCGCGGCGTTGGCGCCGCGCACGGCGTGGAACTGGTCCGCGGGAAGGCGGGCCGCGCGCAGCGCGGCGACGGGGTCCTCACTCCCCATGTCGAACGGGAAGTCGGAGCCCAGCAGGACCCGTTCGGCGCCCGCGACGCGGACCAGTTCCCGCAGCACATGAGGGTCGTGGACGAGGGAGTCGAACCAGATCCGGCGCAGATAGCTGCTCGGCAGGTGGGCACYCGCCGACCCGGCGTCGGACCGGGCGGACCAGGCGTGGTCGGACCGGCCGATGTAGGTGGGGAGATAGCCCCCGCCGTGCGCTGCGACGATCTTCAGTTCGGGGTACCGGTCCAGGACGCCGGAGAAGACGAGATGGGAGAGGGCGACCGCGTTCTCGACCGGCTGGCCCACGGTGTTGGACAGGTACCACCGGTCCAGCCGCTCGTCGAGCGTGCAGCCGAAGGGGTGCAGGAAGACGACGGCGCCCGTCTGCTCGGCGCGTGCCCACAGCGGTTCGTACGCGGGGTCGGACAGTTCTCTGCCGGGAGCGTGGCTGGAGATCTCGACGCCGAGCAGGCCCAGGCCCAGGGCGTGGTCCAGGGCCTGAACACACATGTCGGGATGCTGCAGCGGCACCAGCCCGAGACCGCGCAGACGGGCGGGCGCTGCCGCGCAGTGCGCGGCCGTCGCGGCGTTGGCCGCCTCGTAGATCTTGGTGGCCGTCGGCCGGTCGGCCCAGTAGTGGTAGTGCGAGGGGGAGGGGGAGACGAGCTGTACGTCGACGCCCTGCGCGTCCATGGCGGCGATGCGGGCGCTGACGTCGGTGAGGCGTCCGATGCGCGCGGCGATCATGGGTCCGTTCACCGCGAGTGCCGCGGCACCGTTGCGGCGGGCGTCGAGCGCGCGGGCCTCGGCCAGGGCAGGGGCGTCGGCGACCAAGGTCTCGACGTCCGGCAGGAGCAGGTGGGCGTGGACGTCGACGGTCGGCCCGGGGCGGGCGTCGTCAAGGTTTGGCTGCTGGTGGTCGGTCACGGCAGTTCCTTCAGCATGTGCATGGTCCGGCCCATGAGGCCGGGGACGTCGGCGTCGCGGACGCCGTCGAGCTGCCACCGGCCGATCTGGACGGAGGCGTCGACGACGGCCCGCACCCGGGGGATGCGGCGGTCGTAGTAGTTCTGGAGCACCTCGTCGTCCCACACCTCGGATGCGAGCAGGAGCTCGGCGAGGACGAGGGCGTCCTCGAGGGACATGGCGGCGCCCTGCGCGATGGTGGGCGGGCAGCAGTGCGCCGCGTCGCCGACGAGGACGACCTTTCCGCGGTGCCATGAGCCTTCGACCAGCATCCGGTCGAACCAGGTGTAGTTGATGACCGAGGAGTCGGTGATGGAGGCCGTGATCTCCGGCCATGCGCCCCCGTAGCCGGACGTGAGACGGCGCATCTCGTCGGCGTACGTCTCCGGGGCGATCGACGCGCGGTCGCGGTTCTTCTCGACGACGTAGGCATACAGGGTGTCTTCGGAGGTGGGGCAGTAGCCGGCGATGAACGCGGGCCCTCCATAGGCGAGGTCGGTGCGGGTGACGGCCGCCGGCCGCGGTGCGGCGACCCTCCAGATCGCCATGCCCGTCGGCTCGGGCTTGTCGGTGATGCCGATGGCCGCGCGGGTGGCCGAGTTCAGCCCGTCGGCGGCGACGACGAGGTCGTAGCGGCCCCGGCTGCCGTCGCTGAAGCGGACGTCGACTCCCTCGCCGTCCTGGTCCAGGCTGTCCGCGGTGATCCCGAGACGGACCGTCGTGCCGCCGGCACGGACGGCGTCGATGAGGATCTGCTGCAGCCGCGGGCGCTGCATCCCCACGGTGGCCGGGAGGTCGTCACCGCCGGCGCGCAGGTCGGGGGCGACGTGCAGGATCGTGCCGTCGACGGCGGCGATGCCGACCTCGCCGAATCCGAAGCCCGACTCCTCGACCTGGGGCCACACGCCGAGCTCCCGCAGGACCCGCAGCGCGTTGCCGCCGAGGGTGATGCCGGACCCGGCGGTGGCGTTCCCGTCGGAGCGGGCTTCGATCAGGTCCACCTGCACGCCGGCGCGGCGCAGCAGGATGGCGGTGGCGTTGCCGGCGGCGCCTCCGCCGATGACGAGGACGGAACGGGCAGCAGGTGCAGTGGTCATGTCGGGGGTCCTCCCGCGAGGGCCGCGCGGCTCGGCGTCGGCGTTGACGTGATGCGGATGTGCGGCGGTGCCGCGGAGGTGAAGCCGTGGGGCCCGCAGCTGTCCCTGTGCGTGCCCCCGGGGGCGTGTTACTTGACTGCCACGGGGTTGACCGGAGAGCCGACCGCCCCGGTGACGGGGAGGGGGGCGGCGGTCAGCCAGAACTCGTACACGCCGTCGGCGGCGCAGTCCTCGGCGAGAGCGTCGAGGTCCCACATCTCGCCGATCAGCAGGCCGATGTGGGGGATGGCCACCTGGTGCAGCGGCTGGAAGGCGTGCTCGAACTCGTTCGGCCGGACCTCGAAGCCCCAGGTGTCCGTCGCGATCGCGGCGATCTCGGTGCCGTGGAGCCAGCCGGCCGTCGTGAACGAGAGGCCGGGGGCCGGCCCTCCGGCGTACTCGCCCCAGCCGTCGCGGCGGGCCCGGGCGAGCTGTCCGGTGCGTACGGTCACGATGTCGCCGCGCCCGACGTGGACGCCGTGGGCGTCGGCCGTGGCACGCAGATGTTCCTCGGTGATCGCGAAGCCGTCGGGCAGTTCGCCGTCCTCGCCCAGGTGCCGGCCGACGTCGAGGAGCACACCGCGTCCGGCGACGTCCGCGGCCATGTGCTCGATGCCGGTGACCTGGTCGCCGGCCGAGGTCACGACGTCGGCGGCGTTCCTGCCGTTCCACGCCTTGCCGTGGTCGAAGATGTGCCCGAGGCCGTCCCACTGGGTGGAGCACTGCAGCGGCATGGCGATGACGTCGTCCGCGCCGCCGAGGCCGTGCGGGAAGCCCTGGATGCCGAGGGCCGCTTCCACGCCCGTGTCGAGCATGGTGTGCACCGGATTCGTACGGCGCCGCCAGCCTTTCTGCGGGCCGTTCATGTCGAACGACTGGGAGAGCGAGAAGCTCGCACCGCGCCTGATCAGGCCGGCGCTTTCCCGGCGCTTCGCCGCATCGAGGAAGTTGAGGGTGCCGAGCACGTCCTGCTCGCCCCAGCGGCCCCAGTTCGAGTAGGCCCCCGCCGCTTTCGCGATCTCGGCCTCGGGCGCGTTGCGATCGAGGCTCATGACGTCTCCGCCACACATCGGGTGCGCTGGACGCCGAGTCCCGTGATGGATCCCTCCATCACGTCGCCGTCCTGCAGCAGCCTGCCCCAGTGCATGCCGTTTCCTGCCGGGCTGCCGGTCAGCACGAGGTCACCGGGCAGCAGACGGGCGTACTGCGAGGCGTAGGACACCATGCGGGCGACGGAGAAGATCATGTCCTCGGTCGACTCGTCCTGCATCACCTCGCCGTTGAGCTTGAGCGTCACCTGCAGATCGCCCGGGTCGGCCACCGAGAGCGCGGGGACGATCCACGGTCCGAGCGGCGTGAACCCGGGGGCGTTCTTCGAGGCCAGCCAGTCGGTGCCGATCTGCGGCATGTCCCGCCGGAAGACGGTCGCCCGGTCGGTGAGGTCGTTGGCGATCGTGTAGCCGGCGATGTGTTCGAGGGCCTGCTCCACCGTCACGCGGTAGGCGGGCCGGGAGACGACGGCCGCCAGCTCCAGCTCCCAGTCGGGCTGCTCGACCGAGTACGGCAGGGTCACGTCGTCGTACGGGCCGGTGATCGCGCTCGGCAGGCCGAGGAAGACGTAGGGCAGGTCGTCGGCAGCGCGCTGGTCCATCAGGGCCGCGGCTTCTGCCCGGGCCTCCTCCGGGGACAGCGGGTCGTCCAGCGCACGGTGGGCGACGTGGAGGTCGATCACATGCTGGCGGTAGTTCGCGCCCGACTGGAAGACCTGGCGCGGCTCGACCGGTGCGTGGACGGTGAACTGCTCCAGTTCGCGCCAGGGTTGGGAGCTGTCCGCGGCGAGGGCCTGGAGGCGCGGCAGGGTGTCGTCCCACGTCTCCAGCAGCGACCTGACCGTCGCGGTGGGATCGGCGAGGGCGGGACGCAGGTCCAGCGCGGTGCCCCGGGGGAGGACCAGCGCGGGAAACTCCTGCCCGGCGTGCGCGGAGAGCGTGGCCAGGGCGAAGGGGCCTGCGAAGAGCGGAGAGAGTGCGGCGGGTTTCACGGACGTGTCCTCCTGATTGCGTTACGACTAATCTGGACGCGACCGCCGAATCAGGGAAATCGATTGTACGGATAGGGATCATCGATGGTGTTTATGATTGGTGGTCGACGGGCCGGAGCCGCCGCATGAACCTCGCAAGTCTCGACCTCAACCTCGTCGTCGCACTGCGCGCCCTGCTGGAGGAGCGCAACGTCACCCGCGCCGGCCAGCGCGTAGGACTCAGCCAGCCGGCCATGAGCGCTTCACTGGCCCGCCTGCGCCGCCACTTCGACGACGACCTGCTCGCCCGCGTCGGCGGCCACTACGAGCTCACCGCCCTCGGCCAGGTCCTCCTCGACCGCACGGCGACCGCGTGCGACCTGCTGGAGCGACTGTTCACCAGCCAGGCCGACTTCGATCCCGCCACCGAGGCACGCGAGTTCACCCTCATCGCCTCCGACTACGCCGTGGCCGTCTTCGGCGCGGCGCTCGCCCGCACCGTCCACGCGGAAGCCCCTGGGATCACCCTGCGCTTCGTCCGGACCCCGATCACCATCATCGACGACACCGCCACCCTCCTGAGCACGACCGACGGCCTGCTCATGCCCCACGGCGTCGTCACCGGCATGCCGTACAGCGACCTCTACACCGACGAGTGGGTCTTCCTGGTCGCCGAGGACAACGCCGACGTGGGCGACACCCTCACACGGGATGACCTCGCCCGCCTGCCCTGGGTCGCCTACCAGCGGACCTACGACGCGCCCGCCGTCCGCCAGCTCGCCATGCTCGGCATCGAGCCGCGCGTCGAAGTGTCCGCCGACAGCTTCCAGAGCCTGCCCTTCCTCGTCGAAGGGACCGGGCGCATCGCCCTTCTCCAGCGGCGCCTCGCCCTCCTGCTCAGCGGCTCGGCCGCCGTCCGCCTCCTCGACCCGCCCTATGACGCCGTGCCCCTGCGCCAAGCCCTGTGGTGGCACCCGGTCCACGCCCACGATGCCGCCCACACCTGGCTGCGCGAGACCGCCGTACGCGTCGCAGCCGCCATGAGGGACACCCCCGCCAACGGCTGACACCGCTCCGCCGGACACTGCGTCCCGCTGCAGGCTGCCGCGGGCGGGTATTCACCCCGCCGATGCCCCGGCATCACACCGTTCGATGGAACGACCCCTTCCATCGTGTCGTGCCCATGGCGCAGGGTTTCCCCGGGCATCCCGTCCGGCCGTCCCCACGCCGGGCGACGGTGGCCCTGCGGCCGCAGGGCCGCCCCCGTCCCCACCGCGTCCGGAGCCGCCGCGCCGCGGCGCCGCACGCCCCCCGCCGACCGCCTCACGAGCACGCCTCATCTCCCCGCAGCCATTGCTCGGGGGCGGCCGTGAGCAGCCGATGCACGATTCACGACTGGAGCCGCCATGAATCGCCGCACGTTCCTGTCCGCCGCAGCCGCCACCGCGCTTGTCATGGGCCCGGCCGCCGCCCTGGCACGCGCCCGCACCACGGAATCCGAAGCCGCCTCGCGCGTCGACGAGATCCTCGCCCGGATGACCGCAGCCCAGAAGGAGGCGCTCATCCGGTGCGACTTCGCCTCCCTGGCCTCACTGGGCATCCCCGCGCTCACCATGGTCGACGCACCTGCGGGCCTGCGCGGCGAAACGGGTGTCACCGCCTTCCCCGTGCCCCTCGCGCAGGCCGCCACGTTCGACCCGGACCTCGCCGCCCGACTGGGCGCGGCCATCGCCACCGAGGCACGGGCCAAGGGTTTCAACAACGCCCTCGGCCCGACCGCGGACATCCACCGCACCTGGCACTTCGGCCGCCAGGCCGAGACCCTCGGCGAGGACCCCCTCCTCGCCGGCGTCATCGCGACCCGCATCGCCCAGGAGATGCCCAAGCGGTACGTCCTGCCGACGGTGAAGCACTTCGCCGCCTACACCCAGGAGACCGACCGCTTCTTCGGCGACGTCCGGGTCTCCGAACGCGCCCTGCGCGAGATCTACGAGGAGCCCTTCCGGCGCATCCTCGCCGCCGCGCCCGACATCTCCGTGATGATGGCCTACCCGAAGATCAACGGAACCTTCGCCACCCAGAGCCCGGCGCTGTTCGACGACGTCAAGAACACCCTCGGGCTCAAGGGGTACACCGTGCCCGACTTCTGGGCGGGCGACGACCAGGTAGCCGCGGCCAAGGCGGGCATGGACCTCGCCGGCCTCGGCCCGGGAGCCGTCAAGGTCGCCGCAGGCGACCTGACCGCCGCCGTCCCGGCCTCGCGTCTCGACGACGCCGCACGCCGCATCCTCACCAGCATGGTCACCGCAGGGCTCCTCGACCACCCCGTTCCGGCACCCGCCCAGAACGTCAGCACCCCCGCACACCAGAGCCTCGCCCACGACGCGGCGGTCAACTCCACGGTGCTGCTGGCCAACCGCGGCGGCGCGCTCCCCCTCCCCGCGGGCCTGACCTCGCTCGCGGTGATCGGCCCCGCGGGCGGCGACGCCCTCACAGGCGTTTCCGGCTCCGCCTACGTCGACCCCGGCACTTGGCAGAATCCGCTGGCCGCACTCCGCAGCCGCGCCGGCACCGGGACCGGCGTCACCCACGCCCAGGGAACACTCGGCGACGTCCCCCTGCCCGTGGTCCCGACGAGCGCGCTCAGCCACAGCAACTCCCCGGGACTGAGCGCCTCCTACTACGCGGGGGCCCAGCCGACGGGAACACCCGTCGCCACGGGAACCAGCACCACCCTGGACTTCACCAGCCCGCCCGCGACCGCGCTGCCCGATGTCTGGTCCGGTGTGTGGACCGGCCGCATCACACCGACCAGCACCGGGCTGCACCGCTTCTCCCTGCTCATCGCCGGTACGGCGAAGCTCGTCGTCGGCGGCACGACCGTGATCTCCGGCACGCGGCGCATGCGGCGCTTCTTCCTCGGCCCCTACGACTACCCGCTCCAGGGCACCATCGCGCTCACCGCCGGGCAGCCGGTCGACATCCGCGTCGAGTACACCAACAGCACCGCGGACACCGGCACCTGCGGGCTCACCCTCGGATGGCAGCCGCAGTCCCTCATCCCGGCCGCGGTCACCGCCGCCCGCGCGGCCGACGCCGCCGTCGTCCTCGTCAACCGCATGGCGGGCGAGGAGATGGACCATCCGGGCTTCGGCCTGCCCGGCGACCAGAACCAGTTGATCAGCGCCGTCGCCGCCGTCAACCCCCGCACCATCGTCGTGCTCAACACGGACGGCCCCGTCGACATGCCCTGGCTGCCGGACGTCGAAGCCGTCGTCCAGGCCTGGTACGGCGGCCGCGGCATGGGCACCGCGCTGGCCGCCGTCCTCTTCGGCGACACCGACCCCGCCGGCCGCCTCCCCGTCACCTTCCCCGCCGACACCTCCCAGGGGCCGGGCACCACCCCTGCCACCTATCCGGGAACCGGAGCCCGCGTGGAGTACGCGGAGGGCACAGCCATCGGCTACCGCTTCTTCGACGCCAAGAACCAGACCCCGCGCTTCCCGTTCGGCCACGGCCTGTCGTACACGACCTTCGCCCTGGGCGGACTCGAAGCCTCCTACAGCGCATCCACCCGCAACGTCACCGCATCCCTCACCGTCACCAACAGCGGCCCCCGCCGCGGCACCGAAGTCGTGCAGCTCTACGCCGCGCTGCCTGCCGCGGCCGGCAGCGACCCCCGCCGGCTCGTCGCCTTCGGCAAGGTCACGCTCGACAAGGGCGCCTCCACCCGCCTCACCTTCACCATCCCCGCCCGTGACCTCGCCGTCTGGTCGTCGGGCACCTTCACCACCACGCCCGGCCAGTACGTGCTGCACGCCGGTCGGTCTTCCCGCGACCTCGCCGTCCAGCGCGCCTTCACGATCTGATCCCCGGGCTCGGGACACCGCCGCGGTGTCCCGAGCCCGTCCGGCACTCCCATTGACCCCTGCGAACACTCCGCCTATGGTCGTCCGTGCATCAATCATTGGTGTACTGACGATTTCGGATGTGTCGCCTCCATCCCACCCGCACCCGGTCTCCGAGGAGATCCCATGCCCGTACCCACCCCCGCACACCAGCTGGCCGTCATCGGCGGCGGCATCGGCGGACTGGCCGCAGCGCTCGCTGCCGCCCGCGCCGGGCGCACCGTGACGCTCTTCGAACGAGCCGCCGAGTTCGGCGAGATCGGCGCCGGACTCCAGCTCGCCCCCAACGCCTCCCACGCCCTCGACACACTCGGCGTGCTCCCCGCCGTCAGGCACTCCGCCGTCGCCCCGCACCGCCTCGCCATGATGGACGCCCTCACCGGCAACGAGGTCGTGACACTCGACCTCCGCGGCGACGCCTACCGGGACCGCTTCACCCACCCCTACCTCGTCACCCACCGCACCGACCTGCACAGCGCGCTCCTCGACGCCTGCACCGGCCACGGTCTGATCACCCTGCGCACCGGCCACACCGTCACCGACGCCCGCCAGGACACCGACGGCGTCACCCTCACCTTCGACGAAGACGAGCACGCCCCCTTCACCGCCGACGCCGTCATCGCCGCCGACGGCCTCCACTCCCGCCTGCGCCGGTCTCTCGTCGGCGACGGCGACCCGGTCTGCTCCCGCTACGTCGCCTACCGCGGCACCATCCCCACCGCCCGCATGACCGGCTCCATGTCGAAGCTCGCGGCCACCTCCGCCGTCATGGTCTGGGCCGGACCCCGCATGCACCTGGTCCAGTACCCCCTGCGCAGAGGCGAGCTCTACAACCAGGTCGCCGTCTTCGAGAGCGACCACTACACCCCCGACTCCGACGACTGGGGAACCGAGGCCGAGCTCGAAGAACGCTTCGCCGGCGCCTGCTCCACCATGCGCGACGCCCTCCCGCTCGTCGCCCGCGACCGCCGCTGGCCGCTCTTCGACAGGGCCCCCCTCACCACCTGGACCTACGGGCGCATCACCCTTCTCGGCGACTCCGCGCACCCCATGCTCCAGTACCTCGCCCAAGGCGCCTGCCAGGCGCTGGAAGACGCCGTCGTCCTCGGCCACGCCCTGGCCCACCACGACGACGCCGCCACCGCCTTCACCGTGTACGAACAGGCCCGCCGCGGCCGCGCCGCCGCCATTCAGACCAACGCCCGCTCCTTCGGCGACATCTGCCACCTCGAAGGCATGGGCGCCACCCTGCGCAACCTCCACCTCGGCGGACGCGACCCCCACGACTTCGACGACATCGCCTGGGTGTGGACGCCCACACCGGCGCCCGCGGCCGAGGCCCTGGGCGCTTCCGCCTGACTGCCCGGAAGACCACTCCGACCGAGGAAGGAACCGCATCATGACCGACGACCCCGCCTACAAGGCCCTCGAAGACCTCGGCGCCGCACCCCTGTGGCGCTTCTACGGCAACCTGTTCCCCGCCGAGCCCCGCAGCAGAGCCGTGCCGTACGTCTGGAACTGGCGGCAACTGCGGCCGCACCTGATGCACTTCTCCACAACGCTCTCCCTGGACGAGGCGGAACGCCGGGTGCTCATGCTGGTCAACCCGGCCCTGACCGACCCGCCCGCCACCGTGAACACCCTCTACGCGGGCCTGCAGATCATCCTCCCCGGCGAAACCGCCCAGGCCCACCGGCACACGTCCAACGCCTTCCGCTTCATCCTCGAAGGCACCGGCGCCTACACCACCGTCAACGGCGAGCCCGTCCACATGAGCCCCGGAGACCTGCTCCTCACCCCCGGATGGCACTGGCACGACCACACCCACCAGGGCGACGCGCCCATGATCTGGCTCGACGCCCTCGACTACCCCCTGGTCAACGCCCTGGAGGCCGGCTTCTACGAGAAGTACCCCGACCGGCTCCAGCCGCTGACCCGCCCCGCCGACGCGGGCAGCCGCCAGTTCCTCCACGGACGCCTCACCCCCACCTGGATCACCCCCGAAGGCCTCAACTCCCCGGTCACCCGCTACACCTGGACCGAGACCGCCCGCGCCTTCGACGCCATAGCCGACACCGCGGACGGCAGCGCGGTCGACGGCATCGTGCTCGAATACACCAACCCCTGGACCGGCGGGCCCGTCATGCCGACCATCGGCTGCCGCGTCCAGCGCCTGCGGCCCGGCTTCGACGGCGCCGGCCACCGCCACACCGCCTCGACCATCTTCAGCGTCGTCCGCGGCGAAGGAGCCACAGTCGTCGACGGCGTCCGCCTCGACTGGGCCGAACACGACACCTTCGCCGTCCCGGGCTGGTCCACCTACCGCCACATCAACACCTCGGCCTCCAACGACGCCGTCCTCTTCAGCTACAGCGACGAGCCCGTCATGCGCTCCCTCGGCCTCTACCGCGCCGAAGACGCCGACGCCTGACCAGCCCCCGCCGAACCACACGGAGACACCCATGCGCCTTGCCCTCTTCGACGCCGGCCGACTCGGCGCCGTCCTCGGCGACGACATCGCCGACCTCACCGACCAGCTCGGCACCGCCACCGCGCACAGCCCTGCCGGAGCCCTCCACCACTACATCGAGCAGCTCGCCGAGCGGGGAGCACCGCTCGACCTCGACACCGCGCCCCGCACCCCCCTCGCCGACGTCACCCTGCGCGCCCCGCTGCCCCGGCCCGGAAAGATCATCGGCGCGCCGGTCAACTACCTCGACCACAAGGCGGAAATGGAATACGCCACCTCCATCGCCGAACTCGGGGTGTTCCTGAAGGCCAACTCCTCCGTCATCGGCCCCGGCGAGCCGATCCGCCTGCCCTACAGCGACAAGCGCACGGACCAGGAAGGCGAACTCGGCGTCGTGATCGGCCGCACCGCTTCCCACGTCTCCGCCGGGAACGCCCTCGACCACGTCTTCGGCTACACCTGCCTCCTGGACATCACCGTGCGCTCCGACGAGGACCGCTCCACCCGCAAGTCCTTCGACACGTTCACCCCGATCGGCCCCTGGGTGGTCACGGCCGACGAGGTGCCCGACCCCGACGCGCTCGACCTGCGGTGCGATGTCAACGGCAGCACCCGCCAGAAGGTCAACACCCGCGACCTCATCTTCGGCGTCCCCGAACTCGTCGCCTACATCAGCTCCGTGATGACCCTGCACCCGGGCGACGTCATCGCCACCGGCACCCCCGCCGGCGTCGGCTCCCTCCAGCACGACGACACCGTCGTCGTCGACATCGAAGCCATCGGCCGTCTGGAGGTCACCGTCGACGCCACCCGCGCCACGCCGTACGACCAGCGCCCGGGGCGCAGAGCTCCGCACTCCGGCGCCCAGCGCTGACGCGTCCGCACCGGACAGCCGCCCCGCTCGTAGACTCGCCGGAACGGCGTGCCCGGCGGGGCGGCACCACATCAGGGAAGAAGCACACCATGACCCAGGCCCTCGACCTGGAGGAGTACGTCGGTCACCTCATCCGTCGGGCGGAGCAGCGCCACACGGCCCTGTGGTCCACCCAGGTGTCCCGTGATGTGACCTCGCAGCAGTTCGCCGTGCTCAACGCCCTCGCGGCCGGCCCGGACATCGACCAGCGCACGCTCGCCGCCGCCACCTCGCTCGACCGCTCCACGGTGAACATCATCGTCCGGAGGCTGACCGAGCAGGGGCACGTCCGTCAGAACCGGGACACGGACGACCGCCGGCGCACGCTGCTCCGGCTCACCGCGGACGGCGTCCGCCTGCTGGAGACGCTCATCCCTCGCGCGCAGCACATCAACACGGAGCTCCTCCAGGCACTTCCCACTGCGGAACGGGACACCGCCCTGCGCCTGCTGAAGCTGCTCGCCGGCGCCTGAACATCCCGAGCACCGAGCACGGAGGGCCGAACAGGGTTGTTCGGCCCTCCTCGGCGTCGGTGCCTACTGAGGCCGCGTGCGGTACGCCCGGTCCAGAGCGGCCGCCGCCTGCTCCGGGGTGGCGCTGCCGTCGAACAGGGCCTTCACCTGGGCGAAGTGCTGCTGCTGCACACCGGGATGGGGCCACAGCTGATCCATGAACGGGACCGTCGTGCCGCCTCGCTGCCGCTCGGTGAGCTCGGCCAGCGCGGGGCTCGCCTCGAACTCGTCGTTCGGGATCGCGGGCAGTGTCGCGCCGCCCCGGTTGTACAGATTCTGTCCCTCGGCCGACCCGAGGAAGTCGGCGAACACCAGCGCGTCGTCCAGCCTGCCGCTGTGCGCGTTGACGCCGTACGCGGCGGACACCGCTCCCGGCATACGTGTGCGCTCGGCGTCGTTCCCCGCCGGGAGGGCGAAGAAGCCGAACTGCGCTTCGGGCGACGCGGACTGCAGCTCGGCGAGGCTGCTCGCGACCTGCACCACCCCCACGGCCCGGCCCCCGGAGACCATCTGCAGCGTCTTCTCGTAGGTCGTCTCCAGCGGAAGGTCGTTGAAGCAGCCCTGCTCGTTCATCTCCAGATACTTCGAGAAGGCCTCGGTCCACCCTGAGCCGGCGAACGACGCGTCGGCGTCGCGCATCTTCTCGTCGAAGTCGGGCGTCGACGCGTAGACCGTCGTCGCGGCCAGGGCGTAGCTGATCAGCTGCGTCACCCACGGGGTCTTGTTGCCCAGGGCCAGGAGCACGGTGCCGTTCTCCCGGGCCGTCCGGCACAGCTTCAGCAGGTCCTTCCACTCCTTCGGCTCCTCCGCGCCCAGCGCTGCCAGCGCCCGCTTGCTGTAGATCACGCCGATGCCGCTGTAGTTGACCGGGACGACATAGGCATGCCGGTCGACCTCGGTCACCGGGCGGGCGCCCTCGGGTACCTGCGAGGCGAACTCCCGGGCGCTGAGGTCCCACAGGTGCCCGTCGGCTTCGAGGGCCTGCACGGAAGCCGGGTTCCCGTTGCCGGGCCAGACCGTGAAGACATCCGGCCCCTCGCCACCGGCCAGCTGCTTGCCGAGACTGCGCTGCTGGGTGTCGGTGTCGGCGTAGGTGACGTCGACCTCGATGTCGGGATGGCTCTTGCGGAACGCCGACACCACCGCGTCCATGGACGATCGGTCGGTCACGTTCGCGGTGACGCGCAGCGGCGCGGAGGAACCGCCGGAACCGCTGCCGCAGGAGGCGAGCGGGGTGATCAGCAGTGTGGCGACGGCAGCAGTGGCCACACGTCGTCTTGCGGGGGATGACACAGGAGCTCCCGGATGCGTGCTGACGGGCCCGGCACGGATCAGGTCCGGGCCCGCGGAAGGTCTTCGACGGTGAACGGCTGAGGCCGCCGGCTCACCCGAGGCGTGCCGGCGGCAGTGGGCCGTGTGATCAGGCGGTCGAGCCGGCGGTCGCGGTGAGCGCCGCCTTCCTCGTACGCGCGGTGAGAAGGGCGAGCAGCAGGCCCGCGGCGGCGAACACGGCTCCGACCACGACGTACAGCGCATGCGGGGTCCAGCCGGCGTCGAGCAGGGCACCGGCGATCGTGGGCGCGGCGATGGCGCCGATCCTGCCGACGCTGATGGCGGCGCCGACACCCGTCGCCCGCAGATCGGGTCCGTAGATCGTGGGAGTGAGCGCGTACAGGCCGGCGATGCATCCGTTGACAAGCACACCGATCACCGCGCCGATGGTGAAGGCGAGGACGAGGCTGTCGGTCGACGCGGCGAACAGCACCAACAGCACGGCGGAGCCGAACAGGTAGCCCCGCAGCACGGTCCGCAGCGCCATTCTGGCGGCGAGGACGCCGAGGAGCGCGGTGCCGAAGATGCCGCCCAGGTTCAGCAGGGTGCCGCCGGTCAGTCCCTGGGAGGCGGACAGGCCCGCTTCGACCAGCAGCGTGGGAGTCCAGCTGGTGACGACGTAGAACGCGGCCATCACCAGGAAGAAGGCTCCCCAGACGACCAGGGTGGGGCGGCGCAGCTCCGGGGACAGGAGTTTGCCGTAGCCCGCGGCGATCCTCGGCCGGGCGGCTTGCGAGTCGGGGAGCGCATCGACTCCGGGAAGGCCCATGCGGCGTGCCAGGCGGTTGACCCGCTCCAGGGCGTCGGACGGCCGGCGGGTGGTCAGGAAGTCGAGGGACTCGGGAAGGAACAGCGCCGTCAGAGGCACGGCGACCACCGTGGCCAGACCGCCGAAGAGGAACACCCACCGCCAGCCGAAGTGGTCGATGACCAGGACGGACGTGAGTCCGCCGATCGTCGCTCCCAGGGCGTAGCCGGTCGAGTTCAGGCTGACTGCCAGGCCGCGCCAGCGGCGGGAGGCGAACTCTCCGGCGATGACATTGCTCGCCGCGAGAACGGCGCCGATACCGACGCCCGTGACGACGCGCAGTGCGCCCAGCTGCACGGCGTTCTGGCTCGCGGCGGAGAGCAGCATGCCGACCGCGGCGACGGACAGGCCGCCGAGGATCACCGGCTTGCGGCCGATCCGGTCTGCCCACGGTGCGACGAAGAGCGCACCGACGGCCATGCCGACCAGACCGGCACTCAGCAGCAGCCCCAGCTCGCCCGCTGACAGGTCCCATTCCCCGGAGACGCTCTTGCCGGTGAACGCCATGACGAGGACATCGAATCCGTCCAGCGTGTTCAGCAGCACGCAGACACCGATGGCCGTCCACTGGAAGCGGCTCATGGGGCCGTCGTCGAGCGCCTCGCGCAGGGACGCGCTCACCGCTCGCTCCTGTGCCTGAGGGGGAATCCGCAACACTTGTACATGGCAGCACTCCGTTGTCGACTGCATGGTTATCGGACGACGAGAGGCCGAATATCGCCGTGCCGCCCGTCGGAGCACACATGCTGGACAGCCGGCGCCGCGGCGAACAGGTGCCTTTCCGTATGCCGGGAAAGCAAATGTTGCGGGCACAAGACGCCCAGAGGTCGCGGGCGTTACGGGCTCACAGTCCAGGGGTCTTGCGGCCTACAGGTCCAGGGTGTTGAGCGCCCGGGAAATGGCGCGCCCGCTCGTGCGCACCAGGTCCGCGAGAGCCGACGCGTCGACCGTGCCGTGCCGTACGACGAGCGAGACCGCGGCGACCACGTCGCCGGCGGGGGATTCCACCGGGGCGGCGACCGACACGGTGTCCAGTGAGAGCTGTCGGTCGCTGATGGTGTAGCCGCGGGCCCTGCTGTCGGCCAGCATCGCGCGCAGCCGGTGGGGATCGGTGACCGTGAAAGGAGTGCGCTGCAGTACGGGCCGGGCCAGCACCTCCTCCTGGACGCCGACGGGGGCGTGCGCGAGCAGGACCAGGCCGGCGCCGGAGGTGGTGATCGCCAGTCGGCCGCCGACCCGGGTGAGTGTCGGCACCGCTCCCGTGCCGGCGATGCGTTCGATGAAGACCAGGTCGGTGCCCTCGCGGACCGCCAGCTGCACGTTTTCCCGCGTGATCTGGGACAGGTCCTCCAGGTAGGGCAGCGCCCGGTCCCGCAGGCCGTGCCCCCGCGGGGCGAGTGATCCGACTTCCCACAACCGCAGGCCGATCCGGTAGAGGCCCTTCGCGTCCCTCTCCAGTGCGCCCCACGCCAGGAGCTCGCCGAGCATGCGGTGCACCGTGGACACGGGCAGGCCGCTGCGCCGGGCGAGCTCGCTCAGCGACAGCTGGGGGTGCTGGGCATTGAAAGCAGCGAGTATCTTCAGGGCGCGGGCGATCACCGGCCCGGTGGCTTCCGGGCCGGGGACGCCTCGGCGCTGCCTCCCCGGCGCCCGTGCGGGGTCATCCTGCGGGCCTGTCACGGTGGACTCCTCACTGAAGCACTGCGGGCACCGAGGCGGCTGTCCACCACCTCGGTGCCCGGCTGTCGGCGACTGCCCGCGCGGATTGCCCCTACGCGGCTGCCGCCCCGCGGACCTCGTGCTCACCCGGGCCCACCGGGACGCTCCGGCCGTCCGGCAGGTGTATCACCGCGCGGCACCCCTCGGGTACGCGCACGCCGATCCGCAGGTCCGCTCCGTCCAGCTCCCAGCGCAGCCCCGCGCGACCGTACGGAGTGATGTGCTCGGCCTGGGCCCAGGTGAGGCCGGCGCCGGGCCGGGGGTGGAACGCGATGTCACGGTAGCCGGGAGAAGCCGGTGCGATCCCGGCGACGACGCGGTGCAGCCAGTCCGCCACGGCACCCAGCGCGTAGTGGTTGAACGACGTCATGCCGCCCGGATTGAGGGTGCCGTCGGGCCGCAGGCTGTCCCACCGCTCCCACACCGTGGTCGCGCCCTGCTCCACCGGATACAGCCAGGACGGGCACTGCGTCTGGGTCAGCAGCCGGTAGGCGGTGTCCAGGTGGCCCGTGTCGGTCAGCGCGTCGCAGATCAGCGGAGTGCCGACGAATCCCGTCGCGATCCGGGCGTCGTCGGCCAGGACGAGCTCCGCCAGGCGATCACCGGCTCGTCGGCGTGCGGCCTCGTCGGCGAGCAGACCGAAGGCGATCGCCACGCAGTAGGCGGTGGGGGCGTCACTCGTCATCCGTCCCGACGGCAGGACGTAGCGCCGTCGGAAGGCCGCCGCCACCTCGTCGGCCAGGTCCGCGTAGCGCTTCGCGTCGTCGGCCGCCCCGAGGACCTCGGCCGACCAGGACATGTGCCGGGCCGACCATGCGAAGTAGGCCGTGGCCACCAGCCCGGCGTCGGTGCGCCCGGCGCCCGGGTCGTCCGGGGGCGCTGCCGGGTCGAGCCAGTCGCCGAGCTGGAACCCGGTGTCCCACAGCCGGTCCGGCCCGGCCAGGCGGGTCACGAGGTCGACCCACTTCGTGCCCGTCTCGTAGTGGCGACGGAGCAGCTCGACATCGCCGAAGCGCTGGTGGAGCAGCCACGGTGTCAGAGCGGCGACGTCGCCCCAAGCGGCGCCGGGACGCAGGGGGGTCCAGATCGGGCCGCCGGGAATCACCGGTACGTACCAGGGCACGGTGCCGTCGGGGAGCTGCTCGACACCGACGTCCGTCAGCCATGAGTCGAGCATGCCGGCGCAGTTGTACAGGAAGCTCGCGGTCGGGGCGAACACCTGGATGTCACCGGTCCAGCCGAGGCGCTCGTCGCGCTGGGGGCAGTCGGTGGGGATGTCGACGAAGTTGCCGCGCATGCTCCACACGACGTTCTCGTGGAGCCGGTTGATGCGGTCGTCGCTGCAGGAGAACCAGCCGGTGCGCTCCATGTCCGTGTGGTACACGAGCGCGGTGACGTCGGCCGGGTCCAGCTCGCCGGGCCAGCCGCTGATCTCCGCGTACCGGAAGCCATGCAGGGTGAAACGCGGCTCCCAGGTCCGCGGGCCCGAGCCCGCGAGCACGTAGGTGTCGGTCGAACACGCCTCCCGCAGCGGTCCGGTCGCCAGCTCCCCGCCCTGCAGGACTTCCGCGTGACGCAGTCGCACTTCACGGCCCGCCGGACCGTCGACCGTGATGCGCAGGCGACCCACCAGATTCTGTCCGAAGTCCAGGATGTACCGGCCGTCCTCGGTCCGTCCGATGCCGGTGGGCGAGCGTTCCTCCGTGCACCGCACCGGCGGGCCGGTCGGTGCGACGAGGGTCTTCGGATCGCGTCGGTGGACGACTACGGGCGACCACGCGGTGTCGCCCGCAGCACCGGGCGAGGACCATCCCGGCTCCTCCAGACGGGCGTCGAAGTGCTCGCCCTCGTACAGGCCACTGCTGAGGATCGGCCCCGGAGCGGCGCTCCAGGAGGCGTCGGTGGCGATGACGGTCGCGGAGGTGTCGGCGTGGACGATCTCCAGCTGGGCGATGAGGGACTGGTCGACGCCGTAGATGTTGCGGGTGCCGCCGTCGAAGCCGAAGCGGCCCCGGTACCAGCCGTCGCCCAGCCATGCTCCGATGACGTTGTCGCCGGCCGTCAGGTGGGACGTGACGTCGTAGGTGCGGTAGCGCAGCCGCTCGGGGTACACGGTCCACCCCGGGGAGAGGGCGTCGTCGCCGACGCGCCGCCCGTTGATCTCGACCTCGTACAGGCCGTGCGCGCTGACATGGAGCCGTGCGCGCACGAGCGGCCGGGAAAGGGTGAACCCGCGGCGGACACGGGCCGGCCGGCGCTCGGCGTCCGGGTCCTCGGGCCAGGCGGCGCCGACGGGCTGGGCCTGCCAGTCGTCCGGCTGGAGCAGGCCCGCCTCGACGGCCGACGGCGGGCTCCATGCGGACGACCTGTCGTCGGCGTCCCAGATCCGGACGCGGACGGTGACACGTTCGCGCGAGGCGAGGGGACTGCCGGGCCAGGCGACCAGGAGATGGTCGCTCCCGGGTATGCGGCCCGTGCGGGTGGTCGTGCCGTCGCGGTGGACCTCGAGTTCGTATGCCGACTGCAGGGTGCTGCCGCTGGGGAGTGTCCAGGACAGGCGGGGACGGGCGACGCCGATGCCGAGGCCGTCGAGCAGGTGCTCGAACGTCACCGGGCCTGGGGAGTGCTGCATGGGGGTGGGCCTTTCGCGTGCGTGGGGAGGACGGCTGCGGGTGCAGCTCGTTCATCCCTTGACCGCTCCTCCGGCCAGGCCCTTCATGACCTTCTGGTTGAGGAACAGGTAGATCAGAAGCGTGCCGAAGACGTTGATGCAGATGGCCGCGAACAGCGGTCCGTACTGGGTGGCCCCGAACTCGCCGCTGAAGTTGAGCAGACCGACCTGGATGGTGCGCATGTCCTGGCTGTTGGTGAAGGTCAGGGCGATGAGCAGGTCGTTCCAGATGAAGAAGAACTGGACCAGGCCCACGGTCAGCACGGCGTTGCGGACCATGGGGACGCTGATGGACCAGAACGAGCGCAGGATGCCGGCCCCGTCGAGCGTGGCGGCCTCGAACATCTCGCGCGGAACGGTCTTGTAGTACGTCGCCATCATGAACACGGTGAGCGGCAGACCGCTGCCGGTGTACGTGAGGATCAGGGGCCACAGGGTGCCGGAGAGACCGACCTGGAAGTACACGGTGAACAGGGGCAGCAGGATCATCTGCGCGGGCACCATGATGCCGGCCAGGAACAGCAGCAGGGTGACGCTGCGGCCCTTCCACACCATGATCTGCAGGGCGAAGCCCGCCGCGGTGCCGAGCAGCAGGATCAGAGCAAGGGAGGGCAGTACGGCCAGCAGGCTGTTCTGCACGTAGAGGCCGATGTTGCCGGTGGTCCATGCTTCGCCGTAGTTGCCCCACTCCCAGCTCGTGGGCAGGCTCCAGGAGGGGTTGTCGAGGTAGTCGTCGTTGGACTTCAGCGAGGTCAGGAACATCCACGCGAGCGGGTACAGCTCGATGACCAGCAGGACGGCGACGACGGGCTTGACCCACAGCCCCTTGAACCGGCGGCGTACGGGCGGCTTGTTCATCAGGGGAAGGGGACGGGGCGCGAGCTTCGCGGGCGTGTCGACGGACATGGGGGTTCAGCCCTTCGTGAGGTCGCGCCGGGACACGCGGAAGACGACGAGGCTCACGACGAGGCTGAGCACCGTCAGCAGCAGCGCGATCGCGCTTCCGTAGCCGTAGTCGCTGTAGGTGAACGACGTCTGGAACATGTAGAGGGTGAGTGGTGTGGTGTCGTTGCCGGGGCCGCCGTTGGTCAGGGCCACCACGGAGTCGAAGACCTTGAGAGTGCCGTTGATGCTGAAGATCAGCGACGACATCAGCACCGGCAGGGACAGCGGCAGCACGATGTGCCGGATCAGCCGCAGGCCGGACGCTCCGTCCAGGCGGGCGGACTCCAGCACCTCGTCGGGGATGTCCACCAGGCCGGCGAAGAGCAGGACCGCGTAGAAGCCCATCGACCTCCACACGTCCATCAGGATCAGCACCCAGAACGCGTTGCCGCCGTCGCTGAACCAGTCGACGCTGCCGAGTCCGACGGCCTCCAGGAGCGCGTTGACCGGTCCGTTCTGCGGCGCGACCTGGAACATCTGCTTGAAGAGCAGGCCGACGGCGACCGTCGGCAGGATCACGGGGAAGAAGACCAGCGTGCGCACCAGCGCGGACGCCTTCTTCAGGAAGAAGACGTACAGCAGGGCCAGGAGATAGCCGGCGACGACCTGGCCGGCGGTCACGACGGCGGCGTACTTCAGGGTGAACCACAGGGCTTCGTGGACGGCGTCGTCGGTGAACAGGCGCTCGAAGTTGGCCAGACCGTTGCCGGTGAACCCGTTGATGGCGTTGCCCTTGGTGAAGGCGTACCCCAGGGACCAGAGCATCGGGACGAGCATGATCAGTGTGTAGACGAGCAGCGCGGGACCGACCAGGATCAGAATCGCCTTGCGGTCACCGAGTACACGGTGCATGAGTGGAGTCCAGTTCGTAGGTGTGGCGGGCCCGGTACGGTGCCGGGCCCGCCGTGTGTCACGACTGCCGGGTGCGGCAGGCCGCCGGTGCGGCCGAGGGCACCCGCAGGGGTCAGTTGGCCGCGAGTGCGTCCTGGACCGTCTTCATGAACTCCTGCGGGCTCATGGACCCGGTCACCAGGCCGGGAGCGCTGGTGTTGCTGATGGTCGTGGCCTTGGTGCTGAACAGCGCCTCGAACCAGAGCACGTTCTGCTTGGACTCACCGATGGTCTTGCGCACCTGGGTGGTCACCTCGTTGGCGTCGCGGACCTCGGTGTTGACCTTGAAGCCGGAGATCGCGCCCTGGTCCTTGAGCACGGTGCTGCCGTAGTTCTTGGCGATGCAGGTGACCCAGGCGCCGGTCTTGTCGTCGAACGACTTCGAGCCCAGCGTCACGCCCAGGCCGATGTTCGACGGGTACTGGTCGATGGAGCCCTTGCCGCCGGTGACCGCGGGGAAGGGCATGAAGCCGACGTTCTCGGCGCCGACCTTGTTCTGCTCGGGGTTGGAGATGCTCGCCAGGGCCCAGCTGCCCATGTAGAACATGCCGGCCTTGCCGTTCAGGAAGGTGTTCATCGCCGTGTCGTAGTCGATGGAGCCGACGCTCTTGCCGAAGTAGTTCTTCTTGCCGAGCTCGGCGATCTCCTCGGCCGCCTTCACGTACTCCGGGTCGGTGAGCTTCGCCTTCCCGTCCGCGACGGCCTTCATCGCCTCGGGGCCGAGGGTGCGGTACAGGTACCCGCTCAGCAGCCGGGTGATCGGCCAGCCCTGCTGCCCGGAAGCGGCGAACGGCTGCACACCGGCCTTGTCGAGCTTCTCCGCCGCGACCTTGAGCTCGTCCCACGAGGCCGGCGTCTCGATGCCGTTGTCGGCAAAGATCTTCTTGTTGTAGAAGATCCCCTCGATGTTGTACTCGTATGGCAGGACCGCGAGCTTCCCGCCGTAGAGGGCCTTGATCGTGGAGACGGCCGCGGGCTCGAGCTCGTTGTACGCCCCCAGAGCCTTGAGCTCCTTCTCCAGGTCGGCGATCTTGCCCGAGGTGTTGAGCTCGTTGGTCAGGGCGGGAGCGTTGCCGGCGGCGAACTGGACCGGCAGGGCGTCCTGGCCGGCGAGCAGCTGCAGCTTCTGGTCGAGGCTGGCCTGCGGGACCGTCTCCACCTTCAGCGGCTGGGCGTCGTTCTCCGTCTTGCAGGAGTCCTTCGACAGCGTGGTCAGCGCGTTGCGCACGGTGGTGTTCTCCGTGGCGCTGAGGTAGGTGAAGTCCTTCGACGCCTCGGTGGAGCCGGAGCCGGAGCCGGAGCCGCCGCACGCGGTGGCGAGGAGCGCGACCGCGGAGGCGGCGGCGGTCAGGGCGGCGAGGCGCGTGTTTCTGGCACGGGACAGACGAGTGGTCACAGCTGGCTCCTGAGGTACGGGAAGAACCGGAGGCGAAGGAGGCAGGGTTCGAGAAGGAACCCGCGATGTCGAGTGTTTGTAGAACGTTCTTCACTCGAAGTGGCACCACCCTGCACTCCGGCACCGCCGACGTCAAGACATGGAGGCGTAACGTTCCCGAAAACGGGCCGTACCCGGCACCGCAGCTGCATGCCATGATGTAGACCGTTGTTCACGCTGAGGGAGATCGAGGGGGCGCGGCCAGCCATGGAGCCGACATCTGAACGCAAGAAGCGGGTGACCATCACCGACGTGGCCCGTCACGCCGGGGTGTCGACCGCGGCCGTCTCCAAGGTGCTCCGCAACGCCTACGGTGTGAGCGAATCGATGCGCGACCGGGTGCGGGCCTCCATGGCCGCTCTCGAGTACCGCCCCCACGCCGCCGCCCGGGGAATGCGCGGGCGGACCTACACGATCGGCGTGCTGCTGGACAACATCCGCAACGCGTTCTTCGCCGACATCCTCGACGGCATCCGCGACGAGCTGCACCAGAGCGACTACACGGTCCTCATCGGCGCCGCCGGCTTCGACGCGGACGACCAGGCGCGCACCATCCGCTCCATGGTCGACCGGCAGATGGACGGCATGATCCTCATCGCGCCGAGTTCACCGCGCGGCGAAGTGCTCGCCACCGCCAAGGCCCTCCCCACCGTCGTCATCGGACACCACGACCCGTCCGACGTCTACGACTCCGTCGTCGACGCCGACGGCGCCGGCGCCGCTCTCGTCGTGGACCACCTCGTCGCCCTCGGCCACCGGCGGATCGCCCTCGTCTCCGCAGCCGGCACCAAGGGCAGCATGTGGCAGCTCACCCCCGAGGCCGTCCTCACCGACGGATACCGCCAGGCCATGGCGCGCCACGGACTCCGGGCCGAGACCCAGGTCCTGCACGCCAGCTACTCCGACGACGGCGGTTACAAGGCCGGCATGCAGCTCCTCACGGCCGACCACCCCCCGACCGCCATCATGACCGGCGCGGACGTCGCGGCCCTCGGGATCTACCGCGCCACCGACAGCCTCGGCCTCAAAGTCCCCGACGACCTCTCCCTGGTCGGCTACAACAACACGGCCATCGCGGCCCTCAGCTCCGTACAGCTCACCAGCGTCGACCAGGCCGGCCACACCATGGGCTCCGCGGCCGCACGCATGCTCATCGAACGGGTCGAAGGCCGCCGAGACCGGGCGATGCAGTCGACCATGAGCCCCCGCCTCGTCGTCCGCCGCACCACCGCGGAGCCTGCGCGCACCTGACGTGCCGCGCCCTGACGTGCCGCGCGTCCGCCCGAGGACGACCGCGCGGCACGAATGCTAGGCGTGGAAGGTATGGGTGCCCGCGCCGGCCGTCACTGCTTCGAGACCGGGCAGATCCACCAGCGCCTCGCACCCCGGGGGCACCGTCACCTCGACCGTCAGACGACCCTCGGCCTTGTGCCACGACACCTCCGCCCGCCCGTAGGGGGTGTCGTGTGCGGCGCGTGCACGGCTCAGCCCGCCACCCGGGCGCGGCCGGACCAGCAGCCTGCGGTAGCCGGGAGCCGCCGGAGCCAGGCCGCCGACCGTGCGGTGCAGCCAGTCGGCCACGGTGCCGAGCGCGTAGTGGTTGAAGGACGTCATCTCGCCCGGATTGACGCTGCCGTCCGCCAGCATGCTGTCCCAGCGCTCCCACATCGTGGTGGCGCCCATCTCCACCTGGAACAGCCACGAGGGGCACGACCGCTCCGTCAGCAGCCGGTACGCCGCATCGACGTGCCCGGTGGCGGTCAGCGCGTCGCAGACCAGGGGAGTTCCGAGGAACCCCGTCGCCACCGTGAACCCCGCGTCCGCCACCAGTTCCGCCAACCGCGCGCCCGCGAAGGCGCGTTCGCCCTCGCTCGCCAGCAGCTCGAAGCCGATGGCCAGGGCGTAGGACGTCTGCGTGTCCGCGGCCATCCTTCCCCGCCCGTCGGTGAAGGTCTCGACGAACGCGTGCCGCACCTCCTGCGCCAGTGCCGCGTACCGGTCCCGGTCGGACCGCCGGCCGAGCAGGCCCGCGGCTTCGGCCAGCACGGACGCGCTGCGCGCGAAGTACGCCGTGCACACCAGCGCCTTCGGCGTCCGGCTCTGCGCGGCCTCGTCCGGTGGCGCAGCCGGGTCCAGCCAGTCACCGAACTGGAAGTCGTCACGCCAGATGCGGTCCGGGTCTGCGGCCTTCTCCACCGTGTCGACCCACCGGCGCATGTCCCGGTACTGGCGCTCCAGCAGACCGCGATCCCCGTAGCGCTGGTACAGCGCCCACGGCACCAGAACAGCCGCGTCACCCCACCCCGCCATCGGGTGGTTGCCCTCCGGCACCTCGAAGGGAAGGATCACCGGAATCCGGGGTGACCAGTTCGGCGTGACCCCTCCCGCATCCCTGTCCGTGTCCGCGGTGAGATCCCGCAACCAGGACGACAGCATGCCGGCGCAGTCGTAGAGGAACGCCGCCGTCGGCGCGAAGACCTGGATGTCTCCAGTCCAGCCCAGTCGCTCGTCCCGCTGCGGGCAGTCGGTGGGAATGTCGACGAAGTTGCCGCGCATGCTCCAGACGACGTTCTCGTGCAGACGGTTCAGGACGCTGTCGGAGCAGTCGAACCATCCGGTGCGCCGCAGGTCGCTGTGGATGACCACAGCCGACACGTCCTCGGGGTGCAGACGACCGGGCCACCCGCTGATCTCGGCGTACCGGAAGCCGTGCGTCGTGAACACCGGCTCCCACGTCTCACCCTCCGGCACGCCGCGCACCACATAGCGGTCGGTCGACGTCGCGTTCCTCAGCGGCCTGGTGCACAGCTCGCCGTCCTCCAACACCTCCGCGTGACGCAGGACGACTGTCTCTCCGCCCTCACCCGTCACCCTGATCCGCAGGCGGCCCACCAGGTTCTGACCGAAGTCGACGAGGTGGCGTCCGTCCGGCTTCTGCACGACCGACGCCGGTTCGCGTACCTGCGTGCGCCGCACCGGCGGGCCGTCCGCGGCCACCAGGACCGAGCGGTCCAGTGGTACTTCCGCCACCGGCGACCAGCCCGAGGTGTCATGCCCCGCCCTCGACCAGCCGGGCCGCTCACGCCGTGCGTCGTGCGTCTCCCCTTCCAGCAAACCGCTCGCCAGTACCGGCCCGTCGGCCGAACGCCACGTCGGATCAGTGACGAACATGAGGCGCGTTCCGTCGGCGAGCGTGATCTCGAGCTGTGCCAGGACGGCGGTGCGGTCGCCGTAGATGTCGCGGATCCCGCCGTTGAAGCCCAGACGGCCTCGGTACCAGCCGTCGGCGAGGTGCGCACCCCACGCGTTGGCACCGGGACGCAGCAGGTCCGTGACGTCCCAGGTGCGGTAGCGGAGCCGGTCCTGATAGCTGGTCCAGCCGGGGGAGAGGACCTCGTCCGTGACGGGACGCCCGTTGATCTCCATCTCGAAGACACCCAGCGCCGTGGCGTACAGGCGGGCGGAGGTCACCGGTCCCGGAAGTGCGAACTCCCCTCGCAGCAGGTGCGCTGGGCGCGGGTCCGCGGCTGCCGGGTCGTCGCTCAGCGGAGTGACGGGAGCAGCGCTCCAGTCCTCGGGGTGAAGGAGACCGGCCTCCACCGGCACGAAGTCGCTCCACGGGCCGGCCGGTCCGGATCCCCAGACCCGTACGCGTATCTCGCGGCGCTCACGCGACTCCAGGGGAGTGCCGACCCAGGGGACGAGCACACTGTCGGCGCTCTCGACCCGCCGTCGGGCGACGCGGCCGACCGCGTCGCGGATCTCGATCTCGTAGCCCCGTTGCCGCTCCGCGCGGCCGAGGGAGTCGGGCGCGACGGCCCAGCTGAGCCGCGGTGAGGGCTCGCCGATGCCGAGGGGGCTTCGATGGTGCTCGAAGCGGATGTCTCTGACGTGCACGGCAGTCCTTAGACGTTGGCGGGGGAGAAGGGGACCGCGTAGCGCAGCCCGTGGCCGAATGCGTGGACGGGGTCGGCGCTCTGCTGCGGCTGGTCGGGGTGGCCGGCCGCCACCTCGGCCATGGAGCGGGGGAGTTGGAACGGCAGCCGCCCCTCGGGGGCGGAACGTCCGAAGAGCACGTCGAGGACGGCACGGTCGTCCGCTCCGTAGTCCGCGAGGAGTGCGTGCGCGCGCTCGGAGATCTCGGGGATGACCGCGGGCCGTTCCAGCCGGATCACGACGATGGTCGGCACCGCGTCCAGCAGGTGCAGGATCTCGTCGAGCCGGGGCTGCGCGAAGTCGAGCCTGCCTGCGCGGAAGAAGGACTCGAAGACGCCCGGGCGGGGTTCGTACGGTGTGTCGAGGCGCAGCACGGCGAAGTCGGCGGCCTCGGGCCCGGTCACGACATCGGCGTAGCCGGCGGCCGCCTCGGCGGCCACCCCGTCGAGGTACAGCCGCGGACGGCCGGTGAGCGGCAGCGGGCCGGCCGCGCCGGAACCGCCGTTCGTCAGCAGAGTCAGCGAGCGGCGCTGGGCCTGGGCGCCGGCAGCCCGGAAGTCGGCGCGTCCGACGGTGGCCTCCGCCGCGTCCGGGTCGACGTAGCGGCGGTCGTCGAACAGCCCGAGACGGAACTTCTCGGCCAGCAGCAAAGCCACCGAGGCATCGATGCGCGACTCGGCCAGCTCGCCCGACCGCACCAGATCGACGACCAGGTCGGCACACGTCTCACCGCCGAACTGGTCGACGCCGGCGCGCAGCGCCTTCAGCAGTCGCTGCCGGGGAGTCAGGTGCTCGACGCCCCACGCCCGCGCCGCCTGGAGCTCACCCATCACAGTGCCGTCGGTGAGCACGCCCCAGTCGGCGACGATGATCCCGCTGAAGCCCAGGCGCTCACGGAGCAGCCCGGTGAGGATGCCGTGGTTGAACCCGAAGGCGACCTCCTCGTACTCCGTCCCCACCGGCATGCCGTAGTACGGCATGACCTGCGTGGCGCCGGCGGCGATGCACGCGGCGAACGGCTTCAGGTGGTGGTCGAAGAGACCGGCGGGGTATACCTGCTCGCGGCCGTAGGAAAAATGGGGGTCCTCGCCGTCCAGCTGGGGGCCACCGCCGGGAAAGTGCTTCACCATCGCCGCGACACTGTCGGGACCCAGTCCGTCGCCGGGACCACGCAGGCCCTCGATGTACGCGGCCGCGAGGCGTCCGGTGAGCTCGGCGTCCTCACCGAAGGTGCCGGAGATGCGGGACCAGCGCGGCTCGGTGGCCAAGTCGACCTGCGGATGCAGGGCCACCCGCAGACCCACGGACAGATACTCGCGCCGCACCGTGTCGGCGAAGTCCCGCACGAGATCCGTGTCGCGCACCGCGGCCAGGCCCAGCGTCTCGGGCCACTGCGAGAAGGGTCCGGCGTGCATGGCCGTCCCCGGGTTGTCCGTGAACGCGTGGCGCGGGTCGGTCGACAGGGTGACCGGGATACCGAGACGCGTCCCGGCGGCGAGTTCCTGAAGACGGTTGTGCCACTCGGCCATCTCACGGGCGCTCGCGGCACCGAGCAGGTTGAAGTGCGTCATGTGGCGGTCGAGAACCATCCGCCGAGCGGTCGCGCCACCGGGCGCTCGTTGCGGATCGTCCGCGAGCTGTCCCTTCTCGCCCATCATCACCATCGTGTGGAAGAGCTGGCCGGCCTTCTCCTCCAGCGTCATGCGGTGCAGCAGATCCGCGACGCGTTCCGCCACGGGGCGGTAGGCCTGCTGGTAGACGGGCGGCCCTGGGGGCAACGGCTGCGGCACGGCGCTCTCCTCGCGAAATGGTCGATGCCGTCCTCGCCAGGACAACCGGGGCGGACAGCCACACGGGAGACGGGGAGGATGCGGCGCTGCGGAAGGAAGGACACCGTGGAGGCGACGACTTCGCCCGGCCGCACGGCCCGCAGACGGCTCGACCGTAACCTAAAAACAGACATGACTATAGGTTTTTAGAGATGTGGCGTGAGGCACACATCCGCCGGACATGCCGACGGCGAGGGCTGTTCGCCTTCGTATGCTCGACACATGTCCGACCCCGAGGAAGCCCACCGCCCGGCCGCCGCGGCCGCGCCGCGCACCCGTACCCGCCGGCGCACGGGCACCTACCGCGCCGCCGACCAGCGGCGGAGCGAGATCCTCGACGCCGCCGTGCGCCACTTCGCGCGCAAGGGATACCTCAGCGCCTCCATGCAGAAGGTCGCGGAGGACGTCGGCATCTCCCATACCGGCCTCCTTCACCACTTCCCGAGCAAGCGACACCTCCTCATGGCCGTCCTGGAGGCCCGGGAGGCCGAGGCCGTCAGCCGGTTCTACGGCGAGCTCGACCCCGAAGCACCGGACGTCGTGCGCCTGCTTCAACTGGTTGCCGCGCAATCGCGTCTCGACGTCACCCAGCCCGGGCTGATGCAGATGTACGCCGCCCTCGCGGCCGAAGCGGGGGGCGAGAATCATCCCGCGCACGCCTACTTCCAGCAGCGCTATGCCCGCATCGTGGCCTTTATCGCGTCAGCGGTCGCCCACGGCATCGCTGCCGGTGTCGTGATTCCGGGCACCGACGGCAAGGCGGTCGCCCGGGAGATGCTGGCTGTCGCGGACGGGCTGCAGATCCAGTGGGCATTGTCCGACGGGTCGCTCGACCTGCCGACCGCCCATCGCGACTACCTCGACCGCCTGTGCCGGCGGATCACCGTCTCGGGCGACGGGCTCGGCTCCGACGTGTGACGCGACGGGCGCGACCGCTTCGGTGAAACCTTTCAATCCCACCGCCTCGAAGGCTTGACAGTGTCGGTAGGCGCTCTTTAGCTTCCGTGTAGAACGTTTTACATTCGAGAAGGAGCCTCTCGTTGTCCTCCCTCACCTCCGTCAAGGCTGCCCTGACGACCCAGGCCATCGAGACCCCCTCCTGGGCCTACGGGAACTCCGGGACGCGTTTCAAGGTGTTCGCCCAACAGGGAGTCCCCCGTACGGCCTACGAAAAGCTGGACGACGCCGCCCGCGTCCACGCCCACACAGGCGTCACTCCGACGGTGGCCCTGCACATTCCCTGGGACAGGGTCGACGACTACGCTGCGCTCGCCCGGCACGCCGAGAACCAGGGCATACGTCTCGGAACCGTCAACTCCAACACGTTCCAGGACGACGACTACAAGCTGGGCAGCATCTGCCACCCGGACGCCGCGGTGCGCCGCAAGGCCGTGGACCACCTGCTGGAGTGCGTGGACGTCATGGACGCCACCGGCTCGCGCGATCTCAAGCTGTGGTTCGCCGACGGCACCAACTACCCGGGCCAGGACGACATCCGCGCCCGCCAGGACAGGCTGGCCGAGGCGCTGGCGGAGGTGTACGGGCGGCTGGGCGACGACCAGCGGATGCTGCTGGAGTACAAGTTCTTCGAGCCGGCTTTCTACAGCACCGATGTCCCGGACTGGGGCACCGCGTACGCGCACTGCCTGAAGCTGGGCCCGAAGGCACAGGTCGTGGTGGACACCGGCCACCACGCTCCGGGCACCAACATCGAGTTCATCGTCGCGAGCCTGCTGCGCGAGGACAAGCTCGGCGGCTTCGACTTCAACTCCCGCTTCTACGCCGACGACGACCTGATGGCCGGCGCCGCCGACCCGTTCCAGCTGTTCCGCATCATGTACGAGGTCGTGCGCGGCGGCGGGTTCACCCCCGAGGTCGCGTTCATGCTCGACCAGTGCCACAACATCGAGGCCAAGATCCCCGCGATCATCCGGTCCGTGATGAACGTGCAGGAGGCGACCGCCAAGGCGCTCCTGGTCGACCGCGACGCCCTCGCCGCCGCCCAAGCGTCCGGCGACGTGCTCGCCGCCAACGCGGTGCTGATGGACGCCTACAACACCGACGTCCGTCCGCTGCTCGCCGAGGTCCGCGGCGAACTGGGCCTCGATGCCGACCCCATGGGCGCGTACCACCGCTCCGGCTGGGCCGAGAAGATCACCGCCGCACGCCTGGGCGGACAGCAGGCCGGCTGGGGAGCCTGACCCCCGCCCCAGGGCCCACGCCCGCTCCAACCCGCCCCCGGCCGAGCGGCCGCCTACCGCGGACGCTCGCGACCGGCGCTGCCCCGTACCCGCAGTTCGCCCGAGAAGGACAACTACCATGGCATCTCACCCTGAAGCCGCTTCGCTGCTCGCCCGGTCCCATCGGCTCGGCGCCGATCCCCGGAACACCAACTACGCCGGCGGCAACACCTCCGCGAAGGGCACCGCCACCGATCCGGTGACCGGTGGTGCGGTGGAGCTGATGTGGGTGAAGGGCTCCGGCGGCGACCTGGGCACCCTGACCGAGGGCGGGCTGGCGGCGCTGCGTCTGGACCGGCTGCGGGCCCTGGAGGGCGTCTACCCGGGTGTGGAGCGCGAGGACGAGATGGTCGCCGCGTTCGACTACTGCCTGCACGGCAAGGGCGGCGCGGCGCCGTCGATCGACACCGCCATGCACGGTCTGGTGGACGCGGCCCATGTCGACCACCTGCACCCGGACTCCGGTATCGCGCTGGCGTGTGCGGCGGACGGGGAGAAGCTGACCGCCGAGTGCTTCGGCGACACCGTGGTGTGGGTGCCCTGGCGCAGGCCGGGTTTCCAGCTCGGGCTGGACATCGCGGCGGTGAAGGCGGCCAACCCGCGGGCGATCGGCTGCATCCTCGGCGGCCACGGGATCACCGCCTGGGGCGACACCAGCGAGGAGTGCGAGGCCAACTCGCTGCACATCATCCGCACCGCCGAGGCATTCCTGGCGGAGAAGGGCAGGCCGGAGCCCTTCGGGCCGGTCCTCGACGGCTACGGACCGCTGCCCGAGGCCGAGCGCCGGGAGCGCGCGGCCGCCCTCGCCCCGCACATCCGCGCCATCGCCTCGAAGGACTGGCCGCAGGTGGGCCACTTCGACGACTCCGACACGGTGCTGGACTTCACCGCCCGCGCCGAGCACCCGCGCCTCGCCGCGCTCGGCACCTCCTGCCCCGACCACTTCCTGCGCACCAAGGTCCGCCCGCTGGTCCTCGACCTGCCCCCGGCAGCGCCGTTGGACGAGACGGTGGCCCGGCTGGCCGAGCTGCACACCGCCTACCGCGAGGAGTACGCCGCCTACTACGAGCGGCACGCCGCCCCCGACTCGCCCGCGATGCGCGGCGCCGACCCGGCGATCGTGCTGATCCCGGGCGTGGGCATGTTCTCCTTCGGCAAGGACAAGCAGACCGCCCGGGTGGCGGGCGAGTTCTACCTCAACGCGATCAACGTCATGCGCGGCGCCGAGGCCGTCTCCAGCTATGCGCCGATCGAGGAGTCGGAGAAGTTCCGCATCGAGTACTGGGCGCTGGAGGAGGCCAAGCTCCAGCGGATGCCGAAGCCCAAGCCGCTCGCCACCCGGGTCGCGCTCGTCACCGGTGCCGGCTCCGGCATCGGCCGGGCCATCGCCCACCGGCTAGCGGCCGAAGGGGCCTGTGTCGTCGTCGCCGACCTGAACACCGAGAACGCGCAGGCCGTCGCGGCCGAGCTGGGCGGCCCGGACAGGGCCGTGGCCGTCACCGTCGACGTCACGTCCGAGGAGCAGATCGCCGCCGCTTTCCGGGAGGCCGCGCTGGCCTTCGGCGGTGTCGACCTGGTCGTCAACAACGCCGGCATCTCCATCTCCAAGCCGCTGCTGGAGACCACCGCCCGGGACTGGGACCTGCAGCACGACATCATGGCCCGCGGCTCGTTCCTCGTCTCCCGCGAGGCCGCCCGGCTGATGGCCGCGCAGAAACTCGGCGGCGACATCGTCTACATCGCCTCCAAGAACGCCGTCTTCGCCGGCCCCAACAACATCGCCTACTCCGCCACCAAGGCCGACCAGGCCCACCAGGTGCGTCTGCTCGCCGCCG
>NZ_RDBP01000050.1:63896-185910 GCF_008042045.1 Streptomyces sp. T39
GGCACTGGGTGCGTTCGCCGCCTATTGGGTGATGAGCGCCAAACTCACCTGGCTGCCGGACTATCTCCGGACGGTGGTCGGCTGGGACCTCGACCGGGCCGCCGCCGCGGTCGGCGGGGGAGCCGTGGCCAACGGCGTGGTCTTGCTGACTCACGGGCTGCTGGCCCGCCGGGCAGTCCTGGGCGGAAGGGTCGGAAGGCTGCCGACCGGTGCCGGCGCCGGTCTGCTCCTGGTGGCCTCGGCGGGCGCGGTGATCTCCCACTTCGGCTGGCGCTGGGCGTTCGGGGCGGCCGGGCTCACGCTGCTCGAACCAACCGTGGACGTGATGGACCGCGACCGGGGCCGAGGGCCCTTCGGCGAAGCCGAGCAACACCCTGGTGGCGATCAGCGTCGCGAAGCCCGCCGCCCCCCAGAGCATCGGCAACTGAGCCGCCGCCCACAGCAGGCCCATCACCAGGAGCAGCACCGATGTGCGCACCTTGCGGGTCAGGAACGAGACGCCCAGCGCGGAGAGCGAGAAGAGACCGAAGAACGCGGCCTGGGCCGTGCCGAACTCCTGACGGGTGAGTCCGAACTCCTTCATGATCTCCGGCCCGGCCAGCCCCAGGACGGCCTTGTCGGCGAAGTTCACCAGCATGAAGACCAGCAGGAGCCAGGTGGTCTCCCATGCCTGCCGGCCGCCTGCCGTCGGGACCGTCGGACCTGGGCCCCGCATCGTCGCGGTCACTGCGTCCACGGTCACACCCCTCGCTCTGCGATGTCGTCCATGACGGCGGCGCAGCCGCAGCTGTCGTCGTCGACGACGCCCACGCTGATGACTCCCGCGGCCCGTCGCCGTCCTTCGTCGCTGCGTGTCAGCTCGGTGGCGACGTCTGTGCCCTCCGCCACGGCGGAGGCCTCCGCGGCGGCCCAGTTGAAGACGCCGCGCGCCATCGTCGAGGTCTCCGCCGCTGCCCGACGGGTGAAGACCTCGGCCCGGATCCGGGCCACGTCGGGGTCGGCGGGTGCGGCCAGCGCGGCGGTCTCGGCCAGGTGCGTCGCGAGACGCAGCTCGCCGCGGGCGAGCAGGCGCGCGGCCCGGTCCGCCAGCGCCCGAGCGCCGCCGGCGGCCTCGGCGAGTTCGGCGGCCAGCGCGCCTTCGGGGGCCGGCTTGAGGTTGGCGGGGTTCTGGTCGTACCAGCCGCCCCACAGTCGCCACAGGTTCCGTACGACGAACTCGGGCTCGTCGTACGCGGGGTGCAGGTACGGCTTCTCCAGCAGGCCGGGCGGGACCTTCACGCCGTGCAGCACCTCGTCGAGGCGGGCGCCGGCGTTCATCAGGTCCCGGGTCTGGGTGCACAGGGATTCGAGCAGGTCCGCCGTGTCGCCGAGCGCCTGACGGATGCGAACGGCGCCGAGGATCGGCACGCCGTGTCCGGGGAGCAGGACCTCGGCGCCGAGGTCCTGCATGGCGCGCAGTGCCGCCGCCCACTCCACGGGGTAGCGCTGCACCTTCTGCGGGTTGCCGGCGTTGGGCGAGTTCCAGATGAACAGGTCTCCGGTGCACAGGGTCTTCAGCTCCGGGATCCACACATAGGTGTGGTCGTCCGTCTCGCCTCGGGCGTGCACCAGCTCGAAGGTCAGCTCTCCCCTGCGCAGGGTCAGCCGGTCGCGGTAGGTGGTGTCCGGGTAGCGGTACTCCGTCGGCCAGTTCAGGGACGGCACGCCGAACTGGCGTCGGTTGATCCAGGTGTTGTAGCCGGCCGTCTCCCGGTAGCGGTCGAAGCGTGCCGCCACCGCCTCGTGCGCGACGACCTCAGGGCGCGCCGTGCCGGCGTCGGCGGCCTCCCGGTCGAACGGGCCCACGCCGAAGACGTGGTCCACGTGACCGTGGGTGTACACCACCGTGCTCACGGGGGCCTGGGTGCGGTCGCGGACCGCGTCGTGCAGCTGGGACGCCGTGCGGAAGTCACCCGAATCGACCAGCACCAGACCGTCCCCGGTGTCGAACACCGCAACGTTCGCGAAGGCCGGGAAGAAGCCGGTCCGCTCGGCGACCCGCACGAGTCCGCCGCCGGCGAACTGTCCGGTGAAGTGGGCCAGCAGAGACTCCTCCCCGTGCCAGACCCGGTCCGCGTACTCCATGTAACCGCTGGCATTGTGTTCGGTCATAGTTCCCGGCTCCTCGTACGTCACCCTGGAGGCGCGTCCCGCGCCCCTCGTGTGGCCCGCTGATGTCTGTAGAGTCTGCGGCGGAGCGTGACGGGGAGATATCCGCCGCCTTCACAGTCGTCCACGGCACAGGCTGTGATCCATCACATTGCCCGGGAGGAGCCTCCGGTGCCGAGCAACCCACCGTCCGAAGCCCGCGACACGCGTCCCGCGCTGTCGCCCGCGGCCCGGGCGCTCGCCGCCCGGTGCGAGAGCCGCGTCAACGAGCTCGCCCGCCGCATGGCCCGTGAATCGTTCGAGCGGCTGCCCGGATACAGCGAACTCCCCACCGACGTGAAGGACGTGGAGGTCGCCGCAACGGTCCGGCACGGACTGCGTCTTTTCCTGCACCGCGTTCGCGACGAGCGGGACGACGCCGGGGACTACCGCCTCTTCCGGGAACGCGCCGCCCAGCGCGCCGACGAGGGGATGCCCCTGCACACCCTGCTGCGCAGCCATTCCACGGCCGTCCACGTCCTCTGGCAGGCACTCAGGGACGAGACCGCCGCCGGCGAGGAAGGCGCGCTGCTGGAACTCGTCGACCTCCTCCTCCGCGGCCACGAGGCCGTCATCGGAACCGTCGCCGAGACCTATCTCGACGAGCAGGCCGCGCTCTTCGCCGAGCGACGCGAACACCACCGGTCCCTCGTACGGGGGCTGCTGGACGGCTCCCTGCCTCCTGCGCGGGCCTTCGACGAGCTGGGACTCGAAGGCCCCACCCTCGTCGTCCACCTGTATGTTCCGCGCGAGCGGGATCCCGAGGCCTCGGCCGTGGCGGAGCGCCGCCGGACGCGCCGCGTCCAGACCGTTCTGGACCGCACCTTCGACGCGGGGGCCGCGTCCCTGCTCGGCGCCGACGGCGGACACGTGATCGCCTCCCGGCGGCCTGACGACACCGACGGCGTCCGTGCCTGCGAGGAGCTGACCGTCCGGCTCCGGCAGGTCTGCGGAGACGATGTCCGCGTGGCCGCGGTCACCGCCGCCACCCCCCGGGACGTGCCGGCCGCCGCCCGCACCGCCACCGACATCGTCCGGGTCGCCCGCGCCTGCGGACGACCCGCCGGCGTGCACCGCATGGACGATGTTCTGCTGGAGTACCACCTCTCCCGCCACGACGAGAGCAGCGACCGCATCGCCGCCCTTCTCGATCCCCTCGGCGACCGGCCCGAACTCATCGAGACCCTGCGCGTCCACATCGAGCACCGCCACGAACGGCGCCGCACCGCACACCGGCTCAGGCTGCACCCCAACACGGTGGACAACCGGCTCGCGAGGATCACCGAGCTCACCGGCCTCGACATCGCCTCGCCCCGCGGGAACGCCCTGGCCCTGGCCGCCCTGCTGCTGCGCGGCGACGCTCCCGGGTGACCCTCGCGGGAGCAGGGGTCGCTGTCGCGCGTGACGGAGGCGGTGCCGCGGCGGGGTCCACCGTGTTCGGCACTCCCGACCCGTAGCGGTCTCGCCCGTACACACGCCGACACCGGCGCCGCGACCGGAGGCGGGACGCCGGCGCGGCACGCGTCAGCGTACGGGGAGCGCCCGCGGCAGGGCACCAGCGTCGACGGCCTCACCGTCCCGGTCCGGGTCTGTGCCGGCCGGTGGCGCGGCAACCCCGACTGTCTCCGGCTGCACGACGGTGTGCTGCTGCGCTGGTTCGCGGTCGACGACACCTGGCACCACCTGGCCGTTCATGAGGCAAGTCGCCTGTCGGAACTGAGTCTGTCGGGAGGCGATGACGGCCAAGGGCCACGAGGACCTGTCCGGCCGATCACGCATGTGATCCGAGCACCGGTCCGATCCGGGAGGTCGGGAAACGGGAGACGCACCGGGCCGGGGATTCTTGGCGCACCGCACCTGGTAGAACACTGCCCCGTGGGTATACAGGAGCGCGAACGCAAGATGTACCGGCCGCTGCGGCGGGCCGGCCTCGAGGTGATCCCGAACGCCGTGCCGGACGGAACGATGCCGTTCGTCTCCGGATACCGTCGCGAGGACATCGTCGGAGGCTTCTCCCACCCGTACGAAACCCCACGGCTCGTCCGGCGTCTCAACGAGAACTGGTACGACCTGGCGGTCTCCTCTGGCCTTCTCGACCACCAGCGCGAGTTTCTCGTCCTGCTTCCCCACGGCACCCACACGCACCATGCCCTCCTGCCGAAGGAGCACTTGCATTACGGCCGCCATACCCCATCGTGGGTCTGGACCCGGGTCCGGCTTTTCGACTGCTGGGACATCATGGGCCGGGGTGCGGCATCGGCGTTCCTCGGCATACGTGCGGGCCACCCGGGTTTCAGCATGATGGCGCTCGACAGCAGCGTGTACATCAGCTGCTCGACGGGCGAAACCGGTGTCGACGTGAGGGCGGTGGCCCACCCGGCCCGCTCCGAAAACATCCTGCAAGACCTGGAGTGGTACGCACATTGGGACTATCCCCGCGCCGACAAGGAGCTGCAGAAGCGGATCGCTGCCTGGCTCGCGGGCCGCGCACCGGGGACCACCAGCCGTTCCAGCAGATGATCACGCAGGCCCCGGCGGCGAGGCCGGCAAGGTCGTCGCCGTCCAGCTGATGATGTGACTACTCCGTGCCCAGTCGTTCCTTTGGGCATGGGTCGGGGTGATCTGAGCGATGCCGAGTGGGAACGGCTGCGGCCGTTCCTGCCCGTGAGCAACGGGCGCTGCGGCCGGCGGACGAGACGCCGTGGCAGAGCCTGTCGCCCGCCTGGTGGAGGTGGTGCTGGAGGCGAGGGCCTGGGCCGCTCGCGCGTCGGGTTCACCAGCACGCTCCTAGGGCGTGTATCAGAAGGGGCTTGAGAGGCTGCGGGTTGGTCAGTCCCGAGACAGGGCGGTAAGCCAGCGGTCGTCCTGGAACTCGGCAGGGACTTCGTCCTCCCACGGATCGATCCCACGCCGTTCGAGTTCGTCGAACCATCGGTCCCGCTGTGACTCGGGGAGACGCCGTCCGCACCAGGGGCAGAAGTCGACGGTGATGGTCGATGTGCCGCCGTCGTGGATGATCAGCCCGTACTCCTGGAACTTGGCGCTGAAGTCGATCAGTGCGTCCGGGCAGGCGAAGGGGTCGTCGTGCTGGTCGCAGCGCACGTTCACGCGGCGGCTCATCGCCTCGCAGCAGTGGTTGGTCATGACCTCGGCTTCTCGTTCATCGACACCATGCCCGAAGTAGATCACAGTCTGTGATGATCACCGGATGGCACGTGGAGATCTGACGGATGCGCAGTGGACGCGCCTGGAGCCGTTGTTGCCCAAGGGCAAGAAACCAGGCCGTCCGCCGATATGGATCAGGCGGCAACTGATCGACGGGATACGGTTCCGCACCCGCACCGGGGTCCCGTGGCGGGACGTGCCAGAGAGGTACGGACCTTGGGCGCGGGTGTATGACCTCTTTCGGCGCTGGCAGCGGGACGGCACCTGGCAGCGGATCTTCGCCGCGTTGCAGGCCCAGGCCGACGCCACGGAGCTCATCACCTGGGACCTCAACGTCGACTCCACCGTGTGCCGGGCCCACCAGCACGCTGCCGGAGCGCGGAAAAGGGGGATCTGCAGGCCGAGCCGCCCGGCGGCATCAGCGTCGAGCCCGATGACCACGGCCTCGGACGCTCGCGCGGCGGCCTGACCACCAAGCTGCACCTGGCTGTCGAGCAGGGGCAAAAGTCCATGTCCATCGTGATCACCGCCGGGCAGCGCGGCGACTCCCCGCAGTTCGGGCACGTCCTGAAGAAGGTCCGCGTGGCCCGCAGCGGCTCGGGGCGACCGCGCACCCGGCCCGACCGCGTCCGCGCGGATAAGGCGTACGCGTCCCGAAAGAACCGCGCCTACCTGCGACGCCGCGGTATCCGCTGCACCATCCCGGACAAGGCCGACCAGGCCCGCAACCGCAAGAAGCTCGGCTCCTTCGGCGGCCGGCCCCCCAAATTCGACGTCGAGGACTACACGGCTCGGCACGCGGTCGAGTGCGGCATTAGTCGCCTCAAAAGGCACCGTGCTGTGGCGACTCGCTATGACAAGCTCGCGGTCCGCTACGAGGCGACCGTCTTGGTCGCAGCCATCAACGAGTGGCTGTGACCAGCACATTCGATACACGCCCTAGCGCGGACGGCCGCTGCCGCCCGCTGTCCCTGATCATCACACCAGGCCAGCGTGCTGACTGCACCCAGTTCAAGCCTGTCCTGGAGAAGATCCGCGTGCCGCGGCCCGGGCCGGGCCGGGCCGGGCCGGGCAGGCCCCGCAAGAAGCCGGACGGCCTCGCGGCCGACAATGCCTACAGCACGGGGCCGTCGCCACCCGCTACGACAAGCGCGGCTACGTCCACCTCGGCACCGCCACCGCCGCAGCACTGGTGATCTGGCTCCGCTCGTGAGCGTCAGGATCAGCCCTTATTCGTCTTCCGGTAGATGGAAGTACACGGTCCCAGATCGCCAGGGGCCGTGTTCAGTCGTCTCGGACTCGATCACCACATCCTGGATCTCGACGGGGCCCAACGCCTCGATGGCATCGGCCAGCCGTCGCAAGAGAGCCGGAACGCTATCGCAGCCTGGGCCAGCGGGGTTGGCCTGCGAGAAATGGCGAACGGTCCAATGCTTCGGAGTCTCGATCATGGACAGATCGTAGGACCTGTTGTTGTTGTCGTCTGGTGGACGGCTGGTGACAGGGCCAGGCAACTCAAGTCCCAAGGCCGTCAAGACCTTGATCGGCCGGACAGGTCCTAGCTGGATCCGGGACCCGCTGTCGAGGAGACGTCGGCAAGGCGTCGTCAGAGCCTGCGCTGCTGGCGCCCCCTTGCCATGCGCGACATCAGCCTTCTATCCAGCTGCTGCTTCGGCGGCCTCAGGGGCAGCCGGCCTCTCGGTAGGAGCCGGTGTGCGGTAGGCGCGCAGGGGGCCGTTGGTCGCGGCCACGGCGGCGATTGCCAGGATGGCAGACAGTCCGCCGAAGACGAGCGAGAAGGATGCTGAGGTCGTCGAGGCCAATAGGCCGCCGCGAAAGTTCCCGAGTTCGGGGCCGGCGACACCAATGACGTGTTCCACCGAAGAGACCCGCCCCCGGTACGCATCTGGGGTCTCCAACTGAACCAGGGCACCTCGGGTGATGACGGACACGGTGTCGGCAGCGCCCGCAACGGCCAGGCACGCGAGCGCGAGCCACAACGGCCCCGCCAGACCGAAACAGGCCAGCGCCAAGCCCCAGACAGCGGCTGCGGACAGCTGGACCAGGCCGCCACGGTTCCAGCGCGTGACCGTGCCGGAGAGTAGTCCGGCCGTGATTCCCCCGACCGCGACGGCCGAGAGGAACAGGCCGAGGGTCTGCGGGTTTCCGCCGAAGCGGATCTCGTTGACCAGCGGGAAGAGCGCGATCGGCATGGCGAGCAGCGTTGCGGACAGGTCGGTGGCCATCGAGCCCCACAGCGTCGGGCGGCGCAGGATTCGCCAACCGCCTCGTTGCGGACGGCGCTTGCCACCGGCCGCTGCGGCGCCATCGGGCGGCATGGCGGGCAGGCGGATCAGCGAGAGTGCCGCGAGGGTCATGGTCACGGCCTGGGCAGCAAATGCGACAGGAAGATCCCAGCGGGCGATGATCATCCCGGCCAGCGCGGGTCCGGCCAGCATCGCCGCCTGGAAGGACACGTTCATCAGCGCAAGGCCGGCCGCGACCTGGTCGCTCGGCAACAGCCGGACAGGGAGGGTGCGCCGCGCGGGAGCGCCCAGAGCGCTGCAGCTCGTCCCCACGGCGACCAGGGCAAGCAGCAGGATCACACTGCGGTTACCCGCCACGGCTTGGGCACACAGCCCTGCGGCAGCCAGCAGACTGCCCACAGTGGTGACCCGCACCACCGTGCGACGGTCGAAGGTGTCGGCCACTGTGCCGCCGAGCAGCCCGAACAGCACCATCGGCAACCCGGTGGCGAGCCCGATGGCACCGGTGCCCACCGGGCTGCCGGTCAGATCCCAGACCTGGGCCAGCACCGCCACGGTGGCTATCTGGCCGCCGAGTTGCGAGGCGGAGGTACCGATCCACAGGGCACGGAACGGCCTACTGCCGCGCAGTGGACGGGTGTCGAGGAAGTGGATGCCGCCAAGTCCGCTCATCGCGGCGGCTCGACAAGGTGATCAAGGATCCGCTGTCGCATCGACCGGTGGCCCAGCGCCCGCCGCACTTCCTCGACGACGGTGGTCATCGCGTACGGGATCACGCTGTCCAGCTCGGCGACCGCGTCGTGGGTAGCGCGCCACTCCGCCTCGAGGAACGGCACCAGGGACCGTCCGCGCGCGGTCAGGTCGATCCGCCGGGTGCGAGCGTCAGGCCCCGGCTCGGAGGTGACCAGACCCTCTTTACGCATGGCGGCGACGGTCTGGCTGATCGCTGAGTGCGAGCGGCCCAGGGACTTTGCCAGCTCGCGAATGGTCAGCGGTCCGGTGTGGGCGAGCCGGATCAGCGGATAGGCGAAGCGAGGCCGCACCCCCTCGATCCCGCGCTCGACGTAGACCCGCTCGATCTCGGCGTCCATGGCTGCCAGCAGCTCGTGCAGGGAGTGCCAGGGGTCGGGTACCGCGGTGGGATCCGAAGATGTCACAGCGCTAATATAACAGCGCTCCAATAAATGTCTGAGGAGCACTCACCTGCGGGATGCTCGCCTGCGTGGGGCGGGCAGGCGACTGACGTTGCCGCCCTGCTCGCGTTCTTTTCCGCCGGGTGAGGAGATGACGGGGAAGTCGCGGTCGGCGCTGGTCTTGCCGGGGACGTCGTCGTCGCAGACGACCTGGGCGATGAGCGTGCCGGTACGTAGACCATGCACCCACCACACGGTGTCGTCGTCACGGCTGAACCCGCCGCCGGTGTTCCGGCCGGCCAGCACGTGCCCTCGGGCGGCTGCGAAGACGGTGCCGTTCCACGAGTCGAGTATGCCGGTGGTGGCGTTCACCTGCTTGGGCTTGATGGAGTCGCTGAACCCCTTTTCCTGGCGACCACGGAAGAGGGGTGATGAGGTCCTGAACAGCTCCGCCGCACCGGAGGTATTCGCTCTGGTCAAGACCCCTGACCGTCAACAACGCCTTCTCTCAGTAAAGGTAGTTCGTACTCATTTGATACACGTCGCGGCCGAGGTCCTGAAAGACGCGCAGCAGGGAGAACGCGTCGTCGGGCTCCCGGCGGTGCCATCGGCCGGGTCCCCTCCTCATGCTCCTGGCGTACAACTCGTCCAGCACCATGGGGTCCAGACCTTCCAGGTTCTCGCCCGTCAGCCGGTCGTAGCGGTGGCACAACGGGCCGATGTCCGGGCCGTAGCTCTCCCTGCCCCCGTCACGTGCGCGATCGAGGGTGCGGGCGACGGCGTCGCGGAAGGCGGTCAGCGTCCGTTCCTGCACATGGAGCATGCACCGTTGTCTCGGCCCACTGGGAGGCGTACGCGGAGACAGCGTCACGGAAGGCAGCCGTGGCCGTCCTGATCCCGTTCGCGTTCGCCAGACCCCGGTCCCGGGCGCTTCGGATCTCGGCGGCGCCCATGGTGAGCAGTGCACCGACTACCAAGGGCAGCAGCCAGGACAGCAAGCCCGGAGCAGGTGCCGAAGCCGACGGAGCTCCTCTGCTGAGGGCCTGTGCCTCGATGTGTGCGGCGCAAGCGCGCTGGAAGTCGGCGGGCCGGTCCTTCCGCCAGGCGTCCAGGGTCAGCGCCTCGGGTTCACCGCCGGCCGGGTCGACCGCTGCCGGTGTGCTCGCGGCCGTCACCAGGCCCAGGGCCGACGCCGCGGCCACCACTCCCTGACGGCCACTCGCCGACAGGCAGGCGACATTGCGGGCGTCGTCCGGGGTGGCGGCCGACGCGGAGCCGGGGGCGAGCGCACCTGCGATCAGGAGCGCAGCGCAAAGCCGCCGCCGTAAGGCTCCCCGCACACTCAACACCCCGCTCCCACGCGTGTCATCAGCCGCTCAGAGGCTACCGCTCGGACCTGTGCCGTTCGACGGAGATCACCAAATCATCCGGCAGCTGCGCGACCACCGGGTCAGGGGCGGGACTGTCAGCACCCGCTCACCCTGGCCTGCCGGGTCGCTCTTGCCGTTGACCTGCCCAGCACGAGTGGAGCGGAGGAAGCCGGACACCTCGAAGAGGCAGCACTGGCCTGCCCGGCGCAGCAGGAGCTGAGGGAGGGACCTGCCGGAACGCTGTCCCGTCTTCGCCCATCCGGGCAGCGACCGTGCGGCGATGGTGATGTCGCGAAGTCGCCGGAGGACGCACCCGGTTCCTGCTGGAGTGGAACGCACATCGTCATGTGACATCCCACGACAGGACGGGACCCGTGCCCACAGCCTCGACCACTCCCACCGACCGCACCGACTCCACGGGGTCGTCGGCACGATCATCACTCGTCTCGTGGCTGGCCGTCGTCGCGGTGATGCTGGGAATCTTCTCGATCGTCACCACCGAGATCCTGCCGATCGGCCTGCTGACCTCCATCGGGTCCGATTTCACCGTCTCCGACGGGACGGCAGGTCTCATGATGACCATGCCGGGATTCCTGGCGGCCGCTGCGGCCCCGCTGGTCACCGTGACTGCCGGACGCGTCGACCGGCGGATCATGCTGGGGGCGTTCGTCCTCCTGCTCGCGCTGGCCAACTTCCTTGCCGCGGCCGCCGCCGACTTCTGGCTGGTGCTGGTCTCCCGGGTGCTGGTCGGCATCACCATCGGGGGCTTCTGGTCGATCGGCGCGGGTGTGGCCGGCCGGCTGGTGCCGGCGAGGTGGGTCGGCCGGGCCACCTCGGTCATCTTCGCCGCCGTACCCCTCGGCTCCGTCGTCGGGGTTCCTCTCGGCACCTTCGTCGGGAGCGTCGCCGGCTGGCGAACCGCCTTCCTGGTCATGGGAGTTTCGACCCTCGGCGTCTTCGTCCTGCTGATCCTTGCGCTCCCGCCGCTGCCCGCCGAGGAGCCGACGCGCCTGCGCCTGCTCACCGACATGCGCAAGAGCGTGAACACCCGCTACGCGCTGGTCATCACCTTCCTGGTCGTCCTCGCCCACTTCGGCGCCTATACCTACGTCACTCCGTTCCTGGAGCAGGTGACCCGGGTGGGCACCGGGGTGATCACGCTGTTCCTGCTGATCTACGGGGTGGCCGGGATCGTCGGCAACTTTCTCGGTGGTACCGCCGTGACCCGCCACCCGAGAGCCGCCTTCGCCTCGGCCGCCGTGATGCTGGCCGGGGCAACTCTGCTGCTGCCGGTGCTGGGGAACAGCCCGGCCGGGGCCGTCGCCCTGCTGATCCTGTGGGGCCTCGCCTACGGCGCCGTGCCGGTCTGCTCGCAGACGTGGTTCGCCAGGGCGTGCCCCCACTCCCCCGAGGCGTCCTCGGTGCTCTTCACGGCTTCGTTCCAGGCCACCATCTCGGCGGGTGCTCTGATCGGAGGCGTCGTGGTCGACCACTCCTCGCCGTCGACGGTCCTGACGCTCGCCGGCACAGCCGCGGTCCTCACCGTGGTCACCATCGGCCTGCACCGGGTCCGCGGGGTCAGCTGGCCCGATCCGACGCACCGTCCTTCACCGGGGCACCCTTGTAGCGCCGGATGAGCAGGTGCCGCAGTGCGGGGTGACGCGCCTTGGACCGCCCGSGGCAGGACGCACGGTCGCTGCAGTGCCTCCCGCCCACCGGACGTGATGCCCGCCAGCGCCGGGGGCGTCGGCTCTGATGCCTTCGGAGCTGCCGCGGGCGGTGCAGGTGGCGTACGGCATGCCTTGTCCGCCCCGGGGGCGTCCAGGATCCGGAGTGTCCCGGTCCGCCAGTGGCGGGCCGAGAGCTGCGGCGCCGGGCCGCGGGGGCACGACATCCGGCAGGCAATTGCGTTGTGCGTGGCCGGCGTTGTGGGAGATCATGCGCGCTTGTGAACTCGCGAGACCATGAACCCATCCACGACACGGCCCCGCCCGCCCCCGCCGTGGCCGTCACCCCCTCCGTCCCGGTGCACCGGGACGGCAACGTCCTGCGCTGGCTGATCGCCTACACCTTCTCCGTGGTCGGCGACGCCGCCTACTTCGTGGCGCTCGGCTGGGCCGCGCAGAAGGTGGCCGGACCGGCCCAGGTCGGCCTGGTGATGGCGGTCGGCGCGATACCCCGGGCGATCCTCATGCTCGGCGGCGGTGTGATCGCCGACCGGTTCGGCCCGCGCAGGGTGGTCATCTCCTCCGACGCGGTCCGCGCCGTGGTGATCCTCACGGCCGCCGCAGCGCTCGCGTTCAGCACCCCCGGCCTCTGGCTGCTCGTCGCCCTCGCCCTCGCCTTCGGCGTCGTGGACGCCCTGTTCATGCCGGCGGTCGGAGCCATGCCGCCCCGGCTCACCGGCCGCGACCAGCTGATGCGGGTGCAGAGCCTGCGCAATCTGGTGCAGCGGTCCGGCCACATCGCCGGCCCGCCGCTCGCCGGGTTCTCGATGGGGCTCGGCGGCCCCGCCGCCGCGTTCGCCGTGACCGGCGTCCTCTTCACCCTCTCGCTGTTCCTCCTGGTCGCGGTCCGGCTCTCCCCGCTGCCGCCCGAGGAACAGCCCGCCGCGGACTCCACCGCCCGCCGCGACCTGGTCGACGGCATCGTCTACCTGCGCCACGAGCCCGTCGTCGGCCCGCTCGTCCTCTCCGGACTGCTCTCCATGATCGGCTGCATCCCGCCGATCGCGATCGGCGTCATCATGCTCGCCGAGGAACGCGGCTGGGGCCCCTCCGGCGGTGCCTGGGTGAACGCCGCCCTCAGCACCGGCGTCTGCACGACCTCGCTCCTGCTCGTGGTGCGCGGCCGCTTCCGCCGGGCCGGCCACTGGCACAACATCGCCCTGCTCGTCGCCTCCGCCGGCATCGGCCTGATCGGCGTCATGCCGAACCTCGCCCTCGCGGTCGCCGTGGCGCTCGTCTCCGGCCTGGTCTCCGGCCTCTGCGGCGGTCTGGCGATGGCTCTGATGCAGGCCAACACCGCCCTCGCCTTCCAGGGCAGGGTCGCCTCCGTCCAGGCACTCAGCGCGGTCGGCATCACCCCGGTGATGTTCCCGCTCTTCGGCCTCCTGGTGGACGGGTGGGGCGCCGGCCCCACCTTCCTCCTCTTCGGCTGCATCAGCATGCTCGGCGCCACGGTCTCCACCGCCTCCCGCGCCGTCCGCCATGCCGACCTGGACTTCACGAAGACCGCGGGCTGACTCCGCTCCCGGCCGGGGCCACTGGAACAGAGTCCGTGGCGGGGGCGGAGTGGTCCCGTCTGCCCGGGCGCGTCCCGCAGGTGGGCGGCGGTCACCCGGGCGGCGCATGGCCGGGCCCGCGGCCGCCGCTGCCCGGTGGCGTGCCCGGGGGGCCGGCACTCGGGGCGGGACGTGGGGCTCCAGGATCTCCCGGCACACGTCGCCGGCAGCCGGTCTTCATGGCGCCGGTGCCGTCACGCGGACGTGGTGGCCGGTGGTGGCACCGGGCGCAGGACGGGGTGCGGGGTGAGGGTGAGATAGAGGCCTGCGGCTGCGTGGTCCGGGGTGGTGGGCAGGGGGAGCAGGTGGCTGGTCCCATGTCCGCCGAGACCGTGCTGGTGGTGTTCGTCCAGGGGGCGGCGGAGCCTTTCGTAGAGGAGGTCGACGGGGTGCTCCCGGGCGTCGTCGAGGTCTTCGGTGCCGGTGATGATGTTGAGGAACGACTCGTGGAGTCGCAGCCCCTGCTGGTCGCGGTGGCTGAGTCGTTGGGCCTGACGGAAGTAGGTGTCGCGGCCGTCGTGGATGCGGTAGAAGGCGCCGACGAGGATGAGGAGGCGCTCGTAGGCCCGCCGGTAGGTGGTCTGGTAGTAGCGGCGGGCGGTGGCCTCGTCGGTTTCGCCGCGCAGGACGGTGGCGATGGCTGCGGCGCTGAGGAGGCCGCTGTACATGGCCAGATGGACGCCGGTGGACAGCAGGGGGTCGAGAAAGCAGGCGGCGTCGCCGGCGAGGTAGTAGCCGGGGCCGCAGAACGTATCGCTGGTGTAGGAGTAGTCGCTCTCGATCGTGAGGGCGGATACCTGGTGGGCGTCCTCGAGCATGCGGGCGAGGAGCGGTGTCCGGGTGAGTGCTTCGTGGTAGAGGGCGTCGACGGAGCCCAGGTCGTTCCTGGCCTGGTGGAAGGAGCGCTTGTCAGTGACCAGCCCGACGCTGAGGGTGCCGTCGTGCAGGGGGATGGCCCAGAACCAGCCGGACCGGGGCAGGGAGAAGACCCCGATCGCTCCCTCCGGGGCGCCCGGTACGGCAGCGGCACCGCGCCAGTATGCCCAGGCGGCGACGTTGCGGAATACGTCGTGCACGCGCCGGGTGCGCAGTTGGCGGGCGCCGAGGAGCCCGGCCCGACCGGTGGCGTCGATCAGGCAGGTGAAATCGATGTCGCCTGCGCGGCCGTCGTCGCCTGACCAGGAGGCGCTGGTGGCCCGGCCGTCGGGCACGGCGATGTGCCGCACCCGGGTCTCCTCCCGTACGTCCGCTCCCTGGTGGCGGGCGTGCTGGAGGAGGAGGTGGTCGAACTCTGAGCGGACGACCTGGAAGCTGTGGGTCGCGGGCCTGCCGGGTTCGTCGAAGCTCAGGGCCCACTCCTGGCCGCCCCAGCCGTAGAAGGCCCCGTTCTTGCGGACGAAGCCGTGCCGTTCGACGGCCTCGCGGGCGCCCATGATGTCCAGGACAGGCAGGAGTGAGGGGAGCAGGGACTCCCCGATGTGGTAGCGGGGGAAGCGTTCCTTCTCCAGCAGGACGACGTCGAACCCCTGCTGTGCCAGCACGGTGGCCGCCGTCGTTCCTGCCGGGCCGCCCCCGGCGATCAGTATCTGTGTCCGCTCACGCACGTTGCGCTCCCCGTCATTGAGGGATGTCGTCTTTTCGCCCTGCCCCGGGGTCACCGTCCGTGACAGCATGACCACATGACGAGTACAGGGCGTACGTCTGCCGGTCCACAAGGGCTGCTCCCCGGCCATGGCCGAAGGCGGACGGTCACGGGCGGGCCGATCGCGCTGACGGTGGGGGCGGAGGAGGAGTTCCTCCTGGTCGACCCGGTGTCGCGGGAGGTGAGCGCGCAGGCAGGTGCGGTGGTGGCCGAGGCGGCGGGTGAGCTCGGTGACCGTGTGGGTCCGGAGCTGACGCGTTACCAGGTCGAGGTGCGCACGGATCCGCATCGCAGCCTTGCGGACTTCGCCGAGCAGGTCCGTTCCACGCGGGTGGCGGTCGTCCGGGCCGCCGCCCACCGGGGACTGCAGGTCGTTTCCAGCGGCAGCCCGGTTCTCGGCCAGGTCTCCCCGCCGCCGCTGACCGCCTGCCCGCGCTACACGGCGAGCGCCGCCACGTTCGGTGCCCTGGACGACGAGCAGTGTGCCTGCGCGTGTCACATCCATGTCGGTGTTCCGGATCTCGCCACGGCGCTGCAGATCAGCAACCGCCTGCGCCCCTGGCTGCCTGCCTTGATCGCGCTCACCGGCAACTCGCCGTTCTGGGCGGGGCGGGACACCGGGTACGCCAGCTGGCGCACAACGACCTGGGGGCGCTGGCCGGTGGCCGGCCCTCCCCCCTACTTCGAGTCCCCTTCCCACTTCGAGGACCTCGTGGCGGGCTTCATCTCCACCGGCAGCATCATGGACCGCGGCGGCCTGTACTGGGACATCCGCCCCTCCCACCACGTGCCCACCCTCGAGTACCGCGTCGCCGACGCGACCACGACCCCGGGCGAGACCGTGCTCCTCGCCGGTCTCATCAGGGCGATGACCGCCACCGCGCTCCAGGCCGCCACCACCGGCGACCCGGTCTGCCGGCCCGCCCCGGAAATGCTGCGCGCCGCTTGCTGGCGGGCGGCCCGCGACGGCCTGGCCGGGCAGGGCATCGACCTGGCCACCGGCCGCCTCTCCCCCGCCGTCGACCAGATCGACCAGCTCCTGTCATGGGTACAACCCGCCCTGAAGGAGCACGGCGACGCGGAACTCGTGAACGCCCTCTGGTCACGCCTGCGCGCCACCGGCAGCGGCGCCGACCGGCAACGCGCCGCCTACCGGCGCCGAGGCCGTCTCGCCGACATCGTCGACCACCTCACCTCCTCGGTGACCGCATCGGACTGAGATCGCGGGATCGGGAGAGCCGGACCAGTCCCCACCGGCCCGGCCCCGTCGCTCGCCGTGCGCCGTGCGGGACGGTTCGGTCCGCCGCGCGGATCCGACGCGGGCGCGGGTGCGGGTCCGCGGAACGCCGGCCGCGAGGCATCCGCGGCGTATCCGTCGGCGGCTTCAGCGATCACCGGCCTCCCGCACTCGGACGTGGCGTGCGGCGTCGATGTAGGTCTTGGCGACGTCGGTGAGGAAGCCGCTGCTGACGGCGGGGCTGAGCGCCCGGTGCTGCAGGTGGTCATGCAGCACGCCGTAATGCTCCACGTCGGAATGCTTGTCCAGGTAGAGGTCGCTGGTGAACCGATCCACATGCACCACCGCCGCCGCGGGTCCGTCGGTGAACCGCAGGATGGAGAACTGTCCCGACATGCCGGGATGGGCACCCGCCGTGTAGGGGAGGACCTGCACCGTGATGTGCGGCTCGGTGCCCAGTGCGTGCAGGTGCTCCAGTTGTTCCCGCATGACGTCCGGGCTGCCGACGACGCGGCGCAGAGCGGATTCGTCCAGCACAGCCCACAGGCGCAGCGGACGGGTCGGATCGAAGATCCGGTGCTGGCTCCGCAGCCGCGCCTTCAGGCGACTGCCGGCCTGTTCGGCGGTGAGCAGGGGGATCGTTTCCTCGATCACCGCGAGGGCGTAGGCGGGCGTCTGCAGCAGAGAGGGGATCACCGTGGATCCGTAGGTGTGGAGGGAGGTGGCATCCGTCTCCAGGGCGAGGTAGACGCTCTGGGGGATGTCGCCGTACGCCTGCCACCAGCCCCGCTGCCCGGACTCCTGGGCCATCTCCATCAGAGCGTCGACGACCTGCTGGTCCGTCACTCCGTAGAGCGCGCACAGATCGCGGACGTCTCGCGGGCTGATGGCGCGGTTGCCGTTCTCCATGTGGCTGATCTTGGGCTGGGAGACCATGAGCCGCTCGGCCACTTCCGTGCACTTCAGCCCGCTGTCCAGGCGGAGCCTGCGGAGTTCGGCTCCCAGACGGCGCCTCCTGACGGTGGGGTTGGTGTGTCCTGCCACGAACGGTGTACCTCCGGCTCCACGTCATGCTGCTCGCCCGCAGATTGCCATGAAGCACGGGGTCTCGATCATGTGCCGTGCCGTCGTGATCGCCAGGCAGCCCGAACGTCTGGTGCCTCCGTCATGTGCCCCCCGGCAGGCGCCGCCGGACGTGCTGTGCGGACGTGTCCACGCAGGACCGGCGGAGGGGCGGCCGCAGCCGCCGATGCGAGCTCCGGTGAGAGCGGTGCACGTGCGCGGATGGCGTGCGGTCGTTCCGCACGTGCCGGCCTGGTGCCGACCGCGTTCTGCGAGGGTGCCGCGGCCCTCCATGCGCCGGAGATCCCACAGGAGGAACTGAAGGCACATGGGCCGGCTCAGCAAGGACACCCCCCACCCTTCGAGGGATCGCAGGTTCGCCGGTGAGGCATCCGGGCGCGCGACAAACCGGCGACGGTCCTGCGATTCTGTGCGCTGACAGATCGTCGGATCCTGAAGGGCAGCACCGCTCATGCGCATGAACCGTCTCACCACCGTCGTCCTGGCCGCCGCGCTCGGCTGCGCCGGTGTTCTCGTCGCCGGCCCCTCGGCCGGCGCTTTCGCCTCGTTCGGATGCCAGTACAGAGTCGTGTGGCCGACCGCCGGTGTGTACGAGAACCCGAATCCGAGCAGCGTGGTCGTCAAGACCAAGCACGCCGGTGACATAGTCGGCGCCTCGACCTGCGAGGGCGCCGGCTACAACGAGTACGGCTACGTTCTGGTCACCACCGACGCGGCAGCCGACCGCCGGGGCTGGATGCGCGTCGAGGCCGTCGTCCAGATCTGATCCACCCGCACGGCTCCGGATCCGGGCCCGTGCGTCACCCCGGCCGAGGGACGTGCCTGGGCATCCGGCCCAGCACCGTCCCGGGAGACGGCGGCGAGGACGATCTCCACGAGGACGGGCCCCGGCATGCCCGTTGCCGGAGCGCTGCCCGACGACATCCGGAGTGCGGGCCGCTCGATGCGATGGTCGGCACAGTCCGGCGGGGACGTGTTCCTCCGGGAATGCTCCCCGTCCGGCCGGCCCGGCTCCGTCGTCATTGGAGCGACCTGTGGCGGTACTTCGGCCTGGTTGACGCGCGTTGACAAGGAGCAGCACACTCACGCAGGTACATGACAATCGACTCGCGAAAGGGGATCGCCCGTGCTGCCGGGACCGTCCGTCTCCACGTACGTGAGAATCGCCGTCACCGCCCTCGCCGTCACCGGACTGCTCGCCGCCGCACCCGCGGCACCGGCGAACTCCTCGCCCACATCCGCCTCGACCGTCACCCAGCACCCGTCCTCCGGAGTGGCCGTGAAGATGCCGGCCGCCGTCGCCGGCCGTCTCGGCGCCGAACGCACGGCGCTGGTGGACGCCGTCGCCGCGGATGTCCTCTCGCGGTCCCATGACACCAGGGGTCTCGCCCCCGAGGCCGCCGTCGGCGAACTCGCCGCAGAGGGCCGCAAGGTGGTCGTCGACGTCCGCGACGTCTCGGGCGACTGGGCCCGTGGCGTCGCCTACGTCGAGGCATCACGCAGGCAGCACGGTGCGCCGGAGGGCTGGCTCTACCTCGCCCACCGCAAGGACGGGCAGTGGGTCTCGGGCCTCGAGGGCGACCGCGAGTTCGCCGACCACGTGGCCGGCTCCCCGCTGGTCGGCACGGCGGAGCGGCAGACCATGACGGCCTACGCCGAGCGCAAGGCGACCCCGGACGCGCAGGCCTCGCCGGCCGGAGCCCTGGCCAACACCAACGGGCTGCTGCTGCCCTGGATGCCCGACTACTACATGACCCTGACCGGCGGCCCCCACGCACACGACGGTGCCACCGGCTACTGGAGCGCCCTCGACTTCGCCGGCGGCAACGCCAGTGGTCTGGTGCGCTCGTCCCGTGAGGGCACGGCCACCTCGATGTGCGGCGCGGGCGGCGGCTGGACCCGGGTGATCCACCCCGGCGGATTCTCCACGGACTACTACCACATGCGGAACACGACCTACTACAACGGGACGGCGATCGCGCGCAGTGCCCTGCTCGGCACCATCGGCACCGACACCTGCGCCGGCGGTTCCGCGACCGGTGCCCACGTCCACTGGAGCCTGCGCACCTACGACGCCAACTACGTCGGCCAGTACACCTGGCTGAACGGCCGCACGATCGGCGGCTGGGCGTGGTGGAACGGATCCGGCCAGTACTCCGGCTGCGGCACCCGTCTCGGCGTCACGGCCTGCCCCGGTACGGCGATCTACAACCGCACCGGCTGACGCCCGGGGTACCGCTCGCAGACGACGGACCGGGCAGTCGCCGTGCTGCTCGGTCCCTCGACGTTCCGCCCGCGCCGCACGGGGCCCGGCCGACGCTGCCCGGTCCGGGCCCGTGTGCGGGACGGGGGCACCGTGCCGCTGGGCGGTGCGTACCTCCTGAACCGGGCGCGGGCACACCCGCTGATCCCGGAGCTGCCTGAGGTCGTTCGCGGGCGGGACGCACACCCCGTCGGATACGTCACCCGGCGGCGCTCTCAGCCGCGGCGCGCGGCCGCGTACCGCCGCTGTCTGTCGCGTCGCCAGTGCGGCAGTTCCGGGGCGTACCGTTCCGTCAGCGAGGCCGTCTCCGAGGCGTGAGAACTGTCGGGCGCGTGCGTGCCGAACAGGGACAGCACACCGTCGCGTGCGGTGCGGCGTATGCGCGGGTCGACGTCGTCGGCAAGTCGCAGGGCGGCCAGGGCAGCGACCGGTCCGCGCCGGCCGGCCGCCAGGCAGGCGGCTGCGACGGAGCGGTGGGCATGGGGCAGGCGGGGTGAGGAGAGGCGGAGCAGTTCGTCGTCGGGAACGTCCCCGGGGGTGCGCCGAAGCGCTTCGGCCGCGGCCGCGGCGACGCCGGGAGACGGGTCGTCGAGCCGGAGCAGGGTTTCGTCCGGAGCCGGTCCGTGGTGCCGGGCGAGGAGGGTCAGGGCCCCGGCCCGGACATCGGCGTGCGGACTGCGCATCAGGCCGTGCAGAAGACGGGCGTTGCCGCGCAGCGCACCGATCGCGGTCGCGCGGACGGTGGGGTGGGGGTCGTCGGTGAACGGCGGCAGCATGTGGTCGGGGAGTTCGCCGAGCATGCGCAGCCCGGAGAGGGCACGGGCGCGGACAGGGCCCCTCGGGTGGCATGTGAGTCCGTGGAGCAGGGGCGCGTCCCGGGGGCACCGCTGTTCGGCCAGCCCGATGACCGCCCCTGGTGCGACAGTGTCCGGATCGGCGCACAGCGCCCTGTACAGGCTGCGGGGGTCGGCGCCCGCAGCCCGGATTTCCCGGCACACCGCCGCGCGGACGGTTGCCGAGGAGTCCGACAGGTGCCGGGCCAGGGCGTCTTCGCGGCCGGCGGGGCGCAACTGCCCGACGGCGGCGAGGCGCACGAACGGGTCGCGCGCGGCGAGCAGTGCGTCGAGTGCGGCGAGGCCGTCGGGGCGGGCGAGGAGGGCCGTGCAGGCGGCCCTTCGGATGTTCCTGTCGCGGTGGCGGCGGGCGAGGGCGATCAGGTCCGGGCCGGCGAAGAAGCCCGTTTCGACGGCGGCTGCGAGCACGGCGCGGCGTACGCCGTACGAGAGACCGGCGTCGAGGTGGGCGAGGACCCTTGCCCGCGCGTCACGGAGAGCGTCATGGTGTCCGGAGGCGAGCGCCAGGACCATGCCCGCGCGCAGCGCGTGCAGGCGCACCCCTTCGTCGGGGTCCTGTTCGGCAACCTTCCAGGCCTGTGCGACCCCGAGACGCCCGTACGCCGCTCCGGCCTGCACCCCACCGATCCGCGTCTCCCGGTCGCCGCTCGTCAGCAGGTGGGCCACCGCCCGGTCCGGCAGCTCACCCAGGCGCCCGAGCACGGCCTCGCGCACCCATGCACCGTGCCGTCGTCGTACGCTCACCAGCGCCGCGAGCGGTGCCAGGCGCGTCAGTTCGGCGTCGTCGGCGCCGGCAAGCGCGCGGTCGAGGACGGTGCGTGCGAGGCCTCGTACCCGGTCGTCGGTGTCCGCGCAGCGGATCAGGACGAGCGGCAGCACGGAGGCGGGCAGGCCGCCCGCCTGAGCGTCGCGGGTCAGTGCCGCGGCACGGACGCGGGCGTCCGCGTGCCCCAGGCAGAGGGCGAGTTGGGATTCGGTGGGGGGCCGGCTCCAGGACGGAGCACCGCGGTCCGGGGCCGGCCCGTGCCAGTACGGGGCGCTCTCCCAGTCGGCCACCTCACGGTCGTCGAACCAGTGGTAGCCGATGCGGATCCGGCCGCGACGCCTCCAGCCGCGCACCGTGGCGACGGTTCCCGACCAGATGCTCCGGTCGAGGGCGACCCAGTCGCCGGCCCGCCCGGCGCCGACGGCGGATTCCACACTCCTGCCGTGGAGGAGGCGGGCGCCCGGCGTGTGCAAGCGGGTGTTCCGGAGCCTGTACGTCGTCACACGCCGGACTGTAGCGCCCTACCCCACCGCTTTCACCAGCGGTTTTCCACCCGGTGCGCCCGTTGCGGCCTGGCGCCGGCGGGCCCGGGGCGCTGCCGGGCCCTCATGCGCCCCGGCAGTGCCCCGGCCCGCAAGGGATTCCGCGAGCGGCGGTGTTGCTCCCCGTCGGCGAGCGGCGGGCCGTCTAGGCTCGGCCCGTGGGGCAATCCGACCGGCGCGCCGAAGGCGCGGGACCGTTCACCACCCGGCTCACCTGGCATCCTCCCGACGGCGGCACGGCCGTCTGGGAATCACGGCCTGCCCGCCGGCGAGGGCTCATCTCCGTCCACCGGCCCGGCGACGCCGCCCCGCGGAACGCCGTCGCCGACGACACCGCCCTCGCCCGGCTGCGCAGACTCAACGCCATCGCCGCCACCGCCTTCGTCATCGGCGGAGCGCTCTTCGCGACCGGCGCCGCCGTCGCCCAGTTCGGGTCCGGCGACGCCACGACCTCCACCTCGGTCTACTTCGCCGGCGGTCTGTTCTTCAACACCGGCGGCTACGTGTCCCTGCTCCAGGTCGTCAACGCCCCGCGCCATGTGCCCGGCGGCGAGGGCGCCCTGGTCACCCGAAGGTGGCGGTGGTGGAGCTACGAGCCCGCACGGGCCGACTGGCTGAGCGCCTTCGTCCTGTTGGCCGGCACCCTGGTGTTCGCCGTCGACCTGCTCGACTCGTTCCTGCGCGGTCTGACCGCCCATCAGGTCAATCGGCTGGTCTGGGCCCCCGACGTGATCGGCTGCGTGCTCTTCCTGATCTCCGGTCACCTCGCCATGGTCGAGATCTGCCACGGCCGGCCGTGCGTGCGGCAGCGTGACCTCGGCTGGTGGATCGTCGCCGTGAACCAGCTGGGGTCCGTTCTCTTCATGGTCTCGGCTCTCGCCGCCTACACCCGCCCCGCCACCGGCAGCCTGGTCAACGCCGACATCGCCGACTGGGGCACCCTCACCGGCGCCCTCTGCTTCCTCGTCGGCGGCATCCTCCAGTACGGCGAACGCCCCTGACCCCATCCGGCGGCCACGTCCCGCTCCTCCCACGCCGCGCCGGCCGGCGCATCCGCCCGGATCAGTTCGGCGTTCACACAGCCCGCCCCCGCCGCTCCGCCGGTCCGGGCAACGCCGTTGCCGCCCCGGCGTCCTCGGGCACCAGCCGGCCCCTGCCGCCGATGTGGCGCCGGGGAGCGGACATGATCAGTGGCTGCGGGGCGCGTACATGATCACAGCCATGCCGGCGAGGCAGATCAGGGCGCCGATGACATCGAAGCGGTCCGGGCGGTAGCCGTCGGCGACCATGCCCCAGGCGATCGACCCGGCGACGAAGACGCCGCCGTACGCGGCGAGGATCCGACCGAAGTCGTCGTCGCTCTGGAAGGTCGCGACGACACCGTAGAGCCCGAGGGCGATCACTCCGGCACCGATCCAGATCCAGCCCTTGTGCTCGCGGACGCCCTGCCACACCAGCCAGGCCCCGCCGATCTCGAACAGGGCGGCGACGGCGAACAGGGCGACGGAACGAGCGACGGTCATACCGCGTGACCCTACCGTCGGGCCATGCCGGTGATCTTGGGGGTCCGCCGGCGGGCACGGCCGGGAGGACGGCCGGCGACCCGCGTCGCCGGCGGCGCTCACCACGCTTGCCTGCGGGTACGCGGCCCTCGCGCTCCTGGTCGCCACTGGACCGGTGATCGCTCTCACCAAGGGCACGCGGGGGTCAGGAGCTGCGCGGGGTGACCAGGCCCGATTCGTAGGCGAGGACCACGAGCTGGGCACGGTCGCGGACGCGGAGCTTGGTCATGGCCCGGTTGACGTGGGTCTTGGCCGTCAGCGGGCTGATCACCATGCGGTTCGCGATCTCGTCGTTGGACAGGCCGTGCGCGACCAGAGCCACGGCCTCGCGTTCACGCCCCGTCAGCTCCTCCAGCCCGCTGCCCGTGCCGGTGGCGGTGGGGAGTGGCTGGGTGACGTAGCGGTCGATCAGCTTGCGGGTGATGGACGGTGCGAGAAGGGCGTCTCCCCGCGCGGCAACGCGTACGGCGTGCAGGAAGTCCTCCGGCAGGATGTCCTTGACGAGGAACCCTGCGGCTCCCGCGCGCAGCGCGTCCAGGACGTATTCGTCCAGGCCGTAGTTGGTCAGGATGACGACGTGCAGTCCGGCCAGGGCGGGATCGGCGGCGATGCGCCGGGTCGTCTCGATGCCGTCCATGACCGGCATCTGGATGTCGACCAGCGCGATGTCGGGCAGGTGCTCCTTCGCGAGCCGCAGGGCCTGCTGCCCGTCGGCAGCCTCGGCGACCACGTCGATGTCGTCCTCGAGGTCGAGGAGCGCGCGGAATCCGCTGCGGATGAGCGGCTGGTCGTCGACCAGCAGGACACGGATCACGAGGCTCGTTCCAGGGGGAGTTCAGCCTGGACGGTGAAGCCACCCTCGCGGCGTGGTTCCGCCCGCATACGGCCGCCGAGGGCGGTGACGCGTTCACGCATCCCGAGCAGCCCGACCCCGGGCACCGGGGCTGCGGCCCGGGTGGCCATGCCGTCGTCGTCGATGCGTACCGCGAGGGCGTCCGGGCGGCAGTCGATCCGGACCGACGCCGAACGGGCACCCGCATGACGGGAGACATTCGTCAGCGACTCCTGAACGATCCGGTAGACGGTCCGCCCCACCGTCACCGGCACATCCCGCCGTTGCCCCTCGATCGCCAGCGTCGCGTCCAGGCCGAAGCTGCGGGCCCCTGCCACGAGCTCCGGAACGTGGTCGAGCCCACGTGGCGGGGCGGTGTCGTCGTCGCGGAGCGCCTCCAGGGTCGCGCGGAGCTCCCGGGTCGCCTCCCGGCCGGCCTCCTGGATCGCCAGCAGAGCCTGCGGCACCTGTTCACCGCGCTTGCGGGACACGTGGACGGCGACCTCGGACTGCACCTTGATGACCGAGATCTGGTGGGTCAGCGAATCGTGCAGTTCCCGCGCGATGCGCAGCCGCTCCTCGTCGGCGCGGCGCCGCGCCGTCGCCTCCCGCGTGCGCTCGGCCTCGTCCGCCCGCCGCTCGGCCTGCCGCAGAGCCTCGCCCGCCGACCCGGCCGCGATCAGCCAGGCGATCTCGAGGGCGCTGCGGGCCTGCGCGAACGCCTCACCGGTGTCGTGCAGGCCCGAGGCCAGGGCGGCCAGGGGCAAGGCCGCCAGCACCGCCACGCTCATGGCCACGGTGACGACGCGGTGTCCCTCCCGCATGGCCGCGTACACCGCGAACAGGAACGCGACCGCGGCCACGTCGAAACCCGCTGCCTGGTACCCCACCGCGCACATCCCGGTGACGGCGAGGGTGGCGACCGGAGACCGCCGCCCGCCGGCCAGTGCCAGGCCCCCCACCACCAGCAACACGCAGCCGAACAGGTCGATGCCAGTGCCGGAAGGGTGCCCGGACAGCCCGGTGACCAGCAGCGCTCCCGCCACACCGACGGCGATCAGCCAGTCGCGTGCACGGGGCCCGACGCGGAACCGTCCATTGCTCATGCGCGCACCGTAACCGGAAGCTGCCCGCGGGCGAATCCCGCTCACGCACGAGTGCCCGGCTACCGCACGCGCAGTACCTCTGCGGCGTCTGCCGCGTCGGCGGTAGCGCGAAATGCCTCCGCTCGCCGGACGACCCGCCGCGGGCCCGACAGACATGCTCGCACCATGTCCAGTCATGGGAAGAGAAGGAACACCTCGATGTCCGCTCGTCGCCTGTCCGCCGCCTTTGCAACCGCCCTTCTGGGCGGGCTCGGTCTCGCCGCACCAGCGGCGGCGGACGTCTCCGCCGTGCCGGCCGCCGCCGGCGTCACCGACTTCGGCCTCGGACGGCTCGGCGCCACCACCGGAGGCCTGCTGGGGCTGACCGCCGTGGTCGTCGCCGTGCTCGCGCTGACCCGGCCCGGCGGTCGCCTCGGCACCGCGAGCGGGGCGCTCGGGGCGGCCGTGGCCGTGGTCACGGGGCTGATCGGCATGACCCTGGGCGGGCTGGTCGCGGCCACCGCGAACGGTGGGCTCGGCACCGGCAACGGCCTCGGCGGGGCCTACGTGGCCCTGCTCCTGGGCTCGACCGGCGCCGCACTGGGCGGGCGGGCCCTGATGCGCTCCCGCCGCACCCGTCGGACAGAGCGGGATACATGTCGCTGATCACGCCCCGCCGGCGGTCACCGCGCGACGGACCGTGTGCGCGTCGGCGCCGACGGCAGGTACGGCAGCGCCGGAGATCACCGGGACGGCCGGGACGGCGAAGGCGAGGACGAGGCAGCCGCCCGGCCCGATGACCGGGAGGACTCGCGCCCGTCGGCGTCGTCCGGCGCGAGGGTGCCGGAATCCCCCGTCCGGTGCCGGATGACAGACGGATCCGCCCGTTCGCCGAGACGTGCGGCCGCGCCGGGAACAGCGCGTCCGCCCGGCGCCGTTGCATGATCGAGGGATCGGCCTGCACGGGCTGGGAGACCTGCTGGACCACGAGGTCGTCCGCCTTGGACAGGATCCGGACCCCGAAACCGGTACGCCCGCCGCACAGTTGGACCACGACGCAGCTCCGCAGGAGGACTCCGCATGACTTCCCGGCCCTTGACGCTCATGGCAGTACACGCCCACCCCGACGATGAGGCCACCGGAACCGGAGGGGTCCTCGCGCGGTACGCGGCGGAAGGCATCCGCACGGTTCTCGTGACGTGTACCGACGGCGGTTGCGGTGACGGGCCGGGGGGCGTCAAGCCCGGCGATCCGGGGCACGATCCGGCGGCCGTCGCCCTGATGCGGCGTCAGGAGCTGGAGGCGAGCCGTGACGTCCTGAAGATCAGCGATCTGGAGACGCTGGACTACGGCGACTCCGGGATGATGGGCTGGCCGAGCAACGACGCCCCCGGATCCTTCTGGCAGACCCCGGTGGCGGAGGGCGCGGCCCGGCTCGCGGAACTCATGCGGCACTACCGGCCCGATGTGGTCGTGACCTACGACGAGAACGGCTTCTACGGCCATCCCGATCACATCCAGGCCCACCGCATCACGATGGCGGCGCTGGAGATGACCGCGCTCGCTCCGAAGGTGTACTGGACCACGATGCCCCGCTCGGGGATGCGGCGGTTCGGGGAGATCATGCGCGAGTTTCATCCGGACATGCCGGAACCGGATCCTGCCGAGGCGGCCGCCATGGCCGAGATCGGCCTCCCCGACGACGAGATCACCACGTGGGTGGACACCACCGCGTTCAGCGGTCAGAAGTTCGACGCGCTGGCCGCACACGCCAGTCAGGGCGAGAACATCTTCTTCCTCAGGATGGGCAGGGAGAGGTTCGGCGAGCTGATGGGGACGGAGACCTTCGTACGTGTCCGGGACACCACCGGCGCGGCCGTACCCGAGAACGATCTCTTCGCCGGACTGCGCTGATCCGCCCGGAGCAGGGGCCTTGGCGGCGCCGCCGGAGCGCTGGTGTCCACCCTGGAGGACGTGCCGGCCTTCCACGAGTCGCTTCTCGGCGGGTGAGTTCGTCTCCCCCCGGGCCCCCGGCCGGGACCCGGATGGTCGTGGTCATGGACACGGCTCTCTGCGAGGGCTGACCCCGCCGGAGGGACGACATGACCGAGGCCCCGCGGGACGACTCCCGCGGGGCCTCGGCGATCGGGGGCTCAGATCACCAGTGGTGCCTCCGACCAGCGGCGGACCCGGTAGGGCGCCCACCACAGATGGTCGCCGAGGCGCAGGACGAGATCCTCTGCCACCAGGTCGTCCAGGATCGGCCGCGGGATCGCGTCGGCGGGCGCGCCGTCGGTGAGGGCCGCGACGGCCTCGTGGTACTCCGGTTCGTCGATGGTGAAGCGGCGCAGCTCGCCGTAGCGCCGGTCGCGGACCTGGATGAACCCGGGGCCGTACCGGAAGATGCACTTGCAGATGTAGTACGTGGTGCGCCAGGCGAGCGCCGTCGCGACCGGGTCCTCGGTGCCGAGGACGGCGGTCGGCGGGTGGAGGTGGCCGAAGTGGCGCCAGGCGTCGGGATCCGGGCCGGTGCGGAGCTGCCAGTCGACGGAGACGGCCAGGCTGGTCAGGTCGCCCACGAAGCTCAGCGCCCTGACGGACCATGCCGCGTCGGCGGTGTCCGTCAGGTCCACGGGGCGGGGCAGGGTCACGTGCCGGGCCCCGGCGGCGAACAGCCGCCGGGCGGCCTCGCCGCCGGACATGTCGATCTCGAAGCGGCCCAGGGACATGGCGGGCAGGGTGCCCACCTCGGGGTCGTAGTCCCGTGAGGCGGTCACGGTGAAGGGGGCGGTGCCGGTGATCGCAGGAGTCATCGTCGTCCCTCGGTCGGGCGGTCGTGCGGTCGTCAGACGGTCGTCGGGGCGAGTTCGGCCTCGCGGGCGGCGGTGTGGCGCATGAAGTCGATCCGCAGGAACTCCTCGTTCAGGGCCGGCGGCGCGATCTGCACGAACTGTCCGCTGTCCTCGAACACGACGCCGAGCTCCCGCCACCGCTTCAGGACCCGGAGCAGGTCGGCCTCGCCGATGTGGTGGTCCGCGTCCAGCTTGCGGGCGGCCGCCTTCACGGTGTGCGGCTGGTCGAGCAGCCGGAACAGGGCCAGTTCGCACGGGTCGGTCAGTTCCAGGCGGGTCCAGTCGAAGGCCCGGCGCTTGCTGACCAGGACGATCCGGTCCTCCAGGTCGCAGTGGGTGAGGCGGCTGCCGGCGTAGTTCCGCTTCCAGTGCGCGATGCCTTCGTCGAGCCGTTGGACGACGTCCTCGCCGATGCCCCGGGGCGGTACGTCGAAGACGTACGCCAGGTCGAACATCTCGGCGTCGGGGAGGTCGTAGGTGAGGCGGTAGGGCTCGGCGGGGCGCAGCTCGGAGAAGCCGAGCCCGGGGTCGTTGAAGTACGGGCTGAACCGCTCGATCGCGATCCGGGAGGACGGGCCCACGGGCGGATTCAGGTGTTCCAGCGCGGCCAGCTGGTCCACCACGTCGTCGTAGTCCTCGGCGTCCTCGCCCGGGAAGCCGTGCAGGTAGTTCCAGGCGACCGAGAGGCCGACGGTGGCGGCGTCACGGAGCATCCGTACGTTCTGGCCGCCGGTCACTCCCTTGTCCATCAGGGTCAGCACCCGGCTGTTGAGACTCTCGATGCCCGGCTGGACGAAGATCAGGCCCGCGTCCGCCAGGGTCTGGAGCTGTCCGCGCCGCATGTTGGACTTGATCTCGATGTGCATGCGCAGGTCGTACCCGCTGTCGATGATGCGGGGCAGCACCGACTTCACGTACCCCATGTCCAGGATGTTGTCCACGACGTACATGTCCAGGACCCGGTGCCTGCGCGCCAGTTCCATGATCTCGTCGTAGAACACGTCGGGGCTCTTGCTGCGGAACTCCATGAACGAGCCGTTCAGTCCGCAGAAGGTGCAGTGGTGCTTCTCGCCCCACCAGCAGCCCCGCGCGCCCTCGACGACCAGTTTGGGCTCGACCCAGTTGCGGGCGTGGGACGAGGCGAGCCGCTCGAAGTACCCGGAGTAGTCCGGCGGCAGGATGGCGGCGGGCGGCAGGGGCTTGGTGTTCATGGCGTTCACGACGGAGGAGCCGTCCGTGTCGCGCCAGCACAGCCCGGGGACCTCCGACAGCGGCTCGCCGGCTTCCAGGGCCCTGATCAGGGCGGGGAACGACACCTCGCCCTCGCCGCGCAGCACGTGGTCGACGAAGGGGAAGTTGCGGTGGACGGCCTCGCCCTGTTTGCCGTCGCAGTTGGCGCCGCCCATGGCCGTCACGATGTGCGGGGCGAGCCGCTTGACGTACTTGGCGGCCGCCAGGGCGGCGGTGTTCTGCTGGAACGTCGAGGTGAACCCGACCACGTCCGGGGCGAGTTCCACGATGCGTTCCGCGATGTGCTGGACGAAGTCGGGCGCGGTGACGTGCAGGGCCTGCGTCATCTCCATGCGGGCCCCGCGCACCCGGTTGGCCATCGCCTCGGTGAACTCGGGGACACGCCATTCGGGATCGTCGTAGAGAGCCGAGGAGAAGACCCAGTCGCCGCAGCCCAGGAAATAGGAGCCGAGTGCGTAGTAGGAGTAGTCCTCCAAAGTGAATTCCGTGTTCCTGGTGATCCAGTCCACGTATTCGATATTCGCGTGCAGAACCTCCGCTCTGCCGTTCGGTACGCGCTCGTCGACACTGCGCTTGAGAATTCCGAGAGCCAGCGACGGGAGATCGATCGGGGCCCAGGGCATGTTCACCAGGAGTACGCGCACGGCTCGCCTCTTCTCATGTGATCAGTGCACGGGATGACGTGTCGGTCGGGCATCGGCCGGGACGTCGTCAGGCGCCGGACAGGGGCGCCTGACGACGTCCGTGACGGGGCACCGGCCGGGTGGTCCGGTCCGGGAGCCGGCCGGGGTCCCGTCCGGATGGGGCCGGCCGCGCACGGTCGCGCAGCCGGACCCCGGGGCCTCCCGTCCGGATCGTGGCGGGCTCGCGTGTCACGATCCGGACGGGAGGCCCTGGCCGCTACTTGTCCTCGTCCTCCATCTCCTCCGCGGAGCGGAGGTAGACGACGACGCCGACGCCCGGCTTGCGGCTCTCCTCGTCGCCGTCGAGCGGGTCGCCGTGGATGATGTCCTTCTGCATGATGTTCACCTCCTCTCCGGGGGTGGGGGCGGCTCGGCCTGATCGGGCGCGGAAGGCAGCCCGCCGCCGAGAAATTCGAGGGACCGCCGTATGACGGCCAGGTGGTCGGCTCCGTCGTAGCCGTCGTGGCCCGAGTCCAGCCACATCACCTCGTGGGGCACACCGCCCGCGCGCAGCACGGCCAGGTACGCCTCGATCTGCTCCGGCGGACACTTGGCGTCCCGCCGCGCGGCGACGACCAGCAGCGGGGAGCGGATGGCGGCCGCGTACGAGGACGGGGAGGCGTGGGCGTAGGCGTCGGGCACCTCGTCCGGAGTGCCGCCGAACAGCGAGGTGTCGAGCGCCTGGAGGGCGGGCGTGGAGTGCCGGAAGGCGGTGGCGCAGTCGGCGAGCGGTTTGACGGCCACCCCGACGTCCCACAGGTCGGGACGGGTCCCCATGGCCAGCAGCGTCAGATAGCCGCCCCACGACGTGCCGCACAGGCCCACGGCGCCCGGGCGGCCGATGCCCCGGTCCAGCAGGTCGGCCCGGGCCCGCACCAGGTCGGCGACCTGGGTGTGGCCGACGCCCTCGGAGTAGGCGGAGCGCCAGCGCGGCCCGTAGCCGGTGGAGCCCCGGTAGTTGACGCGGGCCACGGCGTGACCCGCGCCGACGAGGGCCTGCACCATGGGGTCGTAGGCGTCGCGGTCGTGGTCGGCCGGGCCGCCGTGCACGAGGAGGACCAGCGGGTGGGGTGCGGGGCGGTCCGCGGGCGTGGTGACGAAGGTGTGCACGGGGCCGTCTGGTCCCGGGGTCCACAGGTCTTGGCGGTGACCGAACCGCGGAAGACGCCACCGGCTCTGCCCGGGCAGCGACGCACCCGACAGGGACATCGCGCGGGGCACGTTCACCGCGTCGGTCCAGATGAAGTGAACGTCGCCGTCGGCGGCGGGTGACGCGGCCAGGATGCTGCCCTCGGGAGTGGGCACCGGGGTCAGCTCGCCGCGGTCCAGGTCGGCGGTGAACAGCCTGCTGCGGCCGTGCCGGTCCTGCCGCAGCAGGACCCGCGCACTCCCCGGGCCGGGGTACCAACGGGCGGTCGTCTCGGTGTCGAAGGAGCACCAGGGCAGCAGCTCCAGTCCGCCGCCGGGGGCCCAGACACCCAGGTGGTAGCGGCCGGCCCGCTCGCGCATGACCAGCAGCAGCGTGCGGCCGGACGTGCCTGCGGGACCGGAAGGCGATGTGAGCGCGGGCGCGAAACCGAGCGCCCAGGTGCGTTCCGCGGTGCCGGAGAGCACCGCGGCGGTGGTCCCGTCCGGGGTCACCAGCGTCACGGCACGGGCGGAGTGGGCGGGGCCGGACACCGCCAGCAGTCCGCCGTCCGGCGCCAGATCGCACAGGGTGGCGGAGTCCGTCGTGCGCAGGACGGGTGCAGCCCTGCCGCCGCGCCGCCCCAGGTGCACGCTGAACCCCTCGGCGCCGCGGATACCGACGGCCACCGTGCCGCGTTCCGTCAGGGCGAGCCCGGCGGGCCGTCCGGACGGCACCCCGGCCAGCGCCGGACGGTCCGGGCCGCCGTCGAAGTCCTGGGTGCGCCAGCCTCCGCTGCCGCCGCGGTCCTCGTCGAACCACCACACGGCCTCGTCGCGGTCGATGGCGCACAGCAGTGTGCCGTGCGGACGGTCCGTCAACTGCCGTGTGCTGCCGCTGGACCGGTCCCAGGTGAAGATCTCGCACCGGCCGTCGGCGTCCCCCGTGTACACCATCCGGTCCGGGTTGCGGGGGCTGGTCACCGGCAGCACCGGGCGGTAGACGCCGTAGGTGCGTGCGGCCGTCTTCGGGGAGGACGGTGTCACGGCGCCTCCCGGACGACGAGAGCGGACCTGGCCGTCGCGTACAGGGCCAGCACGGCGAACGCTCCCGCGCAGGCCAACGCCACCGTGCGGCCTCCGTACGCCGCCACCAGGACCCCTGCCATCACCGGGGCGAGCACGGCGACGCCCTGGCCGGCGGTGCCCAGCACCGTCCCCATCCGGGCCAGCAGACGGTCGGGGGTCACCAGCACCGCCCGGGTCTGGAGCACGACCGCCACCGACGGCACGATCAGCGACACCGCGCTCAGCAGCAGCCCGTAGGCCCAGGTCTGGGACGCGAGAGCGAGGCCGGCCGCCGTGGGCACCATCGCCCACGAGGCGCCCGTGACGATCCGGGTGGCCGGCACCCGCCGCACCAGCCACGGCGCGGCGAGCGCGCCCAGCAGTCCGCCGACGCCCGCGAGGGTGAGGATGAGACCGATCGAGGAGGGGCTGGCGCCCTCGGCGTGCGACGCGAAGACCGCGTGGAAGTACAGCGCTCCCAGCAGTGCGTTGATCCCGGCGGTCCACACGACCACGAAGCGCAGGAAGGGCTCGGCCCACACGAAGCGCAGGCCTTCGGCGAGCTCACGGGTGAAGGATGCGGCGGGACCCTCCCGTTCGGGCGTCAGGTCCGCGCGGATCGCCCTGCTCAACACGGCCACCAGAAGGAACGACACCGCGTCCGCGAGCAGGGGGACCCACCGCGCCATCTGGTAGAGCACACCGCCCAGCGTCGGCCCGAAGATCTGCACCGCCTGGTCCCGCGCCTGGAGGTACCCGATCGCCCGGGGGTACTCCTCGGGAGGCACGAGCCGCCGGATCGTCCCGGAGGCGGCGGCTCCGTAGGTGGCGCTGGCCGCCTGCTCGATGACGGCCGCGACGAGTACGTGGACGAGGACGACATGGCCGAGTGCCACGGTCACGAACACCGACCCCGTGGCGCCCGCGGCGACGAGGGCCGCCGTGTACATCATCGGCTTGCGCGGCAGCCGGTCGGCGAACACCCCCGCGATCGGCGAGACGACGAGCCCGCCTGCCAGTGCCACCGTGGCGACGAGGCCGGCGAGCCCGGACGAGAATCCGGCGCCCAGCAGGATCAGCGGGAGGAAGAGGGAGGACGCGCAGGTCCCCAGACCGTCGACGGCGCCCGCCGCCCAGAAGAGCGAGAAATCCCGCCTCCGGAAAGGGGACGGAGGCGAGCCTTTCGGTAATCGCTCGTCTTCTGCTAATTCAGGGCCGGACGATGCCGATTTCCCCTCGGCCTCGCCCATCAGGAATCCCGCTCGGGGAGTAATTCTGAAGCTGACGCACCCACATCGCCCCCTGCAATGAGCGGACTTACGGCCGGTGAGGGTTGCGATCGTAGCGAAGGGATTCTCGGGGCACAATACCGTCCTTGGAATGGCGTTCCCGATCAAGGAATGGCACCGCGATTGCACGGCGACGGGTTCGCGTCGGCGCCACGTCGCCTCGCCCTGTCGGAAATTCCGGAACGGGGAGAAGCGCGCAGCACGGGCTGCGGACCCGCCGTTGGCCGGCCCGGGCGGGCGAGCGCGGTCCGCGCCGCCGGGAGCGTGATCGTGCCTGGCCGGGTACCCCCGAAGCGTCGCCGCGCAGGGTTCTCCGCCCGGCCCCTGCGGCCGCCGCGGGCGCGGCTGCGCGCGCCACGGAGTACCGGAGTCCCCTTCCGTTTGTCCGCCGGGTACCGGTCGGCGGGGCGGAGCGGACGGGGTAAGGGCCGGGGCGGACGCGGCCCGCCCCGGTCGGGTCGGCCCCACCCCGGGCCCTGCCGCACGGCGACCACGCCGGGGGGACCCGTCCGGCCGGCGCCGCCGGTGCGGCCGGCTCGGGCGATCCCGGTGCTGCCGGCCGCTCGTGAGGCTTCGCCGGCACAGAATTTCCGCGACGGGCCGGCGGCCGCGGTCACCGCGTACGCGCGGGAGCAGGGACTGCCGGCACCGAGGACACCGTCGGCGACGGGCCGAAGGGGCGGGCGGAGTCGTTCCGCCCGCCCCGAAAGCCGTACCCGCCCGGGATGCGGTGTCAGACGACCGCGGTGTGCTTCAGGATCGCGTCGGGAAGGCTGGTCGCCTCCTTGGTCCCGAACGGCCTGGTCGCGCTGCCCGTGCCCTTGTAGAGGTAGGTGCCGTCGGGGCCGTAGGCGAAGAGGTCGGGGCGGCCGTCGCGGTCGGCGTCGCCGATGCCGACGAGGTGCTGGTACGTGTTCCAGCCGCTGCCGATCCTGACGCGGGCGGCGAAGGTGCCGTCGCCACGCCCCTGGTAGAGCCACAGCACCCCGGCGGTGTCGCGGGCGACGAGGTCCCCTGCGACGGTGCCGGCGATGTTGCCGGTGGCCTCGATGCTGTTGAACTGCTGCCAGCCGCTGAGCCCGATCTTCTTCCGCGCGGCGAACGGGTCGCTGACGCTGCCGGTGGCCCGGTAGAGCCACAGGGCGCCGGTGGTGTCGGTGGCGACCAGGTCGGGCCGGCCGTCGCCGGTGAGGTCGCTGCCGCCGGCCAGGTGGCGGTAGGTCTGCCAGCCGCCGCCGACCCTGACGCGGGTCGCGAAGGTGCCGTCGCCCTTGCCCTGGTAGAGCCACAGCACGCCGGTCGTGTCTCGGGCGACGAGGTCCCCGTGGGCGTCGCCGGCCAGGTTCCCGGCCGCCTCGATCCGGTTGTGCATGTTCCAGCCGCTGCCGACCGTCTTCTGCTCCGCCGCGGACAGCTGCCCGTTCTCGTTGATCCACGGGTTGTAGTAGCTGTCGGCGCGCACCAGCGTGCCGGCACTGTCGCGCAGGAGCAGGTCCGGGGAGCCGTTGTCGTTGTAGTCGTGCCCGGCGGCCTTGCGGGTGACCGTGAAGGTGCCGGACCGCTTCAGCTCCGGGCCGATGCCGTTCAGCGGTTTGGCGCTGATCTCCCAGGTGTAGTCGCCGTTGTAGGCGCTCTCGGCCGGGGCGCCGCCGCTGTTGAGGTCACCGAGCCAGTCGTAGCGCACGACCGCGTTCTCGGGCTGCATGAAGCCCGCGACCGAGGTCCTCCCCGTCCGCACGTGGCGCAGCGTCACGGTGGCCGTCGCGTTGTACCGGGACAGCGTCCACTCCAGCGGCACCCGGCCGCCGTCGGCGTCGAGGTCGACGACCGCCGGGACCTTGCTCGCCAGCAGGCCGAGGCCCGTCGACTCGCCGCTGCTCGCGACGAGTTCGGCGACCGGGGCGGCGCCCTCGGGGCCGGGGGCGATCCGGTAGAGGCCCTCGCCGCCCCCGACGGTGCCACCCCGCACGACCTGGGCGCCGTCGGGGGCGACGGCGGACGTCAGCGTGTGGTCCAGAAGCCTGCGGGTGGTGGTGCCGTCCGCGAGACTGCGCGCGGTCAGCGCGTGCAGGGCATCCGGCTCTATGTCGGTGAGCCCGCTGCGCGTTCCGTACGTCACCCAGCCGCCCGCCAGGCCGACCTCGACGTCGTTACGCCACGCGGTGCCGACCGCGAAGCGCTGGGGAGCCTTCGTCGCCCGGTCGACGGCCACCACCGTCACGCGGTCGTCCGCGTCGTACTCCACCCAGGCCAGGTGGGTCGCGGACACGGCGATGTCCCCCTTCGCGGCCGTGGCCGGCAGCGCGTACGCCTCCGTCACCGCGTTGGCCGCGAGGTCCAGCAGGGCGACGTGCCTCTTCGCCGTCTCCCCCGCCCCGGTGGAGTACGTCAGCAGGGCGTGCTCGGCGGTACCCGCCGTCACGACGACATTCGTGGCGTCCCCGGGAAGACCCGTGGTCATCCTCGCCGCACCACTGGTCGTGGTGTGCATGTGCAGGAGCCTGTTCCCCTCCACGTTGAGCGTGGTGGTGAACAGCGCCTTGCCCGCGGCCCCCGCGTACGCGGTGTCACCCCCGACGGTGACCGAGCGCAGGTCCTTGTCGGTGGCCAGGTCCTTGAGCCACGCCCGGGAACTCGCCGCGAAGGCCACGATGTCCCCCGAGCCGGTGCTCGCGATCTTGGCCATGTAGTTGAGATCCGTCGCCGGGCCGCCGTCCGCACGTACCCACTGCCTGATGTGCGTGGTGCCGGCTTCGTCCATGGACGGAACCTCGGTGGACGTCAGGAACCCCGTGGCGGTCACACCGAAGATGGTGCTCCTGGCGGGGAACGCGGCGACGGCGGCTGTGGACGCCGCCGCCACGCCGGTCGTGCTGCCGTTCGCCGGTACAGCGGTCGCGGGGGCCGCCACGGCGCTCGCGCCGGCGGTGACGGCCAGCACGGTGACGACGGCAGCGGCCGCCCGCCGGCGGACGGGACGTGCGTGGATCAAGGTGTTTTCCTCTCACGGACCAGGCGCAACACGCGTTGCTCCAGGTCGGACTGTTGATCATCGGAAAAGGTTGTACGCCGGCGGGCAGGTGTGTGGAGTCGCCACCGCGTTCATCGTCGCCCGCCCTGCGCGACGCACCTCCGGGACAGGCGGGCATCGTCCCGCTCCGTCGGCGCGTTCCGCTTGAAATCGAACGCACGTGCGGCAGAATGGAGTTCACCCGTCACCGGGCGTGCCGTTCGTCAGGCGTGTCCCCAGGCAGGCTCCCTTCACGCTCACCACCGCAGGAGACCGGCATGCCCGTGCGCCCGCCCACGCAGCCCCAACCGGCCGCCCCCTCACCCCGGCAGCCTCCCGCCACACCCCTGCCCGACTTCCGGCACGTCTTCCTCGAGCCGGTCTACAGCGACGCCTACGAGGCGGACCTCGCAGTGACGGACGGGCCGGAAGAGGTGCACGCACCGCTCTGAGGGCGCCGGGGCCGGCGGTCGCCCTCCCCATGCCGCCCGGAGCACACGCGTCCGCCCGGGGCGGGCGGACATGCCCTCCCACCTGACCCGGCTGCTCCCCGCTCAGGTGACCCGCGCCGATGTGCTCGAAGCCCTCGCGCACAACGTTCGACGCTGCGCGCCGTGGACGTCGTAACCTGCGGAGAATCGCCGACAGCCGACAGTGATCGGAAGTGCTGTCGGTGATCCCGGCGGGCAGGTCGGTCACCGACCGCCGGAGAGGGCCGTGTCCGGCTCCACCGCCCGGAGACCTGCCGCGCCGGCCGGCGGGTCCCGAGTGTGCCCGAGTCCTGTCTGACCAGGTCACTCCCTCACGGGCAGGCACTCGGCGAGCAGGGCGACGACGTCGTGCCAGGCTCGCTGCGCATGCCGCGGGTGGTGTCCGACGCCGGGGAGCACGGTGTGGTCGACCGGCGGGTGGTGGAAGGCGTGCAAGGCGCCGCCGTAGACCACGAGGCGCCAGTCGACGCCTGCTGCCTGCATCTCGGCCGTGAACGCGTCCCGTTGTGCGGGCGGCATGATCGGGTCCTCCGACCCGACCCCGGCCCACACCGGGCAGCGGATGCGCGCCGCCTCGTACGGTCGGCCGGTGATCAGTCCGTTGACGGTCCCGATCGCCCGCAGGTCGACGCCGTCGCGCCCGAGTTCCAGCGCGATGGCACCGCCGGTGCCGTAGCCGACGGCGGCGATCCGGTCGGGGTCGGCCCTCGGTTCGGCGCGCAGCACGTCGAGCGCCGCGTGGCCGATGCCGCGCATCCGGTCGGGGTCGGCGAGCAGCGGCATGCAACGGGCCAGCATCTCCTCCGGATCGCCCAGATAGCGTCCGCCGTGGATGTCGAAGGCAAGCGCCACGTAACCCAGTTCGGCGAGGGCGTCGGCCCGGCGGCGCTCGACGTCGCTGAGCCCCGTGCCCTCCGGCCCGAGCAGGACTGCGGGCCGGCGGTCGGTGCCCGCCGGAAGCGCGAGGTGCCCGAGCATCGTCAGACCGTCGGCCGGGTACTCGACCGTGCGCGTGGTGATGGTCGTCATGAGACGGCACGGTAGTGATCGACGGGCACGGTCGGGCCGGGGTTCACCGCCGGCAGAACAGCGCGGGGCTGCTTGACGGCGCCGGCTGTGCGGCCGCGGATCAAGGAGCGCTGCGGAGGCGCATGCTCGTAATGAGGTCTTCTCGGGTCTGCACGGGTAGGGCGGTGCGGGGGGGGGGAGACGGCCAGACCACCGCCTCGCTCCACCAGGCGTCCGCGGGACGGGATCCGTTCACGGGCACGTCACACTCATCGTCCGTCGTCGGGGTACGCGTGGAGATTCCGTCGTCGGCCTCCGCGGGGCCGGACATGTCGTTGTAGCACGTTGTCACGCCGGTGGTGCCGGCGTTGGGACGAGGACGGCTTTGACCAGGTCCACCACGCCGTCGTCCGCCGTGTCGGGAAGCGGAACGTAGCCCTGCCGCTGATAGAGGGCGAGGTTGCGGTGGCTGGCGGCACCGGTGGACAGGACGATGCGCCGGCAGCCCTCCCCTGCCGACTCCGCCCGGTCCAGCAGCCACCGGCCGATGCCGCGTCCCCGCAGGTCGGGGGCGACGGCCAGTCTCCCGACGTGCAGGTCGGCGCCGTTGCGGCGCGTGCGGACGAACCCGAGCAGCCGCCCGTCCCGCCACAGGCCCGTCGTGCGCCAGTCCGTCAGCCAGGCGCGCACCTCGTCCGGGGACTCGTGGAGCGCCGGGATCGCGAGGGTGTCGTTGGCGAGCGCCTCCTCCATCCAGCAGCAGCGCTGCAGCACGGTCACCTCGGGGGCGTCGTCCGGGCCGAGACGCCGCGCGTACGAGCCGGGGAGCGGGCCCGCCGCGGAGTCCGCGTGTCCGTGCTCACGCAACGGGGCCAGGGCGCGTGAGAGCCGTACCAGTTCCGACAGCAGTCCTTCGGCGGCCTCGGCATGACGCGCCGCGGGGGCGAACCGGTCCTCCTGCATCGCGTCCGCGATGCGCAGGGCGACGGTCGCCCCCAGGGGGACGAGGCGCAGGGTGGTCACCACCTGCTTGGCGTGCTGGACCGCGCGGGTGCCGGCGGAGGTATGGCCGTAACTGACGAAGCCGGCCGGCTTCCAGGCCCATTCCGGGCCCAGGTAGTCGAGCGCATTCTTCAGGGTCGCCGGCATTCCGTAGTTGTACTCCGGCGTCACGAAGACGAAGCCGTCCGCTCCGTCGACGATCCGGCTCCAGCGGCGGGTGTGCTCCTGGCGGTGCACGCCGGTCGACGGGTGCTCCTCCTCGTCCAGGAAGGGCAGGCCGAGGTCGCCGATGGCCAGGGGCACGAGGTCCGCGTCGAGCATGTCGGCGCTCTTCGCCAGCGTCCCGGTCAGCCATTCGCCGACGGCGGGACCGAGGGCGCCGGGGCGTGTGCTGCAGACCAGTACGACGATGCGCAGGCGTTTCGTTGTCATGGAAACGAAATTAACCGATAGATTGATTACATGTCAACGAATGAGACGGACCCAGCGGTCCACTGGCTCGCGGCCGACGAGGAGAGCGTCTGGCGGACGTACCTCCGCATGGTGACCGCGGTGCAGGCCCGCACCGCACAGGACCTGGCCGAACACGGCTTGTCCGAACCGGACTACGAGGTGCTCAGCACCTTGTCCGAGCGCACCGACGGCACCAGCACACTGCGCGAGCAGGCCGCGAAGATGGGGTGGTCACGAAGCCGCCTGTCCCGCCACGCCACCCGCATGGAGGCTCGCGAACTGATCCGACGCGCACCTGATCCCGCCGACGGCAGGGGGTGCTTCCTTGTCCTCACCGAAACGGGGTGGGACGCACTCAGGGAAGCAGCCCCGACCCACGTCGCCTCCGTGCGGCGGCACTTCATCGACCGGCTCGCCCCCGCGGAACTCGCGGCGCTGGGCCGCATCGCCCAGAAGATCGCCGACGGCTAGACATCCGCGTCGCCGGGGCGTCGCCCGGGGCCGACGACCGCGGTGACGCCCGGCCGGCAGCGGGGCCCTCGCCGGGGCCGCAGGCGCCTGGCGCGCTCGGCGCGGATCCGGGTCCCTGCCACGCGAGAAGGCCCGGGTGGAGCCAGGCGATGCGCCGGCGCCCGCCCTGCCCGGCCCGGCCGGTGCCGGCGATCCGGCGTGGCGGCCCGGTTTCCCGAGCCGTACTCCCCCACGCCGGAACCGCACTGCCCCTCCCCGTCGTCGGGCCGCGCGGTCACGCCTCGGCCTTCGTCATCAGCTTCACCAGGCTGGAGAAGCTGTCCTCGGCGTGGCCGGCGTCCATGCCGCGCCGGAAGAGGTCGGCGACCGCGGCCGGCAGGGCGGTGTCGACGCCCGCGTCGGCATGGGTGTGCAGCACGTGCTCGACGCTGGCCATGCCCATGGCCAGACGATCCACGTCGCCCATGTGCTCGCCGGCGTCGATGCGCCCGGCGTAGAAGGAGAAGAATCCCGGCAGCGAGTTCGCGGTCTCCACGGCGTGCGGCAGGATGTCCGACGCCGTCAGGCCGTTGGCGCCGGCGAGGGCGACGGCCTGCCAGTAGCTCAGCATGGAGGTCCAGAACATGACCATGCCGATCTGGTAGAGGAGCGCCGCGAGCCCGGGGTCCTCTCCCCGGTGGTCGGTCCGGCCCGTGATGACTTCGAGCGCGGGCCGGTGCCGGTCGAAGACCTCGCGCGGGCCGCTGTAGAAGGTCGAGGACTCGGCCTGCCCGATCCCGGAGGGCGGCACGGTGACACCGCCGGTCAGCTGGACGGCCCCCCGCTCGGCTGCCCAACGGGCCGCGGCCCGGGCCTTTTCCGGTGTGTCCGAACTGAGGTTCACCAGAATCCGACCGGCCAGTGCGTCCGAGGCGGGCTCCAGCGTGGCGTACACGGCGTCGTAGTCCGTGAGGCTGAGGATCACCAGCTCGCTGGAGGCCAGGGCGTCCTTCACGTTCGGCGCGAGCACCGCGCCACGGGCGACCAGGGCGTCGGCGCGCGACGCCGTGCGGTTCCAGACGGTGACGTCGTATCCGCGGTCGAGGAAGGCGCCGACCATGGCCTGCCCCATGGGGCCGAGGCCGATGACGGTGACCGACTGCTTGGTGCTGCTCATGATGAGATCTCCACCCCTCACTAAAACGATCGCTCTATCCAGAGCATGGCGAGAAGGTAGCACACGTCTAGAACGAACGCTCTACCCAATGGACCGCTACGGTGGCTCCATGCAGACCAGCACCAGGGACCGGATCGTCGTCGCCGCCGCCCGCCTCCTGCAGCGGCAGGGTTACGTCGGCACAGGCATCAAGCAGATCGCCCAGGAGGCGCAGGCCACCCTCGGCTCCGTCTACCACTTCTTCCCGGGCGGCAAGGAGGCCGTCGCCGTCGCCGCGATCAAGCACAGCACCGAGGAATTCGCGACGCTCCTGCGGAAGGCGCTGGACAGCGACGACGACCCGGCGGAGGCCGTGACGGCCTGCGCCCGACAACTCGCCGACGAACTGCGCGCATCGGGCTGGATCGACGGCTGCCCCGTCACGGCAGCGGCTCTGGAGACGCTCGGCACCGACTCGGAGATCCAGCAGGCATGCGCCGACGCACTGCGCGGCTGGGAGCAGTTGGTGCACGACAAGCTGCTGGGCTGCGGTTTCCCCTCCCCGAGCGCCCGGGAACTGGCGAGCACCGTCATCTCCGCCCTGGAAGGCGCCGAAGTCACCGCCCAGGTCAACCGGAGCGAGGAACCACTCCAGGCGGCGGGCCGGCAACTCGCCCGCCTCGTACGCTCGTACAAGGTCTGAGGAGCGCCCGGCGGCTCATGACCGGGCAGGCCCCGGCCCGCCACCGATCGGCAGGCGGATGCCGCCGACCGGAGAGACAGCCCCCGGCGCCGCACCGGACAACGCCGCCCCGGGGGTCTGCGACGATGGCGCCATGGACGAGCAGGTCATTCCCATTCTGCGCGTGGCGGACGCCGCGGTCGCGGTCGCCTGGTACGAGCGGTTGGGCTTCGCCGAGCAGTGGGAACACCGCTTCGAGCCGGGACTTCCCGCGTTCGTCGAGGTCGCCCGGGGCGGGGTGCGGTTGTTCCTGTCGGAGCACCTGGGGGATGCCCGCCCCGACACGCTGGTCTATCTGCGCGTACGTGATGTCGAGGCCGTCGCCGCCGAGTTCGGTGTGCAGGCGAGCGACGCTCCGTGGGCGCGTGAGATCGAACTGCGCGACCCCGACGGCAACCGGCTGCGGATCGGCACGCCGACGGAATGACCTCGCCGTCGGCGCGCGGCGGGGAATCCGTGCCGCACGGACCGGGCTCCGGCCCGCACGCGCTGTTCGGGTGCGGCCCGGAGTCGGTCCCGCCGAGGCCGCGCGCCGGCCTTCGGCCCGGCTACGGGGTGATGTGGTCGACGACGTTGCCGAGGGAGCAGTTGTCGGCGTGGTTGCCGGTCCAGTCGCTCAGAGCGGGCACGACGGCCAGCTCCTGGATGCACACGGCCGCGGCGGTGAAGTTCCAGTTGTCGGCGGCGTTCACGCCGCCGCCGAAGTTCGAGTCGTTGTCAGCGTGGGCGGGAGCGGCCATGGCGACGGCGCAGAGGGCCGTGGCGGCAACCGTGATGATCTTCTTCATGCCCCTGCAACGAACCCGGCTCCGGCAGGACACGCCTCCCGGGGCCGGTCGGCGTACCCCGCCTCGGCTTCGCGCCACGCGTCCCGCCTCCGAGGCTCCCCCCTGTGGTCGTACGGCAGCGGGCACGGCGCGGCAGTTCCCCCGCAGGGCACGGCCGGGCTGCCGCCCGTACCGCGGCCCGCGGGCTCAGTGGAAGCCGAGATCGGTGTCGGCGCGGCAGTGGGTGCAGGCTTCGACGCCGTCGGCTATCGCGCGGGCCGCCGTCTCGCGGGAGACGGGGCGCCGGCGGTGGCCGGCCATGTGGCAGGTGCCGGTGTGGACGTAGAGGGGGCCGCGGTCGTCACCGATGCCGAGTTCGATCGTCCAGTCCGGGACCGGCGGGCGCGCGGCTTCGCCGCGGGCCCGCTCCGTCTCCTGGCGCTCGAGGTCCGCGATGCGGTCACGGACCCGCTGGAGGGCGAGGAGGAGCCACGTCTCCAGGGTGCGGAGGCGGGGCAGGTCCGGTGGGAGGTCGGTCACGGGCAGGGTCCAGGGGTGTGATTCAGGCGGCGGTGGTGACGTCGATGGCGGGGACGGCCGCGGGGCGGGTTCCGGCCTTGAGGCGCATCCGCTCCTGCACCACGTCCTCGCCGGTGAGGGCCCCCCAGTACGGGTGCGTCCCCACGGTGGCGGAGAGGTCGAGGCACTCCTGGCGCAGCCGGTCGACGGTGGCCTTCTGTTCGTCGCTCCAGCCGGGGCTGGGTTCGCGGCCGCCGGTGATCTCACCGGTGTGGGGGTGCTCGGTGCCGGGCCAGCCGTCGTGCGGTTCGACCGACCAGGGCAGGGTCCGCAGGAGCGCGGAGAGTTCTGCGGTGGCCTGGTGGAGGCGGGTCTGTGCCGCCGTGAGGTCGTGGGGGAAGTCGGTTCCAGCCATGACCGAAATACTACGCCTGTTCGATTTACTGGGTCGAGTGGCGCGCCGTGTCGACGGAGTGGCGCCGTGAACACCTGCCCGGAGGCACGGCGGGGGCGGGAGGGCTGCACACCTTCCAGCCGGTTCGTCCGCGCAGCGTCGGCACCGCCTCGACGAGGATCTTCCAGCCGCCGGACGTTGCGCACGTGCCGCCTACGGGCCTGCGGGACGGACACCCGGTCTGCCCGCCTGTCCCGCGCCCGGCCGTCGGCCCGCACGCCATCCGCCCGACGGCCCGGGGAGCGGGTTGCCGCCGCGGGACCCCCTGCCCTCGGCATCCGTTCGACTCCGATTCGAAAGCACCGGCGTCGGCTGGACGAAGGGGGCAAGTTCCGGCAGTTTGGGACCTGGCCTGTGGGCGGGGAGAGGGGAGCCATCGTGCGGGATCTGGCGTCGACGCTGGAGCACGTCCGTACGGCGGACGGGAGGCGGCTGCGGGTCGAGTGCTCGGGGGACCCGCGCGGGCGTCCCGTCTTCCTGCTCCACGGAATGCCCGGCAGCCGGGTCGGCCCCCGGCCGCGCCCCATGTACCTGTATCAGCGGGGCGTCCTGCTGATCAGTTACGACCGTCCCGGTTACGGGGGGTCCGACCGGCAGCCCGGCCGGCGGGTCGTGGACGTCGTGCAGGACGTGACCGCCGTGGCCGATGCCCTCGGCATGGACCGCTTCGCGGTCGTCGGCCGTTCCGGCGGCGCCCCGCACGCCCTGGCGTGTGCGGCCCGGCTGCCGCACCGCGTGACCCGTGCGGCCGCCCTCGTGACGCTCGCACCGAGGGACGCGGAGGGGCTCGACTGGTTCGCCGGGATGGCGGCGTCCAACATCGAGGAGTTCAGCACCGCGCTCGCCGACCCCGAGCAGTTCGAGGCCCGCCTCATCCCCCGCACCCGGTCGATCCGGTCCGACCCGGCCCGGCTGCTGGAGGAACTGCGTAAGGAGCTGACCGAGGACGACCTGAAGATCGTCTCCGACAACGGCGTCCGTTCCATGCTGCTGCGCAACTACTGCGAGGCGCTGCGCAGTTCACCGTACGGCTGGATCGACGACGCGTTCGCCCTGACCGAGCCCTGGGGCTTCGACCCGGCCTGCATCCAGGTTCCGGTGCTGCTGTGGCACGGCGCCCGTGACGCCTTCTCCCCGGTGTCCCACACGTCGTGGCTCGCCGAGCGCATCCCGCGGGCCACGTCCGTGATCGAACCGTCCGCGGCCCACTTCGGGGCCCTGCGCGTGCTGCCCGACGTGCTGAGGTGGTCGCTCGTCGACGCCTCGGCCGACGAGGCGCTCCCGTTCCTTCCGGAGGGGAGCGCCGGCCCGCCTCAGACCGCCAGCGGTTCCAGGTCGCGGTAGATCCGGCGTTCGTGCCGCGCGGAGCGGGTGATCATACTGTCGTCGCCGAGCAGCCGGTGCAGCTCGCCCACGCTCTCCTCCCGGAGGCGGTCGGCCTCCTGACGGCCCAGTGAGCGCAGGGTGAGCGCCGAGTTGGCGGCGGCGGTCAGGGTGTCCGGGTGACGCGGCCCCAGGGCCTTGCCCAGGCCCGCCACGGCCTTGGTCTCCAGGTCGTACGCCTCGTCGAAGCGGCCCTGGTCGGCCAGCACGTTGGCGAGGTTGAGGCCCGAGATCAGCGTGTGCGGATGGTCCTTGCCGAGCATCTCGCGCATGCGCGGCAGCACCCCGCGGAACACCTCCTCCGCCTCCGCCGCGTCCCCGCACCCCCAGTGGAAGATGGCGAGGTTGTTGAGCGCGCCCTGCGTGTACGGGTGTGCCTCTCCGGGGACCTCCATGTACCCGGCCAGCGCCTGGCGGGCGACCTCACGGGCCTGCTCCCGCTCGCCGGTCGCGTACAGGTCCGACGCGAGGTTCAGGTCGCAGGCGAGCCAGTCGGGATTGGGCGAGTCGTACTGCTCCCGGTAGCGCGCCAGGGTCGCGGTCGTCAGCAGTCGCGCGTTCTCCACCTGCCCCACCCTGCGCAGCGACACGGCGAGGGACTTGGCGCAGCTGAGCGTCGGGGGGAACTTCCGGCCCATGACGCGCTTGTAGTCCTCGTACACGCGGGTGAGGGCCGTCACGGACTCCTCGTAGCGGCCGGTCTCCCGCAGGTCGCGGCCGAGGCTGGCGGCCGAGCCGAGGGTGTGCGGGTGGTCGGGGCCGAGGACCTCGGTGCGGCGGTCGTAGACGCTCTGGTCCATGACGCGGGCCTCGTCGTAGCGGCCGACCATGCGCAGGGCGAGCGCGAGGTTGTTGGCCGCGCTGAGGGTCCGCTCGTGCGACTCGTGGAAGATCTCGCGGAACCCCTCGTGCGCGGCTCCGGCCAGTTCCACGGCCGACCGGTACTCGCCGAGGGCGGCCAGGTCGCTGGAGAGGCCGGACGCGGTGATGTAGGTGTGCGGATGGCTGGAACCGAGGACCTGGCGCTGCCGTTCCAGGAGCTCCTGGTCGATCTCCCGGGCCTCCTGGTAGCGCCCCTGGGCGCGCAGCACGTTGGCGAGCTGGCAGCGCATGTAGAGGTACTGCATGTCGTTCTCGCCGAGGCTCTCGCGCCAGCGTTCGAGCACCTCCTCGGCCAGCTCACGGGCGTTGGGGAGGTCACCCCGCTTCCACAGGTAGCGCACCCGGTCGATCAGCAGCCGGCGGGGCTTGGGCTCGGAGCAGTTGCGGATGCCGGAGGCGTGCAGATGGGACCAGACGGAGTCGAACAGCGGCCAGTGGGTGGGGTTGTCGGTGGGCTCGTCCCCGTCGGGGCGTGCGCCGGCGAGCACGGTGTGGACGACGTGCCGCGCCTCCTCCTGCTCCTGCTCGGACAGTTCTGAGCGGATCACGGCCTGGACCAGCCGGTGGACCTGGATGCTGCCGCTGATCTGGTCCACCTTGGCGAGGGCGAACCGTCCGATCTCCCGGATCACCCGTCCCAGGAGCAGGCTCTCCTGGAGCGTCGGGTCCCAGTCCCGCAGGGCGTCCAGCATCTCCTTGTTGTAGAGCACCCGGACCGAGATCGGTTCGGGCGCCATGAAGGCGCAGAGCTGGAGGAGCCGCACGGAGGCCGGCGACCGTTCGTTGAGGCGCTGGATGGAGACCTTCCACGTGGCGGCGACCGGCTCCGGGTAGCCGGCGGGGTGGTTGGCGCTCAGCACGTCCGTGGTCTTCTCGGTCAGCTGCTGCAGGTACTCGTCGGTCGGCGTGGCCGTCTCGGCCAGCCACGCGGCGGCCTGTTCGACGGCCAGCGGCAGATCGCCCAGGGCGTCCGCCACGCGGTCCGCCTCCTCGGCGCTCAGTCCGGGAGCCTTCCGGGTGAGGTGCTCGACGCTCTCCTCGCGCGGGAACACGTCGACGGCCAGCGCGGTCCCCTGCTGCGCCCACGCCTGGTTCCGCGACGTGATCAGGATGTGTCCGCCGGCCGGGAAGAACCGCTTGAGCGTCTCGGGGTCGTCGGCGTTGTCGAAGACGAGCAGCCACCGGCTGGTCGGTGCACCGGACGCCAGCATCCGGACGACCTCCGCGCACACCTGGGCGATGTCGTCACCGCCGGGTGCGCCGATCTGCGCACCGAGTTTCGCGAGGGAGGCGACGATGGAGTCGAAGCGCTCCGCGTCGATCCACCACACGAGGTCGTAGTCCGCGAGGAAGCGGTGCACGTACTCCAGGACGATCTGCGTCTTGCCCACGCCGCCGAGCCCGTAGAGCGTCTGGGGCTGGGGCAGCACGACGGAGATGCCTTCGCCGAGCTTCGAGCGGAGCTGTTCGAGGGCCGCGGCGCGGCCGGTGAAGACGGTGTTGCGGCTGGGGGCGTTGAAGATCGCCGGCCTGCTGCCCGGGAAGCGCGCGCCCGTCCTGGCGGCGGATGCCTCCTCCTGCGTCAGCTTCAGCGCCCGGAAGACCTTGGCGGCGCACTCGGCCTCGTCCATGCGGCTGAGGTCCACCGAGGCGGGCTCCCGGTCGGAGCCGGGCATCTGCACGGCGTCCACCCTCAGCCGTGTCACCTCGGCGTGCGGCAGGCCCGGGGCGGAGTCGGTGAACACGCGCCACGCGGCCCTCCCGTGACGGGCGTGCAGGAAGGCCTCCGAGGTGAGGAGCAGCGTGCGGGTGGCCGGGTCCGGACGCTCCGGGACACTGATCGACACGTCGTGCAGCGTCAGCTGCGAGCAGTACGGTTTGAGAGCCCCCTCCAGCCACTCGGCCCACATCCGGTCCTCGCCCGCGAACACGACGAGGACGTCCGCCGCCAGGGTGGCCGGCATGCGGCGGGTGTAGGCGGACAGGCAGCGCTGCCGCACCGGCTCGGGGATGGTCGGCAGCCGGGTCACCTCGCCGTCGGAGACGACCGTGGTGAGGCGCTCGAAGGCGGACAGCAGCGAGCTCGACACGCCGGCCCGTTCGCCGATCGTCGCGAGCGTCTCCTCGTAGGCGTAGTAGGGGCGGTACGGGATCTCGACCGCGCCCCAGTACTCGTCCATGAGCGCCGGGGCGAGCGGCTCGCCGTCCGTTCCCCTGGGCAGCCCGGCGAACTTCAGGCGTGCCAGTGCCCGTCCCGCGTCGACCTTCTCCTTCTCGTGGTCGTCGACACGCATCGGTACGGGGAGCACCCGGATCCGCCGGTCGCGGTAGTCGGCTTCGACGGTCCGGGCCACGGCGGCGCCGCCCTCCAGCGCCTGGTCGCTGAGGGTGAAGCAGTCGACGAGGACGTCGGGCATCTGGATGGTGCAGATGTCGGCGCTGTCCGACAGTCCGGTGCGGCTGTCGATGAGGACGTAGTCGTACGACTCCTTCATGTCCTCGCGCAGCGCGTCCAGGAAGACGCCGCCGCCGAGGCGGTCGTAGAAGTTGTCCCACTCGAAGGAGGACACGGTGCCCGCGTAGGCGCGGTTCTGCTGTCCCGCGGACAGGAAGTCGAGCGTGCCCCCGTCGGGGAACGACAGGCCGAAGGGTTCGGGGTCGAGTGACACCGCGTGCCGGCCGACGCGCGCGTACTCGCGGTGCCAGGCGCCGGAGCGGTGGTTGCTGTTGGTCGCCGCCCACGAGTACTCGGTGATCATGTCGATCACGCCGTGGGTGGCCGCGAGTGTGCTGGGGTCGAGGAACGGGTGGAAGAAGCGGTGGAGCCCGGGGGCTTCGAGGTCCCAGTCGACGGTCAGCACGCGTGCGCCGTTGGCGGCGAGGATCCACGCCGTGTTCGCCAGGGCCATGGTCCGGCCCGTGCCGCCCTTGTACGAGTAGAAGGTGATGATGCGTCCACTCCGGCGCGCCGTCATGCCGTTCCTCCCTTGTCGGCCCCTGACGCGCAGGGGGATTCACCGGCCGGCGCGCGGGGCGGTGGGCCGGCGCGTTCCGGGGTCGTGCTGTCGCGCGGCTGCCCCGCCGGCCGGTGCCCCGGGGCGCCGGCCGGCGGCATCGTGCGGCCGACGTCCCCGCCGTGCCCCACCCGGTTCTCCTCCGCGCGGCTGGTTTCCTGCCGTCTCCGCCTGTATCCGGACATCTCACGCCGAGCGGCATCCACAGTGTCCCGCATCCCCGCGACGGTGCACGTCTTTCCGGCGAATTCCCCCTCGGTGCGCAGACCGCGCGGGAGCAGCGTTCCGATCGCGGCGAAGTCGCCGTCGTCGAGCTCGATGTCCTCGTAGGAGACCCACCCGTCGCCCGTCACGCAGCGGTAGGTCCGGGTCGGCGGCGGGGGCGTCAGGCGGTACTCGGCGAGATGGAGGGCGCTGCACGCCGCGAACCCCACCCGGAAGAGCAGGATCTGCGCGTCCAGCGCGTACAGCGGCGCCAGGGGGGACCGTTCGCCCAGGTGGCACGGCAGGTCGTGGACGGCGAGCAGGTCGCGGGCGCGGGGGCCGAGCGCGGCGAAGGAGGTCTGGGGGTGCGCGCTGCGCACCGCGCCGGGGGTCGATCGCACGCAGTCGGCCAGCGCGCCGACGGCGGGACACGGGGTGACGTCCGGGTCGAACGGGGGCATGCCCGCCCGGTAGGCGGCCCGCCCGCGGTCCGTCAGGTGCGCGGTGAGGGCGTGGTGGCGGTCGGAGGTGTCGGAGTTCTCCGGGGTGAAGGCCGGGGTGACGAGCGTGCCTTCGGGGCCGAGGACCCGCAGCAGGGCGTCGCGCACCGCGGCGGGGGCCAGGCCGGTGCCGCTCAGGGAGGCGTGCGCCAGCACAACTCCCGCGTGCCGGACGCCCAGACCGCGCAGGAAGCGGACGAGCCGGGTGCCGTCAGTCATGCAGGGCCGTCCATTCCGCGCGCAGTTCCTCGGCCAGGTGGACGCCGTTCTCGGTGAGTTCGCGCGGAGGCAGGCCGGACAGTTCGCTCAGGGCGCGGCCGGCCAGCAGGCGCGCGGGACCGGCGTACGGCGACGAACGGGCGGCCGCGCCGATGTGTTCGCTCGCGAGGTCGAGGAGCCGCTCCGCCGGGCTGCCCGGCAGATGCAGGTCGACCACCTCGCGCAGGGCGGCGAGCCGCGCCCTGCGGCCGAGCCGGGGCAGTTCGCGCACGAAGTCCTCCGGCTCGACGTCGACCGCCACCCCCAGCGCGCCGCTGCCGCAGGTGCCCAGGTGCAGCCCGGCACCGGCGGTGAGCGGAGTGACCGTCGTCGCCGCAGAGGCGTTGGCGCCGTCCCGCCAGCCGGGCTCGCGTTCGTCGAGGAGGCCGTAGGCGGTGGCCAGCCGGCCGCGGAACTCTTCCAGCGGGCCGGGGTCGAGCGGTGGGGTGGCGGCCGCGGGGAAGCAGTCACGGAACGGGTCGGCGTCGTCGATGGACAGCGTGCGGCCGTGGCCTCGGGACAGAGACGCCAGTGGCCGCCACGTCCGCAGCACGGGTGGCGGGGCGCCGGGCACGCCGGCCTGTGGGCCGCCGCCCACCCGGAACCCGCCCGAGCCGATCCGGAACTCCACCCACCCGGCCCGTGACAGCAGCGCGGTGCCCAGGGTCGGCAGGTGGACCACGGGGTCCGGCTGCTCCCAGCACAGGTTCGCCTCGACGCCGGCGCGCAGCGCCGCGGCCGCGGCGGCCGCCATGAAGCGCGGCAGATCCGCCGCCCCGTCCCAGGCGTCCATCAGGGACGGGCGGAGGTAGGGATGGGAGACGACGGCGTCGAGGTGGGGTGCCGTTCTCGCGTCGGCGTCCAGGCGGACGAGGAGCCGCCATGCCTCGTCCCAGCACGCGTCACCGGCGAGCGAGGTGTTCACCTCCGCGAGCAGCGCCCTGTCCAGTCGCAGCCGCGCTCGGCCGAGTTCGCCGGCGCCCGTCACGGCCGGGGCGAGCGCCCGCTCCGTGATCCGCTCCGCGATGCCCTCGATGAGGGCGCGCAGGTCGGTGCAGTACACCGACGGGTTGCCGAAGCCCCGGCCGCTGCGGTAGCGGTGGGCGTACAGTCCTCCGCCGCAGTCGGCCAGGACGCGGCACCGCCGGCAGGTCTCGCTGAGCGCGCCGGGGCCGGAGGGGACCTCGGTGCCCTCGGCGAACTCCCCCAGGCTGTGCCGGAAGACGTCGTACCCGGTGGCGGGTGCGCCGTCGTAGACGATCTTGAGCGAGTCGGACCGTGTGATCGTGCCGTCGGTCTCGACGACCGCGATGCCGCCCGGGGGGAGCCCCAGGGCCTCCGCCAGCGGGGGGCCGCCGCGCAGCGTGCTGAGGATCGAGTCGAAGGTCCGCACGGGCACCGGGCGCCCCTGCTCGTCCCAGCGGTCGAAGATCCGCAGGAGCCAGTCGGCGTACGGCGTGGACACGCCCGCTCGCCCCGGAGGCGGTGGTACGTCCCAGGTGGCGTGGGGCAGAAGGTAGTCCACGAGCGGCGGTTCGAGGGCGGTCAGCGCGTCGTGCACCACGACCGGGTCGTTGGCCACGTCGACCGTGCACAGCAGCCCCTGGAAGAGGTGTCGGTACGGGGGCAGACGGAGCAGTTCGATGCCGCGCCGCACCCGGTCGAAGCTGCTGCGGCCGCGGTGGTCGAGCCGGTGCCGGTCGTTCGCGGCCCGGTCGCCGTCCAGGGAGAGGCCGACCTTGACGCCGAACTCCTCGAACACCGTCAGATGGGCGCGGTTCAGGCGCACCCCGTTGGTGTGGATGTGCAGGTCGAGGCGGGTCACCGGGGCGAGGGCGCCGGTGAGCTCCGCGCAGATCGACCGGAGCCGGTCCGGGCCGGCGAGCAGCGGCTCACCGCCGTGCAGGATGACCGAGACCGACGGGAGACGCTGCTCGTGCGCGTATTCGGCGAGTCTCCGGGCGACCTGACGGACCGTCTCCTCGGCGATCAGCGGCGGCGTCCTGCGCCAGCTCTGGTCCGCGTGCCGGTAGACGTAGCAGTGGTCACACGCCAGGTCGCATCTGCTGTGGACCTTCAGGACCAGTTCCCGGATGGTCACCTCCGTCCCCCTCGCCCACAGCGCCGTGCGACGGCCCGCCCACCGGGCTAGAGGGCGGAGTTGAAGGTGCGGTGCGTGCCGGCACGGTCCCTGGCCGGGACCCGCGCCGATCGCCGCACGGCCGCGGTGAGCTCGGTCCCGCGGGTGCGGATCTCCGCGAGCGGTGTTCTTCCGGCGGCAGGGGCTTCCGTGAGGGGCTTGACTGCGGGTTTCATGACCGAGATCTTCATCTGCGTCGGTTTCACCTTGGTTCGGGGCCGTCTGCCCACACACCGGGGACGGCGAGAGTCCGGGGCTGGAGTGGATCTGGTGCGCGGAGACGTTTCCGCCGAGCATGACCGTCCCATCTTCGCAGCCCCTGTACGAGGTGGGCAATGCGTGTCGCAAGATCCTCTGCGCAAGGGCTGATTTCCCGTCAGGTGTCCCGGGTTCCTGGCGGAAAGCCGTACGGTGCGCCGGATCGGCAGGGGTCAGGCGGGCAGCAGGAACTCCAGATCCCGGTCGATCCGCTGCCAGCCGCGGCCCGCCTCCGTCCAGGGATGACCGGAGCCGAGCCGTCTGTCGAGCGCGCTCACCGCGCGGCCCCGCAGCCGGCCGGCCTCCGCCGTGCGGCCCATGGAGCGCAGGGTGACCGCCAGGCACAGTTCGGCGATCAAGGTGTCCGGATGACCGTCCCCCAGGTGGGCGCGGAGGGCCCGGGCGCAGTCCCGCGTCATGCTCTCGGCCTCGGTGAACCGCCCGAGGTCGGCCAGGGCGTTGGCCATCGTCACCCGCCCGCACAGGGTATAGGGGTGGGCGTCGCCGAGGTGCGTGCCGAAGGACCGGACGGTCCGCGTGGCCGCCGCCAGTGCCTCGTCGGTCTCCCCGGCGGTGCGCAGCCACGCCGCGAGGTTGTGGTCGCACACCGCGTTGTCCGGGTGCTCGGGGCCCCGGAGCCGGGCGACACCGTGCCTCAGGCGGCCGATCACGCCGCGCGCACCGGCCAGGTCGCCCGCGTCCGCGGTCAGGGCCGCCAGGTTGACGCCGCACACCAGGGCGTCGGGGCCGTCCGGGTCCCGTGCCGTCGTGTAGCCCTTCTCCGCGTCCAGGGCGAGCGCGTCGGCCTCGGGACGCTGTCCGACACGGCGCAGGGAGACGGACAGACTGACGGTGGCGCGCAGCGCGCCGTGGGTGTCGCGGCCCCGCAGTTCCTCCAGGGCGGGTCGCAGGACGCGAACGGACCCCGCGTAGTCGCCCGTCTCGCGCAGGTCCCGGGCGAGCCCCAGGGCGGACGCCAGCGCCGACGGATGGCCGTGTCCGAGGACCTGGCACTGGCGCTGCCAGGTGGCCAGGCTGCGCTCCCGCGACGCCGGGTACTCCCCCACCAGGCGCAGCGAACGGGCCAGGGACTCGGCGGCGGTCAGCGTCTGCGGGTGCTCCTCGCCGAACAGGTCGTGGAAGCCGGTGTGCACCTCGCGCGCGAGTTCGACCGCCTCGCCGAACCGGCCCAGCGCCCTCAGGTCCTCCGCCAGGCCCGCCGCGGTGATCAGGGTGTGCGCGTGTCCGGGCGGCAACAGCCCGCGCTGCCGCGCCAGGGTGCGGGAGTCCAGGGCGTGCGCCTCGTCGAAGGCGCCGAGGCTGCGCAGCGCATCCGCCTGGTGGTTGCGCAGCTGCAGCACCTGCTGGCCGTCGTCTCCCCCGTCCGCCGCGGTCCAGCTGCGGTCCAGCCGGCGGCCGACTTCGAGCGCCCGGGCCGGCATGCCGTAGCGGGCGGTGCGTCGCACCCGCTCCAGCAGCACCGCCCGGGTCTCGCTGTCGCGGCACTCGTCCGCGGCGGCGTGGTCCAGGTGGGGCCAGAGCCGCTCGAACACCGGGTCGTCGGTCTCGGCGGCGGTGTCGTCGCGCCGCGGGGCGCCCGCGGCGAGGAACCGGTGCGCCTCGTGGCGGACCTCGTCGGCCTCGCCCCCGGGCGCGAAGGCCCGCACCAGGCGCTGCACGACCCGGTGCACCCTCAGGGTGTGACCGGCCTGGTCGACCTCCGCGAGGCCCAGCCGGCTGAGTTCCTGCAGCTCCCGGTCGACCAGCATCGGCCCGTGCAGGGAGGCGTCGTGCCCGCGCAGCAGACCCAGCGCGGTGCCGGTGTACGCCAGTGCCAGCGGGAGCGGCAGCGGCGCGAGCCGGCCGCACAGCGCGAGCAGCCGCAGCGCCGCGGGAGCCCGCTCGGCGAGCGCGTCGAGGGCCACCCGGGTCGTGACGGCGGCCGGATCGTCCTCCCGGCTCCCGGTGCGGCCGTCGCCGCGGACGGTCAGGCGGTGCAGGTAGTCGTGCGCCGACGGGGACTGCGCGAGCCACGCCCCGGCCTGCGCGACGGCGAGCGGGAGGTCCCCCACCGCGGCGGCGATCCGGTCCGCGTCCGCCGCCGGGAGCGCCGGCGCCCGCCGCCGCAGCAGCTCGATGCTCTGCTCCCGGCTGAAGGCGCCGACCCGTACGGGATGCATGGTCTCGCTCCACAGGCCGTCCCGGGAGGTCACCAGGACGTGTCCGTGGGTGCCGACGGGAAGCAGCCCCGACAGGGACGCCGGGCCGCCGGCGTTGTCGTAGGTCAGAAGCCATCGGCCGCTCTGCGCACCCGAGTCCAGCGCGTCGAGGGCCCGGCGCGCGGCGGCGGGCACGTCGTCGCCGCCCCGCAGGCCGAGCCGTTCGGCCAGCTGCGCCAGCGACAGCAGGACCGCTTCCCGGCTGTGCGCGCGGATCCACCACACCAGGTCGTAGGCCGCCCGGAAGCGGTGGGCGTACTCGACCGCCAGCTGGGTGCGACCGGTGGCGTCGAGACCGTCGTGCGGGAGGATCACGGCCCGCTGCCGGCTGACCCGCAAGGTGGCGTCGAGCTCGTCCAGCAGCCGGTCGCGGCCCACGAAGAAGGGGTTGCGCGCCGGTGCCTCCCACACGTCCGGGGTGCGGAGCGGGAACCGCGGCCGGGCCGAGTCCAGCGCCCGCTCGGCCTCGCCGCCGGACAGGCCCACGCCGCGCAGCAGGGCCGTGGCGGCCCCCCGCTCGTCGAGGGAGGTCAGGTCGACGGCTTCGTGGTCGCTGAACGGGGGCGTGAGCGGGACGGGCTCGATCCGTAGCGGGATCAGCTCTCCGGGGCGGAGCGCTCCGGGCTCGTCCATGCTCTCCCACAGGGTCCGGGACTGGGGCGAGCGCAGGAAGGACGACGACAGCAGCGCGAGCGTGCGGGGGGCTTCGCCCCGGGCGCCCGGCTCCTTGCCGGTGCCGGGGGCGATCACCTCGAAGCCGGAGCCGGTGAGCAGCCAGTCGGCCCAGTCGGCCCACATCCGGTCCTGGGGGGCGTACCACAGCCGAAGCGGTGTCGCGATGGGGGACAACGGCCTGACGTAGGAGGCGAGATGACGTCTGCGCAGCTCGTCGTCGAGCGGCGCGAGCCGCCGTACGCGGCCCTCGGTGATCCGCTCCGTCAGCCGCTCGAAGGCCGCCAGCAGGCTGTCCGGATCCCCCGGGGGGTCGCCGAAGACGGCGAGCGTCTCCTCGTAGGCGTAGTCCGGCCGGTGCGGGACGTCCAGGGCGGACCGGGTGCCGGGCGGCAGTTCCCGGAAGCTGGTGCGGACGAGTTCACGGGCGGCGGCGAGGCGGGTGTCCTGGCCGTCGGCGACCCGCATCGCGACGGGCACGATGCGCAGGGGACGGGGATGGACGTCCCGGAGTATGGAGCGGGCCATGCGGGCCGCGCCGTCGATGCTCTGGGAGCTCAGGGTGAAGCAGTTGACCAGGATGTCCGGCATGTCGATGGTGCACAGCCCGACCAGGTCGCTCACGCCGCAGCGGCTGTCGATCAGTGTGAAGTCGTAGTGGGTCTTCATGTCGTGACGCAGCGCCTCCAGGAACCGCGCGCCCTTGAACCGGTCGGTGAACTCCCGCCAGCTGAAGTCCATCAGGTGCGTCAGGTACTCGCCGTCCTGCCGCCCGGCCGGCATGTAGTCGAGGCTTCCGCCGTCGGGGAAGTCCCAGTCGACGGAGACGGCGTGGGGCAGGACCCTGGCCAGGCGCTGCCTGAGATCGGCCGCCGACTCGGTGCCCGGTGTGGTGCGCCATTCCGTGACGTAGCCCGAGAACAGGTTGAGCACGCCCGTGGTGGCCGCCGAGGTCGCGGCGTCCAGGAACGGGTGGAACCAGCGGTGCAGACCCGGTGCTTCCACGTCCCAGTCGGCGGCCAGCACGTGGTACCCGTTGGAGGCCAGGATCCATGCGACGTTGGCCAGGGCCATCGTCCGCCCGGTGCCGCCCTTCTGGGAGTAGAAGGTGACGATCCGCCCCTCGGAGCCGGGGGGCATCAGGCGTCTCCCGGGCCGCTCTCCGGCTCCGGGGCGGGGCCGCGCAGCCTCGGCCGGAGGAAGTGCGGGCCGGCGGGCGGGTACACGGGCACCACGTGCCGGAGGAACTGCGCCGCAGCCCACTGGATGACCGTGGGAAGGATGTCGGCGAACGCGGCCAGCGAGGGCACTCCGCCCGTCGCGGCCCGGGAGACGCTGCGTCCCCGCTGCAGCGTGCGGGGCAGGGTGTTCTCCAGCGCCGACTGCAGTTCCGCGCCCGCGGTGTCGTTGTCCGGGTCGGCGCGGTCCCACGGGACGACGACCACGAGCCAGGGCTGGGCCGCCGCGTCCACCCGGGTGAGCAGCTCCCGCTGCCCGGGATCGGTGAGCGCCCAGTGGTCGACCAGCATCACCGTCGGTGCCGACGGGTGCTCCTCCGCGAGGAGATCGCCGGCCGCCTGGTCCAGGGGCTCGACGGTGGTGAGGTAGTCGAGCCCGCGCACCTGCTCCGCGGCGAAGTCCGCGAGCGGCCGCGCCGCGGCCGCGTCGCTCTCACGGTAGGGGTTCCAGTCGACCGGGGAGGGGCCGTAGCAGCGTTCCGAGCGGCCCTGCGGCAGTTCGCCGCTGCTGGGCGCGGCGACCACGATGCGCAGCCGGCGCAGCACGGGCGGCGACCCGAAGGCGTTGGGCAGGTCCGCCAGGTCCAGGGGTTCGCCCCGGGGCACCGGGTTCTGCTGGGCCGTGGTGACGATCGCCCGCGCCAGCAGCAGGACGGCGTGCTCGTACTCGCTCCGGTACCGGCGCAGCTTCATCAGGGAGTACAGGCCCTCGGACGCGTAGCGCGGGCCGAACCGCTCGTGGCCGTGGACCAGGTTCCGCGCGGCGGCGGGCAGCCGCTCGGTGTGCACGGGCGTCCACAGCGCCGGCACGATCCCCTGCGGGACGGTGTCCTGCGGCCCGGCGCCCCGCGCCTGGCGCAGGGCGAAGGCCCGCCACTCGCGGCCGCACCGGTCGCTGACGAAGTAGCGCGGCGAGTACAGCGGCACGAACACCCGGCAGGTGGCCAGTGCCGCGGACAGACGGGAGCCCCAGTCCTCCCCGGTCCGCAGGGCGCCGTCCATGAACCCGGCGGGCTCGCCGGCCGGCAGGTCCGTCAGCCCCAGGATGTGCTCGCAGAGGTCGCGGTAGAGCCGGTGCACCCACATGTCGGGGTCCGGGCCGTCGGTCGCGTGGCGCGGGGTGTGCGCGTAGCTGAAGAAGAAGTAGGGAACATGTGGGTCCGTCCGCTCCGGTTCCTGGTTCACACCAAGCCCTTCCCCCACATGTCCGGCGGTCACAGTGTCCGCAGGAACAGAGCCAACTCGAGCATGTCCACCCGCTCATAGTCCTCCGGGCGGACCACGATCGTCAGCTCCTTGCACATGACCGACCGCCGGGACCTCGTGACGAAGGAGAGCAGGATCAGCTTGATGAGGCCGGCGTGGTCCATGCTGTCGATGCGGGCCAGGGCCGAGCCGATCACCGGCATGGCCACCGCCTCGCGGCGGCCGTGCAGGTGCACCGCGTCCCACAGGGCCTCCAGGCTGTTCCACACCTGGACGGGTCCCGATTCGACCGTCAGGTCGTTGCGCATGGTGCCGTAGGCGCTGAGGAAGCAGCGGCGCTGCGGGGTCCCGAGCACGGCGACCGTGCCCAGCGGGTAGCGGGCGAGCTTCCCCGCCCGCTTCGCCGCCCGGTCCTCCACGAGGACCGGCGGCACTCCCGCGAGTGCGGCGTCGATGTCGTCGTCGAGCCGGGCGGTCTCGCCCTCGTACAGCCGGTGCAGGAACTGGCCCTGGACGCTGCCGTGGACGATCAGCAGATCGTCCCGCGTGTCGGTGTCGAACACGTCGTTGCTGCCGACGACGAGATGCCCCGGTTGCTCGAAGAGGTCACCGACCTCGATCGTCACCTGGAACTCCGGGTGCCGGAACTCCTGGGTGAGCCGGGTCCGCGGCCAGGACATCAGGATGCCGCCGGCCAGCGAGAGGGCGACGACGGCGAGGAACGTCGTGAGGCGCGGCAGGGAGCTCTGCGGCCAGAACGCGAGGTACAGCTGGACGGCGCCGGACAGCAGACCGAACAGGACCGCGCAGGCGCGACCCGCCGTGGACAGGCCGAGACGGGTGCCGAAGAGCAGCCGCGCCTGGTGTCCCGTCATCCGGCTCATGCATGCCCCTCGTTGTCCATGGCCACGGCCGACGGCGGCGCGGGGCGTGACGCCTCCTCGTAGACGCCGGTGAACCTGGACCGGATCCTCGGCAGGCTGGTCTGTTCCTCGCGCAGCGCGGCGACGGTCTGTTCCAGATCGGTGATCCTGGTGATCTGCTCCCGCATGAGTGAGGTGAGGTCCTCCAGGATCTCCTCCGTGGACCGGCTCGGCAGCGCCTGCTCAGGAGTGTCCGCCGTCAGGTCGATCATGGCAAGGGCGTCGCGCAGTTCGGGCCACACCTTCCTGAAGAGGCCGTCGACCCGGGTGTTGTCGGGGTGCCGGTTGGCCGACTCGCGCAGGACGGAGTTGATGGTCCTCACCATGTTCAGCACGTCCTCCTCGTCGTGTGCCCGGGTCGACTGGAACTGGCGCAGCGGACTGCTCGCCGCCTCCAGGTCGTCGTGGCTGCCCTCCAGCAGGAAGGGCACGAGTTGGCCCTTGCGCTCGTCGACCTCCTTGGACAGGGCGCCCGATTCGAAGGTGATCCACGGGGCGTGCAGGTTCGCCCGGGTCACGCAGGCGATGCCGAAGGAGCTCTCGTCGAGCTGCTTCTTGATCTCGTCCAGTCCGCGGGCGCCCTTCCTGATGCTGTCGGAGGAGACGAAAGGCTCGATCTCGTCGCTGAAGTAGCGCAGCCACGACGCGAGCCGTTCGGCGCAGGTCCGGGACGGCAGTCCGGACCAGCTCAGGAAGATCTTCATATGACGCCCCCGCATCACACTTCACCGTGCGCATCGTCCCGACACAAGCCAACTTCCCATGCCGCGCGCCGACTAGCCCTTCGGCCGCCACGATTTTCCCGCCGCCCCGCGGACGGGCCCGGTCCGCCCCGAGCGGGCCGCCCCGAGGAGGCCGGCGCGACATGTTCAGGGGCGGGGCGCGGCCGGCGGTCCGGAGGTCAGGCGCGGCGGGCTGCCCAGACGGTGCGCTCGGTGCGTACCACCAGGTCGTCGCGGTGCAGGAGGCTGTGCCTGCTGCCGACGTCCAACAGTTCGTCGAGGGCGGCGAGGTCCTCCGGGTCGAGTGCGGGTGCGGCGGCGCCGCGGATGCGTCGCAGTGTGCCGTGGGCGTAACGGCCGATGGCCTCGCTCCGGTTGCCCTCGATGCCGACGGTGACGGTGTACTCGTCCTCGACGGCGAACCCGGCGGCGGTCAGCATCGGCCCCCAGTCGGCACCGCGGTGCGGGACGTGTTCGGCGTGGAAACCGTCGGTCGCCCGGTGGATGCGCTCCTCGAGTCCCGGCCGGCCCTGGGGAGCGTCGGGGGGCAGGAAGCGCGGAAAGCCGTCCAGTTCGACGACGGCGAACAGCCCGCCCGGCACGAGGAGTTCGTGGACCGTGCGCAGCGTGCGGTCGGGGTGGGCCATGTGGTGCATCGACGCGGAGGCCCACACCAGGTCCGGTGTCCCGAGGTCGGGCCAGTCGCCGGCGTCGAGGTCGGCCTGTACGGTGCGCACGCGGTCCGGGACGCCGCGGGCGCACGCCTTCTCGCGCAGGAGCTGCAGGTGACCGGCCGAAGCGTCGACCGCGGTGACGTGTGCCTCGGGGAAGCGCTCGAGGAGCGCGAAGGTGCCCGCACCGGTGCCGCAGCCCAGGTCCACGATCCGGCGTGGTTCGGCATTCAGCGGCAGCCGGGCGGTGATGGACGCGATGTGCTCGGCGAGGACCTCGGCGTCCAGGTCGAGGATCTCCGCCTGTCCGCCGTCGGCGTCCAGCGGATGGCCGCCAGGACCACCGCCGTGGCCGTGCCCGTGGTGGTGGCCACTGTCGCCGTGGGACGTGTGCTGGTGTGCGTGGGTCATGGCTCCACCGTAGAGCCGTCATGCGCCTGGCGCACAGGCGCTTGCGTCTTACGCAAGGAGATGGCCCGGCGCGCTGCCCGCGACGCAAGTCCGCACCGCCGCACGGGACGCTCGCCACCGGAGGGAGCCGCCTACGCGCCGGGCCCCTGGGCGCCGTCGGGTTCGTCGTGGCCGGCGGCCGGGTCACGCCGGTGGCCGCGCCGGGCGTCGCGGTCGAAGATGCCCATGATCTCGCACGGGCCGCCCTCGGCTCCGATCGCGTGCGGCATCATCGTCGGGAACTCGGCGGCCTGATTGGTCTCGATGCGGAACCGGCGGTGGCCGAGCATGAGGATGGCGGTGCCGGAGAGCACGACGAGCCATTCGCGGCCGGGGTGGGCGCGCATCCGGGCGGGATTGTCGGGCGGCGGTTCGGTCATGCGCTGACGCGTGACACTCATACCGGGGTCGCCCTTCACGGGCCAGCGCATCAGGCCGTGGGCGCCGTCGATCACCGGGCTGACGACGACGTCGTCGGCAGCGTTCTCCACGAGCTGGTCCAAGGTGGTGTCCAGAGCGCGGGCGAGGGTGACGAGCTGATCCAGCGCGAGGCGCCGCCGCCCGTTCTCGATCCGGCTCAGCGAGGACTGGCTGAGGTGGGCGCGGGTGGCCAGTTCCTCCAGCGACCAGCCCTGCGCGACGCGCAGCGCGCGGATCCGTTTGCGTACGAGGCTGTCCAGCGCTCCATCGTCTTGCGTCATGAGCATCAGCCTATGTCTGCATCGCAAGGCCGGTCGGCGTCCCGGGCGAGGGGCGCCGCCCTCGTCCACACCCTCGGCCGGCCCCGTCGGCCGGAGCACCCCACCCCGGCGGGCTGTGTACGACGGCGCCGTCGGGCCTCGTGCCAAGCCGACCGCCGACAACCGTACGGAACACCTCTCGCCCGGACGCTTCAGCGCCCGCGCCGGTGGAGCACCCCGACGAGGGCGGCGAGATCGGCGGCGCCGGCGGGGTCGTCGGCGTAGCGGGTGGTCTGGAGAGGACCGACCTCACGCAGCACGACGCCCTCCCGCGCGAGGACATGGACCAGGGTCAACAGCGCGGCGCGGGCGTTGCCGTCGGCGAAGGGGTGGAAGAAGGCCACATCGAGGTAGGCACGGGCAGCGCGGGCGGCCAGGGGGATGTGGGGGTCGGTCGTCTCGCGCAGGCAGGAATCGAAGTCGGCCCGCGTGTGAGGGGTCAGGCCGTAGCGTTCACGCCCGCCCTTGGCGTAGGCGTCGCTCACGCGGAACGGCGCCTCCGTCGCCGCGAGGACTTCGCGCTGCCAACCGGCCAGCACGGCGAAGTCCAGCGGGGTGCGGCGTGCGGCGTCCTCCCGGGCCAGGGCGTGCGCGGCGAGCAGACGCTCGGCGCGCATCGGATCGCGCCGCCGCACCGGCCCCTCGCACCACGCCCGGAACCCGTCGCGGCCGGGCGGGATCCGCCGCAGTACCGGCGCGTCGTGCCAGTCGGCCCGACGGCGCACGCGCAGCCAGACCGAGAGGCTGTCAGCAGCGGTCATGGAGATCCTCCAGAGCCGCCCTGTCGCGGTGATCGCGGTAGGGGGCGTGGCCGGTGAGGCCGACGGCGAGGTCTTCACCGACGGATTCGATCAGCGACGGCTCCGGGGCGACCCAGCTCTCGAACCGGCCACCGATCGCGCTCTCCACCGCTCGTGCGGCGTCGGCCCGGCCCATGCCGGTACTGGTGAGGAACCAGCTCAGGACGATCGAGGCCTGGCCGTGCCAGCCGCCCTCCGCGCCGGAGTCCAGCGCGTGGGTCACGAGGCGGACACAGGCCCGCTCCAGGTGCCAGCTGCGGTCCTCGGGCGAGGCGGCCGGCGGCGGCGCCAGTTCGCCGAAGCGCCGGGCCGTTCGCTCCAGCCACTGCCGCCACTCCAGCAGTGCCGATACGACGCGTCCCGCCGTCTCGTCGGGGGTGGTCACCGAACTCGGCCCGCCGCCCCAGTGACCGATGGGCCCGCCGTCGCGGTAGCACCAGTTCCATCCCCAGGCCCAGGTGCCGTACCGCTCCCGGATGATCCCGTCCACCTGACGTTCGCACCAGTGCTCGCCCTGCCACCAGCCGGCCATGCCGGAGAGCACGGGTGGCACCCACTCGCGGACCAGCGAGCGGAAGTGGGCCTCCTCGACGTCGTCCCAGACGAACGCGTGGCGGGCCGGGTCGAGTTCATCCCAGTTCCGGATGCCCTCGTAGGTGAGGGGCGGCACACGGTTCTCGGGGAAGGACGACGTGTCACGGTTGTACGTCAGCGCAGGTCACTCTTCCTGTCCGATGTGATCGACCCACCAGTGTCGGCTCCCGTCCCCTGGGACCGCGAGCGGTTTTCCCGGCCCGCAGCGTTGCCGGGTGCACCGGATTCAGGCGCCCCCGCGCCCGCTGCGCACGACGGACCGGCCCGAACCGCGGGCGGTCAGCGCCCTCGACGGCGCGGGACGGGGCTCCGTCGTGGGCAGGCACCGGCCGGAGGCCGCCGGCCGGGGCTGTGCGACGAGTGCGGCCGGCTCGTCGAGGTGGGCGGCCGCCGTCCGCCATGCGCTGGTGACGGCGGTACGGGCCAGCGTCGTGGCGACGGCGCTGCCGCCGGTCAGCACGACCGGGGCAGCCACGTGGACGTGGAACTCGGGACGGCGCAGCGGAGACGTGACGAGTCCCGCGATCTGCTTGACGGTGCCGCCCGACGTGACGCGGCGGGCCCCGGCCTGGCCGACGGGCACGACGGGAGCGCCGGTGCGCTCGGCGAGGCGGGCCAGGCCGGTGCGGAAGTCGCCGGGAGGTGCCTCCGCGGCGTCCCTGCGGCGGGGCAGGCCGCCCTCGGCGTAGATGAGCAGGTGCCGGCCCTGCTCGAGGGCGCGAGCGGCCACGTCGAGCGCGGCCGAGGCGTGCCGGTCGCCCCGGTGGACGGGGATGTGTCCTTCGCGGGTGAGGCGGCGGCCGAGCACGGGCACCCGCCACAGGCCGGCGGTGGCCATGACGACCGGTTCGACGCCCAGGCGGTGCAGTGCGGCGATCACGATGGCGGGGTCGGCGAGCGAGGTGTGATTGGCGGCGAGGATGCTGCCCGGTGCGAGGTCGCAGTCGGGATGAGTGGTCACGGTGAGGCGGCCGAAGGCGGGGACCAGGACGTCGGCGAGGCGGCTGAGCACGGGCGTTCTCCAGAGGTCGACGGTGCTGACCTCATCCTTGGCGACGGAGGCCCCCCGGACCTGAGGCCGCGTACTCATCCGCATGGTTCGCCGTACGGGGGTTGCGTCCGGCGGTACGTCGGCGCGCGGCCCGGAAGGTGCCGGTGGCCCCGGCTCGTCGCATCGTTCCGGGCCGGGGCGTGGGGGCCGCCGGCCGGGGCGTGGGGCACCCTCCACGGGGTAGGGCGCCCGGAATGGAGATTCTCTGGCTTTCCGCCCACCCCGAACCCGCTTCCCTCACCGCGCACCTCTCACGAGAGGGTGTCCGTGCGGCCCGCGCGTTGGGACACACGGTCACCGAATCCGATCTCTACGCCATGGGCTGGGATCCCGTCGTCACCGCCGCCGACTACCCGGACCACACCGGCCGCCTCCTCGTCGCCGACGCCTCGCACGAGGCGCTCGTCTCGGGCCGCATCGCCCCGGAGGTCCGCGCCGAGCAGGAGAAGCTGCTCCGTGCCGACGCGCTGGTGGTCCAGTTCCCGCTCTGGTGGTACGGCCCGCCGGCGATCCTCAAGGGCTGGTTCGACCGCGTCCTCGTCAAGGGCCTCGGTTACGGCACGGGGGAACGCTACGGAGCCGGCGCGCTCGCCGGGAAGCGGGCGCTGACCGTGGTCACCGCCGGGGCGCGGGGCACGTCGATGGCGCCCCGGGGCATCCACGGCTCGCTGTCGCAGATCCTCTGGCCGCTGCTGCACGGCACCTACTTCTACACGGGCATGGCGGCTCTGGAGCCCCTGCTCGTCCCCTCCGCCGACCGCGCCGACGAGGGTCACGCGGCCGAGGCGGCGGACCGGCTGGCGGCCCGCCTCGCCACCCTCTTCACCGAGGACCCGCTGCCCTACCGCAGCGAGAGCGGCGGCGACTACGACGAGGACCTGGTCCTGCGTCCGCACATCGCCCCGGGCGAGACGGGTCTGGAGGCGCACGAAGCAGCCCGCCGGGGGTGACGCGGGGCAGAAGGCGCCTCCCGCCGCGATGAGTTCGGGTGCCGGGACCGGTCTGCACCACCGAAGGTCACTCTCGATTCGGCTCCGGAGGAACGGTGAAGTTCTTGCTCACGTCGGGCGGCGTCACGAACCCGAGCATTCACGCGGCGCTGGAGGAACTGCTCGGCAAGCCGGTCGCCGAGTGCCACGCCCTGTGCATTCCGACAGCGCAGTGGGGCCACCCGATGTGCGGTCCGGCGTCGGTGCGGGGCTTCGTCGCCGCCGAGCCGGCGTGGCGGCACTTCTCCGGCCTGGGATGGGCATCGCTCGGTGTACTCGAACTCACCGCACTGCCCTCCATGGGCACCGAGCGGTGGGTGCCCTGGGTCCAGGAGGCCGACGTGCTCCTCGTCGACGGCGGCGACGCCACCTACCTGTGCCACTGGATGCGGGAGTCAGGGCTGGCCGATCTCCTGCCGTCGCTGCCGGACACGGTCTGGGTGGGGGTGAGCGCCGGCAGCATGGTGGTGACCCCGAGGATCGGCCCGTACTTCGTCGAGTGGCCGTCGGCACAGGACGACCGCACCCTCGGGATCGTCGGCTTCTCCCTCTTCCCTCACCTGAACGCGTGGCCGGGGAACATGCCGGCCGATGCGGAGCGGTGGGCGGCCGGTCTCGGTGTCCCGGCCTACGCCATCGACGAGCAGACGGCCGTCAAGGTCGTCGACGGCACGGTCGAGGTGGTCTCCGAAGGACAGTGGACCGGTTTCGGCTGGTAGCCGCCTGGCGTTGCCCCGGTCCGGGCACCGGGGTGTGCGTGGCGGTGCGTCGCGCGTCTTCTCGTCGTCCGGACCGGCGGGATCGGGCTCGCCGTTCGGCCGTCGGTCCGTCGCGGGGAGACCGACGTGTCCGTGCCCCGCGCTGGGAAGGCCCTACGCTGGCCGTCATGGCGATCCGGCTGCCGATCAGCGACGAACTGCGTTCCGCGCTGGGCTCCCCCACCCGGGCCACGCTCCTGGACAGCAGCCCGCGCTCCCGGGTGTGGCGGGTCGAACTGCGCGGCGGCGACCGGGTGATCGTCAAACAGATCGCCGACGGTGGGGGGACCGGACCGGACGGGGACGCGCGCTATGCGCGGGAGGTCGCCGCGCTGCGGCTCGCCGCGCGGGCGACCCGGCCGAGCGTGGCACCCGCACTCCTCGGCACGGACGCGCCCTCGCGCGTGATGGTCCTGGAGCACCTGGACGACCTCGGCGCGGCCGACGACTGGATGCCCGGCTACGCCGAGTCCCTCGCCCGACTGCACGCGCTCACCGGGCCGGGCGACAAGGGAACGCTCCCCGCCTGGTCCGGGCCGGCGGACGCCGACGCCGAGTCCTTCCTCGCACTCGCCGGGGCCCTCGACGTCCCCGTCCCACCCGGGGCGCCGGACGAACTCGCCGCCCTGATCGACCGGCTCGACCCGACGCCCCACCATGCGCTGCTGCACGGGGACCCCTGCCCCGGCAACGACCTGCGCACCGCCGCGGGCGTCCGGTTCGTGGACTTCGAGCAGGCGTCGCTGGGCAACGGCCTGGTCGAACTCGCCTACCTGCGCATCGGTTTCCCGACCTGCTGGTGCGCGATGGCGGCCACGGCCGCGCCGCTCGCGGAGGCCGAGGCCGTCTACCGGGCCACCTGGCGCGGCCTCACCGGCAGGGACGTTCCCGGCGATCTCGCCGACGCCTGCGCCGGCTGGCTGATCCGGGGCGACGCACTCGTCGAGCGCGCCCACCGCGGGTCCGTCGACCACCTCGCCCGGGTACCCGCCGAGGACTTCGCATGGGGCTGCTTCTCCGCCCGGGAACGCCTCGTCCACCGACTGGGCGTGGTCGCCGACCTGACCCGCGACCACGACCGTCTGCACGAACTCGGGCAGCTCAGCGCGGCTCTGGCCGTACGTCTGCTGGAACGATGGCCCGCACTGCGCGCACTGCCCAGTACACGGCCCCGGTACTGACGGCCTGTGTGGTCACCGCGTCTTCGCCGGGGGGCCGCGGTGCGGCCACAGCCGGCACGGGGTGACTGCGTGGCTCGGGCCAGGGGTTCGACGTGCGCCCTCTGCGCGGGGCAGAGGCCGCGGCGCCGCATCGTGAGGATCTCGCGGCGCACCGGATCGGCGGTGGCCGTCGCCACCTCGCTCCGTCCGCCCACACGGTATGCGTGATCCGGAGGTTACGCTTTCGCGGCTGCTCGTGCGGTTGCGGTCGCCCGGCGGCCCGCACCGGTGTGTCGGCCGCAGCTCTCACGGGTGCATGACGATCTTTCCCACGTGTGCCCGGCGGGCGAGTTCCTCCTGCGCCCGGCCGGCCTGGGCCAGGGGGAACGCCGCGGAGACGACCGGCTGGACCTCGCCGCGGCGGGCCAGGTCCATCAGGAGGGCGAAGTGGGCGGGCGTGTGCATCGACGAGCCGATCAGCTGGGCGTTGCGCAGGTAGAGACGGCGCACGTCGAAGGAGACGTCGTAGCCGCCCAGCGCGCCGGCGACGACCCATCGCCCGCTCTCGCGCAGCAGCGGCATCGCCTCGGCCACCAGTTCGCCGGCCACGACGTCGAGCACGACGTCGACGCCGTCGGGGGCGAGGGCGCGGACCTGGCCGGCGACGTCCCCGGCACGGTCGGCGACGTCGTGCGCGCCGGCCTGCCGCACGAGGTCCGCCTTGGTGCCGCTGGTGAGGGCGAGCACCCGCGCTCCACGGGCGCGGGCGATCTGCACCAGCGCGAGTCCGACACCCCCGGACGCTCCGGTGACGAGGGCGGTCTCCCCCCGGCGCAGCCGGCCCCTCTCGACCATGCCCAGGGCGGTGCCGTAGGCCGTCGGCAGCGCGGCGAGCTGATCGTCCGTCAACGGGGACGCCGTCATGTCGTGGACGCGCTCCGCCGGGGCGGTCACGTACTGGGCGTAGCCCCCGTCGCGCTCACTGCCCATCAGCCCCACCGGGTTCGCGTCCGGGCCGTCGGCGTCGTAGACCGCCGGATCGACGACGACGCGGCGCCCGGCGAGCCGCGGGTCCACATCGGTGCCGGCCGCCACGACATGGCCGGCCACGTCGGCCCCCTGGATGCGCGGGAAGGCGACCGGCCCCCGCCAGCCCGACAGCGCCTTCCCGTCCCCGGCCACGCCGTAGGCACCCTCCCGGGTCCACAGGTCCGTGTTGTTCAGCGCCACCGCGGCCACTCGGATCAGCACCTCCCCCGTCGCCGGGACAGGCACCGGCACCTCCGCCGGCTCGAGTACCTCCGGTCCGCCGTGCGCCGTGATGCGCACGGCCCGCATCGTCTCGGGTACGTCCACCGCTGGGCCTCCTCGCAATCGGGGTGCTCTTCAACTGTTCCACACCGGCCCCGACGCCCCGGGCACGGCACGCGCCCGCACGGCACGGCGCGCGGCTGCGAGGCGGCCGGTGCCGACGGCATCGCCTCCCTGACGAACCGCACCCCCGAAAGGTGACGACACTCCTTCCGCCGGCCTCCACGCACCGCCGCGCCCACCGGCGTCACCTGGCGCGGAGACGACGGTCGGTCACCCGGCTCGTGACTCATCTGCCGAACGGGGACATCGTCCCGCCGCGGGCGGCCGGCGGATCCGCGGAGAGGTCGAGGGTGAACGCCACCCGGTCGAGTCCTGGGCCGTCGTAGTCCCTCTGCACGGCCGAGGCCGTGAACCCGAGCCGAGTGTGGAATGCCCGCGACGCGGCGTTCTCCGGGCTGGTGATGCAGTGCACGTGACGGCGCCCGTGGGACTGGGCCAGCGCGAAGAAGGCCCGGTAGAGGGTGCTCCCGATGCCCTGACCGTGCAGTGCCGGGTCGACGCCGACGAAGTGCACATAGGCGGTGTCGGGCTGGGCCGGTGACAGGAAGCCGACCAGGAAGGCGGCCACCTCCCCGCTGTCGTGTTCGACCAGGAAACTGGTGGTGGTGAAATGCTGGAAGTACAGCCGGGGCAGAAGCAGCGCCCGTTCCGTCGACCCCGCCCGCCCTTTCAGGCCGCCCCACCACGTGTCCAGCACGGCGAGCACCCGGAGATGGTCCTCGTCCGCGAGGTGCCGAGCCGTCAGGCCGCCGGGGAGATCGTCGATCATCTCTTCAGTCTGCCATCAGCCCCTGCACGGCGCGGACTTGGCCGACGGTGGCGGCCGCCGCCGGAGGGTCGGGGTGGTCGACCCGCCTGCCGGGCCACGGCAGCGTCCCCGGACACCACCGGTACCGGGCGCCGAACCGGGCACCAGGCGGCAGGCGGCAGGCGGCAGGCGGCAGGCGGCAGGCGGCAGGCCATTGTCACAGCAACGCGGCGATGCCCTCCCGGTCCACGGGAAGCCCGGCCGCGCGGAACCACAAGCCGTTTCCGCCGATGCCGCCCGTCGCCTCGTCCCCGTCCACGAAGGCCCGCAGCAGGTCGCGCTGGGCGGAGGTGAGCGGGCGGGCAGGGTCGTGGCCACCGGGGAAAGCTCTGAGGAGGATCGGCCCGCGTTCGAAGTCGGTGACCGCCCCGCCGCCGGTGGCCACGATGCCGACGGCCACCGGCGCCACCTCCTCGAACGATTCGGCCAGGGCGAGCGCGGAACGCAGCACGGTGAACCGGAACCACCCGTCGAGCCCGGGCAGCGGCTCGGGGAACCAGCCGTCCGTCGTCCGCGGGTCCCGCAGGGCGTCGAGGAGGACGGCGAGAGCGCGCGGCCGGTCGGCGTGCGTGGGGCCGAGCGCGGCGCAGACCCGTACGGCCGGGTCGGAGTCGGAGAGCAGGTCGGAGGTGTCCGCCCCCCACATGCCGAGCGCCCGCGCCACCCCCGCTCGCTCGCGTCGGGCCTGCGCGGCACCCGGGCCGGCCCGCAGCAGGGCGGCGGCCCGCGGCACCCGGTCTGCGAGCTCCGGGGCGGAGAGGAGTGGCATCGCGGCGCCGAGCGCGGCCTCGCGGACGTCGGGTTCGGCGGCGGTGAGGAAAGGCTCGACGGCGTCGTACAGGGCGGGGCGCGCGTCCCGGCACGCCTGCAGTGCGGCGAGCTCGTCCGGGCCGGGCTCGCGGCGCATCTCGCCCTGCCAGGGCTCCCACAGCCAGTGGGTGCGGTCCCTCGCCGGGTCCTCCCCGTGGGCGGCGGACTCGGCCACCTGCCCCAGCCAGGCGAGCAGGGCGGCCCGCAGCCTGCGGGGCGGCCCGTCGTCCCACGGGACATGCCCCTCGTGCGCGGCCAGACCCATGGGGTGGTCGAGGATCGCGGCGACGAACAGCGCCGCGGGCGCGGTGACGGTGTAGAGCGAGCCCTGGTGCAGCACGGCCGTGTCCAGCGCGGCCAGCGCCGCGGACCGCCCCTCGGGATCCTCGTCCACGAGGGAGCACAGGGAGACGGGGACGTCCGCGGCGGACCCGTAGGCGTGGCGGAGGGCATCCCACTCCGTCTCCAGCAGCAGTTCGCGTGCAGCCGCCGGCAACCCGTTCAGGATCCGCGCCACGCGTGCGCTCTCGACCTCCGTGCCGGCAGGGACGGGCGAGGTGGAGTCGTCGGCCGTCACAGCCGCTCGCCCGCGCCGGAGCGGCGATGCACGGGCGGCTCGGGGTGGTGGGCCCCGCGAAGCGGGCAGCTGGGCCCGGGATCACTGATCATGGTGCCGGAGCCTAGTGACACGCTCCCGCGGCCCTTCCGCCGGGAGCCCCGCCCGGCGGGCCTGAAGGGTCGCCCGCGTGACGAGGCGACGCGCAAGGGTGCGACCATCCTCGGATGCGAGGGATCGACGAGTTGGCGGATGTGGACGATCCGGCGTGGCCGGAGCTCCAGGAGATGGTCGCGGCGAGTTCCGTGCATGTCCAGGTGCTGCCCGCCGACGTCGGCGAGGGACGCCGGAGTCTGCTGCAGATGCAGGTCGGTGCGCGATCGATGCTGGGTGCTCTGGCGTTGAACACCGGCGGACTGCTCGTGGACCACGGGTGGGTGCGCGTGTTCGGCGGGGGCTCGGCCGCGCAGCGGGGGCTTCCGAGTCTGGCGCGGGTCAACCGTTTCCCCACGGTCTTCGATCCGGTCTGGCATCCCGCGGCAGGTCTCGTCGTCGGCCTCGACGTCGTCGGTGGGGTGTTCGCGCTGAACGCTGGCGATCCCGCGGCGGCGGGCCGTCCGGGGGCACCCGGGCAGATGACGTACTTCGCTCCCGACACGCTGGCGTGGGAGGCGATGGAGATGGGGCACTCCGGGTGGGTCTCCTGGCTGCTCTCGGGCAGGCTGGAGACGTTCTACGACGGGCTGCGGTGGCCCGGTTGGCGTGAGGACGCGGCGGGCCTGGACCTCTCGCAGGGTGTGTCCGTGTATCCGTTCCTGTGGTCCGAGGAGGCCCATGCCGATCTGGCGGCCACGAGCAGGCAGCCCGTGCCGATGCGCGAGGTCATCGGCGTCGCCGCGGACTTCGCCCGGCAGGCGGGGCCGTCGGATCCCGGGTTCCTCGGCGAGGTGTGACGGGGGCGCCGCCGTTCGTGACCGTGCCGGACGAAGGGGCCCGTGGGCACCCGGAGTTGGGTGACGGCGGGATCCCGAGCGGCAGGTCCGGCGCGGGGTCTCCACCCGCGTACAACCCTCCGGTCGGGACGGACGTCACACAGGACGGCGCCGGCAGGATCCCGCGTCGATCCGATCCCAGGAGGAACCTTTGCTCTGCGTACGCACGGCCCGTGTCTCCGCCGCGATCACCACCGTCCTCGCCGTCACGCTCGGTGCGGGGGCCCTGTCCGTCCCCGCCTCCGCCGCGCCGCCGCCTGTCTCCGGGGCGGCCGAGGCGGGCACGGAGGGCGCCCCCGTCGCCTATCCGGTCGACGGGCACTTCCGCGCGGCCGGGGAGACCGGGTTCCTGACCGGCGGGCCCTACGGTTCCCAGCTGTTCCGGTGGACGCGGTTCGCGGACGGTTCGACGGCCACGATCAATGCCTCCGTGGTCGACTCCACCGCCTCCGACGTGGTCATGTCCGGGCAGGGACGGACCCTCCGCCGCTCCCTGGTCGTCACGCTCCACGACATGGCCGACGGCGGCCGGACCGTGACGATCGACCTCGGCCCGCTGAACGGCGTCTACGTGAAGGCCGTCTCCCGGGACACCGTGCTGGCGGAGGTGACGACGGCGGACGGCTCCGTGGAACTGCGCCTCGTCACGCGCACCGGCGACACCGTCACGCAGCGGACGGTCGACGGCATCCCGCCCGGGGCCTCGTCCATCACCGCCACGCCAGCGCGGGACGGCTCGGTCCTCGTCGACTACTACCTGGCGAGCGGGTCCCCCACGACCTGGCGGACCGAGTACGCCGTGGTGGACCTCGCCGCCGCCGCGGTGGTCTCCACCCACGAGACCGCCGGCTCCTACAGCGGCCAGGGCGAGTACAGCGCGCTCTCCGCCACGCACCTGGCCTGGACGGGGGACGAGGGCACGTACTACACCGTGGACCGTGCCACCGGCGTCGAGTCCGAGATCGGCATCGACTACGACTTCTACGAGGGTGAGCGCGCCGCCGTCGGCCTGCTGGGCTCCTGGGCGATGTACGGCACCCCGGCGACACTCGCGGGCAACGGCACGGGTGACACGCGCAAGCTGGTCCCTTTCACGGCGAAGTCCCTCACCTCGGGCGAGACGGTCGAGCTCCTCGACTACGTCGAATCGGTCAAGCCCGGCCCCCACAACACCCTTCTGGCACGCGGCGGCACCGTGGCGCACGGCGAGGGTCTCTACCGGATCGCCCTCGGCACGGACGGCACGCCGGCCGCCGAAGCGGTCGCCTCCACCGGGGAGCCGACGAAGCTCCTCTACCTCGGCCAACAGTTCCCCCTGACGGTCGACGTCACCTCGCCGATACCGCTGAAGTGGAGACTGTCCCGGGAGAACGCCGACGTCCACCTGAGGATCAGGCACCGAGCCACCGGCGTGACCTTCGCGAAGACACTGCACCTGTACAGCGAGTCCGCCGGCAGCGAGTACTACTACGGCGACGGGGTCTTCGGCATCACCTGGGAGCAGATCGAGGCCGGGACGGGTGTGGCCGCCGAACCCGGGGAGTACGAGTGGTCCTTCGTGGCCTACCCGCAGAACGGCGTCGGGCCGGACGTGGAGGCCACCGGCACCATCGATGCCGCCGAGGGCCTCCCCACCGCGCACGACCTGGACTGGAACGGCACCCCGGACCTGCTGGCACGTGACGCGCAGGGCGTGCTGTGGCAGGTCGACACCACGTACGACGCCGCGAGGAAGACCCTCGTGCCGACGCCCTACGGGCACGAACGGGTCGGCCCCGGCTGGCAGGTCTACGACCGGATCGAGACCGTCGGCGGCATCGGTTCCGGCGCCGCCGACTTCGTCGCCCGGGACCGGAGCGGTGTCCTGTGGCTGTACGACGTGACCGGCAACGGATACGCGGCGAAGTTCGCGGCCCGCAAGTCCCTGGGCGGCGGCTGGAACACCTACACCCAGATCACCGGCGGCAGCGATCTGAACGGTGACGGCCGCTTCGACCTGATCGCCGCCGACAAGGCCGGTGTCCTGTGGCTCCACCCGGGCACCGGCAACCTCGGCGCCCCCTTCGCCAAGCGGCAGAAGATCGGCACCGGCGGCTGGGGCGTCTACAACCAGATCACCGCGACCGGCGACATCGGCGGCGCCGCGGCCGGTGACCTCGTCGCCCGTGACAGGGCCGGTGTGCTCTGGCTCTACCTCGGCAGGGGCGACGGCACCTTCGCCGCCCGCAAGCGGATCGGCGGCGGCTGGCAGGCCTACACCGACACCATCGGGATCGGTGACGCCGACAACGACGGCCGCCCCGATCTGTACGCGTACGGCCCGGGCGGCACCGGCTGGTTCTACAAGGGGACCGGCATGTGGGAACGGCCTTTCGCCGGCCGGGTCTCCAGCCCCGCGCTGACCGGGGACCGCGCGTACAACCACGTCTTCTGATCCGCCCCACCGGCGGGGTCCACCGGGACGCCTCCGGCCGCAGGGGCATCTCCGGCGGCCGGGTGCCGCCGCCCGGCCGCTCCGGCCCCGCCGCCGACCCGGGCAGCTCAGGCGGGGCCGTCGCCGGACCGGCCGGCCCCGGCGCCCCGCTCAGCGGGCGGTGGTCGGTGTCGTGGTGGCGCGGCAGCCGGGGTCGCGTACGGTCCGGGCAACACCGGCCGGCTCCACCCCGGGTGACGACCGTCGCCGAGGCGAGCCTCCGCGCAGAACGGCGGGCCACGACCCGTGCGGTGCACCGAGCCCCGTGCGGGCGGTGAAGCGGTCAAGGGGGGTTCCGGAGTTCCCCGGGGTGGGGGCGAGACCGGTGATTCGCGCGATGCGGGGGCCGTGCGCGGGCTCGACCATGTGGTGACCCTGTCACCAACCCACGCGGAGGCACCGATGCCCGGTCCGGACACGAGGCACATGGCAAGGACGGCGGGAAGCCCGCCGTCGTGGAGGCGCCGTTTACGGGGCGTGCTGGCGAGCGCGCTCCTGCTCTCCGCGGCCGGTCTGGGCACCGTGCCCGCCGCGGCCGCCCCGCGGGCCGACGACACGACCGTCACCACCCGCTACGGGCAGGTGCGGGGCACCGCGGGCGAGAGGGCCGACGACTACCTCGGCATCCCCTACGCCGCGCCTCCGGTCGGCGGCCTGCGGTGGAAGCCGCCCACCGCGCCCGCACGCTGGACGGGCGTCCGGGACGTCAGGACCCCCGGCAACCCCTGCATGCAGACCAACTCGTCGACCCCCTGGGGCGATCTCGCCGGACCCGGCACCCCCAGCGAGGACTGCCTGTACCTCAACGTCCATGTGCCCGCCGAACGCTCCCTGCGCGACCGGCCGGTGATGGTCTGGGTCCACGGCGGCGGCTTCACCATCGGCTCCGGGACCTTCTACGACGGCGGAGAGCTGGCCCACCGGGGAGACGTGGTCGTCGTCACCCTCAACTACCGGCTGGGAGCGTTCGGTTACCTGGCCCACCCGGGGCTGGCAGGCGAGTCGGCGGACGGCGTCTCCGGCAACTACGGCCTCCTCGACCAGCAGGCGGCCCTGCGCTGGGTGCGGCAGAACATCGCCGCCTTCGGCGGCGACCCGGGCAACGTCACGGTCTTCGGCGAGTCGGCCGGCGGCGGCAGCGTGTGCCAGCACCTGGTCTCCCCCGGCGCGACCGGTCTCTTCGACCGGGCCATCGCCCAGTCCGGTTGCGGCTTCCCCCTGCCCACCCAGGAGTCGCAGCAGCGCAACGGCGCGTCCTGGGCCGGCTCACTGGGCTGCACCGACGTCGCCTGCCTGCGCGGCAAGCCGGCGGGCGAGCTGCTCGCCGCCTCGGTGAACCCCACCGCCCGCTGGGTTCCCAACGTCGACGGCCGGGTCGTCCCGCTGCAGATCGCCGACGCGCTGGAGAGCGGCAGGTTCCACCGGGTGCCCGTCCTCCAGGGCACCACCGCCGACGAGGGCCGCCTGACGGTGGCGTCCACCTACGACCTGGCCGGCCGCCCGCTCACCCCGGCCGGCTACCCGGTGGCCGTCCGCGCGCTCTACGGCGACCGGGCCGACGCGATCCTCGCCCGTTACCCGCTGTCGGGCTACGGCACCCCCGCCGAGGCTCTCGGCGCGATCTTCACCGACTCGCAGTTCGCCTGCCTCCAGTCCCGCTCGGCGCGGCTGATGGCCGGCCACACCCGCTCGTACCAGTACGAGTTCGCCGACCCCGGTGCCATGGACCACCTCGATCTGCCGGTGAGCTTCCCCCTGGGCGCCCCGCACGGCTCCGAGATCCGGTACGTCTTCGGCGGCGTCTCGGGCACCCCCGCCCAGAACACCCTCGCGGACCGGATCCTCGGCTACTGGACCACCTTCGCCCGCACCGGCATCCCGTACGCGACCGGCGCCCCCCGCTGGAACCAGTACCCGAAGGTGCAGGTGCTCGCCCCCGACGCGATCACGGCATCGACGACCTTCCCCGAGGACCACAGGTGCGACCTGTGGCTCCCGGGGGCTGCGGCCCGCTCCTGACTCCGGCGGGGTCCTGCCCCTGACCGCCCGACCGGTGCGGGGCCGCCCCGCACGAGGTGCCGCGCCCGCCGCGGCGTCCGCCCGCGTGACCGCCCCGGAGACCGGCAGCGCTCACGCGGGTGGCGTCCGCGCGTCGCCGGCGCGGACGGGCAGCGCCCTGCCGGGCGGCGGCATGGCCGGCGGGCCGAGAGCCCGGCGCTCGCGGCTCAGGGGCGTGGGCCGGCGCCGTGGAGAAGGGTGTCGACGATGCGGGCCGCAAGGGCGTCCGGGTCGGCTTCATCCGGGTCGGCGTCGTCGGTGCCGCCGTGCAGGCATGCGCCGAGGAGCGCGTAGTAGACCCGGCGCACCCAGTCGAGGTCGGCCGCTTCATCGATGAGCTTGTCCGCCTGGGCCCGTCGCAGCACGTCGGTGCAGCGGCGGGCGATGTCCGCGTGGAGGACGGCGGCCTCGCTGTCCGGATCGGCCGGCAGTTCGAGGGCGAACGCCCAGGCGCTCTTCACCTGGAGCACGTTGGCCGTGATCCGGTGCATCGCCACCAGGGGCGGCGCGGTGGCCGGCCTGCCGTCGTCCACCGCTTGGGCGAGCTGCCGTGCCGCCGAGACGGCGAGCGCCTCGATCAGCGCCTGCCGGCTGGCGAACCGCCGGTGGATCGTCGTGCGGGCCACTCCGGCGGCCGCGGCGATCTGTTCCATGGAGGCTCCGGGCTCCTCGGCGAGCACACGCTCGGCCGCCTCCAGGATCGCCCGCACGCTGCGCTCCGCGTCCGCTCGCAGGGATCGTGCCGCCGTCTCACTCATCATGCCTCCCAGCAGACCGGTTGCCCGGGCAAACAATACACCGGTGCAGCACTGCGCAGGTTATCTGCAACAGACCTGTTGCGACTGACGGCATTACTGATACTTTCTGCTTTCAGTTGACGCCCAGTCATGGAGGAAACCCATGAACAGCACTGCCCTTGTCACCGGCGCGTCGTCCGGCCTCGGCGCGGAGTTCGCCGCGCAGCTGGCCGCCCGAGGACATGACGTGATCCTGCTGGCGCGCTCCGCATCCCGGCTGGCCGCCCTGGCCGAGCGCCTGACCGCCGAGCACGGGATCCGCGCCCATGTGGTGGTCCAGGACCTGGCCGAACCGGACGCGGGCCGTCGCGTCGCCGGAGAACTCGCCGACCGCTCCCTGACCGTCGACCTGCTGGTCAACAACGCCGGCTTCGGCACCTGCGGCCGCTTCGAGGAGATAGCCGGGGCCCGCGACCACGACCAGCTGATGGTCAACGTCGTCGCACTCGTGGACCTCACCCACGAGCTGCTGCCCGGCATGCTGGAGCGGGGCGGCGGCTCGGTCGTCAACGTCGCCTCCAACGCCGCCTTCCAGCCGTCTCCGTACTTCGCCGTCTACGGGGCCGCCAAGGCCTTCGTGCTGAACTTCGGACTCGCGCTGCGCGAGGAGTACCGGGGGCGCGGCATCCGCGTGCTCACCCTGTGCCCCGGCCCGGTCGAGACGGCCTTCTTCGACACCATCGGCACCCGCCGGGCGGCCGTCACCGGCTCCATGACCACCCCGGAGCCCGTCGTACGCGCCGCGCTGCGCGCTCTCGAGCGCGACCGCGGCTATGTCGCCCCGGGCCTCGGCAACGCCCTGACGGCCCATCTGGCACCCCGCCGCCCCCGGACCCTGGTCGCCGCCATCGCGGAACGCATCACCCGCAAGGTGCTGGCCGCCCCGGCCGCCGCCGCCCCGAAGCCGGAGAAGCGCGCCGCATGAGCCCCCCCTCCGCGCCCGTCGCCGGGGCCCCGCTGGTGGCGGCCGGCCTGCGGCAGCCCGCGGGGACGTGACACCGCATCACGGCGGCGCCGGGGCGCGCGAGTCCCACCAGGGCGTGCTGCGACCAGCCGGGGGCCCCGCCCGGACACCCGGGGGCGACATCCGGCCGATCCGCCGTCCGCGACGGCGCCGGGCGCCCATCCGCCCTATCGTGTAGGCGACCTGACGAACACTCATGAACGCACGGCCGCGTGACGCGGACGAGCTTGCGCGGTAACCCTCGCGCGACTTAGGTTAGGCTTACTTAACCTAGCGAGGGGGAGCTCATGCCTGCCCGGGATGCTCAGGTCGTGGGCTCGGTGGCGTTGGTTACCGGCGCGGCCAGTGGAATAGGCGCGGCCGTCGTCGACGGACTGGTCCGTACGGGCGCGACCGTCGCCGCCGTCGACATCTCCGCCGAGGGGCTCACGGAACTCGCGCAGCGTTCGCGGGGGCGCGTCGTCCCCTTCGTCGCGGACGTCTCCGACGCCGCCGCGGTCGCCGGCGTGGTCGACCGCGTCGAGCGGGACATGGGTCCGGTCGACATCGGCGTCAGCGCGGCCGGGATCCTGCGGCCGGGATCCCTCACCGACACCACGGACGCGGACTGGGCGGCCACCTTCGCCGTCAACACCGACGGTGTCTTCTTCGTCCTGCGCGCCCTCGCCCGCCGCATGGTGCCCCGGGGGCGCGGCTGTCTGGTGACCGTCGCCTCCAACGCGGCGGGGGTCCCCCGTACCAACATGGGCGCGTACGCGGCCTCCAAGGCCGCCACCACCATGCTGACCCGCTGCCTGGGGCTGGAGGTCGCCGCCCACGGCGTCCGGTGCAACGTGGTCTCCCCCGGCTCGACCGACACGCCGATGCAGCGTCAGCTGTGGACGGGCGAGGACGACCGCGCCCGGGTGATCGCGGGAACCCCCGAGGAGTTCCGGGTGGGTGTGCCGCTCGGCCGCATCGCCGACCCGGAGGACATCGCCGACGCCGTGCTGTTCCTGGTCTCCGACCGGGCCCGGCACATCACGATGCAGAACCTGTTCGTCGACGGCGGCGCAACCCTGCGCGCCTGAGAGAGGAATCGCTGACGTGACCATATCCGCTGTGGAGCGCCCGCGGCCCGTGCACCGGGCCGCCGACCTGCTGGCCGCCTATCTGCCCGGCTCCTTCTACTTCTCCTCACCACGTGGCACTCTCCTGGCCGACGGCGTCCACTCCCGGGTCCTCCCGGCGGACGGGTCCCATGCCCGGGGTGCCGCCGCGGCCCTCGCCGCCGCGGCCGCGGCCGGAGTCCCGGAACCGGTCGTCGCCGGGGCCGTCGGATTCCGTCCCGGGGCGGAATCCGGACTGGTGGTTCCCTCCGTCGTCCGGCGTGCCGGGGCCCCCGGTGCCGTGCGCGCTCCGGACGCGGAGGCGGGAGCGGCCTGGTCCCTCAGACCGAAGCCCGAACCCGACGGCTACACCGACGCGGTGCGCCGCGCGCTGGAGCTCATCGACCGCGGCGAGCTGCGCAAGGTCGTGCTGGCCCGGTGCCTGGAGGCGACCGCCGACGCGCCGGTGTGGGTTCCCGCGCTGCTGGCCCGCCTGGTGCGCGCCGACCCCGCCGCGTACGCCTTCGCCGCCGACGTGACCGCGGCGGGCGACCCGGCCCCGCGCACCCTGGTCGGTGCCAGCCCCGAACTGCTGGTCTCACGGCGCGGGACGACCGTGGTGGCCAACCCGCTGGCCGGCTCCGCGCCCCGGACGGGCGACGAGGCGCTCGACCGTGAACGGATCGCCCGCCTGCGGGAGTCCGCGAAGGATCTGGGCGAGCACGCCCACACCGCCGGGCAGGTGGCCGAGGTGCTGGGCCGCTTCTGCGTCGACCTCGAGGTGCCGGACGGCCCCGAGGTGATCGGGACGCCCACCATGTGGCACCTGTCCACCCGAATCACCGGCCGGCTCGCGGACCCCGCCGAACCCGCGTGCTCGGCGCTCGGACTCGCCGAGGCCCTCCACCCGACGCCCGCCGTCTGCGGCGTTCCCGCCGGCGCCGCGGCCGAGGCCATCGCGCGCCTGGAGCCGGAGGACCGCGGCTACTACGCCGGCATGGTCGGCTGGACCGGCCTCGACGGCGACGGCGAGTGGGCGGTGACGATCCGCAGCGCCGAGGTCTGCGATCGCACCGTGCGGCTGTTCGCCGGCGCGGGCGTCGTCGCCGGCTCCGACCCGCGGGCCGAACTGGCGGAGACCGCCGCCAAGTTCCGCACGCTGCTGCGTGCCGTCGGTCTGGAGGAGCCCGTATGACCGCCGGTCACGTGCCCTGGCCGCCCGAGGCCGCCGCGCGCTACCGTGCGGCCGGCCACTGGCGGGGACAGACCTTCGGCGCCCTGCTGACGTCGCTCGCCGCGGCGTACCCGGACCGGACCGCCGTCGTCGGCGGGGACACCCGGTGGACCTTCGCCGAACTCGACGACCGGGCCCACCGGATCGCGTCGGGCCTCGTCGCGGCGGGCTTCGCCCCGGGGGAACGCGCCGTCCTCCAGCTGCCGAACATCCCCGAGTTCCTGCCCGTGGTGTTCGGCCTGTGGCGCGCCGGGGTGCTGCCCGTCTTCGCCCTGCCGGCGCACCGCGGCAGCGAACTGCGGCACATCGCCGGGCAGAGCGAGGCGGCCGCGATCATCACGGTCGGCGAGCACGAGCGCCACGACCACGCGGCGACCGCCCGCGAGGTCGCCGCGGACACCGGCTCCGTGCGCCGGGTGCTCGTGGTCGGATCCGGGGAGTTCGACGGGCTGGCCGCGACCGCGCCGCGGGAACTGCCCGACCCGGACCCGGCGGGAGTGGCGTTCCTGCAGTTGTCCGGCGGCAGCACCGGCCTGCCGAAGCTGATCCCCCGCACCCATGACGACTACCTGTACAGCGTCCGGGAGAGCGCCAGGATCTGCGCCCTGCGCCCGGACAGCGTGTACATGGCCACGCTGCCCGTGGCCCACAACTTCCCGCTCAGCTCGCCCGGGGTGCTCGGCGCGCTGCACGCGGGCGCGGCGACCGTCATGGCCCCGCGGCCCGACGCCGACACCGCGTTCCGGCTGATCGAGGCCGAGGGGGTGACGATCACCGGTGTGGTGCCGCCGCTCGCCGCCGCCTGGGTCCAGGCCGCGAGCCGCACCGAGCGCGATCTGTCCTCGCTGGAGGTCCTGCTCGTCGGCGGCGCCAAGTGCGGCCGGGAGCTGGCCGAACGGATCGGTCCGGCGCTGGGCTGCCGTCTGCAGCAGGTGTTCGGCATGGCCGAGGGCCTGGTCTGCTACACGCGGCTGGACGACCCCGAGGACATCGTGCTGGAGACCCAGGGCCGCCCGATCTCCCTCGACGACGAGGTCCGCGTGGTCGACCCGGAGACCGGCGCCGACGTGGCCGACGGGGAGGCCGGTGCGCTGCTGACCCGGGGGCCCTACACGATCCGGGGGTACTACCGGGCCGAGGAGCACAACGCCACCGCGTTCACCGAGGACGGCTTCTACCGGACGGGCGACCTGGTGCGCCGCATGCCCGGCGGTCAGCTCGAGGTCGTCGGACGGGCCAAGGAGCAGATCAACCGGGGCGGGGAGAAGGTCGCGGCCGAGGAGGTCGAGAACCACCTGATGGCCCATCCGGGCGTGCTCGACGCCGCCGTCGTCGCCGTGCCGGACCCGTACCTGGGCGAACGGACCTGCGCCTACGTGGTGCCCGTAGCGGGTGCCGGACCGACCGGCCCGGAGCTGCGGGCCTTCGTGCGGCAGCGCGGCGTGGCCGCCTTCAAGGTGCCGGACCTGGTGCAGGTCGTCGAGGCGTTCCCGGTGACCGGTGTCGGCAAGACCAGCAAGCGAGAGCTGAGGGTGGCCCTGGCCGCCCTCGCGCGAGAGGAGTGATGAGAGTGTCCCTGCCCGAAATCCGGCCGTACGCCCTCCCCGGGGCCGGTGAACTGCCCGCCGGCCGGGTGCGGTGGCGGCCGGACCCGGCCCGCGCGGCGGTGCTCGTCCACGACATGCAGCGGTACTTCCTGGCGCCGTACGCCGGGTCGCCCGTGCCCGAGGTGACGGCGAACATCGCGGGGCTGCTCCGGCTCGCCAGGCAGCAGGGCGTCCCGGTGTTCTACACCGCGCAGCCCGGCAGGCAGGACCCGGCGGACCGGGGGCTGCTCACCGAGTTCTGGGGCGACGGGATCGGCAGGGTGATCGACGCGGACCCGCGGGCCGCCGACGTCGTCGACGACCTCGCCCCGGAGGCGGACGACACCGTGCTCGTGAAGTGGCGCTACAGCGCGTTCCAGCGCAGCACGTTCGCCGAACAGCTCGACGGGCTCGGGCGCGACCAGCTGCTGATCACCGGCGTGTACGCGCACATCGGCGTGCAGGCGACCGCCGTCGAGGCGTTCATGCGCGATGTGCAGCCCTTTCTGGTGGCCGACGCGGTCGCCGACTTCTCGCGCGAACGCCACGACCAGGCGTGCGAGTACGTCGCCCAGCGGTGCGGCGTCGTGACCACCACCGCCGACGCGCTGACCGCTCTGTCCGCACCGATCCCCGCAGGAGTCCGCCGATGACCGCCCCGCTCACCTCCGAACGCGTCCGTGCCGACGTCGCCGAGCTGCTCGGCTGCGACCCCGCGGCGATCGCGCCCGACGACAACCTTCTCGACCTCGGGCTGGACTCGATGCGCATCATGACGCTGGTGGAACGGTGGCGTGCGGACGGGGCTCCGGCGCTGGAGTTCCCCGATCTGGCCGAACAGCCGGAGCTGGGCCGCTGGACGGAACTCGTGACGGGTTCGGCCGCGTGACGCGCCTCGACCACCGGCACCGGCATCTGGAGCGGATCGCGGAGGTCCGCGCCGGGCGGGTGCCGGAGAAGGTGGGCTACCCGATCCGTGTCCGGGAGACGGAGGTCGTGCGGACCGCCTGGATCGGTGACGGCCTGCTCCGCGTCACCCTGGGCGGGCCCGGCACCGAGGGCTTCGAGGCGCACGCGCCGGACGAGCACGTGAAGCTCGTCTTCCGGGAGCCGGACGGTTCCCTGCGGCTGCCCGAGCCCAACGGGACGATGCTGAAGTGGCCGCGTCCGGCGCCCACGTCGCGGGAGTACACCGTCCGCCGCTACGACCCGGTCGCCGGGGAGATCGACATCGACGTCGCCGCGCACGAGAGCGGCCTGGCGTCGGACTGGGCGCGCGGGGCGCTGCCGGGTTCCGTCGTGCATGTCGCGGGCCCGCCCGGGGGCCTGATCGTGCCGCACGCGTACGACCGCTATCTGCTGGCCGGTGACATCACGGCCCTGCCGGCGATCGCGCGGTGGCTGGAGGAGCTTCCCCGGGACGCCCGCGGCTGGGTGTTCGCCGAAGTGGCGGGCCCCGGCGAGGAGATCGCGCTGTCGGCGCCGGACGGCTTCGAGGTGCGGTGGCTGCACCGCGGCGACCGGCCGGCGGGCACCGGTGACGAGCTGGCGCGGGCCGTGACGGGGGTGGAGATCCCGGAAGGTGAGCGGGTGTACGTGTGGGCCGCGGGAGAGGCGGGGCAGATCAAGCCGCTGCGCCGCTGGGTGCGGGACGATCTCGGCCTGGACCGGGCCGACCACGACATCACGGGTTACTGGAAGCGCGGCGTCGCCGACTTCGACGAGGACCACTGACCGCCGGCCCCGCGCCTGTCCGACGGGACGACACCTGCCGTCGGTCGCACGGTGGTTGGCGCCCGGACCGGCCGGATGCCGGGGCGTATCAACAGGTGGAACACGGCTCCCGATGGCCGAGAATCTACTAAGGTAAGCCTTACCTATCTACGAGGAGTTGTGCATGTCCATACGCAGACCGTCGGTTCTCGTCGGAGCCCTGGCCCTGGCCGTGGCGCTGACCGGATGTGGTGCGTCGTCCGATGGGGACAAGGGGGAGACGGGCTCGGACTCCGCCAAGTCCGGTGGCGGGACCAGGGTGTTCGAGGCCGACAACGGCAAGATCACCATTCCCTCCGCCCCGAAGCGCGTGGTGGCCACCGGCTACGCCGTCCCCGTGCTGATCGAGGCCGACGCACCGCTGGTGGGCATCTCCTCGTGGAAGCGCGGCGAGCCGCTGATGAGCGAGGAGGACCTCGCCACGTACAAGAAGCTCACCAAGGTCGCCGGTGAGCTCGCCACCGAGACCAACTACGAGGCCATCGCGGCGGCCGAGCCCGACCTCATCGTCATCGGTGTGCCCGCACCGGTCCTCGCCGACGTCGACGTCAAGCGGCTGGAGACCATCGCCCCCGTCGTCGCGATCGGCCCGACCGTGCCGTCCGCCTGGCGCGACCTCTCCCGCAAGCAGGCCGACGCCGCCGGTGCGCTCGGCGAGTTCGACACCCGCAAGGCGGCGTACGAGGCGAGGGCGTCCGAGCTGGCCGCAACCTACAAGGACGTGCTGCCCCAGCTGAAGGCAGGCCACGTCGGCGCGTACGGCGAGGTCGCCAAGGGCAACTTCCACCGCGAGTTCAGCGGTTCCTGGGGCACCAACATCGTGGAGGACATCGGCGCCGTCTACTACGGCAAGGTCAAGGAGCCCGGACCCGGCTCCAAGTCCGTGAGCGAGTACCCGTCCATCGAGGAGCTCCCGGACTCCCTCGGCGAGGCCGACGTCATCACGTACTCCGTACAGGCCGACGGCTCCGTCCCCGAAGCGGTGAAGTACGTCCTGGACTCGAAGCTCTGGGCCAACCTGCCGGCCGTGAAGGCGAAGAAGACCTTCCCGATCCGGTACACCGAGGCCGCCTCCTACGGCCAGGCCATGAAGACGCTGGACGCGATCGACGAGGCGCTCGCGCCGCTGCTGGACCAGTGAGCGCCGCAGGTCACGCGCCCGAGGTGACCGAAGCAGGGCGGTCCGCCCCCAGGGCCGCCCTCCTCGTCGGCGGGCTGGTCCTGCTCGGGGCCGTCGCCGTGCTCAGCATCGGCGTCGGCGCCCGCTCCGTCCCTCCCGGCGAGGTCGTCCGGGCACTGGTGGACTTCCAGGGCACGGACGACCAGGTGATCGTCCGCGACGTCCGGGCGCCCCGCGCGCTGCTGGCCGTCGCGGTCGGCGCGGCGCTCGCCGTGGCGGGCGCGCTGATCCAGACGCTCGCCCGCAACCCGCTGGCCGAACCGGGCATCCTCGGCGTCACCGCGGGTGCCGGGTTCGCGATCACCGTCGGGTCCGCGCTCGGCGTGGTCTCCGGCCAGGCCGGGCAGCTCGCCTTCGCAGTCGCCGGATCGGTGGCCGCAGCGCTCCTGGTCGCCGCCGTCGGACGGCGTTCGCCGCTGCGGCTCGTGCTCACCGGTGTCGCCCTGACCGCGGTGCTCAGCGGTGTCACCCTGGGTCTGCGGCTGATGCTCCCCGACACCTTCGACCTGTACCGGTTCTGGTCCGTCGGCTCGCTCGCCGCCCGTGAACAGGCGCCCCTCGCCCTGCCCCTGACCGCGATCGTGTGCTCGCTGGCCGGGGCGCTCGTGCTCAGCCGCACCCTCGACGTCCTGACGCTCGGCGAGACCGTCGCCCACACCCTCGGCGCCGGGGTCAACCGGGCAAGCGCCGCCGTGCTGGTGCTCATCACCGTGCTCTGCGCCGCGGCCACGGCGATCGCCGGCCCGATTCTCTTCGTAGGACTGATCGTGCCCCACCTCGTCCGCAGGGCCGCCGGAGGGTCGGTGCCCTGGCTGGTCCTCTACAGCACGGTGCTCGGCCCGGTGCTGCTGCTGATCGCCGACGTCGGGTCGCGCGTCCTGCTCCCCACCGGTGAGGTACCGGTCGCCGTCGTCACCGCCTTCCTCGGCGGACCGATGCTGATCTGGGCCGTCCGGCGCTACGGGACGGGGTCGCTGTGACCGCGTACGCCCTGCGGCCCGAACGCCGCACCCTGGTGCTCGCCGCCCTGATGACCGTCCTGCTGCTCGGACTCGGCCTGCTCGGACTCTGCTACGGCGCGACCTGGGCGACGCCCGGCGAGGTGCTCGCCGTGCTGAGCGGCGCCGAGCAGTCCGTGGTGATCCTCGACTGGCGGCTGCCGCGCGTGCTCGCGGCACTCGTCTTCGGCGCCGCGCTCGGCGTCGCCGGCGCGATCTTCCAGAACATCACCCGCAACCCGATGGGCAGCCCGGACGTCATCGGACTCGACGCGGGCGCCTACACCGGTGCCCTGGTCGCCCTCACCGTGCTCTCGGGCACCTCCGCCCAGCTGGCGGCCGGCTCGGTGATCGGCGGACTGGCCGTCGCCGCCGCGATCTACTTCCTCGCGTTCGACCGGGGGTTCTCCGGGATGCGGCTGGTCGTCATCGGCATCGGCATCAACGCCATGGTGACCGCGTTCAACTCCTGGATCGTGCTGCGGGCCGAACTGGAGGTGGCGATCGCCGCCGTCGGCTGGAGCGCCGGCTCCCTCAACGGCGTCGGATGGGACGACCTGACGATCCCCTTCGTGATCATCGGCGCGCTCCTGCTGCTGATGACCCTGAGCGCACACGCCATGCACCAGGCGGCGCTCGGTGACGCGGTCGCCGTGACCACCGGCGTCGGACTCGACCGCCTGCGCCTGCTGATGGTGTTCGTCGGCGTCGGCTGCACCGCCACCGTGACCGCCGTCGCCGGTCCCGTCGTGTTCATCGCGCTCGCCGCCCCGCAGATCGGCCGCCGGCTGGCGGGCGCGGCCGGCGTCCCCCTGCTGCCGGCCGCGCTCACCGGGGCCGTGCTGCTCCTCGGCGCCGACCTGCTCGCCCAGATGCTGCTCGCGCCCGTCGCGCTGCCCGTCGGCGTGGTGAGCACCGCGATCGGCGGCTGCTACCTGATCTGGCTGCTGACCAAGGAAGTGAGGCGAGCGTGACCGCACGCCTGAGAGCGCGGGACATCTCCCTGCGCTACGGAGACCGGGTGGTGTCCACCGCGCTGAGCGTCGACGTCCCGGACGGCGCCTTCACCGCCGTCGTGGGCCCCAACGGCTGCGGCAAGTCCACCCTGTTGCGCGCGTTCGTCCGGCTGCTCGCCCCCGCCTCCGGCAGCGTCGAACTCGACGGCCGCGAGGTCGGCGGCTACCCGAACAAGGAACTCGCCCGTCAGCTGGGTTTTCTTCCCCAGGATCCGCAGGCGCCCGACGACATCAGGGTCCGTCAGCTCGTCGGCCGGGGACGCTTCCCGCACCAGGGCCTGTTCGCCCTGTGGTCGCCCGCCGACGAGAAGGCGGTCACCGGGGCGATGGAGGCCGCGGGCGTCACCGGCCTCGCCGACCGCCATGTCCAGGAGCTCTCCGGCGGCCAGCGCCAGCGCGTGTGGATCGCCATGGTCCTGGCCCAGCAGACGCCCTACCTGCTGCTCGACGAGCCCACCTCGTTCCTGGACATCACCCACCAGTACCAACTGCTCGGCCTGCTGACCCGGTTGCGCGACGAAGGCCGCACCGTCATCGCCGTCCTCCACGACATCAACCAGGCGTGCCGCTTCGCCGACCACCTGGTCGTCATGAAGGACGGACGCGTCGTCGCCGAGGGCCCGCCGGCGGACACCGTCGACGCCGCGCTGATCAAGGACGTGTTCGACCTGCCGAGCGTCGTCGTCCCCGACCCGGTCACGGGCACGCCGATGGTCGTCCCCACACTGCAAGGAGAGTGAGTTGGCCACCGCAAGCGGGTCCTCGCACGGACTGCTCCCCCTCACCGGCGCCCAGACGGGCATCTGGAACGCACAGCGCCTCGAACCGGACTCGCCGTACTACGTGGTCGGCGACGTCGTGGAGATATCCGGCGACGAGCCGGTCGACGCCGAGGCGCTGGCCGAGGCGGTCCGGGCGACCACCGAGGAGGCGGAGACCCTGCGGCTGCGGGTCCACGACACCCCGGACGGGCCGCGCCAGACGGTGTGCGCCGACCCCGTCCCCCGGCCGCGGGTGGTCGATCTGAGCCGCGAGAGCGACCCGGTGGCCGCCGCCCACGCCCTGGTGGCCGCCGAGCGCGCCAGAACCGGCGAGGAATGCCGGGGGATGGTCGACCGGCCGCTCTGCTCGCGCACGGTGGTACGCCTGTCCGACCGCGAGGTCTGGTACACCCAGCTCGGCCACCACCTGGTCTTCGACGGCTACACCGCCGCGATGCTCGCGCGCCGCACGGCCGCCCGCTACACGGCCCTCGTCCGCGGCACCGAGCCCCCGGCACCGTCGTTCGGCGCCTTCGCCGACCTCGTCGCCGCCGACCTCGCCTACCGGGACAGCGAGCGCTTCGCCGAGGACCGCGCGTACTGGGTCGAACGGTTCACCCCGCTGCCCGACCTCGGCGAGACGGGCACCGCCGCCGGTCCGCCCGAGCGGACCGTGACGGCCCGTGCCGTCGTCACCGCCGAGGAGACCGCCCGGCTGCGCGCCTTCGCCGACCGCGAGGGCGTCAGCTGGGGCGAGGCGCTGATCGCCGTCTACGCCGCGTTCCTGCACCGTGCCCTGGGCCGCACGGACGTGGTGTTCGCCCTGCCGCTGATGTGCCGCTCCGGCTCGGCCGAACTGCGCACCCCCTCCATGGCCGTCAACGTGCTCCCGCTGCGGGTGACCGTCGGGTCCGGCGACGGTCTGGGCGACCTGAGCCGCCGCGTCGCGGCCGCCATGCGCGAGATGCGCGCGCACCAGCGCTACCGGGGCGAGGACCTGCCCCGGGACCTCGGCGTGCCGGGTGCCGGCGCGCTGCTGCACGGGCGGGGCATCAACCTCAAGGCCTTCGACCTCGCCATCGACTTCGCCGGCGCCACCGGCATCCTGCGCAACGTGGCGGGCGGCCCGCCCGAGGACATGGGGCTCAGCGTCCTGCCGACCCGCGACGGCGGACTGCTCCTCGGCTTCGAGGTCGACGCCCGTGCCGGCGGCCAGTCCGCCGTCGACGCGAAGCTCGCCGGTCTGCGCGCCCTGCTCACCGGCCTCGTCGACGGGCTTCCGGTCGGCCGGGTCGCCCTCGCCGACGACGTGGACGCGATCCTCGGCGCGTGGTCCCCGCCGGCCCTGCCCGGCGAGCCGGCCCCTGTGCCCGCCGCCCTCGACGCCCTGGCCGCGGCCCACCCCGGGCGCACCGTGCTGGTGTGCGGCGGCGTGCGGCTGACCGCCGCGGAACTCGCCGGACGGGTGCACGGGCTGGCCCGCGCCCTGCGCGCCCGCGGCATCGGCTGCGACGACGTCGTGGCCCTGGCGCTGCCCCGCTCCGCCGACGCGGTCGTGGCCCTGCTCGCCGTCATGGACGCGGGCGCCGCGTTCCTGCCGCTGGACGCCGCGTACCCGGCGCAACGGCTGCGCGAACTGGTCTCGGACACCCGGCCGGTCCTGGTCCTCACCGACGGCGCGGGCGACGCCCCCGTCGGCGGACTGCCCTGGACGGCCCTGCTCGCCGAGGCCGAAGGTCTCTCCCGGGCGCCGCTGACCGAGGCCGAACTCGCCGCCCCCCGGCACCCCGACCACCTGGCCTACGTCATCCACACCTCCGGATCGACCGGCCGCCCCAAGGGCGTGCTCGGCCGCGTGGGCGGCCTCGCGGCGCTCGTGCACCACCAGCGCAACACCGCCGTCGCCTGCGCCGAGTCCACCCGCGAACGGCCGCTCCGTGCCGCCCACACCTACTCGTTCGCCTTCGACTCCGCCTTCGAGCACCTGGTGTGGCTGCTCTGCGGTCACGAACTGCACGTCTACGACGCCGGGACCACCCGTGACGCCGACGCCCTGCTCGCCGTGTTCCGGCGCGACGGCATCGACATCGTGGACACCACCCCCTCCATGGCCGTCCCGCTGCTGGACGGCGGACTCCTGGACCTCGACCCCGCGCTGCTCGTCCTCGGCGGTGAGGCCACCGGGCCCGCGCTGTGGCGGCGCGTCGCCGCGTCGGGTGTCACGGCGCGCAACATGTACGGACCCACCGAGGCCAGCGTCACCAGTACCGCCGGCCTCGTCGCCGGCGACGAGCCGACCATCGGCGTGCCGCTCGCCGGAACCCGCGTCTACGTGCTCGACGCCGCGCTGCAGCCCGTGCCCCACGGGACCCCCGGCGAGTTGTACCTCGCGGGCCCGCACCTGGCGCGCGGCTACCTGGGCATGCCGGGGGCGACCGCCGAGCGGTTCGTCGCCGACCCGTTCGGCGCCCCGGGCGAGCGGATGTACCGCACCGGCGACCGCGCGAGCTGGACACCGGGGAAGGGGCTGACCTACCTGGGCCGCGGCGACGGCCAGGTCAAGGTCCGCGGCCACCGCGTGGAGACCGGCGAGGTGGAGGCGGCGCTCGCCGCCCTGGACGGGCGTGACGGGGCTGGTGGCCGAGGGCGTTCAGGTCGCGCTGCTGGAGGGTACGGTCGCTGCCGCTGTGCCCGGCCTGCGAAGCGGGCGCCCCGCACGCCCCGAAGGTCGGACAACCCGGTGGCCACCATCGTGATGCTCGTTCTCGGCGGACTGGCCGTAGCAATCGCGATCGTGCGGGAGGTGAGGAAAGGAAGACGGCGCTAGGGTCGCCGTGCTTGGCCTCCCCCGACTGCCCGCACCGCCTCAGCCGTGACTCCGGCACCCCGCCTGGGACGCCGTCGGCGGCCCCACCGCCGATGATGTTCGAGGCCGGCCCGAGGATCTACGGCAACAGCACCACTGCTGCCGCACCGGCGGTGCCGTCGAGGACCTCACCGACGGGCAGATCGTGGACGCGATCAAGCTGATGGCCCGCGCCGAGGGCATCTTCACAGAGACTGCGGGCTGTCCGACCTTCGGGGCGTGCGGGGCGCCCGCTTCGCAGGCCGGGCACAGCGGCAGCGACCGTACCCTCCAGCAGCGCGACCTGAACGCCCTCGGCCACCAGCCCCGTCACGCAGGCGACGCCGTCCGCCCACCGCTCGACCCACCAGCGGCGGTGCGTGACGGCGCCCTGCACGAGGGGGCCGGCATCCGCATCCGCTACGGCGGCAAGGACTACGGCACCCGTTGGCGTTGTCGCCGTGCCCCGCCGCGGAGGCAGCGGCGTCGGGTCGGTCCCGTCCAGCCCGCCCGAGGCGGGCGGCTACTGCTGGTGAAGCCCTCGGCCGGCAAGCGTGAGGAAGGCTTCTCCCACCGCCTCCGAGAGCGTCGGGTGGGGATGGACGTAGCGGGCCACGTCGGACGGCTCGGCGTCCCACCCCACGATCAGTTGGCTCTCCGCGATCATCTCCGACACGTGCGGCCCGACCATGTGCACCCCCAGCACCCGTCCGCCCCGCTCCGCGACAACTTTCACCGTGCCGCCCTGCCCGTGCACCATCCCCTTGGCCACCGCGGTCAGCGGCATCGTGTTCACCACCACGTCGTATGCCGCCTCGCGCGCCTGCGCCTCAGTCAACCCCACAGCGGCGGTCTGCGGCGCCGAGTAGGTGACCCGCGGCACCGTCGCGTAATCCACCGGCGCGCTCGCCACCCCGGCCAGTGTCTCGGCGACGAGCAGCCCCTCCGCGAAGGACGCGTGGGCCAGCCCCGGCGAGGGCGCCGGCAGGAGGTCGCCGACCACGTGGACGCCAGGGACGGCGGTCTCCAACCGGGACCAGTCGGCCGGCGCCACGAACCCCCGCTCGTCGGTGGCCAGCCCGGCAGCCGCGAGGTCGAGCCCGTCGGTGACCGGGACCCGGCCGACCGCCACGAGCAGGCGCTCCGCCGTCAGCTCGCGCAGTTCCCCGCGCGCTGTTCGCACGGTTGCGCGGACGACCCCGCCCGCCACCGCCGCGCCCTCCAGCCGGGCGCCCGTCTGCACGTCGATTCCGCGCTTCTTCAGGCCGCGCGCCAGGTGCCGGGACACGTCCGCGTCCTCCAGCGGCACCAGCCCGTCCGCCGCCTCGACCAAGGTGACCTCGGCCCCCATGGAACGGTGGAAGGAGGCGTACTCCACGCCGATGGCTCCGCCGCCCAGCACGATCACCGAAGCCGGCAGACCAGGCGCGAACAGCGCGTCGTCGCTGGTGACCACCGTCTGCCCGGCTGACTCCAGCCCGGGCAGTGTGCGCGGCCGGGACCCGGTGGCCAGCACGAGCCCCCGGGTGGCGGTGTACTCCCGTCCATCCTCGGCCCGGATGGACCGCGGGCCGGTCAACCGGGCGCCGCTGCGCAGCACCCGCACCCCGGCGTGCTCCAAGTGGCTCTCCACACCCCGGTGATTGCGGCCGACGATGTCGTCCCGGGTCGCGCTGAGCACCGCCCAGTCCACCGACTCCACGCTCGCCCGCACACCCCAACGCCCGCGCGCCTCGGCTATGCCGTCGACGAGTTCAGCCGCGTGCAACATGGCCTTGCTGGGGATGCAGCCGCGGTGCAGGCAGGTCCCGCCGACCTTGTCACGCTCGGCGAGCAGCACGGTCAGTCCGAGGGCTGAGGCGCGCAGCGCGGTGCTGTAGCCGCCGGTGCCGCCGCCGACCACGATCACGTCCACGGTGCCGTCGCCGAAGCTGTTGCTGTCGTTGCTCATGTACCAAGCCTGTACCGGCTGTTCCTCGCAGTCCAAGGCAAAGATGTTCTGGACTCCATGCAGGCTCCTTATGCTTGCCGATCATGAGCTTGCGTCAGATGGAGTACTTCCTCGCCGTCGTGGAGGAATCCTCCTTCACCCGGGCCGCCGACGCCCTGCACGTCACCCAGCCCGCCCTCTCCCACCAGGTCAAGGCATTGGAGACAGCCGTGGGCGGCGCGCTGCTGGAGCGCATGCCGCGGGGGGTCCGGCTCACCGCCATGGGCCGCGCCTACCTGCCGCACGCGCAGCTCGCCGTCCGCAGCGCCCGCCAAGCGGAGCGGGCCGCCCGGGCGGCGGCCGGGGTAACCGGCGGCGAACTGCACATCGCCACCGTGCACGCCATCGCAGTCGGCATGCTCCCGGGCATCACCGCCCGCTGGCGGTCCCTGCACCCCGAGGTCTCCCTGGTGCTGCGCGAGTACGGTTCCACAGAAGCCCTGGAGGAGCAGCTGGAGCGCGGGGCCGCCGACCTCGCCGTAGGCCCCGAACCCAAGGACTGGAAGGGCCCCCTGGTGCGGGTGGGCCGTGAGGAGTTGGTCATCGTCGTCCCGTTCGACGACCCCCTCGCCGGGCGCGGGACCGTCCGCCTCACCGAGCTCGCCGACCGCGACTGGATCCGCTGCGCGATGGAACCGCTGGTGGACGGGCAGCCCGTCCTGGACTGGGCCTGCGGGGCGGTGGGATTCACCCCGCGCACGGTGCTGCGTACAGAACACACCTCCACGGCCGTGCGAATGGCGGCCGTAGGGGTGGGCACCGTCATGGCCCCCGCCCACATGGTCCGGGGCGCCGTCGGAGAAGACTGTCTTCTGCTCTCGGTCGACCCGCCGTGGCACCGCCCCCTGGCGGTGTTCTCCCGTGTCCCGCTGACCGGTGCGGGGGCCGTCTTCACCGAACTGACCGCCAACAGCCAGGCTGTCGTCGACTCCGGCACGTCAGACCGGGGGCAGTAACCTCCCGTGGAACCGGCGAGCGTCGTCCCTCGCGGGGGCCCCGGTCCCGGCGGGGGACGGGAAGGTACCGGCTGCTTGTCGACGGCCCGTCGGTGGTGCGGATGGTGCTGTTCCGGGACCGGAGCCTGCTCGACGCCCTCGGCGCCGCCGTGCTGAGCACCCGGACATATGCAGCGGCCCGTGTGCTGGGCGGCAGTCGGTCTCACATGGCGACCCACAGGGAACGGGCTTTCGGTTCGGGGTGGGTGGGCATGCTTCGGCGCGGCCCGGGAGAGAGCTGCCGGTGGAAGCCGCCCGCCAGTAGCTCGACGTCGTACGTGCGGGGCATGTGCACGGCCGTCTCGTCGGGCAGTGGGCTCGTCTGGCAGTGGGCAGGCCTCACGGCCTCACGGCGTGCTGGGACTTGCTGATGCGCCGGGTCCTGAGCAGAACGGTCGGGGACGGCGTCCTCACCGCGGCGGTCGAACGCGAGCGCCGGCACCCCCCAGCCGGCCCGCAGACGTGGTGGTCCTACTGTTTATCGGCCCTGTATCCGCAGGTGCGCGAGAGGATCGCCCACCGCACGGACCCCGACCCCGTCGAGCGCGGCGCCCTCGCCACCAACCCGACCCCGACCCGAAGGTGCGGCTCGCCCTGTCCGTGCACCAACGCTGCAGCGCCTGCCACGGAGAGGGCTGCGTGCCCAAGTGAGGCCACCGGGCGGGAACGGTCAGGGCTGGGCCAGCTTCTGGAAGAGCGTGTCGATCTCTGCCGGGTCGGCGACCAGCGGGAGGGTGTCGAAGTACAGTTCCCACTCACCGCCAGGGCCGAAGCGTTCCACGATCCCGAACGGGATGTTCTCACCCTTCGGTCCGGAGACCGTGCCGTGCCACTCCACGTAGGTCGTGGTCCTGCCGAAGGCGGCTTGGCCGGCCTTGAACCGGACGTCCGCGGTGCCGAAGAACCGCTGGAGGTAGGCCCGCTTGCCGGCGTCCGTCGTGAGCGGCGCGCGCAGACCCGGCCCCGACAGTCGTGCGTTGCCCGTCCGGGCGAGCAGGGCGTCGGTGTTCTCCCCGTTCCATGCCGCCAGCCGATGCGGGATCTCCACAGCCCTCAAGTGCGCAGGCGCCGGGCCCCGGGACGGCGTCCGGCCGGAATCTGCGATCCCGTCGAACAGGCTCGCGGGCACCAACTCGGGCACCGTGTCCTTGAACAGGGCGTAGCGGTCGTAGTAGCGGCGGGCCTGGAGGGTCTTGCCGTCGTCCCCGAGGACATTGCGGGCGATCTGCGGGTAGGCCACCTTGTGGCCCTTCAGCGTGGCCTCGTTCCACTGGCCGAACATCATTACACCGCCGTCGGCCACCACGTCCGTGCCCCGGTAGCGCAGGTCGGGTACCAGCCTCAGGGATCCGGTGATGGAGGTGCCGATCACGGTGTGGCCGCGCTGCGGGGCGCTGCCCGCCTCCCAGAGAGTGGCTTCCTCGTCGAAGATCTCGAGATAGGCCTTCACCCGGGGGTGGCTCAGGTCCCCGACGGCCGGCGGGGTGGCCGTCGGCAGCTCGCCGAAGGCGATCTGCCGACGCATGAAGGCGCAGGCGTTCGGGGTGATCCTGCCCTCCAGTCGTTCGACCTTGGCGCGCACCTCCGGGCAGTCGCCCTCGGCGGTGGTCTCCTTGCCCGCCGGCAGCGCCGCCGCTGAGGTCACCACCCCCGCGACGACCGCCAGCACCGCGACTCCCACCACACCACGCCGACCCGTGAACATCCTGTACCTCGTCTCGTTCCCGCCCGATGCGGCCCGCTGCCGCCCGTGGGAACCAAACTGCCTGTCCGCCGGAGCAGGGTCGATTACGCCGGGGGTAATGGCCCAGGTCACAGGAGGATGGGAGTCTTTTCCGCACGCTTTGGAAGAGTGCCGAAATCGAACCGGCATCGCTCTCTGAACCGCTGAGGCGAACCTTGCGTCATCTCGGAGGAGTACCGAAAGGAACCCGCGCGGTGGGCGCAGGCGGTCGACAGCATCACGGCGTCCCGTCCTGCACGTCGCCCGAGCGTTCTCGACATGCATCGGGCGGGGAGTGGGGGAAGGTGGTCCTGGCAGCGTGGCGGCGCGGTACGCAACTGATGCGCCGGCGACGCCCCGCCGGCAGACGGCATATCAGGTGAAGAAGTTCCCTGTGCGAAAGCAGGGTGTGGAGGGGTTGACGACATGACTGAGCACTCTGGACATCCCGGCCACGACCGGAACATGCGGAGAGAGCCCGCGCATGCCCAGGCCAGTGAGCTCCTGGCCGCCGACGACGACCGTGACCGCGTCGCCGAGAAGGTGCGGATGGCCGTCGCCGCCGGCCGTCTGGAGGTGGACGCTCTCGACGCCCGGCTGACCGAGGTCTACCAGGCCAGGACGCACGGAGAGCTCGACGTGGCCGGGCGCGGTCTGCCGGACATCGGCCCCCGGGACGCCCTCGTGGTGGACCGTGCGCCCACTTCGCGCTTCGCCCTAGGCATGTTCGGCGGGTTCCAACGCCGGGGCGAGTGGGTGGTTCCGCCGCGCTTCACCGCCTGGTCGATGTGGGGCGGCGGCCAACTCGACCTCAGCGAGGCGCGGTACGCCGAGCAGGAGACGGTCATCCGGGCCGTCGCGCTGTTCGGCGGCACCGAGATCGTCCTCCCCGACGACATCGAGGTCGAGGTCAGAGGTTTCGGACTCTTTGGTGTGTTCGGAAAGCGCGGGGCGCGGAAGCACACCAAGCCGGGCACCCCACGCGTGCTCATCAAGGGCCTCGCGATGTTCGGTGGCGTTGTCACCAGGACCAGACGGATGGACCGCTCCATCGAGAAGCAGTCGCGACCGGTGTGAGACCCCATGTACGGTCTCGTCTCGTCGTCGGCCAGGTCCGGCCACGGCACCCGGCCGGGACGGTCGAAGAGCCCGGCAGTGGACGAGGCCGGATCCGACGGGGACGGAACGGGGGACCACCCGGTGCCCGGCGGGCCTGCCACGCACCTTGCTCCGGCCGTCCGACTGCCCCGGCAGGCACCCCCCGCCACGCGCTCGTGCTCAGCCTGCCACGGACTCGATCAGGGAGAAGGGAGCCGCCTCCAGCAGCGGGGTCACCGACACGACGGTCAGCCCCGCGCGGTGGCACACTTCTTCGAAGTCCTTGCGAGTGCGCTCTCTCCCGCCCAGGTTCACCAGCATGTTGAGGTCGCTGAGATAAGTGATCCCGTCGTCCGAGGCGTGAGCAGCGGCACCCGGAGAGACGACCTCAGGAAGCACTGGCTCCACGACCAGCACGCGCCCGCCGGGCGGCAGCACCTCGCGGCAGTGGCCGAGGATCGTGACCGCCTGATCGTCCGACCAGTCGTGCAGGACGCTCTTGATCAGGTACAGGTCCGAGCCGCCGGGAACGGAACGGAAAAAGTCGCCCGCAGCCAGGGAACAACGGTCCGCCACCCCGTGCCGGTCCAGCGTCCCCGGTGCCTGGGCAAGGCCGTCCTCGGTGTCGTGGAGGACACCGGTGAGCGACGGGTGCGCGGCGAGTACGCGGGCCAGGACGCTTCCGTCGCCGCCGCCGACGTCGGTGACCGAGGTGAAGCGGCCGAAGTCATAGGCGTGCGGCAGCACGGAGGCCGTCTCCTCGGATGCCTGGCTCATCGCCGCGTTGAAGTCGGCGGAGAGCCCGGGGTGTCGGCCGAGATGGCTGAAGAAGTCGGTGCCGAAGACGGCGTCGAAGGCGATCTCCCCGGTCCGGACGCTGGTGTCGAGCCCGTCCCACGCCCGCACGATCGCCGGGTCGGTGAACATCCGGACGAAGGAGACGAGCGAGTCGGGGCGGCCGGAATCGAGAAGGGCGCCGGCGGCAGTCACCGAGAACGCGCCGGGTTCGTGCTCCTCCAGAAGGCCCAGACCGGCGAGGGCCCGCAGCAGTCTCGTCATGGGCTGGTTCTCGGCTCCCGCCTCGGCGGCCACCTCAACGGCCGGCCGCCGGCCGCTGCCGATCAGGTCGAAGACACCGAGTCGCACGGCGGTGCGCAGGGTCTGCGAGGCCATGCTGCCGAACGCGAGCCGGACGATCAGACCTCGGTCGGACATGGCTTCTCGGGCGGCGGCTGTGTCCATGGTGCTCACGGATGGTTTCCTTCCTCGTCGGACGGGGGCTGTGGTGTCCGGGGCGGGTCAGAGGCCGGCCAGGGCAGCCGGCGTGCATCCGGCGAAGGCGAGGACGTCGCGGTGGAGGTGGGACTGGTCGGCGAATCCGTGCGCCAGGGCGACGTCCGCGGCGTTTCCGCCGGCGCGCAGCGCCCGGGCGGCACGGTCGAAGCGGACGAGCATGGCGGCGCGCTTGGGCGTGAGGCCGATCTGGGCACTGAACCGCGACCACAGTCGCTTGCGGCTCCACCCGCAGGACGCGGCGAGGTCGTCGACCCGTACCCGGCCTCCGCGCGCCATGATCGTGTCCCATACACCGGCGACCTCCGGTGTCATCGACGCCCCCCGAGCGGCCCGGCGGGCGAGGAACTCGCCGACCAGCAGGAAGCGTTCCTGCCATGCGGTGGCGGCGGCCACCCGTTCCCGGAGCTGCCGTTCCTGCCGCCCCCACAGGTCCTCCAGGCCGACGACCGACCCCCGCAGTTCGTGCGGCGACACACCGAGCAGCGTGTAGGCGGCAACGGGAGACAGGCACATCTCGACGCACTCGACGTTCCTGCCGCGGACCCGCGCGGGACCGGGTGACAACGAAGCGACCAGACTCGGATTCGGTTTCGGGCCCGTCGAGGGCCGCTCCCCGATGCCCGCTTCGACCGTGAACGGGTCGTCCCCGAGACCGATGACGACGACCACGGCGGGCTGGGGCAGCACCCGCAGGTCCAGGGACCGGCCGGCGCGATCCCGGAATCCGGCCATCCGGACACCGCTGACGGCAGTCGCGCTCCCGGGCCGCGTCACTTCCCACCTGCTGCCGGCTCCCTCGCCGCCATCGGGACCGTGTGCCACGGCCACGGCTCCTGCATCCACTGCGTCGCTCTGCATGCCCCCACCCTGACGGACGTGGGCGGCCCCGTCTTGGAAGAATGTTCCGCCGGGGCCGGGTCGCCGTCGCCCCGGCCCCACGAGGCCTGCGGTGCCCGGATAGCGGGCACGGCAGGAGTCTTCCGGGCCGGGTACGAGGCCGCGAGAACCGCGCTCGATTACGCCGCCGCAACGAATCCCGCGCTCTCGACTGCGATCTCTCGGGCTGGAGTTGCCGGCGGCGAGGGTCGGTCGTGTCGGTCCAGGGGAGGGTGTCCAGACCTTGGGTGCCGGTGATGCCCTCAGAATCCGGCGCTTGCCCCATGGCGACGGAGCCGTGCTGACCCGGGACGGGAGGGACTCGCCGAGCGGTTCGCCACCGGTTGCGGTGGAGGAACCGGAGACGGAACAGGTCCCGGCTCCCCGGCCCAGGCTGTCGGCCGAGCTTCACTGCAGACGGCCGGCGCGGGCCGGCACGCCGCTCGCCGCCCCCGCTCGTGCGGCGCCCGGCGTGCGCCGCTGCCCCAGCCTTGCAAGCAGTGGTGGCCTTGCGGGCCGCTCACGAGGGGCCGCGGGTGTGCTGCCTGCGGGGACCACGGCCGCGGAATGCGGCGGGGTGACGGCTCGATGGCCTATTGGATGAGGTCGGTGTGGGGATGCTCGGGAGAGGTCGGGCAGACGTAGATCTGCATGTTGTCGGTGCTGCCGACTTCGACCTTGGTCGGCTGGGAGGGGTTCTGGCCGCAGCAGCGGCTGTTGGCTGCGGCGGCGGTCTCCTGGTCTTCGGGGGGCGCCCAACTGCGCCCCTCGCGGCCGTCCCATTCGAAGGACGCGATGGTCAGCAGCGGGATCATGTGCGCATCACAGGCGGTGCAGTATCGGGGGTAGGGGTCGGTGCGGCCCCAGGGGGGCCAGCCGCCGACCTTCCATCCGGGCGCCTCTGCCAGATGTACGTCGTAATACCCCCGCGGGTAGTCGGCGTAGGAGCTGTCCACGCCGGCGCCGGCGGCCTGCCATCTGCTCCAGTCGTCCACCATGAGCCGCATCTGTGGGCTCAGATCGAGGCTGTTGGGGTAGTCGGTGATCGCTTCCGGTGCCAGAGTGCACGGCTCCGGCAGGTAGCCCTCGTAGTTCACCTCGTACGGCTCTGGCGGGGCGGTGAGGACGTCGGTGACGTCGGTGGCCGACCGCCAGAACAGGGCGGTCGACGGCTTGTTGTCCGGATCGTGGTCGTAGGGGCACCACAGGACCTGGAGCAGGTCGGCTCCCCGTGGAGGTCGCAGGAGCGGTACGTCGCGCAGGTACAGCTGGGCCACGGGCAGCATGGGGACCGGGCAGTCCGCAGGCTCCGCGCAGAGGGCTTCGAGTTGCGCCGCGAGCGCCGCGGCGTCGGGCTCCTGCAGCGCCTCCCCCTCCGGCGCCACCGCGGGGCCGCCGTGAGCAGCGTGCCGCCGAGCCCGCATGCGCCTTTCGAGACGCACTTCGGCGGGTGGTTGGCGGAAGCCACTGTCCAGGTGCAGGTGGGCAGCCTCGCAGTGCGGCCACGGCTCCTCGGCCGGCCACAGCAACGGGCCTCCGACCGAGCTGTCCGCGACCGTGGGCGACCCGGGACGGGGGTGCAGCCGGACAGCAGGACGCGCCAACGGCGCCAGTTCGGGAAAGACCGCGGTCACGTCCACGGGCCGCGGCGGGGTGCGTACGAAAGCCATGCGAGTGATCCTGCCACCGGGCACTGACACCCCTGCCTTCGCCACCAGATGTGATGACACCGGGGGACCGGGGCAGGTCCCACGCCGCCCTCCTGTGCGCCGACGACACTGGAGCTGGAGAGTTGTTTCGTCCATGGAGACGACGGGACGCGCGCTGCGTGTCGATGCTGAGCGGCGGTGCGGACAGTCCTGGAGGCGGCTGAACGCGTGCTGGCCGCCGACCCGGCGGCCGCCATGGAGCAGATCGCGGCGGCGGGGCCGGGGTGGCGCGCACCACCGTGCACCGACGCTTCGCTACCCGTGAACAATTGGACGAGGCGCTGGCGACCTGGACGACTCAGCGCTTCCACCAGGCCTCGCAGGCCGCCCGCCCGCCTACCTTCCCGCCGCTGGTGGCCCTGCATAGGGCGGGCTGGTCGTCTCCACCAGCGCCCGCTTCGGCTTCGAAGCGGCCGACGGTACGACCGACGATGCCCGGATCCGGGCCATTGCCCAGGCCCTGCCGCCCGAGTACGCCGCCCAGCTGTTCACCGCACGCGAGCAGGGCGCCGACGAGGACCAGCTTCGGCAGACCGCCGCCGATGGCCTTGCCCGGATGTACTTCCGCGCCGACAACACCCGCGCCCACGGCCTGGACGTGGAGCTCACCGCTGTGGAGCGACCCGACGTCGAGCTGTAGGCCGGCTCCCGCACGAGCGGCGCGTCCCCGGCATGGGAGCTGCCGGGGACGCGGCGCTGGGCATCCTGCGGAAGATCCGCAGCGGTCAGCCCTTACGCGTGGCATGGCGTCGGCAAGCGAGGGAGGGTCGCCCGTCGGTGCTCTCCATGCCCACAGTCAGTCCGGTCGGCCGTTCGTCACTCTGCCTCACGAGCCCGGGCTCCAGGGCCTGCAGGTTCGGTAAGCGGCAGTGCGCGGCGGAACTCGCCTTCCACCGCGTGGGTGAACCAGGGCGGGCCAACCCGGCCGTTGTCGCGGCCCTGCGGGAGGGTGGATCCGCGCCACAACCAGCCCGTGGAGCGGCAGTCGTGCGGACGGTGCCGCGAGCGCGGTCGAGCGGCAAGTCGGGCCGCACGGGCATCCCGCGGGCTGGACAACCATGCGGAAGGACTCCACACATGAGCTACACGCCCGACGGCTACGGCCAGATCAGCGTCGGTATCTACAACTGTCTCCAGCCCGACCGTCAGGTCGGCTATACCGCACCCGAGGAGATCTATCTCAAGCGGTGCCCGAAGGTCGAGTTTTTCAGGGCGGGCCCCGCGTTCCGGGCAAGCTGGGACTATTCGGTGACGGCGGCCGAGATCGAGGCCGAGTTTCCGCGGTCCGAGGCATACGAGAAGTTCGGGATCGACGAGAGCCAGGTCGCCCAAGTCCACAAGGACTGGACCGAGTGGGCCATCGGAACGGATGAGCGCTACAAGCAGTCTGCATCTTGGGCCGCGCCGTACGGGCCGGTCGCCCTGATGTCGATCGCGAGAGCGGACCTTCTCCACTTTGCTGGGAGGCGTGTGGCGGTCGCGCCGTTCATCTGCGGATCGACCCCGTTCGAGGGGGTGCAGAACAAGTCCTACGTGGATGAGGCGAGCATCACGGTGACCGACTCCACCACGGAAGGATGGGAGTTTGGCCTGTCCGCTGAGGCCGGCATGGAGAAGAAGGACGGTCCAGGCGTCAAGGCGACCGCCTCGTTCCGCTGGTCGAAGACCACCACGCACACCACCGAGGTCCGCAAGAGCCACACTGAGTCCACGACCATCCCGGGCAAGGAAGGGCAGTGGACGAAGCTGGACATGCGTGCCTGCGCCGGCGTCTACTCCGGCTGGCTCAGGTATCCCCTCCCCGGCGGCAACAAGTTCGGCATCTACCCGATGCGGGTCCCCGTCCAGGCCCCCGGCTTCCCCAACCCCGTGGCTGAACATCAGCTCCGCGCCCCCGCCGACTTCTACAGCGATACCGAAGCCACCCTCCTGAGGGCCTACCACCAGGCTGTGGAGGAGTACGCACAGGCGCTGCAGAACACCACCACTGCGGGTCCCTCCGCCAGCGGTGAAGGCATTTTCGCCGGTGCCAACCTGCAGCTGATGGAGGCCGATGCTGAGCGCCGCCGTCTCGAGGCAGCCATCGAGGCCCTCGGAATCTGACCCGCTGCACCCATCAGCCTCATCACACTGCGGCCCGACTCGCCCTCATTGGCGCGCCGGGCCGCTGAGCTGCCGGCACCGAGGGCCCGTCGCCATGTCCAGGGCGTTGAGGGCTTCCTCAGAGGAGTGGCCCACCCCGCCTGGCCCGGGGTGGGCGCGCCCGATGGCGACCTGGCTTCCGTCGGTGGTGACAGGGGCCTGAGGGCGAAGAACGTAAGGATGTCCTTCTGGTCTCCGGGAGCGGTGCAGACGAGACGGCCGTCCTTCGTTGTGACGGTGATCCGGCGGTCCCCGTAGCGGGCGATCAGCGCTTGCTCCACCTGGCGAAGCACCGGTCCGGCTTCTTCGTACGCCCGGGAGCTGCCGCCCGCGCCCGTCACGGCATGGGTGTGCGACAGCCCCGGCCCAAAACCTCCGCGCATTCGGCCAGTCTGCTGAGGTCGCTGCCCCCGCACAGCAGATCGTCGAGGACCTGCGCCTGACCTTCCGCCGTCGTTCCCGGCCGAGTGCACACGGCGGCGGTCCACGGGCGCGTGCGATGGCGTCGTCTGGGGCGGCTACGTCCTGTACCCGCAGCTGCTGACCGCGCGCGGGCCCTGTGGGCGCCGGAGGTGGCGAGAGATCGGAGAGCAGACGCTCCCCAGTCTTCGCGTCATATGCGGCACCGGTAGTCGACAGCCGCATCTCCCGGGAGCGAGATCGTGTCCGCAGGTCCCAGCTGTTGCCCCCGATCGCCACCTGCACGCTCACATCAGCCAGCGCGTCATTGACCGGCGAAACGATCTCACGGTCCTCGGGGAACCACCCATTCCTCCTCTTACTGCTGGCAGTCTCACCGGCAGCCTCCGGGCGACGGTACGGGGCGTTGCGGTCGAAGAACGAGAGCAGCAGCGCGCGACACGAGTCCTGGCGTATCTCCCGCAAGACCCGCTGCTGGCTCAACCGCATGACCGCCGTCGCCGCAGCCGTCCTCGCCTTGCAGCGCCGACGCTGAACATGCTCAGTGTGCCGACGGGCCCAGGCGTTCCCTGGCGTTCCTCAGATCGGCGGTCAGCGCGTCGCTCATCGGATCCCCGGCTCGCTCCAGTATGTCGACGAGACCGGCCGCTCCGGCCAAGGCGCTCTCCTCGGCCTCGCGCAGCGGCACGGTGGCGGTGGAGTCGCCGGTGTTCAAAGTGGCCCAGCGGCGGGCGGCATCGCAGAGGAGCAGTGCCTCCCAGAGTACGCGCAGGGCCGCGGAAAGGCGGTCGGATGCCATCAGCTGGTGACCGACCCGGGCGAGCGAAGTGACCTGGCGTGGCACAGCGTTGACCACGCTCATCCGGCCAGTGGCCGAGAACCTGGCTCCGTCCCCGCCGCAGAGGGACAGTCGCAGCGTCCGGATCTCCAGCGGATCCAGCGGATCCATCGCGCCGGCCCGCACGCCGCCCGCGAGCCTCGTGGACTCCGCCCGCTCCGCTTCCAGCAGTGCCTCCCGCAGACTCGGCGCAAGTACCGACCCGAACTCCCGCTCCATCTCCGCGATCCGATCGTGCGACCCGCGGGCGGCCATGGCCAGATGCCCGGCCGCCTCCGCGTCCCGCCCGGCCTCTCGCAGGTGGACACCGATCCGGGCATGAGCCCCGGAAGTCCCGGCCCGGCCGAGTTCTGCCGCCTCCAGAATCACGCCGTCCACGGCCAGCGCCGCGTCCCACTGCCCACGCGCCGCCTCCAGCATGGAGACGACCGGGGCGGCGAAACCGATCGCGTACGGGATCGCCTCAGGGCCGATCCGGCCCATCTCCTGGTATCGGGCCAAGGACTCGTGGCCGCATTCCAGAGCCAGTTCATGGTCCCCTACGCGCAGTTGAATCGCAGCCCCGACCGCGAGGATCCGCGCCGCGTCCCCGGATCGGTCCGAGAGGGGAGCGAAGGCTCCCGCCCGCATGTACCCACCGATCGACATGTCCAGATCGCTGAGGGCGCTGAAGGGACGGCCCCACTCGGCATAGGCCCGGGCCCTGCGCAGCCGGACATCGGCCGTCAGCAAGACCGCGGGAACGGGACCCGTTTCCTGCCGGTCACCCCGCTGCTCACCCTCCTTCTGGGTGGCGAGCTGCTCCGACTCCATCCGCTGGTACAGCTCCTCGGCCTGGTCCAGGGCTGCGACTGCACCGGTCGCGTCTCCGACATCGGTCCGGGCCCGTCCCATGGCGTAGAGCAGTCCCGCTCTGGCCTGGGGAACCTCAGGCAGGTCCAGGGAGGCGGCGTCCAGACGGTCCAGGGCGTGCTGCGCTCGCGCGAACTCGGCCAGCGCCTGTGCCGGCTCCTGGCTCTGCTCGGCGGCGAGCCCCCGTTCGTAGGCCGTCCGGTACTCCTGGATCGCCTGCTCGGTACGATCCCGGTCCTGAGAGGCTCCACGCCGCCGAAATATTCTCATTTTCCCTGTGTTCCCCTTGAGTTGACTGCATCCGGCCGTCCGGTGAAACGTCGGCATCCTGTCACGGCGTCTCCACCGGACGCCCTCGTTCACTTCGACGGGGTCTCTCACAGGGCCTGTCACAGGTTCCCTGGCAGCAGGACGAACTCCGGATCAAGATCGCGCAGCGAGCCGGGTGTTCACGGCGGTGACCTACGCGTGGGCGGTGCCGACGGATGTCACGAAGCCGGATGCGAGCCGGGTTACGGGTGTCGTGGTGGCGTAGGTGCACCAGAGCGACGAGCGCCCGCTGATGCGGCGGGTACTTGCACCGCTGGTCACTCTCACGGTGACGATGTCCTGGGGTTGGGCTGCGCGGGACGGGAGGACGCCGTCACACGAACACGTCTCGTCGCGTCTCGGCGGCTGCGCGTCGGTTGACGGCCCAGACAAGGAGTGCGCCGAGGGCGAAGGCCGCACCGAGAAGGCTGGATCCTGCCCACCCCGCGGCCGAGTACACCGCGGTGGTGCTGGTTGCTCCGACGGCGGAGCCAACGGAGTAGAAGAGCATGTAGCCGCCGATGACGCTGCTCGTCTGGTGCGAGTACGCGGCCGTGAGCAGGTGCTGACTGCTGACGTGCACTGCCTGCACCGCGAAGTCGAGGACGATCACGCCGACGACGACCGGCCAGAGGGACCAGGACGCTTGTCCGGTCGCCAGCCACGAAGCGGCCAGCAGCGCAAGCGCACCGCCGGTGATGGCGTTGGCGCGGCCGGCGTCGGCCCCCTGCCCGGCTCGGGAAGCGCCCAGCGCCCCGGCGAGCCCGGCGATCCCGAAGAGACCGATCTGGACCGTGCTCAGGTGCCATGGCTCGGCGGAGAGCGGCAGAGCCAGGCCGCTCCACAGCGAGCCGAAGGAAGCGAACAGGAAGAACGCAATCAGTCCGCGTGAGACGAACAGGCGCTCACGGAACAGGTGACGCAGAGAGCTCAGCACCGCGCCATACGTGGCCCGGCGGTCGCACGGGTCGGGTGGCAGGAGCTTCAGGGTGAAGCAGGTGAGGACGAGGAGGAACACGGCGAGTACCACGTAGATGCTTCGCCATCCCCAGAGCCCAGCGAGACCGCCGGCGAGAACGCGCGCTCCAAGGATCCCGACGATGACACCGGAGGTCACGGCGCCGAGCGTGCGGCCGCGTTCCGATGCCGCGGACAGGTCGACGGCGAAGGCGACCGTGGTCTGAACGACGACGGCGAACAGGCCGGCGAGGGCCAGCCCGGCAAGCAGGAGCCACAACTGGGCAGCGACTGCGGCCACAACCATGCCGACCGCGGCGAGGAGAAGATGTCCGGCAATGAGCCTGCGCCGGTCGAACATGTCCCCCAGAGGGACAAGAAGAGCCAAGCCGGCCAGGTAGCCGAGCTGCCCCGTGGTGACGATCCATCCCAAGTCGGCTTCCGGCAGGCCCAGGTCACCACCGATCCGGGTGAGTACGGGCTGCGCCACGTAGATCGTCGCGACCGCGACGGCGCAGATCACGGCGAACAGCGTCCTCCGGCCAGACGTGAGACTCACTGACACACCCCCGATGAGTAGCAGATTGCAACCAAAATGAAGGTACGGCAGAATGGTTGCGATCCGCAACTCTTCAGGAGGAGTCATGGCTCGCACTGCGCCTCGTGCCGAGGGGGTCTCCTGGACCGACCCTCCCTGCCCCGTCGCACGCACGCTCGACCTGGTCGGAGACCGATGGAGCCTGCTGATCATTCGTGACGCGATGGACGGCGCGCGAGCGTTCACCGACTTCCAGCACCGCACCGGCATCGCACGCAACATCCTCACCGACCGCCTGCGACGCTTGATCGAACGAGGAATCCTGGAGCGCCAGACCGCCCCGACTGGACGGCGACAGAACTACGTCCTCACAGATGCGGGCCGAGACCTCTTCGCCGTCATCGTGGCTGCGCGTCAGTGGGGCGAACGGCACGCGTTCTCACCAGGTGAAACCCACTCAGTTCTCGTTGACGACAGCGGTCTCCCGCTCCCAGAGCTCCGTCCTGTCGACGCGCACGGCAGGCCCGTGGACGTCGATACGACCTCTGTGCGGCACGAGCGCTGACGGCAGGGGAAGCCATCCGACACCTCCAGCGGGTGCACTGCCGAGGGGCCTCGTGCCCGCTGATTCCCTGACCGCGACCTGATGCGGCCGGGGCGGGGGAGGGGCGGCGGGCCCGCTCCGGCCTCCGGCTTCGAGGGGTGAGCCCCACGAGCGGTTTGGTCGAACCCCGTTGCCACGTAGCCGTCGGCATCGGTCTTGTCGACGACGGCCGAGGAGAGGGTGACGGAAGTGATTCACAACGTCGCTCACATGACGCCCACCCTGCCCGGGCAGCCATACGAGGAGCGAGGCTGGGCCCCACAAGTACGCCGTGCTGCAACCGCTCCTCCCCGAGCAGGTCGGGCGCTCCCTCACGGCTGTGACCGGCCCGGCGGCACACCTCATCCTCGCCCTCGCCCTCGCGGCGATTCACGCCGCCCGGCCGCCCAGATCGCCACTTTCATGCTCGACGTCGTCGATCTCGGCAACCGTCGACAGACCACCGCGGGACGCGCCCGCCTGCTCGACGAACACCCTGCGGCTCCTGACGGACTGGCTGGACCGCCGGCGTCACCGCTGGCCGAGCTCCGCGAATCTTCACCTGCTGATCAACAACCAGGCCGCCAACACGACCCGCCGGGCCAGTCATCACTGGATCAGGGCACCGAAGCGCGGACAGGACGCCACCCCGGAGCGGCTCCGCGTCGACCGCCAGGTCGAACCGGCCCCTGGCCCACAGGCCCGACCCGCTCCACCTCGTCGAGGTGCTCAACCTCGACGAAAACCGCGATGGCTGAGCGGACTCCGCACGAGCCTTGCTGAAACAGGCCGCTGACCAGCTCCTTCGAGGAAACCGGCTCGACCGCGACGCACCATGAAGGAGATCATGGACACGTGATGTCGACTGAAGCAGCAGCACTCGCCCTGCAGCACCGTGCCCTCCTTTGGAGCATCGGCGAGATCCGGGCAACCGATGTCGTCACCAGCGCCTGTGATGCACTCGTCGCCGGACTCGACAGCCCTGCCCTGCGAACCCTGGCCGCGTGCACACGCGCCGAAGCTGACAACGACATCCTTGAGCTTCTTCCTCCAGCACTCAACGAGCTAGGTCTCGAACCCTTCTACCCGGGCATTGCCGGAAAGGAAGCCGAGGCACGAGCCCTTGCCGCCTGGATGCTGGCCGACGAGCTGACACCACGTGAGCTGGCCTTCCGGATCCACCGACGCTTCGGGCATGAATTGCCCTTGGCCGAGCGTCTCGCCGAACTGGACGACGAGTACGACATGCTCGAATACGGCGACGGAGCAGCCGCACAGGTCGACGCCGACGTTCTGGCGGAAGCTCTTCGGCTCGCACAGCATCCTCGTGTCACTCCCGAACCCACGGATCCACTGACCTGCAGCACACGGGTGGACTCCTCCTGCCTGGAGTGACCTGCGGCCGCCGTTGATCATCAGCGTGTCAGGACAGACGATCATGCGAGGGTCGCACGTAACAGCGTAGGCCCTGCCCGCTGGCAGGAAGCGCTTGATGGCCTGATGGGGCGCATAGCAGGACAGTTCGCGTGGGTGGAGGCCCGGCGCCGGGCGGTTACGGATGGTACGCGGGCTGTTTTCGGACTTGCCGCGCACTGCTGAACGATCGGGCGCCTGAGGCAACTGCCGTTCTGGCATGCGGTATTCGGCACCTGGGCGGAGAATGGAAACAGGGATTTCCGCCCCGTCCCGGTCGGCGGCGGCCACTGGACCCGCCAGCCGCCTGCTCCGAATTCCTTCGGTCGGGATCATTCTCGCCGAGGGCAGGGCGCTGACGCCGGATTTGCGGGCCGGGGTGGGAAACCGGTTCATCGCGGATGACGTCCTTGCCACCGTCACCGTCAATCTCGGGCTTCGAGGCGATCGGTGGACTTGGAGAACACCCTCCAACCGGGGGACAAGCTCTTCGTGTGGATGCTCAACCCCGACGGCACCATCGACGCCAGCTGCGGCTCGCTCCCGGTGGAAGCATCGGGCTCCGCTACCGCGCCCTTCCTGGTCGGAGATCTCCATCGAGAAAACCGCATCTTTGGGGCAGAACGCCAGAGTGAGCAGGGGCTGCAGGATGCGCAACTCTTCACGCGGCCGCTGGTGAACGTAACCCACGTTGAGCTCTTCTGATCCAGCGGTCCAGTACTCCACGCTTCGGCGACCCCGTCAAGCTGCTCGGGCCAGACAGCTACTACATGACAGTGGAAAATGGCCGGCGTGTAAGAGTCGTTTCCTCCACCTAAGGCAGGCAGGAGCGTGTCATGAATGGGAAACCGGCAAGGTCGGACGAATCCGGCCAGAACCATGCCGACAGGGCTCGGGCCTCGATCGAGGGGCGGAAAGGGAGTCAGGAGCCGGTGGACGCGAAGCCGGCCCCCAAGCGTGCAAAGGACACCCGTCCAACAGCAGGGCTGGAACTCGACACGGGTGAAGACAACGACCGTAAGGGAATTCCTACAGAACGTGAGGTCTGAGAGGGGCCCGTACAGCAGGGCCCCCGACGATCGTCGCGTACTGGCGCATGCACCAGGCTAAGGCCCGCGAAGTTTTAGGCTGGCAGTCGAGCGCAACGGCAACAGTCAGGCTCCAATTGGCAAAGCTCAGTGACCCAGGGTGATGGAGTCATGGGAATTTGCAGTGAGTCAACGACGCTGGGGATCTCTGGGAATTTTCAGTCGGCATCCGACGGACGCTTTTCCAGAGCTTTCCACGCCGCAAAAGGGAAGTCCGTCAATGTGGATGTTTCGGCATCGTTCGCCTCGGGCGACAGCAATCCCGCGCTGGGCACATTCGGCGTTGAACTTTTTCAGTGCTGTACGGTCAGTGACTCTCGACTGGCGGGACAGTTCGTCAGCGAAATAGGTTCCCCTTCCTCACCCGTACACGTCAGATTCAGCCACACACTCACGGACGAGTGCACCTTCTCCACGCAAGTGAACAGCGACTTCGTCTACTTCCTGAGAATCTTTGTGGCGCACCCCGACCCCGTGCATCTTTCGTACTCGGTCAGTTAGATCCGCCCGAATCCCTGTCCGCGGGCGAAGGCCGCTGGCCCGGGGCTTGAGTGGACCGCCGAATCGCCGCGTTGCCCGTGGAGGTGGCGTTCACCGGGCGCGAGGTCGAACCTGCGGTGACGACGCTGGACGAGCCGCCCCGGTTCTCCCGGTTTCTGGAGAAGGTGGAGATCGAGGAGCCCGGGAGACGGAAGACCCCCGCGAGCCGCGGGCAGATGATCCTGGACGCCGACCTGGAGTCCGTCCGGGCGACCGGGCGGGGGGTGGGCCGCCGGGCGGTGGGAGGCGATCTCAACGAGGGCCGGATGGGCCTGTTGCAGCACAAGATCGCCGAGAGATCAAGAACAGGCGGTGCCCGCACAGGAACCGAGTCGCAGGGGATCACGACCCGACCACCACTCACCAGCCGACACACAGGCTCGAACCAGCAGTCGGAGGCCTCGCCATGGCTTTGGATGAACGCATCGCACTGACTCTCTACGACAGCATCTATCAGGTGATCAGCGGCTCGGACCCGGCGGCGGGACTGCCGTCGGCCTTCGACAGCGCCACCACCGCCTTCGTGATGGCGCAGCGCGGCATGGTGCTCAAAGGCGCCGACTACCGCAATCCCTGGTCCCCAGGCAACACCGAGGGCAGCATGTCCGCAGCCGCCAACATCGCATCGTTGGTGGACGAGATCCCGGGCCCGGGGCCGGTCTACGCGCCGATCGGCGGCACGGTCTCGGACGTTTACCGCAAAATCATCAAGGGCGTGCAGAACCACGAGCCGCCCCCGTCTCCCGTGCTGGAGGCCAAGCGCGCGGAGCTGAACAAGGTGCTCGTGGAGGAGGGCAAGGACGAGGAGGGCCGTCCGACCCTGAAGCCTACAGCGCTGGCGGACGCCGAGCAGAAGGCGTTCAACAACTACCAGGACACCTATACAGCCTACGTGGGCGCATGGGCCGCGGCGCAAAAGGACCCGACGCTCAAGCCGATGTGGCCGATCGTGGGGGCGCAGGCACTGCAGAAGCCGAAGCGGGCGTTTGCCGACTGGGGCGCTGCGGGCCGCGACCAGATCGAGTCCACTAAGGCCCAGCTGGCGACCCTCAACGAGGGCCAGGTGGCCCGGGCCTTCGCCGACGCGCAGTTCCGACTGAACGCCTTCGAGATAGTCAACGACCTCACGGAGACGTTCCTGCGGACGAACATCGCGCCCTCGGACTGGGCTAGCGCCGACGCCTCGACCTGGCCGGGCTACCACTTCAACGAGTCGACGTTCGCCAGCGAGTTCACCACGGAGGCGAACGTATGGGGTGGCGGGGCCAACGTGCAGGCGGGCCTGTGGAGCTTCGGCGGCGGCGTGGACCATTCCGACAGCCGCCAGGCGATGTCGCAGGACACCACGAACATCGGTGTCAGTTTCAAGTGGCGGGTCTGCCCCATCTACCGCAAGTGGATGGATGCCTCCCTTTTCCGGCTGCCCAACTGGAGCCTGGGCTCACTCGGCGGTCCCGGCGTCATCTCCGGCGGTCTGATGCCGCTGATCCCTATCGCGCTGGTGATCGTCCGTGACGTGGAGGTCATCGCCGACTGGAGCCACCAGGACTCCGAAAAGCTCACCGAGGCGACCTCTGGCTCGGCCAGCGTCGGCTGGGGCCCGTTCGCGGTGTCAGGTCACTACAGCCACAGTTCGACGAGCGACAAGTTCTCGGCGAAGGCGTCGGACAAGGGATTCGATGTGCCCGACATACAGGTGCTGGGATTCGTGTGCCTGCGCGTCCCGCCGTGCCCGCCCATGTGACGGCACGAGGGGATCGGGAAGTCACACTGGAATCGCGCGGTGAGGAGTAAGCGGTGACAGGTACGGCCGGTGGTCAGCTCTTTGCCCAGTTGGCGGCCTTGCTCGCGCCGCAGGGCGTCGGCGATGCCTCGGCGCTGGTGATTCTCGAACCGTCGGGCAAGGACGTGGGGGCCGGCGGAGCAGGAACCCCAGCCGCCGCCGAGGCGCTGGCGGACCTCGCCAACACCGTTCCCGCGGCCGCCGCGACTTTCTTGGACACCGGCGGCACATACGACGACCTGTGGGACTTCGTCCTGCGCAGTGCCGTGCCGACCGGCCCGGCTGGTGATCCGGCGCGCGTCACGCTGGCTAACCTGGTCAACGACAACCGGGCCGACTTCGAGCTGATGGCCCGCGCCCGGATGGGCTCCGTCGGCGATCTGTACCACCCCGTGCTCGCCGAGCCCGCCGACTGGCTCAGCGAGCAAGGCTGGACCAGCGCCTCGTTCCGCGTCGGCGGCCACGACCCCAACCCGGCTCCGTCCCCCGGCGTCCAGATTCCCCACGAGCTTCCGGAACTGGAATGGCGGCTGATAGCCGCCCGCGAGAACATCCAGCCGCAGCGGCTCTGGCAGGAGCCGGAGCTTGCGGCGGCCGACCGGATCCAGACCGAGACGTTCGCCGACCCGGACCGTGTCGTGGACGTCACGGCGAAAGTGGCCCCGGCGGTGACCGACACGCCATCAGGCGTCGAACTTTCGTTCCAGTACCGCGTCATAGGGCTGCAGCGCCCGTGGCTGCGCGCGCACCTGTGCCAGCTCAAAGGCTGGGCGATCCCCGGTCTGCCTGCCGGCAGACTGTCCAACGGAATGGCGGAGGGCAATCCGGGGATCCTGCCAGTGCTCACCACGCGCATGCTGGTCGTGCGCAACCTGGCGGCGAAGGCACACTGGAGCGACACCGACCGGGCCCGCGCCGCGAGCGCCGAGACCCTTGCGCTCGGTCCGTTCACCCTTGCTGGCGCGGACCGCGACGGTTCCGTGCTGACGCGCCAGGCACCGCAGGTCGTGGCCTGGCTCGCGGCCGTGCTGCCCGCCTGCCCGCCGGGCGAGGCGAACGATGCGGACACGCCCGCGGCCCTGGGCAAGGTGGTCTCACGCGGGCCACTAACCGTCCGCAGCGACCACACCACCAAGGCCGCCATGGTCGGCAGTCTCAACGCGGGTCAGACGGTAGCCCTGGCATGCAAAGTGAAGGGCGAGCCCGTCGACGGCAACACCGTCTGGTACCGGCTGGGCCAGGACCCGCGGGGCTGGGCTGCTGCGCGCTACATCAAGAATCTGGGCCCCGTCCCGCCGTGCCCCGCCCCATGACGGCTCGCCCGTCTCTGCCCCGAGGGGCCGGGAGGCCGTCAGGCGACGCGGCGGCCTTCGGCCCGGCTGTTGATGTTGAGGGTGCCCTGGCCAGCGATGAGCCCCTCGGCTTTGAGGGCGGCCGCCCCGGCACCACCGTCACCCTCACCCGCCTGGACCCCGGCGCAGAGCAGCCTGTGACGCTCCCGCCCACCACGCTCGACGCGAATGACACTTTCGCCCTCATCGACCGCGCCACCGCCCGCGGCTACACCACCTACACCGCGTCGTTCGCCGGTGACCCCCTCCACCTGCCGTCCAGGACGAGCATCGAGGTCTACATCCGCTGACCACCGCTGCCGCCGGGTGCACGGGGGCCTTGATCACCTCTCCCGGGTGCCCGCAGCTGCTCAGATCCGGCGCACCCGGGGGAGCGCTGCCAAGCCAGTCGGGTCGGCACGCACGCGTACGAGGGGGGCGGGCAGCTTCCACCGGGCCTGGCCGGTCACGGGGGCCGGCGCAGGTCCGCGGTGTGCCTCACTGCTGCTGCGGAGGGAGATCGCGCCGACCATCCCGCCGTTCCTTGCGTAGACGCAGGACGCCCAAACCGACGGTGATGACCGTAATGACGACAATCATGATCGCTCCGCCGGGCCAGAAGCTGGCTCTCTGCTGCGCGAGTTGAAGCAGTTCCCTCGTTTCCTCCTTTGCAGGCCAAGCACCGGCATCTACGCCCTGTCTTTCACCTCACCCTTCATCTTTTCCCCTTTCTGGCTTCCCGGCGCTGACGGAACATCGTCCCCGCGGCAACGCCGGCTACCGCGATGACACCGAGGGCGATGGTCGCCCCCTACGTGATCGGCCGGTCTGTCCCCTTGCGGCCCCAGTGCGGCTCCTCCATCAAGGTCTCATGCCTGTCGGGCAGGTGGGGTGGGATGCATCACCGCCGACGAAGCACGGCGCGTGACCGCCGAAGGCATTGCCGCGTGCACGGGGTGCCGACCGGGCTTCGCGTTCAACGCGCCCGAGTGACGGGCACGCTGTGGGCATGGGTAGGCTCCGGATCTTATGAGTGCTATGCGCCCATGGGGCCAGGCCAAGCTCGCGGGCATGCCTGTGACTGCGATCGTCGTTCTCTGTGACGTGCTTGTGTGTGCCCTGCTGCTTCTGGCATCCATAGGGCTCATCGGTACGGAGCCAACCACTCGGGCGGAGGAGACCGCGGCTTGGCAGTCTGCCGGTCAGCTGTATTTCGGTTGGCTGGGGGTAGGTGCGACGGCTTTCGCCGTGTTTGGCATGCCGAAGGCCCTGCTCGCGCACGTGTCGACGATGTTGCTCTCGCCCATTGCCCTGTTCGTGCTTCTGTTGCTGCTTTCGTCTGGTGTCGGTTGATCCCGGGCGTGCGGGTGCGGCTCGAAGTAGCAGGCACGACGGTCACCGCCTCGCAAGCCCCTGCGGCGTGCTGGTGGAGTCGACGCTGACCTGGCTCCAGTCCAGACGGCCCTCCGCGTCGACCTGGGCCTGAACGGCTTGCAGGATCCGTCGGCGGACCAGCGCCGATGGCGCTCATAGACGGTCTTCCAGTTCCCGTAACGCACGGGCAGATCCCGCCAGGGGACGCTCGTACGCACACGGAAGTAGATGCCGTTGAGCACTCGCCATTGGTCGCTCCACTGCGCGCTCCACTGCGCTCCCCGGCCACCGTTCACCGGCAGGTGCGGCAGCCTCGCTGAGCACCGCCACACCGGCCCAGGCCCTGGGGACCATGCCGCTCGCCGACGCAGTTGAACTGCTGCCCGTGGTCGTCGAGGACCGCGCCGGCTACATCCGCACCTCGTTCAAGCACTGGAACTCGGGCGCCGACGCCGGCGACGGCTGCAACACTCGCCAGGAGGTGCTCCTCGCCGAGGCCACTGTGGCGCCGGAGGTCGGCCCCGGCTGCGCCATCAGCGGCGGATCGTGGACCAGCTACTACGAGAACCAGACCGTGATCGTCCCCGGTTCCCTCGACATCGACTCGTGCTGGGTGCGGGTGTGATCGGGGCTCAGTCGGCGAGTTCACGGGCGGTGACGTGCAGGCATGCGGCGACGAGGACGATGTTCTTGAGGACGTACTGGCCTTCGAGGCTCGGCACGATGGCGTAGACGTGCCACATCTCATGTGCCAGGACGAGCAGGGACAGGAAGACGCCGGCCATGTGGACGAAGAAGGCGGCGAGAGCGCTGCGCAGGAGGAATCCGGTGATGAGGCCGAGGCCGATGGCGGTTTCGAGCACGGCGAGCGTCGGCAGGGATACGGCGGCGGGTACGAGTCCGAGGGTCATTCGCGTCATCGCCCGGACGGCGAGGTCCTCCGCGGCGCTGGCGGCGGGGAAGAACTTCAGGACGCCGAACCACAGGTAGGCGATGCCGACGGCGACCCGTAAGACCAGAGACTCCGCGCCGCGGTAGCGCTGCGCACGATGCGTCAGCCACAGCTTGACGGTGCGGCGCCGGCGGGGCAGGTGTGCGGGTGCCGGGAAAGGGGCGGTGGTGCGGGCGGTGCGGGGCATGCGGAGCATCACGGATTCCGATTCGTCAGGGCCGTCAGCGGTGCGCACCGCTGGCAAGCCGCATGGACGGAGGAGCCGGGCCCCGCGGGCGCAGGTGCCCGCGGGGCCCGGTCGCGGGGATGGGCTCACCCCCCGAGAGGTGTCAGCCGAAGTTGACGTCGCTGCACAGGAAGTACTTCTGGTCCATGTGCGAGGCCTTCCAGACGGTCACCACGACGTGACGGCCGCTGTAGCCGGACGTGCTGACGTCCGTGACGTAGTGCGGCTGGTAGGGGTACCGGCCGGTCTTCTTCACCAGTTCGAGGTCGTTCCAGCCGATGAGCTGGTATTCCGGGTTGAAGCCCTGCTTGGTGACGTAGACCTCGAGCCAGTCCGCGCCGTGGCGGGCCTCGTCGTACAGGTCGACGGTGAAGTTGGCGCCGATGTTGGTCATGTGCCAGGGGCCGGGACGGTCGAGCGGGCGGTAGTTCGTCTCTCCCTGGCCGCCGGCGCTGCAGATCTGGCCGTCGGGGATCACCTGCTTGTAGTTGTCCCCGGTGTTGTTGGCGTAGACCGCCTTCCACGCGCCGATGGCGTTGGCGTTCTCGTGGTAGGTGCGGTAGCACATGGGGTCCTGCGACTCGTTGGGCTCGGTGTAGCCCCAGCGCTGCAGGCAGCCGTAGTTGCGGGTCTCGGGGGTGATCACGGTGCCGTGGGCGGATGCGGTGGGGGCCAGCGGGACCAGGCAGGCGAGGCTGGTGGCCACGACGCCGGCGCCGAGGATCGTGCGGCGGGACATCGAGGCGGGTGCCTTCTTCATCGTGTGCGTCCTCCATGTGGGGGTCGGTGGCGGTCCGGACGGACTGCCTATTTACGTGCGCATGACATGTTCTGGGTCAGGTGACTGCTCCCTTCTGCTCGGAGGCTGCCCGCGCCCCGGTGCGGCGCGGAAGATGCGCGGCCAGGCTCCAGCGGCCGGGCCCGAGGGCGCCGATCAGGAGGAAGGCCCAGCAGAACAGGGCGGCCGGCTCGCCGCCGTTCTCCAGCGGGAACAGTCCGTCGCCTTGGTGGTGGACGAAGTAGGCGTAGGCCATTGAGCCGGAGCACAGCAGTGCTGCCGGGCGCGCGGCCAAGCCGATCAGGACGAGTGAGCCGCCGGCGAGCTGGATGACCGCGGCCCACCAGCCGGGCCACTGGCCGAGGGAGGGCGCCCGGCCGTGGGGGCCGCCGAGGACGTCGAAGAGGGTCGCGGCCCCGTGACAGGCGAACAGGAGACCGACCACGATGCGGAACAGGCCGAGGGCTTGCGGTGCGTACCGTGCTTCCACAGAGGTGCCCCTTTCAGGGTGGGTCGGGGCGGGCGGGCCGCCGGTCGTGCGCGACCGGCGGCCTGCCCTGCTGCCGGCCGTGCGGGGCCGGCAGCAGCGGATCCGCACGGCCGTGCGGGGTCGTGCGGATCCGGGGCGTGTCAGCTGGTGAGCGTCCACTTCTGGCTGTTCCAGCTGCTGCAGTCCCACAGGTGCAGCCGGGCGCCGTTGGCCGTGCTCTGGTTCTCGATGTCGAGGCACCTGCCGGACTTGAGGTTCTTCAGGGTGCCGTTGGCCTGGAAGGCCCACTTCTGGCTGTCCCAGGTGCCGCAGTCCCACAGGTGGGCCCTGGTGCCGTTGGCGGTGTAGCCGCCTTCGACGTCCAGGCACTTCCCGCCGGACTTGAGCTGCTGGCCGTCGAGGGCCCAGGTCATGGCGGGGGCGGTGGCGCAGGTCCACTGCTGGATCGCGGTGCCGTTGGCCGTGCCGGCGCCTGCGCGGTCGATGCACTTGGCGGTCGCGCCGTTGACGATCCTGCCGCCGGTTACCGGGTCGGGGTCGGGGTCGGGGTCGGGGTTGCCGCCCGGGCCCCAGGCGTTCCAGTTGTCCCAGGTCTCGGCATCGAAGCCGATCCGGCCGAGCTTGTCCGCGGCCCAGTTGGTGCCGGCCTTGTTGATGACCGTGCCGCCGACGGTGTAGTTCTCCAGCTTCAGCCCGCGGCTCTGGCTCGTCTCGTTGCCGAGCGTCACCTTCTGCCCGGCAGCGTTGCTGTACCGCTTGAGGAGGCTGACCTGCGAGGACGGGTCGAGCTGGCTCCACGCGTCGATCTTGAGGTTCTTGACGTGGATGTTCTCGGTGCTGGCGAGCGCGAAGACGCGGATGGCGCAGTTCGTCATGCCCTCGACGGTGATGTTCTCGAAGGTCATGTTCTTCACCCACGCGTTCGGGTCGGCCTTGGTGGTCGAGCCCATGTCCTCCCAGTGCGAGGAGGAGTTGAGGATGCAGGTGTTGTACTTGACGTCCTTCCAGTACATCCGGTTGTGGATCACGTGCGTGTTGCTGACGCGCACGTTGTCGATGTTCCGCGGGGTCCAGCCCCACTGGATGACCGGCCCGTTCTCGTTCTTCCAGATGACGGTGTTATCGATGTCGACGTCGCTGTGGTACATCTTCAGCACGTCGTCGTTGGCGTTGAAGAACGTGTTCTTCATGGTGCTGCCGCGGTACAGCTCGATGCCGTCGGTCTGCCAGTACCACGAGCCGACCTGCTTGTAGTTGTCGACCCGCATGCTGAACGTCTGCTCGTCGCCGTACACGACGAACGAGTGGTACGGCGGCTCGTTGATCGTCACACCCTGCAGGTCCAGGTGCTGCTGCCGACCCTGTGCGGAGGCGAACTGCAGCATCTTCACGCAGCTGGAGTGACAGTTCGACGCACCCGACAGGTGGTCGTAGTTGTTGGCCGTGTCCGCCTCGTAGACGTACTGCTCACCCGACAGGACGCCGTAGCCGGTCACCTTGTACAGGCCCTGGCTGTCGTCCGGGAACCGGATCGCGCCCTTCACATAGGCGCCCGGCGCCAGGTAGACCCACTTGACCTGCTTGGGCAGCAGAGCGTGATACTTCGAGGTCATGTAGTAGGTGCCGGGCCGGAAGTACACGATCTCCTCGGAGATCGTGTTGAGGTTCGTCACCTGCCCCTGCGAGGGGTAGTAGGTGCTCCCCGACGAGGCCGTGGGTACGGTCCGGTCCTGCTCCGCCCCGGCCGGCGCCGGCTCTGCGAAGATCATCATGGAGTTGCGGGGCTCGGTGTGGATCGCCCGCCGACCGCTGCCCCCCTGGTCGGTGAGCTTTCCGGCGTCGTTCGCGGGACCGGACATGTCGTTGTACGACGTGTACAACTGGGGGTCGAACTCCACGGAGAACCGGTAGCCCTTGGCGCTGTAGGGCACCTTGACGCGCACGGTCTTGTTGTCGACCAGTTCCTTGGCGAAGTTCAGGCTGCTCGGCTTGATCTTGACCTGGTCGGCCGAGGAAACCGTCTGACCGGACCGCAGGGTCACATCGACCCACACGTCGGTCGTGTACTGGAACGATGACCAGCTCATGGTGAGGTTCGCGCCCGAGGAGAACTCCGCGCCGTCCTCCTTCGTGTAGCCGATCTTGCCCTTCCCGCTGCGCGGGATGCTCATGTAGGCGAACGAGTCGTACGTCGTTCCCGGCGCGGCGGCGGTGGCGACCTTGACGTCGTAGAACGAGGAGCGGCGGACCTTGTCGTTCGCCACCGGACTGCTGGTGTTGAACTCCTGGTTCTCGTGCCACCACGTCTTCAGCTGCGCGCTGTCGGCGGTGGTCGCGGCTGCGGCCGCGGTGCGCGGTGCGGCGGCCTTCGGAGCCTTGGCCGGCCCTGGCCCGGGTTTCGCCGTGGCGGGGGCGACGACCCCGGCGAGAGTCAGGGCGAGTCCGGCGGCGATCGCCGCCAGCCTGGCCAGGCGTTGTGGTCTTGCTGCGGGCATGGAGGAGCTCTCCTTCATCACAGGGGCATGGCCCGGCGGCGTGTGGCGGGGCGGTGTGCCGGCTTGGCCGGCGAGTGAGGCTGCGCGTTCAACGGTCGCGCTCCGCCTGCCGCTGCAGGTCAACAGGTCACGGCCGCGAGGGCCGGGGGACACGTGGTGCAGGACCGATCGGGCCGGATCGCATGCCGCGAACGGCGATGCGGAGCGTGGTCCGATCGCCGCATAACGTCGCGTCATTTCTTCGCCGTGTCAATGAAATGAACCGGATTCGCTGCAGGATGTTCGAGGATGCGGCCAGCAGGTAGCGACATAACGGCGCAAGGTGGACACGCGATGTGATCGTGTGGCGCGAGTCACGGTTGGGTAACGCCCGTTTTTCTTTCTTGACGCATGAAAAACGTGAGGGTCACACTCCTGTCATACGCAGTTGGCCGGAACGAGGCAGCAGCCACGAAGCCGGAGCGTTCCTCTCGACCCCTTCAGTGGAGGCATCGCGTGATGACCCCGTCCAAGATCCGTTTCTCGGAGCTGGTCAGCGAGCAGACCCGTGCGGAGATCTTCGCGACGGTGCTCACCGCAGGGCCGATGTCGCGAACCCAGGTCGCCCAGCGCCTGGGCCTGGTGCCCTCCTCGGTGACCCGGATGCTGCCCCCGCTGCTTGAGCACGACTACCTGCGCGAGAGCGACTCGGCCCCCCAGGGCCGCGGCCGGCCACAGAAGATGCTCGAGGTCAACGCGGACAAGCACCTCGTGGTCGGCATGAAGATCGGCCCCGCCCAGGTGTCCGGCGTGATCACCGACATGGCCGCCCGCGTCCTGGCCCGCGCCGAGGAGCGCATCCCCGACTGCACCCCCGAAACCGCCCTGTCCGCCGCGGCTTCCCTGACCGGCCGGCTTCTCTCCGAGGTATCCGGAGCGGCGGACAGGGTGCTCGGCCTGGGCGTGGGCGTCAGCGGCCACGTCGACTCCGCCTCCGGAATGTGCCGCTACTCAGCGCTGCTCGACTGGAACAAAGTCGACGTCGCCGGGCCTCTGCAGCAGGCCACCGGACTGCCGGTCGTCGTCAACAACGACGTCAACACTCTCGTCGTCGCCGAACGCTGGTTCGGCGAAGGCCGCGACACGGACTCCTTCGCCGTCGTCACCGTCGGTCCCGGAATCGGCTGCGGCCTCTTCCTCGACGGCACACTCTTCTCCGGCGCCACGGGCCTGGCCGGCGAGCTCGGCCACATGCCCCTGGACCCGGCCGGCCCCATGTGCAGCTGCGGCCGCCGCGGCTGCCTGGAGGCACTGGCGGGGGACCGGGCCGTGCTGCGGCACCTCCAGGACGGCGGCGTCGACTGCACCTCGATCGCCCACGCCATGGACCTCGCCCGCAGCCCGGGCACCTCCGCCCACATAGTCGCCCGCTCCGCCTTCACCGAAGCCGGCACCGCCCTCGGACGCGGCCTCGCCGGACTGTGCAACCTGCTCAACCTCCAGAAGATCATCATCGCTGGAGAAGGAGCGGTCGCCTACGACCTCTTCGGCCCGGCCATGACCGCCGCCCTGGACGCCCACGCCTTCTCCACCGCCGCCCGCGACTGCCACATCCACGTCGACCCCGTCCGGCACGACCTCTGGGCCCGCGGCGCCGCATGCCTCGTCATCAGCGACGCGGTAGGCGCCGCGATCTGACAGCACGGACGACGACACCACCCACACGCACCCGAAGACAGACGATGAGGTTTGACGTGCCCGAGAACGGATCCAGCCCCGCGGACGCCTGGTGGAGCGAGGCGGTGGTCTACCAGATCTATCCGCGCAGCTTCGCCGACTCCGACGCGGACGGAGTCGGCGACCTGCAAGGCATCATCGAGCGCCTCGACTACCTCTCGCAGCTCGGTGTCGACGTGCTGTGGCTGTCGCCGGTCTACCCGTCGCCGCACGACGACAACGGCTACGACATCGCCGACTACCAGGACATCGACCCGCTGTTCGGCACCCTCGCCGACTTCGACCGGCTCCTGGCCGCCGTCCACGAGCGCGGCATGAAGCTGGTCATGGACCTTGTCGTCAACCACACCTCCGACGAGCACCCCTGGTTCACCGCCTCACGCGACGAAGGGCCCGGCGGCCCGCGGCGCGACTGGTACATCTGGCGCCCCGCCCGCGAGGGCATGCAGCCCGGCACCCCAGGGGCCGAGCCGAACAACTGGGGCTCCTTCTTCTCCGGCCCCGCCTGGACCTACGACGAGGCCGGCGGCGAGTACTACCTCCACCTCTTCTCCCGCAAGCAGCCGGACCTCAACTGGGAGAACCCGGACGTCCGCCGGGCCGTCCACTCGATGATGCGCTGGTGGCTGGACCGCGGTGTCGACGGCTTCCGCATGGACGTCATCAACCTCATCTCCAAGACCCCCGGCCTGCCCGACGGCACCGTCCACGACGGTGACCGGTACGGCGACGGCAGCCCGCACTACATCTGCGGCCCGAGGGTCCACGAGTACCTCGCCGAGATGCACCGCGAAGTGTTCGAAGGCCATCCGCGCAAGCTGCTGACCGTCGGCGAGATGCCCGGCGTGACCGTGGAGGAGGCCAGGCTGTTCACGGATCCGGCCCGCCGGGAGGTCGACATGGTCTTCCAGTTCGAGCACGTCGGCCTCGACCAGGGGCCCGGCGGCAAGTTCGACGTCCGCCCCCTGAAGCTGACCGACCTCAAGGCCAGCCTCGGGCGCTGGCAGACCGGCCTCGGCGACACCGGCTGGAACAGCCTGTACTGGAACAACCACGACCAGCCCCGCGTCGTCTCCCGCTTCGGCGACGACAGCCCCGCCCACCGCGAACGCTCCGCGAAACTGCTGGCCACCGTCCTCCACCTGCACCGCGGCACTCCGTACGTCTACCAGGGCGAAGAACTCGGCATGGCCAACGCCCCCTTCGCCTCGATCGACGACTTCCGCGACATCGAGTCGCTCAACCACCACTTCGAGCAGACCGCCCTGGGCGCCGACGAGGACGAGGTCCTGGACGGGCTGCGCCACCGCAGCCGCGACAACGCCCGCACCCCGATGCAGTGGGACGCCACCGACCACGCCGGCTTCACTGCAGGCACCCCGTGGATCGCGGTCAACCCCGACCACCGCACCGTCAACGCCAAGGCCCAACTGGCCGACCCCGACTCGGTCTTCCACTACTACCGCCGCCTGATCGACCTGCGCCACACCGAGCCCGCGATCACCCACGGCGACTTCCGGATGCTCCACCCCGACCACGAACAGCTCTACGCCTTCACCCGCCACGACGCGGCCTCCGGCACCGAACTGCTCGTCCTCGCCAACTTCAGCGCGGCCGACCTCACCGTCGACCTGCCACCGGGCTGGGAACAGAGCGAAACCCTCATCGCCAACGTCCCCGCCATGACCTGGGCCCTCGACGGCCAGCAGCTCAAGTCCGGCGGGAAGTGCCTGGACGTCGAAGGCGGCTACACCGCCAACGGCACC
>NZ_RDBP01000050.1:186010-189622 GCF_008042045.1 Streptomyces sp. T39
CAGCCCCACCGTCTCCCCCCGCACCGCCCTACCCGTGCAGACCCAAGGAAATCTCATGACGAACATGCGCCTCCGTGCCACCCGCCGCACCACACGCCGAGCCCTGCTCGCCGTGTCCGCCCTGGCACTCATGGCACCGCTCGCCGCATGCGGCGGCGGCTCCGACACCGCAGAGGGAGACGGCAAGACCCTGCGCCTGTGGCACTACGAGCAGGAGGACGGCGCCCTCAGCCGGGCCTGGGACGCAGCGATCGCCGAGTTCAAGAAGACCCACCCCGATGTGAAGGTCGTCTTCGAACGCAAGACCTTCGAGCAGATCCAGCAGAACGCGGGCATGATCCTCAACTCCGACAAGGCGCCCGACGTCATGGAGTACAACAAGGGCAACGCCACTACCGGACTGCTCGCCAAGCAGGGCCTGCTCACCGACCTGACCGCCACCGCCAAGGAACGCGGCTGGGACAAGAAGATCAGCGAGAGCGCCTCCGTCACCGCCCGCTACGACGCCAAGGGCGACATGGGCGGCGACAAGTGGTACGGCATACCGAACTACGGCGAGTTCGTCCTCACCTACTACAACGACGACCTCTTCAAGAAGCACGACGTCGCCAAGCCCACCGACCTCAAGAGCTTCGAAGCCGCCCTCGCCAAGTTCAAGGCCGCCGGCATCACCCCGCTCGCCAACGCCGGCAACGACCACCCCGCCGGCCACTGGCTCTACCTGCTCGCCGTGTCCAAGGCCAACAACACCTGGGTCGACAACTACCAGCTCTACAAGGGCAAGGTCGACTTCCACGGCCCCGAATGGACCTACGCCGTCAACACCTACCAGGACTGGCTCGACAAGGGCTACTTCGAGCAGAAGGACGTCGGCCTCAAGGGCTCCGACATGACCGAACAGTTCGTCTCCCAGAAGCGGCCCATCATGGTCGGCGGCAACTGGTGGTTCGGCAGCCTCACCAACGACATCACCGACTTCACGTGGTCCACCGGCCCCTACCCGGGCAGCGAGAAGACCCTCGGCTCCGGCGGCAACCACTGGGTCGTCCCCACCAAGGCCAAGAACAAGAAGCTCGCCGAGGACTTCATCGACATCACCATGTCCGACAAGATCCAGAAGCTGATCGGCGAGGAAGGCAACATCCCCCTGGCAGCCGAGCCGGACTCCATCAGCAACCCGCGCTCGCGCGAGCTGATCCGGGCGTTCGCCACCTACCAGGACGGCAGCGGACTCGCCTTCTACCCCGACTGGCCGGTCGCCGGCTACTACGACACCTGGCTGGGTGCCACCCAGAACCTCATGAACGGCGGCAAGCCCGACGCCGTCCTCGACGAGCTGGCAGCCCCCTACGAGAAGTACGCCGCGACCCGCCCCTGAGACGCGACCGGCCCTCGCCCCGCCGGCCCCTCACTCTTCCTCCGGGGACGGCGGCCCGCCCGCACCGGGCCGCCGTCCCGCCCACCTAGGAGCCACCGTGAAAGCCACACGTCACCCGCGGGCCACAGGCTACGCCGTCTTCCTCGCACCCGGCCTGCTCCTGAGCCTGCTCTTCCTCGTCGTCCCGCTGGTGATGACCTTCTACTACAGCCTCACCGAATGGCAGGGCATCGGCGACCCCGTCTTCACCGGCCTCGACAACTACGTCCGCCTCTTCCAGGACGCCGACTTCTGGGCCTCGTTCCGCAACATCGCCGTCGTCATCATCGGCATCGCGATCGTCCCCACCCTCCTCGGCCTCTTCCTCGCCGCCCTCATGTTCGACTACATCGGCAAGAAGCACGGCGACGGCATCGTCAGCATCTTCCGATCAGGCCTCTACCTCCCCCAGGTCATCCCCGTCGCCGTCACCGGCCTCATGTGGGGCTGGATCCTCGCCCCCGAAGGCGCCGTCAACAGCATCCTCGAGACGATCGGCCTCGCCTCCCTCACCGAGAACTGGCTCGGCGACCCCGACCTCGCCCTGTGGGTCGTCCTCGCCGTCCTCGTCTGGATGCAGCTCGGCTACCCCCTCGTCCTCTTCCTCTCCGGACTCCAGCGCATCGACCCCGAGCTCTACGAAGCAGCCGCCCTCGACGGCGCCACCTGGTGGCAGCGCTTCACCCGCATCACCGTGCCCATCCTGCGACCCGAGGTCTACGTCGTCCTGGTCACCACCACCATCGCCGGCCTGAAGGTCTTCGCCCAGATCTTCGTCCTCACCGGAGGCGGCCCCGGCAACTCCACCCTCGTCCCCGCCTACTTCGCCTACCAGAACTTCTTCGAGCGCGCCGACGTCGGATACGGATCAGCCATCTCCAGCACCATCACCCTGCTCGTGCTGATCATCGCCGGGGCGATGCTCACCCGCCAGGCCCGCGAGGACGGATGACCATGACCAKGACGACGTAGACCTCGGGTCGCAGGATGGGCACGGTGATGCGGGTGAAGCGCTGCCACCAGGTGGCGCCGTCGAGGGCGGCTGCTTCGTAGAGCTCGGGGTCGATGCGCTGGAGTCCGGAGAGGAAGAGGACGAGGGGGTAGCCGAGCTGCATCCAGACGAGGACCCACCACCCCCACGCGCCCCGGCAAGAAGCCGCACAAGCGCAGCGCCGGCTCCTACGCCGTCACCGCGGCCGTCGCCGTCTTCGTCCTCGCCTTCCTCAGCCCGTTCGTCATCATCCTGCTCAACTCCTTCAAGACGAGCGCCGACTACCGGACCAACGGCTCCCTCTCCCTGCCCACCCAGTGGAACTGGGAGATCATCGGCGACGTCTGGGAACGCGTCGACTTCAGCCAAAAACTCCTCAACAGCATCCAGATCAGCCTCGGCGTCGTCCTCATCGCCGTCCTGTTCGCCCTCTTCAACGCCTACGCCATCGGCATCGGCCGCGTCCGCTGGCGCACCGCCTTCCTCGTCTTCTTCCTCGGCGCCAACGTCCTGCCACAAGAAGGCCTGGTGTACCCCATCTACTACCTGTTCAAGGAGATGGGCCTCTACGACGGCAAACTCGGCTACACCATCCTCGTCGGCATCACGTACAGCGCCTTCGGGACCTACCTGCTCTCCTCCGTCTTCAGCAGCTTCCCCCGCGAACTCATCGAAGCCGCCTCCATGGACGGCGCCGGCCGGTGGACCATCCTGTGGCGCATCGTCCTCCCCATGAGCTGGCCCACCCTCTCCGTCATGTGCGTCTTCTTCTTCGTCTGGAGCTGGAACGAGTTCCTCTACCCCCTCGTCCTGCTCATCTCCAACGACAACCAGACCGTCCCCCTCGGCCTGTCCGTCATGCAGGGGCAATACACCAGCGACCCCACCGCCATGAGCGCCGCGGCCCTCCTCGGCATCATCCCCATGGTCGTCTTCTTCCTCATCTTCCAGCGCTCCCTGACCCGCGGCCTCACCGCCGGCGCCGTCCATGGAGGCGGCTTCGATGAGTTCGCGGGGGAAGCTGCTGAAGACGGAGGAGAGCAGGTAGGTCCCGAAGGCGCTGTACGTGATGCCGACGAGGATGGTGTAGCCGAGTTTGCCGTCGTAGAGGCCCATCTCCTTGAACAGGTAGTAGATGGGGTACACCAGGCCTTCTTGTGGCAGGACGTTGGCGCCGAGGAAGAAGACGAGGAAGGCGGTGCGC
>NZ_RDBP01000050.1:189722-209829 GCF_008042045.1 Streptomyces sp. T39
GTCCCCGCCCGCGAAGGAGACCTCCTGGTGGCCCCGCCCGTCAGTCCGCTCGACCACCGCTACCGCGGCGAACACCCCGTCCGCACCCTGCTGTACCTCTTCCGTCCCGACCGCGCCCGGCTGGCCGCGGCGGTGGCCGTGTTCTTCGGCAAGCACGCCCCCGTGTGGCTGCTGCCACCGGTCACGGCGAACATCATCGACGTCGTCGTCCAGCACCGGCCGATATCCGAGCTGTGGTGGAACTGCGGCGTCATGCTCGCGGTGCTCGCCCTCAACATGCCCCTGCACCTGCTCTACGTGCACTGGATGCACGGCTCCATCCGCCGCACCGGCCGTCAGCTGCGCACGGCGCTGGTGCAGCAGATGCAGCAGCTGTCGATCGGATTCCACACCCGCACCAGCTCCTCCGTCCTGCACACCAAGGTCATCCGGGACGTGGAGACGCTGGAGACGGGCGTCCAGCAGTCCGCGGACAACGGCCTCACGGCGGCCGCCACACTGACCGGCGGACTGGCCGTGATCGCCGTGATGACCCCGGCGTTCCTGCCGGTGTTCGTGGTGCTGGTGCCGGCCTCCGCGCTGCTGGTGGTCACGCTGCGCTCCCGGCTGCGCGACCGCAACGCCTCGTTCCGGCACTCCGTGGAGCGCCTGTCGTCGACGGTCAGCGAGATGACGACGCTCATCCCGATCACCCGCGCCCACGGGCTGGAGCGCACCGCCCTGCACCGGGTCGACCAGGACCTCGACACCGTGGTACGGGAGGGATCGCGGCTCGACCTGCTCAACGGGCGGTTCGGCTCGCTGTCCTGGATGATCCTCAACGCGCTGGGCATGGGATGCCTGGCGGGTGCCGCGCTCGTCGCCTACTACGGCTGGCTGGACGTCACCCCGGGCGCGGTGGTCATGCTGAGCGCGTACTTCTCCAGCCTCACCGGATCCGTCACCTCGCTGCTGACACTGGCCCCGGTGATCGGCAAGGCGCTGGAGTCCGTCCGTTCGATCGGCGAGGTCCTCCAGGCGCCCGATCTGGAGGAGAACGACGGCAAGGAGCGGGTGGCCCGGGTGGCGGGAGAGTTCCGCTTCGAGGACGTGAGCCTGACCTACGAGGACGCCGAGCGGCCGGCCCTGGAGGGCATCGGTCTCACCGTGCCCGCCGGGCAGACGGTGGCCCTGGTCGGCGGGTCGGGCGCGGGCAAGTCGTCCGTGCTGGGGCTCGTGCTCGGCTTCCACCGGGCAACGGCAGGACGCATCCTGCTGGACGGCCGCGATCTCGACGACCTGGACCTGCGGACGTACCGCCGCTTCGTCTCGGTCGTCCCCCAGGAGTCGATCCTCTTCGAGGGCAGCATCCGGGACAACGTCGCCTACGGCATGCCGGACGTGCCGGAGGACGCGATCCGGCGGGCACTCGCCGACGCCAACGCCGACGAGTTCGTCGACCGGCTGCCCGACGGACTGGACACCGTCGTCGGCGAACGCGGCGCCCGGCTCTCCGGGGGGCAGCGCCAGCGGCTCGCGATCGCCCGCGCGCTGATCCGGGACCCGCGGGTGCTGGTGCTCGACGAGGCGACGTCGGCGCTCGACTCCCGTTCGGAGGCGCTGATCCAGCAGGCGCTGACGCGACTGGTCGCGGGGCGCACGGTCTTCATCGTCGCCCACCGGCTCTCCACGGTGCGGAGCGCCGACCGGATCGTCGTCATGGACCGCGGCCGGATCGTGGAGTCGGGCACCCATACCGAACTGCTGGAGAAGGGCGGGGCGTACGCCGAGCTCCAGAGCACGCAGGTGGCGTGAAGCGCAGCAGCCCGGCGCGGCCCCGGCCACCGGCCGGGCGGTGCGGCCCCGGCCCCGGTCCGCCCGCCCGACGCGCCGGGCCGTGGGCGCGGGGGTGGGTCGCGGGGTGCGCCGTCGTGTGCGTCTTCGTCGTGCGCGTCTTCGTCGTGCGCGTCTTCGTCGTGCGCGTCTTCGTGTGTGTCTTCGTGTGTGTCTTCACGCGCGTCTGCGTGTGCGTCACGGCCGGGGTGGCCGTCGGGACGGACGTCCGCGGGGGAACACGGACGGGGAGCGCGGTGGGCGGGCCCTGCCGGGTCGACGGCTCCCGGCGGGATGTGCGCAGGCGGCGCAGGGCCGCCGTGAGCACGTGGAGCCACGCGGTCACGGCCCCCGGCAACGCCGGGAGGCGGGCGGGCCGCGCCGGGCGGCCGGTCCCCGGCCGGGGGCGAGGTGTCACCGAGGTCCCTTTCGTCCAGGAGTCGTCGTTCCGGGACCGCGATCCGTACCCGGTCCCTGCCCCGTCCCGTCCGGGCGCGTGCGGTGTCGCCGGACACGGCCGTCCACGCCCGGCCGCGCACCCTGGGTGACGGGCGGCAGGCCGGACCGTGTCGGGACGGCCCGGCCCCCCGAGCAAGGGCGGCGGCTCTCCGGAGTGCCCGATGACGCGTGGTCGCTGAACCGGTTAATCGTGAAGCAACGTAGAGTCGCCCTCCCTCTCTGTCAACAGATCGCGCACCACCCCGCCGCCGTCGGAATCCCCTCCACCCGGGCCACGTGAGGCTCGCACCTCGACGGACGGCCACCGGCGGTCAGCGATAGCCGCAGGTGGAGGCTCCGTCGGCCCTCGTCCCCGCTGTCGGAACGGCCCGGACGCGCCCCCCGCCGGACGCCCCGGGAGCCCGTGACCCGTCCGCCCCGGAGAGGGAACGACGGATCAGCCGCGGCCACTCTCCCGGCCATCGCGGACGCCGCCGACGAAACCGGTACGGCTAGGGAAACGCTGCCGACACACCTCTTGACATGTCGGCAACACGAGGTGCCTCATATGAGGGCAACGCCCGGAACGGGCCCGCGTCATGACAGAGCGTCACCCACGCTCCTGACCGGCATCCTTCTCGGGAGGGCCCCCACCAGACCGTGCGGGCGGCGCCGTACACCCCGTCACCACCCGCCCGCGCAGACGACGACAACGCCCTGACAACGTTGTCCCCTCCCTCGCCCCAGCCGCACCCTTCGAGGAGAACGATGAGCCCATCACGCGCACGCCGCCGTCTCGGCGCCCTCGGCACGGCGATGGCCGGCCTGGCCGGCCTTCTGCTGCCGCTGTTCGGCGCCGGCGAGGCCGCGGCCGCCACCGGCATCAAGGTCGACAACGGCCGCGTATACGAGGCCAACGGCAACGAGTTCGTCATGCGGGGCGTCAACCACGCCCACACCTGGTACCCGGACCGCGCCGGCTCCATCGCCGACATCGCCGCCAAGGGTGCCAACACCGTGCGCGTCGTCCTCTCCAGCGGCGACCGCTGGACGAGGACGAGCGCGTCCGAGGTGTCCTCCCTCATCGGCCAGTGCAAGGCGAGCAAGGTCATCTGCGTGCTGGAGGTCCACGACACCACCGGCTACGGCGAGGACGGCGCGGCCGCGACACTGGACCAGGCGGCGAACTACTGGATCGGCGTCAAGAGCGCCCTGGCGGGCCAGGAGAGCTACGTCGTCGTCAACATCGGCAACGAGCCGTACGGCAACACCGACTACGCCGCTTGGACCGGCGCGACGAAGAACGCCATCGTCAAGCTGCGCAACGCCGGTCTCGACCACGCCCTGATGGTCGACGCCCCCAACTGGGGCCAGGACTGGTCGCACACCATGCGCGACAACGCCGCCTCGGTCTTCGCCGCCGACCCCGACCGCAACACCATCTTCTCCATCCACATGTACGGCGTGTACGACACCGCCGCCGAGGTGCAGTCCTACCTGGGACACTTCGTGAACAACCGCCTGCCCGTCGTCATCGGCGAGTTCGGCGACAACCACAGTGACGGCAACCCCGACGAGAACGCCATCATGGCGACCGCCCAGTCCCTCAGGGTGGGCTACCTCGGCTGGTCCTGGAGCGGCAACGGCAGCGGCGTCGAGTACCTCGACATGGTCAACGGCTTCGACGCCGGCTCGCTGACCAGCTGGGGCCGGCGCTTCTTCGACGGCGCCAACGGCATCGCCGCGACCTCCAGGCCCGCCACGGTCTACGGCGGCGGGACGGGCGGCGGGGGCGGCACCGCTCCGAACGGCTACCCGTACTGCGCGAACGGCAGCGCCTCCGACCCCGATGGCGACGGCTGGGGCTGGGAGAGCAGCCGCTCCTGCGTCGTCCGCGGCAGCGCCGCCGACACGGGCTCCACCGGCCCCGGCACCGCCCCGAACGGCTACCCGTACTGCGCGAACGGCAGCGCCTCCGACCCGGACGGCGACGGCTGGGGCTGGGAGAACAGCCGCTCCTGCGTCGTCCGCGGCAGCGCCGCCGACCGCTGACCTGCACGGCTGGACCACAGCGCACCGGGTCCGCCCCGCCACGGGGCGGACCCTTCGCCGGCGCGGGCGGCCCCGGACGGTGCGCGGCGTGTTTGCGCTGGCTGTGGCGCTGTAAAGTCACTGCCGACGAACCGCTGTCCACCCGGGGGGTTACGCGTGAAGCGGCCGACCATCGCGGACATCGCACGCCGGGCCGGCGTCTCCAAGGTGGCCGTCTCCTACGCCCTCAACGACCAGCCGGGCGTGTCCGCAGCGACACGTTCCGCGATCAAGGAGATAGCCGCGGAGATCGGCTGGCGGCCCAACAGCGCAGCCCGCGCGCTCAACGGGGCGCGGGCGCAGGCGGTCGGCCTGGTGGTGCGGCGCCCCGCGTCGACGCTGGGCGCCGAACCGTTCTTCATGGAGTTCATCAGCGGCATCGAGAGCGTGCTCTCCCGCCGGTCGTACGCGCTGATGCTCCAGGTCGTCGACGACCACCGCCAGGAGCTCGACGTGTACCGCAGGTGGTGGGGAGAGCGCCGGGTCGACGGGGTGTTCCTGGTCGACCTGCACGTCGAGGACGTCCGGGTCGCGGAGATCGAGGCCCTGGGTCTGCCGGCGGTCGCCATCGGGCCGCCGGACGTGGCCGGCGGCCTGCCCACCGTCTGGTCCGACGACGGCGAGAGCATCCGCGAGATCGTGCGCTACCTGGCCGCCCTCGGCCACCGGCGGATCGCGCGGGTCGCCGGGACCGCCGCGCTGGCCCACACCGCACTGCGCGACGCCGCGATGGCGGAGGCGTGCGAGGAACTGGGGCTCGGGGCCCCGGTCGTCGTGCACACCGACTACACGGGGGACGAGGGCGCGAGGGCCGCACGGCGGCTGCTGATCTCCCCCGACCGGCCGTCCGCGATGGTCTTCGACAACGACATCATGGCCGTGGCCGCGCTGTCGGTCGCCCAGGAACTGCGCCTGGACGTGCCCGGCGACGTGTCGATCGTCGCCTGGGACGACTCTCAGCTCACGCGGGTCGTGCGGCCCGCGCTCTCGGGCATGTCACGGGACATCCTGGCCTACGGGGCGCGTGCGGCGGAGAGTCTGCTCGCGCTCGTCGCGGGCGCCCCGGTCACCGGGGTGCTCGACGGATGCGCCCGCCTCGTGCCGCGCGCCAGCACGGCCCGGCCCCGCACCTGACCTGCCGTCGGGCGGCGGCGTGCCACCCCGTGCGGTACACCGTCGCGCGCCGTCCGCCCTCCCGCACCGCACCGCACGGCCCGGCCCGGTCCGCGTCGGTGGCACGGCCCGGGTCCGGTCCCGGCGGACGGGTCAGAGGCCGGCGCTCCCGGCCGCCTGAGCCCACTTCTCGCCGAGGCCGTCGAGGTAGCCCTCCCGGCTGCCCTTCCGGGCGCCGCGGGCGATGTCGATCAGCTCCCGCCGGTAGTCGGGCTTGTTCAGACCGATCTCGGCGGCGTCGTCGACCGCGTTGACCTCACCGGTCCTCGCCTCGGACCGCTCCACGAAGGTGACGTCGTGGTCGACGAAGTCCTTGAGCACCGGCGGCATCGGCGCGGACCTGGAGGTGGGGACGGTCCCTTCCTTCTCCGAGTAGCCGGACTCCTCGGTGAACCAGTCGATCCACGCGCGGGCTGCCTGCTTGTGCTCGGAGTGGATGTTCACGGCCTGCTGGTAGTCGGAGACGAGCGTGGCGCAGAATTTCCCGCCCTTCTGCGCGGGGAACGGCATGTAGCCGATGTCGGCGGCGAGTCCGCCCGCGGCGACGGCGGCGTTCTGCATCTGCGTGATCGACCAGGAGCCCAGCATCATGGCGCCGATCTCCCCTTTGGCCAGCAGGTTCTTCGACTCCTCCCAGTTGGTGGAGGTGGGGTCCTTCTCCGCGTAGCCGCCCGCGACGATGTCGTGCAGCAGTGTGTCGACGACATCGAGTTCGCCGTCCTGCTTCCAGGGCGACACCGCGCCGGCCAGCTTGTCGCTCGCCTTGCCGTCGCACGTCACGGAGCCGACGTTGGCCGTCCACTGGGTGAGCGGCCAGCCGTCCTTGAAGTTGGTGTAGTAGGGAGTGGCGTCCGTGGTGTCCTTGATCTTCTGCAGGGCGGCGAGGAACTCCTCGGGCGTCCTCGGCCACTCCTCGATGCCGGCGTCCCGCCAGACGGCCTTGTTGTAGACGAAGCCGTTGGTCGCGCCGAACTGCGCCATCCCGTAGACCTTGCCGTTCACCTCGGTCTTGTCGGTGAAGCGGTACGACTCCGCCAGCTCCGCCGCCGCGCCGAGGGGGGCGAAGAACTTCGGGTAGTCGTTCTTGGCGACGTTGCCCGGGATCATCAGGACGTCACCGTAGTTCTCGGTGTTCATCCGGATCCGGACCTCGCCCTCGTAGTCGGTGATGCCCTCGAACGTCACCTTCACCTGCGGGTGGATCCTGTTGAACTCGGTGGCGTACTCCTCCATGGTCCCGTCCTGCACGAGATCGGTGCGTTGTGTCAGCACGGTGATCTCTCCCACCACGGCGGCGGGGTCCGTCGGCGCGGGGGCGTCGTCTCCGGTGGCGGCCCCACCGCCACCGCATCCCGCCACGGCGACCGTCGTCACCGCGATCAGCACGCCCGTGAGCGCCTTGGTCTTCCCCATGCCCAACTCCTTCGGTGGGATTACGGCTCAGCACTGCGAGGGGGGTGTCGGCACTATGGCGCACACGGGTGAACCGGTAAAGCAGGGCGGGCTGTCGTGATGTCCAATCGTTACCCTGCACATGCCGTCAACTCCCCTGTACGCAAGGAAGGGTGCCCACGGTTGCCAACGGTGCCAGGATGATTTACCGGTTCATCGAATGCGGGGAGTCCTCGCCACCGGAGCACGCCGTGAAGCGGTCGGACCGTCCGGCGACCGGTCAACCCCGTTGCCCGGCGGGCCCGCGGTGCGTACGCTCCTGTCGCCATGAGCCCCGAATCGGACAGAGCCGAGCCGCCGGTCGCCCGGCGGCTTCCCGTCTGACCCGGTCGTAGCGACCGGGTCTTCGGCCGATCCCGCTTCCAGCGACCGGACGCGCCTTCCGCGTGTCCGCGGCGGCTCCGTCCCACGCCTCCGGTGCTCCCGGAGCGGTGCGGCCTGCCGTCGGCACGCGGATGTCCCCGACCGCGCCATCCGATGCCGGAGACGTTCCCTTGCCCGTGTTCCTCCTTGTCCTCGCCCTCGCCGTCTTCGCGCAGGGCACTTCCGAGTTCATGCTGTCGGGCCTGGTGCCCGGCATCGCCGCCGATCTGTCCGTGTCCACGGGCTCCGCCGCGAGCCTGACGTCCGCGTACGCGCTCGGCATGGTGTGCGGCGCGCCGCCGATGGCGGCGCTGAGCGCGCGGTGGCCGCGCCGCCGGGCGCTGGCCCTCTTCCTGTCGGTGTTCGTCGCCGTCCATGTCGTGGGCGCGCTCACCACGAGCTTCCCGCTGCTGTTCGCGACCCGGGTGGCGGCCGCGGTGGCCAACGCGGGATTCCTCGCCGTCGCCATGTCCGTCGCGACCGCCCTGGCCGCCCCGGAGCGGCAGACCAGGGCGACGGCCGTCCTGCTGTCCGGGGTGACCCTGTCGATCGTCGCCGGGGTCCCCGGGGGCGCCCTGCTGGGCACGTGGGCGGGCTGGCGTGCGGTCTTCGTCGCCGTCGCACTGCTCTGCCTGCCCGCGCTGGCGCTCGTGCTGCGCTGCGCGCCCGCCGGTGCCGGTGCCGGTGCCGGTGCCGGAAGCGGTGTGCCAGTCGCCCGTGAGCTGGAGGCGCTGGCGTCACCGCCGGTGCGGCAGGCGCTCCTCCTGGCGGCGGCGGTCAACGGCGCCACCTTCGCCGCCTTCGCCTACCTGGCGGTGATCGCCACCGAGTCCGCCGGTCTGCCCGGCGGTGCGGTGCCCGCGGTGCTCGCCGCCTTCGGCGCAGGCGCCTTCGCCGGGGTGCTCGTCGCGGGCCGGACGGGCGACGGGCGGCTCGGCCGCGGCCTGGTCCTCGCGCTGCTCGCGCTGCCGGCCGGATGGGCGGCCGTGGCGCTGGCCGGCGGCCGTCCGGTGCCGCTGTTCCTCCTGGCCGTGCTCCTGGGCGGTCTGTCGTTCGGCGCCGGGTCGGCGCTGGTGGGCCGTGTCATGCGGGTGGCCTCGCCCCGGGCCCCGGCACTGAGCGGCGCGTTCGCCACCGTGGCGCTGAACTCCGGTGCGGTGGCGGGCCCGCTGCTCGCCGGTCTGGTCACGGGTGCGACGGGCGACGCCCGGGACGCCGCGTGGGTGAGCACGGCGCTGGCGTCGGCGGCGGCGTTGCCTGCCGTCGCCCTGCGGCGGCGCGACGGGCGCCGGGCCCGTGCCGGGGCCGACGCCTGAGGAGACCCGGAGCCGCCGTCCCCCTCCCGGCCGGGAGGGGGACGGCGGCCCGTCAGCGGGCGGGGAAGGCGTCGAGCGCGTCCGCCCACGCCTCGGCCGCCGCGCGCAGGTCGCCGGGGCGGACGCGGACGTCGACCCCGTACTGGTAGATGTCGGGCCGGTCGTCTCCCTGGTGCCACGGCGGCAGCGCCTCCAGCGACAGGTGCACGCGCACCAGGAGCGTGTCGTGCGTCCGTTCGGCGAGGCTGAACGCCAGGACGGGTTCGGTGAACCAGGTGTCCGGTGACATCCAGCCGTCGTCGGGGCCCGTCACCGCAACCGAGCCGTCGGCCGCCCCGCGCAGCCATGCGGTGACCTGGTGCGCCTCGTCGACCAGGAGGGAGGCGTCGGTGAACGTCCAGCTGCCCTCGGGTGTCGTCACGTCGGCGCCGATGACGAGCCAGTTGTCCTCGTAGCGGTTGCCCACGACACCCGGGAACTCGTAGCGCAGGGGGCTCAGCTCGACGCGGTTCTCTCCGCCGTTCAGGATCACCGCCCGAGGATGCCACGTTGTCGGTGGCGTGTGTCAGAGTCGGGGCATGCTCGACATCAAGGTGAGGACAGAGGACGGGAAGCAGCACGTCCGGATGTCCGCGGAGGAACTGGCCGCGCTCGTCCGGCGGATCGGCGGCCGGGGCGACCACTTCCTGGTGATCCAGCGGATACCCGACCTGCCGGACGTCTTCGCCCAGGTGTGGCACAAGGACGGCGAGCAGTGGACGGTCGAGTACCGCGACGGCGCCGCCGACCGGCATTTCCAGGCGATGGCCGACTCCCCGGAGGAGGTGATCGCCGCCCTCACCGGCTGGTCGCGCGGGGAGGAAGGGCCGGAGGGCGATCTGGACTGGTCGCTGCTGGACATGGGCCCCGCCGCCGAGGTGCCGCCGCTCGACCTCGCCGACGACGAACGCGAGCTGCTGGAGAGCCACGTGCGCGCCGTGCTGGTCGCCGGATACGCGGACCGCGCCCGGCTGGCCGAGACGGCCGAGGAGTACCTGGTCACCGCGGACCGCCGGCCGCTGACGCGGGAGCAGGCCGGGGCGCTGGCGGACCGCCTGTGGCTGGAGCGCGTCGCGGAGCAGGCGGATTGGCGGGGTGAGACCGATCCCGAGCGGCTCACCCGCGCGTTCACCGCGCTGGAGGCGGCCGGGATCACCGCCCGCGAGCACTTCACCTGCTGCCGCACCTGCGGCGACGCCGAGATCGGCGAGGAGACCGCCCCCGGCACCCGGGGGTTCGTCTACTTCCACAGCCAGTGCACCGAGTCCGCCGCGGCGGGACACGGGCTGACGCTGCTGTACGGCGCCTTCGACGACGCGGAGGGCGCCACGGCCGCCGTCGGCCACGAGGTGGTGGCCGCGCTCGGCGCCGTCGGCCTGCGCACCGACTGGGACGGGGACCCCCGCCGGGTCATCACCGTCACCCCGCTGGAGTGGCGCCGCCGCCTGGTGGGATGACGCCCGCGGACCCCGGCGGGCGGGCCGGGAGATCGAGCTCCGCGCGGACGGTCTTGCCGACGGGGCCACGGTCGACGACCTCCCAGCGGTCGGCCAGCGCGTCCACGAGCAGCAGTCCGCGCCCCGACTCCGCCAGGGCGTCGGGCACGGGCGGCCGAGCGGAGGGTCTCAGCTCGCCCCGGGCGTCGGACACCTCGATCCGCAGGACCGCGCCGGGGATGCGGGACAGCACCAGCTCGAAGTCCCGCCCGGGGACGCGGCCGTGGGTGACGGCGTTGGCGGCCAGCTCGCCAACGATCAGCGCCGCGGTCCGCGACAGCCCGCTCCGGTGGCCGAGGCCCCAGCGCTCGCACTGGACCTCGGTGAACCGGCGGGCGAGGCGGGCGCCGCGCGGGGTCGAGCTGAAGCGCTGACTGAACACACGTACGGTGACGGCTTCGCCGCCGGTGGTGAGGGGGGAGTTGTTGCTCATGGGACCCCATCCGACCGACCCTCCGGACTCCTTGCCAGCTCACCGACCCGTACGCTGCGTCAGCGTACGAGCGCGCAGAGTGGACGGTACGCGTAACCCGCTGTGACCATGGGCCCGTTGCGTGACGCGATCGGGCGGAGGTGGCCGGGATGTCGGACGAGGGCACGGGCGGCGGCGGGGGCGAACCGGAGGGCTCCGACAGCCTGAAGGCCTTCGGCGAGGTCGTCAAGGCGTTCCGGAGGCGGGCCGGTATGACGCAGGAGCAGTTCGCCCCGGCCGTGCGGTACTCGGTACCGACCGTCGCCTCGATCGAGCAGGGGCGGCGGTTCCCGCCGGCGGATTTCGTGAACCGCGCGGAGGAGGTCCTGGACGCGTTCGGCGCCCTGCGGGGCCCCGCCCGGCACCTGTCCCGCCGCCCCGGGCTGGCCAGTTGGTTCCGCCAGTGGGCACGTCTGGAGGCTGAGGCGGTGTCGCTGGACACGTACGAGTGCAGGCTGATCCCCGGGCTGCTCCAGACGGAGGGCTACGCCCGGACGCTGTTCGTGAACCAGTTGCCGCCGCTGGGCGACGACCAGATCGAGGCGCAGATGGCGGCGCGGCTGGAGCGTCAGCGGCTGCTCACCGGGCGGCCGAACACGGCGTACAGCTTCATCCTGGAGGAGCACCTGTTCCTGCGGCGCACCGGCGGCGCGCGCTTCACGGCGGAGCTGATCGACCATGTCCTGCGCATCGCGGACCTCCGGAACATCGAGATCCAGATCATGCCGCTGGTACGGGAGGCCCACGCCGGGCTGGACGGCCCGATGCAGTTGCTGGAGACTCCGGACAACCGCTGGCTGGCCTACTGCGAGGGGCAGGAGAGCGGTCAGATGGTCACGGACCCCAAGGTCGTCAGCATGCTCAAGATGCGGTATGCCAGGATGCGTTCGCAGGCTCTCACCCCCGAGGACTCCCGGGGCCTGCTGAGGCGGATGCGAGGAGCGGCATGACGACCACCACCGATCTGGCCTGGTTCAAGAGCAGTTGCAGCAGTGGCGACGGGGACTCCTGCGTCGAGGTCGCCCTGAGCTGGCACAAGAGCAGCTACAGCGGCGGCTCCGGCGACTCCTGCGTGGAGGTCGCCACGACGCCTGGGGCAGTGCACGTGCGGGACTCCAAGGTCGCCGAGGGTCCCCGGCTGGACCTCTCCCCCGGCTCGTGGGCCGCGTTCCTCGGCTTCGCCGCCGGGGCGGCGTCCGTCTGAGGACATAGTCGACGACAGGGTGCGCCGCCCCGGACACGCGGGCGGCGCGCCGGCCGCGCGGGGCGGCCCGGGACGGGGCCTGGCGACGGCGGGTGCGTCCGGCGGAGGGGACGCCCTGTGCGCGCGGGCCGTCGGCCGGCGACCCCGACGGCGTCAGCCGGGCAGGAGAGACATGGGCATGCCCTGCCACCTGCCACCATGCCCCGGCGTGGCGATCGGTACAGCGATCGAGCGATCAGGAACCGAGGAGGATCGGACGCGACGTCCACTCAGCCCAGGAAGAGCCCTGTCGGCCGACACTTCTTCTCGGCGACGTCGAAGTAGGCCATCGTGTCGCTGGAGTCGCTCTCCTCGGTGTGGATGATGATCTGGGTGTCCGCAGGGAAACCCCCCTGGCCCTCCCGCTCCTGGACATGGGACGCGACGGTGCCGCATACGGCCGTTCCACGACGGCGCGCATCCTCGCCGGGACTCCATGACGTGAACACCGAGACGATGCCATCGTGGACCATGACCTCGACGAAGTCCTCGCGCCACCCGGAGCCGTACTTCTCCGCCAGGGCCGCTTCCACGCCCTTCTCCGCATCCCGGTACTCCGCGTCGTGAGTGACGTGCGGCCAGGCCCCGTCGTCCACGGGCGACGAAGACGCCGTGGCGGCGGCCCCAGGCTTGTCGTCCGGGCGTGGCTCGGATGCGCTACAGGCGACCGCCGCCCACGCCAGTGTCAGACAGAGGGCAGCGCCGACGCCGCGTCGCACGACGCCCTGCCTCCTCGCACTCCGCAGTGCGCGCCCTCGCCGTGCCCGCTGGTGCGACAAGATGACCTCCACTGTGCTCCGGGTGATGAGTTCTCGCCGACAAGCACAGCCGGAAACGGGGACCCTCTTCGGCTGATCCGGGAGGCACGGCCCTCCGGCCCCGCCGTTCGAACATACGTGCTTGATCAGCACCGCATTCTCCGGATGCCGGAACCTCGACGCAAGCCCGGCCCCCGCGCGGTGACGCGGCGGGCGCCCGGCCGGACTGTCAGCCAGGCGTGATGACAGTGTGGCCACCCGCCACACGCAGAAGGTCCGACTTCCCCGCGTCCTCGCTTCCGGCCACAGCCGTGTACACGAGCAGGCGCAGGTCCGTGCCGGGGACGAGGAGGACGTCGCTGTCGCGCCGCACACGACGGCCGCCTGCCGCACAGCCCACTCGACGAGCAGGCTCGCCACCATCCACCTCGTCCACAAGTACGCGCGACGGCTGCCGTCCGGAGTCGACGCGCGGCTGTCGGCGTTCGCGTTCACGCCCCACACGGAGGTGCGGGAGCCGGCGGAGATCGCACCCGCGAGTTGTCCGGCTCCCTTCCTGCTAACTTCTACATGTCTGTAGAGTTCACCGTGCCGGGCCGCACCCTCCTGCGGCCCGGTACCTGCCGAGGGGAGCGCTCATGGCCCTGTGGGACCGCCTCAAGGAGTCCGCGTCGACGATGCAGACCCAGCTCGTGGCGAAGAGGAACGACCTGAGGAGCGGCGCCTTCCGCGACGCGTCGATGGCGATGTGCGCACTGGTGGCCGCCGCCGACGGGGTGCTGGACCCGGCGGAGCGGCAGCGGGTCGCCCAGCTCATCGGCGCGAACGAGGTCCTGCAGAACTTCCCCGCCGACGACCTGCGCCGCCGCTTCGAGGAGAACCTCGACAAGCTGGCCGCCGACTTCGCCTTCGGCAAGGTCAGCGTGTTGCAGGAGGTCGCCAAGGCGAAGAAGAAGCCCGCCGAGGCGCGGGCCGTGATCCAGATCGGGATCGTCATCGGCGGCGCGGACGGGGACTTCGACAAGGACGAGCAGGCGGTCGTGCGCGAGGCGTGCTTCACGCTCGGCCTCGCGCCGCACGAGTTCGACCTGTAGGGCCGCTCAGACCCCTGCGCCCATCCCCCGGGCCCGCTTCCCCCGACGATATGTGCGCACGAGCGAGACTCCCCCGGGGATCACGAGCAGCAGACCGCACAGCAGGGTGACGGCCGCTTCCCCGAACAGGACGACGAGCAGCAGTCCGCAGACGGTGTACAGGATGCCGAGCGGTGCGATCGCCGACTCCTGCGGGGCGGCAGGCCCGTCCACCGGGGGCAGCCGCGACCCCTCGTGGGGAGCGGCCGCCCGCCAGGGGCCGCCGGGCACGTCGGAGCGTCTGTGGCCGTCGGTGTCGGTGTCGCCGCTCGAAGCGGTGGTGGATGTCCCCCCGGTTCTCATGACCCTGCGGATGCCCCCGATCCGCAAACTGATTCCCGTGTCCGCTCCACTGATTTCCCGCCTCGTCGCAGAACATCCGGGCACCGTGCATCCGGACGCGGCGCGGCGCCCCGCTCGGTTCGAGCGGGGCGCCGCGCACGGGTTGTCCCTCGCAGTACGGGAAGGGGCCGAGGGAGCGATGCCCTGAGAGTCCGAGGAACGCTAGGAACGCCGGGAACGCGACCGGAACCGCAGGGCTGCCGCCGAGCCTGCTGTCAGTACGCAGCCCACGGCCATGATCCAGACTCCCGCACCCATCCCTGCCAGCAGCGCCACGAGACCGATCAGGACCAGTGCGGCACTGCCCGCGACGGCGATCCACAGGCCCACGGAGGTGACCGCCGATCCCACTGCCGGATCGTCCCGCCCCAGCATCTCCCCACCGTCCGGACTGGATGTCATCGTCTGATCTCCTCTACCGTAGCGAGTCGTTCATCGCGCCTGCCGTCACGCTGCTGACGGTGTCGGCAGCGATCGCACAGCCGGCTGTCGCCAGCGGAATGGCCCATACCTGGCCGGAGGCCGTCGCCATCGTGCCGGTGCCGGCAACACAGAGCCCGCCGAACACGGCGCCCGCCGCGATGCCCACGGCCTGGGAGATGAGCGCGGTCGGGTCATCCCGGTTCTGCCAGATCTCGGCCGCGTCCTTGAGGCCGAACGCGGCGTCCACCACCGTGCCGAAGCTGAGGGTGCCCTGGGGGTCGATGCGGTTGACCGGGTCGCCCTCGGCGTAGAGGTAGGGGTTCTTCTCCTGGCCGGAGGGGTCGGGGCTGGTGAAGCGGCCGATGTTGGGGTCGTAGTAGCGGGCCGCGAAGTGGTAGAGCCCGGTCGGGTCCTGGTGGCCGCCGGCGAACCGGTAGGGCTGGGAGACCTGCTCGGAGGACGACCGCTGGACACCGCGGGGGCTGTAGGAGTAGCTGTTGACCTTGGTGCCGGACTCGTCGGCGAGCCCGACGACCGAACCGAGCGCGTCGGTCAGGTAGTAGTAGGACTTCCCCCCGGTGGTCATGGAGTTGAGGGTGCCCCCGGGCTCCCGGTTGAATCCCGTGTCCACTCCGCCGGTGCTCTGCGCCGACAGCCCGAGCGGGCCGTTGTGGAAGAAGGTGTCGCCGAGCTTGATCCGCTCGCTCTGATCGGTCGAACCGTACTGACCCGCGTACGTCCTGCCGCCCACGGTGACCGAGGTCAGCTGGGAGTGGTCGGACCACTTCGCCGCCGTCCGGGCGCCCTCCGGGGTGGAGGCGCCGGCGGTCTCGTTGCCGAGCTTGTCGTAGGACCAGCCCGTCGTGGAGCCGTTCTTCGCGGTGATCTGCTGGGCGTCGTTGACGGTGTAGGTGGTGCCGCGCGGGCAGCCCTGTTCGACACCCTGCGAGGTGAGGTTGCCGGCCAGGTCGTAGCAGTACTGCCACGAGGAGGTGAGGGTCGTGCCCTTCTCCTCCTTGGCGTAGGAGAAGCGCCCGGCGCTGTCGTAGGTGTAGCTGGTCTTCAGCCCCGCGACCGCGTCGGTGCTGGTGCGGATCTTGGCACCGTCCTTGCCCGCGTTGCTGTAGGTGTAGGCGAGGTCGACCAGGGTGCCCTTGGGCGAGGTGGCCTTGATCTGCTCGGGCCGGTTGGACTCGTCCAGGGTGACCTTCTGGACCGTGCCGCCGGGGTAGGTGGTCGTGGTGCGGGCGTCGTTGTTGTCGTAGGCGTAGGTCGTGGTCCTGCCCGTCGGGTCCTTCAGGTGGGTGAGGTTGTTGACCTTGTCCCAGGTGTAGTCGGTGACGCCGGCCGGGTCCTCGTAGGTGTCGACGTTGCCCGCGGGGGTGTACGTCAGCCGGGTCTGCGAGCCGTTCTGCAGGGTGCGCACCGTCTCGCGGGACAGCGGGTCGAAGGCGTAGCCGATGACGCCGGTGCCGTCGGAGCGCTGGGTGAGGTTGCCGTCGCCGTCCCAGGAGTAGGTGACGGTGGCGTAGCCGGAGGTGTCGACCTTCACCACGCGGTCGCGCTCGTCGTACTCGTAGAGCGTGGTCACACCCCGGCCGTCCTTGACGGTGGCCGGGCGGCCGAGGTCGTCGTAGGTGTAGGTGGTGACGCCGAGCGGGGAGGGCGGGGTGACCTTGGTCAGGTTGCCCTTCGCGTCGTAGGTGAAGGCGGTGGAGACCGACTTCGTGGAGCTCATCTTCGTCGTCGCCTTGCAGCGCTGGCCCTCGAAGCCGCCGCAGGTCGGGGTGGCGGGGTTGTGGTCGAAGGTCTGCGTGCCGCCGCCGGTGCCGGTGACGGCGACCGAGGTGGTGTTGCCGGCCGCGTCGTAGGTGAAGTCGGTCTTCTCGCCGTCCATGGACGTCATCGAGCCGGGCAGGTCGGCCCCGGAGAGGGTCTGGTAGCCCGTCAGGGAGGCGGTCGCACCGGTCGGGAGCTGCGCCGATGTCGGGTTGGAGCGCGCGTCCCAGCCGTAGGCGGTGACGTTGCCGCCGACCCCGCCGGTGCCCATGGCGTCGGTCGCGGTCTCCACGTTGTTGTTGGCGTCGTAGGACTTCGACCGCACATGCCCGAGCGCGTCCGTCACCTTGGTGATCCGGCCTTCGCCGTCGTGCTCGTGCTTCGTCGCGTGGCCCTCGGGGTTCGTCACCGTGGTCGTGCCGGCCTCCCACGGGTAGGTGGCGGAGTGCGCGTAGGTGAACGTCGGGCCCGTGTGCCCGGAGCCGCCCAGGGCCGTGGCCCGCAGCATCGAGGTGACGCGGCCCTGGTCGTCGTAGGTGAAGACGGTGACCCGGCCCTCGGGCGTGGTCACCTTGGTGACCCGGCCGTCGGCGTCGTAGCCGTACTGGGTGGTCTTGCCCTCGGTGTCGGCCGTCCGCGTCAGGTTCCCGTCCGCGTCGAGGTCGAACACCGCGGTACGGCCCGTGTGGTCCTTGGCCTGCCACTGATTCGGATACGTCTTCACCAGGTCCACCCACCGGCCCGAGCGGGTCTCGGTGACCTTGAACCCCTTGTGCTCACCGGTCTCGTCGTGCTGGTCGACGGTGACCGCGCCCTTGTTCCGGTCCGTGACCTTCGTCAGCGTGCCGTTCGCGTCGTAGGTGTCCTTCAGACCCGACTTGCGGTCGGTCAGCGTGTACGTGCCGTCCGCGTTCTTCTTCAGGTCCTTGGCATAGCCCTTGGGCGTGGTGAACGAGCCGTCCGCGTTCTTCCCGAACCGTACGGACGCGCCCGTGGCGTCGTAGAAGACGACCGTGTCCGTGTAGAGGGTGCTCAGATACCGTTCGTACTCCTGCCACCACGGGTCGGACACCTTGCCGAACGGACCGCTGAGCGAGTTGTAGGTGCGCGCCAGGCGCAGCGACTTCCCGACACCGGCGATCTCGAAATCGGTCGCGGCGAGCATCAGGTTGCCGTTGGAGAGATTGATCCGGGCGACCAGGCTGTCGGTGATCCGCACATCGGACAACTGGTGCCAGGGCACGGCCCCTTGCCCCTCCGGGACCCATGACAGGACCCCGGCGGCGGAACGCGCCGCCGTGTCGGCACCGCCCGCTCCGCGCTTCTCCTGCTGGGCGCGCCAGGCGGCCTCCGCCTGCGACGCGGCGCGGGCCCGCTCGTTGGCGACCGGCTTGGTGACACCCACCTTCACGGGCGGGACCGTCAGCGGCTCGGCCGCCCGGCCCCACGCCGAACTCGCACCCGGGCTGGCTGGGTTCGCGGCGATCGCGGGCAGTGCTCCCGCACCCAGCGCGAGCGCGGCGACCACCGCGGTGAAAGAGGTTCTTGCGGACATGCGGGCACGCCGAAGAGACGTGCCCGAAGCACGCGGATGCATACGCTTCCCCCCACGAGAAGACTTGTCACGGCAGCCACAGCGGCCACCGGAGCCCCACACGCTGCCACAACTTCTTCACGAACCGCGGGGGCCTGCCCGCGAAAACGTCGAACACACGGACGACAATCGGCCGACTTGGGCGCACCGCTCGCCGGGCGGGGACAGCAGTGGGGAGCGGGCTGTCCCGCCGGCCCCGCCCTCGCGACAGGTCCGCAGCATGGCCGAAAACAGCGCCGGGATGCCCTGCCCGGACGGGCTCGCACGGCCGTCGCGACGCAGCCCGGCGTCAGGCGGGCGACGCGGCCCGGAGGACGAGGAACAGCGTGACGGCCGAGTTCGCCGAGGACAGCGCCGAGGCCGTGGTGCCCACCGCGGCACCCCAGGCGGCCAGGCCCGCGGTCGTGGAGACGGGTGGCCAGATCCGGGCGGAGGGCGCCGGTTCCAGCAGGGCGGCCACCCGGCGCGGGACGGGGCCCCCGGCGAAGCCGGCGAGCGCCGGGCCGGGCGTCCCGGCGGAGAGCAGGGCCGCCTTGCCGACCGCCCTCGCCACGACGCGGCGGCTGCCGACGGCCACCGCGGCCTCCTCGTCGGCCCACCGCTCCGCGGTGCAGGTCACGGCGGTGCGCAGCGGCCGCAGGAACGGATTGGCCCGGGCGGCCAGTTGCACGGCCAGCAGCAGCCGGTGGTGACGTCCCGTCAGGTGGGCGCGCTCGTGGGCGAAAAGGGCCCGGCGTTCGGCGGGTTCCAGGACGGACAGCATGCCCGTGGTGACCACCACCCGTCCGCTCCGGCGGCCGGTGCCGGGCAGGGCGTAGGCGTACGGGGAGCTGTCGGACAGCACCGCGACCGCCCGGCCCCTCAGCGGCTTCAGGGCGCGCGCGGAGCGGCGGCGCACCTGTCGGTGACGCACGGCGGTCCCGGCGCAGGAGACGAGGACCGCGAGCAGAGCCGGGATCGCGGCCGGGCCGGCGATCTCGTCGTACGGGAGCGCCGCCCGCACCTCCGGGTCCGACCAGGCGTCCGGGAGCGGGTTGCCGGGCAGCTGGGCCGTGCCCACCACCACGAGGAGGGCCAGGCACAGGGTGCTGCACGCCGCGAGCACCGCGGCGACCCACGTCAGCAGCCGGGTGGCCGGGCGGGGGTGCAGGTGCTGTTCCGCGAGGCGCGCGATGGGCCAGGCGGTCAGGGGCAGGACGAGTGGCAGGAAGACGAAGACCCCCATGCCGTCAGCGCCCCCCGTCGTCCTCGTCGCCGGGCAGCGGGGCGCCGGCCGTCCGGCGTCCGTCCTCCTCGCCGGGCAGCGGGGCGCCGGCCGTCCGGCGTCCCCCCTCCTCGCCGGTCCGGGCCAGCAGGCCGCGCAGCAGTTCCTCGTCCCCGGGCGCGAGGCCGGTGACGAAACTGGCGAGCACGGCCTCGCGGTCGGTCTCCCCCTCCAGCACCTTGCGCATCCGCAGGGCGGCGAGGCCCGCTTCGTCGGCGGTGGCCGTCCAGGCGAACGACCGGCCCGCGCGCTCCCGGGTGACGGCGCCCTTGGCCCGGAGGCGGGTGAGGATGGTGATCACGGTGGTGTAGGCGAGGGTGCCGCCGAGCCGGTCCTGCACCCAGGCGGTGTTGACCGGCCCCGGCGCCTGCCGCAGGGCGGCGAGCACCTGGATCTCCAGTTCCCCCTGGCGGCGCCGCCGGGGCCCCGCGGCCGTTCCGTCGTCATCGTGGTCCGCCATGCCGTGCCCCTCCCGCCGGTGCGCCGCCCGGCACGGCGTGCGCCGGAGCCGGCTCATCGTACTGAGTGCGCGGGTGCCCGCGGCGGACCAGGTCGGACGGCCGGCCGCGGCATGCGCTCACGGCGCACCCGCGCATGGCGCCGACCGGCTCCGTGAGCGCGCCGGCGCTGGTCTGCTCGTGAAAGGGCCGGGGCTGGTCGGCTCGTGAGAGGGCCGGGGCGGACGACCGCGTCCGTCGGCGGGCACCCGCGCACTCAGTACGATGAGCCGGCTCCGGCGCACGCCGTGCCGGGCGGCGCACCGGCGGGAGGGGCACGGCATGGCGGACCACGATGACGACGGAACGGCCGCGGGGCCCCGGCGGCGCCGCCAGGGGGAACTGGAGATCCAGGTGCTCGCCGCCCTGCGGCAGGCGCCGGGGCCGGTCAACACCGCCTGGGTGCAGGACCGGCTCGGCGG
>NZ_RDBP01000051.1:0-8959 GCF_008042045.1 Streptomyces sp. T39
AGCCCGATGGCCGTGGTGGCCAGGGTCATCACCGAGACGACGAGGATCAGTGTCGGCCTGCGGCCGATCCGGTCCCCGAGGCGGCCGAACAGTGCCGCACCCACCGGGCGGAAGAAGAACGCCAGGGCGAACGAGGCGTACGTCTTCACCAGCGCCTCGATGTCGCCGCCGCCCTCGGGGGTGAAGAAGTTCGCGGCGATGACCGTCGCGAAGTACCCGTAGACGCCGAACTCGTACCACTCCACGAAGTTCCCGACCGAGCCGGCGACCAGGGCGCGGCGGGAGCGGACGGGCGGCACGGCCCGATCGGCGGAGGTAGTCATTCCCCTTCTCTGCCCGTACCGTCCGCACGCGAAGCACCGGTGTGCCGCCCGCCGTCCGGGGCCTCACGCCACGAACGGCCGCGCCCGGCGCCCCTCGGCCAGGGTCGTCGCCCACCACTCCAGACTGTCCAGCATCACCTTCGCGTCACCGGCCGGGCCCTCCGGCTCCCGCAGGGTGCCGTCGGGGGCGAACAGCTCGTAGTACCGGGGGAAGCTGACGTAGTCCCGGACGGTGTGCGCGTGCAGCTCGCCGAAGACCTGCCGCAGCTGTTCGATGGCGAGCAGCCCGCCGCTGCCGCCGCTGTAGCCCACGAACCCGACCGGCTTCGCCTGCCACTCCGTGTAGTGCCAGTCGATCGCGGCCTTGAGGGAGGCGGGGAAGGACCGGTTGTAGTCCGGCGTCACGACGACCACGGCGTCGGCCAGTGCCAGCGACTCGGTTAGATCCGCCATCGGGGCCGGGCGCTCCATGTCGGGCCGCACCGCGGGCGGCACCGGCGGAAGCTCCAGCGGCAGCGGGGTGTCGGCCAGATCGACGACATCGGCGGTGAACCGGCCGTGCTGCCGTGCCTGTTCGGCGAACCACTCGGCGACCACGGGGCCGAACCGGCCCTCGCGGACGCTGCCGACGACCACGGCGAGGCGGAGAGTCTCCTGCGACATGGGTGTGCTCCTGTTCGTCCTGTCCGGGCCGGCCGATCGGCGGGCCCGGACACCACGCTGCCGGGGCGGCGGGGGAGCAGGAAGACCGGGCGGAGGCTGGTAGTGGCAGGGCCACCATCCGCCCGCGGCGGGCTGTTACGTTCGACGCATGAGCGACAACGAGCTGGGGTTGTTCCTGCGTCTGAGGCGCGAGGCGGTCGCGCCCGCGGAGGTGGGCCTGCCCGCCGGGACGCGCCGGCGCACGCCCGGTCTGCGGCGGTCCGAACTGGCCACGCTCGCCGGTGTCAGCGTCGAGTACGTGACCCGGCTCGAACAGGGCCGCGACCGCAGGCCCTCGCCCTCGGTCCTCTCCGCGCTCGCCGACGCCCTGCGCCTCACAGCGGGCGAACGCGTGCACCTCCACCGGCTCTCCAAGGGCGCGGACGGCGGCTTCACCTGCATGGGTGCGGCGCCACCCGGCCGCACCGTCCGGCCCGGGGTCCGCGCACTGCTGGAACACCTGGAGCCGGCGCCCGCCGCCGTCGTCAACCGGCTCGGCGAACTGGTCGCCTGGACCGGGGGCTACGAGCGGCTCGCCGCTCCGCTGGGCATCCTGGACACCGACCCGCCGAACCTGACGCGCTACGTGTTCACCGACGCCCGGGCCCGGGACGCCTACCCCGACTGGGACCGGGTCGCCGACGAACAGGTCGCCACGCTGAAGCAGGGCCCGTTCCGTCACGACCCCCATGTCGACCGGCTGGCCGACGAGCTGACGGTGACCGCCGGTGCGGCCTTCACCGACCGGGTGCGGTCCGTGCCGGGCCTGCCCCGGCCGAACGGCGTCCTGCGGCTCGTCCATCCCGAAGCGGGAACGCTGCGTCTCTCCTACGAGCGGCTGGAACTGCCCGCGGACGACGACCAGTTCCTGCTGGTCCAGCTGCCCGCCGACGAGACGACCTCCCGGGCACTGGACCGCCTGGCCGGCCGGCGCCCGGGAGCACTGCGGGCGGTCACCGCCTGACCGCCCCGGCGGGGGCCGGGGTCAGCGCGCGGTGAGGTACGCGAGCCCCGGGTGCCCGGCGCGGTAGCCGTCGACCAGCCGGCGGGCGACCCCGACGGAGTCCACCAGCGGATGCAGCGCGAACGCCCGGACCGCGGCCGACACCGACCCGCTGTCCGCGGCCGCCAGCACCTCGCGCTCCACCGCCTTGACCGCCGTGACCAGGCCGACGGCGTGCAGCGGCAGCGGGTCGACCGCGACCGGGTGCGCGCCGTTGGCGTCCACCAGGCAGGGCACCTCGACGACGGCGTCCGCGTCGAGCACGGAGAGGGTGCCGCGGTTGCGCACGTTGAGGATGAGCGTGGCCCGCTCGTTCCGGGCGATGGCTCGCATCAGCGCGAGCGCCACCTTCTCGTACCCGCCGGACTCCAGGTCCTCCTCGGCGCGTTCGCCCGCGCCCGCGGCCTCCCGGTTGGCGGCCATGTAGGTGGCCTCCCGTTCGGCGAGGGTGTGCTGCCAGGCGGCCAGCGCGGACGTGCCGGGCAGACGCATCGCGTCGTAGAAACCCGCCTGCTGCGACCGCAGGAAGGCGCCCCTGGTCCGCTCGGCCTCGCGGTAGGCGCGCACGGTCTCGCGGTTGAAGTAGTAGTAGTGCAGATACTCGTTGGGGATCGCGCCGAGCGACCGCAGCCAGTCCGTCCCGAACAGCCTGCCCTCCTCGACCGACGCCAGCGCCCGGTCGTCCGCCAGCAGATCGGGCAGCCGGTCCCGGCCGTCGACGCGCAGACCCCGCAGCCAGCCCAGGTGGTTGAGCCCCACGTAGTCGACCCACGCGGTCGCCGGGTCGGCGCCGAGGACCCTGGCCACGCGCCGTCCGAGGCCCACCGGGGAGTCGCAGATCCCGATGACCCGGTCGCCCAGCACCCGGCTCATCGCCTCGGTCACCAGACCGGCGGGGTTGGTGAAGTTGATGACCCACGCGTCGGGTGCGAGGCGGGCGACCCGCCGGGCGATGTCCATGGCGACGGGGACCGTGCGCAGCCCGTACGCCACACCGCCGGCACCGACGGTCTCCTGGCCGAGCACCCCCTCGTCCAGCGCGATCCGCTCGTCCGCCGCTCGGCCCCGGAGGCCGCCGACCCGGATCGCCGAGAACACGAAGTCGGCGTGGAGCACCGCCTCGTCGAGATCCGTGGTCACCCGTACGCGGGGTGCCGCCGGGCCGTCCGCCGCCTGTTCGGCGAGCACCCGGGCGATGGCGTCCAGTCGCCGGGGGTCCGTGTCGTGCAGCGTCACCTCGGTGACCCTGCCCTCGCCGTGATCGGCGAGCAGCGCTCCGTACACGAGAGGCACCCTGAATCCGCCACCGCCGAGAATCGTGAGCTTCATGCCCGTACGGTACGTGGCGCCACCGTGGGCCCCGCCCGGCTCGCGGGGGCGGGCCGCGGGTGGGGCGAGCCGGCCGATGGCGGGAAGATGGAGCCATGGCACCTCGCATCAAGCGCCCCGGCCGCGCCGCTCCCGCCGCCCTCACCGCGGAGTCCCCCTGCCCCTGCGGCCTGCCCGCCACGTACGGGGAGTGCTGCGGGCGCTTCCACAGCGGCGAGGCGGCCGCCCCCACGGCGGAGCTGCTGATGCGCTCCCGGTACAGCGCCTTCGTCGCGCGCGACGCGGCGTACCTGCTGCGCACCTGGCACGCGTCGACCCGGCCGCCCCACCTCGAACTCGACGAGGCGATGCGCTGGTCCGGGCTGGAGATCACGGAGACCACCGACGGGAGCGCCTTCCACCCGCGCGGCACGGTCACCTTCCGGGCCCGCTACCGCCACCACGGCCAGCGCGGCGAACTCCACGAGCGCAGCGAGTTCGCCCGGGAGGGCGGGGAGTGGGTGTACGTGGACGGGGAGTTCCTGTGAGAGGGCCTCGGCAGGGGGCTGGACGGGGGCAGTCGCCCGTTCGCGTGCGCCCCTGCGCGTTCCCGCCCCTGTGCGTGCCCCCTGTGCGTGCCCGCCCCGGGGCGGGGCTCAACGGATCTGGCGGCCCGAGATCGCGCGGGCGATCACCAGGCGCTGGATCTCGCTCGTGCCCTCGAAGATCGTGTAGATCTTGCTGTCGCGGTACATCCGTTCGACGGGATGCTCACGGCTGTATCCCGCGCCCCCCAGGATCTGCACGGCCTTCTCGGTCGCGCCGACCGCCAGCTCACCGGCCCGGAGCTTGGACATCGATCCCTGCGCGGCGTCGAAGGTCTTCCCGTTGCGCGCCATCCACGCGGCCTGCCAGATGAGCAGCCGTACGGCCTCGATCTCGGTCCGTATGTCGGCGAGGGCGAAGGCGATGGACTGGTTCTCGATGATCGGGCGGCCGAAGGCCTCCCGTTGTCCGGCGTAGTCGAGCGCGTACTCGTAGGCGGCTCGCGCGATGCCGAGGGCCTGGGCGCCGACGGTGGGCCGGCTGACCTCGAAGGTGGCCATCGCCGCCTGCCCCTTGGCCTTCGTGCCCTCGCGGGCGCGGGCGAGCCGGGCGTCCAGCCTCTCCTTGCCTCCGAGCAGGCAGCCGCCGGGCACCCGTACGTCGTCCAGGAAGACGTCCGCGGTGTGCGAGGCGCGCAGGCCCAGCTTCCGGATCTTGCGGCCGCCCTCCAGACCCGCCGTGCCGGGCGGGACGATGAACGCGGCCTGGCCCCGTGCGCCGAGTGCCGTGTCGACGGAGGCGACGACGACATGGACGTGTGCGATGCCGCCGTTGGTGATCCAGGCCTTCTGGCCGCTGAGCACCCACTCGTCCCGTGCCTCGTCGTACCGGGCGCGGGTGCGCATGCCGGAGACGTCGGAGCCGGCCTGCGGTTCGGAGACGCAGAACGCGGCGAGTTTCGGCTCGGACGCGTCGCCGAAGCACTGGGGGACCCATTCGGCGAGCTGGTCGGGGGTGCCGGAGGCGAAGATCCCGGCGACCGCGAGGGACGTGCCGAACAGGGCCATGCCGATGCCGGCGTCGCCCCAGAAGAGCTCCTCGTTGGCGATCTGGAGGGAGAGGCCGGAGGGGTCGCCGTACATGTCGGCGAGGGACTCGAAGCCGTAGAGGCCGATGCCGGCCGCCTCCCGGATCACCGGCCAGGGGGTCTCCTCGCGCTCGTCCCATTCGGCGGCGGCGGGGCGCACGACCTCGGCGGCGAAGCCGTGCACCCAGTCGCGCAGGTCGCGCTGCTCCTCGGTCAGCTGGAGGGAGAAGAAGGAGGACATGGCGATCAGGCCTTCGGGATGTCGAAGTAGCGGGTCAGGCCGGAGGCGGTGACGACGTCGCCGATCACCCTGAGCCTGCGCATCATGAACATGGTCACCGGGTTGGCGTTGCCGGACACCAGCCGCAGGAACTCGGCGTCGCCCATCACCAGGGTGGTCCGCGGCTCGCGCTCGGAGCGGCCCTCGGTGACGGTGCAGGCGCCTTCGGCGATGGCCGTCTCGAAGACCTCGTCGCTCTCGCCGGTGATTTTCCACCGGATCAGGACGTCCTGGTCCCCGGCCGCCTCGGGGCGGAACTGCTGGTTCATCCGCCCGAACACCGCGCGGAGCACACGCATCCGCAGCTCGCCGCGCATGGTCTCGTCGATCTGCCTGCCGGTCAGGGCCTTGACGATCTTCGCGAATTCCTCGGGGGAGACCGTGGAGAAGTCGAGCCCGCCGAGGTCGCCGCTGATGTTGTCCGCCACGCCGCTTCCTTACTCCGAAGTAAACTTACTTTTGAGTAAGGTAGGGCAGGCCGTGTCCCCGGGCAAGGGCGGGGTGCGCCTGAGGGCGCCGTCCGGCGAGGGGCACGCACGGGCCCCGGGCGGCCGGGCCGGGCCCGTGGACGACGAAGGAGGCCGCCCCCCGCAGGGGACGGCCTCCTCAGGCTGTGGCGCGGTGCTCGGGCGCCGGGCGGTCAGCGCCTCCGGTCGGGCCGGACGGTCAGCCCGGGGTTGTACGCCGCGAGCACCTTGTTGGCCCGCGCCAGCGCGGAGAGCGCGTGCTCGCGGTCCGCCCGGTCCTCCGTGCACAGCGGTCCCCGGAAGCGGTGCACCTCCCGGGCCGCGCACTCCGCCTCGATCTCGGCGTGCAGGACGTGCGTGGGCATGCAGGAGCCGATCATCACGGCCACCCGGTCGGGGATCGGTACCGGGACGAGGTTGGAGGCGGTCACGTGGAGTCCTTGTCTGCTTTCTGCGTCGGGGGCCGTCGGTCGGCCGGCCCCCACCCCTCAAGGACTCCCGGAACGTGTCCCCGGGTTCCCGCGAAGGGGCGTCGTCGTGGGGCGACGGATGCGGTCGGCTCCGTCGCCCTGTGGTCTCGCGGGAGGTTCGCGCCACTCTCCGGCCCCCCGCCCCCAGCGGCGCCGCCGACACACCTTACGCGAACGTCCGCGGCCCTGGTGCCCTGGGTCACCAGGGCGGTGAGGGACACCGTGGCGGAGAGGGCGGAGGTGCCCTCGGGCAGCAGGCCGTCGAGTGCGGCGGGCGGGAGCGTCACCCGGGCGGTCACCCGGCCGGGCTGCACGGGCCTGCCGACGATGCCGGTGTCCGGGTAGGCGCCGGTGACGTGGATCCGCACCGGATGCTCGCCGGTGGTGAAGTCGCAGTCGTACGTGAGCTCCACGTCCGCGTCGCGCGCCTGCGCGGACGAGCCGGGGCCGTCGAGCAGCCGCCCGCCGCGCCCCCCACCGAGTGCCCGGCCCAGCCGCCGGCCGACGGCCTGGACGAGGACTTCGTCATCCAGCCGCCCCCGGGCGACCCGGTCCGGCTGTTCCACCCGCCCGCCGGAGGAAGCCACGGCTGCGCCTTCGCGGTCGGCCTCGCCAACGTGAAGAAGCTCGGCGGCGCGATGATCGTCAACGACCCGACCGGCACCCCCCAACTGCTCAACGCGCGGGCCGCCGTCAGGACGGCGACCCGGCTGCGCACCCAGCCGGGCGGCGCGTTCACCCGCATCGACTCCTACGGCGAGATGCAGCTCCCCGACGCCCGGTCCACCTTCATCGCCTTCGGATTCCAGCCGGTGAGCGCCAAGGTGGAGTTCACCACCGGACCCATCACGATCTCCACGGCGACCGTCGGTTCCCCGCCCGACCGCTACAACCTCGCCGTCGCGGGTTTCTACCAGTCCCTGCGGGTCCACGACGTGACGATCAACGGCACCCCGCTCGACGTCGGCGACAACTGCCGTACCGCACGGCCGTTCCCGGTCAGGCTGAACGGCGACTTCCCCGACTACACCAACGTCATCATCGGCGGCCCCCTGCGCGGCACGGTCACCATCCCGGAATTCACCGGCTGCGGGACGGGCGGCGAGGATCTCGACCAGCTCTTCACCGCCTCCCTGTCCGGCCCGGACAACCTGATCGCGATGAACCAGGGGCGCCTGTGCGTCCCCAGCGGCGGCGGCGTCAACGGCTGCCCGCCGGTGGTCCCCCCGCTCCCCGGTCAGGAACCCGACAAAGCCCCCTGACCCGGCCCGACGCCCCGTCGCCCCTCGTGGCCCGGCCCCCCGGGCCGCGAGGAACCCCACGGCCGGCCACCCCGCACTACGCACCGGAGGACAAGGTTTACGCGGCATGTTGTCACCGGATGACAAACCATCCGGTTCGGCCTGAAAGCGCTGGTCACAGCCATTGCCCAGGCCCCGCAGGCGAACGTAGCGTGCGGGCGCCCGGTGCGGTTCCGCCCCATTCGGCACGTGTGCCGCCACACGTGTGCGCACGTACCTGGACTGGGAGGTGAGATGGGAATCGAGGTAGTCGTCGAAGGGCTCACGAAGTCCTTCGGCAAACAGAACATCTGGCAGGACGTCACGCTCACCCTCCCCGCGGGAGAGGTCAGTGTGATGCTCGGCCCCTCGGGCACCGGGAAAACGGTGTTCCTGAAATCGCTCATCGGACTGCTGAAACCCGAACACGGCCGCGTTCTCATCAACGGCGTCGACATGGTGAACGGCTCCGAGAGGGACATCTACGAAACGCGGAAGCTGTTCGGCCTGATGTTCCAGGACGGCGCCCTTTTCGGCTCGATGAGCCTCTTCGACAACGTCGCCTTCCCGCTGCGCGAACACACCCGCAAAAAGGAATCCGAGATCCGGCGCATCGTCATGGAGCGCATGGAGATGGTCGGACTCGTCGGCGCCGAGGGAAAGCTGCCCGGAGAGATATCCGGCGGCATGCGCAAACGCGCCGGGCTCGCCCGCGCGCTCGTCCTCGACCCGCAGATCGTCCTCTGCGACGAACCGGACTCCGGGCTCGACCCCGTCCGCACCGCCTATCTCTCCCAGCTGCTCATCGACCTGAACGCCCAGATCGACGCCACCATGCTGATCGTCACCCACAACCTGGACATCGCCGCCACCGTCCCGGACAACATGGGGATGCTCTTCCTGCGCAACCTGGTCACCTTCGGCCCCCGAGAGGTGCTGCTGACCAGTCAGGAACCGGTCATCGCCCAGTTCCTGGGCGGCCGGCGCGAAGGCCCCATCGGCATGTCCGAGGAGAAGGACGCGGCCACCCTCGCGATGGAGCAGACCAACGGCCACGGGCTGCGTGCCGAAGCGCCCCGGACCGTGGTGCCCCAGCTGGAGCCCTCGCCCGGCATGCCCGTCCGCCAGGGCGCGCTGCGGCGCCGGGAACGCGTCCTCGGCATGCTGGGCCAGCTGCCGGAGGCCGCCCGCGCCGCCATCGCGCAGCACTACAGCCCGGCGGCCGGCGGAGTGCGCCCATGACCGCCCCGCCGCCCGTGCGGCCCACACCGCCGCCGGCCGACACCCCGCCCGCGAAGACCGCCCCGCCCGCGCCGAACGGGATGGAGACGAGGGCGGCGGGCAGGATCGTGACACTGGCGACGAACCAGAACTGCTCGATGAACTCGCGGAGCTGGAAGGGGCGCCGGAAGACGGCACGGGTGACGGTGGCGGCGAGGGCGAACAGCCGGCCGGTCTCGCGCAGCGGGGCGAGCGCCCTCGACGGGGGCTTC
>NZ_RDBP01000051.1:9059-18267 GCF_008042045.1 Streptomyces sp. T39
GCCCCGCCCGCGCCGAAGCCCCCGTCGAGGGCGCTCGCCCCGCTGCGCGAGACCGGCCGGCTGTTCGCCCTCGCCGCCACCGTCACCCGTGCCGTCTTCCGGCGCCCCTTCCAGCTCCGCGAGTTCATCGAGCAGTTCTGGTTCGTCGCCAGTGTCACGATCCTGCCCGCCGCCCTCGTCTCCATCCCGTTCGGCGCGGTCATCGCCCTCCAGGTCGGCTCGCTCACCCAGCAGCTCGGCGCCCAGTCGTTCACCGGCGGCGCCAGCGTCCTCGCGGTCATCCAGCAGGCCAGCCCGCTCATCGTGGCCCTGCTGATCGCCGGCGCCGGCGGCTCCGCGATCTGCGCGGACCTCGGCTCCCGCAAGATCCGCGAGGAACTCGACGCCATGGAGGTCATGGGCGTCTCGCCCATTCAGCGACTGGTGGTGCCGCGGGTCCTCGCCACCATGCTGGTGGCCGTCCTGCTCAACGGCATGGTGTCCGTCGTCGGCACCCTCGGCGGCTACTTCTTCAACGTGATCATGCAGGGCGGCACCCCCGGCGCGTACCTCGCCAGCTTCTCCGCCCTCGCCCAGCTGCCCGACCTGTGGATCAGCGAGATCAAGGCGCTGATCTTCGGCTTCATCGCCGGTGTGGTCGCCGCCTACCGCGGCCTCAATCCGCGCGGAGGGCCGAAGGGCGTCGGCGACGCGGTCAACCAGTCCGTCGTCATCACCTTCATGCTGCTGTTCTTCGTGAACATGGTCCTCACGGCGATCTACCTCCAGGTCGTCCCCCCGAAGGGGGGCTGAGCGATGTCCATGCTCGGCTGGCTGGACCGCTCCGGCGACCAGCTCACCTTCTACCTGCGCGCCCTGTTCTGGATCCCGCGGACCCTGCGCCGCTACCTCAAGGAGGTCCAGCGGCTGCTCGCCGAGGTCGCCTTCGGCAGCGGAGGACTCGGCGTCATCGGCGGCACCATCGGCGTGATGGTCGCCATGACCCTGTTCACCGGCACCGTCGTCGGCCTCCAGGGATATGCGGCCCTCAACCAGATCGGCACCTCCGCCTTCACCGGCTTCGTCTCCGCCTACTTCAACACCCGCGAGATCGCCCCGCTCGTCGCCGGACTCGCGCTCTCCGCCACCGTCGGCGCGGGCTTCACCGCCCAGCTCGGCGCCATGCGGATCAACGAGGAGGTCGACGCACTGGAGGCGATGGGCGTGCGGTCGATGCCGTACCTGGTGACCACCCGCATCATCGCCGGCGTCGTCGCCATCATCCCGCTCTACGCCATCGGGCTGCTCAGCTCCTACGTGGCGTCCCGCTGGATCACCGTCCTGTTCAACGGCCAGTCGGCGGGCACGTACGACCACTACTTCAATCTCTTCCTCTCCCCGGACGACGTGGTGCTGTCCGTCCTCAAGGTGCTGATCTTCAGCGTGATGGTCATCCTCGCCCACTGCTACTACGGCTTCCGCGCCTCCGGCGGCCCGGCCGGCGTCGGCGTCGCCGTCGGACGCTCCGTGCGCAACGCCATCGTGCTCATCAGCGTCACCGACTTCTTCCTCTCCCTCGCCATCTGGGGTGCGACCACGACGGTGAAGGTGGCCGGATGAGCACGCAGAAGATCCGACGCCGTCTCGCGGGAGTGGTCTTCCTCCTGCTGCCCGTGCTGCTGGTGGGTCTGTCCGTCGCCGTGTACGACAAGCAGTTCAGCGACGACGCCACCGTCACCGTGCTCACCGGATCCGTCGGCAACGAGATGCACAGGGGCGCCGAGGTCAAGCTGCGCGGCGTCGTCGTCGGCGAGGTCCGCGACATCACCGCCGACGGACGGGGCGCCCGGCTCACCCTGGCCGTGAAGCCCGGCGAACTCGACCGCGTGCCCGCCGACGTGACCGCGCAGATGCTGCCCACGACCCTCTTCGGAGCCCGGTTCGTGGCCCTCGTGCCGCCCGCGCACAGCACCACCGCGGACACCCTGGAGCCCGGCGACACCATCACCCAGGACCGCACCGCCAACGCCATCGAACTGGAGCAGGTCCTCGACGACGTGCTGCCGCTGCTCACCGCGGTGAAGCCGGAGAAGCTCTCGGCCACCCTCACCGCCGTCTCCCAGGCCCTCCAGGGCAGGGGGGACCAGCTGGGCAGCACGCTGGAGACCCTCGAAGGACACCTGGAGCGGCTCAACCCGCATCTGCCGGTCCTCAACCGGGACATCACCCAGCTCGTCGAGGTCAGCCATCTCTACGCCGACACCGCGCCCGGCATTCTGGACGCCCTCACCGACTTCACCACCACCAGCAGCACCATCGCCGACCAGCAGGCCGAACTGGCCACGCTCTACGGCTCCACCACCAAGACCGCGCAGGACGTCACCTCGTTCCTCCGCAAGAACGAGAACAACCTGATCCGCCTCGCGGCAGCGAGCCGCGACACCCTCGAACTGCTCGCCGAGTACTCCTCGTCCTTCCCGTGCACCCTGCGCACCCTCGCCGGGTTCGTGCCCGCCATGGACAAGGCCCTCGGCAAGGGCACCGACCAGCCCGGACTCCATGTGACCGTGACCTCCGTGCCGTCCCTCGGCAAGTACGTACCGGGCAAGGACACACCCGTGTACGACGCGACCGGCGGCCCCCACTGCTACACCGTGCCCTACACCGGCCGGCCCGCGTCGGCCGCCGCGGACGCCGCGTCCGAGAGCCTCGGCCTGCCGAACTCGCCGCAGGAGAACCGGCTCGTCAACGAACTTCTCGCGCCGGACCTCGACACCGCGCCCGCCGAACTGCCCGACTGGAGCAGCGTGCTCACCGGGCCCGTCTACCGGGGCACGGAGGTGACGCTCAAGTGAACCGCCGCAGCCTCACCGGACCCATCGTCAAATCGCTCGCCTTCATCCTCGTGACGGTCCTCGCCACCACCGTGCTGGCCCTCGGCATCGCCAACACCGGCGTCGGGGACACCATCACCTACAAGGCGCGCTTCACCGACGCCACCGGCCTGATCGAGGGCGACAGCGTCCGCATCGCCGGCGTGAAGGTCGGCCAGGTGGAGTCGGTCGAGGTGGCCGACCGCCGGGTCGCCGAGGTCACCTTCGCCGTGCGCAAGGGCCGGGTCCTGCCGGTCACCGTCACCGCCTCCATCAAGTACCTCAACATGGTCGGCCAGCGCTACATCGACCTGGACCAGGGGGCGGGGCCGATCGGCAGCGTCTTCCCCGCGGGCGACACCATCCCGCTGGAGCGCACCAGCCCGGCGCTCGATCTCACCCAGCTCTTCAACGGCTTCCAGCCGCTCTTCGAAGGTCTCGCCCCGGACGAGGTCAACGACCTGGCGGGCTCCATCGTCCAGGTGCTCCAGGGCGAGGGCGGCACCGTGGACAGCCTCCTGCGGCACGTCGGCTCGCTCACCACCACCGTCGCCGCCAAGGACAAGGTCATCGGACAGGTCATCCAGAACCTCAACACCGTCCTGAAGACCGTGAACGACCGCGAGGACGGCTTCGACGACCTCGTGGTGACGCTCCGGAAACTGGTCACCGGCTTCTCCGGCGACCGCAAACCGCTCGGGGAGGCCGTCGTCGCCATGGGCGACCTGACCACCGTCACCGCCGACCTCCTCAAGGACGGCCGGGCCCCGCTCAAGCGGGACATCGCCGAACTGGGCCGTCTGTCGCGCGAACTGGACAAGGGCAGCGGACAGATCGAGAACTTCCTGGCGAAGACGCCCGCCAAGATGCAGGCCGTCACCCGCCTCGCCTCGTACGGCTCCTGGCTCAACCTCTACCTCTGCGAGGCGAGGATCACCGGCGTCGCCACCTCCGACGGCAGCCCGCCGCCCACCGGCATCGCGATCACCGAGCCGAGGTGCCTGGCATGAGAGCACTCCCGCGCATCAAGCCCGTACGGGACCGCAACCCGGTCGCCGTAGCCGTCGTCGGCCTGCTCGTCATGGCCCTGCTCGGCATCGGCGCCTACCGCGCCGACTCACTGCCGTTCACCGGTGACACCACCTCCTACACCGCCGAGTTCACCGAGGCCGCCGGGCTCGACGCGGGCGACGAGGTCCGCATCGCCGGCGTCAAGGTAGGCCAGGTCACCGGTGTCGCCCTGGACGGCGACAAGGTCGAGGTCCGCTTCGACGTCGAGGACGCCTGGATCGGCGACTCCAGCACCGCCGCCATCGCCATCAAGACGCTCCTCGGCGAGAAGTACCTCGCCGTCGCCCCCCTCGGCAGCGGCCGCCAGGACCCGGGCGAGCGCATCCCGGCCTCCCGCACCACCAGCCCCTACGACGTCACCCAGGCGTTCAACGGGCTCGGCGAGACGATCGGGAAGATCGACACGGCCAAGCTCGCCGAGAGCTTCGACGCCATCTCGACCACCTTCGAGAACTCGCCGCCGAACGTGCGGAGCGCCGCCACCGGGCTCTCCGCCCTGTCCCGCACCGTCTCCGAGCGCGACGCCCAGCTCGCCCTCCTGCTGCGCGAGAGCAAGAAGCTCACCAGGACGCTCGACGGCAAGAAGAGCAGCTTCGAGACCCTGCTGGAGGACGGCAACCTGCTCCTCGGCGAGATCCAGGCCCGGCGCGACGCCATCCACGCGCTGCTGACCGGCACCAGGAGCCTGAGCACCGAACTCAGCGGTGTCGTCGACGACAACGACCGGCAGCTGAAGCCCACCCTCGACGCGCTCGGCAAGGTCACCGCCGTGCTGCTGAAGAACCGCAAGAGCCTCGACGCCACGCTGAAGCTCGCCGGACCCTACTACCGCCTCGTCGGCAACACCCTCGGCAACGGGCGCTGGTTCGACACCTACGTCTGCGGCCTCGTGCCCCGGAACTACCTGCCCGCCGGCACACCGCCCGAGACCGGGTGCATGCCGCCCAAGCCGCAGCAGCGGACCGAGCCGTCAGGCGGTGGATCGTGAACATCAGACGCATCGTCGGCATCGGCGCCGGTCTCGCCGTGGTCGCCGTCGCCGGGACCTCGGGGGTCATGGCCTTCGACGCCTCCGGATCCACCCGGATCACCGCCTACTTCGAACGCGCCACCGGCGTCTACGAAGGCTCCGACCTGCGGGTCCTCGGAGTCAAGGTCGGCACCGTGGACACCGTCGTCCCCGCCGGCGAACAGGTGCGCGTCACCCTCCTGCTCGACGAGGACGTCAAGGTCCCGCACGACGCCCACGCCGTCGTCGTCGCCCCCAGCGTGGTGGCCGACCGCTACATCCAGCTGGCGCCCGCCTACACCGGCGGCGACACGCTCGAGGACGGCGCGGTCCTGCCCGCCGAGCGGAACGCCATGCCGCTGGAGGTGGACCAGCTGTACGAGTCGATCACCGAACTGTCCACGGCGCTCGGCCCGAAGGGCGCCAACGCCGACGGCGCCCTCGCCCGGCTCATCGGCACCGGCGCCGCCAACCTCGACGGCAACGGCAAGGCCATCGGCGACTCCATCGAGCAGTTCGGCAAGGCCGCCCGAACCCTCGACGGCAGCAGCACGGACCTCTTCGACACCCTGGCCCACCTCCAGTCCTTCACCACCATGCTGAAGAAGAACGACGGCAACGTCGCCAAGGCCGAACAGCAGCTCGCCTCCGTCACCGGCTTCCTCGCCGACGACAAGGAGAACCTCGGCGCCGCACTCAAGGAACTGGGCACCGCCCTGAAGAAGGTCAAGGCCTTCATCCAGAAGAACCGGGGAGCGCTCAAGGAGAACGTCGACGCCCTCGTCCCGCTCACCCAGACCCTGGTCGACCAGCGCGCCTCGCTCGCCGAGGCCCTCGACACCGCGCCGCTCGCCGCGGGCAACGCCCTGAACGCCTACGACCCCGCCCACCGCACACTCAACGGCCGCGCGAACATCAACGAACTCAGCTACGGACCCGAGATCGTGATCCCCGCCGAGACCACCGGCCTCACCGGTCTCGTACCGGTGGACGCCGACCGCCGCACGGCACTGCCCGGGCTGCCGCTGCCCCCGGTGGGCACCGTCTGGGGAACCCCCGGCAAGAAGGCGGGAGAAGCCCGGTGACCACGACACCCACACCGTCCACGACCCCCGCGGAGGGCACCCCGGCCGGACCGGCGCCCCGCCGGCGCCCCCGCAGACCGGCGCTCGCCCTGCTCCTCGCCCTCGGCCTCACCGCAGGCTGCTCGGCGCCCCAGATGTCCGGCCTCGACCAACTGCCCCTGCCCGGCGGCGCCGACCTCGGCGACGACCCCTACGAGATCACCGCGGAGTTCGCCGACGTCCTCAGCCTCGTCCCGCAGTCCGCGGTCAAGGTGAACGACGTCGCCGTCGGCCGGGTCACCCGGATCAGCCTCGACCAGGAGGACTGGACGGCCACGGTCACCATGCGCATCAACGGCAGGGTGCGCCTGCCCGCCAACGCCTTCGCCCACCTCGAACAGTCCAGCCTGCTGGGCGAGAAGTACATCCAGCTCAGCCCGCCCGCCAAGGACGCCACCGGCACCCTCGCCGCCGGTGCGGCCATCCCCATGAACCGCACCAACCGCAACCCCGAGGTGGAAGAGGTCTTCGGCGCCCTGTCCCTGCTCCTCAACGGCGGCGGCGTCGCCCAGATCAAGACCATCGCCACCGAACTCAACAAGGCCATCGGCGGACGCGAGCCCCGGATCCGTTCGCTGCTGAAGCGGCTCGACGAACTGGTCACCAGCCTCGACGCCAACAAGGGCGACATCACCAAGGCCCTCGACGGGGTCAACCGGCTCGCCACCACCCTCGCCACCCGCAAACAGGACGTGGGCACCGTGCTCACCGACCTCAGCCCCGGCCTCAAGGTGCTGGAGAAGCAGCGCGGTTCGCTGCTGACGATGCTCCGCTCGCTCGACACCCTCTCCGACGTCGCCGTCCGGACCATCACCACCTCGAAGGCCGACACCATCGCCGACCTGAAGGCCCTCGCGCCCACCCTCAAGGCACTCGCCGACTCCGGCCGGAACCTGCCCGACTCGCTCCAGGTCATGCTCACCTACCCGTTCACCGACGAGGTGCTGCGCGGCATCAAGGGCGACTACCTCAACGTCTACCTCGACACCACCGCCGTCCCGGGCACCACCGTCATCCCGGAGTTCGTGCCGGACGACGACGAGCCCGCCGCGGCGGCCCGGGGCAGGGCGCCGCTCCCGCTGCCCTCCGTCACGGGCACCACAGGGGAAGGGAGCCGCTGATGCTCACCCTCGCCACCCGCCTCAAGAACCTCGCGTTCCTCGTGATCGCCGTGCTCGTGCTCGGCTTCCTCGGCGTCCGCTACGCCGACCTCGGACACCTCGTCGGGTTCCGCGACCACTACACGGTGCGCGTCCAGCTCCCCGCCACCGGAGGCCTGTTCACCCACTCCAACGTCACCTACCGCGGGGTCTCCGTCGGCCGGGTGGGCCCCATCCGGCTCACCGACGACGGAGTCGAGGCCGAACTGCGCATCGAGGACTCCGCGCCCCGCATCCCGGCCGATCTGGAAGCCGTCGTCGCCGGCCTGTCCGCCGTCGGCGAGCAGTACATCGACCTGCGGCCGGCCGCCGATGCCGGCCCCTACCTCGCCGACGGCGCCGTCATCGACCGCAGCCGCACCCGCATCCCCGCCCCCGTCACCGATGTCCTCACCAGCGTCGACGACCTCGCCTCCTCCGTCGACCTGGAGGCGCTGCGGACCGTGGTCGACGAGTTCGGCACCGCGCTCGGCGGGCGCGGCGACGACCTCCAGGTCCTCCTCGACCACGGCAACGAGTTCGTCCTCGCCGCCGACCGGGCGCTGCCCGTCACCACCCGGCTGATGGCCGACGGCGAGACGGTGCTGCGCACCCAGGCCGAGCAGGGGCAGGCGCTCCGCGGCTTCGCCGACGGAGCCTCCGAACTCGCCGCGCAGCTCAAGGACTCCGACACCGACCTGCGCAAGGTCATCGCCACCGCCCCCGACGCCGCCGGCCAGATCAGCGGGCTGCTGCGCGACCTCGACCCGTCCTTCGGCGTCGTCGTCGCCAACCTGCTGACCACCTCGGAGGTCGCCGTCACCCGTCAGCGCGGGATCGAGGAACTCCTGGTGACCCTGCCCGCCGTCGCCGCCGCCGGCGCGACCGCCGTCACCGCGGAAGGAGCCAGGTTCGGCATGTCCGTCACCTTCTTCGAGCCGCTGCCGTGCACCGACGGCTACGAGCGGACCGAGTACCGCAACGGTCTGGACACCACCCCGGCCGGGGCGACCGACACCCGGGTGCGCTGCACCGCGGCGCCCTCCACCGGAACCGGTGTCCGCGGCAGCGCCAACGCCCCCGACGGCGGCGGTGTGCCCGACCGTTGCGGTACTCGGTCCGCTCGTAGCCGTCGGTGCACGGCAGCGGCTCGAAGAAGGTGACGGACATGCCGAACCTGGCTCCTTCCGCGGTGACGGCGGTCGCGCCGGCGGCGGCGACGGCGGGCAGGGTCACCAGGAGTTCCTCGATCCCGCGCTGACGGGTGACGGCGACCTCCGAGGTGGTCAGCAGGTTGGCGAACCAGAACTGCTCGATGAACTCGCGGAGCTGGAAGGGGCGCCGGAAGACGGCACGGGTGACGGTGGCGGCGAGGGCGAACAGCCGGCCGGTCTCGCGCAGCGGGGCGAGCGCCCGCCGGCCGGTCTCGCGCAGCGGGGCGAGCGCCCTCGACGGCTCGCTCACCCAGCAGCTCGGCGCCCAGTCGTTCACCGGCGGCGCCAGCGTCCTCGCGGTCATCCAGCAGGCCAGCCCGCTCATCGTGGCCCTGCTGATCGCCGGCGCCGGCGGCTCCGCGATCTGCGCGGACCTCGGCTCCCGCAAGATCCGCGAGGACGCTGGCGCCGCCGGTGAACGACTGGGCGCCGAGCTGCTGGGTGAGCGAGCCGACCTGGAGGGCGATGACCGCGCCGAACGGGATGGAGACGAGGGCGGCGGGCAGGATCGTGACACTGGCGACGAACCAGAACTGCTCGATGAACTCGCGGAGCTGGAAGGGGCGCCGGAAGACGGCACGGGTGACGGTGGCGGCGAGGGCGAACAGCCGGCCGGTCTCGCGCAGCGGGGCGAGCGCCCTCGACGGGGGCTTCCGCAGCGGGGCGAGCGCCCTCGACGGGGGCTTCGGCGCGGTCATCGCCCTCCAGGTCGGCTCGCTCACCCAGCAGCTCGGCGCCCAGTCGTTCACCGGCGGCGCCAGCGTCCTCGCGGTCATCCAGCAGGCCAGCCCGCTCATCG
>NZ_RDBP01000051.1:18367-42243 GCF_008042045.1 Streptomyces sp. T39
GCCGACCGCCCCGGCGACGCCCCGGCCGCCACCCTGCCCGGCGCGCTCTCCCTGCCCGGCCTGCCGGCCGCACCCGCCGGCCTGCGCCAACTCCTCGGCCTGGAGGACGGACGATGACCGGACGCACCGCACTCGCCGCCCGGACCGCCCTGGTCCTCGCCGTCCTGTTCTGCGCCTTCGCCGCCTGGTCGTACACGCAGACCCGGGCCGACGACTCGCTGTCGTTCGCCGCGGCGCGCGACGCCGCGCTCGTCGACGGGAAGCGCCGGGTCGCGGAGCTCACCAGCTTCGACGCGGGGGCGCCGGAGTCCTCCCGTCGGACCTGGCTGGACGCCGCTGCCGGACCGCTGCGCGAGGACCTGGCGCGGTCCCGGGGGACCACCGGCACCACGGCGCGCGCCCGGGTCACCGACGCGGCCCTGACGGCGCTCGACGACCGGACCGGCACGGCGGAACTCATCGCCACCGTGGAGGTCGTGACCACACCGCCCGGCGCCGAACCGCACACCGAACGCAAGCGGCTGGACGCGACGCTCGCCCGGACCGCGGACGGCTGGAAGATCCGCTCGCTCGCGGCCGTCCCGGTCGGAGGCGTGTAGATGCGGAACGAGGAGGGGACCTTGCGCACGCGCGACGACGTGCCGGACACCGCGACGCCCGGCCGGCCCGCCCCGGGTGACGCCGCCGGCGGCGACACGGCCGACACCACCGCCCCGGCCGGGGCCGACTCGGCGGACACCGGCTCCGGGACCGGCCCCGGCCCCGGCCCCGAGACCGAGACCGAGACCGGAACCGATCCCGGAACCGACCCCGACCCCGGAACCGATCCCGAACCCGACCCCGGAGCCGAACCCGACCCCGGAACCGGAGCCGCCCCGCCCCGGCGCGGGTGGCGGCGGTACGCCGTGCCGGCAGCGGTCCTGGTGCTGCTGGCCGCCGGGGCCGTACTCCTCCTCCAGGAACGGCGGTTGAGCGACACCCCCGCCGCGGCGAACCACGCGCTCACCGACGCCGGGACCACGGCGAGGGTCACCGGCGACGTGAGCAACGCGCTGACGGAGATCTTCTCGTACACGCCCTCCGACACCGCCCGCACCCGCGCCGCGGCGGACGAACTGCTCGCAGGACGCGCCGCCCGCCAGTACACCGGGCTGTTCGCCCAGGTCGAGAAGGAGGCGGCGCGGCAGAAGGTCACGCTCACCACCCATGTCGTCCGCGCCGGCGTGACCCGCCTCAGCGGCGACAGCGCACAGCTGCTGGTCTTCCTCGACCAGGTCTCCGAGCGGCCCGGCAAGCAGCCCGCCACCGCCCCCGCCCAGCTGTCCGTCACCGCCGAACTCCACGAAGGCCGCTGGCGCATCACCGACATCGCCTCCCGGTAGCGAACACAAGGAGACACAGCCCCATGGCACGGACCACGAGAAACCCGCTGCTGGCCGCGGCCCTGGCCCTGACGGTCGTGGCGGCGGCCTGCGCCGTGTGGGCCGGCTGGTCCTGGTACGCGGCCGCCCACGACGACGCGGCGGAGTTCGCCGAGACCCGCGACCGGGTGCTCGCCGCGGGCACCCAGGCCGTGCAGAACATGAACACGCTCGACCACCGGGACCTGCGCCGCGGACTCGACACCTGGGAGGACTCGGCCACCGGCGATCTGCGCACCCAGCTCGTCGACGGGCGCGCCGCGTTCGAGAAGCAGATCCAGGAGGCGCGGACCGTCACCACCGCCAAGGTGCTGTCCGGCGCCGTCACCGAGCTGGACGACCGGGCCGGCCGGGCGAGCGTGCTCGTCGCCGTGCGGGTCACCGTGACCGCGCCGAAGGGCGAGCCCGCCCGCAAGGAGAGCCGGATGCTCGGGCAGCTGACCCGCACCGACGACGGCTGGAAGCTCAGCGCCCTGGGCCAGGCGCCCGTCGGCGACACGGCGGACCGGTAGAGCGGCAGCCCGGCCCCACGCACCGAGAGGACATCCCGACATGTCGACGACCCGGCACCTCGTCAACCGCCGGCGCAGGCTCGCGACGACCGCGGCCCGCACGGTCACCGCACCGGCCGCCGAGCCCACCGCGACCCGCCCCGGCACGGCCGGACACGACCACGAGGCGGAGCACCCCCCACCGGGGACGGCGCCCGACAGCGACGCCTCCGGCGCGAACGGCAGCCCTTTGGAGGCCGGCGCCGCGGCCGGGAAGGCGTCTGGCGGCGAGGACGGCGACGCCGGCCCGGACAAGGACGCAGGCCCCGGCGGCGACACCGCGCCCGCGTCGTCCGCCCGGGTGCGGCGTCTGCCCGTGATCCTCTGTCTGCTGACCGTGCTGCTCGGCGGGTTCGCCGCCTACGCGGCCACCCAGGCCGCTTCGCTGCGCGACGACCCCGCCACCCGGAACACCGCTCTCACCGACATCGCCCGCACCAGCGAGGTGAAGGGAGCGGCCACCAAGGCGGTCGAGGCCGTCTTCAGCTACGACTTCGCCGATCCGGAGGCCCTCGACCGTGCGGTGCGCACCCACCTCACCGGTGAGGCGGTGCGCCGGCACACGACGATGCTCGCCGCCGTCCGCGAACAGGGCCCGAAGCAGAAGCTGCTGCTCACCACCACCGTCACCGAGAGCGGTGTGGAACGCATCGACGGCGACCGTGCCCGGGTCCTCGTCTACGCGGACCAGAGCAACACCCGCACCGCTCCGGCGAAGAACGCGGACGGGGCCGCCGAGGACGAGCGGACCTACGCGGCGGCCATGCTCGCCGTCGACATGGTCCTGACGGACGGCTCCTGGCGGATCGCGAACCTCGACACCCTGGGGGCGGGCTCATGAGGCGCGGCGGCATCCGGATGCGCAGGGGGCTGGCGGGCACGGCGGCCGCGGTGGCGGCCATGGCGGCGCTCACCGCCTCGCAGGCGCCCTCGGTCGCGGACGCCGTGCCCGGGCCGGGGACCGGCCTCGCCCACGAGGAGGCCGATGCCGCGCCCGCGGCGCCGAACGACGACTCGTACCACACCGAACTGCCGCCGCTGCGCGGCTCGGACGGGACCCCGAAGGCCGGGCCGGGCCCGGCGGCCGGCCCCGTCGCCGCCGTCCACGCCGAGTCCGGCATCCCGGCCACCGTGCTCGCCGCCTACCGCCGCGCCGAAGCGGTGATCGGCCGCAGCGACCCGGGCTGCCGGCTGCCGTGGCAGCTGCTCGCCGCCATCGGCAAGGTGGAGTCCGGTCAGGCGCGCGGCGGCCGTGTCGACGCGGCCGGCACCACGCTCTCCCCGATCCTCGGGCCGGTCCTCGACGGCAACGGCTTCGCGAGCATCCCGGACACCGACGGCGGCGCGTACGACGGCGACGACCGCTGGGACCGTGCCGTGGGACCGATGCAGTTCATCCCGTCCACCTGGGCGCGGTGGGGCCAGGACGCCAACCGCGACGGCCGGCGGGACCCCAACAACATCCACGACGCCGCGCTCGCCGCCGGCCGCTATCTCTGCGCGGGCGACCGGGACCTGTCCGCCGCCGGGGACCTCGACCGTGCCGTGCTCAGCTACAACCGCTCGCAGGAGTACCTGCGCACAGTGCTGGCCTGGCTCGCGTTCTACCGCCAGGGCGTGCACCCCGTGACGGACGGCACCGGTGTCCTGCCGGTGAGCCCGGGCGCGGGCGGCGACACCCCGGCGCAGGAGCCCGTCGGCGGCGGGGAGGACGACGGCGAGATCATCATCGGCCCGACGCCCGGAGGCCCGCGGCCCGGGCCCGGCCCCCGCCCGTCACCGTCTCCCGGAGGCGACACCTCGCCGCTGCCGCGCCCGACGGTCGTGCCGGTGCCGAGCCCGAGCACCGGCCCCTCCGGCTCGCCCGACCCGGGCCAGAGCCCCGGTCCCGGCCCGGACCCGAGCCCCAGCCCCGACCCGACTCCCGCCCCGAGGATCCCGCGGACCCGGCCACACAGGCGTACCTGCGGGACTACGCGGCCCTGATGGACGCGGTGCCGCTGCCCTCCGTGCTGTTCGACCGCCGCTGGGACGTGGCGCACACCAATCCCGCCTTCGACGCCCTCTTCCGCGGCGTCGGGCCGCACCCCACGGCCATGCCCCACCAGAACTTCCTCCGCTTCGTCCTCTTCCACCCCGACGCGCCGCGGGTGCTGGCCGAGCACGACACCAGCTGGTGCCTGCCCCTGATGGCACAGCTCGCCGGCCTGCTCGAGGGCGAGGAGGACGAGTCGCTCCAGGCCGTCCGGGACGACATCGCGCTCGACCCGATCATGGACGCCGCCTACCGCTGCGGACTTCCGCTGTGGATGAGCGCGGTCGGCGCCGAGGCGATCCACCACGACGGCGCCGTGCGGCCGGTCAACCACCCCGATCCGCGCTGGGGCAGCACCGACTGCCGCGTCGTGGACGAGACGCCCGCGCGGCTGGAGGCGAAGGGGTACACCCGGTTGACCCTCGTCCTCCGCGAGAACCGTTCGGCGACGCCGGGGGTGCGCCAGGGCAAGGCGCGTCTGAGGGCGGTCTCCGGCGGCTGACGCCGGGCCCGGTTCGGGGCCGCGGGTGCCGGTGCGGCCCCCGGCCCGTTCAGGTCGAACCGGGCCCGGAGCCGCGGGCGGCGGGGCCGCCGTGCGGCCCGTGCCGCACGGCGGTTGTTCAGCGCATGCTCGCGACGGCCCACTCGGCCACCACGGCGACCGCCACACCGATGCCGAGTATCAGCGTGGCCCAGCGGGTGCGGCCGGCGCGGCTGAGGACGAGCGCGCTGCCGGAGAGGATCAGCGCCATGCCGTAGAAGGCGAGGGTGAGCACCGAGTGGGTGCTGCCGAGCCGCAGGACGAGGACCGCGCCGACCGCCACCATGATGGCCGCGGAGAGGACTGTGCGCACACCGCGCGCCTGGCGCGGGGTGAGCCCCTGCCGCTCGTCCGCATCCGTCCCGTCGGCATCGGCATCGGCGTCGGCGCCGGTCGTGTCGGCGCCGTTCCGTCCGGTGGCCGTCCCGTCGGCGTCCCGGTGGTCGCCGCCCGCGCCGTCCGTGCCCGCCGCGTCGTGCGCATCCGCCGCGTCGGCGCCTTTCCGGCCGGGGGCCGTGCCGCCGGTGCTCGCGTCGTGCGCATCCGCCGCGTCGGCGCCGGCGGGGCCGGTGGTCGTCCTGTCGGAGCCCGTCGTGTCGGCGCCGGTCCGGGCGGCGGCCGTCGCGTCGGCGGCGGACCCCTCGATGCTCGTCTCGTCGGCACCGGGGGTGGCGGCTGCCGTCCCGTCCGCGCTCGTCTCGTCGGTGCTCACATCGGCTTCTGGCATGCGCGGCAGCCTATCGGCCCGGTGCCGGTCGGCCGCCAGGGGATACCGGCGCGGCCGTCATGACCGGGAGGTGCCCGCCGCCGCGGGCCAGCGGGGTGCCACACCGGTGAGCTGGCAGGTCATCAGGTACAGCGGGATCGGGGGAGTGTAGGGGCTCGCCCCGTCGGGGCCGCGGATCAGCCGGGGGCCGGCCGCCGGCACCAGGGCGTCGCGCGCGTACTGGGCGGGCAGCGGCCACGTCAGGCCGAGATCGGAGCCCGCGGGCACGATCCACCACCACCAGCCTCCGTCGGCGAAGACGCAGCCGCCGCGGGGCATCCGGTCGGCGAGGCGCATCCCGAAGCGGGCCGGGACGCCGACGGCGTCGTGGCCGAGGGCGGCCGGCAGGGCGGAGGGGAGTTCGAGGCGGGTGAGCCGGGGCTCGGGGCGGTGGCACCGCAGAACGGGGCCGGCCTGCGGAGGCGAGGATGCGGGGCCCGGTTCCCTCGTGCGCCGGGCGAACAGGGCCGACAGGCCCCTCAGCACGACCACACCGTCTCGAACGGCGCGTCCCCCAGGGCCAGTTCGGCCCAGACCACCCGGCCGTTGCCGTGCTCGCAGTCGTGGGTGCCCCAGGCGGTGCTCAGGGACTCGACGAGCAGCAGCCCGCGGCCGCGCTCCTCCTCGATCCCGTGGCAGACGCGCGGCCCGGTGGGCGCCGTGCCCTGGTCGTGCACCGTGATGCGCACCTGCGCGGCCGTGCGGCGCAGCTGACAGGAGACCAGGTGACCGCCCGTGTGCACGACCGCGTTGGTGACGAGTTCGGAGACGACGAGCAGTGCGGTGTCGTGGACGTCCCCGCGTACGCCCCACCGGTCCAGCCGCTCGCTCACCAGCCGTCTCGCACGGGAGACGGATTCGACGCGGGCAGGCACCTCGAAGCCGTACCGGGAAGCGTCTACGGCCGGACTCGCGTCCAGGAGGGGGGTGGTGAGCGCGTCACGGTTCACATCACAAGTCTCACCTGCACCGGCCACCTTGGCAAGAGCCACTATGAAAAATGCAGAGTGGGCATATTCATCGACGGGTCGTCATGGCACACTTCTCGCAACAGAGCACGTGGGGAGGTAGCGAAGTGAGCGAACCGCGGTCCGCCCCCACCGTGGGCCAGGTGGTTCTCGGCAGACGTCTGCAGGATCTCCGTGAGCGCGCGGGTCTCAAGCGCGAGGAGGCGGCGAAGGTGCTGCGGGTCGCGCCCGGCACCATCCGCCGCATGGAGACCGCCGAGGTCGCCCTGAAGATCCCCTACGTCCAACTGCTGCTCGGTGCGTACGGCATCGGCGAGGACGAGGCCCGCGGTTTCGTGGAACTGGCCGAGGAGGCCAACCGGCCCGGCTGGTGGCAGCGTTTCCACGACGTCCTGCCGAACTGGTTCAGCATGTACGTCAGCCTGGAGGGGGCGGCCGGCCTCATCCGTGCGTATGAACCGCAGTTCGTCCCCGGTCTGCTCCAGACGGAGGACTACGCGCGGGCCATCATGCTGGGCGGCGCCATCGGCCACACCGACCCGGACGAGATCGAGCGGCATGTCGCGCTGCGCATGGAGCGGCAGGAACTGCTCACCCGCCCGGACGCCCCCAGGCTCTGGGTGATCATGGACGAGACGGTGCTGCGCCGCCCCGTCGGCGGGCCCGGGGTGATGCGCGCTCAGGTCGCCAGGCTCCTCGACGCCGCCCGGCTGCCCCATGTGACGCTCCAGATCGCCGAGTTCGCGAGCGGGCACCACCCGGGCACCTACGGGCCGTTCGTGCTGTTCCGGTTCTCGGTCCCCGAACTGCCGGACATGGTCTACAGCGAATACCTGACCGGCGCCGTCTATCTGGACGCGCGCCCCGAGGTCGCCACGCATCTGGAGGTGATGGACCGCATGGCGGCACAGGCCGCGACGGCACAACGCACGAGGGAGATTCTGGATGAACTCCGCAAGGAGCTGTGAATGAATCACATATACAACGGGATGCCCGCCGCCGAGCTGGGCGAGGTCGGCTGGCAGAAGCCCTGGAGCGGCGGCAACGGGGGGAACTGCGTCGAGACGATGAAGCTCGCCGACGGCCGTGTCGCCATCCGCCAGTCGGCCGACCCCGACGGGCCGGCGCTGATCTACACCACCGGTGAGATCGCCGCGTTCATCCAAGGGGCGAAGTCGGGGAAGGCGGACTTCCTCGTCGGCTGACGTGTTGCCGCGGGGGCAGCAGCGTCATCGTCCGTCGCACATCCGCACGCATCGGGCTGTCCGCGTACGGCCGCCCACGCGTGCGCGGGCAGGGCGGGTTCGTCTGTCGTGCCTTCTCCTCCGGGGCGCGCCGGACGGACACCGCCGCACGGACAGGCGGACAACCGGCACACACCGCAGTGACGGAGGTCGTCACCGGTGCACTGTTGTGACCGGTGTGACCAACGCACAGTGTACGCCCACCATCAACGCATAGTAAAGCTCAGCCTGTTGACCTCTCGGTGCACGGGATCGGGCAGGCGCAACGGCCCGCGCCCGGGTGTCAGCGAACCCAGGATCCGCGCCCCCCGGGCGCCGGTGCACGACGGCAGTGTGCCCGTCACCCCGTGCGCCGTCAGGAAACCCAGCACGGCGAAGGCGTACGCCTCCTTCGCCTCGGCGGGGAGGCCCAGCGCGTCCGAGGTGACGAGCGCCGTGCCGCCCAGCTCCGCGCGGAGCATCCCCATGAGCACGGGGTTGTGCGTGCCGCCGCCCGAGGCGATCACCTCGTCCGCACCCAGCGGTCGCACGGCGTCGGCGACCGTCCGCGCGGTCAGGGCGGTGAGCGTCGCCACCAGGTCCGCGGCGGCGAGCGGCGCGAAGGCGTCGAGCGCCGCCCGCACATGACCGATGTGGAACAGCTCCTTGCCCGTCGTCTTGGGCGGCGGCAGCCGGTAGTACGGCTCGGCCGACAGCCGCTCCAGCAGCGGCCCGTGCACCCGCCCCGCCGAGGCGAGCACGCCGTCCGCGTCGTACGTCCGCCGGCCACCGCTCAGTTCGGTGACGGCCGCGTCGATCAGCGCGTTCGCCGGACCGGTGTCGAAGGCCACCGGCGCGCCCGAGGAGGGCACGGCGGTGACATTGGCGATGCCGCCCAGATTCAACGCGACCGGCACCCCGGGCCTGCTCCGCAGCCACAGGACGTCCACCAGGCTCACCAGCGGGGCGCCCTGCCCGCCCGCCGCCACATCGCGCGTCCGGAAGCCGGAGACCACGGGCAGGCCCGTCGCCTCCGCGATCCAGGCCGGCTCGCCGAGCTGGAGGGTGCCGGACACCCGCCCCTCCTCGACCTGGTGATGGACCGTCTGGCCGTGCGAGGCGATCAGCTCCGCACGCCCCCCGCAGAGCTCGTGCGCCGCACGCACCGCCATCGCCGCGAAGGCCCGCCCGATCCCCGTGTCCAGCCGGCAGACGTCCGCGAGGCTCGTCCGCGCGGGCGGCAGCGCACCGGCCAGCAGCGCCCGCAGCTCCCCGTCGTAGGGTGCGCTCACCATCCCCAGCGGGGTCACACGCAGCGTGTCGCCGTCGAGCAGGATGTCGGCCGCGGCGGCGTCCACGGCGTCGAACGAGGTGCCCGACATCAGGCCGACGACCCTCACGACAGCGGCCGGCGGTGGTCGTCGGAGCGCAGCGTCAGCAGCGCGGCCACGCTCACCGCGCAGGTGGCCGCGGCGTAGTAGGCGGGGATGTCCACGTCGCCCGTCCTCCTGACCAGCTCGGTGACGATCAGGCCGGCGCATCCCGAGAACACCGCGTTGGACAGGGCGTAGGAGAGCCCGAGCCCGGTGTATCTGACCCGCGTCGGGAACATCTCGGCGAGCATCGCCGGTCCCGGGCCCGCCAGCAGGCCCACCACCGCGCCCGCGCCGGACACCGCGAGCCCCTTCAGGACGGTCGGGGCGCCCGGGTCCTGCAGGAGGTCGATCAGGGGCAGTGACACCACGACCACCAGCACCGCGCCCGTGACCATCACCGCCCTGCGGCCGATCCGGTCGCTGAGGGCGCCCGCCGGGACGATGGAGAGCGCGAAGCCGAGGTTGGCCAGCACGGTGGCGAGCAGCGCCTCACGGAAGGAGGCGTCCAGCGCCGACTGGAGGTAGGAGGGAAGCACCACGAGGAAGGTGTAGCCGGCGGCGGCCCAGCCCATGATGCGCCCCGCGCCCAGCAGGATCACCCGCGCCAGCTCCCCCGGCGGGGGAGCCGGCCGCGCCTCCCTCTCCGCCCGCCGGAAGCCGGGCGTCTCCTCCAGCCGCAGCCGGAGCCACAGCGCGACCGCCCCCAGCGGCAGCGTCAGCAGGAACGGGACCCGCCAACCCCAGCCGTGCAGCGCGGCCTCCGTCAGCACCGTCGCCAGCAGCGCCGCGACCCCCGCCCCGGCGAGCAGGCCGAGCGCCACCGTGAACGACTGCCACGAGCCGTAGAGGCCGCGGCGGCCGGGCGGAGCGAACTCCGTCATCAGTGCCACCGCCCCGCCGAACTCCCCGCCCGCCGAGAGCCCCTGGACGATCCGCAGCAGGGTCAGCAGCCACGGCGCGAGCGCACCCGCGGTGGCGTAGGTGGGCAGCAGCCCGATGGCCGTGGTGGCCAGGGTCATCACCGAGACGACGAGGATCAGTGTCGGCCTGCGGCCGATCCGGTCCCCGAGGCGGCCGAACAGTGCCGCACCCACCGGGCGGAAGAAGAACGCCAGGGCGAACGAGGCGTACGTCTTCACCAGCGCCTCGATGTCGCCGCCGCCCTCGGGGGTGAAGAAGTTCGCGGCGATGACCGTCGCGAAGTACCCGTAGACGCCGAACTCGTACCACTCCACGAAGTTCCCGACCGAGCCGGCGACCAGGGCGCGGCGGGAGCGGACGGGCGGCACCACCAGCAGGGCGAGCCCGAGGAGGGTGAGCCGCGACGCCCAGTCCACCGTCTGCGGTTTGAGCCGTTTTCCGGTGACCATCCGGTGGAGTGCCACGGGCCCGACGAGGGCGCCGGTGGCGGCGGCGCCGAGCATCACCGTGACGGTGTAGATCGCCTGGTCCGTGCAGGACATCTCCAGGAGTGAGCACGTCACATCCGAAGGACGGCGCAGCCGAGAGGGACGGCCATGGCGGACGACGAGAACGCACGGAGCGCCTCGCGCGGCCGTGACGAGACCGAAGAGGAGAGAGCGGACCGCAAATGGCGCGATCTGCTCCAGGAGCTCCGGGTCGCGCAGACGGGCGTCCAGATCCTCTTCGGATTCCTTCTGACCGTGGCCTTCCAGCCGCGCTTCGCCGACCTGTCCGGCACGGACCAGGCGATCTACACCGTCACGGTGATGCTCGGCGCCGCCGCCACCGGCGCCCTCGTCGGGCCCGTGGCACTCCACCGGATGGTCACCGGAAAACGGCTCAAACCGCAGACGGTGGACTGGGCGTCGCGGCTCACCCTCCTCGGGCTCGCCCTGCTGGTGTGCACCATGGCGAGCGCCCTGCTGCTCATCCTCCGGCTCGTGGTGGGGGACACCGACGCCGTCTGGCTGGTGGCCCTGATGGTCGCCTGGTTCGTCCTGTGGTGGTTCGTCCTGCCGGTGTGGCTCCGGATGCGGGAGCGCGACCGCTCCTGACGTGAATACGTTGCCGTCCCGCACCGAATTCCGGGGTGGGCGCACGCCGTTCGCACGCCGACGGTAGGGTTCGCGGACCGCCAGCAGTGGTGGCGTGTCTCCGTGGAGGAACCCAAGTGACCAACAACAACAGAACGCTGCGGCGCTCGGCGGCCATGGTCGTCGCCGCCGCGGCCGGCGTGATAGGCCTCGGCATGGCCGCGGCCCCCGCCGTCGCCCACACCCCGACGTGGTCGGTGACGTGCGACGAGGTGGACATCAAGCTCACCAACTACGGCCGCAACACCAAGAACACCGTGACCGTCACCGTCGACGGCAAGGACCTGCTGCCGACCGAGACGTTCGAGAACGACTTCGCCAGGAAGCTCGAGCTCCCCGAGCACGAGAAGGAGGTCGCGGTCCGCCTCGTCGTCGTGGCGCAGGACGGCGACCAGTACTCGCGCGACGAGACCAAGACGGCCCCCGTGTGCGAGGAGGAGTCCCCCACGCCCACGCCCAGCCCGTCCGAGCCGAGCCCCACCCCGAGCACGGCGTCCCCCACGCCCACGCCGAGCCAGACCCCGAGTGACTCGCCGAGCTCGCCCGCGGCGACGCCGTCGCCGGCGCCGAGCACCGAGGCCCCGGACCTGGCCGAGACCGGCTCCTCCAGCTCCACCCCGCTGATCGCCGGTGCGGCGGCCGTCGTCATCGTCGCCGGTGGCGGCATCGTGTGGGCCTCGCGCAAGCGGCGCAGCGCCCAGAGCTGACCCCACGCGTCACCCGGCGGGCGGCCGAGCCGCCCCGACCGGCAGAAGCGGCCGGGCCCCAGGGGCCCGGCCGCTTCGCCGTCGTCGCCTCAGGCGGCCGCGGGCGTGTAGTGCGGCGCCTCGTCGCCCTCGATCACCGTGCTGGTCCGGCCGTCCGTCCCGACCGGGACGTCGCCCGCGACCGTCACCCGGTGCAGCAGACGGGGCAGGTCGCCGTAGTCGTCCGGCGCGTAGTGCTGCGTGCTGCGGTTGTCGAACAGCACCAGGTCGCCCGGCGCCCACGTCCAGCGCACGACGTTCTCCGGACGGGTCACGTACGACTGGAGGATGCGCAGGATGTCCCGCGACTCCGACGACGACAGGCCGACCAGCGACTGCGCGAAGCCACCGATGAACAGACCCCGTTCACCCGACTCCGGGTGCACCCGCACCACCGGGTGCTCGGTGCGGTAGCGCGTCGACACGAAGCGCCGCCGGTGCTCGGCCGCCTTCTCGCTGCGCGGCTCGGCGTAGTCGTAGGCGTTGGTGTGCACCGCCCGCAGCCGGTCGGCGAACTCGCGCAGCGGCCCGGGCAGGTCCCGGTACGCGGCCGCCGAGTTGGCGATCAGCGTGTTGCCGCCGTACGGAGGGACGACCAGGCTGCGCAGCGTCGTCGCCTTCGGCGGGGTGCGCACGAAGGTGACGTCCGTGTGCCAGTGGTTGGAGCGGACGCCCTCGTCGCCGTCGACGGGGAGGATCTGCGGTTGCCCCTCGACCGAGGGAACCGTCGGATGGGCACCCGTCAGCGGGCCGAACAGCGACGCGAAGCGCAGCTGCGCGGCGTCGTCGAGCCGCTGGCCGCGGAAGAACAGCGCCTTGTGCTCGACGAGCGCCGCGTTGATCTCGGACACGATGCCGGGGTCGAGTTCCTGCGAGATGTCGACGCCGAGGATCTCCGCGCCGATGCGGCCGCCGACACGGCGGATGTCGAAACCGGTGGTGGTCATGAGGATGCTGCCTCTCTGTGCGGGTGGGGACCGGGCGCACCGGGCGCCCGGAACGGTGGGCGGACGGGTCAGGCGGCGGGAGCGGTCCGTCCGGCCGGCCGCTCCAGGCCGTAGTGGTCGCGCAGGGTGCGCCCGGTGTACTCGGTGCGGAACAGCCCCCGGCGCTGGAGCAGGGGCACGACGTGGTCGACGAAGTCCTCCAGACCGCCCGGGAGATGCGGCGGCATGATGTTGAAGCCGTCCGCCGCGCCGGAGGTGAACCACTCCTGGAGCTGGTCCGCGATCTGTTCCGGCGTCCCGGCGAACACCCGGTGCCCCCGGCCGCCGCCGAGCCGGGCGATCAGCTCCCGGATCGTGAGGTTCTCGCGCCGGGCGAGGTCGGCGACCAGCGTGAAGCGGGACTTGTTGCCGTTGATGGCGCTCTCGGCGGGCAGGTCCGGCAGCGGACCGTCCAGCGGCAGACCGGACAGATCGGTGCCGAGCATCCCGGACAGCTGCTGGAGCCCGTACTCGGGCACCTGGAGGGCGGTGAGCTCGTCCTCCAGCGCACGGGCCTGTGCCTCCGTCGCGCCGATCACGGGGCAGATGCCCGGCAGGATCTTCACCTCGTCGGGCCGCCGGCCGTACCGGGCGAGACGGGACTTGAGGTCCTTGTAGAACGTCTGCCCGTCGGCCAGCGTCTGCTGCGCGGTGAACACCGCCTCCGCGTACCGGGCCGCGAACTCCTTGCCGTCCTCCGACGACCCGGCCTGCACCAGCAGCGGATGCCCCTGCGGCGAGCGCTGGACGTTCAGCGGCCCGTCCACCCGGAAATGGGTGCCCCGGTGGCCGACCGGGACGACGGCTCCCTCCTCCGTGTAGACGCCCCGGGCCCGGTCGGCGACGGGCGCGCCGTCGGCCCAGCTGTCCCACAGCAGACGCGCCACGTCGACGAACTCGGCCGCCCGCTCGTAGCGCAGCGCATGGTCCGGATGGTCGTCCAGCCCGAAGTTGCGGGCCTCGGCGACATTGCCCGACGTGACGATGTTCCAGCCGGCCCGGCCGCCGCTGAGATGGTCCAGCGAGGCGAACTTGCGGGCCACGTGGTACGGCTCGTTGAAGGTGGTGGACACGGTGGCGATCAGGCCGATGTGCTCGGTCGCCACCGCGAGCGCCGACAGCAGCGTCAGCGGCTCGAAGCCGCCGACCGCGTTGTAGCGGGCGTTGCCCCACAGGGTGAGCCCGTCGGCGAGGAACAGCGAGTCCAGCCGGCCCCGTTCGGCGGTGCGGGCCAGCTCCTGGAAGTACGTCAGGTCGGTGACCCGTTCCGGCTGGGTGCGCGGATGGCGCCAGGCGGCGTCGTGGTGGCCGGCGTTCATCAGGAAGGCGTTGAGATGGAACTGTCGCGGGGGGTGCGCGGGCATGACGGGGTCCTCAGATTCCGGTAGGGGTGCGCCACGACGTGAAACGCCGTTCCAGGGCGACCAGGAGCTGGTTGAACGTGACACCGATCGCGGAGATGGTGATGATCCCGGCGTACATCTCGGGGATGGCGAAGTTGAACTGCGAGGCGTTGACCAGATAGCCGAGCCCCGCCTTGGCGCCGACCATCTCGGCGGCGACGAGCACCAGGATCGCCACCGCGCCGGCCAGCCGGATGCCGGTGAACACCGACGGCACGGACGCCGGCAGGATCACCTTCTGGAAGATCCGGTGCGCCGGCAGGTCCATCGACCTGGCCAGCCGCAGCAGCGTCGGATCGACGCTGCGCACCGCGCTGATCGTGTTCAGCAGCACCGGCCAGGTGCACGCGTAGAGCACGATCGACACCTTCGACGTCTCGCCGATCCCCAGCAGCAGCACGAAGACGGGCAGCAGCGCGAGGGCGGCCGTGTTGCGGAACACCTCCAGCAGCGGGCCCAGCAGGTCAGCCAGCCTGCGGTACCAGCCGATCAGCAGCCCCAGCGGCACGGCCACCGCCACCGCCAGGCCGAAGCCGGTCAGCGAGCGGCCGAGGCTCGCCCAGGTGTGCTCGGCCAGCAAACCGTCCCGTGCCAGCCCCCACCAGGCGGAGGCGACGTCGGAGAACGGCGGCAGGAACGTGGCGTCCACCAGGCCGAGCCGGGGCGCTGCCTCCCAGAGCCCCAGCAGGGCCAGCACGGCCACGCTGCGGGTGGCCGCCGTGACCAGGGCGCGGCCGGCCCGGCGCGGCAGGGACGGCGCCCGGGCCCCGGTCCGTCCGGGCGGGCCGGCGGGCCGGGCCGGCGCGGCGCCCCGTGGCGCCGTCGCCTGCTGCCCGCCGGGTGTCTTCTCGGTGACGGTGGTGGTCATGCTGCCGACCTCTCCCTCTCCTGCTCCTGGGCGCGGGTGACCTCGTCGCGCAGCAGGCTCCAGATCTGCCGGCGGTGGTGCGCGAACTCCGGCCCCGAGCGCGGGTCCTCGTCCGGCGACAGCTCGCCGAGGTGGATCGGCACCACTTCCTTGATGCGTCCCGGCCGCGAGGTGAGGACGGCGACGCGCTGTCCGAGGCGGACCGCCTCGTCGATGCCGTGGGTGATGAACACGATGGTCTTGCCGGTGCGCTGCCAGATCCGCAGCAGCTCGTCCTGGAGCGACTCCCTGGTCTGGGCGTCGAGCGCGGCGAAGGGCTCGTCCATCAGCAGGACGTCGGGGTCGTAGGCGAGGCTGCGGGCGATGGCGACGCGCTGGCGCATCCCGCCCGACAGCTCGTGCGGATGCCGGTCCTCGAAACCGGTGAGACCCACCAGCGCCAGGTAGTCACGCGCCCGGCCGGCCCGTTCCCGGCGCGGCACGCCGGTGGCCTCCAGGCCGAACTCCACATTGCCCTGGGCGGTGCGCCACGGCAGCAGCGCGTACTGCTGGAACACGATGCCCCGGTCGAGACCCGGGCCGTTCACCGGCCTGCCGTCGAGCAGGATCTCGCCCGTCGTCGGCCGTGACAGCCCGCCCAGCAGGTCGAGCAGGGTGGACTTGCCGCATCCGCTGGGGCCCACGACGACGGTGAACTCCCCGGCGGGGATGTCGAGATCGATGCCGTCGAGCGCCACGACGTCGGCCTTCCGGCCCCGGACCGGGAACGTCTTGCCGACACCCCGGAAACTGATCTTCGCGGTCATGGCCTCAGCCCTTCCTCGCGGCGCCGTCGCCGCCGTTGAACTCGTTGGTCCAGAGCTTCTTCAGGTCCACCCGGCCGCGCTCGATGTCGCCCCGCTCGGCGAGCCAGTCCGCCCACACGGAGAGCTCCTGCTCGGCGATCCGCCCGCCGGGCGCCGACACCCCGTAGGACCGCCAGTACTTGAGGGCGTCGGTGCTCTCGTTCCGCTTGCGCCGCTGCACGATCTCGGTCATCCGCGCCACGACCTCGTCACGCGGCGTGGCCCGCGACCAGTCCAGGGCCCGCCCCACACCGGTGACGAAGGTGCGCACGGTCTCGGGGTTCCGGCGGATGAACTGCTCGGTCAGGACGTACGTCCCGGCACTGAACGCGCCGCGCAGGTCGAAGTCGCTGAACAGCTTGCGGACGCCGCCGGTCTCCAGCGCCTTGTCGCGCAGGATGCCGCCGAGCACCGCCACGTCGATCTGCCCCCGGCGCAGCGTCTGCTCCGTGTTCACCGGCGGCACGACGATGCGCTCCACCTTCTGCGCCTCGGCCCGGCTCAGGCCGTGCTTGCGGAGGTAGATGTCGAGCATCGCCTCGCTGTGCGCGCCGAGCGTGTTCATCCCGACCGTGCGGCCGATCAGGTCCCGCGGGGTGCGCACCGGACTGTCCTCGGTGACGTAGTAGCCGCTGAACGCGGCCTCGTCGGAGCCGTAGTAGCTGATGACGGCCCGCACGGGGGCGTTGCGGGAGGCGAGTTTGACGATGGCGCCGTTGAACGCGCCGCCGAAGTCGATCTGGCCCGAGGCGGCGGACTGGATGTCCTGCGGACCGCTGATGGTGTTGCCGACCCAGTCGAGCTTCACGTCCTGGAGGTAGCCGAGGTCTGCCGCCAGTTCGGCCGGGGTGACCTGCCCGGCCCAGCCCTGGTAGCGCAGCGTCCCGGTGTTCCGCACCCCGCTGCCGCTCGCCGTGCCGCAGCCGGCGGCCGCGAGCGCGGACAGTCCGGTGAACGCGAGAAATGTGCGTCGTGATGTGGTGTGCACGTGGAATTCCTTCATTTGCTGCGCAAAGGGCAGGGGGCGGAAACAGGCGTCGGAAATCGCCGGACGAGAAAGATCGCCGAACGGGAAAGAGGGAATGCGCGCGGGGATTCCGCGGCAGGGCGCGGCACCTTCCGTGCGGACGCGGGACCGGTACCGCCGCACGGCGCGGCGGACACTCGGCGCGGGTTCGCCCGGAACGGGGCGGTGGCAGGATCGGGGCGCCCGGAAGGAGAGCCGACCGCCCCCGCCCTGCACGAGCCGTCGGCCAGGCCGCCGTCACCCCCATGGCCTGCGGGGACACCACCGGTCCGGGAGGACGGCGGCTGCCGATGCGGGGGAGGGGGAGAGGGGCGCGCGCCGGGCGGGACCGGGTGCGAGAGCCGCGGGGAAACGCTCATCCGGACGACGGGTTCGCCCGGCCCGGACGTCGGAGCGCACCGCGCGCGGTGCGTCGTCCCGGCGGCTCAGCCGCTCAGGGGCGGCCTAGCTGCCGGCGGCACACAGCGCGCTGGCGAGACGTCGCAGATCGACGTGCAGACGCGAAACGAGAAGCTCGGCTTGACTCACGCTCAAGAGACTGGCAGTGAATTCCCGGTGCGTCAATATCGCAGGTGGAACGTCTCGCATCGTGAATTGTTGCAGATTTCTTGCGTCACCTTTCACTGCGTCAGCAGACGGAACCGGAACCCCTGTCCGGCGTGGTGAGGGGACCGCCGCCGCCCGGTCCGCGCAAGATGCCAGCACGTCCATGATCCCGACAGCCCCCCGTTCCCCTCCYTGTTCCCCCCGCCCTCTGGTGCCTGCGCCGCCGCACCGCGATGCTGTCCGCCGACAGCGCTTACCACGAGCTCGACCAGCCGTATTCCGGGAGTAGTTGTGGGCCTTGGCAGAGCAAGACACACCGTCGTGCTGCTCGCGACCGTGACCGCACTCGCGATGGGGTCGGCGGCACCGGCCGCCGCCGCCACACCCGATCCACCGCCCCGCGAGAGCGCCGAGATACTGCGGCCGATCGCCCCGCCGCCCGCCACCGGCACCGGCGCCTCCTCCACGCCCGTCGTCGACGGGACGGGCATCGAGACGGCCCGCAGCACCCGGCCCGTCGCGCCCGGGGTACGGCTCAGCTCCTACGACCGCCTCGAAGCCGCCAAGTGGCTGCGCGTCGATGAACTCTCGGTCGACCTCGACGGCCACGTCGCCGCCGACTACCTCTCGTCGGGGAAGGTCGCCGACCGGCAGAGCGTCAGCGACCTCGCGGCCCGCCACGACCCCGGCGAGGGCCGCCGGACGGTCGCGGCGATCAACGCGGACTTCTTCGACATCAACCAGACCGGCGCGCCACTGGGCGCCGGTATCCGCGACGGCGAGCTCACCCACTCCCCGGGCTACGGGACCCACCGGGCCGTCGGCATCGGGCCGGGCGGCGCCGGCCGCGTCCTCGAGCTCTACTTCGAGGGCACCCTGACCCTCCCTTCGGGCCCGCATCCCCTCGGCGCCTACAACGCCGCCAACGTGCCCGCCGGCGGCATCGGCGCCTACACCTCCGCCTGGGGCGAGGCCGACCGCGCCCTCACCGTCGACGCCGCCTCGCCCGTCGCCGAGGCCGAGGTGCGCGACGGCCGCGTCGTCGCCGTCCACGACAGGCCCGGCACCGGCGCCGTCGCCGACGGCACCACCGTCCTCGTCGGCCGCGAGGAGGGCGCCGCCGCACTCGCCGCGCTGGCCCCCGGCGACCCCGTCTCCCTCGCGTACCGGCCGCGCACCGACAGCGGGCCCGTGCCCCGCACGGCGGTCGGCGGACGCGAACTCCTCGTCGTCGACGGAGTGCCCCAGAACCACGAGGGCACGGGCAACAACGCCACCGCGCCCCGCACCGCCGTCGGCTTCTCGGAGGACGGCCGCCGGATGCACGTCATCACCGTCGACGGACGCCAGGCCGACAGCGGCGGCGTCACCCTCACCGAACTCGGCCTGATGATGCGGAAGGCGGGTGCGCACAACGCGCTCAACCTCGACGGCGGCGGCTCGTCCACCCTCGTCGCCCGCGAACCGGGCAGCGACGCCCTCCTCGTGGAGAACAGCCCCTCCGACGGCAGCGAACGCACCGTGCCCAACGGACTCGCCCTCACCGTGCCGGACGGCAGCGGACGGCTGCACGGCTTCTGGGTCGAGACCGCGATGCCCGCCGGCACCGCGCCGACCGGCGACCCCGTCCTCGGCGGGCACCCCGAGCGGGTGTTCCCCGGCCTCACCCGCCGGCTGACCGCCGCCGGCTACGACGAGACCTACGGTCCCGCCGCCGGCGCGCCGCGCTGGCACTCCCGCAGCGCCTCCGTCGGGCAGGTCGACGACGACGGCGTGTTCCGCGCCCGCCGCACCGGCACCACCGAGGCCGTCGCCGAGCGCGGCGCCGCCCGCGGCGCCATCAGGCTGTCCGTGCTCGGCGAACTCGACCGGATCGAACCGACCGTGCGCCGCGTCGCGCTCGGCGACGCCTCCGCCACCGGCACCTTCGGGATCCTCGGCCACGACGCACAGGGCAACAGCGCACCCGTCGAGCCCGCCGACGTCACCCTCGCCTACGACCGCTCGCTGTTCGACATCCGCCCCGACGGGCGCGGCTCCTTCACCGTGCTCGCCCGCACCGGCGGCCGCAGCGCCGGACCGGTCACCGTGCGGGCAGGCGGCGAGACCACCGTCGTCGGCGTGACGGTCGGCCTCGCCGAACAGGACGTGGCCGGCTTCGACGACGCCGCCGCCTGGCGCTTCAGCCAGGCGCGCGCGAGCGGCTCGCTGGCCGCCACACCCGACGGGCACGAGGGGACCGGGCTGGAACTGACGTACGACTTCACCCTGTCCACCGGCACCCGCGCCGCCTACGCCGCCCCGCCGCAGCCCGTCGCCGTACCGGGGCAGCCGCAGTCGTTCACGCTGTGGATCAAGGGCGACGGAAACGGCGCCTGGCCCACCCTCCACCTGAAGGACGCGGCGGGCTCGGACCACCTGCTGCGCGGGCCGTACATCACCTGGACCGGCTGGCAGCAGGTCACCTTCCCCGTCCCCGCGGGCGCCGCGACCCCCCTGTCGGTCTTCCGCTTCTATCTCGCGGAGACGGCCGCCAACCGGCAGTACACCGGGCGCATCGTCGTCGACGGCCTGACCGCGCAGGTCCCCCCGGGCATCGACCTGCCCGCCCCGCCCCGGGTCACCGACCCGCTCGTCGACCCCGCCGCGGTCACCGGCGCGCGGGACTGGCGCTTCGCCGTGATGTCGGACGCCCAGTTCGTCGCCCGTGACCCCGACAGCGCGCTGGTGCGCCAGGCGCGCCGCACCCTGCGCGAGATCAGGGCCGCCGCCCCGGACTTCCTCGTCGTCAACGGGGACCTCGTCGACGAGGGAGCCCCCGCCGACCTGGCCCTCGCCCGCCGCGTCCTGGAGGAGGAACTGGGCGACGACGTGCCCTGGTACTACGTGCCCGGCAACCACGAGGTGATGGGCGGCAGGATCGGCGACTTCGTCGCCGAATTCGGACCCGCGCACCGGGTCTTCGACCACCGCGGCACCCGTTTCGTCACCCTCGACACCTCCTCGCTCAGCCTCCGCGGCGGCGGCATCGCCCAGATCAGGGAACTCCGCGCCCAGCTCGACGCGGCCGCCGCCGATCCCGCCATCGGCTCGGTGATGGTCGTCGAGCACGTGCCGCCTCGGGACCCGACCGTCCAGAAGGCGAGCCAGCTGGCCGACCGCAAGGAGGCCGCGCTGGTGGAGGACTGGCTGGCGCAGTTCCGCAGGTCCACCGGGAAGGGCGCGGGCCTGATCGGCAGCCATGTCGGCGTCTTCCACGCCTCCCATGTGGAGGGCGTCCCGTACCTCGTCAACGGCAACTCCGGGAAGAACCCGGCCGCGCCCGCCGACGAGGGCGGCTTCACCGGCTGGTCGATGGTCGGCGTCGACGAGATCGGCGCCGCCGAGCGGGCGGCCGCCCGCCGCGCGCCCTTCGGCCCCCGGCCGGACTGGGTCTCCGTCCAGACCCGGGCCCACGCGGACTCGGTGAGCCTGGACGCCCCGCTCACGCTGGCGCCCGGCGCCACGGCGCCGGTCGGCGCGACGGTGCTCCAGGGAACGAGGGCCGTGCCGGCGGCGTGGCCGATGAGCGTGGACTGGTCCGGATCCCCGAACCTCCACATCGGCCGCCCCGGGGACGCCCGCGCCCGCCACGTCGCCTCCTTCGACCCCGTGACGGGCCGCCTCACCGGCCTCCGCAGGGGCGCGGTGACCCTCGCCGTCACCGTCAACGGCGTCACCGACACGACGGCCGTCGCCATCACCCGCACCGCGGCCTCGGCCGCCTGACACCGGCCGCGCCCGGACCCTGACGGGCCCGGGCGCCCCGGGCATCCTGCGGGGCCGTGTCGCGCACGGCCGCCGGGCGGATCGGCCGCGCCTGTGCGCCGGGGTCCGGGGCGGGGCTCGTTGTCCGCTGGGCGGTCTCAGCGGGCGGAGCGGCTGCGCCCCCCGGGGCACCGCCCGCTTCGGGCGGGGCAGGCCCTTGGCCTGCGTTTCCCGCCGGGTGTGCCCGTGGTGTGCGCCGCCGGGCCCGTGCCGCGGGCCCGGCGGCGCACGCTCGACCCCGCTCCCGCGGCCCCCGGGCCGCCCACCCGCCGCCGTGCGGGATGGGTGTGGGGGCGGCAGCCTGGGAGCTGAGCGTCGCGAGGAGGTGAGGCGTCGTGCCGGATCTGGCCGCCTCGGACGGCGGGGGTGCCCAGCCGATGCTCTCCTTCGCGCTGGCCGGGATGATCGACGACGTCCGCGCCCACGCGGGCGCCGTCTACCTGATGTCGGACGCGGACGACGTCCTGGAGATGGCGGTCATGGCCGGCCTGCCCCGGGCCTTCGCCGCCCCCTGGGAGCGGGTCGCGCTCTCCGCCCGCATCCCCGTCGCCGACGCCGCGCGGGACCGGCGGCTGGTGTGGGTGCCGGGGGAGGAGGCGATGGCGCGCCGCTACCCGAGGATCTCCGTCGTCCTCCCGTACCCGTTCTCCCTCGCGGCCGTCCCGGTCGCCACCCCGCGTGCCGTGTACGGGGCGGTCTTCGTCACCTGGCCCGGTTCCCGCAAGGACGACCTCTCCCCGGCCGAGCGCACCCGGCTCGTGGCCGCGTGCGACCGCCTGGCGATCCGGCTGGAGCAGGCGGCCGAACGCGGCCGGCGCGTGACCCGGGAGGCCGACTTCATCGGCACCGCGCCCCCCGCCGGCTCCTCGGCCGAAGCGGCGCGGATGGTCGCCAGGCTGCCCGACGGCATCTGCTCCCTCGACATCGACGCCCGCATCACCTTCGCCAACACCGCGATGGGCGAACTCGTCGGCGCCCCCGCGGCCCGCCTCGTGGGCAGGATCCTGTGGTCCGCCCTGCCGTGGCTCGACGACCCGGTCCACGAGGACCGCTACCGCGCCGCCCTGATGAGCCAGCAGGGCACGTCGTTCGTGGCGCTGCGCCCGCCTCGCGAGTGGCTGGAGTTCCGCCTCCACCCCAGCCGCAGCGGCATCACCGTCCAGGTCGGGCCCGCGGGCCCGGACGCACGGCGGGAGGCTCCGGACGCGCCGCTCCCGGGCGGGCGCACGGCGGCTCCCGCCCGGGACCGGGTCCCCGCCGCCGGGCCCGCCCCGGAGCGGACCGACGACGGCCCCCGGAACGGTTCTGCACGGCTGATCGGCATCACCCACCTGCTGAGCCTCGCCGGCGCGCTCACCGAGGCCGTCGGCGTGTCGGACGTCGTCGAGCTGGTGGCCGACGAGATCATGCCCGCCGTCGGCAGCAGTGCGCTGGTCGTGCTGGCGGCCGAGGGGGGACGGCTGCGGGTGCTGGGCCACCGGGGATACGACGATCCGATGATCGTGGGCCGCTTCGACGGCATGCCGCTGACCGCGCCCACTCCCGGTGCGCGGGCCCTGGCCACCGGAGTCCCGTCGTTCTTCGCCACCCGCGCCGAGCTGGAGCACATCCACCCGGTGCGCACGGCCACCCCCGACGGCCTGGCCGCCTGGGCCTATCTGCCCCTGATCGCCTCCGGCAGGCCGGTGGGCACCTGCGTCCTCGGATACGCCGAGCCGCACCGCTTCGGCACCGACGAACGCGCCATGCTGACCAGCCTGGGCGGACTGATGGCCCAGGCCCTGGAGCGCGCCCGGCTCTACGACGCCAAGCACCGCCTCGCGCACGGCCTCCAGTCCGCCCTGCTCCCGCACAGCCTGCCGCTGCTCCCGGGCCTGGACGTCGCCGCCCGCTACCTGCCGGGCACCCAGGGCATGGACATCGGCGGCGACTTCTACGACCTGATGCGGACGGACGGCGACGGGGCGCCGTCCGACGACGGCAGGGGCCGGGGCGGGGCCGTGTCCCGCATCCGCCCGGACGCGGCCGCCGTCATCGGCGACGTCCAGGGCCACAACGTCGCGGCCGCCGGGATGATGGGCCAGGTGCGCACGGCCGTGCGGGCCTACACGGCGGCCGGCCAGTCACCGGGCCGGGTCATGTCGAGCACCAACCGGCTGCTGATCGACCTCGACGCGGACCTGCTGGCGAGCTGCCTCTACGTGCACCTCGACCTGGAGGGGCGGCGGGTGCTGCTCGCACGGGCCGGGCATCCCCAGCCGCTGCTGCGGGATCCCGAGGGCCGGGTGCACGTCCTGGACCTCGCCGGCGGACCGCTGCTCGGCGTCGATCCCTCGGCCGTCTATCCGACCACGTCCGTCCCGCTGCCGCCGGGGTCGGTGCTGGTGTTCTACACGGACGGCCTGATCGAGCGGCCGGGCACGGACATCGACGACGCGCTGGCGGAACTGGCGGGCAGGCTCGCCGGGGGCGGCACCGGCGAGCCGCTGGAGGAGCTCGCCGACACCCTCCTCGGGGACGCGCCGTCGGAGCGCGGCGACGACACGGCGCTCCTGCTGCTGCGCACCCGCGACCGCACCTGACGCCCTCATCCGTTGTGGAGAGCGGCACGGCCGGAGCTGCGCCCGGCGGTGTTCCCGGCCCGCGGCCGGGGACGTGTCCGGCGGCCGCGGCCCGCCCCCGGGCCTGCACCCGGCGGCCTCCCCGGCCC
>NZ_RDBP01000051.1:42343-62811 GCF_008042045.1 Streptomyces sp. T39
ACGCATGGGAGCGCTCCCATGCACATGTCGACCACGACCCGGCGCCCCCTGCCCCCTGGCCGGAACCCGCGCCTGCGCGGAGCGTCCCGTTCCGGCCCACGGCCGCCCCCCCCGAGGGGCGGGCCTCGCACGACGCGGTGCGCGTCCGCGCGGCGGTGCGGCGTGGCGCGCGGAGCGGACGGGGAGGCGCCGCGTACGTGTCGGGAACAATGCGGAGCGTTCGGGCGTTGACCGGTTTCAGCCATCACGGAGGAGTTTCCTTGTCCGCCAGACCGACGGACCCCCCGGGACACAGTCCCGGACCATCTCGCCATGAGCGCGGCGCGCGGCGAGGTGGTGTTCGATGAGTGCCGCGCTCGGCCTGCTGGCCGTCTTCGTCCTCACCCTGGGCACCGGATACTTCGTCGCCCAGGAGTTCGCCTATGTCGCCGCCGACCGTCTGGCACTGGCCAGGGAGGCCGAGGCCGGCGACAAGCGGGCGGCCCGTGCGCTCAGGGTGCTGGAACGGCTCTCGTTCATGCTCTCCGGCGCGCAGCTGGGCATCACCGTCACCGGACTGGTCGTCGGCTTCCTGGCCGAGCCCTCCGTGTCGGCCCTGCTCAGGCCGGTGCTGGAGGGGATCGGACTGTCCGGCGCGGCCGTCTCCGCCGTCTCCGTGGTCCTCGCCTTCGTCCTCGCCACCGTGCTCCAGATGGTGCTGGGCGAGCTGGCGCCGAAGAACCTCGCCCTCGCCGTCCCCGAGCGCCTGGCGAAGTCCCTGGCGCCCTCCACTCTGCTGTACCTGCGGATCGTCGGCCCCCTCGTGCACGTCTTCGACGGCGCGGCGAACCGGCTGCTGCGCAGGATCGGCATCGAGCCGGTGGAGGAGCTGCACCACGGGGCCACCCTCGAGGAGCTCGGCCATCTGATCGGCGAGTCCCACGAGCAGGGATACCTCCCGGCGGCCACCGCGGAGCTCGTGGACCACGCGGTGGAGTTCTCCGAGCGCACGCTCGGCCAGGTCATGGTCCCGCGTGCGGACGCCGTCTTCGTGCACCAGGACGCCACGGCCACCGAGGCGGTCGGGCTGATCGCGCGGCACGGCCACTCCGCCTACCCGGTGTTCGGCAACCACCCGGACGACATCGCGGGCGTCCTCGGTGTGCGCGAGTTGATGCGCCTGCCCGAGGCCCGCTTCGCGGCCACCAGCGCCGGGGCGGTCTCCCGCAGCCCGCTGCTGCTGCCCGAGACCCTGCCGCTGCCCGACGCGGTCGCGCGGATGCGCGACCGCGACGACGAGTTCGCGGTCGTCCTGGACGAGCACGGCGGCGTCGCCGGCATCGTCACCTACGAGGACATCGCGGAGGAGCTCGTCGGCGACATCGCCGACGAGAGTGACACCGTCGTCCACCTCGCCGTCGCCGACGGCGACGGCTGGCTCGTCGACGCCGGGCGCCGCCTGGACGAGATCGAGGACGCGACCGGCGTCGCCCTGCCCGAGGAGGACGACTACGACACCGTGGCCGGCCTGATCATCGACCGGCTGGGACGGTTCCCGGCCATCGGCGACCGCCTCACCGTCGACGGCGTACGCCTCGACGTCCTCACGCTGGACCGGCACGTGCCCGAGCGGGTGCGCCTGACCCCGGCCGGGCGGCCCGCGGCCGAGGAGGCGCAGGCATGAGTTTCCCCATGGCTCTCTTCGTCACCGTCCTCCTGCTGATCGGCAGCGGTTTCTTCGTCGCCGCCGAGTTCGCGCTCGTCGCCGCCCGACGCCACCGCGTGGAGAAGGCGGTCGCGGAAGGCCGGCGCGGCGCCGAGGCCGCACTGGCCGGCATGCGGGAGCTGTCCCTGATGCTGGCCGGCGCCCAGCTCGGCATCACCATCTGCACCCTGGGGCTGGGCTCGATCTCCAAGCCCGCGATCTCGCACCGGCTGGACCCGCTCCTGCACGACCTGGGGCTGCCCAGCGGGCTGAGCTACGGCATCGCGTTCGCCGTCGCCATGATCGTCGTCGTCTTCCTCCACATGGTGGTCGGCGAGATGGCGCCCAAGTCCTGGGCGATCGCGCACCCCGAGCGGTCCGCGATGCTGCTGACGCCGGCGTTCCGCGCCGTGGTCACGGTGGTCCGCCCGCTGATCCGGGTCCTCAACCTGGTCAGCAACGCCCTGGTGCGGCTGTGCCGGGTGCAGCCGCGGGACGAGCTCGCGGCCGTCCACAACCGTGAGCAGCTCACGCACCTGGTGCGGGAGTCGGAGCGGCTCGGCCTCATCAACCGCACGGACTCCGAGCTGATCACCCGCTCCCTGACCGAGCCGCAGACGCCGGTCGCCGAGCTGCGCACGCCGGCCGCCGACATCGTGAGGGTCCCGGCGGACGCCGGACTGGACGCGATCCTGGCGACCGCCGCCGGAGCCGACCGCTCACGGCTGGTCGTCGTGGACGGCGACACCGTCCTCGGCTCGGTCCACGCCCGGGACGCGCTGGTCGCGCGGACCCGCAAACGCGCCGTCTCGGCACGCGAACTGGCCCGCCCCGTCCCCGAACTGCGCTCGGGGGACAGTGTCGCGCACGCCGTCGAGCAGCTTCGCCGCAACCGTGCCTCGCTGGCCCTGGTCCGGGACGACGACGGCACGCTCACGGGGCTGATCAGCCTCGACGACCTGCTGGTCCGGCTGATGGGGGCGCCCGCCGCCCGCTGACGCGACGACGCCCCCGCGGCCTTCCCCCGCGCCSSSGGCGCGGGCGGGAGGCCGTCGGGCGTTCGGGGCCGCATCCGGCGCCGGCCCTCCGCGGACACCCCACGCCCGGCCCTCCGTGGACACCCCACGCCCGGCCCTCCGTGGACACCCCACGCCCGGCCCACGCGCACCGCTCTCCTGCGGGACCGACGCCGCTGGAATCGGATTGCGCGGTTTGCACTAGCCTTGCGCGGGTGACGCGACGACTTGCTCAGGTGGCGAAGAAGGTTGGGGTCTCGGAGGCGACGGTGTCCCGGGTGCTCAATGGGAAGCCGGGGGTGTCGGAGGCGACGCGGCAGTCGGTGCTGACGGCTCTGGATGTGTTGGGTTATGAGCGGCCGACGCAGTTGCGGGGTGAGCGTGCGCGGTTGGTGGGGTTGGTGCTGCCGGAGTTGCAGAATCCTATTTTTCCGGCGTTTGCCGAGGTGATCGGTGGTGCGTTGGCTCAGCAGGGGTTGACTCCGGTGTTGTGCACGCAGACGAAGGGGGGTGTGTCGGAGGCGGATTATGTGGAGTTGCTGGGAAAGTAGATCAGCGGACCGCTGGCTTCGCTGATCAACGGCCCGGTTGACCAGGGCGAGGTGTCCTCCTCGTCCTCGGTCAGATCGCACCACCGCTCAAGCAGCGCAGCCACGTAGGCCGCGATGCGTTCGGACGGAGGCTCTTTTCCCTCGCTGCCGATGTACCGGTCGTACAGGTCGTCGAAGACCTCGCCGGCGGTCTTGTCATCCGCCGGCCTCTCGCCTTCCCAGACAGCAAGGTCGTAGCTCATGCCAGGAGGCTCTCATGCCGCTCGGACAGCCATAAGAAACGACGTCTAAAGCCGTGGAGCCGACCGCCCCAGCCACAGAGGGTGTCCCCCCACTTCATGCCCGCAGCCGCCGAGCGCGCCGCCGGGCGCGGCCAGCCGGGGCGAAGACAGGAGGCAGGCCGCGCCGCAGAGGCGGCGCGCGCCCGCGCCGTGCGCGGGCCTTGATGAAGTAGGGAAAGTCTTACCGCACCCATGATCGGCAACCGCCCCGATCGTGGCCTGTCGGCCTTCTGCTCGCCTCGGCTAACGTTCCATGCATGCCTTCTGCACTGGACACGCCCCAGGGAGCGGCCGAACTCGCCGAGTCCCTGCTTCCTCCGCTCGGGAACCGCTGGCTGCACACTCAGGCCGTGGCCGCTCGGGCCCGTGAGGCTTCTGCGGCTGTGTCCGAGTCGGACCGGGATCTCCTCGTCGCCGCCGCATGGCTGCATGACATCGGTTACGCGCCCGAGCTGCGTGACACGGGCTTCCACCCCCTCGACGGTGCCCGGCACCTCGAATCACTGGGTGCGCCGGCACGTCTGGTGCGGCTGGTCGCTCATCACTCCGGAGCCGTGTACGAGGCGGAACAACGCGGACTCTCGGCAGAGCTGGCCGTCTACGAGCGGGAAGACTCTCCGGTCCTGGACGCCCTGATCTTCGCCGACATGACGACCGGCCCTGCCGGGCAGTCCCTCGACTTCGACACCCGGATCGACGAAATCTTGGTCCGCTACGAGCCGGGCAGCGAGGTTCACAACGCGATCAGCGAGGCGCGACCGTACCTCGGTGCTGCCGTCGACCGGACACGCAGCCGTCTTGACCTCGCCTCCTGATCACTTGGTCAGTGTGAATGCCCGTGCTTGTGCAGTGCTGCGCTGGCACGAAATCGCACCCGCCCGCAGCGGTCCTTCTCCTCGTCGGACGCATCTGCGGTGCAGCCGCAGTGCTTAGACAGCCAGCGCAGGTCGTCCGGGTCCAGCCACAGAGGCCCCCGGCCCTTGGCAGCTTCCGTCGATGGGTCGGTTTCGTTCATGGCGGGACCATACCGAGGACGTCACCCGATGTAGGGCTCGGCCCGGTTTGCCAACCCGTGCTCGATGCGCATGCGCATCGACGGGTGGATGTTCAGCTCGTCCAGCTTGCTCGGGTCGACGAATGCCACTTCCTTGCTCTCGCTGCTCGTCCGCAGCTCGCCGCCGGTGATGCGGGCCTGGAAGCAGATGGAGAACTGCTGACGGACCTCGCCGTCGTCGTACGCCATGACGTGCCCGGGGTTGGTGTAGATACCGACGAGACCGGTCACCTCCACGTCGAAACCGGTCTCTTCCTTCGTCTCGCGTACGGCTGCGTCGGGCGCTGACTCGCCCAGGTCAATGCCACCTCCGGGCAGGGCCCAAAGGTCGTTGTCGGTCTTGTGGATCAGCAAGACCTCTCCGGCCTCGTTGCGGGCCACGGCGGTCACGGAGGGAACGAGGCTGTTCGCCTTCGGGGCGTTGGGATCGTTGAAGTAGTCGACACGGGCCATGTGTTCAGCGTTGCACGTCCGGGGCCTGTTACGCCTCCCGGCCCCGCTCCCATGCATAGTCGAAGCTCCGCATGTAGTGCCGGAAAGTCCGCGCTCCGGGGAGGTACCGGAAGTGCATCACCGGGTTCTGACCGGCGGGAGCTCCGAGGACGTGAGGGTTCACGAGAACGTCCTCGTCGAACCGGTAGATCGAGTTGTAGAGGATCGTGTCGTGCAACCGGACTTCGACCCCGGGCGTCGACCTGGCGGGCTCGAGGTAGCGCCGGGTGATCCGGGCCCGAGCGGCCAGGTCACCACCGATGCCCTCCTCTTCGCCGCGCTGACGGACCGCTTCGGAGTCGGGATCGCCGAGCAGGATGCGGACCTGGGCGCCGGCCTTCGCCTTCTCGGCCAGCTGGTCGGGCAGGTCAGGATTGCTGTCGAAGAGGAACAGTCCGGCGTACACGAGGATGTCGACCTGGTCCGTCGCCTTACCGATCAGGGATGACCAGAGCGGGGCGGGCACCGCGCCACGGTGCGGGTAGTACGTGATCAGCTCGGACGTGCTGGCCTTCTCCGCCTGCTTCTCCACGGACGGCCAGACGTAGACCTCGTCGACTCCGAGGAAGCTCGCCGCCTTCCAGCGGTGCCCGCGGTGCGGAGTCCGGCCGGTGGTGATCCACCGCTCGACGCTCTTGGGATCCACTCCGACGTGCTCGGCAACGGACTGGATCGTCTCGCCCTTCGCTGAAATCGCCGCGCGCAGACGCTCGTTCGCCATGACGTGCCCTTCACTGGGACCGCTAGGGACGTTTTGACGGTAGCTCAGACGTCCCCAAACGTCCATACGGGCGGTGATGCGTCCACCCCTCCTCACGGTCTCCTGATCTCACCGACGGGATGTCGGTCAACACCTCATCGCAACAGGAGACGAGACGATGCGTCAGATTCCCGTGGACACCGCCAACGCCACTGTGATGGTCGCCAAGGCCCCGCAGCCCAAGGTGAAGGATCGCCGGACCGGTGAGATCGCCCTCGACAAGGACGGTGCCACCCTGATGGTCGTGGAGGTCATGTTCTCAACGCCCGACGAGGTGGAGATCCTCAAGCTCACCGTTCCGCAGTCCGGCGTCTCCGAGGACCTGGCCATGGGCACTCCGGTAGTCCTGACCGGCCTGGTCGCCTCGCCGTGGGAGAACGAGTTCAACGGCCAGAAGAGGCACGGCATCGCTTTCCGTGCGGTCGCGGTGACCTCGCTGACCGCTGCGGACGCGGCCTCGAAGGCGGCCTGAGCCATGACGTGGCTGATCGTCGCCCTGGTGCTGGTCGTCGCCGCTGCGGGTCTCCTGCGGTGGCGGCGCCCCGCCTGGTACTGGCTGACCTTCGGGGTCACCCTCGCCGCGCTGCGGGTCCTGGTCCGGTACGGCTCGGTCATGGACGCCTGCGGCCTCACCGTCCCGGCCCCGCGCTGGCGACTGGCGCTGGCCCGGATGACGAACCGCCCCGTTCCCGGCCCGCGCGCCCCGCGCATCCTGCGGGTCCGGGTGATCCGCACCGGTCTGGTGCTCCGGCTGAAGCTCCGGCCCGGTCAGGACGCCTTCGACGTGGCCGCCTCGTGCGACCGGCTGCGGCACTCGTTCGCCATGTACGGGGTCACCTCTCGTGAGCTGCGCTCGGGTGTGGTCGAGCTGCGCATGACCGGCTACGACGTGCTCAAGCGCGTGCAGATGCCCGCCCTGGCCGACACCCGGCCGATGCGGGTCCCGGTCGCCCTGCGCGAGGACGGGGCCGTGCACTACCGCGACTACCGCACCGTGCCGCACGCCCTCACCCTGGGGGCCACGGAGTCCGGCAAGTCCGTCTATCAGCGCAACCTCGTGGCTGCGCTCGCGTCGCAACGGGTCGCCCTGGTGGGCATCGACTGCAAGCAAGGCGTCGAGCTGTTCCCGCTGGCCCGCCGGTTCTCCGCGCTCGCCGACAACCCCGACACCGCCGCCGAACTCCTCGACGCCCTCGTGTCCCACATGCAGGACGTGTATCAGCTCATCCGGGCCGAACAGCGGATCACCGCCGACGTGCCCGATGCGGAGGTTGCCGCCGACATCTGGGACCTGCCCGAAGACCTGCGGCCCGTGCCGGTCGTGGTCCTGGTCGACGAGGTCGCCGAACTCGCCCTCTTCGCGACCAAGGAGGAGGAGAAGCGGCGGGATCGCATCATCACCGCCCTGGCCCGGCTCGCCCAGCTCGGTCGCGCGGCCGGCATTTACCTGGAGATCTGCGGGCAGCGCTTCGGCTCCGAACTCGGCAAGGGCATCACCATGCTCCGCGCCCAGCTCACCGGCCGGACCGCCCACCGGGTCAACGACGAAACCTCGGCGAACATGGCTCTCGGCGACATCGCCCCGGACGCCGTCCTCGCCGCGATCCAGATCCCCACCGACACCCCCGGCGTCGCCATCACCGGCGACTCGACCGGTGGCTGGGCCCGCATCCGTGCCCCGCACACCTCGCTGCGGCAGGCGGTGAACACCTGCAACCGGCACGCCGACCTGGTCCCGGAACTGCCCGTCCTCGCGCCTTTCCGGCCTGCACTCGGTGCCCTTGCCCCGGTTCCGACCCCGGCTGTCGAGTCGGCCCCGGCCGCCGCCTGACCTTCCCGGAGGTTCGTCATGCCCCGCTCGTTGCTGCGCGTGGACGCCGTCCTGGTGCAAGCCGTCATCGCCGGTGCCCTGTCCTTCGCCCACCTGCACGACCTCGCCGCCGCTGCCGGACAGGACGGCTGGAAAGCCTGGGCCTATCCCATCTCGGTAGACCTGCTCCTCGTCGCCGCCTGGCGACGGCTCCGCACGGACGGTCCGTCCCGGCTGGCCTGGTGCTGGTTCCTGACCGCTCTGGTGGCCTCGCTCGGCGCGAACGTCGCCACCGCCGGACTCCTCGACCTGGAGGACGTCCCGGCCTGGCTGCGCATCCTCGTCGCTGCCTGGCCCGCGCTGGCCTTCATGGGCGGCACCCTCCTTGCCCACTCACCCGCGGGCCACTCACCGGACCCAGACTTCGCGCCCGAGGTGGAATCCGAACCGGTCGCCGTCGCTGCGCCGGACCCGGAACCGGTGGCGGCCGTCGACGACGCCTCCGCCCTTCCGCCCGCCGACCCGGCCCCGCCGGCCGTTCCGGTCCCGGCCGCCCTGGTCGACCACGCCCGCAAGGTCGCCGCCGACCACGAGGAGCGAACCGGCTCCCGGATCGACACCGACACCCTGCGCGCCCGCCTCGGCGTCCCGCCGCATCTGGCCGACGCCATCGCCGCCCAGCTCGCCTGACCCGAAAGGAGACCCCGTCATGCCCGCCCGCGACTTCTTCCACTCCGTGATGCGGATCGGCCCGGTGCAGATCGGCACCCACCGCGACCGCAACGGCACCACCAAGCACGCCGCCGTGTGCAGCTCGGACGGCTGCGGCTGGTCCGCCGACTACTCCAGCCAGTCCGCCGCCCAGCTCGCCGCCCGCACCCACCGCTGCAAGGTCCGCTAGGAGGCCACCCGTGGACGTCCCCCTCTGGTTCGCCCTGATCGTCGTCGGCTGGCTCGGCGTCAAGCTCATCCGCCCGCCGCTCTGGCTGGTCCTGGTGCTGCTGCTCGGCGGCTACCTCCTCGCCGACAGCCTCCTGTCCCCGGTCATCGACACCGCCGTCAAGTAAGGAGATCCGCCCATGTTCCGGCCCAAGCTCCCGACCATGCCCCAGCCCACCGGCCAGGTCACCCCGCCCGCGGTCGTTATCGAGCCGACCACCATCACCCCCGGCACCCCTGCCCCGCCGTCGGCTCCCGCCGTCCCGGCCTGGGCCCCGGTGCCGTCCCGGCCCACGGTCCAGCTCACCCCCGGCGCCGCGCTCGCCCTGGTCGGCGGCGGCACCGCCGTGGTCCTGGTCGTCGGCGCCGTCCTTGTCTCCATGCTCCTGGCGGTCGCCGTCACCGCCGCCTCGGTCGCCGTCTGCGCTGTCGTCCTGCGCTCGCTGCTGGCCTCCCAGCACCGCCGCTGACCGGTCCTGGGGGCGACGCACAAGCCGCCAAGCATGCCGCCGCCTTCCGGGACCCGTACCTCGCCAACCGCCGTCACCGAAGGGAACGCTCATGGACCTGCAGATAGCCGCCGCCCTGGTGCCGTTACTGGGCTGGGCCGTGCACGGGGGCTTCCTCACTCACCGGCTCGCCTCCGCCCGCCGCGACCCGCTGACCGGTCTGCACACTCGCGCCGGTTGGACCGCCCGCGCCGAACACTGCATCCGCCGGCACCCGTCAGGGGCCGTGCTCCTGGTCGACCTCGACCACTTCAAGGCCCTCAACGACACCCACGGCCACGCCGCCGGGGACGCAGCGCTCATCGCCACCGCCGACCGCCTGCGCACCTGGTGCGGCCGTCACGGCACCGCTGGACGCCTGGGCGGGGACGAGTTCGTCGCCGTCGTCCAGGACTTGGCCGCCGTCGACCTCGACGCGCTCACCGCCGCACTCCACCGGCCGCTGTCCTACAACGGCGTTTCGCTGCCGCTGGCCGCGTCGGTCGGCGTCTGCCGCCTCGCCGAGCTGCCGGTGCCGCTGCTGACCGATGCCCTCGCCGCCGCCGACGCGGTCATGTACGCGGCCAAGGGCCGTGGTCGCCGGGGCTCACGCCTCTCTCGCTGACCGGCCGCCGGGTGGCGCACAAGCCGCCAAGCACGCCGCCACCCGGGGCCGTTCCTTCCAACCGCAATCGAAAGGAACCACCATCATGACCCAGCACACCCCGCCCGCGTCGCGTATCTGCCCGGCCTGCGATGGCTTCGCCTCCGTCGCCGTCACCATCGGCGGCCGTGACCTGCGCGGGCACCTGCGCACGATCACCGCTCACTGCCCGGTCTGCCATGGCACCGGTACCGTCACCGCCCGCCGTGTCCGGGAGGGCGCTGGTGCCTGAGCCGCTGCTCGACCCGACCACCCTCGGCGACCTGCTGAGGGTGGCTTCGGCCGTCGACTACCACCGCTGGGAAGAACAGATGCGCCGCACCGGCGGCTGCGCCGACCCCATCCACCTGACCGGCTGGGTCGTGCACAAGGACAAGACCACCGGCGAGACCCTGCACCACTACTCCACCGAGGGCGAGCCGGGCGGCCGTCTCCGCCTCGCCTGCGGCAACCGGCGTGCCTCGCGCTGCCCCTCCTGTGCCTGGACGTACGCGGGCGACACCTACCACCTCATCCGCGCGGGCCTGGCCGGTGACGACCGCCGCGACATCCCCGCCACCGTCCGGGATCACCCCCGGGTCTTCGCCACTCTCACCGCACCCTCGTTCGGCCCGGTGCACAACCGCCCCGATCGTGGCGTCTGCCGCTGCGGCACTCGCCACGCTCCCGACGCCCCGGAGCTGGGCACCGCTCTCGACCCGGCCACGTACGACTACGCGGGCGCGGTGCTGTTCAACAACCATGCCGGGCAGCTCTGGCAGCGCTTCACCAACCGGCTCCGCCGCGAGATCGCCGCCCGCGCCGGCCTCACCCAGCGCGAGCTGAAAGAGCGTGCCCGGCTGTCGTACGGCAAGGTCGCCGAGTTCCAGAAACGGGGCGCTCTGCACTTCCATGCCGTGATCCGACTCGACGGACCGGACGGCCCGGACACTCCTCCCCCAACCTGGGCGACCGTCGACCTGCTCGCCGACGCGATCCGTGCAGCTGCGGCGCACTCATACACCTCGGTCTCCGTCCCGGCCGCCGAGGACCAACCGGCCCGCACCTTCCGCTGGGGCACCCAGCTCGACATTCGCCCCGTGAAGGCGTTCGGGGACGGCTCCGACATTACCGAGCAGGCCGTCGCCTCCTACGTCGCCAAGTACGCGACCAAAGCCGCTGAGAACACCGGCACCCTGGACCGCCGCATCGGCGAGCTGGCCGAGCTCGACCGCCACCTGGTCCCCGACCACACCCGCCGCCTGATCGAAGCCTGCAAGACCCTCGACCTGCTCTACCCGGACCGACGGCTGTGGGCCTGGGCTCACATGCTCGGCTTCCGCGGCCACTTCTCCACCAAGTCCCGCCGCTACTCCACCACCCTCGGCGAACTCCGTCAGGCACGCGCCGACTACCGGGCAGCCCAGGAACACGCCGCCCTCGGCCTCGACGACGACCGCGAGCCGGACACCGTCCTGGTCCTCGCTGACTGGCAGTACGCCGGACACGGCCACACCCCCGGTGAATCCGTCCTCGCCGCCACCATCGCCCGCGCCCTCCAGCTCAACCGCGAAACCGCCCGCGAAGAACTCGCCCTGCTGTCAGACGAGAAGGAATGGTGACGATGCCAACCCGACTGCCCGACCGCTACCTCACCCCTGAGGACCTGGTCCGGCTCTTCGAGCTGCCCAGTGTCGAGACCGTCTACCAGTGGCGGAGGAAGCGCATGGGTCCCCGCGGCTTCCGGGTCGGTCGGCACCTCCGGTACGACCCCGCAGAGGTGCAGGCATGGGTCAGGTCCCGCACGGAAAGGGCCGCCGCCTGATGGCCGGACACGTTCAGGACCGCTGGTACAAGACCGTCCCCGGGCCGGACGGCAAGACCGTCAGGGTCAAGACCGACCGCCACGGTGTCGGCCACCGCTACCGCGCTCGGTACATAGCGCCGGACGGCTCCGAGAAGTCGAGGAGCTTCCCGGACAAGCAGAAGCGCAAGGCCGAAGCCTGGCTGTCCAACATCGAGGCGGACATGTCCCAGGGCCGGTACATCGATCCGGCCGCGGGCTCGGTGACCTTCGCGCAGTACGCCAAGGAGTGGATGGCGGCGCTCACCGTCGACCCCGTGACCCGCGAGAGCGTCGAAATCCGTCTGCGGGTCCACGCCCTTCCGTACCTCGGTGACCGGCCGATGGCGTCCTTCCGGCCCTCGCACCTGCGGGCGTGGATGCGCCAGCTGGAGGCGACCGGGCGTGCGGCGTCCTACCGGCGGTCGATCTTCGCCAACGTGTCGGCCGTGTTCACGGCGGCCGTGGAGGACCGGATCATCGCCGAGAACCCATGCCGGGCCCGCTCGGTGCGGGCGCCCGCCCTTGACGGCCGGAAGGTCAAGCCCTGGTCGGTAGAGCGCGTCATGGCCATGCACGAAGCCATGCCGGACGTCTACCGGGAGATGGTTTCCCTGGGGGCAGGCTGCGGTCTCCGGCAAGGCGAGATCTTCGGCCTGGCGCTGGAAGACGTCGACTTCCTGGGCGGGACGGTGCACGTCGTCCGGCAGGTCAAGCTCCTGCGCGGTACGCAGATGGTCTTCGGTCCGCCTAAGGGCGGTAAGGAACGGCACGTGCCCTTGCCGGAGACGGTCGCCTTCGCGCTGGCCGATCACATCACGAGGCACGAGCCGGTGGAGGTCACGCTCCCGTGGAAGACCCCGGACGGTCCGCCCGTGACGGCTTCGCTGCTGTTCGTCAACGTCCGGAACGAGGCGTTGGCGCTGCACCGGAATCGCTTCAACCGATATGTGTGGCGACCGGCTCTCGCGTCGGCCGGCATCCCCCTCGGACGTGAGAACGGCATGCACGCCCTCCGCCACTTCTACGCGTCCGTCCTCCTGGACGCGGGGGAGAGCATCAAGGCCCTGAGCGAGTACCTGGGTCATCACGACCCGAGCTTCACCCTGCGCACGTACACGCACCTGATGCCGAACAGCGAGGCGCGTACCCGGGCCGCCGTGGATCGTGTCTTCCGGGAGCCGGACAATACCGAGGACGGCCCCGAAACGGCCCCTGGGACAGGCTGACCGCCTGACCTGCATCACAATCAGAACAGCCACAACTGATCCTCGGCGGCTGCGCTGCCGAGCTTCCACGTCGAGCGCCCTTCCACGGCCCGAGGACGGCCCGGGAGGGCGCTCACGGTGGACAGCCGGAGGTCCTGCCGTTCCTGCTGTGCCTCGCCGACGGACCGGGTGCTCGCCGTATTTCCGTGACCTCGCGGGCCCAGCCGGTCGCCCCCGGAGCTCCGCCGGGTGACGGACGATCGCTCGGGGACGTCTGCTTGGATGCGGCAGATGACGACGACATCCCACGCTCCCGGAACAGGCGACGCCGACCTCGACCGCCTGACGGCCCTGCTGGAACGCGCCGCCACGGGCCGCGACGGTCAGGCGTGGAGCGACCTGTGGACGGAGCTCTACCACAACGGCTCCCTGGACGTCGCGCATCCGCTGGTGCTGCCCACGCTGGCGGACATGGCGGATGCCGGTGACGCCGACGTGGCGGCTCCGGCCCTCCACCTGGCCGGCGCGCTGCTCGTCCAGGCCGATCAGCGGCACGAGGAACAGAACCTCCGGCGCGAGTACGCGCCTGACGTCGCCCGGCTCCTGGGCGCCGCGAACCGGTGGCGGCAGCTGTCCACCGCCCGGAACGACTACTGCCATCTCGTCGAAGCCGTCCTCAACTTGGAAGGTGACATCACCTGGGCGGAGAGCCTGGTCCGGGGCATCCTCGGCGAGGAGTACGAGCTCGAGTGCCCCGACCCCGACGGGTGCGCGCCGGTCTGGGTGGTTCTCGGAGAGCGGGGCTTCTTCAGCACGGCGGAGGACTGCGCCCTCTCCGACGACGAGATCGAGACCTTCCCGCTCCACCCCGCCGACCCCCGCGCACTGGGCGGCCTCGGCAGGCGCCTCCACGACCTCGCCCTGGGCGACGGCCACGAGGACGTGGCGCGTCTGTTCACCTATGCCTTCGGCGAGGCGACCTGCCCCGTGTGCGGTCAGCGCTTCTCCGTGGCCGGGCAGGTCGCCGCCGTCGGCTGAACCTCCATCGTGTGACTCTGCGTAACCTCCGGCCCGTCTGTCGGATAGTCAGGGCGACGCAGAGCCGCACGGCTCTGGCCGGACGGACGGACGAGGCGGGGATCCCGATGAAGACCAGGCGTGCTGTTCTCGCGACGGGGGCGCTGTGCGCCCTGCTGGCGGTGCCGGCGCACTCCGGTCAGGCGTGGGCGGACGAGACGCACCGGAACGCGCACAACGGGTCGCAGTTCAGTCTCGTCCGCACCGGGCAGATCGACGACCCGCTGGAGGACGTGCTGGAGCACGCGGCGATCCTGGGCAGCAGTACGACGACCAGCGACACCGGCGACTGACCCCCCGGTACGGCACGACAGGGGGCCCGCCCGGAGATCCGGGCGGGCCCCCTGTGCGGTGGGCGGGATCTCAGGACGGCAGCAGCGTCCACTTCTGGTTGGCGGCGCCGGTGCAGCTCCAGATCTGCGCCCGGGTGCCGTCGGCGGAGGAATTGCCGGTGACGTCCAGGCACTTGTCCGCCGCCGTGTTGACCACGTCGTGCGTGGCCGCGTCGTAGGACCACCGCTGCGCGCCCGTGCCGTTGCAGGTCCAGAGCTGGACGGGCGCGCCGTCGGCGGTGGAGGCGCCGCTGACGTCGAGGCACTTGCCGAGGGCGCGGACCGAGCCGTCCGGCCCGACCGTCCAGCGCTGCGCCGCACTGCCGTTGCAGGTGTGCAGCTGGACGGCGGTACCGTCCGCCGACGCGCCGCCGGCGACGTCCAGGCACTTGCCGGCCAGCCCGGTCAGGGCGCCGGTGGTCTCACTGCCGCCGCCCCCTCCGCCGCCGGGTGTGCCGGCCCAGGTGAAGGTCGCCGTGGTGCGGGCGGGCAGGGTGTAGGTGAAGGACTGGTTCCCCCAGTTCACCCGGACCGACTGGCCGGTCGTGCCGCCGTTGTGGGCGATGAGCGCCTTGGAACCGTCGGGGTTGCGCCAGGCGACGTTCTGCACGGTCCCGTTGGCGGTGGAGTCGATGCGGTACGCGCCGGGCCGGACGAACTTCGTCAGATGGCCCGTCGTGTAGTACTCGACCGTGTAGTCGACCTGACCGGCCCGTGCACCGCCCTCCTGCACGGTGATCAGCCCGGTACAGGTGCCGCAGCCGCCGTTGTGGGGGCCCATGTTCTGGTTGAGTGCCAGGCTCCACTTGACCAGGCTGCTGCTCCAGTTGCGGGCGTAGCCGACGATGTCGGCCATGTCCTCGTTGTGCTGGTTGCCGATCCAGGTGCCGCCCGAGTGCTCGGTGCTGAACTGCTTCACGGACGGGTACTGGTCGTGCACCTGGGTGCCCACCGCCGGGTCGCCGAAGTAGCCGTGCCAGGCGATGCCGCCGAACAGCGGGTCGTTGCGCACCCCCGCGTCGTTCAGGATCGGCGCGCCGAAGTTCGCGTAGTCGCCGTAGTTCCAGTCGTGCACCAGGATCTTGGTGGTGATCCCCGCGGCGCGGAAGGCGGGGTAGACGTGGTTCTTGGTGAACTCGACCAGCCCGGAGGGGTTCCAGCTCATGCCGGGGTAGTTCATCGCGGTGGGATTGCCGGCCTGGCAGCAGTTGGGCTCGTTCTGGACCGAGAGGTAGTCGACCTTCACCCCGGCCGCCTGGTAGCTCTGGACGTACTTGACCAGGTACTGGGCGTACAGCGGGTAGTACTCCCACTTCAGCCAGCCCATCTGGTCCATCCGGCCGTTGTCCTTCATCCAGCCGGGCGCGCTCCAGGGCACACCCTTCACCCGCAGGGCGGGGTTGAGCTGGCGGGCCTGCGAGGTCAGCAGGCGCACGTTCGTGTCGTAGCCGTTCGTACCGAAGTCGTTCAGGTCGCAGCAGGTGTCGTCGAGCGAGACATGGCCCGGCCGGGACAGGTCGGAGGCGCCGATGGGGTTGCGCACGAAGGACAGGCCGATGCCGTCGGTGGGGGAGAAGAGCCTGCGCATCACCGCGTCCCGCGTGGCGCCCGAGACGGCGCCGCCGCGCAGCAGATGGGCGGTGGTGTCCGTGATCGAGGCGCCGCCGCCCTCGAACTGCTGGTAGGTGGTGTTCTCGTTCACGGTGACGGTGTGGTTCGCCGAGCCCCCGGCCGGCCCGAAGGCGATCGGGGTCTGCTGGGCGAGGCCGCGGGTGACGGTGCGGCCGCCGGAGTCGGACGTCGTGGTCAGCCAGACGTCGACCCGTTCGCCGGCCGCCTGTGCTGTGCCGGGGCCCGCCATGACCAGGCATCCGGCGACCAGCGCGCCGGCGGTGAGCGCGGTGAGCGGGCGGCGGACGGCGGGGCGGCGCCCACGTCCCGTGCCTGGCTCCCCGGCGCCGCGCCGGGGGCCGCCAGGGCGTCGTACCGAGGTGATCACACGCCTCATTGCGTCATGCACCTGACACTCCTCTGTGTGCCGGACCGGGTCGGTCCCGTGGGGGTGCCCGGTCCGGCACAGGCGGTGGGCGCGTCAAAGTCCTGAAGGCGCGCTGGGGGCCGAGGCTGAACCGGGGGACTTTCCTCAAGCCATGAAGTTAAGAGGGGGTCCCCAGGGCGTCAACCCTCGGCGCAGAAGTTGCCACCGGGTCGCGCGGCGCGTGCCGGGCGCGGTGAGCGCCGCTCGTATCGTTCAGGACGTGAACGGAGGACGGGGCCGCCGCCCTCTCCGCCCGGCCCCGGGCGCCCCGTCCCGCAGGGTCGCCAGGTGCCCCGGACGGCGCTGCACGCGTCGCCTCTCAGTCCTCCGCCACCAGGCGTTCACGGGCGGCGAGCAGCCGCGCGGTCGTCCCGGCGTCCGCCGCCTGGAGCGGCTCGCGCACCGGTCCCGCCGGCCTCCCGAGCGCGCCCAGCAGTGCCTTGGCCGTGACCGTGCCCGGCAGACCGGCGGCCATCATCGCCGTCACCAGCGGCAGCGCCCGCTGGTGCAGCCGCAGGGCGCGGGCGTTGTCGCCGGCGTCGTAGGCGTCGAGGATCGCCCGTAGCGGGCCCGGTGCCGCGTTGGCGACCGTCGAGACGAACCCGGTGCCGCCGACCGCCAGCAGCGGAAGGTTCAGCTCCTCGCACCCGGAGTAGTACGTGAGCGAGGTCTCCGCGATGACCCGGGCGCTGCCCGACAGGTCGTACGCGCAGTCCTTCACGGCGGTGATCCGCGGGTGCTCGGCGAGCCGCAGCATCGTGTCCGGCTCGATACGGGTGCCGGTGCGGCCGGGGATGTCGTACAGCATCACCGGCAGGCCGCACCCGTCCGCGATCCGCCGGAAGTGCGCCTCGACGGCCGGCTGCGGCGGGCGGCTGTAGTAGGGCGTGACCGCGAGGACGCCGGTGGCTCCGGCCTCCTGCGCGGCCCGGGCCAGGGCGACGCTGTGCCGGGTGTCCGCCGTGCCGACGCCCGCGACGACCGGGACGCGGCCGCCGACGGCCTCGACGACCGCGCGGATCAGGGCGGACTTCTCCGCGTCCGTCGTGGTGGGCGATTCGCCGGTGGTGCCGGAGAGCACCAGTCCGTCGCAGCCCTCGTCGACCAGCAGGGCGGCGAGCTTCTGCGCGCCGCCGGGATCGAGGGCTCCGTCGGCGGTGAAGGGCGTGACCATCGCGCACAGGGCGCGGCCGAAAGGGTGCGAAGTGGGCATGGCAGCAGTCTGCTCGCTCCGCTGCCGCAGCTCCAGTGACACCTGCTGGGGTCGACGATGAAGCAACGCTGTGGGATGGGCGGTGCGGGCGGCCCGCCGTGGGCCGCCCGCACCGTCCGCGGACTCAGGGGCGGAAGCGCAGCACCTGCGGGTCGTGGTCGCTGTTCTGGTCGGCGAACTCCGCGTTGATGTGCACGCTGTCGTACGTGAAGTCGCCGATCGAGGGGCTGGTCAGGATCTGGTCCAGCACCTGGCTGTTGCCCTGGAAGACGTAGGAGTAGCGCTCGGAGCGCGGCAGGGAGCGGACCGCCGCGTAGAGCGCGCCGCCGTCGGTCAGCGCCGTGGTCGTCGCCGAGAACTCGAAGTCGTTGATGTCGCCGACGACGAGGACGTCCGCCCGGCGGTCGGCCTTCAGGATGTCCTTGACGAAGGCGTTGACCGACTGGGCCTGGAGCAGCCGCTTGGCCTCGGAGGAACGGTTCGGCGGCTGGTGGTGCGAGACGAGCGACTCGTCGCCGCCCTTGGAGCCGAAGTGGTTGGCGATCACGAAGACCGGACGGCCCCGGAAGGAGAACTCGCCGGCCAGCGGCTTGCGGCTGCTCTCCCACGCGGTGTTCGCCGGGTCGATCCGGCCCGGGGACAGCGTCAGGGCCGCGCGGCCCCGCTCGCGCACGACACCGGTGGCCGTCGTCGCGTCGCCGCCGGGGCGGTCGGTGAAGGAGACACGCTCGGGGTTGAAGAGGAAGACCTGGCGGATGTTGCCGCCGGGCTCGCCGCCGTCCCTGTTGTTCTCCGGGTCGACCGAGCGCCACTCGTAGGCAGGTCCGCCCGCGGCGGCGATCGCGTCCGTGAACTTCGCCAGCGTCGCGCCCGCCGAGACCGTGCCGTCGTTCTTCGCACCGGTGTCGTCCTGGATCTCCTCCAGGGCGAGGATGTCGGGCGACGCCAGGTTCCCGACGACCGCCTCGGCCAGCGCGTCGAACTTCTCCTGCGGGTCCGACGGGTCCAGGTTCTCCACGTTGTAGGTGGCCACCGCGAGTTCGCCGGAGCGCTGCGGACGCGTCTTCTCGCGCTCGGTCCCCCGGTCGTGCACGGTCCCGAGGGTCCGCGCGGTGAGCGTGTAGCCGCCGTACTGGTTGAAGTCGAGCGGGCCCTCGGTCGAGCCCGCCAGGACATCGCCGACGTTCGCGTCGGGGAACGGCTGCTCGGCGAGCGGGGTCAGCGACTGGATCTGGAGACGGCCGGTGTTCTGCGAGGTGTACGAGCCGTAGACCGTGCCGCCGCGCCGGCTGGGGTTCTCCCACGGCTTGACCGTCACCCACAGCTCCGCGTACGGGTCGGTGGCGCCGACGACACGGGAGGTGCCGATGCGGATGTTGGTGCCCTCGAGGGACTCGTAGTAGTCCAGGGCGTATCTGCGGGGCTGCAGCGGGAGGCCGTTGACGCTGTTGCCCGCCGCCGGGTCGCCCTCGGGCGCGTACGCGGACGGCACCGACCAGCCGGACACCGTGACGGGCGCCGGCACCTCGTGGCCCTGCGAGAGGACCGTCACCGACGGCTTGGCTATCTGGGTCAGCGACTGGTTGCCGGAGGCCGCACCGCCCGGCACGTACTCGCCGACCGTGCCCGACACCAGCACCCGGTCGCCGACGGCGACCGTGGGCACCGAGCCCGTGTAGACGAAGACGCCCTCGCTGGTCGCCGGGTCGCGGTCGCCCTCGGGGTCCTGGAACCAGAAGCCTCGCGAGCCGTACGTCCGCACCCCCGTGACGACGCCCGGCACGTCCGCGACCTGTCCGCCCACGAGAGGCGACGTCCGGGTGGTGCCCTGGATGTCGTGGATGCGCAGCGGGCCGCCCTCGGCGGCCCCGGCGGGGGTGGAGCCGGCGAGCAGACCCGCGGCAAGGGCGGCGGCGACGAGGGTCGCGACGGCGGGTGTTCTCGGTACGGCGGAGGAAGGCATCACGGTACTCCGGGAGGTCGGGGCGAGGGTCGGGCGCCCGGCGGCCCATGGGGCCCGGGCAGGTTCTACGCGCGTCAATCTCTTGGCTGGGCAGGGCACTTGTCAAGGGTCGGCGGATGTACGGCATCCCACGGCCCGGTGAACCCCGCGGCCGGTGCCCGCGGCCCGTCCGGCGAATCCCCGGGCGGCGGCCGGGGCCGCCGAAATACGTCTACGCTGGGAGGCGCCCGCCGCCGCGCACCAGGCGCGGGCGTCCGTAACACGCGGAGGAGAACCGCCAGATGCCCGAAGACCGTCCCACCCTTCCGCCGGTCCTGCTGCCGCCGGAGGCGGAGCTGGCGCGGGCGGCCCTCGCCGCGCCGCTGCTGGCCCGGGCCGTCAGGCTGGCGCGCTGGGCGGGGCCGGACACGCGGGTCGGCGCGGGCGGCGAACTGGTCACGGAGCAACTCGGCGACGCCGCACGGGAACTGGGCCTGCCCGACGGCCCCGACGACGACGGGCCGGCCTACGCGGGGGAGGCCTGGCGGGTCGCCGTCGACACCGGACTGGTCGAGGTGGAGGACCCGCAGGAGGACGCCCCGGGGGCGCCGGACGACGAGGCGGGGCCCGCCGGGTCGGACGACGACGCCGAGGCCGTCGGCGGCGCGGTCGCGGGCGCCAATCTCGCCCTCGTCACCAAGGGGTCGCCGCAGGACGTGCTCGGCCTGTGGCTGGACGCGCTCGACGTCGTCCTCGCCGACGCCGCCGCACCCGTCATCGACGACCTCCACGACGTCATCGGCGAGGACGGCGAGATCGACTTCGACGCCCTCGACTGGGACCCCGAGGCGGAGGCCGAGTTCCTGGAAGGCGTGCTCGCCAACCTCTACCTGCTGACCGTGTCCGAGGCCGGCCCCGCCGACCAGCCCGTCCCGCTGCCCGTGCTCGCCGCGTCCATGGTGGTCCCCGACGACATGGGCGAGCCGACGGACGACGTGCTGGAGCAGGTCTCCGAGGCGATGATGCGCCTCGACGACCAGTTCCGGCTGCTGGAGCCGGTCGGCCTGGTCGACTACCAGCCCGTCGACGAGGCGCTG
>NZ_RDBP01000051.1:62911-70241 GCF_008042045.1 Streptomyces sp. T39
GCCCGCCGCCGCAGGAACTGACCGCTGCTCGACCTGTTCCGCGGCCCCCGCCGGCATCCCCGCTCCGTCGGTCCCGGTCGCCCTGGTCGACCACGCTCGCAAGGTCGCCGACGACCACTTCGCCCGCACCGGCACCCCGATCGACACCGACACCCTGCGCGCCCGCCTCGGCGTCCCCGCGCCCATGGCCGACGCCATCGCCGCCCACCTCACCTGAAGCGGATGGAGATCCCGTGACCCGCGACCCGGCCGACCTGACCACCGCCGACTATCTCGACAGCGCCCGCGAGATGACCGCCGCCGGCCGCCCCTACCTCGCCCACCTGCTCGCCGAGGAAGCCGCCCTGCGCACCGCCGACCCGGCCACCGCCGCCGCCATCCGCGCCACCTACCCCGACCCGACCACCACCCGGACGGAGACCGACTGACATGCCCGCCCGCGACCACTTCCACTCCGTCATGCGAATCGGCCCAGTGCAGATCGGCACCCACCGCGACCGCCACGGCCGCACCAAGCACGCCGCCGTCTGCACCGCCGACCGCTGCGGCTGGTCCTCCGACTTCACCGCGCAGTCAGCCGCTCAGCTCGCCGCCCGCACCCACCGCTGCCGCATCGCCGACTGAACGGAGACCCGTCGTGGACGTCCCGCTCTGGCTCGCCCTCATCGTCGTCGGCGCGCTCGGCATCAAGCTCATCCGCCCGCCCTGGTGGCTGATCGCCGTGCTCCTCCTCGGCGAGCAGGTGGGCGAGGTAGGGGCGGCCGGCGGCGGTCATCTCGCGGGCGCTGTCGAGATAGTCGGCGGTGGTCAGGTCGGCCGGGTCGCGGGTCACGGGATCTCCATCCGCTTCAGGTGAGGGGGAGATCCCCCTGCGGGCCGCCCTCCTCGAACCCGACGACGGCAGCGGCCAGGTCCTGGTCCTCCTGGTGCACCACATCGCCGCCGACGGCTGGTCCACCGGTCCCCTGCTCGCCGACCTCTCCGCCGCCTACCTCGCCCGGGCCGCGGGCAGGTCGAGGACGGCGGGGGCGCCGGCCAGGGTCGTCTCCCAGAACTCCCGGTGGGCTTCGGCCTCGGGCCCTTCGAGGAGGTCGTGCTGCCAGAGGGCGTAGTCGGCGTACTGGACGGGCAGCGGCTCCCGGTCGGGGGCACGGCCCGCGGCCCGGGCGAGGTAGGCGGCGGAGAGGTCGGCGAGCAGGGGACCGGTGGACCAGCCGTCGGCGGCGATGTGGTGCACCAGGAGGACCAGGACCTGGCCGCTGCCGTCGTCGGGTTCGAGGAGGGCGGCCCGCAGGGGGATCTCCCGCGCGAGGTCGAAGACATGGGCGGCGGCCTCGGCGGCGGCCCCCGCCAGCTGCGCGGCGGGGACGGTCCGCAGGTCGAGCTCGGGCCGGGCGGCGGGCAGGATCTCCTGGTAGGGCTCGCCGTCGGCGTCGCGGTAGCGGGTGCGCAGCACCTCGTGGCGGTCGCACAGGTCGGCGAGCGCCTCGGCGAGCGGGGCGGCGTCGAGGGGCGCGGCGGGCCGCAGGACGAGCGGGATGTTGTAGGAGGCGCTGGGGCCTTCGAGGGTGTCGATGAACCAGAGCCGGCGCTGGGCGCGGGACAGCGGGACGTGTGCGGGCCGGTCGGCGCGCGGGGCGGGCCGGGGCCGGTCCCCGGTGACGCCGGCGGGTCCGTCGCCCGCGGTGCCGGCGATGCGGCGGGCGAGGGCGTCGGGGGTGGGCGCGAGGAACAGGTCGCGTACCTGGACGTAGGTGCCGAGGCGGGCCCGGATGCGGTTGGCGAGGCGGACACCGCTCATGGAGTGGCCGCCGATGGTGAAGAAGTCCTCGTGCGGCCCGACCCGGTCGAGGCCGAGGACCTCGGCGAACATGGCGCAGAGGGTGTCGGTGTGGGGGGCGGCCGGTCCGGTGGTGTCGCGGGCGGCGGCCGCCGCGGCGTCCCGCTCGGCGGCGTGCTCGGCGGCCCGGGCGCGCCGCTCGTCGAGGGCACGGCGCTCGGCCCCGGGCACCAGGTCGGTGTCGCGGACGGGGGCGCCGGCGTCACCGGCGGCGGCGCGCAGGGCGCGTTCGAGGGCGGTGAGCAGGATCCGGGGCACGTCCTCGTCGAGGACGTCGCGGGCGTACTCCAGGGCGAGCCGCAGTCCGGCAGGGGCGCCGTCCGTGCCGCGCAGTTCCAGGCAGGATGCGGTGAGGTCGAACTTGGTGGTGGCGGGCCCCTCGCCGCGGAAGCGGCCGTCGATGCCGCCGAAGCGGAACGTCTCCTCCTCGGCGGTGCCGGTGCGCAGGGTGAGCATCACCTGGAACAGCGGGTGCAGACCGGGGGCGCGGGGCGGGGCGAGGTGCTCGACGAGCAGGTCGAAGGGGATGCGCTGATGCGCGAAGGCGGCGAGGTCGGTGTCCCGGACACGGCACAGCAGATCGGCGAAGGCCGGGTCGCCGGAGGTGTCGGTGGGCAGCGCCAGGGTGTTGACGAAGAAGCCGACGAGGTCGTCGAGGGCTTCGTCCTCGCGTCCGGCGACGGGGGTGCCGAGGGCGAGCCGGTCACCGGCGCCGGCGGCACGCAGCGCCAGGCCGAGGGCGGCCTGGAGCACCATGAGCACCGTGGCGCCGTGGTCCTCGGCGAGGCGCACCAGCCGCCGGTGGACGTCCGCGCCGATGTCGGTGTGGACCAGGCCGCCGTGGTGGCCGCGGTCGGCGGGCCGGGGCCGGTCGAGGGGCAGCGGCGTCTCGGCGGGGAGGCCGTCGAGGGCGGTGCGCCAGTGGTCGAGGCCGCGGGCGACGACGGAGGCGGGGTCACCGGGGTCGCCGAGGACGTCGTTCTGCCAGAGGGTGTAGTCGGCGTACTGCACGGGGAGCGGGTCGAAGCCGGGGGCGCGGCCTCCGGCGCGGGCCTGGTAGGCGGCGGCGAGGTCGTTCACCAGCGGGGCGAGGGACCAGCCGTCGCCCGCGACGTGGTGGAGCAGTACGGCGAGGGTGGCGCCGGGACCCTCGTCCGGCAGGAACAGGGCGATCCGCAGGGGCAGTTCGCGGGAGAGGTCGAAGGTCTCCGCGGTGAACCGGGCGACGCTCGCGGCGAGTTCGCCCACCGGGCACTCGACGGTCCGCAGCCGCACGGTGCCGGGGGCCAGCACGTGCTGGTAGGGCTCGTCGTCGGGTGCGGGGAAGACGGTGCGCAGCACCTCGTGCCGTTCGGCGAGGTCGGTGACGGCGGCGGCGAGCGCCGCGCGGTCGGGGGCCGTCTCCAGGTCGAGGACGACGGGCATGTTGTAGGCGGCGGAGGGTCCGTCGAGCTGGTCGACGAGCCACAGCCGGCGCTGCGCGTGGGAGAGCGGCACCCGGTCCGGCAGCGGCAGCGGGTCCTCGTGGACGACGGGCAGGCGCGGGTCGGCGGTGCGGAGCACCTTGCGGTTGATCTTGCCGGAGGTGGTGCGCGGCAGGGCGACGACGAGGGCCACCGAGGGCACGGCGGCGGCCGGCATGCGGTCGCGGACCCAGTCGCGCAGCTCGTCGGGGGCGGTGCCGCCCTCGGTGACGGTGAAGGCGACGAGCCGCTTGACGCCGTCGGCGTCCTGCTGGGCGACGACGGCGGCCTCGCGGACCGCGGGATGGCCGGCGAGCACGGAGTCGACGGCGGCGGGGTCGATGCGCTGGCCGCCGATCTTGACCTCGTCGTCGAGGCGGCCGTGGTAGAGGATCTGGCGGTCCTCCCCGATGGTGACCAAATCGCCGGTGCGGTAGGCGCGTTCGCCGTCCAGCTCGGTGAAGCGGCGGGCGTTCAGCTCGGGGCGGTGGAGGTAGCCGCGGGTCAGGCCGCCGCCGAGCAGCCACAGTTCACCGGCGACGACGGCCGCGCGGACACCGGGCAGCGGGCGTCCGATGGGGACGGGGCCCGGCTCGTGGCGGGTGAGGTCGGCGACGGTGGCGACGACGGTGGTCTCGGTCGGGCCGTAGGCGTTGAGCAGGCGGACGGTGTCGCCGACGAGGCCGCGCCACTGCGCGATCCTCTCGGGCAGCGCGGCCTCGCCGTAGATGATGACGGTGCGCAGGGAGTCGGGCAGCCGGGCGGAGCCGGTGGCCAGGACGTAGACGAGCTCGTGCCAGTAGGCGGCCGGCAGGTCGAGCAGGGTGACGCCGTGACGGGCGCAGCCGTCGAGGAGTTCGCCGACGTCGAGCATGTCGTCGGTGCGCAGGACGAGGGTGCCGCCGGCGCCGAGGGTCGCGAAGATCTCCTGGATGCTGGCGTCGAAGTGCAGCGGGCTGAACTGGAGCACGAGGTCGTCGGGGCCGATGCCGTAGGCGGGGGTGGCACCGGCGATGAAGTGGGCGAGGGAGTCGTGGGCGACGACGACGCCGTTGGGGGTGCCGGTGGAGCCGGAGGTGTAGATGACGTACGCGGCGCCCTCGCCGGCGCCCGGGCCGTCGAGGACCACCTCGCCGCGGCGGGCGACGTCGGCGGGCGCGGGGGCCGTGTCGCCGCAGGCGTCGCGCAGGATGGCCTCGTTGCGGGCGTCGGGAGCGCGGACGTCGAGCGGCAGGTAGGCGGCGCCGGTGGTGAGCACGGCGAGGAGTCCGACGATCGCGTCGACGCCGCGGGGCCGGTGGAGGGCGACGAGCCGCCCGGGACCGGCCCCTTCGGCGGCGAGGGCGGCGGCGCGCTCGCGCACCGCGGCGGCGAGGGCCTCGTAGGTGAGGGACGTGCCGCCGTGCACCAGGGCGGTGGCACCGGGCCGTTCCCGTACCTGACGGTCGATCAGGTCGAGGACGGGCGGGGCGGGATCGGGAGAGGGTCCGCCGTCGAGCAGGTCGTCCGTTCCGCTGGGGGGCATGCCGAGTTCCTCCGGTAAGGGGCCGAGAGACCGGGGCGAACGGTTCCTCTCGCCTCCGTGACCTCCACGCTAGGGGCGCCCCCTCCGCCCCCGGGGCAGTCCGCCCGGCAACTCGGGGCGGCAGAACGCCCACCGGGAGCTGCCGGTCGGGGCGCGGGGGCGCGCCCTTGGCGCGGCGGTCGTCCCCGACGAGTGGGCGGGGCCCGGAGAGCGCGGCGCGCCCCTGGCGGCGCGGGGTCCGGCCGCCGGGGAGCGGTCGGCGTCGGGTACGCGCCGGGCGCGCGGCGGGGCGGTCGTCCCCGACGGGGGCGACGGGCGCGCGGGACGGGGGCGACGGGCGCGCGGCCTGCCGAGCCCGCCGACGCCCGGGTGGACCGGCTGCTGCTCCTCTTCGCCGAGGTCCTCGGTGGACGCCGGGTCGGTCCGGAGGACAACTTCTTCCGCACGGGCGGTCGGGTTGCGGAACAGGTCCCGCAGGGTGAGGTCCTGGCCGAGCTCGGCCCGGATCCGGTTGAGGAGCCGGACCGCGAGGAGCGAATGCCCGCCCGTGCGGAAGAAGTTGTCCTCCGGACCGACCCGGCGTCCACCGAGGACCTCGGCGAAGAGGAGCAGCAGCCGGTCCACCCGGGCGTCGGCGGGCTCGGCAGGCGCCGGTCCCTCCGCCGCCTGGGCGGCCGACACCGGGCCGGTGACGACCCTGGCGGGGGTGAGGTACTCGGGCAGCCGCTCGGCGGCCCAGGCCCGCAGCTCCGCCTCGGTGGCCGCGCCGGGGCCCAGGTCGACCTGCGCGTGCAGCACGCCGTCACGGACCTCGGCGCTCGCCCCGGTGACGGCCGGGTGGGACAGCAGGGCCGCCTCCACACGCCCGGGTTCCACCGGGTATCCGCCCGCGGTGAGCGTGGCGACGGGGCGCAGGGTGCCGTCGGCGGCCGGGTAGGCGCGGCGGCCGGTCGGGCGCAGGGTGCCGTCGGCGCCCCGGGTGTGCACCTCGCCGGGGACGCGGACGGCGGCGGGCCGGCCGCGTTCGTCGAGGACGGTCTCCGTCGCCGCGCCACGGGCGGGGACGTCCTGGCCGGCGGGGGCGTCGGAGAGCGGCAGGCCGGGGTCGGCGGCGAACGCCTCCAGCGCGAGGGCCAGGCGCCGGGCCAGCAGCCGGACGGTGTCCTCGTCGTAGAGGGCGGTGGCGTACTCCAGCACACCGCGCAGCCCGCCGGGTGCCCCGTCGGCCCCGGCCAGCTCGGTGAGCGCGAAGGTCAGGTCGCTCTTCGCCCCGGTGCTGCGGAAGCCGACCGCGTCGCCGTCGAGGACGGAGGGGGTGTCCGGGCCGCCGCCGCCGGCGGCGGCGTGGACCTGGAGCATCACCTGCACGAGCGGGGCGTGGGCGGCGGAGCGGTCCGGGCTGAGGTGCTCGACCAGGCGGTCGAAGGGCAGGTCCTGGTGGCTGTAGGCGGCGAGACCGGTGGCACGCACGCGGCGCACCAGGTCGCCGAAGGCGGGGTCGCCGGAGGTGTCGGTGCGCAGCACCAGGGTGTTGACGAAGAAGCCGACGAGCGGGTGCAGGGCGTCGTCCGCGCGTCCCGCGACGGTGGTGCCGATGGCCACGTCGGTGCCGGCGCCGTGCCGGGTGAGGACGGCGGCCAGTGCGGCCTGCACCACCATGAAGAGGGTGGCCCCGTGGGCGCGTGCGCAGCGCAGCAGGTCGCGGTGGACGCCGGCGCCGATCTCGAAGCCGGTGAGGGCGCCCGCCCCGTCGCCCTCCAGGGGGCGGGGGCGGTCGGTGGGCAGCGCGAGGAGCGGCGGCATGCCGTCGAGGGCCGTGCGCCAGTGGGCGAGCTGCTCCTCGGCGACGCCGTGTTCGCCGTCGAGGAGTTCGTGCTGCCAGAGGGTGTAGTCGGTGTACTGGACGGGCAGCGGCGCCCAGTCGGGGGCGCGGCCCTCGGCGCGGGCCCGGTAGGCGGTGTCGAGGTCGTCGAGGAGGCAGCCGGTGGACCAGCCGTCGCCCGCGATGTGGTGCACCAGCAGGACAAGGGTCTGGGATCCGTCCCCGCCGGTGACGAGCCGGGCCCGGAACGGGATCTCCGCGGCCAGGTCGAAGACGTGTCCGGCGGCGGTGTCGACGGCGTCCCGCACGGCGTCGGGCCCGTCGGCGCGGACCAGTTCCAGGACCGGCCGCGCACTCTCGACCACCTGCTGCCAGGGCTCCCCCTCGTGCGCCGGGCAGACGGTCCGCAGCACCTCGTGGCGGGCGGCGACGTCGCCGAGCGCGGCGGCGAGGTGGGCCGGGTCCAGGGGCCGGTGGAGGCGGGTGACGACGGGGATGTTGTAGGTGGCGCTCGGGCCTTCCAGGCGGTCCATGAACCACAGCCTCAGCTGTGCCGCGGAGAGCGGGATGCGCTGGGGGCGCAGCGCGAGCGCCAGCGCCGCCCGCACCACCATGAAGAACGTCACCCGCCGCTCCCGCGCCACCGCCAGCAGCGCCCGGTGGACCCCGGCGTCGAGGTC
>NZ_RDBP01000051.1:70341-71331 GCF_008042045.1 Streptomyces sp. T39
GCGGGGTCGGGGCGAGGAACACGTCGCGGATCGCCGCCTCGGTGCCGAGCGCGGCCCGGATCCGGTTGGTCAGCTTGCCGGCGAGCAGCGAATGGCCGCCCAGCTTGAAGAAGTTGTCCTCGCCGCGGACGTCGTCCCTGCGCAGCACCTCCGCGAAGAGGCCGCGCAGGATCTCCTCGCGCGGGTCGGCCGCGGTGGTGCCCTGTGTCTGCCGGGTGCCGGCGTCCGGGTCGGCGGCCTGCCGGCGACGGGCGCGGTCGAGCGCCTCGTGGCGCCGGTCGAGGGCCTTCCGCTCCGCGTCGTCGAGCAGGTCGACGGCGCTCAGCCGGGTGTCCGCAGCCTGGTGGGCGAGGGCGAGGAGGGCACGCCGGAAGAGGCCGAGGAGCAGCTGTGCGGTTTCCTCGTCGTAGAGGTCGGTGGCGTACTGGAGGCCGAGGAGCACGGTCGTGGGTTCACCGTCGGGCCCCTGGGTCTCGGCGCAGTGGAAGCCGAGGTCGAACTTGGCGGCGGCGAGGTCGGCCCCCTCCAGGGTGCCGCCGGTGCCGCCGAGGCGGACGGCGGTGTCCTGGGCGGTCTGGGTGCTGACCGTGACCTGGAAGATGGGGTGCCGTCCGTAGGTGCGTGCGGGGTTGAGGTCCTCGACGAGCAGGTCGAAGGGGAGGTCGTCGTGGGCGAAGGCGGCGAGGTCGGCGTCGCGCACCCGGTCGAGCAGTCCGGCCAGCGTCGGGTCGCCCGACAGATCGGTGCGCAGGGCGAGGGTGTTCACGAAGAAGCCCACCAGATCGTGGAGGTCCTCCTCGGGCCGGCCGGCCACCGGGGTGCCGACGACCTGGTCCTCCCCCGCCCCCGCCGCGCGCAGCGCGAGCGCCAGCGCCGCCCGCACCACCATGAAGAACGTCACCCGCCGCTCCCGCGCTGCGCCCCCAGCGCATCCCGCTCTCCGCGGCACAGCTGAGGCTGTGGTTCATGGACCGCCTGGAAGGCCCGAGC
>NZ_RDBP01000051.1:71431-78391 GCF_008042045.1 Streptomyces sp. T39
GCCCGTCTGCCGATCGACATCACCACCGAACTGCCGCTGCGCGCAAAGCTGTTCACCACTGACGACGGGACGTCGGCACTGGTGCTGCCGATCGACATCACCACCGAACTGCCGCTGCGCGCAAAGCTGTTCACCACTGACGACGGGACGTCGGCACTGGTGCTGTCCGTCCACCACATCGCCACCGACGGCTGGTCGGTCGGCCTGCTCCTGGCCGACCTGGACACCGCCTACCCCTCAACCCCGCACGCACCTACGGACGGCACCCCATCTTCCAGGTCACGGTCAGCACCCAGACCGCCCAGGACACCGCCAGCAGCGCCCGGTGCACCTACGGACGGCACCCCATCTTCCAGGTCACGGTCAGCACCCAGACCGCCCAGGACACCGCCAGCAGCGCCCGGTGGACCCCGGCGTCGAGGTCCGCCGACACCACCGCCCCCCGGTTGCCCGGCTCCGCCGGCCGGGGCCGGTCGGCGGGCAGCCGGGTCTCGGCCGGAATGCCGTCCAGCGCCGCGCGCCAGTGGGTGAGCTGGTCCCGGGCGATGCGGTGGGTGTCGCCGAGGAGGTCGTGCTGCCAGAGGGCGTAGTCCGCGTACTGGACGGGCAGCGGCTCCCAGCCGGGTGCGCCGCCCTCGGCACGGGCCCGGTAGGCGGTGTCCAGGTCGGCCAGGAGCAGGCCGACCGACCAGCCGTCGGTGGCGATGTGGTGGACGGACAGCACCAGTGCCGACGTCCCGTCGTCAGTGGTGAACAGCTTTGCGCGCAGCGGCAGTTCGGTGGTGATGTCGATCGGCAGACGGGCGAAGGCGGTGACGAGCCCCGTCACCTCACCGGGTGCGCAGGTGGCCCGTTCGACCCTCACGCGGGGGTCGGCGACGACGTGCTGGCGGGGTTCGCCGTCCGGCGCCGGGTAGACGGTGCGGAGCACCTCGTGCCGTTCCATGACGTCCCGCAGGGCCGTTTCCAGGACGGCGGGGTCGGGGAGCGCGTCGAGCCGGAGCACCACCGGCGCGTTGTACGCCGCGGACGCCCCCTCCAGCCGGGTCTGGAACCACAGCCGGCGCTGTGCGGCGGAGAGCGGGATCCGTTCGGGGCGCAGCGCGGCCGGCACGGGCCGCAGCGCGGGGCGGTCGTGGTCCGCGTCCTGCGCGTCCAGCCGCTGGATCAGGCGGTGCGGTGTCGGGGCGAGGAACACGTCGCGGATGGTGGCCCGCAGGCCGAGCGCGCCCCGGATCCGGTTGGTCAGCTTGCCGGCGAGCAGCGAATGGCCGCCCAGCTTGAAGAAGTTGTCCTCGCCGCGGACGTCGTCCCGGTGCAGTGCCTCCGCGAACAGGCCGCGCAGGATCTCCTCCCTCGGGTCGGTGGCGCCGGCCTTGGCCCCCCAGGCGGGTGCGGGCTCCGGTGCGGCGCCGGTGTCGCGGCGCCGCACCGCGTCGAGGGCGCGGTGGCGCCCTTCCAGGGCCTCCCGCTCCGTGTCGGAGGGGAGGTCGAGCGTGTCGATCCGGGTGGACTCCGGCTGTGTGGCGAGGGCGGTGAGCCCCCGCCCGAACAGCCCGAGGAGCAGGTGCGCGGTCTCCTCGTCGTACAGGTCGGTGGCGTACTGGAGTCCGAGGGTCAGTCCGCCGGGGTCACCGGTGGCCGTGGCCCGTTCCTGGCAGGAGAAGCTGAGGTCGAACTTGGCCGTGGCGAGGTCGGCGTCGTCGAGTTCTCCGGCGACGGCGCCGAGGCGGACGGCGGTGTCCTGCGCGGCCCCCGTGCTGACCATGACCTGGAAGAAGGGGTGCCGTCCGTAGGTGCGTGCGGGGTTGAGGTCCTCGACGAGCAGGTCGAAGGGCAGGTCCTCGTGGGCGAAGGCGGCGAGGTCGGCGTCGCGCACCCGGTCGAGCAGTCCGGCCAGCGTCGGATCGCCCGACAGATCGGTGCGCAGGGCGAGGGTGTTCACGAAGAAGCCCACCAGATCGTGGAGGTCCTCCTCGGGCCGGCCGGCCACCGGGGTGCCGACGACCTGGTCCTCCCCCGCCCCCGCCGCGCGCAGCGCGAGCGCCAGCGCCGCCCGCACCACCATGAAGAACGTCACCCGCCGCTCCCGCGCCACCGCCAGCAGCGCCCGGTGGACCCCGGCGTCGAGGTCCGCCGACACCACCGCCCCCCGGTTGCCCGGCTCCGCCGGCCGGGGCCGGTCGGCGGGCAGCCGGGTCTCGGCCGCGATGCCGTCCAGCGCCGCGCGCCAGTGGGTGAGCTGGTCGTGCGCGAGGCTCTCGGGATCCCCGGGGTCGCCGAGCATGTCCCGCTGCCAGAGGGCGTAGTCCGCGTACTGGACGGGCAGCGGCTCCCAGCCGGGGGCACGGCCCTCGGCGCGGGCCCGGTAGGCGGTGTCCAGGTCGGCCAGGAGCAGGCCGACCGACCAGCCGTCGGTGGCGATGTGGTGGACGGACAGCACCAGTGCCGACGTCCCGTCGTCAGCGGTGAACAGCCGCGCGCGCAGCGGCAGTTCGGTGGTGATGTCGATCGGCAGACGGGCGAAGGCGGTCACCCGCGCCGTCAGGTCGTCGCCCGCGGCGCACTCCTGCGTTTCGAAGAGCGGTTCCGGGTCCGTCTCGATCCGCTGGTACGGCTCCCCGTCGTCAGCGGCCGGGTAGACCGTGCGGAGCACCTCGTGCCGCCGCATGACGTCCCGTACCGCCGCCCGCAGGGCCCCGGCGTCCGGGCGGGACGCCAGCCGGATCACCACGGGGGCGTTGTAGGCGGAGGACGGGCCCTCCAGCCGGGTCAGGAACCACAGCCGGCGCTGCGCGTAGGACAGGGGGATCACGGTTGCTGCTCCTCGGGAAGGGCGGAGGCGGGTGGGTGAGCCGGTGACGGGGGCCGCGCCGCCGGCGCGGCCTGCGGTCAGGCATCCTGCGCGGCCGTCAGCTCCTCGATACGGGCCGCGAGGTCGCGCAGACGGGGGTTGGCGTAGACGGCCTTGACCGGCAGGGTCACGGAGAGCTCGGCACGCACCCGGGAGACCAGCTTGATGGCGAGCAGCGAGTGGCCGCCCAGCTTGAAGAAGTTGTCGTCGGGGCCGATGGACGCGGCGCCGAGGACCTGGGTCCAGACGCGGGCGATCAGCTCCTCCGCCGGGCCGTTCAATGCTCCCTCGGCGGGCGCGACGGCGGGCTCCCGGGCGGCGACGAGCGTGGCGAGCGCTGACCGGTCGAGCTTGCCGCTCGGTGTGGTGGCGAAGCGCTCCACGGCGACGAACGCGGACGGCACCATGTAGGCCGGCAGGGTCTCGGTGAGGGCGGCGCGCAGGGCGGCGGCGTCGCCGCCGCGGTGGTGGGCGATCAGGCACGCGGTGCCCGAGGCGTCCTCGCCGAGGACGACGGCCGCCTCCCGGACCCCTTCGGTCCGCAGCAGCGCCGCCTCGATCTCGGGGAGTTCGATCCGGTGCCCGCGGAGTTTGACCTGGCCGTCGGCGCGGCCCAGGTAGGCGAGGCGTCCGCCGGGCAGCAGCCGGCAGCGGTCGCCGGTGCGGTACATCCGGGCTCCCTCGGGGCCGGCCGGGTCCGGGACGAAGCGCTCGGCGGTCAGCGCGGGCCTGCCCCGGTAGCCGCGGCCCACGCGCGGACCCGCGAGGTAGAGCTCGCCGCTCTCCCCCGGCCCGACCGGGGCGAGGTGCTCGTCGAGGAGCCGCATGCGCAGGCCGGGCAGGACGGCACCGATGTGCGGCTCGCCGGGCTCGTCGATCCAGCCGGCGGTGGCGTCGACGGTGCACTCGGTCGGCCCGTAGACGTTGACGGCGCGCAGCAGTCCGGAGCGGTGGGCGGCGGCCAGGCGGTCCCACAGCGAGGGGCTGATCGCCTCGCCGCCGACGAGCAGGGTCAGCGGGCGGGGGCCGCCGCCGGAGGTGAGCAGGTCGAGCAGCGGGTCGGCGTGCGAGGGGGTGATGTCCAGGTCGGTCAGGGCCTGTTCGTCGACGAGGGCGGCCATCAGCGCGGGGTCGCGGCGGGTCTCCTCGTCGATCATGACGAGGGTGTCGCCGCGGCAGAGGCGGACCCACTGCTGCACGGAGGCGTCGAAGGAGGGCGAGGCGTTCCAGCCGACCCGGCGGGCCTCGCCGCCGGCGGCGCCGGTCTGCTCCAGCTCGCGCAGCAGCAGCGAGACGGCGCCCCGGCCGATCTCCACGCCCTTGGGGCGCCCGGTGGAGCCGGAGGTGTAGATGACGTAGGCGAGGGTGTCGGCGGTGACCGGTGCCGGGGCGAAGACGGCCGGGGCGCCTGTGGGGGCGGTCAGTTCGGCGAGGGTGACGCTGGGGGTGCCGTCGGCCGGGGCGGTGGTCGCGTCGGCCACGACGACGAGGTCGGCGCCGGAGTCCTCGACCAGGTGGCGGCGGCGCTCGGCGGGCAGTGCCGGGTCGACCGGCAGATAGGCGGCGCCCGCGGTGAGCGTGCCGAGGATCGCGGTGACGAGCCCGGCGCCGCGCGGCAGGCCGAGCGCGACGACGCTCTCGGGGCCGGCGCCGAGTGCGGCGAGCCGGGCGGCGACGGCGGCCGCCTCGGTGCGCAGCTCGTCGAAGGTGAGGCGGCGGTCGCCGGCGACGACGGCGGTGCGGGCGCCGGGAACGGTCGCCAGGCGGGCCAGCAGGTCCGCGGCGCCGGTGCCGGCGGCGCACGCGGCACAGGTGCAGGCGTCCGGCGTGTGGGCGGCGCACGCGTCGCACGTGCAGGCGTCCAGGCAGGCGGCGTCGGTGGTCGCGGCGGCGGGGGCGTCGCCGGTCGTGGTGCGGCAGCCGGCGGCCGGTGCGGCGGAGCGCTCGGGGAGAACGGCGGTCATGTCGGGGCTCACATTCCGTACGGGTCGGCGGAGGGKGCGGTGGTCGGGGAGCAGTCGGACAGCGGCACCGGCTCGCCCATGGCGACGAGGATCTTGCGGTCCCCGCCGAACGACTCGCGGCCGTGGGCGCAGAGGATGTTGTCGACGAGCATCAGGTCGCCCGCCTGCCAGGTCTCGCGGACGGTGACGGCCTGGTAGGCGTCGTTGATGGCGTCGACCTCGGCGTCGGTGAGGGCGGTGCCGTCGCCGAGGCGGGTGTCGAAGGGCAGGCCGTCGGCGCCGAAGGTCTCCGTCAGGACCTCGCGCACGTCCTCGTCGAGGCTGCGGGCGTTCCAGAAGGCGAAGTGGTTGAACCAGGCCCGCTCGCCGGTGACCGGGTGGGTGATGATCGCGGAGCGCAGCTGGCGGGTGCGCAGGGTGTCCTCGTCGAGCCACTCGTAGCCGATGGCATGGGCGTCGCAGTACTCCTCGGCGCCCGCGGGGTCGTCGGAGGAGAACGCCTTGCGCCACGGCATGCCGGCCAGGTCGGAGTAGTTGCGCACCAGGAGCCAGCCCGCCTCGGCGAACCGGTCCACGAGGTCCTGCGGGAGCAGGGCCAGCGCCTTGCGCATGTCACCGGTGGTGGTGGCGCCGCCGGTCTCCGGCGCGGTGATGCAGCCGAAGAGCAGCACGCCGGGGAAGTCGAGGGTGTAGCTGTTCTCGTTGTGCAGCCGGATCGGCTGGGCGGCCGGCAGGTCGGTGGAGGAGAACACGCCCTCCCCGAAGTCGGTGCGCGGGGTGGCCTTCTCCTTGTAGCCGGCGCGCTCGGTGACGAGCGCGTCCCGGGCCTCGGCGAAGGTCGCCGCGTCGGTGACGGGCAGGCCGCGCAGCATCAGGGCGCCGGAGCGGTGCAGTTCGGCCTGGATCGCGGACCGCTGACCGGTCAGCCAGGCGGTGGCCTCCGCCATGCCGGCGAAGCGCGGCACCTGGACGAGCGCGGGCTTGCCGGGCTCGTGCACGACGGTGATGCCCGCGGTGGCCGGGTTCGGTGCGAAGGTGGTCATCGTGGATTCCTCGTCTTCCGTGTCTTCCGTGGATGTGCGGGGAGTGGGAGAGGTCAGGCGGCGGTGGCCGCGGTCCCGTGGAGGGCTTCGAGAACCGGGTTCAACCGGGCGAAGAAGCCGGGCAGGTCCTGCTGGAAGTAGAAGTGGTCGCCGGGCAGGACCTCGGGCTCGGTCGCGTGTCCGGCCACCTGGGTCCAGCCGCCGAGCATGCCCACCGGGACGATCGGGTCGGCGTCGCCGCCGAACACCCTGACGGGGCAGTCGAGTCGCACGCCCGGGGCGGTGCAGCGGTAGGCGTCGTCGATGGCGAAGTCGGCGCGGATGGACGGCAGGACGATCTCGCGGAGCTCGGGGTCGTCCAGGATGCCGTCGTCGGTGCCGCCGCGCTCCTTGATGGCGGCGACCAGAGCGTCGTCGTCGAGCCGCTCCGGGTGCACCGGCGCCTGGTTGGGCAGCACGGGGGCGCGGCAGGCGGAGGCGATCAGTCCGCGCGGGGTGCGGCCGGCGGCCTGGAGCGCGCGGGTCACCTCGAAGGCGACCAGGGAGCCCATGCTGTGTCCGAGGACCACCAGGGCGCCGGTGTCGGCGGGCAGGGCGTCGACGACGGGCAGCGCGAGGTCGTCGACCGATGCCGGCAGGTCCTCGCAGTAGCGGGCGCCGCGGCCCGGGTACTGCCCGATCAGCAGCCGCACGTCGGCGGGCAGGTGGTCGCGCCAGACGCTGTAGGCGTGGGCGTTTCCGCCCGCGTGCGGGAGCACCAGCAGCGACAGGCGGTGCGGCGCGTCTCCGGGGAGGTCCCAGACGACGTCCTCGGGCGCGGGCGTCGGGGAGGTCGTGGCGTCGTTGCTCATGAGCTGATCCGATCTGTCTCGGTACGGCGGCGGAGGGCGGGTCGGGCCTTCCGCGCCGGGGCGGCCTTGAGGGATGCGATGTGTGCGGCGAGCCCGGCCGGCGTCGGGTGCCGGAAGATGTCGCGCACGGTGAGGCGCACGTCGAGGGCGCCGGCGATGTGGTTGGTGAGGCGGGCTCCGAGGAGGGAGTGGCCGCCGTGGTGGAAGAAGTCGTCGTCGACGGTGAGCGGGGCGGTGGTGGGGAGGGT
>NZ_RDBP01000052.1:0-4661 GCF_008042045.1 Streptomyces sp. T39
GCTCGAAGCGCCGGGCCAGCTCATAGCCGGAACCCGGCTTCTCCAGCAGGGAGACGAGGATCGCGTGCTCGAGCGCCATGCCGCGATCCTGCTATGCAACTCGTTGCATAGACAAGCCCGGTCCCGGCCCTGAGACACGCTTCACACGCCGACGCCCCGCCACGCCCGGCGCACCCCGTGCCCCGGCCGCCGTGGCGGGGCGTCGGCGTGTGAAGCGTGTCTCAGGGCCGGGACCGGGCTTGTCTATGCAACGAGTTGCATAGCAGGATCGCGGCATGGCGCTCGAGCACGCGATCCTCGTCTCCCTGCTGGAGAAGCCGGGTTCCGGCTATGAGCTGGCCCGGCGCTTCGAGCGGTCCATCGGCTACTTCTGGACCGCCACCCACCAGCAGATCTACCGCGTCCTCAAGCGCATGACCGCGGACGGCTGGGTCGACGTGCTGGACGTGCCGCAGCAGGGGCGGCCGGACAAGAAGGAGTACTCGGTGTCGCCGGCCGGCCGGTCGGCCCTCGCGGCCTGGCTGCACGCGCCGATCGAGCCCGAGAGCGTGCGCCACGAGATCGCCGTCAAGATCCGGGGCGCCGCGTTCGACGACCCGGCCGGCCTGATCGGCGAGGTCGAACGCCACCGCCGGATGCACGAGGACCAGCTCGCCCACTATCTCGCGGGTCAGGCACGCGACTTCCCGCCCGCCGCCCCGGACGACAGTCCCGGCGCTGCGGCGGACGATCCCGGCGCTGCGGCACCGGACCCCGGCCGGGAACTCCAGCACGCCGTGCTGCGCGGCGGCATCGCCTACGAACGGATGATGGTCGGCTGGCTCGACGACGTCCTGGACACCCTGCGCCGGCTCGGGCCCCGCGGCTGAGGTGCGCCGGCACCCCCTCGACTCTCCCCCCGACTCTCCCCGACGTTCCCCGACCACGACCGACTCCGTCCGGAAGGCGCCCGCACCCATGAGCGACCCCCTGCTGTTCAACCCCCGCACCTACGACCCGGCCCACTTCGATCCGGAGACCCGCAGGCTGCTGCGCGCGACGGTCGACTGGTTCGAGAGCCGCGGCAAGAGGCGTCTGATCGAGGACTACCGCACCCGCGCATGGCTGGGCGACTTCCTCGCCTTCGCGGCCCGCGAAGGACTGTTCGCGACCTTCCTCACCCCCGGGTCCGAGGCATCCGGCGACCCGGACAAGCGCTGGGACACCGCCAGGATCGCCGCCCTCAACGAGATCCTCGGCTTCTACGGCCTCGACTACTGGTACGCGTGGCAGGTCACCGTCCTCGGTCTGGGACCGGTCTGGCAGAGCGACAACGCCGCCGCCCGTACCCGCGCGGCCGAACTGCTCTCCCAGGGCGAGGTGTTCGCCTTCGGACTGTCGGAGAAGGCCCACGGGGCCGACATCTACTCGACCGACATGCTGCTGGAGCCCGACGGCGACGGCGGCTTCCGGGCGAACGGCGCCAAGTACTACATCGGCAACGGCAACAAGGCCGGACTGGTGTCGGTCTTCGGCCGCCGCACCGACGTGGAGGGCCCCGACGGCTACGTCTTCTTCGCCGCCGACAGCCGGCACGACGCCTATCACCTGGTCAAGAACGTCGTCGACTCCTCCAAGTACGTGAGCGAGTTCCGCCTGGAGGACTACCCGGTCGCCCCCGAGGACGTGCTGCACACCGGGCGCGCCGCCTTCGACGCCGCGCTGAACACGGTCAACGTCGGCAAGTTCAACCTCTGCACCGCCTCCATCGGCATCTGCGAGCACGCGATGTACGAGGCGGTCACCCACGCCCACAACCGGATCCTCTACGGCCGCCCCGTCACCGCCTTCCCGCACGTGCGGCGCGAGCTGACGGACGCCTATGTGCGACTCGCCGGCATGAAGCTCTTCAGCGACCGCGCCGTGGACTACTTCCGCACGGCGGGACCGGACGACCGGCGCTACCTGCTCTTCAACCCGATGACGAAGATGAAGGTGACGACCGAGGGCGAGAAGGTCGTCGACCTCCTCTGGGACGTCATCGCCGCCAAGGGCTTCGAGAAGGACACCTACTTCGGCCAGGCCGCCGTCGAGATCCGCGGCCTGCCGAAGCTGGAGGGCACGGTCCACGTCAACCTGGCGCTGATCCTCAAGTTCCTGCGCAACCACCTGCTGGACCCCGCGGAGTTCCCCCCGGTGCCGACCCGCCACGACGCCGCCGACGACGGCTTCCTCTTCCGCCAGGGGCCCGCCCGCGGCCTGGGGTCCGTCCGGTTCCACGACTGGCGCCCCGCCTTCGACGCCCACAAGCACCTGCCCAACGTGGCCCGCTTCCGCGAGCAGGCGGACGCCCTGTGCGAGTTCGTCCGCACGGCCGCCCCCGGCGAGGAGCAGAGCAGGGACCTCGACCTGCTGCTGGCCGTGGGCCAGCTGTTCGCCCTGGTGGTCCACGGGCAGCTCGTCCTGGAGCAGGCGAGCGCGACGGGCACCGACGAGGACGTGCTCGACGAGCTGTTCGCCGTGCTGGTCCGCGACTTCTCGGCGTACGCCGTCGAACTGCACGGCAAGGACTCCGCCACCGAGGCGCAGCAGACCTGGGCACTCGGCGCGGTCCGCCGCCCGGTCGTCGACGAGGCCCGCTCGGCGCGCGTCTGGGCGCGGGTCGAGTCGCTCTCGGGCACGTACGAGATGGCGCCGTAGCGGCTTCCTGACCGCCCGGGGTGCCGCTCGCGCAGGCGGCGGGGCGGGGAACGACGGCGCCGGGTGCCTCTCCTGCCGGCAGGAGAGGCACCCGGCGCGTGGTCCGGTCCGGATCAGCCGAGCCGGGCGGCCCCGGTGTCCCCGGAGCCCGCTCCGGCCTCCCGCGGCTCGGTGCCGGCGGCCGCCGGGACCGCGACGGAGGCACCCTCGGACGGTCCCGCGACGGAGGCACCGGCGGCCGCCTCCTCCTCCGCGAGGCGCTCCATGCCGCTCGTCGTCTTCAGCGGCTTCTCCTTGATGAACACCACCGCGACCAGTGCCAGCAGCGCGAACGGCGTCGCGACCAGGAACAGGTCCGCGGTGGCCACGCCGTATGCGTGCTCCACGACGGCGCGCACCGGCTCGGGCAGGGTCTGCACGTTCGGGACGCTGCCGTGGCCGGCGGCCCCGCCGCCCGCGGTGGCCGTCCCGCTCTCCTCGAAGCCCTTGGTCATCTCGCTGGCGACCCGGTTGGCCAGGATCGCGCCGAGCACGCTGGTGCCGACGGTCCCGCCCATGCTGCGGAAGAACGAGAGCACGGAGGTCGCCGCCCCGAGCTCCGCCGCGGGGACGTCGTTCTGCGCGGCCAGCACGAGGTTCTGCATCAGCAGACCGACGCCGATGCCGAGCACGGCCATGTACAGGCTCAGCAGCCCGAAGCCGGTGCCGGCGTCGATGGTGGAGAGCAGGGCGAGACCGGCGGTCATCACGACCGCGCCGGCGACCAGGTACACCTTCCACCTGCCGGTCGCGCTGATGATCTGCCCGGCGATCGTGGAGGAGACCAGCAGGCCCAGGATCATCGGAAGGCTCATCAGGCCCGCCACGGTCGGCGACTTGCCGAGGGACACCTGGAAGTACTGGGACAGGAAGACCGTGCCGCCGAACATGGCCACGCCGACCAGCAGGCTCGCGACGGTGGTGAGGGTGACGGTGCGGTTGCGGAAGATCGTGAGCGGGATGATCGGTTCCGGTACCCGGGACTCGACGTAGACCGCGGCGGCCAGCAGCAGCACACCGCCGCCGGTGAGCACGGCGGTCTGCCAGGAGGCCCAGTCGAAGCTGTTGCCGGCCAGCGACACCCAGATCAGCAGCGCGCAGACACCGGCGACCAGCAGGAACGCGCCCAGGTAGTCGATCTTCGCGTCGCGGCGGCGGACGGTGGGCAGCTTCAGCGTGCGCTGGAGCAGCACGATGGCCAGCAGCGCGAACGGCACACCGATGAAGAAGCACCAGCGCCAGCCGAGCCACGAGGTGTCCACCATGACACCGCCGATCAGCGGCCCGGCCACGGTGCCCACGGCGAAGACGGCGCCGAAGATGCCGGCGTACTTGCCGAGCCGGCGGGGCGGGATCACGGCGGCCATGACGACCTGCGCCAGGGCGGTCAGACCGCCGGCGCCGATGCCCTGGACGACGCGGCTGAAGATCAGCAGACCGACGCCGTGGGAGAAGCCGGCCAGCAGGGACCCGACGACGAACATGCCGAGGGAGAGCTGGAGCAGCAGCTTCTTGTTGTACAGGTCCGACAGTTTGCCCCAGAGCGGCACGGTGGCCGTCATGGCGAGCAGTTCGGAGACGACGACCCAGGTGTAGGCCGACTGGCTGGCCCCCAGGTCGGCGATGATCCGGGGCAGCGCGTTGGCCACCACCGTGCCGGCCAGGATGGCGACGAACATGCCGGCCATCAGGCCCGACATGGCCTGGAGTATCTGGCGTTCGGTCATGGACGTGGGTGGCGCCTCGGCGGGCACCGGTGTTGCGGTCACGACATCTCTCTCGATCGGTCGGTGGCTGTCGGTCAGGGGTGTCCGGGGCGCGGGTGAATGCTTGAGGCAACCACCGGCTCCCGGGGCCGCAGGGCCGCCCACCGGGCCTCGGTCCGAGGCGGCCGAGGCCGACCGGGGGGTCCGAGGAGGACAGGGGGTCCCGCGGGGGTGGTC
>NZ_RDBP01000052.1:4761-33064 GCF_008042045.1 Streptomyces sp. T39
GCTCGCGTCCCGACGCCTCCAGCAGCCGCGCCGTCGCCACCGCCAGGGCCGTGCCGACACCGCAGTGCCCGTAGACGACGAACGGCCCCTCCACCCGCTCGGCGATCTCCTCGGCGAGCTTCGCCGCCAGCACGCCGAACGGGAGGTGCTCCTCGGTCACCCCGACGTCGTGGCCCGGTATCGCCACCGACCACAGCTCCCAGCCGTCGGGCAGCAGATCGGCGACCGGCTGGTAGACGACCGCGCTGCCGCCGCCGTACGGCACGCACACCAGCGTGCCCCGCCGGGACGCGGCCGGTACGGGCACGGTGAGCCGGTGCAGCAGCCGCCGTGGCCCGCGCTCCTCCTCCGACAGTTCCGCCAGCGCCGCCAGGTCCCGGACGGTACGGCAGGTGAACAGGTCCATCACGCCGACCGGCCGCGCCCCGGCCTCCACGAGGGGCTTCCGGGCGAGGGCCACGACCTGGGTGGCGAGCAGCGAGTGCCCGCCGAGGTCGAAGAAGTCCTCCTCGGCGCCGACGGACTCCAGCCCCAGCACCTCGGCCCACACCCCGGCCAGCACCAGCTCCGCCGGGGTCGCCGGCGCGACCGCGGCGCCCGCGTCGCGGCGCAGCCGCGGCACCGGCAGCGCCCGGCGGTCCAGCTTGCCGTTGGGCGTCAGCGGCAGGGCGGGCAGCGCGGTGAACGAGACGGGCACCATCCACTCGGGCAGCCGCCGCCGGAGCTCCGCCCGCACCGCCTGCGGGTCGAGATCCCCGTCGTCGCCCTCCCCGGCGGGCACCACGTACGCCGCGAGGCGCCGGTCCCCGGGCGTGTCCTCGCGGACGACGACCGCGGCCTCGGCCACGTCCGGCAGAGCGCGCAGCGCCTCCTCGATCTCCCCCGGCTCGATCCGCACCCCGCGCAGTTTGACCTGCTGGTCCATCCGGCCGAGGTGTTCCAGCGCCCCGTCGGGACGCCGTCTGCCGAGGTCGCCCGTCCGGTACAGCCGCGCGCCGGGCGGCCCGTACGGGTCCGGCACGAAACGGGCGGCGGTCAGTCCCGGGCGCCGGTGGTAGCCGAGGGCCACACCCGTGCCGCCGATGTGGATCTCACCCGGAGCGCCCGGCGGGACCGGCCGGAGCGCGCCGTCCAGGACGTACAGCCGCACGTTGTCGATGGGACGGCCGATCGGCACGGTGTCCGGCAGGCCCTCGCACTCCCACGACGACACGTCGACCGCGGCCTCGGTCGGACCGTAGAGATTGGCCAGCGCGCAGTCCGGCAGCAGCCCGCGGAACGTCCGCGCGGTGTCCGGGGGCAGCGCCTCGCCGCTGCACACCACCCTGCGCAGCGCGGTGCAGCGCTCCACGCCCTCCTCGGCGAGGAACGGCGGGAGCATCGAGGGCACGAAGTGGGCGACGGTGACGGACTCGGCGCGGACGACCTCCTGGAGGTAGGCGGCGTCCTTCTGGCCACCGGGCCGGGCGAGCACCAGCCGCGCGCCGGTCATCAGCGGCCAGAACAGCTCCCACACCGAGACGTCGAAGCCGGCCGGCGTCTTCTGCAGCACCCGGTCGTCCGGCCCGATGGGATAGCTCCGCTGCATCCACAGCAGCCGGTTGACGATGGCCCGGTGGGTGTTGGGCACCCCTTTGGGGCGGCCGGTGGAGCCGGAGGTGTAGATCAGGTAGGCCGGATCGTCCGGCACCGGGCCCGGCGTGGTGGGAGCGCTCCCGCGTGGGCCGGCCGCAGCGCCGGCGAGATCGGCCTTCCCCAGCGGGAGGACGGTCGCCCGGCACCCCTCGGGCACGGTCACCCCGTCCCCCGCCAGCAGGACCCGGGCCCCGCTGTCCTCCAGCATGAACGCCAGCCGGTCGGCCGGGTACTCGGTGTCCAGCGGCGTGTAGCAGGCCCCGGTGCGCATCACCGCGAGCAGCGCGGCGACCAGCTCCCGCGAGCGTTCGGCGCCGACGGCGACCACGTCACCGGGGCCGGTACCCGCCGCGGTCAGGCGGGCGGCGATACGGTCGGCGGCCGCGTCGAGTCCGGCGTACGTCAGGGTCCCGTCCTCTGCCGTCACGGCCGTCGCGGAGGGGGTCCGCGCGATCTGCTCGGCGATCAGGGAGACCAGTGTCGCCCCGGTGGGCTCCGTGTCGGTGCCGTTGAAGTCCTCGGTCTCGAAGACGCGTTCGGCATCCGAGAGGCCGTCCAGCCGGGACAGCGGCACGTCGGGCCGGTCCGCCGCCGCGCGCAGCAGCCGGCCCAGGTGTCCGGCGAGGCGGGCGATGTCCGCCTCGTCGAAGAGGTCGGTGTTGTAGTTGAACGCGCCGCGCAGCCCGTCCGGCCACTCCATCAGGAACAGCTCGACGTCGAAGCGTGTGCCCGCCGCGCGCAGCCCGTACGTCACGGCCTCCAGTGCCCCGGCGGCCGCCTGCCGGCCCGTCGCGTAGTTCTGCACCGCGAGCACGGCCTGGAACACCGGGGAGCGGGAGACGTCGCGCGGCACGTTCAGCTCGGTGACCAGCTGGGCGAACGGCAGGTCCTGGTGCGCGTAGGCCTCCAGGCAGGTCTCGCGGGTGCGGCCCACCAGTTCCGCGAACGACGGATCACCGTCGAGCCGAGCCCGCAGCGGCAGCACATTGACGAACATGCCGACCAGCGGCTCCAGTTCGGGCTCGGGCCGCCCGGCGACGGGGGAGCCGACGGCGAAGTCCCGCTGGCCGCTGAAGCGGGCCAGCAGTTCCTGGAAGGCCGCCAGCATCACCATGTGCACCGTCGCACCGCGGCTCCGCCCGATTCCGGCCAGCCGGTCGAGCAGGTCGCGGTCCACCCGGAATCCGTACCCCGCCCCGTCGAACGTCTGCCGGGCGGGCCGCGGGCGGGCGGTGGGCAGCACGAGCGGCTCCACACCGGCCAGTTCGGCCTTCCAGTAGGCCACGGCGCCGTCCAGCCCGTCGCCGCCGAGCCGGTCGCGCTGCCACTGTGCGAAGTCGCCGTAGGAGACGGGCAGCGGGGGCAGGGGGTCGGCGTCGCCGTCGGCACGGGCGGCGTAGCAGCGCAGGAGCTCGGAGACCAGGATCTCGCTGGACCAGCCGTCCCCGACGCTGTGGTGGACCACCAGCAGCAGGATGTGCTCGTCGGGCGCGAGGCGCAGCAGCAGGGTGCGCAGCAGGGGCCCGGCCACCAGGTCGAACGGAAGGGCGGCCGTCTCGTCGACGAGCCGTGCCGCGTGCTCCTCGCCGTCCGCCGCCACGACGGGCAGCGACACCGGGGCGGGCTCGGCGATCTCCAGGACCGGCCGGCCGTCGTCGGTGGCCGGATACCGGGAGCGGAGCGTCTCGTGGCGGGCCACCACGTCGGTCAGGGCGCGTTCCAGGGCCGCGTGGTCCAGCGGACCGCGCAGCCGCCGGGCGACGGGGATGTTGTACGCCGCGGTGCCCGGCGCGAACTGCTCCATGAACCACAGGCGTTCCTGGGCGAAGGAGAGCGGGGGCACGGCGCCCTCGGGACGCCTCGGGACGGCGGATCGCGGTGCCGCCGTGCGGCCCTGCGTCAGCCGGCGGCTCAGCAGGGCGCGCTTGGCGGCGGACAGGTCCGCGGGGGACGTGCTGGTGTCGCTCATGACGGCGAACCGCTTCCTTCCAGAGGGGCGTCGGCCAGGGAGAGGAGCCCGAGGGCCTCGTCCTCCGAGAGCGCGTCGATCTCGGCCACCAGGGCGGCCTCCACGGCTTGCGCGAACGCCTCCGCGGTCCGGTGGGTGAACAGCGTGCGCAGCGGCACGCTCAGCTCGGCCGCCGCCCGGATCCGGGCGACCACCCTGGTGGCGAGCAGCGAGTGGCCGCCGAGGTCGAAGAAGTCGTCCAGCGCCCCCACGCGGTCGATCTCCAGCACCTCGCCCCACACCTCTGCGACCAGTTCCTCCGCCTCGGTGCGCGGTGCCACGTACGCGTCGCGCAGCTCCGGCCGGCGGTCGGGCGCGGGCAGCGCGGCCCGGTCGAGCTTGCCGTTCGGCGTGAGCGGCAGCCGTTCGAGGACCAGCACCGCGCCCGGCACCAGGTACGGGGGCAGTTCGGCCGCCAGCGCGGCGCGCAGGGCCCGGGGGTCCGGCTCCGGCGCGGCCGGCTCCCCGACCACGTACCCGACCAGGGCGTCGCCCCGGACGACGGCCGCCGCCTCGGCGACACCGGGCAGGCGCAGCAGCGCGTTCTCGACCTCGCCGGGCTCGACCCGGTAGCCGCGCACCTTCACCTGGCCGTCGAGCCGGCCGAGGAATTCGAGCGCGCCGTCCGGACGCCGGCGGACCAGGTCGCCGGTCCGGTACCGGCGGGATCCCGGCGGCCCGTCGGGGTCGGGCACGAAGACGCGGGCGGTGGCGCCCGGACGGCCCGCGTAGCCGAGGCTCAGCCCCGTCCCGCCGAGCACCAGTTCGCCGGAGCCGCCCGGCGGGACGAGAGCGCCGCGCGGGTCGCAGACCGCGGCCGTCACCCCGCCCACCGGGGTGCCGATCGGCGGGCGGGCACGGGTGTCGGCGTCGCCGAGGACGGCGGTGGTGGCGATGATCGTCGTCTCGGTCGGGCCGTAGGAGTTGACCACGCGCACGCCGTCGCCGAACCTCCTGCGCCACGCGGCCACCGCCTCGGCCTGCACCTGGTCGGCCCCGAGGATCAGCAGCCGCAGCGCGGGCGGCCAGGGCACCGCGTCGAGGTCGCCCACCAGCTGGTGCCAGTACGGAGTCGGCAGGTCCATCACCGTGATGCCCTCGGCGTGTGCCGCCGTGAGTTCGTCGGGCAGCGCGGACCCGGCGTCGGCGACGACCAGGGTGGCTCCGGCGCCGAGCGCGGGGAACAGCTCCTCCGCGCAGGTGTCGAAACTGAGCGAGGCGCAGTGCAGCACCCGGTCCGCCGCGGTGATCCCGTACCCCTCGGTCATCCAGCGGACCCGTTCGGCGAGCGCGCGGTGCGGCACCGGGACGCCCTTGGGGGTCCCGGTCGACCCGGAGGTGTAGACGACGTAGGCCACGTCGTCGGCGCACGGGCCGGGCAGCGGACCGGGATCCGCCGCGGCGGTGCCGCGGTCGTCCACGTCCAGCACGCGCACCCCCGCCGGGACGTCGAGGACGCCTCCGCCGCCCGCCGTGACCACGACCGAGGCCCCGCTGTCGGCCACCATGAACGCGAGCCGCGCGGGCGGGTACTCGGGATCCAGGGGCAGATACGCGGCGCCGGCCCGCCACGCCCCGAGCATCGCCACCACGGCGCGCGGACCGCGGGGCAGCAGGATGCCGACCGTGTCGCCCGGTCCCACCCCGTCGGCCACCAGACGCCCGGCCAGCCGTCCCGCCTCGGACCACAGCGCCGCGTAGTCGAGCGACTCGTGCCGGCCCCGCAGTGCCGTCCTCGCCGGCCCGCCGCGCACGACCGCCGCCACCGCGTCGAGAACGGTCGCGGGCCCCGCGGGCAGCGCGGGCCCCCGCCCCGACGCCGCGAGCGCCTCCTCCTCCGCCGCGTCCAGCATCGCCAGCTGCCGGACGGGGGTGTCCGCATCGGCCACGGCACCGCGCAGCAGCGTCTCGAACCAGCGGCCGATGCGCGCCGCACGGTCGGCGCCGAGCAGGTCGGTGCGGTAGCCGAAGACGGCGACCACGTCGTGCCCGTCGCGGCGGACGTCCAGGGTGAGGTCGAACTTGCAGGCCCGGACGCCCGGATCCAGCTCGGTGCAGAGGAGGTCCGCGAAGGACGCGTCCCGCAGCAGTCCGGCGTCCTGGGTGTGGACGGTCAGCAGCGTCTGGAACAGCGGTGTCCGCCCCGGGTCGCGCTCCAGGCGCAGGCTTTCGGCCAGTCGCTCGAACGGGACCGCCTCGTGTCCGAAGGCACCGCCCACGGTGGACCGCGCCCGGCGCAGCAGGTCGGCGAAGGCGGGCCCGCCGGACAGGTCGCCGCGCAGGACGAGCGTGCGCGACAGATAGCCGACGACCCGCTCCGCGTCCGGGTCGCCGCGTCCCGCGGTCGGCACTCCGACACAGAAGTCCTCCTGGCCGGTGAGGCGGTGCAGCAGGGTCTGGTACGCGGCGAGCAGCACCATGAACGGAGTGCAGCGCCGGGCGCGGGCCAGCCCGTCCAGCGCCGGGCCGGCGCCGGTGAGCACCTGCGTGTGGAAGGCGCCCCGGGAGGAGGGGTGTTCGGGACGCGGCCGGTCGAGGGGAAGGTCCAGCACGGGGGCGCCGGCGAGGCGTTCCTGCCAGTACGCGAGCGAATCGGCCGCCTCCGGGCCCCGCGCTCGCGGAGCAGGAGGAGCGGGCGGCGTACAGGGCCGCCAGCTCCTCGCGCAGGATGTTCATCGACCAGCCGTCGGCGACGATGTGATGGACCACCGTGCACAGCACGTGCTCGGCCTCGCCGGTGCGCACCAGCGTCACGCGGAGCAGCGGCCCCGCCGCCAGGTCGAAGCCGCGGTTGGTGCGCTCCGCCAGCAGCTCCTCCAACCGCTGAGGGCATTCCCGCAGGTCAAGGAACTCGATGGTGATGGGAGCGCTCCCATCAACGACCGTGCGCGGATGTCCGTCATCGTCGGGGAAGCGGGTGCGCAGCGACTCGTGCCGCGCCGCCACCTCGTCGAACGCGGCCTGCAGCGCGGGCCGCGACAGCTCTCCGGAGAGCCGCAGCACCAGGGGGATGTTGTACGAAGGGTCCGCGGGATCCATCTGCTGCAGGAACCACAACCGTCTCTGACCATGCGTCATGTGCGGTGACCGGTCGGCCGGCTTGCTCATCGGGCTCCCTTGATGCGCGCGCCGAACGGCGCGGTGCGGTGCTGAGTTCACGCGGGACGTACCGAACGGGACGGAGGAAGGCGGCCGTGGTGACGGCTCGGGCATCACCCTGCACACCGACGAAATCCGGTCAAAGATGGTGCCGGATGTTTTGATGTTAGGAACTGTGCAGGGGCACGTCAATGCACCTCCGCGCAGGAAGAACGGAATCAGACCTTCCAGGCAATCACGGCCGGGCGCTGTCGGAGGGGCGGCCCGCGGCGGCGGAGTGCAGGGCCCGCAGGGCGATCAGCAGGACGCCGATGTCGTCGAGATAGACGGGGTCGGGGATCAGGTCGACCGGGGAGACGGTGTAGATCACCGCCGCCCAGAAGAGGGCCTTGGAGCGCAGCGGCACGCCCGCGTCCATCAGCAGCTTGCGCGCCCGGAACACCCGGACGAGCAGCACGGCCGCGTACACCGCCACCGCCACCGCGAGCACCGCGGCCGCCACCAGCCACGGCCCACCGCCGTCGAAGTCCATCCCGTTCCCCTTCCGGCCCGGTCGTCGCAGCCCCCGCGTCGCGGGGGCGTGCCCGTCTCCCCGCCTTCTACCCCGCCGCGGCCCGACCGTGACCGGCGCCGCGCCGGGACGCGGCCCCCGCTCTGCCCCGGCCGAGGGCCGGGAGGGCTCAGCGGCCCTCGTCCTCCCGTGTGTCGAAGGCTTCCCGGGCACGGGTGATGGCGGGCAGGTTCTCCGACGCCCACGCCAGCAGCACGTCGACGGGGGCCCGCAGGGTCTTGCCGAGCGGTGTGATCCGGTACCTGATCGCCACCGGACGGGTGGAGACGACCTCGCGTTCGACCACGCCGTTCCGTTCGAGCCGCCGGAGCGTCGCGGTCAGCGACTTCTGCGTGACCTGCGGGACGGCGCGGCGCAACTCGTTGAAGCGGCAGGGGCGTTCGCACAGCTCGCCGAGAACGCTGAGCGACCACTTGTCGAGGACCTGATCGAGCAGTTCGCGGTGCGGAGGGCCGATGAGGAGGGCGTCCTCGGTATCCATGGGGAAACCTGGTCTCGTTGAAGTGTCCTTTGTCCACTAAGTAGCTTACGGATACCTACTCAGAGGGAGAACACCGATGACGGTCCAGCACTTCACGCCAAAAGGCATGCTGCAGCCGACTCCGTACCACCACGTGGCCGTCGGCACCGGTACGACGCACGTCCACGTCAGCGGGCAGATCGCGCGCCGGGCCGACGGCACCCCGGTCGCCCCCGGCGACCTGGCCGGGCAGGTCGCCCAGGCGCTGCGCAACACCTCCGTCGGACTGGCGGGCGCGGGCGCGTCGTTCGCGGACGTGCTGCGCCTGACGTTCTACGTGACCCGGTGGAGCCCGGAGAGGATCGGCGACTTCATGACCGGTGTGGAGGGCGTCGCCGACGAGATCGGCCTCCGCCTCCCCATGCCGCCTGCCTCCCTGATAGGCGTCGACCACCTCTTCGAGCCGGATGTGCTCGTGGAGGTCGAGGCGACGGCGATCCTCGGCTGACCGCGGCGCGTGCGCCGCTGCCGGCGGAGCCCCCGGGCCGGCGCGGCACCCCGGGCGCGGCGCCGCCTCGGGCCGCCGCTGCAGGTGCCGCTCGAACTGCCGGTGACGGGCCGGGGCGAGACCTAGTGTTCCGGTACGCCGCTGTCCCACAGGGCAATCCAGGAGGTTTCGACATGAAGAACAAGAGCCGCTCCGCCGTCGGGGGTACCGCGGCCGCTGCCGCGGCCGCCGCGCTCGTACTCGGCGGAGCGGGTGCCGCGTCCGCCCAGCCGTCGCCCAGTCCCCGGCAGATCACCTCGGTGCAGCTCCAGACGCACCTCGCCGAGGCGGTCGCGCAGGAGCGCATGGCGGCGGCCTGTCTGCCGGCCTGCGCCGGCCAGATCGTGTAGCAGTCCCGGCCGAATGACGAGGAGGTGGACATGAACACCGCGGACCGTGCCGGGACGGGCAGGACATGGTGTCCCAGCGGCAAGGCCGACGCGCCGGAGTCGGTGGTGCTCGGCGTGCGTTCCGGGCAGGGCGGCGAGGTCGTGTACCTCGCCGATCCGGTGCCGGCAGGCGACGTCCTCCCGGTCGTCCCGAAGGACGTCGAGCCGACGCGGGTGCTGCGCTTCGCGTCGCACTGCGTCAGCAACTGTCTGCACCGCAGGGGCAACGACTGCACCCTGGTGGAGCGGGTGACGGCGACGCCGGCGGACGAGAACCGGAACGTGCCGCGGTGCCATCTGCGATCCCACTGCACCTGGTGGGCGCAGACCGGTGTGGACGGCTGCCGCCGCTGCCCGGCCGTGGCGACCACCCTCGTCGAAGGGGACGACCTGGGTGTGCTGGTCGCCGACCCCACCGCCACCCGGGAGCAGGTGGACGCCTGGATGGCGCAGGCCGGAGCCGGCGCCCCCGCTTAGCGGCCCGCGGCGATCGGGCCGCCATCGGGGCGCGGGAGACACGTCCCCGTGGGCGGGGCGTCCGGACCGCGTCGGCGGGGCCCGTCCGACGGCTGGGAGCAGCCGTCGGACGGGCCCCGCGGCGGCGCACGATCACAACGGCCGCGGACCTCCGGAGGGCCGACGGCGGTCTCGCGCCGAGGCTCCCGCCGAACATCAGGCACGCCGCGCCACGGCGGCGGGCCCGCGCGGCGAGTACCGCGCGGACCGGGGTGCGGCCCGGCGGCCCGGGCGTGCAGCGCTCATTCCCGTGTTCTGCCCGGTAGGCGCTCTTTCCCGTGTCCTGCCCGGTGTGGGGCACGCCCCGCCCCCGTCCCCTCCCGTCTCGTACGGGACGGTCACGTACCGGTGACGGGTGACGGGTGACGGGTGACGGGTGACGGGTGACGGGTGACGGGCGACGGGGGAGGGGACGGGGACCCGGCCGTCAACAGGTCGCATGTCGGCCGACGTTCGCGGCCGCCTTTTCCGGGCAATCGTCAGGCCGTGTGCGCGAGGACCGCATCCGTGTGCGAAGAAACGTGCAGAAGGACCGTTACATCACCCGTTCACCCACGTGGCGGTGGTGCGTCGGGTGGCGCGACCGGTGGTGCGCCGGTGGCCGGAAATCCCTTTCTGTTGATCGTTCAAGGGGTCCGTGCAGCGCTCAGTGAATGGCAGGGCCACGGCCACCGCACGTACATGCCTGATACAGGCGACAGTTACGCAGATGTCCGCATTCGGTAACGCGGGTCGGCGAGCCCGCCACGGCGGCGGCGGGCGCTGCAGAGTTCGGGTCCTCGGCCCACGACGGGCCGGGAACCCGCACTGCCACCACCGCCCTTCCGGGCGGGTGGGGCACTGTTCCTGAGGAGACAGCACTCATGTCTGCTTCGACATCCGCCCGCCGCATCGCGGCCACCGTCCTCGCCGCAGGCGCCGTCGTCTCGGCCGTCGCCCTGCCGGCCTCGGCACACGACGGCGACCGCGACCGCCACCGCACCCCGCGGGTGGAGATCAGCGCCGTCCAGGCCGACAGCCCGGGGCGTGACAACCGCTCGAACCGGTCGCTGAACGGGGAGTGGGTGGAGATCACCAACAACACCCGCGACGCGATCAACCTGCGGGGCTGGACGCTGCGCGACGAGGACGGCAACCGCTACCGCTTCGGCGACGTCCGCCTCCGCGGCCGCGCCACCGTCCGCATCCACACCGGCGAGGGCCGCGACACCCGCACCGACCTCTACCAGGACCGTCGCGACCACATCTGGGGCAACCGCTCCGACACCGCCACGCTGCGCAACGACCGTGGCCGCACCGTCGACACCGAGTCCTGGGGCGGACGCCACCACCACCGCCACCACTGATCCGCCCCCACGGGACCGGAGCCCGAGCCCGAGTCCGCGCCCGTGACGACGCGACGGGGTCGGAACGGCCTCGTGGACACGGCCGCCCGGCAGGGGACTCCCTGCCGGGCGGCCGTGCCGACTGGGGGCGTGTCGGGGGGCGGGGCGGACGGAGGTCAGCCGATGGTGAGCTCGCCCATCGCGCTCCAGCCCTCGGCGCCGGCGATCGTGGTGCTCACGATGTCCGGGGTGCGGCGCAGCAGGGGGCGCATGGCCTCCAGGCCGGCCCGGAAGTGGTCGGAGCGCACGTGCGCCTCACCGGCGTCGTCCTGGAACGCCTCGACCAGGACGTAGGTGTTCGGGTCGTCGAGGCTGCGCGACCACTCGAACCACAGGTTGCCCGGCTCCTCCCGGGTGGCGCGGGTGAACGCCCCGACCTTCTCGGGCCACTCCTCGGCATGCTCGGGCTTCACGGAGAACTTCACGACGATAAAGATCATCGGGAAACCCTAGACCATTCGCCCGATCCGTTGTATTTCACCCCCGCCGGAAGGTCCGCGCTCATCGCGTTCCCATGTCGTGGGCGGTGCCGTCCGCGACGGCCTTGAGCGGCCATGCCCGCGTATCCCGCCCCCAGGACCACCACGTGGTGCGCCGCTGCCGTGCCGGCCTCGTGCCGTGTGTTCATCGTTCCGTCCTCCTGCGCTCGCCTGCTGACACCCACCGGAGGGGAGCAGGCGGCCCGGACGTGACATGCGCCCGATGTGACGCCCGTCACCGTCGCATGGGGCCCGTCGGACGGCGGCAGCGGAGCCCGGACCGCCGCCCGTGGCCCGTTCTTTCGGGAGGCCGGGGCCGGGCGGCACGCCGGGGAGGGGTGACGGTCCTGCAGCCCCGGGAGTCCGTGGGCGGGCCGCAGCCGCTCGACCCGGGCGCAGCGGTCAGTCGTGCGGGGCCTGGCCCGACACGCGGTGGTCCGCGTGGCTGAGCGCCTCCAGGACCAGGCGGCGCAGATGGCCGTCGCGCAGGCTGTAGTAGACGTGCCGGCCGTCCCGCCGGGTGTCCACCAGGCCCGCGAGGCGAAGTTTGGCCAGGTGCTGGCTGACCGCCGTCCGGGAGGCGGCGCAGCGCTCGGCGAGGGAGCCGACGTCGGACTCCTCCCGGGCGAGCAGCCAGAGCATGTGCAGACGCGTCGTGTCGGCCAGCAACGCGAACACGTCCCGTGCCTCCGCGAGGCGTGCGCTGTCCGGATCCCGCAGATGCGCGCCCGGTGCAGGTGAGGTCGTGTCGCGAGCAGGCATGGGGCCAGCCTAGAGCCATACGGCCCGGAGCCGTCCCGCGGCAGATCCGGGACCCGGGTGCGCCCACGCGGGATCCGGGATCCAGGTGCGCCCGGGGGCGATCTGACATCCACATGTGCGCACGTGCGCATGTGTGGGTATCGTCGTGGAGTCGGACGGCGACCCAGGGGGCCTCTCGTGTTTTCCGTGCTGCGCAACCGCACCTACCGACACCTGTTCGTCGCGCAGGCCATCGCCCTGCTGGGCACGGGACTCGCCACCGTGGCCCTCGGGCTCCTCGCCCACGACCTGGCCGGTGCGGACGCCGGCGCCGTCCTCGGCACCGCACTCGGTATCAAGATGACCGCCTACGTGCTCCTCGCGCCCGTGGTCTCGGCGGTCGCCGACCGCGTTCCCCGGCGCGCCCTGCTGGCCGGCGCCGATCTGCTGCGCGCGGGTGTCGCGCTCCTGCTGCCGTTCGTGGGCCAGGTGTGGCAGGTGTACGCGCTGGTCTTCGTCCTCCAGGCGGCCTCCGCCACGTTCACTCCGGCGTTCCAGGCGGTCGTGCCGGACGTACTGCCCGGCGAACGGGACTACACGCGGGCCCTGTCGCTGTCCCGCCTCGCCTACGACCTGGAGAGCCTGCTCAGTCCGGCGCTGGCGGCAGCGCTGCTCACCGTGATCACCTACAACTGGCTCTTCGTCGGCACCGTCGTCGGATTCGTCGCCTCCGCCGTCCTGGTGGTCTCCGTCGTGCTGCCGAAGCCGGCGGCCGCCGCGCGGGGCCGAGGCGTCCGAGCCGGAGCCGGCGCCGGCATCCGGCTATCGCTCGCCGTGCCCCGGCTCAGGGCACTGCTCGCCCTCGACCTCGCGGTCGCCGCCGCGAGCGCGACGGTCACCGTCAACACCGTGGTCCTCGTCCGGGACGGGCTCGGCCGCTCCACGGCCGCGGTCGCCCTCGCCCTCGGCGCGTACGGCGCCGGATCGATGCTCGTCGCCCTCGTGCTGCCCGGAGCACTCGAACGGCTCTCCGACCGCACGGTCATGCTCACCGGCGGCACGCTGCTCACGGCCGTCTTCACGGGTTTCGCCCCCTTCGTGACCGCAGGAGCCGGCCTGCGCTGGCCTGCGCTGCTGGTCGCCTGGGTCCTCTTCGGCGCGGCGTGCTCGATGGTGCTCACCCCGACCGGGCGCCTCCTGCGGCGCTCGGTGGCTCCCGGGGACCGCACCGCGGTGTTCGCCGCGCAGTTCTCCCTGTCCCACGCCTGCTGGCTGCTGACCTACCCGCTCGCGGGATGGCTCGGCGCGGCGGCGGGGCTCGGCTGGGCGCTCGGCGTCCTCGGCGTCGTCGCGTTCCTCGCCACGGCCGCGGCGGCCCGCCTGTGGCCCCGGCCCGACGGGGAACCGGCAGCCCACCTCCACACGGACCTCGACGCCGGTCACCCGCATCTCAGCGGCGCCGTCCGCCTCCCGGAGGGATGGAGTCACAGCCACGTCCCCACGGGGGACGCACTCCATTCCCCGGCTCACTGAAGCGCGTCCACGCCCCGTACCGAGTGCGCCGCCGCCCATGCCGAAGGCCGGGTACGTCATCACCGGGGCGTCCGAGTCCGAGCGCGACGGTCGCCGAGGACCGCGGCCGGCGGGGAACGTGGTCCCGGCGCGGTGGCCGAGGACCGCGGCCGGCGGGGAACGTGGTCCCGGCGCGGTCGCCGAGGACCGCGGCCGGCGGGAATCGTCTCAGCCGGTGGGGAACGACGTCTTCGTCAGCTCTTCGGAGATCCGCCACACCCGCCGGGCCTCTTCGGCGTTGCGCAGGCGGGAGTACAGCCTCTGTTCGGCCGGCGCGCCCTTGAGGTGTCCGAGGCCGTTCGGTCCGTAGAGGCGGCCGGGCCCGGCTTCGGCGGCCGTGGCGGCGTAGAGGGCGGGGAGCGTCGCGGTGGCGACGGTCCCGAGCAGGATGCCGCGCCCCGACAGGGCGCTGATGAGCCTCCTGCCCGCGGTCTGAGTGCCGCGGCCGACCTCGGGACGCGCGGCGAGCAGGTTGGTCGGGGCGACCCCGGGGTGGGCGAGGTTGCTGGTGATGCCCCAGCCGTGGGCCCGGCTGAGCCGGTCCAGTTCCAGGCCGAAGAGCCCGAACGCGATCTTCGACTGGCTGTACGCCTTCATGCCGGCGTAGGAGCGTTCCCAGTTCAGGTCGTGCCAGTTGATGGCGTTGCGGTTCGCGGCGACGCTGATCTGCGAGGTCACGCGGGCCCGCCCGGCGCGCAGCAGGGGCAGCAGACGGGCCACCAGGGCGAAGTGGCCGAGGTGGTTGGTGCCGAACTGGAGCTCGAAACCGTCGGCGGTCGTCCGCCGGGCGGGTGGGGTCATCACGCCGGCGTTGTTGACGAGGACGTGGAGCGGGCGGCCGTCCTCGCGCAGCGTGTCGCCGAGGGCCGCGACGGAGGCGAGCGAGGACAGGTCGAGGGCGTGGAGGGACACGTCCGCACCGGGGACCGCATGCGAGATCCTGGCGGCGGCCGCCCGGCCCTTGGCGGGATTGCGCACCGGCAGGATCACCTCGGCCCCGGCGGCGGCGAGCCGGGTCGCGAGCCCCAGGCCGATGCCGTCACTCGCTCCGGTGACGAGTGCGCGCCGTCCGGTGAGATCCGGCACGGTGATGTCGACGGTCGTGCGCGGCATGCGTTCCTCCTGGGATCGGTGCGTGAACCGGCGGATCCTGCGGGCGTGCCGGGGTGGGGACGGGATGTCCGGTGGACCCCTTCCTCAATGTAGTCAACGCATACAATGTAGGCAATGACTACAATGGGCGTGCCGTCCGGACTAGGCTGCCGCGCATGAAGAAGCGCCCCTACCACCACGGAGACCTCCGGGCCGCGTTGCTCGAACGGGCCGAGCAGACGCTGCGCGAGCGGGGACCGGGCGCACTGTCACTGCGGGAGCTGGCCCGCGATCTCGATGTGAGCCCTGCGGCGCCCAGCCGTCACTTCAGGACCAAGCAGGCTCTGCTGGACGCGCTGGCCCTCGACGGCTTCGAACGCCTCGTCGACGCCATCGCCGCCTCGCAGGACGGCGCCGACCGGACGTTCGGCGAGCGCCTCGACGCCATGGCCCGGGCGTACGTGGGCTTCGCCGTGGCGAACTCCGCCCTCCTCGATGTGATGTTCTCCGTCAAGCACAGCCCGGAGGCGTCACCCGCGCTCGGGGCGGCCGCACGCCGGTGGATCGAGCAGAGCCTGGAGCTGGTCAGCACCGGGCAGCGGCGGGGCGAGGTCCGTGAAGGGCCGCTGGACCGTGTCGCATTGACGGTGTTCGCGCCGTTGCACGGCTACGTCAACCTGGCGGTGGGCGGCGTGCCCCTGCCCGGCACGGACGAGCGCGGACTCGACGACGTGATCGCGTCCGTCATCCGTGGGTGCCGGCCGGACTGAGCCGTGCCGGGGGCGGTGCCCGTCTTCCAGCCCCCGGCCCGTCACGCCGCGGTGGCGGGCCCGAAGACCTCGGCGTGGTCGGCGACCCACCGGGCGAACGATCGCGGCGGTGCACCGAGGATGTCGGCGACCGATGAGGTGACATGGGCGGGCCTGTCGGTCGCCGACCCCCATGCGGCGAGGAGCATCTCGACGACCTGGCGGGGCCACTGACCCTCCGTCCGGCCGCGGAACTCCTCCGGTGTCAGCTCCGCGAACCTGAGCGGGCGTCCCAGGACGTCCCCGATGATGCCCACCTGGTCCGCCTGGCTCAGTGATGCGGGGCCGGTGAGGACGTGGTCACCGCCTGCGTGTCCGTCGTCGACGAGGGTCCGCGCCACGACGGCTGCGATGTCCCGGTCGTCGACGGGCGCGGTCTCGGCGGCGCCGTAGGGCCAGTGGACGACGTCACCGGTGCGGACGGCGGGTGCCCACCAGGCCGACGCGTTGGAGGCGAACATCCCCGGCCGGACGACCGTCGCCTCGATGCCGGCCGCCGCGACGAGGCGCTCGATCCCGGCGTGGAGCGCCGCCATGGGGTTCGGCTGCTGGAAGAAGGGATGCGGGGTCCGGTGGGGTGACGAGAGGAGGACGACGCGCCGCCCGTGGGCGGCGAGACGCTCGACGGTCGCCGGGGCGGCCGCCGGCGGCGCGGTCCACAGGAGGAAGACGGCGCCGGTGCCCCGCAGTGCCCTGTCGAGCGATGCGGGCACGGTGAGGTCGCCGGTGACGACGTCGACGCCGGCGGGAAGGGCGGCCGCCGGCGCCGCGCGACGCGTGAGGGCGCGGACCGGCACGCCCGCACCGAGGAGTTCGCCGATGACTCCGCGTCCGATCCGGCCGGTGGCGCCGGTGACGAGCACCGGGGGCATGGGGGTCCGTGTCATGAGCGCCTCGCAGGGTCCGGGCAGGCGCGCGCGGCGCACCGTGCCGAGGTGTCGGGAAGGTGTCGGGGTGATCGCCGGCCGTCCGCCTCGTCAGGGGCAGGGGTGACCGGGTCACCCCCGCATGAAAACGTTACTCGGTTAAAAAAGCAACTCGGTCAACAATGTTAGGCTGCGCGAGTGATCGAGCCGACGGGGCTGCGCGCCCGCAAGAAGGCGCGGACCCGCGACGCCCTCGCCGACGCGGCGATCTCCCTCTTCCTGGCGCACGGATTCGACGAGGTCTCGGTCAGCGACATCGCCGCGGCCGCCGAGGTCTCCAAACCCACCCTCTTCCGGTACTTCCCGACCAAAGAGGACCTGGTGCTCCACAGGTTCGCGGACCATCTCGGCGAGGCCGCGCGCGTCGTGCGCGACCGCGGGCCCGGCGTCCCGCCCCTGGCGGCCCTCCACCGGCACTTCCGGGCCGCCCTCGACCGGTACGAGCCCGTCACCGGCCTCAACGACCACCCCGCGGTGGTGGAGTTCCACCGCCTCGTTTTCACCACGCCGAGCCTCGCGGGGCGGCTGACGCAGTACATGCTCGAGGACGAGCAGGCGCTGGCGGAGGCCCTCGACCCGGGCCCGGACATCCGCGCGCGGCTGGGAGCCGCCCAGGTGATCGCGGTCCAACGGGTGCTCGCACGCGCCAACTGGCAGAAGATCGCCGACGGGCGAACCGCCCGGGAGGTGCACCCCGAGGCCGTCACCGACGCCGAACTGGCCTTCGCCCGCCTGCGATGACACGCCGTGGCACGGTCGGCGCGCCGCCCCGCGGCCTCCCCGGTGGCGGCGTGGTGCTCCGCCGGTCCCGTCCGGCTGCGCGCCTGGGGGCCGGCACGTGCGCCCCGTGCGCGCCGAGGCGCGTCACCTCCCGTCCTCCCGGCCCATGTGGGCACAGGGCCGGTCGCCCGTGATCACCTGCACGCGCATGCGCTTCATGAGGTCGCGTGTGGTGCGCATGCTCACGCTGCTGAACCAGGCGACATCGGGGTGCCGGGACCGGAGGTGGGAGAGCGCCCGGGTGTCGAGGCCGGTGCTGGTGAAGCGCTCTTCCATGGTCAGGGTGCTGATGACGCCCCGGGCGCAGCGCGGGCAGATCCGGTAGCGGACCTGCCCGACCACGCGGCGGACGTGGACCAGGAGCAGGCAGCGCTCGGCGGGCCCGGCCCCCGCCGGAACCGGCGCGGCCAGGAGGTCGACATCCCGGTAGGCGACGATGCGGCGCCTCAGCCGGCCGGCGGACCGCCCCCGGCGGGCATGCCGGGCGCCCGAACGGCCGGACCGGGAGGCGCCGGAGTCGAGTCCGGGCGGAGTGCTTGCGGAACGTGCGTGTCGTCCGTGCATGCGCCTCGTGTGCCCACGGCGCCACCCGTCATGCACCATTTGCCGGTCTCGACCCTCCGCTGCTGACGGGCCGCCAGGGATGCCCGGGCCCGGCGGCGACGAGAAGGGTCCCGGCCCCGGCGTACGGTCAGCCGCCGGCCCCGCTCCCCGGCCCTGCCTCGCTTCGGATGCCGGTCGAAGAACCGGCTGCCCTCCTCCACCTCGCATCACGGGGTGCCGGTGCGCCCCCCCCCGGATTCGCGTGCGGTGTTTTCTCCGTGGTGCCGAAGGTGTCGAAGAGATGCGGTGTCCGCTGCCGGGGGTTCCCTTCGGCCGGTCGCAGAGGCCGGTGGTGGCCGCCCCGCAGGCCGGGGTGATCTTCGCGATGCGCCGGGAGGCGCGCGCCTCGTGCGCCGTGGCTCCCGGCTCAGCCCCCGGAGTGGTTTAGCCCTCCGGCCTCGATGACCAGGCGTTACGTCCTCTACTGTTCCTCTTCGTAGCCAGACGGCTACGGAAAGTGAAAGGGGAGAGGGATGCGACTCAACTCCGTGGGCCGGCTGACGGCCGCCGCCTCCACAGCACTGCTGCTGCTCGGCGGGGCGGCCACCTCGGCGCAGGCGGCGGCACCTGGGCCCGTCCTGTACTCGATCGACTTCTCCAACCCTCAGGAGCAGGACGACAACAATCTGCCCGAGCCGTACGGGCGTGTCTGGCTGCAGTCGCCCTGGATCCAGCAGACCGCCCTGTGGGAGCACCCGGACGTCGACCTCAACACGCCCACCCTGCCGCGCTACCCGGATGACGGCCCCTACACGGTGAGGTTCGCCGACCACCCCGTCACCGAACTGTGCGCGAACGTGGGCGAGGACGACACCGGCATCAACCGCGACGACGTCCTCGCCGAGGGCTGCGTGCCGGTCGACGGCCCCGGCCACTACACGATCTCCGGCCCCGACGGCTCGGTCACCGTCCACCTGCTGGACGTCTGACGCCGCTCCCGGGCCTCTCGCCCGGCCGCCCCGCCCGCAGCCTCCCGGGGCCGCGGGCGGGGCGGCGTCCGCGGGCGCGTCCGTCCCGTGCGGCGGTGCCGCGGTACGGGCAGGACGCACCGGGTGACGGACCGATGGTGACGTCCCGTCACCCCGTACGGGCACGCCGTACGGGGTGACGGGACGTCACCAGCGGTCCGCAGCAGCGAACCGGAACGGGGGATCGCCGTCCCGGGCGCCGGCCGGGGGCCCGGACGGCCGGGGGGAACGGGACCGGAGGACGGCCAGGGCCTCCTCGACGCGGCCGAGGTCGATGAGGTAGCCGGCCAGGTCATGGCTGTTCGCGGAGGCATGCTCCGCGAGGACGGCGACGGCCTCTTCGGTGCGTCCGGCACCGGCGAGCAGGTCGGCGATGTGCGGCGCCGCGGAGGAGGTGCCTCCCCCGGGGTGGGAGCGGGCCCGCGCGATCGCTTCGTCGACGCCGTCGCGGGCGGCGATCAGCGGAAGCCGTATCCGGTACAGCTCCCACTCCTCCTCGCCGCGGCGGGCGGCGGCGAGGGCGTCGAGATGCGCCAGGCCGTCCGCGGGGCGACCCTCGGCGAGATACAGCTGCGACAGGACGTGCAGAATCCAGTCGTCCTCCTTGCGGGAGTCGGCCTGGACGCCCATCACGTCGATCGCCTCGTTCCCCCGGCCGTGCCGGGCCAGGAGGCGCGCGAGCTCGAAAGCCGCGTCGGGGTCGCGCGGCACGGGTCCGCCGGCCCGCCGGTGGGCCGCGATCGCCCCCTCCACGTCACCCTGCTCCTCCAGGTACCGCGCGAGCTGCCGTACGGCGCACCTCGTGTCGTCGGCCGCCGCCATCGCCCGCAGCTCGTCGAGCCGGCCGTGCCGGGCCAGCAGCGCGGCCAGTTGCTCGCGGTTGCCGAGCGTGGGGCCGCCGGGGCTCAGCAGGGCGATCGCCTCGTCGGTGCGGCCCTGGCGCTCGCGGATCGTGGCGAGCAGCCCGACCGCCGTGTCGCGATCGAGGCCTCGGCAGCACCACGGGAAGTCGGAACACCGGTGCTCGGTCCGGGCGGTGAGCAGCGCGGCGGCCTCCTCGTCGCGGCGGGCGGCACCCGCCACGTCGACCAGCGCCACGGCGAGGGCCCGTTCGCGGACGTGCGGGAGCAGCAGGGTGAACGCCTCCCCGGCACGGCCGTGCCGGGCCAGGAGGCGTGCGTAGGACTCCAGCGCCATCGGGTGTCCGGCCGTCATGCGGACCCGCGTGATCTCGATCGCCTCCTCGGCGCGGCCCCAGTCCTCCAGCAGCTCGGCCGCGGCTTCGACCGCCGTCCACCAGCCGGTCGCCAGGTACGGGGCGAGCACCTCGGACGCCTCCTCCTGCCGTCCCCGCTCACCCAGCGACCGCGCCCACGCCTGCGCGCAGAACCACTCGCCGCGTCCTGCGTGCTGCGCCACGACGTCGGCACGGCCGCGGTCGAGCAGCCGCGTGACCAGCTCCGGAGGGATGCAGCCGGACCGCGTCCTGGCCCGGCGCTCGAGATCTGTGGCGTCCACGGCCACGCACTCTAGCGCCCGCCCGCTGCACCGGTCCGTGCCCGGTCATCCATGTGCCGGGAGCAGCTCCGGGAAGGGAAGGACCAGTACGCAGAGGGCCCCGGGGCCGGGCAGCCCGATGACCTCGCCCATGTTCTGCCAGCCCCAGGAGGAGAAGTCGGCCTGTCCCGCCCGGTCGGCGGGACGGAGCAGGGCGACGCCGCACGAGGACCGCATGTCCGTGAGCAGACGCCGCTGCAGGCGGCGGGCGATGTCGCGGCGTTGGGCGTGCTGTTGGGCCACGACCTGCGTGAGGACGACGCAGCGCGTCCGGGCGGTGAGCCGTTGGACGACCCGCTGGAGGGATCGGTCGGGCCCTCGGATCCCGGCGCCGTCGGGGCCCAGGGGAAAGCCGAAGGCGCAGCCGACCAGCGCGGTCGTCTCGGCGACGACCAGCGCGAAGCCGGGGCGGCGGGCACTGGCCGTGAGGCGGCGCAGGAAGGCGGCACGGCCGCGGTCGCCGTCCCCGGCCGTGCCCCTCGGGGGCGCCGGGGTCAGGTCCGCGAGGTCCTCGCGGACATCCTCGGTCTGCCCGCGGGTCAGGCGGCGGAGACGGATGCCGTCCTTGAGGACCGGCGGAGCCGGCCCGCGGGCAGGGGGGACGGACGCGACACCGGCCGGCACGGGGAGCGGCATCCGGCCGGCGGGGACCGCCATCAGCGACGCCGTCGTCCCGGTGGCATCGAGAAGCCCGGTGATCTGCGCACATGGGTGACGCAGCACCAGGGAGGCGTGCACCCGGCCGGCGCGTCGTGACGCCGAGAGGAAGACGCCCAGACCGATCGCGTCGCAGGAGCCGACGGTGGTGAGATCGACGTCGATGACGGTGACGCCGTCCAGCAGGCACTGCTCCAGCGCGGCCCTCAGCAGCGGGGTCGTGGCCGGTCCGATGTCACCGGCGAGCGTGACGACCGTCCGCTCGCCTCGGTTCCACCGATGGATGTCCAGCCGGGAAAGGGTCATCACGCCTCCCCTCGGCACGAGTCCGGACCGGTGGTGACCGGCGGCGCCTGCGCGGCCCGGCAGGTCGTGGCGGCCCGGATTCCTCTCTCGCCGAGGACGACCCGGCACGGCGGCCGGAATGCGTGATGCCCTCGGTACCTCCACCGTACGCCTCCCGCAACCGCGAGCCGCCACGGCGGACGAGCCGGAGCGGTCACCCGAGGTGCCGCAGGGGGCCTCGAGACAACCCCGCAGGAGGCGCGTGACCGCACGCTCCGGCCGGTCCGACCGGCCGGAGCATTCGGCGGAGGTGCCGTCAGCCGGTGGCGAGGAGTTCGAGCGTGTCGATCACACGGTTCGAGAAGCCCCACTCGTTGTCGTACCACGCGACCACCTTGACGTGGCGGCCGTCGACGCGGGTGAGGGCCGAGTCGAAGATCGACGAGGCGGGGTTGCCCGTGATGTCGGACGACACGAGCGGGTCGTCCGAGTACTCGAGGACACCGGCGAGCGGTCCCTCGGCCGCGGCCCGGTACGCCGCCAGCACGTCGTCGCGCGTCACGTCGCGGGCCACGGTCGTGTTGAGTTCGACGATCGAGCCCACCGGCACCGGTACGCGGATCGAGTCGCCCGACAGCTTGCCGTCGAGATCCGGCAGCACCAGGCCGATCGCCTTCGCGGCGCCGGTCGTGGTCGGCACGATGTTGACGCCGGCGGCACGGGCGCGACGGGGGTCGCGGTGCGGGCCGTCCTGCAGGTTCTGCTCCTGCGTGTAGGCGTGCACCGTCGTCATGAAGCCGTGCTCGATCCCGGCGAGGTCGTGGAGGACCTTGGCCAGCGGCGCGAGCGCGTTGGTCGTGCAGGAGGCGTTCGAGACGACCGTGTGCACGGCCGGGTCGTACGCGTCGGTGTTGACCCCGAACGCGAGCGTGACGTCGGCGCCGTCCGACGGCGCGCTGACGAGTACCTTCGTCGCCCCCGCGTCGAGATGGGCCCGGGCGGCCTTGGCCGAGGTGAAGCGGCCGGTGGCCTCCAGGACGATGTCGACGCCGAGCTCCGCCCACGGCAGCTGCGCCGGCTCGCGCTCGGCGAGCACCGTGATCCGGCGGCCGTCGACGACGAGGGTGTTCCCGTCGACGGTCACCGGGCGCCCGAGGCGGCCGGCCGTGCTGTCGTAGGCGAGGAGCCGGGCGAGCGTGGCGGGCTCCGTGAGGTCGTTGACGGCGACGATCTCGAGGGTGCTGTCGCGCTCCAGCAGTGCGCGCAGCACATTGCGTCCGATGCGGCCGAATCCGTTGATGGCGATGCGAGTCATGAGTGGCGTCCCTTTCGTTCGCCACCAGGCTCGCTCGCGGCGGACGCCGCTGACAGTGGCGGGATCGCCATGGTTCACAAGGATCCCGCCAGGCCGGCCGGGGCGGGGTCACTCGCCCCGGGTGAAGGTGCGCCGGTACTCGCTCGGTGTGGTGCCGAGGATGCGCTGGAAGTGCAGGCGCAGGTTGGCCCCGGTGCCGAGGCCCACGTCGGCGGCGATCTGTTCGACGCTGAGCTGCGAGCGTTCGAGCAGTTCGCGGGCCACGTCGACGCGGGCGCGCATCACCCACTGCATCGGTGTGTATCCGGTCTCCTCGACGAATCGCCGGGAGAACGTGCGCGGCGACACCCCTGCCTGCCGTGCGAGTACGTCGAGGGCGAGGGGCTCCCCGAGCCGGTGCAGCGCCCACTCGCGGGTGGCGGCGAACCGCTCGCCGAGCGGCTCGGGGACGCTGCGCGGCACGTACTGGGCCTGCCCGCCGCTGCGGTAGGGGGCCGCGACCAGACGCCGGGCCGCGTGGTTGGACGCGGCCACTCCGAGGTCGCCGCGCAGGATGTGCAGACACAGGTCGATGCCGGACGCGGCGCCCGCCGAGGTGAGCACACTGCCCTCGTCGACGAACAGCACGTTCTCGTCGACCCGGACGAGCGGATGCCGGGCCACGAGCGCCCGCGTGTAGTGCCAGTGGGTCGTGGCGCGCCTGCCGTCGAGCAGACCCGTGGCGGCGAGCGCGAAGGCGCCCGTCGAGATGGCGGCGAGCCGCGCGCCGCGGTCGTGGGCGGCGATCAGCGCCTCGACGACGGTCCGTGGCGGGTCGTCGCGGTCCGGGAAGCGGTAGCCGGGGACGAAGACGATATCGGCCCACGCGAGCGCGTCGAGGCCGTGGGCGACGTAGTACGCGAGGCCGTCGCCGCCGGTCACGAGTCCGGGTGCCGCCCCGCACACCCGCACCTCGTACGGCATGCTCGCGCGGGTCGTGAAGACCTGTGCGGGGATGCCGACGTCGAGGGGCTTCGCACCTTCGAGCACGAGGACGGCGACGCGATGCAGGCGGGGTGCGGGCACAGGAAGAGGCTACGCGGGACCCGACCGGTCGGGGCCGCGGCCGGGGACGCCGGGGGCGCGGCCGGTCAGCTCCGCCCACCGCCCCCGTCCTGCGCCTCCAGGTCCGCGAGGGTGGCCCGCAGCCAGGTCAGCTCCGCCTCGGTCGTCGCCCGGGCCATGAGCAGAACGCCGCGCCGGAACGGGTCGTCCAGGTCCTCGGCACGCAGCGCCCGCTCGCCCTCGTGGAAGAAGCTGGCGGGCTCCTCCAGGAAGGCCAGCCTGCGGCGCAGTACGCGGGCCTGTGCGGCCGGGTCCTCCAGGTGGCGGAGGAACGCGAGCAGTGTGAACCAGCGGTTCTCGTCCGTCACGTCGGGGCCCTCGGGCTCGGCGAGGCGGCGCCGCAACTCCCGTTCGCCGTCGGCGGTGAGGCTGAGGACGTGCCGGGGCGCCGCCGCCGGACCCTGCCGGGTCTCGCGTACCAGCAGCCCTGCCTTCTCCAGGCGTCTGATCGCCGGGTAGAGCGTGGATTCGCCGACGGGGCGCACATGACCGGTCAGCGCGGTGATGTGCTTGCGCAACTCATAGCCGTGCAGGGGGGCTTCGCGGAGGAATCCGAGGATGGAGAGTTCCAGCATGGGACCATTCTGCCGGACTCCCGCAGTACATCGTTGACGTAGTACCACGCAGGCGATGTAGGGTCGTGGGCCGGGGCGCGACGAGAGGGCTCGCGCGGCCGCGGAGGCACCCATGGGGACGGCAGGCAGGGGAGTGGACAGTGCGACAGGCCGCATTCGACGGGCGGGGCAGCATGATCCGGTGGACGGAGGCGGCAGGGGAGGGGCCCGCGGCGGTGTTCGTGCACGGCCTGGGCGCGGCCTCGACCGTGTACCACGCCCACATCGCGGCCCGCCCCGAACTCGCGGGCCGCAGGATGCTCTTCGTCGACCTGCCGGGCCACGGCATCAGCGACCGGCCCGCGGGCTTCGACTACACGCTGGAGGACCACGCCGACGCGCTGGCCGCCCTGCTCGACGCGGCTCAGGTGCGCGGCGCAGTGATCGCGGGGCACAGCATGGGGGGCGCGGTCGCCGTCGTCCTCGCGCACCGCAGGCCCGACCTGGTGGCACGGCTGGTGATCACCGAGGGCAACCTCGACCGGTTTCCCGCGGCCACGGCGGCCAGCAGCGGCATCGCGTCGTACACGGAGGAGGACTTCGTCCACGGCGGCGGCTTCGCGCGCGTGCTGGAGCACGTCGGCCCCCTGTGGGCGGCGACCATGCGGCTGGCGGATCCGCTCGCCCTGCACCGTTCGGCCACCCATCTGGTGCGGGGCACCGACCCGGTGATGCGGGTGATGCTCGAGCGGTCCGCCGCGGAGCGGGTCTACCTCCAGGGCGGGCTGAGCGGCGAACTGCGGGACGGGGAGGGCCTGGAGGCGGCGGGCGTGGAGGTCCGCACCGTCGCGGACGCCGGCCACAACGTCATGTTCGACCGGCCCGGCGCCTTCGCGCGCGCGGTCGCGGGCCGGTGAGCGTCGGGCCGCTCTCGGGACGGCTGATCGCTCCCAGCCGACCACGAAAATCTATGTCCGCCACAGTAGACATTGGATGGTGGTGTGGGTATGGTTTCTCTCGTAACCCAGAGAGACAGCAGGGTCCGGCAGAGACGAACTGCCGGGCGGCCGTACCTGCAAGTGCAGTTGGTTCGACGGTGCGGCGGTGGAGTTCCGAAGCCGGAGTCTGTGCAGGAAGGCGACGGGACTGACGGCCGGACCGGGTGGCCCGCGGTGATCAGGGGCCGCCACGAGCAGTTCGCAACACCGGCAGTACGCAATTCCGAGGGAAGAACGGAGGAGGCGAACACCATCAGGATCGCCCGGGCGGTCAACACGAGCCCGGGTACCGCAGGACATCGATAGTGAGGTGGTCTCCGGTCAAGCAACCGCGATCCCCGCGGTCCCGACGCCATACAGGTCGGGTCGGCGGACACAGAAGGTCGGTGCAGCATCAGGGCCGACAGATGGTGTAGCAGTTCCTTCGGGGCCCGGGTGCCGGTACGGCACCCGGGCCCCCCGACGCGTTTTCCACGAGAGAGGTGCAATGACAGCAGACGACTCGTTCGGCCGTCTCGACGACGACGACTACCCCGCCTACACTATGGGCCGGGCCGCTGAGATGCTCGGTACCACCCAGGGCTTCCTCCGTGCCATCGGGGAGGCCCGCCTCATCACCCCGCTCCGCTCCGCGGGGGGCCACCGGCGCTACTCCCGCTACCAGCTGCGCATCGCCGCCCGCGCACGCGAACTCGTCGACCAGGGCACACCCATCGAGGCCGCCTGCCGGATCATCATCCTCGAGGACCAGCTCGAAGAGGCTCAGCGCATCAACGCCGAATACCGCCGCGCCGCCGAGTCGGCGCAATCGCCGCCCGTGGGCTGATGCGGGGCGGCCCGCTGGACGCCGGCGGGCCCCGGCACATGGGCCGGAGGTGGAGCAATGGCCGTTTCCTATGGTGACCGGGTGTGCGGACGTGTAGCGTCTGCGTCAGCTGTCGTGGTTCGGAAGTTCCCTTTGCCCACGCCTTCGGCGTGGGCGTTCTGCTGTGCTGTGCCGCAGGAACCAGGGCGATCACCTCCGCCTCCCGCATGGCGTGGGAGGCGTTCATCGGCTGGAAGGCATGAGACATGGCTACAGGAACTGTGAAGTGGTTCAACGCGGAGAAGGGCTTCGGCTTCATCGCCCAGGACGGCGGCGGACCGGACGTCTTCGCCCACTACTCCGCGATCAACTCCTCGGGCTTCCGTGAGCTCCAGGAGGGCCAGGCGGTGACGTTCGACGTCGTCCAGGGCCAGAAGGGCCCCCAGGCGGAGAACATCAACCCGGCCTGACCCTCTCCACCACCGACCGCGCGACGCAGGGCACCCCGCCCGCGGCGCAGGGCCGCCTCCGCGCGGCTCCGCCCCGTTAGGCGGGAAAGGGCCTTCGCCGGACGGTGGTGGGATCCGCACATCACGTGACTGGGCCGCGCGGCATCAGCCGCGCGGCCCCGTCCCGTCTCGGGACCGGCGCAGGCGCCCCGCCCCGCGCGGCCGTGCAACCCCGCTCGTGGGGTCCGCGGTTGCGCCGGAGGCGGTGTCCTGCCGTCAATCGGCGGCCGGTCCGAACCGGCGCCGGTACGCCGACGGGGTGATGCCCGTCTCGCGGCGCAACAGCGTTCGCAGATGGGCGGCGGTGCCGAGACCGCTGAGCCGGGCGACCACCTCCAGGCGGCCCTCGCCTCGCTCGATCAACCGGCACGCCAGGGCGACGCGTTCCCCCGTGAGCCACGCCAGCGGCGTGGTTCCCAGCTGCGCCCGGAAGCGGCGGTGCAGCGTCGCCGGACTGACCGCCGCACGCGCCGCCAGGTGAGAGACCGTGAGCGGCGCGTCCAACCGCTCCTGGGCCCAGGCCAGAACGGGGGCCAGGGACTCCTCGGGCAGGTCGGGCACGGGGCGCTCCACGAACTGCCGCTGGCCTCCGTCGCGGTGCGCCGCGAAGACCAGGCGCCGGCTCACGGAGTTGGCGATCTCCGCCCCGTGGTCACGGCGGACCATGTGCAGCCCGAGATCGAGCGCGGCCGCGCTCCCCGCGGCGGTGAGGATGTCGCCGTCGTCCACGAAGAGCACGTCCGACGCGAGCTGTACGGAGGGGAAGCGGGCCCGGAAGACGTCCGCCCACTGCCAGTGCGCCGTGGCCCGGCGCCCGTCGAGGACACCGGCCTCGGCCAGCGTGAAGGCGCCGCTGCAGAAGCCGGCCAGCCGAGCGCCGCGCGCGTGCGCCCGTCGGACCGCGTCGAGCACGGCGGGGCGCCTCGGCACCTCGACGTCGGGGCGGTTGGGGACGATGAGCGTATCCGCGGTGTCCGCCGCCTCCAGGCCGGCGACTCCCGTGAGGGTGAAGAATCCGTCCCGCATCAGGGTGCGGGGCTCGGGGGAGCAGAGGGTGAAGTCGTAGAGATCGCGGCCGATCTCCGGTCTTCGCAGACCGAAGACCTCCGTCGCACAGCCGAGTTCGAAGGGGTTCGAGTTCTCGTCGACGATCACGACGACCCGGTGCGCACCCGGCGGGGAGGGCGCCTGAGAGGATTCTTTCGGCATGTGCGATTCCTAGCACTCACGCCGGACGGGCGAAACGGCCCAGGATGAGCCCATGACCGACGAACCCATCTCCCTGAGCAAGGCCCTGGCCTCCTTCGACGCCCTGTGCCGCCCCCGTATCGTCACACGCGTCAACGACTACGACGTCCGCATCGCCAAGGTCGGGGGCGAACACGTCTGGCACGCCCACGACGACACCGACGAGTTCTTCCTGGTGCTCGACGGCGAGCTGCGGATCTCCTTGCGCGAGCCCGACGGGGAGCGCACGGTCCTGCTGCCGAAGGGGGCGGTCTTCACCGTCCCCCGGGGTACGGAGCACAAGCCGCACGCTCCGTCCGGGGCCGCGATCCTCATGTTCGAGCCCACCGGGACGCCGACCGTGGGCGATCACCACGACGAGGTCCCGGACCATGTGGATGCGACGACCGGGCACGCACTCGGCAGCTGAGCCGAAGGCCGGGTGGAGGGCCACCACTCGTATGACCCACGTCACAGATGATTCCTGTCAGACTTCGCGGCGCTGTCCCGTCAAGTCACCGGAAGCAAGCGACTCGACAGGAGCGGGACATGAAGCATCGCATCGTCGTCCTCGGTGCCGGCTACGCCGGGGCCCACGTGGCCGGGTCCCTGGCCCGCCGGCTGTCCCCGGGGGACGTCGGGATCACCGTCGTCAACGCCGAGCCGGACTTCGTCCAGCGGCTGCGGCTGCACCAGCTCGCGGCCGGTCAGG
>NZ_RDBP01000053.1 GCF_008042045.1 Streptomyces sp. T39
GGCCGGCGAGCTGGGGGCCGGCGAGCTGGGCGGCCTCGGCCGGGGTGGCGGCGACGGTGGTCGTCTGGCGGGCACCGGTGTCCAGTTCGGTCCTGAAGTCCCGGTACCTCGTGCCGGACGCGGGCGTCGTACCCGCCGTGCAGAACGACTCGTCGGCCGGAAGCCCCTTGCGCACCGGGTCCGCCGTCCAGGGCGTGCTCGCCGCGGGCAGGTCGCCGGGGGCGAGGAAGCGCGGCACGGCGGCGGAGTACGCCGTGGGAAGGGCGACGGCGGGCGCGGCGGCCGCTGCGGTCAGTGCGGCGCTCAGGGCGAGGTCCGCGGCGGAGCAGCCCCACACCCGTGCCAGGCGTTCCACGGGGGCGAACTCCATCGGAACGGTCCGGCCCGAGCAGTACCGGTGCAGGGTCGCCGCGCCGACCCCCGCGCGGCGTGCGAGGGACTCGTAGCTCCGGCCGGAAGCGCTGCGCAGGGCGTGCAGGCGGGCCGCGAAGGCCTCGGCGTCCGTACGGCGCGGGGTGTCCGCCATGCCGCTCCCTTCCCGCGCACGTCCCGGGGCGCGTTTCACCCCTCTGTGAAACCCCCACGTCATCGGGGGTGAAACGGTTCCACCGTTCCTGATGCCCCGTCGGACATTGCCCGCCGGGCCGGGCCGCGCGGACGCTGGTGCCTCTCGACCGGCAACGACATACGGGGAACACCAGCCATGAACCACACCCGCATCCGCACCGCCGCGGCCCTCGCCCTGAGCGCCGCACTGACCGCAGCGGCCGCCGCGCCCGCCGTCGCCCTTCCCACGGCGTACTCCGCCGCCGTGCCGCGCTTCCTCGCCCCCGGCGACCTGCCCGCGGCGAGCACGCCCTGGACGGCGGACCCGGTGCGCAAGGGGCTTCCGGCCGACGAGTCGTTCTGCACGGCGGGTACGACGCCCGCGTCCGGCACGAGGTACCGGGACTTCAGGACCGAACTGGACACCGGTGCCCGCCAGACGACCACCGTCGCCGCCACCCCGGCCGAGGCCGCCCAGCTCGCCGGCCCGCTCGCCGCGTTCACCCGCACCACGGCGACCGCGGTGGCCCGGCTCCACTGATCCCGCCGGGCCGTTCCGGCGTGCACGGGGATGCCGGAACGGCCCGGCGCCACGACCCGGCGCCCCGGCGCCGAGCCGTGGCGTGCCGCGAAATCCGGTTGTCCGCGAGGCGGCCCGTCTGCTGCACTCGCGGTGCACCGGCGAACGACGCCGGACCGATCCAGGAGGCCAGATCATGCGCGGAACTCTCATGTCCACCCAGGAAGGAAACGCCCCCCATCTCGAGGACATGACACTTCGTGCACACGCTGAACCTGGGAATCCTGGCGCATGTTGACGCCGGCAAGACGAGCCTGACCGAGCGGCTCCTGCACCGCACGCACGCCATCGACACACTCGGCAGCGTCGACGCCGGCAGCACCCGGACCGACACCCTCGCGCTGGAACGCCGGCGCGGCATCACCATCAAGGCGGCCGTCGCCTCCTTCGACGCGGGCGACACCACCGTCAACCTGATCGACACCCCCGGCCACCCGGACTTCGTCGCGGAGGTGGAACGCGCGCTCGGCGTCCTCGACGGCGCGGTGCTCGTGGTCTCCGCGGTCGAGGGCGTCCAGGCGCAGACCCGGGTGCTGATGCGCGTCCTGCGGCGGCTGCGGCTGCCCGCACTGATCTTCGTCAACAAGATCGACCGCGGCGGAGCCCGCCGGGAGGAGCTGCTGCGGTCCATCGGCGAGAAACTGACGCCCGCGCACATCGCCATGAGCCGCACCGCGGCCCTCGGTACCCCCGCGGCGTCCAGCGCTCCCCGCGCCGGGCGGTCCTTCCGCGCCGAACTGACCACGCTCCTGGCCGACTCCGACGACGAGCTGCTCGCCGCCTACGTCGACGGGGAGCTGCCGTCGGACGAGCGGCTCGGCCGCGCGCTCGCGGCGGCGACCCGTCAGGGCCGGGTGCATCCGGTGTACTTCGGATCCGCGATCACCGGCGCCGGTGTCGACGGTCTGATCGAAGGCATCACTGCGCTGCTGCCGCCGGCCGGCGGCGACCCCGGCGGCCCCCTCTCGGGCACCGTGTTCGCCGTCGAACGGGGTCCGGACGGCGAGAAGTCGGCGTGGGTGCGCCTGTTCTCGGGCACCGCGCGTCTGCGCGACCGGGTTCCGGTCGGCGGCGACGGCCACCCTGCCAGGGTCACCGGCATCCGCGTCGTCGGACACGGTGCGACCGTGGACCGGGACGCCGTGTCGGCGGGGCAGATCGCCGTGGTCCGCGGCCTCGCCCGGGCGCGCGTCGGCGACGGGGTCGGCGCCCCGGGGCCGGACGCCGCCCGCGGCGGCCACTTCGCCCCGCCGAGCCTGGAGACGGTGGTCGAACCGGTGCGCCCCGAGGAGCGCGGCGCCCTCCACCAGGCCCTCGCCCACCTCGCCGAGCAGGACCCGCTGATCGGCCTGCGGCAGGACGACGTGCGGCACGAGACCTCGCTCTCCCTCTACGGGGAGGTGCAGAAGGAGGTCGTCGAGGCCACGCTCGCGGAGGAGTACGGGATCGGCGTGACGTTCCGCGCGACGACGACCGTCCACACCGAGCGGCTCACCGGATCGGGCTCGGCGGCCGAGTTCCTCCGCACCGACCCCAATCCGTACCTCGCCACCGTCGGCCTGCGGGTCGATCCGGCGGAGGCCGGCTCGGGGTCCGCGTTCCGGCTGGAGGTCGAACCGGGTTCGCTTCCCGCCGCGTTCGTCACGGCGATCGAGGAGACGGTGGCCCGCACGCTCGAACAGGGTCTGTACGGCTGGCAGGTGGACGACTGCACGGTCACGCTGACCCACTCGGGGTACGCGGCCCGGCAGAGCCATGCGCACGCCGTCTTCGACAAGAGCATGTCGAGCACCGCCGGCGATTTCCGCAACCTCACCCCACTGGTGCTGATGAGCGCCCTGCGCCGGGCCGGCACACGCGTCCACGAACCCGTGCACCGCTTCCGGCTGGAGGTGCCCGCCGTTCAGTACGGACCGGTGCTCGCCGCGCTCACCCGCCACGGCGCGGTACCGCGCACCACGCTCCCGCAGGCGCGCTCGTACGTGATCGAGGGCGACCTGCCGGCCGCCGCCGTGCACGCCCTGGAACGCCGCGTCCCGTCCCTCACCAGCGGGGAGGGCGTGCTGGAGACCGCCTTCGACCACTACCGGCCGGTCACCGGGGCTCCGCCGGTCCGGCCGCGTACGGACGCCGATCCGCTGGACCGCGACGGATACCTGAAGCGGGTCGCCCGCAGGGCGGGCGGCGGGCCGGTGGGCGGGAGGTAGACGCCTGGGGGGCCGACCCGCCCCCGCCGCCGGGCAGTTGCGTCCGGCGGCCGGAAATCCGGTTGCCGTGCGGCGGGGGCGGTGGATCAATGTCCGGCATGGTCACCGGGGCGCGTCCGGCGCGGCGCGCGGGGCGGACGTCCCGGAACCTGCCGCCGTGCGCCGTGCACGGCGCACACATCCGGCAAGGGAGGGCGCCCGCTCATGAACACGCCGTCGTCACCGTCCGCGGCGGAGCCGGAGGGCCGGCCGCCCGTGCGGATCGGTGCTCTGGCACCGCTGACCCCGCCCGGCTGGGCCGAGGCGGGCCGGCAGCTGCTCGCCGGACTCGAACTGGCCGTGCGTGACGTCAACGACTCCGGCGGGATCGGCGGGGCACCCCTCTCCCTGGTGGTCAGGGACACCGCCGCGGATCCGCGGCGGGCCGAGGCGGCCGTGGACGAACTGGCGGACCTGGGCGTGGCCGCGCTGGCGGGGGAGTACCACAGCGTCGTCGCCCGCGCCGCCGCCGCCCGGGCGGACGCCCTCGGCCTGCCGTTCCTCTGCTCGTCGGCGGTCCTCGACGCGCTCACCGACCGGCTGGCGGAAGGGGTCGCGCGCCTCGCCCCCGCGCAGTCCCACGGCTGGCGGGTCTACGCCGACTTCCTCCTCGGCGCGGGCCACCGCCGCATCGCCGTGGCGGCCGACCCGAGCGTCTACTGGGCGTCCGGGACCCGCATCCTGCGCGACCGCCTCGCGCCGCTCGGCGGCACCGTCGTCGAACTCGACGCGAGCGCACTCGCCCCGGCGGCCGTGTGCGACGCCCTCGCCGGTCATCGCGTCACCGCTCTCCTGCTGCTGACCGGGTACCCGGATCCGGCGGTGCCCGTCGTCGCGGCCGTCCGCCGCGACCCGCGCCTCGCCGGCCTGATGATCGGCGCCCCGGCCGGACAGCCGGAGTTCGCCGGCTGGGCGACGTCGCTGGGCGCCGACGGCGCGGCCGTCCCGTTCCTGCGCTATCTGCCCGAGCCCCCCGGACCGCTCGGCGCCCGTGTCGGGGCGGCCCTGGGCGAGCGGTTGGGCGAACCGCCCTCGTTCGTCGCCTTCGAGGGCTACGACACGATCGTTGTCCTCGCCGAGGTGCTGCGTGCGCACGGCACGGACCGGGCGGCCGTCGCCGCGTCCTGGGGGCGCGTCGCGGTCGAGGGGACCAGGGGGCCGGTCCGTTTCTCCCGCACGCCGGGCACGGGTGTGTGGCAGTGGGCCTGGGCGCCGGTCCAGGTCGCCGACCGGGATCCGGCGGACCCGAGCAGCTTCCGGATCCTGCACACCGGCTGACCACCGGGCCCTCCGCGGGCACCCGACCCCCCTGCCCCCGGCCCCGCGCGGTCCGTGCCCGCCCGGTCCGTGCCGTGCGCACGCAGCACCTCGGCGAGGACAACGATCGTGTCGTAGCCCTCGAAGGCGACGAACGAGGGCGGTTCGCCCAACCGCTCGCCCAGGGCCGCCCCGACACGGGCGCCGAGCGGTCCGGGTGGGCGGGGAGCCCTCGCGCCCCTCCCGTCACACTCGTGGGAACTGGCGCTCAACGGGGGCCCTGTGACCGAGTGGGACCTCGGAGATGCGGGTGGAGCAGCTCACCAGGGATGGACCGGTTGGCATTCCGCGGCCACCTGCAGAGCACTCGTCACTCGTCGACGGGCCCGGCGTCACGTGCTGGTGAGCTTGTCGAGGTCGGGGGCGTAGACGGTCATCCAGTGCGGGTTCAGCCGGTAGTAGACGACCTCGCGGTTCCAGTCGAAGGCGTCGTCGTCGTAGAAGTCCGCCAAGTAGGCGAGGAGTTCCTGCCAGTCGGCCGTGGTCTCGGCGTCCTCGGGGTTGAGCTCCTCCACCGTGCCGTGGGTGAACACGCCGAGGTCCTCGCCGCGCATGTGCGCGACGCTGGCGGCCGGGCGGGCCGCGAGATGACGGGCCTTGGCGGCGTTGCGGGCCGTGCCGAAGTGCCACCGGCCGTGCAGGAAGTGCCCGTCGGCGCCGCTGATCCGCGGTTCGCCCTTCGCGGTCACCGTGGAGAGGGCGAGCGTGCACATGCCGGTGAGGACCCCGGTGAGCTGCGCCGCCGTGATGGTGCGGCCCTCGACGATCGAGCGAAGGTGTGCGGTCGAGCCGGCGAGGGAGGAGTCGAGGAGGGACTGGAGCTTGTCGAGTTCTTCTGGGGTTTCGCGCATGCGTCCATCGTCGGCCGTAAACCCGACACCTTCTGTCATGATTGATGCAGCAGCGGTGAGGTTGCTCCGCGCGGGTGGCGCTCGGTGCGGCGTGGATGGCGACAGGCGGGGGACGAACGCCGGGACCTGTTCACGAGGGGTCCGTGGGCAACCCGCGCGGCCGTCCCGTAGGACCGGGACGGCTCGGCACGACTGCCCGTCTCAGGCTGCGGGCGGCGGAGGTGTCGGGAACGACTGCGGGTGACCACCGTCGGGCGAGGTGTCGCGTACGGCACCTGAGGCCGGGCCGGACCCCGGCCCGGCGAGCCGGGCAACGAAGCCGTCGACTCTCAAGAGCGGCCCATGTGCAGCGCCTCGCGGTCCCACAGGTGGCGTGGCTGCGTGTGCAGGCGCCAGTAGTGCTCGGCGATGACGTCGGGGTCGAAGTCGGTGCCAGGGGCGACCGGGCCGTCCACGGTGACGCTCGCCGCGTGGACTCCGAAGGAGCCGTACTGCTGATCGAGCAGCGCGATCAGCGTCCGGACGCCCGCTTTGCCCAGGGAAAGGCTCACATACTCCAGCTTGGGTTCGGGCATGCCGCCGGTGACAAGGAACGTTCCGCTCCCCCGAGCTGCCATCGCCGGGGCGAGGCGCGCTGCGGCATTCAGCGCGCCGACCACGTTGACCGCCCATGCTTCCATATGCTCGCGCACCGACAACTCGCCCAGTTCGTCCGCGCGGACGAGCGCGGCGTTGTACACGGCGACCTCCGGTACGCCGTGCTCGCCGACGGCCTGGTCCAGGGCCGCGTCCAACTCGGCCCGGTCGGTGCTGTCGGCCTGCAGCGCAATGATCGGGACGCCATAGGGAGCGAGCCCGTCCGCAACGACACGCAGCGCCTGCTCCCTCCTGGCGATCAGTGTGATCGGCATCCCCTCCCTGGCGAACCGACGGGCGACTGCCTGCCCGATCCCCGGTCCCGCACCAATGATCACTGCACCAGGCATGATCCGACCCCTCCATTGTGTGATCAGCGATACTGGGGACGGTAAGGCATCACATCACTGTGAAGGTCAAGGAGAAGGCCTTGCGAATTGGCGATCTCGCCCGCGAAACCGGGGTGAGCAGGCGGCTGTTGCGCTACTACGAGGAACAGGGTCTGCTCCGGCCGGCACGGCTGGGCAACGGCTACCGCGAGTACGCGCAGGCAGATGTCGCCATGGTGCGCCACATTCGATCCATGCTCGCCGCAGGGCTCTCCACCGCGGTGATCGGCAAGGTCGTGCATTGTGTGCGCGACACGGATGAACTGAGGGTGCCGTCCGGCTGCCCGACCTTCATCGGGGAGTTGCGGCGCGAACGCGCCCGCATCACCGAGACGATCAGCCAACTCGAGAGTTCCCGGCGCATATTGGACGCCGTTCTCGACACGGCGCCTCGGCAGGGTGAAGACGCCTCGCGCGAGGCCGCTCTCTGAGCCAGGTCGGTTGCGTGCAGCACCGGGGCGCGTCCGGGCTCACACGGTGTCCGCCGGGCGGCAGGGTTCGTGGCGGGTGGGGAGGGGCGCGGGCCGGGCCAGGAGGCCGTCGCGGGCGGCGCGGCGGCCTCCGGCCGGGACCCGCCCCGCACCACGGGGTGCGGGGCGGCGCGCAGTCAGCCGGTGGTGCAGGGTTCGCCGTTGAGCGCGAAGGCGGTGGGGTCGACCGCCCCGCCGCCGGAGGTGCCGTTGAAGCCGAAGTCCACCGAACCGCCGGGCGCGATGGTGCCGTTCCACGAGGCGGGGTGCGCGGCGACCTCTCGCCCGGTCTGGACGATCCGGCTGCTCCAGTGGTGGGTGACCCGCTGGTCGTCGGCGAACGACCAGGTCAGCGTCCACGGACTGATCGCCTCGGTGCCGGTGTTGGTGACCGTCACACGGCTGGTGAAGCCCCCGTTCCAGCGGTCCGACACGTAGCCGACCTCGCACGCGGCCGGGTCGGGATCCGTGGCGCCGGAGCCGCCGAGATCGTCCGCGAAGGAGGCGACCCAGGCGAGCGGGGCGTTCCAGTTGATGGTCACCTCGTTGGTGGCCCAGGAGCCGATGTCGTCGATGTAGCACATGGCCGGAGCGCAGCCCTTGAGCTTGTCCTGGGCGATCGGGTCCTGGATGTCGACGTTGGGGCCGCCCGCGACCGAGCCGGGTGCCGGGTTGGGCAGGCTCGGGTCGAGCTGGTGGGCCCAGTGCCGGTGATGCTGGTTGTGCGAGTCACGCTCGCCGTGCCCGGTGACGTAGGACTGGTTGAGCGGGTTGCGGCCCAGCAGGTAGTCCAGGCCGCCCAGCAGTGCGTCCCGGTACTTCGTGTCACCGGTCAGGTCGTGGGCGACCCCGAGCACCACCATGTTGTTGAGCACTCCGCTGTTGGACCCCCACACATAGCGGCTGTCCTCCGGGGCGTAGGGCACGCCGTAGGCGGCGGCCCGCGCGTCCGCGGCGTAGCGGTCGGCGCCCGTGGTCACCAGGGAGCGCACCCCGGCCAGCTCGGCGGCCGTCAGGCCGTTGTCCACCGTGGCCAGGGACAGCGCGCCCAGACCCGCGGTGCCGCCCCACCACATGCCGCCGCGCGGGAAGACCTTGTCCGCGTCCCCGTGCAGCGGGGAGTCCAGCAGGTGCCTGCGGTAGCCGTCCTGGCCGGTGGTGACGAAGAGCTCCGCCGCGGCCCAGTAGAACTCGTCGCTCACGTCTGCGTCCTCGTAGGCGCCGCCGCCGACGTTGTCGCCGGCTCCGGCGTAGACCTCCGGGTGGGCCAGAGCGGCCTGCCAGGCCCGGGTGGCCGAGGTCAGGCAACGGTCGGCGAAGGCCGCGTCGTACGGCCGGAACAGGCGGGCGCACTGGGCACCGGCCGCTGCCAGGTTGAGGGTGGCCGCGGTGGACGGCGGGTGGAGCTCCCGCTTCTCCGGGTCCTGGTGCGGCAGCAGCGGCAGCCCTGTCCACTTCTCGTCGTGGACCTTGTGGTGCGCCATGCCCGCCAGTTCCTCACCGGCGGGGACCTGCATCTTCATCAGGAAGTCGAGCTGCCAGGCGGCCTCGTCCAGGATGTCCGGGGTGCCGTTGCCCCGCTCGGGCACCCGCAGCCGGCCGTCGCCCAGGGGTTCGCCGTCGGCGTTCCGGGCGGTCAGGGTGCGTTCGTAGGTGGCCATCACCTGGGCGACCGAGATGCCTCCGTTGACGACGTACTTGCCGTGGTCCCCGGCGTCGTACCAGCCGCCGCGCACGTCCAGCCGGTAGTCGCAGACACCGGGCTGGCACGGCACGTCACCGTCGCCCTGGTTGGGTGCCGCGTCCAGGTGTCCGGCGGGCCGGGCGTACTCCTCGCCGACCAGGCCGGCGTCGATCCCGATGCCGCTGCGGTTGTGGTAGAAGTACGCGAGCGCGTCCGTGCGCAGCTGTGCGTACAGGTCGTCACCGATGGCGAACGGCTCGCTCGTCTCGCCGGCGACGGTGACGGTGTAGTCCTGGCCGGCCCTGGTGAACTCGCCGAAGTCGAAGGTGTGCACATGCTGGCGCGAGGTCGGGTCCTGGCCGAACACCCTGGTGGTGCCGGTGGCCGCCGCGCTGCCGTCGGGCGCGTTCAGGGTCCAGGTCACGGGCTCGGCCGCCTCGGTGACGAACGTACCGATCTTGGGTCCTTCGGTCAGGTAGCCCACCTGGTTGACCCGGACCGGTGAGCCGGTGTCCGGCTGGTAGGGCGGGGGCGCGGTTCCGCCCGTGAGTGAGACGTCGTCCAGGCAGAGGGTGAACGCTTGCTCGTGGCCGCCCACCTGGAAGCCGAGCTGGGCGGCGTCGTTGTCGGCCTTCGCGGTGAAGGTGTGGGTGAAGGTCTGCGGCTCGGTGGTGATCCGGTCGGTCGAGAGGTGCTCAGCCGTGTAGGGCTCCACGGCCATCTGCAGGGCGGTGCGCATCGCGACGGGGACGGTGGCGTGCGCGGTGAAGCTCAGCACGTAGCCCTCGCCGGCCAGCAGGTCGACACCGTCCTGCCCGATGATGGCGTCCCAGGGGTTGGCGGTGCCTGCGGCGATGTCAGCGCACAGTTCGCCGCCGGTGACCGCGGCCGGGCTGTTCGGCGTCCACCACCAGGGGGCGGTGCCGGCGGAGAAGTCGCCGTTGACGATCTGCTCGGCGCCCTCGGCGGCGCGGGTGTCCGGGATCTCGGCGGATCCGGCCGGGGCCGCGACGAGGCCGGCGATCAGGACGCCCATGACCGCGGTGCCCACGAGGCGGCTTCCGCGGCGGTACCCGCGACGGCGGGCGGGCTGGGGTAAGCGCAGGAGATGTCTCACGCCTGGGTCCTTACTCGGTTACGGACAGGCACGGGAGCGCTCCCACGCCTGCGGGGACTTTGGAACTGTGGGCGCCTGGAGGGGGCATGTCAACCCCTCGCGCCACGTCCGGCGCACCCGCCCCGGACATGGGAGCGGGTTCGGCCACCCATCGGGCGCCCACCCCGCGAGCCAACGGCGCCGGTGGGGGCGCCCGGCCGCGGCACCATCCCGGTACAGCCAACTGGGAGCGCTCCCAGTCCGCCACACACTGAGGACGAGATCTCGGACAGCTCCTGCGCTCCCGAGTCACGATCGCGGCCGACGGGAAGACACCCGCCGCCGTCGACCAGTCGGGCGGACTCATCCCCACCGTGCCGGCCATGACGCCGCACCGACCTGCGGCAACCCCGGCTTGCCCTCCGGCACGGCACCACAGGGTCATGTCCGCCCCGGCAACCAATGCCCTCACCTGCGCGTCGGACACCACATGAAACGTGAATGGCTCTTCTCGCTCATACCGCTGCTGATCGGCGTGAGCTTCCTCTGCATCGGCGTGTACGGGCTCCGCCGCGCCAGCGAGCTCCGACACACCGGAGTCACGGCGGTAGGCCGAGTCGTGCGTCACGACACCCGGCGAGGCGACGAGGGAGCCACCTACCACCACCCCGTGGTGGCCTGGACGACTCGGGACGGCCGCGACTGCACATACCCCTCCGGCTTCGGCCGGGGCACCGTTCTCCACGGCTACGCCATCGGCAGCTCTGTCACGGTCCTCTACGACGAGAAGAACCCCAGCCGCTTCGAGATCCGAGGGTGGGACAGCTCGTCGATCCACCTGGTGTTCACCGTCGTGGGAGCGGCGCTCACAGCCGGCACCCTGTCGGTTCTCCTCACCCTGCTGATCACTGCCTGATCAGCACGGGCGCCCACCAGGAGCCTGGCCCGCGCTCTGTCACATCCTCGACGAGTGAAGCGCACGCTGCCCCGGGCAGCGGTCCACGACCGGGCCGGCGTGCCCGTGTGCCGTCGTCGTCGTCATCCCTCGACCGGGGTGACGTCCTCGCCCCCTGCCCAGGCTCCGGTCGCGAACCAGGCGCGAGTCGCGCAGCCGTGGACGACGCGCCCGGACACCCCCTCGGCCGCCCTCGGGGTCACTCGGCGGCGGCCGGCGTGGCGAGTCCGGCGGGCAGGTCACGGAGGCCCAGGCGCAGGTGCTCGACGTGGTGGAGCGCCTGGTCGAGGAGTTCGGCGACGTGGTCGTCGTACAGCGCGTAGACGATCGAGCGTCCGCGCCGCTCCCCCGTCACCAGGCCGAGGTTGCGCAACAGGCGGAGCTGGTGGGAGCAGGCCGAGGGTTCCATCCCCACGGCGGCCGCCAGCTCGCCGACCGAGGTCGGCCCCTCGCGCAGGCGCGCGAGGATGTACAACCGCGAGGGCGTGGCGAGGGCCTGAAAGGTGGCGGCGACATCGCCGGCGCCCACCGCGTCGAGGCGCTCGCGGGTGCCTGCGCTGGTGGTGGCGTTCGATCCGTGGCCCATGCGACCATGATACGAAAGACATCTGAAGACCTGTTCATGCATTCCTGTATGGTGAGCGTGTCGCCACTGTTCGCCCGTGAAGGGGTGCTTTGTCATGTCTTCTGTCCTGGAGAGGCCCTCGAAGGCCGCCACCGGTGCGGACCAGGCGCCGCCCCGGCGGCGCACCAGGATCCTGGAGCTGCCCGAAGCCCGGTGGGCCCTGATGGCACTCGTGCTGTTCCTGGCCGCCCTTCCGCTGTATCTGCTGGACGCACCGGCGTGGCTGTGGGGACCGCTGTTCGCGGCCACCTATGTCACCGGCGGATGGGAGCCGGGCTGGGAGGGGCTGAAGGCCCTCAAGGGCAAGACCCTGGACGTGGACCTCCTGATGGTGGTCGCGGCCCTCGGCGCCGCCGCGATCGGCCAGGTCCTGGACGGTGCGCTGCTGATCGTCATCTTCGCCACCTCCGGCGCTCTGGAAGCGATCGCCACCGCCCGCACCGCGGACTCCGTACGCGGTCTGCTCGACCTCGCCCCGGAGACAGCGACCCGGATCGCGGACGACGGCACCGAGGAGACCGTCCCGGCCGACTCGCTCGCCGTGGGCGACGTCCTGCTCGTACGGCCGGGGGAACGCATCGGCGCCGACGGCCGCGTGCTCGGCGGCGCGAGCGATGTCGACCAGGCCACCATCACCGGAGAGCCGCTGCCCGCCGCCAAGCAACGCGGCGACGAGGTGTTCGCCGGCACACTGAACGGCTCCGGAGCCCTGCGGGTGAAGGTCGAGCGCGATCCGTCGGAATCGGTGATCGCCCGGATCGTCGCGATGGTCGAGGAGGCCGCCGGGACGAAGGCGCCCACCCAGCTGTTCATCGAGAAGGTCGAGCAGCGCTACAGCCTCGGCATGGTGGCCGCCACCCTGCTGATCTTCGCGGTCCCCCTGCTGATGGGATCGGATCTCCAGGCCACGCTGCTGCGGGCGATGACCTTCATGATCGTCGCCTCGCCGTGCGCCGTCGTCCTGGCCACGATGCCGCCGCTGCTGTCCGCGATGGCCAACGCCGGCCGCCACGGCGTGCTGGTGAAGTCCGCCGTCGTCATGGAACGCCTCGGACAGGTCGACGCAGTCGCGCTCGACAAGACCGGCACCCTCACCGAGGGCACCCCGCGCCTGACGGATCTGCGCCCGCTCGACGGCTCCGGCCTCGACGAGGGCGCACTCCTGCGCCTCGCCGCGGCGGCCGAGCACCCCAGCGAACACCCCCTCGCGCGCGCGGTGGTGGACGCGGCCGGCGCCCGCGGCCTGGACCTGCCGTCGGCCGAGGACTTCTCCTCCACGCCCGGCACCGGGGTCACGGCCACCATCGACGGCCGCGCCGTCGCGGTCGGCAGCCCCGCCCGCCTCCTCCACGGCACCGACCACCCGGTCGCCGCCCTGGCCGCCGCGCTGGAGGAGCGGGGCCACACCGCCGTCGTGGTCACCCTCGACGGCCGCCCGGTCGGCGTCCTCGGGATCGCCGACCGGCTGCGCCCCGAGGCCGCCGCCGCCACCCGCGCGCTGGCCGAACTGACCGGCCGCGTCCCGGTCCTGGTCACCGGCGACAATCCGCGCGCAGCCGCCCGCCTCGCCGCCGAGGTCGGCATCACCGACGTACGGGCCGGCCTGCTGCCCCAGGACAAGGTCGCCGCCGTCCACGAACTCCGGAACGACGGCGCCAGGGTCCTCGTCGTCGGCGACGGCGTCAACGACGCCCCCGCCCTCGCCGCCGCCCACACCGGCATCGCCATGGGACGGGCCGGATCCGACCTCGCCCTGGAGACCGCCGACGCCGTCGTCGTCCGCGACGAACTCGCCACCATCCCCACCGTGGTGAACCTCTCCCGCCGCGCCCGCACCCTCGTGATCCAGAACCTCGTCATCGCGGGCACCTTCATCGCCGTCCTGGCCGTCTGGGACCTCGTCGGCACGCTGCCCCTGCCCCTCGGTGTCGCCGGACACGAGGGCTCCACCGTCCTGGTCGGCCTCAACGGCCTGCGGCTGCTCGCCGACGGCGCCTGGCGCCGCGCCCGGCCGGACATGCGAGGAGTCGCCCGGAGGAACACGCGCACGAAAGACGCCCCCACACGGGCGGGGGCCTCCTCCCCGGGGCCTGTCGGTCGGGCGGTTCGGCGTGGACGCGGCGGGAGGGGCTGAAGACGTAGAGGTCGAGGACACCGGGCCGGTTTCGGCTTCGACGCCGCCCGGATCAGCTGCAGATGCGCGATCTCGGCGCTGTCGTTCAGCAGCTCGCGTGGTCGACGGCAGTGTTCCACCAGCCGCCGGCGGTAACGCGGCACACGGCCGGCGGCCCGAGCGGCACGACCCGCCCCGGTCCCGGCGAGCGCCGGGGCGGTCAGTTCGGGTAGACCACGACGAAGTCCCCGGCGGCCTCCTCCCGACGGTCCAGAGCCCGCCGGAGCCGCCGCAGGTGCCCAGGGGTGAGCTGCAGCGGCGGCTCGTCGGGCTGGTACACGGTGCCGCGCGGGTAGTCGACTCCCGGCGTGCGCGTCATCTCGATGTGACAGCCGAGGACATGAGTGATCCGGGCCGTCGAGCAGAACGCGAGAAGCCGGTCCACGGTCGCGGAAAAGGCCTCGGTGTCACGGACGTAGAGCCGCCCCGGGTAGAGCGAGTCGCCGGTCAGCAGCAGACCCGTGTGACGGTCGTGGAACACGACGGCGGCGTCCTGGTGGCCCGGCCCGGGCAGGGCGTCGACCACCCGTCCGCCGAGGTCCAGCTCGGCGGGGCGCAGCGGCCAGTCACGGAAGCCGAACCACTCCGTGACCTCCGGGAGCGAGGGACCGACGACTTCGGTGTGCGGGCGGTCGGCGAACTGCGCGTCGCCGGCGATGTGGTCGCCGTGCCCGTGCGTGTGTGCGACGACCAGGCCGTACCGGGGGCGCGGGTGCCGCGTGAGCCAGTCGTCGATCAAGGCGTCGACGGTGGCCCGCAGCGGCATCCGGTCCGGGTCCTCGGTCGCACCGGTGTCCAGCAGCAGCGCCCGTTCCTCGCCGAACAGCAGGAACAGGAAGGGCGCCTCGAAGTGGACGGACTTGTTCTGCCTCAGGATCAGGGTGTGCTCGGTGTACGCATGCACCTGCACGGCACCGGCGGGGTCGTGTTCGCCGGCCGGACGGCCCGCGTGCCAGGTCACGTCCAGACTGCCGGGGACCGGAGCACCGGTGACGAAGTCGATCATCCGACAACCCTACTCGGGCCTGGCAGCAGGGCGCCGGAGTACGGGCAAGCTCCCCGGCCGGCATGTGCGTCGAGGGCGTGCGGCGCGCAGCGTGGCCTTACCGGGGCAGGCGCTACGACAAGCAGCGCTGGGCAATCCTCGCTCCCGATGGGCGGGGCATGGGGCGGTGAGCGGTCGCGTCCGGCGGCCGCGCCCGCCTCGGTCGGCCTGCGCTCCAGCCCCCGTTTCACGCGCAGGAGCGCACCGCATGCTCCCAGGCGCCGGCGCTCCGGTAACGGTTCCTGTGCCCGGCGGTGAGCACGTGGTGCAGTTCCGCACGGTGCCGCGTGTTCGTCGGCAGGTCCAACTGGTCGAGAAGAGCCAGCGCGGCAGCCGGCTCCAGGTCGCCGTAGAGGTCGTGGAAGCTCGCCAGGATGCCTCTGAAGACGGCACAGTGCAGGGCAGGGACCCGCGTGGCGGTTCGGTACGCCGGCTCCTTCACCGCCCAGCGCACCGGCCCCGAGCACTCCAGGACGCGGCGGGCCCGGCGGATCAGGGGTTCCGACCGGTCGGCCACCACGCGGTCGATGTCGCTGCCGAGCACTTCGGCGAAGGCGGTGTCGGAAGTGGTGTGATCCTCGAACCAGTCCACCCACAGCGAGTAGGTGACGGCCTCGACGTCCCGCTCCGCCTCCAACCGCCGGCGGTAGCCGCCCCACAGCACATCGGCCGGCAGGGGGCCTTCCGCGCTGTCGTCCGCGATCCGGATCTCGTACGTGACCCAGTATTCCTCGAGGAGGTCCAGCAGCCCGAAGGCCAGGCGTAGTTGCTCGGCAGGCTCCACGTCCTCGGCGAACACGTCTGCGGCCCAAGAATGCGCCACCTCGTTGGCCGTGAGCACCACGTCCGGCTTCTCGTCGCTCACCCACCCGTCGCGCCCCTGGTTGACACCCTGATCGGACAGCCAGCGCCTCGCCGCCTCCGCGTCCTGCTTCTCCATTCGGGAAGTATGACAAGTCTCGGATGACCCCGCTGCCCCGTTGCCGTGGGCGGCGTCCGCCGTACGGTCGAAATCCCGCCTGCCTCAAGGAGGTGCCGGCATGGTGGAGCCGAACGCCGGGAACCCGTACGGTCACATTGCTGACTGAGCGTAAAGAGGTGCTGGCATGACGGACTCGACGGCGGGGAACCACAGGGCAGGCCTGAGCGGCGAACCGGATGCCCGACTGGCTTCGTCCTTTCACCCGGACGACACCCTGCGAAGGGCGACGAAGCCTGGGCGAAGTCGTCGACGGAGGCGTGTCACGGAAGCTGTCACCCGCGTCTTACGCTCCTCCTCCCCGGTGGGTCACTGGGACAGCGCCGAGGGTCAGGACAGGTTCCGCTCCACCTACAGGGCTGCTCTGCGTGATCTCCCGAAGCCTGCGGCGACGCTCGACGTCCGGACCGACTACGGCCTGGTTCGCATGTACCGGTTCGCCGGGAGGACAGACACCCGTGTTCCCTTGGTACTGCTCCCCGGACGGGCCTCCGCATCACCGGTCTGGGCGGACAATCTGCCGAGCCTCCTTGCGATCGGAGACGTCTACACCGTCGACCTGCTCGGCGAACCGGGCATGAGCATCCAGGACCGGCCCATCACTGGCGACGACGACCAAGCAGCCTGGCTGCACCAAGTCCTCGACGCACTGCCGGAAGAATCCTTCCACCTCGTCGGGCTCTCGATCGGCGGCTGGACCGCCGCCAACCTCGCCCTGCGCGAGCCGACCCACGTCGAGACTCTGACTTTGATCGACCCCGTGTACGTCCTCGACGACATGCCCTGGGAAACCATCGCCCGGTCCCTGCCGGCCTCACTGCCCTGGCCGCCGAAATCCTGGCGCGACAGCTTCAACTCCTACACCGCGGGCGGAGCGCCCGTCGAAGACGTCCCGGTGGCCCAGATGATCGAAGCAGGCATGAAGCACTACGCGCTGAAGCTGCCCCAACCTGAGCGCATCAGCGAAGACCGCCTCGCCACGCTGGACATGCCGGTGCTGATCATCATCGCCGGCCAGTCCGTGATGCACGATCCGCAGACCGCCGCCAGGACAGCCGAACGCGCGCTTCCAGACGCCACCGTCCACACCTACGAGGACGCATCCCACGCGATCAACGGCGAGTACCCGGAGCGAATCGCCGAGGACCTCGCCGCCTTCCTCACAGCACACCAGGCAACGATCCCCGCAAACTGACGCCCCTTCACTCCGGCCGTCCAGGCAGGTACGGGCCGCGGGCTTCCGACCTCGAGGGACGGGGCAGCCACCGCGAGGGACTGCCCGGCAGCTCGTCAGTCCCGAGCGGGGTGCAGTTGCACCTGCCGCAGCGGCATGCGGTGTCGTCGAGGCCCCTCAGCACGAAAGGCCCTTCAGCACGGGAGGCCCCCGCCTGCGATGTACCCCCTCCGGCGACGGGGCCGCCTGGAGTACGACCGGGGCAGTCGTCAACGGCTCGTATGTGCCGCCGTTCTCACCCGACGCCGTCCGACCCATGCCGCCGTGCGACCGCCCCGTCATTGCTGAGTCCGGACGTGCAGAGCCCGGACGGACCAGTCGAGCACTGGAGCCAGACTCTCCGGGGCCGGCCAGCCGTTGACCACTGCGAGCAGCTGGAGGTACCGCTCCCTGCGGGGGTCGTTCACGCTCTCCAGTCGAGTCGCCAGCCGGCGGCGAAGCTCGACGCCGTCGGGGCGGCCGAGGAGGTGCGCGTAGTGCGCCGTGAACGCTGCGACGATCGGATCGGCCCGGGGCGAGGCAGGGTCGATGCCGGCGGTCAGGGCCGGGCCGGCCTGGTCACGGACGACCGCGGCGATGTCGCGGCGCGGGCCCGTCGTGCCGGTTCGGGTCTGCTCGGCTGCCTGGTCCTCGACCATCCGCCGCACCATGGTGCGGAAATCCGGGTCCAGCGACATGTCGGCCAGCTCCACCCATGCCTGGACCTGCTCCGCCTCCGGGTCGTCGGGCAGCTCAGGGGTCATCGAGCGCATGACTCCCGCGAATGCGGGGGCGGCGTCGAGACCGCCGAAGACGGCGTCGAGGAAATCGCCGATCAGACGTCGGCGTTCGTCCCCGGAGAGCTGGGCCAGTCGGTGCATGAGTTCTGTCTCCTCAGGTGTGGACCCGCGCTCGGCCACCGCCGTCAGCACCGCGCGCCGCAGGCGCAGGACGCCGATCTGCACTGCCAGTGCTTCGGCATGCGCCGCGGCGACCTCGGGAAGCGAGAGCTCGCGGTCCACGACCTTGCGGATCGTGGCGAGGTCCAGTCCCAGCTCGCGCAGGGTCCGCACGAGGTCCAGGCGTGCGACGGCGTCGATGTCGTAGAGGCGGTAGCCGGCCGGGCTGCGGTCCGTCGGCGCCACGATTCCGCGATCGGAGTAGAACCGAATGGTCTTGACCGTGAGACCGGTCCGTCGCGCGAGTTCGCCGATCGGGTAGAGCGTGTCGCCGTCCATGCCCCCACCTTCGCGTCTCCCCCTGCGGGAGACTCAAGTCCGTTCGCCGGCCGTGGAGTCTTTCACCGGAGGACCATCGTGTTCCGCTGGTCGCGGCGCACTGGCCCACGAACCTGACCATGTGCCGGCTCGCCCCGTTGTCCGGGGTTTCCAAGTCGGCGGCGGACCGGTCATCGACCAGGTCGGGCGAATGGTCGCCTTGCAGCCCCGCAAGCGGTTCGCCGAGGTCACCGTGCTGGTCATGGACGGCACCTGGGTCCCCACGCGGGCCCAGGCCATCGCCGAGCCGTCGAAGAACTGCCGGCACTCCACCGACCACCGGGTCGTCAGTGCGCCGGCGGACGCCTGCTCGTCGTGGTCGGTCGGCCGCTCGCCGGGAACCGCGACGACTGCGGAGCCCGGATCGCATGGGAGCCGTTGAAGGGCTACGCGGGGCCTGGGGGCAGGTGGACGGTCATGATCAGGTGGCACGTCTCGGTGCCTGAGCCGCGGTAGGTGTGCGCGTGGGCGGCGTCGAAGGCGGCGGTCTGTCCGGCGGCGACGGGATGCTCGGTGCCGTCCACGACGAGCACCATCTCGCCCGTGGTGACGCTGACGGTCTCGGTCACGCCGGCCTGGTGGGGGTGGCTGGGGTACTCCTCGCCGGGTTGCAGCGTCCATCGCCAGACCTCGGTGGGCGCGGGGCCGCTGGTGGTCAGCATCAGCCGGGCCTCGCTGCCCCGCTCCCCCTTCCACAGGGGCGTGACGGCATCGGCGCCCACCACCCGGACGCGTTGTTCGGGGGTCCCCTCCATCAGCGCGGAGACAGAGATGCCGAGGGTGTCGGCGAGGCGGACCAGGGTGGCGAAGTTCGGGTTGCCCTGCGCCTTCTCCAGGGCCACCAGGGCACCTTTGCTGACCTTCGCGCGTCGGCCGAGTTCGTCCAGGGACAGTCCGGCGCGGGTACGGGCCGCGCGAACGTTGTGCGCGAGCGTCCGCAGCGCCGCCTCGGTCTCGGCCATCGCTGCCACCCTTCCGCTCAGGGGTCGGTGCACTGCACCGCTCGGTCGTTCGGTTGACGACTGTCGGTCGGTGCGTTGTACGGTGCAGTCGTTCCATTGATAGTAAGGGATGTCCCACCTGTGATCGCTCTGCTGCTGGCCCTGGGCAGTTCCCTGGCCTACGGATGTGCCGACTTCCTCGGCGGTCTCGGCGCCCGCAAGGCCCACGTGCTGCGCACCGTGATGATCGCCGCACCGGCCTCGCTCACCGTCGAACTGCTGCTGTGGCCCTTCCTCGGCGCCTCCTTCGCCCCCGCCACCCTCGCCTGGGGCGCGGCCTCCGGTGTCGCGTCGGCCGCCGCGTTCGCGCTGCTCTACCGCACACTGGCGATCGGCCCGATGAACGTGCTGTCACCGGTGACCGCGCTGGTCTCGGCGATGCTGCCGGTCGGCGTGGGGCTGGCGCAGGGCGAGCGCCTGGGCCCGGCCGGGCTGATCGGCCTGCCGCTGGCGCTGGCGGCGGTGGTGCTGGTCAGCGCCGGGCACGGCGCCGGCGGTGCGCGTCCCTCGCGTACCGCGCTGCTGATGGCCCTCGGCGCCGGGGCCGCCATTGCCCTGCAGCTGGTCTTCCTGCACCAGGCGCCCGCCGACAGCGGCGTGGGTCCGCTGGTTGTCGGCCGCGCCGTGTCCTCGGCCGTCACGCTGGCCGCCGCCGGTGTGATGTTCCGGCGGCTGGGCCCGGAGAGGCCCGCGTATGCGATCTCGGCGACGGCCGGTGTCCTGGACTCGGCGGCCAACCTGCTGTTCCTGCTGGCCGCCCGCAGCGGCGACCTGGCCGTCGTCGCCGTGATCACCGCCCTGTATCCGGCCGGCACCGTGCTGCTCGCCCGCGGCGTCCTGGCCGAGCGCATCCACCCCGGCCAGCTGATCGGCCTGGGCACCGCCGCCGTCGCCGTCAGCCTCCTCGCCCTCACCTGAACCGCACCCCGTACGGAGGACTTCGCCATGGTCATACAGCCCTGGGCTGCCGACACGCCCGCCGCCGCCCAGCAGACACGCCGCCTGGACCGCATCGGCACCTGGAAGCCGTGACCCTGCCGCCCTGCCACCCAGCACTCTTCTCCCGGAACGGATTCTCTTCCCGATGACCACCTTCCGCCTCAGCCCCGCCGTCGCCGACGCCTTCCCCGACACGCTCGTCGCCGTCGTCATCACCACCGGCCTGCGCGGCCGCGAAGCCTGGCCCGCTACCACCGCGGCCCTCCAGGACCTGGAGCAGCAGGTCGCCGCCGGCACCTGGGCCCCCGCCGACGAGAGCGACCCGCGTATCGAGGCCTGGCACACCGCCTACCGCTCCTTCGGCACCAACCCCCGCCGCATCCGCCCGAGCGTCGATGCTCTCGGACGCCGTCTGGCGAAGAAGGGGTCGCTGCCCCGGATCAACCCGGCCGTCGACTCCTACAACGCCGTCTCCGTCCGCCACGGACTGCCGGCCGGCGCCTTCGACCTCGACCGCGTCACCGGTGATGTCGAGATCCGCTACGCGGACAGCAGCGAAACCTTCACGCCACTCGGCGAACCCGGCACGACCGAGAACCCCAGGGCGGGGGAGATCATCTACGCCGACACCACGGACGTCCTCACCCGCCACTGGAACCACCGCGACGCCCACCGCACCCGGGTCACCGAGGACTCCACCCACGTCGCCTTCGTCCTCGAGACCCTGCACGCCACTCGCGACGGCCACCTCCTGAGGACCGCCGCCGGCGAACTGCAGGACCTGCTCACCGGGCATTCCACCCGGAGCACCGTCCACTACCTCGGCCCCGCCCACCCGCGGGTCACCACCCAAGGGTCCGCGCCCGGGTCGCACGTGCCCTCGCCCGGATGAAGTCCTGGAATGCGGTGCCCGTGCCACCGTTCGATCCAGCCGACGTGCGTGGGTGAGGCGCACCTGATGTGGTGAAAGTGCCGGCAGTCGGGTACCCACCCGGGTATCCAATCGCCGGGCCAGCGGAGGGCAGCGGGATGTCGAGCAGTGCGAGCGCGGAGCGTCGGAGCGCGATGTCGGGTCAGGAGCCCCGGAGTCTGCAACTGCCCGGGATCATCCTCGGCGTGGGGCTGGGTGGCTTCGTGGACGGGATTCTGCTTCATCAGTTGCTGCAGTGGCATCACATGCTCACCAGCACCAATGACGACCGGATCGGGGTGGAGTACTACCCCGCGAACACCGTGTCCGGGCTGGAGATGAACACGGTGTGGGACGGGATCTTCCACACGGTCTGCTGGGTGGCGGTACTCGCCGGTCTGGCGACCTTGTACGCGCGAGTGACGCACCACCGGCGCCGGCTGTGGACGTCTGGGGCGTTGTGGGGCTGGATCCTGGTCGGCTGGGGCCTGTTCAACCTCGTCGAGGGCGTCCTCGACCACCACATCCTGGGAATCCACCACGTCTACGCCGGGGACCAGCAGATCTGGTGGGACCTGGGGTTCCTTCTGCTGGGCGCCGTCCTGGTCGCGGTGGGCTGGCTGATGCAGCGCCGGGCGGTGCCCCATGCCCCGGAGGATGGCGGGCCGTCAAAGGTGCGGCACGCATGACGGGCCACTCCCCCCATCACGACCAGGAGACGGCCGGCCTGCCGCTGGATGTTCTGCTGCCGGCCGTGCTCGTCGTGCTGTTGGCCGGCGGCTACCTGGTGCTGGCGGGCCGCGCGCGGAGGCGTCATCCGCAGGCCGGGTGGAGCCGGTGGCGCACCGGATGGTTCCTGGCCGGGTGCGTGCTGCTGGCGGTGGGGCTGCTGCCTCCGATCGCGCCGTGGGCGCACAGCGACTTCCGGGGCCACATGTTCCAGCACGTGCTGATCGGCATGTACGCGCCGCTGGGGCTGGTGCTGGGAGCGCCCGTCACACTGCTGCTGCGGAGCCTTCCCGCCGCACAGGGGCGGCGCCTTGTCGGCCTGGTGCGGAGCAGGCCAGTGCACGTGCTGGCCAACCCGGTGACCGCGCTCGTGCTCAGTGTCGGCACGCTGGGGCTGCTGTACTTCACGCCGCTGTACAACGCGATGTCGGCCGGCACGGGGATGCACTGGCTGCTGCACGCCCACTTCCTGCTCGCCGGATGCCTGTTCGCCTACGTCATGGCCGGACCCGACCCCGCCCCCGCCCGGCCCGGGGTTCCGGTGCGGCTGGTGGTGCTGGGGGTGGCGATCGCCGCGCACGCGGTGATCTCGCAGCTCATGTACGGCGGCTTCGGCATCGACATCCACGCCCCCGTCGACCAGGTTCGGGGCGGCGCCGAGATCATGTACTACGGCGGCGACATCGCCGAACTGCTCCTGGCCGTCGCACTGGTGGCGACGTGGCGCCCGCAGGCCGCAGCCCGCCGGGCACCGCGTCCGCAGCGCCGGCCAAAGGCGCGTCCCATGCTGCCGTGAGCCACTCGCCGCTGGACGGGGGTTCCACACGTCGTCGCCGATTCCCTCTCGGGCCGGCTCAGCAACCCCAGCCGCCAGACGTTCAGGAACGGGCCCGGCTACCGCCTCGGCAAGCGACCCGGGGGCGCCCAAGGCTGACCGATGTGCGCATCAGCAGGCCGCGCCGGCCGTGACCGGCCGGCTTGCCGGACGCGGGGACGGCGGACGGTCCCGTCAGGGCCGGGGATGCCATTCGACGAGCACGATGGTCGCGTCGTCGTGGAGCCGTTGGTCCTGGTGCACGACGATTTCCTCGACCAGGCGGCGCAGGGCTTCGGGGGCGGCGAAACCGTCCACCATCGCGCGCACCACGATGTCCGCCAGCCGCTGTTCCCCGAACAGCTCCCCCGAGGCCGAGCGCGCTTCGGTGACACCGTCGGTTGTCAGCAGGACCCGGTCGCCCGGCTCCAGATGGGCCGTATGGACGGGGGGAGGTGCCACGTCATAGCCGGTCAGCCCGAGCGGCAGGTGGGGGACGCCGTCCAGCGCTCCGGTCACGATGTGCCGGTCACGGATCAGCAGCGGCGGCGGATGACCGCAGTTGACCCAGTCCAAGCGGCCGGTGACCGTGTCCAGGTCGGCGATGACGCACGTCAGCAACCGGTCGGGGATCCACTGCTCCAGCGTGCGGTCGATCTCCCCCGCGATGTCGCCGAGCCCGCCGCCGGCGCGACGGGTGGAACGGCAGGCGGCCAGCGCCACGGCGCTGCAACCCCCGGAGGCGAGATCGTGGCCCATGGCGTCCAGCAGCGTCAGATGCAGCATCCCGCCGGACAGACTGTGATCGTAGGCGTCGCCGCCCGCCTCGTAGGCCGGCTCCAGGACTGCACTGGAGGTCACGGAATCCGTGCCGATGGTACGAGGCGGCAGGAACGCCCACAGGAGTTCGGCCTGCAGGCTCATCGGCCGGGTGCGCATGGTCCGGGCCAGGTCGTCGCTGTAGGGCTGCTTGGTCGTCAGCACCATGGCCACCAGGTCGGCAAGGGCCCGGCACCGTTCGAGGAGCGGTGCGTCGAGTTCCGGGGCCTGGACACGCAGCACCCCCAGGCGGCCGATGCCGTCCACGACGGGGATCCAACCGGTGAGCGGTGCGCCGGCGATGCTCGGCTTCGCCACGCGGACCGTCTCCGTGCGATAGGCGTGTCCGGCGAGCGAGTTGTCGACCGGCAGCTGCACCGGGGCCTCGCCCCCGTCCCCGTCGGCGACACGCCGCACCGCCTCAGGAGAGGGCAGCGCGACCAGGTGCCGTTGCTGGAGGTCGGCCACGTACACCCGCGCCGAGGAGAGCCCCAGGCGCTCCCCGGCCTCCCCCACCAGTTCCGGGATGCCACGCGGGGGAAGACGGTGGGACGCGGCCAGCATGGCGGCCAGCACGCCGTCCGTACCGTCCACCACTGGCATCAGCCCGCCCTCACCACAGACAACCTCACCACAGACAGCCGGACGCCCCGGCGCGCCCTCATCATGCGCCGAAACGCCCGGCCCCTCCGGGTGCCGCGCCGAAGCTCTGACCGGCCAGGGAGACGGCATTCCCCCACCGGTCACGGCCGCCGCACGAGCACACCTGCCGGTGGCAGCCACCGCACGCCCCCGGCCGGCCGCCAGGCGTCGACGTCCGGCGCGCCCGGTTCGCGGCACTGCCGGGCGTCATCGAGCCGCAGGCGGCCTGCGACGGCCATGCCCTGCAGGGACGCGCTCCTGCCGTCGCTGACGAGGTCGGGAAGCGTGCCGGGAGGAAGGGCCCGTGCATCGGCGCGGGCCCGGGCCGGGCGCGGTGACACCGACAGGCCGCTCCCTTCGCGGATCGGTGGCGGGGGCCGGCCGGAGGCGGAGTCATCGTCGAGTTCTTTCACCAGGCGCGCGCTTGCCGGGGCGGGTCCGTCGCTTTCGCGTTCGTCATCGGGCCCGGCGTCGCGGCGAAGTCCTCGTCACGGCCGGGTAGCCGCCGACCGGCCGCCCTTCGTGCCGGATTCCGTTCCCTTTCGTTCAAGACCACCCGGTCGCCGGCCTGTGACGATCGTCCGCATGAGACTCGTCGACCACGAACACAACGCCATCGACCTGCGGACGACCCCCGTGCACCTGGGGCTGGGCTCGCGAGCGAAACCCGTTGAGGGCTTCGCCTGGGACCCGGAGGTGCTCCAGGCCTACAGCGCCGCTGTCGCGGCGGACGGCGCCGAGGGCCGGATGGTCACGATCTTCGACGGCGACGGCCCCGGCGACCACTGGGAGCGCCACCCCGCCGGCGACGAACTGGTCGTCTGCCTCAGCGGGTCGGTGACGGTCACCCGCGACGTGGACGGGGTGCCCGAGCACGTGGTGCTCGGGCCGGGCGAGGCCACCGTCAATCCGGCCGGGGCTTGGCACGCGGTCGACATGGCGGGGCCGGCGTCCATCCTGACCGTCACCGCCGGCCTCGGCACCGACCACCGCCCCCGGACCGACACCTGCCCGACCGAACGCGTCGGCACGCTCAGCCCCGAGGAAGCACCGTGACGAGACGCATCGCGTGCCTCGGCGACAGCCTCACCCGCGCGCAGTTCAGCGTCGACTACCTGGATCTTCTCGGACGACGCCACTGTGCCGGTGACGTGCGGCTCGCCCGTTTCGGCACCAACGGCGACTTCGCCTACAACCTCTTGCAGCGCCTCGATGCCGTCGTCACGAATCCACCCGATGTGATCACCGTGCTGATCGGGACCAACGACGCGCGAGCGAGCCTTGCGGGCCACCCCGTCGAGCAGGCCATGAAGCGCAAACGGCTGCCCGCTCGCCCGTCGGCCGGCTGGTTCCAGCAGAGCCTGGGAGCCGTCGTCGCCCGGCTGCGGGCGGAGACCGACGCGACGATCGGTCTGCTGTCGCTACCGGTACTCGGCCAACAACTCGACGGAGCAGCGGCACAGGCATCGCAGGCCTACAGCCGGATGATCGCCGAGGTCGCCGCCGCCGAGGAGGTGGCCTACCTGCCCCTCCACGAACGCCAGATCGAGGAACTGCGCCGAGCGGACCCGCCGCCCGTTGCGTACCGGGAGGCGACACCCGCGGCGGTCATCGGCGTCCTCCTCCAGCATGCGGTGCTGCGCCGCAGCCTCGACACGATCTCGCGGCGGCGAGGTCTCGTGCTCACGACCGACCACATCCACCAGAACAGCCGCGGCGCCGCCCTTGTCGCCGAGGTCATCGACGCCGGTCTGCTGACCCGGAGCACGTAGCTGGTTCCGTGCCCGGCCGGGCGGACGCCGTGTCGGCGGCCCGGCTTCGGCTTGCGGCCCCTGCGTCGTACGACGGGGCATCGAGCGGCGGCCGGCGCCGCTGGACCGCACCACGGCTCTCACGAAGGATCACATCGCCGGCCTGCGCACATCCGAGCAGATCAGGGCCTGAAGATCATCCCGTTGCTCCTCTGGCGTGCCTCGGCCGCGCCCCTTCGACGCGTGCGAACGGGCCGGTCAGGCCCAGGTGCGGGTGAGGAAGTCGGCGATCAGCGGGGCGATGTCGGGCAAGTGGTCCTCCAGGGCGAAATGGCCGGTGTCGAACAGGTGAAGTTCGGCGTCCGGCAGATCGGAGAGGTAGGCGAGCGCGCCGGGTTCGGGGAAGAACGGGTCACGGCTACCCCAGGTGATCAGAGTCGGCGGCCTGTGCTTGCGCAGCCACGCCTGCCAGTCGGAGTAGGCGGCGATGTTGCTCTTGTAGTCGTAGGCGAGCGCACGCTGGGCGTGCTTGCGGCCGGGCTGGTCGAGAAAGTACTGGTCGAGCAGCCAGCCTTCGGGGGCGATCAGTTCGGGGTCGGCGGTGCCGCCCTCGTACTGGGAGCGGGTGGCGTCCAGGGTGAACAGGTCGAGGACGGCCTGGTCGGCGCCGGGGGTGTCGGGGGTGAGGGCGGTGAACTCGCGGGCCGCCTCCGACAGCCCTGCGGCGTAGGCGTTGCCGTTCTGCACGATCAGGCCCGCGACACGATCCGGGCGGCGGAGTGCCAGGCGGAAGCCGACGGGGGCGCCGAAGTCGAAGAGGTACATCGCGAAACGGGTCAGGCCCAGGCGTTCGGTGAAGCCCTCGACGACATCCGCGAGCCGCTCGAAGGAGTAGGTGAACCCTTCCGGGGCGCGGGTGGGTCCGAAGCCCGGGTAGTCGGGGGCGATCAGGCGGTAGTGGCGGCCGAGGGTGTCGATGAGGCGACGGAACTGGTGCGAGCCGGAGGGAAAGCCGTGAAGGAGCAGCAGCACCGGGGCGTCGGGACGCTCGGGCAGGGACTCCCGGTAGAAGACCTCCACCTGATCGACCTCGACGAACCGGTGGACGGTCCGGGCCGGAACAGCGATGCGGGGCGGTGTCGCGGACCTCATGTCACATGCCTCCTTGGCGTGAAGATGCATTAGTCCTAGCCTCACTCGGACTAACGCGTCAAGTGCGCGATGTAGCATTAGGACATGGCTGACAGCGCACCGCTGACCGGTGAGGTCCTGGCCCTGGACCTGGTCAACACCCGCCCCATGGGCGCCCACGGGCGCGTGGATCTGCTCGCCACCCCGCGGCAGCTGTCCGACTGGCTGACCCTTCAGGGGGACCGGCTCCCGCGAGAGGTCCGGGACACCGCACCGACCCGGGCCGACCTCGCCCCCGTCCACGCCGTCAGAGCACACGCCGAAGCCGCCGTCCGGGCCTTGCTGGACCGAACCGAACCCCCCGGGTCCGCCCTGCGCGGACTCACCGAGGCCCAGCGTGCGGCGCCATCCGTCCGCGAACTCGGCTGGGACGGCACCGCCATCACTGCCATCTCCCGCCGCACGGGCCCCCTCGGCACCCGCCTCGCCGCACTGCTGGCCGAGGCCGCTGCCGAGATGCTCAGCGCCCCCGCGATCGACAGGCTCAGAGAGTGCGAGGCCGACGGCTGCGTCATGGTGTTCCTGCCGTCACACCCCCGCCGTCGCTGGTGCTCCCCCACCCGCTGCGGCAACCGGGCCCGCGTCGCCCGCTACTACCGGCGCAACAACCCGGCCGACGCGTCCGGTACATGACGGAGACGGCGCCCACTCCCGCGGCTGCCCGCCCGGGGCCGAGATCTCATGAGGCGGACTCGGACGCTCAGGCAGACCGATGGTGTGCGGACGCGTCCCGGTCCATGGCGGGAGCTCCGGCACGGCCCCGTCCATCGAGCGCCGCGCGCCGCCGCTCGCGCCTCAGCTGTCCGGACAGCTCCACGGCCGCCCTTGCGGACCACGTCCGCGCCCTGACACCGCACCATGGCCACCGGCGTCCCGGAGCAGCGCGGCTCGACCCGGTGAGTGCGGCCTGCGGGACGGCTCCGACGCCGTGATCGGAGGACGGCTAGCCTTCCGCTGCGCACCTCTACTTCGATCCGGTGGCTCCACTCGCCGATGCACGCGGACAGTTCCTGGGCCAGTGGGCGGATCGGAAGTGGCTCAACGTGCCCGGCCCTTTCTACGGAGCCGACACGGACGACTGCGGCACTCGCCGCATCCATACCCCCGGAACTCGTGCTCTACGAGGCCGACCGATTCGAGTCGTCAAGTGAGCGCACAAGGCCGGCTGGTCGAGTCGGCGGCCGGGACCACCCCCACAGGCGCGGAGGGCAACTCGGCGCGGACTCCGACACCAGCCTCGGCCAGGGACCACCCCCGCGGGCGCGGGGAGCACACGTAAAGGACGTACGGACTCCGGCTTCCTCAGAGTTTGCCTGCCATGAGAACCGTGCGATGCCCCCCGAGCGCGCGCGAGAGACCTTCCAGGAACCCGGGGCTGAAGTCGGGCCAGTCCCAGAACTCGAAACCGAGATACCCGAAGGCGAAGCAGTCATCCGACCAGGTCCACGCAGTCAGGTCACCGGGACGCCGACAATGCGGGCAGGCGACTGCCGCGCTGCCCGTGTCGCTCCAGGCGTCGATGGCCTCACCGAAGGGCTCCCACGCACCCTCGATCTCCTCCAGCCGGTCAGTGGAGAAATCCGCCCGCCCGGCACAATGGGGGCACACCGCGAATCTGGGTTCGCCCTGACCGCAGTCGAATACGGTGCGGCTGGTCTCGATCCTGAGTCCGCCGCTGGGCTCCCAGTCCTCCTGGCCGACCGCCTCGGCCCAGGAGGGACCGGGCGGATACCCGGACGGCGCCCCGAGAACACAGTCGGTGAGCTCGGCCCGCACTATCCCCTCACTGACCAGCCATTCGAGTCCGCGGCCTGCAAGGGTGCGGGCGTCGGCATGCGCGGCGTCGAGGTCGACGATGGTCTGAAAATAGTTCCCCATGAGGCAACAGTAGAAGCTGCCACCGACAGCTGGAGCAGGTGTGGGGGGCCGCGCACGCGCTTGCCTGCGTCATCGTCGCCGATCGACGCTTCACCGACCCCTACCCCTGGGGCAATCGCACCACCACGGTCAGCCTGGCCGCGGAGATCGAGCGTCAACTCCTGCCCACCGCGGCCTCCTGTGAAGCCCTCGGTTCACCCTGGCCGGCGCCCTGGTCCCGGCGTCCACCACCCCGACCACGGCACCTGCCTGGTCCAGGACTTCGACGTCCGCCCGGGTGACCGACTCCTCCTCTGGCCGAGGACTGCGCTGGTAGACGCTCCCGCAGCGCCTGTCGGCGGGAGGCGAGCGTCTCGTGCCAGTCGTACACCTCGGTCACCTCGGTCCGCTCGGCTCGGTGACGACCAGGTCAGCCGGCGGATCGCGGGCCAACCCTGAAAAGGCCCGCGGAACTGAGCGGTTCAGCCTGCCGGTTGAGTGCTGCGGTCACCCCTGGGGCGGCCAGCTGCGGACACTGCCGCATCCGGGGCGACTGCCCGCAGCGGGCATCCGGTGCCGACGCGCTCGACAAGTTCGGCGCGCAGGGTGGCGAGTTCAGCCATGCGTGCGTCGATGAGCCGGATCTTTTCCTCGAGCAGTGCGGACAGGGCTGCCGCACTGTCCGAGACCCCACGCAATGCCTCGCCGGTCCGCGCGATCTCTGTCAGGGAGAAGCCCAGTGTCTGCGCGGTGCGGACATAGTGCAGCCAGGCCACCGTCTCGGGCGGGAAGTCGCGGTAGCCGTTGGCCAGGCGTCGGCCCGTGATCAGACCGAGCCCCTCGTAGAACCGAATCGCGTCCCTGGTCAGCCGCGTCTGCGCGGCTAGCTCTCCGATGCGCACAACCAGCCCCCCGGGACGACGACTTGACCTTGGACCCTACTCCACTGTTTAGCGTGAGGTGTCCCTGCACCCCCACCATCCGGAGCCTCATCATGACCCCTCCCCTCGCCCGCCCCGCCTATCTCCAGCTCGTACGCGCGAGCGCTTGGTACGACCTGGCTGTCACCGGGGGGTTCGCGACCCCGTGGACGTTCATGCTGGTGCACGACGCTCTGTCCTCGTCGGGCGAGGCGTTCGGATGGGGCGCCCTGCCCGAACTCGATACATGGCAGATCCTCTACGCGAATCTGATGGGTTCGGTCGTCGTCGTCTGGGCCGCGCTGCGCGTCATCCGGCCGCTGCCCCTGCACGGAGCGTTCGACGGTGCAGCGCGCATCCTGTTCTCCACCTGGATGGTGTACGCCCTGGCCCATGGTGCCTCGCGGGTTGTATGGCTGTTCCTCAGCGTCGAGGTCGCGTGGGGGATCCTCCAGCTGGCGCCCTGGCTGCGTTACCTGCAGAGCAACGCTCGCTCTGATGACCGAAGCGGCCCGGTGGAGCGCTCGGGGGCCATCTGAAGCACCCCGGTCCCCTCCGGCAGCGGGCCTGACGCCGCAGGCTGCGGTGCCGTGGCGGAGCGGCCCCTTGCGATCGCCGTGGGCGAGGTCCCGGACGCTCTCGGCTGGTGGACGGTCGACCGGCCCGAAGGTCCCGGTCCGGAGTCGGCCATCGGCACGATCGTCCTGGAGCCCTGAGGCCGGCCCCACGAGCCCTGCGCAGCCCTAAGTCCCCTCGGAAGAAAGCTCCTTGGAGGCGCACTCCGGGCTTTCCACGATGACGGGCAGACCCCATGATGGCGGCATGGCTGCGAGTGATGACCTGCTCTGGGACGCAGACGACAAGAGCATGCATATGGTTCCGCGGCTCTGGCGCATCGGGGTCACTGCCGGCGCCCTCGGCTTTCTCGGCCTCCTGCTGTGGACGGACTCGGACGCCACATGGGTCCTCTGCGCAGGCGCCCTCTACCTACTGGGGGAGAGCGCGTACTGGGCGTGGGACCGACGGCGTCTGGTCGAGGCGCGCATCGTCCCGGGCGAAACCGGCGGCCCCGCCAGACTCCGCCTCCGTCGCGTCGGCGGACAGATCACCGAACACGACCCCCGGCACGTAGCGCGCGTCCTCCTCATCCACGACAACGTCCACGACCTGGCGACACTCCGCCTGAAGGTGCACGGTCGGCCGCTCCTCTTCGGGCGCCTGGGCCGTCCCCCGGCGCTCACCACGTGGCGCCACACCTGTCCGAAAGCCCAGGTCGGCGACAGAGCCGCCCATTGGGGCATGCCGGGAATCCCCGACTAGGACGTGTCCGGCCGATGATGCTGCCTGTGGGGGATCGGCGCCAGGCAGGCCGTGATGGGCACGTACAGAGGAGCCGGGCTGCGGGCCTGTAAGGCGCCAGGCCGGTGACCTCCCGTTCTTGTTGAACCATCCGAGCGACTGGACGACGGACGCGCCGATCACGAGGATGCCGGGAGGAACGACCGTGAACCAGGTGGCATCGGCTTCCCTCGCCGCCAGCGGTGCGATGGCGCCGAAGGCCGGAGCCAGCAGCACGAGCGGTCGGCCACACCTCATGCAGAGCAGCCGAGTCGACGCGTCGACCCCTGTTCTCCGCTCGCGCCGCGAGATGAGGGGTCGGGTAGGGGGCGCGTGCCCGGGTGCGAGCCCGCTGCGTTGTCTAGGCTGGTGGTGTCGCCCCGGCAGCCATCCCCCGTCTGCTGGGGCGACACGACGTTCCCGTCGGCCACGACACGTCCCGACGGCGCCCCCTCACTCGGGTCCGCCCCATCACGCGTGACGGTGAGGTGGGCGCGCCCGCCTCCCGTGGCAGGCCGCCCCACGCTTCACGAAGGACTGGTGGTCGCGGACGGATCGGGTGCGGCCGGGACGGCAGCGTCGTCGACGACTGCGGCCGGCACCTCGGTGGGCGGCTTGCCCCTCTCGATCCGGTCGACCACAGGAGCAATCGCGTCGTACATCCGCCGCGAGAGCTGCTCGGTGGAAGCGTCGGCGAAGAAGCCCCCGCTGACGTCCTCCTCCAACGTCTTCAGATAATCGACCAGTTGCGCGCCGGTGAGGGTGATCTCGACCAGCGCGCGCTCACCTTGATCACCGCCGAGCCGGCGAGGCTTGGCGTCCTCGTGCGAGTCCGCCTGAAGGTCCCTCCCTGGCTTGGTGCGGTCCCACATGTCCTGCGTGCAGGTGATCTTGAAGGAGGCGACACCGGCGGCTTTGTCCAACCGCTCCTCGTGTCCGGCCGGCGGGTCTCCGGCGCAGCCAGTGACGAGCGCAAGGGCGGCAGCAGCGACAAGGACAGCAGACACGCAACGGCGCCCGCGAACGCGGTTCAAGGTGATCACCCGCTGATCATCCGTACCCGGGCACGGCCTGTTCCGCGATCAGCCGACAGGTCACCGGATCGTGTGACTCGACGGACACATACGCACAGGCCGGTCCTCCGCCGGGCAGGACGGGGGCTGGGCCACGTCTTCGGGGCGCTGCTCAGTGCGCGGTTGCCGGGAGGCCGTGGCTGCGCCCGGCCTCCCGGCGCTCCAGGGCGGCGATGCGTTCCAGGGCGGGCTGGAGGGGGGAGATCGAGCCGGGTCGCAGAAGCTGCCGCATCCCCGCATCCGCAGGCCGGGGTGCAGCGGAACGACGAACAGAGGACATCGGACGGGCCACAGGGACGAGGACTTTCATGGTCAGTGACGGTGCACAGGGCGGCCCCCGGCGGGCTCCTCGGCCGGGCGCCCGGCCGAAGGAGTCCGTCTGGACATACCCGCGGCCTCCGGCAGTGGCGGGTGACGACCGCCGGGTGACGGTCACGGTGGGTGCGCAGACGGTGGCGGAGACACACGAAAGCCTGCGGGTTCTCGAGACGAGTCACCCGCCGGTCTTCTACCTGCCCCGACGCGACGTGCGCACGGATTTCCTGCACCCTCGCCCGGGCCGTACCCACTGCGAGTGGAAGGGCACGGCGTCCTACTGGGACGTCGTCGTCGGTGACGTCGTGGTCCCGCGGGCCGCCTGGAGCTACGAACGGCCCCTCGACCCCTTCGCAGCGCTCCGGAGCCACGTGGCCTTCTACCCTTCCGCCGTGCACTGCACGGTCGACGGCGAGGTGGTCGTCGCGCAGGAGGGCGACTTCTACGGCGGGTGGATCACATCCGAGATCGAAGGCCCTTTCAAGGGCGGTGCCGGTACGTGGGGCTGGTGACCGGCCCGCGGTCGCCGGGTCCCGCCTCGCTGAGACGCCTGACGGAGCCCGGTGGAGCGGCGAGTTCGTCGCGCGCAGCGTCGACAGGCCGGGACGGTCAGTTGCTCTCCCCGGGGTCGTGCCGCAGCTCGTTCTCGCGGCTGGAGGCGACCAGCCCTTCCCAGCACGGCCGCGCCAGGAGTGGACGACGGAGTTGCGGGGAAGGCGTGCAACCGCAGCGGGGAACGGCATGGCCGAACAGCAAGGACGAATCGGGAGTACGTATTCCATGCTCACCGTGCGGATGCAGAACGAGGACACAGCGGTCGCTCAGCTCCCGAAGCGGCTCGACTACGACAACGCCTCGATCGTCGGTTGGCACTGCCAGGACCTGGTCGGGCAGGGCTGTGCCACCTTGGTGCTGGACGCTTCCCACGTGGAGTATCTCGACTCCTCGGGGGTCAGCATGATCGTCGCGCTGTGGCGCGTCCTCGACGGCCGTGCCGGCATTCTGCGCGTCGCCGCACTCAGCGACCACTACCAGCAGGTGTGGCGCATCCTCGGGCTCGACTCCGTGCTCCCCCTCTCCCCCACGGTGCAGGCCGCGCTCTCCGCACCCGTAGCGGGCGATCATGCTGGAACGACCGGTTCGTCCGGCGTTGTCTGACCACTGGTGCGTGGGCGCCGGCCGGCAGCCGCGGGATCCGCCCCGAACGGGCTGTGCCGGCGGTGAAGACAGGCGCCGCCCCGGACCGGTCGTCGCCCCGGTACCGTCCGCAGCGCACTGTGGCCGAAGGGGACGTGGGCTGACGCTCTCCGCAGCGGTGCGCATCCGGTACGGGGTCACGCGGAAGGCTCCGGCCGTACGTCGTCGTTGCCGGAAGCCTCGTCCCAGGTACCCCTCGATGGTCGTTCGGCCGGGCAGCGGGCGGTCGTGGGCTCACTCCGGCAGTTCGGTGTGGAGACGCACCGTGGTTCCCTCGTCCGGCGTGGAGCGGATCTCGACCAGATCGGTGAGCTGGTGGACCAGCCACAGTCCGCGCCCGCCGATCTGCGTGGGGTCGGGCCGTGTCCGCCCGATCAGGGGGTTCTGGATGTAGCCGGCGTCGCGGAATTCGCACACGAGGCGGTGGTCCTCGCTCCACGTGCGCAGCACCCCTTGCCCGCCGCCGTGCCGGATGCTGTTGGTGGCCACCTCCGTGGCGGCCAGATGCAGCTGGCGCAGGCGCATACCGGTCACACCGTGCTCCTCGGCGCACGCAGCGATCTTTTCCCGCAGGGCCGGAAGGTCACCGGTGCTGTAAGTGAATTCGTCGTAGGGATCACAGGGGTGGGTGAGCGGGACGAAGGCATACGGTGCCTCGGGGTCGTAGTCCTCGCACGGCATCGTCCGGCCGCCCCTGCGGACCTCGGGGTGGCATCGGGCCATGGCCTGCAGGCCGGCACTGTCGTGAGCGGTGTCGTAGGGACACAGCAGCCACCAGGCCGGCCCGTGGGCGAAGGCCCTGTTGAGCAGCCATTCGTGGTAGCGCAGTTGCTCGGCCTCGGCAGGGCTGCGCACCTGGTCCCAGGGCGCTTCGCCGATCCCGCGGACGGGCCGCCCCTCCGCGACGTGCTTCTTGATCCACTCCTGCCAGGCATCGATGAGCCGTCCCGGACGACGGGCCACCCGGCTCGTGTCGACGTAGCGCACCGCCTCGTCCTCGTGGATCTCTGCGCGCAGCAGGGACGCCTTGTCCTGCGGAACGGCCACGACGACGGCCTCGCCCCCCTCGAGCGCGTCCCGGATGAAGCTCAATGTGCCGTGGACGAACTCGTCCCCGCCGGCGTACGGGTACAACTCGTGCCGATATCCGGTGCCCGACGTGGCGGAGGCGGGCTCGAGGGAGGCGGTCACGGTGCCATCACCACCGGAATGTCGGGGACCGCGAAGCCGGACAGTTCCCAGGCGAGGCGCACGGTCTCGTTGGTTCCTTCCAGGATCACCTTGCGGTCCGGAAGGTGCCTGGCGGCATCCGCCAGGGCGCTCATCCCGGCGGCGTCGAAGAACTCCAGAGCATGGCAGAGCAGGCGCACCGTCACGGTCTGCCCGAGGAGTGTGCACAGGATGGTGCGGAAGAGCGCCGCACCGTCGCTGTCGACGGTCCCGTCCACCTTCCATCCGTTCTGTCCCGCTCTGTACACCTGAAACGCGGGGGACGCCGGACGGCTGCCCAGATGATGCGGATGTACGCAACCGATCTGCTGCAGGGTGGTCTGGTCCCCAGCGGCACCGCTGTAGGCACAGACCACCAGGGCTCCGGTGTCGGCGGCGAACTCCTCGAGTTCGAGCTCGCTGCGCAACAGTTCCCCGGTCCGCTCCTCGCGGCAGCCGGGCCGGACGTGGCGCAACACCCGGAGCGAGCGGAAGCCCTCACGGCCGGCGCTGGCGGCCTCGCGACGCACCGCGGCGAGAAGGGACCCGTCCAGGCGGGCAGGATCCAGAACGAGCTGAGCGAACTCGCTCACTGTCCGGAGGGCGGACCCGACGATCACGACCTTGTCACCGTGCAGCGCTCCGTCCGCGAGGAAGGCCCGGCTGCGGTCGATGACGTCATCGGTGCTGTCCATCACCTGGCAGACGTGGTCGCCGATGTCCACCTCGTCCAGGGTTGTCAGCGTGCGCGGCGCTCTCACTGCTCCTCCCTCGCTTCCACGGATCACTCTACTGACATCCGCGCGGCCCTACTCCGCCCTGCGCTTCGAGAGCATCGGGTGGGCATGCCGCCGCTCGGTTCCGGGCAGGGGTGCCGGTGGACCTTGCGCGTCCTGGAAGCTCGACGACTCGATGCGGGCGCCGCAGCGCAGACCGGTGCGAGAACCGCCTGGGCGGCCCCCTCCAGCGCGGTCTGCAATCGATGGCGGCCCCGCTGATGCCTCGAAGGCGCCGAGATGTGGTTTCCGAGCGTGTTGTCGTGCCCACCATGGCCCGACGTGGAACCGTCTCGGTATGACCGAAGGATTCCCACCTCACCTCTCCGCGGCGCGGATCACCGTACTCGGCATCCAGCCCGGCAACCCGCCCTTTCGTATCGTGGAGGTCGACGGCGAGTTCGTCGGCAGGGCGATGTCGATGGCCGACGTGCTGCAGGTGGCCGCGGAGGCAGGGATCCCCATCCACGACATCGACGACCTGGACGAGGTGCGATGGGTGGGGGGAGGCAAATACGCCTGGACTCCGCACTGAGCCGGGGTCCCGGGGTGGTCGGCGCGGAAGGGAACCGAGCCTCAGCCGCAGGCACTGCCCTGCCCCTGCGGTCCTTGCCCTGAACCCGGCGAGAGCCGTTCAGCGCTCCGGGCCGAACGAGAGCATGCGAGCCTGGGACCTGGTGTCGTCCCCGTGGACGACGGACGGCGTGATGACGATCCTGCCGTTCGTCCAGGTCACGCGGCCGGCGGACATTCCCGCCTCCGCGGCACGGGCCGATGCGGGGTGTCGCAGCACATGCCGCTTCGTGTCCGTGCCGCCCTTGCCGAGCCGGATGATCCCGCCCGGGCGGCTCGACGAGGCCGCCTCGTAGACGAGCGCGCCTGACTCACCGCCCTCCGCGCGCAGGGGATGGAGCGTGCTGTCCTCGGACTTCACGCCCCAGACCAGGCTGCCCGTGCCCAGGTCGTACGCACCGACCCGGTCGGCACCCCCCAGGAAGACGGTGTCGTCGCCGACGACGGCACCGGCGCAGTTCTGGAGGTTCTCGTCCGAACTCCCTTCCCCGGCGCAGTACAAGAAGCCCTTGGCCCGCGCGTCGACGGTGGTCCGATGGGTGCCACCCGGGCCCAGGGCGACCACCCGCCAGTTGTCGGTGCGTTCCTCGGCATGGAACGTGGTGATGACGAGCGGGTCGGCGGAGAGCACCTTGCCGACCTGCCAGCCCTGCGCCGTCCGGTGTCGCCAGAGCACCTTGCCGGTGCGCGGGTCGATCTCACGGAGTTGGCTGTAGCTCCTGCCGCGGTCGACGTCGATCGCACAGTCGGACTTCACCAGGAGCCGGGAACCACCCGCCACATCGTCGGGATGGCATCCGCCGGGATTCTCCATGGAGATGTCGTAGAGCTTGGTGCCGTCGCCGACCCGGTAGGCGGCGCCTCTCATGCCCTGGACGACGGCGAGGACGTCGCCGCTGATGGCGGTGTTCACGACGATCGTGTCGTCCAGGGGACCGGTCTCGGCCAGTTCCCTGTGCCAGCCAGCCTCTCCGGTCCGGAGATCGATCATCTGCAGCTGATTGCACCGGTTGCCGTGGACGGCCTGGCTGCTCTTGTACGCCAGGACGACCCTGCCGTCGGGGGTCGGGTCGACCGGTGTCTCGCAGACGGGGGCGGGCAGGGGAACGCTCCATACCTCGGCGCCGTCCGAGAGCCGGTGGGCCGAGACCTTCCTGTGCACGGCCTGGACGACCGTGTCGCCGACGACCCACAGGTCGTGGAACTCGATACTGCGCCGGGGCAGGTCGGTGGGGTCGTTGACGATCCACGCCGTTGCGTCCCCCGGCGCGCGGTGTGCGTTGATCTCCCGCGACGTCGGCATCCGCCGGGTTCCGGGTGTGCTCGCCGCGGGGGTGGGGCCGCCGGTGGGCTCCGCGGAGGAGCGGGGATCCTGCTCGGCCACCGGCCGGTGAGGGCCTGCCGCCCAACCGCCGTTGACGGCGTACAGCCCGCCGCCCGCCGCCAGGAGGAGGAGCACGGCGGCCAGGGCGAGGCCCGGGCCCCGGCCGAAGCGCCTGCGGCGGCCGGGCGGTCCCGGTGTGCCGCCCTGCGGGGCGTACGGGTTGTCCGCGACCGGCTGCTGCGGTGTGCCGGGCCTGTACCACGGCTGGTGCTGGTGCGGCATGGTCAGGTCGCCACCCGTTCACCGGACGGTTCGGCGATCACGATCCGGATGTGCGACGGGGCGTACGTGCGCGCCTTGCGGACCATCTTCGCCAGATCGAACTTCGCGCCCGGAACGGCGACATGGATGGGCGCCGGCATGGCTGGGTGACGGGTCGGCCCGGGCACGCCTGCGGGCAGGGACACGCCGGGGCGCAGCCTTGCCCCGATCAGCGCGCTGTCGCTGTCCGGCGGTGTGGCGACCACGAACTCGGTGACGTCGGGCCACGGCAGCAGCACCGCGCCGAAGCGGGCGCCGGCCGCGTCGAACTGGAACGCCGTACGCCGCTTCTCGAACCAGGAGATGATGAAGGGCGCGGCTGCGACGAGGATCACGCCGCCCTTCATGTCCAGCGCCCAGCCGAGCAGTACGGCGAGTGCGACGACGCCGGCCACCGATCCCCACAGGGCCGCTTGGTCCTGAGCGGAGAACGGATGGGCGACCCGGTAGCGCTCCCACCGGCCGCCGCGGCGGGTGGGCCCGGCGCCGGAGGCAGGGTTGACGTGTGACATGGCGAAGCAACCTCTCTCGATGACGCGTCTGCGGCAGCCGTGAACCCCGCGGGAGGAGTCCCGCCCCGCGGGTGGGGCAGACCACCTGCCCTCCGGTTCGGCGGCGGCCGAGGCAACCGGGCAGACTCTGCCGTGAGGCGCTGCAAGGCCGATGAAATCCTGCTGAAACGGGGATGTGATCGGCTGCGCAGGCGCGGAGCGCACGGAGGACACGGGGGCTGAGCGATGAGCGGGCAGGCGAAGGAGCGGGGCCGGGATCCGGTCGCTGCGCAGGGGGAACTGCGGATCGATCTTCTCGGCCCGGTGCGGGCACGCCGTGGTGACGCCCCGCTCGCCCTCGGCCCGGTACGGCGGCAGGCGGTACTCTCCGTCCTCGTTCTGCGTGCGCCGTCGTTCGTGACGTATGGACAACTCCTCGCCGACGTATGGGGATCCGAGCCCCCGGCCACGGGCCACCGGGTTCTGTCGAGCTACGTCTACTCGCTGCGCAAGGCACTCGACGTGGCCGCGGCCGGTCCCGGCCGCTCGGTCATCGGCAGCGACCGCGGCAGCTACCGGTTCGTGCCCGGCAGAGCACGGACCGACCTCGCGAACCTCGCCGAGGAGGCCTCCCGCGCCCGGCGCGCGAAGGACTCCGGCGACCTCGGCGCCGCGCTGGAGCACGGCAGCCGGGCACTGGAACTGTTCCGCGGCGAACCGCTGCCCGGCCTGCCGGGGCCGTTCGCCGACGGCGAGCGGCAGCGCCTCGCCCGGCAGCGGCGCATGCTGCACCAGGACCGGGCGGAGTGCCTGGTGTCGGCCGGCCGCTGGGCGGAAGCCCTGGACGAACTCCTGGCTCCAGCCCTGGACCAGCCGTACGACGAAGTGCTCGCCGCGCTGCGGATGCGGGCGCTGTACGGGCACGGCCGGCAGGCCGAGGCGCTTGCCGTCCACCGGGAGACACGCCGTCGTCTCCTCGACGAGCTCGGTGTGGAGCCCGGCGAGGAGCTGCGGGCCGTGCACCAGGCCGTCCTGCGCCGGGACGACCACCTGCTGCTCGGCCCGGCGGCGCGGCGCGGGGGGACCGCTCTCCCCACCCCCGGGGTCACCCGGGCCGAGGAGTCCCGGCACCGGCCCTCCCCCGGGCCCCCACGCACCGGCGGACCCTCGTCCCGTCGAAACGAACTCCCCGGCGACGCCGCCTGCCTGACAGGACGCGAGAGGGAACTCGCCCTGCTCACCGCCCCCGTACCCCCCGGCGCGGTGACCGTGGTCGCGGTCGACGGGGCGGCGGGGGTCGGCAAGTCGGCCCTGGTGGTGCGCGCCGCCTGGGCGCTCAGCGACGCCTACCCCGACGGCTGCCTGTTCGTGGACCTCCATGCACACGGCGCCACGCGCGAGAAGGGCAGCCCGTGGCGAGCGCTGCGCCGACTGCTTCGTGCGGTCCGCGGCGGAGCCGAGCTCCCCGACGCGGCGGACGACGAACCGGTGCACCTGGTCGCGGCCTGGCGCGCGCCAACGAGCGGACTGCGGCTGCTGCTCGTCGTCGACGACGCCCGCAGTGCGGAGCAGGTGCGCCCGCTGCTGCCGGCCGGGCCGGGAAGCCGGGTCCTGGTCACCGGCCGGCAGCGTCTGGCCGGTCTCGACGCCGATCTGCGGATGACCGTGGAACCCCTCGACACGGGTGACGCGGTCGGTCTGCTGCGCGAACTTCTCGGGGCGTCCCGCACGGACCGCGAGCCCGAGGCGGCTCTCGAACTCGCCCTGCGGTGCGGCGGTCTCCCCCTGGCGCTGCGCATCGCGAGCGCCCGACTCCAGAACCGCCCGTCCTGGACCCTGAGCCATCTGGCCGACCGGATGTCGGACGACACGCGCAGCCTCGGCGAGCTGCGGGCCGGTGACCGCAGCGTGGAGGCCGCCTTCCGGATGTCCTACGACCAGCTGACGCCTGAACTGCGGCGCGCCTTCCGGGCGCTGGGCCTGGTTCCGACAGCCGTCTTCGACGGTCTCGTCCTCGCCTCGATGCTGGGCGGGACACCTGAGCACGCCGAAGGGCTCCTCGAGGATCTGGTCGACGCGAGCCTGTTGCAGCAGCCGCATCCCGGCCGTTACCGGCTGCACGACCTCGTACGGGCGCATGCGCGGCACCTCGCGGCCGAGGCGCCGGAGCAGGCCGCCGCGGACCGTGCCGCCGTACTGGGCCTCTACACAGTCGCCGGCCGCATGGCCGGCGACTGGGGCCCCGGGGCCTTCCCCACCGGTCCCGTCCTCGCCGACGTCCCCTTCCGGGACCGGCGGGAAGCCTCGGCGTGGCTCACCGCGGCGGGCGGGGAACTGGTCGACGTGGTCGCCTACGCGACCGCCGCCGATTGCTTCGACGAGGCGTGCTGGGTCGCAGAGGCCCTGGTCGACCCTCTCGTGTGCCAGGGCCGGTACCACGAGTGCCGCAGCATGCTGGATCTGGCGCTCGCGGGCGCCGACCGGGCCACCGACCGGCGGATGCCCGCCGCGCTGCGCAACTGCCTGGGAATGATCGACGTCTACCAGGGGCGGCTGCAGGGGGCACACAGGTGGTTCACCGAGGCGCTCCTTCGCGGTGGCGGCGAGGACGATCCACGGGAAAGGGCTCGCTCCGCCGCCGGCCTGGGGATCGCGGAGTGGATGCTGGGCCGCGTCGACGCCGCGGTGGCCCACCTGGACGAGGCGGTCGAGCTCGTGTCCGGGATCGACGACGCCTGGCTGACCACGATGGCGATCTGCAGTCTCGGCGCGATCCGCTCCCAGCAGGGGCGGCACGAGCAGGCGTTCGCACTGAACGCGACCGCTCTCGCCGTCGCCGAGAAGAGCGGCCGGCTCAGGGTGCTCAGCAACTCCCTGTGCTTCCTGGCCGACACGCATCTGGCCATCGGCCAGTACGCGGAGGCCAGGGACGTGCTGCTGCGGGCCGCCGATCTGGCCCGCGAGGCAGGAGACCTGCCCCTGCACGCGGCAAGCCTGTCACGGCTCGCGACCGTGGAACACGCCCGGGGCAGCGTGCACTCCGCCGTCGACACCCACCACCAGGCCCTGGCCACGCTCACCGAGCATTCGAGCACGGGGCTGGAGATGGACGTCCGCATCCGCCTCGGCAGCACCTACGCTGCGGCGGGCCGCCGCGCCGAAGCGCGAGAGGAGTTCCGCACCGTCCTCGCCCTGCCCGGAGCCAGCGACCACCCACGGCAGTTCGGCCTCGCACGGGACGGACTGGCAAGCATGGGTTGCCGGCCGACGGGAGAACCCGAGCCAGGCGATCGGTGATCCCCGCCGGCCTCCGGACGGCCTGCTGTGCACGACGGCCGTTCTCCGTATGACCGATCTGTGGCCGGCTGACCCTGAGCGCCCGGCCACCGGACCTGGACATCCGGCGCCACCCCGCGGGGACCGGCACGATGGTGCGCTGCTCGGGGGTGGACATGCCGGACGAGTGGACCCGGTACCAGTGGGTCCTCACAACGCCGGATGGAGGCCCCGCCTGGCGGGAACGGACGTCGTCCATCTGCGGCGGAGCCTCATCGACCAGGTCATCGTCTTCGCGGGGGAGATCGAGCCGTCAGCCTCCTCAGTCATTCCCCTCCGGCGCCGTCGTTCTCCCGAACCGCCCCGTTCGGGGCTCCGGGTCTGCCCGGCCGAGATCGTCTCCACCACGCTTCGGTCGTCCGCGCTCGGCCACGAGCGGACCGATGATGCGCTGTGGCCGTGCACGTTCGCGGTGGGTCAGGCTGCGAGGGAGGGCCTCGTCCCCGCCCGCGTCGCCACCCCGCCCCATCCCGACGCGAACGGTTCCGAGGCCATCGGAAGCGTCCTCGCCGCCACGGCCCTCTCCACCGCTCGCACCGGCTGAACCCACGTGCTGGGGGCGGCCGGTACGGCTCGCGGGCTGCACGCGCGGGCCCGAGGATTCACCGCCGTCGGTCCTGCGACGACTGCCGGGAAGGGGAAGTCCGGTCGCTCCCCTCCCCCGCAGCTCGCCGGTGGGTCACACTCACGTCTGGAGTACGGCGGCCGGGGGTGCGGTGACCGGTGCGTCGGGCCGGATCCCACCCTTCTTCCCTGTGCGGCCGCACCCCGCCACCCCAGCACCCCCGCGTGGGACGGAAATGACCGCCGAGAGCGCGGCCGCAGAGTACCGGCACGAGGCCCTGGTGATGCTCGGCCGCAGCGAGGACGCCCAGGCCGAGGCCCGCAAGGCGTACGCCACCGAGCTCGCCAAGCCCTGGTTCCAGGCGCTGCCCGACAGCGACGACGCCCAGCGTGCCGCGACCGAGGCCGCCGCGAAGGCGCAGACCCGCACCGCCGAGCACCTGCTCGCCGTGCGGCTGGAGCAGCTGCATACCCAGGCCCGCCCCACCCCGGTCCGGCCCGCGCCGTGGACCCAGCGCCTGCCCGACCTCGCCGCCCGCCCGCTGGACGGCGAGGCCCTGGAGGTGATCGCGTGAGCGCCGTCCCGGAGATGTCCGGCGTTGACCTCGCCCGCCAGGCCCTGCTCGCTGCCCGGGAGGCGGCGAGGAAGAACGGCGCTCAGACGAAGAAGCCGAAGCGGCGCACCGGCACGACTCTGCGGCGGGACGGCCGCGAGCCGCTCGGGCTCGGCGCGGCGATCACGATGATGATGACCGAGCGCGGCCTGGTCGCCCCGGCCGCCGGCGGCAGCGTCCTCGCCCAGTGGGAGACCATCCTCGCCGCGGCCGCGCCCGAACTCACCGGGCACGTCCAGGCGGTGAAGTTCGATGCGGACACCGGCCGCCTGGAGGTCGTCCCCGACGCCCCTGCGTACGGCACGAAGGTGCGCTGGATCGCGCTGCGGCTCGTCGCGGCTGCCAACGAGAAGGTGCCTGGCACGAACGTACGGTTCCTGCATGTCCTGCCACCCGCGGCCGCCCCGCCGAGAACATCGTCGGCCGAAGCCGCTGGCATCAGCCTCTCCTCGGGGGACCGGACGATGCCTGCCGGGCAGGTGAAGACGCCGCGGACGCCGTCGGCTGGGTACCGCAGGGCGCTCGAAGCCCACCGGGCCGCCGCGCCCGAGCCGTTCTCCGACCCGGCCGCCGAAGGGGTCGCCGAGCGGCAGATCGAGGCGATGCGCGAGCGCAGCCTCCTCGACTTCCCCGAGCCGGCCGAAGACGAGCCTGTCTCCCTCGAGGAGACGGAGCTGCTGCGCCGGCACCAGGCCGCCCTGGCTCAGGCGGCCGCGCTGCGCCGAGCACGCGCGGAACGAGCCGCCCGACAGCACACCACCACAGGCTCGTACGCAGAGGAGCGTGCCGGTTCGTACAAGGAGCCTGCGGCGTGACCTGCGGACGGTCGGAGGTCACGCGCGGGCCACGAGCAAGGCGTCTGCGTACACCTGCACAGGCCGAGGGCCCCTTCACCGGGGAGGCCGCCTCGTGTGGCAGGGGCGCCGTCTGAGGGCGGGTCGACCGGGGCTGATCGCAAGCACTAGGTTCGAAACGGAGGTTCGACAGGTGAAGTTACGAGAAGCGATCGAGCGCGTGCGGATACCGGCGTCCATGCCCGGGTGTCCCGTCTCGGAGGGCATCGTTAGGCAGCACACGGGAGTCGCCCTGGGCGGCGCGGCCGGGTGTGTGAGGGTGGGAGGAAACCGGTGAGCGACCGCAGCGCGATCGAGTGGACCGAGGCGACCTGGAACCCGACGACCGGCTGCGACCGTGTCTCCTCGGGGTGCGACAACTGCTACGCCCTGACCCTGGCGAAACGGTTGAAGGCCATGGGGGCGGCGAAGTACCAGAACGACGGCGATCCGCGTACGTCAGGGCCAGGGTTCGATGTCACCCTGCACCCCGACGCGCTGGACGTGCCGTACGGGTGGAGGAGCCCGCGGACGGTGTTCGTGAACTCGATGTCTGACCTGTTCCACGCCCGGGTGCCGCTCGACTTCGTCCGCCAGGTCTTCCAGGTCATGGCCGACACTCCGCAGCACACCTACCAGGTCCTCACCAAGCGGGCCCGGCGGCTTCGGCAGGTCGCCCCGAAGCTGGACTGGCCGGAGAACCTCTGGATGGGTGTCTCGGTGGAGACGGAGAAGGAACTCGTCCGCGTCGACGACCTGCGCGAGGTCCCCGCCGCCGTGCGGTTCTTGTCCTGTGAACCGCTGCTGGGCCCGCTGCCCGGACTGAACCTGGACGACATCCACTGGGTCATCGCCGGCGGCGAGTCCGGACCTGGGCATCGGCCACTCGATCCCAGCTGGGTCACCCAGATCCGTGACACCTGCCAGGGCGCTGGCGTGGCGTTCTTCTTCAAGCAATGGGGCGGCCGCACCCCGAAGGCCGGCGGCCGGCTCCTCGAGGGGCAGACGTGGGATCAGATGCCGCTGTCGGTCGCGGTCTGACGTGAGCAGGTGGTGTGGCCTGGCCCGGCTGAGGCCCGGCCACGAGGTCAGGCCGCCACACCTCCGGGGTAGACGATGATGTCCCGGACCTTCTTCACGCCGACCCCGTCACTGGGCGTCCGTCCCTGCTCGTGCAGAAGCCGCACGGCCTGGCGCACCACGGGCTCGGTGATCTGGCCGTAGAAGGAGCCGAAGATTTCCAGCGGGTAGTCGACAAGCTTGACCTTCTGCCGGGTTCGGGACAGCAGCTTCGCCAGGTTCTCTGCGATCTCCGGCACCGCTTGGCGCTCGACCTCCTTCGGGTCCGGACGTGCCATGGAGACCATGGAGAACAGGGCACCGTCGTCCTCGCGCTCCTCCAGCGTCGCCCACCAGGTCGCCCGTGCTCGGGCCACGGTGTCGCCGAACACCCACAGGCCGTACGGGCTCCGGGTGGCGAACACCAGCCGGTAGACGGCCCTCTTGCGTGGCGAGTGCGAGACCGGCACCGACTGCACCAGCATCCCGGTGCGTTGCGCGAGCCGGCGGGCGTACTCTTCCGCGACGGCCTCGATCGCGTCCTCGGCCGCGCCTTCCTTCTCGCGCGAGGCCACCGCGTCGGCGAAGTAGTCCCGCCACCATGTTCCGCCGCACACGTCGTCGAACCGCTGCAGCGACTTCTCGTTCCCGTGCGGGGAGCGGACGTGCCCGCCCAGGCGCCACACGGCCATCATGCTGAAGTTCATCAGGAGCTCGGTCGCCGGCCGCTTCTGCGGGCGCTTGCAGGCGAGGACGTCGACCAGGCGGTCTTGGGGCAAGACGAGCCCGCACGGATCCAGGAAGAGGAACAGCGGCTCCCGAATCGCGCGCTCGACGACCTGGTCCAGGACGCCGTTGACCTCACCGTGGTGGGCGTGCGCTCTCACACCGTGGGCGCGGTACTGCTGGACGACGTCGTGCAGCCGGTCGAATGACTTCTGCTGGGGTTCGGAGAAGAAGCACTCCAGCGTCAGCCCCGGCTTGCCCCGCAGGTACAAGGCGACCCTCATCGCGATCTCGCCCGAGGCCGGATCTCCGTTCTCATACCTGCCTTCGCCGGCGTACCCGTCGAGGTAGACCACGCGCTTGTCGTGGGACTGCGTGCCGGTCATCCCGCCGAACTGCGGCAGGTACCGCTTGAGGAGGTCGTGCTTGAACACGCTGGGCAGCGCCTTGTCCGCCCAGTAGCCCCCGCCTGTACCTGACGACATCTCTACCCCCAGATGCTGTATCCGCCCCATTACAGATGGTGAAGCATCGAGGGAAGCCTGAGCAACCGTGCCGCAGAGCCCCTGGGCCAACCCGTGGAGCCTTGCGGCTAGAGGGGGCGTAACTTATGTGATACGTTTGCAACGCTGGCAGAGGAAACAGGAGGCAGCAATGACTACAGAGCATGGCGCCTTCTGGGACGACCTTGCCGAGGATCTGCAGGATCCCGAATTTCTCCGCCACTACGTGGTCGAGTCGATGCGCATTGCCACGATCGACAGCATCGTGAACGCGCTGGATGAGGCGCGCGACGAGGCTGGCCTGTCCAAGGCCGCACTGGCTCGAGCCATCAACCTGGAGCCTGCCGCCGTGCGGCGACTGTTCTCGGCGGGACACGTGAATCCGACGCTCGGTACCTTGGCTGAAGTGGCAGCGGCACTAGGGATGCGGATCACCCTTGAGCCGCTGCCAGCGGCTGAACGGAAGTCGGTCACGGACCCCCTCCTGGCAGGCCAGGCGGAGAATCCCCGCGAGCTGGCAAAGAGCCTCAGCAACCTGCGAAGCCCAAAGTCGAAGTCCCGGTCCCGCTCGCGTACAGCCGCCTGACCAGAGGTCGGGTTACTGCGTCGAGCGGGGGTTACGGCTGCGGTACTCGGCGCCCAGCTGGCGTACGGACTCGTAGTCGCCGTCTGAGAGGACGGTACGAAACGGCTTGTCCAGGCCGGCAACGACGACCAGCAGTGGCTTCTCGCGTCCTTCCGCTTCGTAGTCCAGCAGGCAGAAGAGGCGATAGTGGTGGCGGCTGGGGCCGTCTACGCGAACCTCGAACCAGCCCGCCATATCCTCCTTCATCGCTTCCCAGTACCCGCCGCCTGCGAAGCGTTTTGGCGGGGCGGCGGCAACCGCGGCAAGCACGGCTCTCATTTTCGCCCGCACGCTCGCCGGGCACACGTCGTTCAGGAACACCCGCCCTGGAGCTGTCTGGAGGGGGTCGTCGTCGGGGTGGCGCTTGAAGTAGACGATCTGATGTTCGTCGTCGCTGGACGGCCGCGTTCGCACCTGCGGCTTGGCCGGGCTCTTCCGCGAGCGCCGACGGTCACGTGGATCTGGAGTCACATTCCGATCATTTCGCGGACGCCTATATCGCGGAGCACATTCCACAGGGATGCCGGACGGCAGTGTCCCCGTGGCCGCGCGGCGTTGTGGACGGTATGGGGCTGGTGGACCGGGCAGGGCCCGGCATCGAGGAGCAGGCCGACCAGGTGGCGGAGCCCGTCACAGGCTCGGTGTCATGGTCCACGCCGTCTTCAACGTCGCCTGCCGAGCCGATGGACGAGACCGTCTGCGCGGCCCTCGGCATCCCGGCCGGATCCCCCGGCTTCCGGATCGTCGGCATCACCCGCAGCTCCCAGGGCGAGACAGTGCTAGACCATCACCTCGGCACAACTCCACCACCGCGTCACCCTGAACATCATCGGCTGATGAACAAGCCGTCTGCGGCGTCCCACCAGCCCACCTGGTGGGACGCCAGCCCCGGACGCCGGCGCCAAAACTCCACCGCATAGAGGTGTACCGGGTGCAGCGCTATCCGGCTGGCTGCAGTGCCCAGTAGTGCGGTTCGATGGGGGCCCTCCTGACCACGATCCGGCCGGTCACGCCGGGGTCGTCCACGATCTTTCCGTACGAGGGGGAGAAGTCGCCGGGCGTGTGCTCGATGTCGGCCCATACCACGCTGCCGGGCCCGGCGGAGCCGTAGGAGACGGTCCACTCGGTGTACCGGTCACCGCAGCTGGCGACCGACACGCTGTACTGCGACGTCACCTTCAGGCAGGTGCGCGGGTCCGAGCCCGGCGGAGAGACCTCCATCATTCCGTCGGGGCGGCGCAGCACCTGCCAGTTCGCCGAGGTGTTCGCGTTCTCCGTACAGTCGCCCAGCGACACCAAGCCCATATTCGAGTGTGTCTTGGGCCAGACCAGGCATTTGCCGTCCGTGAGGGTCGCGAACCGGTAGACCCCGTCGGGGAGCGGGGCGGCGTGGGCGGGTTGCGCGAGTGCCGCGGTGGCCGCGAGCGCGGCGGCCGCGACGGCGATGACGCGTGAACGCATGGGGTGAGACTCCTCGAACAGTCGTGGTCGATCCGACCGCACGGCACAGACGCGGTGGAGGGCAGTTGCCGCCGGAGACGGCGGCGGCACTGATCTTGAATGACCGGCCCGTCCGGCAGCGGCCCCGCGGCGACCGCTGTCACTCGTCCGGCCGAGCCGTGTCATCCGATGGCATGGCGGTACGGGATACGGCCTCGACGAATCATGAGGTGACCCGGACGGTCTTCTATGGCTGGGAATATGATGCTGCATCAGCCAACCAGCCGGGGGATCCCGCCGTGTCCGTACGCCTCCACCGTCTCCGTCTGCCTGTTCACGCACTCACCGCCGTCCTGCTCTCCGCCTCCCTCGCCGCCTGCGGCAGCGCGGCCGAGGACAAGACGGCCGACGCGAAGCCGAGTACGACGGCCGGCTCCACGTCCGAGGGCGCGTCGTCGGGGACGGCTACGCCGTCCGCGACCCCTCCACCGGCGGCGCCCGGCGGCAACGCGGCCGGCGGAGGGATGCCGCTGGCCGAGGCGATCGGAAAGCTCCCCGCCGCCGCCGAGGTCCGGGACGGCTACAAGCGCACCAGCTTCAAGCACTGGATCGACGAGGACGACGACAGCTGCGACACCCGCGAGGAGGTCCTCCTCGCCGAGGCCCTCGAGCCCCCTCAGCAGGGCGCGGGCTGCAAGATCACCGGCGGCTCCTGGATCTCCTTCTACGACGAGGTCGCGGTCACCGAGGCCGGGAAACTCGACATCGACCACATGGTCCCGCTTGCCGAGGCCTGGGACTCCGGAGCGGCGGCCTGGACCGCCGAACGCCGTCAACGGTACGCCAACGACCTCGGCTTCGACCGGGCGCTGGTCGCTGTCACAGCGAAGACGAACCGGTCCAAGGGCGACAAGAACCCGGCCCAGTGGATGCCGCCGGCCGCCTCCGCGAAGTGCGCCTACATTGCGGATTGGGTCGCGGTGAAGCTCCGCTGGGGGCTCGCCGCCGACACCGAGGAGACCGCCGCACTCACCCGCTACGCAACCGATTGCACCACCACCATCTCGTACGAACCCGCCCCCTGACCTTGCCCAGCCGGAGACGCTGATCACCGAGCGGTGGATGTGGGCTGATGAAAGGGGAGCTCCATCAGGCAGGCCCATGTGGCGTGAATCACAGCAGGTGTCGGAAGAATGAGTGCCGGATCAGCTCTCTCCCGCCGCAGGTAGGTGAACCGACTTACCAAAGCAACAAAGGAGGCCCGAGATGCCTGCGGCTTCAACGCCGGATCCGGCACCCGCGGATACCGCTCAGCGGATTGCTGCAGCACCGTCCGAGGTAACTGGAGCGCTGCTCGTTCCCTCGGTGGAAGGATGCGGCTTGTCCGAGAACGTGGCGCTCGACGAGCTGAGCGACGCCGGGCTTGCAGCACCGGTGGACGGGACCGGCCTGGCCATGGACAGGTCCGATCTGGATCATGGCGCCTTCTCGCTGCTTGACGACGCCGTCCTGCACTCGGGGGGCCTGGCTGACGTCGTGGACACGGCCGCCTTCTGGTCTGGCGTCAGCGACTCCTTCAAACCGCTGATCGGTCTCAGCACGATGCTCAGCGAGTTCACCGCGCGGGCGAACTTCGGCCTCGCCCCGGCTCTAGCCGGCATCGAGGTGGCCGTTCCCCGGCTACCCAACATCGGAGAGGTGGTCGGCCAGTCGCTGCTCGACGGGCTGGGGGCGCACAATGCCGCCCTGTCGGCGCTGGCGGATGTGCGGCCCCAGATCCTCTCGCTGTCCGAGACCGTGAACTCCGTACTGCCCTCCGTCGCGAACACCTTGGGGCTGCTGGACGGACTCAGCCCGGCCAAGGCGGCCTTGTCTGCAATCGAGCCGCAGCTCAGGAGCCTTGCGGGCGTGGTGCGACCAGCCGCTCTGTCATCGATGGCTGACGCCTTCCAGCCGCTGTTCGGTCTCGGTGAACTCGTTCGTCAGCCGCACTTCGACCTGTCCCCGGTGTTGGAAGGTCTCCCCGCTCTGCTTCCCCCGCTGCCCAGTCTGGCGAAGATGGCAGAGACGCTCGCACCATACTTCGCCGTCCAGGTGGAAGTACCGCGGATGATGCAGGAGGCCCTGCGCACCCTGCCGTCAGTGGCGGACCTCATCGGTGGCCATATGGCCGACCTCTTCGCCGGGGTCCGGTCCGTCGCCGACTGGGCGAAGCGGCTGAGGCCATCGGTCCTTGCCGAAGCCCGCTATGCCTTCGACGCGTACATGAAGGGCGACACGGAGCCGATGAAGGACTTCCTGCACCGCTGCCTGCGTCTGTGGCCGGTGCTGGAGGACCACTGCCAGGCCCTGGCTGTGGCGATGTTCGAACGCGCGTGGGAGCAGGAAGCCGACCTCACCGACGACCAGTCGGTGCGCAGGGTCCTGGTCCGGTATGCCCGCCAGGGCTGCGACTTTGAACGCGATCACCAGATCCGCGGCGCCTCGGTCGGTTACATCCCGGAGGGCTGGGAGCAGCCGGACACCGTGCCCGGGCCGGAGGATCTGGTGATTCCTCGCCTCGTTCCCTGGGCCCAGCGGTTCGAGACCGCTCCGGTGCGCTACGTGGCAGGCCGGCTCAACGAGCAGGAACAGGCCCTGGTCCGTGTCTGGTCGGAGAACCACCGCATGACGTGGCCCAAAGCATCGGACCTCGTGCAGCAGGATGAGGCACAAGGAGAGCGGGCCCGACGCAAGCTGCACCGGCTCGGCAAAGAGTGGCGCAGGCGCGAGCACCTTCAGGAGCTGTCGTGAGTGCGCCGTCCGACCGGTCGCAGGAGCCGCTGATGACGGTGCGGGCCGCGGTCATCCTGATGCTGGGCACGCAGATCGCCGTGGCTGCTGGCGTACTGACCGTGCTGGCTGGGAACGCATGGGCTGTCGCCGTACTGGCTGCCGGGGGCGCCTTCGCCGGCACGGTCGCCTTCGCACGGTCCGTGATCGGCTGAGCTGGCCCTGGGCGAACAGGACGCCCAGGGCGGGCCCCGTCACGGCGAAGTACGCAGGGCGTCGTGGCGGGCGGTGACCAGCCCTCGCCATCGCCGCCGTGTGTGCTGTGCTCCGTCGATCCAGTGGGTCGGTGAGGCTTCCTCGAGCGGCAGGCTCGCCCTGAAGGCGGCGATGTCGCCGTAGTAGGCGAAGTCGCCACCGCGGGTGTTCTCGCGCAGCCGGGCGATCGTCGCGGACGCCTGGTCCTGCTCGTCGCGGACGGCGTGGTGGAAGGTGAGAGCGAGGTCCAGGGCGAGCTCGGTATACGTGACGCCCGCTGTCTGGATCTCGGCGCGCAGCACCTGGGCGCGGTCTTCGATGTCGGCGTCGGTGCGGCCGGCGTCGCGGGCAAGCGCCGCGATATGGGTGATCAGGGTGGTGGCGCGCATATCCACGCCAGCCAGCAGCTGCTCGGCGAGGGCGAGCTCACTGTCGGCGGCGGCCGGGTCACAGAAGGCGAGGGCGAAGGCGCGGTGAGCCTGGCTGTTGCCGCGCTCACCTGTGATGCCGTGGTGTTCGGCCTCGTCGCGTGCGGCGGCGTACGCGAGGGCGGCGCGGTCCATGTCGCCGTGGGGCCACCAGATGTCGCCTTGGACGCGGTGGTGGCGGCCTTCCCAGCCCAGGGTGTGGGCGGTGGCGAGGGCGGTGGGGAAGTCGCCGGCCATGCGGGCGAGATGGGCGAGTCCGCGGCGGGCGGCGGGGGCGAGGCGGCCCTGGCCGTCGGCGACGGTCTGCATGCCGGCGCGGGAGGCCGGGCTGTTGCCGAGGTCGCGGTGGGCCTTGGCCCGGTAGTACAGGGCCATGTGCTGGAGGTCGTCGGGGAGCAGATGGCTGCCGATGACCGCGGTGAGGCGGGCGACGGTGTACGAGCGGTGCTGGTGCTGGCGGCGGGCGAGTGCGCTGAGGAGTTCGACCAGGGCGTCGGCGGCCGTGTCCAGTCCTGTGCTGTCTGTGTCGGGTGGGGCGAGGGGTTCCCACACCGAGTCGCTGACGTACGCCCAGGCGGCGTCGGCGAGCCAGCCCAGGTCGAGACGAAAGTCGCGGGCCAGAGTCAGGCCCTGGCGCAGGCAGCCGACCAGGAGCATCCGGTTCCGGCCGGTGCGCGCGCTGAACTGCTCGCCGAGGGCGGCGAGCGCACGCTGGGCGGCCTGCTCCCAGTTGCGTGTCGACCAGGGGTCGTCGGCCTGGTCGTCGGCGCCGCGGACGGTGGAGCGGATCAGCCCGTGCAGGTGGTACGGCCACAGGCCGAAGACGTTCTCGCGGACGAAGGGCCGTTCGATCAGCCGCAGGGCCGGCGCTTCGTGGCGAAGGCCGGCGGCCGCGGTGGCCAGGTGCAGGTCGAAGGCGTCCAGCAGGGCCACGGATCGCAGGACGTGCCGCTCGTCGGGGGTGAGGTCGGACAGGGTGCGGGCGATCAGCGCCGGGAAGTCGTGGTCGAAGTCGTCCGGCTGCGGGGTGCGGCCGGCGCGGCGGATCTCCAGGAACCGCATCACCGACAGGTCCAGGTAGAGGGGCAGGCCGTGGGAGCGGCCGGTGATGACCTGGCGGATGTCTGCGCTGATGAGCGGCTCGCCGTCACGGGTGAGGCGGCGGGCGAGGTGGTCGTCGCAGTCCTCGGGGGAGAAGTCGCCGACGAGGACCTGCCGTCCGTGGCCGTGCGGCGGCCGGGCGGCGCGGGCGGCCGGGATGGCAGCGGGCAGGGCCAGGCCCGGCCAGGCGGCGGGGCCGGTGTAGTCGAGCTGCCCTTGGAGAGCGACGTCGGCCCATTGCAGGCGGGAGCGGCCGGTGATGACGAAGAAACAGTTCGGCATCAGCCACACCACCCGCTGGATGAGGCGCTCCAGGTCGCGGTGCGTACGGTCGCCGACGTCCTCGAAGGTGTCCAGCAGGATCACCGGCAGGACGCGCTTGTCCGTCGGCAGCTGGGCGAGCTCCCAGGCCAGCAGGTGCGGGTAGAAGGACAGCGCCTCCAGGTCGCATTCGGCCTCCAGCAGGTCCGCCAGCCGCGCGCACCCGGCGAGCGCCCGTACGGTCTGGCGCCGCTCCCGCAACGCCCCCGTGAGGGAGCCGACCACCGCGCCGACTGCCGTGCCGACAGTGCCGGGCAGAAGGAGCGCCTGGGCGACGTCGGCGAGGGCGGACTGCATCTGCTGGGGCATCGCCTTGCCGAACCGGCCCGCCAGGCCGCCGCGGCGCAGGTACTCCTCCAGGCTCTCGCCGGGATGCTGGCTCTCCCAGTAGCGGCGAAGGGCGATGTCGAAGGCGGGCAGCGGGCGGCCCAGCTCGGCGAGCGCGGCCCGGATCGTGAGGACGACGTCCTCGAAGGACGTGCCGGCCGAGCGCGCGAGATCGATGCGTACGGGCAGGATCCGCTCCCCTGCCCAGGTGGGCTCACCCCACTGGGCGGGCCGCTGGTCGGCCCCGGCGAGCGCGGCCTCCAACTTGCGGGACAAGGTCGTCTTGCCGATCCCGCCGACCCCGTGGAACACCATCACGTTGTGCCGCGGGCGCTCTAGGTCCTCGACATCGAACCCGGCAGCGGTGACCTGCCGCAGATGTTCGGCCAGCGCGGCCGCGACCAGCTCCCACTGAAGCTGCCGGTTCGTGAACGCCTCCACGGCCGTCAGGCCCCGGTCGTTCGTGCTGAACAGCGCCCGCAGATCCCGACCCGCCACGCTCCACCCCCCGAAACGATGATCACCTGGGGCCAACCTATGCCCGTGCCGGGCCCCTTGGAGAAGCATCTCCCGCAGGGGCCGCAGCGCCCAGGAGCCCTGCCCCCGGCTCGTGGCGCGTCGCGGCACTGGGCCACTGGATCCGGCCAGGGAGACAATGACCGTTTCCAACCAAGATCAACACGAAGGCGGTGGGCCGTGTCCGACAACCCCAGCCCCGATTTCTCCGGCCTGGAGGGCGGCGAGGAGCAGGCAGCCGAGGAGGCCATCCAGGAGGTGATCAACTGGTACAACACCCAGCTCCTCGAGGAGCGCCGCTCGCCCGTGCCGGACGAGGGGCGGGCCGAGGAGCTGAAGGCCGGCAGGGAAGCCGCCCTCGCAGATCGGGCCCAGCTGGCGACGGCGGATCCGGAGGAAGCTGGCCGGGTCGCCGCCACCTACGCCGCCGGGCTGAAGGAGCTCAAGGAGTCGTAGCCGGCGGACCTGCTCGGTACGGGCAGGGGCCAGAGGCGCGGGTGCGGCCGGCCGAGGCGAGCCGGCTGCACCCGCGCGGGCATCAGCGGCCGGGCGAGCGCGGCGATCTCGTCCAGCTCCTGGCGGTGGCGGGGGAGCGCCCGGCGCAGGCCCTGATGGAGGCGGAGGAAGGCCTCGGCCTCCTGATCGGTGTAGGGGCGGAGTCGCTCTGCGGCCAGAGCCCACGAAGCCCGCCCGGCGCCGGAGCCGTTCTCGTGGCGCAGCAGGGCTTGGCCGTCCCGGCGGATCACCGTGATGGCCGTGATCTGCGGGTGCTGCTCGGCGACGGCGACGACATCGGCGAGCGCACGGAAGCAGGTGTCGTGTCCGGAGCGGCTGGTGAACCGGCCGGTGCCGCCGCGTTGCAGGGCACGGGCGTAGCGCAGCGCGGTGGAGAGCCGGCTGTCGGCCTCCCTCACGGCCAGGACGACGAGTTCGACCGGGTAGCCGGTAGTCGCGAAGGGCAGCGCGCTGGCGAGGAACTCCTCCACGCTGCCGGGGGCGGCCTCGATCAGGACGTCACCGCGCCGCTCGCGGACGTACTGCTCGGCCCAGGCGAACCAGGACCGGTAGTCGGCGCGGATCGCCGCTCCGGCGCTGCGGGGGTCGTCGCGCAGCAGCTGGAAGTAGTCGGGGTGCTGGGCCTTGAAGTCGTCGCCGACCAGCCGGGTCGTGCCGGGCCGCATCGCGCGGCGGACCATCCGGGTGGCCAGCAGCTTGCCCGCCCCGGGCTGCCCCATGACGTAGACGGTGCGCGGATCGTCCCGGGTGACGATGCCGTCCAGGTACGACGGGACGATCAGCTCGTCGAAGACCCACCGGTGCTCGGTGGTGGAGAGCCGGTGGTAGTCGACGCCCGGCGCGCGCCGTCGGGCCTGGGCGATGCGACGGACCGGCTCGGCGAGCGCTGCGGCCCGCCGCGCGTCCCGTACGACGGCCAGGCGCTCGTCCTCGCCCGGCACATCGCGGTGCACGCGCACCTCGGCACGGGCTATCTCCTGCTGGAACACAGCCGTCTCCCGGGCCGTCCAGGCGCGCGAGCGGCCTCGGGCGACCGCCTTGTCGGCGGCGGGCCGACGCCGCCACGCGCCGGCGACGAGCTCGTTGTCATACAGCACCGTGCCGGAGCGGGTCACCACGGTGATGCGGTCGGCGAGCTGCTCGGCCTCGATGACCGCGAGCGTCGCGAGCATGTTCTTCGCGCAGGAGTCATGGTTCGCCCAGGTCACGAACCGTCCACCCGCCCCGCCGGAGGCCTCGGTGAGGAAGCGATCAATGATGCCCAGCTGGCTTAACGCCTCCGGCGTCGCGAGCGCGACGACCTCGATCCGGTGCCGGGAACGGCGGTACGCCGCCGCCGACGCACGGAAGTCATCGGGGTCGGCGAGGGCGGATTCGACGACCGCGTCCAGGCCGTGGTCACGGACGTACTCCTCGACGGCTGCCTGCCAGAAGCTGGTGTCCGGCCGGACCTTCGCGCCGGCGGTCCGGACGTCGGCGGCCAGCGCTGCGGCGTAGTGGCAGTGGGCGGCCTTGTAGAGGTCGCGGCCGATCCGCACGGAGCCACCGCGCCGCCCGAGTGCCGCCTGGACCAAGTCGGCGGCGTTGGTCTTCCCGGCCCCCGGCTGGCCACCGACGAACACCACGACCGGACGGGCCTGGGGCGCAGCGCTCGCGGCGGCAGTGGGCAGGATCACCCGCCTCAGCACGGCCCGGCTCTCGCGGTCCGGAAGCACGGCGTAGCCGTCCAGGTCGTCCACAGAGCCTCCAGCGCTTCCCGGTCTAGATCGTCCCGGGAGACCATAGCCGCAATGAGCAATCCATGTGAAATTCAATGCGCAATCCGAGGTGCGATTGAGATATGGTGTGCTGTGGAGGTGAGCTCTGTGCCCATTGAGAACGAGCTGTTCAGCGCCGTCGATGCGCTGCTGGAAGAGGTCGCTCAGGACGATCTCCCGACACCCGAGGAGCGCAAGCGTCTGCGCGAGGCCGCCGGGCTGAGCCAGGAACAGATCGCCAAGGCATTGAAGAGCCGGCGGGAGACCATCGGGAACTGGGAGTCTGGCGTCACAGAGCCGCGGCCGCCGAAGCGCGCCGCGTACGCCCGGCTGCTGGAGGGCCTCGCCGCCCGCTTCCCCGCCCCGGCCGCCGAAGCGCCCGCCGCGCCCCCGGCGCCGGTGATCCCGGAGGCGTTCACCGGCTCCGCCCCCGTTCCCGCCCCGGCCGCCGAAGCGCGGGTGGCCCCGGCTGCTGCCGTACGCCCGGCGCCCGCCGCGAAGCCCGCCTCGTCGTCCCGGCGCCAGGGCGCGAAGAAGGCGGCGGCGAAGAAGACCACGGCGTCGGCGGCCGACGTCGACCCGCGCTTCGAGAACGGGCCGCTCGCGGTCGTCGACATTGACGCCGACGGGCAGGTGTCGGCGTACTGCGTCGGCGGCCTGGTCCTGGACGTGCCCGCCAAGACGATCCCGGCCCTGGTCGACTGGACGCTGGCGGAGGCGAAGCTCGGGCAGGCCCGGCTGCACCGCAACGGCCGGGACGCCGACCCGATCCTCGTCCTGACCGCGTCCGCGCTGGAGCGCTTCGGTCTGCCCGCCGCCCTGTCGGAGGAGGAGCGGCACGCGGGTCGTCTTCCGTCCGGCCACAAGGTGATCAAGCAGATCGAACGCGCTGGCCTGCAGATGACCCAGCGGGGCCTTGGCCCGTGGGCCCGGCTCTACCGCGACCCGGAGGGCTCCCGGCGGCGCTGCGTCCAGCTGTGCATCCTGCCGTGGAACGCGCTGGACACCCGGGAGTGGGGCCGCAAGGACGACCCGGAGCTGCTGCTGACGATGCACCCGGCCGACCTCGCCCGCTACCTCGGCCTGTACGCGGCCCGCGTGATGACGCCGCGCGGCTCCACCGCGACGACCGGCCTGGAGCTGATGACCGCGCTGCGCCCGCCGACCCGCTCGGAGAAGGACGAGGCCACCGGCGAGTTCAAGCGGGCGTTCAACGACGACGCCCTCACCCATCTCTACCCCGTGGTGGAGTGCGAGGTCCCCGACGAGCACCCGATCCTCAAGGACAAGTTCGCCCGCCACCACATGCGCACTCCGGCAGAGATGCTGATGGAGGAGGCATACGACTGGTGCCGGCCGCTGACCGATGAGGAGTGCGCGAACCCGTACCTGGTCGCCATCGACATCAACATGTCGTACGCCGCGGCCGCGAACGGGCTCACGATCGGGCTGAACGGGCCGACCCACCTGACCGGCAACCCGACGTTCGACGCGTCGCTGCCCGGCTCCTGGCTGGTCGACCTGTCCCACGTCGACCTCTCCCGCGTCCGGGTCAACGGCCGCACCGTCGACGGCGACCGGCTCCCCTCGCCGTTCACGCCGACCGGCGAGCGCCCCACCGGCCCGGCCTGGTACTCCACGCCGACCGTCGCCTACGCCGTGGAGCTCGGCTTCGACGTCGCGCCGATCGAGGCGTACGTGCGCACCCAGACCGGCCGCTACCTGGACTCCTGGTACAAGCGACTGCGTGATGCGTACGTGGAGACGATGGCCGACATGGGCGTCACCACCGACCTCCAAGGCGAGGAGTTCCTCGAGGCGATGGCGCGGCGCAAGCAGACCGACCCGACGATGGCGCTACTGGAGACCGCGATCAAGGCCACGGCCAAGGGCGCGATCGGCAAGCTGCGCCAGCGCTCCCGGGGCCAGGTGCCGTACTACGAGCCCTACCCGGCGCTGGAGCGCGTGAACTGGCGCCCGGACATCCGGGCCGCCGTCCTCGCCAACCAGCGCACCGGCCTGCACCGCAAGCTGATGAAGACGGCGGCCGCCGCCGACCTCTACCCGACCTCCATCGGCACCGACGCCATCGTCTACCCCTCGCCCGGCCCGTCCCCGCTGGACCTCCTGCCGACCACGCCCGAGGGCAAGCCGGTGCCCGGCGGCTTCCGGCTCGGCGTCTCGCCCGGCATGGTCAAACACCAGGGCACCCAGACCGTCTTGTGGGCGGAGCAGCAGTTCGAGGAGCGCGGCGGCGTCTTCAACATCTCCAACCTCATCAAGACCGCCGACCCGACCGCCGGAGAAGGGGAGTAACCCATGGTCGACTCGCTCGGGGACAGCCTGGACCGCGCACTGGAGAAGGCGTTCACCCGCCCCGCTCCCAAGAGCGCCCAGGCCCAGATGAAGTACCTCGTCAAGCAGCTCAAGGGCACCAAGGCCGCCGCCCAGGCCCTCGGGGTCTCCCAGCGCACCGTGGAGCGGTACGTGACGGGCAAGCTCAAGCGGCCCCGCCAGGACCTGCGCGCCCGCCTGGAGAGCGAGGTCAAGAAGAGGTGGCAGCCGCAGGTCCGCGCGAAGGCGAGGCAGAAGGCGGCGACCACGACCGGGCTGGTCGTCTCCACCCGCGCCCGCTTCGGCTTCGAAGCCGCCGGGGGCACGACCGACGATGCCCGGATCCGGGACATCACCCAGGCCCTGCCGCCCGAGTACGCCGACCAGCTGTTCACCGCCCGGGAGCAGGGCGTCGGCGAGGCCCAGCTCCGGCAGATCGCCGCCGACGGCCTGGCCCGGATGTACTTCCGCGCCAACAACAGCAGGGCGCACGGCCTGGACGTGGAGTTCACCGACGTGGAGCGGCTCGACATCGACCTGTAGCCCGCTCCCGCACGAGCGCCGCGCCCCCCCGGCATTCGAGCTGCCGGGGGGCGCGGCGCTTCGCATCCTACGGAAGGCCCGTCACGGTCAGGCCGTACGCGCGGCACGGCACCGTGCCCACCAGGACAGCACGGCGCGGTGGCGGCGTTGATGGCCGGTCGGAAAAGCGCAGAGCGGGGCGACGGCGGTGACGGCCCGGGTAAGGAGCTCGCGCAAGGCGGCCGTCCTATCCAGGTCGGGCTGCTACTGCCCACCGCGGGAACCGAGCAAGACCGAAAAGGCGGAGACGAAGGGCTGATGGTGCGTTAATCTGGTGGGCGCCGACGCTCGCGCGTCGGCCGCGTACCGCTCCGGTTATGCAGAACCGCACGCCACAGGGTTGGACCTGCGGCGTGAAGAGTGGCTGGCGCCCGTCCACGACGGGAGTCCGGGTCCAGATGGCCTGGCCGACCAGCAGCTCGCCTGGCTCTGCGGAACGCCGGTCGGCACGAGAGGTCCCGGACACGAGCCGAGGACTGACCGTGACGACGCTCGCCGCCCTGTGACGGCGCGCAGTGGAGTCCCAGGCACGGTGCCGGGACGGCAGGCCCGGCCTGCAGCGCGCTGATCCCCCAGAAGGGCGAGATCGATCGTGAACACTTTCGGTGACGAGAGCAACAACCTGCCCCCTCTGCTGCGTAAGCCCGACCCGGTGTCCGACCCGGTGCCTGTGGCTCAGCTGCGGGGCGCCCGCAAGGCCCTGACCGAGAACCCCGCCAGTCCCCTGGACGACGGCGCGGCCAGCATCGTCACGGCGGGCGCGGTGGAACCGATGCTGCTGCGCAAGATGATCGAGGCGCAGGGAGAAACCGCGGAAGCCGGGCTGTTGATGGCCAAGCCCGTGGCCGGCGGCACGCTCTACGCCATCCCACCGCACCGGCGCTTCCTCGACCTGGACGTGCTGCCGGACTTCGTCAACCAGCGGTGGGCCCACAAGGTGTGGACCGCTATGGACGTGGAGACCTCGACCGCGGCGCCGATCACCTACGAGACCTTGATCGACGAGGAGAGCGGCGAGCCGCAGGCGGTCTTCGTGGTCCGGATGCCGAACCGCAAGGCGCTGGCAGACGCGGTGACCAAGAGCATGCGTCGGACGTTCTACGCGCAGAACGGGAAGAACGTCTACACCGAGAGCGTGCTCCAGCAGGGCGTCAAGGAGCCGATGACGCTCTTCCTGGTCCGCGTGGTGTACGACGACGGCACCCAGGAGACCTTCACCGTCGCCGGAGACGGCAACAGCCGGCTCGTGAGCATGTGGCTGGCCCGCACCGGCGGTGACATCGACGAGGCTGCCGCCGCGTGCGTGGCCGCTGTCATCGGCTCGGTGGACCGCTCCGGGCCCCGCCGCCCGGCCGACCAGCGTGCCGCCCGCACGAAGGTGGCGGAGATGGCCGCCCGCGTCCGCCGCGGCCTGGCCGAACCCACGCTCACCGAGGCGACCCGCCGCGAGGGCCACACCATCACCTTCCCCGCCATGGTGATCGTCGGCGCGGTCACGGAGGACGGCTCTCCCATGCCCGACCTCGTGGCCGCGCGGGACGACCTCGTCGCCAACCTGCACGTGAACGTCACCGCGTGGACCGAGGGCGCACAGAACACCCAGGGCATGCAGCGCGTCTACCGCCACGCCCTGCACAACGGCCTGATCGACAAGGACACCTATCGAATCCTGCTCGGCGAGGTCGCCGCCGAGCAGATGCACCAGCTCCTCGGGCTGCCGCCGCACCGGCTGTGGTCCTCCGCGCTCCACCAGCAGACCGTGCTGGCCGGCTACCGCGCCGAACAGATGAACCTGCTCATCAAGCAGGAGTTCGGCATGGGCAAGGCCGACCGGCAGCGTGTCAGCGACCACCTGGCGCCCATGGCGCTGTCCGCGTACCGCAGCTCCGAGCGGATCGAGCCCGCCATCCGCGCCTTCGGTAACGGCGGCACGATCACCGACGCGGTATGGAAGCAGCCCTGGGAGCTGAGCACCGGCGACGACGCCTTCAAGGTGCTCGACGACATCTTCTCCAAGGCGGTCAACGGCGACACCGCCGCCGTGGCCGAACTGACGGTGCTGGGCGGGACGGCGGCGATCCTCGACGGGTACATCACCCGCGACCGTGGCTCCAAGGTGGGCGTCACCCGTGAGGGCGGCAAGGCGCCGTTCCGGGCCAGCCCGAACAAGCTGCTGGCCATTCTGGCCTCCACCCACGGCGGCCTGAGCATGCTCCACTCCATCGCGCGCGCACACATCGCGGCCGACCCGGGCATCCTGCCCAAGCGCTACCACACCTACGACCACGAGGTCGACGGCGTGATCGTGCGCGACGGCGACCCGGTCCGCGACAAGGTGGGCGCGCTGGTCACCATCGACTACGAGTGGGACCTGGTCTACGCGGCCGACCCCATCGGTGCCGAGGCCGCTATCGCCGAGAACCGGGCGGCGCTCGGCAACAACCACACCAAGGACGACGACCGGATGGCCGAGGACACGCGCCAGCGGCGAATCCTGGAGCAGGGCATCAAGAACGCCCGCAAGGCCGTCAACACGTTGGCCAAGATGGTGCCGACCCGGGGCCGCGAGGTCTTCGGCAGCCACGAGGGCGTACAGATGCTGCGCGAGCACCTGCGCAAGGTCGACGACATCCTTGTCGCCTTCGGCCCCGAGCGGACCGCAGTGCTGGACCTGGACGACGAGGGCGACGGCGACGAGGAGTGAGCCCGGCCATACTGATCCCCCGGCAGATCACCCGCCAACTTTTCCCTGCGGTCAAGAAGTTGGCTCCACTGCTCAACGCCGCCGCCTTCACCAACGACGGCATCCTGCGGGCCGAGCTGACCTGCCGTGCCGCCGTTGCGACGGTCCGGCGGGAGATCACAGCGGCCAGCGCGGTGTACGTCACCTGGGACGTGCGCGGCCGCTGCCGCTATGTCGGCAGCGTTCACCGCGGGGCACCCACGGCAGTGAGTAACCGGCTTGCTGAGCATCACCAGCACCGCACCGAAGGGGGCGTACGACGGGAGGAGTGGGTCCTGCTGACGGTCCTGCCGATGCGGGTCGACGCCTCACCGCCGGTCGTCCTGGCCGCCGAAGGGTGGGCTGCTCGAATTCTCAGCCCGCTCGATGGTGTCGCCCATCCCCAGATTGACCTCGTACGACCGCCCGCGGTGATAGCAGCGGCCATGGGCACCTAGACGCCTGTAACCCCATTCCGTCACTGACAAGGGCCTGTTCTCCCAACGGGAGAACAGGCCCTTACGCCATGGGCCGGTCTGGGGCATGTCACGCGAACCGGACGGGACGATGTGGCCGGATGGCGGATCCCCGGCTTCGCGAAAGCACGGCTTGTCGAGATGGGCATCCCGCTGGCTCCGTGCCTCATCGAAGCGAACAACACAAGGGCCGCCGGCCTCGAGGTGTTCTCAACGACGTACTCGACCTCGACATCCAGATGTAGAACGTCCGAGCAAAACGCCTGGTCCCCGGCATTGGAGCTGCCGGGGACCAGGCATTTCCCAATCTACGGGCTACACCGGCATCGGGGCGGTGGCCCGGTAGCGCTCGACCAGGCTCTCCATGCCGGTCAGGCCGGCGTCCAGGCCGAGCTGGCGGAGCCAGTCGTCCACCTGCTCCTGGCGGTCGGTGAAGCTGCGCAGGTCCAGCGCCGGGTTGGCACGGAAGACGCCACCGGCCGATGCCCCGGCCTCCGGGATCTCCTCCAGCCCGTGGGAGGCCAGGAGTTCCTTGACCTGCCGGTCCGCGACGAGATGGAGCTCGCGCGGCTGCGCCACCAGGGCGGGGTCGATGTCGGCGATGCGGGCGATCTCCGCGACGACCTTGGGATCGACGGCGGTCTTCAGCAGCCCGTCGAACAGGACGGCCAGGTCCGGCACCGGGTACCGGTGCGTCCATCCCGCCTTCCCGCGTCCCTCGGCGTACTGGCAGACCCGGGCGATGACGTCGATGGTGACGCTCGCGACCGCGGACGTCGCAGCGCCGTACGGTTCGGGCAGGTCGACCGACACGATCGCCTCGACCAGGTGCGTCTTGTCCGCGGGCCAGCCGGCGGCCTGCCACACCAGCCGGGCCTTGCGGGCCCTGTTGTGCCCGAGCCGGCGGAAGCCCGTGTCGTAGTCGATCGCCCCGTTCCCGAGGTTGCGCAGGGCCGGAGGGAAGGCGGAGTCGTTCAGCGCCTGGGCGAGGGCGTCGACGGTCCTCTCCGACAGCGGGCGCCAGGCGCCGGCCTGGCCCATCGGGAGGTTGATGCCGGTGCGCAGGATGAAGTCGGCGGTGGCCTTGCCCTCGTTGTCCCTCTCCAGGTTCGGGGACATGACGTTCTGCCCCATGGGCAGCACTCTTGCCGACGGCTCCTCCCGGGCGAGCTGGAGGAGCCGGTTACGGTCGGCGGTGGCGTTGCGTCCGCTCAGCCGGATCGGCGCTTTCAGTTTCACCAGCACCGGCCGGGGCGCGACGTCGGCGTCCACCCGGATCACCACCACGCTGCGCCCCGACTCGTCGTCGAGGGGCACGTTGAAGAAGGCCGGCTCCCAGGGCGGATCGAGCATCGTGCTGCACCCGCTGACGATCTGGTCGATCGTCGCCTGGGCGTCGACGCCGACGACCCGCTCGATGCCCGGCTCCACCCTGTCGTTGATGCCGACCAGGATCATGCCGCCGTAGGTGTTCGCCATCGCCGCGATGGTCTGCACCAGGCTGGAGGAGTACTCGCTCTTGTACTCCAGCGTCAGGCTCTCCACCTGGTCCAGACGCGCGGCGAGGGCGCGGATGCGCTCGATCGTCAGGTCCGCCGCCGACGCGGCGAACAAAGAGTTATTCATCGCCCCATATTCCATCAACGGCCCTATCTCCACACCGAATTACCGGGTTCGGCTGAACGCGACAGTCTCGGCCCGAGGTGAACCACCTCACCTGCAGTCTCCTGCGGCCCCGACCGATCGGTCGCGATGATGCGCAGGATGGCGTTCGTGAGCTGCTACAAGCCGGCGGTCTTCAGCATGGCGCTCAGGGTCTCCAAGCACACCGAAGATCAGCTCCGGCATATCGCCGCCGAGGGTCTGGCCCGGATGTACGTCCGCGCCAACAGCGCCCTCGCGCACGGCCTGGACGTGGAGTTCACCGACGTGAAGTGGCTATGGAGTCTGGCCGTGCTCGAAGCGGGCAGAGCGGGCTGCGCGGTAGGCAGCGTGCGCGGCCTCGTCTCGGTCCTCGCTGATGAGGCCGCCTCCGCCGACCCAGTTCCCCCACAGGGTCCCCCGCCCCTCCCAGCCGATGTACGGTCCGTCATTTCCGACGAGTCCGCCCTCGGGCGTGATATCGATGCCGCCGGCGAAGAAGCAGGCCATGCCCTGGAACACGTCTCCCTTGCGGAAGGTGAGCACTGTGTGGGCCGGCTGGGAGTATCCCGCGTGCTCGCCGGTGGTCGAGTCGACCAAGGCGTCGGCGGGACCGATCGGGCCCAGGATGAGCAGCCGCACCTGATGCTCGTCGATCAGGTGCGGGCCGGCCGGGTTCGGGAGGCCGAAGTGAGGGATCACCGCGTGGAAGAGCAACTCCACGTCGAGCTGCTCCTCAGAGCCCTTCACCTCGACCCAGAGCTTCTCCTTGGGCAGCCAGAAGTCGGGCAGGTACGGCTTGCGCTTGCTGTCCGGGCCGACGGCGTAGCCCTGCGGTTCGTACTCCCAGCGGATACCCATCTTGTCGAAGAAGACGGCCCACCGTGCTTCCAGGCGGGAGCGGAAGCGGTGCCCGGCGTAGCTGGTCTCTATGGCTCGGATGGACACCTGGTCTCCGTTCAGACGGTGCGGTGACTTGTTACGGCAGCGCCGGGAGGGTTCGCCAGCATCCGGCATCCCGGTCAGGTGGACACGAGGGGATGGTGGCACAGCGCACCGACAACGAGATACTGGCCGACATGGCAGAAGGCATAGATCGCCAACAGGACGTCACCTACCAGGCGCCGGTCGGTTGCGTTGACCGCAGGGCGTTCGACGACGACGGCAACTCGTACGACATCCGTGCGTGCTACGACTGTCTCCCGTGGCACGCCGAGGTCGTGGTCATCGAGGGGGACATCCTCGTCAGGGAATGGCATGCCGTCGGCTGCCCGCAGTTCCAGCAGCTCATCCGGGACTGAGCAGGTGCCGGTTGTGCCGTGAGCGTCAGCCCTCGAGGCCCTGGTGCATAAGCTCTCCGACATGAGCGAGGAGAGCCTGCACGAGATCCTGGGCGACATCGAGCGGTCGGTCCGCGACTTCACCGGCGCCGAAGCCGCCCTCGCGGAAGCCGAGCAACGGCGGGACCGCACCCGCCAGGCCGTCCTGGAGCAGGTCGAGCGCCTGCGTGCCGAGGTGAATGCCCACCACGCCCCCAAGTTGATCGGCGTGCTCAGGCACCTGTACTGGCAGCAGCCCGGCATTCACGGACGCCCCCTCGCAGAGGCCGCCGGCCTCAACCTCCACGACATGCTCGCCGCGATCGGCCCGGCGCCGTCGGGGATCCTGTGCGCCGACTGCGGCACGGAACTGCTGCGCACCAGCCGCTCGTGGAAGCCGCCGGCCCGGTACGGGCCGCCGCTGTGCCCGGACTGCGTCAGCCAGGAGCGCGACGCGCAGTGGCGGCAGTATGGGGTGGAGCGCCTGAGGGCCCGCATCGTCGCCGAGGCCCTGGTGCAGGCGCGAGCCGTGGACTGGCGTGCCGCTGCCGAGCTGGTGCTCGCCTTCCCGCCGCTGTCCCAGGAGGTTGGCCGCGGCACCGTCGCAGACCAGCAGGACGGCGTCTGGCGCGGGTGGGAGAACGCCCGGGTGATCCGCAACCGCCTGATCGCGGCGGCCGCCGACGGTGACGACACCATGGGCGTTGCCGTCGAAGAGGCGCAGCTCCTGGTGGACACCGCGCTGCGGGTTGCCGACTGGGACACGGCCCGAACCCGCGACATCGTCGACCCGATCACCCTTGAACCGGCGCTCGCCCTGCTCACCCGGCTCAAGCGCGAGGTCCGCATCACCGTTGAGGCCGCCCGGCAGCGCGCGGACGCCGCGTACCCCGAGGGCTACGAGTTGAGCAAGGACGAGGAGTCCGAAGCCTGGCGCAGTACCGGCGGCTGAGGGGCTGACCTCCCCGGCCGTGGCAGGCGGCCGGGGCCTCCGGCAGTGGGCGGGAGGCGGCGGCCAGGGGTCAGCTGGCGGCGGCCTTCTTCTCGGCGAGCGCCTTCTTGGCCTGCTGGTACTCCTCGTACGTCACGGCGTTCACCGCTTCCCTGTGGGTGAGCACCTTCACCACGTCGTCCTGCTTCATCGGGCTGCCCGCGAACTCCAGCATCAGCTCCACCATGGCCAGGCTCTTCCAGTCCCGCAGCTCCGCCTCGTTTAGGAGCTCCGGGCCGCTGGCCTCCATCATGTCGACGAGCCGTTCACGGGCCCGCCACTCCCGGCGCCGGCGCCACCAGCCTCCGCCCGGCCGCTTCAGGTCCCGCAGCTTACGGATCTGCTCCACCATCGCCCGGATCTGCGTCTCCTGATCCGGTGTCCATGCCTTCCCAGAACCGTCGGCGAGGGCCTGGACGGCCTCCTGGGCGGCTTCGCTCCCGTCGCCCGGCTCATCGCCGCACAGCTGCTCCACGGCCTTCCTGAGCGCCGCTTCCGGCGCGCTCGCATCGTCGTGCTCCGTCACGTTCTCCCCTTCTCCTCCGGACGCGCAGCATGCCTGCCGTGCGGCACCCCGGGCAATCGAACGGCCGGCCTCGCACAGGTGCCGCGTCAGCGCCGTCCTCTGTCCACAGCCCCACTCCGATGGGGTGTTCGTATGACTGAAGAGGAGAAGGCACAGCAGGCGGCCCGGACGCGCTCCAAGCTCTTGGAGGGCCTCGCCCGTGCGGAGCGGAAGCTGTTCACTCGCCCCGCGCCGAAATCACCGCACGCCCAGATGAAATTCCTTCGCACGCGGGAGAAGGGCTCCACCAAGTCCCTGGCGGAGCGCCTGGGCGTCTCCCGCAAGACGGTGCAGCGCTACCTCTCGGGCGAGTCCACCAAGCCGAACAAGCGCCTGAAGGAGACCCTGGTGCAGGAGACCGAATCGGAGTGGCAACCGCAGGTCAGAGCACGTGCGAGGCAGCACGCGGCGTCCTCGGGCGGGATGGTCATCTCCTGCCGTGCGTACTTCGGATTCGGCCCGGAGGGCACCTCGGACGCAGGCCGGGTCCGGGACATCAGCGTGGCCGTCAGCGCCTTCCACGCGGCCGCCATCCTGACCGCCCAGGAGGACGGTGCGACGCAGAGCGATCTGCACGATGCCGTCGCGGAGGCCATCGCGGACACCTATTTCCGTCAAGCCGGTGGCGGCCGTGCGGGCCTGAAGGTGAAATTCGCGGACGTGGAATGGTTGAACATCGCGTTTTAGCAGCGCGGAATTCGAGCGTGCGGTAGACCTGTGCGACCGGACCGCCGAACCGAATTACCGGCCGGTCCCACATTTCCGTATCCGAGCCGAAGGCGAGCCCTGATGAACACGTCCGACAGGCGGCGGTCGCGCCGTCTCCCCGAGGCCCGCGGCCGCGCCGACGTCCCGCGCACCCCGGTCGACTACGCGAAGGTCGGCCGCAACGCGGTCCGCCGCCGCGCCACCGGCATGACTGCCGCCGAGGCCGCGGCCGCGCACGAGGACGCCCTCCTTCATCAGCACATCGACCGCGACCGCGAGGACCTGGCCGACGACGAACGCGGCCCCGCCGAAATCGCGGAGTGGCAGCGCATCGCGCAGCTGCTCGCCGCAACCGGCGGAACGTACGCCCCGAAGACCGACACCGTCGTCCAGGACGAGCTCGCCGCCGAAGCCGCGGCGGCCGCCGAAGCCGAAGCCGAACTTCTCGACCTGGAGCTGGAGCAGCAGCGGCAGGAGCGGCTGCACTCGGGCGGGCTGCCCGAACGGGCCCACATGCTCATGGCCCTGGAGAAGGCCGGCCTGCTCGGCACGACCGGTGCGCACCACGGCGCCGAAGGCCCGCTCGTGCTGCACGAGCCCGAGGACACGGACGCGCTGGACTACCTGAACGAGTGCGGCGAGTTCTACGAGATGTTCCGCATCCTGGAGAGCTACGGCATGGCCCCTCCCCCGGGCCCGGACGCCGTTCCCGCGTCGGTGCGGGCGCACAGCGCGCTCCTGCGGGCCATGGCGGAGGCCAAGACGCTGGAGGGCTTCGACGTGCGCCACGCGGTCCGCCTGGCGCAGGCCGACCCGGACGCCGTCCTCGCGCTCGCCGCCTGGATCAAGAAGCCCGCCCGGAGCAGCCGATGAGCGCCGCTGACCGCGTGGTCGCCGCCTGGTCGCAGTCGACCGGCTGCGGCACCCGCCATGAGGAGCTGACGGCCGACGGCCAGGTCCACGTCGACTACGCGCCGCCGCTCGGGGAGCCCTGGTTCGAGGGCGACGACCGCGACGACCGCGACTACAACCCGATCTGCGACTGCCCACGCGTCCCGCGCCAGTTCTGCCTGGAGTGCGCCGGCTGCGCCGCCTGCGGGCAGTGCGCCGGCCCGCACATCTGGCCCCCGCTCGCGAGTTCAGACTGACCCGCCGGAGGCACAACGCGGGCTGCACCACTCCAGGCTCCGCATCCCGCGTTGCGGGTCTGAACTGCGGCAACGCGCACAGCATCACGGCCAGCGCCCGCGTTGCACCTGTCCCGTGTCATCGAACCTGGACCGCTTGTCACTGAAGTTGGACCACTGCACGGTTCGTGCCRTCGAACCGTGACCGGCCTGGTCAGCCTAGTTCCGGACCAGTCGACAGCTCCGGAGTTTCACGCTCGATGGAGCCCATGCAGTGGGCAGCCTGCCGCAGCAACATGTTCATCTTGAACCGCGTCCTCGATAGAGACGCCCGGTCACGTGAAGATCATTCCCTGAGCAGTTACGGAGCCCTTGTGCCTCTCATCGCCGAGCACAGCACCAACGCCCGGCCGTACTACAGGCTCGTGGAGGTATACGACTCGGATGCCTACCTCGGCGACGATGAGTCGTTGCAGCGGTCAAGGACTCAGGTCCCTACGACTGAGTAGTACACCCTCGACCTCTGGTTCGTACGCGAATCCGTACCAGAGGATGACTGGGACGAATAGCCCGTGCGCTACGGCGATCCTGACGCTGAGTACTTGCACGAGTTCCTGACGACCTGCGCTGGGCCGCTCGACCAGACACCCGGGCGTCTAATCGCCGTCCTCGACCCCGACGTGCCCGCCATCTACACCCTGATGGATGGTGCTCCTCAACCACCGACACCGACGGCCGACTGACCGGATGCAGGCAAGGGATGGCACTCCGCCTCGTCCCCGGGCAGGCGCGAAGTCGAGCTGGCGAGAAAGCTGAAACAAAAGCGCCGACCAGTTCGGCGCCATCGAGCGTGAACTCCGGAGCTGTCGACTGGTCCGGAACCGGGCTGACCAGGCCGGTCACGGTTCGAYGGCACGAACCGTGCAGTGGTCCAACTTCAGTGACAAGCGGTCCAGGTTCGATGACACGCGACAGCACCGTGCGTTGCACGTCCTCGGCAGACCATGCTTCCGGGACGTGTCACGCTGACAGAGGGTGAGCGTGACACCGGCTGCCGCGCCCCCTCGAGAAGTGTCACGCCGCCTCGAATTCGCCCCTATATGTCCGTTCCTGGAGGCCGTAGGCCCCCTCCGGGCGGCCTCTGCCGGGCGGAGCGTGACACATAAGAGTTGAACTCCTGAGCGCCAATGGGTACCCCTCGCCCGAGTCCGGCGTGCCGTGGGAAACCGCCCGCGACGCCCACCTCGCCCGCCTCGCCGACGAGCAGCCGCGTGTCGCCTGACCACAGCGCGCGCCGCTCGCGCGTCATCATGGTCGAGCCCGCTCTCACCCAGCTGACGAAGCTCACCGCGAGCGAGACGCACCGCCTGGACCGCGCGATCGTCGCCATCAGCGTCAACCAGGAGCTCGGCACCGAGGTGCCCGGCACCCTGCTGCGCGACTACGCCGACGAGGTCGACGGAGTCCGCGTCATCTACTTCGTCACCGCCCTGAGGACCATCACGATCGTCGCGTACATCGAAGCCTGAGCGGCAGACACAGCAGCGCCCCGGACCCGACCAGGTCCGGGGCGCTGCTGTGTCTGCCGCTCGAGGTGCTGCTGCCGGTGATCCGGGTGCCGGAGAGCGATGACATTCGAAGGCCGGCCCCAGGCGCCGCAAGGGTGCTGCTCGGGTAGCAGGCCGTGCTGCACCGGGAGCAGCACGCCGTGCAGCAAACGGGCGTTCGGCTGCTGCACGGCCCCGCTGCGACCGCGTACGGATCTGACACTCGCTGCCCGCGCTACGCCGACCGAGCTGGTGACGAGCTGCTTGGCCCAGCACGCGGAAACCTTTGTCCACCCGGACGGGGACCTCTGGTGTCGGCAGCGACACCGGGAACGCGATCGGAGCTGCACCCGTGGAGGTGCAGCTCCGATGTCCATACGAGGATGCCCGGCCGGGTCAGCTGACGGCGTGCAACGAACCGCGCCTCTTGGCGGCCGCGGCCTTCTTCTCGGCCGCAGCCGCCGCCCGCTTCTTGCGCTGCTCGGCGAGCTGGTCCTGGTAAGCGGCGACGGCCCGGTGGTAGTCCGCCACGTAGGTCTTGCTGTCCAGCCGGTCCGCCTTGAGCATCGCCTTGACGGCGTCCAGGGCGTCCTCGGGGGAGTTGTAGCCGGCCAGCATCGGGTTGATCTGGTAGACGCCGTTGCGGACCTTTTTGACGAGCTTGGCCAGCTCCAGCTCCCGCAGTGCGGCGTTCACGCTCGGACGGCTGAGCCCGAGCAGCTCACCGAGGGTTGCCTGGTCCACCGAGATACGGCCGCCAGCCTCGCTGCGCGCCCGGAGCTTCAGCAGCGCCCGGTAGGCGGCGGGCGGCAGGTCCAGGTCGGCCAGAAGACCGTCAGCATTGGTCGCCGACCACTTCAAGGTACTCACTGGGCTGATCCCTCCTCCTGGCGCTGCGCACGGGCCAATCGGCGTGCAGCGCGTTCCTCGGCCCGCTTCTTCCGCAGTTCCTCGATCGCCTCACGCATGTGCTCCAGCGACGGGAACCGCACCAAATCCGGCAGGCTCTCATCCTTGCGGATCTTCGCGATCGTCTGGTCCTGGTCGACCTGCACATTCGGCCTGACTGACTTTTCACTCGCGATCTGTCTCCTCAGTCGGTACATACCGGCGGCGATGTGTACCTCGTGAGGTGACAGATCGCGGGAAGTGCACGCCTCTGACCAGCAGGTTCTTGGTCTTGGTAAGTATTAGGTGGCTGAGGTCCACCCGAACCGACCCTGCGCATCCCGCAGTCGCACGACCGTCTCTTCGGGGTCCCGCCAACGACGGCCGGCCACCGCCACGTCCGAGGCACGCACGCCGACGAGCACCAGGCCGCCAAGCGCCACCCTGTCTCTGGCTCCGACCCAACCGCGAAGGCCCCCAGCCCCCTCTCAACCCCCAACTCATTCCGCGCTTTTCTCAGCCCCCCTTTTCGGGGTCCTCTAAAACCGACTCCGCAGCGCACTCAATTGCATTCACCGAAGTCCTGTCTAAGGTAAATTGCGAACCTTGAAAGAAGAGCACCTTCGAACCCCTTTTCTCCTCTCCAGTGGTGTAGCTTCATTCCAGTCTTAGAACGCCTAACACAATGAGGTGGATCGCTCCTGGTGGCCGTGTCCGGTCGTCGGGTTCGGCGTTGTCCGGCCATGGGGGCTTCACCGTGGATCGTGTCGGATGACCTGTGGGAGCGGATCGAGCCGCTCTTGCCGAAGCGGGAGCGACGGTTCAGGTACCCGGGTCGCAAGCCGGTTCCGGATCGGCAGGTGCTGTGCGGGATCCTGTTCGTGCTGCACACCGGCATCCAGTGGGAACACCTGTCCCAGGAGCTCGGCTTCGGGTCCGGCATGACGTGCTGGCGTCGACTGCGGGACTGGAACGAGGCCGGGGTCTGGCAGCAGCTGCACGAGGTGCTGCTGGCCGAGCTGAACGCGGCGGCCCGGCTCGACTGGTCAAGGGCGGTTGTCGACTCCAGCCATGTCAGGGCGTTAAAAGGGGGCTCCAGACAGGCCCGTCGCCAGTCGACCGGGGAAGGGCCGGCTCCAAGCACCACCTGATCACCGACGGACACGGCACCCCGCTCGCGGTCATCCTCACCGGCGGCAACCGCAACGATGTCACCCAGCTCCTGCCCCTGCTTGATGCCGTCCCGCCCGTCCGAGGAAGGCCCGGGCGGCCTCGCCGCAAGCCTCAGTCAGTCTTCGCCGACCGCGGCTACGACCACGACATCTACCGCGACCAGGTCCGGGCCCGTCGGATCCTCCCCGTCATTGCCCGGCGCGGCACAGCCCATGGCAGCGGCTTGGGCACCTACCGATGGGTGGTCGAGCGCACCTTCGCCTGGCTCCACGGTTTCAAACGACTCCGCGTCCGCTGGGAACGCCGAGCCGACATCCACGAAGCCTTCCTCAAGCTCGCGTGCTGCCTGATCACCCACCGCCAGGTGCTGGCCTTGGTCGGCCCGGCAGACTGATCGCATGAACCGAGACGCCCTGCAATCCGCACTGTCCCAGGACGGCTGCATCTCTGCACGCGCAGCTCTGGCCGAGTTGAAGGCAGGCGCAGACTTCGAGGTCTTCTTGAACCAAACGGCTTCTGCACAACAGCTCTGGGACATCTGGTCCTGGCGGCACGAAGTCATGCTCGACACGGGCGTCATACCTCGGCCCGGACTTGCGGAAGCCATCACCGGACTACAGGCCGCTGGAACAGCTCGGGTCTACATGGCGACCGTCACTGAATCGCAGAGACGTTTCACGATCTTCCTGTCGGAAGACCTCACCCAGTGCGTCGCCTGCTGGTGACTACCTCATTGTGTTAGGGACTCTTAGCCATTTCACCGGCAGTCCTTTGGTACGCCACTGCTCGATCTTCTGCGCCTTCCGCGCGGCGGTATGGATGCCGATCGGGGCAAGGGCGCGCCGGCCGCTGGCCGGGGTGGTGGCGACAAGATCGCGTCGGTGACCAGTTGATGCGATCTCTCCTGTATCGGTTCAGAAGAGGCGTGACTCGATGGGCACGGTGATGCTGGCCGGGTTGGTGTTTTCTACCTGGACGGGAATGCCGAGCTGGATGGCTGTGGGCGTGTAGAGGTCGGCGGCCACTTCCGGAGTGGCCAGGGATACGAGCAGTGCGTAGGAGACCGGCATGCCGACACGATCGGCGCTGTTGTTGTACTTCCACCAGCCACCGGCGGGGTAGACGGCAAGGACACCGCAGTCTGCGAGTTCCCGGGCGGTTCCGCGCCAGACGTCTGCGTGCAGGCAACCGCGGTCCCGGTTGGTGGGTCCCACGAGCCAGCTACGGTCCGAGTCGAAGGGGCGGATGGTGGTGCGGGCGTCCGGATCACGCCCAGTCGACGCCGAGAGCAGCGAGTCGGCTGCGCTGTTCCTCACTCAGCCCGGCACGCCGTGAGCGGGTGTTGGAGAGCCATACACCGAGCCTCTGCGGCCCGTCCGGCAAGTGTTCGACCCACGAGCGGGGGACCACGGTGCGGCGCTCCCGTTCGACGTACTGGGCGAGCGCCGCGACCCCGCGCTCGAACGCCGCGCTCGCCTCAGCCCCCGCCCGCTTCCCGCGCGCCGCAGCGGGCTTCTCGGCCGCCGACAGCGGCCGTACGCCGAGTTGCTCCAGGCGCTGGCGCTGCCCGGGGGCGAGGCGGTCCCAGTCCTGCCTCTGCACGGCGAGCCAGCGGCCGACGTCGACGCCGTGAACCATGGCACCAGGTTCCACGCCCCCGCCCGCCGGGACGCCACCTTCCCCCGCCGGGGTGCTCCCGCGCCCGAGGGCGGTCTTCAGGGCGGCGTAGGAGCGTTGCCAGTCGATGGGCCAGTCCGGGCGCCAGTCGGGGTCGATGGCGGCCAGCAGAGCGGCTCTGCGCGCTGCCTTGGCAGGGTTCTTGCCGAGCCCGTGCTTCTTCCGTGCGTTCGCCAGCCATTGACCAATGGGCTTATCCATGATGGAGGCCGTGACCGGAGCTGCGAGAGTTGCATACGCCTCGTAGTAGGCGCGCGCTGCGCCGAGGTTCTCCTCCCACGCCGCATCCGCCGGATCCCACACGATCCCCAGCTCGTCCAGCTTCTCCGCCCGCGGAGTGAGGATGCCGCCGGCCCGCATCGCCTGCCGCTGATCCGACAGCCACCTGCCCAGCGGAAACCC
>NZ_RDBP01000054.1:0-7789 GCF_008042045.1 Streptomyces sp. T39
GCTGTGGGGAGGAGCGGGCGGGTGCGGCGCGTCCGGGACGTGTGGCCCGTCGGCGCCGGACAACAACAGTCCACCGCTGCCCGTCCTCCCCGGCGGGTCCGCCACGGCTCCGCCGGGGACGACGATAGGCAGGGGCCCACCCCCCGTTGCAGCCGTCCGTTTGGGGGGCTTGCGCCGCCCGACCGCCCACCCCCGGGCCGCGTTCCGCAGGTGCCCCGGCACGTCGCGCGCCGCCGGGGCGCCTCAGACGGGAGGCGTCCAGGCCGCGCGGGCGGTCAGGGGCCCTCCAGGCTGTCCTCGCGGACCCGGTGGGCCAGGTCGATCTTGGTGTAGGCGGGGCGGCCCGCCTCGCGGTACTTCGCCTTGACGCGGTCCAGGTAGTCCTTGGCGGTGTGGACGGTGATCCCGGCCCGCCTGGCCGCGGACTTGAGCGTCATCCCGGAGGCGTAGTCGAGCAGGATCTGCCGCTCCCGCGGCGAGAGCCGGGGGCGCTCCGGCCCGGTGTCGTGGGCGCAGGCGAAGGCGAGTTCGGGCGAGTGGGCGCCGTGTCCCGCCGCGATGTCCTCGATGGCGGCGACCAGCGTCGGCAGGTCGTTGTCCTTCGTCAGGTAGCCGTCGGCGCCCGCCCGTACCGCGTCGATGATCCGGGGGCGGTCGGGGACGGTGCTGATGACCAGGACCCGGCTGCCGGTGCGCAGCAGGCGCCGGATGTTGTCGGCGGGGGCGGATCCGTCGCGCAGCACCAGGTCGAGCAGGACGACGTCGGCGGGGGCGGGCACCGGTCCCGCCGCGCCGCCGGACGGCGGGTGCCCGGCCGCGGAGAGCAGTTCGCCGACGGTCGCCGCGGTGGCCACCAGGGCGAGGCCGGGGACGGGGGCGAGCCATGCCCGCATCCCGTCGACGAGCATCCGGTCGTCGTCGACGACCGCCACGGTGATCACGCCGGCCATCTCAGCTCCACCCGTACGCCCTCGCCGGGGGCGGTGTCCACACTGGCGTGGCCGCCGACCTCCGCCATCCGTCCCCTAACGGATCCGCTGAGACCGAGGCCGGGCACCTGCCGGCCGGGATCGAAGCCGGGACCGCGGTCGACCACGGTGACGACCACTCCCCCGCTCCCGTCGGTCTCCCCGGTGGCGGTGAGATAGGCGTGTCCGGTCCGCGCGTGCCGCCGGACGTTGTTGAGCGCCTCCCCCGCGGCGTCGGCGAGGGCCGCGGCGACCTGGGGCGGCACCTCGGGCAGGCCGTGGTACTGCGTGGTGACCCGCAGTTGCAGGCCCTCGGCCGCCGCGACCGCGGCCTCCAGCGCCTCGCCTATGGCGCGGTGGGGGTGCTCGTCGGCGTTCTGCTGGACGAGCCGCCGCAGATACGCCGCCTCCCGGGCGCAGCGCTCGCGCACTTGGGGCGCGTTGGCGTCGACGCCGCCGGCGGCGAGGGTGGTCAGGGTGGCGAGAACGGTGTCGTGGAGCGCCCGGTGGTGCTCCAGGCGCTCGGCGTACCGCGCCCGATGCGCCTCGGCCTCCAGCGCCCGGGCGTTCGCCTCGTCGAGAAGCCGGCCCTGGCGGCGCAGGTACCACCAGAAGACCCAGGCCATCGCCGCCGACGAGAGCAGTGAGTTGACGTGGCCGCCGAGCACGGCGGGGCTCGCGCCCACGAGTCGGTAGCCGCCGAGGTGGGTGAGCACGAGGAGGGCGACGGCGGCGAGGGCGTGCACGCGGTCCAGGGCGATGGCGGCGACGGAGCTGGCCGAGCCGCCGAGCAGCATCGACCAGCCCAGCGCGGCGGGTTCGTCCACCCCGGCCCACAGGTACAGGACGAACGGCAGCAGGCAGCCGCTGACGAGGACGTCGGCCCACACGTCCCGGCCGCGGAACCAGCCGTGTCGCAGGGCCGTCCCGTGGCACAGCACGCTCAGGGCGACGGCGGCCGCGAGTGCCGCGTACATCACGGGCTCGCCGCGGTGGCGCTGGGCGACCGCGAGGATCCCGACGGCCAGATGGCTGGCGCGGTAGAGCAGGGTGGCGAGGATCATGAAGGACTGCGCGCGTTGCAGCCCCGACCCCGCCCCGGCCGCCCCTTGCAGTGCGCGTATCGCACGTAACGGTAAGGAACTCACCGACAGTTCACGCCTCCCCGTACCGGTGGCACCGCGAGGTCCCGGCGGGTGGTCGACCCGTGGGACGGGGTTGGTGCACGGTGCCCAGAGTGTCGCTGGCGTCACGTATTGTGCCTCAGCGGGTGCGTGACGCACCTGCCCCGCCCACCCCTGACGGACCCCTGTCCGTGGCGGCGACGCCCCCGGCGCACCCCGCGGGGAGCCGCCTGGTCCGGAGGTCCGGTGCGCGTGATTGAGTGGAGCGGCACGACAGAACGGGGCGGGACACATGACGGTTCGCGGGGACGACGGTTCGCTGCTCGACGGCTCACCGCTCGGCGGGGCGCTCGACGCGCCCGCGCCGGCGGACGCGCTGACGGCGCAGATCCTCGACGCGGCGCGCGAGCAGTTCACCACCTTCGGTCTGCGCCGCTCGACGGTCGACGACGTGGCACGGCGGGCCGGGGTGTCGCGGGTGACGGTGTACCGCCGCATCGGCAGCAAGGACAGCCTGGTCTCGGCGTGTCTGCTGCGGGAGTACCGGCGGTTCGTGGCGGACGTGGACGAGGCCGTGGCCGGTCTGCCGACGGTGGAGGACCGCCTGGTCGAGGGCTTCACCGTGGTGCTCGGGCACATCCGCCGTCATCCGCTGGTCGGGGGCCTGCTGCGGCTGGAGCCGGAGACGATGCTGCCCTACCTCACGGTGGAGAGCGGTCCGGCGTTCCTCGCGATGCGCGGGTATCTCGTGGACCGGCTCCGTCAGGCGCGGCTGGCCGAGGGGCAGCCGGAGAGCGATCCGACGCCGGTGGCCGAGCTGATGGTGCGCATCACGGTCTCCTTCCTGCTCAATCCGGTGAGTACCTTCGAGCTGGACGACGACGACCGGGTTCGTGACTTCGCCCGGCGCTTCCTGGTTCCGCTGCTGGGGCGCTGAGGTCGCGCTCGCCGGGCAGCGGTTCCAGCGGGCGGCCGGCGGCCCAGTGCGGTCCGAGGTCGTCGAGTGTCCAGCCGAGCGGGTAGGAGCGTGCCCGGGGCCGGACGGGCAGGCGGTCGGGGCGGGCGGGCATCAGCGCGACGGCCCGGGACCTGGCCCGCACGGCGCGCTCGGCGGCCGTGCGCGCCCAGGCGGGCTGCTCGGGGAAGCCGAGGGCGCGCAGCAGCGGCTCGTCGAGGAGGGCCAGGGTCATCCGGACGGCCGTCGGGCGCAGGGGCCGCGGGTACCAGTCGGCCATGACCCGCAGGGTGGCGTGGGCGACCCTGCGGTTCGCGGGCGCGTAGGCGAACATCGTGCGCTCGTAGTCGGTCAGCAGTTCCTCGAAACCGGCGTAGGTGTCGGGGACGCCCTCGATCCCCATCATCTCGCCCGTCCGGCGTCCGACCAGCGCGATCGCCTGCACCTCCTCGGGGCAGAGCCGGCGCCAGCCGAACCGGTTGATCCAGCGCACCGGTCCCACCACGGTGGTGGCGAGGACGTACAGGAAGTCCTCGTTGGGGATGCGGTATCTGCCGTGGATGCGGTTGAGGTGACGGGCGGTGGCGCGGGCGCGTTCGGAGTCGAAGCCGTCGCGGACGAGTTCGTAGCCGAACAGCAGGGTGTCGTCGTACCGCTTCTGGCCGGCGCGCTCGAACTCCTGTGTGCGGTCGAGGAGTTCGGAGATGCGGGGGACTCCGTAGTCGCGCAGGAAGGCGACCCCGAGCCCCTGGCGGTAGTCCCAGGGGAACTCGTACTGGGTGATGAGCCGGTGTATCCGCTCGTAGTCCCGGGCGGGGTCCATGCGGCGGATCTCCCGCAGGCGGCTGTAACGGGCCATGCGGCGGGCCTCCCGTTCCGGGGCCGGGTTGCCGCCCGGCGCCGCTGAGTCAGAGATACAAGCACTATGTACTTGTTTCACTCAGTGGTCAACGCTCGCCGCGAGAAAGGGAGTTGATGACTGCGGATCGGGGCAGCGCCCGACGGACGAGAGGATCGGCACGGGGCGGCCTTCACCCGTTCGGCCGTATCCGCATGGCCGCGGGCCCGGGGCGGACCCATGCTCGGAACCGTCCCGGAGGGACACGCCCGCACCAGCACACGGCACGCTCGCGCGGGCACGGAGAGCCGAAGGAGTACTGCCATGGCTCAGTCAACCGCGCGGCACGACGGCGCACGGCGCAACCCGTGGGCGGCCGGAGGGACGGTCTTCGCCGGGGTGCTGCTTCTCGTCGACGGCGTGCTCAGCGTCTTCAAAGGCATCGCGGGCATCGCCGAGGACGAGGTGTACGCCCGCGTCGGCGACTACATCTTCAAGTTCGACGTCACCGCGTGGGGGTGGATCCTGCTGGTCCTCGGCGTGGTCCTGCTGATCACCGGGTGCGGCGTCCTGACGGAGGCGGGCTGGGCGCGGGCGCTCGGCGTCGCGTTCGCCTCGCTGAGCATCCTGCTCAACTTCCTCTGGCTGCCGTACCAGCCGCTGTGGGCGGTGATCTCCATCGCGATCGGGGTGTTCGTCATCTGGTCGCTCTGCACGGACCGGCCCGCCCGCTCGCACTGACCGGGTGGCCGACGGCGGCGGGGAGCCGCGGCGGASTCCGCCGCGGCTCCCCGCCGCCGGGGCGCGCGCTCAGCGCCAGCGGTCCCGTTCGCGGTCACCGGTGTCGCAGACCTCGAAGACGACCTCGCCCGTGTCGATGTCGGCGCCGGCGGCCGGGCGGACACGCTCCCCGGCCCAGACGAGGTGGGGCGGTGCGCCGATCACCCGGCAGCGAAGCATGAAGCCCTCGGGGAACCGGACGAGCGACTCGTTGCGGGCGAGTTTGGTGTAGCGGTGGACCACGGTGGTCCGCACGACGATCCCGTCACCGTCGCTGCGGGCGGACTCCAGGTCGCTCGACGCGCACACCGGGCACAGGAGCCGCCGGAAGGAGGCGGTCCCGCACCAACGGCAGCGCTGATAGATCAGACCGGTTTCCCCACGCACCGGCGCTGCGGTGGCACTTCCTGGCTGGGACACGTCGCGACCCCCTGCACTCGGCTCCGAGCGGCACGCCCTCGCTGCCGCTGCCCGCACGATATGGCACTGAGTGCCGCCGCGTAAAGACACTCAGTGTCAATTATTTCGCGCCGGTGCCGAGCGCCGCCTCGACCTGCTGCACCACGCGCCACAGCGGGGCGTCCCGGCGGGCCACCATGACGATCACGTCGCCGTCGGCCCGTGCCACGCCCGCAGCGCCGCCCGGGCCGCCGGCCGCCGAACTCTTCGGCGCGGCGGCGACGGAGGGGGCGGGCCGGGACCACACCTCGCGCACCGTGCCGAGGGCGTGCTCGACCGCGGCCTCCGCATCACCCGCGCCGCCCGAACGCAGCCAGGCCCGCAGGGCGTTGTTGTGCGCGGCGACCACGGCCGCGGCCACCACCTCGGCGCGCAGTGCCCCGTCCGGGCCGTCCGTCCAGCGGCCGCGCAGATATCCGGCCATGGTCCGCTCGTACCGCCGCACCACGGACAGCTCGTAGGTGCGCAGCCCCGGCACCTCCTGCGTCAGCCGGTAGCGCTGGACCGAGAACTCCGGCTTCGCCGCGTACATGCGGGTCACCAGGCGGGCGGCGTCGCAGACCGCGCGCACCGGGTCGGGGTCGGCGCCGCGCGCGAGGAACTCGGTCATGTCCGCGAGACAGCTCTCGTGGTCCGGGAAGACCGCGTCCTCCTTGGAGGGGAAGTACCGGAAGAACGACCGCCGCCCGACACCGGCCCTGGCGACGATCTCGTCCACCGTGGTCCCCTCGAAGCCGCGCTCCAGGAACAGCTGGAACGCCGCCTCGGCCAGGGTTTCCCGCATGGGCGTCCTGGGAGGGTCGTCGGCCCCTTGAGCAGCCGCCGGCCTGCGCCGTTTACGCACCTCAGTCATGCGGGGAACGTAGCACCGGAACCCCGATTTGGCACTTGGTTCCTTTACACGGGGTACTGAGTGCCATAGGTTCGGTACATCAACCATGCGCGTCATGCGACCGCCCGTCAGGAGGAGAGCCGGCGTGAGCCTGAGGATCGTTGTCTGTGTGAAGTACGTGCCCGACGCCACCGGCGACCGGCACTTCGCCGATGACCTGACCGTCGACCGGGACGACGTCGACGGCCTGCTGTCGGAGCTGGACGAGTACGCGGTGGAGCAGGCGCTGCAGATCGCGGAGAGTGCGGACGACGCCGAGGTGACGGTGTTGACGGTGGGGCCGGAGGATGCGAAGGACGCGCTGCGCAAGGCTCTGTCGATGGGTGCGGACAAGGCGGTTCACGTCGAGGACGACGATCTGCACGGCACGGATGTGATCGGCACGTCGCTGGTGCTGGCGAAGGCGGTCGAGAAGGCGGGCTTCGACCTGGTGATCGCGGGCATGGCGTCGACGGACGGCACGATGGGTGTGGTGCCGGCGCTGCTGGCGGAGCGTCTGGGTGTGCCGCAGGTGACGCTGCTGTCCGAGGTGTCGGTCGAGGGCGGCACGGTGAAGGGCCGCCGGGACGGTGACACGGCCAGCAGCCCGGGCGTGTCCGCGCCGGCCGCCGCCGCTCCCGCCGCCCCGGACACGCCCGGGCTGCTGAGGTCCGTCTTCCGGCGGCACGCCGCCGGTGTGGCGGTGATCACCGCCCAGGGGGAGCGGCCCGTCGGGTTCACCGCGACCTCGCTCACCTCCGTCGCCGCCGAACCGCCGCTGATCTCCTTCGGCATCGGCACCGGCGCCTCCAGCTGGCCCGTGCTCTCCGAGGCCGGTCACATCGGCGTGCACATACTCGGCGAGCACCAGGAGGAACTCGCCGCCCGGTTCGCCCGCAGCGGCATCGACCGCTTCGCCGGACCCACCGGATGGCACACCGGACCCCAGGGGGTCCCCGTGCTCGACGGTGTGCTGGCCTGGCTGGTCGGCCGGGTCGTGGCCCGCGTCCCGGCGGGGGACCACATCATCGTCATCGCCGAGGTCGTGGACGGCGAACACGGCCCCGACGGCAGCCCGTTGCTCTATCACCAGGGCCGTTTCACCGGCCTCCGGGACTGAGGCCGCCGGCCGTTGGCCAGATCACATGGCAAAGCGCTTGCTTAGCGGCGTCGGGGCGGGTGTACTGACGAGTAATATTTCGGTCGGAGCGCGGCCCGCCCCGACCGGGATCCGCCCCACAGGACGCCTATGCTGCGTTCACAAGGGATCCAGTAGAGACGATGCAGTAGGAGAGCCGGCGTGAGCCTGAGGATCGTTGTCTGTGTGAAGTACGTGCCCGACGCCACCGGCGACCGGCACTTCGCCGATGACCTGACCGTCGACCGGGACGACGTCGACGGCCTGCTGTCGGAGCTGGACGAGTACGCGGTGGAGCAGGCGCTGCAGATCGCGGAGAGTGCGGACGACGCCGAGGTGACGGTGTTGACGGTGGGTCCGGAGGATGCGAAGGACGCGCTGCGCAAGGCTCTGTCGATGGGTGCGGACAAGGCGGTTCACGTCGAGGACGACGATCTGCACGGCACGGATGTGATCGGCACGTCGCTGGTGCTGGCGAAGGCGGTCGAGAAGGCGGGCTTCGACCTGGTGATCGCGGGCATGGCGTCGACGGACGGCACGATGGGTGTGGTGCCGGCGCTGCTGGCGGAGCGTCTGGGTGTGCCGCAGGTGACGCTGCTGTCCGAGGTGTCGGTCGAGGGCGGCACGGTGAAGGGCCGCCGGGACGGTGACACGGC
>NZ_RDBP01000054.1:7889-31893 GCF_008042045.1 Streptomyces sp. T39
TCGTTCTCCGAGAAGGCGGCCGGTACGAAGGTCGTGGCGCGCACGCCGCGGGAGTCGACCGGGCGTCCGGAGCTGACCGAGGCCGCGATCGTGGTCTCCGGTGGCCGGGGTGTCAACGGTGCGGAGAACTTCGCGGTCATCGAGGCGCTCGCGGACTCGCTGGGTGCCGCGGTCGGTGCGTCGCGTGCCGCGGTCGACGCCGGCTGGTACCCGCACACCAACCAGGTCGGCCAGACCGGCAAGTCGGTCTCCCCGCAGCTGTACATCGCCTCCGGCATCTCCGGCGCGATCCAGCACCGGGCCGGCATGCAGACCTCGAAGACCATCGTGGCGATCAACAAGGACGCCGAGGCCCCGATCTTCGACCTGGTCGACTACGGCGTGGTCGGCGACCTGTTCGACGTCGTCCCCCAGCTGACCGAGGAGATCAACACCCGCAAGGGCTGACCTCCCCCGCACACCCGCCAGGGGCCGCACGGTGACACACCACCGCGCGGCCCCTGCCGCATCTCACGCACCATTGACGCAGGTCACGGCCGCCCGATAGCTTCTTTCAACAGAATGTTGATTCCGTGGAGCGGAAAACACGGACCCCGAGATGTGCGGAGGGTGTGGGAATGGGTCAGCAGGAGAAGGTGGCGACGAGCCTCGCAGGCGCGGTCAGCGAGGGCATCAGCGCGTCCCTCGCGACGGTGGACGCCGAGCTCGCCCGCCGCTATCCGGGAGATCCCGGCACGCGCCAGCCCGTCCACACCGTCTACGTCCCCGGCGAGGTCTTCGCCGCCGGCACCCTCCGCGAGTGGGGCGACCGGGCGCTCGCCGCGCTCGACGAACACGCCCCCGACGCCCGCACCTTCGCCGGCGTCCTCGGCCTTGCGGACGAGCTGGCCGAGCCCGTGTACTCCCGGGTGCGGGCCAAGCTGGAGCGCGAGCCGGTGGAAGACCTGCGCGTCGACTTCGAGGACGGCTACGCCGGCGGCGACGAGGACGCGGACGCGGCGCGCGCCGCGCGGCTGATCTCCGAGGCGTACGCGGAGGGCACCGCGGCGCCGTACATGGGCATCCGGATGAAGTGCATGGAGGCCGCCGTGCGCGACCGCGGCATCCGCACCCTCGACATCTTCCTGACGGGCCTGATGGAGGCGGGCGGCCTGCCGGACGGACTCGTGCTCACCCTGCCGAAGGTCACCTACACCGAACAGGTGGGCGCCATGGTGCGCCTCGTCGAGGAGTTCGAGAAGGCGCGCGGACTGGAGCCCGGCCGGATCGGCTTCGAGATCCAGATCGAGACCAGCCAGTCCATCCTCGGCCCGGACGGGACCGCCACCGTCGCGCGCATGATCGACGCCGCCGGGGGCCGGGCGACCGGACTGCACTACGGCACCTTCGACTACAGCGCCTGCCTCGGCGTCAGCGCCGCCCACCAGGCCAGCGACCACCCCGCCGCCGACCATGCCAAGGCGGTCATGCAGGTCGCCGCCGCCGGCACCGGCGTACGCGTCTCGGACGGCTCCACCAACGTGCTCCCGGTCGGCCCCACCGCCAAGGTCCACGACGCCTGGCGGCTGCACTACGGGCTCACCCGCCGCGCCCTCGCCCGCGCCTACTATCAGGGCTGGGACATGCACCCGGGGCATCTCCCCACCCGCTACGCCGCCGTCTTCGCCTTCTACCGCGGCGGTTTCGAGCAGGCCGCCGCGCGTCTCGCGGCCTACGCCGGCCACACGGGCGGCGACGTCATGGACGAGCCCGCCACCGCCAAGGCGCTCAGCTCCTACCTGCTGCGCGGCATCGACTGCGGCGCCCTCGACAGCGCGGAGGTCGCCCGCCTCACCGGCCTCACCCGCGCCGACCTCGACGCCTTCGCTGCACCCCGCCGCGGCGACCTGACGGCGTCCGCCCAGTAGCCGGGGCCGGGACGGCCGGTCGCCCGTTCCGGCCGGTCGCCCATTCCGGCCGGTCGCCCGTCCCGGCCGCCCGGCCGTCCGTTCCGGTGGTCCGGCGGTCCGTCCCGGTGGTCCGGGGGCGCGGCAGGCGTGGGCCGCCGGCTCGGGCCGCAGGCGTCGCGGGCGGGGACGTGTGCGGGGACGTGTGCGGCGGCCCACCGCGCGGGGACGCCCGCGCCGTGGGTCCGGCCGCCGGTGTCAGCCGGCGGGCGGGATCTCTCCCGAGCCGCGGGGGATCAGCGAGGTGTCGAGGGTGACCTGCCGTGACGCCTCGTGCACCCCGTCCAGACGGCGGAAGAGCCGCTCCGCCGCGGTGCGGCCGAGGGCCGCCGCGTCCTGGGCTATCACCGTGATGCCCAGCAGGTCCGCGAGCTCGATGTCGTCGAAACCGACCAGCGCCACCGGCCGCTCGCAGGTCGCGAGGTGGCGCACGACGGTCACGGTCACCCGGTTGTTGCCCGCGAGGATCGCGGTGACCGGTTCCGGCGCGGCCAGCATCGCCGCCACCGCGTCACGGACCCGCTCGGGGGCCGTGGAGCCGAGCGAGACCCAGGAGTCGTCGATCGCGAGGCCGGCGTCCGCCATCGCCGCGCGGTAGCCGCGCAGGCGCTCGGCGGCCGTGTGGATCCGCGGCTGGTCGCCGATGAAGGCGATGCGCCGGTGTCCGTGGGCGATCAGGTGGGCCACCCCGGAGCGGGCGCCGCCGAAGCTGTCGGAGAGCACCGCGTCCGCGTCGATCCGCCCGGCGGGCCGGTCCACGAACACGGTGGCCACACCGGCCTTGATCTCCGGCTCCAGATAGCGGTGGTCGTCGCCGGCGGGGATGACGATCAGACCGTCCACCCGCCGTGCGCACAGCGCCAGCACCAGCTCCTGTTCACGGCTCGGGTCCTCCGCGCTCGAACCGTTGATCAGCAGGGCGCCGTGCGCCCTGGCCACCTCCTCGACCGCGCGGCTCAGGGGACCGTAGAACGGATCGGCGAGGTCCTCCAGCACCAGCCCGATCGACGCCGTCCGGCCCTTCCTGAGCACTCGGGCGCTGTCGTTGCGACGGAAGCCGAGGGACTCGATGGCCTCCTGGACCCGGCGCTCGGTGTCCGGGGTGACCCCCGGTTCGGCGTTGACCACGCGCGAGACGGTCTTGAGACCCACCCCGGCGCGCGCCGCCACGTCCTTCATCGTCGGCCGGTTTCCGTAGCGCGGCTCGGCGCCGCCTGGACTGCCCGTCACGGGCTGGGGGCGGGTCGTTTCGGCCACGAGGTGCCTTCTGTCGGGGAGCGGGGGACGCGTCCGATGGTATGGGAAGGTGTGGCATCGGGCATAGGGCCTGGACAACGTTGTCATCCCCGATGGACACTGGCTGGGAACCTCAGTTCCGACCATCTCACCGGGGGATCGCACACCGATGCACACCAGCCTCGTCGCCGCGCTCGACATCGGCGGCACCAAGATCGCCGGAGCGTTGGTGGACGGTGACGGCGCCCTGCTGCTCCGAGCCCAGCGGCCGACTCCGGCCAAAGAGGGTGCCGAGGCCGTGATGGGCGCGGTGTCCGCGGTGCTCGGTGAACTCACGGCCTCCCCCTTGTGGTCCGGGGTCGTCGCCGTGGGCATCGGCAGTGCGGGCCCCGTGGACCGGGCCGCCGGCACGGTCAGTCCGGTCAACGTGCCCGGCTGGCGCGGCTTCCCGCTGGTCGAGCGGGTGTCCGAGGCCGTCGGCGGCCTGCCCGTCGACCTGGTCGGCGACGGCGTCGCCATCACCGCGGCCGAGCACTGGCGCGGCGCGGCACGCGGCTTCCGCAACGCGCTGTGCATGGTGGTGTCCACCGGCGTCGGCGGCGGCCTGGTGCTCGACGGACGCCTGCACACCGGGCCGACCGGCAACGCCGGCCACATCGGTCACATCAGCGTCGACCTCGACGGCGACCTCTGCCCCTGCGGCGCCCGCGGCTGCGTCGAACGCATTGCCAGCGGTCCGAACATCGCCCGCCGGGCGCTGGAGCGGGGCTGGACCCCGGGGCCCGACGGCGATGCCACCGCCGCCGCCGTCGCGGCGTCGGCCCGCGCGGGCGACCCGGTGGCGATCGCGTCCTTCGAGCGCGCCGCGCAGGCGCTCGCGGCGGGCATCGCCGCCACGGCCACCCTCGCCGACCTCGACATCGCCGTCATCGGCGGCGGGGTCGCGGGCGCCGGCGAGGTGCTCTTCGACCCGCTGCGCCGGTCCCTGCGGGACTACGCGACGCTGTCGTTCGTCCGCCGTCTGAGCGTCGCGCCCGCGCGCATGGGCACCGACGCCGGCCTCGTGGGCGCCGCCGCGGCCGCGCTCCTGGCCCGCCGCCCGGAGCGCGCAACGGCCTGAGCCGCCCGCGCGGGCGGCCTCGTGGCGGAGGGGCCGCGCCCGCCCGCCGCGCCCTTCACCAGTGCCGGCCCGTCTGCTGCTGCTGGGGCACGACCACCAGGAAGGCGTCGGACTCCAGGTCCATCACCACCTCCGCGGCGAGGCCCTCGTCCCTGCGGTGCCGGGCGTACTGCTCGGCGTGCCGGCTGCCCCGCGGGTCTCCCGCGGGAAACTTCTCCAACACCGTACGGCGCATCTCCGTACCCCCTTGTCTCTCCCGCTCCAACGACCCGCCACCCGAGGTGTCACGGGCAACGGCCCGGCCACAGTTGAGCGGCTGATCGGCCAACCGGTTCGCACCGCTGGTTTCCGTGGCAGGGTGTTGCGGGCAATCCACAGTGGGCTACGGAAGAGGGGGACCCGTGATCGTCTGGATCAACGGTTCATTCGGAGCGGGCAAGACCAGCACCGCGCGCGAACTGATCGATCTGATCCCGAACAGCACGTTGTTCGACCCCGAACTCGTCGGTGACGCCCTGCCGTCCCTGCTGCCCCGCAAGCGGCTGGACGAGGTGACGGACTATCAGGACCTGCCGATATGGCGCCGGCTGGTGGTGGACACGGCGGCCGCCCTGCTGGCCGAGCTGGGCGGGGTGCTCGTGGTGCCCATGACCCTGCTGCGCCAGGAGTACCGCGACGAGATCTTCGGCGGTCTGGCCGCCCGCCGCATAGCCGTGCGGCATGTGCTGCTGGCGCCTGCTGAAACGATTTTGCGTGCCCGTATCGCCGGACGCGAGGTCCCGGGGACACCGGACGGCGAACTCCGCGTACGGCAGTGGTCGTACGACCACATCGAGTCCTACCTCGCGGCGCTGCCGTGGCTGACCGCCGACGCCCATGTCGTCGACACCGGCCACATGGACGCCGGGGAGACCGCCCGGCTGGTCGCGGCGGCGGTCAGCAGCGGCGACGCGCCCGCCTGCGAGATCGTGCAGACCCCGGCGCCGACCGCCGAGACCGTCGCCGCCGGGGTCCTCCTCTTCGACGAGGAGGGCCGGGTGCTGCTCGTCGACCCGACCTACAAACCGGGCTGGGAATTCCCCGGCGGCGTGGTCGAGCGCGGCGAGGCGCCCGCGCGCGCCGGGATGCGCGAGGTCGCCGAGGAACTGGGCATCCGACTGCACGAGGTGCCCCGGCTGCTCGTCGTCGACTGGGAACCCGCCCGTCCGCCGGCCTTCGGCGGGCTGCGCCTGCTCTTCGACGGCGGGCCGCTCCCCGCCGCGCGGGCCCGCACCGTGCGACTGCCCGGCCCGGAACTGCGGAGCTGGCGGTTCGTCACCGAACAGGAGGCCGCCGCGATGCTGCCCCCCAACCGCTACGAGCGCCTGCGCTGGGCCCTGCGCGCCAGGGAACGCGGCACGGTCCTCAACCTGGAGTCCGGCGTACCCGTCGGCTGACCCGTCCCCGCCGTGCGGGGCCGCCGCCCCACGTCCCCGGGGACTACCGGCCGGTGTCCCCGCCGGCAGGCGCTGCGGCCGACGTGGCCTCGCCCGTCGCGGTCTCCTCGCCCGCGGCCTCCGGCAGCAGCCGTGCCACGTCCCCGGTGACGGGATCGCCGTGCCCGAAGCACACCGTCGTCGGCGCGAGCGAGGCGAGCCGGCGCATCGACACCAGGAGGGCGGCGCGGTCCACGTCGAACACGCCCGGCGTCACCCGGCCCGCCCCGGCCACCAGGTCACCCGTGAACAGCACACCGTGGTGCGGCAGATGGACGGCGATCGACCCGTCGGTGTGACCGGGGGAGTGGACCACGCGGGCACCGTCGCCGAAGTTCAGCAGGTCACCGTCCTCCAGCTCCCGGTCCACCCGGGTCGGCGGGGCGGGTGGAACCGTCAGCCCGTGCTCGTACAGCGGAATCTCCCAGTCCAGCAGCACGGGCTGGGGCACCGGCGCCTCGCCCCGCACCACCGGCGCGTCCAGCCGGTGCGCCAGCGCCTGCGCCCCGTGCCGCGCGGCCAGTTCACCGGCCGCGCCCACATGATCGCGGTGGCAGTGCGTCAGCACGATCCGGCGGATCCAGACCGGCGCCCCGCATCGCGTCCTGCATGACCGGCGCGGCGTCACGGTGACCGGCGCCACCAGCGTCAGATCGTCCCCGTCACGCCACAGGTACGCCTGGCCGACGGAGAAGCGGAACATGTACAGCTGCGGCAGCACACGGATGAAGTCCATGCCGCGACGCTGCGCAACCGCCCCCGCCGCCCGCCCGGTGGTACGCCGTCGGCGATCTTCGCCGAGCGCTGAACCGGGCGGGGGCGTGCAGCGCCGTGACCGCCGCGCCCGGTCAGGCCCGCTTCGACGCGGCGTAGTCGGCGAGGAACAGCGCCTCGGCGACCGACAGCCGCTCCAGCTCCTCGGGGGAGACGCTCTCGTTGACCGCGTGGATCTGCGCCTCCGGCTCGCTCAGGCCGATCAGCAGGATCTCCGCCTGCGGGTAGAGCGCGGCCAGCGTGTTGCACAGCGGGATCGAGCCGCCCATGCCGGACGACTGCATCTCCTCGCCCGGATACGCCACCCGCATCGCGGCGGCCATCGACGTGTACGCCGGGCTCGTCACGTCCGCCTTGAACGGCTGACCCTGACCCACCTGCTCCAGCGAGACCCGGGCGTTCCACGGCGTGTGCTTCCGGATGTGCGCGAACAGCAGCTCGGTGGCCTCCGCCGCGTCCTGGCCCGGCGGCACCCGCAGGCTGATCTGGGCCCGCGCCGTCGCCGGGATGGACGGCGTGGCACCCGCCACGGGGTGGCAGTCGATCCCGATCACGGTGACCGCGGGGCGCGCCCAGATGCGGTCCGCGACCGTGCCGCCGCCGGGCAGCTCGACACCGGACAGCACCCGGGCGTCCCTGCGGAACTCCTCCTCCGGGTACTGGAGTCCGTCCCACTCGGCCGACGCCGGAAGTCCGTCGATCACCGTCGAGCCGTCCTCGGCCCGCAGCGAGTCCAGGACGCGGATCAGCGCGGCCAGCGCGTCGGGAGCGGCGCCACCGAACTGGCCGGAGTGCAGATTGCCCTCCAGGGTGTCGATCTGCACCCGGATCATGGTCATGCCGCGCAGCGTCGCCGTCACCGTGGGCAGGCCCACCCGGAAGTTGCCGGTGTCGCCGATGACGATCGCGTCGGCCGTCAGCAGCTCCGGATGCGCCTCCGCGTACCGCTCCAGCCCGCCCGTGCCCTGCTCCTCCGAGCCCTCCACGATCACCTTGACCGTGACCGGGACCCCGCCGTTCGCCTTGAGCGCGCGCAGCGCGAGCAGATGCATCACGAAGCCGCCCTTGCAGTCGGCCGCGCCCCGCCCGTACCAGCGGCCGTCGCGCTCCGTCAGCTCGAACGGCGGGCTCAGCCAGGCCGCCTCGTTCAGCTTGGGCTGCACGTCGTAGTGCGCGTACAGCAGCACCGTCGGTGCGCCGGCCGGGCCGGGAAGTATGCCGTACACCGACTGGGAGCCGTCCGGGGTGTCCAGCAGGGCGACGTCGTCGAAGCCCTCCGCGCGCAGCGCCCCGGCCACCCATTCGGCTGCCGCCTCGCACTCGCTGCGCGGGGCCACCGCCTCGTCCGCCACCGACTGGAAGGCCACCAGCTCCGCCAGCTCCGCCTTCGCGCGGGGCATGAGTGAGGCGACGGTCTCGGCGATCGGATGGGCGGTCATGGGCACGCTCCTTGTGGGTGCGACGTTGTGCGTTGTGTGTACAGCGAATGTGCGGCCGATCCTCCCACAGCGGGTGGGAGGGGCCCGCGCCGTAGGATGCGTTCGAGAGCATGGGCCACAGGTCGGATCGGGAGCAGAAGTACATCGTGAGCAGCGAGAACGATGCCACCGGAGCAGAGGCGGCAGATGAGCTTGGCGACGAAGCGGTGTGGGACGTCGTCGTGGTCGGCGCAGGACCCGCCGGAGCGTCGGCTGCGTATGCGGCGGCGGTGAGCGGCCGCAGGGTGCTGCTCCTGGAGAAGTCCGGGCTGCCCCGGTACAAGACGTGCGGCGGCGGAATCATCGGCCCGTCCCGCGACAGCCTCCCCCCGGGCTTCGAACTGCCGCTGCAGGACAGGGTCCACGCCGTGACGTTCACGCTCGGCGGCCGGATGGCGCGCACCCGCCGGTCCCGGCGGATGCTGTTCGGGCTGATCAACCGGCCCGAGTTCGACGCCCAGCTCGTCGAGCACGCGGAGAAGGCCGGCGCGGTGGTGCGCACCGGCGTCACGGTCTCCCGTGTCGAGCAGCACGGTCCCGCGGTCCCCGACCGCCGGACGGTCGCCGTCGTGCTGTCCCCCACCGGATCGTCCGGCGAGGGGACGGAGGAGACCGTCCTCGCCCGTGCGGTGGTCGGTGCCGACGGCAGCGCCAGCCGGATAGGCGCCCACGTCGGCGTGAAGCTCGACCAGGTCGACCTCGGCCTGGAGGCGGAGATCCCCGTGCCGGAGACCGTCGCCGAGGACTGGGCGGGGCGGGTGCTGATCGACTGGGGGCCGATGCCCGGCAGCTACGGCTGGGTCTTCCCCAAGGGCCGGACCCTGACCGTCGGCGTCATCTCCGCACGCGGAGAAGGCGCCGCCACCAAGCGGTACCTGGAGGACTTCATCGCCCGCCTGGGCCTCGCCGGCTTCGAACCGGCCGTCTCCTCCGGTCATCTGACCCGCTGCCGCAGCGACGACTCGCCGCTCTCCCGCGGCCGGGTCCTGGTCTGCGGCGACGCTGCCGGTCTGCTGGAGCCGTGGACGAGGGAGGGCATCTCCTTCGCCCTGCGCTCGGGCCGGCTCGCGGGGGAGTGGGCCGTACGGGTCGCCGAATCGCACGACGCGGTGGACGCCCGCAGGCAGGCGCTCAACTACGCCTTCGCCATCAAGGCGGGGCTCGGTGTCGAGATGGCCGTCGGCCGGCGGATGCTCGCGGTCTTCGAACGGCGGCCGGGACTGCTGCACGCGGTCCTCACCGGGTTCCGTCCCGCATGGAACGTCTTCGCGGACATCACCCGCGGCTCGACGACCCTCGCCGGGATGGTGCGGACGCACCCCCTGGCGCGCCGGGCGCTCGACGTCCTGGACAAGCGGGCCTCCTGAGGCCTCCGGCCGGGCGCGGCCCCGGGTGCGCGTGCCCGGGGGGCGCGTGCCCCGGGGGCCGGTCACCGGACACCGTCTTCTGGCTTCCCCCTTCCGGGTTCCTCGTTTCGAGGCGCGCCGGGCTCGGGGGCGGCGCGCCTCGAAACGAGGAACCCGGAAGGGGGAAGCCAGAAGACGGTGTCCGGTGACCGGAGCGAAGCAGGCGACGGTCACGGTCAGGAACACCGGTCCGTACGGGTAGCCGGCCGACAGGTACACCAGCGCGATGCCGCACACACCGAAGACCACGGGAACGGGGTACCGGTTGCGCAGCAGCAGCAGCGCCGCCCCCCGGCCGAGGCCGACCCGTCGTTCTGCTCCCGGCCCCTCGCCCCGCGTACTTCCCCGGGAGTACGCCCGACCGCCCCGGCGGGGTGACGCGCACCGGGCGCACGCCGGTCTAGCGTGGCCGGTATGGAACTGGAGCGGGGTCCCGCGGGTGGTGGTTCTCCCCGGTCACGGGGCGTGCCACGGCTGCTGCGGCAGTGGGAGGAGTGGCGTGACCCCCGGCGGATCCCCTGGGTGTCGACCGTCCTGCTGGCCGTCGTCGTGACGGTCGGCAGCGGCTTCGCCGCCGAGGGGCAGCAGGCCACCCGCGAGCCGCTCGACGTCCTCGCCCGTGTCCTGCTGCTGGCGGGCCCGGCGCTGCTGCTGCTGCGCAACCGGTACCCCGTTCCCGTGGTCTTCGGTGTGTGCGGCATCGCGCTGGTGTACCTGTCGGCCGGCTACCCGTACGGACCGGTGTTCCTGACCGTGACCGTCGCCTGCTTCGCTGCGGTGGTCGCCGGCCGCCGCCGTGCCGCCTGGTGGGCGGTCGGTCTGCTGTGGGCAGGGCATCTGCTCGTCGCGCACTGGCTCTTCCGCTGGCTGCCGCCGGCGGGGGACCGGGCCGCGCCGTGGGGCCAGGAGATCGTGGTGACGGCCTGGGTGGCGGCCGTGCTGGCCGCCTCCGAGCTGGCCCGCGTCCGGCGGGAGATCCGGGCCCGGGAACGCGAGGAACGGGAAGCCGCGGAGCGCCGCCGGGCCGACGAGGAGCGGCTGCGGATCGCCAGGGAACTGCACGACGTCCTTGCCCACTCCATCGCCGTGATCAACGTGCAGGCGGGCGTCGGCCTCACGCTCCTCGACGACGACCCCGAACAGGCCCGGGCCGCGCTGACGACCATCAGGTCGGCGAGCAAGGAGGCCCTCGGGGAAGTGCGTCAGGTGCTGGACCGGCTGCGGTCCCCCGGGGAGGCGCCCAGGGCGCCCGCGCCCGGGCTCGACCGGCTGCCCGAACTGGTCGAGCAGGCCGCGGCGGCCGGCCTGTCCGTCGGGATCGGCCGGACGGGCGAGGTCCCCGCCCTGCCGCCGGGGACCGACCTGGCCGCGTTCCGCATCGTCCAGGAAGCCCTCACGAACGTGGTGCGCCATTCCGGCTCCCGGACGGCGCGGGTTGAGATCACGCACCTGCCCGGCCGGCTCGTGCTGCGCGTCGACGACGAGGGACCCGCCACCGGGACGGACGCCGGCGGCAGCGGCAACGGGCTCGCCGGGATGCGGGAGCGGGCCGCCGCGCTCGGCGGCAGCGTCGAGGCGGGCACACGGCCCGACGGCGGGTTCCGCGTCCGGGCCGAACTGCCCCTGCGGGGCGAGGAGGAGACATGATCCGGGTGGTGCTGGCGGACGACCAGGCCCTGGTGAGGGCCGGTTTCAGGGCACTGCTCGACGCTCAGCGGGACATCGAGGTCGCCGGGGAGGCGCCGGACGGCGAGGAGGCGGTGCGTCTGGTCGGCGAACTCCGTCCCGACGTGGTGCTGATGGACATCCGGATGCCGGTGCTCGACGGACTCGCGGCGACCCGCCGGATCACCGGCGACGGGCGGCTGTCCGCGGTGAAGGTGGTCATGCTCACCACCTTCGAGCTGGACGAGTACGTCTTCGAGGCGATCCGCTCGGGCGCCTCAGGCTTCCTGGTGAAGGACACCGAACCCGGGGAACTGCTGCGCGCCGTGCGGGCGGTGACGGACGGCGACGCCCTGCTGTCGCCCGGAGTGACGCGGCGGCTGATCGCGGAGTTCGCCGCCCGTTCCAGGGCCCCGGCCGGCACGGCGGCGCTGGCCGGGCTGACCGAACGCGAGCGGGAGGTCATGGCGCTCGTCGGCATGGGCCTGTCGAACGAGGAGATCGCCCGCCGCCTGGTGGTCAGCCCGCTCACCGCGAAGACGCATGTGAGCCGGACGATGGTGAAGCTCCGCGCCCGTGACCGCGCCCAACTGGTGGTGCTCGCCTATGAGTCGGGCCTGGTGCGGCCGGGCTGGATCGGCTGAGGAGGCCCGGTGCGCGGGCGGGCCCGCGCACCGGGGCGACCGGCCGCGGCCGGCGGGTCATCGCCCCGCCGGCCGCGTTCCCCCTGGCCGGTCCGGCGGGGAGCACGGTGGCGCGTGCCCGACCCGGGAGGTCAGTCGCGCGCCGGCACCGGACCGTCCGCCCCTTCCCTGGCCGGTGCCGTGACCGTGACCGGGGCCGTGACCGTGGCAGGGGCCGCGGCGGAGGCGGGCGAGGGCGTGCCCGGGACGGCCGCGGCGGCGTTCGACGAGGCGACCACGAGCGATGTGCGCGCGGGGCGCCCCCGCAGCCCGGTCAGGGTGATCAGCAGTCCGACCAGCGCGATCACGGCGACGACGGCCAGACCGGGCCGGTAGCTGTCCAGCACCGCCTGCGGCGTGCGGCCCGGCTCACCTGCGGTGATCACGGCGGTGACGACGGCGAGGAAGAGGGCGCCGCCGACCTGGATCGAGGTGTTGAGCAGGCCGGAGACCATGCCCTGCTCGTGGTCCTCCACACCGTTGGTGGCCTGGATGTTGAGCGACGGGAAGACCAGGGCGCAGGCCGCACCGAGCAGCAGCATCGACGGCAGGATCACGGCCGCGTACGTCGGGGTGAGGTCCACGCGCAGGAAGAGCGCGTAACTGATCACCAGCAGGGTGAAGCCGGTGACGATGACGCGCGGCGTCCCGAAGCGGTCCACCACCGAGCCGATCTTCGTCGCCGAGAGGGCCACCAGCGCCCCGGCCGGCAGGAAGGCGAGCGCGGTGTGCAGCGCGGACCAGCCGAGGAGCGACTGCATGTACTGCGTGACGACGAACTGGAAACCGACGTAGGAGCCGAAGAAGAAGGCCGCGCCCAGGTTGGCGGTGATCTGGCTGCGCGAGCGCAGCACGCCGAGCCGGATCAGCGGGTGGTGGCTGCGCCGCTCGATGGTGACGAACGCGGCGAGCAGCGCGGCCGTGGCGAGGAAGCTCAGCAGCGTGCGTGCCGACGCCCACCCCTCCTCCGGCGCCTGGACGACGGTGAAGACGAGCAGCAGCATGGAGGCGGTGCCGGTGACGGCGCCGGGCAGGTCGTATCCCTTGCCGGAGTCCTCGCGGCTGCTGCGCGGGATGAGGCGGAGACCCGCGGCGAGGGCCACCAGTGCGATCGGGGCGGGCAGCAGCATGGTGAGCCGCCAGCTCACCTCGGTCAGCAGGCCGGAGAGCACCAGGCCCATCGAGAAGCCGGTGGCCGCGCAGGTGGTGTAGATGGCCAGCGCGCGGTTGCGCTGCGGGCCCTCCTTGAAGGTCGTGGTGATGATCGACAGGCCGGCCGGCGCGGTGAAGGCGGCGCTGAGGCCCTTCACGAAGCGGCTGGCGATCAGCAGCGGGCCGGAGTCGACGAGTCCGCCGAGCAGGGAGGCCAGGGCGAAGACGCCGAGTGCGACGAGGAAGACCTGGCGGCGGCCCAGGAGGTCGGCTGCCCGCCCGCCGAGGAGCAGGAGCCCGCCGTAGCCGAGGATGTAGCCGCTGACGATCCACTGCAGGGTCGAGGTGGACAGTCCGAGGTCGGTGGCGATCGAGGGCAGCGCGACACCGACCATCGAGACGTCGAGCGCGTCGAGGAACATCGCGGCGCAGAGCACGAACAGGGTGCCCCACAGCCGCGGACTCCAACGGTCCTGTGACGCGGGGGTGTTGAGCGGAGTGGTCATGCGGAGGACAGTACATGCACATGCATTGACTGCAAGTGCATTTAATTCTTGTGCAACAAAAGTGGGCTTCTCTGCTAACGTGCGGTCATGGCGGTGACGAAGTCCGAGCGGGTGCTCGTCGAGGAGTGGCGCGACGTGCTCGCGCTGCACGCCCGCACGATGTGCGAGCTCGACCGCGCTCTCAACCGACTCGGGCTGGGGGCCAGCGACTTCGAGGTCCTGGACGTCCTCGCCGAGATGCGCCCCGGGGAGGGCGAGCCGGGGGAGTCGGCCTGTCGGGTGCAGGAGCTCGCCGGCCGGGTGCACCTCAGCCAGAGTGCTCTCTCCCGGCTGATCGCCCGCCTGGAGAAGGACGGCCTGGTCGCCCGCGGCATGTGTCCCGAGGACCGCCGCGGCGTGCAGGTACGGCTCACCGAGGCGGGGCTGGCCCGCCATGCCGAGGCCAAGCCCGTTCAGCGCGACGTGCTCTCACGGATGCTGCCCGGAGCGCCACGGTCCGGCTGACGCAGCAGGCGCGGGGCGCAGCCGCCGCGGGGAAAGGGGTGCCCTCCTCGGGGTCAGGCGCCGTGGGGGTGTGCGGTGTGCGGCCGGCCGGCGTCGCCGAGCAGCCGGACGAACAGGCCCAGCGCGCACGCCTGGATCAGCACCGCCGCCACCAGGGCCGGGTAGAGGAACGCCGCCGACTCCGCGACACCCTCGCCGAACACCGTCCCGAGGGCCATCAGACCGAAGATCGACGGCGCGGCCAGCAGGAACAGCCAGATGCCGGCCATCGACGCGTCGTCGTGGTGGACGAACGCGGTGTCGACCGCGACGAAGGCGGCGGCCGCGGCGACGAGCCCCAGATAGATCCGGGACGCGAGGTTGCCGAAGGTCAGTCGCGCCATCGCGGTCAGTCGGGCGTGCATGGCCGTCTCCCCTGGTCGTGGTGGACTCCATGGTGCGCCCGTTCGGGTGCACGCGCCTGAGTACGGCTACTCAGGCCCGCGCCCCGTGCCCGTGCCCGTGCCCGTGCCCGTGCCCCGGGGCCGTGCCCGTGCCCCGTGCCCGGTGCCGCCGGGCCCGGCTCAGCCCTGGCGGGCCGCGGTCCGGGTGTGCTCCGCGTCGCCGGGGACCGGTTCGTGGCGGTTGACCTCGGCGCCCGGGGCGGAGGCGTGCCGTGCCGCGTACGCGATCGCCGCCGCGCCGCCGGCCAGCAGCGCGACCGTCGTCAGCGCGGCCGGCAGGGAGAACCAGTCGGCGAGGAACCCGATCGCGGGCGGACCGAGCAGCATCCCGCCGTACCCGAGCGTGGACGCCGCCGCCACGCCCGCGGGCCCGGCGAGCGCGCCCGCCCGCCCGACGGCCACCGGGAAGATGTTGGCCAGCCCGAGCCCCGCGACGGCGAACCCGGCCAGCGCCGCCCACACCGTGGGCGCCAGTGCGCCGACCAGCATGCCCACCGCGGCGGTGGCACCGCCCAGGACGAGGGTGCGGGTCTGGCCCAGCCGCTCCAGCAGCAGCGTGCCGCTGAGCCTGCCGGCGGTCATCGCCAGCGCGAACAGCGAGTAGCCGGCGGCGGCGACGCCGGGGTGCGCGTGCAGGTCCTGCTCCAGGTGCAGTGCGCTCCAGTCGGCCATCGCCCCCTCCCCGTACGCGGTGCACAGCGCGATCACGCCGAAGAGCACCACCAGCCTGCGGGTGCGGCCGGTGAGCCGTGCCGGTGCGGGGCTCCGGGGGCCGGCTTCGGGGACGGGCGTCCGGTGGGCCAGCAGGGCGGGGGCCGCGAGGGCCGTGACGGCGAGGCCGGCGACGGTGAGCGCCAGCAGGTGGACGGTGGGCGACAGTCCGCCGGCCACGAGTCCGCCGAGACCCGCGCCGACCATGCCGCCGAGGCTGAACGCCGCGTGGAACCCCGGCATCACGGGCCGCCGCAGCGCGGCCACCAGGTCGACCGCGGCGCTGTTCATGGCCACGTTGATCCCGCCGTAGGCCGCTCCGAAGACCAGCAGCACCAGGCCGAGCGCGAGAGCCGAGTGGGTCAGCGGGGGCAGGGCCATGCTCAGCGAGAGCAGGACGGCGCTGCACACCGTCACGGCCGGGCTGCCGTAGCGGCGGCACAGCCTGCCGGTGAGGGTCATGGTGACGACGGCGCCGGCGGAGACGCCGAGCAGCGCGAGACCGAGGTCGCTCGCCGAGGCGCCGGTCTGCTGCTTGATCGCGGGGATGCGGACGACCCAGCCGGCGAAGAGGAAGCCGTCGAGGGCGAAGAAGACGGTGAGGGCGATGCGGACGCGGGACAGGGAGGCGGGAGCGGTGTTTCCGCCGGGACCCCCCGGAACGGCCGTCCGTAGTTTGTTTAGAAGCGGCACAAAGTCAGGATAGGGGCAGGAGCCCTTCCGGTACAAGACGGCGGAGGGGCCTGACGGATCATGGGAGACTCGCCTTCATGAACGGCAAGGCGACGACCACCCGGACGAGACTGGAGAGAGGCCGCAGCGCGCTCGGCCCCGCCCTGGAACTGGTTCACACGGGCCGCGCTCCCACACGCGCCGTGCTCACCGCCGAGCTGGGCGTCACCCGTGCCACGGCCGGTGCCGTCGCCGCCGAACTGGAAGCACTCGGACTCATCCGCGTCGACTCGCGGCCGGGAGCCGCCGCCGGCTCCCAGGGCCGGCCCTCCCACCGGCTCGCGGTCGACGAGCGCGGCCCCGTCGTCCTCGCCGCGCAGGTGCACGCGGACGGCTTCCGGGCCTCCCTCGTCGGACTCGGCGGCCGTACCGTCGCCACCGCCCCCGGCTGCACCACCGTCCAGGCCGACCCGGCGCAGGTCCTCGGCGAGGTCGTCACCGCCGGTGCCGAACTGCTCCGCGCGAGCGGGCGGCGCTGCGTGGGCGCGGGGCTGGCCGTCCCGTCGGCCGTGGCCGAACCGGAGGGCACGGCCCTCAACCCCCTGCACCTCGCCTGGCCGGCCGGCGCCCCCGTGCGCGAGATCTTCGCCGAGCAGGTCGCCGCCGCGGGCATCACCGGTCCCGCCTTCACCGGCAACGACGTCAACCTCGCCGCCCTCGCCGAGCACCGCCACGGGGCCGGCCGCGGGGCGCAGCACCTGCTGTGCGTCGCCACCGGGCACCGTGGAGTCGGCGGCGCGCTCGTGCTCGACGGGCGGCTGCACAGCGGCAGTTCGGGACTGGCGCTGGAGGTCGGCCACCTCACCGTCAGCCCCGAGGGCCGCCCCTGCCACTGCGGCAGCCGCGGCTGTCTCGACGTCGAGGCCGACCCGCTCGCCTTCCTCATGGCCGCCGGGCGGGACCCGGGCCCCGAGGTGTCCCTGCTCCAGCAGGCCCGGGACATGCTGCGCGCGGAGTACGCCGACCCCGGTGTGCGCACCGCCGCCGAACAGCTGATCGACCGCCTCGGCCTCGGGCTCGCGGGGCTGGTGAACATCCTCAACCCGGACCGCATCATCCTCGGCGGCCTCCACCGCGAGCTGCTGGTGGCGGACCCGGAACGGCTGCGGGCGGTCGTCGCCGACCGCAGTCTGTGGGGGCGCAGCGGGGGAGTGCCGATCCTGCCGTGCACGCTCGACCACAACAGCCTGGTGGGCGCTGCCGAGCTGGCCTGGCAGCCGGTCCTCGACGACCCCCTGGCCGCCCTCGCCTGACACCGCGCCGAACGCTCGCCCGCCGGCCGGCGCGCGGGGGCGCGCGGCCCCGTGCTCCCGGGCGGGCCACCCGTCCGGCCCAGCGGCGGCGGAACGCGGGGCCCGCACCGGGTAGTCGAGGCGTATGACCGAGACACCGTCCGGCCCGCAGCGCACGCACCGGTTCGAGGAGCTGCACCGCAGGGTGGCCGAGTCACCGGCCGGACTCGCGTGGAACCGGGGCCGGGAGATGGAGCTGATGCACCGGGCGATGGGCTTCGCCGCGCTCGGCTTCCTCACCCTCGTCCCGCTGCTCGTCGTCGTCGCGGCCTCCGACCCGGTCAGCGCCGAGGGCTTCGCGCGCTGGCTCGTGCAGGCCCTCGGCGTCTCCGAGGAGTCCCAGCAGGAGGTCGAGGAACTGTTCGGCATGCCCGGCCAGGCACTCCAGCGCACCACGGCGTTCGGTCTGGCCGCCCTGGCCGTGTTCGGGCTGACCTTCGGGTCCGCCGTGCAGACGGGCTACGAGAAGGTGTGGGACCTTCCCACAGCGCGCTGGCACACCATGTGGCGCCATGTGGTGTGGCTGGCCCTGCTGATCCTCTTCCTGATGGTGTTCGTCAACACCCCCGAGCCGGGATCGGTCGTGGCGTCGGCGGCCGCCGCCGTCGCCGACCTGGGCGGTACGTTCCTGTTCTTCTGGGTCTCCCAACGGCTGCTCCTCGGCGGCCGGGTGCGCTGGCGGGCGCTGCTGCCGGGGGCGGTGCTCACCGCGCTCGCCATGCTCGGTCTGCGGGTCTTCTCCCAGCTGGTCTTCTCGCCGCTGATCGCCTCCAACGCGGTGACCTACGGGCCCTTCGGGACGGTGCTCGTCGTCCAGTCGTGGCTCGTCGGCGTGGGCGTGGTGGTCTACGGCGGCGGGATCGCCGGCCGGATCGTCCACGAGATGCGCACCCGCCGGCGCCTGGAGCGCGCCCTGTCGGAGCACGCCCTCTGACGCCCCGCCCCGGGACGCTCCCTCACCAGTGCCGGCCGCGCCGCAGGGCGGCCCGCTCCGGCGCCGAGAGGTGCAGGACCCGGTAGCGCTCGGCCTCGGCGCCGGGGAGGCCGTCGTCCCGGAACGTGCCGGCGGGGGCGCCGCGTTCCCAGAGGGTGAGCTGCAGCAGCTCCCAGTGACGCGGATCGACGGCGAGGGCCGCGCACACGACCCCGTCGAGCCCCGCGAGCCGTTCGGTCTCCGCCACCGCCCCGGCCACCGCGTCCGCGGGGGGCACCTGTGCGGGGACGGGGGTCCTGCGCCGCACGGCGGTGTGCGCGGGGGCGGCCGCGGACGGCCCGTCTGCGTAGGCCAGCCCCGTCCAGTGCTGCACCTCGGGGCGGCCGAAGTCGTCCACGATGCCCTGGAAGCCCGGGCCCCACAGGAAGGCGTTCATGCCCTCCGGGGCGTTCCACAGATAGAGCGGCGCGTACTGGTTCACCGGGGAGCCGTCGTCCCGCTCCCGCGTCAGGTACGCCTTGAGGCCGAGGCCCGGGAAGCCGTCGAGGAGATGTCCGCGGGTGGCCACCCGCCGCCGGATGATCTCCATGTCGTAGTCGGCGGGAAGCGTGATCTCGTACTGCATGGCGTGCACGGGTCTCATGCCTCCGGGGCGCGGTCGTCGTCGGGTGCGAGGAGTGCCAGCAGGCCGCCCACGGCGGCGTCGAAGGCCGCCGGCGATCCGGTGGCCCGGGCGATGACGTAGCCGCCCTGGACGGTCGCCACGACGGCCGCCGCGGTCCCGGACGGGTCGAGGCCCGGCCGCAGTCCGCCCCCGGCGGTGCCCTCGCGGACGATCTCCGTGAGCCTGTCGCGCAGCCACCCCAGTGTCTCGTCCACCGGTGCGCGCAGGGTCCCGTCGGCCATCACCTCGGGATCCATGGTCAGCCGGCCGACCGGACAGCCCTTCATGACGTCCCGTTCGCGCAGCAGATACGCCGCGATGCGCTCGTAGGCCGTGCCCGGTCCGTCGAGCACCCTGCCGGCCGTGCCGCGCATCTCGTCCGCGGTGCGGCGGATCGCGGCGAGCGCGAGCTCGGGCTTCCCGCGGAAGTGGTGGTACATGCTGCCCTGGCCCGCGCCGGCCAGCTGCTGGATGGCCCTGGGGCTCGTGCCCACGTAACCCCGCTCCCACAGCAGGTCGCGCGTGGCGGAGATCAGGCGTTCCGGAGTGCTCATGCCGACACTGTACATACCAGTAGGTACAGAAATCCCGGATCGCCCCGGAGCGGCGCGTACTGCCGGGGTGGTACGGGAGGTGACGCCGGGCGTACGACGACGCGCGGCCGTCCGCGGAGGAGGGTCGAGACGACACCGGGAAACGACCGAGGAGCTGAACCGCCATGAACACACTCGCCTACGACGGGCCCGGTCCGTGGGTCCTGTTCTTCCCCGTGGTGTGGGCCGCCGTCGTCCTCGGCGCCTTCACCCTGCTGCGTCGCGCCGGCGTCCTGCGGGGCGGGCGGCCGCCGTGGCGGGGCGTACGTCCCGCCGTCCCCGGGAGTTCGCCGATCGCCCTGCTCGGCCGCCGGTTCGCCGCGGGCGAGATCGACGAGGAGGAGTACTGGCGCCGGCTCTCGGTCCTCGGCGAACAGTTCGGCCGCACCGGGGACGCCCCATGACGGTCCGTCCGGGGCCGCGCGGGCGGGGGCGGCGGGCCGGAACGTGTCCGGCCCGCCGCCCCTGGTCCGCCGGGTCAGCCGGCCACGGCCGACCTGGCGGTCGATGGTCGCTCGATGACCACCGCGGGCAGCTTCGACAGCGGCCCGGTCGTGGTCGCCCCGTACACCGCGGGGTAGGCGGACAGGGACACCACCGGCGGATCGGCCGGCAGGGTGAACCAGACGACCTTTCCCGCCTCTCCCCGCGGCCGCACGCCCCAGCTCTCGCTGACGGCGGCGATCAGGGCGAGACCGCGCCCATGGGTCGAGGACGAATCCGCGTCGAAGACGGTCGGAAGGCGCGGGTCGTGGTCCTGGACGGAGACCGTGAGGCGGTCGAGCAGCAGCTCGACGTCCACGGTGCACCTCTTGTCCGGCGACGCGTGCCGGTGGACATTGGTCAGCAACTCGGTGACACCGAGCGCGGCATGGTCGATCAGTGGATCGAGATGCCAGTAGCGCAGTTGCGCAGAAATGATTCTGCGGACCTGACCGATCCGCGACGGCAGGGCCTGGAGCTCCACCGTGCAGTGCCTGCTGGGCTGGCTGATCACGGCTGCGACTCCCCGAAATAGTCCGGAAGAAGACGAGACAAGAGATCCAGCAGTCGGCCGCCTGCTGAACATACCGGCGGGGCTGGATCTCAGCGTGACCGCCGGTGAACCCTGAGTGATGTGGAACCAGCGTGAACCACGGCCGCGGGGGCCGCAACCCGCGGGCGCTTCCGCGCCCGCCCTCAGTCCTTGTCGCCGCCCGCCCCGCGCACCGCGTCGAGGAAGCGTCCGGCCAGCAGCTTCGCGTCCGGCCTGCGACCGCGCTGGCCCATCGTGAGGCGGTAGCGGCGGCCGTTGACCGTCGCCACCGTGCTGTCGTCACCGGCGAACCACGGCCTGCCGGCCGTGACCGCGCGCACCGGCGCGCTGTCGATGATCCGGCCGTAACTGGTCATCAGCGCCAGCCGGCCGTCCTTGATCCGCACCTGTCCGGCCCGCGTCAGCGAACGCGGCCAGCGCTCGATGCGTACGCCCGTGGCACTGAAGTCAGGCTCCGCGGTCGACATGGTCTCCGCCCCCTTGCAGTGATTCCTGGTGGAAGTCTGCACACACCGACCCCCGAGCACCAGTATGCCTGGCGCACATCGGCCACAAGCCCCGCCTATGGATCCCCAAAGCGAACGTTTGCCCAGGTGAGGGGCTTACTGTTGACGGTGGGGACCGGACGGGACTCCTGGTGGCACAGGCAAGGAACGGCACAGATGAGCACGAGTGAGAATCCGGTGACCGCACCCGGACCGCACCACGCGTCCGCAGAACGGGTGCAGGAGGCGGTTCGCGGGCGTCCCGCCGCCACCGTGGACGTCGACCGCACCGACGCGCGGTACCGCAGCTGGCTGAAAGAAGCCGTCCGCAAGGTGCAGGCGGACGCCAACCGCTCCGCCGACACCCATCTGCTGCGCTTCCCCCTCCCCGACGACTGGGGCATCGACCTCTACCTCAAGGACGAGTCCACCCACCCGACGGGCAGCCTCAAGCACCGCCTCGCGCGCTCCCTGTTCCTGTACGGCCTGTGCAACGGGTGGATCCGGCCGGGCAAGCCCGTCATCGAGGCGTCCAGCGGCTCCACCGCCGTCTCCGAGGCGTACTTCGCCAAGCTGATCGGCGTCCCCTTCGTCGCCGTCATGCCTCGCACCACCAGCCCCGAGAAGATCCGGCTGATCGAATTCCACGGCGGGCAGTGCCACTTCGTCGACGACCCGCGCACCATGTACGAGGAGTCCGCGCTCCTGGCCGACCGCACCGGCGGCCACTACATGGACCAGTTCACCTACGCGGAACGGGCCACCGACTGGCGCGGCAACAACAACATCGCCGAATCCGTCTACCAGCAGATGCGCCTGGAGCGGTACCCGGAGCCCGCGTGGATCGTGGCGACGGCCGGCACCGGCGGCACGTCGGCGACCATCGCGCGCTACGTGCACTACATGCAGTACGACACCCGGATCTGCGTCCCCGACCCGGAGAACTCCTGTTTCTTCGACGGCTGGACCCACGGCGACCCGAAGGCCAGCAGCGACTGCGGCTCCCGCATCGAGGGCATCGGACGGCCCCGGATGGAGCCGAGCTTCGTGCCCGGTGCCATCGACCGGATGATGAAGGTCCCCGACGCCGCCAGCGTCGCCGCGGTGCGGGCCCTGGAGAAGGCCATCGGGCGCCGCGCGGGCGGCTCGACCGGCACCGGGCTGTGGAGCGCGCTGAAGATCGTGGCCGAGATGCTCGGCAGGGGGGAGCGGGGCAGCGTCGTCACCCTCATCTGCGATCCGGGCGACCGCTACCTGGACAAGTACTACTCGGACGCCTGGCTCGCCGGGCAGGGGCTGGAGATCCGTCCGTACGTCACCGCGATCGAGACGTTCCTCGACACCGGCGAGTGGCCCTGCTGACGGCTATTGCCCCGCGCGGCCGGCGAGCAGCCCGTCGAGGGTACGGCCGAACACCAGCCGGCCCGCGTGCGCCAGCAGCGGGTCCAGGGCGCGGGGCAGCCCGCGCACCCGCAGGTCCTCCACCCACAGCACCACCGAGCCCGTGCCCACCGCACGCACCTCGATCTCGGCCCAGCCCGTCACCGTCCGGCCGCGCTTCTCCAGCCTGCACGCCCCGGCCCGGCCCGGGGCGGGCGGCTCCCAGCGAACGATCTCCATCGGATCGTCGAAGGCCGCCGGCCCCGCAGCCGTCCGCGCGACGAACACCGTGCCCACGCCCACAGGTCCCGGCGTCGTCACCGACACGGAGGTCAGGGGCACCCCGGCGGAGTGCGCCGGCCAGTCGGTCACACGGCGCCAGCACTCGGCGGCTGCCAGCTCCGTCGTACGCCCGATCCGGAAGACGGCCACCGGCTCAGCCGTCCGCGGCCGCGTCGGTGCCGGACGCGCCGTCCGCGCCCGGGGGCTGTGCGCCGGCGGGCTCCCCGTCCGCGGGCCGCTCCCCGGCCACGACCAGCGAAGGCAGCTGCTCGGCGGCCTCCGCGCGCGCGGCCGCGGACAGGCCCGCGTCCGTGACCAGGGTGTCCACGTCGGACAGCCGGGCGAACGAACTCAGTCCCACCGTGCCCCACTTGGTGTGGTCGGCGACGACCACGACCCGCCGCGCCGCCCGCACGAGGCGCCGGTTGGTCTCGGCCTCCGCCAGATTGGGCGTCGACAGGCCGGCCTCCACCGAGATCCCGTGCACGCCGATGAAGAGCACGTCGAAGTGGAGCGCACGGATCGCCTGATCGGCCACCGGGCCGACCAGGGCGTCCGACGGGGTGCGCACCCCGCCCGTCAGCACGACGGTGGCCGCGCCCGGCCGCGGACCGGCCGCACCCGGGTGCTGCGCCGCGTGGAACACGTCCGCGACCCGCAGCGAGTTGGTGACCACCGTCAGGTCGGGCACCTCCAGCAGATGGTGGGCCAGTGCGTACGTCGTGGTGCCGCCCGACAGGGCGATCGCGCTGCCGGGGACCGCGAAGCGTGCCGCCGCCCGCGCGATGTCCTCCTTCGCGGTCAGCTCCAGCGCCGACTTCGCCTCGAACCCCGGCTCATGGGTGCTCGCCTCGACGAGGGGCACCGCCCCGCCGTGCACCTTCTCCACCACGCCGAGGCGCGCCAGCGCGTCCAGGTCCCGCCGCACCGTCATGTCGGAGACGCCGAGCCGGCGGGTGAGCTCGTTGACCCGTACCCCGCCACGCCTGCGGACCTCGTCGAGGATCAGGGCACGCCGCTGCTCCGCCAGGAGATTCTGGTTGTCGGTCACCGTCGGCGGGCTCCTTCCGTGTCGACACCGTGGCCTGTGGCACCGCGTCCGCTGACAAGTGCCCCATCCTCGCACGAACCTTCGGCCGCCCCGAGGCGGGGAGATTCGGTGAGATCCGTGCGGCGCCCGGCCCCGATCCGGGATTCTGGGGGACGCAACGCCGCACCGAATCCCGCAGCCGAACGGAAAGCGAGCCGCGCCCGTGTCCCCTGCCCACCAGGCACCGTACGGCGAAGGCCCCGCCCTGGAACTGCTCGTCCACGGCGTCGGCGGAGCCACCCCCGAGGAGATGCTCGGCGACCCGCGCACGGTACGGATAACGGGCGACACGAAGGCGGCGGTGTACCGCCGCACCGACGACGCCGAGGCCGAGCAGCAGCCCGAGCGGTACACCGACCGGCCCGTGCCCGAGGCCTACTGCTGGTCCAACCTCACCTCGGGCAACGGCGCGCGGGC
>NZ_RDBP01000054.1:31993-38918 GCF_008042045.1 Streptomyces sp. T39
GCCCGCCCGCGCGCCCGCGGCAGCCGGCGCACCACCCGCCTCTACGGACTGCTGGTGAGGCTGGTCGCGCTCAGCCTCACCGTGCTGCTCACCGCCGCGGCCTGCGCGGTCGCCCTCGACCTGGTCGCCTGGCAATGCGCCGGCTCCGCCGCGTGCGCGGGGGAGCGGGCCTGGCTCGGCTTCCTCTCGGCCGACCGGGGCGGCTGGTGGTCGCAGCCGGGGCGCCGTCTCGCCCTCGCGGCGGCGGTGCCCGTGGCACTCGTCACGCTGCTCTGGTACCTCTCCAACCGGACCTGGAGCGCCTACGAGTCGCAGCGGCCCCCGACCGGCGAGGAGGGTTTCCCCCCGGACGACGCCGACGACGACCTCGACGAGGAGCCGGGCACCCGCCTGCTGCCCGCCACCCGGTCCGCCCCCGACGCCGCGGCGCTCCCCGCCGGGTGCGGCGACGAGCCGGACCCCCGGGACGCCGTGCGCCCCGCGCTCGGCAGGCCCGGCTTCTGGTACGGGCGCCGGCTCGTCGCCCGGCTGCGCGCCGCGCACACCGCGGCCGGCTTCCTCACCGTGGCCGCAGCGGTCACCGTCCCCGCGGTCCGGCACGACCGCGAGGCCGGGCACACCCTGCTCACGGTCCTCGGCACGGCGCTGGAGGCGGCGCTCGCCCTCGCCGCGTGCGCCGTGGTGTGGGTCGTCCTGCGCAGGGGTCGCAGCGAGCGGCGCGCCGACGCGCGCGCCGACCGCGTCGCCGTGCGCCTGCTGCCCGGTGCCGCACTCGGCCTGCTGGCGCTGGGCCTGCTGCACGCCTCCTGGTCCAGGCCCGGCTGGGTCTCGGCGGCCACCCTTCCCGGCGAGGCCGCCGCCTTCCGGGCGATCACCCTCGCGCAGGGCGCCCTGGTCGTCGCGCTCGCCGTGGTGGCCGCGGCGCTGCACCGGCGCGCCCGCCATCCGCGCGCCGCGCTGCGGGGGCTCGGCGGGCCCGCCGTCGCGATGCTCGCCTGTGCACTCGGCGGCGTGATGACCGGCGGGGTCGCCCAGCGGGTGGGCGACTGGCTCGACGGTCCCGGCACGCCCGGCATGGGCGGGCACGCCACCATCGCGGGACCGCCCGTCCTGCTCAGCTGGCAGGCGTCCGTCATCCCCGTGCTGCTCGTCCTCCTGCTGCTGCCCGCCGTCCTCCTCGTGGCACGGACCTGCCGCGCCGCGCGCCGCCTCGCCCCCACCGTCGAGGGCGAGTACGGGGAGGACCGGCCCGACGAGGTGCGCACCCGGCGCATCGCCGGCACCCGCGCCCGCGCCCGGCTCACGGACGCCGCCCCGGTCCTCGTCGGCGTGCTCTCCGGCGCCACCCTGCTGCTCGGCGCCGGTGCCGTCGCCGGCGCCTGGATCAGCGGGCAGGTGCCGGGCCGGGCGTTCGCCGGTGCCGGGCCCCTGGTGGAGTCCTTCGCGGACACCGCGCAGGCGCTCGGCTCCTGGCTCGTCGGGTTCGGTTTCCTGCTCTTCGTCACCATGGGGCGCCGTGCCTACCGGGACGCCTCCGCACGGCGCACCATCGGGATCCTGTGGGACGTCGGCACCTTCTGGCCGCGCGCCGCCCACCCGTTCGCCCCGCCCTGCTACGCCGAGCGCGCCGTGCCCGACCTCACCTGGCGCATCTGCACCTGGACCGCCCGCACCGGGGGCCGGCTCGTGATCTCCGGTCACTCGCAGGGCAGCGTGCTGGCCGCGTCCGCCGTCTGGCAGCTGCCGGCCGCCACCCGCCGCCGGGTGGCGCTGCTGACCTACGGCTCGCCGCTGGAACGCCTCTACGGGCGCTGGTTCCCGGCGTACTTCGGGGCGGCCGCGCTGCGGGACCTGCGCGGCGACATCGACTGCTGGCGCAATCTGTGGCGCCAGACCGATCCGATCGGCGGACCGCTGATGATCCCGGGCGAGGGCCGCCATCCCGACGTCGACCGGGCGGCCCTCAAGGACCCGGTGGTGTACGGCCGTTCGGCCCGTCATCCGCTGCCCGAGCCGATCCTCGGGCACTCCGACTACCAGGCGGATCCGGCCTTCGCCGAGGAGCGCGCCCAACTGCTCGCCCGGCTCGCGCCGGCGGTGCCCCGTCAGGTGCGGCCGGACGTCCAGCGGCCGGACGTTCAGGGAAGCTCGGGCAGATCCTCGGAGTAGAGCAGCGTCAGGTCGTCGGTGTTCATCTCCGGCAGCGCCGCCACCCGTACCGCGTGCCGTTCCACCATCGACTCGAACGTCTGGCGCGCGGTACGGCCGTTGCCGAAGGCGGGCCCCTTGGGCAGCGCCGTGAAGTACTTCAGCAGCGCCTCCGCCGTGCCCTCGGAGAGCCGGTACTCGTGCTCGTCCGCCTGCTGGGCGACGATCCGCAGCAGCTCCTCCGCCTCGTAGTCCTGAAAGGTGATGGTCCGTGAGAAGCGCGAGGCCACACCGGGGTTGACGGTGAGGAACCGCTCCATCTCGGCCGTGTACCCGGCGACGATCACCACGACGGAGTCGCGGTGGTCCTCCATCAGCTTCACCAGCGTGTCGATGGCCTCCTTGCCGAAGTCCCGGCCGGAGTCCTCCGGGGACAGGGCGTACGCCTCGTCGATGAACAGCACTCCGCCGCGGGCCCGTTCGAACGCCTCCTGCGTGCGGATCGCCGTGGAGCCGATGTGCTCGCCCACCAGGTCCACCCGGGAGACCTCGACGAGGTGGCCCCGCTCCAGCACCCCGAGTGCGGCGAGGATCTCGCCGTACAGCCGGGCCACCGTCGTCTTGCCGGTGCCGGGGGAGCCGGTGAAGACCAAGTGGCGGCGCACGGAGGCCGCCTTGAGCCCGGCCTCCTGCCGCCGCCGGCCCACCTCGATCATGTTCGTCAGGGTCCGGACCTCGCGCTTGACGCTCTCCAGGCCCACCAGCGCGTCCAGTTCGCCGAGCACGGCGTCCGGACCGCGGGCCGGGGCCGCGGCCGGCACGGGAGCCGCGGCGGGCGTCGCGGGAGCGGAGGGGCTCTGCAGCGGGACGGCCGTGAGCAGGCCGGGGGAGGCCGGGACGCTCTGTACGGCGGGCGCCCGATCGGCGCCGGGCCGCAGCGTGCCGCTCTCGTCGCTCGTGCAGTCCTCCACGAGCGGGCCGTCGTCCTCGCCGAACTCGTAACCGCCGCGCGCGCAGCGCTCGGTGCGGCAGCGGTTCAGCGTGGTGCGGCAGCCGTCCATCACATGGAAGCCGTAGCCGCCGCTGCCCGTGACCCGGCAGCCGCGGAACGTGCCCCGGCCCTCGGCCGACACGTAGAAGCCCGCCTCGGCCGGGCCGCTGACCGTGCAGCGCTCGATCAGCGGGTCGGCGCCCTTGGTGACGATCACGCCCGTCTGGGCGCCGTCCACGGTGCAGTTGGCCAGGGTGCCGCCACTGCCGTGGTCGCGGAACCAGGCGCCGGTGGACACGTCCCGGATGCGGCAGTCGTCCAGCTGGGCGGTCGCGCCGTCGCTCACCGAGACGGCGGTGTTGCGGACCTGGGAGAGATCGCTGTCGACGACGTCGGCGCGGGAACCGCGGTCGAGGACGAACAGGGCGTCCGGCACGTCGTGCACCCGGCAGGCGTCCAGCACGGCCGTCGCGCCGTCGCTGACCCAGACCGCCGGGTAGTCGCCGGTGCTGTCGTGGATCTCGCACTGGTTGGCGTCCACCCGGGTGCCCGGGTCCCACACCGACAGGCCGTTGCGGCCGAAGCGGCGCACGGTGGAACGGGTGAGGGTGAGCACCGAACGGGAACGCAGGTCGACCGCGTTCTCCGGGATGTCGTGGATGTCGCAGTCCGAGAGCGTCAGCACGGCGTCCGTGTCGAGGGTGACACCGTCGGACGAGGTGCGGTGCACCGTGGAGTCCGTCAGATGGGCCGCGGCACGCGAGGTGATCTGCACCCCCGCGCCCTTGATCTCGTAGATCTCGCAGCCGATGGCCTCCAGGCCGCTGCCCTCGCCGGTCACCGAGAGACCGGCGCCCGAGGCGTGGTGCACCCGGCAGCGCTCCAGGCGCGGATGCGCCCCGCCGCGCACCGACACACCCGACTGGCCGGCCGACACGACCTCGCACTCCTCGAAGACCCCGCCCGCGCCGTCCAGCACGGCGATCCCGACGCCCGCCGGGTTGTCGACGGTGCAGCGGCGCACCGTGGGACGGGCGGCGCCGCGCACCTCGATCCCGGCCGCCGAGCGGGTGACGATCCTCAGGTCGGCGAGGTCCGGTGTGCCGTCCTCGACCAGCAGTGCCGGGGCGGCCGAGTCCTGGCCCTCCACGTGCAGGTCCAGCACCGTGGCCGAGGCGCGCACGGTGATCGGCACCCCGTCGGCGGGCGCGATCCGCACCGACCCGGCGGAGCCCTCGGCGCCGCGCAGCGTCACGGCGCGGGTCAGCACCAGATTCTCGCGGTACGTCCCCGGGGCGACGGTGAGGACGTCGCCGTCGGCGGCGGCCTCCAGGGCGGCGGCGAGGGAGGCGTACTCGCCCGTGCGGCGCCGCCACCGCGATGTGCCGGTGTGCGTCACCTGGACCGTGCCCTGTGCCATCGTGCTGCTCTGCCCCCACCTCGTGATCCGTGCACCGCGGCGCCTGCGCGAGGACGCCCTCCGCACCCCCGAAGGGGATCGCCCCACCGTAGCGCGCGCGGCGGGCGGGAGTTGACGGCATCCGGCAGGTCAGCTTCCGGCGCCGGTCCTGCCCCAGTCGGGGCCGACGGCGGCCCAGGCCCGGTCCAGGCGGGCGAACCGGCGGCGCCGGAGCCGCCACAGGATCATCCGTCCGGTGCACTCCACGAGCAGCGCGGACACCGCCCAGGCGCCGGCGCCCGCGAGCACGGCGTGCACCCGTGCCGCGGCCGGATCCATGGGACGGGGCACCCGGTTGCCCGCCGCGTCCGTCCACACGGTGAACGTGTCGCCGGGGTGCGGTGACCGCAGCGAGGTGGTCACCGTCCCGGCGCGCACCCGCCCGTCGGGGGACGTCCATGTCGCGTGGACCAGGCGGCGCTCCTCGGCGGCGGCCGACTCCGCGCCGGGCACGGCGGGCCGCGCGGTGGCCGGCCCGGTGACCTGTGCCGTGACCGGATGGCGCTGCTGGCGCTGGGCCCGGACGGACTGCCGGAGCGCGTCGTCCGTCAGCGTGCCGGTGACCCAGCCGACCGCGGGGGCCGCGGTGACGAGCAGCAGCGCGGCGACGAGGGCGAGCCACGCCTCCGCCAGATCCGTGGGACGGCACAGCGGATTGCGGCGCCAGCGCCAGACCCCGGCAGCTGCTCGCACGACGCGTCACCCCCTCCGGGTACTCCAACGCGCGCGCGGGCGTGTGCGGTTCCCGCCGCTGCGGGAAGGAGTGCCGGGATGCGGGAAGGAGTGCGGGGATGCGGGGCGGTGCCGTCCGGGGCGGGACGGAGCGAGGCGGCCCGGAGCGAGGCGGGTGGTGCCGTCGCCCCCGGCCGACCGCCCCGGCGGGGCGTGCGGCCGTACCCCSGCGCSGGGGTACGTGCCGAGAAGGTCACCGGGAGTGACGGTGTGCCGACCGTGCGGCGAGGCCCGGAGCGGCCGGTGTGCTCCGGCACCGGGCCGCCGTGCCGCGCCCGCGAAGGTCCGTGACGGCCCGTCAGGAATCTGCCGGGGCGGGCCGTGCGGAGGAGCGGGTCAGTATCCCCGGCCCTGGTAGGGCCGGTTGTAGGGGTCCTCGTACTGCGCCGGGGCCGGGCGGGCCGCGGGGCGCATGGCCTCGTAGCCGCCGGCGGCCGGACGGGGCTGCTGGTGCCCCTGGTACGGGGTGCCCGGGTAACCGCGGGGTGCGGCCTGCTGCGGGATGTACGGTGCCGGAGCCTGCTGCAGCGGCACGGGCTGCTGCATCGGCTGCGGGTAGCCGTAAGCGGGTGTCGAAGGAGAGGGAGCTGCCGGGAGGGCGGRCAGGGCCGCGGGGAGCGCCGGCAGGTAGCCGTTGCCGGTGTCGTACGCGGAGGGCACTCGGATCGGGGCGATCTGAGGCGTGCCCCGCTCCGCGACCAGGGAGTCGTAGATCGGGGTGTCGGGGAACGACGGCGCGGAGTAGTAACCGCCGCCATAGGTGGCGCGGGGGGAGGTCATGGCACATAAGTTAAGCCCACGATGTGCTGGTTGGGGAGCCCGATAAGAGGGTTGTTTCAGCAGCTCTGAGTGACCGTGGATCCCCAATTCGAGCGAATCAGGGAAAAACGGTCGCCGTGACGTCTCATGATCGTGTAAAGGGCAAGCTGAGAGACGGTTACCGATGGGTCGGCCCGATGAGGGGGACGTATGCGGAACAGTGTGACGACGAAGGGACTTCCGGGCGTGCCGAGCCCGGGGGCACGGACCCGCGATGGGGGCGAGCATGACGATGCTTAAGGGAGCCAATACACCGGTACCGGCACAGCGGGTCCGGGTCGAACTGGGCTGGCGTCCGGGACCGGGCGTGCCCGACATCGACGCGTCGGCGCTGCTGCTCGCCGACGGCAAGGTCCGCTCCGACGCGGACTTCGTCTTCTACAACCAGCCCGCGCACGCCTCGGGCGCCGTACGGCACGAGGGCAAGGGCTCCGGCACCGACACGGTCTCCGTCGACCTCTCCCGGGTCGAGGGCGCGATCGAGCGCATCGTGCTGGCCGCCTCGGCCGACGGCGGCACCTTCGGACAGGTACCCGGTCTCCACATCCGGGTCCTCGACGCCGCGAACGGCGCCGAGCTTGCGCGCTACGACAGCCAGGACGCCTCCGTCGAGACGGCGTTCGTCCTCGGCGAGCTCTACCGCCGTCAGGGCGCCTGGAAGTTCCGTGCCGTCGGGCAGGGCTACGGCAGCGGACTCGAGGGCCTCGCCACCGACTTCGGCATCACCGTCGACGAGCCCCAGCAGGCCACGCCCGCGCCGGCCGCCGCCGTGCCCC
>NZ_RDBP01000054.1:39018-55330 GCF_008042045.1 Streptomyces sp. T39
GACGGTGAGGTTCTCGCCCGAGGTGCCGCCGGTGCGGTCGTCGCCGTCGAGGTGGATGTACGGGGGCTGGTCGAAGGCGCCGAAGGCGTTGCCGAGTGCCTGGACGACTCCCTTGCGGCCGTCGGTGAGTTCGTAGAGGGCGCACAGGTCGAGGTCGAGGTCGCCGTGCATGGCGACGGCGCGGCCGAGCTTGGCCCCCCAGCCCTGGAACTGCTTGCGGACCTGCCAGCTGAGGTTGACCCGCATCGCGCCCGCCGTCTCGCTCATCAAGCAGGGCGGCACCTCGGGCGCGATGCGGGTCAACCTCAGCTGGCAGGTCCGCAAGCAGTTCCAGGGCTGGGGGGCCAAGCTCGGCCGCGCCGTCGCCATGCACGGCGACCTCGACCTCGACCTGTGCGCCCTCTACGAACTCACCGACGGCCGCAAGGGAGTCGTCCAGGCACTCGGCAACGCCTTCGGCGCCTTCGACCAGCCCCCGTACATCCACCTCGACGGCGACGACCGCACCGGCGGCACCTCGGGCGAGAACCTCACCGTCAACCTCGACCACACCGCCGCACTGCGCCGCGTGCTCATCTTCGTGACCATCTACGAAGGCGCCCGCAGCTTCGCCGACCTCGACGCGACCGTCACCCTGCAGCCGCAGCACGGGGCCGCGATCGACTTCTCGCTCGGCCAGTGCACCGTCCCGTCCACGGTCTGCGCCCTCGCGCTGATCACCAACACCGGCTCCGACCTCGTCGTCCAGCGCGAGGCCCGGTTCCTGGTGCCCGAGCGCGGCGTCAGCCCCCAGCGCACCGTGGACTACGCCTACGGCTGGGGCATGAACTGGACCCCGGGCAGGAAGTGACCCGAGGGCCCGGTCCCGGCCGGGCCCTCACCGCCGCTCCGGCGCGGCCTCGGGACGGGCGTACGTGCGCCCCTTCCAGGCCGCGCCCGCGCCCCGGTGGTGCCGCACCGCCGAGTCGACCGTCATCAGCAGGTACAGCACGGCCGTGAACGGCAGCAGCGGCGCCATGCGCAGCGGCTCGCCGTAGTAGCGCAGCATCGGCCCGTACGTGCCCGCCATCACGGCCCATGCGAGCCCTCCGGCCCAGGCCGCCGCCGGATCGCCGCCCAGCAGTCCGGCCGCGAACGCCGCCGGCGGCACCACGTACACCAGCAGGAGCCCCGCGACCGTACCGGCGAGCAGCACCGGGCTGTGCCGCAGCTGCGCGTACGCACTGCGCGACACCATCGCCCACAGGTCCCGCAGCCGCGGATACGGCCGGACGCTCGTCACCCGGTCCGCGAGCCCCAGCCACAGACGGCCGCCCTGCCCCCGCACCGCCCGGGCCAGGGCGACGTCGTCGATGAGCGCCTGCCGGATCGACTCCGGCACACCCGCCCGCCGGACCGCCTCGGTCCGCACCAGCACACAGCCGCCCGCCGCTGCCGCCGTCCCCGTCCGGGAGCCGTTGATCCAGCGGAACGGGTAGAGCTGGGCGAAGAAGTACACGAAGGCCGGCACCACCAGCCGCTCCCAGCCGCCCGCCACCCGCAGCCGCGCCATCAGCGACACCAGGTCGTAGGAGTCCCGGCCGCCCCGTCCGCGGCGCGAAGCGTCCGCCGACGGCCCCGCCGCCGCCACCAGCGCGCGCAGACTGTCGGGCTGATGGGCGATGTCCGCGTCCGTCAGCAGCAGGAACTCCGGCTCGCGGGCCTCGGCCAGGGCGATCCCGTGCCGCAGCGCCCACAGCTTGCCCGTCCAGCCCGGGTCCGGCTCGCCCGGCGCCGACACCGTCAGCGGCAGCCCGCCGTGCCGGGCGGCCAGGGAACGCGCCAGCTCGCCCGTCCCGTCCGCGCTGCCGTCGTCGACGAGCACGATCTCGGCCCGCCCCGGATAGTCCTGGCGCAGCAGCGACGGCAGGCTCAGCGCGAGCACCTCCGCCTCGTCGCGCGCCGGCACCACGACCGCCACGTCCGGCCACCGGGCCGGCTCCCCGTACCCGGGCAGCCGCTGGTCCGTGCGCCAGTAGAAGCCGCGGCTGAACAGCAGGAAGCACCAGGTGACCAGGGATGCCGTCGCAATCCACGCAAGAGCGCTCATTCGCCGCAGTCTGCCCCACACCGGCGGCCGCCGGGCGGCGGTCGACTATGGTGACCGGGTGAAGATCGCGCTCATGGACTCCGGAATCGGACTGCTGCCCGCCGCCGCCGCGGTACGACGTCTCCGGCCGGACGCCGATCTCGTCCTCTCCTCCGACCCCGACGGCATGCCCTGGGGCCCCCGTACACCCGAGGACCTCACCGAGCGGGCCCTCGTGGTGGCACGGGCGGCCGCCGCCCGGCGGCCCGACGCGCTGATCGTCGCCTGCAACACCGCCTCCGTGCACGCGCTGCCGGCGCTCCGCGCGGAACTGGAACCCGGCCTCCCGGTGATCGGCACCGTCCCCGCGATCAAGCCGGCCAGCGCCGCCGGCGGTCCGGTCGCCATCTGGGCGACCCCGGCGACCACCGGCAGCCCGTACCAGCGCGGCCTGATCGAGGACTTCGCCCGGGGCGTCGACGTCACCGAGGTGCCCTGCCCCGGCCTCGCCGACGCCGTGCAGCAGGCCGACGAGGAGGCCGTCGCCCGGGCCGTGGCCGCCGCCGCGGCCCTGACGCCGTCCGGCCTCGGGGCCCTCGTCCTCGGCTGCACCCACTACGAACTCGTCGCCGAACGCATCCGCGCCGCCGTCGCGCCCGCCGGCGACGGTCCCGAGCCCGTCTTCCACGGCTCGGCCGACGCCGTCGCCGCCCAGGCGCTGCGCCGCGGCGGGATCCCCGCCGCCCCGGACGCCGAGCCCACCGGGCGCATCACCGTGCTCCTCAGCGGCCGTGAGTCCGTCCTGCCGCCCGCCGCCCTCGCCTACGCCGAGGGCCGCCTGCTCCGGGCCGCCGCCCCCGCGGTCTGAGGCACCCGCCGCCTCCCCCGAGGCACCCGCCGCGCGGCCCGGGCGGCGCCGGCCCGCCCCCGGTTGCCGACCCGCCGCACCCCGCGACCGCTGGCGGAACTACGGTCCGTCACGAGCGGACGATGCTCCCCGCGGGCTTCCTGGGTACCCTCCACAGCATGAGGCACCATCTCCGTCACGTGGGGTCCTCGGCCGCCGAGCCCCTGCCCGAGACCTGGACCGGCCGCGCGACCAACCGCATGCAATGGGTTCTCGCGGGGGCCGGCGCCGCCTGCCTGGCGCTGGGCATCAAGCTCGCCGTCGACGGCAACTGGACCACCGGCGTCGTGGCACTCGTGATGGCCGTCGTCGGCTGCGTGGCCGCCGGCCTGATGATGCTCTACGGCACGCTCGCCTTCGTGCACGTCGAGGTCACCGTCGACCGCGACGCGGTCGAGGTGCGCTGCGGGCACATGGGACTCCCGCGCCGCCGCATCCCGCTCGACCAAGTCGTCGCCGCGGAGTTCGACCCCAAGGTCACACCCCGCCAGTGGGGCGGCTGGGGATGCCGCTGGCGCCCCGAGCGCGGGACCGCCGTCGTGGTGCGCCGGGGCGAGGGACTTGTCGTGACCCTGGGTGACGGGACGGCCTTCACCGTCACCGTCGACGACGCGGAGCTCGCGGTGCGCGTGATCCGGGACCGCATCCGCCGCCTGCACTCCGGTTCCGTACCGCAGACCTGAGCACGGCCCCGTCGGCCCGGGCCTTCAGCCGTGGGGCGGCGTCCCGGACCGCCCGCGCCGACGGGTGCACGGAGCCCCGCCGTAGACTCCGGCAGGTGAGCACCACCATCGCCCCCGTCGACACCCCCCGGCCCGCCTCCCGGAGCGCCCGGTCGCTCGCCGGCCGGCTCGTGCGGCCCGCCGCCGCGGCCCTGTCGGGGGTGCTGCTCTTCCTGAGCTTCCCGCCGAGGCCCCTGTGGTGGCTCGCGGTCCCCGCGTTCGCCCTGCTCGGCTGGACCCTGCGCGGCCGGCGGCTGCGCGGGGCCCTCGGCCTCGGTCTCCTCACCGGTCTCGGCTTCATGCTCCCGCTGCTGGTGTGGACCGGCGAGGAGGTCGGCCCCGTCCCGTGGCTCGCCCTCGCCTTCGCCGAGGCGCTGTTCGTCGCCGTGGCCTGCACCGGCATCAGTGCCGTCTCCCGGCTCGCCGCCTGGCCGCTGTGGGGTGCGGCCGTCTGGATCGCCGGCGAGGCGGCCCGCGCCCGGGTGCCGTTCGGCGGCTTCCCCTGGGGGAAGATCGCCTTCGGGCAGGCGGACGGCGTGTTCCTGCCGCTCGCCGCCGTCGGCGGCACCCCGCTGCTGAGCTTCGCCGTCGCCCTGTGCGGGTTCGGGCTGTACGAGACCCTGCGCCGCGGGGTCGCGTTCCGGCGCACCGGCACCCTGCCGCGGGCCGCCGCCGCGACGGCCCTGCTCGCGCTCCTGGTGCCGCTCGCCGGAGCCCTCGCGGCCCGCCCGCTGGTGGACGACTCCGCCGAGGAGGGGACCGCGACCGTGGCCGCCATCCAGGGCAACGTGCCGCGCCTCGGTCTCGACTTCAACGCCCAGCGGCGTGCCGTCCTCGACAACCACGCCCGGCGTACCGAGCAGCTCGCCGCCGACGTGGCCGCCGGACGCGAGCCGCGCCCCGACTTCGTGCTCTGGCCGGAGAACTCCTCCGACCTCGACCCGTACCGCAACTCCGACGCCCGGCTCGTCATCGACCGGGCCGTCGACGCCATCGGCGTCCCGACCGTCGTCGGGGCCGTCCTCACACCGGACACCGGGCCGCTGCGCAACACCCTGATCGAGTGGGAGCCCGGCCGGGGCCCGGTGGCCACCTACGACAAGCGGCATGTGCAGCCGTTCGGCGAGTACATCCCGATGCGGTCGCTCGTGAGGATCTTCAACTCCGACGTGGACCGGGTCCGCCGTGACTTCGGGCCGGGTGACGAGGTCGGTGTCTTCGACCTCGCGGGCACCCGGGTCGGCCTGGTGACGTGCTTCGAGGCGGCCTTCGACGACGCCGCCCGGGACACCGTGACCCACGGCGCCCGGATGATCTCCGTCCCCAGCAACAACGCCACCTTCGGCCGCAGCGAGATGACCTACCAGCAGCTCGCCATGTCCCGGGTGCGGGCGGTGGAGCACAGCAGGTCGGTGGTCGTCCCCGTGACCAGCGGGGTCAGTGCGGTGATCATGCCCGACGGGCGGATCGTCGAGCAGACGGCCATGTTCACGCCGGACGCGCTCGTCGCCGAGGTGCCGCTGCGCTCCTCGCAGACGCCGGCGACCCGGCTGGGCGTGCTGCCCGAGGTGGCGCTGCTGCTGCTCGCCGCGGGCGGACTGGGCAAGGTCGCGGCGGACGCCGTGCGGGAGCGGCGGCGGCGCGCGGGCGCGACCGCGGCTCGGTGACCACCGCCGGTTAGGGTCGGGGCATGGGTACCCCTGAGTACATCCGCGACATCCGGGCCATGGCCGGTCACCAGCTGCTCTACCTGCCCGGGGTCAGCGCCGTGGTCTTCGACGACCTCGGCCGCGTGCTGCTCGGGCGGCGCGCGGACACCGGGCTGTGGTCGGTGGTCGGCGGCATCTGCGAGCCCGGCGAGGAGCCGGCCGTCACCGCCGAGCGCGAGGTGTACGAGGAGACCGCCGTGCGCTGCGTCGCCGACCGGGTCGTCCTCGTCCAGGCGCTGCCGCGGCCGGTGACGTACCCCAACGGCGACATCTGCCAGTACATGGACATCACCTTCCGCTGCCACGCGGTGGGCGGCGAGGCGCGGGTCAACGACGAGGAGTCCCTCGACGTCGGGTGGTTCGCGGTGGACGCGCTGCCGGACCTCCAGGAGTTCGCCCTGTTCCGGATCAAACAGGCGATGACCGAGGGACCGGCATGGTTCCAGCCCACCAATGAGCACTGAAGTATGGGCGCTGACCACATCGGTCGGGGGTTGATCACTGCCTAGGGTGCGGAGCATGACCCCGCCCTCCACACCAGGCCACGCACCGGCCCCCGCGCCCGCCCCCGCGCCGGACGCCGCCGGTCACTCCGTCTCCCTCGACCTCGGCGGACGCACCGCCGTGGTCACCGGCGCCGCGGGCGGCATCGGGCGCGCCTGCGCGCTCCGGCTCGCCGCCGCGGGTGCCGAGGTGAGAGCGGTGGACCGGGACGCCGACGGGCTGGCGTCCCTGGTGGAAGGGGCCGACGCACTGGCCGGGGCGGTGGAGCCCCGGGTGGTCGACCTGACCGACCTGGACGCCGCCGAGGCCGTCGCCGCGGGCGCCGACATCCTGGTCAACAACGCGGGTCTGCAACTGGTCCGCCCCATCGAGGACTTCCCCCCGGACGTGTTCCACACCGTGCTCACGGTGATGCTGGAGGCCCCGTTCCGTCTGATCAGGGGGGCGCTGCCGCACATGTACGCCCAGCAGTGGGGGCGGATCGTCAACATCTCGTCGGTCCACGGACTGCGCGCCTCGGCCTTCAAGTCCGCGTACGTGGCCGCCAAACACGGCCTCGAAGGACTCTCCAAGACCGCGGCCCTCGAAGGCGCTCCCCATGGCGTCACCTCGGTCTGCGTGAACCCCGGCTATGTGCGCACCCCGCTGGTGGAGAAGCAGATCGCCGACCAGGCGGCCGCCCACGCGCTGCCCGAGGAGCGGGTGCTCACCGAGGTCCTGCTCAAGGACTCCGCGATCAAGAGGCTCATCGAGCCCGACGAGGTCGCCGAGGCGGTGCTGTACCTGTGCAGCCCGCAGGCGTCCTTCATCACCGGCACCTCCGTGGCGCTCGACGGCGGATGGACCGCCCACTGACCCCTGACGGCACCGCCGGCGGGCGGACCGGGGCCGGCCGCACCCCGCCGGGGCCGACCGCCGCGGGGGCCGGGGGCGGAGTTCTCCACAGGGCTGGCGCCGGGGCGCCGGGGACGGGTAATCCTGTCCCCATGTCCCTGGACCAAGCCGCCTACCTGGAGCTCCTCGCCCGTGGTGCCGCCGCGGAGGCGTACGACCGGCCCGTGCTGATGGCACGGGCGCACGGCGCCGACGCCGAGACCCTCGCCGCCATGGAGCACGCCAAGCAGCTCGCGCTGCGCGTCCGCGCCGAGCTGGAGGGGCGACGGCGGCGGGAGGCGGAGCTGTCCGCGCTCTTCGAGACCGCGCACGACCTGGCGGGGCTGCGCGACCTGGACGCCGTGCTGCGCGCCATCGTGCAGCGCGCCCGCTCCCTGCTCGGCACCGAGGTGGCCTACCTCAGCCTCAACGACCCGCTCGCTGGCGACACCTACATGCGGGTGACCGAGGGGTCCGTGTCGGCCCGCTTCCAGCAGGTGCGGCTCGGCATGGGTGAGGGCCTCGGCGGTCTCGTCGCCCAGACCGCCCGCCCGTACGTGACCGACAGCTACTTCGAGGACGCCCGCTTCGAGCACACCGGCACCATCGACGCGGCCGTCAAGGACGAGGGGCTCGTCGCCATCCTCGGCGTACCGCTGATGCTGGGCAGCCAGGTCATCGGCGTGCTCTTCGCGGCCGACCGCCGCGCCCGCGTCTTCGAACGCGAGCAGGTCGCGCTGATGGCCTCGTTCGCCGCGCACGCCGCCGTCGCCATCGACACGGCCAACCTGCTCGCCGAGACCAGGTCCGCACTCGCCGAACTGGAGCGGGCGAACGGGATCATCCAGGACCACAGCGGAGTGATCGAGCGCGCCTCCGACGTGCACGACCGCCTCACCGAACTGGTGCTGCGCGGCGGCGGGGTCGACGACGTGGCCGCGGCGCTCTCCGAAGTCCTCGACGGCACCGTGGAGTTCACCGAGGACGCGCCGCGGCTCGCCGGGACCGACGGGCACGCGGTACGCCACCGGGACGACTGGATCGCCGAGGTGTCCGCCGGCGGGGAGGTCTTCGGAGCCCTCGTCCTGCGCGGCCATCCCACCCTCGACCCGGTCGACCAGCGCACCCTGGAGCGGGCCGCCATGGTGACCTCGCTGCTGCTGCTCGCCCGCCGCTCCGCCCACGACGCCGAGCGACGCGTACGCGGCGAGCTCCTCGACGACCTCCTCGACGCCCCGGACCGCGACCCGCGGCTCCTGCGGGAGCGCGCGGCGCGCCTCGGCGCGGACCTCGACACGCCCCATGTGGTCCTCGCGGCCCGCATCGAGGGCCCGGGAGCAGGGACCGGCGCCGGTCCGGCGTCGGCCGCGCGGGAGAGTGCCGACCGCCAGCGGCTGTGGTCGGCCGCCTCCCACCTGGCCGCCACCGGCGCGGGGCTCGCCGCAGCCCGCGACGGCGGCACGGTGCTGCTGCTCCCGCTGGGGGCCGAGGACACCCCCGCCGCGCTCGCCCGCCGGACGGCCCGTCAGCTCGGCGGCACCCTGCGCGAGCCCGTCACGGTCGGCGCCTCGTCGCCCGTCGCCTCCCCGGCGGGCGATCCCACGCCGATCGGGGCCGCCTACGAGCAGGCCGGCCGCTGCCTGGACGCCCTGCGCCTGCTGGGCCGGGCCGGCCAGGGCGCCGCCGCGGAGGACCTCGGGTTCCTCGGGCTGCTGCTCGCCGACCCGGGCGACATCGACGGCTTCGTGCACCGCACGATCGGCGAGGTCGTGGCCTACGACCGGCGCCGGGGGACCGACCTGGTCGGGACCATGGCCGCGTACTTCGCCAGCGGTATGAGCCCCGCCCGCACCAAGGACGACCTGCACGTCCATGTGAACACCGTCGCCCAGCGGCTGGAGCGCGTCGGCAGGCTGCTCGGCCCCGACTGGCAGACCCCGGGGCGGGCGCTGGAGATCCAGCTGGCGCTGCGGCTGCACGGCATGTCCACGGCGGTCACCGGCGACGAGTGAGGCCCCCGGCCAGGGCGCCCGCGCGTCCGCCGGGTCTCCGGCGTGCGCGGCCTGGCGCGCGTGGATGTCGTGTGCCCGGGCCCGGCCCCTGCGTGGGCGTCTGTGGCCCGGCCCCCGCGTGTGTGTGCGTGGCCCGGGTTCCCGGGTGTGCGTGGCGCCCCGGGCTCCGGCGGGTGCGCGCCGCCCGGACGCGCGCGCGTGCGTCCGTGGCGGGAGCGCGAACAGGCGCGGGACCCCGGCCGGGGGTCCCGCGCCTGTTCGCGCGGCCGTGTGCGGCGGCTGTCAGACCGTGCGGGCGGCGTCGGCCGGAGCCGGCACCTGCTCCGGGGCCGGGTCCGCGTCGCCCGCCACGTCGTTGAGGTCCCGGTCGCGGGTCTCCTTGGCGCAGGCGATGGCGACGACCGTCAGCAGGGCGGCGGCGATCACGTACAGCGCGATCGGGGTGGACGAGTCGTAGTCGGCGAGCAGCGCCGTCGCGATCAGCGGCGCGGGCGCGCCGGCGGCCACCGACGAGAACTGCGCGCCGATCGAGGCGCCCGAGTACCGCATCCGGGTCGCGAACATCTCCGAGAAGAAGGCCGCCTGCGGGGCGTACATGGCGCCGTGCAGCACCAGGCCGACGGTGACGGCGAGCAGCAGCGATCCGAACGACGCCCGGTCGATGAGCATGAAGAACGGGAACATCCAGGCGCCGACGCCGACCGCGCCGATCAGGTACACGGGCCGGCGGCCGATCCGGTCCGAGAGCGCGCCCCAGAGCGGGATCGTCACGAAGTGGACGGCGGATCCTATGAGCACCGCGTTGAGGGCGGTCTGCTTGCTCATGTCCACCGCGGTCGTCGCGTAGACGAGGATGAAGGCCGTGATCACGTAGTAGCTGATGTTCTCGGCCATACGGGCGCCCATGGCGATCAGCACATCGCGCCAGTGGTGCCGCAACACCGCGACCAGCGGCATCTTCTCGACCTTTCCGGCCTCCGCCTTGCGCTGCTCGGCCTGCTCCAGCGCGGCCTTGAAGACGGGTGATTCGTCGACGGAGAGGCGGATCCACAGACCGACGATCACGAGCACGCCGGAGAGCAGGAACGGAATGCGCCAGCCCCACGAGGTGAACGCGGACTCCGAGAGCAGGGCGGTGAGCGCGGAGAGCACACCCGTGGCGAGCAGCTGACCGGCGGGAGCGCCGGTCTGGGGCCACGAGGCCCAGAAGCCGCGCCGCCTGGCGTCGCCGTGCTCGGAGACGAGCAGCACCGCCCCGCCCCATTCGCCGCCGAGGGCGAAGCCCTGCACCAGCCGCAGCACGGTCAGCAGGACGGGCGCCATCGAGCCGATGGCCGCGTGGGTGGGCAGCAGCCCGATGGCGAAGGTCGCGCCGCCCATCATCAGCAGGCTGAGCACCAGGAGCTTCTTGCGGCCGAGCCGGTCGCCGTAGTGTCCGAAGACCAGTGCGCCCAGAGGCCGGGCGGCGAAGCCGACCGCGTAGGTCAGGAAGGACAGCAGGGTGCCGACGAGCGGGTCCGAGTCCGGGAAGAACAGCTTGTTGAACACCAGAGCGGCGGCTGAGCCGTAGAGGAAGAAGTCGTACCACTCGATGGTGGTGCCGATGAGGCTCGCGGCGACGATGCGCTTGAGCGAGTTCGGCGCTGGTGGAGCGGATGCGGGGGCGGCCATGAACACCACTTCCGGACAGTTGGCGGGGACGTTTCCGTGTCGCCACACCGTAGGAAGACGCAGGTCACAGGCGTATGTGGTGGGACACCATAGTTCTGCGGGCCGGGGTGCGCGCGCCCACCATGGAGCGGGTGCCGGGTTCTCCGCCGGGCAGGGCCCGGCCGTTTGAGCGGATGTCCGCGCGCTGAGCGGGTACGCGCAGTCCTGGCCCGCGGACGGTGGGCACCGGTCCGGGACACCAGCGCGTGAGCGGACGAGGAGAGGGCACGGGAGGGAGCGCAGATGAAGGTCCGCCCGTGGTCCGGCATACCGGACCTCCGGCTCACGGCCCAGGTGGTCGCCGGCCGCTACCGGCTCGACGACCTGCTCGGGCGCGGCGGCGCGGCCGACGTGTACGAGGCACTCGACCTGCGCCTGCGTCGACCGGTGGCGCTGAAGGTCTTCCGCCCGGAAGGCGAGGCGCAGGCGGTGGAACGTTTCGCCGACGAGGGCCGTCTGCTGGCCCGGTTGCACCACCCCGGCCTGGTCACCGTCTACGACTACGGCCAGGAGGACGGACGGCCCTACCTGGTGATAGAGCTCGTCAGGGGGACGACGCTGAGCCGGCGCATCGCCGCGGCCCCGATGACGCCCGCCGAGGCGTCACGGTTCGGAGCCGCGCTGGCCTCGGCGCTGGCCCATGTGCACGCGGCCGGGGTCGTGCACCGTGACGTCAAGCCGTCGAACATCCTCCTGGGCGAGACGGGTGCCCCCTACCTGTCCGACTTCGGCATCTCCCGGCAGCTCGACACCGCCACCCGGACCGACACCGGCGCGCTGGTGGGGACGGCCGCCTACATGGCACCCGAGCAGGTACTGGGCAGAGGAGCGGGGCCCGCCGCGGACGTCTACAGCTTCGGCCTGGTGCTCCTCGAAGCCGTGAAAGGTGAACTGGAGTACGGGGGAGCCCCGTTGGAAGCCGCTGTCGCCCGGCTGCACCGGCCGCCGGTCATCCCGGAGAGCCTGCCGGGCGCCCTCGCCGAGTTGCTGGAGGCCATGACGGATCCGGACGAGCACAGCCGGCCGGACGCCCACGCCTGCTGGCGGGCCCTGTCCGCCGTGTCCGCCGTGTCCGCCGTGCCCACCGTGCCGGAAGGGCGCCCCGGGCCGCCGGCCCTCACGGGGGCCGGTCCCCTGGGCGAGGACCGGAGCCCGGCCGGTGACACCCTGCGGCCGGCGACGACACGGGCCCGTGCGCGTGGCGCCGTTCCCGAGGCCACGGCGACGCCGGGCGAGGGCGACCGGGCTCCGAAGCCGTCCTCCCCCGCGGGACCCTCCGTCCGCGCCGGCCGCGCCCTCCTGACGGCGGGTGCGGTGCTGGCCCTGTTCGGGACCACGCTGACCGGCGCCGACGGCGGCCGGTCAGCCGAGGCCGAGGACGAGCCCTCCCACCCGCCGAGCCGGACCGCCACTGCCCCGCCTTCGTCCCCGGCGGACCGTCCGGATCCCTCGTCCGCATCCGCGGTGCCGGCTTCCGGCCGCGATCCGCGGACCGGGTCCCCCGCCGGACAGGCCACCGGACAGACCGCCCCGGCCGGGGGCCGGGGTGAGCCCGGCGGGCCGGAAGGCAGGGCGGCAGGAGGCCCGCCGGAGCACGGGAAGGCGCAGCCCCGGCCGGTGAAGGCCAAGTCTCCGAAGGCGAAGCACACGAGGTGAGAGGGCACCGTCCGGCGGGTGGGCCGTGAACGGGCGGGGGAGGCGTGAGCCGTGCGGCAGCTTCGGCCCCTTCCCGTCACCCGGCGGTGTCCAGTGAGTCCAGCCAGCGCAGCAGTCGTGCGCCCTCGCGGGTCATGATCTCCGGGTCCCGCAGCGCGTTGGCCAGCAGGGACATTCCCTGGTAGCCGGAGACCAGAGTGACGGCCAGGCCGTCGGCGTCGGGCAGGCCCAGGGCGCGGAACTGGGCCGCGGCCCAGTCCAGCAGTTCGCGGATCACCGTGCCCGCCGCCACGTCGAGGACGCCGTCGGCGCGTTTGTCGAGCTCGGCGGCGAGGGTGCCGGTCGGGCAGCCGTGGAGCGCGGCGACCTCCCGCTGGCCGACCCATGTCTCGACCAGGCCCTTGAGCCGGTCGCGGGGGTCGGGCAGCCGGTCGAGCCGGCCGGTGAGTTCGCCCAGGTGCGCACTGTGCTCGGACAGTGCGGCACGGACGAGGTCGTCCTTGGTCTTGAAGTAGTAGTACACGTTCCCGACCGGCACGTCGGCCGCGCGGGCGATGTCGGCGAGGGTGGTGCGCTCGACACCCTTCTCGTGCAGGACGCGGGCCGCCTCGGTGGTCAGACGCCGGCGCTTGTCCGCCGCCTTCGCCCGGGGCTTCGTCGAGTCAGTCATCCGACTGACTATAGACACCCCGTCGGCCGGCGGGGTACGGTCCTCTCCGAGTCGAGTTAGTCAGTCAACTAACTCGCAACCGGAGGAGGCCATCATGATCGTGGTGACGGGTGCGACGGGCAACGTGGGCCGGACGCTGGTACCCCTGCTGACCGCGGCGGGCGAGGAGGTCGTCGCCGTCTCGCGCGGACCGCGCCCCGCGGAGCCCGCGGTCCGCCATGTTCCGGCGGACGTGGGGGACTCGGCCGCCATGCGGCCGGTGCTCGCCGGGGCGGACGCCCTGTTCGTCCTGCTCGGCGGGGCGCTCAACGTCCGGGGCGAGAGCCCCGAGGCCCTGGTCGAGGCGGCGAAGGACGCCGGAGTGGGCCGGATCGTCCTGCTCTCGTCGCAGATCAACGCCACCCGCCCGGGGGCTCCCTCGCATGCGCGGCTGCGCGCGTTCGAGGCGGCCGTGAGCGCCTCGGGCACCGACTTCACGATCCTGCGTCCCGGCGGGTTCGCCTCCAACGCCTTCGGCTGGGCCGAGACCGTCCGCACCCGGCGCACGGTCCACGCGCCGTTCGGCGACGTGGCCCTTCCCGTCGTCGATCCGGCGGACATCGCCGAGGTCGCGGCGGCGGCCCTGCTGGAGGACGGCCACAGCGGCCGCACCTACGAGCTGACCGGCCCCGAGGCGGTCAGCCCCCGGCAGCAGACCGCGGTGCTCTCCGAGGCGCTGGGCGAGGAGGTCGCCTTCGCCGAACTGTCCCGACAGGAGGCCCGGGCGCACATGGTCCGTGTCATGCCCGCCGAGGTCGTGGACGGCTCCCTCGACGTGCTCGGCACACCGCTGCCCCTGGAACAGGCCGTCGCGCCCGGTGTGCCGGACGTGCTGGGCCGGCCGGCGAGGCCCTTCGGCGACTGGGTCGCACGCCACCTGCCGGCCTTCCGCTGAGACCCGCCCGCCGCCCCCGCCGCGGCGGGGGCCGGCCAAGGCGGGGTCAGGGCGCGGCCGTCAGGGAGGCGGCCTCCCAGGCGAAGCCGTCCGGGTCGGTGAAGGCGCGGTCGCCGCCGAGGACGAGCCGGTGCGAGCCGGAGCCCTCCTCGGGCACGCCGACGTCCTTGGCCAGGGCCCGGCGCCCGTACAGGGCCAGCTTCACGGGGCCCGACGACGGGGCGAACTCGACGTACTTGCGGCCGAAGCTCTTCGCCACGGCGAGGCCGTGCTCCACGTAGAACCGCTTGCTGCCGGCGACGTCCGCCGCACCCAGCAGGAGCACCAGCTGGTCGATCTCCCGGGTGGCCGGTCCGGTGTTCTTCTTCGCCGACGTGGCGATCTTCCAGATCGTCCCGTCGGGGGCACGGACGACGCCGCCGTAACCCCAGAAGGACTTCGCCGCGGGCTTCAGGGGCGTGGCGCCGGCGTCCAGGGCGGCGCCGACGAAGGCGTCCACACCGGACGGCTGGGACACCGTGACCGACATCGAGAAGCCGCGGAAGCCAGCCGACGGCGCGTCCGACTCCCGCAGGCCGATCTGCGTGCCCAGGCCGAAGGCGGAGTAGAAACGAGTGGCGGCCGTGACGTCGGCGACCTCGAGGGTGACTGTTTCGAAGCTCATGCCGTCACGCTAGGCGGCACCCCCTCGCGGGTGCTTCTCGATTCCTGATCGGTGCGACGGTTCCCGTGCGCCGCGGGGTCGGGCGCGGGTTCGGTCGGCGGGCACCCCGGCGGGCGCGGCACGCCCGCCGTCAGTCGACGACGAGCACCTCGGACAGCGGCCGCCGCGGGGTCGCGGGCGCCTCGGGCCCGTAGCCGAGCCGGATCAGCATCTGCGGACAGGCCGCGCCCGACAGCGGGTCCCGGAGCAGCCAGCGCAGGCCCGGTCGTTCGAGCGCCTGCGAGTTGAGCGAGGTGGACAGCCCGTCCAGCGTCGCGCGCAGCAGCACCCGCTCCATGGCCTGGCCCGCACGCACCCAGTCCGCCGGCTCGTCCCGGTGCGTGCCGAGGACGGCGAGACACGGCGACCACTCGAAGACGGCGGTCCCGGGGTCGGCGCCGTCCTCCTCTCCGGTGCCCGGGAACTCCCGCACGAGCGCCCGGCCGCCCTGGCGCCTGGGGCCGTGAGCGTAGGTGGGAATGCCCTCCGGGGCGTTGCGGGCCCGCTCGGACGTCCAGTGCGCGATCTCCTCCCGCGCCTCGGGCGAGAGCTTCTCCTCCTGCTCGGCGTCCCACGCCAGGTCGGTGAGGGTCTGGCCGCGCCACTCGTCCGCGACGTCGAGCGCGCCGCCCTCCGCCAGCGCGGCTTCCCGGAGCCGGTCCAGCAGCTCCGGCGGCACGGGCTCGTCGGTGAAGGGGGCCCTGCTGGTGTGCCGCCGGGCGATCGCCGGGTGCAGTGCGGCGAGGCCGTCCCCCTCCTGCTCCGTTCCCGCGGCGTCCTGTTCCGTCCCCGCGGCGGCGCGGGCGAAGGTGACGGCCGCGAGGAGATCGGGGGCGAATCCGGCCGGGCGGACGTGCACCCGGGCCTCCCATCCCGCGTGCGCGGCGGCGACCCGCAGGTTGAACAGGGCGGCGCCGCAGCCGAGATGGAGTCCGCGGGCGGCGGGGTCGGTGCGCGGCATGGTGCGTGAGGCGTCCAGCAGCAGGGTCAGCGCACCGTGGGTGCGGTCGTAACGGAACAGCCATGGCTGCGCGTTGTGCATCGAAGGGGCCAGTACGGCATCGGCGACCCAGGAGGACACGGCCTCCGGGCCGGGTACGGACGCGGACGCAGCAGACATGGAACCCATCTCCCGCACGAGGGGCCTTGCGGGCCGGAGGGGGATCCCCGTCCCGTCACGTCCATGGTCCCTCCGTCGCACCCCGCCCGGACAGGGCCGAACGGCCCTGTCCGGTGGGCCGGTGCCCGGTCAGGCCGAGGCGGACCAGCGAGGGGCGGCCGCCGCCCAGGCGGCGTCCCACTCGGCCAGCCGACGCCGGTCGAGCACCCGGCCGACGACGGTGTACGTGACCGCCCCGGCCACCGCGACCGCCGTACCCGACGCGCCCGCCCATCCGATGGACCGGTTGCGGATCTCTGCCGCGGACATCGGCGCCGCCGCCGCCCGGCCCTGCGCGTCGCACCACACCGGGACGGTGCTGCCCGCCGTCACCCCCGCGGGCACCCCGGCCTCGCCGCGGTGCACCCGGCCGTCGGGGCCGGTCCAGCGGACGGGTGCCGGATAGCGGGCCAGGTCCGCCTCCGCCGACCCCGGTTCGGGGTGCCGGGGGGCGTCCCGTTCCACCACCGCCGTGACCCGGTGCAGCGTCGCGGCGCGCGCGTCGGCCGCCGCGGAGAGCGACCCGTGCACGGCACGGCCCACGGTCACGGTGACGACGGGGACGGCCGCGAGGACCACGGCGGTCAGCGCCGCGTTGATCCATGCCCGTACCTGGTCGCACCGGCGGCGCAGCGGGTTGCGGCGCCGGCGCCGCAGGGGGAGCGGCCGGCCGGCGGGGGGCGGC
>NZ_RDBP01000054.1:55430-71294 GCF_008042045.1 Streptomyces sp. T39
ACGAAGGGGGGTGTGTCGGAGGCGGATTATGTGGAGTTGCTGTTGCAGCAGCAGGTGTCGGGTGTGGTGTTCGCGGGTGGGTTGTTCGCGCAGGCGGATGCGCCGCATGAGCACTACCGTCTGCTTGCGGAGCGCCGGATCCCGGTGGTGCTGGTGAACGCGGCGATCGAGGGGCTCGATTTTCCGTGTGTGGCGTGTGACGACGCGGTGGCGGTGGAGCAGTCGTGGCGGCATCTGGTGTCGCTGGGGCACGAGCGGATCGGTCTGGTCCTGGGCCCCGCCGACCACATCCCCTCCCGGCGCAAGCTCGCCGCCGCCGAGCGGACGGCGAAGGCCCTCGGCTCCGAACTCCGCCCGGAGTTCGTGGAGCGGTCGATGTTCTCGCTGGAGGGCGGTCAGGCGGCCGCGTCGCGGCTGCTGGAGCGGGGTGTGACGGGGATCGTGTGTGCGAGTGACCCGCTGGCCCTGGGGGCGGTGCGGGCGGCGCGCAGGCGGGGTCTTTCGGTGCCGCGGGACGTGTCGGTGGTCGGGTACGACGATTCGGCGTTCATGACGTGCACGGAGCCGCCGCTGACGACGGTGCGCCAGCCGATCGAGGCGATGGGCCGGGCCGCGGTCGAGCTGCTGAGCACCCAGATCGAGGGCAGCGACGTTCCCCACAGCGAGCTCCTCTTCGAGCCCGAACTCGTCGTCCGCGGCTCCACCGCCCAGGCCGCCGGGGCGTAGCCCCGCCCGGGCCGGGCCGTCCGGTGCGGGAGACGGTCATGTCGACGCCGCCGTCGTAGCGGCAGGGCCTCCGCGCCGTCCCGCGCGGAGTGCACCATCGCATAACCGGTCGGCCGGCCCTTGGCGAGCAGGCAGCGCTCGCGGCGGGGCGCCAGCACCGCGACTCCCCCTGATGCAGAGACGTCGTCTCCGCTCTCGCGTCCGGCCGGTGCCCCGGCGGAGTGCATCCGAGCAGCCCCCTGCCCCACGGCAGGGGGCTGCTTCACGTGCGCCTCAACCGCCTCTGCGTACCGAACCGTTGACAAAGTCGATACCTGGTAGAAACCTGTCACCTCGGCGCTGCAAAAGATTGACTGAATCACTCAACTTTCTGATTCATAGCGCTTCAGGGTTCACCAGGGCACCGCCGACGCCTGGTGAGCCCGTCATCGTCCACCAGGCACACCCGTCCCGAGCGCCCCGCAGCTCCGCCCGCTCCGACGCCGTCCGCGTCGGCGGGGGAGGGGAGGCGGGCCGCACGGCCGGGCGTGCCCAGGGAAAGGGAACGAGAGGCCTCATGAGAGGGAAACATCACGGCCGGCGACTCTTCGCCGGCCTGGTGACGACCGGCCTGGTCGCCGTCGGGCTGCTGCCGGTCGCAGCCCACGCCGCCGACGGACCGAACCGTGCGCTCGGCAGGCCGGCAACGGCCGGCGGATCGCACCCCGCCTACCCGGCGGGCAACGTCACCGACGGCAGCCAGGCCTCCTACTGGGAGGGGCCCCTGGGCTCCTTCCCCCAGTGGGTGCAGATCGATCTGGGCAGCACCGTCGACCTCGACGAGGTGGTGCTGAAGCTCCCCTCGTCGTGGGAGGCCCGCACCGAGACCCTCACGGTCCTGGGCAGCACCGACGGCAGCGGATTCAGCACCCTGTCCGCCGCCGCGGGCCGGGCCTTCTCCCCGGCGTCCGGCAACACGGTCACCCTCGACGTGGCCGCCGCGGCGCGGTACGTCCGCGTGCAGGTCACCGGCAACACGGGCTGGAACGCCGCCCAGTTGTCGGAGGTCGAGATCTACGGCGAGGGCGGCGGCGGCCCGGACCCGGGCGACCCGCCCCCGGCCGGGACCAACCTCGCCCTGCGCAAGCCGATCGAGGCGTCGTCCCACACCCAGACCTATGTCGCGGCCAACGCCAACGACGACAGCACCAGCAGCTACTGGGAGGCGAGCGGGCAGCCGTCGACGCTGACCGTGAAGCTGGGCGCCGACGCCGACCTGTCCGGCGTCGTCCTCAAGCTGAACCCCGACGCGGCCTGGGGCACCCGGACGCAGAGCATCCAGGTGCTCGGCCGGACGTCCGGTGAGACGGCGTTCGTGTCGCTCAAGGACCGTGCGGACTACGTGTTCAACCCGGCGGCCAACCAGAACACCGTCACCATCGCGGTCTCCGGCCGCTACGCCGATGTGCGCCTCCAGTTCTTCGGCAACACCGGCGGGGGCGGCGGCCAGGTCGCCGAGTTCCAGGTCGTCGGCGCGGCCGCGCCCGCTCCCGACCTGACCGTCACCGATCTGACGTGGTCCCCCTCCGCCCCGTCCGAGACGGACGCGGTCACGGTCGACGCCACCGTGCGCAACACCGGCACCGCCGCGTCACCCGCGACCACGGTGAACGTCAGCCTCGAAGGCGCAGCCGCGGGCAGCGCCGCCGTCGGCGCGCTGGCGGCCGGGGCGTCCGCGAAGGTCCCGGTCCAGGTGGGCAAGCGCCCCATGGGCGGCTACACCGTCTCCGCGGTCGTCGACCCCACGGACACGGTCGCCGAACTGGACAACACCAACAACAGCCGCACCGCCGCCGCCAAACTGGTGGTGGGCCAGGCGCCCGGACCGGACCTCGAGGTCACGGGCATCACCACCAACCCGTCCAGCCCGGCCGTCGGCGCCACGGTCTCGTTCACCGTCGCGGTGCACAACCGGGGCACCACCGCGGTGCCCGCCGGATCCGTCACCCGCCTCACCGTCGGCTCCACCACCCTGAACGGCACCACCGGCGCCATCGCCGCGGGCGCCTCGGCGAACGTCGCCGTCAGCGGCAGCTGGACCGCCACCAGCGGCGGGGCCACGCTCACCGCGACGGCCGACGCCACCGGCACGGTCACGGAGACCAACGAGGGCAACAACACCTTCGCCCGCTCCCTGGTCGTCGGACGCGGCGCGGCCGTGCCGTACACCGAGTACGAGGCCGAGGACGGCCGCCACAACGGCACCCTGCTGCAGGCCGACGCCAAGCGCACCTTCGGGCACACCAACTTCGCCACCGAGTCCTCGGGCCGCGAGTCGGTCCGCCTGAACTCCACGGGTCAGTACGTGGAGTTCACCTCCACCAGCGCCTCGAACTCGATCGTCGTGCGCAACTCGATCCCGGACGCGGCGGCCGGCGGCGGCCAGGAGGCGACCATCAGCCTCTACGCGAACGGGCAGTTCGTCCGCAAGATCAACCTGTCGTCCAAGCACAGCTGGCTCTACGGCAGCACCGACGACCCGGAGGGCCTGACCAACCGGCCCGGCGGCGACGCCCGCCGGCTGTTCGACGAGTCGCACGCCCTGCTGACCCAGACCTACCCGCAGGGCACGGTGTTCCGCCTCCAGCGCGACGCCGGTGACACCGCCGCCTTCTACATCATCGACCTGATCGACCTGGAGCAGGTCGCGGCGCCCGCCGCCAAGCCCGCCGAGTGCGCGTCCATCACCGCGTACGGAGCCGTGCCGAACGACGGCGTCGACGACGCGGACGCCATCCAGCGTGCCGTCACGGCCGACCAGAAGGGCGAGATCCCCTGCGTGTGGATCCCGGCCGGCCAGTGGCGCCAGGAGAAGAAGATCCTCACCGACGACCCGCTGAACCGGGGTCAGTTCAACCAGGTGGGCATCCGTGACGTCACCCTCCGCGGCGCAGGCATGTGGCACTCGCAGCTCTACTCGCTGACCCCGCCGCACCAGGCGGGCGGCATCAACCACCCGCACGAGGGCAACTTCGGCTTCGACATCGACCACAACACCAAGATCTCCGACATCGCGATCTTCGGCTCGGGCACCATCCGCGGCGGGGACGGCAACGCGGAGGGCGGTGTCGCCCTCAACGGCCGCTTCGGCAAGGACACGAAGATCAGCAACGTCTGGATCGAGCACGCCAACGTGGGTGCCTGGGTCGGACGCGACTACTCCAACATCCCCGAGCTGTGGGGACCGGGTGACGGGGTCGAGTTCAGCGGCGTCCGCATCCGCAACACCTACGCCGACGGCGTCAACTTCGCCAACGGCACCCGCAACTCCACGGTCTACAACTCCTCCTTCCGCAACACCGGCGACGACGCCCTCGCCGTGTGGGCCAGCAAGTACGTCAAGGACACCTCCGTCGACGTCGGCCACGACAACCACTTCCGCAACAACACCATCCAGCTGCCGTGGCGCGCCAACGGCATCGCGGTCTACGGCGGTTACGGCAACACCATTGAGAACAACCTGATCTCCGACACCATGAACTACCCGGGGATCATGCTGGCCACCGACCACGACCCGATCCCGTTCTCCGGCCAGACCCTGATCGCCAACAACGGTCTGTACCGCACCGGCGGGGCGTTCTGGAACGAGGACCAGGAGTTCGGCGCCATCACCCTGTTCGCGCAGGGGCCCGACATCCCGGGTGTCACCATCCGGGACACGGACATCCACGACTCGACCTACGACGGCATCCAGTTCAAGACCGGCGGCGGCGCCATGCCGAACGTCCGGATCAGCAACGTGACCATCGACAAGTCCAACAACGGGTCGGGCATCCTCGCCATGGGCGGCGCCCGCGGCAGCGCGACCCTCTCGGACGTCACCATCACCGGCTCGGCCGAGGGCGACGTCCTCGTGGAGCCCGGCTCGCAGTTCGTGATCAACGGCTCCGCCGGAGCGGCTGCCGTGCCGGCGCACCAGCGGCAGGCACTGCACTTCTGACCGTACGCCCGCCCGCCGGCGCCCGGCCCCCCGCCGGGCGCCGACGGGCGGCGCCCCGGACCGCCGGGCCGCCCGTCCACCACGGCCCGGCACCCCGTTCCACCCCCACCGGTGCGCTGCCGCACGGCACACGCACCGCATCCACCCGTCCGAGACCAGACCGAGCCCCGCCCGACCGCGGCGGGGCCGAGATCGGGGACGTATGAGATCCCGCAAGGGCGCGTCACGGGCCATGTGCGCCGTGCTGGCCACCAGCCTCCTGTCACTGGGCGGCCCGCTGCTGTCCGCCGCATCGGCGGCCGGCGGGCCCAACATCGCGGTCGGGGACCCGGCCGCCGCGAGCAGCTCCCACAACGAGTACGGGGCCGCCAACATCACCGACGGCAACCAGGGCACCTACTGGCAGAGCGCCGGCAGCGGCCTTCCCCAGTGGGTCCAGACCGACCTCGGGGCAACCTCCCGCATCGACGAGGTCGTCCTCAAGCTCCCCGCCGGCTGGGAGAGCCGCACCCAGACCCTGGCAGTGCAGGGCAGCGCCGACGGCACGAGCTTCGCCACGCTCAAGGCGTCGGCGGCGTACTCCTTCACCCCCGGCGCGGGCAACACCGTGACCATCGGCTTCCCGGCGACCCAGACCCGGTTCGTCCGGGTGGCGATCACCGCCAACACCGGCTGGGCCGCGGGCCAGCTCTCCGAGCTGGAGGTGCACGCGGCGGGGGAGTCCTCGGTCAACCTGGCGCGCGGGCGCGCCTTCACCGCCAGCAGCCACACCGAGGTCTACACCGCGGGCAACGCCGGCGACGGCAACAAGGCCACCTACTGGGAGAGCCGCAACAACGAGCTCCCGCAGTGGCTCCAGACCGACCTCGGGTCGGCGGTGCGCGTGAACAAGGCCGTGATCAAGCTTCCCGACGGCTGGGGCGCGCGCAGCCAGACGCTGAAGATCCAGGGCAGCACCGACGGCTCCTCGTTCACCGACCTGACCGCCGCCAAGGCGTACACCTTCGACGCGGCGGGCGCGAACACGGCCACCGTCACCTTCGACGCGGCGACCACCCGCTACCTGCGGGTCCTGGTCAGCGCCAACAGCGTCCAGCCCGGCGCCCAGGTCTCCGAGCTGGAGGTCTACGGTCCCGCGACCGGTGACACCCAGGCGCCGACCGCCCCGGCGAACCTGGCCCTCACCGAGCCGGCCACCGGCCAGATCCGCCTCACCTGGGACGCGGCCGGCGACGACACCGCCGTCACCGGGTACGACATATACGCCGACGGGGGCCTGCTCACCTCGGTCGCCGGCAACGTCACCACCTTCACGGACAACCGTCCGGCCGGCACCCGGGTCAGCTACTACGTGCGGGCCAGGGACGCGGCGGGCAACCAGTCCGCGAACAGCAACACGGTCACCCGTGCCGGCGACACCGGTGACACCGTGGCGCCGACCGCCCCGGCGAACCTGACCCTCAGCGAGCCGGCGGCCGGGCAGATCCGGCTGACCTGGGGGGCGTCCAGCGACAACAAGGGCGTCAGCGCCTACGACATCTACGCGAACAACAGCCGCAGGGCCACCGTCGCGGGCGACGTGACCGCCTGGTCGGAGAGCCGGGCGGCCACGGAGACCGTCACCTACACCGTGCGCGCCAAGGACGCGGCCGGCAACGAGTCCCCGCACAGCAACGCCGTGACCCGCAACGGCAGCGGCGGCAGCGGCTCCGACCTGGCCGTCTCCAAGCCGATCAGCGCCTCCTCCGTGATCCACACCTATGTCGCGCAGAACGCCAACGACAACAACCGGGCCACCTACTGGGAGGGCGGCGCCGGGGCGTACCCGAACACCCTCACCGTCAAGCTCGGTTCCAACGCCGACGTGTCCCGCGTGGTGCTGCGGCTCAGCCCCGACTGGGGGCGGCGCACCCAGACGATCCAGGTCCTCGGCCGTGAGCAGAGCGCGTCCGGCTTCACGAGCCTGGTCGCCGCCAAGGAGTACGTCTTCGACCCGGCGGACGGGAACACGGTCACCGTGCCCGTCGACGCCCGGGTCGCGGACGTGCAGCTGCGCATCACCGCCAACAGCGGGTCGAGCGCCGGACAGATCGCCGACTTCCAGGTGATCGGCACCCCCGCGCCCAACCCCGACCTGGAGGTCACCGGTCTGACGGTGTCACCCGCCTCACCGGTCGAGTCCGACGACATCACCGTCTCGGCCACGGTCCGCAACAGCGGCGCGGCCGCCGCACCGGCCGGCCGGGTGGGCGTGCGCCTCGGCGGCACCACGGTCGCCGGCGCCCAGGTTGCCGCCCTCGCGGCCGGCGCGCAGACCACCGTCCAGGTGCCCCTCGGGGCACGGGACGCGGGGTCCTACCCGCTCGGTGCCGTCGTCGACGAGGCGAACGACATCATCGAGCAGAACGAGACCAACAACGCCTTCACCAGCCCCGCCGCGCTGGTCGTCAAGCCGGTCGCCAGCTCCGACCTGGTCGCCGCCGCGGTCACCACCACTCCGTCCTCCCCGGCCGCCGGTGACTCCGTCACCTTCAAGGTGGCCCTGAAGAACCAGGGCACCGTCGCCTCGGCGAGCGGCGGCCACGGGGTGAGCCTCGCGCTGGTCGACTCCCGCGGCACGACGGTCCGCACCTTCACCGGCACGCACGAGGGGGCCATCGCGGCGGGCGCCACGACCGGCCCGGTGAACCTGGGGACCTGGACGGCGGCGAACGGCTCCTACACCCTGAAGGTCACCGTCGCCCCGGACAGCGCCGAGCTGCCGGTCAAGCGGGAGAACAACACCTCCACCCAGCCGCTGTTCGTCGGACGCGGCGCGAACATGCCGTACGACATGTACGAGGCGGAGGACGGCACCGCGGGCGGCGGCGCGCAGGTCGTCGGCCCCAACCGGACCGTCGGCGACGTGGCGGGCGAGGCGTCCGGCCGCAAGGCCGTCACCCTCGACGCGACCGGTGAGTACGTCGAGTTCACCACCCGGGCGAGCACCAACACCCTGGTGACCCGCTTCTCGATCCCGGACGCGCCGGGCGGCGGCGGCATCGACTCCACGATCAACGTGTACGTCGACGGCGTCATGAAGAAGGCCCTGCCGCTGACCTCGAAGTACGCCTGGCTGTACGGCGCCGAGGCCTCGCCCGGCAACTCGCCCGGCTCGGGGGCGCCGCGTCACATCTACGACGAGGCGCACATCATGCTCGGCGAGACCGTCCCGGCGGGGTCGAGGATCCGGCTCCAGAAGGACGCGGCCAACACCAGCACCTACGCGATCGACTTCGTCAACCTGGAGCAGGTCGCCCCGGTGGCCAACCCGGACCCGGCCGCCTACACGGTGCCCGCCGGCTTCGGCCACCAGGACGTGCAGAACGCCCTCGACAAGGTGCGCATGGACACCACGGGCAGGCTCGTGGGCGTCTACCTGCCGCCGGGCGACTACCAGACGTCCAGCAAGTTCCAGGTGTACGGCAAGGCCGTGAAGGTGGTCGGGGCCGGTCCCTGGTACACGAAGTTCCACGCCCCGGCGACGCAGGACAACACCGACGTCGGCTTCCGTGCCGAGGCCGCCGCCAAGGGGTCGCTCTTCAAGGGCTTCGCCTACTTCGGCAACTACACCTCGCGCATCGACGGCCCGGGCAAGGTGTTCGACTTCGCCAACGTGTCGGACATCGTGATCGACGACATCTGGAACGAGCACATGGTGTGCCTCTACTGGGGCGCCAACACCGACCGGATCACGATCAGGAACTCCCGGATCCGGAACATGTTCGCCGACGGCATCAACATGACCAACGGGTCGACGGACAACCTGGTGTCCAACAACGACGCCCGGGCGACCGGTGACGACAGCTTCGCGCTGTTCTCGGCGATCGACGCCGGTGGCGCGGACATGAAGAACAACGTCTACGAGAACCTGACCACCACGCTGACCTGGCGGGCGGCCGGTGTCGCCGTCTACGGCGGCTATGCCAACACCTTCCGCAACATCCACATCGCGGACACCCTGGTCTACGCCGGGATCACGATCTCGTCCCTGGACTTCGGCTACCCGATGAACGGGTTCGGCACCGAGCCGACGACCTTCGAGAACATCTCGATCGTCCGGGCCGGCGGGCACTTCTGGGGCGGGCAGACCTTCCCCGGCATCTGGGTCTTCTCGGCGTCCAAGGTCTTCCAGGGGATCCGGGTGAACAACGTGGACATCGTCGACCCCACCTACAGCGGGGTGATGTTCCAGACGAACTACGTGGGCGGTCAGCCGCAGTTCCCGATCAAGGACACGGTCTTCACGGATGTGACCATCACCGGGGCGCGCAGGAGCGGGGACGCGTTCGACGCCAAGTCCGGCTTCGGTCTGTGGGCGAACGAGATGCCCGAGGCGGGCCAGGGCCCGGCCGTCGGCGAGGTCGTCTTCAACGGTCTGAAGCTGAGCGGCAACGCGGTGGACATCCGCAACACCACCTCCACCTTCAAGATCACCCAGAACCCGTAGCGCGGGCCGGCCCCGGTCGCCGGACCGGGGCCGACCGATCGTTTCGGACACCCGAGAGGCAGGAAGAGCGCAAGCGCCTTGCGGTGCTTGCGCTATTCTTGCGTTCATGACGCGACGACTTGCTCAGGTGGCAAAGAAGGTTGGGGTCTCGGAGGCGACGGTGTCCCGGGTGCTCAATGGGAAGCCGGGGGTGTCGGAGGCGACGCGGCAGTCGGTGCTGACGGCTCTGGATGTGTTGGGTTATGAGCGGCCGACGCAGTTGCGGGGTGAGCGTGCGCGGTTGGTGGGGTTGGTGCTGCCGGAGTTGCAGAATCCTATTTTTCCGGCGTTTGCCGAGGTGATCGGTGGTGCGTTGGCTCAGCAGGGGTTGACTCCGGTGTTGTGCACGCAGACGAAGGGGGGTGTGTCGGAGGCGGATTATGTGGAGTTGCTACGAAGGGGGGTGTGTCGGAGGCGGATTATGTGGAGTTGCTGTTGCAGCAGCAGGTGTCGGGTGTGGTGTTCGCGGGTGGGTTGTTCGCGCAGGCGGATGCGCCGCATGAGCACTACCGTCTGCTTGCGGAGCGCCGGATCCCGGTGGTGCTGGTGAACGCGGCGATCGAGGGGCTCGATTTTCCGTGTGTGGCGTGTGACGACGCGGTGGCGGTGGAGCAGTCGTGGCGGCATCTGGTGTCGCTGGGGCACGAGCGGATCGGTCTGGTCCTGGGCCCCGCCGACCACATCCCCTCCCGCAGGCGCCTGGCGGCCGCCGCACGGGCCGCGGGGGGCGAGCTGCCGCCGGAGTTCGTGGAGCGGTCGATGTTCTCGCTGGAGGGCGGTCAGGCGGCCGCGTCGCGGCTGCTGGAGCGGGGTGTGACGGGGATCGTGTGTGCGAGTGACCCGCTGGCCCTGGGGGCGGTGCGGGCGGCGCGCAGGCGGGGTCTGTCGGTGCCGCGGGACGTGTCGGTGGTCGGGTACGACGACTCGGCGTTCATGACGTGCACGGAGCCGCCGCTGACGACGGTGCGCCAGCCGATCGAGGCGATGGGCCGGGCCGCGGTCGAGCTGCTGAGCACCCAGATCGAGGGCAGCGACGTGCCCCACAGCGAGCTCCTCTTCGAGCCCGAACTCGTCGTCCGCGGCTCCACCGCCCAGGCCGCCGGCGACCGCTCCACGGCCTCCGGCACGGCACCGGGGAGCCGTTCCCCTGCCCCGGGTGCGGCTGCGGGGTGGGTCGCCACCGCATAGCCGGTGTCATCCGGGACGGTGGCTTCCGCATCGGTCCGACATCCCTCTGTCAAACAATTACGAAATCGGCGCGAGATATTGCGTCCACTTGTTCATGGTGGTTGAGTGTGCGGCGCCCCACAACGCATCGGCGGTGGGGCGCCTTCCTCGTTCATGCTCGAAGGGGATCCACCCATGAGAAGTGCTCGGTTCCGCCGTGTCCGCCGCGCCGGCGTCATGACCCTCGTCTCCGCCCTCTCGCTCAGCGCGCTGGCCGCCTGCGGCACCAGCAGCAGCAGCGACGACGACTCGGGGGCCAAGAGCAGCGGGTCGTCCGACCCCGCCGCTCCGCTGGACCCGAAGACCAAGGTCACGATCACGATCGACTGCATGCCGCCGACGGCGAAGCAGGCCGAGCTGAAGGAGTGGAAGGAGGACGTCAAGGAGTTCAACAAGACCTATCCCAACGTCACCATCGAGGGCCGCTCCACTCCCGGCCAGTGTCTGGAGCCCCCGCGCTTCACCGCGATGCTGAAGGCCAAGTCCCAGCCCGACGTCTTCTACACCTACTTCACCGACCTGCCGCAGGTGCTCGACAACGACGGCGCCGAGGACATCACCGCGTACGTCCACGACAAGTCCGTGCCCCTGCTGAAGGACATCGACCCGAACGTCATGGCGTCGCTGAAGCAGGACGGCAAGCTCTACGGCCTGCCCACCAGCAACTACACCATGGGCCTGCTGGTCAACCGGAAGCTCTTCAAGGACGCCGGCCTCGACCCGGACGCGCCGCCGCGCACCTGGGAGGAGGTCCGCTCCGCCGCCAAGAAGATCGCCGGTCTCGGCAAGGGCATCGCCGGCTTCGGCGAGTACAGCGCGGGCAACACCGGCGGCTGGCACTTCACCGCGCAGATGTACAGCGTGGGCGGGGACGTCGTCGACGCCGACGGCAGGAAGGCGGCCTTCAACGGCACCCTCGGCAAGCAGGTCGCCCGGAACCTCCACGCCATGCGCTGGGAGGACGACAGCATGGGCAAGACCCAGCTCCTGAAGTGGGGCGACCTGCAGAAGCAGATCGCCACCGACAAGCTGGGCATGTTCCTCGCCGCGCCCGACGACATCGCCTACATGGTCCAGCAGCTCGGCGCCAAGTACGAGAACTTCGGCATGGGCCCGATCCCCGGCGAGCGCAACACCCTCGCGGGCGGCAACGCCTACATGATCAAGAAGGGGATCTCCCCCGACAAGGTCAAGGCCGCCATCGCCTGGCTGAACTTCAAGAACCTCAGCGTCGGCAAGGGGCAGTTCGACTGGGCCCGCACCAAGGCGGACGGCCTGCCGGTCGGTGTGCCGCAGCCCAACTTCTGGCTGAACGCCTCCAAGACCGCCGACGACGCCGCCCGCGTCGAGCACGCCACCATGCCGGTCGAGAACTTCCGTCCCTTCATGGACAACGCCGTCGCGGGCAAGGCCGAGCCGCCGAAGGCGCAGGAGGTCTACAAGGTCCTCGACAACGTGATGTCCGGCATCCTCACCAACAAGGACGCCGACATCGACAAGCTGCTCGCCACCGCCGAGCAGCAGGTCAACCAGGTCCTCGCCAACCAGTGATGGCCTCCCGGCGGGGCCGGGCCGGCCGCCCGTCCCCGCCGGGAACACCCGGCGTCCGGGCGGTCCCGGCCCGCCCCGCGCAGGGCCCCGCCCCGAGCGGACGTCCGACGCGCGGGGCCCGCCCGCGCCGGGCCCCTTCCCGCGCAGGATCACTGCCCCGGCAGACCCGTACCAAGGAGCAACGATGTCGGCCCCCAGCCTGACCCCGAGCAAGGCGGCCTCCCACCGCCGCACCCCGCCTCCCGCGGCCGGCCCCGCGCCGTCCAAGGGGCGCTTCGGCAGGAGCCTGCGGCGCAACCTGACCGCCCACGGCTTCCTCATCGGCGCGGTGATCTGCTTCGCGGTCTTCTCCTGGTACCCGATGGTCCGGGAGTTCTTCCTCGCCTTCCAGAAGACCGACGGCGGCCAGACCACCTGGGTGGGCCTGGACAACCTCACCACGGTCGTCAACGACCCGGCGTTCTGGCAGGCATGGCGCAACACCCTGCTGTTCACCGTGCTCGCGCTGGTCCTCGGCTTCGCCGTCCCGTTCGCCGCGGCCGTCGTCATCAACGAGTTCCACCACGGGCAGGGCTACCTCCGACTGCTGGTCTACCTGCCGGTCATGCTCCCGCCGGTCGCCGCGGTCCTCCTCTTCAAGTACCTGTACGACCCGGGCTACGGACTCCTCAACGAGCTCTTCGGCGCCGTCGGCCTGCCGGAACAGCAGTGGCTCCAGGACCCGGACATCTCGATGCTCGCGGTCGTCGTCGCCTCCACCTGGATGAACATGGGCGGCGCCACCCTCATCTACCTCGCGGCGCTCCAGGGCATACCCGGGGAGCTGTACGAGGCCGCGGAACTGGACGGTGCCGGGCTCTTCCGCAAGATCTGGCACGTGACCATCCCGCAGACCCGCCTGATCCTCTCGCTGATGCTGCTGATGCAGGTCATCGCCACGATGCAGGTGTTCGTCGAACCGTTCCTGCTGACGGGCGGCGCCGGTCCCGAGGGCTCGACCACGACGGTCGTCTACCTGATCTACCAGTACGCCTTCAACTTCAACAACTACGGTGCCGCGGCGGCTCTCGGCCTGCTCCTGCTCGTACTCCTCGCCGGATTCTCGGCGGCGTACGTCAAGCTCAGCCGCGCCGAGGACGAGTAGGACCGGGAGAACAGCCATGTCCACACGCACTCTCATCTCGCCGGCCCAGCTCGCCAGGCCCCGCGGCAGGACGCTCTACTGGGTGACGTTCGCCGCCGTCGTCGGCATCTTCACCCTGGTGTTCCTCGGCCCGCTGTACTGGCTCGTCTCCAGCGGCTTCAAGGACGCCCAGGAGGTCATCCAGACCCCGCCGACGCTGGTCCCCGGCTCCTTCGAACCGGACAACTACAGCCGGGCATGGGAGGTCATGGACCTCGCGAGCCTGCTCTTCAACACCCTGTACTACGCCTTCGGCGCGCTCGCCTTCCAGCTGATCTTCGACGTGGCCGCGGCCTACTCGCTCTCCAAGCTCCGCCCGGTCCTCGGCAAGGCCATCCTCGGCATGATGCTGGCCACGCTGATGATCCCCGCCACCGTCCTGGTCGTGCCCCAGTACCTGACCGTGCTCGACGTGCCGGTCATCGAGCGCAACCTGCTGAACTCGCCCTGGGCGATCTGGCTCCCGTCGGTGACCAACGCCTTCAACATCTTCCTGCTGAAGCGCTTCTTCGACTCGATCCCCAAGGAACTGCTGGACGCCGCCTCCATGGACGGCGCGACGCCCATGCGGGTCCTGTGGTCGATCGTCCTGCCGATCTCCCGGCCCATCCTCGGAGTGGTGTCCATCTTCGCCGTCGTCGGCGTGTGGAAGGACTTCCTCTGGCCGATGCTCACCCTGCCCGACCCGACGAAGCAGACCCTCAACGTCGGCATCTACTCGCTCTCCAACGGCGTTCCGGTGAACGTGCTCATCGCCGCGCTCACCATCGCCTCACTGCCCACCCTGCTCATCTTCCTGGTCTTCCAGCGCAACATCATGAGCGGCCTCACCGCGGGCGGACTCAAGGGCTGAGGCCCGCGTCCCGCCCGTCACCTCCCAAGCCTTCGCCGCCGGCCCGTCCGATGCCCCGCTTCCGGGCCGGCGGCGGAGATCCACTCTGCCCGAAAGGACCGTCACGTGGCAGCCCCCGACCCGCAGCGCACCGACGACTGGTGGCGCGACGCCGTCATCTACCAGGTGTACCCACGCAGCTTCGCCGACGGCGACGGCGACGGCACCGGGGACCTCGCGGGAGTCCGGGCCAGACTGCCGTACCTCGCCGAACTGGGCGTCGACGCCGTCTGGTTCACGCCCTGGTACCTCTCCCCGCTGGTCGACGGCGGATACGACGTGGCCGACTACCGCACGATCGACCCGGCCTTCGGCACCCTCGCCGAGGCCGAGAAGCTGATCGCCGAGGCCCGGCAGCTCGGCATCCGCACCATCGTCGACATCGTGCCCAACCACATCTCCGACCAGCACGCCTGGTTCAGGGCCGCCCTCGCCGGCGGGCCCGGCAGCCCCGAGCGCGAGCTCTTCCACTTCCGTCCCGGCCGCGGCGACGACGGCGAACTGCCGCCCAACGACTGGCCCTCCCAGTTCGCCGGCCCGACCTGGACCAGGGTCCCCGACGGCGAGTGGTACCTCCACCTCTTCACGCCCGAGCAGCCGGACCTCAACTGGTCCCATCCCGCCGTCCGCCAGGAGCACGAGGACGTGCTCCGCTTCTGGTTCGAGCGCGGTGTCGCCGGCGTGCGCATCGACTCCGCCGCCCTGCTCGCCAAGGACCCGGCGCTGCCGGACTTCACCGAGGGCGTCGACCCCCACCCCTACATCGACCAGGACGAGCTCCACGACATCTACCGCTCCTGGCGCGCCATCGCGGACGAGTACGGGGGTGTGTTCGTCGGCGAGGTGTGGCTGCCCGACGCCGAGCGCTTCGCCCGCTACCTGCGGCCCGACGAACTGCACACCGCGTTCAACTTCAGCTTCCTCGCCTGTCCGTGGGACCCCGGACGGCTGCGCCGCTCCATCGACGACACCCTCGCCGAGCACGCCCCGGTCGGCGCGCCGGCGACCTGGGTGCTGTGCAACCACGACGTGACCCGCACCGCCACGCGCTACGGGCGCGAGGACACCGCCTTCGACTTCGCCACCAAGACCTTCGGCACCCCGTCCGACCTGGCGCTCGGCACCCGCCGCGCCCGGGCCGCCGCCCTGCTGAGCCTGGCCCTGCCCGGCTCCGTGTACGTGTACCAGGGCGAGGAACTCGGCCTGCCCGAGGCGGACATCCCCCTCGACCGCATCGAGGACCCGATGCACTTCCGCTCCGAGGGCAGGGACCCGGGCCGCGACGGCTGCCGGGTGCCGCTGCCCTGGGAGGCGGACGCCCCCTGGTGCGGCTTCGGCTCCGGGACCGAGCCGTGGCTCCCGCAGCCCGAGGGATGGGCCGCCTACGCGGCGGACCGGCAGGCCGCCGACGCGGACTCGATGCTCTCGCTCTACCGCGAGGCCCTGCGGCTGCGGCGCACCGAGGCAGGCTTCGGCGACGGGCCGCTGACCTGGCTCCCCGCCCCCGACGGGGTCCTCGCCTTCGCCCGGGCGGACGGGCTGCTGTGCGTGGTCAACCTGTCCCCGGCGCCCGTGGGCCTGCCCGCCCACGGCGCCCGGCTGCTGGCGAGCGGTCCGCTCGACGAGCAGGGCCGGCTGCCCGCGGACACCGCGGTCTGGCTGCGCGCCTGACCTGTCCGCCGACACGGCGGTCGGGCCGCGCGCTCCCGGGTGACGGCGCCCTTGGCCCGGAGGCGGGTGAGGATGGTGATCACGGTGGTGTAGGCGAGGGTGCCGCC
>NZ_RDBP01000054.1:71394-118861 GCF_008042045.1 Streptomyces sp. T39
TGCGGCGCCGGCGGGGGGCGGCTGGGCGCGGGGGACCGGATCGTGCATCTCTGCTCCTTCTCGGGGGACGGCGACGTCACTCGTCGCAGGTGCGGCCGGGACGGACGGCGGAGGCCGGATGACGGTGCACGGAGGCGAGCACCTGTCCGGCGCCCCGCAGCGCTGCGGTGTGCGGGGCCGGCGCGGGCCGCACCGGCACCCGCAGCCGGTCCGCCAGCGCACAGGCGATCTCCGGCCGCAGGGCACCGCCGCCGGCCAGCAGCACGCCGCGGCGCAGCGCGCCCAGGGCCTGCGGCGTGCGGTCGGCGCGCAGCATGTCGGCGACCATGGCGACCACCGCCCCGGCGAGGTCGCCGGCCGGCAGCGCGTCGTCCGGATCGGTGGTCCCGAGCGCCGTCCGGTACGCGTCGGCCACCGCTCCGCCGGCGAGCAGGGCGACCTCCGTCACCTGGGCCCCGATGTCCACGACCACCAGCGGGCGGGTCATGTCCGCTCCCGCCCCGAGGGCGATCGCCCGCGCGGTCGGGACCGTCAGCACCGTGCGCGGACGCAGTACCTCCAGCGCCTCCAGCGCGGCCCCCCGGAAGCCGGGCCCGCCGAGCACCGGCGTGCCGAGGACGATCAGCGGGCGGCCGGGGCCCGCCGTGCGGCGGCCCAGCAGCCGGTCCAGCATCCGTGCGACGCCGGGGGTGTCCACGATCGCTCCGCGCTGGACGGGGTGGATCCCGCCGGCCCCCGGAAACGTCACCGTCGGCACGTCGAGGACGACACCCCTGCCGGGTGTCCAGGCACGGGTGCGGGCGCTGCCGATGTCGAGGGCGAACCGGGGGCAGAGCCCGCAGGCGGGCCACCGCGGGTGGCGTCGTCCGGCGTCCGCCTCCGCGGCCCCGCGGTTCACCGCCCCGCCTCCCGCACATGCTGGCAGCGCCCGCAGTAGCGGGCCTGCGGCACCACCGTCAGACGGGCGAGCGCGATGGGGCGGGTGCAGAGGTGGCAGCTCCCGTAGCGGCCCTCGTCCATGCGCGCGAGGGCGGCCTCCACGTCGGCGAGCACCATCCGCGCGGACGCGGCGAGCCGGTCACGGGGCACGGCCTCGGCCGCGCGCGCCCGCGTCCCGTACGCGGAGGCGTGGGCCTCGCGGTCCGGGGTCCGGGCCCGGCCCTCGTGCTCCGGGGCGGGGGCGGCGGGTCGCGGTCCGGACAGGCGCCGCAACTGCTCCCTGCGGAAGGCGCGCTGCTCCCGCAGGCTGCGGCGCAGCGCGTCGAGATCCTCGGGAGCCGGGCCCGCGGTGCGGACGCCGGCCGTCTGGTTCTTCACTTCGGTCACCACTCCTGGTGCGCGGTCCGCTGTGCGCGGTGGATCGGGGCGGGTCTGTCCGGTGGGGCGGGCCGTCACACGGCGCGGCCCTGGCAGGCGACGCAGCACCGGGCGTACGGGAGGATCTCCAGACGCTCGTGCGGGACCGGCCGGGCACAGCCCTCGCAGCGGCCGTAGTCGCCGCGCTCCAGACGGGCGAAGGCCGCCTCGATCTCGGTGAGGACCCGCCGGATCGCCGACTGCTGCGCGATCATCAGGTCGTGCGGTGCCTCGTGCCGCTCCTCCTCGATCGCCTCCAGCTGGGTGAGGCGGGAGGCACGCTCGTGCTCCAGGCGCTGCCGGATCTCGGGATCCGGGACACCGCGGGGACGGGAGGCGGAGCGGGCCGCGTCGGGCGACATGGCGTTCCTTTCGGGGCGGCGGCCGGCGTCCGCGGGGGCGCCGTGGACGCACACCTCACCGCCGGGCGGCGGTGAGGAGGCCAAGGGGTTCCTGGCTGCCACCCTCGCCCTTCGCCGCGCGCCGGACCATCGGGCCCGGACCCCATTTGCGGGGGCACCGATGATGTAGACCGGCCGGGCTCCGGAACCCGGTACCGGCCCCCTCCCCGGGTGGCCCATAGTGGTAGTGCCTGCGACGAAGGAGGAGGTCAGGTACGCCGTGTCCCTGTTCTGGCGGATTTTCGCGCTCAACGCGCTGGTGCTCGGAGTCGCCACCGCGCTGCTGCTGTGGGCGCCGGTGACGGTCTCCGTGCCCGTGCTGCTCACCGAGGCGGTGATCCTTCTCGGCGGGCTCGGCGTCATGCTCGTCGCCAACGCGGCCCTGCTGCGCATCGGCCTGGCGCCGCTGGACCGGCTGACGCGGCAGATGACCACCGTCGACCTGCTCCGTCCCGGCGGGCGGCTTCCCGTACCCGGCCACGGCGGGGTCGGTGAACTCATCAGCACCTTCAACGAGATGATCGAGCGGCTGGAGGCCGAGCGTGCCTCCAGCAGCGCCCGCGCCCTCAACGCCCAGGAGGCCGAGCGGCGCCGGATCGCGCAGGAGCTCCACGACGAGGTGGGCCAGAGCATGACCGCGGTCCTGCTGACGCTGAAGCGGGCGGCCGACCAGTCCGGCGGGCCGCTGCGGGAGGACGTACGGCTCGCGCAGGAGACCACCCGGGCGAGCCTCGACGAGGTCCGCCGGCTCGCCCGGCGGCTGCGGCCCGGCGTGCTGGAGGACCTGGGGCTGGTCAGCGCGCTGACCTCGCTCGCCGTCGAATTCGCCACCCACACCGGGCTGCGCGTGGAGCGCCGCTTCGGCACCGGCCTGCCCGGCCTCGACCGGGTGAGCGAACTCGTCGTCTACCGCGTCGCGCAGGAGAGCCTGACCAATGTCGCCCGGCACGCGGAGGCGGGGAACGTGACCCTCGAACTGACCGGCACACCCGACGCGGTGACACTCACCGTCACCGACGACGGCCGGGGGCCGGGACTGGCGCGCGACGGCGCCGGCATCCGCGGGATGCGCGAACGCGCCCTGCTGCTCGGCGCCGCGTTCGACATCCGCCGCTCGGAGCGGGGCGGCACGCTGGTCCGGCTGACGGTGCCGGTGGCCCCGGCCGAGCCGGCCGCCGTCCCGCTCGCCCCCGCCGCTCCCGAGGAGGGGCTGCCATGACGGGTGGTACGGAGATCCGCATCCTCCTCGCCGACGACCACGCGCTGGTGCGGCGGGGCGTGCGGCTCATCCTGGACGGGGAACCCGGCCTGCGGGTGGTGGCCGAGGCCGGTGACGGCGCGGAGGCCGTCGAGATGGTCCGCACCCACGAGGTCGACCTCGCGGTCCTCGACATCGGCATGCCGAGGATGACCGGCATCCAGGCCGCGCGTGAACTGGCGGCGCTCCGACCGGGGCTGCGCATCCTGATGCTGACGATGTACGACAACGAGCAGTACTTCTTCCAGGCCCTGAAGGCGGGGGCCTGCGGCTACGTCCTCAAGTCCGTCGCCGACCGCGACCTGGTGGCGGCGTGCCGGGCCGCGATGCGCGGGGAGTCCTTCCTCTACCCCGGGGCCGTGACGGCGCTGATCCGCAACTACCTGGACCGCGCGCGCCTCGGGGAGGACGCCGGGGACGAGATCCTGACGGCGCGGGAGGAGGAGGTCCTCAAGCTCGTGGCGGAGGGCCTGTCGTCGAAGGACATCGCCGAGACGCTCTTCATCAGTGTGAAGACCGTCCAGCGCCACCGGGCGAACCTGCTGAGCAAGCTCGGGCTCCGCGACCGCCTGGCGCTCACCCGGTACGCGATCCGGTCCGGCCTGATCGAGCCCTGATTCCGCGCGTCCGCCGCGCCTTCCCGCCGCGCCCGCGCCTGCCGTGCCGCGTCCGCCGCGCCGTGCCTTCCGTGCCGCTCCCGTGCCGCCGCGCCTGCCCGCCGCCGCGCCGCACCCGCCTACAGCGTCTCGCTCAGCGAGTCCGCCAGCCGGCGCCGTGCCGTGCGGGTCGCCGGGAGGGTGGCCGCGGCGACGGCGCCGGCGACCGCGGCGGCCGCGACGGCCAGCAGCACGGTGAACGGGGGCACCTGCGCCACGCCGGCGCCCATGCCGCTGGTCCGGGCCTGCGCGTCCACCAGCCAGTGCCCGGCCAGCGCCCCGGCCGAGGTCCCGAGCGCGGCGGAGACCAGTGCGGTCAGCCCGGCCGCCGTCACGATCACCGCGCCGATCTGCCGCGGGGTCAGCCCGATCGCCTTCAGGGCGAGCAGATCGCGTGCCCGGTCGCGTACCTCCGTGCCGATGAGGGTGAGCAGCTCGATCAGGCCGATCAGCGCGAGGATGCCGATCAGGGCGGCGATCACGGCCCGGGCCGGTTCGAGACGGTCGGCGGGGTTCGGTGTCTCCCGGACCTCCAGGGATCCGTGCGCCGCGGCCACCCGGGCGGCGACCGTGCGCGGGTCGGCTCCCTCGCTCAGCACCAGGGCCTGGAAGCCGGGGCGCAGCTGCGGATCGCGTTCGCGCAGCGTGTCCAGGGTGGTGGTGACCACCCGGCCGCCCGACTCGGGTTCGATGCTGCGGCCGACGATGTGCAGGATCTGCGGCCTGCCGCCGACCGTCATCCGGACCCAGTCGCCGACCCGGGCGTCCAGGAGGTCGAGCAGTCCCTGCCCGGCGACGGCCTCGTCCGGTCCGGCGGGGGAACGGCCCTCCGCCACCGCCGAGGGGTACGGCTCCCGGTCGGTGCCGAGGCCGCGCAGGGTGATCGTGCCGGTCTGGCCGGGCACCAGGGCGGCCATCTCCGCGCCGGGGTGGGCGGCGGCCACCCCGGCGACGCGTGCGAGCGTCTCCCGCAGCTCGGCGTCCGCGGGCCCGCCGGGCTGCGCGGCGCGCACGGTCAGGGCCGTCGGCAGCCCCATGCGCGCGGGGCGGTCGCGGAACTGGTCCAGGGTCGACCAGGCGACGAGCGCGACCGTGATCAGGACGAGCGGCAGGGCGAGCCGGGCCACCTGGAGCACGGTGCGTCCCCTCCGGGGGAACGCGGCCCGCCATCCCAGGACCAGCGCGGGCGGCACCTGCAGCCCGAGGGCACGGCGTCCCAGCGCGGTCATCGGCGAGGGCAGCGGCTGTGCCGCCCGCGCGACGGGCACCGGCGGCACCCGGCCCGCCCGCCACGCGGCGAGCGAGGTGGCGGCGGCGATCAGCAGCACCGCACCGGCCGGCACCCCGGTCATGACGGCGGCCCGGCCCGGCAGGTCCTGCCAGACGGAGACCGCGTCGCCGATCCTGCCCGGTATCCGGGAGCCGACCACCGCGATCGCGGCGGACCCGAGGGCCACACCGAGCAGGGCGAACGCCAGATGCTGGAGGAGGAAGGCCCGCACCACCTGTCCGGGCGTGAACCCGACGGCCTTGAGCACCGCGATGTCCCTGAGCTGGCCGCGCACCCGTGCGGCGACCGCTCCGGAGGCGGCGAGCGCGGCGGCCAGCAGCGCGCCGAGGCCGAACACGGCGAACAGCCGGCCCAGCAGCCGGTCGTCGTCACCGGCCTCCGCCCGTGCCTGCTGCCACTTGGTGACCTGCGCGACCCGGTCGGCGCCGAGCAGGGTGACGGCCCGCTGCACCATGAAGTCGGTGTCGTCCGGATCGGCCAGGCGCAGGCCCACCGTCTGGTCGTGCGAGCCGGGGGCGACGGTGTCCAGGGCGCCGGGCAGCACCCAGCCGGTGCCCGGCCCGCCGCCCGGCCGGTAGCGCGGTTCCGCGGCCTCGGCGATCCCGGCGACACGCAGCGCGTGGGCGGTGCCGCGCGGGCCCGTGACGCGTACGGTGTCGCCGGGCTCGGCCCACAGGGCCTGGGCGACGGAGCTCTCCAGGACGATCTCGTCCGTCCGGGACGCGAGCCACTGGCCCCGCGCGAGCAGGGGCCTGCCGGTCTCCGGGAGCTGTGCCCCGGTGGCCCGCAGTTCGATGCCCGCCCGTGCGCCCCGGGAGGCGGCGGTGGCGTCCGCGGTGCGGTAGGGGCCGGCCAGGGAGGTGATGCCGTCGAGCCGGGAGAGCGCCGCCGTGTCGGCGCCGCCGCGGGTGTGGAGCCATATGTGGGCGCCCTGGGACTGGTTGAAGACCCGCTGCCAGGGGTTGGCGGCGTATCCGAGCAGCGCTCCGGCGAGCAGCAGCGAGGCGATCACGCCCGCGCTGGCCAGCACCACGAACAGCGCCTCGCCGCGGTGTGCGCGCAGGTCGGCGTTGGCCCAGCGCAGAGTCGCCCGCYCGCTCACTCCTTGAGTTCGAGCACGCCCGACACCCCGTGCCGTGCGCCGCGTGCGGCGCTGCCGAGCATCGCGTCGTCGGCTATCCGGCCGTCGAAGAAGCTGATGACCCGGTCGGCGGCACTGGCCATCCGGGCGTCGTGGGTGACCATCAGGATGGTCTGCCCCCGCTGGTGGAAGCGGGTCAGCAGCCGGAGCACCTCCCGGGTGCCCTTGCTGTCCAGGCTGCCGGCCGGTTCGTCGGCGAGGAGGAGGGCGGGGTGGTTGACGAGCGCGCGGGCGAGGGCGACCCGCTGCTGTTCGCCGCCGGACAGTTCGCCCGGCACGGACTTCTCGCGGCCTTCGAGACCGAGTTCGGCGAGGAGTTCGGCGCGGGAGGCCCGGGCGGCCGCCGGCGACGCCCCGGCGAGCAGCGCCGGGAGTTCGACGTTGTCGGCGACGGTGAGGTTGGAGACCAGGTTGAAGAACTGGAAGACGATGCCGACCCGGCGCCGCCGCAGCACGGCCCAGCGGGCCTCGCGGTACTGGTCGACCCGTTCGCCGTCGAGCCACAGCCGTCCGCTGTCCGGGCGCTGGAGCCCGCCCATGAGGTGCAGCAGGGTGGACTTGCCCGCACCGGACGGCCCGGTGACGGCGACGAACTCGCCCGGCTGGACGGTCAGGTCGACCCCGCGGACGGCGTGCACCGGTGCGCCCTCGCCGTGGTGGGTCTTGGTGAGCTGCTCGGCCCGCACGATGGGCGTGCCCGGCGCACCCGCCGTCCCCGGCCCGGCCGCCGTCGCGGACCGCGGGGCGTCCCCGCCCGTGGCGGGCGGCTCCCGGCGGTCGCCGGCGGACGCGGCGTCGCTCATTCCAGCTCCTCCTGACAGCGTTCCAGCCAGTCCAGATCGGCCTGGAGGTGCAGCATGGCCCCTTCGATCAGCAGCTGGGAGATCCGGTTGTCCCGGTCCTCGGCCGCGGCCAGCCGCGACAGCTCCCGCATGGTGTTGAGGTACTGCCTCCGCTGCCGGTTGATCAGCGCCACGGGGTCGGCGAGCCCGGACTCGGGCGCGAGGGCGAGCTTCATGAAGAACTCGTCCCTGACGCGCGGTTCGTCGTGGGTCTCCTCGAACCAGGCCAGCACCGCCTCGCGCCCCGCGGCCGTCAGCCGGTACGTGCGCTTGTTGGGCCGGCCCGACTGCTCGACGTCCTCGCCGTCGATCAGGCCGCTCTTCTCCAGCCGGCCGAGGGTCACGTAGATCTGGCCGACGTTCGGCTGAGGGTACGCGGCGCCCAGGAGCTTCTCAAGGTCCAGCTTCAGCTCGTAACCGTGCGCCGGACCACGGGTGAGAAGTGCCAGGAGCGGCAGCCGCACGCCCGTCCCCTCTCTCCCGCTCCGTGGATTCCCGCCGGCCCGGCGACCGCCGGAGGGCCCGGCAGTCCGGCCGGTCCGCCTGCACGTCTAGTATCGCTCATGCCTAACGGGTATATATAGGCCACGATGGTCGGCGGCGCAGCCGGATCGTGCTGGGAGGAACCTATGCGGTGGATGCGTGCCGCGGGTAGAGGACTCCTGGTCGCGGCGGTGGTGCTGGCCGGTCATGCCGGTTTCGGCGTGCAGGGCGGGCAGGCTCCGCCGGGGCGCGGGCCGATGACCCTGGTCACGGCCGGCGATCTCACCGGCTATCTGCCGCCGTTGCTCCGCGAATGGAACGAGCGGCATCCCGGTGAGCGGGTGACCCTGGTCGAGCTGCCCGACTCCGCGGACGAGACCCGCGCCCAGATGATCAGTGAACTGCGCTCCGGCAGCGACCGGTTCGACGTGCTCAACATCGACGTGGCCTGGACCTCGGAGTTCGCGGCCGCGGGCTGGATAGCGCCGCTGGAACGCGACCGTTTCCCGCTGGACGCCTTCCTGCGTCCGGTCGTGGACACCGCGACCTTCGAGAGCCGCCTCTACGCCGTCCCGTACGTGACCAACGCCGGACTGCTCTACTACCGCAAGGACGTCCTGGAGCAGGCGGGCGAGAAGCCGCCGCGCACCTGGGCCGAGCTCGCCCGGCAGGCCCGCACCCTCGCGCCGCGCCACGGACTGGGCGGGTACGCGGGTCAGTTCCTGCCGTACGAGGGCCTGACGGTGAACGTCACGGAGGCGGTGCACTCGGCGGGCGGCTCGGTGCTGCGCGACGACGGAGCACGGGTGAGCGTGGACTCCCGGGCGGCCCGCGACGGGCTGTCCTTCCTCGCCGGCGGTGTGCGCGAGGGCTGGATCCCGCGCGAGGCCCTCGGCTGGAAGGAGGAGGAGTCCCGGAAGGCGTTCCAGGACGGCAGGCTGCTGTTCCTGCGCAACTGGCCCTATGTGTACGCCGAGGCGGCCGCGGAGGACTCCCCGGTCGCCGGCCGGATCGGCACGGTGCCCCTGCCGGGGCCGGACGGCCCCGGCACCAGTGTGCTCGGCGGGTCGAACCTCGCGGTCAGCAGCCATTCGCGCCATCCCGCGTCGGCCGCCGACCTCATCGCGTACCTGACCGGTGAGCGGGTCCAGCGCCGGGTGCTCACCGAGGGGGCGCTCCCGCCGGTGCGGGCCGCGCTCTACGAGGACCCCGCGCTGATACGGGACCACCCGTACCTGCCGACCCTGCGCGAGAGCGTGCTGACGGCCGTGCCGCGGCCCAAGAGCCCGCGCTACGACCAGGTGAGCCTCGCCGTGCAGGCGGTCGCGCAGGACGTCATGGCGCTGCGCCAGAGCCCGGACCGGGCCGTGGGGCGACTGGCCCGCGAGCTCTCGGCGATCTCCCAAAGGGGCTGAGCCCGCTCCGTCCACCCTGATCAACCCCTACTTACATGTTAAGTAGGGGTTTCTTCATGCTCGACTCCTGGGAGCTGGGCATTGCCGGGCAAACTCCCCCAGCTTTCGCCGGTTTCTGCTCTCGCCGTTGACACCTCTCAGACACGGCTACTTAACATGCATGCATAACGACGCACCCGATCCGGGGCGCCCTCGCATCCAGCAGAAACGGTTGACGCGAGATGCTCAGCACCCTTGTGGCCGGCACCGGCCGCCTCTCCCGCGCCGCCGCGGCCCCCGACGCCTGGTGGCGCGACGCGGTGATCTACCAGGTCTACGTCCGCAGCTTCCTCGACAGCACCGGGGACGGCATCGGCGACCTGGCCGGCGTCCGCGCCGGGCTGCCCTACCTCCGCAAGCTCGGGGTCGACGGCATCTGGCTCAGCCCCTTCTACCCGTCGCCCCAGCACGACCACGGGTACGACGTCGCCGACTACTGCGACGTCGATCCCGTCTACGGCGACCTGGAGGAGTTCGACCGGCTCACGGCCGACGCCCGGCGCCTCGGACTGAAGCTGCTGCTCGACATCGTCCCGAACCACTGCTCCAGCGAGCACCCGTGGTTCCGCGAGGCCCTGGCCGCCCCCGCGGGCAGCCCCGCCCGGGGGCGCTTCCACTTCGCACCGGGCCGCGGCCCCGGCGGCGACGAACCCCCCAACAACTGGCGCGCCATGTTCGGCGGGCCCGCCTGGAGCCGCACCACCGAGCCCGACGGCACCCCGGGGGAGTGGTACCTGCACCTGTTCACCCCCGAGCAGCCCGACCTCAACTGGCGCGACCCGGCCGTCGGGGACTCCTTCGAGTCGGTGCTGCGCTTCTGGCTCGACCGCGGTGTGGACGGATTCCGCATCGACGTCGCCGCGGGCCTCTTCAAGCACCCCGAACTCCCCGACTCCGACGACCCCGAGGCCGACGAACGCCACCGGGACTCCGTCAACCCGCTCGCCTGGAACCAGCCCGAGGTGCACGACGTGTGGCGGCGGTGGCGCCGCGTCTGCGACGAGTACGCGGTGCTGGACGGACGCGAGCGGCTGCTCGTCGGCGAGGTGTCCGTGCCCACGGCGCGCGAGCACGCCGAGTACGTCCGCCCGGACGAACTGCACCAGGCGTTCTTCTTCGACCTGCTCAGCGCGCCCTGGGACGCCGCCGCCTTCCGGTCCGTGATCGACGAGGCCGTCACCGACATCGCCGGCACCGGATCCACCGTCACCTGGGTGCTCAACAACCACGACCAGGTCCGCACCGTCACCCGCTACGCGGGGGAGCCCGGCGTGGAGGGCAGCGGACTGGGAGCCGCCCGTGCCCGCGCCGCCGCCCTGCTGATGCTCGCCCTCCCCGGCGCCGCCTACGTCTACCAGGGCGAGGAGCTCGGGCTTCCCGAGGTCCTCGACCTCCCCGACGAGGTGCTGACCGACCCGATCTTCCGCCGCACCGGCAGCCGCAAGCACATCCGCGACGGCTGCCGGGTCCCGCTGCCCTGGTCCGGCCATGCTTCCCCGTTCGGCTTCAGCCAGGGCGCGGCAGGGGCCCGGCCGTGGCTGCCGCAGCCCGAGTGGTTCGCCGAGCACGCCACGGACCGGGCCCTGTCCGACACCCGCTCCTTCTGGCACCTCTACCGCGACGGCCTCCAGCTGCGGCGTTCGCTGCCCCAGCTGGGCGACGGCACCCTGCGGTGGCTGGACGCCCCTCCGCAGGTGCTGGCCATGGTCCGCGGCGACGGACTGGTCTGCGCGGTCAACTTCGGCACCGACCCCGTGCCCGCCCCGGTCACCGGCACCCCGCTGCTCTCCAGCGGCCCCTGCCCCGCCGGCGTGCTCCCGGGCGCCACGGCCGCCTGGTGGACCGCGGACCACACCGGCGAGCAGCCGGCCTCCACTCTCTGAACCCGCCCCTCTTTCCCGGAAGGACCCACCATGCGACACACCGCTCGCACCCCCCGGCGTATCGCGGCCACCGCATCGGCCGCACTCGCCGTCGCCCTGACGGCCACCGCCTGCGGCGGCAGCACCACCCCCGCGAGCGGAGGTGAACTCAGCGGCAAGACGGTCACCGTGGCCGGCGTGTGGACCGGCAGCGAACAGAAGAACTTCAAGAAGGTGCTCGACGCCTTCACCGAGAAGACCGGCGCCAAGACGGTCTTCGTCCCCTCCGGCGACAACGTCTCCACCTTCGTCGGCAGCAAGATCGAGGGCGGCAACGCCCCCGACGTCGTGATGGTCCCGCAGGTCGGTGTGCTCCAGCAGTTCGCCAAGGAGGGCTGGCTCACGCCGCTCTCCGACACCGCCGCGAAGTCGGCGACGGACGGCGTGGCCCCGGTCTGGAAGGAGTACGGCACCGTCGACGGCGACTACTACGGCCTCTACTTCAAGGCCGCGCACAAGTCGACGGTCTGGTACAGCCCCGACGCGTTCGCCCAGGCCGGCGTGAGCGAGCCCGCCACCTACGAGGAACTGCTGGAGACGGGCCGCACCCTCGCCGACTCCGGCCGCCCCGCGTTCGCGATAGCCGGCGAGGACGGCTGGACCCTGACCGACTGGTTCGAGAACATCTACCTCTCCCAGGCCGGGCCCGAGAAGTACGACCAGCTCGCCCGGCACGAACTGAAGTGGACCGACGAGAGCGTCGTCACGGCCCTCACCACGCTCGGCGAGGTGTTCAAGGACAAGCAGCTCGTGGCCGGCGGCGCCCAGGGCGCGCTGCGCACCGACTTCCCCGCCTCCGTCGAGCAGGTCTTCGGCCCCGAGCCGAAGGCCGGCATGGTCTACGAGGGCGACTTCGTCGGCGGCGTCGCCAAGGACGAGTTCGGCCGCAAGCCCGGCGAGGACGCCAAGTTCTTCCCCTTCCCCCCGGTCGCCGGCGGCAAGGCGCCCGTCGTCAGCGGCGGTGACGCCGCGGTCGTCCTCAAGGAGGGCAAGAACGCCGAGGCCGGCATGAAGCTGCTGGAGTTCCTGGCCACCCCCGAGGCCGCCGAGATCTGGGCCGGCGCCGGCGGCTTCCTGTCGCCGAACAAGAACGTGAGCCTCGACGCGTACGCGGACGACACCACCAGGAAGACCGCCGAGTCCCTGGTCGCGGCCGGCGACGCGGTCCGCTTCGACATGTCCGACCAGGCGCCCGCGGCCTTCGGCGGCACCAAGGGAGCGGGCGAGTGGAAGCTCCTCCAGGACTTCCTGCGCGACCCGTCCGACCCGAAGGCAACCGCCGCGAAGCTGGAGGCCGCGGCGGCCAAGGCGTACGGGAACTGAGGCCGCACACCATGGCCGACACCCACACGACCCGCGCCGCGGCAGGCCCGCGGCGCGGGGCCCCGGCGGACCCGCGCCGCGGCGCCCGGCGCAGAAGGCGCCTGCTCGCCGTCGCCTTCGTCCTCCCCGCCCTGCTGCTCCTCGGCGCCCTGGTGGTCTACCCCGTCGTCTTCTCCGTCGGGCGCAGCCTGTTCGACGCGAGCGGTGACCGCTTCGTCGGCGCCGGGAACTACGCGGAGATCTTCCGGGACCCCGCCACGCTCAAGGCCATCCGCAACAGCACCATCTGGGTCGTCGTGGCGCCCCTGCTGCTGACCGGGCTCGGCCTGGTGCTCGCCGTGCTCACCGAGAAGGTGCGCTGGGCGACCGCGTTCAAGCTGGTGCTGTTCCTGCCCATGGCCGTGTCCTTCCTGGCCGCCGGCATCATCTTCCGGCTCGCCTACGAGCAGGACCCGGACCGCGGCGTGCTCAACGCCGTCGTCACCGAGGTCCACGACGTCTTCGAGGACCCCGCCGCCTACCCGACGGCACGGGCGCGCGAGGACCAGGGCCTCACCGGCCGCGCGGGCGGCCCGTACACCACCGGCACCGCCTACGGCCCGGGCGAGGCCGCGTCCTTCGGCTTCGTCGGCATCGCCCCGGAGGACATGCCCGGCGGCGCCGCCGACGCGGCCGGCGCCCCGCCGGCCGCCGGCGAGCTCGGGGGAGTGGTCTGGCTCGACTTCGCCCCCGGCGGCAAGGGCACCCCGGGCGAGGTCGACCCCGGCGAGAAGGGCCTGCCCGGGATGACCGTCGAGGCGGTGCGGGACGGGAAGACCGCCGCGACCGCCACCACGGCCGCCGACGGGTCCTTCCGCTTCGCGGGCCTCGACGGCGACGGATACACCTACCGGCTCCCGGCCGCGAACTTCGCCGCACCCTACGAGGGCGTGAACTGGCTGGGCCCCGCGCTGGTCACCCCGGCGATCATCGGCGCCTACCTGTGGGTGTGGACGGGCTTCGCCATGGTGCTGATCGGAGCCGGCCTCGCCTCCATCCCGCGCGACGCGCTGGAGGCGGCCCGGATGGACGGGGCGAGCGAGGGCCAGATCTTCCGCAGGATCACCGTGCCGCTGCTCGCTCCCGTGCTGACCGTCGTCTTCGTCACCCTCGTCATCAACGTGATGAAGGTCTTCGACCTGGTGTGGATCATCGCGCCCGGCCCCGTCCAGGAGGAGGCCGACGTGCTGGCGACCCGCATGTGGCTGGTGTCCTTCGGCGGCGGCAACGACCAGGGGCTCGGCAGCGCGCTCGCCGTCCTGCTCCTCCTCCTGGTCGTCCCCGCGATGATCTTCAACATCCGGCGTTTCCGAAGGAGCGGCGCATGAGCGGCCACCTCACGGCCGAACGGCGGCCCGTCACCACCGTGCCCCCGGCCGGCGCCCCCGGGACGCGCCGTGCGCCCCGCCGCACCGGCCGGCTCGGACGCCTGCTGAGCAGTTCCGCCGTCCAGGCGCTGCTGATCGTCGTCGCCCTGGTGTGGATCACCCCGCTCGCCGGGCTGTTCCTCTCCTCGCTGCGCGACGAGAGCGACAACGCCTCCGACGGCTGGTGGACGGCCTTCACCGATCCCTCCCAGCTGTCGCTGGACAACTACACCGCGCTGTTCCAGGACTCCGGCATCACCACCGCCTTCTGGAACACGGTGCTGATCGCCGTCCCCACCACCGTGCTGGTCGTCGGCATCGCCGCCCTCGCCGGCTACGCCTTCGCCTGGCTGGAGTTCCCCGGCCGGGACGGGATCTTCCTGGTGGTCGTCGGCCTGCTGGTGGTGCCCGTCCAGATCGGTCTGCTGCCGGTCGCCAAGCTCTTCGGGGCGGTGGGGCTGTTCGGCACCGTCGCCGGCGTCGTCCTCTTCCACGTCGCCTACGGGCTGCCCTTCGCGGTGTTCCTGCTGCGGAACTACTTCGCGGAGATCCCCCGCGAGATGCTGGAGGCCGCCCGCATGGACGGCGGCAGCGAGTGGCGGATCTTCTCCCGGCTGGTGCTGCCGCTCGGCCGCCCCGCCATCGCCAGCCTCGCGATCTTCCAGTTCCTGTGGGTGTGGAACGACATGCTCGTGGCGCTGCTCTTCGCCGACAGCGGCTCCCAGCCGCTGACCGTCGCGCTCCAGTCCCAGATGCGCCAGTTCGGCAGCAACATCGGCGTCCTGGCGCCGGGCGCCTTCCTGTCGCTGGTCGTCCCGCTGGTCGTGTTCTTCGCCTTCCAGAGGCACTTCGTCCAGGGAGTGATGGCGGGATCCGTGAAGTAGCCGCGGCCCCGTGAACGCGGCCCGCCCACGGGGGGCGGGCCGCGTTCGAACGGGAGCCGCTCACGAGATATCTTGATGTCGAGCAATGTTGCAGACGTGGAGAGCGGAGCACCAGGTGACTGACTCGACCATCATCTATACGCACACCGACGAGGCGCCCGCCCTGGCGACGTACTCGTTCCTGCCTGTGATCCAGGCGTACGCATCGACGGCCGGTGTCACCGTGGAGACCCGTGACATCTCGCTCGCGGGGCGGATCATCTCCCAGTTCCCCGAGTACCTCGAAGAGGGCCAGCGCATCGACGACGCCCTCGCCGAGCTCGGCGAGCTGGCGAAGACCCCCGGTGCGAACATCATCAAGCTTCCGAACATCTCGGCCTCGATCCCGCAGCTGAAGGCTGCCGTGGCCGAGCTCCAGGCCCAGGGCTACGCGCTCCCGGCCTACCCGGACGACCCGAAGACCGACGAGGAGCGCGACATCCGCGCCCGCTACGACAAGGTCAAGGGCAGCGCCGTCAACCCGGTCCTGCGCGAGGGCAACTCCGACCGCCGCGCCCCCGCCTCGGTCAAGAACTACGCCAAGGCCCACCCGCACCGCATGGGCGCCTGGAGCGGCGACTCGAAGACGAACGTCGCCACCATGGGCGTCGACGACTTCCGTTCCACCGAGAAGTCCGCGGTCGTCGCGGAGGACGGCACCCTGCGCATCGAGCTCAAGGGTGACGACGGCTCCACCACCGTGCTGCGCGAGTCGGTCCCCGTCCTCGCGGGCGAGGTCGTCGACGCCTCCGTGATGCGCGTCGCCGCCCTGCGCGAGTTCCTCACCGCCCAGGTCGCCCGGGCCAAGGCCGAGGACGTGCTGTTCTCCGTGCACCTCAAGGCCACGATGATGAAGGTGTCGGACCCGATCGTCTTCGGCCACGTCGTACGCGCCTTCTTCCCGAAGACCTTCGCGCAGTACGGCGACGTCCTCGCGAAGGCCGGCCTCACGCCGAACGACGGCCTCGGCGGCATCTACAAGGGCCTGGAGTCGCTGCCGGAGGGCGCCGAGGTCAAGGCGTCCTTCGACGCCGAGCTCGCCGAGGGCCCCGCCCTCGCGATGGTCGACTCCGACAAGGGCATCACCAACCTGCACGTGCCGTCCGACGTCATCGTCGACGCCTCGATGCCGGCCATGATCCGCACCTCGGGCCACATGTGGGGCCCCGACGGCCAGGAGGCCGACACCCTCGCCGTCCTCCCGGACAGCAGCTACGCGGGCGTCTACCAGGCCGTGATCGAGGACTGCCGCGCCAACGGCGCCTACGACCCGGCCACCATGGGCACCGTCCCGAACGTCGGCCTGATGGCGCAGAAGGCCGAGGAGTACGGCAGCCACGACAAGACGTTCGAGATCCCGGCCACCGGCACCGTCCGCGTCGTCGACGCCGAGGGCAACGCCGTGCTGGAGCAGACCGTCGGCGCCGGCGACATCTTCCGCATGTGCCAGACCAAGGACGCGCCGATCAAGGACTGGGTGAAGCTCGCCGTCACCCGCGCCCGCGCCACCGGCGACCCGGCCGTCTTCTGGCTGGACGAGACCCGCGCCCACGACGCGCAGCTCATCGCCAAGGTCAACGCCTACCTGCCCGAGCACGACACCGAGGGCCTGGACATCCGGATCCTGGCGCCGGTCGAGGCGACCAAGCTGTCCGTCGAGCGCATCCGCCGCGGCGAGAACACCATCTCCGTCACCGGCAACGTGCTCCGCGACTACCTGACCGACCTCTTCCCCATCCTGGAGCTGGGCACCAGCGCCAAGATGCTCTCGGTCGTCCCGCTGATGAACGGCGGCGGTCTGTTCGAGACGGGCGCGGGCGGCTCCGCCCCCAAGCACGTCCAGCAGCTCGTCAAGGAGAACTACCTCCGCTGGGACAGCCTCGGTGAGTTCCTGGCGCTCGCGGTCAGCTTCGAGCACCTCGCCACCACCACCGGCAACGCGCGGGCCAAGGTCCTCGCCGACACCCTGGACCGTGCCACCGGCACGTTCCTCAACGAGGACAAGTCGCCGAGCCGCCGCCTCGGCGGCATCGACAACCGCGGCAGCCACTTCTACCTCGCCCTGTACTGGGCGCAGGAGCTGGCCGGCCAGTCCGACGACGCGCAGCTCGCCGGGGCCTTCGCCCCGCTCGCGAAGACGCTCGCGGAGCAGGAGGAGACCATCGTCGGCGAGCTGATCGCCGTCCAGGGCTCCCCGGCGGAGATCGGCGGCTACTACCAGCCCGACCCGGCCAAGGCGTCGGCCGTGATGCGTCCGTCCGAGACGCTGAACCAGGCCCTCGCCACGCTGGCCTGACACCGTACGTTCCACGTTCCGCCCCGGCCCGGGTCCGCCCGGCCGGGGCGGCGGCGTTCCCGCGCACGGCCCCGGCGGCCGCGGGCTGCCCGCCCCGGACACGACGGAGGGGGCGGCGCCACGGGGTGAGCCCCGTGGCGCCGCCCCCTCGGGACGTCCGCGCTCAGTAGCGGTCGACGGTCGGTGTGCCGCCGTACTTGGAACCGGACAGACCGAGGGTGGCGTCGTACGCCTTCTCCTGGTCGCCGTTGGCGTCGTGCTCCTCGATGGCGTCGGACACCGCCTCGCGCAGCGCCGTGTCGTCCTTGTTCATGCCGATCCCGTACGGCTCCTCGGTGAACGGGTTCCCGACGACCTTGAGCTTGCCGGGGACCTGCGCCGCGTACCCCATGAGGATGGCGTCGTCCGTGGTGACGGCGTCGACCTCGCCCTTCAGGAGCTTGTCGACGCACTGGGAGTACTTCTCGGTGCCCACCGTGGTGGTGTTGTACTCCTCCTTCTGGATCTCCTTCAGCGCCGTGGCGCCCGTCACCGAGCAGACGGTCTTGCCCTGGAGGGAGTAGGGACCGCCGATGGTCCGGTCGTCCGCGCGGACCAGGAGGTCGGCGCCGGCCAGGTAGTACGGGCCGGCGAAGCCGACCTTCTTCTTGCGCTCCTCGTTGATCGTGTACGTGCCCACGTACAGATCCACCTGCCCGGCGGCGATGGCCGCCTCGCGCTTGCCGGTGTCGATGGTCTTGAACTCGATGTGGCGGGGGGCGAAGCCGAGGTCGGCGGCGACCATCTTGGCGACCTCGATGTCGAAGCCGGACCGCTGCCCGCTCTCGTCCTGGAAGCCGAGGAACGGCTGGTCGTTCTTGACGCCGATCACGATCTTGCCGGCCTTCTGGGCCCGCTCCAGGGTCGGCGAGTCGATCGAGACACCGGTCGCCACCTCGTAGGTGGGAAGGCGCGGCCGGTCCGCGGCGGTGGTGCCGTCCGACGGCGCGGAGTCCGGGGAGCCGGGGTCCGCGCTGCAGGAGGTGGCGGTGAGGGTGATCGCAAGCACGGTGACCGCCGCGAACGCGGCCGACTTGCAGGGCTTCATGGTGCGACTTCCTTCTTCCGAACGAACCGGGGGAGGACCGCCCCGCGCCTCGTCGCGCCGGGCCCTCCCGCACCGGGCGCACGGTTCTTCCCCCTGCTGCACCGCCCCCCGATTCCGGCACCCTATGGACTGGGATGTCCCCCCGGCAGTACATCTGAGCGGAACTTGAGCATCACAATCCGGACACGGCGGGGGGAGGTCGTGGACGTGACGTGCACGTGGTCCCGTCCGGCGGTCGGGCCCGGAGGAAGCGTTTCGTCCCGCTCTGGTGTGGCGTGTTGCGGTAGGCACCGCCGCGCCCCTAAATGGGGCCAGCGAATGGGACGGATCCCCGAGATCCCCGCGTGATCGGATGGTTCCTCGTGCTCACCCACACTCTCGACCGAGGCGTCCTGCTCGTCTCGCTCCACGGCGACGTCCGGATCAGCGAACGGGCCGCGCTGTCCCAGCAGTTCACGGATCTGGTGCGGATGTACGCGCCCCGGGCCGTCGTCATCGAGATCGGGGCGTCCGTGGTGAGCGCCGCCGCGCTCAGCACGGTGCTGCGGGCCCGACGCCTGTGCGAGCAGGCGGGGGTGCCGCTCGCGGTGGTGGCCGACGGCCCGGTCACCCGGGCCCTGCTGGAGGCGGGAACCGCGGGCACCGGACTGCGCGTGCACGGCCGCGGCACGGACGCCGTGACGGCGCCCGCCTGACCGGCCCGTCCCGTCCGGCAGCCCGCGCCGCAGCCGGGCGGACCGGACGGCGCCCGCCCGCCCCGCTCGGCCGCGGCGCCTCCTGCGGCCCCGAGGCCGTGGCCCGCCCGGTACCCGGCCGACGCGGCGGCCGCCCGCCCGTCAGCGGTGTCCCGCGAGCCGCGGAAGGCTCCCGTTCAGATAGTGGTCCCCGATGTCGCGCAGGCTGTGGGCGGCGGAGTGGTGGGCCGTCAGCACACGGGCGTTGCGCCAGAAGCGGTCCAGACCGGGGTCGGCCACCGAGGGGCCGGTGCCGGGGAAGAGGCCGAGCACCCGGGTGGTGATGTGCACGGCCGACCGGGCGGTGACCGCCTCCGCGGCGCCCACCAGCGCGGCGATGTCCGCGCTCTCGTCGGCGGTCAGCTCCCGGCCGGCCGCCAGCCCGTCCGTCAGGGCCGCGGTCGCCCGCTCCACCACGGAGGCCGCGGCGTGGGCCTCGGTCGCCGACTCCCCGTAGGCGAGCAGGAGATACGGGTCCGTGGCGGGGCGGCCGTCCGTGCCGTCGAAGAGACGGCCGCCCTCGCGCGGGTCCGCCGCGCGGGCGGCGCGGCTGATGTCCCGCGCCTCGGCGAGCGCCCCCTCCGCCGTGCCGAGGGCCACATGGCTCAGCAGCAGCCGCAGGATCAGCGGGGTGAGGGCCGTGAGCGGGGCGAGGGCCCGCTCGTCGCGCGGTACCGCTCCCACCACGTCCTCGTCCGTCACCGGGACGGCGTCGAAGACGATGCTGCCCGCGCCCGTGAGCCGCTGCCCGAGCCGCTCCGGGGCGGGGCTGACGCAGACGCCGGGATGCGCCGGGTCGACCAGCACGACGAGCGGATCGCCGCCGGGGGCGGGGGAGGCGTCGACGACCAGGCAGTCGGCGACCGTCGCGCCCGCCTCCAGCGTGCGACAGCCGCTCAGCACGCGGCCGCCGCCCGTCGTGCGGAGGGTGAGCGGCGGGCCGGGTGCCGTTTCCGGCAGGTCCACGCCCCCGGCGAGCAGATGCCCGCCGGCCGCCGTGCGCCGCTCGAACCGCTCGGCGTCCGCGGGGGTGCCGAACAGCCGCCCGCTCCAGGTCAGCGCGTAGTGCCGGGCGAGGAGTTCGGCCACCGAGCTGTCGGCGGCGGCGAGTTCGCCCAGCACCGAGCAGGCGCTGCGCAGATCCGCCCCCCGCTCCCCGCTCCCCGGGGGCACCAGCAGGCCGGGCAGGCCGGCCTCCTTGAGGCGGGCGACCTCGTCGTAGGGCGGTTTGCCCGCACGGTCGCGGGTCAGGGCGTCGACCGCGAGGTCGTCGGCGAGCTCCCTGACCACCCGCTGCCACAGCTCGTCGTCGGCCGTACGGCCTGTCCGAGTCGACGTACGCACGGCCCACCTCACAGGGAATCCCATGTTTCCTACTGGAATAGTAGGGATCGATGGTGACAGACGTCCGCCGCGCCCCCAAGGGGGCGTTCGAGGGGTGGACACCCGGCATCCGCATTCCGGACCGTCGACGCCGCGGGCGTACGGAATGTGAGGGAGTGTCAGGGAAAGGGGCGCGGCCGTCCGCTCAGGGATTGGTCCAGGCGGCCGGGTCCTCGGTCAGCGCCGAGACCCCCTCCGGCAGCCGGTCGGCGGCGATCGCCGCGATCGTCACCCCCTCCAGGATCTGCCGCACCCCCGCCCGCAGCGCCACCCACAGCGGCTGCAGCGGCTCCGCGGGGCCGGTGTACGACAACTCGGGAGGGCGCACCCCCCGGACCGACACCAGCGGACCGTCGACCGCGCGGATCACGTCCGCCACGCTGATCGACTCCGCCGGCCTCGCCAGCCAGTACCCGCCGTTGCCGCCCCGCTGGCTGCGCACCAGACCGCCCCGGCGCATGTCGCCCAGGATCCCCTCCAGGAACTTGTGCGGAATGTCCTGGGCCTCGGCCATCGCCTCCGCCTTCAGCGGCCCGCCGCCGGGAGCGGCGGCGAGCAGCACGGCGGCACACACCGCGTAGTCGGCCCTGGCTGAAATGCGCATGGGCGCAGTATCCCGTACGCCCCCGATGCCGGGAACCGCCACCGGGTCGTGCGGGCTTGCGTCCGCACCCTTGACGGTGCCGCCGCGCGACTCGACACTCGTCGCAGAGCCCGGCGAACCGCCGGGGGACGGGCGGACGGACAGGACGTCATGAGGCATTCAGGGGCAGAACCGGGCCGGGCACCGCGCCGGCCGCTGCTGCTCACCTGCCGCCGGCACATCGACCTTCTCCGCGTCTGCAGCGCCGCCAGTTCCTGACGGCGCCGCGGTGGCACCGTCGCCGCCGCGTCCCTTTCCGGCCTCGCCCGCTCCCGCCTCCGTGACCGGCTCCCGAGGGATGCCCGCACGTATTGCCGGTCACCGGGCCCGGCCCTCGCTCCGTGCGGCCGTCCCGCGCCACGAGGCCGCCGCTTTCCCCTGTGCCCCATCGATCAGCCCCAGGGAGACGCATGTCCGCCACACCCTCCGCCGCCGCCCCCGCCTTCCGCGGCCGCATCGGCTGCGACATGAGCAGCGGCCACTACGCCGTACCGCACCGCTACCGGCTCCACCTGTCCCTGCCCTGCCCCGGCTCCCTGCGCATCGCCGTCACCCACCGCCTGCTCGGCCTCGGCGACCTCCTGCCCGTCGACCTGCTGCCCGCCGTCCCCGACACCCCGGACGGCGGCTTCACCTCGCTCCGCCCGCTGTACGAGGCCAGTTCCCACCACCACCGCGGCCCCGCCGCCGCCCCCGTGCTCAGCGACGCCTGGACCGGACGCGTCGTCAGCACCCATGCGCCCGACATCGAGCGCGATCTCGCGCTGCGCTTCGGCTCCGCGGGGCCCGAGCTGTATCCCCGCGGCGCCGCGCGGCGGATCGAGGCCGTCGGCCGCCTGTGCACCGAGGGCATCGACGAGGCGGCGCAGAGCGCGGGGGAACTGGGCATCGAGCACGGGGGACACGCGGAACCGCTCGGCACCCTCCTCGACGCGCTCGGCTCCCTCGAACGCTGCCTGGGAGAGCAGGAGTTCGTCCTCGGCGAGCTGCTCACCGCGGCCGACGTGCACGTGTGGACCACGCTCGTCCAGCTGGACACCGTCCACCGCTGGCACCTCGACGCGGACGCCGTCGACCGGATCGCCGCCCACCCCGCCCTCTGGGCCTACGCGCGCAGGCTCGCCGCCCACCCGGCCTTCGGCCCCCTGCTCGACCTCGACGCCATCACCCGCCGCCACCACGCCCGATGTCGGGGGCAGGAGGCCGCGGGGGCGGCGATGCAGATCGTCGACTGGTACGCCTCGGCGGGCCGCACCTCCCGCTGACCGCCCCGTCCGCCCGTCCGGCCTGCGCGCACGCCTCGCGGCGCGGGGGCCTGCCGGGGCGGCCGGCCGTCACCCCGTCACCTCGTCGCGCCGCCGGGCGGGGCGGGCAGCAGCTGTTCCGTCCAGACCGTCTTGCCCTCGCGGGCGTGCCGGGTGCCCCAGCGTTCCGTCAGCTGTGCGACCAGCAGCAGCCCCCGCCCGCCCTCGTCGGTGGTGCGGGCCCGCCGCAGATGGGGGGAGGTGCTGCTCGGGTCGGTGACCTCGCAGATCAGCCGGTGATGGTGGATCAGCCGCAGCGTCACCGGCCCGCCCGCGTAGCGGTACGCGTTGGTCACCAGCTCGCTCACGATCAGCTCCGTGGTGAAGACCAGGTCCTCCAGGCCCCACGCGGCCAGCTGATCGGCCGTCAGCCGCCTCGCCCGTGACGGCGCGGTCGCCTCCGCCGACAGCTCCCAGGTGGCGACGAGCCCGGGCGCCAGCGTCTTCGTACGGGCCAGCAGCAGCGCCACGTCGTCCGCCGGGCGGGCGGGCAGCAGCGCGTCCACGATGTCCTGGGCCAGGCCGTCGAGCGGGCGGCCGGTCCGGCCGAGGCTGCGGCACAGCCGGGCGAGTCCGGCGTCCATGTCGTGCCGGGACCCGTCGATCAGGCCGTCGGTGTACAGCGCCACGACACTGCCCTCCGCCAGCGCCAGCTCGGCGGTCTCGAACGGCAGGCCGCCCAGGCCCAGCGGCGGTCCCGCGGGCAGCTCCGGCACGCTCACGTCGCCCTGCGGCGTCACGATCACCGGCGGGGGGTGCCCGGCGCGCGCGATGCAGCACTGCCGGGACACCGGGTCGTACACCGCGTACAGACAGGTCGCGCCCACCACCTGCTCGCCGGGGGTGCCCTCCTGGTCCGTCTCCTGCTCGCCCGCCAGCCGTGTCACCAGGTCGTCGAGATGGGACAGGACCTCGTCCGGTTCGAGGTCCAGATCCGCCAGTGTGTGCACGGCCGTGCGCAACCGCCCCATGGTCGCCGCCGCGTTGATGCCGTGACCGACGACGTCGCCGACGACCAGGGCCACACGGGCCCCGGAGAGCGGGATCACGTCGAACCAGTCACCGCCCACCCCGGCCGCGCCCCCGGCCGGCATGTACCGGTGCGCCACCACGACCGCGGGGTGCACCGGCAGCTCGCGCGGCAGCAGCCTGCGCTGGAGGGCCACGGCGGTGCGCCGCTGCTGGGTGAAGCGGCGCGCGTTGTCGATGGACACGGCGGCGCGGGAGGCCAGCTCGCCCGCGAGCGTCAGATCGTCCTCCTCGAACGGCTCCGGCAGCCGGGACCGCCACAGGCTCATGAAGCCGAGCACCAGCCCCCGGGCGGTCAGGGGCACCACCATCAGCGAGTGCATGCCGTTGTGGCCGACCAGGTCCATGTGCTCGTACCCCCGGGGCACGTGCGACCCGTCGATGTACGGCTCCAGCACCGGCCGCCGGGTCTCCAGGCAGCGGGCCTGCACGGAATCGGCCGGGAAGACGTTGAGCGAGCCGACGGGGAACATGGGCAGATCCGCCTTGGGGATCACACTGTGCAGGGCCGTTCGGCGCACCGCGCCGCCCGACCCGTCGGCGACGGGCTCCTCGCCGCGGCTGACCTGCTCCAGCAGATCCACCGACGCGCAGTCGGCCAGCCCCGGCACGGCCGCCGCGGCCAGTTCGTCCGCGGTCGTCGCGACGTCCAGCGTCGTGCCGATCGCGGTGCCGGCCGCACTGAGCAGCGCCAGCCGGCGCTGCGCCCGGTAGCGGGCGGTGACGTCCTCGATCATCAGGGTGACGCCCTGCACCCTGCCCGTCGCGTCCTGCATCCGGAAGGCCGAGACGGCGACGTACCGCTCCACGGCCGGGGCGGAGAGCAGCCGGCAGGACTGCTCGGTGAAGATCAGCGGGGTGCCGGTCTCCAGCACCTTGCGCATGCGCTCCTCGATGAGGTCGGCGTCCTCGCGCACCAGGAAGTCGCCGATCCGGAAGCCGCGTGCCTGATGGGGCCGGACGCCCCCGATGTGCGCGACGGCCCGGTTCACCCGCAGGATCCGCAGGTCGGTGTCGTGGACCGACAGCCCGATCGGCGAGGCGCGGAACAGTCCGTCCATCACCGACCGGTCGATCTCCCACTGCACCACCTCGGCGGCCGGAGCCCCGACGAGGTACCACTCCGTCCCGCCGTCTCCCCGGGTGACGAGCCGCGCCCGGACGCCGAAGCCGACGGTGCCGCCGTCGCCGGCGCGCACCGGGACGACGCCGAACCAGCCGCGGTCGCGCGTGCACGCGGCGACGGCCTCCAGCACGGTCACGCGGTCGGCGGGAGGGACCAGCACGTCGATCGCGGGGCGTCCGAGCACCTCGGCCGCCGGATGCCCCAGCAGCTCCTCGGCGCGTTCGCTCCAGCCGGTGATCAGGCCGTGCGTGTCGAGCACCACGGAGACGGCGCGACCCTGCGAGAACGGGTCCTCCGGGCTCTCACTGATCAAGGTCACGGAACCGGTCATCGCCTCCATCCTCCGTCGTGCTCCAGGGTGACGCACCCGGGCCCGGGTGCGCGCCCGCCCCGCCTTCGCGGGGCCGGCCTCACCCGTCCGCGGGCCCGCCGATGAGTTCCGGAGGCCGGCCGGGTCACCCCTCCGGCAGAAGAAGGAACGCCACCGGCGCCCGGCCGGCCGGCGGAAAGCCCGAGAGCCCTGGAGCCACCATGCCGCGCATCACGCCCAATCTCTGGTTCGACACCCAGGGGAAGGAAGCCGCAGAGTTCTACGTCTCGGTCTTCCCCGACTCGCGGATCACCCATGTGTCGTACTACGGCGAGGCCGGTCCGCGTCCCGCCGGCACCGTGCTGACCGTGGACTTCGTGCTCGACGGCCAGCCGTTCACCGCGATCAACGGCGGCCCGGACTTCACGTTCGGCGAGGCCGTCTCCTTCCTCGTCGACTGCGCCGACCAGGCCGAGGTCGACCACTACTGGTCGCGGCTCGGCGAGGGCGGCCAGGAGGGGCCGTGCGGCTGGCTCAAGGACCGGTACGGCCTCTCGTGGCAGGTGGTGCCCGCAGTGCTGGGCGAACTCCTGGAGGACCCGGATCCCGCGCGCGCCCAGCGGGCGATGACGGCCATGCTCGGCATGCACAAGCTCGACGCCGCCGCCCTGCGCGCCGCGGCGGACGGCGCCTGACGGCCGGCACGGGCGCAGGGGGTGTCCGCGGCTTCGCGGACACCCCGGGCGGGACCCGCGGCGTCACGCCGGTGCCGCCGGGACGGGCGGGGGCCGTCGGCACCGGTTGCCGACAAGGGTTGAACGCACGCATCAATCGATGCGCCGTGTCTTGTCAGAGGGTCGAATCACTCCTACAGTCCGTCAGCGGAATGGGAGCGCTCCCAAAGCACACCCCCATTGCTGAAGGGACACCATGAAGCACCGACTGCGAGCCGCCGGGACGGCCGTCCTGGTGACGCTGGGCACCCTCGCCGCCCTGCTCACCACCGCCCTGCCCGCACAGGCCGACGTGCAGATCTGCGAACAGTACGGCAGCACCGTCATCCAGGGCCGCTATGTGGTCCAGAACAACCGCTGGGGTACCGGCGAGACCCAGTGCGTCAACGCCACCGGCACCGGATTCACGGTGACCCGCGCCGACGGCTCGGTCCCCACCAACGGGGCGCCCAAGTCCTACCCGTCGCTCTTCGACGGCTGCCACTACACCAACTGCTCGCCCGGCACCCGGCTGCCCAAGCAGGTGTCGACCATCGGGTCCGTGCCCACCAGCATCTCCTACGGATTCGTCCAGAACGCCGTCTACAACGCGTCCTTCGACATCTGGCTGGACCCGCAGCCCAAGAAGGACGGGGTCAACCGCACCGAGATCATGATCTGGTTCAACCGGGTCGGCCCGATCCAGCCCATCGGCTCCCCCGCGGGCACCGCGACCGTCGGCGGCCGCACCTGGGAGGTGTGGACCGGCAACAACGGCGGCAACGACGTCATCTCCTTCGTCGCCCCCTCCGCCCTGCCGAGCTGGTCGTTCGACGTGATGGACTTCGTCGACCACACCGTCAGCCGCGGCATGGCCGCCCCCAACTGGTATCTGACCAGCGTCCAGGCGGGCTTCGAGCCCTGGCAGGGCGGCGCCGGCCTCGCCGTCCACTCGTTCTCCACGTCCGTCGAGGACGGCGACGGAGGCGGCGGGGAGGAGCCGCCCACCGAGCCGCCCGCCGAACAGGGCGCCTGCGCCGTGACGTACGTCCCCAACGTCTGGCCGGGCGGCTTCACGGCGGAGGTCACCGTGAAGAACAGCGGCACGGCACCCGTCGACGGCTGGGACCTCGGCTTCACCCTGCCCGCCGGCCAGAGCGTCACCAGCGCCTGGAACGCCGCCGTCTCACCGTCCGGCGGAGCGGTCACGGCACGTGACATCGGCTTCAACCAACGAATCCAGGCCGGCGGCACCCAGTCCTTCGGCTTCCAGGGAACCTACACGGGGTCCTACGCCGAACCGGCCGCCTTCACGCTCAACGGCCGTTCCTGCTCCGTGATCTGACGGAGCGGCGGACGGCACGGGGCGGTGGCCGGAACGTGCGCCGGCCGCCGCCCCCCGACGTGCCGGAAGCGGGTGCGCGGTAAGGTCCCGGGATGCCGCACGAGACCACCGCACCCGCCCAGAACCCCGTCACCGCCGCGGACGTGGAGCGCGCCGTGCACCTGTGCGCGGACCTGCTGCGGTCCGCCCCCGCCGACGCCCCCTGGCAGAGCCCCGCCGGAGGCCTGAGCTGGGACTGCCGGGAGACCGTGGAGCATCTCGCCGACGATCTCTTCGCCTACGCCGCCCAACTCGGCCTGCGCCGGGGCCCGTCCGACCGCGAAGTGCCCTTCCGCTACGCCAGCGCGCGCCCGGGCGGGCCCGCGAACACGGTGTTCGCCGACCCGGAGGCGGGCGCGGAGGGACTGGCCCAGGTGGTGGAGAGCTGCGGCGCGCTGCTCGTCGCGATGGTGCGCACCACACCGCCGGACGTCCGCGGCCACCATGTCTTCGGAGCCTCGGACGCCGAGGGCTTCGCCGCCATGGGCATCGTCGAGACCCTCGTCCACACCCATGACGTGGCCCAGGGCCTCGGGCTGGCGTGGGAACCGCCGGGCGAGCTGTGCGCCCGGGTGCTCGGCAGGCTCTTCCCGGACGTGCCCGGCGTGCCGGACGGCGGCGACCCGTGGCACGTACTGCTGTGGGCCACCGGGCGGGGCGAACTGCCCGGCCTCCCGCGCCGCACCGCGTGGCGCTGGTACGGCGAACCGAGGGCCTGAGCCCTGCGGGAGCGGCGCGGGGCCGGGACGGACCTTCCTGTCACCTGCTCCGTCGTGAACGAGGCGCGCCCGGTCCCTCGGGCACCGCGTCGTCGGCGCCGGGCTCCGGGTCGTTCGCCAGCTCCATACGGGTGTGCTGCTGCCGGGCCCGCAGGTATCCCGCGACCTCGTGCTTCATCTCGTCGTCCTTGCGGGGGCTCACCCGGTTGCTGCCTTGCTCCATGGAGGGACCTCCTCGGTACGTTCGTGCTGTCCCCGACACGTACCCCATCGTCGCAGAACGACACAGATCACTCGAACGGATGCGGATGGTGGCCGTGACCTGCGCTTTTGTTCCGGCCATCCCTCCCGGTGACGGTCGCTCCCGCACATTTCGTCCCGGCCGTCCCTCCCGGTGACGGCCGCACCCGCGACCCTCCGGAGCAACGGCCCGCCGTCGTCGGCCGCCGGCCCCCGGGCCTGCCGCCGGCGTCGGCGGACGCACCGGTGCCCGGACGGCCGACGGCCGTCCGGGCACCGGTGCGTGCGGGAACCGGGCGCGGGATCAGGCGCCCCTGGCCGCCCCCGCCCGTCCGGTCCGGCGCACCAGTACCGTCCCCGCGAGCAGGGCGGCCGCCGCCGCGCTGAGCACGGCCAGCGCCTTGGCCCAGGTGAACGAGTCACCGAGGCTGCTGTTCAGCAGATCCGCGGTGCCGGCTCCGGCGAGCGCGTGGAGGGCGATGATGCCGACCGCGAGTCCCGCGGCCGCCGCCCACGTCACCAGCGTGTCCCGTACCGCGAGCCAGACGCCGCCCACCAGGCACAGCAGGGTGACGGCGACCGACAGGGTCTCCGCGTAGCCGCCGGAACGCAGGCCCGCCAGGTCGGTGGGCACATGGATGACACCGCAGGCGAACAGGGCGAGCGCGGCGGGCCAGCGCAGCACGGAGCGGAGGGCGGGCGACACGCTGTGGCCGGCCGGGCCCGAGGCGAGGGCGCTGTTGAGCGCCGACGCCTGCCAGCCGGGCGACTTCCCGGAGCGCTTCGGCCTGCTCCGCCGGGCCTTCGGGGCGCCGCCCCCGGCACCGGCATCCGCGGACATCTCCCGACGGGGATCCCGCGGTGCGTCCAGGCCGTCGTCCTCGGGCCGCCAGTCGCTGCTGTCCGTGCCCAGGATGGAGACGAGTTCGACCACGTCGTCCACCGGGCGGCCGACGGCCGCCGCACGCAGGGTGGTGTCGACCTGGTCGAGGTCGTGGCCGGACGCCTTGAGCAGGGCCATCAACTGCCGCACCTCGTCCAGCGGACGTGCGACCGCCGCTGCGCGCAGGGCGACGTCGGCGGGCCGGGACACCTCGCCCGACTCCTTGAGCCGGGTGACCAGGGCCGCGACCTCCTCCAGCGGACGCTCGGTCGCGGCGGTCCGCAGAAGGGTGTGCACCGGTGCGTGTTCGTCCTCGGCCGCGTCGCCGGCGTCCCGGTCCCCGGCGGGCGGGCCGCCGGTGTCCGCAGCCTGCTCCGCGGGCTCCGCCGCTGCCTCGGCGACGGCGGCCTCCTCGTCCCGGGCGTGTGTCGCACGGGACGACGGCCGGTACCGGTCGCCGGGGTCCCCGGTGACCGCGACCGCGACGGATCCCGCGGGTGGCAGGGCGGGGAAGGTGCCGACCGCGAAGGGGTGCTCCGGCGCCGGTGCGGTGCCCGAGGGCCTTCCGTCGTCGTCGTGGTCTGCCGTGTTCGTGTGGAAGGGGTCGGATGTCATGGCGCGGACTCCGTTCGCGGGCCTGCTGTCCAGGCCCGCAGCGTTCGACTCGTGCTGCGCTGTTGAGCGCGCTGTCTCCCACTACCGCCCAGTTCGGCGCGTTGCGCCATCCGGGAACCCCGCCGCTGGGCCGACAGGGCGACGGGGCCCGTGCCGGGGCCCCGGTCACGGGCGCGAAGGCCTCCGCCGCCCGCCGTCCGATTCCCTCTTCGCCCAGGACCGGGGTCCGGGGCGAAGAGTCCGGAGGCCGTATCAGATCCCGCATCCGCCGTACGGTCAGTGACCGCGGCCCCGACGGGCGGCGCCGGACCGGCTGGAGTTGAATGAAGGCTCGGGGGCCGAGCGCAGTGAACCCGCCGATCGCGGACCGCCAGGTCAGGGAGTGCCCCACGGGGATGATCGTCAGGCCTCTCGTTCGGATCAGGGCACGCGAACCCGGCAGGACCCGAACGAGAGGGCCCAAGTGACTACTGGCGGCGACGCCCTCGCGGCGGACACGCGGCACCCGGAGGGCTGCGCGCTCCTGGTGGTGGCCGGCGACGGCACCGTCCTCGCCTGCACCGCCGACGCGGTCACGCTGCTCGGGGAACCGGCCGGGGCGCTCACCGGCCGCCGGGTCGAGGACCTGTTCGAGGACCCCGACCTCTGGTCGCGGCTGCTCGACCCGGACGCGGGTCCGTGCCCCGTCTCCCGGAGCGCGGTGCTCAAGGGCCGGCCGGAGACCGTGCTGTGCGCCCTGCTGCCCCCCTCGCCCCTCGCCCCGGCGGAACCGTGACACGGCACCGCCTCCGGCGCCTCCCACCGGCGCCTCAGCCGCGGGCCGCCTCGCGCAGGGCGGCCAGCATCTCGCGCAGCACCGGGCTCTCCTTCTGCGTCCGCCGCCTGACGGCCCGGATGCTGCGGACCGGCTGCGGACCGCGGACCCTGCGCACGACGACGCCGGGATGTCCGCCCCCGATGCCGAGCACCGGCATCAGCGCGACCCCGAGCCCGGCGGCGACGAAACCCAGCGCGGTGGCGTGGTCCTCGCTCTGCACCACGAAGTCCGGGGCGAAGCCCGCCTCCGCGCAGGCGTCGATCACCCGGCCCAGGCAGGGGCCGGCCGGCCATTCGTTGCCGACCCAGGGCTCGCCGGCGAGGAGGGCGAGGTCGACGACCCGCTTCGCCGCGAGCGGGTGGTCCTTCGGGAGCACCACGCGGTACGGGTCGTCGGCCAGCTGCTCCACCAGCAGGTCGTCCGCCGGGCGCTCCTCGCGGAGCGGGACGACGAGGGCGATGTCGGCCTCCCCCCGGCGGACCGCGCCCAGGGGGTCCTCGGGATCGGACAGGGCCAGGTCGACGCGCACACCCGGGTGGCGGCGGCGGAACGCCGCGACCGCGGGAGCCACCATGCCGGCCCCCGCCGTGGCGAAGTAACGGACCGACAGACGACCCGTGCGGCCCGCCTTCAGATCGGCGAGCGCGGTCTCGGCCTCGGCGATCCGCCGGCCGATGGCGGCGGAGTGCTCGGTGAGCAGCCGCCCCGCGGCGGTGGGGCGCACATGGCGTCCGACCCTCTCCAGCAGATCCGTGCCGGTCTCCCTCTCCAGGGCACCGATCTGCTGGCTGACCGCCGAGGGCGTGTAGCCCAGCTCGGCGGCGGCCGCCGTCACCGATCCGAGGGTCACCACGGCTTCGAGCATCCGCATCCTGCGCACATCCAGCATGTAGTGGAGGTTAACAACAGATCCAGAAGCTTTCACTGGTGCTTCAGCAGGGTGCGGGTGCACGGTGGACTCCACGACGCGGTGGAGGGAGACGGACGTGGCGCGCGGGCATGGCACGGTGGTGCGGATGGGGCTGCTGGCCCTGTTGTGGGGGTCGGCGTTCCTGTGGACCGAACTCGCCCTGGAGGGCGGCCTGTCGCCGGGCCTCATCGCCTTCGCCCGCTGCGCGCTCGGCGCGCTGGTGCTGGTGGCGGTCTGCTTCGTGACCGGTCGGCGGCTGCCGTCGGACGCGGTGACCTGGCGGCGGCTGCTGGTGGCTGCGTTCTTCTGCAACGCGCTGCCGTTCGTCCTGTTCGGCATCGGCCAGCAGTCGGTCGACTCGGGGGTGGCGGGTGTGCTCAACGCGACCACACCGCTGTGGTCGCTGCTGATCGGCCTGGCCACCGGTGCCGAGCGCGGTGTCCGGCCGGTACGGGTGGCCGGTCTGCTGCTCGGTTTCACCGGTGTGCTGCTGATCTTCGCGCCCTGGGACGGCGGTGGACTCCTCGGACCGGGCGCGCTCGCGATCCTGGGCGCGGCCCTCGGGTACGCCGTGGCCTTCGCGTACATGGCGCGCAGACTCTCCGGCCGGGGCGGTGACCCGCTCGCGCTGTCGGCCGCGCAACTGGTGACCGCGACGGGCTACGGGGTGTTCGCCGTCCCGCTCACCGGGAGCGGCACGGGGGCGTGGGGCGCGGTGGAGCCGTCGGGCGTGCTCGCCGTCGTCGCGCTGGGGGTCCTGGCCACGGGGTTCACGTTCGCGCTGACCAACCGGCTGATCGCCGACGAGGGACCGACGACGACCGCCGCGGTCGGCTACCTGCTGCCCGTCGTGTCGGTGGCACTCGGCGCCGTCGTGCTGGGCGAGGAGGTGGGGCCGCGGGTGGTGGCGGGGATGGGCGTGGTGCTCGTCGGCGTGGCGATGAGCCGCGGCGGGACACCCCGGGGTACGGGTGCGGCGCAGGGCGCGGTAACGTCGGGCGGCCTCGATGATCGGAGTCGTAACGATGCCACGGATCTTCACCGTCTCGGACAGCGTCGTGATCGACGCGTCCCCCTCGGACGTCTACGCCCAGGTGAGCGACCCGACGCTGATGGGTCGCTGGAGCCCCGAGAACCGTGGCGCCGTCGTGCGCGACGCCTCGGGCGGGACACGGGTGGGGACGGTCTTCGACGGCCGCAACACCCGGGGGCCGCTGTCGTGGACGACGCGCTGCACCGTGACGGCGGCCGACCCGGGTGAGCGTTTCGCGTTCCGGGTGCGGGCCATCGGACTGCGGCGGCCGGTGCTGCGGGGCCCCATCGCGACCTGGGAGTACCGCTTCGAGCCGGCCGAGGGCGGGGGGACGCGGGTCACGGAGACATGGACGGACGACCGCCGGGCCTGGCCGGACGCGCTGGCCGGTGTGTTCGACCGGATCGCGACGCGCGGGCACACCTTCGCCGACTTCCAGCGCCGCAACATCCGCACGACGCTGGCCAACCTGAAGAAGGCGCTGGAGACGCCCGCGGCCTGAGGCGTTCCGTACGGACGGGGCGGACTGTGCGGGCCGGGTGGGCCCCGCCCCGGCCGTCCGGGCGGGGGCGTCCCGGCCCGGGAGCCCGCGCGCGCCGCACCTCGGCCGTCCGGGCTCAGGCCGCGGGGTCGTCCTCGCCGGAGAGGCCGGCGGCCGTGGTCGCGAGGGCGTCCAGGACGGGCCGGATGAGCGGGTGCTCCTCGGCGCCCCTGCGGACCGCGGCGAACACCCGGCGGGTCGCCGCCGGGCCGGAGACCGAGCGCACCACCGCGTCGTTCAGCTCCATGCCGCGCAGCGCGGACCGGGGCACCAGGGCCACCCCGGCCCCGGCGCCGGCCAGGGCGACCACGGCGCGGAAGTCGTCCGACTGGTGCACCAGCCTCGGCTGGAAGCCGGCGAGTTCGCAGGCGAGCAGCACCATGTCGTGGCAGGGGTTGCCCGGGTAGGGGCCGATCCAGTCGCTGCCGGCGAACCGGGCGAGCTCCACGCGCTCCGCGGAGGCCAGCGGGTGATCGGCCCGCAGGACGGCGTCGAAGGGTTCCGCGTACAGCGGCACCCTGAAGAGCCGCCGGTCGCCCGCGCCCGGCGCGCCCCGGTACTCGACCGCGACCGCCAGATCCGCCTCCCCGTCGAGGACCAGGGGGAGGCTCTCGTCGCCCTCCGCGTCACGCACCCGCACGCCGATGCCCGGCCGCTCGCCGGCCAGCCGCACGATCGCGGGCGCCACGACCTCGGCGATGCCCGTGGCGAACGCCGCGACGGTCACCTCGCCGGCCGCGCCCTGCGCGTACGCGGCCAGCTCGGCCTCGGCCCGCTCCAGCTGGGCGAGGACGGCGTGGGTGTGCCCGAGCAGGATCTCCCCCGCCGCGGTCAGGGTCGCGCCCCTGCCGCCGCGGATCAGCAGGGTGTGGCCGGTCTCCTGTTCCAGCGCGTTGAGCTGCTGGGACACGGCGGACGGGGTGAGGTACAGCGCGGAGGCCGCGGCGGTCACCGTACGGTGGTCCGCCACGGCCCGCAGGATGCGCAGCCGGCGGGGGTCGATCACGCCGTCATTGTGTCACCGGCCGCGGCACCCGCCGGCCGCCCACCCGACGGCCGGGTTCACGCCCCGGTCCGTGCGCCGGCCGCCCCCGGGACGGGGCCGGGTTCACGCCCCCGCCTCGGCCTCCATTGCGGCGCGTGCGTCGGTGAACGCGGCGACCACGCGCTCGACGTCCTCGGTCGAGTGGGCGGCGGACAGCTGGACGCGGATGCGTGCCTGGCCCATGGGGACGACCGGGTAGGAGAAGCCGATCACGTACACCCCGCGTTCCAGCAGCAGCTCGGCCATCCGGCCCGCCTCGGCGGCGTCGCCGATCATCACGGGCGCGATGGCGTGGTCGCCGGGGAGGATCTCGAAGCCGGCGTCCGTCATCGCCGAGCGGAACTGCGCCGTGTTGGCCGCGAGCTTCTCGCGCAGGTCCCCCGCGGACTCCAGGAGGTCCAGCACCTTCAGGGAGGCGGCGGCGATCACGGGCGCCAGGGAGTTGGAGAAGAGGTAGGGGCGCGAGCGCTGGCGCAGCAGCTCGACGATCTCGGCGCGGGCGGCGACGTAGCCGCCGGAGGCGCCGCCGAGCGCCTTGCCCAGGGTGCCGGTGATGATGTCCACGCGGTCCATCACACCGTGCAGTTCGGGGGTGCCCCGGCCGCCGGGGCCGACGAAGCCGACGGCGTGCGAGTCGTCGACCATGACCATCGCGTCGTAGCGGTCGGCGAGGTCGCAGATCTCGGCGAGGGGGGCGACGTAGCCGTCCATGGAGAAGACGCCGTCGGTGACGACCAGCCGGCGCCGGGCGTCCTGGGTCTCCTTGAGCTGCTGCTCCAGGTCGGCCAGGTCGCGGTTGGCGTACCGGTGGCGCCGGGCCTTGGACAGGCGGATGCCGTCGATGATGGAGGCGTGGTTGAGCGCGTCGGAGATGACCGCGTCCTCGGGGCCGAGCAGGGTCTCGAAGACACCGCCGTTGGCGTCGAAGCAGGAGGAGTAGAGGATGGTGTCCTCCTGGCCCAGGAAGGACGACAGGCGCTGCTCCAGCTCCTTGTGGATCTCCTGGGTGCCGCAGATGAAGCGGACGGACGCCATGCCGTAGCCCCAGCGGTCGAGGGCGTCCTTGGCGGCGGCGACGACCTCGGGGTGGTCGGCGAGGCCGAGGTAGTTGTTGGCGCAGAAGTTGAGCACGTCACCGGCGGCACCGCCGGCGGTGACGGCGACGGAGGCGCTCTGCGGGGTGCCGATCACCCGCTCGGGCTTGTAGAGCCCGGCGTCGCGGATCTCGTCGAGGGTGGTGCGGAGGTCGTCGCGGACGGACGCGTACATGAGGGGTCTCCTTGAGGCGGTCGCCCGGCGGGGCGAGGGGCGGGACGCGGGGCGGTCCGGACGGGCTCAGACGGTCCAGTCGAGGATGATCTTGCCGCTGCGGCCGTGCGCGGCCTCGTCGAACGCGGCGTCGAAGTCCTGGTAGCCGTAGCTGCCGGTGATCACCGGGCCGAGGTCGAGGCCGCCCTCCAGCAGCACCGTCATCGCGTACCACGTCTCGAACATCTCGCGGCCGTAGATGCCCTTGATGGTGATCATCGAGGTGACGATCTTCGACCAGTCGACGGCGAACTCGTCGGCGGGCAGGCCGAGCATGGCGATGCGCCCGCCATGGGTCATGTTGTCGACCATGTCGCGCATGGCCTCGGGGCGGCCGGACATCTCCAGGCCGATGTCGAAGCCCTCCTTGAGACCGAGCTGCCGCTGGGCGTCGGCGATACCGGTCTCGGCGACGTTGACGGCGAGGGTGGCGCCGGCCTTGCGGGCGATCTCGAGCCGGGGCTCGCTCACGTCGGTGATGACCACGTTGCGCGCGCCGGCGTGGCGGGCGACGGCCGCGGCCATGATGCCGATGGGGCCGGCGCCGGTGATCAGCACGTCCTCGCCGACGAGCGGGAAGGACAGCGCGGTGTGCACGGCGTTGCCGAACGGGTCGAAGATCGCGGCGACGTCCAGGTCCACCGGGGTGCGGTGCACCCAGACGTTGGACGCGGGCAGCGCCACGTACTCGGCGAAGGCTCCGTCGCGGCCGACGCCGAGGCCGACCGTGCTGCGGCACAGGTGCCTGCGGCCGGCGAGACAGTTGCGGCACTTGCCGCACACCAGGTGGCCCTCGCCGCTGACGATGTCGCCCACCGAGATGTCCGCGACGTCGGCCCCGACGGACGCGACCTCACCGACGAACTCGTGGCCGAGGACACGGGGGGTGGTGACGGCCTGCTGCGCCCAGTGGTCCCACGACCTGATGTGCAGGTCCGTGCCGCAGATGCCGGTGCGCAGCACCTTGATCAGCACATCGCCGGGGCCGGTCTCGGGCTCCGGCACATCCATGAGCCACAGCCCGGGCTCGGCGTGCTGCTTGACAAGTGCCTTCATCGATACGGCTCCAGGCATGCGACGGGGACTGACCGGATACCGAAAATACGGCTCCGCTCAGTGGACGGGCTCCAATCTGCCCAGCTCGGAGCGTCGCGTCCATCGAGGTTTTCTTAAGCGGGCCCACAGCGCAGCTTCACGGGGTCCCGGCACCCCGGTGCCCGGCCGGTCACGCGGCCCGGCGCCCGGCCCCCGCAGGGCACGCCCCGGCAGCTGCCGTCGCCGCCGAAGCACCTCGTCGCAGCAGCTCAGATGGTGTGGTCGCCCGGCTGACGGGCCGCGACCCCCAAATGCTCGCCGACCCGGTTGACCATCAGCGTCATCTCGTAGGCCACCTGGCCGACGTCGGCCTCGGCGGAGGTCAGCACGCACAGGCAGCTGCCGTCGCCCGCGGCGGTCACGAAGAGCATGGCCTCGTCGAACTCGACCATGGTCTGGCGGGCCCGGCCCGCGCGGAAGTGGCGGCCCGAGCCGCGGGCGAGGCTGTGCAGTCCGGAGGAGACGGCCGCGAGGTGCTCGGCGTCCTCCCTCGCGAGCCCGGTGCTCGCTCCGGTCACCAGCCCGTCGTTGGAGAGCACCAGCGCGTGCGTGATGTGGTCGACCCGCTTCGTCAGGTCGTCCAGCAGCCAGTCGAGTCCCTTGTCCAACGCCATCGCGGTCCTCCCCCTCGTACGTTCCCCGTGGCCGTACGTCTGCCGGTAAGCCTTTCGTACGCGGCGTTCCTCGGCAAGGTCCTCTCCCCGCGAAACGGCACCGCCCGGCCATGATCCGCGCAGGTCCGCCGGTTTTGGCGGGTGCGCGCGGAGCCGGCGGGCGCGCGGTGCGCGCCGAGGCGCGCACCGCCGAGCCGCCCCGCGCGCCGAATGCGACGCGTTCGACCGGCGGCGCACATCAGGAACCCACGGAGTCGAGCATGCGGGCGGTGTGCACCCGGCCCGCGTACTCCACGAGGCGGACGAGCACCTCCTTCCCGGAGTCCTTGTCGCGCGCGTCGCACAGGACGACCGGTGTGCCGCGGTCGAGGTCGAGGGCGCGCGCGACGTCGTGGGCGCCGAACGCCCGCGCCCCGGGGAAGCAGTTGACGGCGACGACGAACGGGATCCTGCGGTGCTCGAAGTAGTCGACGGCCGGGAAGCAGTCACCGAGGCGGCGGGTGTCCGCGAGGACGACGGCGCCCAGCGCGCCCTGGGAGAGCTCGTCCCACAGGAACCAGAAGCGGTCCTGTCCGGGCGTCCCGAAGAGGTAGAGGGAGAGTCCCGAACGGATGGTGATGCGGCCGAAGTCCATGGCGACCGTCGTGGTGGTCTTGCGGGCGACGCCCTCGGTGTCGTCCACACCGCTGCCGGCCTCGCTGAGCGGTTCCTCGGTCCGCAGCGGGCGGATCTCGCTGACGGCTCCGACGAGGGTGGTCTTGCCGACGCCGAAGCCGCCGGCGACGAGGATCTTGAGGGCGAGAGCGCCGGTGTCCTCGCCGGTGCGCTGTGGGCTCTGCGCGGCCGGGGCGCTCTGCTCGGGCGGCGTGGTCCGGGTGCTGTCAGGGGCCATGCGTCGTCTCTCCCAGGAGGTGTCGGGCGGGGTGGCGGGCGGGTGAAGGGGCCCGGCGCACGACGGTGATCGAGCGCTGCACCGGGTCGTCCCAGTCGAGGACCAGCCGCGCGTCCTTGCCCGGCGTCATCAGCTTCAGCAGGTTCACCAGGTTCGTGCCGTACAGCTGGGAGGCCTGGGCCGGCWGCCGGCCCGCCAGATCGGTGTACCCGATGATCGTCACGCCGTTCTCCGTGACGGTCTTCTCGCCCTTCACGGTGCCCACGACGTTGCCGCCGTTGGCGGCCGCCATGTCGACGACCACCGAGCCCGGCTTCATGGTCGCCACCATCTCCGCGGTGATCAGCGTCGGCGCGGGGCGCCCGGGGATCAGGGCGGTGGTGATGACGATGTCGGCCTCGCGGCACTGCGCGGCGTAGAGCTCCGCCTCGCGCGCCTTGTAGTCGTCGCCCATCTCCTTGGCGTAACCGGTCTTGGAGACCTCCACCTCGGGCGAGGAGATGGAGAGGTACTCGCCGCCCAGCGAGCGGACCTGGTCGGCCACCTCCGGCCGCGGGTCGGTCGCCCGTACGACCGCGCCGAGCGAACCCGCCGCGCCGATCGCCGCGAGACCGGCGACACCGGCGCCCGCGACGAGCACCTTCGCCGGGGGCACCTTGCCCGCCGCCGTCACCTGGCCGGTGAAGAAGCGCCCGAACTCGTGGGCGGCTTCGATGACGGCCCGGTAGCCGGCGATGTTCGCCATGGACGACAGCACGTCCATCGACTGCGCCCGGCTGATGCGCGGCACGGCGTCCATCGACAGCGCCGTGAACGGACGGCGGCCCAGCTCCTCGACCATCTCCGGGTCGAAGGCCGGCGCGAACAGGGCGATCACCGTCGCCTCCGGCCGCACCCGGTCCAGCTGGGACGGGGCCGGGGCGTTGACGCCCAGCACCACGTCCGCGCCCGCCGCGTCGCCGATCGTCGCACCGCCCGCCTCGTAGGCGCTGTCGGTGAAGCCGGCCGCGACGCCCGCGCCCGGGTCGACGACGACTTCGTACCCCAGTTTGCGGATCTGTTCGATCGTGGCCGGCGTTGCCGACACACGACTCTCACCTGCCCGCGCCTCCTTGAGGACTCCGACAATCACGAGCGTTCTCCGTTCGCTGCTTTGGCCATAAACGGCATTTTTCAACTCGATCAGCAGTGCGCCCGGCCGTGGACCGGGGCACGTCGATCAGCTTGGCCGTCGGAAGCTCCCCTTGAACAGCACCTGCCAGTGAGGTACACGCAACACTCGACGGGGCCCGCATCCCGTGCATCACACGGATCGCGCGCGGCGCGGGCGGGGCGATCCGTCCCCCGAGGGCGGGCGAGGAGACCCGGGACGGGACCCGGACAGGCCCGGAAAACGACCGAGGGGCCGCTCCGGATTTCTCCGAAGCGGCCCCTCGACCTGCGACTCCTTCGAGTCGGGACGACAGGATTTGAACCTGCGACCCCTTGACCCCCAGTCAAGTGCGCTACCAAGCTGCGCCACGTCCCGATGCCCGTGACCTGGGGTTTCCCCCTGGCCGAACGCGCATGAGAACAATACCGCACTCTCACCCGTGGTCACGAACCCATTGGCGGCGCCCACGCACACGACCGGAGCCCGATCTCAAGCACGCGTGAGCTTGCACCGTGGGGTCCATGGACACGACAGGACTCCCCTCCCCCGACCACCGCGCCCCGGGCGCCCGACGGCCACCGACGGCCACCGACGGGAGCGTGGCACGACGGACACGATGCGTGACCGATGTGTCTCCACCACCCGGCTGCCGGACGCGGAGCCGAGGCTCGCCCCGGTCATCGCCGAGATCAGCCGCGAAGCCGTCACCCCCCGCACCGGAACGCCACCCCCGCCGCGCGATCACCATCGGCCTCCGGGAGCGCCCCCGGGGCCGGGCGCGCCACGGAGCGTGCCGGAACGGCCCCCGGTCGGACGCGCTCGGCGCGCCGCCTCACTCCGCCCGGCGCGCTCCCAGCTCCGGGTGCGCGTCGCGGAGACGGGCCGGAGCGGCCTGGCGCCACGAGTCCTCCAGGATGGCGCGCAGCTCGGCTTCGTCGTCCAGGGCGGCGAGGCGCACGCGCAACCAGGCGTAACCGTCGTCGTGCCCCTCCCGGAGGAAGAACTTGCCGGGCTCGGCGGCGATCAGCCCGGCCCGGTCCTCCTTGGGGCACTTGACCCCCATCACCCGGTCCTCGTCGTCGAGCGAGGCGAAGATCCGGCCCCGCGCCTCCAGCCGGAAGGTGGGCATGCCCCAGGCGAGCCTCTCCTGGGCGGCGGGCAGCGAGAGGGCGATCCTGCGGACGTCATCGGCGGTGGCCATGCGCCGACGGTAATGCGCTCCACCGACAACCGCGCGGGGGAACGGCCCCCCGCCGCCGGTCCCGGCCCGCAGGCGCGCGGGTGGCCGGGTCGCGGCGCGGAGGGGCTCGTGACACGCGCTTGCGCGCTGGGGCGCGCGCTCCCCAGCGGGGTCGTCCCGTTCGCGCGCCGTAGGTCACCCCCGTGCGCTGGTCTCTGCGGTCCGTTCCCGCCCCTGAACGGTGACTTTCGGTCCCAACCGGCGATGAATCGATTCCGCGCCCGGGCGCGCACGTTCACCACGGAGCACGGGAACGCCCCCGGAAGCGCCGTTTCGCGCCGACGGCGGGGAACTCCGGGCCACCGGCATGTGGCAGCGGGACGTTCACGGGGAATGGTCGGGGTTGGCCGTGGCCGGGGCAGGAGGGGCGCTTCGGCACCACGCCGTACATCACTCCCGCCACACGTCAATGCCCCTCATTTCAGCCAATGTTGGAATCCGTCTTGTTCCGGTCGGGAAGGGTCAACAGGCTGAGGTGGTCGGCCTGTTCGGGACGGGGTCACTGCCGGTGCACCACCTGCTCGCACACGTGCGCGAGCAGCCGTTTCGCGGAGGGGAGCTCGCGATGGACGGATACTTCGCCAGCCGGTGGCACCACCGGCTGCGCGACCAGGTGAGGGAGTTCGCCGAGCGGGAGGTGCGGCCCCGCGTTCCGGCCATGGAGTCGGCCCGGACGGTGGACCGGGAACTGTCCCGTCACGTCGCGCGCCAGGGCTGGCTCGGTGTGACCATCGCCGAGGACTACGGCGGCACGGGCCTCGGCCACCTCGCCAAGACCATCGTCATCGAGGAACTGTCCCGGGTGAGCGGTGCCATGGGGGCCATGGTCCAGGCCTCCCAGCTCGGCGTCGCCAAGATCGTCCACTTCGGCAGCGACGAGCAGAAGAAGACCTGGCTGCCGGCGATAGCCGCCGGTGAGTGCCTGCCGACGATAGCCGTCACCGAACCGGAGTCGGGCGGCCATGTGCTGGGCATGGGGGCCACCGCCGTCCGTGACGGGGACGACTATGTGCTCAACGGCCGGAAGGTGTTCGTCGGCAACAGCCACGTCGGCGATCTGCACGGCGTGGTGGCCAGAACGGGTCCGGGTTCGGGCGGCCTGACGGCCTTCCTCGTCGAATCGGACCGGCCCGGCTTCCGGGTCGGCGACCAGAGACCGACGATGGGCCTGCACGGCTTCAGCTTCGGCGAGCTGTTCTTCGACGACTGCCGCGTCCCCGCGTCGAGCCGGCTGGGCGAGGAGGGCGACGGGCTGGCCGTCGCGTACTCGTCCAGCGTGCTGTACGGCCGGGCCAACCTCACCGCGGTGTCCCTCGGCATCCATCGCGCCATCCTGGAGGAGACGACGCGCTTCTGCGAGGAGCGCACACGGTACGGCAAGCCGCTGCACGAACTGCCGTCGGTGAAACTGAAGCTGGGCGCCATGCAGTCCCGGCTGATGACCTCGCGGCTGGCCGCCTACCACGCGGTGCACCTGCTCGACGAGGGCCTGCCCTGCGACGCGGAGCTGATGAACGCCAAGCTGGTCAACGTGGAGTCGGCGATCGACTCGGCCCGGTGCGCCATGGAGGTGCACGCCGCCGCGGGGCTCTTCACCGACCGCCCCGTGGAGCGGTATCTGCGCGACGCGCTGCACATGTTCGCCCCCGCGGGCACCTCGGACATCCAGCTGCTGCGGCTCGCGGAGGTGGCGCTCGGGACGGCGAAGGGGCAGTGGTCGCAGCAGCTCCGTGACGTCGTGCGGATGGCGCACGCGGGCTAGCGTCCCGTGCGGCCCGGGACCCCGGGCCGCACGGGAGGCGTCAGATCCGGCCGTCCTCCCGGCGGTGGATCTGCTCGATCAGTTCCGCGGCGAGCGATTTGATGGTCTCCAGCCCCGCCCGGCCCCAGGGCCGCGGTTCGGTGTCGACGACGCAGATCGTGCCGAGCGCGATGCCCGTGCGGTCGATCAGCGGCGCGCCGAGGTAGGAGCGGATGCCGATCTCGTCGACGACGGGGTTGCCCGCGAACCGCGGGTAGTCGCAGACGTCCTCCAGCACCAGTGCCTTGCGCCGCACCACCACGTGCGGGCAGAAGCCGTGGTCGCGTGCCATGTAGCGGCCGACGTCGGACGAGGCGGCGGCGTTCAGGTCGCTGCCCGTGCGGGTGCCGCCGGGCGTGTGCAGCCCCGCGAAGAACTGCTGGTGCTCGTCGATGAAGTTGACCATCGAGTACGGGGCGCCGGTCACCTCCGCCAGCCGCTGCGCGAACGCGTCGAAGGCGGCGTCGGGGCGGTCCCCGAAACCCAGCTGGCGCAGCCTCGCCACCCGGGCGGGCGCCTCCCGGTCCACCGGGGTGAGCAGCAGATGGCCGGCGGGGTCGTACGTCATCGCGGTGCTCCATGGCTCGGTGCCGTGCCCGGCACGACGGCGGGTGTGGTGGTGAGCAGATGCTGGACGAGGGTGACCAGGGTCCGGATGCCGGAGCTGGCGATGCGTGCGTCGCACAGCACGACCGGCACCTGCGGTCTGAGGTCGATCGCCGCCCGGACCTCCTCGGCGTCGTAGCGGTAGGCGCCGTCGAACTCGTTGACGGCGACGACGAATCCGATGCCGCGCCGCTCGAAGAAGTCCACGGCCGAGAACGACTCCTCCAGGCGCCGGGTGTCGGCGAGGACGACCGCGCCGAGCGCGCCCTCGGACAGCTCGTCCCACAGGAACCAGAACCGCTCCTGGCCGGGGGTGCCGAAGAGGTAGAGCACATGGCGGGCGTCGAGCGTGATGCGGCCGAAGTCCATGGCGACCGTGGTGGTCCGCTTCGACTCGATGCCGTCGAGGCGGTCGGTGCCCACGCCGACCTGGGTGAGCAGTTCCTCGGTGCTGAGCGGGTCGATCTCGCTCACCGCGCCGACGAACGTCGTCTTTCCCACCCCGAAGCCGCCGGCCACCAGGATCTTCAGCGCGGTCGGGAAGTGGTCTCCGCTCCCGGCGTCACCGCGGTCACAGACGTCGTCGCAGTCCATCGAGCACCGCCTCCAGCAGTGAACGGTCCGTGGGTGTGTCATGGGTGCGCGGCGCCCGTGCGGTGACCGCGCCGCAGTCGACGAGGTCGGAGAGGAGCACCTTGGTGACGACGGCGGGCAGTCTCAGGTGGGCGGAGATCTCGGCGACGGACGTCGGCCCGTGGCACAGGCCGAGGGCCAGGGCGTGCTCGGGGCCGAGGGGCGCCTGGGGCGTGGTCCCGGTCGCCATCACCAGGGAGAGCAGGTCGAGCGCCGCCGTCGGACGCGTACGGCCTCCGCTGACCGTGTACGGCCGGATCAGCCGCCCGGCCGCGTCGTCGAGCCACGGTCCGTCCTTGGGCGAGGGCACCGTCACTGCCCCGGAACGCTCGTGGCCCCGGCGGCGGTGCGCGCCGGTGTGGCCAGATAGGGGCGCACGCTCTTGACCAGCATGGCCATCTCGTAGCCGAGCACGGCGGCGTCGGCCTCGCGACCGGCGAGCACGGCGAGACAGGTGCCGGATCCTGCGGTGGAGACGAACAGCAGGGTGGAATCCAGTTCCACCACCACCTGCCGTACCTCCCCGCCGTCTCCGAAGCGGGCCCCGGCGCTCCGGCCGAGGGAGTAGAGCCCGGACGCGAGGGCCGCCATGTGGTCGGCACTGTCGCCGTCCAGGCCGTGCACGGATTTCACCAGCCCGTCGGAGGAGAGCAGCACCGCGTTGCGGGTGTGGGGCACGCGCTGGACGAGACCGCTGAGCAGCCAGTCGAGGTCCGAGACATGACCGGCCGGCATCTCGCTCGCCATGGTCATCTACTCCTTGGTGGTGGGGTCGTGGCGGTACGGACCCGGCTCGGCGGCCGCGGGCGCGGAAGCGCTCGGGTGGGCCGACTCGGCGAGTCCGATGCCGCGCTGGAATGCGGCCATCAGGCCGGGGTCGTGCAGGGCGGGGTCCTCGTCCGGCCGCGGCGCGGGTGTCTCGCGCAGCTGCGGGACCAGGTGCTCCTGGCTGCGGCGCCGCGGCAGCCGGGGGCGGCCCGTCGTGCCGTCCGCCGGTGTGGGGAGCGGGGGCTCGCCGGGGTCGTGCGAGGGCCGCGCACCCATGACACACCCACGGACCGTTCACTGCTGGAGGCGGTGCTCGATGGACTGCGACGACGTCTGTGACCGCGGTGACGCCGGGAGCGGAGACCACTTCCCGACCGCGCTGAAGATCCTGGTGGCCGGCGGCTTCGGGGTGGGAAAGACGACGTGTCCTGCTGCGCGCGCAGCACGTCACGGCGGGACTCGCGGTGGAGGTCGAGGACCGCGGCCTCGGCATGCCCGCCGGGGAGCAGGAGAAGATGAACGCCCTGCTCACCGACCCGGACCAGGTCAACGTCGCCCATCTGCTCCAGGACGGCCTGGACTCCCCCGTAGATGTTGGACTGGAGTCGTACCGCGATGCCGTGCCGGCGGGCGAGGGCGGAGACCACGAAGAGGCCGATGCGGCCGTCCTGGAGCAGATGGGCGACGTTGACCTGGTCCGGGTCGGTGAGCAGGGCGTTCATCTTCTCCTGCTCCCCGGCGGGCATGCCGAGGCCGCGGTCCTCGACCTCCACCGCGAGTCCCGCCGTGACGTGCTGCGCGCGCAGCAGGACCTGGGTGTGCGGCGCGGAGAAGAGGGTGGCGTTCTCGACGAGTTCGGCCAGCAGGTGGATCACGTCGGCGACGGCGTGTCCGCGCAGCGTCCCGTCGATGGGCGGGACCAGCTTGACGCGCGGGTACTGCTCGACCTCGGCGATGGCCGACCTGAGCACCTCCGTCATGGTGACCGGACGGGACCACTGCCGGCGGGAGACGGCTCCGCCGAGCACGGCGAGGTTCTCGGCGTGCCGCCTGATGCGGGTGGCGAGGTGGTCCACGTGGAAGAGGCCCTTGAGCAGCTCCGGGTCCTCGACCTCGTTCTCCAGTTCGTCGAGGAGCTGGATCTCCCGGTGCACGAGGGACTGGAGGCGGCGGGCGAGGTTGACGAAGACCTCGACCTTCTGTTCGTTGCCGACGCTGCTGGAGAGCCTGGACGCCTGCACGACCGCCGTGACGGCGGCGTCGTGCGACCGGGTCAGTTCGTGGGTCAGCAGGTCGAACTCGTCCCCGCCCCGGGGTCCGGCCACCGGGGCGCGCCGGGGCGGGGGCCCCTCGCCGCGGCGGAGGCGGTCGACGACGGTGCGCAGCTCGGCCTGGCCCCGGGCGGCGGTGCGCCGGAGGGCGGACGCGCGCCCGAGAACGGTCCTGGCGGTCCGCTCCGCGCCCAGGGCGGCGGCGGCGACGGCCGTTATGGCGATCGCGGCCATGCCGAGGAGGACGACCCAGAGGGTGAAGGTCGGTTCGGGGGAGGCCGCCCGCAGGACGAAGATCACGGCCGCCGCGCCGCAGAGGGCGGCGACCACCGTCGGGAGGACGGCGGTGCGCAGGAGTTGGGGTCGTATGCGGGCTTCCGGCGGGAGCGGGGAGGCGTGCGACGACCGGCCCGGCGACGACAGGGTGCGGGGGCCTGGCCGGCCGTGTCGCCCGCCCTCGCGGCGGTCGGACCGCGGGGCGGGTGCGCGAAGTTGAGACATCAGCGTCCTTGGTACGTGGGGCCCCAGGAATCGGTGTGGTGCGGATGGGCGACGGCACGCGGGCGGGCCGGGGAAACAGGGGGAACGGAGCCCGCCGTTGATCGCCGGCAACACACGGTAGTCGCGCCCGGAGCGCGCCCGGGAGGCAGTCGGCAAACTTGCCCGCCGAAGGTCCCGCTCTGGTATGAGGCGCCGCACGGCCTTGCGAATCGCCGTCCGCGCGGCCGGCCCCGCGTGTGACCCGCGCCTGGTGACGGGCCCGCCCGCCCGGTCCGCCCGCGGCGGGGGGCACCCGTCGGGCGGCGGCTCCGGGACCGGGGGCCGGGCGCACGATTCCGTGTCACCACACCCGAAAGAGTGACCCCGGGTCACCGCCCATGACGGACGTCCGGTGCGCGCGCCGGGGCGGGGCCTCCCCCGCCCCGGCGTCCGCCCGGCGCCTTCAGGACGGCCGTGTCCCGGCGGGAGACGGGGCCTCGTCCGGCGCCCCGGGGGCGAAGGGCCCGTGGAGGGCGGCCCATTGGAGGAGCAGGACGGTCTTGCCGTCGGCGATCCGGCCGTCCCGGATCATGGCGAGGGCCTCGGAGAAAGGGAGTTCGAGGACCTCGATGTCCTCGCCCTCGGCCTCGACGCCGCCCCCGGTCCCCGTCCGGTCGGCCGGGGTGTAGGGGGCGGCGAAGAAGTGGAGGCGCTCGGTCACGGAGCCCGGGCTCATGTAGGCGGCGAGGACGCGGGTGAGCGGGCCGAGGGTGACGCCGAGTTCCTCGGCGCTCTCGCGCCGGACGGCGGCCTCCGGGTCGTCCGCGTCGAGCAGCCCGGCGGCCGCCTCGACGAGCATGCCGTCGGGGTGGCCGTTGACGTAGGCCGGGTAACGGAACTGCCGGGTGAGCAGCACCCGGCGGCGTGCGGTGTCGTAGGGCAGGACGACGGCCCCGTCGCCGCGGTCGTAGGTCTCGCGCTGCTGGGTCTCCCAGCGCCCGTCGCGGCGGCGGTAGTCGAAGGTGGTGCGGCGCAGGACGTGCCAGCCCTGGGAGGTGAGCTCGACGTCGCGGACCACGACGCCGGGGTTGCGGTCCAGGCCGCGGCCCTGCCGGTCGAGGCCGGTCCGGCCGCGGTGGTCGGGGACGTCGACGCCGGGGCGGCCGGTCACCGGGCGTCCTGCGGGGTGTGGTGGGGGACGTCGGCCACGTCGTGATGGACGGGCAGGCCGCGCCGGCGTGCGGTGGCGGCGTCCTCGTCGGCGCCGGAGCGGCAGGGGCCGGCAATGAGCATGAGCAGGGGTTTGTCGTTCATGGCTGGTACCGTACACGCAGAAACGTGCAAGAACAGGAGAGAGTGTGCATGCTGGCTGCTGAACGACGCGACCATCTGCTCGGTCTGCTCGCCCGCGAGGGCAAGATCGTCGCCAAGGACGTCGCCGCCGAACTGGGGATCTCCGAGGACAGCGTGCGGCGCGACCTGCGCGATCTCGCCGCCGAGGGACTGTGCCAGCGCGTCTACGGGGGCGCGCTGCCCGTCTCCCCCGCCGTGGTCGGCTACGCCGCCCGCCAGTCCGTCGCACCGGACGGCAAGCAGCGCGTCGCCAGGGTGGCGGCCGGCCTGGTGGGGCCGGGCGGCACCGTGATCCTCGACGGCGGGACCACCGCCCTCGCCGTCGCCCACGCGCTCCCGCGGGACCTGGACTGCACCGTGATCACGCACAGCCCGACGATCGCCGCGGCCCTGCTCGACCACCCCCGTGCCGAGCTCTTCCTGCTCGGCGGCCGCGTCTTCAAGCACTCGGCGGTGACCTGCGGCGCCGCCGCGGTCGAGGCGGCCCAGAACGTGTCGGCCGACCTCTGCCTGCTCGGCGTCACCGGCGTCCACCCCGACGCGGGCCTGACCACCGGGGACGCCGAGGAGGCGGCGATGAAGCGCGCCCTGTCCGCACGGGCCGCGGACACCTGGATCCTCGCCTCGTCCGAGAAGATCGGCACGGCCTCGCGGTTCCGCGTCCTCCCCTTCGGGAAGATCACCGGCCTGATCACCGACGCCGCCCCGGACGACACGGTCGTCGCGGGCCTCGGCACCCTCGGTGTGCAGGTGCTCACCGCCCCTTGACCCGCCGGGCCGCGGTCGCGCACCGGGGCTGCGCGGCCGGCATCTCCAGCAGCCGCCCCCGCCCGCGGCAGGGCCCCGCCGGAGCGGGGGCCGGCCGCGGGGGCGCGGAGGTCTCAGGTCTCGACCACCGCGTCGGTGGCGGGGCGGTCCTGCGGGGTCGCGTCCAGGGCGGCGACCGGGGTGCGCCAGTGGGGGCGACCGGGGTGCGCCAGTGGGG
>NZ_RDBP01000054.1:118961-122945 GCF_008042045.1 Streptomyces sp. T39
GCTCCCCCTTCGGCTTCGTCGGACCGAAGCGGCTGCACCCCGTGCCCGTGCCGATCGCCACCCTCGGCACCGTCGACGTCGTCGTGATCTCCCACGACCACTACGACCACCTCGACCTGCCCACGATCAAGGCCCTGGCCGGCCGGTTCGAAGGGTTCGCCGGGGCGGGGGGAGGCGACCGGTTGGGCGTGCTCCTGCGCCGCGTCGTGCGTCCACTCCCCCGGCTCGGCCCACGGGTGGGGAGCGAGGTTGAAGGTGCCCCAGTGGATGGGGAGCAGGACGCCGTGGGGGCGGCCGCCCTGGAGGTCGAGGTGGGCGCGGACGCCCTCCTCGGGGGTCATGTGGATGTCGGGCCAGTACTCGGAGTAGGCGCCGATCTGGATCATCGTCGCGTCGAACGGGCCGTACTGGCGGCCGATGTCGGAGAAGCCGGGGAAGTACCCGGTGTCGCCGCTGTGGTAGATCCGGTGCTCCGGGCCGGCCACGGCCCAGGACGCCCACAGCGTGTGCTGCTGGTTGCGCAGGCCGCGACCGCAGAAGTGGCGTGCGGGGGTGGCCGTGAGGCGCAGGCCCGACACCTCGGCGCTCTCGTGCCAGTCGAGCTCGCGCAGCCGGTCGGGGGCGACGCCCCAGCGCTCCAGGTGCGCGCCGACGCCGAGGGGCACGGCGAAGACGGTGCCGGTGCCGGCCAGGGCCTTGATCGTGGGCAGGTCGAGGTGGTCGTAGTGGTCGTGGGAGATCACGACGACGTCGACGGTGCCGAGGGTGGCGATCGGCACGGGCACGGGGTGCAGCCGCTTCGGTCCGACGAAGCCGAAGGGGGAGCAGCGGTCGCCCCAGACGGGGTCGAAGAGGACGCGGCGTCCGTCGATCTCGGCGAGGACGCTGGAGTGGCCCATCCAGGTCAGCCGGAGGCCCGAGGCGGGGGGCCCTGCCAGGTCGGCCAGGGTGGTGGGGTGGACGGGCACGCGGGCGGTGGGCGCACGCCGGCTCCGGGCCTCCTTCTCGAAGTAGATCTTCGCGAATTCGGTCATGGACGCACCGGACGGCCTGGTCCTCGCACCCACCGGGTTCTGGAAGACGCCGTCCGCGAAGTTCGGCGAGCGGCGGATGCGCGCCATCCGCTCACCGGCCGGGTCGGCGCCGAAGGCGGCCGACCTGAGGCCGCGCAGCCGAGCACGCAGCGAGTGGGGGGAACCAGCGCCGGTCACGGCACCTCCTGGTGTCGGGGTTCATCCATTATGTGCAGGTACGTGCGGTTCGGCGGAAAAACGGCGCACGGCGCCCTCCGCTCCCCTGCCCTGGCAACGCCCGCCCACGCTCCTGTGTTCCGGCGCGAGAGCTTGGCGCGGTGCCCGGCGGGGCGCTCGCGCCCACGGGGGCGCACGTCGCCGCGCACCGGGGCGCACGGAGCCGGCGGCCCGGGACGCCGTGCGCCCAACCGGTCCGCGAAACCCCGGAATTGTGGGCTCCGCGGGCTGGACCGGGGCCAAGATCCGCTGTGTAGGGTGACGGCCGTGGGCAGAGTGCGAAGAAGCGTCCCCGAGCGGCGGGAGGAGTTGCTCACCGCCGCGGTCGAGCAGATCGAGCGGCACGGTGCGGCCGCCGTCCGGATCGCCGACGTCGCCGCGTCGCTCGGTGTGAGCAACGCCCTGGTGCTCTACCACTTCGCGTCGAAGGATCAGCTGGTCGCCGCCGCCTTCACCCACGCCGCCGATGCCGACCTCGCCCATCTGCGCAAGCTCCTGGGGCGCCGGACCTCGGCGCTGCGCCGGTTGCGCACTGCGGTGCGCTGGTACGCGCCGACGGGGCATGCGAAGGGGTGGCGCCTGTGGATCGAGGCCTGGTCGGCGTCCCTGCGGGACCCGGCGCTGCGTGAGGTGTCCCGGGGCCTGGACCAGCAGTGGAAGGCCGCGCTCACCGAGGTGATCGCGCAGGGCGCGGCCTCGGGAGAGTTCCGGTGCGAGGACCCGGCGGCCGCGGCGTGGCGGCTCACGGCCTTCCTCGACGGCCTCGCGGTGCAGATGACCTCGTACGAGGGCACGCTGTCGCGGGCGGCGATGCTGGAGTGGACGGACGACGCCCTGGCCAGGGAGCTGGGCGTCGACCGCGCGGAGCTGACGGCGACCGCCCGCTGATCCGCTCCCCGCCGCCCGGCGGGGAGCGGGGCGCGGGCCGCCGCCCGGGTCACAGCGGCAGCAGGTCCGGGCGCTTGGCGAGCACGTGGTCGCCGGAGCTCTCGCCGCGCAGCCGCCGGCCGATCCACGGTCCGAGGTAGTCCCGCGCCCACTGGATGTCGTCGCGGCGGACCTCCAGCGCGCCCCTCGGGGGCAGCGGCGGCCACGGCTGGTCCGGGTCGGCGGGCACCTGGAGGCCGAGGACCTGGGCGGCGCGCAGGGCGACCCGGGTGTGCCCCTCGGGCGAGAGATGCAGCCGGTCCGCGTCCCAGGCGCGGCGGTCCTGGACAGACTTGAGCGACCACAGGTCGAGGACCGGGCAGCCGTACCGGTCGGCGATGGCCCGCACATGGGCGGTGTAGGTGGCGATCTTCCCCCGCAGGTGCCGCAGGACGGGCACGTCGCGGGTGTCGAAGCCGGTGGTCACCATGACTGTGCCGACGCACGACGTCAGGTCGGCGACGGCCGCCTCGAATCGCTCGGCCACGGCGTCCGGGTCGCTGCCCGGGCGGATGATGTCGTTGCCGCCGGCGCAGAAGCTCACCAGGTCGGGCGAGAGCTCCTTGGCCCTCGGCACCTGTTCGGCCACGATCTGGTCGAGCAGGCGGCCGCGTACGGCGAGGTTGGCGTAGCGGAAGGTGTGCCCGGGGGCGAGGTCGTCGAGGAGGACCGCGAACCGGTCCGCCCACCCGACGAAGGTCCCGTCGGGGCCGGGGTCGCCGACGCCCTCGGTGAAGCTGTCACCGATCGCCGCGTACGACCCGAATACGCCACTGTTCTCTGTTCTCGAATCGTCTGCCACGGGAGCACATCCTTCACCGGGCGATGTGACCTACGCGACCGTAAGGAGGGGTTGACGGGTGGTGATCTTTACCACCGTCATCCTTTCCCCGAGCCGGAATACGCGGAGTCCCCCGCTCCGCCGCCGGACGGAACGAGGGACTCACGCCGGCCGCCGCGGGGCTGCCGGAAGCGCGGGGCGCCGGTGGCTCAGAGGGAGACGCCGTGCTGGCGCAGGTACGCCAGCGGGTCGACGTCCGAGCCGTAGGAGGCGCCGGTGCGGATCTCGAAGTGCAGGTGCGGGCCGGTGGAGTTGCCGGTCGAGCCGGAGAGTCCGATCTGGTCGCCGCCGGTCACCGACTGGCCGCTGGAGACGGACAGCGAGGACAGGTGCGCGTACTGCGAGTAGGTGCCGTCGGTGTGCTGGACGACGACCTCGTTGCCGTACGAACCGCCCCAGCCGGCCGAGACGACGGTGCCGCCCGCGACGGCCTTCACGGAGGTGCCGGTAGCGGCGACGAAGTCGACACCGGTGTGGTAACCGCTGCTCCACATCGCGCCGTTCTGGTGGTACGGCGTGGAGACGGTGGCGCCGGGGATGGGCGCGGAGAAGCCCGCGGCGGAGGTCTTGGCGGCGGGCTTCTCGGCCGGCTGCGCCGCCGGGGCCGCCTTGCGCGCGGTGTCGCGGGAGGCGCGGGACGTCTCGTCGGCGCGGACCTCGGGGTCGGCGGTGGCCTTGGACTTGGCGCCGATGGTGAGTTCGAGGCCCGGGTGGATCAGGGACGGGTCGGCGCCGATGACGCGGCGGTTGTCGTCGAAGAGCTGCTTCCAGCCGCCGCGGACGTTCTGCTCGTCGGCGATCTTCGACAGGTGGYCGCCTGCCACCACGGTGTAGGTCTTGGGGGCCTTGGCGGCGGGCTTCTCCGCGCCCATCCCCGGCGCCACCGTCTCCACGCCGTACCACCAGAACGGCGCGATGTGGAGCAGCGGTTACCACACCGGTGTCGACTTCGTCGCCGCTACCGGC
>NZ_RDBP01000054.1:123045-200738 GCF_008042045.1 Streptomyces sp. T39
CCCGGAAAGGGTAAGCACCGCCGTCCCAACCCGGAAAGGGTAAGCACCGCCGTCCCAAGGCCAGCCCCATCACCCGCGGCTTCGTCGYCGCCGGTACCGGCGACGACGAAGCCGCGGGTGATGGGGCTGGCCTTGGGACGGCGGTGCTTACCCTTTCCGGGCATGGCGCTTTCCTCTCCGGCGCCTGCGAGGTGAGCTGTCGGGTTCGGGCTGGAGATGCCCGTTCGCGTGATGTACGCGATTTCACCCCAAGCCGTCCGAATTCTCCGGATACGGCGTACTACCTGGTTCCCCCGCTCCTGCCACACGTGGGTTCGGTGGGTTGTCCGGTCGGCGGCAGGATTAGGCGTTCCGTCCGGATCGAGCGTGACCGTAGGCGAATGCACTCGGCGGGAACAAGCGCCGATTTCCGGAAGTCATTGCCGGACCCGTACGAGTGCGCCTTTTCCCGTCACCCTGCGTGGAGCCGGAAACGGCGATCCCCCACCTGGGGCGGGAGTTGCCCCTGGGAGATCGGGCACGTTCCGTCACCGGTGAGATCCTGCTCACGACCCCGGACCCATTTCCTTTTCATGCGGGGCACGCCATCCCCAACACACCAATTCGGACACATTGCGCGAAAGGCTGTTCTGCGGCCTATTTGCCGCTCAAGATCGGTGGCATCGTCCGGCTTCGCCCTCTTTCCCTGCCGACGGCTCCGACGGGAGACCGCCGCGGCGGCAGAAGTGCTCCCGGAGCCACCCGCACGACCCGGCGCGAACAGGACGATTGAATGATGAACGCGTGTCGTATCGTCGGGTTCGCGCCTCCGTCGGCGACCGCCGACGGCAGTCATCCGAAGGAGTCCACGTGACGCAGCAGCTGCCGCAGGCCCCGTCGACAGAGCCCGAACTCGCCGGAGTCCGCAATTTCCGCGACGTCGGCGGGCTGCCCACCGTCGACGGCCGGCGGGTGCGGTACGGCCGGCTGTTCCGCAGCGGCCATCTCGCGCACGCCACGGCGAGCGACGCCGCGTACCTGACGACGCTCGGACTGCACACGGTCTTCGACTTCCGCAACGCCGCCGACCACCGGCTGGAGGGCCCGGACGTCGAGCTGCCCGGCGTGCGCAACGTCAACCTGCCGCTGAGCGACCCGGCGGACGGTGCGGAGTTCTGGCGGATGGTCCGCGACGGGAACCTCGACCAGCTCAAGGCGATCCTGGCGGACGGCAAGGGCGCCGACCGGATGATCGCCTCGTACCGCCTGATCGTCACCCAGCGGACGGCCGAGCACAGCCGCGTGCTGCACGCCCTCGCCGAGGACAGCGTGCCCGCGCTGATGCACTGCGCGGCGGGCAAGGACCGCGCCGGTCTCTCCATCGCGGTCACCCTGCTCGCGGTGGGCGTCGAACGCGACGCCATCGAGGCGGACTACCTGAAGTCCAACGACCCCCACCGCCGCTACAAGGTGCGCCGCAGCTCGGATGCGCCGGAGGCCATGTCGGCGGAGGTCATGGAACTGCTCAACCCGCTCTTCGACGCCCGCGCCGCCTACCTGGCGGCCGCGTTCGAGACGATCGACGAGACCTGGGGCGGGACCGAGCGGTACTTCTCCGAGGGCCTCGGCCTCTCCCCCGAGACCCGCGAGCGGCTGCGCGAACGGCTCGTCGAGGACGCCTGAGCGGGGCGGCCGCGCGGTGCCACGGGCCCCGCTACTGGTTCTGGCCGCCCACGAGGAACAGCAGGTACAGGAAGGCGGCCACCAGGTGGCCGGCGATCAGATAGGCGAAGAGACGGATCACCAGCCCGCGAGGGAAACGGTCCTCACGCGGGCTCGCGTCCGGGCGCTGCCTGCCGTCCAGCGGATCGTGCGACATGTGCTGCGTCACGTACCTTCCGGGTCAGACGTGCGGGTGGACATCGGGGCTCTGGAGCAGGGTGTGCATGAAGAGCAGCTCGGTGCCCGCGGGCGTGGCCGCCGCGATCCGGTGGGGCGTCAGCGAGTCGAAGTGGGCGCTGTCGCCGGGCGCGAGCTCGTGGACGGTGTCCCCGAGGGCGAGGCGCAGGCGTCCGTCGAGGACGTACAGCCACTCCTCGCCGGGATGCACCCGGACCAGATCGCCCTGCGCGCCGTACGGCACCACGACCCGGAGCGCCTGCATGGCGCGGCCGGAGGCGCCGACCTGGTGGTACGTCCAGCCGTCGGCGTTCATCGGGACGGTGCGGCCGCCCCTGATGACGGGCTGCTCCTCGGGCGGCAGCTCGCCGAGCACCTCGCCGACCGTCGTACCGTAGATCCTGGCGAGCGCGAGCAGCATCGGCAGCGAGGGCTGGCGGTTCCCGGTCTCCAGACGTGACAGATGGGCGGGCGAGAGTCCGGCGCGCTGGGCGGCGGCCTCCAGGGTCAGCCCTCTGCTGCGGCGCATGTCGCGCAGCCGGGGGGCGACGCGGTCGAGCCCGTCGGCCGGCGCTGCGGCGGATGTGGTCATGCGTCCATTGCGCCACTCACTTGCCGCTGAGGCAAGTTTCTTGCCTGTGAGGCAAAAGACCGGGACGGAGCCCCGGTTCGGGGACGAAGGGCCCGCTCAGCGGTTGCCGACGGCCTGGCGCACCAGGGTCCTGCCGAAGTCCCACATCAGGCCGCCGCCGTTGTGGGCGTCGTCCATGACGGCGGTGAACGCCGACACGAAGCGGTCGACCTCCCGCTCCCCGATGATCAGCGGCGGGATCAGCTTGATCACCTCCATGTGGTCCCCGGAGACCTGGGTGAGGATCCGGTGCCGCTGGAGCAGCGGCACCACGACCATCTGCGCGAACAGCCCCTTGCGAGCAGCCTGGAGCATCGCCCAGCGGCTGCGGAGCCCGATCGACTCCGGCCGGCCGAACTCGATGCCGATCATCAGCCCGCGGCCCCGGACCTCGTGCAGCAGCTCGTACCGGCCGACCAGGGCCGCGAGCCGGGACCGCAGCAGCTCGCCGGTGACGCGCGCGTTGGCGACGACGTGCTCGTCCTCCAGGACCGACAGCACGGCGAGACCGGCCGCCATCGCCTGCGCGTTGGAGCCGAAACTGGCGGAGTGCACGAGGACCCGGTCCATGGAGGAATAGACCTTCTTGAAGATCCAGTCCTTGCCGAGGGTGGCGCCGACGGGCACGTAGCCGCCGGAGAGCGCCTTCGCCACACAGACCAGGTCGGGCTCGACGCCCGCCTCGTACTGGAAGGCGTAGAAGTCGCCGGTGCGGCCGAGCCCCGTCTGCACCTCGTCCGCGACGAGGAGCGCACCGTGGGCGTGCAGCAGCTCCTGGGCGGAGCGGAGGTAGCCGGGCGGCGCCGGATTGACGCCCTTGCCCTGGACCGGCTCGACGACGAGCGCGGCGACGTCCCCGGTGCGCAGTTCGCGCTCCAGCGCGTCGAGGTCGCCGAGTTCGACCGCCGTGTCGGGCAGCAGGGGGGCGAACCCGTCCCGGAAGGCGTTCTCGCCGTTGACCGACAGGGAGCCGGCCGTGAGCCCGTGGAAGGCGTGGGTGCAGTACAGGACCCGCGGCCGGCCGGTGGCGCGGCGGGCGAACTTGAGCGCCGTCTCCACCGCCTCCGTGCCGCTGTTGCCGAAGAAGACGCGGTCGAGGTGGGGGGTCTGGGCGAGCAGCCGCTCGGCGAGGAGTCCGGGCAGCGGCTGGCAGTCGAAGCGGGTGAGGTCGGCGAGCTGCGCGTCGAGGACGTCGTGGAGCGCCTTGCGGACGACCGGGTGGTGGCGTCCGAGGCCCATGACGCCGAAGCCGGCCAGCATGTCGAGGTAGTCGTTGCCCTCGGCGTCCCAGAAGTAGGCGCCCTCGGCCCGCTCGTAGACCTTGTCGAAGCCGATGGTGCGCAGCATCCGGGGTAGCTGGTGGTTGAGATGGCGGCTGTGCAGTTCGTAGCGTTCCGCTCCGCGCCGCGCCAGCAGCTCCGTCAGGTCGAAGCCTCCGGGTGACCGGGTCATCGCTCGCCTCTCCTCATCTGCCTCGCTCCTCGCTCCCGGCGTCCGGCCGGGCGGTGCCGCGGTGGCGGCGGCCGGGGTCGCGGCCGCCTGCCGCTTCCCTGTCAGCCCGACACGGACTCGCGTGCGGCGCGCAGCGACTCCTTCAGGGAGCCCATCGTGGCGAGGACCGCGGTGGGCTCGTATCCGCAGTGGGCCATGCAGTTGGCGCAGCGGGCGTCCTTGCCGCGGCCGTAGGAGTTCCAGTCGGTCTCCTCGATCAGCTGCCGGTAGGTGGGCACGTAGCCGTCGCTCATCAGGTAGCAGGGGCGCTGCCAGCCGAAGAGCGAGTAGTTGGGGATCGCCCAGGCGGTGCAGGGGAAGTCCGCCCTGCCCTCCAGGAAGTCGAGGAAGAGGGGCGAGTGGTTGAGGCGCCAGCGCCGCCGGTTGCCGCCGGAGAACGCCTTGCGGAACAGTTCCCGGGTCTGCTCGACCCCGAGGAAGTGCTCCTGGTCGGGCGCCTTCTCGTAGGCGTAGGCGGGCGAGATCATCATCTCGTCGACCTTCAGCTCGTCGTTGAGGTAGTCGAGGACCTCGACGACGGTCTGCGGGGTGTCGGTGTTGAAGAAGGTCGAGTTGGTGGTGACCCGGAAGCCGCGGCGCTTGGCCTCCTTGATCGCCTCCACCGCCTCGTCGAAGACGCCCTCCTTGGCGACCGAGGCGTCGTGCCGCTCGCGCAGCCCGTCGATGTGCACCGCGAAGGCGAAATAGGGCGAGGGGGTGAACTTCTCGATCTTCTTGCGCAGCAGCACGGCGTTGGTGCAGAGGAAGACGTACTTCCTGCGGGCGACCAGCTGGCGGACGATCTCGTCGATCTGGGGGTGCATCAGCGGCTCGCCGCCGGCGATGGAGACCATCGGGGCACCGGACTCCAGGACCGCCCCGACCGCCTGCGCCACCGGCATCCGCTGCTTGAGCACACCGGCCGGGTGCTGGATCTTCCCGCACCCCTCGCACGCCAGGTTGCACGCGTAGAGCGGCTCCAGTTCGACGATCAGCGGGAACTTCTCCCGCCTGCGGAGCTTCTGTTCGAAGAGATACGTACCGACCCTGATGGTCTGGCGGAGCGGCATGGCCATCTGGCTCACCTCCTGGGGAGCAGCAAAGAACGGTGCCATTCGTGGAATGCGGGACGCACGGCGCGGAGAACACGGAAGGCCGATATTCCCCCGCGTACCGTGCCGATACGGACCAGCTCGTGCTCCGGGGCGTCCACGACCACCCGGACGGCGGCAACGGGGCGGGGGCCGGCGCTCAGTGCGCTGCCCAGCGTGGCGGCCGACTCCATGTCGACGGCGATCGCCCCGGTGGCCTCCAGCAAGGCGCGCTCGGGGCCGCGCACCACGTGGTCGACGCCCGCCAGCACCCCGCCGTGCACGGCGCGGCCGGGGACGGCCCTGGCGACCGCGTCGCGCAGCAGGGCCGCGGCGGTGCACGGGGTGGTGACGCCGTCGGCGCTGGTCCCGTCGGCGACGACGAGATCTCCGGGGTGCATGCCCGGCACCAGGCCGGCGCAGAAGCCGGAGGCGATGACGGCGGCCTCCCTGAGGGGTTCGCCGGAGCAGGCAGCGAGGACGGCCCGTGCGGCGTTGGCCGGTCCCATGCCGGTGCGCAGGACCCGGGCCGCGCCGCCGCCGGCGCTCCGGCCCGTGAGGCCGCCCCGCAGGGCGAGCCTCTCGATGCCGAGGGCGCAGGCGATCAGCAGCGGCGGGCCGGAGCCGTCGGGTTCCGGCACGGTGCCCATCAGCGGCCCCTGCGGGCGGCCGCGGCCCCGACGACCGGTTCGCCGTGGACGTAGCGGCCGAGGGCGGTGAGCGGGAAGACCTGCCGGTAGAGGTGGTAGTTGATCGAGAAGTCCCAGGGGAAGCCGGTGCCGGTGAACTCCGGTTCGTCCCAGGAGCCGTCGGGGCGCTGGGCGGACGTCAGCCAGGCGATGCCCCGGCGGGCGGCCGCGCCGTCCTCCTCGCCCGCCGCGAGGAGTGCGAGGAGCGCCCAGGCGGTCTGGGACGCGGTGGAGGTGCCGCGGCCGATCGCTCCGCGTTCCCGGTAGGAGCGCAGGTCCTCGCCCCAGCCTCCGTCGTCGTTCTGGACGGAGCGCAGCCAGCCGACCGCGCGGCGGACGGCGGGATGCGCGGCGGGCAGTCCGGCCGCGATCAGGGCGGGTACGACCGAGCCGGTTCCGTAGAGGTAGTTGACGCCCCAGCGGCCGAACCAGGCGCCGTTGGGCTCCTGTTCGGAGAGGAGCCACTGGATGCCGCGCCGGGTGCGGGGGTGGTCGGCCATGCCCTCGTGGGCCAGCATCTCGACGACATGGGCGGTGACGTCGGCGGAGGGCGGGTCGATCACCTCGCCGAAGTCGCAGAAGGGCAGCTTGTTGGGGAGCGTGCCGGTGTTGTCGGCGTCGAAGGCGCCCCAGGCCCCGTTGCGGGACTGCATGCCGAGAGTCCAGCGCACGCCGCGGGCGACGGCCGCGTCCACGCGTGCCGGCTCGCCGTGGTCGACCCGGCGCAGGGCGAGCACGACCTCGGCCGTGTCGTCGGTGTCGGGGTAGTTGTCGTTGTGGAACTCGAACGCCCAGCCGCCGGGATTGAGCTGCGGCCGGCGCACCGCCCAGTCGCCGGGCCTGACGACCTGTTCGCCCAGCATCCAGTCGGCGGCCTTCACCAGGGCCGGGTGGTCGGCGGGCAGACCGGCGTCGGCCAGGGCGACGGTGGCGAGGCAGGTGTCCCAGACCGGCGACTGGCACGCCTCGATCATGCGGACCGGCAGTCCGTCCTGCTCGCGCCAGACGGCGAAGCGGTCCAGCGAGGCGATCCCGGCACGCATCACGGGGTGTTCGCGGTCGTAGCCGAGCAGATGGAGGGCGATCACCGAGTAGACGGCCGGCGGCTGGATGCCGCCCCAGCATCCGTCGTTCTCCTGGCGTTCGATGATCCAGCGGGCCGCGTTGTTCATCGCCGTGCGCCGCAGCCGGCGCGGCGCCACCCGGTGGTAGAGGTGCAGGGCGCGGTCGGCSCGCTGGATCATCGAACGCCAGGAGAACGACGGATGCTGGGGCGGCATCCAGCCGCCGGCCGTCTACTCGGTGATCGCCCTCCATCTGCTCGGCTACGACCGCGAACACCCCGTGATGCGTGCCGGGATCGCCTCGCTGGACCGCTTCGCCGTCACGACCTCCCCGAACTGCCGCCGGAACTGATACGACCTCCCCGAACTGCCGCCGGAACTGATCTTCCTGCCGAAGTGGTTCCCGCTGAACATCTACGCCTTCGGCTGCTGGGCGCGGCGGGGTCGGTGTGCAGTTCGTCCAGGGTGAACGGGGCGGGGCGCACCGGCCGCAGCGCGGACACCACGCTCAGCGGGACGATGGTCTGCCGCGCCCAGCAGCCGAAGGCGTAGATGTTCAGCGGGAACCACTTCGGCAGGAAGATCAGTTCCGGCGGCAGTTCGGGGAGGTCGTCCCACTTCCACCAGCCGAACAGGGCGAGCCAGATGCGGGTGAAGACGCGGCTCGCCGCGATGCCGCCCCGGCCGCGGATCCAGCTGGCGGCACGCAGCATGTGGGGGTCGTCGGGCCGGTCGCCCGCGAGGCGCAGGGCGACGTACGCCTCGACGGTGGTGGACAGTTCGCCGGGGCCGCCGTAGAAGGAGGCCCAGGTGCCGTCGTCGCGCTGCTGTCCGCGCACGAAGCGGGCGGACGCCTCGGTGGTCGCCTCGTCGCGGATGCCGAGGAACTGCCGGAGCAGGAGGTCCTCGGCGTCCATGGTCACATTGGTCTCGAGGTCGCCCTTCCACCAGCCTTCGGTGTCCTGGCGTGCGAGCAGGTGCTCGACGGCGCGTTCCGCGGCGCGGGCGGCGCTCTCCTTGAGGTCGTGCGGGGCGGGGGCCTCGGGCCCCCGGGTGGTGGTACGGGTCTCGCCGGCAGGTGCGGGGCCGGCCCCCAGGGGCCCGCCGCTTCCGTCGGTCGTCGCAGTCATGGTCTCCCCTTCGTGGCAGTGGTCTCTGCTGAGCTGGGGTATGACGTCGGCCGGTGACGCGGTGGCGTCACCGGCCGGCGACGCGCTTCATATGGTGCGGCGGATGCTCCGTGGGGTGCCGGTACCGCACGCGGCGGTGCCGCGTGTGACGTTTCTGCGCGGCGCGGTGGCGCGGCACGCGGGGGTCCTGCGGGTGATGGCGATCATCTCTTTCGTACGACGACGAAGTCCGCGAGCGCGGTGAGCTGTGCGCGGACCGTTTCCGGCATGTCCACCCGGCCGAGCGCCTCGACGGCGACCGTGTGCTGGCGCCGTGCCTCCTGGGCGGTCCACTCGCGGCCGCCCGCCTCCTCGATGAGGGCCGCCCGGACGGCGAACTCCTCCTCGGAGAAGCTGTCGAAGTCGTTGCTCTTGGCGTCGGCGGCGAGGAGTTCGGCGAGCCGCTCGGAGGCCGGTCCGCCCGCGGCGAGCGCGGCGACCACCGGCAGGGACTTCTTGCGCTGGCGCAGGTCGCTCCAGGTCTGCTTGCCGGTGGCGACGGGGTCGCCCCAGATGCCGAGCAGGTCGTCGACGGCCTGGAAGGCGAGGCCGAGGTGGTAGCCGTACGCCTCCAGGGTGTCGGCGGTCCGGTCGTCGGCGCCGCCGAGGACGGCGCCGATGGAGACGGCGCAGGCCAGCAGCGCGCCGGTCTTGTTGCCCTCCATCTCCAGGCATTCCTCGACGGTGACCCGCTCGCGGTGCTCGTAGGAGATGTCCTGCGCCTGGCCGTCGATGAGCTTGCGGGTGGCGGTGGTCAGTCGGCGGGTGGCCCGGCCGGCTTCCACGGTCCCGAGTTCCAGCAGGATCTCGCCCGCGAGGGCGAACAGCGCGTCGCCGACGAGGATGGCCTGGGCGGGGCCGTGGACCTTCCACACGGTGTCCCGGTGCCTGCGCTGTTCGTCGCCGTCCATGAGGTCGTCGTGGAGCAGCGAGAAGTTGTGGACCAGTTCCACGGCGACGGCGCCGGGGACGCCGACCTCGGGGGCGGCGCCCGCGGCCTCGGCGGACAGCAGTGCGAGCGCGGGGCGCACGGCCTTGCCGCCGTCGCCCTCCGCGGGGTTGCCCTCCGCGTCGATCCAGCCGAAGTGGTAGGCGGCCACGGTGTCCATGGGCGCGGCGAGGCGGTCCACGGCCGCGCGCAGCACCGGCGTGGACAGGGTGCGTCCGCGTTCGAGCAGGGCGGCGATGTCCGTGCCGGGCGCGGTCGTTGCGGTCTGTGCGGTGTCTTCAGCCGGATGAGCCGAGGGCACTGTCGGCACGCTTACTCCTCTGGTTCCAGTACTGGTGCTCACGCCGCCTCCTCGAGCGGATGTTCTTGGCGGCGGCCGAGCGTGGAGAGCGCAGCGTCTGCGGCACTGAAGCCGCTGCGCACGGCACCCTCCATGGTCGCGGGCCAGCCGGTGGCAGTCCACGCGCCAGCAAGGTACAGGCCGGGTGCCGTGGTGCGCGCACCCGGCCGGAGCCGTCCGACGCCCGGGGCGGGCGTGAACGTCGCGTTGCGCTCCCTGGTGACGAAGAAGTCGCGGACCCGTGCGCCGCGCGCGGCGGGCAGCAGACGTTCCAGCTCGGGCAGGTAGCGCTCCCGCAGGACGGCGACGGGGTCGTCGATCTCGTCCTCGACGGCGGACTGGGACAGGGCCAGGTACTGGCCCTGCCGGACGCCCGCCGCCTCGGTGCGGTCGAAGACCCACTGCACGGGGGTGCCGAGAGCGGCGAAGAAGGGGCGGCGCAGCACCGTGCGGTCGTACAGGACGTGGACGTTGAGGATGGGCGACGTGGTGATGTCGAGCAGCCGGTCGGGGTCGTCGAGCGCGCCGTCGGGCAGCAGGGCGTGCGCCTCGCGCTGGGCGACGGCGAGGACGACGGTGTCGGCGTCGAGGTGCCCCGTGCCGGCGGCGACGCGCCAGCGGCCGTCGTCGCCGCGGCCGATGTGCCGTACGCGGGTGGAGAGCTCGGTCACGACGCCGGCCTCGTCGAGGGCCTTGCGGGCGAGGGTGTCGTGGAGTTCGCCGAGGGGGACGCGGGCCCATCCGATGTCGGCGGCGCCCGGCTCGGACAACAGGCCCGTCCGGAAGACCATGGCGGCCAGTTGCATGGACGCCTGCGGGGCGCGGGCGTTGAGGGTGGCGACGCCGACGAGGTCCCACAGGGCGGCGACGGTGCGCGGGGACTGCCCGTGGCGGCCGAGCCAGGTGGCGAAGTCGATGCCGTCGAGCGCGGGGTCGGCGGGGTCGAGCTTCTTCAGGGCGAGCGCGGCGCGTGCGACGCCCGCGCGTTCGGCGAGGGAGAGGTGGGGGTAGCGGGCGAGGCCGCCGGCCAGGTGGAGCGGGACGGGCAGCGCGGTGCGGCGGAGCCGGCCGAGGCGGGGCCCGCGGGGGCCGGCGACGTCGAGCACGGGCACGTCGAGCCGGTCCTGGAGGGGGGCGAGGGCGGTGCCGCCGACGCGGTCGAGGAACCAGCGGTAGGCGGTGCAGCAGCGCAGGTAGACGTGCTGTCCGTTGTCGACGGTGAGGTCCCCGCGCCGGAAGGAGAAGGCGAGTCCGCCGAGGCGGGGCCGTCCTTCGAGGAGGGTGACCCCGAGTCCGGCGTCGGCGAGGCGCAGCGCGGCGGTGACGCCGGCGATGCCGCCGCCGATCACCACGGCGCGGCCCGGTGCGGACGTCATGCGGTCCCCCTTCGGTGCGGGGCGTCCGCGGTGCGCGGGCGGCGGGGTGCGGGGGCGTGCGGCGCCGTCACGGCCGGCTCCCGTGGCCCTGGCGCCCGATGCCCCGGGCGTCGAAGCCGGACAGGCCGCGGACGGCGACGTACGCCTTCTCGTGTCCGGGCAGCGAGACCCGGCCCCGGAGCACGGCGCCTGGGTCGCGTTCGATGCGGTCCAGGAGGCGGCGGTAGATGCCGGCCATCGCGGCGACGCAGGCGCCGCTGCGGCGGTCCAGCATCGGCAGCAGCCGGTATCCCTCGGTGAACAGGGCGCGGGCGCGCCGGACTTCGTAGTGGACGAGGCCGGCGAAGTCGGCGCCGGCCGGCGGGCGCCCGGAGCCGAAGCCGTCGGAGCAGCCGAACTTGGCGAGGTCGTCGGCGGGGAGGTAGATCCGTCCGCCGGCCGCGTCCTCGCAGACGTCGCGGAGGATGTTGGTGAGCTGGAGGGCGAGTCCGAGGGTGTCGGCGTACTCGGGGGCGCGTTCGGCGCCGCGGGCGCCGGGCTGGGTGCCGAACACCGCGAGGGAGAGACGTCCGATGGCTCCGGCGACGCAGCGGCAGTAGACCTTGAGGTCGTCCCAGGTCTCGTAGGTGGTGCCGCGGACGTCCATCAGGACGCCGTCGATGAGTTCGTCGAGCCCGTCGAGCGGCAGGGGGTAGCGCTGGGCGGCGTCGGCGAGGGCCACGGCGACGGGGTCGGTGTCGTCGTCCTCGACGTCGCCCTTGCGGATGCGGTCGAGCAGGGCGCGGGTGTCCTCCAGCCGCACGTGCTTGGTCTCGGGGGCGAGGGTGCCGTCGCCGATGTCGTCGACCCTGCGGGAGAAGGCGTAGAGCGCGGACATGGCCTGGCGCTTGCCGGCGGGGAGCAGCCTGATGCCGTACGCGAAGTTACGGGCCTGCTGGCCGGTCACGGCCTCGCAGTAGCGGTATGCGGCCTGCACCGGCGCAGGCATGCGGGTCGGTCCCTCCATCGTCCGGCTCATCCCTTTCTACGTGCTCGTCGCAGGACGGCGGCCGTTTCGCGCAGCACGTCGGTCCTTGCGGCTTTGGGCGGTCCGGGCAGCACATCATGTCCGGCGGCGGCGATCGCGGCGAGGGCGGCACGCCCACCGCCGACGAATCCGGCGAGCAGCAGCCGCAGCCGCCCGTGGACGCTGCCGACGAGGGCCGTGCCCTCGTCGAGCAGGCGGGCGGCGCGGTCCGCCTCGAAGGCGATCAGCGCGCGGACGGAGGCGTTCGCGGTGGGGGCGGCGAGGTCGTCCTCGCCGACCCGGAAGCGGTCCAGGTCCTCGGCGGGGAGGTAGATCCGGTCGCGGGCGAGGTCCTCGGCGACGTCCTGGAGGTGTTCGACGACCTGGAGCGCGGTGCACACGGCGTCGGAGCGGCGGACGCGCTCGGGGCTCGCGGTGCCGGTGAGGGCGAGGACGAGCCGGCCGACGGGGTCGGCGGAGAGCCGGCAGTAGTCGCGCAGGTCGTCCCAGGTGGCGTAGCGGCGGACCAGCTGGTCCTGCCGGTTGGCGGCGACGAGGCCGAGGAAGGGTTCGGGGGTGAGCGCGTGGCGCCGGACGGTGGGGCGCAGGGCGCTCAGCAGGGGGTGGCGCGGGGTCTCGGCGGCGGGGCCGAAGACCCGCAGGAGGTCGGTCTCGAAGGCGTCGAGCAGCGCGAGCGGGTCGGCGGCCTTCTCGGGGGCGACGCCGAGCAGCCGGGCGTCCTCACCGCCGGGTGCGAGGTCGCCGTCGCCGATGTCGTCGACGAGGCGGGCGAAGCCGTAGACCGCCATGAGGTCGTCGCGCCAGGCGCGGGGCAAGAAGAAGGGGGCGACGGGGAAGTTCTCGTCGGCGGCCTTGTCGAGGGTGGCGCGGGCGGGGGCCCCGCGCGTCCGGCGGGCGGCCGTCACAGGGCTCTGCCCGGTCCCGCGGGGACGGCGGGAGCCTCGCGGAGCTGGAGGGTTTCCGTCATGGCCGTCACATCTCCCGTTCTACACTGCCGACCCAATACAACCCATTTCGGACACGCCGCTGTCCGCTCCCGGCACCTTCGACCGTCGACACTGCGGCATATACGGCGAAATCTTCGCACTTGCCGCGAATGAGCACTGCTACAGCTTACGTTGTACAAGGCGGCGTGCCGTCGCGGGGGTCCCCCGCCGCGGACCGCGCTCCCGCCCCGGCCGGGGCCGACTCCCGCACGGCGGGAGGCACTTGCCCGGGAACGGCCCCCGGACACGCCGGGACCCCCACCGCGCGGCCGCGGCGGGGGTCCCCGGGTCGTGACGGGACGCGGGCTACTTGCCCGTCTCCTTCTCGTACGCCTTGATGACCTCGTCGGTGGGCCCGTCCATCAGCAGCTCGCCCTTCTCCAGCCACAGGACGCGGTCGCAGGTGTCCCTGATCGACTTGTTGCTGTGGCTGACCAGGAAGACCGTGCCCGCCTCCTTGCGGAGCTCACGGATGCGCTGCTCGGACCGGATCTGGAAGCGCCGGTCACCGGTGGCCAGCGCCTCGTCGATCATCAGCACGTCGTGGTTCTTCGCGGCGGCGATGGAGAACCGGAGCCTGGCGGCCATGCCCGACGAGTAGGTGCGCATCGGCAGGGTGATGAAGTCGCCCTTCTCGTTGATGCCGGAGAAGTCGACGATGCCCTGGTAGCGCTCGCGGATCTCCTCGCGGGACATCCCCATGGCCAGGCCGCCGAGTATGACGTTGCGCTCGCCCGTCAGGTCGTTCATCAGGGCGGCGTTGACGCCGAGCAGCGAGGGCTGGCCGTCGGTGTAGACCTTGCCGCTCTCGGTGGGCAGCAGGCCGGCGATGGCCCGCAGCAGGGTCGACTTGCCGGAGCCGTTGGTGCCGATGAGGCCGATGGCCTCGCCGCGGTAGGCGGTGAAGGTGACACCGCGGACCGCGTGCACCTTGCGCACACCGCGCGACTCGCCCTTCTCGCGGCGCAGGATCCGGCTGAGGGCCGCGGTGGCGCTGCCCTTGCCGCCGCTGCCGGCGTTCACCCGGTAGACGATGTGCACGTCGTCGGCGATGACCGTGGGGACACGGGCTCCGCCGTTGATGTCGATCTTGTCAGCCACGGCCGTACCGCTCCTCCGCCTTCCAGAAGTACACGAAGCCCCCGATCCCGACGAGGAGGGCCCAGCCGAGCCCCGCCGCCCACACGTGGTCCGGCAGGTTCGAGGAGCCGTACTCGTCGATCAGGGCGAACCGGATGAGGTCCATGTACACGGCCGCCGGGTTGTACATCAGGACGTCCGCGATCCAGGCCGGACGGTCCTTGAGCATCTCCGGGATGGAGAACATCACACCGGACGCGTACAGCCACGTGCGCATGATGAACGGCATCAGCTGCGCGAGGTCGGGCGTCTTGGAACCGAGCCGGGCCATGATCAGCGCCAGGCCGGTGTTGAAGACGAACTGGAGCGCCAGTGCGGGCACCACCAGCAGCCACGACCAGGTCGGCATCGAACCGAAGACCACGACGACCGCGATCAGCACGACCATGGAGAACAGCAGCTGCTGGAGCTGCTGGAGCGAGAACGACACCGGCAGCGACGCGCGCGGGAAGTGCAGCGCGCGGACCAGGCCGAGGTTGCCGGCGATGGCCCGGACACCGGCCATCACCGAGCTCTGCGTGAAGGTGAAGACGAACACACCCGTCACCAGGAACGGGACGTACACGTCGGTCGACATGCCCCGGTTGGCCTGGAGGATCAGCCCGAAGATCAGGAAGTAGACGAGTGCGTTGAGCAGCGGCGTCGCGACCTGCCACAGCTGGCCGAGCTTCGCCTGGCTGTACTGGGCCGTCAGCTTGGCCTGGGAGAAGGCCAGGATGAAGTGCCGCCGACCCCACAGCTGGCTGACGTACTCGAGCAGGCCGGGACGGGCACCGCTGACCGCCAGGCCGTACTTCTCGGCGAGCTGCGACGGGGTGAGACCGTCGTCGGGTGACGGCGCCGGGCTCGTCGCGACGGCACCGTCGTGGGTTGTGTCACTCACAAGTTGAGACTTTCGTGTTCACATGCGCGGCGTTCGGGGGAAATCTGTGTCCCGCAGGTGTTCTACGGCCCAGATGTTGTCAGAGCCGAGCTTGTCAGACGACAGGGGGTCGGCCCAGCCGGGTGAGCCGCCACACCGTACGCCACCTCATGGGCCGCCTGGGCCCGCAGGGGGTGCGCCAGCCCTCCGCGAACCCGCCGAACCAGGCCCTCAGCGCGGCCGCCGTCGGCCGCCTCAGCAGCGTCAGCAGGATCCACACGCCGAGGTAGAGCGGGATCAGCGGCAGAGGCAGGTTGCGGCGGGCCAGCCAGACGCGGTTGCGCGCGACCATGCGGTGGTACACGGCATGGCGGGACGGCGGCGTCGTCGGGTGCAGCAGCACCATGTCCGACCGGTACTCGATGCCCCAGCCGGCGTCCAGCGCCCGCCAGGCGAGGTCGGTCTCCTCGTGCGCGTAGAAGAACTCCCCGGGCAGGGGTCCCACCTCACCGAGCAGGGCGGTCCGCACGGCGTTGGCTCCCCCCAGGAACGTCGTCACCCGCGAGGAGCGCATCGGGTCGCCGGCGCGCAGGCGGGGCACGTGGCGCCGCTGGGTGAGCCCGGTCTCCGGGTCCGCGATGCGGAAGCCGACGATGCCGAGCCGCGGATCGGCCGCGAAGGCCTCCCGGACCAGCCGCCCGGTGTCCCGCCCGGCCAGCAGCCCGTCGTCGTCCAGGAAGAGCAGGACGTCGACGTCACGGCCACCGGGGCCGAACGCCTCGATGCCGACGTTGCGCCCCGCGGGGATGCCCAGGTTCTCGGGCAGCTCCACGGTGCGCACACCCTCGGGCACGTCCCGGACAGGGGCGCCGTTGCCGACGACGACCACCTCGATCCGGTCGCCCTCCTGCGCGGCGACCGAATCGAGCAGGGCGCGCAGCTCGGCGGGGCGGGTGCCCATCGTGATGATCACCGCGCCCAGGGTGAGCGGTGCGGTCACTTCAGCCTGCTCGACGCCAGGATCGACACGAGGTGGAGCACGGTCTGCAGCATCGCGATGCCGGCGAGGACGGCGACACCGAGGCGGGAGAAGAACAGGTCGTCCCTGACCGTGTCCACGACCGCCAGGACCAGGATCAGCAGCGACGCCTCGATGCCGAGGACGAGCCGGTGGAACTTGAGCGCCCCGGCCGCCCTGCGGGCGAGCGCCATGCCCGAGGAGCGCGGCTCGGAGGCCGACTCCTTGACGGGCGGCAGGCCGCCCTGGTGGCGGGCGACGCCGACGAGGTCGGTCTCGGCCTTGATCAGGATGGCGCCGAGGGCCGCCAGGGTGCCGAGGAACGCCCACAGCCAGTCGATCCGGCCGGGGCCCCACAGGTCGGCGGCGCGCAGGCCGAAGCCGACCAGGACCGCGGCGTCGCACAGGTAGGCGCCGACCCGGTCCAGGTAGACGCCGCCCAGCGAGAACTGCTTCTTCCAGCGGGCGACCTCGCCGTCGACGCAGTCGAGCAGCAGGTACAGCTGCACCATCACCACGCCGAGGACGGCGCCCCAGACGCCCGGCACCAGCAGGGCGGGGGCCGCGAGCACACCGCACAGGGTCATCACGTACGTCAGCTGGTTGGGCGTGATCCGGGTGACGACCAGGTGCCGGGTTATCCGCAGCGAGATCTCCCGCATGTAGAGGCGGCCGCCCCAGTGTTCCCCGCTACGCCGGTCCTTCACGCCCGCCGGGTGAACGACCGGGCGGAGTTCAGCTACTGATGGTTTTGGCATAGTCGGCGTACGCGTCCCTGATCTGGTCGTGGCTGAGGTCGAGGTGCTCCAGGACGGTGAACCGTCCCGGGCGGGTCTGCGGTGCGTACTCCACGGCACGGACGAACTCGTCCGTGGAGAACCCGATCTCCTGCGGCAGGACGGGCAGCCCGTGCCGGCGCAGCACGTCGGCGAAGAGCCGCGCGTCGTCGTGCGCGCCGCGCAGGTGCATGGCGAACGCGGCGCCGAGGCCGACCTGCTCGCCGTGGCTGGCGGCCCGCTGGGGGTACAGCAGGTCGAAGGCGTGGCTGATCTCGTGGCAGGCGCCGGACGAGGGGCGGGAGTCGCCGCTGATCGACATGGCGATGCCGGACAGGACCAGGGCCTCGGCGAGCACGGTGAGGAACTCGTCGTCGCCGACGCCGCCGGGGTGGCGCAGCACCGCCTCGCCCGCGGTGCGGGCCATCGCGGCGGCGAGGCCGTCGACGGGCTCGCCGTTGACCTTGTGCGCGAGTTCCCAGTCGGCGATGGCCGAGATGTTGGAGATCGCGTCGCCGATGCCGGAGCGGACGAAGCGGACCGGGGCGTCGCGGACCACGTCGAGGTCGATCACCATGGCGATCGGCGAGGGGACGCCGTAGGAGCCGCGGCCGTTGTCGTTGTCGAGGATCGAGATCGGCGAGCACAGGCCGTCGTGGGCGAGGTTGGTCGCGACCGCGACCAGCGGCAGGCCGACCCGGGCGGCCGCGTACTTGGCCGCGTCGATGATCTTGCCGCCGCCGAGGCCGACGACGGCGTCGTAGCGCCGGCCCTTGATGTCGTCGGCGAGCTGCACCGCGGAGTCGATGGTGCCGTCGCAGACCTCGTACCAGTCGGCGCCCGGCAGGGCCGGGGACAGCCGGTCGCGCAGCGCGCGGCCGGAGCCGCCGCTGACGGCGAACGCGAGCTTGCCGGAGGCGGAGATGCGCTGGTCGGCGAGGATCCCCGCGAGGTCGTCGAGGGCACCCGAGCGGATGTCGACGACGACCGGAGAGGGGATGAGCCGGGTCAGTACTGGCACGCGATCCCACGGCCCTTCGCGAGGTCGTCGTGGTTGTCGATCTCGACCCACTGCACCTCGCCGATGGGGGCCACGTCGATGGTGAAGCCGCGGTCGACCAGCTCCTGGTATCCGTCCTCGTAGTAGAGGTCCGGGTCGCGCTCGAAGGTGGCCTTCAGCGCGTCGGCGAGGTCGGCGGCGGCCTCCGGCTCGATCAGCGTGACGCCGATGTACTCGCCGGTCGCGGTGGCCGGGTCCATCAGCTTGGTGATCCGGGTGACGCCCCTGCCCTCGGCGGTGATGACCTTCATCTCCTCGTCGGCCAGCTGCTTGACCGCGTCGAGGGCGAGGATGATCCGCCGGCCCTCGCCGCGGGCGGCGAGCAGCGTCCGCTCGACGGAGACGGGGTGGACGGTGTCGCCGTTGGCGAGGATGACGCCCTCGGCGAGCACGTCACGGGCGCACCACAGGGAGTAGGCGTTGTTCCACTCCTCGGCCTTGTCGTTGTCGACGAGGGTGAGCTTCAGGCCGTACTTCGCCTCCAGGGCCGCCTTGCGCTCGTAGACGGCCTCCTTGCGGTAGCCGACGACGATCGCGGCCTCGGTGAGCCCGATCTCGGCGAAGTTGCCGAGGGTGAGGTCGAGGACGGTCGTCTCGCCGTCCACGGGCACGAGGGCCTTCGGGAGCGTGTCGGTGTAGGGGCGCAGACGCCGTCCGGCACCGGCTGCCAGTACGAGGCCGATCATGCGGGTTCTCCTTCGTCGTGTACGGCGGGTGCACCACCGCGGGCGGCTGCCGTCCAGAAGCGGATGCTCTCGGTCAGCACCACGAGGGCCACGGCCGCGGCGAGGGCCGTGAGGGCGACGGCGAAGTCCTCGCCGTCCAGCAGGAAGGCCAGCAGTGCCACTGCCAGGACCCGCCCCTCGTGCCCGCCGATCACCCGCACCAGCCAGTGCGGGGGCGCGCCCGTGCCGCCGCGGATGCGGTACACGGTGTCGTAGTGATGGTAGGCGACGGCCGCCACCAGGCCGAAAGCCGCGGGCAGGGCCCCGTTCACCTCCGCGCCGGCGGCGAGGACGAGCACGGTGCCGTACTCGGCGGCGCGGAACACGGGGGGCACCAGCCAGTCCAGGGGGCCGCCGAGCGGCCGGGCGACGGCGATACCGGAGGTGAGGCAGTACACGACGGCCGCGGCCACGGTCCAGCCGGAGCCGTGGCCGGTGAGGGCCGCGCAGAGCACCAGCGCGGCGGCGCCGGCGACGGCCGCGGCGAGCGGGACGACGCCCGGCAGGCGCCGGGCGGCGGCGGACGCGGCGCGGGCCACGGCGCCGGCCAGCGGGCCGGTGTCGGTGAGGTCGGCCAGCGCCGCGGTGGCGCGCTCGGTCCTGCGGGCCCTGCGGGTCAGGGACCGCAGCACACGGCCCGCGGTGGTGTAGCAGGCGGCGAAGGCGCAGCCGACGAGGAGCGCGTAGAAGACGACGCGGGGCGTGGTCAGGGCGGTGAGCACGGCGATCATGGCCCAGCGTTCGCCGATGGGCAGCACGATCATGCGCCGGGCCCACACCGTCCAGCCCACGCTGTCCAGCCGGTCCGACAGGGCGGCGGTGGGGCTGGTGTTCGCCGTGGCGTCGTGGTTGGCCTCGTTGAACGAGAAGTCGACGACGTGCCGGCAGGTCTGGAGGACCATCGCGCCGAGCGCGAGCGCCCACACGTCGTCGCCGCCGCGGGCGGCGCCCAGGGCGAGGCCCGCGTAGTAGGCGTACTCCTTGGCCCGGTCGAACGTGGCGTCGAGCCAGGCGCCCATCGTCGAGTACTGCAGGGAGTAACGGGCGAGCTGCCCGTCGGTGCAGTCCAGGACGAAGGAGAGGAGCAGCAGCACTCCGGCGGCCACGTAGCCGGTCCGGGTGCCGGTGGCGGCGCAGCCCGCCGCGATCAGCGCGGTGATCAGCGAGGCGGTGGTGACCTGGTTCGGGGTCAGCCCCCGGCGGGCGCACCAGCGGGCGATGTAGCGCGAGTAGGGGCTGATGCAGAAGGTGGTGAAGAAGCCGTCCCGGGCCTTCACCGCGGAGCGCAGCCGGATCGCCTCGTCGTCGACGGCGTCGACCCGGGAACGGGCCTCGTGCCGCTCCTGGGCCTCGGCGGGCACCTCGGCGACCAGCGAGCCCAGCTCGGGGCGGTGCACGGCGGTGCCGTCGGCGTCGAGCGCCGCGGCGACCTCGTCGACGAGCACCTCGCCGGCGGCCGGCTCCCCGGCGGTGACGCCGCGGACGGCCCCGGTCAGCGCGGCACGGGCCGCGGGCCGGGCGGTGAGCGCGCCGGTCACGGCTGCCACCGGGAAGCGCGGGTCGGTCAGCGCCAGGCGCAGGGCGTGGAGGTGACCGACGAAGCGGGGGTCGACGAGGGCGACCCGGTCGCCGGCGGGAGCCGCGGCGAGCAGCCGGGCCGCGTCGCCGGGACCGTCGGCGGTCCGCACGTCGAAACCGAGCGACCGCAGATCGCCTTCGAGCGACGATCCGGGTACCGGCGGGCCGGTGAGGATGGCGGTCGACAGACGAACCCACTCCTTGTGGCTGGCGGTGCTTGGCGGACGGCGGCGCCCGGCCCGGACCCCGGGGCGGCGGCGCGTCGGCAGAGGCTATCGGATGGAGAAGTGCGGGAATTCATCGGCCGTTCATGCCGCCGAGACCCGCGGGCTCATCATTGTCGATGATCACCCCGGGCTCCAAACCTGGGTCCCGGACAGCGCCCCCCGCGGGCACCGTCCGGCGGGGGGACGGGGTCGCCCGTCCGGCCGCACCCATCCTGACCTGCACGCATTTTCGCAGGTCAGAGCACATGACAACGGTGTTCAGTGCCGTGTTGACCATACCCCCCACCCGTAGTTCACTGAGGCTCGAGGGGCACGGGAGGGATCCCGTGCCACACGACAACGGGAGGCGTTCCATGGGGGCAGGGCACGATCACGGGCACACGCACGGCGGCCCGCCTCCCACCGGTACGGCGGCTGCGGCCCACCGGGGCCGGCTGCGGATCGCGCTCGCCATCACCCTCGGGGTGATGGTGCTGGAGATCGTCGGCGGTGTGCTCTCCGGTTCGCTGGCGCTGATCGCGGACGCGGCCCACATGGCCACGGACGCCGTGGGCCTGGCCATGGCCCTGCTCGCCATCCATGTCGCCAACCGGCCCGCCGGTGACAACCGGACCTTCGGCTACGCCCGGGCCGAGATCCTGGCGGCACTGGCCAACTGTCTGCTGCTGCTCGGCGTCGGCGGCTTCCTGCTCTTCGAGGCGGTGGAGCGTTTCATCACACCCACCGAGACGCGCAGCGGTCTGACCGTCGTCTTCGCGCTCGTCGGCCTGGTGGCCAACATGGTCTCCCTCTCCCTGCTGATACGCGGGCAGAAGGAGAGCCTCAACGTCCGGGGCGCGTATCTGGAGGTGCTGGCGGACGCGCTGGGCTCGGTGACGGTGCTGGTCTCGGCGGCCGTCATCATGGCCACGGGCTGGCAGTACGCGGACCCGATCGCCTCGCTCGCCATCGGCCTGATGATCGTGCCGCGCACGGTGCGGCTGCTGCGCGAGACGCTCGACGTCCTGCTGGAGGCCGCGCCCAAGGGCGTGGACATGGCAGAGGTGCGCGAGCACATCCTCGCGCTGCCCGGCGTCGCGGACGTGCACGACCTGCACGCGTGGACCATCACCTCGGGCATGCCCGTCCTCTCCGCGCACGTGGTGGTGAGCCAGGACGTGCTGGACGCGGTCGGACACGAGAAACTGCTGCACGAACTCCAGGGCTGCATCGGCGGGCACTTCGACGTCGAGCACTGCACGTTCCAGCTGGAGCCCGCCGGTCACGCCGAGCACGAGGCGAAACTCTGTCACTGAGCCGGGCGGTTGTTGTTAGGGTGCCGGCAGGGGCGTGTGGACGCCCCCGGCCGGACCCGCGCGCAGCGGGCGGCCGCCCCCGGGAGGAGCTGAGAAGGATGACTGTCACGGCGAAGGCCGCCTCGCGCGGCGCCCGGCCCGTCATCTCCGGCTCCCGGGCTTCCGGCCGACACTGATCCGAGCTGATCCGACCGGCCGTCCGGCTGTCGCCGGGCCCGGTCGTCCCGTCGGCGGGTGCCCGATTCATCCATGGGGTTCCACGTTGTCCGACATCACACTGCACGACGCCTTCCTCGCCCTGCGCCACGGTCTGCCGCGCCAGGGCCCCGGTTCCGACGACACCTCCCGGCGCCTGCTGGCCGCCGCCGGGCCGCTGCCCGCACGCCCGCGCGTGCTCGACCTGGGCTGCGGCCGCGGGCGGTCCGCCCTGCTGCTCGCCGCGGAGGCGGGGGCGCAGGTCACCGCCGTCGATGTGCACCAGCCCTCCCTCGACGAACTGCGCCGGGCCGCCGGCGTCCGGGGGCTCGGCGACGCCGTCCGCACCGTCCGCGCCGACATGGCGGACCTCTCCGCCTTCCCCGACGGGTCGTTCGACCTCGTCTGGGCGGAGGGCTCCGCGCACCTGATCGGTTTCGACACCGCGCTCGCCTCGTGCCGGCGGCTTCTCGCGCCGGACGGCTCACTCGTCGTGACGGCGTGCGAGTGGACCACCGCGGCTCCCCCGGCCGCCGCCCGCGCCTTCCGGGGGCGGGCCGCGCCGCGCACCACCGCCGGCAACTGCGCCGCCGTCTCGGCAGCCGGCTACACCCTGCGCCTGGTGCACCGCCTGCCCGGAAGCGACTGGGACGAGTACCACGCGCAGCTCGCCGCGCGCGCCGACGCGGCGGACACCCGCACGCCCGGCACGGCCGAGGCGGTGGCCGGCGCCCGCGCCGAGATCGCCGTGCGGCGCGACCACGGCGACGCGTACGGCTGCACCGGCTACGTGTGCGTCCCGGCCGACCCCCGCTGGCGCGCCCGCCCCGAGACCGAGGCGGACCTCGCGGCCGTCCGCGAGGTGGTCACCGCCGCGTTCCCCACGCCGGACGAGGCACGGCTGGTGGACGCGCTGCGCCGGGACCCGGACGCATGGCTGCCCGGCCTGTCGTACGTGGCCGAGGCCGCGGACGGCACCGTCGCGGCGTACGCGCTGCTGACCCGGTGCAGGGTCGGTGACGCACCGGCCCTCGCGCTGGCGCCGGTCGCCACGGCTCCCCGTTTCCAGCGGACGGGCGCGGGCCGGGCCGTCGTCCGGGCCGTGCTGGACGCGGCGCGGGCACGCGGTGAGGTCCTGGTGGTCGTGCTCGGGCATCCCGCGTACTACCCGGGGTTCGGCTTCGAACGTGCCTCCGCATATGGAATCAAGCCGACCTTCGACGTCCCCGACGACGCGATGATGGCCATGACGCTGGACGGCTCGGCCGCCGCCGCGGGCGGCACGATCCGATATCCGGCGGCTTTCGGCGTCTGACGCCGTCCCGGGGGCCCGTCCTCGGGCTGTCCGCCCGCCGTCGCCCGTGCGCGGCGTGGCGGACATGCCCGGCGGCCGAAGTGCGGAGAAGGCCCGTCTTTGCGGCAGACTGGGCCGGGCTCCCCCGGGCCGAGGACCGAAGCGAAGGATGGTTATGCCGATCACATCAGCCGCCGCGGCGAACAGTTCGCCGAACGGCACCGCACCAGCGATTCTGCTCGAACTCGTCGACGAGCAGGGCAATACGATCGGCACCGCGGAGAAGCTCGCCGCCCACCAGGCGCCGGGACAGCTGCACCGGGCGTTCTCCGTGTTCCTCTTCGACGAGCAGGGGCGGCTGCTGCTCCAGCGCCGCGCACTCGGCAAGTACCACTCCCCCGGCGTCTGGTCGAACACCTGCTGCGGCCACCCGTACCCCGGCGAGGCGCCGTTCACGGCCGCGGCCCGGCGCACCTACGAGGAGCTGGGCATCTCGCCCACGCTGCTGGCCGAGGCGGGAACGGTGCGCTACAACCACCCGGACCCGGCATCGGGCCTGGTGGAGCAGGAGTTCAACCACCTGTTCGTGGGGATGGCCCAGTCGTCGCTGCGGCCCGACGCGGAGGAGGTCGGCGAGACGGTGTTCGTCACCCCGGCCGAGCTGATGGAACTGCACGCCGGGGCGCCGTTCTCGGCGTGGTTCATGACCGTGCTGGACGCCGCCCGCCCGGCGATCAGGGAGCTGACCGGATCCGCCGGCGGCTGGTGAGGCCCGTGTGCCGGTCCGCGGCCCCGCGCCCTCGGCGGCTCGGGGCCGCGGGCGTGCACGGGGGCGGGCGCGCACGGGAGGCGGGCACGTCCCGCCCGGCTACAGCGGTGTGGGGTCGGTGTGCAGGACCGCGTCGGCGTGGAACACGGGCGCGAGGGGGAGCTCGGCCCAGATGATCTTGCCGCCGCCGGCGGTGTGCTCGACGTCGCACACCCCGCCCGCCTCGCGGGTGATCTCCCGCACCAGCAGCAGACCGCGGCCGCCGGTCTGCGCCGAGTCGGTCTCCAGCGCCTTCGGCCGGTAGGGGTGGTTGTCCTCGACGGACACCCGGACCGAGCGCTCCCCGATCGCCACCTCGACCGCGACCTCGGGCGACAGCAGTGCCGCGTGCCGTACGGCGTTGGTGACCAGTTCGGAGACGATCAGCAGCAGTCCCTGGACGATGTCGTCGGTGATCGGAACGCCCTGCCGGCCGAGAAGGTCGCGCACCGCACGCCTGGCCTGCGGCACGGACACGTCGACCGCCGGGGCGGTGAATCTCCAGACCCCCTCGTACGACAGCGGCCCGGCCGGCACGCTCCCGCGGCTCTCCATAGTCTCACCCTCGGTTCCATCCGACTGACCCTGGGTCATCAGTGTTGGGAGTCCGCCGGTTCGGCCCGTGGAGCTGATCAGAACTGACCGTCTTTTAGCGACACATGACGGAATGCGTATGACACCGTCAGGTGAGCGACTGTTCGGCACCTCCTTATGTCCGCTTCGCCAGGCCGATCGTTTCAGCACTTTTTCCGGCATCCGGGACTCCCGACGGCGCCGCCCGGCGGGTGCGCAGCACGGCCGCACACCCGGCACGACCGGCGGCGACGGGCCCCGGATAGCATCCGCCGCATGGAGCCGCCCGAGTACCCGCAGCCGCATCTGGCGCACACCGTCGCGGACGGCGTCGCCACCGTCGTCATCAGCAACCCGGCCAAGCGCAACGCGATGACCGCGGGGATGTGGCGGGCCGTCCCGGGGGTCCTCGCCGGCCTCGCCGCCGATCCGGCGGTGCACGCCCTGATCCTGACCGGCGAGGGCGGGACGTTCTGCGCCGGGGCCGACATCGGCTCGCTGCGCGATCCCGGCGGCGCGGCGCGGGCCGCCGCCCGCAACGGCGACGAGGCGCAGACTCCCGCGCCGCACGGCGACGACCCGCAGACCCTCGCACAGAGCGCGGAGGAGGCCCTCGCCGCGTTCCCGAAGCCGACGCTCGCCGTCGTCCGGGGCTTCTGCGTCGGCGGGGGCGCACAGCTGGCCGCCGCCTGCGACCTGCGGTTCGCCGCGGACGACGCGCGCTTCGGGGTGACTCCGGCGAAGCTCGGCATCGTCTACCCGGCGGCGTCCACCCGCAGACTGGCTTCGCTGGTGGGGCCGGCCGCCGCCAAGTACCTGCTCTTCTCCGGCGAGTTGATCGACGCGGCACGGGCGCTGCGCACCGGCCTGGTGGACGAGGTGCTGCCGGAAGCCGAACTGGGCCCGCGTGCGGCGGAGTTCACCCGGATCCTCACCACCCGCTCGCAGCTGACGCAGTGCGCCGCCAAGGAGTTCACCGCGGGGCGCGCCGACCGGGAGGCGTACTGGCGGGACCAGGCACGCGGCAGCGGCGACACCGCGGAGGGGGTCGCCGCCTTCCTGGAGCGCCGCGCGCCGCGCTTCACCTGGACACCGCCGCCGTCGCCGGCCGTCGACTGAGCCGGACTACGTCAGGAGGAAGCGGCTCCGGGTGCGGAACTCCTCGACCAGATGGGCGGGCGCCTTCCCGGGGGCACCCGCGTCGTAGGGCGGCTGGGGGTCGTACTCGGTCAGCAGCTGCACGGCCCGGGCATGTTCGTCGCCGGCGATCCTGCCGACGAGGGTGAGGCCCATGTCGATGCCGGACGAGACCCCGGCGGCGGTGACGTACTTCCCGTCGGTGACCACCCGGCGGCCGGTGGGCCGCGCGCCGAGCGAGGCGAGGACGCCGAGGGCGAGCCAGTGCGTGGTCGCCTCGCGTCCCTTCAGCAGCCCGGCCGCGCCGAGCAGCAGGGAGCCGGTGCACACCGAGGTCGTCCAGGTGGTGCTCGCGTCCGCCGTGCGCAGCCAGCCCAGCAGCGCCTCGTCGTCCATGCGGGCGCTCTGACCGGGGCCGCCGGGGACGACCACGACGTCCGGGCGGGGAACCGCGTCGTAGGACGCGGTGGCGACGAGCGAGAGGTCGCCGCGGTCGTTGGTGACCGGACCCGTCTCGTCCGCGACGAACACGACCTCGCTGCCGGGCAGCCGGCACAGCATCTCGTAGGGCCCGACGGCGTCGAGCGCGGTGAAGCGGTCGAACAGCGGCACGGCGATCTGCATGGTGTCTCCTTCAGGTGAGGCGGGGCACGCGGACGGCGCGCGGGAGCAGGGCGGTTCGCGGGGCGTGCCGGGCACCCCGCCCGGGGACACGACCGGGAGGCGGGGCCGGGCGGGGAGGCGCCAGGGCGGTAAGGAGTGCGGGGCGGTCAGGAGTGCGGGGCGGTCCGGAAGCGGCGGCGGTACTCGGCGGGGCCGACCCCGAGGGACTTCAGGAAGGCGCGGCGCATGGCCTCCGGGGTGCCGTACCCGCAGGAACGGGAGACGTGGGCGACGGCGTCGGCGGTGTCCTCCAGAAGCCGGCGGGCGTGTTCGAGCCGCACGCGTTCGACGTAGCGGCCCGGCGTCGTGCCGGTCTCGGCCCGGAAGGCGCGGGCGAAGTGACGTGGCGACAGGGCCGCGCGTCCGGCCAGGGCCTCCACCGACAGGTCGGCGCCGGGATGCTCGGTCACCCAGTGCTGGACCTCGCGCAGCGGGTCGCGGCGGGCGGTCTGGGCGGCGAGCTGGGCGCTGAACTGCGCCTGGTTGCCCGGCCGCCGCAGGAAGACGACCAGGTGGCGGGCGACCGTCAGCGCCACGTCCCGCCCGAGGTCCTCCTCCACGAGGGCCAGGGCCAGATCGATGCCTGCCGTCACGCCGGCGGAGGTGGACACCCGGCCGTCCCGCACGTAGATCGGGTCGGGGTCGACGTCGATCCGCGGGTAGGCGCGGGCGAAGTGCTCGCAGACGGACCAGTGGGTGGTCGCCCGGCGGCCGTCGAGCAGCCCGGCCTCGGCGAGCAGCAGTGCGCCGGTGCAGACCGAGACGAGACGCGCGGCGCCGGGTCCGTGCGCCCGCAGCCAGGCGACGAGCCGGTCGTCGGGCCCCCGGGTGCCCTCGCCGCCGGGGACGACGAGGGTGTGCGGGCGCGGCGCGTCGGCGAGGGCGAGGTCCGGCACCACGGTGAGCCCGCTGGAGGTGCGGACGGGCTCGCCGCCGAGGGCCGCGGTGCGCACGGTGTACGCGCTCGGGGCACCCGCGGCCTTCGCCGCCCCGGTGAACACCTCCAGCGGTCCCGTGACGTCGAGGCTCTGCACTCCGTCGAAGAGGACGACGAGGACGGTTCGCTCCGGCATGGCCCCATCCTGGTGGCCGCCGCGGGACGGCCGCAATGACGGGGATCCCACCTTTCCTGCCATCACGTGCCGATGCCGGGCCCGGCCTGTACCCACGTACCAACCAGTCGGTAACGTGCCCCCATGAGCCCTCTTCCCCCGCGCGCCGGACGCCGCTGCCACAACGCGCTCAACCCGCTGCACTCGACGGTCTACTTCTCCCCCGACCTGGGCACCGAGCTGGGCGCCCTCGGCCTGGAGGACCCCAACGCCGTGTACTTCGCGGCGCGCTCCGCGGCGATGGGCGCCGTCGGGGCGGGCACCGTCGCGGCCACGTTCTACAACTTCAACCCCGAGCTGGTCGCCCGTTTCGTGCCCGCCGTCTGGGAGACGGCGGAGCCCGCCGCGGTGCTCGACGCGCGCCTGCGCGCCGCCGACACGACGCTGCGGCGTCTGCTGGGCGAGGAGGTCGTCGCCTCCCCGGAGCTCGCCGAGGCCGCCGCTCTCGCGCTGCGCGCCACCGAGGCGTGCACCCCGCACGCCAAGCCCCTGTACGCCGCGCACGCCGACCTGCCCGTGCCCGACGCGCCGCACCTCGCCTACTGGCACGCGGCGACGCTGCTGCGCGAGCACCGCGGTGACGCCCACCTCGCGGCGCTGCTGCACGCCGGGCTCGACCCGCTGGAGGCCCTGGTGAGCCACACCGCGACGGGCAAGGGCATGGCCCCGCGCTGGATCCTCGCCACGCGGGGCTGGCGGCGCGCGGACTGGGAGGCCGCCCAGGACCGGCTGCGCTCACGCGGCCTGCTCGACGCGGAAGGCGCGCTGACGGACGCAGGCACGGCGCTGCGCGCCGAGGTCGAGGAGCACACGGACCGCATGGACCTCGCCCCGTACGAGCACCTGGGCGCGGAAGCGGTCGAGCGGCTGACGGAACTGGGCCGCGGCTTCCTGCTGACGGCGTTCGCGGCGGGCGCCTTCCCCAAGGACGCCACCGGCTGACCGGCCGTCGCCCTGGGGCGTTCACGGCGGGGGCCGGGGGCCGAGGCGCGCGCGTCCGGACCCGGCGGCAGGCCGGGGAGGGCGCTCGTGCCCGGGCCCGCCGAACAGCCCGCGTCCGGACCCGGCGGCTGGCTGGGGAGGGCGCTCGTAGCCGGACCGGACAGCCCGCGCCGGGCCCGGCGGGAGGCGGACCGGGCGCTCGTGCCCGGGCCCGCCGACAGCCCGCGTCCGGACCCGGCGGGAGGCGGCTGGTCGCACTCCCGGCCGGGCCGCGCAGCACCTGCCCGGACCCGGCGGGAGCGGACGGGCGTCCGCTGCCGGGTCGACCGGCCCCTCGCCCCGGCCGGCGGATGCGGATGCGGACGGCGCGCCCGTAGCCGGACCGGACAGCCCGCGTCCGGGCCCGCCGACAGCCCGGCGGAGGGCTTGCGCCGCCGCGCCGGAAACCCCACGCACCCACCCGGTGGCAGCCGGACCGCGCCCTTCGGGGCCAGGTCGGACGTTTGATCGCGGCGGGAGTGGCTATCCGCACCAGGACGATTACGGCACAGGAGGTGGGACCATGTTCCGCGCCATCGCAGACGCGCTGCGCACCGTCGGCTCGGCCCTGGCCACGGTGGTGACGCTGCCCTTCCGGCTGCTCGCCAAGCTGTTCGGCGGAGCATCCCGGGGCTCAGGACGCGCTCGCCGGGTGTGACCGCCCCCGGCGGACAGGAGCGGGCCCCGACCACCGACCCGGTGGTCGGGGCCCGCTCGTGTGTGCGGGCGCCGGGCCGGACATGCCAGGGGCCTCGCGCGACACGGCGACCGCCCACCCGGCAGAATGCAGGCTCATGCACAGCCAGCGCGAGAAGGCGAGTCGGGGAACGTGACGACGTCCATCGAAGGCAGGATCGCCGAGGAACTCGGCGTACGGGAGCGGCAGGTCAGGGCGGCCGTCGAGCTGCTGGACGGCGGCTCGACCGTTCCGTTCATCGCCCGCTACCGCAAGGAAGCGACGGAGATGCTCGACGACGCGCAGCTGCGCACGCTGGAGGAGCGGCTGCGCTATCTGCGGGAGCTGGAGGAGCGCCGTGCGTCCGTCCTGGAGTCCGTCCGCGAGCAGGGCAAGCTGACCGACGCGCTGGAGGCGCAGATCCGGGCGGCGGACACCAAGGCGCGCCTGGAGGACATCTATCTGCCCTTCAAGCCCAAGCGGCGCACCAAGGCGCAGATCGCCCGTGAGGCGGGGCTCGAACCGCTGGCGGACGGCCTGCTCGGCGACCCGTCCGTGGAGCCCCTCGCGGCCGCGGCGGCCTTCGTGGACGCGGAGCGGGGCGTCGCCGATCCGGCCGCGGCGCTGGACGGCGCGCGCGCGATCCTGACGGAGCGCTTCTCCGAGGACGCCGACCTCATCGGCGAACTGCGCGAGCGCATGTGGACGCGGGGCCGGCTGGTCTCGAAGGTGCGGGAGGGCAAGGAGGAGGCGGGCGCGAAGTTCTCCGACTACTTCGACTTCTCCGAGGGCTTCGCGCAGCTCCCCTCGCACCGGGTCCTCGCCCTGCTCAGGGGCGAGAAGGAGGACGCCCTCGACCTGGTGCTGGAGCCGGAGGAGGCGGTCGAGGGCCCGTCCTCCTACGAGAGCACCATCGCGGCCCGCTTCGGTGTCGCCCAGCGCGGACGCCCCGGCGACAAGTGGCTGGGTGACACCGTCCGCTGGGCCTGGCGCACCCGGATCCTCGTCCACCTCGGCATCGACCTGCGGCTGCGGCTGCGCACGGCGGCCGAGGACGAGGCGGTCCGCGTCTTCGCGGCGAACCTGCGCGACCTGCTGCTGGCCGCCCCGGCCGGCACGCGGGCCACGCTCGGACTCGACCCCGGTTTCCGCACCGGTGTGAAGGTGGCCGTCGTCGACGCCACCGGCAAGGTCGTGGCGACCGACGTCATCCATCCCCACGTCCCGGCGAACCGGTGGGACGAGTCCCTGGCCAAGCTGGCCCGGCTCGCCGAGGAGCACGCGGTCGAGCTGGTCGCCATCGGCAACGGCACCGCGTCGCGGGAGACGGACAAGCTCGCGGGCGACCTGATCGCCCGGCACCCGGAGCTGAAGCTCACCAAGGTCATGGTGTCGGAGGCGGGCGCCTCGGTGTACTCGGCGTCCGCGTTCGCCTCGCAGGAACTGCCGGATCTCGACGTCTCGCTGCGCGGCGCGGTCTCCATCGCGCGCCGGCTGCAGGACCCGCTGGCCGAACTGGTGAAGATCGACCCGAAGTCGATCGGGGTCGGCCAGTACCAGCACGACCTCTCGGAGGTGAAGCTCTCCCGCTCGCTCGACGCCGTGGTCGAGGACTGTGTGAACGGCGTCGGCGTCGACGTCAACACCGCCTCCGCGCCCCTGCTGTCGCGGGTCTCGGGCATCGGCACCGGGCTCGCCGAGAACATCGTCGCGCACCGCGACGCCAACGGGCCCTTCCGTTCCCGCAGGGCGCTGAAGGACGTGGCCAGGCTCGGCCCCAAGGCGTACGAGCAGTGCGCGGGCTTCCTGCGGATCCGCGGCGGCGACGACCCGCTGGACACCTCCAGCGTGCACCCGGAGGCCTATCCGGTGGTGCGGCGCATGGTGAAGGCGGGCGGCGGCGAGGTCGCCTCCCTGATCGGCAACACCTCGGTGCTGCGGTCGCTGCGGCCGGACGACTTCGTGGACGACACCTTCGGGCTGCCCACCGTCACGGACATCCTGCGCGAGCTGGAGAAGCCGGGCCGTGACCCGCGGCCGGCGTTCCGGACCGCCACCTTCAAGGAGGGGGTGGAGAAGATCGGCGACCTCGAGCCGGGCATGGTCCTGGAGGGCGTGGTCACCAACGTGGCCGCCTTCGGCGCGTTCGTCGACGTCGGGGTCCACCAGGACGGTCTGGTGCACGTCTCGGCGATGTCCAGGACGTTCGTCAAGGACCCGCGGGACGTGGTGAAGCCGGGCGACGTGGTGCGGGTGAAGGTGCAGGAGGTCGACATCCCGCGCAAGCGGATCTCGCTCACCCTGCGGCTCGACGACGAGGCCGTGGCGCAGGAACCCGGCCAGGGCGGCCCCCGGCGCGAGCGGGGCGGCAGGCCCCCGCAGCAGCGCCAGGGCGGCGGCCGGGAGCGGCGTGGCGGCACCGGCGGCGGCAGCGGCGGGGGTCGCCCGGCCGCGGCGCCCGCGAACAGCGCCATGGCGGACGCCCTGCGCAAGGCCGGGCTGCTCGACCCCGGCGCCCGGGACAAGCGGCGCGGCTGAGGCCGCTCCCCCGGTACGGACCGCCCCGGGCGTCCGTACCGGGGCCGGCCGGTTCACACGGCGGACGACGTTTTCCGGGCGGCGCCGAATCCTTTCGGCGTCCCCGCGCCTCCTATGGATGCCGACAGACGTCGGAACGGGACCAGGAGGCCGTCATGATCATGGGAATCGCCATCGCTGCCGGAGCCGTGGTGCTCTGCACCTGCAGCTACGTCGTCCTGCGCAGGCGGAGGCAGGCCCGTGGCTGACCCGTCCTGGCCGGGCGAGGAGCTGATCACCGCCGCGCAGCGCGGCGACGTCGAGGCGATCACCGCGCTGGTGTCGGGTTCGCACCCGAACGTCCGGCGCTTCGCCCGCTCGCTCTGCGCCACGCCCGAGGACGCCGAGGACGCCGCGCAGGAGGCCCTGATCATCCTCTACCGCAGGATCGGGATGCTCAGGGCGTCCGGGGCGCTGGCGTCGTGGATGTTCCGCATCGTCCGCAACGAGTGCCTGCGGCGCGCCCGCACGATGCGAGCCGACGCGCCCCTGCCGGACGGCGCCGTGGGCTCGGCCGAGGACGTGGCCCTGGAACGCATCGAGGCGGGCAGGGTGGCGGCCGCCGTCGCCGCTCTGCCCGCCGGGCAGCGGGACGTGCTGATCATGCGGGACGTCCGGGGCCACAGCGGCCCCGTGGTCGCCGAGATGTTCGGCCTCAGTACCGCGGCGATGAAATCGCGGCTGCACCGTGCCCGTGGTGCGGTGCGGCAGTCCCTCCGTGCCACGACCGAACCTGCGTCAGGAGACAGCCATGACGACGACCGGGGCCGGCGGCCCTGACTTCGCGAGTTCCTCCCTGCCCCGCCATCTGGTGCGGGGTGTGATCGGCTTCGGCGGCCTGATCGGATCGGTGGCGTTGCTTCCCCTCGCCGGCCCGGTCGGCCTGCTGCTCCTGCCGGTGGGGCTGCTGGCACTGCGCGGCTGCCCCGTGTGCTGGGCCGTCGGACTGATGCAGACCGTCTCCCGGGGCCGGCTGCGGCGTGCCTGCGACGGCGACCGGTGCACACTGACCGTCGCGGACCGGGGGCACCCGTAGAGCCGGGTCCCTGCGTCCGGATCCGGCGGGCTCGTGTGCCCCCGATCCGGACGCGGGGCCCTACCGGTGCTCGACCGCCTTGCCGTCGGTCACCTCGATGCGCCGGGTGGTGTGCACCGCGTCCAGCATGCGGCGGTCGTGGGTGACCAGCAGCAGCGTGCCGGTGTAGGCGGCGAGGGCCGACTCCAGCTGCTCGATGGCGGGCAGGTCGAGGTGGTTCGTCGGCTCGTCGAGGACGAGGAGATTGACCCCGCGGCCCTGGAGCAGCGCGAGCGCCGCGCGGGTGCGCTCACCCGGGGAGAGGGTGGTCGCCGGGCGCATCACATGGCCGGCCTTCAGGCCGAACTTGGCGAGCAGGGTGCGCACCTCGGCGGGCTCGGTGTCGGGAACGGCCGCGCAGAAGGCGTCCAGCAGTGATTGGGTGCCGAAGAACAGCCTGCGCGCCTGGTCCACCTCCCCGACGACCACGCCGGAGCCGAGCGAGGCGTGTCCGGCGTCCAGGGGAAGGCGGCCGAGGAGCGCCGCGAGGAGAGTGGACTTGCCGGCGCCGTTGGCGCCGGTGACGGCCACCCGGTCCGCCCAGTCGATCTGCAGCGACACCGGGCCGAAGCGGAAGTCCCCGCGGGTGACCTCGGCCTCGCGCAGCGTGGCCACCACCGAGCCGGACCGGGGCGCGGCGGCGATCTCCATCCGCAGTTCCCACTCCTTGCGGGGCTCCTCGACGGTGTCGAGGCGTTCGATCATGCGCTGGGTCTGGCGGGCCTTCGCGGCCTGCTTCTCGCTCGCCTCGCTGCGGAACTTGCGGCCGATCTTGTCGTTGTCGGTCGCCTTGCGCCGGGCGTTCTTCACGCCCTTGTCCATCCAGGAGCGCTGCATCTGGGCGCGGCCCTCCAGGGCGGCCCGCTTGTCGGCGAACTCCTCGTACTCCTCGCGGGCGTGCCGGCGGGCGGTCTCGCGTTCCTCGAGGTAGGCCGCGTAGCCGCCGCCGTAGAGGGTGATCTCCTGCTGGGCGAGGTCCAGTTCGAGGACCTTGGTGACGGTGCGGGTGAGGAACTCGCGGTCGTGGCTGACCACGACCGTGCCGGCCCGCAGCCCGCGGACGAACGACTCCAGCCGCTCCAGTCCGTCGAGGTCGAGGTCGTTGGTCGGCTCGTCGAGCAGGAAGACGTCGTAGCGGGACAGCAGCAGCGAGGCGAGGCCGGCACGGGCGGCCTGGCCGCCGGACAGGGACGTCATGGGCGCGTCGAGGCCGACGGTGAGGCCGAGGCCGCCGGCGACCTCCTCGGCGCGTTCGTCGAGGTCCGCGCCGCCGAGGTCGAGCCAGCGCTCCAGGCTGACGGCGTACGCGTCGTCCGCGCCGGGGGTGCCGTCGACGAGGCCCTGGGTCGCCGCGTCCATGGCTTCCTGGGCGGCCGCGACGCCGGTGCGGCGGGCGAGGAAGGCGCGTACGGTCTCGTCCGGCCGGCGCTCGGGCTCCTGCGGGAGGTGTCCGACGGTGGCGGTGGGCGGCGAGAGCCGCAGTTCGCCGTGCTCGGGCCGGTCGAGTCCGGCCAGCAGCCGCAGGAGGGTGGACTTGCCCGCCCCGTTGACACCGACGAGACCGATCACGTCACCGGGTGCGACGACGAGGTCGAGTCCGGCGAACAGCGTGCGGTCGCCGTGCCCGGCGGCGAGTTCCTTGGCGACGAGGGTTGCAGTCATCAGGGGGTGCAGTGTACCGAGCGCCCGGGTGGGCGCAGCGGCACGGCCGGCCCCCTCGGGGGCCGGCCGTGCGCGGTGGACCGGTGGCTCAGGAGGTGCCTGCCGGCGGCCCGGACGGCGGGCCGGATGCGCCGGGCTGCGTCTCCTCGCCGGAGCCGGGCCCGATCCGGATCTCGAAGTCGCCGTCGTAGTGCTCGTGGCCCGCGATCACCGCGGACTCGACGGCCTCGGTGCCGATCTCCCCCCGCACGATCAGCGGGTCGTGCCGCAGGTCGCGCATGAGGGCCACGCACATCCCGATCATCACCAGCACAAAGGGCGCGGCCACCAGGATGGTCAGATTCTGCAGTCCGGCCAGCGCGTCGCCCTTGCCGTTGCCGATGAGCAGCATGATCGCCGCGACGGCGCCGGTGACGACGCCCCAGAACACGACGACGAGCTTCGCCGGTTCGAAGGAGCCGCGCTGCGACAGGGTGCCCATGACGATGGAGGCGGCGTCCGCCCCGGAGACGAAGAAGATGCCCACGAGGACCATCACGAGGATGCTCATCACGGTGGCGATCGGGAACTCCTGCAGCACGGCGAAGAGCTGGCCCTCGGGCGTCGACTCGTCGGGAAGCCGGTCGTCGTCCTGGAGCGTCATGGCCGAGCCGCCGAAGATGGCGAACCAGAAGAGGCTGACGGTGCTCGGCACCAGGATGACGCCGCCGACGAACTGACGGATCGTCCGGCCGCGGCTGATCCGCGCGATGAACATGCCGACGAACGGCGTCCAGGAGATCCACCAGGCCCAGTAGAAGACCGTCCAGCTGCCGAGCCACTCGGCGACGCCCTCGCCGCTGCTGGCCTCGGTGCGTCCCGCCAGGTCCGGCAGGTCGCCGAGGTAGGCGGCGATGGAGGTCGGCAGCAGGTCCAGGATGATGATGGTGGGACCGGCGACGAAGACGAACAGGGCGAGCACCAGCGCCAGCACCATGTTGGTGTTGGACAGCCACTGGATGCCCTTCTCGACCCCGGAGACCGCCGACGCGACGAACGCCAGGGTCAGCACGGCGATGATGCCGACGAGCAGGCTGGTGCTGACCTTGTCCATCCAGTCGAGTTCGGTGAAGCCGCTGCCGATCTGCAGGGCGCCGAGGCCGAGCGAGGCGGCCGAGCCGAAGAGCGTCGCCAGGATCGCCAGGATGTCGATCACCCGGCCGAAGGCCCCGTTGACGTTGCGCTCGCCGATGAGCGGCGTGAAGACCGCGCTGATGGTCTGCCTGCGGCGGCGGCGGTAGGACGCGTAGGCGATGGCGAGTCCGACGACCGCGTAGATCGCCCAGGGGTGCAGCGTCCAGTGGAACAGCGTGGTGGCCATGGCGGTCTCCATGGCCTCGGCGGCGTCCTGGGGCGAGGTGCCGGGCGGCGGGGTGGTGAAGTGGGCCAGTGGTTCGCTGACGCCGAAGAACATCAGGCCGATGCCCATGCCCGCGCTGAACATCATCGCGATCCAGGACACGGTGCGGAACTCGGGTTCCTCGTTCTCCTGGCCCAGCCTGATCCGTCCGTAGCGGCTGATGGCGAGCCAGAGCGCGAAGACGACGAAGCCCGAGGCGGCGAGCACGAAGGCCCAGCCGCCGTTGTGGATCAGACCGCTGAGCATGCTGTCCGACACGTCCTCCAGCGTGTCGGTGGCGATGGCGCCCCACAGCACGAAGGCGAGCGTGAGCACGGCCGCCACGCCGAAGACCACGCGGTCGGTGCTCGGACGGCCGCTCTCATGGGGAGGCTCGGGGAGATCGGCCGTCACCGACAGCTCTCCACGGCCTGCCCGTTCCTCTTCGTCCTGCGGCACTGGCGGCACCTTTCACGGGGGTTCTGAGGGAACCTTCTTTCGCCCTCCGCTACCCCCTACCACAGGAAGTGCCAGCCGCCCTGCTCAACAGGCTGGCGCAGGTCGCACTACCCGTCCGTCTTGTGCCGTCCGGGTGCAGCACCCGCCTCCGCCGGGGCGCTCCGGACACGCCGCACCCACCCGCGCAGGGCCCCGGCAACTCCGGCCCGCGCGGCGCTCGAGGACACCCGCGCACGGCGGGGGTGCGCCCGTCACCGGCCGGCCCCGAGCGGATGCGTACGACCGTACACTTCATGGTGTACGGTCGTACGCATGACGGACTACTTCGCCGGCGACCCCCGGACGCATCACGAACGCATGCTCGCCGGCGACCCCTACATCGCCGACGACCCCGAGATCGCGCGCGAGGCACAGCGGGCCGTGCGGCTGGCCGCCGCGTACCAGGCCGCGTACACCGAGGACGCCGGCGCCGCGCAGCCGATCATCGAGGAGCTGATCGGGGAGCTCGGCGCCGGCGCGCACATCAGGCCGCCGCTCTTCGTCGACTACGGATCCCGGATCAGCGTCGGCGAGAGGACGTTCGTCAACGTCAACCTCACCGCGCTCGACGTCGCCCCGATCACCATCGGCAAGGACTGCCAGATCGGGCCGAACGTCCAGCTGCTCACCCCCACCCACCCCCTGGAGCCGCAGCCCCGGCGCGACAAGCTGGAGGCGGCGCGGCCGATCACCATCGGGGACAACGTGTGGCTCGGCGGCGGCGCGATCGTGCTGCCCGGTGTGACCATCGGCGACAACAGCGTCATCGGCGCGGGCGCCGTGGTCACCCGGGACGTGCCCGCGAACGTGGTCGCCGTCGGCAACCCGGCCCGTGTGATCCGCGAGCTCTAGGCTTTCGGACCATGGCGACAGGACAGGCGGACCCCGAGCGGCGTGAGCGGATCATCGGTGCCGCCCTGGACCTGATCGCGGAGGAGGGTGTGGCGGGCACCTCGCACCGCAAGGTCGCCGCCCGCGCGGGCGTGCCGCTGGGGTCGATGACGTACCACTTCACGAGCATGGACGAGCTGCTGCGGGAGGCGTTCACGCGCTTCTCGGGCGGCGTCGCGGCCCTGTTCGCACAACGGCTCGGGGCCGCGGCGACTCCCGACGAGGCGCGGGCGGCCGTCACGGCGCTCATCCACGAACTGGGCGAGGGCGGGCAGCGCAACCTCGTGCTCACCCACGAGCTGTACACCCTCGCGGCGCGCAGGCCCGTCTTCCGGGAGCTGACGCGGGCCTGGATGCGCAGCAGCCGGGACGCCCTGGAACGGCACTTCGACCCGGCGACGGCCCGCAGGCTCGACGCCCTGATCGAGGGCATGTCCCTGCACCAGGCGCTCGACACCGAACCCCACGATCCGGCCCTGACCGCGGAGGCGGTCGCGCGGATCACCGCACCCGGCGGGAGCTGACGGCTCCCGCCGCCTCCGGCCGCCCGGTCGGCGCCCCACCTGACGGGGGCGCCGGCCGGGCACCCCCGCTGCCGGACATCTCCTCGCACCGGGCGGCCCACCCTCGCTTGGAAGCGCTCTCAGGACCCGTCGGACGCCGGATATCCTTGCCCAGGACCGTATCGCCGACCGGAAGTGCACCAGACGAGGAGCGCCCGCCTTGCCCGAGCCGATCACGGGGCCACGCCCCACGCTGGAAGCCGTCGCCGCTCGCGCCGGCGTCTCCCGGGCCACGGCGTCACGGGTGGTGAACGGGGGCGCGGGCGTGCGTGCGCCGCTGGTCGACAAGGTGCGCCAGGCGGTCGAGGAGCTGGGCTACGTGCCCAACCACGCGGCCCGCTCCCTGGTGACCCGGCGCAACGGCGCCGTCGCCGTGATCATCGCCGAGCCCGAGTTCCGGATCTTCTCCGACCCGTTCTTCGAGCAGCAGGTGCGCGGCATCAGCCGAGAGCTGACCGCCCACGACTCCCAGCTGGTCCTGCTCTGGGTGGAGGGACCGGCCGACCACGACCGGATCGCGCGCTACCTGGGCGGCGGCCATGTGGACGGGGCACTCGCCTTCTCCCTGCACAACGACGACGAGCTGCCCGCGCTGATCGACCGCGCCCGCATCCCGACCGTGTTCGGCGGGCGCTCGCTCACCGGCCAGGCCCTCGGGGTGCCGTACGTCGACTGCGACAACCGCGGCGGCGCCCGCGAGGCCGTGCGGCACCTCGTCTCCCTCGGCCGCAGGAACATCGCGCACATCGCGGGGCCACGCGATCTGATGGCCGCGCTCGACCGGGTCGACGGCTACCACGACGTGCTGATCGGCGCCGACCCGGCGCTGATGGTCCACGGCGACTTCACCGAGGAGAGCGGCGCCCGCGCGATGGCCGAGCTGCTGGACCGCCGCCCGGACGTCGACGGGGTGTTCGTCTCCAACGACCTGATGGCCTCCGGCGCCCTGCGCACCCTGCGGGACCGGGGCGTACGGGTCCCCGAGGACGTCGCGGTGGTCGGCTTCGACGACATGGCGTCCGTCGTCATGTCGACCGTTCCGGCGCTGACCAGCGTCCACCAGGACATCGAGGGCATGGGCCGGCTGATGGTGAAGCTGCTGATGCGGCTGCTGGACGGCTCCGGCGGCCCGGCGCCCGCCTCCGTCATCACCCCCACCGCACTGGTACGGCGGGCATCGGCCTGATGCCGATGCCCGCCGCTCTCCCTGTGGGGGGACTGCGGTGGTGCGCCGCGCACGGCACACACGCGCCCTAGCTGTAGGGGATCACCAGCACCGAGCGGTCGGTGCCGGTCTGGAGCTTCGCGGACGCGTTGCCGATGGCGCTCCACACCTCCAGCCGGACGGTACCGTTCGTGAGGTTGCCCAGGGTTCCGGTGGCCGACTTGAGGCCGCGGGACTGGGCGTACTCCTCCCAGCCGGTCACGGGGTCGGTGGCGAAGTAGTGGTACGTCTCCGTCCGGTCGAAGGTCCCGTCGCCGGTGAGGTCGTAGCTGATCCTGGCCTGCTGGCCGAGACCGACCGCGGTGCCCGCGTCCACCTGGAGCCGGAAGGACGTGGACGCGCCCTGGGTGAGGGTGCCGTTGACGCCGCGGATCGTGTAGACCAGCGGCTGGTACGGGGTGCCGTCGCGGTTGACGCCGCCGGCCGAGGCGATGGTGTCGCTGCCGGCGGTGCCGCCGGTCGCGGTGGTCAGCGTGCCGCCGGAGCGCAGCTGGAAGGTGTTGCCGGTCGGGGGATCGGGGTCGGGGTCGGTGCCGCCGCCGGTGCCGGTGCCGGTCGCGGTCGAACGGGCGGGCACCGAGAGGGTCTTGCCGTCGGAGAAGGTGACGGTCCGGGCGGTGGAGCCGTAGTTGTGCGCGGCGTAGGTGCGCGCGGTGCCCTTGGTGAAGACGGCCGAGGTGGGGATGTCCCCGGTCACGGTGGCGTCGGGGGCTCCGAGCGTGTCGAGCGTGGTGATCCAGTGGTAGGTGTGCGCCTTGGACTCGCCCGCCTCGGGGGTGTACGAGGCGTTGCCCGCGTCCCACTTGGACTTGGCGGTGGCGGGGTCGGCGAACGACTGGAACTCCCAGAGGATGTCGCGCCATTCGACGGCCGGGCCGCCGTTCTCGCGTTCCATCTCGGCGATGTTGCGGCGGATGGCCGCCTTCTCGCCGCCGAGGTGCAGGGAGCCGCCGGTCACCGGCAGGACGTTGATGCCGTGGATCTCCTCGGGGTTGGCCGTCCACCAGGTGGCGTAGGCGCCGCCGCTGCCCCACACCATGCCGACCGTGTCATGGCCGAAGGACGACGGGAAGACCTGCTCGTCGGCGTCGAACCAGTACTGGGCGATCGCCTCGGCCTCGGTGGTGAGGAGGTAGCTGCCCAGGTCGCGTACCCCGTTGTCACCGGTGGCCGAGCCCCAGAGCACCAGCGCGGCGCTGAGGTTGGTCGACTCGGAGGAGGACTCCTGGTTGTTGCCGGCGGCGAAGCCCTGGTGGCCGGAGGCCCAGCTGTGTCCGGCGTAGACGTCGAAGCCGCGCAGGAAGGGGTAGGCGCCGTCGGTGCGGGAGGCGTTGGCGGTGTCGCGGATCAGGGTCTTGACCATGCCGCCCCAGGCGGAGTCGGCGGCCCACGCCTGGTCGTACTGGGCGACGATCGCGGCGGCGTAGACGTAGTAGCTGTAGTGGAAGTGGTGGTCGTTGAGCTCGGTGTCGCTGCCGTAGGAGGCCGGGTAGCCGGTGAGGGTCTTCCAGACCGTGTCGTAGGAGAACTCGTTGGCGCCGCCCGCGGTGAACCAGTCCTGGAGGCGGCCCTTGATGAGCCCGATGAGCTTGTCGCGGATCGCGCCCTCGCCGATCTGGTCGGCCAGCGGCACGAGCTGCGCGAGCTTGCCGAGCGCCTTGCCCGTCCAGTAGGTGTCGACGGCCCCGGAGAACGGGTCGGAGGAGTTCGCGACCTCGTTCAGGTAGCCCCGCAGGCGGGCGGTGTCCACGGCGTTCGTCCGCGGGAGCCCGGGCAGCACGGCGGACGCCTTCTGCGCGGTGCTGAAGGAGGCCGACTCGCGCACCTTCATGGTGCCGCGCGGTGACACGTAGGTGTACGGGGTCAGCGCGTCGGTGGTGTTGAGCCACTGGTGGCGGTAGAGGGCCTGGAGGGTGCCGCGCTCGGTGCCCTCCTTGGCCTCGGTGGTGAGGCTGTAGGTGGCGCGCACGGTGCCGCCGCTGCTGCTCCAGTTCACGGTGGAGCCGGTGACGAAGCTGAACGCGTACTTGCGGTAGGTGGCCAGCGCGTCGGTGGAGGGGAGCACGGCGACGGAGAAGTAGTCCTTGCCGCCGAGGCCGGCGGTGACGGTGGAGCCGGAGACGTTCCAGTCGCTGCCGGTGGGTGCGAAGAGGGCGTAGTGGTGGCCGCCGACCGTGATGCCGAGGACGTTGCCCTGGTCGGAGAAGACCGCGGGCGCGGACGCGGTGGTGATCTGGGCGTTGCCGCCGGAGCCCTTGGCGTACACGAACGGCATGCCGTGGCCGATGGTGGTGCGCAGGGTGCGGGTGCCGTCGGACCAGTAGGGCGTGACGGTCCAGTCGGACCAGGCGTCGGCCTTGGTGTCGGGCGAGTTGAGCCCGCTCAGGCCGAGGGTGAGGTCCCTCTTGTGGGCGTACTCGTACTGGCGGCCGTCGCCGACGATCGCGGGGGACGTCGGGTAGCCGATCTCCAGTCCGCCGGAGACGGCCTGGTAGGTGAGGGGGTGGCCGTACATCGGGGTGGAGTACGGGTTGTCGCCGTAGCGCTGGAAGGCGAGGGAGGACCACCAGTCGTTGGTGGGCACCGGCTTGCCCTGGGCGGCGGCGGTGACCTTGGGGCTGACCGGCGCACCGGTGTTGGTGGTGGGGCCGGACGTGCCGGCGGGCCGGGTGTCGGAGTAGCTGCCGGAGCCTACGGGGACGGTGGCGGCGGCTGCCGGGGCGGCGGCCGGACCGAGTCCGACGGCGGCCAGGGCGGTGGCCAGGACCAGCACGGCGGCCGGTCTGTTGCGGGGGGCTGGCATGAAGGGCACCTCGTGTCATCACGACGGATATGGGGTGTCTCAGCGCGGGTCCGGGAGCTTTCGAGAGCGCTCTCAGATGGCCGGAAACGTAAAACTCCTGAAACGTAGGTGTCAATAGATGGGACACAGAAGGGATTTGGCCCCGAGTCCAACCCGTTATGTCTTCGAGTCTTGACGGAGCGTGCACCGGGCAGGCACGCTCCAGTCGCATGTTTGAGAGCGCTCTCAGGCTCTCGCTCCACCCCGAAGCCAAGGGAGGCTTCCCATGCCCATCGCCCGAGCCGCCAAGAGGGCCACCGTCCGCCTGGGCGCGGTCGTGCTCGCCGGAGCCCTGCTCGCCGCCTGCGGAGGCTCGTCGGACGACGCGTCCGACAGCGCGGGCGGAAAGGTCACGCTCACCGTCGACCTCTTCGGATCCTTCGGCTACAAGGAGGCCGGGCTCTACGCGGAGTACCAGAAGCTCCACCCGGAGATCACGATCAAGCAGACCGACACGCAGGACGAGGCCGACTACTGGAAGTCGCTCCAGACCCGCCTCGCCGGCGGCGGCGGTCTCGCCGACGTCCAGGGCATCGAGGTCGGCCGGATCGCCTCCGTCACCCAGCAGCAGGCGGACAAGTTCGAGGACCTCACCAAGTACGGCGCCGACAAGCTCAAGGGCCAGTTCGCCGAGGCCAAGTGGGCCGCGGCCACCGGCAGGAACGGCGAGGTCCTCGGCCTCGGCACCGACGTCGGCCCCGAGGCCATGTGCTACCGCACCGACCTCTTCGAGCAGGCCGGGCTCCCCACCGACCGCGAGGAACTCGCGAAGAAGTGGTCGACCTGGGAGGGCTACCTGGAGCTGGGCAAGCAGTACAAGGCCAAGGCCCCCGCGAAGAGCACCTGGCTGGACAGCGTCGGCAGCCTCTACTCGATCATGATCGGGCAGGAGAAGGAGCGCTACTACGACGCCTCCGGCAAGCTGATCTGGGAGACCAACCCCGCGCTGAAGACCGCCTGGGACACCTCCGTCGAGGCGGCGAAGAGCGACCTGAGCGCCAAGCTCGACCAGTGGTCGCCGCAGTGGAACCAGGCCTTCGCCGCGGGTTCCTTCGCCACCATCCCCTGCCCCGCCTGGATGCTCGGCTACATCAAGGGCCAGGCCGGTGACGCCGGCAAGGGCAAGTGGGACATCGCCACGCTGCCCGGCGGCGCCGGCAACTGGGGCGGCTCGTACCTGTCGGTCCCCAAGGCGGCCAAGAACAAGAAGGCGGCCTACGACCTGATCGCCTGGCTCACCGCCCCCGAGCAGCAGGCCAAGCTCTTCTCGAAGCAGGGCAACTTCCCGTCGGCCACGGGCGCGATCGACAAGGTCGCGGGGGCCACGGACCCGTACTTCTCCGGCGCCCCGATCGGAAAGATCTTCGGTGACGCGGCCAAGGCCGCTCCGGTGCAGGTGCTCGGTGTGCACGACCAGAACGTCGCCCAGCAGATCACCAACGCCCTGAGCGAGGTCGAGCGCAAGGGCCTGGCCCCCGACAAGGCGTGGGCGAACGCGAAGAAGGGCGTCGACAACACCATCGGCTGACCCGCTCCCCGGGGCCGGTGCGGACGCGGCAGCGACCGCCGTCCGGACCGGCCCCGGGGCAGCCCGGGGCCCGCCGCCGTCCCGCGCGGGCCCCGGGCACCCACCGCCCGGCACCGACTCACCCCCGAAGGGCCGCACCGTGACCCTCACCGCACCCGCGAAGCCGATCTCGCCGCCCCGCCCGCCCGCCGTGCGGCGTGCGTGGCAGAAGGTCTCGCCGTACGCCTACATCGCCCCCTTCTTCACCCTGTTCGCCGCCTTCGGGCTCTTCCCGCTGATCTACACGGCGTTCGTGTCGCTGTACCGGGTCGAGCTCCAGACCCCGGGCGACATGGAGTGGCGGGGCCTCGACAACTACACCGCGCTGCTCGGCGACGAGTTCTTCTGGACCTCGCTGCGCAACACGTTCACCATCGGGGTGCTCTCCACGGTGCCGCAGCTGGTGATGGCGCTGGGGCTCGCACACCTGCTCAACTACCGCCTGCGCGGCCGCACCTTCATGCGCACCGCGATGCTGCTCCCCTACGCGACCTCCGTCGCCGCCGCCACCCTGGTCTTCGCCCAGCTCTTCGGACGCGACTTCGGGCTGATCAACTACGTGATCGGTCTGGTCGGCATCGACCCGATCGACTGGCAGACCGGCACGGTGGCCTCGCAGATCGCCGTGTCCACCATCGTCATCTGGCGCTGGACGGGCTACAACGCGCTGATCTACCTGGCCGGCATGCAGTCCATCCCCAACGAGCTGTACGAGGCGGCCGAGATGGACGGGGCGTCGCGGTGGCGGCAGTTCTTCCACGTCACCCTGCCGGGGCTGCGGCCCACGATCGTCTTCACCGTCATCGTCTCGACGATCGGCGCGACCCAGCTCTTCGGCGAGCCGCTGCTCTTCGAGGGCTCGATCTCGGGCGGCATCTCGCACCAGTACCAGACGCTCGGCCTCTACATGTACGAGCAGGGCTGGGGCTTCTTCCACCTGGGCCGCGCGGCCGCCATCGCCTGGGTGATGTTCCTGCTGATCCTGGTGCTGGTCGGGGTTAACGCCCTGATCGCGCGCCGCCGTTCCCGCAAGGAGGCCGGCCGATGACCACGCTCGCCGAACCGCCGGTGAAGCAGCCGGCCGAGACGCCCGCACCCGGCCGGCGCCGGACCCGCTCCCGCGCGGGCCGCACCATGCAGGGCGGCAAGCTGGCCTACGCCATCCTGATCGTGGCCGTGCTGATCTCCGCGTTCCCGTTCTACTGGACGATCGTCGCGGCGAGCCGCTCCAACGCCGATCTGGCCCAGGTGCCGCCCTCGCTGCTGCCGGGCTCCAACCTCTTCCGCAACTTCGAGGCGGTGATGGAGGAGGCCGACATCGGCAAGGCGCTGGTGAACTCGTTCATCGTGTCCGGCTCGATCACGGTGGGCACGGTGCTCTGCTGCACCCTCGCCGGCTTCGCCTTCGCCAAGCTCCGCTTCCGGGGCCGGGGCGCCCTGCTGGCCGTCACCGTCGGCACCATGATGATCCCGCCGCAGCTGGGCGTGATCCCCCTGTTCATGCTGATCGCCGAGCTCCAGTGGGTGAACCAGCTCCAGGCGGTCATCCTGCCGGGCCTGGTCTCCGCGTTCGGCGTGTTCTTCATGCGGCAGTACCTCGTGCAGTCGCTGCCCGACGAACTCATCGAGGCGGCGCGGGTCGACGGCGCGTCCACGGCCAGGATCTTCTGGTCGATCGTGGTGCCCGTCGCCCGGCCCGGCATGGCCGTGCTCGGCCTGCTGACCTTCATGGCGGCCTGGAACGACTTCTTCTGGCCCATCGTCGCCCTGACCTCCTCCGAACCGACCGTGCAGGTCGCGCTGCGCCAGCTCGGTGGCGGCTACGTCCACGACCAGTCCGTGATCATGGCGGGCACCCTGCTCGGCACCCTTCCGGTGCTGCTGGTCTTCGGCCTGCTGGGCCGGCAGATCGTCGGCGGCATCATGCAGGGCGCGGTCAAGGGCTGACGCCGCCCGTCCCCGATTCCGGCACCACCGTCTCACTCCTGGGAGTTCCATCCTCATGACCGCACTCGACGCACGCCCCGACACGACGACGCACCGTTTCCCCGCGGACTTCCGCTGGGGCACGGCCACCGCGGCGTACCAGATCGAGGGAGCCGCCGCCGAGGACGGCCGTACCCCGTCGATCTGGGACACGTTCAGCCGCACCCCGGGCAAGGTCCGCAACGGTGACACGGGTGACATCGCGGCCGACCACTACCACCGGGTGAGCGAGGACATCGCGCTGATGCGGCGGCTCGGTGTCACGGACTACCGCTTCTCGGTCGCCTGGCCCCGGGTGCAGCCCACGGGCCGCGGGCCCGCCGTGCAGAAGGGGCTGGACTTCTACCGGCGGCTCGTCGACGAGCTGCTGGAGGCCGGCATCCGGCCGGTGGCCACCCTCTACCACTGGGACCTCCCCCAGGAACTGGAGGACGCCGGCGGCTGGCCGCAGCGCGAGACCGCGCAGCGGTTCGGCGAGTACGCGGCCATCATGGCCGGTGCGCTGGGCGACCGGGTGGCCACCTGGACCACCCTGAACGAGCCGTGGTGCGCGGCCTTCCTCGGCTACGGCAACGGGGTGCACGCCCCGGGCCGCACCAGCGCGCTCGCCTCCCTGCGCGCCGCGCACCACTTCAACCTGGCGCACGGGCTGGCGACCGGGGCGCTGCGCGCCGCCCTCTCCCCGGGCTCGGAGGTCTCGCTCACGCTCAACCTCCACGCCGTGCGCCCCCATACGGACACGCCCGCGGACCTGGACGCGGCCCGCCGGATCGACGCGGTGGGCAACCGGGTCTTCCTCGACCCCGTCTTCAACGGCAGCCTGCCGGACGACCTGGTCCGGGACACGGCGGCGGTGACCGACTGGTCGTTCGTCCTCGACGGCGACCTGGAGACGGCATCGGCGCCGATCGACTCGCTCGGCATCAACTACTACTCCCCCACCGTGGTCGCCGCGGGCGCCTCGCCCGCCGGCCCCTCGCCGTGGGCGGGCGCCGAGGAGCACGTGCGCTTCCTGCCCGCGCCGGGGCCGCGCACCGCGATGGACTGGCCCGTGGACGCCAACGGGCTGCACGAACTGCTGCTCCGGCTGCGCGACGACCTGCCGGGCGTGCCGCTGGTGATCACGGAGAACGGCGCCGCCTACGACGACTACGCCGATCCGTCGGGCGAGGTGAAGGACCCGGAGCGGGTCGCCTACCTGCACGGGCACCTCGCCGCGGTCCACCGGGCGATCGAGGACGGGGCCGACGTCCGGGGCTACTTCCTGTGGTCGCTGCTGGACAACTTCGAGTGGGCGTACGGCTACAGCAAGCGCTTCGGGATCGTGCACGTCGACTTCGCCACCCAGCGGCGGACGTTCAAGGACAGCGCGCGCTGGTACGCGGAGGTCATCGCCCGCGGCGGGCTCGCCGGGTAGGCGGCCGGGGGCCGCTCGACCGGGCCACCGGCGTGCGCGGCGCGGGCGCGGCGCGCCGCGCCGGGGCGGGCAGGTTGCTTCGCCTGCGAGCCGCACGCGCGGCACCSCGCTGCGCGCGGTGTCCTCAAGCGCCGGACGGGCTGAGAATCCCGGGGGCCACGCGCCGGACGGGCTGAGAATCCCGGGGGCCACGCGCCGGACGGGCTGAGAATCCCGGGGGCCACGCGCCGGGCGGGCTGAGAGTCCCGGGGGCCGCCCGCCGGGCGGGCTGAGAATCCCGGTGGCCGCGAGCCGGCCCCACCGCCCCGTGCGGGCGGCTGGGAGCCCCCGGGAGCGCGCGTCGGACAGGGACGGATCGTCGCGGGGTCAGCCCCCGGACCGGGCACGTCTGCGTTCGGCGCGGCGGGCGGTGCGGGCGAGGGGCAGGTAGCGGAGGCGTTCGGGGAGGGCGGGCACCACCACGCGGACGACCGCGCCGAATCTGCGCAGCCGGCGCTCCTGCGCGTCGGTCCAGGGCAGGCCGATGGCCTCGCGGGCGTCGGGCGGCATCAGACCGATGGTCATGAAGCGGCGGAAGCGGGCGAGCGGGGGCAGCAGCACCGGCCACAGGACACGCAGCAGCCACCGCAGTGCCAGTGGCCCCCGGTCGGGCGGGGGCACCGGCTGAGCGGGGTCGACGAGCTCCCGGACGACGACGGTCGCCTCCAGCTGTTCGGCGAGGACCGTGCGGTAGTAGGGCCAGAACTCCTCGATGCTCCGGGGCATGTCACGGTCGCGGATGCCGAGGATCCGGCCGACCTGGAGCCATTCCGCGTAGAGCTTTCGCTCCTCGGCCTCGGTCAGTTCGCGGACGAGGTAGCGCGCGCCGTGGCGGTAGACCGGGAAGCCGGTGGCGTGCACCCAGGAGTAGTGCTCCGGGCTGAGCGCGTGGTAGCGGCGCCCGTGGGCATCGGTCCCCTGGATGGTGCGGTGCAGCTCGCGCAGGCGCCGCCCCTCGGCCGCCGCCTCGTCGCCGCCGTAGATCCACAGCTGGAGCGAGCGCAGCGAGCGTTCGCCGCGTCCCCAGGGGTCGGTGCGGAAGACGGAGTGCTCGTCGACACCGGCGCCGACCGCCGGGTGGGCCACCTGCATGGTCAGCGCGGCGGGCAGCATCAGCAGGGCACGGATGTCGCCGGCGAGGCTCCAGAGCACACCGCCGGGCGGGGGCGGGTCGACGGATGCCGCAGCGGGGCTCATCTGGTGCTCCCGGGGTGGTCGGAGTCGGTGCTGCCTGCCTCCTCAGTATGCGACCCGGCCCCCGGCCGCCGTCCCTCAGGGCTGGTGGCCGGCCTTCGCCACCGCCTCCGGCTGCTGCGGGACGTGCGGCAGCAGGTGTTCCAGGTCCTCCAGCTGTGCGCGGGCCGCGGCGATCCTGTCCCTGATCTCGTCCACGGCCGCCGGTGCCGCGTCCCCGGCGGGGGCGTACCGGTCCTCGTCGAGCTGCCTGGCCTGGGCGAGCGAGTCGATCACGACGCCGATCAGCAGATTGACCATCAGGAAGGAGCTGAGCAGCACGTACGAGGCGTAGTAGACGACGGCCCAGGGCGAGATCGCCAGCCCGCCGTAGAGCGCGTCGCCCAGTCCGTCGAGGGTCATCAGGACGAACAGGGTGAGGGCGGCGCGGCCGAGCGAGCCGTAGTGCTCGGGGTCCTCGGCGGCGAACGCGGCCCAGCCGAGCATCGCGTACATGTACAGCAGCAGGGTGCCGACCATGAGGAAGCTGACGGCGCCCGGGACGCTCTTGCCGATCGCGGTGATGATGACGCGCAGCTGGGGCAGGAAGCGGGCGGTGCGGATGACCCTGGCGAGCCGCAGCAGTCGCAGGATCGTGGTGTTCTCGCTGACGAAGGGCAGGAACGCGCAGAGGACCACGGCCAGGTCGAAGACGTTCCAGGGGTTGCGGAAGAAGTCCCCCGGCCGGTCCGCGTGGGCGAGGGCGCGCAGCGCGATCTCCACGGTGAAGGCGCCGAGCAGCAGGTGCTCCAGCAGCTTCAGTCCCGTGTGCCACTCCCGGGCGAAGCCCGCGTAGGTCTCGGCGCCCAGCAGGGCGGCGTTGAGCGCGATGGCCCCGACCGCCAGTGCCGAGAACCAGTCGGCCTCCACCACCCGGCCGGCGCGTTCCGCGATGCGGGCGCGCCGCTCGGTCATGACGGCGAGCGCCGGGCTGTCGAGACTCATCGGTACCCAATCCACTGTTCTGAGCTGCGTGAACGGCATCAGCTTGGCCCACGCCTTTCCGTGTGCCCGGCGGAGCACACGCGGGGGCCCGACATGCCCACCCGGAGGGGGACGGGGTGGACGTCTGTGCGACGAGCGAGGGGCTGTGTGGATGCGGCGCGAACGTTGCGCCGGGCGAAAGAAAAGCGGCATCTCCCTATTACCTGAAGGTAACTTCTGCTGCTTTGATGTGCGGCACCGGCCGATGGTGCGGCCGGACCCCCACATCCCGACAGGAGATCCTGTGCCGACCTCCCCCCTGCGCCGCTTCGCCGGTGCCGCCCTGTCCGCGGTGCTCGTCACCGGCGCCCTGGCCGCGGCGGCGCCGTCCGCCGGCGCCGCGGCCGACGCCCCGGTCCCGCGGCTGAAGGTGCTCACGTACAACGCGTTCCTGTTCAGCCGGACGCTCTACCCCAACTGGGGCCAGGACCACCGGGCCGCCGAGATCCCCCGGGCGCCGTTCTTCCAGGGCAACGACGTGGTCGTGCTCCAGGAGGCGTTCGACAACTCCGCGTCGGAGGCGCTGGCCCGCAACGCGTCGGCCCAGTACCCCCACCGGACACCGGTGATGGGCCGCTCCACGAGCGGGTGGGACGCGACCGGCGGCGCGTACTCGGCTCTGACGCCGGAGGACGGCGGTGTGGCGGTCCTCAGCGCGTGGCCGATCGTGCGCAAGGAGCAGTACGTCTACAAGGACGCCTGCGGATCCGACTGGTACTCCAACAAGGGCTTCGTGTACGCGGTGCTCGAGGTGAACGGCAGCCGGGTGCACGTCGTCGGGACGCACGCGCAGTCGACCGACCCGGGATGCGGGGCCGGCGAGGCGGCAGCGGTGCGCTCCCGTCAGTTCCGGGCGATGGACGCCTTCCTGGACGGCAAGCGCATCCCCTCGTCCGAACAGGTGATCGTGGCGGGTGACTTCAACGTCGACACCCGCACGCCCGAGTACGCTTCGATGCTCGCCGACGCGGGTCTCGCCGGCGCCGACGCGCGGACGGGGCATCCGTACTCGTTCGACACCCGGGACAACTCGATCGCGGCGGACCGCTACCCGGACGATCCGCGCGAGGACCTGGACCATGTGCTGCACCGCGCCGGGCACGCGCGGCCGGCCGGCTGGACCAATGAGGTGATCAAGGCCCCGAGCGCGCCCTGGTCGGTGTCCAGCTGGGGCACCACCTCTACGTACACGGACTTCAGCGACCACTACCCGGTGACCGCCTCGGCGCGATAGGCGCCCGGGGGCCGTGTCCGGCGCACCGGCCGTCCGGCCCTCGCGGGCGGGGCGGGGGCGTGCGCCGGACACGCCCGGCCGGGCGGCACCCTTGTGTGACTGTCAGGGCCATGTCACATTGAGTCCGCACTCCGGACTGGTCCAGTCCACATCGCCCCCACCCAGGGCGATCCCCCCACGGACTCGTACGAAGGAGAAGCCCCCATGAGACGCACCTCCCGTGCGCGCATCTGCCTTCCCGCCCTGCTCGCCCTGACCGCCGTCGGCCTCGGCAGCCACGCGTCGGCCGCCGAACCGGAGCCCTCCGCCGGGGCCCCGGCACCCGGGGTGTCGGCGACCGCCGCCCAGTACGCCCTGCACACCTCGCTCGCCCGCGGCCTCGGCGACCGCACCGCCGGCTCCTACCTCGACGCGGCGAGCGGCGAGCTCGTGGTGACCGTGACGGACGCCGCCGCGGCGGCAGCGGTCCGCGACAGCGGCGCCCGTGCCGAGATCGTCGACCGCTCCCTGGCCGACCTGCGCTCCACCATGGACACCCTGGAGAGCCGGGCGAAGATCACCGGGACCTCGTGGGGCATCGACCCGAGGACCAACCAGGTGTCCGTGGAGGCCGACCGGTCCGTGTCGGCGCGCGACATGGCCAGGCTGCGCAAGGTCGCCGCCGGTCTCGGCGACAGCGTGCGGATCACCCGCGTGCCGGGGACCTTCACCAAGGAGGTCGCGGGCGGCGACGCGATCTACGGCGGCGGGTACCGCTGCTCGGCCGCGTTCAACGTGTCCAAGGGCACGGCGCGTTACTTCCTCACCGCCGGGCACTGCACCAACGCGGCGAGCAGCTGGTCGGCGACCTCCGGCGGCCCGTCCGTCGGCACCCGTGAGGGCACCAGCTTCCCCACCAACGACTACGGTCTCGTCCGCTACACGGACGGCTCGCAGCCGGCGGGCGACGTGAACCTCTGGAACGGCAGCCGCCAGGACATCACCTCGGCTGCCGACGCCGTCGTGGGGCAGGCCATCCGCAAGTCCGGCTCCACCACCAGGATCACCAGCGGAACGGTCACCGCCGTGAACGTCACGGTGAACTACAGCGAGGGCCCCGTCTACAACCTCGTCCGCACGACGGCCTGTTCCGCGGGCGGCGACAGCGGCGGCGCCCACTTCGCCGGCACGACCGCTCTGGGCATCCACTCGGGCAGCTCCGGCTGCTCCGGCACCAGCGGCTCCGCGCTGCACCAGCCGGTCCGCGAGGCGCTGAGCGCCTACGGGGTGGCCGTCTACTGAGGCCGGCCGCACGCGCACGGCACGACGGGGCCGGGGGTGCGACCGCGACGGGGCACCCCCACCCCTGCACGGACCCGCGGCCGGTCCGGGGCGCGGTGACCCGCCCCGGACCGGCCGTCGTCACGCCTCGGCCAGCAGGGGGTCGTACGGGCTCGAACGACGGCGGGCCGCCATGAAGGAGAGGAAGTCCCGCACGAAGGCGGCCCGGTCGTACGTGCCGCCGGCGCCCGCCGTGTCCCGGCGGAAGCCGGTGCGGAACAGCGCCCGGTACTCGGCGGCGTCGATGGTCCCGTCACCGTCCCTGTCCGTGACCGCGAACAGGACCTCGGCGACGCGGATCAGGGCGGGGCCGGCCAGGGCGGGTACGGCCGCCGCGTACTCCCCGGCGCTCACCCGGCCGTCGCCGTCCGTGTCCAGCGCGCTCTGGAGCTCGCGCCACCAGTCGGCGAAGGCCTGGTAGAGCGCCGTCTCGTCGGGCTCGTCCAGATCGAGGCGGGTGGACAGTTCGCGGGCCATCGCCGCGAGGTCCGGCCAGTCCAGATACCCGTCGCCGGTCTGGTCCAGCACCTGCCGGAAGAACTCCTCGGCCGACCGACGGCTTTCACCACCCCCCGCCCCGTGAGCGGCCCCGGTCCCTGCAGCGGTGCCCGGACCGGAGCCGGGAGCGGTGCCCGTCGCCGCGAACGGGCCGATCAGACGCAGCAGCGCCGCCGCCCGTCGCATCCGCTCCTGCAGGGCGCCGACGGCCTGCGCCCGGGGGTCGTCGCTCCCGGACGAGACGGAGAGGAGCTCCACGAGGCTCTCCGCACGGAGCCAGCCGGCGGGCAGGAGGGCGGCCAGCCCGGCGGCGACGTAGGCGCCCTGCATCAGCGTGCGGGCGCCCGGCATCTCCGGCAGTCCGGCCCTCCGCCGGTACGGCTCCGGCAGCGAGGCCACGGTGATCGCCCCCAGGACGGGACCGGCGACGGCCCGGCCGGCCGCCCACAGCGTGGGCATGCCCTGGAGCAGCGGCGGGGCGGGCAGCCGGTCGAACAGCCGGTACAGGATGATGCGGGCGGCCTCCGTGTTCTCCAGCTCCTCGGCGACGACGCGGTCGAAGTACCGCCAGAAGCCCGGCAGGTCGTCGGGGAGATGTCCGGCGTCCGTGTCGAGCGCGGCGAGGAAGGCCCGGAATTCGGCGTAGAGCCGCTCCATCGTGTCCTGGTCCATCGGCCGGCCGCTCATCCGGAACATGGTGACGGTGCTCTCGAAGAGGGTCGCCACCACCCACGCCCGCACCTCGGGGTCCATGGCGTCGTAGGGCCGGCCGCGGCCGTCGGTGCCGTCGAGGCGAGCGTGCAGCCGGTTGAGACGGGCGGCCTCCCTGCGCCGTACGTCCTCGTCGGCGCCGAACATGCGGCGCAGGCTGGTGAGGGTGTTCCGCAGCCTCCGCCAGGGGTGGGCGACGAAGGTGGAGTTGTCGGCGAGCGCGGCTCCGACCTGCGGGTGGGCGGCCTCCAGCACGGTCGCCCGGACGACGGCCAGCGCCCACCGGGGGTCGTCGAAGAGCGCGTGGAAATGCGAGCCCGGCCCGAAGAGGGGCGAACCCTCGCCCCCGGCACCGGAGCGGTGGTCATCGGGGCCCGCGGGCGGGGACGCGTCAGGGGCGGCCTCGTCGTGGCCTGGTGACATCACGGTGCTCCGTTCGGCTGGGACGGGACGCCGCCGAAACGGCGGTCGCGTCGCTGGTACGTGTGCAGGCATTCGAGGAAGTGCGAGGCGCGGAAGTCCGGCCACAGGACCTGCGGGAAGACCCACTCGGCGTAGGCGACCTGCCAGAGCATGAAGTTGGAGATGCGCTGCTCGCCGGAGGTGCGGATCACGAGGTCCACGTCGGGGGTGTCGGGGAACGGGAGATGCGCCGCGAAGGTCTCCTCGGTCACGTCGTCGGCGCGCGCGCCGCCGCGGATCAGCGACCTGGCGGCCTCGACGATGTCCCGCCGGCCCCCGTGGTCGAACGCCACCGTGAGGGTCATGCCCCGGTTGCCCTCGGTGAGGGTGGTGAGGTCCCTGAAGTCCTGGGCCAGCTCCCTCGGCACGCGCTCGTCCGTGACCCCGAGGAACCGGCAGCGCACCCCCCGCGCGAGCAGCAGGGGGGCGTGCTTGCGCACGACGCCGCGGACCAGGCGCATCAGGAAGTCGACCTCCGACGGGGGACGGCTCCAGTTCTCGGTGGAGAAGGCGTACAGGCTCAGCCACCGGACCCCGGACGACCTCGCCGCCTCGATGACGTCGATCACCGTGGTCTCCGCGGCCCGGTGCCCCGCGGTGCGGGGCAGCGAACGGCGCGCGGCCCAGCGGCCGTTGCCGTCCATCACACAGGCGACGTGACGCGGAACGGCCGACGGCGGCCCGTTCCGCGGCCCCGCGTCGGCGCCGGCCGTCACCCCGTCGTGCGTCATGCCCCCACCCCTGTGCCCGTCGCCCGTCGTTCCCCGGGCGCCACGCGACCGGCCCGGCACGCCAGGGCGTTCCGAGCGATCACTGCGAGGAGTGTGGCAGCGCCACGAGGGGCCCCGGGCCGCATCGGGATCCCCGTCACCCATGGCTCACCAGTGCGACCGGGGCAACGGCGCTCAGTCGCCGTGGTCGTACACCGTGACCTCGACGCCACGGGCCGTCAGCCGGGCGGCTGTCAGCGGCTCGACACGCGACCACCTGCCCCCGGCGAGGCCGCACCCGATCCGCGGCATGTGCACCGAGGCACCCAGTTCGAGCGCCTTGACGCCCACCGCGTCGAGGGCGCTGTCGATCGCCTCGTAGCGGACGGGGACGCCTCTGCTGCCGGTCCTCGTGCCCCGCTGGCCGATCATGTTGGCCACCCACAACCGGCTGCCGACCCGGACGAACTGTGCCGCGCCCAGGGCGAAGTCGTTGCCCGCGCGCTCCCGGTGCCAGCGCCGGTACTCCGCCTCGGGCCCGGGCCAGCGGCGGGAGAGGGCGAGGACGAAGCCCTTGCCCCATCCGCCCAGGTCGTTGCAGACGTGCGCGATCAGTTTGACGCCCTTGCCCTGCGGCGCGGTGGCGTCGCCCCGGACATATGCGATCTCGGCCATGGCACCACCGTACGATCAGCCACTGACATGCCGTCCCGGCTTTCACAGCGATGGTGAGACAGCAATACTGTTGTACAGCGCAGTATGTGGCGGTCGGGAGAGGGAGTGCCATGGCGGACGTGACCGAGGAGGCGGCGTATACCGTCGACGAGCTGGCCGCGCGCGCAGGGGTGACGGTGCGGACCATCCGTTTCTACGGCACCCGCGGCCTGCTGCCGCCACCGGTGATCGGCCCGCGCAGGGTCGGACACTACGGGCGGGACCATCTTTCCCGGCTGGCGCTGATCGAGGAACTCCAGCACCAGGGCATGACCCTCGCCGCCATCGAGCGCTACCTGGAGCAGCTTCCCGCCGACCTGAGCGCACAGGACCTGGCGATCCACCGGGCCCTGGTGGCGACCTGGGCCCCCGAGTCGCCCGAGCCGGTCACCCGGGCGGAACTGGAGCGCAGGGCGGGGCGGACGCTGTCGGACGAGGACGTGGAGCGGCTCGCCGCCATGGGGGTGCTGGACGCCGGTGCCGACGGCGGGTACCTGCTCGACGGGTCGCTGCTGCGGCTCGGGGCCGAACTGCTGGACGTGCCCATCGCGCACGAGACGATCCTCGCCTCCCGCACCGTGCTGCTGGAGCACGCCCGTTCGGCCGCGCAGGAACTGTCGCGCCTGTTCCGCGACGAGGTGTGGGGGCCCTACCGGGAGCGGGATCCGGAGCATGCGACGGCGGCGATGAAGTCGCTCTCCGCCCATATGCAGCCGATCGTCGTGCAGGCCCTGGTGACGGCGTTCCAGAGGTCGCTGCGGGAGGAACTGCGGGGCGCGCTCGGCGCCGGCGGGCGGTAAATGCGTTGTCCGGCGCGGTGCGATGGGTGAGGCTGCGGGCATGTCCCTCCATGCAGCCGGCACCGCGCACTCGGTGCACGCCCTCTTCTCCAACGGCCGTCTGACGGCGATCCCGCGCAGGGCCGCCCGCCGCGAGCAGCTGCTCGGGCACCTGGCCGAGACCCTGTTCGCGTCCGGCCGCGACTACACCGAGCGGGAGGTCAACGAGGCGCTGCTGACGGTGCACGACGACTGCGCCGCGCTGCGCCGCTACCTGGTGGTCGGGGGGCAGCTGGTCCGGACGAGGGACGGCGGCAGCTACCGGCGGAGCCGGTGACCGCCGCCGTCCCGTGCGGCGTCACGCGTCGGTGAAGACCTCTCCCCGCTCGGCCTTGGCCACCAGCAGCGCCGGGGGCAGGAACCGGTCGCCGTAGCGCTCGGCCAGTTCGCGGGCGCGGGCTACGAAGCCGGGCAGCCCGCCCTCGTAGCCGTTGACGTACTGGAGCACGCCGCCGGTCCAGGCGGGGAATCCGATGCCCATGATGGAGCCGATGTTGGCGTCGGCGACCGTGGTCAGGACGTTCTCCTCCAGGCAGCGGACGGTGTCCAGCGCCTCGGAGAAGAGCATCCGCTCCTGCATGTCCTCGAACGGGATGTCCGTGCCCGGCCGGGTGAAGTGCTCGCGCAGGCCCGGCCACAGGCCGGCCCGCCGGCCGTCCTCGTCGTAGTCGTAGAAGCCGGCGCCGCCGGACCGCCCGGTGCGCCCGAACTCGTCGACCATCCGGTCGATGACGGCGTCGGACGGGTGCCCCGGCCAGGTGCCGCCGGCCTCCTCGACCGCCCGCTTGGTCTCGTTGCGGATCTTGCGCGGCAGGGTGAGGGTGAGTTCGTCCATCAGGCTGAGGACCTTGGCCGGATAGCCGGCCTGGGCGGCGGCCTGTTCGACGGAGACGGGGTCGGCGCCCTCGCCGACCATCGCCACGCCCTCGTTGATGAACTGGCCGATGACGCGGGAGGTGAAGAAGCCGCGGGAGTCGTTGACGACGATCGGGGTCTTGTTGATCCGCCGCACCAGGTCGAAGGCGCGGGCGAGCGCCTCGTCGCCGGTCCGTTCGCCCCGGATGATCTCCACCAGCGGCATCTTGTCGACCGGCGAGAAAAAGTGCAGGCCGATGAAGTCGTCCTGCCGCGAGACGCCTTCGGCGAGGGTGGTGATCGGCAGGGTGGAGGTGTTGGAGCACAGCAGGGCGTCGGGTTCGACGACGTCCTGGATCTCCTGGAACACCTTGTGCTTGAGGGCGGTGTCCTCGAAGACCGCCTCGATGACGACGTCGCAGCCGGCCAGGTCGGCGGCGTCGGAGGTGGGCGTGATCCGGGCGAGCAGCGCGTCGGCCTTCTCCTGCGTGGTGCGGCCCCGGGAGACGGCCTTGGCGCACAGCTTCTCGGAGTAGGCCCGGCCCTTGGCGGCGGCCTCGGGCGTCACGTCCTTGAGGACGACCTCGATGCCGGCGCGGGCGCAGGAGTAGGCGATGCCGGCGCCCATCATCCCGGCGCCGAGGACGGCGACCCTGCGCACCGTGCGGGGCTCGATCCCCTGCGGGCGGCTGGCGCCGGAGTTGACGGCCTGGAGGTCGAAGAAGAACGCCTGGATCATGTTCTTGGCGGTCTGCCCGGTGACCAGCTCGGTGAAGTAGCGCGCCTCGATGACCTGGGCGGTCTCGAAGTCGACCTGGGAGCCCTCGACGGCCGCCGCCAGGATGTTGCGCGGGGCCGGGTAGGGGGCACCGGCGGTCTGCTTCTTCAGGTTGGCGGGGAAGGCCGGGAGGTTGGCGGCGAACTTGGGGTTCGACGGGGTGCCGCCGGGGATCCGGTAGCCCTTGACGTCCCACGGCTGGCGGGACTCCGGGTTGGCGTCGATGAAGGCGCGGGCCCTGGCGAGCATCTCCTCCGGGGTGGCGGCCAGTTCGTGGACGAGGCCGTTCTCCACGGCGCGGCGCGGGGTGTACTGGGTGCCCTGGAGCAGCACCTTCAGCAGGGCGTCGGCGATGCCCATGAGGCGGACGGTGCGGGTCACGCCGCCGCCCGCGGGGAGCAGGCCGAGGGTGACCTCGGGCAGGCCGATCTTGGAACCGGGCGCGTCGAGCGCGATGCGGTGGTGGCAGGCGAGGGCGATCTCGTAACCGCCGCCCAGGGCAGCGCCGTTGATGGCCGCGACGACGGGCTTGCCGAGCGTCTCGATCCGGCGCAGGGCGCGCTTGATGCCCATGCCGGCGTCGAAGACGAACTGGGCGTCCTCCGGCCCTGCCTTGATCATGTCCTTGAGGTCCCCGCCGGCGAAGAAGGTCTTCTTGGCGGAGGTGAAGATGATGCCGCGGATGGACTCCTGCTCGGCCTCGGCCCTCTCGGCGACGGCCGCGATCGACTCCTTGAACGCCTGGTTCATGGTGTTCGCGGACTGGGCGGGGTCGTCGAGGACGAGGGTGACGATGCCGGTCTCGTCCTGTTCCCAGCGGATGGTGGTGGACTCGCTCATGGTGGTGGCTGCTCCGATACGCGGAAGGGGCGGAAGAGGACGGGAGTCAGAGACGCTCGACGACGGTGGCGATGCCCATGCCGCCGCCCACGCACAGGGTGGCGAGGCCGTACCGCTTGTCCTGGCGCTCCAGTTCGTCGACGAGGGTGCCGAGGATCATCGCGCCGGTGGCGCCGAGGGGGTGGCCCAGGGCGATGGCGCCGCCGTTGACGTTGACCTTGTCCAGCGACAGCCCCATGTCCGCCGCGAAGCGGAGCACCACGCCGGCGAAGGCCTCGTTGATCTCGACGAGGTCGATGTCGTCGATGGTCAGCCCGGCGCGCTTCAGCGCCTTGCGGGTGGCCGGCGCGGGGCCGGTGAGCATGATGGTCGGCTCGGATCCGGAGACGGCCGCCGAGACGATCCGGGCGCGCGGGGTGAGGCCGTAGCGGTCCCCGACCTCCTTGCTGCCGATGGCGACGAGGGCGGCCCCGTCGACGATCCCGGAGGAGTTGCCCGCGTGGTGGACGTGGTCGATCCGCTCCACCCAGTGGTACTTCTGGAGCGCGACGGCGTCGAAGCCGCCGAGGTCGCCGATGCCGGCGAAGGACGGCTTGAGGGCGGCGAGCGAGTCCGCCGTGGTGCCCGGGCGCATGTGCTCGTCGTGGTCGAGGACGACCAGGCCGTTGCGGTCGCGGACGGGGACGACGGACCGGTCGAAACGGCCGTCCTTCCACGCGGCGGCGGCCCGCTCCTGCGACAGGGCCGCGTACTCGTCGACGTCCCGGCGCGACCAGCCGCCGAGCGTGGCGATCAGGTCCGCACCGATGCCCTGCGGGACGAAGCCGGTCTCGTGGTTGGTCATCGGGTCGGCGAACCAGGCACCGCCGTCGGAGGCCATGGGGACGCGGGACATCGACTCGACGCCGCCGGCCAGCACGAGGTCCTCCCAGCCGGAGCGGACCTTCATCGCGGCCATGTTGACGGCTTCCAGACCGGAGGCGCAGAAGCGGTTCTCCTGGACTCCGGCAACGGTGTCGGGCAGCCCGGCGGCGATGGCCGCGATGCGGGCGATGTCCGAGCCCTGGTCGCCGACCGGGCCGACGACGCCGAGGACGATGTCGTCGATCGCGGCCGGGTCGAGGCCGGGGAAGCGGCGCTCGATCTCGTGGATCAGGCCGACGACGAGGTCGATCGGCTTGGTGCCGTGCAGGGCGCCGTTGGCCTTGCCGCGTCCGCGCGGGGTGCGGATCGCGTCGTACACGTACGCTTCGGTGCTCACCTTGTCAGCCTTTCGGGGAGGGTTAGCCGAGCAGGGAGCGACCGATGATCTCCTTCATGATCTCGGTCGTCCCGCCGTAGATGGTCTGGATGCGTCCGTCGGTGAAGGCCCGGGCGACGCGGTACTCGTTCATGTAGCCGTACCCGCCGTGGAGCTGGAGGCAGCGGTCGGCGGCGCGCTTCTGGAGCTCGGTGGCCCACCACTTCGCCATCGAGGCGTGCACGGCGTCCAGTTCGCCCCTGGCGTGGTCGGCGATGCAGCGGTCGAGGAAGGCGCGGGTGACGGCGCACTCGGTGGCCAGCTCCGCGATCTCGAAGCGGATGTGCTGGAGCCGGGCCAGCGGCCGCCCGAACGCCTCGCGCTCCTTCACGTACGCGGTGGTGATCTCCAGCAGGTGCTCGGCCGCGGCGATGCCGGCGACCGCGATCGCCATCCGCTCCTGGGCGAGGTTGGTCATCAGGTGGATGAACGCGCCGTCGAGCTCGCCGAGCAGGTTCTCCTTGGGGACGCGGACGTCGTGGAAGAAGAGTTCGGCGGTGTCCTGCGACTTCTGGCCGATCTTGTCGAGGTTGCGGCCGCGTTCGAAGCCCTCGGCGCCGCGTTCGACGACGAGCAGCGACAGGCCGTGGGCGCCGCCCTCGGGGGTGGTCTTCGCCACGACGACCACCAGGTCGGCCAGGATGCCGTTGGAGATGAACGTCTTGGAGCCGTTGAGCACCCAGTGGTCGCCGCGGTCCTCGGCGGTGGTGCGGATGCCCTGGAGGTCGGAGCCGGCGCCCGGCTCGGTCATGGCGATGGCCGTGATGATCTCGCCGCTGCAGAAGCCGGGCAGCCAGCGCCGCTTCTGCTCCTCGGTGCCGAGCGAGGTGAGGTACGGGCCGATGATGTCGTTGTGCAGGCCGACGGCGAGCCCGGGGGTGCCGGCCCGGGTGAACTCCTCGTGCAGCACGGCGGCGTAGCGGAAGTCGTCGTTGCCGCCGCCGCCGTACTCCTCGGGCACGGCGAGGCCCAGCAGGCCCTGGCGGCCCGCCGCGAGCCACGCCTCGCGGCTGACGATGCCGTCCTTCTCCCACTGCTCGTAGTGCGGCAGCACCTCCTTGGTGAGGAAGGTGCGCACGGTCTCGCGGAACGCCTCGTGCTCCTCGGYGARGATCTTCGCGGTCTCGTCGTACCCCGGGTCCCCGCCCGTGACCTCGGTGAACACGCGGCGGCCGCCGCCCTCGCCGACGAAGCGGACCGAGAACCAGCTGCGCGCCCGGCGGGCGGTGTCCGGGCCGGTGCCGGGCTCGTAGCGGGAGATGAGCCAGCGGCGGGCGGCTTCGGCATCGTCATCATGGACGCCTGGGGGATGACCGAGACCACCGGTGTGGCCACCAGCAACAGCCCCCGGGCGGGCTTCCGGCTCGGCTCGGTGGGACGTCCGGTGGAGTCGGTGGAGGTCCGGGTCGCCGAGGACGGCGAGATCCTGGTGCGGGGCTCGTCCGTCTTCTCCGGCTACCTCCAGCCGGACGGCGCTACGGGGACCGGGCCGCCTCCGGGACGGCACCCCGCCACCGGGGCCGCACGCATCCGGGCCGGCGGCGGGACGGACGCCCGGCTCAGTCCTGGTAGAGCCCGGCCAGCGCCTCGGCGTACTTGTCCCGGATGACCCGGCGCCGCATCTTCAGCGACGGCGTCAGCTCGCCCGTGGCCGGGCCCCACTCCTCGGTCAGCAGCTCGTACCGCTTGACCTGCTCGGTGTGGTTGAGGCGGGTGTTGGCGGCGGCGACCGCCCGGGCCACCTCCGCCCGGACGGCGGGGTGCCGCGCCAGCGCGGCCGGTCCGCCCTGCGCCTCCACACCGTTGGCGGCGGCCCAGGCGGGGGCCGCCTCCGCGTCGAGCACCAGCAGGGCGACCAGATAGGAGCGGTTGTCGCCGTGCACCATCGCCTGGCCGATCAGCGGGTGCGCCTTGAGCGCGTTCTCCACCAGCGCCGGCGAGACGTTCTTGCCGGTGGAGGTGATGATCATCTCCTTCTTCCGGTCGGTGAGCCAGAGGTAGCCGTCCTCGTCCATCCGGCCGATGTCGCCGGTGGCCAGCCAGCCGTCGGCGTCCAGGGCGGACCGCACCGAGCCGTCCGGCTGGAGGTAGCCGGAGAAGACGGACGAGCCCCGCACCAGGATCTCGCCGTCCTCGGCGACCCGGACCTCCACCGACTCCACCGGACGTCCCACCGAGCCGAGCCGGAAGCCCGCCCGGGGGCTGTTGCTGGTGGCCACACCGGTGGTCTCGGTCATCCCCCAGGCGTCCATGATGACGATGCCGAAGCCGGCCCAGAACCTCACCACGTCGACGGACATCGGCGCCGACGCACTGGCCGACCAGGTCACACGGTCCAGGCCGCCCGCGGCCAGCATGGGCAGCAGCACGTCCTGGCGGACCCGGGCGTAGTCCTTCTCCAGCTCGGCGGGCGGTGTCTCGCCCCGCTCCCGGTGGCCGACGTGCTCACGGGCGACCTCGAACGCCTGGTCGATGACGGCCCGCTGCTCGGCGGGCATCAGCGAGAGGACGCCCCGCACCGCGGCGGACAGCTTCTCCCAGATCCTCGGCACACCGAAGAACTGCGCGGGACGCACCTTGCGCACCACGGCGGCGACGCCCGTCGGGTCGGCGCAGAGGTAGACGTGGGAGGCCCGGTGGCAGGGCAGGTAGATGCCCAGCATCCGCTCGGCGATGTGGGCGAAGGGCAGATAGCAGATGTGCTCGACGTGCTCGGGCAGCTCCACCACGGCGTCCAGCGCCAGGGCGTTGGCCATCACCTGGCGATGGGTCAGGACGACGCCCTTGGGTTCGCCGCTGGTGCCGGAGGTGTAGACGACGGTCAGCGGGTCCTCGGGACGGGCGGTGTCCAGTTCCGCGGCGAACTCCTCCGGCACCGGTTCGCCGAGCAGGGCGGCATACGGAAGGTGGCTGCCCTCCGCGCCCGTCTCGGCCACCACCAGGCGCTCCAGCGGGGTGCCGGCGTCCGCCAGCAGGGGCTCCCAGACCGCCACCTGCGCCGCTCCCTCCACCACGGCGAGGCGGGCCCGGCAGTTGCGGGCGATATGGGTGATCTGCTCGGGGGCCGAGGTGCCGTAGACGCTGACCGGGACCGCGCCGATGCGGACCAGTGCCAGGTCGGTCAGCCAGTGCTCGGGCCGGTTGGACATCATCAGCAGGACGTGGTCGCCGCGGCCGACGCCGAGTGCTCTGCAGCCGGCGGCGAGGCGGCGGGTGCGCTCGTGGATCTCCGCCCAGCTGAGCGTCGTCCAGTCGCCGTCCGGGTCCTCCGACTGCCAGGACAGGCCGGGGAGTCCGGGGTACTCGCGGGCGTTTCGGGCCAGCAGCTGCGGCAGCGTCCGGTCGGCCGGGGAGTCGGGCAGGTCGCCGCCGGGGCGGGGTGCTGATGTCATCGGGTCMTCCTTGCGGGCGGAAGGGAACGTCCGGGGACACCGGGCGGAGGGAGAACCCCTGCGGCGTGCCCGGTGGGGCCGGGGTGTGGCGTGGGGCGGGCCGCCCGTGGCACGGGGCCCCCGGGCAAGGGCGGCCCGGCCCACGGGAACCGGTCGGTGCTCAGGAGGTGCGGGGCCGCCGGGGACGTCGGGCCGCGCCCCGCACCCGGAGCGGATCAGGAGTCGGTGAAGGTCTCGCCCCGCTCGGCCTTGGCCACCAGCAGCGCCGGGGGCCGGAACCGGTCGCCGTGGCGCTCGGCCAGCTCATGCGCACGGGCGACGAAGCCGGGCAGCCCGCCGTCGTAGCCGTTGATGTACTGCAGCACGCCGCCCGTCCACGGCGGGAAACCGATGCCGAGGAGCGAGCCGACGTTGGCGTCGGCCACCGAGACCAGGACGCCCTCCTCCAGGCAGCGCACCGAGTCCAGGGCCTCGGCGAAGAGCATCCGCTCCGCCGCCTCGGTGAGGTCGGCGGGCTGCTTCGCCGGATCCGTGAAGTGCTCGCGCAGCCCGGGCCAGAGACCGGTGCGCCTGCCGTCGGCGTAGTCGTAGAAGCCCGCGCCGCCGGACCGGCCGGGGCGGCCGAACTCGTCGATCATGCGGTCCACCACCGCGTCCGCGGGGTGCGGCTGCCAGTCGCCGCCCGCGGCCTCGACGGCGCGGCGGGTCTCCTCGCGGATCCTGCGCGGCAGGGTGAGGGTGAGTTCGTCCATCAGGCTGAGGACCTTGGCCGGATAGCCGGCCTGGGCGGCGGCCTGTTCGACGGAGGCCGGGTCGATGCCCTCGCCGACCATCGCCACGCCCTCGTCGATGAAGCGGCCGATGACGCGGGAGGTGAAGAAGCCGCGCGCGTCGTTGACCACGATCGGCGTCTTGCCGATCTGCCGCACCAGGTCGAAGGCCCGCGCGAGCGCCTCGTCCCCCGACTTCTCGCCCTTGACGATCTCCACCAGCGGCATCTTGTCGACCGGCGAGAAGAAGTGCAGGCCGATGAAGTCGTCCTGGCGTTCCACGCCCTCGGCGAGGGCGGTGATGGGCAGGGTGGAGGTGTTGGAGCACAGCAGCGCGTCAGGGGCGACGACGTGCTGGATCTCCTGGAACACCTTGTGCTTGAGGGCGGTGTCCTCGAAGACCGCCTCGATGACGGCGTCGCAGCCGGCCAGGTCCGCCGCGTCGGCGGTGGGCGTGATCCGGGCCAGCAGGGTGTCCGCCTCTTCCTGCGTCATGCCGCCTCGGGAGACGGCCTTGGCGCACAGCTTCTCGGAGTAGGCCCGGCCCTTGGCGGCGGCCTCGGGCGTCACGTCCTTGAGGACGACCTCGATGCCGGCGCGGGCGCAGGACCAGGCGATGCCGGCGCCCATCATCCCGGCGCCGAGGACGGCGACCCTGCGCACCGTGCGGGGCTCGATCCCCTGCGGGCGGCCGGCGCCGGAGTTGACGGCCTGGAGGTCGAAGAAGAACGCCTGGATCATGTTCTTGGCGATCTGCCCGGTGACCAGGTCGGTCAGATACCGCGCTTCCACCGCGAAGGCGGTGTCCACGTCGACCTGGGAGCCCTCCACGGCCGCCGCGAGGATGTTCCGCGGCGCCGGAGCGGGCGCCCCGCCGGTCCTCTTCTTCAGCAGTGCGGGGAGGGCGGGGAGCTGAGCGGCCAGCTGCGGGTGCGAGGGGGTGCCGCCGGGGATGCGGTAGCCGGGGGCGTCCCAGGGCTGTGCGGACTGCGGGTGGGCGTCGACGAACGCCCGTGCCCTGGCGAGGAGATCGGCCGGGTCGGCGGCGATCTCGTCGACGAGGCCGGCGTCCAGCGCGCGTGCCGGTCCGTACCGGGTGCCTTCCAGGAGGACCTTCCGCAGGGCGTCCGCCACGCCGAGCATACGGACGGTGCGGGTCACTCCGCCGCCGCCCGGCAGCAGGCCCAGCGTGACTTCGGGGAGCCCGACGCGGGCGGCCGGGCTGTCCAGCACCACCCGGTGGTGACAGGCCAGGGCGATCTCGTAACCGCCGCCCAGCGCGGCGCCGTTGATCGCCGCGACCACGGGCCTGCCCAGCGTCTCCAGGACACGCAGCGAGCGCTTGACACGCATCCCGGCCTCGAAGGCGGCGCCGGCGGTCCCGGGGGTGACGGACTTCAGGTCGTGCAGGTCGCCGCCGGCGAAGAAGCTCTTCTTGGCGGAGGTGACGATGACGCCCCGGACGGTGTCGCCGCGTTCGGCCAGCCGCGCCGCGACGGCGTCCAGCGAGTCGATGAACGCGGCGTTCATGGTGTTGGCGGACTGGTCCGGATCGTCGAGGACGAGGGTGACGACATGGTCGTCGGACTCTTCCCAGCGGATGGTGGAGGGTCCCGCGGTGGTGTCCATGGCTGGTGTCTCCCGTTGAGGTGAACGGCTGCGGAGGGGCGGGACGGTCAGAGGCGTTCGACGACGGTGGCGATGCCCATGCCGCCGCCCACGCACAGGGTGGCGAGGCCGTACCGCTTGCCCTGGCGCTCCAGTTCGTCGACGAGGGTGCCGAGGATCATCGCGCCGGTGGCGCCGAGGGGGTGGCCCAGGGCGATGGCGCCGCCGTTGACGTTGACCTTGTCCAGCGACAGCCCCATGTCCTTCACATAGCGCAGGACGACGGCGGCGAAGGCTTCGTTGATCTCGACGAGGTCGATGTCGTCGACGGTCAGCCGGGCTTTGGCGAGCGCCTTGCGGGAGGCGGGGGCGGGGCCGGTGAGCATGATGGTCGGCTCGGATCCGGAGACGGCCGCCGAGACGATCCGGGCGCGCGGGGTGAGGCCGTGGCGCTCGCCGGCCTCCTTGCTGCCGATGGCGACGAGGGCGGCGCCGTCGACGATCCCGGAGGAGTTGCCCGCGTGGTGGACGTGGTCGATCCGCTCCACCCAGTGGTACTTCTGGAGCGCGACGGCGTCGAAGCCGCCGAGGTCGCCGATGCCGGCGAAGGACGGCTTGAGGGCGGCGAGCGAGTCCGCCGTGGTGCCCGGGCGCATGTGCTCGTCGTGGTCGAGGACGACCAGGCCGTTGCGGTCGCGGACGGGGACGACGGACCGGTCGAAACGGCCGTCCTTCCAGGCGGCGGCGGCCCGCTCCTGCGACAGGGCCGCGTACTCGTCGACGTCCCGGCGCGACCAGCCGCCGAGCGTGGCGATCAGGTCCGCGCCGACGCCCTGCGGGACGAAGCCGGTCTCGTGGTTGGTCATCGGGTCGAGGGCCCAGGCACCGCCGTCGCTGCCCATCGGCACCCGGGACATGGACTCGACGCCGCCGGCCAGCACGAGGTCCTCCCAGCCGGAGCGGACCTTCATCGCGGCCATGTTGACGGCCTCCAGACCGGAGGCGCAGAAGCGGTTCTCCTGCACGCCGGCCACCGTCTCCGGCAGACCCGCGAGGATCGCGGCGGTGCGGGCGATGTCCGAGCCCTGGTCGCCCAGCGGGCTGACCACACCGAGGACGATGTCGTCGATCGCGGCCGGGTCGAGGCCGGGGAAGCGGCGCTCGATCTCGTGGATCAGGCCGACGACGAGGTCGATCGGCTTGGTGCCGTGCAGGGCGCCGTTGGCCTTGCCGCGTCCGCGCGGGGTGCGGATCGCGTCGTACACGTACGCTTCGGTGCTCACCTTGGGGTGCCTTCCGTGTCGGGTGTGGGGCGGCCTCGGAGGCGGCACGGGTGCCGTCGCCGGAACCGGCCGGGGAATCAGCCGAGCAGCGAGCGGCCGACGATCTCCTTCATGATTTCGGTGGTGCCGCCGTAGATGGTCTGGACGCGGCTGTCGAGGAACGCCCGGGCGACCCGGTACTCGCTCATGTAGCCGTAGCCGCCGTGGAGTTGCAGACACCGGTCGACGATCCGCTTCTGGAGTTCGGTGGCCCACCACTTGGCCATCGAGGCGTGCACGGCGTCCAGTTCGCCCCTGGCGTGGTCGGCGACGCAGCGGTCCAGGAACGTCCGGGTGACCGCCGTCTCGGTGGCCATCTCGGCGATCTCGAAGCGGATGTGCTGGAGCCCGGCCAGCGGCCGCCCGAACGCCTCGCGCTCCTTCACGTACGCGGTGGTGACGTCCAGGATCTCCTCGGCCGCGGCGGCCGCGCCCACCGCGATGGCGAGCCGTTCCTGCGCGAGGTTGCCCATGAGGCAGGTGAAGGCCCCGTTCACCTCGCCGAGCAGGTTCTCCTTGGGGACACGGACGTCGTGGAAGAACAACTCGGCCGTGTCCTGCGCCTTCTGGCCGATCTTGTCGAGGTTGCGGCCGCGTTCGAAGCCCTCCGCGCCGCGTTCGACGACGAGCAGCGACAGGCCGTGGGCGCCGCCCTCGGGGGTGGTCCTCGCCACGACGACCACCAGGTCGGCGAGGATGCCGTTGGAGATGAAGGTCTTCGCACCGTTGAGCAGGTAGTGGTCGCCGCGGTCCTCGGCCGTGGTGCGGATGCCCTGCAGGTCGGAACCGGCGCCCGGTTCCGTCATGGCGATGGCGGTGACGATGTCGCCGGAGACGAAGCCGGGCAGCCAGCGGCGCTTCTGCTCCTCGTCGGCGAGCCGGGTGAGATACGGCCCGACGATGTCGTTGTGCAGGCTCAGGGCCAGTCCGGAGGCTCCGGCGCGGGCGAACTCCTCGATGAGGACGGCGCTGTACCGGAAGTCCCCGGTCCCGCCGCCGCCGTACTCCTCGGCGACGGCCATGCCGAGCAGGCCCTGGCGCCCCGCCGAGCGCCACACCTCGCGGTCGACGACGCCGGCCTTCTCCCAGCGGTCGTGGTGCGGGGCCACCTCCTTGGCGAGGAAGGTCCGCACCGTTTCGCGGAAGGCCTCGTGGTCGGGGCCGTACAGGTCTCGGCGCAGGGTCACAGCCAGCTCCTCACGAGTTCGACCAGCCGGGCGGGATCGGGCCCGACGGGAGTGACGTTGAGCATGGTCACGCCCGCCTCGCGGAAGACCTCCACGCGGTCGCGGACGTAACCCTCGGGGCCGGCGAGGCAGAGGCGCTCCAGCAGTTCGGCCGGGACGGCGGCCTCCGCGTCCTTCCTGCGGCCCGCGAGGTAGTGCTCCTGGACGGCGGCCGCGGCGGACTCGTAGCCGTAGGCGCAGACCAGGTCGTGGTAGAAGTTGCGGCCGGGCGCCCCCATGCCGCCGACGTAGAGGGCGACGGTGGGGCGCATCAGGTCGCGGACGGCCTCGGCGTCGTCGCCGACGGCCAGCAGGCCGCCGGCCACGACCGAGAGCGGCCCGAGCGCGGGGTCGCGCCGTGCGGCGCCCTCGGCCAGTGACGTGCCCCAGACGTCGGCGGCGTGTTCGGGGACGTAGAGGAACGGCAGCCATCCGTCGGCGATCTCCGCGGTCATCCGGACGTTGGCCGGGCCGAGCGCCGCGACGTAGACGGGGACGGCGTCGCGGACCGGGTGGTTCAGCAGCTTCAGCGGCTTGCCGAGGGTGCCGCCCTTCTCGGGCGGCAGGGGCAGGTCGGTGATGCCGTGGTGCTCGATCACCTCGCGCCGCAGGATCCGCCGGGACAGCTCGATCACCTCCCGGGTACGGCCCAGCGGACGGTCGTAGCGGCGGCCGTGCCAGCCCTCGACGACCTGGGGTCCGGAGGCGCCGACGCCGAGGAGGGCGCGGCCGCCGGTGAGGGCGTCGAGTCCGGCGGCGGTCTGGGCTATCAGCGCGGGGGTGCGCGAGTAGACGTTGAGGATGGCCGAGCCGATCCGCATGCGCTCGGTCTTCGCCGCGAGGTATCCCATGATCGTCGGGGAGTCGAAGCCGTACGCCTCGGCGACCCAGACGGCGTCGAGGCCGGCGGCTTCCAGGGCGGCGGCCCCGTCGGCGGCGGCGCGTGGATCGCCGGCGTACGTCAGGGGTGAGGAGAGTTCCATCAGCAGTGGTCCTTCAGCAGTTCGGGCACGCCCCAGTCGCGGGCCACGTCGGGCGTGTGCGCGCCGGGGACGGCCGGCGGGAGCCGGAGCGTGCCGGGGGTGCCGGAGAAGCGGGGGGCGTGCCCGAACTGCTGAAGGTCAGGGCGCCCGGTGTGGCGGAGAAGCGGGGGGCGGGTGCGGGCTGGGTGACCCCGCCGTGGTCGACGAAGGTCGAACGGGCCGCCAGATGCGGGTGGCCGGGCGCCTCGCGCAGCGAGAGCACGGGCGCGACACAGGCGTCGGTGCCTTCGAAGACGGCCGTCCACTCGGCGCGGGTGCGGGCCTTGAAACGGGCGGCGACGGCCTCGCGGAGTTCGTCCCAGCGGTCGAAGTCCTTGCGCGCGGGCACCTCGTCGGCGATGCCGAGCAGGGTGATGAACTCGTCGTAGAACTTCTGCTCCAGCGCGCCGACCGCCATGTACGCGCCGTCGGCCGTCTCGTAGGTGCCGTAGAAGGGGCAGCCGCCGTCGAGGAGGTTCGCGCCGCGGCGGTCCTGCCAGCCGCCGGCGGCCATCATGCCGTGGATCATCGTGGTCAGATGGGCCGCGCCGTCGACGATGGCGGCGTCGACGACCTGGCCCCGACCGCCCTCGGCGCGGGCGTGCTGGAGGGCGGCGAGGACCCCGATGACGAGGTAGAGCGAGCCGCCCGCGTAGTCGCCGACCAGGTTGGCCGGCACCGCGGGCGGCTCGTCCGCCGTGCCGATCATGGAGAGGGTGCCGGTCAGGGCGATGTAGCCGATGTCGTGTCCGGCCCGCTGGGCGAGAGGGCCCTCCTGGCCCCAGCCGGTCATCCGCCCGTAGACCAGGCGCGGATTGCGGGCGAGGCAGTCGTCGGGGCCGACGCCGAGGCGTTCGGCGACGCCCGGCCGGTAGCCCTCGACGAGGATGTCGGCCTTCTCCACCAGGGCGAGGGTGCGGGCCCTGCCCTCGTCGGTCTTGAGGTCGAGCAGTACGGAGCGCTTGCCCCGGTTGGTGAGGTCGCGGGCGGGGTCGATGCCGAGCCCCGCGCCGCCGGGACGGTCGACGCGCACGACGTCCGCTCCCAGGTCGGCCAGGAGCATGGCGGCGAACGGGCCGGGCCCGATGCCCGCCAGTTCGACCACACGCACCCCGGCCAGCGGACCGTTCCCTGACGCTGTCATCCAGCCCCCAGCAGTGTGACACAACTGATGTAACACCAGTGATGGTAAGAACGCGTTCCACTCCGCACAAGGGTTTCGGCCGAGCAAGCGCTTAGCTCTTGGACTCTGCCAGGTTACCGATGGGGAACACGTCTTCTGCAGGGCGGCGCGGCGCGCTAGCCTCGGCCACCGGCATGGACACGGCACAGCAGGCGGAGGAGCCATTGAACAGCCAGAACGGGACCGGCCGCGCGGAGCGCCCGTACGACATCGTGCTCTTCGGCGCGACGGGCTTCGTCGGCGTGCTCACCGCCGAGTACCTGGCGGGCAACGCGCCCCCCGGCTGCCGCTGGGCCGTCGCCGGGCGCAGCGCGGCGAAGCTGGAGCGGCTGCGGGAGCGGCTGACCGCGATCGACCCGGGGTGCGCCGAGCTGCCCCTGATCGTCGCCGACGCCTCCGACCAGGACGCGCTGCGCGAACTCGCCCGCTCCACCCGGGCCCTCGCCACGACCGTCGGCCCCTACGTCTGGTACGGCGAGCCGCTCGTCGCCGCCTGCGCGGAGGCCGGCACGCACTACGCCGACCTCACCGGTGAACCGGAGTTCGTGGACGCGATGTTCGTCCGCCACGACGCACGCGCCCGGGAGACCGGGGCCCGCCTCGTGCACGCCTGCGGCTTCGACTCGGTCCCCCACGACCTGGGCGCGTACTGGACCGTCCAGCAGCTCCCCGAAGGCGTACCGCTGCGGATCGACGGCTTCGTGCGCTCCAACGCGATGTTCTCCGGCGGCACCTTCGCCTCCGCGCTGACCGCGATGGGGCGGGGCCCGCAGACGCTGCGCGCCGCGCGGGAACGACGGCTGCACGAACCGCGCCTGGTGGGCCGGCGGGCGAGCGCCCCGGTCGGCACGCCCCGCTTCAGCCGGGAGACCGGCGCCTGGGCGATCCCGCTGCCCACCATCGACGGCCAGGTCGTCGCCCGGTCCGCACGGGCGCTGGACCGCTACGGACCGGACTTCCGCTACCGCCACTACGCCGCGGTGCGCACGCTCCCGATGGCACTGGGCGGCCCCGCGTTCGTGGGCGCCGGCCTCGCCCTGGCCCAGATCCCGGCCGCCCGCCGCTGGCTCATCTCCCGCTACGAGCCCGGCACCGGCCCGGACACCGCCCGCCGGGCGCGCAGCTGGTTCTCGGTCCGCTTCGTCGGCGAGGGCGGCGGCCGCCGCGTGTTCACCGAGGTCACGGGCGGGGACCCGGGGTACGACGAGACCGCGAAGATCCTCGCCGAGTCCGTGCTGAGTCTCGCCTTCGACGATCTGCCGCCGCGTTCGGGCCAGTTGACGCCGGTGGTCGCGATGGGCGACGCCCTGCTCGCGCGTCTGCGCGAGGCGGGGATGGGCTTCCGGGTGGCGCACACGGGGTGAGGCCCTCCGGGGGCTCCGTGCCCCGGAGGGCCTCACCCGGCACGGGGACGGCCCCCGGGACGGGGCCGCCCCCGGCGTCAGGGCCGCCCGCGGCGCCCGATGCCCCGTCGCGGTGAGCGGGCCGGCTCGTCGAGCGGTGCGGGACCGCTCACGGCGGGCGCCGCGGCGGGGGCGACGGCGGGCACCCCGTCCGTGGCGGTCCCCGCGGCCGCAAGGTCGCCGTGGCGACGGCGCCAGTAGGGGTTGTCGTGCGACAGGCCGCCGGAGACGCGCCCGTACATCCCGAACGTCATGATCACGAGGCCCATGACGAAGCTGAACAGCACGTTCGTCATGCCGAAGTCGAGGAAGTTCCCCGAGCGGTCGAGTGCGAACACGTGGTAGAAGCCGCTCAGCACGAACAGCACTCCGACGGTCATGTTCACGGTCGAGGCCACGTTGCCCCCGATCAGACCGCCCACGATCAGGGCCGCTCCCACGACCGTGGACAGGACGCTGAGCGCGACATTGGTGGTCATGCCGGCGATCGTGTCGCCGGAGGTCGAGAAGGGGCTGAGGGCGTCGGCGAAGCCGAGGCAGCCGAACACGATGAGCACGACGCCGCAGAGCACCGCTCCGTACCGGTACACGGTCGCCAGACGGTGGTCGACCGGAAGCTCGTCTCGCAGTTTCATGACCCGTTTTCGCGGGGTTCCGCCCCGTCGGATGCGGTACGAGGTGGTTTCACCCGTCGGGCGCAGCGGAGCCGGGGCCCACGGGCCCCTCGCCCCATGCCCGGCTCGCCGCCTCCCGCAGGGCCGTGCGGCAGAGCGCGTCCGCGCGACGGGTCGTCTCCGGGAGGCGGAAGTCCCGTGCCAGGTGCAGGGTCTGCGCGCAGGCCGCGTCCAGCGTGACCCGGTGGCCGGCCGAGACGAACACCGGCTTCACCCCCGCCCGGGTGCGCAGCGCGCGGCCGACCTCCTCGCCGTCGTCGGCGAGCAGCGGGGTCCAGGAGCCGCGAGCGGCGTCCGGTTCGGCGTGGTCGAAGACGAACGGGTTCTTGGCGACACCGATGACGGGCAGGCCGGTGAGCACCCCGAGGTGGCTGGCGAGCCCGAAGCGGCGCGGGTGGGCCCGGCCGTAGCCGTCGCAGACCACGAGCCCCGGGTCGGCCGTGAGGGCGCCGAGGGCGGCGAGCAACGTCGGTATCTCGCGGAAGGCGAGCAGACCGGGGACGTAGGGGAAGGAGACCCGCCCGACGGCCGTGGCCTCGGCGACGACGGCCAGGGTCGCGGCGTCCAGGACGACGGCCGCCGCGGCGACGAGGTCGCGTGCGTCGTCGTAGGCGACGTCCACGCCCGTCACCGTGCCCGTGCCGGGCGGCGGGCCCTCCTCGTCGAGGACGACACGCGGACGCAGGGCGTCCTGGACGGCGAGGGCGGCTTCCTCGGTGGCCGGCCAGCCGGCGGGGACTTCGACGATCTCCATGGTGCCGCCCACCCTATGGTGTGGGGGCCGCCGGTAGCCTGGCGATCATGTTCGTACTGGAATTGACGTACACCGCGCCCCTCGATCGCGTCGACCCCCTCCTCGCGGAGCACATCGCATGGCTGGACGGGATGTACGCGCAGGGCGTCGTCATCGCGTCGGGGCGCAAGAACCCGCGGGACGGCGGGGTGCTCCTGGCGGTCGGCGACGACCGGGCGCACGTCGAGCGCCTCGCCGCGGCCGACCCCTTCGTGACGGCCGGGGTGGCGGCGTACCGGGTGACCGAGTTCGCGGCGACCAGGACCGCGCCGGAGCTCGCCGCGTACCGGGAACAGCCGGCCTCCTGACGCAGGCCGGCCGGTGCCCGCCGCGGATGCGGGCGGGCACCGGCCGGCGCCCGGGTCAGGGGCGCCAGGACAGCCGGGCGACGCGGCCCTTCTCGCCGGAGGCCCAGCAACTGCCGTCCGCCGTGCAGTCGACGGTGTCGAACGACCCGGTGTCGACGGTCCGCCAGGTGCGGCCGCCGTCGAGGGTGAGGTCGGTGCCGGTCGGACCCACGGCGAGCGCCGCCGAGCGCGTGTGCGGCAGCCAGGCCACGCCCGACCGGTAGGCGGGCGGGGACGTGCGGGCCTGCCGCCAGCTTTGGCCGCCGTCGGCCGTGACCGCCGCCGCCTGCGGGGACGGCTCCCCCGTGCGGTAGTCCCCGCCGACGGCGATGCCGTGCCGGCGGTCCCGGAAGGCGAGCGCGAACACCCCGCGGGCGGGGTCCCCGGCGGGGATCGTGGTGGGGGTGGCGGTCCAGGTGAGCCCGCGGTCCGCCGAGTGCAGCACGCGGGCCGTGGCCCCGCCCCCGGTGGCCAGCCACACGTCCTTCGGCCCCGAGCTGACCAGACACTGACCACTGGCGGCGAATCCGGCCTCGCCGGGCAGCGCGGCGGGCATGCCGTCGTCGGGCAGCACCGTCCAGGACCGGCCGCCGTCGGCGGTCGACAGGATGCGGTACCGGCCGTCGACCGGGTCGCTCATCGCCAGTCCGTGGCGGCGGTCGAAGAAGGTGATGCAGTCGTAGAACGCCCGGGGGTCGGTGTTGCGGAACGACTCGGTCCAGGTGACGCCGCCGTCCTCGGTGCGCAGCACCCGTGACGCCTCGCCCTCGCCGATCGCGAGCACCACGGCACGGCGGCCGTCGAACGCCTCGACGTCACGGAACTCCAGCTCCCCCGCCCCGGGCGGCGACACGTCCCGCCAGGTGCTCCCGCCGTCCTCGGTGCGCAGCACCGTCCCCTTGGAGCCGGCGGCCCACGCGGTCCTCGCGTCGACCGGCGCGAGTCCCCGGAAGCGGGCGTCGGTCCCGGTGTCGGTCAGCCGCCAGCCGGGCGCCGCGGTCCTCCGTGCCTCGCCGTCCGTGGCCGGTTCGGCATGTGCCGGGCCGCCGGCCAGCACCGCGCCGGCCACGGCGGCGGCACAGAGCACCACGGACACCGCTCGTCTCGTCTTCCCCTTGGCTGTCATGGCGGTGGAAGCTAGCCCACGGGCCGTGCGGCGTCCAGGGTGCGAGACGGGGAGTGGCTCGGCGGCCCCCGCGGTGACACAGCTCACGTGTCCCGCAGGTGCACGGAATCAGCCATTCCGTCGTCTGTGGAGGTAGCGGGAGCCCAGGAGGGCGACCAGCGAGCCGCGGATGTGAGGAGCGGGCCTTGTCCACCGTCATCGAACAGGCCGTGCAGGCACGGCTCGTCGCGTCCGCGCCCCTGCTGGAGACGGTCCCCGCGACCCTGCACTACGACCGGGCGGACCCGTTCGCGGTGCGGATCGACTTCCCCGCACCGGCCACCCTGGAGGGCGCGGACGTGTCGTGGGCGTTCTCCCGGGACCTGCTCGCGGACGGCGTCGACGAGCCGGCCGGTCTGGGTGACGTGCGGGTGCGGCCGTACGGATACGAGCGCACCGTGCTGGAGTTCCACGCCCCGGAGGGCATCGCGATGGTGCACATCCGCACCGGTGAGCTGCGGCGGTTCCTGCGCCGGGCGCAGACCCTGGTCCCACCCGGCAGCGAGCATCTGCACCTGGACCTCGACCACGATCTGACCGTGCTGCTCGGCGACGCCCGCTGACCCGCGGGCGACGCCCGGCCCCCGCCCGCGCCGCCCGCCCGCGCGAAAATGCGTTGACGGTGCCGGACGCCCTGCCTACCGTTGGCGGCGGTTCTGCAGTCGTCGATCGGAGTAGGACGTTGCTCGTCTGAGGTCCTGAGACACCCCCGCCGGCACCTTCGTGTGCCCGCGCGCGTGTGCGACCTCGGCGTACCGCCGTCCACTTCCCGACCGGGACCGTCTTCCCGTCCCCCAGGGCTCCGCCGTCGCGCACCCCGGTGTCTCCACCCGTTGCCCCGCCCCTTCACCGCAACCGGGAGACCCGTATGTCATCCGCCTTTCCCCATCACATCGTCTGCTCCTCCCTCTCCTTCGCCTGGCCCGACGGGACCGAGGTCTTCGACGGCCTCGACCTCGCCGTCGGCCCCGGCAGGACCGGTCTGACCGGTCTCAACGGCTCCGGCAAGTCGACCCTGCTGCGGCTGATCGCCGGGGAGCTGCGCCCCGCCGAGGGCACCGTCCGGGTCTCGGGCGGGATCGGCTGCCTGCCGCAGAACGTCGTGCTCGACACCGCGCTGCGTGTGGAGGAGGTCCTCGGCATCGCGGCGACCAGGGCCGCACTGCACGCCATCGAGGGCGGCGATCCCTCCGAGGAGCACTTCACTGCCGTCGGGGACGACTGGGACGTGGAGGAACGCGCCCGCGCCGTCCTCGGCGAGCTCGGTCTCGGCCACATCGGCCTCGACCGCACGATCGGCGAGGTCTCCGGCGGCGAGGGCGTGCTGCTGCGGCTCGCCGCGCTGCTGCTGGCACGCCCCGACGTGCTGCTGCTCGACGAGCCGACCAACAATCTCGACCTGTACGCCCGCCGCCGGGTCCACGCCGCCGTGGCCCGCTGGCCGGGGGTGCTGGTGGTCGTCAGCCACGACCGCGAACTGCTGGAACTGGTCGACCGGATCGCCGATCTCCACGACGGGGAGGTGCGCTGGTACGGAGGCAACTTCACGGCCTACGAGCAGGCGCTCGCCGTCGAGCAGGAGGCGGCGGAGCGGACGGTCCGCGCCGCCGAGGCCGATGTGCAGCGCCAGAAGCGCGAACTGGCCGACGCCCAGGTGAAACTGGCCCGCCGCAAGCGGTACGGGCAGAAGATGTGGGACTCCAAGCGGGAGCCGAAGATCGTGATGGGCGCGCGCAAGCGGTCCGCGCAGGAGTCCGCCGGCAAACACCGCATCATGCACAGCGAACGGCTGGCCGAGGCGAAGGAACGTCTCGACGAGGCGGTGGAGGCGGTACGCGACGACGACGAGATCCGCGTGGACCTGCCCCGCACGCTGGTGCATCCGGGGCGGGGCGTGCTCCGGATCAGGGACCTGACGCTCCGCCACGGAGGTTTCGTGGCAGCGGAGTTCGAGGTGCGCGGGCCGGAGCGGATCGCGCTCGTGGGGCGCAACGGCGCGGGCAAGACGACGCTGCTGCGCACCCTCGCGGGCGAGCTCGCGCCGGTCGCGGGGGAAGCCGTGACGGAGGTGCCGCTGCGTTTCCTTCCGCAACGCCTCGACCTGCTGGACGACGAGCTCAGCGTGGCGCGCAACGTCGCCCGGTTCGCGCCCGAGGCGACGAACAACCGCATCCGCGCCCAGCTCGCGCGCTTCCTCTTCCGGGGCGCGGCGGCCGACCAGGCGGCGGGCACGCTGTCGGGCGGCGAGCGGTTCCGGGCGACGCTCGCGGCCCTGCTCCTCGCCGAGCCGGCTCCGCAGCTGCTCATGCTGGACGAGCCGACCAACAATCTGGACCTGGCGAGTGTGCGCAGGCTGACGGCGGCGCTGTCGGCCTATGAGGGTGCGCTGGTCGTGGCGAGCCACGACATGGCGTTCCTGGAGTCGGCGGGGATCACCCGGTGGCTGCTCCTGGACGAGGACGGGCTGCGCGACGTGGCACCGGAGGACCTGCCCGGGCGGGAGGGGTGACATGGCTCCCGCTCCGCGCGCCCTGGCCTGCGGACATAACCGTATGCAAAGGGGCATCACGGATCCGGGCTTGGAGGAGTACTTATCGCCCGCTTAACCTACGGTTTCGTAACCTACGAATACGTAGGTAACCACTCCCGTCCCCAGGAGCCCCCGTGACGATCACTTCTCCCCACCTCGGCAGTTCTGAAGCGTGGACGGACGCCCGTCTGCTGTACGCGCTCGAAGAAGTGGTGGAGAAGGAGCTCAACCGCCATCTCAAGGTGGCCAAGGACTGGATGCCGCACGAGTACGTGCCGTTCGGCGACGGCCGGAACTTCCCCGGCTTCTTCGAGGACGGCGAGGCCTGGGAGCCCGGGCAGTCCAAGGTCACCGACGTCGGCCGGATCGCCCTGGTGGTGAACCTGCTGACCGAGGACAACCTGCCGAGCTACCACCACGAGATCGCGACCCTCTTCGGCCGGGACGGCGCCTGGGGCACCTGGGTGCACCGCTGGACCGCCGAGGAGGGCCGGCACGGCATCGTGATGCGTGACTACCTGCTCACGTCGCGTGCGGTCGACCCGGACCAGCTGGAGCAGTTCCGCATGGCGCACATGGCGGAGGGCTTCGAGTCGGACAACCGGCACTCGATGCTGCACTCCGTGGCGTACGTGGCCTTCCAGGAGCTGGCCACCCGCGTCTCGCACCGCAACACCGGCCACCAGTCGGGCGACCCGGTCTGCGACCGGATGCTGGCGCGCATCGCGACCGACGAGAACCTGCACATGGTCTTCTACCGCAACCTGCTGGGCGCGGCGTTCGAGCTCGCCCCCGACCTGACGATGGAGGCCGTCCGCGACGTCGTGGTGAACTTCCGCATGCCCGGGCACGGCATGCCGGGCTTCGAGCGCGCCGCCGCGCAGATGGCGATCGGCGAGATCTACAACATGCGCATCCACCACGACGACGTGCTCCAGCCGGTCCTGCGCTTCCTGAAGGTCATGGAGATCGACGGGCTCGGCCCGGAGGGCCGGAAGGCCCAGGACGAGCTCGGCCTGTACATGGGCGGTCTCGACGCGGAGGCGTCCAAGTTCGACGAGAAGCTGGCCGCGCGCAAGGCGCGGATGGCGGCCCGCGCGAACCGCTGACGCCACCGGGCCGCACGGCCCGCCGCACGGAGGACGCACGGATGACGGCCCTGTGGCCGGAGCCGCATCGCTCCGGCCACAGGGCCGTTCCCCCCGTTCCCCCGTGCGTCCTCCGTGCGGCGGGCCGTGCGGCCCGGTGG
>NZ_RDBP01000054.1:200838-210843 GCF_008042045.1 Streptomyces sp. T39
GGGGCCGGGGTCAGCCGGCGCGGGTGCGGAAGCGGCGGCGGTAGGCGGCCGGCGTGGTGGCGAGCCGGCGCCGGAACGCCCGGTGCAGGGTCTCCACCGAGCCGAGTCCGGCCGCCGCCGCGATCTGCCCGAGGGGGCCGTCGGTGGTCTCCAGCAGCCGCCGGGCCACCTCGATGCGGGCCGCCTCGACGTACGCGGCGGGGCTGGTGCCCGTCTCCTGGGCGAAGACCCGGGCGAAGTGCCGCTCGCTGAGACACATCCGGTCGGCGAGCGCCGCGGCGGACAGGTCCTCGTCGAGGTGGTCGGCCATCCACAGACGCAGCTCGTCGATGTCCCTGCGGTCGGCGGCGGGCCGGCTGAGCGGCACCGAGAACTGGCTCTGGCCGCCCTGCCGCTTCAGGTACATGACCAGCTGCCTGGCCAGGGCCAGGGCCGTCCGCTCGCCGAGGTCCTCGGCCACCAGGGCCAGCGAGAGGTCCAGGCAGGCGCTGATGCCGGCCCCGGTCCACAGCCGGCCGTGGTCGGTGCGGACGAAGATCGGGTCCGGGTCCACGGTGACCCCGGGATGGTCGGCGGCGAGCTGCGCCGCGGTCGACCAGTGGGTGGTCGCCGTCCGGCCGTCCAGCAGTCCGGCGGCGGCCAGCACGTGCGCGCCCACGCACACGGAGGCCACGCGCCGGGCGCGCGGGGCGGTCTCCTTCACCCAGGCGACGATGTCCTCGTCGACGCGGGCGCGGGGGCCGTCCCCGGTCATGTCGACCGCGCCCGGCACGATCAGCGTGTCCACCTCCGTGCCGACGTCGGCGAAGGCCACGTCGGTCAGCAGACGCACACCCGCCGAGGTGCGGACCTCTCCGGCGACGGGCCCGGCGAGCCGGACCCGGTAACCGGCCCGGCCACCGGTCTCCCGGTTGGCCAGGGCGAACACCTCGGCGGGGCCGGTGACGTCGAGGAGGTCGACACCGGGGAAGACCGCGACGACGACATGGTGGGGAAGGGGCATGCACCGATCCTCGCCGGTGGGCCTCATGGCCGCAATGACGATTCCCTGTCACATCCGGACACGGCCCGGGAGGCGGACCGCACGGCAGCTCCGGTGACCGAGGAAGGCCCGCCTCAGCGCGGGGCGATCGCCGTCTCGACAGCCGCCTTGATGCGGGCGCCGAAGGCGGGCGCGTCCTTGCGGGCGGCGGCGAGCGCCAGGCCGACGAGGAGCTTGCCCAGGCCGTGGCCCTCCAGGACGTTGAAGATGCGGACACGTGTGCCGCCGCCCGGCAGGGGCTCCAGGTCGTAGCCGCCCTCCCGTGCCGTCACGCTGTTGCTCGACACCTCGGCCCACCGGATCGTGCGGGGGGCTTCGAGCGCGGTGACCCGGAACTCCCTGGCGGTCTTCATCCCCGCGTCCTTGACGGTGCTCCGGAAGACGGTGCCCACGGCGGTGGGGCCGGCCGGTACCCGCTCGATCCGCAGGACACGGGGGCTGAACTCCGGATCGTTGCGCCCGTCGGCGAGGTAGGCGAACACCTCGTCGACGGGCCGGTCGATCTCGACGGTCGCTTCGAACTGACCTGACATGGGGCACTCCCGGTGGGTCGCGACGCGGCACGCCCGCACCCACCGGGAGTGCCCCGGGACGCCTCGCGGATGCCCGGGCAGCCTCGGGGGACCGCCGTGCCGCCCGTCCTGTCACAGCGGCACCGCGACCCTACGGGACCGGCGGCCCGCCCGCGCGCCGGCCGGACCCGTGCCGGTGCGGTCCGGCCGGAGCCCCTCGCACCGGTCGTCCGTCAGTGCGCGTGTCCGCCGCCCCCGTCCGGCCCCGGCGCGGCCGGGGCCGGGTGGTGCCCGTCGTGGCCCGGGACGGTGCCGTCCGGTTTGGCGACCAGGAAGAGTCCGGCCATGCCCATGTCGGAGTGGCTCTGGACATGGCAGTGGTACATCCACGCCCCCGCTCCGACGTGCTCGCCGGCGATGATCTGGAAGCCGAAGGAGTCCGCGGGTCCGGTGATCTTGTTGTCGATGACCCGGCTGACGTCCTCGGGGCCCGACAGCAGGCCCGTGCGGTTGTCGGCCCAGCGATGACCGTGGATGTGGAAGGTGTGGTAGTACTCCCCGTGCGTGATCATGATGATCTCGACCCGGTCGCCCACCGTTGCCAGGAAGTCGGGCGGCTGGGCGGCCGGACGGTTGTTGATCGTCATGTCGTTGAAGACGATCGTGAACTGCTTGTCCGGCAGCACGTCTCCCTTGCGGCGCACCACCATGGGCCCGTACAGCCCCTTGCGGATGCCGCCGGTGCCGTGGTCCGTGCCCACCACGTGGTCGTGGTAGTGCCAGTAGCCGGCGCTGCCCGGACGCCAGGTGCCGTCGGCACGGCGGCCCGGGGCGTGGGTGCGCCAGGTGTAGGTGCGGGTGGCGCCCGGCTCGACATGACTGCGGCTCATCTTCGTGCCGTCGTTGGCGATGTCGTAGTCCACTCCGTGCGGGTGGAGGCTGACGGGCACGTCCATCAGGTTCTCGAACTCGATGTGGAGGGTGTCGCCCTCGTTGAGCTCGATCAGCGGGCCGGGGATGGTCGCCTTGCCCTTTTCCAGGCCGTATCCCATCTGTCCGTCGGCCAGTTTCTCCGCGTACAGCTTGAGGTGGCGTACCAGGCCGCCGGCCGGGGCAGTTCTCGGCGCGGAGGCCGCCGCGGGGGCGGCGCCGGCGGAGGCCGATGCGAGGGACAACGATGTCACGCCCGTCGCGGCGACCGCTCCGCCCGCGAGCAGGCGCCGGTGGAAACTGCGTCTGTCCATGTCGAACTCTCCAGTCGGTAGCGGAGGCTGACGGGGCATGAGCCCCCGGGGACGGCCCACACGGTAGCGGGACGGCAGGTGTTTATCCACACTCAGGACAAAGTTCGTCCTCTTGCGGTCATACCTATTGGCGAACCATGAAAAGAGGTCTAGCTTCAACGGCTGTTGTTGTGACCACAGAGGGGTGGGTGACCACATGAAGCGCACACCACATCAGCGGTCGAGATCGAGAACAGGCGTTGTCGCCGCGACACTCGGCGCCGGCGCCCTGACCGTTTCCCTGCTCGGCGGCAACCCCGCGTCGGCCGAGCCGTACCCGAAAGAGCCGTCGACCGCGGCGACAACGTTGTCCCTGCCGTCCCCACCGGGCGGGGCCAACGTGAGGGTCCTCGTCTTCCACGGTTCGGCGACCCAGGAGTCGCCCACGGTCGACGCCGGTATCGCGGCCATCGAGAACATCGGGCTGACCGGCCCCACCGCCGGACGGTTCCGGACGGAGGCCACCGACGACCCGGCCGTCTTCACGAACGCCGCACGCCTCGGCCGGTTCAACGCCGTGGTGTTCCTGACCGGCGGCGGGGACGTGCTCGACCCGGAGCAGGAGGCCGGCCTCGAGGCGTACCTGGAGGCGGGCGGCGGGTTCCTCGGCGTCCACGACGCCGCGCGGACCGAGCCCTACTCGGACTGGTTCACCGGGCTGATCGGAGCCCGGCCCACCGGCGCGCCGAGCAGCACCCAGCGGGCCGTGGTGGAGGTGGGCGACCGCCGCCATCCGGCCACCTCGGCGCTGCCGCTGGAGTGGAAGCGTCCGGACAAGTGGTTCAACTGGGCGAAGAACCCTTCCGGTTCGGTGCACACGGTCGCCCGGGTGAAGGAGAGTTCGTTCAAGCCGGCCGACAAGGCGAACGGCTGGGACCATCCGATCTCCTGGTGCCGGGACTACGACGGCGGCCGGTCCTTCTACACCGGCATGGGCGGCACGATCGACAGCTTCGCCGAGGCCGACTTCCGCGACCATCTGCGCGGCGCGCTGGCCTGGACGACCCGGCTGTCCCAGGCGGACTGCAAGGCCACCATCGACGCCCACTACACCGCCGAGCGCGTCACCCAGGCCAACCAGCCCGGCCGGAACGACCAGATCGGCGAACCCCACGGCCTGGTCGTCGCCCCGGACGGGCGGGTGATCTACATCGGGCGCGGCGGCGCGGACGCCACCGTGCCGGTGGTCACGGACTGGAACAACCCCGACATCGGCAAGGGCAACGGCGAGATCCACGTCTACGACCCGGCCGACAAGAAGGTCACCAAGGCCGGCGCGCTGACCGTCTTCGGCAACAAGGGCGGCGGCGACGAGCTGGTCAAGAACGAGGAGGGCCTGCTCGGCATCGAGCTGGACCCGGACTTCATGACCAACGGCTGGGTGTACCTGCACTGGACGCCGCACTCCCGGATCGACCGCGAGACCCACATGGGCGAGCGGCGGGTCTCCCGCTTCACCCTCGACCTCGCCACCGACAGACTGGACCTGGCGAGCGAGAAGGTGCTGCTGAGCTGGCCGGTGCAGATCCACAGCTGCTGCCACGCGGGCGGCGGGATGGCCTGGGACTCGAAGGGCAACCTGTACATCGCGACGGGTGACACCAACTCCTCCGGCTTCAGCAGCGGTTACTCGGGCAACAACCCGGAGCCGAACTTCAGGGGCACGTCCTTCGCCGACGCCCGCCGCACCGCGGGCAACACCAACAACCTCAACGGCAAGATCCTGCGGATCCACCCCGAGGACGACGGCACCTACACCCTCCCCGCGGGGAACCTCTTCACGGGCGAGGAGACCGCCGAAGGCGGCGGCAAGACGCGCGGCGAGATCTACGTGATGGGCGTCCGCAACCCGGCGCGCATCTTCGTCGACCGGAAGACGGACATCCTCTACGCCGGCTGGGTCGGCCCCGACGCGGGTGCGCCGTCGACGACATGGGGACCGGCCAAGTACGACACGTTCGCCGCCATCACCAAGGCGGGCAACCACGGCTGGCCGTACTGCATGGGCAACAAGCAGCCCTACCGGGACCGCAATCTGCCCGACCCGTCGAAGCCTCTCGGCTGGTACGACTGCGACGCGCCGAAGAACGAGTCGCCGAACAACGACGGCCTGGTCAACCTGCCGCCGGTCACCGCCAACACCATCTGGTACTCGCCGCAGGGCGGCGGCCCGGACTACCCGAGGGACGCCGACGGCGTCCCGAGCTACAAGCAGGAGGAGCAGAAGCTGCTGCTGCCGTGGCTCAAGGGCGGCGGGCAGGCGACCATGAACGGTCCCGTCTACCGCTACGACGCCGCGAGCTCCTCCGACGTCAAGTGGCCGGCGTACTGGGACGGCAAGTGGTTCGTGGGCGACTTCTACGACGGCGACCAGCCGCGCCACGCGGTGCTCACCGACCCGAGGACGGTCGGGCAGGGCGGCCTTCCGGTGCACGCCGAGTCGCTGAAGAAGATCGTGCCGGTCGGCCAGGGCGGCATCCGCAACCTGATGGACTGGAAGTTCGCGCCGGACGGCTCGCTCTACGTCCTCGACTACGGGCGCGGCTTCTTCACCTCCGACAAGGACTCCGCGCTGTGGCGCGTGACGTACAAGGGCGGCGGGCCCACGCCGGCCGCGGACCAGCTCGCGAGGAAGGCGGCACGGTGACCCTGGGACGAAGAGGCGCGAGCCTGTGGACCGCACTGCTCGCCGCGGTGGTGATGGTCGTGGGGCTGACCTCGGCCGCCGCCTACGGCACGACGGACGACGACCGGCAGGCCGGCGCCGCCCAGGTGCTGACCTGGACGGCCGGTGACCCGATCGACCGGTATCTGACCTTCCCCACCACCGCGGTGGCGGGACCGACGACGATCGTCTTCGAGAACAGCACGGCCACCGGCAACACCACCGGCATGCCGCACACGCTGACGTTCGACGTCTCCGACCCCGAGTACAACAACGACGTCCCGCTGAACATCCTCGCCAACCCGGGCGACGCGAACGGCGGCAAGCACTCCGTCGAGGTGACGCTGACACCGGGCCGGTACCTGTTCAAGTGCACGATCCCCGGCCACGGCCAGATGCAGGGGATCCTCACGGTGACCGAGGGCGGCGGCGGGGACGACACCACCGCTCCCGAGACGTCCGCCCAGGTGACGGGCGACCGGAACGCGGACGGCGCGTACATCGGCCAGGCCACGGTGGCGATCGCCGCGACCGACGAGGGCTCCGGCGTCGAGAAGGTGGAGTACGCGCTGGGCGCCGACGGCCCCTGGCAGCCGTACACCGCCCCGGTGGTCGTCGACCAGGTCGGCGCGCACGTCCTGCGCTACCGGGCGACGGACAAGGCCGGCAACACGGCGGCCGAGAAGTCCGCCGGGTTCACGGTGGCCGCCCCGCCGACCGACGACACCACGGCGCCCGAGACCTCGGCGACCGTCTCCGGCGAGAAGGACGAGGAGGGCGCCTACCTGGACATGGCCACGGTGACCGTGACCGCGTCCGACACCGGCTCGGGGGTCAACACCATCGAGTACGCGGTGGGTGACGGCGCCTGGCAGCCGTACACCGCTCCGGTGATGGTCCAAGAGGCGGGCGCGCACACCGTCCGCTACAAGGCGACCGACAAGGCGGGCAACGCGGCCGCCGAGAAGTCGGTGTCGTTCACCGTCGTGACCCCGCCGGACCCGGACACCACCGCACCGGTGACGGCGGCAGAGGTCGCCGGCACCCGCAACTCCGACGGCGCGTACATCACCAGCGCCACCGTGACGCTGTCGGCCGCCGACACGGAGTCGGGCGTCGAGAAGATCGAGTACTCGCTCGACAGCGGCCCGTACCTCGCCTACACCACACCGGTGATCGTCGACCGCGTCGGTCACCACACGGTGCTGTACCGGGCGACGGACAAGGCGGGCAACACCGCCGGGGCGAAGAGCGTGTCGTTCTCCGTCGCGGAGGGCGGCGGGGTGCCCGCACCCTCCTGCCCGGAGTTCGACGAGCGGCTCACGGTGATCGTCGGCAGCGTCGACACCGGCGTACCGAACCGCATGACCAGCAGCCGCTGCACGATCAACGAGCTGATCGAGGACGAGAAGGACTGGTCCTCGCACGCGCTGTTCCTCAAGCACGTCGACACGGTCGTCGACCGGCTGCTCGCCGACGGGGTGATCGACACCCGTGAGCACCGTAAGATCTACCGGGCCGCCAAGCAGTCGGGCATCGGCAAGCCGGGCCAGACGGAGGGGTACCGCGATCTGTTCGACGGCACCCAGGAGACGTTCTCCCGGTGGCAGCACGTGGGCGGCGGCAGGTTCCAACTGAGCGCCGACGGCGCCATGACCAGCAGCACCACCGTGCCGGGCATGGGCATGCTGTGGTTCCCGCAGCGCAGCTACGGCGACTTCTCGCTCAAGCTCCAGTGGCGGGACGACGCTCCGGGCACGGGCAACGCCAACGGCGGTGTCTTCGTCCGCTTCCCGTACGTCCACGACAACCCGGAGGAGTCACGGCCCGAGTGGGTCGCCATCAAGTACGGGCATGAGATCCAGGTCCTCGACCGTCCCGACGGCGACATGTACAAGACCGGTTCCGTCTACGGCTTCGACCGGGTCGGCCTGGCCGGCGCCGGTGTGACGCCCAAGGGCACCTGGAACGACTACGAGATCCGGGTGGAGGGCCAGCACTACTCGGTCTTCCGCAACGGCAAGCTGATCAACGAGTTCGACAACACCGGCGGGCAGGTCTTCCAGCCGCCGCGGTCGGACGACCCGGGCACCGACGGCCGGCGGTACGCCTCCGGCTACATCGGTCTCCAGGTCCACGGCACGACCGATGTGATCTCGTACCGCAACATCAGGGTGAAGGAGCTGTAGGAGTACGGACACGGCCGGCTGCCCCCTCCCCGSCGGGGAGGGGGCAGCCGTGCGCCGCCGGTCAGGACTTCCTGGCGCGGCTGGGCTGGACCCGCTTCGGTTCGCCCGGCATCTTCGGGTACTCGGGCGGATAGGGCAGGTCGGCGAGCCCGTGGTCCGCCTCGTCCTTGCGGGCCAGCTCCAGCAGGGTCTCCAGCCCGAAGCGCTCGTCGTCCATGTCCGCGTGGACGTCGCCGAGTGCGGCGTACCGGTCCGGCATGGTGCGGATGTCGAAGTCCTCGGGGCGCGCCTCGTCGACCTCGTCCCAGCGCAGCGGGGCGGAGACGGGCGCATGGGGGCGGGGCCGCACCGAGTAGGCGGAGGCGATGGTGCGGTCGCGCGCCGTCTGGTTGTAGTCGACGAAGATGCGCTCGCCGCGCTCCTCCTTCCACCACTTGGTGGTGACCCGGTCCGGCATCCGGCGTTCCAGTTCACGGCCGACGGCGATCGCGGCCCGGCGGACCTGGGTGAAGGTCCACTCCGGCCGGATCGGGACGAAGACGTGCAGTCCGCGGCCGCCGGAGGTCTTGGGCCAGCCGCGCAGACCCGCCTCGTCGAGGACGTTGCGCAGTTCGTGGGCGGCGTGCACGGCGTCGGCGTAGTCGGTGCCGGGCTGCGGGTCGAGATCGATGCGCAGCTCGTCCGGGTGGTCGGTGTCCTCCCGGCGCACCGGCCAGGGGTGGAAGGTGACGGCGCCCAGGTTGGCGGCCCAGACGACGGCGGCGGGTTCCATGGGGCACATCTCGTCGGCGGAGCGCCCGGAGGGGAAGGTGATGTGCGCCGTGGGGATCCAGTCCGGCAGGTACTTCGGCACCCGCTTCTGGAAGAACGATTCGCCGGTCACCCCGTCGGGGTAGCGCTCCAGGGTGGTCGGCCGCCCCCGCAGGGCGCGGGTGATGCCGGGGCCGACGGCGAGGTAGTAGCGGACCATGTCCAGCTTGGTGTAACCGGGCTCGGGAAAGTAGATCTTGTCGGGATTGGACACACGGACGGTCCGCTCCCCCACGTCGAGTTCCACGGCTTGGGCCATGCCCGTCAGCGTAGGCCGTGCCCTCCGGCGGTGCATACCGGACAATCGGCCCATGGATCTGCCCGTGATGCCACCCGTCAAGCCGATGCTCGCCAAGTCCGTGAAGACGATCCCCCCGGGGATGCAGTACGAGGCCAAATGGGACGGCTTCCGTGCGATCGTGCACCGCGACGGTGACGAGATCGTCCTCGGATCCCGCACCGGGAAGCCGCTGACCAGGTACTTCCCCGAGCTCGCCGAGGTGCTGCGGGACCGGCTGCCGGACCGGTGCGTGGTCGACGGGGAGATCGTGATCGCGCACGGCGGACGGCTCGACTTCGACCGGCTCACCGAGCGCATCCACCCGGCGGACTCCCGGGTGCGGATGCTCGCGGAGCGCACGCCCGCGTCGTTCGTCGCCTTCGACCTGCTGGCGCTCGGCGACGAGCCGCTGCTCGACACGCCTCTCCGGGAGCGGCGGCGGCTGCTGGAGGAGTCGCTGGCCGGGGTCCGGCCCCCGGTGCATCTGGCGCCCGCGACCACCGATCCGGAGCTGGCGCGGGAGTGGTTCGAGACCTACGAGGGCGCCGGCCTCGACGGTGTGGTGGCCAAGCCGCTCGACCTGCCCTACCGGCCGGACGCCCGGCTGATGTACAAGATCAAGCACGAGCGGACCGCCGACGTCGTGGTCGCCGGCTTCCGCTGGCACAAGAGCGGTCCCGTCGTGGGGTCGCTGCTGCTGGGACTGCACGACGCGGACGGCGCGCTCCAGCACGTCGGCGTGTGCGCCGCCTTCTCCATGAAGCGGCGCGAGGAACTGGTCGCGGAGCTGGAGCCGCTGCGGATGACGGACCTGTCCGGGCATCCGTGGGCGCGGTGGGCCCAGGAGGAGGCGCACGAGGGCGCCCGGCTGCCGGGGGCGCCGAGCCGCTGGTCGGGCAAGAAGGACCTGTCGTGGGTGGCCCTGCGTCCCGAGCGGGTCGTGGAGGTGGCGTACGACCACATGGAGGGCGACCGCTTCCGGCACACCGCCCAGTTCCGCAGGTGGCGGCCGGACCGCGACCCCTCCGGCTGCACCTACGCGCAGCTGGAGGAGCCGGTGCGGTACGACCTGGACGAGGTGCTGTCAGCCTCCGGCGGCGCCGGACGGTGAGCAGGGCGGCTCGCCGCCCGGCTCCTCCCCGGCGGCCTCCGCGCCGCCGGGCTCCGCGCCGCCGGGCTCCGACGGAGAGGGATCCGCGGAGGGCGAGGGGCAGGGGCTCGGGG
>NZ_RDBP01000054.1:210943-252510 GCF_008042045.1 Streptomyces sp. T39
TGTCGGAGCAGTCCGACACGACCTCTGACCGTTTTCCGGGTTCACCCGCCGTCCCGCGCCGGGCCCGCACCCTGCCCGGCCCGTGGGGGGCCGAGCCGGGCAGGGTGCGGGCCCGGCGCGGGACGGCGGGTGAACCCGGAAAACGGTCAGAGGTCGTGTCGGACTGCTCCGACACGACCTCTGATCGACGACTCTCTCGAGTCGGGACGACAGGATTTGAACCTGCGACCCCTTGACCCCCAGTCAAGTGCGCTACCAAGCTGCGCCACGTCCCGATGCCCGTGTGACCTGGGCTTTCCCCCTGGCCGAACGCGCAAGAGAACCATACAACACTCCACGGGACGGCCGGACGCGGCCGCGCGCACCCGGGAAGTGGCTCCGGGCGGCCGGCGGGACAATGGGCGGATGGACGAGGCACGCAGCAGCAGGCCGGGGCGGGACCGCGACGCGGAGGGCAGGGCGAGGAACGCCCGGCCCAGGGACGGTCTCGGGCGTCCCCTGCCGTACGGTGCGGCGGGTGTGGAGCGTCAGCCGGAGGGCCTGGTGCGCACCCCCGGGGAGTCGCTGGCCGAGGCACAGCGGCTGCTCGACGAGGGGAAGCCGTTCCACGCGCACGAGGTGTTCGAGGACGCGTGGAAGTCGGGGCCCGAGGCGGAGCGTGAGCTGTGGCGCGGGCTCGCCCAACTCGCCGTGGGGCTCACCCATGCCGCCCGGGGCAATGCCACGGGCGGTGTGCGCCTGCTGCGGCGCGGCGCGGACCGGATCGCGCCGTTTCCCGGTCCCTACGGCATCGACGTGCCCGGCCTGACCGCGTGGGCGCGGGAGCTGGCCGGGCGGGCGGCGGGGCCGGTGGACGCGGCGTCCGAGGCCCCGCGGCTCACCGCGCGAGAAGGCGGACCAGCACCGACGTGTGACTGACGGCCGGGTCCTTCGCGGCGGTCAGCAGGGTCACGGGTCCCTCGGCGGCGAGGGCACGCAGGCGTGACAGGGCCTCGGCGGCGGGTGGTTCGGCCAGCTCGCTCTCGTAGCGGCGGCAGAACTCGTCGTACTCGCCGTCCGGCCCGTGGTACCAGCGGCGCAGCTCGGTCGACGGGGTGAGGGCCTTGGGCCACTCGTCGACGCGCGCCCGTGTCCTGGCCAGGCCGCGCGGCCAGAGGCGGTCGACGAGCACCCGGGTGCCGTCGTCCGCCCCGGGGTCGTCGTAGACCCTGCGGACCTTCACCTGACCGGCTCCTCGCTGCATGGGCCCAGGGTCACAGAGGGCCGCCGGTGCGGCTACCGGACGGCCCGGCCGGGGGCGGCGAGACCGAGGGCCGGGAAGAGCACCGCCTCGACGAAGCCGGGGAGCCCGGCGTCGTCGCCGAGGCGGTCGTCGAAGAGCCGCTCGACGCGCAGCACCCCCATGAAGCAGGGCGCGACGTAGCCGATCGCCGGGTTGTCGGCGGCGAGCTCGCCGCGTTCGACGGCGCGGCGCACGATCGCGTCGAGCGCGGCGACCTCGGGGTCGATCACCGTCTCGCGCAGGGCGTCGCGCAGATCGGGGTGCTGGAGGTAGGCCTGGCCGACGGCCTCCATCAGTTCGGTGTCCCGGCCGCGGCGGTCGCAGGCGAGCCGGGCGGCCTCCCGCAGGTCGCCCGCGAGCGTGCCGGTGTCGATGCCGGTGAACAGCGCGCACCGCCGGGCGCCGAGGGCGGCGGTCACGAGCTGCGGTTTGGTCTTCCACTGCCGGTAGAGCGTCGCCTTGCCGCACTTGGTGCGGGCGGCGACGCCCTCCATGGTCACGGCGTCGTAGCCGCCCTCGCGGAGCAGGTCGAGCACGGCGGCGAAGAGTTCCTGCTCGCGCTGGGGCGTGATCTTGCTGCGGCGAGCGGCTGACGTGGCGGCCTGCGTGGACATCGGTTCCTCTCCCTGGCGGGCGGTCCGTGACGGGGCGGTGGGCGGCTGTCGGCGGGAGGTGACTGCACAGACGAGAGTAGGGGCCGCACAATCGAGACGCAAACGTATCGAGACGTTTGCGTCTCGATGAATTCGGATCTACGCTTCCTCCGTTTGCTGTCGATCCGCCGGCCGAGTACCGGGTGACTGAGGGGCCGCGTCATGGCTGCCGGGAAACGTCCCGCCATACCGGGGACGGCCGCTGCCCACAGGCCGCCGCTGCTGCGCGAACTCGCGCTGGTGACGGCGCTCTTCCTCGTCTACAAGCTCGGCCGCCTCCTCGCGAACGGCCACGAGGCCCGCGCGTTCCACAACGCCACCGGCATATGGGACGCCGAGCGCGCCCTCGGCCTGCCGGACGAGGGGCTCGTGCAGCGGGTGCTGCTGCACAGCGACACCCTCGTCCACGCGGCGAACACCTACTACGCCGTGGTGCACTTCCCCGCCACGGTCGCCTTCCTCGCCTGGCTGTACTGGCGCCGGCCCGAGCACTACCGCCGGTCCCGCCGGGCGCTGGCGGCGCTGACGGCCGCCGCGCTGATGCTGCACCTGCTGATGCCCCTCGCACCGCCGCGGATGCTGTCCGCCGCCGGCCTCGTCGACACCGCGCAGGTGTACGGGCCGTCGGTGTACGGCGCGACCCCGGCGACCGACTCGATGGCGAACCAGTTCGCCGCGATGCCCTCGCTGCACGTCGGGTGGGCCCTGATGGTGGCCCTCGGTCTGATGGCCGCGACCCGGGGGCGGCTGCGCGCACTGTGGCTGCTGCACCCGCTGCTCACCCTGCTCGTCGTGGTCGGCACCGCCAACCACTACTGGCTCGACGCCGTCGTCGCCGCCCTCCTGCTCGGCGGGGTCCTGCTGCTGATGCGGGCGCCCGCTTCCGGTGCGCTCGCGCACGGATCCGGCGGCGCCGCAGCGGCCGGTGCCGCCGGGGCGCTGCGATGAGCGGCCTCGTCCTCGCGGTCCTGCTCTCCCTGCTGTCCGCCGTCGGGTACGCGTTCGCCGCCGTGACGCAGTCCCGGCTGGCCGCCGTCGCGGCCCGCGACGGCGGCGCGCCGCGTTCGCTGGCCGCGCAGCCGCTGTGGTGGTGGGCGGTGGGCCTCAACGCCGCGGGCGCCCTCGCCCACGTCGGCGCTCTGCACTACGGGCCGCTGACGCTGGTCCAGCCGCTCGGGGCGCTGACCCTGGTGGCGGCGCTGCCCCTGGCCGCCCGGCGCGACCGCCGCCGGGTCGTGCGCGGCGAGTGGCGCGGCGCGCTGTGCACCCTGGCCGGTCTCGTGGGTCTGATCTCGGTGACCGGGCCCGCCGCCCCGGGCGACGCGCTGTCGGTGCGGGAGTCGCTCGCCGTGGCGGCGGCGTCGGGGCTCCTGATCGCCGTGCTCGCGCGGGGCCGGGGTCTCGGGCACGCGACCGCGTCGGGAGTGGCCTCCGGTGTGGCGTCGGCGCTGACGCAGACGGTCACCGCGGCCCTGGCCGGCGGGCTGCCGGGCGGGGCGACGGCGTGGTGGCAGACCGTGGCGGTCGCCGCGCTGGTGGCGGTCCTCTCCGTGGGCGGGCTCCTGCTGTCGCAGCGGGCCTACCGGGGCGGACTCGCCGCGCCGCTGGCGCTCGTCAACCTCTCCAACCCGGCCGTGGCGGGGGTGATCGGCGTCGCGCTGCTGGGCGAGACGTTCCGGGCAGGCGCCTGGGGCTGGCTGACCGCCGCCGTGTCGGCGGCGGTCGCGGCGCGCGGCGTGATCCTGCTGACCCGGGCCGTCCCGGCCGCCCCGGACGGGGCCCTCCCGGAGGCGGAGGGAGACGCCGTCGCAGAGAAGGCGGGAGACGTCCCGGTCACGGGACGCCCGCGCCCGGTGGCCGGGGCGGCCGCTCCCGGGACGGTGGAGGCTCCGGCACCCCGGACGCCGGGCGTGCTGCTCGTCCTCCCGCCCCGGCCGCCCGCGCCGGCCGGCGAGACGCCGCCGGCGGTCCTGACGGGCTGACGCCCGCCCGGCCCCGGGCGCCGCCCCTCAGTCCGGGCGGACGACCCCACGACGACGGCCGCCGCAGCCGGGGAAGCACTCCCCCGGCGCCCGGCCCATGACGGGGCCGCCGACGGGGCACCCACCTCGCACGCCGGCCGGACGACCGGGGACGGCTCCCCGGCGAACCGGTGACGTCAGACGGCGACGACCTTGATGCCCGCCTCCGCGAGGCCCTCGGCGACGTCCGGGGGGACGGACGAGTCGGTCACCACGACGTCGATGCTGTCGAGTCCGCAGATCCGGGCGAAGGCCCGCTTGCCCATCTTCGAGGAGTCGGTGACGAGGATGACGCGCTGGGCCCGTTCGGCGAACAGGCGGCTGATGCTCGCCTCGTCCTCCTGATGGGTCATCACGCCGAGTTCGGGGTCGATGCCGTCGACGCCGAGCACGGCGACGTCCAGGACGACCTCGTTCAGGACGCCGACGGTGAGCGGGCCGACCAGTTCGTAGGTCTGGGGGCGGGCGACCCCGCCCGTGACCACGATCTTGATCTGAGGGCGCACGGCGAGCTCGCCGGCGATGTTGAGGGCGTTGGTGACGACGGTGAGGACGGGCGCGTTGGCGTCGGGGGCGTCGCGGCGGGTGCCGGAGGCGCGCAGGGCGAGCGCGCGGGCGACCTCGGTCGTGGTGGTGCCGCCGTTGAGCCCCACCACTTCACCCTCTCCGATGAGTTCGGCGACGGCCGACGCGATGCGCTGTTTCTCCGAGGCGTGCCGGGACGACTTGTACCTGAGCGGGAGTTCGTAGCTGACGCCGTGGGCGATGGCCCCGCCCCGGGTGCGGACGAGCATCTGCTGGGCGGCCAGTTCGTCCAGGTCGCGGCGGATCGTGGCCGGGGAGACCTCCAGGGTGACCGCGGCGTCCTCGACGTCCACCCTGCCGTCGGCTGCGAGCAGTTCCAGCAGTGCGTTCCACCGCTCGTGCTTGGACATGGCGGGACTCCTTCAGGCTGCGGGCTGCGCACCGACACGCTGGGCGACGGCGCCCCTCACCCGATTCGAGGGTCCTCACCGTGCATGAATCTGATCGTAACCCGCCATGCGTACGCAGGTACCCGCATGCACTTGTCCCGGTTCTCGGGCAACAGTCCCATAACGGCAGCTGGACCGGGCGCGTCTGCTGCTGAATACTGCGCGGCGCGAGACATGCTCGTAACTGTTCGAAGAGACCAGGGTATGCGCAGCTTCATGCACGAGAAGATCGTCGTCGACGTATGCCCCGACGTCCGCCCCGGCGTCACCCTGCCGATGGCCGGCGACGTGGACGCGTCCGCCCCCCGACGACTTCCCCAGACCGCCCCCCTCGTTCCGCTGGAGGAACCCGATGCCCCTCACGTCCACCGATTCCCTCGTCCGGGCCGCCGCCGAAGCGGGCACCGGTATCGGCGCGTTCAACGTGGTGCAGCTCGAACACGCCGAGGCCATCGTCACGGGCGCCGAGGCGGCCGGACTGCCGGTGATCGCCCAGATCAGCGAGAACACCGTGCGCTACCACGGCACGCTGGCGCCGATCGGCCTGGCCACGCTGGCGCTGGCCCGCGCCGCGCACGTCCCGGTCGCCGTGCACCTGGACCACGCCGAGTCCACCGAGCTGGTGCACGAGGCGGTCGCGCTGGGCTTCACCTCGGTGATGTTCGACGCGTCGAAGCTCCCGTACGAGGAGAACGTGGCGGCCACCCGCAAGATCACCGCCCACTGCCACGAGCACGGGGTGCACGTGGAGGCGGAACTCGGCGAGATCGGCGGCAAGGACGGTGCCCACGCCCCGGGCGTGCGCACCGACCCCGGGGAGGCGCGCGCCTTCACGGCCGCCACCGGGGTCGACGCACTGGCCGTCGCGGTCGGCAGCTCCCACGCCATGGCCACGCGGGACGCCGCGCTGGACTTCGCCCTGATCGCCGCACTGCGCGAGGCGGTGCCGGTGCCTCTGGTGCTGCACGGATCCTCGGGCGTCGACGACGCCGGCCTGGTCCGGGCGGTGACCGCCGGCATGCGGAAGATCAACATCTCGACGCACCTGAACCGGACGTTCACCGGCGCGGCCCGGTCGGCGCTCGCGGCCGACGAGCGGCTCTCCGACCCCCGCAGGTATCTGGGACCGGCGCGGGCGGCGATGGCGTCGGAGGTGGGCCGACTGCTGACCGTCCTGCACGGCGGCGACGCCTTGTCGCCGAACGGTCACCCCATGTGACGACGGCGGCTCGGGCCGTCGCCCGTCTGTGCCGACATACGCTGACACACCCGGCGTTTGCGGTGCAGGGGCTGACGGCAACCGCTTCACGGGGCATCATCACCTTCTGTTCCGCACTGGCTGCCGCACCGCGGGGAGCGGCAGCATGGGGAGTGAGGGCGACGCCTGTCCGCGTACGGAGGCGGTACACACTTTGACCAGGCACGACTTTGCGTTCTGCGGGGCCGAGCTGGCCGCTGTCTACGTACTCGCCGAGGGCGACGACGAACTGCGTCTGGCGGAGGTCGCGGGCGACGGCGGCGGGACGTACGCGCTGCCGTCCGCCGTGGCGGTCGCCGGCCACTCCCCCGCGACCGACGCGTTCCGCACGGCCCGGCCGGTGTGGCTGGCGCCGGAGGAACTCGCCGCGTACGACGCCGGGCGCCCCGACACCGGGACGGCCCATCTGGCCGGGTCCTGGCCCGCCTCCTACTCCCTCGGCGCGCTGCCGCTCGGCGGCGGGGCCACCGCACTGGGCTGCCTGCTGGTGGCGGGGGACGTCGGCGCGGGCTTCAGTGCCGACCGCCGCGGGCTGCTGGAGCTGTACGCCGACCAGGTGGCGGCAGGTCTGGAGTCGGCCGCCACCCGCGCGGCGGGCTCCCGGGGCGCACCGGCGCCCGGCCGCTCGCTGGTGCCCCGCCACGGCGGCGCGTTCACTCTGACGCTCGGCAGCGGCGGGCTGGTGGCCGACGATCGGGCGCTGTCACTGTTCGGGCTGAGCGCGCGGGACTTCGACGGGCGGGTGGAGTCCCTGCTGGCGTGCGCGGTGCCGGACGACGTGCCCGCGCTGATGCAGATCCTGGAGCCCGGCCGGATGTCGGCCGACGGCGGGCAGCTGGCGTTCCGTGTCCGGCTGCCGGGCGGGGAGCTGCGCTGGCTGGGGCTGCGGTGCCGGCTGCGCTACGGCCCCGGCGGCACGCCCGAGCGCATACTCGGTGTGGTCGCCGACGCGGCGTATCTGCGCCCGACCGCCGACGAGGTCGCCGTCGTCCAGGACCTGGCGGCGAAACTGGCCGGCGCCACGACCGTGCGCGAGGTCAGCCGGCTCGTGGTGTCGGCGCTGCGGGGGCCGTTGCAGGCCGGCCGGATCGCCCTGGCGGAGCTCAAGGCCGACCGGCTGTTCGTCACCGTCCTCGATCCGCCGGACCATCACGCCTGGCCGCCTGCGTGGCAGTCGGAGTGGCGCTCGGAGTGGCCGGACGCCTCGTACCACGCTCTGCCGACCCTTCAGAACGCCATGCGGCACGGCCATCTGAGCCTGTGGCCGTCCGGTACCGGGCTGGAGGAGAACCTCGCCGGCATCGGTCCCGGCGGTCTGGCCGTCCTGCCGCTGCCGGCCGAGGGCCGGATGGTCGGTGTCTGCCTCGTGGGCTGGGACGACCCGCACCCGTTCGCCCCGGAGGAACGCTCGCTGCTCACGGCCGTCGCCGGCCTGGTGGGCCAGGCGCTGACCCGGGCGCACGCCCTGGACGCCGGGCACGAGCTGGCCACCATGCTCCAGCGCAGCCTGCTGCCCCGCAAACTTCCCGAGCTTCCCGGCGGAGTGGCCGTGGCCCGCTACCTGCCCGCGACCCGGGGCCTGGAGGTGGGCGGCGACTGGTACGACGTGATCCCGCTCGGCGAGGGCCATGTCGCGCTCGTCATCGGCGACGTGCAGGGCCACAGCGCCGCCGCGGCGACCATCATGGGGCAGATGCGCACCGCCGTGCGGGCGTACGCGGTGGAGGGGCACCCCCCGGACGTGGTCCTCGCCCGCGCCAACCGGCTGCTGGTGGGCATGGAGACGGATCTCTTCGCCACCTGCCTCTACGCCGACCTGGACATGGAGGAGGGCATCGCCCGCTTCGTGCGCGCGGGGCATCTGCCGCCGCTGCTGCGGCACCCGGACGGGGTGACGCAGGAACTGGAGGTGGAGGGCGGGCCGCCGCTGGGCGTGCTGGCGGACGCCCAGTTCCCCATGACGGAGGCCGGTCTCGGCCCCGGGACGCTGGTGGCCCTGCTCACGGACGGTCTGGTGGAGTCGTCGCAGCTCGCCCTCGACGACGGCATGCGCCGCGTCCGGGAGGTGCTGGCCGCGGCGGATCCCTCCGACCCGGGCCGCGTCGCCGACGACATGCTCGGCGCGGCCGACGGCCGCGACGACGACATGGCGGTGCTGGTCCTGCGCTACGACGGGTCCCGTTCGCGCCCGCTGCGGACCCACTGGACGGTCTGGCGCCTGCCGGACGCGGTGCTGCACGCCCGTCGGTTCACGGCACGCACCCTGCGGTCCTGGGGGGTGCGCGAGGAGGCGGACGTGGCCCTGCTGGTCGTCTCCGAACTGGTCACCAACGCGATCGCGCACACCCGGGGCGAGGTACGCCTCAACCTGACCCTGTCCTCGGACCGGCTGCGCGTCGCCGTCAGCGACGCCTCGCCCCGCAGTCCGGTGAAGCCCCAGGTCGACTGGGACGCCACCGGCGGCCGGGGCCTGCTGATCGTCGAGGCGACGACGTCGGCGTGGGGGGCGGTGCCGCTCAGCGGCGGCAAGCAGGTGTGGGCGGAGATCCCGGTCGACCGGTGAGCCGCCGCGCCCCGCGGGCCGTTCGGCCGGGGCCGCCCGCCCCGGACCCGTGTGCCGTGGTCCGGGACGGGCGGCGGGGCCCGGCCGTGGGGAGCCGATCGGTGCGGACGGCGTGGCTCAGTCCGTGAGGAGCCCGGGGTCGGACAGGCCGGGGATCCCGGTCTCGACGTGGCCGGCGAGCCGGCGCAGGAACACGGAGGAGCCGGCGGCGGTCACCGTCACGTCGTACCAGCTCCCCGAGGCGCGCAGGTCGAGGGTGTGACGGACCGTCGCGCCCGCCGGGACGGCGATCCGGCGGGTGGTGCCGCCGTACGCCTCGCCGACGGTCACCCGGACTTCGGCGGCGGACGGGTTGGTGAAGGTGAGGTCGAGACCGCCGGTGACCGCGTTGTGGCGCGCCGACACCTCGGGGCCGGGGGTCGTGCCCGGACTGCGGAAGCGGCGCAGGAAGCCGTTCGGGCCGTGGACGGTGAGGTCCGTGATGCCGTTCGACCAGCGGGTGTTCCAGGTGTCGGCGACCGACGCGCCGGCCGCGGTGGTGTAGGTCCAGGGGGCGTCCGTGCGGTTCGCGGAGGTGACGAGGAACTGGGCGCCCGCGTCGGGCCCGCCGCCGAAGGTGAGGCGGTAGGTGCCGGCCGTGGTGTCCGCGGCGCCGTCGGTGTACGGGGCGTACCGCAGCGGCCGGGTGGGCCTGCGGCCCGGCTCCTGGCGGGGCATGGAGCCGGTCGGCGGCGGGGTGGGCCGGAAGTCGGGGTGGCGCTCGCGGTCGGGCGGGAAGTAGCCCTCGGTGGGCGGGAGTCCGGGCGCGGTCCCCGTGCGGGCGAAGTCGAACGCGGAGGTGAGGTCGCCGCAGACGGCGCGCCGCCACGGTGAGATCTGCGGCTCGCGGACGCCGAAGCGGCGTTCCATGAAGCGGATGACCGAGGTGTGGTCGAACGTCTCCGAGCAGCTGTAGCCGCCGGTGCTCCAGGGGGAGACGACGAGCATGGGGACGCGGGGGCCGAGGCCGTAGGGTCCGGCGACGAAGCCGGGCGAGCCGGGGTGGGTGTCCAGCGTCGTGGGCACCGCGGACAGGCCCTGTGAGGCGTCGGCGGGCGCGTACGGCGGCACGACGTGGTCGAAGAAGCCGTCGTTCTCGTCGTAGGTGATGAACAGCGCGGTGCGCGCCCAGACGTCGGGGTCCGAGGTGAGTGCGTCGAGGACCTGGGCGATGTACCAGGCGCCGTAGTTCGACGGCCAGTTGGAGTGCTCGGAGAACGCCTCGGGGGCCGCGATCCAGGAGACGGAGGGCAGCCGGCCGGACCGTACGTCGGCCCGCAGGATGTCGAACAGGCCGTCGCCGGCCGCGGCGTCGGTGCCGGTGCGGGCCTTGTCGTACAGGGGGGTGCCGGGGCGGGCGCCGCGGTAGCTGTCGAAGTACAGGAGGGAGTTGTCGCCGTAGTTGCCGCGGTACGCGTCCTCGATCCAGCCCCAGGAGCCCGCGGCGTCCAGGCCGTCGCCGATGTCCTGGTACACCTTCCAGGAGACGCCCGCCGCCTCCAGGCGCTCGGGGTAGGTGGTCCAGCCGTACCCGGCCTCGGCGTTGTCCAGCACCGGCCCGCCGCCGGTGCCGTCGTTGCCGGTGTGCCCGCTCCACAGGTAGTAGCGGTTGGGGTCGGTGGAGCCGATGACGGAGCAGTGGTAGGCGTCGCACACGGTGAAGGCGTCGGCGAGCGCGTAGTGGAAGGGGATGTCGTCGCGGGTGAGGTACGCCATGGTGGTCGCGGTCTTGGCCGGCACCCACTGGTCGTAGCGTCCCCGGTTAAACGCCTTCTGGCCGCCGGCCCAGTCGTGGTTGAGCCCTTGGAGGAACTCCATCCCGAGGTCGTCGCCGGCCGGCCGGAAGGGCAGCGTCACCTTCGTGCCGTCGGACTGGTGCCAGACGCTCCTGCCGCTGGGCAGGGTGACGGGGCGGGGGTCGCCGAAGCCGCGCACACCCTTCATGGTGCCGAAGTAGTGGTCGAAGGAACGGTTCTCCTGCATGAGGACGACGATGTGCTCCACGTCCCGGAGGGTGCCGGTGGCGCCCTGGGCGGGTATGGCCGCGGCGCGGGCGATGCTCTCGGAGAGCAGGCCGAGGGCCGTGGCGCCGCCGGCGAGCTGGAGGAAGCGGCGTCGGTTCAACTGCGTCATGGGGGCGGGTCCTTCGCAGGTGGGGGGCGGTCGGCGAGGGGCGCCCCAAGGACAGCGTGCGGGGGGCGCTTTCGGGCGAACACCTGGGGTCTGCCCTGCGCACAGCGGGCGAATGCCTGGTGCACCGCCGTCTGCGCCGTCTCTCCCCCGTCCCCCCACGGCAGGCGGACGGACAGGCATCGGTCCCGGATGCCGGGGTACGCGCCCCTTCGTGCCCGTCCGCGCGGCAGACCTCCTGCCGGCGCGGTGGTCATGAAAGGAGGCACGGCCATGAGCATGGTGACCGAGACGATCGAGGTCGACGTCCCCGTGAGCACCGCCTACAACCAGTGGACGCAGTTCGAGGAGTTCCCGAAGTTCATGGAAGGCGTCGAGGAGGTGGTGCAGCTGGATGCCCGTCACAACCGCTGGACCATGGAACTCGGCGGCATCACCCGTGAGTTCGAGACCGAGATCATCGACCAGCTGGCCGACGAGCGCATCGCGTGGCGCACCACCCGCGGCGAGACGAGGCAGAAGGGGATGGTCAGCTTCCAGCGCCTGGACGAGAGCCACACCCGCGTGCAGCTGGTGATGGACGTCGAGGCGAGGGACATCGCCGAGAAGACCGCGGCGGCCACCGGGCTGATCGAGCGGCGGGTGAAGGGCGACATGCGCCGCTTCAAGGACTTCATCGAGGGCCGCGGCGGCGAGTCCGGCGCGTGGCGCGGCCGCATCGCCCCGGGGTGAGCCCGCGTAGGCCGGGGGTGCCCCGGCCGTGCGGAGCCCGGGCCGGCCGGTGGACGGCCGGCCCGGGCTGCGCGCTCACGCGAGGTCGAACCGGTCGAGGTTCATGACCTTGTCCCACGCGGCCACGAAGTCGCGCACGAAGCTCTCCTCCGCGTCCCGGCAGGCGTAGACCTCCGCGAGCGCGCGGAGCTGGGAGTGGGAGCCGAAGACGAGATCGACGGCGGTGGCGGTCCACACGACCTCGCCGCTCGCGCGGCTGCGTCCCTCGTACACGTTCTCCGCCGCTCCGGAGACCTTCCACTCCGTGCCCTGGTCGAGCAGGTTGACGAAGAAGTCGTTGGTGAGCGCCCCGGGCCGCCGGGTGAAGACGCCGTGCGGGGTCTGCCCCGCGTTGGTGTCCAGCACCCTCATCCCGCCGACCAGGACGGTCATCTCGGGAGCGCTGAGCGTCAGCAGGTTGGCCCGGTCCAGCAGGAGGGTCTCCGCCTCCAGCTTCTCCCCCGCCCGCAGGTAGTTGCGGAAGCCGTCCGCGCGCGGTTCGAGGACGGCGAACGCCTCCACGTCGGTCTGCTCCTGCGAGGCGTCCGTCCGGCCCGGCGCGAACGGGACGGTGATGTCGTGCCCGGCCTCCTTCGCCGCCTGCTCGACACCGGCGCAGCCGCCCAGGACGATCAGGTCGGCGAGGGAGATCCGCTTCCCGCCGGACTGCGCGGCCTCGAACTCCCGCTGGATCCGCTCGTAGGTGCGCAGTACGTCCGCCAGGCCCGGCAGGTCGTTGACCTCCCAGCCGCGCTGCGGGGCGAGCCGGATGCGGGCTCCGTTGGCGCCGCCCCGCTTGTCGGTGCCGCGGAAGCTCGCCGCCGAGGCCCACGCGGTGGACACCAGCTGGGAGACGGACAGCCCCGAGGACAGGATCGTGCGCTTGAGGGCGGCGACGTCCTCGTCACCGACCAGCTCGTGGTCGGCCTCGGGTACGGGGTCCTGCCACAGCTGCGGTTCGGCGACCCACGGACCGAGGTAGCGCGTGAGCGGCCCCATGTCACGGTGCAGCAGCTTGTACCAGGCCCTGGCGAACGCGTCCGCGAGCTCCTGCGGGTTCTCGTGGAAGCGCCGGGCGATCGGGCCGTAGACCGGGTCCGCCCTGAGCGCGAGGTCGGTCGTCAGCATCATCGGGGCGTGGCTCTTCGACGGGTCGTGGGCGTCGGGCACGGTCCCCTGCGCCGCCGCGTCCCTGGGCGTCCACTGCTGCGCGCCGGCGGGGCTCGTGGTCAGTTCCCACTCGTAGCCGAAGAGGTTGTCGAGGTAGTTGTTGTCCCATGACGTCGGCGCGGTGGTCCACGCGCCCTCCAGCCCGCTGGTGAGGGCGTGCGGGCCGGCGCCGGTGCCGAAGGCGTTGCTCCAGCCGATGCCCTGCGCCTCGACCGGGCACGCCTCCGGCTCCGGGCCGATGTACTGGGCGTCCACCGCGCCGTGACACTTCCCGAAGGTGTGGCCGCCGATGATGAGGGCCGCCGTCTCCTCGTCGTTCATCGCCATCCGCCGGAACGTCTCGCGGATGTCCCGGGCGGCGGCCAGCGGATCCGGGTTGCCGTTGGGGCCCTCCGGGTTCACGTAGATGAGGCCCATCTGCACCGCGCCGAGCGGGCCCGAGAGCTCCCGTTCGCCGCTGTAGCGTTCGTCGCCGAGCCAGGTGTCCTCGGGGCCCCAGAAGATCTCCTCGGGCTCCCAGATGTCCTCGCGTCCGAAGCCGAATCCGAACGTCTCGAACCCCATCGACTCCAGGGCGCAGTTCCCGGCGAAGACGAGCAGGTCGGCCCAGGAGATCTTCCGGCCGTGCTTCTGCTTCACCGGCCACAGCAGCCGGCGCGCCTTGTCGAGGCTGGCGTTGTCGGGCCAGCTGTTGAGCGGGGCGAAGCGCTGGGCGCCGCTCCCGCCGCCGCCCCGGCCGTCCTCGATGCGGTAGGTGCCCGCGGAGTGCCAGCTCATCCGGATGAAGAGCGGACCGTAGTGACCGTAGTCCGCGGGCCACCAGTCCTGCGAGTCGGTCATGACCGCGAAGACGTCCCGCTTCAGCTCCTCGACGTCGAGGGCCGCGAACTCCGCGGCGTAGGAGAAGCCGGCCGGCATCGGATTGGCACGCTCCGAGTGCTGGTGGAGGACCTGCAGGTCAAGCTGGTTCGGCCACCAGTCCCGGTTGGTCCTGGGGCGGGTCGTCGCACGGGACGGGGAGGGGATTACCGGGTTCTCGCTCTCACTGCCGGACACGTCCGTCCTTCTTCCTGTCTCGGTTTTCCCGCTGTTTGCGGCCGGCTCGGTCACGATGCGCCGGTCCGGCGCATCGTGACCGAGCCCGGGGTCAGCGTCCGTATGGTCGCGCACCGCGCACCGCGCAGCCGAGAGAACACGCAGGAATCCCCCCATAACGCACCGCCGGACGGTCCGGGTCCGCTCCCGGTTCCGCCGTCCGAACCGGTGTACGGCGGCGCGGGGTGGTGGTGGAGAGACCGAGGGCTCCGGCCGGGAGGTCATCCCGGCCGGAAGGCCCTCACCCGGCGGTGCGCCTCACAGGGCTCCGACGATGTCCTCCACGCGGGCCTTCGCGTCGCCGAAGAGCATCGAGGTGTTCTCGCGGAAGAAGAGCGGGTTCTGCACGCCCGCGTAGCCGGAGGCCATCGAGCGCTTGAAGACGATGACCTTGCCCGCCTCCCACACGGTGAGCACCGGCATGCCCGCGATCGGGCTGCTGGGGTCCTCGGCGCCGGCCGGGTTGACCGTGTCGTTGGCGCCGATCACGAGGACGACGTCGGTCTCGGCGAAGTCGTCGTTGACCTCGTCCATTTCGAGGACGATGTCGTACGGCACCTTGGCCTCGGCGAGGAGGACGTTCATGTGGCCGGGCAGACGGCCGGCGACCGGGTGGATGCCGAACCGCACGTCGACGCCCTTCGCGCGCAGCTTCGCGGTGAGCTCGGCCACCGGGTACTGCGCCTGCGCCACGGCCATGCCGTAGCCGGGGGTGATGACCACCGACCGGGCCGAGCCCAGCAGTTCGGCGGCGCTCGCGGCGGTGATCTCGGTGTGCTCGCCGTAGTCGACCTCCGAGCCCGACGGCGCCTCGATGCCGAAGCCGCCGGCGATGACGGAGAAGAAGGAGCGGTTCATCGCCTTGCACATGATGTAGGACAGGTAGGCGCCGGAGGAGCCGACCAGCGCGCCGGTCACGATCAGCAGGTCGTTGCCGAGCAGGAAGCCCGAGGCCGCCGCCGCCCAGCCGGAGTAGCTGTTGAGCATCGAGACGACGACCGGCATGTCGCCTCCGCCGATCGAGGCGACGAGGTGCCAGCCCAGGGCCAGCGCGAGGACGGTCACGGCGATCAGCAGCCACAGCTCCGGCGTGACGACGAACCAGACCGTCAGGGCCACGAACAGGGCCAGCGATCCGAGGTTCAGCACGTTCTTGCCCGGCAGCACCAGCGGCTTGGAGTCGATCTTCGCGGCGAGCTTCAGGTACGCCACGATGGAGCCGGTGAAGGTCACCGCGCCGATGAACAGGCCGATGAACACCTCGGCGTGGTGGATGCCCAGCGTGCCGAGCGCGTCCAGGGCCCGGGCCTCGTGGCCGTCCGGGTCGTGCTCGACGTTGAGGTAGCCGTTCCAGCTGACCAGTACGGCGGCCAGACCGACGAAGGAGTGCAGCAGCGCGATCAGCTCGGGCATCCCGGTCATCTCGACGCCGCGGGCCCGCTGGAGGCCGATCAGCGCGCCGGCCAGCATCGCGGCGGCCATCAGGCCGAGGCCGGCGCCGCTGACGTCGCCGTCGACCGCGAGGACGACCGAGGCGACGAGCGCCACGCCCATGCCGAGCATGCCGAACGCGTTGCCGAGCCGTGCCGATTCGTGCTTGGAGAGTCCTGCCAGCGCGAGGATGAACAGCAGCGCGGCAACGAGGTAGGCCGCCTGGGCGGCGATGGTCGCAGACATGTCAGCTCCGATTGAACATGGCGAGCATGCGACGCGTCACCGCGAAGCCGCCGAAGACGTTGATACTGGCCAGAAGGATCGCCACGGCCGACAGCACCGTGACCGCCGTGCTCGTGTGGCCGATCTGCAGAATCGCGCCGACGACGATGATCCCGGAGATCGCGTTCGTCACCGACATCAGCGGTGTGTGCAGGGCATGGTGCACGTGGCCGATCACGTAGTAGCCGATCACGATCGCGAGCACGAAGACCGTCACATGGGGCAGCAGCGCCGCCGGCGCGAACGCGGCGGCGAGGAACAGCGCCAGGGCGCCGATGGCCACACCGGAGAACTTCTGACGCGGCGATGCGGGCTCCGCCCGCCGGGCGACTGCCTGGCGGCGGTCACCGGGAACGGTTCCACACCGCCCGCGGTGCGCCCGATGCCGGGGATGCGCCCTCGGCCACCAGGGGCATCGTGCCGGGCTCGGGGGAGAAGGCGATGTACGCTCCCGGGTCCGTGGCCCGCAGCGGGCCGCTGGTGGTCGCCGCAGCGCTCGCCGGCTCGGCGTGCGCGGGCGACGCACCGGCGAGCGCGGACAACAGCGGGGAGGAGAGGGCGGTGACGCCGAGCCCGAGCCCGAGCACGGACCTCCGGCCGGCACCGGGCGGATCGTACGGGTCCATGGCATGCATCCGAACGAAAGTTTCGGAACGACGGGGTGCCGGCGCTCCCGGCGCGGTCAGCGGCGGCGGGCCGCCAGGCGGAGGTCCTGGAGCAGGGCCCGGTAGGCCGGCTTCTCCGCGTAGTCCTCGTCCAGGATGTTCGCCGCGCCCTCCCCGTCGAAGACGCCGGGCACCCAGGAGTACTTGTCGGTGAAGCCCCACACGGTGAAGTCGGTGCAGCGGCGGGTCAGCAGGCATGCCTGGAGCAGCACGCTGTAGCCGCGCGCCTGCGCCTCCCGTTCGGCGGCGTCGGCGGGCATCGGCACCCGGACGTCGGCCTCGGTGACCGCCGTCTCCAGTCCGAGGGCGTCGAAGCGGCCGAGGTTCGCGGTCACATCGCCCGGGAACCCGTACTGCACGGCGAAGTGGCCCTGGAAGCCGACGCCGTGCACGGGGACGCCCTCCCGTCGCAGGTCGGCGACGAGTCCGTGCAGCGCCGTGCTCTTCGCGTTGACGCCCTCGATGTTGTAGTCGTTGATGTAGAGCCTGGCCGCGGGGTCGGCCCGGTGGGCCCAGCGGAAGGCGTCGGCGATGTAGCCGGGCCCGAGCTTTCGCAGCCAGATGCTGTCGCGCAGCGTCCCGTCGTCGTCGAAGGCCTCGTTGACGACGTCCCACTGCCAGATCCGCCCCTTGAAGTGACGCACCTGTTCGGTGACGTGGCGGCGCAGCAGCTCCCGCAGCTCCTCGGCGGAGAAGTCGTCCTCGTCGAGCCAGGAGGGCAGCTGGCTGTGCCAGACGAGGGTGTGGCCCCGGACCAGCTGGCCGTTGCGCCCGGCGAAGTCCACCAGTTCGTCGGCCGCGGCCCAGTCGTAGGTGCCGCGCACGGGCTCGACGAGCTGCCACTTCATCACGTTCTCGGCGGTGACCGAGGAGAATGCGCTCACCCCGTCGCGGTAGGCGGCGTCGTCGGCGAGCGCCGCCATGTCCACGGCCGTGCCGATCCGTATGCCGTTGCGGCGGCCCAGCTCGCCGAGCGTCTGCGCGCCCGTGTCGCGGCCGGTCCGGCCGGCCTGCGCGGTCCGCCCGGGCACGTCCTCGTGCGCGGCGCTCGCGGCGCGCGCGGTCCGGCCGGTGCCGGCCGGGGCCGAGGCGGCGGGGAGTGCCAGGGTGCCGAGGAGTCCTGCGGCTGCGGCGCCCACCGCCAGGGCGCGGGTCGTCCTGCTCATGGACGTCCCCTTTCATGGGGTGTCGTTCGGTGTCCCGTTGCGGGGCGAGGACCGGCCGTACGTGCTCGTGACCGATCGAAACTTTCGGTATTGTCCTCGCAATTTTCTGGGAACCTAGGGCCTCGCTGTCGCCCGGTCAATCCCCGTGCGGCAGCCGCTTCGGCGACGCGGCCGCGGAGGGACGAAACAGGCCCGGGGCGAGCCCAGGTGCGATCCTCGGAACGGATGCACTCGAATCGCCGTTCGCACAAGGAGGACTGACCCCATGTCGGAGAACAGCGGCTGGGCGAATCCGCTGCGGGACCCGCTCGACCGGAGACTGCCCCGGATCGCCGGCCCCTCCGGGCTGGTGATCTTCGGGGTCACCGGAGACCTGTCCCGCAAGAAGCTGATGCCCGCCGTCTACGACCTCGCCAACCGCGGCCTGCTGCCACCGGGCTTCTCGCTCGTCGGGTTCGCCCGCCGCGACTGGGCCGACCAGGACTTCGCCCAGGAGGTGCACGACGCCGTCCGCGAGCACGCGCGCACGCCTTTCCGCGAGGAGGTGTGGCAGCAGCTCGCGGAGGGGATGCGCTTCGTCCAGGGCGACTTCGACGACGACGCGGCCTTCGAGCAGCTGAGGGCCACCGTCGAGCACCTCGACAAGGCGCAGGGCACCGGAGGCAACTTCGCGTTCTACCTCTCGGTGCCGCCCAAGTTCTTCCCCAAGGTCGTCCAGCAGCTCAAGAACCACGGCCTGTCCGACGCACCCGCCGGCTCCTGGCGCCGCGCGGTCATCGAGAAGCCGTTCGGGCACGATCTGGCCAGCGCCTGCGAACTCAACGCGATCGTCCACGAGGTCTTCGCGCCCGACGAGGTCTTCAGGATCGACCACTACCTGGGCAAGGAGACCGTCCAGAACATCCTGGCGCTGCGGTTCGCCAACACCCTCTTCGAGCCCGTCTGGAACCGGTCGTTCGTCGACCATGTGCAGATCACCATGGCCGAGGACATCGGCATCGGGGGCCGCGCCGGCTACTACGACGGCATCGGCGCCGCCCGCGACGTCGTCCAGAACCACCTCCTGCAGCTGCTCGCGCTCACCGCGATGGAGGAGCCCGCCTCCTTCGACGCGGCCTCCCTCGTCACCGAGAAGCTCAAGGTGCTGCGGGCCGTGCGGCTCCCCGCCGACCTGAGCCTGCACACCGTGCGCGGCCAGTACACGGCGGGCTGGCAGGGCGGCGAGCAGGCGGTCGGCTACCTCCAGGAGGACGGCATCGCGCCCCGGTCGACCACCGACACCTATGCCGCCGTCAAGCTCGGCATCGACAACCGCCGCTGGGCCGGGGTGCCGTTCTACCTGCGGACCGGCAAGCGGCTGGGGCGCCGGGTCACCGAGATCGCGGTGGTCTTCCAGCGTGCCCCGCACTCCCCGTTCGACTCCAGCGCCACCGAGGAGCTGGGGGAGAACGCCCTGGTCATCCGGGTGCAGCCGGACGAGGGCGTCACCATGCGCTTCGGCTCCAAGGTGCCCGGCACCTCCATGGAACTGCGGGACGTGACCATGGACTTCGCCTACGGCGAGTCGTTCACCGAGTCCAGCCCGGAGGCGTACGAGCGGCTCATCCTCGATGTCCTGCTCGGCGACGCCAACCTCTTCCCCCGCACCGAGGAGGTCGAGGAGTCCTGGCGTGTCCTCGACCCCATCGAGGACCACTGGCGACAGCACGGCACGCCCGCGCAGTACCCGGCCGGCACCTGGGGCCCGGCCGAGGCCGACGAAATGCTCGCACGAGACGGACGGAGCTGGCGCAGGCCATGAAGATCGACCTCACGGACACCACGGCCAGCAAGATCAACAAGGCGCTGGTGAAAGGCCGCCGCGCGATCGGCACCCCCGCCGTCGGCATGGTCCTCACCCTGGTCATCGTCACCGACGAGGAGCACGCCTACGACGCCATCAAGGCCGCGGGCGACGCCTCGCGCGAGCACCCCTCGCGCACCCTCGTCGTCATCAAGCGGCATGCCCGCTCGCCGCGCGACCGCCACGCCACCCGCCTCGACGCCGAGGTGCGCCTCGGCAGCGACGCCGGCGCGGGGGAGACCGTCCTGCTGCGCCTGCACGGCGAGCTCGCCGACCGCGCCGACTCGGTGGTGCTGCCCCTGCTGCTCCCCGACGCCCCCGTGGTCGTCTGGTGGCCCGTCGACGCACCCCCGGTCCCGGCCCGGGACCCGCTCGGCTCCCTCGCCCAGCGCAGGATCACCGACACCTACGCCGTCGAGGAGCCGCTGCGGGAACTCGCCGCCCGCGCCGAGGGGTACGAGCCCGGCGACACGGACCTGGCCTGGACGCGGCTCACCCCCTGGCGCTCCATGCTCGCCGCCGCCCTCGACCAGGCGCGGACCGAGGTGCTGTCGGCGGTGGTGGAGAGCGAGGCGGAGAACCCGAGCGCCGAACTGCTCGCCCGCTGGTTCTGCGCCCGCCTCGGCGTGCCGGTGGAGCAGGTCGTCACGGCCGGCCCCGTCGTCACCGCCGTACGCCTGCGCACGGCCGACGGCGAGATCCACATCGACCGGCCGGAGGGGCCGGTCGCCCGGCTGTCCATCCCCGGCCAGCCGAACCGGGTGCTCGCCCTGAAGGTGCGCAGCACCGCCGAACTCATCGCCGAGGAACTGCGCCGGCTCGACCCGGACGAGGCGTATGCGGCGGCGCTGCACACGGAAATCATCGCCCCGCCGCAGGAGTCGCGGGCGGACGGCGGCTGAATGCGGTGACGGGGGACCCGGCCCGCGCGACGGACGGGGCGGGGTGAACGAATTCAGGGGTGCGGCGAAAAGCCGCACCCCTGACGTGTGAAGGCCGTGTGACGCGGCGCCCGCATTCCGTTCCCTCCGTCGGATCTGCACAGCGAATGCTCAGGCGGCACATCGTCTCCGCACTGTCGGCAAGCCCCTGACCTGCGGAAATCGCCCTCTGTGCGGTCATGTCCCGTTTGTCTGAGCGGGAGTTCGGCCCGTCGGCGCCGCCTCCCGGGCGATCCCGTGAAGAAGGTGGCCCCGATTCATGGAGGCGCGTGCACGTCCTCGCAATACAACGCCGCCGAAAGGCCCCGATCGGCCCGTCACGGCCTCCTCGCGATTGGGCCGCCAACACGCCCACGTGCTTTGATCCTTCGCACCGCGGGATGCGATACCGGTTCTTGCATCCGGGAATCTCCCCCCACCCCGCAGGGCGGCCGGCGAAGCGATTCGCCCGCCGGGCGCCGTCATTTCGCACCATCCATCCGAAGGGAAGCTTCTCCATGAACTTCGTCCCCACCCAGGAGATCTCCGACAGCGAGCTGGACAACGTGGCCGGCGGCCTCCACAGCGCCGTGGTCGGCAACGCCACCGCCGCGCTGGACTCCATCGCCCCGGTCTCCGGCACCGTCGCCGCCGTGACCGGTGTGGTCGAGGGCGCCACGGGTCTCAACACCGCCGCCCTCACCGGCCCGGTCACCGGACTCGTCGCCGGTCTGTAAGGTCTCCCGGTCCGCAGGACCTCCGCGGCCCGCCGGCCCGCTCTGCCGGCACCGCCGTGCCGTGTGCCCCGGAACCAGCCAGGTTCCGGGGCACACGGCCGTCAGCCCCGCCGTGCGGCGCACGGCCCGTAGGACGGGACGCTCCGTCGAGCCCCCGGCGCGGGAGGCGGCACGGAAGGTCCCCCGGAAGCCCAGGGAAGCGTGTCGTGCAGTTCCGCCAACAGGCCCTCTCCAGACTCCGGTCGGCCGAGGACATCGACCTCCCGGTGCGCTACGCGCGCCCCCAGGGACTCCTCGTCCTCGCGGTCACCCTCACCGCCATGGCCGCCGCGACGGTGTGGGCGGTCGCCGGCACCGTGACCTCCACCGTCACCGCCCCCGGCGTGCTCACCCACGCCCAGGGCAGCTATGTGCTCCAGAGCCCGGTCTCCGGCCAGATCACCGAGGTGCTCGCCGAGGAGGGCGAACGCGTCGCCGCCGACGCCCCCTTGCTGAAGGTCCGCACCGCGGGCGGCGACACCGTCGTGCGCACCATCGCCGCCGGCCGGGTCACCGCCCTCGTCGCCGCCATCGGCTCCGTCGTCACCACCGGCAGCGACCTCGCCGCCGTCGAGCGGGCGCGCGCCGCCGACGACCCCCTGATGGCCGTCCTCTACGTGCCCGCGGACAGCGGCCCCGACGTCCCCGTCGGCGCGCGCGTCGACCTGAGCGTGCAGTCCGTCGCCGCCCAGCGGTACGGAGTGCTGCGCGGCACGGTGAAGTCCGTCGGCAGGACCGCCGAGACCAGCCGGCGCATCACCGCCTTCCTCGGCAGCAGCCAGCTCGGCGAGCAGTTCTCCGGCAAGGGGCTGCCCGTCGCCGTGATCGTGGAGCTCGCCCCCGATCCGCACACCGACTCCGGCTACGACTGGTCCACCTCGAACGGCCCGCCCCACGCCCTCCCGTCCATGACCCTCGCGAGCGGATCGGTCCACACCGCCGCCCGGCACCCGATCGATTGGCTGCTGCCGTGACCCCCGCAGGCGACACCGCCGTCCCCGCCCAGCGGCGGCTCCCGCCGGGCGGCCGCCGCAGACACCGCCCCGAGCCCGCCCGCACCGGCCGCCGGGGCACCCGGCGCGCCGGCCCGAAGCGCGGGCAGCCCGGGCCGAAACCGGTCCGCACCCCGACCGTCCTCCAGATGGAGGCCGTCGAGTGCGGCGCCGCCGCCCTCGCCATGGTCCTCGCCCACCACGGACGCCATGTGCCGCTGGAGGAACTGCGCATCGCCTGCGGCGTCTCCCGCGACGGCTCCCGGGCGAGCAACATCCTGAAGGCGGCCCGCGGCTACGGTCTCGCCGCCAAGGGCATGCAGATGGAGGCCGGCGCGCTGGCCGGCGTCCAGGCACCGGCGATCCTCTTCTGGGAGTTCAACCACTACGTCGTCTACGACGGTCCGGCACGACGCCCCGGCCGCCGCGGCGTGCACATCAACGACCCCGACCGGGGGCGCCGGTTCGTCTCCGACGAGGACTTCGACACCAGCTTCACCGGGGTCGTCCTCGTCCTCGAACCCGGCCCGGACTTCACCCGCGGCGGCCGCAGGCCCGGCGTCCTCGCCTCCGTCCCCGCGCGGCTGCGCGGCACCACCGGCACCCTGCTCGCGGCGCTGCTCGCCAGCCTGCTTCTGGTCGCCGTGGGCGCCGCGGTCCCCGCGCTCAGCCGCACCTACATCGACATGTTCCTCATCGGGGGGCAGACCTCGCTGCTCGGCCCGCTGTTCGCGTCGCTGGCCGCCCTGGTGGTGCTCACCGCCGTGCTCACCGGCCTCCAGCAGGCGAACCTGCTGCGCGGCCGCGTCATCTCCTCCACCCTCGGCAGCGCGCGGTTCCTGAGACATCTGCTGCGCCTGCCGGTGACGTTCTTCGCCCAGCGCAGCCCGGCCGACCTGGTGCAGCGGCTCCAGTCCAACGACGCCGTGGCCGAGACCCTCGCACGCGACCTGGCGGCGGCCGCCGTCGACGGAGTGGTGGTCGTCCTCTACGCCGCGCTGCTGTGGACCTACGACCCCCAGCTCACCGTCGTCGGCGTGGGCATCGCCCTGCTCAACGTGGTGGCCATCCGGATCGTGCTGCGCCTGCGCGCCACCGACACCCAGAAGCTGCGCGCCGACAGCGCCCGGCTCACGAACACCTCGTACACCGGTCTCCAGCTGATCGAGACGATGAAGGCCACCGGCGGCGAGGACGGCTGGTTCCGCCGCTGGGCCGGGCAGCACGCCACCACCCTGGAGGTCCAGCAGCGCCTCGGTGTGCCGAGCGCGTACCTCGCGGTCGTCGCGCCGGCCCTGGCCACCCTCAACAGCGCCCTGATCCTGTGGATCGGCGGACTGCGGGCCGTCGAGGGGCACATCTCGATCGGCCTGCTGGTCGCCTTCCAGGCGCTGGTCGCCCGCTTCACCGCCCCCATCACCCGCCTCAACGGAGTGGCGGGCCGCATCCAGGACTTCGCCGCGGACGTCGCCCGGCTCAAGGACGTCGAGAACTTCCCCGTGGACGGCCTCTACTCCCGCGAGGCGCCGGCCCCCAGCACCCGCAGGCTCAAGGGCCATGTGACGCTGGAGGACATCACCTTCGGCTACAGCCCGCTCGACGCACCCCTGCTGCGCGGCTTCTCCCTCGCCGTGGGACCCGGCCGGCAGGTCGCGCTCGTCGGCGGCTCGGGCAGCGGCAAGTCCACCGTGTCCCGGCTGATCTCGGGCCTGTACCGGCCGTGGGAGGGCACGATCCGCATCGACGGCGAACGTCTGGAGGACATCCCCCGCAGCGCGCTCGCGGCCTCGGTCTCCTTCGTGGACCAGGACGTCTTCCTCTTCGAGGGCACGGTGCGGGACAACGTGGCGCTGTGGGACCCGTCGATCACCGACGATGCCGTCGTCGCCGCCCTGCGCGACGCCGCCGTCCTCGACGTCGTGACGGCCAGGCCGGACGGCATCCACGGCCGCGTCGAACAGGACGGCCGCAACTTCTCCGGCGGCCAGCGCCAGCGCCTGGAGATCGCCCGGGCGCTCGTCCGCCGCCCCAGCGTCCTCGTGCTCGACGAGGTCACCAGCGCGCTCGACGCGGAGACCGAGCGCGTGATCATCGACAACATCCGCAGACGCGGCTGCGCCTGTGTGGTCATCGCCCACCGCCTGAGCACGGTCCGCGACAGCGACGAGATCGTGGTCCTCGACCACGGCTCGGTCGTGGAGCGCGGCCGCCACGAGGACCTGGTGGCCGCCGGCGGGGCCTACGCCGATCTCGTCAAGGAGCGCTGACGTGTCCGTCCCCCACCCCCAGGCCGACGGCGGCGTGCACGTCCCTTCGTCCCAGGCCGACAACGGCATGTATGCGACCCACCCCCGGGCCGGGGGCGGCATGTACGGCCCCCACACCCCTGGGGCGGGCGACGTCCGGACCCCGCACACGCCGCCGTCCGGACCCGTCGCGGAGCACGCCGACCCCGTCGTCGCGGCGTTCGGCGCCCTCGGGGGCCCCGTCGACTCCACCGGGCTGCGCAGCCTCCACCTGGAGGGTCCGCAGGTGCTCTGGCTGGTGGCCGGAGGCTTCCTCGACCTCTTCGCCGTCGACGCGGCCGAGGAGGGCCCCTGGCACTTCCTCGGCCGGCTGGAGGCGGGCGCGCTGCTGCTCGGCCCGGTCGACGGCCCCCGCCACACCCTGGTCGGACGGCCGTCCCAGGAGTGCCTGCTGCGCCGCATCCCGCTGCGCGAGCTGTACCAGGACCCGTACGCCACCGACCCGTACGGCGCGTCCCCGTACGCCCAGGACGTCCACGCCCCCGACCCGTACGTCCCCGATCCCCACGCCCCCGACCCGTACGGCGCGTCCCCCTGGGCCACGGACCCGTACGGCGCGTCCCCCCGGGCCGCCGACCCGTACGCACCCCGGGGATCCGGCGGCGCCGCCGCACACGACACCCCCTGGGCCGGACCGGAGCACGCCTTCGCGCTCGGCGTCGGACGCGGCCTGGGAGTCCTCTTCCAGGCGCCGCTCGACGGCCGCCCCGCGGGCGACACCGGCACGGCCGACGACGACGTGCTGTGGATGCCCGTCGACCCGGGCGCCGTCCGCTACGGAGCCGCCCACAGCGCGGACTTCGCGGCGGACCTCCTCGTCGACGGCGCGATGTGGCAGCGGATGGTGAACCAGCAGTACCGCCTGCTGGCCGCCGTCGACCAGTGGATCGAGGAACTGGAGCGCGCCCACGAGGACCGCGCCGCCGCCGGGATTCGGGCGGGCGAGGACGTGCGCGCACGCGCCGACCGGGCGCTGGTCGACTCCATCGGCCGGCGCGCCGGGGCCCGCGCCCCGCTGGGCGGCGCCGGGGACGACGCGGTCCTCGCCGTGTGCGTGGCCGTCGCCCGGGCCGCGGGCATCGACCTGACGGACGCCCCGCGGGGCGGCACCGACGACGAGCGGCTGCCGCCGGTCGAACGCGTGGCCGCCGCCGCCCGGGTCCGCACCCGCCCGGTACGGCTGACCGGCGACTGGTGGCGGACCGACGCCGGCCCGCTGGTGGGCCACCGCGCGGCCTCCGGCGCCCCGGTCGCGCTGCTGTGGCGGCGCGGCCGCTACGAGGCGCTGAACCCGGTCACCGGCTCGCGCACCCGCGTGGGCAGGAACGAGGCGGACGGCTTCGAGCCCCGGGCGACCATGTTCTGCCGCCCCTTGCCCGAGACTCCCGCGAGCCTGCGCGGACTGGCCCGCTTCGCCCTGCGGGGCGCCGCCCCCGACGTGCGCCGGCTGCTCCTCGGCGGCCTCGTCACGGTCCTGTTCGGCGCGCTGGTCCCGGTCGCCACCGGAAGGGTGCTCGGTGAGTACGTGCCGCACGCCGAGACCGGCCCGATCGTGACGACCGCTGTCGCCGTCATGATCGCCGGTGTGGTGTCCGCCGCGTACATGCTGATGCAGAACCTCACCATCCTGCGGATGGAGGGCCGCATCGAGAGCACCCTGCAACCTGCCGTCTGGGACCGCCTCCTGAGGCTTCCGGCACGCTTCTTCACCGAGCGCTCCACGGGCGAGCTGGCGAGTGCCGCGATGGGCATCAGCTCGATGCGCAGGGTGCTCTCCGGCATCGCCCCGGTCGCGGTGCAGTCCGGCACGGTGGGCCTGGTCAACGTGGCCCTGCTGCTCTGGTTCAGCGTGCCGCTCGCCCTCGCGGCCCTGGGCATGCTGTTGGTCATCGCCACCGTCTTCCTGGTGATGGGACTGTGGCAGGTGCGCTGGCAGCGCCGACTCGTCGACCTGGGCAACAAGCTCAACAACCGGGCCTTCCAGACCCTGCGCGGGCTGCCGAAGCTCAGGGTCGCGGCCGCGGAGGGTTTCGCTTACGCCGCCTGGGCGGGGGAGTTCGCCCGCACCCGCGAGCTCCAGCAGCGGGTCGGCCGGATCAGGAACTGGACGGCCGTGCTCGACGCGGTGTACCTGCCGCTGTGCTCGCTGGTGATGTTCGTGCTGCTCGCCGGGCCCGCGCGGGGAAGCATGTCGGCAGGCGAGTTCCTCACCTTCAACGCGGCCGTCACCATGCTGCTGGCCGCCGTCACCCAGCTCACCGGCGTCCTGGTGTCCGCCGTCGCCGTACTGCCCATGTTCGAGCAGGTGCGGCCGATCCTGGACGAACTGCCGGAGGTCCGCGGCACCGGAGGCCGGCCCGGCACGCTCTCGGGCGCCGTCGAGGCCCGGGGCCTGTCGTTCCGCTACACCGACGACGGCCCCGCCGTCCTCGACGACGTCTCGCTGAGCGTGCGCCCGGGGGAGTTCGTCGCCGTCGTCGGCCCGAGCGGCTGCGGCAAGTCGACGCTGCTGCGGCTGCTGATCGGCTTCGAGCGGCCGGACACGGGGGCGGTCCTCTACGACGGCCAGGACCTGGCGGCCCTCGACCGGGCGGCGGTGCGCCGGCAGTGCGGTGTGGTGCTCCAGAACGCCCAGCCGCTGACGGGGTCCGTGCGGGACTGCATCTGCGGCGCCGGGAGCTTCGACGAGGACGAGGTCTGGGCCGCCGCCGAGATGGCCGGGCTGGCCGACGACATCCGGCGCATGCCCATGGGCCTGCACACCATGATCGCGCAGGGCGGCGCGATCTCCGGCGGGCAGCGACAGCGTCTGATGATCGCCCAGGCGCTCGTGCGCCGGCCCCGGATCCTCTTCCTCGACGAGGCGACCAGTGCGCTGGACAACGAGAACCAGCGCACCGTCATCGCCTCGACCCGCGCGCTGAACGCCACCCGGGTCGTCATCGCCCACCGGCTGAGCACGGTCCTCGACGCCGACCGGGTGCTGGTGATGGACGCGGGGCGGATCGTGGAGGAGGGCCGGCCGGCGGAGCTGCTGGCCGATCCCGGCGGGCGGTTGCACGCGCTGGTGCGCCGCCAGCTCGCCTGAGCGGATCCGCTGCGGGAGAGAAGCTTGTGGCGGTCCCGGCCCAGGGGTTGACCGGGACCGCCAAGGGACATTCCGCGGTACGGCGGAGTGCCCGGATTGAACACCGGAGCCCGACGCGAGGAGGGAGCGCCGTCACCGGATGTTCGGTTCACGCGGTGGCCGGGCTCCGGGAGTGCGCCGGAGCGGCCTGCCAGAAGTAGTAAATATATATACCGTCGAGTACGCAAGGGTATGAAAAATTTCATGCACGGCGGGCGCCGGAAACACACCGGAAGCGCGCAGGCCACACAGGACGTCCACACCGCCGGGAGGCCGCACCGCCGACGCCCCTCGTCGCGGGCCGCGGCGCCCGCCGGGCGGCCCGGACGGGCGCCGGCCGCGGTGTCAGTCCTCGATGAAGAAGTCCTGCTGGTCGGCCACCTGCTCGTAGCCCTCCAGCCGCGCCTGCGTCCGCTCCGGGTCCGCGTCGGCCATCGCCTGGAGCACCGCCGCCGACAGCACGGCCGGCGCCGCGTAGGAGTCGAAGACCAGCCGGGACCCGGTCCCCGCCGTCAGCGTCACATCCGCCTCGTCGACCAGCGGCCCCAGCGTCAGGTCCGTGATCAGCGCGACCCGCAGCCCGGTGCCGCGCGCCACCCGCAGCGCGGCCAGCGTCTCGTTCGCGTGCCGCGGCATCGCGTACGCCAGCACCCAGCTGCCGCCCGCCTCCCGCGACTGGAGCAGCGCGTCGAACGCCACCGTCCCGCCCCGTGTCACCAGCCGCACATCGGGATGGATACGGCGCGCCGCGTACGCGAAGTACTCCGCGAGCGACACCGAGATCCGCAGCCCCAGCACCGTCAGCGGCACCGAACGGGCCAGCTCCCGGCCCACGTCGAGCACCTGGTCGGTGTCCGCGAACACCCGGCGCAGGGACTCCAGGTTGTCGATCTCGGCGTCGACCGCCGCCTGGAGCTCGTTGCGGCGGATCTGCTCCCGCGTCTCCTGGACGCCGGCCACCGCGCTCAGCGCGATCGGCTGCAACGCCTCCCGCAGGGCGGGGAAACCGCTGTACCCGAGGCTGGTGGCGAAGCGGGTCACCGACGGCTGGCTGACCCCGGCCCGCTCGGCGAGGTCGGTGATCGACAGGAACGCGGCCTCGGTCAGATGGTCGATCATGTACTGGGCGATCCGGCGCTGTCCCGGCGACAGCCGATGACTGCCGAACAGGGCCCTGACCCGGTCCGCGGGCGCGGCCTCCGTCACCGGCGCCTGACGCCCCGGAGTGATCGCCGCCGCCTGCGCACGCGCCTGCTGCCCTGATGGCACCGTGTGCCTCCCTGTCGTCCGGCCCGTGCTCAATCTAGCTCAAGCACCCCGGCCCCCCGCCGCGCCGGCGGATCACCGGTCGCGGCCGGACATCGCGCCGGCGGATCACCGTCCGGGGCCGGACACGGAGATGCGGAGCACCCCCGCGGGGGAGCATGCTGAGGGGGTGACCCGGTACGGCGCGGGCCGGCCGCCCGCTGGCGACGCCGAGCGCCCCGGACCCGCGGCGGTCGACGCGCGCGGCCCGTCGGCGCGCCCGCCCGACCCCGCGGCGGCCGGCGGCGGTCCCGCGGCCCCGGACGAGCTGGCGATGGTCCTCGCCCAGGCGGAGGCGGCCGCGATCGAGGCCGTCGGCGGCTTCGCGGGCGGCCTGTACATGCGGACCACCTCCCCGGAGCTGCTGCTCCTCGCGGTGATCGCCGGACTGCCGTCCGACCTGTTCCGGCACTGGTGGCGCATGCACGTCAACAGGCCGTTCCCCCATTCGGAGGCCTACCGGTCCGGCCGGCCCGTCTATCTCGGCGACGCCGAGGAGGCCATGCGCCGCTACCCCCAGCTGATGGCCGGTCTCCCCTTCCCGTTCGGCTCGCTGTACGTGCCGATCGTCCACCGTCGCGACACCTACGGGATCATCGCCGTGCTGCGACCCGGCACACCCGGCCGGGGCGTCGAGGAGGCCGACCGGCGCCGCATCACGGGCATCGCGGCGCGTCTCGGGGAGACGCTCGCCGCCATGCCCGTCGACGGGCGGATCCAGTGGGAGGGCGACCCGCTGGCCGTCACCCTGCCGAGCGTGAGCTCCCCGCCGGTCCGTTTCGGCACCTTCGACTGGGACCTGGACGCAGGCACCGTCACCGGCGACGAGGGCTGGTGCAGCATCATGGGCGCCCAGCCGGCGGGCCTCCCGCTCACCGTGGACGAGGTGGCCGCACGCGTCGAACCGGCCGACGCGTACGGCCTGTGGGCCGTCGCCCGGCACGCCTCGGAGTCGGACCGTCCCGTCACCCGCAGGATCCGCCTGCAGGGCGCGGACGGCCGCCCCCACCTGGTGGAGATGTCCGGCCGCCGGGGGCGGCGGCGCGGCGGATCCGGCGGCACCCGGCTGACCGGCTTCCTCGTCGACCTCGGCGCCGGGCCGGTGGTGGCCGAGTCGGCGGACCGGCTGCCGCAGGGGGTCTGCTCCGTCGACCGCCTCGGCCGCGTCACCTACCTCAACCGGCACGCCGAGACGATGGTCGGCCTGCCGCGCTCCTCGCTGCTCGGCACCGTCCTGTGGGAGAGCGTGCCGTGGCTCGGGCAGCCCGCTTACGAGGACTACTACCGCTCCGCCCTGCTCTCCGGGGACCCGGCGCACTTCCTCGTCCAGCGGGACCAGGGCTGGCTCTCCGTCTCCGTCTTCGCCGGCCACGACGGGCTCACCGTCACGATGGGCCCCGCCGACCAGCCCGCCTACACCCCCGGTTCGGTCGTCGCCCCCGGCACCGGCATGGGCTCCCCGGCCGACCGCGCGGTCGCGCTCTACCGGCCGGTCGCCCTCGCCATCGCGCTCACCGAGGCGGTGACGGCCCGTCAGGTGTCCGCCGTGGTCACCGAGGAGCTGCTGCCCGCCTTCGGCGGACGCCAGCTGGCCATCTACCTCCTCAACGACCGCCATCTGTACCTCTCCTGGGAGACCGGCTTCCCCCGCGGCTTCCTCGACCGGTTCGACGGAGTCGGTCTCGACTCCAAGATCCCGGGCGTCGACACCCTCACCACCGGGCGCCCCCTCTTCTTCGAATCCATGCACCACCTCGCCGAGGCGTACCCCGGCATCCCGCTCGACGCCCACGTCGGCGCCCGCGCCTTCCTGCCGCTGATCGCGTCCGGACGGCCCGTCGGCTCCTGCATCCTCGGCTTCGACCAGCCGCGCGGCTTCAGCCCCGAGGAACGCACCGTGCTCACCGCGCTCGCCGGTCTCATCGCCCAGGCCCTCCAGCGCGCCCAGCGCTACGACTCCGAGGCCGCGCTCGCCCGCGGCCTCCAGGACGGGCTGCTGCCGCGCCGGCTGCCCATCGTCGACCAGCTCGACACCGTGGCCTGCCACCTCCCGGGCACCCAGGGCATGGACGTGGGCGGCGACTGGTACGACGTCGTGGAGACCGCCCGCGGCGTCGCCATCGTCATCGGCGACGTCCAGGGCCACGGTGTGTCCGCGGCGGCCACCATGGGCCAGCTGCGCAGCGCCGTCAGGGCCCTGGCCGTCAGCGGCCACGGGCCCGCGGAGGTGATGGGCGGCACCAACCGGCTGCTCATCGACCTCGACCCGGGCCAGTTCGCCAGCTGCTGCTACATCCTGCTCGACCCCGCCGGAGGCCGCGCCGAGGCCGTGCGGGCCGGCCACCTCCAGCCCCTGCTGCGCCGCCCGGACGGCCGCACCGAGGTGCTGGACCTGCCCGGCGGCGTGGTTCTGGGGGTGGACGCCGACGCCGAGTACCCGGTGACCGACTTCCATCTCGAACGCGGCGCGGTGCTGGCCATGTTCACCGACGGTCTCGTCGAGACGCCCGGCATCGACATCGACATCGGCATCGAGCGGCTGCGCCTCACCCTGTCCGACGTCGGCGCCTCCCCGCTCGGCGACACCGCCGACCGGCTGATCAACGAGGCGCGCCAGACCCCCGACCGCCCCGACGACATCGCCCTGCTCCTCGCCGCCCGCTGGATCGAGGCCCCCGACCGTCCCCCGGCCCGCGGCGCGGACCATGCGCCCGCCGCGCACGGGGACGGGCACGCGCCCGGGGCCCGGCATTCGGACGAGGTCCGGGACGCGGACGGGGACGGCGGATGAGCCGGACACCGGGAGGCGGGCCGAGCGGACCGCCGGCGCCCGCCGACCCGGCGTTCCCCGCCCGCACCGCCCCCCGCTGCGCCTCGCTGGGCGCACTCGACCGGCAGGTCTCCCGCTGCGGGGCCTGCCCCCGCCTCGTCGCCTGGCGCGAGAGCGTGGCCGCAGCGCCGCGGGCCGCCTTCCGCGACGAGGAGTACTGGGCCCGGCCCGTGCCCGGCTTCGGCCCCCGGGACGCGTCGCTCGCCGTCGTCGGACTCGCCCCGGCCGCCCACGGCGGCAACCGCACCGGGCGCATGTTCACCGGCGACGACTCGGGAGACGTGCTCTTCGCCGCGCTGCACACCGCGGGACTCGCCTCGCGGCCGGCGTCGACCGACCGGGACGACGGCCTCACCCTGCACGGCGTACGGGTCACCGCACCCGTCCACTGCGCCCCGCCGCAGAACCGGCCCACTCCCGGGGAACGGGACGCCTGCCGGCCCTGGCTCGCCGCCGAACTCGGCCTGCTGCACCGGCTGCGGGCGGTCGTCGTGCTCGGCGGCTTCGGCTGGCAGGCGCTGCTGCCCGTCCTCGCCGACGCGGGCTACGACAGCCCCCGCCCCCGGCCGGCGTTCGGCCACGGCGCCCACCACATCCTCACCCGCGCCGACGGCGGCGAGGCCCTCCACGTGCTCGGCTGCTACCACCCCAGCCGGCGCAACGTCTTCACCGGCCGCCTCACCCCGGCCATGCTCCTGGAGGTGCTCACCCGCGCCGCGCGGATCAGCGGTGCGGGTCGCGGTGCAGATGGGCCAGCACCTTGTCCGGAGTGAACGGGGGCTCCCGCAGGCGCGCCCCCAGGGCATGACGGACCGCGTTCCCGATCGCCGCCGCCGTGCCCACGATCCCGATCTCGCCGATGCCCTTGCTGCCCATCGGGTTGAGGTGCGGATCGTCCTCGTCCAGCCAGTGCGCCTCGACCATCGGCACGTCGGCGCAGACCGGCACGTGGTACGAGGCGAGGTCGCACTCCGCGACGTCGCCGAAGCGGGCGTCCAGCGTGCTGCCCTCCGTCAGGGCCATCCCCAGCCCCATCGTCATCCCGCCCGTCAACTGCGACCGCGCGGTACGCGGGTTGAGGATGCGCCCGGCGGCGAACACCCCCAGCAGCCGCCGTGCGCGGACCTCGCCGGTCACCGTGTCCGCGCCGATCTCCGCGAACACGGCACCGAACGCGTGCCGCGCGTACGGCACTTCGGCGCCGGCCTCGGCCCGGGTGTCGGCCGTGGCGGTCAGGCCCTCGGGGGGCACCGGCCCGTCGTGCCCGGACAGCAGTGCCGCCAGCTGCTCGCTCGCCCGGTGCACCGCCCAGCCCCAGGACGCCGTCCCCGACGAGCCGCCCGCCAGCGGCGCGGCCGGCAGCGCCGTGCTCCCCACCTCCACCCGCACCGCGTCCAGCGGGACGCCCAGCACCTGCGCGGCGATCTGCCCGAGCACCGTGCGCGCGCCGGTGCCGATGTCCGTGGCGTTCACCCGGATCCGGTAGCGCCCGCCGGGCTCCGCGGTCGCACTCGCCCGCGAGGGGCCGACGAGCACCGGATACGTACTGGCCGCGACGCCCGACCCGATGAGCAGGTCCCCCTCCCGCCGGGAACCGGGCCGGGGGTCGCGCTCGTGCCAGCCGAAGCGCCGGGCCCCCTCGCGCAGACAGCCGGGCAGACCGCGGCTGCTGAACGGCCGCCCGCTGTCGGGCTCGGTCGCCGGCTCGTTGCGCAGCCGCAGCTCCACCGGGTCGATGCCGGCGGCCTCCGCGAGCTCGTCCATCGCCGACTCCAGCGCGTACATCCCGGACGCCTCACCGGGCGCCCGCATCCACGACGGAGTGGGCACGTCCAGGTCCACGACCCGGTGCACGGTGCGGCTGTTGGGGGAGGTGTACATCACCCGCGCGGGCACGGCGGCCTGCTCCACGAACTCCCGCACCCGCGACGTGCGGGTCACCACCTCGTGGTCGAGCGCGGTGATCACCCCGTCGGCGTCCGCGCCGAGCCGCACCCGGTGCAGGGTCGGTGCGCGGTGGCCCACGACCGCCGCGAGGTGGCGCCTCGGCAGCGCGATCGTGACGGGCCGCCCCGTGCGGCGGGACGCCATCACCGCGAGGACCACGTGCGGCCGGGGCGTCCCCTTGGACCCGAAGCCGCCGCCGACGTGTTCGGACACCACGGTCACCCGGCGCCGGTCGAGCCCGAACATCTGGGCCAGCACCTCGCGGACCGTGCCGGCGCCCTGGCTGGAGTCCTGGACGGTCAGCGTGCCGTCGTCCTGCCAGTGGGCGGTCGCCGCGTGCGGTTCCATCGGGTGGTTGTGCAGCGCGGTCAGCGCGTACTCGGCCTCCACCCGCACCGCCGCGGAAGCGAACGCCCCGTCCGGGTCCCCGCGTTCGCGCAGGCCCGGGTGGCCGCCGTTGGCCTCCTCGGGGATGCGCAGGCCGGGCCGGTCGCGCGTGAGCAGCACGTCGTGCTCCTCGGTCTCGTACGAGACGAGCACCGCGGCGGCGCCCGCGCGGGCGTTCTCCAGCGTGTCCGCCACCACGAGCGCGACGTACCAGCCCCGGTGGGGGACCCGGTCGTCCTGGAGGAGGGCGAGGGTCGCGTCGTCGGGGGCGGCCACCCGGGGGGCGTTCTCATGGGTCAGCACCGCCCGCACACCCCGCACCGCCAGGGCGGGACCGGCGTCGACGTCCGTGACCCGGCCGCGGGCGACGGTCGCCGGCACCGGCCAGGCGTACAGCCGGTCCGGCGGGCGGTACTCCGACGCGTACCGGGCCCGCCCGGTGACCTTGTCGCGTGCCTCGCTGCGTTCCGCGTCCGCCCCGAGGACGCGTCCGTCGTCCGTCATGCCGCCTCCCCGGCCAGCTCCATGAGGACCCGCACGGCGAGATCGCCGGCGAGCCGTACCTTGAACGCGTTGTCCCGCAGCGGTTCGGCGGCGTCCAGCTCCGCCTCCGCGGCCTGCTCGAACGCCGCCCTCGTGGCGGGAGCCCCGAGCAGCCGCTCCTCCGCCGTCCACGCCCGCCACGGGCGGTGCGCCACACCGCCGAAGGCGAGCGAGGCATGCCGGATCCGGCCGTCCTCGACGGCCAGACAGGCCGCCACCGACACCAGGGCGAACGCGTACGAGGCGCGGTCGCGCACCTTGCGGTAGACCGAGCGGACGCCGGGGGCGGGCGGCAGGTCCACCGCCGTGACCAGTTCGCCCGGCAGCAGCTGTGTGTCCACGTCCGGACGGTCGCCCGGCAGCCGGTGGAACGAGGTGACCGGCAGCGTGCGGGGGCCGTCGGCGCCCTCGGTCCGCACGATCGCGTCGAAGGCGGCGAGGGCGACGGCCATGTCGGAAGGATGGGTGGCCACACAGTGCGGCGAATGCCCCAGCACCGCCAGGTCCCGGTGCAGTCCCTCCACCGCGGGGCAGCCGGTCCCCGGCTCGCGCTTGTTGCACGGTTTGGTGACGTCCTGGAAGTACCCGCAGCGGGTGCGCTGGAGCAGGTTGCCGCCCGTCGTCGCGGAGTTGCGCAGCTGGGCCGAGGCCCCCGCGAGGAGCGCCTGCGACAGGGCGCGGTAGCGGGACCGCACGGCGGGGTGGGCGGCGAGATCGCTGTTGCGCACGGCCGCCCCGACGCGCAGGCCCCCGTCCGGTGTCCCCTCGACCGAGTCCAGCGGCAGCCGGCGCACGTCGATCAGCATCCGGGGCGCGGTGACGCCGAGCTTCATCAGGTCCACCAGATTGGTGCCCCCGGCGAGGTACTGCGCCCCGGGGTGGGCGGCGTACGCGGCGAGCGCCTCGCCGGTGGTCGACGCGCGCAGGTACCCGTGGGGCTTCACGACGCCACGTCCTCGATGGCCGCCACGATCCCGGGATAGGCACCGCAGCGGCAGACGTTGCCGCTCATCCGCTCCCGGATCTCCTCCGCCGTCAGGTCGACGGGGCCCTCGGAGCCCTGTGTCACGAACGACGGGTGACCTTCCCGGGCCTCCGCCAGCATCCCGGCCGCCGAGCAGAGCTGCCCCGGCGTGCAGTAGCCGCACTGGAGCGCGTCACGGGCCACGAACGCCTCCTGGAGCGGATGCAGTCCCCGGCCCCCGGAGAGGCCCTCCACCGTGACGATCCGCGCCCCGTCGTACGCCACGGCCGGCAGCAGGCAGCTCAGCACCCGCCGTCCGTCGACCAGGACCGTGCATGCGCCGCACTGGCCCTGGTCGCAGCCCTTCTTCGGCCCCGTGATCCCGAGCCCTTCGCGCAGGGCGTCCAGGACGGTGGTGCGATGGTCGAGCGCCACCGTGCGGGCGACGCCGTTGACGTGCAGGGTGACCACGGACGCATGGGCCGGGTCGTCGGGGCGTGCGATGGACTCCACGTGCCGTCCTCCGTTCCGTGCGGGGGCGCTCCCCGCGGGGCATGCCTCCCACCCTGTGCCGGATCGGGCCCGAGCGCGCGCCGGAGAGGGCGAAGGTACGCCCCCTCGCGCGAGGGGGCGTACCGGCGGCCGGAGGTGCCGATTCGTACGGATACACGAATAATGTGCTCCCATCGGGGTACACGACCTCGAAGCGCATGCCGTGACCGGCTGCGAGCGGCCGCCGTGCCGCCGTCCCGGTCGTCGCGCGTGCCAGACCGGTGCTGAAGACCACAGGCCGGTACGCAGACACCGAAGGAGATGGAGGCCGTGGACACCCGGGCCTACCCCCGACCGATCACCAGCCGTGTGCCCGAGGACGAGCGGGTGCGCATCTGCCGCCCCGCCGTGCTCCGGCGGGACGCCGGAACGGCGCGCGAGCCCCGCGAGGCGGGGCCCGAGGCGCACATCGTCCGCGGCGACGACTGACGCGCCCAGGCGCGCACCGGTGCCCGCACTCCCCGGCCGGGGGTGCGGGCACCGCCCGTGCGGGGACGCGTGCGGGCGGATTGGACACCTGCGGGCGGGAGCCGGCCGGGCGAACCGGAGACGGACACGTGCGACCGGAGCCGGTCGGACCTGCGGGCGAACCGGACCGGAGAGGAACACGTGCGACCGGAGCCGGTCACGGACGCCGACACCGACACCTGCGGGCGGACCGGTCGCGGACACGGGCGCGCGGGAACGGAACGGGGCACGGACGCGCGCCGACGGCGGCCGGCCCGGCGGGCGGGACGGTGCAGGGCCTGTCAGGCGGGCGGTCGGCCGCCCTGGCCGGGGCGGCCGCCGTCCTGGCCGGGGGCGGCGTCCCCCTCACCGGGTTCCGGCCGCGGCGGTTCCGCCGCCGCGGGGCGCGAGCCCATGTTCCCGTAACCGTGCATCTCGTGCGGTGTCAGACGTCCCGGCGTCTGGCGCCCCTGCGAGGGGTCCACCTCGTCGGGCTCGAGACGGCTCTCGACATGGGTGCGGTGGTCGGGCGGGGTGGGCAGTTCGTCGCGGGTGGGCGCGGCGTCGCGCCGCCTGCGCGCCCCTACCTGCCAGACGATCCAGACCAGCAGGACCAGCAGGCCGACCACGACGAGAAGGAAGACGATCACTGCCGGTGCTCCCTCGCCCGCGGCGAGATCGGTGAGGGCGCCCTGCGCGGAGGGACTGTATGTGGTCATGGATAGCGACTACCCAGTTTGCCCCGGATGTGACAGCTTTCGACCCGGACGCGTGAACCCGCGGGCAGGCCGTGTCCCGGGCTCCCGCGCGCCACCCCGTCCGCCGGTGCCCCGGCCGCTGCCGGGCGCACCGCCGGACCGTGCTACGCCGAGCCCCGGACGACCAGTTCGGTCGGCAGCACGACGTGCCGGCGGGGCGTCGCCGGATCGGCGATCTCCGCCAGGAGCAGCCGGGTGATGGTGACGCCGAGCTCCTCCACCGGCTGGCGCACGGTCGTCAGCGGGGGATCGGTGTGGCGGGCCAGGAACGAGTCGTCGAAGCCGACCACGGCGACGTCGGCCGGCACCCGTCTGCCCCGGGCGCGCAGCTCGCGCAGCGCGCCGGCCGCCATCACGTCGGACGCCACGAAGACGGCGTCCAGCGCGGGCACCCGGTCGAGCAGCTCGCCCATCGCCCGCCGGCCGCCCTCCTCGGTGAAGTCGGCGACGGCCACCAGGTCCGGGCCGGACGGGCGGCCCGCCGAGTCCAGCGCCTGACGCCAGCCGCGCAGCCTGCTCAGGCCGACGTCCATGTCCATCGGCCCCGCGACGGTGGCCACGGTGCGGCGGCCCCCCGCCAGCAGATGCCGTACGGCCGAGGCCGCGCCGCCCGCGTTGTCCGCGTGCACATGGCTCAGGGACTCGCCGGGGGAGCGGCGGCCGGCGAGCACCGTCGGCAGGCCCATCTCCTCCAGCAGGCCGGGCAGCGGGTCGTCGGTGTGGACCGAGACCAGCAGCACGCCGTCGACACGGCGCTCGGTGACGGACCGCGTCAGCTGGTCCCGTTCGCCGGCGTCGCGCACCAGGACCAGCTGGAGCTGGGTGCGGGTGTCGGCCAGTCCGGTGCTCACCCCGCGGATCACGGCGGAGAAGTACGGCTCCGAGCCCAGCCGGCTCTCCGATTCGGGGACGACGAGGGCGACGGAGTCGGTCCTGCTGGTCACCAGGCCGCGGGCGACCGAATTGGGCACGTAGCCGAGCTCGGCGATCGCGGTCATCACGGCCGTGCGCGCCTCGTCGCTGACCAGGGACGAGCCGTTGATCACCCGTGAGACCGTCGTGCGGCCCACGCCGGCGCGTGCGGCGACGGTCTTGATGGTCGGTCGCTGACCGCCCCCCATGGACCCTCCTCGTGCTTCTACGGGGCCGTTCACCTGGCGCATTGTGCCAGAACGGCCGGTGTCGACGACCGTGCGCCCACCGGCTCCTTGACACCGGCGGCGCCCGGGCGTCAGTCTTCCGGACATCGGGTGGGTACGTTCCCACCTCGGAATGGGCACGTTCCCACCCTGGGATGGGAACGTACCCACCGCCACTTCCTCCGGGAAAGGAACCCCGTGGCCACCGCGATCCGACGCCCTGCGCCCGACGACCAGCTCTCCGCCGCCCGCACCTTCCCGCAGGACTTCCTGTGGGGTACGGCCACCGCCGCCTACCAGGTCGAGGGCGCGGCCGCCCTCGACGGCCGCACCCCCTCCATCTGGGACACCTACGCCCGTACCCCCGGCAGGGTCCGCAACGGCGACACCGGTGACATCGCCACGGACCACTACCACCGCTGGCGCGAGGACGTCGCGATCATGGCCGACCTCGGCGTGGGCGCCTACCGCTTCTCCATCTCCTGGCCGCGCGTCCAGCCCACCGGCCGCGGCCCCGCCGTCCAGCGCGGCCTCGACTTCTACCGCAGGCTGGCCGACGAACTCCTCGACAAGGGCATCAAGCCGGTCGCCACCCTCTACCACTGGGACCTGCCCCAGGAACTGGAGGACGCCGGCGGCTGGCCCGAGCGCGTCACCGCCGAACGCTTCGCCGCCTACGCGGAACTGGCCGCCGAGGCGCTCGGCGACCGTGTCACCACGTGGACCACCCTCAACGAACCCTGGTGCAGCGCCTTCCTCGGCTACGGCTCGGGCGTCCACGCCCCCGGGCGCACCGACCCCGTCGCCGCCCTGCGCGCCGCGCACCATCTGAACCTCGCGCACGGCCGGGCCGTCCAGGCCCTGCGGGCCGCGCTGCCGTCCAGGTCGCAGGTCTCCGTCACGCTCAACGTCCACCATGTGCGGCCGCTGACCGCGAGCGACGCCGACGCGGACGCCGTCCGCCGCATCGACGCCCTCGCCAACCGGATCTTCACCGGGCCGATGTTCCACGGCGCCTACCCGGACGACCTGCTGGAGGACACCGCGGGTCTCACGGACTGGTCCTTCGTGCGCGACGGCGACACCGCCACCGCCCGTCGCCCGCTGGACTTCCTGGGCGTCAACTACTACACGCCCACCGTGGTGTCGGCCGCCTCCCCGGACGGCGCCACCCACACCTCCGACGGCCACGGCCGGAGCGCCCACAGCCCCTGGCCCGGCGCCTCGGGGGTCGCCTTCCACCTGCCGCCGGGCGACACCACGGCCATGGGCTGGGCCGTCGACCCGAGCGGCATGTACGACCTGCTGCGCCGGCTCTCGGCGGACCTGCCCGGGACACCGCTGATGATCACCGAGAACGGCGCCGCCTTCGACGACTACGTGAACCCGGGCGGCGAGGTCCGCGACCCCGACCGGGTGGCCTATCTCCACGGCCACCTCGAGGCGGTGCACCGGGCCATCGAGTCCGGCGTCGACGTGCGCGGCTACTTCCTCTGGTCGCTGCTCGACAACTTCGAGTGGGGCTACGGCTACAGCAAGCGGTTCGGCGCCGTGTACGTCGACTACCCGACCGGCACCCGCATCCCCAAGTCCAGCGCCCACTGGTACGCCCGGCTCGCGCGCACCGGCAGGCTGGAACCCCTGGCCTGAGCCGGACGCCCGGACCGGCTGCCACCGGTCCGGGCGTGGCGGGCTGCCCAGGGAGCGGTGGCGGCGCCGTCAGCGTCGGCCGAGGGAGCAGTCCGTCAGCAGCCCGCTGCGGTCGGCCGGCAGGGCGACCGTGCGACTGGGCGCGGGCTCCGGCCCGCCGCCGATCCACGACTCCAGCGCGGTGAACGCGGAGCGGTGGCACGGCGTCAGCGGACGCAGCCGGTCGGGGAAGACGTCGTACAGCGAGTCGACATGGGTGCCGCCCTCGACGCGGTAGTAGCGGAACAGCCCCTCCCGCCCGGCGTCGCGGACCATGCGGGCGTACACGTCCGAGCCCTCACCGATCGGCAGCAGCACGTCCAGCGTGCCGTGCAGGGTGATCAGCGGTTTGCCGATCCGGCCGGTCAGCGCGATGCGCTCCACGGCCCGGTGCACCTCGCGCGGGCGCGCCGCGTAGTCGTAGTCCGCGTCGCACGCCGGGGTGCCGGGGGCACAGAACGGCGTCCCCGCCTCCATGGGACCGTCGAAGCGCGGGTCCACCTCCTCGCGGTAGATGCGCTGCGTCAGGTCCCAGTAGTACTGGTGGTGGTACGGCCACAGGAACTCCGACCCCGCCGGGAACCCGGCGGCGACCATCTCCTCGTGCGCCCCGGCGGCGCCGGCACCGCCCGCGGCGTACCGCGGATAGGCGCGCAGCGCCGGCGGCAGGAAGGTGAGCAGGTTGGGGCCGTCGGCCCGCCACAGCGTGCCCTCCCAGTCGACCCCGCCGTCGTACAGACCGGGGTGGTTCTCCAGCTGCCAGCGCACCAGGTAGCCGCCGTTGGACATGCCGGTCATCAGCGTGCGCCGGGGCCGTTCGCGGTAGCGCTGCGCGACGACGGCGCGGGCCGCCCGGGTCAGCTGTGTGACGCGGTCGTTCCACTCGGCGATCGCCGCACCGGGCCGGTCGCCGTCCCGGTGGAACGCGGCACCGGTGTTGCCCTTGTCCGTGGCGGCGAACGCGTAGCCCCGGGAGAGCACCCAGTCGGAGATCGCCCGGTCGTTGGCGTACTGCTCCCGGGTGCCGGGCGACCCCGCCACGACGAGGCCGCCGTTCCACCGGTCGGGGAGCCGGATCACGAACTGGGAGTCGTGCCCCCAGCCGTGGTTGGTGTTGGTGGCCGAGTCGTCGGGGAACCAGCCGTCGAGCTGGATGCCGGGCACCCCGGAGGGGGTGGCCAGTCCCGCGGGGGTCAGCCCCGCCCAGTCGGCCGGATCGGTGTGGCCGGAGGCGACGGTTCCCGCGGTGGTCAGCTCACCGAGGCAGGACACCTGCTGGTGGGCCGCGCCCGGGACGCGCAGCGACGCCTGGCGCGCGCAGTGGTCCCCTTCACGGGCCTGCGCCGTCGGCACGGCGACCAGGCCGAGCAGGAGCGCGGCGCCGGCGACGAGCCGGACGGTCCGCCGGGACCGGCGCCGGGCGGGACGTCCGGGGACCGGGGGCCGGACGCCGGGGGACGAGGGGGACGGCACGGAAGAGCCTCCTGGGGTGTGGCGGGACGGCACGTCACCGGCCGGCGGCCGGTGACGGCGGTGGAC
>NZ_RDBP01000055.1 GCF_008042045.1 Streptomyces sp. T39
CCGCTGCTGCGCGACGCCGTGCTCACCGGCTGGCCGACGCACCGCCGGGAGGCCGCCCACCGGGCGGCGGCCGAAACGATGCTGCATCGCGGCGAGCGCGTCGAGACGATCGCCCGGCATCTGCTGCGCACACCGGCCGTCGGCCTGCCCTGGGCGCTGCGGGTGCTGCGGGACGCGGTGACGGTCGCCGTGCACGACGCCCGCCCCGAGGACGCCACCGGCTATCTCCGCCGCGCCGGCGGGGCGGGCCGTGGGGGTGGGCGTCGTGCCGCACGGTCCGGCCGCGGCGCGCGGCGGGTGGCCGGCGGTGTCGTCGGACCACGCCTGTTCCAGGGCGGCGAGGCAGCGGGCCACCTCGGCCGTCGCCGGACCGGCGGTGTGCAGCCACCAGGCCACGGCCGCCGGATAGCTGCCGGGGTAGAGCGCGGCGCAGGACTCGGGCAGGGCCGGCACTCCCCCGGGTGCGTGGCCGCCGGTGCGCGGATGGCCCTTCAGGTCGTCGAGCAGGGCGTGGAGGAGCATCGGGCTGCCCGCGCCGGCCCGTACGCACTCCGCCGTCCAGCGGGGCCCTGCGTCGGGGAAGGCCGCCCGGACCAGTCCGGCGGCGGCCTCGTCGCCGAGCGGGGCGAGGGTGTGGGTGCGCACGAGGGACGGGGGCAGGGACTCGGCGAGTCCGGCGGGCCGGGGGTCGATGTCGTACTGGCTGCGTTCGCCTGCCACCAGGAGTACGGGTAATCGGTCGACGCGCCGCACGGCCTCCCGCAACCAGCGGCGCGACGGGGCGTCGGCCAGATGGACGTCGTCCACCGCCATCAGCAGCGGTCCCTCGGCCGCGTAGGAGAGCAGCAGCCGCCACAGCCTGGCCGCGCTGCCGCGGTCGTCGCCGCCGGGCGTCAGGTCGGGGAAGTCCGGTACCGGGCCGAGGAGTTGGAGCACCGTGGCGAAGGGCATGCCGGTGTCCTCCGGCGAGCAGCGCGCCCGCAGCACGCGCAGGCCGCGGTCCGCCGCGTGGCGGACCGCCGAGTCGAGAACGGCGGTGCGGCCGGTACCGGTCGCCCCCTGCAGCAGGACGAGGCCCCCGCTGCCGGAGCGTGCGCGCTCCGTCTCGGCGACGAGCAGTGCCGTGGCGCCGTCGCGTTCGCGAAGCGGTCCGGTCATCGGTTCCTCCTGTGGTGGACGGTGTGCTTCCCCGCTGGGTGAGACGCCGGAACTCCGGCCGGGGGTCGTGTGAGGTGGCGCACCCCACCGGCTCCGGCGACGTCCCCGGAGCCGGGCGATACCCGTTCCCACCTGCGGCGACGCGCCCGGATGCGCAGCTTCGTGGTGGGTGCCGCGGCGGTCTCGTGGTGTGGCTCGTGGTGGTCCACGATTGCGTGCCCGTGCCACCCACCAGAAGGGTGGAACGTGCTCATCCGCCACCGGCCCGCGCTCCACGGCGGGCCGCTGAACAGGGGATACGGTTGCTCAACTCACCCCGGACCACGACCATGTCCGCCTCCGGCGCCGGCCGGGCCGGCGTCGCCGCCGACCGGCGCGTGCCCGTGGCGGTGTCGGCCACGGACCCGATCAGCCGCGAGGGCGCGGTGAGCCAGCTGCGCCAGCACCCGGAGATCGATCTGCGCGAGGAGTCCGCCCCCGGCACTGTGGCCCTGCTGGTCGAGGACGCACTGGACGAGGCGGCGCTGACACGGATGCGCAGGATCGTGCGCAGCGAGGGGTCACGCGTCGTGCTGGTGGTCGGCACCCTGCGGGAGAGCGAGTTGCTGGACGTCGTCGAGTGCGGCGTCGGCGCCATCGTGTGGCGCCACGAGGCCACCGCCCACCGGCTGGTGCAGGCGGTGCTGGCGGCCTCCCGCGGCGACGGCGACCTGCCCGCCGACCTGCTCGGCCGGCTCATCGACCAGGTGGGCACGCTGCACCGGGGCGCGGCAGGGCGACCGGGCGCCTCCTCGCTCGGTCTCACACCCCGGGAGGTGGATGTCCTGCGTCTGGTCTCCGAGGGCCTCGACACCGGTGAGATCGCGGGCAAGCTGTCCTACTCCGAACGGACCGTCAAGAACGTGATGCACGGACTCACCACGCGGCTTCACCTGCGCAACCGTGCGCACGCCGTGGCATATGCCCTTCGGGAAGGCTACATCTGACCTGCGGGGCAACCGCATACGGGCCCCCGGTGACCGGGAGGGCAGCCGGGGCTGCCCGGCCGCCGTCCCCCGTGCGCGTGCGGCCGCGGCGGTCCCCGCGCGACCATCGAGGGTGGACGACGGGCCGGGCGGCTCCGGACAAGCGCACAGAGCGGGAGCACAGGCGTGATCCACGAGGTGGACGAGATGCTGAAGGGCCTCCTCGGCGAAGGGGCGCTGGCGGGGGCGGGGATCGAGGTGTCCTTCGAGGCACCCACCCGTGACTGGGCGGCCCGGCGCAACGCGCCCGTGATCAACACGTACCTGTACGACATCCGGGAGGACGTGGCCCGGCGCCAGCGCGGCCAGGTGGCCGTTCGCGACGAGCGTGACGTCGTGGTGCGCCGGAGGCAGCCGCCGCGCTGGTTCCGGCTGTCGTACCTGGTGACGGCCTGGACGAAGACCCCGCAGGACGAACACCGGCTGCTCTCGGCCGTGCTCGCGACCCTGCTGCCCCGCGAGGTGCTGCCGCCGGACGAACTCCCGGGCTCGCTGCGGACGCTGGGCCTGTCCGTACCGCTGACCGTGGCCGGGATCCAGACGGAGTCCCGTTCGCTCGCGGAGATCTGGTCCGCGCTCGGCGGTGAACTGAAGCCGTCGCTCGACCTGGTGGTGACCGCGCCGTTCCCCGCCTTCCCGGAGTACGACGCGGGGCCGCCGGTCACCGAGGGCGCGACGGTCCGCGTCAGCGGCATGGACGGGGAGCCGCCGGCCGCCGGCCGGTCGCACCGCCCCCACCAGGTGGCACGCGCCCGCGACGCCCGGACCTCGCGCACGGACGGGTCGTCCCGCCGGACGGACCCGCGGTGAACGCCCATGACCTCATCGCCCCCCTGACCGCGGACGCCTCCACCGCCGCGCCCCCGTCGGGCGGCGACCCCGCCCACGCCCTGCTGGAGCGTCTCGCCGCCCTGCGGGAGCGGGTGGCCGCCCTGGTCGAGCACCGGGCCGCCGGCGACCCCACCGCCGACGACCCGCTGCGGGGCCTCTTCCTGTCCGACGAGGCGGTACGCCATCTGCTGCACCGGCCGGCGCCCACGGTGGCCGACGGGGGGCCGCATCCCGGCCCGGGCGGCGCCGTACCGCATCCCGGCGCCGGAGGCGCCGGCACCGGGCCGCTCCCCCGGGCGGACGGCGGCCCGCCGTCGGCCGAACCGTCGCCGGACGGCGGCCCGCCGTCGGCCGAACCGTCGCCGGACGGCGGCCCGCCGTCGGCCGACCGGCTGTCGTGGCTGGTCCGGCGGGCGGGGCTGACCGATCTGGACACCGCCCTGCTGCTGATCGCCCTCGCCCCGGACGTCGACCGCGGCTTCGAGCCGCTCTACGGGTACCTCAACGACGATGTGAGCCGGCGCCGTGCCACCGCCGGCCTCGCCCTCGACCTGTGCGCCGTGCCCGCGCACGCGGCGGCGGCCCGCGCCCGCCTGCACCCATCGGCTCCGCTGCGCGCCCTCGGTCTGCTGGAAATCGAGGAGCCCGAGCGGCCGTTCCTGACCCGCTCGCTGCGCGTCCCCGACCGGCTGACCGGCCATCTCCTCGGCGACGACAGCCCGGACGCCGCGCTCACCGGCCGGCTGCGCCCGCTGCCGGCGCCGCCCGCCGGATCCGAAGGAGACGCCGCCGACGGGGAGTTCGTCCACCGTCTCGCCGCCCGCCTCCGGGGCGGCCCGCTCGCCCTCTACCTCCGTGAGGAGCGCGAGGGGGACGGCCTGGCGGTCGTCTCCGCGGCGCTCACCGCCGCGGGCGTCGAGGCGCTGTGCTGCCCGGAGCCGGGGGACCACGTCCCCGAGCTGTTGCGGGAGGCCCGTCTCGGCGGGCGGGCCGTGGTCGTCCCGGGGCTCCCCGGGAAGCCCGGCCCGCTGGTGCGGGCGCTGATCGCCGCGGAGGACGTGACCGTGCTGCTGACGGACCCGCGCCCCTACGATCCCGAATGGTCCCCCGTCGACCCGCTGGTCCTGGAGGCGCCCGGCCGCCGGGCGGGCGGTGCGGCCGCCTGGCGGGCCGCGCTCGGCGCCGGCACCGACGGATTCGACGTGGCCGCCACGATCGCCCCGTACCGTCTGGGCGGCGACCGCGTCCGGCGGACCGCGCAGGCCGCGCGCGCCCTCGCCGCCTTCGACGGCGGCCCGGTCACCGCCGCCCATCTGCGGCTGGCCGCCCGCCGCCAGTCCGCCTCCGGCCTGGAGAGCCACGCCCGCCGCATCCGGCCCGCCGTGGACTGGCGGGACCTGGTGCTGCCCGAGGGGCCGCTCACGCAGTTGCGGGAACTGGCCCTGCGCGCCCGGCACCGCGACCGGGTCCTCGGTGAGTGGCGGCTCAGTGCGGGCGGGGGGCGTGGCCGGGGTGTCCTCGGCCTCTTCGCGGGCGAATCGGGGACCGGGAAGACCCTGTCGGCGGAGGTGGTCGCCGCCGATCTGGGCCTGGACCTGTACGTCGTGCAGTTGTCGTCCGTCGTGGACAAGTACGTCGGCGAGACCGAGAAGAACCTCGAACGGATCTTCACGGAGGCCGACCGCACCGACGCCGTACTCCTCTTCGACGAGGCCGACGCCGTCTTCGGCAAGCGCTCCGAGGTCAAGGACGCCCACGACCGGTACGCCAACATGGAGAGCGCCTACCTGCTCCAGCGTCTGGAGTCCTTCGACGGCATCGCGCTGCTCACCACCAACCTGCGCGCCAACATCGACGAGGCGTTCACGCGCCGACTGGACCTGGTGGTCGACTTCCCGTTCCCGGACGCCGGGCAGCGTCTGGCGCTGTGGCGGCACGGCCTGGCGCACGTCCCGTCGGACGGCGGGATCGACCCGGCCCCGCTGGCCCGCGACTTCGAGCTGGCCGGGGGGTCGATCCGCAGCGCCGTGGTCACCGCCGCCTACCTCGCCGCCGGGCGCGGGGACGTGGTGACGGCGCCCGACCTGCTGGAGGGCGCCCGCCGCGAGTACCGCAAGGCGGGCCGGCTGGTGCCGGGCGAGGGCGGCTGGTGACAGCGGGCCCGGTCCGTGGCCCGCGCGCGCAAACCGGCCGGTCCGTACCCCGGGTGGCCGCCCGGCCCGTGGGCCGGGGTGCACCGCCCGGTCCGCTGCCCCGGGCGGTGCGGCCGCCCGCTCAGCCCTTCTTCGGGTGGATGATCTTCCATTCCTGGTCGTCGCTGTTGGTGCACTCGGCGATGCGCAGGCGGGCGTTGACACCGCCGTCGCTCCTGCCCTCCACGTCCAGGCACTTGTTGTTGCTGGCGAAGTTCCGGATCCAGTAGTCGCCGCTCTCCTGCTTCTGGATCCACCACAGCTGGTTGTCGGCCGTCGTGCCGTCGCAGTGGAACTCGGAGACCGGCGTGCCACCGGGCCGGCCGTCGAACTCGCCCAGGTCCATGCAGAACGAGTCCTTGACGTTGCGGATCTGGAAGAGCTGCGTGCCACCGGGGCCCAGCTTCGGGTACTTCTCCTCCAGGTTCCAGAGCTGGTTGTCCGCGTCGGTGCCGTCGCAGACGCTCTGCTGGACGGGCCCGTTGATCTCGCCCTTGTCACGGCCCGGAAGTTCGGCGCACAGGCGGGTGGTGGCGTTGCGCAGCAGGACGTTGGTGGCGGGGATCACGGGCGGCGGGCCGGCAGGCTCGGCCGGCGCTCCGCCACCGCCGCCGCCGTCGCCCTCGGGCTTCTCGGTCTTCGGCGGGTCGGGTTCCGCGGCGGGCGACTCGGGTGGGGCCGGGGCGGCGGGAGGCGAGGGACTGGGGCTGGGCGCGAGGGCGGCGCCCGCCTCCTCGACCTGTTCCGTCGCCTCGGTGCGCAGCTGCGGCTTGTAGGCGAACCAGATCATCACGAAGGCGATGACCAGTGCCAGGAGCAGACCGAGGAAGGTCGCGAGCCAGGCGGGCAGGAAACCGCGCTGGACATACGTCCCCTCCACCTCCGTGGGCTCGACCCCCGACCGGCGGACCGCCAGCGTGTAGGGGCGCTCCTCCTTGGAGCCGAACCAGATGATCTGCCGCGGCTTCAGCGTCGTGTCGACGAAGGCCGCCCGGCCCGGTTCGATCTGCACGTTCCCGGGACGGATCTGGTACGACAGGTGGTCGCCGTTGTCACTGCCGGCGACCGAGGCCGTCACCTTCGTGTTGCCGAGGTTGTCGACGGCCAGTTTCGGCCGCCCCCGGAACCGGCCCTTGACCGTGGGGGGCACCAGTTCCGCCCTGACCTCGGCGAACGGCGTGATCGTCAGGTTCCCTTCCGGGACCGTCACCGCGTCCGGGTGCTCCGTCGGCGTGATGCGCACCGCGTACGGGTTCGGCCCGGCGGTGGCGTCGGGTGTCCGCGGCGGCGCGAACGTCAGCTCGACGGTCCCGGTGGTGCCCGGGTACAGGCGCAGCGCCTGCGGTTCGACGGTCGTCCAGGGGGCCACGTCCCCGACGGGCTCGAACCGGTACTCGTCCACCACGTCCCCGGTGTTGCGCACCCGCAGGCGCACCCGCGTACTGCTGCCGGGGTCCACGGTGACGGACGAGGGTTCCAGAGAAGTCCAAAGGCTCACTCCCGGCACGCTAGCCACCCGGCCGCCCCCGGACAGGAGTCACGAGGGCAGACCTGGTTGCCCCGGCGTACACGGGGCACGGGCGGCCGGCGGGACTCAGGCGTCGCTCATCTCGACGTCCGAGGCGTAGTCCGGGAGCGGGACCATCCGGTAGGTGTCCGGATCGCGCCAGCACAGCTGCCCGCTGCGGTCGTCCCGGTAGAGGGTCTGTCCCTGGTGGGTGACGAGGGTGTAGCCGGAGATGGCGGGGTGGGCGAAGCTGCTCGACGGGCCCGCCTGCGCGGAGCCGGACGCCGACGTCCCCGCGTGCGCGTACGCCCCCGGGAAAGGCCCGTGGGCGGAGGCCGCCTGCCCGGCGTCGTAGCCGTCGTAGTCGTCGTAGCCGTCGTAGTCCTCGTCGTCCTCGTACGCGTAGTCCATGACCTCGCCGCCGCCGTACTCCTCCTCGTAGGCGCCGTGGTCCACGGCGTCGCCGCCCTGGTACTCCGAGGCGGTGTCGTCCCCCGCGGTCGGTGCCACGCTCGCGGTCTCCGCGGCGACGGACGCGGTGTCGGACTCGGTGTCGGTGTCCGGGTGGGCCGTCTGCGCGGGCTGCTCCGGCTGACGGTCCGAGACGAAGCGCCGCAGCGTCCGTTCCGCGATGTGCAGTCTGCGGCCCATCGTGGACACGGTGTACTTCGTGCTGAGGTCGGTCACGAGTTTCGCGAGCGCGGGCGACATCAGGGCGGGCTTGAGGTTGCCCGGCTTCGACTTGGCGTCCTCCTCGCGCCACTTCCGGTAGAAGTCGCTCTGCTTGCCCTCGGCCTTCATCAGGTCCTGGATCTGCTTCCAGCCCTTGGACTTCCGCTTCATCTCCTTGCCGGTCCTGCGGGTCGGCTTCTTGGGCTCGGGCTTCGCCTTCGCCGCGTACTTGCCCTTGTCCGGCCGGCGCACGACCGGGTCGCCGGCCTGCCGGTTGTCGCGGCGCTCGTGGCCGGTGGTGCCCTTGACCAGGCGGGTCACGGCGGCGTGGACGGCGTCACGGCTCCGCCGGTGCTCCACCGCACCGATGATCTCGACGAGTTCCGCCCGGCTCGCCCGCATCTCCTGCTCCCAGTACCGGTACACCGCGGCCTGCTCGTCGGGGGTGCCGTTGAGCCAGGCGTCCTGGATCCCGGCCCAGTGCTCCTGGTTGATGACCCGTGCGGCACGCAGCCGGGACCGGCCCTTGGACTGCTCGTCGATCCTGGTGCCCTTGCCGACCTTCGCCCCGCCCGTGCCGCCCGCGTAGTCGACGTCCAGTTCGCGGTCGAAGGAGGTGAAGCGCCTCCGGCCGGCCTCGTCGACGTCGGTCTCGACGTCGCTCGTGGACGGACTCCGGTAGTTGCGCCGCGCCGCCTCGCCCGCGGGCTCGATGCTCTCCGGGCCGTGGTTGTCGTAGGCGTCGGCCGGGGGGTTCGTCCGGGACAGCGCGGGGGTGCTGGGCAGCTCCCGGGCGAGCCTGAGCATGGTGTCCCGGAACGCCGGGTCGCGCACCACGTGCTCCTGGTGCCGGTACAGGTTCTCCAGGGACTCCCGGTAGTAGAAGCCCGGGTTCGGGTCGTAGTCCATGGTGCCGAAGCCGAGAACGTTGCGGTAGTAGTCGAGTGCGGCCGTGCAGCACAGGCAGCCGCGGTAGCGGCCCATGACGGCGTGCGGGGAGCCCTTGGTCTCCTCGGGGGAGATGCCGGACGTGTGCAGGGCCAGCAGCAGCTTCTGCTCCGCGTGCATCAGGCCCTTCTCGGCCGCGACCCGTACGAGGAAGATCGCGCCCTCGAACTGCTGGTCCGTCAGGAAGGTGTGGAGCCGGGGGTCGGTCACGTCCACCACGGTCACCGGCTTCCCGTGGCGCTCGCGCAGTGCCTTGGCCGTGGCGTCGTCGCGCTGCCCCGCCAGCAGCGCCTGCGTCTTGACGTTCGCCCGGTTCACCCGGCCCACGTACTCGTCGCCGTCGGAGGCGGGCAGCCCGGCCCTGCGGCCCGCGTCGCTCTGGTGGGTGGACACCAGGGAGGGGTAGGTGTCCGTGCTGCCGTCCGTCTCGAACGGCTGCAGCAGGTCCATCGACTCGTTGAAGTTCGACGCGAAGAGCAGGCGGTTGTTGACGAGCATGCCCTGGACCTCGCGCTCGTTGACGGCCGTCTTCCCGGTCTGCTCGCGCCGGGCCTGGACGGCGTCGTACACCAGGAAGCTCTGGTGCGACAGCGTCTGCGACGTCCGGTCGTCGCGCATGGAGCGCGCGTAGCGCATGCGCACCTCGTCAGGCGCGGCGCCCTGCCGGCCGCCTCCGTAGGCGTGGTCCCACTCCTGCTTGACCTCCTCGTCGAGGCTGTTGGCGATCTGGCGGGCGGACTTCTCCCGTTCCTTGCCCTTGCCACTGCTCTTGCCGCTGGTCTTGCCACTGCTCCCGCCGGCCCGCTGCACGGCCGCGCGCTGCACGGACGAGTGGCCGGCCGGGGCGTCGGCGGCGTCCGAGAGATGCGACCGCCGGGCGACGGACGGCGCGGTGCCCGCTCCCGCCGCGAAGGCGTCGCCGTCGGCCACCGCCGCCTGCTCCGAGCCCTGGCCCGGATCGGTGACGGTGACACCGGCGCCGTTGTCGTCGCCCGTCTCGCGGACGCCCCGGAGGTTCTTGTCGAGGTGGCTGGTCTCGTGGGCGAGGATCCTGGTGTCACCGACGGCGGACGGGCCGAGGAAGATGTGGCTGCCGACCGTCATGGCCTGCGCGCCGAGCGCCGCGGTCGCGCGCTGGGCCGTCGGATTGTCGTGGACGCGGCCCGCGGAGAGGTTGTCGTTCCGGTAGAACGACTTCGCCTTGTCGAGGAAGGCCCCGGGGAGCGGACGGCTCGGTGTCGCCATGGCCGCGTCGAGGAGGCCGCGCTGGCCCTCGGGACTGGTGTCCTCGACGTTCCCGTGTCCGCCCGCGTCGTGCAGGTGCCCTGCGGGATCGACGGAGCGCGCCACGGTCGCGTCGCCGTGTCCGCAGCCCGGTCCGTGCCGGTGCCGTTCGGCGTCGAGGGCGCGGGCGACGGCCGCGTTCCCCGCCGTCCGCTGCAGGGCGAGCATCCGCTGGACCGGTGCGCCCGGCGTGACCGCACGGCGAGCCGGCTGCCTCTCGTCGGACGGCCGCTTCCCCGTTCCGTGCTCCCGCACGATGCTCCCTTCGACACCGGACACCGACCACCCAGCAGTACCGGGCACCCGCGCATGCCGGCAGGTCCGCGAGGGCAGCATCGGGGGCAGACGGCCCGGGCGTCCCCCTCCTGGGCGCCCCCCGGCCACCACCTGCCCCAACGGGCACGACCGGGGGCAACGCAGGTGCCCCCGTACCGGCACCCGGGGACGTTTCGGCGGGCGCAACGCGCGCGCGAGGGTGAGGACGTCTTGTCTCGCACCCCCGAGGAGAGCAGAGCATGCCGTCGTACCTGTCGCCCGGCGTCTACGTCGAGGAGGTTGCCAGCGGCTCGCGCCCGATCGAGGGGGTGGGCACATCGGTGGCCGCCTTCGTCGGTCTCGCCCCGACCGGGCCGCTGAACGAGCCCACGCTGGTGACCAACTGGACGCAGTACGTCGCGGCCTTCGGGGACTTCACCGACGGCTACTACCTCGCGCACTCCGTCTACGGCTTCTTCAACAACGGCGGCTCGGCCGCGTACGTGGTCCGTGTCGGCGGCTCCGCCGAGGACGCGGCCGACGACGGCCGGGCCCCCGGGCGGTCCGCCGTGACGGGCGGTGCACGCCCGGCCGAACTGCCCGCCGCCGAGCCCCGGCAGCTCGGCACGTTCGCCGTGGCGGCCACCGCCGAAGCCCGTGGCGCGCTGTCCGTGGAGGTGGCGGACGCCGAGGGCGAGGGCCCCGCGGAGCGCTTCAGGCTGATCGTCAAGGACGGCGACAAGCCCGTCGAGACCTTCGACGTGACGGCGAAGAAGGGCAGCCGCGCCTACGTCGTCACGCAGGTCAAGGAGCGTTCCCGGCTCATCACCGTGACGGAGGCGGCGCCGTCCGCGCAGCTGGCCCGCCCGGAGAACCAGAGCGTGGCGCTGCCTGCGCCGCCCCCGGCCGGCGATGCCGCACCGGCGGCCGTGCCGGGCGGCGGCGCGCACCCCGGCCCGGCGCAGTACCTCGGCGACTCCGCGGACCGCACGGGCTTCGGCGGTCTGGAGGCCGTCGACGAGATCTCCATGGTCGCCGTGCCCGACCTGATGGCGGCCTACCAGCGCGGCACGATCGACCTGGAGGCCGTGAAGGCCGTGCAGCTCGGCCTGATCGCGCACTGCGAGCTGATGGGCGACCGCGTCGCGATCATCGACCCCCCGCCCGGCCTGAACGCCCGCGACATCCGGGTCTGGCGGCAGGAGACGGCCGGCTACGACTCCAAGTACGCGGCCCTGTACTACCCGTGGATCAAGTCCTTCGACCCGGCGACCGGCCAGACCCGCATGGTCCCGCCGAGCGGTCACGTCGCCGGCATCTGGGCCCGCAACGACACCGAGCGGGGTGTGCACAAGGCCCCGGCCAACGAGGTCGTGCGCGGCGCCGTCGACCTCGAACTCCAGATCACCCGCGGCGAGCAGGACCTGCTCAACCCGATCGGCGTCAACTGCATCCGCGCCTTCCCCGGCCGCGGCATCCGCGTCTGGGGAGCCCGGACCCTCTCCTCCGACCCGGCCTGGCGCTACCTGAACATCCGCCGGTACTTCAACTACCTGGAGGAGTCGATCCTGATCGGCACCCAGTGGGTGGTCTTCGAGCCGAACGACCACAACCTCTGGGCGCGCATCCGCCGCAACATCTCGGCGTTCCTGGTCAACGAGTGGCGCAGCGGCGCGCTGTTCGGGCAGAGCCCCGAACAGGCCTACTACGTCAAGTGCGACGAGGAGACCAACCCGCCGGAGTCGGTCGACCTCGGCCGGGTCATCTGCGAGATCGGCATCGCGCCGGTCAAGCCGGCCGAGTTCGTCATCTTCCGGCTGGCCCAGTTCTCCAGCGGCAACGGGGAGCTGGAGGAGTAAGCGGGCGCGGAGCACGCCTCCGCCGCCGTCGCCCCTCCGTGCCCCACCCCCCTTCAGAAGGACAGCGAACACATGAGTCTCCAGCAGGGTGACGCCCTCACTTCACACAACTTCGGCCTCCAGATCGACGGTGTGATGGTCGAGTACCTGGCCGAGGTGAGCGGTCTGACCCTCGAACAGGACGTCATCACCTACCAGCAGAACAGCGCCCAGGGCAGGGCCGAAGTGGCGCTGCTCCCCGGCGTGCAGAAGAACGGCCAGTGCACCGTCGTGCGCGGTATGACGCAGTCGGCGTCGTTCACCCAGTGGATCAACGACTCGATCCGCGGCCAGATGAGCACGGCCCGCAAGAACGCCTCCATCATCATGATGGACTTCCAGGACAACCCGGTGAAGCGGTACAACCTGCGCAACGCCTGGTGCAGCAAGATCGACACGAGCACGGTGAAGGCCGGCGAGGCCGCGGCCCTGACCGAGACCGTCACCATCGTGTTCGAAGAACTGGTCATCGAATAATGCGTCGTTCGGCTGCCAAGGCTCCAGCCGCCGCGGCATCGCAGACCGCGGCGGCGGGGGCGGATTTTCCCCGGTCCGCTCCCGCCGCCGCATCCGACCCGGCGCACGGCCCGCAGGCCGACCCGTCGCCGCGTCAGTCGCTGCGCACCGAGTTCCCCTTCGAGCTGCCGCGCGGATACGTCGACGACGCGGGCACGGTGCACCGGGACGGGGTGATGCGCCTGTCGACCGCCCGGGACGAACTCGTCCCGCTGCGGGACGTGCGGGTGCAGGAGAACCCCGCCTACCTGTCGGTCGTGCTGCTCGGCCGGGTCATCACCCGGCTGGGCACGCTGACGATGGTGCACGACGGGATCGTGGAGAACATGTTCGCGTCCGACCTCGCGTTCCTCCAGGACTTCTACCGGCAGATCAACGCCGAGGGCCACACCCGCGCGGCCGTGCAGTGCCCGCACTGCTCGGAGCCCTTCGAGGTGGAACTCGGCGGGAGCCGCCTGGGGGAATCGTGACGTACGCGACCGACCGGCTGTACGAGGAGATCGCGTACGTCGCCTACCACTTCCACTGGGGTCCGGACGCGATCCTCGACCTGGAGCACCGGGACCGGCGCCGGTACACCGAGCAGATCGCGTCCCTCGTGACGCGCGGCGCGACGGAGGGCTGAGCGGTGGCATTCCTGGACCGGCTTCGGGGACGTCGGGGCGGCGGGGCGGAGTCCGCCGCGCCCTCCGCCCCGGCGGACTCCGCCGGGACCGGTGGGGACGCGGGCTCCGGTGCCGTGCCCCCGCCCGCTCCGGTGGCCGTGGCCGCCTGGACCGGCCTGCCGCCGATCCGGCGCGCCACGGGAGACGCGCCCCCGGGCGTCGCGGACGCCGGGTTCGGCGGGCGGCTGCCGACCTGGCAGGACCCGTCGTTCAGCCGGACGGCGTCCCCGGCGGTCCTGGACCCCGCCTCCGGTCTGCTCCCGGGCGCCCTCGGCGGACCTGCCCGAACAGCCGGGCCGGTCACGGGGCTGGAACGCCGTGCGCCGGGATCGGAGCGCCGTGCGCCGGGGCTGCCGTCGGCCTCCCCGGCCGGCGGCGGACCGGCCGTGCAGCGGATGCCGGTGGCGCCGCTCCGGGCGCTGCCGGCGGGGGCTCCCGCCTCCGCCGGGACGCCCTCGGTTCGCGCGGGTGCCCGGACGCCCGCCGCGGCACCGGCGGTACGGCGGCCGCGGCCCGCCGTACCGCCCGGAACGGAGATCGCCCCGGCAGGGGCGGCGGGCGGTGGTGTCCGCGTGACTCCGTCGGTCGCCGCTCCGCCCCGGCAGCGGATGCCCCTGACCACGGCCCCTGCCGCGTCCGCGGCCGTGCAACGACGGGCTCTGCCGGCGGCGGCCCGCAGAGCCCCCGGCCCGGCCCCCGACGCGGCGTCCGCGCCGGGCGACGCCGGTGGGGCGGCCGCGGCACCCCGTGACGTGCCGCCGGTGCAACGCGTCGCGAACACGGGGGCCGGGGAGAAGGTTCCGGCAAGCGGCCCGGTGCGCGCCGCGGGGGACGGCAGCGGGGAGGGTGACGTACGACCGGCCGTCCGCCCGGCGCGGAGTGGCGCCGAGGGCGGGCGCGCAGGGCACGGTGGTGCCGCGGCCGTAGAGGTCGGGCACAGCGCCACCGCAGGCGGGCGCGCCGGAGAGGGCGCCGCTGCGGGCGACCGGTCCGGCGGGAGCACCGCTGCGGGCGGGCGCGCCGGTCCGGCGGTACGGCGTACGGCACTTGGCGCACCCGTACGCGGCGCCGTGCCCCCGTCCGCCGCCGCACCGCACGACGGCACGGGGGGCGACGGCACGGGGGGCGGCCGCACGGCGGGCGCGTCCACCGCCTCCTCTGCGTCCCCTGCGTCCTCTGCGTCCTCTGCGTCCACCGTGGGCAGCCCCGTGCAGCGGGCGGTGACCGGGCGGGGCGCGGAGACCACCGCTCCGGCACCGCGCGCGGACCACCCGGGGGTCCCCCCGGCGCCACGGCCCGATGCCGTGCCTCCCGCGCAGCGTGCGACCCCCGGCGCCCGCACGCCGCAAGCCGGCGCAGCCGCCGCCGGACCGACCCGCACACCCGGCCCCGTGCCACCCGTCCAGCGCACGACACCCGGCGCCGCAGAGGCCGTCCAACGCGCGACACCCGCGCCCCGCACATCCCGGACCGACGAACCCACCGCGACACCCGAGGCCCCCCGCCCCGTGCGGCGCGCACCGGGCCGCTTGCCGGAACCTTCTCCCCGGCCCCCGTGTTCGCGACGCGTTGCACCGGCGGCACGTCACGGGGTGCCGCGGCCGTAGAGGTCGGGCACAGCGCCACCGCAGGCGGGCGCGCCGGAGAGGGCGCCGCTGCGGGCGACCGGTCCGGCGGGAGCACCGCTGCGGGCGGGCGCGCCGGTCCGGCGGTACGGCGTACGGCACTTGGCGCACCCGTACGCGGCGCCGTGCCGTCGCCCCCCGTGCCGTCGTGCGGTGCGGCGGCGGACGGGGGCACGGCGCCGCACCGCACGACGGCACGGGGGGCGACGGCACGGGGGGCGGCCCCCCCGCCGTACCGTCCGCCGGCTCCGGAGGCGGACCCGCCGCCGGCGTACTCCGCGGTCCCCGCCGGCGGGTTCGACCCACGCGAACTGACCGACTTCCAGCTCGACGAGCTGGTGCACCGGATCATCGGCCGCGTCACCCGCCTCGTCCGCACGGAACTGCGCATGGACCGGGAGCGGGTCGGCAGACTCCGCGATCCCCGCGCCTGACCGGCCGCCGGGCCCGCAGGGCCGCACCGGCGGCCGGTACCCGGCACCGGGACGGACGCCCCGTACGCGACACCACAGCACAGCGACAGAAAGGCCCACCCCCGATGCCCCGCCAGGATCCCGGGTCCACCATCTGGTTCGACCTCACCATCGACGGCGAGAGCCTCGGCCGCTTCAACGGCTGCGACGGCCTGTCGTCGCAGGTGGAGGTCGAGCTCCGGCAGGAGGGCGGCAACAACGGCTTCGTCTGGCAGCTGCCGACCCGGGTCACCTTCTCCACGATCCGGCTCACCCGCCCTCTCACCCCCGACACGGCGAAGGTCGCCCGGTGGATCTCGTCCGTCCAGACGGGGATCAAGCGCCCCACCGCGCAGATCGCGGCGCTGCGGGCGGACGGGTCGCTGGTCGCCCGCTGGGGGCTGATCGACGTCCTGCCCGTCAGCTGGCAGGGCCCCACCCTGGACCCCGCGAGCCCGGCCGTGGCCACGGAGGTCCTGGAGATCGCCCACCACGGCTTCACGGACTGACGGCGCCGCGGAACAGAGAGGAAGACCCATGGCCAAGAGCAGCAGGGGCGCCGGCAAGAGCCTGGTGCGCGCCACTCTGGCGATCCATGAGCCTCCGGTCGGCACGAGCACCACGCCCGGGGCGCTCATGCGGACGTTCGGCTTCGAGTTCAACCCGGCGCAGCTGGCGCTGAGTCAGCGCGCCCAGTGGAAGGCGACGCCGACCATGGCCGTGCGGGACGGCGCCAAGCCGGAGTTCATGGGCGCGGAGCCGCGCGAGATGACCCTGGAGGTGTTCCTCGACTCGTCCACCGCGCCGACCGGCAACTCGGTGCTGAAGAAGGTCGAGTCGCTGCTGGGCTGCTGCGAGGTGACCGCCAAGAGCATCGCCGCCGACCAGCCGTCGCCCCCGTGGGTGGTCTTCGAGTGGGGATCGTTCTCGACGGCCCGCTTCACCGCGTACGTCGGCTCGGTCGACGCGTCCTACACCCTCTTCGGCACCACCGGCGTCCCCATCCGCGCCACCTGCCAGGTGCGGCTCGTGGAGATCCCGGGCAAGACGAAGGGCCAGAACCCGACGTCCGGTGCGCTGACCGCGCAGCGCGTGCACCGGGTCGTCGCCGGCGACTCGCTCCAGTCGCTGGCGTGGCGCGAGTACGGCAGTGCCACCGTGTGGCGGGCGATCGCCGAGATCAACGGCATCGACGACCCGGCCCGGCTGCCGGCGGGCACCCAACTGGTGCTGCCCGCACCCGAGGAGGTGTCCCGCTGATGGTGCAGCCCGCGTTCTCCAGCATCATGCAGGTGCGGGTCGGCGGTGCGAAGCTGCCCGACGACATCGCCCCGCTGCTCGTCGAGGGCTGGGTCGACCAGGGCGTCGGTGTGCCCGCGGCGTTCCGCCTCACCTTCCGCGACCCGTACCGGCTGGTCCTCGGCAAACTGGGTGTCACCTTCGGCACCAGGGTGGTGCTCACTCCGGTCGCCGACGGCCAGGGCGTGGGCAACCCGCTGCTGACGGGCGAGGTCACCGCCCTGGAGGCCGACTACGACGGCACCGGCAGCTTCACCGTGGTGCGCGGCTACGATCTCGGCCACCGCATGATGCGACGGCGCCGGGTGGCCGCCTACCGCAATCAGAAGGCCTCCGACATCGCCCGCAGGCTCGCCGCCCAGGACGGCGTCCCGATCGGCCGGATCCAGGCCACGAAGGGCACGTACGGGTTCATCAGCCAGTCCAACGTCACCGACTGGGACTTCCTGTCCCGGCTCGCCGACGAGAACAACATGGTGATGTCCCTGGACGCCAAGGGGAAGTTCCGCTTCGTGACGCCGAAGCCGTCGGCCGGCGCGCCCTCCCCGGCGACGGACGGCGACAAGAGCGCCTTCGTGCTCCAGGCGGGCCACGACGTGCTGCGGCTGCGGGCCGCCGTCACCGCCGCCGACCAGGTCGGCACGGTCGAGTCGCGGGGATGGAACGTCACCACCAAGAAGAAGATCGTCGAGACGGCGCCTGCGGCCACCGACCCGGGCATCTCGATCGGCCTCACCCCGGGCGCGGCCGCGGGCGTGTTCGGGCCCGCCCCGCTGGTCGGGACGGCCACCCCCTACGACCGGCAGGACGAGGTCCGGCACGCCGCACAGGCACTCGCCGCCGACGTCACGTCGTCCTTCGCGGAGCTGGAGGTGGCGGTGTACGGCAGCCCCGACCTGCGGCCCGGTGTGCCCGTGGCCCTCAAGGACGTGGGCCGGCCCTTCGAGGGCAAGTACACCGTCACCTCGGTGCGCCATGTCTTCGGCGACGGCAGGCACTACGAGTCCTGGATCACGGTGAGCGGACGCCAGTGGCGTTCCCTGTACGGGCTGGCGTCGGGCGGCGGCGGCACGGACGGCGCGAGCGCCGCCCGGCTGCCCGGTGTCGCCAACGCCGTCGTCACCGATGTGCAGGACCCGCTGCGGCAGGGCCGGGTCAAGCTCCAGTTCCCGTGGCTGGACAACACCTACGTCAGCGACTGGGCGCGGACCGTGCAGTGGGGCGGGGTGGGCGGCGGGGGCGTCTTCCCCATGGACGTCGGCGACGAGGTGCTGGTCGCCTTCGACCGGGGGGCGCTGGACCACCCGTTCGTGATCGGCGGCCTGTACAACGGCCGGGACGTGCCGACCCGGGTCGACGACGTGCCGCTGCACGACGGTCTGAAGCGGAAGGCCGCCCGGCACACGCTGTCCGACCGCGAGGCCAACCGTGTCGACCTGCTCAGCCAGCGGACCGGGGGGCGCAGGCAGGGCGTGCGGATCGCCAGCGGCGACGACCGGCTGACCATCAACCTCGACCGCACCCGGACCGAGATCACCATCGACAGCAAGGGCGCCGTGAGCATCACCGGCAGCCGGTCGGTCCGCGTCGACGCCGGTACCGACCTGACGCTCAGCGCGGGGCGCAGGCTCACCATCAAGAGCGGGGGGCTCCTCGACATCCAGGGCCGCGGACTCGTCAACGTCAAGTCGCTCACCGGGGCCGTCACCGTGGACGCGATGGGCGCGCTCAGCCTGAAGGCGGTGGGCGCCACCACGATCTCGTCCGGCGGCACGGTGCAGGTCAACTCCGTCGCCAATGTCGGCATCCGCGCCGTCCGGCTGGACCTCCAGGGTCTCGTCTTCGTCAACACCGTGAAGTACCCCCTCCCCGCATGAGCGGACGACCGCGCCGGCGCGCCCGTGCCGCCGGCGGCAAGAGCAGGAGAAGGCAGGTGGCCCTCTGATGGCCGAACAGTTCGTCGGCTCCGGCTGGGCCTTCCCCCTGCGCATCGGGCCCACCGGCGGCATCGCCCTGGTCAGCGGCGAGCGCGAGGTGGAGGAGGCCATCCGGCTCGTGCTGGCCACCGCTCCGGGCGAGCGGCCGATGCGCCCGGAGTTCGGCTGCGCCATCCACGACCTCGTCTTCGCGCCGGTCAACGAGCAGACCGCCGGCCGCATCCAGCACGAGGTGCACGTCAGCCTGGACCGCTGGGAGCCGCGTATCGAGGTGCACGACGTGGAGGTCTCCGCCGGCACCGAGCAGAGCGTCCTGTACATCGACGTCCGCTACTCGATCCGCGGCACCAACAACCCGCGCAGCCTCGTGTTCCCGTTCTACGTCATCCCCTCCCACCACGAGCCGGGCGAACCGGGCTCCTCGGAAAGCGACCGCTGATGGCCCTTCCCTCACCCAACCTGGACGACCGCCGCTTCCAGCAGTTCGTCGACGACGCCAAGCGCTACATCCAGCAACGCGCCCCGGAGTGGACCGACCACAACGTCTCCGATCCCGGGGTGACCCTCGTCGAGACGGTCGCGCACATGGCGGACCAGATCGTCTACCGGCTCAACCGGGTCCCGGAGAAGAACCATCTGGCCTTCCTCGACCTGGTGGGCATCACCCTCTTCCCGCCCTCCGCCGCCCGCACGGACGTCACCTTCTGGCTGTCCGCGCCGCAGGAGGACACGATCCTGGTCCCGGCCGGCACGGAGGTCGCCACGCTGCGCACCGAGCGGGAGGAGGCCGTCGTCTTCGCGACCGAGCTCGACCTGGCCGTCGTGCCGTGCGCGCTCGGCCATGTGGTGGTGCAGCACCGGGGCCGTCCCGTCACGGACCGCACCACGGAACTGGCCGAGGGCAAGGACGTGTCGTGTTTCGCCGATGCCCCGGCCCCCGGCGACTGCATGCTCATCGGGCTCACCGCCGCCGCCCCGCACTGCGCCCTCGCCCTGGAGCTCGACAGCCGCGTCGACGGCGTCGGCGTCGATCCGCGCCAGCCGCCGCTCGTGTGGGAGGCCTGGACCGAGGACGGCTGGCAGGCCTGCGAGATGGACCGGGACGGCACCGGTGGCCTCAACCGCCCCGGTGACATCGTGCTGCACCTGCCCGGCGGCCATGTGCTGTCCCGCAACGGCGGCCACGAGGCGGGCTGGATACGCTGCCGGGTCACCGAGCCGCTGCCGGGCCAGCCCTTCTACACCACCTCGCCCAGCATCCGCTCCGCCGAGGCGTACACCATCGGCGGCACCACCCGCGCCGTGCACGCCGAGACCGTGTACGACGAGGCCCTCGGCGAGGCCACCGGACTGCCGGGGCAGCGGCTGCGGCTCACCCACGCGCCCGTCGTCGCCGACGAGCCGCCCCTGCTCCTCCAGACCGCCTCCGACGACGGCTGGCAGGACTGGGACGTCGTCCCGCACTTCGCGGCCTCCCGGCCGGGCGATCACCATGTGACGCTGGACGCCGCCACCGGCGAGATCGCCTTCGGCCCCGCCGTGCGCGAAGCCGACGGAACCCTGCGCCAGTACGGCGCCGTCGCCCCCAAGGGCGCGGTCGTCCGGGCCCACCGCTACCGCACCGGCGGCGGGCGGGCCGGCAACGTGGCGCGCGGCGCGGTGCAGGTCCTGCGCACCTCCGTCCCGTACGTCTCCGAGGTCGTCAACCGCGAGGCGGCGCGCGGCGGTGTCGACGGGGAGAGCGTCGAGGAGGCCAAGCTCCGGGCGCCGGTCACCCTCCGCGCCCAGGACCGCGCCGTCACCCTGCGCGACTACGAGGAACTCGCCCGGCGCGCCGCCCCCGAGACCGCCCGCATCACCTGTCTGCAGGGCGAGGAGAGCGAGCACGGGGCGTACGCGGTGCGTGTCCTGGTCGTCCCGCAGGCGGTGCCCGACCCCGGCGGGCGGCTCCGCTTCGAGCAACTCGTGCCCGGCGACGCCCTGTTGTCCCGGATCACCCGTCACCTCGACGAGCGCCGCCTCATCGGCACACGCCTGGCCGTCGGCCCGCCGTACTACCAGGGCGTCACCGTCGTGGCCACGGTGCACGCGTTCCGCGGCGTGGACACCGACCGGGTGCGCCGCCAGGCCCACGACGCGCTCTACCGTCACCTCGACCCGCTCACCGGCGGCGCCGACGGCCAGGGCTGGCCCTTCGGGCGCCCCGTCCAGGCCGGCGAGGTGTTCGCCGTGCTGCAACGGGTGCCCGGCGTCGAACTCGTCGACGAGGTGGTCCTGCACCCCGCCGACCCGCTCACCGGCAAGCGCGGTGACCCGACGGACCGGATCGACCTCCGGCCGCCGTCGCTGGTCTTCTCCTTCGACCACCGCGTCCGGGTGATCGGGGACGGCGGATGACGGGCGCATCCCGCCGGGGCTCCGTCGACGGCCTCGGATCCTCGCTTCCGCTGGGCACGATGCTCCCGGCCGTCTTCGCCGACGACGATCTCGCGCAGCGCTTCGTCGGCGGCCTCGACGACGTCATCGCGCCCCTCCTGAACGTCCTGGACTGTCTGGACGCCTACTTCGACCCGGCCCTGGCCCCTGCCGACTTCGCCGGCTGGCTCGGCACCTGGGTAGGCGCCGAGACCGACGGCACGGAGCCCGAGCCCCGGCTGCGGGCCGCCGTCGCGGCCGCCGCCGGCCTGCACCGGGTGCGCGGCACCCGGCGCGGCCTGCGGGAAGCGGTGCGGCTGGCGTTCGGTGTCGACCCGGAGATCGACGAGAGCGGCGGCGCCGACTGGAACGCCCGTCCCCTCGGCCCGTTCCCCGGCGCACGGCGCCCGCATCTGCACGTCACCGTGCGCCTGCCCGACCCGGCTCCGGCCGACACCCACCGGCTGGACCGTCTCGTCGCCGCCGCCCGTCCCGCCCACATGCCCTACTCGGTCGACGTGACCGCAGCCGAAAGGACCCCGGAGAGATGACCACGCAGAACTGCGCCGAGTGCGGAACGCGCGCGGAACCGGGCCAGTCCTTCTGCGACGCGTGCGGCGCCGTGCTCCGCTGGGACCAGGCGCCCTCGCGCGCCGCGCGGCCCGCGTCCGCGGCGCCCGGCGGGCCGGCGGACGCCGCCGGACCCGGACCGGGTGCGCACGGCGCGGGGGGCCCGGAGGACCGGCCCGCCCCCACGGCCGCGCCCGCACCGGCCGCGCCTGCGCCGGCGGCGGAGCCGCAGGGGGCGGGCACCGGCCGCCCGGACGCGGACAACGGCCGTACGGCCGTGGCGGCCGGGACGGCCGCCGGGCTGATGGACTCGGCGCGTGCCGCCCGCGCGGCACGCGCCGCCCGGACCGCCGGCCTGGCCGGCGGTCCGACGCGGCCGGCGCCGGGGTCGGCTTCGGGTGACCCGGCAGCCCCGCAGCCCGCCCGGCACGGTGCCGGCCCCGGGGCCGCGGAGCCGCCTCGACGCGACGACGGGCCCGGGGGCGGGCAGTGGGCACGGCGCGACACCGGCCACGGGGCCGGCGGCACGCACGGCGCGGCCGGCACCCGGCCGGACGACGCCCCGCAGCGCGACGACGACCACCGCTGGGGAAGCGGCCCCCGTCCCGGCGCCGACGGCTCCCGCCCGGACGGCGACGCCGGCCGGAACGCCGGCCCGCCCGTCGCGCCCGCTTCCCTCCAGAACGATTCCCCGCGGCACGACGACGACCGCTGGGGAAGCGCCCACCGGCTCGACGCCGAGCGCTCCCGGCACGCGGACGACACCCATCACGGCGGCGGCCCCACCGCCGGCCACATCGCCGCCCCCTCCGGCGCGGACGACGACACCGCGCCCCTCACCGGGGCACAGGGCTCGGGCGCACCCGGGGACACCATGTCCGACCGGGCGCGCTCCCTGCTGGTGCCCGTGGCCGACCCGGAGGCCGCGAGCCCCGCGCCGGCGCCCGCCGTCTCCCCTGTCCTGCCGGGCCGGCCCGACGCCGACCGGCCCGCCGTCCGCGCCCCGGGACAGGTGCCCGGTGTGCTGAACGGCGCGCCCTGCTCCTGGTGCTCGACCCCCAACCGTCCCGACCGGCACTACTGCGCGCGCTGTGCGATGCCCCTGGACGAGACCGCCGACACGGCTCCGCTCCGCGCCCCGTGGTGGCGCCGGGTCTTCGGCGGCCGAAGCCACGAGACGCCGTGGGCCGGCGACCGGCCCCGGCTGCGGCGGGTCTTCGACCGCATCGGCACCTGGATCACCCTCGCCGTCGTCATCACCTGCGTGATCCTGGGCTTCCTCTACGTCCCCGACGGCATCCAGGCCTCCCGGGACCACTTCGCCAAGCGCGCCCCGGTCGCCCCGGACGGGATCACGGCCTCCCGCTCCTACACCGGCCACAAGCCGGTGCTCGCCTTCGACAAGCGCAGCAACACCTGGTGGGGGCCGGGTGTCTCGCAGTCGGGCCGGGGCGAGTGGATCGAGGTCTCGTTCACCGAGCCGACGCGGCTGCTGGACCTGATCATCACCCCCGGGGTCTCCGCCCGCCCGGACAAGATCGGCGAGTCCGCCCTGCCGCACCGCGTCACGGCGACGGTCACCGGGAAGGACGGCACGACCACCACCCGCCGGCTGACCCTCGACCAGGGTGCGGGCGGCCAGCGACGCCCGTTCCGGGTCGGCGAGGTCACCAAGGTCCGGTTCACCGTCGAGTCCTCCCACGCGGCCTCCGCCGACAAGCAGGTCGCCATCGCGGAGATCGAACTCTTCGGCCCCTCCAGCGCCAACCGCTCCTGACCGGCCCGGCACGGCGGTCACCCGGTGCGCTCCGGTCCCGCGCGGGACCGGAGCGCCCGGCCGGAGGTCAGCCGCCCGTTCCGCTGCCCCTCCACCGGTCTGGACCTGGCCGAAACGAGAGCGTGCACACCCTCGTTCCCCATGCCTTCCGACCGCTTGCGGTCAGCCGCAGCGGTTGCTGCTCTTCTGGTACCGCACGGTGAAGTCGGGGTAGCTCAGGCCCTGGAGGGTCGCGACGACCACCGCGCCGTTGTGGATCTGCTCGTAGTGCAGATGCGGGGAGAGCTCGTACGTCGCCGAGGAGGCGCCGACCCGGCCTATCAGCTGACCGACCGTCACCTTGTCGCCCACCTGGACCTCCCGGTCGTAGAGGTGGGCGTACCGGGTCTGCCAGCCGTCCCCGTGCCCGATCACGATCGTGTGGCCGTAGCCGGTGGTGGTGGAGTAGTGCGAGGAGAGGACCGTGCCGCCCGCGCTCGCGAACACCCGGCGCTGGAAGTCGTCCGGGGTGCCGTTGGCGTCGTAGTGGTTCCAGTCGATCGAGTGCGCCGGGCTGTGTCCGTCCCAGTTGCTGCCCCGCCAGGTCTGGTTGCAGTCGAACGGCAGCTTGAAGGCGGGCCGGGCCAGCGGTTCCACTGCCTGCGGCGCCGCGACGGCGGTCGGAGCCGTCATGGCGACCGCACCGGCCGTGGCCACTGCCGCCAGGAGTCGACGGAAACGTCTCTGCATGATCTTCCCTTCGGGTCGTTGACCCGCTGATTCAAGGGCGCGGTCATGCATGGCGAACAGAGTCGCCGTCGGCCATTCCCGCTCGGCCCCGGGTCGTGGAGCCGCGGAGGGCTCGGTACGGCCCTCGTCGCGGCGCTCACCGACCACCGGGGTGCGTCCCCCACCCGCCGAGCGGCAAGAGCGTCCGGGCGATGCCGACGGCGCGGGCCCGTGCGTGACGACGGCTCCGCGCAGCCTGATCCGAGGCCGACGGCACCCGGTACGTCACGCCGGACCACCGCGCCCCGTCGGCCTACGCGGCCAACACGGGGAACACGACCACCGAGCCGTCCTCGTCCCGGGCGATGTCGATCGCCACGTCCCTCGGGCGGCCGTCGGCCGTGACACCGTCGCCCAGCCGGTGAAGGCGGTGGGCCGCGCTCATCAGGCGGTCGACCTCGCCCGGCGTGAAGACCGGCGCCCGCAGGCCACTCGGGCGTGCCAGTTCCAGCGTCGAGAGGCGGACCAGAACACCGGCGACACCCGACTCCAGCTCGTCGAGGCGCTGCTGATCACCCTTGAGCGCGCGAGTGAAGTTCTCGAACGGATTGCCGGGTTCGCGCTGGGCGGGCTCGACGGCCTGGAGGACGACCACCCGTCGCATCAGCGCGATCGCCAGGGCGGCGAGTTCGAGGTGCGTGCGGAAGGTCCCGCCCTGGTCGTCGATGCCGGGGAACGCCTTGGTCAAGGTGCCGAGTTCGACGGGCGCGCCCTCGGGCAGCGCGTCGAGCGCACTCCGCCACCGGGCGAGGCGGCGGTCCGCCCTGCTCAGCGCCGTGCCGATGGCGTGCACGGCCGAATCGAGTCCCAGCGAGACGCCGAGCCGGCCCTGGTCGAGCAGGATCGCGGTGGCCTTGTCGATGGCGTTGCGGCAGGCGTCGAGTTCGCTGAGCTCGTCGTCGAGCTTGTCCTGCTGCAGCTGCTCCAGCAGTTCGGTGATGCGCTCGACGGCCTGCTGGCGCTTCTGGTCGGCGTGCGCGCTGATGCCGACCGCCACGGCCATGAGCACGAGCGGAGCGGCCACCGTGAGCGCTGTCCCCCCGGCGGCCACGGCACCCGCGGTCGCGCCCGCGCCGCCGGCCGTGCCCGCCGCCGCCGCTCCGCCGACCGGCACGAACGTCGCGTTGGCAACGATCCTGCCCGAGGTGTCCACGAGCGGGCCGCGGATGCCACCGGCCACACCCTTCGCCGGCATCGAGCGGACGAGGCCCTGCCCGAACTGGGCGGCGACCTTCGCCGGCACCACCATGCGGCGCAGGTACTCACCGGAGGCGGTGGCCCTGGCCGCCGTCAGCGACGTCCGCGTCGACTGGGTGATGAACTGCGACAGGTGCTGGGCCAGAGGACTCGCCGCGTCGAGCGGAATGCCGCGACGGCGGTCGACCGTTGCGGGCAGCGGATGCACCTCGAGCGTGGCGATCGGCTGGTCGGCCATGACGGCGAGCACGCCGCGCAGTTCGGCCAGACGCTCGGCCGTCATCGACTCGCCCGTGGTCAAGCCCGGCACGCGGACATCGGCGGTCGCCAGCGTCCACACCGGCACGGTCGTCCTGCGCTCGCCAGTCATCAGGTCTCTCCTTGTCACCGAGGTCGGGAACCCGGGTGTCCTCGTCCAACTCGTCCCGCACGACGTCCGCGTCCCGCACGCGTCCGCGCCGGGCAGGCGTCCGCGCCGAGCCGTGCCCCGAGGTACCTCCGGACCGACAGGAACAGCGGGACGCACAGGCACAGTAGGGCATTTGGTCGGCACCATCATCAGAAGGTCTGATTCTCGGTCAGAAACGATCGGCATTCCCTGCCGCCCATGGAGCAGACGGGGAAGAGGACGGGGACGAACGGGAGCCGGTCACGCCCAACGGCCGCGTCGACGCGGCCACCACCGGCCCCGAGCAGCGTCGTTGTCACACCGGGGCGGGAGAACGGCACACGGCGAGGGCACTCACGCGGAACGCGGTGGCTTCGACGGCCACGGGCCACGCCCGCCTCCGTGGCGGACGGTGGAAGCGGAGCCCACAGGGCGGGTGCGTCGTCGCCCAGCGGCGCGGCCCGCGTGCCCCTCTCGCCCGACCACCCCGGTCCGAGGCCCGCGGGGCGCCACAGCTGCCGCGCACGGTGACGGCCTGTGCCACCTCGACCGACCCGTCACGACCTTCCCTCACCCTCGGGCACCCCACCGGCCACCCATCGGGACCGGCGCCCTCCGGGCACGCTCACTCGTCCGTGGCGAGGACGGCCGTGGCCGCGCCGCCACGCGCGGCACAGGGCGGGTGTCGGCACGGCCCTCCGACGCGTCGTGTCCCTTCCACGAACACGGTCGGGCCCCGGAGTCGGAATGAGGTGGCACCGGCACGCATCGGACCGGACCCCCGTGCACCTCCCGCGAGGTGTGACCACGCTCCCGGCGGGCACTCGCGGCACCACGACGGGCCGGGCAGCGGGGCTGCGGGCCGGCCGGAGCGCAGTGGCGGGAGGAGGTGCCGGGCGTGGGGATGCGCCGGCTCCGCTGGGAGGTGGAGGCGGGAGCGGCCGCGGTGCGGCGGGCGTTCGCCGCGCCGGGCAGGGAACGCGACGCGGGTGTCCAGGCACTGAAGGCGGCGGGCGCCGCCGTCGCGGCGTGGGCGCTCGTGGGGTGGTGGTGGCAGGCGCCCATGGCGCTGATGGCGCCCTGGACGGCCGTCGCCCTGGTCCAGGGCACCGTCTACCGTTCGGTGCGCACGGGCGTGCAGCAGCTGGCGCTCATCACGGCGGGCACCCTCCTCGCCGCGGGCGCGGCGCTGGCCACCGGCAGCGTCATGGCGGCGATGGCGCTGGCCCTCCCTCCCGCCGCCCTGCTCGGCGCGCACAACCGCTTCGGCGACCAGGGGGTCTACGCCCCGACCACGGTGATCTTCGTGCTCGCGTACGGGACGTTCTCCGGCTACGACATCGCACACCGGCTCGGTGAGGCGGCGGTGGGCGCCGCGATCGGCATCGCCGTCAACGCGCTGCTGCTGCCCCCGGTCCATCTGCGGGGCGTACGGGAGTCGCTCGCCACCCTGGCCGGGGAGAGCACGGATCTGCTCCGGCTGATGGCCGACGACGTCGAGTCCGGAGGCGACGAGGCGGACGCGCAGCGGTGGAAGGACCGGATGCGCAGCCTCACGTCGGCCCTGGAGGGCCTGCGCAGCGCACGGACGTGGAGCAGGGAGAGCTACCGCTTCAACCCGGGTCACCGCCTGCGCCGCGGGGCGCGCCGCCCTCCGCCCATCGAGCACGACCTCTACTGGGAACGCTTCATGGAGCGGCTGGCGGCGCTGGTGGACAATCTCGCCGCGGGCGCGGCGCAGGAGCGGGATCTCGCGCTGCCCCCGCCGGGACGGCTCGGCGTGCTGGCGCGGCTGCTGCGCGCCGTCGCCGACGTCTGCGAGTGGGACCGCACCCGCTGGGGCCTGCCGCCCGGCGAGGCCGACCGGGCCGAGCGCGAGGCGGCGCTCGCCCGGGCCGAGGACGCGCTGGCGGACCTCAAGGCGGGGCTGGGCTCGTACGACCAGGAGACGGCGGTCGCCCTCGGCGCCGTGGCAGCGTCCGGCCAGCAGCTGCTGGGCCTGGTCCGTGCCGGGGAGTGAGCCGCCGGCCGTCCGCCCGGGACTGCGGGACGGTCAGCCGGGCCGGGGCGCCGCCGGCTGCGGCGGCAGGGGCTGGGCGGGGACGAGCGCGGTGTCCCAGTCGAGGCGGAGGATGGCGAGGTCGTCGGTGTGCCGGTCCGCGTTGAGCTTGCGCACGTCCGCGATGAGCCGGTCGAGCAGGGCGTCGGGATCGGTGACGGACGCGGCGTTCAGCAGGCGCAGCAGCCCGTCCGTGCCGAGCCGGCTGCGGTGGGTGTCGGTGTGGCCCTCGATGAGACCGTCCGTGTAGACGGTGAGCGCTCCGCTGCGGGGCAGCGGCACGGTGGTGGCCGGCCACAGCTCGACCCCGGGGGCGATGCCGAGCGCGATGCCGTGCCGGGCGGGGAGTTCGCGGGTGGTGCCGTCGCTGGTGAGCAGGGGCTCGTGGTGTCCGGCCAGGTGGAGGGTGACCGTGCGGGCCCGGAGGTCGAGGGTGAGAAGGGTGCAGGTGGTGAACATGTCGGACCGGCCGCGTTCCGCGATCAGCATCTGTTCGAGCAGCCGCAGGAGCTCGGCCCCGCGGTGGCCCCCCAGGACCAGGGCGCGCCAGGCGATGCGCAGACAGACGCCGAGCGCCGCCGCGTCGGGGCCGTGGCCGCTGACGTCTCCGACGACGGCGTGCACCAGGTGGTCCCCGGTCTCGACCACGTCCAGGAAGTCGCCGCCGAGCAGGGCGCGCTCCCGGCCGGGGAGGTAGCGAGTGGTGGCGGTGGCGGTGGTGGCACCGAGCATGAGGGGCGGCAGCAGACCGCGCTCCAGGCGGGCGTTCTCCTGGGCCCGCAGTTCGCCGGCCTGGAGGGCGGCCTTGGCCCGTTCCGCCTGCTTCCGCTGGACTGCGTAGCGGACGACCCGTTGCAGCAGGTCGGGGTCCACCTTGCCCTTGACCAGGTAGTCCTGGGCTCCGGTGGCGAGCGCCTCGACGCCCGCGTGGGTCTCGGAGAGCCCGGTGAGCACGACGACGGCGGTGTCCGGCGCCGCTTCCTGGACGGCGCCGACCAGGCTCAGGCCGGAGGCGTCGGGCAGGTGCAGGTCCAGCAGGACACAGGCGGCGGGCCGTTCCGCGAGTGCGGTGCGGGCCGCGGCCAGGCTCTTGTGCCAGACGAGGGTGTGCGACAGACCGGTGTCGACGAGGAGTTCCTCCACGAGGAGGGCGTCACCGGCGTCGTCCTCGACGAGGAGGATGTCGTAGTGCTGCTCGGCGGCGGGGGCGCTCACGGGGTCGCCTCCCCTCTGCCGGCGGTGCCGTCGGCACCGTCCGTGCCGTCCGTGCCGTCGGGGTCCCCGGCGGGCTCCGGGCTGTGGACGGGGAGGGTGAAGGTGAAGCGGCTGCCGGGGTGGTGGCCGGGGTCGAGGGCGATGACGCCCCCGTGGAACTCGACGACCTTCTTGCACATGGCCAGGCCGATGCCGTTGCCCGGGTAGGCGTCCTTCGTGTGCAGGCGCTGGAAGATGACGAAGATCTTCTCGGCGAACTCGGGGGCGATGCCGATGCCGTTGTCGCTGACGGCCAGCCGCCACCACGCGCCGTCGCGTTCGGCCTCGATGCGGATGCGCGGCGGGGTGTCCTGGCTGCGGAACTTGATCGCGTTCGAGACCAGGTTCTGCAGCAGCATGCCCAGCTGGGTGGAGTCGCCGATGACGGTGGGGAGCGGGTCCCGGGTGACGACCGCCCCCGTCTCCTCGACGGTGACGCTCAGCGACTCCAGGACACGGTCGGCGAGGGCGTCCAGGTCGACGGTGTTCTGCTGGTTGTGGACCCGGCCGACGCGCGAGAAGTCCAGCAGGTCGTTGATGAGGGTCTGCATGCGGTTCGCCCCGTCGACGGCGAAGCCGATGTACTGGTCGGCCCGGTCGTCGAGCTGGCCCCCGTAGCGGCGCTGGAGGAGCTGTGTGAAGCTCGACACCTTCCGCAGCGGCTCCTGGAGGTCGTGCGAGGCGACGTAGGCGAACTGCTCGAGTTCCGCGTTGGAGCGCTGGAGGTCCGCCGTCTGCTCGTCCAGCAGCCGGCGGCTCGCCTCGGCGGCCTCCAGCTCGTCGACGAGCCGGCGGCGCATCGCCTCCACGTCGGCGCCCAGCGCCCGCAGATCGGCGGGGCCCGCGGTGTCCACGGGCTGGTCGAAACGGCCCGCGGCCACGGTCCGGGCCTGGGCCCGCAGGCGGGCGAGAGGCTCCGTGATGCCGCGGCGCACGCCCTCGAAGGCGACGAGCGCGAGCAGGCCGACCAGGGCGGCGATCGCGCCGAGGACGAGGTTGCGCAGGAAGGCCGCGCGGTCGAGGGCGTCACGGGCCGCGGAGCGGACGTCCTGGAGGTGGTCCTGCTGTGCGTCGCTCGCGGCGCGGACGGCGTCGAAGAGCTTCTTGCCCTCGGCCGCGCTCACTCCGGCGGCCGCCTCGGGCGCCGGGGACTCGACGACCGGGCGCGCGTAGCGCCGCTGCCACGTCCCGGCCGCCGTCTCCACGGCGGCGAGGTCGGCCACGGCGCGTGCGTCGTGGCGGACGAGCGAGCTGAGTCGCTTCGCCGAGGTCTCCTGGTCGCTCAGGCCCTGTTCCCAGGGAGCGAGGAACTCCTGCTGACCGGCGACGCTGTAGCCGCGTACCCCGGTCTCCTGGTTGAGCAGCGCGGCCTCCATGCGCTCCGCCTCGATCAGCGCGGGCGAGTGGATGTCGACCAGCCGGCCGGTGATGTCCTCGCTGCGTGACAGGGACCACACGCCGAGGGACAGCAAGCCCAGGAGGACCGCCAGGGCCACGGACACACCGGCGACGAGCCACTGCCTCGTCGTCCAGCTGCCCACACGCGGGCGCCCTACGCCGGGCCCCCGGCCGTCCCGGGTCCCTCCGGGCGCCGATGCGCCGCTCGTCGTGCTGTCCGACATGACCGCCCCTCCCCTGCGCCGCCTCTCCTGGGGTAGGCAGGCGGCCAACTGTACCCTCACGGCAACAGTCGTTGTCGGGCGAGGAGGGGACCCTTTAAGGTGGGCGCATGCATACTTCCGCCCGTCCACGCCGGTCCGCCGCCCTCGGGTGACCCGAGCCCCCGGCAGCGCTGCGGCCGCACCGGCCGGCGACCTCGGACGGACGGTCGCGCCGGCGGACCGCGCGCCCGCACACGGCCGGTGCGCATGCGCATGACCGCCTTCCCCCCTTCGAGCCGTCGCCCCGGCGGGCGCGGCGCCGAGCGAACCCGGAGCACACAGTGATGACCGCAGCACCCCCCTACGACGTGCTTCTGGTCGAGGACGACGTCGCCGACGCCATGCTCATCGAGGACGCACTCAGCGCTCACGGCGCGCGCAACCTGACGAAGGTCGAGGACGGCGTCGCGGCACTGGAGTACCTCCGCGACGCGTCGAACCCGCGGCCCGACCTCATCGTGCTCGACCTGAACATGCCGCGGATGAACGGCCGCGAGCTGCTGGCCATCGTGAAGGCCGACGAGAACCTGCGGTCGATCCCCGTGGTGGTGCTGACGACGTCCTCCGCGCCGGACGACGTGACGGACGCCTACCACCACTACGCGAACGCCTATGTGACCAAGCCGGTCAACCTGGACGAGTTCGAGCGCGCGGTGCAGAGCATCGACGCGTTCTACCTCGACACGATCACCAAGCCCCCGCGCTCCTAGGACCCTTCGTCCGGATCCGGCGGGCTCGCGTGCCCTGATCCGGAGGAAAGGCCCTGGGGCTTCACCCGCGCCCGTCACCGGCGGGTGCGGGTGCAGCTCCGGCACCCGCTCCGGCGCCCGACCCCGCTTCGACTCCGGCTCCGGCTCCGGCTCCGGCTCCGGCGAAGTGTTCGATGAGGGCGGTCGCGACCGGGGCGACGACCTCCGGCGCGATCATGTGGCCCATGCCGGGGACCATCATCAGCCGGGCCCCGGGGACGGCGTCGGCGATCAGCCGCCCGTGACCGGGCTTGGCGGGCTCGTGGGTGCCCTCGACGACCAGGGTCGGTGTGCGCACGGTGCCCAGGAGGCCCGTGGGTTCGACCTCGGGGTCGGCCATGCCGGCGAGCCGGTGGTTGGCGGTCGTGCGCGGGTCCCGCGCACGGTCGAACAGGGTCTCCTCCAGTCTCCGCTGGGCGTCCTCGTCGAACGGCAGCGCCGTTCCGTTCATGACCCGGGCCGTCGCGATCTGGAGGTCGACGGCCTCGGCCCGGTCGCGGGGCGGGGCGGCGGCCATGGCGGCCCGGAAGAACTCGGTGAACTCCGGCCGCGGTTCGGGCAGGCTCCCCGCGGGCTGCGGCTGGCCGAGCAGCGCGCGCATCAGCACCTGCCCTTCGCGTTCGCCGAGCGGAGAGGAGCCGATGACCGTGAGGCTCTCCAGCCGTTCGGGGTGCTCGGCGGCGATCCACTGGGCGATCAGACCGCCCGCCGAGTGGCCGACCAGGTGCGCCCTGGCGATGCCGAGCGCGTCCATCAGACCGAGCGCGTCGTCCTTGAGCGCGGCCCAGGTGTAGGGGTGGGTGTCGAAATCGCGGGCCGTGGAGCGGCCCACGTCGCGGTGGTCGTAGCGGACGACCCGGTGGCCGGCGGCCGCGAGGCGGCCCACGAACTCGTCGGGCCACAGCAGGCCCTGGGTCATCGAGCCCATCACGAGCAGGACCACCGGCCCCGCCGGATCGCCGAACTCCTCGGTCCACAGCTCGATGTCGCCCACGGCGACCAGCTGTCCTTCTGCGTGCATCCGTGTGTCCGTTCCTCGTGCGGCCGGCTGTCGCCCGCCGTGCTCCGCCGTTTCCTGCTGACGGGTACGACTCTGCCGGGACGGGACACCGGTGCCATCCGTAGCACCACTGGTGGTGGGCACGGGGGCCGCGCCGGACCGCCTGTGTCCGCGAACTCCCCCGAGAATGTCCGCGATCGGTAACGGACGCATCCGGCACCGCCCTTTCCCCGTCCTGCCAGGTGGTTCCGAAGGGACCGGGACGACAGGCGACAGGGCGGAAGCGGGGCGGACATGGCGCGACACGGCGGCGAGCGGAGCTGGTACGGCAAAGCGGTCGGCGCGGCACTCGGGGTGACGCTGCTGGCCGTCGGTGCCTCGGTGTGGACCGCGCAGGCCGGCGCCGTGGGCGGCCCTTCGCCGCGGGCCACCGCCCCCGCGAAGCCGGGCGGCGCCGTCGAGCGGGTCTCGGCCGAGATCGCGCACGCCTCCGACAAGGGACCACGTGGCGTCAACATCACCATCGACGACGGCCCGGACCCGCAGTGGACTCCCCAGGTGCTCGCCCTGCTGGAGGAGTTCGGGGTGAAGGCCACGTTCTGCGTGACCGGGATCCAGGCGCAGGCACACCCGGACCTCGTGAAGGACGTGGTCGCGGCCGGACACCGGTTGTGCGACCACTCGGTGTCGCACGACACCACCATGGACAAGAAGCCCGAGGCCTACCAGTCACGGGAGATCCTCGATGCCGAGCGCATGATCACGGAGGCGTCCGGAGGAGTACGGCCCCTGTACTACCGGGCGCCGGGCGGGGCGTTCACGCCGTACAGCCGCGAGCTGGCCGCTTCCCGGGGCATGCGCCCGCTGGGCTGGAACGTCGACACCAAGGACTTCGAGCAGCCCGGAGCGGACGCCATCGTCGCGACCGTCGAACGGGAGCTGCCCAACGGCCCCACGCTCCTGTTCCACGACGCGGGCGGCGACCGCTCCCAGACCGTCGAAGCCCTGCGCCGGGTGCTGCCCCGGCTCGCCGAGCAGGGGTACGGGTTCGGCTTCCCGGTGCGCTGAACGCTGCGCCGTCGCGCGCCGTGGACGTCTCCACCCGATGCTCCGTCCACCCGATGCGCGACCGCTCCCGCCCGAGGGCGCCGCGCGGCGGTCAGTGTCCTCGGTCCAGGAGGCGGACCAGGTCCGCGCGGGAGCTGATGCCCAGCTTCGGATAGACCTTGTACAAGTGGTACTCCACGGTGCGGGGGCTCAGGAACAGCCTGGCCGCGACGTCCTTGTTGGACGCGCCGTCCGCGACAAGGCGCGCGATCCGCAGCTCCTGCGGGGTGAGCGCGGCGAGGGCGTGCGGACCCGTGGGGTCGGCGCTCTCGCCCGCCGCGCGCAGCTCGCCCCGCGCGCGCTGCTCCCACGGCCCGGCGTCGAGCCGCCGGAAGGACTCGACGGCCTCGCGCAGATGGTCGCGTGCCTCGCCGATCCGCCGGGCACGGCGCAGCCGTTCGCCGAGCAGCAGGGCGCTGCGCGCCCGGTCCCAGTCGGCGCCGGGGTCGCCGGAGAGGTGGGCCAGGGCCTCCTCCAGGAGCGTCACGGCCTCGTCGTCGTCGACGGAGACGAGCGCGCGGCAGCGGGCGAGCCGGGCACGTTCGCGGCCGGACGCCGCGTGGGCCGACCAGCGCTCCAGGAAGGCGAGGGCCGTTCGGGCCGCGGGACCGTCACCGGCGGCCGCCGCGGCCTCGACCCGGTCGGCGGCGGAGCCCCAGGCGACCACCGGGCTCCCGGCGCCCGGTCCCGCGTCGGCGAGCGCGGTCAGCCGCCGGTGCGCCCGGTCGAAGCGCCCGAGGCCGAGGTCGAGCAGCCCCAGGGCGTAGGAGGCGACGCCGGCGCGGAGTCCGAGCCGGTGGGGAATGGCGATGGCGAGGGCGTCCTGCGCGTGCGCCCGGCAGAGGTCCTCCTGGCCGCGGACGGCGGCGCAGACGGCGAGGTTGGCCAGGTGGGCCGCCGCGGAGTTGGTGAGACCCGCTTCCCCGGCGAGTGCCAGGCCCTCGGTGGACAGGGCGGCGCTCAGGGCGAAGCGGCTGTTCATGCGCTCGGCGGTGGCCGCGTTCTCCAGGACGACCGGCAGCGTGCCCGCCAGCGAGGACATCCGGGCGACGGCGCCGGCCCGTGCCCCGTACCCGGCGGCGGCGTCGCTCTCGCCGAGCAGGCTGGCGGCCGCAGCGGCCCACAACAGCGCGGCCGCGTCGTCCGCGGTGTCGGGGACCGCCGCCAGTGCGCTGCGGAGCAGGGGCACTCCGCGGTCGCGGTCCCCGTCCTCCAGCGCACCGCACCCCGCCAGGACGGCGCGCAGGAAGACGTCGGCGGGCTGGTCCGAAGGGCCGGCGGGAAGGGCGTCGACCCGGCGGCCGATGCGCACGGTGGCGTCGGTGTCGCCCACGCAGGCGGCGGCCTCGGCGGCGTCCGCGAGCAGGGCGAGCCTGCCGGGCGCCCGGTCCGCCGCGTCGAGGAAGATGCGCAGGGCGTCGGCGGCGTCGCCGGCGTTGAGTGCGAAACGGCCGCGCAGCTGGGCGAGTTCGGCGAGCAGAGCGGGGTCGGCGGCGAGTTCGTGGGCCGCCGCGAGGGCGCTGTGCGCCTGGCCGGGCCGGCCACCGAGCCAGGCCGCCGTCGCCGCGTCGGTCAGCCTGCGGGCGCGGGCCGCGGGGTCGGGCGTCAGCTGGGCCGCGCGGGTGAGGACATCGGCGGCGTCCGCGTGGCCGCCGCGGGCTCGTGCCCTGTCCGCGGCGGCGGACAGGGCGGCGGCGATGGTCTCGTCGGGTCCGACCGCGGCGGCCGCCAGATGTGCGGCTCTGCGGTCCGCCTCCCCCGCCTCGCCATGGGCGGCGGCGAGCGCCTCGTGCGCGGCACGCCGCTCCGGGGGGCTCGCGGCGGCGTGCACGGCGGAGCGGACGAGCGGGTGGCGGAAGGCGATCGCGGCGGGCCCGGCCTCGATCAGTCCGGCGGCCTCCGCCGGCTCCAGGGCGTGCTCCTGCGCCCCGAGCCCGGCGGCCGCGGCGAGGATCACCCGGGGGTCGCCCCGGCCGTCGAGTGCGGCGACGAGCAGCATCCGGCGCGTGGCCGCGGGCAGCGCCGCCAGCCGGCTCTCGTAGGCGGCGGCGATCCGGTCGCCGAGCGGCAGCGGGTCGGGCAGCGGGTCGCGGCCCGCCAGTTGACCGTCCGTGAGGAGGGCGGCGGTCTCGCGGAGGGCGAGCGGGTTGCCGCCGGTGGCCTCGGTGACGCGGCCGGCGACCCGGGGGCTCGGTCGGGTGCCGGTCCAGGAGGCGAGGGCGGTGGCGGCGGCCTCGGCGTCCAGCCCGGTCAGCGCCTGCTGCGGCAGGTCGCGCAGGGTGTGCCGGGTGTCGGGGGTGTCGCGGGTGGCGATCAGCAGGCCCACGGCGTCGCCGTCCAGGCGGCGGGCGGCGAACAGCAGGGCGTCGGCGGACGCCCGGTCGACCCAGTGGAAGTCGTCGACGACGCACAGCAGTCCGTGCGGCCGTCCCGCCTCCTCCAGCAGCGACAGCACTCCGGCGGCCACCAGGAAGCGGTCGGACGCGGTCGGCGGGGCCGCCAGCCCGAGCGCACCGCGGACGGCGTCACGCTGCGGGTCCGGCAGGGCGTCGGCGAGGGCCGCGACCGGGCGCAGCAGCTGGTGCAGGGCGGCGAAGGCCAGGCCGGTCTCCGGTTCGGCGCCCGTGGCCCGCAGGACCCTGGCGGGCGCGGCACGCCCGGCGGCGTGCCGCAGCAGCGCCGACTTGCCGACACCGGGCTCGCCGCGCATCACCAGGGCGCGTCCCGCGCCGGACCGGACGGCGTCGAGCAGCCCGGTCACGGCGGCGAGTTCGGCCGAGCGGCCGGCGAGCCCGGCACCGCTCCCGGCACGTGTGCCCGGGCGTCCGTCCCGTCCGTCACGGCTCCCGGCGAGCACGTCAGAGCGCCCGTCACGTCCGGGACCGCTCCCGGCGAGCACGTCCGGGCGCCCGTCACGTCCGGGACCGCTCCCGGCGAATCCGTCCGGGCGCCCGTCACGTCCGTCCCCCGGCATGCGGCTGCCCCCTGGCTGCTCGTGGGCCCGGCCGTGTGCCGTGCGTCGCCCCCCGGGCGACTGTACCTCTCGATGATCACGCGCCAGGGGCCCGCCCGCCGGGGCCGGGGCAACGGGCCTGGGACCCGGGCCCCGGGGGGGGACCCGGGCCCCGGGGGGGACCCGGGCCC
>NZ_RDBP01000056.1:0-5306 GCF_008042045.1 Streptomyces sp. T39
CTGCTACGCGGCCCGCACGGTCGAGGAGATCGTCGAACGGCTGCGGGCCTGCGGCGAGCCCGAGGCGAAGCAGACCGCCGAGACGCTGCTGGAACGCTCACCGACCGCGCTGAAGGTGACGCTGGAGGCCGTGCGCCGCGCCCGGGCACTCGGCGCCCTGGAGCCGGTGCTGGAGCAGGAGTTCCGGGTCTCCTGCGCGGCCCTCTCCTCGCCGGACCTGGTCGAGGGCGTCCGCTGACGCCCGCCTCGGCCCGCGCACCCGGCCCTGCGGCCGGCGTCCTCGTCAGTCCCACACCCCGGGGCCGTCCAGCGGCGCGAAGTGCCGTTCGACGTCGGCGCGGGAGACCTCGGCGAGGCTCGCCGGGGACCAGCGCGGGGCGCGGTCCTTGTCGATCACCCGGGCGCGGACGCCCTCGACCAGGTCCGGCGAGGAGAGGGCCGCGCAGGAGACCCGGAACTCCTGCTCCAGCACCGGCTCCAGGGCGCCGAGTGCCCGGGCGCGGCGCACGGCCTCCAGCGTCACCTTCAGCGCGGTCGGTGAGCGTTCCAGCAGCGTCTCGGCGGTCTGCTTCGCCTCGGGCTCGCCGCAGGCCCGCAGCCGTTCGACGATCTCCTCGACCGTGCGGGCCGCGTAGCAGTGGTCGATCCACTCCCGCGCGGCGGCCAGCGGCGCCTCGGGCGCCGGCCCGGAGTACCGCCGCACGGCTCCGTCCACGTCGCCCGTGGCGAGGTCGGCGGCGAACTCCGGCAGCCGGGCGGACGGCACGAAGTGGTCGGCGAGTCCCAGCAGCAGCGCGTCCCCCGCGCCCACGGCGTCGCCGGTCAGGGCGAGGTGGGTGCCGAGCTCGCCGGGCGCCCGGCCCAGCAGATGGGTGCCGCCGACGTCGGGCACGAAGCCGATGACCGTCTCGGGCATCGCGATCCGGGAGCGCTCGGTGACCACCCGCACGCCGGCGTGCGCGGACACGCCGACCCCGCCGCCCATCACGATGCCGTCCATGAGCGCGACGCAGGGCTTCGGGTAGCGCGCGATACGGGCGTTGAGCCGGTACTCGTCGCGCCAGAAATCCACCGAGGCCCTGCCGCCGCGCTTCGCGTCGTCGTGGATGGCGCGGATGTCGCCGCCCGCGCACAGGCCCCGCTCGCCCGCACCGGACAGCACGACGACGCCGACGCCGGCGTCGTGCTCCCAGTGGTCCAGGGCGGCGGCGGCCGTCCGCACCATCTCGTGGGTCAGGGCGTTGATGGCCCGCGGGCGGTTGAGGGTGAGGTACGCGGCGCGGCCCTCGGTGCGCAGCTGTACGGGTCCGTCGCCTTCGTCGGGGGCCATGCCGTCGTCCTTCCGCGTCCGTGGATCGTCCGTGCCCATCCTCGCGCACCCGGCCGGTGCGCCGGCGGGCACGTCCGCGATACCTCCGCCGTCCCTCTTCCCGTGCGGTCCGACCAGTCGGTATGTTCCGGTGACGAGCGTCCCGGACGCGCCCGGCAGAGTCGACGGAGGTTCCATGACCGAGCACCCCATCCGGATCGAAGGCCACTGCGACGAGCGGTTCGCCGCCGTGCGCGAGGTGTTCGAGGCGAACTTCCGCGAGCGCGGGGAACTGGGCGCGGCCGTGTCCGTGATCGTGGACGGCGACCCCGTGGTCGACCTCTGGGGCGGCTGGGCCGACGCCGGTCGCACCCGCCCCTGGGAGCGGGACACCCTGGTCAACGTCTGGTCCACCACCAAGGGCCCGACCGCGCTCTGCGCCCACCTCCTCGCCGACCGCGGGCTTCTCGACCTGGACGCCCCGGTCGCCGTCTACTGGCCCGAGTTCGCCGCCGCCGGCAAGGAGAAGGTGCTGGTGCGGCATCTCCTGTCGCACCGCGCCGGCCTCGCCGGGCTCCGCGAGCCGCACTCCCTCGACGACCTCTACGACTGGGACCTGACCTGCTCCCGGCTCGCCGCCACCGAGCCCTGGTGGGAGCCCGGAACCCGGTCCGGCTACCACGCGCTGACCTACGGACACCTCGTCGGCGAGGTCGTGCGGCGGATCACGGGGGTTCTGCCCGGCGACTTCCTGGCGGCGGAGATCACCGGACCGCTCGGCATCGACTTCACCATCGGCCTGCCGGACGAGGAGAGCGGCCGGGTCGCGGAACTCGTGCACCCCCAGGCCGCGCCGGGCGGTGAACAGGCCGCTGCCTTCGCCCAGTTGCCCCCGGTCGCCGTCGCCGCGCTGGCGAACCCGGGGACGGGGATCGCCGCCGCCAACACGGCGGCCTGGCGGGCCGCCCAGATACCCGCCGCGAACGGGCACGGCACCGCCCGGGCGGTGGCCGCGCTGTACGGGATCGTCGCGGGACGCGGGGAGCACGGCGGCCGGCGGGTGCTGAGCGCGGAGGCGGCGGAGCGGGTGCGCGAGGGGCAGGGGGCCTGCCGCGACCTGGTGCTCGGTGCCGGCTTCGCCCGGGACACGGAGGTGGCGCTCGGGCTCTGGCTGAGCGGTGCGCACGGCTCGTACGGCCCCAACCCCCGTGCGGTGGGCCACGACGGCTTCGGCGGCTCCTGCGGCCTCGCCGACCCCGAGGCCGGGCTCTCGCTCGGCTACGTGATGAACCGGATGGGCCCGCACATCGCCGATGATCCGCGCAAGACGGCCCTCGTCGCCGCGGTCCACCGGTCGCTGTAGCACCCGCCGCGTTCCGCCGCCCCGCCCGTCCCCGGGGCGGGCGGGGCCGGCGCCGGGCGGGAGCTGTGCCCGGAGGCGGGATCGTACGGGCCCCGGGCGGGTACGACGGCGGTAGGGACGCTGACCCGCGCGCGGCCGACCCCGGGCTCTCTTCCGACCCGCATCCGTCACCTGGCACGCGTACGGCGGCCCGGTCATGTGGATTGCCGGAGTCCGCGCGCTCCGGCTCCAGGCGCTCCATCCGCGCGCGGTGTGCGGCGTCATGCGGAACAGCGACGTCCGCCAGGACGCCTGGGGCCGGCTCCTGCGCACCGCCGACTTCGTCGGCACCCTCACCTACGGCACCACCGCCGCGGCGGGAGAAGGCGGGCGCCCGTGTCCGCCGCATCCGCTCCCGGCTCACCGCCGAGGACCCGGACACCGGCGAGCGGTACGGCGTCGGCGATGCCGCGCTGCTGCTGTGGGTGCACTGCCCGGAGGTCGCCTCCTGCCTGGACGTGCTGACGCGCTCGGGTCTCCCGCTCGACGACGCGTCCGCCGACCGCTGTCTGCGCGAACAGCGCGTGTCCGCCCACCAGGCGGGCGAACAGCGCGTGTCCGCCCGCCTGGTGGGCATCGACCCGGCCGCCGTCCCGGCCGGGCGGGCCGAGCTCGCCGCCTACTTCGACCGGGTGCGACCCGAACTGGCCGCAGGACCCGAGCGCGTCAGCACGTCCAGGCAGGAGGCGACCTCCGGGCAGTGCACCCACAGCAGCAGCGCGGCATCGCCGACGCCGTACCGCTCGCCGGTGTCCGGGTCCTCGGCGGTGAGCCGGGAGCGGATGCGGCGGTGGTGCCGTAGGTGAGGGTGCCGACGAAGTCGGCGGTGCGCAGGAGCCGGCCCCAGGCGTCCTGGCGGACGTCGCTGTTCCGCATGACGCCGCACACCGCGCCCGCGGACGACGGCACCAGCACCGCCACCGGCGACACCGCCTCCACCGCCGCCTGCAGCGCCTCCACCTTCGGCACCACCAGGTACTCGGCGAACTCCGGCGCCTCCACCGTCAGCACCTTCACCGCACCGTGCTCACCGAGCACACCCGCGGTCTCACCGGCACCCGCACCCACCGCGAGGGCGACCGGCTCACCGATCCGCCGCGCCAGCGTCAGCAGCTCCAGCGTGGGCTTGCGGACCGCACCGTCCACGTGATCGACATAGACGAGAACTTCAGCCATGGGACTTCTCTCCTGCTTGCGACATGGGAAGGGGAACGAGGGGCCGAAGCCCTCAGACGAACTTCTGGCCCGCGAGGAACTCGGCGAGCTGCTTGCCGCCCTCGCCCTCGTCCTTGACGACCGTGCCCGCCGTGCGCGCCGGACGCTCGGCCGCCGAGTCGACCGCAGTCCACGCACCCGCGAGACCGACCTCGTCCGCGTCGATCTCCAGGTCCTCCAGGTCCCAGGACTCCACCGGCTTCTTCTTCGCAGCCATGATGCCCTTGAACGACGGGTAACGCGCCTCACCCGACTGGTCCGTCACCGACACCACCGCCGGCAGCGACGCCTCCAGCTGCTCGGACGCCGTGTCACCGTCCCGGCGGCCCTTCACCGTGCCGCCCTCGACCGACACCTCGGACAGCAGCGTCACCTGCGGCACACCCAGACGCTCCGCCAGCAGCGCCGGCACCACACCCATCGTGCCGTCCGTCGACGCCATGCCCGCGATCACCAGGTCGAAGCCCGCCTTCTCGACCGCCTTCGCCAGCACCAGCGACGTGCCGATCACCCGCGGACGACGGCACCAGCACCGCCACCGGCGACACCGCCTCCACCGCCGCCTGCAGCGCCTCCACCTTCGGCACCACCAGGTACTCGGCGAACTCCGGCGCCTCCACCGTCAGCACCTTCACCGCACCGTGCTCACCGAGCACACCCGCGGTCTCACCGGCACCCGCACCCACCGCGAGGGCGACCGGCTCACCGATCCGCCGCGCCAGCGTCAGCAGCTCCAGCGTGGGCTTGCGGACCGCACCGTCCACGTGATCGACATAGACGAGAACTTCAGCCATGGGACTTCTCTCCTGCATACGAACGAAGGGGGATGACGGAGCGACCCGGCCGGCGAAACCCGGCACCGGCCACCCCGGGAGGGACGGATCAGACGAACTTCTGGCCCGCGAGGAACTCGGCGAGCTGCTTGCCGCCCTCGCCCTCGTCCTTGACGACCGTGCCCGCGGTGCGCGCCGGACGCTCGGCCGCCGAGTCGACCGCAGTCCACGCACCCGCGAGACCGACCTCGTCCGCGTCGATCTCCAGGTCCTCCAGGTCCCAGGACTCCACCGGCTTCTTCTTCGCCGCCATGATGCCCTTGAACGACGGGTAACGCGCCTCACCCGACTGGTCCGTCACCGACACCACCGCCGGCAGCGACGCCTCCAGCTGCTCGGACGCCGTGTCACCGTCCCGGCGGCCCTTCACCGTGCCGCCCTCGACCGACACCTCGGACAGCAGCGTCACCTGCGGCACACCCAGACGCTCCGCCAGCAGCGCCGGCACCACACCCATCGTGCCGTCCGTCGACGCCATGCCCGCGATCACCAGGTCGAAGCCCGCCTTCTCGACCGCCTTCGCCAGCACCAGCGACGTGCCGATCAC
>NZ_RDBP01000056.1:5406-27385 GCF_008042045.1 Streptomyces sp. T39
CGGTGGAGAACTGGACGAGGGTCGCGCGGGCGCCGAGTTCCGCGCCCAGGTCACCGGCGCCGAGCGCCCCCTCCGCTGCCGTGTCGCGCACCTGCGGAACTCCTTCGTCTTCGTCGTACGTTGTCCCCGTGTCCAGCGCTCCGCGGGACCGGTGGATTCCCGCCGGGCGGCGGGGGGTGCGCGCCGGTGTCCGCCGCCGGTGACGCCCCGACGGCGGAACGTGACGAGAATCTCGCCCACGGACCGCGCCAGGGCTGGTCAGCACGCCACACATGGGGCACGATCGCCCCGATGCCGAAAACCTACGGCTGCGTAACTTTCACCGGGAGAACCCTCCCCGGGCACGACGAAAGGGTCCTCCCCAGATGGCAGAGCTCGTCTATCGGCCGGTCATCGGCGCCGCACTCACGATGTTCAAGGCGCTGGACCTGAAGATCGACACCCAGGGCTCCGAGAACATCCCCCGCTCGGGTGGCGCGGTCCTCGTCAGCAACCACATCAGCTACCTCGACTTCATCTTCACCGGGCTCGCCGCACTGCCGCAGAAGCGCCTGGTCCGCTTCATGGCGAAGGACTCGGTCTTCCGCCACAAGGTCTCCGGCCCCCTGATGCGCGGCATGAAGCACATCCCGGTGGACCGGAAGCAGGGCGAGGACGCCTACAAGCACGCGCTGGAGTCGCTGCGCTCGGGCGAGATCGTGGGCGTCTTCCCGGAGGCGACCATCTCGCAGTCGTTCACGCTGAAGTCGTTCAAGTCCGGTGCCGCCCGCCTCGCGCAGGAGGCCGGGGTGCCGCTGATCCCGATGGCCCTGTGGGGTACGCAGCGCGTGTGGACGAAGGGCCGGCCGCGCAACTTCAAGCGCTCCCACATCCCGGTGACGATACGGGTCGGCGAGCCGCTCGAGGCCCCCACCGACCAGTACGCGGGTGCGATCACCCGGCGGCTGCGCGAGCGGGTGCAGGAGCTGCTCGAAGCGGCGCAGCGCGCCTACCCGGTGCGCCCCCGGGACGCCGACGACACCTGGTGGGTGCCCGCCCACCTCGGGGGTACGGCGCCGACTCCGGCCGAGGTCCGCGAGAACCGCTGACCCCCTTCGCCGTGCGCGGCCCGGGTCGCGGGACGACCGGCCCGCGCCCCACCACGCGCGGCCGGGTCCGCGGGAGCCGCTGACCCGCGCCTTGGCGCTCGCGGTTGGCGCCGGTCCTCCCCCGGCGCGGGCCGTCGCCCTGGTCCGGGAGGGCCGGGGCGCCTGCCGGGCACGCGGCCGCCGGGTCAGAAGTCCGTGGGCAGGGTGCGCCAGAGGGTCTGCCGGTCCGGGGCGGCCCGGAGCGCCGCGAGCACCTCGGGGTGCGGTGCGTCGAAGAGCACCGGGCAGTCCGCCTCGCCGAGCTCCTCCCGCACGCGCCAGGCCAGTTGCTCCGCGTCGAGGGAGAACCGGGCGTCGATCCCCGGGATGTTGCCCCGCGCGTCCTGACGGTCCCAGCGCGCCCGGCCCGGCAGCCGGACCGCGACGAGGCCGTGGACCAGGGGCGCCGAGCCGTCGTCCTCGGTGAGGCGCTGGTAGCAGAGCGCGGTGGGGATGCCCTCGGCGCGCAGCAGCGCGGCCAGGGCGTGGGACTTGGCGTGGCAGATGCCGTGCCCCTGCTCCAGGACGTCGGAGGCCCGCCAGGTGACCCGCTGCTCGCCGATGTCGGCGGAGTGCGCGATGCGGTCGCGGATGTGTACGTAGGCAGCCTCGGCGTATGCGTATGCATCGCCGGATTCGGCACGCAGCCCGGCCGCGGTGCTCCGCACCAGCGGGTGGCCGTGGTCGACGGCTTCACTCTCCGCTGTATAGGCGGAGAGCGCGGGGGTTGCCTGGATCAGTTCCATGGCGCCCGAGCGTACGAACGCGGCCGACCGGGCGTCAATCGAATTCCGGTCGGCCGCATTCTTATGCACTTTGTCGTGGCGCCTCGCCGCTCGGCGCCCGGAGGGCGTCAGCGCGCCATCTCCTCCTTGAGCGCCTGGACGAAGGCGTCGACGTCGTCCTCGGCGGTGTCGAAGGAGCACATCCACCGGACGTCGCCGGCGGCCTCGTCCCAGAAGTAGAAGCGGAAGCGCTCCTGCAGCCGCCGGGTCACGTCGTGCGGCAGGCGCGCGAAGACGGCGTTGGCCTGCACGGGGTGGAGGATCTCCACCCCGTCGACCCCGCGCACGCCCTCGGCGAGGCGCTGCGCCATCGCGTTGGAGTGGCGGGCGTTGCGCAGCCAGAGGTCCTTGGCGAGCAGCGCCTCGAACTGCACGGAGACGAAGCGCATCTTGGACGCGAGCTGCATCGACAGCTTGCGCAGATGCTTCATGTGGCTGACGGCGTCCGGGTTGAGCACCACGACCGCCTCGCCGAAGAGCATGCCGTTCTTGGTGCCGCCGAAGGAGATCACGTCGACGCCGGCCGCGTTGGTGAAGGCGCGCATCGGCACGTCCAGCGAGGCGGCCGCGTTGGCTATCCGGGCGCCGTCGAGGTGCACCTTCATGCCGTGGCCGTGGGCGTGGGCGACGATCGCCCGGATCTCGTCCACCGTGTAGACGGTGCCGAGCTCGGTGTTCTGGGTGATCGAGACGACCTGGGGCATCGCGCGGTGCTCGTCGTCCCAGCCGTACGCCTGCCGGTCGATCAGCTCGGGGGTGAGCTTGCCGTCCGGTGTCGGCACGGTGAGCAGCTTCAGGCCGCCCATCCGCTCCGGGGCGCCGCCCTCGTCGACGTTGATGTGCGCGGACTCCGCGCAGATCACCGCGCCCCAGCGGTCGGTGAGGGCCTGCAGCGCGGTCACGTTGGCCCCGGTGCCGTTGAAGACCGGGAACGCCTCGGCACCCGAGCCGAAGTGGCTGTGCATGATCCGCTGGAGGTGGTCCGTGTACTCGTCCTCCCCGTAGGCGACCTGGTGGCCGCCGTTGGCGAGGGCGAGCGCGGCGAGGATCTCGGGGTGGGCTCCCGCGTAGTTGTCGCTGGCGAAGCCGCGCACGGTCGGGTCGTGATGACGCCGGGCGTCGGTCGTCACGGTGCGGGGGTCAGCCACAGACGCTGTCCATTCACTTCCTGGGCGGGCCGGTCCCAGACGCCGGCGATGGCGTCCGCCAGCTCCGTCACGTCCGTGAAGCCCGCGAACTTCGCATTCGGGCGCTCGGCGCGCATCGCGTCGTGCACCAGTGCCTTGACCACAAGGATGGCAGCCGATGCCGACGGGCCGCTCTCGCCCCCCGCCTTGCGGAAGGAGTCGGCCAGCGCGAGCGTCCACGCCTCGGCGGCGGCCTTCGCGGCGGAGTAGGCGGCGTTGCCCGCCGTGGGCTTGCTCGCGCCCGCCGCGCTGATCAGCACGTAGCGTCCGCGGTCGCTGCGCAGCAGGGCGTCGTGGAAGGCGAGCGAGGTGTTCTGGACGGTGCGGATCAGCAGCTTCTCGAGCAGGGCCCAGTCGGCCGGGTCGGTCGCGGTGAAGCCGGAGCTTCCGCGCCAGCCGCCGACGAGGTGGACGACGCCGTCGATCCTGCCGAACTCTTTCTCGGTCTTGGCCGCCCACTCGCGGGTGGCGTTCAGGTCGAGCAGGTCCACCGTGTCGCCGGTGACGGTCGCGCCGCCGTGGGCGTAGCGGGCCGCGTCCACGGCCTCGGCGAGCCGCTCGGCGTCGGCGTCGGAGGCGACGACGGTCGCGCCGGCCTCGGCCAGCCTCAGCAGCGCGGCCCGGCCGGCGGGCCCGGCCGCGCCGGCCACCGCGACGACCGCACCTTCGAGTGCCCCGCTCGTGTCGCTGTTCATGGTCGCCTCCTGGGTCGTCGAGCTCACGCGGCAGCTCCGGCGGCCTGCCCGGTGCCGGTACCGGTGGCACCGGCACCCCCGGGAGCCGAAGCGGCGGTGATGCCCCTGGTCGAGGCGATCACGGTCTTCAGCTTCTTGGCAAGCGCCTCATAGAACATGCTGAGCGGAAACTCGTCGGGGAGCACGTCGTCCACCAGCTTGCGCGGCGGCAGCGACAGGTCCAGGGCGTCGGGGCCCTTGGCCCAGCGGGAGCCGGGGTGCGGGGCGAGGTAGGTGGAGACCAGCTCGTACGCGGCGAACCAGTGGACGAGCTTGGGGCGGTCGATGCCGTCGCGGTAGAGCGTCTCGATCTCGGCGCACAGCTGGTTGGTGACCTGCGGGGCCCGGTCCCAGTCGATCTTGAGCGTGTTGTCGGTCCAGCGGACGACGTCGTGCTTGTGCAGGTAGGCGAAGAGCAGCTGGCCGCCGAGTCCGTCGTAGTTGCGTACGCGGTCGCCGGTCACCGGGAAGCGGAACATCCGGTCGAAGAGCACGGCGTACTGGACGTCGCGGCCGTGCCGGTTGCCCTCGGCCTCCAGCTTCACGGCCTCCTTGAAGGCGGTGAGGTCGCAGCGCAGCTCCTCCAGGCCGTACATCCAGAACGGCTGGCGCTGCTTGATCATGAACGGGTCGAAGGGCAGGTCGCCGTGGCTGTGCGTGCGGTCGTGGACCATGTCCCACAGCACGAACGCCTGCTCGCAGCGCTTCTGGTCGCCGATCATCTCGCGTATGTCGTCCGGCAGCTCCAGGCCGAGTATCCGGACGGACTCCTCGGTGACGGCGCGGAATCGTGCGGCCTCGCGGTCGCAGAAGATGCCGCCCCAGGTGAAGCGCTCGGGGGCCTCGCGCACGGCGATGGTCTCCGGGAAGAGGACGGCGGAGTTGGTGTCGTAGCCCGCGGTGAAGTCCTCGAAGGTGATGCCGCAGAAGAGCGGGTTGTCGTAGCGGGTGCGCTCCAGCTCCGCGAGCCACTCGGGCCAGACCATCCGCAGCACCACGGCCTCGAAGTTGCGGTCCGGGTTGCCGTTCTGCGTGTACATCGGGAAGACGACGAGGTGCTGGAGGCCGTCCGCGCGGCCGGCGGCCGGGTGGAAGGCGAGCAGCGAGTCGAGGAAGTCGGGCACGGCGAAGCCGCCGGCGGCCCAGGCGCGCAGGTCCGCGACGAGCGCGCGGTGGTAGGCCGCGTCGTGCGGCAGGAGCGGGGAGAGGTCCTCGACCGCGGCGGCCACGCGGGCCACGGCCTGCTCGGCGGTCGCCCTGGTGGGCGCGCCCTCGGCGTCGAAGTCGATCGAGCCGTCGGCGGACTGCCAGGGGCGGATCTCCTCGACGGCGTTCTTGAGCACCGGCCAGCTCGGGTGGTCGACCACCCGGCCGGTGCCGGTCGTACCCCCGGCAGTCACGTCCTGCACAAGAATTTCCGTCATGTCACTTCCTTCACGGGAGAACCTCGCGTCAAGACACCGTATCCATGGGGTGTTCTCCTGGACAAGGGGAACCAGGGAAATTATCCTGCCGGACCCCCCATGAGACAGAAGTATTTGCGGCATCTCACGGTTTGCGCGGGCGCTTCAGGGGAAAGTCACCCGCTTCGGCCGCCGGGGCGGATGGCGTCCGCGGCGCACCGCAGGCCGCTCCCGACACTCGTGCCGCACCTGCCCTGCGCGGGCGGAGGAACACCTTCCGGACACCCCGCGCGGGAACGGTTCCGTCCCGGGGACCGGCCGTTAGGCTGCGTCCGAGCCGCGCGGTCGGGCGGGTCCATCGCGCGGGAGCCGCCGTCGACGGAAGCGAGAAGACCTTGACTTTCCTCACCATCGGTCACCGCGGGGTCATGGGCGTCGAGCCGGAGAACACCCTGCGCTCCTTCGTCCGGGCCGAGCAGTGCGGCATGGACGCCATCGAGCTCGATCTGCACCTGACCAAGGACGGCGCGCTGGCCGTCATGCACGACGCCGAGGTGGACCGCACCACCGACGGGAACGGCGCGGTGGCCGACAAGACGCTCGCCGAGCTGCGTCAGCTCGACGCCGGCGCGGGCGAGCGCGTACCCGTCCTGGACGAGGTGCTGGACGCCGTGGACGCCCCGCTGCAGGCGGAGATCAAGGACGTGGCCGCCGCCCACGCGCTGGCGGAGGTGATGCGGCGGCGCGACCTCGTGCCGCGGGTGGAGGTGTCCTCCTTCCACGACGACGCGATCGCGGAGATCGCGGCCCTGGTCCCCGGAGTGCGCACCGTGCTGATCGCGAGCCGCTGGGGAGCGGACGTGGTCGACCGGGCGAAGGCCGTGGGCGCGGCGGCGCTGGCGCTGAACATCCGCCGGCTGACGCTGGAGACCGTCGAGCACGCGCACGGCGAGGGCCTGCGGGTCATCGGCTGGGTGGTGAACACCCAGGAGCAGCTGCGGCTGGCGCGCGCCCTGGAGCTCGACGGCGCCACGACCGACTTCCCCGAGATCCGCCGGACCGGCCGCTTCACCGCCTGACCGGCGGACGGCGGCGCGGTGGCCGCGGGGCCCCCGGACACCGCCGCCCGACCCGCGGACGGCGGCGCGCGGCCGGCGGAGGAGAACGGGGCGCCCGGCCGTGCGGTCAGCCGTGCGGGCGGTCGAGTTCCTTCACCAGCAGCTCGAAGGCGAGGTCGTCGCGCTGCGGGATCCCGAACCGCTCGTCGCCGTACGGGAACGGGCTGAGCGTGCCCGTACGGCGGTAGCCCCGGCGCTCGTACCAGGCGATCAGCTCCTCCCGGACGGTGATCACCGTCATGTGCATCTCGCGCACGCCCCAGCTTCGGGCCGCGAGGCGCTCCGCCTCGGCCATCACGGTGCGGCCGAGCCCCTCGCCCTGGAGTCCCGGCCGGACGGCGAACATGCCGAAGTACGCGGCGTCGCCCCGGTGCTCCAGCTGGCAGCAGGCGACGAGCACCCCGTCGCGCTCCGCGACCAGCAGACGGCTGCCGGGCGTGGTGATGACCTCGCTCACGCCCTCGGCGTCGGTGCGCCGCCCGTCGAGGATGTCCGCCTCGGTCGTCCAGCCGGCCCGGCTCGACTCCCCCCGGTACGCCGACTCGATGAGCGCGACGAGTGCGGGGACGTCGGCCGGCACGGCGTCGCGATAGGTGATCTCGCCGTGTACCGGGGAGGTGGCGGTGTCCATGGACGGCTCCGTTCCTGCTGGGTGCCGGCGGCACGGTGGTCTGCGGACGAGCGTAACGCCCGTGCCGGCAGGGGCCGTCGGCCGCCCCGGGCGGTGCGCGCCCGCTCGCGCTCCCCCCGTACGCCTGTGCGCTCGCGTACGCGGTCACCGGGCGGGCATCGCTTCCCTGGTGGGCGCCGGACGCCCGTCCGGTACACGGTCGAAGGGGGAGACGCGTGCACCATCCGACGGTGCCCGGCTGGCTGCTGATGATGTCGTGCCTGGCGACGGGCGCGTACTGCCTCCTCCGGATGCGCAGATGCCGCGGCGCGGCGCGCGAGGCGGCCGGGGGCGAGGCGCTGATGGGTTTCGGCATGGCCGCGATGGCGGTGCCGGCCGCGGTGCTCACCCTGCCGTCGTGGCACTGGGCGGTGTACGCGGCCGTGTTCGGCGCGGCCGGGGCACGTGCGCTGTGGACACTGCGCGGCGGCGGCCACCACCACCCCCTGCATCATCTGGTGAGCTGTCTGGCGATGGTGTACATGGCCGCCGCCATGAGCGGCCCGTCCGCCGCCGGACACACCGCGCACCTGTCCGGCGCCCCGGCGGGGCCACCCCTGCTGACGGCCGCCCTGCTCCTCTACTTCGCCGGCTACGCCCTGTACGCCGGGACCCGTCTGGTGCCCGTGCGCGCGACCGGCGCGGAGGCCGCGGCGGTGGTCCCCGCGGCGGCCGGATGGGGCGGCGGGCCGGAAGTGGCCGTCGCCTGCCGGCTTTCCATGTCCCTGGCGATGCTGGCGATGCTGCTCCCGCTGTGAGACCGGGGCGGCGGAGTGGTGTGCGTCACTTGCGCCGCAAGCCCGTACCCATGGGTAGCCCGCACTTCTAGGCTGGAGTCCATGATGGTCTCGCTCGCGCTGCTGCTGCTCGGCGCCGTGGCCGCCGTCGCCGCTCCGCGGCTGATGATGCGCGGCGACTGGGCGGAGCGCGAGCCCGTGGTCGCCCTCTGGGTCTGGCAGTGCGTGGTGGCGGCCGTGCTGCTCTCGTTCGCCCTGTCGATGGTCTTCAGCGCCGCCGCCGCGTGGCAGCTGGTGCGGGGCCATGTGTTCGCCCCCGCGCCGCACGGTGTCGTCGAGGCGTACGCGCTCGGGGCGACCGGTCCCTGGTCGGCCGCGCTCGCCGTCGTCCTGGCCTGCGGGGGCCTGTGGACGGGCGCCATGCTCACCCGCGAGATCCTGCGGTCCGGCGCCCGCCGCCGGGCACGGCGGCGGGAGCTGCTGGTGCGCTCCCCGCTGCTGCCCGGCGAGGAGCCCGGCGACGCGCCCCTCGTCGTGCTCGAGGGCGAGCGTCCCGACGCCTGGTGGCTGCCCGGAGCGGCCCCGCAGCTGGTCGTCACCACGGCCGCGCTGCGCCGGCTCAAGGGCCGCCAGCTGGACGCCGTGCTCGCCCWCGAGCAGGGGCACGCCGACGCCCGCCACGACTGGCTGCTGCACTGCTCCTCGGCGCTGGCGGGCGGATTCCCGCAGATCCCGGTGTTCGCCGCCTTCCGGGACGAGATGCACCGGCTGGTCGAGCTCGCCGCCGACGACGTGGCCTCCCGCCGCTTCGGCCGGCTGACCATCGCCCTCGCGCTCGTCGGACTCAACGAGGAGAACGGCGCCTTCGGCCCGTGCCCCCCTCCCGGGGGGCAGGTGCCCCAGCGGGTGAACCGGCTGCTGAGCCCGGTGCCCCGGTTCACCGCGGGCCGTCGGCTGAGGGTCACCGCGGCGGCCGCGCTGGTGCCCGTCGTCCCGCTGTTCGTCGCCTTCGTGCCGGCGCTGCACGCGCTGCGCTGACGGGCTCGCCACGGCCCGGCGCCCCGCGACGCCCGGCGCGTCCCGCCGCCCGGCGCCGGGGCGGATGACCGGCGCGCGTCGATGGAGTGACTTCCGGGCGACGGGCAAGGATCAGGACATGTCCTCCCCCGATCCCCATGCATCACCCGGGCACCCCGGCTCCCCCTGCCCACCCAGGGCTCCCGATTCCGTCATGGACGGCGGCGGAAGCGGGCGGACGGGTGCGGCCGCGCTCACCGGCTCGGTCCTGCTGGCCGCTGCCGGGCTGCTCACCGTGCTGGTCACCACCGCGTGGGAGCCGCTGCTCGCGTTCGACCGCTCGGTCACCGAGGCCCTGCACCGCTCGGCGGTGAGCGAGCCGGTGGCCACCCGGGCGAACCGGATCATGACGGACTGGGTGTGGGACCCCTGGACGATGAGGCTGCTGGCCGCGGCCGTCACCGTCTGGCTCTGGCGGCGCGGCGACCGGCTGCTCGCCGTGTGGGTGGCCGGTGCCAGTGCTCTGGGGGCCGCCCTCCAGCAGTCGCTCAAGGCACTGGTCGGCCGCGAGCGTCCCCAGTGGCCCGACCCCGTCGACACGGCCCACTACGCGGCCTTCCCGTCGGGACACGCCATGACGGCGGCGCTGACCTGCGGGCTCGTCCTGTGGCTGCTGCACCGCGCGTGCGTGGGAGGGCGCGGCCGGGTGTGGGCGGTGGCGCTCGCGGTGGTCAGCGTGGCGGGGGTGGGCTTCACCCGTGTGTATCTGGGCGTGCACTGGCCGACCGACGTGCTGGGCGGCTGGCTCCTGGGGGCGGCGGTCGTGGCGGTGGCGGCGGCCTCGTACGAGCGCCGCCTGCTGGCCCGGCGGACGAAGGAGGCGGCGGACGGGCGGGCCGTGGCGCCCACGGGGACCGGCGGCTGACGCGGCCGTCGCGGGACCCCGGGGGCGACGGCGCACACTGGGAGGGGAAGCTCTCGGTGAGTGCCGCCCGGACCGGGCGATCCCCCGCGTCGCCCGGTCCGGGTGGCAGTCCCCGCCGACCGGCCCTGCGGCAGGTCGACGGGACGCGCTGAGTATATTGGCTCCAAGCCAGTCAACGCAGGAGTCCAGCATGTCCCCGCGGAGCGCAGAGGTCAATGAAGAGCTTCGGAGGCGATCTCGTGAACGGCTGCTCCAGGCGACCGTGGAGCTGGTCGACGAGCGCGGATACGAGGCGACGACCCTCGGCGACATCGCCGACCGGGCGGGCTCCGCACGGGGTCTGATCTCGTACTACTTCCCGGGCAAGCGACATCTTCTGCAGTCGGCCGTCCACCGGCTGATGCACCGCACGCTCGCCGAGGCGCTGGAGCGCGAGCCGTGCACGGACGACGGACGGGAACGGCTGGCCCGGGCGATCGACGCCGTCCTGGGCCTCGCGGCCGACCATCCGGTGCTGATGCGCACGCACATGGCGGGCATCCTCCAGGCCGACGGCTTCGTGCAGTGCCCGGAGCAGCAGCGGCTCGCGGCCCTGCTGCGCGACACCGTCGAGCGGTACGGGGCGGTCGACGTGGACACCGAGTACCCGCTGCTGCGGGCCCTGCTCATGGGGGCGGTGTTCGCGGTGCTGCTGCCGGGCGCGCCGATGCCCCGCGCGCGGCTGCGCGCGGAGCTGTTCCAGCGGTACGGGCTGGACTGGGAGCTCGGAGCCCCGCCGGGGGCGCATGCGCCCGGCGGGGCCCCTGAGGCCGTACCGGGTCAGTCGTCCCAGTGGCCCCAGCCGTGTGACCTGTCGAAGTAGTCGGGCTGCGTCTGGACGTTCAGCTCGTCCATCCGCACCCGCTCACCCGGGTCGGTGCGCCGGTCGTCGATCTTCAGGACGTCGAAGCCCTTGGCCATGTCGTTCGAGTAGATGTAGCCGTTGTAGTAGTACGCGGACCACGAGCCTCCCGTGACATTGGTGGTGGCGCTGAGCGGGCCGCGCTCGAAGTAGCCGATCTCCTTCGGCCGTGCCGAGTCGGTGAAGTCCCACACCGAGACGCCGCCCTGGTACCAGGCCTGGACCATGATGTCGCGGCCCTTGACCGGGATCAGCGAGCCGTTGTGGGCGACGCAGTTCTCGGTGGCCGCCTGGTGGCGGTCGATCTTGTAGTAGCTGCGGAAGACCAGCTTGCGCTTGTCGCCCTTGCCCTTGATGTCGTAGATGCCGTCGGCACCGCGGTTCGGGCCCACCTCCGCGTTGCAGGTGGCACCGCCGCCGCCGCCGAGCTCGTCGGTGAAGACGACCTTGTCGGCCCTCTGGTTGAAGGTGGCCGAGTGCCAGAACGCGAAGTTGACGTTGTCCTGGACGCGGTCGATGACCTTCGGGTGCTCCGGGTCCTCGATGTCGAAGAGGATGCCGTCACCCATGCAGGCGCCGGCGGCCAGGTCCTTCGACGGGAGCACGGTGATGTCGTGGCAGCCCGTGGTCTTGGAGACGCCCGGGTTGGTGGGCGCGCCCGGGTTGCCGCCCCCGTCGGGGCCCTCGCCCGGGAACAGCACCGGGAAGTTCACCACGGCGGCCTTCTGCGGGGCCTTGCGCGGCACCTTGATGACGGAGATCCCGTCGTGCGGCGGCTGGCAGTCGGGGAAGGCGGCGTTGGGCGAGTACGAGGAGACGTACACATAAACGTTCCTGCGCTCGGGCACGAGCGTGTGGGTGTGGGAACCGCACGCGGTCTCGACGGCGGCGACGTACTTGGGGTTGCGGACGTCGCTGATGTCGAAGATCTTCATGCCCTCCCACGACGACTTCTCGCTGGCGGGCTGCGACGTGCTGTTGCAGGAGTCGTCGCTGCGCGAGGAGTCGGTGGACAGGAAGAGCAGGTCGCCCGAGACGCTGATGTCGTTCTGCGAGCCGGGGCACAGGACCTGCGCCACGGTCTTCGGCGACCGCGGGTTGCGGATGTCGTAGATCGTGAAGCCGTCGTAGTTGCCGGCGAAGGCGTAGCGGCCCTGGAACGCCAGGTCCGAGTTGGTCCCCTTGAGGGCGTCCTTGGGGAGATTGGTGATGTGCTCGATGTTGTCGCTGTGGACGACCTCGTCCACGCCCGGAATGTCACCGCTCTCGATCGCCAGCCGGGTCTCGGCCGCGACGCTCGACGCGACCTTGCCCTCGGCGGGCGGATCGCCCGGGTCGGGGATGGCCGCCGCCGGCCCCGCCGTCAGGAGCGTGGCCAGCAGTCCGGCCGCGGCCGCTGCCACGCCCAACTGTCTGCGCCGTGCACGGGTGGTGTGCAACAGGGTCACTGCATCCTCCCTTGTCCCGTTCGTTGTCGAACGGTTCGTTGACCCCCGGCAGTATGTGTCCTTGCATGCACATCTCAACAGATGGAAACGCAGCCGTAATGAATTTTTTTGCTCGACACTCCTTACCTCCGAGCAAGTACGCTCCTCGCACACCACAAGTGGCTCAGGAGGTCGCCGTGTTCAAGCCCCGCAGGATCCGACGCGCCCGCACGCGGTTCGCGATGGCCGCGGCCGTCTGTGCCGGCCTGGTCCTCACGGCGTGCGACTCCGGGCCGGACCCGCAGGCGGCGGCGAAGGGCGACGGACCGTCAGTGGTGGCCCCCGGCAGGCCCGGTGAGCCGGCCAGGACCCTGTCGGCCGAGGAGGCCGCGAAGGAACTGCCCGACGACAGCCCCAACTCCGCGGACCACGGCTACGTCGAGATGATGATCGTCCATCACCAGCAGGCGCTGGAGATGACGTCACTGGCCCCCGAGCGGGCCGGCTCGGACTCGGTGAAGAAGCTCGCCGAACGCATCGCGGCCGCGCAGAAGCCGGAGGTGAACGCGATGAAGGGCTGGCAGGAGACCCAGGGCGCGAAGGCCGGCTCCGGCGGGCACGGCCACGACCACGGCTCGATGCCCGGGATGGCCACGGCCGCCCAGCTGACCCAGCTGCGGAACGCGAAGGGTGCCGCGTTCGACGAGCTGTTCCTGAAGCTCATGATCACGCACCACCAGGGCGCGGTCACCATGGCCTCGGAGGTGCTCACCGAGGGCAACAACGTCCTCGTCGAGGAGATGGCCAACGACGTGATCGCCCAGCAGACCAGCGAGATCGGCCGGATGCGCGACATGTGAGGACGGCCGGGCGGCGCCCGGCCACAGCGAGCCCGCCTTCCCCGGAGGGGAGGCGGGCGTTCGTATGCGAGGGCCCCGGCCCGGTGCTCAGACGCCGCCCAGGCGGTCCGCCTCGCTGCCGGCGGCGGTGAGCACCACGTCCAGCAGGCCGGGGAAGAGGGCTTCCAGCTCGTCGCGGCGCAGCCCGTTCATCTTGGCCGTGCCGCGGTACACCTGCCGGATCACGCCGCTCTCGCGGAGCACCCGGAAGTGGTGGGTGGTGGTGGACTTGGTGACCGGCAGGTCGAAGTCGGAGCAGGAGAGCTCGTGGGGCACCGCCGCCAGCTCCCGCACCACCTTCATGCGCATCGGGTCGGCGAGGGCGTGCAGCACACCTTCCAGCCGGATCTCGTCCCGCGCGGGGTGATCGAGCACTCGGGCGCTGGTCACGGTGGTCACGTCGGCGGCTCCGCTCTTCCGGTCGTCCGGGTCCGGCGACCCGGCTCCATTGTACGAACGTCCTCGTAGTTTGACATCCACCGTACTACGATGCGTATCGTACGACTCGGCCGGTCCGCCCCGGGCGGGCCGCCGCCCGCCGGGCACGCGTCGCCGCGCCCGGATCCCGTGCCCAGAACCGGACGAACCCGAACGGAGCCCGCCGTGAGCGCGTTGTTCGAGCCCTTCACCCTGCGGTCCCTGACCATCCCGAACCGCGTCTGGATGGCCCCGATGTGCCAGTACAGCGCCGAGACGTCCGGCCCCGGCGCCGGAGTGGCGGGCGACTGGCACTTCGCCCACTACGCCGCCCGCGCCACCGGCGGCACCGGACTCGTCCTCCTGGAGGCGACCGCCGTCGCCCCGGAGGGCCGGATCAGCCCCGCCGACCTGGGCATCTGGAACGACGCCCAGGCCGACGCCCTGCGCCGCATCACCGGCTTCCTCAGGAGCCAGGGCACCGTGGCCGGCATCCAGCTCGCCCACGCCGGACGCAAGGCATCCACCGACCGCCCCTGGAAGGGCGGCACGCCGGTGGGCCCCGACGCGGACGGATGGCAGCCCGTCGGCCCGAGCCCGGTCCCCTTCGCCGAGGGGCACCCCGTCCCCGACGAGCTCACCCGCGAGGAGATCGGGGCGGTCGTCGGGCAGTTCGCCGACGCCGCACGCCGCGCCCTGGCGGCCGGCTTCCAGGTCGCGGAGGTGCACGGTGCGCACGGCTACCTGATCGGCGAGTTCCTCTCCCCCCACAGCAACCGCCGGACCGACGAGTACGGCGGCTCCTTCGAGAACCGCACCCGCTTCGCGCTCGAGGTCGTGGACGCCGTGCGCGCCGTCTGGCCCGCCGAACTGCCGCTGTTCTTCCGGATCTCGGCCACCGACTGGCTGGACGAGGGCGGCTGGACGGTGGACGACACCGTCCGCCTCGCCGCGGTGCTGAAGGAGCACGGAGTCGATCTGCTGGACGTCTCCAGCGGCGGCAACGCCGCCGGGGTGCGCATCCCGACCGGCCCCGGCTACCAGGTGCCGTTCGCCGCGCGCGTCAGGGCGGAGACGGGTCTCCCGGTGGCCGCGGTCGGGCTGATCACCGACGCGGCGCAGGCCGAGAAGATCCTCGCCAACGGCGAGGCGGACGCCGTGCTCCTCGGCCGTGAGCTGCTCCGCAACCCCTCCTGGGCACGGCAGGCGGCCAGGACCCTCGGCGGCGAGGTGGGCGTGCCGCCGCAGTACGCGCGCGCGGTCTGAGCACAACCCCGGCCCGGCGTGGCTCCGAGTACGGCCCGGTGACCGGGCTGCGCCTGGCAGCCACGCCGGGTGACCGGCGCCGGCAGCCGGTCCCGGAAACACGGCCGGTGACCGGCTGCCGGGCGGCGACCGATGAGTTCCGCCGCCGGCGCCGGTCACCCCTTCCGTCGCCGGGCCGGCGCGCACACCGCAGCACAGGACGTTGTCCGTGGTCAGGTGCAGACTGGCCCGTATCCGAGACAACGGCGTCCTGGAAGGATCCGGTCATGACGGAAGTACTGCTCACCGTGGGTACACGCAAGGGGCTCTTCATCGGCCGCAGAAGCGGCGGATCATGGGAGTTCGACGGCCCCCACTTCGCCGCGCAGGCCGTGTACTCGATCGGCATCGACACCCGCGGGGACGTGCCCCGGCTGCTGGTGGGCGGGGACAGCGCGCACTGGGGGCCGTCCGTCTTCCACTCCGACGACCTCGGCACGACCTGGGTCGAACCGGACCGCCCCGCCGTGAAGTTCCCCAAGGAGACCGGGGCCTCGCTGGAGCGGGTGTGGCAGCTGCACCCGGCCTCCGCAGCCGAACCGCACGTGGTCTACGCGGGCACGGAGCCGGCCGCGCTGTTCCGTTCCGAGGACCGCGGCGAGAGCTTCGACCTGGTCAGGCCGCTGTGGGAGCACCCGACCCGTTCCCAGTGGGTGCCCGGGGGCGGCGGTGAGGCCGTGCACACGGTGGTGACCGACGCACGCGACACCGCGGCGGTGACGGTGGCCGTGTCGACCGCCGGCGTCTTCCGCTCCCAGGACGGCGGGGCCAGCTGGGCCCCGTCCAACACGGGGGTCTCCGCGGTCTTCCTGCCGGACCCGCAGCCGGAGTTCGGCCAGTGCGTGCACAAGATCGCCCAGGACGCGGCCGACCCCGACCGGCTGTACCTGCAGAACCACTGGGGCGTCTACCGCAGCGACGACGCCGGTGAGACCTGGACCGACATCGGCGCGGGGCTCCCCTCCGACTTCGGCTTCGCCGTGGTGGCCCACCCCCACCGCGCGGACACCGCCTACGTCTTCCCGATCACCGCCGACTCGGACCGTGTCCCGGCCGGCCGGCGGTGCCGCGTCTTCCGCACCCGGGACGCCGGCGACAGCTGGGAGGCGCTCAGCACGGGCCTGCCGCAGGGCGACCACTTCGGCACGGTGCTGCGGGACGCCATGTGCACCGACGGCGCCGACCCGGCCGGGATCTACTTCGGCAACCGCAACGGCGAGGTGTACGCGAGCGCGGACGACGGCGACACCTGGCGGCAGCTCGCCTCCCACCTCCCGGACGTGCTGTGCGTGCGAGCGGCCGTGCTGGGCTGACGGGGACGCCCCTGCACGTTCCGGCGGCGCCCGTCCCCCGCCCGGGGACGGGCGGCGAAGCCGTGCCCGCCGGGGCGCGCGAGCGGTCCGGACGGGGCGTCAGCGGTGCCTCGCGTCAGGGCAGTTGCCAGTCGACCGGCTGCGCTCCGAGGCGCATCAGGTGGTCGTTGGCCCGGCTGAAGGGACGGGAACCGAAGAATCCGCGGTCCGCCGACATGGGCGAGGGGTGCGCCGACTCGATCGCGGGCAGATCGCCCAGCAGCGGGCGCAGGTTGCGCGCGTCGCGCCCCCACAGCACCGAGACCAGCGGCTTGCCCCGCGCGGCCAGGGCGCGGATCGCCTGCTCCGTCACGTCCTCCCAGCCCTTGCCGCGGTGCGCGGCCGGCTTGCCGGGGGCGGTGGTGAGCGCCCTGTTGAGCAGGAGCACGCCCTGCCGGGTCCACGGCGTCAGATCGCCGTTGGAGGGGCGCGGCAGACCGAGGTCCGTGTTGAGCTCCCGGAAGATGTTCTCCAGGCTGCCCGGCAGACGCCGCACCTCGGGCGCCACGGCGAAGCTCAGGCCGATCGCCATCCCCGGTGTGGGGTAGGGATCCTGACCGACTATCAGGACCCGCACCTCGTCGAACGGCTGCTGGAACGCACGCAGGACGTTCGCTCCCGCCGGGAGATACGTACGGCCCGCCGCGATCTCCGCGCGCAGGAAGTCCCCCATCGCCGCGATGCGTCCGGCGACCGGACCCAATGCCTCGGCCCAGCCGGGCTCCACCAGTTCATTCAACGGTCGTGCTGCCACAGCGCGTCACCCTACCGGCCCACACGGGCCCCGGTCGATCGAGCCGATCATGGAAGACCCGGGGCGCGGCGGAAGATCACGACGGTTCCGCACCGGCGCACCGGGCGCTAGGCTTCCGGCCGTCGTCCCCTTCTTCTCCACCGGAGCCGGTCCATGAGGTCGCGCAGGCGTTCGTCCGAGAGCGGCGGTGCGCCGTGCCCGTGGTGACCGGTCCGCTCGTCCTCGGCGTCGACTCGGGCGGCTCCGGGCTGCGGGTCGCCCTCGCGGACGCGGCCGCACCCGGCAGCGCCGAGACGCTGGCCGGACGGCAGCCGGTCAGGACCGGTCCGGACGGGATCGACGCCGGGCACATGCGGGAACTGCTGCTCCCGATGGCGCGCACCCTGCTGGAGCGTTCGGGCCACGGCGGCGGGGACACGGTGTCCGCCGTGGTGATCGGAGCCGCGGGCATGGCCACCCTCGGGGACGGACTGCGCGCCGTACTGCCCCGGGCGCTGGCGTCCGCACTGGGCGCGCGCACCGTCGGCCTGGCGGCCGACGCCGTCACCGCGTACGCCGGCGCGCTCGGCCAGTCGCCCGGAGCGGTGGTCGCCGCAGGGACCGGAATGATCGCGCTGGGCACCGACCTCACGGGCTGGCGGCGTGCCGACGGCTGGGGGCATCTTCTGGGCGACTGCGGCTCGGGGGCGTGGATCGGGCGGGCCGGCCTGGAGGCGGCGCTGCGCGCGCACGACGGACGGCGCGGCGGGTCGCTGCCGCTGCTGGAGCGGTCGACGGCCGTCCTCGGGCCGCCGCATGACCTGCCGGCGCTGCTGTATCCCCGGACGGACCGCCCCGCCGTGCTGGCCGCGTTCGCCCCGGAGGTCGCCGCCTGCGCGGGGCGGGACCCGGTGGCCGCCGGCATCCTGACGCGCGCGGCGGAGGCGATCGCCGAGTCGGCCGCCGCCGTCTGTCCCCCGGCCACAGCGGCGCCGGAGGGCTGCCGGGTGTCCCTCACGGGTGGTCTGTTCCGGATCGGCGACCCCCTGCTGGTGCCGCTGCGGGCGGAGTTGGCGCGCCTCGCTCCCCATGCGGCCCAGGCGCCCGCGTCGGGCGACCCGCTGGCCGGTGCGCTGCTGCTGGCCGGTGCGCTGGCCACGGACTCGCTGCGGCTGCCGACGCATCCGACGATGCTCCACGTATACGACGGATCGGGGCGGAGCATCCCTACCACTCATGGCGGACAACCGCGGAGCAACACGGGCATATGACGCGCGACTGACCCCTCCCCGAACAGCCGCGGCGGCAAAACCAGTAGCATGCGGCGCCATGAGCTCCCCCACTGGGCCCGCACCCGGCCTGCCAGTACGAATGCCGCGCCCCCGTCAGTCCGGGCGACACCGCCGCCCGGAACCGGTGGCCGCTCCCGAGGGCGCACCCGCCCTCGTGCTCGCCGTGCCCGGCGCTCCCGCGCCCACCATGCGCGGTCTGGCCGAAGAGGTCATAAGCATCGCCCGGTCCGAGCTGCCCGGCCTGGAGGTCGGCATCGGTTACGTCGAGGGCGACGACGCCGAATACCCCACACTCGCGTCCGTGGTCGCGGGCGTCGCGGCCCAGCGGACCGAGCGCTACGAGATCGCTCGCGCCGCCGGCCGCGAGGTGGCCGAGCCGCAGGGCCCCGCCGCCGTCGTGGTCCCGCTGCTGGTGGGCCCGGACAACGCGCAGATGCGCCGGATCCGGCAGGGCGTCATGGACAGCGGCGCCGTCGCGGAGCTGACCGACGTCCTCGGTCCGCACCCGCTGCTCGCCGAGGCCGTGCACGTGCGCCTGTCGGAGGCGGGCCTCGCCCGCGCCGACCGTGCGCGCCTGTTCACGGTGGCCACCGCCGCCGACGGCATCATCCTGGCGACCGTGGGCGGCGAGGAGGCCGTGCAGGCCGCCGGGATCACCGGCATGCTGCTCGCCGCGCGTCTCGCCGTCCCCGTGATGGCCGCCGCGCTCGACGAGGAGGGCTCCGTCGCCGCGATCGCCGAGCAGCTGCGCGGCTCCGGCTCGGTGCAGCTGGCGCTCGCCCCGTACCTGGTCGGTCCGGAGCTGCCCGAGGGCCTGCTCGACTCGGCCGCCAAGGACGCGGGGTGCGCCACGGCCGAGGCACTGGGCGCCTACCCGGCGATCGGCAAGCTCGTGCTGTCGCAGTACGCGACGGCGCTGGGCATCACCCAGCCGCAGGGCACGCAGCAGCGCTGACACGCCACCGCAAGGCCCCGGGCAGCCGGCCGATCCCGGCCGCCGATGCCCGGGGCCTGCGGCATGCCCCGCGCGCGGGGCTCGCGCCCGGCCGCTCCGGGGTGCCGTGGCACGGCCCCGTCTCCGAGCAACGCACGGAGGTCCCCGGGGCGGCGCCCCGCGGGCAGACACGTCAGCGCCGCATGGGGATCCCCGGGCCGGCCCCGTCCGCGCCCGGCGCAGAAGAGCACGCCCCCGGGCGGTGCCCCCGGCCACGGCCCGCACCGCGGCCACGACCGGCGAGTCCTCCGGGCCCGGCCCCCTCCCCGGAACGCGCGGCCCGGGGGTCCGCGGCCTCGCGCACGCCGGGCCATGGGCCCGGCGCCCGCGCCCGGCGCGCAAAGACGTGGCCACAGGGCGTACGGGGGCCCGGACCAGGCCCGATCCGGGGAGCGACGCCGCACGCCCCGGGCAGAACCCCGCACCTGCCGGGCCCGCGGCCCGCCTGCGCTCCGGGCCGTGAACCCGGCCCGCCCGGCGCGCGAGAACACGGCAGCAGGCCGCCCCGGGACCGCGGCCACGCCCCCCGAAGCCCGGGCCCGATCCGGGGAGCGACGCCGCACGCCCGCGTGCGGTGTGGGCCGGCACATCCACACGCCCGCCCCGGGGCCGCAACCCCGGCGCATGCGGGCACGCGCACGCCCGGCCCCGCCCCTGAGCGACGCCCCGGGACGCCGCTCACGCGCCGGACAGGGGCGCCCTCGCCGTCAGGCGAAGAGGACGCAGGAGACGGCCGGGACGGGGAGGGAACCCCCGCGGTGCGGGAGGCCCGTGGCGGGGTCGAGGTCGAACCAGGTGACGTCGCCGGAGCGCTCGTTCGCCACGTAGAGCCTGCGGCCCCCCGGGTCGAGCACGAGATCGCGGGGCCAGTGGCCGCCGCACGGCACGGTGGCGACGAGTTCGCCCTTCTCGAAGCCCTCGTCCAGTTCCAGCACGGCGATGGTGTCCTGACCCCGCACCGCCACCCAGAGCCGCCGGCCGTCGGGCGAGACGGCGAGCTCGGAGGGGTAGGCGAGGCCTTCGGCGCCCTCCGCCACGAGCGGGATCTCGGCCACCGGTTCCAGCTCGCCCGTGGCCGCGTCCCAGCGGCACAGGGTGACGGCGGGGTCCAGCTCGCCGAGGACGCAGACGTGGCGGCCGCCCGGGTGGAAGACCAGATGGCGCGGGCCGCTCCCGGGCCGCAGCGCGGTCTCCCGGTGGACCCGGAGTTCGCCGGAGACCGGGTCCAGGGCGCACACCCGCACCGAGTCGGTGCCGAGGTCGACGCCGAGCACCCACCGTCCCGACGGGTCGGGCAGCACCTGGTGGGCGTGGGGCTCCCGCTGGCGGTCCCGGTCGGGGCCCTCGCCGGTGTGCCGCAGCAGGAACGGCGTCCCCCGGGGCGCCCCGTCCGGCCCCAGGCCGAGGACGCTGACGCTGCCGGAGCCGTAGTTGGCGGTCAGGAGCCGGCCCTGCGCCAGGGCGAGGTGCGTGGGCCCGTCCCCCGCGACGGGCACGGGCGGCCCGATCGGGCGGAGCCCCGGTCCAGCGGTGTCGAAGGCGGCGACGGCTCCGTCCGAGGTCTCCGAGACGGCGTAGAGCACGGTCCCGCCGGCTCCGGCCGCGAGGTACGACGGGTCCGCGACGGCGTCGCTCCCCCCGGCCTCGGTCAGCGCGCCGGTCGCCGCGTCCACCTCGGCGACGACTATCCCCCGGCCGCCGGCCGATGTGAACGACCCGATGAAGGCACGGTCCGCCCTGCTGTCACCCACAGCGTTCTCCCCTCCGCGCCCCGGCACGCCCGTGCCCTCGCGCGCTCCCGACGGTAGCAGCCAGGTCTAGACCAAGAATGATCACTGGCGCACCGCTTGCGCCCCGCCGCAGGCTACCCGGGGGAGAAGGTCAGGCGGCGGGGACGAGAGGCGACCGCGGGGAGGTGCGGACGGGGGCGGCGAGCTCGACGAGGGCCCGCTCCAGGTCGTGGAGGTGGCGCAGGGCGGCCTCGGCTCCCGGGTGGTGCTGCGGGGCGGGGCCGAAGTCCATGGCGCGGCGGGCGGTGGAGCACGGCGGCACCAGCGCGTGGACCGCGGTCTCGACCCTCCGGCAGGCGGCGGTCAGCCGGGCGTCGTGGGAGGCCTGCGGGTCGGCGGCGACGGCGGAGAGCCCCTTGATCTCGCGGGCGCACACGTCGAGCAGCTCCATGACCTGACGGGCCCTGGCCCGGCGGGCGCGCAGCGGGCTCAGGGGGTGCACCAGCGGCGCGAGCGAGAGGCGCACGCGGCCGAGCAGCGTCTCCAGTTCGGCGACGAGCGGCGCGGGGTCGGCCTGCTCGTCGCCCCCGAGCCGGCGGGCGGCCTCGGCGGTGCAGCGGTGCACGCACTCGACGGCCCGGCGGATCCAGGCGTCGGTCGCCGCGTGCGTGGTGACGGGCAGAAGGGCGACGCCGAGCGCGGCGGCCGCCGCGCCGACGGCGGTCTCCTCCAGCCGCAGCACCAGCAGCCCCGGGTGCAGGACGCCGAGGAGCCCGTAGAGCAGGCCGGCCATGACGGTGACGAAGAACATCATCCAGCTGTAGGACGGCGCTGCGGTGTAGAAGATACCGAAGACGCAGACGGCGACCAGGGCTGCGGTGGGGAGTGCCTGCCCGGCCACCGGGACCGCGACGAGCAGCCCGGCCGCGATGCCGGTGACGGTGCCCACCACCCGGCGGAAACCGCGGACGAGCGTCTCGCCGCGCGACGCGGTGTTGACGAAGATCCACCACGCGGTGCCGACGGCCCAGTACCACCGGTCGCCCGAGACCAGCTGCCCGGCCGCGAGGGCCACCGCGCACGCCACCGTGGCCTGGAACGCCTGGCGGGTGGTGGGCCGGGCAGGCACTCCCCACCGCAGCCCTGGTCGCCGTCTGCGTCTTCGGTATCTTCTACACCGCAGCGCCGTCCTACAGCTGGATGATGTTCTTCGTCACCGTCATGGC
>NZ_RDBP01000057.1:0-34859 GCF_008042045.1 Streptomyces sp. T39
GCGCCGGGCCGGCGGTCCCTGATGCGTTCGCAGTGCCCGAGGAGGGCGGCCCGGTCGTCGGCGCGGACGACGTCCTCGCCCGCCACGCCCTCGCGCGGTTTGACGACGCACGGGTACGGCACGGCGAGGACGCCGGGAACCCGCCGCCCGCGGTCCCGTCCGCCGACGACGCCGTCGCCCACACCCTGCTCAACTGCCTGGTGCGCGAGATCTCGGGCCCCGAGGGGCAGACCTCGCTCGCCGACGGCCGTCTGACGCTGCGCCTGCCGCGCCGCGGCACGACCCTCGGTGTCGCCCTGCGCCGCGCCTCGCCGACCGGGGCCCACCGCTTCACCGGACCCGTCGCCGAGCGGCGCGACGGCGGCTGGACACCCCTGTCCTGGCAGCGGCTGGCCGAACACGTCCACGCCGAACTCACCCTGCGCAGCGGGGTCGCCAACGACGAGTTCCTCGCGCAGCTGACGGCCGGCCACCGCGCCGTCAGGACCGCCCTCGCCGCTCCCCGCAGGGTCCACGGCAGCGGCGCGCTCGCCGCCTACCTCGCCTCCGAGCAGTCGCTGCTCCTCGGCCACCGCTTCCACCCCACCCCCAAGGCCCACGGCGGCGAACCGTCCCGCTGGGCCGCCTACGCCCCGGAGGCGGGCGCCGCGTTCGGGCTGCGGCTGCTCGCCGTCCGCGCCGGGCTCACGGCCGAGGAGTGCGCGGAGCCCGGGGCCGCGTCCCCGCTCGACCGGCTCGGCGACGCACCGCCCGGCTACCGGCTGCTCCCCGCCCATCCGTGGCAGTACGACCTCCTGCGCGAACGGCCCGCGCTGCGCGCGGCGCTGGCCCGGGGCGACGTCCTCGACCTGGGGACCGGGAGCGTGCCCTTCGTGCCGACGGCCTCCGTGCGCACGCTGTACGACGGGGAGACCTTCCTCAAGTTCAGTCTGGACGTCCGCATCACCAACTGCGTCCGCAAGAACGCCCATTACGAGCTCAGCGGCGCGGTCGCGCTCACCCGGCTGCTGCGGCCCGTCTTCGAGGCCCTCGCCGCCCGCTTCCCCGGCACGGCCGTCCTGCGCGAACCGGCCTACCGCAGTCTCGCCCTGCCGGGCCCCGGGTCCGCCCCCGACCGCGAGCTGCTCGAAGGTCTCGGCGTCATCGTCCGCGACGGCCTCGGCCGCCATCAGCGCGAGGGCACCACCGCGCTGCTCGCGGCCGCCGTCGCCGACGAGTACCCCAACGGGCCCGGCCGCGTCGGCCACCTGCTCGCCGGGCGCGGCCCCGGAGCCGCCCTCGACTGGTGGCGCCGGTATCTGGAGCTGCTGGTGCCGCCCGTGCTCGCCGCCTACTTCGACCACGGCCTCGTCCTCGAACCCCATCTGCAGAACGTGGTGGTCTGCGTCGACCCCGACGGCCTGCCGGTCCAGATCCTGCTGCGGGACCTGGAGGGCGCCAAGCTGCTGCCCGGACCGCATGCGCGGGCCCTCGCCGCGCTGCCGCCGCAGGTCGCGGGCCCGCTCACCTACGACCCCGCCCGCGGCTGGCACCGGGTCGTCTACTGCCTGCTGGTCAACCACGCCGCCGAACTCCTCGCCGCGCTCGCCGACCGCCACCCGCACCTGGAACACGCCCTGTGGCAGGAGGTCCGGGGGGTGCTGGCCCGGTACGCCGACGAGCACGGCCCGGCCCGCCCCGAGCTCACGGCACTGCTCGCCGGGGCGCCGCTGCCCGCCAAGGCCAACCTGCTGACGCGCTGGCGGCGCGACGCGGACCGCGACGCCGGCTACGTCCTGATCGACTCGCCCCTCGCCCCGCCGCGCACGACGCCCGGGGCGCGCACCGGCACGGAGACCCGATGACCGCCCCCACGACCGCAGTCCGGGACCTGGCCCTCGCACTCGGTCCCGCCGGCCTGCCCGCCTACCTCTACGACCTGGACGCCCTCCGCGAGCACGCCGCCGCCGTCCGCGCGGCCCTGCCGGCGGGCGTCGAGCTGTACTACGCGGCGAAGGCCAACCCGGAGCCCCCGCTGCTGGCCGCCCTGTCGCCGTACTGCGACGGCTTCGAGGTCGCCTCCGGCGGCGAACTCGCCCATGTCGCGGCCGCCGTGCCGGGCCGGCCCCTGGCGTTCGGCGGACCGGGCAAGACGCCGGACGAGATCCGCGCCGCCCTCGGTGCCGGGGTCCACCGCTTCCACGCCGAGAGCCTGCACGAGCTGCGCGTCCTCGACCTGCTGGCCGCCGGCACCCGGACCGGCCTCCCCGTCGGTGTCCTGCTGCGGTTCAACCTGCCCCTCGACCCGGAGGCGTCGCGCGGCAGCGCGCTCGCCATGGGAGGGACGCCGAGCCCGTTCGGCATCGACCCGGCCGACGCCGACGAGGCGGTGCGCCTGGTGAACGGCTCGCCCCGGCTCGCGCTGCGGGGCGTCCACGCCCACCTGGCCAGCGGACTGGACGCGCCCGCCCTGCTGTCCGTCGCCGCCTCCGTGGTGAGCTGGGCCGAGGAGCTGACCGCCCGTCACCGGGCGCCGCTGCACGAGGTGAACATCGGCGGCGGCATGACCGTGGACTACGCCCGTCCGGCCGCCCGCTTCGACTGGACCGGGTACGGGCGGGGACTCGGCCTGCTCCTCGCCTCCCGCCCCGGACTGCGGCTGCGCGTCGAACCGGGCCGCGCCCTGACCGCGTACTGCGGCTGGTACGCCACCGAGGTGCTGGACGTGAAGCACAGCCGCGGCGAGGACTTCGCCGTGGTCCGCGGCGGCACCCACCATCTGCGCACCCCCGCCACCAAGGGACACGACCAGCCCTGCACGGTGCTGCCCGTGGACACCTGGACGTCCCCGTGGCCCCGCCCCGGAGCCCGGACCGGCCGGGTCACCCTCACCGGGCAGCTGTGCACGCCCAAGGACGTCCTGGCGCGCCGGGTCCCGGCCCCCGGCCTGCGGGCCGGTGACCGGGTCCTCTTCGGGCTGTCCGGCGCGTACGCGTGGAACATCTCGCACCACGACTTCCTGATGCACCCCCGGCCCGGCTTCCACTTCCTGCCGTCGGACGGCCGGCCGGCCCCCGGGCCCACGATCCCGGGGGCCGGCGCCTGACCACGCGTGCCGCGGCCCCCCGCGGCACGCGCCCCCCGGTCAGGCCGTCACGCGCGCCGCCACAGCGCGGGGACGTTCGACGGCTCCCAGCCCGCCTGGGCCTGGTGGCCCTGGAGGCAGACGTAGTCGGCGCCGCCGTAGGAGACCCGGTCACCCGCGGTGTAGACCGTGCCCGCGGCCCAGGTGCCGCCGGGCTCGCCGCCCGGCGGCGGCTCCTCCCCGCCCGTGGTCGTCCGCAGGGTCAGGCCGTATCCCTGGAGCAGCGGGTTGACCGGCTGGTGGTAGGTGGTCCCGCCGGTGCGGCAGTCGCCGGAGCCGCCCGAGGTGACGCCCTGCGCCTGGCTGCCCGAGATGTACGAGCCGCCCGAGTCGCCGGGCTCGGCGCACACCGAGGTGCGGGTCACACCGGTGATCGTGCCCTCCGGGTAGGTGACGCTGGTGTTGTGCTGCTGGATGGTGCCGCAGTGCCAGCCGGTGGTCGAGCCGGACCGGCACACCGACGCCCCGACCGGCTGCTGCACCGAGCCGGTGACCTGCACGTTCTGGCCGCCCGCACCCTTGACGTAGGGCGTCGACGTCCAGTTGGCGTTCGCCAGCACCCACGCGGTGTCCCGGCCGGGGAAGGTGGACGCCTGGAAGGTGCCCTGGGCCACCTGGTTCCAGCCGCTGGTGGCGGTGCCCGCGCGGCCGCAGTGACCGGCCGTGGCGAAGCCGTGCTGGGTGCCGCGGGTGACCGCGAAGCCGACCGAGCACCGGCCGCCGCCGCCCATGTAGTACGCGTCGCCGCCCCGGATGTCGTGGAGCGGACGCGGCGCCTCGGCGGTGCGGGTCACCCGGATCGGCGCCCGGTCCGCACCGCTCCTGGCGATCAGCGACTCGGCCGCCGCCGTGTCCCGCGCCGCCACCACCACGCTGTTGCTGCGCACGTCCACGTACCAGACGGGCACCCCGGCCGAACCGCCGCGCACCGCCGCCCGGTCGAGGGCGGCCTTGGCGCGGTCCAGTGCGGCGAGCGAGTGGGCGGCGGGCCGCGCCTCGGCGCCCGCCGACCGGATCGCCGCCGTGCCGGCGGGCGACGTCGTCGCCACCGTCAGCGTGCCCGACTCCGCGCCCGACACCCACGCCCCGGCGAACGAGGCGCCCAGGCGCTGCCGGAGGAGGGCCGCGGCGGCGCCCGCCTCGGCCTCGTTCACCAGGCGCCGTTCGGCCTGCGGGCGGGTCAGTCCCAGATCGCGCTGCATGGCGTTCAGCAGCTCGGGCCGGACCGCGTCCGTGCCCAGTGTCCGCGCGGCGGTGCGGACGGCCGGGTCCGCCGTGGACGGCACGGCGGACGCGGTGCCCTGCAGCGAGGCCAGGACGAGCGCGCCGACGGCCACGGCGCCCGCGCACGCTGCCCTGGCATGTCTGTGGAACATGGGGAGTCCCCTCGGTCTCGGGTGAGGTGTGCCGAAACCGTAGGGACCGCGGGCCCCCGCCGAGCAGATGTCAGCCGGCCCCCTGCATCGCGTTATGGCGGGGCGCGGTGCCGCCCGCCGCCAGCCACCGGGAGTAACTCGTGCTGCGTCCGGCGGCCTCGCGGTGGGCCGCCCGCACATGGGCGATGACCGCGGGAGCCCCGGTCGCGGCGGCCGACGCGGGATGCCAGCCGAGGAGGTGGCGCCAGACCAGCGGCGTCCCGGCGAGCGCGCGGGTCACGAGCCCGGGGGTGGTGGGGAAGGTGGCCCGGCACAGGCCGACCGCCCGGCCCACCTGCACCAGGTGCACACAGGACGCGGTGTCGGTCTCGTAGACACGGGCGGGGGTGAAGCCGGCCCGTACGCACGCCGCGGCGAAGCAGTCGCCGAAGCAGCCGTCGCCCGGGACGTCCGCCCAGTCCTGGCCCGCCAGTTCGGCGAGGGCGATCTCCTCGCGCCCGGCGAGCGGATGCCCGGTGGGCAGCATCACGAACACCGGGTCGCGGGCCACCTCGGTCCACGCCAGCCGGCCCGCCTGGGGCGGCGCGCTCTCGCCGCAGGTGCCGATCAGCGCGTAGTCCAGGCGCCCCTCGACGGCCTGCGCGGCGATCTCCCGCTCGGACCAGGAGGTGTGGGTGGCCACGCTCGCGTCCGGCTCGGCCTCGGCGAGCCGGTCGATGAGCCCGCCGAGCAGCGGCCCGTGGGTGCCCCCGAGCCGGAAGCCCCGGCGGCCGCCGTCCCACCCCCGCGCGAAGCGGACCGCCTCCTCCTGGAGGTCGTGCACCGCGGGCAGCACCACGCGGGCCCGGTCGAGGACGAGTTCGCCGAGCGCGGTGGTCCGCACCCCGCAGCGGCCGCGTTCGAACAGCGTCCCGCCGAGGGAGCGTTCGATCCGGCGCAGCTGGGCGCTGAGCGCCGGCTGGGCGAGTCCGAGCGCCGTCGCGGCCTTGGTGAGGCTGCCGGCGTCGGCGATGGCCCGGATCGTCTTCAGGTGCCGCAACTCCAGTTCCATACGGGCAGCTTGACGGCGGTCACCCGGCCCGGCAATACACAGGTCCGGACCAATGCGGGGGAGGGCTCACGGTTCCCGCTCACGGTTCGATGAGGCCGACCCGGATCGCGTAGCGCGTCAGTTCCAGCCGGTCCTTGAGCCCCAGCTTCTGCAGCAGGTTGGCCCGGTGCCGCTCCACGGTCTTCGCGCTGATCACCAGCAGGTCGCCGATCTCCTTGGAGGTGTGCCCCTCCGCGACCAGCTTGAGGATCTCCTCCTCGCGCTCGGTGATCGCCCGCTCCGGCAGCGGGTCGCCCTCCCGCGCCCGGTCCAGATAGCGCCGGATCAGTGTGGTGACGGCGCCCGGGTAGATGAACGGCTCGTCGCGCATGGCGGCACGGCACGCCTCGACGAGGTCCCGGTCGGCGACCGACTTCAGGACGTAGCCGCTCGCCCCGGACTTCAGCGCCTCGAAGAAGTACTGCTCGTTGTCGTACATCGTGAGGATGAGGATCCGCAGCTCGGGCCGGAGCCGCGACAGCTCGCGGGCGGCCTGGAGACCCGTCAGCCGGGGCATCGCGATGTCGAGCACCGCAAGGTCGATCTCCTCGGTCCTCGCGAGGGCGACGGCCTCGGCGCCGTCGCCCGCCTCGGCGACCACCGTGAGGTCCGGCTCGCCGTCGAGGATGAGCCGCACCCCGCGCCGCACCAGCGCGTGGTCGTCGGCGAGCAGGATGCGGGCCGCCCGTCCGGGCGCCTGGGTCGTCATACGGTGCTTCCTTCCGTGGCCGGCACGCGCAAACGCACCTCCGTTCCGCCGTCCGCCGACGGGCCGAGCGTCAGCCCGGCGTCGATGAGCAGGGCACGCTCGCGCATCCCCTGGATGCCGGAGCCCTCCGGCGCGCCGCCGAGCCCGCCGCCGTCGTCGCGGATCACGAGGTCCACGGCGCCACCGGGGCCGGGCTCCAGACGCAGCTCCACGGCACGCGCACCGGCATGCCGGGCCGTGTTCGTCAGACTCTCCTGCGCCACCCGGTACACCACCAGCTCCCGTTTGTCGTCCAGCTCGGGCAGCCCGGGGGCGATGTGGTGGCGCACCGTCAGCCCCGGGGCGGTGAACTCGGCCGCCAGCGCGCGCAGCGCGCTGTGCAGCCCGAGCTCCTCCAGCACCCCCGGGCGCAGCCGCCGGGCGATCCGGCGGATCTCGTCGAGCCCGCCGCGGGTCGTCTCCTGCACCTGGCGCAGGTCCTCCCGCAGCGGTTCGGGCACCTGATCGGCCGTCCGCTTCAGATGCAGCAGCACCGCGGTCAGCGTCTGCCCCACCTCGTCGTGCAGCTCCTGCGCGATCCGCTGCCGCTCCGCCTCCTGGGCGGACAGCGCCAGGGCGCTGCTCGTCGCCCGCTCGGCCTCCAGCCGCTCCAGCATCGTGTTGAACGTGGTGATCAGCTCGGCCACCTCACCCGGCCCGGCGACCGCCGCACGGCTGCCGGGGCGCAGCAGGTCGGCCGAGGTCATCGCCCGGGTGAGCCGGGCGAGCGGGGCGAGACCGATCCGCAGCAGCACCGCGTTGGCGACCAGCATCACCACCAGGCCGACGCCGATCACCAGCGCCTCGGCCAGCAGCACGGGAGTGGACACCGTCACCGGGCCGAGCAGCAGCAGCACGGCCGCGATCAGCACCGCGGCGTTCAGCAGGAAGATCCGCCAGAACAGCGACATGGTCCCGCCTTCCTCGAAGGGCTTCGGTCCCATCGTCGCCGTCGTGCGCCCGCGCCACAGCCGCAGGCCCGTGGCCTGCGGCTCACTCGTGTCCACGCCCAGCCTTCCGGCCGGACGCGGCCCCTGTCCATCCGTGCTGACACCCATATCGCGCCACGGTACGGGGATGAAACGATGGCGCGGCGTGTGCGGTGGCCGCCCCCTCCAGGGGGCGGCCACCGCGCGAGCAGTCGTTGCACGCATTGAACGGACAAGGAGGACGGGCCGTGCCCGCTCCACGGATGAGCACCACGCCCCTGCCGGGCATCGGTGTCCAGTACGACCTCACCACCCGCGAACACCGCCACCTCTCGGTGATCGCCCATCGCGACGGGACGAGGTCGGTCAACGTCTACCGGCCGGACGATCCCGACGCCTGCGCGCAGTCGCTCCACCTGACGAGCGCCGAGGCGGCCTCGCTCATCGACGCCCTGCTGCCCGACCACCACAGTCCCAGCGTGCTGCACACGACCGACCTCGGTCTCGTCGCCGAGCGCATCGAGCTGTCCGCCCACTCCGTGTGGAACGGCCGCGTCATGGGCGACCTGCGTCTGCGCACCGAGACCGGCGCCTCGGTCGTCGCCGTGCTCCGACGGGCCGACGCCGTGCCCTCCCCGGGCCCGGACTACCGCCTGGCCGGCGGCGACACCCTGATCGTCGTCGGCACCCGCGAGGGCGTGGACGGCGCCGCGGCGATACTCGGGCGGGAGTGAGCGGTGCATTCTGCTGTCTTTCTGATCGAGTTCGGCGCGATCATCCTCGGCCTCGGGCTGCTGGGACGGTTCGCCGGACGGCTGCGCTTCTCGCCCATCCCGCTGTACCTGCTCGCCGGTCTCGCGTTCGGCGAGGGCGGCCTGCTGCCGCTCGGGGCGAGCGAGGAGTTCGTGGCGATCGGCGCGGAGATCGGCGTCATCCTGCTGCTGCTGATGCTCGGACTCGAGTACACCGCAAGCGACCTGGTCTCCAACCTGAGGACCCAGTACCCGGCCGGACTCGTCGACTTCACGCTCAACGCCGTGCCCGGGGCGATCGCCGCGTTCCTGATGGGCTGGGGGCCGGTCGCCGCCGTCGTCCTCGCCGGTGTCACCTGGATCTCCTCGTCCGGTGTCATCGCCAAGGTCCTCGGCGACCTCGGCCGTCTCGGCAACCGCGAGACGCCCGTCATCCTCAGCGTGCTGGTCCTCGAGGACCTCGCCATGGCCGTCTACCTGCCGATCATCACGGCCCTGCTGGCCGGTGTGAGCCTCGCGGCCGGGAGCGTCACGCTCGCGATCGCGCTGGGCGTCGCCGGCCTGGTCCTCTTCGTCGCCGTCCGGTACGGCCGTGTCATCTCGCGGTTCGTCAGCAGTGACGACCCCGAGAAGCTGCTGCTCGTCGTCCTCGGCCTGACCCTGCTGGTGGCGGGCATCGCCCAGCAGCTCCAGGTGTCGGCGGCCGTCGGTGCGTTCCTCGTCGGCATCGCGCTCTCCGGCGAGGTCGCCGAGGGCGCGCACACGCTGCTCAGCCCGCTGCGGGACCTGTTCGCCGCCGTGTTCTTCGTCTTCTTCGGGCTGCACACCGATCCGTCCAGCATCCCGCCGGTGCTGCTGCCCGCCCTGGCGCTGGCGATCGTCACCGCCCTCACGAAGATCGCCACCGGGTACTGGGCGGCCGCACGCGCGGGGGTGGGCCCGAAGGGCCGCTGGCGCGCCGGCGGCACCCTGGTCGCCCGCGGAGAGTTCTCGATCGTCATCGCGGGACTCGCGGTCTCCGCGGGCATCGAGCCCATGATGGGCCCGCTGGCCACGGCGTACGTCCTCATCCTGGTCGTCGTCGGCCCGCTCACGGCCCGCTTCACGGAGCCGGTCGCGCTGCGGCTGACGGCACTGCGCGGCGACGGCGGCCCGGCGCCCGCCGGGGCACCGGAGCGGGTCGAGGCCACGGTCGACGCCCGCGACTGATCCCCGCACCGCCTCCCGCCCCGCCCCCGTGGCGGGGGGCACCGCGGGCCGAGGCCGCCCGCGCTCACCGGCGGATCCGGCGGCGGGTCGTCGGCGGCACCGACAGGCTCACGCTCCCGGCCAGCACCAGGCCCGCGGCGAGGAGCAGGCCGTTCGGCAGCACCATGCCGGCCACGGCCCCGACGATGCCGCAGGCCAGTACGGCCCACGCGACCACGTCACGACGGCGCAGGCCGCTGCTGCGTACGGTGATGTGCCCGACGCCACTGCTGCGCATGGCTTCTCCCTCCGGCGGAACGGGTGACCGGGTCCCCCATCCACCATCGCCCCTCGCGCGCCGGGGCGGTATCGGGGACGGTACCCATTTCGCGAGCGCCGCCGGCCGGCCCGGGACACCTCACGGGTCACGTCACGGGTCACAGCGGCCCCCACAGACGGGCCCGGGTGCGCAGGTGGCCGTGGACCAGCGCGAGCGGCGGATGGGCCAGCGCGCCCCCCCGCACCGCGAGGTACAGCGTGTTCAGCGGCGGCGCGGCCGGTTCGTGCAGCAGTTCCACCGAACCCGCCGTGAGTGCCTGCTCGGCCAGGTAGCGGGGGAGCGCGCTCACCCCCGCCCCCGCGACCACCGCGGCGAGCACGCCCCGCAGATCGGGGACGGTCACGGCGATGCCGTTGGGCGGCCTGCTGCCGAATTCGCTCAGCCAGTACCGCCGCACGATCGGCAGGTCGTCCGCGTAGACGACGAGCGGCAGATGCGCCAGGGCCCCCACCGGGTCGTCCGCCAGCCGCACCGGATCGACGCTCCGGGCCAGCGCCGGCGGCCCCACCAGTACGAACTCCTCGTCGATCAACGGGGTCGCCGCCAGGTCCTGCCGCACCGGCCGCACCGCGGAGACGACCAGGTCCGTGTCACCGGCCGCGAGCCCCTCCAGCAGGGGGGCGGCGAGCCCCAGCGTCACCTGCAGGCGCAGCCCCCGGGCCGTCAGCGGGGCGAGCGTGGGCAGCACCCGCAGGGTCATCAGCTCGCCGGGGCCCGCCACCCGCACCGTCCCGACGTGCGCGGCGAGACCGCTCGACGGGCGCATCGCGGCACGCAGCTCGTCGATACGGGTCCCGATGCGCGCCGCCAGATCGGCCGCCCGGGCGGTCGGCGCCGCGCCCCGCCGGGAGCGCACGAAGAGGGTCTCGCCGAGTTCCTCCTCCAGCCGGGCGAGCTGCCCGCTGACCGCCGGCTGCGTCAGACCCAGCCGCTCCGCGGCCGCCGACAGCGAGCCGCAGCGGTAGATCTCCAGGAAGGTGGACAGCAGGTCGAGCCCGGGCACGCAACACCCCGTCCATAAGAAGGCTGATGACCTCCATGATGCCCGCGGGGCCCACCGGGTGAAAGCTGGGTGCTGCCCGCCCGGGGCGCCTCGCTCCCCGGGATCCGGGCCCCGTTCCGACCCACGCGAAGGACCCCCATGTCGAAGATCCTCATGATCGTCTCCGCTGCCGGCACCCTGAAGCTGGCGGACGGCTCCGACCACCCCACGGGCTTCTGGGCCGAGGAGGTCGCCGCGTCGCACGAGGTGCTGCGCGCGGCCGGTCACGAGGTGGCGGTCGCCACTCCGGGCGGGACGCGTCCCGTGCCGGACCCCATCAGCCTGGACGGCCGCGGCGGCGTCGACGAGGACGGCGCCCGCCGCTTCCGCGCGTACCTCGACGGCATCGACGCCGACCTCGCCGCCCCGCTCGACCTCGGCGCGGTCTCCGCCGACGACTACGACGCGCTGTACGTGCCGGGCGGGCACGCCCCGATGACCGACCTGGCCGTAAGCCCCGCGCTCGGCCGGCTGCTGATCGCGGCGGACCGCCGGGGCGCGGTGGTGGCCGCCCTCTGCCACGGCGTGGCGGCGCTGGTGAGCGCGGTCGCCGACGACGGCTCGTTCGCCTTCGCCGGGCGCGAGGTCACCGCCTTCAGCGACGAGGAGGAGGCGCAGGGCGGTCTGGGCGACCGCTCGCCCTGGCTCGTCGAGTCACGGCTGCGCGAACTGGGCGCCGTGGTGACGACCGGCCCCGCCTGGTCGAGCACCGTCGTCGAGGACGGCAACCTGATCACCGGCCAGAACCCGCAGTCCAGCGCCGACACGGCCCGCCGCGTGGTGGGCGCCCTCGCCGCCCGCTGAGCGGCCCGGGCCGGCCCGGCGGCGGCCCGGGCCGTGGCGGCTCAGCGCCGCCCCGACGGCTCCAGCGAGAACGAGTGCCCCGCCGGGTCGGCGAAGAGCCGGGCCCCGCGGGGGCCCGGGCCGCCGCTGTCCACGGGCATCGCCCCGAGGCTCACGGCCTCGCGCTCCGCCGCGTCCATGTCACTCTCGGCCACGAAGATGCACAGATGGGACTGGAGCGAGTCCTCCGGCCGCGGCCAGCTCGGCGGCGCGTGGCCGTGGTCGCGGCGCACCGCGAGGCGGACACCGTCCGCGGTGTGGACCTCCACCAGATCGGGGTCGGCCCCGGGGCGGGCTTCGCCGTCGAGCAACCCGGCGTAGAACTCGGCCAGTTCGAGCGGCTCGGCGGCGTCGAGGACGAGAACGGGGAGCTTGGGTGTCGTCATGGGATCCGCCTACCCCCGCCATCACCGCCCATACGGCGTCCGGCGCCGCGACCTGGGTTGACCGGCCCCGTACCGGGTACCCGGGGCAGCGGACGGGGCTCCGGCGGAACCGGGCGCCCCGCCGCCGAAACGGTGACCTGAGCGAGCCGCAGGGTCACCTAACGTGACGAGCGGCTAGCCTGTTCGCGGCCGTACGGAGGAGTCCGCATGCTGATGTACGGCGTCCCGCAGCCCGGCGAGCGGCGCCGCGCAGTGATCCCCCGAGTCCCCGAAAGCCGGACACTGGTGATGAACGACAAGACGACCCGGTCGATGACGGCCGCCCCCAGTGCCTCCATGCACGGCGCACCGTGCTGGGTGAGCCTCATGGCGCGCGACCTCGGGGCCGCACAGGACTTCTACGGCGCCGTGCTCGGGTGGGAGTTCCGCAAGGGCCGCCTCGGCGAGGACTTCAGCGTCGCCCTGGCCGACGGCGTGCCCGTCGCCGGCATCGGCGCCCTCGCGCCGCGGCTGACCGTCGCCGTGGCCTGGACGCCGTACTTCGCCGTCGAGGACGCCGACCGGACGGCCGGGCGCATCCGGGAGCGCAGTGGCACCGTCGCCGTCGGCCCCATCTCGCTCTCCACCGGCCGCGGCCTGCTCGCCGCCGACCGGGACGGCGCCGTCTTCGGGGTCTGGGAGGGCGAGCTGGTACGCGACTGGCCCGCCTGGCGCGACAGCGCCCCCGCCTGGATCCGGCTGCTCGCCAGGGACGCCTTCGAGTCCGCGATCTTCTACGGCGAGATCCTGGACTGGGCCGTGGACCGCGCCGGCTGCTGCGAGGTGACCTACGTGGAGGACGCGGTCCAGCTGCACCGCGACGGCCGGGTGCTCGCCCGTCTCACCTCGGGCGCCGACCCCACCTCGGACAACCCCCTCCTCCACCCGCGCTGGCACGTCCACTTCGCCGTCGAGGACGTCGAGGAGACCGCCCGCACCGCACGCCGGCTCGGCGCCACCCTGCTCGGCGAGCGCTCCACGCCGCGCGGCCGCGAGGCGAGCCTGCGCGACCCCGACGGCGCCATCTTCACCGTGAGCTCCGGCAACGACACCCTGCCGGGCTCGTCCCCCCACTCCGCCAGCCCCTGACCGGAGTTCACCCGTCCGGCACCTCTCCGGGGACGTGCCCCGGTGTGGTGACGGACGGTGACAGCCTGCGTGGCGGACGACGCCGCCACGGATCACAATGAGGCACCGGACGGACATCGTTCCGCCGTGTGCCGGGGGTTCGCAGAAACCGGGAGACACACGATGCTGATGCCCGACACGAGCGTCGTCGCCAGGCTGATTGCCCGCTACCGGGCCCAGGAGCACCGCCTGCTCGACGCTCCTCACGACGAACGAGCGCGGCGGAGGTTCGAGGACACCGCCTACACGCTCTGTGTGCTGATGTGCGAGCGCACGGCCCGGGAGGCCGTGCTCGCCGCCGAACGCTACGTGCACCGCCATATCCGGTCCGCCCCGCAGCCCGTGGCGGCCAGACGCGCGGCGTCCGGCGGCTGCTGACCGGCGGCCCGGGGCGGCATCCCGCCGCCCCGGGCCGCCGGCCGTGCCGCGAACGGACCGGCCTGTCCGCCACGAGGAAGGAGGAAGGTGCCCGACGCCCGCACCGCGCTCCGCACACGGGTCCGCGCGCTCCTGGCCAAGCGCAGGGACCCGGTCGTCGCCCAGACGCTCCGCTCCACCGCCGCCGCGACGATCGCCTATGTCGTCGCGCTCCAGCTGAGCAGCGAGCCCGCTCCGCTCACCGCGCCGCTGACCGCACTGCTCGTCGTGCAGGTGACCCTCTACTCGACGCTCACCACGGGCGTCCGCCGGGTGAACTCGGTCGTGGTCGGCGTGCTCATCGCCATCGGTTTCAGCGTCCTCGTCGGACTGAGCTGGTGGAGTCTCGGACTCATCATCCTGGCCTCGCTCGTGGTCGGACGGTTCGTGCGCGTCGACGAGTTCGTGCCCGAGGTGGCCATCAGCGCCATGCTGGTCCTCGGCGTCACCCAGGTCGCCGACACGGCCTGGGACCGCGTGCTGGAGACGCTGATCGGCGCCGTCGTCGGCCTGCTTTTCAACGTCCTGTTCGTGCCACCCGTCTGGGTGGACACCGCCGGCGACTCCATCGAGGACCTCGCCCGCCGGATGCGCCGGCTGCTGCTCGGCATCGGTGAGGAACTGACCCGCGAGACACCCGTCGAGCGCGCCGCCGCACGGCTCCACGAGGCCCGCCGGCTCGACAACGACGTCGCCGACGTCGACGCCGCGCTGCGGCAGGCCGAGGACAGCCTCCGGCTCAACCCGAGGGTCAAGGAGGGCCTGCTGCACCGCATCGTGCTGCGCACCGGCCTCGACACCCTGGAGATCTGCGCGGTCGTCCTGCGGGTGATCGCCCGCACCATCACCGACCTCGCCAAGGAACGCAGGGACGAGGAGCTGTTCCCGCACGAGGTCGGGGTCGCCCTCCAGGAACTGCTCGGCCACGTCGCGGACACCCTGGTCAGCTTCGCGGTGCTCGTCACGACCCGGACGAGCGAGAGCGCCGACGCGGCCGAGGAACGGCTCACCGGCGAACTCGCCGCGGCCCGCGCGAGCCGCGACACCGCGGCCGATCTGCTGCTGGAGGGGGTGCAGCGGCTGCCGCGGCAGTGGCAGCTGCACGGCGCGCTGCTCACCGAGATCGACCGGATCCTCGACGAACTGGACCTCGACCACCGCTCCCACCGCCTGATGGAGGAACTCGACCGGCACACCCGGGAACAGCGCGAACGGCGGCCGCGCGTGTTCGCGATCGGGGAGCGGGCACGCGGCAGGAGGAACCCATCTGACAGGGACGTGTCAGCGCGTCCCCGGACCGACAGGAGTCACCGATGAGTCGCGCCCCCGACGCGTCGCTGGGCACCGTCACCACCAAGGTGCCCGCACGGCTGGACCGGCTGCCGTGGTCACGCTGGCACTGGATGATCGTGGTGGGCCTCGGCACGGTCTGGATCCTCGACGGCCTCGAAGTGACCATCGTCGGCAACATCGCCAGCCGGCTGTCCGAGCCGGACAGCGGACTGCCGATCAGCGACGCGCAGGTCACGGGCACGGCCGCGGCGCTGTACGTGGCCGGCGCCTGCTCGGGGGCCCTGTTCTTCGGCTGGCTCACCGACCGCTTCGGCCGCAAGAAGCTGTTCCTCATCACCCTCGCCGTCTATCTCGCGGCGACGGCGCTGACGGCGATCTCCTTCTCCGTGTGGTGGTTCTTCCTCTTCCGCTTCCTCACCGGGTTCGGCATCGGCGGCGAGTACGCGGCCATCAACTCGGCGATCGACGAGCTGATCCCCAGCAAGTACCGCGGCCGCGTCGACCTCATCATCAACGGCAGCTACTGGCTGGGCGCGGTCGGCGGCGCGCTGCTGTCCGTGGTCGCGCTGAACACCGACATCTTCCCCGCGGACATCGGCTGGCGGCTCACGTTCGCCCTCGGCGTCGTCCTCGGCCTCGTCATCCTGCTCGTGCGCCGCCATGTGCCGGAGAGCCCGCGGTGGATGTTCATCCACGGCCGCTCCGAGGGCGCGGAGGAGCTGGTGGCAGGCGTGGAGCGGGAGATCGAGGCGGAGAAGGGCCGCCCGCTGCCCGAACCGGCGCAGGCGATCACCATCGAGCAGCGCCGCAGCATCGGCTTCGTCGAGATCGCCCGTACGCTGTTCCACCGGTACCCCAAACGGGCCGTGCTCGGCTTCTCGCTCTTCATCGGGCAGGCGTTCCTGTACAACGCCATCACCTTCGGCTTCGGGTCGATCCTGGTGAAGTTCTTCGACGTGCCCAGCGGGAACACCGGCTACTTCTTCGCCGTGATCGCCTTCGGCAACTTCCTCGGACCGCTGCTGCTCGGCCGGCTCTTCGACACCTGGGGCCGCCGGCCGATGATCGCCGGCACCTACATCCTGTCCGGGCTGCTCCTCTTCGTCACCGCCTGGCTCTTCAACGAGGGCCACCTGAACGCCACCACGATGACCGCCTGCTGGTGCGTGGTGCTCTTCTTCGCTTCGGCGGGGGCGAGTTCGGCGTACCTGACGGTCAGCGAGATCTTCCCCATGGAGACGCGTGCCATGGCCATCGCGTTCTTCTACGCGATCGGCACCGCGGCCGGCGGCATCTCCGGCCCGCTGCTCTTCGCCGGCCTCACCGAGAGCGGAGTCGTCGGCGACGCCGCGCTCGCCTTCTGCATCGGCGCCGCCCTCATGGTGCTCGCCGGGCTGGTGGCCGTGTTCTTCGCGGTGGCCGCGGAGCGGAAGTCCCTGGAGGACATCGCGACACCGCTGTCCGCCACCACGGCGCGGGAGGGCTCCGCGGCGTCCGGCGGTCCGGACGCCTGACCCGCGGTGATGCGGGACGCCGCTCAGGCGGCGTCCCGCATCACCTCGTCCCGCAACTGGTCGCAGCAGCGGCTGATGAGACGCGACACGTGCATCTGGGAGATCCCGAGGGTCTGCGCGATGCTGCTCTGCGTCATGTCGCGGAAGAAACGCATGTAGAGGATGTTCTGCTCGCGCTCCGGCAGTCGCCGCAGCCCGGGCTTGACCGCTTCCCGGTCGACGAGGACGTCGATGGCCGGGTCGGCCGAGCCCAGGGTGTCGCCGAGGCTGTACCCGTCGTCGGCGCCCGGGAGCTCCGTGTCGAGCGACAGGGCCGTGAAGCTCTCCAGGGCGTCCAGTCCGACGAGCGTGTCCTCCTCGCTGAGCCCGGCGCGTTCGGCGACCTCGGCGACCGTGGGGGAGCGGCCGGAGGTGGTGGAGACGAGGTCGCGGCGTGCGGTGCGGACGCGGTTGCGCAGGTCCTGCACGCGGCGCGGGACGTGCAGCGCCCACATGTGGTCGCGGAAGTGCCTCTTGACCTCCCCGACGACGGTGGGCACCGCGAAGCTCTCGAACGCCCCGCGTTCCGGATCGTAACGGTCGACGGCCTTCACCAGGCCGAGCGCGGCGACCTGCCGCAGATCCTCCAGGGACTCGCCGCGGTTGCGGAACCGGGCGGCGATCCGGTCGGCCATCGGCAGCCAGGCGGCGACGATGTCCTGGCGCAGCTCCTGCCGTTCCGGCCCGTCGTCGAGCTCCGCCATTCTCCTGAAGGCGGCCGAGGTGTCGGGTGCGTCGGAGTGGCTGTGCTTGCGGTGTGAGTGCTTGCGCATGATGTGCGGACTTCCTCGCAGGGGGTGAGGCCTCGAAGGAACGCGCCGCGGACGCGGCCCGGGCCGGTCTGTCGGCCGCGGTCCCCGCTCCGCGGGGCGTGCTCGCGCGGAGCACATGACGCGGCTGCCCGGGTCTTTCGTACGGAAACGTCGCGGAACGTGTTCTTCCGCCGGGACGTGTGCGGGGAGACCGCCGGGGCACCGGGTGTACGGCGGGCGGTCCGTGGGTACCCGTCGCGACGCGGGTGGGTCGCCCGCTCACCGGTGGCGCGTCCCGCGGCGCCGGTCGACGGCAGGTGAGGCAGGCCGGTCCGCCGGCGCCGGTACAGAGGTCGAGGAGGCGGAGCCCATGAATGCGTCGGGCACCGGGGAGCCCCCGGAGGAGGCGTCGGGCGACGGGCGTTTCGCCGTACGCGAGGGCAGCCGAGGGGGAGTGGTCGTCCTGTCGCTGGCCGGCGAACTCGACCACGACACGGCCGAGCCGCTGCGCGAGGCCCTCGCCCGGCACACCGGCACCGGGGCGGGACGGGTGCTCGTCGACCTCAGCGGCCTGACCTTCTGCGACTCCACGGGACTCAACGTGCTGCTCCACGCCCGGCTGGCCGCCCACGACACGGGCGGCAGCATCGAACTGGCCGGCCTCCGCCCGCCGGTGGCCCGGATGTTCGAGATCACGGGGGCCCACACCGTCTTCCGCGTCCACGCCGGCCTCGACGAGGCGCTGGCGCGCGAGCGGCCCGCGTGACGGGCGCCGTGATGCGTACCGGGCCGGACGGTCACCGCGGACAGACCAGGAGGCTGGCGCTGTTCGGCACCAGAGGTGTGGTCGGCCGCTGCCGCGACTTCACCCACGAGGCACTCCGCGACTGGGGGTGGCCGCGGGCCGACGGGCAGGAGCCCGGGAGCGATCCGCCCGGCGAACTCGTCGAGGACGTGCTGCTGCTCGTCTCGGAGATCGTCACCAATGCCTGCCTGCACGCGGGCGGACCGCAGGAACTGGCGCTCCACCAGGACGGCCGGCGGCTGCGCATCGAGGTCGCGGACGCCGATCCGGCACCCCCGCGGCGCCGCGCGCCGGGGGACCTGGCACAGCCCGGCGGCCACGGCCTGATCATCCTGGAGCGCCTCGCCCGGCGCTGGGGTTCCGAACCGCGGGGGACGGGCAAGGTGGTCTGGGCCGAGGTGCCGGTCCCGCCCGCCTGATCCGCTCTTCGCGCGCGACCGCGCGCCCGGCCCCGGAGCGGGGGCCGGGCGCGCCGGGGACGGTCAGACGGCCTCGTCCGTGAGGGCCTCGCGCAGGGTGGCGAGGATGCGGTGCAGCAGCCGCGAGACATGCATCTGCGACACTCCGAGCCGCTCGCCGATCTCCGACTGCGTCAGTTCCTCGCAGAAGCGCAGGGAGAGGATCAGCCTGTCCCGCTCGTCGAGGGAGGCGATCAGCGGCCGCAGCGCGGTCAGGTTCTCCACCAGGTCGTACGCCGGGTCCTCCGCGCCCAGCCGCCGCGCCACCCCGTTGCCGGTCTCCTCCTCGTCACCGGCGGCGGTGTCCAGCGACTGCGCGCTGTAGCCGTTCGACGCCAGCTCGCCCTCGATCACCTCCGCCTCGCTGACGTGCAGGTAGTCGGAGAGCTCGGGGGTGGTCGGCCGGTGGCCCAGTTCCTGCTCCAGCACGTCCATCGCCTTGGCCAGCTCTATCCGCAGCTCCTGCAGCCGGCGCGGCACCCGAACCGACCAGCTGGAGTCGCGGAAGTAGCGCTTGATCTCACCGACGATGGTCGGCAGGGCGAACGAGGCGAACTCCACCCCGCGCGAGACGTCGAAGCGGTTGATCGCCTTGATCAGGCCCACGGTGCCGACCTGGACGATGTCCTCCATCGGCTCCGCGCGGTTGCCGAACCGCAGTGCGGCGAACCTGACCAGGCTGAGGTTCAGCTCGACCAGAGTGTTGCGTACGTAGGCGTACTCGGGGGTCCCCTCCTCCAGCTCCGCCAGGCGCTCCAGCAAGGCGGCCGACAGCGATCGTGCGTCGGCCGGGCTGACCGCCGCGGGGTCGCCCGCCACCGGCACCGCGGCGGGGTGCGCGTCCTCGCGCGCCCCGGGGCCGGAGGCGGCTCCTGTGCGGGTCTGCACGGTCTCGAACATCTGGTGCCCTTCGCCGGGGGCCGAATCGTCCACGATGTGTGGGGAGACATGTCATTTGTCCCGGTTCAACCTTACTTCCCGATGTGCATGCTTTGCTGACCGGATCGGGGGAACCGGATGCGTATGGGACATGCATCCGAACTGCGTGCCACCGGGGAGACCAGGAGGTTCGTGCTCGAACAGGGCCCGGGTGTCGTCGGGCGATGCCGCGATCTGACGCGCGGGGCGCTCCACGACTGGTTCGGGTTCGCCGGCCCCGTGGTCGTGGGCGACATACTGCTGCTGGTCTCCGAGGTGGTCACCAACGCGTACCGGCACGGTGGCGCTCCGTACGAACTGGAGCTGGTGAGAGGACACGGGCGCCTCTGGGTCCAGGTCAGCGACGCCAGCCCCGAGCGCCCCCGTCCGCACGGCCCGCACCGGGCCGCCCGGGCCTCCGGCCACGGCCTGTACCTCCTGCAACGGCTCGCCGCCGACTGGGGCTGGGCGCGCCGCGGCCGCGGCAAATCGGTCTGGTTCGCGGTGGACGTGCCCTGATGGGGCCGCCACCCGCGCCCGCCCGGGCACGGGGTGGCGTCCTCGGGACGTCGTGCCACAGTGGAGGACGGAAAGGCCGCGCCCCGGCGCCGGACAGCCGGGGCGCGGTGAGCCGCCACCCGGTGAGGTCGCCGATGGACGTGTCAGCCCCCGGACCGGGCCCGGATACGGGCCGGGAGTCCGCCGCGCCGAGCGAGGAGGGTCTGCGGCGGCTGCTGGCCGGCCTCGTCGCGGTCCGCGACGGGGATCTGTCGGTCCGGCTCCCCGGTGACACCTCGCCCCTGCTCTCCGAGATCGCGGGCATCTACAACGGCATGGTCGACCAGCTCTCGCTGGTCACCTCGGAGGTCACCCGGGTGGCCCGCGAGGTCGGCGGACAGGGGCTGCTCGGCGGTCAGGCCCGGGAGCCGCGTGTCAGCGGCGCCTGGAGCGAGCTGACCTCGGGCGTGAACACCATGGCGGACAACCTGACGTCCCAGGTGCGCGCCATCGCGCAGGTCGCGACCGCGGTCGCCCGCGGCGACCTGACGCAGAAGATCCGGGTCGACGCCCGCGGGGAGATCCTGGAACTCAAGGAGACCATCAACACGATGGTCGACCGGCTGTCCTCCTTCGCGGAGGAGGTCGGCCGGGTGGCCCGCGAGGTCGGCACCGACGGGAACCTCGGCGGCCAGGCGACCGTGCGCGGCGTCTCCGGGACCTGGAAGGACCTGACCGACAACGTCAACTCGATGGCCACCAACCTGACCAACCAGGTCCGCAACATCGCCCAGGTCACCACCGCCGTCGCCAACGGCGACCTCACCCGCAGGATCGACGTGGACGCCCGCGGCGAGATCCTGGAGCTGAAGACGACCATCAACACGATGGTCGACCAGCTCTCCTCGTTCGCCGCCGAGGTCACCCGCGTCGCCCGCGAGGTCGGCAGCGAGGGCCGGCTCGGCGGCCAGGCCGAGGTCGAGGGCGTCTCCGGCACCTGGAAGCGCCTCACCGAGAACGTCAACGAACTGGCCGGCAACCTCACCCGCCAGGTGCGCGCCATCGCCCAGGTCACCGGCGCGGTCGCCGAGGGCGACCTCACCCGGTCCATCACCGTCGAGGCGCCGGGCGAGGTCGGCGAACTGAAGGACAACATCAACGCGATGGTCGAGTCGCTGCGCGCGACCATCCGCGCCAACGAGGAACAGGACTGGCTCAAGACCCACCTGGCCCGGATGTCCTCCCTGATGCAGGACGCCCGCAACGTCGACGCACTCGCCGAACGCATCATGGACGAGGTCCCGCCCCTGGTCAGGGCGGAGTACGGGAACTTCTTCCTCGCACGGGAGGCCTCCGGCGGCCGCGAACTCGTCCAGGTCGCGTCCTACGGCTCGTCCGAACCGCCCGGCGGGCCGCCCCGCGTCTTCCGGCTCGGGCAGTCGCTCGTCGGCCAGGCAGCCCGCAGCCGGCGGCCCGTCGAGGTCGACGACCTGCCGGCCGGGTACGCCACGGTCGCCAGCGGCACCGGCAGCGCCGACGCCGCCCACCTCCTGGTGCTGCCCGTGGTCCTGGAGGGGCAGGTCCTGGCCGTCGTCGAATTCGCCGCGCTGCGCCCGTTCACCGGAGTCCACCGCGACTTCCTCCACCGTTTCGTCGACAGCGTCGGCGTCAACGTCGGCACCCTCATCGCCAACAGCCGCACCGACGAACTGCTCGGCCGGTCCCAGCGGCTCACCGCCGAACTCAGCACCCGCTCCCAGCAACTCACGGCACGGCAGGAGGAGCTGCAGCGGTCCAACGCCGAACTGAAGGAGAAGGCGGCGCTGCTGGCCGACCGCAACCGCGACATCGAGCGCAAGAACCTGGAGATCGAGCAGGCCCGCCAGGAACTGGAGGCCCGCGCCCAGCAGCTGTCCCGGACCTCGATGTACAAGTCCGAGTTCCTGGCCAACATGAGCCACGAACTGCGCACCCCGCTGAACAGCCTGCTGATCCTCGCCCAGCTGCTGGCCCAGAACCTCGACGGCAACCTCACCGCCAAGCAGGTCGACTACGCGGAGGTCATCCACTCCGCCGGATCGGACCTGCTCCAGCTGATCAACGACATCCTCGACCTGTCCAAGGTCGAGGCGGGCAAGATGCCCGTCCACTTCGACGAGGTCGCCCTGCCGCAGCTGACGGAGTACGTCGAGGCGACGTTCCGCCCGGTCGCGGACGAACGCGACCTCGCCTTCGCGGTGATCGCCGAGCCCGGCACACCGGCGACGCTCCTCACCGACGAGGCCCGGCTCCGGCAGGTCCTGCGCAACCTGCTGTCCAACGCCCTCAAGTTCACCGACCACGGCAGGGTCGAACTGCGCGTCGCCACCGCGGGCGGGTCCGAGGTGCCGGCCGCGCTGCGCGACGCCGGCCCGGTGGTCGCCTTCCATGTGTGCGACACCGGCATCGGGATCCCCGAGGACCGGCTGCAGAGCATGTTCAACGCCTTCCAGCAGGGCGACGGAACCACCTCCCGCCACTACGGGGGCACCGGCCTCGGCCTGTCGATCAGCCGGGAGGTCGCGAAACTGCTCGGTGGCGCCATCGACGTCCGCAGCACCCCCGGACGCGGCAGCCGCTTCACCCTCTATCTGCCGGCCGGGGGCCGCGGCGGTTCCTCCGACGCCGCGACCGCCGACATCGGGGGGACCCCGGAGCCGGCCGTCCGGCCGTCCGGCGTCACCCCGCCGCCGGACGGCCGGGCCGTGCTCGTCGTCGACGACGACAGCCGCAACGTGTTCGCGCTGACCGAGGTCCTCAGGGGTGCCGGCATCCGGGTCGTGACGGCCGACAACGGCGCGGACGGCATCGCCCTCCTGCGCGGGGACGAGGACATCGGCCTGGTCGTCATGGACGTGATGATGGCGGGCATGGACGGCTACGCGGCCATCGCCGCGATCCGCGAACTGCCCCGCAACGCGGGGGTGCCGGTCATCGTGGTCACGGCCAAGGCGATGCCCGGCGACCGGGCCGAGGCGCTCGCGGCCGGCGCCGACGACTGGGTGGCCAAGCCCGTCGACACGGCGGAACTGCTCACGATGATCAGCGATCGCCTCGGAGCGGAGCCCGGATGACGAGCACCCCCGCCCCCGCCACGCCGCGCGCCCCGCCCGGGACGCGGCGCACCGACCGGACGGACACGAAAGGTGAGGAGAGAACATGATCATTGGCAGGGCCAAGGCCCGGCTGAAGCAGCTCCGGGGCCGGATGGAGGAGTCCGACGGCATCGTGCTGGAGAACGAGCGGCTGCGCGAGGAAGGCCGCAGGCGGGCCCAGCAGGGCCGGGAGGAGGAGGCGGCCGCCAAGGCCCGCGCCGCTGCCCGGCGCCGTGACCACGGCCCCTCGCACTGAGCGCCCGCCAGGGGCGCCTCCGCGCCCCCGGGCCTGCCCCGTCCCGAGGAACGGCAGGCCCGCCGGCGCGGTACCTGTCGCGCCGTGCCCGGCGCACCGGCCGTGCCGTGGCGGAAACCCCTGGCCGGCGCCTGCCCGGCAGGGGTTTCCGCATCGCCCGGCCGTGCGGCTGGTGCGACCACCGGGCGGGCGTGCCCCGTGCGGGCGCATGCCACGCCCGGGTCAGCCGACGCGGATCGCGACCACGCTCGTGTCGTCGTCCGTGTCGCCGGTGGCGCGGGTCAAAAGGCCCTCCACCTGGGCGTCGACGCTCGTCGCGCCCAGCGTCTCGGCGGTTCGGCACAGGGCCTCCAGACCCTTGTCCAGGCCGTCGTCGCGCCGCTCGACGAGGCCGTCGGTGTAGAGCAGCAGGGTGTCGCCGCGGCTGAGCCGCAGCGTCCGCTCCCGGTACGCGGCACCCCGGGCCGCCCCGAGCAGGACGTCGTACGGGGCCTCGACCAGGCGGGCGTGGCCGTCGCGCAGCAGGAGCGGCGGCAGATGGCCGGCGTTCGCCCAGCGCAGCACCCGGTCCGCGGGGTCGTACAGCGCGCACAGCGCCGTGGCCGTGGGCTTCCCCGGGACATGGAGCGTCACCTCGTTGAGCCACCCCATCAGGCGGCCGGGGTCGTGCCCGGTGAAGGCCAGCCCGCGCAGCGCGTTGCGCAGGGCCACCATGCCGGTCGCCGCGTCGATGCCGTGGCCGGCGACGTCGCCGACCGCCACCAGCACCCGGCCGCCGGGCAGCGGGAGCACGTCGAACCAGTCGCCGCCCACCCGGTACTCCGCCGCGGCGGGCCGGTAGCGGGCCGCGGCGGTGAGCCCGTGCAGGCTCCCCGCCGACGGCATCTGCGGCACGATCGCGCGCTGGAGCCGGAGCACCAGCCGGTGGCGCAGCACGGCCTGGGCCCGTACGGCCGTCAGCTGGTCGAACGTCGCGTTCAGCGCGACCTCCGCGTGGTACTCGGCCGAGACGTCCTGGTAGACGCCGGTGATCCCGGTCAGCCGAGCTCCGCTGAGCAGCGGCTCGGCCGCGATGCGCACATGGCGCGCGCCGCCGTCCGGGCGGATCAGGCGGACGACGGCCGAGGCGCCCTTGCGCCGGTCGAGCACGTCGCCGAGCAGCTCGGTGAAGGCGTCCGTGTCGTCGGGGTGCACCAGGGGGTTCAGCTCCACCAGGGGGACCGGGGCCGCGTCCTTCGCCATGCCGAAGATCGCGTAGGTCTCCTCCGTCCACGCCGAGGTGGCCGACCCGAGGTCGTCCTGGAACAGGGCCATGCCCTGGAGCCGGCCGACCGCCCTGCGCAGCGCCGTGCGCGTGTCGCTCGCCGTGTGCCAGAACACCACCGCCCGCTCGGCTCCGGCGGGCAGGACCCGTACGTCCAGCATCGGGTCCGACCCGCCCGGCGGATGCTCGGCGGGCAGCCGGGCGGCGCGCTGCGGCACCGCGACGTGCCAGGCGCGCCGTGCCATCGCCGTCACGTCCCGGTGCAGCAGCGGCAGCGCGGCCTCGACGGGCTCGCCGGCCGTCCGGTGTGCCCCGTCGAGCGCCTCGGCGGCCGCCCGGTTGACGTGCTCGACCGTCAGCGCGCCGGTGGCGCCGTCGCGGTGCAGTGTGAGGGCGGGATGGACCAGACAGTCCAGGAGGTCGTCGAGCGCGGGCACCGGGGCGGCCGGGTCGGAGCCCGCGCCGAGCAGCCGCCCCGCCACCTCCGTCAGCCGGGGGAGCTCGGCGCGCAGCCTTTCGTCGAACTCCGTGGCACGGGGCCAGACCACCAGGGCGAGACCGGCGTTCCGGCCGCGCATCCGCAGCGGGATCACGGCCCGCGCCGCCCGGGGCGACGGCCCCGGCAGACTCTCGCCGTCCGCGGTGCCGGCCGGCAGCCACACGGGCTCGCCGCCGGACAGCGCGGCCCGTACGGACGGCGGCGCGGCGGGCGGGATCCAGCGCCACTGGCCGGCCTCCAGAGCACAGACACCGGCGTGCCCCGCGAGTTCCAGGCATCCCGCGGACGTCAGCCGCCACAGCCACAGGGCCTCGGCGCCGAGCGGGTGCAGGCCGCCCTCCAGCAGCGTGCGCGCACCCCTCGCGACCGAGTCCTCGGTCTCCACGGCGGCGGTGACCCGGCGCAGCGTCCGGGCCTCCTGCCGGTGCGCAGGGCCGTCGGGCGGGGTGGACACGGCGAGGTACCCGGCGACGGAGTTCACGATGTCCGCGGCGAGTTCCGCGGGGGCGCAGCCGGCGGCCTCGGCGAGCCGGTGCAGATGCTCGGCGGCCTCGGCGGGCGGCAGCCCCAGCCGGGCGGCGAGGACCCCGGTCGCCACATCCGTCAGGTGCCGTCGCGCGACGTCGTCGCGCGCCCCGGCGCCGCCGGCGGGCTGCCGGGAGGGCGGCGGCGGTCCGTCCGGGCCGCCGTCGGGCCCGGGGGCACCGTGTGCAGCAGCGCTCACGACCACTCCCCTCTGCGGCGGCCGTGACGGCCGCCGGAAGCGCGCCCCTGTGGATTTTACGCGTGAGGGCCCCGGGGCGGCCCGGCGTCGCGTGCCGGCGGCGGCCGTCCGCGGGCCGTCCGCGGTGGGGCCCGGGCGGCTTCGCCTGCCGGGTGCGGGCTGCCCGTCGCCGACGGGTGCGTACCGGGCCAGGCGCGCGCCCGTGTCCGGGCGGGCCACGGGCACCGGGCCACAGGGCCGTTCGGGTGAACCCGCCCCGGCTCCGGCGGCCCCCGAGGGCCGGGCGGCCGACGCACCGCGCGGGGGTGCGCGGGCCCGGGGTGTGCGGGACCGGCCGGGGCGGGCCAGGCTGGATGGGTGAGCACCGGTGCCCGCGCTCGACGGCGGCGCACGGCAGGAAGACGGAAAGGGGACGGTTGACGTGAAGGAGACCGGGCGCCAGGGCGTCGATCCGGCGCAGCTGAGCGAGCAGGACCTGCTGCGCGAACTGGAGACGATCCACCGCAGCCGCCACGACACGCTGCTGTACGGCTCGTCCGCCGCCCTCGCGGCCCACGACGTGCGCATGGCCGATCTGGAGGCCGAGTACCTCAGGCGCCACCCGGACCGCCCCCCGGCCGCGGGCCGCACCCGTGAAGGCGCCCGCGCCCGGGAGAGCTGACCGGCCGCACCGGGGCGCTCCGCGGCCCCCGGTACCGCCGGGGGCCGCCCCGTCCGCCCCCGGCGCCGGACACAGGGCTGTGGCCCACCCTTCCCGGGTGGGGCCACAGCCCTGTGTCCGGCCGGTCCCGTGTCAGCGCCCGGCGCCCACCCCCGCCGCCTTCGCGAACTCGGCGGTGAACGCCTCGCAGAACGCCTTCAGATCGTCCGGCTTGCGGCTGGTGATCAGCGTGCTCGGTGTGGCGGTGCAGACCTTCACCTGCTCGTCCACCCAGGTTCCGCCGGCGTTGCGGATGTCGGTGGCCAGGCTCGGCCACGAGGTCAGGGTGCGGCCGCGCACCAGGTCCGCCTCCACCAGCGTCCAGGGCGCGTGGCAGATCGCCGCGATCGGCTTGCCCGCCTCGGCGAACGCCTTCACGAACGCGACGGCGTCCTCGTCCATGCGCAGGGCGTCCGGGTTCGCCACACCGCCGGGCAGCACCAGGGCGTCGTAGTCGTCGGCCGATGCCTCGGAGACCACCTGGTCGACGGGGAAGGTGTCGGCCGCATCGAGGTGGTTGAAGGCCTGGACCGTGCCCGGCCGCGTGGAGATCAGCCGGGGCTCGTCACCGGCGTCCTTCACCGCCTGCCACGGGTCGGTGAGCTCGATCTGCTCCACACCTTCGTGCGCGGTCAGAAATGCGATCAGCATGCTGCGCTCCTCCCTCGGGTCGTCCCGTCGCCGGCCGATCCGGTCCCGCGCCGGCGACCACGGACGGGTACCCGTCCCACCGCAGCCGACACCCCACCGCACAGCCGACACCCCACGGCAGCCGGCACCCCGCGGCGACGAGGCGCCGCGGGGCGTCGGCACGGCGCGGATCAGGGTGTGCGGCCGAACGCCTCCAGGATGCGCTGCGCCGCGAGCGTCGCCGTCAGCTCCCCGTCGCGGACCTGCTGTTCGACACCGGGCGCCGCCGCGCGGACGGCGGGGTGCCGGTGCAGACGCTCCCTGAGAGTCTCGTGGACCATCGCCCACGTCCAGCCGATCTGCTGGTCCCGCCGCTTGGCGGCGAGCCTGCCGGTCGAGTCCAGCAGCGCTCGGTGCTGTTCCAGCCGCTCCCACACCGTGTCGAGGCCGGTGTTCTCCCGGGCGCTGCACGAGAGCACCGGGGGAGTCCAGGCTGCGTCCGCGGGATGCATCAGGCGCAGCGCGCCCGCCAGTTCACGGGCGGCGGCGCGCGCGTCGCGCTCGTGGGGGCCGTCGGCCTTGTTGACGGTGATCACGTCGGCCAGCTCCAGCACCCCCTTCTTGATGCCCTGGAGCTGGTCACCGGTGCGGGCGAGGCTCAGCAGCAGGAAGGAGTCGACCATGTCGGCGACGGCGGTCTCCGACTGGCCGACGCCCACGGTCTCGACCAGCACGACGTCGTAGCCCGCGGCCTCCATCACGATCATCGTCTCGCGGGTCGCCTTGGCGACGCCGCCGAGCGTGCCGGCGCTGGGGGAGGGGCGCACGAAGGCGGCCGGGTCGACCGAGAGACGCTCCATCCGCGTCTTGTCGCCGAGGATGGACCCGCCGGTACGGGTGGACGACGGGTCCACCGCGAGGACGGCGACCCGGTGGCCCAGGCCGGTCAGCATGGTTCCGAGGGCGTCGATGAACGTGGACTTGCCCACGCCGGGCACACCGCTGATGCCCACCCGCCGCGCCTCGCCGGTGTACGGCAGCAGCTCCGTGAGCAGCTGCTGGGCGAGCACCTTGTGGTCGGGGCGGGTGGACTCGACGAGCGTGACGGCGCGCGCGATGTACGCCCGCGAGCCGTCCCGCACGCCTTTGACGTAGGCGTCGATGTCGATCGTCGGCATGGCCCTAGAGCTGCTCGTGGCCGAGCGAGCCGGCGAGGGTGCGCACCAGGTCCCGGGCCGCGTCCGGGATCACGGTCCCCGGCGGGAAGACCGCGGCCGCACCCGCGTCGTGCAGCGCCTGCACGTCCTGCGGGGGGATCACGCCGCCGACGACGATCATGATGTCCTCGCGTCCCTCCGCCGCCAGCTCCTCGCGCAGCGCGGGCACCAGTGTGAGATGCCCCGCGGCCAGCGACGAGACACCGACGATGTGCACGTCGGCCTCGACCGCCTGCCGGGCCACCTCGCCCGGCGTCTGGAACAGCGGGCCGACGTCCACGTCGAAGCCCAGGTCTGCGAAGGCCGTCGCGATCACCTTCTGGCCGCGGTCGTGACCGTCCTGGCCCATCTTGGCCACCAGGATGCGGGGCCTGCGGCCCTCGGCCTCCTCGAAGGCGTCGACCAGGGCACGGGTACGGTCCACGGACGGTGACATGCCTGCCTCGTTCCGGTACACACCGGAGATCGTACGGATCTGGCCCGCGTGCCTGCCGTACACCTTCTCCAGGGCGTCGGAGATCTCCCCGACGGTCGCCTTGGCCCGCGCCGCGTCCACGGCCAGCGCGAGCAGATTGCCCTCCAGCGAGCCGCCCTTCGACGGCTGCGAACCGGCGGCGGCCGTGAGCGCCCGCAGCGCGTCCTGGCAGGCCGCCTCGTCGCGCTCGGCCCGCAGCCGGCGCAGCTTCTCCACCTGCTGGGCGCGCACCTGGGAGTTCTCGACCTTGAGCACGTCGATCTGCTCGTCGGACTCCACCCGGTACTTGTTGACGCCGATCACCGGCTGCCGGCCGGAGTCGATGCGCGCCTGGGTACGGGCGGCCGCCTCCTCGACCCGCAGCTTCGGGATGCCGGCGTCGATGGCCTTCGCCATACCGCCCGCGGCCTCGACCTCCTCGATGTGCGCCCAGGCGCGGCGGGCGAGGTCGTGCGTCAGGCGTTCCACGTACGCGCTGCCGCCCCACGGGTCGATGACCCGGTTGGTGCCCGACTCCTGCTGGAGCAGGAGCTGGGTGTTGCGGGCGATGCGCGCCGAGAAGTCCGTCGGCAGGGCGAGCGCCTCGTCCAGCGCGTTGGTGTGCAGCGACTGGGTGTGCCCCTGGGTCGCCGCCATCGCCTCGATGCAGGTGCGGGTGACGTTGTTGAAGACGTCCTGCGCGGTCAGCGACCAGCCGGAGGTCTGCGAATGGGTGCGCAGCGACAGCGACTTGGGGTTCTTCGGGTCGAAGGTCCGCACGAGCTTCGCCCACAGCAGCCGCGCGGCGCGGAGCTTGGCGACCTCCATGAAGAAGTTCATGCCGATCGCCCAGAAGAAGGACAGCCGCGGCGCGAAGGCGTCCACGTCCAGCCCCGCCCCGATACCGGCCCGCAGGTACTCCATGCCGTCGGCCAGCGTGTACGCGAGCTCCAGGTCGGCCGTGGCTCCGGCCTCCTGGATGTGGTAGCCGGAGATCGAGATGGAGTTGTAGCGCGGCATCTTCTGCGAGGTGAACGCGAAGATGTCCGAGATGATCCGCATCGACGGGCCGGGCGGATAGATGTAGGTGTTGCGGACCATGAACTCCTTGAGGATGTCGTTCTGAATGGTCCCGGCCAGCTTCTCGGGCGGTACGCCCTGCTCCTCGGCGGCCACGATGTACAGCGCCAGCACGGGCAGCACGGCGCCGTTCATCGTCATCGACACGCTCATGCGGTCCAGCGGGATGCCGTCGAACAGCTGCCGCATGTCGTAGATCGAGTCGATCGCCACGCCCGCCATGCCGACGTCGCCCGTCACCCGGGGGTGGTCGCTGTCGTAGCCGCGGTGGGTCGGCAGGTCGAAGGCGACGGAGAGGCCCTTCTGGCCGGCCGCGAGGTTGCGCCGGTAGAAGGCGTTCGACTCCTCGGCCGTCGAGAACCCGGCGTACTGACGGATCGTCCAGGGCTGGTTGACGTACATCGTCGGGTAGGGGCCGCGCAGATACGGCGCCATGCCGGGGAAGGTGCCGAGGAAGTCGAGACCTTCCACGTCCCGCCCGGTGTACAGCGGCTTGACCGGGATGCCCTCGGGGGTCTCCCAGACCAGCTCCCCGGCGTCCTTGCCGGTGGCCTCCTCGACCGCCGCACGCCACTCGTCCTCGGTCGCCGGGCCCGATGCCGTGCCCAGCTCGATCCCCGTGAAGTCAGGGATGCCCATCACGCCACTCCGATCCGGTCGAGGACGGAGCCCAGGACGGCGACCGCGTCGCCGCCCGCGACGACGAACTCGTCGACCCCGGCCTTCTCGTAGGTCTCACGCAGGTCCCCGGGCCGCCCGGCGAGGAACACCCGCAGGGCGCCCGCCGCCTTCAGTGCCTCGGCCACGGGGGCGGCCTGCTCGGCGTAGAGCGCGTCGCTGGAGCAGACGCACGCCACCTGCGCCCCGCTCGCCGCGAAGGCGGCCGCCGCCGACGCGGCGTCCACGGTCACCGGGTCGTGCACCGGCTCGATGCCGCCGGCCTGGAAGAGGTTGGCCGCGAAACCGGCCCGCGCGGTGTGCGCTGCGGCCGGGCCGAGCGCGGCGAGGAACACCTTCGGCCGGGCACCGGTGGCCGCGAGGTGGGCGTCGGAACGGGCCCGCAGGGCCTCGAACGCCTCGTCCCTGCGCACCACGGGCAGTCCGCCGCGGGGCCGTGCGGGCGCCGGGTCGCGGACCACCGCGGTCTCGGCCAGCAGCGGGAACTCGCTGACGCCGGTGACCGGTTCGCGGCGGGTGGCCAGCTTCCGGCTCCGGGCCTGCCAGGTGGTGCCGATCCGGTCGGCCACCAGCCCGTCGCGCAGCGCCGCCGCCTGGCCGCCCGCGCCCTCGATCTCCTGGAACCACGCCCAGGCCGCCTGCGCCAGCTCCCGGGTGAGACGCTCCACGTACCAGGAGCCGCCCGCCGGGTCGACGACCCGGCCGAGGTGGGACTCCTCCATGAGGATGGTCGACGTGTTGCGGGCGATGCGCCGCGCGAAGGCGTCCGGCAGGCCGAGCGCGTGGTCGAAGGGGAGCACGGTCACCGCGTCGGCGCCGCCCACTCCGGCGGCCATCGAGGCGACCGTCGTGCGCAGCATGTTCACCCACGGGTCGCGGCGCGACATCATCACGGACGAGGTCACCGCGTGCTGCACCTGCGCGGCCGCCGCACCGGCGACCCCGCTGACCTCCGCGACCCGCGCCCACAGCCGGCGCGCGGCCCGCAGCTTCGCGATCGTCAGGAACTGGTCGGCGCTCGCCGCGTAACGGAACTCCAGCTGGCTCGCGGCCGTCCCGGCGTCCAGACCGGCCGCCGTGAGCTCACGCAGCCACGCCACGCCGGTCGCCAGGGAACAGCCCAGCTCCTGGGCCGCGCTCGCGCCCGCCTCGTGGTAGGGCAGCGCGTCCACGACCACGGCCCGCAGACCGGGGTGGCCGGCGGCGCAGCGCGCCGCGAGCGCGGCGGCCGCGGCCGTCCCCGGGGCGACGGCGTCGTGGTCGCCGGTGCGCGCCGCGTGCCCGAACGGGTCGGCGCCGAGGTTGCCGAGCGCGGCCGACGGGGCGACGCCCCGCTCCGCGTACAGGGCGAACAGGGCCTCGGCCGCCGCCTCGAAGCCGGCGCCCGCGTCGAGCACCACGGGCGCGAGGTCCAGCAGCACGCCGTCGAGGGCCGTGCCGAGGGCGTCGACGGGCACGCCGCCCTCGCCGACGGTCAGCCACAGCGAGGTGACGCCGTTCTCCAGGTCGCCGAGGACCGCCTCGTTCGTCCGCACCGGATCGGGCCGGTCGTGGCGCTGGCGCACGTCCCAGCCGGACACGGCGCCGCCCTCGGGGCGGGCGCCGCGGGTGAACGGAGCGAATCCGGGCAGCCCGGTGTCGTCTGCGGAGTCCGCGCCGTCGGCGGTGTACAGGGGACGGGTGGTGATCCCGTCCTCCAGAGCCGTGGACAGCGCGTCCTCCGCCGCCGAACCCTGGGCGTCCTTGCCTGCTTTGCGCAGCACGCCCTCGACGAGGCGCTGCCACTCTTCGCGGGTCGCACCAGGGAATTCGGCGGCCAGTGTGAACCCGTCATCGGGGAGGACCGTCATGGCCATGATGCTAGACAGCGCCACGGCCGTGACGGAGCCCCTATCTTCTGTGACCTTGCACTCTCCGGTCCGCACTTGATCGCTCGCACTGTGTGCACTAACCGGGACATGACCGCGTGCCGGTCGGGTACCCGAGACAGCGAAACAGCAGCACACAGCACGGACAGCGCACAGCAACGACCGAGAGAGGTGATCCGCGTGGGTATCGGCGGATGCATCATCCTGATCGCCGCAGGGGCGATCCTGACGTTCGGCACCGACTGGGAAGTCGAGGGTGCCAACCTCGACGTGGTGGGGTTGATCCTGATGGCGGTGGGGCTGATAGGGGTCGCCACGTTCACCAGCATCGCCAAGCGCCGCCGCGTCGTGGTCCCGCCGGCCACGCCCGTCGTCGAGGACCGGACCGTACGCCGCACCTACGAGTGAGCGGCGGGGCCCGCCGGGACACCCGGAGCGAGGGCCCGCCACCGCGCGTGACCGGATGCGGGCGGCCCGCCCGGCGTTTGACGGCCGGGGGGCCGGGCACCCGCACACTTCCGGGCGCGCCCCGTCCCGCTCCCCGTCCCCAAGGAGCCGACCATGCGAGTCTCCACGGCTCATGACGAACAACTGGCAGAGCTCGGACAGCAGTTGAGGGTCGATGCGGTTCGTGCCGCCGACGCCGCCGGATCGGGGCACCCCACCTCGTCCATGTCCGCGGCCGACATCGCCGCCGTCCTGCTCGCCCGTCATCTGCGCTACGACTTCGACCGGCCCGAGCACCCCGGAAACGACCGGCTCGTCCTGTCCAAGGGCCACGCCTCGCCCCTCCTGTACGCGCTCTACCGGGCCGCGGGCGCCATCGACACGGCCGAGCTGCTCACCTTCCGCTCCCGTGACAGCCGGCTGGAGGGCCACCCCACGCCCCGGCTGCCGTGGGTCGACGTCGCCACCGGCTCCCTGGGCCAGGGACTGCCGGTCGGCGTGGGCATGGCGCTGGCCGGCAAGCGGCTGGACCGGGCCCCCTACCGGGTCTGGGTGCTCTCCGGCGACAGCGAGATGGCCGAGGGCTCCGTCTGGGAGGCCGTCGAGCACGCGGCGTACGAGCACCTGGACAACCTGACCCTGATCGTCGACGTCAACCGCCTCGGCCAGCGCGGGCCCACCCGGTTCGGCCGGGACGTGGACGCCTACGCCCGGCGGCTGGAGGCCTTCGGCTGGCACACGCTGCGCATCGACGGCCACGACGTGACGGCGATCGACGCCGCCCTCTCCGACGCGGCCGCCACCACCGGCCGGCCGACCGCCGTCATCGCCGGCACCGACAAGGGCCACGGCGTCGCGGAGGTCGAGGACCAGGAGGGCCGGCACGGCAAGCCGCTGCCCGACGCGGAGGCGGCGATCAGGGAACTCGGCGGGGTCCGCGACGCGCGTGTCGACGTCGCCCCGCCGCACGAGGCGCCCGCGCGGCCCGGCCGGACGGCCGGCGACCCGGGGCTGCCGGAGTACGCCGTGGGCGACGAGGTCGCCACCCGCACCGCGTACGGACAGGCGCTGGCCGCGCTCGGCGCCGCTCGCGACGACGTCGTCGTCCTCGACGCCGAGGTCGGCGACTCGACCCGCGCCGAGTACTTCGAGAAGGAGCACCCCGAGCGGTACTTCCAGTGCTACATCGCCGAACAGCAGATGGTCGCCGCGGCGGTCGGCATGGCGGTCCGCGGCTGGACCCCTTACGCCTGCACCTTCGCCGCGTTCCTCACCCGCGCCCACGACTTCGTGCGGATGGCCGCCGTCAGCCGGGCCTCCGTCAAACTGGCCGGCTCGCACGCCGGCGTCTCCATCGGGGAGGACGGCCCCTCGCAGATGGGCCTGGAGGACCTCGCGATGTTCCGCGCGGTTCCCGGCAGCACGGTGCTCTACCCCTGCGACGCCCCGCAGACCGCCCGGCTGGTCGCCGCGACGGCCGACGTGCCGGGCATCGTCTACCTGCGCACCACCCGCTCCGACACCCCCGTGCTCTACGGGCCGGACGAGGAGTTCCCCGTCGGCGGCGCCAAGGTGCTGCGCTCCTCGCCCCGCGACCGGGCGTGCGTGGTCGCCGCCGGGATCACCGTCCACGAGTCCCTCGCGGCGGCGCGGATCCTGGAACGCGAGGGCATCTCCGTCCGGGTCGTCGACGCCTACTCCGTCAAGCCCGTGGACACCGCCACGCTCCAGCAGGCGGCGGACGAGACCGGCTGCCTGATCACGGTCGAGGACCACCGTCTGGAGGGCGGTCTCGGCGACGCCGTCGCCGAGGCCTTCGCCGACGGCCGCCCCGTGCCCCGGCTGGTGCGGCTCGGTGTACGCGGTGTCCCCGGGTCCGCGACCGGCGCCGAACAGCTGCACGCCGCGGGCATCGACGCCGAGTCCGTCGCCGCCGCCGTGCGGCTGCTCGTCGCGGAGGCGATGGTGAGTCCATGACCACCTGCCGCACCGGGCGTGCCGGGCCGGCGAGGGCCGGCCCGGCGCCCCGCCGCACGCCGGACGCGGACCCGGGGACACCGCGTACACCGAGCCGCACCAGCCGGGGCACGGGGCGGCCGTCGGCGAAGGCCTCGGCGACGGCGTCGCCGAGACCGCCCTCCAGACGGTGGTCCTCGACCGTGATCAGGCAGCCGGTCTCGTCCGCCGCCTGCTGGAGCGTGGCGGTGTCCACGGGCTTGACGGAGTAGG
>NZ_RDBP01000057.1:34959-46870 GCF_008042045.1 Streptomyces sp. T39
CGACGGGCCCGGCCCGCGATGGCGGTCCGGTCCAGGGGGACGGCCGCATCCTCTCCGCCGGAAGCCCGAGCGCCTCGGCCGCCGCCGCCCACAGGCCGGAGGTGTCGACGCGTGMCGGGCCCGTCGTGGCAGGGGAGCGGGCGCGGAGATCGCGTTCCGGTCCTGCTTCGTCGACCGAACGGTCACAGAAGGGGAGTTGTCACAGGTGACCTATACAGTCGAGGAGACCGACGACATCGAACCGGTGGGGAATCCATGGCACTCTTCGGGAACGCGCACACCGTCAACCCCGGCCAGGCGCAGCAGGACTACGCACGGCTGCTCGGCCACGGGGAGCAGGTGCAGGCCGCGTACCAGCTGATCCGGGACACCATCATCTTCACCGACCGGCGTCTGCTGCTGGTCGACAAGCAGGGGATCACGGGCCGCAAGACGGAGTACCACTCGATCCCCTACCGCAGCATCACGCACTTCGCCGTGGAGACGGCGGGCACCTTCGATCTCGACGCCGAGCTCAAGATCTGGATATCCGGCATGCCGGCGCCGGTCGAGAAGACCTTCACCAAGGGCGTCGACATCTACGAAGTGCAGGGCATCCTCACGCAGTTCGTCGCGCGCTGAGCCGCCCGGCGGGCCGTGCCCGGGGCGCCCTCGGGCCGCCGCCCGGGTGGGCGGCGGCCCGCCGTGCCGCGCCGTGCTACGCCTTGCGGGCCACCGCACCGTAGGCGTCGACGGCCGGGCCGTCGTAGGACGTGTCGGCGTCCGGCCGCCAGTCGGTGACCGGGACCACGCCCGGCTCGACGAGCTCCAGGCCGTCGAAGAAGCCGGCGATCTGCTCCACGGGACGCACGTGGTAGGGGATCGCACCGCTCTGGTTGTACGCGTTGGACGCCGCGATCATGCCGTCGCTGGTGGCCGTGGAGTCGCTGATCACCAGGTAGCTGCCCGACGGCAGACCCGCCATCAGACGGGCGACCAGGCCCTGGGCCTCCTCGTGGTCGGCCACGTGGCCGAGGGTGTTGAGGATGATCAGGGCGATCGGCTGCGAGAAGTCCAGGGTCTCCGCCGCCGCCTTCAGGATGTCGTCGGGTGCGTACAGGTTGGCGTCCAGGTACGCCGTCCTCCCCTCGGGCGTGCTCGTCAGCAGCGCCCGGGCGTGGGCCAGGACCATCGGGTCGTTGTCGACGTACACGATGCGCGAGTCCGGGGCCGTGCGCTGCGCCACCTCGTGGGTGTTGTCGGCCGTCGGCAGACCGGTGCCGATGTCCAGGAACTGGCGTACGCCCTGCTCGCCCGCCAGGTGGCGGACGACCCGGCCGAGGAACTGGCGGCTGGTGCGGGCCACGTCGACGAGACCGGGGAAGATGTCCTTGATCTGCTCACCGGTGTCGCGGTCGACCTGGTAGTTGTCCTTGCCGCCGACGAAGTAGTTCCAGAAGCGGGCCGAATGCGGCTTGCTCGTGTCTATGCGGGCACGTATGTCGGCGGCGGCGAGCTGGGGGTCGTGGTCTGACACGCGTACGTCTCCTTCGGGGGCGGAGCAAGTGCTCGGCACCAACCTAGACCAACTGTGCTGGTGGGCAACGGTCTTGAGGCATCGATCGCGGGGCGGCACCTTCCGCCCGGCACACGCGGGGGCAGGGAGCGGGACATGACGTGGTCGGACGGGCTGCTCGGCTTCGCGGCAGGGCTGCTGATCTCCGTGGTCACCGCCCCGGTCGGGGTGTCCGGCGCGGTGTTCCTGCTGCCGGTCCAGGTCAGCGTCCTCGGCGTGCCCAGCCCGGCGGTGACGCCGACGAACCTCCTCTACAACGTGGTCGCCGGCCCCGGGGCCCTGCTGCGGCACCGGGGGAGCGGACAGCTGCGAGGCCCGCTGACCCGGCTGCTGATCGCCGGCGCCGTGCCCGGCGTCGTCGCGGGAGCGGCGGTGCGGGTGTTCGCGGTGCCGGGGCCGCAGGTGTTCCGTCTGTTCGTCGCGGCGCTGCTGCTGCCGCTCGGTCTCTGGCTGTGCGCCCGCACGCTGCGCCCCGCACGGTCGGCCGGGGACCGGGAGCCGCCACCCGGCGAACCGCCCTCGCCCGGGGCCGGGGAACCGCGGGCCGGGGACCGGACGCCCGGACAGCCGTCGCCGCGGGCCACGACGCTGCTCGCAGCGGCCGTCGGTGTCGCCGGCGGGATCTACGGGATCGGCGGCGGATCCCTGCTCGGGCCGATCCTGGTGGGACGCGGCATGCCGGTCGCCCGCGTCGCCCCCGCAGCCCTCGCCTGCACCTTCGTCACCTCCGTCGTCGGTGCCGCCACCTACGCCCTGCTCGCCCTCACCACACCCGGCGCCGTCGCGCCCGACTGGCTGCTCGGCATCGCCTGCGGCCTCGGGGGACTCCTCGGCGGTTACCTCGGCGCCCGGCTCCAGCCCCGGCTTCCCGAGACCGGACTGCGTCTCCTGCTGGGGGTGATGGCCACCGGCATCGGCCTGCTCTACGCGGTTCAGGGGCTGGGGTGAGCACCCGCGTCCTGTCCTGGCACACCGGTCCGGCAACCGGAACGGAGGCGCCCGTGACGCCCGATGCCATCCCGATCCCCGCACCGGGGGCCGCCCGCGGGCTGCGCACCGTCCGCCCCCTGCCCGCGCAGGACGGTCACGACGGGCAGGCGCCGCTCCCCGCCGACGAGGAACAGCGCGCCCGCCGCCACCTGTTCGCCCACATCGGCGCCATCGGCGCCGAGCAGGGCTGGGGCGGGTTCCCCGCGTCCAGCCCGGCCGAGCGCCTGCGCCTCGTCGAGACCGGGCGCGCGCCCGCCGTCCACTGGAACCGCGATGTCACCGTCGAGGCGGAGGACGCCTGTGCCGTCCTCTTCCGGCTCGACGGCCCGGGCCCCTCACCACAGGGCGCCGTGCCGGTGCCGCACGGGCGGCACGTCGGCGGCGCCGACGGCGTCCGCAGCCGCCGACCCCGGCGGCGTGCGCGCGGCACGGAGCAGGGACACCACCCCGCTCCGCAGCAGCGCACGGGCCCGGCGCTCCGCGATCGTGGCGGCCGCACCGATCAGGCGGTCGTCCCGGGACCGCAGGAAGGTGTACACCACCACCGCCCGGCGCACCCGTCGCGGCAGCGGCCTCCGCCCCTCCCGTGCGGCGTCTGCGAGCACGCGGGAGCTGTAGCGCAGGTCGTACAGGACGACCCGGCGCCACGCGGGGTCGCCGTCCCGGGTGCCGGGACGGCGGTCATGATGTGCGGTACGTGCCACGAGGACTCCTCGGCCGTGACCGCCGGGGCTCTCCCGGCGGACCTACCGGAAGCCGAGGGGCCCGCGCCCGCGGTTGCCGTGCACGGAGGTCTCCGCCCCTTCACCCATGGCGTCGTGCCGGCTGCGGGCCACGTCGAGCAGAACGGCACGCAGGGCGTCCCGCGTCCGGCCGCGCGTCTTGACCGCAGGACAGCGGGGAACGGCCCGGAAGCCGGCCGTGGGCGGCGCCGGCGAGGGCCTTGGAGCCGTAGTGGCGGCCGTCGATCTGCACGAAGGAGTCCCGCGCAGGGCCGAATCCGTGACGGGAGAGGAAGGCGTCCCGCCCGATCGCGTCGAACTCGGACGCTGCGAGCAGGACTTCGGAGCGGGTGAGGTCGGTGAGCGCCATGGTGGAAGAGGTTGGCCGAGGGCACCGGTGGCGGCACCGCGCCGGCCGCCCGGTGGCGGCGGCCGACGCGAACGAGGTGCCTACTCGCCGTCCTCCAGGTCGCCCTCCGTCTCCAGGTAGACCTGGCGGAGGGCGGCGAGGACCTCCGGGTCGGGCTTCTCCCACATGCCGCGGGACTCGGCCTCCAGGAGGCGTTCCGCGATGCCGTGGAGGGCCCAGGGGTTGGCCTCCTGGAGGAAGGAACGGTTCACGGGGTCGAGGACGTAGGTCTCGGTGAGCTTGTCGTACATCCAGTCCGCGATCACGCCCGTGGTGGCGTCGTAGCCGAAGAGGTAGTCGACGGTGGCCGCGAGTTCGAAGGCGCCCTTGTAGCCGTGGCGGCGCATCGCCTCGATCCAGCGGGGGTTGACCACCCGGGCGCGGAAGACGCGGGACGTCTCCTCGACCAGGGTGCGGGTGCGGACCGTCTCCGGGCGGGTGGAGTCGCCGATGTACGCCTCGGGGGCCGTGCCCCGCAGCGCGCGGACGGTGGCCACCATGCCGCCGTGGTACTGGAAGTAGTCGTCGGAGTCGGCGATGTCGTGCTCACGGGTGTCCGTGTTCTTCGCCGCCACGGCGATCCGCTTGTACGCCGTCTCCATCTCCTCGCGCGCCGCGCGCCCGTCGAGGCCGCGGCCGTACGCGTAGCCGCCCCACACCGTGTAGACCTCCGCCAGATCGGCGTCCGTGCGCCAGTCGCGGGAGTCGATCAGCTGGAGCAGGCCCGCGCCGTAGGTGCCGGGCCGCGAACCGAAGATGCGGGTGGTGGCGCGGCGTTCGTCGCCGTGGGCCGCGAGGTCCGCCTGCGCGTGGGCGCGGACGAGGTTCTGCCCGGCCGGCTCGTCGAGGGAGGCCACCAGGCGGACCGCGTCGTCGAGGAGGCCGATGGTGTGCGGGAAGGCGTCCCGGAAGAAGCCCGAGATGCGCAGCGTCACATCGATGCGGGGGCGGCCCAGTTCGGTGAGCGGCACCGGCTCCACGCCGGTCACCCGACGCGACGCGTCGTCCCACACCGGGCGGACACCCAGCAGCGCCAGCGCCTCGGCGACGTCGTCGCCCGCGGTGCGCATCGCGCTGGTGCCCCACAGCGACAGACCGACGGAGGTGGGCCACTCGCCGTTGTCGGCGCGGTAGCGCTCCAGCAGCGAGTCCGCGAGGGCCTGGCCCGTCTCCCAGGCGAGGCGGGACGGCACGGCCTTCGGGTCGACCGAGTAGAAGTTCCGGCCCGTCGGCAGGACGTTGACCAGGCCGCGCAGCGGGGAGCCGGACGGGCCGGCCGGGACGAAGCCGCCGTCCAGGGCGTGCACGGCGTGGTCGATCTCGTCCGTCGTCCGGGCGAGCCGCGGCACGACCTCCAGCGCGGCGAAACGCAGCACCGCGGCCACGTCGTCGCCGTGCGTGTCGGGCACCGCGGCCGGGTCCCAGCCCGCCGCCTCCATCGCCTCGACCAGATCGCGCGCCTGCTGCTCCACCGTGTCGGCCGCGGTCCGGGTCGCCTTCGACTCGTCCAGGCCGAGCGCCTCGCGCAGTCCGGGCAGCGCCTGCGTGCCGCCCCAGATCTGGCGGGCGCGCAGGATCGACAGGACCAGGTTGACCCGCTCGGGGCCGGTGGGCGCGCCGCCGAGGACGTGCAGGCCGTCGCGGATCTGCGCGTCCTTCACCTCGCACAGCCAGCCGTCGACGTGCAGCAGGAAGTCGTCGAAGCCGTCGTCGTCCGGACGGTCCGCCAGGCCGAGGTCGTGGTCGAGCTTCGCCGCCTGGATCAGCGTCCAGATCTGGGCCCGGATCGCCGGCAGCTTCGCCGGGTCCATGGACGAGATCTGCGCGTACTCGTCGAGCAGCTGCTCCAGGCGCGCGATGTCGCCGTACGACTCGGCCCGGGCCATCGGCGGGACGAGGTGGTCGACGAGCGTTGCGTGGACGCGGCGCTTCGCCTGGGTGCCCTCGCCCGGGTCGTTGACCAGGAACGGGTACACGAGCGGCAGGTCGCCGAGCGCGGCGTCGGGCGCGCAGGCCGCCGACAGGCCGGCGTTCTTGCCCGGCAGCCACTCCAGGTTGCCGTGCTTGCCCAGGTGGATCATCGCGTCGGCGCCGAAGCCGCCGTCGTCCGCGGAGGCGGCGATCCAGCGGTAGGCCGCCAGGTAGTGGTGCGACGGCGGCAGATCCGGGTCGTGGTAGATGGCGATCGGGTTCTCGCCGAAGCCGCGCGGAGGCTGGATGAGGACCAGCAGATTGCCGCGGCGCAGGGCGGCGAGGACGATGTCGCCCTCCGGGTTGCGGGAGCGGTCCAGGAACATCTCGCCCGGCGCCGGGCCCCAGTGCTCCTCCACCGCCTCCCGCAGCGAGGCCGGGAGCTGCGCGTACCAGCGGCGGTAGTCGGCGGCCGGGATGCGCACCGGGTTGCGCGCGAGCTGCTCCTCGGTCAGCCACTCCTGGTCGTGGCCGCCGGCCTCGATCAGGGCGCGGATCAGCTCGTCGCCGTCGCCGGACACCAGACCGGGGATGTCCTCCTCGGGCCCGAAGTCGTAGCCCTCGGCGCGCAGCCGCCGCAGCAGGGACACGGCCGACGCGGGGGTGTCCAGGCCGACCGCGTTGCCGATGCGGGAGTGCTTGGTCGGATACGCGGACAGCACCAGCGCGACCCGCTTGGCCGCGTTCGGGAGGTGCCGCAGCCGGGCATGGCGCACGGCGATGCCCGCGACCCGGGCGGCCCGCTCCTCGTCGGCGACGTAGGCGGGCAGGCCGTCCGCGTCGATCTCCTTGAACGAGAACGGGACCGTGATCAGACGGCCGTCGAACTCCGGCACCGCCACCTGGCTCGCGGCGTCCAGCGGGGACAGCCCCTCGTCGTTCTCCTCCCACGACGCACGCGACCCCGTCAGGCACAGGGCCTGCAGGATCGGGACGTCGAGGGCGGCGAGCGCGCCCGCGTCCCAGGATTCGTCGTCGCCGCCGGCGGACGCCTCGGCCGGGCGGGTGCCGCCGGCGGCCAGCACGGTGGTCACCAGCGCGTCGGCGGCGTCGAGTTCGGCCAGCAGTTCCGGCTCGGGGGCGCGCAGCGAGGCGACGTAGAGGGGCAGTGCCCGGGCGCCGGCGGCCTCGATCGCGGAGCACAGGGTGTCCACGAAGCCGGTGTTGCCGCTCATGTGGTGGGCCCGGTAGTACAGCACCGCGATCAGCGGGCCGCCGGCCGCCGGGGCGGCCGTCCGCTCCAGAGGACCCCAGGAGGGGGCCGCGGCCGGCGGCTCGAAGCCGTGGCCGGTGAGCAGGACCGTGTCGGAGAGGAAGCGGGCCAGCTGCTCCAGATTCCCGGGACCGCCGTGCGCGAGGTACGCGTGGGCCTCGGCGGCGATGCCGATGGGCACCGTGGAGGCCTCCATCAGCTGGGCGTCCGGGGCCTGTTCGCCGCTCAGCACCACGACCGGGCGGTCCTGGGCCAGGAGCGTGTCGATGCCCTCCTGCCAGGCCCGCAGCCCGCCGAGCAGGCGCACGACGACCAGGTCGGTGCCCTCCAGCAGTCCGGGCAGGTCGTCCAGCGGCAGCCGGGAGGGGTTCGCGAAGCGGTAGCCGACGGGGCCTTCGGCGGCGCGTGCGCTGAGCAGGTCGGTGTCGGACGTCGACAGGAGCAGGACGCGGGCCTCGGGGGTGTGCGCCCCGGATGAGAGCTGCATGCGGCGGCTTGCCTTCCTCGGGGTTTCCGCGCCCCGGGCGGTGAAGAACGGCGGGAGTTCCTGGCTCACCCGGCGGCGTGCGCGTGCTGCGCTGCTGCCGGGCTCACAGTGGCGGGACCGCGCCGGAATCGCACCGGGCTTCCTCCCCTGACGCCGTCTTCGGCGGTGACGGACCGTATGGCCCGCCGATGAGCATAGTAAGGGCCGTCACCCCGCCGTGAGGAGGTGGCTTGTGTGATGGTCGGTATGCTCGCCGCCATGCCTCCGACCCCCGCCAACCGCCCGGACCGGGACGAAACTCCCGTCCGGGACCGCGGTGATGCCTGCCCCGGCGCGCTGCGGCTGCACACCGCGGACGACGGTGCGCTGGCGCGTGTCCGCGTCCCGGCGGGGCTGCTCGCCGCGCGCCAGGCGCACGCCCTCGCGGACGCGGCCGAACGCCTCGGCGACGGGGCGCTCGACATCACCTCCCGCGGAAACCTGCAGCTGCGCGGCCTCGACGCCCTGCGCGCACAGGAGTTGGCGGATCTGCTGGAGGCCGCGGACCTGCTGCCCGCGCCCGCCCGTGAACGCATCCGCAACGTGGTCGCCTCCCCGCTGTCCGGTCTCGACGGGCACGGAAACCTCGATGTGCAGCCGCTGGTGCGGGAACTGGACGCCCTGCTGTGCGCCGGCGCACGCGCCACGGCGCTCTCCGGCCGCTTCCTGTTCGGCCTCGACGACGGGCGCGGGGACATGGCGGAGCTCGCCCCGGATGTGATGTTGCTCGCAGAGCCGGACGAGGCGCCGGGGCCGCCGGGTGCGGCTCCGGGGGCTCCCGGGACGTCCGGTGCGGGTGCGCCGGGTGGTGCCGGGGCGGGCGCCGCGGGTGCGCCTGCCGTCGCCGGGGTCCCTGTCGGGGGTGCGCCCGGCCACGCCGGGGCGTCCGGTGCGGGTGCCGCCGCCGGCGAGGGGGGCGACGGGGCGTCCGGCCCGCGGGTGCGGGTGCGGGTGGCGGTCGGTGACGCGCAGGTACTGGTGCGGCCCGAGGACGGGGCGCGGATGCTCATGCTGGCGGCGGAGGCCTTCCTCGACGCCGCCGACGCGAGCGGTGCCCGCCCCTGGCGCGTCCGCGAACTCCCCCCGGGCCATGCCCTGTCGACGGAGGACCTCCTGCACCGTGCCGCCGCCGCGGGCCTGCCTGCCGAGACCGCGCCAGGGGCGGGCACCGCTCGCGTCGGCGGCGTCGAGGAAGGCCTCCGCCGCCAGCATGAGCATCCGCGCCCCGTCCTCGGGCCGCACCAGTACCTGCGCGTCACCGACCGCCACCGGGAGCGCCCGGCGCCCCCCGGGGCGACACCGCCCCCACCGCACCCGTCCCCGGGGCGTACGCGCGCGGCGGGGCGGAGAGCGCGGTGTGCGTCGGGGTACCGCTCGGGCGGATGGGCGCGGCGCAGTTGCGGCTCGTCGCCCGGGTCGCCGAACTGCACGGGACGGGCGAACTGCGCGTCACCCCGTGGCGGTCCGTGGTGCTGCCGGGTGTCGGCGCCGCCCACCTGCCCGAACTCGCCGCCGCGGGGCTCGTGACCGGCGCGGAGTCCCCCTGGCACGGGGTGAGCGCCTGCACCGGGCGCCCCGGATGCGGAAAGGCGCTCGCGGACGTCCGGGCGGACGCGGCGGCGCTCGCCGCCGCCGGTGCGGGCGGCATCCCCGTCCACTGGTCCGGCTGCGAACGCCGCTGCGGCCATCCGCACGGCACCCATGTCGACCTCGTCGCCACCGGCGGGGCGCGCTACACCCTCGCCGTCGCACCCGCGCAGGGCTCCGGCGCGCCGGAGCAGCCCGTACGCCACGACCTCCACGTCCCCGAGCTCGCCGGCGCCCTCGCCGCGGCGCGCGGCGGGCGGCCCCTCCACCACCGACCCGCTACGACGAAGTGAGCGAGAGCACAGTGTTCGAGTACGAGAAGGACGGCGCGGAGATCTACCGCCAGTCCTTTGCCACGATCCGCGCCGAGGCGGACCTCGCCGGGCTGCCCGCCGAGGTCTCGCAGGTCGCGGTCCGCATGATCCACGCCTGCGGGATGGTCGACCTCGTCCGCGACCTCGCCTACAGCCCGGAGGTCGTGATCCGCGCCCGCGAGGCGCTGCGCGCCGGAGCACCCGTGCTGTGCGACGCGCAGATGGTCGCCAGCGGCATCACCCGCAAGCGGCTGCCCGCCGACAACGACGTGATCTGCACGCTCTCCGACCCGTCGGTGCCCGCCCTCGCGGAGAAGCTCGGCACCACCCGGTCCGCCGCCGCGCTCGAACTCTGGCGCGAGCGGCTCGACGGCTCCGTCGTCGCCGTGGGCAACGCCCCCACCGCGCTGTTCCGGCTGCTGGAGATGATCGCGGAGGGCGCGCCGCGCCCCGCCGCCGTCATCGGCGCCCCCGTCGGCTTCATCGGCGCGGCCGAGTCCAAGGACGCGCTCGCCGCCTCCCCGCTCGGCCTCGAACACCTGGTGGTCCGCGGCCGCCGCGGCGGCAGCGCCATGGCCGCCGCCGCCGTCAACGCGATCGCGAGCGAGGCGGAATGAGCGAGAACACCCCCACCGGCCGGCTGTACGGCGTCGGGCTCGGCCCCGGCGACCCGGAGCTGATGACCCTGCGCGCCGCGCGGATCATCGCCGAGGCCGATGTGATCGCCTACCACTGCGCCCGCCACGGACGGTCCATCGCCCGTTCGATCGCCGCCCCGCACCTGCGCCCCGAGCACATCGAGGAGCGCCTGATGTACCCGATCACGGTCGAGACGACCGACCACCCGGGCGGGTACCGGGGAGCGCTCGACGACTTCTACGAGGAGGCCGCGGCCCGTCTCGCCGCCCACCTCGACGCCGGGCGCACGGTCGCCGTCCTCGCCGAGGGCGACCCGTTCTTCTACGGCTCCTACCAGCACATGCACAAGCGGCTCGCGCACCGCTACCCGACCGAAGTCGTCCCCGGCGTCACCTCGATCAGCGCCGCCGCGGCCCGCCTCGGCACCCCGCTGTGCGAGGCCGAGGAAGTGCTCACCGTCATCCCCGGCACGCTGCCGGAGGACGAGCTCACCGCGCGCCTCGCCGCGACCGACTCCGCCGTCGTCATGAAGCTCGGCCGCACCTTCCCCGCCGTGCGCCGCGCCATGGAGACGTCCGGCCGCCTGGACGAGGCCCGTTACGTCGAGCGCGCGACCATGAGCGGCGAGCGCACGGGACGGCTGGCCGACATCGACCCCGGGTCGGTGCCCTACTTCTCCGTCGCCGRCGTCCCCAGCCGGACCGCCACCCCGCCTCCCACCCCGGACGGCGGCGAGGTCGTGGTCGTCGGCACCGGCCCGGCGGGCCCGCTGTGGCTCACCCCCGAGACCCGGCGCGCACTCGCCGACGCCGACGAACTCGTCGGCTACACCACCTATCTCGACCGGGTACCGCACCGTCCCGGCCAGACACGCCACGGCTCGGACAACAAGGTCGAGTCCGAGCGCGCCGAGTTCGCCCTCGACCTCGCCCGCCGCGGACGGCGGGTCGCGGTCGTCTCCGGCGGCGACCCCGGTGTCTTCGCCATGGCCACCGCCGTCCTCGAAGTCGCCTCCCAGGACGCGTACAAGGACGTGCCCGTCCGCGTGCTGCCCGGCGTCACCGCGGCGAACGCGGCCGCCGCGAAGGCCGGTGCGCCGCTCGGCCACGACTACGCCGTCCTCTCGCTCTCCGACCGGCTCAAGCCGTGGGAGGTCATCGCCGAGCGGCTGCGGGCCGCGGCCGCCGCCGACCTCGTCCTCGCGCTCTACAACCCGGGCTCGCGCAGCCGCACCTGGCAGGTCGGCAAGGCGCGCGAACTGCTCCTGGAGCACCGCGCCCCGGACACCCCCGTGGTGCTGGGGCGGGACGTCGGCGGGCCGGAGGAGAGCGTGCGGATCGTGCGACTCGCCGAACTCGACCCGGAGCAGGTCGACATGCGGACGATCCTGCTCATCGGCTCCTCGCAGACACAGGCGGTGCGGCGGGGCGACGGCCACGAGATCGTGTGGACGCCGCGGCGCTACCCCGAGTAGCGGGGCGTCTCGGGGGCGGCGCGCAGGGTGTCCAGCCAGGCGGCCGCCTCCTCGGGGGCGGCCGCCACCGCCACGCCCTGCGGCACCGGCGGCCGGCGCACCACGACCACGGGGATCCCGGCCTCCCGGGCCGCCGCCAGCTTCGGCGCGGTCGCCGCGCCGCCGCTGTCCTTGGTGACGAGCACGTCGATCCGGTGGTGGCGCAGCAGTGCCCGTTCGCCGTCGAGGGTGAACGGGCCCCGGTCGAGCAGCACCTCCGCGTGCGGCGGGCACGGCCCGTCCGGCGCGTCGACCGAGCGGACGAGGAACCAGACGTCGTCGACGTGCGCGAACGCGGCGAGGCCCATGCGCCCCGTCGTCAGGAACACCCTGCGGCCGAGCGCCCGGGCCGCCCCGGCGGCCTCCTCCAGGGAGCCGACCGGGTGCCAGTCGTCGCCCGGCACCGGCGCCCACCCGGGGCGGCGCAGGGCCAGCAGGGGAACATGGGCCCCGGCGGCGGCCCCGGCGGCCC
>NZ_RDBP01000057.1:46970-48880 GCF_008042045.1 Streptomyces sp. T39
CAGCAGTGCCCGTTCGCCGTCGASGGTGAACGGGCCCCGGTCGAGCAGCACCTCCGCGTGCGGCGGGCACGGCCCGTCCGGCGCGTCGACCGAGCGGACGAGGAACCAGACGTCGTCGACGTGCGCGAACGCGGCGAGGCCCATGCGCCCCGTCGTCAGGAACACCCTGCGGCCGAGCGCCCGGGCCGCCCCGGCGGCCTCCTCCAGGGAGCCGACCGGGTGCCAGTCGTCGCCCGGCACCGGCGCCCACCCGGGGCGGCGCAGGGCCAGCAGGGGAACATGGGCCCCGGCGGCGGCCCCGGCCGCGTGGAAACTGATCGTCCCGGCGAAAGGATGGGTGGCGTCGATGACCGCGTCCACCGCGTGCTCGCGCAGCCAGCGCTCCAGGCCCCCGGCCCCGCCGAACCCGCCGACCCGGACCTCGCCCGGCGGCTTCCGGGGGGCGGCGACCCGCCCGGCGAGGCTGCTGGTGACCCGCAGGCCACGGGCGTGCAGCAGCTCCGCCAGCAGGCGGCCCTCGGTCGTCCCGCCGAGGATGAGTACGTGCGTCGGCATGGGGGTCCTTCATGACTGAGGCGGGCGGCGGGCGTGAGGCCCAACTCAAGCACACCGGCCTGCGGCCCGGCTGGACGACCGGGGCCTGCGCGACGGCGGCCGCGACCGCCGCCTACACCGCGCTGCTGACCGGGGACTTCCCCGATCCGGTGACAATCACCCTGCCCAAGGGGCAGACCCCGTCGTTCGCCCTCGCCACCGAGTCCCTGACGGGCGCCTCGGCCACCGCCGGGATCGTGAAGGACGCCGGCGACGACCCCGACGTCACGCACGGGGCGCTGGTCCGGGCGACCGTGCGGGTGCTGCCCGCCGGGTCCGGCGTCGTCTTCCGCGCGGGGCCCGGCGTGGGCACGGTCACCCGGCCCGGACTGCCGCTGGACGTCGGGGAGCCGGCGATCAACCCGGTGCCGCGGCAGATGATGCGCGACCACGTCGCCCTCGTGGCCGCGCGTCACGGCGGGACGGGCGACGCCGAGATCACGGTCTCCGTCGACGACGGGGAGGAGATCGCCCGCTCCACCTGGAACCCGAGGCTCGGCATCCTCGGCGGGCTGTCCGTCCTCGGGACGACGGGGATCGTGGTGCCCTACTCGTGCTCGGCGTGGATCGACTCCATCCGGCGCGGGGTCGACGTGGCGCGGGCGGCGGGGCGCACCCATGTGGCCGGCTGCACGGGCTCGACGTCGGAGAGGACCGTGGTCGACGTGTACGGCCTGCCGGAGGACGCACTCCTCGACATGGGGGACTTCGCGGGGGCGGTGCTCAAGTACGTGCGCCGGCATCCGGTCGAACGCCTCACCGTCTGCGGCGGGTTCGCCAAGCTGTCCAAGCTCGCGGCGGGCCATCTGGACCTCCACTCCGCGCGCTCCCAGGTGGACAAGGGGTTCCTGGCGGAGCTGGCCCGGGCGGGAGGGGCGGACGCGGCGCTCGTCGCGCAGGTCGCGGAGGCGAACACGGGCCTGGCGGCCCTGCGTCTGTGCGAGGCGGCCGGAGTGCCCCTCGGCGACCTCGTCGCCACCGCGGCACGTGACGAGGCACTCGCGGTGCTGCGGGGGGCGCCGGTCGCGGTGGACGTGATCTGCGTGGACCGCGCGGGCGTGGTGGTGGGGCGCTCCGGCCGCCTCGCACAGACGCAGGGCCGCCAGGCCCGTGTTCGCCTCCGCGACCTGCGCGACGAGCGCCGCGTCCGCCCCTCCCGCCCGGGCCAGCTCCGCCAGGAACCCCTTGTCCACCTGGGAGCGCGCGGAGTGGAGGTCCAGATGGCCCGCCGCGAGCTTGGACAGCTTGGCGAACCCGCCGCAGACGGTGAGGCGTTCGACCGGATGCCGGCGCACGTACTTGAGCACCGCCCCCGC
>NZ_RDBP01000057.1:48980-75055 GCF_008042045.1 Streptomyces sp. T39
GTGGCGGGCCCGGGTCGTGGGCCGTCACGCGGGCCGGMGGCCGCGGCGCCCCCGCTGCGCGCGGGTGTCCTCAAGTGCCGGACGGGCTGGAGGATCCAGCCCGTCCGGCGCCTGAGGACTCGGCCGCAGGCCGTGCCGCGGCCKCCGGCCCGCGTGACGGCCCACGACCCGGGCCCGCCACCCGGGCCGACCGCCCCCGGGCCCGCCACCCGGGCCGACCGCCCCGGGCCCGCCCATGGGCGGGCCCCCCGGGGCGCCTCAGCACGGGTGGCGGTCGCGCTCCGGTGAGTACAGGTGGCTGTCGCGGAACTGCGTCGCCGCCAGGGTGCGGCCGACGAGGATGACCGCCGTGCGCACCACTCCCGCGGCCTTCACCTGGGACGCGATGTCCTCCAGGGTGCCGCGCAGGACCAGTTCCTCGGGGCGGCTGGCCATCGCGACGACCGCCGCGGGGCAGTCGGCGCCGTAGTGGGGGAGCAGCTCGTCCACGACACGGTCGACGTAGCGGGCGGCCAGGTGGAGCACGAGCAGCGCGCCGCTGCGCCCCAGCGTCGCGAGGTCCTCGCCCTCCGGCATGGGCGTCGCCTGCTGGGCGATCCGCGTGAGGATGACCGTCTGGCCGACCGTCGGCACGGTCAGCTCCCGCTTCAGCGCGGCCGCCGCCGCGGCGAACGCGGGGACGCCGGGGACCACGTCGTACGGCACGCCCGCCGCGTCGAGGCGGCGCATCTGCTCGGCGACGGCGCTGAAGACGGACGGGTCGCCGGAGTGCAGCCGGGCGACGTCGTGGCCCTCCTCGTGGGCGCGGACGAGTTCGGCCGTGATGGTGTCCAGGTCGAGCCGGGCGGTGTCGATCAGCCGGGCGCCGGGCGGGCACTCGGCGAGGAGTTCGGTCGGGACGAGGGAGCCCGCGTACAGGCAGACCCCGCACGACGCCAGCGTCCGCGCGCCGCGGACGGTGATGAGGTCGGCGGCTCCGGGGCCCGCACCGATGAAGTACACGGTCATGACATCTCTCCAGACTTGGTGACGGACCACTGGGTGACGGGCATCGCCTGGCGCCAGCCCGTGAAGCCGCCGACGGGGACGGCGTGCGCGACGGCGAGCCGGACCAGTTCGCCGCCGTGGGCGCGGTACCGCTCGGCGAGCAGGGCCTCGGACTCCAGGGTGACCGTGTTGGCGACGAGGCGGCCGCCCGGGGGCAGTGCGTCCCAGCAGGCGTCGAGCAGGCCGGGGGCGGTGAGGCCGCCGCCGATGAACACCGCGTCGGGGCGCGGGAGCCCGGCGAGGGCCGCGGGTGCGGCGCCGGTGACGACGCGCAGCGCCGGGACGCCGAGGGCGTCGGCGTTGCTGGCGATGCGCTCGGCGCGGACCGGGTCGCGTTCGACGGTGACGGCACGGCAGTCGCGGTGCGCGCGCATCCATTCGGCAGCGACGGACCCGGACCCGCCGCCGACGTCCCACAGGAGTTCCCCGGGGGCGGGGGCGAGCGCGGCGAGCGTCGCGGCGCGGACGTGGCGCTTGGTGAGCTGGCCGTCGTGTTCGTACGCCTCGTCGGGGAGTCCGGGGACCACGCCGAGCCGGTGCGTGTTCGGGGCGCGGCGGCAGTCCAGGGCCACGATGTTGAGCGGGTCGCCGGGCGGTTCGTCCCAGGTGGCGGCCACGCCGTCGACGAGGCGTTCGCCGTCCGCGCCGAGCTGTTCGAGCACGCGCACACGGCTGGGTCCCCAGCCGCGGTCCCGCAGCAGACCGGCCACCTCGGCGGGGGTGCCGGCTCCGGCACTGAGGACGAGGACGCGCCGGCCGTCGTGGAGCGCCGCCGCGAGCCGGGCCGCGGGGCGGCCGACGAGGGAGACGACCTCGGTGTCCTCGACGGGCCAGCCGAGCCGGGCGCAGGCGTGGGAGACGGAGGAGGGGTGCGGCAGCACCCGCAGGGCGCTTGCGCCGAGGGTCTCGGTGAGCGCGCGGCCGATGCCGTGGAACATGGGGTCGCCGCTGGCCAGGACGGCGATCCGGCGTCCGGCGTGCTCGGCGAGGATCCGGGGGACGGCGGGGCGCAGCGGGCTCGGCCAGCGCACCCGCAGGCCGGGGCAGTCGCCGGGCAGCAGGTCCAGCTGCCGGGGGCCGCCGACGAGGACCTCGGCGTCCCGGAGCGCGTCGCGGGCGGCGGGGGAGAGTCCGGGCCAGCCGTCGGCCCCGATCCCGACGACGGTGACGGCTGGTGCGCGGCGGGCGCCCGGAAGCCGGACACCTTGCGCACGTACTGCAGGGCGGCTGCGTGCATGTCCTCCTCGGTGGCCTCCTCGGGGAGCACGGGCGGCAGCTCGTCGCCGGCGACGGTCAGGAAGACGGCGTCGTGCTGACGGCAGTCCCCGCCCGACTCCGCGGTGTACGTCCCGGGGCCGAGCGCCAGCACCGGGGACACGGCGCCGACGACGTAGCTGCTCTCGCAGACCTGCTCCGTGCCGCCCTCCATGCCGGCCTCGTCCGCGATCCGCACCAGGCGGCCCCCGGCCGGTCGGCCGTGCGTCGAGGTGTGCGGGACCTGGGAGGATGGCGGGCATGGACATCCGACGCAGGAACAACGTCACGGTCACGGGCGATCCGCAGGGGCCGGTGGTGGTGCTGGCCCACGGCTTCGGCTGCGACCAGAACATGTGGCGGCTGACGGTGCCCGCCCTGGCCGAGAAGCACCGGGTGGTCCTCTTCGACTACGTCGGTGCGGGCCGCTCCGACCTCTCGGCCTTCCGGGAGGACCGTTACGCGTCGCTGGACGGTTACGCACGCGACGTGGTGGAGATCTGCGCGGAGCTGGATCTGCGCGGTGCGGTGTTCGTGGGGCATTCGGTCAGCGCGATGATCGGTGTGCTGGCCGCGGGCATGGCTCCCGAGCGGATCGGGGCGCTGGTGATGGTCGCCCCGTCACCGCGGTACATCGACGCGGACGGTTACCGGGGCGGGTTCAGCGAGCGGGACATCGACGAGCTGCTGGCCTCGCTGGAGTCCAACTACCTCGGCTGGTCGGCGGCGATGGCACCGGTGATCATGGGGAACCCGGAGCGGCCCGAGCTGGGCGAGGAGCTGCGGAACAGTTTCTGCGCCACCGATCCGGACATGGCGCGGGTGTTCGCCCGGACGACGTTCCTGTCGGACTCGCGTGACGACCTGAAGAGCGTGCAGGTGCCCACCCTGGTCCTGGAATGCACCCAGGACGCCATCGCACCCCGGGAGGTGGGCGCCTTCGTCCACCGGGCCGTCGCCGGCTCCGAACTGGTCACGCTGGAGGCGACCGGGCACTGCCCCCAGCTGTCCGCGCCCGAGGCCACCAACGAGGCGATCCTCGCCTTCCTGGCGGGGCTGCGGTGATGTGCCGCCCCGGGCCGACGCAGGAACCGGAGGGCACGGGCGGCGGCACGGCGCAGGACGCGGTGTTCGCGGCGCTGCTGGAGGACAGTGCGGAGGACCTGTACGAGAGCGCGCCCTGCGGCTACCTGTCGACGCTGATGGACGGCACCATCGCGAAGATCAACGGCAGACTGCTGGGCTGGCTCGGCCTCGAGCGGGAGGACGTGGTGGGCCGGCTGCGCTTCTCCGACCTGCTGACCGTGGGCGGCAGGCTCTACCACGAGACGCACTTCGCGCCCCTGCTGCGGATGCAGGGCGAGGTGAGCGGCATCGCGCTGGAGATCAGGCAGGCCGACGGCGGGCGGATGCCCGTGCTGGTCTCCAGCGCGGTCAAGCACGGTTCCACGGGCGAGCCGCTGCTGGTCCGCACCACCGTCTTCGACGCCCGTGAGCGCCGCGCCTACGAGGAGGAGCTCCTGCGCGGCCGGAAGGCGGCCGAGGAGGCCCGCAAGCAGGCGGAGGCCGACCGCGCCCGGCTGCAGGACGCCCTCGCGGTCCTCCAGCAGTCCCTGCTGCCCGCCACCCTGCCCCCGGTGCCGGGGATGGAGACCGCCGCGCACTACCACACCGCCTCCCCCGACCGGCTGGGCGGCGACTTCTACGACGTGTTCCCGGTCGACGACAGACGCTTCGCGTTCTTCCTCGGCGACGTGTGCGGAAAGGGGCCGCAGGCGGCGGCGGTCACCTCCCTGGCCCGCTACACGCTGCGCGCCGCGGCCCTGTACGACGCCGACCCCGTCTCCACCCTGACCGCCCTGAACACGGTGGTGCACGAGCGCTACAACAGCGGTGATCCCCGCTACTGCACCGCCGTCGTCGGCGTCCTCGAACCGGACCCCGCCACCGGGCGGGTCACGGTCCGTCTCGCCTCCGGGGGGCACCCGCCGGCCCTGGTCCTGCGCGCCGGGGGAACCGCCGACTTCCTGCCCACCCCCGGCGGTCTGCTCGTCGGCATCCTGCCCGACGCGCGCTTCACCACCGCGACGACCACCCTGGGGCCCGGCGACACCCTGCTGCTGTACACCGACGGCCTCACCGAGGCCCGCACCGGCGAGGACCGCACCCGGCTCTACGGGGACCGGGCCCTGCAGGAGTTCGCCACCGGCCACGCCGGCCGGTCCGCCGGGGCCGTCGTCGAGGCCCTGACCGGACTGCTCGCCGGGTTCGGCGACGGTCTCGACGACGACACCGCCCTGCTCGCCCTCGGTGTCCCCACCCGCCCGGCCCCCGACACGGCAGCGGAGAACGCATGACGCCCCCTCTGACGATCACCGTCGAAGACGCCGCGACCGGCCCCGTGCTGAGGGTCGACGGCGAGCTGGACTACGCCACCTCGGCCCAACTGCGCGATCTGCTGCCCACGCTCACGGTCGGGCCCGGGCAGCGCCTCGTCGTGGATCTGGCGGGCATGCACTTCTGCGACTCCAGCGGCATCGCCGCCCTGATCGCGGCCCGCAACCACGCCCAGGCGTGCGGGGCCGACATCGCGCTCGCCGCCGTCCCCGAGAACACCCTGCGCATCCTGCGGATCGTCGGCCTCGACCAGGTCTTCCGTCTCCATCCCGACGCCGGCACGGCCACCGGCTCCTGACGTGGCACGGCCCGGTCACCGGGCCGCAGCGCCGGGGACGTGCCGCGAGCCGCCGGGATCAGGCTCCGGCCGGGGCGTCCGCGGCGGGCGGCTCCGGGCGGTCGGCGGAGCGGCCGCCCGGGTGGCGGTGTCTCCACACCCAGAAGACGGCGGTCGACACCGCCGCCCAGGCGGCCAGCACGAGGAACGGGAACGCGTGCTGGGCGTCGCCGAAGTACACGGCGGTGTGCTGGGCGTTCACCGAGGCGCCGGGCGGGAGCCACTGGCCGATCCGTCCGAGCGGCGAGGGCAGCAGCGGCCAGGACACCGCTCCCCCGGACGACGGGTTGCCGAGCAGCACCATCAGGCCCCAGGTCGGGAGCATCGCCCAGCGCCCGAACAGGGTGTTGAACATGGTGAAGACCATGCCCGAGGTGAACATCGTGAAGGCGAGGATGGACCACGACTCCGCGAACGGCAGGTCCAGGGCCCCGAGCAGCCAGTCCACCACCGCCGCGATGCTGAAGCTCCCCAGCAGGGCGTAACCGGCGATGGCGGCGATCCTCTCCAGCGGGTCGAGGTCCCGGGCGTGGACGCTGAGCTGGATCGCCCCGACGAAGCCGATGATCACCGCGGCGAGCGAGATGTAGAAGATGGCGAGTCCGCGCGGGTCGCCGGGCTGGAGGGGCTTCAGGTCGTGGATCCGCAGTCCCGCCCCCGCCTCGCGGGCCGCCCGCGGAGCGGTCTGCACCAACACCTGAGCGACCGACTGTCCGGCGGCGCTCGCCACGTCGAGTCGCACGTCGTCGCCGCGGAAGGTGAGCACGGCGAAGACACGCTGATCCTCCACGTCCGCCCGTGCGGCAGCCTGGCCGCGGTAGGGCCGCAGTTCGAGCGAGGCGCCCAGCGCCTTCTCCATGGCCGCCACGAAATCGCGCGGGACTCCCGTGCCGGTGTAGTCCACGGTCGCCGCCGGGATGTGGCGTGGCGTCGGGTTGGCCATCGTGTACGTGTAGGAGCCCGCGAACAGTCCGGCGGCCGCCGCGAGGATGAGGCTCAATACCACCGCGGGCAGGAACGGGGATTCCCGGAAGGACGTGCGGCGGGAATCCGCACGGACGGACCCGCCCGGCGCCGGTCCGTCCTCGTGCTGATCAGCAGACATGACGGCACGTTATCCAGGCGCATCGCCCGCCGGGCCGACGTGGAGCCCGCAGCGTGGCGCGTGGCGCGCGCACGGGACGGAATCCTTGCCGATTGCGCCATTCCTCGCGGGGCAGACGCAGGGTGACGGACCGAAAGATGCGAGGGAGGACGGCAATGACGCACGGAATGTCCGCGACGCGGGCCGGAACGAGTGGTCTGGCCGTGGCGAGCCTGGTCTGCGGAATCATCGGACTGCTCTTCTTCAATGTGATTCTGGGGCCGCTGGCCATCATTTTCGGCGCGGTCGCCCTGCGCCAGTCCCGTGGAAGCGGAGCCGGAATGGCGAAGGCCGGGATAACGCTCGGAATCGTGGATCTCGTGATATTCACGGTACTGCTCGTGGTGGCCGCCTCCAGCGGGGGATTCAGCTGGTACATCGGCGGCTGACGGAATTCGCCGAAGGTCGTATGTCCGGAGCGCCGGCCGTGAGTGTGCGGCCGGCGCCTTCGTCGTGGACATGCGTCAGGAAAGTGTTCGAGATCGGGAGAGACGCGATGAGCACGTATGTGATCACCATTCCGGGTACCTTCCTCGCACCGCCGTCGGCGGACGTGCGGGCCGCGGTGGAACGCGAACTGCGCCCCGCCGACCCCCGGCAGACGTCGCTCGGCCGGCGGGAGGAACTGCGGATCCTGACGGTCAACGAGAACGACACCTTCACCGTGCGGCTCGAGGTCGAGGCGGCCGACAGCGACGAGGCCGAGGACACCGCGCGCAGGACGGTGGCGTCCGCGCTGACGGCGGTCGGGGTGGCCGCCGACGACGCCCCGCTCGGCCCCGCGGTGGTCACGGGCATCGAGGTGTGACCCGCGCCCGTCCCGCCACTTCGGGCGACCGCCCCGGCCCGGGCGTTCCGCCCGTCGCCCCGCTCCGCGTGGCGGGTGCCGGGGCGACGGCGGAGACTGGCCGGGGACGACGGCCGTCCGGAGAGGCTTGGGGCGATGGGCGACTACGCGGACCTTCCCGGTGTCAGGACGTGGTACGAGACCGAGGGGACCGGCGATCCGCTGGTCCTGCTGCACGGCGGCTTCTGCACCAACGACACCTGGGGCGCGCTGCGCTCCGGCCTCGCCGCCGGGTACCGTCTGCTCCTCCCCGAGCGCCGCGCCCACGGCCGCACCCCCGACGTCCCCGGGCCGCTGTCGTACCGGGACATGGCGGACGACACGGTGGACTTCCTGGAGTCCGTCGTGCGCGAACCCGCCCACCTGGTGGGCTGGAGCGACGGCGGTGTGGTCGCGCTGCTCGTCGCCGCCGCCCGCCCCGACCTGGTGCGCAAGGCCGTGGTGATCGGCGCCAACTCCCGCCCCGCTCCGGAGTGCTTCGCCGATCCCGCGATGCTCGACACGATGACGCCGGACGGTGCCGAACTCGCGTTCTTCCGAGAGATGTACACGGCCGTCTCGCCGGACGGCGCCGGACACTGGCCGGTGGTGGCCGCGAAGGTGCTCGCCATGTGGCGGACCGAGCCGGCCCTCACCGCCGGGGACCTGGCGCGCGTCACGGCGCCCGTCCTCGTCATGGCCGGCGACGACGACCTGATGACGCTGGAGCACACGGTCTCCCTGTACCGCGCGATGCCCGACGCGCAACTGGCCGTCGTCCCCGGCGCCTCCCATGTGGTGCCGCTGGAGAAGCCGGACCTGGTGCACCGGCTGATCGTGGAGCACCTCGCGCAGGACGCGGTCGAGACGATGATGCCCGTGCGGCGCGCGCGGACGGCCGAGGCGGCCCGGGACGCCTCGTCCTGACCCGTGGCCCGGCGGCGGGCCGTGGGTGTCAGGTTTCCCGCTCGGGCTGCCTGCCGCGTTCCAGGCGGCCGAGGACGATCTTCACCGGCAGCAGCGCGAGCCAGCACCACATCGCCGCGTGCGGGGCGAGGAAGGCGATCGGGACGGACGCGCCGAACACGACGACGGTCGCCCCCAGGTCCGCCGCGGTGTCGCGCCACTCCCCCACGTCCCGGATCCCGTGCCGGACTCTCAGCGTGGTGAACATGGCGAGGTGCAACAGGTCGACGAGGCAGATCGTGCCGGCGTACGCGGCCACGGCCAGCGGCTCCTGGGCGCCGTACTCGGCGAGCATGGCGGTGGGGAAGGGCACGAGGGCGATGACGCCGAGCACGGCGAGGGCCAGGAACTGCGGGATGCCGCCCGTCGTCGCGGACATCAGCAGGAGACTGCGCTGGTCGCGCCAGAAGATGGACACGATGAGGAAGCTGAGGACGTAGGCGGCCAGCTGGGGCAGGGTCTCTTGCAGAGCGTCGTGGAACTCGGCGGAGCCCAGGCCAGGGGGGACGCGGACGTCCAGGGCGAGGAGGGTCATGGCGATCGCGAAGATGCCGTCGGACAGGGTGATCAGACGGTCCGGGCGCGCTGCTCGGGAGCTTCCGGTAGTCACCCGGCCACCCTGGGGCCCGGTGCGGGGGACGGCTCGGATTGCTCCGACCGGGGGCAAGCCGCGGGGCACGCGAGCGGCGACCGGGCGGGGTGCGGGCGCGCGGGGCACAGCCGGGTGAGCGGCACGGGGTGCGGGCGCGCACAAGCCGCGCGGGGTGCGGCACGCGAGCGGCAGCCGGGTGAGCGGCACGGGGTGCGGGCACGCACAAGCCGCGCGGGCGGCCGGCCGGCCGCGTGGGGCCGGCGGCCGTCACACCGCCGGTGAGGGCAGCGTCGCAGACGGCAGCCCGGAGGCGGGCCGGACGGTCAGCGCGCGGGCGGCGGCCAGTTCCTCGCGGGATGCCTGCTCCACCATGTCGAGGTAGGCGTAGGCGTCCTCCCCGATCGGGATGCGCAGCGGGGTCGGCCCGTCGGCCGTGACGACGGCGAGCACCTGGGCGGCGAAGTCCTCCGGGCGCCCCGTGGCGGCGTCGTCCGCCATGCCGCGGACCCCGTCGAGCGTGGCGGCGGTCGAGACCGCGTACGCGGGCAGGCGGCTCGCCGACTCCGTCAGCGCCGTCCCGTAGCGGGTGGCGAAGCCGCCGGGCTCGACCACCGTGACGCGGATGCCCAGCGGGGCCACCTCGGCGGCCAGTGCCTGGCTCATGCCTTCCAGCGCGTACTTGCCCGCGACGTACGCGCTCAGTCCGGGGAACGCCATCCGGCCGGCCAGGGAGGAGACGTTGACGATGTGCCCGTGGCCCTGGGCACGCATGAGCGGCAGGACCAGGCGCACCAGCCGCCAGGGGCCGACGACCAGGGTCTCCAGCTGGTCGCGCACCTCGGCGTCGGAGACCTCCTCGGCCGCGCCGAACAGCCCGGCTCCCGCGTTGTTCACCAGGACGTCGATGCCTCCCATCCGCTCGGCCGCGGTACGGACGGCGTCCTCGCACCGGGCCGGGTCGCGCAGCTCCAGGGACACCGGGAAGACCCGGCCGGGCCGGAGGGCGGCCAGGCGGTCGAGGTCGGTGCTCCGGCGGGCGGTGACGACCACGTCGTCACCGGACCGGGCCACCGCTGCGGCCAGCGCCTTCCCCAGCCCCGAGGAACACCCTGTGATCAGCCAGCGTCGCACCATCGAATTCCCCCCACGTCGCGTGGACACACCGTCCCTGCCCGTACACCGCCCCCTGGCCCGGGTTGCTCATCGTCGGCCACCGTCCTTCGGCGGGGCCATCCCCGGTCGGGGGCGCGAAGACGCACAACGGGCGCGCGGGAGGCACACACCAAGGCGCCCGCGCGCCGCCGGTACGCGGGCGGGCCCGCGGTGCATGTCACCGGTCCGCTCGTGCATGGCAGGCGCGCGGTGGGACAGGATGGGTCGAATGACGCTTTCCGATGCCGTGTACCTGGCCGTGGGGATCGGCGCGCTCGGTGCGGCCGTGGTACCGCGGCTCGTCTTCCGGCAGCCGCTGTCGATGCCGATGGTGTTCCTCGCGGCCGGAGCCCTGGCCGCGCTGCTGCCGGTGCCGATCCCCGTCGTGGACCCCGTGCGGGACCGGCTGTGGGTGGAGCACGCGACGGAACTGTGCGTCATCGTCTCCCTCATGGGAGCGGGGCTCGCCGTCAACCGGCCGGTCGGCCTGCGGCGTTGGGCCGCTCCGTGGCGGCTGCTCGGCATCAGCATGCCCCTGACCATCGCCGCCGCGGCCGCCGCCGCGGCACTGCTGCTGGAGTGGCCTGCGGCCGCCGCCCTGCTCCTGGCGGCGATCCTGTCGCCGACGGACCCGGTGCTCGCCGCCGAGGTGCGGGTGGGCGAGCCCACCGACGCGGACGACGACGAGGACGAGGTCCGCCTCTCGCTGACGGCCGAGGCCGGCATGAACGACGGTCTGGCCTTCCCCTTCGTGCTGGCCGCCCTGGCCCTCGCCGCCGCGGCCGCCGCCGGCGACCCGCCGACGGCGTGGCTCGGCCACTGGTTCCTGGTCGACGTGCTCGCCCGGACCGCCGTCGGCGTCGTCGTCGGCCTGATCACCGGCCGGCTGCTCGGGCTGCTGTTCTTCCGGGCGCGGCCGTCCGCCCTGCGGCTCTCCGAGCACATGGAGGGCTTCGTGGCCATCGGGGCGACGTTCCTGGCCTACGGCGCGGCCGAGCTGCTGTACGGCTACGGGTTCCTCGCCGTCTTCGTCACCGCCTGCACGATCCGGGCGGCCGAGCGCAGCCACGGGTACCACAAGGTGCTCCACGAGTTCACCGAGCAGATCGAACGGCTGCTGACCGTCTTCCTGCTCTTCCTCCTCGGCGGCTACCTCGTCGAGCAGGGGCTGGCCGCACTGACCTGGCAGGGCGCCGTGGTCGGCGGCCTGCTCGTGCTGGTGGTGCGGCCCGTCGCCGGCTGGGCCGGCCTGCTCGGCACGGCCGCCGGGCCGCGCGAGCGCCTGGTCACGGCCGTGTTCGGCATCAGGGGAATCGGTTCGCTCTTCTACCTCGCGTACGCACTCGGCCACAGCGACCACTTCGGCGCGCTCGCCGGGCAGCTGTGGTCCGTCGTCGCCTTCACCGTACTGCTCTCGGTCGTCCTGCACGGGGCCGCCGCGACACCGGTGATCCGCCGGCTGGACCGTCTGCGCGGTGTCAGGGCGACACCGCCCTGACACGGCGGGCGGATCCGCCCGCGCAGCACACCGGACGGGTGCGGAGGTGGACTCTCCCCCCGTGGGAGGGTCCACCATGAGGGAGTGCACGACGACCTTCTCACCATCGGGCGCTTCGCGCGGCTGTGCCGGCTCAGCGTCAAACAGCTGCGGCACTACGACGAGACGGGGCTGCTGCGCCCGGTCCGCGTGGACGCGGGCTCCGGCTACCGCTACTACGCACCCGCCCAGGCACGGGACGCCCTGACCATCGCCCTGCTGCGCGACATGGACGTGCCGCTCGCGGTGATCGCCCGGACGCTGGCGGCGGAGCCGGGGCGCAGGGCCCTGCTCCTCGGAGCCGAGCGGGACCGGCTCGCGGAGCGGATCAGCAGGGACCGGGCGCGGCTGGAGATCCTGGAGCGGCTGGCGGCGGACGGCCTGCCCCGGTACGAGGTGACCTGCGGCCGGGAGCCGGAGCGGCATCTCGCGGTGGTGCGGGCAATCTGCTCCCCGGACGGGATCGGGAAGACGACCGGCGGATGCGTGGGGCGGCTGCTGGCCGCGCTCGGCGGGGCGGGGTGCGCGTGGGAGGCCCCGCTGTGGGGCCTGTACCCGCTGGATCTGGAGGACGGCATGGAGATCGCCGTCGGGGCGCAGGCCCCGCGGACCACTGACGGCGTGCCCGGTCTGGAGTGGCGGACGCTGCCCGGCGGGCCCGTCGCCGAGACCGTGCACACCGGGCCCTACGCCCAGCTGCCGCTGGCGTACACCGCGCTCTTCTCCGCCGTGCACGAACGCGGACTGCGCCCGCGGGCCCCCGTACGCGAGGCGTATCTCGTGGGACCCGACCAGGCGCCGCCGGAACGGCTGCTGACCCGGCTGGTCGTCCCCGTCGAGGAGGTCACGGCATGACGACGGTGCGAGGGGTCGACACCCGCGGATCGGCGCACTGCGAGACGACCGCGCTGGGCGTACTGCTGCGCCAGGAGGGACTCGACCTGTCCGAGCCCATGCTCTTCGGTCTCGGGTCCGGTCTGTCGTTCGTCTACTGGGACGCAAAGAACATGGACTTCCCCTTCCTCGGAGGGCGGGTGAAGCCGTTCGAGCTCACGCGGAACCTGGCCGCCGCGCTCGGGCTCGAGCTCGATGTGAGGGAGACCTCCTCGCCCCGCCGGGCGTGGGAGAACGTGGCCGGCCCGCTCGACGCCGGCCGGCCCGTCGGGCTCCAGCTCGACAGCCACCACCTGGAGTACTTCACCTCGAAGGTGCGTTTCGGCGGCCATGTCGTCGCCATGTACGGCTACGACGACCGCACGGCGTACCTGGTGGACACGGCGCAGCAGGGCGGTGCGGTGACCACCGGTCTGGAGAGCCTCGCCGAGGCCAGAGCGGCACGCGGCCCCATGACGGCCAGGCACCGTTCGTTCACCCTGTCCGTGCCGCGGGACGCACCGTCCCCGCGAAGCCGGATCGTGCCCGCCGTCACCGCCTGTGCCGACGCCTTCCTCCACCCGCCCATCGCCAATCTCGGCCACCGGGGCATCGAGAAGGCGGGCAGGCTGGTGCGCACCTGGCACCGGCGCACCGACGACCCCCGCCGGGACCTGCGCCGTGCCGCCCTCCTGATGGAGAAGGGCGGCACGGGCGGGGCCCTGTTCCGCAACCTCTACCGCGACTTCCTCGCCGAGAGCGCCGAGGTGCTCGACAGCCGCCGCCTGCGCACCGGCCTCGCGCTGTACACGGAGGCGGCCGGCCTGTGGACGCGGACCGCGTCCCTGATCGACGAGGCGGGCGAGACGGGCGACGAGCGGTGCCTCGTGCGGGCGGGCACCGTACTCGGCGACCTCGCGCGCCTGGAGCGTGAGGCCATGGAGGAGCTGAGCCGCCTGGGCGACGAGGTGCCGGGCGGCTCCCGCTGACGCGGGCTACTCGAAGAACTTCAGGCTCCAGCCCGTGTCGTTGTCGGGGCCGGGGACGTTCGCGCGGCTGTAGGTGGTGTTCCCCCACCAGGTGAACGTGCCGGTGTACCAGTAGCGGTTCTCCCAGGCGTACGGGGTGCCCTTGGGGACCGCGTGGAACATCGAGGGGAACGTGGGCCCGGCGGGCGGACTCGTGGCGATGTCCCCGTCGAGCAGGACGAAGGTGTGGTGGCCGGGGCCGTTCACGTGCAGCGTCGGGTCCCAGCCGCGCATCATGGTGGCGCGGTTGGAGCCGAACAGGCAGCCGTTGGACTTGTACCAGTCCCAGACGTGGGTCGGGTCGCCGCCCGCCCGCAGGCGCAGATCGGCGAGGCAGTACTGATCGCTCCAGCTCCCGTTGGCCGAGTACACGAGGTGCAGTTGCCCGTTCGGGTCCTTGATCGGTTCGGGGCCCTCGTTGATGAACGGGTTGCCGACCACCCGCTCCCAGCTCTCCCGCGGCTGCGAGATGATGTACCGGGCGCCGGTCGGGGTCGTCGGACCGTTCATGCGCGCGATGTAGAGGTTCTGCTCCACGTTCGTGTCGCCGGCCCACCCGGACCAGACGAACCAGCGCTGTCCGTTGAAGGTGAACAGCGTGCCGTCGATGGCCCACTTGTCGTCCGGGAGGGCGAGCTTCGACTCGGCGGTGTAGCCGCTGTCCGGGGCGCCGGAGCTGATCACGTACATCCGGTGGGCCGCTCCGCGCCCGGCCGCGAAGTAGATGTAGTACCGGCCGCCGTCACGGACGATCTCGGGAGCCCACACCTCCCCCAGACCCCGGGTGTCCGACCAGACCTGGCGGGCGGGTGCCGAGGCCAGGCCGGCGGTCGACGGGGCCTGGCGCACGGCGATGCCACCGCCGGTCGACTGGACCGAGATGTAGGTGCCGCCGACGCGCAGCACGCTGGGATCGGCCGCTCTCAGGGCGGTCTGGTCCGCCACCACCGGCTCGGCGGAGGACAGGGACATGACGACGGCGAGGGCGCCGGCGAGGGCGAGGACGGCGGTACGGACGAGGGTGCGGGTCGGTTTCACGGGCCGCTCCATGGTTGGCCTCCGCCCGCGGACGGGCGGGGGTCGCCGCGCGGAGGGATGCCGTCCGCGCCGCGTCGGTGGTGGGGGGAAGAGGGGATTTACATCGATGGAATCGCGTCACAGCATCCTGACGCGTACCCGTCATGTCAACGCCTCCGGCGAGCGGGGCGCCCGACGGCCCGGCGGTGCGCCCGGAACGTGAGGGAGGACGCGACGCGAGGGATGGCGGGACGCCGCAGAGGGAAGACGGAGCGCGCGTGGCAGGGTGAAGTGGCCCCCGGCAGGGAGGGGGCCGCGCGACGGACCGCCTCGGGGCCCCGGATATCCTGCCTCGTCCTGAATACACCGGAAGAGGACCTCGACCATGAGCGGCACCGCCTCGCCCTTCCCCGAGCACATGCAACTCACCGGGGAGGGCCTCGTCCTGCGCGACTGGACGGAGGACGACCTCGCCGCGATGCCCGCGCTCTTCGACCACCCGGACATCGCGTACTGGACACCGATCGTCTCGCCCTTCGACGCGGAGGCATCCCGCGCCCGTCTGGTGCGGGCCCGCCGGCTGCGGGCGGACGGCACGGCGGTACTCCTGGCGATCACCGTCGACGGCGGCGCCCCGCTCGGCGAGGTGATGCTCCGACGCGCCCCCGAGGGCACCGAACTCGGCTACGCCGTCGGCCCGGAGTACCGCGGCCGGGGGCTCGCGGTGCGGGCGGTGCGCGTCATGGCGGCCTACGCCTTCGGACAACTCGGCGCCGAGCAGGTGATCCTGGAGTTGGAGGCCGAGAACGAGGCGAGCGTCGCCGTCGCCGCCAAGGCGGGCTTCACCCTTCTCGACGTCCCGCTCATCACCGGCATGGAGAAGGGGCGCCCCTTCGCCCTGCAGACCTGGGGCCTCGCCCGCCCCTGAGCCGCCCGGCCCGCCCGGGGTCCCCCTCGCCTGCGCGAGGGCGCGGGACCAGCACGCCATGAACCGCTCCCGAGTGCCGTGGACGCCGCCGCGGAGGTGGGGCGGCGGAGGCGGGGACAGGAACGCACCCTGCCGCCCCTGCCGCCCGACCCGATCTTCTCACCCTTGCGACCTGCGAGAACACGCCTGATGACCCGGAAGGGCATGTTGGCCGCTTTCCGCGCCCCACGCCCCCTTTCGGGCGGAACGTTCCTTGCTCGGCGCACCATTGCCCGTCGTGTCGTGCGCACTGGCCGCCGGCGCGCGGAACTGGCCGGAACCCGACTGCGGGCCGCGTCGACCGGACGGGCGCGAGCGGGTGAACAGATCACACCTTGGGCCTGGTTGGCGCGATCTCTTCCGTTACCGGCCCTGTTGCGTGCAGAATCCGGACTCGGTGTGAAGGGGAGGTCACATGGAGGTACGCGGCCTGCCGCACGGTTCCCGCCCCCTGCGGGCGGGGGGCCTGGCCGATTCCGTCCACGAGACGGCCGACCGCGATCCCTCGCTGGCGCAGCTCTCGCGCCGTGACCCCGCGCACCGGGACGCATGGGAACCGGTGACCGCCGCGGAGTTCCGCGACCAGGTGATGGCCGTGGCGAAGGGGCTGCTGGCCGACGGGATCCGCTTCGGCGACCGGGTGGCGCTGATGTCGCGCACCCGCTACGAGTGGACGGTCCTGGCCTACGCCCTGTGGCACGTCGGAGCCGAGGTCGTGCCCGTCTACCCCACGTCCTCCTCCGAGCAGGTGCGCTGGATCCTCCAGGACGCGCAGGTGTGCGCCGTCGTGGTGGAGCACGAGCACCACGCCATGACGGTGGCGGCGGCCGGCGGCACGGCGGGCACGCTCAAGGCCCTGTGGCAGATGGACCGTGACTGCCTGTCCGTTCTCGCCGCCGACGGCACGGGGGTGCCCGACGAGGAGGTGCACCGGCATCGTGCCGCCGTGCAGCCGCGGCAGGTCGCCGTCGTGTGCTACACCTCCGGGACGACCGGCACGCCCAAGGGCTGCCTCGTCACCCACGCCAATCTCGCCGCAGAGGCCGACACCCTGCTCGACGGGTGGGGCGCGCTGGTCGCCGAACCGGGCGCAGCGCCGTCGATCCTCAACTTCCTTCCCGTCGCGCACGTCTACGGGCTGATGGTGGTCGTCTGCTGTCTCCGCGGCGGGATCCGGCTCGGGCTCCAGCCCGACCTCGGCCCGCAGCAACTGCTGCCGGCCCTGGCGTCGTTCCGGCCGACGTTCGTCTTCGCGGTGCCGTACGTCTTCGAGAAGATCTTCCACACCGCGCGCCGGACCGCGGAGGAGGCGGGCAGGGCCCATGTCTTCGACAGGGCCGCCGATGTGGCGATGCGTTACGCGGAGGCGGAGGAACGCCTCTCCCGCGACTCCGGCCGCGGCCCGAGTCCGGCGCTGCGGGCACGGCACGCCGTGTACGACCGGCTCGTCTACCGCAGACTGCGGGCGGTGCTCGGCGGTCAGGTGCGCAACGCGGTCTCCGGCGCGTCCACGCTCCGCCGTGAGCTGGGCCTGTTCTACGCGGGCGCCGGGATCACCGTGTACGACGGATACGGTCTGACGGAGACCTCCGGCGCGGTCACCGCGCAGCCCCCGGGCGCGGTCCGGTTCGGGACGGTGGGACGGCCGATGCCGGGCAGCGAGATCCACATCGCGGACGACGGCGAGGTGTGGGTCCGGGGCGAGACCGTCTTCGCGGGATACCTCGGCAACCGGGAGGCGACGAGCGCGGTGCTGCGGGGCGGCTGGTTCGCCACCGGCGACCTCGGACTGCTCGACGACGAGGGGTACCTGGTGATCACGGGCCGCAAGAAGGACGTGATCATCACCAGCGGCGGCAAGAGCGTGTCGCCGATGGTCCTGGAGGACCAGCTGCGCCACCATCCGCTGATCTCCCAGTGCCTGGTCGTGGGCGACGACCGGCCCTACATCGCCGCACTGATCACCCTGGACCCCGAGGCGCTCGACCACTGGCGGCGCCTGCGGGGCAAGGGTGCGTCGGACATCGCGGCGATGGCCGGCGACGAGGATCTGCGGGCCCAGATCCAGCGGGCGGTCTCCCGTGCGAACACCCGGGTGTCGCGGGCGGAGTCGATCCGCGCCTTCCGGATCCTGCCCCGCGAGTTCACGCCGGACAGCGGGCTGGTGACGCCGAGTCTGAAGCTGCGCCGCCAGGAGATCGCGCGGGTCCACGCGGCGGACATCGACGCGATGTACCCCCGGCGCGACGACGACCTGCTCCCCGGTACGGGCCGGCGCCGCGGGCGCTGACCCGGGGGCTGACCAGGGGGGACGCTGACCCGGCGGGGCAGGTCGGCCCGGCGCGCCCCGGCCCCGCCGGGCCGCGGCTCACTCCGTGGCGGCGGCTCCCCCGGGCGGGGAGAAGCGGGATCCGTCGGCGTGGAAGGCCGTCACCTCCACGGGTGTGTCCTCCGCGGCCCTGACCGCCGCCGTCGTCCCCTCGGCCGTGGTGCCGGCGCCGCCGCCGAGCGTGATGCGGGCGGTGGCGCGGCTGCCCGCGGCGACGACCCACCAGGTGCCGTCCGGCGCACGCCATCTGGTCCCGGCTACCACGTGCCGGCCGAATCGGCTGCACGCGGCGGTGTCGCGGCGTCCGGCCGCCGCGGTCCCGGGAGAGCCGGGGCCCGTGCCGGGGGGCTGGAACCACACGGTCACGTGTCCGGCGCCCGCCCAGGTGTCCGCACGGGTGCAGACCCAGGTCGCGGTGCCGGCCCCTGCCGGCAGCCGCTGCCGGGCGTAGGCCCAGTCGTTGACCGCCCGTACGCCCTGCCCGCGCAGCCCGCCGAGGCTGCACGCGGTGCGCGCCCAGGCCGCGAGGCCGGAGGGGCCGGTCGCCTCCCTCGGCTGGCGCGCGGGCGCGCCCGAGCCGGGGTCCGGTGTGTGGGTGAGGTGGGCGGGGGTCAGTTCCCCGAGATCGGTGACGAGGAAGGAATGCTGTTCGACGATCCGGGCGGACGAACGCAGGCTGAGCGCGGGCCAGGCGGCGCAGGCGCCGCCCGCCCCGGGGGTGGCGAGGCGCGGGGTGAGGCCGCCGGGTGCGGCGAGCCGGCGCGTGGGCTCCGTGGGGCGAAGGAGGTCCCGGGTGCCGGCCTCGGCGATCCAGGGGGCGAGAAGGTACCGGGTGCCGTCCGGGGTCCTGCTGACCACGACAGCGGCGGCGGTGGTCACGTCGGCGCGATCGGTGCGCGCCAGGTCGAGCACGGCGTGGCCGTCCCCGCGCAGCGGTTCCGCGTACCGGGCGACGCGGAGCCCGTCGTGCAGCAGGACGACCGCCGCGCCGTCCACGTCACCGGCGAACAGCAGGGACGGGGGTGCGGCCGGCGGTTCGCTCCCCGTGCCGGCGGACGGGGTGATCCTCACGGCGGAGGCGTCGCCCGCCCAGGCCCGCAGCGCGCGGCGGAGCAGGGCGCGGTCCTCGCGCCGCTCGCCCCGCGCGGGCCACACGGAGAAGTCGACGCGGGCGGTGTCGGCCCATCGCTCCGCCGGCGCCTCCCGGAGGCCGGCCGGGTCCAGTGCGGCAGCGGCGGCGGCCGCTCCCGGCGGACCGTTCACCCCCGCGCGCTCCGTGCCGCCGCCGTACGCGCCCGTGACCAGCACCGCCGCGACGGCCAGCACGGTGGCGGCCGACGCCGTGGCGACCCGGCGGCGCAGCCGGCGGCGGAGGAGGTCGGTCGGGTGGAGCAGCACATGGCCGGGGTCGAACTCGGCGGTCCGCAGGACCGTCCCGGCCGTGCCGTCCAGGGCGTCCCGCACGGTGTGCGCGGCGCGCAGCGCCCCGGCCGGATCCGCCACGCCGGCGCCGGCCAGGGCGGCGGTGATCTGCTGGTCCGGCAGCCGGTCGACCACCGAGAGGGCGAGCGCGGCCCGGGCGGGGGCGGCCAGCCCGGCCAGTGCCTGCGCGGCGCTCAGCCCGTCCGCGCCGCCGACGCTCGGGGAGAGCCGCAGGCCGAGGACGAGGGGCAGTGCGGCATGCGGCCGGCGGTGTTCGGCACGCAGGGCCGCGCCGAGGACGCGGGCGCGGAGGGCGGCGTATCCGCCGCCGTCCCCGGATCCGCCGCGGGGCAGGGAGCGCTGGACGACCCGGTGCGCGGTGAGCACCCGCGCGTGGACGCCCGTCCGGGGCGGCAGGACCAGGTAGGCGATGCGGACGAGCCGTCCGTAGTGCTCGACGAGTACGGTCTCGGCCGGCTGACCGGATCCGGCGGTCGGCGGCGGTTCGGGCTGAATCGGCATGTGTCCTCGGCTCGTTGCTCGCTGTGCGGGCGGTTCCCGGCTGCCCCTGTCAACGAACGATCACGGACGGCGTCACTCCAACAGGTGGCGTTCCACACGCGCTGCCGACCCGCTTGTCAGGTGTTCGGATCGGGGTCGCCCGGACCTCGGGGCCGGGGCCCGACGGGCGCGTGCGGCACGCGGCGGCATCGTCCGAGGCATGAACGCGCTCCCTGCGGTCACCCTTCACGGGGCGCGGTGCGGCGGTGCCCGGCGCCGTGGGCCGACGGCGGTGCGACCGCGGTGTCCGGCGGGCCGTGGGCCGACGGGGTGCGCGGAAGACCCGGGGCGCATCCGCCGCGGGCCCGCCGGGCGAAGCCGCTGTGCACGTCGTTGAATCGTCGAGGCGGCGGAGGTCACGACACGGGAGGCACGGGTGAGCACCAACGGCACGGGCGGTACGGACGGCACGGTCGGGACGGACGGCACGGTCGGTGGGGCCGGTGCGCCTGGGGCGGCCGGCGCCGCCGCCGAGGCGGGTGCGGGCGGCGCGGACGGGAAGGCCCCGCTGCACTGTCTGGTCACCGGCGCCAGCGGCTACATCGGCGGACGGCTCGTACCGGAACTCCTCGGTGCCGGCCACCGGGTACGCTGCCTGGCCCGGACGCCCGCCAAACTCCGCGACCACCCCTGGGCGCCGGACGCCGAAGTCGTCCAGGGCGACGTCACCGACGCCGGTTCGGTCGCCGACGCGATGCGCGGCATCGACGTGGCGTACTACCTCGTGCACGCCCTCGGCACCGGCTCCCGCTTCGAGGAGACCGACCGCCGGGCCGCGCGGATCTTCGCGGAGGAGGCGCAGGCGGCGGGTGTGCGGCGGATCGTCTATCTCGGCGGCCTGACGCCGCCCGGCGTGCCCGAACGGGACCTGTCCCCGCATCTGCGCTCCCGGGCGGAGGTCGGACGGATCCTGCTGGACGGGCCGGTGCCGGCCGCGGTGCTGCGGGCCGCCGTGATCATCGGTTCGGGCTCCGCGTCCTTCGAGATGCTGCGGTACCTCACCGAGCGGCTTCCCGTGATGGTCACCCCGAGCTGGGTGCACACCCGCATCCAGCCGATCGGCGTCCGGGACGTGCTGCGCTACCTGGTGGGCTGCGCCCGGCTGCCCGACGGCGTCAACCGCGCGTTCGACATCGGCGGTCCGGACATCGTCACCTACCGCGACATGATGAGCCGCTACGCGGCGGTCGCGGGGCTGCGCCACCGGCTCATCGTGCCCGTCCCCGTGCTGACGCCCCGGCTGTCCAGCCACTGGGTGGGCATCGTGACGCCCGTCCCCGCGTCGATCGCCCGGCCGCTGACGGAGTCGCTGCGTCACGAGGTGGTCTGCCACGAGCACGACATCGCCCGCTACGTCCCCGACGGCCCCGGCCGGCCGCTGCCGTTCGACGAGGCCATGGCCCTGGCGCTGCGGCGGGTCCGGGACGCCGACGTCGCCACCCGGTGGTCGTCGGCGTCCGTCCCCGGCGCACCGAGCGACCCGCTGCCCACCGATCCCCAGTGGGCGGGGGGCAGCCTGTACGAGGACGAACGCCGGCTCACCGTGGAGGCGCCGCGGGAGTCCCTGTGGCGGGTCATCGAGGGCATCGGCGGGGACAACGGCTGGTACTCCTTCCCTCTCGCCTGGGCCGTACGCGGCTGGCTGGACCGTTTCGTGGGCGGGGTCGGCCTGCGCCGCGGGCGCCGGGACGCCCAGCACCTGCGGGCCGGCGACTCGCTCGACTTCTGGCGCGTCGAGGAGATCGAGAGCGGCCACCTGCTGCGGCTGCGCGCCGAGATGCGGCTGCCGGGGCTGGCCTGGCTGGAGATGTACGCGGAGACGGACGACGACGGCCGCACCCGCTACCGCCAGCGCGCGCTCTTCCATCCCCGCGGCCTGTTCGGACACGCGTACTGGTGGAGCGTGTCGCCCTTCCACGCCATCGTGTTCGGCGGCATGGCCCGCAACATCGCGCAGGCCGCGGCGAAGGGCATGAGCGCTCATGCGGGTGATGTGCCGGCGGGCCGCATCCGGGAGACGTCCGGCGGGGGAAGCGTCGAGCGGTAGCCCGGCGCACCGGGACGCACACACAGCACCAGGAGTGGCGTATGACCGTCGCGGTCGTCCTGTTCACCTCGGACCTGCGGTTGCACGACCACCCGCCGCTGCGGGCTGCGCAGCAGGCGGCGGACGAGGTGGTGCCGCTGTTCGTCCTGGATCCGGCGATCGGGGCGGCCGGGTTCGACGCGCCCAACCGGCGGGCGTTCCTGGCCGACTGCCTCGCCGATCTGGACGCCGGGCTGCGTGAGCGCGGCGGGCGGCTCGTCGTCCGCTCGGGGCCGGTGGTCCGGGAGGTCGCCGCGGTCGTCGCCGCGTGCGGGGCGCACGAGGTGCACATGGCCGCGGGGGTGAGCGGCTTCGCGCACCGGCGCGAGGAGGCGCTGCGGGCCGAGCTGGACGGCCGGGGGGTGGCCCTGCACGCGCACGACACCGTGATCACGGCCGTCGCTCCCGGGTCGGTCACCCCCGCCGGGTCGGACCACTACGCGGTCTTCACGCCCTACTTCCGGCGCTGGTCCCAGGAGCGGCTGCGGACGGCGGGCGCGGCCCCGCGCACGGTGCGGGTGCCTGCCGGGGTGCGCGGGGAGCGGCTGCCGGCCCGCAGCGGTGTCGGGGGCGTCTCGCCGGGCCTGCCGAAGGGCGGGGAGACGGCGGGCAGGCACCGGTTTCTGACCTGGAAGCGGTCGGGGCTGGACGCGTACGAGGACCGGCACGACGACCTCGCGGGCGACGACACGTCCCGGCTCTCCCCATACCTGCACTTCGGCGCCCTCTCCCCCGTCGAGCTGGTGGAGCGGGCCCGCGCGCACGGCGGCCCGGGAGCGGAGGCGTTCGTGCGGCAGCTGTGCTGGCGGGACTTCCACCACCAGGTGCTCGCCGCCCGGCCGTCCGCCGCGGCCGAGGACTACCGCACCCGTCACGACCGGTGGCGCCGGACGGACGAGGCGCGGGAGGAGATCGACGCGTGGCGGGAGGGCCGCACGGGATACCCGGTGGTGGACGCGGCGATGCGTCAGCTGCGTCACGAGGGGTGGATGCACAACCGGGCCCGGCTGCTGGTGGGGAGCTTCCTCACGAAGACGCTCTACGTGGACTGGCGGGTGGGCGCCTCGCACTTCCTGGATCTGCTGGTGGACGGGGACCTCGTCAACAACCAGCTCAACTGGCAGTGGGTCGCCGGGACGGGGACCGACACCCGTCCGCACCGGGTGCTCAACCCGGTGGTCCAGGGCAGGCGTTTCGATCCACGGGGTGCCTACGTGCGGCGCTGGGTGCCGGAACTGCGGGGTGTCGACGACCGTTTCGTGCACGAGCCGTGGCTGATGTCGGCGGGCGAACGGGCGGCGGTCGACTACCCGGATCCGCTGGTCGACCTCGGGGACGCGCTGGCGCGCTTCCGGCACGCCAGGGGCCGCGACTGACCGCGTGCCCCCGCCGGGCCCGGGCGCCGGCAGCCGGGAGGCCGCGCGCATCCGCACCGCCTCCCGGCTCCGAAGAAGGAGGGGAGCGCACCACGCGCCGGGCCGTTCGGACCTTCCGGATCCCGGGCCCGTGCCGCGGTGCGCGGCCGCTGGACCAGGGGAGGGTCCCGGCGACGCTCTGCGCGGTGCCGGTCCGGCCGCACGCCCTGCGTGGTGTCGGCCCCGGCCGGTGCTCGCCGAGCACGTCACCGCCCCCACGTGCGGGTCCGGGAGGTGGACCCGGCCCGTACGGACGCACCGCGCAGTCGCCGGGTACGCGCGGCACCGCCTCCCCCGCCGGACGGCTGGTGGCGCCCACGACGACCGGCCGGTCGTCGGACGGCCCGGCGGGACGCACGACGCCGGGCGGCCCGGGACGTGCCGCCCGCCTCCGGCCCGGGCCCGCACCGGATGCGCGGCGGGCGGGAGCGCTGGTCAGCGCCCCGCGGCGCCGGCCAGCACCTCGCGCGCGGCGCGGGTGCCGGACGCGAGCGCGCCCTGCACCGATCCGGTGGCACGGTGGTCCCCGCAGACGTGGCGTCCGGGCGCGACACGGGTGGTGCGGCTCAGCGGCCACGGCGGCGGCATCGCGGGCAGTGCCCCGCCGACGGTGTAGGTGGCGACCGGCAGCCAGCTGCGGGTGTCGGTGGCGTACAGGTCGGCGAGCCGGCGGCGGACCGCCTGCTCGGCGCCGGGCGCGTCGCCGCCGAGCACCGAGGTCGACACCAGGGAGGTGCCGGGCGGGGCGTAGCCGGGAACGGCCCGGGTGAGGACGCAGGTGTTGAGCACGGCGAGGGTGCTGTCCACCATCAGGGTCGGCTCGTCGAGGGGCGGCCGTTCGGCGGCGTGGTAGTAGGTGGTGACGGTGCGGGTGGCGGGCACGTCGAGCCCGGGGAGGAGGCGCGCCGCGGTGGCGGGGTCGGTCGCGACGACGACGGTCGCGGCGGGCTGTTCGCGTCCGTCGGCGAGGAGGACGCCGGCCTCGGTGACGGCGTCGACCGGGGTGTCCAGGCGCAGCACGCCCGCGGGCAGCCGGTCGGCGAGCTGGGCGGGCACCGCGCCGATCCCCTCGGCCGGCAGGCAGAGGGTGCCGCGGGCCATGCTCCGCCAGACCAGGTGGAAGAAGCGTGCGGAGGTCGTCAGCTCGGATTCCAGGAACACCCCGGCGAGGAAGGGGCGCAGCAGGTCGTCGACCGCCCGAGGGGACAGGCCGGCGCGGGTGAGCGCTTCGTGCGTGGTCCGGTCGGCGGCACGGGTGAGCAGGCGCGCCGGGGGGAACGTGTCGCGCGCGGTGAGGGCCGCGAGGGCGGCCAGGTCACGGGCGGAGAGGGCGCGTCCGGGCAGCAGGCCGGCGGCTTCCCGGGGCCGCCGGGTCGGGTCGGTGAGCCGCACGGCGCCGGCGGGGGTGTGCGCCACGACGCCGGGTGTGAGGGGGCGCAGGCGCAGCCCGCGCAGGGACACGCGTCGTTTCACCTGGGGGTAGGCGGTGTTGAACACCTGGAATCCGCGGTCGAGGAGGAAGCCGTCCTTGCGGTCGGTGCGCATGCGGCCGCCGACGCCGTCGGACGCCTCCAGCAGGTGGACGCGGTGCCCCGCCCGGCAGAGGTCGAGCGCGCAGGCGAGCCCTGCCAGGCCCGCGCCGACGACGACGGTGTCGGGGGCAGGGGAGTGTCGAGGGGGCGTCATCGGTGTCCTTCCCGAGGAGCGCCGCCCGGCGGTGCGCCGGGCAGCGGGCGGGCCCAGCGGATCACGCCGTGGCCTCCGCGGCCGGCAGCCACCACGGGGCGGGCCCGGATCGGGTGACGCCGTGTCAGCCGTGGACGCGGGCCTCCACGGCGTCCACGGCCTCCGCGAGGCCCGGTGGTCTGAGCGTGCCGCCCACCGGTTTGCCCGCCCAGCCCGGCCCGAGGGTCATGACCGCGGCCTGTCTGCGGGAGCCGCGGACGCCCCAGCGCATGCCGGCCACATGCTGGGCGAGCGGCTGGCTCGCGGTGGTCCGCGACTGGGCCCACAGGCCGACGACCGCGGGGCCGGTGCGCCGGACCGCCTCGATCAGCGCCTCGACGGGCAGGGCGGCGCCGAACATCCGCACCGCGATCCGGCGCTGCGCGAGGGCGGCACTGAGCGCCTCCAGCGGCAGGGTGTGGTTCTCGCCGGGCACGCAGGCGAGGAGCACCAGGCCGCCCGGACGGCCGTTCGCGACCGGCGGCGCGGCGCGGCGGAGCGCGCAGGCGATGTGCCACGACAGGAAGTGCTCGACCTCCACGTAGCGCTCGCCGGAGGACTCCCACTTGCGGCCGACGGCCTGCAGCGTGGGCATCAGGATCTCGTGCCAGGCGTCGACGAGGCCGTAGGTCTCGACGGCGGTGTTCAGCAGCTCGTCCAGTGCCGCGGCGTCGAGCCGCAGGGCGGCGCGGGCCAGTCCACGGCACTCCTGGCGGGCGTCGCCGAGCCGCATCCCGGCATGGGCGCGGCCGGACGCGGCGGCCGGACGCCCGGGCGGGTCGCCGGGCTCCGGCTGTCGGGGCGGGGCGGAGGGCCGCGTGCGGTCCTGGGCGAGCCGCGCCGCCTCGGCGGGCGGCACACCGGTGGCGGTGAGGGCGCACATCCGCTCCAGCAGCGCGACGTCCGCCGGGGTCCACCTGCGGTGCCTGCCCCCGACGCGTCCGGCCGGACCCAGGCCGTAGCGCCGGTCCCAGGAGCGCACGGTCGTCGGTGCCACGCCCAGGCGCCGGGCGACCTCGCCGGTCGTCAGACCGGCCTCCTGCTGTCCGTCGCCGGTTTCGCCGTCCATGCGACGACTGTACCGGCTGTCCGACGCACAATCGATGCGTGTCGCGGTGCGTCGTTGTGCCGCCGGAATCGAGGGCGCACTCCGCCCCCGCGCGGGGTGCCCCTCCGTCACGGCGGCGGATGCGGCCCGGGCGGGGACGCCGGCCGGGCCGGAGGAACACCGTCACGCGGGCCCCTCGGGTCGAGAACGCCGCCGTGCCCGCCCGGCCGGTCCGGATCACCGTCGCGCGGACGCCCCGCCCCGTACCGTCAGGACCCGTCCCAGCCGGGCCGCCCCGGCTCGCGTCCTCCTCCCCCACGGCCCTGCGCCCCACCGTCCGCGCCGCTCCCCT
>NZ_RDBP01000057.1:75155-87933 GCF_008042045.1 Streptomyces sp. T39
CGGCCGGTGACGGCGGTGGACATGGTGCGGGGGATGCGGACGGGCGGCGGGGCGCTCAGGGGCAGGCGCCGTCGGCCACGGTGTGGTGACCCACCGGATATTCCTTGAGGGTGTGGGTGACGAACGTGTTGTAGAGCCCCATGGCCTGGCCGGACCCCTTGGCGTACACCAGGCCGCCCGTGGTGGTCGCCCGGCCGGCCTGCACATGGGCGTAGTTGGTGGCGGTCCGGCACACGGCGACCGCACCGGTGGTCGTCGCGGTGACCGGGGCGGACCGCGTGCCCTCGGTCCCCGCCGCGTCCCGTGCCGCGACGGTGTAGGTGTGGGTGGAACCGGGCGCGGGCGAGGTGTCGGTCCAGCCGGTGCCGGAGACGACGGCGACCCGGGTCCCGCCGCGGTGCACCGCGTATCCGGCCGCGCCCTGGACCGCGTTCCAGCGCAGGGTGATCGACGTGTCGGAGGCCGCCTGCGCGGTCAGCCCCGCGGGCGCGGGCAGCGTACCGGGGCCCGGCCCGCCGCCGGTGAGTCCGAAGAACTCGCTGATCCAGCGGCTGGAACAGATCGACGCGATGAAGTGCGCCGTGCCGGTGCGCCCGCACTGGTCCGGGCCGGTCCCCGGATCGACGGGCGTGCCGTGGCCGATGGACGGCACCCGGTCGACCTCCACCACCACCCGGCCCGCGGCATCCGTGTACTGCTCACGGCGGGTGCCGTTCGGCCCGACGGTGTCCGACCGGTCCGCGGTCTGGTCCGTTCCGTGCACGGCCGTCCACTGATCCCTGAGCTCGGCGGCGTTCACCGGGGCGACCGTGGTGTCGTCGTCGCCGTGCCAGACGGCGACCCTCGGCCACGGCCCGCCGTACGACGGATACGCGTCGCGCACCCGCTGCGCCCACACCGAGGGCGTGCGGTCCGTGCCGGGACTCATGCAGACGAACGGCCCGCTGTCCCTGGTGCAGTCGTACGGGATCCCGGCGACCACCGCGCCCGCCTCGAACACGTCGGGGTAGGCGGCGAGCATCACCGACGTCATCGCGCCCCCTGCCGACAGCCCGGTCGCATAGGTGCGGGAGGCGTCGGCGCCGTAGGCGCTCTCGGCATGCGCGACCATCTGCCGGACGGACGCGGCCTCACCCTGCCCGCGCCGGTTGTCCGTCGTCTGGAACCAGTTGAAGCAGCTGTTGAGGTTGTTCGCCGACGTCGTCCCGGCGAACACCAGCAGGAAGCCGTGGCGGTCGGCGAACGTGGTGAGACCGGAGTTGTCCGCGTAGACCTGGGCGCTCTGCGTACAGCCGTGCATCGCCACGACCACGGCGGGCGACGGCGCGAGCGACGCCGGCCGGTAGACGTACATCTCCAGGGCTCCCGGGTTGGCGCCGAAGGCGCTCACCCGTTCCAGGGCCACCGCCGCCTGCGCGGGCGCCACGGGTGTGAACCACAGTCCCCCCGCCAGCACGGCGAGGACGGCGAGCAGCCGGCCCACCGTCCGCCGTCGCGGACCGCTTGCCCTCCGGTACTCGTGCACAGACATCCGAACCTCCGCGGGTCACTGAGATGCCGGTCACAGTAGGAAGGGACCGCGGGGGCCGGAAATGGGACGGCGGCCCATAGCGCGGGCCGCCGACGGCGTGTCACGCACCCTTGCGCGACGGGGAGCCGGGCTGGTAGGGAAGCCGGTCAGCCCCCGGAGGCGGGTGCCTCGGACCCGGGCGCGGGCGCCTCGGATCCCGGTGCCGGTACCGTCTGCTCGCCCGGCGGCGCCTGCGACGCCGGCGGCGGCTCGGGGGCGGGGCTCTGCGGGGACTCACCCGGCGGCGGCTCCGACGCCGGGTCGGACGCAGGGCCGGACTCCTCCCCGGGCGGGCAGCCGGGCCGGCCGCCACCGGGCACGCACGACGCGCCGGGCTCGGTGGTGCCCTGCGACGGCGAACTCTCGGACGGCGCGGGGGAGGACGTGCGCTCGGGCGGCTCGGTCTTCTTGTCGCCCTTGCCCGTGTCCCCGGCCGGACGGGCGATCCACTCGCCGCTCTTCGGGTCGTACAGCACGAAGACCTCCACGTCGCGCGGGGCGGGCGTCACCACCACGACCTGCGAGGCGCGGTACCCGGGCCACGGAGTGCCGGTCTGCTTCGGCGTGTTCTGCTGCGCGACGGGCGGCCGCAGCGGATTGCCGCACGCGCACCGCACCCGCGGCACACCGCGGTCGTCGACGAGCACCGCGGTGCCCGCCTGGAGGACGGCCTGGTAGGGGGCCGCCTTGCCGTCCCGGAACCCGTGGTTGGTGACCCGGGTGTCCATCCGCAGGCTGACCGGTGTCAGGGAGCGCAGATACGCCGGCACCTGGTCCGGGGCGATGTCCTGCGCGCCGGCGAACGCCTCGTTCTTCGCGGGGTCCGCGCCGAGCGCCCTGATCTGCTTCTCCACGTCGCAGCTCGCGACGTCGCGGGTGCCGCCGTACAGGCCGGGCGACGAACCGCGCACGGTCCGTGTGACGTTGGTGCCGGACGGGCTCGGGCGGCCGGGGGCCGTGGCGCTGGGCGACGGCTCGGGCGAGGCGTCCCGCGCCGTCGACTCGGTGAACGGGTCGGGTCCTTCGGTGCTCGCGGCCTGGAGGAAGACCTCTCCCTCGCCGCTGCCGGAGGTGCCGCCGCCGGGCCGGGTCAGCACGACCGTCACCACCACCGCCGCGACGACCAGGAGGGAGACGGCGGCGATCCGCGGCGCCGAGCGCCACCAGGGCCGCTGCGGTCCGCCCGGGCCTCCGCCGCCCTCCGCGGGCTCCTCGTGGCCGCCCCCGCTGCCGCCGGGGCCGCTCGGCGGCCCCGGCGGGGGACCGCTGCGACCGGGGCCCTCACCGGAACCGGACGGTGGCCCGCCGGAACCCGGCACGGACCCGCCGGACGGGCCCGACGGAGGACCTCCCGCGCCCGGCCGGGAAGGCCCGGAGAGCGGACCCGACGGCGGGCCTGCGGGACGTCCGGATGACGGCGGTTCGATGCTCACGGGCCCTACCTCCCAGATGCGGCGGAGCGGCGGAGAAGGAACTCCCCGCCGGGGTCGCGCACCGTGTTCATTGTGTGCCCGCCCTCCGTGGGGCCCGCAAGCGGACGCGGTCGGCCCACCCGGGGAGCGGGCCCCGCCCGCCCTGCTTAGCGTGGCCGTTGTGAGTCAGCACGCAACGACGAAGCCCGCCCGCACCCGAGCGGCCCACGGCTGGCCCCAGGCCCTGGCCGCCGTCGTCGCCGGCTACCTCGCCATGATCGTCACCGCCGTCCTCGGCCTGTGGGCCGCCGGGGCCGCCGGTCTGCCCGACGGCGCCTTCCCCCAGGTCGTCGCCGCCGTCGTCGTCCTCGCCGTCGGCGGATCGGTCGAGGTCGCGGGCGACGCCGGCGACATCGCCCGCTCGGACGCGGGCCTCGACGCGCTGCCGCTCTCCGTGACCGTGGTCGGCGCCCTCGTCGTCGGCCTGCTGTTCCTGCGCCCGCTGCGCCACCGCGCCGTGGCCGGCGCCCCCGAACTCGCCGGCTGGGCCCTGCGCATCGCCCTGCTGTGGCTGGTCTGCCTGACCGGCCTCGCGGCCTTCGCCCGGCACACCTTCACCATCGAGTTCGACGATCCCACCGGCGGCCTGATCGACGTGTTCGGCGCGACCCCGCGCGTCGGATTCCGCACCGAGGTGCCGCAGACGCTCGTCATCGGGCTGCTGTGGCTGGCCGGTGTCCTCGCGCTCTCCCTGCTGGTCTCCCGGGCCGCACCGCTGCCGCCGGGGCTGCTGCGCTTCCAGGAGGCCGTCCGCCCCGCCGCGTACGCCATGGTCGCGCTGCTGCTGGCGACCCTGGCCGTCGGGGTCGTCATCGGCGTCGTCGTCGCCGCCACGCGCGGGCACGCGGCCGAGACCCTGGCGGTGATCCTCCTCGGGCTGCCCAACCTGATGTGGCTCGCCCTCACCGTGGGACTCGGCACCGGCTGGGAGGGCACCGTGAAGGGGCCGTTCGGCCTGCCGATGCCGCAGCTCCTCGACGAGGTGCTGCGCACCGGTGACCTCGCCGCGCTCGACCTCGGCACGCTGACCGAGCGCGACGCCCGCGCGTGGTGGCTGCTCGTCGTCGCCGCGCTCCTGGTCCTCGGCGCCGCCTTCCTGATGGTCCTCCGCTCACCCGCCCGGGTGAGGCCCTGGCAGCACGCGCTGCACATGGCCGTCGCCCTCGCGCTGACGCTGCCCGCGGTGGCCCTGCTCGCCCGGGTCTCCGCGCACTACGGGCTCTCCCTGCTCGGGATCGGCGATCTCGGGGGCGACCTCGGCGGCGAGGTGTCCCTGCGGCCGATGCTCTGGCAGGCGTTCCTGCTGGGCGCCGGCTGGGGGGCGGTGTCCGGCTTCCTCTGCGGCCTGCTCGCCACCCGCTTCCGTCACCACGGCGAGGCGCCGCCGCCCCGCCCCTGACCTACGGCGCCTCGTGCGGGCGTCCCCGCCGTCCAGGGGCCGGCGAACACCGGCCGCGCCCAGTGCGGCGGCTCGGGTGGCGGACCGGGCGGCCCCCCGGGCGCGGGGCCGCCGTCCACCCTGGTCGCCGTGCGCACCACCGGGCGGCCGGCCCCTGCCTCGCGCAGGGCCGCGACGAACCGTCCGCACGAGTCGAAGCGGGACTCCGGGCCCTTGGCCAGCGCCCGTGCCATCACCGCGTCGACGGCCCGCGGCAGATCGGAGCGATGGGAGGTCAGCGCGGGCGCCGGATCGTACTGGTGCGCCCACAGCAGGGCCATGTCGTCGTCGCGGCGGAACGGCGGTCCGCCGGTGAGGGTCTCGTAGACCACGCAGGCCATGCTGTAGACGTCGCACCGGCCGTCGACCGGCCGCCCCGAGATCTGCTCCGGCGCCACGTAGTCCAGCGTCCCCACGAACTGGCCGACCGTCGTGAACCCGGTGAGCGAGAGGGACTTCTTGGTGAGCCCGAAGTCGGTCAGGTACACGTGCTCGGGATGGTCGCTGTCGGTGCCCTCGGCGACGAGGATGTTGCCCGGCTTCACATCGCGGTGCACCAGTTCGTGTGCGTGGGCGGCGTCCAGTGCGGACGCCACCTGGGCGGCGATGCGGCAGGCGGCGGCGAAGGGCAGCGGTCCGCGGCGGTCCAGCAGGACGCGCAGATCCTGACCGGCGACGTACCGCATGGCGATGTAGAGCAGTCCCTCCGTCTCGCCCGCCTCGAAGACCGGGACGATGTGCGGATGGTCGATGGACGCCGCCACCCGCGACTCGTGCGTGAAGCGCTTGCGGAACGTGTCGTTGCGCGCCAGCTCCGGGGCGAGCAGCTTGAGCGCGACCGTGCGGTCCAGCCGCAGGTCACGCGCCCGGTAGACGACCGCCATGCCGCCGCGGCCGATCTCGCGCTCGACGAGGTAGTCGGCGACCTGCTTCCCGATCAGCTCGGAGGGGCGGCCGCCGGGGAGCGAGGAGTCCGGAGCCATCAGTCCTCACCCTGCCGCGGCGGCATGGCGGTCGTCTACCGGGCGCGTGACCTGCGGCTGGACCGCACGGTCGCGCTCAAGCTGCTCGCCCCGGAGCTGGCGCGCAACGACACGTTCCGCAAGCGCTTCACGCACGAGTCGCGGGTGGCGGCGTCCATCGACCATCTCCCGGGGGTGGCGGGCGGGCCCGGGGCGCGGGGCGCGTCGGGCCCGCCCGCCACCCMGGTCGGGCCGGCGGCGCCCGGCACCGCCGGGGCCCCGGGGGGCTGCCCGGGACCGACGGCGGGCTCCTGCGACGCCGCGAGCGTCGCCAGACGCCGCCCGTCGCAGTGCACCCACCGCTCGTGCTCGGAGTCGTACAGCCACACCGACTCGCCGTCGACCACCATCCCCACCCGCAGACCGCGTGTCCGCAGCCGGAACGTCTCGCCGTCGAGGCGCCCCTCCGCCAGCTCCCCGGCCGCGTGCCGGTACCGGCCGAGCGACTCCTCGGCCCGGGCCAGCAGCGGACGCGGATCGGCGGTGCGGGCCGGCGGCTGCCCGGCCGCCGGCGGGTCCGCCGGGACGGCGACCAGCAGCCGCCCGTCCACCCAGGCCGACCAGCCGTTGACGCACAGCACCTGTGCCCAGTCCCCCCGCCGCTCCAGCAGCTGCACGGGCAGCAGCGGGTCCAGCGGCACCGTCGGCCGGGACGTGTCCGGGCCCTCCCAGGCGGGCAGTCCGGCCCGGGGGACGACATGGGTGGGGGCGAAGTCCCAGCTCGTCACAGGCGCCTACTTTCGCATGATGGCCGGCTCGTGACGCCGCAGCAGCCGGGACACCACGAAGCCGAAGAGGACCGACAGCACCACCAGCATCCCGATGTCCAGCAGCCACACGGCCACGGAGTGCTCGAACAGCGCGTCGCCGGTCAGGTCGCCCGGCACGATCCGGCCCAGGTCGATCGTGCCCGCCATCGCGCCGAGCGCCCACCGCGAGGGGACGAACCACGCCAGCTGCTCGATCACCGCGACGCCGTCCAGCTTCAGCAGCGCACCGCAGAAGACGACCTGGACGATCGCGAGGAGCACCAGCAGCGGCATGGTGACCTCTTCCTTGCGCACCAGGGCCGACACCAGCAGACCGAGCATCATCGCGGTGAACGCCAGCAGCGCCACCGCGAAGGTGATCTCCAGCAGCGGGGGCATCAGGACGCCCTCGCCGTTCGGGGCGTTCAGGTCGACGCCGGCGAGCGCCACCAGCGTCAGCACCACCGCCTGGAGCACCGTGATCGTGCCGAGCACCACGACCTTCGACATCAGATAGGCGGATCTGGAGAGTCCGACGGCTCTCTCCCGCTGGTAGATGACCCGTTCCTTGACCAGCTCGCGCACCGCGTTCGCCGCTCCGGTGAGGACACCGCCCACACACAGGATGAGCAGCGCGTTCAGCGCCGTCTCCCGGTCGAGGGTGCTGCCGGCGAGGGCACGGGCCATCGCTCCCATCACGAACGGCAGCGCCACCATGATGGCGAGGAACGTCCGGTCGGCGCTCAGCGCGGCCGCGTAACGGCGCACCAGGGTACGCAGTTGAGCCCCCCAGCTCTGGGCGGTCGGGGGCGGCGCGACGGGCCCGGCACGGCCGCCGTCCTCGTGCGGCGGCTGCCGGGTGGCCCGGGCGATGTACCGCTCGTGGAACGGGGACCGCCGGTACGTCCCGGCCCAGTCCCGGTCCTTGTCGTTCTCGAACGCCTCGAACGCCTCGGGCCACTGCTCGAAGCCGAAGAAGGCCAGCGCGTCGTCGGGCGGACCGTAGTACGCGATCTTCCCGCCGGGCGCCAGCATCAGCAGACGGTCGCAGACGTCGAGGCTCAGCACGCTGTGGGTGACGACGACGACGGTGCGCCCGTCGTCCGCGAGGCCGCGCAGCATGTGCATCACGGAGCGGTCCATGCCGGGGTCCAGACCCGACGTCGGCTCGTCCAGGAAGAGCAGCGACGGTTTGGTCAGCAGTTCGAGCGCCACGCTGACGCGCTTGCGCTGACCGCCGGAGAGACTGTGGATCGGCTGGTCGGCCCGCTGCTCCAGGCCGAGTTCGCGGATCACCTCCGCCACCCGTTCCCTGCGCTCCTCCCGCGCGGTGTCCTGCGGGAACCGCAGTTCGGCCGCGTAGCCGAGGGCCCGGCGGACGGTGAGCTGGGCGTGCAGGATGTCGTCCTGGGGGACCAGGCCGATGCGCTGGCGCAGCTCCGCGTAGTCGCGGTAGAGGTCCCGGCCGTCGTAGAGCACGGTGCCCTCGTCCGCGGGCCGCAGCCCGGTCAGCGCGTTGAGCAGCGTGGACTTGCCCGCGCCGCTCGGGCCGACGACGGCCAGCAGGCACTTCTCGCCGACGGGGAAGGACACGTGGTCGAGGAGGGTGCGCCGGCCCCGGTCCACGGAGACGGCCAGATTCTGCACGTCCAGGGAGACCTCGCCGGTGTCGACGAACTCCTGCAGCTCGTCCCCGACCAGGCAGAACGCCGAGTGTCCGATGCCCACGATGTCGCCCGGTCCGACGGGGGCGCTGTCCACGGGGCGGCCGTTGAGATAGGTGCCGTTGTGGCTGCCGAGGTCGGCGATCTCGTAGCCGCCGCCGTCGAGGGACCGGAGCTCGGCGTGGTGCCGGGAGACGATCAGATCGTCGACGACGAGGTCGTTGTCCGGTGAGCGGCCTATCCGCACCGTCCGCGCCGGCAGCGGCCGGATGCTGGTGGGCTGCCGGAAGGTGCCCGTGGCGGCCGGCATCGACACCGCCGACGGCCGGGCCGGGGCGGCGGACCGCGGGGGCGCACGGCCGACGAGGGTGGCGCGCGGACCGTCGGAGGGGTTCCCGAAGCGGATGACGCTGCCGGGGCCGACGTCCCAGGTGCGCACGCGGCGCCCTTCGGCGTAGGTGCCGTTGGTGCTGTCGTCGTCCTGCACGGTCCAGTGGCCGTCCTCGGCGTGCAGCACCGCGTGGTGCCAGGAGACCCGTGCGTCGTCGATCACGATGTCACTGAGGGGGTCGCGGCCGACGTGGTAGTCCCGGCTCGGACTCACGGGTGTGGACCCTTGATCGGTCTCCACGAGGAGTTCGGGCGCCGTCGGCGTGAAAGGCCGCTCTGCCATGTTCGAATTCTAACGATCTGGGCGGAACGCCGCCCGACGGCCGTCCCTTGCCGGCCGGGGGAGCGCAGGTCAGGCCGTACGGCGGGACGATTGGGCCGACCGGGCGCGGGCCGTGCGGGTTGCGGGGCGGACGGGGGCGGGTCATCCTCGTGGTGACCCAGAAGCGACAAGTGCTCACTCTTCGTACTCGGGGACCATCCACGAATGAAGGGCCGTCGCGGTGAGGAGCCACGGTCATGAACGTCCCGGTTTCCGCGTGTCAGTACAGCATCGAAGTACCCGCCACACCTGAACGCGTGCCGCAGATCCGGCGCATCGTCGCCGCCCACCTGCGCCACTGGAACCTCGCGTCACAGGTCGCCCCGGTCTGCGGCGCCCTGGACGAACTCGTCGGCAACGTCGTCCGGCACGTCGAGGGCGACAAGACGTGCGTCGTCGAACTGCGCTGGTCCGGCAGCCGGCTCAGCGCGTCCGTCGCGGACCGCGACCGCCGGCTGCCCCCGGTCCGCACCTCCGCGCCCAGTCGCGGCGGTCTCGCCAAGGTGGCCAAGCTGAGCGACAGCTGGGGCACCTGCGGCACCGACGACGGCAAGGTGGTCTGGTTCACCCGGCGGGTGAAGGAGTCCGAGCACATCGGGCGCGGTCCCCGCGCGCCGAGGGTGCCCGCCGTCGAGTTCCGGCCGCTGCCCGCGGCGTTGGCCGCCGGCCTGTCCGACGATCCCGCCCGCAGCCTGGTGCCCGCGCGCTGAACCACCGCGGGGCCCCGGCACCGTCCGGGCCCGGCATGCAGACCCGGCGCCGTCGCCGTCCCGCCCGGGACGCGGCGGCGCCGGGGGCATGTGGTGAGCCGGGGGCGGCCGGGCCCGGGGAGCGCGGGGGCCGGCCGCCCGGCCGTCTCACGCGGCGCTCCTGTCCGGCCGCTCGGCGGGATGCAGCCCTGCCACCAGCCGGAAGAAGTCCGCCTCGTTGCCCGCGAGTCCGACGGCGCCGAGCGCGGCGTCCGCCTCCGCCATCGGCGCCGACAGCAGCGGCAGCGCCTGCGGGGCGGCCCGTGGGTCGGCGAGCACGGCCCTGGCGGTCTGGAGCAGGCGCAGATACGCCTGCGCGGCGGCGAGCTCCGGTTCGTTCATCTCACTCTTCCCCTCCTGAAGGTGTCGGACCGTCAAGCATCTCGCGCGCCACTGACAACGCCCGGGAGCCGGGAGGGGGAAAAGGGACCGGCGGCCCGCCCCCGAGGGCGGGCCGCCGGACTGCGCGACGGGAGGGTGTGCCGGAAAGCCTTCCGGCCGCCCTGCTAGAAGACGCTGACGCCGTAGGCGCTGAGCGCCTCGGTGACGGGCTGGAAGAACGTGGTGCCGCCGGAGGAGCAGTTGCCGCTGCCGCCCGAGGTCAGGCCGAGCGCGGTGGTGCCGGAGAAGAGCGGGCCGCCGCTGTCGCCGGGCTCGGCGCAGACGTTGGTCTGGATCATGCCGTAGACGACGTCGCCGCCGCCGTAGTTGACGGTCGCGTTGAGGCCGGTGACGGTGCCGCCGTGCAGGCCCGTCGTCGAGCCGCTGCGCTGCACCGACTGGCCGACACGGGCGTTGCCCGCGGCGGTGATGTCGCGGTAGCTGCCGTTGTACAGGTACACCCGGCCGTCGGCGGCCGAGGCGTTGGCGTGGCGGATCAGGCCGTAGTCATTGGTGGGGAAGCTCGTCCCGGCCCTGCTGCCGAGGACGGTGGTGTTCGAGGAGTTGGTGTACCAGGTGCTGCCGATCTCGGTGCAGTGACCGGCGGTCAGGGCGTAGTACGTGCTGCCGCTGCGGACGTTGAAGCCGAGCGAACAGCGGCCGCCGCCCGCGTAGATCGCCTGGCCGCCGGCGATGAGCTTGTTGAACGTGCCCTCGGTGCGCTCGATCCGCAGGTCGCCCGCGCGGTCGCCGGCCTCCTTCTTGATGGTCGCTATCTCCGCGGCGGAGACGGTCGAGTCCACCGTGACGACGACCTTGCCGGTCGCCTGGTCGGTGTACCAGGCGGTGCCGGCGACATCGGCGTCCAGGACCGCTTCACCCGCCTGGGCGAGCTGCGCGACGGTGGCCTTCGCCGGGGCGGCCTCGGCCATGGCCGAGGGGGCTGCAAGCGCGGACGCGGCCACGAGCGCGGACGCGACGGCGATCAGCCGGGCGCCTCTGGTCATGCCGCCGAGGGGGGACAAGCGCTTGATCTTCACTGCATCCTCCGTGGGGGATCGGGGCCCGTTGGGTGGCGGGGCCCGTGGGAGCGCGGAAGAGAGACGGCCGGCACAGGGTTGGTGTCGGTCATGAGCCTGTCAATCGCGCCACCAGAATCCTGGGGTTCGCCGGGGGGCGCCACAAGATCGCCTTTCGGCCGCGCTACGCGCGTCCATCGGATCGCCCCGTGGACGCGTGTCACTGCCGGGGGTGCGCCGGAGATCGGGGCGGAGCTGCGGCGAGGCGGGCGGCGCGAAGTAAAAGAAGAGCAAAAGCAACGGAGTGTTTGCTGAGGCGGCGTCAGCTCGATGGTTGGGGAATGGACTACTCCGGTCTCGCCCGGGCGGCGTGCGGCACCCGTCGGGAGGGGGGTGTTCGGCCGTCTGATCAGGAACGCGTCGTTCCGCAACCGGTCCGCGGCTCTCGCGCCGCGCCCCCGCGCGAAGGGTGTCCGCCCGGCACATGGCGCCTCCGTACACCGGGCGCGCCCGGCAGTGGCGTCCGCACACACGGGCCTCGACGCCATGGGCCCGCTCCCACGGGCCGCGCCCCTCGGACGCTTGCAGCCCGCGGTCCCGGGGGAACGCGACTCCGGGCCGCCCCCCGCACCCAAATGCCGCGATCGCTCCCGTTCGCCCGGTGCCCGCCGGTGTCCTGATCCCGACCGTCGTACCGTGACCACATGTGCTGGAGTGCTACGGCCGACCTCGCGGCCGGCACCGTGATCGCCACCGCCGGCCTCGCCTCCACCGCCTTCACCGTGCGCCGGGGCCGACCCCGGGAACTGCCGCTCGCCGCCCTCCCCCTGCTGCTCGGCGCGCACCAGATCGTGGAGGCCGTGGTCTGGCACCGGGGCGGCGGCACCGGGGCATGGACCACCGCATGGGCCGTCGTCGCCCTGCCCCTGCTCGCCCTGTGGATTCCCCTCGGCACCCTGCTCGCCTCGCCCGCCCGTGTCCGCCCCCGCCTCGCCGTCCCCGCGGCCGCCGGAGCGGTCACGGCCGCCGTCCTCACCCAGGTGCTCGCCACCACCGCGGTGAGCGCCGAGATCCGCGAGCACACCGTGGGCTACGCCATCGGCGTCCCCCACCCGGCCCTGCTGCTGGGCGGCTACCTGCTCGCCACCCTCGGCGCGCTGCTCCTGGCCGAGGACGGGCACCTGCGGCTGCTCGGCGTGCTCGCGAGCGCCGGGGCCCTGGTCAGCGCCCTCCTGTGGCGGGCCGCGTTCGTCTCCACCTGGTGCGCGGTCGCGGCCGTCGCCTCCCTGACCCTGCTCGTCTGGAGCCGCCGTCCCGCGGACCGGGCCGGCCGCGGGACGGCGGCCGCGCTCCCCGGCGCGGGGCGTGAGGCCCCGGGGGACGACGCTCGTGCATGACCTGCGCCTGCGGTGGTACCCGCAAGGCGCCGGCGTCCGCCCCCGGCGGCCCGGTCGCACCGGCACGCCCGCAGGGTGAGGCTGGGAGGACAACGGCCCGCTCGGCGCGGTCGGCGGCGAGGACGCACGAACGGAAGGCGAACCACGGTGAACACAGCACAGGAGCACGAGGAGTCGGTGGTCGTGACGCTCACGGGCTGCTCCCGGGAGGACGCGGACACCGTCTTCCGCGCACTCGGCCGCACGTACACCTCGGACCGGGCCGCGCACGAGACGCCCCAGTACATCTCCGAAGGGCATGCCACCGTCTGGACCACGACCTTCGACGTGTCGCACCCGCTGGCCGGCCCGGAGCCGGTCACCCTCGCGGCGCCCGTCACGGTCGAGCTCCAGGGCGGCTACTGGGCGGTGGACCGGATGACCGAGACCCTGAACGCGAGCTTCGCCGTCCGCAAGGAGGGCACGGCGGCAGGCGACCAGGAGAAGGACGTGCAGCTGCGGATCACCAGCGGCATCCCCACCGAACGCTTCTGAACGGCGCCCGGGGCGCCCGCGGCCGGGACCCCTGGCCCCGCATCCTCCCGCCCGCCGGGACCGTGCCGCCC
>NZ_RDBP01000057.1:88033-125000 GCF_008042045.1 Streptomyces sp. T39
GCCGCCGGCCGCCCGCCGAGGGACCCGTTCCGCAGGGACGGGTCCCTCGGCGCGCCCCTGCGGGTAGCCTGGCCGCGAAGCGATTGTCGAAGCGCTTCAATTTCTCTGATCTGCGGGAGAGCGGATGGTCACCCTTGCCGAGGTCGCCCGGCACGCCGGAGTCTCGGCCAGCACCGTGAGCTACGTCATCAGCGGGAAGCGCGCGATCTCCGCCGGGACGCGGGAGCGGGTGCGGCGGTCCATCCGCGAGCTGGGCTACCACCCGCATGCGGGCGCCCGCGCGCTGGCCGGCAGCAGGTCGCACATCATCGCGCTGATGGTGCCGCTGCGCACGGATCTGTACGTGCCCGTGATGATGGAGATCGCCGTCACCGTCGCCCAGGCCGCACGCACGCACGGCTACGACGTCCTGCTGCTCACCGGCGAGGAGACTCCGGACGCGGTGCGGCGGGTGATCGGCAGCAATCTCGCCGAGGCCATGATCGTCATGGACGTCGAGCTCGACGACCGGCGTCTGGAGCAGCTGCGTTCGGTCGACCGGCCGTCGGTGCTGGTCGGGATCCCCGCGGACCCGGCCGGACTGACCTGTGTGGACCTGGACTTCTTCGCCACCGGCGCGGTGTGCGTGGAGCATCTGGCGGGGCTCGGACACCGGGAGATCGCCGTCGTCGGGGAGGCCCCCGCGGTGTACGAGCGGCGCACCGGCTTCGCCGAACGCACGCTGGCCGGGATCCGGGAGCGCGCCGGGCAGCTCGGGGTGCGGATGCTGCACCGCCCCTGCGAGGGCGGCTACGAGGGTGTCTCGGCGGTGCTCGCCCGGATCCTCGACGAGCGGCCCGGCACGACGGGTCTCGTCGTCCAGAACGAGGCCGCCGTCGAACCGCTGCTGGCCGTGCTGAGGCAGCGCGGGCGCGCGGTGCCCGAGGACATGTCGGTGGTGGCGGTGTGCCCCGAGGAGGTGGCGACGCAGGCGTCCGTCCGCCTCACCTCCGTGGCCGTCCCTGCGCGGGAGCTCGGCCGGCAGGCGGTCGAGGCCCTGATGGCCCGGCTCGGCGGACGCCCGGCGGGCGAAGTCCTCCTGCTCCGCCCTTCCCTGACCCTCCGCGACAGCACGGGCCCGGCACCGAAGCCGGGTTCGTGACGCACAGCGCCCGCCCGGCACCGGAGCCGGGCGGGTGACACCCCCGGAGAATCCGGGCGGGGCGGTCGGGCAGCGGGGACGGGCGGCCGACCTCGGGCGCGGCCCCGTCCGTTCCCGGCCGTTTTGTGCCGGGGCTGGTGTGGACGGCGGTGGCGCCGCGCTGTCAGGTGCGCGGCGCCACCGGGTCCCTCCGGCCGGGGCCGGGGGCGCTGGGGTTCAGGCGGGGTCGAGGACGGCGACGCCGAAGCGCGGCAGACGCACGGTATCCCGTACCTCGGTGTCGGTCAGCAGGTCGCGGTGGCTGCCGGGCACCGGCACGGTGACGGGGTCGCGGCCGTGGTTCATGACGAAGAGCAGCGGGCCGCGGCGTACCGCCTCCACGTGCTCGGGCAGGCGGTCGAGGACGGGGCGCAGGCCCGCCTCGCGGGCCGCGTCGGCGAGCAGGCCGCGCAGGGCCTCCGGTTCGGGCAGCGTGCTGACGTAGTGGGCGGTGCCGTTGCGCAGGACGGCGGGCAGCCCGGCGAGCTCGCCCGAGGCGTACGCGGCGACGGTCCGGGCGCCGGGCGCCGGCTGGATCTCCTCGGACCACAGGGTGCCGTGGAACGTGCCGCAGTCGGCACGCTCCCCCTCCCGGAGCGGCCACCACTCGTGCAGGACGTCGATGCCGAGCAGGGTCCGCAGCCGGGCGTCCATGCCGCCGGGCCGGACGCGGTCGTCGCCGTCGGCGATCCCGGTGAGGAAGCCGCAGACGAGTGTGGCACCGTCGCGCACCCGTTCCACGAGCGCGTCGATCGCCTCGTCGGTGAGCAGGTACAGCTGCGGCACGACGATGAGGCGGTAGCGGCCGAGGTCCTGGGCGGGGTGGGCGAAGTCCACCGGGATGCCCGCCTCCCACAGGGCCCGGTGCCATGCGCGCAGGATGTCCTCGTAGGCGACCAGCCGTGACGGGCGGGCCTCCTGCGCGGAGCCCCACCAGGCGTGCCAGTCGTGCAGGATCACCGCCTCGTTCCACTGACCGGTGCCGGCCGTGCGCGGCCCGAGGCGGGCGAGGTCGGCGCCGATGCGTTGGATCTCCAGGAAGCCGCGGCCGCGTTCCCCCGCGTGGGACACCATCGCGGAGTGGAACTTCTCGGCGCCCTGGCGGGACTGGCGCCACTGGAAGTAGCAGACGGCGTCGGCGCCGCGGGCCACGGACTGGAGCGACCAGAGCCGGTTGAGGCCCTCGGGCTTGGGCCGGTTGACGTCGCGCCAGCTCACGGCCCCGGCGGCCTGCTCCATCAGCATCCAGGGCCCCCCGGCCTGCGAGCGGGTCATGTCCGCGATCATGGCCTGGTACTGGCCGGCCAGCGGATCGGCCGGGTCGGGATAGGTGTCGACGGAGACGACGTCCTCGTGACGCGCCCACTCCCAGGCGTCCTGCCCGAAGAACATCGGCATGAAGTTGGTGGTCACCGGGATGTCGGGGGCGTGGCGGCGCACGATGTCGCGCTCGGCGCGGAAGCACGCGAGGAGCATGTCCGACGAGAAGCGGCGGAAGTCGAGGATCTGCGCGGGGTTGCGCAGGTAGTGGGCGCGGCGCGGCGGAAGGATCTCGTCGAAGCTGTCGTAGGCCTGGCCCCAGAAGGCGGTGCCCCAGGCGGTGTTGAGCGCCTCCGGGGTGCCGTAGCGGGCGGCGAGCCAGCCGCGGAAGGCGCGGGCCGCCTCGTCGCCGTAGTCGTAGGTGCAGTACTCGTTGTTGATGTGCCACATGAGCAGTGCCGGGTGGCCCGCGTACCGTGCGGCGACGGCTTCGGCGATGGCGGCCGCGGCGCGCCGGTAGTCGGGGCTGGCGGGCGCGAAGTGCTGGCGCGAGCCCCACCACTCGGTGCGTCCGTCCTCGTCGCGGGGAAGCGTCCCGGGGTGGAGGCGGCCGAGCCACGGCGGCGGGGAGGCGGTCGGGGTGGCGAGGACGACCCCGATGCCGTGGCCGTGCAGCAGGTCCATCAGCCGGTCGAGCCAGGCGAAGTCCCGTACGCCGGGGCGGGGTTCGATCCGCGCCCAGGAGAAGACGCCGACCGTGACGCAGGTGACGCCGGCCTCCTTCATCAGCCGGACGTCGTCCTCCCAGGTCTCCTCGGGCCACTGCTCGGGGTTGTAGTCGCCGCCGAACAGGATCCGTCCTCGGGTGGCGTCCGCGAGGGTCGGCGGCGCGGGGGGTGTGCTCATGACGTACCTCGTGCTCGCCGGCGGCGGGGGGCTCAGCCCTTCACCGCGCCGGTGAGCATGCCCTTCTTGAAGTGTTTCTGGACGAACGGCGACAGGACGGCGACGGGCAGCAGCGCCAGCACCATCACGGCCATCTGCACGGCGGTGCCGGAGAGGTCGCCGGCGCGCACGGCCATGTTGAGGCCCACCGGGATCTCCTGCTTCTGCACCAGCTGGATGAGCACGTTCTGGAGCGGCATCATCTGCTGGTCGGTCAGGTAGATGGAGGCGTTGAACCAGGCGCTCCAGTAGCCGACCGCGTAGAAGAGGGTGATGACGGCGATGACGGCCCGGGACAGCGGCATGACGATCTGCCACAGGATCCGCCAGTCGCCGGCGCCGTCGATGCGGGCGCTGTCGATCAGTTCGGACGAGATGCCCATGAAGAACCCTCGCAGCACGAGGATGTTGAAGACGCTCACCGCTCCGGGCAGGATCAGCGCCAGATAGGTGTCGGTGAGGCCGAGGGTCTGCACCAGCAGGTAGGTGGGGATGAGCCCGGCGCCGAAGAACATCGTCACCATGAGCGTCATCAGGATCAGCCGGTGGCCCACCGATCCGGGCCGGGAGAGGCCGTACGCGCACAGCACCGACACGGCCATGGAGAACAGCGTGCCGGTCACGGTGACACCGACGCTGACCAGGGCGGCCCGGGTGACCTGGCCGCCGCTCAGCAGTTCCTGGTAGGCGACGAAGGTGATGTCCTTCGGCACCACGACGAGGCCGCCGGCCTCGGTGATGGTCTTCTTCGACGACAGGCTGGTGACGATCACGATCCACAGCGGGACGAGAACGGCGAGGCAGGCGAGCACGAGGACGGCGCCCTTGGCCGTGGCGCCGGCCTTGCCGGGCGGCTCCTCCCACGCGGGCCTGGGCGGCGCGGCGAACCGGCTCGGGCGGCGCGGCCCGCGGCCGGTCGCGGGCCGGTCGATGACGGCGGTCACTTGCGGTACACCCCCTGCTCACCCATGAGGTGGGCGGTCTTGTTGGCGGCGAGCACGAGCACCAGGCCGACGACGCCCTTGACGAGTCCGGCGGCCGCCGCGTAGCTGAAGTCCTGGTTGCGGATACCGGTCCACCACACGAAGGTGTCCAGGACCTCGGAGGCCCCCGGCCCCACGGCGTCGCGTTGCAGCAGGAGCTGCTCGAACCCGACGGTGAGCGCGTCGCCGACCCGCAGCACGAGCAGCAGGGCGATGACGGGCCGCAGCGCGGGAAGCGTGATGTGCCACATGCGGCGCCAGCGGCCCGCGCCGTCCATCGCCGCGGCTTCGTAGAGGTCGTGGTTGACGGCGGCCAGCGCGGCGAGGAAGACGATCAGGCCCCACCCGGCGTCCTTCCAGATCCCCTCGAAGGTGACGAGGAACTTGAAGGCCTCCGGGTCGGTCATGAGGTCGAAGCCCTCGTGGCCGCGCTGCCGCAGTTCCTGGGCGATGATGCCGGCGCCGCCGAGGATCTGCTGGAAGACGGTGACGACGAGCACCCAGGAGAAGAAGTGGGGCAGGTAGAGCACCGCCTGGACGACGGCCCGCACCCCCGGCCGCAGCACGCTGTTCACCAGCAGGGCGAGCGCGATGGGGATGGGGAAGAAGAGGACGAGCTGGAGGAAGAAGAGCACGAACGTGTTCTCGACCGCGTGCCAGAAGTCGGGGTCGCCGAAGACCCGCTGGAACTGGTCGAAGCCCACCCAGGGGCTGTTCGCCATCGCGGTGATGCCGTTGGTGGAGACGTACGGGTCGTACTCCTGGAACGCGATGACGTTGCCGAGGATCGGCACGTAGTTGAAGACGACGAGCAGGGCGACCGCGGGGAGCGTCATCAGCAGCAGGGTGCGGTCGCGGCGCAGCCGGCGGCCGAGCGGGATCTTCCCGGCCGTGCCGCGGGCGGGCCCGCCGCCCGCCCGCTTCCGGAGCCGGGCGGGCCGGGCCCGGTCGGTGACCGGGCCCGGCTGCGGTGTGCTGTCGGCCGGGGCGGGGCCCGGCGCGATGTCGTGCGCCATGGGTCAGCCCGCCGCGGGGGCCGAGGTGTCGAGGATCTTCCGGTACCAGTCGCGGAGCTCGTCGCCGCCCTTGCTCTTCCACTCCGAGACGGCCTGCTGCATGTCGGAGATCTTCTTGCGGCCGCGGACGACGTCCTTCTCCAGCTGCTCGAAGTCGTTCGCGAGGTTCGTCCACTGGTTGGGCTCGGTGATGGTGAGTCCGTAGAAGGACGACTTGGAGGTGAGGGCGCCCATCCGCTGCTGCCACTCGATCATCGCCTTGGTGACCTCGGGCTGGTCGGGGTGCGCGATGTAGGGGGCGGGGCTGGCGAGGAACGCCCAGGAGCTGGAGACCTGGCTGTTGCCCGCGTCGGTCTTCGTCGGCAGGCCGTCCTCGATCGTGTAGTGGGTGCCCTCGACGCCGTACTCGGTGAGCATGCGCTCCTTGGTGCCGTACGGGGCGGAGGTGAAGTCGGCCATGGCGAGGATGTCCTCGACGACCGCCTTGGGGGTGCCCTTCTTCACGAAGGCCCAGATGTTCGCCGGGTTGGTGGCCCACAGCTTCGGCGGCTTGCCGTCGTGGCCGGGGATGTCCATGGCGGCCATGGCGAAGTCGGGGTTCTGGCCGCTCTGCTCGACGGTCTTCTGGTACCAGTGGGACACGTCGTTGTTGTAGATGAGGACCTGGCCGGAGGTGAAGCGGTCGCCGGCGTCGCCCTGGTTGTCGGCACGCGCGTCGGGGTGGACGACCCCGGCCTCGTACAGCTTGCGGACCCACTCCAGCGCCTCGAGGTACTCGGGGGTCTCGATGCGGTGGATCAGCTTGCCGTCGACGAGCTGCCAGGCGAGGGCCTTCTCCCCGCCGTTGAGGACGCCGAACATGTTGTAGGCGGTCCAGCGCATGTCGTCGCAGGCCCAGACCTTCGCCTTGGCGTCGGTGATCTCCTTGGCGAGGGCCATGAACTCGTCGGCGCTCGTGGGCGGCTTCCAGCCCTTCGCCTCGAAGAGGTCCGCGCGGTAGAACGGCGCGATGTTGGTGACGTACGAGGCAGGCATCGGCAGGCCGCGCAGCCTGCCGCCGAAGATGGAGCGCTGCCAGGCGTCGGTCGGGATGGCCGCGAGGTTCGGGTAGGCCTTGACCTTGTCGCCGGACAGGTAGGGGCCGAGGTCCTCGAACTTGGCGTTGATCGCACCGGGGATCTTGCCGTTGAGGTTCCAGCCGGGGACCACGACGAGGTCGGGGATCGCGCTGCCGGCGAGGACGGCGCCGAGCTTGTCCGCGTAGGTGTTGCCGTCCTGGTTCTGCCAGGTGGCCTTGACGCCGATGGCTTCGTCCATGGCCTTGTAGTACGGGTTGTCCGCGGCCGGCGGCGGCCCCCAGAAGGGCGCCATGACGGTGACCTCGCTGCCCTTGCCCTTCTTGGCGGCCACCGAGGTCTGCAGCTGGGCGGTGGCTATCGCGGTGGTGAAGCCGGCCGCGGAGCCGTTCTTCGACGGGATGTCGGGGGTGACGACGGTCCGGGCGGCGAACGTGGGGAGGATCTTCTGCGCGTCCTTCCCGCTGGTCGTGCCCTCGTTCTTCTTGCCCTCCGTGCCGCCGCACGCGGCGAGCAGGGGCATCCCGCCGGCCACGGCGATCGCCGCGACGGCGGTGGAGGACAGGAACGTTCTGCGGCTGGTGGCCGGAATGCCCACGGGAGTGGCGTTCGGCGTCATTGCGTCAACCCTTCATGCCTGTGGTACGCGCCAGGACACCCGGCGGATCGCGTCCGCCGGTCGGCTGCGGTGTCTGTGGTGGTGCGAGTGCTACGGCGGTGCGGACGCGAGCAGGACGGGCGCCTGGACGAGCGGTCCGTCCCGCCGTCACGACCGAGGGCTTCCGAAGATTCGTCGAAGCGCTTCGATGTTGCTGCGAGGTTAAGTGAACACCCCCCGCCGGGCAAGGGAATGGACCGACATTCCTCGGATCTCTCGCGCCAGAGACGTATCCACCGCCGCCCGGTCCGTCACGCCTCCCCCCAAGGGACGACGCTTGACACCGGCCGGGAGCGGCCGGAGCATCGAAGCGCTTCAACCGTCCTCGTCCTCCATCCTGACAAGGGGTTTCGTCCGTGACAGCTGACCGGCCGCCGCTCTTCCGTGACCCGCAGTCGGCCGTCGGCCGACGCATCGACGACCTGCTCGCGCGGCTGACCCTCGACGAACGGATCGCGATGCTGCACCAGTTCGCGCCCGCCGTCGAGCGCCTCGACGTCGGAGCTTTCCGCACCGGGCAGGAGGCTCTGCACGGGGTCGCCTGGATGGGTCCGGCGACCGTCTTCCCGCAGGCCGTGGGCCTCGGCGCCACCTGGAACCCGGAGTTGGTCCGCCGCGTCGGCGAGGCCGTGTCCCGGGAGGCGAGGGCCATGCGCGCGAAGGACGACCGGGTCGGCCTCAACGTCTGGGCGCCGACCGTCAACCTGCTGCGCAACCCGCTGTGGGGCCGCAACGAGGAAGGCTACGCGGAGGACCCGTACCTCACCTCCGCCATCGCCGTCGCGTACACCCGCGGCCTGCGCGGCGACCACCCCGTCCACTGGCGCACCGCGCCGATCCTCAAGCACTGGCTCGCGCACAACAACGAGACCGACCGCGACGTGTCCTCCGCCTCCGTGCGCCCGCGCGTGCTGCACGAGTACGACCTGCGGGCCTTCCGGGGCGCGGTCGAGGCCGGCGCGGTGGCCGGCGTGATGCCCGCGTACAACCTCGTCAACGGCCGGCCCAACCACCTCTCCCCCTGGCTGCGCGAGCACCTGAGGGCATGGACCGACCGCGAACTGCTGGTCTGCTCCGACGCCGGGGCCCCCTCCAACCTGGTGGACTCGGAGAAGTACTTCGCCACCCACGAGGAGGCAACGGCGGCCGCGCTGCGCGCCGGTGTGGACTCGTTCACCGACCACGGCACCGACGGATCGGTCATCGGAGCGCGTCTGCGCGGCGCCCTGGAGCAGGGGCTCGCCGACGAGCGGGACATCGACCGCGCGGTGCGCCGGCTGCTCACCGTCCGCTTCGCGCTGGGCGAGTTCGACGCCGACCCGCACGAGGACGACACCGCGTACGACACCCCCGCCCACCGGTCCCTGGCACGGGAGGCCGCCGAACAGGCGGTCGTCCTGCTCCGCAACGAACGGGGCCGGGGCGGACCGCTGCTGCCGCTGCCCTCCGGCGCCCGGCTCGCCGTGGTCGGCCTGCTCGCCGACGAGTGCAAGCTCGACTGGTACAGCGGCGGTCTGCTGCGCCGCAGCACCCCGCTCGACGGACTGCGCGAGCGCTTCGGAGCCGTGGAGTACGCCGAGGGCACCGACCGGGTGCGGCTGCGCACCGCCTCCGGCGGCCGGCTGCGGGTGCCCGAGAGCGACGCCGCCGAGCGCGGCCGCGACGCGGACATCGCGCTGGACCCGGCCCTGCTGGCCGGGCGCACCGACCTGCCGCCGCTGACGGCCGGCACGGCCGGGGGCACGGAGTTCGCGCTGACCGACTGGGGCGACGGCGTACTCACCCTGCGGGCCCCCGACGGGCGGTACCTCTCCGTGGCCGACGACGGCTTCGTGCGCGCCTCCGCCGACCGGCCGGGCGGCTGGGTGGTGCAGGAGACGTTCCGGCTCGTGCCGGCCGCCGACGACCGGGACACCCACGACGAACACCTCCTCCAGCACATCGCCACCGGGCTGCACGTCTGTGTCGCCGCCGACGGTGTGAAGGTTGCCGCGGAGGGCGAACCCTTCGTCGTCGAGTACGTGGAGCGCGGCGAGGACGCGGTGGCACGCGCGGCCGCGGCCGCCGACGCGGTCGTGGTCGTCGCGGGCAACGACCCCCACATCAACGGACGCGAGACCGAGGACCGCAGGACCCTGGCGCTCCCCCCGCACCAGGAACGCCTCTGGCGGGCCGCCCGCGCCGCCAACCCGGACACGGTGCTCGTCCTCGTGTCGTCCTATCCGTACGCCGTGCCGGAGGCGGCCGAGGAACTGCCCGCCGTCCTGTGGACCGCGCACGGGGGCCAGGACGCCGGCACCGCGCTGGCCCGGGTGCTCGCCGGCGACGTGTCCCCCGCGGGACGCCTGCCCCAGACCTGGTACCGCGACGACGCGGACCTGCCCGACCTGATGGACTACGACGTCATCGGCAGCCGGCAGACGTATCTCTACTTCGGCGGGCAGCCGCTGTTCCCCTTCGGCCACGGCCTGTCGTACACCCGCTTCGCCTACACCGGTCTGACCGCCGAGCTCTCGGCGGGCGCCGTCCGCGTCCGCTTCACCGTCACCAACACCGGCCCCCGTGCCTCGGACGAGGTGGCTCAGGTCTATGTCCGCGCCGTCGACGCCGCCGTGACGCGCCCCACGGCCGAACTGGCCGCGCACGAACGGTTCCACCTCGCGCCGGAGGAGTCCCGGGAGGTGGTGTGCGACATCCCCGTGGACGCCCTCGGCCACTGGGACGTGGCCCACGGGCGCTGGACGGTCGAACCGGGCCGCTACGAGATCCTGGCGGCGGCGTCGAGCGCCGACGTCCGGCTGCGCGCCGCGGTCGAGGTCACCGGCGTGCCGTCGCCGCCGCGTCCGCTGCTCGCCGCGGGCCTGGCGGCGGCCGACTACGACGAGCAGTGGGGCACGGTCCTCGTGGACCGCACCCGGACGCACGGTGACGCGGTCACCCCCGTCGAGGCGGGAGGCGCCCTGCTCTACCGCCGCTGCGACCTCGGCGACGGGGTGGACACCGTGACGGTCGAGGCGTCGGGCGAGGGGACGGTCGAGCTGTACGCCGGTGACGGGGTGCGGGGCACGTCGCTCGCGTCCGTGGACAGCGTGCGGCCCTTCGCGACGGTCGCCGTCCCCGCCACGGAGGGTCCCTACGCCTACACCAGGCTGACCGTCCCGGCGGCCGCGCCCGGCGGCACGCACGACCTGCGGGTCGCGCTCAGGGGTTCGCTGCGGCTGGCGCGGCTCGAATTCGACGGCCGCGGCTGACGCACGACCTTCCTGTTGCGCGTACATGTCAAGGTTGTTGACGCTCCGTCAACCGCCTTGTCCGCCACCGCTCCTTGACCGAGGCTCGAGTCAGGCCGAGCGCGTCACACCAGCGCTCGACGCCGTGCACGCGACAACGCGTGCACCCCCACAGCGTGCGTCGCACCAGGCATGCGCTGCCCAGAGGAGGGCTCACTCGCCATGGCACCACTGCGCAGCCGGAAGGCCCGTACCGCGGCCGTCACCACACTGACGGCCGCCGCCCTCGTCGGCGGGCTCACCGCACTTCCCGCCCAGGCCGCACCGGCCGAGGGCCGGGTACTCGCCGCCGGCTCCCCCACGGCCGTCAAGGACAGCTACATCGTCACCCTCACCGAGGACGCGGGCTTCACCGCGTCCTCGGCGCGGGGCAGGGACCTCGCCGAGGAGTACGGCGGCACGGTGAAGAAGACGTTCGCCCACGCGCTGAACGGATTCACCGCCGAGCTCTCCGCCGCCGAGGCCCGCAGACTGGCCGCCGACCCGGCGGTCGCCTCCGTCGAGCAGAACCAGACGGTCCGGGTGAACGCCACCCAGACCAACGCCCCCTGGGGACTCGACCGCATCGACCAGGCGTCGCTGCCGCTGTCCGGGACCTTCACCTACCCGGACACGGCGGGCGGCGGTGTCACCGCGTACGTGATCGACACCGGCGTCCGCATCACCCACTCCCAGATCAGCGGACGGGCCGCCAACGGCTACGACGCCGTCGACGGCGACAACGTCGCCCAGGACGGCAACGGCCACGGCACGCACGTGGCCACCACCATCGCCGGTTCGACCTACGGCGTCGCCAAGAAGGCCAGAATCGTGGGCGTCCGGGTGCTCAACAACTCCGGCTCCGGGACGACGGCTGGCGTCATCGCCGGCATCGACTGGGTGACGGCCAATCATTCCGGCCCCTCCGTCGCCAACCTCTCCCTCGGCGGCGGGGTCTCCACCACCCTGGACGCCGCCGTGCGGCGCTCCATAGCGAGCGGTGTGACGTACGCGGTGGCGGCCGGAAACAGCAACGCCAACGCGTCCTCGTTCTCCCCGGCCCGCGTCACCGAGGCGATCACCGTCGGCGCGACCACCAGCACCGACGCGAGGGCGAGCTACTCCAACTACGGGGCCGTGCTCGACATCTTCGCCCCGGGCTCCTCGATCACGGCGGGCTGGCACACGAGCGACACCGCGACGAACACCATCTCCGGTACGTCGATGGCGACGCCGCATGTCGCCGGGGCGGCGGCGGTGTACCTGGCCAACCACACCTCGGCGACCCCGGCCCAGGTCTCGACGGCGCTCGTGAACGGCGCCACCACGGGGAAGGTGACGAACCCGGGGACGGGTTCTCCGAACCGGCTGCTGCGGTTGGTGCCGTAGCGCCCCCGGGGGCGCCGGGCTCGACCCCCTCGGGGGTGGGGCCCGGCGCCCCTGTGCGGGGTCCGTCCCCCGTGCGGGGTTCGTTCGCCCCGTGCGGGCCGGTGGTGGGCGCACCCCCGCTGCGCGCGGGTGTCCTCAATCGCCGGACGGGCTGGGGTTGCCCGCACCGGTGCGCCCTGGCGGAGGAAGTCCTGTCGGCCGCGGCTCGTGACCATGCCCCAGGGCGGGTCGGGATGGACGCCGGGGTTGCGTGCAGGCGCTCTCTTCACACGCCGCAGGCTTGGCGTCGCCCGCCGACCGGACCTGCAATCACGAGCCTGAACTCGCGACCCCTCCCCCGGCCCGCAGGCGAAGCCACGTCCCCCGCCAGGGCGCACCGGTGCGGGCAACCCCAGCCCGTCCGGCGATTGAGGACACCCGCGCGCAGCGGGGGTGCGCCCACCACCGGCCCGCACGGGGCGAACGAMCCCCGCACGGGGGACGGACCCCGCACAGGGGCGCCGGGCGAGCGGCACTGCCCTGTACGTGGTTGCCGCCCGGTCGGCGGGCGACGCCGACTCCTCCGGGGCGTGAGGACACCCCCGCGCAGCGGGGGTGCGCCCACCGCCGAGCCCGCACGCGGCCGGCAACCTCAGCCGAACGCCCTCCAAGCGCCACGCACCCCTCTCAGACCTCCCCGAGGTCCGAACTCACCCATCGCTCCGGTCGCATGCGCACCACGATCTGTTCGCCGTGGTTGGTCCAGGCGAAGTCGACATAGCCCTCGACCTTCTCCGGCGGGAGGTAGCGCGCGGAGATCTCGGTCAGCTGCTCACGGGTGGCGGGCTCCGTCGCGGTCACCGGGCCCTCGACCGAGACGTAGCGGATCGTCGGCTCCAGCCGGTCGACCATGAGCGAGAAGCGGCCCGCGGCGGCGATCAGCCCCGCCTTGCGCGAGTCGCGGCCGGTGAGGATCCAGAGGTCGCCGCCCGGCGCGTACTGGTACCAGATCGGCACGGTCAGGGGTGCGCGGTCCTCCTTCTCGCCGGCCGCGACGGCCAGCGCGGCCACATGAGGTTCGGCGAGGAAGTGCTCACGCTCTTCGGGGGACAGGGCCACGGGTCGCTCCTCGGGAGTGGTGCGGTGGACCCGGCACAACGAGATGCGCGCCGCGCCGATTCCGCGCCCGGACCGGAAGCGTACGGTTTCGGCCACGCACACCCCGTGCGGCGGGCCCGGACGCGAGGCCGGCCGGTGTCGCGTCCGCGACACCGGCCGGCCCCCGTGCTGCTGAGTCGGCTGCGCCGGCTACTCCAGCAGTTCCGCGTACGCTCCGAACGCCAGCGCGATGTCCGCCTGCGCCCAGAAGCGGTGGTACGTGAACACGGGCGCGGCGCCTCCCGCGAGGTAGCTCTCGATCTTCGACCACGCCGGGTCGTCCTGGTAGAAGGACCGGATCGAGGCGAACGTCGACGACGAGTTGACCGTGTCGCCGTTCGGCATCGTGCCCGTCCAGCCGCTCGGCACGTAGACCGGGTCGTCGAAGCGGTTGTAGTCCGCCCGGGTCTCCGGCACCGCGATGCCGAGCGGGTCCTGGTGGTGGTCCCACATGCCGTCCAGCAGCGCCTTGGCCACCCGCTTCGCCTCGGTGTCACCCGACCGTGCCGCGTAGTACGTCAGCACCTTGGCGTACGCGCCCGCGACGCCGACGTCCTGGGTGTAGTCGGCGACCGTGACGTGCAGCGAGGCGTTGGCGCCCGGGCTGCTCGCGTTCCAGGTGTCCGGCTTGCCCGTCCACTGGAGCGTCGAGGGGATGCGGAAGGTGCCGTCCGGGTTGATCGTCGTCTCCGACAGCGCCCAGTCGACCCACTTGTCCATCACGGCCTTGGCACCCGCGTCACCGGTCTCGTGGTAGTACTCGGCCACGCGCTCCATGGACCACGCCTGGAAGCCGAACCACTGGTTGGACGGCGGGTCGTGGTAGACCGGCTTCTCGTCGTACGCCATGCCGTAGAACGTCGGCGTGCCGGCCGGCGGGGCCTCGTAGCGGCCGCCGACGCTGTTGGTCGCGCCGCCCGCGATGGCGCCCTCGTCGCTCTGGAGCCAGCGGTAGAACTCGATCTGCCGGTCCAGGCTCTTGCCCCAGTCCTCCTGGCCCGTGGCCGACTTGGGCTTCAGCGGGGCGTACTCGGCCAGCGCGTACGCCGCCATCGGGTTCTGGTAGCCGCCGTGCGCGTGGCTGGAACCGATGCGCCACGACCAGCCGGCGGACGTGTCCGTCGCACCGCCCCAGGCGTAGTACCAGGACAGCAGGTAGTGCGAGCTGTCCTTGCCGGTGCCGGCCGGGCAGGCCGTCGGGCTGGTGCAGTTGCCGATCTTCTTGAAGTACTTGTCGAACATCGCGTAGCGCAGGTAGTCGCCCATCTTCGCGGCCTTGCCCACGGTCGCCGAGACCTCGGAGCCCTTGCCCTGCTCCTTGGCCCACAGGTCGGCCCAGTAGGCCGCCTGCACGGCGCGCGCGTCGGCGTCCGGCGCGTTGGTGAACTTCCACTGCTTGGCGTACGAGGAGTCCCCGGTGAAGAGGTCCAGGTAGCCGTTCCTGCCGCCGTAGGCGAACTTGTCGCACGTCGGGTGCGGCACGGTCTCCCAGACGGACTCCTGCGGTCCGCGCTGGAAGGTGTTGATGTACGACGGACCGGTCGCGGTCGGGCCGGCCTCGCACTTGCCGGGCTCGTTGCCGTAGCCGTAGACGTTGTCGACATCCTGGAGCCAGTGCATGCCGTAGATGTCGTCGGTGCCGTACGCGGTCTTCAGCTCACCGGCGATCGGGTCCTTGCCCGACGCGACCGACGGTGTGAGCGCCGAGGGGTACTGCGAGGGCTGGTCGTACTCCCCCGCGTAGGTGGCCGGCTTGTTGGGGTCGTAGAAGGAGTTGGTGGGCTGATCCGCCTTGGTGGGGATCATGTACTTCTCCATCGTGGCCCACGAGGCGTTGAACTTCGTCCAGTCGCCGGTGATCCGGCCGTACATCGCCTCCAGCCAGATGAGGTAGCTGTACGCCTCGGACGTCGTCTCGTGCCCGTGGTCGGGGGCCTCGACGATCAGCGTCTCGACGGAGTGGTACGGGATGCCCTCGGGGGAGAAGTACCCGTTCGCCGGGTCCATGATCTTCCCGTACAGGTCCAGGAAGCGCTCGTCGTACTCCTTGGCGCCCGCGAGCTGGGTCGCCGTCACCTCGGCCTTGGTGTGGCCGGGGGCGGTCACGGTGAAGGTGGCGGAGCCGGTGCCGGTCGCGTTCGCGGCGACGGTCACCTTCTGCGCGGTGCTCCAGTTCGACGGGGTGAAGGTGAGGCTCGCGCCGGTGCTGACGCTCAGGCCGCTGTTGCCCGCGGTGCGGGCGACGGTGGCCGTGACGTTCGCCGACGGCTGCGTGGACAGCTTCACGTCGAAGGTGGCCGTCTCGCCCTGGCGGACCGCCAGCTGCGCCGGGGTGGCGACGAGGGCCGGGCCCGCGGCGACGGTCACGCCGACCGGGGACGACTCGGCGGACGCGCCCAGGCTGTCGTACGCCTTGGCGTACAGCGAGTGGCTGCCCGTCGCGAGACCCGTCGCGGAGAGGGCGAAGGGAGCGCTGGTGTCGGTGCCGAGCAGGGTGGTGTCGCTGTAGAACTCGACCTTGTTCACCGTCGCGCCGTCGGCAGCGGCGGCGGTCGCCGCCAGCGGCACCGCGTCGCCCGCGGAGAACACCGCGCCGGCCGACGGGCTGGTGAGCACGGCGATCGGCGGCTGGTGGGCCCCGTTGCAGACGGTGCCGTTGACGGCGAACGACGTCGGGGCGGCGTTGGCGCCGCTGTAGGTGAACTGGCCGCCGGCGCTGACGGCGGCTCCGCCGGCGATGGTCCTGTTCCAGTCGGTGTTCTTGACCGTGACGGTCTTCCCGGACTGCGACCAGACGCCGTTCCAGCCGCTGGTCAGCTTCTGGTTCCCGGCGTAGTCGTACGTGACGGTCCAGCCGTCGATCGCGGCGGTGCCCCGGTTGGTGACGGTGACGTCGGCGGTGAAGCCGCTGCCCCAGTCGTTGGTCTTGTAGTCGACGCTGCACTGGAGGGCCGCGGCGTGGGCGGGTGCCGTGCCGGTGGCGGTGAGTGCGAGGGGGAGCGAGAGGGCCGCGGTGAACACGGTGAGCGCGCGCCGCAGCAGGCGTGGTCGTCTTGCGGCGGGGGAGGTGCTGGTTGGCGGGGACATGCGTGAAATCCCTTCGAACGGCTCGGGGATGACGTGCTGAGCACAAGCCTTGAACCAGTGGGAGCGCTCCCACGGTGGAGGGGGTGCGAGGGGCTGTCAAGAGTTGACGCAGGATCGGTCCGGGCGAGCTGTGGTCCATCAAGAAATTTTCCAAGTCCCCTGTTGCGTCCGTCGGTTCGGCGCTAATCTCCGATGCAGCCAGTGGGAGCGATTCCCTTCCGGACAGGCCGTGAACGGCAGGTCCGACGCACTACGGATCGCTCCATGCGTCACCCCCCGCACCGCCCTGCCGCACAGTCCGGTGGCCTGCCCCCACCGGGTGACATGAGGTCGCGACAGGTTGCGTACCCGCACGAACGTTCCCCGATGAGCCGGATTCGCGAGACGAATTCCGGTCAGAATCTGGGAGCGCTCCCACTCCCGGTCCCGAGCGCGCCTCGACTGCACCGCAGATCAGGCATGCCCGATCCCCGACCCGACGAGAGGACATTTCCCGTCATGAGCCGCGAGATCACCCGCACCACCGCACCACCAGCCCGCCGGAGGCGGACCGCGCTGCTGGCCGCCTGCAGCCTCCTCGCCACCGGCGCGGGCGCCGTGGCGGTCATGCAGACCCCCGCCGCGGCCGCGGCGCTCGCCTGCAACGTCGACTACCAGGTCAGCGACTGGGGCAGCGGGTTCACCACCACGGTCACCGTCAAGAACACCGGCACCTCGGCCATCGACGGCTGGACGCTGACCTACGACTACGCCGGCAACCAGCAGCTCACGGGCGGCTGGGGCGGTGTCTGGTCGCAGTCCGGCAAGACCGTGAGTGTGAAGAACGCCGACTGGAACAAGACGCTCGCGGCCGGCGCGACCGCCTCCCCCGGCGGCCAGTTCACCTACAGCGGCACCAACGCCAAGCCCGCGTCGTTCGCGGTCAACGGCGTGGCCTGCAACGGCGGCACCACGCCGACCGACCCGCCGACGACGCCGCCGCCCACCACGCCTCCGCCGGTCGGCAACAAGGTCGACAACCCGTTCCAGGGCGCCAAGCTGTACGTCAACCCGGAGTGGAAGGCGAAGGCCGAGGCCGAGCCCGGCGGCAGCCGGATCTCCGACACCTCGACCTCCGTCTGGCTGGACCGCATCGCCGCGATCGAGGGCGTGAACGGCGGCATGGGCCTGCGCGACCACCTCGACGAGGCCCTGGAGCAGGCGGACGGCGAGCCGCTCGCCATCAACCTCGTCGTCTACGACCTGCCCGGCCGTGACTGCGCCGCGCTCGCCTCCAACGGCGAGCTGAAGCCGGACGAGCTGCCGCGCTACAAGAGCGAGTTCATCGACCCGATCGCGGCCGCCGTCGCCGACCCGAAGTACGCGAGCCTGCGCATCACCACGGTCATCGAGATCGACTCGCTGCCCAACCTGGTCACCAACGTCAGCGGCCGTCCCACGGGCACGCCGCAGTGCGACGTGATGAAGCAGAACGGCAACTACGTCAAGGGCGTCGGCTACGCGCTCGCCAAGCTCGGCCCGATCGCCAACGTCTACAACTACATCGACGCCGGCCACCACGGCTGGCTCGGCTGGGACGACAACTTCGGCCCGTCGGCCGAGCTGTTCGCCCAGGCCGCGCAGGCCGAGGGCAGCAAGCTGGAGTACGTCACCGGCTTCATCACCAACACGGCCAACTACGGCATCCTGAAGGAGCCGTTCTACACCATCAACGACTCGGTGAACGGCACGTCCGTGCGCCAGTCGAAGTGGGTCGACTGGAACCGCTACGTCGACGAGCTGTCCTACGCGCAGGCCTTCCGCCAGCGCCTGGTGCAGGCCGGCTTCGCCTCCAACATCGGCATGCTGATCGACACCTCCCGCAACGGCTGGGGCGGCACCGCCCGGCCCACCGGCCCGGGTGCGCAGACCTCCGTCGACACCTACGTCAACGGCGGCCGTCTCGACCGCCGCATCCACCTCGGCAACTGGTGCAACCAGGCCGGAGCCGGTCTGGGCGAGCGGCCCAAGGCGGCGCCGGAGCCGGGCATCGACGCCTACCTGTGGGTCAAGCCCCCGGGTGAGTCGGACGGCGCCGCGTCGGAGATCCCGAACGACGAGGGCAAGGGCTTCGACCGGATGTGCGACCCGACCTACACGGGCAACGCGCGCAACGGCAACAGCATGTCCGGCGCCCTCGGCGGCGCACCGGTCTCCGGGCACTGGTTCTCCGCCCAGTTCCAGGAGCTCATGAAGAACGCGTACCCGGCGCTGTAGGCACCGGGGGCGCCGGTCACCACCGGCACCACCTCTGAGCACGACAACCCAGCGTGACGCGCTTCGGCCGGCCTGGACAGTTCACGACCCCGAAACCTAGGGTCGTGGCCCAGGGCGCGCCGGAGCGCGTCACAACGGTTTGCAGTGGAGTAGCCGATGGTCACCCTCGCCGATGTAGCGCGCGACGCCGGAGTGTCGGCGAGCACGGTCAGCTACGTCCTCAGCGGCAAGCGGACCATCTCCGCCGCCACCCGGGCGCGGGTCGAGCGCTCGGTGGAACGTCTCGGCTACCGCCCGCACGCGGGCGCCCGCGCACTCGCCGGGAGCCGGTCGTGGATCATCGCCCTGATGGTGCCGCTGCGCACCGACATCCATGTCCCCGTGATGCTGGAGATCGCCATGGCGGTCACCACCGCCGCACGTGCCCACGGCTACGACGTCCTGCTCCTCACCGGAGACGAGGGGGCCGAGGCCGTCCGCCGAGTCCAGGGCAGCGCCGTCGCCGACGCCATGATCGTGATGGACGTCGAGCTCGACGACGAGCGGCTGCCGCTGCTGAGGGCCGCCGAGAGCCCCGCCGTGCTCATCGGTCTGCCCGCCGACCCGACCGGCCTGGTCTGCGTCGACCTCGACTTCGAGGCCGCGGGCGCCCTGTGCGTCGGCCACCTCGCCGGTCTCGGACACCGGGACATCGCCTTCGTCGGCGGTCCCCCGGGCGTCTACGCACGGCACACCGGCTTCGCCGAACGGACCCTCGCCGGGGTGCGCGAGGCCGCCCGGGAACACGGCGTACGGGTGCTGCACCGCCCCTGCGAGGGCAACTACGCCTCCGTCGCCGCCACGCTCGACCGGATCCTGGAGGAGCGTCCCGGCACCACCGCGTTCATCGTGCAGAACGAGGCGGCGGCCGACCCGCTGCTCGCGCTGCTGCGCCAGCGCCGTCTCGCCGTGCCCGAGGACGTCTCCGTGGTCGCCGTCTGCCCCGACGACGTCGCCGAGCGGGCGTCCGTCCCGCTGACCTCCGTCGCCGTCCCCGCCCGGGACATGGGCCGCCGGGCGGTCGAAGCGGTGGTCGCCGCGCTCGACGGGCGGCCCGCGCGGGGGACCGTGCTGCTGCCGCCCGCCCTCACCGTGCGGGCGGGCTCCGGCCCGGCCCCGGCGGGCTGACCGCGGGCGGGCGCGGCGCACATGGGACGGACGAGCGGCACGGCACCGGCTGCGGGCGACGAGGCCCGGGCCGAGTTCCACACCTTCTTCGAACGGCACTACGCCGAACTGTCGCGTCTGGCACGGATGCTGACCGGCGAGGCGGACGCGGCCGACGACCTGGCCGCGGACGCCATGGTGGCCCTGTGGCACCGCTGGGACCGCGTGCGCGCGGCCGACCGGCCGGACGCCTACGCCCGCGGTGTCGTCGCCAACCTGGCCCGCAGCCGGGTCCGCAGCGCGGTCCGCGAACGCCGCAGGATCGCGCTCGTCTCCTCCCGCCGCTCCGAACGCGTCGACGACCCCGACGTGTCCGCGGTGGTCGACGTCCAGGAGGCGCTGCGCGCGCTGCCGTTCCGCAAGCGGGCCTGCGTGGTGCTGCGACACGCCTTCGACCTCTCCGAACGCGACACGGCTCTCGCCCTCGGCATATCCGTGGGTACGGTCAAGAGCCAGACCTCCAAGGGCATGGCGGAGCTCCAGCGCCGGCTCAGGACGGCGGACGCGCCGGAGCTGGTGGCGGAAGGCGGCAGGTGATGGACGAGGTGCGCAGGAGGCTGCGGGAGACGGCGGGCTCCCACCGCCCGGACCGGGAGGCGATGCTCGCCCGGGTGGAGCGCGGCATGGCGGCGCCCGCCGCCGCACGGCCGCCGCGGCCGGCGCCCGCGCCGTGGCTGAGGGTCCTGGCGGCGACCGCCGCCGTGGCCGGCGTCCTCGCCGTGGGCGGCTACGCGGTGGCCACGCTCACGGGCGCCCCCGCGCCCCGGGAGAGCGCAGCGCGCCCCGCGCCGCTGCGGCCGGCGCCCGAGCGGGCCGCGGACGGCTTCATGTCGTCGTCGGCGGCCGTGGACCGGCACAGCAACCGCTACTGGGCGCAGGGCAACGTCACGCTCACCACCCGCGAGCCGCTCACGGAACTCACCGTGGAGGTGCGGGTGGCCCTCACGGGCGGGGTCGAGGAGACCGGCCACTGGCTCACCCGGCCCGCCGACGACTTCGAGGTACGCGTGGAGGAACGGGACGGCGCGCTGCTCTACCGCTGGACGCTCCGCCAGGGCCGCACCGTGCCCGTCGGGACACATGTCTTCGCCGCCCAGTACAACCACGCCGAGGGCGGCCGTGACGCGTCCCGCGACACCTACACGGCGCGGGCCCGTGCGGGTGACACCGGTGTGGCGGTGACCGGCCGCTTCGCGCCCCCGGGCTGACCCCCACACGCGGACGCCGCCGTCCCGCGGCGTGCTGCCACGTGGACGACGGCGTGCGGGGCGGCCCGCACGCCCGCCCCTGCTGTCCGGGAGGGACGGCCGTGCGGTGCCGCGGTCAGTGGCCCTCGCGCCACGGGGTCCAGTCGCCCAGATACACCTCCCGGGTGGCCGTACGGGCCTGAGCGGCCGTCAGCTGGGGTCGCTCGGCGGGGTCGAGGACCCGGGAACCGGGGCCGCTGTTGCGGTACTCGGCGAAGCGCTGCTCCTGCCAGGGGTAGGTGTCGCTCATGTTCGTCCAGGGCCTCGTCGCGTCGATGCCCGGACCGATCCAGGTGTCGCGGACCACGAGCGACGGCCACGCCGTCGGGTCCGAACTCGGCACCCAGGGGCGGGCGAGCCGGTACGCGCCGTCCTCCGCGGCGCCGGTCACCCGGCACCGCAGCGCGAGGTAGCCGTAGGGGTTGGCCCGGACGGTGGACGGGGCGAAGACCATGCCCTTGGGCGTGAAGTCGACGTCCCTGGCGAGGGTGTGGAACCGGCAGTGCTCGAACACGGCACGGGCGCGGCCGAAGACGAAGTCGACGTCCCCCTCCGCGTAGCAGTGGGAGAAGTACTGCCGGGCGACGGCGGACGCCGACAGGGAGTCGGCGTACAGGGTGTCCTGGTGGCCGAGGAACCGGCAGCGGTGGAAGGCCGAGCGGTCGCCCATCGCCTTCAGTGCCACGGCCTGGGTGCCGCCGACCCCGGGGTGGTCCGCGCGCAGCCAGTCGTTGGCGAAGGTGACCGCGAGGGCGGTGAAGCCCTCGGCGCGGACGGTCGTGGTGGCCGACCCGGAGGTGCCGTAGGTGCCCGAGCCGTCCGGCTTGGGGGTGCCGGCCGCGTTGTCGTACACGATCACGGCGTCGCGCGGGTCGCCGCTCGCGCCGATCAGGGTGAGGCCGGCGTGCTCGGTGCCGACGGACACGGTCTCCCGGTACACACCGGGCGCGAGGACCAGCGTCCAGCCGGCTCCCGCCGCGGTCACCGCGGCCTGCACGGAGGTGTGGTCGCCGTGCCCGCCGGGGTGGACGTAGAGCGTGGTGGGGGAGCGGCGGCCGGTGGGGGAGCCCCACCGGCCGAAGGGGCCGCGGCCGGGCCGGCCGTGTGCGTGCGCTGTGCCGGCGGCCGCGGCGAGCGCGGCCCCGGCGCCCGCCGCGAGGAAGGCGCGGCGGGCGAGGGGTGCTGTCATGGCGTTCTGGTGCCCTTCTTCTGGGTCAGCGCAGCCGGTCGGCGCCCGCGTGCAGCCTGACCAGCAGCGGCAGCACCTTCGGGTGGTCGACGCGGGGGCGCAGGACCGGGGTCCAGCCGGCGTCGGGGCGCAGGGCCTCCTCGGGGATCTCGGCGTTGTGGACGGCCAGCAGGTCGACCTTCCTGCCGTTGACGTAGTTGTTCGCGGTGGTGACCGGCGCGTCCTTCCACTTCTTCAGGACCAGCGCCGGGCTCACCGACCTGTCGATCGAGAAGGAGTTGTGCTCCGCCACCAGCTGCGACTCCGCGCCGATGCCGAGGCTGTAGACGTAGGGGCCCGCGCCGACCACGTAGTGGTTGTTGTAGGTGTCCACCTGGCCGAAGCGGACGCGGGGGGCGCGCTCCACGACCTTGTCGAAGAGGTTGTGGTGCAGGGTGACCCGCAGCTTGCCGCGGTCGGTGGCGCCGGCGCTGTCGCTGTTGCCGATCATCAGCGTCTTGTCGTGCTCGGTGAAGACGTTCCAGGAGGCGGTCACCAGATCCGCGCCCCGCACGATGTCGAGCAGGCCGTCGTGCTGCTGGTAGATCTCGCCGAAGTACTCGGGCAGCGAACTGTCGGGGTAGCGGCCGTCGGTGAAGGTGTTGTGGTCGACCCAGACGTGGGTGGAGCCGTAGACGACGACACCGTCGTACTCGGAGTTCCACGCCCCCGTCGCGCCGTCGGTGGGGTCCCACTGCGGGAAGCAGTCCAGCGGTGCCTCCAGCGTCAGGTTGCGCACGATGACGTTGTCGACGCCCTTGATCTGCAGGCTCGCCCCGGTGATGCCGGCGCCCCGGCCCACGCCCACGATGGTCGTGTTCGCGGGGACGAACGCCTGGATCGCCTCGGCCTGGGCCTTGGCGGACGCGGCGCGCAGGTCCTCCTGGGGCCCGCTCACGGTGTTCTCGTAGCCCCACACGGCCGGGTCGTAGTCGGCGAGGTAGCGGTCGAAGTCGTAGCCCTCGGCCTCGAACGCGGAGCAGCCGTTCGCCGTCGCGTCGAGGGTGCCCCGGACGCGGATGATGCGCGGCGCGCCCGGGTCGGCGGCGAGCGCGGCACGGAACTCGTCCCAGGTGCTGACGGTGTACACATGGGCGGCGTCCGCGGTGGCGCCGCCGGTGGTGCCGGTGCCCTCGGCGGCCCAGCCGTCGCCCGCCGGGAGGGTCTGGCGGGCGAGGTCCTTGACCTGGTGGTGGGGGTGCGCCTGGGCGGTGCCGGTGACCGCGAGGACCAGTGCGGTGGAACCCACGAGCGCCGTCATGACGCGGCCCTGACATCTACTGTGGTGCATGGTGCGGCTCGCCTTCTCTTGCGTACGGTCTCCCGGTGGTGGCCGCGGCATCGGGCGCCGGCGGCCAGGTGATCCGGGACGGGGGGATCGCGTCGTCCAGGCGCCGCACATCGCGCGGCGCCAGCACCCGGGTGCGCAGCAGCTCCCGGGCGACGAGCCGCGCCACCTCGATGGCGCCCGGCGGGTTGAAATGGGTGTTGTCCTGCTCGGTGGCCGTCCAGTTGAAGTACGTCTTCGTCCGTTCCGGCCCCAGCTCCTGCCACAGCGCCAGCGACAGCGTGTGCACGTCCAGCAGTGCCACGCCCTCCAGCTCGGCCAGCACCCGCATCGCGGCCGGATACTCCCCCAGCGAGGGGACGGCGCCGCCCGCGGCGTCGAAACGGCGGCGCTCCACGGAGGTGGCGAGCACCGGCCGTGCCCCGCGCTCCCGCGCCCCGGCGATGTACTGCCGCAGCTGTTCCTGGTACGTGGACCAGGGCTCCGTGAACCGCGACGGGTCCTCGGCCTTCTGGTCGTTGTGACCGAACTGCACCAGCAGCAGATCGCCCGGCCGGATCTCCTCCAGCACGGCGGCGAGCCTGCCCTCGTCGGCGAAGCTCTTCGAACTGCGCCCGTTCGCCGCGTGGTTGGCCACCCGCAGCTCGCGGTGGAGGAAGAACGGGAGCGCCATGCCCCAGCCCGTCTCCGGCGCGGCGTCGGCGTACTTCTGCGCTGCCGTGGAGTCGCCCGCGATGAACAGGGTGCGTGCCCGGCGGCCGCCCGGGCCGTTCGTGGCGGCGTGGGCGGCCTGGCCGGCCGCGGCCGGCGCGAGCACGAGGCCCGCGGCGGCCGCGACCACCTGACGGCGGCTGGCCGTCACTTGGTCTGCTGCTTCCACTCCGCCTGGGCCTCGTTCAGCTGCTTCGCCAGGTTGGTGAGGAACTCCTCGGCGGTCGCCTTGCCGAGCAGCACCTTCTGGAACTCCGGCTCGTTGTCGGCCTTGGAGATGGTGTTCCAGTCGGGCAGGTAGTACGGCAGCTGCACGATCGTGGTGTCACCGCTGAAGAGGGCCTCGGCCGCGAGCTTCGTCGGCTCCGCCTTCTCCAGCCACGGGTCCTTCGCCGCGTCCACGTTCGCCGGGATCGCGCCCGCGGACTCGTTCCACTTGCTGTTCGACGCGTGGGACGCGGCGAACTCGATGAACTTCCAGGCCGCCGCCTTGTTCTTCGACGTCTTGAACAGTCCGAGACCGTCGACCGGGTTGGAGACCTGCACCCGCTTGCCGTCGTCGCCGACCGGCTGCGGGATGCCCCGGAACTTCTCGGTGCCCAGCGCCTTCACGTGGTCCGTGTAGGAGCCCAGGTTGTGGTTGAGCATGCCGATCTCGCCGCTGTCGAACTGCGCGACCATCTTGGTGAAGTCGTTGTTGACGTCGGCGGCCGGGGTGTTCTTCTTGAACAGGGCGGCGTACTTCTCCAGGGCGGCCACGTTCTTCGGGTCGTCGACGGTGGTCTTGTCGCCGGCCCAGAAGTCCTTGATGCCGCTCTGCCCGTACATCGCGTCCAGCGCCTGGGCGATGGAGCCCGCGCCGCCGCGGATGGTGTAGCCGAAGCGGTTCTTGCCCTTGTCGGTCAGCTTCTCGGCCGCCTCGTAGAACTTCGCCCAGGTGTCGGGCGCCTCGAGGCCGGCCGCCTCGAACAGGTCGGTGCGGTAGTAGAGGACGCCGTTGCTGGCGGAGGTCGGGACGGTGAACGTCTTGCTCTGGCCGCCGGCCGCCTTCACGCTCTCCAGCATCGCGTCGTTCAGCTTGCCGTTGAGCGAGCTGACGGCGATCCGCTCGTCGAGCGGCTCCAGCGCGTTCTGCGCCGCGATGCCCGCGAGCATCGCGGCACCCACACCGCCGACGTCCGGCAGGCCGCCGCCCTGGATGGCCGTGTCGTACTTCGACTGGACCTCGGTCGAGGCGACCCCCACGTACTCGACGTCGATGTCGGGGTTGGCCTTCTCGAAGTCGGCGATGATCACCTTCCACACGTCGGTGCGCACACCGCCGTTGTTGTCCCAGAAGGTGATCTTTCCCTTGCCCGATCCCTCGGTGCCCTTGTCGCCGGCCGCGCCGCTGCCGTCGTCACCGCAGGCGGTGGCGGTGAGCGCGAGGGCGGTGGTCAGGGCGAGAACGGAGGCGGCTCTGCGCGCTCCGCTGCGGAAGATGGTCATCGTCGGCTCTCTTCTTCTCGTACGGTTGAACTTCTGTGAGGGGTCATCAGGTGGGGGGAAAATCGTGGGCCGGACCGCGCGCCCGTGTCCGGGACGCGTCCGGCGTCCGGGTCAGCGCCCCGCGGGGCGCACCCGGAACCCGGTGAACGTGGCCGTCCCCGCGTAACCGGGACCCTGTTGTCCCGGCAGCGCCGGCGCCACACCGAACAGGCCGAACAGGGCACCGACCCAGCGCCACGGCATCGCCGCGAACACCTGCCCGGACGGGGTGAACTCCGCCCCGTCGTCCGACGCGTCCGCCGGACCGGGCAGGACGGCGGCCGAGAACCGGCACCGGGCGCCCGCCGACACCTCGATCCGCAGCCGCGCCCGGCCCGCCGGAGCGGCCCGTGCCACGGCGGCGTCCCGCTCGGCCTCCGCGGTCGTCTCCGCGAACCGGTGCACCAGCCGCGCCACGCCGTCGGCGCCGCGCTCCAGGCCGATCCACGCGTACGCGTCACCGAGGACGGCGAACCCGGCCCGGGCGCCGGGCTCGTCGCTGTCCAGCGTCAGTTCGACCTCGGCCACCGCATCCATCGCGGGCAGCCGCTGCGTCAGCACATGCGGCAGCCGGCGCAGGTCGTCGGCGTCCGCCGAGCGCGGGCACGACAGCCGCAGGCCGTCGCCGCCGTGGGCCGTCGTCCAGCCGTCTCCCGGGTTCGCCGTCCACTGCCACTGGCGGCCGAACCGTCCGCCCGGGAAGTCGTCGTCCGTCGCCGGCGCGGACGGCGGACGCTCCGGGAGGCGGGGCTTGGGGTGCACCCGCACCGGGGACCCGCCGTCCCCGAGCACCGGCCAGCCGTCCTCGCCCCACCGCATGGGCTGCAGATGCACCAGCCGGCCGTACGCGCCGCGCTCCTGGAAGTGCAGGAACCAGTCCTCGCCGGACCGGGTGCGCACCCAGCCGCCCTGGTGCGGCCCGTTGACGTCCGTCGCACCCTGCTCCAGGACGATCCGCTCCTCGTAGGGACCGAAGAAGTCCTTGGAGCGCAACGCTCCCTGCCAGCCGTTCGTCACACCGCCGGCCGGCGCCAGGATCCAGTACCAGCCGTCGTGCCGGTACAGCTTCGGGCCCTCCAGGGTGAACCAGCCCGGGATCAGGTCGCCGTCCACGATCGTGGTGCCCTCGTCGAGGAGACCGGTGCCGTCGAGCCGCATCCGGTGACCCGTCAGCCGGTTCTTGATCCCCGAACGGGACCTGGCCCACGCGTGCACCAGGTACGCCTCGCCCGACTCCTCGTCCCACAGCGGGCAGGGGTCGATCAGCCCGCGCCCCGCCTTCACCAGGTGCGGCTCGCTCCAAGGGCCCCGCACGCCGGGCGCGTTGACCTGCCAGATGCCGTGGTCGGGGTCGCCCCAGAAGATCCACAGACGTCCGTCGTGGTGCCGGATCGACGGCGCCCACACCCCGCAGTCGTGCCGGGGCACGGTGAACGCCGCGGCGGGCTGCAGCCGTTGCAGCGCGTGCCCCACGAGCGTCCAGTTCACCAGGTCGGCGGAGTGCAGCAGCGGCAGCCCCGGCACCCGGCCGAAGCTGGAGGCCGTCAGGTAGTAGTCGTCGCCGACCCGCACGACGTCCGGATCCGACCAGTCGGCCGCGAGCACGGGGTTGCGGTACGTGCCGTCCCCGAGATCCGCGCTGATCACGCCGTCACCGCCTTCCGGACGAGGGCGGCGGCACCGTCGCGGTCCAGCCGCCCGTCGGCGACGACGGTGACGATGCGGCGCACCACCGTCCCGCCGGCGGCGACCGGCAGCCGGTCGCCCGCGGCGAGCGAGGACCCGACACCCGGGTACTCGGCGGTGCGCACGAACCACGGGTCCTCGCGCGTCCGCGCCGTCGCCCCGGCGAACACCAGCGTCCACTCCTCGCCGGCCAGCGCCAGCCAGTCCGCGCACCGGCCGTGCACGGCCTCCTCGCCCTCCGCGTCCGCGGTGAACACCCGGGCCTGCGTCGCCTCCTTCGGCGCCCGCCAGAAGAAGCCGCCGTACCCGGCGCCCGGCCGCCCGTTGGTCGCCGGGGAACCGATCGACACCTCCTCGCCGGTGGTGTTCGTCAGCGAGAACGTCAGATCCAGCGCCCAGGCGGTGTCGGCCAGCGCGGTCACCGCGACCGTGCGGTGCTCCCGCAGCAGCCGCCGCCCGTCCGCCACCCAGCTCAGCTCCTCGACGAAGCCGTCCCGGTCGTGCAGCTTGAACCCGTCGTGCCGCTGCTCGCCGTGGTTGTCGAGCTCGGTGGGCCCCTGGTCGCGGACGAAGGTGCGCCCGCCCCAGAAGTTATGTCCCGCCACATCGGGGACCGCCACTCCCGCGCCCAGGTGGTGCACGTGGTCCGCGGGCATCAGCTCGGTGACCGTGACCCCGGCCGGGGTGCGCACCGGGTGCAGACACGGCCGCGGCGAGCAGCGCCGCTCGGTCACCGGAGCCGTCGCGTAGTGGGCGACCGGGCGCCCGGCGCAGCTCAGCACCGTCGTAGCCGTCACCGGGCCGCCCCCTGCACCTGGCGCAGGGCGGCCGGCCGCGCCCAGGGCGCGCCGAGCTCGGAGAAGAGCGCGGTGCGCTCGGCGCTCGCCGCGACCAGCGCGTCCACGCCGTCCACGACGCGGCGCGGCCCGCCGTCGGCCGGCTCCCGCCGCCACACACCGTCGGGCAGCGCCACCGGGTCGGGCGCGCTGCGGACCGCCTCGACGACCCGCATGAAGGCGCCGGTCGCCTCCGGCGGCACCAGCAGGTCCGTCCCGTCGGTGAGATGGGAGACCAGGTTCTCCAGCAGGTCCGTCCTGCCGTGGACGGCCTCCACCGGTCCGTGCCCGGCCCGCTGGAGCAGCACCCGGTCCTGCTTGTACCAGAACGTCACCCGGCCCCGGTCGCCGTGCACCATCACGTACGGCTCGGCCGCCGTCTCGGCGCACAGCGTGGCCGCGACCGTCACCCGGCCGCCGCGCGCGGTGGTGACGCGCACGCACGAGGTGTCGTCCGCCTCGATCGCGTGCGCCCGGAACAGCTCCGGCTCCACGTCCGCGACGTCCTCGGTGTGCACGCTGCCGTCCAGCGCGAGCGCCGTCGCCACGGCGTGGGCGAGCGGGTTGGTCAGCGCGCCGTCGACGACGTCGGCGCCGTCCAGACGGCGCCGGCCGGCCCACGGCGCGCGGCGGAAGTACGCCTCGCCGCGGACCCACGCGCCCGCCCCGCCGACCCCGCGCACCTCGCCGATCGCCCCGTCGGCGACCAGGCCGCGGACGGCGGCGACGGCGTCGGAGCCGAGCGACTGGAAGCCGATCTGGCAGGCCACCCCCGCCGCCCGCACCCCGTCGGCCATCCGGCGGAACTCGGCGTACGACGGCGCCGGCGGCTTCTCCAGCAGCAGGTGGACACCCCGCCGGGCGGCCGTGAGCGCCAGGTCGGTGTGCGTCTGGATCGGCGTGCAGATCACCGCGATCCGTGCGCCGGTGGCGGCCAGCAGCCCGTCGAAGTCGTCGGACTGCGCCACCGGTTCGCCCGGCAGCCCCAGCTCCTCGTCCGTCAGCGGCCGCAGTTCGCAGACGCCGGCCAGACGGACCAGACCCGCGTGCTGGAGCCTGCGGATGTTCTCCAGGTGGACACGGCCGTGGCCGCGGGCGCCCGCCAGGACGACCGGCAGGGGCAGGCTCGCGCCGCTCATCCCTTCACCGCCCCCGCGCTGAAGCCGGTGACGAGCCACTTCTGGATGAAGGCGAAGACGACGACCACCGGGACGGCGGCGATCACGCCGCCGGCGGCCAGTGCGCCGAGGTCGACGCTGTCCGCGCCCATCAGGGTGTTGAGCCCGACGGGGATCGTCTGCTTGTCCTGGCTGTTGAGGAACATCAGCGCGAACAGGAAGTGGTTCCAGGAGTGGACGAAGGCGAAGGAGCCGACGGCCACCAGACCCGGCCGCAGCATCGGCAGGACCACGACCCGGAAGGCGGTGAACCTGCTGCACCCGTCCACCCAGGCCGCCTCCTCCAGGGAGTACGGCACGTTCCGGATGAAGCCGCTGATCAGGATCATCGACAGCGGGAGCTGGAAGACCGTCTCCGCGATGATGACGCTGGTGAGCGAGTTGATCAGGCTGAGGTCGGCGAAGATCTGGAACAGCGGCACCAGCAGCAGCGCGCCGGGCACGAACTGCGAGCACAGCAGCGCCAGCATGAACGTCCGCTTGATCTTGAAGTCGAAGCGGGCGAGGGCGTATCCGCCGGCCAGGGCGACCAGGGTCGTCATGATCAGCGTGGCGACACCGGTGATCAGGCTGTTCTCGAAGTAGGTGGCGAACGAGCGGTCCGTCCACACCTTCTCGAAGTGGTCGAACGTCAGCGGCCAGGGCACCAGCGACGTCGAGCCGGTGGGGCGGAGGGCGAAGAGCAGGATCCAGTAGAACGGGACCAGGGTGAAGACCAGGTAGATCCCGAGCGGGAGGTAGATGTGCCAGCGGGGGACCTCGTCCCACGCGCGGTGCTTCTTCCTGCGGCGGCTGACGGGCGGCCGGCCGGCCGGACCGGAGTCCGTGCGGCCCGGACCGTGGGTCGCGGTGGTGAGGTCGGGGGAGCGGGTGGTGTCCTGAGTGATCACTTGGTCTCGCCTCCGAACTTGCTCAGGCGCAGGTAGACCATCGAGAAGAAGAGGAGGATGACGAACGCGACGGTCGTCAGTGCGGACGCGTAGCCGAAGTCGCGCCCCTCGACACTGGTGTGGGCGATGTACAGCGGCAGGGTCGTGGTCTCGCCCGCCGGACCGCCGCCGGTCAGTGTGTAGAGGAGGTCGACGTTGTTGAACTCCCACACCGCGCGCAGCAGCGTCGAGAGGATGATGGCGTCCTTCAGGTGCGGCAGGGTGATGTGCAGGAACTGCCGTATCCGGCTCGCCCCGTCGACCTCGGCCGCCTCGTAGAGGTCCTTCGGCACCGACTGGAGGTCGGCGAGGATGAGGATGGCGAAGAAGGGCACTCCGCGCCACAGGTCGGCGACGATCGCGGCCCAGAAGACGGTCCCGGTGTCGGAGAGCAGCGAGGTGCCGTACTCGCCGATGCCGACGTCGGCCAGGTAGCGGGTGATGCCGGTCTGCGAGTTGTAGAGCAGCACCCAGATCGCCGAGGTGAGCACGCCGGAGACGGCCCACGGCGAGAACACCAGTGCCCGTCCGAGCGAGCGTCCCACGAAGGTCTGGTTCACGATCAGCGCCAGCGCCAGACCGAAGAGGAGCTGGAGCGAGACCTCGACGGACACCCACTTCAGGCTGAAGGCGAGGGTGTCCCAGAAGTGGGTGTCCTCCGTGAAGATCGCGGTGAAGTTCTCCCATCCCGCGAAGCCGTTGCGCCAGGGCTTCGTCGGGTTGTAGTGCTGCGCGCTGTAGTAGAAGACGCTGAGCACCGGGTAGGCGATGAAGCCCAGCATGAGCAGGCCGGCGGGAGCGATCAGCAGGTACGGCAGCCTGCGCGGTGCCACTCCTGCGCGCCGGCGGCCGGGCGGCCGGGGCAGCGGGCGCGGGGGCCCTGGTGTTTTCTGCGCCACAGCTGAGGCCATGACTGCGTCTCCGATCGTGGTACGGGCATTTCGCGAGGGGGCGGGCCCTGACGGCCCGCGGCACTGCGGGAAAGCGCTTGCTGACAAGGGTGTGGGGGTCCGCCGCCTGCGACGCCTGCCGGCGTCCGGGCGCGCGGGGCCCGGTGTGCGGCGGGCGTCAGCCCGCGTAGGGATCGGGCACCTGGCCCGGCCTGGCGAGGAAGGTGAAGTCGCAGCCGGTGTCGGCCTGGGTGACGTACTCGCTGTACAGCGCCCCGTAGCCGCGCTCGTAGCGGACGGGCGGCTCGGTCCACTCGGCCCGGCGCCGCGCCAGCTCCTCGTCCGGCACCTCAAGCCGCAGCGACCGCGCCTCCACGTCCAGCGTGATCAGGTCACCGGTGCGCACCAGCGCCAGCGGTCCGCCGATGTACGACTCCGGCGCGACGTGCAGCACACAGGTGCCGTAACTCGTGCCGCTCATCCGGGCGTCGGAGATGCGCACCATGTCCCGCACCCCCTGCTTCAGGAGATGGTCGGGGATCGGCAGCATCCCGTACTCCGGCATGCCCGGCCCGCCCTTGGGCCCCGCGTTCTGCAGGACGAGGACATGGTCGGCGGTGATGCCGAGCTCCGGGTCGTTGATGGTCCGCTGCATGGTGCGGTAGTCCGGGAACACGACCGCGGGACCGGTGTGCTTGAGCAGGTGCGGCTCGGCGGCGATGTGCTTGATGACCGCGCCGTCCGGGCAGAGGTTGCCGCGCAGCACCGCCACGCCGCCCTCCGGCGCCACCGGGTTCTCCCGGACCCGGATCACGTCGTCGTTGTGGACGAGCGCGTTCGCCAGCTGCTCGCGCAGTGTGGCGTGGGCGACGGTGGGCCGGTCCAGGTGCAGCAGATCGGTGATCCGCGACAGGAACCCGGGCAGCCCGCCGGCGAAGTGGAAGTCCTCCATCAGGTACGGGCCGCCGCCGGGGCGGACGTTCGCCAGCACCGGGACCTCACGCGCCAGCCGGTCGAAGTCGTCGAGCGACAGGGACACCCCCGCCCGGCCCGCCATGGCGATCAGGTGGATCACGGCGTTGGTCGAGCCGCCGAGGCCCAGCACCGTGGTGACCGCGTCCTCGAACGCCTCACGCGTCAGGATGTGCGACAGCTTCACGTCCTCGCGGATCAGACCCACGATCCGCCGCCCGGAGGCCGCGGCCATCCGGTCGTGACCCGAGTCCACCGCGGGGATCGACGACGCACCCGGCATCGTCACCCCCAGCGCCTCGGCCGCCGCCGTCAGGGTGGACGCCGTGCCCATCGTCATGCAGGTGCCGGGGGAGCGGGCCAGCCCGCTCTCCAGCTCGCCCATCTCGCAGTCGCCGATCAGCCCGGCCCGCTTGTCGTCCCAGTACTTCCACATGTCGGTGCCCGAGCCGAGCGTCTCGCCCCGCCAGTGCCCCGGCAGCATCGGCCCGGCCGGCACGAACACCGCCGGCAGGTCCGCGCTCGCCGCACCCATCAGCAGCGCGGGCGTCGACTTGTCGCAGCCGCCGAGCAGCACGGCCCCGTCCACCGGGTAGGAGCGGAGCAGCTCCTCCGTCTCCATCGCCAGCATGTTCCGGTAGAGCATCGGCGTCGGCTTCTGGAAGGTCTCCGAGAGCGTCGACACCGGGAACTCCAGCGGAAAGCCGCCGGCCTGCCAGACACCCCGCTTGACCGCCTGCGCCCGGTCCCGCAGATGCACATGGCACGGGTTGATGTCCGACCAGGTGTTGAGGACCGCCACCACCGGCTTGCCCAGGTGCTCCTCGGGCAGGTAGCCCAGCTGGCGGGTGCGGGCGCGGTGCGAGAACGACCGCAGCCCGTCCGTCCCCCACCACTGGTGGCTGCGCAGTTCCTCGGGCCGTACGGTCATATGCCCCACCCGGCCACCAGCTCGGCGACCCGGGGCCGCTGCTGCTTCGGCAGCGCCCGGCTCGGCGGACGGATGTCGCGACGGCACAGTCCGAGCGCGGCCAGCGCCTCCTTCACCACCGAGACGTTGTCGGCCGACTGGTGAGCCGCCCGCATGTCCTCCAGCGGCCGGATCCGCTCCCACACCTTCATCGCCGCCCGCAGGTCGCCGGCGCGCAGCGCGGCCAGCATCTCCAGGGAGACGGCGGGAGCCACGTTGACCAGCCCCGAGGTGAAGCCGGTGGCACCGCCCGCGAAGTAGGAGGGCGCGTACAGCTCGGCGAGACCGGCGATCCACACGAAGCGCTCCAGGCCCGCGTCACGGGCGAACGCGGCGAACCGGGCCGCGTCCGGGACCGCGTACTTGACGCCGATCACATTGGGGCACGCCTCGCCGAGCTCGGCCATCCGGCTGCCGTCGAGGGCCGCGTTGCGGATGTAGGGGACGACGCCCAGCTCGGGGACGGCGTCGGCGACGGCCCGGTGGTAGTCCACCCACCCGGCCTGCGAGACGTAGGGGTGGACCGGCTGGTGCACCATCACCATCTGCGCGCCGGCGTCCCTGGCGTGCCGGGCCGAGGCCACCGCGGTCGGCACGTCGAGCCCGACGCCGACCAGGATCACGGCGCCGTCGCCGGCCTCGTCGATGGTCAGCTCGGTGACCGCGCGGCGCTCGTCCGGGTCCAGGGCGTAGTACTCGCCCGTGTTGCCGTTCGGCGTCAGGGTGCGCACGCCGCCGTCGACGAGGCGCCGGATCAGCGCGCGGTGCGCGGGCTCGTCGATCGTGTCCTCGGCGGTGAACGGGGTGACCGGAATGGCCACCACATCCGCGAGGGCCTCGCGCAGAGCCGTGAAGTCGGTCGCCGTCATGCCTGGTTCTCCTCGTCGGTCAGGGGGAACGCGCGCAGCACGAACGACGCGATGTGGTCGTGGAGGGCGGCGACGGCGGCGTCCGTGTCCCCCGCCTCGGCCAGGCGCAGGATCTCCCGGTGCTCGTCCGCCTCCCGGTGCCAGGACGGATCGGCGGCCCAGGCCACCGTCGACACCAGCGCGGCCTGGTCGCGCACCTCGTCGAGCATCCGGGCCAGCAGCGGATTGCCGCACGGAAGGTACAGCGCGCGGTGGAACTCCCGGTTCGCCAGCGACCGTTCGGCCTGGTCGGCTGCCTCGTCGGCGCTGATCAGCGCCGAGCGCGCCTGCTCCAGCGACGCGCCCCGGGCGATCGATCTGCGCAGCGCCTCCGGCTCCAGCAGCAGCCGCACGTCGTAGACCTCGCGCGCCATGTCCGCGTCGACCATGCGCACCGTGACGCCCTTGTACTGGCTCATCACCACGAGACCCGTGCCGGCCAGCGTCTTGAGCGCCTCGCGCACCGGCGTCTTGGACACCCCGAAACGGGCCGCCAGTTCGGTCTCGACCAACGCCTGACCTGGACTGAGACCGCCGGTGAGGATGTCGTGCTTGATCGCCTCCAGGACGTACTGGGTGCGGGAGGGGATCGGACTGGGCGCGAAAGCCATGGTCACTCTCAGATCTCGTGTATCGCGTCTCATATATGACGTACGAAGTGCAACGCGCCGAACGTAGAGGGACGTTCGTGTGGCGTCAATGCTTCGCACAGGATTCGCGAGGAAGTCCGTTTTGGGGTGGTGAAGCGCTTCGATGAATTGCCGGAGAAGCGTTGACCAGGGGCAATGGAGGGCCCAGTATGATCCGCGGAAGCGCTTCCGCCCCGTCCGTATACGTCTTGAGGACCAGGATGAAGTTCACCGACGGCTTCTGGCTGATGCGCGAGGGCACCCACGCCTCGTACGCCACCGAAGTACGCGATCTGCACACCGGAGACGGCCGTTTCACGGCCTATGCCTCCGTCGGACCCGTACGCACCCGCGGCGACACGCTCAACGCGCCCCTCATCACCGTCGAGTGCTTCTCACCCGCCGAGGGAGTCATCGGAGTCCGGACGGTACACCATGCCGGAAAGGCGCGCCGGGGCCCCGACTTCGCGCTCGACGGCACCGGCGGCGGCCACGCCGTCGTCCGCCGCGACGGCACCGCCGCCGAACTCGTCAGCGGCCCCCTCACCCTGCGGCTCGACACCGCCGGCCGCTGGGCCCTGCGCTTCCTCGACGCCGACGGCCGCCTCCTCACCGAGGCAGGCCACAAGGGCACCGCCTTCGTCACCACCCCCGACGGCGCCCACCACATGGCCGCCCAGCTCGCCCTCGGCGTCGGCGAGCACATCTACGGCCTCGGGGAACGCTTCACCCCGTTCGTCAGGAACGGCCAGAGCGTCGACATCTGGCAGGCCGACGGCGGCACCAGCAGCGAGCAGGCCTACAAGAACATCCCCTTCCACCTCTCCTCCCGCGGCTACGGCGTCTTCGTCAACCACCCCGGCAAGGTCTCCTACGAGGTCGGCAGCGAATCCGTCGGACAGGTCCAGTTCAGCGTCGAGGACCAGGAACTCGAGTACTACATCGTCGCCGGACCGACCCCCAAGGACGTGCTCACCCGCTACACCGCCCTCACCGGACGGCCCGCGCTGCCCCCCGCCTGGTCCTTCGGCCTGTGGCTCACCACCTCCTTCACCACCTCCTACGACGAGGCCACCGTCACCTCCTTCACCGACGGCATGGCCGAACGCGGCATCCCGCTCTCCGTCTTCCACTTCGACTGCTTCTGGATGCGCGAGTACCAGTGGACCGACCTGGCCTGGGACCCGGATACCTTCCCCGACCCCGCCGGCATGCTCGCCCGGCTGCGCGACCGCGGCCTGCGCGTGAGCATGTGGATCAACCCGTACATCGCCCAGAAGTCACCCCTCTTCGCCGAGGGCATGGCACTCGGCCACCTCGTGCGGAGACCGGGCGGCGACGTCTGGCAGTGGGACCTGTGGCAGCCCGGCATGGCCCTCGTCGACTTCACCAGCCCCGAGGCGCGCGCCTGGTACCAGGGCAAGCTGAAGACCCTCCTCGACCAGGGCGTCGACTGCTTCAAGACCGACTTCGGCGAACGCATCCCCACCGACGTCGTCTGGCACGACGGCTCCGACCCCGAGCGGATGCACAACTACTACACCCAGCTCTACAACGCCGCCGTCTTCGAACTCCTGGAGAAGGAACGCGGCCCCGGCGAGGCGGTCCTCTTCGCCCGCTCCGCCACCGCCGGCGGGCAGCAGTTCCCCGTCCACTGGGGCGGCGACTGCTGGGCCTCCTTCGGGGCCATGGCCGAATCCCTGCGCGGCGGGCTGTCCCTGTCCCTCAGCGGCTTCGGCTTCTGGAGCCACGACATCGGCGGCTTCGAAGGCACCCCCGACCCGGACGTCTTCAAACGCTGGCTCGCCTTCGGCCTGCTGTCCTCGCACAGCCGCCTGCACGGCAGCGACTCCTACCGGGTGCCGTGGGAGTTCGGCGACGAGGCGGTCGACGTGGCGCGGCACTTCACCGAACTGAAGCACCGGCTCATGCCGTACCTCTACGCGGCGGCCGTCGAGGCACGCGACACCGGGGTGCCGGTGATGCGTCCGATGGTCCTGGAGTTCCCCGGCGACCCGGCGTGCCGCACCCTCGACCGCCAGTACATGCTCGGCCCCGACCTGCTCGTCGCCCCCGTCTTCACCGCGGACGGGACGGTGGAGGTGTACGTGCCCGAAGGGGAATGGACCCACCTGCTCACCGGGGAGACGGTCCGGGGGCCAGGGTGGCGGCACGAGACCCACGGCTTCGACAGCCTGCCGCTCTACCTGCGGGAGGGGGCGGTGCTGCCGCTCGGCGCCGACACCCTGCGCCCCGACGGCGACTGGCTCGACGACCTCACGCTGCTGGTCGGGGCGGCGCCCGGCGCGGGCGCCGCCCCGGTCACGGTCGTGGTGCCGGGGCACCGGGGGGAGCGCGCGGCGAGCTTCTCCGTCTCCTGGTCCCCCGACGCCGTGACCGCCCAGGCGGAGGGCACCGACCGAGTGTTCCGCGTGGGCCGCGGGGGCCTCGCGGAACACTCGGTCGGTGCCCTCCGCCTGGGCGGTCACGGCGTCGGGGGACCAGG
>NZ_RDBP01000057.1:125100-137217 GCF_008042045.1 Streptomyces sp. T39
CCCTGGCGGGGGACGTGGCTTCGCCTGCGGGCCGGGGGGGCTCTGGAGGTCATTGCCGCTCGCTGTGCGGGAGCGGCACTGCCCCGCACGTGATTGCAGCCCGTCCGGCGCTTGAGGACACCCGCGTTCAGCGGGGGTGCGCCACCATCGGCCCGCACGGGGCGGACGAACCCCCGACACGACCGCCCCCCAGGGGGCGTCAGCACCTGCGGTGGACGTGCCCCGGCTCACCCGCCGGGAGGACATCGAGGTCGCGCAGGGTCATGGACACCCGCTCCCCCCACGCGCGGCACCCCGCCGCGAAGTCGCGCTCCGTGTACTCCACGTCGAACACCCTGCCGTCGTACGCCGCGGCGAACTCCCCGCACTCGTCGTACCGTGCGCACTCCTCCACGACCGCGAAGTCGAATCCGGTCCGGGCGCGCGCCGTCAGCAGCTCGGCGGTGTTCTTCTGGGCGATCGCCATCCCCTTGGCGTGGGCGCGGTCGCTGAGCATGCGGGCGAAGGCGATGGCATGGTCCTGGGTGAGCAGCCCGTCCGAGCGGGTCCAGGAGTCCAGGTTGTCCGGCTCGACCGCGTCGTAGCCGTCGTCGGCGCAGCCGTCGATCCAGGGGCCGACGACGGCGAGCAGCGCCGTGCGGTTGGCCTTCGAGGAGATGTCGAGCAGCGGCTCGTCCCAGTCCTCGTCGACCACCAGCTCGCCGTCGCCGTCGCGGAGCAGCAGCCCGGGGTGGTTCTCGCGCCACCAGTCCACCGCCTCGTCGGGCTGGGTCTGGAAGGCGTTGACGTAGCAGATGTTGTAGAGCCCGGCGGCGGGCTCGGCGGTGCGGTCGCGGGCCACGGCCCGGACGCCGTCGGGCGGCGGGTAGGCGCCCCCGAGCTGGTAGTCGAAGGCGGCGCCGGCGGCCGGCGGCCGCACCTCGGCGGGGGCCGCGCCGCGTCCGTCCGTCCCGCCGCCGCTGTTGCCGGCCGGGTCCGATGTGCAGGCGGCGGTCAGGAGCAGGAGGACGCCGAGCAGGGTCGCACGGGCGCCCCGGGACGAGGTGCGCATGACGGACATCGTCCCATGGTCCGGCCCGGCCGAACCGCGCCGCGCCCCGCGCGGCCCCCGCGTGCCCCGCCCCCTGGCGGGGCACGCGGTACCGGATCAGTCCGGCAGGCGGTTGTGCAGGGCCACGTTGCCGTACCAGAGCGCGCTCTGCTTCGGTGTGCGCACCTGCGTGTCGAAGTCGACGCGCACGATGCCGAAGCGCATGCCGTACCCCTCGGCCCACTCGAAGTTGTCGAGCAGCGACCACAGGAAGTAGCCGGCGACGTCGGCACCCTCCTCGATCGCCTGGCGGGTGGCCCGGAGATGCCCCTCGATGTACGCGGTGCGGTCCGCGTCGTGCACCTCGCCCGCGGCGGTCGGGGTGTCGTCGAACGCCGCGCCGTTCTCGGTGATGTACATCTTCAGGCCGGGGTGGTCGCGTTCGATGCGCACCAGCTGCCTGCGCAGGCCGTCCGCGTCGATCTCCCAGCCGATCCCGGTGCGCGGCAGGCCGCGGTCGATGAAGCGGACGTCCTCGGCGCCCGGCCACTCGGTCGGCCCGTCCGCCTCGCCGCCGCCGGCGACCCGGTACGAGGAGTAGTAGTTGACGCCCAGGAAGTCGATGGGGGCGCCGATGGCCTTCTCGTCCTCCGGGTGGATGTGCGCCGTGCCGCTGACGCGTTCCACGTGGTCCCGGATGTCGGCCGGGTAGGCCCCGTCGGTCACCGGGTCGAGGAAGAGCCGGTTCTGGAGGAGGTCGATGCGGTGTGCCGCGTCCTTGTCGGCGGCGCTGTCCGAATCAGGCTCCACCGGGTAGAAGTTGAGCGTGATGCCCACCTCCGCGCCGGGGGACGCCGCCCGGATGGCCGGTACCGAGAGGCCGTGGCCGAGGAGGAGGTGGTGGGCGGCGCGCAGCGACCCGGCGGGGTCGGTCCGCCCCGGGGCGTGGATGCCCTTGCTGTATCCGAGGAAGGCCGCGCACCAGGGCTCGTTGAGGGTGCCCCAGATCCGCACCCGGTCCCCGAGGGCGTCGGCGACCAGATGCGCGTACTCGGCGAACCGGTAGGAGGTCTCCCGGTTCAGCCAGCCGCCCTCGTCCTCCAGCGCCTGGGGCAGGTCCCAGTGGTAGAGGGTGAGCGCCGGCTCGATGCCGTTCTCCATCAGGCTGTCGACGAGGCGCCGGTAGAAGTCGAGTCCGCGCGGGTCGGCCGGTCCGCGTCCGTCGGGCTGGATGCGCGGCCAGGCCACGGAGAAGCGGTAGCCGCCCACCCCCAGCTCGGACATGAGGGCAACGTCCTGCTCGTAACGCGCGTAGTGATCGGCGGCCACGTCACCGGTGTGGCCGTTCACCACCTTGCCGGGCGTGCGCGAGAACGTGTCCCAGATCGACGTACCCCTGCCGTCCCGGTCCGCGGCGCCCTCGATCTGGTACGCCGATGTGGCGACGCCCCACAGGAAGCCGGGCGGGAAGGCCGAGGCGTCCGGCGGCTGCGAGAGGGCTGTGGGAGCCGGGCCGTTCTCTGCGGTCATCGTCATCCTCTGGTTGTTGTCCGGAAACTGAGAGCGCTCCCGCTCCGGCGACCGGGCGTCTCTGTGCGGGGCAGGCTGAGTACCAGAGACGCGTCAACCAGAATGGGAGCGCTCCCAAGAGCGTCGCGGGAGAGGTCCTCTGTTGTCAAGGCCGATGGGCTTCTGTCCCGCCCATTGACAGGCGGCCCCGCAGCCGCTTCATTGGTCGCGGCGCCGAATCCGTGGCGTCAGAACCTCCGTGTCGCCCCGGATGCGCAGCAGGTCCGGGTACCCGTGGTCCGATCGTCCGGGCCATGCTGACTGGGAGCGCTCCCGCACCGTCCCTGTCCGGCGCCGCACCGTGACCGGCGCCAGGGCGGGAGGGCCGAGCCGAGTGGGAGCGCTCCCGTATTCCGCAGGCAAGGGGAAAGGAGAGTTCCATGAGGTGGCACAGCACCCGCGGAGGGGGCCCGGGGCGGGCCGTACCCGTGGCCCTGACCGCGGCCGCCGCACTCGTCGCGCTGTCGGTGGCGTCTCCGTCCGCCGCGACCGGGGCACCCGCACCGCAGGCCCCCCGTGCCCAGGCCGGCACGGACTGGCTGCACACCGAGGGCAACCGGATCGTGGACGCCCAGGGCAACGAGGTCTGGCTGACCGGGGCCAACTGGTTCGGTTTCAACGCCGGCGAGCGGGTCTTCCACGGACTGTGGTCGGTCAACCTGGAGACCATCACCCGCTCCATGGCCCAGCGCGGCATCAACATCGTCCGGGTCCCCATCTCCACCCAGCTGCTGCTGGAATGGAAGAACGGCCGGGCCGCCGTGCCCAGCGCCGTCAACACCTGGGCCAACCCCGAGCTGAAGGACAGGACCACCCTTCAGGTCTTCGACGCGTTCCTCGCCCTGGCCGAGAAGTACGGCATGAAGGTCATGCTCGACGTCCACAGCGCCGAGGCCGACAACTCGGGCCACGTCCACCCCGTGTGGTGGAAGGGCGCCGTCACCACCGAGGACTTCTACGCCGCCTGGGAGTGGGTCACCGCGCGGTACCGGGCGAACGACACGCTCGTGGCGATGGACGTCAAGAACGAGCCGCACGGCACCCAGTCCTCCAGCCCGCGCGCCAAGTGGGACGCGAGTGCCGACCAGGACAACTTCAAGCACGTGTGCGAGACCGCGGGCAAGCGCATCCTGGCGATCAACCCGCAGGTGCTGGTGCTCTGCGAGGGCATCGAGATCTATCCGAGGAACGGCACCGACTGGACCTCCACCGCCGCGGCCGACTACCACTTCACCTGGTGGGGAGGGAACCTCCGCGGCGTGCGGGACCACCCCGTGGACCTCGGGGCGCAGCAGGACCAGCTCGTCTACTCGCCGCACGACTACGGGCCCCTCGTCCACCAGCAGCCCTGGTTCCAGGGCGAGTGGAACCGCGCCACCCTCGAACGGGACGTCTGGGACCCCAACTGGCTCTACCTGCACAAGGAGAACACCGCTCCGCTGCTCATCGGCGAGTGGGGCGGGCATCTCGACAACGGGCCGAACCAGAAGTGGATGACGGCCCTGCGCGACCTCATCGCCGAGAACCGCATCCACCAGACGTTCTGGTGCATCAACCCCAACTCCGGGGACACCGGCGGCCTGCTGGGGTACGACTGGACGACCTGGGACGAGGCCAAGTACGCGCTGCTGAAGCCCGCGTTGTGGCAGTCCGGGAACAAGTTCGTCGGTCTCGACCACGAGGTGCCCCTCGGCGGGGTGAACAGCACGACCGGCATCAGCCTCGGCGACCACTACGGCACCGTGCCCGCCGCCGGCTGAACCACCTCTCCCCACCGGAAGCCCCGGCTTCCGGTCTCCCCCCACTCCGGAGGCCGAACCATGCCCCGCACCCCCACCCGCACCGGCGGCCCGCCCTCCGCGGCCGCACCGGCGCGACGGCGGCTCTCCCGCCGCACCGCCGCGCTCCTCGCCGGCGCGCTGAGCGCCGCTCTGCTCAGCCCCGTGGCCGGCGCGTCCCCCGCGTCGGCGGCCGCGGACCCGAGCGCCGTCAGGGTCAACCAGATCGGCTATCTCACCGGCGCCGACAAGATCGCCACCGTGGTCACCGGCTCCTCGTCCCCGCTCGCCTGGGAGCTGCGCGGCACCGCGGACAACGCCGTCGTCGCCTCCGGCACGACCCGGGTCCACGGCTACGACCGCGCCTCCGGCGACCAGGTGCACCAGGCCGACTTCTCCTCGGTCACCCGGGCGGGCGAGTACCGGCTCACCGTCGCGTCGGCCGGCACCAGTGTGCCCTTCACCGTCGGCGGCGCATCGCTCTACCCCCGGCTCGGCCAGGAGGGCATGCAGTACTTCTACTTCCACCGCATGGGCACCGCCGTGGAGGCGCAGTACCTCCAGAACGGCGCCCACGCCCACGCCGCGCTGCACCCCGGCGACAGCTCCGTCCCCTGCTGGAACAACTGGTGCGGCGGCGCCCGCCTGGACGTCGCGGGATCCTGGGCGGACGCGGGGGACTTCGGGATCTACCCCGTCAACCACGCCATCTCCGCGTGGACGCTGCTCAACCTCTTCGAACGCGACCCGGCCGCCTACGGGGACGGCAGCCTGGCCGTGCCCGAACGCGGCAACGGGCGGCCGGACATCGTCGACGAGGTCGCCTTCGGCTCCCGCTTCATGGCCGGCATGCTGCCGCCCGATGGACTCGCCTCCCACAAGGTGCACAACCACTCCTGGAGCGCGTTCCCCGTCACCGACGTCGGCGCGGAGAACCGCATGGCCCGCTCCGCGATGCCGCCGTCCACCAACGCCACCTACGCCGTCGCCCGCACCGCCGCACAGCTCTCTAGGGTGCTGCGGCCCTACGACCCGGCCCGTGCCGACCAGTTGTGGCAGACCGCCCGCACGGCGTGGCAGCGCGCGGAGGCGCAGCCGGACGTCGACTACGCGACCGGGAACGACGCCGAGGGCGGCGGGGACTATCCCGACTCGAAGAACAGCGACGACCGCTACGCAGCCGCCGTCGAGCTCTTCCTCACGGCCGGCAAGCGCGCGGACGGCACCGCGGGCGCCTACCGCCAGGCGGTCACCGCGTCGCCGCACTACGGGGAGATCGGCCAGTTCGACTGGCAGGAGGTCGCGGCGGCGGGCACCCTCTCGCTGCTCACCGTCGGCTCCGACCTGCCGGCCGGGGACCTCGCGCGGATGCGCGGCGCCCTCGTCTCGTTCGCCGACTCCGTCGTCGCGGGACTCGGCGCCGAGGGCTACCCGGCGCTCCTCCCCGGGGGCTCCCCGTACCCGTGGGGCTCGAACTCCTTCATCGCCAACCGGATGCTCCTGCTCGGCACCGCTCACCACGCCACCGGTGACCTGCGCTACCTCAAGGCGGCCCACCGGGGCATGGACTACCTGATGGGCACCAACGCCATGCGCCTGTCCTACGTGACCGGCTACGGCGAGTACGCCGAGTCCGACCTGCACGACCGGCTCGCGTGGGGCCGCTTTCCCGGCACGTCCTACCCCCGGGGATGGCTCTCCGGCGGGCCCAACAACCAGGACATCAACGACCCGGCGACGCCCAGGGGCCGTGCGGCCGCCAAGTCCTACGCCGGCCCGGGGACGGCACCCGAGGCGTGGTGCTCCAAGGAGAACACCATCAACTGGAACGCCCCGCTGGTGTGGACCGCGACGTATCTGGACCGGACCGCACCGCTGCTCGCCTCCGGGCACTCCTGACCCCGCCCGGGCCGGTGCCGCCAGTGGGGGCGGCACCGTCCCGGTGCGGCATGCGGCCGGTCCACGGCGGGACCGGCCGCACACACTCCCCGCCGGCCCGGGGCCCCGGGCCGGCAGGGGGCCGTGGGCGTGGTGGACGCCCACACGGCCGGGCGGCGCCCGGCCCGCGGCGCCTGTGGGATTCGCCCCCTCGCAGGCGCCGCACCGCGTGTGCGGCCGGCCTCGGGGCTCGGGGGGTGCGTGGGTTCTCGGCCGGGGGTGCCGGTGCGCGCCGGGAGGGGCGCGCGGTGCGGCCTGCGGCCGTGCCGGCACAGGGGCCGGACGGGCCGGGGTGCCGGGGCAGGGCCCCGGGCGCCCGGCGGGGTCGCGGCGCCCGTGCGGGCGGCCGGCCGGCGCACCGCACTGCGCACGGTGTCCGCGAGCGGCGGACGGGCCGGGGGCGGCCGGGGCCGTCAGGCCGTGCCGCGGCGGACCAGTTCCGTGCGGAGGACGACGTTGCGCCAGGCCGCCCCCGGGTCGGACATCTGGTCGATGAGGACGCCGGCCATGGTGCGGCCCATCTCCTCGACCGGCTGGCGGACCGTGGTCAGCTGCGGGTCGGTGTGCTGGGCCAGGGGGGAGTCGTCGAAGCCGATGACCGCGACGTCGTCGGGCACCCGGCGGCCTGCCGCGCGCAGGGCGTGCAGCGCGCCCGCCGCCATCACGTCGGACGCCGCGAAGACCGCGTCCAGGTCGGGGTGGCGGCGCAGCAGCTCCGTCATCGCGTGCCGCCCGCTCTCCTCGGTGAAGTCGCCGTCAGCCGCCCAGGACGGGTCGTAGCCCTCGCAGGCGCCGCGCACGGCCTCCTCGTAGCCGCGCAGACGGCACTGGGCCACGTACATGTCGGACGGGCCGGTGATCGTGACGATCTTGCGGCGGCCGGTGGCGGCGAGATGCCGCACGGCCAGGCGCGCCCCGCCCGCGTTGTCCGAGTCGACGTAGGAGACCGTCTCGTCCGCCGTGCGCCGGCCGCCGAGCACGGTGGGCATGTCCATCTCGGAGAGCAGGTCCGGAAGCGGGTCGCTGCGGTGCACGGAGACCAGGAAGACCCCGTCGATGCGCCGGGCCTTCGCGTACTGGAGGAACCGCGCGCGCTCGCGTTCGGTGCGGACGAGGGTGAGCAGCAGCTGGAGCTCGGTGTCGGCGAGACCGATGCCGACGCCGTGGATGATCTCGGAGAAGTAGGGCTCGGTGAAGAACCGCTTCTCGGTCTCGGGCACCACGAGCGCCACGGCGTCGGTGCGGCTGCCGGCGAGTGCGCGGGCCGCGTGGTTCGGGATGTAGCCGAGCTGGGCGATGGCCTCCTCGACCGCGAGCCGGGTGGTGTCCCGCACGCCGGGCGACTTGTTGATCACCCGCGACACGGTGCCCCGCCCCACGCCCGCCAGCTCGGCGACCTGCTCGAGTGTGGGCTGGCCGTGTCGGCCCCGTACTGCCATGCGCGTGACCTCCGGTGCGGGATGGTGCTGTGGTGCCGATTCTCCCTGGAGACCGCGGTGACGGAGAGTTCGGGAGCGCTCCCATTATTGATCGTGGTCCGAAGGCTTGTCGAGGAGGGCTCCGCGCCTCCGTTCGACCAATGACGGCGGAGCGGCCCGAAGCGCCGCGCACGCCCGGTTCCTTCCGTTACGTCCTGAAGGAAAGCTCGGGGAAAAGGGAGATTCTCACGCCGGTGACATCTCGGAGCAATAAAGCTCTGTTGCGCGACCTTGACAGCGGGTGTCGCCGCCGGGAAGCTTTCGATCCAAGCAGAAGTGGGAGCGCTCCCACTGGATCCGCGGATCCGCTGTCCATCGCTTCCGCACTTCCTTACCCGTGACCGGTCCTGCTCGCCGTCAGCCCCACCCTGTCGCTCTGGGCCCGCCACCAGCCACAACAGTCGTAGGAGCCTCGAATGCGCATATCCACCGGTGCCGCCAGGCGCAGAAGCCGTGCGGTCACCCTCTCCACCTCGGGCCTGCTCGCCCTCGGACTCGTCCTGACCGGTTGCGGTTCGGACGGCGACAGCGGCACCGACGACGCCGCGGGCAGCGGCAAGCAGATCACTCTGCGCGTCGGGACCTTCGGCTCGTTCGGCTTCGACGACAAGACGGGCGCGAAGCTCTACGCCGAGTACGAGAAGCTCCACCCCAACATCAAGATCGAAGAGACGAACGTCGCCGACGGCCAGAAGTACTGGGACGCGCTCAAGCTGCGGCTCTCCCAGGGCAGCGGCCTCGCCGACATCCAGGCCATCGAGGTCGGCTACATCGCCGAGGCCACCGGTGACGCCATGGCGAACAAGTGGGTCGACCTGGGCAAGGCGGACGGCGTCGACACCTCCGCGTTCCTGGACTGGAAGGTCAAGCAGGCGACGACCCGCACCGACCAGGTCATCGCGCTCGGCACGGACATCGGCCCGATGGGCATCTGTTACCGCAAGGACCTCTTCGAGAAGGCCGGTCTGCCGACCGACCGCGAGCAGGTCGGACAGCTCTGGGCCGGCGACTGGAACAAGTTCCTGGAGCAGGGCGAGAAGTACAAGGCCAAGGCGCCCGAGGGCACGGCCTTCCACGACTCCGCGAGCGGCCTGTTCAACGCCGTGATCTCCAGCGAGCCCGACCAGTACTCCGACGACACGGGCAAGCTCCACTGGGAGGGCAGCCCCGGTGTCGCCAAGGCCTGGGACGTCGCCGTGAAGGCCGCGCAGGGCGGTCTGACCGGCAAGCTGCGGCAGTTCGACGAGAAGGGCACCTGGAACGCCGCCTTCAAGAACTCCAAGTTCGCCACCGTCGCCTGCCCGAGCTGGATGACCGGCATCATCAAGGACCAGGCCGGTCCCGCCAACAAGGGCAAGTGGGACATCGCCCAGGCGCCCGTCCCGGCGAACTGGGGCGGCTCCTTCCTCGCCGTGCCGAAGGCCGGAAAGAACACCGCCGAGGCCGCCAAGCTGGCCGCCTGGCTGACCGCGCCCGAGCAGCAGGCCAAGGTCTTCGCCGTCAACGGCAACATCCCCTCCACCACCGCCGGCCTCAGCTCCGACTCGGTGCAGAACGCGCAGCCCGAGTACTTCCCCGGCGTCCCGGTCGGCAAGATCTACTCCGCCGCCGCGCAGAAGATCACCCCGGCGCCCATCGGCCGCTACGACGGCCAGGTCAAGACCTTCCTGACCGACAACGGGATCCTCGACATCGAGACCCGCGGCACCTCGCCCGACAAGGCGTGGAACAACGTCAAGAAGCTGATCGAGGACAAGATCGACCAGTAGTCGCCCCGGCGCCGGCCGCCCGTCCCGCACGGGCGGCCGGCGCGCCCCGTGTCCATCCATGAACTTCATGACTCACCAGGGAAAGGGCGCCTGATGGCCACCTCCCTCAAGCCCGACCAGGACGCCTCGCCCCCCGTCGTCCTGTCGGGCAGCCCCAAGGAACCGAAGCGCCGCGACCCGGACGGCTGGCGCAGCCGCCTCTACCGGCTCGACCTCAAGGCGACGCCGTACGTCTACGTCGCACCGTTCTTCCTCGTCTTCGCCGCCTTCGGCCTGTTCCCGCTGGTCTACACCGGCTGGCTGTCGCTCCAGAAGGTGGAGCTCGGCGGAGAGGCCGAGTGGCGCGGCCTGGACAACTACCTCCGGCTGTGGGACAGCGACTTCTTCTGGAACGCGCTGGCCAACACCTTCACCATCGGCATCATCTCCACCGTTCCCCAGCTGCTGATGGCGCTCGGCCTGGCGCACCTGCTCAACTACCGCATCCGCGGACGCGGTTTCTACCGCGTCGCCGTCCTCGCCCCGTACGCCACCTCCATCGCCGCGGCGGCACTCGTCTTCGCGCAGCTGTTCAACACCGACTACGGTCTGATCAACCAGCTGCTCGGCTACGTCGGCATCGACGCGGTCAACTGGGAGACGGAGAAGTGGCCCGCCCAGATCGCGATCTCCACGATCGTCACCTGGCGCTGGACCGGCTACAACGCGCTGATCTACCTGGCCGCCATGCAGGCCGTGCCGAACGACCTCTACGAGGCGGCCGCGCTCGACGGCGCCTCGCGGTTCCGGCAGTTCATCAGCATCACGATCCCCTCGATCCGGCCGACGATCCTCTTCACCATCGTCGTCTCCACGATCGGCGCCACCCAGCTCTTCGGTGAACCGCTGATCTTCGGCGGCAGCCTCGGCATCGGCGGCGGCAGCGGCAACCAGTACCAGACCCTCAGCCTGCTGATGTACGAGAAGGGCTGGATCACCGGCGCCCTCGGCCAGGCGTCCGCCATCGCCTGGGTGATGCTGCTCCTGCTGCTGCTCATCGGACTCGTTCAGCACCTGCTCGGCCGGTCCGGCCGGGGGAAGAAGAAGGACGGAGCGGCTCGCTCATGACGCACGCCCTCAACAGGCCCGCTCCGGCCCACGGGCGGCCGCCTGCGCCGCGCAAGCGGTTCGGCACCAAGGCCGGACGCCAGCACCACGCCGGGCCGTTCACCTACGTCCTGCTGGGCTTCGCGGCGCTGATCTCGCTCTTCCCGCTGTACTGGAACCTGGTCGCGGCCTCGCACACCGGCGAGCGCGTGGTGCAGGCGCCGAGCCCGCTGCTGCCGGGCAAGGAGCTGTTCAACAACCTCTCCATCGCCTGGAACCAGGTCGACATGGGCGAGGCGCTCATCAACACGACGATCGTCGCGGGCGCCGTGGCGTGCAGCACCGTGCTGTTCGCCACCCTGGCCGGATTCGCCTTCGCCAAGCTGGAGTTCAAGGGCCGCAACGTGCTGCTGACGATCGTGGTCGCGACCATGACCGTCCCGCCGCAGCTGAGCGTGATCCCGCTGTACCAGCTGATCACCGAGTTCGGCTGGGTCAACCAGCTCCAGTCGGTCATCCTCCCCAGCCTGGTCGCCGCGTTCGGTGTGTTCTTCATGCGGCAGTACCTGCTGGAGGCCCTGCCGGTCGAGCTGATCGAGGCGGCCCGGGTGGACGGTGCGCACAGCCTGCGCATCATCTGGCACGTGGTCTTCCCGGTCGCGCGGCCCGCCATGGCGGTGCTCGGGATGCTCATCTTCGTGCAGGCGTGGAACGACTTCTTCTGGCCGTTCATCGCGCTGACACCGGACGGGTCACCCACCCTCCAGGTGGCCCTCGCCGGACTGGGCTCGGGCAACCACAGCATCAACCACGCCATCGTGCTCACCGGTGCCCTGCTCGCGACGCTGCCGCTGCTGGTCGTCTTCGCGGTGCTCGGCAAGCACATCGTGGGCGGCATCACCTCCGGAGCGGTCAAGAGCTGACACGCAGGGGAGCAGGGGCCCGGGACGCGCGTGGGGCGCGTCCCGGGCCCCTGTGTCGTCCGGGGCCGGGCGGTCCCGGGCCCCTGTGTCGTCCGGGGCCGGGCGGTCCCGGGCCCCTGCGTCGTCCGGGGCCGGGCGGTCCCGGGCCCCTGCGTCGTCCGGGGCCGGGCGTCCGCCGTGGCGCTGTCAGTGGGCACGGATAGGTTCGTCTCCGTTCCGCCGCGGTGGCGTGAACACCTCCCGTGTGTATTGGAGATGGTCCGTTGTCGGATGGGGAGAAGTCGAGCACGGTCCGGGTGACACCGCCCGCGCGGCCGCGCAAGCTCGCCAAGGTGCCGTTCGTCGAACTGGCCGACGGCCGCGTGCAGGGCGTGGTGTCCAGCGGCTCGGACATCGGCCGGGTGTACGTGTCCTCCGTCGCCGCCGGCACCTACGCCTTCGCGTGCAGCACCAACAACAACCGGCCCTGCGGCGGCGCGCGGGGCTCGTACTGCAACCACATCCGCGCACTGGTCGGCGAGGCCGTGCTCCAGTACGGCGCCGAGC
>NZ_RDBP01000058.1 GCF_008042045.1 Streptomyces sp. T39
AACGGCCGGAATACTCACGGCGCCGTGCCCGGAGTACTCAGTTCCCGCGGCCGCGCCCGTACCGGGGGCGGCGCGACTCCTGCCCCGGGTGTCTCCGGCGCCGCGCGCGGAGTGCGGCACAGCACGCGGCGCAGGCACGCATCACGGGCCGGCGGTCACGCCTCGGGCCCGGGCCGCCACGGCGCGGGGCCGCCGCGCGGAGGCGAGAGGTCGCCGGGTCGGCGCGCGGCGCCGGAGTCCGCCGCGCAGGGCACGGACCTCGCCGCACGCGCGCAGGGGGCCGCGCCGCGAGGCGGCGATCGCCCCGCGGGCCCGGGGCGGCCGCGGCGCGGAAGACACCTCGGGTTCGCCCCCCGGGGGGCACACCGCGCGCGGCGCCGGAGACACCCGGGGCAGGAGTCGCGCCGCCCCCGGTACGGGCGCGGCCGCGGGAACTGAGTACTCCGGGCACGGCGCCGTGAGTATTCCGGCCGTTTTCCGCGGGCCGCGGGGCTGGTCGGATGGGGGCATGACCTCCGAAGTCCCCCGCAGCGCGCGACTGCGGCAGATGACCGCCACCGGCACCGTGCTCGCCGGTGTGCTGCTTCCTCTCGCGGCGGGCGTGCTGCTGGCCAGGAGCGTGGGCGCGGATCCGCTCACGCCGGTGAACGCGCTGCTCACCAGCGGTGCCCAGCGGGCTGCGGCCCGGCAGCCGCAGCTGCGCGGATGCCGCAGGCACGCGCTGCTGGGCCGGGCGCCGGCCGTGCGCTCGGCGGCGGAGCGGATCCGGCCGGCCGCGGCCCGCTGCGCGGGCGTGCTCGCCCGCGTCCGTCCCGGGCCGGCGGCGGCCGGACGGACACCTGGGCCGGCCCGCACCTCGGCGCGGCGCGGCACCGGGCGGACGTCCGGCGGGGAGTGACCGACGGCCGGGGACACCGGGGTCGTCCGTCCGGGTGAATGCCCGGGTGGGCGTTCGGGACGTGGCGGGTGCGGTGGCCGGGGCCGGCGGGACCCCCGGGGCGGCGGGAACCGTTCGGAGCCGCTCCCACCAGCCGGGATACTGGTCGGTCGCGCAACAACTCGCCGACCACGAGAGGCAGATGGATGGACGACGCACTGGGGAAGGACGCCCCCCTGCGGGGAGCGGGACGACGGCACGCGGTCGTCGTCGGCGGGAGCCTCGCGGGGCTGCTGGCGGCACATGTGCTCGCCGAGCACGCCGACAGGGTGACGATCGTGGAGCGCGACCGCTTCGCCGACGAGCCCGGGGTGCGCCCGGGCGTCCCGCAGGGCCGTCACGTCCATGTGCTGCTGGAGGGCGGACAGCTGGCGCTCGACGCGCTGCTGCCGGGGTTCATGGCGGAGCTCAGGGCGGCGGGCGCGCCCCGGCTGGGGATGCCGTCCGACATGGTCCAGTGGCAGGGCGGCCGGTGGTTCCGCCGGACGGACGCGACGACGCACATCTACACCGGGTCCCGGGGGCAGGTGGAGCACCTGGTGCGGACACGGGTCCTCGCCAACCCGCTGATCTCGACGGTCACCTCGACCGAGGCCGTCGGACTCGCCGGCGACGCGCGGCGGGTGCGCGGCGTCCTGGTCCGCGAGCGCGGCGCCGGGGCGGACACCGGGCCCCGCATCCTGGAGGCGGACCTGGTGGTGGACGCCTCCGGGCGCGGCACCCGGGCGGACCGTTGGCTGTCGGCGATCGGGGCGGAGCCGCCGCAGGAGGAGACGATCGACACCGGCCTCGCGTACGCCTCGCGGGTCTACCACAACAAGAGCGACCACCTCGGGACCGGGGCGCTCGGCTACTACGTCTACCCGAGCGCCGACCAGGTCCACAGCGGTGGCGTCCTGCCGCTGGAGGACGGGCGCCACCTGGTGATCCTGGCGGGGCTGCGCGGCGACGAACCGCCCACCGACGAGGAGGGGTTCACCGCCTACGCGGCCCGTTTCCCGCACCCGTTCATCCACGAGTGGATGAAGGAGGCCGTCCCGGACTCGGCGCCGTTCGGCTTCCGCGGCACCTCCAACGTCCGGCGCCGCTACGACCGTCCGGGCCGACGGCCCGCGGGCTTCCTCGCGACCGGCGACGCGCTGTGCACGTTCAACCCGATCTACGGACAGGGCATGGCGGTCGCGGCGATGAGCGCGGTGGCGCTGCGCGACGCGCTCGCCGACCTGCGCCGCACCCCGACGACACGGCGGGTGCAGCGCGCCCTCTTCGAGGCGTCGCGCCAGGCGTGGGACATCTCGGCGGGTGCGGACCGCGCGATGCCCGGTGCGGTCGGCAACGCGGTGGCGACCCGGGCGGTGGACCGGCCGGCGAGCTGGTACCTCGGTCGGGTCCAGCAGCGGTACCCCGGCGACCCGGTGATCGGCCCGGCGTTCCGTTCGGTGCTGACCCTGACCTCCCCGGTGACCGCGCTGTTCGCCCCGAAGGTGGTGCGCGCGGCGCTCCTCGGGCCGGTCGCGGTGACGCCTTCCGGGCCGCCCCTGGCGCGTGAGGGGGCCGCCACGGGCTGACCGGTCCGGCCCTCCCCGCTGCGGGGAGGGCCGGACGGCCCGCTCACGGGGCGGCGGGCACGACCGTGTAGTGGACCACCGCGTCCTCGCACGGCCCTTCGGCGAAGACCTTCATCGCCTCCATCTCCGCGGTGTCGGCGTCGAGTCCCCAGCGCAGCTTGGTGGAGACCCATTCGGCGAGGTAACGGCAGTGGGCGGCCGGCTCCGGGGGGACCCAGTCGGCCGGGTCGCGGTCCCCCCGGGCCCGGTGCGTCCCGGCGGTGAGGACGGTCAGCGGCTGGGGCGCGCCCTGGTCGTTGGCGTACGCCTCCCGGCGTGCGGCGGGCCAGGCCGCGGCGCCGGACTCCCATGCCTCGGCGAGCGGGACGGTGTGGGCGACCACCAGCGACGCCGCGTCGGTGACCCGGCCGTTCTGCGTGTACGGGGTCCAACTGCCCCCCGTGAGAAGGCAGCCGGCGCCGACGGACGGTGCTTCGACGGCCTCGGCGACGAGGACCTCGCCGCGTGTGTCGCACCCGTCGTCGGGCACCAGCCCGGCGTTCCAGTGCGGGAAGGCGCCCGGGGCGGGGGCCGCGGACCCCTGCTCCGGGACGACGGGCACCCGGCCGACGGCGTCGGCGAGCGGGACGATCTCGGCCGCCCCGGCGGGAGCGGGCGGGGCCAGGCAGAACGCGGCGAGGACGGAGACGAGGGCGAGCACGCGCGGAGCGCGCAACCGGTGTGTGGTCATGAGGCGGTGATAGCGGGCCACGGGCCGGCCCGGACACGTGCGGGACCGGTGATCACCCGCACGGGTGCCGCGGTTCACCGCAGAAACGTTGCCGTCCGGTCCGCCCGCCGACGTGCGAGGACGCGCGGTCCCGGCGGGACGGGCGCGACACGCCCGGGATGCGCGGACGGGCCGTCCGGCCGTGTCCTCGGGGCGGGTACGGGCGTTGAACCGGGTGTCCGTCGTCAGCGCTTTCGCGAGGGGGACCCACGTGAGCAGCGACGCAGCGTTCTTCACCGCCGACTTCACTTCGACCGCCCAGTGGGTTGCGGGCCGGTCATGGGCCTATCCCGAGGGCGGCCCGCGCAATCGTTCCGACAACAAACTGGACCATCTCACCGACGATCCCGCGTACAGCCGCGAAGGCGTCTTCCGCGCCACCCGGCGCGACGACGGGTACTGGGACACCGGACTTCTGACGACCGAGGAGAGCGAGGAGGGTTTCACCCTGCGCTCCGGCGACGTGCTGGAGACGCGGGTGCGGCTGCCCGAGGAGACGGGCGCCTGGCCCGCCGTGTGGACATGGCGCGACGGGGGCAACGAGATCGACGTCTTCGAGTACCACCCGGACAATCCCGGCCTGCTGGAGCTGACCAACCATGTACGGGGCGCACAGCGGTACTTCAGCGACCCCGCGATCCGGCCGGGCGCGCAGGTGGACCTGCGGGTCGAGTTCGGTTCCGGCTCCGTCGTCTGGTGGGTGAACGGCAGACGGGTGTTCGCCGACGGCCGCGGTGTGGGCCGCCGCTGGCGCGCGTATCTCATCGTGAACCTCTCGGTGTGCGCGGGCCGTCACCACCCGGCGCCCGACGAGGACGTCACGGAGATGTCGTACGCCGTGGAGCATCTGCGGGTGCACCGGCGCCGCTGAGGGCGGGCCCGGCGGCACGCGGCCGGGGGGCACCGGCCGCCCGGCGGATCGCCGAGGGGCTGGTGCCGAACCACCGGGTCACGGCACGCCGCAGGGTGCGGGCGTCGCTGAAGCCCAGCAGTCCGGCGACGGTCTGCAGGGGCAGGTCGCCGGTGGTCAGCAGCTCCTCGGCGCGCACCAGGCGCACCGAGTCCACCAGTGCCTCGTACGTCGTGCCGTGGCCGGCCAGCCTTCTGCGCAGCGTGCGTTCGCTCATGCCCCGGGCGAGCGCCTGCTGCGCGAGCGGGGGCACCCGCGGCAGGCCGCGGGCGACCGACACCTCCAGGCCCTCCACCAGGTCCTGCCGTTCGCGCCCCCGGTCACGGGCCGCGTCGAGGAGCTGGACCACCTGGGCGAGCGCGTAGGCGTCGGCGCTCGGCACGGGGCGGTCGAGCCAGTCGTCGGCGAACTCGATCCGGTCGTCGTCCGCACCGAACCGGACGGGGCAGCGGAACCACTCCTCGTACGCCCGGCCGTACGGCGGGCGGGCGTGCCGCACGGCCACGGCGCGGGGCGCGAAGGCCCCGTCCACGGAGTCCCGGATCAGGGCGACGATGCTGCGAACCACCTTCGACCGACTCGGGCCGTGGCTCTCTGGTGGTGGCCGGTTTCGCCGTGTAGCGTCCTTCCACAGATGTCGTGGTTCGCAGTCCCTGCCCGCGCTCCGGCGTGGGCGCTTTGCTGTGCAGTGCAGGACCAGGGCGATCACCTCCGGGTCCGCGCGGTGCGGATCCGATATCGACTGAGAGGCACCGGCATGGCCAGCGGCACCGTCAAGTGGTTCAACTCCGAAAAGGGCTTCGGCTTCATCTCGCAGGACGGCGGCGGCGGCGCTCACGGCCCTCCTCATCGCACGGCCCCCGGCATTCTGGCGATCCTCGCGAAGCCGCGGCGCTCGGCGTGGTCGGGCGCGTCCATGGCGGTGCTCCTCGTGCTCGGTGCGGTCCCGGGACGGCCCCGGGGCGGGCGGCCCGGGGCCGGCGGCGCACGCTTCGGGGGGATGCGTGCCCCGCCGGGGCCGGCGCGGCCGGTGCGGGCCGGCCTCCGTCTCCCATCCTGGCCTTCCGCCCCGGACGGACGCGTCGGCAGGGCGGGTCGGCCGCCGGAGCCCGACGGCCGACGGCCGTGTCGTCCGATCGGTTGATGCGCCGCGGCCCGTCAGCTGCACCCGGAGGCGGGGCGACGCGCGGGGCGGAGCGAGAATGGCTGCCATGGCGATCAGCGCGCGTGGCCTCAACCGCTCGACTCTCGCCCGGCAGTTGCTGCTGGAGCGGGAGCCGCTGGACGTGGTGGACGCGGTACGGCGGGTGGTCGCCCTCCAGGCGCAGCAGCACGCGTCGCCGTACCTGGCGCTGTGGAACCGGATCGACGGTTTCGACCCCGCGGCCCTCGACGCGGCGCTGGCGGAACGCCGGCTGGTCAAGGCGACGCTGATGCGCGTCACGCTGCACATGGTGGACGCCGAGGACTTCGGGGTGTTCCGGGAGGCCATGGAGCCGACGCTGCGCTCCTCGCGGCTGGGGGACGCCCGGTTCCGTGCGTCGGGGATCGGTCCCGAGCAGGCCGCCGGCGCCGTCGCCGGACTGCTGGAGTACGCCGGCTCGTCCCGCGCGGACGCCGAGGCACGGGCCTGGACCGCCGAGCGTCTCGGCGTCCCGCTGGAGACCTCGGCGTGGCGGATGCTGCGGCAGTACGCGCCGCTGTGGCACGCGCCGACGGGCGGCCCCTGGTCGTTCGGCCCCCGGCACACCTGGGCCGGACCCGGCACGCCGCCCCGGCTGACGGACCCGGAGGCGGCGGACGCCGGCCTGCGGGCCCTGCTGCTCCGGTACCTGGCGGGCTTCGGGCCCGCGTCGGTGGCGGACATGGCCCGGTTCACGACGGTCGCCCGGGGCCGGGTGAAGGCCGCCGTGCGGGCGCTGGGACCGGCGGTGGAGGAACTGGAGGGCCCGGAGGGCACCGTGCTGCTCGACGTCCCCGGGGCGCCCCGGCCCGACGAGGACACCCCCGCGCCGCCTCGGCTGATGGCGATGTGGGACAGCGTGCTGCTGGCCCACGCCGACCGGGGACGCGTGATACCGCCCGCGTACCGCAGTGAGGTGATCCGGGTGAACGGCGACGTCCTGCCCACCCTGCTGGTGGACGGACGTGTGGCGGGCGTCTGGCGGGCGGTCGACGGCGGCATCGAGGCCACCGCCTTCCATGCCCTGCCGGAGCGGGTGTGGGAGCGGCTGGCGGCGGAGGCCGTGTCGCTGACGGCTCTGCTGGCCGACCGGGACCCGCTGGTCTACCGCCGGTGGGACCACTGGTGGGCGCGCGGATTCCCGGCCGCCGCGACCAGGCTGCTGCCCGCCTGACCCGGGGCGCCGGCCCCCGCGGTGCCCGGCGACACCGGCCCCGCCGCCCGGCTCCGCTCACGCCACCCGTGAGGAACCGGCGGGGAGGCGGGCGTCCCGCGGCGCGCAGCGGTTCAGCACCATGACCGCGCTGTCGTCGTCCGGCGAGGGCCCCGCCCATGCGCTCACCGCGCGCAGCAGGGCGGAGAGCACGGCGTCGGGGTCGCCGGAGTCGCAGTCGCCGAGCGCGGTGAGCGGGGCGAAGAAGGCCCCGTCGTGGTTGCGGGCCTCGGTGATCCCGTCGGTGAGGAGGACGAGGCTCGCCCCGTCGGGGAACGGGTGCTCGTCCACCGTGCGCGGGACGGCCGACAGGGGCCCCATGCCCAGCGGCAGGGAGAACTCGCCGGGGTCGAGGGTCCGCATGCCGTCCGGGTCCACGGCGTAGGGCGCGGGGTGGCCGCAGTTGAGCAGCCGCACCAGGCCCCCCGCGGGCGGGAACTCCACCAGCAGGGCCGTGGTGAAGCCCTCCGTCTCCTCCAGCCCGCCGCGGCGCCTGCCCTCCCGCTGCAGACAGCGTTCCAGCCGGTCCGCGACGGCCACCAGGTCCGGCTCCTCCTCGGCCGCCTCGCGGAAGACGGCCAGCAGGACGGCCACCGTCGACACGGCTCCGAGCCCCTTGCCCCGGACGTCGCCGATGACGGCGCGCACCCCGAAGGGGGTCTCCTGGACCCCGTAGACGTCGCCGCCGATCCGGGCCTGGGCCTGGGCGGTGCGGTAGACGGCGGCGATCCGGAAGCCGCCCACCTCGCGGGGCGGCGCGGGCAGCAGCGCCAGCTGGGCCGCCCGGGCCACCGTCTCCGCGGCCTCGATGCGGTGGCCGTACCGGTTGAGCAGGCGGTTGATGTCCACCGCGAGGAACCCGGCCAGCGCGACGAAGAGGTTCTGGACGACCTCGTGCGATTCGAGGACTCCCCGGTTCACACCGGAGAGGACCTCGAAGGCGACCGCCACGACCGACACGGCGACGGTGGTCCGCAGCGACGCGGTGCTGCCGGCGACGACGCAGGCGAGGGCGAGCAGCGGGCTCGCGCTGACGCGTTCCGGGGTGGACAGCTCCAGCACCACACCGGCGGCGAGCAGCGTCCAGGGCAGGGCGAGGGTGTATCTGGGCCATTTTCTGCCGATGCGGTCCATCCGCCTATCAGTACCGCACCGCCCGCCGCGACCGCCCGGCCGCGGGTCCACGGCGCGCCGGAAGCCCGGCGAGGGCCCCCTGCCCGGCGTGCGCGGATGCGCGCCGGGGCCCGGCCGGGACCGCTCCCCCACGTGCCCGGATGAGTGCGGGGCGCCCGCTGCGAAACGCTCCCCCGCGCGCGCGGATGTGCGCAGGGCCGGGCACCGGGGCGGCGCCAGATGTTAGAAAGGGACCATGGTCGGGCTGTACGGGCGGTCCACGAACGCCGACCCCGCCACCGGCGGTGGCGGGCCCGCCCCGCGCGCCCGCGGCACGGGCACCCGCCCGTGAACGGGAGGGCGCCCCACGGGGCGCGGCTGTCGTGGTGGCAGCGGACCCGGTCCGCGCTGGACGCGCGCAGCGTCGCCGGCCAGGTCCTCTTCCTCCAGGTGGTCGTCGCGGTCCTGCTGATCACGGCGGCGCTGGTCGTCCTGGTCCTCCAGGCCCGGAGCGAGAGCGAGCAGGCCGCCCAGGAGCGCTCGCTGGCCGCCGCCGCCTCCTTCGCCCACTCCCCCGGCATCGTCGCGGCGCTGCGGTCGGCCGACCCGGCCGCGGCGCTCCAGCCGCTGATGGCAGACGCGGGGGCGGAGGCGGGGGTCGACTTCATCAACGTCATGGCGACCGACGGGACCCGTCTGGCCGACACCGACCCGAGCCTGGTCGGCCGGGTGAACGAGGGTGTGGAGCGGGCCGTGCGCTCGGGGGCGTTCACCGAGATCTTCGAGGGCGCCCCGACGGACGCGGCGCGGGCCATCGCCCCCGTGCGGGGGGCCGACGGGGCGGTGATCGGCCTGGTCGGAGCCGGGGTGCAGATCGGCACGGTCGGCGACGAGGTCGACCGGCAGCTGCCGGTGTTCCTGACGTCCGCGGGCGCCGCGCTGGCCCTGGCGACGGTCAGTGCGGCACTGGTCAGCAGGCGGCTGCGCCGGCAGACGCGCGGGATCGGGCCGAGCGAGATGACCCGCATGTACGAGCACCACGACGCGGTGCTGCACGCGGTGCGCGAGGGCGTGCTGATCATCGGGGACGACGACCGGCTGGTGCTGGCGAACGACGAGGCCCGCCGCCTGCTGGAGCTCACCCGCGACGCGGACGGTCGTCCGGTCGCCGAGCTGGGCCTGGACGCGGGCATCGCCGCCCTGCTGGTGTCCGGCCGGGCGGTGACCGACGAGGTGCACCTGGCCGGGGACCGGCTGCTGGCGGTGAACACCCGGCCCACGGCGCCGTACGGCGGCAGTTCCGGCTGCGTGGCCACACTGCGCGACACCACGGAGCTGCGGTCGCTGGCGGGCACGGCGGAGGTGGCCCGGGAACGGCTGAAGATCCTCTACGAGGCGGGCGTGCGGATCGGGACCACGCTGGACGTGGTGCGGACCGCCGAGGAACTGTCCGGTGTGGCGGTGCCCCGGTTCGCGGACTTCGTCACCGTCGAGCTGCCGGACGCCGTGCTCCACGGCGACGACCCCGCCGATCCGCCGACGACGATGCGGCGTGCCGCGCTCAGCGGGGTCGACCCCGACCACCCCTTCCAGCCCGTGGGCGACCCGGTCCGGTTCGTCGCGCACGCGACGCCGATGGCCCGCGCGATGGCCGGCGGCCACGCGGTGCTGGAGGCGGATCTGGGGAGCGCGGAGGCGTGGCGGGCCCAGGACCCCGAGGGGGCGGCAGGAGCGCTCGCCTACGGGGTGCACTCGCTGGTCACCGTGCCGCTGCAGGCCAGCGGGGTGGTGCTCGGCATGGTCAGCTTCTGGCGGGCGCAGCGGCCCGAGCCATTCGAGGAGGAGGACCTGTCGTTCGCGGAGGAGCTGGCGGCCCGGGCGGCCGTCGCCATCGACAACGCCCGCCGCTTCACCCGCGAGCACACCATGGCCGAGACGCTCCAGCGCAGCCTGCTGCCGCACGTGCTGCCGAGTGGGCCGGCGCTCGACACCGCGTACCGGTACCTGCCCGCGCAGGCGCGCGTGGGCGGCGACTGGTTCGACATCATCCCGCTGCCGGGCCTGCGGGTGGCGCTGGTCGTCGGCGACGTGGTCGGGCACGGTCTGCACGCCGCCGCGACGATGGGCCGGCTGCGGACCGGGGTGCACAACTTCTCCACCCTCGACCTGCCGCCCGACGAGCTGCTGACCCGCCTCGACGACCTGGTGGGCCACCTCGACCGGGACGAGCGCCGGGCCGGGGAGGGCACCACGGGGGCGACCTGCCTGTACGCGGTCTACGACCCGGTCTCCGGGCGGTGCACCCTGGCGTCGGCCGGCCACCTGCCCCCCGCCCTGGTGCACCCCGACGGCGCGGTGGAGTTCCTGGACGTGCCGGTGTCGCCGCCGCTCGGCGTCGGCTCGCTGCCGGTGGAGTCCACGGAGGTGGTGCTGCCCGAGGGCAGCCGCCTCGTGCTCTACACGGACGGTCTGGTCGAGGACCGCGAACGGGACATCGACGTCGGCATGGAGCAGCTGCGCTCGGTGCTGGCGGACCATGCGCACGGGACGCCGGAGGAGATCTGCGAGGGGGTGTTCGCCGGAATGGTGCCCGCCCACCGCCGGGACGACATCGCGCTGCTGGTCGCCCGCACCCGGTTGCAGGACCCGTCACTGGTCGCCTCCTGGGAGGTGGCGCCGGAGCCGGCCGCCGTCGGTCCGGTGCGCGCGGCGTGCAGCCGCCGGCTGGCCGAATGGGGGCTGGAGGACATCGCGTTCACCACGGAACTGGTGCTGAGCGAGCTGATCACCAACGCGGTCCGGTACGGCACCGGGCCGGTCGGCGTCCGGCTGCTGCACGACCCCGGCCGCACGCTGGTGTGCGAGGTCTCGGACGGCAGCAGCACGTCGCCGCATCTGCGGCAGGCCACGGCGACGGACGAGGGCGGGCGGGGGCTCTTCCTGGTGGCGCAGCTCGCCTCGCGGTGGGGGACCCGCTACCTCCCGGCCGGCAAGGTGATCTGGGCGGAGCTGTCCCTGGCCGAGGGCGGCCGGCCTCCGGGTGAGGCGCTGTTCGAGGGCATCGGGAACTGGTGAGCGCCGCGCGGGCCGCGGCGCCGTGCCCCGGCCGGCGGCGGCTCAGCCGGCCGGGGGCGGCTCGTCCGGCCGGGGCGCGGGGGGCCGGACCGTGACCCGTTTCCGGAGCAGCAGCCACCGGTCCTCGTCGTCGAGGGCCGCCCGGATCAGCTGGTAGAAGCTGCGTTCGCACAGCGCCTCCAGGGCCGCGCGGTCCGTCGTGGGGTCGTCCAGCCACGCCAGGACGATCTCCTCCATGCAGGCGAGCCACCCGGTCACCGCGAGCGTGACGGCGGGGGTGGCGGGTGCGCCGGCGGCGGTCAGTGCGGCGTTCAGCCAGCCGGCGAGGGTGGAGCGGGCCGACCGGTGCAGGGTGCGCACGCCCGCTGCGGTGCCGAGCCGGGTGACGGCGCGGTAGACCGCGGGGTAGCGGGTGACGTAGTCGGTGAAAGTCGTGATGCCGGCGCGCAGTTGCTCGGCCGGACTCAGCGCGGGGTCGGGGCGGACATGGGCGAGCAGCTCCTCGGCGGCCGCCTCCAGGACGGCCTGACGGAACGTCCGCTGGGATCCGAAGTAGTGGAAGAGCAGCCCGGGTGAGACGCCCGCCTCGCGGGCGACGGACTCCACGGACAACTCGTCGACGGGGCGGAACTCCAGGAGGCGGCGGGCGGCTTCGAGGATCTGCGTCCGGCGGTCGGCCGGGAGCATCCGCGACGGGCGGGCGGCGGGGGTGCGTCGTGCCATGCGGCCCATCCTATTGACAGAAAGTCTAGAACTTCTACTGTTGAGTAATCCTCAACAGGGTGCGTCCCCGAGCAGGCCGACGGCCGCGCTCGGGCACCCCTGCCCGGCCCCCTCATCCTCGTGACGGAGGAGTGTGTCCATGAGCAGCACGGAAGACCACGACGACCTGGTCCTGCGGGCCCGCGACGTCCACTTCGACTGGGGTGCGCTGCCCCTGCACTGGATACCGGGACGCCCCATGGCGACCCATGTGGTCAATGTGCTGCACCTGTTGCTGCCCGAGGGCGAGCGCTGGTTCGTGCGCACGTTCCGGGAGGCGGTGCCGATGATCACCGACGAGAAGCTGCGCGAGGAGGTGCTCGGGTTCATCGGCCAGGAGGCCGTCCACGCCGAGGCGCACCAGGGCGTGCTGGACCACCTGCTGACGCAGGGTCTGGATCCGGGGCCGTACGTCCGCCAGGTGGAGTTCGTCTTCCGGCGCGTCCTGGGCGAGCGCCCGGGGCTGCCGGCCGCACGCGCACGCGAGCACGTCGTCGAACGGGTCGCGATCATCGCGGCCGTCGAGCACTTCACGGCCTTCCTCGGCGACTGGGTGCTCAACGCCGACGGCCTCGACCGTGCCGGGGCGGACCCGGTGATGCTCGACCTGCTGCGCTGGCACGGGGCGGAGGAGGTCGAGCACCGCAGTGTGGCGTACGACCTGCTGCGGCATCTCGACCCGGGGTACCGCAGGCGCGTCCGCACGCTGTTCGTCGCCGGCCCGGTCCTGTTCCACCTGTGGATCCGCGGCGCCCGATTCCTGATGGCCGCCGATCCCTCGCTGCCGCGCGGAGCGCGGCCCACCTGGCGCGGATACGCCGACGGGGCCCGGAGCGGTGTGCTGCCGGGGCTCGGCAGGCTGACCCGTTCCGCCTCCCGCTACCTGAGCCCTGCGTACCACCCCTCGCAGGAGGGATCGACCCGGCAGGCGGTGGCCTACCTCGCCGCCTCCCCCGCCGCCCGCGCGGCCGCGCACTGAACCACTTCCCCGAGCGGGCCGGCGACGAACAGCGTGCGGACGCGCCTGCGGTACCCCGGGTCGAGATGCCGCAGCAGGTCGTACGCCACACTGCGGTGCTCGACCTCCTCCGCCCCGTGCCAGCGCAGCAGGTCGAGCATCACCGGGTCCGCCCCGGCACGGTCGAGGCCGTCGGCGTTGAGCACCCAGTCGCCGAGG
>NZ_RDBP01000059.1:0-1680 GCF_008042045.1 Streptomyces sp. T39
GACCAGGGTGTGCAGGAGGGCGCCGGCGCGCCAGGCCGGGTCGGGGTCGGCGGTCGCAGCGCGGGGGATGCGGGTCTTGTGGCGGGCGACGGCGGCGCCTATCTCCCGGCTCGGTTTCCCAGCGGTTGAGCTGCGGTTATGCAAATCCAAGGTCAGCCCTGGCCTCAATGGTACCTACTAGGTACCATTGGGGTATGCCGTCCTTGAACATCACCTTCTCCGATGAGGAACTCGAAGCGGTCCGCGCCGCCGCGGCTGCGGAGGGCAAGTCCCTCAAGCAGTACGTCCACGACCTGCCGCTGCGAGAGCAACAGCGTCGGCAGTTCGTTCGCTACGCCGTCTCCTGGGGCGAGACCCACCGCAGTGAGTTCGACGACGCCTTCCCCGATGAGGCCCCGCCGGGAGCCCGCAGCCAGGGGGCGGACGCGGCCTGATGATCCTCTACATCGACGTCCCCTGGCTCCTGGACGTCCAGGAGCAGGCCGTCCCCGAAGACGTTTCCGTCGCCGACTACTCCGCCCTGGTCGCCGCCGTCGCCCGCCACAAGACCCGCATCCCCCGCGCTGCGACCGCCGACCCCGACCCGGCCTGGCGCGCCGGCGCCCTCCTGCACACCCTGGTCCGCCTGCAGCCGTTGCCCTACCGCAACAGCCTCTACGCCTGCCAGGTCGCGGCCGCGTACATGAACGCCTCTGGCGACGGCATCGACCCTCCGTACGGAGCCATGGTCGACCTCGTCCGCGACATCCAGGCCGGCAAGACGAGCGTCTACCAGGCAGCCGACCGCATCCGCACCTGGCGGATCTGAACACCGCGCTGCGGCAGGGTCTCGGATCCTGCCGGCGGGATAGTGGTATGTGTCCCCTGGACGAGCAGATCGCCATTAGGACTTGTCCGGTCGATCATGTTCGGAGCCAGATGGTGAGGGCTGCGACGGTTGCGGTGCCGAGGTAGATGTAACGGCGCTTGTCGTATCGGGTAGCCACGGCCCGGTGCTGCTTCAGTCGGTTGATCGCCCGCTCGACGGTGTTGCGCTTCTTGTACCGCTCTTCGTCGAAGCCCGGTGGCCGCCCGCCTTGTGAACCTTTGCGTAGGCGGGCGGCCTGGCTGTCGGTCTTCTCCGGGATGGTGTGCCGGATGCCGGATGCCGGATGCCGCGGCGTCGCAGGTACTCGCGGTAGGGTCCGTTGCTGTAGGCCTTGTCGGCCGCCAAGCTGTCGGGCTTCTTGCGAGGCCTGCCTGGCCCGGTTCGGGGGACGCGAACGTTCTCCAATCCGAACTGCGTGCAGTCAGCCCGCTGACCTGGGGTGACGATCAGGGATAGCGGGCGGCAGCGGCCGTCCGCGCTCAGGTGGAGCTTGGTGGTGAACCCGCCGCGCGAGCGGCCTAGGTGTATTGACCCGCAGGGTTGTTGACGCGGGTGATGGGCGGCTGTCCGTCGAGTGCGGTGTGGCAGCGGTGGTGGTTGTAGGTGTGGAGGAAGTCTGCCGGTGCCGTTGTCCGCTCGGTGTTCGAGGTGTAGGGCCGTAGGTAGGCCCATTCGTCGAGCAGGGTGCGGTTGAAGCGTTCGACCTTGCCGTTGGTCTGCGGCCGGTAGGGCCGGGTCCTCTTGTGGGTGATGCCGGCCGCGGCCAGCGTCTGGGTGAACAGCCTGGACTTGTAACAGGAGCCGTTGTCGGT
>NZ_RDBP01000059.1:1780-91060 GCF_008042045.1 Streptomyces sp. T39
GGGCTTCGGGCGCATGATGAACGCGCGGTGGAAATGCTCGCTATTCCCCAGGAAACCTCGGCTGCAGTGTCTCAGGCGTCGTCGTGGCTGGGCGAGGCGCCCGAGAGCGACGGTGAGGAGGAGCAGCGGCTGCTGCTGCGGTTCGGCACGCACCGGGACCCGCTGTTGGTGGCGCGGCTGGTGCAGTACAACGTGCTGGAGCCGGAGACGGCGGCGTGGAACGCCGGCCACCGCGCCGCAGTGGCGTACCGGCGGCGGGAGGGGCACCTCGCGGTGCCGTACAACCACGTCGAGGGCGGRATCCCGGGCGGGGAGGGTGCCGCAGGCGGGTCGGGGGCGGGGTTTCCGCTGGGCAGGTGGCTGTCGGATCAGCGGCAGGCGATGCGGGCCGGGGGCATCCTCACTCCGCGGGCGGAGAAGCTGGAAGAGCTGGGGATCGTGTGGGATCCGGCGGATGCGGCGTGGGAGGAGAACCTCGGCGCGGCGCGCGCCTACTACGAGGCGTATGCAACTCTCGCAGCTCCGGTCACGGCCTCGATCATGGACAAGCCCATTGGCCAATGGCTGGCGAACGCGCGGAAGAAGCACGGGCTCGGCAAGAACCCTGCCGAGGCAGCGCGCAGAGCCGCTTTGCTGGCCGCCATCGACCCCGACTGGCGACCGGACTGGCCCATCGACTGGCAACGCTCCTACGCCGCCCTGAAGACCGCCCTCGGGCCGAGTGGGGGTGAGGGTGGGGTGCTGGCGTTCGTGGAACCGGGCACATTGGTTCACGGCGTCGACGTCGGCCGCTGGCTCGCCGTGCAGAAACAGGACTGGCAGCGCCTCGCCCCCGGGCAGCGCGAGCGCCTGGAGCAACTCGGCGTACAACCGCGGCCGGCGGCCGAGAAGCCCGCCGCTGCGCGCGGGAAGCGGGCGGGGGCTGGGGCGAGCGCGGCGTTCGACCGCGGGATCGCGGCGCTCGCCCAGTACATCGAGCGGGAAGGACGCACCGTGGTGCCGAGGGGGTGGTGCGAAGACCTGCAGGACGGGACGGCGATCAGGCTCGGTGTGTGGCTCTCCAACACCCGCTCACGGCGTGCCGGGCTCAGCGAGGAACAGCGCAGCCGGCTGGCCGCACTCGGCATCGACTGGGCGTGACACGCTGGCCTTCGGCTCCGGGATGGTGTGCTTGAGCTGCCGTCTCCGCAGGTAGCACCGGTTTCGGCGGGAGCTGTAGGCCTTACCGCCGCCGAGGTGGTCAGGCCGGGTGCGCGGGCGGCCGCCACCTGGGAAGTTGACCCTGATGCGTTCCAGGATCGGGATCAATTGCGGGCTATCGCTCCACTGGCCCGGCGTGATCAGGCGGCCCCGGCCGCCGTCGCGACGGGTACCTCGTCGGCCCCAGCTCCGTCGTCGACGGCCTGCCCCACCTGATCTCCCATGACGTGCCGGTGGCGCCGCTGCCGTGCTAGGCCGTTTCGTTTGGATCTAGACTTTGCAGCTCGCCGCCATGACCGGCTGCCAGCGGTCGACGGCCTGGATCACTGGAGGGAGGGTGGCGGTGGACACCGTGCCCTGGTTGCACGTGGTTGCGAAGCAAGGCGCTCTGCCTGTCGATCTGCTGCTTCCCGTGACCGGCAGGACGTACGTAGCGCGTCTCGACGGCCGGGAGATGCGCGACACGGACGCTGTGTTCCAGCAGTTCTACGACGGACTGAGGCTGCCTGATTACTTCGGGTGGAACTGGAGTGCCCTCTCCGACTGTCTGTGTGATCTGAAATGGCTGTCTTCGGACCACTGGGTGTTGATCGTCGAGGCCGCGGATGAGGCACTGTCGGGCGATCCCTCCGAACAGCGGCTGCTCTTCAACACCCTGCTGCGGGCAGGGCAGCGATGGTCCTACACACAGCGGCCCGAGGGCATCGAACTCGGCAGGCTCGTTGTTGTCATGTCTTGTGACGCCCCGTCCGTCCCGTCCCTGCAGGGACGGCTCCAGTCATGCTTGGAAGAGACGGCATCGCCATAGGGCCTCATCTCGCGGACCAGAGGAAGATGCCGGCGACGTGGAGTCCGGCCAGGTAGATGGTCGCGGTCTTCTCATAGCGGGTTGCGATGCCGCGCCACTGCTTCAGGCGGTTGATGCACCGCTCAACTGTGTTGCGCTGCTTGTATGCCTCGCGGTCGAAGGCGGGTGGCCGACCGCCGCGGCTGCCTCGACGCAGCCGGTGGCCCCGCTGGTCCGCCGGGACGGGGATCACCGCTCGGATCCCGCGTTTGCTCAGGTGGTCGCGAATGGCGCGTGAGGAGTACGCCTTGTCGGCTAGGACCACATCCGGCCTGGTGCGAGGTCTGCCGCGTCGGCGTGGGACACGCAGGCGGGCCATCACGTCCGCGAAAGCGGGTGCGTCACCGGCCTGGCCGGCGGTGAGCACGAAGGCCAACGGTCGGCAATTGCCGGCGGCGGCGAGGTGAATCTTCGTGGTCAGCCCGCCGCGGGAGCGGCCGATGGCATGGTCACCGGGCTCACCGGCCAGGGCCCCTTTTTGCGGGCCCCGGCGGCGTGCTGGTGAGCGCGCACGATCGTGGAGTCCACCGAGACGACCCAGTTCGGATCCTCATCAGCGTCAGCGTGGGCCATCAGCGCGGTGAACACCCGCTCCCACGTCCCGTCGACGGCCCACCTCCGCAGCCGGTTGTATACGCCCCGCCAGTTGCCGTACTTCTCCGGCAGGTGCAGCCACTGCGATCCGGTCTTGAACTTCCAGGTGATCGCGTCGATCACTTCACGGTGCTCCCGCCACCGCCCACCCCGCTTCGGGGTCCGGTCCGGGAGCAACGGCTCGATCCGCGCCCACTGCGCGTCACTCAATGACACACCAGGGCACACGATCAGATGATCCGAACGAAACGGCCTAGTGCTGCATCACCAACTCGACGACGAGCGGCTCCGCACGGTCCTGCGAGGTCTCACGGCTGACGAGGCAGCCGTTGCCGCACGGTGGGCGCAGGGCGCCGGCACATGGACCGAATCTGCCCTCGGTGCCGACCTGCCCGCGGCATACGGCGAGCGGGTGCGCCGCAAGCTCCACCGCCTCGGCGCCCGCCAGGCCCAACGCGCGGTGGCGGTGGCCAGGTGAGCGAAATCCTGTACGCCACCATCCCCGAGTTCCTGGGCGGCCTTACCACAGCTCTCGTTCTTCTCGCCAGCGGAGCTGCCCTGCGTGCATTCCGCTCCAAGTCGAAGCCCTAACAGCCTGAGCAACCCGAACGCAGGGCCCCGCACCGACCGGTGCGGGGCCTTGCTACGCCCGGGAGTAAAGGGGGTTCCCGGCCGAGTCGCATCGCTCAGGAGGGATCAAGCCAAGCTCACGTGCGGTCTGCAGGTCTTGGTACGCCTGCGTACGGCTGACGTAGCTCTGGGGGCACACGTCCTCCACGATCACTTTGCGTGTTGATTTCTCAGGCGAGGCGCAAGCGACGATGAAGGCTGTCTGTTCGATTCGCGGCAAGTAGACGTCCCACCACTTCGGCCCTGTCCGGCGCCGAAGCTCCTTGAGCAAGGCAAGCTGCGGGCTGGGCAGGTGGCCGACCTTGTGCACGGTCGGCGGTGACCAGCCTGTGGCCGCCCACTCCCAGCCCTCTTCTGTCTTCCGGGCAGGACCGAAGGGTACGGCGGCCAGAGCAAGGGGGAGCGCAAGCTTCCGTGCGGCCACCCGCACCTGGTCCCGCTCCCGGTCGGAAGCAACACCGTGGATCGTGATGGCGTTCTCCTGCTCGATGAAGCCCCCACGGTCGACCTCCAGGGCGATGCACATTGCGATGTCCGACGCGTGGCACTTCATGTAGATCCGGAAGCGCGGGGGGAAGAGGTGGCCGGCCACCTTGACCATGGGCTCCTTGAACCACTCCTCATCGCCGGGATGGTCTGAGGTGGGCTCCACATACATGCCCTCGCTCCAGTAGGAGGTCACTGGACCCCCTGGCCGGGGTTGTCCTTGAGTGCGGTGCTCAGCAGCAAGCCCAGCGTGGTGGTCCCGCCGAATGCGACGCCAGCATTCCGGATGGCATCCGTAGCGGCGTGCTTGTCGAGCACGGCGAGGATTACGGCGGCGGCCGCAGCGAGGAGACCCACCAAGACGACTACCAGCACGCGGTAACGAGTAACTGTCATGGGCAACACTCTTGCGCCCGACGTCGAGCCCAATCCAGTTTTGGCCGGTCCGCAGAAGAGGTAGGAAAAATGTGGACAGCCTTTGAACTGGGCAAACATGATGTGGCCCGGGCGGCGTCGAAGGTCTCGGACACGGTGCCGTACTGCCAACCGTGACGGGAGGTCTGCCCTTCCCGGAGCGCGCGCGGCCAGTCTCCGCGTCGAACGCCGTCGCCTGTACACGCCCGGCAAGCTCGGGTACCGCCGCGGCACAGCGACGCAGAAGGACACCTCGGAGCAGCAGGTCAGGGTGGCTTTATTCACCGGTTGTGAAGTCAGTTGTTCACGGGTTTGGGAGGCGCCCAGATCCACGGTCGGGTGATGTTCACGAGTTTTGAAGTCACCGGGGTGCTTGCCAGGGCAGCATCGGGATGCTCCTGGTGAAAGGGCCTGGTCATGCCGCAGATGTCGAAGGTCGAGCTCTACGCGGCGATCCGCCGGGACCACCGCGGCGGCATGAAGATCCGGGAGATCGAGCCGCAAGTACAACGTGTCGTGGCGAACGGTCCGCAAGGCCGTCGACTCGGTCTGGCCCGAGCCGAGGAAGCAGCTGCCGCCACGGCCGACGGCCCTGGATCCGTATAAGTCGGTGATCGACGGGATGCTTCAGGCGGATCTGGACGCGCCGCGCAAGCAGCGGAACACGATCACGCGGATCTTCCATCGCCTGGTCGAGGAACACGCCGCGGACGTCTCCTACCAGATGGTCCGTCGCTACGTCTCCGACAGGAAACCGCAGATCCTCGTCGAGTCGGGGAAGGCGCCGATCGAAGCGTTCGTGCCGCAGACCCACCAGCCTGGCATGGAGGCCGAGGTCGACTTCGGCGACGTGACGATCCGGCTCGCCGGTGAGCTTGTGACCTGCTATTTGTTCTCCTTCCGCCTGTCTTACTCGGGCAAGGCCGTCCATCGCGTGTTCGCGTCCTGCGGTCAGGAGGCCTTCTTCGAAGGGCACGTGCACGCGCTTCGGACGCTGGGTGGGGTCCCGCGGAGCAAGGTCCGCTACGACAACTTGAAGGCTGCCGTCGCCCGAGTACTGGGGCTGAGCCGGGCCAGGGTGGAGGCCGACCGATGGATCGCATTCAGGTCGCACTTCGGGATCGAGAGCTTCTACTGCCGGCCCGGCATCGAGGGCGCCCACGAGAAGGGCGGAGTGGAAGGGCAGATCGGCTACTTCCGCCGCAACCACTTCACACCGGTGCCCGAGGTCGACTCGCTGGCCGAGCTGAACGAGCTCGTCGACCAGTGGGACCTGCATGACGGCCGGCGCCGGATCGGTTCGCGGCCGCGGACGATCGACGAGTACTTCCAGGTCGAGCGTCCGCTGCTGATGCCGCTGCCCGAGGAGCCGTTCGAGACGGGCCGGCTGTTCACTCCGAGGGTCGACCCCTACAGCCAGATCGCGGTCCGCACGAACCGGTACTCGGTCCCGGTCCGGCTGATCGGCAAGCGGGTCCGGGTCGTGCTTCACGCTTCTCACCTGGTGGTTTACGACCGGAACGTGGAAGTTGCCCGGCACGAGCGTCTGATCGCGAAGGGCGGCTGCCGCCTGGATCTGGCCCACTACCTGGAGGCCCTGATCCGCAAGCCGGGGGCTTTCCCCGGCGCGACGGCGCTCGAACAAGCCCGCTCGGCAGGCAAGTTCACCCCGGTCCATGACGCCTGGTGGGCCGCGGCGGTCAGGGCCCACGGAGACACCGCCGGAACCAGGGCCCTGATCGAGGTGCTGCTGCTGGCCCGCCACATCTCGCACGAGCACTTGGTCGCCGGCCTCGCAATGGCTCTGCGGGCCGGGGCCCTGACGGCGGACGCGGTCGCGCTGGAGGCCCGCAAGGTCGCCCAGGCCGAGGACGAACCCGCCGGGCACCCTTCGCCGGCGGACGCTGGCGGCGCGGCCACGGTGACGTTCCTGCACGAGTGGCGGCTCGCGCATCTTCCCCCGGACACCACGCCTCTGCCCTCGGTGACCCACTACGACCAACTGCTCCGACGCCGCCGCGCCAGCGGCGGTGAACACCGCGAGGGAGAAGCACAGTGACCCTGCCCCGCCAGCGAGGATTGACCGAGCAGGCCGCCACCACGGCCATCGACACCGCCTGCCGCCTGCTGCGGCTCCCCTCGATCAGAAACGAGTTCTCCGACATCGCCGACCGGGCGTTGAAGGACCAGATGACCTACCGCGGCTTCCTCGCCGAGCTGCTGATGGCCGAGTGCGACGACCGGTCCCGGCGCCGTTCAGAACGGCGGATCAAGGCGGCAGGCTTCCCCCGGGACAAGTCCCTGCGGACCTTCGACTTCGACGCGAACCCGAACATCGACGCGGCTGTGATCCACACGCTCGCCAGCTGCGACTGGATCAAGAAGAGTCAGCTGCTCTGCCTGATCGGTGACTCCGGGACCGGCAAGTCGCACATGCTGATCGCTCTGGGAACCGAGGCGGCGATGGCCGGCTACCGGGTCAAGTACGTGCTGGCCACGAAGCTGGTCAACGAGCTCGTCGAGGCCGCCGACGAGAAGCAGCTGTCCAAGACGATCGCCCGCTACGGCCGTGTTGATCTTTTGTGCATCGACGAGCTCGGCTACATGGAACTCGACCGCCGCGGCGCCGAGTTCCTCTTCCAGGTCCTGACCGAACGCGAGGAGAAGAACAGCGTCGCCATCGCCTCCAACGAGTCCTTCGGCAAAGCGCACATGTTCCGGCGAACGTGTGCGAGGCAGCGCCGAATGTCGACGGGTTCGGGGGTTCAGCCTGCCGGGTCGGACCGGTGTGTGTGCGCCAGAGCGATCTCAGGGTTTCAAGTTCGGTGCGGGGGAAGTGTTCGCCCCACTTGCCGCGGTATCCGCTCTCGCCGTGCTTCCTGGCGACTTCGTCGAAGCAGCGGATCACTGCTCGCGCCACTGCATCGACGCTCTGCTGGGTCGACCAGATCTCGGTCCCGGCGTTGTCGTGCTTGGCGCCGTCCGGTAGCTGAAGGAGGCGGATCCACACGTCGTTGCCTGCACGGTAGAAGATCCACCGGAAAGCGGTGGGCTCTGCCTCGAACTGGGCACGCGTCTCGGCCTCACCGCTGACCAGCCGGGCGATCGCCGTCAGAAGGTCCTCGGGGGCGCCGGTGATGTACGAGGCTGTGAGTTCGGCATCGGTTTGCCCGTCAGCGATACTGCAGTCCGCCCACCCGTGTCCGTTGAGAGTCCAGACGAGCCGCAGATCAGCCACGGCCACCGTCCTGCTGTGTCAGGAAGCGTCGGACGTCGACCGCGAGGGCAGACATCTGCTCGCCGGCGTCGAGCCAGGTCGTGACGGATGCCTCCCAACCACCGGCCGCACTTCGCCATGGGCGAAGAGTCCAGGTCAGCCCGACGTGACCGCCGGAGTGGAAGACCGCGCTGATGGTGAGATCGCGGTCGTTGGTCTGCCAGACCCGCTGCCCGTCCCAGCCGCGGAAGTCGGCCGCCAGTCCCTCCAGGAAGGGCGCCAGGTCGGCACCCCAGTTCCAGGCGACCACCCCGTCAACGCGGATTGTCAGCCCCGGCGCGGCCGCCTCGACGGCGTACTGCACGCGGTCCTCGTCAGGCCGGGAAGAGTCGCAGAGCCGCACGCTGACGGAGCGGTTGTTGTGGCAGCTGACGGTCACGGCGGTCGGCGTGTCGAGGTCGGTGTCGTGGGAGCTCATCGATTGAACGGTAGATCACGAAGGCCCCACCCGTCGCCGAGAGCACGCGTCAGGGAGGCGTCCTGCATCGACCTGGTCGGCGAGGTAGATCATGACGCCCTCGGGATCCATGCCGAGCCCTGCGGCGACGAGCTTGGGGTCCAGAGTGTTCACGAGGTAGGCAAGGCGGGTGCACCGCAGAGTCCGAGGCGCAACGCCGCAGGGGTCCAGGAGGTGGCTGACATAGGCGGTCGACGCCGGTGCCCGGCCGCTCTTGGTGATCTTGGTGACGATCACATGGGGGTTGTCGGTGTGCTGACTCTCGCGGTGGGCCAGGCAGCGCTGCAGCACCGACCAGCTGGCCGGGTCCATAGGCACCGGATGTGGCCGTTTTCCCAGGCGGAGACTGCGGTTGGTCGGGTCGAGGTCGTCTACGCGCAGGAGCCGGACCTCACTGCTGGAGGCCGCGTGGAGGAGGGCCAGGATTCCGAGCAGTGCCTCGTGCGGGTACGCGTCGGTGCCGGTGGTCCAGCGGCGGAACAGCTGGCGCTGCTGGTCGACGGCGACGGTGGTGCCGCTGAACCCGGACGGGCCTTTGGCCTTCACTCCCCGGGTGGGGTCGATGAGTACGACCTTGCGGGAGCGGGCGAAGCGGAAGTACTGCCGCAGCACGGTCAGTCGGCGTTGGCGGGCCTTGGGCATGGTCGCCAGGAACGCCTCGACGTCGTGCACGTCGGTCAGTGCCCAGTCCTGCTTGTTGCGCGTGCCGGTCAGGAAGCGGGCGAGGTCACGGACGATGGCCAGGGCCGCCTCGATGGTGCTGTCCGTGCGAGGCAGGGTGCCGGCCTTCAGGGCGCGCTCGCGTGCTCGCAGCATGGACTCCGCGAACGCCTGCACCTGCGGCCGCAGCGGGAGCGGGGCGGCGTCGATGCGGCGTCGGCGGCGACCGGCGGCAAGCCGTTGAGCCTGGTCGGTGGGAAGGGCAAGGCCGCGCTGAGTGAAGAAGCCTTCGAGCGCCCGGGCGAGGGAGCCAATCGACCGGCCGGGGTGGCGGGCGCGCTCCAGCAGGGCCTGGGGGTGGTTGGGCTGTTCGTCCTCCAGCAGTCTGCCCAAGGTGCTGATCATGGTGCAGGCGCGACTCGCGCAGTGCCGTTCGGCGAGATGGCCGGCGAAGTCACCAAGCCAGGGCACCGGCTCGGCGAGCCGCGCGGCCAGATTCTCGGCAGCGAAGAAGGGCCGGTCGGGGTGCTTCTGCCAGCAGGCCGAACAGAGTCCGAGCCCGGCATGGCGCCGCACCTGGCCGCAGTCGGCGCACTTCCGCGGTGGCTGCTTGGTTTGCCGCTGGCGCGAGCAGTGGCCGCACCATCCCGTGCCGGTCTGCAGGAAGCCGGGCCGCTGACAGCGAGGACAGAGCCGCTTCGCGGCCTGCCTGTCGGCTTCGCGTCGGCAGATCCCGCAGTGGCTGGCGGCCGGTGAGCGGACCGGGCGGCCGCAGCCCGCGCAGGTCCGCGAGCAGGTGATGCACCGTCCGGTGTCGGCCTGCAGGACGCGTGACCGCCCACAGGCAGGGCAGGACGCGCGAGCGGCTTCGTCCTTCATCCGGGCCGTCCAGCGGCAGCAGTGCTGCCGGTCGATGAAGCCGACCGGCGCCCCGCACCCGACGCAGTCCCGCTGTCGCTTGCCCATGCCTCGCCCGCACCATCCTTTGCTCAGATCGGCGGCATGGACCGGCCCCGGGCCGAGGCGACCCGGGGAAGATCTACCGCTGGTCGAGGAGGAGCCGGAGGACGTTCGACTGGGGTGGTGTCGACCTCGATCAGGTCGTTGGGGGTGCACTCCAACGCGGTGCACAACGCTGCGAGCGTGGACATCTTCACCTGCGAGGGTTCCTTGGTGAACAGGGCAGACACCGAGGCGGAGGACAGTTCCAGGCCGGCCTTCTCGGCCAGGAGCCGCCGCAGCTGGGCACCGGTCCAGACCTCGCGCTGAGCGGCGGCCATCCGCAGCTTCCACTTGATGTTCACGGCGTGGGTTCCTCTCCGGTGAGCTCGCCGAGCGTGCTGGTCACGGCGCGTCGATATGCGTCCTCGATGAACGTGGCCGAGGGCCGGACGTATCTCATCGTGGAACTGACAGTCCAATGACCGAGCAGCTGCTGGATGGCCACCAGGTCCACTCCGCGCTCGTAGTTGTGGGTCGCGCAGGCCCTCCGCAGTGCATGTGGGCTGAACCGGTCAGCGGCTGGGCGGCCCTCCAGTTCCATCAGATAGCGCAGGCGATTGCGGACGGTGCCCTGGTGCAGGTGGCCGCCCGACTCGTCGGCGAACAGCGGGGGCGAGTCGGGGAACTTGCCGCGGACGTCGTCGAGGAACCAGCGCAGGACAAGGTCCAGCTGGTCGAGCATGGGCACCCAGCGCGGCCGGGGGCCGGAGGTGTGGGCGCCCTTGCCGAAGCGCACGTGCAGTTTGCCGAACGGGCCGCGGCCGAAGTGGACGTCTGGGCGATCCAGGAGCGAAGCCTCCTCCGAGCGCAGGCCGGCGTGATACAGCGTCCGGAACAGCGCGTAGTCGCGGGCGGCGGGTGCGTACTTGCGGGCGGTGGCGATCCTGGCCTTGAGGAAGTCGAAGAACTCCTCGACCCGCTCCGGCGTCGGTGGCGGCAGCAGGGCTGGCGAGTCGTCGCCGACATGCCGCGACGCGTTGAACTCGTCCACCGGGCAGACCAGCCGGACCCCGAACGCGGCCTCGATCTCAACGGCCCTACGGGCCTGCAGGAACCGGTGGAAGCCCTTGAAGATCTGGACGTATCCGCGGCGGGTGGACGGAGCCCGCCCCTCCACGGCCAGGCCACCGACCACGCGGTCGATGTCCTCGGGCGTGACATCCCATGCCGGCCGCCCCAGCGCCTTCAATGTCCGCTCCAGCAGGCCGATGTCGTTGTCTACCGTCACCGGGCTGAACCCTCGGGCCCGCCAGGAAGCCACGAACGCCTCCACACACAGGGCCTGGAACTCCCATGGATCCCAGGCAACGGGTATCTCGGGCACCGTCCGGCCCTCGATCACCCGCAGACGCGACTCCACCATCCGGCACACCTTTCTCGCACCTGACGAATGAAGGTAGCGCCTACAAAACCGCGCTGTCAGCAAGACAATCAAAGAGCCGCCCAGGACCCAGATACGGGCACGTCGCAGGGCGGATGCGATCCAACGAACAAGTGCCAGCCCCAGTTGGCTGGACCAAGACGTTCACCGACCCCCGCCTCTGCGCGGCCATCGTCGACCGGCTCACCTTCAACGGCACCATCATCGAGACCGGCACCGACTCCTACCGCCTCGCCAGCACCCGAGCCCGCGCCGAGGAGGCGGCCAAGGCCGGCTGATCTCTGCCGCTTCCTGCCTCGACGGCCCGCCGCCCTCCGGGCGCCGGGCCGTCAGCCTGAGACGCTCCAGTAGGCTGCGCTGGTCATGGACACGCACGCCGCACCCGAGCAGACCCAGCACCACGCGATCGCTTGTGGTCCGCCGATCCGGCAGCTCTTCCGGGACGTCATCGCCGATCGCCTGCCGGACCGCATGCCGCTCCAAGCGGCGATGCTGTTCGGCTCAGAGATCGACCCCGACTGGGACGACCGGGCCTTCCTCGCCGAGTTCTACAACGAGATCCTCCATCAGGACACCTGCCAGCCGACCACCGCTGACGGCCTCGTCCTGCTCGTGGCCCTGGCCGTCGACGACCGGATTCCCGCCCGACACCGGTTCCAAGCCGTCGACCTGCTGTTCCGGTCCGCCACCGTTGCCGAGCGCCACCTCGCTGAGACCTGGCCGGCCACCCCGCAGCATGCCGATCCCGACAGCGAGGCCCGGGCCCGCAACGCGGTCTAGTTGCACACCCCTGATCTGCTGGCCCGCTGGCCCGCCGAATGCCCCGCAGTTCGGATGGCCCTCGCCGGCCTCGCAGTCGTCTTCCCGACGGACCGCACTCTGCCCGCCCTGACAGCGCGCCTGCACACCATCATGAACCAGCACCCCCAGGGCACCGACATCGGTGACTACGTGCGCTTCATCCTCGTGCTGGCCGCCCAAGACGACAGTCAGACTCTCGCGGTGATCGAGAAACTCACCGACGCCTACTGGACGGGCACGGGCTCTCCACCTCCTCGGCCAGATGCTGGCCAGGGTCGGAGCCGGACTCACCCGCCCAGCACCCGCACCCGCACCCGCACCCGCACCCGCCGGGCAGTGACGCGCCGCCGACGCTGCTAAATCCCGCGAACAGGACGGCGAGACCATTGACACGGAGATCGCGGACGCGATCCTGAGTGATCTGGCTGACCTCGTCAGCAGCGCCCGGCGCCAGAACCAGGGCGTCTACTGCTGGGTCGCGTAGGAGCTCATGTGCGGAGCCAGATGGCGACGGCCGCCGCGGTGGCGGTGCCGAGGAAGACGTAGCCGCGCTTGTCATAGCGAGTAGCAACGGCTCGGGACTGCTTCAGGCGGTTGATCGCCCGTTCGACAGTGTTGCGCTTCTTGTAGCGGTCCTCATCGAAGCCGGGCGGCCGTCCACCGCGTGAGCCCTTGCGAAGGCGGGCCGCCTGGCTGTCGGTCTTCTCCGGGATGGTGTGGCGGATGCCCCGTCGTCGCAGGTACTCGCGGATGGGGCCGTTGCTGTAAGCCTTGTCGGCCGCGAGGCTGTCAGGCTTCTTGCGTGGCCGGCCCAGGCCAGGTCTGGGCACCCGGATCTTCTCAAGGACCGGCTTGAACTGGGTGCAGTCCGCCCGCTGACCTGGCGTGACGATCAAGGACAGCGGGCGGCAGCGGCCGTCCGCGCTCAGGTAGAGCTTGCTGGTGAACCCGCCGCGCGAGCGGCCCAGGCCCTCGCTTCCAGCACCACCTCCACCAGGCGGGCGACGAGACTCTGCCACGGCGTCTCGTCCTGTTGTTCCATCCCTTCGGCCCCTTTTGATCCCGGTGCCGGAGGCGGGTCGGTACGGGCGCCGGCCGCGTGCTGATGCGCGCGGACGATGGTGGAGTCGACCGAGATGTCCCAGTCGATCTCGCCAGCGGCGTCGGCCACGGCCTGGACCTGCTGGAGCAAGCGTTCCCAGTTTGCCGTCGGCCGACCACAGGCGGTGGCGCTCGTAGACCGTCTTCCACGGCCCGAACCGTTCAGGCAGATCACGCCACTGCACCCCGGTCCGCACCCGGTGCAGAATCCCGTCGATCACCTGCCGGTGATCCCGCCACCTGCCACAACGCCCGTTGCTGACCGGCAGGAACGGCCGCAGCCGCTCCCACTCGGCATCACTCAGATCACCCCGCCCCATGCCCACAGGAACGACTCGGGCACGGAGTAGTCACATGATCGGCCGGACAAGTCCTAGAAGTGAACAAAGCCATCAGGGCATCGCCACGGACCTGCTCGCCTCCCTGGCCGCTAACGAGACGGCTCAACTGCAGGCTGTGTTCGACGAACTGACCGGGGCGGGATGGCTTGCCGGGGCCGTGGTCGCCGGCACGCGCCTTCGCGGGCAGTTGACGGAGCGGGTCCTTCCTCTCCCATGCCCTCGTCCGACATGAAGGCCCTCGCCCGGAGACAGACGAGTCACGACGTGAGATACGAGGACCTGGCCTTCGTCACCCCTGCTGAAGCAGACGTCGCAGGCGCCAGGGTGTCATCCGGTAGGCCGCTATCCCTACGGCCAGCAGTCCCAGACTCATCCCGAGACTGGTCGGCTGCTCCAACGGCGAGCGGGTGAAGTCCCACCATGGATAGCTGCCTGTTATATCCTGCACACTCCAGTAGCTGACGAGAAGAAGAACCAATGCGGGCAAGATCCACCCCTGTCGCCAACCGAACATGCGCCCGCTGAGCAGACCCAGCCCGGTCCATCCAGGAAGAGCACCGGCCATGACTTCCAGTACTCGGCCTTCCACGGACATGGCGCACGTGCCCAGGAAAATGGTCATGCTCATGGCCCACAGAATTGACAGCCGCAACGCCCTCCCGCGGTGAAAGCGGGTAGTGCCGACTGCCTCCAGCGCCGCCATGCGACTGTGCAGGGACAGAACAGGCAGGACGCCCGCGAACATGGCCAGCATTCGCCAGCTCGGAGTCCCTGGGCCTTGCGACCCCGCCACGGTAGGCAGAGGGGCCATTTTGTCTCCCAGCCAGGCAACGGCCAGCCCGCTGAGCAGGACCATGAGCAGGACGCTGCCCGGCTGCCTTACGCCGCACGGTGGGTGGAAGCGATTGCCCCGACCGAGCCACCGGGTTGGCAGCAATGTGCCGGGGCGTGTACCGGAAGGAGTGTCAGGCACAGTACTTGTCCAGGACGCGCCGCACCGTTGCCGTGACCCACGCGCTCTGCTCCGCCGCAGGACGGTCGGCCATTTCCTTGCCGGTCTCCATTGCCTTCGCCATGGATGCCGTCATTCCCGCTTCCTTGTACTCCGGCTCGCCGCCACCGGCCAGCCGTTTCTCCAGCCAACGTTCCACAGCGAGCACCGATTGATCGTCGGCGTTCTCTAGAGCGAGAAAGCCCTTGAAGTTGTTTTCTTGGCAGGCGGCGAACGTCTGCGTGCTGATCGCCCTTGCCACACCGTCTGCCATTGACCAGACGGAACCGCTGTCGAGGTAGAAGTCACCGCCCCACCTGCGGTCCATGGTGTAGACAAGGCCGTTCGAGTACACCGTCTTCGGCATGTCCAGTACTGGAGGGAGGTGTTCGGCCCGCGTCAGCACATCCTGGGCCATCGCCTTGTACTTGTCCTCCTCGGGCCACAAGCAGATGTCGGCACTGCCCTTGACGCAGGTCATTGATGGGGAGCCGTGCCGCTCATCAATCACAGGATTTCCAGAGGCTGCCGCGGTCGCGGCGAGAGCCAGGATGGTAGCAAGCCCTGCCAGTGGGTTGATGCGCGAGATTCGGGGGCCGTACGGCAGCCAGAGGCAGGCAGTAAGGAGCAGCAACGCGGCCAGCAAACGCATCCCTATGTCCGGGAGGTCGGGCTGCATTCGGGCCGGGCCATTTGTTACGGAAAAGTCGATGTCGAGCGCCATGGGAATGAGCAGCCAGCCGAGAGCACCGGCCGCCGGCCCCCAGCGGGTGGACAGCAGCCGCCCGACGACCCAGCCGAATCCTGTCGCGGTCAGGAGGGTCGCGACACCGAGCAGGAAGTACCCCAGGTACTGGTTGAAGCCGGGCGGCCACGAAGACGCTGTGACTGTGAAGCAGACCGCCTGCCCTACCAGGTACGGAACGAGGAAGAGATACAGGACCACGGCAAGGCGTGACAGTTCGGCCTGCGGCCTGGGACGGGGCATCGCGGCCAGAGTGTCTGCCGTCTCGACCGGGCGGCGCAGCGAGGAGGTCCACGCTGTTGCAGCCGCGGCGAAAACGCCCAGGAGGAGGGTGGGAACCTGTCCTACGGCGCCGGTGTCTCCCCACAACCCGTGCCAGTAGTCGTCACGGGCGAGGATGAGGATGAGATCGAGTGCGATCAGGGGAACGAGTAGCCACCGCAGCGGGGAAGAACGCAGTGCGAGGAGAAAAGAGGTCACAGTTCCCGCTCTCCGTCCGGCAACAGTTCCATGTAGGCGCGCTCCAACGGGGTGTGTCCGGCGGTCCCGTCAGCGGCCCGGTCTGCCATCTCGGCCACCTCACCATGGAAGAGCACCCGCCCGCTGTGCAGGACGACGACGCGATCACAAGCGGCGGCCACATCGTCAATGAGGTGAGTGCTCAGGAGGACTGTGGTGTCCGTGAGTTCAGCGAGGATCCGACGGAACTGCAGGCGCTGGCGTGGGTCCAGACCTACGGTGGGCTCGTCAAGGATCACCAGATCAGGGTCGCCGACGATGGCCCATGCGATTCCCGCACGCTGCCGCATGCCACCGGAGAGCCGGGACATCCGCTCCTGCTTGCGGTCCGCCAAGTCAACCTGGCTCAGTGCTCGCGCAACAGCGCTGGGCCGGAGTTTGCCAGGGACCTCGCGCATCCATGCCGCATACTCGACGAAGTCACGCACGCGCATCCCCGGGTCCCATCCGAACCGCTGGGGCAGATAGCCGATCCTGCGGCGGATGTGCCTCGCGGCCTTCTCTCCCTCGATGGTCACACCATCGAGGGCAACACGGCCGCGCAGAGGTGGCTGCACCGTAGCCAGGGTCCGCATCAAAGTTGACTTACCTGCGCCGTTGGGCCCGAGGAGGCCAGTTACACCGGGGCGGAGTTCGAGGTCGAGTCCCTCAAGGACCACACGTCCCGAATATCCCTGACGAAGGTCGGATACGTGAACCTGCATATAGGCACCTTGCCGTGCGTGAGTAAAATGGGAAACGCGGCCTGTCTGCCCGCAATTGGAGTGCGGGCAGACAGGCCGCAGCATCACTGCATCAGGCCGCTGGCGGCGGCGCGAGGCTTCCTACTCGTAGAAGTAGGTCTGCACGCCCGCTGCGGACCAGTCGCAGTCGTGCCCGTTGTACACCGCAGTACTGCCCATTCTCCGCCACTGCTCCATCGTGTTGTCCGGCTCGAAGCTGCAGTTGGCCGTGGACACGTACGTACCGGTGTAGTTCGCACCGAGGCTGCCGCATCGCTGGTCCCAGTCGGTGTTGTACCACCGGCCGAAGCAGTTGTGGACCTTGTTTCCGTCACCGCCGGCAGAGGCCTGCGGCGCGACGGCGACCGCTGCGCCGCCCATTATCAGCAGGCCGGCGCAGGTGGATGCCGTACGTGCACGCCAGTCGGAACTCATCCGCATGAGGAAAGCCCTCCCCTAGAGTTGACCAATTCTGACCCAAACGGGCCGAACTAGTGTCTGGTTGTGCTTGTCGTCGCAACCCTGCCACGGATGCTGTCAGACCAGCATGCGGTTTCTTTGACGTGTCCGGAACCTGACGATCTGGCTGGCCGCCCATGTCGGCAAGGGGGCAACCCTCACACCGCAAGACGGTTTCGGCCAAAGAGGCTGCACGGGTGCGAGTGAACATGGCCTTCCCGCCCGGTCGCCCCGCCTCGCATCGATATTTTTACCCTTTTCCGTCCAAGCCCCCGGACACTCGCATGCCGGCATCATCTTGGGTAAAAAATCGAAGGCCATACCCTGACAATCAGGTCGACAATTCTACATTCCGGAGGCATCGACTATTCTTTGCCGATTGAACGGAGCGCGCGGTTCAGGACCTCTTTCACGGAGCCCAGGGCCGAGATTGTGGTTACGAAACCCTGGGCTTGATATCGGTCAATGACCGGAGCCGTCTCGCTGCGATATACCTTAAGTCGTTGTCGAATAGTTGCCTCGCGATCGTCATCTCGCTGGTAGAGCTCCCCTCCACAGGCGTCGCACACACCCGCGACTTCAGGGGGATTGAAGTAGACGTGGAAGATGTGCCCGCGATCCATTCGGCACAACCGCCGTCCAGTGACTCGCTTGACCACTTCCGCTTCGGAAATCTCCAGCTCGAGCACAGCATCCAGCTTTGATTCCGGGTCGACCAGGATGCCGTCCAGCGCCTCAGCCTGGGCGAGATTCCGGGGGAAGCCGTCTAGTAAGAAACCGCCCTGAGCGTCGGGACGGGCTAGGCGCTCCTTGACCATGCCGATCGTGACCTCATCCGGCACCAAAAGGCCGTCGCGGATACAGGTGCGGGCGTGCTGTCCAAGCTCGGTTCCCTGGTCAATATGCTCGCGGAATAGATCACCCGTGGAAATGTGAGGGATCGACAGATGTGCGGCAAGACGCACCGCCTGCGTGCCCTTGCCAGCTCCGGGCGGCCCGATGAGGACAATGCGCATCGATGAGATACCCCTTCGCCATGCGTGGTCAAGTCGTCTCGGGACACAGGATCTCTGTACACCCCTCACGGTGTCCATCCGGTAAGCCATGCCTGGCCGGTGGGGATAACCACAATCAGGCACTTCGCCGGGTTGCGGTGCCCCCTGCTCGATCCCCCAACTGCATCTCCTCGGCAGATTCAGTGAGATTCTTCGAGTTGGCTACCAATGGGGTGATGGCTGAGAAGCGCGGCGAATGAAGGACTCCATGCGTGACCAGTCGGTCCCCGCCGACCAACGTCGCAGCACTTGGAGCCCGCCTCCGCCAAGGGCTTGCGCGAGGGTCAGGCGGCGGCGCGTTCAGCGCGGTCGACTCTCCGGGTTCGGGCTGCTCACGCTCGCGCCGTACGGGCCATTCACGCGGGGTCGTCCCCATGCTGGCACTCGGCGGCGAAGGCCAGCGTCAGGCGATACCGAGCACCGTGTCGGCACGGCAGTGGGTGCAGGCCTCGACGCCGTCGGCGACGGCCTAGGTGTATTGATCACGAGCGTTGTTAACAGGGCTGGGTCTTGATCATGGCGAAGACCTCCGGTGTGGTGGAGCTGTCTAGGACTGCACCGCACGGAGGTCTTCGTGTCCCACCGTAATGCCCGTTTGACCGTTCACGGCAGACGGATCCTGGTCGAACGCGTCCTGTCCGGCCGCCCCGTCGCGCATGTGGCGGCCGAGATGGGCATATCGCGGCCCACGGCGCACAAGTGGATCCGCCGCTGGCGGGCCGAGGGTGAGGCCGGCCTGCACGACCGTTCCAGCAAGCCCCGAACCACACCCCACCGCACCTCGCCCGCGGTCGAGGCCCAAGTCTGCCGACTGCGGACCGACCGCAAGCTCGGCCCAGCCCGCATCGGACCGGTCCTGGGCCTCCCCGCCTCGACCGTGCACCGCATCCTGACCCGCCACGGCCTCAACCGCCTCGCCTGGCTGGACCGGCCTACCGGGGCAATCGTCCGCCGCCACGAACGCGCCCGGCCGGGCGAACTCGTCCACGTCGACATCAAAAAGCTCGGCAATATCCCCGACGGCGGCGGACACAAGATCATGGACCGCCGACAGGCGATGGACAACAAACTCGCCACCACCGACCGACGCCGCAGCTGCAAGCCGGTGATCGGCTACTCGTTCGTCCACTCCGCCGTCGACGACTACTCCCGCCTGGCCTACAGCGAGGTCCTCACCGACGAGCGCAAGGAGACCGCCGCCGGCTTCTGGCAGCGGGCGAACGCCTTCTTCGCCGCCCACGGCATCACCGTCGAACGGGTCCTGACCGACAACGGCTCCTGTTACAAGTCCAGGCTGTTCACCCAGACGCTGGCCGCGGCCGGCATCACCCACAAGAGGACCCGGCCCTACCGGCCGCAGACCAACGGCAAGGTCGAACGCTTCAACCGCACCCTGCTCGACGAATGGGCCTACCTACGGCCCTACACCTCGAACACCGAGCGGACAACGGCACCGGCAGACTTCCTCCACACCTACAACCACCACCGCTGCCACACCGCACTCGACGGACAGCCGCCCATCACCCGCGTCAACAACCCTGCGGGTCAATACACCTAGGCCGCCTCTTCGACGGCCACCGCCGGTAGATCGTCTGCTTGCCGACGCCGGCCCGGGCGGCGATGGCCTCGACCGTGACCTTCTCGTATGCCTCTTCCGCGACCAGTTCGCGGGTCGCCGCGAGGATCGCCTGCCGGGACCGTTCCTTGCGCCGGGAGTGGTCCGGGAGGGCGGCCAGTTCCAGGATGACCGGAGCGGCGGTCTCCGGCTCGGGGCCGGTGGTGTCGCCCCACATCTCCTCCATCTCGGTGCGCAGGGTCCGGTAGTGCGGCAGAGCTTCGGTCGCGGTGGTGCCGGTGGTGAACAGGCCGGTGTTGTAGCCGCCCATCTGCACGTTGGTGACCTTGATGCCGAAGCGTTCGACTTCCATGGAGAGGGCCTCGCTGACGGAGTCCAGCGCGGCCTTGCCCGCGCCGTAGAAGCCGACGGTGGCCATGCCGCCGCCACTGCCCATCGAGGTGACCTGCAGGAGCCGTCCGCCACCCTGGGCGCGCAGGTGGGGAAGGACCGCCTGGGCCACCCACACTGCGCCGAAGAAGTTCACGTCGAGGTGCGCGCGGATCTGCTCCTCCGTGGCCTCCTCCACCATGCCGTAGAGCAATCCGCCGGCGTTGTTGACGACGACGTCGAGCCTGCCGAACGCAGCCGCCGCCCGCTCCACGCCCTCGAACACGCCTCGGCGGTCGGCGACGTCCATCGGGAACGCCAGCAGGCGGCCGGGGTACTTCCCGGCGAGATCTTCCAGGGGTTCGACGTTGCGGGCGACGGCTACCACTTGGTGGCCGTCCGCCAGGGCGGCCTCGGTGAAGGCCCTGCCCAGGCCTCGGGACGCCCCGGTGATGAGCCAGACTTTCGGTTCCGTCACGAATCCCACCCTCAGTAAAGTAAACGGATCGTCTCGTTTCCTGAAGCTTAGGACACCAGCGGGGCTGCACGCAAGACGGACCGTCTTGTTTCTGATCCGGGCTAGGCTGCTCCCATGGCCATCGAGAAGGGGCCGGACCACTCCCGGCGCAAGGAACGGTCCCGGCAGGCGATCCTCGCGGCGACCCGCGAACTGGTCGCGGAAGAGGCATACGAGAAGGTCACGGTCGAGGCCATCGCCGCCCGGGCCGGCGTCGGCAAGCAGACGATCTACCGGCGGTGGCCGTCGAAGAGCGCGGTCGTCTTCGCCGCACTGCTGGCTCTGAGCGAGAACGCCGACGGGCAGTCCCTCGCGCTGCCGGACACCGGCGACCTCGAGGCGGACCTCAAACTCGTCATGCGCGCAACGGCGGAGGAGTTCGCCGATCCCGCCTTCGACCGGCTCATCCGCGCGCTCAACACCGAGATCGCCAACGACCCGGCGCTGGCGGCCGAGTACCAGGACAAGCTGGCCCGGCCGCTGGACGAAGCCAAGAAGGCACGCCTGCGCAGCGCCCAGGAAGCGGGCCAGCTCGACCCCGGCGCAGATCTCGACCTGGTCCTCGAAGTCCTGTACGCGCCCCTGTTCCAGCGGTGGCTGCATCGCAGCGCCCCGCTCACCGCCGCATACGCCGACTCCCTCGTCGAGGCGAGCCTCAGAGCCTTCGCCCCCTGAACAGGGGCAGGGAGGACTTCCTCCAGTGGCAGAAGACCGCTGGTTCGCCAGCACAGAGAAGTCGCCAGCGCTGTCATCCCATCGAACCCGTGGCATGTACGGCGCCGGTGGCCTGCCCGGGCGATCACGTCCGGCGCCTTTGTCCTGGTAGAGCCACAGCACATCGGTGGTGTCACGGGCGACGACGTCCCCTGCTGTCGCCCCGCACTCCCCCGTCGAGGCGGTCCCCGGGGCCTGTGAACGGCGCGTGGGATCATGAAAGGCGGAAGCGCCGCCGTACGGCAAGGCAGGGCAGGGCAGGGCAAGGGGACACAGCGTGACTCAGGGGCGGATGACGTACAACGTGCGGTACGGGGCGTCCTCGCCGGTCGTCGTGCGCCGTGGCGACGGCGTGGGACGGGAGGGGGATGTCGCCGTCGGGTTGCTCTGCCGCGTCGCGGACGGCAACGGAGTCGCGGATCCCTCGGACCGGTCCTTCGATGTCGTCGGTGAAGGTCACACCGCGATCGCGCGAGTGTCGACGCAGGAGACGGGCTCACGTGCGGGTGGGCGCCCCGCCGTGTACCGCGTCGACGACCCGTACGGTGCCCCGCTGGGCCGGATCACGTACCGACCCGGTAGCGCCCTGCGCGGCGCCCGCGCACGCTGGACCGTCGAGTCGGCGGCGGGGCACTCCGTGCGAGGCTTCCGCGGGCGCCTTTTCTGGTGGGCGGTGTGGTGGCCCATCGGCCTGCCCGTGAGCCTGGTATGGCTCATCCTGTCCCTGCTCGGCGAGGGCGACGACGGCTTCGGCAAGCCACGCCGGGTGACATGGCGCGACTCCGCACGCCGGGCGCACCTTGTCTTCCGGGGCGTCGCGGACGAGTACCGGGTCCTGGACGGCAGTTGGGACCCCCGGCTGGTGGCCGCTCTGCTGGGACTGCACCAGTCGTTCGACCCCTCGGAAGGCAGCGGCGCGGGTGGCTGGTACGCCGGGTCCTGAGTCCGCGCTGCTCGCTTGGCAGACACGGCAGCGGTTGCCCCACTTGTGTCGGGAAGACACGCCCTCGTCATAGGGGCGGTGTAACTCCGGCCAGTTGGCTGGCCGCAGTCTTCTCTTACCGCAGCTGTTCCCTGAGGGACAGGGCGGATGCGACGTCGCACCACATGACCACTGCGAGCCTGCCGAGTTCGATGCCCTCAGCCCCTCCCCCAGGGCCGCCGTCGGCTGCCGCGGCGGGCTGCTTCACTGATCCAGTACGGCGACGTCGACGACGTCGGCCATGGCGCGGTATCCGTCGGGGCTGGGGTGGAGGTGGTCGCCGATGTGCAGGTCGTCGCGGATGCGGCCGGTTCCGCCGGGGTCCAGGGCGTGCGCGAAGTCGACGACGGCGTCGTAGGCGCCGCTGGTGCTGATCCACTCGTTCAGCCGCCCGCGGATCGCTTCGCCTGCGGGCGTCCAGCCCGCCGCGCCCCGGAAGGGAGTGAGCGTGGCTCCGACGGCCTTCACCCCACGGGCGTGGGCGGCGCGGATCAGTGTGCGGTGCCCGTCGATCAACTGCCGGGCGGTTGCCGGGGGTGAGTCGTCCTCGATGCCGCTCACCGGGTCGTCGATGTGCTGGATGTCGTTGATGCCGATGAGCACGACGACCGTGCCGACGCGGGGTTGGTCCAGGACGTCCCGGGTGAACCGCGCGATGCCGGCGTCACCGCCGAGGGGCATGTCGGTGAGCAGCTTGTTGGAGCCGATGCCGGCGTTCAGGACCGGGCGGGGGCGGCCGGCGGCGAGCAGGCGTCGGGCGAGGAGGTCGGGGTAGCGGTCGTCGCCGTCGATGGTCGCACCGAACCCGTCGGTGATCGAGTCGCCGAAGGTGACGACCGCGCGGGGCAGGCGGTGGGTGCCGGAGGTCTCCACGCCTTCGAGGTAGTACCAGGATCCGTAGGCGGGTTGGACCGTGTCGGTGTAGGCGGTGGCGGACGGGTCGCGGTGGTGGTCGCCGGCTGCCCGGTAGGTGGTGGCCATGGACAGCTGATGGTAAGTGGCTGGGCCGGTGGCCTCCTTGAAGTACAGGGTGATGGTGAGCTGTTCGAGCGGTTCGGTGGGCAGGGCGACGGGGTCGCTGACGACGCGTCCCTTTGCGGGGACGGTGGTGGAGGAGGAGCCGTTGAAGCGCAGGGTGCGCATGCTGTCCGGGTGCACGGCCGCTGCGCCTGCGGTGCGGCCGATGCCGGCGCCCGTGACGTGCAGGGGTGCCTCGCCGTAGGCGTTGGAGAGGCGGATTCTGATCCGGGTGCCGCCGGTGTGGAGGCGGACGACCTGGCGGAGCGACTGGTCGGTGAAGCCCTCCTCGGCCCATGTCTCGAACCAGGGCGCGGCGGAGGGCCGCATGACCGGGGTGGTCCACGCGCCCTGCCAGACGGCAGGGCCGGCGGCCGGGGCGTTGGTGGGGTCGGGTCCGGCGTGGGTGAGCGCAGGCGGGCTGGCCTCGGGTGAAGTCATGGCGGGACGTGATTCCTTCGCGCAGTGTGGTGACGGGCGGGTGGGCAGTGGTCGGGAGCGGGCCCGGCGGCGCATCCTGGTGATGGCCTGCCGCGCCCGCGTGGGCTGTGCCGTGGTCAGCCGGCCGGGGCGGTGCGCCACTGCTCGGCCATGGAGACGCCGGGCAGAGGCTTGCCGATCAGTGCGAGGGGGATGAAGAAGTTGACCTGCCCGATCGCCATGGCGAGGGTGGCCAGCGCCCTGTCGTCGTAGTGCTCGGCCGCCCGCGCGTACAGGTCGTCGGGGACGCGCTCGCCGCGCCCGGCGGGGGTGAGGACGGCTTCCACGATCTCCAGGGCCACCCGCTCGGCGGCGGTGAAGTAGGGGGCGTCCTTCCAGGAGGCGACGGCGGCGATCTTCTCCTCCGGCACGCCCGCGCGGCGCGCGTTCGCGGTGTGCATCACGGTCAGGTAGGTGTTCCCGGTGAGCTGCCCGGCGCGGAGGTGGACCAGGGTGACGGTGCTCCGGGGCACCGCCCCGTTCCCGGTGATCTTGAACAGGGCGGTGCTGACGTCGCCGAGTTCGGGAACCAGCTGCTGCGGGTCGGAGAACCGGGAGGTGAGGGCGGCGAGGCTGCTCGGCATCGTGGTCATGGGTGTGTCCTTCTGGTCGGTGCGGGCTTCCGGGTCCGCTTCATCGGTTGCTTCACTGCACTGACGACGCCCCCGGCGCGAAGGTGACCGGCCGGCGCGGACTTTTTCGGCCTGTTGTGCGACCGGTGCCGCACGCGCACCAACGACACGGGCCCCCGCCCCGAGGACGCACAGTCATCGGGACGGGGGCCGGCTGTCGAGGAGTCAGCCCTCGGTGGACGCGAGGTCGAGGTGGGCCAGGCGTCGGGGGTCGGACAGGATGTCGATGGCGGCGATCCTGCCACCGGTGATGGTGAAGCTCATGACGGACAGCGGTTGACCGTCGAGCGTGTTGACCAGACCGGCGAAGCCGTTGACGAGTGCCGGGCGTGTGGTGGCGGCGGTGGCCATCCGCTGGAAGGTGTCGAGCTGCCCGGCCACCGCGGACGCGCCGCGGATGGTCCGCAGACCACCGGTGAGAGCACCGCCGTCCGCGCGCAGCACCACGTCCGGGTCGAGGAGGGCCAGCAGCGCGTCGAAGTCGCCGCCTCGGGCGGCGCTCAGGAAGGCGTCCACCACCCGGCGTTGATCGGCCCGGTCCGGATCCGGGGGCGGTGTCGTCCCCCGGACCCGCAGACGCGCCCGGCTGGCCAGCTTCTTGGCCGTCGCGGGTGTGCGGTCGACGATCGGCGCGATCTCCTCGAACGACAGCCCGAACATGTCGTGCAGCACGAAGGCCAGTCGCTCCGCCGGGCTGAGCGACTCCAGCACCACCAGCAGGGCCAGCCCGACCGAGTCCGCCAGCAGTGCCTGCTGCTCGGGGTCGGCCCTGTCGTCGTGGCTGATCACCGGATCGGGCAGCCTCGAATCGATCGACTCCTCACCGCGCCGCTTGCGGGCACGGAGCATGTCGAGACACACACGGCCGATCACGGTCGTCAGCCAACCGCCGAGGTTGTCGATCTTGCGGTCGTCGGAGCCCGCCAGGCGCAGCCATGCCTCCTGGATGGCGTCGTCCGCCTCGGTCAGGGAACCGAGCATGCGGTACGCCACCGCACGAAGATGCGGCCGGTGCTCCTCGAACCGCACAGCAAGAAACTCAGGGGGATTCATGATCACAGGCCCTTCTCCGACAGCATCGCCACTCTGACGTCCCGCACACGGGAAAGGTGACGCTGCATCCGCCGGCCTCGTTGCCCGGCGGCGCCGGAGGACGCAGAACCGTCTCATTCCCACGTCTGCGCAGACAGCGCCGGTGCTCCGGACTGCTGGAACGCGGACCCGTCGGAAACGGATGCCGCGACACCTGCGAGCCGGTTCCAGGGAGCACCCTCTTCCCCTGCACGGCCTCGTCGTCGCGCTCCGCACGTTGGCGACGTACGACCAGCGAGCCACAGGGGACGAGGCGCCGCGCCCCGAGCCGGCCGGACCACAGGAGCGCTCCGGTGGCCGCGTCGAAGGCGGCAGCATGCAGTTCGGCACCCCGGGATCTCGTCGCCCGGCGGTTCTCGGTGCCGCCGCTCGCGAGGAGGGCGGCGACGTGGCGCTCGGCCGCCGCAGTCCTGCCCGGGACCCAGTCCTCGGGGAGAGCCGCCGTCCAGCGGGACGCGCCTGCGCGGTGACCGTTGTCGAGGGCGACGACCCCAGAGCACGGGCTCAGGTGCCGTGCGAGTGCGTCCCCTTCACTCGCCCTGCCAACCGGTCCGCACTGTTGCGTCGACACGAGTGCCGTCGGCTGCCAAAGGAGGACGGCGCCCGCACGGAGCCGCTTGCGTCCATCCAACGCTTGCGGCCACTCACCTGCGACCGGACAGATGCAACCGGCCCCCACCGTCACATACGGGGAAATTGGACCTCCGGGCGGTCAGCAGAGGGGCCGTCGAGCAGCGGGCGTGCCATGCCGCGCAGGTGTGTGTCGAAGAAGGCAGCTGTGTAGTCCCGTGTGAGCAGCCACGAGCGCTCGCCCGAGAGCGGCGCCGCTGGGTCGGAGAGGCCCAGCCGGTCGGCCAGGACCGGCAGGTCCGTGAAGGTGAAGTGCTCGGCCCCGGCGACCGTCAGCCAGCGCTTCCATCCGTCCAGGCGCATCCAGGCGTCGTGCCAGTCGCTTTCCGGGGCGGCGGGGCCGTGGGTGGCGGAGGTGCCCATCATCATGAACGGCCGCCCTGCCATGCCCGCCCCCGGCAGGGGGGTGAGGAAGTTGCCGTCCAGGTTCACGCCGGCGCGCACACGCGGGTCGTGCTGCATGACCGCTGCGGCGGCCGCACCCCCGATGGAGTGGCCTGCCACCCCGATCCGCCGGGGATCGATCATGCGGGCGAGGGGGAGGCCGCTGTGTCCGTGGGCCGTGCCGGACGATGCCCGGGTCGTCGTCAACCGGTCGATGACGAACGAGAGGTCATGGGCTCGGCCGACGGCCACCTGCGCCCGCTCCTGGTCGGTGGCGACCGTCCCGCACGCACGGCAGGTGAGCACACGTCCACCCGGGAAGGCCGTGCCGACGGATTCGTAGGCGTGGTCCACGGCGGCCACGACGTAGCCGCGGCTCGCCAGGTCGTTCGCCAGGGTGGTGAGCGTGGTGCGCGGCATCGAGAAGCCCGGTGAGAGCAGCACCATCGGGAAGCGGCCGGACGCGGGACGGGCGTCCGCCCGTGCGTGGGTCCGTACACCGCTGACGGCCTCGGCGGGCACGGCACCGGCCAGGCCCCGCGCCTCCAGCAGCAGCCGGGCCTCCTCCGGCGTCATGTAGGCCGCCGCAGAGCCCGTTCCGGCACGGGCGGGATAGTGGACCGACACCACCAGTTCTCTGGGAGCCGAGGGCACCCACGGGTCGCGGCGCCGGTCGTCGGACAGGTGCAGGGTGCGCGTCCCGACCGCGTACCGGCCCGCGGGCCGCGGCAGCTCGATCCCCGCTTCCGACGTGTGGCGGGCGGAGGAGACGGGCAGGGGCGCGGGGGCGGCCGAGGCGACACCCGGACCCGCGGGGGCGAAGGTGAGCGTCAGGCCGAGCAGGGTGCAGGCGGTGCCGCCACGTCGTAGGTTCATGGGATCGAACGGTAGGCGGCCTCACCTGCCAACTCGTCACTCGTGAGCGGTAGTTGTCCGTACGACTGCGGAAGGGGGCGGGTCCGCCCAGGGTTGCATACGCGAGCCGGGCGCCCGGTGTGGGAGCAGGGCGGCTTCAGCTGTGGGCATCCGCTGCACCGGCGCCACCGGGCCGAAGAGTTCGAGAAGTTCCTCGTCAAGCTCGACAAGGAAGGCCAGGCCGGCCTCGCAATCCACCTGGTGCTCGACAACTACACCACCCACAAGACCCCGGCCGTCAAGACCTGGCTACTGGCTCCCCCTCGGCTCCGCCCTCATTGCACACCGACCGGGTCACCCGGCTCGACCTGGTGGAGCGGTGGTTCGCCAAGCTGATGAACCAACAGATACGGCGGGGCGTCCACGAGAGCGTCCAAGCCCGGGAGCAGGACCTCCGCAATGGGATCGCGGCACGGCGGCGGCGTACGGAGAGCACTGCGGCCGGGAGTGGGCGCCGGTGTGCAGCGTCTCATCGCGGACCGCTCCCCACGATTACCGCCGAGGTAATCGCCCTTTCAAGGGCGCTCATCTACGTTGGCGGCCATCACCCCTCAGGACGAAGGAGCCCCGTGATGCCCTCTTACGGCTTCGCACATCTCCGTAGCCGCCGGAATCACTACGACGTCATCGAGTATCTGGAGCGCATGCAGGCGACCCTCGACCCCTTCGCAGGCCGCTTCGTCATCCACGGTCCTCCGGCGGAAGTCATAGAGGGCAACTGGCCTGGCAGCATGGTGCTGATCGAGTTCCCCGGTCTGGCCGAAGCCCGCGCCTGGTACGACTCTCCCGCCTACCAGACGATCCTGCACCTGCGTACCGACCACATCGAAGGCGACCTGCTGCTGATCGACGGTGTCGGGCCGAACTATGACCCGGCCGAACGAGCCCGCAAACTGCGGGAGGAAGCCGACGAAGCCGGTCAGTCGACGAGGCAGGACCCACAGCCGCAGGCAACACGCACTCACTGAAGCCGAACCCCTTTGATCGCCCTCCCCACAGCCAGAAGCGGACAGCGACTTGGCACTCCAGTAACGCTTCTCCGTTTTCTCTGGTCAAGGGCCTGAGCGTGGGGAGTGTAGTGCTGTGAACCGGATTTGGGCTGGACTTTCGCGGACCGTCCCGCCAACGGGTGCCCACGCCCGCATGTTTGACAGTGCGCTCCGGGCAATGCGCCGATGTGAGCGACCGTGCATCAGGGAACGCCTGGGACAACGATTTTGCTGATCTTGTCCAGCGGGTCGGCGTCAGGTGTACGCGGGCGGGACCCCGGCGGCGGGCGAACACATGACTGCGGCCGCTGAGTCCTGGGCCGGGTCGGCTGCGAGAACAGCTGGCAGCTCGCCGAACACGCGGGTCACGCCATACCGGACGGCCTGCAGCAACTGCTGTCACGCTGCCGCTGGGACCCGGACGAGATCCGCGACGACCCGCAGGCCTGCGTCGCCGACCGTCTCGGGGCCGACGGCGGGGCGCTGATCAACGACGACACCGGATTCGCCAAGAGGGGCACCACGTCCGCCGCTTCCAGGGCGCGAAGAACGAGTGCGGCCTGGCGACCAGTACGAGTCCGCCGCTCCGTGGGCTGGTACCAGCACATCACACACGCCTCGACCCTCGTGCGGGTTGGCTGGAGCGGAACTCTTCGCCGGTCAGGGTGCCCATGAAGGACCGGTCCTTCGGGGGCCAGGTCCAGCATCCGAGGTACTCGTTCGTCAACAAGGGTTCGCTGCCGACCGAGAGCAACTGCGGGCGCTGACGGTCACACGGGGCATGGACCTTCCCCGAGCCGCGGGCAACTGCGAGTACGCCGACCTGCCGGAGTCGGTGGAAACCGGCTTCGTGCACTGGTCGTTCGAGGGCCCCTTCGAACCCGGCACCACGTACCGCGCCGACCGGGACTCCCCCACCGTACGCGCGCGGCTGCGCGACGGCCTGCTCCTCACGAAGTGCTCCGGCCCGCCCGTGGCGATGGGGTCGGCATTCGCGGCGGAGTTGTGCCGCCTGCCAGCAGTGACGGCGTCCACCGACCGCGTGACCCGCTGCCCCCAGGATCCGCAGGATGACCCCGATCACCGCCCCGCCGCATCGTCCTGGGGGGCTACGGGCAGAACCAGCCGTCCTGGACCCAACCGCGCCGGTTGATGTCCCCATAGGCGAAGCCGTACACCCAATCGCCGTTGTCCTTCTCGACGAGGAATGTCTGGCCCCGATACAGGGTCCCCATCCATGCTCCGTGGGGAGCCGTGACGCGGACGAAGAGGTCCTGCGCGCAGACGGTTTCCCGCTGGCCGACCGTACCGTCGGCGGAGTAGGCCGGCGTTGCCGTGACGGCGAGGCTCGCCGCCAGGGCGAGTGCCACTGTGGCAGAGGTTCGCAGGCGGATCATGGGCTCTCTCGATTCTGCTGGCTGGAGTTGAGCGGCGTACCGTCACCATGATCCGAAGGCGCCGAGGCACTCCCATCGCACGAAGCCCCAGTCGTTGGGGCCGAAGTCGAACGTCGCCGCCCAGCCGTTGTACACCGGGTGAGCCCCGCGGGTGTGTCCGACCTTGTTGCCACGCTCGAGTGTGCGCTTGAGCCCGACAGGGCCGGTGGAGCTGTCGTAGTTGGCGTAGAAACTTGCGCTGTCACAGATGATCACCGCATGGTCCGGGACCGTCGGTTCCGCCCCTGCCGGAGTTGCGAGGGCCAGGGTGAGGGCACTGAAGGCGACGAACGAGAGGGCTGCTCTTACTGGCATGGACATGTCCCCCATGGTGGCTGACGGACGCTGATGCGTCGAGAGTGACCGCCGCGAACCCGAGCGACCGGGCACGAAGCCGCCCGAATTCGGCGGCTGAGAGGCGGGCCGAGTCCACAAGTCGTATGCCGACTCGCCCAGCGGGTGGGGCGCCAGGACCGGGCAACCGCCTGCGCGGCCTGCCCCTCCCGTAACCAGCTCTGCCAGCGGTAGGGCTCCCCCGTCGGCGCAGCTTCCATCCCGCGCGCGAGGCCGGCAACCAGCGGCATTGCGAGTGTCTGCTCAGCTCTTCACTCCAGGCAGGCCGTGGACGACGATCCGGTAGTCCGCATGAGCTGGATCCTCACCATCGCCCAGGTCGCCCATGAACACCACGACGAAAACGCACCTCGCCCAGCAGACCGCGGGCACGGCTGGCGTAAACGCTCCTACCCAGTCCTACGGGGCGCTGCGGATGGTTCGGGCCGCAGCGATGGCGCCGTCCTGCCCCCCTCGATCGGCGAGCATCTCGCCGTACTCGCCGTCTTGGATCAAAGCGTCGAGTGGCTTCGTGATCGCGTCGCTCAGCTTGGCTTTGGAGCTGTCAACGGCCATGACGGGGGGGACGTCCTCGGTCAGATCGCGATGTGGTCGAGGGCCCAGTCCGAGTTCCCCATCGAGTGCTCCAGCTCGACCGCTGTCACTCGGAAGTACTCACCGATCATGCTCATGGCCGGACGCTAGGCGCGGCCACTGACATTGATGCTGGTACTCGGGCTCCGGTGGTCGTGGCTCTGCCACTGACCGGCGTCCTGCCGGGCTGGCTTCAAGGTGGCCTGTCCGGCTGCCGGGAGCTGTTCTCAAGGCTCCGGCCGGGCGGACCATTACCTGATATCCAGTACGGGATGCACCACCAGGCGCAGCGGAGCCTCGGTGCGAGGGTGAGCCGGCCCGCTGGGAGCGAGGCGGCGCCGCGCGATCTTCTCAGCGGCCCGGCAGCGCAGAAAGGGTGGTGCGCATCGCCCGGGGGCGATGGTGCGCGGATCGTGGCAAGCGCCTGCGCGGCCGATCTGCCGGCGCGGGCTTGGATCCCGAGCACCACCCGGGCGTGCGCCGCCCGCGTCGAAGGTGCAGATGCCAGCCGCCGCCGCGGCCTCGCGTGGGCGTGACGCTCCGCGCGCTCACCCGGCCGAGAACCAGATCGAGCCACTCTCGCCGGCGCCGAATTCCGGGCGCGACCGAAGAGTTCAAGAACCCTTTCTTCAGGCATCAATCCAGGTCAAAGACCCTTACCGTCCGGCCCGCCGTCTGTGGCCGGTGAGGTTCGGGATGACCGGATCACAATGCCGGTTGCTGCGAATTGTCAGTGGCGTGGGGAAGGGTCCGTCCGGAGAGCACAGCCACACCACGCCGAAGGAGATGGGTGCTGTCGACGCGTCATGCAACCCGCCGCTCGGGGCTTCAGCCCGCTGCCTTCCCCGGACGTGTGAATTCGGACGTAGGCAGAGAAGCCGCACAGGCCGACGGTGCTAGCCGTCCGCGTCCCGGTGTCCAGCTTCACTCGGCTCGTCACCCCCGGCTGCCCGTCGCGGCCCTGCTGTCAGGTGCTCCACCCCTTTCCCGCAACCGAGGAGACGTCGTGAATACTGTCCGCTTGGTCCCTCTTCACCCTGTTCTCGAGAACCCTCCTGCTGCGGCCGCCGAGGCCGTCGCGTTCCGTCGGCCCGTCGACGTGCGCCGCGTCCTGTTCGCCGCAGCATCACGACCGTCATCGGGGTGGGGGGCATGACCGACCCGACCGCGCTCTCCCCCGCTCTTCTCTCGTGGGCCAGCCGGGTGCTCGGTACCCGGCTTTCGGGCCAGGAGATCTCCCACCCGCGCGAGAGATCCCGCGCATGCCGGCTCGGCCTGCCCGGGTCCGTCCGCTTCTCCCTGAAGGTCTCCCCCAAGGCCGTCCTGTACGAGCGTGAGACGCTCGCTCTGAGAAGTACTGCACCGGCCCTCGGCGTCGGCGACGCACCACAGTTGCGTGCCTCAAGCGCAGAACACCTGGCACTGCTGCTGACCGCTGTCCCGGGGCGGCTACTCACGGAGCAAACGCTCGCGCCTGCGCAGGAATCGCGGGCGCATCGGCAGGCCGGTGCTCTGCTGGCCCGCTTCCCCGCGGCCGGCGACCTGTCCGGTCCGCGCCGCGCCGAGGCCGAGCAGGCGCTGCAGGCCCTAGTCGAAGGCGCCGAGGGGCATCTGGCGACGGCCGGGGACCGACTGACCGCGCCGGAACAGACACTCGTCCGGGAGGGGGCCGGGCCACTGCGGGCCTTGCCGCCTCTCGCGTACATCCACGGCGACGCGTCAAACCGCAGCCCCAAGTGGTCGGGAACCCGGCAGCGGGCCGGGGGGATCGACTTCGAAAGGTCCCGGCCCGCGACCGCGATGCAGGACTTCGTGCTGAGGGCCTGCTCCACCAGGACCGATCGGCTCGACCTGCGGGCTGCGTGTCTCCAGGGCTACGGCCGCAACGTCATGCCCGGGAAACAGCACGCCGTGATGGGCCTGGCGGCACTCGACGCGGTGGGTTGCCTGGTCCGGGGGCCGCAGCTCGACGATGCCGAGGTCATCACACGCGGGCGGCGCTCCCTGGACCGGCTGACGGAGGGGGTGTTCGCATGACGACATCGCGCGACAAGAGCACCGTCCCGGCAGGCGACGAGGCGAGTTGCTCCAGCGAGGTGGTGTCCCTCCCGGCGGCTCGGGCGGGCGCTCCTCAGCCATCGGCGCCCCCGGAGCTCGACTACAACGGGCGCAAGCACCGGCGGGCGATGGATGATGCCACCTTGTGGGAGATGGCGCGCCGGATCCCCGCCGCGCTGTTCCAGACGGCTCGCCTGGCCTGGCAGGTCGACCGGCCAATGGCCCTGACGATCGTCGTGTGCCAGCTGCTGTCCGGACTCGGCACGGCCGTGATGCTCGGCGCGGTCGCCGAGGCCCTGCCGCAGCTGATGGTCGCCGACCCCCGACAGGGCCTGACCCACGCGTGGCCGGCGCTGACCGTGGCCGTGCTCGCGATGGCTACCGGCGCGACCATGTGGATCCTCGCGGACTGGGCGACCCGGCGTCTCAACCCGAAGATCGCCTCCGCCGCGGACCTGCAACTCGTCGATCTCCACATGCGCGCCGAACTCGCCGCCTACGACGCGGAAGGGTTCGGCGACCGGAGCCAGGCGGCGGAGATCGGCGCGCTCCGCGCCGTCGATCTCGCCGACGACGCCAAGACCCTCACCAACGGATTCATCCAGCTCGCCTCCGCAGCGGCGGTGCTCACCACCTTGCACCCCCTGCTCCTGGTCGTGCTGCTGCTGTCCGTCGTCCCCCGCGGCCTCGGCGGCGTGATCGCCGCTCGGGTCGACTACCGCGTCCACGACCAGACGATCTCCGCCCGCAATGTCCGCGGGATGATGCGCTGGTGGCTGACCACGGCAGAGCTCGCCGACGAACTGCGGGCCAACACCATGCGCGGCTACCTCCACTTTTGGTACCGATCCATGTGCGACCGTGTCGAGACGCGCGAAGTCGCCGGCGCCCGCCCGTATCTGCGGATCACGCTGCTGGCAGCCTCGCTCGGCGGCCTGTTCACCCTCGGCATGTGGGCCTCACTCGCCGGGCTGGTCCTCGCCGGCGCTATGACGACTGCGATCGCGGGCACCGCAGTCGTCGCCTCGCAGACCGCCGGCCGCGCCCTGAACTCGATCATCCGCTACTCGACGGTCATGTTCCACCACGGCCTCTACCTCTCCGACTACTACGAGTTCATCGACGAGGTCCGCGCCATGACCACGGCCCGCGGCACCGCACAGGCCAAGGCTCCGCAGCAGATTCGCATGGAAGGCGCCTCCTACACCTACCCGAGCAAGGACACCGCGGCCGTCCAGCCCATCACGCTCACCCTGAACCGCGGCGAGGTCGTCGCCCTGGTCGGGGAGAACGGCGCCGGCAAGTCCACGCTGATCCGCATGCTCACCGGACTGACCGTACCGACCGACGGCACAGTGCGCTGGGACGACACCGACCTGGCCGGTGCCGACGCGGAGTCGGTGTGGCGGCATGTGGGCCTGGTCCCGCAGAAGAACGGCCATTGGCCGCTCGCCGCCCGGGAGAACATCACTCTCGGGCAACCCCGCGAGCACGGCGACGAGCGGATCTGGGACGCAGCCGAGCGGGTCGGCATGACCAAGGCCCTGCGCGACCTCCCCGACCGGCTGGAGACGCTGCTCGCCCGATCGGTCTGGGGCGGCCACGAACTGTCCGGAGGGCAGTGGCAGAGGCTGGCCTGCGCGAGAGCGATGTACCGGCAGCCGGCCGTCCTCGTCCTGGACGAGCCGACCAGCGAGATGGACGCCCGCGGGGAGCACCAGATGTTCCGGGAGTTGCGGGACATGGCCCCGGACCGGATCACCGTGGTGGTGACGCACCGGCTGGACAACGTACGGATGGCCGACCGGGTGATCGTCCTGGACCAGGGCCGCATCCGGGAACAGGGCTCCTTCGACGAACTCGTCGCGATCGAGGGGAGTTTGCTCGGCGAGCTGTACGCCCTCGCCCAGGACCGCTGACCCGCGGCCACCAGCAGAGGCCAACGCGGGGCCACGCAAGCCGGCGCGGCCCCGCCACTCCCCCGACATCGCCCCGGACCGCAACCGTCAACGCTCGTACGCACTCGCGCCGGCGACCGGCATGCTCCAGGCCGCTGCGGCACCCAGCCCGGTTCGACCACGTGACGGCGAGCTGAGCCGCCCACCCGCGCGACCTCCACCAGCCCGGCCCCGCAGCACCCCGCCCCTACGTCGAAGGCGAGACGCTCATGTCCCCCAGCTCTTCCTCGATCCGCAAGACTGTCGAGGCGTACCTCGGCCGTCATCCAGGTGAGCATGATGCCCTGGCCGGACTCCTCGCCGCCCTGGACCGGCCCGCCGACGTGACCGCCCGGGCCACGCTCCCCGCTCACGTCACGTGTAGCGCCTCCGTGATCGACCGCCAGGGCAGGGTCCTGCACATCCGGCACCGGGCCACCGGCCTCATGCTCACCCCGGGTGGCCACATCGAGCCGCATGACCGCACACTGCTCGCCGCGGCACTGCGCGAGGTGGGGGAGGAAGTCGGGATCGTGCCAGGGGCCCTGTGCCTGACCCGGCAGATGCTCGGCTCTCCGATCGACATCGACATCCACGACATCGCCGCCGCCTCGTCCAGGGGCGAGCCGGCCCACCGCCACTACGACTTCCGCTACGTGTTCTACCTCGCCGGCGAAGAGCTGCCGACGATCACTCTGCAGGCGGCGGAGGTGGCCGGCGCCCGGTGGCTGGCCGTGCCGGAGGTCACCTCGCCGGCGCTGCGCGCGAAACTTCTCGCGGCACGGCTGGACGGCCGGCCCGAGCCGGTGAACGCTTCAGCGCTGATCCACGACGGGGCCGGTCGATACCTGCTTCACCTGCGCGACCACAAGCCCGGAGTCATCTGGCAGTCGGGGGCCTTCGACCTCCTCGGCGGCGGCCGTACCCACGCCGACCAGGACCTTGAGGGCACGCTGCTGCGTGAGCTGTCCGAGGAGGTACCCGACCTCCGCCTTGAGGACCCGGAGCCGTACGCCACGCAGCAGGCAACCAGCATCGACGGCCTCAGCGTCCCGGTCCGGGTCTTCACCGGCAGGTGGCGCGGCAACCCGGACCGTCTCGCGCTGTACGAGGGTGTGCTGCTGCGCTGGTTCGCGCCCGATGAGCTGGACAGGCTGCGCCTGAGTCCCGCCACCCGGGGCCTGATTCGCCGGCACGCGGCCGAGAACCCTCCGGACAACGGGCCAGCCACGACTCCTGCGGTGTGGGACGGGGGCAGCCGGACGGTGCTGAACGGCATCGGAGTACACCTCCACCTCGAAGACGCGGAAGGCCGGGTGCTGCTCGGTCTGCGTCACCCCGACTCGAAGTACGCGGGCGACACCTGGCACTACCTCGCCGGGCGGTGCGAGCAGGAGTCCGCCCTCGCGTGCCTGGTCCGCGAGGCATGGGAGGAGGCGGGGCTGGTCATCGATCCCGAGGACGTGGAGCTGGTGCACGTCGCACACGTCGTTGACGCCCCGGGCAGCCTGCCGCTGATGCAGCTCGTCTTCCGGGCGCGCCGGTGGGAGGGCACCCCCGGGGTTCGCGAGCCCCACAAGTGCCTGGCCTGGCAGTGGTGGCCGACGCGCGAGCTCCCGGACCGGATCGTCCCGTACACCCGGACGGCCATCAGCGCGATCTCCGAAGGCCGCCCCTATTCCCAGCTGGGCTGGTGAGCAGGGTGAGCACACCCACCACAAGCGGGCTCGGCCGCCGGTCCCTGGCCGAGCCCACGCCCGTGCCGCGGGAGCGGGCGACGACCGGCACACCGTTGAGGGCGGCGGACCGATCCTGGTCGACGGGGAGGACGGCGGCGTCTTCATGATCCCGATCGTGACCTTCAAGCCGGACAGTTGGCGAGACGCATACCGACAGCACTCCAGAGGACACACGCCGGACAATGGGCGAGCCTCACTCAGGGCCCCCATGTGATCCTCGGCCACTCATGCGCGACCCAGCGGGCGGCTCCGACGGGCTGAGCGTCGATGGGAGGTCTCGCGCTCAGCCCGTGCTGTGGACGTCGGGTATGTCAGGCGTGCGGGGTCCAGTAGGCGGTCAGCTTTCCGACGCCGTGCTCGACGTCTTTCCAGGAGCCGTTGAAGGTGAGAACGGCGACGGCGGCCGTAGGGAGGCCACTGCGGTTCATCTGCGCCAGCAGATCGCCCTCTGCCTCTGCTGCGAGGGCGTCGGCGAGGCTGTGGAGTCCGGGGTTGTGCCCGATGACCGCCACGCTTTCGACCTTGTCGTCGACCTCGTTCAATAGGCGATCAGCTCACCCAACAATGCTTCGTAAAGGCGCTCTTCGTATACCGCACCGGGCGGCTGCGACAGCTCACCTGCGATGAGCTTCCACGTTTCACGGCAGCGTGCAGCAGTCGAGCACAGTGCCAAGTCGAGAGGCATACCAGAGCCGGCGATCCACCGGCCGACGTCAGGCGCCTGCTCCTGGCCGTGCTCCGCGAGCGGGCGTTCGTGAGGACGGTGGAGCGCCGTGATCGCTATCAGGCCGCAAACGGGACGGTCTTCCGTCGCTGAAGGGACCGGGGGAAACGTTGCAGCGCCCGAGCGGTGGGGTGCGGGGCGGGTGGCTGGAAGCTGATCACTCATCGGTATGAATGCGGAATTACCCCTGTGTATATGGACAGGCTGCCGTCGGCTGCCACTGGCGCAGTCGGCAGGACTCAGGCGATGAGCCATGCCCCGACCGGGCCCGCAGAAAGGGCGCGCCGTGAGCGTGCGACGGGCCCGGAGGGGTGGGGTCCGTCGTGGGGTGGTCCGAGTTCTGCGCCCGTCGCCAGTGAAGCGGTCGTTTCACGAGTAGTTGATCGACTGCTCGAAGAGTCTCAGCAGCTCTCCGTACGGCGGGGGCTGGATGGAATCAACTGACGGCTGCCTGTGGCAGGCAGTCGGTGAACGGTGAAGGAATGACGATGAGCACTGCCCCTACAGAGTCCGCGGAAGGTGAGCACTCCCCCGCTGCGATCAGCACGGTCGCGGGGACCGGCGTCGCGGGGTTCGCAGGCGACAACGAGCGTGCTGCTGCGGCCCAGCTGAACCGCCCATACGGTCTCGCGATGGACAGCACCGGCACCCTCTACTTCACCGAGCGTGACGGTCACCGAATCCGGAAGATCACGACGGACGGGAGGATCAGCACGGTCGCGGGCACCGGCACCGCGGGCTACAAGGGGGACAACGGTCCTGCCGTCTCAGCCCAGTTGAAGACCCCGCGGGGGATTACGGTGGACAGCGCGGGGGACCTCTATGTCGCCGACAGTGAGAATCACCGGGTCCGGAAGATCACGGCCGACGGGAAGATCACCACGATCGCGGGCAGCGGCACCGCGGGATTCGGCGGTGACGGGGGCCCCGCCACCGCCGCCCGGTTGAACCTTCCGTACTCGGTGGCGGTGGACAGCGCCGGCGTCCTGTACGTCGCCGACGGCGGCAATCACCGGGTCCGGAAGATCACGGCGGACGGGAAGATCACCACGATCGCGGGGACCGGGGTCGCGGGATTCGGGGGGGATGGTGGTCCTGCGACTTCAGCCCTGCTGAAGTGGCCGAACGGCGTGGTGGTGGATGGCGCGGGCACGCTTTATGTCGTAGACGGCCAGAACCACCGGGTACGGAGGATCACGGCCGACGGGAAGATCAATACGGTTGCCGGTACGGGCACGGCGGGTTTCGGCGGTGACGGCGGCACGGCCGCTTCGGCCCAGCTGAACAACCCTTTGGGGATGGTGCTGGACAGCACCGGCGCCCTCTACCTCTCCGACCACCGCAATCACCGGGTGCGGAAGATCACGGCCGACGGGAAGATCACCACGATCGCGGGCACCGGGGTCGCGGGATTCGGCGGTGACGGCGGCCCCGGCGCGTCAGCCCAGCTGAACAACCCGATCGGACTCGCTGTGGACTGTGTCGACACCCTCTACATCGCCGACTACAGCAACCACCGGATCAGGAAGATCCCGTCGGCGCGAATGGCCGGGCTGCCCGAGTCGGGCACGGTGGTCTCCTGGGCCAACGTCCGCAGCAGGCTGCGGATGGGGGTCCACCGGGAGTCCCTCAAGGACGGGGCCGAGATCCATCAGGTGCTCACCGCCCCCCGGGACCACCAGCGGTGGCGGCTGATTGCGGCGGGCCAGGAGGACGGCGAGGTGCTGTACCGGATCGAGAACGTGCGCAGCGGCAAAGTGCTGGAGGTCCTCGGAGCGCAGGAGGCGGCCGGCGCGGTTCTCGCGCAGCGTGCCTACGAGGGCGGTGACGCACGCCATCAGCAGTGGCGGCTGATTCCGGTGGGCTCCGCGAACGGCACACCGGCGGTGTACGAGATCGCGAATCGCAACAGCGGTCTGCTCCTGCGCATCGACACGAACGCCCGTGCGGCGGTCAAGCAGGACGGCGCGGATGGCGACCACCGGGAACGGCAGTGGCAGCTGCTGCCCGTATGACGCGAGAGGGGGCAGGGGCGGCCTCGCCCCTGCCCCCTCCTCACCAATCGGCGAGCCCTACTGCGAAGTGGGCGGCTTCTCAGCGGTCGCCTTGGGCGCCTTGGGGGCCTCCGGTGCCGTGGGGGTCTGCGGAGACTTGGGGGGCTTGGTGTAGTCGCTCTTCTTCGGCCTGCTCTCCAGGTCCTCGTCCTTCTGGAGGTCGCTGTGTTCGGTCACGGTCGCGCTCGCGTCCTGCATGCCGGCGGAGGCCGCCTGGGTCACCGAGCCGGGATCCTGGGCGTACTGGGCCTGTGCACCCGCGGATGCCTGGGTGGTCTGGATGAAGGAGCCGAGAAAGCCCAGGACCGCCCGCGCTTCGGGACAGGTTTCCTGCACGATCTTCGCGCGGGAGGAGGCGCCGTGGATCGCGTTGTTGAACAGGCTGGGAGTGGTGTCGTCGTACGTGTCGTCGTCGCTGTCCTCGAAGTCGATGCCCTCGCCCGGGCGGGGCTTGGTGCTGTCGGTGGTCACGGAGAAGAGACCCGCGCCCCTGCCGGCGGAATTGAAGATGTTGTCGAACACCATGGTCGTCACCTCTGGTCGTCGTCGTGGCGGCGGCGCCGCGCGGGCTCAGGGCAGCTTGTACAGCGTCTGCTCGCTGACGGCCAGGGCCTCGCCGTCGAGCATCGTGTGGTGGACCTCCAGGGCGGAGACGACCTCGGCCAGCCCCTTCATGCGGAAGCCGCCGGGTGCCAGGTCGATGTCGGCGATGTCGCGGGCGACCACCTTCTCCAGGCCGGGATAGTCCCCGGACTGAGGGGGAGACAGGACCGGCGCCGGCACGGCGTACTCCACCGCGATCAGCCCGGAGAAGGTCACCGGGATCTCGTAGGAGTACTGCTTGCGGGTGCGCCGCTGCGAGACGATGGTCTGCACGCGGGAGTTCGGCGGTACCTTGCCGGAGATCTGCGACTTCGAGGCCCAGCTGGTGTTCAGCGAGCCGCCGACGGTGGCCGCGATGCCCAGGGCGAGCTGGGCGTTGAGCGAGGCGTTGCCGGTGGCGCTGCCGCTCGTCGTGAATCCCACCGAGTTGGTCATCCCGGTCGAGGCGGAGTTCGTCGCGGAGGTGCTCGCAGACGTCTCGGTGGTGTTGGCATTGTCGACGCCGACGCTGTCCTTGCTGTTCTTGTTGGTGACCGTGTTCGCGTTCTTGTTCGCCATGCCGTTCTGGCACGACGCCGCGAGCTGCGACTGGAGGTCCAGGCGGAGCTGGTTCTGCAGCTGCAGCTGGAGGGATGCGCCGACGCTGCCGCCGAAGGTGAGCTTGGCGTCCCCGTGCAACGACCACGTCACCCCGTTGGAGACGGTGAAGTCGACCGAGTCGGTGAACGTCATTTCCGTCTGGCTGCGGTTGACGTAGTCGCGTGAGGAGAAGGTGTCGGGCGGGGGCTGGGCGATGTCGCCACGCACCTCGATCAGTGGCTCCCCGAGGTTCATGTAGGCGAGCCAGCCCAGGTTGAACGCGGTCCCGGGGAAGGAGCCGAACCTCGTTTTGTTCAGGGAGAACCCGACGGGCTTGTGCTGGACACCGTAGTCGTCGACATAGACCAGATTGGGGTGGTCCAGGATCGACTGCCAGGTCTGCTCGATGTTGAGTTCCCGCACGTTCTTCTTCGTCAGGGGCTGACGCCTGGCCGGTACCAGGCTGTACGCGTTGGAAGGCATCTACCCGTCCTCGACTAAATTTCGTCCGAACCGTGCCCGGTGAAAGGTGAAAAGAAATCTGCACATGTTCCGGCAAGCGAAAATACCGCCCTCGCAGGAGCCCTGGAAGAGAAGCCGGAGTGTCGCACTCCATCGAGTGATCGATTTTCAGTAATTGATTCCGAAACGCCGATGGAGTGACCATTCTTCTTCTGCGTCACTCCATCGATGACTTTCACAGTGATTCGTCGGCGGGTACCGTGACCTCGGATGTTGCCGTGAACGATGCCATTGATCCAGCCGTCTGCTCTGTTCCGGTCGCCACCCGGTGAAAATGATCGGGGCGGGCCTTGTCCTATCGCGCGACAGGTCGCTCCTTACAGGGTCAGGGCAGGGCTCGATGCATTGTTCTCCCCCTCCTATGGGAAACAGGTGAGGTTTCAGCGATGTACACCCAAGAGCGCACGACGATGTCGAATCTGGTGGTCGGCGGGCCGGTGGCGGTGAACAGCTATGACAACGCGATCGTGGCCGCGCTGGTGGAGAACCGGCCGGTCATGCTCGTGCACGCCTTCAACGGCGGCTACCTGCGCCCCGCCGAGCTGAGGGAGGAGAGCCACGACAAGGGGGTCCAGCTGGCCACCGCGCTCGACCCGGCGACCAAGGAGGCGCAGGGCCATCTCTGGTACATCACCCCGGCCGGGTTCTTCGGGCAGCGGCCGCTGTACTTCCTCGAAAGCGCCGCCGGCCAGGTGTCACCCGAAACCCCCGGCACGGGCACAGCCGACGACGGACGCGGTGACGACGGCACGCCCAAGCCGAAGCGCCGGCGCATGACCGTGCACCAGGACGCCCCCAAGACCACGGCCGACACCGTCCAGGTCGGCCTGCCCGACAAGGTCGCAGACAAGTGGCGGGGGAAGAACGGCGCGCCCGAGGACACCCAGCTGTGGGTCGTCACGGTCACGCCGTGGGGCGGGATCACCTTCGTGCCGATCACCCACCCCGACGCCATCCTCGGGTTCAAGGACTACGCGGTGACGCCCAACAGCGAGGTGCGGCTCACCTACAACTGGGGCGGGGACTTCACCGGCACGGTCATCAACACCTTCTACCCGCGCCTGCCCAGCGAGTGGAACGTCCCCTACCACCACGTCTTCACATGATCCGCGGCCGCCGTGCCGTATCCGTCCCGAGCCAACGCCCCTACCGCCTGGAAGAGGCCGCACGATGCCCGTGTCCACGGAAGAACTGAAGCTGCAGATCGTCAACGCCGCCACCGGCAAGTTCCTGGGCGCCCCGGCCGAGCCGGGCGCGGACGGGGCACTCGTCGTGCGCGACTTCCCCGCGGGCGGGCCGAGCCCGTACCACTGGCAACTCCTGCCCGCGCAGGACGACCACGCGTACGTGCTCCGCAACGCGGACAGCGGCGAGGTCCTCGACGACCCCGCCACCGCCAACCGAGCCGTCCGCCAGGCCACGGCCGCTGCCGGCAGGCGGAGCCAGCAGTGGCACCTCGTTCCCGTCGACGGCGAAGCAGGCCTGTACTTCATCGAGGGCGCGACCGACAACGCCGTTCTCGACCTCGCCGATGCCGACCAGGACGAGACCCGCATCGTCCTGCGCGAGTACGACGAGGCCGCACCGAGCCAGCGCTGGCAACTCGTCCCGGCCGAGCCCGAACGCATCAGCGACCCCGTCCTGCGCTGGGCACTGCTGGACCACTGGAACGGCCGCCGCTCGTGGCGGCTGGCCGACTCCGCCGCGCTGCGCCCGGCTCCCGGCGCCACGCCTTCGTTCAGCGACATGCTGCTGGTCCTCGAGCAGTTCGGCAGCGACCAGGACGCCGGCGGGTGGAAGAGCGCCGGGGCCGGCCGCCGCCCCAGCGGGCAGCCCGTGTGGTGGAGTGGCCTCGGTGAGCGCTTCCTCGCCGACACCACGGGCGCAGGCCGAGCGGACATCGTAGGCCTCAAACCCGCGAAGGGAGCTGTGACCTCGGCCAGCCAAGGCGACGGCACGTTCGACGACGAGGAGCGCCTCCTGCACCCGCCCGCGCCCTCTCCGAGTCCCAAGGACCTGTGGACCCTCGTGGACACCACCGGTGACGGCCGGCCCGACGTGGTCGTGCTCGGCGCCGACGGCGTCCGGCTGGCCCGCCAGGGCGAGGACGGGGCGTTCACGGCCGAGGGCGGCGAGGCGGCCCTGAAGGCGTTCGGCCACGGACAGGAGGCGGGCGGGTGGCTTGCCGACAAGCACCCCCGCTTCCTCGCCGACACCACCGGCAACGGCAGGCTGGACATCGTCGGCTGCCACGACGACGGCGTCTGGATCTCCCTCCAGGACGAAGAAGGACACTTCGCACCGCTCGCCGACGAAGCGGTCCTCAAGGCCTTCGGCCACGGACAGGACGCGGGCGGGTGGCTTGCCGACAAGCACCCCCGCTTCCTCGCCGACACCACCGGCAACGGCAGGCCGGACATCGTCGGCTGCCACGACGACGGCGTCTGGATCTCCCTCCAGGACGAAGAAGGACACTTCGCCGAACCCCTCTACGTCCTCGACCACTTCGGCGTCGACCAGGGATGGAGCTCGGCCGAGGAGCACCCCCGCTTCCTGCTCAGGACCACCGACGGCGAAGCTGCGGACATCGTCGGCTTCGGCCCGCAGGGCGTCGTCGTGGCGCGCGGACGCGGGGACGGCACGTTCGAGCCCGCGAAACTCGTGCTCAACGACTTCGGGACCGCCCAGGGATGGACCACCGGCAAGCACCTCAGGTTCCTCGCCGACGTCACCGGCGACGGCAAGCCGGACATCGTCGGCTTCGGCAATGAAGGCGTCTGGGTGTCCCACAACACCGGCGACGGCCAGTTCGAGCAGGCCCAACTGGTATGCCGCGGCTTCGGCTACCACGACGCCGCCGGCGCGTGGCGGGTCGACCGCCACCCTCGCTTCCTCGCCGACATCACCGGCGACGGCCGCGTCGACATCGTCGGATTCGGCGGCCCGGGGGTGTACGTGGCCCGAAACCTCCACCGCCGCTTCCGAACCCGATAACCCGTCACATCCACAAGACTGCGCCAGCCAGCGACGGTTCCACGGCCCGTTGAGAAGGACGACCCGGGGAGTGGCGGTCAGCGGATGTGGACCTCGATGCTGGTCCTGGACGGCAGGTGGAGGGCGTCACCGGCGAACGACGCGGTGTAGGTGGTGTAGCCGCGGGCGGTGGCGCGGTCGATGAGGGCGAAAGTGCCGTTCGCGTCGAGCGTGGTGGGCGGGAGCGTCACAGGCTGCGCGGCGCCGGGGTCCAGGCGCGTGAGGGTGACGGTGGTGCCGGGTGGAAAGGGCAGGTCGGAGGCGAGACGACCGGTCAGGGAGCGGGTACCGGAGGGGGTCGTGGAAGGTATGTGCAGCACGGTCCCGGTGGCGGCCTTGCCGGGAGTGGTCAGCACCCGCAGGATGACCGGCGCGCCCTGGCGTGTCTCTCGGGTGACGGCGAAGAGACGGCGGTTGTCCGGCGCCCAGCCAAGTCCGGCCGGCAGCAGCAGCAGCAGCAGCGGAGAAGAGTCGCCCGAGGCGAACTCGAACACGCCGTGCGAGACGCGGGTGCCCGGCGTGAACATGAAGACGTCGGAGCCGTGGTTGCTGTCCACCCCGGCCGCGATGGCGCCGTCGGCGGCGACGGCCACCGCGTTGGGGTAGGCGGCGGCTGGGTAGCGGCCCGCGTCGGCGAGGTCGGAGGTGCGCAGCATCTGATGGTAGTAGGGGCTTCCGCCGGCCAGAATGACGTTCTTGCCGTCGGTGGTGAACGTCAGGTCCTGGGTGTCACCGGCGTCGGGCAGCCACCGCTCGGCCGTACGGCGGGCAGTGCCGGTGTGTACGTCGTACACGGCCATGGTGGCTGGGCTGACCTCCCGCTCACCGGCGACCAGGACGCCGGGGGCGGCTGCAGAGGTGGCCAGTGCGGGTGCGGAATACCAGTCGTCGCCCACCGCCTCCTCATAGGCCCCCGCCAAACACGCCCGGCAGCAGCTGGATCCGACCACCGCCGAGGGCTTGCTGGGCGTGTACGCGGCCCGGACCCGCGAGGGCGCCGACCAGCTCGCCGCCGTCCTCGATGACATCGCCGCCAACGGCCTGCCCGCACGAGGACTTGTCCGGCCGATCATGGTCCCGGTTACCGAGTCATGGCGGGTCTGCGGCTCGGCACCCGTCGAGGGCATGGTCGACACACGAGGTCGTGTGCCAGGGTGGCGGTATGGATTGGCAGTCTGAGAGCCCGGAACTCTGGGCGTTCCTGGAGTCCCTACACCGCGGTGACATCCTGTCCGGCACCGTCGCGGCGATCGAGCGGTTCGGGGTATTCGTGGCCCTGGACGACGGACCTGCCCATCCCACCCTGCCCGGTGTCGGGTTCATCGCCATCCCCGAACTGTCCTGGCGGCACATCGACGCTCCGACCGATGTCGTTCAGGTGGGTCAGCGGGTCTCGTGCGAGTTCCTCCAGTTCGACACCTATAACGCGGAGGCCAGACTGTCCTTGAAGGCGCTGGAGCCCGACCCCCTGCAGGCCTTCGCCGACCGTACGCCGATGGGCCAGGAGCTTCGCGGGACGGTGGACAAGACGGTTCCCATCGGCGTCTTCGTCGACCTCGGGGACGGGATCGTCGGGCTGATTCCCTGCAAGGAGGTCTACGGTCGGCCCGCGGTGAGTCCGGCGGAGGACTTCGAGGCCGGACAGGAGATTGCCGTCATCGTCACGGAAATCGAAGTGCCGGCCCGCCGGGTCTTTCTTTCCAGGCCGAAGGGGCCCGGCGTGCAGATGTCGTGACGCCGGGCGTGCCCCGGCCGTTGATGTGAGCATGGGGCGGGGTGATCTGAGTGATGCCGAGTGGGAACGGCTGCGGCCGTTCCTGCCTGTTGGCAACCGGCGTTGTGGCCGGTGGCGTGATCACCGGCAGGTGATCGACGGGATTCTGCACCGGGTGCGGACCGGTGTTCAGTGGCGTGACCTGCCCGAGCGGTTCGGCCCGTGGAAGACCGCTTATGAACGCCACCGGCTGTGGTCGGCCGACGGCACGTGGGAGCGACCCTGGGCCGCTCGCGCGGCGGGTTCACCAACAAGCTCCACCTGAGCGCGGACGGCCGCTGCCGCCCGCTGTCCCTGATCGTCACCGCAGGCCAGCGGGCCGACTGCACCCAGTTCGAGCCCGTCCTGGAGAAGATCCGCGTGCCACGGCCCGGGCCAGGCAGGCCCCGTAAGAAGCCGGACAGCCTCGCGGCCGACAAGGCCTCCAGCAACGGGCCATGCCGCGGGTATCTGCGGCGTCGCGGTATCCGGCACACGATCCCGGAGAAGACCGACAGTCAGGCCGCCCGCCTGCGCAAGGGCCCACGCGGCGGACGGCCCCCGGCTTCGATGAAGAGCGTTACAGGAAGCGCAACGCCGTCGAACGAGCGATCAACCGCCTGAAGCAGCACCGGGCCGTCGCCACGCGTTACGACAAGCGCGGCAATGTCTTCCTCGGCACGGCCACCGCAGCAGCCCTGACCATCTGGCTACGAACGTGATCGGCCGGACAAGTCCTAGAGGACCGCACGCCCGTGGGAGGATCTGCGCGAGCAGCGTCTAGCCCGGCCTCCCCGCGAGCGTCCGGCCGTCGCCGATGCCCGCATCGCACGGCTGCCGAGGCCGGATCGCGTTCTCCGAGCCTGCTGCCAGGAAGTTGGACGTCATTTCCAGCACGGTGACCACCAGCAACGGCCCGACGTAGGACATCGCCCCCCAGCCCTTCGCCACCGGCACCGGCACCGGCACCGGCACCGGCAACCCTGTCGGCCCAGGCTGCGACGTGGGCCGGCGCTCTTGCGAAGGCTGGCCGACGCGATCGAAGCGTTGGGCCCTGTGGACTCCAGGATGTCGTGAGCACGCGGCGGCGGGCAGGCCCTGAATGCGGGGCCGCCCGGCGTGGGACGGGGCAGTGGTGGCCGCCGAGCGAGGGTGGACGGCCTGGTGCCCGACGTCCCGGACGGTTCCCCCCAGTCCTCATGGCCGGACGGCGACCTTGATGGCCTGGCGTGCGTTCATGGCCTGATAGGCCGTCGCAATGGAGTCCAGGGGGAGGTCGGTCGAAAGGACCGGCGAGGGGTCGAGCCGCCCTGCGAGAACTTCCGACAGCAGAGGTTCCAGGTAGTGGCGGGCCGGGGTCACCCCGGCCCGCAGGGCGATGTTGTGGCGGAACAGTCGGTAGAGGTCGACGCGATCCACGCCGTTGGGGACCCCGACGGAACCGATCGTGCCGCCGGGCCGGACCAGGTCGATCGCGAGGTCGAGGGCGGACTGGGTTCCCGCGCATTCGGCGACGCCGTTGACACCGCCTTCGGTCTCGTCCCGGACGAATCCGACGGTCGCGGGGTCGTCCGCGGCCAGGACGTCGGTCGCTCCCATGCGCTTGGCCAGGTCGCTGCGGTCGGGATGCCGGCCGAGGAGGATGATCCGTCCGGCTCGGGCGCGATGGGCGGCGAGCACCGCGCAGAGCCCGACAGCGCCGTCCCCGAGGACGACCACGGTCGAACCCGGCCGGACAGCGGCCAGGAAGACGGCGTGGGCACCGGTCGCCATGACGTCCGTCAGCGGAAGCAGGCGGCGCAAGAGCTCGGCGTCCGCCTCCGCGCGTACCGGGACGAGCGTACTTTCGGCGAACGGCACGCGTACGGCCTCGGCCTGGCCGCCGTCATGCCGACCGCCCCAGAAGCCGCCGTCGGGACAGGAGGTGAACAACCCGTCGCGGCACGGCCGGCAGGTGCCGTCCGCGAAGGCGAACGGTGCGAGGACGAGATCACCCGCCCGCAGACGGGTGACGTCCGCGCCGACATCCTCGACGACTCCGACCCACTCGTGGCCCATGCGGTCGCCCGGCGTGAACGCCTCCTGGCCCCGGAACGGCCACAGGTCGGATCCGCACACGGCGGCCAGGGACACCCTCACCAGCGCGTCACTCGGTTGCTCGATCACCGGGTCGGGAACGTCGACGAGACGGACCTGCCCGACCCCTTCCAGCACGGTGGCTCTCATGGGCGACCACGGTAGGCTGCCGCCGCCCGTCCGGCCATGCCGTTCCGACGGGATGACCGCGCTGTTTCCGTCGAAAGGAAGGTGTTTGGGCATGTTCGTTTCCCAAACGTCAGGAGCAGATGCCGTGGATCTCGCGATCATCAGCGAGCTCTCCCGCAACGCCCGTGTGAGCCTTGCCGAGTTGGGCCGCCGGGTGTCCCTCAGCCGGCCGGCGGTCGCCGAGCGGGTGCGGCGGCTGGAGGACTCCGGTGTGATCAAGGGCTATGGCGTCCACCTCGACCTCGACCGGCTGGGGCTGGGCCTGCGAGCCCACGTGTCTCTGCGCCCCCGGCTCCGTGCCGCCCGGAATGCGCAGAGCCTGCGTGACCGGCTGCTGGCCATGGGACACATCCTGTCGTGTGTCCACGTCACCGGTGAGAACTGCTACGAGCTGACGCTCGCGGTCCGGGACGCACAACATCTCGAACAGGTCATCGAGCACCTTTCGGGGATGGGCGACACCACCACCGGTGTGGTGCTCTCCGAGCCCGTGCAGCCGCGTGACGTGGACATCGCCGCATGGCTCCTGCAGGAGGACCGGGACCGGGGCACTCGGCAGGACAGGCCCTGAGCTGCAGCCCCTGGCGCCACCGTCACTCCGGGAAACGGTCCGGTTCGTCGTCCCAGGCCATGGAGACCATCCTCCAGCCGGCCCGGGTCCGAAGGAACTGGGTGGTCTTGTGACCGTGTCCCTCGAAACGCACTCCGTTCCGGACGCCGGACTTGCGGTACTCGGCAGACCGGTGCGCGACCGATCCGAAGATGTCCGTCCGCTCAACGACCTCCCACTCGGAGAAGTCCGTCAGCGTTCCGTCGGTGAGCATCTTCTGACGCGGCTCGACGAAGGCGTCCACATCCATGATCACGGGGTCGTCTCCGGTGTTCGAGACGATCCTCCCCTCCGGGACGAACAACTCATGGATGATCCGCAGGTCGGGGGTCTTTCCGCCGGTGTTGGTGAAGGAGTCCATGAACAGGCCCGTCAACCGGTCGATCTCCGCCCGGTCGCCGGACGCGGGCGCGGAGCGGTCCGCTGCCGGCGGCCACTCCTGGGCCAGGACGGACCACACCTCGCTGTCGTGCCGCAGCCCGCGGTGCGGATAGCGCTGCCGGAGCACGCCCTCGCGGGACATGCCCAGACGGCGCGCGGACGCGATGCTGCGGGTGTTGCCGGCAGCGACCCACCACTCGACCCTGGTCATCCCGCGTTCGGTGAAGGCCCAGTCGATCAGTGCCCGGCACGCGCGGGTCACCAGCCCGTGCCCCTGACCGGCCTCCTCCAGCCAGCAGCCGAGCTCGCACACGCCCGAGGGGGCGTCGAAGCGGGTGAACATGACGCCGCCGACGAGCACACCGTCCCGCCAGATCCCGTATATCCGGCCGCTGTCGGTGGACGAGAGGTCGGCGTAGCGCTGGAGGGTGGTTCTGGCCGAGGCGAGGTCGGTGGTGAGCGACGCCCAGGGGATCCACGGGTCGACCAGAGGGCGGGCCCGGTCGATGTGCGCGAGGAACTCCGGTGCCTGCCAGGGTTCCAGAGGACGGAGTTGCGCGTGGTCGTCGAGGGGGGTGGTGAACATGGGCGTTCCGCCTTCCAGGTCAAGCCGGCCTCGGACGCCGGCAGGGAACTGCCGAGAGGCACATGGCGAGAGGATACGTAACAAGCGTTTGGTATGTAGGCTAACGGCATGACGCCCCCCGCACCCGGAGATCACGAAGCCCGCCGCAAGGACGTGTCCGAGGCGGTGTGGCGCGTCCTTGCCGCCAAAGGGTTCGGTGGTCTGACCCTGCGCGCCGTCGCCGCGGAGATGGGTGTCTCGACCGGCATGCTGACGCACTACTTCCCGAGCAAGCGGGCCCTCGTCACGCACGCACTGGGCCTGCTGGAACAGGACACCGCGGGACGCCCGCGCCGGCGTCCACCCGCCGACGGCCTGCCCGCCGTACGGGCCATGCTGCTCGACATCCTGCCGCTCACGCCGGCCGACACCGCCCGCAACCGCGTCTGGGTCAGCTCCTGGGACCTGTCCCTCGCCGACGAGACGCTGGCCGCCCAACAGGGCGACCGGTACACGAGGTTGCGCGACAGTTTCCGCCCTCATCTAGAGTCGGCGCGTGACCTGGGGCAGATCCCCCCGCAGGCTGACGTCGGCCAACTGGCCGCTGCCGCCGTCGCCTTCGTCCACGGACTCGTGGTCCAAGCACTCTTCGACCCCGGACGGTTTCCCGAGGACGTGCAGATCGACATGGTCGACGGCTTCGTTGCCCGGCTCGCCGGGTCGGGGACGACACGGCCGGATGAACGTCGAACTCGTTGAGGCCGCGCTGTCCGCGACCGGTCGCGTCGCCTCGTAGGGGCAGCGCGTTCCGTCGCCGTGGCGTCTTCGCGTACCCGCGGTGCGCGACGGGGGGCCGGTGGGAGTCCGCCGGCCGCGGGCCGGACGCGCCACGGCCGGTCCGCGTGTGGAGGAGCAGTCATGCAAGGGGCAGCAGTCACACGATGCAAGGGGCCGCCCCGCCGCCGCTCACGGCAGGCGCGGGACGGCCTCCGGCTCACTGCTGGTGTGGCCCTGGTGATCCGTTGTCTGCGAAGAGGAACGCCAGGGAGTACGGCAGCAGTCCCGGCCAGCCCCACACCTGTCCGGCGGTCCGCCCCAGGCTCTTCGGAGGGAACGCGATGCCGGTGACGGGGACGACAGGCGCGGGGTGGCCGTCGCCCGGCTGCGGATCAGAGCGGCGGTGGTGCACCACGGGCAGAGGTGTCGGGGGCGTCGTGGTGCACTGCGGCCCTGCTGGTGCGGGGCTGGTCATAGCCGGTTCCTAGCGCTGGTCGAGCGGCAGCGCGAGGTCGGTGACCTGGCGGCCGGCGGGGAACGTGCCGACGAAGACGGTCTCGCCGTCGAGGACATTCACGGTGTAGAAGCGGTACCTGCCCGAGGTGTTGAGCGCGGCGAAGCCCTTGTTCTCGCCGGTGGACGCCTTGTAGTAGATGTCGAAGCCGGCCGAGGGGCCGGCGTCGACGCCGAGGCTGCCGGTGGGGGCGAGGGTGCCGGCGTTGGCCGGGGACTGCAGGGAGACGCGGTCGTTGGTGGTGTCGATGTCGAAGAGCGTGGTGGCCGTGGCGGTGTTGAGGTCGTTGTTGGTGTAGGCGGCGCCGGTGACGCCGAGCGCGGTGGAGGGCGGCGTGGTCGGGTTGGTGAGGGTGCCGTCGGCGGTGGTGGTGCGGGGGGCGGCGGGGTCGTCGATGTTGTGGCGCAGGTTCTGCCCGGTGTCGCTGATGACGCGCAGCCGGTTCGCGGCCGGGTTGAAGTCGACGCCGAAGTGGCGGCCGGTGAGGGCGACGGTCAGCTGCGAGACCTTGATGGCCCGGGCGTCGCTGTCGAGCGTGTAGACGCCGCCCTTGTCGCCGACGCCGTAGAGCTTGCCGTTCTGGACACGGAAGTCGATGCCGACGAGCTTGGTGTCACCGCGCAGGCCGCGGATGGTGCCGAAGCTCCACGTGGCGGACGGGTTGTCGACACGGAAGCCCACCAGGCGCTGGTCGGTGGTCAGCCCGACGCCGACCAGGGCTCCGTTGGCGGCGCGGCCCTGGGGCGCGAAAGAGCTGGGAGCGGCGGGGTCTGCGGCCGCCAGGGCAGGTGCGATCAGCGGCGCGGCAAGGGCGGCGGAGGCGGCAAGGATGCCCGCGACGAGACGAGTACGCACGAAGGTGGCTCCGATCGAATCTGTGGCCCGCACCCGGGTCGGGGCGAATCCGCAGATCCTTCGACACGACGATGGCCCTGGATTGCACCGAAGGGGGACTGTCCTTCGGTTGGTCCACAAAAGTGCTATCGACGCGCCCTCCAACGGGTCATTTGCGGAGCAACGGATCACTTGCGGAGCGTCGAGCACGCGGGCTCCCCCGCGCCGGTTCCGGGCCCGAGCGCCGCTGGGCGCAGACTCCGGGACTGCCGCGTTCCGGAGTCCGCGGACCGGTCCGCCGTTGGCACGGACGGCGGTTCAGCCGAGGATTTCGGCGATGCCCTCGTGGTGGGAGGTGATGGCGAAGGCGGGAAACCGTGCCGTGAACTTCGAGGTGTCGAAGATGTTGTCACCTCGGTAGCGCGGTAGCAGCTCCTGGACCTCTTCGAGCTGACCGATGAAGCGGCCTCCGATCCTGAACGCGGCCAGTGGCAGCACCGTGTACCGGATGCGGCGGCCGGTGACCTGTTCGGCCACGCGGATGATCTCGGCGTAGGTGGGGCGGTGCGGGTCGACGGGCAGGTGCCAGGTCTGACCGTAGGCGTCGGAGGTGTTGCCGATCAGGGCCATGGCCCGGCTGGCGTCGGGTGTCCAGATGAGGGACCGGGCGGTCTTTGCGCTGACGGGAACGAGTGGCCGCTTGCCGGCCTTGATCCGGTCGAAGACGAGCGAGTTGGTCAGGCTCTTGGTCTTGCCGGGGCCGTAGAACTCCGGCGCCCGGCAGATGACGGCGTCGACTGTTCCTGCGGTGATCGCATTCATCAGCATCGTCGCGATCTCGGCACGCACGCGGCCCTTGCGGCCGTTCGGTTCGAAGCTGGTCGCCTCGGTCTGCGGGGCTGTTGTACCCGGGTACATGTAGGTGTTGTCGAAGAACACGAGCTTGGTGCCGTACGTCGCGCAGGCGTCGATGACGTTGCGCATCATGGCGGGGAACTGCCTCTCCCACAGCTGCGAATCCATGGGCAGTCCCACAGTGAGGTAGGCGATCTCGCTGCCCTCGACGGCCCGGTGTGCGGCCTCCGGGTCCGTCAGATCGGCCTGAAGGAGCTGATCGGTGTCGTGGATCTTCGTTGGATTACGGCTGACCAGCCGGAGGTCGTGGGTGAAGCTGCGGTGCAGCTCGCGGGTGAGTTCTTCGCCGATGGGCCCGTTGGCGCCCAGAACCGTCTGCATGGAATTCATCTCTCTTTCGTGTCTGCTCGATCCCCGGCAGGCGCTTGAGGATCTTCAGGCCCGCAGTGACGGCGCGGGCCCGGCGTACGGGGTCGATCGCGTCGGGTGCTCCGGCGGGGATCACGCGCTCGATGGCGGTGGTCCGGGGCCGCCGGAGGCTGCGTGCGCCGTACGGAGCCTTCCCGGCACCCTCGATCAGGCGTTTTCGTCATTGACGAGGAGGATCTTGCCGAGGTGGCCGCCGGCCTCCATCAGCCGGTGACCTTCGGCGGCGTCCGCCATCGGTACGGTCTGGTCGACAATCGGCTTGACCGTCCCGTTCTCGATCATCGGCCACACGTTCTTCTGCACCTCGGCCACGACCTCGGCCTTGTACTCCTTCGAACGTGTCCGCAGCGTCGTCCCGTGCACCGACGCCCGCTTGAACACGATCTCCGCCAGGTCGAGCCGGCCCTCCAGGCCCTTCTGCAGACCGATCACGACCAGTCGGCCGTCGGCGGCGAGAGAGCGGACGTTGCGCTCCAAGTAGTCACCGCCCACGACGTCGAGGATGACGTCGTAGGGACCGTGCTCGGTGAAGTCCTCGGTCCGGTAGTCGATCGCCATGTCCGCGCCCAGCTCGCGGGCTTGGGCCGCCTTCTCCGCACCGCCCACCGTCGTCACCACACGGGCGGCGAGAGCCTTTGCGATCTGGATCGCCATCGTCCCCACACCACCGCCACCGCCGTGCACCAGGAGGGTCTCCCCTGCTTTCAAGCCCGCGGTCATGACGATGTTCGACCAGACCGTCGCCGTCACCTCCGGCAGACCAGCCGCCGCCGTCAGCCCGACACCCTCCGGGACCGTGAGCAGCTGCCCCGCCGGAACGGCGACCTTCTGCGCGTATCCGCCACCCGTCAGCAGGGCGCAGACCTCGTCTCCCACCTGCCATCCGGTCACGCCCTCACCGATCGCGCCGATCCGGCCGGAGACCTCCAGGCCCGGGTACGGCGACCAGCCGGGCTGCAGCGGGTACAGCCCCCACCGCTGCATCACGTCCGCCCGGTTCAGGGCGCTGGCCACCACATCGACGACCACCTCGCCCGCGGCAGGTGTCGGGTCCTCGACGTCCACCCACTGCAGAACCTCAGGACCACCATGCTCCGTGATCGACACAGCCTTCACGACGACTCCGTTCCCAAAAGCGAAATGAGGAACTCTCGCGATCCGGGAGGCCGGATCACCGCGAGCTCAATGTGTACACCACTCACATTACCCGACGGAAGTAAGCACCGCAAACATCCGGAAGGCTCCGACTCCCTGAACCGATCATCGGCCGCCCCCCGGGTATCGCGCCTCCCGTAGCGACCTTCACCGAGGAAGCAGAAGGCGGCACGCGGCCGGCACGCGGGCCACGTCCTCGTCGCGCCGCGGCCGCGGTCGGGAAGGCTCCGCCCGAGGGCCTCGGGAATCGGCACTCGGCGTTCTGGCGCCGCGAGCAGAGCGGGAAGGGCCGCGCCGGCCCGTGGCAGGCGTGTCGGGGAACCGACGGGCCGGCTGCTTTCCGATCCGCGGGCGGCAGCAGACATGGCGCGGCGCTCCCGGCCGTCCGCGGCCGCAAGGGGCCGGCAGGCCGCCCGTTGTTCCTGATGTGCAATGACACCCTGCACCTCCTCGTCCCAGGGGAGGTGCAGGGTGTCGTGTCCGGGGCCGTCCACGCCACCCGAACGTCGACGGGCCCGGAGTTCGGCGTGGGTCCGTCAGACCCGGGTGGCCGTCTTCCGGCGCGGGGCCTCCTCCTCGGTTCGCGGGTGCGCGGCCTGCTGGGGCGGAGCGGGGGCGGGCAGACGCGCGCCCTCGATGTCGACGTCCGGGAGGATTCGGTCGAGCCGGCGGGGCATGCTCCATGCGCGTCGTCCGAGCAGGGCCATGGCGGCAGGCACGAGCGTCATGCGGACGACGAAGGCGTCGACGAACACGCCGAAGGCGAGTGAGAATCCGATGGCCTTGACGATCGGATCCTCGTTGAAGACGAAGCCGCCGAAGACCGCGACCATGATCAGTGCGGCGGCCAGGACGACTCTCGCACTGCTGGAGACACCCTGGGCGATGGCCTCGGCCGCGTCCTGGCTGTGCTCGTAGTGCTCGCGCATCCGGCTGACGAGGAACACCTCGTAGTCCATGGCCAGGCCGAAGAGCACGCCGGTGAGCAGGATCGGGAGGAAGCTGGTGACCGGTCCGACTGCTGACACGTCGAGCAGGCCGTTCAGGTGGCCCTCCTGGAAGACCCAGACGGAGGCGCCCAGGCTCGCACCGACCGAGAGGAGGAATCCGAGTGCCGCCTTGAGGGGCACGAGGACCGACCGGAAGGCGATGGCCAGCAGGACCAGAGCGAGCAGGACGATGACGCCGATGAACAGGGGCAGTGCGTCACCGAGCTTGTCGGCGACATCGATCGCCATGGCCGTCTGGCCGGTGACGTAGAGGTCTCCGCCCGCGTCGGCGACCTGGGGCGCCTGATCGCGCATGCGATGGACCAGGTCGGTGGTGGCTTCCGCGTCAGGACTCGACTTCGGCATCACGGCCATGACCACGACGTCGCCGGAGGGGCTGGGCACGGGAGGCGATACGGCGGCCACGTTCCCGTCGGCGACCAGGGTGCCGCGCAGTTGGGCCACGGCGACCTGCCGCTGGTCCTGCGGGATCCTCTCGGTGTCGACGACGGTGACGAGGGTGGCGTTGAAGCCGGGACCGAAGCCCTCGCTGAGCAGGTCGTAGCTCTTGTGCTGGGTGCTGGCCTCGGGCTGGGCGGCGTAGCTGGGCAGGCCCAGGCGCAGGTCCTTGGCGGGCAGGGCGAGAGCCAGCAGGCCCAGGATGCCGGCGACCAGGACGACGGCCGGCGTGCGGGTGACGCCGCGAGCCCAGGCCAGGCCCCAGGAGCCGGGAGCGCGGTTCCTGCGCTCGCTCTTCTGCTTGGCGGTGCGCGGGCGCATCCGTTCGCCGAACACTCCGAGGACGGCCGGGAGGAGGCTGATGGCGACCAGAACGGCGATCAGGACGGTTCCGGCTCCGGCCAGGCCCATGATGGTGAGGAACGGGATGCCGGTGACGGCCAGCGCGGCGAGTGCGATGACGACCGTGGCGCCGGCGAAGACGACGGCGCTGCCGGCGGTGGCGGTGGCGCGTGCGATCGACTCCTCCCAGTCGGCGTCGGGGTCGGCGAGCTGTTCACGGTGCCGGGAGATGACGAACAGGGCGTAGTCGATGCCGACGGCGAGGCCGATCATCAGGGCCAGTACGGTCGCGGTACCGGTCATCTCCACGAAGCCGGAGACGAACATCGTGCCGAGCAGGCCGATGGCGACGCCGACGAGGGCGGTCAGCAGCGGCAGTCCGGCCGCGACGACGGAGCCCAGTGCGACGGCGAGGATCACGAAGGCGATGACGACGCCGACGAGTTCGGCCACGCCTCCGGCTTCGGTCTGCGGGAGCATGGCGGAGCCGCCCAGTTCGACCTGCATGCCGATTTCACGGAGGGGCTCGACCGCGGCGGCGAGTTCTTCCTTGGCTTCCTCCGTCACCTCGGGGGCTTCGTCCGTGAACCGGACGTCGGAGTAGGCGATGGTCCGGTCGGCCGAGACCGCGCCGACCTCGGCCGGCTGGGACACGTCGATGACGCCGTCCACGGTCGCGGCCTCGCGCAGAACGCTGCCGAGCGCCTTCTGCTGCGCCGGCTCCGTGACGGTCCTGCCCTCGGGAGCGGCGACCACGATGCGCACGACACCGCCGGCGGCGGGCGGGAACTTCTCCTTGAGAAGGTCCTGGGCCTCCTGCGCCTCGACGCCGGGGATCGTGAACTGCGTGGACGTCTTTCCGTGCAGGGTCGCTCCCAGTCCGCCGACGACGGCGAGCAGGAGTATCCAGGTCGCGATCACCCAGCGGCGTCGGCGAACCATCCAGCGCGCCCAGGCGTACAGGCGTGAGGCCATCGAACCATTCCTAACCGGTCAATACCCTGACCAAGAGGAAGCCAGGGTGCGAAAGCATGGTGGACGGGGCGGAACGGCATACCTCCACCCCGCATTGCACAGTAACGCATTTTTACAGTCGACTGTAATTTAGCCGCCGGTGGTAAACTCTTGCCTCATGACCGGTGACAGCCTCAGGGAACGCAGCAAGGCGCGGCGCAGGGAAGCGATCCTGACCGCCGCCTACGAGCTGTTCGCCGAACGGGGCTTCGACGCCACGAGCATCGCCGACATCGCGGAGGCGGCCGAGGTCTCACCGCGCACGGTCACGCTGTACTTCCCGACCAAGCTCGAGCTCGCGATGGAGCACTTCAACGCGTTCGTCGACCAGCTCGCCTCAGCGCTGCACGCCAGGCCCGCGGGCCAGGGCATCCTCGACACCGTGGAACAGTGGATGCGCGAACAGGCCGACTCCCAGGACGAGTTCGACGAGCTCTACGATCAGATGCTCCAGGCGAACCCCCAGCTCAAGGGACTCTGCCGGGGACGGCTGACCGACGTCGTCCAGGACGGCGCCCGGCTTCTCGCCGAAGAGCAGGGCTGGCGACCCGACGACTTCGCTCCGCGCATCCTGGCGGCCACGGTGGCAAGCGTGATCAGCGAGCTGACCCACCAGTCCGATCCGGGGGACCTGGAGACCGCCATGACCTTCATCCGCGCCGCGGCCGCCACCCTGCAGCCCGGCTGATCCGGCCCCCAGCCCTCAGGAACGCCGCGGCCGGCCGGCCCACGCCACAGGGAGGGCCGCGTTCGGCCTCCCGCAGTCAGCGGATGCCGCGCTCCAGGCAGACAGTGCCGACGAGTTCGGCGATCACGTCGTGGTCACCGTGCCTGGCGGGGCCCTCGGCGCGGCAGCGGTCGGCCTCGACGTCGGCGCCCAACTCGGGCGCCCGCTCAGTCCTCCGCGGGCCGCCGGCCGTACCGACGATGCGTCAGGGCTGCGCTTCGATCTGCACGCCCACCGTCATGCGTGTCATGGCGCAGTACCGCTCCGCCAGTTGCCGCGGACTGTGTTCTCCCCTGGCGCGGTACCACTGGGAGACACCTGTGCACATGGTCACGATGGCCCTGCTGACGTCTCGCGGGTACGGGGTGGTGAAGACCTTCTGCGCGACACCGTCCCCGACCACCTGGTCCATCAGCCGCTGCTGCCGGTCTCGCGCCCCGATGTACGTGGTGCGTGCCTCTCCGGTGAGGCTGCGGATCTCGCTGTAGGCGATGAAGGCGAGGTCCCTGCGGTGTGCGTGGAACAGTACGAGGCACTCCACGAGCAGGTCCAGGCGTCGCTGCACGTCGTCGCCGGCTTCCTCGAGGGCTGCGGTGCTGCGCTCCCACAGGTCGTCCATGGCGTGGGAGACGATCGCGACGAGCAGAGCCTGCTTCGACGGGTAGTGGTAGTAGAGCCCCGGCACCGAGAGTTCCGCGCGCGTGGCGACTTGGCGGATCGAGGTGCCGTGGTAGCCGTGCTCCACGAAGCAGGCAAGTGCGGTGCGGAGGATCGGCGGCAGGGGGTTGCTCGAGTACGACCTCCAGCCCGCCCTGGCTTGAGTGTTCGCCACAGTGCTCCTCTCCCCCGGATCTTCGCCGTGTCGGCACAGTATGCAGCGTCGGCACGCTCCGCCCTGCGGCAGACCTCTTGACATGCCTCGGCGCCACCCCTTCACTTTACCGAGCGATCGCTCGGTAGCCGAGCGACCGCTCGGTATCCATGCGTCCGAGGTCAGTGTGGACGGGAAGGACAGCACATGACGGTGGATGAGGAACCCTCGCGGGACGCACTGCCCCTCGCCGAGGTCGACGCGCACACGCATGAGGTCCCGGACTCGCTCGTGGCCGCCTGGAAGGCACGCGTGGCGAAGAGTCCGGACGGCACAGCGCTCCGTTTCTTCGACGGCGCTCTGTCCGCGCGGGAGGTCGACGCGGCGTCGGACGCCCTGGCCGCGGCGTTCGAGGCCCGCGGAACCAGCCGGGGTGACCGCGTCGGCGTGTACCTGCAGAACATTCCGCAGTACGCGCTGGTGCTGCTGGCCCTGTGGAAACTGGGGGCCACGGCACTGGGACTCAACCCGATGTACCGGCGCCAGGAGCTCCGCCGGATCATCGACGACTCCGGGGCGGTCGGGGTCGTGTGCGCGGACGCCGACGTCGACGAGACGCTCGACACACTGGCGGGGAGCGCGGTCCGCTGGCTGATCAGCACGTCGGCGCTGGACTACCAGTCCCGCAACGATGCGCGGGTCTACACCACGACGCAGCGACCCGCCCCCGCGCCGGACGGCGATCTGGTGGCCCTGATCGGCGCGTTCGACGGGCGCCGGCCCTCGCCCGTGGACCTGACCCGCGACGACGTCGCGTTCCTGACGTACACCTCCGGGACGACGGGGCCGCCGAAGGGTGCCATGAACACCCACGGCAACGTCCTGAGCGTGGTGGCGACCTGCGCGTCGTGGATGGGGGTGGGCGAAGGGGACGTCGTGTTCGCCGTGGCCCCCCTGTTCCACATCACGGGCGCGGTGGTCAACGCGACGATCTCCCTGCTCACCGACACGACGCTCGTCCTCACGGGCCGGTTCCACCCCGAGGTCGTCCTGGATGCCTTCGCCGAGCACGGGGTGACCTTCACGATCGGCTCCATCACCGCGTTCAACGCGATCCACGAGCTGCCTCAGGCCGAGGCGAGGCATTTCGCGTCGGTGAAGGCCCTGTACTCAGGGGGCGCGCCGATACCGCCGGCGACCGTCGAACGGTTCCAGCAGCGCTTCGGCGTCTACATCCACAACGGCTACGGGATGACCGAGACGACGTCCGCCGTCATCGCCGTGCCTCCGGGAGACAGGGCACCCGTTCATCCGCCGAGCGGGACGCTGTCCATCGGCAGGCCCCTGCCGCACGTCACCGCACGCGTCGTGGACCTGCACGGCGACCCGGTGCCCAACGGGGAGCAGGGAGAACTGGAGCTGAGCGGGCCGCAGGTGGTGCCCGGCTACTGGGGCAAGCCCGACGCCACACGCCGGACGATGCCGGAGGGCCGGCTCCGTACCGGTGACGTCGCCGTCATCGACGACCAGGGGTGGGTGTACCTGGTGGACCGGCTCAAGGACCAGATCAACGTGTCCGGTTACAAGGTCTGGCCCCGCGAGGTCGAGGACGCGCTGTACGAGCACCCGGCGGTGCTGGAGGCCGCGGTCATCGGGCAGCCGGACGAGTACCGCGGCGAGACCGTCGTCGCCTACGTCTCGCTCAAGGCAGGGCTGAGCGCGACGGCGGAGGAACTGATCGCGTTCTCTCGCGACCGGCTGGCGGCCTACAAGTGCCCCCGGACGATCCATGTCATCGCCGACCTGCCCAAGACGCAGAGCGGCAAGATCCGGCGCGCCGAACTCCGCGGCCTCGACGGCCCCGGGCCGGCCTCCACCTCGAAGGACTGATCCGTCGAGCCGGAACCACACCCGGGCCGCTTCTCGGGCCGCGCCGCCCTCGTGACCGGAGCGAGCCGGGGCATCGGTCTCGCCCGCGCCGAGCAGCGCCCGGGCGGGCCCGCAGCCCTCGCCTCCGCCGGGGCGCCCCGGCCTCGGAGGACTCCTCCTGGGTCACGGGCCATGTCCCCACCGTCGACGGCGGCCTCACGGTCGCCGACGGCACCGCGCAATGACCGCCACCCACCCTGAAAGGACCGGCATGACTGTCACTCACCTTCCGCCCGAGATCGCGGAGTTGCGGGAGCGCACGCGCCGCTTCATCCGCGAGGTCGTCATCGACGCGGAGCCCGCGCCCGGCGAACGTCTTGACCGGAGCACGCGGGACCGGCTGCAGGCGGCGGCGAAGGAGGCCGGCGTCTTCGCGCCGCTCGTGCCGAAGGAGTACGGCGGGCAGGGCGTGTCCGTCGCGTACTGGTCGCCGATCCTGCAGGAGGCCGGGTACTCGCCGATCGGCCCCAGCGCACTCAACTGCATGGCACCCGACGAGGGAAACATGCACATGCTCAACCTGATCGCGACCGAGGAGCAGAAGAAGCGGTATCTGGCGCCTCTGGCTGCGGGAGACGTCCGGTCCTGCTTCGGCATGACCGAGCCCCACCCCGGTGCCGGGTCCGACCCTGCGGCGTTGCGGACCCGGGCCGTCCGTGCGGCGGGGGGCTGGATCATCGACGGTCACAAGCGGTTCACCAGCGGCGCCGTCGGTGCCGGGTTCTGCATCGTCATGGCGCGGACCCCGGCGGTGGACGATGCCCCCGAAGGGGCCACCATGTTCCTCGTCGACATGACGAACCCCGGGCTCCGGGTGGGCGAGGCGATCCACACCGTCGACCGCTCCATCGACGGCGGCCACCCCCACCTGTACCTCCAGGACTGCTTCGTCCCCGACGAGGCCGTGCTCGGCGAGGTGGGGCTCGGCTTCCGGTACGCACAGGTCCGGCTCGGACCGGCACGCCTCACCCACTGCATGCGGTGGCTGGGGCTGGCGCGGCGGGCGCACGACATCGCCCTCGACCGGGCCGGGCGGCGGGAGCTGTTCGGCGGTCCGATCGACACGCTCGGCCTGGCGCAGCACCTGATCGCCGATTCCGTGATCGACATCGAGACGTCCGATGCGATCATCACCAAAACCGCGGCCCTGCTGGGCGGTGACCCGAAGGCGGGCTCGGCGATGTCCTCGATCGCGAAGGTGCACTGCTCGGAGGCGATCTTCCGGGTGATCGACCGTGCCGTCCAGATCTGCGGCGGCGACGGCGTCTCCGACGGCCTCCCACTGGCCCAGTACCTGAACGAGGTCCGCCCGTTCCGCATCTACGACGGCTCCAACGAGACCCACAGGTGGGCCATCGCCCGCCGGGCGTCGGCCGGCCGCAGTGCTGCGGTCCGGGACGGTGAGCAGTACCGGGGCGATGCCGTCGTCGGGCGGGACGGGGCCGCGTGATGCACACCGTTCCCGACGGAATCGAGGTCGTGGCGAGCTGGGACCGGGCCCGCCACCTCGAAAGCCCTCCTCTGCTGGTCGTCGATGCGGTCACCGCCTTCCTGGACGCGCAGGGACTCGGACGTGGTCCGCTCGCGTGGCAGCGCATCGGCGACGGCCACTCCAACGTCACCTACCTGATCGCGCGTGGCGGCGAGTCCGTCGTCCTGCGTCGTGGTCCGCGCCCGCCGCTGCCGAAGTCGACGCACGACATGGTGCGCGAGGCCCGTGTACAGAAGCTCCTCGGCGGGCACGGCGTACCGGTGCCGGAGATCGTCGCCGTCTGTGAGGACGAGTCGCTCCTGGGTGTGCCGTTCTACCTCATGGGCCGGCTCGACGGGACGGTCGTCACCGACACGATCCCGGCCCGGCTCTCTTCCGTCGAGCAGCGCCGGGCAACGAGCGAGGCGGCCGTCGATGCCCTGGTCTCCCTGCACCGCATCGACGTGACCCGAGGGGAGCTCGCCCTGCTGGGATCCCCCGACGGATACCTCCGGCGCCAGATCGAGCGGTTCCGCGGTCTGTGGGAGGTCAACACCACACGCAGCCTGCCCGCGGTGGAGTGGATCGCGGAATGGCTGGCCCGCAACCTGCCGACGAGCCAGGCCGCCTCCGTGGTGCACGGTGACTACCGCATGGGCAATCTCATGTTCGCCCCGCAGGCGCCTGCGAGGATCCTCGCAATCCTCGACTGGGAGATGGCGACACTCGGCGACCCGCTGGCGGACCTCGGCTACTTCACCGCGACCTACTCCGAGGCGAGCGTCATGAGCACCCCGCTCGAACTCACCCCGGTGACACGGGCACCGGGGTACCTCACGAGACACCAGCTGGCCGAGCGCTACCGGTCCCGCACGGGCCTCGATCTCACCCCGCTCCCCTGGTACCAGACTCTCGCCCTGTGGAAGGCGGCGATCTTCTGCGAGGCCATCTACACCCGATGGCGGCGTGGTGAGCGCCCGGACGACACGGCCTTCGGGCCCTCGCTCGAGGCGGGTGTTCCCCGGCTGCTGGACGTGGCCGCCCAGTACGCGGGCCCGACCGCAGCACCTCGCCGCTGACGTCCGGCAGCGTCCCGTCACGCGTCCTGACGTCACCTCCACGTCAGCACATGCCAGACCTCGCTTCCCCAGCCCGGAAACAGTGAAGGAGCCGCACGTGAGCCACGCTCAGGCAGAGACCGGAAACACGGCCGGGGAGGGAATCCTGCCGAGCCCCACCCTGCGCTCGAAGCGGAAGTCCCTCGTCGCCAGCACGGTCGGGAACGTCCTCGAGTGGTACGAGTGGAGCGCCTACGCCGTCTTCGCGCCGTTCATCGCCACCGTCATGTTCAACGCGTCCGACGGAGTGTCGGCGCTGCTGTCCACCCTCGCCGTCTTCGCGGTGGGCTTCCTCATGCGCCCGCTGGGCGGCATCCTCTTCGGGCGGGTCGCCGACCGGCGCGGCCGCAAGTTCGTGCTGGTCACGACCATGCTGATGATGGCCGGCGGAAGTCTGGTCATCGGGCTGATGCCCACCTACTCCTCCCTCGGGTCCTGGGCGTCGCTCATCCTTCTGCTCGCCCGCATGACGCAGGGGTTCGCTCACGGCGGTGAGTCCGCGACGGCCAACACCTACGTCGCGGAGATCGCGCCGAGCGAACGCCGCGGGCTGTGGGGAAGCATCGTGTTCGTCGCGATCTTCGGCGGGTCGGCCATCGCCTTCTCGGTGGGCGGAGTCGTGACGACCGTGCTCTCCGACGGTGAGGTCGCCCGGTGGGGCTGGCGCATCCCCTTCCTCCTCGGCGCCCTCCTGGCCCTGGCAGCGCTGTACCTGCGGCGCAGCATGGACGAGAGCGACGTGTTCGCCGAGGAGAATTCGGGTGCCCAGGTCCAGCCGCTGCCCAGGGGACAGGTGGCTCGTGGGGTCCTGCTCGTCATCATGATGACCTCGGGTATCACCGCGGCCCACTACACCTGGACCTCGTATGTCTCGACCTACGCCATCGCCCAGAAGGGCATGGACGCAGGCGTCGCCTACTGGTGCTCGGTGGGGGCGCAGTGCGTCGCTCTGGTGACGCTGCCGCTGTGGGGCCGTCTCTCCGACAGGGTCGGCCGGCGTCCGATGATGATCACGTTCGCGGTGCTGATGAGTGCGCTGCAGATCCCGCTCACGGGCGTGATAGGTGCGCAGGGCTGGACGCTGCTGGTGGCGGCCTCGGTGGCTCTCACCGTTGTGGCCATCCCCGGAGCGCTGCTGTCGGCCACGATGTCGGAGAATTTCCCGACGCGGGTGCGGACGCAGGCCATCGGCTTCGCCTACTCGGTGTCCGTGGCCGTGTTCGGCGGTACCGCGCCGTATCTGAACCAGCTCTTCATCGACCTCGGCGTGGCGCGGCTGTCCAGCTTCTACATCATGCTGTTGTGCGCGTTCACCGGCATCGCGTGCTACCTGATGCGGGAGACGAAGGGCATTCACCTGAAGGACGCCTGACCGGCGGTGGCGGATCTGGTCGGGTGCGTACCCGGTGGTCAGAAGGAGGTCGCCGGCGTGCGCCCCGAGGTCGGCGCGGCCGTGGACGTGCCGGTCGGCGCGTGCCGGATCAGCGGCGAGTACGCGATGATCGAAACGGCTGCCGGGAAGGGCTGGATCGACCGGGACAAGGCGATCCTGGAGCCCCTCGCCGGCAGCCGCCGGGCCGGCGCGCAGATGGTCCTCACCTGTGGGGCCGCCGAGGTCGCGCAGAGGTTCTCCGGCAGGGATCGAGGCCGCCGACGGCTCAGACGGTGACGAGTCCGAGCTCGGCACAACCCTGGTGGAGCGTGTCGAGCCCGAAGGCCGTGACAGGTCCGACGACACCGGGTGTGACGCCTGCGCGGGTGGCGATGTGGTGGGCCGCCCAGGCGATGAGTTCGCCAGTGAGGCTGTAGGGGTTGGGGCCTTCGAGGTGGACCTCTGCGAGTGGCCCCTGATTCTCTCGGCCTGCGGAGGCGACGGCGACGACGTGCGAGGGAATCCGTGCGCGCAAGGCGGCGTCGGGCCCGCCCGGCGGGCCGAGGAGCAGGGGCCGGGTGAGGGCGTCGGTCACCTTGCCGCCTGCCGGAAGGCGTGTGGTGGCGTGGGTGAGGGCCGAGTAGGCGGAGAGGAAGCGGCTGAGCTCAGGGAACCAGCCGTTGTAGACGGTGACGTCCTCGAGTGAGGGGAACTCCCCGGGCAGGAAGAGCACTTCGGTGCCGGAGACGAGGAACGCCGACTTTCGACGGCCGCGCACGGTGAAGCGGCGAACGCGGGAAGCGGTGCGTTCGTCGACGAGTACGCGCCGGTGCCAGCGTGCCGAGGGCAGGGTCATTCCGTCGCGCATGGTGGTGCGTGTGCCCTGGCTGATGCCGCGCCAGATGGGCCCGGTGGCGAAGTAGCCGATGTCGACGCTGGTCGCGGCTTCCCCTGCCTGCCGGAGAGCGAGGGCCGCGGCGAGGATGCCCGGCACGTAGTCGTAGCCGAAGGCCGGCAGCATCACCGCCCCGGTGTCACGGGCGCGGTGGTGGTGAAGGGTGTGCAGGGTGCGGACGAATCCGACTTCACCGCTGGAGTCGAGGTAGTGGGCTCCGGCGTCGGCGGCGGCCTGCGCGACCGGGAAGCCGAAGCGTTCGAAGGGGCCGACGGTCGTGATCAGTACGTCGCCACGCCGCAGGTGCCGCTTCAGCCCGTCGGGGGTGGTGGCATCGACGACGAGGTGATCGAGCCCGCCGAAGCGTTCGGCCAGGGCCGCCAGGGCGGTGGGGTTGCGGCCGGCGACCGTAGGCCTGACACCTCTGCGCAGCAGGGCGTCGAGGACGAGGTCGCCGGTGTAGCCGGTGGCGCCGAGCAGGATGATGCGGCTGTTCATCGCTTCCTTCCCAGGAGCGGGTGGGTTCGGGACACGGCCTTGGCGATGAAGGCGAAGGAGCGGGAGGTGTGGGGTGCGTAGACGAGGCGCAGGGTGTCGGGCCGGGTGGGCTTGGAGAGGACCGGCTTGTGGTGGCTGAAGGTGTCGAAGGAAGTCTTGCCGTGGTAGGCGCCCATTCCGGATTCCCCGACACCGCCGAACGGCAGGTTCGGGACGCCGAGGTGGATCATCGGTGCGTTGAAGACGAGTCCGCCGGACGAGGTCCGCTCCAGCAGGGCTTGCCGGGCTGTCGTGTCGCGGGTGAAGGCGTACAGGGAGAGGGGCTTGTCGCGGGCGTTGATGAAGTCGACGGCCTCGTCGACGCCGCGTACGGTCAGGATCGGGAGCACCGGCCCGAAGATCTCCTCGCGCATGACCGGAGCCCCGGACGGCACGTCGGTCAGGACGGTGGGGGCGATGTAGCGGTCCCCTGCGTCGCAGACGCCTCCGGTCAGGAGATCGCCTTCCGCCACGAGTCCGGTCAGGCGGCGGAAGTGGCGGTCGTTGACGATGCGGCCGTAGTCGGCGCTGGTGCGGGGATCGGGGCCGAACATGTGCTGGATGGCGCCGGGGAGTTCGGCCAGGAGGGAGTCGCGGGCGGCGTGGGTGACGAGGGCGTAGTCGGGTGCGACGCAGGTCTGGCCGGCATTGGTGAACTTGCCCCAGGCCAGTCGGCGCGCGGTGACGGCCATGTCGGCCGTCTCGTCGATGAAGACGGGTGATTTGCCGCCGAGTTCGAGGGTGACGGGTGTCAGGTTCTTCGCCGCTGCGGCTGCCACGATGCGGCCGACCGCGCCGTTGCCGGTGTAGAAGATGTGGTCGAAGCGCTGGGCGAGCAGTTCGGTGGTCTCCTCGACCGCTCCTTCGACGACAGCGACGGCCTCCAGGTGGCGGGGCAGGAGGTCGGCGAGCAGGGCGCTGGTGGCGGGGGCGAGCTCGCTGGGTTTGACGACGGCCGCGTTGCCGGCGGCCAGCGCGCCGACCAGGGGGTTCAGGGTGAGCGTCAGCGGATAGTTCCAGGGCGCGATGATGAGGCAGACGCCGAGGGGTTCGGAGTGGATCCGGGCCGTCGCAGGCTTGATGTTCATCGGTACGGAGACCCGCCGGGGCCTCATCCAGCGGTCGAGGTGGCGCAGGGTGTGCTCGATCTCGGCAAGGACTCCGCCGATCTCGGTGAGGTGCGACTCGGTACGCCCCTTGCGCAGGTCGTCGTAGAGGGCTTCCTCGATGGCCGAGGTGTGGTCCCTCAGCATGCGTCGCAGGGCGTGGAGCTGTCGGCGGCGCCAGGCGGCCGGCCGGGTGAGGCCCGAGTCGAAGGTGGCGCGGAGCCGTTGGACGGTTTCCGGGATGTCCTGGTCCTGCTGTGCGGCAGGGGCGGCGGTGCCGGTCATGGTCGCGTGCCTTCCGGGCGAAGTGGGGACGGTGTGGTGCCGCGGGTGCGGCTAGCGGACGGTCGCGGCCGCGTTCACGTCGGCGACGAGGCGGTTGGCGAGGTGTTCGGAGGAGGGCGGGTTCTGCCCCGTGTAGACGTTCCGGTCGACCACCACATAGGGGCGCAGCGGCAGCCGGGCCTTGGAGTACTCCGCCCCGCTCTCGCGCAGCCGGTCCTCCAGCAGCCACACCGCCTTGCGGCCGAAGCTGTTGAACTTCTCCTCCAGATTCGACAGCCCCGTCATCCGGTACCCGGTGAACGGCCAGGACCCGTCCTCGTTCTGCGCCGCGAACGCCGCGGCCGGCGCGTGGCACAGCAACGCGAGGGGCTTGCCCGACCCGAGCACCCGGGTGATCAGCGCACCCGACACGGGGTCCACCGACAGGTCCTCCATCGGACCGTGCCCACCCGGATAGAACACCACGTCGAAATCGTCCGGATCCATGTCCGCGAGCACCAGCGGGCTGTCCAGCTCCGCCTTGATCGACTCCAGGTAGGCCGCCACCTCACGCAACTTCGACGGCCATCCCGCCGTCCGCCCCATGCTCAGCTGATCCAGAGTCGGCGCCCTGCCGCCCGGAGTCGCGATCGTGATCTCCCACCCCGCCGCCGAGAAGATCTTGTGGGGCATCGCCAGCTCCTCGCCCCAGTAGCCCGACGGATGGACCTCCCCGTTGCGCAGCGTCCACCGGTCCGCCGCGGACACCACGAACAACACCTTCGTCATGACGACCTCCTCGTCCTGCATGGATCACGCCCTCCGCCGGAGCGGTGGACATATCTGCCGAATTACGGCGTGAGTGGCCCGGAAACATCATCTGTCCCGCGACAGGCCCGGGCGACCGGTCGGCCACAGGGCCATCACCTCACGATGACAGCGTATGCCATAACTGACACAGACTGCCATGTTTGGCACTGCTAACCTTTGCGCATGAGGGAGCCCGCCACGCCCGGCCTGCGCATGAAGACCCGCCGAGCCGTCACCGAAGCCCTGACCGACACCGCTCTCGAGCTCTTCGACACCACCGGCTTCGACCAGGTCACCGTCGCCGACATCGTCGCGGCAGCAGGGATCTCCCAGCGCAGCTTCTTCCGCTACTTCAGCAACAAGGAGGACGTGGTCTTCGGCGACCGCATCCCCTCCGCCAACGAGGTCCGGGACGAACTGCTCCGGCACCTGGACGGGAATCCGGCCTGGGAGGCGCTGCGCAGCACGTTCCGAGCGGCAGCTGTGGAAATGGACGACGACAAGGGGCACTGGAAGCGGGCCACCCGCGTCATCTGCCACACGCCCGGACTCCGCGCGCGCTACCTGGAGAAGCATCTGGCCTGGACCGATGCCCTCGCCCCCGAGATCGCGTCCCGGTTCGACCAGGAGACTCCCGATGCAGGGCTCAAGGCTCAGACGATGATCAACACGGCACTGGGCTGCTTCGACGTCGCCCTGATGCGCTGGTCCGACAGCGACTCGGGACCTGCTCTCGCCGCTCTCGTCGACGAGGTGTTCGGGTTCGTGCGCTTCCCTCACACCTGACGGGCGTTCTCACCGAGGCTGCGTTCCGGAGCCCGCAGGGCCGGCCGTACCGTCTGCCTCCAGGCCGAGAGGGCCTGCCGATGTGCGGCGCTGCCGCACAGCGCCGCAAGCATCGCGACGACGGCGCCGACGACCACCCCCGCCGACCGCACCAGCGGTCATCGCGCCCAGGCGGGTCACTGCGCGCGTCTGGCCGGCGGGCCGCGCGCCGGCGCTGATCGCCAGAAGCGATGCACCCAGAGAGCGCCGACACACCGGCCGACGACGACGCAGAAGCATGAGCACCGTGGACGGTGAACGGCCTGCGAGCTGACGGCCGGGTTGCGGACGGCATTCGGGGCACAAACGATGGTGTCGGGCATTGCCGCCCAAGCGGGGGGATCGCCATCCGCGGCCGGCAGGGCCGCAGCAACAGGGCACCTGTGTGCTCGCGACATGGAGTGGACATGGCTGAGCTTCCTCCCCCGATCACGCCTTACCTCGAACCGGCTGCGAAGGAGTTGTGCGAGGCGACCGATCCTCATCCGCGGATCTACGAGGTCCCGCCGGAGAAGGGTCGTGACATCCTGCTGAGCCTGCAGGTCGACCCGAGCGTGCCCAAGCCGGAGGTCGACGAGGAGTGGGTGGAGGTGGACGCGGGTGAGTGGGGCACCGTCCGGACCCGCATCATCCGCCCCAAGGGAGCGACCGGGCCGCTGCCGGTGGTCTTCTACATCCACGGTGCCGGCTGGGTCTTCGGCGACGACAGGACCCACGACCGGCTCTTCCGCGAACTCGCGGTCGGAGCGGGCGCCGCGGGTGTCTTCCCGGTCTACGACCGGGCGCCGGAGGCGAAGTACCCCACCCAGGTCGAGCAGAACTACGCGGTGGGCCAGTGGGTCCTGCAGCACGGCGCGGAACACGGTCTGGACACCTCACGCATCGCCGTGACCGGAGAGTCGGTCGGAGGCTGCATGTCCACGGTGTTCGCGCTGATGAACAAGGAACGCGGCGGCATCGACCTCAAGGCCCAGTGCCTGCTCTACCCGGTGGCCAACGCCGACTTCGACACCCCGTCCTACCTGCAGTTCGCCGAGGGCTACTACCTCACCCGCGACGGCATGAAGTGGTTCTGGGACGCCTACACCACCGACCCCGCCCAGCGCGCCGAACACCACGCCTCACCCCTGCGGGCCACCCTCGACCAGCTCAAGGGCCTCCCCAGGACCCTGGTCATCACCGACGAGGCCGACGTCCTGCGCGACGAGGGCGAGCAGTACGCCAACAAGCTCCGCGAAGCCGGCGTCGACGTCACCTCCGTCCGCGTCGCCGGCATGGTCCACGACTTCCTCCTCCTCGACAGCCTCCGCGACACCCGCGCCGCCAACGTGGCACGCAAACTCGCCGTCGACTTCCTCCACACCGCACTCCACGACAGCTGACACACCGCGCCTCTCCCCGCACGAACGAAGGAAGCCGGGCCCGCCGGCGCCATCACGGCGTCGGCGGGCCCGGACCGTTCCCCGCGGAGCCGCCCGGAGGCCGGCTGCCGGGCCTGGCGGCCGTCACCGGGACGTGCACGGCAGCGGTCGCGCCCACCCGATCGAGACTCCTCCGTGGGCCGCCTCTCCGACCCGTACCGACCACGTCGACGTCACCTTCCGCAGTTCCGTGACTCCTGTTGCGGTGGTCTTCGAATCCGTGTGCGACCTACCCCACACTCCTCGATGTTTACGGCGATTACATCGTGCTCTAATGTGAGTAGTGCATACATCGTGAGTGATCGAGATGGAAGAGGGGATCGGATGACGAGCGAGCTGTTCTCGCCGCTGACCCTGCGCTCCGGGCAGGTACTGAAGAACCGGATCGCGAAGGCGGCCATGGAGGAGAACATGGCCGGCGAAGGCCAGCTCCCCGACTGGCGGCTGCTGTCGTTGTACCAGCACTGGGCCACAGGGGGCACCGGTCTGCTGATCACCGGCAACGTGATGGTCCACGCCGAGGCACTCACAGGGCCGGCCGGCGTCGTCCTCGACGAACACGCCCCGCTGGAGCCGTTCGCCGACTGGGCGAAGGCGGGCAAGTCCGGTGGCGGTGCGATCTGGATGCAGATCAACCACCCCGGCCGGCAGGTCGCCTCCGACATGCCCGGCGTCGTCTGGGGCCCCACGGACATCGGCGTCAGCCTGGGCAAGCACAGCAGCCGCTTCGGCAAGCCCGTCGCCATGACCCCCCAGCAGATCCAGGACACCGTGGCGCGGTACGCGGTCACCGCGCGACGAGCCGAGGAAGCCGGCTTCGACGGGGTCGAGGTCCACGCCGCGCACGGCTACTTGCTGTCGCAGTTCCTCTCCCCACTCGTCAACAAGCGCACCGACCAGTGGGGCGGCTCGCTGGAGAACAGGGCCAGAATGCTGCTGGACATCGTCCGCGCCGTCCGCGCCGCCGTCTCGCCTTCCTTCGCGGTCGCGGTGAAGCTCAACTCCGCCGACTTCCAGCGCGGAGGCTTCGGCGCCGACGACGCCCGCCAGGTGATCGAGATGCTCGACCCCCTCGGCGTCGACCTGGTCGAACTCTCCGGCGGCAGCTACGAAAGCCCCGCCATGACCGGCCGCCCCGCCGACGATCGAACCCAGGCCCGCGAAGCGTACTTCCTCGACCTCGCCGAGGACCTCGTCAGCACCAGCCCGCTGCCCCTCATGCTCACCGGCGGCATCACCCGCCGCGAGACCGCGGAGAAGGTCCTCGGCAGCGGCGTCTCGGTGCTCGGCATGGGCACCGCGCTCGCCATCACCCCGGACCTCCCCGAGCGCTGGCGCCAGGGACGCGAGGCCGGCCCCACCATGCGGCCGGTCACCTGGTCCGACAAGGCCCTCGCCGCCGCCGCCAGCATGGCCCAGGTGCGCCACCAGTTGCGCCGCCTGGCCCACGGACGCGTCACCAGGCCCGGCACCCATCCGGCGATCGCCCTCATATCCGAACGCCGCAAGCAGCAGCGCGCCCTGCGGACCTACCGCGCCTGGCTGGCCAAGCCCCGAGCCACCAAGGCCTGAGTTCCCCGCCCCGGACGGCGACGAGGAACTCGCCTCGGAGACCGATGCGTTCGCCGCCCTCAGGAACGAGGCCCTTTTCCGGAGGCAGCGGTACGCCCCGGGCCGACCCTGCCGCGCGCGGCCTCGTCCGCGGCAGTCCGCCGGACGCTCCGGAAGCCAGGCTCCGCGGCCCGCCCTTCCTTCCCGCTGCAGGCGTCCCGTCCGGGTATGGCGCACCCCCGTTTCATCTCGGTTGCCGAGGTCACGTCCACCATCCCGCACATCATTGTTGACGGTGCTCACATTGCCCCTTACAGTCATGTGTACACCGCTTACATGAGAATGAGGAGCTCCCACCATGTCTTCCACGCAGAAGGACTACGTCAAGGTCGACCTGGGCGGCCGTGAGGTCGCGGTCCCCAAGGACGGCCTGTACGACCGCTACCGGATGAACCCCGACCTCGACGAGATCGCCCGCGACCCCCGCGTCAGCGGCGTGGACTTCTTCCGCCGGCTGCCCAAGATCAAGGTCGACTCCCCGATCGGCTCGACGCTCACGCCGAACTTCTACTACACGATGTCCACCGCCCGGCTCACCATGGTCGCGCCGTCCCGGGCGATCCGCGCCCGTCTGCCCGAGGAGCTCTCGCCCCTGGAGATCGTGCCCGGCCTCGGCCTGGTCTCGGTGATGTTCTTCCGGTACGACGTGTGCGACATCGACTTCTACACCGAGGCCGCCGTCGGTATCGCGGTCAAGCCCGCACGGCACGGGAAGCTCGGCTTCTTCGACCTCGTCTCCGGCCTGAAGAACGAGCACCTCGACTCCCACGTGCTGTCCCTTCCCGTGAACTCGGACATCGCCCAGGTCCGCGGTCACGACGGCTACGGCTTCCCCAAGTGGGTCACCGGGCTCGACGTCGACATCAACGACCTCCGGACGACGGCCCGCGTGGCCAACGACGCCGGCGGCGTCGACGTGTCGCTCCTGGCTGACACCCCGGCGCAGCGGGCCTACCCGAGCGGTGAGCGCGTCAGCTCGCTCACCTCGTACACGACGATCAACGGCGCGTGGCACGCCACGCTGAACCAGACCAACGTGCTGAACGCCGGCACGACGCGCAGCACCGGCGGCGTCGCCCTCCAGCTCGGTGAGGGTCGCCTGTCCGACGACCTGCGCTCGCTCAAGCCGAAGAAGACCGTCCAGTTCGACGTCATGACCGAGGGCCAGGCCGCCCTCCACATGCCGGTGCCCACCTCGGTCCGGAGCCGGAACAAGTAGCAGCACGGAGCAAGGAGTCCGCCATGGTCACCCATCACGCCAGCCGCCCCACGTCCGCCCGCAGCCCGGGCCTGCCCGCGTCCATCACCACGTCCCTGCTCAAGCAGCTGACCGCGCGGGTGTCGGCCGCGCCGGATGCGGCGCGGGTCACCACCAACGCCCCCTACACCGGGGTGCCTCTGGCCGACTTCCCCGTCTCCACCCCGGAAGACGTCGAGGCCGCGTTCGGGCGGGCCCGGATCGCACAGAAGTCGTGGGCCGCCACGCCGATCGCGGAGCGCAAGCGGATCCTGCTGCGCTACCACGACCTCGTCCTGGCCCGGCAGGACGAGGCGCTGGACCTGATGCAGGCCGAGAACGGCAAGACCCGCCGCGACGCCTACCTCGAGGTCGTCGACATCGGCATCGTCTCGCGCTACTACGCCCGCAACGCGGACAAGTACCTCGGCCCCAAGCGGCGCCGCGGTGCGATCCCGCTGCTGACGCACACGACCGAGCTGCGCCACCCCAAGGGCGTCGTCACCGTCATCTCGCCCTGGAACTACCCGCTGAGCATGGCCGCCAGCGACACCATCGCCGCACTGATGGCCGGCAACGCGGTCGTGCAGAAGCCCGACACCCAGACCGCGCTCACCGCCCTGTGGTCCATGAACCTCATGTACGAGGCGGGTCTGCCGGCCGACGTGTGGCAGATGGTGATCGGGCGGGGCGGCTCCATCGGCGGTGCGCTGATGGACAACGCCGACTACATGATGTTCACCGGCTCCACCGCCACCGGCCGCCGGATCGCGAGCGACGCCGGCAAGCGCCTGATCGGCGCGTCCCTCGAACTCGGCGGCAAGAACGCCATGATCGTCCTGGACGACGCCGACATCGAGAAGGCCGCCGAAGGCGCCGTCAACGCCTGCTTCCCCTCCGCCGGACAGCTGTGCGTCTCCATCGAGCGTCTCTACGTGGCCGAGTCCATTCGCGACGCGTTCGTCGCCGCGTTCGTCGCCCGGACCAGGAAGCTCAGGATCGGTGCCGCGTACGACTACAGCGTCGACGTCGGCAGCCTCACCACCCCCTCCCAGCTCACGACCGTCACCGAGCACGTCGGCGACGCCGTCGCCAAGGGCGCCACCGTTCTGGCCGGCGGCAAGGCCCGTCCCGATCTCGGGCCGCTGTTCCACGAGCCGACCATTCTCACGGACGTCACCCCCGACATGACGGTGCACGACCACGAGACCTTCGGTCCCGTCGTCTCGATCTACTCCTACCGCGACGTCGAGGAGGCGGTCACGATGGCGAACGCGACGACGTACGGCCTCAACGCCAGCGTCTGGTCGCGCAACGGCGCCCGGGGCCGGGCCGTCGCGGCCCGCGTGCACGCCGGAACCGTCAACGTCAACGAGGCCTTCGCCGCAGCCTGGGGAAGCATCGACGCCCCCATGGGCGGCATGGGCGACTCCGGACTCGGCCGCCGCCACGGCGCCGAGGGCATCCTCAAGTACACCGAAGCCCAGACCGTCGCCCACCAGCGCCTCCAGGGCTTCTATCCGCCGGCCCGCATCGCCCCCGAAACCTGGGCCGGTCTGCTGACCGGTGCGCTCAAGGTGATGAAGGCAGTCGGCATGCGCTGAACCGTGACCGGTCACGCAGCGTCCGCCCACCCTGCACACAGGCTTCGACCGGTCCGTCATCTCCCCGCCTGTCAGCGACCGACCGGTCGAAGCCGTGGACCAGGCACCATCGTGCGGCTCACGTCGACTCGGCCCTCCGCGTCGGGTCAGCCGGACGCGGCAGCTGCACAGGGAACGGCGCCGCTTGCGGCGAATTTCGGCGGCCACGGCGAAGACAGGTGCGACGGCTGCCCGGACGAAGCGGACGATGTCCAGCAGCGTTCCGGCCCTGCTCTCCAGCGAGCCACCTTCAGGGGTGAGCGCTCGTCGGAGACGGCACCGGCGGGGCGGTCGGCGCTTCGGCGTGGACCGTCACGGCGCCGGTGATCAGCAGACCGGCGGCCCGCGGCGGCCCAGCGCCGGTACAGGGTGAGTGCCTGTTCGCCGGGGAGCCGGCCTCCGGCAGCCACGTTCACCTCCACGGCCGCCTTCGCCGGCCGGTCCGTACCCGCCCAGGGCGCGGCAGCAGCGGAGAGAGCAGCTCACCGGCCCTCCCGGTTCTCACTTCCCTTTTCGATCGTTTAGGATGTATGCACCATTCACATTGTGTCAGGGTGCACGTAGTGGATACATCGGGAGAGCGAGGGTGACCCATGTCACAGAGCAGCACGTATCACCACGGCGACCTGCGTGCCGCCTGCGTACGGGCGGCACGGGAACTGCTGGAGGAGGACGGCAGTGCCGGCCTGTCGCTGCGCGCGGTCGCCCGTCGTGCCGGAGTCTCGGCCACGGCTCCCTACCGCCACTACGCGGACCGTGAAGCGCTCGTCTCCGCGGTGGCCGCCGAGGGGTACCGGGAGCTCGCCGAGCACCTGGCGGCAGCTCATCCCGCCCCCTCGACGCCGGACGATCTGGCCGCTGTCGCCGTCGCCTACGTCCGGTTCGCGCTCGAGCACCCTGCGCTGTTCCGTGCCATGTTCGCCGAGCCCTGCGACCCGACCAGCGAGGAACGCGTCGCCGCGACGCAGGCCATCTCCGCCTACGTCCGGGGCCTCGTTCGTGACGCTTTCCCCGGCACGGACGACACCGACGCCCTGTCGACCACCGTGTGGGCGCTCGTTCACGGCTTGGCGTTCCTGCATCTCGACGGCAAGCTCGACACCTCCACTCCGGAAGCCGTCGCCCAGCAGGTCCGCGCCTCCGTGTTCGCACTGTTCACCGCTTCCCCCGCGATCCGGGCGGCGCCAGCGGCCGGCTGAGGGACAGGAACGGGAACGCTCCTGCCGGGGCAGTCGGCCAGCCGCTCCACCGGTACCGGCCGCGTCACCGGTAGGTGAGCATCCGACGTCGGTCGCCGGCGAAGTGGGCGTGCTCGTTGAAGGTCAGGAGGGTGGTCCCGGATCCGCCCACCACCAGGGTCGTGAGGGATGCGTTGACGGCCACCCGGTTGAGTGCGACCACTCCTTCGGCGGGCAGTGACAGCAACGCGCCGCACACCGCGGCGATCAGGCCGGCCGAGGTGAACACGACGGCATCGCGTCCCCGGCCGAGCGTGGCGGACAGCTCGGCCAGCGCGGTGCGGGCGCCGTCCGCGAACGCGGTCCAGGTTCTCCCCTCAGCGGGCCCGGAGTCCTCCATCCACGCCGTCAGGGCGTGGTCGAGCAGGTCCTGCACGGACCGCTCCTCGTTGCGGGGCGGGGCGTAGCGGCCCAGCAAGGCGAGGTGGTCGTACTCGTTCCAGCGGGCGTCCTGGTGGAGCGATCCCTGGAATCCGGCGGCCTCGGCGGCGATGCGGGCCGTGTCGCGCTGACGGGTGAGGGTGCCGGCGACGAGGTACGGGTCGCGCAGTCCGCGGCGGGCGAGTTCACGCCCGACGGCGGAAGCCTGAGCGCGACCGAGGCCGGACAGCACGTCGTAGTCGCCGGCGTCGGCGGACGCCTGACCATGGCGGACGAGGCAGATGAGTGGCATAGGAGGTTTCCGGCCTGTCAGCTGCCGCCGGTGCGGCGGATGACGGAGCGGCAGCGGTGGTCGAGGTAAGTGACGGCCATCCAGAGGTTGCGGAAGGCCTGGTTGCGGGTCTGCTTGTGGTAGTAGCGGTAGTAGATCTGCTGGGCGATCACGGCGAGCCGGAACAGCCCGAAGACCTCGTAGAAGCGCCAGTTCGCGGCGGACAGGCCCGTGGCGTCGCAGTACCGTTCGACGAGCTCCGCGCGGGTGAGCATGCCGGGCAGGTGGCTGGGCTGGCGGCGCATCGCCCGGGCCATGCGGCCGTCGTCGGCCTGGACCCAGTAGGCCATGGCGCTGCCGAGGTCCATCAGGGGGTCGCCCAGGGTGGCCAGTTCCCAGTCGAGAACTCCGGTGACCTGCAGGGTCTTCTCGTCGAGGACGAGGTTGTCCAGGCGCCAGTCGTTGTGGACGACACAGAGGGCGACATCGTCGGGCTGGTGGTCGGCGAGCCAGGCCGTCACGCGCCGGAAGCCGGGGGTGTTCCAGGTGCGGGCCTGTGCGTAGCGGCGGGTCCAGCCCTCGACCTGGCGGCGGACGTAGCCCTCTCCCCTGCCGAGGTCGGCGAGCCCGGCCGTCGCGGGGTCGATCCGGTGCAGCTCGGCGAGGGTGTCGACGAAGGCTTCCGAGAGCGCCCGGGCGCCGCCTGGCGTCAGATTCACGCCGCGCGGGAGTCTGCCACGGAGGATGAGCCCGGGCACTTTGTCCATGACATAGAAGTCGGCGCCGATGACGCTGGGGTCCTGGCAGAGTGCCCGGACGGTGGGAACGAGCGGGAAGGCGGGCTTCAATGCCTGCTGGATGCGGTATTCGCGGGCCATGTCGTGCGCGGAGCCGGCCTTCCTGCCCGCCGGCGGGCGCCGCAGGATCAGTTCCGTGCCGAGGTGCGGGTAGCTCAGTTGATAGGTGAGGTTCGATGCGCCGCCGGTGAACTGGACGACGTCGGGGGCGGGGCCTGTCAGGCCTTCCAGCCGCCCGGTCAGCCAGGCGTGCATACGTTCGACGTCGAATGCGTCCTCGGCGCGGACATCACCTTGGTCCGTGTCTTTCATCAGCTCCCCGGTCGAGTCGGCACCACTCGCCCGCTGTGCAGCGGGCGCGGATTCACGCAGCTTGCGGCACCCGGCCGGTCAGGCTGCGGCGGGAGTCCTCGCCGAGCCCCGGTGCCGGTTCACGGCGTCCTGCGCAGGGGTCGGGGGGCGGGCAGGCGGCCGGGGCCGCTCGGACACGGCAGGGCGCGCTCGCCCCCGGGGCCACATACCGACCGGTACGGACTCTGAAGTCATGGGCGCCGACCCTAGCTTGTTGAGCGATGCTCGACAAGCGGGGGGCGGACGTTCCCTGGACCCCCTGTCCGCCTCCCGCATGCGGTGGACCTGGACGGGCCGCCCGATGTTGACACCGCTCACTCCGCCGACTAATGTACACGGCGCACACATCAGGTGCACCAGTGACGCCAGGCCGGGTTCGGCGCCCGCGCCCTGCGCCTGGGCGGGAGCCGTCCGCCACCGCCCAGCATCCGGCTACCCCGCGGACCGGCGGCACGACTGCCGTGCACGCGATTGCCGTGCCTCACCCGGCCCGGCGTCAGCGACGGACGGCGGCGAACTGTTCCAGGGTCTGCTCCAGGCTGCTCACGAGCAGGTCGACCAGGTCGTCCTTCGTGACGACATCAGCGGTCGAACTGACGGCCATCTCCTCCGCCATGGCCAGCCAGCCGCGCGCAGCCAGCCGGTGCAAGGGTGTGGGGGCGTGGATTCCCGCGGCTTGCAGCACTCGGTCGGCCAGGGTGCGACGGTTGTCTTCGAAGACCTCCAGCACCAGGTCATCCCCACCGGCCGCCGCCCGCACCACCGCCACGTAGGTGTCCTTGCGGCGCTGCACGAACGACACGAAACCGTCGACGATGCCGCGCACCCGGTCCTGGGGAGTGCCTTCCTCAGGGGCTGCGGCGTGAAGGAGCAGCCGGCGTCCCCCTGCCTGGACGACGGCGACGTAGTAGTCCCGCTTGGTCGGGAAGTAATGGAAGAGCAGCCCGCGGGAGATTCCCGCCTCGACGGCTACCTCGTCGATGGACATCTCATGGATGGGCCTGGTGGTGAGCAGGCGGAGCCCGATGCTGATCAGCTGAGCCCTGCGCTCCTCCGGCTTCAGCCGTACACGGGTGGGCGCGGGCTTGGTGGTCATGCTCGCGGAGCCTAGCTTTTTGAGCATTGCTCGACCAGCCGCCTCGGTGGCTCGGTACGGCGCACGAGCACTGTTGACTGTCTGTCCTCCCTTCGCGGGTGAGCCACCGCTGCCGCAAGCCGCGGTGGGTGAGGCCGGCAGCGTGCGGAACCCCGTGTCCCGGTTCCAGGCATGGTCTTGTCGTCGCTTCGGCCGCAGGACGCCCGCCGACGGCGGCAGGTGCTGGTGGCCTACTCGACGAAGCTCCGTACCCCTCCCGCCCACTCCCCCTTCCACGGGCCGAACCGTCAGCCACACCGCAGTGGGAACGGATTCGTTCCGGGCAGCTTCCGGCCCGACCGTCGTCGGGCGTGGCTCACCGGCCGACGTCGCGGGCCTGGAAGTCGGCCAGCGTCTCGCGCCGGACCAGCAGGCGGGAACGGCCCTTGTCGACCGCCACCACCGGCGGCCGCCCGACGAGGTTGTAACCGGAGGCCATCGACAGGTGGTACGCGCCGGCGACCGGTACGGCGAGCAGGTCTCCGGGGCGGATGTCGCCCGGGAGCGCGGCATCGGCCGCAAGGACGTCGCCCGCCTCGCAGTGCCGTCCGACCACGGTCGCGGTGGAGGGCCCCGCCGTCGAGTGCCGTCCGATCAGCCGCGGTGCGTAGCGGACGCCGTACAGGGCGGGCCTGGGGTTGTCGCTCATGCCGCCGTCCACCGCGACGAACGTACGCGCGCCGGTGCGCTTCACCGCGAGGACGCGGTAGAGCGCGATGCCCGCGGGTCCGGTCACGGCACGCCCCGGCTCGATGAGGAGCCGCGGGACGGGCAGCCGGGCGGCAGTGCAGCTCTCGGTCAGTTCGGCGCGCAGGGCGCGGGCGAGTGCGGTGACGTCCAGGGTGGCGTCGCCCGGCCGGTAGGCGATGCCGTGGCCGCCGCCCATGTCCAGTTCGTGCAGGACGACGCCGTGGGTGTCCCGTACGCGGGCCATGAGTCCGACCATGCGCCGGACGGCCACGATGTACGGCTCGACGTCGGTGATCTGTGAGCCGATGTGGCAGTGCAGGCCGGTCAGTGCGAGCCGCGGCTGGCCGAGGACGCGGGCGATGGCGTGGTGGACCTGTCCGTCGGTGAAGGACAGCCCGAACTTCTGGTCGTCGGTTCCGGTGCGGATCTTGGCGTGCCCGCCCGCGACGACCCCCGGCACGACCCGGATCATGATCTTCTGGCTGCCGTCCCGCACGGCGGCCGCCAGCCTGGCGATCTCGGAAGGGCTGTCGATGACGATGCGTCCCACGCCCAGCCGCAGTGCCGCCGCGAGGTCCTGCGGTGATTTGGCGTTGCCGTGCAGCACGATCCGGTCGGGCGGGAAACCGGCGGCCACGGCGAGTTCGAGTTCACCGGCCGAGCACACGTCCAGTCCGAGGCCTTCCTCGTCCATCCAGCGCACCACCGCCTGCGAGAGGAACGCCTTGGCGGCGTAGAGCACATCGCCGTCGGGGAAGGCGTGCCGGTACATCCGGCAGCGTTCTCGTACCTCGCCCTGATCGAGCACGTACACGGGTGTCCCGAACTCCGCGGCGACCTGCGCGAGATCCACCCCGCCGACAGCGCGAGCGCCGTGCGCGTCCTCGGTCGTGGAAGCCGGCCACAGGGACAGGTCGTCCGCGGTGGTGGGAACAGTCGTCGTCATGATGTCTCCGTCTCTCACGCGGCGCGGGCGGCGGGTCGGCTGGTGCCGTGGGGTGCTCCGGCACTCTCGTCGGCGGTTGTGCGGACCGGGGGGAGGCAGAGCACCGGGTCGAGCGTCAGCCGGGTCACACCGAGCGGCTCGGCGAGCGCCCGCAGAGCGGACTCGGAGAGCACGATCCAGGACGCCTCGGGCCCGAGCGCCACGGCGAGCAGGCCGGGGCAGGTGAAGGCGACGGCGGTGCGGGGGCCCGGAGCGGTCCGGAACAGGCGCAGCGCCGCGGCGTGGGCAGGCGCCGGCCTGACCGGTACGTACAGCGGCCCGGCCGGGACCTGTTCCTCGGGTTCGGGTTCGGGCTCCGGGGCGGGACCGGATCCGGAGTCGTCGTCAGTGGTGTCGTTGTCGTAGGTGTACAGGCACACGGGAACCTCCAGGCGGGGCACGGACGGCGCCCCGGCCACCCGGTGGGGCGGAACTGGGGCACGGCACCGAAGCTACGCCCGCCCGTCGCTGCTCCCGGCGCTCCATGACGGCCCTCTGACGCGGGACGTCCGGCGCATGACGCATCGCTGACGGTGCACCGACCGGGTCGGCATACATGGTTCACGCAGTGGGTGACGTACTGGTCGTGCCACCGTCCCCGCTGCGGCCGACCACCCATCGGCCCACCGCGTGATCTGCTGCGACAGCGCCTCGACACACGGGAACGGAGCCAGTAGCCGCAGGCGCCCCCGGACCGGGGCCGACGTGGGCTTCCCGGACCGGGGCCGACGTCAGGATCGCGCAAGGAATCCATTCGCCCGGTGGCATCCAGGGGCGGAGGGCGGGACTCTTCGTACATGGCTTCCGTTTGGCGACCCGACCGCGGCATCCGGCGCGTCGTGGTCGCTTGCGCGGCGGCCGCCGCGGTCCTTCTCCCCGTCGGCGCCACCGCCGGCAGCATTCTGATGATCGGTCTCGGCGTATGGGCCGTGATCGCCGCCTGCGCGCTGGAGTTGGTCTACCGCTCCCAGTAGGGGCAGGCGGTGGGGCGACGCCGACTGGTGAGGTCTGCGGCCGTACGCACCGCCGGGACACCTGATGTGTCTCCGGGGCCCGTCAGGCAGGCCGCGGTGCGCCCCTCGAGGCCGCCTGATCCGGCAGGTTCCACTGACCGCATCTGCCACAACCGCGTGTTGATCTGTGTCCTGTGGAGGGGTCTCAGGAATCGAGTACGGCGGCGACTGCTTCGATTTCGACGAGTTGGTCCTCGTAGCCGAGCACGGTGACGCCCATCAAGGTGCTGGGGACGTCATGGTCGGCGAACACGTCCCGTACGACCTGCCAGGCGGCCACCAGGTCCTCCCGCCGGGCCGATGCGACGAGGACGCGGGTACTGATGACGTCCCGCAGCGACGCGCCTGACGCGGAGAGAGCGGTCTGCATGTTCTCGATGGCTTTCGCTGCCTGGCCCGCGTAGTCCCCGATCGCCGCTGTGGAGCCGTCATCGTTCAGCGGACACGCGCCGGCGAGGAAGATCAGGCGTGACTCGGCGGGTGCAGTGGCCGCGTAGGCGTACTCGGCGACGTCTGACAGAGAGGCGGAGCGGATCAAAGTGATGGCATGAGGCACGGTCGTCGGGTCCTCTCCCGTCGGAAGTCGAGTGCGCGGACATCCTGCCAACGGCCAGTTGGCTTTCGCCTTCCCTTTTTCCGACCAGAGCTCGGGGCGGTGCCTGCCTCCTGCCCGGACGGACTGCCCCGGTCGGACCGTTGCCGCGCGCACGGTGTGATTCCCGGCAGATCCGTGTCCTGCGCGGCCTGCCGGGCGTGTTCGCCGTCCCGTTCGCCGTTGACGCATCCGCGTGGTGGTGGAGGCGGCCCCGGCCGTGTCGAAGCGGAGGCCTGCCGCGTCGGCGCAGGAGGCGGGCGTGCCGTCCTCGGACGAGGAAGCACGTGCCGCGCGCGGAGTACGGCTCGGCGACGAGCACGTGGCGCGCTTCGCCGAAGCACGGGAGCCACGCCGACGACCGCGGGTTGACCTCAACCCTGGTTGATGTACGAGAGTCGCGTCACCGAACAGCGAGCCGAGGAGATGTCGATGAGTCAGCCCAGGATCCTGGTGACCGGCGCGACCGGAAACGTCGGGGGCGCGGTTGTCGCCCGACTGCGCGCGGCGGGCGTGCCCGTGCGGGCGCTGGTGCGAGGGGATGCGGACTTCCCGAAGGGGGTGCAGGCGGTACGCGGCGACCTCGGTGATCCCGCCTCGCTGGGCACGGCTGCTGAGGGTGTCGACGCGGTCTTCCTGGTGTGGCCTTTCCTGAGCGCCGAGGGCGCGTCGGACGTGATCGACGCGATCGGGAAGCACGCGCGACGGGTGGTGTACCTGTCATCCGCCGGGGTCGGGGCCGAGAAGGACAAGCCCGGCGAGGCGATCACCATGTTCCACACGGAGCTGGAGCGGCTGATCCAGGCATCGGGCCTGGAGTGGACGGCGCTGCGGCCGACCGGGTTCGCGAGCAACACGCTGGGCTGGGCGCGGGAGGTCCGAACCACCGGTGCGGTACGGGCGCCGCTGGCACGGCTGGCCCGCCCGCTGATCCATGAGGCGGACATGGCCGCGGTCGCCGTCCACGCCCTGACGGGCGACGCCCTGCTCGGCGCGCGCCCTGTGATCACCGGCCCCGAACTGGTCACCCAGGAACGGCAGGTGGCGCTCATCGGCGAGGCGATCGGGCGACCGGTCCGGTTCGAGGAGGTCACCCTGGACGAGGCCGTCGAGCAGATGAAGGCCGCCGGCTACCCGGCACAGTTGGTGGAGGCCGTACTGCCGGCCCAGGCGCAGATGCTCGGCGACCCGGAACCCGTCACCGATGAAGTGGAGCGCATCACCGGCACACCGGCCCGGTCCTTTCAGCAGTGGGCAGTCGACCACGCGGCGGACTTCCGCTGAGGGGACATCGACAGACGATTCATGCCCCTGGTGCAGGCGTCTCAGCGTCATCGCCCGGCGGGCCGGCCTCGCCCGGAAGCCGACCTGCCGCATCCCACCGCTACCGGCCCCCGGTCAAAGGGACACCTCCGGCCGAAAGGCAGGGCCCTCCCCCGCCGCCGGACCGCCATGCCCGGTCCGCTGTGGGGACCCGGTGCCACGCGCGGTTGCGCACACCCGGCGACACGCCGGGAACACCGCCGTGGCAACGAAGTCCACCGGACGGGGGCACCGGTAACCGCCTCGCCGGGGCCTTCGGGGGCCCCGGCGAGGTACACAGGGCGCCAGCGGCAGGTACGGCACCGGTGTGCGGGGTGGGGTTCACGCCCCGGGTTGTTCCACGATCACCAGTGTGCCGCGGCTGCCCGGGCCCACTGCGTGGCGGGCGCCGGCCGGCACCCGGTACATCTCGCCCGACTCCACGGCGACCGCCTTGCCCTCCACCACCAGTTCCAGCCGCCCGTCGAGCACCAGCAGCACCTCGTCGGCCGCGTGCGCCTCCTCCCGGACCGGGCTGCCGTCCATGCGCAGGACCTTCACGCAGGCCGCCCCCACCTTTCCCAGAGAGCGTGAACTCCAGGCCTCCGGCAACGCGGCCGCTGTCTCCCTGACGTTGATCGAACTCATCGCATGCCTCCCCTCGGGCTGCTACCACCACGAGGTGCGCAGCCCGCCCGTCGCGTTCAGCGGATGCCGGAAAGCTATCCGAGCAGGAAGGCTCGCCGGTCGACCGTTCGGTAAAACCTCGCCGTCGGCCACCGCTCGACACCGAGACCTGCCCGCCGGAACAAGCCACCCCCACCCGCAGGACACCAGGGCGGGGGTCGTCGGGCGAGCCGGCGCCGGGCCCCCACCCGGCATGGCGCCCGCCCTCCGACCCTGTCAGGCCGGCCGGGTCAGCGCCGGCGAGCATCCCCACAACGGCCGGGGGCGCTCGGACCGGGTCGTCGAGGAGGTGTGGAGCCGGGCGGTCATCGGGCGCCCGGCGGGCCCGAGCGCCCCCGCCACGTCGTGAACAGCCCGACTCCCACACCCGTCACGGCGGCGAACGCCTCCGGTCCGGTGGCGGCGTACACGACGGCAGCGAGGCCGATCAGGCACAGCAGGGCGATCAGTTCGAGAACGCTGCTTGCGGGTGTCCTCTTGTCGCTCTGGAACTTCGTCATGCCTTCATTGCAGTCGACGGCCCCCGCAGGGTGTGTTCGGGGCGAACGAACCCGCAGATCACCGGATGTGCGGAGCCTTGCGGTGCAGTTCGGCCAAGTGCAGAACAATTCGGCGTACGGCCCGTAGCCTGGGAGGGTGACGACGGGGGACGACGAACTCGCCGGTGCGCTGGCTTCGCTGGCCCGTGATCTGGCCATCTTGCGTATCGAGAACGGCAATCCGTCCCTGCGTACGATCGAGCGCGAGGCGCCTCCGAACCGTCCGCTCTCCCCTTCTGCGGTGAGCGAGGTGCTCAACGGCAAGAGGCTGCCGCGTATCGACTTCCTCATGGCCTTGGTGCACACCTTGATCACTCACGGGAGCGGGGGACGTCCGCCGCAGCGGCAGGACCCCCGGCTGGACACATGGCGGGTCCGCTGGCGCGAGCTGCAGTTGCTGCAGGTGACAAGCCGCCTCTCCCCGCCTACCGCTACCCCGACCGGGCCAGCGGGCTCCCTCACGGAGCCTGCGGCGGGAGGCGATTCGGCGGACACCTCTCCACCGGTGGACGACGCCTCCGCCGAGGAGACGTCCCGGCCCGCCGTCCCGGTGAGCGGAATGGGGCCGCTCGTCGCGCTGCAGCACGAGGAGGTGCGGGTGTTCGTAGCCATGCCGGGCTCCACCATGGGCGACACAGCCGGGTGGTCGAGCATCCCGGAGATCCGTCGGCGTCTCCTCGAACCCGTCGCCACACGCATCGGCGAGATCCTGGGCCGGCCGGCGACGCTCGTCGTGGAGAAGGAGAAGACGGCCACGGGGGCGGTCCATCGCTCCATGTTCGCCGAGGCCCTGGACGCCGACGTGTACATCGCCGATCTGACCGGTGGCAATGCCAACGTCTACCTCGAGCTGGGGGTCCGCTGGGCGCTGCGCGACGGAGTCACCGTGCCGATCAGCCAGGATGTCGGCGACGTGCGCTTCAACGCCTCGTCCAGCCGGGTGATCCCGTACGGGCCCATGCCCGACCAACTCGACGACGCCATCCGCCGGATCGCGGACGCGGCCGCGAGCGGTCTTCGTGACCCGCAGCGTGTGGACAGCCCTGTCCGCGACGGTGCTGATCTCGTCGTCGTCGAGCGGGCTGAACTCGAAGGGCTGCGTCACGAGATTCGGGGGCTGCGCGAGGCGCAGGCAGAGGATCTCGTCGAGGCGGCCCTGCGGAGCTCGTCGAAGGCACGGCGGATCGAACTCCTCCAGCTGGCCGTCGCACGCAATCCCGCGAGCTGGCGTGGTCACTTCGAGCTCGGCGTCGCACTGCGTACCGACGGCTGGTACGACGAGGCCGAGGATCGGCTGCGGACGGCCGTGACGCTCAAGGAGGACTTCGCACCCGCCTGGCGCGAGATCGGCCTCACGCTGAGCAAGGGCGGAGCCCCCGGTGACGAAGGGCCCCGGTACGAGGCCGCGACGCAGGCCTTCGACCGGGCTCTCGCCCTCGATGGCGACGACCCGGAGACCTGGGCCAACCTGGGCGGCCTACACCGCAGGCGAGCCCGCGCGTCGGACGCTTTCGACGTGACGGCGCTCGAGAAGGCGCTGGTCTGCTACCGCAACGCAAGCAAGCTCAGCGGGAACAACACCTACCCGCTGATGAACACGGCCCGGGTGCAGCTGCTGCTGTCCGTCGTGCGCCGCGAGGACCCCACGCCCGTCGTCGAGCGCCTTCGCCAGTTGCACCATCTCGCCCTGTTCGCCGTGCACGACTCCGATGGGCAGGACCCGTGGGCCCTGTTCGACCTCGCCGACACACTGCTGCTCACCGGGCGCGGGGACGAGGGGCTCACCGAGCTCAACAAGGCGATCGCGCGGCTCGGGCCCACGGAGCGGGACGTCGCGATCACGTCCGTGGCCGAGCCGCTCCGCGACCTTCTGAGGGTGGCGGACCGGCTGCCGGCCGGGACAGCGAACGCCGTGCGCAGCGCGGTGGCGGCGTGCGCGGCTGCGGCGACGCCCGCTGCCGGACCGTAGTCCTCCCAGGCTGTCGATGGCGAAGCCGTCGAACGCAGCCCGCCACACGACCGCAGTCGACAGAGGCAGAGCGCGGGCATGCTCACCCTCCCGAGTCCTTCTCCGACTCCACGCACGTATGTGCCGACGCGGTCTGCCGGGTGGTGGCCGCGTACCGGGCACGCAGGTGGCGCAGGTAGGCGTCCGCCCTGCCGTGGTTTCGGTCCTGGGCGCCGTGCCGGTGCAGTTCGGGCCGGCCGTCGGGGTGAAGGCGCACTGTCGTGGTTGCCTGCCGCGCTGTCCCGTTCAGCCCGGCGTCCGGTTGCGGCAGGTCCAGGACGGGGACGGTGGCGGGGAACATGGCGAGCGCTTCCCCGGCGGTGGCGGCGGGTGGGTGGCCGGTGCGGTTGGCGCTGGAGACATACAGCACCGGGTATTCGTCCAGCAGGGGCCGCAGCGGCTGCCAGCGGGCTCCGAACAGCAGCACCCAGCCGTCCTTCCGGGCCGGGGCCAGCCAGGCCGGACCTTCCGCACCGCGCCTGAGCGGCAGAAGGACGGTGAGGTGCTCCTCGCCGAGCAGCCGCCGCGCCAGCGCCCCGTGCTGCGGTGCGAGGTCCCACAGTTCGTCGAGCGTGTCCAGAATGCCGGGGTGATGGGCCCACAGGGCGACCGGCTGGTCGGCGTCCCGGCCCTTGGCCCGGTTGACGGCGCGGGAGCAGGTGCCGGTGACGACATGGGTCAGTGGCGCCGGGTTGGGCACGACGACCGCCCCGCCCGCGGCGAGAGCATCACGCAGGAGGGTGAAGTCGGCCGGGGGCCGGGATACGGGGTCCTCGGTGGAGGTCACGGCCTGCTCCCGGAGGTGGTGTGGGTAAGGCCCTGGAGGTAGGCGTCGAAGGCGGCGTCGTCGATGACGGACCGCCCGGTGGCGAAGGCCCGTCTCTTCGCCCAGGCCATCGCCGCGCGCGCCTGGTTCTCATCGAGGGTGTGGCCGAGGCGGGTGGCGACTGCGGTGGCGACCCGGGCGCTGGCCAGCTGGGTCAGCACCGTGCGCGGCTCGATGCCCAGGACCTGATGGGGGTCGTAGGGCTGGAACAGCTCGGGGTGGACGAAAGGCGTGCCGGTGGAGATGGTGCCCACCCCGGTGCCGACGATCGGGGTGGTGACCGACAGTGGCACCCCGGTCTCCTGCGCCACCATCCGCGCGATGCCTGGCAGCCGGGTCAGGTCCGGCCCGGTCCACCACAGCTCGGCGTCGGTGCCGAGGAGTTCGGGTGCGTGCCGGGCGAGGAGGAACAGCAACTGCTCCGTGGCAACCAGGCCGGCGCGCTCCGCGATGCCCAGCCAGGAGGAGGAGATCACGCGAACCCCGGTGTCCAGGGCCTGGAGGCTGTTGGCCAGGCCGAGACCGAGGTCGTTGTGCAGATGGGAGGCGAGCACGGTGTCCGCGCCGGCCGCGGTCCCGACCGCGGTGAACATCTGCCGGCAGGCGTCGGGCAACTGGGCACCGACGGTGTCCGCCAGGACGACCAGTCCGGCGCCGGCGGCGGTCAGCTCCCCGGCGAAGGCGCCCATCAGCGCGTGGTCGGCGCGGGAAGCATCGGCCAGGCACACATCGACTGCCACCTCCTCGTCCAGGTCGCGGGCCCGCTTGACCAGATCGACCCCACCCTGGAGGGCCGCGGCGGCCGGGCGGTGGACCATCACCTGCGCCATCGCCTCCGACGCCGGCACCACCACCATCACCCGCGCGAGACGGCTGCCCCGCACCGACGCCACCGCCTGCTCCACATCCCGCACCGCCCCACGGCACACCGCCGCCACACTCACCGCGCCCTCCGCCTCCACCGCGACCTGGCGCACGGCCTCGAACTCCTCCGCGCACACCGCGGGAAAACCGGCGGCGAACACGACGTGCCGCACCCCGTCCCCGCCGAAGACCCGTCCGGTCTCGCACGCCAGCCGCACCCTGGCCCTCGCCGACATCAGTGTCTTCGCCTGCGCGCCGTCTCGAGCCGACTCCTCCCACAGCACCACTCGCCCCGCCGTTGCGGACTCACGCACCACATCCACCAGCACCGAGACCCTCCCACCGTTCTTGACGATCACCGCCGTATGGCGGAGGAAGCCGGGCGGCCGCCTTCCCTGACCATCACCGCGAACCGCCTGCGCGCGCGGGCGGTCCCGGGCGAGACCACACGAAAGAGAGAGGGGCGCCCCCAGCGGCCCCGGCCCGCGCCGAGCCGGCGGGGCGCACCCCTCAGTGGACGACGGGGGCAGCCGTGCCCGGTGACTCCGGGACGCCGAGCCGCTCGGCGTCTCTTTCCGGGCGCATGAAGCACGCCGCCAGGAGGCCGGTGACCAGCAACAGGGCCGCCGTGACGAGCCAGCCGTTCTCGTAGCCGGCCTTGGCAGTCGCCGCGCTGTCCACGATCCGGCCAAGGACCAGGGGTGAAACGACACCGCCGAGGGCGAAGACCGCCACCAGGGCACCGAGGACGACACCGCGCTGCGCGGGCGGCGTGATCCGGGCGATGGCCGTCTGCGCGGCAGTGATCATGACCAGTGCGACCGCCATCGGGCCGAACATCATCGGGACCTTGATCCACAGCGTGTCGACGGTGGCGAACACGGTCACCGCGCCCGCCGAGGCCACCAGGAGCAGACCGGCGCCGGCACCGGTCGGCAGCCTTCCGACCCTTCCGCCCAGGACTGCCCGGCGGGCCAGCAGCCCGTGAGTCAGCAAGACCACGCCGTTGGCCACGGCTCCCCCGCCGACCGCGGCGGCGGCCCGGTCGAGGTCCCAGCCGACCACCGTCCGGAGATAGTCCGGCAGCCAGGTGAGTTTGGCGCTCATCACCCAATAGGCGGCGAACGCACCCAGTGCCGCCGTGACGAAGGTGCCGGAGCGGAAGACAGCGCGCAGCGGGATGTCCGCAGCCTCCGAGCTCCCCTCTGCAGGACGCGCGTCACGGCCCACCGGTGGGGCCAACGGCCCCTCCTTGCCCTTGACCCTCCACACCGCCGCCCACAGCAGGCCC
>NZ_RDBP01000006.1:0-5224 GCF_008042045.1 Streptomyces sp. T39
TCGCGTGCGCTGCTGGAGCGGCGTGCTGTGGTGGTGGCGTCGGAGCGTGACGAGCTGCTGGCGGGGCTGGCGGATGTGGCGGCGGAGTCGGGGGTCGGGGGCAAGTCGGCGTTCCTGTTCACCGGGCAGGGGTCGCAGCGCAGGGGCATGGGTCTGGAACTCGCTTCGGCCTACCCGGTGTTCGAGCAGGCGCTTGCCGAGGTGTGTGCGGAGCTGGATCCGCGGCTGGGGCGTTCGCTGCGGGAGCTGTTGGCCGAGGACAGTGAGGTGCTGAACTCCACGGAGTTCACGCAGGCCGCGCTGTTCGCGGTCGAGGTGGCGCTCTTCCGTCTGGCGGAGTCCCTGTCGGTCCGCCCCGACTACCTGATCGGGCATTCGGTCGGTGAGATCGCGGCCGCGCATGTGGCCGGGGTGCTGTCCCTGGCGGACGCCGCTGAACTGGTGGTGGCGCGTGGCCGGTTGATGGGTGCGCTGCCTGCCGGTGGGGCGATGGTCGCGGTGCAGGCCGCCGAGACCGAGGTCGCGGAATCGCTGGCCGGCTTCGAGGGCCGGCTGGAGATCGCCGCGGTGAACGGGCCGCTGGCCGTCGTCGTCTCCGGCGACGCGGACGCGGTGGAGGAGTGGCTGCCCGCGTGGGAGGGCCGCAAGACCTCGCGCCTGCGCGTGTCGCACGCCTTCCACTCGCCCCGTATGGAGCCGATGCTCGACGAGTTCCGCACCGTCGCCGCCCGCCTCACCCACCACGAGCCCACCATCCCGGTGGTCTCGAACGTGACCGGTGAGGTCGTCACCGCCTTCGATGCCGAGTACTGGGTGCGTCACGTCCGCCAGGCCGTGCGTTTCGCCGACGGTGTGGCGACCCTGTGGGAGCTGGGCGTCCGCCGGTTCCTGGAGCTGGGTCCGGACGCGGTGCTGACGGCCATGGCCCGGCAGTGTGTGGAGGACGACACCGAGGCCGCGTTCGTCCCGGCGCTGCGGTCCAAGCACGCGGAGGCGGACACGTTCGCCGCCTTCCTCGGCCGCGTCCACACCGCCGGCGCGGGCGTCGACTGGGACGCCTTCTACGCCGGCACCGGCGCCCAACGCGTCGACCTGCCCACCTACGCCTTCCAGCGGGAGCGGTTCTGGCTGACCCCGGTCACGGGCACCGGCGATGTGTCCGCCGCCGGACTCGTCCCCGTGGACCACCCTCTCCTCGCCGGCCGTGCGCTGATCGGCGACCGGGACGAGTGGCTGTTCACCGGCCGCATCTCCACCGACACCCAGCCCTGGACGCGCGACCACGTCGTCATGGGCACGGTGGTCGTGCCCGGTGTGGCGCTGGTCGAGATGAGCCTGGCCGCCGGGCGCGCGGTCGGCTGCCCTGTGCTCGACGAGCTCGTCATCGAGGCGCCGCTGACCCTGGACGACGCGGCGGGGCGCAGGCTCCAGATCGTCGTCGGCCACGCGGACGACGGCGCACGACGCGAGTTCGTGATCTTCTCCCACCCGGAGACCGACGAACCGGAGGCCGGCCCGGAGGCCGTCTGCCACGGCCGCGGCTGGCTCGCCTCGGACGAGGCGCGCACGGTCCCGGCGTGGGCCGTCGCCTGGCCGCCGCAGGACGCCGAGTCCCTCACCGCCGAGTCGCTCTACACGCGCATGGCGGACATCGGCTACGACTACGGCACCCTCTTCCAGGGTGTGGTCGAGGCATGGCAGGACGACGACATCGTCTACGTCGACCTCGCGCTGCCGGACGACACGGCCGACGCCCACGGCTTCGGCCTGCACCCGGGGCTCTTCGACTCGGCGGTGCAGAGCTGCCTGTACGGGGAGAAGGCCGACGACTCGCTCGTCATGCCGTTCTCGTGGAACGGCGTCCAGCTCGGCCGGACCGGCGTCACCCGCGCGCGGGCCCGTCTCACCCCGGTCGGCGACGCGGCCTTCCGCATCGACATCGTCGACGAGGACGGCGAGCTCGTCCTCGCCATGGACCAGCTCGTCTTCCGTCCCGTCGACCGTGCACAGCTGACCCGCGCCACCGACGCGACGCGGGGCTCGCTCCACCAGGTGGACTGGAGCCCGGTCGCGGTCGCCGCGGGCGGCTCCGCCGATGTCGCCGTGCTCGGTGAACTCGCCGCGGACGGAACGCGGTTCGCCGATCTGGCCGCCCTGGAGGAGGCGCTCGCCGACGGGTCCGGTGCCGTGCCCGGCCTCGTGCTCACGGGTGTCGACACGCAGGACGCCTCGCCGACCGAGGCCGTCGTCGCGACGCTCTCCCTGGTCCGAGCCTGGCTCGGCGCCGACCGCCTGGCCGACGCGCGTCTGGCCGTCGTCACCCGGCGAGCGGTTTCGGTGGAGGGCGAGGCTCCGGACGTGGCGCAGGCCGCGGTGTGGGGTCTGCTGCGCAGCGCCCAGTCCGAGCACCCGGGCCGGATCCTGCTCGTCGACCTCGACACCGACACCACCGCCGACGGACTGGCATGGGGCGGACTCCCGGACCTCGACGAGCCGCAGCTAGCGGTGCGTGGCGGGCGGGTGTTCGCGCCGCGGCTGGTGCGTGCCTCGGCCGGTGGTGGCGGGACACAGTTCGCGGTGGATGGCACGGTGGTGATCACCGGTGGTACGGGTGGTCTGGGTGCGCTGTTCGCCCGCCACCTCGCGACCGTCCGCGGTGTCCGGCATCTGCTGTTGCTGAGCCGTCGTGGTCCGGCGGCGGAGGGTGCGGCCGAGCTGGTCGCGGAGCTGGCGGAGGCGGGTTGCGAGGCCCGGGTGGTGGCGTGCGACGTCTCCGACCGGGAGCAACTGGCTGCTGTCCTCGACAGCCTGGAGCAGCCGCTCACCGCTGTGGTGCACACGGCCGGTGTGCTGGACGACGGCGTGGTGGAGGCGCTCACGCCCGAGCAGGTCGAGCGCGTGATGCGTCCGAAGCTGGACGCGGCGCTGCACCTGCACGAGCTGACCGCCGATGCCGACCTGTCCGCGTTCGTGGTCTTCTCCTCGGTCGCCGCGCTGATCGGCAGCCCGGGTCAGGGCAACTACGCGGCCGCGAACGCGGCCCTGGACGCGCTCGCCGCGTCCCGCAGGGCCGCCGGACTGCCGGCGACCTCACTGGCCTGGGGCCTGTGGGGCGAAGCAGGCGGCATGGCCGGAGAGCTGAGCGAAGCGGAGCTCGCCCGTCTGGAGCGCATGGGTTCCCAGCCGCTCTCGGCCGAGCTGGGCCTCGACCTCTTCGACCAGGCCCTCGCCACGGACGCCGCCCTGCTGGCGCCCGTCCGGCTGGACACGGCCGCACTGCGCGCCCAGGCCAGGGCCGGCCTCGTGCCCGCGATCCTGCGTGGCCTCGCACCCGTCCCCGCACGCCGTGCTGCCGCCGGTGGATCCCTCGGGCGCCGCCTGGCCGGAGTTGCGGAGGCGGACCGCGAGCAGGTTGCGCTCGATCTCGTACTGGAGCAGGTGGCCGGTGTGCTCGGCCATGCGTCGGCCGCTGCCGTCGACCCCGCCCGGGCCTTCAACGAACTGGGCTTCGACTCGCTGAGCGCCGTCGAGCTGCGCAACCGGCTCACCCAGGCGTCCGGCGTGCGCCTGCCCGCGACGCTGGTCTTCGACCACCCGACCCCGGCCGCCGTGGCCCGGCTCCTCGTGGCCGAGGTCGTCGTCGATGCGACGCCTGTCCGCGCCCAGACGCGCAAGCGCCGCGCGGCGACGGACGAGCCGCTGGCGATCGTCGGCATGAGCTGCCGTTTCCCCGGCGGGGTCACCTCGCCGGAGGACCTGTGGGAACTGGTCGCCACCGGCGGCGACGCCATGGGCCCGTTCCCCACCGACCGCGGCTGGGACCTCGACAACCTCTACGACCCGGACCCGGACCGCCTCGGCACCGTCTACGCCCGAGCCGGCGGATTCGTCGACGGCATCGGCGAGTTCGACGCCGACTTCTTCGGCATCAGCCCGCGCGAAGCGCTGGCGATGGACCCGCAGCAGCGGATGCTGCTGGAGACCTCCTGGGAGGCCTTCGAGAACGCCGGGATCGACCTGTCCTCGCTGCGCGGCAGCGACACCGGAGTCTTCTGCGGCACGGTCTCCTCCGGCTACCACGCGACGATGGTCCCCGAACTGGAGGGCTACCACCTCACCGGCACCACCATGAGCGTGGTGTCCGGCCGCATCGCGTACTCGCTCGGTTTCGAGGGCCCGGCGGTGTCCGTGGACACGGCCTGCTCGTCGTCGGCCGTCGCCCTGCACCTGGCCGGCCAGGCCCTGCGCAACGGCGAGTGCTCCCTCGCCCTCGTCGGCGGCATCTCGCTCATGGCCACCCCCGATCTGCTCATCGGCTTCAGCCGGCAGCGCGGGCTCGCCGACGACGGCCGGTGCAAGGCGTACTCGGCGTCGGCCGACGGCACCGGGTTCTCCGACGGTGCGGGTGTGCTGGTGGTGGAGCGTCTGTCGGACGCGCGGCGCAACGGCCGCCGGATCCTGGGTGTGGTCCGGGGTACGGCCGTCAACCAGGACGGTGCGAGCAACGGCCTGACCGCTCCGAACGGTCCGTCGCAGGAGCGGGTGATCCGTGCCGCGCTGGCGAGTGCGGGTCTGTCCCCGTCCGAGGTGGACGCGGTGGAGGGCCACGGTACGGGCACGAAGCTGGGTGACCCGATCGAGGCGCAGGCGCTGCTGGCCACTTATGGCCGGGAGCGTGACGGGGATCCGCTGTGGCTGGGGTCGATCAAGTCGAACATCGGTCACACGTCGGCGGCTGCCGGTGTGGCGGGTGTGATCAAGATGGTGATGGCGATGCGGCACGGTGTGCTGCCGCCGACGCTGCACGCCGATGAGCCGTCGCCGCATGTGGACTGGGAGTCGGGAGAGGTCCGGCTGCTGACCGAGGCCCGGGAGTGGACGGCCGATGGTCGTCCGCGTCGTGCGGGTGTCTCGTCGTTCGGTGTGAGCGGTACGAACGCGCACATCATCGTGGAGGAGGCGCCGGTCGCGGAGGTGCCGGCGCCGGTCGAGCGGACCGCGCCCGTCGTGCCGGTCCCGGTCGTCGTCTCGGCCCGCACGGACGAAGCGCTCCGCGCCCAGATCGAACGGCTGCGGGAGCGTGTGGCGGCCGACGTGGACGTGTCGGTGGCGGATGTGGCGCTGTCGTCGGTGACGTCGCGTGCGCTGCTGGAGCGGCGTGCTGTGGTGGTGGCGTCGGACCGTGACGAGCTGCTGGCGCGGCTGGCGGGGCTGGCGGATGTGG
>NZ_RDBP01000006.1:5324-26455 GCF_008042045.1 Streptomyces sp. T39
GTCGTCGTCACCCGTGGCGCGGTGTCGGTGGACGGTGAGGCTCCGGACGTGGCGCAGGCCGCGGTGTGGGGTCTGCTGCGCAGTGCGCAGTCCGAGCATCCGGACCGTTTCGCGCTGGTCGACGCGGACGGTGCCGCCGAACCCGACTGGGGTGTGGTGCTCGGCTCCGACGAGCCGCAGCTCGCACTGCGCGACGGCCGGGCGCTGGCGCCGCGGCTGGTGCGTGCCTCGGCCGGTGGTGGCGGGACACAGTTCGCGGTGGATGGCACGGTGGTGATCACCGGTGGTACGGGTGGTCTGGGTGCGCTGTTCGCCCGCCACCTCGCGACCGTCCGCGGTGTGCGGCACCTGCTGCTGCTGAGCCGTCGTGGTCCGGCGGCGGAGGGTGCGGCCGAGCTGGTCGCGGAGCTGGCCGAGTCGGGTTGCGAGGCCCGGGTGGTGGCGTGCGACGTCTCCGACCGGGAGCAGCTCGCTGCTGTCCTCGACAGCCTGGAGCAGCCGCTCACCGCCGTGGTGCACACGGCCGGTGTGCTGGACGACGGCGTGGTGGAGGCGCTGACGCCCGAGCAGGTCGAGCGCGTGATGCGTCCGAAGCTGGACGCGGCGCTGCACCTGCACGAGCTGACCGCCGGCGCCGACCTGTCCGCGTTCGTGGTCTTCTCCTCGGTCGCCGCGCTCATGGGCAGCCCGGGTCAGGGCAACTACGCGGCCGCGAACGCGGCCCTGGACGCGCTCGCCGCGTCCCGCAGGGCCGCCGGACTGCCCGGCACCGCCCTCGCCTGGGGCGTCTGGTCGGAGGCGACGGGCATGGCGGCGCAGCTGGGGCAGGCCGAACTGGCCCGCCTGGAGCGGATGGGCATGAAGGCGCTCACCGCCGAGACCGGTCTCGCGCTGTTCGACCAGGCCCTGGACGTGGACGCGGCCGTGATGGCGCCGGTGCTGCTGGAGACGACAGCGCTGCGCTCGCAGGCGCGGGCCGGGATGCTTCCCCCGCTGCTGCGCGGCTTGGTGCGGCTGCCGGCCGCCCGGGTGGACGACGCAGGGGCGGGCACCCTCGGCCGGCGACTGGCCGGGGTGCCGGAGGCGGACCGTGGCCGGATCGTCCTCGAACTGGTCCAGGCGCAGGTCGCGGCCGTACTCGGCCATGCCTCCGCCACCGCCGTCGAACCCGAGCGTGCCTTCAAGGACCTCGGCTTCGACTCGCTGAGCGCGGTCGAGCTGCGCAACCGGCTCACCCAGGCGGCCGGCGTGCGCCTGCCCGCCACGCTCGTCTTCGACCACCCCACCCCGGCCGCCGTGGCCGACCTGCTGCTCACGGAGATCGGTGGCGGGGAGCCGGCCGAACCTCTGATCGACCAGGAGGTGAGGAAGCTCGAGGACATGCTCGCCGCGAGTGGTGCGGAGGAGCAGCAACGGGTGGCGAAGCGCCTGCGCGCCTTGCTGTCCGGCATCAGCGCCGGCGCGGGGGAGAGCGCCCAGGCCGACAAGAAGCAGAACGCCAGGGAACGGATCGAGGCCGCCACCACGGCGGAGGAGATCTTCCAGATGATCGATGTGGAGTTGGGCGAAGCGTGACGGGGGACTCGGAAATGACGGAGAACATCGATCAGCAGGAAAAGCTCGTCCGCTACCTGAAAAAGGTCGCGGTCGAACTGAACGACACCAGGGCCCAGCTCGAAGAGGTCGAGTCCCGGGCCACCGAACCGCTGGCGATCGTCGGCATGAGCTGCCGGTACCCGGGCGGGGTGACGTCGGCGGACGACCTGTGGGAGCTGGTCGCCTCGGGGCGTGACGCCATCAGCGGGCTGCCGACCGACCGCGGCTGGGACCTGGAGCGTCTCTACGACCCGGACCCCGACCGGACCGGGACCGTCTACGCCCAGGGCGGCGGATTCCTGGAGGGCATCGGCGAGTTCGACGCCGACTTCTTCGGGATCAGCCCGCGCGAGGCCCTCGCCATGGACCCGCAGCAGCGTCTGCTGCTGGAGGCGACCTGGGAGGCGTTCGAGGACGCGGGGATCGACTCGACCTCGCTGCGCGGCAGCGACACCGGTGTCTACTGCGGGCTGGGGGTGACCGACTACAGCGTGGCGCCCGAGGGCAGCCTGCCGCAGGTCGAGGGCTTCCAGCTCACCGGCGGCTCGGCCAGCGTCTCGTCCGGACGCATCTCCTACCTGTTCGGTCTCGAGGGCCCGGCGGTGTCCGTGGACACGGCCTGCTCGTCGTCGGCCGTCGCCCTGCACCTGGCCGCGCAGGCCCTGCGGACCGGCGAGTGCTCCCTCGCCCTCGCGGGCGGTGTGGCACTGATGCCGGGGCCGTTCATGCTGCGCGAGTTCAGCCGCCAGCGCGGCCTGGCCGTCGACGGCCGGTGCAAGGCGTACGCGGAGTCCGCCGACGGCACCGGCTTCTCCGACGGTCTCGGACTGGTCGTCCTGGAGCGTCTGTCGGACGCCCGGCGCAACGGCCGCCGCATCCTCGGCCTGATCCGCGGCACCGCGATCAACCAGGACGGCGCCAGCAACGGCCTCACCGCGCCCAACGGCCCCTCCCAGGAGCGTGTCATCCGCCGGGCACTCGAGAACGGCGGTCTGCGTCTCTCCGACGTGGACGCGGTGGAGGGCCACGGCACGGGCACGAAGCTCGGTGACCCCATCGAGGCGCAGGCGCTGCTGGCGACCTACGGCCGCGAGCGTGACGGCGAGCCGCTGTGGCTGGGGTCGATCAAGTCGAACATCGGCCACACCTCTGCCGCGGCCGGTGTGGCGGGTGTGATCAAGATGGTGATGGCGATGCGGCACGGGATGCTGCCGCAGACCCTGCACGTCGATCAACCGTCGCCGCACGTGGACTGGGAGTCGGGCGAGGTCCGGCTGCTGACCGAACCGCGGAAGTGGACGGCCGACGGCCGTCCGCGTCGTGCGGGTGTCTCGTCGTTCGGCGTGAGCGGTACGAACGCGCACATCATCGTGGAGGAGGCGCCGACCGACGAGGAGCCGGCTCCGGTCGAGCGGACCGCGCCCGTCGTGCCGGTCCCGGTCGTCGTCTCGGCCCGCACGGACGAAGCGCTGAAGGCGCAGGTCGAGCGGCTGCGCGCCCATCTGACCGCGCGGCCCGACGCTTCGGTCGTGGACACCGCGTACTCCCTGGTGACGTCGCGTGCGCTGCTGGAGCGACGTGCCGTGGTGGTGGCGTCGGACCGTGACGARCTGCTGGCGCGGCTGGCGGATGTGGCGGCGGAGTCGGGGGTCGGGGGCAAGTCGGCGTTCCTGTTCACCGGGCAGGGGTCGCAGCGCCGGGGCATGGGTCTGGAACTCGCTTCGGCCTACCCGGTGTTCGACCGGGCGCTTGCTGAGGTGTGTGCGGAGCTGGATCCGCGGCTGGGCCGTTCGCTGCGTGGGCTGCTGGCCGAGGACAGTGAGGTGCTGAACTCCACGGAGTTCACGCAGGCCGCGCTGTTCGCGGTCGAGGTGGCGCTCTTCCGTCTGGCGGAGTCGCTGTCGGTCCGCCCCGACTACCTGATCGGGCATTCGGTCGGTGAGATCGCGGCCGCGCATGTGGCGGGGGTGCTGTCGCTGGCGGACGCTGCTGAACTGGTGGTGGCGCGTGGCCGGTTGATGGGTGCGCTGCCCGCGGGTGGGGCGATGGTGGCGGTGCAGGCCGCCGAGGCCGAGGTCGCGGAGTCGCTGGCCGGCTTCGAGGGCCGGCTGGAGATCGCCGCGGTGAACGGGCCGCTGGCCGTTGTCGTGTCGGGTGACGCGGACGCGGTGGAGGAGTGGCTGCCCGCGTGGGAGGGCCGCAAGACCTCGCGTCTGCGTGTCTCGCACGCGTTCCACTCGCCGCGTATGGAGCCGATGCTCGACGAGTTCCGCCAGGTCGCGGAGGGCCTGTCCTACGCGACGCCGGCGATTCCGGTGGTCTCGAACGTGACCGGTGAGGTCGTCGACGGGTTCGATGCCGAGTACTGGGTGCGTCACGTCCGCCAGGCGGTGCGTTTCGCCGACGGTGTGGCGACCCTGTGGGAGCTGGGGGTTCGACGGTTCCTGGAGCTGGGTCCGGACGCGGTGCTGACGGCCATGGCCCGGCAGTGTGTGGAGGACGACACCGAGGCCGTGTTCGTCCCGGCGCTGCGGTCCAAGCACGCGGAGGCGGGCACGTTCGCCGCCTTCCTCGGCCGCGTCCACACCGCCGGTGCGGGCGTCGACTGGGACGCCTTCTACACCGGCACCGGCGCCCGGCGCACCGACCTCCCCACCTACGCCTTCCAGCGCGAGAACTACTGGCTGATGCCGTCGGCGGGAGCCGGTGACGTGTCGGCCGCGGGTCTGGACCGGGTCGAGCACCCCGTCCTCGCCGCCGCCGTCCAGCTGGGCGACCGCGACGAGTGGGTGTTCACCGGCAGGATCTCCGGCGAGAGCCAGCCCTGGGTGCTGGATCACGTGGTGCTCGGCGTGGTGATCGTGCCGGGCACCGCATGGGTGGAGCTCGCGTCCGTCGTCGGCAGCCGGGTCGGATCGCCCGTCGTGGACGAGCTGGTGATGGAGGCTCCGCTGCTGCTGGAGGAGGGTGCGGCGGCCCAGCTGCGTGTCACGGTCGGCCCCGCGGGGGACGACGGCCGCCGGGAGGTGGCGGTCTTCGCCCGGCCCGAGAGCGCCGACGCCGACGAGCGGGGCGGGACGACCTGCCACGCCCGGGGCTGGCTGGCCGCGCAGGACACGGCGCCCGCCGCACCGTGGGTCCCGGCCGAGTGGCCGCCCGCCGGCGGTGTCCCGATGACCGCCGATGCGCTCTACGCGGGCATGGCGGAACTCGGATTCGACTACGGTCCCCTCTTCCAGGGCGTGCGCACGGCGTGGAAGGCCGGCGGCGACTCGTACGCCGAGGTCGCCCTGCCCGGCGACACCGGCGGCGAGAACTTCGGTGTCCACCCCGCCCTGTTCGACGCCTCCCTCCACGTCGGTCTCCCGCAGGACGGACCCCGTGACACCGCCGTGCTGCCCTTCTCCTGGTCCGGGGTGCGCACCGGGCGGGGCGGGCTGTCCCGGGTACGGGTGCGGATGCGCAGGGTCGACGAGACGGCCTTCGGCCTCGACGTGGTGTCCGAGCAGGGCGAGCCCGTGCTGAGCCTGGAACGGCTGGACCTGCGTCCGGTCGACCCGGCGCAGCTGGAGCGGCTGCGGCACGGTGGCCGGCAGACGGTCCACCGGCTCGACTGGGCCCCGGTCGCACCCGGCACGGCCGGGTCCGCGTCCGTCGCGGTGCTCGGCACGGCGGCCGCGACGGGCGAACGGTTCGCCGACCTGGCCGCGCTGGAGCGGACCCTCGCCGACGGGGGCCGGGCGCCCGAGCTGGTGGTCACCGCCGTCGACACCCCGGAGGGCGACCCGGCCGCCGCCGCCGCCGCGGCCGCCTCGGCGGCGCTGACCGCGGTGCAGCGGTGGCTCGCGAGCGAATGGCTGGGCGAGGCCCGGCTGGTCGTCGTCACCCGCGGAGCGGTCGCCGTCCGCGATGACGAGTCGCCCGACATGGCGCAGGCCGCCGTGTGGGGTCTGCTGCGCAGCGCCCAGTCCGAGCACCCGGACCGCATCCTCCTGGTCGACGTCCACCGTGACCCCGACCTCGACCTGATACCCGAGGCCGACCTGTCCGGCGACGAGCCGGACTGGGGCGCGCTCCTGGAGACCGGCGAGCCGCAGCTCGCCGTGCGGGAGGGCGAGCTGTTCGCACCGCGCCTGGGCGCGGCTCCGGCCGTCGCCGACGACGCGTGGCGGCTGGCCGTCGCCCGCAAGGGCTCCCTGGACGGCGTGCAGGTCGCCCCCGGTGACGCCCGCCGGCGGGACGCGTCCGCGGATGGCCCAACCGGCCCTCCTGGCACGGCCTCGACCTGCGGGCCCGGATCGCGGCCATGGTGTCCGGTGCGCCGGCAGTTGCGGGAGGGCGGGCTGCGCGGCTGTCTGCTGGTGCGGGACCTGCGCACGGGCGACGAGGTGGGCATCGACCCGGACACGGCGCTTCCCTCGGCCTCGCTGGTGAAGGTCCCGCTGGCGCTGGCGACGGCGGAACGCGTCCGGCGCGGTGAACTCGACGGCGCGACGACCCTCGACGTGCAGCCCGGGCGCAGCACCGCCCCCGGCCCCACCGGGCTGACCCGCTTCCGCCACCCCGCGCGCATCGCGGTCGACGACCTGCTCTACCTGAGCACCTGCCTGAGCGACGAGACGGCGGCCGACGCCCTGTTCGCCCTCACCCCGCCCGCGCAGGTGACCGCCATCCTCCACGAGTGGGGCGTGCGGGGCCTCTCCGTGCGGCACACCGTGGACGAGCTGTCCGACACACCCGTGGAACGCTTCGACACCGGCCAGGCCCACCTCGCGCACGCCCTGGCGATCGACGCGGGCACCAGCGGCCGCGGGCACCGCGTCCCGCAGCTGGACACGACCCGCGCCAACACCGGCAGCGCACGGGCCTGGGTCGACCTGCTCGCGGCCCTGTGGGCGCCGACGGCGATCCCGAAGCGGACGGCCGGCTTCGTGCGCGGTCTGATGCTGCACAACGTGCTGCGGCAGCGGCTCACCCCGGACTTCGCCTCCGACGCGACGACATGGTGGTCCAAGACGGGGACACTGCTCAATCTCCGGCACGAGATCGGTGTCGTCGAGCACGCGGACGGCGGGGCGTTCGCCGTCGCCGTCCTCACCGAGTCGCTGGTGCCCGCCGCATCCCAGCCGGGTGCCGACGCCCTCATGGGCCAGGCGGCCCGCACCCTGCGCGACCACCTCAGGCAGCTCTGAGGCCGGTCCCCCCGGTTCCCCGGCGGGCGTTCACGCCGCGAAGGCGTCCACCGGTACCGCGGCGTCCACCGGGGCGTCCACCGTGAGGGCACGGTCGCCAGCGGCCGCACGGGCCAGCAGCACGGCCCCGTCGAGGGAGGACAGCCCGCCGAGCGCGGCGGGACGGACGGCCGGGTCGGGACCGGGGGTGCGGCCCAGCTCGCGGGTCCAGCGCGCCACCTCCTCGACGTAGCCGGGCATGCCGTCGGCGAACCCGCCGCCGATCGTGACCAGTCGGGGGTGGACCAGTTCGGCCAGGCTGACCGCGGCGGCGGCGACGGCCATCGCGCCGTCGGTCACGGGGGCGACGGCCCACGCCTCACCCTGCGTCCATGCCTGCCGCAGTTCGCCGAAGGTGACCTCACGGCCCGCCCGTTCACCGGCGCGCCGCAGCACGGTGCGGCCGGAGGCGACGGACTGCACGCAGCCGCGCCGGCCGCAGTCGCAGCGCTCCCCCATCCGGTCGACCACGACATGGCCCACCTCGCACGACCCGCGGTCCGGGCCCGGGCACAGTCGTCCGCCGAGGACGATGCCACCGCCGATGCCCGTGCCGACCCCGATGTGCACCAGGTCCGGGCAGCCCGCCGCGTCCGCCTCCGCGAGGGCGGCGAGGTCGCCGTCGTCGGCCGTGTGCACCGGCGCACCGGACACCATGGCCGCGATCCGGGCCCGCAGGTCGAGGCCGTGCCAGGAGGGCCGGTTGGGCCATCCGCGGACGCGTCCCGCCGTGTCCAGCGTCGCGGGCACGGCCACGCCCACCGCGGTCACCGGTCGGCCCTGCCCGGCGCACGCGCGCCGGACGGCGTCGGCGAGTGCCCGCATGTCGGCCTCGGCATCACCCGGGGCCGGCCACCGGACCACCGTGTCCGGCGCGGCCGGTGCTCCGGGCACGGCCGGGCCGAGCCGGAGGGCCACTTTGGTGCCGCCCACGTCGATTCCCAGAAAACTCACGGACGTCTCTCCCTGCGGATGATGTGGGTGCCGAGGTGCCGTACGGTGCCGAGCGGGGCGGGGCGTGCTTTCCTTTCCCGGCCGACGAGGGTGGGTCGTGCTTTCCGTTTCCGCACCGGCGGAAAGGGCGGATTCCATGTCGCCGCCGCACGCGATACCCGCCCTCGCCCGTTGCGGGGCGTTTCCGCGCGATGGGGCGCGGTGCATTCGACGGGGCGGCGAACGGCCCGTCCGGACGCTTACGCCTTCGGTTTCGGTTTCGGCTTCGGCTTCGGTTTCGGTTTCGGTTTCGGTTTCGGCGAATTCCGACGGACGCACCGTCGCGTCGGTCCGGACGGAGATCGCGGGACGGCGCGGACGGGGACGTCAGGCGACGTCGCGGTCCCGGTAGGCGCAGCGGGCGCCCTCGACCAGGGGCCGGTTGCGTTCCGCCCAGGCGATGAGGGGTGCGAGGCTGTCCAGGAGTTCCTGTCCGGGCCCGCTCACGACGTATTCCACCTTCGGCGGCACGGTCGGGTGGACCGTGCGCACGACGAGTCCGTCGCGCTCCAGGCTGCGCAGGGTCAGGGTGAGCATCCGCCTGCTGATGCCGTGCATCGAGCGTTCCAGCTGGGTGAAACGCAGCGGGCGGCGGACGGCCGACAGGATCGGAATCGTCCACTTGCCGCTCACGCGGTCGAGGGCCTCCTCCAGCGCGCCCGGGCGGTTCGGCTCGTTCCGTGACAGCGGTGCCACGGCCGCGTCTCGCAGAGACATGGCGGGTGGGCCTCCTTCAGCTCATGTGGGGTTCGAGGGTGGTGCGGACGAGGCGGGTGACGGCCTCCTGGTGGTCCGCGAGGTAGAAGTGGCCGCCGGGGAACTCGTGCATCGAGAACTCCCCGGCCGTGTGCCGGGCCCACGCGCCGACCTCCTCGGCCGTGACCCGCGGGTCGCTGTCGCCGAGCAGTGCGGTGACCGGGCAGCCGAGCGGCACGGTGCTCGTGCACCGGTAGGCGGAGACCGCGCGGAAGTCGCTGCGCAGCACGGGGAGCGTGAGACGGACGAGTTCCTCGTCGAGGTCCATCGCCGCGTCGCTGCCGCCGAGTACGCGCATCTCCCGCAGCAGGGCGTCGTCGTCGAGCTCGTGGAAGCGGTCGTCACGCAGGGCGGACGGCGCCCTGCGGGCGGACACGATCAGCGCGGCCGGGGAACCGCCGCCCGCCTCGAGCCGGCGGGCGACCTCGTAGGCGATGGTCGCGCCCATGCTGTGTCCGAAGAGGGCGACGGGCCCGTCCCACGGCATCAGGGCTTCCGTGACCCGGTCGGCGAAGGTGCCTATGTCCTCGACCGGGTCCTCGTGTCTGCGGTCGTGGCGGCCCGGGTACTGCACGGCGAGCAGCTCGATGTCGGGGCCGATGCGCGCGGACAGGGGGTGGAACCAGCTCGCGGAACCGCCCGCGTGGGGCAGCGCGACCAGGGTCATCCGGCGTTCGGGCTTCGGGTGGTAGCGCCTGATCCACTGTTGCGTGCAGGTGGCCGTGGCCTTCATGGGGACTCCTGGGGGCGGTGGGGTGGCGACCTGGGGCCGTGCGGGGGCTCTACACCTCTCCGGTGAGGGCGAGCAGGGCGCGGGCGCCGAGCCGGTAGCCGAGCGCGCCGAGGCCGACGACCACTCCCGAGGCCAGCGGGGCTATCACCGACTCGTGCCGCCACTGTTCGCGCGCCCAGACGTTGGACAGATGCACTTCGATCCAGGGCCGGGGGTAGTTGGCCAGCGCGTCGCGCAGGCTCCAGCCGGCCACCATCAGGGCGCCGGGGTTCACGATCGCGCCGACCGTGTCGTAGTGCTCGTGCACGGCACGGACCAGGTCGCCCTCGGAGTCGTGCTGGACCGAGATCACCTTCCAGTCCGGTCCGGCGACCTCCTCGGCCACGGCGTGCTCGATGTCGGCCAGGCTGTCGGTGCCGTACACCTCGGGCTGGCGTTGGCCGAGGATTCCGAGATTGGGCCCGTTCAACAGGAGGATCGCGCTCATGATTCACCTCGCACAGCGGTTCAGGGATACCGGACTTCGACGCTCTTTCCGTCCCTGAAGTTGTAGCAGCACGGTAATGCGCGCACGGCTGCGAAGGGGCCCGTAGGCGCAGACTGAGGGGGGTGTCAGGGGACCCGTTAGGGGATGGGATCCGGTGTCCTGTGCGCGGTAGCGTGATATTCCCCGGATGAGAATGCGCTGCCGGCCGAGAAGTTCCGGAACAGTACCGTGCACCCTCGGCTCAATTCCAGGCTCTCCGGTTCGAATTCATCCCCGGAAAAGGAATGGATCACCATGAACGATCGTGTGGAGCAGCTTCTCGCGGATCTGCCGCGGTGGCCGCGCTACGGCGACGAGGAGCGCACCAATCTCGTCCGTGCCCTGGACCAGGGGCAGTGGTGGCGCATGGGCGGCAGCGAAGTCGACTCGTTCGAGCGGGAGTTCGCGGACCGTCACGGCGCCCCGTACGCGCTGGCCGTGACGAACGGCACCCATGCGCTGGAACTCGCCCTCCAGGTGCTGGGCGTGGACCAGGGCAGCGAGGTCATCGTCCCGGCCTTCACCTTCATCTCCTCCTCGCAGGCGGCGCAGCGCCTCGGCGCCGTGGCGGTCCCGGTGGACGTGGACCCCGACACGTACTGCCTGGACCCGGAGGCGGCCGCGGCGGCGGTGACGCCGCGCACCAAGGCGATCATGCCGGTGCACATGGCGGGCCACTTCGCGGACATGGACGCGCTGGCCAAGCTGTCGGCGGACACCGGAGTCCCGCTGATCCAGGACGCCGCGCACGCGCACGGCGCCGAGTGGGCGGGCCGCAAGGCGGGCGAGCTGGGCTCGATCGCCGCCTTCAGCTTCCAGAACGGCAAGCTGATGACGGCCGGCGAGGGCGGTGCGGTCACCTTCCCGGACGAGGCGTCGTACCAGGAGGCGTTCCTGCGGCACAGCTGCGGCAGGCCCGCGACGGACCGCCGGTACTTCCACCAGACGTCCGGCTCCAACTTCCGCATGAACGAGTTCTCCGCGGCCGTGCTGCGCGCCCAGCTGGGCCGGCTCGACGAGCAGATCGCCACCCGTGAGCAGCGTGCCCCGCTGCTGGCGGGGCTGCTGGCCGAGATCCCCGGTGTCGTGCCGCAGAGCCGCGACGAACGCGTCAACGTCAACCCGCACTACATGCAGATGTTCCGGATCCCCGGGATCTCCGAGGAGAAGCGCAACGCGCTCGTCGACGCGCTCGTGGGCCGGGGGGTGCCCGCGTTCATCGCGTTCCGGGCCATCTACCGCTCGGACGGCTTCTGGGAGTACGCCGCCCCCGCCGAGACGGTCGAGCAGGTCGCCGCCCGCTGCCCGGTCACGGAGGCGATCAACGCCGACTGCATCTGGCTGCACCACCGGTCCCTGCTGGGCACCGAGGAGCAGATGCACGCCATCGCCCAGGTCGTCGCCGAGGAGGTCGCGCGCACGTGAACGGCCAGGTGAGCGCAAGAGGACCGGGGGCCCCGGTCCGCACGAGCGTGGTGGGACTGGGCTGGGCCGCGAAGTCCATCTGGCTCCCCCGACTGCGCCGGCATCCCGCGTTCGCCGTGACCTCCGTGGTCGATCCGAATCCGGCGGCCCGCGCCGAGGTTCCGCAGGACAGGACGGGGACCCGGCTGCTGGCCGACGTGTCGGAGCTGAGCCGCGACGGCACGGATCTCGCGGTGGTCGCGGTGCCCAACCACCTGCACAGCGCGGTGGCCTGCCGGCTGCTCCGCATGGGTGTGCCGGTCTTCCTGGAGAAGCCGGTGTGCCTGAACTCCGCGGAGGCCGAGCAGTTGGCGGAGGCCGAGCGGGCCGGCGGCGCAGTGCTGCTCGCCGGCAGCGCGGCACGCTACCGGGCGGACGTGCTGGCGCTGCGGCGCCTGATCGACCGGGAGCTGGGCGAGCTGCGGCACGTGGAGCTGTCCTGGGTGCGGGCGCGCGGGGTGCCGGACGCGGGCGGCTGGTTCACCCAGCGCCAGTTCGCGGGCGGCGGCGCGCTGGTGGACCTGGGCTGGCATCTGCTGGACACGGTCGGGCCGATCCTCGGGCCGGTCGGCTTCGACCAGGCCGTGGGCACGGTCTCGGACGACTTCGTGAACAGCGGGTCCGCGGGGGCCGCCTGGCGGCACGACGCGCCCAGGGAGACCGGCAGCGGCGACGTCGAGGACACGGCGCGCGGCTTCCTGGTGACCGAGGACGGCGTGTCCGTGGCCATCAGGGCGAGCTGGGCCTCGCACGAGCCGTACGACGTCACCCGGATCCGGGTCGACGGCAGTGCGGGCAGTGCGACGCTGCGGTGCACCTTCGGCTTCAGTCCCAACCGGCTCAAGCGGTCCTCGCTGACGCTGGTGCGCGACGGGGTGGAGACCGATGTGCCGCTTCCGCAGGAGGAGATCGGGGCGGAGTACGTCCAGCAGCTCGACGAGCTGCCGGCCCTGCTCGCGGACCCGGCGTCACCGGGGCGGACCGTGGACGAGGTCCGCCGCACGATCGCGGTGATCGAGCGCATCTACCGCTCGGCACGCAGGGCACGGATCGGCGCGCGCTCCACAAGAGCGGTGCGGGCGGTGCCCCACTCGACGCTACTCAACACGGAGGATCACCATGCCTGACATCCTCACGGGTGAGGATCCCGTCTGGCCGGCGACGGCGCCCGAACCGGGTTTCCGTGCCGTCGTGTTCGATCTCGACGGCGTGATCGTCGACAGCTACGAGGTGATGCGCCAGGCGTTCAGCATCGCCTATACGGAGGTCGTGGGCGCCGGTGAGGCTCCGTTCGCGGAGTACAACCGGCACCTCGGCCGCTACTTCCCGGACATCATGCGGATCATGGGGCTGCCGCTGGAGATGGAGGCCCCCTTCGTCCGCGAGAGCTACCGGCTGGCGCCGGAGGTGCCCGTCTTCGACGGCGTCGCCGGCATGCTCCGTGAGCTGCGCCGCCGCGGCATCCCGCTCGCCGTGGCGACGGGCAAGGCGGGCGACCGGGCCCGTGCGCTGCTGCGGCAGCTGGGGCTGCTGCCCCTGTTCGACGTGGTCATCGGCTCGGACGAGGTGGCCCACCCCAAGCCGGCGCCCGACATGGTCCTGCGCGCGCTCTCCGTGCTCGGCGCGCGGCCCGAGGAGACCGTGATGATCGGTGACGCGGTGACCGATCTGCAGAGCGCGCGCGGCGCGAACGTGGCCGCCGTGGCGGCCGTGTGGGCGGGCGTGGACGAATCGGTGCTGCTCGCCGCGGGCCCGGATGCGGTGCTCCGCGAGCCGGCGGACGTGCTGTCGCTGTGCGCGGTCCCGGTGCCGGCGGGGGGCGGGCTGCGGTAGCCGGAGCGGGCGCGGAACGGCGGCGGGCCGGGGCAGGGCGCCCCGGCCCGCCGGCGCGCGCCGCTTCGGAAGGTGTGCCGTGACCGCCGGTCACGGGATGCTCAGTCGAGGCAGAACTCGTTGCCCTCGACGTCCTGCATGTTGATGCAGGACTCGTTGTCCTCGTCGGCGTAGAGGGTCTTCAGGTGCACCGCGCCGAGCCCGACCAGCCGGGCGCACTCGGCTTCCAGCACGGCCAGCCGCTCCGCGCCCACGAGCCCGGTCCCGGCGCGCACGTCGATGTGCACCCGGTTCTTGGCGGTCTTGCCCTCGGGTACCCGCTGGAAGTAGAAGCGCGGGCCGGCGCCCGTCGGGTCGAAGGCCGCGAACCACGTGTCCCGCTCCTCGGGCGGCAGCGACGCGTGGTATTCGTCCCACGAGCCGAAGCCCTCCGGGGGCGGCTGCGGGACGTACCCCAGCACCTCGCACCAGAAGCGGGCGACGCGCTCGGGCGACGCGCAGTCGAAGGTGACCTGGACCTGCTTGACCGAAGACATCGGGTCACCGTAACAGGGGTTCCGGCACCGGTCATTCGCCTTTTGCGCCCGCCGTCCGACGTCGTGCCGGTACGGTCCGGCCGGCTCCTTCTCCCCCACCGCGGAGCGGCCCGTACGCCGTGGCGTACGGGCCGTTCACCGGCGGCGGGTCAGGCGTCGGACGGCATGCCCTCCAGGGTCCGCAGGACGAGCGGTTCCGGGACGCCGCGGACGAGTTCCGCGCCGTCGGGGCCGTCCAGGACGAAGGCCAGGGCGCCCTCGGCCTTCTTGTCGCGCCGCATGTACCAGAGGAGTTCCTCGTGCGCGATGCCGGCGGGCAGGCCGGTGGGGAGCCCGTATCCGGCGACCACGTCGTGGTGCTCGGCGACCCGTTCGGCGCCGATGCGGCCGAGCGTGCCGGCGAGCCGGCCCGCGAAGACGGTGCCGACGGCGACCGCCTCGCCGTGCCGCAGGCCGTAGTCGGTGGCCTTCTCCAGGGCGTGGCCCAGGGTGTGGCCGTAGTTGAGGACGTGGCGCAGACCCTGGTCGCGTTCGTCGCGGGTGACGACGGACGCCTTCAGGCCGACGCTCGCCGCGATCTGCTCCTCGAGCGGCAGACCGCTCAGTCCGGGCGCGCCGATGAAGTGGCACCGTGCCAGTTCGCCGAAGCCGTTGATCCGTTCGCGCTCGGGCAGCGTCTCGAGGAACGCGGTGTCGCACAGGACCGCGAGCGGCTGCCAGTAGGCGCCGACGAGGTTCTTGCCCTCGGGGAGGTTGACACCGGTCTTGCCGCCGATGCTGGCGTCGACCTGGGCGAGCAGGGTCGTGGGGAGATGGATCACCGGTGTGCCCCGGTGGTACAGGGAGGCGGCGAGCCCGACGGCGTCGGTGGTGGTCCCTCCTCCGCACGAGACGATCACGTCGCCCCGGGTGAGCCCGAACCGGGCGAAGGCGCCGCACAGGTCGGCGACGGTGGCGAGCGTCTTGTTCGCCTCCCCGTCCCGGGCGTCCAGCCGCAGGGTCTCCACGGGCAGCTCCGGCAGCGCGCCGTCGGGCCGGGCGGAGACGACCACGGCACGCCGTGCGCCCGTCGCCCCGACCAGGTCCGGCAGCAGGGCGCGCACCCCGTGGCCGATGTGCACGGTGTAGGCGCGGTCGCCGAGATCCACCTCCACGCGGTGGACGGACGGTCCGGCGGCCGGACGGCCGCCCTCCTGGGCGGCCGTCAGCAGCTGACTCATCGAGGGCTCCTCTCTCGGCCCCGGTCACCCGGACCGGGGCCCCTCATGGGGTGACCGCCGGCGGCCCGCGCCGGAAGGCCGGCGCCGGCGGCGGCTCATACGGTCTGGAGTGCCGCGGTGGGCACGGCGATCGGCTGGGTGTCCCGGCCCGCCTCACCGAGCACCGCCCGGACGGTCCGCGCCGCCAGGGCCTCGGTGACCGCGGGGATGCGCAGCCTGCGGTGGGTGAGGTGGGCGTGGTCGAACAGCAGGTAGTTGACCGGTGCGCCCTCCGCGGCCCAGGTCCCCGCGGCGCGGCGCAGGGTGCGCAGGTACTCGTCCCAGGCGCCCGCGACCTCGGGGCTCATGGGCGGCAGGCCGTCCGCGAGCGTGGGGGCGGTGTGCCGGCTGCGCTCGCACAGTTCGGTGCGGCGCTCGGGCGTGAGCCCTTCGGTCCAGTACTGCCAGCACTGGAACAGGAACCCCTTGCGGCCCGGCTCGGGGACCAGGGCGACGACGTGCCGCAGATGCCAGGTGGCGAGCGCGAGCAGGGCGGTGTCGGGGAGCGCGGCCTCCCGTGCGACGGCGAGGGCGAGTTCGCTGGACGCCATGGCGACGTCGTCGGCGAATTCGATGTCGCAGGCTTCCTGATGGTGCGGGGGCCGGCCTTCGGTGTCGGGCAGGTAGGCGATACGGGAATCCGTACCGGAAGGGAGGATCTCCGTCCTGAGTCTGTTCTCCACTTCACGCAGTTCGGGCGAAGCGGAATGTGCCCAGAATCCGATCTCGGGATTCCTGCCGGTCTCGCCCCAGTGGAAGAACCACCTGCTGGACCGGTCGGCGGCACGGAGGTCACGGGTCAGCTCCCGGAGGGTTTCCGGAGGCTGCGGATGGGAGATGCCGTGGTGACCCGTCCCGTAGGGGGCGGGCACCCGGGCGTGGAGCCAATGGTGCGTCATGTCGGTTACCTCAATTCTTTCACCAGCGGGAATGTCCGGATAATTGCCTGACCGACGCGGGCGCTTTCTCATGCTAGGGCCGCCCGGCAAAACGCCTCCACACCCTTGTGGCGCCGATATCGGCCGGGCCCGAATTCAGGGCCCTGCTAGGGGGGACGACTGGGGTTACGAGTTCACCGGTGACGGCGAGAATCTTGTTCAACAGAGCCGCAGAACATGCGACAGGTCAAGAGATTCCGTCAGACGTATTTCGTTGCCGCCGTGTTATCGAGGGGTGTGTGGACATGCTGCGAACCGAGCTGATCCGACCGTTGCCGGAGCTGCTCACGGCGCACGCGGACCGCTACGGGAACAAGATCGCCTACCGCGATGCCCGACGCGCGGTCGGCTACGCCGAGCTGGCACAGCGCACCGGGCGGCTGGCCGGTCACCTGGCGGCGCTGCGGCTCCAGCCCGGTGACCGGGCCGCGTTCCTCCTCGGCAACTGCGTCGAGACGGTGGAGAGTTACCTCGCCGTGCTGCGTGCGGCCGCGATCGGTGTCCCGCTCAACCCGCGGTCCACCGATGCGGAGCTGGCCCACCTGCTGACCGACAGCGGCGCGCGGGTGGTCGTCACCGACCCGCCGCACGTCGAGCAGGTCCGGCGGGTGCTGGGGGCGGACCGTTCGGTGCGCGTCGTGGTCACCGGCGACGGACGGGCCCCGGCCGGGACCGTGTCCTTCGAGACGCTGGCCACCACGGACGCCCCCGCGCCCGCGCGTGACGACCTGGCGCTCGACGACGTGGCGTGGATGCTGTACACGTCCGGGACCACGGGCAAGCCGAAGGGCGTGCTCTCCAGCCAGCGCAACGCGCTGTTCTCGGTGGCCGCCGGCTATGTGCCGATCCCGGGGCTCTCCGCGGACGACCGCGTGCTGTGGCCGCTGCCGCTCTTCCACAGCCTGTCCCACATCGTGTGCGTGGTCGCCTCCACCGCCGTCGGCGCCTCGGTGCGCCTGGTCGACGGCTTCGCCGCCGAGGACGTGCTGGCCGCGCTGCGCGAGGAGAACTCCACGTTCCTCGCCGGCGTCCCGACCATGTACCACCAGCTCGTGGAGGCCGCGGCCCGCAAGGGCTTCGCCGCGCCCCGGCTGCGGATGTGCCTCGTCGGCGGCGCGGTCACGACCGCGTCGCTGCACACCGCGTTCGAGAAGGCGTACGGCGCTCCCCTGCTCGACGCGTACGGCTCCACCGAGACGTGCGGCGCGATCACCATGACCTGGCCGGCCGGCCCCCGGGTCGAGGGCTCCTGCGGCCTTCCGGTGCCGGGCGTCAACGTGCGGCTGGTCGACCCGCGGACCGGCAGCGACGTGCCGGCCGGCGAGGAGGGCGAGGTCTGGGTCAACGGGCCGAACGTGATGGCCGGTTACCACAACGACCCGCAGGCCACCGCCGCCGCGCTGCGCGACGGCTGGTACCGCACCGGCGACCTGGCGCGCCGTGACGACACCGGCTGCTTCACCGTCACCGGGCGGCTCAAGGAGCTCGTCATCCGCGGCGGCGAGAACATCCACCCCGCCGAGGTCGAGGAGGTGCTGCGGTCCGTGCCGGGCGTCGCCGACGTCGCCGTGGTCGCCAAACCGCACACCGTGCTCGGCGAGGTGCCCGTCGCCTTCCTCGTGCCGGGCCCCGAAGGGCTCGACCCGGAGCAGTTGTACGCCGCCTGCCGCGAACAACTGGCCTACTACAAGGTGCCGGAGGAGCTGTACGAGACCGCGCAGATCCCGCGCACCCAGTCCGGCAAGATCATGCGCCACCGGCTGCTCAGCCGGCCCATGCGGCTGCGTGCCGCCAACAGCAGCCACTACGAGTCGCTGCTGCGTCTCGACTGGGTGCCGCTGACGGCCAGGCCGGCCGCGCCCGCCGACGCGCCGTGGGTGCTGTCCGGTCCGGACGCCGACGCGCTCGCCGCCCTGCTCGACGCGCGGCTCGCCACGGCCGCCGGCACCGGCGAGCCGGTGCCGGGCGCGGTGGTGCTCTCCCTCGACGTGCCGAAGGCGGCGGCCGCCGCCGACTTCGCCGGAGCCGTGGAGCGCACCGTGCGCGGGCTGGCCCGCCAGGTCACGGCCTGGCTGGCGGACGAGAGACTGGACGGCGTACGGCTGGCCGTCGCCACCCGCGGCGCCGTGACCGCCGGACCGCGGGAGTCCCTCCACAACATCGCGCACGCCCCGGTGTGGGGACTGCTGCGCGCCGTCCAGGCCGAACATCCCGGCCGGGTGCTGCTGGTGGACCTCGACGAGGCGCCGGCGTCGGCGGAGGAGCTGCCCCGGCTCGTCTCCACCGACGAGCCGCAGCTCGCGCTCCGCGGCGGGGTGCCGCTGCTGCCGCGTCTGGCCCGGGTCGCGGCCGGCGGCGAACCGCGTGAGGGTGCCGCTCTCGACCCGGAGCGCACTGTCGTCGTGGCCGGCGCGGACAGCGCGCAGGGCGCGGCGCTCGCCCGCCACCTGGTCGCCGGGCACCGCGCACGGCATCTGCTGCTGATCGCCTCGCACGGCGCGGACGACGAGTCCGTCGCCGCGCTGCGCGACGAACTGACCGCCGCGGGCGCCCGGAACGTGGCCGTCGCGGCCTGCGACCTGGCCGACCGTGCCGCGCTCGCCGGTGTGCTGGAGCGTGCCGAGCGTCCGATCACGGCCGTGGTGCACGCGGGGGGCTGGGAGGACGCGCTCGCCCACCGGCCGCGCCGGGCCCTGGAGTCGGCCGTGGCCGGCCTGCTCCATCTGCACGAGCTGAGCCGGGCGCACGAGCCGGCCGTGTTCGTGATGTGCTCGTCGGCCGACACGCTCTTCGGCGCGGCGGGCGAGGCCGACCGGTCCGCGTACAACGCCTTCGTCGACGCCCTGGCACAGCACCGGGCCGACCGCGGGCTGCCCGCCCTCTCCCTCGGCTGGGGCCGGTGGGAGGCGACCGCCGGCACGGCGGTCGGCGGCGTGACCGGGACGGGAGTCCTCGGCGCGTCGGAGGGGCTGGCGATGTTCGACGCGGCCCAGCTGTCCGGGCCCGCGCACTGCCTGCCCATGGCCCTGGACACGGCGGCCATCGCGACCGGCGAGGTGTCGCCGCTGCTGGGCGGCCTGATCGACACCTCCGCCGTGCCCGCGACCGCCGACAGTTCGGTCGCCGACACTCTGCGGGAGCGTCTCGCCCCGCTGCCGGAGGACGAGCGGCTGCGGATCCTCCAGGAGATCGTCCGCACCGAGGCGGCCCGCGTCCGTGATCTGGGCGGCATCTCCTGGGTGGGCCCGAAGCGGCCGTTCAAGGACCTGGGCTTCACCTCGCTGCACGCGGTGGCCCTGCGCAACCGGCTCACCGAGACGACCGGGCTGCCGCTGCCGGCGACGGTCGCCTTCGACCATCCGACGCCCTACGCGGTGGCGGTGCTGCTCCACACCCTGCTGACCGGTGCCGAGGAGCGGACCGAGGAGGTGCGGCCGGAGGTCGCCGGGTCGGACGAGCCGATCGCGATCGTCGGGATGGCCTGCCGGCTGCCCGGCGGGGTCACCTCGCCCGAGGAGCTGTGGCGGCTGGTCGCGGAGGGCCGCGACGCGGTGTCCGGCTTCCCCGACGACCGCGACTGGAACCTGGAGGAGCTCTACGACCCCGACGGCGCCCGGCCCGGTTCCAGCTATGTCCGCGAGGGCGGCTTCCTGTACGACGTGGCCGACTTCGACGCCGAGTTCTTCGGCATATCCCCGCGCGAGGCCGTCGCGATGGACCCGCAGCAGCGGCTGCTGCTGGAGACGTCCTGGGAGGCCCTGGAGCGTGCGGGCATCGATCCGGCGGCGCTGCGGGGCAAGCCGGTGGGCGTGTTCTCCGGTGTGATGTACCACGACTACGGCGCCCAGGTGGACCGCGCGCCGGAGGGCTCCGAGGGCTACCGCGGCATCGGCACGGCGGGCAGTGTCGCCTCCGGACGGGTGTCGTACACCTTCGGTCTGGAGGGCCCGGCCCTGACCGTGGACACGGCCTGCTCGTCGTCGCTGGTGGCGCTCCACCTCGCCGCGCAGTCGCTGCGCAACGGCGAGTGCACGATGGCGCTGGCGGGCGGTGTCGCGCTGATGGCGCAGCCCACCTCGTTCGTGGAGTTCTCGCGACAGCGTGCGCTCGCCCCCGACGGCCGCTGCAAGGCGTACGCGGAGGCGGCGGACGGCACCGGCTGGGCGGAGGGTGTCGGCATCCTGCTGCTGGAGCGCCTGTCGGACGCCGAGCGGCTCGGGCACCCGGTGCTCGCCGTGGTCCGGGGCTCCGCGGTGAACCAGGACGGTGCGTCCAACGGGCTCACCGCTCCGAGCGGTCCCTCGCAGCAGCGGGTCATCCGCCAGGCGCTGGCCAACGCGCATCTGTCTCCGGCGGACGTGGACGCGGTGGAGGGCCACGGGACGGGCACCATGCTCGGTGACCCGATCGAGGCGCAGGCACTGCTGGCCACCTACGGCAGGGAGCGGGACGCGGAACAGCCGCTGTGGCTGGGCTCGTTGAAGTCCAACATCGGGCACGCCCAGTCCGCCGCCGGTGTCGCCGGCATCATCAAGATGGTCCAGGCGATCCGCAACGGCGTGCTGCCGAAGACCCTGCACGTCGACCAGCCCTCCACCAAGGTGGACTGGACGGCGGGCGCGGTGGAACTGCTCACCGAGGCCCGCGACTGGCCCGAGTCGGGGCGCCCGCGCCGCGCGGCGGTCTCCTCGTTCGGCGTCAGCGGCACCAACGCCCACGTCATCATCGAACAGGCCCCGGTGGCGGACGTGGAGCCCACGCCGCCTGCGGCCGCCGGCGCGGCCGTGCTGCCGTGGGTGGTCTCGGCCCGTACGCCCGCGGCGCTGCGGGCCCAGGCACGGCAGCTGGTGGGTGCGGCGACACGGCACGAGCCGGCGGACGTCGCGCACGCGCTGGCGTTCACCCGGGCGTCACTGGAGCAGCGTGCGGTGATCCTCGCGGACGACCGCGCGAGCGCGCTGTCGGGTCTGGAGGCGCTGGCGTCGGGTGAGCCGGCCGCGCACGTGATCACCGGGACCGCGGACGTGGACGGCAGGACCGTCTTCGTCTTCCCCGGCCAGGGCCACCAGTGGACCGGCATGGGCGCCCGCCTCCTCGACACCAGCCCCGTCTTCCACCACCACATCGGCGAATGCGCCGTCGCGCTGAGGGCGTATGTCGACTGGGACCTGGTCGACGTCCTGCGCGGCACCGAAGGCGCACCCGGCTTCGACCGCGTCGACGTCGTCCAGCCCGCCTCCTTCGCCGTCATGGTCGCCCTCGCCCG
>NZ_RDBP01000060.1:0-4894 GCF_008042045.1 Streptomyces sp. T39
GTGTGCTGGCGACCGGCCGTCTGTCACTGACGACCCGGCCGTGGCTCGTGGACCATGCCAAGTCGGGCACCGTCCTGGTGCCGGGGACCGCCCTGGTCGAGCTGGCCGTCCGGGCCGGGGACCACGCCGGGGCCCCCGTCCTGGAGGAGCTCGTGCTGGAGGCCCCGCTGGTGCTGCCGGAACGCGGCGGTGTCGATGAGGGTGATGCGGTCGGGGTGTTCGTTCTGGGCGGTGCGGACGAGTCCGTGGACGGCTGCTTGTGCGGGGTTGGTGCGGGCGTCCTGGGTCAGTACCACCAGTCGTTTGTCGTCCGGGTCGGTGGCGATGTGCGCCTGGACGGTTTCCAGGGCGTGGGTGGTCAGGGTCCGGACGTCGTCGTCGGTGCGGTGGGTGAGGTCGAGGACGGGCCAGTCGGTGCCGGTGGTGGTGTCGGGGGTGGGGATCGTCTGCCACTCGACACGGAACAGCGCGTCCCGCAACGGATCGTCACCCGCCGACAACTGCGCCGGATCCACGGCCCGGAAGGCCAGCGAACCCACCGACGCCACCGGAGCCCCGGTCGCGTCGGCCGCCTCCACGGCCACGGCGTCGTTGCCCTGCGGCGTGATCCGCACCCGCAGGCGCGCCGCGCCCGTGGCGTGCAGGGTCACCCCGTTCCAGGCGAACGGCAGCAGCACCTGGCCGGGCTCGGTCTCCGCCACGGCCCCGAAGCTCGTCGTGTGCAGGGCCGCGTCCAACAGGGCCGGGTGCAGCCCGTACGCCGGCGCCTCACCCGCGGCTTCCTCGGGCAGGGCCACCTCGGCGAACAGCTCCTCGCCACGCCGCCACACCCGCTCCAGCCCCTGGAACACGGGCCCGAAGTCGTGCCCGGCCGCGGCCTGCCGCTCGTAGAAGCCGTCCACGTCGACGGCCTCCGCACCGGCCGGCGGCCACACGGTCTGCCCAGCCGGCGGCGCCGCCTGCGCTGCCGAGACGGAGCCGGCGGCATGCCGGGTCCAGACGTCGGAGTCCCCGGACCGCGAGTGCACGGCCACCGGCCGGCGGCCTGTCCCCGAGTCGTCGGCCGCGCCGACCTGGACCCGCACCTCGACACCGCCGCGTTCCGGCAGCACCAGCGGGGCCTCCAGCACGAGCTCCTCCAGGACGGGGGCCCCGGCGTGGTCCCCGGCCCGGACGGCCAGCTCGACCAGGGCGGTCCCCGGCACCAGGACGGTGCCCGACTTGGCATGGTCCACGAGCCACGGCCGGGTCGTCAGTGACAGACGGCCGGTCGCCAGCACACCCTGCCCGTCCGGGAGTTCCACGACCGCGCCCAGCAGCGGGTGCTCGGCGGACTCCAGACCCAGCGAGCCGAGATCGGCCGTGCCCGGCCGGGTCTCCACCCAGTAGCGCTCCCGCTGGAACGCGTACACCGGCAGCGCCACGCGCCGCGCGTCCGTGCCCGCGAAGAGGGCCGCCCAGTCGGTCTCCGATCCCCGGACGTACAGTCCGGCCACGGCCGCGAGCAGCGTCGCCGGCTCGGAACGCCCACGGCGCAGACCCGGCAGGAACACCGCCTCGCCTGCCCCGGGGCCGTCCTGCTCCGCCAGGGCGTCGACGGTCTCCCGCGCCATCGCCGTGAGCACCGCGTCGGGGCCGATCTCCAGGAACCGCCCGGTGCCCTCCGCCCGCACGAATCCCACCGCGTCGGCGAACCGCACCGGCCGGCGCACATGCTCCGCCCAGTAGTCCGCCGAGCCGAGCCGGTCGAGCCCGACGAGCGCCCCGGTCAGCGTCGAGACCACCGGGATCCGCGGCTCGGCGTACGTCACGGACCCGGCCACCGCACGGAACGCGTCCAGCATCGGCTCCATCCGGGCCGAGTGGAAGGCATGGCTCACCCGCAGCCGCTTGGTCTTGCGGCCCAGTGCCTCGACGGCCGCGGCGATCTCCAGGACGGCGTCCTCGTCGCCCGAGACGACCACGGCGGTCGGCCCGTTGACCGCGGCGATCCCGGCACGGCCGTCGGACGGCAGCAGCGGAAGCACCTCGTCCTCGGCGGCCTGGACGGCGACCATCGCACCGCCCTCCGGCAGCGCCTGCATCAGCCGGCCCCGGGCCGCCACCAGGGCGGCGCCGTCGGCGAGCGAGTACACGCCCGCGACATGGGCGGCCGCCAGCTCGCCGATCGAGTGCCCGGCGACGAAGTCGGGGCGCACGCCCCAGGACTCCACCAGCCGGAAGAGGGCGACCTGCACGGCGAACAGCGCCGACTGGGTGTAGACCGTGCGGTGCAGCAGCTCGGCCTCCGCGGAGCCGGGCTCGGCGAACACCACGTCGCGCAGCGGGTGCGGCACATGCCCGTCGAGGCGACGGTCCAGCTCGGCGCAGGCGGCGTCGAACGCCTCCGCGAACACCGGGTAGGACGCGTACAGTTCCCGTCCCATTCCGGTCCGCTGGCTGCCCTGGCCGGTGAAGAGGAAGGCCGTCCGGCCGGGGGCCGTGACGCCGCTCACCACGGTGGCGGGCGCCGCCCCGTCCGCGAGGCCGTCCAGAGCCGACAGCAGGTCCCCGCGGTCACCCGCGACGACGACCGCCCGGTGGTCGAGCCGGGCCTTCGTGGTCACCAGGGAGTGGGCGACGTCCTTGAGGGGCGCGTCGCCGTTCCGCAGCCACTCGGCGAGCCGGGCGGCCTGACCGCCCAGCGCCTCGGGGGACTTCGCCGACAGGACGTACGGACGCACCTCCGGGGCGTCGTCGTCCCCGGTGCGCGGGGTGGCGGGTCCGGTGGCCACCGGGGCCTGTTCGATGATGACGTGGGCGTTGGTGCCGCTGACGCCGAACGAGGAGACCGCCGCGCGGCGCGGGCGCCCCGACTCGGGCCAGGCGCGGGCCTCGGTGAGCAGTTCCACCGCGCCCGCCGTCCAGTCCACCTTGGTGGAGGGCTGGTCGACGTGCAGGGTCTTCGGCAGCACACCGTGCCGCATCGCCTGGACCATCTTGATCACACTGGCCGCGCCGGCGGCGCCCTGGGTGTGCCCGATGTTCGACTTCAGGGAGCCCAGCCACAGCGGCTCCGCGGTGTCGCGGTCCGTGCCGTAGGTGGCGATCAGCGCCTGCGCCTCGATCGGGTCGCCCAGGGTGGTGCCCGTGCCGTGCGCCTCGACGGCGTCGACCTCCGCCGCGGACAGCCCCGCGTCGGCGAGGGCGGCGCGGATGACGCGCTGCTGGGAGGGGCCGTTGGGCGCGGTCAGTCCGTTGGAGGCGCCGTCCTGGTTGACGGCGGTGCCGCGGACCACCGCGAGGACCGGGTGCCCGAGCCGCTCCGCGTCGGAGAGCCGCTCGACCAGCAGCATCGCCGCGCCCTCGGCCCAGCCGGTGCCGTCGGCGGCCTCGGCGAACGCCTTGCAGCGCCCGTCCGCCGACAGCCCGCGCTGCCGCGAGAACTCCACGAAGGCGTCCGGTGTCGTCATCAGCGCCACACCGCCGGCCAGCGCCATCGACGACTCGCCGCTGCGCACCGACTGCGCCGCCAGGTGCAGGGCCACCAGCGACGACGAGCACGCCGTGTCGACGGTCAGCGCGGGGCCCTCCAGGCCGAAGGTGTACGAGATGCGGCCGGAGGCGACACTGCCGGACGTGCCGGTCAGCCGGTAGCCCTCCAGCTCACCCGCGTTGTGCTGCAACCGCAGGGTGTAGTCGCGGTCGTTGACACCGACGAACACACCGACGTGCTCTCCCTGGAGCGCCGTGGGGTCGATGCCCGCGCGTTCGAAGGTCTCCCAGGAGGTCTCCAGCAGCAGCCGCTGCTGCGGGTCCATCGCCAGCGCCTCGCGCGGCGAGATCCCGAAGAAGCCGGCGTCGAAGCGGGTCGCCGTGTCCAGGAACGCGCCGTTGCGGGCGTAGGACGTGCCGAGGTGCTCCGGGTCCGGGTCGTACAGGGCCTCCAGGTCCCAGCCGCGGTCCTCGGGGAAGCCGCCGATCACATCGGCGCCGTCCGCCACCAGCCGCCACAGCTCGTCCGGCCCGTCGGCCCCGCCGGGGAAGCGGCAGCCCATCGACACGATCACGATCGGATCGTCGTCGGCGGCCGCTCCACGCCCCGCGGGCACGGCTCCCGCCGCCGCCGGCTGCTCGCCGACCAGGTCCGTGAGCAGCTTGCGCGCCAGCACGGCGGGCGACGGGTAGTCGAAGACCAGCGTCGCGGGAAGGGTGAGCCCGGCACGCTTGGCGATACGATTCCGCAGCTCGACGGCGGTCAGCGAGTCGAACCCCAGCTCCTTGAACGCCCGCTTCTCGTCGATGGCCTGAGCCGAGGAGTGGCCCAGCACCGTCGCCGCCTCGGCGCGCACCAGGTCCACGACCGTGCGCTCCCGCTCCGCCTCCGGCAGCGCCGCGAGCTGCGCGCCCAGCGCACCCCGGTCCTCCGGGGCGGCCTGGCCCTGCGCCGCGGTCCGGCGCGGCGGGCGCACCAGCGAGCGCAGCATCAGTGGCACCGGCTCGGTCGCCGCACGGGCACGCAGACCCGCCAGATCGAGCTGCGCGGCGACGAACGCCGGCTCGTCGGACGCCATGGCGGCGTCGAGCAGGGCCATGCCCGTCTCGGCCGACAGCCCCACCATGCCGTCCCGGCGATGGCGCCGGAGCGCCGCCTCGTCCAGGTGCTCCGTCATCCCGCTGACGTCCGACCAGTAGCCCCAGGCGAGGGAGGTGGCGGGGGTGCCGTGGGTGCGGAGTCGGGTGGCGAGGGCGTCGAGGGCTGCGTTGGCGGCGGCGTAGTTGGCTTGGCCGGGGTTGCCGAGGGTGCCGGCGGCGCTGGAGAAGAGGACGAAGGCTTGGAGGTTGTGGTGTCGGGTGAGGGTGTGGAGGGTGTGGGCGGCGTCGGTTTTGGGGGTGAGGACGGTGTCGAGGTGGG
>NZ_RDBP01000060.1:4994-39644 GCF_008042045.1 Streptomyces sp. T39
CGGGCGAGGGCGACCATGACGGCGAAGGAGGCGGGCTGGACGACGTCGACGCGGTCGAAGCCGGGTGCGCCTTCGGTGCCGCGCAGGACGTCGACCAGGTCCCAGTCGACATACGCCCTCAGCGCGACGGCGCATTCGCCGATGTGGTGGTGGAAGACGGGGCTGGTGTCGAGGAGGCGGGCGCCCATGCCGGTCCACTGGTGGCCCTGGCCGGGGAAGACGAAGACGGTCCTGCCGTCCACGTCCGCGGTCCCGGTGATCACGTGCGCGGCCGGCTCACCCGACGCCAGCGCCTCCAGGCCCCGGACGAATCCGTCCCGGTCCTTGGCCAGCACCACCGCCCGCTCCCCGAAGAGCGTGCGCGCCCGCGCCAGGGTGTGTCCGACGGCCCCGGCGTCGAGGCCCTCGGTCGCCGCGACCAGCCGGGCCGCCTGGGCCCGCACGGCGGCGGGGGACTTCGCGGAGAGGATCCACGGCACGACCCCGTGGTCCGGCGCCCCGGCGGGTGTCTCGTCCGCCGCAGCGGTCGCCTGCTCGACGATGACGTGCGCGTTGGTGCCGCTCACCCCGAAGGCCGACACGGCGGCCCGGCGGGGCCGGTCGTTCTCCGGCCAGTCACGGGCCTCGGTGAGCAGTTCCACCGCACCCGCCGACCACTCCACCTTGGTGGACGGCTGGTCGACGTGCAGGGTCTTCGGCAGCACACCGTGCCGCATCGCCTGCACCATCTTGATGATGCCGGCGACACCGGCGGCGGACTGCGCGTGCCCGATGTTGGACTTCAACGAGCCCAGCCACAGCGGCCGTTCACGATCACGGCCCTTGCCGTAGGTGGCGATCAGCGCCTGCGCCTCGATCGGGTCGCCGAGCGTGGTGCCCGTGCCGTGCGCCTCGACGGCGTCCACCTCGTCCGGGGTGAGACCGGCGTCGGCGAGGGCGGCGCGGATGACGCGCTGCTGGGAGGGGCCGTTGGGGGCGGTCAGTCCGTTGGAGGCGCCGTCCTGGTTGACGGCGGTGCCGCGGACCACCGCGAGCACCCGGTGTCCGAGCCGTTCGGCGTCGGAGAGCCGCTCGACGAGGAGCACGCCCACGCCCTCGGCCCAGCCGGTGCCGTCGGCCGCCTCGGCGAACGCCTTGCAGCGCCCGTCCGTGGACAGGCCGCGCTGCCGGGAGAACTCCACGAACACACCCGGCGTCGCCATGATCGCGGCGCCGCCGGCCAGTGCCATGTCGATCTCGCCGTTGCGCAGCGCCTGCACCGCCAGGTGCAGGGCGACCAGCGACGACGAGCACGCCGTGTCCAGCGTGACCGAGGGGCCCTCCAGGCCCAGCGTGTACGACACCCGGCCCGAGGCGACCGCTCCCGCGGTACCCGTGCTCAGGTACCCCTCGACCTCGGCCGGCGCGTTCTCCATGTCGGTCGCGTAGTCGTGGTACATGACGCCCGAGTACACGCCCACCCGGTCGCCCTTGAGCGAGGTCGGGTCGATCCCGGCGCGCTCGACCGCCTCCCAGGACGTCTCCAGCAGCAACCGCTGCTGGGGGTTCATGGAGAGCGCCTCGCGCTGGTTGATGCCGAAGAACCCGGCGTCGAACTCGGTTGCCGCGTCGAGGAATCCGCCCTCCCGGACGTACGAGGTCCCCTTGCGCTCCGGGTCCTCGTCGAAGAGGCGCTCCAGGTCCCAGCCCCGGTCCTCGGGGAAACCGGAGACCGCGTCCCCGCCCCGTTCGACCAGGTCCCACAGTTCCTCGGGAGTGGTGATCCCGCCCGGCAGGCGGCAGGCCATCCCGACGATGGCGATCGGCTCGGACTTGGCGGCATCCGCCTCCCGCAGGCGCTGGTTCGCCTGCTTGAGGTCGACCAGGGCCCGCTTCAGATACTCGCGCAGCTTCTGGTCGTTGGCCGGGGAGCCGCCGCTGGCGGCCGCGGCACCGGCGCCGCGCACGGACTCGTTGGACTTGGGCTCGTTGGACATGACCGGGTCTGCCCCTTCAGGCGTCGATGGCAAGGCGTCGATGGACGTACGGGCTCGGGTGTCGATCGGATGCGGGGATCAGGACAGACCGAGTTCTCCGTCCATGAGCTGGAAGATCTCTTCGTCGGTCGCGACATCGAGGTCGAGGCCGGACATGTCCTCCGTGAGGACCGGGGCGGTCGAGGCTCCGAGCGCCACCGCCAGCTCCTGGAGCCTGGCCGCCACGCGGGCGCGTGCCGTCCCGTCCCCCTTGAGCGCGGCCAGCGTCTCGCCCAGCCGAGCGAGTTCGGCCGGGACCCCGTCCGCTCCCGTGCCGTCCGCGTCCGCGGTGCCGGCGGCCGTGCAGCCGAGTTCCTCGAGCAACTGGCCGGCCAGCGCGGCAGGGGTCGGGTGGTCGAAGATCAGGGTCGCGGGCAGCCGCACCCCGGTGGCGCTCGCCAGCCGGTTGCGCAGTTCGACGGCGGCCAGGGAGTCGAAGCCGAGGTCCTTGAAGGCGTTCTCGGCACCGATGGCCCGTGCCGTGGCGTGCCCGAGCACCGTCGCCGCCTCGGCGCGCACCACCTCCAGCACCGCGTCGAGGCGATCGGCCTCCGCCAGCGGGTTCAGCCGGTCCGCGAGCGACTGCTCCGCGGCGGCCGCGCTCCGCGCCGCCTTGCGCGGCGCCCGCACCAGCGACCGCAGCAGCGGCGGAACCTCGCCGGACACCGCCTGCCGGCGCAGTTCCGGCAGATCCATCAGCGCCGTCACCAGCGCCGCGTCCTGTGAGGCGAGCGCCGCGTCGAACAGCGCCAGCGACAACCGCGTGGACATCGCGGTGATGCCGGTCCGCCGGCCGCGCTGGAGATCCGTGGAGCTCAGCTCACCCGTCATACCGCTCGCCTCCTCCCACAGACCCCAGGCCATCGCCGTGGCGGGCGTGCCCTCGGCGCGCAGCCGGGCCGCCAGCGCGTCCAGATAGGTGTTCGCGGCGGCGTAGTTGGCTTGTCCGGGGTTGCCGAGGGTGCCGGCGGCGCTGGAGAAGAGGACGAAGGCTTGGAGGTTGTGGTGTCGGGTGAGGGTGTGGAGGGTGTGGGCGGCGTCGGTTTTGGGGGTGAGGACGGTGTCGAGGTGGGTGGGGGTCTGTGTGGTGAGGGTGGCGTCGTCGAGGACGCCTGCGGTGTGGATGACGGCGGTGAGGGGGTGGTCGGGGTGGATGGTGTCGAGGAGGGCTTGMAMRTGMTSGGGGTRGGTGGCGTCGGTGGCGGTGATGGTGACGGTGGCGCCGAGGTGGGTGAGTTGGTCGTGGAGTTGTCGGGCGCCGGGGGCGGCGGGTCCGCGTCGGCTGATGAGGTGGAGGTGGGTGATGTGGTGGTGGGTGATGAGGTGGTGGGCGGTGAGGGCGCCGAGGGTGCCGGTGCCGCCGGTGATGAGGACGGTGCCGTTGGGGTCGAGGGGGCTGGTGCCCTCGCCGGCGGCGTCACCGTGCTCTCCGGGCCCTTCCTGCACATGGAGTTCAGCCAGCAGCTCGTCACGCTCCGACGCCACCACCACAGCACGCCGCTCCAGCAGCGCACGCGAGGTCACGGACGACAGCGCCACATCCGCCACCGACACGTCCGCGTCGGCCGCCACACGCTCCCGCAGGCGCTCCGCCTGCGCGCGCAGCGCCGCGTCCGACCGTGCAGACAGCACCACCGGCACCGCGCCCGCGGGGCGGACGACCGTGGCCGCCTGCGGCGTCGGCTCGGCGGACGGGGCGTCGGACGGGGCATCGGCGGACGGCTCCTCGGCCGGGGCCTCCTCCACGATGATGTGCGCGTTGGTGCCGCTCACGCCGAAGGACGAGATGCCGGCCCGACGCGGGCGGCCGTCCTCGACGGACCATTCACGGGCCTCGGTCAGCAGCCGGACCTCGCCCGACTCCCAGTCCACATGCGGTGACGGCTCGTCGGCGTGCAGCGTCGGCGGCAGCACACCGTGCCGCATCGCCATCACCATCTTGATCACACCGGCGACGCCCGCGGCGGTGGAGGTGTGGCCGATGTTCGACTTGATCGAGCCGAGCCACAGGGGCTCGCCGTCACGGTCGTGGCCGTAGGTGGCGAGCAGCGCCTTGGCCTCGATCGGGTCTCCGAGGACGGTTCCGGTGCCGTGGCCCTCGACGGCGTCGACGTCGGCCGGGCGCAGTCCGGCGTTGGCGAGCGCGGCGCGGATGACGCGTTCCTGGGAGGGGCCGTTCGGGGCCGTCAGGCCGTTGCTGGCGCCGTCCTGGTTGACGGCGGTGCCCCGGACGAGGCCGAGGATGCGGCGGCCGTTGCGGCGCGCGTCCGACAGACGCTCCAGGACGACCATGCCGAGGCCGTCGGAGAACCCGGTGCCGTCGGCGGACGCCGAGTACGCCTTGCAGCGGCCGTCGCGGGCGAGACCGCGCTGCCGGCTGAACTCCATGTGCAGGAAGGGCCCGGAGAGCACGGTGACGCCGCCGGCGAGGGCGAGCGAGCACTCGCCGGCCCGCAGCGCGGTGACCGCCATGTGGAGCGCGACGGCGGAGGCCGAGCAGGCGGTGTCCACGGACACGGCCGGGCCTTCCAGGCCGAGGCTGTAGGCGACGCGGCCGGAGACGACACTCGTGGTGGATCCGGTCAGCCGGAAGCCCTCGATCTGGGGCAGGGCGCCCGCGGGCATGGCCGCGTAGTCGGAGGGGCCGACGCCGGCGAAGACGCCGGTGTCGCTGCCCCGCAGGGTGTGGGGATCGATGCCCGCGTCCTCGATCGCCTCCCAGGATGCCTCCAGCAGCAGTCGCTGCTGCGGGTCCATGGCGGTGGCCTCGCGGGGGCTGATGCCGAAGAAGTCCGCGTCGAAGTCGGCGGCGCCGTCGATGAAGCCGCCTTCGCGGGCGTAGACGGTGCCGAGGCGGTCCGGGTCCGGGTCGTAGAGGTTGTCCAGGTCCCAGCCGCGGTCGGTGGGGAACGGGCCGATGGCGTCGCCGCCGGTGGCGACGAGCCGCCACAGGTCCTCGGGCGAGGTGACGCCGCCCGGGTAGCGGCAGCTCATGCCGACGATCGCCAGCGGCTCCCCGTCCCTGGACTCGTACTCGCGAAGGCGTGCCCGGGCCTGGTTGAGATCGCTCGCCATCTTCTTGAGATAGCGGGCGACCTTCTCCTGCTGTTCGGTGTTCTCTGCCATTTCCCCGCCCCCAGTTACGCTTCGCCGAACTCGGCGTCGATCATTTGGAAGACCTCGTCCATGGACGTGGCCGCTTCGATGCGTTCGGCCGTGCTCTCCGCCTCGTCGTCGTCGGCGACGACGGACAGGAGGCGGCGCAGGCGCTCGGCCACGTGGCGTCGCTCGGTGTCGGCGACCGCGGAAAGCATGTCTTCCAGCTTGTTGAGTTCCTTCTCGATGGGTGGTTCGGCGGCGGCGATGCCACCGAACTCGGCCATGAGCAGCCGTGCGATCTCGGCGGGCGTGGGGTGGTCGAAGACGAGCGTGGCGGCCAGCCGCAGGCCGGTGGCCCGGGTGAGCCGGTTGCGCAGTTCGACGGCGCCCAGCGAGTCGAAGCCGATCTCCTGGAAGGCCCGGTCCGGTTCGACGGACGCGGCCGAGGTGTGGCCGAGGACGGCCGCCACCTGGGTGCGGACCATGTCGAGGACGAGCTGCGGACGGTCCGCCGCGTCGACGCCCGCCAGCTGCTCGCGCAGGGACACCGTCGGGGCGTCCACGCGCCTGGCGGCCACAGGAGCCAGGCCGCTGAGCACGGCCGGGATCGTGCCGGCCCGCGCCTGGGCGCGCAGCACGGCCGTGTCCAGCGTGACGGGGGCCAGCAGGGCGGCGTCCGTGGCGAGTGCCCGGTCGAACAGGGCCAGGCCCGTCTCCGCCGTCAGGGCCTTGGAGCCCATCCGCTCCAGCCGGGCCAGTTCGCCCGCGCCCAGCTGGGCGGCCATGCCCGCCGTGTCGGACCACAGGCCCCATGCCAGGGACGTCGCGGGCAGCCCGGCAGCCCGGCGGGACGCGGCGAGCGCGTCCAGCGCCGCATTGGCGGCGGCGTAGTTGCCCTGTCCGGGGCTGCCGATGAGCGCGGCCACCGACGAGAACAGCACGAAGGCGGAGAGGTCCATGCCGCCGGTCAGCTCGTGCAGGTGACGGGCCGCGTCCACCTTCGGACGCATCACCCGGTCGATGTGCTCGGGTGTGAGCGAGTCGATCACACCGTCGTCGAGCACACCTGCCGTGTGCACCACGGCGGTGAGGGGACGCTCCAGTGAGCCCAGCACGGTGGCCAGTTGCTCCCGGTCGGACACGTCGCAGGCGGCGACGCGGGCCGCGCAGCCCGCCTCCGCCAGCTCCGCGACCAGCTCGGCGGCGCCGTCGGCGGCCGGGCCGCGGCGGCTCAGCAGCAGCAGGTTCCGCACACCGTGCGCGCCGGCCAGGTGGCGGGCGAAGAGCGCGCCCAGACCGCCGGTTCCGCCGGTGATGAGCACGGTCCCGTCCGGGTCGACGGCGGGCTCCTTGCCGGGCACGGGGGCTTCGGCGCGGGCCAGCCGCGGCGTCAGCAACCGCGTCCCGCGCACGGCGAGTTGCGGCTCGCCGGTGGCGAGCACGGCCGTCCAGTCGGGCTCGGTGCCGTCCGTGTCGACCAGGACGAAGCGTCCGGGGTGCTCGGACTGGGCACTGCGCAGCAGGCCCCAGACGGCGGCCTGGGCGACGTCCGGGGATTCGCCGTCCACCGCGACCGCGTGCCGGGTGACCACCACGAGGCGGGCGTCGGCCGGCTGCTCGGCGGCCAGCCACCGCTGCACCAGGTCGAGCGCGTCACCGACGGCGGCACGGGCCGCGGAGTCGACCGTGCCGGCCGGGGTGACGACCTCGGCGAGAACGGCGTCCGGTACGGCCGCCCCGTCCGCGAGTGCCTTCTCCAGTGCGGCGAGGTCGGGGAACCGCTCCGCCGTGCCGCCGGCGACCGTGCCCCGAGCCCCGGAGGGCGTGCCGTCACCGGCAGTCGCGACGACCGCCAGGCGGGCGGTCTCGGCGGACCGCGCCGGGGTGCCGGTCGCCGGGGTCCACCGGAGACCGTAGAGGTCGTGCCCGGCGTCGCCGCGCGCCGCCTCCAGGTGCGCCTGCTCGACCGGTCGGACGTCGAGACGCCGCAGGCAGGCGACCGGCAGGCCGTCCTCGCCCGCGATGTCCAGCTGGAGGGACATCGGGTCGGGCAGGGTGATCCGCACCCGCAGCCTCGTCAGCCCGAAGCGCTCCAGCTGCACCCCGGACCACGAGAACGGCAGCCCGCTGGGGTTCTCCTCCCCCATGTCGAGCATGCCGAGCCCGCCGTGCAGCGCCGAGTCGAACATCGCGGGGTGCACGGCGAATCCGTCGGCCGGGCCGGCCGCCTCGGGCAGCTCCAGCTCGACCAGGACCTCCGTCTCGCCGCGACGCCAGGCGGACCGGACGGCGCGGAAGGCCGGGCCGTAGTCGAAGCCGACGTCCGTGAGGTGGGCGTTGCGGTTGAGCAGGGTGTACAGCTCGGACACCGGCAGGGACTCCGCGTCCGCGGGCGGCCACGGCATCGGCAGCGGCCGCAGCGGCTCCGCCTTGGCCGAGAGCCAGCCGCGGGCGTGGCAGGTGAGCTCGGTGACGGCGTCCTCACCGGCGTCGATCCGGGAGAAGAAGGCGATCTCGCGACGGCCGTCCTCCCCGGGAGCGCCCACCGTGACACGGATCTGCCGCGTCACGTCGTCCTCCAGGACCAGCGGCGCCGCGATGACCATCTCGTCCACGACCTCGCAGCCCAGGCGGCGCCCGACGGTCAGCGCCATCTCGCACATGGCGGTGCCGGGTACGAGCACGATGCCGAAGACCGCGTGGTCGCGCGTCCAGGGGTGGGCCTCCTGCGACATGCTGCCGGTGAAGACCCACTCGTCGCGGTCGCCCACCTGCACGGCAGCGGCGAGAACGGGGTGCCGCATACGGTCCATGCCGGCGGCGGACGCGTCGCCCGCACCGGCCTTGCGGGAGAGCCAGTAGTTCTCGCGCTGGAAGGCGTAGGTGGGCAGATCCACCCGACGCGCGCCGGTGCCGGTGTAGAAGGCATCCCAGTCGACGCCCGCACCGGCGGTGTGGACGCGGCCGAGGAAGACGGCGAACGTGTCCGCCTCCGCGTGCTTGGACCGCAGCGCCGGCACGAACGCGGCCTCGGTGTCGTCCTCCACACACTGCCGGGCCATGGCCGTCAGCACCGCGTCCGGACCCAGCTCCAGGAACCGGCGGACCCCCAGCTCCCACAGCGTGCTGACGCCGTCGGCGAAACGCACGGCCTGGCGGACGTGACGCACCCAGTACTCGGCATCGAAGGCGGTGACGACCTCACCGGTCACGTTCGAGACCACCGGGACCCGGGGCTCCGCATACATCAACCGCTCCGCGACCTGGCGAAACTCCGCCAGCATCGGCTCCATACGCGGCGAGTGGAACGCGTGCGACACGCGCAGACGCGAGGTCTTGCGGCCCTCCCATGCGGGCAGCCACTCCTCCACCGCGTCCGCGTCACCGGAGACGACGACGGCCAGCGGCCCGTTCACCGCAGCGATCTCCAGCCGCCCCTCGAAGCCGGCCAGCGACTCCGCCACCTCGGCCTCGGCGGCCTGCACCGCCACCATCGCCCCACCCGCAGGCAGCGCACCCATCAACCGGCCACGCGCCACCACCAGTTCAGCGGCGTCCGCCAGCGACAGCACCCCCGCCACATGCGCAGCCGCGATCTCACCGACCGAATGCCCGATCAGATAGTCCGCCCGCACACCCAGCGACTCCGCCAGACGGAAGAGCGCCACCTCGACCGCGAACAGCGCGGCCTGCGTGAACTCCGTGGAGTTCAGCACCTCGCTGTCCTCGGCCAGCAGCCCACGCAGCGAACGCCCCAGCCGCGGATCCAGCTCCGCACACACCTCGGCAAGCGCCCGGTCGAACACCGGGTAGGCCGAAGCGAGTTCGAGGCCCATGCCCCGGCGCTGCGACCCCTGCCCGGTGAACAGGAACGCCGACTTGCCCCCCACCCCCGACTCCGCCGCCACATCCGCCAGCCGCGCCAGCAGCTCGTCACGGTCCGATGCCACCACCACAGCACGCCGCTCCAGCAGCGCACGCGAGGTCACCAGGGAGTACGCGGTGTCCACGACCGAAGCGTCGGGCCGCGCGGTCAGATGGGCGCGCAGCCGCTCGACCTGCGCCTTCAGCGCTTCGTCCGTGCGGGCCGAGGCGACGACCGGGACCGGCACGACGGGCGCGGTCCGCTCGACCGGAGCCGGCTCCTCGTCGGTCGGCGCCTCCTCCACGATGATGTGCGCGTTCGTACCGCTCACACCGAACGACGAGACACCCGCACGACGCGGACGACCATCCTCGGCCGACCATTCACGGGCCTCGGTCAGCAGCCGGACCTCGCCCGACTCCCAGTCCACGTGCGGCGACGGCTGATCGGCGTGCAGCGTCGGCGGCAGCACACCGTGCCGCATCGCCATCACCATCTTGATCACACCCGCCACACCGGCAGCCGCCGACGTGTGACCGATGTTCGACTTGATCGACCCCAGCCACAGCGGATCCCCGTCACGCTCCCGGCCATAAGTGGCCAGCAGCGCCTGCGCTTCGATCGGGTCACCCAGCTTCGTGCCCGTACCGTGGCCCTCCACCGCGTCCACCTCGGACGGGGACAGACCCGCACTCGCCAGCGCGGCACGGATCACCCGCTCCTGCGACGGACCATTCGGAGCCGTCAGACCATTGCTCGCACCGTCCTGGTTGACGGCCGTACCCCGGACCACACCCAGGATCCGGCGGCCGTTGCGCCGCGCGTCCGACAGACGCTCCACCACCAGCACACCCGCACCGTCGGAGAACCCGGTGCCATCCGCCGACGCCGAGTACGCCTTGCACCGGCCGTCGGGCGACACGGCGCGCTGGCGGCTGAACTCGGTGAGGAGGTACGGGCCGGCGAGCAGTGTCACGCCGCCCACGAGGGCCAGCGAGCACTCTCCCGATCGCAGGGCCTGGCTCGCCAGGTGCAGGGCGACGGCCGACGACGAACAGGCCGTGTCCACGGACATGGCGGGACCTTCGAGGCCCAGGGTGTAGGCGATCCGTCCGGACACCACGCTGGTCGTGGTGCCGGTGAGCCGGTAGCCCTCCAGGTCGCCAGAAGCCATGCCGCCGTAGTCGGTGGTCACGACACCTGCGAAGACGCCGGTGTCGCTGCCCCGCAGGGTCGTCGGGTCGATGCCCGCGTGCTCGAACGCCTCCCACGACGACTCCAGCAGCAGACGCTGCTGCGGGTCCATCGCGGTCGCCTCGCGCGGGCTGATCCCGAAGAACTCGGCGTCGAACTCACCGATCCGCTCCAGGAAGGCGCCGCCACGGGTGTTGATCTTGCCGGCCTGGTCGGGATCGGGATCGTAGATGTTCTGGTCCCAGCCACGGTCGGTCGGCAGCCCGCCGACCGCGTCACGGCCCGAGGACACGAGCTCCCACAGCTCCTCCGGCGAGGTGACCCCGCCGGGGAAACGGCAGCCCATGCCGACGATCGCCAGCGGCTCGTCGAATGTCGTGGCCCGCTTGGTGCGGACGGCGGGCCTGGGCTCTTCCGACGCCCCGCCGATGTCCGACAGGAGCAGCTTCGCGACGGCGGCAGGCGTGGGGTGGTCGAAGATCAGCGTGGCGGGCAGGCGCACACCGGTCGCCTGGGTGAGCCGGTTGCGCAGCTCGACCGCGCTCAGCGAGTCGAAGCCGAGGTCCTTGAACGCACGGTCCGTGTCGACGGTCGCCGAGGTGGCGTGTCCGAGGACGGAGGCGACCTGCTCCCGCACGACGTCGAGGACGATCGTCTCGCGTTCCGCCGCTCCGACTCCGGCAAGACGCTGCGCGAGCGAGCCGCCGGTCTCCGCGCGCCGCGCGGGCAGGGGGGCGAGCCCGCGCAGGAGCGCGGGCAGCAGACCGGCCCTCGCCTGGGCACGGAGGGCTGCCGTGTCGAGCCGCACGGGCGCGAGAAGGGCGGAGCCGGTCGTGATCGCGAGGTCGAAGAGTTCGAGGCCGTGCTCCGAAGGGAGCGCGCCGACACCGGTGCGTCCCAGTCGGGCCAGGTCGTCGTCGTCGAGTGTGCCCGCCATGCCGCCGGCTTCGCCCCACAGGCCCCAGGCCAGCGAGGTCGCCGGCAGTCCGGCGGCCCTGCGGGACGCGGCGAGCGCGTCCAGGGCCGCGTTCGCAGCCGCGTAGTTGCCCTGACCCGGGCTGCCGATCAGCGCGGCAACCGAGGAGAAGACCACGAACGCGGACAGGTCGGTGCCGGCAGTCAGCTCGTGCAGGTGCAGCGCCGCGTCCAGCTTCGGACGCATCACGCGCTCGACCTGCTCAGGCGTCAGCGCCTCCACCACGCCGTCGTCCAGCACACCGGCCGTGTGCACCACAGCGGTGAGCGGCTGCTCCAGGCTGCCGAGGACAGCAGCCAGTTGCTCCCGGTCGGAGACGTCGCACGCCACCACCCGGGCCACGCAACCCGACTCCGCCAGCTCCGCGACCAGCTCGGCCGCACCCTCCGCCGCCGGACCACGACGGCTCAGCAACAGCAGATGCCGCACACCGCGGGCGGTCGCCAGGTGGCGGGCGAACAGCGCACCCAGACCACCCGTACCACCGGTGATCACCACCGTGCCATCCACCGCGAACTGTGTCCCGGCACCACCGGCCGAGGCACGCACCAGCCGCGGCGCCAGCGCCCGGCCGTCGCGCAGTGCGAGCTGCGGCTCGTCGGAGCCGAGCACCACACCCCAGTCGGGTTCGGCGGCACCATCCGCGTCGACCAGCACGAAACGGTCCGGATGCTCGGACTGCGCACTGCGCAGCAGACCCCACACCGCGGCCTGCGCCACGTCCGGAGCCTCACCGTCCACCGACACCGCACCACGGGTCACGACGACCAGACGCGCTTCGGTCAGCCACTCACTCGCCAGCCACCGCTGCACCAGCTCCAGCGCCTCGATCGCCGTCCCGGACACCGTCGCGTCCGGCGCGCCGACACCGGCGAGCACCAGCTCAGGAGCCTGCGCACCGTCCGCCACCGCGCTTTCCAGCGCGTCCAGATCCGTGTGGTCGCCGTCCCCCGTACCGATGCGGGCGACTCGACGGCGGGCCGCGGTCGGGAGCGGTTCGACGGCGGTCCAGTCGACCGCGTAGAGGGACTGCCGGGCGTCGCCGTGTGTGCTGTCGATGCGTGCCTGATCGACGGGGCGCACGACGAGGGAGCGGACGGACACCACGGGGGTGCCGTCCTCGTCGACCGCGTCCAGCCGCAGGGACGTGGCGCCGGTCATGGTGGAGCGGACCCTCAGGCGGGTGGCGCCGGCCCGGTCGAGCCGTACGCCGCTCCAGCTGAACGGCATGAGGTGTGCGGCGGCGTCGCCTCCGGTCAGCAGGACGACTCCGCTCTGCAGGGCCGAGTCGAAGAGCGCCGGGTGGATGCCGAAGCCTTCGTGCCCCTCGGGCAGCGACACCTCGGCGTACGTGGTGTCGCCGTCGCGCCAGGCGGTCTCCACGCCGTGGAAGAGGGGGCCGTAGTCGTATCCGAGGTCGCCGAGGCTTCGGTACAGCTCGTCGGCGGAGAGCGGTTCCGCTTCCTGCGGCGGCCACTGCACCGTCCAGGCGGGTGCCGGGGCGCTGTCCGTGCCGAGTGTGCCCCGCGCGTGGCAGGTGGGCTCGGCCTCGGCGGAGCCGTGCTCCGGACGGGAGTAGATCGCCAGGTCACGGCGGCCGTCCGGGCTCGCGGCGCCGACCGTGATCTGGAGCTGCCTGGTGACTCCGTCCTGCATGAGCAGGGGCGATTCGAGCACCAGCTCGTCCACCACGGGGGCGCCCACGCGCCGGCCGGCGGCCAGCGCCAGCTCGACCAGCCCGGTGCCGGGCACCACCATGGTGCCGAGCAGCAGGTGCTCGGCGACCCAGGGGTGGTTCTCGGTGGAGACGTTGCCGGTGAAGACCCATTCGTCGCGGTCGCCGACCCGCACGGTGGCCGCGAGAAGAGGGTGGTCGACGGCGACGAGTCCGGCGGCGGACACATCGCCCGCCGCCGTCCCCGGCGTCAGCCAGAACCGCTCCCGCTGGAAGGCGTAGGTGGGCAGGTCGGTGCGCCGGGCGCCGGTGCCGGCGTAGAAGGCATCCCAGTCGACGCCCGCACCGGCGGTGTGGACGCGGCCGAGGAAGGCGGCGAACGTGTCCGCCTCCGCGTGCTTGGACCGCAGGGCCGGCACGAACACGGCCTCGGTGTCGTCCTCCACGCACTGCCGTGCCATGGCCGTCAGCACCGCGTCCGGACCCAGCTCCAGGAACCGGCGGACCCCCAGCTCCCACAGGGTGCTGACACCGTCGGCGAAACGCACCGCCTGGCGGACGTGACGCACCCAGTACTCGGCATCGAACCCGTCGACGACTTCACCGGTCACGTTCGAGACCACCGGGATCGCCGGCGTCGCGTAGGACAGGCCCTCCGCGACCTGGCGGAACTCCGCCAGCACCGGCTCCATACGGGGCGAGTGGAAGGCGTGCGACACGCGCAGGCGCGACGTCTTGCGGCCCTCCCACGCGGGCAGCCACTCCTCCACCGCGTCCGCGTCGCCGGAGACGACGACGGCCAGCGGCCCGTTCACCGCAGCGATCTCCAGCCGGCCCTCGAAGCCGGCCAGCGACTCCGCCACCTCGGCCTCGGCGGCCTGCACCGCCACCATCGCCCCACCCGCGGGCAGCGCACCCATCAACCGGCCACGCGCCACCACCAGTTCAGCAGCGTCCGCCAGCGACAGCACCCCCGCCACATGCGCGGCCGCGATCTCACCGACCGAATGCCCGATCAGATAGTCCGCCCGCACACCCAGCGACTCCGCCAGACGGAACAACGCCACCTCGACCGCGAACAGCGCGGCCTGCGTGAACTCCGTGGAGTTCAGCACCTCACTGTCCTCGGCCAGCAGCCCACGCAGCGAACGGCCCAGCCGCGGATCCAGCTCCGCACACACCTCGGCAAGCGCCTGCTCGAACACCGGGTAGGCCGAAGCGAGTTCCAGACCCATGCCCCTGCGCTGCGACCCCTGCCCGGTGAACAGGAACGCCGACTTGCCCCCGACCCCCGACTCCGCCGCCACATCCGCCAGCCCCGCCAGCAGCTCGTCACGCTCCGACGCCACCACCACAGCACGCCGCTCCAGCAGCGCACGCGASGTCACCGACGACAGCGCCACATCCGCCACCGACACGTCCGCGTCGGCCGCCACACGCTCCCGCAGGCGCTCCGCCTGCGCGCGCAGCGCCGCGTCCGACCGTGCAGACAGCACCACCGGCACCGCGCCCGCGGGGCGGACGACCGTGGCCGCCCGCGGCGTCGGCTCGGCGGACGGGGCATCGGACGGGGCATCGGCGGACGGCTTGTCGGCGGGGGCCTCCTCGAGGATCAGGTGGGCGTTGGTGCCGCTCACGCCGAACGACGAGACACCGGCACGGCGGGGCCGGCTGCCCGGAGCCCATGCGCGGGCCTCGGTCAGCAGCCGGACCTCGCCCGACTCCCAGTCCACGTGCGGCGACGGCTCATCGGCGTGCAGCGTCGGCGGCAGCACACCGTGCCGCATCGCCATCACCATCTTGATCACACCCGCCACACCGGCAGCCGCCGACGTGTGACCGATGTTCGACTTGATCGACCCCAGCCACAGCGGATCCCCGTCACGCTCCCGGCCATAGGTCGCCAGCAGCGCCTGCGCCTCGATCGGGTCACCCAGCTTCGTGCCCGTACCGTGGCCCTCCACCGCGTCCACCTCGGACGGGGACAGGCCCGCACTCGCCAGCGCGGCACGGATCACCCGCTCCTGCGACGGACCGTTCGGAGCGGTCAGGCCGTTGCTCGCACCGTCCTGGTTGACGGCACTGCCACGGATGACGCCGAGAATGCGGCGGCCGTTGCGGCGCGCGTCCGACAGGCGCTCCAGGACGACCATGCCGAGGCCGTCGGAGAACCCGGTGCCGTCGGCGGACGCCGAGTACGCCTTGCAGCGGCCGTCGAGCGCGAGACCGCGCTGGCGGCTGAACTCGACGAACAGGAAGGGGCCGGCGAGAACGGTGACACCGCCGGCGAGGGCGAGGGAGCACTCGCCTGCCCGGAGGGCGTTCGCCGCGATGTGGAGGGCGACGAGGGAGGCGGAACAGGCGGTGTCGATGGTGACGGCGGGGCCTTCGAGGCCGAGGCTGTAGGCGACCCGGCCGGACATGACGCTGCTCTGGGTGCCGGTGACCCGGAAGCCTTCGAGTTCGGGCAGCGTGGAGGGGCCGTAGTCGGAGGAGACGGTTCCGGCGAAGACACCGGTGTCGCTGCCCCGCAGGGAGGTCGGGTCGATGCCCGCGTGCTCCAGGGCCTCCCAGGACGTCTCCAGCGTCAGCCGCTGGGTGGGGTCCATGGCCAGGGCCTCGCGGGGGCTGATGCCGAAGAAGTCCGCGTCGAAGGTGGTCGCCGTGGAGACGAAGCCGCCTTCGCGGGCGTAGGCGCTGCCCGGCTGGTCGGCGTCGGGGCTGTAGAGGCGCTCCAGGTCCCAGCCGCGGTCGGCGGGGAAGGGGCCCATCGCGTCACGGCCCGATGACACCAGCTCCCACAGCTCCTCTGGCGAGGTGACCCCGCCCGGGAAGCGGCAGCCGATGCCGACGATGGCGATCGGTTCGACGTCGCGCTGTTCCAGCTCGCGCACGCGCCGGTTGGCGGTGCGCAGTTCGGTGGTGACCCGGCGCAGGTAGGTGCGGAGTTTCTGCTCGTCGGTCATCGACTCGGCGCTCGTCGATCCGCTGCGGCCGTCGTCCGTGTTCCCGGTCATGCGGACTTCTGTGTTCCCCGTCATGCGGAACCGAGCTCCTTGTCGATCAGGTCGAACATTTCGCTGTCGGAGACGAAGTCGAGGTCGGCGTCGAGGTCGGCCTCGATGCCGTCGTCGGTGTCGTCGGTGGTGCCCGCGGCGTTCAGCAGGGTCCGCAGCCGGTTGCTGAGCGAGCGCAGGCGTGGCTCGGCGCCGGCGAGCTGCTGTTCGTGGCCCGCCACGGCGATCAGCAGTGCTTCGAGACGCTGGAGTTCCTCGTCGAGCGGTGAGGGGCGGGGCCCGGTGGTGGCGCCGCCGACCTCGGCGAGGATGCGCCGGGCGGCGTCGACGGGGGTGGGGTGGTCGAAGACGAGGGTGGCGGGCAGGCGGACGCCGGCCACCTGGGCGAGCCTGTTGCGGAGTTCGACCGCGGCGAGGGAGTCGAAGCCGAGTTCCTTGAAGGAGCGCTCGGGTTCGACGGCCGCGGCGGAGGCGTGGCCGAGCACGGAGGCGACCTGGGTGCGCACCAGTTCCAGGACGATCTGCTCGCGGTCGGCCTCGGCGACGCCGGCGAGCCGGCGTTCCAGGGAGCGCGAGGTGTCGGCCCGGCGGGCGGGTGCGCGGACMKGTCCGCGCAGCAGGGCGGGCAGCGTGCCGGTCCGGGCCTGGGTGCGCAGGGTGGTGAGGTCCAGGTGGACGGGGGCGAGGAGCGCCGCGTCGGATGCGAGGGCCTGGTCGAAGAGCCGGAGGCCCTGCTCGCTGGAGATCGCGCCGATGCCGGTGCGTTCCATGCGGGCGAGGTCGTCCGCGTCGAGTTCGCCGGTCATGCCGGTGGAGTCGGACCACAGGCCCCAGGCGAGGGAGAGCGTGGGGAGGCCGGCCGCCTGCCGGAGTGCGGCGATGGCGTCGACGGTGGCGTTGGCGGCCGCGTAGTTGGCCTGGCCCGCGTTGCCGAGGAGTCCTGCGGCGGAGGAGAAGAGGACGAACGCCGACAGGTCCATGCGGGCGGTCAGCTCGTGGAGGTGCCATGCGGCGTCGGACTTGGGCCGCATGACGTGCTGGAGCTGCTCGGGGGTGAGCGACTCGATGACTCCGTCGGCCAGCACTCCGGCGGTGTGGACGACGGCGGTCAGGGGGCGTTCGAGGGAGTCGAGCAGTGCGGCGGTCTGTGCGCGGTCGGAGACGTCGCAGGCGGCGACGCGGGCGTGTGCGCCGAGTGCCCGCAGTTCGGCGACGAGTTCGGCGGCGCCGTCGGCGGCCGGTCCGCGCCGGCTGACCAGCAGCAGGTCGCGTGCGCCGTGGGCGGTGACGAGGTGGCGGGCGAAGAGGGCGCCGAGGCCGCCGGTTCCGCCGGTGATCAGGACGGTGCCCTCGGGGTCGATGGGCGCGGGGACGGTGAGGACGACCTTGCCGATGTTGCGGCCCTCACGCAGGTGGCGGAAGGCCTCCTGGCCGCGGCGGGCGTCCCAGGCCCGGATCGGGGAGGGCAGGAGCCGGCCGTGGGCGAAGAGGCCCGCGATCTCGACCAGCATCTCCTGGATGCGGTCCGGGCCCGCCTCCATGAGGTCGTAGGAGCGGTAGTGGATGCCGGGGCGCTGCCGGGCGACGGCTTCCGGGTCGCGGATGTCGGTCTTGCCCATCTCGATGAAGCGGCCGCCGCGGGGCAGCAGGTCGAAGGTGGCGTCGACGAACTCGCCCGCGAGGGAGTTGAGGACGACGTCCACGCCGGTGCCGCCGGTGGCGTCCCGGAGGGCTTCGCGGAAGTCGAGGTCGCGGGAGCCCGCGATGCGCTCGGGCAGGACGCCGAGGTCGCGTACGGCGTCCCACTTGGTGCGGCCGGCGGTGGCGTAGACCTCGGCGCCGAAGTGGTGGGCGAGCTGGACGGCGGCCATGCCGACGCCGCCGGCGGCCGCGTGCACGAGCAGCTTCTCGCCGGGTTCGAGGCCCGCCAGGTCGACGAGTCCGTAGTAGGCGGTGAGGTAGACGACGGGGACGGCGGCGGCCTCGGCGAAGGTGAGGCGTTCGGGGATCGGGGCGACGGTCTTGCGGTCGGCGACGGCGACGGGGCCGAAGGCGTCCATCACCAGGCCGAACACCCGGTCGCCGGGGGCGAGGTCGGTGACGCCGGAGCCGACTTCGAGGACGACGCCCGCCGCCTCGCTGCCGAGGGGCGCGTCGCCGGGGTACATGCCGAGGGCGATGAGCACGTCGCGGAAGTTGAGGCCGGCGGCGCGGACGGAGATGCGGACCTCGCCGACGCCGAGGGGGCGTTCGCCGTCGGAGGGCAGGACGGCGAGGTTGTCCAGGGATCCCTTGCGGGTGCTGCCGAGGTGCCAGGCGCGTCCGGACGGTCCGGCGGCGGGCCGGCCGAGGCGGGGGGCGAGCAGGGCGCCGCCGCGTGCGGCGAGCTGCGGTTCGTCCAGGTCGGCGAGGGCGCTCCAGTCGGGCTGGGTGCCGCCGTCGGTGTCGAGGAGGACGAATCGGCCGGGGTGTTCGGTCTGCGCGCTGCGCAGCAGGCCCCAGGCGGGTGCCTGGGCGATGTCGACGGATTCGGCGCCGACGGCGACGGCGTGCCGCGTGACGGCGACGAGGGTGGCCTCGCCGAGCCATTCGCTGGCGAGCCAGCGCTGGGCGAGGGCGAGGGTGCGTTCGGCGACGACGCCCGCCGCGTGGGCGGGGTCGTCGCCGGCGGGGGTCCCGATCTCGGCGAGGACCAGGTCCGCGCCGGCGGTGCCGTCGGCGAGGGCCGCCTCCAGGGCGTTCAGGTCGGCGAACCGGGCGCCGGGGGCGTCCAGGTCGCCGAGCACGGCGACGCGGGCCGTCGACGGGCCGGTGGCGACGGGTGTCCACTCCAGGTGGAACAGGGTGTTCTGCTCGCCGCTCCCGCGGGTCAGCTGCGCGGGGTCGACGGGGCGGACGGCGAGGCCGTCCACGGTGACGACCGTCTCGCCGTTCTCGTCGGCGATGTCGACGCGGAAGGCGTGGTCGCCGGCGGGGGCGATCCGCACGCGCACCCGGTCGGGTGCGGGCCGGCCGCAGCGCACCCCGGTCCAGGAGAACGGCAGGTCCGGGGCGGACGCCGGGTCCTTGTCGAGCATGCTGGGGTGCAGGGCGGCGTCGAAGAGGGCGGGGTGGACGGCGTATCCGTCGGTGGCGGTGCCCTCCGGGAGGGACACCTCGGCGTAGATCTCGGTGCCGCTGCGCCAGACGGACTGGGCGCCCTGGAACAGGGGTCCGTAGTCGAGTCCGAGGTCGGCGAGGCGCTCGTAGAGGGCGTCGGCGGAGGACTCGGCGGCGCCGATGGGCGGCCAGGCGGCGGGGAAGGCGGCTGCGGTCGCTCCTGTGTCGGCGGCGAGCCGGCCGCGGGCGTGCCGTACGGCTTCGCGGGTGGCGTCGGGGCCGGTGCCGGTCTCGGTGTAGGAGTGGACGGCGACCTCGCGGCGGCCTTCCTCGTCGGCGCGGCCGACGGTGACCCGCACGTGCCGGGCGGTGGACTCGTCGAGGGTGAGGGGCGCCTCGAAGACGAGTTCGTCGAGGAGGTCGCAGCCGAGGTGGCGGCCCGCGGCGAGGACGAGTTCGACGACGGCGGTGCCGGGCACGATCACGGACCCGAGGACGACGTGGTCGCGGGCCCAGGGCTGGGATTCGGTGGAGAAGCGTCCGGTGAAGACCCATTCGTCGCGGTCGGCGACCTGGACGGCGGCGGCGAGGACGGGGTGCTTCATCCGGTCGAGTCCGGCCGCGGACACGTCGCCGCCCTGGGCGGAGGGGGTCAGCCAGTACTTCTCGCGCTGGAAGGCGTAGGTGGGCAGGTCGACGCGCCGGGCGCCGGTGCCCGTGTAGGCGGCCTCCCAGTCGATCCGGGCGCCCGCCGTGTGGGCCTGGCCGAGGGAGAGCAGGAAGCGGGGCAGCCCGCCTTCGCCGCGGCGCAGGGATCCGACGACGGCCACGCGGCCGGCGGCGTCCTTGGCGTCGACGGTGTCCTCGACGGCCATGGTGAGGACGGGGTGGGGGGATGCCTCGACGAAGCAGCCCATGCCCTTGTCGACGAGGGCGGCGATGGCGGGGGCGAAGCCGACCTGGGCGCGCAGGTTGCGGTACCAGTAGGCGGCGTCGAAGCCGGCGGTGTCGAGGAAGCCGCCGGTGACGGTGGAGTAGAAGGGGACCCGGCCGCTGACGGGCTCGACGGGGGCGAGGGCGGTGAGGAGGTCGTCCTCGATGGCTTCGACGTGGTCGGTGTGGGAGGCGTAGTCGACGTTGACGCGGCGTGCGCGCACCCCGTCGCTCTCGCAGCGGGCGGCGATCTCGTCCAGCGCCTGCGGCTCACCCGCCACCACGACCGACGACGGACCGTTCACCGCGGCCACCGACACCCGGCCCGCGTACGGAGCGATCAGCTCCTCCGCCCGCTCGGCGCCCAGCGCCACCGACATCATGCCGCCCCGCCCGGCGAGCCGGTCGCGCACCAGCTGCGACCGCACCGCCACGATCCGCGCCGCGTCCCGCAACGACAGACCACCCGCGACGTACGCGGCGGCGATCTCACCCTGCGAATGGCCGACGACGGCGGCGGGCTCCACGCCGTAGGACCGCCACAGCGCCGCCAGCGACACCATCACCGCGAACAGCGCCGGCTGCACCACGTCCACCCGCTCCAGCGACGGAGCACCCGCAACACCGCGCAGCACATCCTCCAGACGCCAGTCCGTGAACTCCGCCAGCGCCTCACCGCACGCCGCGATCTCCGCCGCGAACACCGGCGAGGAATCCAGCAGCCCGACCGCCATGCCCTCCCACTGCGCCCCCTGCCCCGGGAACACGAACACCGGCTTCACACCGGACCCGGCGACCTGGCCCTCCACGACGTGGGCGGAAGGCTCGGCCGAGCTGAGGTCGCCGAGGCCGGTCAGCAGGGCGCCCCGGTCGGTGGCGACGACGACGGCGCGGTGTTCGAGGTGCGCGCGGGTGGTCGCCTGGGCGAAGCCGATGTCGACGTGGTCGAGTTCGGGGCGGGCGATGAGGTGGGCGCGCAGCCGGTCGGCCGCCTCGCGCAGGGCGGCGTCGCCGCGGGCGGAGAGGGGGACGAGGACGGGCCGGCGGACGGCGGGGACGTCGTCGCCCGTCGTGGCGGGCCGCGGGTCGGCGGCCTCGGCCGGGGCCTCCTCGAGGATGACGTGGGCGTTGGTGCCGGAGACGCCGAACGAGGAGACGCCGGCGCGCCGGATCCTCGTGCCGGCGGGCCAGGGGCGTGCCTCGGTCAGCAGCGCGACCTCGCCGGAGGCCCAGTCGACGTGCGAGGAGGGGGCGTCGACGCCGAGGGTGGGCGGGAGCGTCTCGTGACGCATCGCCATCACCATCTTGATGACACCGGCGACACCGGCGGCGGCCTGGGTGTGCCCGAAGTTCGACTTGACGGAGCCGAGCCACAGCGGCCCGTCGGTGCGGCCCTGGCCGTAGGTCGCCAGCAGCGCCTCCGCCTCGATCGGGTCGCCGAGCGGTGTTCCCGTGCCGTGGCCCTCGACGGCGTCCACGTCGGACGGAGCGAGGCCGGCGCCGGCGAGCGCCTGGCGGATCACCCGCTCCTGGGACGGACCGTTGGGCGCGGTGAGGCCGTTGCTCGCGCCGTCCTGGTTGACGGCGCTGCCACGGACGACGGCGAGGATGCGGCGGCCGTTGCGGCGGGCGTCGGAGAGCCGTTCGAGGACGAGCAGGCCCATGCCCTCGGCCCAGCCGACGCCGTCGGCGGCCTCCGCGTACGCCTTGCAGCGGCCGTCGGGCGAGAGGGCGCGCTGGCGGCTGAACTCCACGAAGGCACTGGGGCGGGCGAGCGTCGTCGCGCCGCCGACGACGGCGAGCGAGCACTCCTTGGCGCGCAGGGACTTGGCGGCGACGTCGATGGCCACCAGGGAGGAGGAGCAGACGGTGTCGACGGTGACCGCGGGGCCCTCGAAGCCGAAGGTGTAGCTGATGCGGCCAGAGGCGACGCTGGGCGAGGAGGCGATGGAGAGGTAGCCCTCGATCTCCGGCCTGCGGTCGCTCTGCCCGGCGACGAACTGGTAGTCGGAGAACATGAGTCCGCAGAAGACGCCGGTGTCGCTGCCCTTGAGCGAGGTCGGGTCGATGCCCGCGTCCTCGAAGGCCTCCCAGGCGCCTTCGAGGAGCAGCCGCTGCTGGGGGTCCATGGCGAGTGCCTCGCGGGGGCTGATGCCGAAGAACTCGGCGTCGAACTCGGCCATGTCGTCGAGGAATCCGCCGTGGCGGGTGTAGGCGGTGCCGGCGTGGTCCGGGTCCGGGTCGTAGAGGTTCTCCAGGTCCCAGCCGCGGTCGGCGGGGAACTCGGAGAACCCCATCCGTCCTTCGGCGACCAGAGACCACAGGTCCTCCGGCGAGGCCACTCCTCCGGGGAAGCGGCAGCTCATACCGACGATGGCCAGGGGCTCCGCCGCCTGGTCGAGCAGTTGTCGGTTCTCGCGCCGGAGCCGCTCCGTCTCCTTCAGCGACTTGCGCAGGGCTCCGACGATGTCGGGCTTCTCGAGGGCCATGCTGGTTTCCCCCACCTTCGGGCTCTTGCCTGGAACCATGTGGTCGACTTGCTAGATCCGGCGGGGACCCCCCTGGATACAGCCATTCCCCCTGCTTTTTCTCGGAGGATGTGTAGGCCGTGGTGCCGCCGGGTAGCCGGGGCCGTCCGGTGTGCCGCCGGCGGCCGGTGCGCGGGGGCCCGGGAGGCCGGTGCGGGGGCCGGGAGCGCGGCGAGGCCCGCGTGACCGGTGACCGGTCGCGCGGGCCTCGTGAGGTGCGGTGCGTACAGGGGTGGGACGGTTCAGCCGCGTGCGGCGGGCACCTCGTCCAGTGAGCGGTGGACGGCGTCGATCAGCGCGTCGCCGTTGTCGGTGAAGAAGAAGTGGCCGCCCTCGTGGACGTCCAGGGTGAACTCGCCGGTGGTGCTGTGCTTCCACTCGGCGGCGTCGGGCTCGGTCACCTTGGGGTCGGACCGGCCGATGTGCACATGGAGCGGGACGGAGACCTGCGCCCCGGGCGTGCCGCGGTAGGTCTCGGCCACCCGGTAGTCGGCCTGCATCGGCGGCAGCACGAGGTCGAGCATCTCCTCGTCCTGGAGCAGTTCGTGGCCCATGCCGCCGAGCAGGGCCATCTCCCGCAGGAAGGCGTCCTTGCCCTTGAGGTGGGTCTGCTCGTCCTTGCGGAGCATCGGCCCGACGCGGCCGCAGGCGAAGAGCGAGCGGGGCGGGTTGCCCAGGGCCTCCAGGCGCAGGGCTACCTCGAAGGCGACCAGGGCGCCCATGCTGTTGCCCAGCAGGACGACGGGCAGGTCGTCCCAGTCGCCCATCAGGGCGGCGATCTCGCCGGCGAGTTCCTGGATGCTGTCCCTGGTGCGTTCGTGCCGGCGGTCCTGGCGGCCCGGGTACTGGACGCCGTGCACCTCCAAGTCGCCGAAGCGGCGGGCGAACTGGAAGTAGAAGTTGGCCGAGCCTCCCGCGTGCGGGAAGCAGACCAGCCGGGCCCTCGGGGCCTCGGCGGTGCTGAGGCGGCGTATCCAGAGACCGAAGTCGTCCGTGGTGGTCATGTGTGTTCCTCCCCGTTGATCGTGCGTACCTCGTGCACGCGGCACCGGTCACGGCCGCACGGGCGGTCGGGGCCGGTGCCGCGGTGGGTGGTGTCAGCCGGTGCCGTCGGCCTTCTGGAGGACCGGGCCCTCGCCGGCCCCGGCGGCGGCCGTGCCGTCGCCGTCCTGCGGTGTCCCGCGCTCCGGGAAGCGGACGAACAGGGCGCAGGCGACGGCCCCGATCAGCAGGAAGGCGACGGGCAGCAGACCGGTCTCGCTCAGGGCCTTGCTGTACGGCTCGTGCACCGCGGCCGGGATGTCGACGGCGCTGCCCTCGACGTGTCCGCCGCCCCCGCCGATGCCCGGCAGGTGGGCGGCGATGCGGTCGACGAAGAGGGCGCCGACGATGGCGCTGCCGAGCACGGCGCCCATCTGCCGGTTGGTGTTGTAGATGCCCGATCCGGCGCCGGCCTGGTGGACGGGGAGGTTGCGGGTGGCGATGGCGCCGAGGGGGCCCCAGGCCATGCCGTTGGCGATGCCGGTCACGGCGGCGGTGGCCGAGAACATCCACAGCTCGGAGCCGGGCTCCATCAGCATGCTGTATCCGACGATCGACACGGCGAAGAGCACGAAGCCGATGGTCGTGAAGGTGCGCGGGTGGGCCTTGTCCGACAGCTTGCCGACGACCGGCGAGGCGACGCCGGTGAGGATCGCGAGCGGCGCGAAGATCAGGGCCGACTCCATGGAGGACAGGCCCCGCACACCCTGGAGGTAGAAGTAGGAGGGCACCGTCATGGCGGTGACGGCGGCGCCGATCGCGGCGATGCCCACGTTGGCCAGGGCGAAGTTGCGGTCGCGGAACAGGCTGAGCAGCAGCAGCGGTTCGTCCTTGTTGCGCGACTGCGTCCAGACGAAGAGGGTCAGCACGGCGAGGCCGGCGCCGATCATCAGCCAGATGCTCGCGGACCAGTCCTTGTTGTTGCCCTCCTGGAGGGCGTAGACCAGCAGGAACATGCCGCCGCAGGAGAGCAGGATGCCGAGCGGGTCGAAGGAGTGCTTCCTGGTCTCCAGGCTGGGCACCAGCTTCCAGGCCAGCGCGAAGGCGAGGATGCCGATCGGCACGTTGATCAGGAAGATCCACTCCCAGCCCGCGGAGTCGACCAGCAGGCCGCCGACGACCGGGCCGAGGAGCAGGGAGACACCGGCGGCGCCGCCCCAGGCGCCCATCGCGGCACCGCGCTTCTCGGCGGGGAAGATCTTCGTGATGACGGTCATGGTCTGAGGCGTCATCAGGGCGGCGCCGAGGCCCTGCACGGCGCGCGCGGCGATCAGCGCGTCGATGTCGCCGGCGACACCGCACCACAGCGAGGCGAGCGTGAAGACCACCAGGCCGGTCAGGTAGACGTTCTTGGGGCCGAAGCGGTCGCCGAGACGTCCGGTGAACAGCAGGGGCGCCGCGTAGGTGAGCAGATAGGCGCTGGTCACCCAGATGACCTGCGAGACATCGGCGTTCAGCGACTCCATGATCGCGGGGTTGGCGACGGCCACCACGCTCATGTCCAGCACGATGAGGGAGAACCCTGCGATCAGCGCGCCCAGCGCCGGCCACGGGTTGCGTTCAACGGTCACGGCTTCCTTCCCCCAGCGATTGCGACCCGTGCTTCATCACATGTCTCCCTCGTGAGCCGACTGTCCCTTTGTCATGAACGCAGATCCGGTGGACGGCCGTCCGGATACGTCCGTGCCACGCTTTCCCGCGGGTGTGTCCGACGTCACATGCGCCGTCGCGCCATGCCCCGCCCGCTACCAGCCACTTGGCGCCCGCATGGAGGCATTTCGTCCGCGGCGCCGCACCCGGGTTCGCCCCAGGGGGCGACACTCCGGGCGCAAGGCGGCGCGCCGCGCCGCCCCGCAGGTCACGGCCTTTCGCGGCGCCGGATCCCGCACCGGTGCGCAGGCGGTCGGGAATGATCGGACGCACCCTCCGAATCCCCCATTCCGGTACGACTTCCGGCCTCTTTCCGTACGCAATTCAACTGCTTGAGCGGCGAGCTGATCGATTGACACCCCGCTCCGGCAGCCCCGTATAGTAAACAGTTGCAGGGGGGAGACAGTCACTTTCCGGACGACGTCCACAGGACTCAAGAGCCTCCACAGGTCACCGAAGTGACGAGGCATCATGCTACATGTCTCATTTCTTCCGTCAGCCGACCCCAGAGCTCCCTGCGTAAACAGGAGAAAAACTACTCAGGGGTACTATGGCTCATTACCCACGGTCACCCACTAACATTCGACCAACGGTGATGGGGGAAGAGAACAAACCGGGGGACATATGCGTACGCCTACCTTGAACGAGCTAGTAGACGACTGCATAGCGGGAAATCAGGACAGCTGGAATCGAATTGTCGAACGGTACACACCGTTGATCTGGGCCATCGCCCGGGGACACCGGCTCAGCACGGCCGACTGCGAGGACGTGAGCCAGACCACCTGGATGCGGGTGATCCAGCACCTGGGCAAGCTGCGCGATCCGGAGAAACTCACCCAGTGGATCGCGGTGTCGGCCCGCAGGGAGAGCCTCAAGCACATCGAGAAGTCCGGCCGCAGCGTACCGATGGGGGACTCACCGGTCTTCGAACGCTCGGAGCCCTCGGAGAACCTCCCCGAGGAGACGGCCCTGGCCAAGGAGCGGGACAACGAGGTCCTGCTCGCCTACTGCGCACTCTCACCGAAATGCCAGGCCCTGCTGGGGCTCCTGGTGACCGACCCGCCGATGTCGTACGACGAGATCAGCGCCACCCTGGGCATGCCGCGCGGCTCCCTGGGGCCGGTCAGGTCCCGCTGCCTGGCGCACCTTCAGAAGCTGCTCCAGCGCGAGACCGAGCGATCGGAGCAGGCTGCGGAGCTCCTCAACGCGATCACCCGCTCGGGCCTGCGGACCTTCGCCCTGGAGCAGCACCGCTGATGCGGTGACCCTCGCCCCGAGGCAGCACCGCTGACCCGGTGGCAGGGCGGTCCGCCGGCCGCACGACACGGGCCCGCGACACGAAAGTGCCTTCCGGCACGGGACGACAGCGCCTCCGGGGCACTGCCGTTCCGCACCGGAAGGCACTTTCCCGTGTACGGGACCGGACCTTCTCCGGCATGTGTCCGCGATCGCATGTCGGCGTGCGACCGAGGAGCGGCGGGGCTCAGCCGCACCCGCGATTGGCCGGACCGGCGGAAGCGGAAACGGTGGGAACCGAATCGGCGTCCGCGGCGTCCTTGCCTTCGTGGATCAGGGCGAACAACGCCTTCGCGTTTTCCAGCACACCGAGGGGAGGCTGTCCGACAGCACTGGAAAGCCTCGCCAGCGTTTCTTCATCCGATTGCGATACCGATACCGCTGACTCTTTTTCGTCCGATTCGTTCATGCCACCCACCTTCCACCGCATTTAGTTCATTCATTAATCAGAAACCCAGGCTATACGCGCGTGTCAGAGGAATCAATACTGGTGCGTTCGGCGGGTCCGCCGCCGGCAGAGTGGCGCCGTCGTGGCGCGGGCTGAAGGCGACCGCCGCTGAACGCGGCCGGCGCGGGAGGGCGCCTGGGCCCGAAGACGACCCCGAGTCCCTCATGAGCAGGCACTTCCCTGCCGGAACTCTGGCGCGCCCTGGCATCGCCGGTTCCCGCGGGGAGGCTGGGGGCCAGCGTACTTGCCTCGGTCGGGGGCTGGAAGGCCCGAGCCGGCATTGATCAGATCTCCGTCCGATCGTGGACCGGAGTGTCCAATTGTGCGCGCCCGCACTCTTTTTCCGGCCAACTTCCCTGCGCCGTTGTATCCACCGGCGCGCCCGCGCCCGGCCGGAGAAATCGGATCACCGGGTGGCCGTGCGCGTGGGAGACCCCGGCGCCCACGCCGTACACCTCCCCGATCAGACGGGGTTGTCAGCACCTCGGCCGGGGTTCCCTCCGCGACCACCCGGCCGTCCCTGAGCACGAGCACCCGGTCGCAGTACATCGCGGCGAGGTCGAGGCCGTGGAGGGCGACGACGGTGGTGACGGGCAGGGCGGCGACCAGTTCGAGCAGGTCCAGCTGGTGCCGGATGTCCAGGTGGTTTGGCCGGCTCGTCGAGCAGCAGCTCACGGGGCTCCTGCGCGAGGGCCCGGGCGATCCGGGTGCGTCCAGGCCCGTGGTGGCCGTGCGCACCCGGTCCTCGAGGCGGTTGACGAGGCTCTCGCCGCGCTCCCCGAGGCGGAAGGCACGCGCCGGGTCGCGTATCTCGCCGTAGAGGTCGGCGAGTTCGAGGGGGCGGCTGCGGGAGCCGTCGCCGCCGCCCGCGTTGTCCTTGCCGGCGGCGCGGTCGGAGGGCGAGACGCAGGCGGGGACACCGAGCTTCTCGTGCCCCGCCCGTCCCCCTCACCGCTGCGCGTCAGTTCCGGATCCGCACCGGCTTCCCTGGCCGTGGTGCGGCCCGACTGGCTCCGGCAGGCTGTCAAGGCCCCGGCCGCGCCCCGCCGTGGCGCCGGTCACCAGGGGCCGTCCCGCCGGGGTGCGGTCCGCGTGAGGGCGCGTTCCGCTTCCGGTCGCGGTCCGGGGCGCGAACACCGGCCGGGGCGGGGACGCGCCGGGACGGGCACACCGGCCCCGCGCGGGGAACACGCGGGGGCCACCCATCTCTGCCGGATGGCTTTACACCACCCCTCCAACGATGTAAAAGCCTTCTCCAACGATGTAAAGCATCCCGTCCGCCGCCCGCCCCGGGCGGCGGTCCCCCGCACCTCGACGAAGGAGCCCCGATGCGCCCGTCGTTACCCCCACCGACCCCCGAGCGGCAGTCCCCCGGACGGCGGCCCCCGAGATGGCGCCGCCTGACCGCGGCGCTCGGCACGGCCGCCACGCTGTGCGCGAGCATGCTGATGGCGGGCGGTCCGACCCAGGCGGCCGAGGCCGCGTGGACCCCCAAGCCCGCCCCGATGACCACCCCGTGGACCGACCAGGTCCCCGTCGACAAGCCCCTGAACGAGTACCCGCGCCCACAGCTCACCCGAGCGGACTGGCTCAACCTCAACGGCATCTGGGACTTCGCCGTCACCGGCGCGAACGCCGGCCGGCCCGCGACGTTCGGCGAGCAGATCCGGGTGCCCTTCCCCGCGGAGTCGGCGCTCTCCGGCATCCAGCGGAAGATCACCCAGAACGACAAGCTCTGGTACAAGCGCACCTTCACCGTGCCGGCCGGCTGGAGCGGCAAGCGCGTCCAGCTCAACTTCGGCGCCAGCGACTGGCGTACGACGGTGTGGGTCAACGACCAGCAGGCGGGAGCCGTCCACAGCGGCGGCTACGACGCCTTCACCTACGACATCACCCCGCTGCTGAACGGCGGCACCAACACGATCGTCGTCTCGGTCTTCGACCCGAGCGAGACCGGCGGCCAGGCCGTCGGCAAGCAGCGCATCCGCGAGACCACGCCCCAGCCCGGCGGCGGGATCTTCTACACCGCCGCGTCCGGCATCTGGCAGACCGTGTGGCTGGAGCCCACCGCCGCGGCCCGTGTCACCCGGCTCGACATGGTGCCCGACCTCGGGAACAACACCCTGAAGGTCACCGTGCACGGCGCCGGAGTCAGCGGCCACCAGGCCCGGGTCACCGTCTCCACCGGCGGCGCCGTCGTCGGCAGCGCCACCGGCCCGGTCGGTTCGGCGTTCACCGTGCCGGTCCCCAACCCCCGGCTGTGGACGCCGGAGGACCCGTTCCTCTACGACGTCCGCACCGAACTGCTCTCCGGCGGCACCGTCGCCGACACCGTCGGCAGCTACACCGGTATGCGCTCGGTCTCCGTCGGGAACGTCGGCGGGAAGCAGCGGCTGCTCCTCAACGGCCGGCCCGTCTTCCACAACGGCACCCTCGACCAGGGGTACTGGCCCGACGGCATCTACACCGCACCCACCGACGACGCCCTCCGCTTCGACCTCCAGAAGCACAAGGACCTCGGCTTCAACATGGTCCGCAAGCACATCAAGGTCGAACCGCAGCGCTGGTTCCACTGGGCCGACCGCCTCGGCCTGCTGGTCTGGCAGGACATGCCCTCCATGGACCTGCGCACCCCGGACGCGGCCGCCCGGGTCCAGTGGGAGGCCGAGTACGACCGCATCATCGACCAGCACCGCAGCTCCCCGTCCGTCGTCATGTGGGTCAACCAGAACGAGGGCTGGGGCCAGTACGACCAGGCCCGCATCGCGAACGAGGTCAAGGCGTACGACCCGTCGCGCCTCGTCGACAACATGAGCGGCGTCAACTGCTGCGGTTCGGTGGACGGCGGCAACGGAGACGTGGTCGACCACCACGTCTACGTGGGCCCGGGTGTGACCCGCCCGTCCGCGACCCGGGCGGCGGTGCTCGGCGAGTTCGGCGGGCTCGGCTTCCGCGTCGCGGGGCACGAGTGGTACCCGGGCGGCGGCTTCTCCTACGAGAACCAGCCGAGCCTCGGCCATCTCGACGACCGCTACATCGGCCTGATCGACGCCATGCGCGAGACCCAGGTACCGCTGGGCCTCTCCGCCTCCGTCTACACCGAGATCACCGACGTGGAGAACGAGGTGAACGGCCTGCTCACCTACGACCGACAGGTCGTCAAGGTCGACGAGGCACGCGTCCGGGCCGCCAACCAGGCCCTGATCAACGCCTCCCGCAACCCGGCGGCCCCGACGGCCCTGCCCACCGGCGTCAACCGCTCCCTGCGTGTGACCACGCCCGGCTACACCGACCGGTACCTGCGCCACCGGGACGCCCTCGGCTTCACCGAGGTCGTGAACGCCTCCAGCAGTGCGCTGCTCAAGGCCGACGCCACCTGGAAGATCGTCCCGGGCCTCGCGGACGGCGCGTGCTACTCCTTCGAGTCACGCAACTTCCCCGGCCAGTACCTGCGCCACCGCGAGTACCGGGTGTACAAGGAGGCCGGCGACGGCGCCCTCTTCCGCGCCGACGCCACCTGGTGCCCGGCCCCGGCCACCGGCGGCGTCCGCCTGGCCTCGTACAACTTCCCGGACCAGTACCTGCGCCACTACGCCTCCGAGGTGTGGCTCGCCACCCCCGGCGGGACGCACGCCTACGACACGAACGACCGCTTCCGCGAGGACACCACCTGGTCGGTGGACGCCCCCTGGGCCCCCTGACGACCCCGTCCGCCCGGGGCCGGTCCGGCCCCGGGCGGGTGTTCAGCGCGCGGCGAAGCCGACGACGTCGGGCCACCGCGGGGGCGACGGTCAGCCGCGGGCCGTCCGTCACCTCGGAGTCCCCGACGTGGACGCGTACGAGCACGTGGTGGCGGTAGCTCCGCTCGCGCCACTGCACGATCGTCCGGCACCGCACCCGTGCGCCGGGCACGCTCGTCGGCCTGGTCGCCGCCGACGCGATGCCGTGCCCGGCGGCCGTCGCGCTCTGCCGGTCGGGCCCGGGACGCGTCGCGCGCCCGGGCCCGTCCCGTATCGGTGCGGGTCAGCGGAGCTGGACGGATGCGACCAGAGTGTTGAGGTCCGGCCAGAGCTTCTTGTTCGTCTCCGGCAGGACGACCCACAGCACCGAGGGGCGGACCCGCCCGGTGTCGACCACGAGGACCGCGTTCAGGTCCATCGTGGACGGCACCCCGCGCTTGTGGAAGTGGATCTCGCTGACCAGCAGCCAGGCGTCATGTCCGTCGACCTTCAGCGGCTGCGAGGCGACGTCGACCAGGATCGCCTGGTCGCGGGGGTACTCGTAGCGCCGCCGCTCGTCCATCACCGCGCCCGCCACGCCCCGCAGCTCCCCGGTGCCGCCGGCCGCGGCCATGATGTCCTCGTCCACCTGCGTGGACTTCACGAGTGCGCGCTGGCGCCCCTCCTGTTCGCGGGTGAAGCCGTCGAAGACCGGATCCAGCGTCTTGCTCCGGTCCCACGTGCCGCCCAGCTCCGCGTACTCCAGGGAGGAGTCCGTGACGGTGCCGATGACCGGCGAGCCCTCGCCCGGGTAGTCCGGCACCTTGACGGTCCCGGTGAGCCGCCGCTCCTCGGGCAGCGGGGAGGCGCCGGGGGTGAGAGTGGGCACGGGGATGCCCCGCTGCGGGGCGTCCGCGGTGCTGCCCGCGCAGGTCGCGGACGAGGAGTCCGGTGTGCTGTGTGCCTGCTGGACCACCTTGCCGCCGACCAGCACGGTGCAGGTGAGGGTGCCCCCTTTCTGGTCCTCGCGGCTTCTGACGTCCAGATAGAAGTCGGTGCCCGCCGCCAGCTCGACGGTCCTGCGGTACGGCAGGATGACGACACCCTGGGGTTCGTGGTTGCCGTTCGCCTCCCCGACGGTGAGGTTCACCGAGGGGTGGTCGCCCGTCGCGATGTAGGTGACCTCGACCCGCCGGGATTCCTTGGCCGGGGATGCCCCGTCGTCGCGCGGGTCGCCGACGGCCAGGGCCAGGCCCACCGCGCCGAGCGTGACCACCTCGCAGAGGATCACCAGGGCGCCGACCAGGTAGAACCCGCCCGGGATCCGGTCGAAGGTCTTCTTGCCGCGGCCGGAGTGGAACTCGCGTCTCGGCTGGGATGTCTGCGTCATGTCGTCCTCCCCCTCACGCCCGGTCGCTGTCGCCGGACCGGCGGTCGGCCGGCTCGTCGGCGAACCGCGTGGCCAGCAGCCCCGCCTCCCGCGCCTCGTCCAGCATCCGGTGCAGGTCCTGGAACCGGGACCGGTCGGCGAGCCCCTCGATCTCGGCGACGGCCAGTTCGTCCCGCACCGTGTTCACCACCAGCTCGTGCATGTCCTCGCCGAGTTGCTCCAGCTCTCGCACGGCCTCCCACTCGTGGTACGCCGCGTCCGCCGCGCGGGTGTTCTCGGCGTACCGCTCCAGCGCCTCCACCCGCTCCTCCAGCGCGCTCGACGACAGCCGCAGCGCCTGCCGCTGAGTCCGCAGCACCTCCTCCACCCGCGAGCCGGAGGCGTTGCCGGCAGCGGTGCGCACCTTCCGCGCCAGCCGGGTCAGCTCGGCCAGGCGCTGGGCGATCTCGTACTGCTGGGCCGGCAGCGTCACGTCGTTGGCGATGTCGTCCAGCAGCCCGTCCCGGTCGACCTGCGACTGGAGTACCGCCGTCACGGCGGCCTGGGCGCGCTCCATCCGGCGCAGCGGCGAGTGGCCCAGCAGCTCGCGCAGGGAGTCGTCGCCGAAGTCCTCGGCCAGGTAGTAGCGGCCGTGGCGCAGCCGGGCCACCCGCTGCCGCTCGTCGGTCCCGCAGCCGAGGACGACGATCAGCAGCCAGGCCAGCAGGTGCACGCCCACGACGGTCAGGATGAACGCCTCGAACCCGAACTGGACCCCGACCCAGATCAGCCCCGCCTGCGCCGCGAACCCGACGGCCAGGCCGGGCCACACGCCGATCAGCGCCCACAGGATCGTCACCGGCAGTAGCGCGCACACCGCGGAGACCCCCAGGGCCGTCCAGATGTCCGCCTTGGTACGGCCGCCCAGCCCCGGCTCCTCGGGCAGCGGCAGCGTGGCGGGGAAGAGTCCGTCGGCGGACTTCTCCAGCAGCGCGCGCTCCGAGCCGTCGAGGGCCGGATCCACCACCGGCCGCAGCGCCATGTCCTGCGCCATTCAGCAACACCCCCCACAGGTTGGGGAAGATCGTGACACACGCCGGAGGGCTGCCCACGCCACCCTCGACGCCGAAGCCACGGCTCTGTGGTTTCGTACGGGAGAACGGGAGTCGTTCGTCGACTGCTTCGGGAGTCACCGCGCGACCCTGTTCCATGATCAATGTCGAGTGGGGTGGGAGTCGCTCACGGTCCGGTGAGCGGCCTCTGGACTCGATTGAACCGTGGACGAGGAGAAGGGTGAGTGACTGCAGTGGTCTTTTCGGAAGCGATGAAGGACTGGGTCTACTGGGACCAGGCCGCATATGAGCTGGGGTTGAGCCTTGGTGCACTCACGGCTGACGTTCCCTTCTCGAAGAGCAAGAGGATCTTCTGGGAAGACAATCCGGCGGGGCGAGCTCTCCACGCCACCCTCCTGGCGCTTGTGGAAGCCGGCTTGCTGGAGTCGCGTGACGATGACGAGGAGTTCCGGTGGGCGTCCACCACGCTCCTGAACGAGTTCGACGACTGAGCTCCTGACCGGGTTGCCGCGCCTCCCGGGCTCGTCGACGAGCGACTCCCGTTCTCGCATACGGAGCCAGCTCTGCGTACCAACCCGGCCTCGGCCTCTCACGAGCTCTGCCGGTCTCGCCGCCGTCGAGTCGCCGTACCCCCGCCGGCCTCGGCCGTTTCCGTCCGGGCACGAGCCGGGCTCGTTCGATGCGGCATCACTCGCCGGATGCGCGACGTTGCCGTCATGTCAGAGCTCGCTCCGGACGGGTGACTCCTCAGGTGTCACCTGCAAGGCTGCACAGCGTGGAGAACGAAACGCTGACCGCCGAGGACTATGCGTCCATCCATCGAGCAACGGAGCTGCTGTCCACGACATACCTCCACCGCCTGACCCTCAACGCTCGTCTGGAGGCGTGGTCGGAGTTCGTCGAGGACGTCGAAGGAGGCTTCGACGTCTGCTGGGCCTGGGAGTTCGACAACGACGCCGCCCATAGAGACTGGCTCCACGATGCCTGGCCGATCTTGACCGAACGGGTTCGCCGGCTGCGCCAGCCCGAGCTCGACGCTCTGGACGACCGGTTCCGAGCAGCCACCGCGCCCATGACGCCACGTGGCATGAGCAGAAGCGCGATGGACGAACGGGAGGAGTGGTGGCAGTTCCGTTACCCCCTGCAGGTGACAGGAGATCCGGGAGATCCGCTGCCTCCGACCTGGTCGCCGCCACCGACGTACATCGGATAGTCCTGCGGGATGGCACCTGGTGGCCCCGAACACGGAAAAGCGCCCCTGCCCTTGGACGATTGGGCTTGTCGACGGTCCAGGACGCGACCGCGACCCGGAAGAAGACCTTCGGCCTCGCCGCCCGCGGACGCCGGCTGTCCCACTCGGTCGGCACGACCGTCACCGAGGCCATCCACCGTGCCGTGCTCCTGGTTCCGGCCTCGGACTGGACCCCGGCCATCGAACGGGACGGGCAGGTCCGCGACGGCGCCCGGGTCGCCGAACTGTCCGGCGAGGTCCCGAGGGGCTGGCCGAAGGGACTGCGGCTGATCGTGCGGGAGGAACGGCCGCACCCGGGCGCACAGTTGCGCATCACCGACGCCGATGGACTGCGGCTGACCTGCTTCGCCACCAACACCACCGCCCTGCCGATCGCGGCACCGGAGCTACGACAGCCGGCG
>NZ_RDBP01000061.1:0-4756 GCF_008042045.1 Streptomyces sp. T39
CGGCGTGGGGAGGGGACCTGCGGGATGCGTACGGTCGTTCATGAGGGTCCTTTCATCGGGTGGGGGCGGGTGAAAGGCGGCGCGGCACCCGGAGGGTGTCGAGCCGGGTCCGGTGGTGGTGCAGGCGCCGGCTGAAGCCGGTCCAGTCGCGGCGTCCGGTCCAGGCGGTCTCGGCCAGGGCGCAGAGCCGGGGGAAGGCGAGGTACTCGGCGTGCGCCCCGGTGGGGACGTACTCGGTCCACAGCTGGCCCTGGGTGCCGAGGACCCGCGAGCTCTCCTCGGGGCTCCAGCGCGCCGGCGCGGGATCGGTGTCGTGGACGGCGCGCAGGTCGACGACGTGGCCGGGCTGGCCGGGGGGTTCGTCCGGGCCGGCCGACTGGGGGTAGTCGAGGTAGGTGGTGCGGTGCGGGGCCATCACGACGTCGTGGCCCCGCCGGGCGGCGGCCCGGCCGTGGTCGGTGTCGAGCCAGGCCATGACCGTGAACCAGGGCGGGAGGTCGGTCCCGGTCCCGGTCCAGGCGACCGGGGTGCGCCCCGCGTCGAGGACATGGCGGCCGGCCCGGTCCATCAGCCAGCCGTGCAGCGCGCCGGGCCCGGCGAGGCCCTCCTCGGCGACCCGGCGCAGCGCGGCCGGGGCCGTGTGCCATTCGGTCGTGGGGCACTCATCGCCCCCGAGGTGCACATGGGGCGAGGGGAAGACGTCCATCACCTCGTCGAGGACGGTGCGGCAGAAGGCGAGTGCGTCGTCGTGCACGCCGAGGACGGTGTCGCAGACCCCCCAGCGGTCCCAGACGCCGAGTGTGCGGTCCGGACGGTTGCCGAGGTGGGGGTAGGCGGCGAGGGCAGCCCGGACGTGGCCGGGCATCTCGATCTCGGGCACGACGGTGACCCCGCGTTCGGCCGCGTGCCGTACCAGACGGCGGAGTTCGGCGGTCGTGTAGGCGCCGCCGTGGGGGTGGCCGCCGACTTCGGTGAGCCGGGGCAGGGCGGGGACGGGCATCCGCCAGCCCTGGTCGTCGGTGAGGTGGAGGTGGAGGACGTTGAGCTTGTGCAGGGCGAGGAGGTCGACCCAGCGGTGGAGGAAGGACACCGGGCGGAACCTGCGGGCCACGTCGAGCATGGCGCCGCGCCAGGGGAAGCGCGGGGCGTCGGTGATCGTGACCCCGGGCACGCTCCACGGGACGCCGCGCACCGGACGGTCCGACAGGGCCTGCGGCGGCAGGAGCTGACGCAGCGTCTGGACGCCCGCGGTCAGTCCCCGGGGGCCGCCGGCGGCGAGGCGCACGCCGTCGGGGCCGGTGGTGAGGCGGTACCCCTCGTCGCCGAGCCGGCGCAGCGCCGGGTCGAGGGCGAGGACGACTTCGCCGTCGGACCGTTCGGGCAGCGCGAGCCCGGTGGCCGGCGCGAGCAGCGTCCGCAGCAGCCGGGCCGCGCCTTCGGCGCCGGGGGCCGGCGCGAGAGCGGTCGCGCCGTCGAAGGTGAACCGGCCGGATGCGGCGGTGAGGTGTGCGGGCTGCGGCACGAGGTGGGGCAGGGAGGTGCGCAGGGCTGTGCTCATCACGGGTACCTCGATGGGCGGTAGGGAGAGCCGAGGAGGACGGAAGCCTCCACCTCACCTGACCAATTGGTCAACTGGTCAGACGCAATGAGCAGAAGGTGGCATAGACCAATCGCAGCGTCAAGCCTCCACGATTCCTTTGATACAGCCCCCGGTTGGCGATCCGCCGGAGCCGGATAGGATGACCTGCACCATCTGACCAGTTGACCAGTCAGGACGCAGAACGGCGTCGTACGAGGGGCGGCCCGCCATGAACGACGGCTCTTCCGGCAGGCTGCTGAAGCGGGAACGGGTCCGGGAGCACCTGCTCGGACTGATCGAGGGCCGCCGCCCCGGCGATCCGATCCCCTCCGAGCGCACCCTCTGCACCGAACTCGGCGTCTCGCGCCCGACCCTGCGCGCCGCGGCCGACGAACTGGTCGCGACCGGCGTACTGGTGCGCGAGCACGGACGCGGCATGTTCGTCGCCCCCGACAAGATCACCCAGCAACTCGCTCCGGACGACGCCGCCTTCACCGTGCCGCGGGCCTCCGGCAGCTGGTCGGGCACGGTGCTGGAGAGCGCGGTGCGGCCGGCCGGCGCCCGTATCGGCCGCAGGCTGGAGATGTCCCCGGCCGCCGGCCTGCTCTACGTCGCGCGGCTCCGCCTGGTGGACGGCGCCCCCATGGCCATCGAGCATCTGCACATCCCGGCCGGCCTGGTGCCCGCCGCCCTCGCCCCGGCGGAGCTGGAGTCGGGCGAGCTCTACGACCATCTGCGGGACAACCACGGCGTCCACGTCGAGGAGGCCACGCAGTCCATCGAGCCGACCGTGGTCAGCGAGGCCGAGGCGGCGCTCCTCGGGGTCCCGGTGCTCTCCCCCGCCCTGCTGATCGAACGTCTCACCCGCGACTCGTCGGGCCGCCCCGTCGAGTACGTGCACTCGGTGTACCGGGGCGACCGCTACCGGTTCGTCTCCCGGCTGGACTTCAGCCGGGACGGGACGGTGACCTCGTCCGCCGAGGGGAATGCATACTGACGGGCGTTCGCAGCCGGACGCCGGAAGGACGCGCGATGGAACTCAAACGGGAGCGGGTGCGGGAGCATCTGCTCACCGTGATCGAGGGCCGCCGTCCCGGCGACGCCATCCCGTCCGAGCGCACCCTCTGCGCCGAACTGGGCGTCTCGCGGCCCACCCTGCGCGCGGCCGTCGACGAACTCGTCGCCACCGGGCTGCTCGTGCGGGAACACGGCCGGGGGATGTTCGTGGCGCCCTCGAAGGTCACCCAGGAGCTGGTGTCGGACGGCGCTGCGGCGGCCGCCGCCACGGGCGGGTGGACGAGCAGGGTGCTGGAGTCGCGGTCCGCTCCCGCCGGGGCGCGGATCGCCCGGAAGCTCGACGTCTCCCCCGCCGCCGTGCTGCTGCACGTGACCCGGCTGCGGCTGACCGGCGATGCGCCCATCGCGCTGGAGCATCTGCACATCCCCCGGGACCTGGTGCCGGGGCTGACGGCCGCCGGCATGGAGGGCGGATTCCACGCCCTCCTGCGGGAGCGGTACGGCATCCACCCCGCGCACGCGGTCCAGTCCATCGAACCGACCGTGCTGAGCAGGGAGGAGGCCGGCCTGCTGGGCGTGCCGGAACTGTCGCCCGCGCTGCTCTTCGACCGCACCACCTCCGACGCCGACGGCCGCCCCGTCGAGTACGTCCGCGCCCTGTACCGGGGCGACCGCTACCGGATCGTCTCCCGACTCGCCCTCGGCCGCGGCGCACCCGGCACCGGGGCACCGCACCCGGGGGCGTGGCGGGGGCAGGCCACCCGGGGTACTGACGGCGGGTGACGGGGTGGGGGCCGCCCGGGAGGCGTGCATGCGGGTGACGGAGCGTGGCGGAGGGAAGGCCGCCCGGTGCCTCGACGGCGGCTGACAAAGCGTCGCGGGGCAGACCACCCGGGCCCGCACCGCGGCTGACGGAGCGCCGCCGGGCCGGCCACCCGGGCCCGCACCGCGACTGACGGAGCGCCGCCGGGCCGGCCACCCGGGCCCGCACCGCGACTGACGGAGCGCCGCCGGGCCGGCCACCCGGGGGCGTGCATGCGACTGACAAGGCGTCGCGGGTGCGGACCGCCCCGGGGCAGGACGGCGACTGACGGGGCGTCCCGGGACACGCCACCCGGGTCGGGCCGCCGGGGCGTGCCCGCCCCGGCCCGAAGGCGGGTACGCGACCGACCGCCGGCGTCGCCGTGCACGGCGGGTGCGGCGCGGCGCGCGCTCGGTTCCGCGCGCCGAGGCGGGGCGCTCGGGTCCGTCCTGCGCCGAGCGGGCGGGCGGCCCGCCGGCGGCGGGCCGCCCGCCGCGTCAGCGCAGGACGGACCCGAGCAGAGGCTCCCCGGTGACCGCCGGGTCGGCGGTCCAGGCCGTCATCAGATCGCGCCGGGCGCGGGCCACCCGGGACCGGACCGTGCCCACCGGGCATCCGGCGGCCTCCGCCGCCTCCGCGTACGACAGACCCACCATCTGGGTCAGGACGAACGCCTCCCTGCGACCGAACTCCATGGTGCGCAGCGTGTCGTGGACCGCTATCGACTCCTCGAAGCCGGGCAGGTGCCGGGGCTGCGCCCGGTCCGCCGCGGCCTGCCAGTCGGCGGTGTCCGCGATCAGGGGCCGGGCGGCGGCGGCGCGGTGGCGGTCGACCGCGACCCGGCGGGCGATGGCCAGCAGCCAGGAACGGGCACAGGAGCGGCCGGCGAACCCGGCCAGCCCCGAGAGGGCCCGCAGATACGTCTCCTGGGCGAGGTCGTCGGCGCCGGGCACGTCGGAGGTGAGGTGCGCGAGGAACCTCCGCACGTCGTCGTAGGTGGCCCTGACGAAGCGTTCCGCGGCGTCCTGGTCGCCGCGGGCGGCCTGCAGCGCCCAGGCGGTGATATCGATGTCACGAGAGGTGTTCCTGCGGGGCGCGCGGTGCCGCGGCTCGGTGAGCACGCGGCGCTGCGCCGGTAAGCGGGCAAGCGTCATCGCGAGTCGTCCTTCGGCTCATGACGGGGCCCGCGGCATGCCGCGCACCGGGGCGGACGGTGCTCGCGGCCCCGTGCCCCCGCCCGCGGCTGCCGCGCGATCCGGCGCGCGGCGCGACCCGGGCGGACCTCATCGGCAGGAGACGCGCGCCCGGGGGCGGGGCGGGGCAAGTGGGAGAGGGCGTGGTCGGACCGGGAGGGGCGG
>NZ_RDBP01000061.1:4856-8432 GCF_008042045.1 Streptomyces sp. T39
CGGGTGCACCGCGCGAAGACCGCGCTCGGCGAGCGCGGAACGCCGTGGTGGGAGCAGTCGGACGAGGAGCGCCGGCGCCGATGGCGGGACGGGCTCTCGGCGCTCGACGACGGCTGACGGCGGGCTCCGGTCCCGCCGCCGGGCCTCATCCGCCGGGGTCCGGCCGGACCGGTTCCGTCTGGCCCGCACGCGCGGCCTCCAGCTGCGCGGCGAAGGCGATGCCGAGGAACAGCGCGACCCCGGTCACATTGGCCCACAGCAGCAGGGCGACGAACGCGGCGGCGGCCTCGGCGTTGCCGGATTCCTTCAGCGTGGCGGCGGGGTACTCGGCGACGGCGTTCTGCGCGTCGGGGATCTCGACGGCGTCGACCCTGTCCTGCGCACCGGCGGCGTCGGTCCGGTAGACGAGTCCGGCGTCGGCCTCGCCGAGCGCGACCTTGCTGAGCACGGCGCGCACGTTGGGCTCCTGGGAGACCGGCTTCACCGTGATCCCCTGGGCGTCGAGGATCTGCTCGCCGTACGTGCCGACGGGGACCTCGGGGGCGGCGAGGACGACCTTGAGCCCGGGGTCCGCGAGGTCCTTCAGCTCGTCGACCCGGTGCGGGTTTCCCTCGCCGGTGGCGATGACGAGACGGTTCCTCGCGATGACCGTCGGGGTGCCGGTGTCCTCCCTCACCTTGCGCATGCTCGTGGTGTCGGCGGTGACGAGTGCGTCGGCGGGTGATCCCTGGGACACCTGGGAGACGAGTTCCTGGGAGCCGGCGAAGGAGAAGGTGATCCGCGTGCCGGGGTGCGCCTTCTCGTAGGCGGCACCGGCTGCCTTGAACACGTCGGTGAGGGACGCCGCGGCGAGGACCGTCAGCTCGGCCCCCGGCGCCGCGCCCGCGGAACCGCCGGCGTCCTTCGTTCCGTCGCTGCCGCAGGCCGCGAGAGGGACGAGCAGCGCCGCGGCGAGAGCGGCCGCGGCGGCGCGCCGTCCGGTGCGTGCGAGGGCCATCAGGGGTGACTCCTTGGGGACGGAGGAAGGGTGCGCGGGACCGGCGCCCCGCGACTGCGCGGCCCGACCCGTCATGCAGGACAGCATATGCGCCACCGTATGGATGAAGCGCGCGCATGTGCAAGAAGATTGTGGGAGCATCCATAGCGTTTGCGTGTCGCCATGGAGGAAGCGCCGACCCATGACCGGCTGGGTCTCACCTGTCGGACACGAACGCTTCGGGGCCGTGGAACGGACGGGCGCGCTTCATGATCGGCTCACGCGGACGGCCCCGCGCCGAGGCGCGCGACCGGGGGCTACAGTGACGGCCATGGGGGAACGGAAGCATTGCAGGCAGTGCCGGCGGCCGCTCGCGCCGAGCCGGTGGCGACGCCCGAAGCGGTTCTGCAGCCGGCGGCATCAGGTGCGCTACTGGATCGAGGAACTGCTGGACGGCATCCTCGGGTAGCTCCGTTCCCTCTCCCGTCGTCGGACCGCATCACGGTGTCCCCGTCCGTACCTCGCGCGGAGCCGGACGGGCACTCGGCACCGGACACGTCCGGGGCGGACGCGGGCGCTCACGAAGGGATGAATGCGGGGCAAGATCACCCCGCCGCCGCCCGGCGCCCGGCACGCTGCCGATGTGCGCAAAGAAGGAGACGGGGCCGTCCCCCGGCAGCGGGCCACGGGGCCGCAACGGTACCGGCGGCCCACCCCACGCCCTCCGGCCCCACGCCGCCGGGCGGGCGACCGCGGCGGCGGCGTCGAGGCCCGCGTCCGCTACTGGTTCGACACGACGCTCGCCCACGGCACCTCGGCCCTCGTCGGTTGGCTCGCCCTCGCCTGCCTGGCGGTGGTGGTCCCCGTCAGCGTGCTCCTCGTCTGGACCGATCAACGCGGGCCCATGGCCACGGAGTCGAAGATCGCCGCGGTGTGGCGCAGCACCGGCCAGACCATGCGGCTCGGCGGCGAGGTGGGGCCGCCGCTGCGGGTCGCCCTGTCGGTCCTGCTCGCGCTGGTCGCCCTCTTCTACGTGTCGACCCTGGTCAGCCTGATCACCGCCGGGATCACCGACCGGCTGATCGCCCTGCGCCGGGGCCACTCCACGGTCCTGGAGAGCGGCCACACGGTGATCCTCGGCTGGTCCGAGCAGATGCAGACGGTCGTCTCGGAACTGGTCGCCGCGAACGCGGGCCGGCGCCCGGGTGTGGTCGCGGTGCTCGCCGACCGCGACCCCGCCGAGATGGAGGAGGACCTGCGGGCCGACGTCGGCGACACGGGCCGGACCCGGCTGATCATCCGCAGCGGGCGTCCCACCGACCCCACGGCTCTGGCCCGGGTCAGCCCCGCGACCGCAGACTCCGTCGTGGTCCTCCCGCGTGACGACCCGGCCGAGGACGCCGAGATCGTCAAGACCCTGCTGTCGTTGCGTGCCGTCGTCGGCGAGGACCGCGACCTGCCAGTCGTGGCCGCCGTGCGCGACGACCGCTACCTGGCCGCGGCGCGCCTCGCGGGCGGCCCCGGGGCGACGGTCCTGGAGATCGACGACGTGTCGGCCCGGCTGCTCGTGCAGTGCGCCCGCCGCCCCGGACTCTCCCTCGTGCACCAGGAGTTGCTGGACTACGCGGGCGACGAGTTCTACACCGTGCGGGACCCGGCGCTGACCGGGCGGACGTTCAGGGAGGCCGCCGCGGCCTGCCCCGTGTCCAGCGCCGTCGGCGTCGTCCGGGCGGATGGCGTCCTCACCCTCTGCCCGCCCGCCGCGCTGCGGCTGGCCGACGGCGACGGCCTGGTCGTCATCGCCCGCGACCGGGACGCCACGCGCCCGGAGCCGGTCGCCGCCCCGTACGACCCGACGGCCGTCGCCGGCGCACCCCCGCCGCGGGCCCCGGTACCCGAGCGTCTGCTGATGCTCGGCTGGAACCGCAGGGCCCGCAGGATCGTCGACCGGCTCGCCCGGTCCGCGCCGCCCGGGTCGTCCCTGGAGGTGGTGGCCGAGCGCCGCGCCGCCGGCCGGGCGGCGGGCGACGGACTCACCGTCACCCTGCGGCAGGGCGACCCCACCCGGCGCGAGACCCTCGAAGGGCTCGACCTGGCCACCTACCACGGCGTGATCGTCCTCGGACCGGACCGCCGCCCCGGGCAGGACGACCCCGACGACCGCACCCTCGTCACCCTGCTCCACCTCAGGGCCCGGGAACGCGAGACCGGTGCCAGGGTCCCCGTCGTCACGGAGATGACCGACGACCGCAACCGGCTCATCGCGCCGGTCGCCCCGGGGGCCGACTTCGTCGTCAGCGGCAAGCTGATCGGCCTGCTGATGACGCAGATCTCGCAGAACCCCCGACTGGCCTGCGTGTTCGAGGAGTTGTTCGCGCCCGGCGGCACCACGATCCAGCTCCGCCCGGCCGGCGACTTCGTCCGCACGGGACAGGTGGCCTCGTTCGCCACCGTGGCCGAGGCGGCCTCCCGCCGGGCGCGAACAACTCCTCGAACACGCAGGCCAGTCGGGGGTTCTGCGAGATCTGCGTCATCAGCAGGCCGATCAGCTTGCCGCTGACGACGAAGTCGGCCCCCGGGGCGACCGGCGCGATGAGCCG
>NZ_RDBP01000061.1:8532-33528 GCF_008042045.1 Streptomyces sp. T39
GCCGTCCCCACCGCAGACGGCAGGGCCGCACCCCCGGGGTGCGGCCCTGCCGGTGTGCCGGCGCTGCCCGCACGCACCGGCCGGAGTTCCCCGAACCGCTCCGCGGCGCCCGAGCCCGACCGGGCCCCGTACGCGGAGCGGCCTCCCGCCGCAGGGGCGGGAGGCCGACAGGGGGGAGCGGGTGTCACCCCTTGGCGCAGGAGGCGCCGTTGAGGCTGAACGCGGCCGGCGTGCCGTTGCCGCCGGTGGAGGCACCGTTGAGGCCGAAGCTCACGCTGCCGCCCGCCGGGATCGTCTCCGTCCAGGACTCGTGCGTCGCGTGCACCTGCGAGCCCTGCTGGGTGACCTTGGCGTTCCACGCCGAGACGACCCGCTGGCCGCCGGGGAAGGCGAAGTCGAGCCGCCAGCCCTTCACGGCACTCGTCCCCGTGTTGCGGATCGTGACGTCCGCGTTGAACGAGCTGCCCCAGTCGCTGAGGCGGTACGTCACCTGGCAACTGCCCGCCGCCGGGCCGTCGGCCGTGGTCACCCCGACGGCGGCGGAGCGCGCCGAGCGGTTGCCGGCCGCGTCACGGGCGTAGACCGCGAACGTGTACCGGGTGGCGGGGGTCAGTCCCGTGACCGTGGCGCCGTTCGTCCCCGACGTGGTGACGGCCGTCTCCTGCGTGCCGTCCGTGCGCACGACCTCGTACCCGGTGACGCCCCGGTCGTCCGTGGAGGCCGCCCAGCCGAGCCGCACCCCGGTCGACGTCACGTCGGAGGCCGACGGGGTGCCCGGGGCGGTGGGGGCCCGGGTGTCCGCGCCGCCCCCGCCGCCGAAGACCTCGGACTCCCGCGAGGTCTGCCTGATGCCGTCCGCCCCGTCGAAGAAGCGCTGCCCCCAGGGGCTCAGCCGGGAGGCGTCGAAGCCGGTGGCGAGGTCCAGGTACTCGACGCCGCCGCCGTTGCCGCTCCAGGACCAGCCCATGTAGCCGAGGCCGAGCCGCTGGGCGGTCGCCATGATCGCGTCCTCGTCCGGATTGCCGTCCGAATGCGCGTCACCGAACTCCCCGACCACGATGGGGAGTTTCCGGGAGACGAACCGGTTCAGGTAGTCGCTGACCTCCGCCGCCGTGTCGTAGACGCCGTACATGTGGACGGAGAAGACGGTGTTGCGGTCCGGGTCGGCCGCGAAGACGCTCGGTGCGTTGTCGCGCATGGTGAACGACCAGTCCTGGCCCCAGTTCGGGGCGTCCACCATCAGGGTGTGGTCGAATCCGGCGGCGCGCATTCTCCCGATGGCGGCGCTCGTGCCCGAGGTCCAGTCGGCGTAACCGGTGTTCCCGTACGGCTCGTTGCCGAGGTTGATGATGACGTACTTCTCCTGGCCCTCGACGGCGCTCCTGACGTCCAGCCAGTAGTCGACCGCACGGGACAGCGGGACGGCGGCGCCGGCCTCCCCGTAGCCGGTCGTGTCGTGCACCTCCAGCACGCAGATCAGCCGGCTGGCCTTGCACTGCTCGACGACCGCCGAGACGTCCGCGGCGTCGTTCCTCGTCCACTGGTCGCCGCTGCTCAGCACGATGCGGGCCGAGTTGGCCCCGAGGGCCTTGATGTCCTTCAGCGCCTGCGGTGTGCGGGCGGTGTACCAGGTGTGGGCGTGGTTGACGCCCCGCAGGACGAAGTCGTTGCCGCCCGCGTCCAGCAGGCGGCCGTCGCTCACATGGAACCCGGTGGCCGCCCCGGCCCCCGGGGCCGCCTGGGCGGGCGAGGGTGCGGTGAACGCCGCCGCGGTGACGGCCAGCAGTGCTCCCGCCGCGGTGGCCAGTGTCCTTCTCATCGATGCTCCCGACGTGGTGGGACCGGCGCGCGTCCGGACGTCGTCGTCCCGCCGTGCGGCCAGGTCTGCCCTGTGGTGCGGTGCGGTCCCGCCCGGGCCGGACGCGGCGCGGACGCGGGGAACGCAGGCTCTTCCCGCATTTCCGTCCGGACGGCCTCCGGGTGGGTGATTTCCCGCCGGATTCCTCTTCGGTGCGGCTCACGGAATCCGGCGGGACGAATCCGCCGCCGGTGCGCCCTCGGGTGACGTGTGATCACCACACGTCGGTGCGCTGGCAGTTCATTTATCGGTCCGGCGACTGGGAGAGAGATTAGAGGCGCCCGGAGCGCCGATCAACCGTGGGAACCGAACCGGTTAAGTTTAGTTCCCGGTTTATCGCGCGGACGCTTGTCACCGCTCTTCAATCACCGTCGGAGCCGCCCGCGTCGGCACCGTCCCCGGGGTCCTCCCAGCCGGGCGCACCGGACGCGCGGCACCGCCTCCGTACCGTGGCGGAGACGGCCGTCGCGGTGATCAGACCCGCGATGCAGGCCAGCGTGAGCGCCGTCCCCGAGAGGAACACGGCGGCCCACCGCCGGCTGCCCGCCTCCACGTCGAAGAACCGGAGCAGCGCCAACCCCGGGGGCACGCCGAGGACCCAGGTGCCGCAGACGGTGGCCACCGTCACGGTCTGATGACGGTCGAGGACCGCGGTGACGTCCCGCGGCGTCGCCGCGGCTCCCGGCCGCACGACCGGGATCAGGGCGACCGCCTGGCAGACCAGGCAGGCGAGTTGCACGACGGCCCAGGCTCCGGGCGGGAGCGGACGCGACCAGTGGTGCAGCAGCGCGGTGAGCGCGACGAGGACCGTGCCCGCGTTGCCCAGGACCGGCCACACGGTCCGGGACCGCAGGCGGTGAGCCGCCACCGAGAGCAGGTGGCGCCAGTACCACGCCTCGGTGAACCTGCGTGTGTGCCCGATGCCCATGTGCCGCCCCCCGGTGTGCCGTTGCCGCCCCGGCGTGCATCATGCCCACGCCGGCGGGGCCGTAGCGCTCCCGGCGTCCGGACCGGACGAACCCGGGGCCCGGCCGCCGGAGGGGTCGTACCGCCCCGCGGCGTCCGGGCTACACGCGGGGCGCGGGCACGGCCGCCGGAGCGGTCCGTGCCGCCGAGGCGATGGCGGCCGCGCCGACCAGCCCCGCGTCCAGCGCGAGCCGGGCCGGGACGACCGGCAGGCCCCGGGTGAAGTCGAGGACCGCGTAGCCCGCCAGGTGCCGGCGCAGCGGCGCGAACAAGGTCTCGCCCGCCTGCGCCACACCGCCGCCGATCACCACCAGGTCCAGCTCCACGAGCGCGGCCGTCGCGGCGATCGCCGCCGCCAGGGCCTGCGCGGCCCGGTCGTAGGCCCCGAGTGCGCGGGGATCGCCCGCCCGGGCGGACGCCGCGACCGCCGCCGCGTCGGCGGCCGCGCCCGGCGGCGGGGTCCATCCGGCGGCGCGGGCGTGCGCGAGGATCGCCGTCCCGCTCGCCAGCCCCTCCAGGCAGCCGGGGGCGCCGCAGGGGCACACGGCGCCGTCGAGGTCGACCGTGATGTGCCCGATGTGCCCGGCGTTCCCCGTCCGGCCCGCGTGGACCGCGCCGCCGAGGACCAGGCCGCCCCCGACGCCGGTGGACACCACCATGCACAGGGCGTCGGCCACGCCCCGGGCCGCGCCGCGCCAGTGCTCGGCGGCCGTCATGGCGACCGCGTCGCCGCAGAGCACGGGCCGCACTCCGCGCGGAAGGCGCGGATGCGCGGCCACCCGGTCGACGAGCGGGAAGCGGCGCCAGGCGGGGATGTTGACGGGGCTGACCGTCCCGGCCGCGGTGTCCACCGGGCCGGCGCTCGCGATGCCGAGGCAGGAGACCGCGTCCCACAGGGGATCCGCGGCCAGCTCGTCGAGGACCGCCTCCACGGTCGCCATGAGCGTCCCGGCCGGCTCGCCGGCGGGGGTCGGCCGCTGGGCGCGCACCAGCACCGTTCCCGACTCGTCGACGAGAGCCCCCGCGGTCTTCGTGCCCCCGATGTCCAGTGCTCCGTACACCGTCACGTCGTCCACCTCTTTCGTGAAGGGAAGCGGTCCCTCGCCCCGTGGGCACACTCTGGCGGTATCTGACAACGTTGTCTAGTAAACCGTTTAGTTAAGGTAATGGTTTAGTCAAAACGATCTCCGGGCCGGTGCCTCGCGCGGCCGTCCGACGGCGCCGGCCCAGCCGCGGGCGCACCTGGTTCCGGGAGATCGGGCACACCCGTGGCCGCACCTGTCACAGCGGCGGCCCGGCCGGTGTCCTGTGCCCGAACCCCCTGGAATCGAAGGAGACACCATGACCGGGAACACCGAGGTCCTCGTGATCGGCGGCGGATACGCGGGAGTCATGGCCGCCAACCGCCTCACCGGCCGCGACGGCGTGAGCGTGACCCTGATCAACCCCCGCCCGTCGTTCGTCGAGCGGATCCGCCTGCACCAGCTGGTGGCCGGGACCGACGACGCGGTCGTCGACTACCGGGAGGTGCTGGCCCCGCGGGTGCGGCTGGAGGTCGACACCGTGACACGCATCGACACCGCCGCCCGCCGCGCGACCACCGCCTCCGGCACCGCCCACGGCTACGACTACCTCGTCTACGCGGTGGGCAGCGGCAGCGCCGCCCCGGGGGTCCCCGGGGCCGCCTCCTTCGCCTACCCGATCGCCACCGCCGAGGAGGCGGAGCGCCTGCGCCCGGTCCTCGCGGCCGCGCCGGCCGCCGCCGCGGTGACCGTGGTCGGCGCGGGCCCCACCGGCATCGAGACCGCCGCCGAACTGGCCGAGGGCGGCCGGTCGGTGACCCTGGTCTGCGGCGGGCCCCTCGGCCCCTATCTGCACCGGCGTGGCCGGCGCTCGGTCGCCCGGCGCCTGGCCGCCCTCGGTGTGACCGTGCTCGAAGGCCCCGGCACCACGGTGACGGCGGTGTCGCGGGACTCCGTGCGGCTCGACGACGGCCGCGAGCTGCCGAGCGCGGTGACCGTCTGGACCGCCGGATTCGGCGTGCCGGACCTGGCCGTGCGCAGCGGACTGAGCACCGACGCCCTGGGCCGCCTGCGCACGGACGAGACGCTGACGAGCGTCGACGACGCCCGCATCGTCGCGGCCGGGGACTCCGCGGCACCCTCGGACCTGCCGCTGCGGATGAGCTGCCAGGCTGCGATGCCCCTGGGCGCGCGGGCGGCCGACACCGTCATCAGCCGGATCGAAGGTCGGCGGCCGGCACCCCTCAACGCCGTCTTCGCCGGTCAGTGCATCAGCCTGGGCCGCGGCGCGGGGATCTTCCAGTTCGCCCACCGGAACGACGTCGCCCTGTGGTTCCACATCGGCGGCCGCCCCGGCGCGCGCCTCAAGGAGTTCGTGTGCAAGGGCATCGTCGGGCACATGTCCGGCGAGGCGCGCAGGCCCGGCTCGTACGGCCTGCACCGCGTCCCCGGGGGCGCGGCGCGCCGCCGGGCGCTGGAGGCCGGACGCGACACGGCGCCCTCCGGGGACGCGCGGGGCGAGCGCGCCCCCGAACCGGCCGCGCCGGCCGCGCCGGGACGGTGACGGCCGTCCGCCGGACGGCCGCCGCCGGAAGGGATCATGCAGTGCACGCACGCCCGGCCGGCCCCCGCGCGGGGGCCGGCCGCCGAGGAGAGGCCCGCCCATGAGTGACCCCGCCGACCCGGCCACGGAGGCCTTCGTCGCCCACCGCAACCTCCTCTTCACCGTCGCCTACGAGATGCTCGGCTCGGCGGCCGACGCCGAGGACGTCCTCCAGGAGACCTGGCTGCGCTGGGCCGGCGTCGACCTCGCCCGGGTGCGCGACCGGCGCGCCTACCTGGTCCGGATCACGACCCGCCAGTCCCTCAACCGGCTGCGCACCCTGACCCGGCGCAGGGAGGCGTACGTCGGTCCGTGGCTCCCCGAGCCGATGCTCACCGCCCCCGACGTGGCCCAGGACGTCGAACTCGCCGAGAGCGTGTCCATGGCGCTGATGCTCGTCCTGGAGACGCTGTCACCGACCGAGCGGGCCGTCTTCGTGCTGCGCGAGGTGTTCGACGTCGGCTACGACGAGATCGCCGCCGCCGTCGACAGGAGCCCCGCGGCGGTCCGCCAGATCGCGCACCGGGCCCGCCGCCACGTGGACGCCCGCCGCCCCCGCGAGGCGGTCTCCGCGGGGGAGACCCGGGCGGCGCTGGACTCGTTCCGCCGCGCCCTCGCCACCGGGGACCTCCAGGGTCTCCTCGACGTGCTCGCGCCCGACGTGGTGCTGCTGAGCGACGGAGGAGGCGTCAAGCAGGCCGCCCGGCGGCCGGTCGCCGGCGCGGACAAGGTGGCGCGCTACATGCTGGGCGGTCTGGGCCGGCACGAACTCCGGGTCACCGTCGCGCCGACCCTGGTCAACGGCAGTCCGGCGCTCCTGGTCCGCCTGGACGACGAGATCGACGGCGTCATGGCGATCCGCGTCGAGGACGCGCGCATCGCGGGCCTCTACTACGTGCGCAACCCGGAGAAGCTGACCCGCGTCGTGTCCGAGACCCCACTCACCCTGCGCTGACGCACCGGCACCGGCACCGGCACCGGCACCGGCACCGGTTCCGGCCCGTGTCGCACGGGCGGCGGGCCGCACCGCAGCGGCCCCGCCCGCGCGGGTGCGCCGGGTCGCCGGACGGCTGCCGCGCGGGGCCTCCCCGGCGGCCTGCGCCCCGGTCGTCGGCCCGGCTGCGGCGGCGGGTCGTCCCAGGCAGCCCTGCGCGGCGCCCGGCCGCGGTCGTACGCGGCCCGCGCGGGCCCCGGGCGCCCTCGCCGTCCCAGGCGGCCTGCGCCCCGGTCGTCAGACCGGCTGCCGCGCCGAGCCGTCGTACGCCGCCTGTGCCGGGATCCGGACGGCGGGCAGGGCGATCGCCGTCAGGACCAGCCCGTCCCGCGCCGTCCAGCGGCCCGAGAAGCGGTCCAGACGGTGCCCGCCCACCTCGGGGCCCGGTACCAGCAGCCGGGCGCCGAAGGTGCCCGACACCGCCGTGTCGCAGGTGAAGGCGATCGACGCCTCGTCGAAGCCCAGCTCCCGTCCGGTCAGCGGGTACCACGTCTTGAAGACGGACTCCTTCGCGCTGAACAGCAGCCGGTCCGCGCAGACCGCGGCGGCGAGCGCCGGCCACGCGGCCAGCTGCTCCCGCTCCTCGGGGAGCGACACGGCGTCCAGCACCCCCTGGGGCAGCCGCTCGTGGGGCTCCGCGTCGATGCCGACGGAGACGAAGTCGGTGTTCCGGGTGGCCACGGCCCCCCGGTACCCGGCGCAGTGGGTCATGCTGCCGACGATCCCGGCGGGCCACTGCGGCGCCCCCCGCTTGCCCGGCAGCAGCGGCACCCGCGGGACGCCGAGCGCCCCGAGCGCGGTACGGGCGAGGCGGCGGACGGTCGCGAACTCGCCGCGGCGCTTGTCCACCGCCCGAGCGACCAGCGCCTCCTCCTCGGGGAACCAGTCCGGCGCCTCGCTGTCGTCGAACGCCTCGGCGAACCGTATGCCCGGGGGCAGGATGTCCTCGATCACGGCTTCTCCAGCTCGGGAAAGATCTGACGGCAGGGGTTCGTCCCCAGCGGGAGGCCGCGGGCGCGCCACTCGCGCGGGTAGCCGAGCGACACCTCCTCGAAGCGGACGCCGTCGTGCCAGGTGGTGCGCGGAATGTGGAGGTGCCCGTAGACGACCGCCGCCGTGCGGAAGCGCACATGCCAGTCGGCGGTCAGCTCGGTGCCGCACCACTGGGCGAACTCCGGGTAGCGCAGCACCCTGGTGGGCTCGCGGACCAGCGGGAAGTGGTTCACCAGGACCAGCGGGGCCGACGGGTCGACGGCCGCGAGCCGCTCCTCGGTCTCCATCACCCTGGCCCGGCACCAGGCGTCGCGGCCGGCGTAGGGCGCGGGGTCGAGCAGGTACTCGTCGGTGCAGACGATGCCCGCCTTCTCGGCCTGGGCCAGCGACTCCTCCTTGGACGACGCCGTGGGCGTGCGGAAGGTGTAGTCGTACAGCACGAACAGCGGTGCCACGGTGAGCGGTCCGCCGGGCCCCTGCCAGACCGGGTACGGGTCCTCGGGGGTCACCACGCCCAACTCCCGGCACATCTCCACCAGATGGCGGTAGCGCTTCTCGCCGCGCAGCTGCAGCGGGTCCGAGGGGACGGTCCACAGCTCGTGGTTGCCCGGGGCCCAGACGACCTTCGCGAACCGCCCCGCGAGGGTGCGCAGGGTGGCCTCGATGTCCGTGCTCGTCTCGGCCACGTCCCCGGCCACCAGGAGCCAGTCGGCGTCCGAACGGGGCCGTACCGCGTCGACATGCTGCCGGTTGTCGCCGATCGCCGAGTGGAGGTCGCTGACCGCGAGGAGCCGGCCCGTCCCGTCGTCGCCGCCCCCGTCACCGCCGTGCACGGCGCCACCCCCCGTATCGCGTTCGTGTCCCGGTCGCATGGCCGGGCCTGCTGCCCGGCGTACCTCCTCGTCACCGTAGTGCGGTCGCCCCTGCGAGGACACCCCTGACATCCTGCGCCCTGTCCGGCGCCGCGGGACAGGGGTCGGCAGGGGTGCCCGCGCGGGCCGGGCGGCCCGGAAAAGGCGCGGTACGGACGGCAACTGCCCGGCGGACGTGCCCCGTACCGGGCGTGACGCATTGGCCTCCGACAGGTTCGTCGTCCATACTGCCCGCCGTGGAGCAGCGCATAGACCCGAACACCAAGCCCGAGTTCGCCGCGAGTACGAACCCGTCCTTCGTGCCCGGCCTGACCGGTACGCCGCCGTCCGCGGCAGCCCCTGCCCAGGCCCCTGCCGGGGCGGGGGAGAAGGAGCCCCAGGAGCCCGAGGACGCCGCCCCCGCGACGGACACCGCGTCCGACGCCACGGACGCCGACGAGGTCGGGGACGCCCCCGCCACGGACGCCGACGAGGCCGCCGCGTCCGGTGAGCACGGTGCGGAAGCCGCTTCGGACGCCGATGCCGACGACGGGCCCGTCTTCGAGGCCCGCGACCGCCGTGGCTCGATCACCGCGAACCGCGACGGCATCGTCTTCCGCCTCGACGACCAGGAGGCGGACTTCCGCTGGGACGAGATCGGCGCCGTCGAGACCACCTCGCCCCGCTTCGGCCGCCGCTTCACCGTCACCGTGCACACCGCGGCCAACCGGTGGTTCAACGCGGACGTGGAGGCGGACAACCGCGGCCGGCTGAAGGAGTGGACGGCAGGCCTCGACGCCGTGCTCGACGCCTACTTCGAGGAGTAGTGCCCGCCGGGCGCCCCGCTCGCCGCTCCGCCCACGTCCCGCACGCCGACCCCGGCAGGAAATCCGCGGCCCGCTGCGGTTCCCGCGGTGGCCGACGGTCGCACGGCTCCACCGCGTCCCGGCGCTCCTGGCACGGCGGCCGGGCGTAGGCCCGCCGTCCGGCCCCCGGCGGTCCCGCGGGCGACACGGTCCGCCTGATCCGGACCCCGGGCCGCCCGAGCGGGGGAGTCCGTCGCACCGGAGCCGGGGCCGCCCCGCGCCCCGGCGGGTCAGTGCGCGATGGAGTCGATCAGGTCCCGTGCCCCCTGGCGGAGCAGGGCCACGGCGACCGAGGTGCCCAGGGTCGCCGGGTCCAGCGGACCGGCCCACTCGTGCGCGTTGAGGACCGTCTTGCCGTCGGGCGTGAAGACCTTCGCCCGCAGCGACAGGTCGCCGTTGCGCTCCGCCCGCGCGAATCCTGCGATCGGGCTGTTGCAGTGCCCCTGGAGGACGTGCAGCAGCATCCGTTCGGCCGTGGTCTCGCGATGGGCGTCGGGGTCGCCGAGCGCGCTCACCGCGTCGATGACCTCCGCGTCGTCCTCGCGGCACTGCAGGGCGAGGACGCCGGCGCCGATCGGCGGGCACATCGTCTCCGGCGACAGCACCTGGGTGATCACGTCGGGGCGACCGATGCGTTCGAGCCCGGAGACCGCCAGCAGCAGCGCGTCGGCCTCGCCCGCGTGCAGCTTCTCCAGCCGCCGGTTGGCGTTGCCCCGCATCGGCACGCACTCCAGCTGCGGGTGGGAGGCGGCCAGCTGCGCGGTGCGCCGGACGGACGAGGTGCCGATGCGGGTGCCCGCGGGCAGCTCGTCGAGCGTCAGCCCGCCGGGGTGGACCAGGGCGTCGCGGATGTCGTCGCGCTCCAGGAAGGCGGCGAACGTCGTCCCGGCGGGCAGCGGCCGGTCGGCGGGGATGTCCTTCACGCAGTGCACGGCGAGATCGGCCTCGCCGGCGAGCAGCGCGGCGTCCACCTCCTTGGTGAACGCCCCCTTGCCCTCTACCTGCGCGAGATCACCCATCCAGCGGTCCCCGGTGGTCACCACCGGCACGACCTCCGTGCGCAGACCCGGGTGAAGCGCCGTCAGTCCGGCGCGGACGCGTTCCACCTGGGCCAGGGCCATGGGCGAGGAACGGGAGACGATGCGGATCAGCTCGGGCACAGTCATGCGCCCACGATAGGGCGTCGGGGCCCGTGCGAAGAACCCGCTGCACCGGGCCGGGGCAATCGTCCGGGCACCGTCCGGCCATTGCGCTGCCCGGGGACGCGCCACGCCGCGACACGACGGCTTTCGGCCTGTTTCCTCCGGATCGGCACGGTTTGCCGCATAGCTTCGGACTATGACAAAACGACAATTCGCTCTCGCCGGCTGCGCGGTCGTCCTCGCCGCCTCCGGCATCGGCGCAGCCGCCCCCGCCTCCTCCCACGACACCACGCTCCACGTCCTGCCCGGCCAGTCGATCCAGAAGGCCGTCGACGCGGCACGCCCGGGCGACACCGTCCGCCTCGCGCCCGGCACCTACCGCCAGAGCGTGCGGATCACCACCCCGGACGTGACCCTGCGCGGCGCCGGGTCGCGGACCGTCATCCGGCCCGCCGCAGGCACCCCGGCCAAGGACTCCTGTGCGGCGGCCGGCAACGGCATCTGCGTCCAGGGCGAGCGCGGCGCCCCCGTCGAGGGTGTGCGCGTCCAGTCGCTGCGCCTGGAGGGCTTCACCAGGAGCGGGGTGTGGGCCGCCTGGACCGACCGTCTGACGGTGCGCCGGGTGACCTCCGTCGACAACGGCACCTGGGGCATCGCCCAGGAGCGCTCGACCCGCTCGCTCCTGGTCCGCAACACCGTCCGCGGCAACGGCGACGCGGGCATCTTCGTCGCCAACACGGTCTCCGAGGAGGCCGGCGCCACCGACACCCGCGGCACGCGCATCAGCGGCAACGACATGTCGGGCAACCGGATCGGCGCCACCGTCCGGCGGGTGCGCAACCTGGTCGTCGAGAACAACGCGGTCACCGGCAACTGCGCCGGCCTGTTCCTCGTCGGCGACGAGTCCCGGCCCCGCGCCGGCGCCCTGACGGTCCGCCACAACTGGGTCGTCGCCAACAACAGGTCCTGCCCCGCGACCGCCCGGCTGCCCCGCATCCAGGGCGCGGGCATCGTCCTCACCGGCACCGAGGACACCCTCGTCGAGTCGAACAGGGTCTCCGACAACGTGGGCGACTCCCCGTTCTCCGGCGGCATCGTCCTCTACAAGAGCGTCGTCGGGGTCCCGGGCACCGACAACGTCGTCCGCGACAACCTGGTGCTGCGCAACGGCAAGGCCGACCTCGCCAACCGCGACACCACCGGCACCGGCAACCGCTTCGACGCCAACGTCTGCGGCGTCTCCGAGCCCGCCGGACTGTGCTGACCCGGTCCCCGGGACAGCCCTCCCACGAGAATCGAGACGGCATGACCACCGCACCCACCACCACACCCCGTGACGCCATGCGTCTGCGGGAGCTCGTCTTCGGAGCCGCCTGCGCCGCCGCCGTGCGCGCCACGGCCCGTCTCGGCGTCGCCGACGCCCTCGACGACACTCCGCTGTCCGCCGAGGACCTCGCCGCGGCCGTCAAGACCGACGCACGGGCGCTGCGGCGCCTGCTGCGGGCGCTGACCTGCTACGGCGTCTTCAGCGAGGAGCCGGACGGCCGCTTCGCGCACACCGACATGTCCCGCCAGCTCCGCGAGGACGACCCCCAGAGCCTGCGCTGGATCGCCCTGTGGTGCACCGAACCGTGGACCTGGGCCGCCTGGCCCCGGCTCGACGAGGCGGTGCGCACCGGCGACAGCGTCTTCGAGGACCTGTTCGGGAAGGAGTTCTTCCCGTACCTCCACGAGGACGCGGAGGAGTCCGCGCACGTCTTCAACCGGGCCATGACCACCTCCAGCGTCCAGTCCGCCCGGGACGTCGCCGAACTCCTCGACCTCACCGGGGCGTCCAGCGTCGCCGACATCGGCGGCGGCCAGGGCCACGTCCTCGCCAGCCTGCTGGAGAAGCACCCCGGGATGCACGGCACCCTGCTCGACCTGCCCGGTGTCGTCGAGCGCGCCGACGCCCGGCTGCGCGACGGCGGCGCGCTCGCCGGGCGGGTGGACGTCGTCCCGGGCGACTGCCGCGAGGCCGTCCCCGTCCAGGCCGACGTCTACGTCATCAAGAACATCCTCGAATGGGACGACGAGAGCACCCGCCGCACCCTGCGCAACGTGATCGCCGCGGCCCGCCCCGGGGCGAGGGTGGTCGTCATCGAGAACCTCGTCGACGACTCGCCGTCCATGCGCTTCACCACCGCCATGGACCTGATGCTGCTCCTCAACGTCGGAGGCGCCAAGCACACCCGGGCGAGCATGGAGAGCCGGATGCGGGAGGCCGGCCTCGTGCTGGGCGAGGTCCGCCCCGTCAACGCCTACCTCCACGCGTTCGAGAGCGTGGTCCCCGGCTGACGGGCCCGTCCGCGGACAGCAGCCGGCCCCGCGGTGTCCCGCGGGGCCGGCTGCTGTACATCGCGCGCTCAGGCGCGCGGCTCGCGCTGCCAGCTGTAGAACTGTGTGGCCATCGCGTCCTTCGGTCCCCGCCAGGTCTGCGGGTCGTAGGGACTGACGAAGGCCGCCAGGCGTTCGCTGACGTCACGGAAGGCGGCGTGCTCGGTCACCTTCGCGATGGCGGGGCCCGGAGGGCGTTCCGACTCGATCAGGTGCAGGTACACGTCGCCGAACTGGAACAGGCTGCGGCGGTTGACCCCGACGAGGTGCGGCAGCTCACCGCCGTCGGAGGCCGCGAACACCTCCGCGATGTCCGGAGCCGAGCCGGGCGCCATACGGGCGACGATCAGTGCGTGGTGCATCAGGGGCGTCCCTTCGGATGCCGTCGTGGAGAGGGCGTCAGCGCGGCGTGACGGGGGCCGTCTCGCGGACCAGGGCGCGCTGCTCGATGCGGTCCTTGATCAGGCTCATCTGGACGCGCGAGTTGCGGTTGATGTTCTCGGTCATCCACTCGTCGTCCACGGGCGCGTCCGGCTTCATCGCGAAGTCCTGCGTCCAGTGCATCCGCACGCCCTGCGGCGTCTCCTCGTAGGTCCAGCGGATGTTCATGTACTGGAAGGGGCCCGTCTCGACGCGCTTGGCGCGGACGCTCAGCGAGGCCCGGTCGGCCTCCCGCTCGGAGACCCAGCTCCACACGGTGCCGTTCTCGTCCGGGTACATGGTGAGCCGGAACACCGTCCGGTCGCCGTCCCGTTCGAGCACCTCCACCGAGGCGTACTCGGTGAACAGCTGCGGCCAGTGGTCGACGTCGTTGGTCACGTCCCACACGAGGTCCAGCGGGGCGTCGATGAGGATGTCGTTCTCGGTGTGCCCGGACATGTCAGGCTCCTGCCATCAGAGAGTCGTTCACGAGATCGAGGAACTCGCGCGGGGTCTTGCAGCGGTCGGCGTCGGGCGGCAGCGCCCGGCCGTACCGGTTCTCCAGCTCGCCGACGATCCCGAGCAGGCCCAGCGAGTCGAGGCCGTACACCTCGAACGGGGTGTCCGGGTCGCGGTCCATCGCGGAGGCGTCGACGGTGATGCCGGCGCCCTTCTTCATCAGGGCCGACAGTTCCGTGACGGTCAGCTGTGCGGGCTGTGCGGTCATGGGGGTGCTCCCTCTTGTTCGTGCCGGGGCCGGTGGCCCCGGGCTTGTTCCTCAGTCGGCGCGCCGCAGCACCAGTGCCGCGTTGGAGCCCATCAGGCCCCGGCTCAGCACGAGCGCCGTCCGCAGCTCCGCGGGCCGGGCCGTGCCCGTCACCAGCGCGATGTCGTGGCACACGTCGTCGTGCACATGCGGCGTCGGCGGGACGAGACCGTGCTCCATGGCCAGCACCGCGGCCGCCACGTCCAGCACCGGCGCCCCGCAGTAGGCGCGGCCGATGCCGCTCTTGGGCGCCGTCACCGGCACCCGGGTGCCGTGCGGGCCGAGCGCGTCCGCCAGCGCCAGCGCCTCCGCCCGGTCGGCCTCCACCAGCCCGAGCGCGTCGGCGAACACGACGTCGATCTCGTCGGGCGCGCAGCCCGCCTGGTCGAGCGCCCCGCGGATCGCGTGCGCCAGGCCCTCGCGCGACTCCTCCCACCGGGAAGCCCCGGTGAACGTCGCCGCGTGCCCGGCGACCACCGCACGGACCGGCGCCTCACGGCGCCGCGCGGCCGCCTCGTCCTCGACGACGACCATCGCGCCGCCCTCGGCCGGCACGAAGCCGCAGGCGTTCGCGGTGAACGGCCGGTACGCCCGCTCCGGCTCCTCGGCCGTGCTGAGCTCGCGGTAGCCGAGCTGGCAGACGATCGAGTACGGCGCGAGCGGCGCCTCGGCGGAGCCGGCCACCACGGTGTCCGTGCCGCGCCGCACCGCCGCCGCGGCGTGCGCGATCGCGTCGAGACCGCCGGCCTCGTCGCTGGCCACCACACCGCAGGGGCCCTTGAAGCCGCCCCGGATGGATATCTGGCCCGTGCTCGCCGCGTAGAACCACGCGATGGACTGGTACGGCCCCACATAGGTGGAACCCTGGCCCCACAGCCGCTGGAGCTCGCGCTGGCCGAACTCGCCGCCGCCGGAGCCCGCGGCCGTGACCACGCCGACGGAGAACGGCTCCGCCTCGTGCGCGCCGGCGGTGATCCGGGCGTCGGCCAGCGCCAGGTCGGCCGCGGCCATGCCGAAGTGGCTGAACCGGTCCGTCTGCACCAGGAAGCGTTCCTCGACCAGCGACTCGGCGTCGAAACCGCGGACCTCGCCCGCGATGCGCAGCGGCAGGTGGCCGCAGCCCTCACGGGTGATCTGGTCGAGGGCGCTGACCCCCTCCAGGGTGGCCTTCCAGAAGGCGTCCGTGCCCACACCGTTGGGGGCGACGACACCGATGCCCGTCACGACGGGGCGGCGTTCCTCGGCACTCATCGTGTCCTCCCACCTGGCCGCGTGAGCACCACCGCGGACTGGAACCCGCCGAACCCGCTGCCCACGGACAGCACGGTCCGCAGCTTCGCCTCACGGGCGGTGCGCGGCACGTAGTCGAGATCGCACTCGGGGTCGGGCGTCTCGTAGTTCGCCGTCGGCGGGACCACCTGCCGGTCCATCGCCAGCACGCACGCGACGATCTCGATGGCGCCGATCGCGCCGAGCGAGTGGCCCACCATCGACTTGATGGAACTCATCGGCACGTCGTACGCGTGCGCCCCGAGCGAGCGCTTCACCGCGGCGGTCTCGTGCCGGTCGTTCTGCTGGGTGCCGGACCCGTGGGCGTTGACGTAGTCGACGTCCGACCCGTCGAGACGGGCGTGGCCCAGCGCCTGGTCGATCGCCCGGGCCATCTCCAGGCCCTCGCGGGTCAGCCCGGTCATGTGGTGGGCGTTGCCGAAGGTCGCGTACCCGCCGACCTCGCAGTAGACCGTCGCGCCGCGGGCCCTGGCATGCTCCAGCTCCTCCAGGACCAGCACCGCGCCGCCCTCGCCCATCACGAACCCGTCGCGGTGCGCGTCGAAGGGACGCGAGGCGTGCTCCGGATCGTCGTTGTTGGCCGAGGTCGCCCGGATGGCGTCGAAGCACGCCACCGTGATCGGGGAGATCGGCGAGTCGGACGCGCCGGCGACACAGACGTCGACGCGGCCCTCCTCGATGGCCTGGAACGCGTAGCCGATGGCGTCCAGACCCGAGGTGCAGCCCGTGGAGACGGTCTGCACCGGCCCGTGGGCACCGGCCTGTTCGGCCACCTCGGAGGCCAGCGCACTGGGCGAGAAGGCCCGGTGCAGGTGCGGACCGGCCTCGCTGTGGTCCACGTCCCAGCGGCGGCCCGAACTGCTGACCGCCACGTAGTCGCGTTCCAGCCGGGTCGTCCCGCCGACCGCGGTGCCCATCGACACCCCGACCCGCCACGGGTCCTCCTTCGCCATGTCCAGACCGGCGTCGGTGAGGGCCTCGCGGGCCGCGACCATGGCGAACTGCACGTACCTGTCGGCCCGCTGCACCTGCTGGGCGTCGAGTCCGTGGACCGCTGGGTCGAAGTCGACCTCGGCCGCGATCCGCGACCGGAAGCCGGCCGGATCGAAGAGGGTGATGCCCCGCGTCGCGGTCCGGCCGTCCGCGAGCAGGTTCCAGAACGCCGGGGCACCCACGCCACCGGGTGCGACGATGCCGACGCCGGTCACCGCCACACGTCGGTTCACGAAACCGCCCCCGTGGGCTGCGCGGCGTCCTGCGCCTGCGGGGTCTCCTCCGTGTCGACGTGCCCGAGCTCCGGTCGCGGCGCCAGCGGCCCGAGATGGAACACCATCCGCGCCTGCGTGCTGCCCACGTTGCGGAACCGGTGGCGGACGTACGGGGGGATCATCAGCCCCTGGTCCGTGCGGATCGGGAAGGTCTCCCCGTCCAGGTCGACCTCCAGCTCGCCGCCGACGACGTAGACGAACTCCTCGGAGTACGGGTGGTAGTGCTCCCCGATCCGGTCGCCGGGCTCCACGATCGCCAGGCCCATGAAACCGCTCGTGGCACCCACCTCGGTGGGGGTGAGCATGGCGCGCAGGTCGCCTCCGCGCCGGCGGTTGGGCTGGGTCTCGCCGAGGTCGACGATGCGATGCGTTGTGGTCATGACTGATTCCTCCACTGAGGCGGTAGGGCCACGGGCAGGGGCGCCCGGCCGTGCGGTGCGCCGGGGCGCGGCGCCGGGGGGACGGGCGCCCGGCGTCAGCCGGCGCGGCGGTCCGTGATCAGGCGCATGTCGGCGCCGCGCAGCAGCCGCGCCGCGAGCTCGGCGCCGGTGGGCGAGCCGCCCAGGCCGAGTGCTTCGAGATCCAGCAGGCGGGCCAGCACGTCCGCCTTCCGGGGCCCGCGCGCGCCGAGGGCGAGCAGCGGGTCGGCGTCCAGCGGACCACGCGTGTCGACGAGGCGCACGACGATGTCGTCACGCTGGAAGACGGTGCTGGAGTCCACGAGCCCCGCGGGCTCGCCCGCGGCCGCCTCGTCCTGCTGGGCCAGCAGCCTGGCCAGAGCCATGCCGCAGCCCTGCTTCGCGGGGTAGTACAGCGCGTGCCGCTCCACGTCCGCGCTCCCGCCGCCGGCGGTGGCCAGATGGTGGACCGCGGGCAGCGCGGCACGGGTGAAGAAGGTCCTGGCCGACTGCGGGTCGTCCAGATCGCGGTCCTGCTCCAGGTAGGGGTTGATGGCCTCCTCGACCGCCCTGACCTCCGGCTGCCGGGCCACGTGACGCAGAGCCGCCATCAGGTCGCCCTGCACCTCGATGGCCCGCACCACACGGTTGCCGTGTATGAAGAGCGAGGTGCGGCGCAGACGGGTCGTGTCGTCGACCCGCGCCGAGGGGGAGGAGTACTCCGCGAGGATCGCGGCCACCTTCTCCTCCGTACCCGGCCGGACGGTGAAGGTGAGGGCGTGCCGTACGACACCGTCGCCGACACGGGGCGACGCCTGGAGCGGGGTCCTGCGACCGCCGGTCCCGGTGGAGTGCACCCCGTCGGTCTCGCGCAGGACGCTGTAGCGGAACGAACGGGTGTCGCGCACGCAGTCGTGCAGAGGCTTGACCGTGTCCAGGTGCTCCTCGCTGTTCACCCAGGCGAGGAAGGGCGGCGCGCTCTCCCACTCACTGGTGATCAGCCACTGCGAGGGGTTCTCGATCGACTGGCACAGTTGGTCGTTGATGTGACCGGGCACCGATGCCACCTGGTGGCGCATGTGCTCGTAGGCGGTCAGGAACTGCTGCTGGGCGCCGTCGTGCAGGTCCAGCAGCAGTACCACGCGCAGCCGGGAACCGTCGAAGGCCGACTGGGATATACGTTCGGACAGCGTCGTCATGGTCACGCCTCTCCTCGGACAGTGATGTCGCCACCCCGGTCCCCTGGGGCCCTCGGCCCCGGCTCGGCCGCGTAACGACGGGTCGCGAGTACGCGGTGTGGCGGTCCGTTCCTGATCCTGTGCCGCTACCACGGGTGGCGCGAGATGTGTGAACCACCTGGGTGAAGACGCGAGGGAACGCACCGGCCGGGGGCATGGAACAGGGCGTCCCTTCCCCCGGAAGCCGCACCTGGAGCCACCGATGCCACACCATCCCGAAGTACGCGTCCCGGTCCTCGTCGTGGGCGGCTCCCTGGTGGGCCTGTCCATGTCCCTCTTCCTCGGGCGGCTCGGAATCGAGCACATGCTCGTCGAACGTCACGCGGGCACCTCGCACCACCCCCGGGGCCGGGGCAACAACGTCCGTACCATGGAGGTCTTCCGCGCGGCGGGTGTCGCCGACGGAATCCGCGACGCCGCCCGCGTCCTCGCCGGCAACCAGGGCATCCTCCAGGTCCGCACCCTCACCGACGGCGAGGGCGAGTGGCTCGTCAAGGAGGTGCAGCCCGGCAGCACCGCGGCCGCCTACAGCCCCGCCGCGTGGTGCGTCTGCAGCCAGAACGACCTCGAACCCGTCCTGCTGGAGCACGCGCGCAAGCACGGCGGCGACATCCGCTTCTCCACCGAACTGCGCTCCTTCGAACAGGACGCGTCCGGCGTCACCGCCGTCGTCGAGGACCGGGAGACCGGCCGGCTCCAGACCGTGCGCGCCGATTACCTCGTCGCCGCCGACGGCCCGCGCAGCCCGGTCCGCGAACACCTCGGCATCCGGCACTCCGGGCCGGGCGACCTCTTCCACAACGTCAGCGTCACCTTCCGCTCCCGCGGCCTGTCCGCCGTCGTCGGCGACCGGCGGTTCATCGTCTGCTACCTGACGGAACCCGGCGCGGACGGCGCCCTGCTGCCGGTGGACAACGACGAGCAGTGGGTGTTCCACGCACCCTGGCAGCCCGAACAGGGCGAGACGCTCGACGACTTCACCGACGAGCGCCTCGTCGAGCACATCCGCCGCGCCGCGGGCGTGCCCGGCCTGGACGTCGAGATCACCGGCAAGTCGCCCTGGCACGCCGCGGAACGGGTCGCCGACCGCTACGCCGACGGCCGCGTCTTCCTCGCCGGCGACTCCGCGCACGAGATGTCGCCCACCGGCGCCTTCGGCTCCAACACCGGTATCCAGGACGCCCACAACCTGGCCTGGAAGCTCGCCGCCGTCCTGCGCGGCACCGCGGGCGAAGGGCTCCTCGCCACCTACGAACGCGAACGGCGCCCCGTCGCCGAGGCCACCAGCGCCCGCGCCTCGTCCCGCTCCCGCGAGCACAGCCACCCCGGCTACCGCCCGGGACCCGGCGGTGGCGGCAAGCAGAGCGCGATGCTCGCGGTCGCCGTCGGCTACCGCTACCGCGACGGCGCCGTCATCGGCGCGGACGCCGGACTGCCCACCGTCCCCGAGGAACTGGAACTGACCGGCGAACCGGGCAGCAGGGCGCCGCACCTGTGGCTGCGGCGCCCCGGCGGGCACCCGTCGCTCTCCACGCTCGACCTCTACGAACGCGACCTCGTCCTGCTCACCGGCACCGGCCCGGCCGCCGGCGCCTGGCGCGCGGCGGCCGGCCGCGCCGCCGCGGAACTGGACGTCCCGCTCACCGTGTACGCGGTCGGCGACGGTCCGGACGCCGACCTCCAGCCCGAGACCGGCGCCGACTGGGCGGCCGCCCACGGCACGACCGCCGACGGGGCCGTGCTGGTACGGCCCGACGGATTCGTCGCCTGGCGCTCGCCGGGAGCCGTCGACGCCCCCGAGCGGACCCTCACAAAGGTGCTCCGCGGGGTGCTGTACCGCGCTGTGGACGACCGCGGCTGAGCAGGGAACCGGCTGATAGCGTCGCGAGGGAGGCGGCCGCGTGACGGCCGCCTCCCTCTCTGGTGCCGTGAACGCGGCAGCCGGGGCGGCCGTACTCCACGCCGGCGACCGCCTCCGGGCCGTCGCCCGGTCCGGCGGCGACCAGCCGGCCGGACAGAAAGGGACACGCCGTGACAGCTTGGGACCCGAAGAGCCGCCAGGCCGCGCTCCACGCCGCACTCGAACGCCGCAACCCCGGCGAACCCGAGTTCCACCAGGCGGCCCGTGAGGTCCTGGAGAGCCTTGCGCCCGTCTTCGCGGCCCGCCCCGACTACGCGGAGCCGGGTCTCGTCGAGCGGCTCCTCGAACCGGAACGGCAGATCATCTTCCGGGTGCCCTGGCAGGACGACCGGGGCGCCGTCCACGTCAACCGCGGCTTCCGGGTGGAGTTCAACAGCGCCCTCGGCCCCTACAAGGGCGGGCTGCGCTTCCACCCCTCGGTGAACCTCGGGGTGGTCAAGTTCCTCGGCTTCGAGCAGATCTTCAAGAACGCCCTCACCGGGCTCGGCATCGGCGGCGGCAAGGGCGGCAGCGACTTCGACCCGCGCGGCCGCTCGGACGCCGAGGTCATGCGCTTCTGCCAGTCCTTCATGACCGAACTCCACCGCCACATCGGCGAGAACACCGACGTGCCGGCCGGTGACATCGGCGTCGGCGGCCGGGAGATCGGCTACCTCTTCGGCCAGTACCGCCGGATCACCAACCGCTGGGAGGCGGGCGTCCTCACCGGCAAGGGAACCGCCTGGGGCGGATCGGCCGGCCGCCCCGAGGCCACCGGATACGGCAGCGTCCTGTTCGCCGCCGAGATGCTGAAGGAACGCGGCGAGGACGTGGCGGGGCTGACCGCAGTCGTCTCCGGCTCGGGGAACGTCGCCGTCCACACCATCGAGAAGCTCGCCGCCCTCGGCGCGCACCCCGTCACCTGCTCCGACTCGGGCGGGGCGGTCGTCGACGAGAAGGGCATCGACGTCGGCCTGCTGCGGCAGATCAAGGAGGTCGAACGCGGACGCCTCGACGAGTACGCTCGGCGGCGCGGCAGCTCCGCACGCCATCTGCCCGGCGGCACCGTGTGGGACGTCCCCGCCGAGCTGGCCTTTCCCTCCGCCACCCAGAACGAACTGGACGCCGGACACGCCCGCACCCTGGTCGCGGGCGGCGTCCGCGCCGTCAGCGAGGGCGCCAACATGCCGTGCACGCCCGAGGCCGTGCGCATCTTCCAGGAGGCGGGCGTCGCCTTCGGCCCCGGCAAGGCCGCCAACGCCGGCGGTGTCGCCGTCAGCGCCCTGGAGATGCGGCAGAACGCCGCCCGGGAGAGCTGGCCGCGGGAGCGGGTGGAGGACGAACTCGCCCTGATCATGGCCGACATCCACCGCACCTGCCGGGACACGGCCGAACGCCACGGCACGCCGGGCGACTACGTGGCGGGCGCCAACATCGCCGGCTTCGAGCGGGTCGCGGACGCGATGCTCGCCCAGGGTGTCGTCTGACGTCCCGCCCGCACGGCACCGGGGCCCGCCGCCCCCTCGGGGGCGGCGGGCCCCGGTCTGGGGCTGCCCGCTACTTCAGGTAGGGGCCGTCGGCGCCGATCTTCCCGGTGCCGTTCAGCACGTAGACGCGCAGATTGCCCTTGCCGGGCGCGGCCACGCTCAGGGTGCCCGCGGTGACCGTCCTCGTGTCACCGGTGACGGCGTCCCGGTAGGTGCCGTTCGGGATTCCGGTGTACGTCGCCGATCCGCTGACCGTGACCAGCGCGAAGCTGTCCGTCGAGCCGCTGGTCCAGCGGCGCTTGAAGGCCATCTGGCCGGTGATGCCCTCCGTCGAGTACTGGCCCGTCTGCAGGGCGGGGACCGCCCGGCGGATCTGGTTCAGCCGCTGGAGGTGCCTGACCAGCGGCTGCTGGAGGGTCGTCGCGACGGCCCCGCTCGCGGACTCGACCGTGGAGAAGCCGGACGCCTTCACGTCCCCGGCGATCCTGTCGCCGAAGTACGCCCGGCCGGTGCTCGCCAGCGGGCAGGTCGGCCCGCAGTCGATCTTCTTGCCGGCCTGGAACTCGACCTCCGAGCCGTAGTAGAGGGTGGGGATGCCGCGGAAGGTCCACATCAGCGACATGTTCTCGGCCCACGCGTCCGTGCCGCCCGCGTAGCGTTCGCTGCTCTTGTTGGGGCCGTAGTCGTGGCTGTCGACGTAGACGACGTTGTAGGTGGCGTCGTTGTAGCTGTCGTCCGAGTCCTTGCCGTTGTGGAAGGCGTTCGGGGCGTCACCGAAGTTCATGTGCATCCGCATGTCGATGACGTTCATGCCGGAGAACCGGCTGTGGTCCGGCGCATGGTACGTGTTGCCCCTGAGGAAGGCGTTGTCGGACGTCGGCTGGTCGGCCGTGCCCCGCTGCTGCTCGTCCTCGTACATCTCGAGCGCGGCCTTCCCGTCGTCGGCGCTGTACTCGGTGCGCTCCTTCCAGGTGAAGAACTGCGCGGAGTGGTTGACCGAACCGCGGTTCCACTTGTCGTTGACGAAGGCCGCGACCTCGCCGAAGACGAAGAAGTTCTTCGCCGCTTCGGCGCCGTGCCGCTGGGTGACGCGCTCGGCGATGGCCGGCAGGAAACGGCGGTTCCAGGTGGTCCGCGGGATGTGTACGGCCGTGTCGACGCGGAAGCCGTCGACCCCCATGTCGATGTACTTGTTGTACGCGCCGATCAGGTGGTTCTGCACCGTCGCGTTCTCGGTGTTGACGTCGGCCAGGTCGTCGTGCAGCCAGCAGGAACGCGAGTCCTCGCCCTCCCAGTTGCCGATCCAGCAGTTGTGGTAGAGCGCCTTCGGGAACATGCCCGAGGTCGGGTTGGGCCACTGGCAGTTGTAGATCCGGTACCCCTCGGGCGAGGTGTGCTGGGTCGGCGTGCCCCAGTTGACGCAGGTGTTGCCGGCGGGCTGGGCCGTCGACCACATGTCGCCGTTGTAGTACGTCTTCCCGGACTTCGGCTCGACGGTGAGGCCGTCGTACTCGAACGAGGCGTTCGGCTCGTCGTAGTACCAGCTCCACTGGGTGTCGCGGACACCGTAGACCTTGGGCGTGAACAGCCCTTTGGCGCCCCAGCGGGAGGAGTGGTTGTAGACGACGTCCTGGTAGATTTTCATGCCCTTCGCATGCGCCGCGTCGATCAGGTCCTGGTACGAGGCGCCCGCGGACTCCAGACGGCGGTCCACCGTGTAGAAGTCGTAGCCGTGGTAGCCGTGGTAGTCGTAGTCGGACCGGTTCAGCACGACCGGGGTGATCCACACGGCGGAGAAGCCGAGGGCCTTGATGTAGTCCAGTTTCTGGACGAGGCCCTTGAAGTCGCCCCGGAACATGGGGTCGTCGTTCGCGGCGTTGCCCGACTTCACGTGCTGGCTGCCGCCCCGGTTGTTCGACGTGTCCCCGTCGTTGAAGCGGGCGGTGAGGACGAAGTAGATCGGATCCTTGCGGGGGTCCGTGCCGAGCGGCTTCCCGGCGGCGGGCGTGGCCGGCCTGGTGCCGGTCGTCGCCGTCGCGGACGCGGAGGCCCCGGAGAGGTTCCCGGCGGCGTCGACGGCCTTCACCGTGTAGCTGTACGCGGTTCTCTCGGCCAGATCCGTGTCGCTGAAGACCGTGGATCCGACGTTCGTCACCACCGTGCCGCCGGTGCCGCCCGTGCGCGTGACCTGGTAGGAGGTGACCGCCTTGTCGTCGCTCGACGGCTCCCACGTCAGCACCACGGAGACCCCGTCCGCGCTCGCGGCGACCTTCGTGGGCACGGTCGGCGCCTGGGTGTCCGGGGGCTGGGCGGCACAGGGGTCGGCGGCGTTCGCCGTCACCGTGCGGTCCCTGACCGTCGACACACCCTTGGCGATGACGTAGTCCTGGCCGTTGTTGTTGTCCCAGACGCCGTTGCCGTTGTTGAAGGCGGCCCGCAGCGTGGCGGCGGTGCCCAGTGAGACCGTCCTCTTGACCCAGCCCGTGCAGGCCGGTGTCATCCCGACACCGGGCACCGGCGTCCAGGCGCCGCCGGCCGGCTGGTAGTGCAGATTGGTCGTCGTCCAGCCGACCGTCGCCGTCGAGTAGTAGACGGTGGCCTCGTTGCCCGGGCCCTCGGTGCCCGCGCACGGGTCCGAGTGCGCGACCACACCGTCCTTGACGGTGATGGCGCCGGAGCCCAGGTCGTAGTTCCGGCCGCCGTTGTTGTCCCACACGCCCGAGCCGTTGTTGAACGTCGCCTTCAGCCCCGCGGCCGAGCCCAGGTCGACGGTCTTCTTCACCCAGTCGGTGCAGGCGGCCTCCATCGCGACGCCCGGGACGGTCGTCCACGCACCGCCGTCCGGGCTGTAATGGAGGTTGTACTTCGCCCAGTTCTTCGTCTTGGTGTAGTAGAAGACGGTGGCGGTGGTGTCCGCGGCGGCCGTCCCGGTGGCCGCGGCCGCGGGCGCGGCGCCGTGCGGCACTGCGGTGAGCAGCCCGACCAGGCCCGCGGTCGCGACGGCCGCCGCCAGGGGGCGTCTCGGCAGCCGTCGGTCGTTGCGTTTCATGGGGTCTCCAGGGGGAGGGGCCGCGACTGGGTGGGTCGCGGCGTGCGGCGGAGCGGGACGGCAGCGGGCCGTCCCGCCCGGACTCCGCCCGGAGCCCTGACGCGCCTCGGGGCTCGAGCGAACACGGATGGAAATCCGGTCGGAAACTTGCAGCAATTCATTGCGGCGGGAAGGAAGTTACCGCTGCGCGGCGAGCCCGTAAAGCCTTCGGGCGGGGTGCCGCGCGTGGGGGGAGCGGGTGTCCATGACCCTGCGCGACCTCGATGTCCTCCCGGCGGGTGAGCCGGGGCACGTCCACCGCAGGTGCTGACGCCCCCTGGGGGGCGGTCGTGTCGGGGGTTCGTCCGCCCCGTGCGGGCCGATGGTGGCGCACCCCCGCTGAACGCGGGTGTCCTCAAGCGCCGGACGGGCTGCAATCACGTGCGGGGCAGTGCCGCTCCCGCACAGCGAGCGGCAATGACCTCCAGAGCCCCCCCGGCCCGCAGGCGAAGCCACGTCCCCCGCCAGGG
>NZ_RDBP01000062.1 GCF_008042045.1 Streptomyces sp. T39
GATGGAACTCTCCTCACCCCTGACGTACGCCTCGGTGTAGGTGCCGCGAGCGGTCAGGTGCGCGTGCCCGGCGGCCTCGTGCAGCGAGAGCACGGGCGCGACGCAGGCGTCGGTGCCTTCGAAGACCGCCGTCCACTCCTCGCGGGACGCGGCCGCGAACCGGGTGGTGAACAGGGCGTGGAGCCCGGGCCAGTTGCGCGGGTCGGCGCGGTCCGGCAGGTCCTCGCCGTCGAGGCCCAGCAGGGCGACGAACACCTCGTAGAACTGCGGCTCCAGGGCGCCGACCGCCATCCAGCCGCCGTCGGCGGTCTCGTAGACGCCGTAGTACGGGCAGCCGCCGTCGAGCAGGTTGCGGCCGCGGGCGTCCTGCCAGGTGCCTTCGGCGAGCATGCCCCAGAACATGGCGGTGAGGTGTGCGGTGCCGTCCACGATCGCGGCGTCCACCACCTGCCCGCGGCCGGTGGCGCGGGCGGTGAGCAGGGCGGCGAGGACTCCGGTGGTCAGGTAGAGGGATCCGCCGGCGTAGTCGCCGAGCAGGTTGACGGGGAAGACGGGCCGTCCGCCGGGGGTGCCGATCATGGAGAGGGCGCCGGCGGTGGCGATGTAGCCGATGTCGTGTCCGGCCTGGGAGGCGAGGGGGCCCTGCTGGCCCCAGCCGGTCATCCGGCCGTACACCAGCGCGGGGTTGACGGCCATGCACGCGCCGGGGCCGACTCCGAGCCGCTCGGCGACACCGGGCCGGTATCCCTCCACCAGGATGTCGGCGCGCGCCGCCAGCGCCCGCACGGCGCCCGGTCCTCCGGGCGCTTTGAGGTCGACCAGGACGGAGCGCTTGTTGCGGTTGGTCACGTCGCGGGCGGGGTCGCCGCCGAGCGGCGAGGGGCCGGGCCGGTCCACGCGGACGACGTCGGCGCCCAGGTCGGCGAGGAGCATCGCGGCGAACGGACCGGGACCGATCCCCGCCAGTTCGACCACGCGCACGCCGTCCAGCGGGCCCGCCACAGCGTGTCCGGGAGGGTCGGTGGGGTGCCGGCTCATGGGTTCCTTTCTCGGCTGGGGCGGACACACCGCCGTCGATCGAGAGGCTTACTGAGCGTTCGCTAAGAACGTAGAAGGGGACGCCTGAGGGGTCAACTCCCCGTGCGCCACGAGTTTTCGTGGATACTGACCGGGGAAGTGACAGCAGACCGGGCGCCGGAGACGAGATCTCCTGATCGAGCGCTAAGGAGCCGGAAGGAGGTGGTGCGGTGTCACAGCCGTACGATGTCGCCGATCGCCGCCCGCCCCGAGGAGAGCCGTTGAACACCGAGCCGAGCCAGGACACCACGCCCCCGGCGCAGCACTGGCGCTCCTACGGACCGCTCGACCTGCACGCGATCCTGATGCGCGCCATGGAGGCCTTCAACGAGCACGGCTACCACGGCACGTCGGTGCGGGACATCGCCGGCCGGGTCGGCGTCACCGTCCCGGCGCTCTACTACCACTACGAGAACAAGCAGGCTCTGCTGGCCACCCTGCTGGAGACGTCCATCAAGGACGTCCTGGACCGCTGCCGGGCCGCCGCCGGGGAGGCCGGTGACGATCCGCTGGCACGCTTCTGCGGCATGGTCGAGTCGATCGTGCTGTACATGGCCCACCGCCGGCAACTGGCCTTCCTGGACACCGAGATCCGCAGTCTGGAGCCCGAGAACCGGGCGCGCTACGTCGCCCTGCGCGACTATCTCCAGCACATGCTGCTGGACACCGTCGAGGCGGGCCGCGCCCAGGGCGTCTTCACCACGCCGATCCCGGCCGACGCGGTGCGCTCGGTGCTCGTGATGTGCCAGGGGGTCGCCAACTGGTTCCGCGAGGACGGCCCGCTCACCGCGGAGGAAGTCGCCGCACGCCATGTGCTGCTGAGCCTCGGCACCGTGGGCCACCCCGGCACGGTGGGCGGTGACTCCCCGCTCCCGTTCGCCGGGGGCTCCTCCCTCGCACGCGGCGGAGCGGCCCGGGTCTCCGCCCCGCGCACCTCCCGGTGACGCGCCGCGGCCCGGTACTCCCCCGGCGCGCGGCCCGCACCGGCACCGCCCCGTCGTTCCCGTTCCCCCTGTGAGCACCGACGAGAGGACACCGTATGGACGTGCACGAGGCCCGCGCCCGGTTCCGGGAGCTGCGGCAGGAGGACGGGCCGGTCTCCCCTTCCGAACTCGACGCCATCTGGGCGGCGCTGGCCACCGTCCGCCCCGAGGAGATGCTCGGCGAGTGGACGGGCGGCGAGTTCCGCACCGGGCACCCCCTCGACGGCGTGCTGGAGAAGGCGGGCTGGTACGGCAAGACGTTCACGTCCGTGCACGACGTCAAACCGCTGATCTGCCGCGACGCGACGGGTGCGCTGTACTCCGACCGCGAGCTCGGCAAGGGCGAGGCCAGCCTGTGGACGGTCGAGTTCCGGGGCGAGACGACGGCCACCATGATCTACGACGGCCAGCCGGTCCTCGACCACTTCAAGCGGCTGGACGACACCACTCTGATGGGGATCATGAACGCCAAGGGCGTGCCCGCCGAGGGCCCCTTCTTCTACTTCTTCCTGGAGCGCGCCGCCGGGGCCCCGCAGGAGGCACCGCGTGCCGGAGAGGACTCGTGAGGCGCGTCCGCGCCGCGGTCACCGCGGCCCCGGGCGCCCCGTTCGCCCTGCGGGAGGCGGAACTCGAGGACCCGCGGCCGTGCGAGGTGCTGGTGAGGACGACCGCGGCCGGCATCTGTCACACCGACCTCGTCATGCGGGACACCTGGCCCGCACGGCTCACCCCGATGGTCTTCGGCCACGAGGGCGCGGGCATCGTCGAGGCGGTGGGGGCGGAGGTCACCGGCATCGTGCCGGGCGACCGCGTCTGCCTCACCTTCGCCAGCTGCGGCACCTGCGAGCAGTGCGCGGCGGACCACCCGGCCTACTGCCACGCCGCACGGGCCCGCAACCTCTCCGGCGGGCGGCCCGACGGCACCACCGCGCTGACCCTGGGCGGCGCACCGCTGCGCGCCGGATTCTTCGGCCAGTCCAGCTTCGCCACGCACGCCGTCGTCCACGGACGAGGCGTCGTCAAGGTGCCCCCGGACCTGCCGGCCGAGGTCGCCGCGCCGCTGGGCTGCAGCGTCCAGACGGGCGCGGGCACCGTGCTCAACCGGCTGCGCCCCCGGCCCGGTTCCGCACTGGTCGTGCTGGGCGCGGGCGGGGTCGGTCTGAGTGCGCTGATGGCGGCGGTGGCCGTGGGCTGCGATCCGGTGGTCGCCGTCGACCCGGTCGCGTCCCGCCGTGCCCTGGCCGTCGAGCTCGGCGCCGGTGCCGCCGTGGCGCCCGGGGACGGCCTGACGGCGACGCTGCGCGAGCTGACGGGCGGTGGTGCGCACCACGTCGTCGAGACCACCGGCCGCCCGGAGATGGCCCGCCTTGCCGTCGGCGCGCTGCGCCCGCGCGGGGAGCTCGCCCTGCTCGGCATGGGCGGCGAGGTGACGTTCGACGTGATGGGTCTGCTCGCCAAGGGGGTCCGCGTGCACGGGGTGATCGAGGGGGATGCCGATCCCGGCCGCTTCCTCCACGAGCTGATCGCCCTGCGCGGGCGCGGCCTCCTCCCGGTCGACCGGCTGGTCACCACCTTCCCGTTCGAGGACATCGAAGCGGCGGTGGCGGCCATGCGGGACGGCAGCGTCGTCAAGCCGGTCCTCACCTTCGGCTGACCGGCCGGTCCGTGTCCCGGGCGGTTCGCGCGGAAGGCGTCCTGCCCACTGGGGGCGTGTGATTCACTGATCCGCATGGCCTCCGTCCCTCCGTCCGCACGTCCGGCCGGGACGGCGCGGCCGGCCCCGGCCACCCGGCCGCGCAACCGCAGGCAGCTCATCGTCGACGCGGCAGGGCGCGCCTTCAGCGAGCGCGGCTACCACGCGGCGTCGATGGAGGAGGTGGCCGCCGCGGTGGGCATCACCGCGACCGCTCTGTACCGTCACTTCCCCAACAAGTACGCGCTGTTCGCCGAGTGCGCCGACGTCATGGTGGACGGCCTGGTCACCGCGCTGGACGAGGTGCCGGCCGGAGCGTCCCTGGCGGACGTGCTCACCGCCGTCACCCGGATCACCGTCGCCCACCGCGCGTCGGGCGGCGTGTACCGCTGGGAGGCCCGGTACCTCGACCGCGAGGACCGCCTGCGCCTCAAGGTGAAGTTCGACCGCCTGGTCGAGCGGGTCGACGAGGCCGTGCAGCGCGAACACCCGCTGCCCGACGGGCGCCTGCGGGCCACGGCCGCCCTCGGCGCGATCGGGTCCGTCACGATGCACCGCACCTCCATCGCCCAGCGCCGGGCCGAGGCGCTGCTGCTGGCGTCCGCGCTGCGGGTGACCGGTACGGACCCGGCGGCGGGCGGGGCGGCCGCGCACCCGGTGGAGCTGCCTCCCCGGCCGGTGCCGCGCACCCGGCGCGAGGAGATCCTCGCGGCCTCCGTCCCGCTGTTCGCCCGGGACGGATTCACCAGTGTCACCAACGGACAGATCGCGGAGGCGGTGGGGCTGACCCCGTCCGCGCTCTACCGCCACTACCCCGGCAAGACCGACATCCTGGCCGCGGCCTGTCTCCAGGCGGCGGGCCTGCTGGCCCAGGGGGTGGAGCGGAGTCTGGCCGGGGTGGACGGCGCGCGTGACGCGGTCGTCGCGCTGGCGGCGACGTACGTGGCCTACAGCTTCGAGTACACCGAGCTCAACAGTGTCGCCGAGGCAGAGGTCCGCGGTCTGCCGGCCGGCCCGCGGCGACCCCTGGTACTGGCGCAGCGCAGGCACATCGCCGTCTGGGAGCAGCGGTTGCGGCTGGCCCGGCCGGAGCTGGACCCGCGCCAGGCACGGGTGCTGACGCACGCGGGCTTCGGTGTGGTGGTCGAGGCGGGACGCAGGCTGCGGTGGCGGGACACCCCGGGTGACCGGGAGGCCGTGACGGCTCTGGTCGTGGCCGCTCTCGGGCTCTGACGGGAGCCGGAGCGCGGGTGGTGGGGCGCCGCCGGCGAGCGGCACCCCACCACGGTGCCCGTCCACGGCCCCTGTCTCCGTGGTGCGGGCACGTCCGGGAGCGGAACGGCGGGCTCAGGCGGCCCTGTTGCCGGTGGGGATGGTGATGGGGGTCGTCTTCCCGGAGGAGCCCTTGTTGAGGAAGAGCATGGCCAGGGCGCGCACGAACTGGTCGAACATGTAGAAGGTGCCGGGCATGACGGGTGACAGCCCCTCGCGGAAGAGGATGAACGCCGGCCAGGCGGTGCGCACCAGGGCGGCAGACGCGTAGTCGCGCTTGAGTCCCAGCCAGTCGCCGACGTCGTCGCTGAGGACGTAGCGCACGAACTCGTTCAGGAATCCGCGCGTCACCCCGAGGTCGATCTGCGCGGTGAGGCCGAGCAGTTCCTCGGCGAGGGCGATGCCCTCGGTCGACGGGGTGAGGATCGGGTCGAGCATCTGCGCCGCCTGCCGCTCGGCGGCCGCCCAGGTCTTCGGGATGTGCTCGTACGGCACGCCGAGCAGGTGGACGGCGACCTGCCACGAGTGCAGGAACGCCTCCTGGTCGGCCGCCGGGTACGGGATCCTCCAGTCCAGCAGCTTGCGGTGGACGTAGGTGCCGAGGCTGTGGAACGTGACCAGGATGTCGGCGGCGCTGATCGGGATGGTCTCGTCGGCGACCGCCCGCCAGTGCGGCGACTGCGGCAGCAGATGACGCACCGCCGCGTGCACCACGCGTGTCTTGTTGGCGGTGACGACGAACTGTCCCGTCGGCTCGAAGGCGCCCAGCTCGGCCAGGTCGTATCCGAAGGTGAACGTCTTGGCCGCGCGGTCCTGCATGTCGGCGCCGCCCGCGGACCAGTAGACGCTCTTGGCCTCGCGCGGGATCACGGTGCTCATGATGCCGCTGCCGAGGCCGTAGAGCATGAAGAGGTACGTGTCCCGGCGCCGGTTGAAGTCGGCGGCGCGGGCGAGCTTGGCGCGGTCGGCCCAGGAGGGCAGGACGTTGACCTGCCGCAGGTAGGCGTTGAATTCGGCCGGTACGCCGCTGGGCAGCGGGTCGTTGTTGTTCACCCAGGACGCCCACGCGGTGTTGATGGCCGGTACATGACCGCCGGTGATCATCTTCGCCATCAGAGGGTCCGCCGCGGAGTCCCAGATCCACTCCGGCCCGGTCGCCGCGGCACCCTGGGCCCCGGGTGCCGCCGCCCACGCCCTGGCGGGGTTCGCCACGCCCACGAGGCCGAGCGCGACACCGAGGGACAGTGCCTTTCGCCTGCTGAGGTTCTCCATTGACTTACCTGCTTCCCGGTCTTCGGGATGTGCTCGTACGGCACGCCGAGCAGGTGGACGGCGACCTGCCACGAGTGCAGGAACGCCTCCTGGTCGGCCGCCGGGTACGGGATCCTCCAGTCCAGCAGCTTGCGGTGGACGTAGGTGCCGAGGCTGTGGAACGTGACCAGGATGTCGGCGGCGCTGATCGGGATGGTCTCGTCGGCGACCGCCCGCCAGTGCGGCGACTGCGGCAGCAGATGACGCACCGCCGCGTGCACCACGCGTGTCTTGTTGGCGGTGACGACGAACTGTCCCGTCGGCTCGAAGGCGCCAGCTCGGCCAGGTCGTATCCGAAGGTGAACGTCTTGGCCGCGCGGTCCTGCATGTCGGCGCCGCCCGCGGACCAGTAGACGCTCTTGGCCTCGCGCGGGATCACGGTGCTCATGATGCCGCTGCCGAGGCCGTAGAGCATGAAGAGGTACGTGTCCCGGCGCCGGTTGAAGTCGGCGGCSSSGGCSAGCTTGSCSSSGTCGGCCCAGGACGGCAGCCGCCGCGCCGACTCCATGAAGTCGCGCACGTCCGCGGGGAGACCGGACGGCAGCGGCTGGTCGTTGCGGGTCCACTGCCGCAGCGCCTGGTTGACCTGGGCGACCTCGCCGCGTTCGATCACGGCGGCGAGCAGCGGGTCGGCCTCCTCGTCCCAGACCCACTCGGGGTCGAGCCCCGCTCCCCTGCCCGCCACCGAACCGCTCGGCGCCCAGGTCCACAGGGCGCGCGCATGGGCCGGCGACGCCGCTCCCAGCGCCCCGATTGCACCGAGCGCCCCTCCCGTGATCAGCATCTTGCGCCTGCTCAGCTCGTCCATCTCTGCGCACTCCTCACCGGTTTGCCCGGGACATGTCACCGGGATTGATGCGATGAAACACATCGTGCTTCACTGTTTCATCAGGGGAGCACACGCGGCGCCGTGATCGCCAGGGGTTGCGCACGATCGCCTGGGTGAAGCGGCCCGGAACGGCGTGGACTTGGCTCGCGACGGCGCTCCCGGCGGCCTCTGCCGCCACCATTGCCCCCGCCCACGCGGCTCGCTATGTTAATCGAGAATCACATCTGTGCGACAAGGTTGCGGCATGGTTCGGCACGTATCGCCCCGCGCAACCGGCAAGTTCGCGAAGGCACCTGGAACCGTCTGGCCCATCAGGGAAGCAGGTAAGTCAATGGAGAACCTCAGCAGGCGAAAGGCACTGTCCCTCGGTGTCGCGCTCGGCCTCGTGGGCGTGGCGAACCCCGCCAGGGCGTGGGCGGCGGCACCCGGGGCCCAGGGTGCCGCGGCGACCGGGCCGGAGTGGATCTGGGACTCCGCGGCGGACCCTCTGATGGCGAAGATGATCACCGGCGGTCATGTACCGGCCATCAACACCGCGTGGGCGTCCTGGGTGAACAACAACGACCCGCTGCCCAGCGGCGTACCGGCCGAATTCAACGCCTACCTGCGGCAG
>NZ_RDBP01000063.1 GCF_008042045.1 Streptomyces sp. T39
CCGAACGAGAGGGCCCAAGTGACTACTGGCGGCGACGCCCTCGCGGCGGACACGCGGCACCCGGAGGGCTGCGCGCTCCTGGTGGTGGCCGGCGACGGCACCGTCCTCGCCTGCACCGCCGACGCGGTCACGCTGCTCGGGGAACCGGCCGGGGCGCTCACCGGCCGCCGGGTCGAGGACCTGTTCGAGGACCCCGACCTCTGGTCGCGGCTGCTCGACCCGGACGCGGGTCCGTGCCCCGTCTCCCGGAGCGCGGTGCTCAAGGGCCGGCCGGAGACCGTGCTGTGCGCCCTGCTGCCCGTCGAGGGCTCGGGGGACGCACGTGGCCTGCTGCGCCTCGCACGGGCCGAGACCGTCGCCCGCCGGGAGCAGAACGAGGCGCTGATGCGGGCGCTGACCTCCCAGTCGGGCATCGGTCTCGCCATCCACGACGAGGAACTGCGGCTGCTGCGCATCAATCCGCTCCCCGAGGACGTGCGGCGACTCGTCGAGGCGGGCGGCGACGGCAGCGCCATCGGGCGCCGGCTGCACGAACTGCTGGTCCCGCAGGACGCGGCCGTCATCGAGACCCAGCTCCGCCGGGTGGCGAGCACCGGTGTCCCGCTCGTCGACTTCGTCACCTCGGCCCGGCTCGTCCAGGCGCCGCACAGCGACCGCACCGTCTCCCTGTCGGCGCTGCGGCTCTCCGGCGAGGCGGGCGCCGTCCACGGCGTCGCGGTCACGTTCACCGACGTCACCGAGGACCATCGGGCGCAGCGCCGCTCCGCCCTCGTCGCGACCGCCGCCTCGGCACTCGGCCGTTCGCTGGAGACCGGCCGCAACGCCCAGGTCCTCGCCGACCTCCTGGTGCCCGCATTCGCCGATCTGGCGTCCGTCGACATCACCGAGACCGTCCTGGTGGGGGAGGAGCCGGGGGAGTTCGCGACCGGGGCGCCGATGCGGCGGGTGGCCGCGGTCGCCTCGGACGGGGTCTGGCCGGGCGAGCTGTACCAGCCGGGCGAGATCCTGAGCGTGCAGGGGTACGAGAGCGACCGGCTGCGCGCCGGCTCCGCCGTCGTCGTCGCCGACCTCGACTCCCTCCGGCCGAAGGTCGCCGGCGACCCCGACCGGGTCCGCCTGCTGCTGGCCGACCGTGCCGCCTCGTTCATGGTCGTGCCGCTCCAGGCACGCGGGCAGGTGCTCGGCGCCGTCGGACTCTGGCGCGCCGGCGACCGGCCGCCCTTCGACGCCCATGACGCCTCCGTCGCCGAGGACATCGCGTCCCGGGCCGGTCTCGCCATCGACAACGCCCGCCGCTACACCCGGGAACGCCGTACCGCCGAGTCCCTCCAGCGCAGCCTGCTGCCCCGGCCCGTGCTCAAGCTGACCGCGGCCGAGACCGCCGGCATCTACGTACCCGGCCGGACGGTCGCCGGCACCGGCGGCAGCTGGTTCGACGTCATCACGCTCTCGTCGGCCCGGGTCGCCTTCGTGGTGGGCACGGTCCGCGGACACGGGCTCGGCGCCGCGGCCGCCATGGGAAGCCTGCGCACCGCCGTGCGCACCCTGTCCGACCTCGACCCGCCGCCCGACGAGCTGCTGACCCACCTCGACGACCTCGTCGTCCGTCTCGCGGAGGACGAACCACCCGGTGACGCGGAGGGATCGGTACGCGGAGCCACCTGCCTCTACGCGGTCTACGACCCCGTCACCGCCCACTGCCTGCTGGCCAGCGCCGGCCACGCGCCGCCGCTGCTCGCCCCCGCGGGCGGCGGCACCACACCTGTGGAGCTGCCCGCGGGACCGGCGCTGGGGCTGGGCGGCGCGCCGTTCGAGCCCGTCGAACTGGAGCTGGGCCAGGGCGATCTGCTGGCGTTCACCGCCGGGTCGCTCTCCGCGCAGGGGCCGGGCGGCGCCGGGCGGGTGGCGGACCACCTCCGCCGGACGCCGCCGGACCGGACGCGACCCGTGCCGGAGATCGGCCGCACCGTCCTGGTGCCCTTCCTCGCCGACCCGCCGGACGACGACGCCGCCCTGCTGCTCGCCCGGCTCGCCGTGACCCCCGCGGAGGACGTGGCCGCCTGGGAGTTCCCCGCGGACGGGAAGGTGGTGGCCGAGGCACGCGCCGAGGTGGCCGGCCGGCTCGCCTCGTGGGGACTGGACGACCTCGTGTTCACCACCGAACTGATCGTGAGCGAACTGGTCACCAACGCCATCCGCTACGCCGGGGGGCCCGTCGGAGTGCGGCTCATCAGGGACCGGCGTCTGATCCTGGAGGTCTCCGACCCCAGCCAGACCCAGCCCCATCTGCGCCGCGCCAGGGTGACGGACGAGGGCGGCCGCGGCCTGTTCCTGATCGCGCAGCTGACCCACCGCTGGGGCAGCAGGTACACGCCCCACGGCAAGACGATCTGGACCGAACAGCAGCTGACGCCGGACGACGCCTGACGATCCCGGGCTCCGCTGCCCCGGAGAAACCCGCTTGGGCGCCCGGCGGAGGCGTGCCAGACTCCGCCGCATGCCGATCCGTTACCCCCAGCCCCTGCGTCCCGGTGACCGCGTCGGGGTGACCTCCCCGTCGACCGGAGTCCCCGAGGAACTGCGCGCCCGCCTGGAGGTGGCCGTCGCCGATGTGGAGGCACGGGGGTACGAGGTCGTGACGGGCGCCTGCATGGACGGCTCCGGCCATGTCAGCGCCCCCGCCGCCGAGCGTGCGCGTGAACTGATGTCGATGATGACGGACCCCGCCGTCAGGGCCGTGGTCCCGCCGTGGGGCGGTGAGACGGCGATCGACCTCCTCCCGCTGCTCGACTGGGACGCGCTGCGGGAGGCCGAGCCGACCTGGCTGGTCGGGTACTCGGACATGTCGACGGTCATGACACCGCTGACCCTCCTCACCGGTACGGCGACACTCCACGGCAACAACCTGATGGACACGCCCTACCGGCCGCCCGAGGGGCTGCTGTCGTGGCTCGACATCGCGGCGGCGCCGCGCGGGCACCGCTTCACCCAGACCCCGCCCGGCCGCCACCGCGCCTCGGGCCGCGACGACTGGGCCGCCCGCCCCGGCGTGCGGGACCTCACCCTCGACACCCCCGGCCGGTGGACCAGGCTGGACGCCGACGGGGACGTGGAGGCGGAGGGCCGCCTGATCGGCGGTTGCATCGAGACCCTGAGCAACCTCACGGGCTCGCCGTATCTCGACGTCTCCGCCTTCGCGCGGGCCGAGGCCCCGGAGGGGCTGCTGGTCTACGTGGAGGCGGGGGGCGACGACGCCCTGGAGATCTGCCGCAATCTGCACGGGATGCGGCTGGCCGGCGTCTTCGACCACGCGAACGCCGTCCTCGTGGGCCGGTCGCCCGGCCCCGGAACCCCGTCGCTCACCCAGCACGAGGCGGTCCTGGAGGCGCTCGGCCCCCTGGGCGTCCCGATCGTCGCCGACGTCGAGTGCGGCCACGTCCCGCCCTACCTGCCCCTCGTCAACGGAGCCCGCGGGCGCCTCGTGCTCACGCCGGAGCGGGCCGAAGTGACCCAGACGCTGGACTGAGGGCGGCGGAGCCCGGCCGGGGGCCGGGAGCGGGGCGACAGTAGCCATGTACCGTACCGGGCATGAGCGAAGGGACCGCGGGAGCGACGCCGGGCTTCCTGGTGTGGCGGCTGTCGATGAAGTGGCGGGTGGCCGTCGACCGGGCGCTGGCCCCGCTCGGCCTGACCCATGCGCAGTACTCGGTCGTCGCGACGCTGCGAGGGCTCGGCCGGTCGGGGATCAGGCCGAGCCAGCGCGAACTGGCCGACCACACCGGGCTGGAGGCGCTCTACGTCTCCAAACTGGCCCGTTCGCTGGAATCGGCCGGGATGGTGGAGCGGACCAGGGACGCCGTCGACAGCCGTGCGGTGCGACTGGCGCTCACCGCGCGCGGGGACGAGGTCACCGCCCGGGCCGTCGGCATCGTGCACGAGCTGATCGACAGCCGGCTCGCCCCGCTCGGCGGCATGGAGGGCGAGCGCACCGCGGCGTTCGTACGGGACCTGACGGCTCTGCTCGCCGCATCGCCGGACGACCCGACGGACCATCCGGCGGGGTAGTGGGGACCCCGCCGGCCGGGGGCACGGAGGGCCTCGGGGCGGGCCGGGGCCCGCTCACCCGGCGGGCGCGCCGGGGCGGCGCGCGGCCGGGATCAGCCGGTGCAGGCGGTCCGCCGCGGCCCGGCCGAACGCCTCGCTGTTGATGTGCGTGTCATGGTCCACGATCTCCACCGCGCTGCCCTCCAGCCCTGCCCGCAGCGACCTGAACAAGGCCCCGTCGACGGCCGGGTCGTGGTACGGCCCGCCCGGGGCGCCCAGCGTCGACAGCCCGCGCAGCGGTACGCACACCTCCACCGGGCCCCGGGCGGCGCGGAGCTTCGCCGCGATCCGCCGGCCCAGCTCCTCGCACTCGCCGGACGTCGTGCGGACCACCGTGATCGACGGGTTGTGCACGAGCGGACTGCGGTGGCGCAGGGCGGCGGGGACAGTCTCGGGCGGGCCGAACTTCACCATGTCCAGCGCCCCGAGGCTCACCACCTGAGGCACCCCGGCGAGCCCGGCGGCGGTCAGCCGGTCCGGGCCGGCCGACAGGATGCCGCCGACCAGGTCGTCGGCGAGTTCGCTGAGCGTGAGGTCCAGCACCCCGGCGAACAGGCCCTGGCCGGCGAGGGACTCCAGCGTCCGCCCGCCGGTGCCGCTGACGTGGAACACCAGCACCTCGTAACCGAGTTCGCCGAGGCGGGCGCGTGCCGCGTCCACGCCGGGCGTGGTCACCCCCGCCATGCTCGCCGCCACCAGCGGCCGTTCGCCGGCCGCCAGGCCGGCCGGGTGCAGGGCACGGGGCGAGGCCGCGAAGCCCTTCGCCATCCCGGCGGCCGCGTCCGCCGCGTTGGCGAGCACCGGTGCCAGCACCGGGTTGATCCCCGCGATGTCGACGACGCTGTACATCATGGTGATGTCCGACGATCCGACGTATCGCGCCACATCGCCGGAGGCCATGGAGGACACCATCAGCTTCGGCACGCCCAGCGGCAGCCGGCGCATCGCCCGGGTGGCGATGGACGTGCCCCCGCTGCCGCCGACGGCGAGGACGCAGTGGAGCCGGCCCTGGGCGTGGAGCCGGGAGACGACCTCGGCCGCGCCGTCCGCCATGGCCGTGACGGCCGCCCCGCGGTCCCCGGCGGCGCGCAGCGCCTGCGCGTCCGCGCCCGCCGCGCGGGCCACCTCCTCGCCGGACACGTCGGCGGCGGCACGGGGCGCGCCGAGCGCGCCCGTGTCGACGAGGAGCACCTCGACCCCGTGGCCGAGCAGCCTCTCCCGAAGCCAGCCGTACTCCACACCCTTGGTGTCCAGCGTCCCCACCAGCACAACTGTCGCCATGGGCCGTACTGTTCGCGACATCCGGCCGCTCGGCAAGGGTGCCTGCGCATGCGACGAGGTCCCACCCCCCGTGGGTGGGACCTCGTCACCGGTCCGCCCTGTGCGGGCGGGGGTGTCAGGCGCGGCCTGCGGTCTTCTGGGTCTTGCGGGTGATGGAGTCGATGACGACGGTGGCGAGGAGGACGCCGCCGGTGATCATGTACTGGATGGGGGTGGCGATGCCTTCGAGGGCGAGGCCGTACTGGATGGAGACGATGACCATGACGCCCAGGAGGGCGTTCCAGGTGCGTCCGCGGCCGCCGAAGAGGCTGGTGCCGCCGATGACGGCGGCGGCGATGACGTTCATGAGGAGGTCGCCGGCGCCGGCGCTCTGGTTGGCGGCGGCGATCTTGGAGGCCCAGAA
>NZ_RDBP01000064.1 GCF_008042045.1 Streptomyces sp. T39
GGCCGCCACCAGGGCCGCCGCGATCAGGGCGAGCGCGGGCAGCACCAGCATCCGGCGCCGCAGGAAGGCGGCCGTCGGCCACCGCCCGCCGGGCCCGGTGCCGGTCGCCCACGCCCAGGTGCGGCGCGCGCCCGGGCGGCTGCGGGCGTGGGCCCGCGGGCTGCCGCGCCGCACCTGGGCGTGGGCGACCGGCACCGGGCCCGGCGGGCGGTGGCCGACGGCCGCCTTCCTGCGGCGCCGGATGCTGGTGCTGCCCGCGCTCGCCCTGATCGCGGCGGCCCTGGTGGCGGCCGCGTTCCACGAGGTGCACGCCTCGACGGAGCGGCTGCGCGACCGTTCCGTGCCGGCGCTGGTGGGGCTGGCGCAGGCGCGGACGTCGCTCGCACTGGCGCAGCGGGAGGCCGAGCTGCGTCTGCTGCACACCACCCCCTACGGGGCGGTTGAGCTCGGTGACACGTACCGCACCCATCTCACGGACGCCACCCAGCACCTCACCCGGGTCGCCCAGAGCCGGGCGCTGGACCGGGGTCAGGAGCAGGAACTGCGCGTGGTCTCGGGGCTCGTGGTCGCCTACGGCGACAAGATCGCCTGGGCGGACCGCAACCGCGGCAGCACCCTGCTGCGCGAGGCCGGGGTCGAGTACGCGGAGGGCATGCTGCGCAGCCCGGTCCCGCAGGACGGGGACGGGGCGCAGCCCGTCGGGCTGCTCGACCGCATCGAGCACGTCGAGGGCCAGCTGCGCGACCGGGACGAGGAGGCGACGGGCTGGAGTCCGCTCGTGCTGACGGCGGCGGCCGTCGCCGTGCTCGTCACGGCGCTCTTCGCGCTGGTCGTCGTCGGCACCTGCGTCTTCCTGCGGGACCGTCTGCGCCTGGTGAGCCTCCAGTTGCTCGCCGCGTCGGTGCCGGTGCTGCTGACCCCGGTGCTGCTCGGCGCCGGCGGCGCGCAGGAGCACGGGGCGCAGCAGCGGGTGCGGGACGAGCTGGCGGCGCTCGCGTACGTGACCGGCGGCTCGGACGCGCCGCGCAGGATCGAGGGGTCGGCCGCCGCGACCTCGCACGCCCTGGGCGGGGCGCACGCCGAGGGCTGGTCGCTGACGGCGGACGTGCTGCTCCCCGTCACCGTGGCCGGCGCCCTGGGGTGCGGCCTGACGCTCTTCCTCTACGGCAGGCCCTATCCGGGCCGCCTCCCCCGGCGCAAGGAGCCGCAGCCA
>NZ_RDBP01000065.1 GCF_008042045.1 Streptomyces sp. T39
GCTTCTCCTTGCGGCGCTTGACCAGGTCGGACATGACGGTCGGCACGTACTGGTTGCTCTGGAGCGCGGTCTCGGTGCCCCTGACCATGTCGCGGACGGCGGCGCCGATCGGCAGCGCGTCCTCCTCCGGGACGCCGAACTGCCGGGCGAGCACCAGGATGGGCAGCTTCTGCGCGAAGTCCGCGACCAGGTCGGCGCGGCCGGTCTTGGCGAACTCGTCCACGAGCTGGTCGGTGTAGCGGACGACGTAGCGGCGCACGCCGTGGCGGTTGAACCGGGCCAGGCTGTCCGTCACCGCCGCGCGCAGCCGGGCGTGCTCCTCGCCGTCGGCGAAGACCAGCAGCGGCTGCCAGGCGGTGACGGGCAGCAGGGGCGAGTCGGCGGACAGACGTGTGTTCCATATGCGCGAGTCGCAGGACCACAGCGATGGTAAGCGCATGACCTCGAGGTTCTCCCGGTGGCCGAGCACGAACCAGGCCCGGACGTCGCCGGGGAGCAGCACCGGCGCGATCTGCCCGTGCTCCTTGCGGAGGGTGTCGTAGCGGGCGTACGGCATGTCCGCTGGCCGGTTATGGACACAGCCGCCGGTCTTCCGGGCAATTCCCGCACGGCGGGAGCCGGTTCGCGTCCGGCCCCGCCGGGGCGGCGGAT
>NZ_RDBP01000066.1 GCF_008042045.1 Streptomyces sp. T39
GCCCGAGGTCCTCCACCCCCTCCACGACTGCACCGGCACCTGCACACGCGTCATCCGCGCACCGGAGCCCGGCCTCTGCCGTGACTGCCGGCTCGCCGCGCAGGCCGAGGCCGCGTGACCCACCTGTCCCACCGAGTACCGGAGGAACCGTGAACGCCGACATCGAGGCGGCCCGCGCCCGCCAGCGCGCCAAGGCCTACGAGGAACTCACCGACATCGCCAGCCGGCTCCAGTTGCTGGTGCGCCTGGAGAACGGCGCCGACCCGCACGTCGGCTCGGCCCTGCACGCGGTCCGCTTCGCCGTCACCATGCTCTGGCCCACCACCCCGGACTCCCCGCCGCCGGGCTACAGCCATGACAGCGAATACCTGCACCATCTCGCCGGGCACTGGCGGGAAGCGGCGCTGGAGATCGGCGAGTTCGCCGTCGAGCGTCCGGCCCTGCGGCTCGTCGGCGACACCAAACCGCCGGCCTGACCCGACCCGCCGTCACCCGTTGCCGTAGTCCTCGACGCAGGTGGCGATGAGTGCGAGCAGGGCGTCGGCCCGGTGGCGGTCCTCGCGCTGGGCGCGCAGGGCCTCGTCGGCCGCCCGGAGCCGGGTGAGGGCGGCGGTTTCGCCGTCCACCAGGTCGTCGACGAGCGGCTCGGTGATCAGATCGAGGCACTCGGTGAGCAGACGGCGGGTCGCCGCCGACGGCGGGGCCGGGTCCGGGGCGGCGTGGACGGTGGTCAGGTAGCGCGCCGGGTCGGTGATGCTCCAGCCGACGACGGCGCCCCGCCGGACGAGGAGCGCCACGTCGCGCGCGATGCCGACGCAGGCGTCCGGCGGATCGCCGAGGACGCCGGTGTCCCGCAGACCGACCAGCTCCGCGTCCCCGGGGGCGCGGCACAGCACCGCGCACATCTCGTGCCGGAAGCCCCGGACCTCGTCCGCCCGGAGCCCGCCCGGCCGGACGGCGGGCAGGGCGGGAACACGGTCGGAGATCTCCGCGTACGCGGAGACGTACGGCATCTGGAACTCGGCGCCGGCCAGCTCCCGGCCGTCCGGATCGAAGCGGAAGACGTCCGGCATGTCCCAGAGCCAGTGCTCGCTGCCGAAGGTGTCCGCGAGGAACCGCTCACGCTCCTTCGCGTCCGCGTGCTCCATCAGGAGCACGGTGTCGCCCGTGAAGCGCGGGGTGACGGAGAGCGGGTCGTCCGTCACCGCTGCCCGCCATCCGCCGTCGAACGACAGGCTGGTGGTCATGGGTCCCGCCTCATCCGCGTGCCCGGCACGCGTGTCGGGCACCCGGTGGGGTCGTGCGTGTCCCGTCCGGAATGCGTCGTCCATGATCGAGAACCCTTGCATCAGCGGGGTGGCACGCTTCGGGCCATCCGTCGTCCAGGAACAGGGACGCGCCGGACGGTCTCACGGGTTCCGGTCACCGTTCACCGGACCCGCCCGCACGAGGGCCCCGGCAGGGACGGCACGTCCCTGCCGGGGCACGGCGGGCCCGGCTCGTGCGCGGGCGTCAGCGCCCGGCCTGGAGGGCGCCCCAGGTCGCCGGGCCCACCTCGCCGTCCACGCCGAGGCCGCGGGAGGACTGGTAGTCGCGTACCGCCTGCGCGGTGCCCGAGCCGAAGATGCCGTCGGCGGAGACGGTCCGGGCCAGCGCGGCCGTCAGCGCACGCTGGAGGCGCTGGACGGCCTCGCCGGAGGAACCCTGCTCCAGCAGGGGCCGGGCGCCGGCCGAGAGCAGGGCGGTCCAGGTCTTCGCGCCGACCACGGCGTCCGCGCCGAGTCCCTTCGCCGTCTGGAACGCGCGGACCGCGGTCGCCGTCCCGGTGCCGAAGTCGCCGTCCACCGCACCGGCGTTGAAGCCCTGGGCGTTCAGCAGCCACTGGGCGGCCTTCACCTGGTCGCCCGTCGACCCGGTGCGCAGGGTCGCGTACGAGGAGAAGCTGAGCTGCACGGGGGCGGTCGTGCTGCCGCCCACCAGCTGCATGTAGCGGTTCCAGTCCCAGTGCGGACCGGGGTCGGTGTGGTCGTTGCCCGGGACCTCCACATGGCCCACGATGTGCGCCCGGTCCTTGGGGATGCCGTAGCGGTCGGCGATCGAGCGGGTGAGCGCCGCGGAGGAGCGGTACATGGCGTCGGTGAACCAGGCGGGGTTGTCGACCCATCCCTCGTGCTCGATGCCGACGGAGTACGGGTTGCCGGAACGGGCGTGCCAGGCGGTGTCCTTCTCCCTGACCATCTGCGTCACCTGGCCGTCCGAGGAGCGGACGACGTAGTGCGCGCTGACCTGGGACGCGGGGTTCTGGATCCAGCTGATGGTGCCGGCGTACGAGCCCTGGGTGACGTGCACGACGACCGCGGTGATCGCGGAGGTGCGCCCCACCCTGTAGTTGGCGGTGCTGGCCGGCACCCACAGGGCCGACGGGTAGTCGGGGGCGGCGGCCAGCGGTGCCGCGTCGGCGTACGCGCCGCGGTCGGGCCGGACGGCCGCCGGGCGGACGGTGACGGCGGAGCCGTCCTCCGCGCGGGCGTCGACGCCCTGGGCGAGCACGTCGTAGACGCCGTCGGCGTAGAAGCGGGCGGTGCGCGGGTCGGCGGCGCCGCCGTAGCGGGCGACGGCCTCGTACCAGGCGGCGGGCCGGGCGCGTTCGGCCTCGGTGAGTCCGGCGGCGTCGGCGCGGGCGCGGAGCACGGCGGCGCCGCCGCGGATGTTGGCGGCGGTGTCCCGGCGCAGCGAGTCGGCCGGGATACCGGTGAGCTTCGCGGCCTCGCGCAGGGTCTGCTGCCGCAGGTTGTCCACCAGGTGCATCACGCCGTACCCGCGGGCCTGGCTGGGCTGCCCGTCGTGGCCGTCGAGCCGGCTCTCGCGGGCCCTGCTGCCAGAATTCGGGCCCATGGAGAACCGTGAAGCGCTCAAGCCGTATCTGCTCGCCTTCCCCGGGCCGTTGCGCGACCGGCTCGTGGCGGCCGTGCTCAGCGGGGAGAAGGTCTCGACGACGGGACTGCTGGCCGAGTACGAGGCGGAGGCGGAGGAACTGCCGCCGGTGGGCGAACGCTCGGCGCTGATCGACT
>NZ_RDBP01000067.1 GCF_008042045.1 Streptomyces sp. T39
CCGACGCAGAAGTGGCGCCGACGCAGAAGTGGCGGCCGAGCGCGAAGGCGAGGTGGTCCGCCGCGGCCGAGAAGGCCGTGGTGGCGGTCAGGTCGTCGCGGAAGATGTCGAAGCGGTCCGGGTCGCGGTAGCGGTCCGCGTCACGGTTGGCCGCGCCGATGAGGCAGGTGACCGTGGCGCCGGCGGGGATCGTGCCGCCGCTGACGGTGACCTCGGCGGCCGTCTGCCGCATGATCATGTGCACGGGCGGGGTGTAGCGCAGGGTCTCGGCGAACGCCCGGTCGATGAGCGAGCGGTCCTCGCGCACGGCGGCGAGACCACCGACAAGGCCATCGCCTGCATCTTCGCCAACCTCCTCGCCCACCCCGAACAGCTCGCCGCCGKSCGCGAGGAGCAGGCTGCAGAAGGCCTTGATGTCCTCGTCGCTCATGCGCACGCCGTCGACCTCCGCGGTGCACAGGCCGGACAGCAGGTCGTCGCCCGGGTGGGCGCGCCGTTCGCGGATGACGGGGATCATGTAATCGGCGAACTCGGTCCGGGTGCGCAGTCCGGCGGCGGTGACGTCCGGGTCGCCCGAGAGGTTGCCGAGGAAGGCGACGACGCTGGTGTACCAGCCGTGGAAGCGGTCGTGGTCGGCCTTGTCGAGGCCCAGCAT
>NZ_RDBP01000068.1 GCF_008042045.1 Streptomyces sp. T39
GCGCTGGAGAGGAGCCGGGGGGACGCCGGGCGGATCGCCCGGGTGCAGTACCAGGGCGGCTCCGAACTCTCCGCCCAGCTGCGGCTGCTCCTCGCCCGCGACCCGGAGCAGGCTCTCGAACAGGACTACCTGATGGAGCGGGCCACGCGTCGAGTGCGGCGACGTCCTGCGCGGAGAGCGTCGCGAGGAGCGCCTCGGCCGACCGCAGCCGGGCGACGGCCCGCGCCCGCGCCTCCTCCTGCCGGACGGCGAGGACGAGTTCCGCGTCCAGCCCGGCCCGCGCCGCCTCGGCGAGGGCGCGGGCGCGTGCCTCGGCGGCCGTCAGCCGGGTCGTCGCAGCGAGTCGGGCGACGGCGGCCCGCTCCATCAGGTAGTCCTGTTCGAGAGCCTGCTCCGGGTCGCGGGCGAGGAGCAGCCGCAGCTGGGCGGAGAGTTCGGAGCCGCCCTGGTACTGCACCCGGGCGATCCGCCCGGCGTCCCCCCGGCTCCTCTCCAGCGCCGTGCGCGCGGCGTGCAGCTGCCGCTGGAGCCGGGCCGTCGCGGCGCGCCGGCTCCGCAGGGCCGAGGACGCCTCCCGGGCGCTGCGCTCGGCGTCGGCCGCCTGGGCGTACAACTCCCGGATCCGGGACACCACTCCCGCCCCGTTCACCGGCGGCCCGGGCTCGCCGCGCTCCGGGACGCCGCCGGTGAGCGCCTCGACGACTCCGTCCCCGAGATCGCCGAGCACCCTGCCGACGGCGCTTCGCGCCGGCGGATCCGGCACGGGGACGGCGGCGTGACCCGGTGTCGCGGCCAGGGCCGTGACGACGGCGAGCGCCGTCGCGCACACCCCGGCGAGCAGCCTGTCTGACACGCCATCACCTCCGAGTGCGGACGGGGCGGATCGGGCCCCCGCGCAGAGGGTGTCCGCTCCGGTCCGTCCGGCCACGGCGGATGGTCGGTACGGCGCAACGCGGTCACCCGTCCCGGCACACTCCGCCCGCCTGCCCGCGCGCCTGCGCCGGTGCTTTCCGTCCGGATCAGGCGGACCGGCGGGGGCCTTGGGCCCGCAGGGCCCGGGGGCGGTTCGCCGGGCGGAGGTGGCCGCTCGTCCCGGGCCGCAGCCCTCGGGCGGCGGAGGCATGCCTCCGCCTGCGCACCGCCGGCGCGGTGCCGGGGCACCCGCACCCGCACCCGCCGGGATCAGGGCCCTCAGCTCACCGGGAGGGCGTAGAAGGTCCTGCCGCGCCGCACGACCGTACGCGTGCCGGCCGGGAACGCCGCATAGCGCGGAGTGGCCTGCTCCGGCGCGTCCTCGGCACCCGCCTCCTGGAACTTCCACAGCCGCCTGCCGTCGCGTGCCGCGAACGCCGTCAGCTGGACGGCGTCGCCCGTGAGGACCGTGCGGCCGCTCGGGCTCAGCGCCGTCACCGGGGTCTCGCGCCACGCGGGCGCCTGGGTCGAGCGGCGCCACAGTTCGCGGCCGGTCGCGGTGTCGACGGCGCACACCTGCTGGAAGCGGTTGGCCACGTACAGGGCCGGGCCCGCGACCAGGGGCGTGCCATAGGCGAACACCCCCGGCTCGCCCCGGGTGTTCGCCGCTGCCACCCGCCACAGGCGGCGGCCGTCGGCACCGGTGTAACCGTGCAGTTCGCCGCCCGCCGCCGCGTAGATCCGGCCCGAGGCGTCGCCCGTGACGGCCGCCGTCGCGCCGACGGCCGTGAGCAGGGTCCCCGGGCGCGCCTTGCCGGTGGCGCGGTCCAGGGAGTGGAGCACCGAACCGTTCCGCGCCGCCTTCTGCTGCGCGGGCGTCAGGGTCCGGCCGTCCTGCCGTACGAGGACGTCGTCGCGGCGGACCGCCACCAGCTGGTACGCGGGCGTGTGGGGCGCGCGCCCCTCGGGGACCCGCGTCCGCCACTGCTGCGCGCGGGCCGCCAGGTCGTAGGCGATGACGTACGCCTCCCGCACGGCCGCCTTCTGCCTGCGTCCCCGCACCGTCCGCTCGACGGTCCGCTGCACATGCGCGGTGAACCAGGCGGTGGGCCCGTCCGAGCCGAGGACCTGCCCGATCGTCAGGGTCTCGCCGGGCAGGGCGAGGGTCTTCTTCGCGAGACGCTGGCCGACCCTGCCGTCGGCCGCCGACACCCACAGCAGTTCCTCGGCCGTGTCGACGAGGCAGTACGTGCCGACGGGGACGACCCGGGTGGCGGAGGCCGCCTCTTCGAGCGTCCACACCCGCCGCCCCGTGCGCAGATCGACGGCGGCCGTGCCCTGGGCGTCGGTGAGCAGCAGCAGCTTGTCCTGCCACACGACCGCGCCCAGCGGGACGGCGGGGGCCCCCTCGGGCTGCTCGGGGGGCGCGGGGTGCTCGTAGCGCCACTGCGCGTCGGGCGCGAAGCCCGCCATGGGGCTCGGCCGGGACGCGGGCGCGGGCTTCGGCGCGGCGGGCTTCGCCTCCTCGCCGCCCGCGAGGGCGGCCACGGCCGTGCCGCCGACGACGAGCCCGGCGGCACCGGCCGCCGCCGCGACGAGCAGCCCGCGCCGCCCGATCCCGGCGGCCTCGGTCCGCAGGGCCGGGCCGGGGCCGGCGGTGAGCGGCGGCCGCGCACCCGCGGTGAGCGCACCCGCGGTGTACGGCAGCTGCGGCGCGCCGCCGGCGGGAAGCGCGGCAACGGGCGCGGGGGCGCCGCCGGGTCCCTGGTCGGGGGTGCCGGAGGGCCGGGGGAGCGGCACGGGCGCCGCGGCGCGGGGCTCGGCGGGGACGAGATCCTTCACCAGCAGGGGCGTGGTGTCCCTTCCCGACGGGGGCCGCCCGCTCGCCCCGGCCCGGCGCACCAGCACGGTGGCGCGGTCCTCCCCGCCGTCCGCCTGCCCGCGTCCGGACACGGGCACGACGGCCGCGCCGGAGGCGTGCGACGCCGCAGCGGCGTCGGCACCGGCCGGGGCGGCCGCGTCCTGCGCCTGCGCGACCGGTACCGCGTCGGCGACGGCCGCGCCGTGCGGGTCCGCCGACGGGGTGGCGGTGGCGGACCCGGCGGTGGTCCCGGTCGCCGGGGCCGCGGCGGGCGGGACCACCGCCGGGT
>NZ_RDBP01000069.1 GCF_008042045.1 Streptomyces sp. T39
CCCCACACCCCACCCGAACACAGCCCCCTCCAACGCGCACTCACCGCCAGGGGAACGCACCTCAGACAAACCCCCGAACATGCCCCACCCTGAAAGAGCACAGCCTGGGCGGGGAGCCCGGACGTCCCCGCGCCCATCTCCCCGCCCAGGCCGTAACCCCTTCCCGCTGGAGGCACCATGACTGACGCCGACACCACCCCGCTCGCGCGAACAGCGGCTCTCGTCCACGACGCCCAGCGAACCTTCGACTCCATCGCCCTCGGACCACAGTGGGCCAAGAAACCATGGAACCAGCAGTCCGAGAACGACAAGGCGAGCACGATCCGGGTCGTCGAACGGGCAGCAGGCATGACGTTCGAAGAGTTCTACGACTTCTACACGCTGGCACCCCGACTGGGTGGGCAGCCTGTCCCGCCGTCCACGGACACCAGCAGCCCAGAAGTCCGCTACGCGCGCATGCTGCACGCCATCGCCACAGCGATGCTTCCCACCCAGTAACCCCGTGGGGCCCCGTCACCGGAGGAGGGTGACGGGGCCTTCCTGCGCTGACCGCTAACCGACCTTCTCCCACACCCCACAGCCACGCGCAGTGAACTGCCCATCCGACGCCCGGATCGTCACCGTGATCTCCTGCGCCGACGTCGCAAAGTTGTTGTCCAAAATCTCGCCCGACCTGGACGTCCGCTCCCAGTAGCAATCCTCCAGATCACCCGACACCCGCCACCGGCCCGGCGTGATCGCCACCTCGCCCGACACCGGATCCGGCTCACCCGGCTCCGCAGCCACCACATACGTGCCATCCGCGTACACCGGATCCGGACGCCACGACCCACCCGCAACCTCCACGATCTCCTTCGCCCACCGCGGGCACAGATCCTTCGCCCCCGCCTTCAAAATCTCCCGCGGCGACGGCGCCGGATCCTCCTCCTCGGCCAGCCACTGCTGCGGATCCTGCCCCTCCGACTCCACCCGCGTCATCCCCCGACAGATCCGGCCCACATAACCCGACGGCCACGTCCCCGCATCGTCGACGAACCAGCCCTTCTCATCCGCCAGCCTGTCCAGCCGGCCCGCAGCCGTATCCGGGAACGACGGCGACGGATCCGGCGTAAACGCCTCCTCCACCGGCGACGCCGCGGCAGCCGACTCCGACGGCTTCGCATCCACCCCATCCCCGCCACCACACCCCGCAGCCGCCAGCACCACGACCGCGACAGCCCCCACCACACGCACACGTCTCATGCCGGGCAGCATCCCCTCCAACCCCGCCCAGGGGGAACCAAACGCCGAAATCAGGGGATCATCTGTGACAAGGCGCGGGGCCTGACAACTGACCGAGAGCGGGAGCCCCACCGCCATGCCCATCTCCAAAGCACGACAAGCAGAGATCGCCGACCGCCGCGCCCAACTCGTCAAGCTGCGCCTGTCCGGCGTCCGCTTCGACGACCCCCGCATCCTCGCCCTCGGCTACACCAGCCGGCAGGCCGCCTCCAAGGACATGATCCGCGCCCTTGAGGAGCACCGCGAAGAAGAAGCCGCCGCCGTGTCCGCCTACCGGCAGCAGGAGAACGAACGCCTCGACGAGCTCCTCGCCGCCGTCTGGGAGAAAGCCACCAAGCCCAGCCCCATCTTCGACAAGGACCGCAACATCGTTGCCGAAGAGATCGACGTCCGTGCCGTCGACACCGTGCTGCGGCTCATGGACCGGCGCGCCAAGCTCAACGGCCTCGACTCGCCCGTCCGCACCGAGATCAGCGGCCCCGACGGAGGCGCCGTCCCCCTCGGCAACGGCTCCCTCGACCAGCTCAACACCCTCATCACCCTCAACGGCGAACCCATCCCCCCAATGAAGGACGAGCCGGGTGACAGCGACGGCTGACCTGCTCGAGGCCACACTCCTCGAGGAGTACCGGTCCCTGCCCGCAGCCACCCGGCAGCGCATCGTCGCCCAGGCCAGCCCCGAAGTCCGCCTCCGGCTCGCCTGGGTCGAACGACAGATGGCCATGGACAAGTCACCCGGTGCACTGGCCGCCGTCCTCACCGAAGGACGAGAGAAGCAAGCCCCCCACCTCGACCTCATCGACGACGTGTTCCGCCGCATTGCCGCAGGCGAACGCATGCAGGTCATGCTCACCATGCCCCCACGCCACGGGAAGGCGCTCGCGCTCGACACACCCATCCCGACGCCGGACGGCTGGTCGACGATGGGCGAACTGGAGGTCGGAGACCAGATCTTTGACGAGCTGGGGAAGCCCTGCACCGTGACGTGGACGTCTCCTACCTGGTACGACCGGCCCTGCTTCGACGTTGTCACAGATAGCGGCGGGCACATCGTGGCCGACTACGCCCATGAGTGGAAGGCGAACCTGGACCGACGACACTCAGATCGGCTCTACAACACATGCGACCTTGCGCGCCCGCGCTCCAAGCAGGCCATGATCTGGACTGCGAACGCCCTAGAACTCCCAGATCAGGATCTCCTCGTCCCGCCTTACCTCCTCGGTGCGTGGCTCGGAGACGGGCGTTCTCTGGACGGCGGCATCACCGCCGACCCGGAGGATGCCAAGCATCTGCGGTCCGTCATCCACGAACTGGGCTACGAGACAGTCCAGTGGGCCAACCCGACCGTCTTCGGCGTAGTTGGGCTGCGCAGCCAGCTCCGACAACTGGGCGTTCTCGGCAACAAGCATGTGCCCGCCCCCTACCTGCGGGGGTCCATCTCGCAGCGCAGGGAGCTACTCCAGGGTCTCGTAGACACCGACGGTTACGTGGCCAACGACGGGCAGGTCGAGTTCTGCAGCATCAAGCAAGAGCTTGCTGAAGCCGTGCAGGAGCTGGTGTACAGCCTGGGCGGGAAGGCCTCCCTCAACGTCGGTGATGCCACCCTCAATGGGCGCTTCATCAGCAAGAAGTACCGCGTCATGTTCTACATGGAAGGAGCCGCCCGACTACCCCGCAAGGCCATCAAGTGCCGCAGCGGCATACGCGCCAACCGGCACTACGTCATGGCCATGCGGCGCAGCGCTACGGCCACACGGTGCATCGAGGTCGACTCGCCGTCCCATCTCTTCCTGGCCGGCCGGGCCATGATTCCGACCCACAACAGCCAGCGAGCATCCCGCTGGGGACCCCTTTGGTACCTGCGACGCAACCCCACCGGCCGCGTCATGATCGCCTCCTACGGTGCCGACCTCGCAGACGACCACGGCCGCTGGGTCCGCGACCAGCTCCGCGAACACGGCGACACCCTCGGTATCCGCCTCGACCCAGGAAGCCACGCCGCCAACCGGTTCGATCTGGAAGCCCCCCGCGGCTCCAGCGTCCGAGGCGGCATGGTCACCGCCGGTGTCGGAGGATCGCTCACCGGCAAAGGATTTTCACTCGGCATCATCGACGACCCCTTCAAAGGCTCCGACGACGCCAACAGTCCAGCACAGCGCCAACGCGTCTGGGACTGGTACCGGTCCGTCTTCTACACCCGCCGCGCCCCCGGCGCCTCCATCATCCTGATCAACACCAGATGGCACGAGCTCGACCTGTCCGGCCAGATCCTCGCCAACGAACCCGAGAACTGGACCCTCATCGACCTGCCCGCCCTCGCCCTCTCGGACACCGACCCCCTCGGCCGTACCCCCGGCAAGGCGCTCTGGCCCGCCCAGTACGACGAAGAAGAACTCGCCCGAACCCACAAGGCCGTCGGCGAACGCGTCTGGTGGGCCCTCTACCAGCAGCAGCCCCGCCCCCTCGAAGGCGGGGTCTGGCAATGGGCGTGGATCACTACCACACGCCTGTCACCCGTCGCATTCCGGGGCGTCGACCTGGCTCGTATCGTCGTCGCCCTCGACCCCGCCGGCGGAGACAGCACCAGCCACGACGAGAGCGGCATCGTTGCCGCAGGACGCTCCACCGACGGCCACTACTACCTCCTCGCAGACAAGACCGGCCGGCACTCGGCCGAAGCCCGCGGCCGCGAGACCTGCCTCCTCGCCCTCGACCTCAACGCCGACGCCATCGTCGTAGAGACCAACTACGGCGGCGACATGGCACGCCAGAACGTCATCCAGGCCTGGGCAGAACTCGAACGGCAGGGCAAGACCGGCGGCCAGCCGATGCCGCGGATCGTCGACGTGAACGCGAAGAAGGGCAAGCGGCTGCGCGCCGAGCCGATCGCCCAGCTGTACGAGACGGGGCAGGTCCATCACGTTGGCGAGTTCCACGAACTGGAGACGCAGATGGTCACCTGGATCCCAGGGATGGACTCTCCGGACCGGATGGACGCTGCCGTTCACGCTCTGACGGAACTTGCGGATCCCGCTTCAGGGCCCGTACGGACCGGTAACTACAGTGACAACCGGCTCCGAGGACGCAGATGACGAACCCGGAAGATTGCGAAACGGCCCAGACGGCGATCTGACGGCCTACCAGCAGTCTGCTGGACGTTGGACGGGTCCAGATCGCGATTATTCACGGTTCGTGATCCGCGCAGATTTATAAATCCCAGAAAACCCGGGTACTGTAGAGCCTTAGTGAACGAGCTTGTACACGCACAAGGTCGTGCACTGAGGAAGCCAGGAAGAGACAGACAAGCAGAAGACCGCCCCCCTGGCAGGGAGGCGGCCTCTGCTCACGGGCACCGGACTGGAGCCCTTAGCAGCACTTCGTCATCGCCTGAGTCAGCAGCTCAAGGCATGCGATCACGAAGAGCCAGAGGTTCCAGTCCGGCTGTTCGTTCCCCATGCGCTTACCTCCCTTCGGGTGCAACTGCACCCGAGGTGCCGATCACCCCGGGTACAGCTGTCGTCCCAGGGGGGTCGCAGGTAAGCGTTGATGAACGCCGTGGAGAACCACTCTACGTGGCCGGACAGGGCGTTCTGCCCCTCTCGTCTTCCTAAAACGTGATCAACCCGCATTTCTCGGACGGGTTTTCGTTTCTACCTTCCAGTAACCACCCAATAGGACTACAAGAACCACCGCGACGGGCCAGGGGGGAACACCCGGCCCGCAGGCCCGTACCCTGATCACAGGCGCGGGGCCTGGTAGCGGAGGGGTGCCCGCGTGGGTCTCAAGTCGATGGTCATCGACGCCTGGTCGTGGCTCAACTACAAGCCGATCTACTCGGACCCGGCCCTCGGCATGCCCAACCGGCGCGCGTTCCCCGAGGCCCACGCCTCCTGGGTCCCCGCCGCTGACGAGCGCCGTCTCGCCGCGTACAAGGTCCTCGCCGCCTACGACAACAACCAGGCCGGCGAGCTCGCACAGATCCGTGACGGCGACACCGCCCGTGAACGCCGCGAGTTCGGCGACCCCAGCATGTTCGTCGACACCCTTGTAGCTCACGTCCTCGGCCGGGAGCAGCACATCGTTGTCCCCGGCGCCGAGCAGACCCCCGGCGCCGGCCAGGCGGACGCGGCCGCCGCCCGGGTACAGGAACTCCTGCGGACCTGGGCGGAGAACGAGCTGCTGGGGATGCGGATGCTGCAGGCCGAACGCAAGGCCGTCGGCCTTGGTGACGCCGTCTACCTCCTGTACTGGGACGGAGCCAAGCGTCGCGTCCGCCTCAAGACCTACGATCCCGGCTTCTTCTTCCCCGTTTTGCCCGAGGACGGCGACGGCTCCGACTTCCCCGAACGCGTCCACTTCGCGTGGGAGCTCCCCGAGGACAAGAAGCGCGGCCTCAAGCCGCGGCTGCGGCGCATCACCTACGAGCTCGGCTGGATCGGCCCCCGTACCGCGTCCGGTGTCGACCGCACGGGCCGGCCCGTCCGCGCCCCGGTCATGTCCGATCCGACCGACGACGCCCCCGCCACGCCCGTCATCGGCCTCGGCGACACCGTTGACCCCGCGACCGGCGGCATTTCCCGCCAGTACCCGTGGAACGACGAACCCGCCTGGCGGACCTGCTACCTCACCGACGCCACCTGGGAACTCGGCGACCTCAAGGGTCCCGTCGACGTCGACACCCTCCCCCTCGACCGGGCCCGCTACGCCACCAGCCCCGACGGCGAAGTCCTCGACCGGCTCGACCTGTACCTGGACTTCATCCCGGTGATCCACCAGCCGAACACGGTGCCCCCGGCGGAGGAGCACTGGGGGCAGTCATCTTTGGCGAAGGCACTGCAGGTGTTCGACGAGCTGGCCAGTGCCGACACTGACTCTTCCCGCGCGTCCGCTACCACCGGCCTGCCGATGATCGGCATCTCCGGCGTGTCCGACCCGCGCGCCCAGTACGACGTCGCCCCCGGCGCCGTGTGGATGCTCGGCGCGGACGGCAAGCTCACGTCCATCGACACCAGCCCCGCACTGCGCGAACTCCGCGACCACCGGCACGACCTCGCCGACCGGGCCGCCAACGTCGTCCGCCTCCCCGCCGTCAGCCTCGGCACCATGGACCCCTCCAAGGTCCCCTCCGGATACGCCCTCGAACTGTCCCTCGGACCGCTCGACTCCCTCATCGACGGCATGCGCCTCGCCCGCGATCACAAGGACATGCTCCTGCTCCGCATGGTCCAACGCATCCACCACGCCGGACAGCACCCCGACTGGATCGGCCTGCCCGTCCAACCCGCCCGCCTCATCCGCGGCCCCTACACGCCCACCGACAAGGCCGCAGTCCTCGAGCAGGTCACGGCCGGCGTCGGGAAGGTGTTCTCCCTGGAGACCGCGGTGCGGATGCTCACCGAGGCCGGGTTCCCCATCGACGACGCCCAGTCCGAGATCGAGCAGATCGAGTCCCGCCAGTTTGAGCAGGCCCGGTTCCTCGCCGACGCCCTCGGAAACCCGGAAGAAGTTGCACGCTTCCTCGGCCGGCAGGCACCCGACACCGCTCAAGCCCCGCAGCCAATCCTGCCGACCGAAGACGACAACCCCGACGGTGAGGACGACGAAGACCTCGCAAGGGGAAGCGGGGGCAACACGTGACCGAATCCGTGCTTACCTTGATCTCAGGCGCGGGGCCTGACCACTCCTTGGGAGGAAGTGCACCCATGCGTCGCCCCGCGCAGCAGCACCGCCCCGGCATCCCGGCCGCCTACGCCTGGACCCACCCGTACACCGGCGTCCAGAGCATGGCCGTCTTCTACAACGACGGCGGCGACCCGCCGGCCGGAGGAGACCCCGCGGCCGAACCCCCCAAGCCCGGACCCCCTCCCAGCCGCGTCTTCACCCAAGACGAAGTCGCCTCCCTCGCCGCGAAGGAGAAGGCCCAGGGCGAGCGCGCCGGCGCACGCAAGGCCCTCGAAGACCTCGCCGCCAAGCTCGGCTTCAGCAAGATAGAGGACGCCGAAGCCTTCATCGAGGCCGGACGCAAGGCCCAGGAAGCAGCCCTGTCCGAGGACGAGAAGCGCCGCGCCGAGCTCGACCGGCGCGAACAGGAACTCGCCGCGAAGGAAGCCGCAGCCGTCACCCGCGAACGCGCCGCGATCCGCCGCTCCATCCTCGTCGGCCTGGGCGCCACCGGAGACGACCTCGACGACGCTGCCGCACTCCTTCGCGTCGACGACGACGCCGACGAGCAGGCCGTCCAGGACGCCGCCGAGAAGCTGAAGACCCGCCGCCCCGAACTGTTCGGCACCACCACCGCCCCGGCGCCCGCACCGCAGACCCTGCCGCCGGCCCCGTCCGGAGCACCCGCCGGAGGCGGGCTGCCCCGCACCCCCGCCGCAGGCAAGGACGCCATCCGCGCAGCCGCCCGCGAACGCGCCGAACGCATGGGCCTGCGCAACCCCGAAGCTGCCTGACCCGCACCACCGCACAACCCGCACGACTTGGGACCACGCCCGACCCCCGTGGACGGCACCACCACCTGGCGCCCGAACACACCCGCGAACATCGCGAAAGGGGCTACGGCGTGGACATCCAGCCGTACACCAGCACCGAGACGCTCGCCGTAGGCCGCCCGTGGCTCATGAGCATGCTCGGCATCGAAGCCAACGAGACCGTCACCCTCGACCTCACCGCCTTCGACGAGACCCTCCACTGGACCGAGGCGTCGAAGTACCAGCCGGAGCGGAAGCTGAAGTCCGGCATCCCGCTCGGCAAGAACACCACGACCGGCCTGTTCGAGCCGTACGCCGCGGTCACCAACGAAGTCCAGACGCTGACCGTGACCGGCGGCCCGACGGGCGGCACTTTCACCATCACGTGGTCCGGCCAGACCACCGGCGCCATCGCGTACAACGCCACCGCGGCGCAGGTGCAGACCGCGCTCGAGGCCCTGTCCAACATCGCCCCCGGCGACGTGGCGGTGACGGGCGCTGCGGGCGGACCGTGGACCCTCACCTGGGGCGGCACCCAGCTCGGCGAGAACGTTGCCGCACCCACCACGACCGAGGCGTTCACCGGCGGCACCAGCCCCGACATCACCATCGCCACCACCACCGCAGGCGGCACCGCGGCCACCGCCGACGGAACCGACGTGTTCGCCGGCTTCCTCTTCACCGAGGTCGCCTTCAGCCCGGGCTCCACCAAGTGCGCCGCGCCGCTCATGGTCCACGGCCAGATCGACGCCTCCCAGCTCCCGGTCGCGTTCGACCCCACGGACGTCCCGGCCGGCTCCAACACCAACTTCGTCTACGGCATCTGAGTAGGAGCCCAACATGGCCAACGACATGCTGGAGCTCCTGCTCCGCGACATCAGCCCGACGGAGATCCAGGCCTTCGCCCGCGAGATCCAGACCCCCGCGGACTACCTGCTCACCCAGTCCGTCATCCCCGAGCGCACCATCAACTCGGTCAAGTGGGAGCACCGCGGCACCCGCCGCCGGGTCGCCGCCGCTTCCTACCGGGCGTGGGACGCGCAGACCAAGGTCGCAACGCGTGAGATCACGCAGTTCGCTACCTCCGGCAAGCTCCTGCCCCTCGGGCAGAAGTACATCGTCGGCGAGTTCGAGACCATCCTCGAGAACCTCGACCGCGGCATGGACTCCCGCGACCTCGTCGACGCCGTCTACGACGACGTCGCCGCCCACGTCCTGTCCATCAAGCACCGACTCGAGCTGGCCGCCGGCGACCTCCTCGCCGACGGCAAGTTCTCCCTCGTCGGCGAGAACAACCTCGAACTCGAAGCGAACTACAACGTGCCCTCGGCCAACATGCCGACCGCGCCGACCGCGTGGACGGACCCAACCGCGGACATGCTCGGCGACGAGATGCGCTGGATGGAGGTCCTGCGCGCCAGCGGCGCCCCGACCCCGGCCCGCGCCCTCACCTCGTACAAGACGATGGCCCTCGCGATGGGCAACGACTCGTACCGCGCCGCCTACTACGGCAGCGTCAACAGCGCGTCGACCATCCCGACCGCGGTCCTCGCCCCGAACGAGGTCAACGTCGTCCGCGCCCGCTACAACCTCCCGCCGATCGTCACGTACGACGTGAAGATCCCCCTCTCCAACGGGACCGACGTCCGCGCGCTGCCGGAGAACATGTTCTTCCTCCTGCCGCCCAACCCCACCCAGTGGGCCGAGACACAGTACGGTCTCACCGCCGATGGCCTCATCCTCTCCCAGGGCGGCAACCCGGCCATCCTGCGCGAGGAAGCACCCGGCATCGTCGTCACCCGCGGCTACCAGGACGACCCGCCGCAGGTCTGGACGAAGGGATCCGCCGCCGCGCTGCCGGTCATGTACGTGCCGGACATCCACATCGCCGCGACGGTGTGGTGACCCATGGCCGCCCAGCTGAAGGGGACCGTCTACGTGACGGACCCGGATACCCGCCAGACCGTGACCCTGGCGGCCGGCAGTTCACCGGAGCCGCGTCTCGCGGCCCTGGTGACGAACCCGGCCGCCTGGGTCGACGGGAAGCTCCCGCGCCTGGCGAAGATGAAGGCGGAGAACGAGCCGGGGGACGGCAGCAGCCCTTCCGGCGACGGCCCGGACGGCGCCTCTGGCGACGACTCGGATCCTTCCGGCGCCGCTGACCCGCAGGCCGGCACGGACGGCGACAAGCCGACCGCGCGCAAGACCACGGCCCGTAAGACCGCCGCCCGCAAGCCCGCGGACGGCTAACAACCCGGCTCCGGGGCCGGCAGACCGCCACACGAGGGCACCGGCGGTCACGGCGGTGCGCAGAACCCCCTGGTGGGGGCGCCAAGGGCAGCTGCGCACCGCCACCCCCCTTCCCAGCCCACACGGCAGGAGACCCATGGACGCCGCAACCCGCGCCTGGCTCATCGCACAGCTCGGCACCGCGACCGACCTCAACGACCTCGACACCCGATACACCCGCCTCGGCAACAGTCGCGCCGTCGCGCTCGAGGTCCTCCGCGAACGCCTTGCCGCGCTCCTCGCCCAGCCGTCCAGCATCAGCGTCTCCGGCGTCGTCTCCATCAACAACAGCGAGGTCATCAAGGCACTCGAGCGGCAGATCGCCGCCCTCGAAGCAGGGGAACCCCCGGCACCGGACGACCCTGCCCTGCCCGGCCCGGACCCGGCGACGTCGCTCGGCATGATCCGCCTCGTCGAGCGGCCACGTCGATGAGCACCCCCGTCCGCCGACGCTCCCTACGCGCCCGGCTCGTCGGCTACATCACCGCAGGCGTTGACCGGCTCACCGCGGCCTGGCGGATCCTGACCCGCGCCCAGAAGGCGCTGCTTGCAGCGCTGGCCCGGCTTCGGCCCGGGCGCGGCACCACCACGACCATCCGCACCGCGACGGCCGCATTCATCCAGGCTCTTGCCGCGTTCGAACGCGCAGCCGCCGCGGCCGCCGAACAGTGGGCCGCCCGCGACCTGCCCCTCGCCTACCGCGACGGCGCCGTGTCGACTTTTGACCACCTCGACCTGCCGCGCTCCCTGTGGTCCTGGACCCCCAGCCACCAGGCCGCCATCACCGGGATCTCCGCCCAGTACTACGCCGACCTCATGGCCCGAGCCCAGGAAGCCGTCCGCCGCGCCCGCGCGTTCCTCCGCGCCGCGACTGACGCCGCCCGCGCCCGCCTCTTCCGCACGGTCCCGGTCCTTGACCCGGCCCGGCTCGAGGCCGAGCACCCCCTTGGCACCGTCATCTACGCCAACGACACCCGACACCCGGTCGAATCGTGGGCGCGCGCCGCCCTCGCCTGGCAGGCCGTCAACACCGCCAACACCGGAGCCGCCCGCACCGCACTCGACGACCTCGGCATCGCCTGGATGGAAGTCCAGGACGGAGCCGGCTGCGGATGGACCAGCCACGGAGACCCCG
>NZ_RDBP01000007.1 GCF_008042045.1 Streptomyces sp. T39
GATCCCGGCACAGCGCCGTGTCCAGCGGTTCCGGCGGGGCACCCGCGGACGGGCCGGGTACGTGCAGCACCCGCGCCCGGCCGCGCAGCCGGGCGCGAATGCCGTCCAGCGGGGTGACGACGGCGGACGGGAACACCCCGGCGCTGCCGTCGGGTGGGGCCGGGCCGGGGCACCCCTGCCACGACGCGCCTTCCGGCAGGGTCGTGGCCGGCCGTGGCACGCGTGGCACCTCGGGCCGGTGCCGGGCAGCCGGTCCGGCCGTGCCACCCCCGCCACCTGACGTCACGGCAGGCCCGCCGCACCGTCCACGGACGCCTGCCACGTGCGCGGACCCGGCGAACGGGTGAACTCCCCCACGGGGGTGCCGGGAACGCGGAGCGTTGCCTCCGCGGCCGATGATCGTACGTGTCATATTCCGGCGGGTGGACGCCATCGTGACCGCCGCGGAAGCGGCCTGTGAGGACCTGTCCGTACCGCCCCAGGGCACCGCCGCCCGCACCGGCACGGTCGCCGTGATGGGGCTCGGCTACGTGGGACTGCCGACGGCGCTCGCCCTGCGGGAGGCCGGATTCGCCGTGACCGGTGTCGACATCAGCGACGCCCGGCTCGCGGACATCCGGCGGAGCGAGGTGGACCTGCCGCCGGCACGACTCCCCGGCCTGGCCGAGGCGCTGAAGGACCCGTCCTTCCGGCTCACCACCGACACGGGGGCCGTGGGACGCGCGGAGGCCGTGATCGTGTGCGTGCCGACACCCGTCGACCGGCACCGGGTGCCCGACCTGCGGGCGCTCACCGCCGCGTGCTCCGCCGTCGTCCGTCACGCGAGCGAGGGGCAGTTGCTGGTGCTCACCTCGACCAGCTACGTCGGCACCACCCGGGACCTGCTCGTGGCACCGCTCGCCGCCCGGGGGCTGCGCCCCGGCACCGACGTGTACGTCGCCTTCGCGCCCGAACGCATCGATCCGGGCATCGACGGCCACGCGCCCGAGTCGACGCCCCGGGTGGTCGGGGGAGTCGGGCCGCGCAGCACCGACCTCGCCACCGAGCTGCTGCGGCGCACGGCACCGAGCATCCACCGGGTGGACGACCCCGAGACCGCCGAGATGTGCAAGCTCTGGGAGAACACCTTCCGCGCCGTCAACATCGCCCTGGCCAACGAACTGGCCGACACCAGCCTGGAATTCGGGCTCGACCCCCGGCAGGTCATCGACGCCGCCGCCACCAAGCCGTACGGCTTCATGCCCTTCTACCCGGGGCCGGGGGTCGGCGGGCACTGCATCCCCTGCGATCCGCACTACCTGCTGTGGCAGCTGCGCGCCCGGCAGCGGGAGGCGCCGCTCGTCGACTCCGCGATGTCCGCGATCGCCGCGCGGCCCTCGGGAGTGGTCCGCCGTGCCCGCGAGACGCTCGCCGACCGCGGAGAGGCCGTCGCCGGGGCGCGGATCCTCGTCGTCGGGGTGGCGTACAAACCCGGCGTCGCGGACGTGCGGGAGAGCCCCGCGCTGGAGATCATCGACCGGCTCTCCGCGCTCGGCGCCGACGTCGGCTACCACGACCCCCTCGTCCCCGAGGTGACCTGCCGTGGCGTCGAACTGCGCCATCTCGCCGACGCGGCCTCGCTGCCCTGGGACCTGATCGTGGTGCACACCCTCCACGACGGCACCGACGTGTCCGGCCTGGCCCGCGGCTGCCCGGTGCTCGACACCACCCACAGCCTCGCCGGACGGCGCACCGGAGCGGCCCGATGAGCCGGCGGACCGCGCCGCCCCCGTACCGGCGGGGCGGGGACACCACGCCGCCCGAACCCTCCGCGGGCGAGCGGCACCCGGGCGTCGCGCAGCCCCCGGCGCCCTCCGGGGACCGACCGGCCCCCGGGGCCCGGGTCGCGTTGCTGCCGCCGCGCACCGGGGCGATGCGGTCGCTCGCCGGACGGTGGGCCGCCGGGCTCGACCCCACGACACGGCACGGTGTCGTGCGCGTCGTCGTGCTGCTCTGCCTCACCCCCCTCACGGTCATCCTGGCGGACCGTTCCTCCGCCCTCGCCGACGGCGCCGGCCCGGCGGCGGTCTACGGGACGGCGGTGCTCGCCGCGACCGCGGCGATGTTCTACGTCGCCTACACCCGCTACCGGGACCCGGCCGTCACGCAGGTGCCGTGTCCCCGGCGGCTGCGCGGCACGTTCCCCCCGCTGCCCGAACGCCCCCGCGTCAGCCTGCTGCTCGCCGTGAAGGACGAGGAGACGCGGATCGAGGAGTGTGTGCGCTCGATGGCGGGATCCGATCACCCGGGCGTCCAGATCGTCGTCGTCGACGACGCCTCGTGCGACGGCACGGGAGACATCCTGCGGCGCCTCGGCGCCGAACTCGGCATCACCGTCGTGCACCTGGCCGAGAACGTGGGCAAGAAGCACGCCCTCGTGCAGGCCTGCGCACGCGCCGACGGCGATGTCATCGTCTTCACCGACTCGGACTGCGTCCTCGCGCCCGACGCCGTCGGCCGCTGCGTCACCGCCCTCGTACGCCACCCCCACCTCGGTGCCGTCAGCGGCCACTGCCGCGCGCTGAACCCGGACGCCTCGCTGCTCGCCCGGATCCAGGACGTCTGGTACGAGGGCCAGTTCCGTGTGGCCAAGGCGGCCGAGGCCGCCTTCGGGTCCGTGACCTGCGTGTCCGGCCCGCTGGCCGCGTTCCGCCGGGACGCGATCTGGAACTACCTCCCGGCCTGGGCCGAGGACCGCTTCCTCGGGGCCCCGTTCCGCTTCGCCACCGACCGGCAGCTCACGGGGTACGTGCTCGGGCAGGCGTGGCGCGGAAAGCGGCTGAAGGAACGTCACGCCGGCTCCCCGTTCGTCGACGGCCACGACTATCCGGAACGCCCCTGGCTCGTGGGCTACGTGGCGTCGGCCCGGGTCGGCACCGATGTGCCGGCCGGCGTCCGGGCGTTCCTGCGGCAGCAGGTCCGCTGGAAGAAGAGCTTCATCCGCAACCTGTGCTTCACGGGCGGATTCATGTGGCGCCGGGGACCCGGCGCCGCCGCCCTCTACTACGGGCACGTGCTGTGGGTGCTGATCGCCCCGCTGATGGCCGTCCGGCACCTGGTGTGGGCACCGGTGCAGGGACTGTGGCTGCTCACCGGCCTCTACCTGTGCGGCGTCCTGCTCAAGGGCTGCGCCTGGGGCATGGCGTACAAGGCGGACCACCCGGGGGACACCCGGTGGCGCTACCGGCCCCTGATGAGCCTGCTCTCCTCCACCGTGCTGGCCTGGCTGCTCCCGTACTCCCTCGCCACCGTCCGCCGGGGCGTCTGGTCCAGGGGCACCTCGTGAGGAACGCGGCGGCGACGGCCGCCCGGGCGCTCGCCGCGGTGCTCGGCGCCGCCGTCGTCGTGCTGCTCCTGCTCACCGTCACGACCCGGGGGGAGATGTGGTGAAGCCGTCTCCGCACGCCTCCGCCGTCCGGAGCGTCCTGGTACGCGCGCTGCTCGGGGTGCTCGCCGTCGTGGTCGCCGGCATCCCGTTCCTGGCCGCCTGGCAGCAGCGCACGGACCGGCTCGCCGTGGGGGATCAGATCACCCCGGCCGCCGCGCCCCCGCCGGCCGCGGGCACTCCCGCGATCCGGAGCCTCCCCCGCGACAGCGGACCCGTGGTCCTCGCCTACCACGACGTCCGGCCCGACGGCGAACCCCCGTACACCGTGACACCGGCGGCGTTCGACGCGCATCTCGCCGCCCTGCGCGCCGCCGGCTACCGGACGCTGAGCACCGCCGCGTTCGTCCGGCACCTGCGCGGCGCGACGGTGCCGGGGCGCTCCGTCTACCTGACCTTCGACGACGGCGCCCAGGGACTGTGGCGGCACGCCGACCGCAGCCTGGCACGTCACGGCATGCGCGCCGCCGCCTACCTGATCACCGGTCAGGTGGGGGAGTGGCACGGCTACTACCTCTCGTGGGCGGAGGTGCGCCGGATGGCCTCGTCGAAGCGGTGGGACTTCCAGAGCCACACGGACGACCTGCACCGGCGCCTGCCGCTCGACGCCTCGGGCGACCGCCGCGGCCCCGCGCTGACCGAGCGGCTCTGGCTGCCCGCGGAGCGCCGCCGCGAGACGCCCGCCGAGTACCGGACCAGGGTCGCCGGGGACCTGGACCGCTCGATCGCGGCGATCACCTCGCAGGGTCTGCCGCGGCCCCTGCTGTTCGCCTACCCGTTCTCCGAGGCGTACGGCTCCGGCCCGTCGGAGGCCGGGGACCTGCACGGCATGCTGCGGCAGCGGTTCACCGCCGCCCTCACCAACCACCGCGGGGCGCGCCCGCTCGGCGCCGGCGCCCGTGCCTTCGCCGAACGGACCGTGCAGCGACTGGAGATCACCAGCGACACCACGGCGGCGGACCTGCTCGCCGGACTCGCCGAACGCAGTCCCCGCCCGCCCGGAGCCGTACCGCGGCCGCTGGCGGCGCCCTCCGGATGGGACTTCCCCGGCGCGCCCGCGGACACCACGGTGGGCGCGTTCACCGGCGCCGGGCCGTACCCGCTGGAGCGGGGCCACCTCTCCGCCGAGTACCTGCCCCTGGCCACGGCGGACTGGACCGGCTACACGGCCGAGGCGAGCGTCGGCGCCCTGCACTCCACGGCGAACGGCGTCTCCCTCACCGTGCGCGCCCACGGCGTACGGCCTGTCGTGATCTCCCTCAGCCGCGCCAACCTGCGGGTCACCGAGGGCACCGGAGCCGCGCGGCGCACGGTGGCCCGCGCCCGGCTGGAACCGGCGGCCCGGCACACGCTGAAGGTCGTGGTGGCGGCCGGCCGCACCGACGTCCACGTCGACGGACGCCACCGGGCACGCGTCCCCGTGCCCCCGGACGCGACCGGGGGGCGCTCCACCGGCGGCATCGGACTGGGTGTCCGCAACGAGGGCGCGCCCCGATGGCCGGTCTTCCGGACGCTGACGGTCGAGGTGACGCGCCCCGCCGGGGCGGCGTCCGACCGCACCGGGCACGGAAGGACGGCCCGATGACGGCGCGCGAGGGCCACGGCCCGCTGGCCCGCAGGGCACTGCTCGCCGCGGCGGTCGCCCGAGGCGTCGAGCGGCAGGCGCCGGTGCAGGTCGTCCGTGTGGCTCTGGAAGTCCCACCGCTTCGACGAGGCCATCCGGCGCACCTCCGCCCACGAGAGGTAGTAGCCGTGCCACTCCCCCACCTGACCGGTGATCAGGTAGGCGGCGGCGCGCATGCCGTGACGTGCCAGGCGGACGCTGCTCACCGCCGCACTGCTCGCCGTCCTGCTCCTGCTGTGCCTGCTCTCCGCCGCCCTCGGCGCCTACCACCTTCCGCCGGGCGACATCCTGACCTCCGTTCAGCACCGCGTCGGCCTCGGCGGGCACGCCCTGGAGCGGTCCGCCGAGAGCGTGCTGTGGAACATCCGCCTCCCCAGGGTGGTGCTGGCCCTGCTGGTGGGAGCCTCGCTCGGCTGCGCAGCAGCCAGAAGAAGAACGGGCTGCCGAACAGGGCCGTCAGCACACCGAGCGGAAGCTCGGCCGGCGCGGCGGCGGTCCGTGCCGCGAGGTCGCCCGCCACCAGGACGACGGCCCCGCCCAGGGCACTGCCGGGGATCAGGAAGCGGTGTCCGGGGCCGTGCGCCATCCGCAGCAGGTGGGGCACCAGCAGCCCCACGAAGGTGATGACACCGGCGACCGCGACCGCCGCGGCCGTCAGCAGGGCCACCACCAGGATCAGGACGAGCCGCAGCCGTTCGACGTCCACGCCCAGGTGCCGGGCCGGACGTTCACCGAGGGCCAGCAGGTCGAGCCGCCGTGCCCAGAACGGCGCCACGGCGAGACCCGCCAGCGCGAACGGCAGCACCGCGAGGACCTTGGGCCAGGTCGCCTGTGCCAGCGAGCCGAGCTGCCAGAACGTGATCTCGGTGATCTGCGCGTTGTCGGCGAAGAAGACGAAGAGCCCGATGAGCGCGCCCGCGAAGGCGTTGACGGCGATACCGGTGAGGATCAGCGTCACCACCTCGGTGCGTCCGCCGGACCGGGACAGGACGTAGACCGCGGTTACCGTCGCGAGCCCGGCGAGGAACGCGCAGAGCGCGACGGTCCAGGTGCCGAGGAAGTCAAGACCGAGCGCGATGGCGCCGACGGCGCCGACCGCGGCGCCGCTGGAGATGCCGATGACACCCGGCTCGGCGAGCGGGTTGCCGAACACGCCCTGCATCAGGGCTCCTGCGCAGCCGAGCGAGGCTCCCACCAGCAGGGCCAGCACCACCCTGGGGAGGCGGATGTTCCACAGCACGCTCTCGGCGGACCGCTCCAGGGCGTGCCCGCCGAGGCCGACGCGGTGCTGAACGGAGGTCAGGATGTCGCCCGGCGGAAGGTGGTAGGCGCCGAGGGCGGCGGAGAGCAGGCACAGCAGGAGCAGGACGGCGAGCAGTGCGGCGGTGAGCAGCGTCCCCCGCCCGCGCCGCCCGGCCCGTTCCGCGCCGGGAGCGCCGGCGCCGTGCGCCGTCCCGGTGCGGTGGTCCCCGGGAGCCGTCGTGCCGGCACGGTCCTCGGGTGCCGTGCCGCCGCCACCGTCCTCGCGCGTCGCTTCTTCGGCACGGTCCTCGGGTGCCGGCGCGGGGGTGCCGGTGGTCTTCGCGGGGGCCGGGGCCCGGGTGTCCGGGGCCGGCGTCGCCGGGGGCGTCGCGGGGTGGTGCGGCGCGCTCACGTGCGCTCCCCGTACAGCTGCCGCACCAGGGTGTCGAGCACCTCGTCGGTGCGCGGACCGTAGTTGAGGAGGACGCCGTCGTCGACGGAGACGATCCTGCGGTCCATGCCGGCCGGCGTCTGGGCGACTCCGGGCAGTTTCACCAGGCCCTCCACGCCGTCCACCGACTCCAGCCCCTTCGTCATGACGAGGATGGCGTCGGGGGCGGCCTTGACGAGGGCCTCGCTGGTGAGCGGGGTGAAGTCCTTCGTCAGGCCGGACTCCTTGCCCGCGTCCACCGCGCCCGCCGCCTCCAGCAGCGAGGCCGCACCGGACTCGGCGCCGCCGAGCAGGTAGACGGCCGCCGAGCCGCGGACGTAGAGGAACGCGACCCGAAGCGCCGGGCCCTCGCGTGCGGGGATCGACTCCCGCACGGCGGCGACGCGGTCCGCCGTGCGGCGCTTCAGCTCCTCGCCGGCGCCGTCCACGCCGAGGGCGGCCGCCACCTCGCCGATCCGGCGGCCGACGTCCTCCAGGTTCCTGGCCGGCCGGACGACCACCAGCGGGATGCCCGCGTCGCGGATCTGGCCGACCGACTCGGCGGGTCCGGTCGAGGTGTCGGCGATGACCAGGGTCGGCTTCAGGGACAGCACGCTCTCCGCGGACACGTCATGACCACGCGTCACCACCGGCAGCGCGGCGGCCTGTTCGAAGGTGGCGGTGATGTCCCGGGCGACGACCCTGTCACCGAGGCCGAGGGTGAAGACGATCTCGCTGAGCGAGCCCGTGAGCGGCACGATCCGGTCGGTGGACGTGACGGTGACCTCGGTGCCGTCGGCCGATGCGACGGTGACGGGCAGGCGCGGGACCGGACGGTCCGCCAGGGGTTCCACGCGGTCGGCGGAGGCCGCTCCGCTCCGTTGCCCGGACGGCGCGGCGGACGTCCCGCCTCCGCCGCCGGCACCGCAGCCGGCCGCCGTGAGGGCGAGGGCGAGCACGGCGGCCGCCGCTCCCGCCAGGCGAGTTCTGCGCACGAAAGCACCGTCCTGTGTGTGTCGTTCCGGGGTCGTCCGGGCGGGCCCGGAGGCCGCGCCCGGGCGACGGACCGTCACCGGGCTGTCCGGAGGAAGCGATCGTAGTTTAGGTTAGCCTTACCTAAGAAACCATCCGTCGGAGGGGCTTCATGCTGCCGTTCCCACCTGCCCGCACGCCTGCGGTGCTGTTCGCCGCGCTCACGGCCCTGCTCGGGTTCCTGCTCCCGGCGGGCGGCGCGGCGGCCGCCGCTCCCGCGGAACCGCGCACGGTGCAGGGCGGCCGGCTCGACTGGGGCCTCAAGTCCTCGTTCCAGAGCTACGTCACCGGCCCCATCGCCCAGGGCACCTGGAGCCTGACCGGAGGTGCCGCCACGGTCGGCGGGAGCCAGTTCCGCTTCCACTCCGCCGACGGCACCTACGACCCGTCGACCGGCGCCTTCCGGGCCGGCTTCGCGGGCGGCGTCCACTTCCTCGGACACCGCGGGCCCGGCGGCGCGTACGAACTCGACCTCGCCGTCAGCCGTCCCACCGTCCGCATCACGGGCGGCCGCGGCACCCTCCACCTCGACGTCGTCAGCAAGGAGCGCGGCACCGGCAAGGTCACCCGCGGCACCCAGATCGCCTTCGCGGACCTCGACCTCTCCGGTGTCGACATGCGGGGCGGCACCAGCCCGGTGGCGCTCCGGAACATCCCCGCCACCCTCACCGCCCGGGGCCGCTGGACCCTGTCCGGCGGCGCCCTCGACGGCGGCGCGCTCTTCCGGTTCCCCGGGGGCAAGGGCACCTACGACGCCGCGCGGCGGACCCTCGACGCCTCGTTCGCGGGCTCCGTCCGCTTCACCGGCGACGGCCTCGACCTCACCCTCTCCGCGGTGACCGTCACGGTCGACGGCGGGAAGGGGACGCTGCGCGCCGACATCACCGGCGCCTCGGGACGCACCCGTGCCGTGCCCCTGATCACCTTCACCGCGCGGGACTTCGCCCCGAAGGACGGTCTCGTCCGGCTCACCGAGGCACCCGCGCGCCTGACCGCCGAGGGCTCCAGGGCCTTCGGCGGCCTCTACCGGGCGGACACCGTGATGGACCCCGTCTCGCTCGCCGTGGCCGTCACCGACGCCGCCGACCTGCCCGCCCTGCCCGATCTCGGCAGCGACGTCGCCCGGTCGTCGCCCCGGGCGTCCGCCGCGCCGTCACAGCGGGCCCCCGGGACCGCCGCCGGGAACACCGCGCCGACGTCCTCGTCGCCGGCCGGTGTCCTCGGCGGCGTGGGCGCGGCCGTGCTGCTCGCGGCGGCGCTCGCCGCCGCGGTCCTGGTGCGGCGGCGCCGGGCCCGGGCCGCCGCCGGGCCGGACAGCGGCGTCGGTGACGGCCACGGCGAGCGAGACGGGGTCCATCACGGTGTCCGCCCGGTAGAGGC
>NZ_RDBP01000070.1 GCF_008042045.1 Streptomyces sp. T39
ACGCCGCACCGAATCCCGCAGCCGAACGGAAAGCGAGCCGCGCCCGTGTCCCCTGCCCACCAGGCACCGTACGGCGAAGGCCCCGCCCTGGAACTGCTCGTCCACGGCGTCGGCGGAGCCACCCCCGAGGAGATGCTCGGCGACCCGCGCACGGTACGGATAACGGGCGACACGAAGGCGGCGGTGTACCGCCGCACCGACGACGCCGAGGCCGAGCAGCAGCCCGAGCGGTACACCGACCGGCCCGTGCCCGAGGCCTACTGCTGGTCCAACCTCACCTCGGGCAACGGCGCGCGGGCCCTGTGGCTGCTGCTCCTGCCGTTCATGGTCGCCAACCTCGCGCACTGGATGCGCCCGCGCGCCCGCGGCAGCCGGCGCACCACCCGCCTCTACGGACTGCTGGTGAGGCTGGTCGCGCTCAGCCTCACCGTGCTGCTCACCGCCGCGGCCTGCGCGGTCGCCCTCGACCTGGTCGCCTGGCAATGCGCCGGCTCCGCCGCGTGCGCGGGGGAGCGGGCCTGGCTCGGCTTCCTCTCGGCCGACCGGGGCGGCTGGTGGTCGCAGCCGGGGCGCCGTCTCGCCCTCGCGGCGGCGGTGCCCGTGGCACTCGTCACGCTGCTCTGGTACCTCTCCAACCGGACCTGGAGCGCC
>NZ_RDBP01000071.1 GCF_008042045.1 Streptomyces sp. T39
CTCGCATACTGGGCGTATGACCGTCGAGGACACCCGAGTCGAGGACAGCCGGTACGAGGCCGTGACCAGCCGGGACGCGCCCCGTCGCGCCTGCGGCCGTGGTGTCCGAATCCCGCCAGCCGCGGCGGTCCGCCGCTCGCATACTGGGCGTATGACCGTCGAGGACACCCGAGTCGAGGACAGCCGGTACGAGGCCGTGACCAGCCGGGACGCCCGGTTCGACGGCGTGTTCTTCTTCGCCGTCTCCACCACCGGGATCTACTGCCGGCCGAGCTGTCCCGCCGTCACACCCAAGCGCCGCAACGTGACCTTCTACCGCACCGCGGCGGCCGCGCAGGGCGCCGGGTACCGGGCCTGCCGGCGCTGCCGGCCGGACGCCGTGCCGGGCTCCGCGGAGTGGAACGTCCGCGCGGACGTCGTGGGCCGCGCCATGCGGCTGATCGGGGACGGCGTGGTCGACCGCGAGGGCGTGTCCGGTCTCGCCACCCGGCTCGGCTACAGCGCCCGCCAGATCCAGCGTCAGCTCAACGCCGAACTCGGTGCCGGCCCGATCGCCCTCGCCCGCGCCCAGCGCGGCCACACCGCAAGGATCCTGCTCCAGACGACCACGCTCCAGGCGGCGGAGATCGCCTTCGCCTCCGGGTTCGCCAGCGTGCGGCAGTTCAACGACACCATCCGGGAGATCTACGCCGCCACCCCCAGCGAACTGCGCTCCTCGCGCGGCGGCCGCCCCGGTGCCCACGACGGCGCCGCCGGTGTGCCGCTGCGTCTCGCCCACCGGGGCCCGTACGCGCACACCGCGATGTTCGACCTGCTGGCCGCCGGCGCGCTGCCGGGGGTGGAGGAGGTCACCGGCCCTCCGGGCAGGCGCGTCTACCGCCGCACCCTCGCCCTGCCCGCCGGTCCCGCCGTGGCCGAGGTCCACGAACGGCCCGGCGGCAGCTGGCTGGACTGCCGGCTCCACCTGACCGACCTGCGCGACCTCACCACCGCGACCCAGCGGATGCGCCGCCTGCTCGACCTCGACGCCGACCCGGTCGCGGTCGCCGAGCGCCTCGGATCCGACCCGCTCCTCGCGCCGCTCGTCGCGGCCCGTCCGGGGCTCCGGGTGCCCGGTACGGCGGACCCGCACGAGACCGCCCTGCGCATCGCGGCCGGCGCACACGCCGCGGAGCTGGCCGCCGTCCACGGCGAGGACCTGCCGGGCCGCGGCACCGGCCCGGCCCGCCTCTTCCCGGACGCGGCCCGCCTGACCGAGGCGGGCCCGCCCGCCGTGCGCGCGCTCGCCACCGCGCTCGTCGTCGGCGACATCCGCCTGGACCCCGGTGCCGACCGCGGGGACACCGAGCGCCGCCTGTCCGCCCTGCCCGGCATCGGCGCCGCGAAGGCCGCCCTCATCCGCCGCCACGCCCTCGGCGACCCCGACGTCCTGTTGCCCGGCGAGGGGGCGGTCCCGCCGGCCGCGGCGCCGGAACGCTGGCGCCCCTGGCGTTCCTACGCCGCGGCCCACCTCGCCCACGCCACGCCCCGATGAGCCGCCGCCGCACGAGGACCGACGTCGCCCGAGAGACCGAGCCGCACCGGGGGACACCCGGACCCGGCCCGACGGGACGCCCGTCGTGCCACGTCGCGGCGGGCCCGGGGCGCACCTGCCGGTGGGCCGGCGGGAGGAGTCCCGGCACGTTCACCCCCCCGTGCTCGGAACGGCCCCGCACACCGACCCACTTGCCGCGCTCGGGCAGCGGCAGCCCGGGTTCGGCGGCCTTCTGCCGCTCCGCGGACGTGTGCGTGAGCAAGACGAGCAACTCCTTCTCCGGCGCGGGCCGGACGGCGCGCACCACGGTGTGGACGGCTGGGTCCTGGCGAGGGTCCGCACCGCCCGCTCCGGGATCCGGCGGCCGGTGACGCGGCGGAACGGCTCCCGCAGGCGCCGTCGGGCGTCCGGGGCGGCGAAGACGGCCGCCCGGTCCGGCGGGGGCCGCGCGGTGGGGCCGCCACACGGGCGTTTCACCTCGTTCGGCCCAGTAACGCAGCGGGTGCGACCGCGCGGCGGTCGACAGTGGATGACGTCATCCGACCACCGCCCGCCCCCCGGGAGCACCCATGACGACCATCCTCCGACGCGACATCGGCCTGCTCGCCCTGCGGGTCGGCACCGGCGCGGTGCTCGCCGCCCACGGCACGCAGAAGCTCTTCGGCTGGTTCGGCGGAGGGGGCCTGGAGGGCACCACCAAGGGGATGGAGGCGATGGGGTTCCACCCGCCCAAGCAGAGCGCGCTCGCCGCCGGTCTCGCCGAGACCGGTTCCGGCGTCCTGCTCATGCTCGGGCTCGCGACGCCCCTGGCGGGCGCGGCGGCGGCCGGGAACATGGCGGGCGCGGTGTCCGTGCACGCGCCCGCGGGGTTCTTCGCCCAGTCGGGCGGCTTCGAGTACCCGGCGTACCTCGGCTTCACGGCCGCAGGCGTCGGCCTCGTCGGCCCCGGCCGCTACTCCCTCGACCACGCGACCTCGCACCGCTTCGACCAGCCCTGGGTCCTCGCCGCCGCCTTCGTCGCGAGCGCGGTGGCCGCGGCGGCCATCGTCGGCAAGCGCGTCCGCGACCAGGGCGACGAGGAGTCAGAGGCCACCGAGGAGGAGTGACGCCTCGCCGGGGCCCCCGAACGGGCGGCACCCGCCCCCGCGGCGCGGCACGCACCGTGTCCCCGCCGGGGCGCCACGGCCGGGAGGCCCGGGCTGCACGCACCCTGCCCCCGCGTCAAGCTGGCGACCGTCGGCGAACTGGTCTCCGCGGCGAAGGGACCGTGGCGCCTGACCCGCTGACCCGCACCGGGCGGCGTGGGCGCCCGGCTGGGCCGGCCGGCGGCCACGGGGC
>NZ_RDBP01000072.1 GCF_008042045.1 Streptomyces sp. T39
CGTCCAGCCCGGAGAGGTCCGCCGTCGCCAGACCGGCCAGTCCCCCGCCGCCGCGCGCCCCGGCTTCGCGTCCCCACCGGGCCGTCAGCGCGGCGGCAGGCCGTTCTCCAGCTCGACCGCCCCCGTGCCGGCGTCCAGCGCGCGAAGGGCCGACAGCACGCGGTCGCCGAGCTCCCCGAGAAGGTGACCGGGCAGCTCCTCGCGCTCCACCAGCCGCCAGGACAGGAGCTCCGCCTCCTGGATCCTGATCTGCGCGAGCCGCTCGTCGGTGAGCACACCGCCGTCGTACACGTAGGCGGCGACGGGGGGACGGCCCACGCCCGGGACCCAGTCCACGGCGAGCAGGGCGCCCGGCTCGACGTCGAGACCGATCTCCTCCAGGGTCTCCCTGCGCGCCGCCTGCCGCGGTGTCTCGCCCTGGTCCGACTCGATGGTCCCGCCGGGCAGCGCCCAGCCGGCGCGGTAGTTGGGCTCGACCAGGAGCACCCTGCCGGCGGCGTCGCGCAGCAGCACGGCCGCACCGGCGAGGACGCGGGGGAGGGAGGCGATGTAGGCGGCGTAGTCCGGGGTCGTCACGGCTCGCAGCGTAGAGGACCGGGCCCGCCGGCGGGGGGCCCGGTCCTCTACGCTGCGAGCCGTGACGACCCCGGACTACGC
>NZ_RDBP01000073.1 GCF_008042045.1 Streptomyces sp. T39
ACGGGGCCGGTTCAGCAGGAACTCGGCGCGCTGGCGGTACTCGTGGCTGGTCATGTAGGTCCCTTCCCTGGTCAGCGGTTCTGGTTCGCGGCGTCCATGGCGGCGTTCAGGCGCTTCGCTTCGGCCTTCGCGGCGGCCTTGGTGTCGTGCCAGGGTGTCGGTGTCGGTCATGATGGGTGTCCCTGCTGCTCGTTGGGTGGTCAGGGGCCCGGGGCGGCCGATCGTCATGGCCGAGGAGCGGCCGCCCCGGGGTGGAGCTACGTGAGGTGCTCCCGGGTCACCACCAGCGGGCCTTTCGGCGGTCCGGGCATCCGTTCTTGGCGTGGTCCTCGCACGGCGGGCAGGGGGCGTTGTCCTTGCCGAGTCCGAGCCAGTTCCCGGAGTGGAGTCGGGCGTGCTCCTCGCACTGCGGGCATGCGTCGCGGCTCACCGCTGCTTCTCCTGGCGCTTGCGGGCGCCTTCGACGATGCGGTCCACCCGGCGCTCGAGGTCGCCCTGGTGGACGCGGCCGCCGGACATGCGGTCGTCGGCGAGGCCGCGCTTGGCCATGCGGGCGACGAGGGCAGCGACGCGAAGCTTCTCGCCCACGGTGAGCTGGGGCTCGTCCTGCTGGCGGGCCATCAGACGAGGTCCGCGGCGCGGGTGCGGGCGGCGATCTCGGCGGCCTCGGCGACGGCCGCGGCCTGGGCGAGGCGGGCCCAAACGTCGGCCTGCGCAATCTCGCTCGGGGTAACACGGGGCCGGTTCAGCAGGAACTCGGCGCGCTGGCGGTACTCGTGGCTGGTCATGTAGGTCCCTTCCCTGGTCAGCGGTTCTGGTTCGCGGCGTCCATGGCGGCGTTCAGGCGCTTCGCTTCGGCCTTCGCGGCGGCCTTGGTGTCGTGCCAGGAGCTGACGTTGCCGTGCGGGTCGACGACGGGGTATCCGCCGTCCTCGGGGGGCTCGAAAGCCTCGTTGGGGCGGTGACTCCGGCTGAACAGGCCCATGCGGGATTCCTCTCGGGTCGGGTGGTGGTTCGGGTTTGGCCGTTCTCCTTGGCCCCCGTGCGGGACGGGGGCCGCAGGCATCCGGTCAGGCCTGGCGGCGGGCGGCGGCGAGGTCGGTGGCGGTGACGCCCTGCCGGGTGGCGGCGGTGCGGGCGATGTCGGCCATCTCCTGGGCGTGCTGGGCGTGGGCGCTGCCGGGCCCGGACTCGCGGACGGCCTCGTCGGCCTTGCGGTCGAGGTTCACGGTCAGGGCGGCAAGGTCGGCATTGCTGGGCATGGGGGTCCTTCCTGGTCCGGGTCTGTCCCGGCTCCCCTTGGCGTCCAGCCGGGGCTGGGCGCCGCGGGCAGCCGTCAGTTCCGCCGACGGCCCTTCTGGGCGTCGGTCCACATGCCGCGGAGCACGAGGACGCAGATGGTGAGGGCGACGGCGCTGATGCCGAGGGCGATGGCGAGCATCGCGGCGGCCATGGCGAGCGGGGTGAGGGCGAGGGCTCCGCCGATGCCGAGGGCGACCCACTGCCCGACGTTGACCTGCCGGATGGGGGCCGGCGGCTGGGCCGGGGCCTGCTCGGCGCGGAGGATCTCCTGCGCGCGGAGCATCGCGAGTGCCTGCGCGGTCAGCTCGTCGCCGGTGGGCTTCTCCAGGTCGCTCATGAGGACGGCACCTCCGTGCCCTTGGCCCAGTTCCAGGGCGCGGCGCTCTTGGCGAGGAACTCGATGTCGGCCTGCTGCCGCTCCTCGTCGAGGCGGGCGAATACCTTCTTCACGTAGGAGGTGCTGCGGGTGGCTTGGCGGGCCGTCTCCGTCACCGAGGTGCCCGTCAACCATGCTGCGCGGATGACGTTGGAGGCGGCCTCGGTCGGCAACCGCTTGACGCCAGCGCCGGTCACCTCCTCGTCGTCCTCGCGGGCGGGTACCTCGGGGTGCCACACCTGCTGGTCACCGCAGATGACCAGCGGCGACACGGTCGGGGCGGTCAGCTCCGGACGCAGGGGTGCCTCCTCGACAGCGGGCACCTCGACCGGGGTGTCGGTGGGCACCTCGGGGCGGTCGACGCTGATGGTGAGGGGCGGCGCAGGGGTGACCGTCCCGGCCGTCTCGGTCCGGCCGGCGAGGGCCTGGTGAACCTGTCGCATCAGTGCCCCGAACGCCAGCAGTGCGGCAGTGGGCGGCACCGCGGCGACGACGTAGTCCAGCAGCGGGACCGCGGACGGGTCACGGGAACCGGTCACCCCGGCCACGTTGAGCACGATCGAGCCGAGCGACCCGACCGCCGTCAGGACGATGGCCCAAGCGTCGACCCGGTGGGCGAGCGCCGCGCGAAGCCACATGATCTCGCCCGCGACGATGAACAGGTCGATGGTGGCCGGCCACGCCCAGGCGCGCACCTCCGCCTTCCCGAGTCCGTGGCTCAAGGCCACCTCGGCGAGGTGTGCGTAGGACAGCCAGAACGCGGCGCCCGTCAGGCTGATGATGACCACGCCGGCCGCGATGGCCAGCGCGCGGGATGGGTCGAACGTCTTCATGGGGTGTTCTCCTGATCGAAGCCCGCGTAGTTGCCGGGCGGGTAGACGTAGTTCGAGAGGGCGCCTTCGGCGGCGACGGCGGCGGCGCCGAGGCCGGCGACCGCGTAGGCGGCGATGGTGCTGTGGTCGGCGGCGGTGTCGGCGAGAACGGCGGCGGCCTGGGTGGCGCGGCGCGCGGACGCGGGCGACCCGTCCGGGTTGGTCATGGCGTCGTACATGGCGTCGCGGACGCGGGTACGGAACCCCATCACTCGCCCACCTGTCCGAGAGAGGCGCGCGCAGCCAAGTGCGCGCACAGGTTCACGCCGCGCCTGTCGCCCGCCCGATTGGCGGCCAGCAGGTCCGCAAGGATCATCGGGATCTGAGGAAGGGGCCGCAGAGTCCGGCAGGCCGCGCTCAGTGCAGCGTCCTCAGTGGGCCGCCGGACCAGGGCGGTACCCATCACGCACCGCCCTTCGGGCCGCGGATGATGGCCAGCCAGCGGGCCATCTGCCGAACCTGCCCAGCGGCCTCAACCAGCGCCGCCGCGTACAGGTCCGCCTCACTAGGGCCGAGCGTCCCCGGGTCGCCGGTCGGCTCGATGAACAGCCCCGTCGACCGGTCCCGCGGGCTGTACGGGTGCTGCGTGAACTGGGCCATGCCGACCGTGAACTCGTTGGTGCCGAGCAGCTGCTCGGCGCCGCGGTGGGTGAGGTCGACCAGCAGGCCGGGCGCTTCGTCGTGGCCGGCGCACCAGGCCGGTGCCGGGACGAGGACGTCCCCGATGTCGAGCGTCGGGACGGTCACGGTGCGGGCGCTCACTGGCCGGCCCCCGTCCTCGGCGCGCCGTAGTGGCGGTAGCCGGTGGGCGGGTGCTCGGCGAGCTTGCTGCGGAGGTAGTCGGCGGACCACCCGGCGTCGTCGCTCCGCTGGAGGACGTTCTCCAGGGCGATCCGGGCGTGCATCACGCGGTCGGCGAGAACCTCGGCGTGCGCCGGGCCGTCGCCGATGGTGGCCGGGTGCGGGATGGCGAGCGCCTCGAGGACGGCTTCCAGCAGCTTCCGCTGCTCGGCGGCGCTCACTGGCCGGCCTTGTGGGCGCGGACGATCGCGGCCTGGTCGCGCAGCCGGGCGGCGAACCGGATGAACTCGTCCGCCAGCTGGTCGGCGTCGTCCGCCGTCAGGTAGGCGTCCTCGCCCGAGCCGTCACCGAACCGGATGTGCGTCTGCCGGATCCGCTCGTCGTTCGCGGCCGGGTCGGCGGAGATGAACGACTCCAGCTCGGAGTGGTCCCAGTCGAGGGTGAAGGAGTGGACGTGCGCCACGTTGACGCGCTCCGAGTAGTGGTCGATGTCGTCGAAGTGCTCCATCCGGTCCATGTGGTCGGCGGCGCACCAGGCGGGGCACTCGATGAACGCGGTCTGCGGGCGGTCGGCCGGCCCGAACAGGGCGGGCACGAGACGGGTCGTGGTCGCGGCGGCCCGGCGGACGGCCTGCGCCCTGCGGCGCGGCTTCGGCGTCAGCTTGCTGAGGATGCCCGTGAAGGAGATGACGGGGTTGGGTAGGGTCATTGCCATGGTTCGGCCCCTCTCATGCAGGGTTCGTTCCGAAGCCCCGTTCGGTGTGCGGCACCGGCGGGGCTTTCCCATGTCTCGAAAGTAGAGCGCTCTACTTGCTGACGTCAAGCGCTCTACGAAGTATCTTGAGAATTACCGGAGCGCTACACACGGAGAGAGGTGTGAACCATGGAGAGAGACGGTCTTGGGTACGCAGACATCGCTGCGTACTACCGCAAGCAGATCGAGGACGGACTCCTCAAGGCCGGCGACACCATGCCGCCCATGAGTCAGGTGCAGAAGCAGTTCGGCGTCAGCATCACCACGGCGAACCGTGCCTACCGGCTGCTCAAGGACGAAGGGCTGACCACGCCGCGGCCCGGGTCAGGGACGGTCGTTGCCGAGCAGCCGCGAGTTGCGACCACGGGGGCCGCAAGGCTGCAGCGCATCGCCCGCACTGGGCAGCTGTACGCCCCCGGCGAGACCTCGATCAACCACACCGCCCAACTTCGCTCTTGCTCCAGCCCTCTGGTCGCTGATGCCCTCGGTGTCGAGCTGGGCGATGAAGTTGTAGTCCGCAGCCGGGTCTTCCTGAGGGACGGCAAGCCGGCCGTTGCCGCGCTCTCGTGCATCCACATCCGGGCACTTGTGAGCGTGCCTGAGCTGCTCCAGGCGCAGCCCTTTGACCGCTTCTGGCAGGAGCTTTACAGGGAACGGACCGGCCGTCAGACCACGAAGTCGCCGGAGCGCAGAACGGCAAGGCTGGCCGCAGACAACGAACTGGACATGCTGGATGTCCACGTACCCGAGACGGCGGCCGTTCCTGTTCTGGTCCTGCTCAACGTGTTCCATGACGACGAGGGGCCGCTCGAGGTATGGGAAGACGTCTACGCCCCAGGCCTGTGGCAGGTGGAGGGCGAGAAGCCGTAGCCGCAAATACGAGAGGGGCCCCGCTCAGGTCAGATGAGCGGGGCCCCTCTCGCATCCTTCCGCTTGCCAAGCTCCCCAGCAAGAGCCGGTAGCCGCGTCTCACAGACGTCTCACGGACTCACTGAATAAGGGTGGCTCAGACCCCCTTTGACGTGCGGTTTTTCAGCGGCTGTGGACGCACGGCCCCGTCTGTGGACGCCCCGTAAGCTGGGGAGCATGGCCTACGAGATTCCGGTGACGCAAGCCCGCGCAGAGCTCGCCGAACTGATCAACCGCGTCGTCTACGGCGGGGAGCGCGTCGTCGTCACCCGCCACGGCAAGCCCCTCGTGGCGCTCGTCTCCGCCGCTGACCTGGAACGACTCGAAAGCCTGCGGC
>NZ_RDBP01000074.1 GCF_008042045.1 Streptomyces sp. T39
GCGCACGGGCATCGCCTACGGCAACACCCTCGTAGCGATGTCGGACGCGGAGCTCGCCGCCGCCCTCGACGACGTGGTCTCCGTCGGCGGCGACTGGGTGCGCGCCGACCTGGCGTGGCGGGACGTCCAGGCCGGTGGACCGGACGAGTACCGGTGGCACCCCTTCGACAGGGTCGTCGACGCCGCCCGTGCGCGGAATCTGAACGTCCTTCCGGTCCTGGCCTACACCCCGCCGTGGGCCGCGCCGCCCGGGTGCCCGGACGACAAGTGCGCGCCGGCGGACCCGGCGGACTTCGCCGCCTTCGCCGGCGCCGCCGCCTCCCGCTACGCGGCCCGCGGGGTGCACGTCTGGGAGATCTGGAACGAGCCCAACCTCGCCCGGTTCTGGCGCCCCGCACCCGACCCGGCGGCGTACACCGTCCTGCTGCGGGAGGCCGGCCAAGCGCTGCGGACGGCGGACCCGTCCGCGCGGGTCGTGCTCGGCGGCCTCGGCGCCACGCCGTCCGGCGGGGGGAACATCGCGCAGACGACGTTCCTCGCCGGCGTCTGCGAGCGCGGCGGGAACCGGCTCGTCGACGCCGTCGGGTACCACCCCTACACCTACCCGGCCCTCACCACCGCCCCCGGGCACACCACCGCGTGGGACGCCGTCGCGGGCGGGCCGGACAGCCTGGAGGGCGTGCTGAGCGCGTACGGCACCTCCGGACTCCCGGTCTGGATCACCGAGACGGGCGCGCCGACCGGCGGTCCGGGCACCGCGTCGGACGGCAGCCCTGCGGCGTCGGGTCCCACGACGACCCATGTCACGGAGGCGAGGCAGGCCGCCATCGCCGCGGACGTGGTGCGGGCCGCCGCGGCCGACCCGGTGGTGGGCGCCGTCTTCTGGTACTCCGACCGCGACCTGGGCGCCGACCGGTCCACCAGCGAGAACTTCTACGGCCTGCGGCGCCCCGACGGGAGCCCCAAACCGGCCTTCAGCGCGCTGCGCCGCGCGATCGGGGCGCTGCCCGGCTGAGACCACCGGTCGACCGGGCACGGCGGCCGGGCGTCCTCCACGGCCCGCGGCGCCCCGACGGGAACGCCACACCGGCCCGCGGCGCCCCGACGGGAACGCCACACCGGCCTTCAGCGCGCTGCGCCGCGCGATCGGGGCGCTGCCCGGCCGAGACCGCCGGTCGACCGGGCACGGCGGCCGGGCGGGCGGCGCCCCGCCGGGTGGGCCGCACGGGCGAACACCTCGGCGGTCCGGTCGCTCTGCCGCTCCCAGGACAGGTCGCCGGCCACACGGTCGCGGCCCGCGCTCCCCAGGCGCCGGGCGAGGGCGTCGTCGGTGAGGACCGTACGCAGCGCCGCCACCAGGGCGTCGCCGTCCCCCGGCGGCACCAGCAGGCCCTCCTCGCCGTCGGCCACCAGCGAGGGGATCCCGCCGACCGGCGTCGTGACGACCGGGCGGGCGCAGGCCATCGCCTCGACCAGGACCGTCGGGAAGCTGTCGCAGTACGTGGGCAGGGCCAGCACGCGGGCGCGCTGGTAGGCCGCGGCCAGCCGGTCGCCGTCGAGCCGCCCGAGGAACGCCACCCGCCGCCCGATCCCCAGCCGGTGGGCCAGCGCCTCGTGCTCGGCCGCGGCCGAACCGGCGCCCGCGACGTCGAGCGTGACGTCCGGCACCGCCGGCGCCAGACGGGCGACCGCGCGGAGCAGATCCGGCAGGCCCTTGTACCCCGCTGTCCGGGCGAGGGACCCCGCGAAGAGGATGCGCGGGTGCCCGGACAGCGGGCGCGGGGTGAAGCGGCCGAGATCGACACCGGGCGAGATCGTCGTCGAGCGTCCCGCGAAGAGCCGCGGCAGGTCGGCCGCCACGAAGTCCGACGAGCACACGACCGCCCCGGCCCGCCGGACGGTCCCGGCGAGCAGGGTGCGCTCGTAGGCCGCGCAGACCGCGTCGGCCACCGGCCGGCCCTTGCGCATCCGGCCGGTGTGGTACGTGAGGACGAAGGGCAGATCGCCCGAGGCGCGCGCCGCCGCGTCGGCGAAGAGCGGCACCGGTGCGTGGGCGTTGACGAGGTCCACCCCCTCCTCGGCCACGACACGGCGCAGGTCCCGGACCCAGTGCGGGCCGAGCGGGGTCTGCGACACGGTGAACGGAGCCGCGAGCCGGTGCACCGGGATGCCGTCCGGGCCCTCGTGGAGTCCGGGGCCGCAGTCCCGGGTGGCCGTCGCGGCGACCACGACCCGCATGCCGTGCCGCGTCTGCAGCAGCCGGGCGAGGCCGGCGACGTACTGCTCCACACCGCCGAGATCGGGCGGGAAGTACGGCGAGGCGAGCAGGACCGTGCGGGCGGTCATGACGCCTCCTCCTCCGCGAGGCGGCGCCTCGCGGCCAGGGGCCTCCGGCGGGACCGCAGCAGCGCGGCCGTGGCGACGATGCCCGAGGCGACGTTGCCGATGCCCCAGGCGACGGCGGCCCACACCAGTCCCTCGTCCACCGTGGCCAGCGTGATGCCGAGGATGACGGCGAAGGCCACCAGGTTCGAGGCGATCGAGGCCGTCAGCTGCCGGGTCACCTTGAGCAGGAAGTCCGCCCAGGTGTAGAACGCGACGCCGAGGGCGGACACCGCGAAGACCACGAGCGTGGTGGTGCCGCCGCGGGCGTACTCGGGGCCGAAGATCCGCAGGATGGGGCCCGCGAGGAGCACGACGAAGGCCGCGGCGGGCACGTTGACGGCGAGCATGGCGGCTCCGGAGCGGCGCGCGATCGACCTCAGGTCCGCCTTGGCCTGCGAGCCCTCGGCGAAGAGCGCGTCGCCGATGGCGTACGAGGAGCAGTACACGAGGTTGGCGATCTGGAAGGCGATGAAGAAGACGGCCGCCGGGACGGGCCCGAGCTTCTCCAGGACCACGAGCGGCAGCACGATCTGGGGCACCAGGTTGAGGCTGCACGCGACGTAGGTGCTCAGCGAGTAGCCGATGGTCCTGCGCAGCAGCCGCCAGGAGAAGAACGGGCGGACGCGCAGCCGCAGTCTCCTGCGCACGAGCAGGATGCTCACGGCCGCCGCCACGGTCGACGCGATGCCGCTGGCGAGGAAGATGCCCATGGCCCCGGCGAAGACGAAGACGGCGGGCAGGGCCACCTTGAGACTGCCCATCAGCACGCCGTTGACGGCGAAGTTGTAGCGGGTCGACCGGAAGGCGACGAAGACCGAGTCGGTCAGCAGGTTGACGGCGGCCCCGCCGGCCAGCACGAGGAAGACGACGACGGTCAGCGGGGTGCTGCGGATGAAGTCCAGCTGGGGCGAGATCCAGGGAACGACCAGCACGAACGTGCCCGAGACCAGCAGCGTGCCGAAGCAGGCGGTGACGACCGCCGTGCTGGTCTCGTCCCCCGGCCGTTCGCTGGTGGGCAGGTGCCGCACCAGGGTGTTGCTCAGCCCGAAGAGGCTGAAGTAGGAGAGCAGGTAGACGCAGGCGATCAGCGACGACGCCCGGCCCACCTCCTCGGCGGGGTACAGGTGCGCGACCAGGATCCAGAAGACGAACCCGGCGGCGGCCGCGGTCACCGTCGTCAGCATCAGGAAGAACGAGTTGGACAGCAGCGGATCCCGGCGGATGCCCGCCATGCGTCCCGGGGCGGCGGGCCGCGCCGTCGACCGTGCGAGCGCCGCGGCGCGCCACCTCCTCGGTGCGGACGCCGGCCGGGCCGGGGCTTCGAGCCTCATGCCGCCTCCGCCTCCGCCCCGGTCCCGGGCGGCCGTTCGTCCACCGCGCCGGTCAGCGCGCAGCGGTAGAGGCCGAGCAGGGTCCGGGTGTGCTCCGGCCAGGCGAAGCACGAGGTGGCGTAGTGCCGCGAGTAGCGGCCCATCCGTTCGCGCAGCGGGGTGTCCGCGGCGAGCGCCGACAGTGCGCCGTGCAGCTCGCCGGCGTCCCGGGGCAGCAGCCTGACGTGGTCGCGGTCCAGCCCGTACGGCGCGTAGCCGGGGTCGTCGGTGGTGACGACGGGCAGTCCGGACGCCATGGCCTCCTGCACGGTCAGCGGGAATCCCTCGGTCGTCGAGGGCAGCGCGAAGATGTCGCAGGCGCGGTACGCGTCGGTCACGGCGTCGGGCGGCAGGGCGCCGAGGTAGTGCACACCGGGCCGCCCGTCGGCGCGTCCGCCCTGGCTGCCCTCGCCGACGAACACCAGGTCGTACGCGGGGTCCGCCGCCGCCAGCAGCAGGTCGCTGCCCTTCTTGGGCACGAGCCGGCCGACGAACAGGACGAGCATCCGGTCCCGGGGCAGCCGGAAGCGGTCCCTGGCCCGGTCGCGTTCCTCGCGCGATCCGGCGGGGCGGAAGCCCGCCGGATCGATGCCGTTGGGGACGTGCCGGACGCTGCCGGCGCGCGCGCCGTGCTCGGCGACGAATCCGGCCACCGAGGAGTTGAGCACGATGACCCGGCGGGCGCGGCGGAGCAGGCTCCGGCCGGCGACCGCGTACACGGCACGCTGCGCCCGGCGGACGAGGGGGGACGGGTGGTCCACGAGGGCGACGTGCTGGGTGAGCACGTGCGGGGTGCGGGTGACGGCGGCGGCGGCTCCCGCCGCCCACGAGGTGGGGTAGAGGCAGTCGTGCAGATGGACGACGTCGGCCCAGCGAGCCCAGCGCAGCGCCGCGGGCAGCAGCCGCGGGGACAGGACCGGGAAGGGGACTCCCCAGCGCTCCTCCAGCCCGTTCCACGCCGCGACGCGGACCACGCGCACCCCGTCGGCGCCCGGCCGGGCGGGGGCGGCCGCCCCGGCGCGTGCCTCGGCCGGGGAGCCGCTCGTCAGGACGGTGACCCGGGCGCCCTGCCGGACCAGGTGGACGGCCTCCTGCCGGACGACGTTCTCGATGCCCCCGACGTGCGGGGGGTAGTAGTGGCTGACCAGCAGCACACGGAGGGGTCGTGCGGGGGTGCTCATTTCCAGATCTCCGATCCCTCGCTGCTGTAGACCTTGTTCTTCGTGGTGTCGAGGAAGGGGACGGGGTAGCGGTAGGTGATCAGGTCGCCCCGGTAGAACGTGGTCGCCTCGCCCTTGCGCACCGTGGTGGAGCCCAGGAACACATAGGCGTCCTTCCTGACCAGGGGCGGGTAGAAGTCGTCGAGCGCCCGGTCGACGGTCGGCGTCGTCTCGCGGAAGGCGTACCGGTCGGTGTGGACCTCGGACTGCACGGTGTCGCCGCTGTCCGCGGTGCGCGGGTAGAGCCACTCGATGGCGGCGCGCTCCTCCGGGTGGACGTAGTAGATGTCGTAGTACTCGCCGGCGTTGTCGAGGTTCAGCTGGGGCGGGGCGCCGCCCAGAAGTTTCGGGACCACCCCGGTCAGGTTGAGGAAGAGCAGCACCGCCAGGGCGCACGCGATCGGCGCCGAGCGCCGCCCGGCCCACCGGAAGAGCCACAGGGACCCGGCCGCGACGAAGGGCGCGAAGACGAACAGGCCCTGCTGGAAGGCGCGCAGCACCCCGTAGTCGACCGACAGCTGCGGCAGCACGGTCAGCACGCCGAGCACCACCAGGGTGCCGGCCGTGAGGGTGAGCTGGTCCCGGGTCGGGCGGAAGGCGCGGCGGCGGCTGAGCACCGTCGACGCGACGCCGGCCAGCAGCAGGACCTGGATCAGCACCGCCGCGGCCGTGCGGGCCGTGTCGTTCGCCTCGGGCACGTCGACGCCCAGGTCGTCCAGTTGGCGTCCGAGGGGGGTGAGCGGGGTGATCTCCCGCTCGGCCGCCGGTGTGGGATAGGCGTCCACGAGGCCGAGGGAGTTGTAGGCCGGGTCGCCGGGCGCGCGCATCTCCTCGGTGTGCGCCCGGTAGTCGGCGAGCCGCTGTTCAGGGGTGACCGACGTCCCGCCGAACAGGCTGTAGGAGGTGTCGGACGAGCCCGCCTCGGCGGCCTTCCCGCTCACCAGGTCGCTCACCGCCGTGCCGACCGTGCTCTGCACCTGGCCGGAGGTGTGGGTGGCGGGGCCGGCCCACACGAAGGCGGCGGCGGCCATGGCGGCGACCATCCACCAGGTCACGAAGCCGCGCGCAGCCCGGTCCCGTGGCGCCGCCCCGCGCCGCAGGCGGGTCGCCTGCCGCCAGACGACGTCGGTGAGGAGGGCGATCCCGAGGGTCAGGACGAGGACGTAGGTGGTCGAGTAGTGGGCGAGCACGATGCCGAGGACCAGCACCGTGACCATGATCCGCCGGGCCCGGAGCGGCCGGTCCCGCTCGGTGATCACGACCAGCGCGCAGCCGATGAGCAGGTACGCGATCTCCTGCCGGGCCAGGAACGTCATGTCGGTGAAGAACGTCGGGAAGGCCATGAAGTAGACGGCCGAGAGCACCGCGACGAGCGGCGGGGCGACATTGCGCACCGAGCGGTGGACCAGGGCCGGCGCCATGGCGAAGAGCAGGGGCAGGACGGCCTTGAAGACGTAGAGGCCGGTGAGTCCGGTCAGTTCGGCCACCGAGGCGGGCAGCAGCGTGATGCTCAGACAGGCGTTGTACGGGTCCTGGAAGGCGGAGACGTTCCAGCGGTCGGCCGCGTCCGTGATCCGGAAGACCTCGTACTCCCGCTGGATGTCGTGGCCGGTGATGAACCAGCCGCGCAGCGAGGTCATCAGCAGCAGGGCCCCGGCGGCGAGGAACAGGCCGGTCTCCACGACACCGGCGGACCAGCGCCGGCAGCGGACCAGCAGCAGCACCAGGAGAGCGGTGACGCCGGCGAACGCGGCGACGGCGACCGCCGCCCCCAGGCCGTTGTTCAGCCGGATCGCGCCGGCCACGGCCAGGACGAGGGTGACGCCGCCGAGGGCGGTCACGGGCGCCAGGCCCGGGGGCAGCGAGCGGTCGCGCAGGCCGGCCCACCAGGATGGCTCGCCGGCGGGCCGCTCCGGTGGCCTGATCACCTGCGCGAGCAGGAGGACGGTCAGGACGGAGGCGATCGCGAGGGGTGCGCGGGTGAGCGGCCGGTCGTCGCCGACCAGTGGCAGCACGGTGTTGACGACCAGGGGGACGACGACGGCGGTGATGACGGCGAGGCCGACGGAGAGCATCACGCGCCCGTCGCGGCTGGACACCGCGCGGGAGGCGACGCCGTACCACAGCACGGCCGGTGCGCCGAGGAGCAGCCAGAAGCCGGCGAGCACCAGCAGCGGTGCGGGGGCATGGGGCACCAGTTCGACGGCCCCGGCGAGCAGCGTGGCGCCGATGAGACCGCGGCGGTCGGTGGTGCGGGCGGTCAGCGCGGTGACGGTGGTCATGACAGGGCCTTCGCGTAGACGGCCTCGACCTCGCTGACGGTCCGCTGCCAGGTGTAGCGGCGCGCGGCGCGGGCGCTGCGCACGGAGAGGGAGAAGCACAGTTCGGGGTCGGCGGCGAGTCGGTCGATGGCGGCGGCGAGGGCCGCGGGCTCGGGCGCGGTGAGCAGCCCGACGTCCGTGAGGAGTTCGGTGTTGCCGGGGACGTCCGTGGCGATCACGGGCAGCGCGGCCGCCATGGCCTCCAGGGCGACCAGGGCCATGCCCTCCTTCTCCGAGGGCAGCACGAAGGCGCCGGCCCGGGCGTACGCGCGGATCAGGTCGCGGCCGAAGAGCGGGCCGGCGAAGGTCACGTTGCCGAGGCCCAGGCTCCGGGTGCGGGCGGCCAGTTCCGCGCGCTGCTCACCGTCGCCGACGATGCACAGTTCGACGGGCCGGCGCACCAGGCGCAGGGCGTCGAGCAGCCTGCCGACGTTCTTCTGCGGGCTGAGGCGTCCGACGAACAGCAGCCGCAGGGGGCCTTCGGCGGCCTCCCTGACGGGCAGGTAGAAGGCGTCGTCGACGCCGTTGGGGACGGTGAAGACCCGCTCGGCGCGGACGCCGTACGTACCGCGCACGAAGTCCGCCTGGGCGTCGGTCAGCACGATGACGGCGGCGGCGCCCCGCATCACCCGGCCGAGGACGTGCTTCTTGTACGCGGGGAGCAGGAGCCCGAACCGGCCCGACGCGTCGACGTCCAGGTGGTGGTGGACGACGTAGCTCCGGCCGCGCAGCCGGGCCGCGACGGCGACGGCCTCGGGCACGAAGGTGTAAGCCGTGTGCACGTGCAGGACGGCGTCGCGCGGCGCGCGCAGCAGTGCGGCGAAGATGCCGGGGGCGAAGGGCGTGTGGGCGAACTCGACGGCACGGTGCCGCCGCACGGTGACCCGGCCCTCGCGGGAGCGCCGGGGCTCGGTGCCCGCGTCGAGCGTCGTGGTGACGACCCGGACGTCGTGCCCCTCGCCGAGGCCGGAGGCGAGGTTCTCCACGACACGTTCGATGCCGCCCAGGTGGGGCGGGTAGTACGCGGAGATCTGGAAGACGGTGGCCATCTCAGGCACCGGCTCCCACGAGGTCGCGGTTGGGCACGTAGGAGACGCCGGGGCGGCCGGCGATGTGGCCGAGGACGCGTTCCAGGCGGAGCCAGTCGCGCCGGGCGTCGACCTCCCAGCTGTGGCCCCACAGGTGGAACACGCCGCCGTGCCGCAGGCACAGGGCGAACCAGCGCAGGGCGAGCTCGTCCCACTCCAGGTAGAGCCTCGCGGCGGTCCACGGCCTGCGCCCCGCGAGGCGCAGGGCGAGCGGTCCGTCGACGCGGTGGGCGTAGGCGTTCACCGTGGTGACCGTCTCCAGCGCGGGGCCCGGGAGGAGGGAACTGCGGCGCACGGTGCGCGCGAGGGTGAACCCGGCGTCGCGGGCGAAGCGGACGTGGGCCGCCGTGTACTCGCCCCGGGGGTAGCAGAAGCTGGTGACGGGCCGGCCGACGGCGTCCTCCAGGGCGTCCTTGCCGTCGCGGATCTCGTCGCGGGCCACCGGGTCGGGCAGCCGCGGCAGCCGCTGGTGGGTGAGCGTGTGGCCGCCGATCTCGTGCCGCTCGGCGAGGTCGCGGATCCCGGCAGCGGGCAGCCGGTCCGACGGGTCGAACTCGCGGTTGCGCGGGGCGATGTAGAACGTGCCGGCGATGCGGTGCTTGTCGAGCAGCGCGGCGAGCCGGGGGTCCAGCCGGTGTCCGTCGTCCCAGCTCGTCGTGACGACGACGCGGGGGCGCGTGCCGGAGGGGGGAGGGGTCGGTGCGGCCGTCATGGTGTGCCCTGGGGGGTCGGGGAGCCACGGGCTCCCAGGCGGAAGTGGAGTGTCTGGTCGTCTCCGACGAGCTCGACCCGGACGACCGATCCGTCGTCGGCGACCGGCAGGCGCACGACGACCGCTGTCCGGACGCCGTCGGCCGGTGCCGTCACGGTGGTCGTGGTCGACGCGGTGACGGGTCCGCCGGGTGCTTCGACCGAGACGCGCACGCGGTGGGTGAGTCCGTCGTCCCCGTGCGCCACCAGGGAGACCGGGACGACGGCGGTGCTCCGGTCGAGGGCCGGCGGGGAGGTGAAGTACAGCTCGGTGTAGGCGGCGGGGAGCTGGGTGAACGAATCGCGGAGCACGGAACGCGCACCGGGCGTGAAGCACGCGACCGCCGCGGCGACGGCCACGGCCAGCAGCACGGCGATCAGGCGGAGGTGCGCGGGGCGCCGTCCGCTCCGCCGGCGCGGGGCGCGGCTCTCCTCCCGGCCGCCGTCCGCGTCCCGCCCCGGCCGCGCCGGGGCCGGGGCCGGGTCCGGCGGGGCCGGTGGGACGGCCCCGTGCGCGGTGCCGCGGGTGCTCGTGCCCGGGGGCCGGCCGGTGGTCATGCCGGTCCGGGCCCGTCGGGGCCGCCGGCCCGGAGGGCGTGGGAGAAGCGGATCCGGCCGAGGATGAACAGACAGCTCACCCCGTCGTGCCAGGTGATCTTCTTGCCCTCGGCGTGGGTCCGGCTGTAGTAGCTCACCGGGACCTCGAACGGGCGGACGCCCAGTCGCAGCAGACGGGCCGTCACCTCGGTGTCCAGGCCGAAGCCGTGCGATCCGAGGTGCAGCGACCTGAAGAGGCTGAGGGGGATCAGCTTGAGGCAGGTGTGGAGATCGGCGAGGTGCGCGTCGAAGAGGACGTTCGCGGCGAACGTCGTCAGCCGGTTGCCGAGCGCGTAGCGGTACGACTGGTAGACGGTGTTGACGCCGAAGAGCCGCGAGCCGTAGACGACGTCGCAGTGGCCCTCGATGACGGGTTCCAGCAGCCGGGGTATGTCGTCGGGCGAGTACTCCATGTCCGCGTCGAACGGGAGGATGTGGGTGCCCCTGGCCAGCCGGCCGGCCGTCAGCAGCGCCGCGCCCTTGCCGAGGTTGCGGGGGTGGCGGTGGGTCTTGACGTCCTCGCCGGAGTAGCGCGAGAGCAGCTCCGCCGTGCGGTCCCTGCTGCCGTCGTCGACGACGATCAGCTCGACCTCGCAGGGGTAGGAGACGCCGAGCACCGATTCGACGGCCGCGGCGATCGTCCGTTCCTCGTTGTAGGCCGCCATCAGGATGGACAGTTTCACCGGCCCGTCCCCCGACCAGGGCCTGCCGGACGCCGGTCGCGCCGGCAGAGGCGCGGGGGCGGCGTCGCCGCCCTCGGCCTGCTGCAGCGCCGGGGGCGGAGCCGCGAGGTCGTGTGCTCTCATCGCGGGCCCCCTCGGTGCGGGTCGTCGCCGGATGCGGACAGGACGGGCGGGAGGGTGTTCATGGGAGGTGCCTCGGGACGTGGTGGGCGGTGCGGGTGCGATCGGTGCACGGGGGCCGCGCTCGGGGCGGGCGTGTCGGTAAGCGTCGGGCGGATACTTATGACGTACGCTTACGTCGTACATGTCCACCTTGCGCCACTTCGTCCATGCGGTCAAGGGCACGGGCCCGGCCCGTGGCGCCGCGTCCGGCACGGACCGGCGCGCCCGCGCAGGAGGCTCCGCATGGCACCACGGAACGGGGGCGGCCCCGGACGCCGCGCGAGCGACCGCGGCCACTACGGGCGCCTCAGCAGGGAGCGGGTGCTCGCCGCGGCGCTGGAGGTGGTCGACCGGGAGGGCCTGTCGGCGCTGAGCATGCGGCGCCTCGGCGCCGAACTCGGCGTGGAGGCGATGGCGCTGTACCGGTACGCGTCCAGCAAGGACGCGCTGCTGGACGGTCTGGTGGAGGCCCTGTACACCGAGATCGGCGAGGTCCTCGCGGCGGACGCCCCGGAGCGGGGCGGGCCGCGGGGCGTGCGCGCGGAGCTGCGCGGCACGGCGGCAGCGACCTACCGGGTGGCGCTCGCCCACCCGCACGTGGTGCCGCTGCTGGCCACCCGCATACTGTCCGTCCCCCTCGCGCGCCGCCCCCACGCGGTGCTCCGGGAGCACGAACGGGTACTCGGCCTCCTCGCCGGCGCCGGCGTGCCGGCGCCCCGGGCGCTGACGGTCTACCGCGCGGTGATGTCCTGGCTGCTCGGCTACCTCTTCGTCGACCTCCAGGCGATGGTGGACAACCCCGAGGACCCGGACCCGGGCTTCCGACTGGGCCTGCACCGCATGCCCGCGCAGGAGTTCCCCCAGCTCCGCGGCCTCGCCGCCGACCTCGCGGAGCGCGGCGGCGACGCCGAACTCACCGCCGGGCTGGACGCGTTGCTCGACCGCCTCCTCCCGGACACGGACTGACCCCGGGGCCCGGCGGCCCGCCCCGGGCCCGGCGGCCTCCGCCCGGGGCGGCCCGGGCGGCGTTCCCGGCTCCCCGCGCGACCACCACCACCGCCCCGGCACGGCGGCGGCCCGCCGTGCCCCTCCGGCCTCCGCCCGGGGCGGCCCGGGCGGCGTTCCCGGCTCCCCGCGCGACCACCACCACCGCCCCGGCACGGCGGCGGCCCGCCGTGCCCCTCCGGCCTCCGCCCGGGGCGGCCCGGGCGGCGTTCCCG
>NZ_RDBP01000075.1 GCF_008042045.1 Streptomyces sp. T39
GAGGGGGAAGGGGGCGGTCCGGCGGGCACCGACTTGCAGCCGGTGGTGGCCCAGGCCGCCAGTCCGATCAGGATCCCCGCTGTCGTCTTCGTTCGCTGCACCCGCGCAACTCTGCTGTGCGGGCGGCGGGTTGCCGGGCGGTACGGGCCGTGAATGGCCCGCACGGGTGACGCGCTTTTCGGCCGTGCCACCGGGGGTGGCTCATTCGCCGGTCACACCGTCGATCGCCTCGCGCAGCAGGTCGGCGTGGCCGTTGTGACGGGCGTACTCCTCGATCATGTGCGTCAGGACCCAGCGCAGGCTGAACGGCTCGCCCTTGCGCGACGTGCGGACGCCGACGTCGTCGAGTCCGCGGGCTGCGGTCACCTCACGGGCGGCCTCCACCTCGGCCCGCCAGTCGGCGAGGGTCGCCTCCCAGGTCGTCGCCTCGGTGGCGCGGAAGTCCCCGTCCGGGTCCTCGTCGGAGTAGTAGAGGGCCTCGATCTCTTCACCGGCCGTGACCATGCGGAACCACCAGCGCTCCACGTCGGCGAGATGGCGCACGAGGCCCATCAGGGTCAGCGTCGACGGGGTGACCGAGGGGGTGCGCAACTGTGCGTCGGAGAGCCCCGCGCACTTCATCAGCAAGGTCTCCCGGTGGTAGTCCAGGAAGCCGGTCAGCATCTCGCGTTCGCCGGCGGTGGTGGTGGGTTCGGTGCGCTCGTCGGTCGTCATGGGCGTCATCCTGATCGAGCCCGCCCCCGATGGCCAGCGGTTATCCCGCCCCGCCCGTGCCCAGCATCCCGCGCAGCAACTCGGCGAACCCGGTGCGCAGTTCCTCCGGCCCGGGCACGGCCCGGTGGTAGGCGCCGATCGCGCAGGAGAACATCAGCCCCTCGCACCACGCCACCAGCGACAGCGCGTGGCGTTCGGGTTCCGCCGATCCGCCCGCCGCCATCAGCGCCACCAGCGGCTCGCGGAAGCGGGCACCCGCGCTGTCGTAGAACTCCCGCAGCTCCGGCCGGCGGCGGGCCTCCAGCGCCAGCTCGTAGCGCGCGACGAGCAGTTCCGGGTGCCGGGTCAGATACCGGTGGAGGGCGAGCGCCATGGCGTCCACGAGCTGGGGGCGGCCGCCGGACGGGGCGGGCATCTCGTCGATGGTCAGCACCGCCGCCTCGCGTTCGGCGAGTCGGCGCACGGCCGTCCGCAGAAGGGCGAGCCGGGTGCGGGCGTGGTTGGACGTGGACCCCTGCGGGAGGCCGGCCGCCTCGTCCACCGCCCGGTGGGTCAGCCCCCGCATGCCGCGGTCGGCGAGCAGGGCG
>NZ_RDBP01000076.1 GCF_008042045.1 Streptomyces sp. T39
GTGGTGGGTGAGGGCGAGTTGGGGTTCGCCGGTGGCGAGGGCGTGGGGGAGGAGGGTGCGGCTGTCGGTGTCGGTGTCGATGAGGGTGATGCGGTCGGGGTGTTCGTTCTGGGCGGTGCGGACGAGTCCGTGGACGGCTGCTTGTGCGGGGTTGGTGCGGGCGTCCTGGGTCAGTACCACCAGTCGTTTGTCGTCCGGGTCGGTGGCGATGTGCGCCTGGACGGTTTCCAGGACGTGGGTGGTCAGGGTCCGGACGTCGTCGTCGGTGCGGTGGGTGAGGTCGAGGACGGGCCAGTCGGTCCCGGTGGTGGTGTCGGGGGTGGGGATCGTCTGCCACTCGACACGGAACAGCGCGTCCCGCAACGGGTCCTGCCCTGCGATCACACGATGCGGGTCCACCGCACGGAAGCCCAGCTCCCGTATCGACAGCACCGGCGCCCCCGCGGAGTCCGCGGCCGCGACAGCGATCGTGTCGTCACCCCGCGGGGTGATCCGCACCCGCAACTGCCCCGCCCCGGAGGCGAAGAGCGCGAGCCGCCGCCAGGTGTGCGGAGTCAGCACCCGGCCGTCCGAGCGCGCCGCGCCCAGCGGACCGTACGCGGCGGCCGCGAGCACGGACTCCAGCAGGGCGGGATGCAGCCCGTACGCGGACGCCTCGCCCGCCAGCTCCTCGGGCAGGGCCACCTCGGCGTAGATCTCGTCGCCGTGACGCCACACCTTGCGCAGCCCCGGTGACGCGAGCGCCGAGACCTCCACGGCCTCCGCGGTGCCGGGCGGCCGCACGGTGAAGTCCCCCGCGAACGACGCCTCCTGGGCGGAGAGCCGGCCGATCGCATGCCGGACCCACTCGGACGACTCGTCGGTGCGCGAGTGCACACTGACCTGACGGCGGCCGTGCTGCCCGGTGCCCCCGGCGGCCTCCGCGGCCCCGACCTGCACCCGGACCTGGACGCTGCCGCGCTCCGGGAGCACCATCGGCTCCTCCAGGACGAGCTCCTCCAGCGTCCCGGCCGCCACATGGTCGCCCGCCCGGACGGCCAGCTCGACCAGCACCGGACCGGGGACCTCGGACGGCCCGCCCGACGCGTCGGCCGCGAGCCACGGGTGGGTCTTCAGCGACAGCCGCCCGGTCGTCAGCACACCTCCCGAACCGGGGAGTTCGACGAGAGCGCCCAGCAGCGGGTGCTCCTCCGCCGCGACACCGAGCGCCCCGGCGTCGCTGCTTCCCGTCCCCTCCAGCCAGTAGCGGGTGCGTTGGAAGGGGTAGGTGGGGAGGTCGGGTGTGGTGGTGGGTGG
>NZ_RDBP01000077.1 GCF_008042045.1 Streptomyces sp. T39
GTCTACCAGGACCCCGAGCTGCAGGGCCTCCCGCCGGACACGGACTTCATCCGGCGGTGTCTGCACAAGGACCCGGCGCAGCGGCCCACCCTCCCCGTGCTGCTCGCGGAGTTCGGCCGGCTGCTCGGTGACACGGGTGCGCACACGCTCGCGGGCGGGCGTGTCCGCGGCGCGCTTCGCGAGATCGATCCGGGGATCGGACGCGGGGACGGGAGGGGTGGTGCCGTCGCGTCCGGCGACGGCGGACGCGACGCCCGCCGGGAGCCAGTTCATCGCCTCGGGCAGCCCGCCCGCGAGCGTGTGCGCACCCGTGTCACCGAGCAGCCGGCCGAACTCCGCGAGCAGCACGGGGAGGGTGGGCCGCTGCGCCGGGTCCTTGTGCAGACACCGCCGGATGAAGTCCGTGTCCGGCGGGAGGCCCTGCAGCTCGGGGTCCTGGTAGACGGCGCGGAAGTTCACCGAGTGCGCGGCGCCGGTCCCGAACGGGCTCGACCCGGTGCCGGCGAAGGCCAGCACCGCGCCCAGCGCGAACACGTCGCTCGCGGGGCCGACGCCCTGACCCATCACCTGTTCCGGGGACATGAACCCGGGGGTGCCGATCACCATGCCCGTCTGGGTCAGGGCACTGGCCTCGGCGACGATCGAGATGCCGAAGTCGATCACCCGCGGGCCGTCGGCGGCGAGGAGCACGTTCGACGGCTTCAGGTCGCGGTGGATCAGCCCCGCGGCGTGGATGGCCTCCAGTGCCTCGACCAGCCCGGCGCCGAGGACGAGCAGGGAGGCCCGGGGCCACGCCCCGTGGGCGCGTACCGCCTCGTCGAGCGGGAGTCCGGGGACGTAGGCGGTGGCGAGCCAGGCAGGGGAGCCCGTGGGATCGGCGTCGACCACGGCCGCGGTGAAGAACCCGGTGACCCGCCGGGCCGCCTCCACCTCGCGGGCGAAGCGGCGCTGGAAGTCCGGTTCCTCCGCGAGCTCGTCGCGCACCACCTTCACGGCGACCATCCGGCCGCTGGTGGAACGCCCCAGGTACACCCGGCCCATGCCGCCCGCACCCAGGCGGGCGAGGATCCGATACCGCCCCACCTGCCGCGGATCTGCCGCATCCAGCGCTTGCAACGCCGCCCCCCGCCTCTGACCCCGCCCCCGGGGGATCGTCAAAAGGCGATTACATCAGATCCGGCACGGGCGGCGCCCGGGGCAACCCGCTTGTCCCCGGGTTCCCTTGACGCGGAGTCCGCGGGGCGGGGCCCGGGCACGGCGCGRGCCGGGCGACCTGGAGGTCCGGGTCCTCACCGCAGCCGTGACGGGGGCCGTGCGGGAGGCGATGGTCCACTGGGCCGAGAGCGACCGGC
>NZ_RDBP01000078.1 GCF_008042045.1 Streptomyces sp. T39
CTCCTCACCCCACCCACCACCACACCCGACCTCCCCACCTACCCCTTCCAACGCACCCGCTACTGGCTGGAGCGCGGCGAGGGAACGGGGGACGTGTCGGCGGCCGGGCTCGACGCCGCGGAGCATCCGCTGCTGGGCGCGGTCGTGGAGCTGCCGGACGACGCCGGTGTGCTGGTGACGGGGCGGCTGTCGCTGAGGACCCACCCGTGGCTCGCGGACCATGCGGTGTCGGGCACGGTCCTGGTGCCCGGCGCGGCCCTGGTCGAGATGGCCATCGGGGCGGCGGACCGGACGGGTGCGGAGCGCCTGGACGAACTCGTGCTGGAGGCTCCCCTCGTGCTCCCGGCCGCCGGGGCCCTGCGGGTGCAGGTGGCGGTCGGCGGACTGGACGAGCTGGGACGCCGGCCAGTGAGCATCCACACCCGGGCGGAGGACGCGGAGTCCTGGACACGGCATGCGACCGGTTTCGCGGCGGCGGCCGATGTCCGGCGGGCGGAGGGCCACGACTTCACGCAGTGGCCGCCGCGCGGGGCCGAGGCGCTGTCGGTGGAGGACTTCTACGATCTGCGCTTCGTGGCCGGCTACGAGTACGGGCCGGTGTTCCAGGGGCTGGAGCGGGTGTGGCGGCGTGGCGAGGAGCTGTTCGCCGAGGTGGCACTGCCCGAGGAAGCCGCGGGCGAGGCGCCGGCGTACGGGCTGCACCCGGCCCTGCTGGACGCGGCCCTGCATGCGGCGGCGTTCGGCTCGTCGCCCCGTGGCGGCGACTCACGCACCCTGCTGCCGTTCGCGTGGAACGGGGTGACCCTGCACGCCACGGGCGCGGCGCGCCTGCGGGTGCGGATCGCGCCCCGTGCGGGCGACGCGGTGAGCGTGGAGGTGGCGGACTCCGCGGGAGCGCCGGTCGCCACCGTGGAGAGCCTGGCCCTGCGGGCCATCGACCCGGCGCAGTTGTCGGCGGGTGACGATCCGTTGCGGGACGCGTTGTTCCGTGTCGAGTGGCAGACGATCCCCACCCCCGACACCACCACCGGCACCGACTGGCCCGTCCTCGACCTCACCCACCGCACCGACGACGACGTCCGGACCCTGACCACCCACGCCCTGGAAACCGTCCAGGCGCACATCGCCACCGACCCGGACGACAAACGACTGGTGGTACTGACCCGGGACGCCCGCACCAACCCCGCACAAGCAGCCGTCCACGGACTCGTCCGCACCGCCCAGAACGAACACCCCGACCGGCGCTCCCGCGGAGTCCGCCACCTCCACGCTCACCGCGTCGCCCGCACGGGCGCGATCCGCACCCGCAGGCGCGCCGCGCCCGTGGCGTGCAGGGTCACCC
>NZ_RDBP01000079.1 GCF_008042045.1 Streptomyces sp. T39
CCTCGGCTGTATTCGCTCGGTGTCCCGTCTACGACCAGCTCGCCTCAGCTGGCGCTGCACTGGGGCAGGGGGCCGGTGACCGTGTTCGCCACGTATTCGTCCCTGCCGGTCCTGATCGAGGCGCACGAAGGCGCCTACGGGCTTCCTATGGACGTTTTCGACCTCSTGGTCGTGAACAGCGGCCCACGCCTTCCCCAGCGAACCCGACGTCCGGTGCGCCTCGTCCACGACCACGAGGTCGAAAACGTCCATAGGAAGCCCGTAGGCGCCTTCGTGCGCCTCGATCAGGACCGGCAGGGACGAATACGTGGCGAACACGGTCACCGGCCCCCTGCCCCAGTGCAGCGCCAGCTGAGGCGAGCTGGTCGTAGACGGGACACCGAGCGAATACAGCCGAGGATCATCCTGCATCGAGCACACCGCTACCATCGGACCCGCATGCCCGAACTCCCGCCACTCCCGCACCGTCTGGGACAACAACGCCAGCGTCGGAACGAGAACCAACACACGGCCCCTCGGCGCGATCCGCTGCGCGGCAGCAGCCGCGATGAACGTCTTTCCCGTTCCACACGCTGCGTGGACCTGACCACGCAATCCATTCTCGGGAATGCGCTGACCGGGCCGAATCTCCAGACCGGAGACGATAGCTTCCACCGCCTCCGCCTGATGCGGGAAGAGCTTGATACCACCGGCCATGAAGATCCCCAGACGCCAGAGGTGATGTGCTTCCTGACAGGATACTACTCGCTGCATCATTAGTGAGGCAGCCTCTCCGTCAAGTTGCATCACCTCGACTAAAAGCACTCGGGTCCCGGGCACGTAGGCCACGGCTACGGGTAAGCTGTCCGAGGTCGCACCGAAGCGACGGCCTATCAGAAGTCAAGAGATCAGGCGCGCTCAACTTCACACCCAACCCTGTACAGAGTTGAGCCCCTCCGAATGGTCCGAGGCACCTGGCACCGGTTCGGCCGGCCCCGGGGATGGTGCCCCAGAATCCGGGATCCTACCCGGTAGACGACATGATGCACCATCACCCATCCCCGCTGCTGCCCGGCGAAGCCGGTAGGGCGGGAGCGCAGCGGACGCCCCGTCCCAAAGCGCAGCGCAGGGACGCACACTCGTGTTGGAGCGCAGCGGAAACACGATTTCCCGCAACGCGGGAAACATCAAGCGCGCAGCGCTTGACAAAGACGCGCAGCGTCTCCCGCACCCGCGAAGCGGGTGCGTTTACCTTCCCAGCGCGCAGCGCTGGGTTACCCGC
>NZ_RDBP01000008.1 GCF_008042045.1 Streptomyces sp. T39
GGTGGAGGGCGGTCAGGGGAGGTCCGGGGTCGACGCCCAGGTCCTCCGCGAGGCGGGCGCGGAGGCTCTCGTAGGAGGCGAGGGCCTCGCTCTGGCGACCGGCGAGGTAGAGCGCGCGTATCTGGGCCGCACGCAGGCGCTCCCGCAGCGGGTGGCGCTCCACCAGATCGGTCAGCTCCCCGGCGAGCAGCAGATGGTCCCCGACGGCCAGGCGCGCCTCGGCCTGTTCCTCGGTGACGGACAGGCGCTGCTCGTCGAGGCGCTGGGCCGCGCCGCGGACGGACGCCTCGTCCGCGAAGTCCGCGTAGGCCGGCCCCCGCCAGAGGCCCAGGGCCTCGGTGAGCAGTGCCGCCCTGAGACGTGGGTCGGCCGCCGCGCGGGCCTCGGCCGTCAGGGCGCGGAAGTGCTCCGCGTCGACCTGTCGTGCGGCCGGGGCGAGCCGCAGCCGGTAACCGGCGGGCTGGTGGAGGACGTTGTCACGGCCGAGGACCCTGCGCAGCTGGGAGACCTTGGCCTGGAGCGCGCCGGCCGGCTTGCCCGGCGGGTCGTCGCCCCACAGGTCCTGGATGAGGCGGTCGGCGGAGACCGGGCCGCCGTCGTGCGCGAGCAGGGTCGCGAGCAGCGCCCGGACCTTGGTCTCGGGCACCGTGACCACCGCGCCCCCGTCGTCCCACACCACGAGTGGGCCGAGCACCCCGTACCGCATGCGGGCCACCGTACAGGCTGCCGGGCGGGCGGGAGTCGCCACGCGGGCAGACGTCATCGTCCGTACACATCCGCAGGCCGGAGGGCGTTCGGCCGGGCCGCGCGGGGCCCGTCGCGCAGACCGTCAGCGGACCGTCGGCGCTTCCTCGGCCGGTCCGAAGCGGCCGGGTGCACAGTCGGATCCGCCGGGCCGCCGTACGTCCCGGTCGCGGCAGGAGACGCAGGACGTGCCGTCGGCGCGACGGAACCCGCCCACCGAGAGGAGCGCGGCAGGGATGACCAGGTACTCGGGAAGCAGGGCCGTGGTCGTGGGCCAGGAGCCCGGGATCGGACTGGCCATCGCGAAGCGGCTCGTGGAGGGGGGTGCGGACGTGCTGCTGACCGTGGGCGGCCAGGAGGAACGGGCCCGGGCCCGGACGGAACTGGGCTCGGCCGCCCGGCTGGTGGTGCTCGCGCCGCCCCCCGGTCCCGGAGCACGGGGCGCGCCCGGAGCGCTCGGCGCCCTCGACCGGCTGCTCGAAGCGGAAGGGGCCGGCGGTGCGGATCTGCTGTTCGCCGACGCCGTGTCGACCGCGCGGCCCCTGCTGCCGCGGGTGCGCGACGGCGGAGCGGTGGTGCTGACCTCACCCGTTCCGTCGGCCGCGGCGGTGGGCGCGCTCGCCGGTGAACTGGCCGGGCGCGGGATCCGCGTGAACGCGGTGGCGCCCGGCTGTATCGAGGCCCGGCCGGCGGGCGCCGTGCCGCTGCCGCCGCTCGGCCGGCTCGGCTCCGCGGAGGAGGTGGCGCGTGCCGCCCTCTTCCTGGCCACGGACGCGACGTTCACGACGGGGGCATGGCTCCCGGTGGACGGCGGCCTGGGCCGAACCTAGGGCTTCCGTCCGGGTCGCGGCGCGCACCCGCGTGCCCGCGACCCGGGCGAGGCCCCGGCGCCGCCGGCGTGCCCGTGCCCCGTGAAGGGGCGCGTCGGGCGCGGTCCGCAGCGGCGGCGCCCCGCACGGCGAACAGCGCACCCGCCGTACCGGCCCGGCAGCGCGACCGGCCCCACACCGTCCCCGGACACCATCACGTCCCCCGAACACCCGGAGCACATCACATGAGCACCTCCCCCGACACGGCGACCGCCCCCGGCGGCTCGGAGTCCCGGCCGGCGCCGCCGGCCGCGGACCCGGGCGCACCGCAGAAGCTGCCGCTGTTCGCGCTGCTGGCCCTGGCCACTGCGGTCTTCATCACCAGCCTCACCGAGACCCTGCCGGCCGGCCTGCTGCCGCAGATGAGTTCCGATCTGCGGGTCAGCGAATCGGCGACCGGGCAGACGGTCACCATCTACGCCATCGGCACGGCCCTGACCGCGATCCCGCTGACGGCGGCGACGGCCGGGTGGCGGCGCAAGCGGCTGCTGCTCGCGGCCATGGCGGGGTTCGCCGTCGCGAACACCGTGACGGCCGTGTCGTCGGTCTACGGTCTGACAATGGTCGCCCGGTTCGTCGCCGGTGTCGCCGCCGGTCTGGCGTGGGCGCTGCTCGCCGGCTACGCCCGCCGGATGGCGCCGGTCCACCTGCAGGGCAAGGCGATCGCGATCGCCATGGCGGGTATTCCGGTGGCGCTCTCGCTCGGTGTGCCGGCGGGCACCTTCCTCGGCACGGCCGTCGGCTGGCGGGTGGCGTTCCTGGTGATGACGGCGCTGACCGTGCTGCTGCTCGTGTGGATCTCCGCCGCCGTGCCGGACTACCCGGGCCAGGAGCGCGGTGAGCGGCCGGCGATGCTGCGCGCCCTGAAGGTGCCGGGGGTCGCCCCGGTGCTGTTCGTCACGCTCGTCTTCGTGCTGGCGCACACGATCCTGTACGCGTACATCGCCACGTTCCTCGACGACGTCGGGCTCGGCGGCAGCACGGACCTGGTGCTGCTGGTGTTCGGCGCCGCGTCGCTGCTCAGCATCTGGATCGTGGGGGCGCAGATCCACCGGCGGCTGCGCCTGCTGACGGTGGCGAGCACACTGCTGGTCGCGGTGGCCTCCGCGCTGCTGGCCGTGCTCAGCGACAGCACCGCGCTGGTGTACGTCGCCGCCGCGCTGTGGGGTCTGGGCTGGGGCGGTGTGCCGACGCTGCTCCAGACGGCGGTGGCCGACGCGGGCGGCGAGCAGGCCGACGCGGCGCAGGCGATGCTGGTGACGCTGTGGAACGTCGCCATGGCGGGCGGCGGCATCGCCGGCGGCATCCTGCTCGACGGCATCGGCAGCGACTCCTTCCCGTGGACGGTGCTGCTGCTCCTGGCACCGGTGCTGGCGGTGGTGGTGTTCGCCCGCGGCCACGGTTTCCCCGTCAAGCGGCCGGGAGCCTGACAGTCCGCCCCGCGGGGCGCGTCCGTGGAGCCCTCGTACCTCCGGCACGGCCGGCGGGGTACGAGGGCTCGGCGGCGTGCCGGGCGGTTGTTCATCAGCTGTTGACACAAGGCGGCCGCGCGGTGGAGGACGGCCGTCCGGCGGGTCCCGGCCCGGTGCCGGATCCCAGGTGACAGCGGGCCGGAGGGGTGTTCGGCACCGGCTCGCGGAGGGATTCCGCGCGCCCTCCGTACGCTCCCCTCACTCCCCCCTTGGAGTGGCGTTTTCGCAGGTCGGAGGCGGAAGTCGCAAAGTCGGAACGCTCCCCGTGAAATTGTGCAGGGAGCAGGTATTTTTGTGCCTCGTCCGAAGCGTCAGGCATCCGTCCCGCAGGGCGGGGCCGGGGGAGGTACGACGAGGGGGGCGTTCCATGGCGTCACACACCGGGCACAGTGCCGTGCCGGACGAGAGCGCACATCATCAGGCGTTTCTGACGGAGGTCTTCGGCCCCTTGCACCGGGTGGAGCAGCGCCGCTGGGCGCGGGCGTACCTGCACGGACTTCTGCACTCGCCCGGGAAGAAGACACCCCGCAACATGGCGCGGACGGACCGCTTACCGCCCGCCGCCGCGCACGGTCTGCACCAGTTCGTCAACGCCAGCACCTGGGCGTGGGAGCCGGTGCGCCGGCGGCTCGCCCTGTGGGTCGCCGCCGGCGCCGCCCCGTACGCCTGGACGGTGGCGGAGCTGATCATCCCCAAGCGCGGGGAGCACTCGGTGGGGGTGCACCGCGTGACCGACCCGGCGACCGGGCGCACCGTCAACGCGCAGCGGGCGGTGGGACTCTTCCTGGTCACGGACACCCACTGCCACCCCGTGGACTGGAGCCTGGTGCTCGACGGCGTCTGGGGGCGTGACCGGGACCGGCGGCTGCGGGCCCGGATCCCGTCGCACGAGACGGCGCGGCCCGTGGGCGCCCATGTCGTGGACCACGCCGCGGGCGTGATGGCCCATCCGCTGATGCCGCGGCTGCCCTGGGCCCTGGACCTGACCCGCGGCCATGACGCCGGCGGGGTGCTGGCGGGGCTCGCCCGGCACACGGCCGGCCTCGTGTGCGAGGTGGACCCCGGCCAGGTGGTGATCAGCGGCCACCGGGCCCCGACGGTGACCACGGTCGGCGGCCTCTTCGAGCAGCGCCGCTTCCGTCAGCCCTATGTGATGACACGTGACATGGTGGACGGCCGCCACCGCGCGGTGACCGTCCACACCTACGCGGGCACCGTCCGGCTGCCCCGGCGTCGGGACACGGGCGGTGTGTCCGGCGCCCACGGCTACCGGCTGCTGGAGGTGGTCGATCCGACGACCCGGCAGCCCGGCCGTTACTGGATCACCTCGGTGGCCGACCGGCGGGTGGAGAAGGTGCTGCTGCTGATGCGCAGCCGTACCACGCTCCAGAAGGCCCTCGACGCATTGCAGGAACGCTTCGGCGTCCTGGACTTCGAGGGACGTTCGTTCCCCGGCTGGCACCATCACATGACCATGGCCTCGGCCGCGTACGTCTACCACCACCTCCACGGCGGCCCCGGCGCCACCGCGGCCCGGGCCGCGGGCTGAGAGCCGGAAGGGAAGAGGAAGGTCCTGCGCAGTGAGAAACGTTCTCGTGGTGGAACGGGAGTCGTCGGCCGCCGACGCGATGGTGCGCGACCTGCGCCGTCAGGGGTACGCGGCCCGCAGTGTGGGCACGGGCGCGCACGCCCTGCACGCGTACCGTGAGGCCGATCTGGTGCTGCTGTCCCTGGAGTTGCCGGATGTCGACGGGATCAAGGTGTGCCGGTCGCTGCGGGCCGCGAGCGACATCCCACTGATCGCCTACACCCGGCGCGACGACGAACTGGAGCGGGTGCTCGCCCTGAAGGCGGGCGCCGACGACTGTGTGGCGCAGACCTGGGGATTCCGTGAGATAGGGGCGCGCATCGAGGCCGTGCTGCGCCGTTCCCGACGCGGCCCCGCGCATTCCGAGGCGATTTCCCTGCGCCCTCTGCACATCGATCCGCGCACCCGGGAAGTGCGTCTGCGCGACCAACTGATCGATGTGACGTCGAAGGAATTCGAGCTGCTCTACATTCTCGCCTCGAACTGCGGGCCGCGAGCGACATCCCACTGATCGCCTACACCCGGCGCGACGACGAACTGGAGCGGGTGCTCGCCCTGAAGGCGGGCGCCGACGACTGTGTGGCGCAGACCTGGGGATTCCGTGAGATAGGGGCGCGCATCGAGGCCGTGCTGCGCCGTTCCCGACGCGGCCCCGCGCATTCCGAGGCGATTTCCCTGCGCCCTCTGCACATCGATCCGCGCACCCGGGAAGTGCGTCTGCGCGACCAACTGATCGATGTGACGTCGAAGGAATTCGAGCTGCTCTACATTCTCGCCTCGAATCACGAGACGGTGGTTTCGCGGAAGGAATTGATGTCGAAGGTCTGGGGCAGCGACTGGGGGCCGACGAGCCGCACGATCGACACCCATGTGAGCACGCTGCGGGCGAAACTCGGATGCAGCCGCTGGATCGTCACCGTCCGCGGGGTCGGATACCGGATGGGAATCGCCCGGCGTCATCCGGAGCCGGCGGAGGCGGCGTTCGCGTCGGAGGTGTGAGACCGGGGCGGGGGCGCCGGATCCCGGCGGCCGGGCCGCGGGACGCGGGAGATCCGGCGACCGGGCGCGGGATGCGCGACGGCCCCCGTACCCGGTGACCGGGCGCGCCGGCGACGGCCGGCCCTCCGGCGACGGGGCGCGAGCCCGTGACGTGCCCGCCCGTCGACCGGGCGCGAGCCCGTGACGTGCCCGCCCGTCGACCGGGCGCCGTGCCGGCCGGGGCGGCACGTCACGGCATCCCGCACGCGGTCGCGCCGGGTCAGGCCGCTCGGCGGATCCCCGCGTCGAGGCGCCGCAGCAGGGGATGGACCTGGCCGCCGCGCGTCCCCGTCACCCGGCGGGCCCACCACGCGGAGGCCAGGTTGGACGTGAGCAGCACGCGCCCCGGCTCCTCGCGGGCGAGTTCGTGCAGGGCGGCGAGGGTGGCCATCCCCGTGCCGGTGAACATCAGCGCGCTGTCCTGCGGCGGACGGTGTCCGCCCAGGTGGGCGCGGACGCGTTCCCGTATGACCCGCAGCGGGACGGCGTACGGGTCGTAGTGGTCGGCCCCGGCCGGGGTGCGGCCCGCCGGGACGAGGACGACGTCGTCGACGGTGAGGCCGGCCCGCTCCCAGTAGGCGCGCGAGACGTCGGTGAGCCAGGGCTCGTAGGGCGAGACCAGTGTCAGCCGGCCGACGCCGAGGGCCTCGCAGGCGGCGAGGACGGCCTGGGTCGAGGACCGCACCGGGTGGCGGACGCGCACCGACAGCTCCTCGCAGAACGCGCGGTCGCCGTCGGGGTCCAGAAGGTAGTGCGAGGCGCTGCACGCCACCACCGTGGCGTCCAGGCGCATGCCGCCGAAGTCGCCCAGGGTGTCGGGGAGCACCTCGTTCCAGGTCTCCAGCATCCGCCGGAGGCCGAGCCCGGCAGTGACCGGGAAGCGGGCGGTGTAGACGTTCAGGCCGGTGCCGAGCAGCTGGTTGAACTCCGGTTCCGCCGTGGGGTTCTCCGGGGGAACGACGACTCCGAGTCGTGGCAGCGAGAAAAGGTCCATGACCGCACGCTAGGACGGCTCCCGGGGTGACGTCAGGAGGACGGGCCGGAAAAGACATGCCGCGCACACGCCCTTTGCGTTCCCTTTCCTTCCTGACATTCCTTGACACTCCCCCACACACATCTGACCCGGATCGCCTTGTTTCCGGGCGCAGTTCACTGGATCGTGGTGATCACCGCCCGCCGAACCCATTCCGACGCGGTTCACCGACCACTTTCCCGAATGAGGAGTGATGGCCATGGCAGCCAAGGAAATACCGGACGAGGCACCGCTCGCGCCTCGGATCTCCGACGCGACGCTGCGGGACTCGGCACACATGGCGGGCGTCGAGTTCGGGCCGAAGGACGCCACCGTGATCGCCGGTCTGCTGGTGCGCACGGGCGTCGAACTGGTCGAGGTGGGCATGGTCTCCGGACCGGGCTCCAAGGACGCCGCGCTCGTCGAGGCCGTCCACGAGGCCGTCACCCCGGAGCGCAGCATGACCCTGGTGGTGGTGCGCGACCGGCGGCAGGTCGTGCAGGCGCTCGACGAGGCGCGGCGGCTCGGCGTGCGCCACATCATGTACTCGATCCCCACCTCCGAGCAGCACGCCCGGCTGAAGCTGGGTTCGCCCAGCCCGAAGTTCCTCCAGGCACTGGCCCGTTCGGCGGTCACCGAGGCCAAGGACCGCGGTTTCCACGTCACCTTCAGCGGCGAGGACGGCGCGCGCACCCCCAGGGAGCGCCTGGTGCCGTACGTGGAGGCGGGTTTCGCGGCCGGTGCGGACCGCTTCCGGCTCGCGGAGACCGTCGCCTACCTCTCGCCGTGGCAGATGGAGGAGGTCGTCGGGGACCTCACCGCGATCGACGGTGCGGAGATCGAGATCCACTCGCACAACATGCTGGGCATGGCGGTGGCCAACTCCCTCGCCGCCGTCCGCGCGGGCGCGCAGTGGATCTCGGCCACCGTCGGCGGCATCGGCGAGCGGGGCGGGAACGCGCCGCTGGCGGAGCTGCTGACGTCGCTGCGGGTCATCCACGGCGACACCCGCTTCGATCTGAGCCATCTCACCGAGCTGTCCCGGGTGGCGCTCCGGGGCGCCGGCCTCGGGGACGCGTTCCAGTCCGGCCCGACGACCGGGCACGCCTTCGCCTACGAACTGCCCGGGCAGCTGGTCAACCCGGAGGCCTACGAGACGCTGCCCGCCGAACTGGTCGGCAACACGCGTGAACTGCGGGTGCGCAGCCGGCTGACGACGGCACTCGTGAAGTGGGCGCTCGACGGTTCCGGCGTCTACGTGGACCCGGACGAGTTCACCCCGTGGCTGGCCGAGCGCCAGGCACGGGACGGTGCGCCGCTGCTGGACCGCGACGCGATCCGCAAGGCGGCCATCGACTTCCAGGCCGCGTGACGGCGGCCGACCGCCGCCCGCCACGCACCGCATCCACACCCGACGGACGACATCCACCGAACAGGAGTCCTTTCCATGACCACCGCCACCCTGACCGGAACCTGCCCCGAGTGCGAGACCGGTCTGACCGTTCCGCCGGTCGTGGAGGGCGAGACCCTCTCGTGCCCGGAGTGCATCCTCACCCTGCGCGTGGAGGCCGTCCGGGAGGGCGTGCTGAGCCTGCGGATGGTCGAGGTGCAGCTGCGCGACTGGGGTCAGTGACATGGCCGTGAAAGTCGCCGTCGTCGCGGACCGGATCGCCTGGGAGGAACGGCGCCTCATCGAGGCCGCCCCCGGTCACGGTCTGCACATCGAATGGGTCAACGACGAGTCGCTGAGCCTCGGCCACCCCGACGCGCCCTCGCTCGCGGGGTACGACGCGGTGCTGCTGCGCAGTCGCAGCTACACCCGCGGCGGGCTGATCGCCACCCTCGCCGAGGCCGCCGGGGTGCGGGTGCTCAACTCGGCGCACGCCATCCACACCTGCGAGAACAAGGCGGTGCTGCGCGCGGCGCTGCGCCGGGCGGGCGTGCCCGTGCCGGACTTCCGGCTGGCGCTGTCGCGCCCGGACTTCGAGCGGGCGGTGGCGGAGCTCGCACCGCCCCTGGTGCTCAAACCCGTCTTCGGCGGCATGGGCAAACGGGTCACGCTCATCCGGGACCCCGACCTCGCCGCGTCCGTGTACGACTACGTCGAGGACCTCGGGCACGCCTTCGAGCAGGCCTGCCTCGTGGAGCCCTACATCGGCGGCGGCACGTCGGTGCGCTGCCTGGTCGTCGGGCGCGAACTGGTGGCCGCGGCCGAGTTCGCGAGCGGCGGCACCGACTGGCGCAACAACGCGGCGCTCGGCAACAGCAGCCGGGCCGTCGCCCACGACCCCGAAGTCCTCAAGATCATCGACGGTGTGGTGGACGAACTCGGCCCCGGGATCTACGGAGTCGACCTCTTCAGCACCCCCGACGGCCATGTCGTCAACGAGGTCAACCACGCGCCGGCGTTCCGCGCGGTGGCCTCCGCGACGGGGGCCGACGTGCCGACGGCCGTCGGCCGCTACCTCCAGGAGCTGCTCGCATGACGCGCCCCATCCGCGCGGGGGTGGTCGGCGCCTCCGGCCTCGCCGGAGGCGACCTCCTCCGCCTGATCACCCAGCATCCCCGTCTGGAGCTCGCCTTCCTCGGCGGCTCCTCCCACATCGGCCGCCGGCCGGCCGAACTGCACCCGGGGCTCCGCCTCGGCCTGGGGGGCCTCACGGTCCGTCCGGTGACCGAGGAGATCGCCGACGAGCTGGACGTCGTCTTCCTCGCCACACCCGCGCCGGTGTCGGCCGAGATAGCCGCCCTGCTCGCCGACCGGGTGCCCGCCGTGATCGACCTCAGCGGCGCCTTCCGCATCCGCACGCCGGACCTGCACGACCGGTGGTACCCGAAGGTGCAGCGCCGCCCCGACCTCGCGGAACGCTTCGTCTACGGTGTGCCGGAACTGGTCGGCGAGCGGCTCGCGGACGCTCCGCTGATCTCGCTGCCCGGCTGCTACGCCACCGCGATCACCCTCGGCCTGGCGCCGCTCACCCTCGGCCTCGGACTCGATCTGCGGACCGTGGTGATCGACGGCAAGAGCGGTTCCAGCGGCGGCGGTCTCCAGCTGCGCACGACCGACCTGCACCCCTACCGCAACGGCGCCATCGCCCCGTACGCCCCGACCGGCCACCGGCACGCGGGAGAGGTGCGGGACTTCCTGGAGCGCGAGGGGGGCGGTTCGATCGGCTCGCTCACCATGTCCGCGTACGGCGTCTCCCATGTCCGCGGCCTGCTCACCAGCAGCTACGTCTTCACCGACCGGCAGGTCGACCAGCGTGAACTGCAGCGGGCCTACCTGCGGTTCTACAAGGGGCATCCGTTCGTGCGGGTGCGCAGGCACGACGAGACGCTGATCCCGGTGCCCGACCCGCAGGCCGTGCTCGGCTCCAACTACTGCGACGTGTCCGTCCTGCACGACGAGGAGGACGGCCGGATCGTGGTCCTCGCCGCCCTGGACAACCTCGTCAAGGGGGCGGCGGGCCAGGCCGTCCAGGCGGCGAACCTGCGCTTCGGGCTGCCCGTGGACACGGGCCTGACGATGCACCCGGTGATGCCGGCATGAGCGGCGCAAGCACACCGACCGTCGTCAAGCTCGGCGGAAGCTGCCTGGACGACCTCGACGGCGCCTGGTGGGACGACCTGGCCGCGTACGGACGCGAGCACCCGCTGGTGCTCGTCCACGGCTGGTCCAAGCCGCTGAAGCGGCTGAGTCCGCGCTACAGCGAGCCGTCCGCGGTCCTGCGCGACCGCTACGGCAACCAGAGCCGGTGGACCACCCCCGAGGTGATCGAGGACATCAGGACGGTGAGCGCGGCGCTGGCCGAGGACGTCCTCGGCCGGCTCGGCCGGCGCGGTGTCACCGCGGAGCGGCTGCTCGGCAGCGACGGGCTCGTCGCCGCGGGCGAGGCCGAACGCTGGTGGTGGCGCGAGAAGCAGCTGGTGGAGCTGGAGAACCTCGTCGGGCCGATCACCGGGGTCGACCCGGGGGCGCTGAAGAACCTCCAGCCGGGCCATGCGTACCTCGTCACCCCACTGGCCCGCGACGCCGCCGGCCGGGAGGTCAACACCGACGCGGACCGGGCCGCCGCCGCCGTCGCCGGGGCCACCGGCGCCGCCGACCTGGTGCTCGTCACCGACGTCGCCCATCTGCTGATCGACGGTGAGCCGGTGCGCGAGATCGGCGCCGAGGCCGCCGCCGCCTTCCGCGACAGAGGGGCGACGGGCGGCATGCGCAAGAAGCTGCGGGCCGCCGGCGAGGCCCTCGACGGCGGTGTGCGGCGGGTCGTGCTCGGCAGCGCGTCGGTCACCGACCTGCTGGCGGGCCGCACCGGCACCGTCATCACGCGAACCCCGCAGACCTGAGGAGCAGGATCGTGGCGCAACCCCGTGTGCTGGTCGTCAACAACGGCACGCTCTCCCTCCCCCAGCTCCGCGCCCGTTTCGAGCAACTGGGCTCGGACACCGACGCCGTCGACGCCGCCTCCGTCCCGGAACGGCTCGGCGGGCGCTACCAGGCCATCGTGCTCAGCGGCACGAAGGTGCGGGCGTACGACACCGACTACTACCGGCGGCTGATCGATCTGGTGCGCGGCAGCGACGTCCCGGTGTTCGGGATCTGCGGCGGCATGCAGATCCTGGCCGTGTCGGCCGGCGGACGGCTGGCCGACGGCCCGCAGCGCGTCGGCGGCTACGACGTCCAGGTCGACACGGAGGAACCGCTCTTCACCTACGTGAAGCCGACCGTGACCGTCTTCCACCGGCACACCCTCTACCTCCAGGAGGCCCCCGAGGGCTTCCGTTCCATCGGCCGCTCCGAGCACGCCCCCGTCGAGTTCCTGCGCTCCGACGACGGCCGGATCCTCGGGTCGCAGGCGCATCTGGAGTTCCGCTCCGACGGCCTGGAGATCCTGCGGGGCTTCGCGCAGCTGTACCGGTGACGCGCCCGCGTCCACCCCGCCGGCCCGTCACCGGCGTTCCCCGTACACCACCCCTCGTGTCGCACATGTCCCATGTGCGGGAAGGACTTGGCAATGAGTGAGCAGGACAGCCCGCAGGAGCCGGCGTTCACCGTCTCCCTGAACGGCAGCGGAGGTTCGATCAAGGGCTGGGTGGTCGTCGACTCGCTGTACGACGGCCTGGCGATGGGCGGCACCCGGCGGACGGCCGGGGTCACCGAGGAGGAGGTGGCGGGCCTCGCCCGCGACATGACGGACAAGTTCACCCTCGCCCGGCTGCCCATCGGCGGCGCCAAGGCCGGCATCGTCGCCGACGACGCGGACCGCGAGGAGACCTTCCGCACCTTCGGCAGGACCGTCAAGCCGCTGCTGCACGGGGGCATCCACCTGGGCATCGACATGGGGGTCACCCCCGCCGACCGCGCGGTCTTCTTCGCGGAGGCCGGGTACGACCCCCGCTACCGGCTCGGCGCACCGGACATGCCGGTCGACTGGCGCACCTACTACGAGCCGCTGATCGACGCGACCGGACACGGTGTCGGCGTCGCGGCGGTGACCGCGCTGGAGGCGAGCGGCCGCACCGGCCCGGCCCGGGTGGTCGTGCAGGGCTTCGGCGCGGTGGGCCGGGCGGTGGCCCGCTTCCTCGAGGACCGGGGTCACGTGGTGGTGGGCGTCGCCGACATCGAGGGCACCATCAGTGCGGAGCGCATCCCGGTGGGCGACCTCGTCGCGATCACCGACGAGTACGGCCGGATCGACCGCTCGCGGCTGCCGCAGGACGTGGTCCTGTCGGGTGAGCCGGACGCCTGGCTGGACATCGACGCCGACCTGCTGATCCTCGCCGCGCAGAAGCACGCGGTCAACGCGGAGAACGCGCACCGGCTGCGGGCCCGGCTGGTGGTCGAGGGCGCCAACCTCGCCTCCGGCGCGGAGGCGAAGGAGAAGGTGCGGGCGGCGGGAGCCGTGCTGGTGCCCGGTGTGATCGCCAACATCGGCGGGGCGGCGTCGGCGGCGCTGGCCGTCACCCGGGTGGTGCCCTTCGACCTGGGGGCGGGGGCCCGCAAGGCGTGGGTCTTCGACTGGGTCGGCGACCGGGTGCGGCAGAACACCCGCGACCTGCTGGAGATCGCCGCGTCGAGCGCGGGCGACCCGCTGCCGGAGCTGCTCGCGGCACGCCGCAAGGAGCGCCGGTGACCGCGGCCCCGGTGGAGACCGGGGACGCGCCGGGAAGGGACGGCGCCTCGGCGGACGGCGCGGACGGGCGCGGTGACACCGCCGTCACGGGCGGTCCGGTGGCGGGCGGCGGCCGAGCCCGCGCGGCGGCCCCGGGCGGCGCGGACGGGCGCGGGAGCGGGGTGGCCGTGGAGCCGGGCGCGGGGTCCGGCGCCGGCGCGGGACCACGGGCGGCGGCGGAGACGGCGGCGCTGTACCGGCGGCGGGGCTGGTGGCGGGACGAGACGTTCGTCGACGACCTGTTCCGGCAGGCGCGGGAGCGGCCGCACCGGCTCGCGATCGCGGCCCGCCGGGTCGCCGAGTCCCGCACCGACACCCTCGACTGGGCCGAACTGGCGCGGCTGACCGACCGCTTCGCCCTGGCGCTGCTCGATCTGGGCGTGCGGCGCGGCGACTTCGTGGCGGTGCAGCTGCCCAACCGGTGGGAGATGGTGCCCCTGATCTTCGCGACCGCGCGGATCGGCGCCGTGATCTGCCCCATCTCGCCGATCTGCCCCGAGGAGGAGCTGCGGCACCGCCTCGGCCTCACCGGAGCCCGGGTGTTCGTCACCCTGCCCGGCTGGTCGGGCACCGGCCTGGCCGGGATCGGCGTCCGGCTCCGCGCGGAACTGGACACCCTCGACCATGTGGTCGTCGTGGACGGCCCGGTGCCCGACGGCGCGTTCTCCTTCCACGAGCGCTTCGTCGCCCCTGCGGACGAGGACCGCCGTGCCGGCGAGCTCGACGGCCTGGCGCTCTCGCCCGACGAGCCGTTCGTGGTGCTCTTCACCTCCGGGACCACGGGCGAGTCCAAGGGGGTGCTGCACAGCCAGAACACCATCCACTCGGCGGTCCGCGGCTACGTGGAGGCCTTCGGGCTCGGCGACGACTGGGTCGCCGCGGTGTCCACGCCGCTGGTGCACTACTCGGGCTTCGCGCAGGGCGTCCTCGCGGGCACCCTGCTCGGCGGCACTGTCGCGTTCCAGGACGAGCGGCGCAACGAGGCCCTGCTGGACCTGGTGGAACGGTACGGGGCGACGCTGCTCTACGGCCCGCCGGCCACCCTCGCGGACGTGGCGGCGTCCCAGCGGGAGGTGAAACGCGACACGAGCACCCTGCGGCACGTGGTGATCGGGTCAGCCCCCGTGCTCGCCGCGTTGGCGGACGACGTGCACGAGGCACTCGGCGCGCGCACCTACTCGCTCTGGGGCATGTCGGAGAACGGCCCGGTGACGATGACGCGCCCCGCCGACCCCGACGACTGGGCGGCGCACAGCAACGGCCGGACCATCGAGGCGATGGAGGTCCGGATCGACGCCGAGGGCGTCGGGGACGGCGGTCCGGTGGGCGGAGGCGTCGGCCGGCTGCGGGTGCGCGGCTCGTCGCTGGCGCTCGGCTACTACCGGCGCGAGGAGGTGTTCGCGGCCGAGTTCACCGCGGACGGCTGGTTCGACACGGGCGACCTGGCACGGTCGGACGGCCGCGACGGCATCCGCATCGTCGGCCGCGCCCGCGACGCGATCGTCCGCGACGGGCAGGTGGCCCCGATGACCGAGCTGGAAGCGGTGATCGGCAGCCATCCGAAGGCGGTCGAGGCCGCCGTGGTGGGCCTGGATCCCGCCGTGCCCGGCGCGCCGGCGGCCATCGTCGCCGTGGTCGTGCCGCGTGACGGCGAGGGGCCGTCGCTCGACGAGGTCCGCGCGCACCTGCGGGAGGCGGGCCACGCGGACCGCTTCCGGCCGGACCGCGTGGAGTGGCTGCCCGCGCTGCCCAAGACGCTGACGGGCAAGGTCCGCAAGGTGGAGCTGCGCGAGCGGTACGCGGGCCCGCCGGGCGGCTGATCCCACGCCCCGGGCCGTGCGCACGGGTGCGCCGGCCGCCCGGCGCACCCGCCGGAGCCCCCCGGCGCCGGTGCGGTCCTCCCCTCGCCCGGTCCGAGGCCGTGCGGCGCGTCGCCGGCCGCCCGGTCCGGGGCCCCAAGCCCCCGGGAACACCCTCGCGCCCACCGTCCCGCCCTCACCCCCAGGAGCCCATCGATGCCTGTGTCCACTCCGGTCACCATGTCGGCCACGCTGGCCGCCGACGAGGCGCTGGCGCGCCGGCGGGCGGCCGGCGAGCGTGTCCTGTCCATGGCCAGCGGGGAGATCGGCCTGCCGGTGCTTCCCGTCCTGCGGGAACAACTCGCCGCCGCCGCGGCCGAGAACGCCTACGGGCCGGTGCCCGGCAGCCCTCTGCTGCGGGCCGCGGCGGCCGGGTACTGGGAACGGCGGGGTCTCGTCACCGACCCCGGCCTCGTGGTGGCCGGACCGGGCAGCAAGCCGCTGCTGTTCGCCCTGCTGCTGGCGCTCGGGGGCGACGTGGTCGTGCCCGTGCCGGGCTGGGTGAGCTACGGGGCGCAGGCGCGGCTCGCGGGGGCGGAACCCCTGCCGGTGCCCGTCCGTCCGGGCGAGGGCGGCGTGCCCGACCCGGAGCTGCTGCGGGAGGCGGTCACGGCCGCGCGGCGGGCCGGCCGGGACCCCCGGGCGGTCGTGGTGACGGTGCCGGACAACCCCACCGGCACGGTCGCCCCGCCACGGACGGTGCAGGCGCTCGCGGAGGCGGCGCGGGAGCTCGATCTCGTGGTGGTGTCCGACGAGATCTACTGCGACCTGGTGTACGACACGTCCGCACCCGCCTGTTCGCCCGCCCGGTACGCCCCGGAGCGGACGGTGGTGACCACCGGGCTGACGAAGAACCTGGCGCTCGGCGGCTGGCGCACGGGGGTGGCCAGGCTGCCGGACGGCGTGGCCGGCCGCGAGCTGTACACCCGCCTGGTGTCGGTCGCGAGCCAGATCTGGTCCAGCGCTCCGGCGCCGGTGCAGTCGGCGGCCGCGTACGCGTTCGGCGAACCCGTGGAGGTGACCGCGCGGGTGGCGGCGAGCCGGCGGCTGCACGAGACCGTGGTGCGCGCCGTCGCCGGACATGTCGCGGCGACCGGCGCGGCGCTCGCCCCCGTCCGCGCCACCTGCTACCTCTATCCCGATTTCGCCCCGCTGCGCGACCGGCTGGCCGCCGGGCACGGGGTGCACGACGGCGACGGCGTCGCCCGTTTCCTCGGCGAACGCCACGGCGTCGGCGTCCTTCCGGGGAGCGCCTTCGGAGAACCGGACGGATCACTGCGTGTCCGGCTGGCGACGAGCCGGCTGTACGGATCCACCGAAGAGCAGCGGCTGGCGGCGCTGGCCGCGCCCGATCCGCTCGCCCTGCCGTGGATCGGCGAGGCCGTCGCCTGGGCCGGCGAGGCGCTCGCGGATCTCGCCGCCGGTGCGGGCGATCCCGCCCGGCGTCCCTGAGGGGGCCGGCGCCGCTCCCCGAGCGGGGCCGGGACCGTCGCCGTCGCACCGCATCAGCTGTTCCCACCATCACCAGGAGGACCCGTCCCATGTCCCTTCCGACCCTTCCGACCCTCTTCGAGGCCCTGTACCGGGGCGAGCGGCACGTCGGCTTCGGCAGGCCGGAGCAGGGTGCGCCGCAGACCCTGTACCGGATCCCCGACGGGCGGCTCGCGGAGATCTTCGTCAGCACCGACGGCTCGCCTGAGGCGGTGCGGGCCGCCGTCACCGAGGGGGCCGAGGAGGTCACCGTCACGGCCGGCGACCCGGAGGTGCGGCTGCTCCCGCCGCTGCTCCCCGCCCGGGCCGGGGCAGCCCTGCTGAGCGGCTTCATGGGCACCCACAAGAAGAAGTGGGGCGGCCGGAGCGCGCCCGAGGGCGGGGAGTTCGAGCCCCCGAAGTGGTTCTTCAAGGGGTTCGGCGACTGGGTGCGGCTGCCGGGCGAGACGCTGACGGTGCCGGCGAACCCGATCGCCCTCATCGAGGAGCCCGAGGTGGCGCTGGTCTACGTCAACGACGCGGACGGCACCCCGCACTACGCGGGCTACACCTTCGGCAACGACCTGTGCGACATCGGGCTGCACCGCAAGGACCCGGGTTACAACCCGTACTGCAAGCTCTGCGACACCGCGCTCACCCCGTGGCTCTTCCTCGGGGAGCCGCCGCGCACGGTCACGGGGCGGGTCACCATCACCCGGGACGGGGCCACCGCCTGGGAGGGCAGCTTCGACTGCGGGGACGACGCGCTGTACTTCCGGGTGCGGGACATGGCGGCGCACCTGTTCTCGTTCCCCGCGGTGCGGCGGCCGGGGCTGGTCAACTACGTGCTCCTCGGGGCCGACGAGGCGAGTTTCCACGACGGCTTCCGGATCGCCGACGGCGACCGCATCGCCATCGACGTGAAGAGTCACGGTGTGGCGTTCGAGAACCCGGTGGCGTACGTGTCACCGCCGCCGCTGGGCTGAGGGGGCACCGCTTCGGCGGCGTGAACAGCTCATGAAACAGGGCCTGTTGGCCTGGGCAGGCCGGTGCCTGCCCAGGCAGGCTCGTGTTCGACCGGCCGGCCTTCGAGGGCCGGCCTCCTCTGGTGAAGGAGCCTCATCGTGCCCGCCGGACCGAACGCCGGACAGCCGCCGCCCCGTGCTCAGAAGGCCAGGCAGGTGCATCTCGCGGTGCAGCTGCCCGGTATCCACAACGTGACCGTCTGGACGGACCCGCGGTCCGAGAGCCAGATCGCCGTCGACTCCTTCATCCGGCTCGCACGTGCGGCGGAGCGGGGGAAGTTCGACTTCTTCTTCCTGGCCGAAGGGCTGCGGCTGCGCGAGCACAAGGGCCGGGTGTACGACCTCGACGTGGTCGGGCGCCCGGAGAACCTGACGATGCTCGCGGCGCTGGCCGCCGTCACCACGCGGCTCGGGCTGGCGGCCACCGTCAACACCACGTTCAACGAACCGTACGAGGTGGCCCGGCGGTTCGCGACGCTGGACCTGCTGAGCGAGGGCAGGACCGCCTGGAACGTGGTCACCAGCTACGACGCCTTCACCGGGGAGAACTTCCGGCGCGGCGGCTATCTCGACGAGGCGGACCGCTACACCCGGGCCGCCGAGTTCCTGTCCACCGCGAAGGAGTTGTGGGCCAGCTGGGGCGAGGACGACCTGGTGGCCGATGCCGCGTCGGGCGAGTTCGTCCGGGCGGGCGCGGGCCGGTTCGCCCACCACGGCGAGCACTTCGACATCTCCGGCCGGTTCGGCACACCGCGCGGGCCGCAGGGGCACCCGGTGATCATCCAGTCCGGGGAGTCCGACGCCGGCCGGGAGTTCGCGGCGCGCGACGCGGACGTCATCTTCAGCAAGTACAGCCGTCTGGAGGAGGCCAGGCCCTTCTACCGGGACGTGAAGCGGCGCCTGGGCGCCTACGGCCGGACGCACGACCAGCTGAAGATCCTGCCCACCGCCACCGCCGTCGTCGCGGACACCGACGAGGAGGCGCAGGCGTACGCGGACGAGATCACCCGTGCGCAGGTGAGTCCGCAGACGGCCATCGCGCATCTGGAGGGGGTCTGGGGCCGAGACCTGTCCGCGTACGACCCGGACGGTCCGCTGCCCGACGTGGACCCGGAGCCGGAGTCGCTGATCCTCAAGGGCCATTCGGTCTTCCGCAAGGGCCGCGAGGAGACCGCCCGGCGGTGGCGCAAGCTCGCCGAGGAGCGCGATCTGAGCATCCGCGAGCTGATGATCGAGGTGCACGGGGGCCAGACGTTCGTCGGCAGCCCGCGGACCGTCGCCGACGCCGTCGACCACTTCGTGCAGTCCGAGGGTGCGGACGGCTTCATCCTCGTGCCCCATCTGACGCCCGACGGGCTGGACGAGGTGGTGGACCGTGTGGTGCCGCTGCTCCAGGAGAAGGGCGTGTACCGCGAGGACTACACGGGGCCCACGCTCCGCGACCACCTGGGCCTCGGCCTGCCGAAGGAGACGTCGTGACCGGCACACCGTTCCACCTGGCCGTCGCCCTGGACGGGGCGGGCTGGCACCCGGGCGCCTGGCGGGCGGCGGGCGCCCGGCCCGGGGAGCTGTTCTCCGCGGGGTACTGGACGGATCTGGTGGCCGAGGCCGAGCGCGGGCTGCTCGACTTCGTGACCCTGGAGGACACCCTGGCCCCGCAGTCGGAGCCCTTCCACCGCCCCGACGACCGCACCGACCGGGTGCGGGGCACCGTGGACGCCGTGCTGCTGGCGGCCAGGCTCGCCCCGGTGACCCGGCACATCGGGCTGGTGCCGACGGCGAACGTGACGCACACCGAGCCGTTCCATGTGGGGATCGGCATCGCGACCCTCGACCACGCATCGAAGGGACGGGCAGGCTGGCGTCCTCAGATAGCCGCGCGTGCCTCGGACGCCGCGCTCTTCGGCCGCCGCACCACACCGCAGCTCACCGACGACGACATCCGCGACTCGGAGGCCATCGCCCGGCGGCTGCGCCCGCTGTTCGCGGAGGCGGCCGACGCGGTGGAGGTGGCACGCCGGCTGTGGGACAGCTGGGAGGACGACGCGGAGATACGCGACGCGGCGACGGGCCGCTTCATCGACCGCGACAAGCTGCACCACATCGACTTCGAGGGTCCGCACTTCCGGGTGCGGGGCCCGTCCATCGTCCCGCGCACACCACAGGGCCAGCCGGTGGTGGCGAGCCTCGCGCACGCGTCGACGCCGTACGAGTTCGCGGCCACGGCCTCGGACGTCGTCTTCCTCACGCCCCAGGACCGGGCGGGCGTGGCACGGATCCTCGCGCAGGTGGACGAAGCCGTCGCGGTCACCGGCCGGGACGAGGGCGAACGGCCGCTGAAGCGGTTCGCGGACCTCGTCGTCGTCCTCGGTGACACCCCGGCGGCCGCCGCCGAGCGAAAGGCGCACCTCGACGATCTGGCCGGAGCCCCGCTCGCCTCCGACGCCGCGGTGTTCAGCGGCACCGCGGACGAGCTGGCCGATCTGCTGCTGGACTGGCGCGCCGAAGGGCTGGACGGCTTCCGTCTCCGCCCGGCGGCCCTCCCGTACGACCTGTCCGCCGTCACCGGCGCACTGGTGCCGGAACTCCGGCGGCGCGGGGTCTTCCGCAGCGCGTACACGTCCACCACCCTGCGCGGCCACCTCGGCCTCGCCCGCCCGGCGAGCCGCTACGCCCGCCGGGAGGCGGCGCCCGCGTCGGGCTGACCGGTCGCCGCGCCCCTTCGCGCGGGGGCGCGGCGCACCGGTCAGCCGCCGAGGCACTCGTCGGAGTCGCCACCGCTGCGGCACTGCCCGCCCGGCCCGCGGTGGTCGGACACCGGCGACGACGGGGGCGGACCGGCGCCCTCGTCACCACCCGTCATGACGGCGAACGCGAACACGACGCAGGCCACTGCGGACAGCGCGTGCAGCATGCCGCTGATGACGAACCCGGAGCGGTTCAGGACGTACCCGATCACCGCCAGCACGGCCGCGGCGGCCCAGAGCACGAGGGTCATGCGGGTCTCGCCCTGCCGGATCTCACCCGGCGTGCGCTGGGTGAGGCTGAAGGCGGACGCCACGGCGAACAGCAGGAGGACGGCCGCCTCCAGCGCGAACAGCACAAGCGCCAGCAGACAGTCGGCGAACAGGTGCACGGGCTCGGAGGCGGTCCTCGTGGACGGATGCGGCGTCGGCATGGAGCCAGTGTCGTCGGCCCGGCCGTGACGGCCGCCGGGGCCCGGCAGATCGTTACCGTGCGGCAGCCGGGCCGTGAGGCCGGCGACACCCGGACGGCGGGGGTCCGCAGGCCCCGGCGTCCGGATGCCGGGTCGTCAGGGGGTGTCGCCGGTCCAGTCGTACCGTGCGGGATCGCCGGGGCGCGGCTCGTACACGGCCCGGCCGCCGGCGCCGAAGGCGCCGAGTTCCGTGGGCAGGACGGCGGCGCCCGCTTCGCCCGGGCGGCGGCCGGTGATGTCCAGCAGCAGCCCGTCCAGCGGCCCGCCGACCAGCTCCGCGTAGACGTGCCCCGGCCGCGGCCCGGGGCGCGGGTCGTCGTGGTCCGTGCCGTAGACCCGTCCCCGCAGCAGTTCCTCGTCTCGGTCCCTGTCCATGAGGTCCAGCCTGGCAGCCGCCACTGACAACGCCGTGCCGGGCCGGCCCGGGGGTGCGGCGGGCGTCCCGGCGGTGCGCCGGGAGCCTGCCGCACCGGTCGGGCGGGGTGTCCGTCAGGGCAGGGTCCAACGCTGGTTGGGGCCGGTGTGGCAGGTCCACAGGTGGACCCGGGTGCCGTCGTTCCAGGTCGAGCCCTCCGCGTCCAGGCACTTGCCCGACTGCGGGTTGCGCAGCGAACCGTCCGGCTGCGCCGCCCACCGCTGCGCACCCGACCCGTTGCACGTCCACCACTGCACCTTCGTGCCGTCCGCCGAGCCGCCGCCGCTCACGTCCAGGCAGCCGCCCAGCGCACGCACCGAGCCGTCACCCGGCACCTGCCACGTCTGCGCGGCGGAACCGTTGCACGTCCACAACTGCACCTGCGTACCCTCCGCGGCCACACCGC
>NZ_RDBP01000080.1 GCF_008042045.1 Streptomyces sp. T39
CGGCACACGGTGTCGGCGGCGCGCCCCGGGGCCCCGGGGCGGCGGCTCAGACCACCGGTGGGCGGCCCAGGCGTGCCATCAGCCACACGGTGCTCCACCGCATCGGGCGCCGCTCGCCGCAGGGCGTGCGGACGCCCTCGGCGAAGCCGCCGAACCAGGCGCGCAGGCCCGAGCCCGACCGGGTGCGGGCCAGGGTCAGGGCGGTCCACGACCCGAGGTAGAGCGGCACCAGCAGCGCCGGGAGGTTCCGCTTGGCGAGCCAGACCCGGTTGCGGGCCGTCATCCGGTAGTAGACCCCGTGCCGGGTGGGCGCGGTCCGCGGGTGCTGGAGCACCAGCTCGGGGGCGTAGAGGATCTTCCAGCCGTCGTCCAGCGCCCGCCAGGCGAGGTCCGTCTCCTCGTGCGTGAAGAAGAAGTCGTCCGGCCAGCCGCCGACCCGCTCCAGCATCCGCATCGACAGCGCGTGCCCGCCGCCGAGGAACGTGGTGACCTGGCCGCCCCGCATCGGGTCGGTCCTGCCGATCCGCGGAACGTGCCGCCGCTGGGTGAACCCGGTCTCGTCGGCGATGCGGAAGCTGACGATGCCGAGCGCGGGGTCGGCGTCGTACATCGCCGACACGCGGCTGAAGACGTCCGTCTCGATCAGCAGACCGTCGTCGTCGAGGTCCACCAGGACGTCGACGTCCCCGAACTCGCGCAGCCGCTCCATGGCGACGTTGCGGCCGCCGGCCACACCCAGGTTCTCGGGGAGTTCCACTCCCGTGACGCCCGGCGGGAGTTCGGTCAGCGCGGCGCCGTTGGAGACCACGACGATCCGGGTGGCCGGCAGGTCCTGCGCGGCCACCGAGTCGAGCAGCGCCCGCAGTTCGGCCGGGCGGGTGCCCATCGTCAGTACGGCCACGCCCACACGCGCTCGGGACACGTCCACATCTCCATCTGTTGCCGGTCGTGACCCGCGAGCTTAACGGGATCCGTCCGGCAGATGTACGCACGTGAGCTCGCCGGGGTCGCGGACGACGTCCACCGCCGTGACCGGGAAGGCACCCACCGTGACGGACACCACGGCAAGGCATCCGCCCGGGCCCCGGACGACGAGGCCGGGCGCGCCGGTGACCACGGGCGATGCGATGTGCTCCAGGTAGGGGCGCAGCTCCGGGGCGGGTTCGCGGCGGCGGAAGTGGACCCGGGCGAGGAGTTCCCGCGCGTCGACGATGCCCCTCGTATCGCGTCGCGGACCCGGCATGTCC
>NZ_RDBP01000081.1 GCF_008042045.1 Streptomyces sp. T39
GTTCCTTTCTCGGCCGCGGGTTCGCGGCATGCATGAGGTGTGGCGGGAGGTGTGCGGGGTCGCACGGGCCCGTGGTGGGCGGTGTGCCCCGTGTCCCAGGGGGCGGCGGCCAGGTCTCAGGGGGCGGCCGTCAGGCCGTCGGTCATGGCGGTGGTGTTGGTCCGCATCATCTGGAGGTAGGTCGCGGCTCCGCCGCCCCGGGCGGTCAGCGACTCCGAGTGGAGTGCGACGACGCGGACCCCGTCGCCGAGCTCGTCCGACCTGCGCTCGCTCACCGAGGCCATGCGCGAGGCCGGTGTGCGCACCGTCTTCGCCGACTCGTCCCGGCCGGCGCGGCTGGCCGAGGTGCTGCGCACCGAGCTCGGCGAGGCCAGGGTGGTGCCGCTCGGGACGACCGCGCCGATCACCCGGAAGCCGAAGCGGTCGGCGAGGTAGCCGAAGACATGGTGGTTGGTGACCAGGGCGCGCCGGTCCTCGGGGATCCGCTCGAACGAGGTCTCCATCCAGGCGGTGAGGTCGGCGAGTTGGCGGTCGTAGCGGGCGGTGTTGGCGCGTACGGCGGCCGCGTCCACCCCGTCGACGTGCTCGATCACCTGCGCGGCGATCAGGCCGGTGGCGGCCCGCACCCGGTCGGGGTCGGTCCAGAAGTGCGGGT
>NZ_RDBP01000082.1 GCF_008042045.1 Streptomyces sp. T39
GGCCGGCAGCCGGACGAGGCGGTCACCGCCGGGCTCGCCCTGCTCGGCGACGCGCTCGACGGCGTGCGCCACACCTTCACCTCCCGCACCGTCCTCGTCTACGACCGGGCCCCGCTCGGCCGGACCCTCATCGCCGGTCCCTACGGACGCCGACAACTCCCGGACCGGGACTGGGTGCTCGCCTCCGACGTCGTCGTCGCCTTCACCGACTGGGTCCAGCTCGACTACGCCTCCTCGGCGCTGCGCGGCTCGTCGGCCGCCGGCCCGTGCGTCGAGGAAGGCGGCCAGTTCCCCGCCGAGCAGCGACGGGCCGGCGCCCGGTGGGGCCTGCACTACTACACCGGCTCCGTGGTGTCGGGGCTGATCGGCGACCTGGAGGAGCACGCCGCCCGGGCCGGCAACCCCGTGCTGCGGGGACCCAGCGAACACAGCCTCGCCTGCGGCGCGCTGGCCCGCTGGCAGCTCGACGGGGCGCCGTTCCTGATCGTGGTCACCAGCGGGATGATCGACGAGTTCCGCGGCACGCTGGCCAACCTCCGGGAGAGCCGCGCCCGCGGATTCATCGTCTGCGCCGACTCGTCACCCGGCGCCTGGTTCCCCTTCC
>NZ_RDBP01000083.1 GCF_008042045.1 Streptomyces sp. T39
CCCTGGTGCCGACGCTGGTGCTGACGGGAGCCGTGGCCGCGCCGGAGCGGGTCGCGGCGGCGAAGCGCGCGGGGGCCGAGGTGGTGGTGGCGGGCGACGGCCGCGGTGTGGACCCGGAGCGGGCGGTGCGGGAGCTCGCCGCGCGCGGGCTCGTACGGCTGCTCACCGAGGGCGGCCCGCGGCTGCTCGGCCAGTTCGCGGCGGCCGCGGTCCTCGACGAGCTCTGTCTGACCGTCTCGCCGGCGATGACGGCGGGGGACGCGCAGCGGATCGCCTGGGGCCCGGCGGTAGCGGGTGAACAGGAAGCCCGCGTCCTCCAGCACCGACGCCAGCGCGAACCGCGACGGGTCGGCGAGCGCCGGGCGCCGGTGCTGTCACACCTGTGCCACGACAGGCGAGAAACGCCGGAATTAACAGTTCCGCTTAGCCCCCGAGGGGCACACTTGTGTCGCAGAACCCCGTGCTGTCACGGGGAAGGATGGTTTCCGCAGAAGGGCTCCTGAACGTGTTCACAAGCGTACTGATGATCGAGAAGCCCCTTACCGGCGACGACGTGGAGTTCCTCACCACCCTGCACGGGGACGAGGACGTGTCGTTCGTGGTCCTGATGCAGCCCCGGGGAG
>NZ_RDBP01000084.1 GCF_008042045.1 Streptomyces sp. T39
GGCCGGGCCGGCGCGGGGCGGTGGCCTGCCCGGTGCGATCAGGTGACGGGGCTGCCGGCGCCGGTATGTGTGCCGGGGCGGGCGGGGGCGCCGGTGGCCGCCCCGGCCGTCCGGCCCACCGACTCGACCAGCGGCAGCACCCGGTACGCCACCCGCTCGCGCAGCGCCATCTCCGTGCGGGTGCGCACGACGCCCGGCAGGCTGATCAACCGCTGGACCACGTCCTCCAGATGCCCGTTGTCCCGCGCGGCGACCCGGGTGAGCAGGTCTCCGCCGCCCGTGATGGAGAACGCCTCGATGATCTCCGGAACCTCGGCGAGCGCGTCGCCCACCTCGTTCAGGCGCCCCTGCGTCACCTCGATGTGCACGAACGCCAGCACCGGGTGTCCCAGCGCGGCGGGGGAGAGGTGCGGGCCGGTGCCCGTGATCACCCCGTCCCGCTCCAGACGGTCGATCCGGGCCTGGAGCGTGCCGCGGGCGATGCCGAGGAGACGGGCGCACTCCCGCAGGCTGGTCCTCGGCTGCTCGATCATCAGCCGCAGGATGCGGGTGTCCAGCTCGTCGACCGCCATGGTTCGCGGGGTCCTTCCGTGTGCTCTCGGCTGCGCTCGCAGCGACCGTACCAACGGGCGGACGGCGCGCCGGCCGGCGCACTCCCGCAGGTGGGGCGCGCGGGCGCCCGTTCCGCGGCGCGCGGGGCGTGCCCGGGGGCGGAGTGCCTCGTTGGGCACGGCATGATCCGTGTACCGCTCACCCGTACCGCCCGCCGTGCCGCCGCCGTCGCCGCGACGGCGGTCGCCGCCGCGACGGCATGCGCCGCGCCGGCCGCCGCCGTCCCCTCGCCCGCCGGACAGGCGGTGGACACCCTCGGCGCGTTCGTCGCGCCCGAGGCCGTGGACGCCCGCACGCCCGACGGCTCCCTCAGCGTCGACGCACCCTTCCTCCAGCGGTGACCGCGACGGGCGGAGCGCCACCGGCGTGCCGGCCCGTCCGGGTCACGGGCGCGTGCCGCCGTGCGCATGCCGAGTGGCCGTGTGCGGCGGCGGACGCCACGTCCTGAGCCGGGCCCGCGCCGGGCCGCCGGCCTGCCCGCGCCGGGTCGCTGTTCCGGCCGTCGGCCGGTCCCGGGTCCTCGGCGTGCCGCCCTGCCCCGCCGGGGCGCTGCTTGTGGTGGTGGCCGCCGGGCTGCCGGCTGTCGGCGTGGCCGCGCCGGGCCGCCGGCCTGCCCGCGCCGGGTCGCTGTTCCGGCCGTCGGCCGGTCCCGGGTCCTCGGCGTGCCGCCCTGCCCGCGCCAGGACGCCGTGCCGACCGGTGGTCCGTCCGGACAGGCTTCCGATGGGCCAATGGCGCACCGGCGCCCCTGTCGGTTGAGCCAACGGGGTGGTGGGCGGTTAAGCTTGTCGTATCCACATGACTGACGGCGCCGCAGCGCCGGACGGCGACGAAGCCGTACCGGACCGCGGTGCCTTCGTCGTGTCCGCACACGACGGCCCTCCACCCCGGGCCGCAGCGGCCGCGACGGACACCACCGTGAGGGGGAGCGGCACCGCCGTGAAGAAGATGTTCATGGCCCCGGACCCGGGGCGCCTGCGCCTGCGTCTCGCCCTGCGCGCGGTGCTCGGCATCGGTCTCGCCGTCGCCGTGGCCGAGATGTGCGGGCTGTCGCTGACCGCCTCGATCACCGGTGGCCTCGCGGCGCTGCTGGCGCTCTTCACCGTCGGGGATCCGACCGTGCGCCGCCAGGCCGTCACCACCGCGCTGCTGCCGGTCGCCGGCTTCCCCGTCCTCGCGCTCGCCACGATGCTGCACGACCACCCCGCGCTGCGGGCCGCGGCCTGGCTCGCGGTCGTCTTCTGCGGCGTGTACGCCCGCCGGTGGGGGCCGCGCGGACACGCGCTGGGGATCTTCGCGTTCATGATGTTCTTCGTCACCCAGTTCCTGCACGCCGTGACCGCGCAGCTGCCCGGGCTGTTCGCCGCCGTGGGCCTCGCCCTGCTCGCCTCGTCCTCGGTCCGCTTCGGCCTGTGGTGCATCGAACGCCGTACCCCGCCC
>NZ_RDBP01000085.1 GCF_008042045.1 Streptomyces sp. T39
GCTGTCTCCGCCGCTCGCCCGCGCCTGGCGCTACAGTTCCCGCCTCTTCCTCCAGGCGTACACGATCTGCGGCACCGTCAGGTACTCCACCAGCGGCCCGAACTGGATGCGGCCCCTCGCCAAGGCCCTCCACATCATCTACCGGCCTGCCGCCCTGCTCGTTGCAGCATCCGGCACCTGGGGCTGGCTGAACCGCTGGATGTACACGCACACCTCCGGCGGCCAGGCCGAAGTGGTGGATGAGCCAGCACAGGGAGATGAGTCCGGTGAGGACGGCGCCGGGGATGACTGCGCCGGCAAGGCTGCCCTGCTCGGGGTCGGGGGTGGTCTTCGGCTTGGTCTGCCGCCGCGGCGCGGCCGGCGCCGGGGCCGGGACGGGGGCGAGGGTGGTGGCACCGGCCGTGCTCTGGTCGGGTGCCAGGTGGAAGCTGTCGGTGCTCACGGGGAGGTCCTTACTGCCCTCACGGGCTACGGGTTCGGTCACGGTGGGTGAAGCGGGTCGGCAAGGCCAATCGCAAGCCCAAGACCAACCAGGTCGGAAGTTGCCTGTTCAGGCCGCCATTTCCGGGGTTCGGGCGGGGATTTCGTCGGACTTGGTGTTGGTCTTGGTGTTCGGGTTGGTCTTGGTGATGCACGGTCCGTGACCGCTCCTGGGGGTGGGGATGGGGGCGTGGCCCGGGGCCCTGACGTCGTGCCAGACGGGTTCGGAGCGGTAGCCGGTGGCGTCGTAGGGGTGCTGGTGGCGCAGGTCCTCGATGTGGGCGAGCGCCTCGTGAAGCTCGGCGGCCACGGCGCTCATGTCGACGTCGACGGGGAGCGGAATCAGGTTCGTGTTCACGGGATGCGTCCTCCGGGTGAGCGTCGGTCAGTTACTGGCGAGCGCCCGACGGCGCTCACGGGGCAGGTTCGGGTTGGCGCTCTCGACGCGCTCACGGATCCGCTGAGCGGTGGGGCGGGAGACGCTCTCCAGGCCGGCGCTCACGAGCGCGTCACGGATGTCGGTCCACTCGGGGCGGTCGTTGAGCGTCTCGTAGAGCGCGAGCGTGAGCGCGTCCTGCTGCGCCTTGAGCGCCTTGCGGTCGGTGAGGCTGGGCGCGGTCTGAGCGCGCTCAGCCTTGGGGGTGCTGGCCTGAGCGCGCTCACGCTCAACGGCCGGTTCGGTCTCCGGGAGGGCTGAGCGCTTGGTGAGCGCGGCCTTGGTGAGCGCCTTCGGCTCGGCGTGAGCGTCGCCGTGTGAGCGCTCAGCGCTCTGAGCGTCATGGGTGAGCGCGCTCAGTTCGAGGCGCTCAAGCGTGGCCTTCTGAGCGGGCGCGGGGGTGAGCGCGCTCGGCACCGGGACGCTCACGATGCTCCGAGCGCGTTCGGCGGCAAGCTCTTCGCGGCGCTCAGCGACGGCCTCGTGCTCGGTGAGCGCAGCCTTGATGTGAGCGTCGAGCGTCTTCCGAGCGCGGTCGGGGTGAGCGAGCCATGCCCACTTCCCGAGCGCGGGAAGGGCCTGAGGGACGCGGCCGAGATGCCTGAGCGTCTCGCGGTGGGCGAACTTGTGGAACATGAGGAACGCGAGCTCGGCGATGGCGGGGGCGGCGGCGAGGATGACGCCTCCGACGGTGCCCCACTTCTCGAGCTGGGCGTGCTGCCAGTTGACCCAGCTGCTGGTGCCGACCATGGCGAGCATGGCGGTGCGGGGGGCGAGGCCGCTGTCGGTGGTGGTGGCGTAGCGCTGGGAGAGGAGTGCGAAGAAGAGGGCGGCGCCGTCGAACATGCCGCAGCCGAGGATGGCGATCTGCTGGGGGACGTCGAAGACTGTGGTGAGGAGGGTGTAGATGGACCACGTGCCTACGGCGAGGGCTGCGGTCATGACGGCGACGAGGACGGCGCGGATGGCCCAGTCGCCGATGGTCTTGCCGGCGTAGAGGTTGGCCCCGGCTTTGTGCAGGGGCTGCTCCCCGGTGGGGGTGTCGTGCGGCTGCTGGGCCGGGGCGGTGGTCATGGG
>NZ_RDBP01000086.1 GCF_008042045.1 Streptomyces sp. T39
GGCGAGTGAGGTGACGGTGCGGGTGGCTTTGTGGTGGTCGGGTGAGAGGGCGCCGCGGCTGGGTTTGGTGCCGTCGGGTTCGTCGGTGGCGCGTGCGGAGCGTATGGCTGTGTGTGAGGGCCAGGTTTTGTTGCGGTTGTCGGGGTTGGGGGTGTCTCGGGTTGATCAGCTCCTGGAGGGGGATGCCGCGGCGGGTGTAGGTGGCGTTGCCGGGCCGGTTGCCTATGTGGTGGCGTCCGCAGTACCGGCAGGGGTAGGGGCGGAGGTTGGGGCCGCCGGTGCGGCGTATGAGGGAGGCGTCTTTTTTGGCTGCTCGGCGGGTGGGGTAGCGGTCTTTGCCGATGCAGGACACTTCTTCTTCGGTCATGAGGCCTGCGGGAACTGGTCCCAGGTGCGGCCGTCGAGTTCGCGGCCGGCGGCCTTCTTGCCGACGCGTGCGAGTTCGATGCGGTGGCCGAGGTCGTCGACGGGGTCGCCGATGAGGAGCGTGCCCTTGGTGGTGTCGCCGATGACGTGGTAGCCGGTGGGCACGTACTCGCCCCACTGCTTGAAGAAGAAGGGGACGTGAGTCTGGGTGCACTGGTCTCGGAGGCTGGTGACCCACTGGGGGTTCATGGGTCGGGCCTTGCGGCCGGACTCGCCGCCGACGATGACCCAGTCGAGCTGGCGGATGTGGCCGTCTTCGCAGTGGGTGTCGGCGCAGGTGTTGCAGGCTTCGTCGTGGGGTTCGCCGTGGCAGCAGGTGCAGGGCTGCCAGAGGTAGTCGTCGATCCAGATGGGGCCGAGGAGGGGTTCGCAGGAGAGGAAGCGGACGGCGGCGGGGGTGTCGATGAGGGCGGGGATGCGGATGTCGGCCCACTGCTGGTTTTCAACGGAGACGCCGAGCCAGAGGTTGGGGAGGGGCCACTGCCACTGTTCGGCGGGGAGGCCCTTGCCGACGGCCCGGTGGCGCACGTTCTCGATGAAGCCGGCATCGTTGAAGAGGCTGCGCAGGCGGGCGTGCCGCTTGGTGAGGAGCTGGAAGCTGTGGCGGCGGGCTGCGGCCATGACGGCGACGATGTCGGCGATCCATGCCTGATCGATATCGGCGTGGAAGAGGTCGCTCATGCTGTTGACGAAGACGCGGGCGGGCTTGCGCCAGGTGAGGGGGTCGTTGACCTTGTCGGCACGGATCTGGATGTCGAAGCCGTGAGGGAAGGCGGCGTGACCGCGGAAGCGTTCGGCGATGGTCTCGGCGTAGCAGTTGTCGCACCCGGCGCTGATCTTGGTGCAGCCGGTGACTGGATTCCAGGTGCGGTCGGTCCATTCGATGGTGGTGGTGTCACCCACGGCGGTGCTCCTCGGTGATGTTGTAGAGGGCGTTGAGTGCGGCTGTCTGGGCTGGGGCGATGCGCATGGCTTCGGTGAGGGCGGTGTCGCGGTCGTAGCGGTAGATCTCGGAGCGGGTGAGGACTCCGCGGTGCTCCCAGTGGGTGCCGGTCCATGCGTCGTCGTCGCGGAGGATGGCCCAGCCGTCTCCGTGGCCGTCGAGGCGTTTCTCGACGGAGAGGTCGGCGAGTCGGCCGTAGGGGTTTCCTGGGCAGGGGATGCGGAATTCGGAGGCGAGGCCGAGCTGGGTGACGAGCTGGGCGATGTAGGCGCGGTCGGTCACGGCTGGGTCTGCCTTTCGTGCCAGGCGGCGTCGGTTTCGACGGTGTGCTGGCGGCGGAGCTCCCAGACGAGGTCCATGTAGCCGTAGGCGCGATAGATGTCGGCGTGCTCGATGTAGTGGGCGCCGCGGTTGATGAGTTGGTCGAGGGTGTGGGTGTGGTGGTCGTCGTAGGCGTCGGCTCGGCCGGCGGCGTAGTCGGGGTCGAGGGGGCGGAGGTCGAGGAGGG
>NZ_RDBP01000087.1 GCF_008042045.1 Streptomyces sp. T39
GCCCACGCCGCCCCCGCCGCCGCCGCAGGACACCAAGCTGTGGTGGACGGTCTACGAAGCCGGCGAAGGCTGGTCCCAGGACCGGCCCCTGTCAGGCCACGAAAGCAGCGTGGGCCCCGCGCTCTACTTCGACGGGCACGTCCCCGCCAGTGACGAGAAGGTGCGCACGCACTGCCTGTACCGCGGAACGGGCAGCGACAGCCGTGTCCACCTGACCACCTACTACGGTCTGCCCAAGGACTCGAAGTGGACGACGCAGGAGTCCACTCCCGATCACCGCACGGACCACTCCCTCGCCGCTGACGCATACAGCGGCAAGGAGTACGGCGACGTCGGCTGCGTCTACGTCCGCCGGCACACCGACGCCACCGTGCGCTTCAGCGGCATGAAGCGCAGGAGCGGAGGCTACGACTGGCTGCCCGACACGCAGATCCCCAACTGCACCACCGACGGCGATCTCGGCTTCGCCACCCGGTTCACCGACACCCACCTCGCCTACCGCGGCAGCGGCAGCGACGAACAGCTCTACTACCGTTCGGGAGCCCGCCAGCTCGACGGCACCTGGACATGGGCGGAACCGGAGAAGATCACCGGCGCGGCCAGTGCCACCGGAGCCTCCCTCGCCCAGGCCGGCAACCACCTGTACTGCGTCTACCGGGGCACCGGCAACGACGAGAACCTGTACTGGACCCGCAAGCCCCTCAAGGGCAGAGACTGGGAGAAGCCGCAGACCTTCGGCGGCCGCAGCAAGAAGACCCCCGCTCTCGCCGTCATCTGGCAGTCCGACGACTACCACCTGCTGTGCGTACACCGCGGAGCGACCAAGGACCAGAACCTCTACTGGACGCAGATGAGCTGCAACCAGGCAGGCCAGATCACCACCCCCTGGAGCAACGACAAGCAACTCGGCGCACACACCAGCGCCGACCGGCCCGCGCTCTCCGCGCAGGAGTACCACAAGGACGGCCAGGACCGCACCCAGGTGCTCTGCATGCACCGCGGACACGGCACCGACTGAACCACCAAGGGCTCCGGCGCCGACACCGGCGCCGGAGCCCCCAGGAGATCGACGCCCCAGCGCTGGCGAGGGCGAGATGGGCCTGCGTCGAGGCGGCGCAGGATCGGGCCGGGCTTCGCGGTGGCGGCAAGTTCACCGTCGCGGACAACGAAGCCGACCTGGGAACGGGGGCGACTTCCCCCCTCCAAAGGAGGTCCTCGCGGGGACCAAGGACACCGTCGACTACTGGTCCGCCTGGAGCCCGAGCTGGGCCTTGCAGCGCAGCGGTTACGTCTACTGCCTCGTGGGGCTTCGCCCACCCGGGCCGCTTCTCCGCCGCCTACCGCGCCGCCTACGGCGTCTCACCCGCGGCCACCCTGCGCGCCGGCCCGAATGGCACCGCCCGACGCACGAGGCCGGCCACCCTGCCGCACCAAAGCACTGCGCGGCACAGCGAGGAGAGCGCACCGCCATGATGACCCGACCCGACGAAGACACCCCGGAGACAGACACGCACGCCGACGCCCTGCGTGCCGCGCAGCGCAGAGCGCATCTGCGACGCCTCGACGCGAGCACGGCCGACGCCGCCGTGACCTCCCTGCGCGAGGCACTGGAAGACGCCGACACACCCCCCAGCCAGCCGCCGGGTGAAGCAGAGAACCGCGATCCGTGACCGGCGCACACGCGTGGTGCTGCCGTCGCCGATGCCGGGCGAGAGCCCCAGCGCCGGATGCGACGACGCAACCTCCCCTCAGCGCCCGCCCGACCTGCCCCTCACATCAGCGCAAGAACGGCTGGCCCGCCCGAGAACCCCCACACGCTGCGGGCCACTCCAGGTCACGCCCAGTCCACGCCCAACGCCGCCAGCCGGCCGCGCTGCTCCTCGCTCAACCCGGCACGCCTGCTGCGGGTGTTGGAGAGCCACACACCGAGCCTCTGAGGTCCGTCCGGCAACTGCTCGACCCACGAGCGGGGGACCACGGTGCGTCCTTCCCGCTCGATGTACTGGGCGAGCGCCACGACACCGCGCTCGAACGCCGCGCTCGCCCCGGCCCCCGCCCGCTTCCCCCGCGCCGCGGCGGCGGGCTTCTCGGCCGCCGGCAGCGGCCGTACACCGAGCTGCTCCAAGCGCTCGCGCTGCCCCGGAGCGAGGCGGTCCCAGTCCTGCCTCTGCACAGCGAGCCAGCGCCCGACGTCCACGCCGTGAACCATGGTTCCCGGCTCTACGAACGCCAGCACCCCGCCCTCACCCGCAGCCGGCCCGACAGCGGTCTTCAGCGCCGCGTAGGAGCGTTGCCAGTCGATGGGCCAGTCCGGACGCCAGTCGGCATCGATCGCGGCCAGCAGCGCGGCCCTGTGCGCTGCTTTGGCAGGGTTCTTGCCGAGCCCGTGCTTCTTCCGTGCGTTCGCCAGCCATTGACCAATGGGCTTATCCATGATGGAGGCCGTGACCGGAGCTGCGAGAGTTGCATACGCCTCGTAGTAGGCGCGCGCTGCGCCGAGGTTCTCCTCCCACGCCGCATCCGCCGGATCCCACACGATCCCCAGCTCGTCCAGCTTCTCCGCCCGCGGAGTGAGGATGCCGCCGGCCCGCATCGCCTGCCGCTGATCCGACAGCCACCTGCCCAGCGGAAACCCCGCCCCCGACCCCACGCCCCCGGCGGCAGAAGCCGCGGCAGCGGCGTCGTCTCCGCCCGGGATGCCGCCCTCGACGTGGTTGTACGGCACCGCGAGGTGCCCCTCCCGCCGCCGGTACGCCACCGCGGCGCGGTGGCCGGCGTTCCACGCCGCCGTCTCCGGCTCCAGCACGTTGTACTGCACCAGCCGCGCCACCAACAGCGGGTCCCGGTGCGTGCCGAACCGCAGCAGCAGCCGCTGCTCCTCCTCACCGTCGCTCTCCGGCGCCTTGCCCAGCCATGACGACGTCTGCGACCGAGGAACAGAGGTTTCCTGGGGAATGGCAAGCATTTCCACAGCACGTTCATCATGCGCCCGAAGCCCAGCCAAAACCCTAATCAAGGGACGATACGACCCCGAGTAGGGCATGTCCTCCGGGGTCTCATTATCCCCGAGAAAAACAGGAACAATCAGGGTCGCCAGCTTGTCGTCACCGGGCTTCTGCCGCAGCGCCCGACCGATCGCCTGAACAATATCCACGGCCGACCCCTTCGGATCGATCAGGGCCACACAGTCCACACTCGGGACATCAACACCCTCACTCAGGACACGGCAATTCGACATCACGGCACGCCCTGCCCTGTCCCCGAATTCACGCAGCTTATCCTCCCGCATTTCAGTGGGGGATTCGCCGGACAGCCATCCCGACCACACCCGCGCCGGGTGCCGCTCCGGATCGGCCGCGTGCAGCCGGCGCGCCACCCGCTCCAGCCCCTCGGCAAACGCCCGCGCCTCCATGGTCCGGTGATGGAACGT
>NZ_RDBP01000088.1 GCF_008042045.1 Streptomyces sp. T39
GGGCCGCGGAAGCCGCCTGGTCGCTCGCCGCCCCCGGCGTCCCCGTCGACGGCGGCCCGGAGGGCCTCACCCTGGAACACACCGGTGCCGTGCGGCCGGTCACGGGGACGGTGGCGAGCAGGGTCTCCTGGCCGTCCGCCGGGGTGCAGTTCACCACCGGCAGCTCCTGTCCCGACAGCTCTCCGCCGGTGACGGGCCGCAGCCGCAGGGCGACCGCGCCGGCGGCGATCCGGAGGTCGCCGGGGGCGGTCGCGGTGACGGAGGGCACGGCGCCGGTGTGTTCCAGGGTGAGGCCCTCCGGGCCGCCGTCGACGGGGACGCCGGGGGCGGCGAGCGACCAGGCGGCTTCCGCGGCCCTGGTGCCCTGGGTCACCAGGGCGGTGAGGGACACCGTGGCGGAGAGGGCGGAGGTGCCCTCGGGCAGCAGGCCGTCGAGTGCGGCGGGCGGGAGCGTCACCCGGGCGGTCACCCGGCCGGGCTGCACGGGCCTGCCGACGATGCCGGTGTCCGGGTAGGCGCCGGTGACGTGGATCCGCACCGGATGCTCGCCGGTGGTGAAGTCGCAGTCGTACGTGAGCTCCACGTCCGCGTCGCGCGCCTGCGCGGACGAGCCGGGGCCGACGAGCAGCCCCGCCATGAGCCCCGCGGCGCCGATCGCGGCGGCCCTCAGGTGGCGCCGGGCGGTCATGACGCGCCCCCTCCGTTCGGTTCGGACGTCATACGGGCACCACGGTCCGGCCGGGTGTCACGGTGTACGTCGCCGTGGGCGGACGCGCGTCACCGTCGCCGGCGCCGCCCGCGCGGCCGGCGTCCGGCGCGGTCGGGGCCGGCGGTGCGGCCCGTCCCGCTGCCCTCCAGGTCCGCAGACCCATGGCTCCCCTCCCTGTGCAGCGTGGTGCGGCGGGCCCCGTGTCCTGGATCCCGGTCACGGGGCCCGCCGTCCGTCCCTGTGGTGCGATGCGCCGGGCCGGTCAGTCCAGGCTGATGGTGTGCCCGCCGCTGACCGCGTAGACCGCCTCGTAGAGCGCCGGGTCGTCGTCGTTGATGACGCCCAGGCAGTCGGCGTTCGAGGCGGTGAGGTTGCCGTCGTCGATGACGAGCTGCTTGGTGTCGTTCTTGTAGTAGCCGGTCACCTGGCCGGTGAAGTCGGCCGAGCACGCGGTGCCCTCGACGTGGGCGTCGATGTTGCTGATGGAGCCGTCGACGGCGTTGGCGACGCTGCTCACCCCGCTGACGTTCAGCGGCATGCTGCCGGCGGTCGTCACGTCGAAGTCGATGCCGATGACCGAGCAGTCGGTGAACGACAGGGTGGTGATGGTGCCGATGCCGGCGCCGGCGTTGCCGGATCCGGTCGCCAGCGTGCCGGAGGCGCTGGAGGACGCACACTCCAGCGTGGCGGCCGGGACGGTCAGCGTGGGGTTGGTCGCGGTGGCGGTGAAGCTGCCGCCCGGCGTCACGGTCCAGGTGTCCAGCGAGGTGGCGGACGCCTGGGTGACGGTGAGCCCGAGGGCGGCCACGGCGGCGGCCGCGGCGACAGCTGCGTTTCGGGTCAATCTGCGCACGGGTGAGTTCCCTTCAGGGGATTGGCGTACCTGGGGATCGCTTTTCGGCCGCACAGCCCGAAAAGCGGTTGCGGCTCTTTCTTGGAACGCTCAGTGCGATGGAACGCGGGTCGAATTCTTTCGGCCACCCGGTCGTGCGACTTGCGGAAGTGACGTTACGAGCGGGTAACCCAGCGCGCAATACTGGTTCGGCAGTTTCCCGCACCGCTGCTACCAGCGGGTATTTTCTTGTCGCAAGGCGAGGGGGCGTCCTCGGATTCTTGTCGGGAAGTGAGCAAGCACGCCGTGCGGGGCCCCGGCCGCGCGATCTCGCCGACAGGTATCGGACCAAGTCATGTCACCATGTCCCAACTCCTGTGCAGGCACGGCCCGCTGGTCTATGTTCATGGATCAACGACGTCGCCCCGCCACATGAGTCGCACCAGGTCCGTGGGAGCGCTTCCCCCACCCCCCACGGACGCCGACGGACCACCGGCCACCCGGACCACGAGGGGAGAACCATGCCGAGAACGACCCGCCCGTCCGACGCGGGCGAGCCGCTGGCGCCGCTGCCGCAGGAGTTCGCCGCGATCATCCGGCCCGAACTGCCCAGCCTCATCCAGGAAATCGGCATCGAGGTCTCCCGTGCCTATCCCGAGTACGCACGGCTGCTGAGCGGCCCGTACGGGAAGGCCATCCAGGTGGGCGTCGAGCAGAACATCTCGGTCTTCGTCGAACAGGTGGCCTCGCCGTCGATGCCCTCACCGCTGAGGGACGAGATGCTGCGCCGGTTCGGCCGGTTCGAGGCCTACGAGGGGCGCAGCCTGGAGTCGCTCCAGGGGGCCTACCGGCTGGGCGCGCGGGTGGCACTGCGCCGGGCGAAGCGGATCGGCAGGCGCTACAACCTCTCCCCCACCCTGATGCTGAGCTTCGCCGACGCCCTGTTCGCCTACGTCGACGAGATCGAGGCGCTCACCCGCGAGGGCTACCTGGAGGTGCAGACCAAGGCGGTCGAGCACGACGAGACGATCCGGCGCAGGCTGCTGCACCTGATCATGGCGGGCCCGCCCGTGCCGCGAACCGCCATGGCGGAGCTCTCCGAGCAGGCGGGCTGGCCGATGCCCGACGAGGTGACCCTGGTCGCCGTCCGGCCGTCGGCGGAATTGGCCGGAATCGATCTCGACAACGATGTCCTCGTCGATCTCGGTGGGCCCCACCCTCACTTACTCGTGCCCGGCCCCGTCGACGACGGACGAAGAGAGCGCCTCGCGGCCGCGCTCACCGGCGTCCGCGCGGCCGTGGGACTGACCGTACCGACCTCAGGAGCGGCCGATTCCATCCGCTGGGCCCGCCGCCTCCTGGACCTCGCCGACACGGGCGTCGTCGACGACGCCCCCCTGCTGTTCTGCGCGGACCACATGCTGACCCTGTGGCTGCTGTCCGACACCGCGCTGCTCGACCAGCTCGCCCGCCGCGAGCTCGCCCCGCTCTCCCGGCTCACCGCCACCCGCCGCGGCCGGCTCATCGAGACCCTGCGCACCTGGCTGGACACCCGGGGGACGGCCGCGCAGATGGGCGAACTGCTCGACGTGCACCCGCAGACGGTCCGCTACCGGCTGCGCAGCCTGGAGGCGATCTTCGGCGCCCAGCTGACGGATCCCGAGCGCCGGTTCGCGACCGAGAGCGTGCTGCGCGCCCTCCACCTGCAGGACCGCCGCGGAGGCACCCGGCACTGACCGCCGCACGCCGTCCGGCACGGGCGGCCAGTGACCATCGTCACCCCCTCGGCAGGGTGCGATCGGGTGGGGGGCGGCGTCCGCGTTCGCGTAAGGTGTGTCGGCGGCGCCGCCCCCCACCCGATCGCACCC
>NZ_RDBP01000089.1 GCF_008042045.1 Streptomyces sp. T39
CGCTGACCTCGACGACGGCCCCCTTGTCGTCGTTGGGGACGACGACGGGCTTGGTGAAGCGGACGCCGTACTCGACGACCGCGCCCGGGTCGCCGAGCCAGTCGGTGACCACGCGGATCGCCTCGGCCATGGTGAACATGCCGTGGGCGATGACGTCCGGCAGGCCGACCTCGACCGCGAACTTCTCGTTCCAGTGGATCGGGTTGAAGTCGCCGGAGGCGCCCGCGTACCGCACCAGCGCGGCGCGGGTCACCGGGAAGCTCGCCGGGGGCAGTTCGGTGCCGACCTCGACGTCCGCGTACGCGATCTTCGCTGCCATCACGCCTCCTCGGCGGCGCGTGCCACCAGCTTCATCCACGCCGTCACGACATGCTCGCCGGCCTCGTCGTGCACCTCACCGCGGACGTCGAGGATGTCGTTCCCGGCAAGGGACTTGATCGCCTCGATGGTGGAGGTGACGGTCAGCCGGTCCCCCGCCCGCACCGGGCGGCGGTAGGCGAACTTCTGGTCGCCGTGCACCACCCGGCTGTAGTCCAGCCCCAGCTGCGGGTCCCGCACCACGTCGCCCGCCGCCAGGTAGGTGATGGCGAACACGAACGTGGGCGGTGCGATCACATCGGCGTGACCGAGCGCGGCGGCCGCGTCCCGGTCGGTGTACGCCGGGTTCGCGTCGCCGACGGCCTCGGCGAACTCACGG
>NZ_RDBP01000009.1:0-14247 GCF_008042045.1 Streptomyces sp. T39
GGGGGTCCCGCGGGGGTGGTCAGTCGGGGGAAGCCCCGGGCGGCTGGGCCAGCCCGGCGGCCAGCAGGTCGAAGGTCCGGCGGAAGACATCGGCGAAGGCGAGCCGGTCGCGCCGGGCGCACCAGTGCTCCACGGCCACCCGCACGGCGGTGCCGCCCACGGCGGCCAGCAGCCGCGGATAGAGGTCGGAGGCGGGTCCGCCGTCCTCCCGGGCGGAGCACGGATCCGGCGTCTCCCGCTGCCCGGCGCCGTGCGAGGCGGGCGCTCCGGGCTCACGCGTGCCGCAGGGCTCGGGGGCGGTCCGCCGTCCGTCGCCCGCGACGGTCTCCGGGTGTCCGGCCGGTGCGGCGGGCTCCAGACGCTCGGCCAGGGCGTCGGCGAGTTCGAGCTCGTCGGCCAAGTGGGCGCCCAGGCTGCGTGCCAGCAGATGCGGCGACCTGTGGAGCACCTCGGCACGCAGCGCCCAGAGCTCGTGCCGGTCCTCGACCTCGGCGAGCTCCGCGGCGAGCGCGTCGCGCAGCACGTCCAGCGGCGGCAGGGCGGCCGGCGCCTCGCGCACGGCCCGGCGGACGCGGGCGCTCGACTCGGCGTCGATCATGACGAAGACGTCGTCACGGGTGTCGAAGTAGTTGAAGAACGTCCGCGGCGAGACCCCCGCGGCCTCGCTGACCGTCTCCACGGTGACGTTCTCCGCCCCGTGTTCCGCCGCGAGACGCAGTGCCGCCTCCACGAGAGCCGCACGGGTCGCCCGCTTCTTGCGCTCCCGCAATCCGTTGCCTGCGGCACTCTTCTCCGTCACGAGCTGCATGATATGCAAAAGTGCAGACCCTGCAAAAATATGGGGGCTCCTGTCGGACCGGCTCCCGCGGGCGTCCTGGCGCCGCCGTCCCGTCTGCGCACCGGCGTCTCCGCTCCGGGCTGCCCGGCAACGGCTGCGGGACCATCATGGATCCATGAGCGCTTCCGCTTTCGACGCCGAAGCGGCCCGGCACGAGCAGCTCCCCGTGCTGCCGGAGGACTGGCAGCGCTGCCTGGCCGTCGCGGCGCATCCGGACGACATCGAATACGGCACCGCCTGCGCCGTGGCCCGCTGGACCGGTCAGGGCAAGACCGTCACCTATCTCCTCGCCACCCGCGGAGAGGCCGGCATCGACGCCATCCCGCCGGAGCGCGCCGGACCGCTGCGCGAGGAGGAGGAGCGTGCCGGCGCGCGGGCGGTCGGCGTCGACGTGGTGGAGTTCCTCGACCACGTCGACGGAGTGATCGAGGGCGGCCCGCGGCTGCGGCGGGACATCGTCCGCGCCGTCCGCCGCCACCGGCCGCAGATCATGGTGTCCGGCGACTTCGGCGTCCGCATGGTCGGCGGCATGACGAACCAGGCGGACCACCGCGTCGTCGGACTCGCCGCCCTGGACGCCGCACGCGATGCGGGCAACCGCTGGGTCTTCCCGGAACTCGCCGACGAGGGCCTCGAACCGTGGGGCGGCGTGCGGTACGTCTGCTTCGCCGGTGCGGCCCGGCCCACCCACGGCGTCGACGTCACCGGACCGCCGCTCGACGCGGGCATCGCGTCGCTGGAGGCGCACGCCGAGTACACCCGGGGACTGGGCGAACGGGGCTTCGAGGCGCGCCCGTTCCTCACCTGGATGGCGCGCACGGGCGGCCCCGCGATCGGTGCGGAGGCCGCGATGCTCTTCGACGTCCACACCCTCGTCCCGGACGGCCCGCCCCCCTGGGTGTGACCGCCGCCCTGGCGCGACGCGCCCGCGCCGCCCGCGGCCGGCGCGATCCGGGACGCGCCCCGCGTCCCGGTCCCGCCGCCGGCAGGCGCCCTCCGGTCACACCCTGCCGATGCCCAGGGTGTTGGTGGCGGGCAGCAGACCGGTGCTCAGCACCGCGACCCAGAGGTCGCCGAGGAGTTCGGCGAGCCGTGCCGTGGCGTCCGGGCCGAGTGCCGCCCAGGGGGCGGCGGCCGCGGCGTCGGTGCGTTCCTCGACCCGGGACCGCAGCGCCCGGCCGGCGTCGGTCGCCGAGCCGTCGGCGTCCAGCAGGCCGCGCAGGACGAGCCGTTCGGCCGCGGCGCCCCATTCGGCGTCGCTCCAGCCGCGGCTCGCGAAGGTCTCCACCGGGGCCGCGCCCACGGCGGCGAAGGAGACGAGTGACTCGACCGGGTCGAGCCCCGCGTCCAGCAGTGCCGCGACATGGCCGTCACCGCGGTGCTCGCGCAGGACGGTCGCGGCCTGCCAGAGCATCAGATGCGGCTCCTGGGGCCAGGGCAGCGCTGCGTTCGACGCGGCGAGGGGGCGCCCGGCGGTGTCGGCGCCCTCGGCGGCGCGCCGGGCCAGGGCGGCGGCCTCCGCCAGGCCGTCCGAACCGACGGCCTCCCCCAGCACGGCGCGGTAGGTGAGGTCCACGGCGCGCAGCCGGGCCGCGAGCACCTCCGCGGGCGGGGCGGTCTTCCAGGCGCCCGGCACGTACCGCTCGACCATCCGCGGACTGAAACTGTGGAACGCCCGGCCCACCTCGTCGGCCCCGGCCTCGCCCAGCGGCGCGGCACGCCATGCGAAGTATCCGGGCCAGCGCTCCCGGACGTCGAAGCCGAGCGCCGCGGCCTGCTCGTACGCCTGCGGGGCGTAGTACAGGACGGCATGCAGCGGTTCGAGCAGGTGCCACATGCGGCGTACGTGTCCGAGGTCCTCGGTCATCGCTCGGTCCCCCTTCCGGGCCGGATCCGTTCCGGCCGCAATCTTGTCACTGACAAGATTGCTCGCGACGGTTGAACTTGTCAATGACTAGATGCCGGTAGCCTGAGGGGATGAGCAGCTACCACCACGGCGACCTGCGGCGCGCGGTCCTGCGGGCGGCCCTGGACGTCATCGCGTCCGACGGTCCCTCGGCACTGAGCCTGCGCGACCTCGCCCGCCGGGCCGGGGTCTCGCACGCGGCGCCCGCCCACCACTTCAAGGACCGCGCCGGGCTGCTCACGGCCATCGCGGCCGAGGGGTACGACCTCCTCGCCGACGCCCTGGCCTCCGCGCCCGGTCTCCGGGAGCGCGGCGTGGCCTACGTGCGGTTCGCGATCGGTCATCCGGCGCACTTCCAGGTCATGTTCCGGCCCGAGCTCCAGCGCGCGGACGACCCCGCGCTCACGGCGGCCAAGGCACGGGCCGACGCCGGGCTGCGCACGGTCGTCCGGCACGAACGGCCCGCGGACGACGAGGACTCCACGGCGCTGGCGGCCTGGTCCGTCGCGCACGGATTCGCCACGCTCCTGCTCGGCGGCAACCTGACCCGCGGCGTCGGGGAGCGCGACCCGGAGGAGGTCTTCCGCGGCCTGGCCACCGTCATGTTCGGGCCGGGCGGGACGCCGCCCGCGGCCCCGCCGGACGCGTCACCGGGCCCCGGCGGCCGCGCGGACGCCGACTGAGCGCAGGCGGGGCGGCGGGGCGGGTTCAGCCCCGGTGGCCGGGCGCGCGGCCCCAGGCCGTGAGCATCCCGGGGGAGAGGCCCGCGAAGTCCGGGGCCGCGAGGCCGCGGACGGCCTCGTCGACCCCCGCGTCGTCCACGAGTCCGGTGGCGACCATGGCGTCCCTCGACCGCTCCCAGGTCTGCGCCCAGAACCGGCTGATCGGGCTGCCGGCCACCAGTGGCGGCACGTGGATCTCCGCGGCGACGGACTCGAGGCCGGCATCGGCCAGCAGTTGCGGGCAGCCCGGCACCCAGGACACGTCGGTGCCGATGGTGTCGCGCAGTCCCTGCCACATCGCGCGAACGGCGTTCGTCACCGGGCCGTCGGGCGCGACGCCGGTGGTGAGATCGACCGCGTCGCTGACCACGAGGACCCCGCCGGGCGCCAGGAGTGCGGCGAGCCGGGCCGTCATCCGTGCGGGGTCGGGGAGGTGCATGAGGACGAACCGCGCGTGCACCAGGTCGAACCGCCCCGGGGCGAAGCCGTCGGCGAGGACGTCGGCCTCCAGCGGTGTCAGCCCTTCCGGCCGGTCCTGCGCCAGGAACCGGGTGTCCCGGTCGACGGCCACCACCTCTGCCACACCGGCCTCCCGCAGCAGCATGCGCGCCACGCTGCCCGTGCCGGCGCCCACGTCGAGGCACCGCCACCCCGGGCCCGCGCCCAGTTGCCGCAGCCGGTCCAGGGTGAACGCGTCGTACGCCCGGGCGCCGTGGTCGATCCGGTCCGCCTCGCCGCCGTCCCCGGGACGGAAGACGCGCTCGCCGTAGCGTCCCTCGTCAGAAGGCGGCCGCTCCCGGTCCGCCGAAGAGGTCTCCACTGCCATGCGTCCATGGTCCCGCCGGCCCGCCCGGCCCGCAGAACCTGCGGGCGCGGGGAGGTGCCGCGCCGACCGAGAAGCCCGTTTCCTCCGATGGGTGCGGCAGCCGACTCCCGTCCGAGCGCACCGATCGAGCCGAAACCCGCGATACATCCGATGTCTGTCTTGCCTTCCCGGCACCGGCTGCCTATCGTCGAGCCGTCCGGCAGCACGTCCTCCGATCTCTCCCCACGTCCTCTGCTCCCTGCGGCCGTCCACGCCACCGGCCCGGCGCGCCGCCCGCCCTCCGCGGCGGACCGGCCGCCGAACGGACCGGCTGCCGCGCGGAACGCCGTGCCGACGGACCCGAAAGGACCCACGTTGCCTCCAGACACCCCCCGGGTGACCTCGATGGAGACCTACGACATCCGCTTCCCGACCTCCCGCGAGCTCGACGGGTCGGACGCGATGAACCCGGACCCCGACTACTCCGCCGCCTACCTCGTCCTGCGCACCGACGCCGGCGACGGCACGGAGGGGCACGGCTTCGCCTTCACCATCGGGCGCGGCAACGACGTCCAGGTCGCCGCCCTCGACACCCTGCGGGCGCACGTCACCGGCCGCCCGGTCGCCGAACTGTGCGCCGACCCGGGGTCGCTCAGCCGGGCGCTGACCGGGGACAGCCAACTGCGCTGGCTCGGACCGGAGAAGGGGGTGATGCACATGGCGACCGGCGCCGTCGTCAACGCCGTCTGGGACCTCGCCGCCAAACGCGCCCGCAAGCCCCTGTGGAAGCTGCTCGCCGACGCCGAGCCCGAATGGCTCGTCTCCCAGGTCGACTTCCGCTACATCGCCGACGCGCTCACCCCCCGGGAGGCCCTGGACCTGCTGCGCCGCGGCAGGGAGGGCCGCGAGGCCCGCGAGGCCGACCTCGTGCGCCGCGGCTACCCCGCCTACACCACCTCGCCGGGCTGGCTCGGCTACTCCGACGACAAGCTGACCCGCCTCGCCGAGGAGGCCGTCGCCGAGGGATTCACACAGATCAAGCTCAAGGTCGGGGCCGACCTGGAGGACGACGTCCGCCGGTGCCGGGCCGCCCGGGCAGCCGTCGGCCCCGGCATCCGGCTGGCCGTCGACGCCAACCAGCGCTGGAACGTGGACGAGGCCATCGCATGGACCAAGGCCCTCGCCGCGTTCGACCCGTACTGGATCGAGGAGCCCACCAGCCCGGACGACATCCTCGGCCACGCCGCCATCCGCACCGCGGTCGCCCCGGTGAAGGTGGCCACCGGCGAGCACGCGCAGAACCGCATCGTCTTCAAGCAGTTCCTCCAGGCCGGGGCGATCGACGTCCTCCAGCTCGACGCCGCCCGCGTCGGCGGGGTCAACGAGAACCTGGCCGTCCTGCTGCTGGCCGCGAAGTTCGGCGTGCCGGTCTGCCCCCACGCCGGCGGCGTGGGCCTGTGCGAACTCGTCCAGCACCTGGCGATGTTCGACTACCTCGCCCTGTCGGGGACCACCGAGGACCGCGTCATCGAGTACGTGGACCATCTGCACGAGCACTTCGTGCACCCCGTGCACGTGGCCGGCGGGCGCTACCGGGCCCCCTCGGCCCCCGGCTTCTCCAGCGCCATGCACCCGGCGTCGATCGCGGCCTACACCTACCCGGACGGCGCCTTCTGGGCCGCCGACCTCGCCAGCAGAGGAGAGACGGCATGAGCGGGGACCTCGACGGGCTGCGGGCCCTCGTCACCGGCGGCGCGTCCGGCATAGGGCTGGCCACCGTACGACTGCTGCGCGAGCGCGGCGCCGAGGTCGCGGTGCTCGACCTCCGAGCGGACGGCCTGCCCGACGGCGTGCACGGCTTCACCGCGGACGTCGGCGACGGCGACGGCGTCACCGGCGCCGTGGAGGCGGCCGGCACCGCACTCGGCGGACTGGACCTCCTCGTCAACAACGCCGGAACCGGGGCCGCCGGCACCGTCGAGGACAACGACGACGCCGAGTGGAGGCGCGTCCTCGACATCAACGTCCTCGGCATCGTCCGCACCACCCGCGCCGCCCTGCCGCACCTGCGCGCCTCGGCACACGCCGCCGTCGTCAACACCTGCTCCGTCGCCGCCACCACCGGACTGCCCCGGCGCGCCCTCTACTCGGCCTCCAAGGGCGCCGTCCTCGCCCTGACCCTCGCCATGGCCGCCGACCACGTCCACGAGGGCATCCGCGTCAACTGCGTCAACCCGGGGACCGTGGACACCCCCTGGGTCGCCAGGCTCCTCGACGCCGCCGACGACCCCGCCGCGGAACACGCCGCGCTCAGTGCCCGGCAGCCCATCGGGCGGCTGGTCACCGCCGACGAGGTGGCCGCCGCCATCGTGCACCTCGGCTCACCGGCGTCGTCCGCCGTCACCGGCACCGCCCTCGCCGTCGACGGCGGGATGGCGTCCCTGCGGCTGCGCCCGCCCGGACGGTGAGCCGTGCGCACCCTCATCGCCGGCCGCACCGGCGTGCCCCTCACCCGGCTGCTCCTCGGGGCCGCCGGCATCGGCAACCTGTACACGCCGGTGACCGACGAGCAGGCGGCCGCCGCGGTCGACGCCGCCTGGGACGCCGGTGTCCGCGCCTTCGACACCGCACCCCACTACGGTCTCGGCCTGTCCGAACGCCGCCTGGGCGCCGCCCTCGGCCAACGCCCGCGCGGCGCCTTCACGCTCTCCACCAAGGTCGGCCGCCTGCTCGTGCCCGCACCGGACGCCACCGGCGACGACCTGGCCAACGGCTTCGCCGTGCCCGCCACGCACCGCCGGGTCTTCGACTTCAGCGCCGACGGCGTCCGCCGCTCCCTCGACGCGAGCCTGCGGCGGCTGGGCACCGACCACATCGACATCGCCTACCTCCACGACCCCGACGACCACGTGGACCAGGCCCTCACCGAGGCGTATCCGGCCCTCGAACGTCTCCGCGACCAGGGAGTGGTGCGGGCCATCGGGGTCGGGATGAACCAGAGCGCCGTCCCCGCACGCTTCGTCCGCGACACGGACATCGACGTGGTCCTCGTCGCCGGCCGCTACACCCTTCTCGACCGGACGGCCCACGCCGACCTGCTGCCCGAAGCGCGGCGCCGCGCGGGCGTCGAGCGCTGGCGGGACCTGCTGAGGACGTCCGGCCGGGACGCCGGGGCCGGTCTGCGGCAGGCGCGAGCGCTGGCGGGACCTGCTGAGGACGTCCGGCCGGGACGCCGGGGCCGGTCTGCGGCAGGCGAGCGAACGCAGCGCGACCTGACCGCCGCCGCGGTCAGAACAGGGCCAACTGGCCCGGCAGCACCGGCAGCACGCTGCCGTCGAGCGACGGCTGGAGCGCCGGATCGAGCGGCGCGAGCCGACGGGAACCGGGGCACGACACCAGCTCGGACCCGGTCCGGGCGCCGGCCGGATCGTGGCGCGCGTAGCGGCCCGCGACCACGGCGATCCGACGGCGGCACACGGGGCACGGACGGCGGGGAGCAGACATGCACCCAGTCTGCCAGCCACCGGTGACAACACCCGTCCGTGCCCGGGCGGGCGGCCCGCCCTATCGTTGGCCGATGCGCGCACACCACATCGACCGCCCGGCCGATCTCGACACCGTCCGTGAGTCCTACGACCGGGTGGCCGACAACTACGCCCACATGGTGCAGACGACGGGAATCGGCGACATCCGCACCCACCCCTGGCTCAAGGCGTCGATCGACGCCTTCGCCGACACCGTGGGCGGCCTCGGGCCCGTGCTGGACGTCGGCTGCGGACCCGGAACGGTGACCGCCTACCTCGCCGAGCGCGGACTCGACGTGTCCGGCGTCGACCTCTCCCCCCGCATGATCGAGAACGCGCGCCGCCTCCACCCCGGTTGCCGCTTCAGCGTCTCCTCCGCCACCGAACTCGACCTGGAGGAGGCGTCCCTCGGCGGCATCCTCGGGTGGTGGTCACTGTTCAACCTCCCCCGTGACGTGCTTCCCCAGGTGCTCGCCCTGTTCGCGCGCGCCCTGAAGCCGGGCGGGCACCTCATCACCGCCACCCACGCCGGTGACGAGGACGCCGTGCGCACCGAGGCGTACGGAGGCGTCCCCGTCCGCTGGACGACGCACCAATGGCGGCCGGAACGACTCGTCGGCCTGATCGAACGGTCCGGCCTGCGCACGGTCGCCGAACTCCGGCTGCCCCCGACCGAGTACAGCGGCCCCGGAGTGGTCGTCATGGCCGGGCGACCGGTCTGACGCCCGTGTCCCGCGGCGCCGATCCCGGGCCTCGTCCGCGGGGGGCCGCCGCGGGCGTGCTCGCCTGCGCACTCGCGCTGCTCGTCCACGGCGTGACGGCGGCTCCGGCGGGGTGACCGGGCCGGCCGCGCGTATCGCGTCGGTGCCCGAGCGGGAGTACCGGCGGGTGCGCGGCGTCGGCGCCCTGCGCGGGCACGGCGCCGACGCGGCCCACCCGCCCGCGCAACTGCGCCGGCAGCGTGTGAGCGAGGGCGAACAGCGGGACGCGGCCGTGCGGTGCGATGCGCCGAGGGCCGGCCCGATCGCGGACGAACTCGCCCCGGCTCGCGAGCGCACCGCCCGTCTCGTCATCCGCGACGGCGTGGCCTGACGGTCCGCAGGCGCCGCGGCCGGTCTCGATCGGCGGGCCGCTCGATGTCCTGTCCGGGACGGCCCCCGCGCCGGGACGGCGAGAAGATCCTCACAGGGCCCGGCGCGGGCCCGCCCGGTGCCGTGGTCCGGTGCGGCCGGCCTCAGCGCACCGCGACCAGCCGGCCCGAGGCGACCACGTTGCCCTGGTAGCCGTCGCGTGCGGAGTACGCACCGCCGCAGGTGATCAGGCGGATCTCCGGTGCGGGGCCGTCCGCGTAGACGGTGTCGGCGGGGAAGCCGCGCTGGGGGAAGACCTCCACCGCGTAGAGCGCGAACACCGCCGTCCTGCCGTCCTCGCGCTCGACCTCCACCCGCGTGCCGGGCGGCAGGGAGCCGAGGGGGTGGAACACCGCGGGGCCCGCGTCGTTGTCGACATGGCCCACGACGACGGAGGTGCCGCGTTCCCCGGGGGAGACCGCGCCCTCGTACCAGCCGGCCAGCCGCGCCCGCTCCGGCGGCGGTGCGGCGACCCACCCGTCGGCGTCGAGACCCACCGGGGTCACCGGCGCGTCGATGCCCGCCGAGGCGATCACGATCCGGTGCGGCGCGGCGTGCGGCAGCGGGGCGGGCGGGTCGCTCGCCGGGTGGTGCGCCCGGGCCGCCGCGGGGGCGGGCTGCGGAGGGCCGCCGGCCGGCTGGKACGAGGCGCCGTTGCGTACGAGGAAGACGCCGAACAGCAGGACGCACAGCACGGTGAACCACGCACCGCGTCCCGCGCCCGCCACGGCCGCCCTCCCCGTCTCAGGCCCGGCCGCCGGAGCGGCGGCGCAGCAGGAGCAGGACGGCCCAGGCGAGACCGGAGGCGATCACCACGCCGCCCGCGGCCAGTTGGGCGGGACCGAGGTCGGTGAAGCTGCCGCCGGTGCCCGCCTTGACGCCGCCGTCCGGTTTCACGTCCTGCGCGGGCTTCTCGTGCCGACCCGGGTCGTGCGCCGGGGGACGGGTGCTCTCGCCGGGCCGGGGCGCGGGGGAGTGGTGCTGCCCGCCCGATGCGGAGACGGTGAGCTTCGTCCGTCCCGTCTCGCCCTCGCAGTCGAAGACGACCTCGTACTCGGCGCCCGGCTCGGCGTCCTCGTAGAGCTCGGCCCGGCCCGGCTTGCCGCCGGTCAGGGTGACGGTGTCGAACACCGGCGCGGTCACGGTGACGGTCGCGGACGCGCATTCCGTGGCCGTGAGCGAGACCGTGCCGCCCGGGGCGACGGACGCGGGGGAGACGCTGTACGCGAACGACGTGATGTCGTCGGCGGGTTCGGCGTGGGCGGCGGGAACCGCGCCGGCCAGCAGGAGCGGGCCGAGGAGGCAGAGGGAGGCGAGCCGTGGGTGCATGAGGCGTCTCCGGTTCCCGAGGCGCAGCCGCGGAGCGGTTCCACGGAGGCGACAGCGCACCTCGACGGCAACGACGCTAGGAGCGGCCCGGGCGGCCTGCCACTTCAAGGGGGCCGATGGGCCGTGCGGGCGTCGGCCGTCAGCCGGGCAGGTCGCGTGCGCCGAGCCGCAGGTGCTCGATGTGGTAGACCGCCTCGTCGAGCAGTTGCGCCACGTGGTCGTCGTAGAGGCTGTACTCGATCCGCCGGCCCTGGCGGGTACCGGTGACCAGGCCCAGCGTGCGCAGCAGCCGCAGCTGGTGGGAGACCGCCGACTGCTCCATGTCGACCGCGGCGGCCAGATCGGTGACACCGCAGGGGCCCTGCCGCAGGCGGGTGAGGATCATCAGCCGGGACGGGGTGGCCAGCGCCTGGAGCGTGGCCGCGATGGCGGCCGCGGAGTCCGCGTCGAGGTGCGCGGCCGGTGTGGTGCCGCTGACTCCGTGTCCCATGCGGCACATCGTAGTCGTGCACCCCGATTGTATGAATGAAGACCTGTTCATGCGTTGTCGACTGGCCCGGGGCCAGGGGGACGCGGCAGGAAGCGCCCCAGCTCCTCCGCCGTGCGCGGGCCCGGGGCTCCCGGCGGCAGCAGGCCGTGGGCCGACAGGACCTGGGCCACCGCCGTACCCCACGGCCGGCGCAGCCGTGCCGCGTCGAGCAGGGCCTGGTCGGTGAGGAGTGCGGCCACCGGGCCGGTCCGCGGGCCGTCCGGTGCCAGCACGACCGCGTCGTCGGCCCAGCGCAGGGCCAGGTCCACGTCGTGGGTGGCCATCACGACCGTCGTGCCCGCCCGCCGCAGCCCGTCGAGCACGTCCAGCAGCCGCTCCTGGCCGTGGGGGTCGAGCCCGGCGGTGGGCTCGTCCAGGACGAGCACCCGCGGCCGCATCGCCACCGCCCCGGCGATGGCGGCGCGCTTGCGCTGTCCGTAGGAGAGCAGATGCGTCGGCCGGTCGCGCAGGGACGCGATGTCCATCGCGGTCAGCGCCTCGTCGACGCGCGCCCGGACCTCCTCCTCCGGCAGGCCGAGGTTCATCGGCCCGAAGGAGACGTCCTGGCCGACGGACGCGGCGAAGAGCTGGTCGTCCGGGTCCTGCACCACGAGCTGCACGGTCGTGCGGAGACGGGTCAGCCCGGGACGGTCGTACGTCACCGGCTCGCCCTCCAGCAGCAGCCGGCCCGAGGCCGGCCGCAGGCCCCCGCTGAGCAGCCGCAGCAGGGTGGTCTTGCCGCTCCCGTTGCGCCCCAGCAGCGCGGTGGCGCGGCCCTCGGCGAGCGCGAGCCCGACCCCGTCGAGGACCGTCGGGCCGTCCTCGTAGGCGTAACGGGCGTCGACGAGCTGGACTATCACAGGACGTACCTTTCGAGAGCGAGGGTGAGCAGCACGAGCGCGGTGAGCAGGCCCGCGACACCGCAGAGGAACGGCCCGGAGACCGTCGCCCGCGGCACCAGCACCCGCAGCGTGCCGTCGTAGCCGCGTCCGGCGAGGCCCGTGTGGAGCCGGGACGCCCGGTCGAAGGCGCGGACGAACGCCGTCGCCCCGAGCCCCGCCAGCGAGCGCCAGGCCGCGGCCCGGCTGGTCGCACCGAGCCGGGCCGCCTGTGCCTGACGCACCCGGGTCACGGAGTCCAGCAGCAGGAAGCTGATCCGGTACATCACCAGGGCGACGTCGACGACGGGTGCCGGCACGCCCGCGCGCACCAGCCGGGGCAGCACGTCCGACACGGGGGTGGTGAACGCGAACAGCAGCACGCCGAGCGAGGCCGCCGACGTCCGCAGCAGCAGCTCCCCGGCGTGCGCGGGCCCGTCGGGCGCGAACGCCACGGCGCCCTGCGGCCCGCCCACGGCGAACAGCAGGGGCACCGCGCCGGTCACGCAGAAGCCCAGCGGGAGGCGGAACGCCCGCCACAGCTGCCGCGGGGCGACACCGGCCGGGCCGAGCAGCACCGTGAGGGTCGCCGCCGCGACGAGCACGGCGCCCGGCCACGGGGGCAGACAGACGGCCGTGACCGTCAGCCCGAGCCCGAGGACGGCCTTCTCCAGGGGGTGGCGGCGGCGCCAGCGACTGCTGTGCGCCGCCGCGTCGATCGGCAGCACCGCCGGTCAGGAGGCGGCCGTCGGGGCGCCGCCTGCCGCGGCCCCACCGGCAGCCGCCCCGCCCGCGGCCTCACCCGCGGACGCCGGCCCGGCGGACGCCCGTGCCGCGCGCGCCTCCCCCTGACGGCGCCCCTTGCGCAGTCCGAAGTAGTACGCGAGGACTCCCGCCCCGATCGCGGCCTGGAGCGCGAACAGAGCGGACTCCACCTCGCCGGACGGCGGTTCGTACAGGGGCGAGAACCAGGGCTCGTACTCCGGATCCAGTTCGGTGATCGCCGTCTCGGCCTGCGCGTCGGCACCGGTGAACGGCTCCTCCTTGTGGTCCCCGAGCCCCAGGGCCAGCGGCAGGACGGCCAGGGCCACCACGATCAGGACCAGCAGCGTGTTGATCTTCGCGTGACGGCTCATCGGACCCCCGCCTCCCGCGCGGCACCCCGCGCGCCGCCCGGCACCAGCACGCCCAGACGGGTCAGTTCACCCTTGCTGGACTGGACGAGCAGCCGCATCACCAGCACGGTGAGCAGCCCCTCGCTGACCGCCAGCGGGATCTGCGTCACCGCGAAGATCCCGCCGAACTTGGCGAGCGCCCCCAGGAACCCGCTGCCCGGGTCGGGGAAGGCGAGGGCGAGCTGGACGCTGGTCACGCAGTAGGTGACGAGGTCGGCCGCGAACGCGGCGAAGAACACGGAGACCATCAGGGGTGCGCCGCCGCGGCGCATCAGCCGGTGGACGCCGTAACCGGCCCACGGCCCGACGACCGCCATCGAGAAGACGTTCGCACCGAGGGTGGTGAGCCCGCCGTGCGCGAGCAGCAGGGCCTGGAAGAGCAGCGTGATGGTGCCGAGCACCGCCATCACCGGCGGCCGGAAGAGGATCGCCCCCAGTCCGGTGCCGGTGGGGTGGGAGCAACTGCCCGTCACCGACGGGATCTTCAGCGCCGAGAGGACGAAGGTGAAGGCGCCGGAGGCGCCGAGCAGCAGCGTGGACTCGGGATGGGCCCTGACCTCACGGGTCAGGGCGCGGACACCGTGGACGACGAACGGGGCGGACGCCGCGCCCCAGGCGACGGCGTGCAGCGGGGGCAGATACCCCTCGGCTATATGCATGGTTGGGAGACCCTCTCCAGCACCTCGTGGATGGACAACGCACCCTGGCCGGTCTCCTGGCTGACGGGCGTCGGTGTCCGGAGGTCTTCCGTGCACACGTCACACCCGGCTCCGCCTTCCCAGGCACCGCGGTCTCCCGCGGTGTCCCAGTGGCTTCCCCGGAGGGGAGGTGGAGCCGGACATCCCGATCACAGTGGCGAGGGCCGCACCGGTTCCGCACCGGTTTCCCGAACACCAAGGCCCCGTGACAGTAGTCCCCCCACCAGCGCCCTCACAACCCGATGCCGGTCGCACGCCCTCCCCGGGCCCCCACCGTGCCGGGGGCGCGCACCGCGCGCGTCGCGCCTCCCGGACGGCGGGGCCGCCGAGGCGGCCGCCGGGCGCGCCGCGTCACTGCTTGCGGTAGCCGTACGCTTCCCGGGCCGCCGTCACCACGGCGTCCAGGTCCGCTCCGGCGGAGGCCGTGACCACCGCGGCGACCGCGCCCTCCACGAACGGCGCGTCCACCAGGCGGGTCCCGGCGGGCAGTTCGTCCTCCTCCGCGAGCAGCGCCTTCACGGTCAGCACGGCGCTGCCGAGGTCGACGAGGACGGCCACACCGGCGCCCCGGTCCACACGGGAGGCCGCGGCGGTGATCAGTTCGGCGCTCGTCCCGAGGCCGCCGTCCGGCGTCCCGCCGGCGGCCGCCACCGGTGCGAGCACGCCCCCGCCCGCAAGGGCCGGGCCAGCTATCTCGGCGAGCGCAGCATCGG
>NZ_RDBP01000009.1:14347-21174 GCF_008042045.1 Streptomyces sp. T39
CCGCACCGGCAAGGAGTTCGGCGACGCTCCCGAGGTCGGCCCCGGCCGGCTGGCCGAGGCGCTCCGCGAGGGCGTGGCGGCGGTCGCCCGGCTGGGCGGGGCCAAGGCCGGTGACAAGACCATGCTGGACGCGCTGGAACCGGCGGTGGCCGCGCTCGGCGACACCACGGACTCGGCCACCCGCGCGCTGTGCGAGACCAGCACGATCCCGACCCTGCCGTCGCCCTCGCTCACGCGCCCTCCTCCGCCGCCTGCGCGAGGGCGGCGATCAGCAGCGCCGACGACGTCGCCCCCGGATCCCGGTGCCCGATGCTGCGCTCGCCGAGATAGCTGGCCCGGCCCTTGCGGGCCTGGAGGGGCACCGTCGCCAGGGCGCCCTCCTCGGCCGCGTCCCGCGCCGCGGAGAAGGAGTCCGTGGTGTCGCCGAGCGCGGCCACCGCCGGTTCCAGCGCGTCCAGCATGGTCTTGTCACCGGCCTTGGCCCCGCCCAGCCGGGCGACCGCCGCCACGCCCTCGCGGAGCGCCTCGGCCAGCCGGCCGGGGCCGACCTCGGGAGCGTCGCCGAACTCCTTGCCGGTGCGGCGCAGCAGCGTCCCGTACAGCGGCCCGGACGCCCCGCCGACGGTCGAGATCAACTGCCGCCCGGCGAGCACGAGGACGGCGCCCGGGGTCACCGGCGGTTCCGCGTCCAGTGCCGCCGACACGGAGGCGAAGCCGCGCCGCAGATTGCTGCCGTGGTCGGCGTCGCCGATCGCCGAGTCCAGTTCGGTGAGCCGGTCGGCCTCCCGGTCCACGGCCGCGGCGGCGAGCGCGAGCCAGCGCCGGAAGAAGACGGTGTCGAGAAGGTCGGGCACAGGAACTCCCTCGTCGATTCACATCGTTCGCGGCCGGACGCACGCCGGACGCACGCCGGACGCACGCAGGCCCCGGCATCACCCGCGGTCTCAGCGGCCCCAGCGCAGCCCCGGCGTCTGCACCGGGGCGTCCCACAGCCGCAGCAGTTCCTCGTCGACCCGGCACAGCGTCACCGAGCACCCGGCCATGTCGAGGGACGTGACGTAGTTGCCGACGAGGGTGCGGACCACCGGCACCCTGCGCTCGGACAGCACGCGGTGCACCTCCGCGGCGAAGCCGTACAGCTCCAGCAGGGGAGTGGCGCCCATCCCGTTGACGAGGGCGATGACGGGGCCGGAGGGACGCAGGTCGTCGAGGACGGCCCCGACGGCGAAGTCCGCGATCTCCCCGGACGTCATCATCGGGCGGCGTTCGCGCCCCGGCTCGCCGTGGATGCCGATGCCGAGTTCCAGCTCGCCGGGCGGCAGGTCGAAGGTCGGCCCGCCCTTGGCCGGGGTGCTGCAGGCGCTCAGTGCCACCCCGAAGCTGCGGGAGCTCTCGTCGACCCGGCGCGCCAGCGACTCCACCCGCTCCAGCGGCGCTCCCGCCTCGGCGGCCGCGCCCGCGATCTTCTCCACGAACAGGGTCGCCCCCGTGCCGCGCCGGCCCGCGGTGTAGAGGCTGTCGGCCACGGCGACGTCGTCGTCGACGAGCACGGTGGCGAGCCGTACGCCCTCGTCCTCGGCGAGTTCCTGCGCCATGCGGAAGTTGAGTACGTCGCCCGTGTAGTTCTTGACGACGAACAGCACTCCCTCACCGCTGTCGACGGCGGCCGCGGCGCGCACCATCTGGTCCGGCACCGGACTGGTGAACACCTCGCCGGGGCAGGCGGCGTCCAGCATCCCCGGGCCCACGAACCCGCAGTGCAGAGGCTCGTGCCCGGAACCGCCCCCGGAGACCAGCGCGACCTTTCCGGCGACGGGCGCGTCGCCCCGGACGACGACCCGCCGCTCGACGTCCACGGTCAGCTCCGGGTGCGCCGCTGCCATCCCGCGCAGCGCGTCCGCCACGACGGTCTCCGGCACATTGATGAGCATCTTCAACGGTCCTCCTCGGTGCGGCGGGCGACACCATCCAGTATCGGCAGAGCCCGCCGATCACGGAACGACGCGTCGGCCGCTGCCCGGACGCGCCGAGCCCCGCCCCCGGCGACGCCGGGCCCCGGTCGCACCCTCGCCCGCTGGTACGTTCCCACCATGCCGCCCGTCTCCGCCGCCCCGCCGGGCCCCCGGACGGTCGCCCTCCCGCTGGATCTGCCGCCACGGGTCGCCGGCATCGGCACCGGGTGCACGGCGTCACCGCCCTGCACGACGTCTTCCGGCTGCCGGAGCGGGGAACCGGGGCTGCAGGGGCATCGGGCGACAGCTCGGGGCGGTGGGACGGCGGGACCGGCGCCGGGCGCCGGTCCCGCCGACGCTGTGCCGCAGGACCCTCGGGACGCGTGGGAAAGGATCACTCTCACCGGTCCGTTCCCACCATCGGTGCGGACCCCCGTCGCCGGTGCGCGCGGCCGGCGGCGGGAGGCGGCGGGAGGCGCGCGGCCGGACGTCAGCTGCCGTGGCGGTCGCCGCCGGGGCCGTCCGGGCCGGGAGCGGCGGGGCCCGGACCGCCCGGACCCGGGGCGGCGGGGCCGTCCGGGCCGTCGATGCGGACGCCGAGCCGCTCGCCGACCCGGCTGCGCAGCCGCCGGGAGAGCGTCGTGGTCGCCGCGGTCAGGAAGACGAACGTGTAGAGGATCTGCGCCATGGTCACCACCCGGGCGCTCTGCCCGGTGGGCACGATGTCGCCGTAACCCACGGTCGCCAGGGTGACGACCGTGAAGTACAGGGCGTCCGTGCGCGTCGTCAGGCCGCTGAACTCGCCGGGATGCCGGGCCAGCACGTGGTACGCCCCGGCGAAGGCGACCACCGTCACGCACACCAGCAGCGGGATCACGATGCCCGGCCTGGCCCGGGGGTCGTCGGTGATGACGTCCCGGATCTGCACCAGCAGCAGCAGCGACACGCAGACGAGCAGGCCGACGAAGACCGCCCAGCTCAGGACCGGCCGGCGGGTGCCGAGCTGCTCCAGCGGCACCAGGAAGAAGGCCAGCGTCATCATCGCCGCGCAGGTGATCCCCAGGACCCAGCGGCGGACCGGCAGCCCGGCCCGCCGGTCCCCGGTCCGAGCGGCCGCCATCTCGTCCTCCCGCCGTCGCCCCCGCCCGCCCAGTAACGCCGACGCGGCCGCCCGCCGCGCGCTGTGCTGCGCGGACCGGGTGACGGCGGCCCGCCGTCCCCTGTCCGGACCGGTCGCCTGGCGGGGCCGGCGGCCGGGCCACACGCTCGTAACGCACCGTGCGCGCCGGCGCGCGGTCCGGAAGGAGCACACCATGAGCCAGCAACCGCCCCCGGTGGGCGCGACGCCCCCCGTGCCGGACCCGCACAGCGGCTGGGTGACCGGGGGAGTCGTGTTCGCCGGTGTCCTGATGCTCGTCAACGGGGTGCTCGCCGGGTTCCAGGGCATCGCGGGGATCGTCGAGGACGACTGGTACGCGCGGGTCGGCGACTACGTCTACCGGATCAGTCTGACCGGCTGGGGATGGATCCACCTCGTGCTCGGCCTCCTGGTCGCGGCGACCGGGGCGGGGGTCCTCAAGGGGGCCTCCTGGGCCAGGATCGTCGGCATCCTGCTGGCGTCGCTGTCCCTGGTCACCCAGTTCCTGTTCCTGCCGTACTCGCCGGTCTGGTCGGTGATCCTGATCGCCCTCGACGTGTTCGTGATCTGGGCGCTCGCCGCCCACGAGCCCGCGGAGCCGGTGCTCTGACGAGCCGGATCGGCCCGAAGGGCTGCGGTGCGGGCGGACGGGGAGGGAGGATGGGGGTGACCCGTCATCCCGGTGCGAGGACGTGAGCCGTCCGGCGGGCCCGCGCACCGCGACTGCGGCAAGGAGTGATCGTGGGCAGCGATGTGTTCCGTGCTGGCATCGCGGGTGAGAGCCGCGCGGATGCGGCGCTGTCGCCCCCGGGCGGGCTGATGGACCTGCTGGGGGTCGCCGCCGTGGTCCTCGACTCCGAGGGCCGGATCGTGCTGTGGAGTCCGCAGGCCGAGCAACTGCTCGGCTACACGCCGCAGGAAGCCCTCGGCCGGCCCGCCGCCCGGCTGCTCGTCGCGGACGAGCACCTCGACCTCGTGCTCGACCTCTTCCAGCAGGTCATGGAGAGCGGGGAGGGCTGGGAGGGCGTCTTCCGCGTCCACCACAAGGACGGGTCCACCCGGCTGCTGGAGTGGCGCAACATGCGCCTCCAGGACGACACCGGCGGCCTCTACGCCCTCGGCCTCGCCCAGGACCAGGCCACGCTCCGCCGTGTCGAGCGGGACCTGGCCCTCTCCGTCCGTCTCGTCGACCAGTCGCCGATCGGGCTGGCCGTGCTCCGCCCCGACCTGCGGTACGTGGCCGTCAATCCCGCCCTGGAGCGCATCGGCGGGCTGCCCGCCGACGAACTGCTCGGCCGCAGCTTCCGCGAGACGCTGCCGTTCGGCGACGCCGACCGGCTGGAGGCGGCCATGCGGGACGTGCTGGCCACCGGGACACCGCTCCTCGACCGGCACGTGGTCGGGCGGATCCGCACCGAACCGGCCGGGGAGCGCGCCTGGTCGGTGTCGCTGTACCGGCTGGAGGACCCGGGGGGACGCGTGATCGGCGTGGCCGTCTCCGTGGTGGACGTCACCGACCGGCACCGGGCGGCCACCGAGGCGGAACGGGCGCGCAGCAGGCTCGCGCTCATCGCCGACGCCTCCGTGCGCATCGGGACGACGCTCGACCTGGAGCAGACCGCGCGGGAACTCGCCGACGTGGCGGTGCCCCACCTCGCCGACGTGGCGGCCGTCGACGTGCTGGACCGTGTGCTCGCCGGGCCGGGCGGTCCTCCGGGCCCGGACTCCGACGAGGGGCATGTGCTGATCCGCGCGCTCGCCGTCGCCGCGGCCTTCCCCACCGTCGCCGTCGACGCGGCCGACCGTCCGGGCGAGCTCGCCCGGTACGACGCCGGACGTCTCGTCACCCGGTGCGTCGCCACCGCGCGGCCGGTCGTGATCCCCGAGGTGACCGCCGCCGACCTGCGCGACATCGCCCGGGACGAGCGCGCCGCCCGCCTGCTGGACCAGGCCGGGGTGCACTCGTACATGGCGGTGCCGCTGATCGCGCGGGGCGAGGTGCTGGGCGCCATCGACCTCAAGCGGTCCCGCAACCCGGAGCCGTTCACCGAGGACGACGTGCTGCTCGCCGTCGAATTCGCCTCCCGCGCCGCCGTCTGCATCGACAACGCCCGCTGGTACCGCGAGCAGCGGCAGACCGCGCTCACCCTCCAGCGCAGCATGCTGCCGGAGATGCCCCGCCGGCTCGTCGGTCTCGAGGCCGCCTCCCGCTACCAGCCGGCGAGGGCGGGCAGCGAGGTCGGCGGCGACTGGTTCGACGTCATCCCCATGGACCGGGAGCGCACCGCGCTGGTCGTCGGCGATGTGATGGGCAGCGGGATCACGGCGGCGACCGCCATGGGACGGCTGCGCACCGCCACCCAGACGCTGGCGCGGCTGGCCCTGGACCCCGCGGTGGTGCTCCGCCACCTCGACGAGATCACCGCCGGGCTCGACCCGTACATCGCCACCTGCATCTACGCCGTCTACGACCCGCGCCGCGCCCAGTGCTGCATCGCCAACGCGGGGCATCTGCCGCCGGTGCTGGTACGGCAGGGCTGCGCGCCGAGGCTGCTGGACCTGCCGTCGGGGACCCCGCTCGGCGTCGGCCAGGTGGGCGGCGTCGCGCTGCGCAGCATCACCGTCGGCCTCGACCCGGGCGATGTGCTGGTGCTCTACACGGACGGGCTGGTGGAGACCCGGGACCAGGACATCGACGCCCGGCTCGCGACCCTGACGGGTCTGCTCCAGACGGTGGACGCGACCCTCGGTGACACGTGCGACCGGCTGCTGAGCGCCCTGCGCCGGCCGGACACGCCGGACGACGTGGCGCTGCTGATGGCCCGGATCACGGGCTGAGGGCGCGGGCCGCCGGGCCGGGGGCGGTACGGCCACCCGGACGGGGGCGTCCTCAGCCCTCCAGACGGCGCAGGCGCTCCGCGTCGCAGGTGCGCGGGCAGGTGGCGCACGCCTCGGCCGGGGCGACCGTGTAGTGGAGACAGCAGCCGAGCCGCGTGCGGGTCGGATGCCGCCTTCCGTCACGGCCCGTCAGGGTGCGGAAGTCCGCGCCGCCGGGGAACGGCCCGAGCGGCCCCGGCAGCAGCTCGCCCGCCGCCCGCACGGCGTGCTCCTCCTCGTCCAGCATCCGGCCGAGGTACCAGACGGCCGACACCAGGTCGTCGCCCGCCATCCCCCACAGCGCGCGCGGCCCCCGCCGCAGCCGGGGCCCGAGCGCCGCCAGCAGCGGCCGCACCTGGCCGGTGACGGCCGCGCGCAGCTCGGCGCGCAGCGCCTCCTCGTCGGGCACCACGCGCACGCCGGGCAATGCCGCGGCCGGGTCGCCGGGCAGACAGGCGAACGCGCCCGGCACCACCTCGTAGGCGTCCTCGGTGAGCCGCGTGCGCACATCGCCCGAGCGCAGCAGCGGCACCCGGCGCTCCAGGTACCAGGGGCCGCTGACGACGAGTGAGACGGCCCAGAGCTTCGCGTGCAGGGCTCTGGAGGCGGCGACGTCGGGGCGGGGGGTGCGGCCGTGGCGCTCGCGGATGCGCCGTGCCTCGCCGTCGAGGAGGGCGTCGAGGAGTTCGGGCCGCAGGACGAGTTCGGCGCCGTCCGTCCAGCCCTGGCGCACGGGGGAGGGCGGCTCGGCGACGGTGAGGTCGAGCGCCGGGCAGAGCGCGGCCAGACGCCGGTGGACCGAGGCGAGCAGGGCGGCGGCGCTCACCGTCGCCGAGCCGCCCTCCCCCGTGCGCCAGGGC
>NZ_RDBP01000090.1 GCF_008042045.1 Streptomyces sp. T39
TTGACCATGCGGGTGCGCATGGCCTCGGAGTCCTCGGCCTCGGCGATCTGGCGGCGGAAGATGACGTTCGCCGCGCCCTCGGCGCCCATGACCGCGATCTCGTTGGTCGGCCAGGCGTAGGTGAGGTCGGCGCCGATCGACTGGGAGTCCATGACGATGTAGGCGCCGCCGTAGGCCTTGCGCAGGATCAGGGAGATCCGCGGCACGGTGGCGTTGCAGTAGGCGTAGAGCAGCTTGGCGCCGTGGCGGATGATGCCGCCGTGCTCCTGGTCCACGCCCGGCAGGAAGCCCGGCACGTCCACCAGGGTGACGATCGGGATGTTGAACGCGTCGCACATCTGCACGAAGCGCGCGGCCTTCTCGGAGGAGTGGATGTCGAGCACCCCCGCGAAGGACCGCGGCTGGCTGGCGACGATGCCCACGACCTGGCCGTCGAGACGGGCGAGGGTGGTGATGACGCTGGTGGCCCACCGCTCGTGGACCTCCATGTGCTCGCCGTCGTCGACGACCTCGGCGATCACCTCGCGCATGTCGTACGGACGGCCGCCGTCGGTCGGGACGACGTCCAGCAGGGTGTCGCAGCGCCGCTCCGGGCTGTCGGCCGGCTCCGAACGGGGAGGCAGCTCCCGGTTGTTGGAGGGGAGCATGGACAGGAGGTAGCGGACCTCGGCGATGCAGGTCTCCTCGTCGTCGTACGCGAAGTGCGCGACGCCCGAGGTCTCGGCGTGCACGTCCGCGCCGCCGAGCCCGTTCTGCGTGATCTCCTCGCCCGTGACCGCCTTGACCACGTCCGGGCCCGTGATGAACATCTGCGACGTCTCGCGCACCATGAACACGAAGTCCGTCAGCGCCGGACTGTAGGCGGCACCGCCCGCGCACGGCCCCAGCATCACCGAGATCTGCGGGATCACCCCCGACGCCC
>NZ_RDBP01000091.1 GCF_008042045.1 Streptomyces sp. T39
CCTGGCGAGGGACCACCGCGTCATCGCCTACGACCAGCGCGGCCACGGCCGCACCCCGCTCGCGGACGTCGGCACCGAGCGGCTCGCCGACGACCTGGAGGCCGTGCTCACGGCCGTCCTCGCCCCCGGTGAGAAGGCCGTCGTCGCGGGCCACTCCATGGGCGGCATGACCATGATGGCCGCCGCCTCCCGGCCGGCCTTCCGCGAGCACACGGCCGCCGCACTGCTGTGCAGCACGGGCAGCGCCCGGCTCGTCGACGAGTCGCTGGTGCTGCCGATGCGGGCGGGCCGGGCGCGGACCCGGCTCACCCACCTCGTCCTCGGCGCGCGGGCCCCGCTCGGCCCGGTCACTCCGCTCTCCCGGCGCATCCTCCGCTACGGGACGATGGGGCCGGGATCCGCGCCCGAGCGGGTGGACCAGTGCTCCCGGATCGTGCACGCCTGCCCGCGTGCCGCCCGGGTGGCCTGGTCGCGGGTGCTCGGCGAGCTCGACCTGGACGAGGGCGTACGGGCGCTCGACGTGCCCACGGTGGTCGTCGCCGGCACGGCGGACCGGCTGACCCCGCTGGTGCACGCCAAGCGCCTCGCCCTCGACCTCCCGCAGTGCCTCGAACTCGTCGAGCTCGCGGGCATGGGCCACATGACCCCCGTCGAGGCCCCCGAGGCCGTCACCGCCAAGCTCCGTGAGCTCGCCGCCGCGTAC
>NZ_RDBP01000092.1 GCF_008042045.1 Streptomyces sp. T39
GGCGCTGCACCGCGAGCATGGCGGGCAGCGCGGCGGTTCGGCCGAGCACGAGGCCGGGCTCGCGCAGCTCCTCGGGCCGGTAGGTCAGGGCGACGGCCAGACCGGCGGGCGGCCGGGCCAGCAGTCTGCGCAGGGTGTCGCGCGCCGCCCGGAGCCCCCCGCACCCCCGGGGGTCCGTCGGCGCCCGTCGGCCCCGGCCGCCCGAGCGGTGCGGGCGGCGCCCTGCGCCAGGCGCTCGCGCCGCTGACGGGCGCGGCCCGTACCCCCGGTGGCGACCCGGTACTGCTCGTCGCCGACGACGTCCACCTGGCGGACCGGGCGGCGCGCGACACCCTGCGCAGACTGCTGGCCCGGCCGCCCGCCGGTCTGGCCGTCGCCCTGACCTACCGGCCCGAGGAGCTGCGCGAGCCCGGCCTCGTGCTCGGCCGAACCGCCGCGCTGCCCGCCATGCTCGCGGTGCAGCGCCTGACGCTGGCGCCCCTGGACGCCGACGGGGTGCGCGCGCTCGTCGACGAGCTGCTGGACGGCCCCGACCGCGGCCCCACCGAGCTGTACTCCCGGATGGCCGTGCGCTCGGGCGGCGTGCCGCAGGTCGTCGCCGATCTGGTGGGGCTCCTGCGGGAGACCGGCGAGCCGCGGGAGCGCTACACCCTGCGGGATCTGGAGGCGGTCGGGGTACCGCCCCGGCTCCGCCAGCTCGCCCTCGGCCGGGTCGCCGCGCTCCCCGAGGAGATGCGCCCGGTCGCCCTCGCCGCCGCCGTGCTGGACGAGCCCGCCGAGGCGGAGGAGCTGGCGGCGGTCGCCGGCCTGACGGCGGAGGCCGGCACCGAGGCGCTGGTGCGCGCCCTGCGCGGGGGCGTGCTGACCGAGGACGGGCTCGGGCGGTACGCCTTCTTCGTGCCGCTGGCGGCCACCGCCGTGTACGCCGAGATACCCGGCCCCGTCCGCCGCCTCCTGCACCGGAGCGCCGCGCGGGTCCTGTCGCACCGCCGCCCGGAGCCGTGGGTGGCGCTGGCCCGCCACCGGCGTCACGGCGGCGAGGTGCGCGGCTGGCTGCACGCGGTGGAGCAGGCGGCCACGGAACGTGCCGCGGCGGGCGACCACCAGGCGGCCGTCGACCTGCTGGAGACGACCCTGTCGCGGCCGACGGTCCCGCTGCACGCCCGTGCCCGGCTCGCGCCGCTGCTCGCGCACAGCGCGGTGCTCGGGCTGCGTTCCGAGCAGACCGTCACGGTGCTGCGGCAGATCCTCGACGAGCAGTCGCTGCCGGCCGCGGTGCGCGGGCAGATCCGCCTCGACCTCGGACTGCTGCTGTGCAACCAGGCGGTGGCCGGGATGCAGGGCTGGCTGTAGCTCCAGCAGGCGGTGGAGGAACTCCAGGAGCGGCCGGTGATGGCCGCCCGGGCCATGGCCGCGCTGGCGATGCCGCTGCTGTCGACCGTTCCCCTGGAACGCAATCTGTACTGGCTCCGGCGGGCGGAGAAGGCGGGCGCGGAGAGCGACGACGAGGAGGCCAGGACCGCCGTCGCCGCCAACCGGGTGGGCACCCTGATGTACATCGGCGACCCGGCGGCCTGGGAGGCGCTGGAGGCGCTGCCGAGGGGGACCACGGACCCGGTGTACCAGCAGCACGTCGCACGCGGGCTGTGCAACGCGGCCGACGGGGCGCTGTGGCTCGGACGGCTGGCTCCGGCACGTGAACTCCTGGCGGAGGGAGTCGAGTTGGCGACCCGAAGCGGCGCCGCCTACGTGGAGGAGGGCGCGCGCGGCACCTCGCTGCTGCTCGACTGGGCCGAGGGGCACTGGGACGATCTCGCGGGCCGGGCACGGGCGTTCGCCGCGGAGGCGGAGACCATGCCCGGCATGGCCGTGGACGGCCGCACCGTGCTCGGGATGCTGGCGCTCTCGCGCGGGGAGTGGCAGCAGGCGACGGCCTGGCTGGTCGGCGAGGGACCGCGCGAACCGAACGCGGCCGCCGTGCCGCACAGGGCCGCGGCCTCCGGCGCGCTGATCCGGATGGCGATGGTCCGTGACGACGTGGACGCCGCGGCGGCGGAGGCGTCGGCGGCCTGGGACCGGCTGCGGGACAAGGGCGTGTGGGTGTGGGGCGCGGAGCTCGCGCCGTGGGCCGTCGAGGCGACGCTGCGTTCCGGGCGGACCGCGGTGGCGCGGGCGATGGTCGCCGAGTACGCGGCGGGGCTCGAAGGGAGCCAGGCGCCCGCGTCGGACGCCGCCCTCGCGTGGTGCCGCGCCCTGGTCGCCGAGGACGACGGCGACCACGCGGCGGCGGCGGAGCTGTTCCGGCGGTCGGCGCTCGTGTACGCGGGCCTGCCGCGCCCCTACGCGGCCGTGCTGGCCACCGAGGGAGCCACCCGGTGCCGGCTCGCCGCGGGAGGGGACACGGCAGCGGCGGTCGCGGACCTCGCCTCGTGCGTGGACCGGCTGACCGAGCTCGGGGCCGTGTGGGACGCCGCCCGCGTCCGCGCCCTGCTGCGCGCCCACCAGCCGGCGGACGGGCACCGGCCCCGGGGCCGCCCCAGCTACGGGGACCAGCTGTCGCCGCGCGAGCAGGAGGTGGCGGACCTGGCCGCGACCGGGCTCACCAACCGGGAGATCGCGGCGACCCTCCATCTGTCGCCGCGCACCGTGGAGCAGCATGTGGCCCGCGCGCGCCGGAAGCTGGAGTCCCAGTCCGGGCAGAGCCTGTCCCGGGGCCGCGCCGCCCGGCGGCCGGGCTGACACCAGCCGGCCCGGAGCACACCGGGCGGGAGTTCGACGCGGCGTGCGGGCGACCCGGCGTGTGTTCGACGCAGCATGCCTGCGCCCGGGTGTGTGTTCGACGCGGCATGGTTGAATGCGCGCATGATCGAGCTCGTGCTGACGGCCGTGGTCCTGGCCCTGACCGTATGGATGCTGAGCAAGCAGCTTCGGCAGCGGTCGTCGGAGGGCGTCGTCGCGACGAAGCCGGCCGGGGTGCCCTGCATGCTCAGGTCCGCCAAGGGGCGGGCCGGGTTCCGGCCGGGGCGGCTGGTCGTCGGCTCCGAGCCGCTGACCTGGACGCCCTCGCTCGGCGGCCGTGACGTCGTGCTGCCCGCCGGCCTCCGGTACACGCAGACGCGTTCCGCGACGGCCGAGGAGGCCGTCGGCGTCAATCCGCGGGCGCGGATCGTGGAGTGCGCCTCGGCGGACGGTCCGTGGCTCGTCGCCGTGATGCCCGAGGAGCTGGAGCAGGTCCTCGGGGCGGTCCGGCCGTCCGCGACCGCCTGATCCGCGTCCCCGGCCCGAGGCCGGCCTCCCGCATCGCACCTCTCCGTCTTCGCTGCCGCGAGGCCGCGGCGCGGCACTCGGTGACGCAGGCCCGGTAGCCGACGGCGCGGGTCCCGGGGTCCGCGGCCACCCGGCGCCCACGCTCCGGTCGCAGACGGGAGCGCCGCACGGCACCCGGCGGACCCCGCCCGCGGTCGCCCCGTCGGCGGACGTCGCGCCGACCGTCCCCACGCCGCCGCTCCCCCGCCGGCCCGCGGGCGCCCATCCCTGCGCCGGGGCCCCCGGGCCCGGCCCGCACGCGCCCGCCTCCTCCGTTCGTGCGGTCCGCGGTCGCCCGCCCCCATCCGCCGGCACTCCCGGCCCTGGACCGCAGGCGCCCGACGCCTCCACCCGCTTCCCGCCCAGGCCCGCAGCCCGCCGGCCACTCGGCCGCCGCTCCGCCGCCCCGTCGGGCACACCCCTGCACCGGCACGGTGGCCGGCACCGCGCCCCGGAGGGGCCGCTCGCACCGCCGGCCCGCTCGGGGTCGCGCCGCCGGGCGAGGCATCCCGTCGACCGCCTGTCCGTGGAGTGGGGGCGCGGTCCGGGCGTCCCGCGGTGCGACCGCCCACGACACGCGGACCGTCGAGCTGTACACAACCCCCTTCGCCATATAGCGTGTTGACTCGGTTCACAGCGAAATGCCGTGATGCCTGCGACCACGCGACTACGCTTAGGGGGGTCAGGTGTTCCGTCACCTGCTCACGTACCGCCGCACACGCCGCACCACCGCCGCCACCGCCATCGCCGTGGCACTCGCCGCCGGGCTCGCCGGCGCGCTGCCGTCGACCGCGCACGCCGCCGGAGCGGCCGAGGGCTCCGAAGTCCTCATACCCGCACCCGCCGTGTACGCCGACGGCGCCCAGAGCCTGCTGACCACCGGCAGCGACGGTGTGCTGCACCGCGAGGGCGGCGGCTACCTCTGGACGACGACGTACAACCGCACCACCAAGCCCGTCCCCGAACTGGACGGCGTGCCCGAGGAGTCGATCGTCCGGCAGCACGACACCCTCAACCGCGTCACCTACACCAGACCGCGCGAGGACGGCGGCACCGACATCGTCCGGATCGGTGTCGAGGATCCCCGCTTCGGCTCCACCCTCACCGTCCCGGCGGGGTACCTGAACCCGACCGTCGCCGGCGGCTGGGTGCTCGCGACCGTCGACCAGGGCGACGGCACGTACCGGCTGGTGGAGTACCGCAACGGCCGGGAGAGCCCGATCCAGCTGCCGCCGGGCGCCACCACCGGCGCCGAACCGGTCACGTACGGCTCCGCCTACGGCCGGCTCCTCATCGGCTGGACCGACGCCGACGGCACCCCCGGCTACGGCGTCGTCAGCACCCCGTACAACACGGTGACCCCGCTGCCGGTGACCGGTGAGGCGAGCAGCCTGCGCGTCACGCAGGAGGAGGTCAGCTGGGTCACCCGCGACGGCGGCACCACCGCCGTGCACATCAGGGGGGTGGACAGCACCGCCGCCCCGCGCGTCGTCCCGCTCGACGTCCGCTCCCCCGGCAGCGCCGTGCGCGCGTACCCCGTCGGCGACAACGTGCTGTGGCACGAGGGCGACGGCGGGACGCTGCGCCTCACCCCGTACGACGGGGCGGATACGGCCCGCGACCTGCTCACGGACGTCGAGTCGGGCTACCAGCTCATCGAGGGGCGCGGGCAGTTCGCCGCGCTCGGCAAGGACGCCGACGGCCGCCGGGGGATCCACCTGTTCAGCATCGACGGGCTCGGGCTCGTCGACGACCTGCCCGTGCGCCAGGCGCCCCGGACACAGGTCGGGCGGGGCGTCGTCCAGGCCCTGTCCCTGGCCGGCGGCCGGCTCCGGCACACCACCGAGCTGACCGGCTCGACGACACTGCACGGCCGGGACGTCGGGGTGGGACCGCAGCCGCAGAGCGGTGCGGCACTGCCGGACTTCGGCGGGCTCGCGCACGGGCGGTTCGCCGACGGCGGCGACGAGGGCCTGGCCCGGCTGGTGACGGACCCCGGGACGGGCAGGGACGTGCTGGTGACGGGCGACGACCCGGACCACCCGGTGGACACCTTCGCCCTCCCGCACGCGGACGGCCGGATCACCGACGTCTCCCCCGAGTTCCTCCTGTACCGCGCGGGTGAGCGCACCCTCGTCGTCGACACCGCCCGGGACCGGATCGTGCGCGAGGTGGCGGGGCAGGCCGCCGCCCTGGAACACGGGACGCTGCTCGTGCCGTCGCGGTGGTGGCCGGGCGTCGTCCAGACCGTCCACCTGCGCACCGGCCAGGTCACCGGGGCCGTGCGGACCGGCGCCTCCTGCGTGCCGGACGAACTGCAGAGCAGCGGCTCGCTGCTGTACTGGAGCTGCTCCGGACAGAACACTGCGGGCGTCCGCGACCGGGCGACCGGGCACGCCTGGCCCGCACCGGCCACCGGCACGCTGCTGGGCGACCGGTTCCTGGCCGCCCACCATGCCGACACGCTGCGCCTGACCGGCCTCGGGACCGACGGCGGCACGACCGACCTGGGCCTGGTCGAGAACGTCAAGCCGCTGGCGTCCGGCGACGGCCGCGGCCGGACCTGGACCCTGGATGCGGGTGCGGGCAGGCTCGCCTGGGCCGATGGGCACGACACCCTCCACGTCACCGCCCCGCAGCAGTCCGTCTCCCCGCTGAAGGTGGCCGACTCCGTCACCCCGGCCACCACGGGGCAGGCGGGGTGGGACGGTGTCTGGTGGCTGTCCCGGCCGGCCGAATCCTGGACCGTGACGCTCACCGACCGCCGCACCGGCTCCGCCGTCCGCACCTGGACGGGCGGGGCCACGCGCGGCACCGTCCGCGTGGCGTGGGACGGCACGTCCGAGGCCGGCACCCCGGTGGAGGACGGCGCCTACGTCTGGCGGCTGACCGCCACCCCGGGGGACGGCGCGGGCGCCGCGGCGACGGCCACCGGGACGGTGCGCGTCCCCCGCTGATCCGGCCGCACGGCCGGCCCCCGGCGGGAGACCGGCGCTGTCCCCCGAGCGGGCCCCGGGGGAAGGCGCCGGTACCGGGGGCGGCCGAGCGGCGTTGCCCACGTGCGGAGGCGGCCGGCGTCTCGGCCGCCTCCGCACGTCTCCGGGCCAACCGACCGTCTCCGGGTGGCGCCGCGCGTCTCCGGGTGGACCGTCTCCGGGCGTCGCCGCGCGTCTCCGGGCCAACCGACCGTCTCCGGGTGGTGCCGCGCGTCTCCGGGTGGACCGTCTCCGGGTGGACCGTCTCCGGGCGTCGCCGCGCGTCTCCGCGCCAACCGACCGTCTCCGGGTGGTGCCGCGCGTCTCCGGGCCGACCGTCTCCGGGCGTCGCCGGGCGTCCCCGGCGCGGTGGGCGTCAGCCCTGCGCCGCCGGCTGGAGATCCGCGTACACCCCTCCCCTCGCGAGCAGTTCACCGTGTGTGCCGGACTCCCTGACCTTTCCGTCCGCCATCACCACGATGCGGTCCGCGCCCTGGATCGTGGAGAGCCGGTGCGCCACGACGAAGACCGTGCGCCCGTGCACGAGCCGGGCGAGGGCCTCCTGGACGAGGGCCTCGGAGCGGTTGTCGAGTGCCGAGGTCGCCTCGTCGAGCACGAGGATGCGCGGGTCGCGGATGAGCGCGCGGGCGATGGCGAGGCGCTGCTTCTGGCCGCCGGACAGGCGCGCTCCGCGCTGGCCGACCACCGTGTCCAGGCCGTCGGGCAGCCGTTCCACGAACTCCAGTGCGTTGGCGTCGCGCAGGGCGCGCCGGAGCGCCTCCTCGTCGAGGTCGCCGAGTCCGTAGGTCACGTTGTCGCGGATGCTGCCCTCGAACAGAATCGACTCCTGCGGGACCACGGAGAGGAAGCGCCGGTAGCTCCGCAGGTCGAGGGTCGACATGTCGACGCCGTCCAGCAGGATCCGGCCGGACGTGGGCCGGATGAAGCCGATCAGCAGGTTGAGGACGGTGGACTTGCCCGCCCCCGAGGCGCCCACCAGGGCGATCGTCTCGCCGGGGCGCGCGGTGAGGCTGAAGCCGTCGACCGCCGGAGCGGCGTCGTCGTAGGCGAAGGCGACCTGCTGGAAGTCGATCCGGCCGGTCACGCGCTCCACCGGCACCTTGCCCTCGTTGCTCTCCAGGTCGGGCGCCTGGAGGACCTCGCCCGCGGAGCGCACCGACTCGAGTCCCTTGCTGATGACCGGCGCCAGCCCGAGCAGCGTGGTCACGGAGCCCGTCAGGACGGTGAAGAAGGAGCTGAGCATGACGACGTCGCCGGCGGTGACGGGCAGCCAGCCGTGGTAGGCGACCAGAGCCGACCCGGTCAGGCACAGGACGCCGAGGATGTTGAGCGTGACCCAGGCGGCCGAGTTGAAGCGGCCGTTCATCACGTCGAGCCGCAGGCCGGCGGCGAACACCTGGCGCAGGCTTCCGTCGACGCGGCCGAGCGCGGCCCGTTCGAGGCCGTGGGCGCGGGTGATCGGGATGAGCGTGGTCATCTCCCCGACCTGGGAGGAGAACTGCTCCACCTCGCGGCGGAAGTCCTCGTTGTGGCTGCGCAGCCGGCCGCGCAGGCGCATCACCAGGAAACCTGCGGCGGGGACGACGATCAGGAACACCGGCAGGAACTCCGGGGTGCGGATACCGATGACGACGAGGCCGCCGGTGAGCGTGACCAGTGCGCCCAGGCCCATGTCGGCGCTCTGCTGCACCATGTGCTCCACCGACTCCACGTCCCGGACGACCTTGGTCTGCAGGACGCTGGAGTGGACGCGGGCGTGGTAGCCGATGGACAGGTGCTGGAGCCTGCGGCACAGGGCCGAGCGCAGGGCGGTGCCCATGCGGCGGATGCTGCCGCCGAGGAGGCGGACGTACCACTGGTGCAGCGGGTAGTTGATCACGAGGATGAAGAGCAGGACGCCGGTGGCCTGCCACAACTCGGCCAGTGAGCCGTGCTGCACGACGACGTCGAGCACGGTCGCGGTGATCAGCGGCAGCAGCCAGATGGGGCTGTGCTTGACGACGAAGACGGCAGCGGCGAGCAGCAGCTTGCCGCGGTCGGGGCGGAGGAGGTGGCCGAGGGTGCGCACCGGGTTCTCGCCGCGGTAGCAGTGGTCCAGGTGGTTGGGGACGTGTTGCGTCATGTGTCCATCCCACCCCATCCCGAGCCGCGCAGTAAGCGCTTTCTCACATCGCGGGCACCTGTGCGGCGCCTCCGCACGGGGCGAGCCGGGGGCGCACGGGCGGGGGCTCGGGCGGCCCCTGTGCCAACAGGGGCCGCCCGCACCGCCGTTGCCGTCTCCGCGAGCGTCGCTCTCTCCGGCCGCCGGCGCCGGCCGCGCCGGGACCGGCCGGTGCCCGAGGCCCGGGGCCGGCCGGTGCCCGTCACTCAGGCCGGGCGGGCCTCCGTCGCGCCGGCGTCCGTCGCACGGGCTGCCCGKGCGACGAGGGGGCGGGAGGCGACGGTGAAGGCGACCGACGCCGCCGCCACGGCGGTGATCGCCGCGGCGGGGGCGAGCAGCCCGGCGACCCCGCCCGCGACGGCGGCGCCGAGGCCCTGCCAGGTCATGCGGCCCGCGGACTCCACACCCTGGACCTGCCCGCGGACCGCGTCGGGCGTCGACGCGAGCAGCAACTCCTGGAGGGGCAGGGTGGCGGCGAAGCCCGCACCGGACACGAAGACCGCGGCCAGCGCCACCGGCAGCGGCGGGTGGAAGGCGAACACCAGGTAGGGGACGGCGAGCAGGAGCCGCAGCGGGAAGGCGGCGCGACGGCGCCGTGCCGCGGTGAGCAGGCGCCCGACCACCAGGTCGCCGAGGAGCATGCCCGCCGACGCCGCGGCGAGGAGGGATCCGGCGTGTTCGGGGGCGTAGGAGAGGAACAGCGCCTCGCAGCCGACGACCAGACCGTTGGGGACCCACAGGTTCAGCAGGAGGGCCCGGCTCCCGGAGTGGGCGAACAGCTCCCGGTTCGTGGCCCACGTCCGGCGCAGCCCGGGACGGCCGGCGGGGCGGATCGAGTGCTCCCGGACGGTCGTCGCCACGACGGCCAGCCCGGCGGCGGTGAGCGCCGCCGCGACGAGGAACACCTGGTGGGGCGTCAGATGCCGGAGCAGTGCGCCGCCCGCGGCGTAGCCGAGGACCGCCGTCGTGCCCGCGGTGATGTTCATCAGCGAGCGCGCCGGGGCGTATCCGGCCCGGGGAACCACCTCCGCGAGCAGCCCCATCCGGGTCCCCGTCCCGAGGGACTGGAAGAAGCCGAGCACCAGGAGCAGACCGAACCGGGCCGCCAGCGGCAGCCCCGGGAGCGCCTGGGCGGCGACGCCTGCCAGCGCCGCGCACTGGAGCACGACGAGGGTCCGGCGCGGGCGGCCCCCGTCCGCGACCGACATCAGTGTCAGCGCGCCGAGCACGGTGGCGAAGGTGGCGCCGTACATG
>NZ_RDBP01000093.1 GCF_008042045.1 Streptomyces sp. T39
TCTCCCACCTGGCCTCCGGCCTCCGCCACCGCCGTACCCGACCGGTCGCCGGGGCTGGGGTGGCGACCGGTCGGGTACGGCGGTGGCGGAGGCCGGAGGCCAGGTGGGAGAGGAAGAACAGGCTCACCGCGACGCCGGACACGGTCGCGCCCGCCGCGGTGCTCAGGTGCCAGGAGAGCAGCAGCCCGAGGAAGGTGGCCGTCGCACCGAGGACGGCCGCGAGCGCCATGACGCCCTGCACACTGCGCGCCCAGGGCAGGGCGGCGGCCGGCGGCGCGATGAGCAGCCCGAGGACCAGCAGGGTGCCGACGATGTGGAACGAGGCGACGATGGCCAGGGCCAGCAGCCCGAGCAGCGCGGCGTGGGCGATACGGGGACGCAGACCGAGGGTCCGCGCCTTCCGGGGGTCGAACGCGAGGGCCAGGAAGGCCCGGTGACCGAGGACCGAGACGGCCGCCGCGAGCACCAGGGCCGCCGCGAGCAGGAGGAGGTCCCCTTCGTGGACGGCGAGGACGTCCCCGAAGAGGAAGCCGGTCAGGTCGACGGCGAAGGACTGCGAGCGGGACACGATGATCACACCGAGCGAGAGCATGCCGACGAACAGCAGGCCGATCCCGGTGTCCTGGGAGAGCTTCGGGGTGCGGTGCAGAGCGGTGACGCCGACGGTGATCACCGCCGCGCTCGACGCCGCCCCCAGCAGGGGGTTGCCGCCGAGCAGCGCGGCCAGGGCGACGCCGGGCAGCAGCCCGTGGGACATGGCGTCCCCGAGGAAGGCCATCCCCCTCAGGACCACCCAGGTACCGGCCATCGCGCAGATCATCGACACAAGAAATCCGCCCCAGAGGGCCCTCTGCACGAAGGTCGCCTCGAAGGGGGCTGTCAGCCACTCCATGACGCCACACTACAATGACAATCATGTTCAACAAACCCTCACCCCTGTTCGGCGCCTCCGCCGCCCCGGCCCCCCGGGTGCGTGTCTCGGATCTGAGCGCCGGCTATCCCGGGCGGCCCGTCCTGCGCCGGATCGACGCGGACATACGGCCGTTCACCATCACCGCGGTGGTCGGTCCCAACGGCAGCGGCAAGTCCACACTCCTCGGCGTCCTGGCCGGTGTGATCGATCCGGCCGCGGGAGACATCGCGTACGGCAGCCCCGTGCCGCCGGCCTTCGTGCCGCAGCGCGCAGCCGTCGGGGACACACTGCCGCTGACGGTCCGCCAGACCGTGGAGATGGGACGGTGGGCCGAGCGCGGCCCGTGGCGCCGGCTGACCCGGCAGGACCGCGCGCGCGTGGACACCGCGATGGAGCGTCTCGGCATCACCGCCCTCGCCGCACGCCAGCTCGGCGAACTCTCCGGCGGACAGCGCCAGCGCGCCCTGATCGCCCAGGGACTCGCCCAGGGCTCGGATCTGCTCCTCCTGGACGAGCCGACCACCGGGCTCGACCCGGAGGCCGGGGAACGCATCGCCGCGCTGCTGACCGGGCTGGCCGCCGACGGCGTGACCGTCGTCCAGGCCACCCACGACCTGGCGGCCGCACGCGCGGCCGACGACTGTCTGCTGCTCCACGAGGGACGCCTGGCCGCCCAGGGCCGTCCCGATCAGGTGCTGACGGCGTCGGCGCTCACCGGCATCCGGTACCCCGTCTGAGGACGGCCCCCGCCTGCGCACCGCCGCCCGCCGCCCGTGACGCGTGCGGATCCGCGCCCGTCGGAGGCGTTCGCCTGCTCGTCACGGGCGCCCGCCCCCCGGGATGGGTGCGGACCACCACCATTCGGCCCCGCCGCGGAACGCGTGCGCCTGGGGGCACCGCGCGGCGATGACGGGGGCCGGACGCTCATGTGCGAGTGGCGCCGATGACATTGACTCGGGCATGCCGATCGGCCCCCACGGCCCCGGCACCGAGCGCGCGACCCGCGCAGTCGACCACCCAGGAGGTGTCCAGGATGAGCGTCCTCAAGCTCCAGAACCTGCAGCCGAGCACCACTCCCAGCAGGGCCGCCGTGATCAGCGTGACCAGCAGCGGCAGCAACTGCTGCACCACGAAGCCCAACTGATCCGAGCCGTCGCGTCCGGAGCGGGCCGGACGGTGAGCGGCCCCGGGGTGCCGGGGCGGTGAGCCGCGGCACGCGCCGGACGGACGGCACGGGCGATCCGTGCGGGGGCGCGCACCTGCCCCCGCGCGGATCCTGCCGCTTCCTGCCGCATTCCGGGGCACCACCCCGTTCCCGGCAGCCGCCGGCTGCTCCCTCGGACCGACACAGAGGCTGACATGCGCGACGAACGCTGGGTCAACCGTTTCCTCTTCGCCTGGAACGACTCCCTGTTCTTCGACCCGCTCGACGTCGACTACGAACCGGCCGACGACGACTTCCTGGCCGGGCTCGACGAGCGGACGCGCGCGCGCTTCGTCCGCAGCGGGATCTGGTGGAGCCACCGGCACGACCCCGAACTGCCCGCGCAGGGCTGGAAGATCCATGTGTCGGCGAGCGTGGACTCCGCCCGCGAGGTGGCCGGCGCCGTGATCGGCCGTCTGACGGAGCAGGGGCTCGACTTCAAGATCGCCCTCGACCTCAACATCTTCGAGATGCTCAACTCCAAGGCGATGGCGCGGGGCAGCGGCGGCAAGCTCGTCACCGTCTACCCGCCCGACGAGACCGCGTTCCGGGCGTGCCTGGCGGATCTCGCACGGCTGCTGGAGGGCACGGAGGGCGCCTATGTCCTCTCGGACCTGCGCTACCGGGACAGCAAGGCGCTGTACTTCCGCTACGGCCAGTTCCTGGACACCCACACCGTGGACGTCCTCGGCCGGCGCGTGGCGCACATCACGGGGCCGGACGGTCCTGTCCCGGACGACCGGCGACCCGGTTACGCCCGGCCGTGGTGGGTGCCGTGGCCCTTCGCCGACTGGAAGCCCGACGACGAGACCGACGGCGGGGCCGGCGGCGAAGAGCTGCTCGGGGGCCGCTTCCGGGTCACGGGGGCCATCCAGTTCTCCAACAGCGGCGGGGTGTACACCGCCGAGGACACGGAGCGGGACAACCGCCGGGTGGTCCTCAAGGAGGCCCGCCCGCACACCAACTGCAACCCGCGTCAGGGCCACGACGCCGTCGACATCCTCGCCCGCGAGTGGATGTTCCTGACCCGGCTGGCCGACACCGGCTCCTTCCCGGTCCCGGTGGCCCGGTTCAGCCACTGGGAACACCACTTCATCGCGGAGGAGTTCGTCGAGGGCTCCGACATCCGCTCGGTGCTCCTGGAACGCAACCCGCTCGCCCGGCCGGGCTTCGACGTCGAGCAGTCCCGGGAGTTCCTGCGGATCTTCGTCACCGTCTTCCGCGGCCTCGCGCGCGCCGTCCGGTCGGCGCACCGGCGCGGGGTGATCCTCGGCGACCTCACCGCCGCCAACCTGCTGGTCGATCCCGGCACCTGGGCCGTGACCGTCGTCGACCTGGAGGCATGCCGGCTGGCCGGGACCGAGGACGGCGACGAGGACGGACTGACCCGGCCCGTCGAGCTGTTCACCCCCGGGTTCAGTCTCTCCCGGAGCCGGTACGAGGCGTTCGGGACCGAGGGCGACCTGTTCGCGCTGGCGACCACGATGGCGTACTTCGTCTTCCCGATCGCCGCCATGTCGTACCTGCGCGAGGACATCTTCGACACCTACCGCATCTTCGTCGACGGCCTGGGCTGGCCCGAGCGGATCCACCGCCTCCTCACCGACCTGGCCGCCGCCCGCATCACCCTCACCGACGCGCTGGCGGAGCTGGAGCACGAGGACGGGCTCCTCGCCCGGGTCCGGGTGCCGCGGCGGCCCTCCACGGCCGGTGTGCCGGCCCTGCTGGCACGGGCGGAGGCCGGGGTGGCCGCCTTCGTGGAGGCGGCGGCGGACACCCGGCGGGCGACGCTCTTCCCGGTGGACCCGTTCGCGCACATCACCAACCCGCTCAGCCTCGGTTTCGGCGCGAGCGGTGTGCTGTGGGCGCTGAACGCCTCCGGGATCCCGCCGCGGCCCGCATGGCGCCGGTGGCTCCACGGAGAGCTGGCCCGCATCGACACGGCGGAGTACCCGGACGGCCTGATGAGCGGCCTCGCGGGCATCGCCTGGGCGGCCGACTCGCTCGGCATCGAGGGCCCGGCACGGCAGATGCTCGCCGAGGCGAACCGGCGGGCGCCCGACCGCGGCGACCACACCTACTACTACGGCCTCGCCGGTGTCGGGATGACCGATCTCCGCTTCCACCTGCGCACCGGCGACCCGCGTCATCTCGCCGCGGCCCGGGTCTGCGCGGAGGTGCTGCGCGACACCGTGCACCGCGACGGCGGCCGGGCGTTCTGGCTCAACGACTTCTCGTCCGACGGGCCGCTGACCGGCCTCGGCTTCGGACAGGCCGGGGTCGCCCTGTTCCTGCTGCGGATGCACCAGGTCACCGGGGAGGACGCGTATCTGCGGCTCGGCCGGGAGGCGCTGGCCTGGGAGACGGCGCACGCGAAGCCCCTGGACGACGACGGACCGCTCATGTTCGAGCACGAGGGGACCATGGAGCCGTACATCGAGGTGGGCTCGGCGGGAGTGGCCCAGGTACTGCTGCGCTACGGAGACCTCGACGGCGCCCGGACGATCCTGCGCGGCCTGGACTTCACCCACGCGGTGCTTCCCGGGTACGCGTTCGGGATCACCGGAGTGGCCGACGCCCTGCTCGACGCCGCCCGGTTCACCGGCGACCGGTCGTACCGCGACACGGCCCTGCGCCAGCTCGACTTCGTCCGCAGGGCGTTCCTCTTCGAGCCCGGCGAGCGCTTCGGCGTGCCCCGCGGTGACGGGCCGCCGCCGCTGGGCGTCCCCGGTGAGGGGCTGCTGCGCTGCTCCTGCGACTACCTGACCGGCTCCGCCGGCGTGCTGAGGGTGCTCCACCGGGTGAACAACGGCGGCGCGCCCGGCTTCCTGCTGGACGAGGTGACGCGGTGAAGCAGCTGTGGCACACCCTGCGCGGGCACCGTCTGCCGTTCGTCCTGATCGCCGCCGCGGAGGCGGCGACGGCGGGCGTCGAGGCCCTGGTGCATCCGCTGCTGCTGAAGGCGCTGTTCGACCAGGCGATCGTGACCGCTGACTTCGGGCGGTTCCTGTGGCTGGGGGCCGGCTACCTGGTGCTCGGGCTGTCCCTGAACCTCGCCGGCTATGCGATCTCCTGGTGGCGCAAGCGGTTCGAGAACGGTTTCGTGCTGGTCCTGGAGACGGAGCTGCTCGAACGCTCCCTCGGGCAGGACGGGCGGAGGATGTCGCAGGCGGGCAACGCCTCGTACGTCAGCCGCATCCACAACGACGTCCACGAGGGCGTGCTGCCCGCCGTCGATTTGTGCGTCCGTATCGCCCGCGGGGCCGTCGCGTCGTTCGTCTTCCTCTGCGTGCTGCTCTACCTGTCCTGGCAGGCGAGCCTCGTGCTGCTGGTCATCGTGCCGCCACTGGTGCTGGTGAGCAACCGGCTGGCCCGGCGGATCGAGGACAACACCGAGCCGGAGCGCGAGGCGGAGGCCCGGTACATCAACCGGCTCACCGGCACACTGGAGGCGTTCCACGCGCTCCGCGGCCTGCCGCGGCTGCTGCCCGGCGCCCGCGCGGCCAACCGGGACGCGCTCGGCGGCTTCCTCGGACTGACCTTCGTCAACTACCGGCTGGCGCTGCGGCAGCGGACCCTCAGCGACCTGATCATGAACCTGTCGGACACCGCCTCGATGGTCATCGGCGCGTTCTTCGTCTTCTCCGGCCGGATGTCGTTCGGCAGCTTCCTCGCCTTCGTCAACTCGCTGTGGCGGGCGGTCACCGGCATCTTCGACCTCGTCAACATGATTCCGCAGGTGCGGCGCAGCTCCGCCGTGCTCACCCGGATCGAGTCCCTGCGGGACGCCGGCATGCCGGCGTACCACGAGAAGGGCGCCCTGGTCTCGGTGACGGGGGCGCGCGTCGGGTACGGCGACGGGGCCGAGGTGGCCATCGAGGACTTCGAGCTGCGGCCCGGCGAGCACGTGCTGCTGCGCGGACCCAACGGCTGCGGGAAGACGACACTGCTGCACATCGTCGCCGGGACCCTCGCGCCCGACAGCGGCCGGGTCACCCTGCCGGCCACGGTGGCGAGCCTGACCGCCCCGGTGAACCTGCCACCGCTTCCGGTGCGCGACCTGGTCGCCGACGAACGGCTGCGCACGGCGCTGGGTCTGGACGGCCTGGCCGGGCAGCTGCCGTCGGAGCTGTCGTCCGGCCAGCGGCAACGCGTCGGCATCGCGGCCCTGTTGTGCGAGGAGGCGGACGTGTATCTGGCGGACGAGCCGTTCGCCAACCTCGACGAACAGGGCAGGGACCTGGTGCTGCGGACGATCGAGGAGCGGACGGCGGGCCGCGCGCTGCTGGTCGTGCACCACGGCGACGACGCACTCGACGTCCGCTTCGACCGTGTGGTCACCCTGGCGGCGGCCGGGGCGGTCACCTGAGCGGGGGCGCCGGGGCCGGCCGTGCAGGGGACGGCCGGCCCCGGCGCCCCGGGCCGCGGATCCGGCGGACCGGCCCCGGTCGGCGCGCTCGCGGCGGCCCGCGCCGTCAGATCGCCGGATCCGCCCGGGCGGCGGAGGCGAAGGCCGCGCGGTTGGGGTGGCCGGTCTTCTGGAGCAGGCTGGCCACGTGCTTCTCGACGGTGCGGTGCGATATGTGCAGCCGGCCCGCGATGTCCTTGTTGCCGATCCGCTCCGCCACCAGCCGGGCGACCTCGAACTCCCGGACGGTGATGCCGCACCGCCGCAGTTCCCGGGGCACCTGCGCGTCCCCGGCGCGCCGCTGCCGTACGGGGGCGCCCATCCGGCGCAGCAGTGCCCGGCAGGCGCCGGAGACGGTGCGCAGACCCGCCGTGTGGAAGTGTTCCTCCGCCTCGCGCAGCCAGTCGACCGGCGCTCCCCAGCCGTCCCGGTGGGCCGCCGCCGCGACCAGCCGCACACACAGGTTGCGCGCCGTGGGGTAGGGCTCGGCCGCCGCGAGGGCCGCGCTGGCCGCCGCGGACGCCTCACCGGGGCGGCCCTCCCGGCCGAGCAGCACGGCGTCCGCCAGGGAGACGAACTGCCGGTTCCAGCGGGTGCCCCCGGCTCCGGCCCGGGCCACCTCCGCGTGATGGCGGCGGCCCATGCGTCCGGCCACCACGCCCAGGAGCAGGACGATGCCGTGCCGGCCGATGTCGCCGGTGGCGGGATTCTCCGTGTCGTAGGCGAGCGCCTGGGCGAACTCCCGCTCGGCGGCGTCGTGCGCGTCCTCCAGCAGCGAGCAGAACGCCCGCGCCAGTCCGTACGACATCGCCCGCACCCCCGGCGCCGCGTCGACGAGCGGGCCGAGCCGGTCCAGGGCCTCCTCCATCTCGGCGCGCCGGCCCTGGTGCGCGTACCGCACCGCGTCGGCCAGCCGCATCCGCGCCAGGCAGGCGCCCAGCCCGAGGCGCTCGGCGTCGCCCACCGCCTCCCGGACGCGCTCGGCGGCCGCGCTGAACTCGCCCCGCCGGACCTGCTCCAGGGCGAGGGCGAAGTCGGCGTCCAGGGCGGGCGGCAGCACACCGCCGCGCCGGGCCTCGTCCCGGGCCTCGTCGACCGGCCCCGGGCGGCCGTCCCGGGCGGCCGCCAGCCGTGCCAGCCGGAGATCGGCTGCGGCCCGGAGGGCGGGCAGCCCGTGGGCGTGGGCGATCGAACACGCCCGCAGGACGTACGCGGTCGCCGCGGCCTCGTCCCGTTCCGCCGCGAGCCGTCCGAGCAGGAGCAGCGCCCGCCCGGCCCGGTCCGGCAGACCGGCCCGCTCCGCGGCCTCGGCGCCCCGGCGGGCGAGCGCGGCGGCGGTGACGAGCCGGTCGGGCGTCAGGCGGTGGAGCTCCACATGGGCGGCGGCGACGTCGACGACGGCGCGGTGGGCGTCGTCCGGCCGGTCACCGAGCAGCAGCCGGGCGATGTCGATGTGCCGGACGGCCTCCGCGGGCCGACCGGCGAGCGCGGCGGCCTCGGCGAAGCGCGCGTGCAGGCCGGCCCGGCGGCCGGCCGGCAGGTCGTGGGCGCCGGCACGGGCGGCGGCGCCGGACGGCACGGCGTCCAGGCGCCCCGCGGCGACGGACGTGTCGAGCAGCTGCTCCAGCACGCCGGCGTGCGCCCCTGCCGCGGGGGCGGGGCCGGTCAGCCGGTACGCACGGGTGAGCAGGTCCAGCGCGCGGTCCACCGCGCCCTCGCCACTCGCCCGGGCGGCCGCCTCGCAGTACAGCCGGACGGCTTCCCCGGTGTTCCCCGCCTGCCCGTGCAGGTCGGCGGCGCGGGCGCACCACGGGCCGGGCAGCCCCGGGTGGAGCTCCGTCAGCGCGTCCGCCGCGCGGCGCGCGGCACCCGCCCGCTCGCCGGGGCCGAGGCCGGCCAGCACGGCCGGGGCGACCAGGGGATGGCGGAAGGCCCACCACCCCGCGCTCGCCGTGTCGGGAACCACCAGCCCGGTGGCCGTGGCCGTGCGCAGCGCCGCGGCCAGCGTGTCGTCGCCGCACCCCGACGCACGCTGCACCGCCGCCAGCGGGAAGCGCTGCCCGAACAGGGCTGCTGTGTGCAGGAGTTGGGCGCCGTGCGGGCCGAGGCGCGCCGTCCGGCGTCCGACGCTGTCCGCGAGCGCGGGCGGCAGGGCCGGGGCGGCGGCGTCGGCGCGGGCCAGAGCAGGGACGATCTCCCCCAGCACGAAGGGGAGGCCGGCGCTGTCGGCCATGGCACGGTCCAGCAGCGCGGGGCCGATCTCCTCGGGGGTGACGGCCAGTTCGGCGGCGAGCAGGCTGCGCACGGCGTCGCGCCGGAGCGGTGACAGGTCGACGACGGCCGCGGCGCCGCGCTGGCGGGCCCGGGCGATGAGGTCCCGCGCGGCGCCCGGTTCACGGCCCGCCACGAGCAGCAGCACGGCGGGGTGCCGTCCGATGTGGTCGAGCAGGTACTCGACAGCGGCCAGCGTCGCAGCGTCGGCCTCCTGCAGGTCGTCGACGACGAGCAGGCATCCGCGCCGCCGTCCGGCGACGGCGAGGGCGCGCAGCACCGACTCGGCCACCAGCAGGGGGGACAGGGGCCCGGACGCGGAGTGGTGGGTGCCCTGCAACAGCGCCGCGAGCTGGGGCCCGCAGGCGTTCGTCCCCCCGGGGCCGGGGAGCGCGCCGGTGCGTGTCAGGCAGAGCAGCCCCTCGACGAGCGGCCGGTAGGGCACCGCCGGCCCGACCGTGCCGGCCCGCCCCCTGGCGGTGGCCATGCCCGCCCGCTCGGCCTCCGCGAGGGCCTCGGCGGCGAGCCGGGTCTTGCCCACGCCGGGCTCCCCGGTCACCACCACCGCGACGCCCCGCGCGGCCCGCGCCGCCGCCAGCGCGGCCCCGATGCGCGCCGTCTCGGCGGCCCGGCCCACGAGTTCCCCCCGGGGCGGGGGGCCACCGGCGAGGGGCGTCGTCGCGTCGGTGGGGGCATCGGGCTTCGTCATCATCTGCCTCTCCTGGTGCGTGGGGAACCGAAGGTGCGGCGTCGAACGGCCGACGGTGCTGTGCCCGGGGGCGCCGGCACGGTGGTGCGGGGACGGGCGCGTGGCCCGGGAGGCGGGGGCGCCGGGTGCCGTGCGCCGTCGCACGGGTGCGGGGCCGAAGGCCCGGCGAGGGGCGGGCGCGCCCCCGCCTCCCGGGCCA
>NZ_RDBP01000094.1 GCF_008042045.1 Streptomyces sp. T39
CTTCTGAGGCCGGCCCCGGCCGGCCTCAGAAGAGACCGCCCTGCTCACCCCGGACCGCCGGCATCGCGCGCACCGGCACACCCGCCCCCGCGTCCGCACCGGCCCGCACCAGGGACCAGCCCGTCAGCAGCCGGGTGTCCACGACCACGACCCGGTCGCCGGACGTCCGCAGATGCAGATCGGGCCCGGCCACGGCCGCGAGCCGCCCGCCGACCGCCCCGCCGTCCACCAGCTCCCGCACCACCTCCGTGGCAGGCGGCAGACCGTCGAGGCCGAACACCCCGGCGTGGTCCACGACCCGGCACTCCAGCCGCTCCAGCGTCTCGGGCCATCCCGGGAGCGCGGCGGCCCGCGCATGCAGCGAGGCCACCTCGGCCGCCCGCTCCCCGGCCGGCGGCAGCGCCGCCCGTACGGCGCGCTTGGCGTCGTACGGGATCCGGTCCGGCACCCCGAGCGCGGCCCGCAGCAGCTCCTCCGTGCGCCGGGCGGCCATCAACGGCCCCCGCCCGAGCCAGGCGAAGGCCACCGCCCCCTGTTCCCGCAGCCGCGCCGACCCGCGCGCCTCGCCGGTGATCCCCACCTTCACGAGGCCCGGCCCGAACCAGGCCAGGTACACCCGGTAGGGACGCGGGTCGTCGGGCATCGTGTCGGCGGCCACCGAATGGGCCCGGTCCAGCCGCGCGCACTCGGCGCACCGCGCCTGCGTCGTCCGCCCGGACACGACGGCGGTCAGCGGGCAGGCGTTGCCCCGGGCCCCGACGCAGTGCCGTTCGCCGCGTGCCCGGAAGCCGATCTCCCTGCCGGGCGTCAACGGGCTCACCCGC
>NZ_RDBP01000095.1 GCF_008042045.1 Streptomyces sp. T39
GCTCCGCGCCGGCCGCAGCCGCACGCTGGGGATGCTCGTCCTCGACATGGCCAACCCGTTCTTCGTGGACATCGCGGCGGGCGCCGAGCGTTCCGCCCGCGACGCGGGCCTCGGTGTGATGCTCTGCAACAGCGCGGAGAGCCCTCGCGAGGAGGCCGAGTACCTGACGCTCTTCTGCGAGCAGGAGGTCCGCGGGGTGCTGGTGACGCCCGCGGACGCCTCCGGCCGGAACCTCGCCGCCTTCCGCCGCCACGGCATCCCGTTCGTCTGCGTCGACCGGGCGCTGCCCAGCGCCGAGGGCTGCTCGGTGTCCGTGGACGACATCACGGGCGGCGCCCTCGCCGTGCGCCACCTCGTGCAGCGCGGGCACCGGGAGGTCGTCTACGTCAGCGGCCCCATGCACCTCGCGCAGTGCCGCGACCGCCGCGAGGGCGCGCTGCTGGCCCTCGCGGAGGCGGGGCTGCCGGCCGGTGCCCTCGCACAGGTGGAGACGGCTCGCCTGGACGCCGCGGCCGGGCGGGACGCCGGGGCMCGSCTGCTGGGCMTGSSCGMMCKCCCSWCSGCGGTCTTCTGCGCCAACGACCTGCTGGCCCTGGGCGTCCTCCAGTCGCTGTACGCGGCCGGGGTGCGGGTCCCCGACGACATGGCGATCGTCGGCTACGACGACATCGAGTTCGCGGCCGCCGCCGTGGTGCCCCTGACCTCGGTGCGCCAGCCGTCCGCGCGCATGGGGCGCACCGCCGCCGAGCTGCTCATCGAGGAGACCGGCGAGGACGCGGCGGAGCACCGGCACCGCGCGATCGTGCTCCAGCCCGAGCTCGTCG
>NZ_RDBP01000096.1 GCF_008042045.1 Streptomyces sp. T39
CGGTGCGCGGGGTCAGCGGCCGTCGGCCGGTGAGGGGTCGAACGACAGCCGGGCCAGCTCGGCGCCGTCCGGACCGTACGCGGTGACGCGCACGGTCTCCGCCAGCGGCCCCTCGCCCGCCGCGTCGAGATGGTAGGTGCCCCAGCCGGGGTTGCCGGGCAGCTTCAGCATGCCCGCGTCCCGCACCGCGCCGTCTCCGATCCGCACGGTGATCCGCGCCGGGACGGTGTGGGTGCGGAAGGCGCCCGTGAACAGGACGTCGTCGCCGTCGGAGTTCACCCCGCCGCTGAGGCTGTTCGGGCGGATGCTGTCGCCGACGAGGCTCTTGGCGCGTTCCACGGAGGCCGCGTAGTCGTTCCAGGCGACGACGTAGTTCTGCTGCCCCTGCGGGAGCAGTCCCATCTTCGCGCCCTGGCCTATCTCCACGGGCTCGTAGGGCCGCACCACACGCGGGCCGGGCGCCGGGGCCTCGGCCGCCGCCGCGAGACGGGTGGCCGGGGTCGCCGCGGCCGCTGCGGGGGCCGCGGCCCCGGTCTTCGCGGCGGCGGAATCCGCCCCGTCCCCGCCGCCGAGCGCGACGGCGGTACCCGCCCCGCCCGCGAGCAATGCCGCCATGACGCCCGCCATGACGAACCTGCGCGTCTTCATCCGTCCTCCGTCGAAAGGTGGCTCCCCAAGGGGGAGTCGCGGTGTTGCCTACACCCCTCAGACGGCGGGACGCGTCCCCCGCTATGTCACCGGCGGAGGATTTTTCCGCGGACCGTCCTCGGCCGCCACGATCCCCGGCGGCACCGCCCACGGCGGCCCGGCGGAGCCCGCACCTCCGCCAGGCGTGTCCGCCCCGGACGCGCCTCCCCCGAGCCCGCCTCCGCCGGCCGCGCGTTCCTCGGGCCCGGCAGCCCCCTGCGCGGCGGCCCCGCGCGCTTCGGCGATGCGCCCCACGTCCCGCAGCGACTCCACGAGCCGGGACGCGAGGTAGTGGAGTTCGCCGCGGGTGACCCGGTGATCGGCGAGCATCTCCCCGGCGTGCACGACGAGTTCGCCCGCCATCCCCAGCCGGATCCGCTCGATCCGGTCGGCCGCGCTGGAGACGGGACCGGAGCCGTCCCCGATCACGTAGCACGGCCGCCCCTCCGGGCCGGTCCACGGCAGCAGCCTGGCCCCCTCGGGCTCCCCGGCACTCACCCGGGGCTCCCGGGCGGAGAACCGTCGGGGGCGGACCGTCTCGCACAGCGGACCATGTGCGGCACCTGCTTTCCCTCCGGGCCACATCTCCCTGAGTGGCCGACTGGTCACAGAGTGGGGTCGCCGGTCGCTACGCTGCCAGTACCAGTCGCTTGACAGCACGCCCGTCAGCAAGGGGAGTTGGTCGCATGGACTCCGGTCACCGGCAGCGGACACCGCGCACGCCGCGGGAGAAGTACGGCGCCGAGCTGAGACTGCGCCGGATAGCGGCCGAGCTGACCCAGGAAGCGCTGGGCGAGCACGTGGTGTGCTCGCCGACACTGATCAGCCATTTCGAGGCGGGGCGGCGCATGCCGAGCCCCGACGACGCCCAGCGCATCGACCGGGCGCTCGGGACGGACGGGTTCTTCGCCCGCTGGCTCCAGGATCTGGACACCAAGTACGCCGACCACTTCGCCGCCGTCGCGGAGCTCGAACAGCAGGCGCGCCTGATCCAGCAGTTCGCGCTGTCGCTGGTGCCGGGCCTGCTCCAGACCGACGACTACGCCCGTGCGGTCTTCCGCTCCTACCGGGCCAACCACCGACCCGAGGACCTTGACCGTGCCGTTGTCATTCGCACGGAGCGCGCCCGCGTCCTGGAGGGTCCGGACCGGCCGGTGCTGTGGACGCTGCTGGACGAGGCCGTACTGAGGCGCCGGGTGGGCGGCGGGCAGGTGATGGCCGGGCAGCTCCACCGGATCGCCGACCTCGCGGAGGAGGGACGGCTGCGGCTGCACGTGCTGCCGTTCGGCGCGGGGGCGCACGCCCTGATGCAGAGTCTGCTCACCTTGATGAGCTTCGAGGACGCCGCACCGGTCGCCTATGTGGAGGGCCTGCTCACCGGGCACCTCATGGACGAGCCGGCCCTGGTGAGGGAGAGCCAGACCTCCTACGCTCTTGCCCTGAGCGACGCCTTGTCGCGCGAGGAGTCCCTGGCCCTGGTGAGGGCGGCAGCCGAGGAGCACGAACGTGGTCAGCAGCACTGAGCCCACCGTCCGCGACGCGTCCACCGTGGACGGCTGGTTCAAGTCCAGCTTCAGCGGCGGCGATCAGGGCGAGTGCCTGGAGGTCGCCCGCGGCCACGGCGTCCGTGTCCCGGTCCGCGACAGCAAGTGCCCGACCGGACCGGCGCTGGTCTTCCCGGCGGCGGG
>NZ_RDBP01000097.1 GCF_008042045.1 Streptomyces sp. T39
GCGGGGGTGTGCCGCCCGGGCGGCACACCCCCGCCGGTGCGTACGAGGACCCGACCCGCATGCTGCCGCCCCAGGGCGGACAGGTCCCCGGTGGCGCGTCGGACGCCACGCAGTACATCGCCCCGGTCGCGGGCGGTCAGGTCCCCGGTGGCGCGTCGGACGCCACGCAGTACATCGCCCCGGTCGCGGGCGGTCAGGTCCCCGGTGGCGCGTCGGACGCCACGCAGTACATCGCCCCGGTCGCGGGCGGTCAGGTCCCCGGCGGGGCGTCGGACGCCACGCAGTACATCGCCCCGGTCCCTGGCGGCGCGACCCCGCCCGGCGCCCTTCCGCCGGAGGTGCCCGCCGAGTCGACGACGTTCCTCGGGACCGGTCCGCTCGCCCAGGGCGGCGGGGCGGGCGCAGGCGGGCCCGGTGGCGCGTCGGACGCCACGCAGTACATCGCGCCGGTGCCGCCCGAGCCCGGCGGTGCGCCGTTCGGCATCCGGCCCGGCGCTCCGGGCGACCGGCAGCCGCCCGCCGAGTTCGACAGCCTCTTCCGCTCCGACGGGCCCCCGGCACACGGCGTCGCCGACTCGACGCAGCAGATGCCGCGCTTCGCCGGCGGGCCGCCCGGACCGGACGCGCACACCGGCGCGCCCCACGCGGGCTTCCCGGAGCCCGGCCACCCGCGTGCCTCCTACGACGACGAGCCGCCCGCCCGCCGGCGGTCCCTGCTGCCCGTCGTCGCCGCTCTCGTCGTCGGCTGCGCGGTGCTCGGGCTCGGCGTCAGCGCCGTGGTCTTCGGCGGCGGGGACGACAAGAAGTCCGGGACGCCGGACGAGAACGTGGCCGCCGGCTCCCCCGCGCCGAGCACCAGTGCCTCCGAGGAGCCGGCCGACCCGGCGAAGCCGCAGGCCGAGGCGCTGGACAAACTGCTGGCCGACAGCAACGACAGCCGCGCCGCGGTGATCCGGTCGGTGGAGAACATCAAGAGCTGCAAGAACCTGGACGCGGCCGTCAAGGACCTGAAGGACGCGGCCGCCCAGCGCCGCGGCCTGGTGACCAGGCTCGGCGAGCTCACCGTGGACAAGCTGCCGAAGCACGCCGAGCTGAACTCGTCGCTGAAGAAGGCGTGGCAGGCGTCGGCGTCCGCCGACGACCACTACGCGGCCTGGGCGCAGCAGGCCAAGAGCAAGAAGGTCTGCAAGGACGGCACGGCCCGGAGCACCTCGCACACCGCGCAGGGCAACAAGGCCAGCGGTGACGCGACCAGGGCCAAGAACCAGGCCGCCGCGCTGTGGAACGCCATCGCCCGGGACCACGGCCTCACCGAGCGGCGCAGCGAGCAGCTCTGAGGGACGCGGGCGGCG
>NZ_RDBP01000098.1 GCF_008042045.1 Streptomyces sp. T39
CCCGGTCCTCGCCGAGCACGTCCGCCGTCCCGCCCGGCTGCGCCACGACGAACGGCAGTGGCGCGAACCCGACGACGGCGAGGAGCGCGACGACGGGCACGGCGCTGAGGGCGAGGGCGCGGGGGCGCGTGAGGCTGGAGAACACGACGCCAATCTATCTGCCCGCCCGCACCGCCCCGCCGTCACGGTCGCCGCCGGGGGAGGGCCGCGGGACGCGGCGGCCCGGCGCCCGGGCGGGCAGATAGATTGGCGTCGTGTTCTCCAGCCTCACGCGCCCCCGCGCCCTCGCCCTCAGCGCCGTGCCCGTCGTCGCGCTCCTCGCCGTCGTCGGGTTCGCGCCACTGCCGTTCGTCGTGGCGCAGCCGGGCGGGACGGCGGACGTGCTCGGCGAGGACCGGGGCAAGCAGATCATCACCGTCACCGGAGCCCCGACCCGCCGGACCGAGGGCCAGCTGCGGATGACGACGATCGTCGCCTCGGGTCCGTCCGTGGACGTCGACCTCGGCGAGGTCGTCGACGGCTGGTTCCGCACGGACCGGGCGGTCCTGCCCCGGGACGCCGTCTACCCGGCGGGCAAGTCCGACCAGGAGGTCGAGCGCCACAACACCGCGGACATGGAGGAGTCGCAGGACGACGCCACCCGCGCGGCGCTCGCCTATCTCGACGAGGATCCCGCGAAGGTCGAGGTCTCGCTGCACCTGGCGGACGTGGGCGGCCCCAGCGCGGGCCTGCTCTTCGCGCTGGGCATCGTCGACAAGCTGGACGGCGACGGCTCCGGCGGCGACCTGACCGGCGGACGCACCATCGCCGGTACCGGGACGATCACCCCCGAGGGCGAGGTGGGCCCGGTCGGCGGCGTCTCCCTCAAGACCCAGGCGGCCAAGCGCGACGGGGCCACGGTCTTCCTCGTGCCGGAGGCGGAGTGCGCGGACGCGCAGGCCGAACTCCCGGAGGGGCTGCGCCTGATCCCGGTCACCACGCTGGAAGGCACCGTCGAGTCCCTGCGCGCCCTCCAGCGGGGCGGCAAGGTCCCGACCTGCTGACCCCGGACCCCCGCGGCCGCCCGCCCCGGACCTGTCCCTCCGACGCGGCCCCGAGCCCGGCCTGACGCGCCTCGGCTGCCCCGTCCCGCCGGGCGTCCGCCGCCCGCGGCCCGGCCCGCCGCGGTCAGCGTCCCCCGCGCCCCGCGGTCAGGTCCTTTCCGGACGACGCCCCCGCATCGCCGCGCGACGCGTCGCCGGGCCCGGCCGGACGGGCATCCCCGCGCGCCGAACTCCCGGCCGGCGACGTCGCTCCGCCCGCCGGTGCTGCTGCCCGTGCACGCCAAGGAGAACCTGGGCGGCGCCCGGGACCTCGGTCTCCTCGCCGCCGTCTTCGGCGGC
>NZ_RDBP01000099.1 GCF_008042045.1 Streptomyces sp. T39
GGCCCGTCACGGCCGGCCGCGTGAGCAGCCAGGCGAGAGCCGCCTCGCCCGGTTCGAGACCATGCTTGTCGAGGAGGTCCTCGTAGGCCTGCACCTTGTCGCGGACGGCCGTGTTCGCCAGCGCGTCGGCGCTGCGGCCGGTCGTGCGCCGCGCCCCCTCGCTCTCCTTCCTGAGCACACCGCCGAGGAGTCCGCCGTGCAGCGGCGACCAGGGGATGACTCCGAGGCCGTACTCCTGCGCGGCCGGGAGGACCTCCATCTCCGCACGGCGCTCGSCGCGCGAGCCGAGGCCCACGGGCCGGGGCGGCTACGCCCCGCCCCCCAGCCAGCCCGCCGCGTCCAGGCGGAAGGTCTCCGGCGGGGTCACCGCGCGCAGGGCGTCCTCGATGTCGGCGAGGCGTCCGGGACCCAGCGTGCGCGCCCACTCCGCGCGGAGCTCGTCGAAGACGGCCGCGGAGCGTGCGAGCGCGTCCAGGCCGTGCGGGGTGAGGCGGATCAGCTTGCGGCGCGCGTCGGCGGGGTCGTCCGCGCGTTCCGCGTACCCCAGCGCGACCAGGCGGTCGACGGTCTTGCCCGCCGCCTGCTTCGACACCCCGAGCCGTCGGCCGATGTCACTGGCGCTCGCTCCGTGCATGCCGATCGCCTGCATGGCGAATCCGTGCGCCGGGCGCAGGCCGGGGTGGCCTTCCTCGGCGAGGCGCGCGTGCAGCGCGTCGATGAGCGAACGGAAGCCCGCGAACAGCAGCAGGGGCAACTCGTAGCCCGGTGTCGCGTCGCGCGGCACCGCGTGCTCCGGCGCGTGACCGCCGGGCGCCCCGCGCCCGGGACTGCGGGAAACCTCCTTGCGGCCTTCGACAACCTGGTTTACCTTTTCGGGGTAGTCAACCATGTTGTCCATTCTAGGAGTCGCCATGTTCGTGACGCACACCCTGGACACCGCCCCCGCCGACTCGCGCCCCGCCATGGAGGCCACGGCACGCCGCCTCGGCGGCCTCCCGCCCGCCGTCGCCAAGCTGGCCACCTCACCTCATCTGCTGAACGGATTCCTCCAGCTGAGCGCCGCCTTCGAACGGACCGGCCTCGATCCGCTCGCGAGGGAGACGGTGGTGATGACCGTCGCCGTCCGCAACGGCTGCCTCGTCTGCATCGACATGCACACCGCCGCACTCCGCGGGCTCGGCGCCGACGGGGACCTCGTGGACGCCCTCCGCGGGCAGCGCACGCTCCCCGATCCGCGCCTGGAGGCGGTGCGTTCGTTCGTGCTGGACGTGCTGCGCACGGCCGGAGCCGTCGAGGACGAGCGGATCCGTGCCTTCCTGGAACACGGTTTCACCGAACGGAACGCGCTGGAGGTGGTCATGGGCATCGGCACCTACACGATGTCCACGCTGGCCAACCGGCTGGTGCGGGCATGACGCGCG